>NZ_CM132132.1:3627500-4355000 GCF_053615355.1 Streptomyces sp. CLCI03 | reverse complement strand
CGCGCCACAACGTCCTCGCTGTGTTTTTGCCTGCAAGCATCACCCGAAGGCGACCTCACAGGTCTTTTTCAAAGGAACCTCATCCACCGAAGTGGACGGGGTATCAACTTCTGGCGTTGATTTTTGGCACGCTGTTGAGTTCTCAAGGAACGGACGCTTCCTTTGTACTCACCCTCTCGGGCTTTCCTCCGGGCTTTCGTTCTGTTCTTGCGTTTCCGACTCTATCAGATCCTTTCGGGCCTGACCCCCAGTCAGCGGGGTTTGTCTTCCGGGCTGTTGGGCCCTTCCGACTCCTGAACTCTAGTGGATTTCCCCGGCGATTCATAATCGACCTTCGGAAAGAAATTCGGGCATGCCGAATTCGTTCCCGGTGGG
The DNA here is from genome assembly GCF_053615355.1 of Streptomyces sp. CLCI03. Lineage (NCBI taxonomy): Bacteria > Bacillati > Actinomycetota > Actinomycetes > Kitasatosporales > Streptomycetaceae > Streptomyces > Streptomyces sp. CLCI03. The sequence goes on along the minus strand of NZ_CM132132.1, from coordinate 4,354,625 downwards.
AGACCCTGCAGAGTTGGATGCCGCAACGAGGCGGCGGGATTCGTTGTCGCCAAAACCTTCCGGCTCTGGGACAACTCGAAGAACCTTACGGATCCCCCGGGCTCGTGTCAACCCCGGTGGTCAGCTGGGGGACTGGAGGTCCTCCACGCGGTCCAGCAGGCGCGCGAGCATGTCGCCGAGCACCCCGCGCTCCGCGGTGGAGAGGTCCTGGAGGAGGTCCTCCTCGAAGACCGTGGCCGCCCGCATCGCGTCCAGCCACTTGCTGCGGCCCTCGTCGGTGAGCTCCACGATCACGCGGACCCGGTTGGACTCGTCCCGCTCGCGCGTGACCAGGCCCTCCGCCGTCATGCGGTCGATCCGGTGGGTCATCGCCGCCGGCGTGAGGCCCAGCTGCTTCGCCAGTTCGCTCGGGCCCATCCGATAAGGGGCGCCCGAGATGACGAGGGCCTTGAGGACCTCCCACTCCGCGTTGCTGATGCCCAGGGCCGCCGTCTGGCGTCCGTACGCCACGTTCATGCGGCGGTTGAGGCGGCTCAGTGCCGAGACGACCTTCTCCACCTGGGGGTCCAGGTCCTGGAACTCGCGCTGATAGACGGCGATCTGTTCGTCGAGGCTCGGCTCGGGGACGGGCGCAGTGCCGTCGGGGGTGTCACCCATGGGTCGAAGTATCGCACGAGCTCGTTGGCGTCTAACTCCTTCGGTGTGTACTGTTAAGGCTTGAAGTTTAGGTATGAAGTCTTCAGGCTTCAGGTCTCAAAGGCAGGTGAGAAGTGACCAAGGTGATGGGCGCTGCGATGCGGCGGATCCAGGCCGGGAACGCGCTGACCGCGTTCGGCATCGGCTTCACGGTTCCGTTCCTCTACATCTATGTGGCGCAGGTGCGAGATCTGGGTTCCATGGCCGCCACGAGCGCGTTCGTGGCCTTCGCCCTGGGCGCTCTCGTCGCGCTGCCCTTCACCGGTCGGGTCATCGACCGACGTGGTCCGGTGCCCGTGGTCATCGGGGCGGCCCTCACCGCCTCGGTCGGGGCGCTCTCGCTCGGGCTCTCCTCCGGCATCACGGCGATCCTGTTCTCCGCCCTGGCGCTCGGCGCCGGGCAGGCCGTGATGCAGCCTGCTCTGGCCACGATGATCGTGTGGTGCTCCACGCCGTCCACCCGGACCCGTGCCTTCGCCCTGCAGTTCTTCATGCAGAACCTGGGCCTGGGCATCGGTGGTCTGCTCGGCGGTCAGATCGTCGACGAGAGCCGGCCCGGCAGCTTCACCCTGCTGTTCGGCATCGAGGCCGTGATGTTCCTGGTCCTGGCGGGCGTCATCCTCAGCGTGCGGCTGCCGCAGGTGCCGACCATCAAGGACGCCATGCCGAAGGACCCGTCCCAGGCGGGCGGCAGCGGCTGGAAGCGGCTGCTCCGGCACAAGGCCATGGTGCAGCTGTGCGTGCTGGGCTTCGTGGTGTTCTTCGCCTGCTACGGACAGTTCGAGTCGGGTCTGGCCGCCTTCGGTACCGAGGCCGCCGGGATCTCCCCCTCCACCCTCGGATTCGCGCTCGCGGCCAACACCGGTGCGATCGTCGTCGCGCAGTTCGTCGTGCTCAAGCTGGTCGAGAAGCGCCGTCGGTCGCGGGTGATCGCGCTCGTCGGGCTGATCTGGACCGTGGCGTGGGTCATCGCCGGGTTCTCGGGTCTGGGGCACGGCAGCGCCATGATGGCCGCCGCCGCGTTCATCACCACGTACGCGCTCTTCGGCATCGGCGAGGCCATGCTGTCGCCGACCCTGGCCCCGCTGGTGGCCGACCTGGCGCCCGAGGGCTCCGTGGGCCAGTACAACTCGGCCTTCGCGCTGGTCAAGCAGATGGCGCTGGCGCTGGGGCCGCTCGGGGTGCCGCTCGGTGCGGGGGTTCCGATGCTCTACATCGGGGTCTTCGTGCTCGTGTCGCTCGGGATCGCCGCGCTCGCGCTGCGGCTCGGCAGGCGGCTGAGCCCCATGCAGGACAACCCGTGGGTGGCGAGCAGGGTCGTGGCGCAGGGTGGTCCGGTCGTGGTGGGCAAGGGTGCGGAAGGCAAGGACGTCGCCGTCGAGCCCGTTCACGCGTGAGCCCGTAGGCACACGTAGGAACACGTAGGGAGCGGATGGTCGTACGTATATACGTGCGGCCGCACGGAAGGCCCCGGTCCGGGTGGATCGGGGCCTTCCGTGCGTTCGGCTACTTGTCCGGGAGGGCGAACTCGCACCAGACGGCCTTGCCGCCGCCCGGGGTGCGGCGGGAGCCCCAGGCGGAGGCGATGGTCGCGATGATCGAGATGCCGCGGCCGGTCTCGTCGGCCGGCTCGGCGCGGCGGCGGCGCGGGAGGTGGTCGTCCCCGTCGGTGACCTCGATGATCAGCCGGCGGTCGGTACGGCGCAGCCGTAGCCGCATGGGCGGGGTGCCGTGCTGGAGGGAGTTGGCGACGAGCTCGCTGGCGGCGAGCACGCCGAGGTCGCAGAGCTCGACGGGGAACCGCCAGGAGGCGAGGACGCCCTGGGCGAAGGCGCGGGCGCGCGGGGCCGCCTCGATGCCTCCGAGGAGTTCCAGGGCGGCGTTGTGGAAGAGCTCGGCGTCCGATCCGGTGCGGGCGGGTTGCTGGAGGACCATCACGGCGACGTCGTCGTCGTGGTCGGCGTCCACGCCGAGGGCGCGCATGAGGCGGTCGCAGATGACGGCCGGGGTGCCTTGGGCGCCGGAGAGGGCTCGCTCCAGGGCGGCGACGCCCTCGTCGATGTCCTCGCCGCGACGTTCGACCAGGCCGTCGGTGTAGAGGACGGCGGTGGAGCCGGGGCCGAGGGCGATGGTGCCCGAGGTGTGCAGCCAGCCGCCCGTGCCGAGCGGTGGGCCGGTGGGGTCGGCGGCTCTGCGTACGGTGCCGTCCTCGTCGCGGACGAGGATCGGGAGGTGGCCGGCGGAGGCGTACGCGAGCAGGCCCTCGTTGGGGTCGTGGACGGCGTAGACGCAGGTGGCGATCTGGCTGGCGTCGATCTCGGCGGCGAGGCCGTCGAGGAGCTGGAGCACCTCGTGCGGGGGCAGGTCGAGGCGGGCGTAGGCGCGGACGGCGGTGCGCAGCTGGCCCATGACGGCGGCGGCGCGCACGCCGCGGCCCATGACGTCGCCGATGACGAGGGCGGTGCGGCCGGCGCCGAGGGTGATGACGTCGTACCAGTCGCCGCCGACGGCGGCCTCGGTGCCGCCGGGTTGGTAGGTGGCGGCGACGCGCAGGTCGTCGGGCTGTTCGAGCTCCTGGGGGAGGAGGGAGCGCTGGAGGGTGACGGCGGCCTCGCGCTGGCGGCGTTCGCTGGCGCGGAGGCGTTCGACGGCTTCGGCGTGGTCGGTGACGTCGGCGAGGTGGATCAGGACGCCGGTGTGGTGGGGGTCGGGCTCGCCGGCGGTGTCGGACGCGGGGAACTCGACGGGGGTGCAGGTGACCGTGTACGAGCTGCCGCCGCCCGGTGCGGTGCGGTTCTTGGCGGTACGGGACTTGCCGCTGCGCTGGACCTGGTCGAGGAGCGGGAGGAGGCCGAGCTCGCCGAGTTCGGGGAGCGCCTCGTGCGCGGGGGCGCCGGGGGTGCGGGCTCCGAAGCCGGCGGTGTAGGCGTCGTTGACGTAGGCGACGCGGTGCTCGGGGCCGTGGACGAGGGCGACCAGGGCCGGGAGCCGGCCGAGGACCTCGCGTACGGAGAGCTCGTCGAGGGAGGGCACGGCGGTGAGGACGCCCGTTCCGCGGGGTGGGGACGTTGCCGGGGTCGCGGACGGGGACGTGCCGGTGCCGGTGCCGACGCCGCTTCCGGTCCCGGAGACCGTGGGGTCGGCGGGGTGGCCGTCGGCGGGCGTGGACCGCTCGGCTCCGGGGTCGGCGCGGCCGCCGCGGGCCGCCGGGACCGCGCCTTCACCTCGCTTGGCCTGGGCGGCGGCGTGTTCGGACCGGGCGGCGGCGCGGCGCTGCGTTCCGGGAAACCGGGCGCTCCAGCGCGTGAAGTTCACTGCGTTCAAGCCTCGTGGTGTCGCGAGTGGTCGCTGTGTCGCTCGTGGGCGGTCGCTGACTGGACGATGTCACTCTGTGCAGGGGTGAGCGCACCTATGGTCACACGTCCAGTGTGGCCGACCGCACTGACAACGTCAGCCCTGGCCGTTCTGCGGGGGGTTGGAGGCGGGGGGTGGAGGAGGGGGCTTGGGGCCGCCGCCTGCGGCCAGTTCGAATTCTGCCCTGGGATGTTCGAGGGAACCCAGGGAGACGATCTCACGCTTGAAGAGGCCCGCGAGGGTCCATTCGGCGAGGACGCGCATTTTGCGGTTGAAGCTCGGGACGCGGCTGAGGTGGTAGGCGCGGTGCATGAACCAGGCCGGGTAGGCCTTGAGCTTGCGGCCGTAGATGTGGGCGACGCCCCGGTGCAGGCCGAGCGAGGCGACCGAGCCCGCGTACTTGTGCGCGTACTCGGTCAGGACCTCGTCGCGCAGGGCGGCGAGGAGGTTGTCGGCGAGGACCTTCGCCTGGCGGACGGCGTGCTGGGCGTTGGGGGCGCATTCGCGGCCCTCCTCGCCCGCGGTGATGTCGGGGACGGCGGCGGCGTCGCCCGCGGCCCAGGCGTGCTCGACTCCTTCGACGGTGAGGAAGGAGGTGCAGACCAGGCGGCCGCGTTCGTTCCTGGGGAGGTCGGAAGCGGCCAGGATGGGGTGCGGTTTGACGCCCGCGGTCCAGACGACGGTGCGGGTGGGGAAGCGGGCGCCGTCGCTGAGGACGGCGACGCGGTTCTCGCAGGATTCGAGCCGGGTCTCCATGCGTACGTCGATGTTGCGGCGGCGTAGTTCGCGGACCGTGTAGACGCCCATCTTCGGGCCGACCTCGGGGAGGATCCGGTCGCTGGCTTCGACGAGGACCCACTTCATGTCCTCGGGCTTGATGTTGTGGTAGTACCGCGAGGCGTAGCGGGCCATGTCCTCCAGTTCGCCGAGGGCTTCGACGCCCGCGAAGCCGCCGCCGACGAAGACGAAGGTGAGGGCGGCGTCGCGGAGGGCGGGATCGCGGGTGGAGGAGGCGATGTCCATCTGTTCGATGACGTGGTTGCGCAGCCCGATGGCCTCTTCGACCGTCTTGAACCCGATGCCGTAGTCGGCGAGTCCGGGGACGGGGAGGGTGCGGGAGATGGAGCCGGGGGCGAGGACGAGTTCGTCGTACTCCATCTCGATGGGGCCGGTGCCTTCGTCGGCGGTGGCGAGGGTGCTGACGGTCACGGTCCGTTTGGCGTGATCGATGCGCTCGGCCTCGCCGATGACGATGCGGCACTTGCCGAGGACGCGGCGCAGCGGGACGACGACGTGGCGCGGGGAGATCGCGCCCGCGGCCGCTTCGGGGAGGAAGGGCTGGTACGTCATGTAGGGCTCGGCGCTGACCACAGTGACCTCGGCCTCGCCGGCTCTCAGCTTTCGCTGGAGGCGGAGCGCCGTATACATGCCGACGTAGCCGCCGCCGACGATCAGGATGCGCGTACGGGGCGGGGTACCGGGGGCCGTGCCCCGGGAGTTAGCAGCCTTCACCATCCCATGACGCATCGTGGCCGGGAGTTTGTCCACAGGCCCGGCAAATTGTGTGACCGGAGTGAGTGCTGGGGCGGGGTGCAAGAGGACGTCAGCTTGTGGCGAAAATATGCAGGTCAGGGCATGCAGAATGTGACATTCCGGAGGCACGGAACGGAAAAGTGGGGGTGAATGCTCCGATCGGGCGGTGCTCCGTCCGGGGCTGCCTCTTCTGAATTGACTCTGGCTCAACTATGTTCGTATCTCGTCGAGGAGTAGGACCGGGCCCGAGACCGTGGCCCCCTCGACGTGAAGGCGGGGAGTGTCTCCGGGGGGAGACAAATGATTACCGGGGGATACATATGAACATTTCCGATTTCCATGGTTCTGTGACCGCGCTCTCGGTCGAGAGCAACGGGCGCGGTCTGACGGGCGGCACCACGCACGGTGTAGGCCGGTCCACGCCGCTGCGCGTCGACGCCCAGCGCAACCTGGAGCACGTCCTGCGGGCGGCTCGTGAGGTCTTCGGCGAGCTGGGCTACGGGGCTCCGATGGAGGACGTGGCTCGCCGCGCCCGGGTCGGTGTCGGCACCGTGTACCGACGCTTCCCGAGCAAGGACGTCCTGGTGCGGCGCATAGCCGAGGAGGAGACCGCCCGACTGACCGAGCAGGCCAAGGCCGCGCTGGGCCAGGAGGAGGAGCCGTGGCAGGCGCTGTCGCGTTTCCTGCGCACCTCCGTGGCCTCGGGTGCCGGGCGGCTGCTGCCGCCGCAGGTCCTGCGGGTCGGCTCGGCCGTCGAGGACGAGGCCGAGGAGGTGGAGGCCGCCCGGGTTCCGCACCAGCGGCAGGCCGTGCCGGCCGCCGGGGCTCCCGACCTGCGGGTCGTGGGGACGCGCGGTTCCGTCGAGAACGAGCCCTCGGACGACGCGGGTGCGGGTGCGCTGCTGGAGGTCGTCGGCCGGCTGGTGCACCGGGCGCGGGAGGCCGGTGAACTGCGTGGCGATGTCACGGTGGCCGATGTGCTGCTGGTGATAGCGACGGCGGCGCCCGCGCTGCCGGACCCGGCGCAGCAGGCGGCGGCCTCGACGCGGCTGCTCGACATCCTGCTCGAAGGGCTGCGGTCCCGGACGGTGTGACCTCGGCGGGTGTCGGCGAGGGCCCGGTAGGGCGATTCGCCGGAATGTGCCCGGATGAGTGGATGGCGCGCAGAGGGGTTCGGCGCCCGTCCCCCGTGTGACACGCTTGCCCGGTGTACCGGTTGAGTGTGTCGTGCGGGAGTCTCCGCGATGAGCGTTGACGGTCGGGAAGAGCCACGCGGTGGCGGCGGCAGCGAGGTGGAGGCGGGGAGTTCGCCCGCCCGACAGGTGCCGGCCCAGCGCGACCCGGGCGGGCGGCACCTACGCCCCTCGGGCTCTTCCGGACCGGGAGGCACCGGGGGCGAGCTGCCGCTGTCCGACGGGGACTTGATCGCCCGGATGCGGGGCGGTGACGACGGTGCGTACGAGGAGCTGTTCCGTCGGCATGCCGATTCCGTGCGCCGCTACGCACGGTCCTGTTGCCGGGACGCGCACACCGCCGACGACCTGACCGCCGAGGTGTTCGCGCGGACCCTGCAGGCGGTACGGGGCGGGGCCGGGCCGGACCAGTCGGTGCGGGCCTATCTGCTGACCACCGTGCGCAGGGTCGCCGCCGCCTGGGCGAAGACCGCCAAGCGGGAGCAGCTCGTCGAGGACTTCGCCGTCTTCGCCGAGCAGGCCTCCACGGGTACGGAGGGTGGGGCCGCCACGCTGTCCGGGCTCTCCGGCTTCTCCGGCGGCGACACGCTCGAACTGGGCGCGGACGTACGGGCGATGCACGAGGCCGAGCGGTCGCTGGCCGTACAGGCCTTCCGCAGCCTGCCCGAGCGGTGGCAGGCCGTGCTGTGGCACACCACGGTCGAGGAGGCGTCGCCGAGTGCGATCGCGCCGCTGTTCGGGTTGAGCGCCAACGCCACCGCCGTGCTGGCCAGTCGGGCCCGGGAGGGGCTCAAGCAGGCGTATCTGCAGGCCCATGTGAGTACGGCGTTGAGCGAGGGCGGCGACTGCGCGCGGTACGCGGACCGGCTGGGCGCCTACGCGCGGGGCGGGCTGCGGATGCGGGCGGAGCGGGGGCTGCGCAAGCACCTGGAGGAGTGCGTGAAGTGCCGGCTGGCCGCCGGGGAGCTCCAGGATGTCAACGCGGGCATTCCGGCACTGCTGCCGGTCGCGGTCATCGGGTGGTTCGCCGCCGGGTACGCGGGCAAGGCCGCCGGGGTGCTGGCCGGTGGAGCCGTCGCCGCGGGCGGGGCCGGGGCGGCCGCCGCCGTTGCCGGCGCCGGCGGGTCGACCGCGGGAGCGGGGACGGCCGGGGCCACGGGTGGCGCCGCCGGGGCCGGGGGTGGCGCTGCCGGGGCCGGGGCAGGCGGCGGAGCCGGGGGAGCCGTGGCCGCCGAAGGGCTGGGGCTGCCGGCCAAGGCGGCCATCGCCGCCGGGATCGCGGTGGCCGCGGCCGCCGGGGTGGTGTTCGCGCTGGCCGGGGACGACACCGAGCCGCGGCCCCGGGCGAATGCCGCGCCCGGTGTGGCGGCGCCCGCCGTGCCGTCGGTGCCCAAGTCTCCCGCGCCGTCCCCGGAGCCTGCCGAGCCGGATCCGCCCGCGCAGGAACCCCCCGCCGCGCAGAGCACCCTGGCCCCGCGGCCCGGACCGACGCCCTCGGCGGCGGCCTCGACCGCTCCCGCTCCGACGCCCTCCGCGTCTCCGTCGCCCTCCGCCGGCCGGGAGAAGGCCTCGCCCACGCCGTCGCCGCAGCTGCCCTCGCCGAAGCCGACACCGCCGCCGGCCCCGAAGCCGCCGCAGGGGTTCCAGCTGGCCGGACTCCCCCACTCGGTCCACGGGGACCACACCGGCCCGGAGGTGGCGACCTGGCGCAGCGGCTGGGTGTGGCAGCGCCGCGGGCTGGAGGTGGGCGGCCGACGCTTCGGGCACGGCATCACCGTCAACTCGCGCTCCTCGGTGGAGATCACCCTCAACCGGCAGTGCACGACCTTCTCGGCGCAGGCGGGGGTGGACGGCCTGTCGCTGTTCACGGACGGCGCGGTGCGGTTCTCCGTATACGCCGACGGGGAGCGGTTGTGGCAGTCCGCCGCCCTCGGGCACGAGGACCCGCCCGCGGCCGTGCAGGTCCCCCTCACGGGGCGCAAGACCCTGCGGCTGATGGTGGAGAGGGCCGGGCCGGGCAGCCTGCCGACGCTGGCGAGCTGGGCGGACGCCGTGCTCAGCTGCCGCTGAACCCCTCGGTCAGTGTCGCCGCGAGAGCGCCCGGCGTGAGGGTGGCGCCGGCCTCCTCCTCGCGGCGGTGACCTTCCGGGCCGAGCAGGGCGCGGGTCCGCCGCAGGAGGCCGTCCACGACGCCGCTCTCCGGAACCGAGCGCGGATGGCCCGCACGCCAGGCGGTGGCCGCCGCGAGGGCCCGTACGGCCTCGGCCGGCCGGTCGGCGTCGGCCAGCAGCACGGCCGCCGCCTCGGCCATGCCGGCCAGGATGCGCTCGGCGCAGCGGGCGTCGACGGCGACGGTGAGGGCGGGCCCGATCCGGGTCAGACCGGCCACCGGGCCCTGTTCGCGGCCGGCGAGGACGGCGTCGATGGTGGCCAGCCCGGCGGTGAGCTGCGCGGGAACGGTGAACCGGTCGGCCTCGGCGCGGGCCCGGTCGCACTCCTCGCGCGCCCGCACGGTGTCGCCGCGCTGCAGGGCGACGAGGGCGCACAGGAGCCGGGCGAAGGTGTTGACGTCGTACACCCCGCCGTACCGGTCGGATTCCTTCTCGGCCTCCGCCAGCAGTCGCTGGGCGTCGTCGAGGTCCCCCGGGCAGTAGGCGGCCTCCGCTATCCGGGCGATGGCGAAGGGCGCCTCGACGCTCGCCCCGACCTCACGGGCGAGGCGCAGGCACTCCTCGTACTCGACGCGGGCGTCGGCGTACCGGCCGCGCGAAAGGGCGACCTCCCCGGCGGCGCTCGCCACCTGGGCGCGGGTCCAGCGGTCGCCGACGCGCCGGGAGAGCGCGTGCAGCTCGACGAGGTCGGCGTCGACATCGGCCAGGCCGCCGGTGACGTCGATGGCGACGTGGGCGCGGAGCATCAGGACGATGCCGAGCTCCCACTCACCCGCGTGCACACGGCAGTTGGCGACGGACCGGTCGAGGTCGGTGTGGAAGTCGTGGGAGGTGCCGGTGAGGAAGGTCGTCGCGGGCCAGAGCATCCCGGGGAAGCGGGTGGTCTCCGGGGAGCCGTGCCGGAAGGTCTCTTTGATGCGGGTGGCCAGGTCCCGGTAGTCGGAGGTGCGGAACTTCTCGGCGGAGTTGCTCTCGGCGAGCAGGAACATGTCGAGGACGAGCAGGCGCATGAAGCGCCAGTACGCGGGAGTGCCCTCCGGGGGGACCTCGGGGGTGAGGGCGAGGGTGCGGGTGGTCCACTCGGCGCCCTCGGCGCGGTAGTTGCGCAGCCACCAGAACCAGCCGAGGGCGAAGACGAGGCGCTGGCCGGCCTCGGCGTCGGTGGTCTCGACGACGGTGCTGTGGAGGGCGGCCCGGAGGTTGTCGAGCTCGGTCTCGACGCGCCGGATCCAGGGGAGCTGGGCGGCGGAGCGGATCAGGGGCTCGGCCTCCTCGGCGAAGGCGAGGTAGTGGGCGGCGTGGCGGCGGGCGGTGGCCCGGGCGTCGGCGGGGTGCGCGGCGGCGCGCTCGGCGGCGTACTCGTGGATGGTCTCGAGCATGCGGTAGCGCATGCCAGGGCCGCCGCTGCGGTCGTCCTGGTCGCCGTGGTCGCCGTGCCCCTGGTCCGGTTCGGCCAGGAGCAGGGACTTGTCGACGAGGGAGCCGAGGACGTCGGCGGCGTCGTAGGGGTCGGGGTCGGCCGGGTCGGCGCAGACGGCCTCGGCGGCGGCGAGGTCGCAGCCACCGGCGAACACGGACAGCCGGCGCAGGACGGTGCGCTCGGCCTCGTCGAGCAACTCCCAGGACCAGTCGACCACGGCGCGCAGGGTCTGCTGGCGGGGCAGGACGGTACGGGCGCCACCGGTCAGGAGCCGGAAGCGGTCGTCGAGACGGTCGGCGATCTGGCGCGGCGTGAGCAGCCGCAACCGGGCGGCGGCCAGCTCGATCGCGAGCGGCAACCCGTCGAGGCGGGCGCAGATCTCGGCGACGGCGGCCGGGTCGTCGGTCGGGCTGAAGTCGGGGCGGGCCGAGGCCCCGCGGTCGGCGAAGAGCTGGTGGGCCGGGTCGGGCGGCAGGGGCTCGACGGGGCGGACCGTCTCCCCCGGGACACCGAGGGGTTCGCGGCTGGTGGCCAGGATCCGTACGCCCGGGCAGTGCGTGAGGAGCCGTTCGGCGAGCTCGGCGGCGGCACCGATGACGTGCTCGCAGTTGTCGAGGACGAGCAGCAGACGGCGGTGGGCGCAGTGTTCGACGAGGCGGGTGGTGGGGTCGGCGGCCGGGGTCGGGGCCTCGCGGGCGACGAGGGAGCTCTCCCGTAGGCCGAGGGCGCTCAGGACGGCGCCGGGCACGGCGGCGGGCTGGTCCAACCGGGCGAGTTCGACGATCCAGCCGGCCTCGGGGTGGGCCGCGGCGGCGTGCTCGGCGAGGCGGGTCTTGCCGGAACCGCCGGGGCCGGTGAGGGTGATGAGCCGCAGGCGGCCCAGGTCGCCGCGGAGGGCCGCCAGTTCGGGCTCGCGGCCGACGAACGAGGTCAGACGGGGCCGCAGATTCCCACGGACGACCTCGGCGGCGTCAGGGGTCTCGTCGGCGCCCGCGGTGTCGGGGAACTCGGGTCGGGGCTGCGCTTGTGGCTGCGGGGGCTGCGGGGGCAGGGGCTGCGGTCGGAGGAGTTCCGCGTGCAGGGCGGCGAGTTCGGGGCCCGGGTCGGTGCCGAGGCCGTCGGCGAGGGCGCGGCGGGTGTGCTCGTACGCGGCGAGGGCCTCGGCCGGGCGACCGGCGGCGCGCAGGGCACGCAGCTGCTGCGCGCGAAGCGACTCGTCGTACGGGGACTCCTGGACCAGCGCCTCTATCTCGGGCAGGAGTGCCGCCGGAGCGGTCGCGCCACAGCGCAGGTCGGCCTCGATGCGCTGGCGGAGGGCGCCGGAGCGGCGTGCCTCGGCGACGGCCGCATGGGCGGCGCGGGCGGGCTCGGGCAGGTCGGCGAAGGCGGGTCCGCGCCAGAGGGCGAGGGCGGTGCGCAGGGTGCGGGAGGCGGCGGCCGGGTCGGTGGCCAGTTCCTGGCCGCCCTGGACCGCCAGCCGGTCGAAGCGGTGCAGGTCGATGTCGTCGCGGGCGGCGGCCAGGAGGTAGCCGCCGGTGGGAACGGAGCGGACGGCGTCCCGACCGCCGAGGGCGCGGCGCAGCCGGGCGACGAGGGCCTGGAGGGCGGCGGGGGCGTCGTGGGGCGGGTCGTCGCCCCAGACGTCGTCGACGAGTTCGGCGACGGAGGCCGGGCGGCCCGCCCGGAGGGCGAGGGCGGCGAGGAGCGCGCGCAAGCGGGCGCCGCCCATGGGAAGAGGGGCGCCGGTCTCGTCGCGCGCCTCCGTGACGCCGAGGATGAGATACCGCACCGGGCAATTCTGCACGGCTTGTCGGGGTGGCGTGGCGCCCGGCCGCACCTCAGGAGATCGAGGTGTCCCCGTTGACTTCCAGGAGCGTGCGCAGGGCCTGGGCCATCGTGGCGCAGGTGGCGGGGTCGAGCGGGGCGAGCAGCTCCGCGTAGCCGCGCAGATGCTCGGCGATCATCAACTGCGTCAGCGCGAGGCTCTGTTCGGTCAGCCGGATCCGCACGGTGCGGCGGTCCCGACCGTCCCGCACCCGCTCGACCAGGCCTTTGGCCTCCATGCGGTCGATGCGGTTGGTGATCGCGCCGGAGGTCACCATGGCGGCCGGGATGAGGGCGCCGGCGGTCAGCGCGTACGGGGGGCCGGAGCGGCAGAGGGTGAAGAGGATGTCGAGCTCGCCCACCTCCAGGTCGTGCTCGGCCGCGAAGGCCTTCTGCTGCTTGTCGATGACGCGGGTCATCCGCTGGATGCGGGCCACCACCTCCACCGGCCACAGGCCTGCCGCCAGATCGGGGCGCTCCGCCGTCCACTGGCCGACGATCGCGTCCACTGCGTCGCTCATGCGCTGTCCTCCATCGCTCGCGTCCCTCGATCCCTGACACCGACAAGATATCTCAACGTTGAGACACTTGACGTTGAGAGGAGTGGATGATTTTATCTCAACGTTGAGATTCTCAGTCTTGAGATGAATGGAACGGGGCACCCGCATGACCACGACCACTGCCACCGCCACTGCCAGCGCCACGACGGCCACCACGACAGCGCGCGCCGCGTCCCGCCCCCGGCTCGGCCCCGTTCCCGTCTTATGGCTGGCACTGCTGGCCACCCCCTTGGCCGCCGGGGCCAACGCCCCCGTCCTGATCCTTCCGGACATGGCCCGTGCCCTCGGGGTGAGCGGCTCGACCGCCACCTGGCTGGTCGCCTCCTACGCCTGGGCCATGGCCGTCGGCACGCCGCTGCTGGCCGGACTGCTGCGCCGCCGCGGCCTGCGGGCAGCGCTCCGCGTGGCCTCGGCGCTCCTCGTCGGCGGCACCCTCCTCGTCGCCGCCTCCCCCTGGCTGCCGCTCACCCTCACCGGACGGGCCGCGCAGGCCGCCGGCGGCGCGGGCCTCACGGCGGTCGCCATGAGCCTGGCCGGCTCGGCCCGCCGGATGGGCGTGATCAGCGCCGGTTTCGGCATCCTCGGCGCGTCCGGCCCGCTCCTCGGCGCACAGCTCGCCCACGCCGTCTCGTGGCGCCTCTCGCTCTGCGTCTCCGTGATCGCGGTCCTGGCGGTCCCCATGGTGAGCCGGTACGCGACGGCCTCTGCCACCCCGACGACCCCGACGACCCCGGCCGCCTCGGCGGCCCCGACGGCCCCGGGGACCGCACCCGGAGGCAGGTTCGACGTCCGCGGCGCGGCGCTGCTCACGGCGTTCGTCACCGCCCTGGTCCTGCTGCCCCACGCGCCGGTCGCCGCCCTCGGCTCCTCGGCCGTCGCCGCCACGCTGCTCGCGCTCCACTTCCGCCGGCAGCCCGACGGATTCGTCCCGGCCTCGCTGATCCGCAAGCCGCTCTTCCTCGGTTCCGCGCTGCTCGCGCTCGCGCTCTCGGGCTCGTACTTCACCCTGCTGTTCTCCGTGCCCCGGCTGCTCGCCGACCGGGCCGGCTGGGACGCCGGTACCGCGGGCACCGGTCAGCTCGTGGCGCTGCTCACCGGATCCGCGCTCTCCTGGCTCCTGGCCGCGGCGTCCGCCCGCATGAGCCGGGTGGCCGTCCGTTCGGTGCTCGTCGGGGTCGGCGCGGCGGCCGCGGCGATCGCGGTCTTCGCGAGCTGGGGGCCGTTGCTGCTGGTCGCCACCGTGGGCGGGACCTTCGCGGCGACCGGCGCCAACGCGGTGCTGTCGATGCACGCCGCGTCGAGCGCCCCCGATCCCCAGCGCCCCACGGCCATCGGCCTGTTCGCCCTCTGCTACCAGCTGGGCGGGGCCTTCGGCCCGGCGATCGCGACCGCCCTGGTGCTCGCCGCCTGACCCGGACCCGGAACCCGAGCAGGAGCAGGAGCAGGAGCAGGAGCGGGAGCAGCGGCCGGCGGGGCGACCGTCATGACAGCGCCGGGCGGTGCACGGGGACTCCCTCGGGCACCGCCCGGCGCCGCGCCGCGGAGGTACCCGTCCAGCAGGTGCCGCGCCGGGCCAGCAGCCGGCCGAGCCACAGCTCCATCGAGACCAGTTCCGCCAGCCCGTCCAGCGGGACCGGGTGCCCGTCCGCCGCGTCGAGCAGGGCCTGGCGCACGACCCGGGCCTCGATCAGCCCGGCGTCCGCGAGCAACGGCGACTCGAACAGGTCCAACAGGCCGTTCAGGGCGGCGCGCAGCCCCAGCCGGGTCGCCGTCTCGTTCGGCTCGCGGTCGGTGGCACCCCAGCCCGGCGGGAACTCGCGCACCCCCGCCGAGGACAGGACGCTGCGCAGGATCGCGGCCCGGGCACCGGGCTGGACCCGCAGGGACTCGGGCAGGGCGCGGGCGGCCCGTACGACCTGGTTGTCCAGGAAGGGGGCGTGCAACCGCTGGCTGCGGACCTCCACGGCCTGCTCGAAGACCCGGTGGTCGGCGGCGTGGCGGGCGAGCAGCGAGCGGGCGCGGGCCTCCCCGGGCCGCAGCGACAGCGGCGGCCGGCCGGCCGCGACCGTCAGACGGATCGATACTTCCGCCAGCGCCTCCCCCGTGAGCCAGCCGGCCGCCGGTCCCGGGCGGGACCAGGTCAGGGCGGCGAGGGAAGCGTCCACCGGACCGGAGGATCTCTCGGTGACCCCGCCCTCGCGGAGCCGGGCCGCGGCGGCCTCCATGCCCGCGCGGTACGACGTACGGGCGAGTCTTCGGGCCGCCGAGTACACGGTGAGCGGCACCAGCAGGGACTCCCCGGAGGCTCCGGAGGCGGAGGCCGAACGCGCCAGCGCCGCCACCGGGCGCAGCAGGTGCCGTCGCCGGCGGTCCATCAGGAGGTCGGCCATGCGGGCCGGGTGGGCGTCCAGGACCTGGCGGGCGCCGTGGCCGGTGAAGTGGTCGGCCGAGCCGGCCGCCAGTCGGCGCCGTTCTCGGGCGGCGAAGACCAGCGAGGGACCGGGTTCGTCGGTCAGCGGGCCGTCGAGCTCGGCGTACGGGAGGGCCTCCGCGGCGGCGGCGACCACGACGTGGTGCAGGCGCGGGTCCGCCGCGATGACCCTGGCCCGTTCCAGCTCGGCCTCGCGCCCCTGCGGGGTCGCCAGGTCGTTGAAGGTGACGGCCAACAGCCGCGCCCCGGCGGGACTGAGCAGGGTGCCCGGCGCGCCCGGCAGTCCGGCCGCCAGCAGCGCCAGGGTCGCGGAGGCGCTGCCGCCGGAGAGGTCGGCGCCCACCCCGGGGGCCGGGGCGCCCCGGGCGGCACGCCGATCGGCGGGCCCCATTCCGGGCACGGGGCCGGGATCGTACGGCGGCAGGGTGTCGGGAGCATGCCGCGGAGCCGTGAGCCGGGCGCGCACGGCATCCACCAACGCTTCCCGTACGCCCTCCACCGCGCGCTCGGCGTCGGCCTCGGGGGCGGCCACGGCGAGCGAGGCGACCTGCTCGTAGCCGGTGATCTCGCGGGAGCCCTCGCGCAGGATCAGCGCGTGCCCGGGCGGGATGCGCCGGACCCCGGCGTACGGTGTGCCGTCGCCCAGCGCCTCGGGACTGTCCGGGCAGGCCAGCAGGGCGGCGAGATGGCCGATGTCGAGCTGCGCCTCGATGAGGTCGGCGAGCGGGAGGGCGGCGGTGGCGTACGCCGTGCCGCTCGCCCAGGGGGTGTAGAAGACGGGCCGGGCACCCGCGAGGTCGCCGACGACGGTGATGCGGCGGCCGGCCTGGACGACGGCGGTGTAGCTGCCGGACCACTGGGTGAGGTGGCGCAGCGCGCCGCCGCGGGCGGCGTAGAGGGCGCGACGCAGTTCGGCGTCGGTCGCGCCGCAGCAGCCGAGGACCGCGAGCCGGGTGAAGGGGTCGGCGGGATCGGCGGTGACCGTGCGGATCTCGTCGGGGCGCCAGTCGCCGACGGCCCAGAGGGGGTCGGGGTCTCCCCAGAGCAGTTGTGCGCCGACGGGGTGGACGGTGCGTTCCGCGTCCGCGCCCGGGTCGTCCGCATGGGCGGCGTCCGCGAGGCCGCCGCGCAGGGGCGCACCGCCGTGGCCGTATCCGCCGTCGCCGTATCCGCCCTGGCCGTATCCGCCCTGGCCGGAGGCCTGACCGGAGCTCTGGCCGGAGACCCTTCCGGCCGTGCCGAAGCTCGCGGCGATACTGCTCCAACCCACCAACCAGCGCACCGCCGCCTCCCCAGCCCGTGGGCACATGACCGGGGCACAGGCAGCACGGACAGCGCTGAGGGCGCGGCCGCGGGACCCCGGGTGGCTCGGGGTCCATGCTGCCACGGGACAGGCGTGCGAGAGTGGTTAAAGGGGGCGCACACGCAAACGAACACGCCCCGGCAACTCGGTATTTGGCGTTCCGTTCCCACCGCCCCATAGGTCGCTTTCAGCCATTCTTCGGCCGCCGGAAGAGCCGTCACGGGCCGCCGGCACCCGACGCGGGGGCGCGGTCCGGGGGGCGCATTCCACCCCCCGGACCGTTCCGCCACCCGCGGGGATTGAGGCAGCGGCATCCCCCGACCCGCCCGGTCAGGCGGCGGGCCGACCCACGCACCGCACATCGAATCGCCGGGTCCGGGGACCGGCCAGAGCGCACGGGCGGGCGCACGGCCACACGGGCGGAGCACGCGCTGACACGTGCGCCCCGGCACCGGGTCCGGGGCGGACTGTGCAAACGGACAACAATCCCGCCATACGGAAGTAAGGGCCTTAACGCTTGGGAGGCGGGGAACTACGCTGGGTTTACGAAATGCCGGGCGCCTATGCCCCGGCGGCGTCTGCGTTCCGCGTGTGACGAGGGGTGGCGCATGTCCAGGGAGCTCCGCGAGCCCAATGAGAAGCTCGGCGCCGTCCTCGCCCTCGCGGGCATCAGCAACGCCGGGCTGGCCCGGCGGGTCAACGACCTCGGCGCACAGCGCGGCCTGACGCTTCGGTACGACAAGACGTCGGTGGCCCGGTGGGTGTCGAAGGGGATGGTGCCGCAGGGCGCCGCCCCGCATCTGATCGCCGCCGCGATCGGCGCGAAGCTGGGCCGGCCGGTGCCGTTGCACGAGATCGGACTGGCGGACGCGGACCCCGCGCCCGAGGTCGGGTTGGCCTTCCCGCGCGACGTGGGCGCGGCGGTGCGCTCGGCCACCGACCTCTACCGGCTCGACCTCGCCGGGCGGCGCGGCGGTGGCGGGATCTGGCAGTCGCTCGCGGGCTCGTTCTCCGTGGCGGCGTACGCGACGCCCGCCTCGCGCTGGCTGATATCTCCCGCCGACAGCTCGGTGGCCCGGGAACCGGCGGGCAGCCGGGCCCCGCACCTCACGCCCGGCCCGACGGCGACCGGCCCGACGACGGCCGATGCCGCGACGACGGGTGTCTCGGCGGCCGACGCCCCGACGCCCGGTGCCCCGACGGCCGACGACGCGGCGACCGACGGCTCGACCGACGGCGGCTCCGCGACGCTCGACCCCGCGGCGCGGCATTCCATGGTCCGGAGCCCCGTATCAGCGACCCCCTCGGCTCACGACGTACCGGCGCGCGAGGCGACGGCGCCAGGTCCCCGGTCCTCCCCGGACGGCCGCACGACCGGCCCGATGACAGGTCTGGCAGGCGCGATGACGGGACCGGCGACAGGCCCGCCGTCCACCGTTGTGCCCGCCCAGCCCGGACCCGAAACGCCGCGCGACCACGGCCAGCGCGTGGGCCACAGCGATGTGTCCAAGCTGCGCGAGGCCGCCGAGGACGCGCGCCGCTGGGACTCCAAGTACGGCGGCGGGGACTGGCGTTCGTCGATGGTGCCCGAGTGCCTGCGGGTGGACGCGGCGCCGCTGCTGCTCGGCTCCTACACGGACGAGGTGGGCCGCGCGCTGTTCGGCGCGACCGCCGAACTGACCCGACTGGCCGGGTGGATGGCCTTCGACACCGGTCAGCAGGAAGCGGCCCAGCGCTACTACATCCAGGCGCTCCGGCTCGCCCGCGCGGCCGCGGACGTACCGCTCGGCGGCTACGTGCTGGCCTCGATGTCGCTGCAGGCGACCTACCGGGACTTCCCAGACGAGGGGGTGGACCTCGCGCAGGCCGCCGTCGAGCGCAACCGGGGGCTGGCCACCGCCCGCACCATGAGCTTCTTCCGGCTGGTCGAGGCGCGGGCGCACGCGAAGGCGGGCGATTCGACGGCCGCCGGGGCGGCGCTGCGGGCGGCGGAGGGCTGGCTGGAGCGGTCCCGGGCGGGCGATCCGGATCCGACCTGGCTGGGTTTCTACTCGTACGACCGTTTCGCGGCCGATGCCGCGGAGTGCTACCGGGACCTGAAACTGCCCCGGCAGGTACGGCGGTTCACCGAGCAGGCCCTGTCGCGGCCCACCGAGGAGTACGTGCGCTCGCACGGCCTGCGGTTGGTGGTGAGCGCGGTCGCCGAGCTGGAGTCGGGCAATCTCGACGCGGCCTGCGCGGCGGGCACCCGAGCGGTGGAAGTGGCGGGCAGGATCTCCTCGGCGCGGACGACCGAATACGTACGGGACCTGCTGCACCGCCTGGAACCGTACGGGGACGAGCCGCGGGTGGCGGAGCTGCGGGAGCGGGCCCGGCCGCTGTTGGTGGCGCCGGCGTAGGACCTGTCTTCCGGGGGCCGCGTGGCCGGGTTGTCGGTGCCGGGGTGCAGTATGCAGGGGTGGGAGGTGTCAGCGTGGGTGGCGGCGTGGACTGCGATGTGCTGGTGATCGGCGGCGGAATCGTCGGCCTGTCGACGGCGCATGCATTGTCGCGCCTGGCTCCGGGGACCAGGGTCGTGGTCCTGGAGAAGGAGTCGGGTCCGGCCCGGCACCAGACGGGCCGCAACAGCGGGGTGATCCACAGCGGGATCTACTACCGCCCGGGTTCCCTGAAGGCGCGCTTCGCGGTGAGCGGGGCGGCCGAGATGGTCAAGTTCTGCGCGGAGCACGGCATCGCGCACGAGGTGACGGGCAAGCTGATCGTCGCCACGGAGCGGGAGGAGCTGCCGCGGCTGCACGCCCTGGTCCAGCGCGGCCGGGAGAACGGCATCCCGGTGCGCGAGCTCGGCCCGGCGCAGATCACGGAGTACGAGCCGGAGGTGCGCGGGCTCGCCGCGATCCATGTCGGCAGCACCGGGATCGTCGACTACGGCCAGGTGAGCGCCCAGCTCGCGGAGTCCTCGGGCGCGGAGATCGTCTACGGCGGCGCCGTGGACCTGATCTCCCGGCGCGCGTCGGCCGTGGCGGTGCGCACCACGTCCGGCCTGGTGGTCCGGGCGCGGGTGCTGGTGAACTGCGCGGGCCTCCAGTGCGACCGGATCGCCCGCCTCGCCGGAGACGACCCGGGCATGCGGATCATCCCCTTCCGTGGCGAGTACTACGACCTGGCGCGGCCGGACCTGGTCCGGGGCCTGGTCTATCCGGTGCCCGACCCGGCGTTCCCCTTCCTCGGGGTGCACCTGACCCGGGGCATCGGCGGCGGCGTCCACGTCGGACCCAATGCCGTGCCCGCGCTGGCCCGTGAGGGGTACGGCTGGTCGACGGTGCGGCCCCGGGACATCGCGGACGAGCTGGCCTGGCCGGGATCCTGGCGGATGGCGGCACGGCACTGGCGGTACGGGACGGGCGAGATCCACCGCTCGCTGTCGAAGCAGGCCTTCACCCGGGCGGTACGGCGCCTGCTGCCGGCCGTCACCGCCGCCGATCTGCACCCGGCCGCGGCGGGGGTCCGCGCCCAGGCCGTGCTGCGCGACGGCACCCTGGTGGACGACTTCCTGATCCGGGACGCCCCGCGCACGGTCCACGTCCTCAACGCTCCCTCGCCCGCGGCGACCGCTTCGCTCCCGATCGGCCGCGAGATCGCCACCCGCGCCCTGCGGACCCTCGGCTCGGCCTGAGCGGCGCTTCGGGAGGGGTGCGGGAGCCGCTCGCGCGGCGGCTCCCGCACCCCCCGTCGTAGAATCAGCGCATTGTGTCTGAGTCCCTGAATCCCCAGTCGCCCCGCCTCCCGGACGCCGCGCCGGAGACGAACTCGTACGTGCCGCCCAAGTGGCGCACCGAGCCCCGCTTCCCCGACGGGCCCGCGCCGGACCCGGCCGGCTCGCACCACGAGCGGCGGATCCGGAGCTTCCAGCCCCGGCGCAGCCGGGTCACCACCGGCCAGGGCGAGGCCCTGAAGCGCCTGTGGGGCACCTGGGGCCTGGACATCGACGGCCACGAGGTCATCGACCTCGACGCTCTCTTCGGCGGGCTCCCCGTCGTCCTGGAGATCGGCTTCGGCATGGGCGAGGCCACCGCCCAGATGGCCGCCGAGGACCCCGACACCGGGATCCTCGCCGCCGACGTGCACACCCCCGGGCAGGGCAACCTGCTCGCCCTCGCCGAGCGCGGCGGCATGACCAACATCCGGGTGGCCAACGGCGACGCGATCATCCTGCTCCGCGAGATGCTGCCGCCCGACTCCCTGGCCGGGATGCGCGTGTACTTCCCGGACCCGTGGCCCAAGGCCCGCCACCACAAGCGCCGGCTGATCCAGCCCGACTTCCTCACGCTGGCCGCGACCCGCCTGGCGCCGGGGGCCGTACTGCACTGCGCGACCGATTGGGAGCCGTACGCCGAGCAGATGCTCGAAGTGCTCACCGCGCACCCGGACTTCGAGAACACGCAGCCCGACGGCGGCTTCTCCCCGCGCCCCGCCTTCCGGCCGCTGACCCGCTTCGAGGGCCAGGGCCTCGACAAGGGCCACCTCGTACACGACTTGCTCTTCCGTCGCACGGAGAACTGACAAGGTCACCGCGCGTGTCAGAGCGGCCGGCTAGGGTCGTGGTGTGTACCGAGCGCTCCAACTCGTACTGCCACGTCCGTCCGGCACGGTCCGCACCTGCGTGCTCCTCAGCCTGCTCGCCGCGACCGGGATCGCGATCCTCGAACTCGTGCGGGAACAGACCGGGACCTCCGGCTTCCTCGTCGGTCTCGGTCTGGCCCTGCTGCCGGTGGCGCCGCTCATGGCGGCCTTCCGGTGGCTGGGCCGGGCCGCGCCCGCGCCCTGGTCGCAGCTGCTGTTCTGCTTCGGCTGGGGGGCCTGCACCGCGGCTCTGATCGCGATACTGGCCAACAACTTCGCCACCGAGTGGATAGCCGCGACCACCACCGACGCCTCCGCGGCCGATCACCTCGGCTCGGTGGCCGTCGCCCCGGTGGTGGAGGAGAGCGCCAAGGCGGCCGCCCTGCTGCTGGTGTTCACGTTCCGAAGACGGCATTTCACCGGCCCCGCCGACGGGTTCGTGGTGGCCGGCTTCACCGCCACCGGGTTCGCCTTCACCGAGAACATCCTCTACCTGGGCAACGCCTTCGTGGAGGACCTGGCCGACCGCAGCGGCGCGCTGGAATCGGTGACGGCGGCGACCTTCTTCGTACGGATAGTGCTGTCGCCGTTCGCGCACCCGCTGTTCACCGTGCTCACCGGACTGGGCTTCGGCGTGGCCGCCCTCGGCGCCCGCCGTGCGCGCCGGATCTGGCCGCCGCTGCTCGGCCTGGCGTTGGCCATGGGCATGCACGCGCTGTGGAACGGTTCCTCGCAGTTCGGGGACCACGGGTTCTACGTGGTCTACAGCTGCGTGATGGTTCCGGTGTTCGGGCTGCTGGTGTGGCTGGCCGTGCGGATAAGGCGGGACCGGCTGCGGGCCGTCGAGGACGAGCTCGCGCCGTACGCGGCCGCGGGCTGGCTCGGCCCTGCCGAGGTCCCGGCCCTGGCTTCGATGCCGGCCCGCTCGCTGGCCCGCGCCCTGGCCCGGGACAGCGGGGGCCGGGCCGCCGGACGTACGGTCGCCCGCTACGAGGCGGACGCGGCGGCCTTGGCACTGCTACGGCACCGGGCGCGGCGCGGCGGCCCCGCACGGGAGCGGGATTTCGCCCGCCGGGAGCGGGAGTTGCTGGACCGGCTCTGGCGGTCGCGGGCGACGGCGGGTCCCGCGCTGGCCCGGGCGGCGGTCATGGAGGAACTGATTCCGCCGTGGTTCGACCCGCTGGACCCGGCGGCCGCGCGGACGGACGTGCCCGGACCGCGTCGGACTGACGACGCCCCCGGGTCTCAGACGTTCAGGCCCTTGGAGTTCAGCCACGCCAACGGGTCCTGCGTCGAACCGCCCTTGCGTACTTCCAGGTGGAGATGAGGTCCGGTGACGTTGCCGGTGGCGCCGACGCGGCCGATGGTCTCGCCGGCGCCGACCGTGCCGGAGGTCACCGACATCGAGGAGAGGTGGCAGTACCAGATCTCCGTGCCGTCCGGGAGCTCCAGCACGATGCGGTAGCCGTACGCGCCGGACCAGCCGGCCGAGGTGATCTTCCCGGCGGCCACGGCCTTGGCCGGGGTCCCGGTCGGGGCCGCGAAGTCGAGGCCGGTGTGGTGGCCCGATGACCACATGGAGCCGGAGTCGCCGTAGTGCGAGGTGAGGGTGTAGGCGGAGGTGGGCAGGGAGTAGCTGCCGGACGGCTGGGCGAGGCGCTCCTGCTCGGCCTTGGCCGCCGCCGCTTCCGCGGCCTTCGCCTCGGCCTCCTCCTTGGCCTTGGCCTCGGCCTGCGTCCTGGCCTCCTCGGCGGCCTTGCGGGCCTCCTCCAGCTTCTGCTTGGCCTCCTGCGCGGCTGCCTGCTGCGCGGCCAGCTCGGCGTCCGCCCGGGCCTTCGCCTCGGCGGCGTCCTGCTGGGACTCGGCCTGCTGGAGGATGCGGTTGCGCAGCACCTCGCCGGCGTCCGGGCCCTCGGCGGACTGCTGCGCGATGATCCCGGTCCGCTCGCCCGTCGCGGCAGCCGATCCGGAACCGTCCTCCTCCTGCTGGGCCTTGCCCCCGGTCATCATGTCGGGGAGGGCCGGCAGGGATATCGCGACCTGGGGCCGGTCCTGCGCGGTGGCGATGCCACCCGCGCCGACCGCCGCGATGACGCCGACGCCGAGCACGGTGGAGCTGCGGGCAAGTCCCCCGCGCTGCTTGGCGACCCGATGCTTGCCGCGGACCGGGCGCACCGAGTCCTCGGTGGGATTCCACTCGCCCCAGGCACCCGCGGTGGGCGGCTGCTCCTGGATCTCGATGCCTTCAGGGGCAGGCAAGTTGGAGGCCACCGGGGCACACTCCTCATCGACGCGCAGAGACGCGCGCGCGCACGGTGCCGTCTCTTGCGACGGCTGGGACGACCGCGCTGCGTTATCGAAAGGTAATAGACGTAGGGGAGTGATTCCAAGCTTCTCCGCTTGATCGTTCCCACCAATCAGCCACACACCGACTGGCTTTGGCCATACCTTTCTCCAGCAAACCCATCCCAACCAGGGCAAAAATCAAGCGACTCCCCTATCAGTTCAGCCACAGGCCTGAAATGACGATCCGTCACGTTGCTTGCGGAAAGCATTCATTCACCTACGGAACGTCACATCGCATCGCCGCGCGGCACCACCGGCACGGTCCGCCGGCGCTCCGGCTCCCGTTCCCCCGGCCGACCCACCGCCAGCAGCGCCATGTCGTCCGTCGCCCCGCCGCCCGTGTGCCGGCGCACGTCACTGCTGAGCGCGCTGAGCAGCGCCTGCGGACCGGGGAAGATCCGCCCGCGCAACCGGGCCGCCGGATCGTAGAAATCCCCCACGCCGTCCCGGGCCTCGGTCAACCCGTCCGTGTACAGCAGCAGGGTGGTCCCGGCCGGGAAGGCCCACTCCTGCACCAGGTCCGGCCAACCACCCAGCTCCCCCATGCCGAGCGGCAGGGCCGGTTCCGCCGGAGCGAGGACCGCCAGGTCCCCGTTCGCGTGCAGCAGCAGCGGCTCGGGGTGGCCCCGGTTGAGCAGCCGCAGCGCGCCCGCGCCCGGCGGGACCTCCCCGAGCACGCACGTGGTGAACCCCTCCACCGCGTCCAGGCTGTCGCGCCGCGTGCCCTCGCGGGCCAGCGCCCGCTCCAGCCGCTGCGCCAGCGCCTCCAGCGTGGGCTCGGTCTCCGCCGCCTCCCGGAACGCCCCGAGGACCACCGCGACGGCCTCCACCGCCCCCAGCCCCTTGCCCCGTACGTCGCCCACCGCCAGCCGCACCCCGTACGGGGTCTCCTGGACCGCGTACAGATCCCCGCCGATGAAGGCGTCCGCCTGCGCGGCCTCGTACCAGGCGGAGACGTGCAGCCCCCCGATGCGCTCGGCGGGCTTCGGCAGTACCGCCCGCTGCGCGGCCTCGGCGATCCCGCGCGCCGAGGCGAGCCGCTCACCGCTGCGCCGCACCATCCGGTTGATCAGGAGCGCCAGCCCGGCGACGGTCAGTACGGTCACCAACTCGGTCAGCGCCTCGACCTGCAGGCTGGTGCCGTTGAGGATGTGCAGCACGAACACGGCGCACACGGCCAGACCGCCGGTCAGGGCCGTGGCCCACAGGGTGAACAGCGGGGCGGCGATCAGCGGGGCCGCGGTGAAGAACGGGGACCCGGTGAAACTGGGCGGGGTCAGCACGTCGAAGACCATCCCGACGGCGATCAGCACGCCCGGCAGCACCCGGAGCACCCGGCGGGCCGGACCGCTCCCGACGCCGGCCGCACGCCGCCCGCCACCCCCGCTCTTCCGGCCCAGCCCCACCACACGCTCTCCTGCCGCCCGGTCCCCGCGCTCCACGGGTGCGGGCCCGCCGCCGCGCCCCTCAAGGCTGGCGGCAGGAGCGGGCGTACGGCGACCCGGCGGTGGCCGTACGGGTGACAGGTGACGGGTGACAGGGCACGAGGAGGAACGGGAACACGACGAAGGCCCGGTTCCCAAGGGAACCGGGCCTTCGTCTTCAGTAGCGGGGACAGGATTTGAACCTGCGACCTCTGGGTTATGAGCCCAGCGAGCTACCGAGCTGCTCCACCCCGCGTCGGTGAACACAACTCTACGCCATCGGGGAGGAGCCCTTCACCAATTGGTCCCCGACCCACCCCGGAACCGGCATCGCCGCAGGTCAAGGCCCTAAAGATGGCCGAATCCAGCACCCCGCGAACGAAGATCATCTCTGTTGCACGGCAGTGACACTGCACGGATGATTCCGCGATCGGATCCGGGCGAAGATTCATCTGTCGCCGAGGCCAGGGGGAACACGAACCGGCCGGACGACACAGACCACACCAACCGGCTCGGCACTCTGCCGATGCCCTCGTGATTCCTGGGGGGAGTCCACCATGTCCGTTCGCACCGCAGCCGCCATCGCAGTCGTCGCCGGCGTTGTCACCACTCTGCTGCCGCTCTCGGCCACCGCCGCGTCCGCCGCACCCGCCGCCGACGACCACGCCGTACTGCGCACGGAGATGGGCGCTCCCGTCCCCAGCGGCCCGCTGTCCCGCGGCGGCGCCACCGAGACCTTCGACCTGACGGTGAAGAACCCGACCGGCAAGGCCGTCGAGTACAAGCCGTGGCTGCTCCTCGACCCGAAGGGTCCGAGCCTGCTGGACGAGAACGACGTCGTCTTCAAGGTCGAGGCGGTGGACGCCCCGGCGACCAAGTCCTCGGTGGGCGGGCAGGACGGGGAGTGGCAGGGCCTGTTCTCCCCGTCCGCCAAGAAGCCCGGCGCCGGCTTCGACATCCCCGCGAACGGCAAGATGACCTGGAAGGTCACCATCGGTCTCGGCGCGAACTACCCCACGAACAACGGCGACTTCAACTTCACCGCCACCAGCTACAACAACTCCGTCGCCCCCGGCGGCGCCGACTCCCACCTCTTCAAGGTCGACCCGCAGATCAAGACGGGCGAGCTGAAGACCTGGTTCAAGCAGGTCAATTGGGGCCAGGACGGCCAGGAGCCGCGCGCCCACCTGGACCTGAACTACCAGGCCACCGGCGACGGCACGTTCGGCACCGCCCTCGCCACCAGCCTGACCCTGTCGCACCCGGGCGCGCAGAACGCCGACTTCCGGCTCCAGGCTCTGATCGACGGCCGCTGGCAGGACGTGAACGCCAAGGACAGCCGCTACGAGCTGCCGCGCATCGCCAAGGGCTTCGGCGCCGCCTCCGGCGTCCACACCCAGCCGCTGCGCCTCAGCCTGGGCAAGGACACCAAGCTGACGAAGCGGACCGTCATCACGATGGAGGCCGAAGTCCGCAAGGCCGAGGGCAACACCTGGCCGCTCATGACCGTCCCGGTGCAGTTCCCGCTGGTCCCGAGCACGGCGCCGGCGCCGACCGAGCCGACGACCAACCCGACCACCACCACCCCGTCCCCGACCCCCTCCTCCACTTCCTCCTCCGCCGTGCAGCAGGCCGTCGCCACCTCCACGGGCAACTCCAACGTGACGACCACGGGCTCCTCCACGGGCTCGCTGGCCACCACCGGCGCCGGCTCGTCCACCGGCCTGTACGCCGGCCTCGCCGCGGCGCTGGTCGCGCTCGGCGCGGCTGCCGCCTGGCTCGGCCGTCGCCGCCGCACCCACGCCTGATCGCACCTCCCCACACCCCGAAGCGCCCCGCCCGATCCCTCGGGCGGGGCGCTCCCCGTTGCGCGCGGATATGCCGTCAGGCGGCGGCCCGTTCGCGGTGGCGGGTCAGGACATGGGTGGTGGAGCCGTCGTCCTCGCGCACGTCACGGACGTGGGCGAAGCCGATGCGCGTGAGCAGCGCGAGAGAGGCGGTGTTGGGCGCGGCCACCGTGGCGTGCACCTCGGCCAGGCCGAGGCCGGTGAAGCCGTACGCGACGACCGCCTCCGCGATCTCGGTGCCGAGGCCGGATCCCCAGGCCTCGGGGGCCAGAGCGTAGATGATCTCGTGGCCGTCGACCTCGTCGGTCCGCTTGATCTCGGCGTGCCCGACCAGTCGGCCGTCCCTGCGCACGGCCCAGACGTCGAAGAGTCCCTCGGCGTAGACCTTCGTGAAGACCCGCCCGAACAGGGCGCGGTCCTCGGCCTCGGTGGCGGGGCCGTCGCCCATCCACCGGGAGACCCGGGGGTCCTGGAAGAGGGCCACGAAGGCTTCCTCGTCCTCGGGCGTGTACGGGTCGAGCAGCAGGCGCGCGGTACGCAGAACCGGAGTCACGGCGGTGACGCTACCGCCGGCCGCCCCGGGGTTCACCCGATTTACGGCGGCCCCGGACACAGCACGGCGCCCCGTCCGCACAGTGCGGACGGGGCGCCGGGAGCGGTAGGCCATGTCGGACTCGAACCGACAACCAACGGATTAAAAGTCCGCTGCTCTGCCAATTGAGCTAATGGCCCTCCAGGTGCTCACCCCAGAGCATAGCCGGACCGCGCC
The DNA here is from genome assembly GCF_053615355.1 of Streptomyces sp. CLCI03. Classification (NCBI taxonomy): domain Bacteria; kingdom Bacillati; phylum Actinomycetota; class Actinomycetes; order Kitasatosporales; family Streptomycetaceae; genus Streptomyces; species Streptomyces sp. CLCI03. The sequence continues at coordinate 4,327,131 of NZ_CM132132.1, read as the reverse complement.
GGTCAGCCGATCGGGTATCCGCCGACCGGCCTGTCGCCGGCGGTCCGGTGGCGTCGCGCAGGGCCTGGGACCGGCTTCCGAAGGGGTGTTACTGGTCATCAGTTCCCGGGAGTGCGGAAAGGGCCCGTACGACACCGTGGTGTCGTACGGGCCCTTTCTCAGGGGTTCAGCTCAGCCGCGATCAGCCGTTGCGCTTCCAGCGCGGCTTGTCGTCACGACGGCCACCGAAGCCACCGGTGGAACCGGAGCCGGAGCCACCGGACGGGCGGTGGTCGTCACGGCGGCCGTACGGGCGGTCGCCGCCACCGGAGCGGAAGCCACCGGAGGGACGGTCGTCACGACGGAAACCACCGGACGGACGGTCGCCACCGGAACGGAAGCCGCCGGAGGGACGGTCGTCGCGGTTGAAGCCGCCGGAGGGACGGTCGTCACGGCGGAAGCCACCACGGTCGCCACCACGGTCATCGCGGTTGAAGCCACCGGACGGACGGTCGTCACGACGGAAACCACCGGACGGACGGTCGCCACCGGAACGGAAGCCACCCGACGGACGGTCGTCACGGCGGAAGCCACCACGGTCGCCACCACGGTCATCGCGGTTGAAGCCACCGGACGGACGGTCGTCACGACGGAAACTACCGGACGGACGGTCGCCACCGGAACGGAAGCCACCCGACGGACGGTCGTCACGGCGGAAGCCACCACGGTCGCCACCACGGTCATCGCGGTTGAAGCCACCGGACGGACGGCCACCGCGGTCACCGCGGTCGTCGCGGCGGAAGCCGCCACGGTCGCCACCGCGGTCGCCGCCACGGTTGTCGCGACGCTCGAAGTTGCCACGGTCGTCACGCTGGGCGCGCTGCTCCTCGCGGCGCTCCTGCGCGGCCAGCTCGGCGGCAGCGGCGGCGGCAGCGGCCGCGACCTCGGCCTCGGCGGCCTCGGCCACCTCGGCGACAGCGGCCTCGGGGTCCTCGCCACGCTCACGGGCGGAACGGGCGACGAGGCGGTCGGCCTCCTCGCGCAGTTCCACGGCGCGGCGCGACAGGCGCTCCAGCTGCTTGGTGAGCTCGGCGACCTCGCGCTCGGCCTGCTTGGCGGCGTTGTTCGCGGAGTCGGCCTGGACCTCGGTCAGCGAACGCGCGCCGGTGATCTCGGCGACCTCCGGCTCGAACGCGCCGGCGCCCTGGACGATGTGGCGCGAGGCGTCGACGCCCGCGTCCTCCATCAGGCGGAAGATCTGGCGACGCTGGTGCGGCAGCGCGAGGGAGACCACGACACCGGACTTGCCGGCGCGGGCGGTACGGCCCGAGCGGTGCAGGTAGTCCTTGTGGTCGCCGGCCGGGTCCACGTTCAGGACCAGGTCGATGCCGTCGACGTGGATACCGCGGGCGGCGACGTCGGTGGCGACGAGCGCGTTGACGTAGCCGTCCTTGAAGTCGGCGAGGACGCGGGTACGGGCACCCTGCGTCATGCCGCCGTGCAGCGCGTCGGCCTTCACGCCGGCCTCGACGAGCTGCTCGGCGATGCGGTCGGCGCCCAGCTGGGTGCGGACGAAGATGATGGTGCGGCCCTTGCGGGCGGCGATGGCGGCCGTGACCGGCGCCTTGTCCTTCGGCTTCACGACGAGGACGTGGTGCGTCATGGTCGTGACGTTGCCCTGCGCGCTGTCGACCTCGTGCGTGACGGGGTTGGACAGGTAGCGCTTGACCAGGGTGCCGATCTCGTTCTCCATGGTGGCGGAGAAGAGCATGCGCTGGCCGCCGCCGGGGATCTGGTCGAGCAGCTCGGTGACCTCGGGCAGGAAGCCCAGGTCGGCCATCTGGTCGGCCTCGTCGAGGACCGCGACCTGGACGTTCTCCAGGGAGCAGGCGCCACGGTTGATGATGTCGCGCAGACGGCCGGGGGTGGCGACGAGGACGTCGACACCGCGCTCCAGAGCGTAGATCTGGTTGCTCATGGAGGTACCGCCGCAGACGACCTTCATCTTCAGGCCGAGCACGTCGCCGTAGGGCTGGAGCGCGTCCGCGACCTGCATGGCGAGCTCACGGGTCGGCGTGAGGATGATCGCGCGGGGCTTCTTCTTCTCGGTGTGACCACCGGCCAGCGAGGCCAGGGTCGGCAGACCGAAGGAGAGGGTCTTGCCGGAGCCGGTACGGCCACGGCCGAGGATGTCCTTGCCGGCCAGGGCGTCCGGGATGGTCGCGGCCTGGATCGGGAAGGGAGCGGTGACGCCGTTCTGGGCGAGCTTGCGCACGATGCCCTCGGGGAGACCGAGGTCGCCGAAGGTGATCGAGGGCTCGGCGTCCGCGTCGGCGTCGTCGAAGTCGGTGGTCGAGTCCTCGAAGGACTCGTCGGTGTTCACGTCGGCCTCAAGAGCCTCGATGATCTCGTCCGCCTCAGCGGCCTCGATCGCCTCGGTGACCACAAGGGCCTCGGCGTCGATGATCTCGTTGGTGTCGTTCTCGGGCATGACGGAACGGTCAGAACTGGAAATGGACATGCGAAATGCGAAACCTTCCGGAGTCTCGGCACGCGCCCAAACTCCGTGAATCGCAAATCGACCGCCTCAATGCGGTCAGCCACGGCTAGGGAGAGTACGCGCCACACGGCGCTCTTCGGATTCGGCGCCGGGCAATGGGATCAAACGATCTATAACCATACGCACCCTCCCCGGGGTCTGGCAAGTCGCTCCCTCCAAAAGGACGCTGACCTGCGGAAACTCCCTGAGGAGCGGCACCGGACCGAGCCCGGTCGGGCCCGGTCGGGCGCCCGCCGGGCCTAGAGCTCGGGCACCGGCGCCACGGTCGGCTCCGGCTGCGGACTCTGCGAAATCGGCGTGGGTTCCGTCACAGGGGGAGTGGTCGCCGGCGGCGCCGGGGTCGGGCCGGCCGTCTGCTGCCCGCCGGCCGAACCGCCCGGACCGCCGGGTCCGCCCGAACCACCCGTGGTCGGCTGCTGCGGGCCCTGCCCGCCCGCACCGCCACCCGCACCGCCGGCCGGGCCGGCCGACGGCGCGGGCACCCCCGGCCGCCCGCTCGGCGCGCCCTCGCTCGGCGAGGCCCCGGTCGCGCCGGAGGCCTTGCCGTCCTCCTTGGACCGGCCGCCCTGGCTCCCCGTACCGTCCTTCGTGCCGTGCCCGTTGCCGCGGACCCCGGAGCCCCGCCCCGAGACGGTGCCGGCGCCCGCCTCGGCGCCGCTGCGGCGGTCTCCCGAAGCGGCCGGCCCGGGCTTCGCCGCGTCCTCACCGACGCTCATGCAGCCGGCCGTCGCCGCGACCGCGAGCGCGGTGACGGCCAGTCGGAGGGAAGCGGACAACTGGCGCACGGGGGCACCTCCGGAGCCTGTGGATGAACTTTCCGCATGTGCGGGTCAATGTGCCCAACTCCCTTTGACCCACAAGGGACACGCCTTCGGCCGAACCCCTGGCCCGAACCTCGCGCGGAACACGGCGGAACTCAGCCGAGGAGCTGTCGCGCGACCTGCGAGCCGAGGTGCACCGCGCCCAGCCCGACCAGCACCGACATCACCACGTTCGCCGCGGCCAGGAACCCGCGGCCACGCTCGGCCAGCCGCAGCGTCTCGTACGAGAACGTCGAGTACGTGCTCAGCGCCCCGCACAGCCCGGCCCCGAGCAGCAGCTGCCACCGCGAGGAGGCGGCCCCCGCGAGCGCCGCCCCGGACAGCGTCCCGAGGATCAGGCAGGCGGTCGCGTTGACCACGAAGGTGCCCCAGGGGAAGACGGCGTCCGGGCCGTCCAGCCGTGCCTGCACCGCGCGGTCCAGCAGGTAGCGCAGCGGCGCGCCGACGGCCGCGCCCGCCACCACGAGCAGCCAGTTCACCGCGGACCGCCGCCGGGTCCGGGGCCGCGCCCGCGGAGCGCGAGCCGCGTCATCGAGGCCGCCGCCCACACCGCGCCGAGCGCCGCCACCACCGTGAACGCGCCGTAGGCCAGGGCGGTCCCCGCCTCCCCCTCGTCCAGGAGCCGCGAGAAGTCCACCGCGTAGGTGGAGAAGGTGGTGAAGCCTCCGAGCACGCCGACCCCGACGAAGGGCCTCAGCAGCGGATGCGGCGTCGTCCGGCCGCCCTCGCTGATCAGCACCATGAGGACGCCGATCAGCGCACTGCCGGAGGCGTTGATCCACAGGGTCGCCCACGGGAAGGCCCCGGGCGCGGCCGGCCACAGCAGGGAGACCCCGTACCGCGCCGCGCCCCCGGCCGCGCCGCCCACCGCCACCGCCGCGAGGACCCGGGCCTGCGGCTCGGCGCGCTGCGCGGGTACGTGCAGGTCGACGTCCGGATCGATCGCCTCCGCCGGCCCGTCGGGAACGGGCCCGTCGGGAACCTGCCCCGCAGCCGACCCCGGACCCGGCCGGGTCACCCGTAGCCCAGCGCGTGCAGCCGGTCGTCGTCGATCCCGAAGTGATGGGCGATCTCGTGCACCACGGTGACCTCCGTCTCGGCGACCACGCTCTCCCGGTCCTCGCACATGCGCAATGTGGGATTGCGGTAGATGGTGATCCGGTCCGGCAGCACCCCGGCGTACCACTCGCCGCGGTCCGTCAGGGGAGTTCCCTCGTACAGGCCGAGCAGCTCGGGGTCGTCGGCGGGTGGTTCGTCCTCGACGAACACCGCCACGTTGTCCATCAGCCGCGTCAGCTCCGGCGGAATCCGGTCCAGGGCCTCTGCGACGAGCTCCTCGAACTCCTCGCGCGTCATCTCCAGCACCCGGCCATTGTCGCTCCGGGGGAAACCGTTTTGGCGATAGCTCCCCGGATCCCATATGCTTCTCACGTCCCCGACGCGCTGAGAAGTGCCCGGCGGGCCTTTAGCCCTCATCGTCTAGTGGCCCAGGACGCCGCCCTTTCAAGGCGGTAGCACGGGTTCGAATCCCGTTGGGGGTACGCATTACCGTGTGCAAGACTTGGTCTCGCACACTGCAAGGTCCTGTGGAGCAGTTGGTTAGCTCGCCACCCTGTCAAGGTGGAGGTCGCGGGTTCAAGTCCCGTCAGGATCGCTGAAGCCGGAAACGGTTTCGTGGCTGGGTAGCTCAGTTGGTACGAGCGATCGCCTGAAAAGCGATAGGTCGCCGGTTCGACCCCGGCCCCAGCCACCATCAAGAAGGCCCCGTCCGTCGGACGGGGCCTTCTGTGGTTACTCCCCCTCCGCCTCGGCCGCCGCCGCGCGCTCCCTGCGGCGCCACTGCACGACGCCCACAGCCGCCGCCCCGGCGGCGACCAGGGCGAGCAGCGCCGCGTCCGGGACCGCGTCCGCCAGCGAGCCGACCCACTGCTCCACGGCGAACGAGTCGTCCACGTCCAGCAGCCCCGGCAGTGCGCTCGCCCCGTCGTAGGCGAGGAACAGCACGCCCAGCGTGATGAAGAACAGCCCGGACAGCAGCGAGGTGGTGTGCAGCTCGAAGCGGCCGACGCGCAGGGCCCGCCCGCGCAGCCAGCGCCGCCTGCCCAGGTCGAACCGCTCCCACAACAGGGCCAGCAGGAACAGCGGCACGGCCATCCCCAGGGCGTAGACCGCGAGCAGGACGCCGCCGTAGACGGGGCTGCCGCTGACCGCCGCGACCGTCAGCACGCTGCCCAGGATCGGGCCGGCGCAGAAGCCTGCCAGCCCGTAGACCGCGCCGAGCGCGTACACCGACAGGGCGGTGGTCGGCCGGATCCGGCCCGACAGCTCCGAGATCCGCTTCGGGGCGAAGCCGAGGCCCAGGATCTGCGCCAGGCCGAGCGCGATGATCAGCCAACCGCCGGCCAACACGAGCTGGTCGCGGTTGCTGTGGAAGAACCGCCCGGCGTACGAGCCGGCCGCCCCCAGGGGTACGAGGGTGCTCGCGAGGCCCGCGTAGAAGATCCCGGTGCGCGCCAGGAGCCGCGAGGTGGAGTCGATGGAGTACGCGAAGAAGGCCGGCAGGAGCAGCGCGCTGCACGGGCTGAGCAGCGCGAGGAGGCCGCCCAGCAGGGCGGCCAGGTACCCGATGTCGGTCACCGCTTCGCCGCCTCGGCCTTCGCCTTGGCGATGGCCGCCGTGAAGGTGTCCAGCGGCTGGGCGCCGGCGATGGGCCTGCCGTTCAGCAGGAAGGACGGGGTGGAGGTGACACCGATGCGGTAGCCCTCCTCCTGGTCCTTCCGCAGGGCCGCCGCGGCCTGCTCACCGGCCATGTCCGCCTTGAAGCGCTCCAGGTCCGGGACCCCGGCCTCCTGGGCCAGCTCCACGAGCCGGGGCTCGGCGAAGCCCTTCTCCTTCGAGCCGCCGGCGTAGGCCGCCGCGTGGAAGGCGTCGAAACGGTCCTGCTGCCCGGCCGCCCAGGCGGCCTTGGCGGCGGCCTCGGACTCGGCGCCGAAGATCGGGAAGTTGCGCCACTCGATGCGCAGGGTGCCGTCCTGCACGTACTTCTTCACCAGTTCGGGCTCGGTGTCCCGGGCGAACTTGCCGCAGTAGCCGCACTTGAAGTCGGAGTACTCGATGAGCACGACGGGCGCGTCGGCGCGGCCGACGGCGAGCTTGTCGCCGGATTCACGGCGGGCCAGGGCCTTGAGCTCGGCGGTGGGGTCGGTCGCGGGCGCGGGCGCGGCGGCGGAGCCGGCCGAGCCGGTCGAGTCGGGTGCGGTGGCCTGCCAGGAGACGAGCCCGAGGGTGATCGCGGCGAGGGCCACCCCGGCGGAGATCAGCAGGGGTTTGGCGGAGGACTTCTTGGCGGGCTTCTTGGCGGCGGGCTTCGGGGAAGAGGGCATGCGGGTGCTCCAGTGCTGCGGGTGGGTGGGACGGGACCGGGGGACCGGTCCGTCTAGACCCGCATCACGCAGAGCCGCAGCCGGTCGGGGGCCGGGCGGTCGGGGCCGCGTACGGGGCTCCGCGCGGTGACGGCCGCGGCCGGACCGGCGTCCTCGGGCACCGCCCGGACCGGCGGGACCTGGGCGTGCTGCTCGCCCGCGGCACGCCGGGGGACGGCGGGCGAGCCGCCGTGGCCCGGAGCCGTCGGCGCGCAGGCGGGACCGTCGGCGTCGGTGGACACGGCCGCCCGCGGCCACGCCACGGCCGATCCGGTGCCCGGGGCCGAGACCGGGACGGCTGCCGGGCCCGAGGCCGAAGCCGAGGCCGAGGCCGAGGCAGGAGCCGGGTCCAGGACCGAGCCCGAGACCGAGGCACGACCCGGGGCCGAGGCCGGAGCCGGGGCCGAGACCGGGCCCGGGCCCGAGGCCGAGGCCGGAGCCGGAGCCAAGGCCGATGCCGGGTCCGAGGCCGCGACAGGAGGCGGGGCCGAGGCCGGAGCCGGGGCCGTTCCGGGCGTCGGGGCGAGCGCCACCGCCTGGGCCGCGCAGCCCAGCAACACCGCCAGTACCGCGAGCACGGCGCAGCCGAAGAGGCGGGGGCGGGACAAGGTGGGCTGCCTCTCATACGGACGACCGACGGACTCGTCCCGAAATGGTACGGGTCCACCCGACAAATGCGTTCGCCACCCGGAGGGCCCAGGTGAGATCCTCGATCAGGTATGTCTACTTCCTTCGCCGCCCTGCAGACGCTTCTCGGTGAGATCTCCCTCCGTGACGCGCACCGCCTCGGCCGCCGCCTCGAAGGCGCCCGCCGTATCCGCAAGCCCGAGGCCAAGCAGGCCGTGCTCGACGAGATCGCCGCGGAGGCCACCAAGGCCGCCGAGCGTCTGGCCGGCCGTGCCTCGCGGATGCCGGAGGTCACGTATCCCGAGAACCTGCCCGTCAGCCAGAAGAAGGACGAGATCGCCGAGGCGATACGCGACCACCAGGTCGTGATCGTCGCGGGCGAGACCGGGTCCGGCAAGACCACGCAGATCCCCAAGATCTGTATGGAGCTGGGCCGCGGCGTCCGGGGCATGATCGGGCACACCCAGCCCCGCCGGATCGCCGCCCGCACGGTCGCGGAGCGGATCGCCGAGGAGCTGAGGTCCGAGATCGGGCAGACCGTCGGCTGGAAGGTCCGGTTCACCGACCAGGTGGACCAGGACGCGACCTTCGTGAAGCTGATGACGGACGGCATCCTGCTCGCCGAGATCCAGACGGACCGCGAGCTGCGCGCCTACGACACGATCATCATCGACGAGGCCCACGAGCGGTCGCTGAACATCGACTTCCTGCTGGGCTATCTGGCCACGCTGCTGCCGAAGCGTCCCGACCTCAAGGTCGTCATCACCTCGGCGACCATCGACCCCGAGCGTTTCTCCCGGCACTTCGGCGAGGCGCCGATCGTCGAGGTCAGCGGGCGCACGTATCCGGTGGAGGTGCGCTACCGGCCGCTCCTGGAGGAGGACTCCGAGGACAGCGACCGGGACCAGATCACCGCGATCTGCGAGGCCGTGGACGAGCTCCAGGGCGAGGGTCCGGGCGACATCCTGGTCTTCCTCTCCGGTGAGCGGGAGATCCGCGACACGGCGGACGCCCTGAACAAACGGAACCTCCGCTTCACCGAGGTCCTCCCCCTCTACGCACGCCTCTCGCACGCCGAGCAGCACCGCGTCTTCCAGCAGCACACAGGGCGCCGGATCGTCCTCGCGACCAACGTGGCCGAGACCTCGCTGACCGTCCCCGGCATCAAGTACGTGATCGACCCGGGCACCGCCCGGATCTCCCGCTACAGCCACCGCACCAAGGTCCAGCGCCTCCCGATCGAGCGGATCTCGCAGGCCAGCGCCAACCAGCGCAAGGGCCGCTGCGGCCGTACCAGCGACGGCATCTGCATCCGGCTGTACTCCGAGGACGACTTCGACGCCCGTCCCGAGTTCACCGACGCCGAGATCCTGCGGACGAACCTGGCCTCCGTCATCCTCCAGATGACCGCGGCCGGCCTCGGCGAGATCGAGAAGTTCCCCTTCATCGACCCGCCGGACCACCGCAACATCCGCGACGGCGTCCAGCTCCTCCAGGAGCTCGGGGCGCTCGACCCGGCGGAGAAGGACCCCAAGAAGCGGCTCACTCAGATGGGCCGCCAGCTGTCCCAGCTCCCGGTGGACCCGCGGCTGGCCCGCATGGTCATCGAGGCCGACAAGAACAACTGCGTCCGCGAGGTCATGGTCATCGCGGCGGCCCTCTCCATCCAGGACCCGCGCGAGCGGCCCTCGGACAAGCAGACCCAGGCCGACCAGAACCATGCCCGCTTCAAGGACGAGACCAGCGACTTCCTCTCGTTCCTGAACATGTGGCGCTACGTGCGCGAGCAGCAGAAGGAGCGCGGCTCGTCGTCGTTCCGCCGGATGTGCAAGCAGGAGTACCTCAATTTCCTGCGGATCCGCGAGTGGCAGGACATCTACTCCCAGCTGCGCACGGTCGCCAAGGGCATGGGCATCCACGTCAACGAGGCCGACGCCCCCGAGCAGGTCGTGCACGTCTCGCTGCTGGCGGGTCTGCTCTCGCACATCGGGCTCAAGGACACGGACAAGAACGAGTACCTGGGCGCGCGGTCGGCCAAGTTCGCGATCTTCCCGGGCTCCTCGCTCTTCAAGAAGCAGCCCAAGTTCGTGATGTCGGCCGAGCTGGTGGAGACCTCGCGGCTGTGGGCCCGGGTGAACGCCAAGGTGGAGCCCGAGTGGGTGGAGCCGCTGGCGCAGCACCTGGTCAAGCGCACGTACAGCGAGCCGCACTGGGAGAAGGACCAGGCGGCCGTGATGGCGTACGAGAAGGTCACGCTGTACGGCGTACCGATCGTGGCCCAGCGGAAGATCAACTACGGCCGGATCGACGCGGAGGTCTCCCGCGACCTGTTCATCCGCAACGCTCTCGTCGAGGGCGACTGGCGGACCCACCACAAGTTCTACGCCGACAACCGCAAGCTCCTCACCGAGGTGGAGGAGCTGGAGAACCGGGCCCGGCGCCGCGACATCGTGGTCGACGACGAGACGCTCTTCGACTTCTACGACCAGCGGATCCCGGCGCACGTGGTCTCCGGGGCGCACTTCGACTCGTGGTGGAAGCACAAGAAGCGCGAGGAGCCCGAACTCCTCGACTTCGAGCGCGAGATGCTGCTGACCGAGAAGGCGGCCGGGGTCACCAAGGCCGACTACCCGGACTCCTGGCGGCAGGGGCAGCTGAAGTTCCGGGTGACCTACCAGTTCGAGCCGGGCGCGGACGCGGACGGCGTGACCGTGCACATCCCGCTGCAGGTGCTGAACCAGGTCACCGACGAGGGCTTCGACTGGCAGATCCCGGGCCTGCGCGAGGAGGTCGTCACCGAGCTGATCCGCTCGCTGCCGAAGCCGATCCGCCGGCACTACGTACCCGCGCCGAACTACGCCGGCCGCTTCCTGGACACGGCGGTGCCCCTGCAGGAGCCGCTGCCGGTCACGCTGGCGCGCGCGCTCCAGCGGATGGTCGGTGTCCCGGTCTCGGCCGAGGACTTCGACCTCGGCCGGATCCCCGACCACCTCAAGATCACCTTCCGGATCGTCGACGAGCGCCGTAAGAACCTCGCCGAGGACAAGGACCTGGAGGCCCTGCGGCTGCGACTGAGGCCGAAGGCCCGCCAGGCCCTCTCCAAGGCCGCCGCGGCCACCGCCGAGCGGGCGGGCGGGGAGTCGGTGGAGCGCACCGGGCTGACCGACTGGACGATCGGCACCCTGACCAAGGTCTTCGAGACCCGGCGGGCCGGCCAGCCGGTGAAGGCCTACCCGGCGCTGGTGGACGAGGGCTCCAGCGTCTCGGTCCGGCTCTTCGACACCGAGGCCGAGCAGCAGCAGGCGATGTGGCTGGGCACCCGGCGGCTCATCCTGCTGAACATCCCCGTGAACCCGGCGAAGTTCGCCTCGGACCACCTGAGCAACCAGCAGAAGCTGGCCCTGTCCCGGAACCCGCACGGCTCCATCCAGGCGCTCTTCGACGACTGTGCGACCGCGGCGGCCGACAAGCTCATCGCCGACCACGGCGGCCCGGCCTGGGACGAGGCGGGCTTCCGGAAGCTCTACGAGGCCGTCCGCGCCGACCTGGTCGACACGACCGTGCGCACGGTGAGCCAGGTGCAGCAGGTGCTGGCCGCCTGGCAGGCCTGTGAGCGCCGACTGAAGGCCACGGGCAGCCTGGCGCTCGTCGCGAACATCCAGGACGTCAAGACGCAGCTGGCGGCCCTGATGCCGGCCGGCTTCGTGACGCTCACGGGGCTGCGCCGGCTGCCGGACCTGATGCGCTACCTGGTGGCGGCGGACCGGCGGCTCCAGCAGATGCCCACGGGCGTCCAGCGCGACACCACGCGCATGGAGAAGGTCCACGAGATGCAGGACGAGTACGCCTGGCTGCTGGAGCAGTTGCCGAAGGGACGGCCGGTCCCGTCCACGGTCACCGACATCCGCTGGATGATCGAGGAACTGCGCGTCAGTTACTTCGCGCACGCGCTCGGGACGGCGTACCCGATCTCCGACAAGCGCATCGTGAAGGCGGTGGACGCGGCGGCTCCGTGACCGGCGCCGTGATCCGGTTCGACTGCACCCCCTGAGCTGCGGTACAGTCTGATTCGCAGCCGCCGAGCGGCCGCAAATCAAGGACCTGTGGAGCAGTTGGTTAGCTCGCCACCCTGTCAAGGTGGAGGTCGCGGGTTCAAGTCCCGTCAGGTTCGCAGAAACGTCAGGGCCCGTATCCCTCTGGGGATGCGGGCCCTGACGCGTTGGCGGGTGACAGCGCCCGGGCGGCCTTGGGAGGCGCCTGGGGCTCGTGGAGCGCCCGCGCCGCCCGTGAACGTCTCCTGGCCGTCTTCGTCCCCTCTCCGGGGCCCCTGCGGGCGCGCCCGCCGACCTCGTGCGGACGGAACCCCGGCCGGCCCCGGACCCCACGTACGCGGCCGTGGCCCGCGGAGGGGGCGCGGAAGGGGCGCTGTGGGGGCGAACCGAGGGTCGCCGCCCGGAATCCCCCGTTCGCATGATGCGCCGCGTGATGCGCTTCCCCTTTACGGGGTGCATTACCGGATATACAAGAGTGATCATCTGTGACGGGAGTCACCGTATGAGTTTTTGAGACTCATACTTTTATCGCACCCATACGCCCGCTCGATAGAATATGTGCAATGGCACCTACCCCGCCGGTAGTCCCTCGCGCGATCGAGACCGCCCTGACCTGGGCATAAAAAAGATCGCGCTGGACCCGGCGGAGTCCAGCGCGATCGAACGACCTGGGACCTGTTGGGGCAGACCCGGTCGTTTGAAGCTATGTGGGTCTCATCGGATTGGGGGACCCGATAAACCCGTTAAAGCGGGGTGTTTACGCGACCTCAGGCCTCGCTGCGCTGCTGCGGAATTCCCGCGAGCAGTGCGCGAACCTCGGCCTCGCGGTACCGGCGGTGTCCACCCAGGGTGCGGATGGACGTGAGCTTGCCAGCCTTGGCCCAGCGGGTGACCGTCTTCGGGTCCACGCGGAACATCGTGGCAACCTCAGCCGGGGTCAGCAGCGGCTCGGCATCAGGGGTGCGAGCGGTCATGAGCGGCCTCCTCGGGAGAACCGAACCATCTCGGTTCTTTCCTCTAAATTCTGCACCTTGGCCCGCGTTGCCCGAAATGGACATACGCGGGCCGAGTCGGTTATAGGACGAACGGCTTGTCCTCGGCACTACAACTACACCATCCGTCCAGCCTCGACGGCCAAACCGACGGAATTGCCCTCCGAGGTGTTCATCAGCGGCGGAAGCCGATGGACCGTCCCATAACGGACAGTCACCCCACTGTGACGATCAGTCACAGAGCGATCAGGAGTCGTCAGACCCCCCGTAGAGTGCAATGCCGAGCATTCCGCCCTTAGTTGGACGGAAGGAACCCTCCCCGGACTCCTTGTCCTATTTTGGCACGAGGGTAGGGGAAGGGCGCAAGGGTGTAGTTAGTGCGGTCCGTCACGCTTGGGCCAATGGCCCGTATCGGGACGTAGGTCCTGGCACTACGTCCCAAATGCCATGATCAGGCCTCTGATCAGCCATTATTGACCGATCGACCGATACCGGACGATACGCGCGACCCTCTCTCGGGTGAAACCAGCCACATAGGCCCCTTTCGGCCTAATTCGCGAAAAGTCGCTCCCGGACCGCTCGCCAACGTTCCGCCAGCCCCTCGTAGACCTCGGTCGCGCCCTCCCTGTCCCCGGCCCGCAGGGCCGCGATGCCCGCCGCGAGATCCGCGGCCGAGCGGTCGGCCGCCAGCCGGTCCGCCGGCAACGCGTGCACCAACCCGCCGTAGTCCAGCTCGACCAGCGAGCGCGGGTGGAACTCCTCCAGCCAGCTCCCCACCTCCACCAGCCCGTCCGTGAGCGACCCGTACCCCTCGGCGTCGCGCAGGGTCCGCAGCGCCCGGGCGAGTCGCCGCCGGGCCTGGACCATCGGCGTGCGGTAGCGCAGCCGCTCGCCCGGCACGTGGTCCCGCTCCTCGTCCGCCACCAGGACGAACCAGCGCAGCGGGACCTGCCACACCCCGGTACGGATCCACGGGCGCGCGTCCGGGTTCCGCTCGCGCCACCGCTCGTAGTCCTCGGCCGCCTGCCGGCGCGTCCCCGGCGGGAGCGCCGCGTCCAGGACCGGGCGCGGGAACCACTCGACGAGCTCCTGCAGCGCCAGCCAGCCGCGCAGCCGGGTGCGCCACGGGCAGATCAGCAGCACCCCGTCGACCACCACCGTGAAGGCGTCCGCGCTCTCGTGGGCCGGCACCCCCACCACCGGGACCCGCACCAAGTCCGACAGCGACCGGCGCAGTTCGTCCTGGGCGGTCGGGGTCGCCCCGCGCCGGGCGTAGTCGGCCCAGTGCGTGCGCTCCGGCTCGGCGAAGGCCGCCAAGGGCTCGTAGACGCGCAGGTAGGAGGCGTACGGGACGGTCGGCGCCGAGCGCGCGGACGGCAGCGGGAGATCGGAGGATTCGCTCACGCTCTCGTACTGCCCTGCCGCGGGCCCCGGTTCACCTCCGGGCGCCCGCGCGCCCTCGCACCACGGGAGTGTTTCGATCCTCGGACAGGTCACCTACGGACGGCCCTCAGGTCTTACTCTGCTCCCAGCACGCCCTCCCCCACCCGCAGGGCGGGCGTCTTTCCGCCGCATCTCTTCCATGGGAGTCACCACCGTGACCGAAATGACCGACGGCGTCCTGCACACCCTGTTCCGTTCGGAGCAGGGCGGCCACGAGCAAGTCGTGCTGTGCCAGGACCGCGCCACCGGCCTGAAGGCCGTCATCGCCATCCACTCCACCGCCCTGGGCCCCGCCCTCGGCGGTACGCGCTTCCACGCGTACGCCTCCGACGAGGAGGCCGTCCTCGACGCGCTGAACCTCTCGCGCGGCATGTCGTACAAGAACGCCCTCGCCGGCCTCGACCTCGGCGGCGGCAAGGCCGTGATCATCGGCGACCCGGACGTCCTCAAGAGCGAGGAACTCCTCCAGGCCTACGGCCGGTTCGTGGAGTCCCTCGGCGGTCGCTACGTGACGGCCTGCGACGTCGGCACCTACGTGGCCGACATGGACGTCGTGGCCCGCGAGACCCGCTGGGCGACCGGACGCTCCCCCGAGAACGGCGGCGCCGGCGACTCCTCGGTCCTCACCGCCTTCGGTGTCTTCCAGGGCATGCGCGCCAGCGCCCAGCACCTGTGGGGCGACCCGACCCTGCGCGGCCGCAAGGTCGGGGTCGCCGGTGTCGGCAAGGTCGGCCACTACCTGGTCGAGCACCTGCTGGAGGACGGCGCCGAGGTCGTCATCACCGACGTCCGCCAGGAGTCGGTGCAGCGCATCCTCGACAAGCACCCGGGCAAGGTCACCGCGGTCGTCGACACGGACGCGCTGATCCGTGTCGAGGGCCTGGACATCTACGCCCCCTGCGCGCTCGGCGGCGCCCTGAACGACGAGACCGTCCCGGCGCTCACCGCGACGATCGTCTGCGGCGCGGCGAACAACCAGCTCGCCCACCCGGGCATCGAGAAGGACCTCTCGGACCGCGGGATCCTCTACGCGCCCGACTACGTGGTCAACGCGGGCGGTGTCATCCAGGTCGCCGACGAGCTGCGCGGCTTCGACTTCGACCGCTGCAAGGCCAAGGCCACGAAGATCTTCGACACCACGCTGGAGATCTTTGCTCGCGCGAAGGCGGATGGCATTCCGCCCGCCGCCGCGGCCGACCGGATCGCCGAGCAGCGGATGGCCGACGGCCGCGCCGCGCGCGCGGTCTAGGCACTTCCAGGGGCTCCTGGGCCTGCCCGCCGGGGTGCGGCGAGACGGAACTCACTGCACTTCGGCGGGTCGCCCGCCAGGAAAAGGTTAAAATCGCAGCTGACCAGCGAGGACGGGGCGCCTTGTTGGTTCTGCACCGGGGCGCGTCATGCGGGCGGCGTACCGTATGGCCGCGGAAGCAGGTACCGTTAAACCCCTACGGACGGTCTCTCCACGGAGAGCCCGCTCCGAACCATGAACGCGTGTCAGACTCTGGGGCCGTCGAGCCCCGTCACCGAGGGGGTCGAGCCATGGGGCGCGGCCGGGCAAAGGCCAAGCAGACGAAGGTCGCCCGCCAGCTGAAGTACAGCAGCGGCGGGACTGACCTCTCGCGTCTGGCCAACGAGCTGGGCGCATCGACCGTAGAACCGCTGCCTGTCAGCGAGCCGGTCGAGGTAGACGACGACGAACTGGACGAGGACGACCCGTACGCTCGGTACGCGGACCTCTACAACAGGGATGACGACGACGAGGACGAGGAGTCCGGGCCGTCGTCACAGCGTCGCGGCGCTTGACGCCCTGAGGCGTCTGCACGACGGACAAAAGACTGAAACCCGGTCCAGGGCATCGCCCCGGGCCGGGTTTCAGTGCTGCTCAGCTCGCGTAGGAACCGGTCATGGTCGCGCCCTCGGTGTGGTCACCGCGGTCCAGGATCTCGCCCGCGACCCACGCGTCGACACCCCGGTCGGCCAGCGCGGTCAGCGCCACGTCCACCGACTCCTGCGGAACGACGGCCATCATGCCGACGCCCATGTTCAGGGTCTTCTCCAGCTCCAGCTGCTCCACCTGACCGGCCTTGCCGACCAGGTCGAAGATGGCGCCGGGGGCCCAGGTCGAACGGTCGACCGTGGCGTGCAGGTGGTCCGGGATCACCCGGGCCAGGTTCGCCGCGAGGCCACCGCCCGTGATGTGCGAGTAGGCGTGCACCTCGGCCGTCCGGGTGAGGGCCATGCAGTCCAGCGAGTAGATCTTGGTCGGCTCCAGGAGCTCCTCGCCGAGGGTGCGGCCGAGCTCCTCCACGTGGCTCTCCAGCGACATCTTGGCGCGCTCGAAGAGGACGTGGCGGACCAGCGAGTACCCGTTCGAGTGAAGGCCGGACGAAGCCATCGCGATGACGGCGTCCCCCGTACGGATGCGATCCGCGCCGAGCAGGCGGTCGTACTCGACGACGCCCGTTCCGGCACCGGCCACGTCGAAGTCGTCCGGGCCCAGCAGGCCGGGGTGCTCGGCGGTCTCGCCGCCCACCAGGGCGCAGCCGGCGAGGACGCAGCCCTCGGCGATGCCCTTGACGATCGCCGCGACCCGCTCGGGGTGCACCTTGCCGACGCAGATGTAGTCGGTCATGAAGAGCGGCTCGGCGCCACAGACGACGATGTCGTCCATGACCATCGCCACCAGGTCGTGGCCGATCGTGTCGTACACGCCGAGCTGGCGGGCGATGTCCACCTTGGTGCCGACGCCGTCGGTGGCCGAGGCGAGCAGCGGGCGCTCGTAGCGCTTGAGGGCGGAGGCGTCGAAGAGGCCGGCGAAGCCGCCGAGGCCACCGAGGACCTCGGGGCGCTGCGTCTTCTTCACCCACTCCTTCATCAGCTCGACGGCGCGGTCGCCCGCTTCGATGTCCACGCCTGCGGCTGCGTAGCTGGCACCGGTGGTCTTCTCTGTCATGACAGGAGAGAGCTTTCGTGTCGTTACTGCGTGTGGTGCCGGGCCCTGGGAGAAGCCTCAAAGACAGGGCCCGGCGCAGGTTGAGCCAGGGCTACGGGCGACGGAGCGCGTCGGCGGCGTCCGTGCCGCCGGCCAGCTCGGTCTCCAGGAGCTGCTTGCCCAGGAGCTGCGGGTCGGGCAGCTCCATCGGGTACTCGCCGTCGAAGCAGGCACGGCAGAGGTTGGGCTTCTGGATGGTGGTCGCCTCGATCATCGCGTCGAGCGAGATGTAGGAGAGCGAGTCCGCGCCCATGGAGGTGGCGATCTCGTCGACCGTCATCCCGTTGGCGATCAGCTCGGCCCGGGTGGCGAAGTCGATGCCGAAGAAGCACGGCCACTTCACCGGCGGCGAGGAGATCCGGATGTGGACCTCCGCCGCACCGGCCTCGCGGAGCATCTTGACCAGCGCGCGCTGGGTGTTGCCGCGGACGATCGAGTCGTCGACGACCACCAGGCGCTTGCCCCGGATGACTTCCTTGAGGGGGTTGAGCTTGAGCCGGATGCCGAGCTGGCGGATCGTCTGCGAGGGCTGGATGAAGGTCCGGCCCACGTAGGCGTTCTTGACCAGGCCGGATCCGTAGGGGATCCCGCTGGCTTCGGCGTATCCGACGGCGGCGGGCGTGCCGGATTCCGGCGTCGCTATCACCAGGTCGGCGTCGACCGGGGCTTCCTTGGCCAGGCGCCGACCCATCTCGACACGCGAGAGGTAGACGTTCCGGCCGGCGATGTCGGTGTCCGGGCGCGCCAGGTAGACGTACTCGAAGACACAGCCCTTGGGCTTCGCTTCCGCGAATCGCGAGGTGCGCAGACCGTTCTCGTCGATCGCGATGAGCTCGCCCGGCTCGACCTCGCGGACGAAGCTGGCGCCGCAGATGTCGAGGGCGGCGGTCTCACTCGCGACCACCCAGCCGCGCTCCAGGCGGCCGAGGACCAGCGGGCGGATGCCCTGCGGGTCACGGGCGGTGTAGAGGGTCCCCTCGTCCATGAAGACGAGGGAGAAGGCGCCCTTGACCTGAGGCAGGACCTTGGCGGCCGACTCCTCGATGGTCAGGGGCTTGCCCTCGTCGTCGGTCTGACCGGCGAGCAGGGCGGTGACCAGGTCGGTGTCATTGGTGGCGGCCACCTGGGTGGCGCGGCCGTCCTGACGGGGGAGGTCGGCGACCATCTCGGCAAGCTCGGCGGTGTTCACCAGGTTGCCGTTGTGACCCAGGGCGATGGAGCCGTGGGCGGTCGCACGGAAGGTCGGCTGAGCGTTCTCCCAGACGGAGGCCCCGGTGGTCGAATAGCGGGCGTGACCGACCGCGATATGACCTTGGAGCGAGCCGAGAGAGGTTTCGTCGAAGACTTGGGAAACGAGGCCCATGTCCTTGAAGACGAGGATCTGGGAACCGTTGCTCACAGCGATTCCCGCGGACTCTTGTCCGCGGTGCTGCAGTGCATACAGTCCGAAGTAGGTGAGCTTGGCGACCTCTTCACCCGGAGCCCAGACACCGAAGACGCCGCAAGCGTCCTGGGGGCCCTTTTCGCCGGGGAGCAGGTCGTGGTTGAGTCGTCCATCACCACGAGGCACGCTTCCGAGTGTAGGCGAGATCGACCACTGGTCCGAATTGGGGACGGCCGGGAAATGTCACAGCACAGAGGGTGACCGATCCATTCCGTCTCGGTATCCGGAATGCCCTTGTTGACAGCCCCCTGGGCATTCGTACAGGCTCTCGCCTCATGCAGCCTCTCGGTGACCGAACCGTCACCCTCGTCGAGCGCCGGCACGTGGACCTTGTCCGTGTCGCGAGCGCCATCTGTCGCTGTTCTGCGTAGTCACACGCCGCTTTTCGTTCTTTTTCTTCCTGATCCCTGCCCGAGCCTGCCCTGTCGTGCCGCGCGCCGTCCCGCGCCGCCCGGGGCGGGCCGGCGGGCCATGCCTTGGAGTACCTGTGACCTCGTACGAACCCCACCTGTCCCGGCGCGCCTTCGGCGGCGCGGTCGGCGTGAGCGCGGCCGCCGCGGCGGTAGGCCTGGGCGCCGCTCCGGCCGCCGCGGCCCCGACCCCCGGGGACGGGCGGAACGCGCCGCAGGAGCGGGAGTTCCGGGCCGGGCGGCCCCGGCCGTCCCGTCGGCCGAACATCCTGTTCATCCTCGGCGACGACCTGGGCTGGGCCGACCTCTCCTCGTACGGCTCCCCGCACATCAAGACCCCGAACCTGGACCGCCTCGCCCGCCAGGGCGTCCGGTTCACCGACGCCTACTCGGGCTCCGCGACCTGCTCGCCGACCCGGTTCAGCCTGTACACCGGGCGCTACCCGGGCCGCACCAAGGGCGGGCTGGCCGAACCGATCGCCGACAGGTCGGTGGGCCTGGACCCCACGCACCCGACGCTGGCCTCGCTGCTGAAGTCCGCCGGCTACGCGACCGCGTTGATCGGCAAGTGGCACGCCGGCTACCTGCCCGACTACAGCCCGACCAGATCCGGCTGGGACGAGTTCTTCGGCAACTTCGGTGGCGCCCTGGAGTACTACTCCAAGCTGGGCCTGGGCGGCGAGTACGACCTCTACGAGGGCGACGCCGAGTACAAGGACCTGCGCTACTACACCCGGATCATCACCGAGCGGGCGAGCGAGTACGTCTCCCGCGACCACCACGGCAAGCCGTGGCTGCTGAACCTCAACTTCACCACCCCGCACTGGCCGTGGATCGCCGACGGGGACACCGAGCAGAGCGCCGAGATCGTCCGGCGGATCAAGGCGGGCGACGGGCGCGCCCTGTGGCACCAGGACGGCGGCTCGGTCGAGAAGTACAAGGAGATGGTCGAGGACCTCGACCGCTCGATCGGCAAGGTCCTGGAGGCCCTGAGGCGTTCCGGGCAGGAGGAGCACACCCTGGTGGTCTTCTCCAGCGACAACGGCGGCGAGCGCTTCTCGTACAACTGGCCGCTGTCCGGCAACAAGGCCTCCCTCCAGGAGGGCGGCATCCGCGTGCCGAACATCGCGCGCTGGCCCGCCCGGCTGGACGGCGGCCAGGTCAGCCACGTCCCCGTGTTCAGCCCGGACTGGACGGCGACGCTGCTGGAGGTCGCCGGGGCGCGCCCGCACCCCGCCTACCCGCTGGACGGGGCGAGCCTGGCCGGGTACCTGCTGCGCGGCGAGAAGGTCGCCGAACGGGACCTGTTCTGGCGGGTCCGGGGCGAGCGCGCGCTGCGCCGCGGGGACTGGAAGTACTACCGCGGCAAGGCGGGCAAGGACCAGCTGTTCGACCTGGCCGGGGACGTCCGCGAGCAGGCCGACAAGGCCGCCGTGGAACCGGCCCGGCTGGCGCAGCTACGGGCGGCCTGGGAGAAGGTGGACGCCCAGCTGCTGCCGTACCCGGCCTGACCGCGGTCGCGCTCACTCGGCGGCGGAGGCCGCCCTCGCGGTCAGGCCCTTGCCGTCGGGCGCCGTGAGGGTGAGGGTCCGGCCCTCGACCTTCGCGGTGAGCGGGCCGCCGCCGAACAGCCCGGTCAGCGTCCGCTCGACGTCGCCCACCGGTCCCTCGCAGGCCATGCGGGTCGAGGTCAGCGGCCCGAAGGTGACCGTGGAGCCCTCCACGGTCACCTGGGCACTGAACCGGTTGCAGCCGAGGTTGCCGCTCACGGTGAGGTCCGGGGCGATGGTGAACCGTGCCTTCCCGGCCGCCTCGGCGGGCAGGGAGGCCGCGGTCCCGCCGCTGACCAGGGACTCCACGGTCCACTCGGTCGTGGTGAGGGGGGCGTCGGTGACCGCGGGGGCCGACGTCATGGCGATGGTGCTCCCGTCGGCGGTCTTCAGGGTGAGCCGGTCGGGGCCGCGGTCGATCGTCAACTTGCCCCGGAACAGCTTGGCGAAGGCCGTCTCGAACTCCATGTCCGCGCAGGCCATGGTGGTCGAGGCACCGGGCGTCACGGTCACCGAGGAGGTGCCGGCGAAGGCCGCGACCGCCGTGAAGCCGTTGCAGCCGTAGTTGCCCTTGACCTCGTTCGGGCCGATGTCGAGATGGGCGCTCTCGGGCGCGTGCAGGGTGCGGCCGCCCGTGGTCAGGGACTCGACGGCCCAGGAACCCTGGGGGTCGGGCAGTCGGGCGCCCCGCGCGTCCTCGCCCTGGCCGCAGCCGGTCAGGGCGAGCGCGACGACGAGGGCCAGGCCCGCGGCGGTGGGGACGTGCCGGAAGGTAGGCATGTCCCTGGGACGGAGCGGGCGCGATACCGGTTCCACCATGGTCGTTCCCCTCAGCTCATCAACGGCAGCAGCGCCGACAGATCGGCCCGCTCGCCGCCGGCCCGTACGTGCGCCTCGTCGAGCGCCGCGGCCCACCGCGTACGCCCGGTCGCCAGCCGGATCCAGGTCAGCGGGTCGGTCTCCACGACGTTCGGCGGGGTGCCGCGGGTGTGTCGCGGGCCCTCGATGCACTGGACCACCGCGAAGGGCGGGACGCGGACCTCGACCGCACCGCCCGGTGCCTTGAGGGCGAGGGCGTCGGCGAGCAGCCGGGTGCAGGCGGCCAGCGCCTGCCGGTCGATCGGGATGTCCAGTCCGGCGGCCCGGTTCAGGTCGTCGGTGTGGACCACCAGTTCCACGGTCCGGGTGACCAGGAAGTCGGCCAGGGTCATGTCCCCGATCCACAGGTCGAGCACGCGGTCACCCGGATTCGCCGCGAGCGCCCGCTCCATCCGGTCGGCCGCCCGCTCGAACAGCTCCGGCAGCGGGGCCCCGGTCAGGGTCTCCCTGGCCGCCTCGGAGATCTTCCCGGC
Organism: Streptomyces sp. CLCI03; assembly: GCF_053615355.1. Taxonomy (NCBI): domain Bacteria; kingdom Bacillati; phylum Actinomycetota; class Actinomycetes; order Kitasatosporales; family Streptomycetaceae; genus Streptomyces; species Streptomyces sp. CLCI03. Next base: position 4,305,487 of record NZ_CM132132.1, on the reverse strand, counting down.
GAGGGAGGCGGTGGCGAAGGGCCACTCGACCGCCGACAGCTCGGCGACGGCGGCGGGCGGCCGGGCCAGGCCCCCCGCCAACGAGTCGGCGATCCAGGCGATGTGACCGGCCAGTTCGGCGACGCTCCAGTCCCCGAGCCCGCTGGGGCGCGCCAGCTGATCGGGCCCCAACTCCGCGACGGCCCGACAGACATGCGCGAACTGCGCGGTGACGGCCGTGCGGATCCGGACGGGGTCGTAGGTACGCGGCTTCTTCCCTCGGGGCGGCATGCTCCGACCCTACTCGGGGGCCGGCAGCACCGGCCCGGTGCGACCGCGCCGCTGCGCGGTGTCGGTGCCGTAGGCGGTGGAACCGCTCGTCGAGGCGCGGGCCGGGCGACGGCAGCGACGCCGCGAGCCCCCGACCGCCGGAAGGGGTCGGGGGCTCGCGGCAGAGGCGGTGGGATCAGGCCAGCAGGGCCGGGATCGTCGTCTCGTGGGCCTCGCGGAGCTCGGCCAGGGGGAGGGTGAACTCGCCCTGGATCTCGATCTCCTCGCCGTCCACCACACCGATGCGGGTGACCGGCAGGCCGCGCGCACCGCACATGTCGGTGAAGCGGAGCTCCTCGCTGCGCGGGACGGCCACGATGGCGCGGCCCGCGGACTCGGAGAACAGGAAGGTGAAGGCGTCCAGGCCCTCGGGGACCACGACGCGCGCGCCGTTGCCGCCCTTGAGGCAGGACTCGGTGAGCGCCTGGATCACGCCGCCGTCGGACAGGTCGTGCGCGGCGTCGATCATGCCGTCGCGCGAGGCGGAGATCAGGATCTCGCCGAGCAGCTTCTCGCGGCCCAGGTCCACCTTCGGCGGCATGCCGCCGAGGTGGTCGTGGACCACCTGCGACCAGGCCGAACCGCCGAACTCCTCGGCGGTGTCGCCCAGCAGGTACAGCAGCTGGCCGGCCTCCGAGAACGCCATCGGCGTACGGCGGTTGACGTCGTCGATCACACCGAGGACCGCCACGACCGGGGTCGGGTGGATCGCGATGTCACCGGTCTGGTTGTAGAGCGAGACGTTGCCGCCGGTCACCGGGGTGCCCAGCTCCAGGCAGCCGTCCGCGAGGCCCCGGCAGGCCTCGGCGAACTGCCACATGACGTCCGGGTCCTCGGGGGAGCCGAAGTTCAGGCAGTCGGAGATGGCCAGCGGCTTGGCGCCGGTCGCCGCCACGTTGCGGTACGACTCCGCCAGCGCCAACTGCGCGCCCGTGTAAGGGTCGAGCTTGGCGAAGCGGCCGTTGCCGTCGGTGGCCATGGCCACACCGAGGTTGGACTCCTCGTCGATGCGGACCATGCCCGCGTCCTCGGGCTGCGAGAGGACGGTGTTGCCCTGGACGAAGCGGTCGTACTGGTCGGTGACCCACGACTTCGACGCCTGGTTCGGGGAGGAGACCAGCGCGAGGACCTGCGCGCGCAGCTCCTCGGAGGTCTGCGGCCGCGGGAGCTTGCCGGCGTCGTCCGCCTGCAGCGCGTCCTGCCAGGAGGGGCGCGCGTAGGGGCGGTTGTAGACGGGGCCCTCGTGGGCGACGGTGCCCGGGGGCACGTCCACGATCTGCTCGCCGTGCCAGAAGATCTCCAGGCGCTCGCCCTCGGTCACCTCACCGATGACGGTGGCGATGACGTCCCACTTCTCGCAGATCTCCATGAAGCGGTCGACGTGCTGCGGCTCGACGATCGCGCACATGCGCTCCTGCGACTCGCTCATGAGGATTTCCTCGGGCGAGAGCGTCGCGTCGCGCAGCGGCACGGTGTCCAGCTCGACCCGCATGCCGCCGGAACCGGCGGAGGCGAGCTCGGAGGTCGCGCAGGAGAGACCGGCGCCGCCGAGGTCCTGGATGCCCGCGACCAGCTTCTCCTTGAAGATCTCCAGGGTGCACTCGATGAGGAGCTTCTCCTGGAAGGGGTCGCCGACCTGCACCGCGGGGCGCTTGGTGGGCTTGGTGTCGTCGAAGGTCTCGGACGCGAGGACCGAGACGCCGCCGATGCCGTCGCCGCCGGTGCGGGCGCCGTAGAGGATGACCTTGTTGCCGGGGCCGGAGGCCTGGGCGAGGTGGATGTCCTCGTGCTTCATCACGCCGATGCAGCCGGCGTTGACCAGCGGGTTGCCCTGGTAGCAGGCGTCGAAGACGACCTCGCCGCCGATGTTGGGCAGGCCCAGGCAGTTGCCGTAGCCGCCGATGCCGGCGACGACGCCGGGCAGGACGCGCCGGGTGTCGGGGTGGTCGGCGGCGCCGAAGCGCAGCGGGTCCACGACCGCGACCGGGCGGGCGCCCATCGCGAGGATGTCGCGGACGATGCCGCCGATGCCGGTGGCCGCGCCCTGGTAGGGCTCGATGTACGACGGGTGGTTGTGCGACTCGACCTTGAAGGTGACCGCGTAGCCCTGGCCGACGTCGACGACGCCGGCGTTCTCGCCGATGCCGACGAGCATGGCGTCGTTCTGGGGGGCCTTCTCACCGAACTGCTTCAGGTGGACCTTGCTGCTCTTGTACGAGCAGTGCTCGGACCACATGACCGAGTACATGGCGAGCTCGGCGCCCGTGGGGCGGCGGCCGAGGATCTCCCGGATCCGGGCGTACTCGTCCTCCTTGAGGCCGAGTTCCTTCCAGGGCTGGGAGGCGTCCGGGGTTTCGGTGGCGTTCTTGACGGTGTCGAGGCTCATGCGCTGACCAGCTTCTTCAGGACCGAGGTGAAGAACGGGAGGCCGTCGGTGCGGCCCGTCCCGATCAGCGGCTCGACCGCGTGCTCGGGGTGCGGCATGAGGCCGACGACGTTGCCCGCGGCGTTGGTGATGCCGGCGATGTCGCGGAGCGAACCGTTCGGGTTGCCGTCCAGGTAGCGGAAGGCCACTCGACCTTCGGCCTCCAGTTCGTCGAGCGTGCGCTCGTCGGCGGTGTAGCGGCCGTCCATGTTCTTGAGCGGTACGGAGATCTCCTGGCCGGCGGTGTAGTCGCCGGTCCACGCGGTCTCCGCGTTCTCCACCCGCAGCTTCTGGTCGCGGCAGATGAAGTGCAGGTGGTTGTTCCGGAGCATCGCCCCCGGCAGCAGGTGGGCCTCGGTGAGGACCTGGAAGCCGTTGCAGATGCCCAGGACGGGCATGCCGCCCTTGGCCTGCTCGATGATGGTCTCCATCACCGGCGAGAAGCGGGAGATGGCCCCGGCGCGCAGGTAGTCCCCGTAGGAGAAGCCGCCCGCGAGGACGACCGCGTCGACCTGGTGCAGGTCCTTGTCGCGGTGCCACAGCGAGACCGGCTCGGCCCCCGCGAGGCGGACGGCGCGCAGCGAGTCACGGTCGTCGAGCGTTCCGGGGAACGTGACGACTCCGATGCGAGTGGTCACCGTCAGGCCTCGACCTTCACGGTGAAGTCTTCGATGACGGTGTTGGCGAGGAACGTTTCGGCCATCTTGTGGATGCGGTCGAGGGCGGCCTGGTCGACCGGTCCCTCCACCTCGAGCTCGAAGCGCTTCCCCTGGCGGACGTCGGCGATCCCCTCGAAGCCCAGGCGCGGCAGTGCACGCTGCACCGCCTGGCCCTGGGGGTCGAGGATCTCCGGCTTGAGCATGACGTCGACTACGACGCGTGCCATCGGGCACTCCCGTGTGGTGGTTGGTGCGAAGGCGGTTCCCTCAGCGTACCCGGCTGAAATTTCTACGCGGGTAGATATCTCGGGGCGCTGATCACCACGCCGTTTCGGCTTCACCAACGCTTCGCAAAATCCGCCGGAAAACTACGTGCCCGGCATTGCGGCGGGACACGCGGAGAGAATTAACTGGGCTTCGCAATGCAATGGGAATCGAGGTACAAAGGAATCACTCCGGATTCCGGATGAAAGTTGCATTGCCCCGAAACATCCACACAGGCGACATCACCGCACGTCAGCAGGTGGCGACGTCGCACGAAGGGACCGATATCCGTGGCGCAGCGCGTAGTAGTCACGCTCTCCGACGACATCGACGGCGGGGAAGCGGCGGAAACGGTCGTGTTCGCTCTGGACGGAAAGTCCTACGAGATCGACCTCAATGTGGCGAACGCAAAGAAACTGCGGAAGGGCCTGGCCCCCTTCGTGGCCGCCGGCCGTCGCCAGTCGCGCTCGGGGAAGGCCTTCAAGCACACCGCCGTCGCCCCCGACCCGGCGGTCGTCCGCGCCTGGGCCCGCTCGAACCAGTTCGACGTGCCGCCGCGCGGCCGCATCCCGAAGAAGATCTACGAGGCCTACAACGCGGCCCACTGAGCGTCGATTTGCCATGCACCCCCATGTGTCGGCTAGTGTGTGGATCACGCCGAGGGGCCAGACCGCAGGTCACAGCCTCCGAGGTCGTGCGGGTGTAGTTCAGTAGCAGAACATCCCTCTTCCAGAGGGAAGGCGCAGTGTGCGATTCCTGTCACCCGCTCTGCATCACTTCCGAACCACTGCGGTGGATCGGGTAGAGTGATGCACGCATCGCCTCAGGGCAATGCAGTGCTTGCGGACGTAGCTCAGTTGGTAGAGCACCACCTTGCCAAGGTGGATGTCGCGCGTTCGAGTCGCGTCGTCCGCTCTGTATCGAGAAGGCCCCGATCATTACGATCGGGGCCTTCTTCGTGTTCCCCGACTTCGACACCGCCGACCCCGACCCTGACAAATGTCATCGGGGGTGGTGACAGCGCGCACTGCCCGCCCGGCGCGGGCGCCGCGAGGCTTGGATCATGACTGACACCGTGATCGAAGTCGACGGCCTGCGCCGCGGCTACGCAGGAGGATTCGAGGCCGTACGGGGCCTGTCCTTCTCCGTGGCCCGGGGCGAGATCTTCGCGCTGCTCGGCACCAACGGCGCGGGCAAGACCTCCACCGTCGAACTGCTGGAGGGACTGGCCGCGCCGAGCGAGGGCCGGGTGCGCGTCTTCGGGCTCGATCCGTACACGCGGCGGGCCGAGGTCCGCCCGCGCACCGGGGTCATGCTCCAGGAGGGCGGTTTCCCCTCCGACCTGTCGGTCACCGAGACCGTCCGGATGTGGGGCGGGGTCACCAGCGGCGCCCGCCCGGCGGCGGAGGTGCTGGAACTGGTCGGCCTGGCCGCGCGGTCCTCCGTACGCGTCAAACAGCTGTCCGGCGGCGAACGACGGCGCCTGGACCTCGCGCTGGCCCTGCTCGGGCGGCCCGAGGTGCTCTTCCTCGACGAACCGACCACCGGCATGGACCCGGAGGGGCGCCGGGACACCTGGGCGCTCGTCCGGGCACTGCGCGACCAGGGCACCACGGTGCTGCTGACCACGCACTACCTGGAGGAGGCCGAAGAGCTCGCGGACCGGCTCGCCATCCTCCACGAGGGGGAACTCGTCCTCTCCGGCAGCCCGGCCGAGGTGACCGCCACCCGCCCGGCCCGGATCCGCTTCACCCTGCCGGCCGAGGTGCCCGCGGCCCGGCTCCCGCTGACGCTGCGGGCGGCGGCCGACGGGCAGCGCGTGGAGATCCGTACCGACCGCCTCCAGGGGGACCTGGCCGAACTGCTCGACTGGGCCCGTGAGTGCGACGTGGAACTGGCCGGGCTCGACGCCCGGACCGCCTCCCTGGAGGAGGCCTTCCTGGAGATCGCCGAGAACCGCCGCAGCAGCGGCGGCCGCACCGAGGACATGAAGGCGGGGACCCGATGAACACGCTCGCCCTGAACCCCGGCCGGCTCGTCGCGCTCGGCCGCTCGGAACTGACCCTGCTGGTACGCAACCGGGCGGCGCTCACCCTGGCCGTCCTGATGCCCCTGCTGATGGTGTTCATCCTGCGCTCCTCGCTGAGCGGGGCCGAGGGCGCCGAGGCCCTCGGCGAGGCCACCTTGACCGGCGGGATCGGCATGGTGCTGATCCTCGTCGTCCACATGAACCTGGTCTCCGCCTACGTCGCCCGGCGCGAGGAACTCGTCCTCAAGCGGCTCCGTACCGGCGAGGCGACCGATCTGGAGATCATCGCCGGGACCGCCCTGCCGGCCGCCGTCCTGGCCTTCGGACAGATCACCGTCCTCGCCGTGGCCGGGGCGGCCGCCTTGGACGTGCGCATGCCGCGGAACCCCCTGCTGCTCGTGGTGGCCGTGCTCGCGGGCATCGTCCTGCTGGCCGGGTTCTCCGCGCTGACCAGCTCGTTCACCCGCACCGTGGAGACCGCGGGCCTCACCACGCTGCCGTTGTTCCTGGCGACCGTGCTCGGCTCCGGGCTGTTCGTCCCGACCGACTCGCTGCCGGACCTGGCGGCGTCGCTGTGCGAACTGCTGCCGCTGAGCGGGGTGATGGACCTCGTACGGGCCGGGTGGAGCGGCGGCGCGGCCGGCGGGGACCTGCTGGGCGCCGGACTGAGCACATTGGCCTGGATCGTGATCACCGTGTTTTCTGTGCGGAGGTGGTTCCGTTGGGAACCGCGCCGGTGAAGCGAGTCGGGGGACGGGGACCGTGTCGAAGATGACGGGGTGGTGGAAGAACCGCAGCACCGCGGGGAAGGTCGAGCTCTACACCAGGGGGTCGTTCCATCTCTTCGTCCTGCTGGAGATCACGTCCTTCGGGCTGATGCCCGTGGCCGCCACCGCCCCTTCGAGACCCTCGGTCCTGCTGGCCCTCGCCCTGCTCCTCATGGTCTGCGCCCATGCCGTGCTGTGCGGGGTGCTGACCCACCAGGCGCTGCACTGGGTGGTGGGCCGGCGCGAACGCCCCACCCGGGCGGCGGTGGCGGTGGTCGTCACGACGGCCGTGTGCACCCTGGCCGTGCTCACGCTCCGGGCGACCGGACACATCTCCGAGGCGGCCGTGGCGCCGACGCTGGTGGCGGGGCTGATCTGGTTCGCCTCGGGATCGCTGGTCCTGTGCCTGCGGTCGGTGAAGCGGATGCGGTACATCCCGCCGGTGGCGGCGGTCGCGACGGGGCTGGCCGCACTCGCCCTGGGCACGCCGGCCGCCACGGCCCTGGGGTACTGCGTGGGCATCCTGCTCGGCAGCCTGTTCTTCGGCGCCACCTGCGGTTTCTCGGCCTGGCTGCTGAGAACGGTCTACGAGCTGGACCGCTCGCGCGAGGTCCAGGCGCGGCTCGCGGTGGCGGAGGAGCGGCTGCGGTTCGGCCGTGACCTGCACGACGTGATGGGCCGCAACCTGGCGGTGATCGCGCTCAAGAGCGAGCTGGCGATACAGCTGGCCCGGCGCGAACGGCCCGAGGCGGTGGAGCAGATGATCGAGGTGCAGCGGATCGCCCAGGAGTCCCAGCGGGAGGTACGGGACGTGGTGCGGGGCTACCGGCAGGCGGACCTCTCGGTGGAGGTGGAGGGCGCGCGCGGCGTGCTCAGCGCGGCCGGGATGGACTGCCGCGTGGACTTCCTGGCCGCGCGGGGCACGGAGTTGCCCGCCGAGGTCCAATCGGCCCTCGGCTGGGTGGTGCGCGAGGCGACGACGAACATCCTGCGGCACGGGGACGCGCACCGCTGCCTGATCCGGCTGACCGCCGCGGAGACGGGCGCCGTGACGCTGGTGGTGGAGAACGACGGGGCTCCCGAGACCCCGACCGGGCCGCCCGGTTCGGGGCTGGCCGGGCTGCGGGAACGACTCGCGGCCCTGGACGGGACCTTGCAGGCGGGGCTGGTCGGCGACGGCCGGTTCCGACTGATGGCACAGATCCCGGACCGACGACTGCAAGGACTGGAGGTGCGGGCGTGAGCCCCGTACGCGTACTGCTCGCCGATGACGAGCATCTGATCCGGGGCGCGTTGGCGGCGCTGCTCGCGCTGGAGGACGACCTGCTCGTCGTCGCGGAGGCGGCCTCGGGCCCGGAGGCACTGGCGATGGCGCGGGCCCACCGGCCGGACGTGGCGGTGCTGGACCTGCAGATGCCGGGAGCGGACGGTGTGAGTGTCGCCACATCCCTGCGGGCCGAACTGCCCGGCTGCAAGACCATGATCGTGACCAGCCACGGCCGTCCCGGGCACCTGAAGCGGGCACTGGCGGCGGGGGTGCGGGCCTTCGCCCCGAAGACCGTCTCGGCGCAGCGGCTGGCCGAGCTGATCCGGACCGTGCACGCCGGAGGCCGCTACGTGGACCCGGAGTTGGCGGCCGACGCGATCAGCGCGGGGGACTCTCCGCTGACCGCGCGCGAGGCGGAGGTGCTCGAACTCGCGGCGGACGGGGCACCGATCGCGGAGATCGCGGAGCGGGCCTCGCTGTCGCAGGGGACGGTACGGAACTACCTGTCCTCCGCGGCGACGAAGCTGGGTGCGGAGAACCGGCACACCGCAGTGCGTCTCGCACGCGAGCGAGGTTGGGTATAGTAGTTCTCGCGTTACGGCGCACCTGCGGACATAGCTCAGTTGGTAGAGCACCACCTTGCCAAGGTGGATGTCGCGCGTTCGAGTCGCGTTGTCCGCTCTGTAACGAAGAAGCCCCCCGGTCCTCGGACCGGGGGGCTTCTCTCGTCCCTACGACCAGGACTGGCCGGTGAGGCGCTCGAAGGCCTCGATGTACTTGGCGCTGGTGCGGGCGACGACCTCGGCCGGGAGGGCCGGCGGCGGGAGCTCGCCCTTGCGGTCCCAGCCGGAGGCCGGGGAGGACAGCCAGTCGCGGACGTACTGCTTGTCGAAGGAGGGCTGCGAGCGGCCCGGCTCCCACTGATCGGCCGGCCAGAAGCGGGAGGAGTCCGGGGTCAGCACCTCGTCGGCGGCGACCAGGGTGCCGTCCTTCGGGTCGAAACCGAACTCGAACTTGGTGTCGGCCAGGATGATCCCGCGCTCGCGCGCGATGTCCCGGGCCCGGCCGTAGACGGCGAGGGTGGTCTGGCGCAGCAGCGCCGCCGTCTCGGGGCCGGTGGTGCGCGCGACCTCCTCGTACGAGACGTTCTCGTCGTGCTCGCCGACGGCGGCCTTGGCGGCCGGGGTGAAGATCGGGGCGGGCAGCTCGGAGCCGTCCACGAGCCCCTCGGGGAGGGCGAGCCCGCAGACCGTACGGGTCTCGTTGTACTCGGCGAGGCCGGAACCGGCGAGATAGCCGCGGGCCACGCACTCCACCGGGACCATGTCGAGGTTGCGGCAGATCAGGGTGCGCCCGGCCCAGTCGGCGGGGGCGCCGGCGGGCAGGTCGGTGGAGATGACGTGGTTCGGGACGAGGTCCGCGAGCTGGTCGAACCACCACAGGGAGAGCTGGGTCAGGACGCGGCCCTTGTCCGGGATCTCGGTGGGCAGCACCCAGTCGAAGGCGGACATGCGGTCGCTGGCGACCATGACGAGGCGGCCGTCCTCGTCACGGTAGAGGTCGCGCACCTTGCCGGTGTGGAGGTGGACGAGGCCCGGAACCTGAACCGGCTCGGGCTTTTCGACGAATCCGGACACGGGGTCTCCCTGTGGTTCTGTATGAAGCGCACCCCGATTCTCGCGCACCTGTGTCCCCACCTGTGGACAGGGGTCCGTGCAGCGGGTCGATCGCGGGACCGGCGGCGGGGCGCCGGCGGGGTCGGTGGCGGGGCGTCCGTGGGGTCAGTCGTGCTTGCAGATCCGGTCGAGGAGATTGGCCGTGGCCCGCTGCACCCGCTCGTCGACGTGACCGGGGCGGTCCAGGGCCGGGGACCAGGCGAAGGTGCCGGAGGCGAAGACCAGCGCGCCGCTGGGCGCCCGGTAGAGGGAGGTCTCCTGGTGGCGGCGGGCGCCCTCGCTGTCGAGGTACGGGGAGTGCGCCAGCAGGATCCGGTCCTGGTGCTCGGGCAGTTGGGTGCGGGGGAAGTAGCGGTCGGCCTCACCCGCGACCAGGCCGGGCAACTCGTCGTTCTCGCCCGCGCCGGTGGAGTCCCACAGCCAGTGCCCGGCGTTGCGCACGATCAGGGGCGCGGGTTCGGGGACCCGGCCCGCGTACTGGATGCCGAGCAGCTGCTGCTCCGGACGGTCGACCTCACGCCACAGGCTGGGGCGGCCCGGGCCGCGCCGTTTTCGACAGGTGAGGAGCCGGTCGTCGACCCCGGAGGGGGACGGGCCGAGCTCGACCTGCCAGTACATGGTGTTGGCGGAGAGGAAGACGAGCGAGGTGCCGTGCCGGCGGGCGCGTTCGACGGTACGGCGCATGGGGGCCGACCAGTACTCGTCGTGGCCGGGGAAGACCAGACCGCGGTAGCGGGTGGGGTCGACGCGGCCGGCGTGCAGGTCGCGGGTGTCGGCGTAGGCGATGTCGTAGCCGTAGCGCTCGGCCCAGCGGATGAAGTCGTAGGCGTGGCCGACGTGCAGGGGCAGGCCCGCGCCCGCGTAGGGGCGGTCGAAGGACACCGTGACGGCGGCGTCCTGCTCGCCCAGCAGTCGGCCCTGCTCGTCCCAGGCGTGGTAGAGGCTGGCGCCGCTGCGGCCGTCCTCCGGGTAGAGGTTGTAGGCCTGCCAGGTGATGTCGGGGAGCAGTAGCAGGAGGTCGGCGGGGTGGTCGTCGCGGACCGTGAAGGGGATGTGGGAGCGGTAGCCGTCGGCGGTGGTGAGCACGGCGACGTACGCGCCGACACTCCAGTACGAGGGGACCTGGAGCCGCCAGGACAGCCACCAGTGGTGACAGGAGACGGTCCGGTCGGCGGCGAGCGGGGCCGGCTGGACGATGCCGGAGAGCCGGGGGCTGGTGGTGATCTTGGAGGCTCCGTCGCCGCCGTAGTGGCCGATCCGGTAGACGTCCACGGAGAACTGCTGGGGCGGATCGACGGTGATGTGGAAGTCGATGGCCTCGCCGGGGGCCACCCCGCCGGTGGAGGCGAAACCCTTGATCTGCCGGTGCACGTCGTCGGCGGTGCGCGGGCCGCCGTTGCCGCGGGCGCGGGGGATCTGGCCGGTGCCGGCGGCCGCGGCGGCCGGGTCCACGTACCAGGGCACGACGTGGCCGGTGTCGTCGAAGTAGAGCTCGCTGCCCCGGAACCAGGGCAGGGGGCCCTGCCCGAAGGGGTCGGACACCGCGTGCGCGAGCGCGCCTGACTCCCAACGCCGGATCTGGTCCGCACCCATGACCGCTCCCCTCCCTCGACCCCCCGAACGGGCGTACATCGCCTCCGTCCGCGGCTCCCGGCTGCGCCGAGGAAGTACTTTTCGGCACCCGCTCCAGGACATCCAGCCGCGACCGGTCCCAGCACATCACATAACGCACGCAGCCCGTCACTGTTCGTCGTGAATTGACGGGAACGGAACATTGACGTCCGGCTGCCCGTACGAGCCGTAGCCCTCCCGGGGAGGCGCCCCGACCCGCCTCAGACCAGGCGGACCGGCTTCTCCGTGCGGACGCCCAGCGCCGAGAGCCAGTCCCGCAGTGGCTCCGGGTTCCCGTCCTCCACCAGGCACAGCACCCGCGGCGCCAGGTCCGAACGGCGGTCGCCGCCCACCAGCAGGACCGGCCCGTCGAGCCAGTCCAGCCCCGGGGTGGCCCCGGCCGAGTCCACGGCCGCGCAGCACACCATCGCCGTGACGTGATCGGCCAGCAGGTCCCGGCCGCTGCGCGGCGGCTGGAGCGGGAACAGCGGGAGGGTGTCCGCGCCGCGCGCCTTCCCGGCCGCGGCGGCCGGTCCGGCCGCCCGCTCCTCGCGGGCCAGCTCACCGGTGATCCGGCCGGCCAGCGCCTCGCCGGCCGCGCCCTCGCCGCCGCCGCCCGTGAGGTAGCCGAGTACCCGCTCCAGGGTGGGGCCGGCGAACGCGTCCGCGGTGGGGGAGGGTGAGTCGGCGGCCGCCAGCGTGGCGGGACCGGCCGCTCCGGCGGCTCCTGAGGGGCCCTGGGAGCCGGGCCGGGCCGCAGGGGACGCGGGAGACACGGGGGCCGCGGGGGCCGCGGGGGATGCCGGGGTCGAAGGGCCCGCGGGACGTCCCGCCGGAACGGCCAGGGCGTCCAGCGCGGCGTGCAGGCGGGCCGCCTCCGTCCGCCACTTGCGGTCCACGACCTCCTCCGGATACGCCGCCCAGTCCACCGGCGACCAGTCCGGCCCGGCCTCGGCCGGACCGCCGTGGAAGAGCCGCGCGGCCAGCAGCGAGGTCGCCTCGTCGATCAACCCGGGCTGCTCCAGCAGGTCACAGGCGGGGCGCTCGCCCAGCCGCGAGGTGAACCCCTCGGCGAGCCGGTCCCGCCGGGACAGCTCGGTCAGCGCGGAGACCACCCCGGCGTCCAGGTGCGCCGGCCAGCGGCCCATCCGCCAGGCGGGCAGCGCGACCCGGGTCAGCAGCCGGTCCCAGCCCGCGTAGGCGAGGCCGACCTGCTCCTGGGCGACGATGCGCAGCCCGTAGTCCACACCCTGGGCACGCTCCGAGGCGGCCGCGGCCACCCCGCGTTCCATCTCGGCGGCGTCGGTCCGGCACAGCCGCAGCAGCAGCCGGGCCGGGGCCGCGATCCAACCGAGGCCGCGCCGACCGCCCACGTCCACGGCCGCGTCCAGGCCCCGTACGAAGCCGCGCGCATCGGCTATGTCCGGGTGCGCGGACGGGCCCGTACCGGCGACGACGGGCGCGAGGACCGCCCGGAGCTCCGCGACGCGCATCCACCACAGGAAGGGCGAGCCGATCACCAGCACCGGGGCCGCGCCCGGCGCGGACTCGGGCCCGAGGGGTCCGGGCGCGCAGCCGAGCACACGGGCGGCGCCGCGGCGGTGGGCCGCGTGACTGCGGTCCTCCAGCCAGCTGTCGCAGTCCGGGGTCAGGGCTATCGCGGAGGGCGGCGGCACGTCCATCCGGTCGGCCAGGTCCCGCACCAGCCGGTAGAGGTCGGGCGCGGCGGACTCCGAGAGCGGCACGGTCGGCGTCACGGCGGGACTCGCCCGCAGCACCACCGCCGCGAAGGCACCACCGACGAGCAGCACCAGCACGGCGACCACACACACGACGAGGGTCACCATGGGCCAGGGATCACCGGCCAGCCGACCCGTCGCCCGGGCGGCCACCAGCACCACCGCGAGGGCGGCGGGCAGCAGCCCGACGGCCGAGGCCCTGCTGCGCACGCGCAGCACGGCCAGAGCGCGGGAACGCGCGGACGGCACGTTCGCTTCCATGATCGAACCGGTTCCGGACACGGCCGGACCTCACCCCCTCTGCCCTGCGGCGACGTTGCTCACTCCCCCACTGTGACACCCGCCACCGACATCGCAATGCCGGTGGGCCAAGTGCCGGAATGCTTGGCATCGCACCCTAGTTGGGGCACGCGCGGGCGTCAGGCAGACCGGGTGACGATCACCCGATGGAATGGCTTTGGGTAAAGGTGGGTGCGTTCGAACGCGGCCGGATGCAGTCGCACGCGGACACGCCCGCGGGCCCGGGCGCACGAGGTGCGCACCGGGCCCGCGGGTCCGTGGAGCGGCTGGTCAGCGCCCCTCGGCCGCCTTGGCCGCGATGTCCGTACGATGCTGCGAGCCGTCGAGACGGATGCGCGCCACCGCCTTATACGCCTTCGCGCGTGCCTGCGCCAGGTCGGAACCGGTCGCCGTCACGGACAGCACGCGACCGCCCGCGCTGACCACGGTGTTGCCCTCGCGCCGGGTCCCGGCGTGCAGCACGTACGCATCGGGCTCGTCCTCGGCGGCCACGTCGAGCAGGCCCTCGATCGGGTCGCCGGTGCGGGGGGTCTCCGGGTAGTTGTGGGAGGCGATGACCACCGTGACGGCGGCGTCGTCGCGCCAGACGAGCGGGGGCAGCGTGTCCAGGCTGCCGTTGGCGGCGTTCAGCAGGACGCCGGCCAGCGGGGTGCGCAGCCGGGCCAGCACGACCTGGGTCTCGGGGTCGCCGAAGCGGGCGTTGAACTCGATGACCCGGGTACCGCGACCGGTGATCGCGAGGCCCGCGTAGAGCAGACCGGAGAAGGGGGTGCCACGGCGGCGGAGCTCGTCGACGGTCGGCTGGAGGACCAGCTCCATGACCTCGTCGACCAGCTTCGGGTCGGCCCAGGGCAGCGGGGAGTAGGCGCCCATGCCGCCGGTGTTGGGGCCCGCGTCGCCGTCCAGGGCGCGCTTGAAGTCCTGCGCCGGCTGGAGCGGGACCACGGTGACGCCGTCGGTGATGGCGAAGAGGGAGACCTCGGGGCCGTCGAGGTACTCCTCGATGACCACCCGGTCGCAGGCGAGCGCGTGCGCGCGGGCGGCGGCCAGGTCGTCGGTGACCACGACGCCCTTGCCGGCGGCGAGGCCGTCGTCCTTGACGACGTACGGGGCGCCGAAGGCGTCGAGGGCCTCGTCCACCTCTTCGGGGGTGGTGCAGACGTAGCTGCGCGCGGTCGGGACCCCGGCCGCGGCCATCACGTCCTTCGCGAAGGCCTTGGAGCCTTCGAGCTGGGCGGCCTCGGCGGACGGGCCGAAGACGGGGATCCCGGCGGCGCGCACGGCGTCGGCGACGCCGGCGACCAGCGGGGCCTCCGGGCCGACGACGACCAGGTCGGCGGCGAGTTCGGTGGCGAGAGTCGCGACGGCAGCACCGTCTAGGGCGTCGACCGGGCGCAGCGTGGCCACGTCGGCGATACCGGCGTTGCCGGGAGCGCAGTACAGGGCGGAGACGGCGGGGTCGAGGGACAGAGAGCGGCACAGGGCATGTTCGCGGGCGCCGCCGCCGATGACGAGGACCTTCACGCTGCTCAGCCTAGCCGGGACGGCGCGGTCGGCTTCGTGCGGCCACCCAATCAGGAGCGGCTACTCATTCGTGTATTCCTCCACAACGGTGGCTCCCAGCTCACGCACGATGAGGTCGTGCCCGGTCAGGGCGCTCTCGACGAGGTCGGGATCGTCCTCCTCGGCGAAGTCGTCCTCGGGGGCCACCGGCGGGGGCGCCTGCTGTACGGGGGGCTGCGGGGCGGGCGCCGAGTGCTGGGGAGGCTGCTGCTGCGTGTGCTGCTGGGCGGGCGGGGCCTGCGGCGCGGACGGTTGCTGCGGCTGCTGCTGCGCCGGCGGCGGGTTGTAGGCGGGGGCGGCCGGAGCCCCGTACGAGGAGCCGTACGAGGCGGTCTGGACCGGGGCCGGGGAGCCGCCGCCGACGACGGCGTCGATCTTCCAGTTGACCTGGAACTGCTCGGCCAGGACCGCCTTGAGGACGTCCTCGCTGCCGCTGCTGGCGAAGTTGTCGCGGGCTCCGACATTGGGGAAGCCCAGCTGGAGGGTGGTCCCGTCGAAGCCGGTGACCTGGGCGTTCTGGCTGAGCAGGATCCAGGTGAAGCGGCGGCGGTTCTTGACGGCCTCCAGCACGCCGGGCCACATCGCCTGCACCTGTCCGGCTCCGGCGGCCATGCCGGGGGAAGGCGCCGCGGCGACCGGGGCGGGGGCGGCGGCCGGGGCCACGGGCGCGGGAGCGGGGGCCGGGGCGGACGCGGCCGCGGAGGGCCAGGCGCCCGCGGCGGGCGCCGGAGCCGCGGCTCCCGGCCAGGCACCGGGCGCGCCGCTCCCGGGCTGCGCGGCACCGGGCCAGGCGCCGGGGGCGGGGGCGGCCGGGGCGGGCGCGGGCGCGGGGGCTGCGGCCGCGGGAGTGGCCGGAACCGGTTCGGGAGCCTGCGCCGGAGCGGGCGCGGGAGCGGGTGCGGGGGCCGCGGCACGCGCGGCGGCGGCACCCCCACCGGGACCGGCGGGCGCCATGGCGTGCGCCTCGGGCCCGGGTACATATCCCATGGCGGGCGCGGCGACCGGCGGCGCGGCGAAGGCGGCGGCGGGCGGACCGCTGCGCTCCAACCGGTCGAGCCGGGCCTGGAAGGACCGCTCGTCGTCGAAGGCGGCGGGCAGCAGCACCCGGGCGCAGATCAGCTCCAGCTGCAGTCGGGGCGAGGTCGCGCCGCGCATCTCGGTGAGCCCGGTGTTGACCAGATCGGCGGCGCGCGACAGCTCGGCGGCCCCGAACACGGACGCCTGGGCCTGCATCCGCTCGACGACATCGGCGGGGGCGTCGATCAGCCCCTTCTCCCCGGCGTCCGGCACGGCGGCCAGGATCACCAGGTCGCGCAGCCGCTCCAGCAGGTCCGCGACGAACCGGCGCGGGTCGTTCCCGCCCTCGACGACCCGGTCGACGACCTCGAAGGCGGCCGCCCCGTCCCCGGCGGCGAAGGCGTCGACGACGGAGTCGAGCAGCGAACCGTCGGTGTAGCCGAGCAGCGAGGTGGCCATGGCATACGTCACACCGTCTTCGGCGGCGCCGGCGAGCAGCTGGTCCATGACGGACATCGAGTCACGCACGGAACCGGCGCCGGCGCGCACGACCAGCGGCAGCACCCCGTCCTCGACCTTGGCGCCCTCACGCCCGCAGACCTCGCCCAGGTAGTCCCGCAGGGTGCCGGGCGGCACGAGCCGGAAGGGGTAGTGGTGCGTCCTGGACCGGATGGTCCCGATCACCTTCTCCGGCTCCGTGGTGGCGAAGATGAACTTGAGGTGCTCCGGCGGCTCCTCGACCACCTTCAGCAGGGCGTTGAAGCCCGCCGAGGTGACCATGTGGGCCTCGTCGATGATGTAGATCTTGTAGCGGCTGGACGCCGGTCCGAAGAATGCCTTCTCGCGCAGGTCACGGGCATCGTCCACACCACCGTGCGACGCGGCGTCGATCTCGATGACGTCGATGGACCCCGGCCCGTTCCTGGCGAGGTCGCGGCAGGACTGGCACTCCCCGCAGGGGGTGGGGGTGGGACCCTGCTCACAGTTCAGGCACCGGGCGAGGATGCGCGCGCTGGTGGTCTTTCCGCAGCCGCGCGGCCCGCTGAACAGGTACGCGTGATTGACCCGGTTGTTCCGCAGGGCCTGCATCAGCGGGGCAGTGACATGCTCCTGCCCGATGACCTCGGCGAACGACTCGGGGCGGTAGCGGCGGTACAGCGCAAGGGACGACACGTATACGAGGTTATCCGGGCCCACCGACATCAGCGGCCCGCCGAAGCCCCTGAAGGGCGCCCAGGACGGTGTCCGAGGCGGTGCCCGGAACGCAAAGCGCCCCCCACGCACCCGCCAGAGCCCACTTACCCTTGCTGCCTTCCGGCCCTGGGGGAGTTCGGTGAGATAGCGCCACGTGAGGGGCTGGCCCCACCCTAGCGGATGGAAGCCCCCGGAATCGAGCCGGACCCCCACCCGCCCTCCGCCCGACGATCACGTTCGCGAGCACCCCTCAACGTCTTGTATTGTTTGCGGCGGAGGATTCGCCTAGTGGCCTAGGGCGCACGCTTGGAAAGCGTGTTGGGGGCAACCCCTCACGAGTTCGAATCTCGTATCCTCCGCCAGTGCCTCACCGGGCACGTTGTAGAAGGGCCCCGCTGCTTGCAGCGGGGCCCTTCTACGTTTCCGGGTTTCTACGTTCCCAGCTTTCCGGGTTTCCGCGTCTCTCCCTCTCCGCGTCGCCAGTCCCGGCCGGATGCCCGCGCCACAATGGCCGGATGACGGACGAGGTGTTCCTGATACCCGCCCGGCCGACCGCCACGGCCGGGCTGCTCGCGGAGGCCGCCGCCCGCCGGGGGATGGCCGTCCGGGCTCTCGGCCCCGACTTCGGTGAGCTGGTCGGCCGCCCCGTGCACTGGTGCGGCGGGCCGCACGCCGCCGCGCGGGTGGCCGGAGCGCTCGGGCTGGGGCTGCTGGAGCCCCCCGACGACTGGCTCACGCGGCTGCCCGAGCGGTTCACCGGCCGTCGGATCGAGCTGACCACCCTGGGCCGGGCGGCGCGGGAGCTGACCGGATGCGGGCGGCCGGCGTTCGTGAAGCCGCCGCGCGAGAAGTCCTTCCCGCCCGCCGTGTACGGGCCCGGCGCACCGCTGCCGCGGTCCCTGCCCGACGCCACCGCCGTGCTGGTCTCGGATGTGGTGGACTTCGCCGCCGAGTACCGGTTGTTCCTGCTCGACGGGGAGATCGCCGCCGGCAGCCGGTACGCCGTCCACGGGCGTCTGGATCCCGCCCCGCTCGACGAGGACGGGCGCGCGGCGGACGTACGCGGCTTCGCGGCCGCGCTGCTCGCCGCGACGGGCCAGGAGCTGCCCAGCGCCGTCACCGTCGATGTCGGCCTCGTCGGCGCGACCGGCCGGTACGCCGTGGTCGAGGCCAACATGCCGTGGTTCTCGAACAGTTACGCCGCCCGGCCCGAGGCCGCCCTGGACGTGGTGCTGCGCGCGGCCGGGCCGCTGGACCGGGTCCGCCCGGCCGACCTGCCGTTCGTGACCCCGCAGGGCGCCCTCAGCCGTTGAAGCCGAGGGCCAGGGCCACGACCGCCGGGGCCGCGTAGATCACCGGGAAGGCCACGTGGGCGTAGGACTTCGCCCGGAGCACCGTGATCACGGCCCCCGCGAAGTACAGGGCCACCCCGATCGCCGCCGCGACGCCGATCGCGGGGACGAAGACGCCCACCGCGAGACCCACCGCGCCGGCCGCCTTCGCGGTGGCGAGCGGGGTCCACCACGAGCGCGGGACCCCGTACTCGACCAGCGGCTCCACGACCCACTTCGCCCCGAGGAGCATCGAGGCCGCCGAGAATCCGACCATGAACGCGCCGACCAGGGCGAAGACGACTGCGGTGGTGGACATGGGAGCTCCCCTCGGGCGGGAGCCGGTGCGCGGTCGCTCCGGTCTGTCTCCCGCCTGCTTCACTCCTCTGACCCGCCCCGCCGCACCGATGTGACAGGCCGCGCGGAAAAACCTCTCCCGGCGCTCAGGGGCTGCCGGGGACGTAGACGTCGAGGGCGGGGAAGCAGACGGCGTTGTCCGCGCTGCAGATCTCCCGGTCGGTCGGTGAGATCGCGGGGACGGGGCGTTCGTAGGTGAGCAGGCTCAGGGTCCGGCCCGAGGCGAAGGCGGCCGTGGCCTCGCGGACCGGGCTCAGGTCCGTGCGGTGCGGGCCGGATCCGGTGTACGCGTACGGGGCGTGGCCGCCGTCCACGACGGCGAAGTAGATCGTGGTCCGGCCGGGGTACACGGCGCCCTCGGTCACCAGCCGGATCCCGATGCGCGCCCAGGACCGCGGCAGGGGGTTGCAGGTGGTGCTCGCGCGGGCGTCCCGGACCACGGCCAGGCAGTAGCTCCGGTCGTCCGGCATCCAGGCGAGCTCGCCCGTGTCGCCCGCCGGTTCGCGGTGGATGACGAGGAGGGACTCGTCGCCCGGTACCCGGAGCTCCGGGGCCGTGTCCCTGCGGACGGCCTCCAGCAGCCGGCTGTCGGCGGCCGTGACCTCGGCGTCCCCGACCGGCTCGGCCGGTCCCGTCGCCTGCGGCGGCACGGAGGGCGTCGGCGCAGGTGCCGACGCCGACGGCAGGGGCGCCGACGCCACGGGCGAGGGGGTCGACGACGGCGCCGACGACGGCTTCGGCGAGCTGCCGTGCTGCGAGAGTCCCGGCGAGCGTCCGGGAGACGGCTCCGGCGCGGGCGGCAGGCCGCACCCGGCGGTCGCGAGGATCGCCAGTCCGCATCCCGCGGCAGCCAGAATCGTCCCGTGTCTCATCGAATCCGCCCCCGCGCACATGGAACCCGTGTGCGGGGCAGTCTGCCGTGTCGCCCGGCACGGCGACACGGCAGGGCGACACGGCGTCCGGGGCGGCTCAGCCGAAGCTCGGCATCTCACCCACCGTTGTCGACATGTCGATCACGGCGAAGGCGGCGCCCTGCGGGTCCGTGACCGCCGCGAACCGGCCGAACGGGCTGTCCATCGGGCCGAAGTGCAGCTTCCCGCCGTGCTTCTGGGTCTTCGCCACCGCCTCGTCGCAGTCCGGCACCCCGAAGTAGACCTGGATGTACGGCGGCACGTCCGGCGGGAAGTCGGAGTCCATCTTCATCCGACCCAGCACCGGGTTCCCGGCGCCGCCGACGCTGAACACCTTGAAGTCCATGTTGGCCATCTCCGGGTCGTCGCCCGGGTCCATCTGCTGGGCGCCGTACGGGAAGACCTTCGGCAGGAACCCGTCCGCCTTGGCGGGGTCCCGGGTGAAGACCTCCGCCCACGCGTACGAGCCCGCCTCGCCCATCTTCTCGAAGCCCTTGTGCTCGCCCGGCTGCCAGACGCCGAAGACCGCGCCGCTCGGCTCCTTCGCGATCAACATCGTGCCGAAGGTGCCCACCTGCATGGGGCCCATCAGCACCTCGCCGCCGTTCGCCGTCACCTTCTCGGCGGTGGCCGCCGCGTCGGGCGAGGCGAAGTACAGACACCACTGGGACGGGGCGTCGGCTCCCGGCATCGGCGGGACCACGGCGGCGACGGCCTTGCCGTCGGAGTAGGCCTGCGTGTAGTTGCCGTACTCACTGCTCGCCTCGCCGAAGGTCCAACCCAGCACGTCCGCGTAGAAGGTCTTGGCCCCCTCCACGTCGGCGAACATCGCGTCCACCCAGCACGGAGCGCCTTCGGAGAACTCAGACATGATCGATCGACTCCTCGTCTCGTACCTGTTGTCTCGTGGCTGTCGTCGTCGTGGACGGCCGTACTCACGCTAGGCGCGCGGTGCGGCGACCGCGCGGGGAGCGCGCCCAGGCGGGACGCTGGAGCCATGGACAAGGACATCACCATCCGGCTGGCCCAGCAGCCGGAGGCCGACGCGCTGCTCGGCCGGAGCCCGCTCGCCGCACTCGTCGGAATGCTGCTGGACCAGCAGGTACCGATGGAGTGGGCGTTCTCGGGGCCCTGGACGATCGCCCAGCGGCTCGGCTCCGACGATCTCGACGCGCACGCCATCGCCGCGTACGACCCGGAGGCCTTCGCCGCGCTGCTCTCCGAGAAGCCCGCCGTGCACCGGTATCCGGGGTCGATGGCGACACGCGTCCAGCAGTTGTGCGCGTACCTCGTGGAGC
Source organism: Streptomyces sp. CLCI03 (assembly GCF_053615355.1). NCBI lineage: Bacteria > Bacillati > Actinomycetota > Actinomycetes > Kitasatosporales > Streptomycetaceae > Streptomyces > Streptomyces sp. CLCI03. Next base: position 4,284,770 of record NZ_CM132132.1, on the reverse strand, counting down.
ACTACGACGGGAGCGCGGAGGCGGTCTGGGCCGACGCCACGACGGGCCAGGAGCTGCTGAAGCGGCTCAAGGCGCTGCCGGGCTTCGGGGAGCAGAAGGCGCAGATCTTCCTCGCCCTGCTGGGCAAGCGGTTCGGCGTGCGTCCGACGGGCTGGCGGGAGGCGGCGGGCGGGTACGGCCCGGCGAACGTCTACCGTTCGGCGGCCGACATCACGGGCCCGGAGTCGCTGGCCAAGGTGCGGGCGCACAAGCAGGAGATGAAGGCCGCCGCGAAGGCCGCCAAGGCCGCGGGCGGCTCCTGATCGCATGGTCGGGCGGCAGGTCGGCCAGGAATTGACCGGCCGGACCGGCCTTCGATTGACCCCTGATTCCGGTCGCTCAAGATCGTAGATTGGTGGACATGACAGAGATCGCGACCCGCGCCGCCACCGCCGAAGCCGTCTACGACGGCCCCGGCAGCCTCATCACCCTGCTCACCGACACCGCCGAGCTCACCTGCAACACCGCCACCTTCGACGAGGGCGCGGCGGGCGCCCCCGTCCACTTCCACACCAAGGCCACCGAGTTCTTCCACGTGACCGCGGGCAAGCTCGACATCCTCGTCGACGACGAGATCCACACCCTGGGCGCCGGCGACTTCATCGCCGTCCCGCCGGGCGTCAAGCACGCCTTCGCCCCGGCGGCCGGCCACACCGCCGCCGTCTTCGTCGGCTTCACCCCCGGCATGGGCCGCTTCGACTACTACCGGCTCCTCGGCCGGGTCAACGCGGGCGAGGCCACCGTGCAGGACATCAAGGACAGCTCGGCGACCTACGACAACCACTACGCGGAGAGCCCCGTCTGGAGCGGCCGGCGCCGCAGCGCGGAGCCGTAGACCACGTCCGCGTCGAGGCGGCGCAGTTCCTCCGCGATCAGTTCCGCGCCGCTGCGGATCTTCAGGGCCACCTTGCGGTCGGGGCTCCCCGGCAGGCTCAAGGTGGCCAGCACGCCCGCGGGGCGGTCCACCCGGATCTCCCCGCCCGTGGTCCGCAGGCTGACCCCGGTGATCACCGGGCCCTCGCTCGCCACCCGGTCCACCGGCACCCCCAGCCGGTCCTCCAGCCAGCGCGCCAGCAGCTCCGCGCTCGCGTTGTCCGGCTCGCTCTCCACCGCCGCGCCGGTCACCGGCAGCGGCTTCTGGTCCAGGGCCGCGGCCAGCAGCGAGCGCCACGGCGTGAGTCGGGTCCAGGCCAGGTCCGTGTCGCCGGGCCGGTAGCCGTCGGCCCGCTCGTCGAGCACGCCGACCGGGTCGAAGGCGGCGGCCGCGTCCGTGATCCGGCGCTGCGCCAGCTCGCCCAGCGGGTCCCGCGCCGGCTCGGCGGGCGCGTCGCCCGGCCACCAGGCCACCACGGGCGCGTCCGGCAGGAGCAGCGGCAGGACGACCGAGCCGGCGTGCTCGGTCAGCGCCCCGTGCAGGCGCAGCAGCACGATCTCGCCGGTCCCGGCGTCCGAGCCGACCCGCAGTTCGGCGTCGACGCGGTTCGCGCGGAGCTTGTGCGGGCCGCGGGAGGTCCGCCGGATCACCGCGATGATGCGGCAGGGGTGTTCCCGCGAGGCCTCGGAGGCCGCGCGTACGGCGTCGTAGGCGTTCTCCTCGTCGGTGGCCAGGACAAGGGTCAGCACCAGCCCCATGGTCGGGCTGCCTATCGCCCGGCGGGCTTCGAGCAGGGCCCGGTTGACCTTGCTGGACGTGGTGTCGGTGAGTTCGGTCCGCATGGGCCAGAGTCTGTCACCGCGTCACCGCCGCTTGCGCGCCGTACCGAAGACGGAGCGGGAGATCTCCCTTCCCAACTGGGTCCCGATCGACCGGGCCAGCGAGCGGAACAGCCCGCTCCCCACCACCTGCTCGGCCAGCGAGGGATCCGGCTTCGGGGCGTTGCGCGCGGCCCGCGCGGCCTCCTTCCGTGCCGCCTCGGCCTCCTTCTCGGCCTCGGCGGCGGCCGCGGCCTCCTCCGCCCGCGCCTCGGCGGCGGCCTGTTCGGCGGTGATCTTCTCGTACGCCGACTCACGGTCGATCGGCTCCGCGTAGCGCGACCAGAGCGGGGAGGCCTTCACGGCCTGCTCCAGGTCCGCCGCCGCGATCGGCCCCATCAGTGACTGCGGGGCGCGCAGCCGGGTCGCCGCGACCGGGGTGGGGGCGCCCTTCTCGCTGAGCACGGTGACGACCGCCTCGCCGGTGCCCAGCCCGGTGAGCAACTCCTCCAGGTCGTACGCGGAGTGGGGGAAGGTCTTCACGGTCGCCTTCAACGCCTTGGCGTCGTCGGGGGTGAAGGCGCGCAGCGCGTGCTGCACCCGGTTGCCGAGCTGGGCGAGGACGTCCGCCGGCACGTCCTTGGGGGTCTGCGTCACGAAGAAGACGCCGACGCCCTTGGAGCGGATGAGCCGGACCGTCTGGGTGATGGCCGCGAGGAAGGCCTTCGAGGCCCCGTTGAAGAGCAGGTGCGCCTCGTCGAAGAAGAAGACGAGCTTGGGCTTGTCCAGATCGCCGACCTCCGGGAGGTCGTTGTAGAGGTCGGCCAGCAGCCACATCAGGAAGGTGGAGAAGAGCTTCGGCTTGTCCTGGACGGCCGGGAGTTCCAGTACGGAGACCAGTCCGCGCCCGTCGGCGGCCGTCCGCAGGAACTCGCTCGTGTCGAACTCGGGCTCGCCGAAGAACTCCGAGGCGCCCTGCTGCTCGAAGGCGGTGAGCGCCCGCAGGATCACCCCGGCCGTCACGGTGGACAGCCCGCCGATCCCCTTGAGTTCGGGTTTGCCCTGGTCGGAGACGAGGAAGGCGACGACCGCGCGCAGGTCCTTGAGGTCGACGAGCTCCAGGCCCTTGGTGTCGGCGTAGTGGAAGATCAGGCCGAGGGACTGCTCCTGCGTCTGGTTGAGCTGGAGCACCTTCGACATCAGGACCGGGCCGAAGCTGGTGACCGTGGAGCGGAGCGGGATGCCGGGTCCGATCCCGCCGAGCGAGTAGAACGCGCAGGGGTATCCGGTGGGCTCCCACGTCTGGGCCACGTCGCGGGCCCGTTCGTCGACCCTGTCGCCCGGCGTCCCGGGCGCGGAGATCCCGGAGAGGTCGCCCTTGATGTCCGCGAGGAAGACCGGGACGCCGCCCGCGGACAGCTGTTCGGCGATGAGCTGGAGCGTCTTGGTCTTGCCCGTTCCGGTGGCCCCCGCGACCAGTCCGTGGCGGTTGAGCATCGCCAGGGGGATGCGGATCTGACGGTCGGGCAGGCAGACGCCGTCCCAGAGGAGGGCCCCGAGGTCGAGCGCGGGTCCGGTGAAGGCGTACCCGGCGGCGATCTCCGCGGCCGGTCCCGCCGGGCCCGTCCCGTCCGCGGGAAGGGCGGGGTCGGTGCGGGGGTCGGTGCTCTCGCTCATACTTCACTCCCCAAATAGCGCTGTTCGCCACTTTTGCACCACCGCCACGAGGCTGCGCCCGCACGCACCGGCCCGGTAGGCTTTCCGTGTGATCTTCAAGCGCATCGGAAGCGGAAAGCCCTATCCCGACCACGGCAGGGAAACCACCCGGCAGTGGGCGGACGTCGCGCCGCGCCCGGTCCGGCTGGACCAGCTCGTGACGACCAAGGGCCAGCTCGACCTCGAAACGCTGCTCGCCGAGGACTCCACCTTCTACGGCGACCTGTTCGCCCACGTCGTGAAGTGGCGGGGCGACCTCTACCTGGAGGACGGACTGCACCGCGCCGTGCGCGCGGCCCTGCAGCAGCGCCAGGTGCTGCACGCGCGGGTCCTCGAAATGGACTGACGGGTTCGTCTGGATTGCGCCTTTCGGGTCACCATTGACCTATCAGCAGATCATTTAGTAGGCATCGACACCGGGTCGCACTACGCTGCGCCCATGAGCATGCTCACTCCCCCCGGCATGGGCGGAAAGTACCGCGTCACGGGAGCCGCCTACCCCCGTATGAGTCGTAAGCGGAGCCGTACCCGGATCGTCCTCGCCGTGCTCGGCTCGATCCTTGCGCTGGCCCTGGTCGGCTACGGGGCCCTGCAGCTCATCGACGTGTTCCAGGGCGACAGCCCGAAGCGGAACACGGCTGCGGGCGCCAAGGACTGCCCCACGACGCCTCCCGGCACCGCCGCCAAGAGCGGCCCAGGCGCCGCCTCCACCGCCCCGGCCGCCGCGAAACCCGCCGTCGTGCTCCCCCCGCCGGGGGAGATCACGGTCAACGTCTACAACGCGACCCCGCGCGCGGGTCTGGCCAAGGCCGTCGGTGACGAGTTGGCCAAACGCGGCTTCGTGATCGGCAACGTGGGCAACGCCCCGGCCACCTTCGACAAGAAGGTCCCCGGCACGGGGATACTGCTGGGCTCCCCCACGACCGACAAGGCCGTCTTCTCCGTACTCGGCACACAGCTCGCCGGCACCACCCAGCAGACCGACACCCGCGAGACCGCGGACGTCGACCTGATCCTGGGCGACGCCTTCAAGGAGCTGAGCACGAAGGAGGACGCGGACAAGGCGCTGGCCCTGCTGGCCAACCCCGCGCCCGCGCCCAAGAACTGCTGACGCGCCGGCACGCCGTACGGCGTGCCGGACCCCCTCGGTCCTACTCCGCCGAGCCGTACATGCGGTCGCCCGCGTCACCGAGGCCCGGAACGATGTAGCCGTGCTCGTTGAGCCGCTCGTCCACCGCGGCCGTCACCACGGTCACCGGCGTGCCCGCCAGCTCGCGCTCCATGATCTCGACGCCCTCGGGCGCGGCCAGCAGCACCACGGCCGTGACGTCGTCGGCGCCGCGCTTGATCAGTTCCTGGATCGCCGCGACCAGCGTGCCGCCGGTGGCGAGCATCGGGTCGACGACGTAGACCTGGCGGCCCGAGAGGTCCTCCGGCATGCGCGTCGCGTACGTGGAGGCCTCCAGGGTCTCCTCGTTGCGGACCATGCCCATGAAGCCCACCTCGGCGGTCGGCAGCAGCCGCACCATCCCGTCGAGCATGCCGAGACCGGCCCGCAGGATCGGGACGATCAGCGGCCGGGGGGCCGAGAGCTTCACTCCGGTGGTCGAGGCGACCGGGGTCTCGATGTCGGCCTGCTCCGTGCGCACGTCCCGGGTGGCCTCGTAGGCGAGCAGGGTCACGAGCTCGTCGGCGAGCCGCCGGAAGGTGGCGGAGTCGGTGCGCTTGTCGCGCAGGGTGGTGAGTTTGTGCGCCACCAAGGGGTGATCGACGACCTGCAAACGCACAACATCCTCCAAAACTCAGCCTGCGACCTGCAAAAACGGTCGCACGACGCGACCTGCACCCAAAAGGCTACGCGCTGACGCGGCTCCTTCGCGTCCGAAGGGCGGCCACGCCCGCCGCTTCCTTGCGGATGCGACCCGCGCGGACGCCCAGCAGGCTGGAGCGATGAGCAACACACCGGTGATCGCGGCCGTCGACGGTTCGGAACACAGCCTCAGAGCCCTGGAGTGGGCACGGAAGGAGGCCGTCCGGCACGACACCGGGCTGCTGGTCGCCCATGTACTGCCCGACCACGCCCAGTTGTACGCCGGGCGCCGGGCCTCGCTCCACGACGCCTCCGAGCCGCAGGAATTCGCCGACCCCGTACGCGACTGGGTCCGGTCCCTGCTCGGCGGCGACGACTCCACGCTGCCCGACGGGGTCACGTACGAGGCCCTGGAGGGCTCCGTGGCCGAGGCGCTCCGGGTGATCGGCTCGCAGGCCCGGATGCTGGTGATGGGCTCCCGGGGCCGCGGCGGCTTCGCCAGCCTGCTGCTCGGCTCGAACAGTCGGGCCGTGGCCAGTACGGCCGCCTGCCCGGTGGTCGTGGTCCCGCACGCGGAGCGCGGCGCCCACCCCGACGCGGACGCCGAGCAGTCCGCCGGGCGGGTGGTGCTCGGGCTGCACGCCGCCGAGACGCCCGACGACGTACTGACCTACGCGTTCACCGAGGCCGCCGTGCGGGGGACCACCGTCCAGGTGGTCTCCGCGTACGCCATCCCGCCCTCGCCGACCCTGGTCATGGACAGCCCCTTCGCGGTGATCCCGCCGGAGGGGCTGGCCGACGAGGGGGACGGGGTACCGGCCGAACGGGAGATGCTGCGCTCCCAGACGGAGCGGCTGGCTCCGCTGCGGGAGCGCTTTCCGGACGTCCCGGTCGAGCAGGCCGCGGTGCCCGGGGACCCGGCGGGCCGGCTCGTCATCGCCTCCCGGGCGGCGGCACTGGTCGTGGTGGGCCGCCACCACCCGCGGCGCACCGCCATGTCACTGGCGATCGGCTCGGTGGCCCATGCCGTGCTCCACCACGCGCACGGACCGGTGGCCGTGGTCCCGACCCTCAAGGACGACGCCTGACGCCGTCCGAGGACGTCCGAGGACGCCTGACACCGTCCCAGGCCGTCCGGACACGTCTGACCTGCGGCGGGGTGGCATCAAACGCGCCGTCCGGGGGAAGGTGGGTGCAAGGGGGGACGACCGACCAGCCAGGTGGTGGCCGATGCCCGACAGGCAGCCGAAGGACGATGCGCCGGAGACCGCGGCGCAGCGTCGAGCACGCCGCGCGCAGTTCCTGCGCGACCTGATGGAGGCGCGCGAGCTGCGCGATCGTGTCCAGCCCCGCCGCGCCCGAGCGGCCCGTATGCGCCAGCAGATGCGCATGCGCACCTTCCGCTGGTGATCCGGAACGTTCTTCCGGCCACCCGCCCTCCCGTCCTGCGCGGACACCCCGGGCCCGGCACGCGGGTGGTGCGGACCTGACGTGTCGCGGCCATCCGGACCCCGGCACGCCGCGACACGTCCGGGCCGCACCACGCGCCCCACAGCCCTCCCCACGGCCCCGCCGCCCCCGCGCCGCAACCCCACGCGGCCCCCACCGGTGCACGGCGCGGCACGACGCAAGCGCGGAAGACCTCTCGCAAAGCCGCTGTTTCTGCCACGATGCCGATTGGGCGGGGTACGGACGGCGAGCAGCACGGCCGCTGTGCCCCAACCTCCGGCCGGGGGGACCTCCAACCGGCACGCCTAAGACCAGTGGGAGAGTCACGGTGTATTTCGCCGCACTGCTCGCGCGCACCGAAGACGGGTGGGAAGCGAGCGACATGGAACTCGACGATGTCGAGTCCCTCAGTGATCTGATCGATCTCGCCCGGTCCGCCGCTGTCGACGACGACACGGTGGTCGCCCTCATCGAGCAGGAGGACGCCTGGTTCGGCGTCGTCCGCGTGGACGGCGAGGAGGACCCGCGGTACTTCGTTTCCAACGCCTCCGCAGCCGCCCGCAGCTCCTACGGCTCGATGCTGACCAAAGAGCTGCTGGGCAGCGACGAGGAGGACGACGAACTCGACGACCTGGACCTCGACGGCACCGAGGACGGCGAGGAGGATGCCGTCGCGTCGTTCACGGACGAGGGCTCCGATGAGGACGAGGTGGGCGGGACCGGCACGGAGCCGGTACCGGCCGGTCCGCTCGGCGACCCGATGCTGCTGGACGATCTCGGGGTCACCAACAAGCAACTGATGACCCTGGACGGGGACGCCCTCTCGGAGATCGCCGAGTCCCTCGGCGCCACCGAGGTCCTGGAGGCCGTCCGCTAGTGGTCCCTACGCACACCGACGATCCCGTACGGGACCCGTGGCGGGACTCCATGCGCCTGGCGCTCCAGGAGGCCGCCCGGGCGGTGCCGGCCGGCGATGTGCCGGTCGGCGCCGTCGTGCTGGGCCCGGACGGGCGGATCCTCGCCACCGGGTACAACGAACGCGAGGCGACCGGTGACCCCACCGCGCACGCCGAGGTGGTGGCACTGCGCCGGGCGGCCACCGAGCTCGGGGAATGGCGCCTTCCGGGGTGCACCCTGGTGGTGACCCTGGAACCGTGCGTCATGTGCGCGGGCGCGCTCGTCCAGTCGCGCGTCGCCCGGGTCGTCTACGGCGCGGACGACGAGAAGGCCGGCGCCGCCGGGTCGCTGTGGGACCTCGTACGGGACCGCAGGCTCAATCACCGTCCCGAGGTGATCCGCGGTGTCCTCGCCGACGAGTGCGCGCGGCAGCTGACGGACTTCTTCCGCGACCTCTGAGCCGGACCGGCGGTCGGGCTCGGGGAGCGGGGCCCGGGGTCGGGTCCTGGGGTCGGGTCCTGGAGTGGGGCCCGGGGTCCGGAGCCGGGGGCTCGAAGCCGAGCGCCCGGAAAAGCCCTGCTCACGGCCGCCGCTACGCCCCCTGACCCACCGATTTCAGAGGATGGGGTTCCTTAGGCTAGGATCCATCTCGGTAGTGTGTCCGAGTGGCCGAAGGAGCTCGCCTCGAAAGCGAGTATGGGGCAACCCATCGGGGGTTCAAATCCCTCCACTACCGCTTCGATCGAGAGCCCCGCCCCGCAAGGGTCGGGGCTCTCGGCGTATTCCCATCGCCTCTCCGGAGGACACCCGCGTGACCGCCCGCCCCTTCGGCCGTTGTCACGGCATGACCAAGACCCAGCGCATGCTCGCCGCCCTCGCCCTCGCGGGGGCCGCCGCGGGCCTCGCCGCACCCGCCGCCTCGGCCGCCCCGGTCTCCCCCCTCACCCTCCCGGACCTGCCGGCGGCCGCCCCGGGGATGCCGGCCGGGGCCCAGCCCACGTCCGTCCAGGAGATCGGGTCGCAGCTCAGCGCCGGCGCGAACCAGCTCAACGCCCTGATGGAACTGCCGAACCAGCTGGCCCCCGTCATCGCGCCCGTCCAGCCCCTCACGGACCTCGCCGGCGGCCTGGAGTAGCCCCGGCGGCGCCCGAACCGGCCCCGTACGCCTCCTGCGCGCCTCTCGTACGCCCTGAGCGCGCCCTCGCGCCCCGAGCAGGCCCCCGACCCACCCGAATGCCCCGTACGCCCCCACCTGGCCCCCGCGGTCGCGAGGGAGACGCGAAGAAGGCCCCGACCGGAGTCGGGACCTTCGAGGGGTGGGACGGGGGAAGTGGCGTCGGGGGACAAGCCACTTCCCCCGACGAGGACGGACCTGCCGGTCCGGGTCGCGCTCAGGGGGAAGCCCGCGGCCCGGACCCCGCAGCGAGGCCCTGTCCCTCACCCACCGGTTTCCTGCCAGAACCGGTGGGCTCCACCCATCCTGCGACCACCGCAACCGCCCCCCGCACGGCAAAGGGCCCGGAGTACCGGGTCATTGGTCCTTAAAGGGCAGGTGAGTGTCCAATCTTGACCGGTTAGACTCACCCGACTTGCTCGGACCGGTTGGGGAGGCCGCCCGCACGTGGACACCAAGAAGCTCATCACGGGTGCCCTCACCGTGTTCGCCCTCTTCGTGATCATCACCCAGCCGAAGAGAGCGGCCGAGATCGTGGAAATAGGCTTCCAGGGGATATCGGATGCCGCCTCCGGCATCGGCGAGTTCATGACCGAACTGGTGCGCTGACCCGTACGCTGAAGCGGTTCCCGGACTTCCGGCCCCCCACTCCGACGGGTGGGGGGCTTTTTGCATACCCACTACTGGGCGTATTGCCCTGATATGCCCAACTTGCCACCAACACGGCGATATACGGTGCTTGCACACAGTGCACATCTCTTGTGATGCTATGACCGCTTTTGATGGATGAGAGTTGACTGAAGGGGTGGCGTGACCGTGCCGGCCAGTACTGCGCCTCAAGTGCCACCCCAGCAGGACCCCCAGGTGGTGCCGCCCCAGCCGGAACCCCCGCGGGAACACCGCCCGGAGCCCCGCCAGGAGCCGCCCGAGGAGCCCCCGGTCGCGCCGAGACCCCCGAGCAGGGGCGCGGACACCCGGGCCCTCACCCAGGTCCTGTTCGGCCAGCTGAAGGGCCTGGAGCCGGGTACCAGCGAGCACAGCCGGGTGCGCGGGGCCCTCATCGAGGCCAACCTCCCGCTCGTCCGGTACGCGGCCGCCCGCTTCCGCAGCCGCAACGAGCCGATGGAGGACGTGGTCCAGGTCGGAACCATCGGCCTGATCAACGCCATCGACCGGTTCGACCCGGACCGGGGCGTGCAGTTCCCGACCTTCGCGATGCCGACCGTCGTGGGCGAGATCAAACGATACTTCCGCGACAACGTCCGCACCGTCCACGTGCCGCGCCGGCTCCACGAGCTGTGGGTCCAGGTCAACGCCGCCACCGAGGACCTCACGACCCTCCACGGTCGCACCCCGACCACCGCCGAGATCGCCGAGCGGTTGCGCATCACCGAGGACGAGGTGCTGTCCTGCATCGAGGCCGGCCGCAGCTATCACGCGACCTCTTTGGAGGCCGCACAGGAGGGCGACGGCATGCCCGGACTCCTGGACCGCCTGGGCTACGAGGACCCGGAGCTGGCCGGGGTCGAGCACCGCGACCTCGTCCGCCACCTCCTCGTACAACTGCCCGAACGCGAGCAACGGATCCTGCTCCTGCGGTACTACAACAATCTGACGCAGTCGCAGATCAGTGTGGAGCTCGGCGTCTCCCAGATGCACGTCTCCCGACTCCTCGCCCGGAGCTTCGCCCGACTGAGATCCGCAAACAGGATCGAGGCGTAACCGGAACGAGTGGAGATCATTCACACGTTTCCCGACAGATCGGACTGATCGCCCTCCGACCTGCTCTGTCGCTGGAGATATATGTCGACATGGCGCTACAGCGCGTTGCCGACATGTGACATTCTGCGTGAACCGCGTTTGCCGCAGCCCCGCCTCCGGTATTCAGGTGGAGGCTGCGTTCCTCCGACGGGCGCGCAGTACGCGACCGTCCGCGACCTCAAGGGGGTGGCATGTCCGTAGACCAGGGCAGCTCCAAGGTGCTCACGCTCGTCAAGAGCGCTCCTGCGCCCACAGCACCTGTAGCGTCCGACCGCTCGGAAGCCATCGACACCCGCACCCTCTCCCGCTCCCTCTTCCTGCGGCTCGCCGCCCTGGATGCGGACAGCCCCGAACGGGCGTACGTACGCGACACCCTGATCGAGCTGAACCTGCCTCTGGTGCGCTACGCGGCCGCCCGATTCCGCAGCCGCAACGAGCCGATGGAAGACATCGTCCAGGTCGGAACCATCGGCCTGATCAAGGCGATCGACCGCTTCGACTGCGAACGCGGCGTCGAGTTCCCGACGTTCGCGATGCCGACCGTCGTGGGCGAGATCAAACGATTCTTTCGGGACACCTCCTGGTCCGTCCGCGTCCCGCGCCGGCTCCAGGAACTGCGCCTGGCGCTGACCAAGGCCAGCGACGAGCTCGCCCAGAAGCTGGACCGCTCGCCGACCGTGCCGGAGCTCGCCGCCGTGCTCGGGGTCTCGGAGGAGGACGTCGTCGACGGCCTCGCCGTGGGCAACGCCTACACCGCCTCCTCGCTCGACTCGCCCTCCCCCGAGGACGAGGGAGGCGAGGGCTCCCTCGCGGATCGCCTCGGCTACGAGGACACCGCGCTGGAGGGCGTCGAGTACCGCGAGTCCCTGAAGCCGCTGCTCGCCAAACTCCCGCCCCGGGAACGGCAGATCATCATGCTGCGCTTCTTCGCGAACATGACCCAGTCGCAGATCGGCGAGGAGGTCGGCATCTCCCAGATGCACGTCTCCCGGCTGCTGACCCGCACCCTCGCGCAGCTGCGCGTAGGCCTCATCGGAGAGTGATCCGGCGCCCCACGCTTCCCAATTGACTATCCGTCAGGAAAACTGGCGCGATGCGAACGGGATCGCGAGGGACCGCCGCCACCACCGCCCTGCTCGCCCTGTGCTGCACGGCCGCCGCGGGCCTCACCGGCTGCGGCGGCCCGGCGCGGGACGGCTATGTCGCCGTGGGCGCCGCGGCCCCGGGCCCCGAACGGGGTGCGGGGGAGAACGTGGCACCGCGGGGTCGGGTGGAGTTCGAACAGCTCGGCGGCCAGGACGCGACGGCCGGATCCGCCCGGTCCGACACGACCTCCGATACGTCGACCGGTCCGGCGGGATCGGCGACCACTGGCGGCTCCGCCCCGGGCGGAGCCACGACCACCGACCCCGGCGGCTCCGCGGGCACCCCCGGCACCTCGCCGGGGCCGGGCCGAACCCCACCGTCCTCCGGCACTCCCGGCACGCCGTCGGCGCCCACCACCCGGACCTCGCCGGGCGGCCCGGGCACGCCGACGGGCCCACCCGGCACACCCGGCACGACACCGCCGCCCCCGCCGTCCACACCGGCCCGGCTGACACTGTCCACACCGGTCCGGTCGGCCGCGGCCGACCGCTGGTGCGAGCGGGTCACCGTGACCTTCACCAACACCGGAACCACCGCGGCCCGTGCGGGCACGGTCAGCTTCGCGACGCACATCATCGGAGCCCTCGGCATCGACTGGGCCACGATCACCACGAACCAGCCCCTGCCGACGCCGCTGGCGGGCGGGGCTTCGACGACGCGGACCTACACGGTGTGCGTGGAGTCCTGGCGGGTGCCGCTGGGCATGCACGTGGACACCCGGACGGTCACCGCGACCTGGAGCTGAGCGGGGACGGAACCTCCGCGGGCGCCGGCCCCGGAGGGGGTCGGCGGCGTCCGTGTCGTCGGTGGCTCCGGTCGAGCCGTCGCGTCGCCGGCGTCCGTGGCGTCAGTGGCGTCGGTCGCGTCGGTCGCGTCAGTGCAGGACGACCCAGGCGGCCGCGCCCAGGACGAGCACGAGGGCGATGATCAGCCCGATCTTCGCGGTCGAGTTCGAGGATCCCGACCGCTGCTGCTCGGCGCGGCGCTGCTGACGGGACCCGGGACCCGCCTGGCGGGCCGGCGCGGCCTCCTCGACGAAGGCCTTGAACATCTGCGTGCTGCCCGCGGGGTCGTGGTTGCCCTCGGGGACCTGTGAGTTGTGGTTGTCAGCCATGGAGCAGGACCCTAGCCGGTTTTCCGATTCCTTTACCGCCCCACCCCCCAGATTCATTTGCCTGTAGCAACCATGCGCTTCTATGGTTGCCTCAAGCAACAAGATGGGGGAACCCGGTGACGACCGCGCAGACAGCTCCGACCCCGCACCGCGCACCGCCGGCACCGGCCGCACAGCCGGCACCGCCCGCGCAGCCGGCGCCCACCGCTCCGTACGCGGAGCTGGCCCGCCAGCTCACCGGAATCGGCGCGGTCAAGCGTGAGCTCGCCCGCAGCCTGCCCCCGGACTGCCCGCCCGGCGCCGCCGCCGTCCTGACCCTGCTCGACCGGCACGGGGAGATGCGGCTGAGCCGGCTGACCGAGTTCATGGGGGTCGACATCTCCGTGACCAGCCGCCACGTCACGCACATCGCCGAACGCGGCTGGATCGAGCGCGAGACCGACCCGGGCGACGGGCGCTGCCGGATCCTGCGGCTCACCCCGGCCGGGCGGGCGCTCCTCGCCGAGCTCGGCGCCCGTTACACGGCCTCGCTGGAGAGATCGCTGCGCGACTGGTCCCCCCAGGACATCGACGTACTGAACACCCTGCTGGCCCGACTCCGATCGAGCTTCTAGACAAAGGACAGACATGGCCCAGTCGGAGACGACGACCGACCACCCGCCCACGTCCGCGGCCACATCCGCGGCCGCATCCGTGACCATGACCCACCCGCAGATCATGAAGGCGCTGTCCGGGCTGATGCTCGGCATGTTCGTGGCGATCCTGTCGTCCACGATCGTCTCCAACGCCCTCCCCCAGATCATCAGCGACCTCGGCGGCACCCAGTCCTCGTACACCTGGGTGGTCACCGCCGCCCTGCTGTCGATGACGGCCGCCACCCCGCTGTGGGGCAAGCTGTCCGACCTCTTCAGCAAGAAGCTGCTCGTCCAGATATCCCTCGTGATCTACGTCCTCGGCTCCGTGGTCGCGGGCCTGTCCCAGAACACCGGCACGCTGATCGCCTGCCGCGTGGTCCAGGGCATCGGCGTCGGCGGCCTCTCCGCCCTGGCGCAGATCGTGATGGCCGCGATGATCTCCCCGCGCGAGCGCGGCCGGTACAGCGGCTACCTGGGCGCGGTCTTCGCCGTCGCCACCGTCGGCGGCCCGCTGCTGGGCGGTGTCATCACCGACACCGAGTGGCTGGGCTGGCGCTGGTGCTTCTACGTCGGCGTGCCGTTCGCGATCATCGCGCTGATCGTGCTCCAGCGCACCCTGCACCTCCCGGTCGTGCGCCGCGACGTCAAGGTCGACTGGCTCGGCGCCTTCCTGATCAGCGGCGCCGTCTCGCTGCTGCTGATCTGGGTCACGCAGGCCGGCGACTCCTACGAGTGGATCTCCTGGCAGACCTGGGCGATGACGGGCGGCGCGCTGCTGCTCGGCCTGCTGTTCGTCCTCGTCGAGTCCCGCGCGAGCGACCCGATCATCCCGCTGCGGCTGTTCCGCAACAAGACCATCTCCCTGGCCTCGGCGGCCTCCCTGTTCGTGGGCATCGCGATGTTCTCGGGGACCGTGTTTTTCAGCCAGTTCTTCCAGTTGGCCCGCGGTGAGTCCCCGACGATGTCCGGAATCCTCACGATTCCGATGATCGCCGGCCTCTTCGTCTCCTCCACGGTTTCCGGTCAGGTGATCACCAAGACCGGACGGTGGAAGGCCTGGCTCGTCTCCGGCGGCGTCCTGCTGACGGCCGGCCTGGGTCTGCTGGGCACCCTGCGTCACGACACCCCGTACTGGCAGATCGCGATCTACATGGCGCTGACCGGCCTCGGTCTCGGCATGATGATGCAGAACCTGGTCCTCGCCACCCAGAACCAGGTGGCCCCGGAGGACCTGGGCGCCGCCAGCTCGGTCGTCACCTTCTTCCGCTCCCTCGGCGGCGCCATGGGCGTCTCCGCGCTGGGCGCGGTCATGGCCCACCGGGTCACGCACTACGTCCAGGACGGCCTCGCCGCCCTCGGCCCGAAGGCCGCGGCCCTCGGCCACGGCGGCACCGCCGGAGGCGGGATCCCCGACCTCGACAAGCTGCCCGCGCCGTTCCGCGAGGTCATCGAGTCCGCGTACGGGCACGGCGTCGGCGACGTCTTCCTCTACGCCGCCCCGTTCGCGCTGCTCGGACTGGTCCTGGTGGTGTTCATCAAGGAGGTCGCCCTGAAGTCGAAGCCGGCGGCCCACGCCCCGGCGGCGTCGAACGAGCCGGCCCCCGCCACCGAAACGGCCGTCAAGGCCTAAGCCTGGCCCTGGGGCTGGGGCTGGGGCTGGGCCAGCTCCGGCCGGTCGGTCGGGGCCTTGGCCTCGATACCCGCGATCAGGATGTCGAGCGCGAGACAGAAATCGCCCTCCGGCGCCCGCCGAACCGTCCCCCCGCAGCCGGGCCGATGTTCGGGTGGGCGGCGGTGAGCGGAGCCAGCCACGGGTGGTCCGCCGGCACCCGCCGGTAGCCGCGGGCCGGCGCCTTCAGCCGCCCCGGCCAACCCGCGTCGCCACTCCCTCCCGGTCCAACCCTGAGGGTGCCTCGCCGCGGCGTCTGGCGGGTGCGGCGGGCCTGGCGGCCGGCCACACACTGGTGCGGGTCTCGCCGGGATCGGCCGCGGTCACCATGCAGGCATCCTCCTCACGACAGGTGGATCAGCCGGGAATGCCTGTTCCGCCCCCTAGTAGTGCTTTGTTAGGTGGTGTCGTAGGGCTGCCAGGGGGTGGGTTGTCGGCAGGTTGGGCAGGTGCCGGTCCAGGTGGCGATGAGGTGTTGGAGGAGGTCCAGGGCCTGGTAGAGGGTCAGGCCCTGGCAGGGGCTTTTGGGGTCCTCCGCTGTTCGGTGAGGAAGAGGTGGGCGGCGGTGACGAGGGTGACGTGGCGGTGCCAGCCGGTGAACGAGCGGCCCTCGAAGTGGTCCAGGCCCAGCCCCGTTTTCAGCTCGCGGTAGTCGTGCTCGATCCGCCAGCGTGACTTCGCCAGCCGGACCAGGTCCTTCGCCGGTATGTCGTCGGGCAGGTTCGAGATCCAGTACTTGACCGGTGCGTCGTGTCCTTCGGGCCACTGGGCGATCAGCCAGACCAGCGGGATCGTTCCGTCGGCTGCGGGTTCGGGCCGTCGGCCGGCGAGGCGGACGCGCAGGAGCACGAAGTGCGAGCTCATCGCGCCCTTGGAACCCTTGCGCCAGGTCAGGGTCCGGCCCCGGTCCCGGCCGGCGTCCATCACGTGTTCGCGTAAGGAGACCGGGCGGGTGCGGTAGCGCGGCAGAGGACGCGGCCCGAGGCCGCCGTATTCGGGCTGGTGCGGTTCGGCGTCCTGCCCGTGAGCGGTCATCTCGGCTTTCACTTGCAGGACGTAGGCCAGTCCGCGGTCTTCCAGGCCGTGGCGGAAGTCGGCGTTCGCGCCGTAGCCGGCGTCCGCGACCAGGGCGGCGGGCCGCAGGCCGGTGCCGGCGAGTTCGTCGAGCATGTCCAGTGCCAGCTGCCACTTGGGCCGGTGGTGTTCGGTATCGGGGATCCGGCAGGCCCGCCTGCGGGCCTCGGCTTCGGGCCCGTCCCAGGTGGCGGGCAGGAACAGGCGCCAGGAAAGCGGGCACGAGGCGGTGTCGGACGCGGCGTGGACGCTGACGCCGATCTGGCAGTTGCCGACCTTGCCCAGGGTGCCGGAGTACTGGCGGGCCACTCCGGGCGAGGAGCGGCCGTCTTTGGGGAAGCCGGTGTCGTCCACCACCCACACCTGCGGTCTTACCGCGGCAACCGCCCGCCACGCCAGCCGGGACCGGACCTGATCGACCGGCCAGGTCGAAGACGTCATGAACTGCTGCAACTGCTGGTGATCGACCCCGAGCCGCTCTGCCATCGGCTGCATCGACTTCCTGCGGCCGTCCAGCAGCAACCCCCGCAAATACAACGAGCCCTTCGACCGCTGGTCCCGCCGCACCAACGGCTCGAACACCTCAGAGGCGAACTCCTCCAGCCGAACCCGCGCCGCCGCAAGCTCCCCAGCCCTCATACAACCAGCGAACTACCAGACACCCGACGTGACAAGACCAGCTAACAAAGCACTACTAGGCGGTGGCCTGTCGATCGGCGCGGATCAGACAGCGGTGGGCCGGATCGGTGGGCAGCACCGATCCGGCCTGATCGGGCAGCGTTGCCCGGTGCCGTGAGACCTGGTCAGCTCGTCGGAGCCGTCAGGTCGTAGAAGGTGGCTCCGCCGATCGTGGTGGCCTTGAAGGTGGCCTCGATCCAGGTCTCGATGGCCGAGCTCGTTCCCCCGCCGGGGCCGCCACGACCACCGCCGGGGCCACCGCCCATGCCGCCCTCGGCGGCGCCGGCGCCGGCCGCGTCGGTGCTCGTGCCCTGGCCGATGAACCAGTGGATCTTCCCGTCCCGCACGTACTGCTGGAACTGCTCCAGGGTCGGCGAGGGGTCGCTTCCGTTGAAGCCGCCGATCGGCATGACGGGCGCACCGGAGGCCAGCTGGTAGCTCGCCGCGTTCTGGGAGCCGATGGCTGCCGCTGCCCAGGTGTACGTGTCGGCGTCGGTGGTGAGGGCCGTCTTGGCCTCGGCGCTCACCCGGGCACCGTTCAGCAGGCCCCCCGGACCGCCCTGGCCGCCACCGAACCGCTCGCCACCGCGTCCGCCCTGGCCGCCGAAGCCCTGCGGCATTGCGCCCATGCCCTGCGGCATCCCGCCCTGACCGCCCTGGCCGCCCTGAGCACCTCGGCCACCCTGGCCCTGGGTCGGCGCGCCCTGCGGCGGGACGCCGCCCTGCTGACCGGCGCCCGGCCGGCCACCGTTCTGCTGCCCGCCGGGGCCACCCTGGGGCATTTCCCCGGGACCGCCCGCCCCGCCGGGTCCGCCGAATCCACCCATCATGCCGCCGGGGCCGCCCCGGCCTGCCGCCACCGCCGGTCCGGCGGTCACGATGGAGCCGGTGTGCGCGGTGCTCACGGTGGTCAGGCAGTACGCGAACGGCCCGGCCAGTGCCGCCGCCACGCCCAGCGCCGCCGTGGCCTGCAGCGCCCGGCGCCCGGCCCGCGCCGCGAACGGCAGCGCGACCGCGGCGAGCAGCCCGCCCACCAGCACCGCCCAGCGCAGCCACGGCAGATAGCCGGTGGCGCGGCCGAGCAGTACGAACGACCAGACCGCCGTCAGGGCGAGCGTCCCGGACAGGGTGATCGCGGCGGCCTTGCCTCCCCGCTCCTCCCACAGCAGGGCGGCGCCCATGCCGATCAGCGCGGCCACGAACGGCGCCAGCGCCACGGTGTAGTACTCGTGGAAGATGCCCTGCATGTAGCTGAAGACGACCGCGGTGATCAGCAGCGAGCCGCCCCAGGCCAGGAAGGCCGCGCGAGCCATGCTCTCCAGTGAGTCGGTGGCCCGGCGGGCCCGCCAGGTGATCACCAGGCCCGCCACCAGCAGCACCAGGGCCGCCGGCAGCAGCCAGGAGATCTGACCGCCGATGTTGCCCGAGAAGAGCCGGTCGATGCCGGTCTCCCCCCAGCCTCCGCCTCCGCCGGCGCCGCCCCGGCCGCCACCGCCCACGCTGCCCGTCTCGTTGCCGTTGATCCGGCCCAGGCCGTTGTAGCCGAGGGTCAGTTCCAGGAAGGAGTTGTTCTGCGAGCCGCCGATGTACGGGCGGGAGGAGGCCGGCCACAGTTCGACGATCGCGACCCACCAGCCGCCGGCCACCACCATCGCGAGCCCCGCCAGCAGCAGCTGGCCCAACCGCTTGCGCAGCCGGGTGGGCGCGCAGACGGCGTAGAGCAGGGCCAGCGGCGGCAGGATGACGAAGGCCTGCAGGGTCTTGGTGAGGAAGGCGAGGCCGACCGCCACCCCGGCCCAGACCAGCCACCGGGTGCGGGCGCCGTCGAGGGCGCGCAGAACGCAGTACACGGTGACGGTCAGCAGCAGGGTCAGCAGCGCGTCGGGGTTGTTGAAGCGGAACATCAGCGCGGCGACGGGCGTCAGCGCGAAGGCGGCGCCGCTGAGCAGACCGGCCCCGGGACCGAACTGGCGGCGCACGGCCGCGTACAGGACACCGGTGGTCGCGACGCCCATCAGGGCCTGCGGTACGAGGATCTGCCAGGCGCCGAGCCCGAAGAGCCGGACGGACAGCATCATCGGCCACAGCGACGCCGGGGGCTTGTCGACGGTGATGGAGTTCCCGGCGTCGGAGGAGCCGAAGAAGAAGGCCTTCCAACTCTCGCTGCCCGCCTGTACGGCGGCGGAGTAGAAGGAGTTGGCGTAGCCGGAGGAGCCGAGGTCCCACAGGAGCAGGGCGGCGGTGGCGATCAGCAGCCCGACCAGGGAGGGGAGTTCCCAGCGGGGGCGGTCGACCGCGTGGTGGCCGGTACGGGCGCGGGCCTCGGGGACCGGGAAGAGCGAGGGTGCTGCCGTGGTCATCGGATGTCGTCCTTCGCGTTCACGGGAGTGTCGCGCCGCTCGGGGAAGACCCAGGCGCGGAAGAGCAGGAAGCGCAGCACGGTGGCGGCGAGGTTGGCGGTGATCAGCACGGCCAGTTCGGTGCTGTGCGCGGGTTCGGCGGTGGCTGCCCCGAGCGCGGCGAGGGAGCCGCTGGTGAGGGCCAGCCCGATGCCGAACACCACGAGGCCCTGGGCCTGGTGGCGCACGGCCCGGTCCCGGCCGCGGACCCCGAAGGTGAGCCGGCGGTTGGCGGCGGTGTTGGCGATCGCGGAGAGCAGCAGCGCGGCGCCGTTGGCGAACTGCGGGCCCGTCCCGGCACGGAAGGCGGAGTACAGGAGCAGGTAGAGCACGGTGGACAGCGCTCCGACGGCGCAGAAGCCGAGCAGCTGCCGGGCGAGTCCGCCTTCCACTTCGGGCAGTGCGGCGCGGTCGCGCGGATCGTCGCCGAAGGGGCGGGCGAGCCGGTCCAGTGGGAGCGCGCCGACCGCCAGTGCCCGGCCCACGCGCCAGACGCCCTTGAGGTCCTCGGAGGCGGTCCGGACGATGTGGACGGTGGAGTCGGGGTCGTCGACCCAGTCCACCGGCACCTCGTGGATCCGCAGCCCGGCGCGTTCGGCGAGCACGAGCAGTTCGGTGTCGAAGAACCAGCCCGTGTCCTCCACCAGGGGCAGCAGCCGCTCGGCGACCTCGCGCCGGATCGCCTTGAAGCCGCACTGCGCGTCGCTGAACCTGGCGGCGAGGGAGGACCGCAGCAGGAGGTTGTAGGCGCGCGAGATGAACTCCCGCTTCGCGCCCCGTACCACCCGTGAGGACCGGGCCAGCCGGGTTCCGATGGCGAGGTCGGAGTGGCCGGAGATCAGCGGTGCGACCAGCGGCAGCAGGGCGTTGAGGTCGGTGGAGAGGTCCACGTCCATGTAGGCGAGGACGGGGGCGTCGGAAGCGGACCACACCTGACGCAGGGCCCGGCCCCGGCCCTTCTCCTCCAGCCGGGTGCTGCGTACGCCGTCCAGTACGGAGGCGAGCCCGCGCGCGACCTCGGGAGTGCGGTCGGTACTCGCGTTGTCGGCGACCGTGATCCGGAAGGGGTAGGGGAAGGTCCGGGTGAGGTGCTCGTGCAGTCTGCGGACGCACGGGCCGAGGTCCTTCTCCTCGTTGAAGACGGGGATCACCACGTCGAGGACGGGCTCGCCGGCCACGAGCGCGAGGGGCGCCCTTGCCGGAAGGGCCCCGGGAGAGGTGTCGGTTCGCATGGTCCGACATTCCCGGGGCGCCCTGTCACCGCTGTGTGCTGAGCCTGTGCCCTGCCTGTGAGTCCGGCCGGTCCGGCCGCGCGTGCGGCAGCAGGACCTCGAAGCAGGTCCGTCCGGGCTCGCTCCGTACGTCGACCCGCCCGCCATGCGCCGTGACCACGGCCTGGACGATGGCCAGCCCGAGACCGGTGGAGCCGGCCGCACGGGAGCGGGAGGCGTCACCACGGGCGAAGCGCTCGAAGACACGGGGGAGCAGGTCGGGAGCGATCCCGGGCCCGTCGTCCTCGATCCGCAGCCGGACGGCGGATGTTTCACGTGAAACACGCGCGGTGACGGTGGTGCCCGGAGGGGTGTGCGTACGGGCGTTGGCGAGCAGGTTCACCAGCACCTGCTGGATCCGTGCCGGGTCGGCCCGGACGGGGGCCGGCTCCTCGGGCAGGTTCAGGCGCCAGTGGTGCTCGGGGCCCGCGGCCCGGGCGTCGCTGACCGCGTCGACGACGAGCGGGGCCAGGTCGGTCTCGGCGTCGCCGGTGGACAGCGGGCGGCCCGCGTCGAGCCGGGCCAGCAGCAGGAGGTCCTCGACCAGGCCGGTCATCCGGGTGGCCTCGGACTCGATCCGGCCGAGGGCGTGCCGGGTGTCGGGGCCGGGCTCCTCACGGCCCCGTCGGGTCAGTTCGGCGTAACCGCGGATGGAGGCCAGCGGGGTGCGTAGCTCGTGACTGGCGTCGGCGACGAACTGCCGGACCCGCATCTCGCTCTGCTGGCGGGCGGTGAGGGCGGAGGAGACATGGCCCAGCATCCGGTTGAGGGCCGCGCCGACCTGGCCCACTTCGGTGCGGGGGTCGGCCTCGGCGTCCGGGACCCGCTCGTGGAGGGCGGGCTCGCCCTTGTGCAGCGGGAGTTCGGAGACCCGGGTGGCGGTGGCGGCCACCCGGCGCAGCGGGCGCAGGGCGACCCCGACCAAGGCCTGCCCGGCAAGGGAGGCCGCGATCAGCCCGGCCAGGGTGACGCACAGCTCCACCCCGACCAGGGTGCGCACGGTGGAGTCGACGTCGCCCAGCGGGAAGGCGAGCGCGAGGCTTCCCTCGTGGGAGATCAGCACCCGGTAGCTGCCGAGACCGGGGAGCTCCGCGTCCACCGGCCCGGGCGTACCCTGCGCGGACTTCCGCGCGGCCTCGGCGAGGGCATTGCCCTGGGCCTCGGTCAGCGGCGGCGGCTGGTCGACCGACCATCCCTCGGCGCGGACGTTGCGAGCCGTCCCGAGGACGGTCCCGGCGGGATCGAGCCGGACCCCGGCGGCGTCGAGCGGGCTGCCGGGTGCCATGACGAAGCCGGCGCTGTTCTCCCGGGCCGGCTTCGCACCGGGCGCCCGGACGGCCATCCTCACGGAGGCCTTCAGCTGGTCGTCGAGCTCGGTGACCAGGTACGACCGCAGGGCGAAGGTGGTGACGGTCCCGATGGCCGCGCCCACCACGGCGATCAGTGCCACCGCCGAGACGACGAGCCGGGTGCGCAGCGACCAGGGCCGGCGGCCACGTGGCCGCCGTTTCCTGCGCAGGACCACTACCGGGCCGTCTTGGCCGGCTCGGCCGGCTCCGCCGGCTTGATCAGGTATCCGGCGCCGCGTCGGGTGTGGATCATCGGCGGCATACCGAGGCCGCTCTCCAGCTTCCTGCGCAGGTAGGAGATGTAGAGCTCGACCACATTGGCCTGACCGCCGAAGTCGTAGGACCACACCCGGTCCAGGATCTGCGCCTTGCTCAGCACGCGCCGGGGATTGCGCATCAGGTAGCGCAGCAGCTCGAACTCGGTGGCGGTCAGGTGGATCTCCCGGGTGCCGCGCACCACCTCGTGGCTGTCCTCGTCCAGCCGCAGATCGCCGACGGCCAGCACCGAACCGCCGCGCGCGGCCTGCGCCGCCCCGGAGCGCCGGACGAGGCCGCGCAGCCGGGCCACGACCTCCTCCAGGCTGAAGGGCTTGGTGACGTAGTCGTCACCGCCTGCCGTGAGGCCCGCGATCCGGTCCTCCAGCGAGTCCTTGGCCGTCAGGAACAGCACGGGGACCTGGGGGATCTCCCGGCGCAGCCGGCCGAGGACGGCCAGCCCGTCCATGTCGGGAAGCATGATGTCGAGGACGACCACGTCGGGCCGGAACTCCCGGGCCGCCCGCACCGCGCCCGCCCCGTCACCGGCGCTGCGGACCTCGCAGCCCTCGTAGCGCAGGGCCATGGACAGCAGCTCGGAGAGCGAGGCCTCGTCGTCGACGACGAGCACCCGGCAGGGCCCGCCGTCGGGCCGCACCAGGGCCGCGGGGTGGTTGGTGGACGTGGACGCAAGGGAGGTGGTCGTCGCAGTCATACCGATCACGCTGTCCCGTGCCTCTGAGAGCGTTCTTGTGCCTTCCTGTGAATTTCCTGAGAAAGGCATTCCAGGGAAGAGGCAGGACCACGGATCCGGACATCGGGACCGCACGCCGGGGGCCGTGCCCGATCCGGGCCGGGGCGTCAGCCGTCGAGTCGGAACAGCCGGGCTCCGTTGTCGTGACAGACCGCCCGCAGCCAGTCGTCGCCGAGGCCGAGCCGTTCGAGCGCGGCGAGCTGGTGCTCGTAGGGGTAGGGAATGTTCGGGAAGTCGGTGCCGAGGAGGATCCGGTCGCCGAGGTCCGCGAGGCGTCCGAGGTCCCCGGGTGGGAAGCCGCACATCCGCTCGGAGAAGTCGGTGAAGGCCATGGTGGTGTCCAGGCGTACCTCGGCGTACCGGTCGGCGAGGTCGAGGAAATCGGTGTACTCGGGCATGCCCATGTGCGCGATGACCAGCGGCAGCCTCGGGTGGCGGGCCAGCAGCCGGGCGATCGGCTCGGGTCCGGTGTGCTTGCCCGGGACGGGGCCGGAGGCGCAGTGGATCACGATCGGCAGGCCGGCCTCGGCGAGCAGCCCCCAGACGGGGTCGAGCCGGTCGTCGTTCGGGTCGTAGCCGCCGACCTGGAGATGCGACTTGAAGATCCGGGCCCCGGACTCGACGGCCTGGCGGACGTACCCGCTCACGCCCTCCTCCGGGAAGAACGTCGCGGTGTGCAGGCAGTCGGGGGTGCGGGCTGCGAAATCGGCGGACCAGGAGTTGAGCCAGGCGGCCATCGCCGGTTTGTGCGGATAGAGCATGGCCGTGAAGGCGCGGACCCCGAACTCCCGCAGGAGCGCGACGCGCCGCTCCTCCTCGTGCCGGTAGGTGATGGGCCACTCGACGCCGGTCAGCGGGCCGACCGCGTCGAAGTGGTCCCACACCTTGTCCAGGACCCGTTCGGGCATGAAGTGGGTGTGGACGTCGACCAGTCCGGGCAGCCCGAGCCGCTCCCGGAAGGCGCGGACCGCCTCAGCCGTTGCGGACAAAGCCGTGGCTCCGCTCGACGGTGGCGACGTGCAGGGTGTAGCTCTCGTACCAGTCGGAGCGGCCCTGCTTCATGGCCGCCTGGTGTTCGAGGTCCTTGCGCCACGCGGTGAGGGACTCGTGGTCGCGGAAGTAGGCGACGGTGATGCCCAGGCCCCCGGGGGTGCGGGCGGACTCGTAGCCGAGGTAGCCCGGGTTCGTCCGGACGATCTCCTTCATCCGCGCGAGGGTCTCGGGATATCCACTGTCGTCGTCGGTGCGGATGTTGCTGAAAACGGCCATGACATAAGGCGGTTCGAAGGCCGGTACCGGCTGAGTGGTCATGTCGAACACCCTCGGCCGAGCCGCCCCGGCATGTCCACCGGAATCGGCCCCGGAAGGCCAAAGGGATCCAAGTTTTGACCAGGGCCGCCACGATCGGGCCGTGCTCCACCCCGTGCTCCGCGCCAGGGTCCGGGCCTCGGTCCACTCGTGTCAGAACAGTCCGTCCTGCTCGGTGGGAGCCCCGAGGACGGCCGGGATCTGCGCCGTCGGGACCGAGGTCACCGCCTCGTCCCCCACGGCGACGAGCTCCCAGCCCGCCAGCAGCCGGGTGTCCACCACGAGTCCGTCGGCGAAGTGCAGATCGGGACCGGCCGCGCCCGCCAGCCGGCCCACGACGAACCCGCCGGGCACCATCTCGGTGAGCACCCGTCCCGGCCCCGGCAGACCCGGCAGGGCGTCCAGCCCGAACGCCTCGGCGTGGTCGACCACTTCGCAGCCCACCCGCTCCAGCGACTCCGGCCACCCGGTCAGCGCCGCCGCCCGTGCGTGCAGTTCGGCGACCTCCCGGGCCCGCTCGGACGCCGCCGGCAGGTGGGCCCGTACGCCGCGCTTACGGGCGTACGCGATCCGGTCGGGCACCCCGAGCGCCGCCCGCAGCAGCTCCTCGGTGCGCCGGGTGGCCATCAGCGGACCACGCCCGAGCCAGGCCCATGCCACCGCCCCCTGCTCCAGCAACCGGACCGAACCGCGTTCCTCGGCGGTGATCCCGACCTTGACCATGCCGGGCCCGAACCAGGCCAGGTAGACCCGGTAGGTGCGCGGATCGGCGGCGTTGGTGTCGGCCGCCACCGAGAACGACCGGTCGAGGCGGGCACACTCGGGGCACTGCGCGTTCCCCGCGCGGCCCGACACGGTCTCCGCGGTGGGGCAGGGGGTGCGCTTCCCGGCCCGCCGCACACCGAGGCAGTGCCGCTCCCCGCGGGCGGCGAAGGCGATCCGCCGCCCGTACGCGAGCTCGCTCACCCGCTCGCCGCGCCCCTCCCCGAACCACCCGATGGCGGGGCGCCCGTCCTTCCACCGGATCCCGGTGCACCACCAGGTCACAGCGGGAGCGGACGCTCGAAGAAGGTGTCCAGGACGACGGTGGCGTGCGTACCGCTGACGCCGTCGATGGCATAGAGGCGGCGCAGGACGTCCTGCAGCTGCTCGGTCGAGGCCGTCCGCACCTTGACCAGTACCGACGCGCTACCGGCGATGATGTGCGCCTCCTGGATCTCGGGGATCGCGGCGAAGTCTGCCCCGGACTCACCCATCCAGGCGTTGGAGTCGACCATCACGTAGGCCAGGACGCCGCTGCCGACGGCCGCCGGATCGACGTCGACGGTGGTCCGCCGGATCACCCCACGCTCGCGCAGTTTCCGTACCCGCTCGTGGGTGGCCCCCGCCGAGAGCCCGACGGCCGTGCCGAGAGCGGCATACGACTGGCCGGCGTCCTGCTGCAGGCGCAGGACGAGCGCACGGTCGATGTCGTCCACGCAATCTCCCTCTCATGGGCCTGTCGACCCTTGCGAAGACGGTACCTGATCCTGCAATCTCACCATCAGACCGAACAGAATTCGGTGAGACTCTTCCGGGGGGAATCATGTCTGCCATAGCCGACCTCGCCTTGTACGAGATTCTGGATGAACGCTTCAGGACCGGCCGCTGCGCCAACGGCGACGCCCGACTGGACCGGCTCCACGACGACTGCCGCTGGGCGGAGGGCCCGCTCTATCTGCCCGCCTGGCGGCAACTGGTGTGGAGCGACATCCCCAACGACCGGATGCTGCGCTGGGACGAGGCGACCGGCGCGGTCTCCGTCTTCCGCTCCCCGGCCGGCCACTCCAACGGCAACACCCTGGACCGCGAAGGCCGCCTGATCACCTGTGAGCAGGGCAACCGGCGCGTCACCCGCACCGAACCGGACGGCAGCCTCACCGTCATCGCCGACCGCTTCGACGGCAAGCGACTCAACAGCCCGAACGACGCGGTCGTCCGCTCGGACGGCTCCGTCTGGTTCTCCGACCCGGACTTCGGCATCACCAGCGACTACGAGGGCCACCGCGCGCCCAGCGAGATCGGCTCCTGCAACCTCTACCGGGCCGACCCCTCGACCGGAGAGGTCCGGCTGGTCGCCGACGGCTTCCTCGGCCCCAACGGGCTGGTCTTCTCCGCCGACGAGAGCGAGCTGTACGCCGCGGACACCCGGGCCGGCCACATCCGCGCCTTCAAGGTCACCGACGACGGCACCCTCACCGACGACCGCGTCTTCACCACCTGCCCCGGCGTCGACAACATCCGCTTCGACGACGAGGGCCGACTGTGGGCGGCCGCCATGGAGAACGGCGTCCGGTGCTACGCCGCGGACGGCACCTTGATCGGCCGCCTGCGCGTCCCCGAACCGGTTTCCAACATCGCCTTCGGCGGCGCCAAGAACAACCGCCTCTTCATCACTGCCACCACCTCGCTCTACTCCCTGGTGATGTCGGTGACCGGCCTGCCCCGCGTCCTCTGAGGGCCGGGCCGCCTACCGGGCGACGAACTGGGTCAGGATCGCCTGCACCTCGTAGATGTCGACACCCTTGGTGAAGGTCTTCTCGATCGGCGTCGAGCTGCCGGATATCCATATCTTGAGCTCGGCGTCGAGATCGAAGTGCCCGGCGGTCTCGACGGAGAAGTGCGTGATGCTCCGGTACGGGACGGAGTGGTACTCCACCTTCTTCCCCGTGAGCCCCTGCTTGTCGACGAGCACCAGCCGCCGATCGGTGAACAGGATCGTGTCCCGGATCAGCAGGTACGCGGCGTGCACCCGCTCCCCCTGCCCCAGCAAGCGCGCGTAGTCCCGCTGCGCCGACTCGGGGTCGACGGTGTGAGCGTTCCCGAACAGTCCCATGAGTGCCCCCGATTTCCGACTTACGACGTCCGACCTCGGACGATCTCCGAAAACCGTACCGACGCCGGCCCCTCGTCCGCGTCCCCCGCAGGAGCCATCCCACCCCCGACAACCTCCGGGGGACCCCGTCCCCATCAAGGAGGAGACGCCGGGCCTTCACGACAACCACAAGGACATACGACAGAGGCCCCCAGGATTTCTCCTGGGGGCCTCTGTCCTGCTGTGCACTCGGCAGGATTCGAACCTGCAACCTTCTGATCCGTAGTCAGATGCTCTATCCGTTAAGCTACGAGTGCTTGGGCTTCTCGGGGTTTTGCGCCCCGTTGGCCTTGCGAGAACAACAATACATGGACCTCGCCGGGACGCGAAATCCATTAGCCAAACCGCTTCTGACCTGCGGAAACGGCTCGGATGGAGATCATCCGGATGGCTTCGCGCAAAGGTCGGAGCCGGCCGGATCGCCCCGGAACGCAGCGAAGCCCCGGTCCGTCAGGACCGGGGCTTCGATGAGGTGCGGAGGCGGAGGGATTTGAACCCTCGATGGGGTGTAAGCCCCAAACCGCATTAGCAGTGCGGCGCCATAGACCGGACTAGGCGACGCCTCCAGCACACCCTCGCGTACGAAGGTGCGTGCAGATGATGACACAGGCGCAGGGCCCCTCACCAATCCGCTCCCACGGTACTAGGCGGGACGGGCGGAGGGCAAAGCCTTAAAGCGGCCGCGACACGCAACGTCGGCGCGCTCCGGTCGTTGGGCAGGCGTACGACGTACGGACGACCTGGAGTGCCCCATGCTGCGTCTCGCCGCCTTCGCCGTCACCTCCGCCCTGGCCGCCGCGGTGGCCGGGCCGCTACCGCCGCTCCCGCTGGGCCGGCTGCTGGCGACGCCCGACCGCCTCACCATCGCCATGGCCGACACCGGAAACCGCCAGTTGGACCGGGAGTACCGGCTCGAATGCGGCCCCGTCGGCGGCGACCACCCGGAGGCGGAAGGGGCCTGCGCCCGGCTGAACCAGTTCGCCAGGGAGGGCAAGGACCCCTTCGCCCCCGTCTCCAAGCGGCAGATCTGCACCATGCAGCACGGGGGCCCCGCCACCGCCCGGATCACCGGAACGTGGAACGGCCACAAGGTGGACGCCACGTTCCGGCGGACCGACGGATGCGAGATCCGACGCTGGGACGAGTTGGAACCTCTGCTTCCGAGTGGGCGTTCCTGACCTGGGAGGATGCGCGGGATGGGCGGTATCCACCACACATCGGCCACCCCATCGCGGGCCTGTGGCCTTAGACTCCTCCCGTGACTTGCCGGTAGTTGTGGTCAGGGAGGAAGCTCGTCGTGAGCAGCAGGCCATCCCGAGGCGCTGCTCGCCTCGCAGCAATACTCGACGCTCTTCCGGACGCGCTGTTGCTCGTCAACGCCAACGGCACGGTCGTCAACGCCAATTCGATCGCGCTCGAGGTCATGGAGAGCCCCGGCACCGGGCTCGTCGGCCGGGGCGTGCTCGACCTCCTGCCCGAGTTCGACTCCAAGCTGATCCCCGGCTCGATGCGCCGGCCCGGCGAGGACGAGGGCGGCCGCGCCAAACCCAAACGGATGACCGCGCGCCGTACCGACGGCTCCGAGTTCCCCGTCGAGGTCACCAGCGCGCATCTCGACGGACGCGACGCCTACCGCGAGCCGCAACCCGCCTACACCGGTGACGAGCTGCTGATGCTCGTGGTCCGCGACCTCTCGCAGACCGTGGACACCGAGGCCGAGCTGGCCCGCTCGCAGCGGCAGACCGAGATGATCCTGCGTGCCGCCGCCGAGGGCGTCGTCGGCACCGACACCGACGGACGGGTGGTGCTGGTCAACCCGGCCGCCGCCCAGATCCTCGGCTACCGGGCCACCGACCTCGGCAACCGCGAACTGCACGGCCTCGTCCAGCACTCCCGCGCCGACGGCTCCCCCTTCCCCTTCGAGGAGTCCCCGCTCGCCGACACCCTGCGCAGCGGCCGCAAGCACCGCGTCCGCGGGCAGGTGCTGTGGAACAAGGCCGGACAGCCGGTCGCCGTCGACCTGACCACCTCGCCCGTACGGGACGGGGAGCAGCTCGTCGGCGCCGTCATGACCTTCACCGACCGTCGGCCCTACGACGCCCTCGCCGCACGGCACGCCCAGCTGATGGCCGTCCTCGGCGAATCGCTGCGGGGGCCGCTGGACGAGCTGCGCGGTGAGCTGGCGACGCTCGCCGCCGACGACGCCGGACAGCTGTGGCCCGAGGCCAACCAGCTGCTGCACCACCTGGCGGCCGGGTACTCGCGGATGACCACGCTGGTGGACAACGTCCTCGGCTACCAGCGCCTGGACACCGGCAGGGACCGGCTCACGAAGAAGAACGTCCTGATCAACACCGTCGTCGCGGCGGGCGTCGACGGGGCCGTCGAGCTGATCGGTCCGGGCCGCGCGCAGTTCGCCGTGCACGCGCCGACCATCGAGGCCGAGGTGGACGCGGACCGGATCGCGACCGCGCTGGCCCACCTGGTCGCGGACGTGGCCGGGGTGGACGCCACCGGCAAGACCCGCCAGGGCAGCGGCTACAGCGACTCGACGATCGTGGTGGCCGCCGCTCAGCGCGGCGACGTCGTACGGATCGAGGTGCGCGGGCCGTACGAGGGCGGCAACCCGGTCCACGAGCCGATCGTGCGGGGGATCGTGGCCGCGCACGGCGGCGTCCTGCAGACGGTGGAGGTCCCGGGCGCGCCCGGCGGGGCGTACGTGCTGGAACTCCCGCTCGGCTCGGGCGCCGGAACGGTGGTCCTGCCGGAGCCGGAGGAGGAGCCCCCGGCCGGCCCGACCACGGACGGCGCGGGGACGGCCGGGGGCGCGGCTCCCGGCAAGGTCTCCGGCGGGCGGCGTGCCCGGCGCGGGGTGGACGCCTTCCTGGACGACGAGCCCGCCGGCCCCCCGGCCGCACAGGCCGCACAGGCCGCACAGGGTGGTGGCGCGCTGGCGCTGCCTTCCGGGCGGCGGCGCGCGGGCGAGGCCGCGGACGCTCCCGAGACGGGCCCCGAACTCGCGCAGTCCCCGGTGAACCCGGCAGGGCTCGGCACCGGACGCAGGCGCGGCCGGGCCGGTGACGGCAGCGGCGAGGCCGAAGGTCCCGGCGGGCCGGACGGTCCCGGCCGGCCCGTGCCCCCACAGGGCACCGCCATGCCCGCGCTCCCGCCCGTGCCCACGGTGCCGCCGGTTCCGGTGACCGAGCATCCCGCCGGACGGCGCCGGGCGCTGGGCCCGGCCGGTGCGGCGCAGCCCGCCGGCCCCGTCCCCGCGACCGGGCTCGGGCCGACGCCCGCTCCCGCGCGGCCCATCGCTCCCGAGGGCGGCTTCGCGCTGCCCGCCGGCCCGACACCGGCTGCCCCCGCGGCGGGCTCCGACGCGGACTCTCCGGCCGGGCGGCGTGGCCGCAGGGTGCTGGGCGCCCCCGCAGCCGAACCCGAGCCCGAGGCAGCCGGCGCTGCCACCGCCGCAGCCGCCGCCGCGCAGCCCGAGGACTCCGCCGAGAATCCGACCGGGCGGCGCCGCGCGCTGGCCGGCGCCCCGGCGTGGCCGGTTCCGGCCGCCCGTACCGCTCCCGAGGGCGACGGGGCCTCCGGCCAGGTCGCCGTCCCCGGTGCGCGTCGGCCGCAGGACGCCCCGGCGGAGGGCCAGGCCGCGCAGCCGATCAGCGTGCGCGCGCTCGGCACCCTCGGCCAGGGCATCTCGGTCGATCCGGGCGGCGCCAACCCCGCCGCGGCCGGTGCCGCTTCCGGGTCCGGCCGCCGTCGCCGGCTCGCCGAGCCCGCCCCGCAGGGCCGCGCCTTCGCGATAGGGGCTCCCGAGGCCGGCTCCGACGAGGGCCCCGAGCCGCTGGACGGCCCGGGCGGCGCCGTCGAGGTGGTCAATCGGCCCGTGCCGCGGCCCGTGGACGACGAGCTGCCGCCGGAGCCGCTGGACAACCCGCGCCGGCTCCTGGTGTGGCCCGCGCCCGATGTGCAGACGCAGCAGGCGCTGAGCGACCGCGGCTACCGGCCGGTGATCGTGCACTCCCGCGAGGAGGTGGACGCGCAGATCGCCGCGTTCCCCGCCGCGCTGTTCGTCGATCCGCTGACCGGGCCGATCACCCGGACGGCTCTGCAGTCCCTGCGTCAGGCCGCGGTGGCCGCGGAGGTCCCCGTACTGGTCACGGCCGGGCTGGGGCACGCCACGCGCGAGGCGGCGTACGGCGCCGATCCGGCCGTGCTGTTGAAGGCGCTGGCCCCGCGGGACAGCGAACAGCACCCTTCCCGGGTGCTGCTGATCGAGGAACACGACGAGATCGCGACCGCGCTGACCGCCGCCCTGGAACGGCGCGGCATGCAGGTCGCGCGGGCGGGTGCCGACACCGACGCCGTGGAACTGGCGACGCGGATGCGGCCCAACCTGGTGGTCATGGACCTGATGCAGGTGCGCCGTCGGCGGGCCGGGATCGTGGACTGGCTGCGCGCGAACGGGCAGCTGAACCGCACCCCTCTGGTCGTCTACACGACGACCGGCATCGACCCGTCCGAACTGCCGCGGCTCGCGTCCGGCGAGAGCGTCCTCTTCCTCGCCGAGCGGTCCACCACGGCGGACGTCCAGGGCCGCATCGTGGACCTGCTCGCCAAGATCGGCACCAACTAGTAATCCTGGGCCGATGGCCATCATCAACACGAGCGAGCACACCGTCCCCGCCGACAACGGGGAGGTGAATCTGCTCATCGCACGGCAGGTGGAGCCCGGCCACGAGGAGACCTTCGAGGCCTGGGCCCACGGCATCCTGGAGACGGCCGCGGGCTTCCCGGACCACCTGGGGTACGGGCTCTTCCGGCCGGCGACGGAGGGCGGGCCGTGGTTCCTGGTCCACCGCTTCCGCAACCAGGCCGCCTTCGAGCGCTGGCAGGACTCCCCGGAGCGGGCGGAGTGGTTCTCCAACTGCCTCGGCCACCACCACACGGAGATAGCCCGCCGGGAACTGCACGGCATGGAGACCTGGTTCGCCAAGCCGGGTACGACCCGGCCCGCGCCGCCGCGGTGGAAGATGGTGATCAGCTCGGGGCTGGCCATCTTCCCGATCTCGCTCATCGGCAACGCGGTGCTCGGGCCGTACCTGGTGGATCTGCACTTCGTGCTGCGAACGGCTGCCTTCGCCCTCGTGTTCAGCACGCTGATGACCTACGTGGCCATGCCCGCGGTCAGCAGGCTGCTGCGGCCATGGCTCACTCGGGGTTAGGCGTCCGCGCTCGTCAGTCGAGCTTGGTGACGTCCAGGGCGCCGTCGGCGTACTGCTTGCGGATCACCTTCTTGTCGAACTTGCCGACACTGGTCTTCGGCACCGCCTCGATGAACGTCCAGCGCTCCGGCAGCTGCCACTTGGCGACGGTCAAGGCGAGGAACTCGCGCAGGCCCGTGTAGTTCACGGTCGCGCCCTCCTTGAGGACGACCGTGGCCAGCGGGCGCTCGCCCCACTTCTCGTCGGGGACGGCGACGACCGCGGCCTCGGCGACCTCGGGGTGCGCCATCAGCGCGTTCTCCAGGTCCACACTGGAGATCCACTCGCCGCCGGACTTGATGACGTCCTTGGCGCGGTCGGTGAGGGTGAGGAAGCCGTCGGCGCTGATCACACCGACATCGCCGGTCTTGAGCCAGCCGTCGGCGCTGAACTTGTCCTCGGGCCGGAAGGGTTCGCCGGACGCACCGCCGTAGTAGGAGCTCGCGATCCAGTTGCCGCGCACCTCCAGCTCGCCCGCCGACTCCCCGTCCCAGGGCAGGAGGTCACCGGAAGGGCCGATCAGCCGGGCCTCGACACCTGCCGGGAAGCGGCCCTGGGTGATCCGGTAGGGCCACTCCTCCTCGGCGCTCAGGCCGGCCGGCGGGTGCGCCATCGTGCCCAGCGGCGAGGTCTCGGTCATGCCCCAGGCGTGGCAGACGCGGACGCCGAGCTTGTCGTACGCCTCCATCAGGGAGGGCGGACAGGCCGCGCCGCCGATGGTGACCTGCTTCATCGACGTGAGGTCGCGCGGATTGGCGGTGACCTCGGCCAGCAGGCCCTGCCAGATCGTGGGGACGGCCGCGGCGTGCGACGGCCTCTCCCGCTCGATCATCTCGGCGAGCGGGGCGGGCTGCAGGAACCGGTCCGGCATCAGCATGTTGATACCGGTCATGAAGGTGGCGTGCGGCAGCCCCCACGCGTTCACGTGGAACTGCGGAACGACGACGAGGGTGGTGTCCCGGTCGGTCAGGCCCATCGACTCGGTCATGTTGACCTGCATCGAGTGCAGGTAGAGCGAGCGGTGGGAGTAGACGACGCCCTTGGGGTCCCCGGTGGTGCCGGAGGTGTAGCACATCGCGGCCGCCTGGCGCTCGTCCAGTTCCGGCCAGTCGTAGCTGTCGGAGCGGTTTTCGAGGAGCTCCTCGTACTCGTGCACCCGCACGTTCAGGCCTTCGAGCGCGGACCGGTCGCCGATGCCGCTGACCACCACGTGCTCGACGGTCGGCAGGTGCGGCAGCAGCGGTGCGAGCAGGGGCAGCAGCGTGCCGTTGACCAGCACCACCCGGTCGGCGGCGTGGTTGACGATGAAGACCAGCTGCTCAGGAGGAAGCCGCAGGTTGAGGGTGTGCAGGACCGCGCCCATGGAAGGGATCGCGAAGTACGCCTCGACATGCTCGGCGTTGTTCCACATGAGGGTGGCGACCCGCTCGTCCTGCTGTACTCCGAGCTCGTCGCGGAGGGCGCCGGCGAGACGGGTGGCGCGGTTGCCGATCTCGGCGAAGCTGCGGCGATGCGGCTCAGCCTCCCCGGTCCAGGTCGTGACCTGGGACTTCCCGTGGATCGTCATCCCGTGACGGAGTATGCGGGTGACGAGGAGCGGTACGTCCTGCATGGTGCTGAGCAAAGCGTCCTCCCGGTGAGCGCTGCGGCGCTGCGGCGGCTACGGATGCTGCCGATTCTGCGCACGTACCGGTCGGTCTGTCACTACCCGGGAGTAGAAACCAGGGCGTGTTTCACGTGAAACATCTTGGGACGTCCTCAGGTTTCACGTGAAACACCCTTCGCCTCACCGGACCGGCATGAGCTCCGGGTCCTCGCGGAGCTTGCCCAGCGCGCGGGAGACCGCGCTCTTGACGGTGCCGACCGAGACCCCGAGCAGCTCCGCCGTCTGCACCTCACTCAGGTCCTCGTAGTACCGCAGGACGACCATGGCCCGCTGCCGATCGGGCAGCCGGGTCACCGCGCGCCACATCGCGTCGCGCAGCGCCTGCGCCTCGGCGGGGTCGCAGGCCGAAACCGCCTCGGTCTCCGGAAGCTCGTCGCATACGAACTCGTCGACCTTGCGCTTGCGCCACTGGGAGGTACGGGTGTTGACGAGGGTCCGCCGGACGTAACCGTCCAGGGCGCGATGGTCCTCGATCCGGTCCCAGGCCACGTACGTCTTCGCGAGGGCGGTCTGGAGCAGGTCCTCCGCATCGCACGGGTTGGCGGTGAGGGAGCGCGCGGTGCGCATCAGGACCGTGCCGCGGGTCCGGACGTACGCCGAGAACGACGGGTACGGCGTCGGATTCGAGGCGAGCGTGCACACAGGCGTGGTCATGTCTCCACGCTAGGAGCGCCCGCCCGCCGTGGGATCGGCCGCAGGTGCCGATGGTGGATCCACCTCAGGTTGTAGGAACAAGGCCGCCCCCACCCCCTGAAGGTGGAGGGGGCGGGGACCGTGGGTCCCGGTTTCTCAGCCGTCGGCGCCGAGGATCAGACCCGAGGTCGGAACCCCGGTGCCGGCTGTGACGAGCGCGTGCGCCGCCCCCGCGACCTGGTTGACGGAGGTACCGCGTAGCTGACGCACGGCCTCGGCGATGCCGTTCATCCCGTGCAGATACGCCTCTCCGAGCTGGCCACCGTGCGTGTTGAGCGGCAGTGCGTCCGCGGCCACGAAGTCGGCGGCCTCGCCGGGCGCGCAGAAGCCGAACTCCTCCAGCTGCATCAGCACGAAGGGGGTGAAGTGGTCGTAGAGGATGCCGACGTCGATGTCCGAGGGCCGCAGCCCGCTGGTCCGCCAGAGCTGTCGGGCGACCACGCCCATCTCCGGCAGCCCGGTGAGGTCGTCGCGGTAGAAGGAGGTCATGCCCTCCTGGCGGCGCCCCGCGCCCTGCGCGGCCGCGGTGATCACGGCGGGCGCGTGCCGCAGGTCCCGGGCGCGCTCGGTCGTGGTGACGACGACGGCCTGACCGCCGTCCGTCTCCTGGCAGCAGTCCAGGAGCCGCAGGGGTTCCACGATCCAGCGTGAGGCGGCGTGGTCGGCCAGCGTGATGGGCTTGCCGTGGAAGTACGCGGCGGGGTTGTTCGCGGCGTGCCGGCGGTCGGTGACCGCGACGTGCCCGAATGCTTCGGGGGTGAGGTTGTAGGTGTGCAGGTAACGCTGGGCGGTCATGGCCACCCAGGAGGCGGGGGTCAGCAGGCCCCAGGGCAGCGACCAGCCGAGCGCCGCCCCCTCCGCCGAGGGCTCCCGTTGCTGGACCCCGGACCCGAAGCGGCGCCCGGAGCGCTCGTTGAAGGCGCGGTAGCAGACGACGACCTCCGCGACCCCGGTGGCGACAGCCAGGGCGGCCTGCTGGACGGTGGCGCAGGCCGCGCCGCCGCCGTAGTGGATCCGGGAGAAGAAGGAGAGGTCCCCGATGCCCGCCGCCTGGGCGACGGCGATCTCGGGGCTGGTGTCCATGGTGAAGGTGACCATGCCGTCGACGTCGGCGGGGGTGAGGCCGGCGTCGTCGAGGGCCGCGTGCACGGCCTCGACGGCGAGCTTGAGCTCGCTGCGGCCGGAGTCCTTGGAGAATTCGGTCGCTCCGATGCCGGCGATGGCGGCCCGGCCACCGAGCTCGTCGCGGATGCGGACGCTCATGCCGGCACCTCCGCGGTGACCGTTCCCGTGACGTGGTGGCCGATGCCGTTGGCGCCGACGACCCTGATCTCGACGACGGTCCCGGCGGCAACGGTCCCTGCGGCAGCGGTCCCCGAGACGGCGGTGACCGTGCCGGTGAGGGTCATCGTGTCGCCCGGATAGTTGGGGGCACCGAGGCGGATGGCCACCTTGCGCAGGACGGCGCGCGGCCCGAGGTGGTCGGTGATGTACCGGCCGACCAGGCCGTTCGTGGTCAGGATGTTCATGAAGATGTCCGGGGAGCCCTTCTCCTGCGCGAGCGCGGCGTCGTGATGCACGTCCTGGTAGTCGCGGGAGGCGATCGCACCCGCGACGATCAACGTGCGGGTGACCGGTATCTCCAGCGGCGGCAGCGTGTCGCCGACGTTCATGCCTGCTCTCCCTCGGCTGTCGAAGCGAATGCGGGGGCGGCCGCGATCGAGGCCCCCAGCTCGGCCAGCAGCTCGCTGCCGCAGCCCAGGTAGGCGTCCAGGTGGCGTCCCCACAGGAAGTGCCGGTGGACGGGATGGTCCAGGTCGGCGCCCATGCCGCCGTGCAGGTGCTGCCCGGCGTGCACGACCCGCTTGCCTGCCTCCGAGGCCCACCAGGCGGCCGTCAGCGCGTGCTCATGGGCCACGAGGCCCTGGTCGATCCGCCACGCCGCCTCGTAGGTCGTGACCCGGATCGCCTCGGTGTCCATGTACGCGTCGGCCGCGCGCAGCATGACCCCCTGGTTGGTGGAGAGCGGCCTGCCGAACTGCTCCCGGATGGAGGTGTACTCCACCGCGCGGGCCAGGGAGCCCGCGCAGACGCCCGCCTGGAGTCCGGCGAAGGCGGTGCGGGCGGCGGCCAGTGTGTCCTCGTACGCGCCCTCGGAGCCGAGGCGTTCCCCCTCGGCCCCGGTCAGCGTCAGTCGGCCCGCCGACCAAGGCGCGGTGGTCTCCACCGGTGCGGTCCGTACGCCTGGCGCGTCGGTCCGTAGCAGCCACAGTGCCCGGTCCGCGTCCGGGACCAGTAGGTGCGTGGCGTCGCGCAGCCACGGCACGGCGGGGGCGGTCCCGGTGAGCCGGCCGCCTTCGGATGTGATCCGACCGTGTGCCGGGAAGGCTCCGGTGGCGACCGCCTCGCCCGTGCCGAGGGCGGGCAGCAGCCGGGCGCGCTGCTCGGGGCTGCCGTGCGCGGCCACGGGGAGGATCCCGTACACGCAGGTGGCGGCGTACGGGACCTGCGCGGTGGTGCGGCCCTGTTCCTCCAGCAGCAGGACCAGGCCGAGCAGGCCGATCTCCTCGATCGCGGCGGTCAGTCCGGCGGTGGTGAGGGCCTTCCACAGCTCGGCGTCGCTGCCGGTGCCGGCTTCGGCGAGGCGTTCATGGGTGGCGAGATCCGCGAAGATCCGGGCGGCGAGACCGGCCGCGGCGGCCTGCTCCTCGGTGGGGTGGAAGTCCATCAGCCCTCGCTCCCTCTGAAAACGGGAAGTTCGAGGCCGTCGTCGACGCGCAGGAACTCCAGCTGGACGGGGAGGCCGATGCGCACCTTGTCGGAGGGCACGCCCGTGATGTTGCTGACCATCCGGACTCCCTCGGCGAGCTCGACGAGTGCGACCGCGTAGGGCGGGTCGAAGGCCGGGAAGGGCGGGTGGTGCATGACGACGTAGCTGAACACCGTGCCGACGCCGGAGGCCTCGACCGTGTCCCAGTCGGGGCTCGCGCAGGCGTTGCAGCCGGGGAGCCAGGGGAAGCGCAGGGCCGCGCAGGAGGTGCAGCGCTGGATCAGCAGTTTGTGATCGCGCACCCCGTCCCAGAACCCCTGGTTGTCGCGGTTGATCACTGGGCGGGGGCGCTGTGCGGGCGGGCGCTGGGCCGCCGGCCGCGCTACCGGTCGGGCGACGGGCGCGTATTTGAGGATGCGGAAGCGGTGGGTGCCGGCCGGTTCCCCGTCGGCCCGGACGTCCATACGGGTGGTCACGAAGTGGCCGGTGCCCAGCTTGGTCGTCTTGCGGGGCGACACGGTCTCGATGACGGCGTCGAAGCTGATCGCGGCGCCGGGGCGCAGAGGGCGGTGATACTCCTGCTCGCAGTCGGTGGCGACCACGGAGGTGAAGCCGGCGCCGTCGAGGAGGGTGAGGAGTTCGTCGTAGGCGGAGGAGCGGTCGGCGTGTCCGGAAAGGCCGCCCATCGTCCAGGCCTGGAGCATGGTGGGCGGCGCGATGGCGTCGGGCCCGGTGTAGGCGGGGTTGGCATCGCCCATCGCCTCGCACCAGTGGCGGATCATCGGCTCGTTGACCGCGTCCTTGCCGCGGCCTCCGGTGGCGGCCGGCCGGCCCTCGAAGGCCGCCAGCAGGGTGTGGAACCGGGCCGCCTCCTCGGCCTCTGGCGTGGCCGTGGCCCGGGCCGCTTTCGCGTGCGTGTCCACGTCGTGCACGTCCGCATCCGCGTCCGCCGTCATCGCTTCCTCCCCTTCATACCGAGCCGCATCATGGCGACGATCTCCCGCTGGACCTCGCTGACCCCGCCGCCGAACGTGTTGATCTGGGCGGCCCGGTTCATCCGTTCGAGCTCGCCGCCCGCGAAGGCCGCGGGCCCGCGGATGAGGGCCTCCTCGCCCACCACCTCCTGGCACATCCGGTACACCTCGACGGTGGACTCGGTGCCGAGGAACTTCACTCCGCTGGCGTCGCCGGGGGCCAGGGCGCCGCTACCCACGTCCTGGACGAGGCGCCAGTTGAGGAGGCGTACGGCGGCCAGGCGCGCGTGCGCCTCGGCGAGCCGGGACTGCACCCAGGGGCGGTCCGCGGACCGGTCGCCGGTGACCGGGTCGGGGGTGCGGGCGTGGTCGAGGGCGTACACGTAGAAGTCCTCGGCCTGCATGCCGATGGCGGCGAGGGCGACGCGCTCGTGGTTGAGCTGGTTGGTGATCAGGCCCCAGCCGGCGTGCTCGGGGCCGACGAGATGACCTGCGGGCACGCGGACGCCGTCGTAGTACGTGGCCGTGGTGGTGAGGCCGCCCACGGTGTCGATCGGCGTCCAGGAGAAGCCCTGGGTGTCGGTGGGCACCAGGATGATCGAGATGCCCTTGTGCTTGGGGGCCTCGGGATCGGTGCGGCACGCGAGCCAGATCCAGTCCGCGTTCTGGGCGTTGGAAGTGAAGATCTTCTGCCCGTCGATCAGCCAGTCGGTTCCCTCGCGGACGGCGCGGGTGCGCAGGGCGGCGAGATCGGTGCCCGCCTCGGGTTCGGAGTAGCCGATGGCGAAGACGACGTCGCCCGCGAGGATCCGGGGGAGGAAGTAGTCCTTCTGCTCCTGGGTCCCGTACTTCATCAGGGTCGGGCCGACGGTGTTGAGCGTGACCATGGAGACGGGGGCACCGGCCCGGTAGGCCTCGTCGAAGAAGACGAACTGCTCGTCGGCGCCGCGGCCCTGGCCGCCGTACTCGACGGGCCAGCCGAGGCCGAGGAGTCCGTCGGCGCCTATCCGGCGCAGGAGTTCGCGCTGGCGGGCCGGGTCGTCGGGGAGGCCGTTCGGCAGCAGGTCCTTGAAGTACGCGCGCAGTTCGGCGCGGAGCCGCAACTGGCCTTCGGTCGGGGCGAGGTGCACGGCGCGGGCCTCCCGGCATCACATCATCGAGGGAACCTGACTGTCCGTCAGATTCACCCGTGGTGTCAAGGTCGGGGCGGCATGCGCGAGGGCGCCTGCGCTACCGGACCCCAGCCGGTCCGGTCGCACAGACGCCCTCAAGAATCGGAGCGGCTCAGGCCGCGGCTACCACCAGGGGACGAAGTTGACCGCGACGGTCGTGTGGGACTGGTCGATCGCGGTGAGGGCCGAGCCGTTCACCTGGGCGGTGTTGCTCTGGTTGGAGGCGCCGGAACCCGTGGCCACCTGCTGCGAGGTGGACGAGTTGCCGTTGTTGTCGCCGCCCACACCGCTGCCGACG
Organism: Streptomyces sp. CLCI03; assembly: GCF_053615355.1. NCBI lineage: Bacteria > Bacillati > Actinomycetota > Actinomycetes > Kitasatosporales > Streptomycetaceae > Streptomyces > Streptomyces sp. CLCI03. Next base: position 4,244,823 of record NZ_CM132132.1, on the reverse strand, counting down.
ACGCCGGCCACGCTCGCATTCGATCCGTCGTTCGCGAGGGCGCCGTTGTCGGCCGACGCCACCCCGCCGAAGAGAGCGGCGGCGAGGGGGAGAGCGGCGACAGCGGCGATGACGCGGGCGGTACGGATGCTTGCCATGTCTCGATCCTCCAGAAAACCGAAGTGGGACTTCTTCCAAGGCAGTTGGCCGACCGCCTTGTTGGTTCGTTCCGTGTGGTGACGACGTCGCGAGACCAGAGTTGCCCACCGAATCCCCGGCGAACCACCACGGAGCCGCCGATTCCCCCGCAAGTATGACCAACATCGGATAAACCTCATTCGCACCTTCGAAGCCCCAGGTCAGCGCTCTGGAAGCGGCTGAATCCCGCGCCGCGCAAGGGGTGAAGCGTTCCGCCAGACCGCCTGTCCCGAACATGCCGAAAAGGGCCGCGCCGTCCGGGAACCCCACCGTCTCCCGGGCCTACGGCCCTGCAATGCCAAGCTTCACGCCCCCTGCGCGCCCCGGCGTGAGCCGGGGTGATCCATCCATGCCCTGCCCAAGGGCACCCTCGTAGCGCGATCCACGGTCACGACCGACCGGGCTCCAGCGCTGATACCGGGCCTACTGCTGCTCTTGTCCCTGCCGATCCTCTGACCGCTGCTTCTCGCTGCGGCTTCCGCCTGCTGTTTCCGTCCGCTGTTTCCGCCTGTTGCTCGTCCCGCTCTTCCTGCCGCGGTTCTCGTTCCGCTACCGCTCTTGCCCCTGCTCCTGTCCGGTGGCGGCGCGTGCGCCTGCGAACCGGACCCTGCGACTGCCGTGCCTTGTGCTGCTCTGTCTTGCACTGCTGTGTGTTGCTCTGCTGTGTGTTGCTCTGCTCTGCGCTCTCACGGACTGCGTGTACGGGACGTACGTACCGGGCTACGGGACTACGCGGCGAGCGCGAGCCCGTCCCGGGCAGCACCGGAGGCGGCTGCCGGCACCGCGGCTGCGGGCGCGGGTACCGCGGCGTGCGTCGCGGCGGGCACCGTGGGAGAGGCCGACGTGCGGGGGGTGGTTCCGGTCCCGGATCCGGTCCCTGCGCCCATGGCCGCGGCGGTGGTGGAACGTCGTACGGAGGGGGTCTTGCCGTGCGCCTCGGCGTGGATCCGCTGCTTGATGGTCGGCGGGAGCGAACCGCCCCGCATCATCGCCCGCCAGCTCCGCCGGGCCGCGACGGCCGGGCGACGTACGGCGGTGGCCTCGGCGCCCTCGGTGCCCGCGGCGGCGGGGGCGGAGGCGGCGGCCGGGGCCGACTTCACCGCGAAACCGAAGCCGGAGAGGACGGCCATCAGGACGGCGAGGACGGAGGTCCAGATCGACGTGAGGATGCTGCGCTGAGTCATGACGAGGTGCCTCGATTCACGATGTTCGGACGGGCGGATCTGAATACATTCGTCATGATGTGGTCGCAACCGCGTCGCCCCCACGACGCGCGCCGATCTTCCGACAAACACCACTCGGAAGGCTCAACACCGTGGCTCGGCCCTCGCGCCCGCCCTCCCCGGATCCGCCGGAAACACGCCTCTGGACTCGCTCTGACCTGCGCGTTTCCTTCAGCACGCACCCGCCGGACCGGCAAGCCGGGAATCGCCTCGCCCACCTTGCCCCGGCGGAGCAGGGACGACGCGGTCGAGTTCGCCCGCAAGCTGATCGAGGCCCGGGAACGGCGGAAGGGGTGCCCCTGGTCGGGACACCCCTTCTGATCAGCACATCGTCTGACCTGGTGCGGTGGGTGTGGGATTTGAACCCACGGTGACTCGCGCCACGACGGTTTTCAAGACCGTTCCCTTAGGCCGCTCGGGCAACCCACCTGGCCGGTACAGAGTACCGGCCAGGTGGGAGTGGCGGGAGCGGCTCGGGGGTCAGGAGGTCTGGGCCTTGTCGTAGGCCGCCTTCACCTCGTTGCCGAAGTACGGGCCGTACATCCGGTTCGGGAGGAAGGTGTAGCCGAAGCTGTTCACCGAGACCTGGGTGCCCAGGCCCGTGGCCTCGTTGAAGTCCTGGAACCAGGGGCCGCCGCTGGAGCCGCCGGTCATGTTGCAGCCCAGGCTGTGGTCCTTGGTCAGCAGGAAGTCCTTGCCGCTGTTGCCGCTGCAGTAGACCAGCTTGCTGCCGTCGTACGGGGCCGCCGCGGGGAAGCCGAAGGAGTACATCTTCTTGTTGTAGCCGCCGTTGAAGGCGATCCCCTGGGCCCCGACGGCCTGACTGAGGGTCTGCCCGTTCAGCGGGGCGACGACGGCGAGGCCGACGTCCATGTTCATGTCCTCGCTCGCGGCCCATTGGTCGGTGGCGAAGGTCTTGGTGGCCGACCACTGCCCGTAGGGAGCGGAGCCGTTGTTGTAGGCGGGGACGAAGACCCAGTTCGTGTGCCAGGCGCCCTGGTACTTCACGCAGTGGCCGGCCGTGATGACCGTGCTGCCGTTGGTGCTGGTGATCGAGTCGCCGGAACAGGACGCGGTCCGGTCGCCCATCTTGAAGAAGACGCGCCCCGAGGTCTTCACCACGGCGCCGCCGGTCGTCCAGGCGCCTCCCGCCTGTGGGAACGCCGTGGGGGACGCGGCCGCCGTCGGGGCGACGGTCGTCGAGGTCGCCGACGTGGCGACCGGGGTACGGGCCGCTCCGGGCAACGCCGTCACGTCGAGCGGGACCGCTGCGCGCATCCGCTCGGCGGTCCAGAAGCCCTGGGTGTGCTGCTGCCGGAAGGACGCGGGGGCATCCGCGGCGATCGAGGGGGTGGCCGCCGTCAGGGCGCTCGCGACCAGGGCGCCGGCCGCGAGCAGGACGGACAAGGCCGTGCGATGACGATTCACGCATGACTCCTTCTGCCGTGCCCGGGCCGGGTGGCGAAGCCGGGCAGGGTGGGGGTGAAGAGCGGTCGGTGCGGATCGGCTGTGCGCGGTTCGTGGAACGTCGTGCGTCGTGCGTCGTGCGCGGTGCGTCGTGCTGATTGCCGGGGCAGAGTGGCACGGGCGCGTCGCAATGTCAGCGGGCAGTCGGAATGTTCGGTCGGTTCCGGCCAGGAAATGGCCAACTCCGCGCCGTTGCAACGCCATACGGCGCCATGCTGCGTCAGACGGTGTCATGCCGCGTCATACGGTGAGCAGCACGCCCGCGTACGAGACGCCCGCGACCACCACCCACGCCCCGAGGCCCAGTGCCGCGGCCCGCCCGCCGGTCCGGGCCAGCGTCGGCAGGTGCACCGCGCTCCCCAGGCCGAACAGGGCCGCCGCCAGCAGGGCCTCCTGGGCGGTGTGCGCCCACTCCAGCGCTATGTCGGGCAGGACCCCGGTGGCGCGCAGCGCGGCCGCGGCCAGGAACCCGAGCACGAACAGCGGCACCGGCGCCGGCCTGCGGCCCGAGGCGGTGCGCACCCCGCGCCGCCGGGCCCGTACCGAGAAGGCCACGGCCGCCACCAGCGGGGCGAGCAGCGCCACCCGCATCAGCTTGACCAGGACAGCCTCGCCCAAGGCGGCCGGGCCCGCGGTCTGCGCGGTGGCCACGACCTGGCCGACATCGTGGACGCCTGCGCCGACCCACCGCCCGAAGGCGGGGTCGGAGAGTCCCAACGGCCCCTGGAGGAGCGGGAGTATCCCTATGGCGAGCGTGCCGCAGAGAGTCACCAGGGCCACCGAGGCGGCCACGTCCTCCTCGTCGCTCCCGGAGACCTCGCTCACCGCACCGATCGCCGAGGCACCGCAGATCGAGTACCCGGTGGCGATCAACAGCGGCTGATCGCCCGGGAGTCCCAGCCGGCGGCCCAGCCAGAGGGTGCCGAGGAAGGTGGCCGCGACCACGCCGACCACCATGGCCACCGTGGCCCAGCCCAACCGGAGCACCTGGTCCAGTCCGAGGCCGAGACCCAGCAGGACGATGCCCATCCGCATCAGCCGACGGCCGGCGAGGGAGAGGCCCGGGCGTGCGGCCGCGCGGACGAACGTCCGGAGGCGCGGCAGGTGCGCCACCGCGATGCCCAGCACCACCGACGCGGTCAGCATCGGCACGGCGGGCACGAGGCGATGGACGCACCAGGCCGTCAGCGCGCCGCCCGCCGCCATCGCCAACCCGGGCCATGGCGTGGGTGTTTCACGTGAAACAGGCCGGACCGGCGTGCCCTGAGGGCGGTGGAGGAGGGCCATCAGTCGACGGGGAGCGTGTAGACGCGACGGATGCTGGTGCCCAGCCGGGAGACGTCGGCGCCGTACACGTGCACCGATATCGCTTTGGTCGTACAGGAGTTGCGTACCTTGTGGATGTCACCGGGCGGGGCGAACCCGCAGACCTCGCCCTGGGCGTTGACCACGTCCTCGGTGGCCACCAGCCGGGCGGGACCGGCGCCCGGGGCGAGCCGGAAGCGGCGTTCGCTCTCCTCGCCCTGGTGCACCCCGGCCACGCACCACGACACGTGGTCGTGGATGCAGGTCTCCTGTCCGGGCAGCCACACCAGTGCCACCACGGAGAAGCTGCCGTCGGACTCGGCGTGCAGGATGTGCTGCCGGTAGCGCTCCGGGTCGCCTTCCTGCTGCGCCGGGCTCAGCAGGTCGGGCGCGCCCAGGTGCGGGGCGAGCCGTTCACCCACCAGGTACGCGGTGAGGTCGGGAGCCAGCCCCCGCTCCACGACCGTGCGGATCTCACTGACGAGGGCGGCCATCCTCGTGGTGGTGCGGGCCGGCGTGGTGGTGGTCATATCGGCAGCGTGCTGCCGACGTTCCATCACGTCCAACGACAGTTATGACCCGAAATCCCAAGCACCGCTTATGGGTCGGTCAGCAGCCGACCCGGTTTCCCGCCACCTGCTTCAGCGCGTCGAGCACCACGGCCGTCGCCGGGATCCGCAGATGGTCGCGGTAGACGTACGCGGCGATGTGCCGGCGAGCGGCGGGCTGGAGGGCCCGCCCGCAGACCCGGCTCAGCGAGAGGGAGGGCAGCACCAGCGCCGGCATCATCGCCACGCCCAGCCCTTGTGCGACCAGGCTCTGCACGACCAGGTTGTCGTCGGTGGCGAACCGGATGTCGGGCACGAACCCCAGCTCCGCGCATTCGTGCAGCAGGTTCGCCCGGCAGCGCGGGCAGCCCGCGATCCAGCGTTCCTCGGCGAGGTCGGCCAGGTGCACGGCGCGGCGGCGGGCCAGCGGATGCCCGGTCGGGAGCAGCACCGTCAGCTGGTCCTCCATCAGCCTGACCTCGGCGACCTCCTCCGGGATCTCCTCGTGCAGGCCGGGATAGGTGAAGGCCAGGGTGATGTCGCATTCCCCACGCTCCAGCCGGCGCAGCGACTCGGGGGGCTCGCCCTCCAGCAGTTCCACCTGTATGCCCGGATGGTCCTTGGCCAGGCCGCTCAGGGCCTCGGGGACGAGGGTGACATTGGCGCTGGGGAAGCCGCACAGCCTGACACGGCCGGTGCGTAGCCGGGCGTACGCCCTCAGCTGGGCCTCGGCGGCGGAGAGATTGCCGAGGATGGTCTCGGCGTGCCGGGAGAGGGACTCCCCGGCCTCGGTGAGCTGCATCTTGCGGCCCACTCGGGTGAACAGCGGGGTGCCTACGGCGCGTTCGAGCGCCTTCATCTGCTGGGTGATGGCGGGCTGGGTGTACCCCAGCACGCGGGCGGCGGCGGAGTACGACCCGGAGGCGACCACCGTGTGAAAGGTCCGTATGTGCCGAGAATCGAACACGAGCGAAGCATAAGCGGACGTTGGAGGGGCCGTAGGCGGAATCCCGCCTACGGCCCCTCCTGATCGGGTCGCCGCCGCGACCGGTGGTGCCGGGGTGCCGCTACTTGTCGCCGACCCGCGAGCCGAGCGTGATGTCGACGGTGGTCGGCTTGCCACCGCGCAGGTAGGTGAGCTTCACGGTGTCGCCGGGCTTGTACGTCCAGATCATGCTGATCAGGGTCGGGCCGCTGTCGACCGGCCTGCCGCCGAACTCGGTGATGATGTCGCCGGGCTTGAGGCCCGCCTTGCCGGCCGGGCCGTTCGGGTCGACCAGTTCATTGGCGGCCCCGCCCTGCTCGGAGATCTTGGCGCCCTCGGACTTGGCCTGGAGGTCGACCGAGACCGAGATCACCGGGTAGACCGGCTTGCCGGTCTTGATGAGCGATTCGGCGACGTTCTTCGCCTGGTTGACCGGGATGGCGAAGCCCAGGCCGATGGAACCGGCCTGGCCGCCGCCGAAGCCGCCGTTGCCCGCCGACTGGATCGCGGAGTTGATGCCGATGACCGCGCCGCGTCCGTCGAGCAGCGGGCCGCCCGAGTTGCCCGGGTTGATCGAGGCGTCCGTCTGGAGGGCGCTCATGTACGAGTTCTTGCTGCCGGAGCCGTCACCGGAGGCGACCGGACGGTTCTTGGCGCTCACGATGCCGGTGGTGACCGTGTTGGACAGGCCGAAGGGGGCGCCGATCGCGATGGTCGAGTCACCGACGGCGACCTTGTCGGAGTCGCCCAGCGGCAGCGGCTTGAGGCCGGCCGGCGGGTTCTTCAGCTTGAGGACGGCGACGTCGTAGCCCTGGGCACGGCCCACGACCTCGGCGTCGTACCGCTTGCCGTCGGAGAACGTCGCGAAGAGCTTGCCGCCGTTAGCGGCGGAGGCCACGACATGGTTGTTGGTGAGGATGTGGCCCTGCTGGTCGTAGACGAACCCGGTGCCGGTGCCGCCCTCGCCGTCGCCGGCCGAGGCCTCGATGGTGACCACGCTGGGCAGGGCCCCGGCGGCCAGACCGGCGATGGAGCCGGCCTCGCGCTTGAGGTCCTTGGGGGTGTTCGCGGCGCTGATCGTGGTGGAGCCGGTGCCGTTGTCACTGCGCTGGGCGGCCCAGTAGCCGACGCCACCGCCGATGCCGCCCGCGAGGAGGGCCGCCACGAGCACGGCCGCGACCAGGCCGCCCTTGCCCTTCGGCTTGGGCGCGGGGTGGCCGTCGGTGGTCAGGGGAGCGCCCCAGGCACCGCCGCCATGGCCGCCCGCGCCGTACGCCGGCACCGTGGGCGGCGGAGGCGGCCAGCCCTCGGCCCCGTACGCGGCCGGGGCGGGAGCCTGGCCGTAGGCCGGGGCCGCCGGTGCGGGCGGGAACTGCTGGGTGGGCTCGGTGCCGGGCGCCGGGGTCGGCGGCAGCTGCTGGGTCACCGGCTCGCCGGTGGCGGGCGCGGGGGCCACGCCCTGCGTCTCGGAGGCCGGAGCAGGGGGTACGGACGGGGCCGCGGGGGGTGTCGGGGCCGCGGTGCCCTCGTTCTCGTTGCTCACAGCGCTCTCTCCTCGTCACACACGGCTTCGGAAAATCCTCTGGCGATATCGGTCCGACTGAACGTTCGACGTGCCGCACAAGTTCCTGGGCAAAGCCTTTCCCATGACCCGTCAGAGCACTGTAAGCCGGACCTGTGCATCTCTCCCCATTCTTTATATCCGACATTTCGGATGCACTCTCGGGGTCCACCCCGACGCCCGGGCGTCGGTCGGTGGCACCATGACCCGGTGACCCACGCAATGCCGCGCACCATCCAGGTCGTCGCCCACCGCGGCGCCTCGGAGGATGCCCCCGAGCACACCCTGGCCGCTTACCGCAAGGCCATCGAGGACGGCGCCGACGGCCTCGAATGCGATGTCCGGCTGACCGCGGACGGCCATCTGGTCCTGGTCCACGACCGCCGGGTGAACCGCACCTCGAACGGCCGCGGCGCCGTCTCCGCCCTGGAGCTGGCCGATCTCGCCGCCCTCGACTTCGGCTCCTGGAAGGACCGCGAGGAATCCCCCGACTGGGACGCGGACCCCGAACGCACCTCCGTCCTCACCCTGGAGCGCCTGCTGGAGCTGGTCTCCGACGCCGGACGGCCGGTACAGCTCGCGATCGAGACGAAGCATCCGACGCGCTGGGCCGGACAGGTGGAGGAGCGCCTCCTCGCCCTCCTCAAGCGCTTCGGTCTGGACGCCCCACCGGCCGAGGGTCCGCACCCGGTGCGGGTCATGAGCTTCTCCGCGCGCTCCCTGCATCGGGTCCGGGCGGCCGCGCCGACGATCCCGACCGTGTATCTGATGCAGTTCATCTCGCCCCGGATGCGGGACGGGCGGCTGCCGGCCGGCGTGACGATCGCGGGCCCCGGGATGCGGATCGTGCGCAACCACCCCGCCTTCATCCACAAGCTCCAGGGCGCGGGCCACTCCGTACACGTATGGACCGTGAACGAACCCGAAGACGTTCAGCTCTGCGCTGATCTGGGCGTGGAAGCAATCATCACGAACAGACCCCGCCAAGTTCTGTCCCAACTCGGGCGCTGAAGCCCCCTTTTGCGCACCCGCCACCCCTGACCCGTTCGTTACAGGGTGTGCCCCGGCGCATCCGCTCCGCATTCGATCAGCGTGAATGCGTCAGGGGGCCCGCTTCGGGCTGCTCCGGCGGTTTCCGGTCCAGGCCATTGGGGCATCCAGACCATGCGTGGGGCTAAGGAGGTTCCGGGGGTGGCGTTGGTGGTGGCACAAGAAGTGCCCACGTCGTCGTGCATGGACGTACGCCATGGTCCTGCGGGCGTGAGCGAGGCACGACACCGGATGCGCGAGCAACTGCGCATCAGCGGAGTGCCTGAATCGGTCGTGGACGATGCCGTACTGATCCTTTCCGAACTGCTCAGCAACGCTTGCCGACACGGCAGGCCGCTGGGCTCTCGGGAGGTCGGGGACGGGGAGATACGCGCCGCGTGGCGCGTCGACAGAGCGGGTCGACTGACGGTCGAGGTGACGGACGGGGGCGGGCCCACCCGCCCGGTTCCTGCCACGCCCTCGGTCACCGCACGCGGCGGTCGGGGGCTGAACATCATCAGCGCCCTGGCCCAGGACTGGGGTGTCCGGGACGGAGCGGCGGGTGAGGTCACCGTGTGGGTGATCGTTGCCTGTGGGCCCCGGCACGAGGATTTCGCTACGCGCGTTGCGCCCCCGGCGATCGACTTCAGTACGGCGTTCGACGACCTGGATTCCTGAACAGGGAGCCCCGACCGCACGAACGACACGAGAGCAAGACAGCACGACAGCAGTACCGGTCATCCGCACAGGCGGCCGTCCGGGAGCGCACGCCGACCGTGCTCCCGGCCGCACCCAACCGGTTCCGGCGGTACGAACGGCTAGGCTCGCGCCCAGACACGACGCCGTACCGCCGCAACCGGGAGACACGCACGATGGCCAAGAAGCGCCCCGCAGCCAAGACTGCAAAGCCGCAGCTCAACAACGGTGAGATCCCCGTTGTGGGTGCCCGCGAGCCCTGTCCCTGCGGATCCGGCCGCCGCTACAAGGCCTGTCACGGCGCAGCCGCCGCGCACGCCGTCACCGAGCACGTACGGCGCCCCTTCGAAGGGCTTCCGGGTGAGTGCGACTGGGTCGCGCTGCGCGAGCTGGTGCCCGCCGCCACCGTCCCGCTGTCCCTCAAGGGCGGTCTGCCCGAGGGCGTGCCCTCCGTCACCCTGGTGACCGTACTGCCCATGGCATGGCCCGCGCTGCGCCGCGAGGACGGGTCCGTCCTCCTCGGCCTGCAGAACGACTCGTCCTCCGGGGACCTCGGCCGCGACATGGCCGACACCCTGGAGCGCGCCCTCGTGGCGGAGCCCGGTACGCCGGTCGCCGCTCGCCGGGTTCCCGCCGAGGGTCCCCGACTTCAGGATCTCCTGGACGCCGACGGCGGTTTCGAGCCGGTTGTGCACACCGGCTTCGAATTCTGGATTCCGGAATCCGAGAACGCCCAGAACGCGTCGCCGGAGATCGCCGCCTCGCTGGAGCGCGCCAACGCGGCCGCCATTCCCACCGTCAAGCTGACCGGCGTGGACGCCGCCTACTGGTGCGAGACGCCGGACAAGAACCACCTGCGCTGGGTCATGCCGCACCCCGAGGAGAAGCTGCTCGACGCCCTCGCGCGACTGCACGCGGCCGGCACCACCTCGCTCGGCGAGGGCACGAAGCTCGTCGGCTCCTTCCGCGCCCACGGCCTGATGGTCCCGGTCTGGGACCTGCCCACCGGGGTCACGGCCGACGACGTCGAGAAGCCCGCGGCGGAGTTCGCGGAACGGCTGGCCGGGGCGCTGGCCACGGACGCCCCGCTGACCACGGAGGAGCGCCGGGCACGTGGCGGACTCACCAACCGCCAGGTGACGCTCAGCTGACCGGGCGCCCGCGCGGAGCCGGTGACCGGAGTCACAACTCCCGCTAATCGTCTGCAAATCGGTGTCTGAATATCGGAGATCGAATTTGCGTACAGGCGATCTCTTGTTACCGTTCTTGTAGCCCGGTCGCTGGTGCATCCCCCGTCGCCAGCGACCGGGCCCTTGATTTTCCGGATCCGATCAACGGTCACCCGGTGCCGGTGAGTTGCTCCCGGACCTCAAGAGCAGTTCCCCTTCATCATCCGGAACTGCAAACTCCGCTACGGCCGAGTAACTCTCCGGGCCGCCGGCCGAAGCCTCTTTGGGCGTCTCGCACAAACCCGGTTCGTCCCCCGCGCCCACCGCGCACCGAATCTGGATCGTGCGCCCGGCCGGACCCATCACCGTGAGCACCGCGTCCAAAGTGCGACCACTTGTGTTCCGGTAGTAACTCCGGCCCCACGTCCGACCTTCGCCGACCAACACGCAGGTTTGCGCCTCCACCCCGTGCGGCGAGGACAGCTCGGGACCGCAGCTCGAATCCGTACGCGGCTGCTCGGCCGGACCGGGCTGCTGCGGGGCGGCCGTGGGCGCCGAGCGCGCGGGCGCGGCGGGGGGTGTGCGGGAGGAGTCCGAAAGACCGAGCGCCGAGAACACGCCGCCGCCTTTTCCGTCGTCCTGACCGGCAAAGTCCGTCCCGGCGATCGCGCCGGCGAGCGGGAGCGACAAGATGATCAACACACCGGCGCCGATACCGATCAGGCGGAGATTCATTCGCCGAACATAGCGAGGAGGGAATGGGGCGCGGAGATCCCCGCGCCCAATTCCCTTGGAAACTCGTCCCGCTGGCACCCGTACGAGTGATCCTCACAGGCCCCGCAGGTCAGTACGCGAGCCTGCTGCCGCCGCCGGGCGCGCCGCTGCTGGCCTCGACCAGCGCGTCCACGACCGCCTCGATCTCGGGCAGCCAGAGGCTTCCCGCCGGCGCCTGCGGCACCTGTGCGCGCGCCTGAGCCCGCGCCGAACGTGCCCGCGGCTGCCGCGCCGTCGACTGCGCGCCCGGCTCCCGTTCCCAGCGCACCTGACCCCCGCTGGACGCGGCGGAGGGCGGCAGCAACAGGTAGCCGCCCTCACCGTGGAAGCGCAGGGAGGAGGGCACGTGATCCTTGGCGTACAGCAGTTCGCCGAGCCGCTCCAGGGAGTAGGGCTCCACCAGCAACGCCCAGCGGGTGGGCGTGGCGACGACCGGACCGAGCCGCATGCCCTGCGCGTCCAGTCGTACGAGGGCGCGCGCGGCCGCGCCGGCCGGCAGGCTCACCGCGCACGGGGCGGTCCCACCGGTGGCCATCAGGACGGGGGCGGTGGGCCGGTTGGTCCACCACCAGGCCACCATCCGGGGGTCGGTGGTGGCGGCGAGCAGTCCGGGGTCGAAGGGGTGCGCGCCGGGCACGGCGCAGTCGGGGTCGGGGCAGGCACATCGCTTGCCGTCGGTGCCGGACCGGCCGACGCCGGGCAGGACGGGCCACTGCCAGGTGGTGACGCAGACGAGCGCCGCGTCGAGGAGAGCCGAAGAGCCGTTGCTCTGTACCGGGTCGGGGCGCAGGAATTGAAAGCGATCACGGAGCCGCTGGAGACGCCTTCCGAGGATCTCGCGCATGTGCGCTCGTTCCTTTCCGTTGAACGCCGAGGGCCACATCACACCATGTAACCGGTGTCTCACCACACGTACAGGTTTCGCGTCACTGTCCGCCAGAAGCAGGTTCACACGGTTCGTGCAGGTTCTTACAGGTCCATCAAACGTCCCGCGGGGGTGGAGCGCGACCCGCGCCGGCCACCGGGACCGGCGGCCGCCGCTAAGGACGACGACCCGCACCGGGTGGTTCCCGGCAACGCCAACTGGCCCCGTGCATCAACGAGTACGTACCCGAGCCCCCTGCGGAGCCCGCTCAGTCGATCGCAAAAACCGACTGCTTGCCGCTTTTTCCGGCCAAGTTCTAGCCTTGGCTCGACCGTGAGTTGCGGCCCCACGGACACCAGGATTCCCACCTGGGCAATGCTGGACATGCATCCATGTGTGCGTGTAGATGTGGATTCCTTGATGGCGGCGCAGCACGATCTGGGGGTTTGCGATGCTATTTGGCGAATCGCACCAGGTGGAAAGGCGGACGCCATGAGCGCCCCGCATCTGCCGAAAGTGGCTGGAATCGATCCAGCAGTAACGGCGTCACCGCACACTGCGGCGCCCACGCCCGCCCGGACCACCCCCGCACCGGCCCCTCCGCCCGGCGGCCCGGGCAGTGTCATCCAGGACCGGCTGGCGGGCATGGTCTCGGACCTCACCACCCTCCACGAGCTCACCGAACGCCTCGCTCGCGCCAGTGACCTCGACACCTCGCTGCGCGAGTTCCTGCGCGCCGGAGCCACGCTCGTCGGCGCCCGACGCGGTCTGATCGTCCTGGAGCCCTCCGACGGACTCGGCCCGACGAGCACGATCGGCCTCGGGCTCGGGCACGCGGAGCTCGGCCACATCGAGACCGTGCCGCGCAGCGCCACCTCCTACGGGCGGATCCTCGACGGTCTGCCCGACGCCCAGGGCGGCTCCGAATTCCTTCCCGAGCCGGGCGCAGCCCCCGGAACCGGGGGGTTCGCCGCCCCCGTGGACCCCCGCCACCGTGAGGTCGCCGCCCGCCTCGGCTACGCCGCGAGCTACTCGCTCCCCCTCACCGCGGAGGCCACCGGCCGGCTCGGCGCGGCCGTCTGGCTCTACGACGAGCAGGCCGAGCCGAGCGACCGCCAGCGCGACCTCGTCGGGCTGTACGTGCGGCACGGCGCCGAGCACCTGGCCCGGATGCTGGAGGTGGAGCGCTCCCGCACACACCTGGCCACCGTCTCCGAGGAACTGCTGCCGAGCAGGCTCCCCCGGATCCCCGGGGTGCAGCTCGCGGCCCGCCACCACACCGGGCCGCTCGGCGGGGGTGACTGGTATGACGCGCTGCCGCTGCCCGAGGGCGCCCTGGGCCTGGCCGTCGGCTCCGTCACCGGATCCGGGCCGAGCGCCGTCGCCGCGATGGGGCGGCTGCGCGCATCACTGCGCGCCTACGCCGTCATGGAGGGCGAGGACCCGGTGGCGGTCCTGTCCGACCTGGAACTGCTGCTGCGCCTCACCGAGCCCGCCCGCTGCGCCACCGCGCTCTTCGCCTACTGCGAACCCGCCGGGGGCCCGCAGTCCGCCGGCCAGGGCAGCAAGATCATCCTGGCCGGGGCCGGACACACCCCGCCCCTGCTGATCGGCGAGCACCGCACCGAGTACGTGGAGACCTCGCTCTCCGCGCCCCTGGGGATGCTGTCCTGCTGGGAGGCGCCCAGCATGGAGATCGAACCCGCACCCGGAGAAACGGTGCTTCTCTACACCGACGGGCTGCTGCACCACACGGGCGACCCGATGGACCGGGCCTACGCCCGGCTGCACGCCGCGGCCGCGGGGGTCCCCCGCAGCGTCCGCGAGGACCCGGCCGCCCTGTGCGAGCACATCCTGCGAACCGTCCTGCCCGGCGGGAACCCGACCGACGCCCCCGAGGACATCGTGCTGCTCGCGGCCCGATTCGAATGAGGCCCGGAGCATGTTCCGAATCGTGATGGACGGCACGATTCGGAACAGCTCTCTCCCGTACACGCATACGATGGATGCGGTCCACACCCAGGTCCGTACCGTCGTAGCTGAGGAGAAGACGTGGCTGACGAGCTCACCCCGGAGACCCCGGAAGAAGAGCAGCCCAAGAAGACGCACAAGCAGCGCAAGAACGGTCTGTACCCGGGCGTCAGCGACGAACTCGCGGAGAACATGCGCAGCGGCTGGGCCGACACCGAGCTGCACGGTCTGGAGCCCATCGCCCAGGCCACGCACACCCTCGCCCGTCGTGACGCGCTGTCCCGGCGCTTCCCCGGTGAGCGTCTCGTCATCCCCGCAGGCCGTCTGAAGACCCGCTCGAACGACACCGAGTACCCCTTCCGGGCCTCGACCGAGTACGCGTACCTCACCGGTGACCAGACCGAGAACGGCGTCCTGGTCCTGGAGCCCACCGGCCCGACCGGGCACGTCGCCACCATCTACCTGCTGCCGCGCTCCGACCGGGAGAACGGCGAGTTCTGGCTGTCCGGCCAGGGCGAACTGTGGGTCGGCCGCCGCCACTCCCTCGCCGAGGCCGAGCAGCTCCTGGGCGTCCCCGCTAAGGACGTCCGCGAGCTCGCCGAGGCCCTCACCGAGGCCGAGGGCCCCGTCCGCGCGGTGCGCGGCCACGACGCGGTGATCGAGTCCGCCCTCACCGACAAGGTGACCAAGGAGCGCGACGAGGAACTGCGCGTCTACCTCTCCGAGGCCCGCGCCGTGAAGGACACGTTCGAGATCGGTGAGCTGCAGAAGGCGGTCGACTCGACCGTCCGCGGTTTCGAGGACGTCGTGAAGGTCCTCGACAAGGCCGAGGCCACCTCGGAGCGCTACATCGAGGGCACCTTCTTCCTGCGTGCCCGCGTCGAGGGCAACGACATCGGCTACGGCTCGATCTGCGCCGCCGGCCCGCACGCCTGCACCCTGCACTGGGTCCGCAACGACGGCGACGTCCGCTCCGGTGACCTCCTGCTGCTCGACGCCGGCGTGGAGACCCACTCCCTCTACACCGCCGACGTCACCCGCACCCTGCCCATCAACGGCACGTACACCGACATCCAGCGCAAGATCTACGACGCCGTGTACGAGTCCCAGGAAGCCGGCATCGCCGCGGTGAAGCCGGGTGCGAAGTTCCGTGACTTCCACGACGCCTCCCAGCACGTGCTGGCCGAGAAGCTCGTCGAGTGGGGCCTGCTGGAGGGCCCGGTCGAGCGGGTCCTGGAGCTGGGCCTGCAGCGCCGCTGGACCCTGCACGGCACCGGCCACATGCTCGGCATGGACGTCCACGACTGCGCCGCCGCCCGCCGCGAGGCCTACGTGGACGGCACCCTGGAGCCGGGCATGTGCCTCACCGTAGAGCCCGGCCTCTACTTCCAGGCCGACGACCTGACCGTGCCCGAGGAGTACCGCGGCATCGGCGTCCGCATCGAGGACGACATCCTCGTCACCGAGGACGGCAACCGAAACCTGTCCGCCGGTCTGCCCCGCACCTCCACCGACGTCGAGGCCTGGATGGCACGCCTGAAGGGCTGACGCCTCCGCGTCGCGCACGGATGGGCGGGATTCCTCCACGGGGTCCCGCCCATCGGCGTTCCCGGGGCCGCCGGGGCGCCAGGACACCGAGGTCGCCCAGAACGTCCCGGGCGCCACAGACACCTACGACGCCTACGACACCTTCAAAAGCGCGTCGTCGCGCCACTTGAGCATCTTGTCGAAGCTCACCACCGCACCGCGGCCCGGCCGGTTGCGGAAGCGGACGTGGTCGGCGAGTTCGGCGATCAGGTGGAGGCCCCGGCCGTGTTCGGCCAGGGAGGATCTACGGCGGGCCACCGTCGCGGGCGGGAACCCCGGACCGGAATCGGTCACCTCGATGCGGCAGCAATCCCCGTCCAGATAGGCCGTGACGTGGTAGGCCTCGGTATCGTCCGGGATTTCGCCACCCCCGCCGTGCTCCACCGCGTTCGCACACGCCTCGCTCAGCGCCACCGAGAGATCGAAGGAGATGTCCGGGTCCACCCCCGCGGTCTCCATCGTCCCCAGCAGCAGTCGCCTGGCGAGCGGCACGCTCGCGGCTTCGCGCCTCAAGTGGAGAGACCACCAGATGCTCATACGGTTACGTATTGCCGCCCGCGAGGGGGCGTAAGCGCCCTGCGACCGTCCGAGAGCTCATTACGCCCGTCCGGCCGACGCGGCTCTTCCGGGGAGCGGTGTATGCGGCCGCCCGCGGTGAGCCCGGACGCCCTCGCACAGAGGACTCATGCGGACCTTCCGGACCTGCCGTATGAAGGGCCTGAGCGCAGTGCGATGATGGCCCGGCCATGTCTGACCCCCACGCGACGCACGCCGGAGCCGGCCTCCGGCTGATCCGGGCCGCGGTGTTCACCGCGGTCTGTGTCGTGCTGTCCGCGATCGGGCACGCCTTGGCGTCCTGCGCCACCGTGCCCTGGTGGTCGCTGTGCCTCGGCTTCCTCGCCGTCTTCGCGGTCGCCGCCTCGCTCGCGGGCCGTCGGCGGACGCTGCCCGGCATCGCCGCCGGACTCACCGCCGGACAACTCGGCCTGCACGCCGTGTTCGGCCTCGGCCAGCACGGCGCCGCGGCCGCGCAGGCCCCGGCGGGCACCGCCGACGCCTCGCTCGCCGAACTCGCCGCACGGCTGGTGTGCGGGGGCAACTCCGTACCGCTCAGCCCGGCCGACGCTCGGCGGATCCTGGAAGCCGCGGGCCTGGACCCGGCCGCCCTGGCCGAACAGACGGCACAGGCCGCACAGGCCGGGCAGGCCGTGGCACAGGGACACGAAGCGCACGCGCACGTGGCCCAGGCCGTCACCATGGCACCCGCGACCGGCCTGTTCAGCCCGGCCATGCTGGCCGGTCACCTGCTGGCCGCACTCGCCGCGGGCTGGCTGCTCGGTCGCGGCGACGCCGCGCTCTTCCGGCTGGTCGAGCTGTCCCGTCGCTCCTCCGAAGCCGCCCCGATACGTCCGCTGCGCGCCGCGCTCGCCTTCGTACGCGCCCTCGGCGCCGGGCTGCCGGGCTCGGCCCCCCGTACCCCGCAGGACCTGCGGACCGGGTCCGCTCCCGCCCGCCACACGGGTCGGGAAGCACTCCAGCACACGGTGATCCGGCGCGGCCCACCCATGGCATTCGCCCTCGCAGCCTGACGCGGCACCCTCCTTCCCGGACACAGGGCGGGACACCGGTGCCGCGAACTCCGTGCGCGCCCGTGCACGGAGCAACCGCCACCACTGCTTCCGTGGAGTGTTCCTGCCATGAAGACCTCTCGCGTCTCCGTCGCCGCCGCCATCGCCGCCGGTTCCGTCCTCCTCCTCTCCGGCCCGGCCTTCTCCCACGTCGGCGTGCAGCCCGCCGGTGAGGCGGCCAAGGGCGGCTACGCGACGATCAACTTCAAGGTCCCCAACGAGCGGGACAACGCGTCGACCACCCAGCTGGAGGTCAACTTCCCGATCGACCAGCCGCTCAGCTCCGTCATGCCGCAGGACGTTCCCGGCTGGACCGTGAAGGTCGAGACGAGCGACCTCGACAAGCCGCTCACCGTGCACGGCAAGCAGATCACCAAGGCCGTCACCAAGGTGACCTGGTCCGGCGGCAAGATCGAGCCCGGCAAGTTCCAGCAGTTCCCGCTCTCCGTCGGCAAGCTGCCCGAGAACGTCGACCAGATGGTCTTCAAGTCCATCCAGACGTACGACAACGGCGAGGTCGTCCGCTGGATCGAGGAGGCCAAGGAGGGCGCCGCGGAGCCGCAGAACCCCGCGCCCGTCCTCAAGCTGACCGCCCCCAAGGGCGATGACCACCACGACAGCGGTGCGAAGGCCGACGAGCCGAAGAACGCCGACAAGGACGCCGAGCACGGCCACGACAAGGCCGCCGCCGAACACGGCTCCGACACCACCGCGCGCGTCCTCGGTGTCGCCGGCATCGTCGTCGGGCTCGGCGGTGTCGCCTTCGGCATCGCCTCGCGCCGCCGCAACGCCTGACCTACCGCGCCCATCGGCGCTGCCGTTCCGAACGTCCGTAGCATCCCCGATCCCAGGGACATTTCTTCATGCGCACCACACGTGTGACGGTCGCCGCGCTGCTCGCGGCGGCCGTACTCACCCTCACCGCCTGCGGGGGTGAGTCCGCCAAGCCCGGCGGAGTCACCCAGATCGCCGGCGGTCAGAGCAACGACAAGGCCGCGACCCTCCTGGACCGCCCCTTCACCAAGCCGGAGCTCGTCCTCACGGACACCACCGGCAACCCGTGGAACCTGCGTGAGCAGACCAAGGGCAAGCCGACGCTCATCTACTTCGGCTACACCAACTGCCCCGACGTGTGCCCGCTGACGATGAGCAACATCGCCGTCGCCAAGAAGGCACTCCCCAAGGCCGACCAGGACAACCTCCGGGTCGTCTTCGTCACCACCGACCCCGAGAGGGACACTCCCGAGTCCCTCGCCGCGTGGCTCAAGGCGCAGGACCCGTCCTTCGTCGGACTCACCGGAGACTTCGCGACCATCCAGGCGGCCGCACGCACGCTCGGCATCGGTATCGACGCCGCCACGACGGGGGCCGACGGCAAGGTCGTCTCCATGCACGGCGCCCAGGTCATCGCGTTCTCGCCCAAGACCGACGAGGGCTACGTCCTCTACGGCGAGGGCACCACCGTCGACGACTACACGAAGGACCTGCCGAAGCTCATCAAGGGGGAGAACCCGTGAACGCCCGCACCACCCGCACCCTGGCCGCCGCCCTCTCCCTGACGGCAGTGCTCGCCATATCCGGCTGCTCGGGCAAGGCCGAACCGAAGATGACCGTCAGCGGCGCCTTCATGCCCGAGCCCGTGAACGACAAGATGGCCGGTGGGTTCCTGGTCATCAAGAACGGCTCCGAGAACGCCGACAAGCTCACCGGCGCCACCTCCTCGCTCTCCGACGATCTTCAGATCCACGAGACCAAGGACCAGAAGATGCAGCAGGTCCAGTCGATGGACGTGCCGGCGAACGGCGAGCTCCGGCTGGAGCGCGGCGGCAACCACATCATGTTCATGGGGCTCAAGAGCACTCCCAAGGTCGGTGACAAGGTCAGCGTCGAGCTCCGTTTCGAGAAGGCCGGTCCGGTCAAGGTCGAGCTGGACGTGAAGGACCGGACGTACAACGCCCAGGCTCCGACCAACGCGTCCGGCAACCACCACTGACGGACCGAGGAGCTCACACGCCATGACGGCCACCGCCCCCGCCCCTTCCACGGCCCGCGCCCGTGTCACGGCATCTCTGCCGCGGCTCGCGCTGGTCCTCGCAGCCCTGCTGGCAACCCTGTTCACCGCGGCCGTACCGGCCACGGCGCACGCCGCACTCACCGCGAGCGACCCCACGGACGGGGCGGTGGTCGCCACGGCCCCCGCCCAGGTCACGCTCTCCTTCTCGGAGCAGGTCGCCATGGGCGACGACTCGATCCGCGTCCTGGACCCCCAGGGCAAACGCGTGGACACCGGCGAGCTGCGGGACATGTGCAGCGGGAACACCGTCCGCTACGGCACCGCTCTGCACACCGGACTGCCGAACGGCACCTACACCGTCGCCTGGCAGGCCGTCTCGGCCGACAGCCATCCGATCTCCGGCGCCTTCACCTTCTCCATCGGCGCGCCCTCGGCCACCGATGTCTCCCTGCCCACCGCGCAGGCCGGTGGCGGACCTGTCGGCATCGCCTACGGGATCGCCCGCTACGCCGCCTACGCCGGGTTCACCGTCCTCGTGGGCGGCGCCGCCTTCATCCTGTTGTGCTGGCGCCGGGGCGCCGCCGAACGGCCGCTCCAGAAGCTCGTCGTGCGTGCCTGGGTCACCTTGACCGCGGCCACCCTCGCCATGCTGGTGCTGCGGACCCCGTACACCGGGTCCGGGAGCTTCTCCGACGTGTTC
This sequence comes from Streptomyces sp. CLCI03, assembly GCF_053615355.1. Taxonomy (NCBI): domain Bacteria; kingdom Bacillati; phylum Actinomycetota; class Actinomycetes; order Kitasatosporales; family Streptomycetaceae; genus Streptomyces; species Streptomyces sp. CLCI03. The sequence continues at coordinate 4,225,124 of NZ_CM132132.1, read as the reverse complement.
GACCTCGACGGGCTCCGGGCCGTCCTGGAGACCAAGACCGGGGCCTCGCTCGTCTCCAGGCTGCTCCTGCTGGGGGCTGCCGCCCTGTTCGTCGCGGTCCTCTTCGGCGTCTACGCACGTCGCGTGGCGGGCCTCGGACCCGATGAGGCCGACCGGGCCGATGGGGAGGCCGAAGGCTCCACCGATGGCCGACCCGACGGGTCCGATGAGGCGGATCCGGCCGACGAGGCCGGCAGGCCGGACGACACCAGCGATCTCACCTTCGGGTTGGCCATCGGCGGAGCCGTCGTGGCCGGCGGTATCGCCGCCACCTGGGCCCTCTCCGAGCACGCCTCCACCGGTATCCAGCCCGGTATCGCCATGCCCGCGGACATCCTGCACCTGATGGCCGTCGCCACATGGCTCGGCGGTCTCGCCGCGCTGCTCGTCGCCCTCCACAAGGTCCCCGGGATCGAGCGCGTGGCCGTCCGGCGCTTCTCCCGGGTCGCGTTCGTCAGTGTCCTGGTGCTCGCCGTCACCGGTGTCTACCAGTCCTGGCGACAGCTCGGCAGCTGGTCCGCCCTCACCAGCACCGACTACGGGCAGCTGCTGCTCCTCAAGGTCGGCCTGGTCGCCGTCCTCCTCGGCATCGCCTACGTGTCCCGCAGGTGGACGGCGCGACTCGCCGAGGCCCCGACGGATGCCGAGGCCGCCGTCGCATCCGTCCCGGCTGTCGCGGCCGTCGGACAGAGCTCCGACGATGTTTCACGTGAAACAGCCTCGGGTGCAGTCTCCGAAGGCTCTGGTGTTTCACGTGAAACAGAGCCCGTGGCCGTCCCCGCGGACCCGGAGCGGGCCGCCCAGCTCGCCCGGCAGCGGGCCGCTCGCGAGAGCGCGCTGGAGAAGCGGGTGCGGGACGCCGACCCGGACCGTGCCGGCCTGCGTCGCTCCGTCCTCGCCGAAGCGGCCATCGCCGTGATCCTGCTCGCCGTCACCACCGTGCTCACCGGCACCGAGCCCGGGCGGACCGTGGAGCGGGAGGCGGGCCGCGGTTCCACCGCCACCGCCGTCCCCGACCGCGCCGTCAAGATCACCCTGCCCTTCGACACCGGTGGCCCGAACGGCAAGGGGTCCGTCCGGCTCGAACTCGACCCGGGTCGGGTCGGCGCGAACACCCTGCACCTGTGGTCCGAATCCGCCGACGGCACTCCTTTCGACCTCCCCGAGATCAAGGTCGCCTTCACCCTTCCCGCCCAGGACATCGGCCCCCTGCCGCTCGTCCCCGAGCGGGCCGCCCCCGGACACTGGACCGCCTCCGGCGTCCAGCTGCCGCTCACCGGCGCATGGCGCATCGACGTGACCGTCCGTACCTCCGACATCGACCAGACCACTGCCCAGAAGACTGTGAAGATCGGCTGACCAGCGTGACCGAGACCAACCCCGACATCGAGATCTCCCGGCGCAGGCTGCTGGGTACCGTCGGCGCCGCGGGCGCCGTCGGGATCGCCCTCGGCACCACAGGCGGCGCTCTGGCGCACTCCGCGCTGGACGACTCCGGCAGCGGCTCCGCCCGCGGAGCGGCCGGCAGCCTGGCGTCCCTCGGCGCCACCCAGGTGGCGTTCGACGGGGACCATCAGGCCGGCATCACCACCCCCCTACAGGCCAAGGGGCACCTCGTCGCCTTCGACCTCACCGCCGGGGCGGGCCGTACGGAGGCCGCCGCGCTGCTGCGGCGCTGGTCCGACACCGCCCGGCGGTTGATGGCGGGCGAGCCGGCCGCGACCTCCGACAGCGGGATCGCGCTGGATGCGGGTCCTTCCTCCCTCACGGTCACCTTCGGCTTCGGCCACTCCTTCTTCGAGCGCACCGGCCTGACCGCACGCCGTCCCGCGGCCCTCGACCCGCTGCCGGACTTCTCCTCGGACCGGCTGGACGCCCAGCGCAGCAACGGCGATCTGTGGGTCCAGATCGGTGCCGACGACGGCCTCGTCGCCTTCCACGCGCTGCGGGCCCTGCAGAAGGACGCCGGAGAGGCCGCCCGCGTCCGCTGGCAGATGAACGGCTTCAACCGCTCTCCCGGTGCCACCGGCACCCCGATGACCGCCCGCAACCTGATGGGCCAGATCGACGGCACCGGCAACCCGAAGCGTTCGGAGCCCGACTTCGACAAGCGGATCTTCGTGCCCGGCACCGGCCCCGGGCCCGCCGAGCACGCCTGGATGGCCGGCGGCTCGTACGCCGTCGTCCGGCGCATCCGCATGCTCCTCGACGACTGGGACAAGCAGTCCCTCGCGCAGCAGGAGCAGGTCATCGGGCGGACGAAGGCCACCGGCGCCCCGCTCACCGGTGGCGGCGAGACCACCGAAATGGGGCTCGACAAGATCGGTCCCGACGGGAAGCCCGTCATTCCGGCCAACGCGCACGCGCGGATCTCCGCCCCCGAGCAGAACGGCGGGGCCGCCATGCTGAGGCGGCCCTTCTCCTTCCACGACGGGATCGGCCCCGACGGCTCTCCCGACGCCGGGCTCCTCTTCGTCTGCTGGCAGGCCGATCCGCTGCGCGGGTTCGTACCCGTTCAGCGCAAGCTCGACCGCGGCGACGCGCTGTCGCAGTTCATCCGGCACGAGTCCAGCGGCCTGTACGCCGTTCCCCCCGGTCCGCGCAGCGGCGAGTACGTGGGGCAGCGTCTGCTCGAAGGATGAACAGCGACCCGGTGGGCAGCACCCCGGCATTAGGCTGATCGCATGTCAGCCACCCGCTTCACGTATCTCGGTCCCGAGGGCACCTTCACCGAGGCCGCCCTGCGCACCCTGCCGGAAGCCGCGACCCGGGAACTCGTCCCGATGGTGTCGGTCCCGGCCGCCCTGGACGCCGTGCGCAACGGCGAGGCGGCCGCTGCCCTCGTCCCGATCGAGAATTCGGTGGAGGGCGGGGTCACCGCCACCCTCGACGAGCTGGCCTCGGGCGAACCGCTGATGATCTACCGCGAGGTGTTGCTGCCCATCACCTTCGCGCTGCTCGTGCGGCCCGGAACCGCCCTGTCGGACGTCAAGACCGTCACCGGGCACCCGGTCGCCCAGCCGCAGGTGCGGAACTGGCTGCGGGCGAACCTGCCCGACGCGGTCTGGGAGTCTGCCGCCTCGAACGCCGACGGCGCCCGGCTGGTCCAGGAGGGCCGCTTCGACGCCGCCTTCGCGGGTGAGTTCGCCGCGGCCACCTACGGACTCGTTCCGCTGGTGACCGAGATCCACGACGCGGAGAACGCCGAGACCCGGTTCGTCCTGGTGGGACGCCCCGCCCGGCCGGCCGCGCCGACCGGCGCGGACAAGACCTCCGTCGTGCTGTGGCTCGGCGACGACCATCCCGGTGCGCTGCTGGAGCTCCTTCAGGAGTTCGCGGTCCGTGGGGTCAACCTGATGCTCATCCAGTCCCGTCCGACCGGGCAGGGGATCGGTAACTACTGCTTCGCCGTCGACGCCGAGGGGCACATCTCCGACCGGCGGGTCAGTGAGGCGCTCATGGGCCTCAAGCGGACCTGTCCCCAGGTCCGCTTCCTCGGTTCCTACCCCCGTGCCGGTGTCGCTCAGAGTGATGTCCGGGCTCCGCGGCCCGGGACCTCCGACGGTGACTTCACGACCGCCTCCGACTGGCTGGGGCGTTGCCTCGACGGGCGGGCCTAGGACCGTCGTCCACTGTCCACAGAGTTATCCACAGGCGGAGATGGGGACCTGGGGACAAGTCGACAGAACGGCACGACAAGGTCGACAAATCGCCCGAGTGACTCAGGTTTCGCTCTGGGGAGCGGGAGGTGAACGGTGTCACCTCCGCATCGCCGATCAACTCTTTGGGGCGAGTCATTCCCACCCGAATGAGTGTGTGAGGGTGGTTTGAACCCTGATTCATCCCGGCCATCCGCCGATCAGGAATGAGCTATTCCTGTGTCCACAGAGGCAGCGCACAGCCTGTGGATAAGATGCGGACCACGGCAATTCCTGTGGACAAGAAGCCTCTCCGGCCCTGCTCAGGCCACGCCCGACCGCTGGCATTCTGCCCCTTTTCGGGGAATGGGGCCGCTTTATTGACGCTCCGAGAAGGACCACTTCCGGTCAGTCGTCAAGACTTATCCATTCGTTGCAATTGGGACATAGCGACACGCAGCGTGATATCGATGTGATCCCGGGAAGCCCCGCCCGGTAGCCTGGAGGGGTGATTGACCTCCGGCTGCTCCGTGAAGACCCTGACCGTGTCCGCGCCTCGCAGCGCGCCCGTGGAGAGGACGTCGAACTCGTCGACGCGCTGCTCTCCGCCGACGAGCGCCGCAGGTCCTCCGGCATGCGCTTCGACGAACTGCGCAATGAGCAGAGGTCCCTCGGCAAGCTCATCCCCAAGGCCTCCCCCGAGGAGCGGGCCGAGCTGCTGAAGCGGGCCGAGCTGCTCAAGCAGGACGTCAAGGCCGCCGAGGCCGAGCAGAACGAGGCCGACGAAGCCGCCAAGCGACTTCTCCTCCAGCTCGGCAACATCGTCCACGAGGACGTACCCGTGGGCGGCGAAGAGGACTTCACGGTCCTGGAGACGCACGGCACCATCCGCGACTTCGGCGCCGAGGGCTTCGAGCCCAAGGACCACTTGGAGCTCGGTGAGCTGCTGGGCGCCATCGACGTCGAGCGCGGCGCCAAGGTCTCCGGCTCGCGCTTCTACTACCTGACCGGTGTGGGCGCCCTGTTGGAGCTGGCGCTGGTCAACGCGGCCATCGCCCAGGCCACCGAGGCCGGCTTCATCCCGATGCTGACCCCGGCGCTGGTGCGCCCGCGTGCCATGGAGGGCACCGGCTTCCTCGGCCAGGCCGCGGAGAACGTGTACCACCTGGAGAAGGACGACTTCTACCTGGTCGGCACCTCCGAGGTCCCCCTCGCCGCGTACCACATGGACGAAATCATCGAGGCCGAGAAGCTGCCGCTGCGGTACGCCGGCTTCTCCCCGTGCTTCCGCCGTGAGGCCGGTACCTACGGCAAGGACACCCGCGGCATCTTCCGCGTCCACCAGTTCGACAAGGTCGAGATGTTCTCGTACGTCGCGCCGGAAGAGGCCGAGGCCGAGCACCAGCGACTCCTGGAATGGGAGAAGCAGTGGCTGACCGCTCTGGAGCTGCCGTTCCAGGTGATCGACGTCGCCACCGGTGACCTGGGCTCCTCCGCCTCACGCAAGTTCGACTGCGAGGCGTGGATCCCCACTCAGGGCAAGTACCGCGAGCTGACCTCCGCCTCGAACTGCGACAGCTTCCAGGCCCGCCGCCTGTCGATCCGCTACCGCGACGGCAAGAAGACCCAGCCGCTGTCCACGCTGAACGGCACGCTGTGCGCCGTACCGCGCACGATCGTCGCCATCCTCGAGAACCACCAGCAGCCCGACGGCTCGGTACGGGTGCCGCAGGTGCTCCGTCCCTACCTCGGTGGTCGCGAGGTTCTGGAGCCGATCACCAAGTGAGCCCGGCCCCGTTCCCGTACAAGCTCGTCGCGACCGATCTCGACGGCACGCTGCTGCGTGGCGACGACACCGTCTCGGAACGCACCCGTGAAGCGCTCGCCGCGGCCACCGCGGCGGGCGCGGCGCACATCATCGTCACCGGCCGGGCCGTGCCCTGGACCCGGCACGTGCTGGACGATCTCGGCTACAAGGGGATCGCCGTGTGCGGGCAGGGGGCGCAGGTCTACGACGCGGGTGCACACCGGCTGCTGACCTCGGTGACCCTGGACCGGCAGCTGGCCGGTCTGGCGCTGTCGAAGCTGGAGGCCGAGGTCGGCCCGCTGGCCCTGGCGGCCAGTCGGGACGGGGTGGACGGCGAGGTCCTGTTCGGGCCCGGGTACCAGGTGCAGGAAGGCCTTCCGGCCCTCTACCTGGAGGATGCCAAGGCGCTCTGGGCGGCTCCGCTGAACAAGCTCTACATCCAGCACCCGGAGCTGGACGACGACGCTCTCGTCAAGGTGGCTCGCGAAACGGTGGGCAGCCTGGTCGACATCGTCATGGCGGGTCCCGGCATCGTCGAGATCCTGCCGTTGGGTCTGACCAAGGCCACGGGCCTGTCACTGGCCGCGCGCCGGCTGAAGGTGAAGGCGGCGGAGACGATCGCCTTCGGTGACATGCCCAACGACATCCCGATGTTCGGCTGGGCCGCGCACGGGGTGGCGATGGCCAACGCCCACGCCGAGCTCAAGGCCGTGGCCGACGAGGTGACGACCTCCAACGAGGAGGACGGCATCGCGGTGGTGCTGGAGCGACTGCTGGGCGCCGCATAACGCGTACGACGTAGGAGAGAGGTCCGGGACAGCCCGCGCCGCGAGGCGCGCTCGAAGTGGCTGCCCCGGACCTTTTGTTGCTCCCCGCACCACTCACTCTGCACCGGCCGCAGGTCCCTTACCAGCGAATTTCCGTGGGCCGGCCGTGGATCCGGCGGCGGCGCCAGTAAGCGACAGTGAGCACGCCCAGCAGGGGACCCCAGAGCAACAGGGGCAGGTAGGACAGGTCGAAGATCCACAGGGCGAGCCCGGTGGGCGCATCGGGATTCGCGGCGTTGACCTCGCTCCACGTCCAGGCGCCGAGAACGGTGACGGCGGTGACCGCGATCGCGCCGAGCGCCGCGGGTACCACCGCCGCCAGGGGGTGGATCCGACGGCCACCCAGCAGGGGGATCCAGCAGGGCAGCTCCTCACCCCAGCGCTGGACCAGTCCGAGGCTCAGCAGGCCCAGGCACTCCTGCAGGACGCAGACGAAGACGAGGACCAAGGACTCCCGGCCCGGGTAGTACGCGTGGTGCAGATCGCTGCCCGGTCCCCAGCCCATGGGTATGCCGACCGCGATCGCGAGTCGCCACACGCAGCTGGGAAGCACGGTCAGCGAGGTCAGCTGGGCGAGCCGGCGAAGCCATGGGGAGACTCCGGGCACCATGTGCGAGGCGCGAACGGCGGCGTGCGAGGTCATCTGCCAAGTCCTCTTCAGGGGCTACTGGTTGATGACTCCAGCCTGGTCGGCCGGCGCCTTCGCGACCATCCGCCGATCAGCGGGCCGGTGGTCCCATGAGGTCCCTGCGGCTCTGCCGATCGGCGGATGGTCGGTACCCGGGGTGCGCTCGTAGGGTCGGAGCATGTCCCTCGATCTTCGGTCCTCCTACGCCCCGTTACTCGCCCTGGCCGGTGCTGTCGGCCTCCTCGGGGGGTTCCTGGGGGCGCCCCCGGCATGGTTGCTGGTCTGGGTGGGTCTGCTGCTGCCGCTGCTGGCCCTGGTGGCCCGCTGGTCCCCGGTGCGTGCGGGAGCCGGCGCGGCCGTACTGGGCGTGGCGGCCGTCGCGCTGTGGCCGGTACCGCTGATGTGGGGGCCGGCGTCGTGGCTGGAGGTCTGCGGGGCAGCGGCGTTCTGGGCGGTGCCCGCGCTCGGGGCCCTGGCGGCCGGGGGCTACCTACGCCGTCAGGCGAGTCGGATGCGCCAGGCCGTCCGGGACGGCCGACGGGACCAGCAGCTGGAACTGGCCCGGGATCTGCACGACTTCGTGGCGCATGACGTGAGCGCCATCGTGGTGCAGGCCCAGGCGGCCAGGTTCGTGGCGGACAAGGACCCCGAGCAGGCGGTCCGTGCGCTGGAGCGGATCGAGGCGGCGGGGCTCGGCGCGCTCGCCTCGATGGACCGGACGGTACACGCGCTGCGGGAGGCGGCCGGTGCGCGGTCCGCCTCGGTCCCGGGGATCTCGGAGCTGCCGGGTCTGGTGGAGCGGTTCGAGGGCGGGGTACTGGACGCCGATCCGGCGGCGGCCCGGGCGTTGTCGCGGGAGGCGGACACCACCGCCTACCGGGTGGCCGTGGAGGCGCTGACGAACGTACGCCGACACGCGCCCGGGGCGGCGGTCGTACGGGTGCGCCTGCACCGGGCCGCGGAGGGGATCGAGCTGAGTGTGGCCAACTCGGCGCCGGCCCGGGGCGCGGGGGGACTGCTGGGGCTGCGGCGGCGGAGCGGAACGGGGCTGGCCGGTCTGCGCGGCAGGGTGGAGGCGGCGGGCGGGACGCTGCGAGCCGGCGCGAGCGCCGACGGCGGATGGCGGGTTTGCGCCGTCTTCCCGGCTCAGGGGCGCGCCCTCGGGTGATCATGGCGGCGTGACCACACGCATCCTGATAGCCGACGACCAAGATGACATCCGCAGCGGATTCCGGCTGATCCTGGACTCACAGCCGGACATGACCGTGGTGGGGGAGGCCGCGGACGGGGAGAGCGCGGTGACGCTGGCCCGGGAACTACGGCCCGACGTGGTGCTCGCGGACATCCGGATGCCGCGGCTCGACGGGCTGGAGGTGACCCGGCTGCTGGCGCCGCAGACACGGGTGGTGGTGGTGACCACCTTCGACCTGGACGAGTACGTGCACACCGCGCTCCGCAACGGCGCCTGCGGCTTTCTGCTGAAGCGGTCCGGGCCGGCGTTGCTGATCGAAGGGGTCCGGGCGGCGATGGCGGGGGACACGCTGATCAGTCCGCAGATCACGGTGCGGCTGCTGAGCCGCCTGGCGCAGACGGGTCCCGTCGCCCGCCCCACGGCGCATCCGCTGACGGAGCGGGAGGTGGAGATCGTACGTCTGGTGGCGCGGGGGCTCACCAATGCCGAGATCGGCGCCGAGCTGTTCATCAGCGCGGGTACGGCCAAGACCCACATCGCGAACGTCCAGGCCAAGCTGGGGGCCCGCAACCGGGTGGGAATCGCCGCGTGGGCCTGGGAGCACGGCGTCGCCGAACCGGACACGGCTACGGGCTCGCACGACACCCCCTGAGGGGGTCCTGCCGCTCATGTTTCACGTGAAACGACGTTGCGGGTGAGTGGCCAGGAGAGCAGACCGACGGAGAGCGCGATGGCGTGGCCGAGGTCCGTGAAGGTGCCGCCGGTGACCAGGGGCATCCCGAAGAAGGCGACCGCTCCGGCCAGGTAGAGCCATCTCCAGGGGCTGGGGAGCCGGTAGGTGAGGACGCCGATGGAGGCCGCGAGGCCGTAGCTGACGCCGATGTCGACGACGTGGGTCATGCTGTGCGGGGCCCGGTGGTCCTGGATGGCCGTCAGGAGGATCTTCTGGCTGACCAAGGTGGCGACGATGTGGGCGGTCGCGACGATCAGGAGCCAGCGCAGGGTGCCGAGCCAGCGTTCGACGGGGGCGTGGAACACCTCGAAGAGCACGGCGTAGAGGGCGAGCGAGGCCGGGTTCGCGATCCAGAAGGCGCTGCTGACGAGCGCCCGGAGGGGGTATTTGACGAGCTGGTTGATGTTGCTGCTGTTGCGGTGGAGCAGGACGCTGTCGACCTGGTCGGGTGCGATCGCGACGATGACGCTGGTCACGGCGATGATCAGTAGCCAGATGTGCGTTCCGGGCGAGGAGCGTATCCAGGACCGCAGTGGCCTGGACGGCTCCGGCTCGGTGTGCGCGACCATGCACCGATGATGCCGCGCGAACCTGTGCCCCGCCCGGCCGGTGGGCCGGGCGGGGCACAGGTTCGCGTGCGGTGCGGCGGGGACTACTCCTCGCCCGCCAGGGTGAGGCGGCGGAGCTTCTGGCCCGCGTAGACGGTGGCGGCGACGGTGACCGCGCAGAGCAGGATCACGGCGGTGGGCAGGCCGACGGTGGCGTCGACGTACCCGTCCCCGGCGACCTTCTCGGCGACGGACAGGGCCCACTGCTGGACGCTGAGGGTCTTGGCTCCGGAGACCAGGCTGCCGAAGAGCGACTCCCAGATCAGGGCGTAGACCAGGCCGAAGACCACCGCGTGCCGGCTGACGGTGCCGAGCAGCAGGAACAGCGCGCTGTAGGCGATCGAGGCCACGAGGGCGGCGATCGTGTAGGCGACGGCGATCTGCTGACCGTTCCCGTTGAGGATGAATCCGGCGATCAGGGTGGGGATCGCGGAGAAGACCATCGTGACGGAGATAGCCACGATCAGCTTGGTCATGATGATCTTCGGACGCTTCACCGGCTTGGCGAGCAGGTAGACGATGGAGCCGTCGTCGATCTCGGGTCCGATGGCTCCGGTGCCGGCGATGACACCGATCAGCGGGACCATGGTGGCGAGGGCCAAGCCGCCGAGGAGGTCGGCCGCCACCTTGTCGTCCACGCCGACGAAAGCACGGACGACGAGGGCGATGACGATCAGCAGGGCGGGCAGCGCGAAGAGGATCAGCGCGCGGCGCCGGCCGAGCAGGGCCCGGTAGGTGAGCCGGGCAACGGTGGGTTCGTACATGGGTGCCAGCTCCTTTCAGGCCGCGACGAGGTAGGAGAAGACCGACTCGAGGGACTCGTCGGAGGGCGAGACCGTCAGCAGCCGGATGCCGTGTTCCCGGGCCACGCGGGGCAGCAGCTCGGTGAAGCGGCCGAAGTCGACGGCCTGGATGCGCAGCGCGCCTTCCTTGAGGTCGACCTCGATGCCGGCGGTGGAGGGATCGGCGATCAGGGCCGCGGCGAGGACCCGGTCGTCGGAGGAGCGGATGAGGTACCGGTGCGGGCGGTCCGTCATCAGGCGGCGGATCTTGCGGAAGTCGCCGGAGGCGGCGTGCCGGCCGGCCACGACCACCTCGATGTGCGAGGCGAGTTGCTCGACCTCCTCCAGGATGTGGGAGGAGAACAGGACGGTGCGTCCCTCGTCGCCCATGCGCCGCAGCAGGTCCATGAGCTGCATGCGCTGGCGCGGGTCCATGCCGTTGAACGGCTCGTCGAGGAGCAGGACGGCCGGGTCGTGGACGAGGGCCGAAGCCATCTTCACGCGCTGGCGCATGCCCTTGGAGTACGTGGCGATCTTGCGGTCCTGGGCGTACTCCATCTCGACGGTGGCGAGCGCCCGCTGGGCGGCCGTGTCGTCGAGGCCGTGGAGTTCGGCGTTGGCGACGACGAACTCCCGGCCCGTGAGGAAGTCGTACATGGCCTCGCGCTCGGGCACGACACCGATCTGCTTGTAGACCTGCTCGTTCTGCCAGATCGGCGCACCGTCGAGGGTGACGGTGCCCGTGGAGGGAGCGAGGAACCCGCCCATCATGTTGATGAGGGTGGACTTCCCGGCGCCGTTGGGACCCAGGAGCCCGGTGACGCCGGGGCCGATGTTCATCGTCACGTCGTTGACGGCAACGACGTTCCCGAACCAGCGGGAGGTGTGGTCGATGTGGATGGTGGTCACAGCCCGGCCTTCCGGTAGCGGGCCATCAGGGCGGCGTAGGAGCCGACGATGAGGCCGAGGGCGACGATCAGGTAGACGACGCCGGTGCCGGCCGAGGGACCCTCGCCGCCGGGGAAGGCGGAGGTCGCGCCCAGGAACGCGGTCTGTACGCCGTCGATGAGCGTGATCGGGGAGAACAGGCCCATCCACTCGATGGCTCCGGTGTTCCCGGTGCTGTAGGAGATCCCCTGGACCGCGGTCACCGCGCCGAACGGGATCAGGAGCACCGCGATGATCGCGGCGACGCCGAACCCGCGGCGCGGGGTGAGCGCGGCCATGACCAGGCCGAGGCCCGCGAACAGCAGCGACAGCAGCAGAACCGACACGAGTCCCTGCCCGAATCCCTTGGTCTGGTCGGCGAAGTCGAACTTCGCGAGCAACGCGCCGATCCACATGATCAGCAGCGGGGTCGCGGTGAGGATGAACAGGGCCGAGGCCATGGCCGCGTACTTGGCCACGACGTAGTCGACGCGTTCGATGGGCCGCGAGAAGTAGAGCGGCACCGTCTTGAAGCGCAGGTCGCGCGAGACGGACTGCGGCGCCTGGGACGCGAGGAAGAGGCCGATGATCACCTGGGTGGTCAGGGCGTACGTCGTGTACTTGATCGGCAGGTCGGTGGAGCCGGGCACCGCGATGGCGACCGCGACGATGATCAGCGCGGGTACGCACATCACCGCGAAGAGGAGCATCGGGAGGACCTTGGACTTGGCGGAGCGGCCCAGTCCGTAGGCGCCGCGCAGGGACTGCGAGAACAGCGACTTGCGGGCGTAGGCGCGGCCGAGCCGGGGTCCGTCGTAGGACCGGTAGCCGATGTTGTGGATCTGGGTCGAGGTGTCAGGCGCCATCGGAACCGGCTCCCTTCTGCTGGACGGTGGGCGAGGGCTGGTCGTTGTCGCGGAAGACCTCCGCGATGTGGTGACGGCGCTGCTCCATGCGGACCAGGCCGATGCCCAGGTCGGCGACGGTGTCGCGGACGGTGTCGTACGTCTCCTCGCCGGTGGCCTCGACGAGGAGGATGTGGCCGGCCCCGGGCAGGCCCTGCTCCTCGCCGATGTGCAGGGTGACGCCGGCTTCGGTGAGCGCCTTGCGCAGGGCGGCGGTGCCGTCCGGGTGCGTGTCGGAGTCGGTGACCTCGACCGCGAGGGTCGTGGTGATCTGGGTGAAGTCGCTGGTGGAGCTGGAACGCAGCAGCTTGCCGCCGTCGACGACGACCACGTGGTCGCAGGTCCGCTCCAGCTCGCCGAGGAGGTGGGAGGTGACCAGGACGGAGATGCCGAAGTCGGTGTAGATCCGGCGGATCAGGCCGAGCATCTCGTCGCGGCCGACCGGGTCCAGGCCGTTGGTGGGCTCGTCGAGGAGCACCAGCTGGGGGTCGTGGACGAGGGCCTGGGCGAGCTTGACGCGCTGCTTCATGCCGGTGGAGTAGCCGCCGATGGGGCGGTAGCGCTCCTCGTACAGCCCGACGTGGCGCAGGGTGTCGGCGGTGCGCTCGCGGGCCGCGGTCGGCGGCAGCCCGGACATGCGCGCCATGTGGACGACGAACTCGGTGGCCGAGACGTCGGGTGGCAGGCAGTCGTGCTCGGGCATGTAGCCGACGCGTTCACGGATGGCGCTGCCATGCGTGTGGACGTCGAGGCCGAGCACGGCGGCGCTGCCCTCGGTGGCGGGGGACAGTCCCAGCAGAATCTTGATCAGCGTGGACTTGCCGGCTCCGTTGGCACCAACGAGGCCGGTCACACCAGGCCCGATGTCCAGGGAGAGCCGGTCGAGGGCGGTCACTCGGGGGTACCGCTTGCTCAGGCTTTCGGTCGCGATGACAGTCACGGGTTCGACGTTAGTGGCGTGGCTCTCGTGAAACGTCAGACCTGGAGCTGGATCCGGTCTCAGCCTTCAGGCGTACATGCCCGTACTGGAGGCTGATGTGGACCCGACAACTTTGTCCACAGGTCCGTGCACGACCCTTGACGTGATCTCCGGTCATTGTCACATTCATCAGTGTCAACTTACGGGCGCGTACGGCTACACGGATGGACGGGCTGAGATGGCTGGGGACACCAAGCAACGCACCGCGCGACTCTCCGGACGAGGCTCCGCCGACCTGAGCGGCTTCAGAGAGGTGCAGCGCCTGGCGTACGAGTGCGCCGAGGCCGTCGCCGCGCAGCTGCGGCCCGGGGTGACCGAGCGCGAGGCCGCGCGGATGCAGCGCGAGTGGCTGCGGGAGCGCGGGGTGCGGGACTGGTTCCACCTGCCCTTCGCCTGGTTCGGGGACCGCACCGCCTTCGCGAACTTCAGGATCCCGCTGCAGTTCTTCCCGACGAACCGGAAGCTGGAGCCGGGGATGCCGTTCATCCTCGACATGGCACCGGTCCACAAGGGCTACGCGGCCGACATCGGCTATTCGGGCAGCCTCGGGCTCAATCCGGTGCAGGACCGCCTCATGTCCGATCTCCAGGCGCACCGCGTGCTGATCCTGGAGCAGGTGCGCGAGGGCCGCTCCCTGCGCGAGATCTACGAGAACGTCGAACGGCTGATGACCCGGCAGGGGTACGCCAACCGGCACCGGGCCTATCCCTTCGGGGTGATCGCGCACAAGATCGACCGGGTCAAGGAGCGGCGCTGGTCACCGACCGCCTTCGGCTTCGGCACCCAGTCCCTCAAGGGACTGGCCGGTGACGCCCTGCACGGCCACCGCGAGGGCTGGTCCCCGCTGTGGAGCCCGTACCACTTCTCCGACCACCGGCCGCAGCCCGGCCTGTGGGCGGTGGAACCCCACCTCGGATTCCGGGGTACCGGCGCGAAGTTCGAGGAGATCCTGGTCGTCACCGACTCCCGGGACCCCGAGGAGAGCGCGTTCTGGCTGGACGACGATCTGCCGCACGTGCGGCGCTGGGCCGAGGAGAAGGCAGCATGAGCGACATGGCCGGAGCGGGAGCGGTGGGCCTGGCGGGTGCGCGCGAGCGCCGGGTGAGCACCGGGGGGATAGAGCTGTGCGTCGTCGAGCTCGGTGAGACGGGCCGGCCGACGGTCGTGCTGGTGCACGGCTACCCGGACAGCAAGGAGGTCTGGTCGGAGGTCGCCGAGCGGCTCGCGACCCGCTTCCACGTGGTGCTCTACGACGTGCGTGGCCACGGGCGCTCCACCGCGCCGCAGCCGCTGCGGGGCGGCTTCACCCTGGAGAAGCTGACCGACGACTTCCTGGCGGTGGCGGACGCCGTCAGCCCGGACCGGCCCGTGCACCTCGTCGGCCACGACTGGGGTTCCGTACAGGGCTGGGAGTTCGCGACGGTCGCCCGCACCGAGGGCAGGATCGCCTCCTTCACCTCGATGTCGGGGCCCTCCCTCGACCACTTCGGGCACTGGATCAAGAAGCGGATGACGCGGCCCACCCCTCGTGCGGCGGCGCAGCTCCTCGGCCAGGGCGCCAAGTCCTGGTACGTCTACATGCTGCACACCCCGGTGCTGCCGGAGCTCGCCTGGCGCGGGCCGCTCGGCAAGCGGTGGCCCGCGATGCTCCAGCGCATCGAAAAGGTTCCGGCCGGCTCCTATCCGACGGCCTCGCTGCCTTCGGACGCGGCGCACGGCGCCTGGCTCTACCGCGACAACGTACGGCCGCGCATGCGTCGGCCGCGCCCCGACGCGTACGCCCACGTACCGGTGCAGCTGATCACCCCGACCGGGGACGCCTTCCTGTCCGAGCGGCTCTACGACGGTCTGGAGCGGTGGGCCCCGGACCTGCTGCGGCGGACCCTGCCCGCCAAGCACTGGGTGCCCCGGACCCGGCCCGACCAGCTGGCCGCCTGGATCACCGAGTTCGTCGACGACCGGGAGGAGCCCGCCACGCGGGCTCCGGAGCGGAAGGCCCCGGGCAGGTACGCCGATCGTTTCGCCGGCCAGCTGGTCCTGGTCACCGGCGCGGCCAGCGGCATCGGCCGGGCGACCGCCTTCGCCTTCGCCGAGGCCGGGGCCCGGGTGGTCGCCGTCGACCGCGACGCCGAAGGCGCGGCGCGCACGGCCGACATGTCCCGCCTCGTGGGCGCCGCCGAGGCCTGGGCCGAGTGCGTGGACGTCAGCGACGAGCAAGCGATGGAGAAGCTCGCGGCGAAGGTCGCCGCCGAGTACGGAATCGTCGACGTCCTGGTCAACAACGCCGGGATCGGCCTGTCCGGCTCCTTCCTCGACACCACCGCCGAGGACTGGAAGAAGGTCCTGGACGTCAATCTGTGGGGCGTCATCCACGGCTGCCGGATCTTCGGGAAGCAGATGGCCGAGCGCGGCCAGGGCGGGCACATCGTCAACACCGCCTCCGCCGCCGCCTACCTGCCCTCCAGGACCCTGCCCGCCTACAGCACCTCGAAGGCCGCGGTGCTGATGCTGTCGGAGTGCCTGCGCGCGGAACTGGCCTCGAAGTCGATCGGCGTCTCCGCGATCTGCCCGGGCATCGTCAACACCAACATCACCGCCACCTCGCGCTTCGCCGGGGTGGACGAAGCCGAGGAGAAGCGCCGCCAGGAACGCTCCTCGCGGCTGTACGGACTGCGCAACTTCCCGCCGGAGAAGGTCGCCGACGCGATCCTGCGGGCGGTGGTGCGCAACGAGGCCGTCGTACCGGTGACTCCGGAGTCCAAGGGCGCCCTGTGGATGTCCCGCTTCGCCCCTCGCGCCCTGCGGCGCATCGCGAGGCTGGAGCCAAGGTTGTGAGCGGGTCCACGGACCGGATCGACCGGCACCCGATCAGCCCGCGCCGGGTGGCCTTCGACTGGAGGACCACCCCACTGCACTGGATACCGGACGAGCCCACCGCCACCCACGTCATCAACGTGCTGCACCTGCTCCTGCCCGCCGGGGAGCGGTGGTTCGTGAGGGTCCTCAAGGAGGGCCTGCCCCTGGTCACCGACCCGGAGCTGCGCGGTGACGTCAAGGGGTTCATGGGCCAGGAGGCCACGCACAGCGTGCAGCACTCCTACGTCCTGGACCACCTCGCCGAGCAGCGACTGCCGACGCAGGCGTACACACGGCACGTGGACTTCCTGTTCGAGAAACTCCTCGGGGAGGCCCCGCCGTTCGGGATACCGGTCACGGCGCGGGAGTGGCTGCGCTTCCGGCTGGCGGTGGTCGCCGCGATCGAACAGTTCACGGCGGTGCTCGGGGACTGGGTGCTGCGCGCCGAGGGGCTCGACCGGGCCGGGGCCGACGAGATCATGCTGGACCTGCTGCGATGGCACGGCGCGGAGGAGGTGGAGCACCGCTCCGTGGCCTTCGACATGTACCAGCACTGTGGGGGAGCCGGTCTGCCCCGCTACGCGCGGCGCGTCGAGGGAATGGTCGTGGTCGCGCCCGTGCTGGCGTGGCTGTGGTTGTGGGGGGCCTCGTACCTCATACGCAACGACCCGGAACTGGACGGCCGGGAGCGCTACTCGCTCGGCGCGCACAACCGCGCGGTGGCCAAGGGCCTGCTACCTCCGTGGAGAGAGCTCGGCATGGCCATACCCCGCTACTTCCGGCGGTCGTACCATCCCTCGCAGGAGGGCTCGCTGCGCAGGGCGGTCGAGTACCTTGCGGCTTCACCTGCCGCCCGGGCCGCAGCGGGCGCGGTCGGCCGAGCCGCGATGTCGTAGGGAGCCGGGATTGTCCGATCAGGCGGTAGCCGAGTACCGGATCGAGGATCTGGCACACCACAGCGGGGCGACGGTGCGCACGATCCGGGCGTACCAGGACCGTGGCCTGCTGCCGAAACCGGAGCGGCGGGGCCGGTCCAACGTCTACCGGGACACGCATCTGGCGCGGCTGCGCCAGATCGCGGACCTGCTGGACCGCGGCTACACCCTGGCCTCCATCAAGGAGCTGCTGGAGGCCTGGGACGCGGGGCGCGGTCTGGGCGGCGTTCTCGGGCTGGTCGCCGAGGTGCACGGGCCGTGGACCGATGAGGAGGCGGCCCGGATCAGCCGGGAGGAGCTGAACGATCGGTTCGGCGGCCGGCCGGACGACGAGGCCGTGGACGAGGCCTGCGAGCTCGGGGTGCTGGAGCGGATCCCGGGGCGCCCGGACCAGTTCCTGGTGCCCTCCCCGCAGGAGCTGGCGGTGGCCGCCGAGCTGTACGCGGCCGGGGTGCCGCTGACGGCGATCACCGGGCACCTGCGGGAACTGCGGGGACAGGTGGAACACATCGCTTCGCGGTTTCTGGAGTTCACCACGGAGCACGTCTTCGCGCGCTACCTCGGGCAGGTGCCGCCCACGGACGCGGACGCGGCGGAGGCGGCGACGATGGTACGGCGGCTGCGGCCGCTGGCCCAGCAGACCGTGGACGCGGAGCTGGCGCGGGCGATGCGGCTCTTCGCGACCCGGCACCTCCAGCGGCACCTGGGGTCGGCCGGCGCACCGGGGCCGACGGGGCCCTCACCGGTGGCCTTGCCTGCCGGGACGGTTCGGGCGGTGCAGGATCTGGTGGGCGCCGACCATGTGGCGGAGTTCGTCCGGGCCGCGACGGAGCGGGAGCTCCAGGCCCGGACGATGAACGATCTGGCGCGCCGCGGCGAGCGGTGACGCCGGGCGGGTCGTGATGCGGGGGGGGCGGGCTGCCACGGCGGCCTGGGTGATCACGGCGGCGTGGGTGGTCACGGCGGAGGGCTCGATCCCACCCGGTCGAGCCCGATCCACAGATTCCACAGATTCCACAGGGCGGATCACGCGTTTGCCGTCAAAACCCGCCCAAACGGCTGTGGACAAGTGCCCTTTTCCTGTGGGCAACTGAGCCGCCGTCTCACCTGACGGTCTCGTACTCCGCCTTGGCGGGGCTCGCCCCGTCCACCGGGGACGGCTTCACACTCCGGCCGAACCGGGACCTGGACCGGGGCTTGGAGCCGGTCCCGCCCCCCGCCCCGGACCCGAACAGGAGGGCGGCCAGAGCCAGGCCGAGGATCCCGCCGACCAGCTGCGCGCCGAGGAATCCGGGCAGCGACTGGGGGGCTATGCCGGTGAAGGAGTCGCTGAAGCTGCGCCCGATGGTGCCCGCCGGATTGGCGAAGGAGCCGGAGGAGGTGAACCAGATCGCGGCCGCGATGTACGCGGCGACCGCCGGCGGAACGAACCTGCCGCGCCCGGTCCGGCCGAGACCCTGGATCAGCAGGACCAGACCCGCGGTGGCGACCACCTCGCCGATGAGCAGGTGCCCGCCGTGGCGCACCTGGGTGGCGAAGGTGCCCGGGACCCGGCCGAACATGACTTCCGCGACGAGGGCTCCGCCGATGGCCCCGGCGCTCTGGGCCGCCGTGTAGACGAGCGCCTCGCGGCCGCCCAGACCCTCGCCGCCGGTCCGCCGGGACCACCAGGAGGTGAGGGTGACCACCGGATTGAGGTGGGCGCCGGACAGCGGCCCGAAGATCGTGATGATCAACCCGAGGCCGATGGCCGACGCGAACGAGTTGGCGATGAGGGCGACACCGGTGTCGCGGCTGAGCTCGGCGGCCTTGAGGCCGGAGCCGATCACGACCACGAGCAGTCCGGCGGTACCGATCAGCTCAGCAGCGGCACGGCGTGACAGTGAGGGTGGGGCTGTCATGGTTTCTCCCTCTGAACAGAAGTGTCAGCGGAAAATGTATTCCGCATCTTGGAATGACGATAGAGGGTGTCCACCAGCTGTCACCGTCGACCGCCCCCGGAAAATCCCTGCCACGAGGCCCTTCGACGGGGCACGCTGGGGCCATGGATGAAAGACGCACCGTGAAGGTGTCGAAGTACGTCTCGAAACACCTGCGACACCAGCCGGAACGGATCGGACTGGTGCTCGATCCCCACGGTTGGGTGGAGATCGACGACCTGCTGAGCGCGGCCGCCGCGCACGGCTTCCCCTTCAGCCGGGCCGAGCTCGACCACGTCGTCGCCGCCAACGACAAGCAGCGGTTCGCCGTCGACGGCACCCGGATCCGGGCCAGCCAAGGCCACACCGTCGCCGTGGACCTGGACCTTCCGGAGGCCGAACCACCCGCGTACCTCTACCACGGCACCGTCGCCACCGCCTTGGAGCCGATCCGCGCCGAGGGCCTGCGTCCGATGGCCCGCCACCATGTGCACCTGTCCCCCGACCGGGAGACCGCCACCCGGGTCGGCGCGCGCCGCGGCCGGCCCGTCGTGCTCAGTGTGGACGCCGGAGCGATGCGGGCGGCCGGTCACGTCTTCCGGATCAGCGCCAACGGGGTGTGGCTGGTGGACGCCGTACCGCCGCAGTTCCTGCGCTTCCAATAGATCCGGGGCAGGGCGCCGGAATTCACGCAGAGATTGTCCGACCATCCCCCTAATGTGTGAACCACTCCGGGATCAGTGAGGGGGGACCTCGCGATCACCGAACCATCCCTGTATGCACGCGAGGTGACGCCCTATGACGTCCACGTCCACGCCCCCGTCCACGCCGCACAGCTTCCAGGTCGACCTGCGCGGCCTGGTCGACCTCCTCTCCCATCACCTCTACTCCAGCCCGCGCGTCTACGTCCGCGAGCTCCTGCAGAACGCGGTGGACGCGATCACCGCACGCCACGCCCTCGACCCGACCGCGGAGGTCCGCATCCGCCTCTCGGCGTCCGCCGGCCGCGTGACCATCGAGGACAGCGGAATCGGCCTGACCGCCGCCGAGGCCCATTCCCTCCTCGCCACCATCGGCCGTAGCTCCAAGCGCGGTGGCGACGGCGCCGACCTCGACGAGTCGGGCCTGGAGGCGACCCGCCAGGAGTTCCTCGGCCAGTTCGGCATCGGTCTGCTCGCGTGCTTCGTCGTGGCTCGCCAGATCCGGGTCGTCACCCGCTCCGCCCGCGACCCCCAGGCCGCACCCGTCGAATGGCTGGCCACGGACGACGGTTCGTACACCGTCCGGGAACTGCCCCACGAGGCACGGCCGGAGCCCGGTACCACCGTCGTGCTGGAGGCCCGCCCGGGCGCCACGGAATGGGCCGCCCCGGCCAGGGTCGAGGAACTGGCCCGCGACTACGGCTCCCTGCTGCCGTACGACATCACCTTCGACGACGGCGAGGGCGGCGAGCCGCGCCCCGTCACCGACCGGCCCGCCGTGTGGGACCGCGCCTTCCCCACCCCGGCCGCCCGTCGCGTCGCGCTCGCCGGGCACTGCGCCCAGCTCTTCGGTTTCACCCCGCTCGACAGCATCGACCTCGACCTGCCGGTCGCCGGCGTACGCGGGGTGGCGTACGTCCTGCCCGAGCCGACCAGCCCCGCCCACCGGGCCGGACACCGCGTCCACCTCAAGGGCATGCTGCTGACCGACCGGGCCGACAACCTGCTGCCCGACTGGGCGTTCTTCGTCCGTGCCGTCCTCGACACGGACACCCTGCGCCCCACCGCATCCCGCGAGAACCTGTACGACGACGAGACCCTGGCGGCGGTACGCGACGCACTCGGCGCCCGCGTCCGCGGCTGGCTCGCCGAACTCGCCGCGAGCGATCCGGAGCGCCTGACCGCCTTCCTTCAGGTCCACCACCTCGGTGTGAAATCCATGGCCCGGCACGACTCCGAGCTGCTCGGACTGATGCTGCCGTGGCTGCCGTTCGAGACCAGCGACGGCTCGATGAGCCTCCAGGAGTTCGCGGCCGCCCACACGGACATCCACTTCACCCGCACCGTCGAGGAGTTCCGCCAGATCGCACCGATCGCCGCCGCCCACGGGCTCGGCGTCATCAACGCCGGCTACACCTACGACGCGGACCTGCTGGCCCTACTGCCCGCCGTACGACCGGAGCTCAAGGTCACCGAGCTCGACGCCGGGGCCGTCACCGAGCGGCTCGACCCGGTGCCGACCGCGACCGAACTGGCGCTCGCCCCGTTCCTGGCCACCGCCCGCACCCGCCTGGAAGCCCAGGGCTGCGACGTGGTGCTGCGCGCATTCCAGCCCGTCTCCGTGCCCGCGCTGTACCTGGACGACCGGCAGGCCCGACAGGAGCGCGACCGCACCGCCGCACTGGAGAGCGCCGACTCCCTGTGGAGCGGCATCCTCGGCTCCCTGCGAGGCTCGGCGCCCCGCGCCCGTCTGGTCCTCAACCACAACAACCCGCTCATCCGCCGGATCGCCGCGCTGCCCGACGAGGCACTGACCGGTACGGCCGTCGAATCGCTCTACGGGCAGGCCCTGTTGATGTCCCAGCGGCCGCTGCGCCCCGCCGACTCCACCCTGCTCAACCGGGCCTTCCTCGGACTCCTGGAATGGGCGACCCACTCCACCGATGCCCGCGACGCCCAGGAGGACCAGAAGTGACGACGCTGACGCGCGAGGAGATCGTGCGGGGTCTGGCGGAGAACCGCCGGTCGCCCAACGGCGCCGTGCGCAACGCGCACGCCGAGGCGCTGGCCGGCGCGGCGGAGACCAGCGGTGACCGGGCCCTGTTCCGCGAGGCCCTGGACAACCTGATCAACGCCTATCTCTACAGCTCCGAGTCGCCGAAGATCCTGGTGCCCTTCGCCCGGCTGCTCCAGGAGTACGACAAGGACCCGGGCGCCTTCTCCCACTGGGACGCGCACTCACTGTTCTGGCAGTTCAAGTGGGTGGCCACGGCCATCTCCGACTCCCCCGGGATTCCGCTGGAGTCGGCCACCGGCTGGCTGGACGAGATGGAACGCCGCTACCGGATCGCCGGCTACAGCGAGCGGCCCGTACGCGAGGCCGAAATGTGGCTCGCCGACGCGATCGGTGAGGACGAGCGCGCCGAACGGGCCTTCCGGAGCTGGCTGGCCGCCGAGCGGGACGACATGAGCGACTGCCGGGCCTGCGAACTCAACGGTCAGGGCCAGTACGCCGTCCTGCACGGCAACGACGCCGAGGCTCTGGAGCTGTGGAAGCCCGTCCTCGACGGTGACCTGACCTGTGCCGAGGAGCCCCACCGGCTGCTCGCCACCTCGCTGCTGCCGCTGCTGCGGCTCGGTCGGGCCGACGAGGCGCGCTCCCACCACCTGCGCGGCTACCGCATGGCCCGCGGCAACGAGAGCCTGCTGCCCTCGGTCGGCAAGCACATCGAGTTCTGCGCCCTCACCGGCAACGAATCCCGCGGCTTGGAGATCCTGGCCGAACACGCCCCCCATGTGGCTCCGCTGGCCAACCTCGACGACCGGCTGTCCTTCCACGGCGGCATCCTCGTGCTGCTGCGCCGCCTGCGGGAACTGGGCCACGGTCGGACCCCGGCCGTGCCCTACGAAGGAACCCCGCGAACCGTCGACGAGCTGTACGAGGTGTTGCACGCGGGCTGCCTCGACATCGCCCGGCAGTTCGACGCGCGCAACGCCACGACCCGGGTCTCCGACCGTTTCCTCGTACGGGTGGGCCGGGAACCGCTGTCGGCGGCGCTGCCGCTGGGCGTACGCAGTGCGCCGCTGCCGCAGACCGCCTCGGCCCCCGTTCCCACTCCCACTTCGCCCGGATCCGAGCCCGCCCTGACGGACACCTCCTTCATCGACCTGGTGGAGCGGGCACGCCGCGCCCGGGACCTGGGCCATCCGCGTACGGACGCGCTGTGGGCGGAAGTGGCGGTACGGCTGGACACGCAGCCGGAGGTCGATCCGCTGGTCCGCGTCGACCTCGCGGACCAGCGGGCCCTGGCCGCCGGGCGGCGCGGCGACGAGGTGGCGCCGGAGCTGCTGAGCGCGGTGCGGGACGACTACCGGGCGCTCGGTCTCGCCGAACGCGTCGCGCTCACAGAACTGCGGCTGGCCGGGGTGGCAGCGCAGTCCGGAGCCGCGCCGTCGGAGGTCCGGGCCTTGTTGCGCGTCGCCCTGCGGTCCGCCGAGGCGCTGGACGCCGCCGAACCGCTGCGGGCCCGGCGCATCGCGCTCGCGGAACTGTCGGCGGTCCGGATGGAGTCTTATCTGCGCTCGGTGGAGACGCCCGACGGGGACGATCACCACGACCACCACGGGGTGCTGGCCGCCGAGCTGACCGACTTCGTCGCCGCCCATGAGGGCACCGCGTCGGACCTGGTGGCGGAGGCCGAGGAGATGTTGGGCCGGGTGGCACTGGCCCAGGGCGACCCGGATCGGGCCGTGCCGCTGCTCGAGGCATCCGCCGCGCGGGCGGTCCTGGCGGGCTGGCCGTGGCAGGCCGTGGACGCGCTGGTGCTGCGGGCCGGGGTGTTGATGACGCTGGAGCGGCCCGAGGAGGCGGAGGCCGCGGCGCGCTCCGCGCTGGAGCACGCCGCAGAGGTGACCGACGCCGAGACGCAGGGCGTCGTACGGCTGACCCTCGCGGACATCCTGCTGCAGCGGGGCGACACGGCCGCCGAGAGCGTGGAGCACGCCCTGACCGGAGCCCACTGGTTCGACCAGGCGGGGCTCACGGCCGACGGCGGTGCGCAGGCCCGGTTGCTGCTGGCCCGGGCGTACGCGAGGGACGGCCGCAGCGCCGAGGCGGTGGAGGTCCTGCAGTCGGCACTGGCGGACCTGCTGGAGCACGGCGACCAGCAGGCGGTGTCCGTACGGGAGTTCCTGGGCGATCTGCTGCGGCGGCTGAACGAGCCCCGGCCGGCGGCGGAGCAGTACCTGCTGGCGGCGGAGGTCACCAAGGACTGGGAGGACCCCCGTCCGCAGGCGGGCCTCGCGCATTCGGCCGCCGACACGCTGGATGACGCGGGACTGACCGTGGAAGCGGCCGCCGCCTACGAGCGGGCCCTGGAGCTGCACCGGCTCACCGGCGAGGTCCCGATCGCCGAGGTGCGGATCCTGCGTTCCCTGGCCTGGCTGGACCTGCGCGAGGAGGTCACCGCCGCCACGGTGACGGGGGCCCGGAAGCGGATGGAAGAGGCCGCCCAGGTGCTGGAGACGGCCTTGGCGGCGGATCCCGGATCGCCTGGGCTGCGATCGGAACTCGCCCAGACCTGGCACCAGCTGGCGCAGGTACTCGACCGACACGTCAACGCCAACGGGCAGTCCCCCGAGGACGATGAGGACGACGACGAGGACGACACCGGGGAAGTCCAGGACGCCGGAAACGAGCAGCTCGCCGATGCCGGGGCGGAGCGGGCGGCCCCGCTGAGCCCCGCGGAGGTCGACGGGCTGCGTCTGGAGGAGATCGAGCTGTGGGACCGGGCCGGCCGGGTCTACGCGGAGCTCGGCCCCGACCATCTGCGGGACCGGTTCCAGTCCTTGAACAACGCGGCCTGGACCGAGCAGGAGCGGGGCCACGCGGACGCGGGTTGCGCCCGCGTCTCCGCGCTGATCGACGAGGCCAGGGCGCTGCCCGAGGACGACGTGCCGGACTGGCTCCTGCCGGCCGCGGAGCGCCTGCTCGCGCAGTTGAACGACAAGGACTAGCCGCCCGGGTCCCGGTCGTCGTCGCCGCTCGTGCGGGCGGCGACGACGACCGCCGGGTCAGCTGTCGAGCTGGGCCAGGGCCTCGGTGGCGATCTTCTCGAACACGCCCTCGTCGGCGGCGAACTCGGAATCCGGGATCGGCGCGTGGATCACCACTTCGGTGAACCCCAGATCACGGTGCCGGCCGGCGAAGTCGACGAACGCGTCCACCGACTGCAGCACGGTGTTGGCTTCCGGGGTGAAGCCGGTCAGGAGGATCTTCTCCAGGGGCTCCGGGTCCCGGCCGATCTCCAGGAAGGCCGCGCCGAGCCGTTCGAGCTGCCCGCGCAGGGCCTCGCGCGACTGCTCGGGCGTGCCCTCCTCGAAAAGCTTCGGGTCGCCCGTGGTCACCCAGGCCTGGCCGTGCCGGGCGGCGAGCCGCATGCCGCGCGGTCCGTTCGCGGCGACCGCGAACGGCAGCCGGGGCCGTTGCACACAGCCGGGGATGTTGCGGGCCTCCTCGGCGGAGTAGAAGGTCCCCTCGTGGCTCACCGAGCCTTCGGTCAGCAACCGGTCCAGCAGCGGCACGAACTCGGCGAAGCGGTCGGCGCGCTCACGCGGGGACCATGCCTCCTGGCCAAGCGCCGTCGCGTCGAAGCCGTTCCCGCCCGCGCCGATGCCCAGGGTGATGCGTCCGCCGGAGATGTCGTCCAGGCTGATGAGGTCCTTGGCGAGCGTCACCGGGTGCCGGAAGTTCGGCGAGGTGACGAGCGTGCCCAGGCGCAGCCGCTCGGTAGCGGTGGCCGCCGCGGTCAGGGTGGGGACCGCCCCGAACCACGGGCCGTCGCGGAACGTCCGCCAGGACAGGTGGTCGTAGGTGTAGGCGGTGTGGAACCCGAGCTGCTCGGCCCGGACCCACTGATCGCGTCCTCCCTCGTGCCATCGACGTACCGGAAGGATCACCGTGCTCAGACGCAGACTCATGCTTCGAGCCTACGGCGAGCCGATGTTTCACGTGAAACGGCGTCGTTTCACGTGAAACATCGCCCGCGGTGACAGCCTCCCTCCCATGGTCAGGGGCTCTACGGCCATGGGCGAAGATGGAGCCGTGACCTCGGCTCCCCAGTGCCCGGACGGGCCAACCCCCACGCCCCGGCTGATCGCCACCGACCTCGACGGCACCTTGCTGCGCGACGACAAGTCCGTCTCGCCACGCACGGTCGCCGCGCTCGCCGCCGCCGAGGAGGCCGGGATCGAGGTCTTCTTCGTCACCGGCCGCCCGGCCCGCTGGATGGATGTGGTCAGCGACCATGTCCACGGCCACGGCCTGGCGATCTGCGCCAATGGCGCGGCGGTGGTCGACCTGCATGCCGGACGAGAGTTCGTGCAGGTCAGATCCCTTCCACGGGTGGCCGCGCTCGCGGTCGTCGATGCCCTGCGGGCCGCGGCCCCCGGCACTTCCTTCGCGGTCGAACTGACCACCGGCATCAACTACGAGCCGGCGTACCCGCCCTTCTTCAAGGACCCGGGTGCCCGGGTGGCCACCGCCGAGAAGCTGCTGCACGAGGACACGGACGAAAGCGCCGCCCCCGTGCTCAAACTGTTGGCACACCATGGCGAGCTGGCCCCGGACGAGTTCCTGGCACTGGCCCGGTCCGCCGCCGGCGAGCACGCGTCGATCACCCGGTCCAGCCCCACCGCCCTGCTGGAGGTCAGCGGACCGGGCGTGTCCAAGGCGAGCACCCTGGCGCTGTGCTGCGCGGAGCGCGGCATTTCCCCCGCCGAGGTCGTCGCCTTCGGGGACATGCCGAACGACGTGGAGATGCTCAGCTGGGCGGGCACCTCGTACGCCATGGGCAACGCCCACCCCGATGTGATCGCCGCCGCGTCCGGCCGTACGGTCGCCAACAACGAGGACGGGGTCGCCCTCGTCATCGAGCGCATCCTGGCAGAGCGGACCGCACAGCAGGCCTGATCCAAAGGACAGGCCCTAGACCTCCGGTTCGAGCGGGGCCTCCCACACCACGGTGGTCCCGCCGCCGTCCTCACCGATGCCCGGGCCGTAGGAGCTGGCGCCGCCCAGCGACTCGGCCCGGCGGCGCAGATTCCGAAGCCCGCTGCGGCGGCCGCCCTCCGGGATGCCCACCCCGTCGTCGGCGACCTCCAGCCGGACCCCCGGCCGGCCGTCGGCGAGGGTGATGGTGGAGTCGATGACGACGTCGATCCGGCTCGCCTCGGCATGGCGGAAGGCGTTGGACAACGCCTCGCGCAGCGCGGCGATCAGGTTCTTGCCCACCAGCTCACCGACGACCGTGTCGATCGGGCCGAGGAAACGGTGGGCAGGCTTGAAGCCCAGGGGCACCGCGGCCATGTTGATCTCCCGCAGCACCCGGGTGCGCAACCCGGACGGGGCTTCCGCCGGCCCCTGTTGGAGGGCGAAGATCGCGGTGCGGATCTCCTGGATCGTCACGTCCAGCTCGTCCACCGCCTTGCCCACGCCGTCACGCACCTCGGGGACGGCGGTCCGGCGCTGGGCGCCCTCCAGCATCAGCCCGGTGGCGAAGAGCCGCTGGATGACCAGGTCGTGCAGGTCGCGGGCGATCCGATCACGGTCCTCGAACACCGCCAGCCGCTCACGGTCACGCTGTGCCTCGGCCATCATCAGGGCGAGCGCCGCCTGCGAGGCGAACTGGGTGGCCAGGGTCCGCTCGACCTCGGTGAACGCCCGCCCGCCGCGGGCCCGGGGGGTGACCAGCGCGCCCAGTACCCGTCCGCCGCTCTGCAGCGGCAGCAGCATGCAGGGGCCGTACCTGCTGGTGAGCTCGCTGGTCATGCGGGGGTCGGACGCGGCGTCGTCCACGAAGATCGGCTCACCCTCCAGCAGCCTGTCGACCACCGGGCTCTCGGCCGGGATCACCACACCGAGCGAGGTGGCCGGATTCTCGGAGGAGACCGCGACGATCTCCATCCCGCCTTCCTCGGCCGGCAGCATGACGATCCCGGCGTCGGAATCGGCCAGCCGACGGGCCTGTTCGGCGACCACCGCGAGGGCGTCGTCCGCGTCCCCGCCGGACAGGAGGGCGGTGGTGACGGCGACCGATCCGTCGATCCAGCGCTCGCGCTGGGTGGCGGCCTCGTACAGCCGGGCGTTGCCGATGGCGATGCCCGCCTCGGTGGCCAGTACCCGGACCATGTGCACGTCGTAGTCGCTGAACTCGCCGCCGCCGTTCTTCTCGGCGAGGTAGAGATTGCCGAAGATCTCTCCCTGCACCCGGATCGGGACCCCGAGGAAGGTCTTCATGGGCGGGTGGTGCGGCGGGAACCCCGCCGAGCGCGGATCCTTCGTCAGATCGGCGAGCCGCACCGTGTCGGAGTGCGAGATCAGGGCTCCGAGCAGGCCCCTCTTTCCGTCGGGGCGGTGCCCGATCTTCCGCGCCTGTGCGGGGCTGATCCCGTGGGTGACGAAGTCCGAGAGCCCGCGGCCCTCCGTGTCGACGACTCCGATCGCCGCGTAGTGGGCGTCCGCGAGCTCTGCCGCGGTCTCGCAGATGCGGTCCAGCGTGGAGTGCAGTTCGAGCCCGGTACCGACCGACCTCATGGCCTCCAGCAGTTGCGGGACCCGGGCCGTGAGCTCGGTGGACAGGCCCTGCAGACTTCTGGTGGCCTGGGCGGCGGCCACCAGCGGGTCCGGCGCGTCCGAGGCTCCCGCAGCGCTCGTCGGTCCCGGTGGTCGCGGTGGTCCCGGCAACGGATCCGGCAATGGTCCCGATGAGGGATCCGACGATTCCTGCGACTGCTGCGCTGACATGGTCCTGAGCGTAGTTAGTCCCTATTGGCGGGGAAAGTTGGCCAAAGTTCCGTCCGTCGCCCTTTCCCGCTCCAGCAGCCTCCGCAGCGGTCCCTCGGCGGCGGCCAGATCCGCGTAGGGGCCGCGCTGCACCACCTCGCCGCGGTCCAGCACGAGCACCTCGTCGACCGCCTCCAGGCCGGCCAGCCGGTGCGTGATCAGCACGGTGGTCCGGCCCTCGGTCGCGGCCAGCAGATCCGCCGTCAGGGCGTCCGCCGTGACCAGGTCCAGATGCTCGGCCGGCTCGTCCAGGACCAGCACGGGGAAGTCCGCGAGCAGCGCCCGGGCCAGGGCCAGTCGCTGGCGCTGCCCACCCGAGATCCGCTCACCGTGCTCGCCGACCAGGGTGTCCAGCCCGTCCGGAAGAGCGTCGGCCCACTCCAGCAACCGGGCCCCGGCCAGCGCTCGGCGCAGCTGCTCCTCGCTCGCCCCGGTCCGGGCCAGGCGCAGGTTCTCCCGGACCGAGCTGTCGAAGATGTGGGCGTCCTGGGCGCACAGGCCCACGAGGGCGCGTACCTCGTCGCCGTCGAGCGTGCGCGCGTCGCTCCCGCCCAGGCTGTACGCGCCTTCGGCAGGGTCCAGGAACCGGAGGAGGACCTGGGCCAGGGTGGTCTTGCCGGATCCTGAGGGACCGACGACGGCGATGCGGCGGCCGGCCTCCAAGGTCAGGTCCAGGTCCCGCAGAGCGGCACGCTCCTGCCCGGGGTGGCGGGCGGTGAGCCCCGTCAACCGCAGCGGGAACGGCGACGTGGGAGCCGCGGCGGGCTGCTCCGGCTCGGCGACCGGGACCGGCGCGTCGATGACCTCGTAGACCCGCTCGGCGCTACGGCGCACCCGCTGGCGGTACTGGACGGCGAGCGGCAGCCCGTTCACCGCCTCGAAGGCGGCCAGCGGCGTCAGGACCGCGACGGCCATGGCCACCCCGGTCAGCCGGCCGTCATGGACGGCGTTCGCGGCGACGGCCGCGGCGGCCACGACGGTGAGCCCGCACACCAGGGCGGACAGGCCGCCGCCCAGTCCGGCCGCGGCCGAGCCCCGCGCGGCGATGCGCGTCAGCAGGCCGTCGCTCTCGCGCGTCCGGCCCTTGCGGTCCTCCAGCGCACCGGCCACGGTCAGCTCCGCGGTCCCGGTGAGCAGATCGGCCACCCGAGTGGCGAGTTCGCCGCGGGCGGGCGCGAGCCTGCGCTCCGCCCGGCGGGCGCAGGCCCCGCTGACCAGCGGTACCGCGATACCGGCGGCGAGCAGTCCGACGGCGAGGACGACTCCGGCCTCGGGCAGCAACCAGGCCGTGAAGGCGACCGAGCCCGTGCCGACGAGGACGGCGGTGCCGACGGGCAGCAGCCAGCGCAGCCAGTAGTCCTGCAGCGCGTCCGCGTCGGCCACCAGCCGGGCCAGCAGGTCCCCGCGCCGGTGCTCGCGCAGCCCGGCGGGCGCGATCCGCTCCAACCGGCGGTACACGGAGACCCTCAGGTCGGCGAGCATCCGCAGCACGGCGTCGTGCGAGACGAGCCGCTCGGCGTACCGGAAGACGGCGCGCCCCATGCCGAAGGCCCGTGTGGCGGTGACGGCCACCATCAGGTAGAGCACGGGCGGCTGCTCCGAGGCCCGCGAGATCAGCCAGCCCGACACGGCCATCAGGCCGACGCTGCATCCGACGGCCAGCGCGCCGAGCAACAGTCCGAGCCTGAACCGTCCTTGCCACGCCTTGGCGACCGCCCGCACCCGGCGCAGCGGATCGCCCGCCGCGCCCGAACCCGCCGCACGCGTACCCACCGCTTCCGCACCGGGCGCGCCGGAAGCGGAACGGCCGTCGGCCGCTACGTCCGCCCGCTCACGCGCCGAACCGAGGATCCACTCGCCGGTGTCCGGGACGTACCCACCGCGGTCTCCGGTCGCGCCCGAGGACAGCGATTCGGAGCCGACGGGGGAAGAAGCGGCGCGGCGGGGGAGTGCCCCCGCGGTGACAAGCTCCTCGCGGCCGTCGCCCGCCACCAGCTCCACCACCCGGTCCGCGACGGCGAGCAGCGCCGGTCGGTGCACGACCAGCAGCACGGTCCGTCCCGTGGAGAGCCTCCGGACCGCGTCCACGATCCCCGCCTCGGTCTCGCCGTCCAGCGCCGCCGTCGGCTCGTCCAGCAGCAGCACGGGGCGGTCCGCCAGGAACGCGCGCGCCAGGGCCAGCCGCTGCCGCTGTCCGGCGGACAGCCCCACACCGCCCTCGCCCAGCGGGGTCTCCACCCCGCGCGGCAGCGCGGTCACGAACTCCCAGGCACCGGCGTCCTTCAAGGCCTCGGCCACCTCGGCGTCGGAGGCACCCGCGCGGGCCAGCCTCACGTTCTCGGCGATCGTTCCGGCGAACAGGTGCGGCCGCTGCGGAACCCAGGCGATCTGCTGCCGCCACTGCGCCGGCGACAGCTCGGCCAGGTCCACGCCCGCGACGCGGATCCGCCCGGCGGTCGGCGTCACGAACCCCAACAGCACCTGGAGCAGTGTGGACTTCCCCGCTCCGCTGGGGCCGGTCAGCGCCACGCACTCCCCTGGCCCGACCGTCAGCGAGACCGGCCGTGGCGAGTCCTCTCCGCGGCCCTCGTAGCGCACCGCGATGCCCTCGACCTCGATGCGCAGGGGAGCGCCGGCGGGCAGCTCGGCCGTGCCGGTCGTACCGGCGGTGCGGGTCTCCAGGACCTCGAAGATCTCCTCGGCGGCCGCCAGTCCTTCGGCGGCCGCGTGGTACTGCGCTCCCACCTGGCGCAGTGGCAGATACGCCTCGGGCGCCAGGATCAGGATGACCAGCCCGGTGTAGAGGTCCAGTTCTCCGTGGACCAGCCGCATGCCGATGGTCACGGCCACCAGGGCCACCGACAGGGTCGCCAGCAGCTCCAGGGCGAAGGAGGAGAGGAAGGCGATGCGCAGGGTCCGCATCGTCGCCCGCCGGTAGTCGTCGGTGATCTTGCGGATCGACTCGGCCTGCGCCTTCGCCCGGCCGAAGACCTTGAGCGTGGGAAGCCCGGCCACCACGTCGAGGAAGTGCCCTGAGAGCCGGGACAGCAGGCGCCACTGGCGGTCCATCCGGGACTGGGTGGCCATGCCGATGAGGATCATGAACACGGGGATCAGGGGCAGCGTCACGACGATGATGGCCGCCGACACCCAGTCCTCGGTGACGATACGAGCCAGCACGGCCACCGGCACGACCACCGCGAGCCCCAGCTGGGGCAGGTAGCGGGCGAAGTAGTCGTCGAGCGCGTCCACGCCCCGGGTGGCCAGTGACACCAGCGATCCGGTCCGCTGCCCGGCCAGCCATCCGGGCCCGAGCTCCGCCGCCCGGTCCAGCAGCCTGCGCCGCAGCTCCGACTTGACCGCCGCGCCCGCCCGGTGCGCGGCCAGCTCCGTGAGCCAGGCGATCAACCCGCGCCCGAGCGCCACCGCCGCGAGCAGCAGCAGGGGGGTTCGGAGCGCCTGGCCGTCGAGGCCCTGTTGGAAGGCTCCGACCACGATCTCGGCGATCAGCATCGCCTGACCGACGACCAGCCCCGCCCCGGCAAGACCAAGGCCCACCACCGCCCCCAGGAAGAGGCGGGTGGACCGGGCGTACCGGAGCAGGCGCGGGTCGATCGGTTTCACGTGAAACATCCCCTCGGGGAGGTCGTCAGCCGGACGGGCGGGTCACACGTCGCGGGGACCGGGCACGGGGCCCGGTACCCGTTCGGTGCACGGATCGGTGGACGGATCAGTGCACATCGACGATGTGCTGCGTCCCGATCCGCTTGCGGAACACCCAGTACGTCCAGCCCTGGTAGAGCAGTACGAGCGGGGTGGCCACGGCCGCACACCAGGTCATGATCTTCAGGGTGTACGCGCTGGACGAGGAGTTGGTGACCGTGAGGTTCCAGGCCTCGTCCAGCGAGGACGGCATGACGTTCGGGAAGAGCGTCAGGAAGAGCATCGCGACCGCGGCCGCGATGGTGACCCCGGACAGGGCGAACGACCAGCCCTCGCGGCCGGCCAGGTTGAAGCCGAGGGCTCCGACCAGCGCCAGCACCGCGACGATCATCGCGATCAGGCTCGTGCTGTCGCCGCGCGAGACCTGGGTCCAGATGAGGAAGACCAGGGCCAGTACGGCGGTGACGGCGCCCAGCCGGGTCGCCAGCTTCCGCGAGCGGTCCCGGATGTCACCGACGGTCTTGAGCGAGGTGAAGACCGTGCCGTGGAAGGTGAACAGGGTGAGGGTGACCAGTCCGCCGAGGATCGAGTAGACGTTCAGCAGGTCCAGGAAGCTGCCGACGTACTCCTTGTTCTCGTCGATCTTGACGCCGCGCACGATGTTGGCGAAGGCGACGCCCCACAGGAAAGCGGGGATCAGCGAGGTCCAGAAGATCGCGTGTTCCCAGTTGGTCTGCCAGCGGTCCTCGGGGCGCTTGTGCCGGTATTCGAAGGCCACGCCACGGATGATGAGACAGATCAGGATGAGCAGCAGCGGCAGGTAGAAGCCCGAGAAGAGGGTGGCGTACCAGTCGGGGAAGGCGGCGAAGGTGGCGCCACCCGCGGTGAGCAGCCAGACCTCGTTCCCGTCCCACACGGGCCCGATCGTGTTGATCAGGACCCTCTTCTCCGTGCGGTCACGGGCGAGCAGCTTGGTCAGTACGCCGACCCCGAAGTCGAAGCCTTCCAGGAAGAAGTAGCCGGTCCACAGGACGGCGATGAGTACGAACCAGACATCGTGGAGTTGCATGGTGGGCGCTCCTCGGCCTCAGTACGAGAAGGCCATCGGCCGGTCGGGGTTCTTGTCGTTCCCACCGATCTTGGTGGGTGGGTTGAGGTCTGCCTCGGTGAGTTCGGGCGGGCCGGCCTTGACGTACTTGACGAGAAGCTTGACCTCGATCACGGCGAGCACGGCGTACAGGAGCGTGAAGCCGATCATCGAGGTGAGCACCTCGCCCTGCGACACGTTCGGCGAGACCGCGTCCCGCGTGCGCAGGACTCCGTAGACGACCCAGGGTTGGCGGCCCATCTCGGTGAAGATCCAGCCCCAGGAGTTGGCGATGAGCGGGAAGCCCATCGTCCAGAGCGCGACGATCCAGTACAGGTTGGCGAACTTCGGGCTCAGCGGCTTCTTGAAGAGGACCAGGTTCGGAACCTCGTCCTCCCCGGTCCGCAGACCCGCCGGCAGCATGAACTTCTTGCGGGTCAGCCACAGGCCCAGCACGCCGACACCCAGCGAGGCCATGCCGAAGCCGATCATCCAGCGGAAGCCCCAGTAGGCGACCGGGATGTTGGGCCGGTAGTCGCCGGGACCGAACTTCTCCTGCTCCGCCTTGTTGACGTCGTTGATGCCCGGGACGAAGGAGGTGAAGTCGTCGTTGGCCAGGAAGGACAGCAGGCCGGGGATCTCTATCGCGACCTTGTTGTGGCCCTTCTCGACGTCGCCGTAGGCGAAGACCGAGAAGGGAGCCGGCGCCTCGCCGTCCCAGAGCGCCTCGGCGGCGGCCATCTTCATGGGCTGCTGCTTGAACATCACCTTGCCGAGCAGGTCACCACTGATCGCGGTACCCGTACCGGCGATGATCAGGACGATCAGGCCGAGGCGCAGCGAGCTCCGCATCACGGGGATGTGCTTCTTGCGCGCCAGGTGGAAGGCCGATATTCCGGCCATGAACGCGCCACCGACCAGGAAGGCGGCCGTGATGGTGTGGAAGAACTGGGTGAGCGCGGTGTTCTGGGTCAGCACGAGCCAGAAGTCGGTGAGCTCGGCCCGGCCCCGCTCCTCGTTGATGCGGTACCCGACCGGGTGCTGCATCCAGGAATTGGCCGCCAGGATGAAATAGGCGGACAGGACGGTGCCCATGGACACCATCCAGATGCACGCCAGGTGGATCTTCTTCGGCAGCTTGTCCCAGCCGAAGATCCACAGACCGATGAAGGTCGACTCGAAGAAGAAGGCGATCAGTGCCTCGAAGGCCAGGGGGGCCCCGAAGATGTCGCCGACGAATCGCGAGTAGTCGGACCAGTTCATGCCGAACTGGAACTCCTGGACGATGCCGGTGACGACACCCATCGCGATATTGATCAAGAAGAGCTTCCCCCAGAACTTCGTCGCCCTGAGGTACTTCTCCTTCTCGGTGCGCACCCAGGCCGTCTGCAAACCCGCCGTAAGGGCGGCGAGCGAGATCGTCAGGGGCACGAAGAGGAAGTGGTAGACGGTCGTAATGCCGAACTGCCATCGCGCCAATGTCTCCGGCGCCAAAGCTAGGTCCACGTCGTCTTCTCCTTGTCGTCGCCGTGGTCACAGCCGCAGTCTGCCTGGCGGGTTCCTTCCATAACGGGAGGAAGCAGGACACGCTTGTGAACGCGTTCACATTCACAAGCATTATGTCGTACCACTCTCGGCCACCGTCGAGGGGGGTACCCTCTAGCCAATCGATTCAACAGATTGTTGAATTCAGCTCATGCAGATACGAATCTCCTGGCCCGCGGGCCAGCTCACCGCGACCCTCGACGAGACCCCGACCAGCAAGGCACTGGTCGAGGCCCTGCCGATTTCCGCCTCCGCCAACACCTGGGGCGAGGAGGTCTACTTCGACACCGGAGTCTCCGTCGCCCTGGAGCACGACGCCCAGCAGGTCGTCGCTCCCGGCACGGTCGCGTTCTGGACCGAGGGCGACGCCCTCGCGCTGCCCTACGGCCCCACGCCGATCTCACGCGGAGGCGAGAGCCGCCTCGCGAGCCCGTGCAACGTGCTCGGCTCCTTCGACGGCGACCCCCGCCTGCTGTCCACCGTCCGTGACGGCGATCCCGTCCGGGTGGAACTCGCCTGACCACCTCGGCCGCCTCGGCCGCCTCAGCCACCTACGCTGCCTCCGCCGCCACCGCGGCCTCGGCCGCCCCGGACGACCGGGACGGCCAGGACGACCGGCCGCCGGTGCCTAGAGCTCCTTGAAGAACGCCTCGGCCGTGTGCAGGAAGAGGTCGTTCGCCTCGGTCTCACCGATCGTGACCCGCAGGCCCTCGCCCGCGAAGGGCCGGACCACCACACCGGCCTTCTCGCAGGCCTCCGCGAACGCGCCGGTCCGCTCCCCCAGCCGCATCCACACGAAGTTCGCCTGCGTGTCCGGCACGGTCCAGCCCTGGGCCACCAGCGCCTCGTGCACCCGGGTGCGCTCGCTCACCAGCGCCCCGACACGGCCCATCAGCTCGTCCTCGGCGCGCAGCGAGGCCACCGCCGCGTCCTGCGCGAGCTGGCTGACGCCGAAGGGCACCGCCGTCTTGCGCAGCGCCGCCGCCACCGGCTCGTGCGCCACCGCGAAGCCGACCCGCAGGCCGGCCAGCCCGTACGCCTTGGAGAACGTACGCAGCACGGCGACGTTCGGGCGGCTGCGGTACAGCTCGATGCCGTCCGGCACGTCCGTGTCCCGCACGAACTCCCGGTACGCCTCGTCCAGGACCACCAGGACGTCCGAGGGCACCTGATCCAGGAACCGCTCCAGCTCGGCGCGGCGCACGGCCGTGCCGGTGGGGTTGTTCGGGTTGCAGACGAAAATGAGCCGGGTCCGGTCGGTGATCGCCGCGGCCATCGCGTCCAGGTCGTGCACGTCGCCGTCGGTCAGCGGAACCCGCACCGAGGTCGCGCCCGAGATCTGCGTGATGATCGGGTACGCCTCGAAGGAGCGCCAGGCGTACATCACCTCGTCGCCCGGGCCGGCGGTCGACTGGATCAGCGACTGGGCCACGCCGACCGAGCCGGTGCCCGTGGCGATGTGCTCGACCGGCACGCCGAAGCGCTCGGCGAGCTCGTTCACGAGGCCGGTGCAGGCCATGTCGGGGTACCGGTTGAAGTTCCCGGCCGCGGCGACCGCGGTCTCCAGCACGCCCGACAGCGGCGGGTACGGGTTCTCGTTCGAGGACAGCTTGTACGCGACAGGCCCTCCCGCGGCAGCCGGCTTGCCGGGCTTGTATGTCGGAATGCCGTCCAGCTCGGCGCGCAGCTTCGGGCTCTTCTCGCTCACCGCAGGTCCTCCTCGACCGTCCCGTCCGACGTCGCCGTCGACTCAATACTGCTCACCTTATGAGGATTCCGCCGTTCCGAGAATGGGGGCGCCAGGAATGCGGGGGAGCGCACGCATATATGCGCGCGCCGGTGGCCTGCGCCGTGGCGCGCATCCCTCGTGCAGGTGAGTTGAGCACGGCCCGAGATCGCATCGTTTTGGCATGCCCGGACCCGACGACAAGCTCCACACTCACCCTCAGCAACCAAAAACCTTCATTTCCAAGGTCATTGGGGGTGGC
This sequence comes from Streptomyces sp. CLCI03, assembly GCF_053615355.1. Taxonomy (NCBI): domain Bacteria; kingdom Bacillati; phylum Actinomycetota; class Actinomycetes; order Kitasatosporales; family Streptomycetaceae; genus Streptomyces; species Streptomyces sp. CLCI03. Next base: position 4,188,523 of record NZ_CM132132.1, on the reverse strand, counting down.
GAACCATGCAGAAACGTGCCTGTCAACGCCTGCATATGCACCCAGACCACCCTCCCCACCGAGCCCTACTATCGGCTCGCCATGACAGCAGCAGGGAAGCATCAGGTGAGCCGGACCGAGACCACCCGGCGGGCCGCCGGCCGACAGGGCCGGGCCGGCATCAGGGACGTGGCCGCCGCGGCGGGCGTCTCCATCACAACCGTCTCCGACGCGCTCAATGGCAAGGGACGGCTGCCCGACGCCACCCGCCGCCACGTTCGCGAAGTGGCCGACCGGCTGGGCTACCGCCCGTCGGCCGCCGCCCGCACCCTCCGTACCGGCAAGTCCGGCCTCATCGGCCTGACCGTGACGACGTACGGGGATGAACCTTTCACCTTCACCGAATTCGCCTATTTCGCCGAGATGGCCAGGGCCGCCACCTCCGCCGCGCTCGCCCGCGGCTACGCCTTGGTCATCCTCCCCGCCACCTCCCGCCACGACGTGTGGTCCAACGTCGCCCTCGACGGCACCGTCGTCATCGATCCCTCCGACCACGATCCCGTCGTCACCGAACTGGTCCGCCAAGGTCTGCCCGTGGTCTCCGACGGCCGCCCCGCAGGCTCCCTCCCCGTCACCGCCTGGGTCGACAACGACCACGAAGCCGCCGTACTCGGCCTGCTCGACCACCTCGCCGCCGCCGGCGCCCGCCGGATCGGACTGCTGACCGGGACCACCACCGACACCTACACCCGGCTCTCCACCACCGCCTACCTCAGCTGGTGCGAGCGCGTCGGCCAGGACCCGGTCTACGAGTCCTACCCCGCGCACGACCCGTGCGCGGGCGCCGTCGCCGCCGACCGGCTCCTCGCCCGCCCCGACCGGCCCGACGCGGTCTACGGGCTCTTCGACCCCAACGGCACCGATCTGCTCGCCGCCGCCCGCCGCTACGGCCTGCGCGTCCCCGAGGACCTGCTGCTCGTGTGCTGCAGCGAGTCCACCGTCTACGCGAACACCGAGCCGCCCATCACCACCCTGTCCCTCAAACCCCGCCGCATCGGCACCGCCGTCGTCCAGCTCCTCATCGACGCGATCGAGGGAGTGAACACCGGGCGACCCGTCGAGCAGGTGGTCCCGACCGAGCTCATCATCCGTACCTCCTCGCAGCGCCGACAGCCCCGCACCACCGTCAGCCCGCCCCGTTCGCCGGCTCAGGACTGACCGACAGACCGTCCGGTCGGCCTGTCGAAGGGCCGACCCAGGACCGTCCGAAGGTGATCCGAACACCGCCCGAGCACCGACCGAGGACCGGCCGACGATTTCAGCAACACCGATATCGGTAGAAAACGGTAGGAACGTTCCGCTCCGTAAAGGATTCACCACCCCTGGTGCGTCACAGAGCGCGAGCCGCATTCCTATGATGGGCGCACGACATCACGGACCCTCCTCCCTGGAGGTCAGGAGGGTCCGCAGGTGTACGGCAGCGCGACGGTGGTGGAGGGGTCGATGACTCAGGGGGCCGGTCAGGGACCCGCGATGCGGACGGACACGCTGCGGGACTTCCGGGTTCCAGTCACCGAACCCGCCCTGTACGCCGTATCCACGTCCACCGGGCTGCCCGGCGAGACTCCGATCTACGGCGAGTACCCGGCGTACTACGAGGACGGCGCGCCGAACATGCCGCCGCACCCGGGCTATCCGCCGCAGGCACCCGCACAGCGGCCGGCCGTGCAGCAGCAGCCGGTCGCACCGCAGCCGGTCGTACCGCAGCAGCCTGCCGGGCCCCAGCAGCCCGCGCAGCAGCCTGCCTACCCCGACACGCGGCTCCACCCGCACGCCGACGTGGAACCGGCACACGCGTCGACCCAGGGCCCCGACCAGGACGAGCCCGAGGGCTACACCCCGACCTACCGGGACCTGCCCGTCATCGGGCGCGGCGCACTCGGTGGCCCCGGCGACACCGTCCAGGTCCAGTACGTGCCCCAGGAGCAGGCCGCGGGCCCCGGCCCGCTCTACGTCGTCGGTGACGTCCACGGCTACCTCGACGAGCTCGTCACCGAACTCCACGCCCAGGGTCTGATCGACGCCGAGCGCCGCTGGTCCGCCGGCAACGCCCGGCTCTGGTTCCTCGGTGACTTCACCGACCGCGGCCCCGACGGCATCGGCGTCATCGACCTCGTCATGCGGCTCTCCGCCGAGGCCGCCGCCGCCGGCGGCTACTGCAAGGCCCTGATGGGCAATCACGAACTCCTGCTCATCGGCGCCAAGCGGTTCGGCGACACCCCGGTCGTCTCCGGCGCCGGCACCGCCACCTTCCAGGCCGCCTGGCTCCTCAACGGCGGCCAGCGCACCGACATGGAGCGCCTGCAGGACGTACACATCCAGTGGATGTCGCGCCTGGACGCGGCCGTCCTGGAGGAGGGCCACCTGCTGTTGCACTCCGACACCACGGCCTACCTCGACTACGGCGACTCCGTCGAGGACGTCAACGACACCATCCACGAGCTCCTCAACCGCGGCGACGCCGACATCACCTGGGACCTCTTCCGCAAGTTCACCAAGCGGTTCGCCTTCCGCGACGAGGGGACCGGCCCGGCGGCCGTACGGGAGCTCCTCGACACCTACGGCGGCAGCCGCGTCGTCCACGGGCACAGCCCCATCCCGTACCTGCTCGGCGAGGTCGGCACCGAGGACGGCGACGATTCGCGCGGCCCCGAGGCCGTGGACGGCCCGCACGTGTACGCGGAAGGGCTGGCCATCGCGATGGACGGCGGGGTGACGATGGCGGGCAAACTGCTCGTCGTACAACTCCCCCTGAGCGACTGAGAGCTTACGGAGAGGGGTATTTCCGGAAAGCCCCTGTCACGGCGTGGCGTGGGCGCTCTACCATCGCTCTATCCGTAGCAGGCTCTCCTCCGTTTGTGCCGGCGCCCGGGTCTACGCGGGCATACCGGCTTCTACGGAGCATCGGGGGATGCACATGACCAGCGCTCCGCACCTGCTGACCGAAGACCGACCGGAGTTCGATCGGCTCGTCGACGAGGCGCTGCGCGCCGCGCACGAGCGGCCCGAGCTCGCCACCCTCGGCGAACGGCTGAACGCCGAACAGCTGCGCACCATGGCCCAGGGCGCCAGCGCCCTGCTGGCGGCCGCGGCCGCCGCCGAGTACGTCCACTACGTGAAGGTCCGCGAGGAACGACGCGACGAGGCACTGGCCTCACCCGGCACGACGGGAGACGAGGACGACGCCCAGGGCAGCGGTGGCGGCGCGGGCATCAGCGCCGTGGTCGCGGTCCTCGCGCCCGTCCTGGCGGGCACCGCCATGCTGATCTTCCTGCTCGTCGGCTACATCCTGAAGATGATCGAGCCCGAACCGGCCTTCGCCGAGACGATGCTGACGGCGGGTTGGCTCTTCGGCGGGCTGACCGCGGCCGCCCTGCTCGTCGCGGTGATCGGGCTGCTGGTGACGGCCGTCCGCAACAGCTCGACCGAGGTGGCGGCGGACGAGACCGAGGCGATACCCGACGAGGTCGCCCGGGCCCGCGAGGCCTGGCGGCACGCGCTGCTGGAACGCGGCATCGTGCCGTTCCTGCGGGACGCCCTGGCCGACCCGAGCGCCGGCCCGGGCTTTCCGACCCCCCGCACACCGGCGGCCGGCCGCATCCCCAACCTGGGATACAGCCGGCCGGACTTCACCAGTCCGGGGTCCCCGTCGGAGAGTCCCCGGCCCGGCTACACACCTCCGGACTTCACGAGCCCGGACTTCGGCGGCCCGGAACACCGGCCGGAGTGACCTCCGCCGGGCAACCCGGGCCGTACGGCGGGACGGCTCAGGACCCGCGACTCCCCCCATAGGGTCGCGGGTCCTCTCCGTCAGCCGTGCCGGCCCGCGTCAGTCGGCCAGCGGCAGGTAGACGCGGCTGCCCGAGGCCGCGAACTCGGCGGACTTCTCCGCCATGCCCGCCTGGATCTCCTCCGCCTTCAGGTCGCCACCGTGCTCACGACGGATGTCCTGCGAGATCTTCATCGAGCAGAACTTCGGACCGCACATGGAGCAGAAGTGCGCGGTCTTGGCCGGCTCCGCCGGGAGGGTCTCGTCGTGGAACTCGCGGGCCGTGTCCGGGTCCAGGGCCAGGTTGAACTGGTCCTCCCAGCGGAACTCGAACCGCGCGTCCGACAGGGCGTCGTCCCACTCCTGGGCGCCCGGGTGCCCCTTGGCCAGGTCGGCGGCGTGCGCCGCGATCTTGTACGTGATGACGCCGGTCTTGACGTCGTCACGGTTGGGCAGGCCCAGGTGCTCCTTGGGCGTCACGTAGCAGAGCATCGCGGTACCCCACCAGGCGATCATCGCGGCGCCGATGCCCGAGGTGATGTGGTCGTAGGCGGGCGCGACGTCCGTGGTCAGCGGGCCGAGCGTGTAGAACGGCGCCTCCTCGCAGATCTCCTGCTGGAGGTCGATGTTCTCCTTGATCTTGTGCATCGGGACGTGGCCCGGGCCCTCGATCATCGTCTGGACGTTGTGACGCTTGGCGATCGTGTTCAGCTCGCCCAGCGTCTTCAGTTCGGCGAACTGGGCCGCGTCGTTGGCGTCCGCGATCGAGCCGGGGCGCAGACCGTCGCCGAGGGAGTACGTGACGTCGTACGTCGCGAGGATCTCGCAGAGCTCCTCGAAGTTCGTGTAGAGGAAGTTCTCCTTGTGGTGCGCGAGGCACCACGCGGCCATGATCGAGCCACCGCGCGAGACGATGCCGGTCTTGCGACGGGCGGTCAGCGGCACGTAGGGCAGCAGCACGCCGGCGTGGACCGTCATGTAGTCGACGCCCTGCTCGGCCTGCTCGATCACCGTGTCCTTGTAGATCTCCCAGGTCAGGTCCTCGGCGCGGCCGTCGACCTTCTCCAGCGCCTGGTAGAGCGGCACGGTGCCGATCGGGACGGGGGAGTTGCGCAGCACCCACTCGCGGGTGGTGTGGATGTTGCGGCCGGTCGAGAGGTCCATGACCGTGTCGGCGCCCCACTTGGTCGCCCAGGTCATCTTGTCGACCTCCTCCTCGATGGAGGAGGTGACCGCGGAGTTGCCGATGTTGGCGTTGACCTTCACCAGGAACCGCTTGCCGATGATCATCGGCTCGATCTCGGGGTGGTTCACGTTCGCCGGAAGTACCGCGCGACCTGCGGCGATCTCCTCGCGGACGACCTCGGGGGAGACGTTCTCGCGGATCGCGACGTACTCCATCTCCGGGGTGATCTCGCCCCGGCGGGCGTACGCGAGCTGTGTGACGGCGGCGCCGTCGCGGCCTCGGCGGGGCTGGCGGGGACGGCCCGGGAAGACCGCGTCGAGGTTCTTGAGGCCACCGCGCGGCGAGGTGTGCTTGATGCCGTCGTCCTCGGGGCGCACGGGGCGGCCCGCGTACTCCTCGGTGTCCCCGCGGCTGATGATCCAGTTCTCGCGCAGCGGCGCGAGACCCCGGCGGACGTCGGTCTCGATCTGGGGGTCGGTGTACGGACCGGACGTGTCGTAGAGCGTCACGTCCTTGCCGTTGGTGAGGTGGACCTGGCGGACCGGCACCCGGATGTCGGGGCGGGAGCCCGCCACGTAGCCCTTGTGCCAGCCCGGCTTGCGCTCGGTCGAGCCGTCGGCGTCCTGGCTGACGGCAGGCGTGCGTGCGTCCTGAATGGTCATGAGACCTGATCTCCCTACGCCGGCATTACCCGGTAACAGGTTCGGCGGTCGACGCAGCCTCTTCCCGTAGGCATCTGTGATGCCCGTACGGTGATCAGCGTCCTCTCAGCCCGGTGCTCCGAGCTCCCGCGTTGTGCAAAGGTGCCCCCACGCTAGCGTCATCCATGGCGTGCTGAACAGTGGGCCCCCTCATCTCTTGCGATGATCTGCTGGTGACGCCCTCGCCGCAGCCCCCCATCGAGCCCACAGAGACCGTTGGCCACATCGGCCACCCGCATGAGGGCCCCGGACCGTCCGCGAGACCGTCCGACGGGCACTCGGACGGGCATCCCGACGGGCATCCCGACCCGCATTCCGGCGGGCACGCGGGCGGCGGCTCCGGCGGGCGCCCATCGGATCGGTCCCACGGCCATGGCCACGGACACGGCCATGGCCACGGCCCGGCGGCCCCCGTCTCCCAACACCTGCGCAAGGTCATCGCCGCCGTACTGATCCCCTTCGCCGCGGCCGTCTTCGTCGGCATGGTGGTGCTCTGGCCGGGCGGCGCCCCCGGCCACGAGCGCACGGGGGTGGGGTTCGACCGGCAGACCCAGCAGGGCGTGGTCACCGCGCTCGAACAGGTCGACTGCAAAACCGTGAACGCCGCTCAGGTCCCGACGACCGCGGCTCCTTCCACCCCGGAGGGCCGCCAGGCGCAGGCCGAGCAGACCGGTGAGTGCAAGAAGGCCACCGTCGAGGTCAGCACCGGGCCGGACAAGGGCCGCACCTTCGTGGAGGTCGTCCAGCCGGGCGCACCACGGCAGTTGGAGGACGGTCAGGAGGTGGTGGTGGCCTACGCGCCGGACGCGCCCCGCGACCTCCAGTACTCGGTGATCGACGTGAACCGCAAGCTCCCGATGGCGCTGCTGGCCGGCATCTTCGCGGCCGCCGTCGTCCTCGTCGGGCGGATGCGCGGGCTGTTCGCGCTGGTCGCGCTGGTGGTCAGCTTCGGCGTGCTGACCCTCTTCATCCTCCCGGCCATCCTGCAGGGTTCGAACCCGCTGGTCGTCGCGGTGGTCGGGGCGAGCGCCATCATGCTGATCGCGCTCTACATGTGCCACGGGCTGACCGCCCGTACCTCGGTGGCCGTCCTCGGCACGCTCGTCTCGCTGTTGCTGATCGGGCTGCTCGGTTCGGGGTTCATCGACTGGGCGTTCCTCAGCGGCAACACAGACGACAACACCGGGCTGATCCACGGGCTGTACCCGGACATCGACATGAGTGGTTTGCTGCTCGCAGGCGTGATCATCGGATCGCTGGGCGTGCTCGACGACGTGACGGTCACCCAGACGTCGGCGGTGTGGGAACTGCACCACGCGGACCCCTCGATGGGGCCGCGCGCCCTCTACCGGGCGGCGATCAGGATCGGTCGCGACCACATCGCGTCGGTGGTCAACACCCTGGTACTGGCCTACGCGGGTGCCGCGCTGCCGCTGCTCCTTCTGTTCTCGATCGCGAACAGCAGCATGGGTTCGGTGGCCAACAGCGAGCTGGTGGCGGAGGAGATCGTACGGACCCTCGTGGGGTCGATCGGCCTGGTGGCCTCGGTGCCCGTGACAACGGCGCTGGCCGCGCTGGTGGTTTCCGCCGACCGACCGGGATCCCCGGCCGGCGCCCCGGCCGCAGGGCCGGTCCGCGGCCGGGGGAAGCGGCGCAAGCGCTGATCTCCGGGTCTCCGGATCACCGATCAGCCGGCCGGCTGATCGGCAGGTCGGCAGGTCGGCAGGTCGGCAGGTCGGCAGGTCAGCCGGCGTTCTGCTCGTTCTGCTGCGCTTCGGCGAGGATCTTGCCGAGGGCCTCGTCGAGGTTCTCCTCGAAGTCTCCGAGGTTGCGCTCCTGTCCGAGGGGAACGATCCGGTCGGTCCGGTCGAGGAACGCGACGAGCGGCGCCGCGCTGGCGCGGAACAGGGCCCGGTCGCCGCCGACCTGGAGGCGGATGTGGACGTCGGACAGATCCTCCGGGTGGGTGGGAGCGATGTGCACATCGCCGTCACCGCATGGCTTGTTGATGCCGTCGAGAAGGAGTTCCCGGCCGAACGCCCAGGTCACGGGCGCATCTCCGGGAAGGTGGAAGGTCAGGCGGACTGCGTAGGGGTCGCGTGCGTCGTACCGGAGTTCCACCGGAATCCGGAACGAGAGCTCCTCGGAAACGAGGAAGCTCATCATGACCTCTGCCTGTACCGACTCGCGCATTGACTACCCCGCTGTAGTTGAAGTGGCCAGGAATGATCCCCCAGGACCCACTTGACAAGAGTGGTGGAAGCGGTAGCAGATCACAAGGAGTGAGTTTTCAGATACTGATAGAGAACGAGAGGGTGCTCAACAGCGCGCCTACTTCACTCCGTAGCCGATCGACTACATAGAGCAATCGTTCTTCTTGGTGGAGGGGTAGAGAAATGGCCATCGTCGCGACCGTATCGCCGGCCGTAAGGGGGATGGCGGCACAGATCGTGCCGAGGGCATATTCCTGACGTTCGATCACCGGCTGCATTCGCCCGAGCGCCCCGATCCGGTTTTCCAGGGACCGCAGATCACGGACGGTATAGGGGGTGATGGCCTCGACCGGATGACGGTCGTAGTAGTCCTTGCGCGTCTTCTCGTCGAGTTGCCCCAGCAGGCACTGCCCGATGGCGTGCGCGTGGCCGGTCTCACGGAAGTCGGCCCATTCCTCGCAGGCCGGGCTGGCCGGAGTGTCCGAGACACCCACGACCTCGATCTCGCCCTCGCGGTAGACCGCGAAGTAGACGGGGGCCCCGACCACGTCGCGGAAGTGCGCGAGCGAGTCGAGGATCATGCTGCGACGTTTCTGCTGGAGTCCCCCACCGGCGAGCCGGGCCGCGGCCTCGCCCAGTACGAACACTCCGCGCACTCTGCGCAGATAGCCCTCGTGCGTCAGTGTGCGCAGCAGGTGGTACGCGGTGGGAAGCGGGAGCCCGGCCTCGCGCGCCAGCTGTTTCGCCGGGGCTCCCCCGCTATGGGACCCCGCCGCTTCGAGCAGCCTCAGCGCGCGCTGCACCGAAGCGATCAGAGTCGGCACACCGGCATTGTGAACCGGAGACAAAGCTCACCCCCAGGCGTGGCGGCGGGCCTTTGGGGAGGCCCGCCCTGCGGGGGCCGCCCCCGCGCGTGCCGTGGCTCCTGGGGGTCGTACTCGGCGGCTCGTTTACGTCGCCGCAGGTCAGGGCGGCAGGTCGGAGCGGTGGTACCGGCTTTCGGTGCCCAGGGAACGGCATAGATTGCCACTCTATCCACCGATTCCGGGGATGTGAGCCGTTCAGCGGGTCAGGTTCCCTCACCTGGCTCAATCCCGGATCCGACCGGACCGCTCCTGGTCACCACTCGCCGGAGGAGGACTTCGAGCCGCCACCGCTGAACTTCTTCACGACGAAGATCAGGCCGCCGACGAGGCCGACGAACAGGAGGAGCTTGAAGACGATCCCGATCAGCGCGCCCAGGATGCTGGTGATCACACCGCCGAAGACGAAGAGGGCCAGCAGCGGAACCGCGACCCACTTCACCCACCAGGGCATGCCTGCGAATATCTCTCGGATGCCGTCCATGTCCTCGACCTCTTCTTCGTCCGTGACTTCGTCCGTTGCTTCCTGCTCTCGATGCTAGGAGTCCAGGGCTTCGTATCGGGGCCCGCGAGCCCCCGGAGTCCCCTGATCCGCCCCTTAGGGGGATCAGGGCAGCGACCCTCATCCGGCCGGGCCGCTCAGCCCTCCGGAGGGGAGAAGACCACCATCACCTTCAGGTCCTCGGTGATGTGGTGGAACTTGTGCGCGACACCCGCCGGGACGTAGACGACGCTGCCGCGCGCCACGGTCGTGGTCTCCTCCCCGACGGTGATCGAGGCCCGGCCGCTGACGACGAAGTACACCTCGTCCTGCCGGTGCGGAAGCTGCGGATCGATCTGTCCGGCGTCGAGCGCGTACAGCCCGACCGACATGTTCCGCTCGCGCAGGAACTGCAGATAGGCGCCGTCGTTCGCGGCCCGCTCCGCTTCGAGCTCGTCAAGCCGGAAGGCTTTCATCGTCGTTGTGCCCCTTGTACTCGATCGTTCCCTCGCATCCGCTGATCTGCGGATGTCCCACCGGGATCTTCTCTGCCACGATCAGACACATGACGAATTTCGTAGTCAAGACGCTCGCCAACGCGGCGGCCCTGGCCGTCGCCATCTGGCTGCTTTCCGGCATCACCCTCGACGACGGCAGCAGCACGGGCCGACGGGCGCTCACCCTGATCCTGGTCGCGCTGGTCTTCGGCCTCGTCAACTTGCTCGTCAAGCCGTTGGTGAAGCTGCTCTCGCTGCCGCTTTTCATTCTCACCCTCGGCCTGTTCACCCTCGTGGTGAACGCCTTGATGCTGCTGCTGACCTCGTGGCTGGCCTCGAAGCTCGATCTCAGCTTCCATGTCGACGGCTTCTGGACCGCCCTTCTCGGCGGCCTGATCATTTCCATCGTCTCCTGGGCCATGAACATGGTCCTGCCCGACAAGAACTGAACGGGCCTGCCATGTACCGCGTCTGCTTCGTCTGCACGGGCAACATATGCCGCTCCCCCATGGCCGAGTCGGTCTTCCGCGCCCATGTGGCGGCGGACGGACTAGCCGCCCTGGTCGAGGTGGACAGCGCCGGGACCGGCGGCTGGCACGAGGGGGACGGCGCCGATCCGCGCACCGTCGCCGTCCTGGAGGCGGCCGGCTACGAGCAGGACCACCGGGCCCGCCGGTTCCGGTCCTCCTGGTTCGCGCGTCTGGACCTCGTCATCGCGCTCGACGCCGGGCATCTGCGGGACCTCCGGGCACTCGCGCCCACCGCGCACGACGCCGCGAAGGTGCGGCTGCTGCGGTCCTACGATCCGGCGGCCTCGGCCACCGAGACCGACGTACCGGATCCCTACTACGGGTCGCTCGACGGGTTCGAGGAGTGCCTGGAGCTGGTCGAGGCCGCGAGCCCCGGCCTGCTGGATGCCGTACGCGCCGCCGTGAAGGAGCCCACCCCATGAACGAACACGCCCCCCAGGGAGCCGGAGCGGCCGGGCTCAGCGACGGCACCCGCGCCGTCCGGGCCGGACTGCCCGAGGCCGTCAAGAACGAGCCGCCGCTGCCCGGACCTGTCTTCGCCGCCCACTTCCACCTCCCCGGCGACGTCGAGGGTCCGTACGCGTACGGCCGTGACACCAACCCGACCTGGACGCTGCTGGAACGCGCGATCGGGGAACTGGAGGCTCCCGGCGAGGACGTGCACACCATCGTCTTCGCCTCCGGCATGGCGGCGGTCTCCGCCGTCCTCCTCTCCCAGACGCACTCCGGCGACACCGTGGTCCTGCCCGACGACGGCTACCAGGCGCTGCCCCTGCTGCGTGAGCAGCTGGAGGCGTACGGGATCCACGTGCGCACCGCTCCGACCGGTGACGACGCCCAGCTCGCGGCCCTCGACGGGGCCCGACTGCTGTGGATCGAGACCCCGTCCAACCCCGGGCTCGACGTGTGCGACGTACGCCGCCTCGTGGACGCGGCACATGCCGGCCGGACCCTGGTCGCCGTCGACAACACCCTGGCCACCCCGCTCGGGCAACGCCCCTTGGAGCTGGGGGCGGACTTCTCGGTGGCGAGCGGCACCAAGGGCCTCACCGGCCACGGCGACGTCCTGCTCGGGTACGTCGTGTGCCGCGATCCGGAGCTCGCCGCCCGCGTCCGGCGGTGGCGCAAGATCGTCGGCGCGATCCCGGGCCCCATGGAGGCCTGGCTCGCCCACCGCTCGCTCGCCACGATCCAGCTGCGCGCGCAGCGCCAGTGGGCCAACGCACAGGCCGTGGCCGAGGCGCTGACGCACCGGACGGACGTGAGGGGACTGCGCTATCCGGGGCTCGCCACGGATCGCTCGCACAAGACGGCCGCCCGACAGATGCGGGGCTTCGGGTCGGTGGTCTCCTTCACCCTGCCCGACCGCGCACACGCGGAGCGGTTCATGGCGGCCCTGCGCCTGGTCGAGGACGCCACGAGTTTCGGCGGGGTACGGTCCACCGCCGAGCGGCGCGGGCGCTGGGGCGGCGACGCCGTGCCGGAGGGCTTCATCCGCTTCTCCGCCGGCGCGGAGGACACCGAGGACCTGGTCGCGGACGTGCTGCGCGCCCTTGACCACGCGGGCGCCCGGGGCTGAACCGGGCAGGTGCCTCGTCGTGGAGAACGGTCCGAGCCTCCCCCCTGGTGGCTCGGACCGCCCCGGGTTCCCGCGTGAAGAACCACGCGACAAGGCTAATTGACTCTGCGTCAGAGTCCAATCACGGTAACGACAGGGACCTATCTGCATATTTATAGTTGAAGGCCCCCACCGAGAGGTGCAGCGATGGACCTGACCCTGCTGCGCACCTTCGTCGCCGTCCACCGGGCGGGCTCGTTCACCCGGGCAGCCACCCTCCTCGGGCTGTCGCAGCCCGCCGTGACCTCACAGATCCGCACCCTGGAACGACAGTTGGGGCGCCCGCTCTTCCATCGCCGGGCCCGTGGCGTCACCCCCACCGCCGTCGGCGACGAGCTGGCCCACAAGGCGGCCCCGCACCTGGACGCCCTGTTGCGGATCACCGAGTCCGAGCGCGGGGCCACCGGTGCGTTACGCACCCTCCATGTCGCCGGGTCCCCCGAGTTCCTGTGCCTGCGTGTGCTGCCGGCCCTCGCCCTCCTGGTCGGCCAGGGGCACACCCTGCGCGCCACCCCGCAGACCGACGCCGAGGCGAGCCTTCACGGGCTCGCCGCCGGCCATCACGACCTCGTCGTCACCACCGCCCACCCACGGGGTGGGCTCTTCACCGCCACCGCGCTGTGCGACGAGGAGCACGTCCTGGTCGCCGCGCCGTACTGGGCGGCCCTCGTCGACATGGACCGGCTGCGCGAGGAGGGTTGCGCCGCCCTGGACGGCATCCCCCTCGTCGAGGTCCACGAGAGCCTGCCGCTCGTCACCCGCTACTGGACCGGCGTCTTCGACACCCTGCCCGATGCCAGGTTCCTGGCCGCCACCGTGGTCGTGCCGGACCTGCGAGCCGTGCTGGAATGCGTCCGAGCAGGCGCCGGGCTCGCCGTCCTGCCCCGCTACCTGTGCCAGGACGCCCTCGACAGCGGTCGGATCGTGGCGTTGGCGGAGCCCGCGGTGCCGCCGCTGCGTACCTGGTTCCTGGTCGTACGGACCGGGAGTCTGGCCCTCGCCCACCTCGCCCGGGCGCACGACCGGCTGCTGGACGCCGCCGCGCACTGGTGAGTCGACCCTTTTCCGACCGTGGCGCGTTTCAGAAGCGGAGTGGCGGGCCACTCTTCTCCCATGACCGAACGTCCCGTGGTCAAACGCACCGCCCGCGCGATCCTGCTCGACGGTGACGACCTGATCCTCATCAAACGCACCAGGCCCGGCGTCGACCCGTACTGGCTCACCCCCGGCGGAGGAGTGGAGCCCTCGGACCCCACCGTCGTCGACGCGCTCCACCGGGAGGTCCACGAAGAACTCGGCGCGAAGATCACCGATGTGGTCCCCTGCTTCGTCGACACCGTCGAGCACATCGCCGACAGGGGGGTGACCGGCGTGAAGGTGCAGCACTTCTTCGTCTGCCACCTCGAATCGATGGACCCGAGCCTCCGGCACGGCCCCGAGATCGACGAACCCGAGGGTGAGTACGAGATCGTCCGCGTGCCCTTCAGCAGGGTGGGCATCGCCGCCGTCCACCTCGTCCCGCTGTCCCTGCGGCACTATCTCGACGGCAACATCGAGGGTGTCCGCGCCATGCACGCTCCCGACCTGGGCTGAGTCCGGCCTGAGACCGGGGCTGCCTCCGGTCTCAGCCGGCGATGCCGGCGAGCTCCTCCACCGCGTCGTGCCGGATCCGCTCGCAGGGGATGCCGATCCGCAGGAGCTCGTCCACTCCGTTGCGGATCATCGCGGGCGGCCCGGAGATGAACGCGTCGTACGAGCTCCACGGCCCGTGCTCACCCACGGCCTGCGGCAGCTGTCCGGCCAGGCCGTCGCCGACCACCGGGCGCACCGACAGCCACGGATGCGAGCGCTGGAGCCCCAGCAGCGTGTCCTTGTCGTAGAGGTCGCTGTTGCTGCGGGCCCCGAAGAACACCTCGACCGGACGCCGCTCGCCGTGCTCGGCCACGTCCTCGATGAGCGCCTTGATCGGCGCGATCCCCGTGCCCCCGCCCAGGCACAGCATGCCGTTGTCCGTGGTGTGGTCCACCACCATCGACCCGGCCGGCGGTCCCAGGCGCAGGACGTCTCCCGGTCGGGCGTGCCGCACCAGCGCGTTGGAGACCCAGCCCGCGGGGACGGCCTTGACGTGGAAGGACAGCAGTCCGTCGGCGCGCGGCGCCGAGGCGAAGGAGTAGTGCCGCCATACCCGCGGCCACCACGGGGTCTCCAGGCTCGCGTACTGGCCGGCGAGGAAGGCGTAGGGCTGGTCGGGGCGGACCGTCAGCACCGCGATGTCCGGGGTGCGCAGATCGTGCGAGACCACCTCGGCGTTCCACCAAGCCGGGGCTTTCACCTCCTCCTCCGCCGCCGCGTCGATCATGATCTGGGAGATCGCGGTGTACGCGCGTACCCAGGCGGCCTGTGCCTCGGGCCCCCAGCTGTGGTGCGCGTAGCAGGCCAGTGCCCCGACGAGGGCCTCGCCGACCGCCGGGTAATGACCGGCCATCGTGCCGTACTTGCGATGCCCGGCGCCCAGTCGGCGCAGGTAGGGGACGAGGACGGCGGGATTGTCGATGTGCTCGGCCGCGGTCAGCAGCGCCTTCAGCAGGCGGTCCCGCTGCACGTCCATGGCGACGGGGAACATGCCGCGCACCTCGGGGTGCCCGGTGAAGACCAGAGCGTAGAAGTACGAGGTCACCTTGTCGGCGACGGGGGCGATCTCCGCGAGGGTCCGGCGGATGAGTACGGCATCCGGTGAGGGCTCGATCGCACCGCCCTCGCCGGATATCCGGGCCGATTCGCGTCTGGCCGATCTGGTGGGCGGAGCGTCCATGCGGTGCCTCGCTTCGAGCATCTCGGTCGGTCTGCACACGCCACGGCCTGTGAATCCGTGGTTCCGGGTTTCACAGCGTGCCGGCCGACTCAGAGGCCTGCGGGGAAATGCAGAAAATCCGCGTTTCGAACCCACTTTCCTCCTAAGATGCGTCAACTCCCGGGCGCGTCAATCCCACGAGCTGGTATGCCTCTCGCAGATCCCGACCTTCGTAGACATGGGTCGCCCGCTCGGCCAGGAAAGGCCGCGCATTGACCGCCACCGAAACCGGCACCACGTCGAAGAGCAAGGCGTCGGTCACCGAATCCCCGTAGGCGACACAGTCGTCCCGGCTCACACCGAACTGCGCGCAGAGCCGGTCCGCCACCATGACCTTGCCCTCGGGCGTGAGGATCCCGGACTCCTCCACGGGACGTGTGAAGGGCACCGCCGGGAAGACCGAGCCGTGTGCGGCATCCGCACCCCACTCCAGCAGCAGCTCCACGAAGAACGACGGAGACAGGGAGATCACCGCGCAGTAGTCCCCGCGTTCCCGGATCTCCTGCCACACGTCCCGGATCCCCGCGAGCCAGGGAGCCCCGTCGAACGCCGCCCGGACGTGGGCGGGCGTCAGATCGGCCCAGAGCGCGTGGGCGGCCACCGAGAACTGGTGCGGCCTCATCTTCTGTGCGCCGAAGGCTCGTTCCAGCTCGGCGATCTCGGCGCTCAGCCCGAGCTGCCGAGAGATCTCGACCGGCGAGGACGAGCCGTACATCAGCGTCCCGTCGAGATCGAAGAGGTGCAGGAGGGTCATAGCCCACGAGGCTAGCCGGTCCGTTTCACGTGAAACACCGCGTTTCACGTGAAACATCGTCCGGCACCCCGTGTCGCGGCGCCTGGCGTTTCACGTGAAACATCCACCCGCAAACCCTCTGGACGACTCCCGGTCCATGATCCAGTCTGGGCCGGGTGACACCACCACACATCACCGATCTACCGATCCGAGCGCTGACCGTGGATGATCTCCACCGCTGCGCCGACCTGTCCGAAGATCGCGGATGGCTCCGCGAGGAACACAAGTGGCGTCTGCTCCTCGCCGCAGGAAGCGGCTACGGCGTCGACGCCCCGGACGGCCGGGGACTCGCGGCCGCATGCGTGGTCACCCGCTACGGCGAATCGCACGCCGGTCCGGAGCTCGCCGCCATCGGGATGGTCCTCGTGGCCGACCGCTTCGCCCGCCAGGGTCTGGGCCGCCGTCTGATGACCCACGTCTGCGACGGCGTACTCAAGGGCGTTCCCCTCACCTTGCACGCCACTCCGTACGGACGACCCCTGTACGAGGAACTGGGCTTCGAGACCACCGGCCGCGCCGAGATGCTGAGGGGCGCCTTCCGACACGAGACCGCCCCCGCCACAAGCGGAACCTCCCGGATCCGGCCGGCGACCGCGGAGGACCTGCCGCGCATCCTGCGCCTGGACACCGAGGTCTTCGGCACCGACCGGACCCACATGATCACCCGGCTCCCCTCCTTCGCCGACCGGCTGGTCGTCGCCGAGGACCGCTCCGGGGACGGCACACTCACCGGCTACGCCGCGGCCTGGCCCAATATGGACACCCAGGTCATCGGCCCGCTGATCGCCCATGACACCGCGACCGCCCAGTCCCTGGTCACCGCGCTGGCGACCGGCACCGACCGGGAGCTACGCACCGACGTGGACGTACGGCACGAGGAACTCCTCGCCTGGCTCAAGGACCGGGGCCTGGCCTCCGTCGCCTTCAACGCCGTCATGACGCGGGACATCCCCGACCTGCCCGGCGACTGGACCCGCCGGTGGGCGCCGCTCACCGTGGCCGCGGGCTGAGAGGAGAACGCGTCATGACCGACATTCCCGAGCTGACGATCCGGCCGGCCACCGAGGCCGATGTGCCCGCCATCGTCGCCATGCTGGCCGACGACCCGCTCGGCGCCACCCGCGAGTCCCCGGAGGACCTCACCCCGTACCTCGCGGCACTGAAGCGCCTCACATCCGACCCGAACCAGCATCTGGTCGTCGCCGTCCGCGCCGACCGTGTCGTGGGCACCCTCCAGCTGACGATCGTCCCGGGGCTCTCCCGCAAGGGAGCCACCCGTTCCATCATCGAGGGCGTCCGCGTACACGCCGACGAACGTGGCGGCGGCCTGGGCACCCGGTTCATCGAATGGGCCGTCGAGAAATCCCGTGCCGAGAACTGCGCGCTGGTGCAGCTGACTTCGGACGCCACCCGGACCGATGCCCACCGCTTCTACGAACGGCTCGGCTTCACCGCCTCGCACGTCGGGTTCAAGCTCCAGCTCTGACCGGACTTCCCGTGGGCCGGGCCGTCGCATCGGCGACCCGGCCTACGATCGGGAGGATGAGCCTCCCTCTCGTCACCACCGCCGAGCGACGCCACCGGCTCGGCCGGCGCCACCGCCTGGCTCCGTCGGCCCACGCCGCGACCGCCGCGGAGGCCGCGGACTCCGTCGTCGCCCTGCATGCCACCGACGCCGCGACCGTCTTCCTCTCGGCGCGCGCCCGGCTCACCGCGGGCGGCCCGGACACGATCGAGCGGGCGCTCTACGAGGACGTAAGCCTCGTGCGCCTGCTCAGCATGCGCAACACGCTCTTCGCGGTCTCCACCGAGCTCGCCCCGCACGTCGACGCCTCCACCGCCCGCGCGATCGCCGCGAAGGAGCGCCGCACCCTCCTCAAGCACCTCGACGAGGACGGACAGGGACTCGACGCCGCGTGGCTCGCCGAAGCGGAAGCCGCCGCGCTCACCGCGCTCGACATCCACGGCCCCTCCACGGGAAGCCAGTTGTCCGCGGCCGTACCCGCGCTGCGCCAGAAGATCACCATCAGCCGTGGCAAGAAGTACGAGACCGAGCAGGGGGTCGCCACCCGGGTCATCCGACTGCTCGCCGCCGACGGCCGGATCCGCCGTGACCGACCACGCGGCTCATGGACCTCCAGCCAGTACCGCTGGGTCCACACCGAGCCCTGGCCCGCCGTACCCGCCGCCGAGGCCCGCGCCGAGATCGCCCGCCGATGGCTGCACGCCTACGGCTCCGCCACCGAGGCCGACCTCAAGTGGTGGACCGGGTGGACCCTCACGGAGGTCCGCAAGGCGCTCGTCGCCGTGGGCCCCGACCAGGTCCGCCTGGAGGACGGGAGCACCGCCCTGGTCGGCCCGGGGGACACGGGGCAGGAACCGGCGCCGGAGCCCTGGGCGGCGCTGCTGCCCGGACTCGACCCCACCGGTATGGGATGGGCCGACCGCGGTTTCCACCTCGACCCCGCCCACCGGAGCGCCCTGTTCGACTACGCCGGCAACATCGGCCCCACCGTGTGGTGGAACGGCGAGATCGTGGGCGGCTGGGCGCAGCGTCCCGACGGTGAGATCGTCTGGCGGCTGCTGGGCAACCCCGGCCGGGCCGCCGAGCAGGCGATCACCGCCGAGGCCGGGCGACTCGCCACATGGGTGGGAGAGGCCCGGATCACCCCGCGCTTCCGTACGCCGCTGGAACGTGAACTCGTAGCCTGATCCGTTCACCGGTCCGCGGCCGACGAGGCCCCGGACCGGACCGTACCCGGACCGTCAGCCGATGCCCCGCCAGCCCTGCGGGTCCACCCCGCCCGGCACCGGGGCGTCGGGATCGTACGGCTCCCGGGTGAACACGAAGGACGCCAGGTCGAGATGGCTCACCGAGCCGTCGGCACGGCGCACCGCCCGCAGCGTCTCACCGGCGTAGTAGCCGGAAAGCCCGGTCCAGCTGCCGTCCGGCTCCGCCCGGAACCGGGCCGTGCGCCCGCTCACGCCCACCGGGCCCAGTTCCAGCAGCCCGTCCGCCGTCAGGCGCACCACTTGGGGCGAAGTCCCCCAGTACCAGGGACCGCACAGTTCGAGCGGCACGTGGTCCGACTCCAGGAACGGCCGCCACGGCCGCGGGAAACGCGGTTCGGCGTCCGCCACGATCCCCACGAGATCCGCAGCCACCGTCGAGGCAGGAAGTCCCGAGGTGCAGTTCGCCAGCACCACGGCCGCCAGGTCGTCCGCCTCGCTCAGCCACAGCCCCGCGACGAAGCCGGGCAGCGATCCGCTGTGCCCCACGAGCTTGCGCCCTCCGACGGAGGCCAGTTGCAGGCCCAGCCCGTATCCCTGCTCGGCGGTCCCGGGCTCCGGGGGCGAGGCCGCCGTACGCATCTCCCGTACGGACTCGGCGCACAGGACGCGCTCGTCACCGCGCAGCAGGAAGGCGGCGAACCGTGCCAGGTCCCGGGTCGTGGACCACAGCCGGCCGGCCGCGGCCATCAGCCCGAGGTCCTCCAGGGGTTCGGGCATCATCACGTCGGCCCAGGGGTGCACCGCCCAGCCGCCCGCGTGCGGAGCCTGCGGCTGTCCGCTCGTGCGCTCCAGCCCCAGCGGCTCCAGCACCTCGGCGCGCAGCGCCTCTTCCCAGGACCGTCCACGCACCGCCTCCACCAGCGAACCCAGCAGGGTGTAACCGGGGTTGGAGTAGTGGTGCCTGGTTCCCGGCGTCAGTTTGAAGGGCTCCTCCCCCAGCACGTCGCCGAGCTCGGGCCGCTGCGCGCCGGGGGTGCGCTCCCACCACTCGCCGGGTGTTTCCGCCGCCAACCCACTGGTGTGGCAGAGAAGTTGGCCGATGGTCACCTGACCGGCAGCAGTTCCCGTCAGGTGTTTCTCCAACGGATCGGCGAGCGAGATCAGACCCTCGTCCCGCAGCCGCATCACGAGGACCGCCGTGAACGTCTTGGTGATCGACCCGATCCGGTACTGCACGTCGCCGTCCGGGCCGTGCCCCTCGACCGAGGTCCGGGAGCCCTCCCAGACCACTTCACCGCCACGCAGGACGGTCGCCACCACGGACGGCGCCCGCCCTTCGCTCTGCGCGACGGCGATCCGGTGCCTCAACGCACGTCGGGTGGAGGGGAGAAGTTCCAGGTCCTCAGCAAGCTCATCCATGGTCGGATGCTACGTGTTGGCCATGTCCACGAAGCGTGAGTAGTGGCCCTGGAAGGCCACCGTGATCGTGGCCGTGGGGCCGTTACGGTGCTTGGCCACGATCAGGTCCGCCTCACCCGCACGGGGGGACTCCTTCTCGTACGCGTCCTCACGGTGCAGCAGGATCACCATGTCCGCGTCCTGCTCGATCGAACCCGATTCACGGAGGTCGGAGACCATCGGCTTCTTGTCGGTGCGCTGTTCCGGACCACGGTTCAGCTGGGAGAGCGCGATCACGGGGACCTCCAGCTCCTTCGCCAGCAGCTTGAGGTTTCGGGACATGTCCGAGACCTCCTGCTGACGGCTCTCGGGACGGCGCGAGCCGCCCGACTGCATCAGCTGGAGGTAGTCGATGACCACGAGCGAGAGGTCGTTGCGCTGCTTGAGCCGACGGCATTTGGCCCGGATCTCCATCATCGACAGGTTGGGGGAGTCGTCGATGTAGAGCGGGGCCGCGGAGACGTCCGGCATGCGGCGGGCGAGCCGGGTCCAGTCGTCGTCCGTCATCGTGCCGGAGCGCATGTGGTGGAGCGCCACCCGGGCTTCCGCCGAGAGCAGGCGCATGGCGATCTCGTTGCGCCCCATTTCGAGGGAGAAGATCACGCTCGGCAGGTTGCTCTTGATGGAGCAGGCCCGGGCGAAGTCCAGCGCGAGCGTGGACTTACCCATGGCGGGGCGGGCGGCGATGACGATCATCTGGCCCGGGTGCAGGCCGTTGGTGAGCGAGTCCAGGTCCGTGAAGCCGGTGGGAACGCCCGACATCTGGCCGCTGCGGGAGCCGATCGCCTCGATCTCGTCGAGGGCGCCCTCCATGATGTCGCCGAGCGGCAGGTAGTCCTCGGAGGTCCGCTGCTCGGTGACGGCGTAGATCTCGGCCTGGGCGCTGTTGACGATCTCGTCGACGTCGCCGTCGGCCGCGTAGCCCATCTGCGTGATCTTCGTGCCGGCGGCGACGAGACGTCGCAGGACGGCTCGCTCGTGGACGATCTCCGCGTAGTACTCGGCGTTCGCCGCGGTCGGCACGGACTGCACCAGGGTGTGCAGGTACGAGGCCCCGCCCACCTTGCTGATCTCGCCGCGACGGGTCAGCTCGGCGCCGACGGTGATCGGGTCGGCCGGCTCGCCCTTGGCGTACAGGTCGAGGATGGCCTGGTAGATCGTCTCGTGGGAGGGCCGGTAGAAGTCATGGCCTTTGAGGACCTCGACGACATCCGCGATGGCGTCCTTGGAGAGCAGCATGCCGCCGAGCACCGACTGCTCGGCGTCGAGGTCCTGGGGCGGGACGCGCTCGAAGCCGCCGCCACCGCCGGAGTCCCAGGAGCCGCCCTCGCGGCCCCGGTCGTGCTGTTCGTCCCCGCGGCCACGGCCTTCGCTGTTACGGCGCGGACGGGCGGGCAGACGGTCACCCGGACCGCTGTCGGCCCAAGGGTCGTCCATGGGCTCGGGCATGCTCACCGGGCCGCCTCCTCCCGTCCGCAACGCGGACCTCGCCGTGTCACTCTTTCTACGACACGGCTCTGACATTTGGGGCACCCGAAACCGCCGTCGGCGAGTCGGGCAACGAACCACGGTAGGCCCGAGAGCGGCGTCAGCCAATCTTGTTATCCACAGGCTGTGTGGATGACATGTGGATGACGGCGCCAATGCTGTGGGTAACTCGCCGGAAGCTGTGTACGGACCGGGGGACGACGCTGTGGACAAAATCACCCGCGCCACCCTGTCACCCACTCTGACCTGCGATTTCCACCTCCAGCCGCAACGGTGGAGAAAATTCTTGGCCACTGTCTCAAGATCGCCTCCAACGAGGTGCGAGGAACGCCCAAGTCAACGCGCCAGTAAGGATCCAAAGGGTGTTGCATCCATTACCTGTGGAAGATTAGATTGAGCGCATGACACAGGCTCTCGCAGCACCCAAGGCAGGGCCGGGACGGCATGACCGAGAGATCTTCGCACTCGCTCTCCCCGCCTTCGGCGCGCTCGTCGCCGAGCCCCTCTTCGTGATGGCAGACAGCGCCATCGTGGGACACCTCGGCACCCCCCAGTTGGCCGGCCTCGGCATCGCCGCAGCGGTCCTCACCACCGCCGTGAGCGTCTTCGTCTTCCTCGCCTACGCCACCACCGCGGCCGTCTCCCGCCGCGTCGGCGCCGGAGACCTCCAGGCGGCCATCCGGCAGGGGATCGACGGTATCTGGCTCGCCCTCCTGCTGGGCGCGGCCGTCGTCGCCGTGGTGCTGCCCGCCACCCCCGCACTGGTCTCGCTCTTCGGGGCCTCCGACACCGTCGCCCCGTACGCGATCACCTATCTGCGGATCTCCACCCTCGGTATCCCGGCCATGCTCATGGTCCTGGCAGCCACAGGGGTCATCCGCGGCCTCCAGGACACCCGTACGCCGCTCTACGTCGCCATCGGCGGCTTCGCCCTCAACGCGGGCCTGAACGTCGCCCTGGTCTACGGTGCGGGCCTCGGCATCGCCGGCTCCGCCTGGGGCACGGTCATCGCCCAGTGCGCCATGGCCGCCGCCTACCTCGTCGTGGTCGTCCGTGGCGCCCGGCGCCACGGTGCCTCGCTGCGCCCCGACGCCGTGGGCATCCGTGCCTGCGCCCAGGCGGGCGCCCCGCTGCTGGTCCGCACCCTGTCACTGCGCGCGATCCTGATGATCGCCACCGCCGTGGCCGCCCGGCTCGGCGACGCCGATGTCGCCGCCCATCAGATCCTGCTCTCCCTGTGGAGCCTGCTCGCCTTCGCCCTGGACGCCATAGCCATCGCCGGACAGGCGATCATCGGCCGCTACCTGGGCGCGGGCGACACCGACGGCGCCAAGGCCGTCTGTCGCCGCATGGTGCAGTGGGGGATCGCCTCGGGCGTCGTGCTCGGACTGCTGGTCGTCCTGGCCCGCCCGGTGTTCATCCCGCTGTTCACCAGTGACCCGGCCGTCGAGGCGGCCCTGCTACCGGCCCTGCTGGTCGTGGCCCTCTCGCAGCCCGTGTCCGGCATCGTCTTCGTGCTCGACGGGGTCCTGATGGGCGCCGGAGACGGCCGCTACCTGGCCCGGGCCATGCTCCTGACCCTGGCGGCCTTCGCCCCGGCGGCGCTGCTCGTACCGATCCTCGGAGGCGGCCTGACGGCACTCTGGTGGGCCATGACGCTGATGATGGTGGTCCGGATGATCACGCTGCGGCTGCGCGCCGGCTCGGGCCGATGGCTGATCGCGGGGGCCACCCGCTGAGGGGTGTGCCGGCCGGCCCCGATCGTGTTTCACGTGAAACATCCGAGGCCGTGTCCCGGCGGGCGGTGTTTCACGTGAAACACCGCCCGACAACGACGAAGGGCCGCACCCCCTGAGGGGTGCGGCCCCTCCGTGCGCAGCCCTTAGGCGGCGACGACCTCGATGCCCACGTTCGCGGCCACGTCGGCGTGCAGACGCACGGAGACCTGGTACGAACCGAGGGTCTTGATCGGGGAGCCGAGCTCGACGCGGCGCTTGTCGACCTTCGGGCCACCCGAGGACTCGATCGCCGTGGCGATGTCGGCCGGGGTCACGGAACCGAAGAGACGACCGGCGTCACCCGCGCGGGTGGCCAGACGGACCTTCACACCTTCGAGCTTGGCCTTGACCTCGTTGGCCTGCTCGATGGTCGCGATCTCGTGGATCTTGCGGGCGCGGCGGATCTGCGCCACGTCCTTCTCGCCACCCTTGGTCCAGCGGATCGCGAAACCACGCGGGACCAGGTAGTTGCGAGCGTAACCGTCCTTGACGTCGACGACATCGCCGGCGGCACCGAGGCCAGAAACCTCGTGGGTCAGGATGATCTTCATTAGTCGGTCACCCTTTCCTTATCGTGCGGTGGACGTGTAGGGCAGCAGCGCCATCTCACGGCTGTTCTTGACGGCCGTGGCGACGTCACGCTGGTGCTGCGTGCAGTTGCCGGTAACGCGGCGGGCACGGATCTTGCCACGGTCGGAAATGAACTTCCGCAGCATGTTCGTGTCCTTGTAGTCCACGTACGCGGTCTTGTCCTTGCAGAACGCGCAGACCTTCTTCTTAGGCTTGCGCACAGGCGGCTTCGCCATTGTGTCTCTCCTGTGTGATCAAGAAGTGGGGATGCGAGCTGCCCTAGAAGGGCGGCTCGTCCGAGTAGCCACCGCCGGAGCCGCCGGAGCTTCCGCCCCAACCGCCCCCGCCGCCGCCCTGCTGCTGGCCACCGGCCGGCGCGCTGGACGCCCACGGGTCGTCGGAGGGAGCTCCGCCGCCCTGCTGCTGGCCACCGGGGGCTCCGCCCCAGTTGCCACCGCCGCCGCCCTGCTGCTGACCGCCGCCGCCGTATCCACCCTGGCCACCGCGACCGGTGGTCTTGGCGACCTTGGCCGTGGCGTTCTTCAGGCTGGGGCCGACTTCCTCGACGTCCAGCTCGTAGACCGTGCGCTTGACACCCTCACGGTCCTCGTACGACCGCTGCTTCAGCCGGCCCTGCACGATGACGCGCATGCCTCGCTGAAGGGACTCGGCGACGTTCTCCGCCGCCTGCCGCCACACCGAGCAGGTCAGGAACAGGCTCTCGCCGTCCTTCCACTCATTGGTCTGACGGTCGAAGGTGCGGGGGGTGGACGCGACACGGAACTTCGCGACCGCCGCACCCGAGGGGGTGAAGCGCAGCTCGGGGTCGTCGACGAGATTGCCGACGACCGTGATGACGGTCTCGCCTGCCATGGATGAACCTCTCGGCGGGGATTGCTGCTGGGCTGCTGTGCTACTCGATCCCGATTACCGCTGAACCGAAGTTCAGTGGGTCTCGGGGCGAAGGACCTTGGTCCGGAGAACCGACTCGTTCAGGTTCATCTGTCGGTCAAGCTCCTTGACGACCGCAGGCTCGGCCTGAAGGTCGATGACCGAGTAGATGCCCTCGGGCTTCTTCTTGATCTCGTAAGCGAGACGACGACGGCCCCAGGTGTCGACCTTCTCGACCTTTCCGTTGCCCTCACGGACGACGGAGAGGAAGTTCTCGATCAGCGGGGAGACAGCGCGCTCCTCGAGATCGGGGTCGAGGATGACCATCACTTCGTAGTGACGCATGTGGAACCCACCTCCTTTGGACTCAGCGGCCACGGTCGTTCCGTGGCAGGAGGGTCGTGATGCGTGAGCACGGTGTCCGTGAAGCAGACACCGCGCAGCTGTACAGACTACCTGGTCGCGTCCTTCCGGTTGAAATCCGCCGAGAGAGGACCACAATCTGTATCCATCGGGTGTGCTCGGTGCTATGCCCTCGGCCCCCTGCCGGAGGCAGCCCGCAGCACCGCCAGCTTCAGCCAGGAGGTGCCCTTCCGATGGCACAGGCAATGCGGCCCCCTCAGATCTCGCTGCTCTCCACCGACGGCAAGCCCCATCCGCTGCAGGACACCCTGATGGCGGTCACTCTGACCCTCGGCGCCGTGGCGTTCGTCACGGCCTTCTTCCACAACCTTCACCTGATCAGCTCGTGGGCCGGGCTGATCGGAATCCTGACCGGCGCGTACGGACAGTTCGTCTCCGTCACGACACGCGAGCGCTTCGCGCTGATCATCGGCCTTGGCGCGTCTGCCATCGGCTTCTACCTCGGCATGTTCCACGGCGGCCTCTTCGGGGGCTGAGCGGACCGGCCGGGACACCTCCTCGGCAGGGCGCCGGCCACGCACCGGCCCGGGCTCACGGCCCGTCCCCCAGAAGGGTGGCGCCCTTGTCGCAGTAGGCTTCGCGCCATAGCAGCGAAGCCGCCGGAGGAGACGCCCCGCATGAGCCTGTCCCTGAGGACCATCAGCCGAGAGCAGCATCTGGGATACCTCCAGAGCCTGCCCTCGGCGAGCCACTGCCAGGTCCCGGCGTGGGCCGACGTGAAGAACGAGTGGCGTTCCGAGAACCTCGGATGGTTCAACGAGTCCGACGAACTCGTCGGTGCGGCCCTCGTGTTGTACCGGCAGCTGCCCAAGGTGAAGCGGTACCTCGCGTACCTCCCCGAGGGCCCGGTCATCAACTGGTACGCCCCGAATCTGGAGGAATGGCTCCAGCCGATGCTGGCCCACCTCAAGCACCAGGGCGCCTTCACCGTGAAGATGGGCCCGCCCGTCGTCATCCGCCGCTGGAACTCGACCGCCATCAAGGCCGGTATCCAGGACCCGAACGTGAAGCGCCTGCGCGACGTGGAGGCCTCGGTCATCGAGCCCCGCGCCTTCGAGGTGTCGGACAAGCTGCGCCGCATGGGCTGGCAGCAGGCCGAGGACGGTGGCGCCGGCTTCGGTGACGTCCAGCCGCGCTACGTCTTCCAGGTGCCGCTGGCCAACCGCTCGCTGGACGATGTCCTCAAGGGTTTCAACCAGCTGTGGCGCCGCAACATCAAGAAGGCCGAGAAGGCCGGTGTCGAGGTCGTCCAGGGCGGCTACGACGACCTGCCGACCTGGCAGCACCTGTACGAGATCACGGCCGAGCGCGACAAGTTCCGCCCGCGGCCGCTCAGCTACTTCCAGCGCCAGTGGACGGCCCTCAACTCCGAGGACCCCAACCGGATGCGGCTCTACATCGCCACGCACGAGGGAGAGCCGCTGGCCGCCGCCACGATGCTCACCGTCGGCCAGCACGTCTGGTACTCGTACGGCGCCTCCGCCAACCACAAGCGCGAGGTCCGCCCCTCGAACGCGATGCAGTGGCGCATGCTGCGCGACTCGTACGCGCTCGGCGCAAGCGTCTACGACCTGCGCGGCATCTCTGACACCCTGGACGAGAACGATCACCTGTTCGGTCTGATCCAGTTCAAGGTCGGTACGGGCGGCGAGGCCGTGGAGTACGTCGGCGAGTGGGACTTCCCGCTCAACAAGGTGCTGCACAAGGCCCTCGACATCTACATGTCGCGCCGCTGACCGGCCCCACCCCACCGCACACACAGCACCGCTGCACCACGCAGCTTCTCAGGAGAGGTTCCGGACGGGCATGGCGCTCACGCTCTACGTCGACACCGCGCGCTGGCGTGCGCACCAGAAGCAGATCCAGGACCAGTTCCCCGGGCTGATCCCGGTCTGCAAGGGCAACGGATACGGCTTCGGTCACGAGCGGCTCTGCGAGGAGGCGACCCGCATGGGCGCCGACATCCTGGCCGTGGGAACGACGTACGAGGCCTCCAGCATCAAGGACTGGTTCGGCGGCGACCTGCTCGTCCTCACCCCGTTCCGGCGGGGCGAGGACCCGGTGCCGCTGCCGGACCGGGTGATCCGTTCGGTCGCCTCCCTGGACGGGGTGCGCGGTCTGGTCGGAGCCAGGGTGGTCATCGAGTGCATGAGCTCGATGCGCCGTCACGGCATCTCCGAGCAGGACCTCGGCCAGCTGCACGCCGCGATCGAGGACGTCCGGCTGGAGGGCTTCGCGCTGCACCTGCCCCTGGACCGCCCCGACGGCTCGGACGCCGTCGAGGAGGTCATCGGCTGGATGGACCGGCTGCGCGCGGCCCGGCTGCCGCTGCACACCATGTTCGTCAGCCACCTGCGGGCCGCGGAGCTCGCGCGGCTGCAGCAGCAGTTCCCGCAGACCCGCTTCCGGGCCCGCATCGGCACCCGGCTGTGGCTGGGCGACCACGAGGCCACCGAGTACCGCGGCGCGGTCCTCGACGTCACACGCGTGGCCAAGGGCGACCGGTTCGGCTACCGCCAGCAGAAGGCCGCCTCCGACGGCTGGCTGGTCGTGGTCGCCGGTGGCACCTCGCACGGCGTGGGCCTGGAGGCCCCCAAGGCGCTCCACGGTGTGATGCCGCGCGCCAAGGGTGTCGCCCGTGCGGGTCTGGCGACGGTCAACCGGAACCTTTCGCCTTTCGTGTGGGCGGGCAAGCAGCGCTGGTTCGCGGAGCCGCCGCACATGCAGGTGTCGATCCTGTTCGTGCCCTCGGACGCGACCGAGCCGAAGGTCGGCGACGAGCTGGTGGCTCACCTGCGGCACACCACCACCCAGTTCGACCGGGTGCTCGACGCCTGAGTCCGACCGGTCAGTCCTGGGGGCTCGTGCCCCAGGCGACCCGCTGTCCCTCCGAGGGCGTCGCGTTCTGCGGCGCCCTCGCCGCGTCCGACAGCACGAACACGTCCTCCGCGCCGTCCAGGACGCCGCCGGAGGGGTCGTCCGAACCGTCCCGTCGTACGGCGTCCCGCTCGGGCATCAGGATGTCCCGGACGATGACCGCGCACAGGTAGAGGGTCGTCAGCAGGTGGGCGGTGATCGCCAGCTGGTACCCCTCCACGGGCAGGCCCTGGTGCTTGTCGGCGCTGGAGGTGTAGGCGAGGTAGAACCAGATCCCGAGGAAGTAGACGACCTCGCCGGCCTGCCAGATCAGGAAGTCCCGCCAGCGCGGCCGGGCCAGCGCCGCGAGCGGGATCAGCCACAGCACGTACTGCGGTGAGTAGACCTTGTTGCACAGGATGAACGCGGCGACGACGAGGAAGGCCAGCTGGGCGAAGCGGGGCCGGCGGGGGGCGGTCAGGGTGAGCAGTCCGACGGCCCCGCACAGCAGGAGCGTCAGGCCGGTCGCGTACGTGTTGGCGCCGTCCAGCGAGTTGCCCGAGCGCTGGGAGATCAGCAGCCACACCGAACCGAAGTCGATGGGCCGTTCCTGGCTGAAGGTGTAGAACTTCTTCCAGCCGTCCCAGGCGAACAGCATGACCGGCAGGTTGACCACGAGCCAGGCTCCGGCCGCGCCGAGTACCGCGGCGCCGAAGGCGCGCCACTTCCCGGCCCGCCAGCAGAGCACGAACAGCGCGCCGAGCAGCAGGACCGGGTAGAGCTTGGCCGCGGTGGCCAGGCCGATGAGGACGCCGAAGAGGACCGTCCGGCCGCGGGACCACATGAGCATCCCGGCGGCGGTCAGGGCGATGGCCAGCAGGTCCCAGTTGATCGTCGCCGTCAGGGCGAAGGCCGGCGCCAGGGCGAAGAGCAGGGCGTCCCAGGGGCGGCGGCGGTGCGTGCGGGCGACGCACACGGCGATGACGGCCGCGCAGGCCATCAGCATGCCCGCGTTGACCATCCAGTACATCTGTTCGCGGTGCTGCATGGAGCCGCTACCGGGGGTCAGCCAGGAGGCGATCTCCATGAAGAGCCCGGTGAGCACCGGGTACTCCAGGTACTCCATGTCGCCGGGGAGCCGGTCGAAGTAGGGCGTCAGGTTGTCGGCGAAGCCGCGCACCGCGTACAGGTGCGGGATGTCGGAGTAGCAGGCGTGGGTGTACTGCGAGCCCGCCCCCCGGAACCACGCCCAGTCGTAGCAGGGCAGCTTCTGGACCATGCCGAGCGCGAACATGCCGATGGCGATGAGCGCCACGACCCGGACCGGCCCCAGCCAGTGCCCGCCGAGGCGGGCGTAGCGGCCGAGCGGGCCGCCGATGAGCTCACTGCCGGCTGCGGCGACCTCGTCCTGCTGTGTGGGCAGTACGGGGCTGTCCTCGTGCACCTTGGTCATGGGGGTCATCCTGCCGTACGGGACCGGACACGGGAGAAGGCCGTCGCACGGTGCGTGCGACGGCCTTCGTGTGCTCAGGGAGCGGTGCTACGGGTCACTCGGAGCCGGGGTCGTCGAACCCGCCGGTGATGCCGCCCGGGCGGCCCGGTTTGCCGCTCTGGGTCGGCGAGCCGCTGGGTCCGCCGATCACCCCGGAGTTGGTGCCGGACGTGTTGCCGGACGTATTCCCCGAGGTGTTGCCGGCCGTGGTGCCGCTGTCCGTACCTCCGTTGGTGGTCCCGCGCGTGGTGTCCGGGTCGCAGTACAGCTTCCACGGCGGGCAGGAGGGCCGGCCGCCCTTCGACGGGGACGGGGACGGGGACGGGGAGGTCGACGGCTGCGTCGACGGGGAGGGGGACGGCAAGACGACGGCCGAGGGCGTGGGGGAGGGGGCGCCGGCGGAGTCGGCGGTCACGCCGATGTCCTCGGCCTCCGGGAACTCCTTGACCGGCTGGCCCTTGAGCGCTTCGCCCATGTACTCGGTCCAGATCTCGGCCGGGATGTCACCACCGTGGAGGGAGGGGATGTTTCCCACACCCTTCATGGAGATCAGCTTCTTGTCCGCCGAGTTGGGGTCGGTTCGGAAGAGGACCACCGAGGTCGACAGCTCCGGGGTGTAGCCGACGAACCACGCCGACTTGTTCTCGTCCGTGGTACCGGTCTTGCCCGCGGCGGGCCGGCCCAGCTTCTTGACCTTCTTGCCGGTGCCGTTCTCGACGACGTTCTCCAGCACCTTGGTGATGTTGTCGGCGACGTCGCTGTCCATGGCCCGCTGGTCCTTGGGGGCCTCGAAGCCGGACAGTTTCTCGCCGTTCTTCTCGACCTCGGTCACGGAGAACGGCTCGCGGTGCGTGCCGGACGCGGCGAAGGTCGCGTACGAGTCGGCCATGCGGATGGCGCTCGGGGTGGAGGTACCGAGGGCGAAGGAGGCGTCGGTGTTCGGGTTGATCGACTCCTCCAGGATGCCCGTGGACTTGGCCACGGCCCTGACCTTGTCGTGGCCGACATCGAAGACGAGCTGGGCGAACGGGACGTTGATGGACTTCTCCATCGCCTCGTTGAGGGTCACGTACCCGAAGGGGGTGGGGCTCTCG
Source organism: Streptomyces sp. CLCI03 (assembly GCF_053615355.1). Lineage (NCBI taxonomy): Bacteria > Bacillati > Actinomycetota > Actinomycetes > Kitasatosporales > Streptomycetaceae > Streptomyces > Streptomyces sp. CLCI03. The sequence goes on along the minus strand of NZ_CM132132.1, from coordinate 4,158,199 downwards.
TTCTTCTGCTTGAACGGCGCGCCCGACGCGTCGCGCAGGGGCCTGCCCTCACGGTTGTTGATCACGGTGAGGTCGTTGGCCATGTACTTGCTGTCGGCCGAGATGCCCTTGCCCTTGGAGTTCTGGGTGCCGTACTCCATGGCCGCCGCCAGCACGTACGGCTTCCAGGTCGAGCCGACCGGGACACCGCTGGTGTTGGCGTTGTTGCTGAAGTACTTGTGATCCCAGCCCGGGCCGCCGTACAGGGCGACGAGGGCCCCGGTCTTGACGTCCACGGAGGCCGCGCCGAACTGCACGAAGGTGTCCGTCTCGGGGCGGCCCTTCTCGTCGATGAACCCGTTGCGGGTGTCCTCGACCGCCTTGACCATGGCGTCCACCCTCGGCTTCTGGAAGGTGGTCTTGATCCGGTAGCCGCCCAGGGCCATCTGTTCGGGGGTGATGCCCTTGGTCTTCATCACGTAGGCCTTGGCGGTGTCGACCAGGTAGCCGATCTGGCCGGTCATGCCACGGGCCTGCTCCGACTCCACGCGCGGCGGGAAGTCCGCGTCGGTGTACTTGGCCCGCTCGGCCTTGTCCATCCGGCCGACCACGACCTCGCGGTCCAGCACCCAGGACCAGCGCTCACGGGCCCGCTTCTCGTTGAGGGCGGGGGTGGCGGCGGCACCGATGCCACCGTCCGGGTTGTAGAGGTTGGGGCCCTTCAGCACGGCGGCCAGGAAGGCGCACTCGGAAGGGTTCAGGTTCTGGCTGTCCTTGCCGAAGTAGGCGCGGGCGGCGGCCTGGATCCCGTAGGCGTCGCGACCGTAGTAGGCGGTGTTCAGGTAGCCCGCGAGGACCTTGTCCTTCTCCTCGGTGACGCCCAGCCTTATCGCGATGAAGAGCTCGGTGGCCTTGCGCTTGAGCGTCTGGTCCGAGTCGAGGTAGGTGTTCTTCACGTACTGCTGGGTGATGGTCGAGCCGCCCTGGGTGGAGCCGCCCGTGGCCATGTTGTACACGGCGCGGGCGACACCCATCGGGTCCACGCCCTTGTCGGTCTCGAAGGACTCGTTCTCCGCCGCGATCACGGCGTCCCTCATCGACCGGGGGATGCTGGAGATGGGCACGATCTGCCGGTTCATCGAACCGCCCGTCGCCACCATCTGGCTGCCGTCGGCCCAGTAGAAGACGTTGTTCTGCGCCTGGGCCGCCTTGTTCGGGTCAGGCGTGCTCACCATGGCGATGCCGATGCCGGCGCCGGCCGTGATGACGGCGAAGAAGCCCAGAGCCGTACCGGCGACGAACTTCCAGGACGGCACGAAGCGCTTCCAGCCGTCCCTGTCCGACCGCGGGTAGTTGATGAGCCGCTTGTCCGGGCGCCCGGTGCCGCGCGTGGCGGTGCCGGTTCCTCTCCCGCGGCCGCTGCCTCTCTGGGCGGCCCGGCGGGCCTCGGCACGGCTGCCCGAGGGCTGCGGTGCGTACGAGCCGCTGTACGACGCCGTGGGGACGTCATGTCCGGCCGCGCCCCTTCCAGGGCGCGGCTGGGCAGCGCGGCGGGCTGAGGCGCGCCCACCGCCCTCGGGCTGCGGCGGTTTGCGACGGTGCTCGCTCATCGAACGACTACTCCTCGGGCAGGCGAGTGGCCTGGAAGCGGCAGATCATTTCCGGTCCCCCCCGGTGTCCTGGCGCACAGACTACGCACGCTCAAAACGCGCCCAGTGCCGAAGTTCACCCCAAATCAGGCAACCTGCCTGGTGCGAATTGGTGATGTGACACCGGTCACTACGTCTCCCCTTGTCGATCAGAGCGCCCCGTTCTATCGTCTGGATGTATCGAGTCGATACATCAGCTCGGTATAAAGACTCAGGGGCGGAGGAGAGGCAGGCGGATGAGCAGACGCTCAGGCATCCTCGAGTTCGCCGTCCTCGGCCTGCTCCGTGAATCCCCCATGCACGGCTATGAGCTGCGCAAGCGGCTCAATACCTCGCTGGGGGTGTTCAGAGCCTTCAGCTACGGGACGCTCTACCCCTGCCTCAAGACGCTGGTCGCCAACGGCTGGTTGATCGAGGAACCGGGCAACGCCCCGGAGGACGCGCTCGCCGCTTCACTCGCAGGGCGCCGCGCCAAGATCGTCTACCGGTTGACGGCCGCGGGTAAGGAGCATTTCGAGGAATTGCTCTCCCACACGGGCCCGGATACCTGGGAGGACGAGTCCTTCGCCGCTCGCTTCGCCTTCTTCGGCCAGACCGAACGGGACGTCCGCATGCGGGTGCTGGAGGGCCGCCGCAGCCGGCTGGAAGAGCGGCTGGAAAAGATGCGCGCCTCGATCGCCCGGACGCGGGAGCGCCTCGACGACTACACGCTCGAGCTGCAGCGGCACGGCATGGAGTCCGTGGAGCGCGAAGTGCGCTGGCTGAACGAGCTCATCGAGAGTGAGCGGGCGGGACGGGATCGCAGACGATCCGGCCCGTCCGACGAAACTGAAAAATGAGGCCTGCATCTCGCAGACCTCGTCCGAGAACAAACAGGGAGCAACCGGAATGGGTTCGGTTCGCGTAGCCATCGTCGGCGTAGGCAACTGCGCCGCCTCGCTGGTGCAGGGCGTCGAGTACTACAAGGACGCCGACCCGGCGGCCAAGGTCCCCGGTCTGATGCACGTCCAGTTCGGCGACTACCACGTGCGTGACATCGAGTTCGTCGCCGCGTTCGACGTCGACGCGAAGAAGGTCGGCCTCGACCTTTCGGACGCCATCGGCGCCAGCGAGAACAACACCATCAAGATCTGCGACGTCCCGAACGCCGGTGTGACCGTCCAGCGCGGCCACACCTACGACGGCCTGGGCAAGTACTACCGCATGACGATCGAGGAGTCCGCCGAGGCTCCGGTCGACGTGGTCCAGGTCCTCAAGGACCGCGAGGTCGACGTCCTGATCTGCTACCTGCCCGTCGGTTCCGAGGACGCGGCGAAGTTCTACGCCCAGTGCGCCATCGACGCCAAGGTCGCCTTCGTCAACGCCCTCCCGGTCTTCATCGCCGGCACCAAGGAGTGGGCCGACAAGTTCACCGAGGCCGGTGTCCCGATCGTCGGCGACGACATCAAGTCGCAGGTCGGCGCCACCATCACGCACCGCGTGATGGCGAAGCTGTTCGAAGACCGCGGTGTCCGTCTCGAGCGCACCATGCAGCTCAACGTCGGCGGCAACATGGACTTCAAGAACATGCTCGAGCGCGACCGCCTCGAGTCGAAGAAGATCTCCAAGACGCAGGCCGTCACCTCGCAGATCCCCGACCGTGAGCTCGGCGAGAAGAACGTCCACATCGGCCCGTCCGACTACGTCGCGTGGCTCGACGACCGCAAGTGGGCCTACGTCCGCCTTGAGGGTCGCGCCTTCGGCGACGTCCCGCTGAACCTTGAGTACAAGCTCGAGGTGTGGGACTCCCCGAACTCGGCCGGTGTCATCATCGACGCCCTGCGCGCTGCGAAGATCGCCAAGGACCGCGGTATCGGCGGCCCGATCCTGTCGGCGTCCAGCTACTTCATGAAGTCCCCGCCGGTGCAGTACTTCGACGACGAGGCCCTGGCCAACGTCGAGAAGTTCATCAAGGGCGAGGTCGAGCGCTAACCGAACCCAAGGGTCGTCACGACACCTGGACTTCGGCAGTTCTTCCGCGGAGGGTCCCCGGGCAATGTGCCCGGGGACCCTCCGCGTATGTGACCCTTGCCCTCATGCCTGTCGTACGTGATCTGCGCGTACTCCTGCGCCTGAGGGATTTCCGCAACCTGCTCGCCGTACGACTGCTCTCCCAAGCGGCCGACGGCGTCTACCAGGTCGCACTCGCCACCTACGTGATCTTCTCCCCGGAGAAGCAGACCTCACCGGCGGCCATCGCCTCCGCCATGGCGGTACTGCTGCTGCCGTATTCGGCGATCGGTCCCTTCGCCGGGGTGCTGCTCGACCGCTGGCGGCGCCGCCAGGTCTTCCTCTACGGCAATCTCCTGCGAGCCTTCCTCGCCTGCGTCACCGGAATGCTGATCGTCGCGCAGGTGCCCGACTGGCTGTTCTACGCCTCGGCCCTGTCCGTGACCGCCGTCAACCGCTTCGTGCTCTCCGGGCTCGCCGCCTCGCTGCCCCATGTCGTCGGACCCGATCAGCTGGTCACCGCGAACGCTCTCTCCCCCACCGCCGGAACCCTCGCGGCGGTGGCGGGCGGAGGGCTGGCCTTCCTCGTCCGGCTGCTGGCCTCCGACTCCAACGCCCTCGTGGTGCTCCTGGGCGCCGGGCTCTACCTGTCCGCGGCCCTCGTCTCCCTGCAGCTGGCCATCGGCCTGCTCGGGCCGGACCACCCCGCCGGCCGGACCCATCCCTCGGTCGTCGAAGGGGTCGCCCTCACGGTGGGGGGGATGGCCGAGGGCCTGCGCCACCTCGCCTCCCGGCGCGAGGCCGCCCGGGCGCTCGTCGCGATGACCATGATGCGGTTCTGCTACGGGGCCCTGTTCGTGATGCTGCTGATGCTCTGCCGGTACGCCTGGTCGGACAACGAATCCGACGGGTTGGCCCTGCTGGGCATCGCCGTCGGCGCCTCCGGCGCCGGATTCTTCGCCGCCGCCGTGGTGACCCCCTGGCTGGTGGGCCGGCTGGGCCCGCTCGGCTGGATCACCGCCTGCTCCGCGGGCGCCGCGGTCCTGGTACCAGCCCTCGGTCTGTTCTTCGCCCCGGGACCGATGCTGGCCGCCGCCTTCGTACTCGGCCTCGCCACCCAGGGCGCCAAGATCGCCACCGATACCGAAGTGCAGTCCCGGGTGGACGACGACTACCGCGGCCGTGTCTTCTCCGTCTACGACGTGCTCTTCAACGTCGCGTTCGTCGGCGCGGCAGCGGTGGCCTCCCTGATGCTCCCCACCGACGGGCGGTCCGTGGCCCTGGTCCTCATCGTGTCCGCCCTCTACGCCGCGACCGCCGTGTTCCTGGCCCGGGGCGAACGACGTTTCACGTGAAACATCAGCGCTGACGAAGCGAAGGGGGCGATGTTTCACGTGAAACATCGCCCCCTTCGCTTCGTGCGTCAGGCCTGTGCGGCCCACCACTCCTTCAGCGCGACCACAGCGGCGTCGCGGCCCATCGGGCCGTTCTCCAGCCTCAGCTCCAGCAGGAAGGCGTAGGCCTTGCCGATCACCGGGCCGGGGCCCACGTCGAGCACCTGCATGATCTCGTTGCCGTCCAGATCGGGCCGGATCGCGTCCAGCTCCTCCTGCTCCTGCAGCTGCGCGATGCGCTCCTCCAACCCGTCGTAAGTCCGGGAGAGCGCATTGGCCTTGCGCTTGTTGCGGGTGGTGCAGTCGGATCGGGTCAGTTTGTGCAGACGCTCCAGCAGCGGACCCGCGTCGCGGACGTAGCGCCGGACCGCGGAGTCGGTCCACTCCCCGTCGCCGTAGCCGTGGAAGCGCAGGTGCAGCTCCACCAGCCGGGACACGTCCTTGATCATGTCGTTGGAGTACTTCAGGGCGGTGAGCCGCTTCTTGGTCATCTTCGCGCCCACCACCTCGTGGTGGTGGAAGGAGACCCGGCCGTCGCTCTCGAACCGGCGGGTGCGGGGCTTGCCGATGTCGTGCAGCAGGGCCGCGAGCCGCAGGACCAGGTCCGGGCCGTCCTCCTCCAGCGCGATCGCCTGCTCCAGCACGATCAGCGAGTGGTCGTAGACGTCCTTGTGCCGGTGGTGCTCATCACTCTCCAGCCGCAGCGCGGGCAGCTCGGGGAGCACCCGGTCGGCCAGTCCCGTGTCCACCAGCAGACCCAGACCCTTGCGCGGGTGGGCGGACAGGATCAGCTTGTTCAGCTCACCCTGGATCCGCTCCGCGGAAACGATCTCGATCCGCTCGGACATCGCCTTCATGGCCGCGACGACCTCGGGAGCGACCTCGAAGTCCAGCTGCGCGGCGAACCGTGCCGCCCGCAGCATCCGCAGCGGGTCGTCGGAGAAAGATTCCTCCGGCGTTCCGGGCGTACGCAGCACGCCGGCGGCCAGGTCCTCCAGACCGCCGTGCGGGTCGATGAACTCCTGCTCGGGCAGAGCCAGGGCCATGGCGTTGACCGTGAAGTCACGCCGGACGAGGTCCTCGTCGATCGAGTCGCCGTAGGAGACCTCGGGCTTGCGGGACGTACGGTCGTAGGCCTCCGAGCGGTACGTCGTCACCTCGATCTGGAAATTCCGTACGGCGTCGCCGGAGCGGGCGCTCTTCTGCGCCCCGACGGTGCCGAAAGCGATACCGACGTCCCACACCGAGTCCGCCCACGGCCGGACGATCTTCAGTACGTCCTCGGGCCGGGCATCGGTGGTGAAGTCGAGATCGTTGCCGAGACGCCCCAGCAGCGCGTCGCGGACGGACCCACCGACCAGGGCGAGGCGGAAGCCCGCCTCCTGGAAACGGCGGCCGAGCTCGTCGGCGACAGGAGCGACCCGCAGCAGTTCACTGACCGCGCGGCGCTGCACCTGACTCAGGGCACTGGGGTTGTCTTCGTTGGCGTTCGGCACAACTGAAAAGGGTACGTGCCCGTCCCCCCAGGGGCCGCCCCGTTTTGCGGCCACCCCGGTACCCGGCCACCGGGCCCCTGAGCCGATCATGTGGAGCAAGGCGCGGCACTCGCACACAGCGGGCCTCGTTACCATGCGTGGACGCACAAAAGACGACCACTGACACTTCGAGGGACGGGCTAGCGCGTGGCCGAGGCGGCAGAAAACCAGGGGGCGTCCCCCGCTCCTGCCCCGCGTAGGTGGCTGCGGCGGGCGATCGTCCTGCTCGCCGGGACGCCCGTGCTGGCTGCCCTGATCTACTCGCCCGCCCCCCGGGCCGAGGCCGCCCAGGCCTCGTCCGTGGACGTCCAGCTGACCTCCATGGCCCCCACGGCACCGGTCAAGGGCGACACCCTGACCATCAAGGGCACCGTCCTCAACACCGGTCCCGAGAAGATCACCGGTGCGCATGTCGGCCTGCGGGTCGGGCCGGCGCTCGCGGACCGCTCGTCCATCGACGAGACGGCGGAGCGGACCGGCTTCCGGGCCGGCGCCGACCCGGGCGAGATCGACCCGGCCTACGCGGTGAAGATCGACTCCCTGCCGTCGAAGGTCAGCCAGGAGTTCACGCTCACCATCCCGGTGAACAAGCTGGAGCTGGACAAGGACGGCGTCTACCCGCTCGGAGTCTCCCTGTCCGGGGTGACCGACAGCAGGCCGTCCGAGCAGGTGATGGGCATCAAGCGGACCTTCCTGCCCTGGCAGCCGGAAGCCGCCGCCAAGCGCTCCCAGCTCACCTACGCCTGGCCGCTGATCTCCCGCACCCGTGTGACGGCGGAGACCGGCTCCGACGAGCTCCAGACCCCCGTCTTCCTCGACGACTCCCTCGCCGACGAGCTGCGGCCGGGCGGGCGCCTGGAGCAGATGGTCACCCTCGGCAAGGACCTGCCGATCACCTGGGTCATCGACCCCGACCTGCTCTACACGGTCGACGCGATGACCAAGGGCTACCGGGTCCGCAGCCCGGGCGGCAAGCCCGTCCAGGGCAAGAGCAAGGCCATCGCCGAGCAGTGGCTGAGTTCCTTGGAGGCGGCCGTCCAGGGCAAGAAGGTCGTCGCCCTGCCGTTCGCCGACCCGGACCTCGCCTCCCTCGCCCACCACGGCAAGGACGTCTCGGGCACCCTGGGTCAGCTGCGCCCCGCCACCGACAAAGCGAAGCAGGCCGTCGAGACGGTCCTGCACGTCCCCGCGTCCACCGACTTCTCCTGGCCCGTGGACGGCGCCATCGATCCCTCGATCGTGAACGTCGCCACCTCGGCCGGCGCCCACAACGTCCTCACCCGCAGTGACAGCCTCGTGGAGAGCGGCGCCCTCGGCTACACCCCCTCGGCCGCCCGGCCCATCGGCGCCGGCACCACCGCCGTCGTCGCCGACGCCGACCTGTCCACCGCCTTCGAGGGCGACATGCTGAACGCCGGGACCTCCACGCTCGCCGTGCAGCGGTTCCTCGCCCACAGCCTCGCCCTGAACCTGCAGGGGACCGACGAGCCGCGCAGCTTCGTGGTCGCCCCGCAGCGGACGCCCAGCGTCAGCCAGGTCCAGTCGATGGCCGCAGCCGTACGCGGCCTCCAGGCGGGCCGCTGGACCCAGCCGGCGGACCTCGAAGCCGCGGCCGCCGCCAAGCCCGACCCCGGAGCCACCACCCAGGTGCCGGGCGCCGGCCAGTACCCCGAGGCCCTGCGCAAGCAGGAGCTGCCGGTGTCGGCGTTCGAGAAGATCCGCACCACGCAGAACACGCTCGACCGCTTCAAGGTGATCCTCGCCGCGCCCGACCGCGTGGAGATCCCCTTCGGCAACACCACCAACCGGGAGATGTCCACGTCCTGGCGCGGCCGCCCCGACGAGGCCCGCCTCTACCGGGACGAGGTGCAGGACTACCTGATCGGTCTCACCGAGAAGGTCAAGGTCATCCCCAAGTCCGACGCCACCTTGTCCGGACACAGCGCCACCATCCCGGTCAGCGTGCAGAACAGCCTGGTCCAGGACGTCCACGACCTCGTCCTGCGCGTGAAGTCCGCCAACCCGACCCGCCTGATGTTCGGCGACAAGGGCGAGGCCGAACAGCAGGTCACCGTCCAGGGCGACCACACCCAGACGGTCAAGTTCACCGCCAACGCCACGGCGAGCGGCCCCGTCGAGGTCACGGCGCAGCTGTTCACCAAGGACGGCATCCCCTACGGCAAGGAACGCAAGTTCACCGTCGAGGCGACCGAGGTCACGCCCACCGTGATGCTCGTCATCGCCGGCGGTGTGCTCCTCCTGGTCCTGGCAGGCATCAAGATGTACGCCAGTCGCAAGCGCGTCGCAGCACGCGCGGCCGCCGAGGAGAGCACGCAGCCGAGTGACGAGTCCCCGGACACCGGAGCGCAAAGCACCGAGGGGTCCGGCACGAGTGAGACAGTGGACCGTTGATTGACGCCGTGGCCGGTCGGCCTGGGGACGATGAGGTGGGGTTTCGATGAACGCGCCGTACGACGGTGACCGCGCGCAGGGCACTGGTGGGCCTGCGCCCTCCCAGGGCACTGCCCCGGGCACCCCGGTGCCCGGGCAGGTTCCCGCGCCTGCGCCCGCGCCGGAGCGTGACCCGTATGTCCAGGACGCCTACGACCACGACCCGTACCGGTCCCAGGACCTGTCGGCCCAGGACCCCGTCGCCGAGGTGCTCTACGACCGGGCCTCGCACCCGCCGCCGCCGCCCGGCACCTACCAGGAGCCCGGTCCGCTCTACGCCGCGCCGACCGCGCCCTCGTACTCTCCCGACCCGCGCGTCTGGGCCCAGACCCCGCCGCCCGAGCCCGACGGGCCCTCGCGCCACCTGCCGTACGGCGACCACGCCACCACCACCCAGTTCGTCGGCGTGGACTCCCTCGTCACCAATGCCTCGGACGAGCAGCCCGAACCGGACGCCTTCGCGCACCTGTACCGGGACCAGGAGGCGGCGCCCCGCACCCCCGCCGAGGAGGCGCCCGTCGCCGCACCGGCGCCGAGCAAGCCCGCCGGGCGGGCCTCCAGCCTGCTGAAGTCCAGCGCGCTGATGGCCGCGGGCACGATCGTCTCCCGCATCACCGGCTTCCTGCGGACCCTGGTCATCGCCGGTGCCATCGGTGTCGGCACCTTCAACGACACGTACCAGATCGCCAACACCCTGCCCACGATGATCTACGTGCTGGTCGGCGGCGGCGCCCTGAACGCCGTCTTCATCCCGCAGCTCGTCCGGGCCATGAAGAACGACAGCGACGGCGGGCAGGCCTACGCCAACCGGCTGCTCACCCTCGTCGTGGTGCTGCTGGCGGGCATCACCACCATCTGCGTCCTGGCCGCACCGGTGTTCATCACGATGATGTCGCCGAAGATCGCCTCCGACCCCCAACAGATGGACGTCGCGGTCGCCTTCGCCCGCTACTGCCTGCCCACCATGTTCTTCATGGGCATCCACGTGGTCCTGGGCCAGATCCTCAACGCCCGTGGTCGCTTCGGCGCGATGATGTGGACCCCGGTCCTCAACAACATCGTGGTCATCGCCACCTTCGGCGCCTTCATCTGGGCCTTCGGCGGCTTCACCACCTCCGGTGTCAATGCCACCACCGTGACCCCCGAGGGCGTGCGCCTGCTGGGCCTGGGCACCCTGCTCGGCCTCACCGTCCAGGCCCTCGCGATGCTGCCGTACCTGCGCGACGCGGGCTTCAAGCCGCGCCTGCGCTTCGACTGGCGGGGCCACGGCCTCGGCAAGGCCGCCCGCCTGGCCAAGTGGACGTTCTTCTTCGTCCTCGCCAACCAGGTCGGCCTCGTGGTCGTCACCCAGCTCGCCACCTGGGCCGGGTCCGTGGCCGAGAAGCAGGGTCACCCCGGTACCGGTATCACCGCCTACAACTACGCGCTGCTGCTGTGGCAGATGCCGCAGGCCATCATCACCGTCTCCGTCATGACGGCCGTCCTGCCCCGCATCTCCCGCTCCGCGCACGACGGCGACGCCGCCGCGGTCCGCGACGACATCTCCTACGGGCTGCGCACCTCGGCCGTCGCGATCGTGCCCTGCGCCTTCGCGTTCCTCGCCCTCGGCGTCCCGATGGCCACCCTGCTCTACGCCGGCTCGGGTTCGGGCGCCCAGAACATCGGCTACATCCTGATGGCGTTCGGCCTCGGCCTGATCCCGTACTCCATCCAGTACGTGGTCCTGCGCGGCTTCTACGCCTACGAGGACACCCGCACGCCCTTCTACAACACCGTGATCGTCGCCGCCGTCAACGCGGCCGTCTCCACGCTGTCGTTCTTCGTGCTCCCCGCCCGGTGGGCGGTGGTCGGCATGGCCGCGGCCTACGGCCTCGGTTACGCCGTCGGTGTCGGCGTCGCCTGGCGCCGACTGCGTGCCCGGCTCGGTGGCGACCTCGACGGAGCGCACGTGATGCGCACCTACGCCCGTCTCACCGGTGCCTGCGTCCCCGCTGCCGCCGTGGGCGGCGCGGCCGCCTACGGGGTCACCCAGTGGCTGGGCAGCGGAGTCACCGGCTCCGCCGCGGCCCTCGTCGCCGGTGGGATCGCCCTGGCAGCGGTGTTCCTCATCGCCGCCAAGCGGATGCGGATCGAGGAGCTCAACGCGATGGTCGGAATGGTCCGCGGACGTTTGGGGCGCTGATGCGCACAACCGTCGCCCCCTTTCGTGTGTCGTGCTTAGCGTCGGACTGTGGGCACAATTGGCATGGCTTCGCAGACTGGCCGACAGCGCGCAACGGATGGGGAGGCGGGAACGACGGTGGCGGAACGTAGCACGGCTGCCGTCGACGTGGCCGACAACAGCGGCAATGAGCCGCTGACCGCTCAGGCGGCACAGGCCACGTCCGACGGGGTGGACACCCAGAACGGACGAGCCGCGGACGGACCCATGCCCGACAAGGACGGCGAACGCACCAACCCGGCCCCTGCGGCCGCACCCGAACTCCACAGCGGACACAAGCTCGCCAGACGCTATCGGCTGGAAGAGTGCGTCACCCGTGTGGACGGATTCAGCAGTTGGCGCGCGATGGACGAGAAGCTGCGCCGGGCCGTGGGTGTGCACCTGATGCCTGCCGACCACGCGCGCGCTCGCTCCGTCCTGGCCGCCGCACGGTCCTCCGCCCTGCTCGGCGACCCACGGTTCGTCCAGGTCCTGGACGCCGTGGAGGAGAACGACCTCGTCTACGTCGTCCACGAGTGGCTGCCCGACGCCACCGAACTCACCGCGCTGCTCGCCGTCGGCCCCCTGGAGGCCCACGAGGCCTACCAGCTCGTCAGCCAGGTCTCCCAGGCGATGGCCGCCGCGCACCGTGAGGGTCTCGCCCATCTGCGGCTGACGCCCAGCGCGATACTGCGCACGTCCACGGGTCAGTACCGGATCCGTGGCCTCGCCGTGAACGCCGCCCTGCGCGGCATCACCAGCGAGACCCCGCAGCGGGCCGACACCGAGGCCATCGGCGCCCTGCTGTACGCCGCTCTCACCCAGCGCTGGCCGTACGAGAGCGACGCGTACGGCCTCACCGGGCTGCCCAAGGGCGTCGGCCTGATCGCCCCCGACCAGGTACGCGCCGGTGTCCACCGGGGCCTGGGCGAGCTCGCCATGCGCGCGCTCGCCAACGACGGGGCCACCGCCTCCCGTCAGGAGCCCGCCTGCACCACTCCTGACGAGCTGGCCAAGGCCGTGGCCGCGATGCCCCGCATCCGGCCGCCGGAGCCGGCCTTCACCGCCCCGCCGGAGTACCAGCACACCACCTACCAGCAGGGGATCTACGGCCGTCCCACGCCTCCTGGCGTGAACCCGACCCAGAGTCGGCCCGTCGCGCCCCCGCCGCCCCCGCTGCAGAGCCGTACCGGCCGGGCCCTCAAGTGGGGCGTCGCCGCCCTGCTCATCGCCGCCCTCGGCCTGGGCAGCTGGCAGCTGGCCGACACCCTCCTGGACCACAGCGGCCAGCAGGGCAACAGCGGCACCAACAACAACCCGCAGACCGGTACCGGGGACAACCCGAAGCAGCCCGAACCCGGCAAGGAACTGAAGATCCGGGACGTCTCCGTGCTCGGGGGTTCGGTGAAACCCGCCTTGGCTCCGAAGACCGTCGATGGGGACCCCGGATCCGCCTGGATCACCCCCGAGTACTACAACTACGCCAACTTCGGCCGTCTGGAGACGGAGAACGACGGCAGCGGGATCATCGTCGACCTGGGTGAGGTCCGGTATGTGTCCGGGCTCGACATCGACATGTATCTGCCCGGTCAGACGGTCGAGATCCTCGCCGCCTCCCCGGACAGCGCCGCCCCCAGCTCCGTCTCCGCCTTCGCCCAGCGGATCACCGAGCTGAAGCGCACCGACAAGAAGATCCAGACCACGCTCGACACCCCGATCCGTGCCCGCTACGTGCTGATCCACATCACCGAGCTGCCCTCTTCCGGCGGCGGCTACCGGGGCGGGATCAACGAGATCAAGGTGCTCGGCTCGTCTTCCTGAGTGCACTCCCATCGGCCGCGCGCGGCCCGCTCGCCGGGCGGGCCGCGTGATTCTTTACGCGGCCCGCCCGGCGCGCCTAGGCTCCGTCCGGGGAGGAAGCAGGGGTGTGATGCGAGAAGGAACCACGGAGGGCCGCAGCGACCAGGAGCTCCTGGCGCAGCACGTGGCCGGGGATCCCGAGGCCTTCGGTGAGCTCGTGCGGCGGCACCGGGACCGGTTGTGGGCCGTGGCGCTGCGGACCCTCGGGGATCGGGAGGAGGCCGCGGACGCCGTCCAGGACGCCCTGGTCTCCGCCTATCGGGCCGCCCACACCTTCCGCGGGGATTCAGCCGTCACCACCTGGCTGCACCGGATCACTGTCAATGCCTGTCTGGACCGGGCCCGCAAGGCCGCCTCACGCCGGACCTCGCCGATCGACGACACGGACCGCCTGGAGCGCCTTCTGGAGCCCCACGAGTCCGCGGAGGCCCCTGCGGAGCGCCAAGACCTCCATCGCCAGCTCCTGGCCGCTCTGAGCACCCTCCCGGCCGACCAGCGGGCCGCGCTGGTCCTCGTCGACATGCAGGGATACCCCGTCGCCGAGGCCGCCCGGGTCCTCGACGTGCCCACCGGCACCGTCAAGAGCCGGTGTGCGCGCGGCCGCGCGAAACTCGTGCCGCTCCTCACTCATCTGCGCACGAATGCCGGGGATAACACCGCCGTCGAGCGGGGAAGGAACCGGACGCCGGGCCCACCCGTCCCACCAGCGGCAGAACCCAGGCATCCAGACCCAGACGCTGTGAAGGGCGGAGGTGGACGATCATGACCCCGCCCACTGGCATGTCCGGCACGACCGGCACGATCCGGCACCCGGACGTCTCGGAGATCTCCGACCTGACCGAAGGCCTCCTCTCCCCGTCCCGTACCTCCGAGATCCGGCGCCATCTCGACGACTGCGCCCTGTGCGCCGATGTCCGTGCCTCCCTGGAGGAGATCCGCTCGCTCCTCGGCACCCTGCCCGGCCCGGCCCGGATGCCCGCCGACATCGCCGGACGCATCGACGCGGCCCTCGCCGCGGAGGCCCTTCTCGACTCCACCCAGCCGCGGGTCAAGGACGCGCCCGCCGACCGGCCCCGCACGCCGGACCGCGATGTTTCACGTGGAACCGCGCCCGCCGGTCACCCGACCGGCCCAACCGGGCCCGGGCGACGCCGCGCGCGTCGCCGGATCGCCGTCCTCACCGGTCTGGTCGGAGCCGCGGCCTGCGCCCTGGGTGTCTTCCTGTTCGGCGACTTCTCGGGCACGTCGACCCACGAGACCGCCACGAGTGGCCAGGCGTCCGATTCCGCCGCGCGGCCGTCCGCCGCTGCCTCGGGCGAGGACACGTACACCGCTCAGGGGCTTCAGGACAGCGTCCGGCAGCTCATCGCGGGCGGCCAAGGGGCCAAGAACGTTCCTGGGGAACAGAACAACACCCTCGGTCTGGAGAACACCGCCCCCGCCCCGGGTGACAAGCGGGGAGCGGCCTCCGTCCCCGTCTGTGTCCAGCAGGCCACCGGCCGGCCCGACACACCGCTCGCCGCAGAACGCGGCAGCTACCAGGGCACCCCCGTCTACCTCCTTGTCCTGCCGCACCCTGCCGACTCCGCCCGCGTGGACGCCTACCTCGTCGACACCACATGCGAGCAGAGCGGTTCGGACGGCCCCGGAAAGGTCCTTCTGACGCACACCTACGCGCGGTAGCCGAGGCGTTCAGGGCCGTGGTGGGCCAGGCGGGGAATGCATGCGCCGTAGGATCCGTTGGGTGGGGTGAGAGTCCGCACCGGCCCCCGGTAGGCAGTACGCAGTCCGCAGAGACGAGGAAGAAACCCGTGAGCGACGTTCGAAACGTGATCATCATCGGCTCCGGGCCGGCCGGTTACACCGCCGCCCTGTACACCGCACGCGCTTCGCTCAAGCCGCTGGTCTTCGAAGGAGCCGTCACCGCCGGTGGTGCCCTGATGAACACCACCGAGGTGGAGAACTTCCCCGGTTTCCAGGACGGCATCATGGGCCCCGACCTCATGGACAACATGCGCGCCCAGGCCGAGCGCTTCGGCGCCGAGCTGATCTCGGACGACGTCGTGGCCGTGGACCTCAGCGGTGAGATCAAGACCGTCACCGACACCGCCGGCACCGTGCACCGCGCCAAGGCCGTCATCGTCACCACCGGTTCGCAGCACCGCAAGCTCGGCCTGCCCAACGAGGACGCCCTCTCCGGCCGCGGTGTCTCCTGGTGCGCCACCTGCGACGGGTTCTTCTTCAAGGACCACGACATCGCCGTCGTCGGCGGCGGCGACACCGCGATCGAGGAGGCCACCTTCCTCTCGCGCTTCGCCAAGTCCGTCACGATCGTCCACCGCCGCGACAGCCTGCGTGCCTCGAAGGCCATGCAGGACCGCGCCTTCGCCGACCCGAAGATCAAGTTCGCCTGGGACAGCGAGGTCGCGGAGATCCACGGCGACCAGAAGCTCTCCGGCCTCACCCTGCGCAACACCAAGACCGGTGAGACCTCCGAGCTGCCCGTGACCGGCCTCTTCATCGCCGTCGGACACGACCCGCGCACCGAGCTCTTCAAGGGCCAGCTCGACCTCGACGAGGAGGGTTACCTCAAGGTCGAGGCCCCCTCCACCCGAACCAGCGCCACCGGCGTGTTCGGCGCCGGCGACGTCGTGGACCACACCTACCGTCAGGCCATCACCGCTGCGGGCACCGGCTGCTCCGCCGCCCTCGACGCCGAGCGCTTCCTCGCGGCGCTCGCGGACGCCGAGAAGGTCCACGCAGCGGTCTGACCGGTCTGACCCCCACACTGCCCCACCCCACACCCCGCAGGAATGAAGAAGGAGGCCGCTGTGGCCGGCACCCTCAAGAACGTGACCGACGCTGACTTCGACGAGCAGGTCCTCAGGAGCGACAAGCCCGTACTGGTGGACTTCTGGGCCGCCTGGTGCGGACCCTGCCGCCAGATCGCGCCGTCGCTCGAGGCCATCGCCGCCGAGTACGGCGACGACATCGAGATCGTCAAGCTCAACATCGACGAGAACCCGGCCACGGCAGCCAAGTACGGCGTCATGTCCATCCCGACCCTGAACGTCTACCAAGGCGGCGAGGTCGCCAAGACCATCGTCGGTGCGAAGCCGAAGGCCGCCATCCTGCGCGACCTCTCCGAGTTCATCGAGGTCAAGACCGCCTGACACGCTCGACGTTTCACGTGAAACGGGGCCGCCCCTCCAGGGGGTGGCCCCGTTCCGCGTCTCGTGCTCACAGCGGCCGCAGCGCGGGTTCCTTGCGCGCCGCGCCCAGCAGCCGATCCAGCGCCAGCTCCACGTCTTCCTTCCAGGACAACGTCGAGCGGAGCTCCAGCCGCAGCCGTGGATGCACCGGATGCGGCCGTACGGTCTTGAAGCCCACCGCCAGGAGATGGTCCGCCGGCAGCAGACAGGCCGGGCCCTCCCAGTGCGCGTCCCCGAACGCCTCGATCGCCCGGAATCCACGCCGCAGCAGATCCTTGGCCACCGTCTGGACCATGACCCGCCCCAGCCCCTGTCCCTGATACCCCGGCATGATCCAGGCGGTGATCAGCTGCACGGCATCGGGCGAGACCGGGCTGGTCGGAAACGAAGTGGCCCGAGGAACGTACGCCGGTGGCGCGTAGAGGACGAAGCCCACCGGCACCTCGTCCACGTAGACCACTCGGCCGCAGGATCCCCACTCCAGCAGGACGGCGGAGATCCAGGCTTCCTTCTCCTGTGCCGGAGTACCGGCCTTCACGGCGGCCTCGCCGCTGACCGGGTCCAATTCCCAGAAGACACAGGACCGGCAACGACGCGGCAGGTCCTGGAGGTTGTCCAGCGTGAGCGGTACCAGCCGACGACCCATGACCGCATCGTATCCACTGGCCCATCGTTCTTCGACAGCAAAGCGAAGGGGCGGATCGCGCCGGTTCACACCGATGCGATCCGCCCCTCGGCGGCCCGGGAATCACTCCCCGGCAAGACCCTGATCCAGCACCCGGCCCTCGCCCGGCGCCAGCGTCCCCAGAATCCGCTCCAGATCCTCCATCGAGGCGAACTCGACGGTGATCTTGCCCTTCTTCTGGCCCAGATCCACCTTCACCCGCGTCTCGAACCGGTCCGACAGCCGCGTCGCCAGTTCGTTGAGCGCCGGAGCCACCCGCGCACCCGCACGCGGACCCTTCGGCTTCACCACGCTCGACGGCTCCGAGGCCATCAGCGTCACGATCTCCTCGACCGCGCGCACCGACAGCCCCTCGGCCACGATCCGGTGCGCCAGCTTGTCCTGCGCCTCGGAGTCGTCCACCGAGAGCAGCGCACGCGCGTGCCCCGCCGACAGCACGCCGGCGGCCACCCGCCGCTGCACCGAGGGGGACAGCTTCAGCAGTCGCAGCGTGTTCGACACCTGAGGACGCGAGCGCCCGATCCGGTCGGCCAGCTGGTCGTGGGTGCACTTGAAGTCACGCAGCAGCTGGTCGTAGGCCGCGGCTTCTTCCAGCGGGTTCAGCTGAGCCCGGTGCAGGTTCTCCAGCAGCGCGTCCAGCAGCAGCTTCTCGTCGTCCGTCGCCCGGATGATCGCCGGGATGGCCTCCAGTCCGGCCTCACGGCAGGCACGCCAGCGCCGCTCACCCATGATCAGCTCATAGCGACCGGGGGCCGACTGCCGCACCACCACCGGCTGAAGCAGGCCCACCTCCTGGATGGAGGTCACCAGCTCGGCGAGCGCGTCCTCGTCGAACACCTCGCGCGGCTGGCGCGGGTTCGGCGTGATCGCGTCCATCGGGAGCTCGGCGAACGTCGCCCCCGCGACCGTGTTGCTCTCGGTCTCGTTCTCGGGCCGAGGCTCCGGATCGGCCTCCGGAACGATCGCGAGCGATGTTTCACGTGAAACATCGGCCTGTACGAGCGCAGCGAGCTTCGCCGCCGCCACCCCCCGCTCCGAAGCCAGCGTCGGCACCGCCGACGGAGACGTCGAACCGGCACCGATCACCGGGGGCGTCTTCTCCTGCGGAGCCGCGGGAATCAGCGCACCGAGCCCCCGCCCCAGACCCCTACGTCGCTCACTCACTGGATCCCCTCCGCCACACTGTGCGTGCTGTTCGTGCCCGGGCCCAGATGGGCATGCCGAGCCTCGTACTGAATACCGACCCCCCGATACGCGATCTCTCGCGCTGCCTCCAGGTAGGAGAGGGAACCACTGGAACCCGGGTCGTACGTGAGCACCGTCTGCCCATAGCTCGGTGCCTCGGAGATGCGCACCGACCGGGGGATGCTCGTCCGCAGCACCTCGTTGCCGAAGTGGCTGCGCACCTCCTCCGCCACCTGCGAGGCCAGCCGCGTCCTGCCGTCGTACATCGTCAGCAGGATGGTCGACACGTGGAGGCTCGGGTTGAGGTGGGCCCGCACCAGATCGACATTGCGCAGCAGCTGCCCCAGGCCCTCCAGCGCGTAGTACTCGCACTGGATCGGGATCAGCACCTCCGCGCCGGCCACCAGTGCGTTCACCGTCAGCAGCCCCAGCGAGGGAGGGCAGTCGATCAGGATGTAGTCGAGGGGCTGGTCATACGCCTGGATCGCCCGCTGCAGGCGGCTCTCCCGCGCCACGAGCGACACCAGCTCGATCTCGGCGCCCGCCAGGTCGATCGTGGCCGGGGCGCAGAAGAGCCCCTCCACGTCCACCACCGGCTGGACGACCTCCAGCAGGGGCCGGCTGTCCACGAGCACGTCGTAGATGGACGGCACATCGGCGTGGTGGTCGATACCCAGCGCCGTGGACGCGTTGCCCTGCGGATCGAGGTCGACGACCAGGACCCGTGCACCGTGCAGCGCGAGTGAGGCCGCCAGGTTCACGGTCGTCGTGGTCTTACCCACGCCGCCCTTCTGGTTGGCGACCACGATCACCCGGGTCTGATTCGGCCGGGGCAGCCTCTCACCGGCACGCCCCATTGCCTCGACCGCCTGCTGGGCAGCCCGGCCGATGGGGGTGTCGTTGTCCACAAGAGGCGGAGGGGATGTTTCACGTGAAACATCCTCACCCGCTGATTCAGAGCGGGGACCGGGGACCGGATCGGCCATCGGCCCCGCGAGGTTGGCGTCGGACCGCACGGTGTCACTCTCCTCGACATCAGGCTCGCGATGAACAGAGCCTCCCATGTCACCCGGGTCGCGAACCAGCGGGGCCCGTACTCCTGTGGATGAATCCACCGTTGTGGACAACTCTGTCCCCCTTGCGTCCTTGCGCTGGAGGGGGGACGCAGCCGCACGACCGCGGCTGATGATTCCGTGCAGCAGAGAGCGACGTTTCACGTGAAACACGATGCCCGGAGGGAGTCTCCCGGCCCCTACGACACTCCGAAATCCATACCTATAGGGCCCAACACGGATGAAATCTCCCGTGTGGGCCCCGGCTTTCGGCGAATCAGCGGAAGATCACCGGCGTCGGCGGGTACGCCCCACCCGCGCCGCCTTAGCCCGCTTGGCCGCGAACCTCACCCCTCCGGGGCTCTCTCCGACCTCGACCCGCACGACCGTCGACAGAGGATCCACCAGACCCTCGCCCACGTGCAGCACCGAGGTCTTCACCACACCCAGCTTCGCCAGCGCGGTCTTCGCCGACACCAGTTCGTCGTCCGCGGTGTCGCCCTTCAGGGCCAGCATCTCGCCGTACGGCCGCAGCAGGGGCACGCCCCAGCCGGCCAGCCGGTCCAGCGGAGCCACCGCCCGCGCGGTCACCACATGCACCGGCTGCAGCTTGCCCAGGACCTCCTCGGCCCGCCCGCGCACCACCGTCACGTGGTCGAGGCCCAGCAGCTCCACGGCCTCCTGGAGGAAGGTCGTACGCCGCAGCAGCGGTTCGAGCAGCGTGATCTTGAGATCCCGACGCACCAGGGCGAGCGGGATACCGGGCAGACCCGCACCCGAGCCCACGTCGCACACGGTGACGCCCTGCGGCACCACCTCCGACAGCACAGCGCAGTTCAGCAGGTGCCGCTCCCACAGGCGCGGCACCTCACGCGGCCCGATCAGGCCCCGCTTGACTCCTGCGTCCGCCAGCAGCTCCGCATACCGCACAGCTTCCGGGAAAAACTCACCGAACACCGCGCGCGCCTCTTCAGGCGCCGGGGGAAGCTCAGCTGCCTCCGTCACGGGGACCGTCCTTCCGTACCGCATGGTTCTGAAAAAACCACGTCTTCAAGATGAGGCGTCGTTCACCTGTCAGGCCAGGCTGACAAACATCGGCCCCGCCTGCGACACAGACGGGGCCGAAACAACTCGCGTCGACGATCAGGCCGGGAGCACAACGACGAAGCGCTGCGGCTCCTCGCCCTCGGACTCGCTGCGCAGACCGGCGGCCGCCACGGCGTCGTGGACGACCTTCCGCTCGAACGGGGTCATCGGAGCCAGCTTCAGCGGCTCGCCGGACGCCTTCACGTCCGCCGCGGCCTGGGCGCCCAGCGCCGCCAGCTCCTCACGCTTCTTCGCGCGGAACCCGGCGATGTCCAGCATGAGCCGGCTGCGGTCCCCGGTCTCCCGGTGCACGGCGAGGCGGGTCAGCTCCTGCAGAGCCTCCAGGACCTCACCGTCGCGGCCCACGAGCTTCTGCAGATCACGGCCGGCGGAGTCACTGACGATCGACACCGCAGCCCGGTCGGCCTCGACGTCCATGTCGATGTCACCGTCCAGGTCGGCGATGTCCAGCAGACCCTCGAGGTAGTCGGCCGCGATCTCACCCTCCTGTTCGAGGCGGGTCAGGGTGTCGCCACTCTCAGCGGCGGCGGTGGTGGTGCCTTCCGTCACGGGAGGGACTCCTTCTTACTTCTTGGGAGCGGGCTTGCTGGGAGTCTGACGCTGCGACTTCGACTGGCGCTTCGGCTGCTGCCGCTTCGCGGCACCACCGCTCGCCGCATCCGAGTCTGCCGTGGCCTCGACACTCTTGATCACGGAGCCGTCGGCCTGGGCGGCCATGCCCTGCTTGCTGAGGGCGGCGATGAACTTGCGCTCGTTGTCGTTGCGGTCCGGGCCCTTGGCGACGATCGCCGAGACGACCCGCTTCTTGCCCCGGCCCTTGAGCTCACCGTGCGAGGTGATCTGCTTCAGCAGGCGGGTCAGGTACTGGTCCTGCGCCTTGCTGCCCGGCGTCGGGTTCTGGTTGATCACGTACATCTGCTGGCCCATGGTCCACACGTTCGTGGTCAGCCAGTAGACGAGAACACCGACGGGGAAGTTGATGCCCATGACCGCGAAGATCACCGGGAAGATGTACATCAGCATCTTCTGCTGCTGCATGAACGGCGTCTTGACCGAGAGGTCGACGTTCTTCTGCATCAGCTGACGCTGGGTGTAGAACTGCGACAGCGACATCATGATGATCATGACTGCGGTCACGATCCGGACGTCCGTCAGGGTGGCACCGAGAGCGGCGACCTTCTCCGGGCTGTCCATGAACTTCGCGGCGATCGGGGCACCGAAGATCTTGGCCGCGCGGGCGCTGTCGACCAGCTGCTGGTCCATCGCGCCGACCGCCTTGCCGTCGGCGATGTTCGACAGCACGTGGTACAGCGCGAAGAAGAACGGGGACTGCGCCAGGATGGGCAGGCACGAGGAGAGCGGGTTGGTACCCGTCTCCTTGTACAGCTTCATCATCTCTTCGGACTGGCGCTGCTTGTCGTTCTTGTAGCGCTCCTGGATCGCCTTCATCTTCGGCTGGAGCGCCTGCATACCCCGCGTCGCCTTGATCTGCTTCACGAAGAGCGGGATCAGACAGATACGGATCAAGATCACAAGGGACACGATGGACAGGCCCCAGGCCCACCCACTCGACTCACCGAAGATCGCCCCGTACATCGAGTGGAACTGGACGATGATCCACGAGACGGGGTAAGTGATAAAGCTGAACAGACTGGCAATCGTGTCCACTAATCAGGCTCCTTGAGCATTGCGAGATCTACGCAACGCACTGCGCAGCTGCTCGTGCCAACGCGGGCGTTTACGGGGTGGGACATGGTCCACGCCACCCGGGGACCACGGATTGCACCGCAGGATCCGCCAGGCGGTCAGGACCGTCCCCTTCACCGCACCATGCCGGTCGATGGCCGTGTACCCGTAGTGCGAACACGACGGGTAGTAGCGGCACACCGGCCCGAGCAGCGGACTGATCGTCCACTGGTACAGCTTGATCAAAGCGAGCAGCGGGTACTTCATCGAGCCACGCCTCCCAGGAGCCGCACCAGAGCGGCATCCAGGTCCCGGGCCAGCTCGTCGGGGCCGGCATCACCCGCTCCGGGCAACGCGCGTACCACCACCAGGCTACCGGCGGGCAGCTGGGACAGCCGCTCGCGGACCAGATGGCGGAGACGGCGCTTGACCCGGTTACGTACGACGGCGTTGCCGACAGCCTTGCTGACGACGAAACCCGCACGCGACGAGGGATCGATCTCCCCCGACTCGTGCGGGTCCGTTGCACCGCTTGTACGTAGATGGACGACGAGGAGCGGGCGACCAGCCCGACGACCTCGACGTACCGCGCTCGCGAAGTCCTCGCGCCGCCTCAGCCGATTCTCGGGAGACAGCACGACGTCACGACCTGCGTGTTGTTACGCGGAAAGGGCGGCGCGGCCCTTGCCACGACGGTTCGCGAGGATCGCGCGACCGGCACGGGTACGCATCCGCAGGCGGAAGCCGTGGGTCTTGGCACGACGGCGGTTGTTCGGCTGGAAGGTGCGCTTGCTCACTCGGGGGCTCCAGAGAATGAATCGTTGTGGCGGGACATCGCCTGGCTGTCACCGTGCGCCCACGAGGAAACTCGCGTGTTCGCCCGAGTGGCACCGCTAAATGATCACTATCAGTGACCTTCGCCCATCGGTAGGCAGGCGGCAGCAGCCATCGACAACTCGACCTCGTTACGGTACGCGCGGCTACGCCATCCGGTCAAACCGAGCCGGCGGGGCCCCACACTGTGCACAGGCTGTGGACAACGACTTGAACCGTACCCGCTGGCCTGACTACCGTTGCCTGACCCCGGATTTTTTGTCCCGACCGTCCCAAAGAACCACACATTCGTGGGACCCCTGTGAGAGAGCGTGCTCTGTGGCTGACGTACCTGCCGATCTTGCCGCAGTGTGGCCAAGGGTGCTCGAAAAGCTCCTCGGAGAGGGACAGCCGGGGATCGAGCCCAAGGACAAGCAGTGGGTCGAGCGGTGTCAACCCCTGGCACTCGTCGCCGACACCGCACTGCTGGCCGTCCCCAATGAATGGGGCAAGCGCGTCCTGGAGGGCCGCCTCGCCCCACTGATCAGTGACGCGCTCAGCCGTGAGTGCGGCCGCCCCATCCGGATCGCCATCACCGTGGACGACTCCGCCGGCGAGCCCGCGCCCCCCGCCCCGCCCGTCCAGCAGCAGGGCGGGTACGAGCCGTACGGCGGCCAGCGCCCCGGCGGCGGCCCGGGCGACGACCAGCTCCCCACCGCCCGCCCGGCCTACCCGGACTACCAGCAGCAGCGCCCCGAGCCCGGCGCCTGGCCCCGCGGCGGCCAACAGGACGACTACGGCTGGCAGCAGCCGCGCCTCGGCGGTTTCCCCGAGCGCGACCCGTACGCGTCCCCGCAGCCGGGCTACCTCCAGCAGCCCGAGCCGTCCGGTTACGACCAGGGCTCCTACGAGCAGCAGAAGTACGAGCAGTCCCCGTACGAGTCCCAGCAGCAGCACCAGTCCCATCAATACGAGCAGCAGTCGTACGAGCCCCAGCAGTACGAGCAGCCCGCGCCGCGCCAGGCCCCCGGCCGGCCCTCGGCGCCGTCCCCGTCCGGCGGCTCCAGCTCGGGCCCGCTGGAGCCGACCGCGCGGCTGAACCCCAAGTACCTCTTCGACACCTTCGTCATCGGCGCGTCCAACCGCTTCGCGCACGCCGCCGCGGTGGCCGTCGCCGAGGCGCCCGCGAAGGCCTACAACCCCCTTTTCGTGTACGGGGAGTCGGGCCTCGGCAAGACGCACCTGCTGCACGCCATCGGGCACTACGCGCGGAGCCTCTACCCCGGTACCCGGGTGCGGTACGTGAGCTCCGAGGAGTTCACCAACGAGTTCATCAACTCGATCCGCGACGGCAAGGGCGACGCGTTCCGCAAGCGCTACCGCGAGATGGACATCCTGCTCGTCGACGACATCCAGTTCCTCGCGAGCAAGGAGTCGACGCAGGAGGAGTTCTTCCACACCTTCAACACGCTCCACAACGCCAACAAGCAGATCGTGCTCTCCTCCGACCGGCCGCCCAAGCAGTTGGTGACCCTGGAGGACCGGCTCCGCAACCGCTTCGAGTGGGGCCTGATCACGGATGTCCAGCCGCCCGAGCTGGAGACCCGTATCGCGATCCTGCGCAAGAAGGCCGTGCAGGAGCAGCTCAACGCCCCGCCGGAGGTACTGGAGTTCATCGCCTCCCGCATCTCGCGCAACATCCGCGAGCTGGAGGGGGCGCTGATCCGGGTCACCGCTTTCGCGAGCCTCAACCGGCAGCCGGTCGACCTGGGCCTCACCGAGGACGTCCTGAAGAACCTGATCCCGGGCGGCGAGGACAGCGCTCCGGAGATCACGGCCTCCGACATCATGGCGGCCACCGCCGACTACTTCGGCCTGACCGTGGACGACCTGTGCGGCTCCTCGCGCAGCCGGGTCCTGGTCACCGCCCGGCAGATCGCCATGTACCTGTGCCGTGAGCTCACCGACCTCTCACTGCCCAAGATCGGGGCACAGTTCGGCGGCCGCGACCACACGACCGTCATGCACGCGGACCGCAAGATCCGGGCTCTGATGGCCGAGCGACGCTCCATCTACAACCAGGTCACCGAGCTCACCAACCGCATCAAGAACGGCTGAGCCCGGCTCCTCCACACCCGGTTCGGGGCCTCTCCACGGCCTCTTCAAACGCGTTCAGAGGGCGCTCCCGGTCCACAACGGGGGCGCCCTTCGTCGTTCGCGCGCCCCTGACCTGTTCGAATACGCCCCCGCGGGAGCAACTCATCCACAGATTGGGAGACTTTCTTCCGTCCACACCCTGGGGACGGGTCGCGTCGCCCACAATCTGTCCACAGGCATGCGGGGTGAGTCTCCATCAGGGCAGGTCAGCCCCCTGTGGAATTGTGCACAAACGTCATCCACAGGCTGTGGACAAATATTTCGTCCACAGCGCCGTCCACGGCGTTGTCCACCGTCGGCCCACAGGTTTCCACGTCCTGTGCACAGGATGCGCGGCCTTCTCCACACCCTTGTCCACTGTTCGGCAACACACCACCCCCTCTCACCGCCCGGAGTGAAAGCCGTCACACGGATGTAGACGTTTGGGTTGTGGAGTACCGGGGGAAAGCTGGGGACGCACCTGTGGAGTAATCGGGGTCACCTGGGGACAGCCTGTGCAGAACTTTTCGTTCTCCACAGAGACACGGGGTTGTCCACCGGTGTCACCCACAGGGTCGGTGGATAAAAAACCGGGGTTGACCTGCGAGAACGGGCTTATCCACCGTTTCCACAGGCCCTACTACTACCCCCATGGAGAGTTAGGCCGGTTTCGGTTTTCAAGCGGGTCCTGTGCACAACTCGTCGATCGCCCGCCCCGACGCCTCGCTCCCGACTTGACCGCCGGCCGCACCGAGTGTCGGCGTCGTACGTCAGACTGGTCCCCGGCATCGGTCGAGGCATCGACGAGCCGACGACGAAGGCCGGCAGACGAGCGAGCAACAGCAGGAGGCGGTTCCGGTGAAGATCCGGGTGGAGCGCGACGTACTCGCGGAGGCGGTGGCCTGGGCGGCCCGTAGCCTCCCGGCCCGGCCGCCGGTGCCCGTCCTCGCGGGCCTGCTGCTCAAGGCCGAGGAAGGCACCCTGAGCCTCTCCGGCTTCGACTACGAGGTCTCGGCGCGGGTCTCGGTCGAGGCGGACGTCGAGGAGGACGGCACCGTCCTGGTCTCCGGCCGGCTGCTCGCCGACATCTGCCGCGCCCTCCCCAACCGACCGGTGGAGATTTCCACAGACGGTGTACGGGCGACCGTGGTCTGCGGCTCCTCGCGATTCACACTCCACACCCTGCCTGTGGAGGAGTACCCGGCACTGCCGCAGATGCCGACCGCGACCGGCACCGTCGCCGGCGAGGTCTTCGCCTCCGCCGCCAAGCAGGTGGCCACCGCCGCCGGCCGTGACGACACGCTGCCGGTGCTGACCGGTGTCCGCATCGAGATCGAGGGCGACCGCGTCACCCTGGCCTCCACCGACCGCTACCGCTTCGCGGTCCGCGAGTTCCTGTGGAAGCCGGAGAACCCGGAGGCGTCGGCCGTGGCCCTGGTGCCCGCCAAGACGCTCCAGGAGATCGCCAACTCGCTGACCAGCGGTGACACGGTCACCCTGGCGCTGTCCGGCTCCGGTGCGGGCGAGGGCCTGATCGGTTTCGAGGGCGCCGGCCGCCGCACCACCACCCGGCTGCTCGAAGGCGACCTGCCCAAGTACCGGACGCTGTTCCCGACGGAGTTCAACTCGATCGCCGTGATCGAGACCGCGCCCTTCGTCGAGGCCGTCAAGCGCGTGGCCCTGGTGGCCGAGCGCAACACCCCGGTCCGCCTCAGCTTCGAGAAGGGCGTGCTGATCCTGGAGGCCGGTTCCTCCGACGACGCACAGGCTGTGGAAAGGGTCGACGCCCAGCTGGACGGCGACGACATCTCGATCGCCTTCAACCCGACCTTCCTGCTGGACGGCCTGAGCGCGATCGCGTCCCCGGTGGCCCAGCTCAGCTTCACCACGTCGACCAAGCCGGCGCTGCTCAGCGGCCGCCCGGCGATCGACGCGGAGGCGGACGAGGCCTACAAGTACCTGATCATGCCGGTGCGCCTGTCCGGCTGACGCCCCACTGTCGACGTCGGGCCCGGTCTCGCACGCAGCGGGACCGGGCCCGACGTCGTCCACAGGGTGGGGAGCCACCGGGGAGGACCCGGAAGCCCGAAGCTCGAAAGCTCGAAAGCTCGGAACGCGGAAACCGGGAAACCCGGAAAGCCGGTTCGGCCGCCATGGAGCGCCCGCAGGGCCCGCCGCCACGGCCCGGCGTAGGCTCGGATCCGGTGGGCGACCCCCCGCGCGTCCGGTGAGGACACGGCCGGGGAAGCCCCGGCAAAGACGGCCACAACGCTTAAGGAACCACCTGATGGAGCTTGGTCTCGTCGGTCTCGGCAAGATGGGCGGCAACATGCGCGAGCGCATCCGCCGCGCAGGCCACACCGTCATCGGATACGACCGCAACCCGGACCTCGCGGATGTCCACAGCCTGCAGGAACTTGTGGACAGCCTGCAGGCCCCCCGCGTCGTGTGGGTCATGGTCCCGGCCGGTGCGGCCACCCAGTCCACGGTCGACGAGCTCGCCGAGCTGCTGTCGCCCGGTGACATCGTCGTCGACGGCGGGAACTCCCGCTGGACCGACGACGAGAAGCACGCCGAGGAGCTGAAGGCCAAGGGCATCGGCTTCGTCGACTGCGGTGTCTCCGGCGGCGTCTGGGGTCTGGAGAACGGCTACGCGCTCATGTACGGCGGCGCCGCCGAGGACGTGGCCCGGGTGCAGCCGGTCTTCGACGCGCTCAAGCCCGAGGGCGAGTTCGGCGCCGTGCACGCCGGCAAGGTCGGCGCCGGCCACTTCGCGAAGATGGTCCACAACGGCATCGAGTACGCCATGATGCAGGCCTACGCCGAGGGCTGGGAGCTCCTGGAGAAGGTGGACTCGGTCACCGACGTCCGCGAGGTCTTCCGCTCCTGGCAGGAAGGCACCGTCATCCGCTCCTGGCTGCTGGACCTGGCCGTGAACGCCCTCGACGAGGACGAGCACCTGGAGCAGCTGCGTGGCTTCGCCCAGGACTCCGGCGAGGGACGCTGGACGGTGGAGGCGGCGATCGACAACGCCGTACCGCTGCCCGCGATCACCGCGTCGCTGTTCGCGCGTTTCGCCTCGCGGCAGGACGACTCCCCGCAGATGAAGATGATCGCCGCGCTGCGCAACCAGTTCGGCGGCCACGCGGTCGAGAAGAAGTAGCACGTCACAGCCCGGGGCCGAGAGGCCCGCAGGGACAGCAGCACAGCACCACAGCGAGTAGTGGGAAGCCGGGGGAGGTCGGCGCCGTATGCACGTTTCGCATCTCTCATTGGCCGACTTCCGCTCGTACGCCCGGGCCGAGGTTCCCCTCGACCCGGGCGTCACCGCTTTCGTGGGCCCCAACGGCCAGGGGAAGACCAACCTCGTCGAGGCGATCGGCTATCTGGCGACCCTCGGCAGCCACCGGGTCTCCTCGGACGCCCCGCTCGTGCGGATGGGCGCGGACCGGGCGATCATCCGGGCCGCCGTCACCCAGGGCGAGCGGCAGCAGCTGGTCGAGCTGGAACTCAACCCCGGCCGGGCGAACCGGGCCCGGATCAACCGTTCCTCGCAGGTCAGGCCGCGGGACGTGCTGGGGATCATACGGACGGTGCTGTTCGCGCCGGAGGATCTGGCCCTGGTCAAGGGCGACCCGGGCGAGCGGCGCCGGTTCCTGGACGAGCTGGTCACGGCGCGCTCGCCGCGGATGGCCGCCGTCCGCTCCGACTACGAGCGGGTGCTCAAGCAGCGCAACACCCTCCTGAAGTCCGCGGCGATGGCCCGCCGGCACGGCGGCCGGTCCTTGGACCTGTCCACCCTCGACGTGTGGGACCAGCACCTCGCGCGCGTGGGCGCGGAGCTGCTCGTCCAGCGCCTCGACCTGATCGCGACCCTGCTGCCCCTGGCGGACAAGGCCTACGAACAGCTCGCGCCCGGCGGCGGCCCCTTGGGCCTGGCGTACAGGTCCTCGGTCGGCGAGCCGGTGGACAGCGGTGCGGCGCGCACCCGCGAGGCCCTCTACGAGGCGCTGCTGGCGGCCCTGGCCGAGGTGCGCAAGCAGGAGATCGAGCGCGGTGTGACCCTGGTGGGCCCGCACCGCGACGACCTGGTGCTGCGGCTCGGGGAGCTGCCCGCGAAGGGGTACGCGAGCCACGGGGAGTCGTGGTCGTACGCGCTGGCGCTGCGGCTGGCCTCGTACGAGCTGCTGCGCTCGGAGGGCAGCGAGCCCGTGCTGATCCTGGACGACGTGTTCGCGGAGCTGGACGCCCGGCGTCGGGAGCGGCTGGCGGAGCTGGTGGCCCCGGGCGAGCAGGTCCTGGTGACGGCGGCGGTGGACGACGACGTTCCGGGGGTGCTGGTCGGAACGCGGTTCGGGGTGTCCGGCGGTGAGGTGACCCGGTTGTGAACGAGCAGGCCAAGGATCCGCAGGAGGGTCGCAGGACCCCGGAGGCCTCCGGGGTGGACCTCGCGCGCCAGGCCCTCGCGGCGGCGCGCGAGCAGGCGCGGGCCCGGGGCAACGCGGTCGGCGGGAAGAAGGGGCGGCAGCCGGGGCTGCGCTCGGGGGCCCGTGCGGACGGCCGGGACCCGATGCCGCTCATGGCGGCGCTCGACCGGCTGCGCACCGAACGCGGCTGGGAGATGCCGATGGCGGTGGCGGGCGTGATGGAGCGCTGGGCGGAGATCGTCGGCCCGGAGATCGCGGCCCACTGTGAACCGCAGCGGTACGAGGATCGTGAGCTTGTCGTGCGGTGCGATTCCTCGGCGTGGGCGGCGCAGCTGAAGCTGCTGGCCCCGCAGCTGGTCGCGCGGCTGAACGCGGATCTGGGCCAGGGCACGGTACGCCTGATCAAGGTCCAGGGGCCCGGCGGCCGGCCGAAGGGCTACGGGCCGTGGCGGGCTCCGGGCAGCAAGGGCCCGGGCGACACCTACGGGTGAGTAGGCGGCCCGGCGGGTGGCGTCCCTCACGGTAGCCGGAGGTTGACAGGCCGAAGCGCTGGGTGCCCGTGTGAGCCTCTTTGAGCCCCTCCCCGGATGTGGGGAGTCGGAGAGAGGAGGTTCAGGGCGGCACATGCGGACTCAGGTACCGGCAAACCCCCATTCATGTCCGTGGTACCGGTAGACTGGAGCAAATCCCGCCCGTTCGCGGGATCACGCAGACAACGCAGATCGACGCGGCCGCTCCACCGGCGCCTTGCTGGTCCGGAGTACGGGCTGCGCTGTGCCAGAAAGGGCGCTTCGTGGCCGATTCCGGCGACTCCAACGAGAAGAATTACGACGCCAGTGCGATCCAGGTCCTTGAGGGCCTGGACGCGGTCCGCAAGCGGCCGGGTATGTACATCGGCTCGACGGGCGAGCGTGGTCTGCACCACCTCGTCTATGAGGTCGTCGACAACTCGGTCGACGAGGCGCTGGCCGGACACGCGGACACCATCGACGTGACGATCCTCGCCGACGGCGGGGTGCGCGTGGTCGACAACGGTCGCGGTATCCCGGTCGGCATCGTCCCGTCCGAGGGCAAGCCGGCCGTCGAGGTCGTCCTGACGGTCCTGCACGCGGGTGGCAAGTTCGGCGGCGGCGGCTACGCCGTCTCCGGTGGTCTGCACGGTGTCGGCGTGTCCGTCGTGAACGCCCTGTCGACCAAGGTCGCGGTCGAGGTCAAGACGGACGGCCACCGCTGGACCCAGGACTACAAGCTGGGCGTGCCGACGGCCCCGCTGGCCAAGAACGAGGAGACCGCCGAGACCGGCACCTCGGTCACCTTCTGGGCCGACGGCGACATCTTCGAGACGACCGAGTACTCCTTCGAGACGCTGTCGCGGCGCTTCCAGGAGATGGCCTTCCTCAACAAGGGCCTCACCCTGACGCTGACCGACGAGCGCGAGTCGGCGAAGGCGACCGCGGGCGCCGACGACCCGGACGCGGACGCGGCCGAGCCCCAGGCGCGCACGGTGAAGTACTACTACGAGGGCGGCATCGTCGACTTCGTGAAGTACCTCAACTCGCGCAAGGGTGAGCTCATCCACCCGACCGTCATCGACGTCGAGGCCGAGGACAAGGAGCGCATGCTCTCGGTCGAGATCGCGATGCAGTGGAACTCGCAGTACACGGAGGGCGTCTACTCCTTCGCGAACACGATCCACACGCACGAGGGCGGTACGCACGAGGAGGGCTTCCGTGCGGCCCTGACGGGTCTGGTGAACCGTTACGCGCGCGACAAGAAGCTGCTGCGCGAGAAGGACGACAACCTCGCCGGCGAGGACATCCGCGAGGGTCTGACGGCGATCATCTCGGTCAAGCTGGGCGAGCCCCAGTTCGAGGGCCAGACGAAGACCAAGCTGGGCAACACGGAGGCCAAGACCTTCGTGCAGAAGGTCGTCCACGAGCACCTCAACGACTGGTTCGACCGCAACCCGGTCGAGGCCGCGGACATCATCCGCAAGTCGATCCAGGCGGCCACGGCGCGCGTCGCGGCCCGCAAGGCCCGTGACCTCACGCGGCGCAAGGGTCTGCTGGAGAGCGCCTCGCTGCCGGGCAAGCTGTCCGACTGCCAGTCGAACGATCCGACCAAGTGCGAGATCTTCATCGTCGAGGGTGACTCGGCCGGTGGCTCCGCGAAGTCCGGCCGCAACCCGATGTACCAGGCCATCCTGCCGATCCGCGGCAAGATCCTGAACGTCGAGAAGGCGCGGATCGACAAGATCCTCCAGAACACCGAGGTCCAGGCGCTGATCAGTGCCTTCGGTACCGGTGTGCACGAGGACTTCGACATCGAGAAGCTCCGCTATCACAAGATCATCCTGATGGCGGACGCCGACGTCGACGGCCAGCACATCAACACCCTGTTGTTGACCTTCCTCTTCCGCTTCATGCGGCCGCTGGTCGAGGCCGGTCACGTGTACCTGTCGCGCCCGCCGCTCTACAAGATCAAGTGGGGCCGGGACGACTTCGAGTACGCGTACTCGGACCGCGAGCGCGACGCCCTCGTGGAGCTCGGCAAGCAGAACGGCAAGCGGATCAAGGAAGACTCGATCCAGCGCTTCAAGGGTCTGGGCGAGATGAACGCCGAGGAACTGCGCGTCACCACCATGGACGTGGACCACCGCGTGCTCGGCCAGGTCACGCTCGACGACGCGGCGCAGGCCGACGACCTGTTCTCGGTGCTGATGGGTGAGGACGTCGAGGCCCGGCGCTCCTTCATCCAGCGCAACGCCAAGGACGTCCGCTTCCTCGACATCTGAGTCGGCTCCGCTGACCGCCGCCTGAAAGGATTTCTGACCAGCAATGGCCGACGAAACCACCCCCACCGCAGAGAATCCCGCGGAAGAGGAGCAGCCGCAGCTGCGCATCGAGCCCGTCGGGCTCGAGACGGAGATGCAGCGCTCCTACCTCGACTACGCGATGTCCGTCATCGTCTCGCGCGCCCTGCCGGACGTGCGCGACGGCCTCAAGCCGGTGCACCGCCGCGTGCTGTACGCGATGTACGACGGCGGCTACCGGCCCGAGAAGGGCTTCTACAAGTGCGCCCGTGTCGTCGGCGACGTCATGGGTACCTACCACCCGCACGGTGACAGCTCGATCTACGACGCCCTGGTCCGTCTGGCCCAGCCGTGGTCGATGCGCATGCCGCTGGTCGACAGCAACGGCAACTTCGGCTCCCCGGGCAACGACCCGGCGGCCGCGATGCGCTACACCGAGTGCAAGCTCATGCCGCAGGCCATGGAGATGCTCCGGGACATCGACGAGGAGACCGTCGACTTCCAGGACAACTACGACGGCCGCAACCAGGAGCCCACCGTGCTCCCGGCGCGCTTCCCGAACCTGCTGGTCAACGGCAGCGCCGGCATCGCGGTCGGCATGGCGACCAACATCCCGCCGCACAACCTCCGCGAGGTCGCGGCCGGTGCGCAGTGGGCGCTGGAGCACCCGGAGGCCTCGCACGAGGAGCTCCAGGACGCGCTGATCGAGCGGATCAAGGGACCTGACTTCCCGTCGGGCGCCCTGGTCGTGGGCCGCAAGGGCATCGAGGAGGCGTACCGGACCGGTCGCGGCTCCATCACGATGCGCGCGGTGGTGGAGGTCGAGGAGATCCAGAACCGCCAGTGCCTGGTGGTCACGGAGCTTCCGTACCAGACCAACCCCGACAACCTCGCGCAGAAGATCGCGGACCTGGTGAAGGACGGCAAGGTCGGCGGCATCGCCGACGTCCGTGACGAGACCTCGTCGCGGACCGGCCAGCGCCTGGTGATCGTGCTCAAGCGCGACGCCGTCGCCAAGGTCGTGCTGAACAACCTCTACAAGCACACCGAACTGCAGACGAACTTCGGCGCGAACATGCTGGCGCTGGTGGACGGCGTGCCGCGCACGCTGTCGATCGACGCCTTCATCCGCCACTGGGTGACGCACCAGATCGAGGTCATCGTCCGGCGGACGAAGTTCCGCCTGCGCAAGGCGGAGGAGCGCGCGCACATCCTGCGCGGTCTGCTCAAGGCGCTGGACGCGATCGACGAGGTCATCGCGCTGATCCGGCGCAGCAACACGGTCGAAATCGCGCGCGAGGGCCTGATGGGCCTCCTGGAGATCGACGAGATCCAGGCGAACGCGATCCTGGAGATGCAGCTCCGCCGCCTCGCGGCCCTGGAGCGTCAGAAGATCGTCGCCGAGCACGACGAGCTCCAGGCCAAGATCAACGAGTACAACGCCATCCTGGCCTCGGAGGAGCGTCAGCGCTCCATCGTCAGCGAGGAACTGGCGGCGATCGTCGAGAAGTTCGGCGACGACCGGCGTTCCAAGCTGGTGCCCTTCGACGGTGACATGTCCATCGAGGACCTGATCGCCGAGGAGGACATCGTCGTCACGATCACGCACGGCGGTTACGTCAAGCGCACCAAGACCGAGGACTACCGCTCGCAGAAGCGCGGCGGCAAGGGCGTGCGCGGCACCAAGCTGAAGCAGGACGACCTGGTCGACCACTTCTTCGTCTCCACCACGCACCACTGGCTGCTGTTCTTCACGAACAAGGGCCGGGTCTACCGCTCCAAGGCGTACGAGCTGCCGGACGCCGGCCGCGACGCCCGCGGGCAGCACGTGGCGAACCTGCTGGCCTTCCAGCCGGACGAGAAGATCGCCCAGATCCTCGCGATCCGTGACTACGAGGCGGCGCCGTACCTGATCCTGGCCACCAAGGGCGGCCTGGTGAAGAAGACGGCGCTCAAGGACTACGACTCGCCCCGCTCGGGCGGCGTCATCGCCATCAACCTCCGCGAGACGGAGGCCGGCGGCGACGACGAGCTGATCGGCGCCGAGCTGGTGTCCGCCGAGGACGACCTGCTGCTGATCAGCAAGAAGGCGCAGTCGATCCGCTTCACGGCGACCGACGAGGCGCTGCGCCCGATGGGCCGCGCCACCTCGGGCGTGAAGGGCATGAGTTTCCGTGAAGGTGACGAACTGCTCTCGATGAACGTTGTCAGGCCGGGTACGTTCGTCTTCACCGCGACCGACGGCGGCTACGCCAAGCGGACGCCGGTCGACGAGTACCGCGTCCAGGGCCGTGGCGGTCTGGGTATCAAGGCCGCCAAGATCGTGGAGGACCGCGGATCGCTCGTCGGGGCGCTCGTGGTCGACGAGAGCGACGAGATTCTCGCCATCACGCTCGGCGGTGGTGTGATTCGTACGCGCGTCAACGAAGTCAGGGAGACCGGCCGTGACACCATGGGCGTCCAGCTGATCAACCTGGGCAAGCGCGATGCCGTGGTCGGCATCGCCCGTAACGCCGAGGCCGGTCAGGAAGCTGACGAGGTCGAGGCCGACGAGAACGACACCGAGGTGGCCGACGGACAGGCCGCCGAGGCCGCCGAGGGCACGCAGCCCTCGGCCGGGGAGCACGAGGAGTAAGTCGTGAGTGGAGCCACGGGCGCCGGACCGGCCAAGACTGGAGCGAACGGTGCCCGTGGCCCTGCCGCGGACTCCCAGGGGGGAACCGTGACGGACACCCGAGGACCGAAGCCCTCGGTCGGCGCGGACGCCGGCCAGGACAAGCCCGCACAGCCGTACCACCCGCCGCAGGCCTACCCGGCGCCCTCGGGCCCGGCGACGGCGCAGGGCGGCAAGGGAGCGGCCGCGCAGCGCAAGTCGCGTACGGGGGTCCGTACGGCTCCTCGTACGCGCAAGGCGCGGTTGCGGGTGGCCAAGGCCGACCCGTGGTCGGTCATGAAGGTCAGCTTCCTGCTGTCGATCGCGCTCGGCATCTGCACGATCGTGGCGGCGGCCGTGCTGTGGATGGTCATGGACGCGATGGGCGTCTTCTCGACCGTCGGCGGCACGATCAGCGAGGCGACCGGTTCGAACGAGGGCAACGGCTTCGACCTCCAGTCGTTCCTGTCGCTGCCGCGCGTTCTGATCTTCACGTCGGTCATCGCGGTGATCGACGTGGTGCTGGCGACGGCACTGGCGACGCTGGGCGCGTTCATCTACAACCTGTCGGCGGGCTTCGTCGGCGGTGTGGAGCTCACCCTCGCCGAGGACGAGTAGGCCTTCTGTTCGGGCGCCCGCGACGGGTCGGATGACCTGCGCAGACGCCCTCGGGCAACGGATTTTGGCCTGACCGGGTCTGTGCGCTAATCTTCAGGAGTCAGCGCGCAGCGCGGATGGGGCTATAGCTCAGTTGGTTAGAGCGCATCCCTGATAAGGATGAGGCCACAGGTTCAAATCCTGTTAGCCCCACAGTGTCGAAGACCCCCAGGCCAAGGCCTGGGGGTCTTTGTCGTCGGGCCAGTTGGTGGGCCGGCAGGTCACCGATCGGTATCGGTCGGTGTGTATTGTTGGGCGCCAGAAGTCCCCTACGTCAACGAAAGACGAGGTCGCGCGGTGAAGAAGCTGCTCCTGGTCGCACTGGCCGCCATCGGCGGGCTCCTCGTGTACCGCCAGATCCAGGCGGACCGCGCCGAGCAGGACCTGTGGACGGAGGCAACTGACTCCGTGCCCTCTGGTTCCGGTGTGTGAGACCCAAGGCTGATCACATGAAGCCCCGGCTGCCGCTGCGGCCGGGGCTTTGTGCTGCTCTGTGACGAAAAATTCCGTTATGTAAATATTTGGCTTGCGCGGGCAAACTCGGGGTGGGCGTGATGGTTCGGGGACGGACGGCAGTGTGGGCGGCGGCCCTGGGCCTGGTGACGGTCTCACCGGGGGTCGCGTACGCCGACGGGGCCGCGCCCGGCCCCCTGCCGACCTACCGGGCGGCCGACGGCGCCGAGGCCGTCGAGGGCAAGCCCTCCACGGCGGACGCCCCGCTGATCGAGGCCGGGAACGTCTACCGGGACACGCTCGGACCGGGCGAACGCATGTACCGGCTCGTCCTCGACAAGGACGGGTCCGACGTCTACGTCTCCGCCGTGGTCCGCCCGGCGGCCGGCGCGAAGGTCTCCGGCGGCGACGGCGTCGAGGTGGAGATCATGACCACCGCCGGGCGTTCCTGCCCCGGCAGCGGCGGCCGGGCGAACTTCGGCTACGACGCCTACCCGATCGCCGCCGCCGGTGTCCGCAGGGGCTCCGAGGACGAGGACTGCGCGCCCGCGGGCGTGTACTACGCCAAGGTCACCCGGACCTCGGCCAAGGGCTACGACCAGAGCCCCTGGCCGCTGGAGATCAAGGTCCAGAAGGAGCCCGGCCGCGGTCCGGGCGCCCCCACCGCAGCGCCCGGCACCTGGCCCTCGGGCGCCCCCGCGCTGCCCGGCACCGAGGCGGTGCCCCGCGAGGGCGGCACCGGCTTCAACGACGCGCGCGCCCTGGGCGCCGGCGTGTGGCGCGACGAGATGCGGCCCGGGCAGACCCGCTTCTACCGGGTCCCGCTGGACTGGGGACAGCAGCTGGGCCTCGGCGCCGAACTGGCCGCCGCGAAGATGACCAAGACCTACGGCTCGGCCTCGGGCGGCCTCACGGTCTCCCTGTACAGCCCGTACCGGGGCCTGATCTCCGACAAGGACGTCTCGTACGACGGCAAGCAGGCCGGGATCACCCTGGAGAAGACCCCGCCCGTCACGTACGAGAACCGCTTCGCGAACGACCGGGCCGTGCAGCCCGTCTCCGTCGCGGGCTGGTACTACGTCGCGGTGACCATGGGCGCGAAGGTCGCCGACTTCACCGAGGACGCGGTACCCGTACCGCTGACGCTGCGCCTGGACGTCGCCGGTAGCCCGGTCAAGGGGCCCGCGTACCGGGGCAGTCCGGCCGCGGGCGGCTTCGGGGTGGGCGACGAGGACCGGTCCGCGGCCGAGGAGGGGCTCACCGCCCCGGAGGCGGCCGAGGCCGCCGAGCGGCACTCCACCCTGCGGATCGTGGCGGGCGCCGGCTTCGGCACCGGGACGGTCCTGCTGCTGGTGCTGGGCGGTTGGACGCTGCTCGGGCGGCGGGGGCGCGGTCCTACAGCTGCGTGAGGGCCCAGACGCCCACCGCGAAGCAGAGCAGCGCCGCGGCGAGCAGCGAGGCCACCGCCTTCGCCGAGGGCGGGGCGATCCCGCGGCCCGGCAGGACCGGCGGCGCTGCGAGGGTCGAGGGGACGGGCACGGTCGGCGTCGTCGCCGCGGCCGATGTCGTCGGGGGCGGGAGGTGGAAGCTGCCCGTCTCCGAGGGGCCGAACCCCGTCTCCGAGGGCCCGAACCCCGGCGCCTGAGCCGGGACGGCGGGGGCCGCAGGGTACGGGGTGGCCGGGGCGGCCGGGTAGGGGGTCGTCGGCGCGGACAGGGCCGTGGGAGCGGTGCGTGCCGTGGCGCGCGGGTCCGGCCGGACGGGCTCCGCGGGCACCGTGACGGAGGCGGAGGTCCCCGGGGTCACGGCCTCGGCGGCGGGGGCGCGCGGGGTCGCGGCCGCCGTGCTCTGCGGACCCTGCGGGCCGAATCCGGGCGGCAGCGGGCCGAGTTGGTCGAACACCTCCACCCGTTCCTCGTCCGGGGCGGGCGGCGGCAGCAGCTCCACGGCCTCGGCAAGGGCCTTGCGCGCCCCTGTGGCCGTCCGGAAACGGCTCTGGGGGTCCGGCTGCAGGAGACCGGCGATGACGTCCCAGAGCGGGGCGGGAACGCCTTCGGGGGCGCCCGGGGTGCCCTGCGCGAAGAAGTGCTCCACCAACGCCTGGGAATCGGGCTTGCGGCCCTGGAGGAGGTACAGGGCGACCAGCCCCACGGCGAAGAGGTCGGCGGGGAAGTCGGGCTCGGCGCCCAGGAGTTGCTCGGGGGCGAAATAGCCCGGCGTGCCGACCACGAGGTCGGTCTCGGTGAGCCGCGGCTCGCCCTTGCGCATGGAGATGCCGAAGTCGGACAGCCGCAGGTGCGGCCGCCCGGTTCCGGTGGCCTCCATCAGGATGTTGGCCGGTTTGATGTCGCGGTGCACCACGCCCTCCGCGTGCACCGCCGCGAGCCCCGACAGGAGCTGGTCGAGCAGGGCGCACACGAAACGGGGCGGCAGGGGACCGTAGTCCCCGATCACGTGGCCGAGCGAGCCGCCGCCGATCAGGTCCATGGTGAACAGGACCTTGTCGTCGTCGGCCGCCCAGCTGGCCGGAGCCAGTACGTGCGGATGGTCGATCCGCAGCGCCTGCTCCCGTACGAACCGCAGGAGCGTGTGGGCGTCGCTCTGCAGGAGGACCTTCGCGGCGACGTAGCGGCGACGGCGGTGGTCCCAGGCCCGCCACACCGCGCCGGCGCCACCGCGTCCGATCGGATCGATCAGCTCGTACCGACCGGCGAACACCTCACCCATCGCTGCGCCCGTCCCCCGTCACCCGTCGTCCGCCCTCGTGCGTGTCAGTTCTGGTGGGCCTCGTAGTGGGCGACCGCGTCGGCGGTGCGGCCCGCGCCGTACACCCGGAGGAACTCTGCCAGTTCCGGGTGGCTGGGTGCGAGGGTGTTCGCCGCGTCGATGATGTCGCCGGCCGCGGAGACCGAGCGCAGCAGCGACTGGATCTCGCGGACGACCCGCTTGACCGTGGGCGCGCCGGAGCTGGTGGTGGTCTGGCCGCTGTTGCTGAGGACGGAACCCCCCTGGGTCTTCTTGATCTCGTCCATCCGGTCGGTGGCCTCCCCCGCGCTGACGCTTCCGTCGGCCACCTGGCCGGCGAGATCCTGGAGGGCCTGGACGCGCTGGACCACGGCCGGATTCCCGATCTTGGCTCGCTGGCCGCTCATCAGCTGGGACAGCATGGGCGCCGACAGTCCGAGGACGGCAGCGAGGCGGGCCTGGTTCAAGCCGAGGTCATCTATGAGCCGGCGGAAGAGCGCTCCCAGGGGCTCCCCGTACCAGCTGCGCTGAAGCTCTCTGGCTCTGGCCGTGGCCTCTTGTTGTACTGCGTCCACTCTGACTACTCCCCTTCGCTGGTGCGAACCTCGCGAGCATCTTACGGAGAGTGGTCGCACGGCGGGAGTCCCTATCATTTTGCGAGATGAGGGGGTACACCCGGTACTCTGTTCTGCGGAACGACCACACCTCCCGCACGGGACAGGTGCGTCCACTTCCACGGGGCCTTAGCTCAGTTGGTAGAGCGCTGCCTTTGCAAGGCAGATGTCAGGAGTTCGAATCTCCTAGGCTCCACAAACAAATGCCCTCCGACCTGCGGAAACGCAGGACCGGAGGGCATTTTTCATGTCCGGCGGCGGGGCTCGCCGAACCAGTCGCCCAGGGCGCCGG
This sequence comes from Streptomyces sp. CLCI03, assembly GCF_053615355.1. NCBI lineage: Bacteria > Bacillati > Actinomycetota > Actinomycetes > Kitasatosporales > Streptomycetaceae > Streptomyces > Streptomyces sp. CLCI03. The sequence goes on along the minus strand of NZ_CM132132.1, from coordinate 4,118,613 downwards.
CCAAGCCGCCGCCGTCGGAGGCCCAGGCGATGTACCCGTCGGGCCGGACGAGGACGGCGTCCCAGGGGAGCGGCCGGGCGGGCGTCGCGGACACCGTGCGCACCGCGTGGGCCCAGGCCGCGGCCTGCTCGCCGTGGGCCCGACCGGCCTCCCCGAGCAGGAGCAGGACGGGACGGCCGGGCAGCAGCAGCCGGGTCAGGTCGGTCGGGCCGGTGGCGGTGGTGAGCGGCAGGTTGGGCAGGAACCGGCCCTCCCAGCGGGAGCCGTGCCCGGTGCGCGCGGGGTACACGGTCTCCTGGGCGCTGATCATGTGGCCCAGGCGGGTGTTCACCGCGTCGATCTCCAGGAGGTCGGCGACGAGATCGCGCAGGGGGTCGAGCGCGGGGTCCGGCCGCATCAGGGCGAGCTGGGCCCGGGTGTTGTCGATGACGCGCCGGCCGGCGGGCCGGCGTTCGGCGTCGTAGGTGTCGAGCAGGTCCTTGCCCGCGGTGCCGGCGAGGGTGTGCGCGAGTTTCCAGGACAGGTTGAGAGCGTCCTGCAGCCCCAGATTGAGGCCCTGCCCGCCCACGGCGAAGTGGATGTGGGCGGCGTCGCCGGCGAGGAACACCCGGCCCTGTCGGTAGTCGCGCACCAGCCGGGCGAAGTCGCTGAAGCGGGAAAGGTGGCGCGGGTCGGCCATGGGTACGGGGTGGCCGATGACGCGTTCGGCCTCCTGGCGCAGCTCGTCGAGGGTGAGCGGGGAGTGCCGGTCGGGGTGGGGGCCCCGGAAGTCGATCGTGATGAACCGGCTGTGTCCGTACGGGGAGACGCCCGCGATGGTCCAGCCGCGCGGGGTGCGGTGCCAGCCGTACGGCACGCTGTCCGGGTCGGTCAGCCGCACCAGGCCGAGCCCGGCGGACACGGTGGCCGGGTGGGTGTCCGCGGCGAAGCCGAGCCGCTCGCGCACCGTGCTGCGGGCACCGTCGGCGCCGACGACGTACTCGGCGGTGAACCGCCTTTCGCCGTCCGGCCCCTGAGCGCTGACGTGGACGGCGTCGGGCCCTTGGACGATGTCGGTCACCCGGTGTCCACGCAGCACGTCGACGCCCCGTTCGCCGGCCCGGAGCTCGAAGTACCGTTCCAGTTCGGCCTGGGAGCGGCCGAGCACGGGGCGGGGCTCGGTGGCGGGGGCGGTGATGACGAGTCCCGGGGCACCCGCGAAGTGGAACCCTTCGGCGCGGCCGTGCCCCAGCAGGTCCTCGGTCGCGACGGGCGCGGGCAGATGACCGCGCCGGGCCAGACCCTGCGCGGTGCGGGCGTGCAATGTGCCGGCCTTGGGCCGGTCGACGGTCCGCGGTTCGGCTTCGAGTACGACGGTGCGGACGCCGTGGTGCCCGAGCTCGGCGGCGACGAGCATCCCGACGGGCCCGCCCCCGACGACCAGGACCTGGGTGTGCTTCACGCGGTCCTCCCGGCGGCCAGGGTCGCGGTGTGCCCCGACCGGGCCGGTGGCCCCGGTGGCTCTTGCGATCGTAACGGTGGCGCGGCCGACGGTGTGGTCTGCGTACTCATGGGCACAACTCCCGGCTCGGCCCGGCCCGCTGACGGGCAGGTTCGGTTTTGATCGAACCTTAAGCTGACACAGGGGCGAGGTATGATGCAAGCCGTACCTATGGGAGGAGGGCGCGGTGCCCGACGAGGACGGTCATCCCTCGCCGGAGGAGATGAGCCTGCCGGTCGTGCTGAACGCGCTCTCCGATCCGCTGCGTTACGCCGTCGTGCGCGCGTTGCTGGGGGAACCGGTGGGCACGGAGCGCACGTGCGCCTCCTTCGACCTGCCGGTCTCGAAGTCGACGACCACCCACCACTTCCGGATCCTGCGCGAGGCGGGTCTGGTACGGCAGGTGGACCGCGGCAACAGCCGGGCGGCCACGCTGCGCCGCGCGGACCTGGACCTGCGCTTCCCCGGCCTGCTCGACCTGATCGTCGCCGACGGCTGAACGAAGGTCAGACGACGGCCGGCCGGCAGCTGAGGCAGCCCCGGAAGCCGGCGGCGGAGGCCTCGTCGGCCGAGGTGAAGGGCACCTCGTGGCGGGCGGTGATGCGGCGCGCGTGTGCACAGGTCGGGTAGCAGAAGATCCGCGTGGTGCCGCTGCCCAGGAACCGGGCGCCCGCGCGCACGAACCGTTCCACGCGCTCGGCGTCCACGCCCTCCCAGTCCCGCAGCCGCCGTTCGAAGGCGGCCGGCAGTCCGCAGTCCGCCGGGAGCCCGTCGTCCGTGCACAGCCGGTGCGCCGGTACGAGCACGGGGACCGGGTTGGCCCGGACCGCCGCCACCACCGCCTCCGGCGCCAGATGCGGCATCCCCGCCTCGCGGGCCAGCCAGGCCGCCGGACGGAGCTGCCCGAACGGGACGGCGCGGGTGGCCGACAGGACGGCGCGCTGTTCCTCGGGGAGCGGCCCGAACGCGTAGCGCAGGGTCCGGTCCCGGCCGCGCAGGGCCCGAGCCAGCCCCGGCGGGGGCTTGACCCCGGAGAGCGCGGACCGATGGGTCCGGGCCCGGTAGGCGTCCTCGAACGCCCGGTCGTCGGCGTACCAGTCCGTGGCGGCGGCGCCGGTCACCGCGCCCCGCCCGTGGGCGACGTAGAGGGTGCCGACCGGGGACTCGGCCCGCACGTAGCAGTCGTAGCGATGTGCCGGAACGCCGACGCGGTCCAGCACGCGGGCCGCGAACCCCGCGGGTGCCGCCTCGCGCAACGTGTCCAACTCGTCCGGCAGTCTCATCCCGTCGCCTCCTTCCTTTCCGTCCGGGCCGGTTCGTGCGCCGTTTTCGCCGTCGCCGTATTCGCCGTTTCAGTCGTCTTCGTCCCGTCCGCTCCGTACGCGCCGCGGTCGGCGGCCAGGCCGGGCTCCGCGCGCAGGGCGGCGAGCCCCCGCGACACCTGGGCCTTCACCGTGCCGACCGGGCAGTCCAGGATCCCGGCCACCTCCTGGTAGCTCAGCTCGCCGATGTGCCGCAGCACCACGGGCAGCCGGTGGTGGTCCGGCAGCCGGGACAGCGCGGCCACCAGTCGGGCCCGGCGCGCGCCGTCGAGCGCGAGCTGTTCCGGCCCGGGGCAGCCGTCCGGGATCTCTATGGTCGTCACCTCGATACCGTCGGCGACGCCGGGCCGGCGGCTCAGGGTGCGGACGTGGTTGCGCCATACGTTCGCCGCGATGGTCAGCAGCCAGGCGCGCGGCTGGAGCTGCCCGCGGCGCTCGGGCGGGTACCCGCGCAGTGCGGAGTAGGCGCGCAGGAACGTTTCCTGGCCCAGGTCGTCGGCGTCCCGCGCGGAGCCGGAGAGACGCAGCAGGACGGCGCGCACGGTGCCGGCCTGGGTGCGTACGAGTTCGGTGAACCCGTCGTCCAGGTCGGTCGCGAGCAGTTCCGTCAGCGGGGGAGTCGTCTCGTCCATCCTCCTTGTGAACACCGGGCCGCCCACGAACGTTGCAGCCGGCGCCAAAATTCTTTTGCTTTGCCTGCCATTCGCATTCGGTGTGATATCCGGTTCCCTTTATGTCATCCGGATATCGGGCGGACTCCGGTGCGATCTTCCCGGGCGTGCCGGAGATCTTGTCCGAGGGGGATCATGGAGTGCTGCCTCTTTCTCGCCATCTGGCCGATATTCGCGGGAATCCCGAAGGCGGAGGTACAAGGGGTGCGATGTGACCGGTTCGGAACAAAAGGGGGCGAGCCCCTTGACCAGGGGTCGCACCGCGAAGCTAGAGTTGCGGACGAGTTGTGGGCGCACAGCCGGGTCGCTCACGGTCCGGGTTGCTCAAGATCCGGTGAGGTCTCGGGGGAGGCGTGGTGGCGACCGTTCTGCGCACGGCAATGGAAAAACGATTCACTAGACGTTGCCTTCCCGCCTCGCTTTCGCCCGTACCCGCATTCACGGCATGATGGGGAACCGCGTCCGCGCCGCGGCGCCCGCGGACGAAGACTTAGGCGGCGGCAGTTGGTCCTTCGGTGAACGGCTTCTCTCGTTCCGGGGACGCGAGGGACTGACGCAGCGCGAGCTGGCGGAACGCGCCGGGGTGAGCGTGCGGGTCCTGCGGGACATCGAGCACGGCCGGGTCCACCGGCCCCAGACGCGGACCGTACGGCTCCTGGCCCGGGTGCTCGGCCTCGACGCGGACACCGCACGACAGCTGGCGCCGCCCGCGCGTGAGCCCGTACGACCGGGGAACGAGCGGCTCCACATCGGCATCCTCGGTCCGCTGTCCGTCCGGTACCGCGGCGTCGAGACCCACGTCCACGCGGCCAAGGTGCGACGCCTGCTGGCCCTGCTCGCCGTGCGGTACCCCGAGGCGGCCGGCCTGGGGGAGATCACCCACGTGCTGTGGCCGAAGGACCCGCCGCGGTCGTACCAGAACCTGGTGCACACCTACGTCAGCCAGGCACGCCGGGTGCTGCTGCTCCCCGGTGACGAGGCGCGGGCACCGGCCCCCTCGTTCCTGGCCCGCACCCACACGGGCTACGTGCTGGAACTGGAGCGCGACCAGGTCGACCTGACCCAGTTCCAGGACCTGTGGGCCCGTGCCCGGCAGGCGCACGGGGCCGGTGACGCGGAGGCGGCCCACGAGCTGGCCGAACGCGCATACGGCTACTGGCGCGGCCCGCTCCTGGCCGGCGAACCGCTGCTGCCGCACCATCCCGCGGCCATGGCGGCCGCCCGGCAGCGGGTGGAGAGCCTGCTGCTGTACACCGACCTCTCCTTGCAGGTGCGGCGGCCCGAGCGGGTCCTGGGAGCCCTGCGCGGCGCGACGGAGGAGGAACCGCTGCACGAGGGCCTCCAGGCACGGCTGATGCTGGTGCTGGCGAGCTGCGGGGAGCAGCGCGAGGCCTTGCGGATCTACTCCGAGGTGGCCCGCCGACTCGATCGTGAGCTGGGTGTCCAACCGGGCGACGAACTGCGCCGCGCCCACCTGCGGATCCTGCACCAGGAGCTGCCCTGGCCGCGGACGGGACCGGCGGCCGCGTGGGCCGCCTTCGACGCGCCGCCCCCGCCCGCGACCCGGCCGGCCGCGCCCCCGCCGAGGCCCCGGCCGTCCCAGACCCCGGCGGCGAGCACGGGATTCGTCGGCCGCACCGCCGAACTGAAGCGGCTGGACCGGCTGCTCCTGCCCACCGGCGAGCAGGTCGGCCAGGTGCCGGCCGTGCTGGTCACGGGCTTTCCCGGCGTGGGCAAGACGGCGCTGGCCGTGCGCTGGGCGCACCGGGTGCGCGACCGGTTCCCCGACGGGCAGTTGTACGTCGACCTGCACGGGTACGCCGACCGGCGGCCGCTGCACCCGCAGGAGGTGCTCGCCTCGTTCCTGCGCGCCCTGGGCGTCCCCGACGGGGAGCTCCCCCGGTCCCTCGACGAGGCCGCGAACCTGTACCGCACCCTGCTGTCGGACCGGCGGATGCTGATCGTGCTGGACAACGCCCGCGAGGAGAGCCAGATCCGTCCGCTCGTTCCGGGCGCGGCCGGCTGCGCGGTGCTCGTCACCGGCCGCGACACCCTGCCGGGACTGGTGGCCCGCGACGGCGTGCCGCGGCTCGACCTCGACGTGCTCGGTGAGGACGACGCGCTCACGCTCCTGGCCCGGCTGCTGCGCAGCGGGCGGGTGGACGCCGAGCCGCTGGCCGCGCGGGCGCTGAACCGGCAGTGCGGAGGTCTGCCGCTGGCGATCCGGCTGCTCGCGGCCCGGCTGGAGGAGCACCCCCGGGTCGGTATCGCCCAACTCTGCGTGGAGTTGCAGGAGGCCGGGGCGTTCCGGGAGCTGCCGGTCGAGAACGACGACCTGTTCACCGCGGTCCACGCGGCGTTCGAACTCTCCTACGTGTCCCTGCCGGAGCCCCTGCGCCGCTGGTTCCGGTTGTTCGCGCGGACCGAGGGACGGCTCGTCAGCGGCTACGCCATGGCGGACCTGGCGGGGACCACCCCGCTGGAGGCGACCCGCGCGCTGCGCCGCCTGGTCGGCGTGAGCCTGCTGCGCGAGTGTGCGCCCAACCGGTTCTCCCTCCCCGCGCCGCTGCTGCGCTATGCGCGCAGACTGGCGCTGCGGGAGGACGCGCAGTGCCCGCTGCGGTCGGTGTGACCGCAGCGGGGCGCAGGTGGGAGGCCACCTCACCCGCCCAGTGCCAGCCGGACCGCGAAGAGCCCGAACACGACGGCGGTGAGGCTGTCGGTGATCCGCAGGACCCGCGGGGAGCGCAGGTGCGGGGCGAGCCGGTGGACCAGCCGCATCCAGGTGAGGAGCCAGATCAGGCCCAGGGCCAGATAGCAGGCGGCCAGCAGCGGGACCCCGATCTCGGGGGCCATGCCCACGGGCACGAACTGGGGCAGGAAGGCCATCAGGAAGATGCCCACCTTGGGGTTGGACCCGGTGCACAGCAGGCCCTGCCCGAAGGCTTGGCGTACCGAGGGTTCACCCGTCGCGGGCGCGGGGACGGCCGCGGGGACGGCCGTGGCCTCGGGGGTCGGCGCCGGGGCCGGGGCGCCGACCCGGGCGGTGGCCCGCCGCACGGCGAGCACGGCCCAGCCGAGCAGCACGACCGCGCCGGCCCAGCGGAAGGCGGCGAACAGCCCCGGGCTCGCCGCGAGGAGGGCGGCCAGCCCGGCCGCGCCGAGCCCGGCCTGGACGGCCCCCGCGGTGATCATGCCGAGTGCGGCGGCGGTGGCCACGCGGAGGGATCCGTTCAGCACCAGGTTGGTGATCATGACGAGGTCGGGTCCGGGCGTCATGATCACCACCAGGGAACTGATCAGGAAAGCGGCGGTGTTGATCGCTGCTCCTCGATGGAAAGCAGGCGCTCCGCGGCCCGGACGGCCTCGTAGTCCCGCTGGATCTGTTCGGCGTCGGGGTGGGCGAGGATCACGAACCCGAAGTTGAGGCTGTCGACCAGGTCCTTGGTGGCGGGGACGTGGTCGCCGTCGGTCAGGTTCTGGATGGAGAAGTGGTGGCTGGGGAGATCGCGGAGCCCGTCCAGGGCGGCCGTGCCGCTGACGGTTCCGGAGCGCGGCGCGATGTGGAAGACGCACATCTGGTGGACGAGCAGCTCGTAGCCCTGCGGGAGTTCGCCCCCGGTCAGCCAGCGCACGGTCCGGTCGATCTGGCTGTCGCCGGTGGCGTGGCGGTTGAAGCGCGGCTGGCCGCCGCCGTGCGGCCGGGCCCCGAGCTCGATGAGCAGCGGTCCGTCCGCCGTCCCCATCACCTCGACATGGGCGGAGCCGAAGCGCACACCCACCGCGTCCAGGACGCCGAAGACGTACTCCGTGAGGCCGGGCAGGGCCGGGTCGTCCGGGGGGAGCCAGCGCATGGTGTCGTAGACGGCCATGTGCGGACCGTTGTCGACCTTGCGGTAGGCGCACACGTCGACGACGGCGTGCTTGCCGTCGTGGCTGAAGGTGTCGATCACGTACTCGGTGCCGGTGACGAACTTCTGGACCAGGAGCCGGTCGTCGACCTCGCCGAACTGGTTGACCCGGCCGAGCTGGCGCGCGAACACCGTCCGCCAGTCCGTGCCGCCGACCAGCTTGATCACACCGTCGGTGCTGGCGCTCTTGGGCGGCTTGACGACCAGGTCCGCCCCGGCCAGGCCCTCGCGCTCCAGCCAGGCCGCCACCTCGTCGGCGTCATCGGTGCACAGCTGCGGGATGATCTGCAGCCCGGCCGCGGCGACGGCGGCCGCCATGGCGCTCTTGTCCCTGCGGGCATCGGCGAGTTCGGGTACGTTGCACCGCTCGGGCGTCACGAGCGGTGCGAGCCGTTCGGCCAGTTCCACGCCCGACTCGCAGCCCGCCACGACGCAGCGCGGGTCCAGCGCCCGCAGCCGCGCGACGACGGCGTCCAGGTCGCCGTCGTGGACGATGACCTCGGGGAAGTCCTGCGGCCGGTAGGAGCCGGCGTAGGCCTCCGGGGGGCGGGGGCCGGTGACCACCGCCACCGCCGGGACGCCGTGGTCGGCCAGCGTCTGCGCGAACAGGGCCCCCGAGGAGTACGGGTCGACGATCACACAGGGGCCCTGCGGTGCGTCCGGGATCCGGTCAGCGCTCGTCACGGCCCGCCGCCTCTCCGGCCGCCAGGGCGGCCACGGCGTCGCAGTAGCGGGCGAAGAACGCCCCGGCCGGCTCGCTGATCCGGCGGGCGCGCACCGGGGCGTGCACCATCCCCTCCTCCATCACGTACGTCACCGGCGTGCCGTTCTGCCGCAGTCGGGCGGTGTACTTCTCGGCGTCCACGCGCAGCGAGTCCATCTCGCAGCCCACCACGTACGCCGGCGGCAGGTCGTGGAAGGTGCCGGTGAGCAGCGGTGAGACGTACGGGAGCTCCGCCTGTCCGGGCTCGGGGCAGTAGCAGGCGGTGTAGAACTCCATCTCCCCGCCGGAGAGCAGGGGCGCGTCCTCACCGCCGTGCCGCCACCGGGTGAAGTCGAGCACCGGGCTGATGACCGCCTGGCCGCGCAGCCGGGGGCCGCCCCGGTCGCGGGCGATCATCGAGAGGACGACGGCCATGTTGGCCCCGGAGCTCTCCCCGCAGAGCACCGCGCCTTCGGGGTCGATGAAGTCGAGGCCGAGGGCGGGCAGGTCGGCCAGGGTGCCGCAGAGTCCGGCGTAACAGTCCTCCAGCGGGCCGGGGTGCGGGTTCTCCGGGGCCATGCCGAAGTCGAGGGCGATCGCCACCAGGCCGGTGCGGTCGGCGAGTTCGGCGACCAGGCTGTGGTGGCTGTGGAGGGAGCCGATGACGAAGCCGCCACCGCGTATGTAGAACAGCACGGCGTCGCCCGTGCGCCGGGCCGGCTCGTAGATGCGGATCCGGGCGGTGCGTCCGCCGTGGGTGACGCTCGCGTCCCGGTGGGTCACGCCCTCGGGCACGGGGATCGGGAGGACCTCGGTCAGCCCGTCGTACAGGGCGCGCTGTCGTTCGACGGGGTAGGTGTAGAAGTCCGGCGGCAGGGCGCCGTCGACGGTCTTCACGAAATTCTCGATGCCGTCTGCGTAGGCCATGGGCAGCTTCGCTCACTTCCGGATCACGGCGTGCCGGGCAACCACGGCACGGGGGAGGGGGCTCAGGGTGTTTCGGCGGGTGCCGGCGTGGCCGACGGTTCGGTGTCCGCGGCCGGCCGCCGCTTGTCGGCGGGGGGCTCGGCCATGCCGATCAGGGTGACGAGGACGGCGACGGCGGTCAGTGCTCCGCACAGCCACCACACGGAGGCGGCCGAGGCCTGCCACGCGGCGATGCCGATCACCGGGCCGACCGCGTAGCCGATCTGCATCGGGAAGGCGGAGGCGGCGATGTAGCGGCCCCGCAGGTGCGCGGGGGCGACCTTGCCGGGCCAGGCGGAGGCGGTCGGGGTCCCGATCATCTCGCCGACCGTCCAGACGACGGTCGCGATCACGAACATGGCCATGCCGGGACCGGCCACGTAGAGGTTCATGCCGACGCCGACCAGACCGACGCCCAGCGCGACGGCGATCCGTCCGGGGAGGTGCTGCACGTACTTGGTGAACAGCAGCTCCAGGCAGATGACCATGGCCGCGTTCAGCGAGAGCAGGGCGGAGTAGAAGGTCGGTCCGTGGCCGTCGGCCTTGAGCTGGAGCGGCAGCGCGGAGGTGTGCTGGATGTAGACGACGGCGTTGAGGAACAGCGCCAGCAGGAACAGCAGGTAGCGACGGTCGCGGAGTACGGCCAGGTACGAGGCGCCGTCGGCCTGCGGGTCCCGGGAGCCGGGACCGGTGGTCGTCCCGGTGCGGACGAGGACCAGGGCGAAGAGGGCGAAGCCCACCGACGTCACCGCGTCGATGTAGAACATCAGGTCGTACGAGTAGCTGATCAGCAGGGCGCCGAGGAGCGGGCCCGCGGTGGTGCCGAGGTTGAACGCCATGCGGTAGACCGCGAACACCATGACGTGGTGTTCCTCGGGGGTGGCCTCCACCAGCAGCGCCGAGGAGGCGGGCCGGTAGGCCTGGGCGGCGATGCCGATCACCGCGGCCACCGTGATCACCACGGGCAGGCTGTCGAGGAAGACCAAGCTGAGGGTGAGCAGGCCGGCGAGGGCCATGGAGCCGACGATGGTCCACGCGTAGCCGACCCGGTCCGAGATCGAGCCGCCCGCCAGGACGCCGACGACCGAGCCCACCCCGTACGCGCCGAGCGCGAAGGCGGCCGCGGACGTGCTGAAGCCCTTGTCGGTGAGGTAGAGCACCAGGTAGATCTGGAGGAAATTGCCCAGCCGGTTGATCAGCATGCCGACCAGGACCAGCCAGATCGGTCCCGGGATCCCGCGCAGGGTCTGTACGACGGACGGCCGGGCGGCCTTGCGGCCCTCCGGGGAGTCGTGTCCGGTGTTCGTCACGGAGCGGGTACCTCCGCCGGGCGGGAGTCGAGCTCCACGATCTCGGGGGCGGTCAGCAGGGCGGCGCGGGCCTGCTCGACCGAGTCGGCGAGGGCGATCACGCGGGCGTAGCGGGAGATGTAGCCGCGCGGCGGCAGACGCAGCACCGCGCCGGGACCCGCCATCGCGTCGGCGCTGTGGACCTCGGCCGGGAAGCGGTCCTCGTGGACGGTCACGGCATCGATCTCGATGTCCTCGTCCGGGTACAGGAAGGCTATGGCCGCGGCCTTGCGGTGGCGTACCTCGGTGTCCGGGCGGACCCCCGCCGCGGTGTCCGCCGCCGCCATCGCGACGTCGACGCCGGTGGCCAGCTCCCCGAGGTAGGGGATCATGTCGCCGCCGAGGCGGGCGTTGACCTCCATCAGGCGCAGTCCGCCGGCGGTGATGCGGAACTCGGTGTGGCTGACGCCGGTGTGGAAGTCCAGGGCGGCGTGCGCGGCCCGCAGCGCCTCCAACAGCTCGGGATCGGTCAGCAGCGGGTCGGCGCCGTCGACCTCGTGGCCCGTCTCCTCGAAGAAGGGCGCCAGGCCGACCTGCTTGCGGGCGACGACGAGCGGCACGCACTCCCCGTCGAAGAAGACCGCGTCGACGCTGATCTCCGGGCCGTCGGCGAACTCCTCGACGAGCACCGACACGTCGAAGACGGGAACACCGGGGTAGGAGGCGCCGGACGCCGCCCGGTAGGCGTTCTCCACGTCCTCGGGGCCGTCCGCCTTGCGCACGCCCATCCCGCCGGCCAGCCCGCGCGGCTTCAGCACGACGGGGAAGCCGATCTTCTCCGCCGCCGCCCGGGCCTCGGCCAGGGACCGGACCCCGATCGAGGCCGGCTGGGGCACCCGGGCCGTCTCCAGCGCTGCCCGCGTGGCGGCCTTGTCCCGGCAGGCGATGACGGACTCGGGGGAGTTGCCCGGCAGCCCGAGCGCCCGGGCCGCGTGCGCGGCGGGGGTGACGAGCCCCTCGTCGTAGCAGAACACACCGGCCACCTCGTGCGCGGCGGCCACCTGCCGGGCGGCCGCCGTCAGCGCGTCCGGGTCGGTGTTGTCCACGACCGTGGAGCCCACGACGTACGGCTCCTCCCAGCTCACCGGTGCCGGCTGGAGGAGCCATAACGCGTAACGCGTGCTCACCGTCCGCAGAATGAACTCCCTGCTGCGCTGACCGCTGCTTCCGATCAGCAGCAGAAGCGGCTTCTCGCCGTCCCACGCCATGGTCCACACTCCTCGTTCGTCGTGATGCCTTCGGCCGGTGCGCCGCCACCTGTAGAACACCGGGTCGGTGCAGGCCGTTGCACCCGGCGCCGGATGTCCGACGCCGGGTGCAACGGGATGGGATCAGACCGCCGCACCCGGGCGGGCGAGTTCGGCCGACAATGGCCGGTACTCACGGCTGGTGCGGCCGCATACATCGGCCGGGGCCGTCGCGGCGCGGGCGGGACGGTCGGGGAAGACCGCCGTGACCCGGTTCCCGGTCCGCACGGCCGGGATCTCGTTGCGCAGTCGCGCCGCGGACGTCTTGCGGTCGTGCCAGGGGCAGATCAGCCGGCCGGCGTCCGGTGTCACACCGGCCAGGTGGAGCGGGCCGCCGCGGTGGGGGCACTGGGCGTTCATCACGAAGCCGCGGCCGTCGACCGTGGCGTAGACGTAGGCCGTCCCGGAGACGACCACGCAGTTCTCCCGCCCCGCGACAGGGAAGCTCACTACAGGCATTTGCGGTAATCCCCCACCGAGTGGATCTCGTAGACACACTCCTCGGACAGAATGTCGGCGCCGTGCAGCCGGTTGCGCCGGATGACGACCCCCTCTCCCGCCTCCAGCGTCAGCGAGGAACCGAGCCCGCTCTCGAAGCGCATGGTTCCGGAGACGATGTGGCAGAGCTCGTCGCCCTCGTGGCAGTGCGTGTTGGACAGCTCGTTGAAGGGCTCGACCAGGTGCGCCACCGGCGCCTGGACCCGGCCCTCCTTGATGGCCTCGTAGACGGGACCGTGCAGCTTCTTGAGCTCCGGCTGGTCGTCCATCCAGGAGATCTGCGCGACGAAGTCCTTGTCGGCGACCTCCAGCAGCACCCGGTACTCCTCGATGCCTCGGACGATCTCGGGGATGATCCCCTCGCCGTGGGCCTCGATGAGCGGCGCGATGATCTTCTCGCGCGCCATCCGGCCGTGGTGCTGGTCGATGTGCACGTGCTCGGTGAAGTAGGTGGTGTCGACGGAGTCGCCGAAGACGCCGTGCAGCAGGCGGTCGGCCCGCCGGCAGAAGTCCACCAGGGAGCTCTCGGTGTAGAACAGGGCGCCGACGTAGCGGAAGAACAGCTCGTGGTTCTTGCCCAGGTAGTGGAAGTAGTTGTTCAGCAGCAGGCTGCTGTTGAGGTAGTACTGCCAGTACCGGTGCAGGTCGGACTTCAGGCCGACGGACTCCAGGGTCCGCTCGAACAGGGTGCTGTGCTTGGTGTCGTGCACGCCGTAGCCGTACTCGTCGATGACGACCTTGAACCACTCGGACTGGACCGGCCCGTAGTAGCCGAGGACGTTGCGCATCATCGGCGACGCCTCGGAGAGGAAGTCGGGGGCGAACTGCACCAGCCACATGCGGGCGGCGCGCTCGGGGTCTGTGGAGCCGGTGACGGCCGCCTCGATCGGGGACAGTTCCTCCCCGCCGCCCATGTCGAGCGAGTCGAGGTAACTGTCCAGGCTCGCCTTCGTCCACTTCCCGGACGTCTCGACCTCGTCGTCGAGGAAACCGAAGGCGTACCGCTCCAGCGCCGGCCGTATTCGCTCCCCGAGCGCCCGGTTGGCCGGGCTGTAGAACGCGCGGAAGTCCTCCTCCTTGCCCTCCAGGCCCGACTTGGGGAAGAACACCAGGTCGGCCTCGTAGACCGAGGTGAGCAGGCGCTGCACGGCCAGGCTCGTGTAGTCGAGGATGTTCTCCCGGCCCGGCACCTTGTCGAAGTCGAGGTGCGGCAGGACCTGCGGGCGCAGCTGGCGACGGTAGGGGTTGTCGTCGTTCTGCCAGTCCAGGTTGTCGAGGAAGATCGGGTTCGTGGCGTACTGCACGATCGCGTCGCGCAGTGCGGTGCCGCTGAGCTCGAACGGGACGTGCTGCGGTACGTGACTCATTGCGTTCTCCTTGGTCCGGATGCGCAGGAGGTACGGCCGGCGGTACGGGGTGGGCCCGCCGGCGGTGTGGGTCAGACGTGCACGCCGAGGGAGAAGTCGCTCCACCGGAGCCGGAGCGGGACGCTCTCGCCCGCCTTCACCGGGACGGACTTCTCCAGCGGGACCCAGCCCTGCATCCAGTGCGAGCGGGTGTTCTCGGGGGAGTTGGTGAGGGTGGTGCCGGCCGCCATGTCCAGCTCGAACCAGACGACCAGGGCGTGCGCCTCGCCGTCGGTGCTCGCCGTGAGGTCGATCTGGCGCTCGCCCGGCTCCAAGGGGTCCTCGGCCAGGTCGAAGTCCACGACCGTGGCCGTCTCGGAGAGGAACCGGTGGGGCCAGGTGCCCAGGCGCACCGGGAGGTGGCCGCGGGTGGACAACGTGTTCATGAGCGAGACGTCGAAGCCGCTCGCCGTCGTCACCTGGTTGAGCCGCAGGATGTCCTCGCTGCTGACCAGACGGCCGAGGATGCGGGCCGCGGAGGGGAACATGATCCCGTCGGGCTTCAGCAGGTGTCGGCGCGCGTGCCGGATCGACGGCAGCAGGCCTTCCCCGATGAGTCCGCAGTCGACGATCTCCGAGACGAGCACGTCCACCGGCCCGTCGAGGTCACGGCCGATCTCCAGCGAGGTCGACGGCTTGCCGATCACCGTGATGACGTCGCCGTAGCCGTGGGCGTCGATGACCTGCCGGGCCACCTCCGCGAGCAGCGGATTCATCTCACACGTGATCACGCGGGCCGCGCCGGCCCGCGCCGCGGCCATGGCGAGCAGCCCGCTCCCCGAGCCGATGTCCAGCACGGTCGCCCCGGACGGGATGCCGCGAGCCAGGGCGCCGGCCAGGGCGTCGTTGCGCTCGATGTCGTTCAGCATCGCGAAGTGCCAGCGGGGCACCGTTCTGCGGGCGATCCGGGTGAAGGCCTCGGAGTCGGTGGACGGACGGCCCGCGGGTGTCGTGAGCAGCGCGGACGCCTGCTCGGCGATGTCGTTCATCTCCTGCGCCAGCGATTGCAGGGACGCGGTGATGAGCCGGTGTTGAGAGCTGTTGAGCGACAGGCTCGGACCGTCGGGTCCGGGATCGTGCCCTGATGTCGCGACCTGTGCGCCCTGGACGTGCTGCATGTTCGCCACCGCTCCTCACGTTGGACCGCCCGATCAGCCGAGGTGCACGACGGCTCGTCAAGATCGGCGCTCCGTCGCAAGGCGACCGTACGGAAGCGCGATGGTGCGGAACTCCAGCGGAACTTCAGCGCGAGCGGCGGTTCTGCCGGGCGCGGGCCCGCCGTACGGGACGCTGACCCGCGAGAACCGCGCACCGCGGCGATCCGCTGGAACGAGGCGGCAGAACCGGGTCCTCGGACCGGTTGATTCCGCCGCCTCCCGGTATAGACGTCCCGGAGGATTCCTAGCGCGCGTCGTGGAAGATGACGCCCAGCACGTGGCGCTCCCCGCTGAGGACCGCGCTCACGCCGTGCCGCAGCGTCACCCGGCTCCAGCCGCGCACCGAGTGCACCGGGCGGTGGTCGACCGTGAAGATCAGGCCCTGGCCCTGGGTCGGCCGTCTGACCAGCGGACGGGACTGGGCGCGCGGGCGCTGTTCGACGAACACGCTCTCCCCGCCGGTGAAGTCCTCGTCCGGGCGGTCGAGCATGATCGCCACCTGCAGCGGGAAGGTCAGGTCCCCGTAGACGTCCTGGTGCAGGCAGTTGTAGCCGCCGCGCCCGTAACGGAGCAGGAGCGGGGTCGGGCGGTGCTGCCCGGCGGTCGCGCACGCCCCGAGCAGTCCCTCGTGGTCGGGGGCGAAGGCCGGCTGCCCCAGCCGCCGGGCCCATTCGTTGGCGATCTGTGCGAGCGGCGGGTACAGCCGTTCCCTCAGGTCCTGGACGAGTGGGGGCAGCGGGTAGGCGAAGTAGCGGTAGAGGCCCTCGCCGAAGCGGTGCCGCGCCATGGTCACGGTGCTGCGGAAGGCCGTGGGGTGGTCGAAGAGTTCCCGCAGCTCCGCGCACTGCTCGGGCGAGAGCAGCGGCGGGGTCACCGCCACCCCCTCGGTGTTCAGTTCCGCGGTCAGCCGCGCCCAGTCGAGGCCTCCGGGCGCTGGTGGGGCGAAGACCGGGCCGGGTACGTCGAGGCCCGGGAGCTGGGACGGCTCGTACGCGCTCACATGCTCTGCTTTCTGCGGCGGGGACGGCGGGACGGCGGATTCAGGCGACCGGCGAGGCCGTGGCTTCGAGGGCGAGCAGATGGCGCTTGGCCTCCAGCCCTCCCGCGTAGCCGCTGAGACTGCCCGTGGAGCCGATGATCCGGTGGCAGGGCAGCACCACGCACAGCGGATTCGCGCCCAGCGCCGTGCCGACGGCACGCGCGGCGCCGGGCCGATCCAGCGCCCGGGCGAGGTCCGCGTAGGTCGCGGTGCTCCCGTACGGGACGAACTCGGCCAGCATCAGGTTCGTGCGCCGGCTGAACGGGGTGGCGAGCCGCAGGTCCGTCGCGACGGTGAAGTCCCGGCGCGTCCCGGCCAGATAGGCGTCGATCTGTTCCCGGGCCTCGTCCAGGACCTTGTGCCCCGGTGCGCCCGCCTCACTCGGTCCGGCCGGGCGCAGGCCGCCCCGGCCCAGGCGCTCCTCGGCCGCTTCGATCGTGCCGTAGCAGCACAGCACGAGCGCGTCGTCCGTCGCCGCCAGCACGAGCGGGCCCAGGGCCGTGGGATGGATCGCCACCGTGGCGGTGGCGGCGCTGAGCGGACCGGGGGTCGGCATGGCGGGACTCCTTCGTTCGTCATGATCTTCGTTCGTCACGACCCGGCCCACCGCCGGGGCCGTGCGGCGACGGTAGAAACACCGTCGCCGCCGAAAGGGTTGCGCGGTCAGCGGTCGCGCAGTTCCAGCGTGCAGCACTTGACGCTGCCACCGGCCTTGAGCAGCTCGGAGAGCTCGACCCCGATCGGCTCGAAGCCGCGCGCCCGCAGCTTGGCGTGCAGACCGGTGGCCGCGGCCGGCAGGAGCACGTGACGCCCGTCCGAGAAGGCGTTGAGGCCGAAGACGGCCGCGTCCTCGGCGCTGGCCAGGATCGCGGTGGGGAACATCGCGCGCAGGACGGCCTGGCTGCCCTGGGAGAAGGCGGCCGGGTAGTACATGACCTCGTCCTCGGACAGCACGGAGAGC
Source organism: Streptomyces sp. CLCI03 (assembly GCF_053615355.1). Taxonomy (NCBI): domain Bacteria; kingdom Bacillati; phylum Actinomycetota; class Actinomycetes; order Kitasatosporales; family Streptomycetaceae; genus Streptomyces; species Streptomyces sp. CLCI03. The sequence goes on along the minus strand of NZ_CM132132.1, from coordinate 4,101,903 downwards.
GCGGTGTCCAGGTGGTAGTACTCCGGGTTCACCAAGGTGAGCGAGGTGACCGGGAGGCCGAAGAACTCCTGCGCCTCCAGGTGGGAACGCGGGTCGGTGCGGAAGCCGGTACCGGCCAGGAGACGGCGGCCGACGGTGAGGATGTCGCCCTCGCCCTCGTTGACGAACTCGGGCCACAGGGAGTCCGTGTAGCCCCGGCCCTCCAGCCACCGCAGGTACGCCGGTCCCTCGGCGGTGCGCTCCGCGTGCCGGAAGCGGGCCCCGTAGACCTTGCCGTCGACGACGGTGGCGCCGTTGGCCGCGAACACCATGTCGGGCAGGCCCTCGATGGGGTCTATCTCCTCGACCACGTGGCCGAGTTCGAGGTACAGGTCACGCAGACCCTCCCACTGGCTGACGGCGAGCGCGTTGTCCGTGGCGTGCTGCGGGTTCATCCACGGGTTGATCGAGTAGGTGACGTCGTAGTGCCGGGGTCGGCACATCAGCAGACGTCGGCGCGTGGCGACCCGGGTGGGGCTCTCGGCACGGTAGAGGGCGCCGGCAGGGGTGATGGGCTCGGTGAGCGGCACGAGGGCTCCTTCTCATGGGGTTCCGATGGAAGCCCGGCTGCCCGAGGGATGGTTCGGCCAGCCGGAAACGTGTGACGCAACTGATCACGTGCCCCCATGGAAAAGGGGCTCCGCATTGACCGGAAGTGATCGGTGGTACCGGCCAATCAACCCGCCCGCGAGGGCCGCCGCCGAGTTGATTGTCCGTGGCCGGGACGGCTTCCGGGCAATCGGACGGGGCCATGGAATGTGGTCATCACCCGGGAGGCAACGCAAGGACGCGAACCGTCCTGCCTGACCGTACGAACCTGTCCACCTGTTCCATCTGGAGGTACTTCCATGGCGCATCGCAATGTCGAACTGCTCGCAGTCGGTGCAGGCCCGGCGAACCTGGCACTGGCGGTCGCCGTCGAGGAGCTCGCACCCGAGCTGGCCGGTGACACCCTGCTGATCGAGCGCGAGCAGGACATCGTGTGGCAGCGAGGCATGCTGCTGCCCGACGCGCTCAGCCAGGTGTCCTTCCTCAAGGACCTGGTCACCATGCGCAATCCGACCAGCAGATTCTCCTTCGTCAATTTCCTTCACTCGCAGAAACGTCTCGACGCTTTCGTCAACCTCGCGAGCTTCGTTCCTTACCGCAGCGAGATATCCGAATATCTGCAGTGGGTCGCCGACGAACTCGACACGGTGCAGGTCGAATACGGCCGCGAATGCGCCGGCGTCGAGGCGGTGACGGGCGACGACGGGGAGCTGGCCGGCTGGCTGGTCACCCTGGCCGACGGCGACACCATCGGTTGCCGCTATCTCGTGATCGGCGCGGGCCGCGACGCCCACGTCCCCGCCGTGTTCGACGGCCTGCCGGCCGAGCGCGTCATCCACAGCACCCAGTACACGCAACGCATCGCCGAGGTGCGGGCCGACCTGCCGCACCGCGTCGCGGTGATCGGCGGCGCGCAGAGCGCGGCCGAGCTGTTCGGCGCCGCGCTGCGGGACCTGCCCGAGTGCAAGCCGACGATGATCATGCGCTCGATCGGTCTGAACGGCTACGAGAGCAGCAAGTTCACCAACGAGCTCTACTACACGTCCTTCATCGACGAGTTCTACGGATCCTCGCCCGAGGCGCGCCGGCAGCTCCTCGGCGAGATGTACCGCTCCAACTACGGCGGTCTCTCCCCGGCCACCCTGGACGGCCTGTACCGGCAGTTCTACCAGGACCGCCGCTCCGGCCAGGAGCGCCTGGGCATGCACCCCATGACGGACGTGACCGGCGCCCGCATGGACGGCGACGAGGTCGTCCTGACCCTCGTCGACCGCAAGTCGGGAGCCGAGCGGGAGATGCGCACGGACCTGGTGCTCCTGGGCACCGGCTTCGTCCGCGAGATGCCGTGGGCGGTCAAGGCCCTCGCGGAGTCGATCGGCGTCGAGGAGATCAACGTGAGCCGCAACTACCGGCTCGACCTCGGCCGTCCCGCGACCGCCGCCTGCTACCTGCAAGGCGTCAACGAGGCCACCCACGGCATCGCCGACTCGCTGCTCAGCGTGCTCGCAGGCCGCTCCGCCGAGATCACCCAGGACATCCTGGCGCACCGCCGGGCCCGATCCGCGGAGGTCCCGGCCCCGCGGGAACTCGCCTTCGCCGGCGCCGTCTGAGACCCGCGCACCCCTCACGAGCCGTACCCGTCCGACGAGGAGAGACCGAAGCACATGCTCACCCAGCCACTCGACCGTGAAGGACTGACGCACGAGAACGGCCTCGACGCGCAGCGGCTGCTGCCCTGGCCCGAGCTCAACGCCCCCTTCGAGGGCTCCTGGTGCGTGATCCGGCCCGGCACCGCATCGACGTCCCACGCCCACCACGAGTACGAGATCTTCATCGCCGTCGCCGGCACCGCCGTCCTGGAGTCCCAGGGCGTCCGCAGGCCCTTCACGACCGGGGACATCGTGCACTTCACCCCGGGCTCCGACCACCGGGTGATCAACGAGTCCGACGAGGACTTCGAGATGTACAGCGTCTGGTGGGACCTCGACATGACACAGCGGTTCGCAGCTCGCCACGAAGGAGCCCAGGCATGACACGCCGTACGGTCATCATCGCGCCGCCGCCGACCCCCAACGGGGACCTGCACACCGGGCACCTCGCGGGCCCGTACCTCGCGGGCGACGTGTACGCACGCTACCTGCGGGCGTCGGACCGGCCGGTGATCTTCACCAGCGGCACCGACGACAGCCAGACCTACGTGGTGGCCAGCGCCGCCCGTGCCGGGCTGACCCCGGAGGAGCTGGCCCTGCGCTCCGCCACGCAGATCCGCGCCACCCTGGAGGCGGCCGGCGTCTCCGTCGACGGCTTCGCCCCCTTCGACAAGGGCTACCGCCAGACCGTCATCGACTTCGTCACCGACCTCCACAGCGAGGGGGCGTTCCGACTCAGGACGGTGCGGCTGCCGTACGTCGAGGCCACCGGCGAGTACCTGATGGAGGGCCTGGTCGCCGGCGACTGCCCGGTGTGCCTCGTGGAGAGCCGCGGCGGACTGTGCGAGTCCTGCGGCCACCCCAACAACTTCGACGAGCTGCTGCGCCCGCGCTCCACCGTCGATCCGGACGCCGTGGTCACGCACCGCGAGGCGCAGATCCTCGTACTGCCGATGGAGGAGTACCGCGACCGGCTGGCCGACTACTACGTCCGGCACCGGGACGTCCTGCGCCCGCACACCGCGCAGCTCGTCCGGGAGGCGCTGGACCGGCCGCTGCCGGACTTCCCGATCACCTACCCCACCGCGTGGGGCATCCCGGCGCCCTTCACCGAGACGCCCGGCCAGGTCCTCAACGCCTGGGCCGAGGGCATGGCCGCCTCGATGTACTGCACCTGGTACGCGGCGGAGCAACTCGGTGAGCACACCGACCGCTTCGACGAGCACTGGCTGTCCGAGCACGGCATCGACCTCGTGTACTTCCTCGGATTCGACAACGTCTACTTCTGGGGAATGACGCACCTGGCCCTGCTGATGGCGCACGGGGACCGGTACGTCGAGCCGCACGCCATCGTGTCGAACGAGTTCTACGAACTGGAGAACCAGAAGTTCTCCACAAGCAAAGGTCACGTGGTCTGGGCCGCCGATCTGGTGGCCGAGGTACCCCGCGACCTGGTGCGCTTCTACCTGGCGCTCACCGCGCCGGAGCACTCCCGGACGAACTTCAGCCGGGAGGCGCTCGACACCCTGTCGAGCTCCCGGCTCGTCGATCCGTGGAACCACCTCGCGGGCCGGCTGGAGGAACTGCTCGCCGCGGTTCCGGCGGACGCGCTGCTGCCGGTCTCCGAGACCGGTGCCCGGGAGGCGGGGATCGTCGTCGAGCGGTTCCGCTCCCACTACGAGCTGGAGAGCTTCAGCCTCCACCGGGCCGCGGACCTGATCGTCGTGCACCTCGACCGGTTGCTCGCGCAGGCGGACCGGGTGGCGCCGGGCGTCCCGAGCGACCTCGGTGACCTGGTCCTCGCCGTCCGGACGCTGACCGCGTGCGCCGCCCCGCTGCTCGTCGACCTCGCGGCCCGGGCCGAGCGGGCCGGCGCCGATCTGAGCCTGCCGGCGGGCGCCTTCCCCACCGAACCCGTCGCCCCGCTGCGACTCCCCCTCCTGTCGACCGCGGTCGGGGCCTTCGCGCCCCTGGCCGAGCCGGCCGTCACCCGAGCCTGACCTCCGAGGAGCACTGTGTCCACGATCGCCCCGCCCCGTCCCAATCGGGCAGAACGACTGCTCATCCCCGCGACCTTCATCACCAACCTGGGCAACGGGATCCAGCTCACCGCCGCCTCGTACCTGGTCTTCACCGAGGCCAACACCATGCTGGCGGTCAGCTGGCTGATGATCGCCGTCACCATCCCGCAGGTGGCGCTGTCCCTCTTCTTCGGCAAGCTCGCCGACCGCTTCGACCGCCGCACCCTGGCGATGATCTCGGACCTGGCCAGCGCGGTCGCCGCGATCGCCCTGCCGGTCTGGCTGGCCCTCGGCGGTAACCCCTCGACCGTCAGCTACGTCGCCAGCTTCGTCCTGTCGATCTCCGCGGCCCTGTTCTTCCCGGCCAGCAACGCCCTGATCAAGGAGCGCATCCCGGAGTCGCGGCTCGCCCAGTTCAACGGCAACGCCGAGATCGCCATCCAGGCCGGCACGCTCGCCTCGGCGGCCCTCGGCGGCTGGGTGATCGTCTGGGTCGGAACCACGTCGCTCTTCTACTTCAACGCGATCACGTTCCTGCTCTCCGCCGTCCTGCTGTTCTTCATCGGCCGTCGTCCGGCCGGCCAGGCCGTCACCGAGGCCGCGGCCAAGGCCGCGTCGGCCGCCGCCGCCCGCCTGTCCGCGTCCCGTCCGCCGCTGGCCCGCCTGGCGCTGCTCTACATCATCGGCAACATCGTCATCATCGTCGGCAACAGCATCATGCTGGTCCTGGTCATCGAGGGCTTCAAGTCCAACGCCGGCTACCTCGGCATCGTCGACGCCCTCTTCGGCATCGGCGCCCTGTTCGCCGCCTGGGCCTTCAAGAAGATCAGCTCCAAGGCCACCGTGCTGAAGACGGCCCTGATCGGCTACCTCGCCTTCGCGGTGCTGCTGTCCATGGAGTCCATCCACCTCTACGCCATGATGGCCGTCATCCCCTTCGCCGCCATCGCCTTCTGCGTGGCCCGCATCTCGGCCCGTACCGCCCTGATGAGCGCGGCCCCCGAGGAGAAGACGGGCTTCGTGTTCGGCGCCACCAACGCCTTCGGCCTCGCCGCCGGCACCGCCTCCGTCGTCCTGATCTCGCTCCTGGTCGACTCCACCCACGTGAAGAACGGCTTCTACGCCCTCTCCGCCCTGGTCGTCGTCATCTCCACCCTCACCGTCATCTCGCTCCGCAAGCACGACCGTGAGGTCGCCGCCGCCGAGGCCGCTGCCGCCGCCGAGACCGTGTCCGAGCCCGCCGCCGAGGCCGCCCCGGCCGCCGAGCCCGTCCCGGCCAAGGTCTGAGGGGGGTCGGGACCGATGAAGCTGCTCGCGATCGAAGCAAGCCAGAACGCCACCTACTACATCTCGCGCTACCAGCAGATCGAGGCGCTCGGGGCCGAGGTCCACGTCCTCAACGGCATAGGCACGGAGGACTTCTGGGACGCCGACCGCTACCGGATCGCCGGCTCCAAGCAGATCGAGGACATCGTCACCGCCGCCAAGATCTGGCACGCGGAGGAGGAGTTCGAGGGGGTCCTGACCTTCTCGGAGTCCGGGGTCGTCACGGTGGCGGTCGTCGCCGAAGCGCTCGGCCTGCCGAGCATCGGCTTCGAGGCCGCCCGGACCAGCCGCAACAAGCTGCTGATGCGCCAGGCCCACGAGCGGGGCGACGCGGCGCACCCCGGCTTCCGGTACGCCCCGGACGTCGAGGCCGCCCTCGCGGCCGGTGAGGAGCTCGGCTACCCGCTGATCCTCAAGCCCACCCTGGGCGCCGCCAGCAACTTCGTGTTCAAGGTCGACGACCCGGCGGAGATGCGGGCCCGCTTCGCGGACGCCACCTCGGGCATCGAGACCATGACCTGGGCCCTGATGGAGGCCGACGGCCTGGACCTCGGCCCGAACGGGATCATCGTCGAGGGCTACCTCGACGGCCACGAGCACCTCATCGAGGCGCTGGCCTGGGACGACGAGGTGTACCTCGGCTCCATCGTGGACCGGATCACCGTCGAGAGCGGCACCTTCGACGACGACGTCCACCACGCCCCGAGCTCCCTGACCCCCGAGCAGATCGCCGCGGTCCACGAGGTGGTCCGGGACGCGGCCCACGCCCAAGGACTGCGCCGTTCCGTGCTGCACGCCGAGGTCCGCTTCCACCAGGGCAAGCCCTTCATCCTGGAGATCGCGATCCGCCCCGGCGGCGGCGGGCTCGACCACATGGCGCGGATCAGCGCCGGCCACGACCCCATCCGGTGCGTGGCGGACGTGGCCCGCGGCCTGCGGCCCGACGTCTCGCACTACGCGCCGACCGGCGTGCACACCGCCGCGATGTGCCTGATCAGCGGCGCGGGCACGGTGGAGTCCATCGAGGTGCCGACCGAGGTCGCCGAGGACCCGGCGCTGTTCTTCCTGAAGATCACCGCCACGGCGGGGACCGTCATCAAGCGCCCCCCGGCGGGCAACAACATCCTCGGCTTCATCGGCGCCACCGGCACCTCTTTGACGGAGGCCCTGACCACCGCGCACGTCGCGGCCGGCCGCATCAGCACCGAGATGAGGCCGGAGCATGGCTGAGGCCCCGCGGCGCACGGCCACAGAGCGGCACTACCTGATGTGCCGGCCGACCCACTTCGAGGTGACCTACGCGATCAACCCGTGGATGCATCCCGAGAAGCCGATGGACGCCGACCTGGCGCTGGCCCAGTGGGAGCGGATCCGGGACCTGTACCTCTCCTTCGGACACGAGGTCTCCTTCATCGACCCGGTCCCGGGCCTGCCGGACATGGTGTTCTCCGCCAACGGAGCCACCGTGGTCGACGGCAAGGTGCTGCTCGCGAAGTTCCGCCACCAGGAGCGGGCGGCCGAGGCCGAGGCCCACCGGGCCTGGTTCGAGGCCCGCGGCTACACCGACATCCACCTCCCGCGGTACGTCAACGAGGGCGAGGGCGACTTCGCCCCGGCCGGCCGGCGGATCCTGGCCGGCGCGGGATTCCGTAGCGACCCCGGAGCGCACGAGGAGCTCGCCGAGTTCTTCGGCCTGCCGGTGGTCGGCCTGACCCTGACCGACCCCCGCTTCTACCACCTGGACACCGCGCTGTTCGTCCTCGACGAGGACCTGGTGGCGTACTACCCGGCCGCCTTCTCCGAGGAGAGCCAGGAGGTGCTGCGGGAGCTCTACCCGGACGCGATCCTCGCCACCCGCCAGGACGCCGATGCCTTCGGCCTGAACGCGGTGAGCGACGGACTGAACGTGGTGGTCACGGAGACCGCCACCCATCTGATCGAGGAGTTGCGCGAGCGCGGCTTCGAGCCGCACCCCGTGGACATGTCCGAGCTGCTGAAGGCCGGTGGCGCGGTCAAATGCATCACTCAGGAGATACGACGCCCGTGATCGATTACGACGGCAGAAGTTTCCGCAACACCGGTTATCCGGCGGGCGAGGACGCCCCCGTCGGCCACTACCGCCAGGACGGCGACCTGCTCTGGGCCGACTTCGACGGAGGAGAGGTCCGCAGGGGCTCGCTCAACGGGCGCGTGGAGCCCGACGGGAACCTGGAGTTCGCCTACACGATGGTCCTCGCCGACGGCGAGGTGGTCGCCGGGCGGTGCTGGAGCACCCCCGAGTTCCTGGACGACGGACGGATCCGGCTCAACGAGCGCTGGGAGCGCTACGGAGTCCACGCGGACAGCGGCATATCCGCACTGGAGGAGGTACCGACATGACCCCGCCCACCACCCCGCTCCGCGGGGGCAGCGTGACCTGGGCCTGCACCAGCGGCTTCAGCCCGGTCTTCATCTTCCCCTTCACCCCGGGCGAGTACTACGGGGTGGCCAACCTGCACGAGTTCCAGACCCTGATGTACCGCCCGCTCTACTGGTACGGCACCGGCGGCCAGCCGACGGTCGACTACGAGCGCAGCCTCGCCGAGCCCCCCGAGTGGAGCGAGGACGGCCGCACGGCGACGATCACGATCAAGCCCTACAAGTGGTCGAACGGCGAGCGCGTCGACGCCGACAACGTGATGCTGTGGATGCACCTCCTGGAGGCCGAGAAGGACAGCTTCGGCGGCTACACGCCGGGCTTCTTCCCGGACAACCTGACCGGCTACGAGAAGGTCGCCGAGGACAAGGTCAGCTTCACCTTCGACCGCGCCTACTCGCACAACTGGGTGCTGATGAACCAGTTCAGCACCATCACCCCGCTGCCGAAGGCCTGGGACCGCACCGCCGACGACCGGCCGGCCGACGCCACCCACGACCCCGCGCAGGCCTCCGCGGTCTACGCCTACCTGCGGGCCTGCAACGACGAGCGCAAGAGCTGGGACACCAGCCCCGTCTGGAGCGTGGTCAACGGACCCTGGAAGCTGAGCAGTTACACGATCGACGGCACCTCGGGCGAATGCGTCCTGGTGCCCAACGAGACCTACTCCGGCCCCAACAAGCCCTACCTGGACGAGTTCCGGCTGGTGCCCACCGGCTCGGACACCGAGCAGTACGAGATGCTCCGCCGGGGCCCCGAGGCCCTGGACGGCGTGCAGATCGGCTTCCTGCCCTTCGACGAGGTCACCGAGCCGGCCGAGGACCCGCTGGTCGGCGGGCCCAATCCGCTCGGCGAGCACTACGACCTCGTCCCCCAACTCACTTACAAAATCCATTACTTCCCGATCAACTTCAACAACCCCACCGTCTCCGGAAAGATCTTCAAGCAGCTCTACTTCCGCCAGGCGCTCCAGTCCTGCCTCGACTCCCGGGGCGCCATCCGCGACGTCTACAAGGGCTACGGCTACCCGACCACCGGGCCCATCCCGGCCCTGCCGGACAGCCCGCTGCTCTCACCCGCCGCGCACGAGGACCCGTACCCCTTCGACGTCGAGGCGGCCCGCGCCTTCCTGACCGAGAACGGCTGGGACACCAGCACCACCCCGGCGCTCTGCGTCCGCGAGGGCACCGGCCCCGGAGAGGCCGGCGCCGGTATCCCCACCGGCACCCCGCTGAGGTTCTCGATGCGGTACGCCCAGGGGCACGAGACCCTGACCGCGGTCATGCGCAAGTTCGCCGCCGACGCCGCGAAGGCCGGCATCGAGATCGTGCTGACCGAGGTCGAGGCGAGCGTCCTGGTCCTGGAGGACACCACCTGCACCCCGGGCCCCGACAGCCCGTGCCTGTGGGAGTTCAGCGACTGGAACGGCGGCTGGGGTTACGGCCCCGGCTTCTACCCGACCGGTGAGGCGCTCTACTCGACCGGCTCCTCGGTGAACTTCGGCAGCTACAGCGACCCCGAGGCGGACGAGCTCATCGCCCGCACCGTGGTCAGCGACGACCTGGCCGACCTGTACGCCTACCAGGACCACATCGCGCGGCAGGTCCCGGTCATCTGGATGCCCAACTTCCCCTTCCGCCTGCTGGAAGTGGCCAAGGACCTGAAGGGCGTGGCTCCGATCAACCCCTTCGGACTGATCAACCCCGAGGACTGGTACTACGTCGGCGAGGTGCTCTGATGTACCAGCGACTGATCGGCCTCCTCGACAGCAATCAGGCGCGCTACCGGCTGATCGACCATCCGGCCGAGGGCCGGACCGACCTGGCGAGTGTCCTGCGCGGCCACCCCTTGGACCAGGCCGCCAAGTGCATCGTCGTCCGCGTGAGCATCACCAAGCGGGTCGGCAAGTACGTCCTCGCGGTGGTTCCCGGCGACCGGCAGGTCGACCTGGAGGCGGTCGGCGCGCTCTTCGGCGGCGGGCGGACGGCCTTCGCCACCCCCGAGATCGCCGAGCGCCTGGCCGGCAGCGTCTGCGGCACGGTGATGCCGCTCAGCTTCCACCCCGATCTGCACCTCGTCGTCGACGAGGGCCTGATCCTCACCGAAGAGATCTACTTCAACGCGGCCCGCCTGGACCGCTCCGTGGCCCTGTCCACCCCCGACTACCTGGCCCTCGCGCAGCCGCAGCTCGCGGCGATCGCGACGGCCGGCGACCGGGTCCTGACCCACTCCGCGAGGTGACGAAGATGACGGACGACGACCGCACGACCGATGACGGCGTGGTGATCCTGGTCGGCAGCGGACAGCGCGCCTACCGCGAGTACCTGCTCGCGGGCGCCGCCCGGCGCCGCCCGATCTGGATCCTGGACGCCGCCGACCCGACCTGGCAGCAGGAGTACGTACGCGGCTCCACCACGGTCGAACTGCTCGACCGCGAACGCCTCGTCCCCGACACGGAGGGCCTGATCAAGGCCGCCGAGGCGGTGGCCGCCGAGCACCGCGTGGTCGGCGTGTTCAGCTACGACGAGACGCTCGTGGTGACCACCGCCCTCATAGCCGAGCGGCTCGGACTGCCGGGCCTGACCTCCCGGGGCGCCGACAACTGCCGCAACAAGCACAACACCCGGCAGCTGCTGACCACCGCGGGTCTTCCCCAGCCGCACTTCGCCTACGTGACCGACGCCGACACCGCCCTCGCCACGGCCGACTCCTTCGGCTACCCGGTCGTCCTCAAGCCCCGCGGCATGGGCGCGAGCATCGGCGTCATCCGGGTCGACGACGCGGCCGGCATCCGCGCCGCCTTCGAGGTCGCCGACGCCGCGAGCCGCGGCGGGAACAGCGACTACGAGGGCGGGGTGCTGGTCGAGGAGTGCGTCATGGGCCCCGAGATCAGCATCGACGGAGTGGTCTTCGACGGGGAGTGGACCCCGCTCTTCCTCGCGCACAAGGAAGTGGGCCTCGCGCCCTACTTCGAGGAGACCGGGCACGTGGTCAGCGCCACCGACCCGCTGCTCGCCGACGAGGAACTCCTGCGCGTCCTCGGGTCCGCCCACCGGGAACTTGGGATCGGCTACGGGATCACCCACACGGAGGTGAAGCTCACCACCCGCGGCCCGGTGATCATCGAGGTGAACGCCCGCCTGGGCGGTGACCTCATCCCCTACCTCGGCAGCCTCGCCACCGGCGTGGAGCCCGGGGAACTGGCCGCGGACGTGGCCGCGGGCGTGCGCCCCGCGTGGGACCCGACCGAGTCCCGCACCGTGGGGATCCGCTTCCTGTACCCGCCGCAGAACGGCACCGTCCGCTCGGTCGACGTACCCGCCACCTCGGACGTACCGGGGCTGCTGGAGACGAACGTGATGGTGGCGCCCGGAACGCGCCTGCTGCTGCCGCCGGAGGGCTACCTCAGCCGCTACGCCAACCTGATCTGCGCCGGAGACACCTTCCTGAGCTGCGAGGAGTCCCTCGCCAAGGCGGCCGCACTGACCACGATCGTCCTAGAGCGCTGACCCGTCGGCCCGAACGAAAACTGAAGGGAGGTGTGTGATGTCGACAAGGGTGACGGTAGTGGGTGGCGGAGTGATCGCCCTGCTCACGGCGGTCGAGTGCGTGCTCGACGGACACAAGGTCACGGTCGTGGACCAGGGCCCCATCCCGCACAGCAGAGCCACCTCTTTCGACCAGCACCGGATCCTGCGGGCCCTGCACCCGGCGGACCCGCGGACCACGGCGGCCGCACTGCGTGCGCACCACCGCTGGGTCGAACTGGAGGAACTGTTCCTGACGCGGTTCTACGAGCAGGTCGGCTCCCTCACCGTCCTGCCGCCCGCGGCCGCGACGGACGCGGCGGCGATGCTCGCCGACGCCGGCGGCCACGCCCGGGAACTGACGACGGCGGGTCTGGCCGACCGCTATCCGCATCTGCACGTGGGCGGCGGTCTCGGCGCGGTACTGGAGGACGAGGCGGGTGTCCTGCTCGCCGAACGGGTCCTCGCCGCCTGCGTCGGCTGGCTGAAGTGGCAGCGGGGCATCGAGCTGATCGAGCACCGGGCCGTGACCGCCGTCGACGGCGAGAGCGGCAGCGTACGGCTGGTGGACGGGCGGGTGCTGCGGAGCGACGCGGTGCTGATGGCCGTGGGCCCCTGGTCCCGGGACCTGTTGCCGCCGAACATCTCCGAGCGGCTGACCCTGCACCGCCAGTCCCTCCTCTACTGCCGGGTGCCCCGGCAGCAGTCGACGGCCTGGGCGGCCACCCCGGCGATACCGGCCCTCGGCACGGCCGGCGGAGCCTGGCTGATCCCGCCGGTGGCGGGCACGGCCCTCAAACTGACCTCGGCGACCGCCTGCCGCGAGGTGGACGCGATCACCGACCACGCCACCGACCCGTACTGGCAGCGCAAGCTGGAGAAGGAGTTCGGGGACGTCCTCCCCGGCTTCGGTCCGGCCTGGGTCACCGCGGCCAAGGACGCCTACTACTCGTCCTTCGCCGAGACCGGCGGCCCCCTGCTGGTCGCCCTCGGCGGCGCGGGATTCGCGTACGCGGCCTGCGGTGGCACATCCTTCAAGTTCGCGCCGCTCATCGCACGGTCGCTGGCCGACCGGCTGATCGGCAGGAGTCCGTCCCTGATCGGCCTCGGTGCGCTCGACGGGCCACCGCTGGACGTCCACACCCCGCAGCTCGCGGGTCTGTGAGCGGCGGCAGGATGAGCGAGGAGCGGGCAGTGGCGACGGTGGAGGACGTACGGCGGCTCGCGCTGAGCCTGCCGAGGACCGAGGAGCACCTGATCCGGGACCGGGTGAAGTTCCGGATCGGCGCCATCGTCTATCTCGCCCTGTCCCGGGACGAGAGCGAGCTGGGCTTCGCCTTCCCCAAGGAGGAACGGGCGGCGCTCGTCGCCGCCGAGCCGGAGAAGTTCTTCCTGCCCCGAGCGTCCGACCTGCGCTTCCACTGGGTGGAGGCCCACCTGGCGGCGCTGGACACCGAGGAGCTGACGGAGCTGGTCACCGAGGCCTGGCGGATGGTGGTGCCCGCCAAGGTCGCCCGCGCCCATCTGGATCCGCCGACCGCGCCGTCGCTCCCGCCCGCGCCGTCCCTGGCCGAACTGCGGGCCTCGGCGGAGGTGTTCAACGGTTTCGCGGGCGTGGACCGGAGCTGGCTCGCGTTCCGCGAGGAGACCGGCCATGCGCTGGACCTCTCGCGCGCCGCGCACCGCGGCGCCCTGCACCGCTGGCTGAACTCCTGGGGCTGCCGCATCCGTTACCCGCGCGAGGGCGAGCCCGACACCTTCGGCGCGGGGCTCGCCGCGTGGGCGGAGCGGCACGCACCCGCGCACGCGCCGCTGGCCCGCCTCACGCCGCGGGAGATCGCCGGGCTCGCCGCCGCCTACGAGGAACTGGCGGCGCTGCCGATCGGCCGCCGCAGCCTCGGTCCGACCGCCGCGGCCAAGGCGCTGTACGCGCTGCGGCCCGACTCGGTCATGCCGTGGGACGCGGCCATCGCGCAGCGGCTGCACGGGGCCCGGGACCGGGCGGCCTTCGCCCGCCACCTGGAGCTCGGGCGGAGCTGGGCGCGGGCGGTGCTGGAGGAGAGCGGCGGCCTCGACGAGGCCGCCCTGTGCGCCGAGATCGGCCGTCCCGGGGTGTCCCTCGCCAAGATCCTCGACGAGCACCTCTACGTCACGATCACCCACGCGGCCTGAGCCGGCGGCGGCGCGCCGTCCCCGGGGCCTGGATCGTGATCGGGGTCGGCCTACCTCGGCTGCCGCGCGTGCGCCTGGCCCCGTGCGGCAGCCGGCGCGGGGGCCGGGTCCTCCTCCGTCGGGTCCGGCTGCGTCAGCGCGTACGCCCGGGCCATCGGCGTCAGCCCGTACTGCCCCGGCAGGTCCGAGTGGTCGAGCAGCCCCGCGTCGAGGAGCCGTTCGAGGAGGTCCTCCACCGGCTGCGCGGACCGCTCGACCAGCATGGCGAGGGCGTCCGCGGACTCGTACACCACGTTGTCCACGGAGGGCGGGTTGTCGGAGCCGGCGAACTGGCGCAGCATCAGGCGGGCCCACGGGGTCAGCAGCCGGTAGGCGCTGTCGAGGCGGGTGCTCAGCGCGTCGTCCCCGATCTGCAGCCGGGCCAGGAAGCGGCCCGGTGCCCGCTGCCCGTCACGCCCCTGGTGGCCTACCGGTCCGCCGGGACCGTCGCCGAGCAGCTCGGACACGGAGTCCTGCAGCATCCACTCGGGGCGGGCCGCGATGCGCCGGCCGGCCAGGTTGAGCGCCAGCGGCAGGTCGCCGCAGGCGTCGGCGAGGCGCAGGCAGGCGCGCGGCTCGTCACCGACCCGGTCGCCGCCGAGGAGCTGGGCGAGCAGCTCCATCGACTCGTCGCGGTCCAGTGCGGGGAGTCGGATCCGGCCAATTCCGTCGAGGCCCAGTAGACGCGATCGACTGGTGATGATGACGCGGCTCTCGGGTGCCGCGACGAGAAGTTCCCGGATCTGTCGCTCGTGCTGGACGCCGTCGAGCACCACGAGCAGCCGCCGGCGGTTCAGAAGCGATCGGTACAGGCCAATTCTCTGACCGGGATCGTTCGGGATCCGGTCGGTGGGGATGCCGAGCGCCTCCAGGAAACCGCCCGCGATGCCGGCGGCGTCCTTGCGTCCGTCCGCGGCCGGGTCGAGGTTCGCGTAGAGCTGCCCGTCGGGCAGGTTCACGGCGAGTTCGTGGGCGAGCCGCAGGGCGAAGGCCGTCTTGCCCACACCCACCTGACCGCTGATCACCAGCGGCGCCGCGAGGCGCTGTCCGTCCGGCGAGGGGGCGGTGAGCGCGCGGGCCCGCTGGAGCAGCTCACGCCGTCCCACCAGGGGATGAGCCTCCATCGGCAGCTGTGAGGGCGGCGGCAGCACGGCGCGTACGTCGGCCGCCCGCAGCTCGTTCTCCTGGTGCTGCTGCACCGCCTTGACCGCCGGACGGGCACTCCCGTCGTCCCCGTCGGCGCGTGCCGCCTCGTGCCAGCGGCGCTCCCAGCTGGCGCGGTCGCCGCCGCAGGCCTCGGCGAAGGCGAGGGCCACCTGAAGGGTGGGGAGGCGGTAACCGGCGGCCGCGTCGGAGAGCACGGACGCGGAGAACATGGCACGGGTGGCCATGTCACGGTATCCGGGACTGCCGGCCGCGGTCCGCAGCCTGCGCAATTCCCGGGCGAACGCGGTGACTGGTCCGGCATCGGGGGCCAGTGGTCTCTCCAGTCTTCCCACAGCCTGCTCCTTCGGTACTCGCTCGATGTGCTGCCTGCTCCGGGCCGCCCATGAACTGTCCGTGTCGCCCTTCCTGATCTGCTACCGGATGCTTACCGCGTGCAAGGGGGAACCCCTATGATCCGGTTGACATGGCCTGGCCAGGGGTCGTGTTCATTGGGGGTGGATGTCCGATGCCGGGGGCGGATGCGGAGTCCGGGGAGAGACGCGGCGCGAATCCTGCGGGGGGCAGGCTGCGCTTCAACGTGCTCGGATCGCTTGAGGGATGGTTCGGCGAGGTACGGCTGAGGTTGGGGGGAGCGATACAGGAACGGGTCCTGTGCATGTTGCTCCTCGAAGCCGGCCGGGTGGTGCCCGTGGCCCGCCTCGTCGAGGCGACCTGGGAGAAGGACCCGCCGGTGACCGCGGCGCACCAGGTCCGCAAGGCGGTCGCCGACCTACGACGGCGCGTACCCACCGGCACCGAGGTGATCGCCACCGACGGGCCGGGGTACCGCGTGGTGGTGGCGGACGACCAGGTCGACCTGTTGGAGTTCGACGCCCTGACCAGGGCGGCGGGCCAGGCCCTGCGCGAAGGCGGGCGGTCCGCGGCCGCCGAGGCGCTGCGGTCCGCGCTCGCGCTGTGGCGGGGGTCGGTGCTGTCAGGCACCGGCGGACCCGTGATCGAGGCCGCGGCGACCGCGCTGGAGGAACGCCGGTTGGCCGCCGCCGAGCAGTTCTTCGACCTGTGCCTCGCCCTGGGCGAGAGCGGCGAGCTCATCTCGGGCCTGCGCGCCCTGATCACCCAGCACCCGCTGCGGGAGACGCTGCGCGGCCAGCTGATGCTCGCCCTGTACCGCTCCGGGCGACAGGCCGAGGCGCTCAAGGAGTACGGGGAGGTCCGCGAGCTGCTCGTGGACGAGCTCGGGATCGACCCCGGCCCCCGGCTGGCCAAGCTGTACGAGGCGATCCTGCGGGACAGCCCCGAGCTGGCCGCGCCCGAACGGCCGGCGCCGGTCACGGTGGCGCCCGTACGTCCGGTGCCCGAACCGGCGGCCGCCGTGGATCCGGTGCCCGAACCGGCCCCTCCCGTGACCGCGGTGTCCGAGGGCGCGGCGCCCGAGGCCCCGACCCGTACCGAGGCGGACCGGGAAGGGGAGCCGGGAACGCGCACCGCGCCTTTCGACGCCCCGTGCACCCTGCCCTACGACCTGCCCGACTTCACCGGCCGCGCCAAGGAGCTGGCCGAACTCTTCGACTACGTGCGGGACGAGGGCCGCGGCAGCGAGCGCTACGCCCGGATCGTGGCCGTCGACGGCATGGGCGGCATGGGCAAGACCACCCTGGCGGTGCACGCCGCGCACCGGCTGGCCGACCGGTATCCCGACGGGCAGCTCCACATCGACCTGCACGGATTCACCCCGGGCCGCGAGCCCGTGACGCCGGCCGCCGCGCTCGACGGGCTGCTGCGGGCCCTCGGTACGCCGGGCGACCGGATTCCCGAGGACCTGGAGGGGCGCACCGCCGTGTGGCGCTCCAAGCTGGACGGCCGGCGGATGCTGCTCCTGTTCGACAACGCGGTCGACGCGGCGCAGATCAGGCCGCTGCTGCCGGCCTCGCCCGGCTCCCTAGCCCTGATCACCAGCCGCGGTCGGCTGCTGGATCTCGACGGCGTCGAGTGGGTGTCGATCGGGATGATGGAGCCCGAGGACAGCACCAGCCTGATGGCGGAGACCCTGGGGACCACCCGGGTGGCCGCCGAGCCGGGGGCCTCCGCCGAACTGGCCGAACTGTGCGGGCACCTGCCGCTGGCGCTGCGGATCGCGACCGCCCGGCTGCGCAACAGGCCGCGCTGGACGGTGCGTTACCTGGTCGAGCGGCTGCGCGACGAGAAGCGCCGGATGGACGAGCTGAGTTCGGGGGAGCGCAGCGTCGCGGCGACGCTGCGCCTGTCCTACCTGGCGATGGACGAGGAGTACCGGACCGCGTTCCGCATCCTCAGCCTGTACCCGTGCGCCGGGACCGACGTCCATTCGGCGGCGGCGCTCCTCGGGACGACCGTCCGGGACGCCGAGGACGCCCTGGAGTTCCTGCTCGACGTGCATCTGGTCCAGCAGCCCGACATCGGCCTCTACACCTTCCACGACCTGGTGCGCAGTTTCGCCCAGAGCCTGCGGGGTCCGGCGACGGCGGACGACGACGCGGCGGCGGTCGAGCGGCTGCTCAGCTACTACATGACGACCTCGGACGCGGCCTGCGAGATGCTGTTCCCGGGTCGTGAGCGCCGCCCCACCGGCATCCCGCCGTACCAGGGCGAACGCCCGCGCTTCCGGGACGCCGAGCAGGCCGTGAGCTGGTTCGACCGGGAGCAGGCGGGCCTGCTGGCCGCCGTGTCCCTGGCCGAGCGGTCCGGCCACGACCGGTACGCGGCCTGCCTGAGCCGCAACATCGGCTTCCACCTGCACTCGCACGGGCAGCTCGACGAGTTCTGGAGCGTCGGCCACCTCGCGGTGGCGGCGGCCCGCCGACTCGACGATCCGGCGCTCCTCGGCATCAGCCTGGCCAATCTGGGCGCGGCCTGCTGGAAGCTGGGCCGCTTCGAGGAGGGGCTGGAGGTCGCCCGTGAGGCGCGCGACACCGCGGTCCGCGCCGGGGACCGGCACACCGAGGCGAACAGCGAATCGACCATCGGGCTGCTGCTGTCGATGCTCGGGAGGTACGGGGAGGCCCTTCCCCTGCTGGAGCGGTCCGTGACGGCGGCCCGGGAACTGGGCAATCTGCGCGCGGAGTCGGAGAGCCTGACCACCCTCAGCACGTTGTACGAGCGGTGGGGCCGCTATCCGGAGGCGGCCGCGGCCGCCCGCCGGGCGATCGAGATCGACCGCGACCTCGGCTACCGCAGCAACGAGATCATGGCCTTGGCCGACCTTGCCTTCGCGCAGGTGGGGCTCGGCGAGTACGCGGACGCCGACGCCGGCCTCAAACGCGCCCGCGACCTGTGCGACGAGACCCGGTCGCCGGGCGACGTGGCCCTGGTGCTGGCGTTGTCCGCCCAGGTCGCGCACGAGCGGGGCGACGCCGCGCAGGCCCGCGCGTTCGCCGAGCGCTCCTTGGCCCTGGGCCGCACCAGCGGCGCCCCGATCAGGCTCGCCAAGGTGGAGAACGTGCTGGGCCGGCTCCACAGGGCGTGGGGGGAGCACGAGGTGGCGCTCGACCTGCACGCGCACGCCCACAAGCTGGCGGAGCCGATGAGTTTCCGCGCCGAGGAGGCGTCCGCGCTGGTGGGCATGGTCCACGCGGCCGAGGCGCTCGGGGACCTTTCGGCCGCGGCGGGGTACCGCGTGGCCGCCGAGGAGTTATTCGACTTCATGGGCCTGCCGGCGCACCGGCGGGCGTACTGAGCGGCAGAGCGGCGCGCGACGCGAAGTGCCCCGCACCGAATCCGGTGCGGGGCACTTCGCCGTGAGGGGCACTTCGCCGTGCGCGGCGAGCGGCAGGACTAGCGGGGGGACGGGGTCGGCGTCGGGGCCGGGGGGGCGATCCCGGGACCCTTGTCGTCCGCGAGGACCTGGTAGCCGGAGGGCTGACCGGCGTCCACCGGGCCGCTGACCGTCGCACCGACTCCGATCGCCAGAGCCACCGCGATGATTCCGATCAGGCCCGCCGGCTTGCTGCGCATGTGTGGAACCCCCTGGTGTGTACCCGGTGCGGCTCCCGTGTGGTGCGGTGGCCGCTCTCGACAGACCAAAGAGTGGCCGAGGGTCTTACCGGTCCGTTCCCCTCTCGATACCGCCCGTGGTCGTGCTGCGGGAACGGCTGTTCCCGGCCTGTTCCCGGTCCGGTTCCGTGGCCGCCGCGATACGTGATCCCCGCGCTCCGACCAGCACATCCGTCCGCGTGGTGCCCGATTCGTACCCGGCGAGATCCAGCAGGGCGCGGACGGTCGCGCGGATCTGGGCCTGCTCCGCGTCGTGGAGCGGCGGCGCCGTTCCCTCGGGGGCGATGTCGGCGACGAGGTGCATCCCGTCGACGGTCAGCGTCTCCACCCTGAACTTGGCTCCGGTCAGAAGCTCTTCGACGAGATAAGGGGCCGAGTGCCGGGCGGTGACGGCCTGTTCGGCCCACCGGGCGAGCGCGGGACGGTCGTGCACCGGAACGGTCCACCAACAACCGGATCTGTCGGCCGACTTGATGACCACGGGCAGCGGGAAGTCCTCGGCCAGCGAACAGGCCTCGGTGACGGACCGGGCCTCGTGGGCCCGTACCGCGGAGGTCCGGCTCTCGTTGAGGATCCGCCGGATCGTGACCGCGTCCGGCAGGGCGCGGGCCGGCTTCCCGCCGTCGGCGGACAGCTCCCGCACCACCTCCTCGGCCGCGGCCGCGGCCCCGCTGCCGAGACCCTTCTCCAGATCGCTCGCGAGGTGGAGGACCTGGCCGATCCCGTGCCGTCGGACGGTGTCCGTCAGCACGGTGCGCAGTGCGTCCGGGTCGTCGAAGTCCACCCGGAGGAGGCGTTGCGGGGGCAGCTCGGCGGGGAGCCGCGCGTTCGGTGGGTGGGGTCCGGGATCGGACACCACCCAGACGTCCAGGCCCGCCACGAGCGCGGCGCGCACGAGCCCGGGTCCGGGCCTGACCAGCACTACCCGCTCCGCGGACTGTCTGATGATCACAGAAATCTCCTCCATCGTGTCCCACGATGGTGTCGCCGGGCCTTCCCGGTCCCTTCCCGCCGCGTTCCCGCGTGGGTCGGGGCCGGGGCCGGCGTGTCCCCCGGACGGCCCCGTCGCAGGGCCTTCGGACGCCCGGTGCAGGACAGTGGAAGAAGGGCACGATCCCAGGGGGGACCAGCACGCCGGAGGCGTACAGACATGGGACTCTTCGACTTCCTGAAGTCCGACAAGCACAAGGCGCACGACGCCGCCGAGAAGGCGAAGGAGCAGGTGCAGCAGCAGGCGGGCGAGACGCGGAGGCCGCCCGCGGGTTCGGCGGCCGACGCCGCGTCGGCCACCCGGGCCACCGCCGAGCGCATGGCGGCGGCCGCGCCGCCCAGGCCCGCCCCCGCGACCCCGACCCCCACGTCCGCGGCGCACAAGGCGGTGCCCGCCGCTCCCCGGCCGACCGCGATGCCCAAGCCCGGGGCCTTCTCCCCCGCCGCGCCGGGCGCCATGCACACGCCGACCCCGCACTCGGCCGCGCACAAGGCGGTACCGGCGGCCCCGACGCGGGGGCCCGGGTCCGCCGCGAAGAAGCGCACGTACACCGTCCGGGCCGGCGACTCGCTCCCCGCGATCGCCCGTCAGGAACTGGGCAACGAGGCCCGCTGGCGTGAGCTCTACGCGATGAACAGGGGAGCCGTCGGCCCCAATCCCGACCTCATCCGTCCGGGCACGGTGCTCACCCTCCCCGGCTGACGCCCCGCGGACGCGGAAGGGGCCCGGATCCTGGTGACAGGATCCGGGCCCCTTCCCGTGCGCCGTTCAGAGTTGCCTGTCGTCGGGGCCCGACTCGGCCTCGCGCTCCTTCTCGGCCAGCTCCTCGTCGAAGCCGGTCGGCGCCGCGTCGCGCGCCGACAGCTCGGTGGCCGCCGGCGGTTCGACGAGCCAGTCCGGATTCGACTGCTGGTCCCACCACTTCCACACCGCGAAGGCGGCCGCCGCCAGTACGCCGACCAGTGCGGCACCGCGCAGGATCTTTCCGTTGCGCTCGCGCCGGTGATGACGTCGCACCAGCTTCTGCACTTCCTTGGCGGTCACCTGGCCGCGCAGCGCCGCGATGGCGGCGGTCGACCGGGACGCGGCCTCCTCGGCCACCGGTGTGGCGGCCGCGATCGCGCTCTCGATCTTCGGCTGGGTGTATTCGGCGGCCTGCCGTGCCGCCCGGCGCGCCTGCGTCGCCGCCCGGTCGACGGGCTCCGGCACATGGGCCCGCGCCGCCTTGAGCCGGGGATGCAGATGGCAGTCGTAGGTCGAACGGGCGTGCTGGGCGGCGCTGGTCGCCGCGTACGACACCTTGGGTGCCAGCCGCTCGTTCGCTTCCTGGGCGTAGTGCACCGCGGCTTCCTTGGCGGATTCCGCGTACGGTGCCACCACTTCCGTCGCGTGCCGCACACTCTCCCTGGCGCTCTCGGCTGCCAGGCGCATGCTCTCCTTGCCGGTCACGGGATCCTCCTCCTCGGTGGCGGACACAGTTCACCTTTCCACCCTTTGTCGGATCATGCCTGCCATATCGCGGACAGGCATGCGTGACAGGGCATACGGGTGGAGGATTTCAGTGCTGCGGAGCGCTCCGTGCGACCATCTGGACCGACAGTGATGACTATGGAAGGCAGATCCGTGGCCGAGAAGCTCTACGCCACCCTGAAGACGAACCACGGCGACATCGAGATCGAGCTGCTGGAGAACTTCGCCCCGAAGACCGTCAGGAACTTCGTCGAGCTCGCCACGGGCGCCCGGGAATGGACCCGCCCCACCGACGGCCAGAAGACCACGGACCCGCTGTACGACGGCACCGTCTTCCACCGTGTCATCAGCGGCTTCATGATCCAGGGCGGTGACCCGCTCGGCAACGGCACCGGCGGCCCCGGCTACCGCTTCGCGGACGAGTTCCACCCCGACCTGGCCTTCACCAAGCCCTTCCTGCTCGCCATGGCCAACGCGGGCCCGGGCACCAACGGCTCGCAGTTCTTCATCACCGTCGCGCCGACCGCCTGGCTGACGCGCAAGCACACCATCTTCGGCGAGGTCACCGACCCGGCGAGCCAGAAGGTGGTGCAGGCCATCGCCGCCGGCCCCACCAACCCGCGGACCGAGCGCCCCCTGGACGACGTGATCATCCAGTCCGTCGTCGTCGAGAAGCGCTGACGCCCGGGAACCTTCCGGCCCCGCCCGTCCGTACTGGATACGTACCGGCGGGGCAGCCCCGCCTCGCCGCTGACCGAGGGAACCGATGGACACCGACCGTCTGCCGGGCTGCTACCGCCACCCGGACCGCGACACGGGGATCAGCTGCACCCGCTGCGAGCGTCCCATCTGCCCCGAGTGCATGATCAGCGCCTCGGTCGGCTTCCAGTGCCCCGAGTGCGTCCAGGCGGGCTCCGGCACCGGGCACCGGCCGACCGCGAACGCGCCGCGCACCATCGCGGGCGGGGTGGTCGCCGCCGACCCCCATCTGGTCACCAAGATCCTCATCGGGATCAACGTCCTGGTGTTCCTCGCGGTGCTCGCCGACCCGGCGCTCGCGGTCCGGATGGAGCTGATCGGTCGGTACCGGGAGTTCGCGTACCTCGTCGGGCCCGTCCGGGGAGTTTCCACAGGCGAGTACCACCGGCTGTTGACCTCGGTGTTCCTGCACATCGAGTGGTGGCACATCATCGGCAACATGATCGGCCTGTGGGTGATCGGCGGGCCGCTGGAGGCGGCGCTGGGCCGGGTCCGCTATCTCGCGGTCTTCCTGCTCTCGGGCCTCGGCGGCAGCGCGCTGGTCTATCTGCTGAGCGAGCCGAACGTTCCGACCCTCGGTGCCTCCGGCGCGGTCTTCGGCCTGCTGGGTGCGACCGTCGTCCTGGCGAAGCGGCTGCGCTACGAGATGCGGCCGGTGATCGTCATGGTCGTGCTGATGCTGGTGTTGACCTTCGTACCGCTCGGTGGCGCGCTCACGGTGTCCTGGCAGGCCCATGTGGGTGGCCTGGTCACCGGAGCGCTGGTGGGTCTGGGCATGCTCATGCCCACCGCCGGCCGGCATCGCGCACTCGTCCAGTGGGGCACCTGCGCGGTGGCCTTCCTGCTGGCCGCGACGCTGATCCTGATCCGCACCGCGGAACTCACCTGATCACACCGGCGTCAACTCTCCACAGAGTTATCCACAGATCTTCTGTCTTTTCCTCAGGTGTGGATGACGCTGTGGATAACTCATGGGGAGAGCTTCCCTCAGGGGCTTTCGGGTGCTACTTCCACTGCGTGGATACGCCGAATCCGGCAGCGATGAAGCCGAAACCGACCACAATGTTCCAATTGCCCAGCGACTCGATCGGCAGCTGGGTCTCGGTCACGTAGAACACGACGATCCACGCGAGTCCGATCAGGAAGAACGCCAGCATGACCGGGGCGACCCAGCTGCGATTCGTCAGCCGGATGTTCTGCGGCTGCCGGGTCGGCGGCGGCGTGTAGTCGTCCTTCTTGCGGATACGTGACTTCGGCACGAGGGGCTCTCCTGTCGATGCGCTGGGGACCTTGCCTGCCCCGGGCGTCCGTTAGCGTAGTGGACCTGTGGCGTTGAAGGAGAAGGGTACGTTGAGCAATTCAGACGACTCCTCCGCGGGTCCCCGTCGCCGGGCCAGGCCGGTCCGGCTGCTGACGGCCGCCGTCTTCGCCCTGGCCGGGCTGCTCTTCGTCACCAGTTTCAACACCTCCAAGGGTACGAACATCCGGACGGACGCCTCACTCCTGAAGCTGTCGGACCTCATCAAGGAGCGCAGCCAGGACAACGCGGAGCTGGAACAGAGCACCGCGGCCGTACGCGGACAGGTGGACACCCTCGCGGAGCGTGACGACGGCAGCACCAAGGCCGAGGACGCCAAGCTGGCCGCCCTGCGCGCCGCCTCCGGCACCGAGGAGCTGACCGGCAAGGGCCTGACGGTCACCCTCAACGACGCCCCGCCGAACGCCACCGCCCGTATCCCCAACGTGCCCGAGCCGCAGCCCAACGACCTGGTGATCCACCAGCAGGACCTGCAGGCCGTGGTCAACGCTCTGTGGCGCGGCGGTGCCCAGGGCATCCAGGTCATGGACCAGCGGCTGATCTCCACGAGCGCGGTGCGCTGCGTGGGCAACACCCTGATCCTCCAGGGCCGCGTCTACTCGCCCCCGTACAAGATCTCGGCGGTCGGCGACCCGGGCACGATGAAGAAGGCCCTCGCCGCCTCCCCGGCCCTGCAGAACTACCAGCTGTACGTGAACGCCTACGGGCTCGGCTGGAAAGTGGACGAGCACAAGGCGCTGACACTTCCCGGCTACTCCGGCACAGTGGACCTCCACTATGCGAAGCCGGTGGCGCCCACCCCGTGATCGGGTCCGTCCTGACGTCGTACTGCGCCTGGTGGTACGGACGTTCAGCGAGGTGTGCCTGACGGCGGGCACCCTCATCGTGCTCTTCGTCGCCTACGTCCTGCTGTGGACCGGGGTCAAGGCCGACCGGGCCATGGACGGGGAGAGGGACCGGATGCGCGACCGCTGGGCGGCCGCCCCGGCCGCCGCACCCCTGCCCACGCCCTCGCAGGCCCCCTCGCAGGCCCCGCCTGCATCCGCGCCGCCGACCGCGTCGCCCGAGCGGCATCCCGCCGGCCGGGCCTTCGCCGAGATGTACGTCCCGCGCTTCGGCCGGGGCTGGGTCAAGCCCGTCCTGGAGGGCACCGACCCCGAACTGCTGAAGAAGGGCCTCGGCCACTACGCCGCCACCGCCCCCCTCGGCGCGGTCGGGAACTTCTCGGTGGCCGGCCACCGGCGTACCTACGGGGACCCCTTCAAGGACTTCCCGCGCCTGCGTCCGGGCGACGTGGTGATCCTCAAGGACGCGAGCACCTGGTACACCTACACGCTCCGCTCCGCGCCCCTGCGCACGCTGCCCACCGATGTCGCCGTGGTCGACCCGGTCCCGGAGAAATCGCCGTTCCGGGCGCCCGGCCGCTATCTGACCCTGACGACCTGCGATCCGGAATGGGGCCACAGCCACCGACTGGTCGTCTGGGCGGAGCTGACCGGGACGCGCCCCGCGGCCCAGGGGCCACCGGAGGGTTTGTCCGGGTGACCCACCCTTTCGGGCCGCTGCCTTTAGTCTGTTCGCGTACCGCCCCCGCGGTGCGTTGAACGAACGTGGACGAAAAGGAATCGGGCGGCATGTACGGCTGGATCTGGCGGCATCTGCCGGGAAACGCGTGGGTCCGCGCGGTGATCTCGCTCGTACTGGTCCTCGCGGTGGTCTTCGTGCTGTTCCAGTACGTCTTCCCGTGGGCCGAGCCGCTCCTCCCGTTCAACGATGTGACGGTGGACGAGGGATCGGGAGCCACTCCGTGAGCGCGCGCATTCTGGTTGTGGACAACTACGACAGCTTTGTCTTCAACCTGGTCCAGTACCTCTACCAGCTCGGCGCCGAATGCGAGGTGCTGCGCAACGACGAGGTCGAGCTCTCGCACGCGCAGGACGGCTTCGACGGCGTGCTGCTGTCCCCCGGCCCCGGTACGCCGGAGGAGGCGGGCGTCTGCATCGACATGGTCCGCCACTGCGCGAGCACGGCCGTCCCCGTCTTCGGCGTGTGCCTCGGCATGCAGTCGATGGCGGTCGCCTACGGAGGCGTGGTGGGTCGGGCGCCCGAGCTGCTGCACGGCAAGACCTCGCCCGTGATCCACGAGGGGCTCGGGGTGTTCGAGGGCCTGCCGTCGCCGTTCACCGCGACCCGCTACCACTCCCTCGCCGCCGAGCCCGGGACCCTGCCGGACGCGCTGGAGGTCACGGCGCGGACCGAGGACGGGATCATCATGGGCCTGCGCCACCGGGAGCACGACGTCGAGGGCGTGCAGTTCCACCCCGAGTCGGTGCTGACCGAGTGGGGTCACCGGATGCTCGCCAACTGGCTGGTGCGGTGCGGTGACGCGGGTGCCGTGGAGCGCTCGGTGGGGCTGGCCCCGGTGGTGGGCAAGGCCGTCGCGTGACCGCGGTCGCGCCGTCCGCGCCCACGCAGGGCCGGGCCGCGCGACGCAGGGCCGCTCAGGAGGCCGCGAAACAGGCCGCCCGGCGCAGCCGCAGGCGCGGAGGCAGGCGGCGCAAACGGCCGGCATCGGGCGGCCCGGTGGTCGTCGCGAGCCGACTGGGCGGAGAGCTCTTCATCACGCTGGGCCTGGTGATGTTGCTGTTCGTCGCCTACCAGCTCTGGTACACGAACCTGCTGGCGGAGCGGGTGGCCGACGGCGCCGCCGGCTCCCTGCGGCAGAACTGGGAGAGGGATCCCGGCGGCTCCGGGGCCGCCGCACCGACCGTCACGGCCTTCGAGCCCGGCCAGGGCTTCGCGATCCTGCACATCCCGAAGCTGGACGTGAAGGTCCCGGTGGCGGAGGGGATCAGCAAGCCCAAGGTGCTCGACAAGGGCATGGTCGGGCACTACGGCGAGGGCGCGCTGAAGACGGCGATGCCGGCCGACGAGCAGGGCAACTTCGCGCTGGCCGGGCACCGCAACACCCACGGGGAGCCGTTCCGCTACATCAACCGGCTGGTGCCCGGGGATCCCGTCGTGGTCGAGACCCGGGACGCCTACTACACGTACGAGACGACCTCGTCGCTCGCACAGACCCCGCCGACGAACGTGGCGGTGATCAAACCCGTGCCCGAGGGTTCGGGATTCACCTCCCCGGGCCGGTACATCACGCTGACCACCTGCACCCCGGAGTTCACCAGCACCTACCGGATGATCGTATGGGGCAGGATGACCGATGAACGCCCCCGCAGCCAGGGCCCACCGCCCGCGCTGACCAGTTAAGGACGAATCAGCAGTGTCTCGTGCCCGCCGCCGCGCCGCGGCCCCGCCCGTCGGCAACCGCAGTGTGCTCGCGGGATTCCTGAGCCTGCTGGGCGAGGTCCTGATCACCGTGGGCCTGGTGCTGGGCCTGTTCGTGGCCTACTCGCTGTGGTGGACGAACGTGCTCGCGGACCGGCAGGCGTTGGCGCGCGGGGACGAGATCCGCCGGCAGTGGCAGGCCCCGTCCCCGCAGGCCGCCGGGCCGGGGGCGCTGGACACCCAGGACGGCGTCGGCTTCCTGCACGTACCGGCGATGCGCAACGGCGAGGTGCTCGTCAAGGCGGGGACCGACCCGGACGTCCTGGACGACGGCGTGGCCGGGTACTACACCCAGCCGGTGAAGTCGGCCCTGCCGTGGGACGAGAAGGGCAACTTCTCCCTCGCCGCGCACCGGGACGGCCACGGGGCGAAGTTCCACAACATCGACAAGGTGAAGAACGGCGACGCGATCGTCTTCGAGACCCGCGACACCTGGTACGTCTACAAGGTCTTCGCGGAGCTGCGCCAGACCTCGAAGTTCAACACCGACGTGATCAACGCGGTCCCCAAGGACTCGGGGAAGACCGCCCCCGGCCGGTACATCACGCTCACCACCTGCACGCCGGTCTACACGTCGAAGTACCGGTACATCGTGTGGGGCGAGCTGGTCCGCACCGAGAAGGCGGACGCGAAGCGGACCCCGCCGGTCGAACTGCGCTGAGCGCGCGGAACCCGCTCGCCCCGGTGCCGTCAGGGCCCCGCAGTGCCCCTCTGGGAGGCGCCGGCGCCTCCTGGGCCCCAGGAGGCCCACCCGTCCCGGATACGGCCGCAGGCGGCCGTACAGCGGCGTGACGCACGAAGGTCCGGCCTCCTTCCCCGGAACGGGAGGAGGCCGGACCTTTCGCTCGTGCCGGTGGCCCGAGCCACCAGGGCGGTCGCGTCAGCGGTTGCCGCCCAGGCCGCCGATCAGGCCGCCGTTGTTGTTGCCGCCCTGCTGCTGGCCGTTACCACCGAGGGCGATGACGTTCACGGTCTGGCCCGAGGCCACCGGGGTACCCGGCAGCGGGTCCGTGCGCACGACGACCGCGCTGCCGTCCGTCGATCCGGTGACGATGCCGAGCCGGAGTCCCGCGCGCCGCAGCTCGTCCTTGTACTGGTCCACGGTGAGGCCGTTGAAGTTGGGCACCGCGGTCTGCGCCGAGGCCTTGGCGATGGTGACGTTCACCGTCTTGCCCACCTCGATCTCCTCGCCCGCCTCGATCTGCTGGCCGATGACCGTGCCGGGAACGGATCCGGGAGCCTCTTGCTCCGTCACGCTGCCGAGCCGGAGCTTGGCGTCCGTGAGGGCCTTGATCGCCTCGTCCTTCTTCTTGCCCCTGAGCTCCGGCACCGTGGCCTTGGTGACCTCCTTGGCGACGGTCAGCGTGACGACGCTGTTGCGCTCCGCCTCGGTGCCGCTCTTCGGGCTCTGCTCCAGGACGGTCCCGGCCGGACGGTCGGACTCCTGCGGCTTGCGGTCGACCTGGAAGCCCTTCTCCTTGAGCTGCTTCTCGGCCTCCTCGAAGCTGAGGCTCTGCACGTTGATGACCGTCACCTTGGGCGCGCCCGTGGAGATCGTCACCGTGACGGTCGATCCGTTGTCCACCTTGGTGTCGGCCGCCGGATCCTGCTTGCAGACGTTGCCCTTGGGCTGGTCTTCGCAGGGCGCGTCCTGGCCCTTGACCACCTTGAGGCCGACGTTGTCGCCGCTCTTCTGCGCCACCTCGAAGGTCTGGCCGATGAGCTTGGGCACGGCGGGCCGGTTGTCGGCGCCCTCGCCGAAGAGGGAACGTCCGATGAGGATCGCGCCGACCAGCACGAGGATGCCCGCGGCGACGAGCAGGACGGTGGACGCCTTGCTCTTCTTCTGCCGGCGGCCCGGGCCCTGGTCGTAGCCGCCGTGTCCGTAGCCGCCGTCGCCCGGGGGCATGGGCGGCATCATCGACGTCTGGGCACCGGGATCGGTGGTGCGCAGGGCGGTGGTGGGCTGGTCGTAGCCCTGGTGCCCGTAGCCGCTGCCCGGGTCGGGGTAGCCGTAGCCACCGGCCGCACCCATGGTGGCGGCGGCCGCGACGGGCTGGCCGTCGAGGCAGGCCTCGATGTCGGCGCGCATCTCGTCGGCCGACTGATAGCGGTAATCGGGGTCCTTGACCAGTGCCTTGAGGACGATGGCGTCCATCTCGGGCGTGATCTCGGGGTCGAAGTTCGACGGCGGCTGCGGCTCTTCCCGTACGTGCTGGTAGGCGACGGCCACCGGGGAGTCGCCGACGAACGGGGGCCGGACGCTGAGGAGCTCGTAGAGCAGGCAGCCCGCGGAGTAGAGGTCGGAGCGCGCGTCGACCTGCTCGCCCTTGGCCTGCTCGGGCGAGAGGTACTGGGCGGTGCCGATGACGGCGGCCGTCTGCGTCATGGTCATGCCGGAGTCGCCCATGGCGCGGGCGATGCCGAAGTCCATGACCTTGACCTGGCCGGTACGGGTCAGCATCACGTTGGCGGGCTTGATGTCGCGGTGCACGATGCCGGCGCGGTGCGAGTACTCCAGGGCCTGGAGGATGCCGATGCACATCTCCAGCGTGCGTTCGGGCAGCAGCTTGCGGCCCGAGTGCAGCAGTTCGCGCAGCGTGGAACCGTCGACGTACTCCATCACGATGTACGGGATGGAGATGTTGTCGACGTAGTCCTCGCCGGTGTCGTAGACCGCGACGATCGCCGGGTGGTTCAGCGACGCGGCCGACTGGGCCTCGCGCCGGAACCGGGCCTGGAAGGACGGATCACGGGCGAGATCGGCACGCAGGGTCTTGACGGCGACGGTACGGCCGAGCCGGGTGTCGTGGGCGAGGTACACCTCGGCCATGCCACCACGGCCGAGCACGTGGCTCAGCTCGTACCGGCCGCCGAGGCGACGCGGCTCTTCCATAACGTTGCAGCCCTCTCCGTCAGTCCCGACCGCACCTGTGTGTGGTCCGGCGGTGTGCTGTTCGCGCAAAGGCTACCGGCCGATCGTCCGTGATCGGTTCGTGGCCACAGGCTGATACTGGACCGGTACCGTACGCTCGGACCCGACCGGAATTCTGTGATCTGGGTCACTGGAACCCGGCCGTGATCCCTCGGTCACCCCTGGCTCTTCAGCACCGCTTCCATGACCGCCTTGGCGACGGGAGCGGCCAGACCGCCACCGCTGATGTCCTCGCGGTCCGCCTCGCTGTCCTCGATCACGACGGCGACGGCGACGGGCGAGGCCTTGTCCGGGGTCTCGGCGTAGGAGATGAACCAGGCGTACGGGCGCTTCTTGTTGCCCTCGCCGTGCTGCGCCGTACCGGTCTTGCCGCCGACCGTCACGCCGTTCATCTTGGCCTTGGAGCCGGTGCCGTTCGCGACGACGTTGACCATCATCTGCTGCACCTTCTCCGCGTTGGCGGCGGAGAGCGGCCGGCTCATCTCCTGCGGCTCGTGCTTCTCGATGACGTCCAGGTTGGGAGCCTGGAGCATGTCGACCATGTACGGCTTCATCAGCTTGCCGTCGTTCGCGATCGCGGCCGTGACCATGGCCATCTGCAGCGGAGTGGCGGCGGTGTTGAACTGACCGATGGAGCTCTGGGCGTTGCCGTCCTTGCCCATCTTCTTGTCGTAGATGCTGGCGAACGCGCGGACCGGAACGTCGATCTTGTCGTTGTTGAAGCCGAACTTCTCCGAGGTCTCCACCATCTTGTCGCGGGTGACCTTGTCGCCCATGTTCGCGAAGACGGAGTTGCAGGAGATGCGCAGCGCCTCGTTGAGGCTCGCCTTCTCGCAGCCCTTGGCGTGGTTGATCATCTCGGTCTTGGTGCCGGGCAGGAAGTACGGGTCCGGGGTGTCCGTCGGAGCGTTGATGTCCTGGACGACGCCGTGTTCGAGGGCGGCCGCCGCGGTGACCACCTTGAAGGTGGAGCCCGGCGGGTACGTCTCGCGCAGGGCGCGGTTCACGAGGTTCTTGTCCTCGCTGTCCTTCAGCTCGACCCAGGCCTTCTCGTCGTCCTTGGAGTTGCCCGCGAAGCGCGAGGGGTCGTAGGAGGGCGTGGAGACCAGGGCCAGGATCGCGCCGGTGCGCGGGTCGATGGCCGCGACGGCGCCCTTCTTCGTGCCCAGCGCCTCGAAGGCGGCCTTCTGGGCCTCGGGGTTGAGCGTGGTGACGACGTTGCCGCCCTGCTTCTTCTCCCCGGTGAACATGCCGATGGTGCGGTCGAAGAACAGCCGGTCGTCGTTGCCGGTGAGGATGCCGTCCTCCAGGGACTCCAGCTGGGTGGAGCCGAAGGCCTGGGAGGCGTACCCGGTCACGGGAGCCCAGAGCTCACCGTTCGTGTAGGTCCGCTTGAACTTGTAGTCGCTGCCGTCGGTCACCTTGGAGCCGGTGATCGGGTCGCCCTTGACGATGATGTTGCCGCGCTCGGTCGCGTACTGGGCGATCTGGACCCGGCGGTTCTCCTTGCGCGTGCTGAGCTCCTCCGCCTGCACGTACTGCAGCCAGTTCGTGCGGATCAGCAGGGCGAGGACGAGCAGCCCGCAGAAAAGCGAGATGCGGCGCAGGGGCTTGTTCATGACGGACGGACCACCTGGGTCATCTCGGAGTCGGGGGACGGGGCGGGGGCCGGTGCGGGGCGGCGTGCGGTGTCGCTGATCCGGATGAGGATGGCGATGAGGATCCAGTTCGCGAGGACGGAGGAACCGCCGGAGGCGAGGAAGGGCATCGTCATGCCGGTGAGGGGGATGAGGCCCATGACTCCGCCGGCGACCACGAAGATCTGGAGCGCGAAGGCGCCGGAGAGGCCGATGGCGAAGAGCTTGCCGAAGGGGTCACGGGCGGCGAGGGCGGTGCGCACGCCGCGCTCGATGATGAGCCCGTAGAGCAGGAGGAAGGCCATCACTCCGGCGAGGCCGAGTTCTTCGCCGACGGTGGAGAAGATGAAGTCGGAGTTGGCGGCGAAGCCGATCAGGTCGGAGTTGCCCTGGCCCCAGCCGGCGCCGAGGACCCCGCCGGAACCGAAGCTCATGATCGACTGGCCGACCTGCTCACAGGCGCCCGAGGTGGTGTAGCAGGCGAAGGGGTCGAGCCAGGCGTTGACGCGGGCCTGGACGTGGCTGGCGAAAGTGCCGACGACCACGGCGCCGCCCACCGACATCAGCAGGCCGATGACGATCCAGCTGGTGCGCTCGGTGGCCACGTACAGCATGATCACGAACATGCCGAAGAAGAGCAGCGAGGTGCCGAGGTCGTTCTCGAAGACGAGGACGAGCAGGCTCATCGCCCAGATCATCAGGATCGGGCCGAGGTCGCGGCCACGCGGCAGGTAGAGGCCCATGAAGCGGCGGCTGGCCAGCGCCAGCGCGTCCCGCTTCACCATCAGATAGCCGGCGAAGAAGATCGCGATGACGATCTTCGCGAACTCACCGGGCTGGATGGAGAAGCCGCCGACGCTGATCCAGATCTTGGCGCCGAAGACGTCGGCGCCCAGGCCCGGGATGACGGGCAGGATCAGCAGGACCAGGGCGCCGGCCATGGAGATGTACGTGAACCGCTGCAGGACGCGGTGGTCCTTGAGGACCAGCAGGACGGCGGCGAACAGGGCGATGGCGACCGCCGTGTACATCATCTGGCGCGGCGCGGAGGGGGAGAACCCGCCGAAGGCCCGCTTCGCCAGGTTCTGCAGGCGCTCGGACTGGTCCAGGCGCCAGATCAGGACGAGGCCGAGCCCGTTGAGGAGCGTGGCGAGGGGGAGCAGCAGCGGGTCGGCGTACTTGGCGTACCGGCGCACGACGAGGTGCGCGATCCCGGCGAGGGCGCCGAGGCCGAGGCCGTAGAGCACCATGCCGGGGGGCAGGGAGCCGTTGATCGCGAGGCCCACGTTGGCGTAGGCGAACATCGGGATGAGCACGGCGAAGCCGAGCAGCAGGAGCTCGGTGTTCCGCCTGCTCGGCAGCTCGATGGCGCCGATGGTGGTGGTATTGGTGACAACGCTCATGGTGTGGCAGGCCCCCTGCGCCCGCGTATGTCTACTACTTGCCGCACAGCCCGACCAGTTGCTGCTCCTCGGGAGTCAGACTGGGGGCGGGCGTCTGGCTGTTCTGCGCCTCGGCGTTGCGGCGCTCCTCGTCCTTCTTGCAGGCGGACGTCTGGACGCCGAGATCATCGAGCTTCTTGCGCGCCGCGTCGAAGCTGCTCTCGCTGATGGTGGCCTCGACCAGCTTCCGCTTGAAGGGCGGCAGGTACTTCAGTTCGATGTCGGGGCGGTCGGTCTCCACCTTGGAGAGCTCCAGCGGCCCCAGCTTCGGGCTGATCCCGCGGAAGAGCGCGACGTGCTCACCCTTCACGCCGACGTAGAACTGGGTCTGGGTCCAGCGCCAGCCGGCGTAGAGGCCACCGCCGACGACACCGGCGACGATGAGCAGGGTCAGCGTACGCGTGGTCCACTTGCGCCCTTTGCTGCGGCGCCTGCGGGGGTGGTCGTACGTGTCCTCGTAGCCGGGGTCGGCGGTGTAGGCCTCGGCTTCGCCGAAGGTGCCGTACGCGCCGCCGCCCTTGCCCTGGTCGGGGGAGTACCCGTAGCCGTTGGCGTCGCCGCTGCCGGGCGGGCCGAAGGCGCCTGCGGGGGGCCGGCCGTGGCGGCCGAGGCCCGAGGCGCGGCCGGCCGGGGTCTGCATGGCGTTGCCGCCGTCGAAGAGCTGGTGCTGGTTCTCGGCGACCGCGCCGACGACCACCGGGGTGTCGCTGACCTGGGCGGCGAGGGTGTCACCGCTGTCGGTGTCGAGGACATCGGCGACGATGCAGGTGATGTTGTCGGGTCCGCCGCCGCGCAGGGCGAGCTGGATCAGCGACTGCACGGTCTCGCGGGGACCGTGGTAGTCGGCGAGGGTCTCCTCCAGGGTCTGGTGGGAGACGACGCCGGAGAGTCCGTCGGAGCAGATCAGGTAGCGGTCACCGGCCCGGACCTCACGGATGGAGAGGTCGGGCTCGACGATGTCGCCGCTGCCGAGCGCGCGCATCAGCAGGGAGCGCTGCGGGTGGGTGGTGGCTTCTTCCTCGGTGATGCGCCCCTCGTCGACGAGGCGCTGCACCCAGGTGTGGTCCTGGGTGATCTGGGTGAGGACGCCGTCGCGGAGCAGGTAGGCGCGGGAGTCGCCGACGTGGACGAGGCCGAGGCGCTGGCCGGTCCACAGCAGGGCGGTCAGGGTGGTGCCCATGCCTTCGAGCTGCGGGTCCTCCTCGACCATCACGCGCAGCTGGTCGTTGGCGCGCTGCACGGCCGTGGCCAGCGAGGTGAGGATGTCGGAGCCCGGGACGTCGTCGTCGAGCTGCACGAGCGTGGAGATCACCTCGGAGCTCGCGACCTCGCCGGCGGCCTGGCCTCCCATGCCGTCGGCGATCGCGAGGAGGCGGGGACCGGCGTAGCCGGAGTCCTCGTTCCCCTCACGGATCATGCCCTTGTGTGATCCGGCGGCGAACCGCAAGGACAGACTCATGCGCACCTGCCCTGTCGACGAAGCTGCCTCCGGGTACAACCGGTCTCGAGCCACACTGCCCACCCTCCGGTCGGGAGCGCGCTGGGGTCCGTGCCCTCGGTGGGACGGATCGCCGCCGCGCGCTCGCTCCGCTCGCTCATTCTCGTACTACTTCCGCAGCTCGATGACGGTCTTGCCGATGCGGATCGGTGCGCCCGGCGGAATGGGCGTCGGGGTGGTCAGCCGGGTCCGGTCGAGATACGTGCCGTTGGTGGACCCGAGATCCTCGACGATCCACTGGCCGTCACGGTCGGGATAGATCCTGGCATGGCGGCTGGACGCGTAGTCGTCGTCCAGCACGATCGTGGAGTCGTGCGCGCGGCCAAGCGTGATCGTCTGGCCGGCGAGGGCCACCGTGGTTCCCGTGAGGATGCCCTCGGAGACGACGAGTTTGGTGGGTGCCCCGCGCCGCTGGCGCTGCTGCGGAGGCGTGGCCTGCCGGCCACCCGCCTGCTGCGGGGCGCCGCCGGCGCCCGCGCCGTTACGACGGGAGCCGCGTTGGGTCACGCGCGTCCCGAAGAGATCGCTGCGGATGACCTGGACGGCCACGATGACGAACAGCCACAGAACGGCCAGGAAACCCAACCGCATGACCGTCAGGGTCAGCTCTGACATTGCCCCCGCTTCACCCTTCGGCTTGCCGGTAAATGATGGTGGTACTGCCCACGACGATCCGCGAGCCGTCGCGGAGCGTAGCGCGGGTGGTGTGCTGCCCGTCCACCACGATGCCGTTGGTGGACCCGAGATCCTGGATCGTCGAGGGCGTTCCGGTCCGGATCTCACAGTGCCGGCGCGATACGCCGGGGTCGTCGATCCGCACGTCGGCTTCCGTGCTTCGGCCGAGTACGAGCGTGGGGCGCGAGATCTGGTGGCGGGTGCCGTTGATCTCGATCCAGTGGCGCCGGGGGCCACCCGGGCCGGCCGCGGGGGCCGGTCCGGCGGGTCCGCCCGGGGCGGGCCGCCGAGCGCCGGGTCCGCCCGGGGGCGGGGCGCTGGGCATGGGCGGGGCCGCGACCGGGGGATATCCGTAGCCGCCCTGTGGCTGGTTCTCCGGCGGGTAGCCGTAGCCGCCCTGCGGTGAGGGCGGTCCTGCCTGCGGCTGGGAGGTGCTGGAGGCCAGGGTGCGGCTGCGGACCCGGTAGAGCCCGGTGTCGAGGTCGTCGGCCTTCTCCAGATGGACCTTGATGGGGCCCATGAAGCTGTAGCGCTGCTGCTTGGCGTAGTCGCGGACGAGGCCCGCGAGCTCGTCGCCGAGCTGCCCGGAGTAGGGGCTCAGACGGTCGTAGTCGCCGGCGCTGAGCTCGACGATGAAGTCGTTGGGGACGACGGTCCGCTCGCGGTTCCAGATGGTGGCGTTGTTGTCGCACTCCCGCTGGAGGGCTCCGGCGATCTCCACCGGCTGGACCTCGGACTTGAACACCTTGGCGAAGGTGCCGTTCACCAGACCTTCGAGTCGCTGCTCGAACCGCTTCAGAACTCCCATGGGGCACCTCCTCCGTCGCTGTCGCCCTGTACTGCTTACTGATCGTATCCACGCGTGGCGGATTCGGGTGGTTCCCCATCGTTCCTGTGAGGACGAGTGTTGGTCCTCACAAGGGATCGTAGGGGCGCTCCAGGGACAGTGTCCCGCACCGGGAGCGGAGTGCGGGAGGGGCCGTCCACGGCGGGGTGCGGGGGTGCCGGGAAAGCGATGTGAATCCACCCCGTTCTCCGTGCTAATGTTTCGACGTCGCCAGGGGAAAGGCCCGAAAGGGAAGATCCACTGGGGCGCTGCTCGGGCGAGTGGCGGAACGGCAGACGCGCTGGCTTCAGGTGCCAGTGTCCTTCGGGACGTGGGGGTTCAAATCCCCCCTCGCCCACATCGACGAGACGGTCGTCACTGCGAAAGCGGTGGCGGCCGTTTCGTGTTTCCCCGCCCCGCCTCCTGCCCCTCCGCGGTCGCGGGTGTGACGTACGTCCCTGTTCGGTGCCCCTGACCTGTGGTCCTGTCGGGCGACAGGGTTAGGGTGAGCCAACTGTCCGAATTGTGAGACCAGTTGTGGCCGCCGGGTGTGCGCGATCGTGCTCTCCGGTCGGTGCGAGGAGTCGTGCGTGGGTTTCGACGAGGGGTGGGGGCGGCCGCGCGCCGCCGCGACGGAGCGGGTGGACACCGGAACTCCGACGGAGCCGGCCGAACCGGCGCGTGAGCCGGATCCGGCCGCCGCGGTGGACGTGGAGGCGGCCCGCGAGGCCGTGCTGGAGCGATTGGCGGATTTTCGCAGCCGGGTGGTGCTGGTGCCGCTGGACGACCCGCAGAAGCTGGACGACGGCTGGGAGCCACCGACGGGATCGGCGCCGGCTCGGAGTACGTCGGGGCGGACGACCGGGCGGACAAGGCCGAGGACCGGGGTGACGACTTCGCCTCGGACATGGGCGCTTCGGTCGGCGAGCAGCAGTTCGGCCTCACGTTGAACGAGGCCCTCGAAGCGGCCCGGGCCCGCCTGGAGCAGGCGTTCGCCTCGGAGCCGTGGACGATCGTGCTGAAGCCGGAGCTCACCCAGGAGCACGAGCTGGCCTGGATCGTCCGGTACGACACCCAGGAGAGCATCGACGCCGGGGACCCCATGGTGGGTCCGTTCGACAAACTGGTGATCGTGCCCAAGGACGGTTCCCGGGTGGACTTCCCCCCGACCCACCTGCCCCTCGACGAATACCTCGCCTACGTCCGCCACGGCGGCTGGCAGCGGGCGGGCCTGGCGAAGACCGCGAAGGCCGAGCCGTGGCAGACCGCGCTGGAGTGGCTGCTGTCCACCTACAACGGGCTCGTCGAGCTGGTGGGCATCGACCCTGTCGCCGAGGACGCGGGGACCTGGCTGTTCGCCTGTCGGACCACCGAGCAGCCGGGCTGTCCGCGGACGCCGATGCTGGCCGCGTCGCTCGTGGTGCCCAAGGACTACGGGGAGCCCTTCCATCCCGCGTCGAACGACCCGTGGGGCGACGCCTCGGCGTACACACGGGACCCGGTGGAGCGCGACGCGCAGACCCAGGCCCGGCGGCTGAACGCGCGCGGCTGCGTGGTCACGACGGCCGCGGCGATCGCGGGCGGCCCCTCCTCGCCGCTGCCCTGGCAGCCCGCGCACGAGGCGCCCGGCTGGTGGGAGCTGCTGCTGCGCCGCTACTTCCCCGCCGCCCGCGAGCTGCGGTGCGTGAGCTGGGACGAGGTGATCACGCGGGCCGAGGAGACCGGACCGGACACCCAGGGCGTGGTGTGGGTGCGGCGGGTCATCGGCGGCACCGAGGTCAGCGGGCACCTGCTGTACGTGCACAACAACAACGGCCGGGTGGCGTTCCTGGACGGGATGACCGGCGGGCCGGCCCGGCTGGACCAGGTCGGGGTGCTGCAGCTGGTCTTCGCCCGGGTCGAGTCCGGGGTGCGCGTGGTCCGGTATCGGTGACGGAGCGCGGACGGCCGCCCCGGCCCGCCGCGGGAGGACCCGAGGTGGGGGCGGCCTTCGACTTTCGTCGTGCGGGACGCGACGAAAGAGGGCGGCCGGCCGGGGGTGCGGGTGTCTAGGGTCGGGCGCGTGGATGCGAAGGCGAAGACGCGTGCCGGCTGGGACTGGTTGAAGGGCCCGGAGCCGTGGACCCGGCGAATGCTGTTCGGGGACCTGGCGCTCGGCGGCGTGCTCGCCATCCTCGGCCTGGGCGTCGAGGAGGTCAGCAACGCCTCCGGGCGGCGCATGCTGCTCGGAGCCGTGCTCGCGATCGTGTTGACGTTGACGCGCCGCAGGCTGCCCGGGAGCACGCTCGTGTTCGCCTCGGGCGTGGTCACCTTCCTGCCCGGGGCCTTCTTCGTGCTGCCCCTGCTGGGCTGGTCGGCCGGCCGGCGGATCATCGGGGTGGGCCGGGCGCTGGCCGCCTTCACGCTGGCCTTCGTGGCGGCGGTCGGCTGCAGCGTGGTGGAGCAGTGGGCACAGATGCAGCCGCTGCTCGTGATCGTTTTCTCCACGCTGATGTTCCTGGCGACGACCGTGATGCCGGGTCTGGCCAGCCGGTACTGGTCGCAGCGGCGCACCCTGCTGCGCGCGCTGCAGGAGCGCAACGGGCAGCTGCTGCGCGAGCGGGCCATGGTCGCCGGGCAGGCGCGGCTGCGCGAGCGTCAGCGCATCGCCCAGGACATGCACGACAGCCTCGGGCACCAGCTGGCGCTGATCGCCGTGCACACCGGCGCGCTGGAGGTGGATCCGAAACTCACCGACCGTCAACGTGAGGCGGTGGGCGTGCTGCGGCAGGCCTCGGTGGCCGCCATGCACGAGCTGCGCGAGGTCGTCGGCATCCTGCGCGACGGGGTGGAGGCGCCCGCGCCCGTGGAGGAGGCCCAGCCCGCGGCGCGCGGGGTGGCCGGTATCGCGGGGGTGGTGGAGGCGGCCCAGGGCTCGGGGACCGACGTCCGGATGACCACCTCGGGCCGGCCGAGGCCGCTGGTCGCGGCGTGCGACCACGCCGCGTACCGGATCGTGCAGGAGGCCCTGACGAACGCGTACAAGCACGCGCCGGGGGCGCCGATCGCGGTGGAGCTGCGCTACGAGGACGACTCGCTGGTCGTGGAGATCGCCAACGGGCCGTCGGCGGGGCCGCCGGCCGACGAGGTGGTGTCGGGCGGGCAGGGCCTGACGGGGCTGCGCGAGCGGGCCCGGCTGGTCGGCGGGATGGTGCACGCGGGTCCCGTCGAGGGCGGCGGGTTCCGGGTGGCCGGGGTCCTGCCGTACGGGGCGGAGCCGGCCGGCGTGGTGGACGTGGCCGACGACTTCGGGCAGCAGGCGCACGCGCACGCGGGCGGTCCGCCGCCCGGGCGGGGCGGCGAGCAGCCGATGGACTGGCAGGCGGTGGACCGGGAGCTGGCCGTCCGTATGCCCAGCCGGTCCGGTGGGGTAGCGGTGGGCTGCGGGATCGCCTTCGCGGCGGTGGTGCTGCTGGTGATCGTGTTCGGGGCCGGTGCGGTGCTGCTGATCGACTCGGCGAGCGACGCGATGATCGACCGGGACGAGTTCGACGCCGTGCACGTGGGCGAGACCGAGCAGGCCGTCCGCGACCGGCTGCCGACCGGGGAGAACTTCATGACCGCCGGGGCCGCCAGGAAGGGGCCGCCCCGGCCCGCGGGCTCGGAATGTCTGGCCCTGCTGGCCGAGGACAATTCGGGCTCCCTGGGAACGGACCGGATCTTCCGGTTCTGCTTCAGGGACGGCAAGCTCGTGGAAAAGCAGGAGTACGAGGTCAAGCAGTAGGAGCGCGGGGTGACAGCCGAAGTGATCAGAGTGGTGATCGCCGATGACGAGCCACTGATCCGGGCCGGGATCAGGATGATCCTGACCTCGGCGCCGGACATCGAGGTCGTCGCGGAGGCGGCGAACGGCAAGGAGGCGGTGGACCTGGCGCGCTCGCACGCGCCCGACGTGATGCTGCTGGACATCCAGATGCCGGTGATGGACGGGCTGTCGGCGCTGGGCGAGCTGCGACGGGCCGTGCCGCAGGTGCGGGCGCTGATCCTGACCACCTTCGGCGAGAAGGAGAACGTGCTGCGGGCGCTCGGCGAGGGCGGCGCGGGATTCCTGTTGAAGGACTCGGCGCCGGGCGAGCTGATCGGGGCGGTCCGGGCGGCGGCCGCCGGGGACGCCTACCTCTCGCCCGGGGCGACCCGGCACGTGGTGGACCAGCTGGCCTCCGGGAAGGCCGCCGTACGCGGGGAGGTGGCCCGGCGTCAGGTGGCGGAGCTCAGCGACCGGGAACGCGGAGTGCTGGCGCTGCTGGGCGAGGGCCTGTCCAACGCGGAGGCGGGCCGACGGCTGCACATGAGCGAGGCCACCGTGAAGACGTACGTGAGCCGGATCCTGGCGAAGCTGGACTGCGAGAACCGGGTGCAGGCGGCACTGCTGGCCAGGGACGCCGGGCTGTAGATACGGTCAGCCCGTTCGAGAAGCGATCAATGAAGTGAACGGGTGGGGGCGGCGTCGATGGCGGCGATTGCGGGTCAGCGGATTCCGGACGTGGCGGGCTTCGCTCCGAGGGTGGCGGCCGGTTCACCGAAGGAGGAGGGCAAGGCGCTGCGCGCCCGCCTGCCGCGGTCGGCGCACGCCACCTTCGTGGCGCCGGCCGGGCGGCCGGACGCCGTGCGCGCGGTGGAGGAGTCGAACGCCGGGCGGGTCGCCGAGCTGACGCCGATACGGGTCGGCCGGATGGCCGCGAACCCCTTCGCGTTCCTGCGGGGCGCGGCCGGGTTGATGGCCCACGACCTGTCCGGTGGTCCGGTGACCGGGGTCGGAGCGCAGATCTGCGGCGACGCGCACGCGGCGAACTTCGGTCTGTACGGGGACGCGAGCGGGCGGCTCGTCATCGACCTCAACGACTTCGACGAGACCGTGTTCGGCCCGTGGGAGTGGGACGTGAAGCGGCTGGCGGCCTCGCTGGTCCTGGCGGGCCGGGTGGCGGGCGCGGACGAGGACACCTGCCGGGCGGCGGCACTCGACGCCGTCGGCGCCTACCGGCGCACCATGCGGCTCCTGGCGAAGCTGCCCGCGCTCGACGCGTGGAACGCCATCGCCGACGAGGAGCTGGTCTCGCACGCCGACGCCCGTGATCTGCTGGGCACGCTGGAGCGGGTCTCGGAGAAGGCCCGCAACAACACCTCCGCGCGGTTCGCCGCCAAGTCCACGGAGATAGGACCGGACGGCGGCCGACGCTTCGTCGACGCGCTGCCCGTGCTGCGCCGGGTCGGGGACGGGGAGGCGGCGGCCGTGGCGGCCTCGCTCGGCCCCTACCTGCAGACGCTGCAGGGCGACCGGCTGCCGCTGCTGGCCCGGTACGCGATCCAGGACGTTGCCTTCCGCGTGGTGGGCACCGGGAGCGTCGGCACCCGCTCGTACGTGGTCCTGCTGCTGGACCACCGGGGCGAGCCGCTGGTGCTCCAGGTCAAGGAGGCGCGGCCCTCGGTGCTGCTGCCGCACCTGCCCGGGCTGGGCTTCGCGCCGGCCCCGGAGCAGCACGAGGGCCTTCGGGTGGTGGCCGGGCAGAAGCGGATGCAGGTGGTCTCCGACATCATGCTGGGCTGGACCACGGTGGAGGGCCGGCCCTTCCAGGTGCGGCAGTTCCGCAACCGCAAGGGCAGCGTGGACCCGGCGGCGTTGGCCGTCGACCAGATCGACGACTACGGGCGGATGACCGGCGCCCTGCTGGCCCGGGCGCACGCGCACAGCGTCGACCCGCGGCTGCTGGCCGGGTACTGCGGGAAGAACGACGAGCTGGACGAGGCGATGGCGGCCTTCGCGGTGGCCTACGCCGACCGCACCGAGGCCGATCACGCCGACCTGGTGGCGGCCGTGCGGGCCGGTCGGATCGCGGCGGAGATCGGGGTCTGACGGTGCTCGGCGGTCCCGCGCGGCCGGCCGCGGGTCTTCCGCGGCCGCCCGCGGGTGCTCCGACCAGGGCCTGAGCGGTTCGGTCGGAGCCGTGGCGGGTCCTGCCGCGGCGGGCGATGTTCCACGTGAAACATCGCCCGCGCGGGCGGGCCGTAGGCTGGCCGGGTGAGCGAGCAGACCGAGCAGCCTGAGCAGACAGTCCCCGGTGATTCCGGTGACTCCTCCGTCACCGGTGGGGAGCGCCCGGAGGCGCGCCTGGAGCGGGCCGTGCGGGCCGCCGAGCAGGCGCTGATCGAGTTCGAGATCGCGGTGGAGACCTTCCGGGTGGAGGTGGAGAACTTCTCCCGCCTGCACCACCAGAAGCTCGGCCCGATGTACACCCGGCTCGACGAGCTGGACGCCCTGATCGCCGAGGCGAAGGCGTCCCGCAGCGGCGATCCCGAGGACCTGCGGCGGGCGAGGGAGGCGCGCTCGCTGGTCATGCCGATGCCCGGGGTGGACGAGCTGTTCCACGACTGGCTGGGCTCGGACGGGATCTCCGACGACGCCGCCGCGATGCTGACCGACCGGCCCGTGCGGCCGCCGGAGCGGGTGCGGCCCTCGGAGGAGGTGCGCCGCCTCTACCGCGAGCTGGTCCGTCAGGCCCACCCCGACCTCGCGCAGGAGGAAGGCGAGCGGGAGCGGCGCGACGCGTTCATCGCGCGGGTCAACGCCGCCTACGGGCGCGGTGACGAGGGGCTGCTGCGCGAGCTGGCCGAGGAATGGGCGGCCGGACCGGCGCCCGAGGCGTCTGCGCCCGGCGAGAGCGACGAGCTGTACGCGCGGCTGGAGTGGCTTGCACGCCGCAAGGAGCTGCTGTCGCTCGTGGCCAAGGAGCTGGAGGAGAGCGCGATCGGGTCGATGCTGAGGATGGCGCCCGAGGACCCCGACCGGCTGCTGGAGGAGATCGCGGAGCAGCTGCTCGCGCAGGTCTCCGAGCGCGAGGCGGAGCTGGCGGCGGAGCTCGCCGCCGAGTGAGCCCGGTCCGCCCGTACCGGGTGGTCGGATAGGTTGGCAGCAGATTCGTGAAGAGAGAAGGCGACAGCTATGAACTTCGGACCGCTTCCCTCGGTGGACGCCACCGCGGTGCCCTCCGAAGGCTTTGTCCTCGACGTCCGTGAGGACGACGAATGGGCGGCCGGCCACGTCGAGGGCGCTCTGCACATCCCGATGAGCGACTTCGTGGCCCGCTTCGGTGAGCTGACCGAGGCGGTCGAGGACGGTCGCCGGGTGTACGTGATGTGCCGGGTCGGCGGGCGTTCCGCGCAGGTCACCCAGTACCTGGTGCGCCAGGAGATCGACGCCGTGAACGTCGACGGCGGGATGCAGGCCTGGGACGGTGCCGGGCGCCCGATGGTGACGGACAACGGGAACCCGGCCTTCGTCCTCTGAGGGGAGCCGGTTCAGGCGAGGGGGTGGGCGGCCAGCAGGTCGCCCAAGGCCTCCTCGTGCGCGGCGGCCGGGCCCAGCTGGAGCTCCAGCTGCTTGGCCCAGGCGTGGTAGCGGTGCAGCGGGTAGTCGGTGTCGGCGCCGAATCCGCCGTGCAGGTGCTGGGCGGTCTGTACGACCCGGCGCACACCTTCCGCGGCCCAGATCTTGGCGACCGCGACATCACCGGAGCTCGGCAGCGGACCGCCGGCGCCGCCGGTCGCCGCGTCGAGCCGCCAGGCGGCCTGCCACAGGGTGACCTCCATGGCGCGCAGGTCGATGTACCGGTCGGCGGCCTGGACGGCGACGGCCTGGAAGGTGGCCACCGGGAAGCCGAACTGCTCGCGCTTGCCGGTGTACAGGCTGGTCATGGTGAGGACGTTCTCGCCGAGTCCGAGCGCCAGCGCGCAGGTCCCGGTGGCGAGGAGCTGACGTAGCCGCTCCCAGGCTCCCGGGGTCTCGATGAGGTGCGTGGTGTCCACCCGCACGCCGTCGAGGGCGAGTTCGGCGAGCCGCTCCCCACTCGTGGAGACCTGCTCGGCGAGGGCCAGCCCTTCGGCGGCCCGTGGGACGAGCGCGAGGACGGCCTCGCCCTCGCCGGTGTGCGCGGGTACGGCGATCCAGTCCGCGCCGTGCGCCCAGGGCACCGCGGTCTGCGTACCTTCCAGGATCCACGCCTCGCCCTCGCGGCGGGCGATGACGGCGAGTTCGGCCGGGTCGTGGCCGGAGCGTCCGTGGGCGGCGGCGGTGAGCACGAGGGTGCCGTTCCCGGCGCCGGGCAGCAGGGCGGCGGCGAGTTCCGGGCTGCCGTGGGCCTGCACGGCCATGGCGGTGGCGCAGTGCTCCAGCAGCGGGACCCGTGCCAGCACCCGGGCGGCCTCGCGCAGCACCAGGCACAGGGCGACGGCGTCCAGGCCCGCCCCGCCGTGCTCCTCGGCGAGCACCAGGCTCAGCAGGTCCGATGAGGCGAGCTTGGCCCACAGCGGGCGGTCGAAGTCGTCGGCGACGGCCCCCGGGGTCAGCGCGGGGCTGGGCACGCCGTCGGGCGCGACATCCGCGAAGACGGCCCGGGCCGCCTCGACGGCGGCTTGCTGCTCCTCGGTGAAGGTGAAGTCCACTGCCTGTCCTCCCGCGCGTTCAGGTCCGACGACGAGGTCGCGTCTGACGGTGCGTCAAGATAGAACAGGTTCTGGAAAATGGACAGGCCTTGGAGACGGGTCGGGCCCCTGTCCTGGGACAGGGGCCCGACCGAAGGGACGTCGATCCGCTCAGCGGTCGAAGTCGATCTCCACTTCCTCGGTGACCGGGT
Organism: Streptomyces sp. CLCI03; assembly: GCF_053615355.1. NCBI lineage: Bacteria > Bacillati > Actinomycetota > Actinomycetes > Kitasatosporales > Streptomycetaceae > Streptomyces > Streptomyces sp. CLCI03. The sequence goes on along the minus strand of NZ_CM132132.1, from coordinate 4,057,407 downwards.
GCGACTGACAGGCCAGGACGAACCCGGCCTCCGTCTCCTCGGCCTCCAGCGCGAAGTTCCGCTCCATCCGGACCTCGCCCGAGACCACGAACGCCCGACAGGTGCCGCAGACGCCGCCCTTGCAGGCGTACGGGGCGTCCGCGCGGTTGCGGAGCACCGCGTCCAGCAGGGACTCGCCGTCCTGGACCGGCCAGGTGCCCGAGCGGCCGTCGAGCCGTGCGGTGACCCGTCCGTGCGCGGGGGCCGCGGAACCGGCCGGGCGGGCCGTCGGCGCGGTGTCCTCGACGTGGAAGATCTCCTCGTGCACCCGGGTCCGCGCGACGCCGAGCGCGCCCAGGGCTCGCTCCGCGCCCTGCACCAGACCGTACGGGCCGCACAGGAACCAGCCCGTCACCTCCGTCACCGGCAGCAGCGCCGGCAGCAGGGACACCAGCCGCTCCTCGTCCAGCCGCCCGGAGGGCAGCCCGGACTCCTGCTCCTCGCGGGAGAGGACCGTCACCAGCTGGAACCGTGCCGGATAGCGGTCCTTGAGGTCGGCGACCTCCTCCAGGAACATCGTCGAGGCCGCCGTACGGTCGCTGCGCACGAGGCAGAACCGGGCGTCGGGTCGGGCGGCCAGCAGGCTCGCCGCGATCGAGAGCACCGGCGTGATGCCGCTGCCGCCGACGATCGCCGCGTAGTGCCCCGAGGCCGGCGCGGCGGTGGGCTCCAGGACGAAGCGCCCGGCCGGGACCATGACCTCCAGCACGTCCCCGGCGGCGATCTCCTTGTGGGCGAAGGTGGAGAACTCGCCGCCCTCCACCAGTCGCACCCCGACCCGCAGCCGCTCCGGGCCCGGGCCGGCCGCGGACGGTGCCGGGGAGCAGATCGAATAGGTGCGGCGGACCTCGACGCCGCCCTCGGGGGCGGTGCGGCGCAGCGTCAGGTGCTGGCCCGGGGCGTGCCGGTAGTCCTCGCGCAGCTCCTCGGGAACCCGCAGGGTCAGTGCCACCGAGTCGTCGGTGAGCCGGTCGACAGCCGCCACCGTCAGCGGGTGGAACGCGCCGTGGCGGGGGGCGGCCATCTAGAGCTCCTTGAAGTGGTCGAACGGTTCGCGGCAGGCGGTGCAGCGACGCAGCGCCTTGCACGCGGTGGAGGAGAAGCGGCTGAGCAGCTCGGTGTCGGTCGATCCGCAGTGGGGGCAGCGGACCGACAGGGTCACCGGGACCGGCCCGCCGGCCGCGTGCGGACGGGGTGGGGCGATGCCGAACTCGGCGAGCTTGCGCCGGCCCTCGGCGCTGATGTCGTCGGTCGACCAGGCGGGGGCCAGCACGGTCGTCACCGTCACCTCGGGGATGCCGTGGCCGGTCAGCGCCCGCTCGATGTCGGCGGACATGGCCTCGATGGCCGGGCAGCCGGTGTAGGTGGGCGTGAGGGTGACCTCGGCCCGGCCGTCCTCGTGCATCCGCACCCCACGCACCACGCCGAGTTCGCCGAGGGTGAGCACGGGCAGCTCCGGGTCCGGGACGGAGCCGGCCAGCGCGGCCAGTTCCGCCTCCAGGCGGGTCGTTCCGGCGTCGGTGGTCACCATGAGGCCCCCGGGTGGCTGCGGTGCAGGTGCTGCATCTCGGCGAGCATCCGGCCGAAGGACTCGGTGTGCAGGCCCTGCCGTCCGGCGCCCGCCGCCCAGGCGCCGGTGCGCGGACCCTGGGGCAGGTCGAGGCCGGCCTGCTCCAGCACGCCGGTCAGCGCGGCCAGCCAGCGTTCCTCCACGGCGGTCAGGTCCAGGCCTTCGAGGCCGTCCACCGGCTGGAACATCTCGCCGGTGAACTTCCACAGCGCGTCGAGGGCGGCCCGCATACGGCTGCGGCTCTCCTCGGTGCCGTCCCCGAGCCGCAGGGTCCACTGCTCGGCGTGGTCACGGTGGTACGCGGTCTCCTTGACGGCCTTGGCCGCCAGCGGCGCGAACGGGCCGTCCCCGCGGGCGAGCTCCCCGTAGACCTCGTGCTGGTAGAAGGAGAAGTAGAGCTGGCGGGCGATGGTGTGGGCGAAGTCGCCGTTCGGCTGCTCGACCAGCTGGAGGTTGCGGAAGGACCGCTCCTCGCGCAGGTACGCCAGCTCGTCCTCGTCGCCGACCATGGACAGCAGGATCCGGGCCTGGCCGAGCAGGTCGAGGGCGATGTTGGCGAGGGCGACCTCCTCCTCCAGGACGGGGGCGTGTCCGGCCCATTCGCCGAGGCGGTGGGAGAGGATCAGCGCGTCGTCGCCGAGCGCGAGTGCCGCCGCAGCGGTGGCACCGGTGAGGCGCGTGGTGTCGGTGCTGGTCACAGGTGGCTCACGCCCTCCGGGATGTCGTAGAAGGTGGGGTGCCGGTACGGCTTGTCGGCGGACGGCGCGAAGAAGGGGTCCCGCTCGTCGGGCGAGGAGGCGGTGATCTCGGTGGAGGGCACCACCCAGATCGAGATGCCCTCGTTGCGCCGGGTGTAGAGATCGCGGGCGTTGCGCAGGGCCATCTCCGCGTCGGGTGCGTGCAGGCTGCCCGCGTGCGTGTGCGAGAGACCGCGGCGCGAACGCACGAAGACCTCCCACAGGGGCCAGTTCTGCGTCATACCCGTGCCTCCTCGTTCTGTCCGGCGTGCTTCGCCGCTTGCTGTGCCACCTGCTGTGCCGTCTGCTTGCGCGCGTACGCGGCGGCCGCGTCACGCACCCAGGCGCCGTCCTCGTGGGCCTTGCGCCGCTGGCCGATCCGCTGCTCGTTGCAGGGGCCGTTGCCCTTGAGGACGTCCCAGAACTCGGCCCAGTCGATGGCGCCGAAGTCGTGGTGTCCGCGCTCCTCGTTCCACTTCAGGTCCGGGTCGGGCAGGGTCAGACCGAGGGACTCGGCCTGCGGGACGGCGATGTCCACGAACCGCTGGCGCAGTTCGTCGTTCGAGTGCCGCTTGATGCGCCAGGCCATCGACTGGGCCGAGTGGGCCGACTCGTCGTCCGGCGGGCCGAACATCATCAGCGACGGCCACCACCACCGGTCCACCGCGTCCTGGGCCATCGCGTGCTGGGCCTCGGTGCCGCGGGAGAGGGCGAGGAGCAGCTCGTACCCCTGGCGCTGGTGGAAGGACTCCTCCTTGCAGATCCGGACCATGGCGCGGGCGTAGGGCCCGTAGGAGCAGCGGCAGATCGGCACCTGGTTGGTGATCGCCGCGCCGTCCACGAGCCAGCCGATGGCGCCGACGTCCGCCCAGGTCAGGGTGGGGTAGTTGAAGATCGAGGAGTACTTCTGCTTGCCCGAGTGGAGCTTGTCGAGCAGCTCGTCGCGGCTGGTGCCGAGGGTCTCGGCCGCGCTGTAGAGGTACAGCCCGTGGCCGGCCTCGTCCTGGACCTTGGCCATCAGGATCGCCTTGCGGCGCAGCGAGGGCGCGCGGGTGATCCAGTTCGCCTCGGGCTGCATGCCGATGATCTCGGAATGGGCGTGCTGCGCCATCTGGCGCACCAAGGAGGCGCGGTACTCGTCCGGCATCCAGTCGCGCGGCTCCACCCGCTCGTCGGCCGCCACGGCCGCGTCGAATGCCGCCGCGAGCTGTGCGCCCAGGTCAGCAGTCATGCCTGTCCCGTCCGTCCTGTCTGTCCCGAGAGCCGTGTCCGGCCCCGTCTCCGGGGTCACTGCCACCATTCCGGCCCCCTGCCAGAGTCCGCTGTCCGCCCGACCGACCGATCGTTCGGTTCATACGCTTCAATGGTGAGACGGCGGCCCGTAGGGTGTCAACCTCTGAGGTCAACCCTGTGGACGCCGGACGATCGGGTGGGGATGGATTCGAACGAGCACGAGCCCGCCGAAAGGGCCGCTCCGTCACCCCCGCGGGCGCCCGGAATAGCCGGTCTTTCCACCCCGTACCGCGTCGTGACCGCCTTGGCCCTCGGGGTGGTCGCGGTGGCCGCCTGCACGCACCTCGCCTTCGTCTTCCTGCACGTGGCGCCGACCAACACGGTCAGCCGGCAGCACGCGAAGACGATCGACAGCTGGATCTATCCGGAGTTCGAACAGAACTGGAAGCTGTTCGCCCCCAACCCGCTGCAGCAGAACATCGCGGTCGAGGCCCGCGCGGACGTCAGGGGCGAGGACGGTGAGCTGGTCACCACCCCCTGGCGCGACCTGAGCGCCGAGGACGGCGAGGCCATCCGGCACAGCCTGCTGCCGAGCCACACCCGACAGAACGAGCTCCGCCGCGCCTGGGACTTCTTCACCGGCTCCCACGACGAGGACAACAAGCCGAACGGCGAGCGCGGGCAGCTGTCCGAGGAGTACCTCCGGCGCATCGCGGTGAACCGGCTCGCCCCCGGGCTGCGGGAAGGAACCATCCTGCGGATCCAGCTGCGCTCGGCGACCACGGCGGTGCCCGCGCCGAAGTGGAGCGCCGAGACCACCGACACCCAGACCTACTACCGGGAGCTGCCGTGGTGGACGCTCTGAGGCGCGCCCGCGAGGCGGCGGGCCGGGCGGCCGCGCGGGTCACCGGGCAGGCCCTGGGCCCGTACCAGAGCGCCGTGGTCCGCATCGGCTTCGCCGCGACCTGGCTCTTCTTCCTGCTGCGCGAGTTCCCGCACCGCGCCGAGCTGTACGGGCCGGACGGGCCGTGGGGCTGGGACCTCGCGGAGCGGCTGATCGACACCAACCACGCCTTCACGGTGCTGATGTGGTCGGACTCGACGCTGTGGTTCGAGAGCGTCTACGCGGTGTCCGTGCTGGCGAGCGTGGGGCTGCTGCTGGGCTGGCGGACGCGGGCGACCTCGGTGCTCTTCATGATCGGAGTGCTGTCGCTGCAGAACCGCAGCGTGTTCATGGGCGACGGCGGGGACAACGTCATCCACCTGATGGCGATCTACCTGGTGCTGACCCGGTGCGCGCAGGTCTGGTCGCTGGACGCGCGCCGGGCCCGTACGCACGGCTCGGCGACGGCCGGGGCGGCCGGGCCGGTGCTGTGGGGCGTGCTCGGCGTGGGATTCGCCTTCGGCGCGGCGACCGGCGGCTTCGGTCACGGCTGGACGGCGGCGTTCGCGGCGGTGTGGGTGGTCTGCGGGCTGTGGTGGCTGGTCGACCGGTACGAGCCGCAGGGCGAGGGGCGGGCGGTTCTGGACGTCCTCGCGAACCTGCTGCACAACGCGGGCATGCTGGTGATCATGGCGGAGGTCTGCCTGATCTACGCGACGGCGGGCTGGTACAAGATCCAGGGGTCCCGTTGGCAGGACGGGACGGCCCTGTACTACCCGCTGGGACTGGACTACTTCACCCCGTGGCCGGCGCTGTCGGCGCTGCTGGCGGGGAGCGGGACGCTGGTGATGCTGCTGTCGTACGGCACGGTGGCGGTGCAGGTGGCGTTTCCGTTCACGCTGTTCAACCGGCGGATCAAGAACGTGCTGCTGGCGTTGATGATGCTGGAGCACGCGGGGATCGCGGTGCTGCTGGGGCTGCCGTTCTTCTCCTTGGCGATGATCGCCGCGGACGCGGTGTTCCTGCCGACCGGTTTCCTGGTGTGGCTGGGGGTACGGGTCGCCGTGCGGCGGCGGCGTGCGGCGGAGCCCGAGTCGGACGCCGCCGAGCCGGACGCCGCCGAGCCGGTGTCGGTGTCGGTGCCGGGACCGCGCTGACGGTCCTCCCCTGGGGAGCGGCCCGCGCGGTGGACGGCGTCCGGGCGGACCGTAGGGTCGGGGTATGGACGACACGGTGCGGGAATGGCGGGAGGCCGAGCGGGCGGGGGATCTCGTGCTGCTGGACGGGTTCCACGCGCTGAAGCACGCCCTGCGGTTCGGGGCCGACGTACGACTGGTCATCGCCGAGGACCCCGGCGCCGTACGGGCGCTGGCCCGTGAGCTGGCTCCGGACGTCGAGGCCGCCGTGGTGCGCCTCACGCGACGGGCCGACCTCAAGGGGGTGCTGACCCGTGTGCACCCCACCGGGGTCGCGGCCCTCGCGGTCCGCCCCGACCGGGCCGCCGGCATCGCAGGGCTGGGGCGGCTGCCCCGGCCGGCCCCCGTCGTCGTCCTCGACAACCCCCGCAATCTCGGCAACGTCGGCGCCGTCGTCCGGCTCGCCGCCGGCTTCGGCGCCACCGGTGTCGTCACCCGCGGCGACCTCGACCCCTGGCACCCGAACGTGGTCCGGGCCGGGGCCGGGCTGCACTACGCCACCACCGTCGAGCGCCTCGCCCTGGAGGAACTGCCCCCCGGGCCGCTCTACGCCCTCGACCCCGAGGGCGCGGACATCCGCGCCCTCACCCTCCCGGACGACGCCCTGCTCGCCTTCGGCTCGGAGCGCCACGGCATCTCACCGGAGCTGCGCGCCCGTGCGGACCACCTCGTCTCCCTGCCGATGCGTCCCCAGGTCTCCAGCTACAACCTCGCCACCAGTGTGGCCATGACCCTCTTCCACTGGGGCGGGCCCCCGGCCGACGAACAGGACGGCGAGAGCTTCTAGCCGAGTCGGTGGTCGCGGCCCCACGCGGGACGGCCCGGGTGGACGCCTCCTCCCGCTTCTTCGCCGAAGAACGGCGGGAGTAGCGGGAGGGCGCGGTCCACCCGGGCCGGGGTCTGCGTGACGCGGTTACGCCTGGCGGCGGACCTCCACCACCCGGAAGCGGTTCGCGACGAAGGCGCCGTCGCACAGGGCCGCGTTGGCCGCCGGGTTGCCGCCGGAGCCGTGGAAGTCCGAGAACGCGGCGGTCTGGTTCACGAACACCCCGCCGGTCAGGTTCAGGGAGAGCTGCGCGGACTCCTCCAGGCAGACCTCCTCGACGGCCCGCTCGGTGTCCGCCGACGTGGTGTACGCGCCCACCGTCATGGCGCCCTTCTCCCGCACCGTACGGCGCAGCAGGTCGAGGGCGTCCGCGGTGGTGTCCACGGCCACCGCGAAGGAGACCGGGCCGAAGCACTCGGAGAGGTACGGCGCCTCCGGGTCCGGCTTGGCCGCGTCCAGCTTGACCATGACCGGGGTACGGACCACCGCGTCCGGGAACTCGGGGTTCACGACCTCCCGGGAGGCCAGCGCGACCTCGCCCAGCGCGGCCGCGGCCTCCAGCCGGGACTTGACGTCCGGGTTCACCAGCGCGCCGAGCAGCGCGTTGGCCCGGGCGTCGTCGCCCAGCAGGCCGCCGACCGAGGCGGCGAGGTCGGCGACGACCTCGTCGTAGGTCTTGTGGCCGGCGTCCGTCGCGATGCCGTCGCGCGGGATCAGCAGGTTCTGCGGGGTGGTGCACATCTGGCCGCTGTACAGGGACAGCGAGAACGCCAGGTTGGACAGCATGCCCTTGTAGTTGTCGGTGGAGTCCAGGACGACGGTGTTGACGCCGGCCTTCTCCGTGTAGACCTGCGCCTGACGGGCGTGGGTCTCCAGCCAGTCCCCGAACTCCGTGGAACCGGTGTAGTCGATCAGCTTGATCTCGGGGCGGACCGCGAGGGTCTTGGCGATGCCCTCGCCCGGGCGCTCGACCGCGAGCGCCACCAGGTTCGGGTCGAAGCCCGCCTCGGCGAGGACCTCCCGCGCGACCTGGACGGTCAGCGCGAGCGGCAGCACGGCCCGCGGGTGCGGCTTGACCAGCACCGCGTTGCCGGTGGCGAGGGAGGCGAAGAGGCCCGGGTAGCCGTTCCAGGTCGGGAAGGTGTTGCAGCCGATCATGAGGGCGACACCTCGCGGGACGGCCGTGAAGGTCTTGCCGAGCTCCAGGGGGTCCTTCTTGCCCTGCGGCTTCGACCAGTCGGCCTGACCCGGGACGCGGGTCTGCTCCTCGTAGGCGTAGGCCACGGCCTCCAGGCCGCGGTCCTGCGCGTGCGGGCCGCCCGCCTGGAACGCCATCATGAAGGCCTGGCCGCTGGTGTGCATGACCGCGTGCGCGAACTCGTGGGTCCGGGCGGAGATGCGGGCCAGGATCTCGATACAGACCAGGGCGCGCGCCTCGGGTCCCGCGTCGCGCCAGGCACCCATGCCGGCCTTCATCGCGGGCAGCAGCACGTCCGGGTCCACGTGCGGGTACTCGACACCCAGCTCCGGTCCGAACGGGGACACCTCGGCGCCCGTCCAGCCGTCGGTGCCGGGCTGGCCCAGGTCCAGCCGCGTGCCGCGGACGGCCTCGAAGGCGGCGAGCCCGTCGGCGGGCGCGGTCTCGCCGTACGCCTTGGGATGTTCGGGGTGCGGGGACCAGTAGGCACGGCTGCGGATCGCCGACAGGGCCTGGTCCAGGGTGGGCCGGTGCTTGGCGGACAGCTGGGGGACGGTGAGCTCGGCGGCCATCAGGGACCAACTCCTCGTTGAGCCGGGCGAAGGAGAGCAGACTGGAGTTAGAGTAACCGAACGATCGGTCGGGACAAGAGGGCCCGGCGGACCTGTGGACAAGTGTGTGCGGGAGGATCAGGGCATGACAGCAATCGAGCGGTCCCGCACTGTGGCGGTCGTCGGCGCCGGCACCATGGGACAGGGCATCGCCCAGGTCGCCCTCCTCGCAGGTCACCGCGTGCTGATCTACGACATCAACGCCGCGCTCGCCGCCGACGGCGTCGGTTTCGTCCAGGACCGGGTCGAGCGGATGGCCGCCAAGGGCCGGCTGGACCGCGCCGAGGCCGAGGACGCGATCGGCCGGATCGCCGCGGCCGGCGACCTCACGGACCTCGCCGAGGCCGCCCTCGTCATCGAGGCGGTGGTCGAGAACGTCACCGTGAAGCAGACGCTCTTCGCCGCCCTCGAAGAGGTGCTCGCGCCGGACGCGCTGCTGGCGACCAACACCTCCTCCCTCTCCGTCACCGAGCTCGGCGCCTCGCTCGCGCACCCCGGCCGCTTCCTCGGCCTGCACTTCTTCAACCCGGCCCCGCTGCTCCCGCTCGTCGAGGTGGTCAGCGGTTTCGCGACCGACCCGGCCGCCGCCGAGCTCGCGTACCGCACCGTCCTCGACTGGGGGAAGACGCCGGTCCGCTGCGCCGACACCCCCGGTTTCATCGTCAACCGGATCGCCCGCCCCTTCTACGCCGAGGCCTTCGCGGTGTACGAGGAGCAGGGCGCCGACCCGGCCACCATCGACGCCGTGCTCCGCGAGAGCGGCGGCTTCAAGATGGGCCCCTTCCAGCTGACCGACCTGATCGGCCAGGACGTCAACGAGGCCGTGACCCGCTCGGTGTGGGAGTCCTTCTTCCACAGCCCGAAGTTCACCCCCTCCCTGGCCCAGCGCCGCCTCGTCCAGTCGGGCCGCCTCGGCCGCAAGAGCGGGCACGGCTGGTACCCGTACGGTCCGGACGTCGAGCCCGCGCTGCCGCACACCGCCGCGCCCGAGGAGGCCCCGGCGAAGGTCACCGTCGTCGGTGACCTCGGGCCCGCCGCCGACCTGGTGGACCTGCTGGAGGAGGCCGGGATCGCGGTCGTGGCCACCGAGCAGGGCGGCCCGTACATCCAGCTGCCCGGCGAGGGCCAGCTGGTCCTCGCGGACGGCAAGACCTCCGTGGAGTTCGCCGACGTCGTCTACTTCGACCTCGCGCTCGACTACCGGGGCGCCACCCGGATCGCGCTCTCCGCGAGCGCGGACACCAGCGAGCGGACCCTCTCCGAGGCGATCGGCCTCTTCCAGAAGCTGGGCAAGCAGGTCTCCGTGATCGGCGACGTCCCCGGCATGATCGTCGCGCGGACCGTCGCGATGCTGATCGACCTCACGGCCGACGCCGTCGCCCGGGGCGCGGCCTCCGCCGAGGACATCGACACGGCGATGCGGCTCGGCGTCAACTACCCGGTGGGGCCGGCCGAATGGCACGACCGGCTCGGCCAGGACTGGGCCTACGACCTGCTGCACAACCTCGACGAACGCGTCCCCGGCGGCCGGTACGCGCCTTCCCTCGCCCTGTTCAAACTGGGCTACGAGGACGGCGACGAGGCCGACGCCGAGGGCGACCAGGCCGACCAGGGCGACACGGGGGAGAACGAATGACGACGGCCAAGCGGGACACCTACACCCCCGAGACCCTGCTGTCCGTGGCCGTCCAGGTCTTCAACGAGCGCGGCTACGACGGCACCTCCATGGAGCACCTGTCCAAGGCCGCGGGCATCTCGAAGTCCTCGATCTACCACCACGTCGCGGGCAAGGAGGAACTGCTGCGGCGCGCCGTCAGCCGCGCCCTCGACGGGCTCTTCGGGATCCTGGACGAGCCGGGCGCGGTACGCGGCCGGGCGGTCGAGCGCGTCGAGTACGTCACGCGCCGCACGGTCGAGGTCCTGGTCGGCGAGCTGCCGTACGTCACGCTGCTGCTGCGGGTGCGCGGCAACACCCGCACCGAGCGCTGGGCGCTGGAGCGCCGCCGCGAGTTCGACCACCAGGTCGCGGACCTGCTGAAGGCCGCCGCCGCGGAGGGCGACCTGCGGGCCGACGTGGACATACGCCTGGCCACCCGGCTGCTCTTCGGCATGGTCAACTCCCTGGTCGAGTGGTACCGCCCGCACTCGGGCACGGGCGCCGACCAGCTCGCGGACGCGGTCGTCCACATGGCCTTCGACGGCCTGCGCACCACCCCCCACCCGCCGACCCCCTGAGCCGGGCCGCACCCCGGCCGGCCGGGGTGCGAGCCTGCCGCGTGAGCACCTTCCTCCCCACCCTCACGAGGACCTGCGCGAGGCGGTGGTCGACGGGCGGCTGCTCCTCACCCTGACCGACGTCGACCGGCCGGCGGTGACCCGGTGTGGCCGCCGGTCGGTGGGTCCCGGGTGCCGGCGGCCAGGACCCGCGCGTAGCGCGTTCGGCCCAGAGCGTCCGGACCGGCGCGGGCCTACTCCTCCGCGATGGTCGGACCGCTCCCCGGGCCCGGGGAGAGGAGATCCGTTTCCTCGAAGACCAGCAGGGTGCGCGTCGAGAGGACCTCCGGGATGGCCTGGAGCCGGGTCAGGACCAGCTCGCGCAGGGTCCGGTTGTCCGGGGTGTGCACCAGCAGCAGGACATCGAAATCGCCGCTGACCAGCGCGATGTGCGCCGCGCCCGGGAGCTCGCGCAGCTGCTCGCGGACCGTGCGCCAGGAGTTCTGGACGATCTTCAAGGTGATGTAGGCGGACGCACCCTGACCCGCGCGCTCGTGGTTGACGCGGGCCGTGAACCCGCGGATCACCCCGTCGTCGATGAGTCGGTTGATCCGGGCGTAGGCGTTCGCCCGTGAGACGTGCACCTGCTCCGCCACCGACCGTATGGACGCCCGGCCGTCCGCCTGGAGCAGTCGCATGATCGACCGGTCGATCGGATCCAGGGGGCGGGGTGCGGCGGGCGGGCCTGACGTGGCTCCCGGGGCGCCCCCCGGCGTCGCCGGTGCGGGACCCGTTCCGGCCATTTGTTCATCCGGCATTGCCCGATGCCTCCCTCTCCTGGACGTCCTGCATCCATCCCAGGGCCCCGGCGCCCGTTTGTCCACAGCCTGGAGCCGCCTGTAGCCAAATTGCGCGGACAACCGAACAATCGGTAGGTGAGGGGCCTCACATCCGGGGCACCCCCTGCCCGCTTCCCACGAGGAGGTGTACGCCGCCATGACGGTCCAAGAGCTGCCCGGTGCCGGTGCGTCCCACCGTTCCACCCAGCCGCCCGCCTGGAGCCCCCGTACGGACGCCGCTCCGCTGCTTCCGGACCCCGAGCCCTACCGGGTACTGGGCACCGAGGCGGCGGACCGGCTCGACCCGGAGCTGATGCGCCGCTGCTACGCCGAGCTGGTGCGCGGTCGGCGCTACAACGCCCAGGCCACGGCGCTCACCAAGCAGGGCCGGCTCGCCGTGTACCCCTCCACCGTCGGCCAGGAGGCCTGCGAGATCGCGGCCGCCCTGGTCCTGGAGGACCAGGACTGGCTGTTCCCGAGCTACCGCGACACCCTGGCGGCCGTGGCGCGCGGACTGGACCCCGTCCAGGCGCTGACCCTGCTGCGCGGCGACTGGCACACCGGATACGACCCGCGTGAGCACCGCATAGCCCCGCTCTCGACCCCGCTCGCGACCCAGCTGCCGCACGCGGTGGGCCTGGCGCACGCGGCCCGGCTGCGCGGCGACGACGTCGTCGCGCTCGCCATGGTCGGCGACGGCGGCACCAGCGAGGGCGACTTCCACGAGGCGCTGAACTTCGCCGCCGTCTGGCAGGCCCCGGTGGTCTTCCTCGTGCAGAACAACGGCTTCGCGATCTCCGTCCCGCTCGCCAAGCAGACGGCCGCCCCGACCCTCGCCCACAAGGCCGTGGGGTACGGGATGCCCGGCCGGCTCGTCGACGGCAACGACATCGCCGCCATGCACGAGGTGCTGACCGAGGCGGTCCGGCGGGCCCGCTCCGGTGGCGGCCCGACCCTGATCGAGGCCGTCACGTACCGGATGGAGGCCCACACGAACGCCGACGACGCGACCCGCTACCGCGGTGACGCCGAGGTCGAGGCCTGGAAGGCGCACGACCCGGTCGATCTGCTGGAGCGTGAGCTGACCGCCCGCGGGATCATCGACGAAGCGGCGATCCAGGCGGTGCGCGAGGACGCCGAGGCGATGGCCGCGGCACTCCGCGAGGGGATGAACGCGGACCCGGTGGTGGACCCGATGGACCTGTTCGCGCACGTGTACGCGGAGCAGACGGACCGCCTGCGGGAGCAGGCGGCCATGCTGCGCGCAGAGCTGGAAGCCGAGGACCAGGCGTGACGACGGTGGCGGCGGCGAAGTCCGCGAAGACGGGGGCCAAGCCCGCGACGATGGCGCAGGCGCTGACCCGCGCGATGCGCGACGCGATGGCCGAGGACCCGACGGTCCACGTCATGGGCGAGGACGTCGGGACGCTCGGCGGGGTCTTCCGGATCACGGACGGCCTCGCGAAGGAGTTCGGCGAGGAGCGCTGCACGGACACCCCCCTCGCGGAGGCGGGCATCCTGGGCGCGGCGGTCGGCATGGCCATGTACGGGCTGCGGCCGGTCGTGGAGATGCAGTTCGACGCCTTCGCCTACCCGGCGTTCGAGCAGCTGATCTCGCACGTGGCGAAGATGCGCAACCGCACCCGCGGCGCGATGCCGCTGCCGATCACCATCCGCGTGCCCTACGGCGGCGGGATCGGCGGTGTGGAACACCACTGCGACTCCTCCGAGGCGTACTACGTGGCCACGCCCGGCCTGCACGTGGTGACCCCGGCGACGGTCGAGGACGCGTACGGGCTGCTGCGCGCGTCGATCGCGAGCGACGACCCGGTGGTCTTCCTGGAGCCGAAGCGGCTCTACTGGTCGAAGGCCGACTGGCGTCCCGAGGCGCCGACGGTCGTGCCCGGCATCGGCAAGGCGCTGGTCCGGCGCGCCGGTACGAGCGCGACCCTGATCACCTACGGACCCTCGCTCCCGGTCTGCCTGGAGGCGGCCGAGGCGGCGCGCGAGGAGGGCTGGGACCTGGAGGTCGTCGACCTGCGCTCCCTCGTCCCCTTCGACGAGCAGACGGTCGTGGAGTCCGTACGTCGCACCGGTCGCGCGGTGGTGGTCCACGAGGCCGGCGGCTTCGGCGGACCGGGCGCGGAGATCGCCGCCCGCGTCACCGAGCGCTGCTTCCACCACCTGGAGGCGCCGGTGCTGCGGGTGACGGGCTTCGACATCCCGTACCCGCCGCCGATGCTGGAGAAGCACCACCTGCCGGGTGTGGACCGGATCCTGGACACCGTGGCACGCCTGCAGTGGGAGAACTGATGCCGCAGGTAATGGAATTCAAGCTTCCCGATCTCGGGGAGGGCCTGACCGAGGCCGAGATCGTCCGCTGGCTGGTCGCGGTGGGCGATGTCGTCGCCATCGACCAGCCGGTGGTCGAGGTCGAGACGGCCAAGGCGATGGTGGAGGTTCCGTGCCCCTACGGCGGTGTCGTCACCGCCCGTTTCGGGGAGGAGGGCACGGAACTGCCCGTCGGAGCACCGCTGATCACCGTGGCGGTGGGGGCGTCGTCGCTCCCGGAGGCCCCGGCCGCGCAGGCGGCCGAGGCCGAGGGCTCCGGCAACGTGCCCCGACCCCTGATCGGTTACGGCGAGGACCACTCGCGCCCGGCGCGTCGGCGACGGGTGCGACCCGTCACCGCCGCGGTCTCGGCGCCCGTCGTGGTGGCCCCGGTCGCCCCGGCCGCCCCGGTGGTTCCCGTGGTGTCCGCCGGTCCGGTGCCCGTGATCTCGCCGCTGGTGCGCAAGCTGGCCAAGGACGGCGGGGTCGACCTGCGCGCACTGAAGGGGTCGGGGCCCGAGGGTCTGATCCTGCGGGCCGACGTCGAGGCGGCGCTGGCCGCGCTGCGGGCACCCGAGCCGGCCCCGGCCGCCCCGGTGGCCCCGGCGGTGGCGGCGCAGGGCGAGCGGATCCCGCTCAAGGGCGTGCGCGGTGCGGTCGCCGAGAAGCTGTCGCGCAGCCGCCGGGAGATCCCGGACGCCACCTGCTGGGTCGACGCCGACGCCACCGAGCTGATGGCCGCCCGAGCCGCGATGAACGCGGTGGGCGGGCCCAAGATCTCGGTGCTCGCGCTGCTGGCCCGGATCTGCACGGCCGCGCTGGCCAAGTACCCGGAGCTCAACTCCACCGTGGACCTGGCGGCCAAGGAGATCGTCCGGCTCCCGTCGGTGCACCTGGGCTTCGCCGCGCAGACCGAGCGGGGCCTGGTGGTCCCGGTGGTCCGGGACGCGCAGCACCGCAACCCGGAGTCCCTGTCGGCGGAGTTCGCCCGGCTGACGGAGCTCGCCCGGTCCGGGAAGCTGGCTCCGGCCGATCTGACCGGCGGCACCTTCACCCTGAACAACTACGGGGTGTTCGGGGTCGACGGCTCCACGCCGATCATCAACCACCCCGAGGCGGCGATGCTGGGCGTGGGCCGGATCATCGACAAGCCCTGGGTGCACGAGGGTCAGCTGGCGGTCCGCAAGGTCGTCCAGCTGTCGCTGACCTTCGACCACCGGGTCTGCGACGGCGGCACGGCGGGCGGCTTCCTGCGCTACGTGGCCGACTGCGTCGAATCCCCGGCGGTCCTGCTGCGCAGCCTGTAGCTCGGCGCGGCCGGCTGTCCTGTGGGGCTCCGCCCCGGACCCCGCGGCTCACACGCCGGCGGCGCTGAATTTCAGCCCGTCCGGCGTGTGAGGACCGGGGGTTCGGGGCGTAGCCCCCGCAGCGGCGCCGCGCCCGGCTCTCACACCGTGAGCAGCAGCTTGCCCACGTGGCTGCTGGACTCCAGCACGCGGTGGGCCTCGGCCGCCTCGGCCATCGGGAACGTCGCGTGGACCACCGGGTGGATCCGTCCGGCGGCCAGCAGCGGCCACACGTGCTCGCGTACGGCGGCGACGATGGCCGTCTTCTCCTCCAGAGGGCGGGCCCGCAGCGAGGTGGCGGTGATCGCCGCCCGCTTGGCCAGCAGCGCGCCGAGGTTCAGCTCGGCCTTCACCCCGCCCTGGAGCCCGATCACCGCGAGCCGCCCGTTCACGGCCAGCGCGTCCACGTTCCGGGCGAGGTACTTGGCGCCCATGATGTCCAGGATCACGTCCGCCCCGGCCCCGCCCGTCGCCTCGCGCAGCTCGGCCACGAAGTCCTGCTCGCGGTAGTCGATCAGGATGTCCGCGCCCAGCTCCTTGCAGCGCGCCAGCTTTTCGGGGCCGCCAGCCGTCACGGCGACCGTCGCGCCCACCGCCTTCGCCAGCTGGATCGCCATCGTGCCGATCCCACTGGACCCGCCGTGCACCAGCAGGGTCTCGCCGGGCCGCAGTCCGGCCACCATGAAGACGTTGGACCACACCGTCGTGACGACCTCGGGCAGTGCGGCCGCCGTCACCAGGTCCACGCCCGCCGGGACCGGCAGCAACTGGCCCGCCGGCACGGCCACCCGCTCCGCGTAGCCGCCGCCGGCCAGCAGGGCGCACACCTCGTCGCCCACGGACCAGCCGGACACCCCCGGCCCCAACGCGGAGATCCGCCCGGAGCACTCCAGCCCCGGATGGCGCGAGGCGCCGGGCGGCGGATCGTAGAACCCCTGTCGCTGGAGTACGTCGGCGCGGTTCACGGCGCTCGCCGCGACCTCGACGAGGACCTCGCCCTCGCCGGGCACCGGATCGGGTACGTCGGCCCAGACGAGGGCCTCGGGGCCGCCGGGCTGCTCGATGGTGATCGCATGCATGGCCCGGAGGCTACGCCACGGCGCGGCTACTCGGCAGGACCCAGCCGCACGGCGGGCGACGTGGGCGGTACCGCCCGCACGATGGTGATGAGACGGTCCGTCAGCTGGATCGGGCTCGCGTGCGGGTCGTCGTAGGCGAGCAGCCGGTGCCCGCGCAGCACGCTCACGACCAGGTCCTCGGTGTCCCGTACCGACTTGCCGACCTCGGCCTTGCGGGCGGGGCGTTCGATGAGGTCGAGCCCGCTGCCCTGCTGGATCAGGTCCTCCATCACGGTGCCCGCGCTCGGGCTGAGCACCGACAGGCCCAGCAGCCGACCGGCCGCGCTCGCGCTCGTGATGACGGCGTCGGCCCCGGACTGGCGCAGCAGCGGGGCGTTCTCCTCCTCGCGCACCGCGGCGACGATCTTCGCCCCGCGGTTGAGCTGCCGGGCGGTCAGGGTGACCAGGACCGCCGTGTCGTCCCGCTGGGTGGCGATGACGATCTGACGGGCTTTCTGCAGCTCGGCGCGGAGCAGGACGTCGGAGCGGGTGGCGTCGCCGACCACGCCGGTGAACCCCTCCGCGTTGGCGGTGTCGATCACCTTGGCGCTGGGGTCGACGATGACGACCTGTTCCTTGGAGAGGCCGGTGGCCAGCAGCGTCAGAAGGGCCGAGCGGCCCTTCGTGCCGAAGCCGACGACGACCGTGTGCTCACGCAAGTTCTTCCTCCAGCGCTTGAGCCGCCACTCTTCCCTCGTCCGTTCCGTCAGGACTTCCAGGGTGGTACCGACCAGGATGATCAGGAACAGCACGCGCAGGGGCGTGATCACCAGAATGTTGATCAGCCGTGCGCTGTCGCTGTACGGCACGATGTCGCCGTAACCGGTCGTGGACAGCGTCACCGTCGCGTAGTAGAAGCAGTCGAGGAGATCGACCTGCTCGTTGGCGTTGTCGTGGTAGCCGCCCCGGTCCAGCCACACGACGAACACCGTGAGGAAGAGCACGAACAGGGCCATCAGCAGACGCTTGCCGACCTGGCTCAGCGGAGCCTCGACGACGCGTTTGGGCAGCTTGATGCGCCGGGAGACGAGTTTCTCGTCGGCGCCGCGGGCCATGGAGTCCTGGCCGTGCAGTTTCACGTGAAACATCCTCCAGAAGCCCAGGGCAGATCGAGAATCTCCAGTTCCTGTCCGGACCGCGCGCCTTTGGGCGGTACGACGGCCAGCGCGTCGGCGGCGGCCACACCCCGCAGCATCGCAGGTCCGTGGTAGCGCAGCGGCACCGCGTGCTCGTCGCTCAGCAGGACCGGCACCAGCCGGGTGTCGTACGGGTGGCCGGGTACGTCGCCCTGCACCGGCGCCGTGTAGCGGGGGCGCCTGCGGCGGCCGGCGAGGGCGCGCAGCAGCGGTTCGGCGAGGGTCAGCAGCCCGGAGACGGCGGCCAGCGGGTTTCCGGGCAGCCCGACCACATGGCGCACCGCCGATGCCTCGGGCGTCCCGGTCTCGACGCGGGCCAGCAGCATGGGGTGCCCGGGGCGCACCGCCACGCCGTCGACCAGCAGTTCGGCGCCGGCCTCGCGCAGTACCGGGTGGACGTGGTCGACGGGTCCGGCGGCGGTGCCGCCGGTGGTGACGAGGACATCGGCGGTGCTGGTGGTGACCGCCTCCAGCAGGGCCGCGGCCCCCGCCGGGTCGTCGCCGAGCCGCCGTGTGCCGATGACCTCGGCGCCGAGGCGGTCGATCCAGGGACCGAGCATGGGGCTGAGGGCGTCGCGGACCAGACCCTCGTGCGGGAGGCCCTCGGTGAGCAACTCGTCGCCGAGGACGAGGATCTCCACGCGCGGGCGCGGCCGGGTGGTCAGCTCGTCGTACCCGGCGGCCGCGGCGAGCCCCAGGACGGCCGGGGTGACCAGGGAGCCGGCGGGCAGCAGCAGGTCGCCGGAGCGGCACTCCTGGCCCCGCGGGCGGATGTCCTGGCCGGTGAGGACGGGCCGGTCGGCGAAGAGCTGGGCGCCGGCCTCGCGGCAGTGCTCGCTGCGGATGACGGCGGTGGCGTCGGCGGGGATCCGGGCGCCGGTGGCGATCCGTACGGCCTCGCCGTCCGTCAGGGGCTCCGGCCGCTCGGAGCCGGCCAGGACATCGCCGCCGGCGCGCACGCTCCAGGGGCCGGGGCCCGAGACGGCCCAGCCGTCCATGGCCGAGGTGTCGAAGGACGGCAGGTCGGTGAGCGCGTCCAAGGGAGCGGCCAGGACCTCGCCGAGGGCGGCCGCGAGGGGCACCCGGTGGGTACGGGGCCGCACCCCGCTCCCGGCGCGGGCGGCGGTGTCCCGGGCCCGCTGCCAGCCGGTCGCGCGGTGGGCGCCCGTGCCGCCGCCGCCCGCAGGGCCCGAGCGATCGCCGACGCCGCCTTCGGGGACGCGACTGACCAGCGCCAGGGCCTCGTCGAGGGCCTGCTCGGCGGAGTTCGTGGGGGTCATCCGGAGCCGTTCTGTTCGGCGGAGTCGGCCGCTGCCTCGTCGGCCCAGCGCAGCGCCAGGTCGGCCGCCTTGCGGGAGGCCTCGGCGACGGCCTGGGCGGGGTCGGCGCCGGTGGCGGCGGCGTGGGCGGCCGCGTAGCCGACCAGGAAGGTGGTCAGCGGGGCGGCGGGCCGGGCGACGCCGTGGGCGGCGTCCCGGGCGAGGTCGAGCAGGGCCTTGGTGTCGACGGTGAGGTCGATGCCCAGCTCGCTCTTGACGGCGGTGATCCATTGCTCCAGCACGCTTCCATGCTCCCTGATCCGGGCGCGGGCGGCGGCGAGATCGTCCCAGGTGTCGCAGTCGAAGGAGGCGAGTGGCCGGGAGGTGATGCGGGCGAGGTCCAGTTCGGCGGTGAGCGCGCGCAGCGGCAGCCCGGTGAGGGTGCCGTGCTCGGCGGCGAGCAGGGCGATCTCGCGGCGCAGCGGCTCGGCCCGATAGGCGGCGACCAGCGGCTGGTCCCGGCCGTCGGGGTCCCGGAGCATCGCCCCGTCCCTGCCGGGGGCCGCGTCCCTGCCCGGGGCCGCGTCTCTGCCGGGGCCCGCGGGCGCGGTCGGGGCCGCCAGCAGGGCCCGTACGGTCTCCCGGTCGAGGAACGGCAGGTCGGCGGAGAGTACGAGGACCAGCTCGGCGGTGGTCCGGCGCAGCCCGGCGTCCAGTGCGGCCACGGGGCCGCCGCCGGGCGGGTCCTCGCGGGTCCAGTGGACCGGGCGCGCGGTGGCGCGGCGATCGCCGACGACGACGGTGGTCCGGGCGTCCGGGCAGGCGTCGAGGACGCGGTCGAGGAGTGCGCGGCCGCCGACGCTCAGCGCGGGCTTGTCGGCCCCGCCGAGTCGCCGAGCGGCGCCGCCGGCCAGCACGATCGCGTCGTAGCTCATGCCCTTGAGTATGAGGTGGCCATGTCCCCGGCCGGGAGCCGGACCTGGCGGACCGTGCGGTGCGGGTGCCGGGTGCGGCGCCGTTGCCGGGGGCGCTGCCCCCGGACCCCCGCGCCTCAAACGCCGGCGGGGCTGAAAGAGCGGCTCGGGTGCCGGTGGGGGTGAGGGGGCGCCTCAAACGCCGGCGGGGCTGACACAGCGCGCCGGTGGGGTCGAGGGGGCGACGCGGAAGCGGGTCCGGGCCTCGCCGTGGGGCGGGGGCCGGACCCGCTTGCGCTGTTCGCCGGAGGGCTAGAGGTAGGGGCCGGAGCGGATCGCGCCGTGGCCGCCGTCCTCGTCGTCGTCGTGCGGCCCGCCCGGCGGGAGGGCGCGGCGCATCTGCTCCAACTGGGCCCGCGCCGCCATCTGCTGTGCGAACAGGGCCGTCTGGATGCCGTGGAAGAGGCCTTCCAGCCAGCCCACCAACTGGGCCTGGGCGATCCGCAGTTCGGCCTCGGAGGGGATGGCCTCCTCGGTGAACGGGAGGGACAGGCGCTCCAGTTCCTCCACGAGCTCCGGGGCCAGGCCGTCCTCCAGCTCCTTGACGGAGGCGGCATGGATGTCCTTGAGCCGGACCCGGCTCGCCTCGTCGAGAGGCGCGGCACGTACCTCTTCCAGGAGTTGCTTGATCATGCTGCCGATCCGCATGACCTTGGCGGGCTGTTCGACCATTTCCGTCACCGGGACCTCGCGCGACTCGTCATCGGCGTCGCCGACCGCCGTCCCGTCCTGTCCCACGATCAGGACGTGCGGGGGGCTGTCCTGCGACCGTTCACTCCTCGGCATCTCCATGCCGTCATTCTCTCGCACACCTCCGTACTCACACGGTGTGCCCCCGTACAGTCGTGATCCACCCTGTACGGGGGCACCAGCCTGGTACCGGTTCCGGGCCTCGGAGCTACCCGGCGGCCCGGCGGGCCAGTGCGCCGCTGGAGCGGGTGACCAGGGCCGCCAGCAGGGCCGCGCCCAGCGGCACCACGACGAGCAGCCCGCCGAGGGTCTCCCACGGGACGGAGATCGGCACGAACGGCACCGCTTCCGTCACCGGCGTGAAGCCCTCCTCGATCGACTCCAGGCGGAGCGTCTCCGCCACCCGCTGCTCCGTCAGGCGCAGGCCGATGGCGGGCAGGATTCCGGCGGCCGAGCCCAGGACGACGCCCATCACGGCGACCACCCCGCACTGGAAGCCGCTCAGCGTCCGCCGGACCCGCGGCGCGGCGCCCACCGCGGCCAGCGTCTTCAGGTCGGCCTCGGCGTCGGCCTGGGCCAGCCCGGTGGCGATGCCGGCCGCGCCGATGGTGACGATCCCCGCGAAGATGGTGAGGGCGAGCATGGCGAGGCTGTTGTCGCCCTCGTAGCCCTTCTCGATGCGCAGGGAGGTGTCCAGGCCCATCCGGTCGATCTCCCCGTCCAGCTTCTGGCGTTGCTCGCTGGTCGGGATCCCGTCGAGGCTGAAGTACGAGCCCACGGGCGCGGTGGCCAGTCCGGCGGCCTTGGCCGCCGAGGGCGGCAGGATCAGCTCGACGCCCCAGCCCACGACCGAGTCGGGTACCTGGTGGACGGGGAGGACCTTGTCCTCACCGGGCGTCTCGTCGTAGTGCCCGCGCATGATGTCGTTCTCCCCCGAGTCGGTGATGACCCGCAGGGTGAGCTTGCCGTCCTTGACCTGGCGCTTGTCGAAGGAGACGGCCTGACCGGCCTTGAGGGCGGCCACGGAGCCCGGGTCGGTGACCGCGAGCACGCTCAGCACCTTCTCGTCGCCGACGAGGACGGGGTACTGCGTGCCGTACCGGGACTCCTGGCAGCGCCAGTCCTGGCGCAGTTCCCTCTGCCGCTCCAGGGGGAACGATTCGCCGCCCTTGGGGTCCTCGTAGAGCGGGCAGCGCTGCTCCTTGGGCGTGATGACCTCGACACGGCCGCAGCCGGGTTCCGAGGCGAAGGACTCGCAGCTGGGCTTGCCGACGACGAGCCGCTCGAAGTCCGCCCGCTGCGTCAGCGGCAGCTGCTTGGAGAGGGTCTCGCGCAGGGCGGGCACCTGCTTGTACTCGCTGTTCTCGTGGGCCGTCAGCACCCCGGTGCCGTGCGGCAGGTCGGCCCGATACTCCTGGCGCATCTGGACGTCGTTGCTCCGCTCGTACGTCGCGACGGCGACGGTTCCGGCGACGGCGGCCAGGACGGCGGCCACGGCGGGGGCCGTACGCCCGCGGTTGCGCACGGCGTCGCGCAGCGCGAGCCGCGGCGACAGCGGCAGCCACCGGCCGAGCCGGCCGAACAGGCCGACGAGGACCGGGGTGAGGGCGACGATGCCGAGTTCTGCGAGGGCGCTGCCGCCCGCCACGACGGTGCTGCCGAGCCGCGAGGTGGTGCCGTAGAGGGCGATCGCGGCGCCGGCGGCGACGGCGATCAGGCCGAGGACGGGCAGCACCCGGTTGGCCTTGCGGATGCCGCGGCGGCCGGTCAGCGAGGCCAGCACGGTCTGCCGGGAGGCGGTGACGGCGGGGACGATCGCGGCCAGCAGGCCGGTGATCACGGCGAGCAGGGCGATGCCGGCCAGTTCCAGGGGACGGAAGTCGAAGCCGCCGAAGCGGCTGCCGAGGGTCCCCTCCAGCACCGGCCGCAGGAGGACGGTGAGCAGGACGCCGATGACGGTGCCGGTCACGGCGGCGACGGCGCCGAGGACCAGGCCGCCGGAGAGCACGATGGAGCGGATGTGGCGCCGGTCTCCGCCGTTGGCGCCGACCAGGCCGAGCTGGCGGCGCGAGCGGCGGGCGCCGACCGCGAAGGCCGGTCCGGCGAGCAGGCAGATCTCCAGCATGGCCAGGCCCGCGACAGTGGCCAGGATGGCCATCTGGACGACCCTGTTGCCGTCGCGCTCGAACATGGCCTTCGGCTCGTCCCGGTAGAGCGGGACCTCGGAGTCGGCGGGCGGGTCGAGGATGACGGCGCGCGAGATGACGACCAGGCCCTTGGCGTTGGCCGCCTTGACGGCGTCCCAGGTGACACCCGCGCCGCCGACCTTGACCAGGTAGGTGTCGTCGGGGGACACCGCGCGGCCGCCGGTGTCCGCCACCGCCTTGTTCAGCGGGGCGATCAGCGTCCCGGGCGGGGCGATGATCTGCGGGCGTTCCAGTTCGTCCGGCAGCTCGTAGGCGCCGACGATCTTGTACGGGGAGGTGGCGCCGCGCGGGGTGACCGACGATCCGACGAACAGGCCGGAGTCCCTCAGGAAGGCCTGGGTGGCGATGACTTCGCCCGAGCTCTCGGGCAGCCGGCCGCGGTCGAGCGTGATCAGGCCCTTCACCAGCGGGCTGTGCGTGTCGAGTTCGCGCAGGTGGGTGTCGAGCAGCCCGTGCGTGGTGCGGACCTTGGCGTAGCCGCCGGTGTCCTTGAGGACCTGGGCCCCGGGCGGGAGCGCGGCCTCCACCGGTGCCGGCTTCTCCCGCGGGGACTTCGAGGGGTCGAAGTTCTTGTAGCCGCCGACGGGCGCGGAGGATTTGCCGTCGGGGCTCTGGTTGATGGCCCCGGACATGTACGAGGCGTTCACCCGGGCGTCGGCGGCGCCGAGCGTCCGGGTGAGCGACTGCTCGGGGGAGAGTTCGGCGCTGCGCAGCGTGAGGTCGGCGGCGCTCACTCCGATGATCGGCAGGGCGAGCATCGCGAGGACGAGGGCGCTGCGGCCCTTGGCGCGCCAGGCGTCGCGGCGGGCTATGCGCAGGGCCGCGATCCAGGAGTGGTACCAGCCTTGGAGCGGAGAGGTCACTGGCCGGCCGCCTGCCCGGAGAGGAGCGAGTCGGCGTGGCTGCGCAGGGTCTCGTCGACCACGCTGCCGTCGCGCAGGAAGACCACGCGGTCGGCCCAGGCGGCGAACCGCGGCTCGTGCGTGACGAGGATCCCGGCCGCGCCCGCGTCGCAGCGGGCGCGCAGCAGGGCGAGGACGGACTCGCCGGTCTCGGAGTCGAGGGCGCCGGTCGGCTCGTCAGCGAGGACCAGTCGGCGGTCGCCCACCAAGGCGCGGGCGATGGCCACGCGCTGCTGCTGGCCGCCGGACATCTCGTCGGGGAAGCGGTCGGCGAGCTGACCGAGGCCCATCTCCTCCAGCGCGGCGACCGCGGAGGCGCGGGCCTTGCGGGCGGAGATGCCGTCGAGTTCCCGGGGCAGTGCCACGTTCTCGGCGGCGGTGAGGGCCGGTATCAGGTTGTAGTCCTGGAAGACGTACCCGATGCTGCGGCGGCGCAGGGCGGCCAGCTGCTTGCGGCTCGCGGCGGTGATGTCGGTGCCCTCGACGATCACCCGGCCGCTGCTCGGGGTGTCGAGGCCGCCGGCGAGGGTGAGCAGCGTGGACTTGCCGGAGCCGGAGGGGCCCATGACGGCGACGAGTTCGCCGGGGAACACGGAGAGGTTGATCCCCCGCAGGGCGTGCACCTCGGTGGCGCCGCTGCCGTGCGTGCGGACGAGTTGGTCCAACTGCAGTACGGGCCGCTGGGGCTGGGGCTGGTCAGGCATGGAGTGTCCCCCCTGGAACGGTGGTTCAGCCACGACGCGTACGAGCGGTACGCCAGGGCCGGTCGGTGGTGGGCGGGGCCGGGGTCTCGGCCGCGGCGGCCTGGGGTGGTTCGGCTTCGGCGGCTCTCCGGTCGGCCGGCAGGGAGAGCCGGACCAGCCGGGCTTCGCAGTGGTCCAGCCAGCGGGCCTCGGCCTCGGTCTGGAAGATCAGCTGTTCCAGGACGAGCAGCCAGGCCACGTCGTCGCGCTCGTGGGACCGGCCGCTCTCGACCGCGGCGAGCGCCGTGGCCTTGAGCCGGGTGTAGTCCTGCATCGCCTTGATCGTGGCGTGGCGCTGGGACTGGATGACGGCGCGGATGTCCACGCCGGGCGCGCCCACGGCCATGGCGAGCTTGATGGACAGCTCGTCGCGGGGTGGGTTGGCGCGGTCCACGGGGCGCTCGTACCACTGGAGCAGCTCGGTGCGCCCGGCGTCGGTGATGGCGTAGAGGGTGTGGCCGGCGGCGTCCTCGCCGTCGGGTGCGACGAGGCCGTCCCGTTCGAGACGGGCGAGGGTCGTGTACACCTGCCCGACGTTGAGCGGCCAGGTGGAGCCGGTGCGGGATTCGAACTCGGTGCGTAGCTGGGAGCCGTACCGAGGACCCCGTTCCAGCAGGGCGAGTAGCCCGTGACGGATCGACATACTCAGTATGTATACCGAGTATGTTCACTCCCTGCAACCATCCTGAGGTGTACGTCGCAGGGGGGACGCGCGCCCGGAACGGACCGGCGGTCGGCCCGGAGCGGACCCGGGACCCGGCCCGCAGCCGGCCCGGGCGAGGTGGTCCGGGCGGCTCAGATCCCGCGGCGCAGGCGCACTCCGAGGTAGCCGAGGCCGAGGCCCATCAGGGCGAATCCGGTGCCGAGCGGCAGTATGTGCGCGGCCAGGTCGGCGGCCCGGTCGTTGGTCCCGGTGCCGAGGGCGGTGACCACCGACGGCGGGGGGAGCGGGGCGGTGATGTCGCCGGTGCCGCGGCTGTTCGTCGGCCGGGGGGAGGGCTCGGTGCGCGTGTGCGGGCGGACCGGCGCCCGGGGCCGGGAGGCCACCACCAGCTCCGGGTTGGCGGGCTCGCCCACCGGTCGCCCGGGGTGCTCGCGGCCGACGCCGGCGAGGCTGCCGGCCAGTGCCTCGTAGCGGACGTCGGGCGGGGCGGAGGAGGCGGGCGAGGCGGGCGCCGCGACGTGCCGGGACGGGGCGAGAAAGGGGCTGGCGTAGGCGGAGGCGGTGGGCGCGAGGGAGGCGGCCGCGAGAGCCGCGCAGGCCAGCCAGTGCGGCGGGCGGAAGCCTTGGATCACGGGGAGCCCCTCCCGTCCCGAGCCACGAGCTGCTCGCTGCGCGTCAGAGATATGCGCCCAGATTTACATAGTGGGGCAAAAGCGGCATCCCGGACGCCCCATAAGGGTGTCCGGGATGCCGGTGTGTCGGACCGCGGCGCCTGCCGCGCCGCCGTGCGGCGGTGTCCTTCGCGCTATTCGGGGTTGCCGGTCGACACGGTCAGCGTGAACTCCGTGCCTTCCTTGTCGATCTTGTCCCCGGCGGCCGGGGTCTGGAACAGCACCGTGTCCTTGCCGTACACGGCTTCGTCCTTCGTCTCGATCTTGTACCTGCCGCCCGAGGCCTGGATGCACTCCTTCACCGAGAGCAGGTTCTTGTACTTGAAGTCCGGCGCCATGTACTTGCCGGACTCGCTGTAGTGCTTCACCGGCTCCGTGCACTTCTTCGGGTCGATCGTGCGCGTGGTGTCCGGCCCCTTGAACCCGGCCTTGGCGGAGGCGCCGGCGGACGTGGAGGCCCCCGGGTCCGCGGTCGTCCCCTTGTCCTTGTCGCCGTCCATCGAGAGCGCCGCGATCAGACCGCCGACGGCCAGCAGCGCCACCGCGATCGCGCCCACGAGCACCGGCATGTTCCGCTTGCCGCCACCGGACCCCGAGGTCGTGCCCGCCGTGGACGGGGAGATCGTGTACGGCGGCGGGGTCTGCGGCGCGTACTGCTGCGGCGCCGGCGTGTGCGGGTAGGCGTAGCCACCCTGCGCGTGCTGCTGCGGGGCCGGCGTCGGCGCGTACGGGGCCGGCGTCGGGGTGTGCGGAGCCTGGTACGGCTGCTGCACCGACTGCGGGGGCGCCTGGTACCCGGACTCCACCGGCGGGAACACGGCCGAGGCCACGCCCGCGCCGCTGCTCGGGGGAGCCTGGCCCTGGACGATGACCGGCGCACCGGTCTGCCCGGAGCCCAGCACCCGCGCGACCTCGTCGCCCATGGCCGCGGCCGTGGGGAAACGCTCGTTCGGGTTCTTCTTCAGGGCCCGCGCCACCAGCGCGTCCATCGCCGGGGTCAGCGACCGGTTCACGGAGGACGGGGCGACCGGCTCCTCCTGCACGTGGGCGTACGCGATGGCCAGCGGCGAGTCCGCGTCGAAGGGGATGCGTCCGGTCAGCAGCTGGAAGAGCATGATGCCGACGGAGTAGAGGTCGGAACGGGCGTCGACCCCGCGCCCCAGCGCCTGCTCGGGCGAGAGGTACTGGGGGGTGCCGACGACCATGCCGGTCTGCGTCATCGAGGTGACCCCCGACTGCATGGCGCGGGCGATGCCGAAGTCCATCACCTTGACCACGCCACGCTTGTTCACCATAACGTTGCCGGGCTTGATGTCGCGGTGGACGAGCCCCATCTCGTGGCTGGTCTCCAGCGCGGCCAGCACGTCGGCCGTCACCTTCAGCGCCTTGTCGGCCGGCATGGCCCCGTACTGGCGGATGTCCTCCTCCAGCACCGAGCCCAGCGGCCGGCCCTCCACGTACTCCATGACGATGTACGGCATCACCGCGCCGTCACCCGCGGCGGCGCCGCCGAACGTCACTTCGCCCTCGCCCGTATCGAATACCGAGACGATGTTCGTGTGCGACAGTTTCGCTACAGCCTGGGCCTCGCGGCGGAACCGTTCGCGGAAGGACTGCTCGCGGCCGAGGTCGCTGTGCAGCGTCTTGATGGCGACCTGTCGGTCGAGGGCCGAGTCGTACGCCAGGTACACGGACGCCATGCCGCCCGCACCGAGCAAGTCCCTTAGCTGGTAACGGCCACCGGCCAGAGAGCCGCCCGCGTACTGGCCCTGAGTGCCGTCCTGGCTCATGACTGTTGCTTCCCCTCGGGATGTGTCCCCACGCCGCTGGCCGGGCGCATTGGCGCCCAGTCTGCCGCAGGGCAAGCACACGTCAAGCCAGGTGCCCGTTCCGTGACCACACGTGCACAGGCGGCCTTGTCCGAACGGTGACCGGTTCGGAGGCTGTAGCGTTCACCGGAGCACCGACGAAGAGGACGACCGCTGAGCGGCGACCGAGAGATACGACGGCGAGGACTGATGGCACCCGAACCCGATGGAAACGGCGCCGGGATGACCGATGGTCCTGAGCACTGGGGCGCCGGCGGCCTGGTGGGAGACGGCCGTTACCGGATGACGCACCGGCTGGGCCGCGGCGGCATGGCCGAGGTGTTCGCGGCCGAGGACGTCCGCCTGGGCCGCACGGTCGCCGTGAAGCTGCTGCGCGCGGACCTCGCCGAGGACCCGGTGTCCAAGGCCCGCTTCACGCGCGAGGCGCAGTCCGTCGCCGGACTCAACCACCACGCCGTCGTCGCCGTGTACGACTCGGGCGAGGACAAGGTCGGTCCGAACACCGTCCCGTACATCGTCATGGAGCTCGTCGAGGGCCGCACCATCCGCGACCTCCTGCTCAGTGCCGAGGCCCCGGGCCCCGAGCAGGCGCTCATCATCACCTCGGGCGTGCTCGAAGCCCTCGCGTACTCGCACCAGCACGGCATCGTGCACCGCGACATCAAGCCCGCGAACGTCATCATCACCGAGACCGGCGCGGTCAAGGTGATGGACTTCGGCATCGCCCGCGCCCTGCACGGCGCCCAGTCGACGATGACCCAGACCGGCATGGTCATGGGCACCCCGCAGTACCTGTCGCCCGAGCAGGCCCTCGGCAAGGCCGTCGACCACCGCTCCGACCTGTACGCGACCGGCTGTCTGCTCTACGAACTGCTCGCGCTGCGTCCCCCGTTCACCGGTGAGACCCCGCTGTCGGTGGTCTACCAGCACGTCCAGGACGCGCCGGTGCCGCCGTCGCATCTGCCGGAGGGCCGGCACCTCCCGCAGGAGCTCGACGGCCTGGTCATGCGCTCCCTCGCCAAGGACCCGGACGACCGGTTCCAGAGCGCCGAGGAGATGCGCGGGCTGGTCCAGTACGCGCTCCAGATGCTGCACGACCAAGGGCCGAACACCGGCACCTGGAGCACCGGTCCGGTCACCATGACCCTGCCGCACGGGCGGGGCGGCGCCTCGGCCACCACGGCCATGCCCCTGCCCGGGAACGCCGGCCAGCAGCAGTACGGGGCGCACGCCTCGACCTCGCAGTTCCAGCAGCCGATGGTGCCGTCGCTGAACCCGGACGACGGCTCGGCCTTCCCGGGCGGCCACGGCCAGGTCGGCAACGGCGGCTACGACGGATACGACGCCTACGAGGAACGCGGCGGCAGCCGCTGGAAGGGCTGGCTGTTCGCCGTTCTCGCGATCGTGGCGGTCATGGGCGGTGTGGCCTACGCCGTCAACACCGTGGGCCAGGGCGACAAGAAGAAGCCGGAGACCACCCAGAGCACCCCGGGCGGTCAGCCGAGCCAGTCCTCGGCGCCGAACGTCACCCAGCCGCCGCAGACGCAGGACAACACCCCGTCCACCAACGACAACGCGCCCGCGCCGACCCGTAGCCGGCAGCAGAGCTTCAGCCCGACGCCGACGCCCACCGCGACGCACTCGCCGACGGGCACGGCCTCGCCGAGCGCCTCGTCGTCGGGGAAGCCCTCCACGAGCCCCTCGGCGACCCCGTCGACGAAGCCGTCGACGAAGCCCACGGACGGCGGCGCCGGTGGCGGCGCCGGCGGCCCCGGCGGGGGCGGCGCCACCGACTCGGAGGAGTGAGACGGATACGGGGACGGGCCCGGCGGAATCCATTCCGCCGGGCCCGTCCCCGTATCCGTGTGAGCGCGGGTCAGAGGGCGTGCTGGTACCGCCGGTCCGGATTCCGGGCGAGCGAGTGCACGGTGACGAACTGGGGTTCTATACGCATGTAGACGGGGTCGAAGACCTCGCCGTCGATGAAATGCGGAACGGGACCGAAGAGCTCCAGTTCGGCGTTGGTGGGCTCGATGACCTGCGCCGTTCCGGTGAACTGGACCGACCAGAGTTCCGCGTCGGGCGCATGCGAATTGTCGGCCCCGTACGCCACCACACTGCCGTTGCAGGCCTGGTGGTGACCGAAACCGGAATGCATTCTCAGAACCACCCCGCCGTCCACCACGATGTGCCGGGCGAGCGCGAGGAACGGCAGCGCGCGCATGCTGGTGGCCACGCGGCCGTACGGCACCCGGCGCAGCAGGTCGACGGCGTGGAGTTCCTCGGGGGACATGGCGTCCACTCTCGGTCACCGACACCCGCCGCGGAAGAGCAGCCCGTCCCGAGGGCCGAGGACCTTGGTCCCGCGTACCGCCACGAAGCGTGACGGCGCCAGGGTGCGCGAGCGGTGGGGTCAGCGGCGCTCGGCCTGCAGGCGGGCCACGTAGGCGGCGGCCTGGGAGCGGCGCTCCATGCCCAGCTTCGAGAGCAGGCTGGAGACGTAGTTCTTGATCGTCTTCTCGGCCAGGTGCAGGCGCTCGCCGATCACGCGGTTGGTCAGACCCTCGCCGATCAGATCGAGGATCTTCCGCTCCTGCTCGGTGAGGTTCGCCAGCCGGTCGTCGCCCCGGCCGGGCCTGCCCCCGTCGCGCAGCCGCTCCAGCACGCGGGCGGTGGCGATCGGGTCGAGGAGCGACTTGCCGGCGGCGACGTCGCGCACGGCGCTCAGCAGCTCATTGCCGCGGATCGCCTTGAGCACGTAACCGGAGGCGCCGGCCATGATCGCGTCGAACAGTGCCTCGTCGTCGGCGAAGGAGGTCAGCATCAGGCATTTGACGCCCTCGTCCTGCGAGCGGACCTCGCGGCAGACCTCCACACCGCTGCCGTCGGGGAGGCGGACGTCGAGGACGGCCACGTCGGGACGGGTGGCGGGGATCCGGACCAAGGCATCCGCGGCGGTACCGGCCTCGCCGACGATCTCGATGTCCTCTTCGACCGACAAGAGCTCGTGGACGCCCCGACGTACCACTTCGTGGTCGTCCAGGAGGAATACCTTGATTTTTCCGTCTTCGCGCACGAAGTCAGTTTCACACACTCACCCCTTCCCTGCCGGAGTTACCCGGGATAACGTGCCGTTGTTCCCGGCCCCTGCAAGGCTGTGACCAGTGGTTGTTCCCGTTGCTACGTTTTTACTAGGAAATCCAAGCAAAAACGCAGGTCAAACGGGGTTTCGCAGTTATGCGACACACTGGGTAACGTGCATTGCGCAGGGCACTCGCCGGGACACCTGTCACGCCTGAATCCCCGTACGCGAGGCGCACCCACCCCGTGCGCTCGTTACGGATACAGGTGAGCCGCACTGGACCCCGGAGAACCCGGGTGCCGGACCGACGGAGGAGCACACGTGACCGTGGAGAGCACTGCCGCGCGCAAGCCGCGACGCAGCAGCGGCACCAAGCGGGCGGCAGGCGCGGCGAACGCCGCCGCCAAGCCCGCCGCTGCCACCGCGCAGACGCAGGACGCCGTACCTCAGCTCGTACAGCTGCTGACGCCCGAAGGGGACCGCGTCGACAACGCGGAGAACGCCGAGTTCGCCCCCTTCGTCGCCGACATCACCACCGAGGACCTGCGCGGGCTGTACCGCGACATGGTCATGACCCGTCGGTTCGACGGCGAGGCGACCGCCCTGCAGCGTCAGGGCGAGCTGGGCCTGTGGGCCTCGCTCCTCGGCCAGGAGGCCGCGCAGATCGGCTCCGGCCGGGCGCTGAACGACGAGGACTACGTCTTCCCGACGTACCGCGAGCACGGCGTGGCCTGGTGCCGCGGGGTCGACCCGACCAACCTGCTCGGCATGTTCCGCGGCGTGAACCACGGCGGCTGGGACCCGAACACCAACAACTTCCACCTCTACACGATCGTCATCGGCTCGCAGACGCTGCACGCGACCGGTTACGCGATGGGTGTGGCCAAGGACGGCGCGGACTCCGCGGTCATCGCCTACTTCGGCGACGGCGCGTCCAGCCAGGGCGACGTCGCGGAGGCGTTCACCTTCTCCGCCGTCTACAACTCCCCCGTGGTGTTCTTCTGCCAGAACAACCAGTGGGCGATCTCCGAGCCGACCGAGCGCCAGATGCGCGTGCCGCTCTACCAGCGCGCGCAGGGCTTCGGCTTCCCGGGCGTACGCGTCGACGGCAACGACGTGCTGGCCTGCCTGGCCGTGACCCGCTGGGCCCTGGACCGCGCCCGCCGCGGCGAGGGCCCGACCCTGGTCGAGGCGTTCACCTACCGCATGGGCGCGCACACCACCTCCGACGACCCGACGAAGTACCGGCGGGACGAGGAGACGGCGGCCTGGGAGGCGAAGGACCCGATCCTGCGCCTGAAGGCCCACCTGCTGGCCACCGGGGGCGCCGACGAGGCGTTCTT
The DNA here is from genome assembly GCF_053615355.1 of Streptomyces sp. CLCI03. NCBI lineage: Bacteria > Bacillati > Actinomycetota > Actinomycetes > Kitasatosporales > Streptomycetaceae > Streptomyces > Streptomyces sp. CLCI03. The sequence continues at coordinate 4,025,766 of NZ_CM132132.1, read as the reverse complement.
CACGGAGCTGGAGGCGGAGAGCGAGGCGATGGGCAAGCGCGTGCGCGAGGCCGTGCGTGCCATGCCCGACCCGGACACCATGGCGATCTTCGAGAACGTCTACGCGGACGGGCACGCGCTCGTCGACGAGGAGCGCGCCCAGTTCGCCGCCTACCTCGCGTCCTTCGAGGAGGGTCACTGATGGCTGTCGAAAAGATGTCGATCGCCAAGGCGCTCAACGAGTCGCTGCGCAAGGCGCTGGAGCAGGACCCCAAAGTCCTGATCATGGGTGAGGACGTCGGCAAGCTCGGCGGCGTCTTCCGGATCACCGACGGCCTGCAGAAGGACTTCGGCGAGGAGCGGGTCATCGACACCCCGCTCGCCGAGTCCGGCATCGTCGGCACCGCCATCGGTCTGGCCCTGCGCGGGTACCGACCGGTCGTGGAGATCCAGTTCGACGGGTTCGTCTTCCCCGCGTACGACCAGATCGTCACGCAGCTCGCGAAGATGCACGCCCGCGCCCTGGGCAAGGTCAAGATGCCCGTCGTCGTGCGCATCCCGTACGCGGGCGGCATCGGCGCGGTCGAGCACCACAGCGAGTCCCCCGAGGCGCTCTTCGCGCACGTGCCGGGCCTCAAGGTGGTCTCCCCCTCGAACGCGAGCGACGCCTACTGGATGCTCCAGCAGGCGATCCTCAGCGACGACCCGGTGATCTTCTTCGAGCCGAAGCGCCGCTACTGGGACAAGGGCGAGGTCGACTTCGACGCCATCCCCGGTGAGCTGCACAAGGCGCGCGTCAGCCGCGAGGGCTCGGACGTCACCCTGGCCGCCTACGGTCCGATGGTGAAGGTCTGCCTGGAGGCCGCCGCCGCGGCCGCCGAGGAGGGCAAGTCGGTGGAGGTCCTCGACCTGCGCTCGATGTCCCCGGTCGACTTCGACGGGATCCAGGCCTCGGTCGAGAAGACCCGCCGGCTCGTGGTCGTCCACGAGGCGCCGGTCTTCCTCGGCGTGGGCGCGGAGATCGCCGCTCGCATCACGGAGCGGTGCTTCTACCACCTGGAGGCGCCGGTCCTGCGCGTGGGCGGTTTCCACGCCCCGTACCCGCCGGCCCGCCTGGAGGACGAGTACCTGCCCGGCCTGGACAGGGTGCTCGACGCCGTCGACCGCTCGCTGGCGTACTAGGAGACCCGCGTCATGACCATCCGCGAATTCAAGATGCCCGATGTGGGCGAAGGCCTCACCGAGGCCGAGATCCTCAAGTGGTACGTCCAGCCCGGTGACACGGTCACCGACGGTCAGGTCGTGTGCGAGGTCGAGACGGCCAAGGCCGCCGTGGAACTGCCGATCCCGTTCGACGGCGTCGTGCACGCGCTCCTCTTCGAGGAGGGCACCACGGTCGACGTCGGCCAGGTCATCATCTCGGTGCAGACCGGCGAGGCGGAGGCCCCGGCCCCCGCCGCCGCAGTCGTGGAGGCGGCCCCGGCCGCCGCCGAGCCGGCCCCGGCCGCCCGCCAGCCCGTGCTGGTCGGCTACGGGGTCTCCGAGTCCTCCACCAAGCGCCGCCCGCGCAAGGCCGCCCCGGCACCCGCCGTGGCCGCGCAGAACGGCACGGCGGCCCCCGTGGCCGCGCCCGCTCCGGCGGCTCCGGCCGCCCCGGCGCCGCTCCCCGCGGTCCCGGCGCAGCCGAGCGGTGAGCGGCCGCTGGCCAAGCCGCCGGTGCGCAAGCTCGCCAAGGACCTCGGCATCGACCTGGCCTCGGTGGTCCCCACCGGCGACGGCGGGGTCGTGACCCGGGAGGACGTCCACGCGGCGGCCGCCGCGGCGATCACCCCGCAGACCGCCGCACCCGTGGCCGCTCCGGCCCCCGTGGTCGCGCCCGTCGCGGTGGCCGCGGCCCCCGCGGTCGACGCCTCGGCGCGGGAGACCCGTATCCCGGTCAAGGGCGTCCGCAAGGTCACCGCCCAGGCCATGGTCGGTTCGGCCTTCACCGCGCCGCACGTCACCGAGTTCATCACCTTCGACGTGACGCGCACGATGAAGCTGGTCCAGGAGCTGAAGGCCGACCCGGACCTCGCGGGGCTGCGGATCAACCCGCTGCTGCTCATCGCCAAGGCCGTGCTGGTGGCCATCCGCCGCAACCCGGACGTCAACGCGTCCTGGGACGAGGCGGCCCAGGAGATCGTGCTCAAGCACTACGTCAACCTGGGCATCGCGGCGGCGACCCCGCGCGGGCTGATCGTCCCGAACATCAAGGACGCGCACGCCAAGACCCTCGGCGAGCTGTCGGAGTCGCTGTCCGCGCTGGTCGCCACGGCCCGCGACGGCAAGACCTCCCCGGCGGACATGCAGAACGGCACGATCACCATCACCAACGTCGGCGTCTTCGGCGTCGACACCGGTACGCCGATCCTGAACCCGGGCGAGTCCGCGATCCTCGCGGTCGGTGCGATCAAGCTCCAGCCGTGGGTCCACAAGGGCAAGGTCAAGCCGCGCCACGTCACCACCCTGGCGCTGTCCTTCGACCACCGTCTGATCGACGGCGAGCTCGGCTCCCGCTTCCTGGCCGACATCGCGTCGGTCCTGGAACACCCCCGCCGCCTGATCACCTGGTCGTAGCGGCACGTAGAACGCTCCACCCGATGGCCGGTCTCCCTCGCGGAGACCGGCCATCGGTCTGAGTGGAACCGTTCGGACTCCCGCGCGTATCTAAGTAACGTATGCGAATCGGGGGCGCCGACTGCCCTTCGGGGATGGGGTACGTGATGGGGCTTACCGAGCAAATCGCCGCCATGCGAGGCGGATTGGGACACTCCAGTAGTTTGCTGGGTGAATTTCGGCGTACCGCGTTGCTCGTGCCGTTGTCGGAGGGCCCCGAGGGCGGGCTGATGTCGGGGTGGCAGGGCGGCGTCCGCTGGATCTATGCCTTCACGGACGAGGAGGCCCTGGCGCGGTTCGCGGCGATGCGAAGTGCCGGTGCCGGTGCCGCGGCCGGTGAGTGGGAGTACCTCTCGATCCTGGGCGCCCGACTCCTCGACGCGGTGGTACCCGCGGCCGAGGGCCCGACGGGCGTCGCGGTGAACGTGGCGGACGAGGAGGGCTCGATGCTGTTCCCGCCGGTCGTGGGCATCGTGCCCGACGCGTGCGCCGTGGATGCCGGGCCCGACTCCGCGGATGCCGTCTGATGGCGGGCGACGGGGACCTTGAGGTCTCGCCGGCTGCGGTCAAGAACATCCAGGACGGGCTGCGCAAGGCCATCGCCGAGTTGCGCGAGTCGGGGGATGCGGCCGGTGCCTCGCAGGGTGCCGGTTTCAGCGATCTGTCGATGACGGGGATGGAGGCCGGACACATGGGTCTGGCCACCGACTTCGAGGACTTCTGCGAGCGCTGGGAGTGGGGCGTGCGCAGTCTCGTGCAGAACGCCAGTGCCCTGGCCGGGAACCTCGGGATCGCGGCGGGCACGGTGTGGGAGGAAGACCAGTACATGCAGGGCGCGTTCAAGGTCGTGGCGAACGCCGCGTACGGCAATCCGCACGCGAGCGAGGACGAGATCGAGCAGAAGGGCTGGGGCGACATCTTCCGGGCGGACGTCTACAAGCCGGACTACAGCGCGGAGTCCTTCGAGAAGAGCCGCCAGGAGATGAAGCAGACCTGGTCGGACACGGGCGACAAGCTGACCTCCAGCGGGAAGATCGGCTCGATCAAGGATCTGCTGGACCAGGCCGGCGGGGGCGGTAGCTGATGGGCTGGAGGGACTTCGTACCGGACTCGGCGGAGGACTGGGTCGAGGACCGGGCCGAGGACGTCGGCGACGCGATCGAGTGGACCGGCGACAAGGTCGCCGACGTGGCGGAGGAGGTCGGGCTCGACGAGGCCGGTGACTGGGTCCGTGACAAGAGCCGCTCGGCCGCCAACCAGCTCGGCGCGGACGTCTCGGAGCTGGAGCTCGGACAGACCGAGGACCCGAACAAGCTGGTCTACGGCAGCGTGTCGAAGATCCGCGCCCAGGTCTCGCACCTGGACGACTTCAAGTCCTCCTTCACCATGGTCGGCAACGGTCTGAAGGGACTGGAGGGCGACGGTCTGAAGGGCGCGTCGGCCGACGCGTTCCGGGAGGCGATAGCCAAGGAACCGCCGCGCTGGTTCAAGGCGGCCGAAGCCTTCGGCAAGGCCGCCGACGCGATGAACCGCTTCGCGGACACCGTCGAATGGGCGCAGCGCCGGGCCAAGGAGGCCCTGGAGGACTACAACAAGGCCAAGAAGGTCTCGCAGGACGCGCGCACCGCCTACAACAAGTCGATCACCGACTACAAGGCCGCGGTGAAGGCGGAGAAGGAAACGCTGCCGCCGCGGCCGGCCGACGACTTCACCGATCCCGGCGAGCCCCTCGTCAAGGCCGCCCAGGACAAGCTCGACGAGGCGCGTACCCAGCGCAACGAAGTGGCCGAGACGGCCCGTACGGCGGTCCGCGCGGCTCGCGACGCCGCCCCGCCCAAGCCCTCGTACACCGAGCAGCTCAAGGACGGGATGGACTACCTGGACCTCGCGCAGACCCACCTCGCGGGCGGCGTGATCAAGGGCACGGCGGGTCTCGTCAACTTCGTCCGCTCGGTCAACCCGATGGACCCGTACAACCTGACCCACCCCGCCGAGTACATGACCAGCCTCAACTCGACGGTCGCCGGCCTGGCCGTGGCGGTCAACGACCCCATGGGCGCGGGCAAGCAGATGCTCGACGAGTTCATGAAGGACCCCAGCGAGGGCATCGGCAAGATGCTCCCCGAGCTCATCGGCTCCAAGGGCCTCGGCGCCCTGAAGAAGACGGCGTCCATCGCCAAGCACGCCGACGACCTCAAGGGCCCGGGTCGCACCCACCTCGACAACGACGGCCCCGACAGTCCGTCGCGCACCCCGGCCGACAAGACGTGCGTCGACGACCCGGTCGACGTGGCGACCGGGCGGATGGTCCTGCCGCAGACCGACCTCGTCCTGCCGGGATCGCTGCCGCTGGTCTTCACCCGCTCCTTCGAGTCCTCGTACCGGGCGGGCCGCTGGTTCGGTCCGAGCTGGGCGAGCACCGTCGACCAGCGCCTGGAGATCGACGCCGCCGGTGTCCTCCTCCTGGGCGAGGACGGCAGTGTGCTCGCCTATCCGCACCCGGCACCGGGTCTGCCGGTGCTGCCCACGCACGGCCGACGATGGCCCCTGTCCGCCACACCGGACGGCGGGTACACGGTGGCCGACCCGGAATCGGGCCGCGTCTGGCACTTCACCGCCGAGGGCGCCCTGGTCCAGCTGGACGACCGCAACGGGGGCTGGATCGCCTACGAGTACGACGCGGACGGCGCTCCGACGGGCATCAGCCACAGCGGCGGCTACCGCGTGCGGCTCACCACCGCCGACGGCCGGATCACCTCGCTGTCCCTCGCGGACGGAACCAAGGTCCTCGACTACCGCTACACCGAGGGAAATCTGACCGAGGTCGTCAACTCCTCGGGCGTGCCCCTGCGGTTCGGGTACGACGACCGCGCCCGGATCGTCTCGTGGACCGACAGCAACGGCCGCCACTTCGACTACGCGTACGACGAACGGGACCGCTGCGTCGCCCAGTCCGGCACGAACGGGCACGTGGACTCGCGCTTCACGTACGAGGACGGCGTCACCACGGTCACCGGCGCGCTCGGGCACCAGCGCCGCTACCACGTCGACGAGAAGGCCCGGATCGTCGCCGAGACCGACGCGAACGGCTCCACCACCCGCTTCGTGCGGGACTCCTTCAACCGGCTGCTGACGCGCACCGATCCGCTGGGGCTGACGACCCGGATCGCATACGACGACAACGGGCTCGTCACCTCCGTCGAACGCACCGACGGACGCCGCACGGCCATCGAGTACAACGGCCTCGGCCTGCCCGAACGCATCACGCGGCCGGACGGCACCTCCGTGCGCCGGACCTACGACGAGCGCGGCAACCCCGTCGCCGTGCGGGACGCCTCCGGTGCGACGTCCCGGTTCACGTACGACGACCGGGGCCACCTCGCCTCGGTGACGAACGCGCTGGGCGAAACCGCCTCGTTCCGCTGCAACGCGGCGGGCCTCGTCGTCGAATCGGCCGACCCGCTGGGCGCGGTCACCCGGTACACGTACGACTCCTTCGGCCGCGCTGCCACCGTCACCGACCCGCTCGGCGCGGTCACCCGGCTGACGTGGAGCGTGGAGGGCCGCCTGCTGCGCCGGGTGGAACCCGACGGCAGCGAGCAGTCGTGGGTGTACGACGGCGAGGGGAACTGCCTCAGCCACACCGACGCGGCCGGCGGCCGGTCGGTCTACGAGTACGGCGACTTCGACTCCCTGGTCGCGCGGACCGGTCCCGACGGGGCCCGCTACTCGTTCGCGCACGACCTGGAACTGCGGCTCACGGAGGTCACCGGCCCGCAGGGGCTGACCTGGACGTACGACTACGACCCGGCGGGCCGGCTGACCGCGGAGACGGACTTCGACGGCCGGACCCTGGGCTACGCGTACGACGCGGCGGGCCGGTTGACCGAGCGGACCAACGCGCTCGGCGAGACGGTCCGGTACGAGTACAACGAGCTCGGCCAGACCGTCCGCAAGGACGCCGCCGGCGCGGTGACCACGTACGAGTACGACTACGCGGACCAGTTGGCGCGGGCCGTCGGGCCGGACGTGACCCTGAGCCGGATTCGTAACCGCGAGGGCCTGCTGCACTCGGAGACGGTCGACGGCCGGACGCTCGGCTTCGCCTACGACGCGCTGGGGCGGACGACGCGGCGCACCACGCCGACCGGTGCGGTCAGCGAGTGGTCCTACGACGCCGCCGGCCGCCGCGCGGGTCTGACGACCTCCGGCCGGACCCTGGCCTTCGAACACGACGCGACGGGCCGTGAGACGGTCCGCCGGATCGGCGGGGGCCTCACGCTCCGGCACGGCTTCGACGAGGTCGGCCGCCTCACCGACCAGTACCTGACGGGCCACGACGGCCGGACCCTCCAGCGCCGGGGCTACACCTACCGGCCCGACGGCCACCTGACCGCGGTGGACGACGCGCTGGGCGGCTCCCGCTCCTTCACCCTGGACGCCGCCGCCCGTGTGACCGCGGTGGAGGCGGACGCCTGGTCCGAGCGCTACGCCTACGACGAGGCGGGCAACCAGACGTCCGCGTCCTGGCCCGCCACCCATCCGGACGCCGACGTGGCGACGGGGCCGCGCACCTACACGGGCAACCGCCTCACGGGCGCGGGAGGCGTCCGCTACGAGTACGACGCGCAAGGGCGTGTCGTACTGCGCCGCAAGACCCGTCCGTCCCGCAAGCCGGACACCTGGCACTACGCCTGGGACGCGGAGGACCGGCTGGTGGGGGTCACGACCCCGGACGGCACGGTGTGGCGCTACCTGTACGACCCGCTGGGCCGGCGAGCCGCCAAGCAACGGCTGTCGGCGGCCGGTGAGGTCGTGGAGGAGGTCCTCTTCACCTGGGAGGGCGCGACCCTCTGCGAGCAGGTCACGCGGTCGCCCGGTCTTCCCCATCCGGTCGTCCTGACCTGGGAGCACCGCGGACTGCACCCGCTGACGCAGACGGAACGCATCCTCGGGGCCTCCAGCGAGGAGATCGACAGCCGTTTCTTCTCGATCGTCACGGACCTGGTGGGCACGCCCACCGAACTCGTGGACGAGCGGGGCGACATCGCCTGGCACACCCGGTCCACCCTGTGGGGCGCGACGACCTGGAACCGCGGCGCGTCGACGTACACGCCGCTGCGTTTCCCGGGCCAGTACTTCGACCCCGAATCGGGTCTGCACCACAACGTCTTCCGCACCTACGACCCGATGACGGCGCGGTACCTCAGCCAGGACCCGCTGGGTCTCGCCCCGGCGCCCAACCCGGCGGCGTACGTTCCCAACCCCCACACCTGGTCGGACCACCTCGGCCTGGCGCCGGACGAGTGCACGGTCACCGTCTACCGCAAGCAGACCGACCATCCGCTCAGCCAGCGGGTGCACATCGACGGGAACGGCAACGTCACGATCGACGGCAACAACCACCTCTACGTGAACATGAGCGGAGACCTGCGGCACACCGTCGAGTTCCGTGGGGACAGCGGCCAGATCGTCGCGTTCGACGTACCGAAGAGTTTCGTGGACGACATCCGCACGCACGCGGTTCCGCAGGAACAGCCGGACGGGCTCGGCTTCACCAAACAGGAATGGAAACAGGTGAAGCAGATCTATCCGGAAATCTCCGACCCCACCAGGGGGACGGACCTGTACGGCCTGCCGGGTGAGGTGATCGAGAAAATGCGAGAAGCCATCATTCCCGGCTCTGGTAGGATCGTACAAGATCATTAGTGAGGATTACGGAATGCTGCACGAAATCGAAGACCTCGAAAGGGAGAGGGCCCGTGTGTCCGGCCGTCCGGACACCGAATCCGCACCCCCGGTCCTGGCCTTTTTCGAAGTGGCGGTGGACGGGGACTCCGAGCGGTACGCCGGCAGGCTGCGCGCCGTCATGCACGCCGTGCTGGGGATCGCGGCCTCGGAGTCCTTCGACGACGACGATCTGCCCGTCGACGGCATTCCCGCATGGTTCCCCGCCGTCTGCCGGGGCGGCTCCTTCCCGGAACCCTTCGCGGCCGAGGGGCGCGACCGCTACCGCGAGCGCACCGGCGGCGAGCCCTGGGACCTGCAGAACTGGCTCTCGCGCTTCGATCCGGACCTTGAGGTACGGGGCTGGGCCTGGTGGGACCTGACGCGGCCGGCCGACGGGACGGACCGGCTGCGGCTGTGGGCGGACACCTGGGGCGAGCCCTTCTTCGCCTGGGAGGACCTGCGCTGGCTCCTGCACGCCTGCGGCGCGCGCACGGTGGCCGACCCGGTCATCGCCAAGCCGCAGGTCTGGGCCGGCGAGCCTTCCGTATGACCGGCGCGACGCACGAGGTCAGGGCGCGGTTCGACGACGCGACCATCACCGTCTACCAGGCGTACCCGGCACGCATCGCCGAACCGGCCCTGGAGGCCGGCACCTTCGTGGATCCGTTCAAGCGCGCCAGGATGACGTGGATCAAGCCGTCGTTCCTGTGGATGATGTACCGCTGCGGATGGGCCACGAAGAGCGATCAGGAGCGCGTCCTGGCGATCGACATCACGCGGGACGGATTCGAGGAGGCGCTTTCCCGGTCCTGCCTCAGCCACTTCGACAGGGCACGCTTCCCGGGGGTCGAGGAGTGGCGTGCCGCCGTCCGGGACAGCCCGGTGCGCGTCCAATGGGACCCCGAGCGGGATCTGCACCTGAATCCGCTGCCGCACCGCGCGATCCAGATCGGCCTCTCGGGACCCGCGGTCGAGCGGTACGTGGAGAACTGGATCAGCGGAATCCGCGACGTCACCGCCACGGCGCACGAGATCCATGCCGCGGTGACGTCCGGGAACCTCGACGCGGCCGCAGCCCTGCTGCCCGAGGAACGCGTCTACCCGCTTCCCGCGGCCCTCGTCGAACGGATCGCCTGACGCCCTCGCGGGAGAAGTCGATGAGCAGCCGCAGCGGTTCCCCCCGCGAGCCCGCGCCCGGCCGGCCGGGCCACCACGCCGAGCCGTCCTTCGACCCGGGCCGGAGCCTGGTCTTCCCGGCCCCGGTGCCGGCGGAGCTGCGGGCGCTCGGCGACGAGGTCCGGGCCGCCGACTGGCCGGTACGGCTCGCCTTCCGCGCCTCCCGCGTCGAGTTGCTCGACACGCTCTGCCGTTGGCAGACCCTGCGCGCGCTGGCTTACCTGCACCTGCTGGCCGCCCGCAAGGGCGACGAGCGGCTGCCGGCCGACCTGCGGGTGGTTCCCGGCCCGGACACGGCCGGCGATCCGCGGCTGCCGGAGCTGCTGACGCGGCTGGAGCGGGCCGCCGTGGACCTCCCGGCGGACCTGCTGGACGCGATCGTCTGCGACAGCGGCGGACTGCTCGCGGACAACCGGTTCGCGGCATCGGTGCTGGCCGCCGGGCTCACCGCCGATTCCCGGCCGCGGGACCCGGACGAGGCGGTCTCCCGGGCCGTGGTGCTCACCAGTTACTGGTACGAGGTGCCCGAGCGGCGCGGCGCCCTGGCCCTTGCGTGGAGCGCGAACCTGTTCGTGCGCTCCTGGCTGGCGTGGTCGTGGCAGTTCGTCCACGGCGACCCGGCGGGCGGCATCGGCATCACCGCGGACCCCCGCCCGCCCCGCCCGCGGGCCGCCGACCTGCCGGACTGGGCGGCGCCCCTGCTGGAGCGGGTCCAGGGCTCCCCATGAGCGCGTCCGCACGGCTCGCGAGGTAACCTCCGCCCGGGGAAGGGGGCGCGGGTGTCCATCGCCGAACTGCAGGTGTACTCCGTCGAGGAGGCCGACGTCACGGGCGGCGTGTGCGTGGTCCGGTGCGTCGGCGGGGTGGCCCGGGCCGGACAGGTCTACGCCGTCGGGGAGTCCCGGATCGGCCTGCGCCGGATCGAGCGGCACGGGCGGGCCGTCGGCTCCTTCGAGGCCGGGCACATCGCGAAGGTCCACCTCGCGGGCGCCATGGTCGCCCTCCTCACCCGGGGGCAGGTGCTGACCTCGGTGCCGCCCGACGGGCACGCGCTGGAGGAACTGGAGGCCTGGCTGGCCACCGACCCGCCGTTGCGCGACGAACCGCACCCGCGGACCTTGCGCGTCCTGGCCGGGGTGCGGATGCGCGACGAGCGGCTGCCGGACGCGATCCGGCTGCGTTGGGGCCGGGTCGCGCTGGCCGCCACCCACCGCTGCGCGCGGGCCGAGGGCGGGCCCGAGCTGCTGCGGGCGCCCGAACTGGCCTCCGTACAGGTCTACTTGATCGAGCAGTTCGGCCCGGACCGGGGCGGTGACCCGACCGCCCTGTGCCGGGAGCTGCTGGCGCTGATGGACCTGGAACCGGGGCAGGCCGCGGCGCAGGGCCGGGCCTGGCGGGACCTCCCGTACCACCGGATCCGGCATCTGCGTCGGATCAAGAGCCTGATCCCGTGGCTGGTGCTCGTCCGGCCCCACCTCGCGGACACCGACCCGTCGGCGCGGGCGGTCGACGCCTGGGCCGAGGTCCGACCCGAACTCCCCTGAGGTGCCCGGTCGGCGCCGGTCGGCCCGGGCGGGCCTACCGGGCCGCGTTGCCGAGGACCTTGGTCGGGGTGATGCGGACGACCACGCGGACGTCCTCCGCCGGGGCGTCCGCGTACTCCTTGCCGGCGCCCGGGCCCATGTATTCCTCGGCGATGCGCACGGCCACCGCCCGGCCCACGTCCTCGGTCACGGTGGCCGTGCCGCGGATCTCCACGTAGAGGAAGGGGTTGGCCAGGTCGAAGACGGTCAGGCCGACCCGACCGTCCCGGACGATGTTGCGCTCCTTGCGGCGGCCCTGCTCGGTGGAGACCAGCAGGTCGCCGCCGTCGCGGGTCACCCAGATCACCGAACTCTGGGGACTTCCGTCGGGGTTGATGGTCGACAGGACTGCGGGGTGCGGCGCGTCGAGCAGCCCCCGCACGGTCTCGTTCAGCTCAACAGTCATGGTGGCGAGGCTAGTCGGGAGACCGGTGACCCGCCGCCGGATCGCGGCCGGGGACATCGACTACCCGAGGTCGGCGACGGTGCGGAAGCAACCCGGCTCATTTCCAGGGGATGTTGAGCCAGGGGCTGGCCGGGTCGGTCGTCAGCGCGAGGTGGGCGGCCAGCGCGGTCGTGTACCAGGTGCCGAACTCCTCCTCGTCGAAGTGCAGACACCGGCCGAGGACGTACCCGGCGGAGAACTCCGCCCACGAGCGGTACGTGTCACGCGCGGCCTCCCCGGCGCGCAGTACGGCCTTCTCGGCCTCGGCGACGGTCCCGTAGCGGCAGCTGACGCCCCAGCGGGCCATCTGCGAGGCCCGGCCGATGTCCCAGCCCTCCACGGAGCGGACCCAGCCGTCCTCGGGGAGCAGTCCGTCGGCCCGGAAGCGCTGTTCGTAGCGGGTGATCCGTCCGATGAGGCGTTTGACGCCGGCTATCTCCCCCTCGACCTCGGCGGCCGGTCGCGGTCGGGCGGCGGTGACGCCGTCGGGGGTGAGCTGCGGTTCGGCGGCGCGTTCGGCGCCGCGGCGCAGGCTCGCCTCGGCGGTGTGCCGCCAGTGTTCGATGTCCACCGGTCCGGCGAAGTCGGAGGCGAGGGCACGCCGGACGCGGAGCGCGTACTCCCAGACGGGGCTGACCATCCCGCGGTCCAGCAGGGTGTCCAGGGTGGCGAGCCAGTCGGGTCGGTCGGTGATGCTCCAGCTCTTCGCGACGCGGTGGCGCTCGTACTGGTAGCCGCTGCCGTGGTGGGCGAGGGAGTTCCAGAACTCGCCGTTCGTCACGGCGAGATGGCAGCCGACGGCGAGGCCGTGGGCGACGGGCCCGTGCAGCGGGCCGCCGGTGAACAGGGCGTGGATCCTGCCCTCGGGCAGGCCGTAGTGCGGGGCAGCCTGTGCGTGGGCGCGCCAGCGGGCCAGGTCGGCGGGGGTGGTGGTGAGGTAGGCCTCGACGGGGGACCGCGGGTTCACGGCGAGGAAGGCGGGGTCGTCGGCGGCCCAGACCTCGGAGAACCAGCGCAGGCTCCGGGACTCGTAGACCGTCTCGGGGGTGGGGGCGGGCAGCATGCCGGGGGTGTGGACGACGAGCGTCCGGTCCGGGGTGGCGTGGAAGAACACCGAGTCGGGGTGCTCGTCGGACCGCTCGCGGGACTGCGCCACGTACAGCGGAGTGCGGGCCAGTACGTCGAAGTAGGCGGACCAGTCACCGGCGGACTTGGCCTCGTACAGCTCTCTCTCGATGGCGCTCGGCGCGATCCACGTCCCCATACGGCCCGACCCTATACGGGCGCCGGCCCGGGGCCGCGGGAGCGTCCGGGGCCTTCGACGACGGGGGTCAGGCCGTCGAGGAGGGCTCGCAGACCGAGCTCGAACAGCGCGTCGAGCCGCAGGTCGTAGCCGTCCTCGAAGGAGCCGACGACCTTGGCGAAGGTCGGGAAGCGGCCGGAGTCCACCAGCTCCCGCAGGACGGGGGCGCGGCTGTCCATCCACTGGTCCTCCGACTGGCCCGTGGTGGCTTCGGCGTCGGCCTCCAGCTCCAGGTGCACCGCCAGGCCGTGCACATGGCTGTAGAGCAGGACGTGGATGTCGAAGAGCGCGGTCGGGTCGAGTCCGTGGCCGTCGAGGGCGTCCAGCATCCACTCGCCGTGGACCAGCAGGTTGGGCACCAGCAGCGGTCGCGTCAGGGAGCCGATCCGGGACAGCCACGGGTGCTTGCGGTAGAGCCGCCACAGGGTCCGGGCGCCCACCTCGACGCGCGCCCGCCAGTCCCCGGCGGCGGCGTCGTCGGCGGCGTCGTCGGCGGTTGCGTCGGCGGGGGACTCCTCGCCGTAGGCGGCGTCGGCCATGAGGAGGATCAGCTCCTCCTTGCCGGGGACGTACCGGTAGGTCGACATCGGCGCGACGCCGAGCCGGGCCGCGACACCGCGCATGGAGAGCGCCGCGAGTCCCTCGGCGTCGGCGATCTCGACGGCGGCGCGGACGATCCGGTCGAGGGTCAGCTCCGGCTCGGTGTCCGGGGCGGGCGAGGGGCGCCGGCGGGCCGGTGCGGCGGGGGCGCTCCCGGCGACGACCGTGCCGATCCGGGGACGGGCCTCGACCAGGCCCTCCAGACGCAGGGTGGTCAGGGCCTTGGTGGCGGTGGCGAGCGCGACGCCCCATTCCGCGGCGATCCGCCGGGTGGAGGGCACCCGGTCCCCGGGTGCGAGTTCCCCGTCCGCGATGCGTCGCCGGATCGTGGCGACGATGCGCAGGTAGGGCGGATCGCCCGCCGCGCCCGCCGTGCCTGTGGTCTGCGTCACGTTCTGCCGCCTTTCCGTCCTGTACTAGTGCAGAGCCTACCGGCGGCGATCTCCGTCGAGGCCGTTCTGAGCTAGTACAGCAGAGGTGTTTTGCCAGTTGAGAGGCCTGAGCGTACGTCGTACATTCAGAATGCGTACAGCGTACAGATCACCGAAGGAGCTTCTCATGCGGACCGTACTCATCTCCGGCGGCGGCATCGCGGGTCCCGTTCTCGCCCACCTCCTGCACGGCCACGGCTTCGAGCCCACCGTCGTCGAACGCGCCCCGGGTGTGCGCGGCGGCGGGCAGGCCGTGGACATCCGTGGCGTCGCGCTCGACGTGATGCGGCGCATGGGCCTGCTGGAGCGGGCGAGCCGGGTACGCACCCGGATGCGTGGCATGTCGATCCTCGGCCCCGACGGCAGCGAGGTCGGCCGCTCCACCGAGGCGACCTTCAGCAGCGGCCGGCTCGACGGCGAGGACATCGAGGTGCTGCGCGAGGACCTGGTGCGGATCGTCCACGAACACACCCGCGCAGACGTCGAGTACCTCTTCGGCGACACCGTCACCGGGCTGGAGGAGGACGAGGACGGGGTGCGGGTGGAGTTCGCGCACGCGGCGCCGCGCACCTTCGACCTCGTCGTCGGGGCCGACGGCCTGCACTCCACCGTGCGCCGCCTGTCCTTCGGACCCGAGGAGCCCTACACCCATCACCTGGGCAGCTACCTCTCGGTGTTCGGCACCGACAACTTCCTCGACCTGCGGGACTGGCAGATGTGGCTGCGGGACGCGGACATGGGCTTCGGCATCATGCCCGTGCGCGACAACACCGAACTGCGCGTCGCCTTCGGCTTCGGGTCCGCCCCGCTCGCCCCGGAGCTGCGCACCGCCGAGGCACTGCGGCGGACCGTCGTCGACCGGCTGGAATCCCTGCGGTGGGAAGGGCCCCGCCTGGCCGAGGCCGCCCGCGAGGCCCCCGACTTCTACTGCGACGCCATGGCCCAGATCCGCATGGACCGGTGGTCCCGCGGCCGGGTCGTGCTGCTCGGGGACGCCGGCTACTGCCCCTCCCCCCTCTCGGGGCAGGGCACCGGCCTGGCCCTGGTGGGCGCCCACGTACTGGCCGACTCCCTCGCGGGCTCCCGCGGAGACCACCGCGCCGCGTACGCCCGCTACGAGGAGCGGATGCGGCCCTTCGTCGACCTCAACCAGGCGCTGGCGACGGAGAACCCGGGCGGACCCGCCTCCGAGGAATCCGTGACCCGCGCCAAGAACGCGATCACGCTGGACGACTGAGCTTCGGCCCGGGTGGAGGGCCGGACCACGGCGGCGGCGACGCGGCACGCCCCCTCGTGCCACCGCGCGACCGTGCGGACCCCCTTGACGCCCCCGGGCGCCGGGGAGACGCTCCCGGGTCTTGGATCCGAACGGTTGCAGCTGGGGGGCCGCCATGCCGGAGGAGTCTGTGCCATCGGTGGGGGAGTTGCGCGCGCGACTCGTCGCGCGGGGGGCGCGCTGGACGGTGCTGGAGCACCTCGCCGACGAGGAGCCCGTGCCGCGGCCCTCGCTCGGTCTGGAGCCCGGGGCGAACCTGACCACCGCCGAGGAGGCGGGGACGATCGATCTGCCGGGGATCATCGGGCACCCGAGCGGCAATCCGCACCTGACCCGCCGCCGCGCCGCCCACGGGCTGCTGCCAGGGGTCGCGGGGCCGTCGGTCGCGGCCCGGCCCGCCGCCGTGGACTGGCGCGAGCGCTGGGGTCGGCCGTGGATCACCAAGGTCAAGGACCAGAACCCGTGCGGTTCCTGCTGGGCCTTCGGCGCCACCGGGCTGGTGGAGTCCATGGCCCGGATCGAGCACGACGTATGGGCGGAGCGCTCCGAGGGGGACGTCCACGACGGCCTGCGCTTCAGCTGCGGCCAGGGCAGCAACCCGGAGACCGCCCTCGACTGGATCAAGGCGAACGGCGGGCTCGCCGACCCGGACTGCTGGCCGTACAGCACCCCGCCCGCCGGGCTGCCGGCCGCCCGCCGTGACGCCTGGCGCGCCGAGTACACGCCCAGTTGGGACCGGTCCGGCCGGACCGTCCGGATCACCGACTACGTCCGGCTCGGCGACGTGGAGCAGCAGAAGGTCTGGCTGGACACGGTCGGCCCGCTGACCGCCTGCTTCGACGTCTACGACGACTTCTTCGCGCTCGGCTCCGGCGTGTACCACCGTACGAGCGACCATCTCGCGGGCGGACACTGCGTGTTGGTGGTCGGCTACGACGACGCGGCCGGGTGCTGGCTGTTCAAGAACTCCTGGGGGACGGGCTACCACGTCGGCGGCTACGGTCGGATCGCCTACGGCGAGGTCAACATCGACCACTGGGCCAAGTGCGGCCTGCGCGGCACCAACCCCGATCCGTGGACCAAGCGTCGGCTGCACACCGGCAACGTCTACGAGAGCGGCAACGGCCGCGCCCACCGCAACTTCGAGCTCCTCGCGACCGCCCCCGGCGGCCGCCTCCAGCACTGGTGGCGCGAGGGCGACCCGCCGTTCGCGTGGGCCCGCGCCGGCACCTTCGCCACCGACGCCTCCGGGCAGCCCGCCTTCACCGGCACCACCTACAACCGCAACATGGAGTCCCTGCACGTGACCACCGGCGGCCGGCTGCGCCACTGGTACTACGAGCAGTCCGCGGCCGTCTGGCGCGACGGCGGGGTCTTCGGGCCGGGCGACGCGGCGGTCGGTTCGACCCCCGCGTTCATCCAGAGCGACTACGGCAAGCCGGGCAACTTCGAGGTGGTCGTCCGGACCGCCGACGGCCGCCTGAGCCACTGGTGGCGGATCAACGGCGCCCCCTGGACCTGGAACGACGGCGGCCGCTTCGGCTCCGGCATCGCCCACTACGGGCCCGCCCTCGTCCAGACCCGCGCCCGCCACCTCGACCTCGTCGCCACCCGCACCGACGGCCGCATGCAGCTGTGGTGGCGCGACGATCCCGACGGCTTCACCTGGCGGGCCGGGGAGATCTTCGGCAGCGGCACGGCGGCCGTCTCCGCGCCCTGCCTGATCGAGGGGCAGTTCGGGGCCGCCGACGAGGACACCGCCGGGAACTACGAGCTCTGCGTGGCCGTCGCCGGCGGGCAGGTCGAGCACTGGTGGCGCGGCAACGCGGGCGGCTCGCCGTGGCGGCGCGGTGCGGTCTTCGGGCACGACGTCGCCTCGGTCACCGGGATGCTCCAGGGCAGTTTCGGGTTCAACCTGGAAGTCATCGTCCTGCGCACCGACCGCCGCCTCCAGCACTACTGGCGTGACGGCGCGGGCTGGCACGAGGGGTCGGTGATCGGCCCCGTCTGAGAGGACCGGGCGGGCGTGGAGGTACGGAGCATCGTGCTGGGCCCGGACGAGCCGTACGAGCTGCGGCTCGTCGGGCGCGGGGCGCGCGGGTACGTGTGGACCTGGCAGGTCACCGGCGACGCGGACGTGGTGAGCGTGGCGGAGGCCCCCGCGGCCACCCCCGGGGCGGCCCCGGCGCCCGGCGCGCCGGTGGAGCGGACCTACCTGATCCGGGCCCGGCCCCCGGGCGGGGGCCGCGCCCGGATCCGCTTCGCACAGATCCGGCCGCCCTACCCGGACGAGGCCCCGTACGACGAGTTCGTGCTGGACGTGGAGGTGGTGGCCGTCACCGGCGGGGCCTGAGGACCGTGCGCTGCACGGCCTCCAGGGGTCCGTGGTCGAAGCGGCGCAGCCACAGCCACGATCCGGCGGCCAAGGTCAGGCTCACGCCCGCCCACAGGCCCATCACCCACCAGGGGCCGCTGCCGCCGAACCGTTCCGCGAGGCCCAGCCCGATGCCGTAGCAGAGCAGCATGCAGAGCAGGTTCTGGGCGACGTAGCAGGACAGGGCGGTGCGGCCGACGGAGCCGAGGGCACGGCTCACCGGGGCCGGGATCCACCGCCGGTCGAGGGCGAGGCCGATCAGGCCGATGTAACCGAGGGCGAGCAGCGGGGCGGCGCCGTAGCGGCCCAGGAGGTAGCAGTCGGAGCCGCCGAGGGTGGTCGCGGCGTTCAGCGGCAGCCCGAGGCCCAGGCCCCAGGCTGCCAGCCGGGTGCGGATGCGGTGGCCTTCGGCGGTGGCGGTGAAGGCGCCCGCGCGGTGCAACCGCACGCCGAGGAGGAAGAGGAACACGAGCAGCCCGAAGGAGAAGACCGGCTCGATGCGCAGCGCGAGGAAGTGTTCCAGGCGGAAGGCGATCTGGGCGGGGTGGCCGCCGTGGGCGTACAGCTCGACGGCGGCCGGATCCGGGCTCTTCGGGGTTCCGGAGGGCCGGCTCAGCGCGTCGGCGGTCAGCAGGGAGATCAGCGCCAGGTGCACTCCACCGGCGGTCCACATGGCCCGCCTGCGGACCTTCTCGGAGCGGGCCAGCAGCCAGGCGACGAGGAGCGCGGTGACGGCGTACCCCATGAGCACGTCCCAGGCGAAGACGAGCACGAAGTGGACGGTGCCCTCGACGAAGAGGAAGGCGGCGCGGCGCGGGTAGCGGCCGGGCCAGGGGTCGCCGCGGCGGGCGGCGGAGTCGAACTGGATGGCCAGGCCCACCCCGAACAGAACCGTCAGCAGGGCCAGGAACTTGCCGTCGGCGAGGAAGCGGAAGACGCTCTCGGCGAGGTGGGCGGCGGAGGGGTCGGCGATCGGGTCGGGCAGCTCCAGACCGCCCTGGAGCACGCCCCACTCCGAGCCGGGCGAGGTGAAGATCCAGACGTTGGTCATGAGCGTGCCGAGGATCGCGGCGCCGCGCAGGACGTCCAGGAGCGGGAGCCTGGCGGTCTTCTGTGCCGCCGGGGCGAGCAGGGTGTCGGCCATGACTTCAGCGTCCCGGCGCGCGGGGCCCCGTACGTCCTGCGGGCGGACGAAGGCGCGGTACATCCTTCGATGCAGCGGGCGGCCCCCGGTCCACATCCTGGACCCGGCACGGCTTGCACCTCTGTTGTATCTATCCTGTGCGCATGCCCGCCTCAGCCACCGCCGCGACCGCCGCCGACCGCGTGTACCAGCACGTCAAGCAGGGGGTGCTCGACCGCCGTTACGAAGGCGGCACCCTCCTGACCGAGGGCGAACTGGCCGCGGCCGTCGGGGTCTCCCGTACGCCCGTCCGCGAGGCGCTGCTGCGGCTGGAGACCGAGGGGCTGCTCAAGCTGTACCCGAAGAAGGGCGCCCTGGTCCTCCAGGTCTCCGCGCAGGAGATCACCGACGTCCTCGAAACCCGGATCCTGGTCGAGGAGTTCACCGTACGCAGAGCGGTGCCGGCGCCACCGGGCCTGCTGGACCGGCTCACCACCCTGCTCGACGAACAGCGCCGGCACGCCGAGGCGGGCGACCTCGGCGCGATGATGGCCGCCGACCGCGGCTTCCACGCCGAGATCGTGCGCCACGCCGGGAACCAGATCCTGTGCCGGCTCTACGACCAACTCCGCGACCGGCAGCTGCGGATGGGCGTGGCCCTGCTGCACGCCCACCCCGAACGACTCGACCGCACCCTCGCCGAGCACGCCGAGATCCTGGACGCGCTGCGGGCCGGGGACGTGGAGGCGGCGTCCGCGGCGGTCCGCGGGCACATCGGCCGGGTCGAGGCCCTGGTGCGCGGGCCGGGCCGGTGACCGCCCCGGTGAACGGCCCTGTGACCGCCCCGGTGAACGGCCCGGCGCACGCCTCCCCCGGTGTACCCGCCGACCCGCCGGGCGGCCGCAAGGCCGTCGCCGTGTGGGGTATCGGCGTCGCCGTCTACTTCGTGGCGGTGATCTTCCGTACCAGCCTGGGCGTGGCCGGCCTGGACGCCGCGGACCGCTTCCACGTGGGCGCCTCGGCGCTGGCCACCTTCTCCCTGCTGCAGCTGCTCGTCTACGCGGGCATGCAGATACCGGTGGGCCTGATGGTCGACCGGCTCGGCACCAAGAAGGTCCTGACCCTGGGCGCGGTGCTCTTCACCGTCGGCCAGCTCGGCTTCGCGCTGTCGCCCTCCTACGGGATGGCGCTCGCGGCGCGGGCGTTGCTGGGCTGCGGTGACGCGATGACCTTCATCTCGGTGCTGCGCCTCGGCACCCGGTGGTTCCCGGCCCGGCGCGGGCCGCTGATGGCGCAGCTGGCCGGGCTGGTGGGCATGGCGGGCAACCTCGTCTCCACCCTCGTCCTCGCCCCGGTCCTGCACGGGGTCGGCTGGACGGCCGCGTTCGCGGGCAGCGCGGTGGCGGGGCTGGTGGTCCTGGTCCCGCTGGTGCTGTTCCTGCGGGACCACCCGGAGGGTCACGGGCCCGCACCCCGCACCGCCGGGGCCTCGGGGGGGTTCGTACGCCGGCAGATCCGCGAGTCCTGGGCCGAGCCCGGCACCCGGCTCGGCCTGTGGGTGCACTTCACCACGCAGTTCCCCGCGATGGTGTTCCTGCTGTTGTGGGGGATGCCGTTCCTGGTCGAGGCGCAGGGGCTGTCACGGACCACCGCGGGCGGACTGCTGACGCTGGTCGTCGCCTCGAACATGGCGCTCGGGCTGGTCTACGGCCAGATCGTCGCACGCCGCCAGTCCGCGCGGATCCCGCTCGCCCTGGGCACGGTCGGGCTCACCGCCCTGCTGTGGGCGGCGGTGCTCGGACACCCGGGCGACCGGGCACCGATGTGGCTGCTGGTCGCACTGTGCCTGGTGCTCGGCGGCTGCGGACCGGCATCGATGATCGGCTTCGACTTCGCCCGCCCGGCGAATCCCGCGGAGCGCCAGGGCACCGCCTCCGGCATCACGAACATGGGCGGCTTCCTCGCGTCCATGACCACGCTGCTGGCGGTGGGCATCCTGCTCGACGCCACCGGCGACAACTACCGCATC
The DNA here is from genome assembly GCF_053615355.1 of Streptomyces sp. CLCI03. NCBI lineage: Bacteria > Bacillati > Actinomycetota > Actinomycetes > Kitasatosporales > Streptomycetaceae > Streptomyces > Streptomyces sp. CLCI03. Next base: position 4,005,062 of record NZ_CM132132.1, on the reverse strand, counting down.
GCCTTCTCGACGGTCTTCGTGCTGCAGGCGGTGGGCGTCCTCAGCATCCTGCGCCTGCGCCCCCTCGCCCTGGCCCGCGAACGCGAACGCGAACGCGAACGCGCCCACGCCCACGCCACGGTCCCGGGCCCCGCCGCGCCCCCCGGCCCCGTCCCGACGGAACCGGGCCGCGCACCGGCCTGACCGGGTCGCCACCCGGCCGGCCGTGAAGGAGCCCTGGCCCTACGGGGTCACGGCGAACCGGGTGAGGATGGCGTCCGCCAGCTCCACGTCGCCCTCCACCTTCACCCGGTCGGCGACCGTGTGCGCCCGCACCCGGCCGGCCGCCAGGCGGACGTAGGTCTCCCAGTCCATCGTCAGGGTCACCGCCGGGCCCAGCGACGGCGACTTGTCCACGGTGCCGCGGCCGTCCGCGTCCACCCGTACCGTCCGCATGAACTCCAGCTGTCCGTGCACGTCGATCACCACCGCCGAGTTCGCCGGGGCGCCCGCCCGCTTGGCCACCACCTTCGGCAGCCCGGCCAGCAGCAGGTCCCGGGCCACGTACGCGCCCGGCGAGTCCCAGTTCCCCGGTACCCCCAGCGCCGCCCGCAGGTCCTGCTCGTGGATCCACACGTCGAAGGCCCGCAGCCGCAGCGCCTGCTCCAGCGTCACCTGGTCACCGAGCGGCCCCCGCACCATCGTGGCCGGATCCCGCTTCTCGTTCCGCAGCTGCCGGGAGCGCCGGATCACGGTGTACTCCAGCTCCGAGGTCATCTCCGGCGCCGTGTGGTGACGCCGTACGTCGACCTGTACCTCCATGTACCGGCTGAACTCGTCCACCACGTGCCGCAGGTCCCGCGCCACGGTGTGGATCGGCCGCGGGTCCCCGAGCTGCTCGCATTCGATGCCGATGATGTGTGACACGACATCACGGACCGACCAGCCCGGACACGGTGTCGCCCGGTTCCACTCCCCCTCCGGCAACGGGAGGACCAACTCGGATATCGCCTCGATGGAGTGTGTCCACGCGTCGGCATAGGGTTGGAGGGCGGGATGCGGCTGGACGGTCAACGGGACCCCTCGCGGTGCTGTTCAATGGCGCGTTTCGGAAGCAGTGGACTCAGTTTCCAAAACTACGCTGCCGGTGAGCACCCCGGCAGTGCTTTCGTGTGACGATCGTAGGCCCGAGTTGACGGCTTGAACGCCAGGACGGTGGTAATGTGCGCGCCTCGTTGATCCAAATCGCAGTGAACGAGGGCGAGTCGGTGTCTTCCCGACGTGTCCGGGTGGCCGAACTCGTACGGGAGCAGGCGGGCTCCGATCTCGTCGTCCTGCCCGAGCTGTGGCCGGTCGGCGCATTCGCCTACGAACAGTTCGAGACCGAGGCCGAACCGCTGGACGGACCGACCTACGAAGCCATGTCCAAGGCGGCGCGCGACGCCGGCGTCTGGCTGCACGCGGGCTCGGTCGTGGAGCGCGCGGGCGACGGCTCCCTCTACAACACCGCCCTCGTCCTCTCCCCGGCCGGCGAGCTGGCCGCCACCTACCGGAAGATCCACCGCTTCGGCTTCGACCAGGGCGAGGCGGTGCTCATGTCGGCCGGGGACTCCCTGACCACCGTGGCCCTGCCGGAGCAGACCCTCGGCATCGCCACCTGCTACGACCTGCGCTTCCCCGAGCTGTTCCGGGGCCTGGTCGACGCCGGGGCCACCACGATGGTCGTCGCGGCGGGCTGGCCCGCCCGCCGCCGCTCGCACTGGACCCTGCTGAGCCGGGCGCGCGCCGTGGAGGACCAGTCCTACGTCCTGGCGTGCGGGCTGGCCGGCACCCACGCGGGCGTGGAGCAGGCCGGGCACAGCCTGGTGGTGGACCCCTGGGGCGAGGTCCTGGCGGAGGCGGGCCCCGGCGAGGAGGTCCTCACCGTGGACCTGGACCCGGCCAAGGTCGCCGACACCCGCTCCCAGTTCCCGGCACTGAAGGACCGCCGCCTGGGTCGCTGACGGGACCCCGGGGGTGCCGGGGTCCCGGCGCCCCCGGGACCCCGGTTGGCGCCCGCGTGCGCGGGCAGACGAGGAGGACGGGCGGCGCGGGCCGCCGCAGCCACGAGGAGGAGGCGGGTACGCCGTGACGGAAGACGCGGAGGCCGTGCTGGAAGCCGCCCTGGAGCCCCACGAGCCCGCCCACGCGGAGATCGAGGCCCGCCGGCGCGTCCGGGAACGGGCCACCGGCCTGACCCACCACGAGGCGCACGCCGCCTTGGAGGCGGTGCTGGCGGAAGCGGGCGACCTGGAGTTCGCCGACGCGTCCGTCCGCGCCGAGGCCGCGGAGTGGCAGCGCATCGGCGACCTGCTGTTCGACCACGGCGGCCCCTACGCACCGGAGACCGACGCCTACGTCCAGGGCCAGCTCACCGCCCGGGAACACCATCGGGACTGACCCCGTCCTCCCGCTCCTTCTCCGCCAACCGGATCACGCACACCGCGACCGCGATCAGCAGCGCCGCGTCCGCGTCCTCCCGGACCACGTCCACCGCGTACGTCTCGCGCACCCGGTACCACTGCCGTGAGACCAGCGCGAGCAGCTCACCGTCGTACTCGACCTTGAACTCGCGCTCCAGGATCCGCCCGCTCACATCGAGCTCGGTGCCCTCGGCCAGGGTCACGCGGAAGTGGCCCCGCAGCAGCGAGAGCCGCTTGCGGCGGATCACGGCGAGCCGCCGCTCTCCCCCAGCTACCGCTGGGAGGTGCCCCCGCGCTCCAGCGTCATCGCGTCCCGCAGCGTGAACAGCTTCTCCCGCAAGGTGATCAGGATCTGCCCGTCCGGATCCTTCAGCTCCAGGGTGTCCCGGAAGCGCAGCGCCTTCCCGTCGACGAGGAAGGCGTGCCGACCGTCCTCGTCCTCGATCCAGTAGTCGTCCCCGATGGTCAGCATTTTGTCCCGTACGAGGTATTTCATGCGCTGATCAGTGCCCGCGATAGGTTGCCCTCATGCCCCTGCTCTACGTGACCGACCTGGCGTACCCCGCACGCGGCCGCCGCTACTGCGACGAGGACATATTCCTCACGTCCCGGCTCCGCGCCGCGTTCGACCTGGCCCTGTGCCATCCAGCGGACGCGGAGGCCATGCTGCCGCTGGGCTTCGACGCGGTGATCGTCCGCAACAGCGGTCCCGTCCTGCACTACCAGGACGCCTACGACTCCTTCCGCGCGGCCGCCCTCGCCACCGGCGCCCGCGTCTACAACCCGCTCACCGGCCGCGGCGACATGGCGGGCAAGCAGTACCTCCTCGACCTGACGGCCTCCGGCCACCCGGTCATCCCGACGATCGACGACCCGGCGCGCCTCGCCGAGCTGCCGCAGGTCCCCACGTACGCGGTCAAGCCGAAGCAGGGCGCCGACTCCATCGGCCTCACCTTCACCGCGACACCGGACGGGCCGGCCGGGGCCGTGCTGATCCAGCCGCGCATCGACTTCACGTACGAGGTGTCCTTCTACTTCGTCGACGACGCCTTCCAGTACGCGCTCCACGCCCCCGATCCGGCCCGCCGCTGGGAGCTGGAGCTCTACACCCCGACCGAGGCGGACCTGGCCTTCGCCCGCTCCTTCGTCGAGTGGAACACCCTCGACCACGGCATCCAGCGGGTCGACGCCTGCCGGGCCCCGTCGGGCGAACTGCTCCTCGTCGAGCTGGAGGACCTGAACCCGTACCTCTCCCTGGACCTCGTCCCGGCGCCGGTACAGGACGCGTTCGTCACGGCACTCACAAGATCCCTCCAGACCTTCCTCAGCACCCCCGCCTGATGTCAGACCCGGCTGCCAGGCTTTCCCCATGGACAAGCAGACGTTCTGGAAGCTGATCGAGACGGCCCGCGCGGAGGCGGAACCGCAGGAGGTGTCCGCCCGCGCGGCCGAACTCCTCGCGGGCCGGCCGGAGTCGGAGATAGCGGCGGCCCAGCAGGTCCTGTGGGACCTGCTGGCGGAGTCCTACCGGGCGCCGCTCTGGGCCGCGGCCTACGTGATCAACGGCGGCTGCTCGGACGACGGCTTCGACTACTTCCGCGGCTGGCTCCTCACCCAGGGCCGGGAGACCTTCGAGACGGCCCTGACCGACCCCGACTCCCTGGCCGCGCACCCGGCGGTCGCCGGGGCCGCGGCCGAGGGCCTGGACCTGGAGGACGAGAGCGCCCTCTCGATCGCCTGGACCGCCTACGAGACCGGCACCGGCCGCGAGCTTCCGGCGGACTCCTTCACGATCAGCTACCCGGCCCTGGACCCCTCCTGGGACTTCGACTTCGACGACAGCGAGGAGATCGCGGCCCGACTGCCCCGGCTGAGCGCCCTGTTCGCCTACTCGTAGCGGTGGAGGAGGCTCTCGCGCTCCTGCCGCAGGATCTCCTCGATCGTCAGACCGGGGAGATCCAGGTGGGAGAGGGTGATCTCGGCGGAACTGGGCGCGGCGTCCTCCGCGAGCCACTGCTCCGGCTTCCACGCGTTGCTGCGCAGGAACGCCTTCGGGCAGTGCTGGTAGGCCTCCTCGACCTCCACCACGATCGCGCTCCGCGGCGGCTTGCCGACGGCGGTCAACCGCTCCAGCAACCGCGGATCGGCGGACACGCAGGCCCGCCCGTTCACCCGCAGGGTGGTGGCCCGCCCGGGAACGACGAAGATCAGCCCGGCCCGGCCCGTCTCCACGATGTTGTGCGCGGTGTCGAGCCGCTTGTTCCCGGTGGCGTCGGGCAGCGCGAGCGTGAACTCGTCGAGCACGGACACGAAGCCGGGCGGCCCGCCCCGGGGTGTCACGTCACAGCTCCCGTCGGCCCCGGCACTGGCGACGAACACCAACGACGACCGGCCGATGAGCACCCGCGCCGCCTCGTGGATCCGGTCCACGGCCTTCCGCCGGGCCATCTCCCCGGGATCCTCGTACAGTTCCCTCAACCCGTCGCTGCTCCGCACGGCGGTGGCGTCCAAGGCATCGAATATCCGCCCGCTCGGCGGCGTGCTGACTGTCACCCCCGGCACGCTACCGGGCGCCGGTCAGAGCCCGCCGGTGTCCAGGTCGATCCCGAACGGCTCGGGCAACCGCACCGGCGTCCCGAAGGGATGCGGCCCGTCCACCTTGGTGTACCCGAGCCGCCCGGGCAGCGCGAACAGCGTCACGGTCGCCTCCACCCGGTCGACCAGCAGATACAGCGGTGCCCCGTACTCGGCGTACCTCTTGCGCTTGACGACACGATCCGTCTCGGCATCGGACTCGGACGTGATCTCGACGATCAGCAATGTCTGGTCGGGGACCAGCGCCCCGCCGCCGAGTGCGAGCTGCTCGGGCACGACCGCGATGTCCGGCACGTACCAGTTCGACGATCCCGGCAGATCCAGGTTCCCCGAACCTTCCACGCAGTCGAGCTCGTCCACCCGGCCTTCGATCTGACGGCGCACGATCTTCGCGGCCCGTTCGTGGTCCCAGCTCGGCGTCACGTTGGTGATGACCCCTTCGAGGATCTCGGTGCGGTCCCCACTGTGGTGCTGGATGGCGTACTTCAGGGCCCGCTCGGGATCGATGCCCTCGCTGTAGTCGTGCGCGGTGGTCATTCCGGACGCCTCCCTAGCTTCCTGGGACCAGGCTCCCACGGGGTCCCGCCACTCGTCGTCACCCCGGCGGGTGTACATGGCCCGTCGGTCGCCGAGCCGGCACCGTCCACCGGCGACCGGATCGTGGCCTGCCGCATACGCGTGATCCGGTGTTCATACCCGGATGGCAAGCTTGAAGGATGAACGATGCTGCCCCGGCGCCCACCCCCGCGCCCGCGCCCCGCCGTGCCCGAGTCCGTGCCCCCGAGCTGATCGGCAAGGGTGGTTGGATCAACACCGGCGGGAAGGACCTGAAGCTCGCCGACTTCCGAGGTCGCACATTGATCTTGGATTTTTGGACCTTCTGCTGCATCAACTGCCTGCACGTCCTCGACGAGCTGCGCGAGCTGGAGGAGAAGCACCGCGACACCGTCGTGATCATCGGTGTGCACTCCCCGAAGTTCGTGCACGAGGCCGAGCACGCCGCCGTCGTCGATGCCGTCGAGCGGTACCAGGTGCACCACCCCGTGCTGGACGATCCCGAGCTCGCGACCTGGAAGCAGTACGCCGTACGCGCCTGGCCCACGCTCGTCGTGATCGACCCCGAGGGGTACATCGTCGCCCAGCACGCCGGTGAGGGGCACGCGCACGCCCTCGCCCGCCTGGTCGAGGAGCTGGAGGCCGAGCACGAGGCCAAGGGCACGCTGCGGCGCGGCGACGGGCCGTACGTGGCGCCCGAGCCGGTGGCCGGCGCCCTGCGGTTCCCCGGGAAGGCGCTGCCGCTGCCGTCCGGGAACCTGCTGGTCTCCGACTCCACCCGGCACCAGCTCGTGGAGCTGGCCGCCGACGGCGAGAGCGTCGTACGCCGCGTCGGCAGCGGCGAGCGCGGCTTCGGCGGGGACAGCTTCAGCGAGCCCCAGGGCCTGGCGCTGCTGCCCGACGGCAGGGTCGTCGTCGCCGACACCGTCAACCACGCCCTGCGCACCTACGACCCGGCCACGGGGCACGTGGAGACCGTCGCCGGGACCGGCCGGCAGTGGTGGCAGGGCTCCCCGACCTCCGGGCCGGCGCTGGATGTGGACCTGTCCTCGCCGTGGGACGTGGCCTGGTGGCAGGGCCGGGTCTGGATCGCCATGGCCGGTGTGCACCAGCTGTGGACCTGGGACCCGGAGGCCGGGACGGTCGAGGTCGCGGCCGGTACGACCAACGAGGGGCTGCTCGACGGGCCGGCCGCCGAGGCCTGGTTCGCCCAGCCCTCGGGGCTCGCGGCCGCCGGGGACCGGCTGTGGATCGCGGACTCCGAGACCAGCGCCCTGCGGTACGTCGAAGCGGGTGACGACGGGTACGTGATCACCTCGGCCGTCGGTACCGGGCTGTTCGACTTCGGCCACCGCGACGGGGACGCCGCCCAGGCGCTGCTCCAGCACCCGCTCGGGGTGACCGCCCTGCCCGACGGTTCGGTCGCGGTGTGCGACACGTACAACCACGCGCTGCGCCGCTACGATCCGGCCACCGGCCAGGTCTCGACGCTGGCGACCGATCTGCGCGAGCCCAGCGACGCCGTGCTGGTCGGTGAGGACATCGTGGTCGTCGAGTCGGCCGCGCACCGGCTGACGCGGCTGCGCCTGCCGGAGGAGGCGGTCCGCGTGGACGCGGTCGCCCACCGTACGCAGCGGGCCGCCACCGAGGTGGCCCCCGGCACGCTCCGCCTCGACGTGGTCTTCCAGGCGCCGAGCGGGCAGAAGCTCGACACCCGCTACGGGCCCTCCACGCGGCTGCTCGTCTCCTCGACCCCGTCCGAGCTGCTGGCGGCCGGCGAGGGGGCCGGGACGGACCTGTTCCGGGAGCTGGCGTTGAACCCGGAGGTCACCGAGGGCGTCCTGCACGTCTCGGCGATGGCGGCGTCCTGCGACGACGACCCCGCCAACGAGTACCCGGCCTGCCACGTCCACCAGCAGGACTGGGGTGTGCCCGTCCGCGTCACCGCCGAGGGCACCTCCCGGCTGCCCCTCGTCCTCGCCGGGATGGACGCCGAGGGGTAGCCGACACCGGCCTTCCTGGGGGCTCAGCCCTCCAGGAAGGCCACCAGGGCGTTCGCGAGGAGGAACGGGTCGTCCGCGCCGCACAGTTCGCGGGCGCTGTGCATCGAGAGGATCGCGACGCCGATGTCCACGGTCTGAATGCCGTGCCGGGCGGCGGTGATCGGGCCGATGGTGGTGCCGCACGGCATCGAGTTGTTGGAGACGAAGGTCTGCCACGGGATACCGGCCCGCTCGCAGGCGGCGGCGAACACCGCGCGCCCGCTGCCGTCGGTGGCGTACCGCTGGTTGACGTTGACCTTCAGGATCGGTCCGCCGTTGGCGCGCGGGTGGTGCGTCGGGTCGTGCCGCTCACCGTAGTTGGGGTGCACGGCGTGTCCGGTGTCCGAGGACAGGCAGATGGTGCCGGCGAAGGCCCGCGCCCGGTCCTCGTACGAGCCGCCACGGGCGAAGACTGAACGTTCCAGCACGTTGCCCAGCAGCGGGCCGTCCGCGCCCGTGTCGGACTGGGAGCCGTTCTCCTCGTGGTCGAAGGCGGCCAGCACCGGGATGTGGTCGAGCTTGTCGGAGGTGGAGACGGCGGCCAGCGCCGCGACGCCCGCGTGCACCGACAGGAGGTTGTCCATGCGCGGGCCGGCGACCAGCTCGCGGTCACGGCCGAGGTAGGAGGGCGGTTCGATGGAGTGGACCATCAGGTCCCAGCCGGCCACCGAGCCCTGCTCCAGGTCCTCTTCCTCCTCCAGGAAGGAGATCAGGTCGCCCTCCTGCACATCGCCCAGACCCCAGATCGGCTGCATGTGACGCTGCTTGTCGAGCTTGAGGCCGTCGCTGTTCACCGACCGGTCCAGGTGCACGGCGAGTTGGGGTACGCGCAGCAGTGCGCGGTCCACGTTCACCAGGCGCTCGGTGCCGTCGCGCAGGGTCAGCCGCCCGGCCAGGCCCAGGTCGCGGTCCAGCCAGGTGTTGAGCAGGGTGCCGCCGTAGATCTCGACGGCGATCTGCCGCCAGCCCTGGGAGCCGGTGTCCGGCAGCGGCTTGACCCGCAGGTTCGGGGAGTCGGTGTGCGCGCCGACGATCCTGAACGGCGTGTGCGCGGCGGCGCCTTCGGGAACGAACCAGGCGATGAGCGCACCGCCGCGGAGCACGAACTTGCCCCCGGTGCCCGCATCCCAGGCGTCCGTTTCCGACAACTGCCTGAAGCCCGCCTTCTCCAGCCGCTCCGCCGCGTTCGCCACGGCGTGGTACGGCGACGGACTGGCCGTCAGGAAGGTCATCAGATCGTCGGTGTGGCCGCGGTCGAAGCGGGCGGGAGAGCTCATGTTGTTCACCTTAACGACGGTCGTGTTCGCCATGGCCGGACTGCGAGGGATGGCCGGAGGTCGGGGTCCACAGGGTGGGTGATCTGCGGTCCCGTCGGTTTTCAGCCCGGCGGACGCTCGAATCGGCGCTGCAGTTGCCTGCGCTCGCCCCGGCGGATGCGCGGGAGCATCTCCGGGGTCTGCGGGGAGCGCTGCGCGCGTCTCTTGCGTCCGGCGCAGAAGATACAGGCCTCACCGGGAGGAGCGTCGGGGTCGATCGGCGCGCCGGGATGTTCGGAGCATCCCGAGGCGTTGCGCGGCCGGGAGAGTTCGCGGGCGACGATGAAGGCGCGGTGCAGGTCGTCGGCGATGCGGACGAAGTCCTCGGCGGGTGAGGACAGGCCCAGGTGGAACCGTTGGTCCTCGACGGCGCGCACGTACGTGCGCAGCCGCTGGAGCGTGTACGGGGGGTCCGGTACGGGGTAGCCGAGGCGTCGCTGTTCTCCGGCGGGGGCGGCGGACGGGCCGCCGCGGTGGCGCTCTCCGAGGCGTCGGCGGTCGTTGCAGATCAGGCAGCGGCCCCAGCCTTCGGGCGCTTCGGGGTCGAGGGCGCCGTTGGGGTGCTCGGGGCAGCCGGTGTAGCTCTTGGCGGGTGCCAGTCCGGTGGCCGTCCGGAAGGCCACGTACAGCGCGTCGGCGATGGTGTCGTACTCGGCGGGGTGGGCGCCGTCGTAGAGCTCGCGGAGGTGGTCGCCGAGGCTGCCCAGGCTCGCCTGCAGCTCCTTGAGGGCGTACGGCCGCCCGGTGGGGACCGAGTACCCCCTGCTGCCGTGCTGATCCTGTGGACTCATGTCTACGAGCGTCCCATGAACGACTGACATAGGGGAAAGCCGCAGGGCAGGGGCCTGGGGCCGGGTACGCGCCGGCGGCCGGGCCCCTGTGCGGGGGGCCCGGCCGCCGGTGGGTGTGAGCGGGGTGCGACCGACTAGAAGGCGGCCTCGTCGAGCTCCATGAGGGAGTTGTCGACGACCTCGGCCAGTCGGCGCTGGACCGAGACGTTCGGCAGGACCTGCGACGCGAAGAACTTCGCGGCGGCGATCTTGCCGGTGTAGAAGGGGACGTCCTTCGGGGCGGCGGTCGCCAGCTTCTCGGCGGCCACGGCGGCGCCCTTGAGCAGCAGGTAACCGACGACCACGTCACCCGAGGCCATCAGCAGGCGGGTGGTGTTCTGGCCGACCTTGTAGATGTTCTTGACGTCCTCGCCGGTGGCGGTGAGGTCGACGATCATCTGGCCGACGATGGCCTCCAGGTCGACGGCGGCCTTGGCGAGCGCGTCGCGGGCGCCGGCCAGCTCCTCGCCGCCGACGGCCTCGGCCAGGAACTTCTTGATCGTCTCGCTGAGGATGTTCAGCGAGGCGCCCTGGTCGCGGACGATCTTCCGGAAGAAGAAGTCCTGGCCCTGGATGGCCGTGGTGCCCTCGTAGAGGGTGTCGATCTTGGCGTCGCGGATGTACTGCTCGATCGGGTACTCCTGCAGGTAGCCGGAGCCACCGAAGGTCTGCAGGGACTGGGCGAGCTGCTCGTAGGACTTCTCCGAGCCGTAGCCCTTCACGATCGGCAGGAGCAGGTCGTTGAGGCCGATCTCGGCGGAGGCGTCCTGGCCGGCGGCCTGCTTGATCTGGATCTCGTCCTGCACGGAGGCCGTGTAGAGGACCAGGGCGCGCATGCCCTCGGCGTAGGCCTTCTGCGTCATGAGCGAGCGGCGCACGTCGGGGTGGTGCGTGATGGTGACCTTGGGCGCGGTCTTGTCCATGAAGTTCGCGAGGTCCGGGCCCTGCACGCGCTCCTTGGCGTACTCCAGCGCGTTCAGGTAGCCGGTGGAGAGGGTGGCGATGGCCTTCGTGCCGACCATCATCCGGGCGAACTCGATGATCATGAACATCTGGCGGATGCCGTCGTGCTTGTCGCCGATCAGCCAGCCCTTGGCGGGGTGCTGGTCGCCGAAGGTCATCTCGCACGTGTTGGAGGCCTTGAGGCCCATCTTGTGCTCGACGTTGGTGGCGTAGACGCCGTTGCGCTCGCCCAGCTCGCCGGTCTCCCAGTCGAAGTGGAACTTCGGGACGAGGAAGAGGGACAGGCCCTTGGTGCCGGGGCCGTGGCCCTCGGGGCGCGCGAGGACGTAGTGGAGGATGTTCTCCTCCATGTCGTGCTCACCGGACGTGATGAAGCGCTTCACGCCCTCGATGTGCCAGGAGCCGTCGGCCTGCTGGATCGCCTTGGTGCGGCCGGCGCCGACGTCCGAGCCGGCGTCCGGCTCGGTGAGGACCATGGTGGAGCCCCAGCGCTTCTCGACGGCTATCTGCGCGACCTTCTTCTGCGCCTCGTTGCCCTCTTCGAAGAGGATGCCGGCGAACGCCGGGCCGGAGGAGTACATCCAGATGGCCGGGTTCGAGCCGAGCAGCAGCTCCGCGTAGGCCCAGATGAGGGAGCGGGGCGAGGTGGTGCCGCCGATCTCCTCGGGCAGGCCCAGGCGCCAGTACTCCGAGTCCATGAAGGCTTCGTAGCTCTTCTTGAAGGAGGCCGGGACGGGCGCGGTGTTGGTGGCCGGGTCGAAGACCGGCGGGTTGCGGTCGGCGTCCTCGAAGGAGGCGGCCAGCTCGTTCTCGGCGAGGCGGGCGAGCTCGGACAGGACGCTCTTGGCGGTCTCGGTGTCCATCTCCTCGAACGGACCGGTGCCGTACTGCTTGTCGCGGCCGAGCACCTCGAAGAGGTTGAACTCGATGTCGCGGAGATTCGACTTGTAGTGCCCCATGGCGACGGCTCCGTTAAGGCTCGGGGAGACAGGGTTCCTCGTACATACCAATCGGTAACAACATGATGCTACCCGCCGGTAATAACGGCAACCCTTCCGCGTGGACTGTGACCAGGGTCAAAGCTCGCACCAGACCGTCTTCGTTCGATACCCCTCGGTGACTCCCCATCGCAGCGCCACGGCCTCCAGCAGGGCGAGGCCGCGCCCCGACTCGTCGGAGTCGGTCGCCTGCCGGGGTACGGGCCGGGCGCGCGGGGCGGGATCGGTGAGCTCGACCCGCGTACGGGTTGCCCTTCCGGTGCCTCCGGTGACGCGCAGGGTGACGGGGGTGCCTTCGCCGAGGTGGCGGATGACGTTGGCCAGCAGCTCGGTCACGCACAGCTCCGCGTCGGGGTGGCCGTCGGGCCCGAGGTGCTCGCGCACGGCGTGCCGCAGCAGCCGGGCCGCCTCGGGGGGCGGCGAGCAGCCGGATCGTGAGGGCGTTCACCGCTCGGCCAGGGCGGCGGCCAGTCGCTGCGCGGTGGCGGTGTTGCAGTTGCCGAGGTCGATGAGGGGCGGCGAGTCGTACCGACCTGCGTAGGAGAGGAGGTGCAGGTCCAGCGAGGGCAGGGTGATCCCGTGCGCGGTGAGCGCGGTGCGTAGCGCGTCGAGGGCCGCGATTGCCTCGCGGTCGTGGGGGTGGTCGCTCATGGGGCCGTCCGTTCCTGTGCGGAGTGTGACGAAGTCCTCACAGGGTGGTGCGGTGCTGCGTACCGTGGGAAGGGTTTCGGGTCCACAGAGCGAAGTGTGCAAGGCGGTCCGATCGTGGCTGCTCGTAAGGACATCGACGGCTCCGAGAGCGTTCCCGCTTTCTACGGCAAAGAACTGCGATGGAGGCGGGAAGAAGCGGGCTTCACGCTTCAGCAGACGGTGGAGGGGAGCTTCTACGGGGCCACGTACCTGAGCGAGATCGAGCGCGGCCAGAGGCGGATGCCGGTGGACCTGGCCTGTCATGTCGACCGCGTGCTCCACGCCGACGGGTTCTTCGAGCGGCGCTGCGAGGACGTCCGGAAGGCCCGGAGCATCGGCCAGGCCAGGTACGCCGAGAGGGTTCTGGAAGCTGAGAAGCTCGCGGAAACCATCGAGGAATGGAGCCCGGCGGCGCTCCCCGGCCTGTTGCAGACGGAAGCGTACGCGCGGGCCCTCGCAGGGGCGGAACGCCCGTTTGAACCCCGCGAGGAGACCGACGTCAAGATCAGGGCCCGACTGGCGCGGGCCAACCTCTTCGAGGGCATCCAAGGGGTGCCCGAGTACTGGGTGATCATGCACGAGTCGTTGCTGCGGCTGCCGATCCTCCCGCTCCAACAGATGGCGGAGCAACTCGACCACGTTGCGGCCCTCGCGCGGCGCAAGCGGATCGTTCCACAGATCGTCCCGTGGAACGCCGGAGCGCACCCGTTCATGGCAGCGGGAACCGTCCTCATCCTGACCTTTGGGAACGCACCCCCGCTGGTGTACACGGAGTCCCTGCACAGTGGTGTCACCATCGACGATCCGGCCCTCGTGAAGCGGTACCGAAGGTCGTACGATCTGCTGAGGGCTGCCGCGCTACCGCCGAAGGCGTCCCTCGCCATGATCGAGGCGGCCGTGGAGGACTACCGAAATGGCAAGCAGCCGAACTGACTTGAACGCAGCGCGGTGGCGTACGAGCAGCTACACCAACAGCGACGGAGGTACCTGTGTCGAGGTGGCTGACGGCGTAGCAGGGTTCGTCCCCGTCAGGGATTCCAAGAGGCCCCACGGCCCCACCGTGGTCATCGCCGCCGGTGCGTGGGGGCCGTTCGTGCGGGCGCTGAAGGCGGGGGAGCTATCCGGCTGAGGCGGTCCCCCCGCGCCCGCCCCGGAAGGGGACTGGCCGGTACCGGCCGGTATGGGGTCAGGTGCTCGATAGGGTGTGCCGCATGTACGGCTACGACCAGAACCCGGGTGCCCAGCAGCAGTATGCGCAGCAGCCCCCGCAGGGCTACGCGCAACAGGCGCCGCCGCTGTACCCGGAGCCGTCCCCGCCCTCGCTCACGGACGCGGTGCGGGCCTTCACCACGGGGTCCCTCTCCGCCGAGGACTTCCAGCAGATCTTCGCCACCTCGAAGGTCTACTGCCCGCGCGGCGACACCCCCGGATTCCTGGCGCTGCACAACACGCAGCACCCGGTCATCCCCATGTTCACCACGCTCAAGGAGCTGCGCCGGTACGCCGGCAAGGAGTCCAAGTACTTCGTGATCACCGGCGCCGAGGTCATCGATCTGCTGCCGACCGGCTACGGCTTCGTCCTCGACATGGAGGGCGACCACCGGATGGTCTTCGACGCCAAGGCGGTCGAGCAGATGGTCGACTTCGCGATGCGGCGGATGTATGGCTAGACGCCATGACTGCGTAGACGGCTGACCTCAGCCGTGGCCTGACGGAGGGGCGGGGACCGTGCTGCGGGTGCATTTCACGGCGGAGGACCTGCTCGACATCACCTTCGCGAGCGAGCCGCTGCCGCTCGTGGAACTGGGCATGGCGATCGTCGCCTGGCAGCGCACCGACCAACCGGCGGTTTTCGGCCGCTGGCGCGGCCGCGTCGGCCGGGAGCTGCCCGGCCGCGCCCGCCCGCTCCTGGACCTCCTGCGCCCCGACGGCGACAACCCGCAGTTCGTCGAGCCGTACGCGCGCACCCTGGAGGAGGGGCTGGCCGTCGTACGGGACGCCGGCCCGCTCCTGACCCCCGACGAGCTGCGCCGCGTCGCCTCCCGGGCCCCCGGCTCCCCCTCCTGGGTGCGGGCCCTGTGGGCCCAGGACCGCGAGGCGTGGGACCAGCTCGGTGGCGCGCTCCGATCCGCCTACGAGGTGGTCGTCGCCCCGCACTGGTCGCGGATCCGGCAGTCCTTCCGGGCGGACGTGGCCTGGCGCGCCCGGCTGCTGGCCGCGCACGGCATCAAGGCCTGCCTGGCCGGCACGCATCCGCTGGCCGCATGGTCGGGGACCGTGCTGGAGGTGGACGGGCCGCCGCACTACGAGGTCCACCTCGGCGGGCGCGGGCTGCTGCTGATGCCCTCGCCGTTCTGGACGGGCCGGCCGCTGCTCGCCGAGGGGCCGGACGGCCCGGACGGCAGGTACGTGCTGCTCTACCCGGCGCTGACGCCGCTGCCGCTGGTCGGCCCGGGCCCGGCGCACGGGGCGCTGGACGCCCTGCTGGGCCGGACCCGGGCGGCCGTGCTCCAGTCGTTGATCGAGCAGCGCACGACCAGTGAGCTGGCCCGGGACCTCGACATCAGCCTGCCCTCGGCCTCCGAACACACCCGCACCCTGCGGGCGGCCGGTCTGATCACCACGGAGCGCGACGGCAAGGCGGTCCTGCACTCGGTGACGGGCCTGGGCGTGGACCTGCTCCACAGCGGCGGCTGACCCTCCTTTCGGGCCTGCCCGAAAGGATCGCGGCCGGCCCCGGTCCGCCCGGAGTATCGGTGCCGCGGGGGGATTCACGGGGGACCCCCCGCCCCATCCACGAGGAGGCAGAGATGGCCCGTACGACGATCCGCACGAAGCTCGCCACGGTGGCGGCCGCCGCGACGCTGGCGCTGGGCACGGGGGTGCTGGCGGCAGGGCAGGCACAGGCGTCCGACCACACGGTCGAGGGGTGCCGTTCGGGTGAGGCGTGCATCTGGCCGGAGGGCTCGCCGGCGGCGGGCGTCCAGCCGTCGCTGCGGTTCAGCAGGGCGGGGACCTACAACCTCAGCAACCAGGAGAACTGGCACTGGGTCCTCAACAACCAGACGCAGAACTGGAAGTTCAAGCTGTGCACGGGCTGGGGCGGCGGGGGGACCTGCACCGACATCCCGGTCGACCGGTGGGTGGCGGTGAACCTCTCGCCGATCAACTCGGTCGTCGTCTCGCCGTAACCGCAGGTCAGGACCGCTGGGGCCCCGGAGGAAATTTCCTCCGGGGTCCTTCTGTTGTGCCGGTGTGGCAGAAAGTTCGAGTTTCAACTAAACTCGACGCAGAAGGAGGTCCTGACCATGCCCGCAGTGACTGTTGAGAACCCGTTGACCCTTCCCCGCGTGGCCGAGCCGCAGGCCGCCGTCCCGCGCAAGGTGCTGGCCGTCGTCTCCGCTCCCGGTGGGTTCGAGGGTGAGGGATTCCCGGTGCGCCGCGCGTTCGCCGGGATCAACTACCAGTACCTCGACCCGTTCATCATGATGGACCAGATGGGCGAGGTGGAGTACGCGCCGGGCGAGCCGAAGGGAACCCCCTGGCACCCGCACCGCGGCTTCGAGACCGTCACGTACCTGATCGACGGAACCTTCGTCCACCAGGACAGCAACGGCGGCGGCGGGATCATCAACGGCGGTGACACCCAGTGGATGACCGCCGGTTCGGGCCTCCTGCACATCGAGGCCCCGCCGGAGTCCCTCGTCGTGTCCGGCGGGCTGTTCCACGGCCTCCAGCTGTGGGTGAACCTCCCGGCCTCCGACAAGATGATGCCCCCGCGCTACCAGGACATCGGCGGCGGCCAGGTCCAGCTGCTGACCACCCCGGACGGCGGCTCCCTGCTCCGCGTCATCGCCGGTGAGCTGGACGGTCACCAGGGCCCGGGCATCACCCACACCCCGATCACGATGATCCACGCGACCGTCTCGCCGGGCGCGCAGATCACCCTGCCGTGGCGCGAGGACTTCAACGCCCTGGCGTACGTCATGGCCGGGCGCGGGTCGGTCGGTGAGGACCGCAGGCCGGTACGGACCGGGCAGACGGCCGTCTTCGGCGAGGGCGGCTCGCTCACCGTGCGGGCGGACGCGTCGCAGGACTCCAACGCCCCGGACCTGGAGATCGTGCTGCTCGGCGGACGTCCCATCCGGGAGCCGATGGCGCACTACGGGCCGTTCGTGATGAACAGCCAGCACGAACTGCAGCAGGCCTTCGACGACTTCCAGGCGGGCCGGCTGGGCCGCATCCCCACCACCGCGCGCACCGGCCTCGGCCACCGCGGCACGGGCGCGGTGGACCAGGACTGACCGCGCGGCCCGACGGGACCGCTCTGGCACGGAGCGGTCCCGGTCCCGACGCGAGGTCCTGAGTACCCGCGCACGCGCGGATGAGTATCCGGACGCCTGTGCCGGACCCGGGAACCGCATTGGATCGGGGCATGGACACCGCCTCTTCCCCTGCGATCCCCACGCCTGCGATCCCCACGCCTGCGATTCCCACGCCTGCGGTGCCCGCTGCTGCGGGCACCAAGGACCGCACCCGCTTCTGGGCCGGGCTGTCCGCGGCGCTCTTCCCCGGGGTCTTCGTGGGCGCGATCGTGCTGCTCCTGTCGTCCGTGCGGGTGTCGGGCTGCGTGACCTACGGGGTGGAGTGCACCCGGGGGCTGCCCGGGTGGCTGCTCCTGTGGAGCGCCGGCGCCGCGGCCGTGGCGTTCGTCGTCGCGCTGGCCGCGCCCCGACTGCGGGTCCGCCAGTGGGCGCTCGCCGTCCAGCTCCTCGCGGAGTGCACGGCGATCCTGGTGGTCCTCAGCTACTACCCGGACCCGGCTTAGGGGCGTCCACCGGCCCGGGTGCCGGGTCCTCGGCGTACCGGGCCCGCAGTTCCGAGATCACCCCGAAGACGGCGGCGGTCATCGGCACCGCCAGCAGCATGCCGAGGATCCCGGCGACGCTCGCGCCCGCGGTGATGGCCAGCATCACCACCGCCGGGTGCATCTGCACCGTGCGGCTCTGCACCACCGGCTGCAGTACGTAGCCCTCGATCATCTGGACCAGCAGCACCAGGCCCAGCGCCCACAGGCCGATGACCCAGCCCCGGTCGGCGAAGGCGACGAGAACGGCCACGGCGCCCGACAGGATCGCCCCCAGGTACGGGATGTAGGCGGTCACGAAGACCAGGGCGGCCAGCCCCAGTGCGCCCGGCACATCGAGGATCAGCAGGCCCGCGCCGATCAGCACGGCGTCCACCAGGGCCACGAACGTGGTCCCGCGCATGAACCCCTCGACGGCCTCGAAGGCCCGCCGCCCCATGGCCTCCATCAGGTCGCCCGAGCGGCTCGGGACGACGGAGCGCAGGGTTCCCACGGCCCGGTCGGAGTCGCGCAGGAAGAAGAAGATCAGCACCAGCGCCAGCAGCACCATCGCGATCATCGAGCCCACCACGCTGAGCCCGGCGACCACGCCCGAGGCGGCCGTTCCGCCGAACTTCGCGAGCAGGTCCTTGGAGTTCGCGGCGATGTCCTGCAGCGAGGTGCCCACCGCCCCGAAGTGCTCGGCGACGCTCTCGCCGGCCCGCCGCAGCGCGTCGACGATCTCGCCGCCGGTCTCGATCAGCGCGAGCACGACGATGTACGTGGCCCCGCCGACGACGGCGACCACGGCGAGGCAGGTCAGGGCCGCGGCCAGCGAGCGGTTCATCCCCATGCGGACCAGGCGCCGGTGCATCGGCCCGAGCAGGGCCGTACCGAGCACGGCCAGCAGCACGGGCGTCACGACGTCGTCGAAGACGGTGCACAGCCATACACCGACGGCGAGGACGGCGGTGACGAGCAGGACGACGCCGCACCAGGCGGCGAGTCGTCGTACGGGCGCGGGCAGGAGGGGATCGGACACCGCTGCATCCCATCACACCCCGCCGCGCCCCGCCGCACCCCGCCACCGGGTCGGCGGGCGGGCCGGCGGGCCGGCGGGTCAGAACATCGGGTCGGCGTCCGTCTTGGACTGCTCGTGCAGCGCGAACCAGATCGACTTGCCCTCGCCCCGCGGGTCCACGCCCCACGCGTCGGCCAGCATCTCCATCAGCAGCACCCCGCGGCCACTGGAGGACATCTCCCCCGGCTGCCGCTTGTGCGGGAGTTCGTCGCTGCCGTCCGCGACCTCGACGCGCAGCCGGCGCGCGCCCAGCTCGCCGATCGCCTCCGCGACCAGCAGGGCGTCGCCGTCGGTGTGCGTCAGCACGTTCGTCACCATCTCGGAGACCATCAGCACCGCCGAGTCCACCTGGTCGGGGTCGGCCCAGTCGTGCAGCAGCTCGCGGATCTGCTGGCGTACGCCCGCGATCCGTTCGGGCTCCACCTGCCCCACGGTCAGCACGGTGCGGCGCACGGGCCGGGCCGGGTGCGCCGGCGCCGCGCCCGGGAGACGCTCCGCGCTCTCGCGGCACAGCAGCACCACCGCTATGTCGTCCTCGCGGCGGTCGGCGAGCGGGCCGGTGGTGTGGTGCGAGGACGGCCCGTGCACGGCCTGGACCAGCAGGTCGGCCAGCCGTTCGAGGTGCGGCGGCGCGAGCGGCCCGACCGTGTCGGCGCCCGCTCCCGGGACCTGCGCGTCGTAGGCGGGCTCGTAGGCGTTCTCGTGCGCGTACTCGTGCGCGTCGGACTCCAGGACCGCCCGCAGCCGCGCCCAGCCGGTGTCCAGGTCGTGCCCGCCGGTCTCGATGAGCCCGTCGGTGCAGAGCATCATCGTCTCGCCGGGTTCCAGGGTGAACCGGGTGGTGGGGTAGTCGGACTCGGGATCGATGCCCAGTGGCAACCCGCCCGCGGTGGGGCGCATCAGGACGGTGCCGTCGGCCATCCGGATCGCCGGATCGGGGTGGCCGGCCCGGGCGACCTCCAGCATGCCGGTCCTCGGATCGCACTCCACGTACAGGCAGGTCGCGAACCGCGGGCTCAGGAAGTAGGCGTCGGAGCCCCGGCCGCCGTCGTCCGCGTACGGGTCGGACTCCGGCGAGGAGCACAGCCCGGCCAGGAAGCGGGAGGCGCGCGAGAGCACCGCGTCCGGCCGGTGGCCCTCGGAGGCGTACGCCCGGACGGCGATCCGCAGCTGCCCCATCAGCCCGGCCGCCCGGACGTCGTGGCCCTGCACGTCGCCGATGACCAGCGCGAACCTGCCCGACGGCAGCGGGATCATGTCGTACCAGTCGCCGCCGACCTGGAGCCCGCCGCCCGTCGGGACGTAGCGGGCCGCGATCCGCATGCCGGGGATCTCCGGGCCGAGCTGCGGCATCATCGACCGCTGCAGGCCGGTGGTGAGCTCCCGCTCGGATTCGGCCACCACGGCGCGCTGGAGCGCCTGCGCCAGCATCCGGGCCACCGTCGTCAGGACGGACCGCTCGTCGGGCGAGAAGGATGCCGGGTGCTTGAACGCGGCCATCCAGGCGCCCATGGTCCGCCCGGCCACGATCAGCGGCAGGAAGGCCCAGGAGACCCGGTCGAAGCGCCGCGCGAGCGGCCATGCCGCCGGGAAGCGCCGCTTGTAGTCCTCGGGGGTGGGCAGATAGATCGCCCGGCCGGTCCGGACGACCTCCGCGGCCGGGTACTTCGTCTCCAGCGGCATGTCGGAGAACGGGCCCTCGTCCCCCGGATCGTGCCCGTGGTGCCCGATGATCGACAGCCGGTCCCCGGCCACGCCGAAGACGGCCAGCCCGTCCGGGCTGAAACCGGGCATGGACAGCGAGGCGGCGACCCGCAGCACCTCGGCCGTGGACCTCGCCTCCGCCAGCGCCCGCCCCGCGTCCAGCAGGAAGGCCTCGCGGGAGCGCCGCCAGTCGCCCGTGATGGGCGTGTGGGCGGCCGTGGTGCCGGGCTGCGGCTCGGCGATCTCCTGGATGGTGCCGATCAGCTCGTAGTCCGTGGTCCCTCCCCCAGACTCCGTCCGGGGGGACCCCCCTGGCGCCCGGTTCTCCACCGGTTTGGAGCGGCTGCGTACGGTCCGCAGCACCCGGCCGTCCACGTCCATGATCCGCAGCCGGGCCTCGGCAAGGGTGCCCTCGGCGACGGCCAGGTTCACGATCCCGTTGATCTCGTTCCAGTCCACCGGGTGGAAACGGGACCGTACGGCCACCTCCGGCAGCACCACCGGTTCGGCGGGCAGCCCCAGGAGCCGGGCGGCCTCGCCGTCGAGGGTGACCGTCCCGGAGGCGTTGTCCCATCGCCACAGGCCGGTCGCGATGGCGGCCAGAACGTCCTCGGTGCGCACTCGGCCATCTTTACAGGTCATATCCGTCACGTGCCTGTTCGCCCGCCCCTCGGGACGCGTCCGCCCGCCGGCAGCGGACGCGTTTGCGCAGGCCGGCGGGAGTGCCCGACCCGCCTCCTTCCCGGACGGTAACCTTGGGACGGTTGAATCCACCCTGGTATCGCGTAGAACTGGATGACTGATGCATCGGTACAGGTCCCACACCTGCGGCGAGCTCCGCGCCTCTGACGTCGCCGCCGACGTCCGACTGAGCGGCTGGCTGCACAACCGTCGAGACCTGGGCGGCATCCTCTTCATCGATCTGCGCGACCACTACGGCATCACGCAGCTGGTCGCCCGGCCCGGCACCGCGGCGAACGAGGCGCTGAGCAGCGTCACCAAGGAGACCGTCGTCCGGATCGACGGCAAGGTCGTCTCCCGTGGCGCCGACAACGTCAACCCGGAGCTGCCGACCGGCGAGATCGAGATCGAGGTCTCCGCGGTCGAGGTCCTCGGCGCGGCCGCCCCGCTGCCGTTCACGATCAACACCGACGACGGTGTGAACGAGGAGCGGCGCCTGGAATACCGCTTCCTCGACCTGCGCCGCGAGCGCATGCACCGCAACATCATGCTGCGCTCGGCCGTCATCGCGTCGATCCGCTCGAAGATGGTGGCCCTCGGCTTCAACGAGATGGCGACGCCGATCCTCACCGCGACCTCCCCCGAGGGCGCCCGTGACTTCGTCGTGCCGTCCCGCCTGAACCCGGGCAAGTTCTACGCCCTGCCGCAGGCGCCGCAGCAGTTCAAGCAGCTGCTGATGATCTCCGGCTTCGACCGGTACTTCCAGATCGCGCCGTGCTTCCGCGACGAGGACGCCCGCGCCGACCGTTCGCCGGGCGAGTTCTACCAGCTCGACGTGGAGATGTCCTTCGTCGAGCAGGAGGACGTCTTCCAGCCGATCGAGCGCCTGATGACCGAGCTCTTCACCGAGTTCGGCAACGGCCGCGAGGTCACCTCGCCGTTCCCGCGGATCCCGTTCCGCGAGTCGATGCTGAAGTACGGCAACGACAAGCCCGACCTGCGCGCCAAGCTGGAGCTCGTCGACATCACCGACGTGTTCGAGGGCTCGGAGTTCAAGGCGTTCGCCGGCAAGCACGTGCGTGCCCTGGCCGTCCCGGACACCGCCGCGCAGCCGCGCAAGTTCTTCGACGGCCTCGGCGAGTACGCGATCTCGCTCGGCGCCAAGGGCCTGGCCTGGGTGCGCGTGGGCGAGGACGGCGGGCTCACCGGCCCGATCGCCAAGTTCCTCACCGAGGAGAACGTCAAGGTCCTCACCGAGCGTCTGGGCCTGGTCCCCGGCCACGCCGTGTTCTTCGGCGCGGGTGAGTTCGACGAGGTCTCCAAGATCATGTCCGGCGTCCGCGTCGAGGCGGCCAAGCGCGCGGGCCACTTCGAGGAGAACGTCTTCCGGTTCTGCTGGATCGTCGACTTCCCGATGTACGAGAAGGACGAGGACACCGGCAAGATCGACTTCTCCCACAACCCCTTCTCCATGCCGCAGGGCGGGATGAAGGACCTGGAGGAGAAGGACCCGCTGGACATCCTGGCCTGGCAGTACGACATCGTCTGCAACGGCATCGAGCTGTCCTCCGGCGCCATCCGCAACCACGAGCCCGAGGTCATGCTGAAGGCCTTCGAGATCGCCGGTTACGAGGCCGAGACGGTCGAGCGCGAGTTCGCGGGCATGCTGCGCGCGTTCCGCCTGGGCGCCCCGCCGCACGGTGGCATCGCCCCGGGCGTGGACCGCATCGTGATGCTGCTGGCCGACGAGCCGAACATCCGCGAGACCATCGCCTTCCCGCTGAACGGCAACGCGCAGGACCTGATGATGGGCGCGCCGACGGTGCTGGAGGAGGCCCGTCTGCGTGAGCTGAACATCGCGCTGCGCAAGCCGGTCGAGACGAAGGCGGCGGAGCGGCCGGTCTCCGACGCGGTCACCCCGGACGCCGGGTCCCCGCGGGGCTGACTTCCGGCCCGCTGATACGACGAAGGCGGCGCCCCCCTCCGGCAAGGAGGGGGGCGCCGCCTTCGTCGTACCGCTGCTGCGCCCGTACTAGAACCGCTCCAGGATGCCCTTGACCAGGGCGGTGGAGGTCAGCTCGGTGGGGGCCGGGCCGGCGTGGAAGAAGCCGGCGTTCTCGGCGTCCAGCTTGCGCAGGAAGTCGAAGGCCTTGTTGTCGTGGTCGCCGAAGGCGACGAACTGCCAGTGCACGTCCGGGGCGGCGGTGGCGGCGTCGGCCAGGGCCTGCCGGGCGGGCTGACGGTTGTCGGGGGCGCCGTCGGTCTGGAAGACGACCAGGGCCGGGCCCTCGCCGCCGTCCTTCTGGTAGCGCTCCAGGACGGCCTCGACGGCCACGTGGTAGCTGGTGCGGCCCATCCGGCCGAGCTCGGCGTGGCGGGCCTCGACCCAGGCGGCGTCATAGCCGTCGAGGGCCAGGTCGGCGGTGCCGTCCACCTCCGTGGAGAAGAACACGGTGTGCACGGTCGCCGCGTCGTCGAGGTGCGCGGCGAGGGCGAGCGCGTGGTCGGCGAGGTACTGGGCGCTGCCGTCCTTGTAGAACCCGCGCATCGACCCGGAGCGGTCCAGCACGAGGTAGACCTTGGCCCGCGCCCCGGCCTTCCCCTTGCCCCGCAGCACCTGCCCGGCGGCCTTGTACGCCCCGGCGACCTCGGGCGCCCGGCGCCGCACGACGGCGGCCCCGTGAGCGGGCGCCTCCGGCGCGGCCTCGGCCTCGACGGTGACGGGCTCGGGCTCGACCTCGGCCTCGGGCTGCTCGGCTTCGGCGGTGACGGGCTCGGCCTCGGCCACGACCGCGACCGGCTCGGCCTCAGCGGCGACCGGCTCGGCCTCAACGGTGACGGGCTCGGCCTCGGCCTCGACTGCGACCGGCTCGGCCTCAGCGGCGACCGGCTCGGCCTCAACGGTGACGGGCTCGACCTCGGCCTCGACTGCGACCGGCTCGGCCTCAGCGGCGACCGGCTCGGCCTCAACGGTGACGGGCTCGACCTCGGCCTCGACTGCGACCGGCTCGGCCTCAGCGGCGACCGGCTCGGCCTCAACGGTGACGGGCTCGACCTCGGCCTCGACTGCGACCGGCTCGACGGGCTCGACCTCGGGCTGCTCGGCTTCGGCGGTGACGGGCTCGGCCTCCACCTCGGCAGCGACGGGCTCGGCCTCAACGGTGACGGGTTCGGCCTCGGCCTCAGCGGTGACCGGCTCGGCCTCGGCCTCAGCGGCGACCGGCTCGGCTTCGGCGGTGACCGGTTCGGCCTCCACCTCGGCGGCAGCCGGTTCGGCAGCGGTCGGCGCGGGCTCCGCCGGGGGTGCGGGGGTCTCTCCGCCGGGCTTCGCCGCAGGCGCCCGCCGCGCTTCCGGGACCGTCGGGTCCGCCGCCGTGGCGGGGGCCGTCAGGACCGTCCCCGGTTCGCGATCGCGCGGGGAGGACTGCGGCGGAACCGTGGGGTTGTCGAAGGACGCCGCCACCAGATCGGCGGCGACGTCCAGAGGGGTCCGTTCCGCCTGGTTCGGGACAGCGGCCGAAGGGGTGTCCGTAGTCTCCGGAACGGATTCCGCGGACCGTCCGAATACCTTGCGCAACAAGCTCCGAATACCCATGGGCCAGGCCTTTCGCATGTGTGCGTGCGTCATTTGTCCGTGCTGCGCGGATGATCCCTGCCCAGAGTGGACACGTAAGGTTATCGGCCGCCCGGCTGGATCTTCGGCAGGGGCGCCTTTCGTGGCGTCCGGCTCCCAAACACTCGTACACGCTGAGTGAACTGCCGCCCCGACGTGCCGGGTTCACCGACCGTTCATCCCCGCGCCGCCGCTTCGGCGCAACCCGGGCCTACCGTCCTGGCTGGATCGTACCGACAGGTTGTCGGCGCCCACGCAGCTACTCGGAGGACACTCGTGCGCAAGCTTCTGCCGTTCATCGGCAACCCGCATGGGAGCGGCCGGTCCGCTCTCACCTGTCGTTACCGCTGTGGCGACGCCTGCTTCCACGAGGTGCCGAACACGAGCGACAACGAGTACGTCGGCGATGTCATAGCCCGCGCCTACTCCCGCCGCGCGATGCTGCGTTCCGCCGCCGTCGTGACGGTCGCCACCGCCGCCGGGTCCGCCGTCGCGTTCAGCGGTCCGGGGCAGACCGCCAACGCCACCCCCTCCGCCGATGCCGCCGCGGCCGGCGCGGGCAAGGGCGGCGAGGCCGCCCGTGGTCTGCGCTTCAAGGCCGTCGCGCCGAACACCGACGACAAGGTCACGATCCCCGAGGGCCACGAGCAGAACCTGGTGATCCGCTGGGGCGACCCGATCGTCAAGGGCGCCCCGGGCTTCAACCCCGACAAGCAGACGGCCGCCGCACAGGCCGGTCAGTTCGGCTACAACAACGACTTCCTGAGCCTTCTCCCGCTCGGCGGTGACTACGAGCGCCGGCAGCTGCTCGTGGCCAACCACGAGTACACGGACGAGAACCTCATGTTCAAGGCGTACGACGCGAACAACCCGACCCGTGAGCAGGTCGAGATCGCCTGGGCCGCGCACGGCCTGTCGGTGGTCGCCGTCCAGGAGGACCACCGCAGCGGCAAGCTGACCGCGATCAGCCGCCACCAGCTCAACCGCCGCCTGCACACGACGAGCGAGTTCCGCCTGACCGGCCCCGCCGCCGGCGGCGCGCTCCTGAAGACCTCGGTCGACCCCACCGGTACGAAGGTGCTGGGCACGCTCAACAACTGCGCCGGTGGCACCACCCCGTGGGGCACCACCCTGCACGGCGAGGAGAACTTCAACCAGTACTTCGCCAACGCCGGCCAGGTCACCGACCCCACCCAGGCCGCCCGCCTGAAGCGCTACGGCGTGACCTCCGGCGCCACCGAGCGCAAGTGGGAGCGGTTCGACAAGCGCTTCGACGTGGCGCAGGAGCCCAACGAGTCGCACCGCTTCGGCTGGGTCGTCGAGCTGGACCCGTACGACCCGAACTCGGTCCCGCGCAAGCGCACCGCGCTCGGCCGCTTCAAGCACGAGGCCGCGCAGCCCCGCCTGACCGAGGACGGCCGTCCGGTCGTCTACATGGGCGACGACGAGCGCTTCGACTACTTCTACAAGTTCGTCTCGTCGAAGCAGATGAAGAAGGGCAATTCGCGCGCCGCGAAGGAGCACAACCTCACGCTGCTCGACGAGGGCACCCTCTACGTCGCCAAGCTCACCGGTGACTCCCCGGCCGCCGAGCTCGACGGCACCGGCAAGCTCCCCGACGACGGCGAGTTCGACGGTTCCGGCGTCTGGATCAAGCTGGCCACCGGCAACGTCTCGCACGTCGAGG
This sequence comes from Streptomyces sp. CLCI03, assembly GCF_053615355.1. Taxonomy (NCBI): domain Bacteria; kingdom Bacillati; phylum Actinomycetota; class Actinomycetes; order Kitasatosporales; family Streptomycetaceae; genus Streptomyces; species Streptomyces sp. CLCI03. Next base: position 3,979,020 of record NZ_CM132132.1, on the reverse strand, counting down.
GCATGACCGCCGAGGAGGTGTACGTCTTCACGCGCCTGGCCGCCGACAAGGTGGGCGCCACGAAGATGGACCGCCCCGAGGACGTCGAGCCCTCCCCGCGCACCGGTCGCGTCTACATCGCGCTGACCAACAACACCGACCGGGGCAAGCCGGGCAAGGAAGGCGCGACCGAGGCGAACCCGCGCAACCTGAACAAGCACGGCCAGATCCTGGAGCTCGCCGAGAACTTCGACGACCCGGCCGGCGACGGGTTCGCCTGGCGGCTCTTCCTGGTCGCCGGTGACCCGAACGACCCGGCCACCTACTTCGCCGGCTTCCCGAAGGACAAGGTCAGCCCGATCTCCTGCCCCGACAACGTGGCCTTCGACCCGCACGGCAACCTGTGGATCTCCACGGACGGCAACCAGCTCGGGTCCCACGACGGCCTGTTCGGCGTCGCGACGGCCGGCGAGCGCCGCGGTGAGCTGAAGCAGTTCCTGACCGTTCCGCGCGGCGCCGAGACCTGTGGCCCGCTCATCCAGGACAAGCGCGTCCTGGTCTCCGTCCAGCACCCGGGCGAGATCGACGGCGCGTCCGTCGAGAAGCCGCAGTCGGTGTGGCCCGACGGCCCCGGCAAGATCGTCCGCCCGGCGGTCGTGTCCGTGTGGCGCAAGGACGGCCGCAACATCGGTGTCTGACCGGACCAGTTGACCCGAGGGCGTGTTTCACGTGAAACACTCCCTCGGGCGTCCGCGTCGCTCGACCGGCACCATGCGCTCAATTCCCCTCCGGCGTTCTGCCGACGGGAAGCCGGAGCGTCGTCACCGCGCCCCCGTCGGGCGCGTTGGTGAAACCCACCACGATCTCCAGCACGGCGGCCTGACCCATGACGATGGTGAGCCCCAGGCCGTGACCGCGCCCGCGGCCCGGGTCCCCGGTACGGAAGCGCTGCGGTCCCCGCTCGATCAGCTCGGGTGGGTAGCCGGGCCCGTGGTCGCGGACCACCACCATCGGCCCCTCCACGGTCACCTCGACCGGTGGCCTGCCGTGTTTGCCGGCGTTGAGCAGCAGGTTGGCCAGGATCCGGTCGAGGCGCCGGCGGTCGGTGACCACCACCGTGTCCCGCACCACCCGTACCGAAGGGGCCGGTCCGGCATCCGGCGCCGCCCCGCTGCCCGCGGCGGCTGCGGCGACCGCGCGCTCCACGGCCCGGCCGAGCTCCACCCGGGTGAGGTCGGCCCGTTCGACGCCCGAGTCCAGCCGGGAGATCTCCAGCAGGTCCTCGGTCAGCAGGTGCAGAGCCCTCAACCGGTTGTTGATCATCTCCTTGGGTCGGCCCTCGGGGAGCAGCGCCGCCGCGGCCAGTGAGCCGGTGAGCGGGGTCCGCAGCTCGTGGGCGACATCCGCGGTGAACCGCTTCTCGGCCTCCAACCGGCCCTGGAGCGAGCTCGCCATCGAGTCCAGCGCGTGGGCCACGTCCCGTACCTCGTCGCGGGAGCCGCGCGGCCCCGGATCGTCCCCCTCGCCCGGGAGGTTCACCCGGGCGTCCAGGTCCCCGGCGGTGATCCGGCGTGCCACGGCGGCCGTGGTCGCGAGCCGTCGGCTGATCCGGTCGGCGAGGAAGAGGCCCGCCAGCGCCACCAGCCCGGCCGCGAGGATCGCGGAGGCGAGGATGGCGGTGTCGATGTCCCGCAGCCGGTCGCGCGTGCTCCCGAAGGGCAGCCAGACGGCGAGGGCCTTGCCGTCGGCGGGTCCGGCGGCCCACATGACGGGCTTGCCGTCCTGCTCGCCGACGATGCTGCCGGTCTGTCCGCTCGCGACGAGCTCGCGCAGTCGCCGGGGGAGGTCGGGCGGGTCGAACACGGTGTTCACGTCGCCGTGCGCGGTGCCGTACTCGTAGTGGCCCAGGGCGTGGTCCAGCTCGGTGGCGGCGGCCTTGCGCACCTCCCCGACCATCTGCCGGGCGACCACGTTGTGCACCAGGATGCCCAGGGCCGCGGCGACCATGCAGCACACCATGGTGGTCGTCAGCGCGATCTTCCAGCGCAGGCTGCTCAGCGCGCGCATCGGGCTCCGTCCCCGCTCGCCGCGTGCGGGGTGAGCCCCGGGCAGTCGTCGAGGGTGAGCTGGGAGAGGTTCATGATTCCGGCCTTCGGGTCCCAGACGTAGTCGGAGACGGCCACGTAGGCGGGGTTCGTGGTGGGCTCGCGGACCGCCAGGTGCTCGGCGGCCACCTCGACGCCCTCCAGGACCCCGCGGCGGGACAGGATCCGGGCGATGTTCCCGTCGTCCTGGACGGTGTAGACGCGTAGCTCGCTGACCCGGCCGTCGATGTCCAGGGCGGTGATGAGCTCCTCCCGGCCGTTGCCCGTCAGGTCGTGCAGGACCGCGGGGCGCACCGGGCAGTCGGGGCCGCCGTCCACAGCCTGTGTGCAGAGCGCGAGCCGCCGGACGGCGCGCGGGTCGACGAGCCGGCCGGTCCCGCCGTCCTGCTCGGCGGCGGAGGTGACGTCGGCGCGTACGACGGACAGCGCGTCCACGCCGCGCATGCTGAGGTCCGTCACCTTGGGGAGGCCGGGGACGACGGCGGCCGTGCCCGGCTTCTGGTCCGGGGCGGGCGGGTCGGGGCGGTGGTCCTTCCACAGGCTCTTGGGGGCGTGCACCGTGCCGAGGTCGCCGTCGTTCTGCAGTCCCTCCACGTCGGCGCACCCCGCGAGGAGTACGGCGAGGACCATCACGGCGGGGACGCGGCGCATGCTCCGATGCTGCCCCGTCCGCTCCCGCCCGGCCCGGGAGCCGACCCATTCGGGGGACGCCGGTCCCGGGCGGGCCCGTGGCGGGCCCGCGGCGGGTCAGGATTCGGGCCGGGCGATGGCCAGGGCGGCCGCGATCTCCTGGTGGACGGGGGCCAGCACGCTGGCTTCCGCGCCCGCCGGTGCCGTGTCGTCGACCCGTACCGGGACGGTGCTGCTGCGCACCCGGTCGGCCAGGTCGTGGAGCCGGCGGGCGATCGAGGCGACCTCGTCGGCGGGGGGCGGGACCGCGCCGTGGTTGACCCGGACCCGCGCGGCGGTGGTCGCGTCCACGATCCGTTCGACGGCGACCACCAGCGGCCACCAGGCGGCGGCCCGCGGCCCGGTCGGCGGCGGCTCGGTCAGCGCCCGCTGGAACTCGCTGCGTACGCCCGACAGGTCCCGGTAGATGCGCCGCCGGGCCTGGAGGCGGGCGGTGCGGGCGGCGGCGAACGCGGCCTCGTCGGCGACGGGGGCGAAGGCGCGTTCCACGTAGCGGGCGGCGTCGTCCACGGTGTCGGCGAGCCGGTCCCCGATCCGGGTGTGCCAGCTCTCGGGCCACAGCAGGTACCCGAAGACGAGGGTGATGGCGCAGCCGATCAGGCTGTCCACCAGCCGGGGGCGGATCAGGTCGAAGCCCTGGTGGTTGAGCAGGTCCGAGAGGAGCAGGATCACCGGGGTGATCGCGGCGGTCTGGAAGGCGTATCCCTTGGCGGAGAAGGCGGGGATCAGCCCGGCGAGCACCACCATCACCGGGACGTCCCACCAGCCGCGCGGCACCTCGGAGAGCACGGCGGCCGCGATGAGCAGCCCGCCCGCGGTGCCGAGCGCGCGCAGGACGGCCCGGGAGAACACCGAGCCGAAGTCGGGCTTGAGGACGAAGGTGACGGTCAGCGCGACCCAGTAGGAGCGCTCGAACTCGATCACCGAGACGAGGGACTGCGCGATCCCGATGCACAGCGCGAGCCGTAGCCCGTACCGCCAGGAGGCCCGGGACAGCATCATGTCGCGGACCGCGCGTCGGGCCCGCACCCGCAACGCGGCGGGCCGGCCGAGGCGGTCGTCGACGTTGTTCAGGTCGGGTTCGGCGATGTGCACGATCTTCGCCGCGTGGCGCAGGGCGGCGTCGACGGCCCGTTCGGCCGGGGTGTGCGCGGTGGGCAGCACCAGTACGGGGGCCTCGGTGCGGCCCTCCTCGACGGCGTCTGCCAGCTCCCGTACGGCCGCCGGGATCTCGGGGGGCAGCGGCCGTCCGCGCAGGTGCGCGGCCGGTGCGGCCTCCACCAGCGGGATCACCACGTTGAGCTGGGCCAGCAGCCGCACCAGGGAGGGGCTGCGCCCGTGCACCCGGGCCCGGCGGCCGAGCACGAGGTCGTAGGCGTGGTTGATGGCCTGGGTGACCTCCTGACGGCGTTCGTCGTAGCGGGCGACGGGGCCGCCGGCGGCCTCCAGGGCGCCGGCCAGGGCCCGGTAGGTGTCGGCCACGGCGGTGCGCTCCGGCTGACGGCGGCGCAGCGGCCAGCCCAGCAGGGTCAGCGCGAGGACGAACAGCCCGCCCGCGGTCAGCAGCAGCGGGGCCGTCCACCAGGGCTCGGGAAGCGGCAGTCCGGCGCCGATCACGGCGTTGAGCAGGAGCAGCAGTCCGGACACGGAGGCGACCGTGCCGATGGAGGAGATCATCCCGGAGACGAGGGCGATGAGGGTGAGCGCTCCGACGGCCAGCCAGCCGTGCCCGTAGACCAGGGTGCCCAGCGCCACTCCGACGGCGCCGACGAGCTGGGGGACGGCGATGTTCAGGACGCGCATCCGGTAGGCGTCGGCGGTGTCGCCGAGGACTCCGGCGAGGGCGCCCATGGAGGCGAGCGCGCCGTACTCGGGCTCGTCGAGGGCGAAACCCACGGCGAGCGGGACGGACATCGCGACCGAGGCCCGGGCCACGGCGGCCCACGGGATGGGTGCCGTGCTGGGCTTCAGCCCGCCCAGCAGCCAGGAGGGCGGAGCCAGCGGAAGGTGCCGGGCTCTGCGCGACGATATGTGTTCGGTGCGTTCGGTGCTCATTCCCGCTTCCGTGCCCGCCGCTCGCGATTCGGTTCTTCTGGGGTCTTCTGCATGCTTCTGTGCGTGTTGGTACCTTCCGAGCTTATGGGGTGCGGCGTAGTCGGCCCATCACCCAGGCGGCGAGTACGGCGGCGAGCCCGATCACCAGCACCACCCAGGCGGTGGTGCGCAGGTACGCGGTGAGGGCGTCGTAGACCGCCCCGGCGGCGGGTCGGTCGATGTCGGCGGGCAGATCGTCCAGGGTGAGCCGGCGGCACACCTCCACCGTGAGCCACAGGAGTCCGGCCCCGACGGCCAGTCCCGCTCCGGTGGCCATGACGGCGCGCCGCCGGTGGACGGCGACGGCGATGGCCGCCGCGGCCAGGAGCACGGTCAGTACGGGGAGCCAGACGCCCGCGACTTCGAGCATGTGGAAGCCCTTCCGGAGAGCGGCGAGGTTGTCGTACTCCATGACCTTCACGGTCAGGTGTGTCACCGGGATGCGGTCGGCGAACGGCACCTCGTCGGCGACGAGGTCGCCCCTGACCTGGGCGATGACGGGCGCGAGGTCGATGGTGAGGGCGTCGCCGCGGCCGGTGGTGAGGGCGTCGAGGAACGCGGCGTGGGCGGCGCGGTTGGCCGCGTCCCAGGCGGTCCGGTAGGCGGAGGTGCCCGCGAAGGAGTGCAGGGCCTCGCCGAGCAGGGTGTCGAGGCCGATCTGGAAGGGGCCCGCGTCGATCTGTCCGGCCAGGGCGCGCGTGACCTGCGTGACCACGACCTCCTGCACCTTCGGGTTCTCGGCGAGCGGGGACATGGCGGCGGTGTACCGGTCGGCGTCGCCCAGCTCGCGGTCGGCCCAGTACGCGACGGCGCTCGCGGGCACCAGAAGGGCCACGAGCACGATGAGTACCGTCGACAGGATGGTGCGCACGTCACCAGGGAATGCGGGCGCGGAGCCGGGCGCGAGCGGTGTTGCTGCGGGCGGGTGGTGGGCCGTCGGCGGGCGTGGCATCCTTGCGCCGATAATTCTGGATATTTAATATCCAGAATATGAAGATGAGCGAGGGTGTCGAGTGGGCGCTGCACAGCTGCGTCAATCTGGCCTGGAGCGGTCCGGACCGGGCCGTTTCGGCCGCGCGGCTCGCCGCGTGGCACGACCTGCCTGCGGCCTACCTCAACAAGCAGCTCCAGGCGCTGGCCCGGGCGGGCATCGTCACCTCCACCCCCGGCCCCCGGGGCGGCTTCCGGCTGGCCCGCCCGCTCGACGCCATCTCGCTCATGGACGTGGTCGCCGCCGTCGAAGGAGCCGAGGAGGCCTTCCGGTGCGCGGAGATCCGGCAGCAGGGTCCCGGCGCCGGCGGACCGGCGGACTCCGCCCCGGAGCGGGACGCCGCCGACTGCGCCATCGCGCGCGCCATGAGCCGGGCCGAACTGGCCTGGCGCAGGGCCCTCGCCGCCCAGAACCTCGACGAGATCCGGCAGCAGGCCGAACGGCAGGCCCCCGAGGCCCCCGAGCGGCTCCGCGCCTGGCTCGCCGCGCGGTAGCCACGGCACGACGCACCACGGCACGGCATGACGCACCGCACCGCACCGCACGTACGGACACGGAAAACGGACCAAGGGAGCTCGGCATGACGCGCAGCATCATCAACCCGGCAGGACTCCACACCCCGACCGGCTACGGCTACAGCCACATCGTCTCCGCACCCGGAGAGCAGGTGTTCATAGCCGGCCAGTACGGCTCCGACGAGCACGGCCACGTCGTCTCCGAGGACTTCGCCGACCAGGTCGAGCGGGCCTTCGCCAATCTCCGTACCGCCCTCGACGCCGTCGGCCTCGGCCCCTCGGACGTGGTCCGCATCGGCACCTACATCGTCGGACACGACCAGCGGAAGCTGGAGATCCTGCTGGAGCGGCTGCACGCCACGTGGGGGACCGAACTGCCCGCCCAGACCCTGATCGGCGTCGCCGCGCTGGCCCTGCCCGACATGCTCTTCGAGATCGACGCGGTGGCCGTGCGCACGCCCTGACCACTGATCCACTTGCCGGTCGGGGGCGGCGGGTGTGCCCTGGATGATGGGAGAGAGGAGCCCGTCATGGCACATGCGGCACCCAGCGCCCTCGGGCGGCGGCGGCAGAGCGCGACCAAGACCCACCTGCACAAGAGCGCGTTCGTGGGGCCCGTGCTCCTCGGACTCGTCTACGGATTCTGGGCCGCCTTCATCGAGCGCCAGGCGGGTCCGGTGACCACGGCCAACGTCTTCTACGGGATCCTGTGCGGCGTGATCTTCGCGGCGATCATGTTCGGCCTGGCCAGGGTCGGCCCCCGAATGGTGCGCGAGGTCCACGCCGCCGCCTACGGAGCCTTCGGCGGCATCGCGGTGGGCTACCTGCACAGCCTCACCGACCAGTCGATCCTCAAGGCCGTGGTGGTGGGCCTCGCCGTCGCCGCGGGCGTCGGTCTGGCGGCGTTCTACCGCTACTACACGCACGAGGACTGAGCCGGTCGTACGGCCGGGACGGACAGGAGCGCCGGTACCCCCGGCGCTCCTGGCGCGTCCGCGCGGTTCCTACGCGGCCGAATCCGCGGGTGCGGTCCGCTGCGGTTCGCTCTCGGGCTCGACGGACGTGGCCGTCGCTGTGGCCGTGGCGGTGACCGAGGTCGTCGCCGACGCGGGCGACGCGGCCGAATCGGTCTGCCGGACCGGCGGGGAGAACCGGGTGACCTCGGCGCGGAGCATGGCGTTCAGTGCGGCGTACGGGTCGATGGGCATGGCGGAACCTCACGGTGCTCAGGGGGGGTGTGGGGGCTGCGTCCGGACCTCGGTCCGCTCAGCAGCGCAGCACCACACTCCGCACCGGCCGCCGGGACAGGGCCGGTTCGGCCGCCTCCGCGGCGGGCGCGCACGCCGGGGCGCCCGGTTGTTCCACGTGAAACACCGCGAGCGGTGTCCGCCGTACGCCGGGCAGTCCGCGTGTGATCGTCCGTACGGCCGCCCGTGCCTCCGGATCGGAGGCCGGGGCCGGATCGGACGGGCCCTCGCCGGGCTCGGGGGACTCGGCGGGGGCACCCGGCGCGGCAGGTACGGCGGGGGCACCCGGCACCGCGGGCGCGGCGGAGGCGGGGCGGAACTCGGCGGCCGCGGCGCCGGCCGGTCCGGCGCCGAAGACGCACAGCAGCACGACACAGACCACGGTCAGAGCCCTGGCCGGTGCCGAACGCGCGTGGTGCCTCCCGCTCATGCGAGGGGTGTGCCCCGCCACGCCGAAAGACTCCCGGACGGACACCGAGAAGCCCCCGACCGGGGGACGAAGACACCCCCCACGGCTGACAGAACACCCCGGACCGGTGGGGTCAGCGGGTGCGGCGCTGCCCGGTCAGCCGGGCCAGCACGGCGGTCTCGCCGCCGACCAGCCGCAGTTGGGCCCGACCGGGCGAGCCCTCGTGGCCGGAGGCCCTGCCGGGTGAGATCCGTACGACGGTGAACACGGCCGTACGGCTGTCCGCGCGGGGGATCTCGATGGTCCGGCCCCGCCGCAACTCGCCGAGGGGAAGCCCTTCCACGGTCACCACCGCGGTCCCGGCCGCACCGGGCGCCGGCCCCCCGGTGTCCCAGGCGACCTCCGTCCGGTCGCCGTTCAGCGGTACGTCCACGCCCAGGCTCGGGATCCGCAACCGCAGCGGCCGAGCGGCCCGCAGCGGACCGCCGACCTCCCGCAGCGGCCCGGGGGCGGTCCTCGGCGATCGGGCCCCCGTGCCGGGGGTGTGCTCGCCGGACTGCTCCAGCTCCCGTACCAGACGGCGATGGCCGGACAGCCCCAACGCCCGCGAGGGCAGCGCGTCGTCGGTGGTCACGGCCGTGGGTCGGGCCCCCTCGGTCCGTTGCAACACCGCGATACCGGTGGACAACAGAACCACCGTCAGCGCGGCGACGGCCCACTTGGCGCGGGGCATGGGATTCCCTCCAGTCCGGCTCGGGCGGCCGGGGTCATGTGAGCAGTGGACACTTCCTCTGCCCATCGGCACCCCGTGCAACACGGTGGACTGACATCGCGTCACGGGCGTGTCGTCGCCCGATCGGTGAGTCTTCGCAGTTCGCGAAGGGTCCACCCGCCCGATCCCCGCCGTGGCGCCCATGCGCCCGAACGGGTGAGGGTCCGCACCTGCCCGGGCCGTCCCGTCCGGAACGCGTGGGACGGCCCGGAGGCGCTCAGCCGCACATGACGACGGCGGCCGTGCCCGCACCCATCAGCGCGCCGGCCAGATGCATGGCCGGGTGGCCGTAGTCGCCGTACCAGAGGTGGCGGGCCAGGCCACCGAGCGCGGCCAGCGCGGCGATGATGCCGATCTGACCGAAGAGCGTGACGGCGCAGCAGGGGGCCAGGAGCAGCAGGAACGAGTTGAGCCAGAACGGGGCGGCACCCGTCCAGCCCCGCCATTCCCTGATCGCCGTCGCCATGTACTACCGGCCCCCTCGTGCTCAATCGGTCGGCTGCACAGCCTCCTTGGGTGCGGGGGCGGGCACAAGGGCTCGTTCGGCTAGAAAACCGAAAGCCAGGCCGAAAGTCGTCCACAGGGCCGTCTGGATGGCCAGGGACGCGAGGCGGAACTCCCAGATCAGCGCGGCCGGGAAGTCCGCGGGGACCTCGTTGACGCCGGGCAGCAGGGCGTACGCGAGGCCGACGGCCACGACGAAGGCCGCGCCGGCGACGATCGACGCGTTCCCGTTGCCGAGCCTCGGCGCGAGCCGCCGGCCGAGGATCAGCGCGCCGGCCGCCAACAGCACGCTCAGGGCGATCATCAGCAGATAGAGGGCGGTCCGTCGGGCGGCGGTCCCGGGGTCGCCCACGGCGGGGGGATTGGCGGGGTACTTGAAGAACGGCACCAGCGTCACGGTGACGTACAGGGCCCCGGTGACCACGGCGGCCGTGGCCCTCGGGCCGAAGCGGCCTATGCGGCCCAGGGCGAAGCAGTAGACCAGCGCGGCGATGCCGCCGAGGGCGACCGCGTAGAGCAGGACACCGGTGCCGAGCCCGGCCGTGGCCTGGAGGGCCCGGCTGACGGTGGCGTCCTCGCCGTGGTCGTGACCGGCCGCGGCGGCCTCTTCGATGGCGATCGCCGCGTCCACCTTGGACTCACCGAGGAGGTAGGCGACGAGGAAGGCGGCCACGCCGGCCAGCAGGCCGGCGAGCATGCCGCGGACGAGCAGGGTGCGGGGGGAGACCCCACCCGGAGCAGCGGAAGTCATGGTCGGTCTGTTCCCTTGCTGAGACGTCGGTCGGTGGCAGGGGAATCAGTGGCAGGGGAAACCGAGCAGGTGGCGGCCGTCGTGCAGCCACTCGTGGATGGTCTCCCCTTCTAAGACCGAGGTGGCGCCCTGCTCGGCGCCGACGAAGTACAGCAGGACGAGCATGAGGATGCCGACGAACACGGCCCAGGGGGCCAACGCGGAGAGCGAGAGGGGGGCGATGACGGGCGAGTTCGTCGTGGGCACGGCGGGGTGGGCCATGGCAGAACCTCCAGAGGGAACACGCGTCCCGGTCAGTGGTGCTCGCTACGACGGTGGCGGGTCTGACTTTCCTCCCCCTTGAGGAGGTTTCACAGTGGCGCGACCGTGCCGGATTCTCACCGTGCTTCCGTCGTTCCGTCGTAAGTCAATTGAACCATTTGTGACCGTACCGCGCTTACGCTCCCCTTATGAAGACCCCGTTGGTACGAGTTCGACTGGTCAGTTTCCCTCTGGACGCGGCCGCCCGTCAGGGTCGCTTCGGTCACGCGCGGCCGTGCCCCGGTCACGAGGGACTGCGCGGACTCGCCACGGGCGAGTGGGCCGGGCTGACCCTGGACGAGGTGGCGACCGGGGATCCGGCGGCGGTGCACGCCTGGCTGACGGATCCGGCGTACGCGCCACCGGGCGGGGAGTCCGTGGACACGTTGATCGCCCGCGTCGGGGCGGAGCTGGCGGGCCTGGCCGAAGGCACGCACCGGGTGGTGGTCGAGCAGGCCGTCGTGCGGGCGGCCGTGGTGCACGCCCTGGAGCTGCCCGCGGCGGCCTTCTGGCGGCTCGACGTCCGACCGGAATCGGTGACCACCCTCACCGGGCGGGCGGGGCGCTGGAACCTCCTGGTCGGGCAGCCGCAGGACGAGCGGCCGACGGCCGGGCAGCCGTAGCCGTGGCCGCAGCCGTGGCCGCAGCCGTGGCCGCGGTGGGTGAAACGATTCGGCCCGGACCCCGCGACGCGGCCCGGGCCGAACGGACGGCGAGGTGCGTTACGCGACGATCCAGTCGGACGTCGCGATCACCGGCTGCACGCCGTCGCGGTGGATGGTGCCCTCGATCAGGCCGTACGGGCGGTCGGCCGCGAAGTAGACCTCGTTGTCGTTCTTGAGGCCGAAGGGCTCCAGGTCGACGAGGAAGTGGTGCTTGTTGGGGAGGTTGAGGCGCACCTCGTTGACCTTGGGGCAGTTGTCGAGCACGCGCTCGGCCATCTGGTTCAGGGTCTGCTGCAGCGAGTACGAGTACGTCTCCGCGAAGGCTTCCAGCATGTTCTTGCGGACCTTCTTGTACGCCTGGTCCCAGTCGTGACCGGCGTCGTCGGCGGCCAGCGCCGAGTGCGCCCAGCGTGCGGTGACCTTGGTCGCCAGGATGCGGTCGTACGCCTCCTTGAGCGTCGTGTACTTGTCCTTGATGTAGCCGTGGAACTCGGAGTTCGTCGAGTTCATCACCGTCAGGTCCTTCAGACCCGAGATGACCTGCAGGCCCGTCGTCTCGCTGTAGGTGATCTGCGCGGTGCGCACCTCCTGGCCCTTGAGGGCGAAGGAGTGCTGCTCCTTGCGCGTCGGGACCGGGATGCGCTCCCAGGCGAATTCCTCGATGCGGATCTGGGCCTCGCGGATCGGCTGCTGCGAGGAGACGAAGTGCTTGGCGAGCAGGATGCCGAAGGCCTCCGGCGACTCGACGCCGTGCTCCTTGCCGAAGGCGTACACCGTGTTCTTGGTGGTGTCGGTCGGCAGGCAGTTGGCGTTGTCGCCGGTGAGGTGGACGTCGCGGAACTCACCGCGGAGCGCGACCGAGACGTTGAGGTCGCGGATCTCGTGCCAGGAACCGTCGTTGCCCTTGCGGGTCACCGTCACGATGCGGTTCTCGGCCTTGCCGTACTGGTTCTGGGCCAGGACGTGCTTGCTCATGCTGTCTTCCTTCGGGTACTCGGGAACACGGAGTCCGGTCGTCTGGATCCCGTACGCCCGGCGTCCAGCGCCCGCCCGAATCAAGGACGTCCCGCTCCCCGCCGTTCGGCCCCTCGCCGAGGGACCGCCCCGGGCCTGACGTGCATCCCGGTTCGTAGGTGCTTGGCCTGTTGTGTCGTGCGGCCTGCACGGATTGCAGCATGTGTACGGGGGGTTGATCCCCGTACAAATCCTCCGAACACCAGCACCCACGCCTTGGGCGACCCCACAGAACCGCAGGTCAGACAGTGTGCGCGTCCGCCACGGAGAGGGCCTCGTCGAGGATCCGCAGCCCCTTGGCCACATCGTCCGCCGAGATGTTGCACGGCGGCGCGATGTGGATGCGGTTGCCGGCGATCAGCGGCCAGAGCCCGCCCTTCTTGCAGGCGGCCCCGAACTCGGCCATCGGGGCGTTCTGCGCACCGGAGGCGTTGTACGGGACCAGCGGCTCCCGGGTCTCCTTGCTCCGTACGAGCTCCAGGGCCCAGAAGGTGCCGAGCCCGCGGACCTCGCCGACCGAGGGGTGCCGCTCGGCGAGCGCGCGCAGGCCGGGGCCCAGCAGCTCGGCGCCGGTGCGGGCGGATCGCTCGACGATGCCCTCCTCCTCCATGACGTCGATCGTCGCCACTGCGGCCGCGCAGGCCAGCACGTGCCCGGAGTACGTGAGCCCGCCCGGGTAGGGCCGGCGGGCGAAGGTCTCGGCGATGGCGGCCGAGATGGCGACCCCGCCGAGCGGCAGGTATCCGCTGGTCACGCCCTTGGCGAAGCAGATCAGGTCGGGGGTCACGTCCCAGTGCTCGGAGGCGAACCACTTTCCGGTGCGCCCGAAGCCGACCATGATCTCGTCGAGGACGAAGACGATGCCGAAGCGGTCGCACAGCGCGCGGACGCCGGCCAGGTAGCCGTCCGGGTGCACGAGCACGCCCGGGGCGCCGCCGACGGTCTCCAGGATGATCGCGGCGATGGACTGCGGCCCCTCGAAGACGATGGTGTCCTCCAGGTGGCGCAGGGCCCGCTCGCACTCCTCGGCCTCGGTGGCCGCGTAGAAGGGCGAGCGGTAGGCGAACGGCCCCCAGAAGTGCACGACGCCGGCCGTCGCGGAGTCGTTGCCGAAACGGCGGGCGTCGCCGGTGAGGTTGATCGCGGTGGAGGTGGCGCCGTGGTACGAGCGGTACGCGGACAGCACCTTGGGTCGGCCGGTGTGCAGCCGGGCCATGCGGACGGCGTTCTCCACGGCCTCGGCCCCGGCGTTGGTGAAGAAGATCTTGTCGAGGTCGCCGGGGGTGCGCTCGGCGATCAGCCGGGCCGCCTCGGAGCGCACGTCGACGGCGAAGCCGGGCGCGACGGTGCACAGCTTGGCCGCCTGCTCCTGGATGGCCGCGGTGACCTTCGGGTGCTGGTAGCCGATGTTCGTGTAGACGAGGGCACTGGAGAAGTCGAGGAAGCGGTTGCCCTGGTAGTCCCAGAAGTACGAGCCCTCCGCGCCGGCCACGGCGAGCGGGTCGATGAGCTCCTGCGCCGACCAGGAGTGGAAGACGTGCTTCCGGTCAGCGTCTTTCACGGCGGCGAGGGCGGAGGCTTCTGCGTTCATGAAACGAGCGTAGTTGTCCGCGATGTGGACGGGCCGGGGGTCGGCCCGTCCGCACCCGCCGGGCCGCCCGGTCCCGCACCCGCCGGCCCGCCCCCGCCGGCCGCCCCGGGTCAGGCCAGGGCCTCGCCGTACAGCCGGAACAGCTGGGGTCCCTCGGCGGAAGCGGCCGCCCCCAGCCGGGCCCAGGCCTCGGACGCCGCCGCCCGGGCCGTCGCACCCGGCCACGGCTGCGGCAGCAGCTCCGGCGGGAGCAGCGGATCGGGGAGCATCGCGGCCGAGAAGGCCGCGGCCAGGGCCACGGCGTGCGCCAGCCCGGCGGCCGGTCCGGGCTCGGCGGGCCGCTCGGCGAGCGCGCGGAGCTCCCCGTACCGCTCCGCGATCTCCGGCAGCGGCCAGAGCCGTTCCGCCAGGGCCCGCGGGTCGCAGGTCCCGCCCACCGAGAGGTCCCGGGTGCTCAGGCAGGTCAGTGCCTCCGAGAGGTCCAGATCCGCCGCGTGGGCCCGTATGTACGGGCCGATCGCGTTCGGCGTGACGTACAGCCCGCCCTGGACCGGCGCCGCCCCCAGCCCGGTCAGCGCGTCCCGCAGGGAGTCCCGGGCGGCCCGCGTCGATTCCGGTACGGCGAAGGCGAAGGCGTGCCAGAACCCGTCCCACGGCTCCAGCCCCCGGTCCTGCCGGTAGGCGTGCCGGACGAACTCCACCTCCGGTACGAGGGCCGGCGCGGCCCCCGGCTCCGTCCCCGCCAGGCGCAGCACGGCCCGCCGGCCGCGCCCCTCCACCGTGAACCGGCCCTCGGTCACCAGCCGCTTCACGCACAGCCGCACCTGCTGGTCGGTCATCCCGAGCAGCGCGGCGACCTCGTACAGCTCCTCGCCCGCGACCGTCCCGTCCTCCCGGACCAGCGCGTGCACCACCATCCGTGTGGGGATCGCGCTCATCGTGCGGCCACCTCCTTGTGCATCGTCGTCACGCCCCCGAATCCCAGTACGTCCCGCAGCCAGGGCGTGCGCCGCACCTGGACCGCCCGGAACCCGTGCCGCTCGTACAGCTCCTGGGCCCGGGGGTTCTCCGCGACCACGTCGAGCCGGATCCGCCGGCACCGCTGCTCCACGGCGATCGCCTCGATCTCCCGCAGCAGCAGCCCGCCGATGCCCCGGCTCCGCTCGGCGGGGTCCACGGCGATCCCGTCCATGACCAGCTCACCGCGGGCCGGGGTGCGCTCCAGCAGGGCCAGCAGGAACACCCGGTACAGGCCCCGGGCCCGCCCGTACGTGGCCAGGACCGCGGCCGCATCGCCGCCGATCAGGCCGCGCCCGGCCAGCTGGTAGCCCGCCACGCCGACCACCCGGCCGTCCGGGTCGCCCCCGCCGCCGGACAGCGCGGTGACGGCCCGGTCCGCGTGCAGGTGGCCGGCGATGAACCGGCGCCCGGCCTCCGGGGGGCCGAGCGCGCGGCCCAGCTTTCCCCCGAAGGCCTCCCAGTACAGCTCGGCGACGCGCGCGGCGGCCCCCTCGGGCAGCCCGCGCCGTACCTCCACGCTCTCCGTCGTCATACGCACAAGCCTAATACGTTCATTGCCGCTACGATCGTTTTTGATGCGAACGAATAAAGGGAACGAGTGAACGAGTGAACGAACGAACGAGCCGAGGAACCCGGAGCCGCAGATGACCGAGACCCGCACGTCCCGCACGTCCCGCGCACCCCGCCCACTCCGCCGGGTGCTCCTGAACGTCCTCCTCCTCGCCCTCACCACCGCCCTGCTCCTCACGGGAGTCGTCCTGTGGCAGCACGACTACGGCCTGCACGAGGAGCGCGTCACCGTACCCGCCGCGGGCCACGACCTGCCCGGCGTTCTCGCCACCCCGACCGGCCAAGGTCCCGGCCCCTTCCCGCTCGTCGTCCTCGTGCACGGCGACGGCGAGGTCGACGCCACCCACGACGGCTTCTACCGCCCCTACTGGGAGGCCTTCGCCCGCGCCGGATATGCCTCCCTCTCCCTCGACAAACCCGCCGACTGGCTCGGCCAGACCATGGACGACCGGGCCCGCGAGACCGTCGACGCCCTCACCTGGGCAGCCCGCACCCGGCCCGACATCGACCCCGCCCGCATCGGCCTGTGGGGCGCCAGCCAGGCCGGTTGGGTCATGCCCAAGGTGGTGGCACGGGCCCCCGCCCCCGGGGTCCGCTTCGTCATCGCGGTCGGCACCGCCGTGAACTGGGAACGCCAGGGGGAGTACAACCTGCGCGCCGAACTGCGCGCGGCCGGCGCCGACGCCGAGCGCACGGCGGCCGCCCTACGCACCCGGGAGGCCACCCTGACGCTGCTGCGGCGCGGGGCGACGTACGAGGAGTACCGGGCGAGTCCGGGCGCCGACCGGGAACTCACGGCGGAGCGCTGGGCGTTCATCAGTCGCAACCACACCGCGGACATGACCGCGGACCTGCGGGCGATGCCGCCCGTCCCGGTGCTGCTGATCTCCGGAGCCGACGACCTGAACGTGGACGGCGCCGAGACCGAGGCGCTGCACCGGAGCGTGTCGGCACCCGGCGCCCTCACGGTCCACCGCTATCCGGGGGCGACGCACGCCCTGCTGCGCACCGAGGTCGAGCGCTCCCCCTGGCGGTTGACCCTGACGGCCGTGTTCGCCCCGCGCAAGCTCTTCCCGCCCGGCCTGCTCGCCGACCAGCGGCGCTTCCTGGAGGAACTCAGCCGCCCAGCGTGAGCCGCGCCAGTTCCCGCACGGCCGCCGGGCCCGAGGTGCCCTCCCCGTGCGCGTACCGCTCGCGCGCGCACTCCTCGTACCCGGCGTCGCCGAGCGCGGCGCGCGCCGCGGCCTCCACCCGGGCCGCATCGGGGCGCGCACGGTCCGGCCCGCCGCGGACGGCCAGGGCCGCGGCCAGCAGCCGGGCCGCCTCCCCCGGCCGGTCCAGCCGTACCGCCTGGTCCGCGACGCCCACCAGCACCTGGGCCAGCGTCGGCGCGTGCCCGGAGGCCGCGGCCAGCTCCAGCGCCTGCGCGCGATGGGCGCGGGCGGCGGCCAACTCCCCGTCCGCCGCGTCGAGATACCCGAGGGAGTCGAGCACGACCGCCTCGAACACCGGATGCACGGCGACCTCGCGGACCGCCGTCCGCGCCCGTGTCAGTTCGGCCCGGGCGGCGGCCGTCTCGCCGTTCCAGCGCGCCAGGTCCGCCTTGCCGTGCGCCATCATGGCCAGCGCCTCGGGCCAGCCCGCCGCCACCGCGTCCCGCTCCGCCCGGGCCATGGCCGCGGCGCTGCCCGCCGGGTCCCCGGCCAGCCGGAACAACTGCGCCTGCCGGACCCGGGCGTACAGCCGGTCCTCGACGGTGCCCAGCTCGCCGATCACCGCCACGGCCTCCTCGTAGTGGCCGATCGCCGCGCCGTGGTCGCCGCGCCGGGCCACCAGATCGGCCAGCAGCGTCAGCGCGAAGGAGATCCCCCAGCGTTCCCCGAGCCCGCGGAACCCGGCCAGGGCCGCCTCGATCGCGGCCTCCGCCTCGGCGGGCGGGCCGCCGGCCCCCAGCAGGGTCTTGGCGCCCTCCAGCCGGGCCTGCGCCCTGACCCAGGGGTCCTCGTCGGCCAGCAGTCCCGCCCAGGCGTCCCGGGGGGCCGCCTCGCCCGTGTGCGCACCGCGCACCAGCCGGTCCAGCGGCTCCAGGAAGCGGACCACCGGGTGCCGGCTCCCGGTGCGTCCGGCGAGCAGCAGCCCCTGGCCGAGCAGTTCCGCGGTCCGCCGGTCGTCGCCGAGGCCGGCGGTCGCGAAGAGCGCCGCCAGCGCGCAGGCCACGGCGCGGGCCTCGTCGTCCCCGTCCGTCCCGCCGCCGTCGTCGCCGTCGCAGGCGTCGTCCCCGTCCGTCTTGTCCGGGACGGGCAACGCGAGGGCCCGCGCGGCCAGTTCGGCGCCGTCCGCCTTGTGTCCGCCGAGCCACCAGTACCACCCGGCCGCGGCGACCAGCCGTACGGCCGCCCGCGCGTCGCCCGCCGCGATCGCGCCGCGCAGTGCCGCCGCCAGGTTGTCGTGCTCCGCGGTGAGGCGTCCGAGCCACTCCAGCTGCTCCGCGCGCCGCAGGTACGGGTCCGCGGCCTCGGCCAGGGCGGTGAAGTACGCGGCGTGCGCGCGCCGGAGCGGTTCCCTTTCGCCGGCCTCCTCCAGCCGCTCCAGACCGTACGCGCGGATCGTCTCCAACAGCCGGTAGCGTCCGTCGCCCGCGGTCACCAGCAGGGACTTGTCGGTCAGCGAGGTGATCAGGTCGAGCACGTCGTACGCCTCGACCGGCCCGCCCGCGCAGACCTCCTCGGCGGCCTCCACCGTGGCCCCGCCGGGGAAGGCGGCGAGCCTGCGCAGCAGGGCCCGCTCGGCCTCCGTCAGCAGCTCCCAGCTCCAGTCGACCACCGCCCGCAGGGTCCGGTGCCGGCGCTGCGCCGTCCGCGCGCCGCCCGTCAGCAGCCGGAAGCGGTCGTCGAGCCGGGTCGCGAGCTGCTCGACGCTCATCGTGCGCAGCCGGGCCGCCGCCAGTTCGATGGCCAGCGGTATCCCGTCGAGGGCCCGGCAGATCCGGGTCACGGCGCGGGCACTCTCCTCGGTGACGGCGAAGCCGGAACGGGCCGCCGCCGCACGGTCGTTCAGCAGTCGCACCGACGCGTACGACAGGGCCTGCGTCGCGTCGGCGTCCGGGGGCGGGAGAGCCAGCGGGCGCACCGGCCACAGGGCCTCGCCGGTGAGGCCGAGGGGCTCCCGGCTGGTCGCCAGGACGCGCAGTCCCGGGCAGGCGCCGAGGAGCCGGTCGGCCGTCGTGGCGGCCGCTTCGATCAGGTGCTCGCAGTTGTCGAGGACCAGCAGGGCGGTGCGGGTGCGCAGGGCCGCGGTGAGGCGGTCCAGCGCATCGCCGGTGGTGGCCGCTTGGTCCCGCAGGCCCAGCGCGTTCAGGACGGCTGTCGCTATGTCGGCCTCCGCGCTCAGCGGTCCGAGCTCCACCAGCCAGACGCCGTCGGGGAATCGGGCGAGGAGGGGACGGGCGCTCTGGACGGCCAGCCGGGTCTTCCCGGCGCCGCCGGGTCCGGTGAGCGTGGTGAGCCGGAACCGGGTCACGAGGGAGTCGACCTGGTCGAGGTCCTCGTCCCGGCCGACGAAACTGGCCAGCCCGGTCCGCAGGTTGGTAGGTGGTGAGGGCGAGGGCGTCGCCGAGGGCGTCAGTGCGTCGGTGGCGGGCGGCGGGCCCGCGGGGACCTCGACCTGTCCGCGCAGTACGGCGGTGTGCAGGGCGGACAGCTCGGGCGAGGGGTCCACCCCGAGTTCCTCGGCGAGGGCCGTGCGCGCGTTCCCGTAGACGGTGAGGGCCTCGGCGGGCCGTCCGGCCGCGACGAGCGACCGCATCAGCGACCCGACGAGCCTTTCGCGCAAGGGGTGTTCGGCGACGAGGGAGGTCAGCTCGGCGGTCAGTTCCCGGCCGCGCCCCACCCGTAGATCCGCCTCGACCCGGTCCTCCAGGACGGCTGTCCGCAGCTCCGACAGGCGGGTCACCGGGGCCCGGAAGAACGGGGAGGCCGCGACGTCCAACAGGGCCGGGCCGCGCCACAGTTCCAGGGCCTCGCGCAGCAGCCGCGCCGCGGTGTCGGGGTCCCGGGCCAGCGCCCCGCGGCCCGCGGAGGCCAGCCGTTCGAAGCGGACCACGTCGACCGCGTCGGGTTCGACGACCAGGCGGTATCCGGCCGGGTGCGATTCCACGTCGATGCCGGGCAGGGCACGGCGCAGCCGCGACACCAGTGCCTGAAGGGCGTTGGGGGCGCCGGCCGGTGGGGTGTCCTGCCAGATGCCGTCGACGAGGAGCTCGGAGGCGACCACCCGCCCCGGTTCGAGGGCCAGCAGGATCAGCAGCGCCCGCAGGCGGGTCCCCCCGACTCCGACGCCGCTTCCGTCCTCGCCCCGTACGTCCAGGGCCCCCAGCATCGAGATCCGCATGGCGACATTGTGCGGGGAGGCCCGGCGGTGTCGCCATTTCGTTGTTCGGGACCGGTTCGTCGGGGACGGTTCGTGGGGACCCGTTCGTCGGGGACGGCGCCCGCGGGTGAATTCACGGGCGGCCGTCCTCGGTCGGGTCGGGCCGGTGGGTTATTTGTCGGAGTAGCTGAAGTCCCCGACGGTCCAGGCGCTCACGTCCTTGACCGCGATCCGGTACATTCCGCCGGTTTCCGGGATGCCCAGGGTGCCCTGGAGGATGCGTGCCACGTGGAAATGGAGGTGTGAGGGTGCCCCGGTCTGCTGTCTGTCGCCGCGTCCGGGAGGGCTGAAGATCTCGGCGAACGGGGCCAGCTGGTCGGAGTCCCGCAGGACCTCGGCCACCCGCTGACGCCAGACGCTCTCGGGGGCGAGGCGGCCTGTGATGACGGCGCCGTGGACCACGACGGTCAGGGACATCTGATTGGTCTGCTCCGACTCGACCTTGGTGGCGAGATCGATGAGCAGGTCGTCAGGGATCGACATGGGCACGGACTCTAGCAAGCGTGCTCGCCCACGGGCCGGGCTTCCGGGGAGTGGCCTGTTCGGTGTGCTCCGGGACATGCGGACGGCCGAGGCCCGCACCCCAGGGTGCGGGCCTCGGCCGCGTCTGCGCGCCGACGCGGGCGTCGGCGTGGACCTCGGACGTCAGGCGTCAGGCGGGAACGATGTTCTCGGCCTGCGGGCCCTTCTGGCCCTGCGTGACGTCGAAGGTGACCTTCTGGCCTTCCTGAAGCTCACGGAAGCCGGAAGAGGCGATGTTCGAGTAGTGGGCGAAGACGTCGGCGCCGCCACCCTCCTGCTCGATGAAGCCGAAGCCCTTTTCCGCGTTGAACCACTTCACGGTGCCAGATGCCATATGAATTCTCCTTTGGGGCAGTGCCCGGATCCGCACTGTGCGGGACCGGTGTCGCCGTGATGATTGCCCCGACCGGAACGAGTAGATTTCACTGCATGCACCGGAAATAAAAAGTGCGCCCACCGAAGATCCGGTGAGAGTACTTGTAAGTTTTTTGGGAACCACAACTGCAACGAACGTCACCGTAGCACAGTGGATGTCGGCGGCCATGGAAATGTCGGCGTGCCTCACTTTTGGTTTCGCGCCCGAGCGGTGGAAATTCGAGCCGGAAAATCATATGAGCGGCAGCGCGTTTTTCGTGGAGCGTTTCCCGCCCGGCACCCGTGTGGCGCAGATCACGGGAATGTTCGACCCGTCCGCGCCCTCCTCCTTCCTGAGAGTCCGTCAAGAAGGAGGAGGCCCGATGAGCGGCGCAGCGGGTACGCAGGGGCGGGGCGACCCGGCCACGCTCGTCCGTGCCGCCCAACGCGGCGACAGCCTGGCCACCGAAGAGCTGCTGGACCTGCTGACCCCGTACGTCGGCCGGCTGTGCGGCCCGATCGCCCTCCAGGACGGTCCGGACGCCACCCAGGAGGCGCTGATCGTGATCTTCCGGAACATCGGTCGACTCCGCGAACCCGCCGCCCTGTTCGGCTGGGCGCGGGTCATCGCCGTACGGGAGGCGGTACGGATCGCCCGCGCCGCGGCCCGCTCCGTACCGGACCCGCTCGACGACGTGCCCGCTCCCGACGATCCGCAGCTCGCCGCCGACGTGCGGGACGTGCTGGAGCGGCTCTCCCCCGGGCACCGCGCCGTCCTGGTCCTGCGCGACCTCGAAGGACTGGACGAGCACTCCGTCAGCGCCCTGCTCGGCGTGCCCGAACCCACCGTGCGGACCCGGCTCTTCCGGGCCCGCCGCACCTTCCGGAAGGCGTGGGAACGTTGAACGACTCCTGGCCGGTCGTCGCCGAACTCGACGCCGTACGCAGGCTGCGCGTGATCGCCCGCGCCACCCCCGGCACCACCTTCGCGGAGCGATCGGTCGACGCCCCCTTCGACCGGGTCTGGGGGCTCGTCCGTGATCTGGAGCACCAGATGCCCCTCATGATCGGCGACATCCGCTCCTTCACCGTGACCTCCGCCGTCGGGGAGCGCCTGCAGGCCACGGCCCGCAGCCCGCTCGGCATGCGGGCGCGCTTCGACATCGTGCTGCGGCCGGGGTGGTGCCTGATGCGGAGCCGGTTCCTGATCGGCGGCATGGCGGCCGTGGCGGAGGGGGACGGCACCCGACTCGCCTTCTTCGGTGGCCTGCGCCTGCCGGGCATCCGGGTGGCCGAACCGGTGCTGCGCCCGCTGATGGCTCCGCTGGGCGCCAGGGCGTTGGGCCGGCTCACCGATCGGCTGGAGGGGCCCGGAGGGTGATGGCCGAGACCGCCCTCCTGGCGGGGCGGGCTCGGTTACCGTCGCTCGGGTACCCGCCGACCGGCGCGGGACCGGGGCCCGTCGCCCCGAATCCGTAGAGCAGGGAGAGACCCCGTGCCCCACGCAGTCGTCGACTACTCGGACTCGCTGACCGGTGCCTTCGACCGGCGGGCGTTCGCGCTCGAACTGCACGCGCTGGTGGTCGAGATCCTCGACACCGCGGTCGGCAACTGCAAGACGCGCTTCCACCGGCTGGAGGAGTCCGTGGTCGGGGAGGGCACCGACGCCCGAGCGGTGGTCGTCCACGTCGAGCTGGCCATCGCCCGTGGCCGCACGGCGCAGACCAAGTCGCTCCTGACCCGTGCGGTGCTGGAGCTGGTGGAGCGCCACACGGCGAAGGCCGCCGGCCTGGAGATCCACGCCTCGGTGGACGTACGGGACCTGGGCGAGGCCTACACCAAGAGCATGACGACTCCCTAGGCGCCGATGCGCAGCAGGGCCAGCGTGATGTTGTCGGGGCCGCCGGCGTCGATGGCGGCCCGCCACAGCTCGAAGGCGGCCCGGCCGTCGTCGTGCACCCGGAGCAGCCCCTCGATCTCCTCGGTCGGCACCGGGTCGGTCAGCCCGTCGCTGCACACCAGGTAGCGGTCGCCCTCGGCCACCGGGAAGGCCTCGATGTGGGGGGTGATCTCGTTGTAGCCGCGGGTGCCGCCGAGGACCTGGGTGACCGCCGAGGTGGTGCGGTGCCCGGGGGTCGGCGGCGGGCTGTCGTCCACGCTGACCTGGCGCAGCCCGTCCTGCCCGGCGTGGAACACCTTGCTGTCGCCGACGTTGAACATCAGCAGCGAATCCGCCAGGACGAGGGCCCCCGCGACCGTCGTCCCCATGGTGGCCAGCTCCGGCCGCCCCTCGGTGGCCGAGTACACGGCGCGATTGCACATGCTCAGCGCGTCACCCACGGCCTCCGCGCTGTCCAGCGTGGACCCGATCGAGGAGAGCTGGCGCACCACCAGTTCGCTGGCGACCTCGCCGGCGGGCTGCCCGCCGAGGCCGTCGGCGACCGCGACGACGAGCGGTCGGCCGAAGGGGAAGACCAGGGTCTGCGGATTCTGGGTCACGGTCCCGCACAGGGTCCACGGTCCGATGACCAGGCTGTCCTCGTTGTGCTCGCGCACCAGCCCGACATGACTCAGGGCGGTCACAGCTATGTACGGCACCTCGACGTCCCGCCTCTCGGCCGTGGCCATGGCCACGGCTCCGGCAACAGCGACAGCGACGGCAGCGCGACGGCGCTCGCGTCCGTCCTCACCATTGTCGCGCCGCTCCGGCATGCGGGGGACGGCGCGCCGGAGCACCCTGGTCGTGGAGCCGCCTGTTCTCCGACCGGTGGCCCTGCGAGGAAGGACTGCCGCAGATGTTCGCGAGGCTGAGCACCTACCAGGGATCACCGGTCCCCGCGGAGGGAGACGTGAGCGCGAATTCGGAGGCGATCGTCAGGCAGGTCCAGGACGTTCCCGGATTCCGGGGGGTCTACTACCTCGTCGACCGGGCCACGGGCGTGGCCAAAACGCTGACCTTGTGGGACGACGAACGGACGATGCTGGACAGCGAGGAAGAGGCCGCGCGGATCCGCGAGCGGACGGCGCAGCGGGAGGGCCAGCGGATCGTCTCGGTCGAACGCTTCGAGGTCGGCTTCAGCCACCTGCAGCCGTAGCACGAGAGCACAACGGCTCGACAGCTCGACAGCTCGACGCAGCGTGGAACGACGTGATGCACGAGGAGCGATGGCCATGGGCAAGCTCTCGATCGACCAGTTGCGAGAACGGGTACGCGGCGCGGTCGTCACCCCGGACGACGCGTCCTACGACGAGGCGCGCAAGGTCCACAACGCCATGATCGACCGGAGGCCCGCGGCCGTCGTGCACTGTGCCAACGCGGGGGACGTCATGGCCACGGTGGACTTCGCCCGGGAGAACGGGCTCGACCTGGCGGTGCGGGGCGGCGGGCACAGTGTCCCCGGCTTCGGCACCTGTGACGGCGGCGTGGTGGCCGACCTGTCCGGGATGCGCGGGGTCCGCGTCGACGCCGCGGGGCGCACGGCCCGCGCGGAGGGCGGGGCGACCTGGGGCGACTTCAACGCCGCCACGTACGCCTTCGGGCTGGCCGCGACCGGCGGGATCATCTCCACCACGGGCGTCGGCGGCCTCACCCTCGGCGGTGGTATCGGTTACCTGGCCCGTGGGCTGGGGCTGAGCTGCGACAACCTGATCTCGGCCGATGTGGTGACCGCGGACGGCCGGCTCGTCGTGGCGAGCGAGGAGGAGAACGCCGACCTCTTCTGGGCGCTGCGTGGCGGCGGCGGCAACTTCGGTGCGGTGACCTCGTTCGAGTTCCGGCTGAGCCCCGTCAAGGACATCTACGGGGGGGCCGATGCTCTTCGAGCTGGCGGACGCTCCCACCGTGCTGCGTTCCTTCGCCGACCACATCGCCGACGCGCCGGAGGAACTGGGCGGGTTCCCGGCCTTCCAGATAGCCCCGCCGCTCCCGTTCATCCCGGCGGACCGGCACGGTGACACCTTCGCGCTGATCGTGGCGTGCTGGACCGGGCCGCTCGACGAGGGGGAACGCGCCCTCCAGGCGTTCCACGACTTCGCGCCGGTGGTCGCCGAGCACGTCGGACCGATGCCCTACCCGGCGCTCAACAGCGCGTTCGACGCGCTCGTACCGCCCGGCCTCCAGCACTACTGGAAGGCCAATTTCGTGACCGAGCTGACCGACGACGTGATCGACGCGCACCTGCGGCACGCGCCCGGCCTGCCCGCCGTGAACTCGACGGTCCACATCTACCCGATCAACGGCGCCTGCCACCGCGTCGCACCGGACGCCACTGCCTTCGCCTACCGGGACGCCTCGTTCGCCACGGTGATCGCCGGGATGTGGCCCGACCCCGCCGACAACGAGACCGCCACGGCCTGGGTGCGCGACTACTACGACGCCACCGCCGCGCACTCGGAGGAGGGCGGCTACATCAACTTCATGGCCGATGACGACCAGGACCGGATCCGGACCAACTACAAGGGCAACTACGACCGCTTGGTCGCGGTCAAGCGCGCCTACGACCCGGGGAACCTGTTCCACCTGAACCAGAACATCCACCCCTAGAAGGCTCCGGAGGCGGCTCCGGCGGCGTAGCGGTCCGGATGCGGACTGTTCCTTCATCTGCATACTTTGGGCGGGTGTACCGAAAGGTCCCCTACGGCCGGTTTGTCAGATAGAGGAAGGTCCCCATGAAGCGTTTCCCGGTGATCGGTGTGCTCTGTGTCGGCGCGATTCTCGGTCTCTCCGCCTGCTCCGACGACAGCTCCTCGCCCGCGGAGGAGGCCACCAAGGCCGCCGCGGACCTGTGCACCGACCTGAACGCGCTCAAGGCCGACAACGCCAAGCTGAAGGCGCTGAACCCCGCCAACGCGACCAAGGACCAGGTCAAGGACGCCTACGAGGCCGTCCAGAAGGACTGGGAGAACGTCAAGGAGAACGCCACCCAGCTGAAGGACGCGGAGCGCGAGGCGGTCAAGTCGGCCGCCGAGGACCTCAAGAAGAGCTACCAGGACCTGCCCGGCGACACGACCGGCAAGGACGCGCGCACCCAGCTGCAGCCGCAGATCGAGAGTCTGGACCAGGCCGCCACGGCCGCCGCCACCGGCCTGCGCTGCTGACCGGTCGAAGGACGCGTACGAGGACCCCGCCCGGAGAGCCGGGCGGGGTCCTCGTGTGCCGGTCAGGCGGCGGGCGTGGCGGGCGTGGCAGGCGCGGTGGGCTTCGCGGGTACGGCGGGCAGATCGGGGATCGGGGGGCCCACCGGCAGCATCTCGGTGACCACGAAGGCGACCACGGCCGAGATGATCACGATCGGGATCATCGCGGTGCCGCCGAGCATCAGGACCACCATCACCACGCTGCTCACCGGCAGCCGCAGCGCACTGGCGGCGGTCGCGGCCATGCCCGCCCCCATGGCGGGCACGATGCCGAGTCCGGGCAGCGGCCCGAGCAGGACGCCCGCCACGGCGCCGAGGCAGAGCGCCGGGAAGACGGGACCGCCGCGCAGGCTGCCGAGGCAGATGGCATAGCCGGCGCCCTTGAAGACGAGTACGCCGATCAGCGCACCCACGCCCCAGGAGTGCGGGTCGGCGGCCAGTCTGCCGATCATCGCCTGGCCCGACCCGGTGACATCGGCGGGCGAGAGGCCGGTGATGAGCGCGTAGAGGCTGGCGCAGGCCGCGGCGGCCAGCGCGCACTGGACGGTCCGCAGGAGGGGCCGTTCCAGGACGTACGCGGCGATCACCCGGGCTCCGGTGAGCACGGGGTGCAGGGCGAGGGCCAGGGCCGCGGCGATCAGTACCGCCCAGAGCACGTCGGGCACGTCCAGGTGGGGCACGGGGACGCCCAGCTCCAGCTTCAGACTGCCGATCTTCAGGCCGGTCCAGCGTCCTAGGCCCGTGAAGACCAGGTCGCCGACCCCGGCGGACAGCAGTGACGGCAGCATCACCGCGAACAGCTGTGGCCCGCCCACGCCCGCCACCTCGATCAGCAGCACCGCCGCGATCAGCGGATTCCCGAAGATCGTGGCGATGGCCGCCGCGGCGCCCGCCGCGCCCACGAGCGCGGTGCCCTGCGGGGTCACCGGTACCTGCGCGAGATTGCGGAACAGCAGGGCCAGCCCGCCACCGAGGGCGATCAGCGGGGCCTCCGGGCCCAGCACCGCGCCGAGCGGCAGGCTCGCGACCGCCGCGATGATGACGCCGGGCAGGGCCCCGGCCGAGGCGCCGCCGGTCTGCAGGCCGGCCGCGGGGAGGTGGCCGCCGTTGCCGCGCATGTGCGGGACCACCAGGCCGACCACGACACCGGCGACGAGCAGCAGGGGCAGCGGCCACCACCAGGGCGGGACGTCCCACCCCAGGGCCTCGGGGAGGTCCGTCCACATCGCGCGTTCCATGTTGTGCAGCGCGGCGAGGAACCAGAACGACGCGAGGGACACCGGGATGCTGATGAGGGCGCAGAAGAACAGCAGCTTCAGGTATCCCGGGCTGCGGAGGGTCTGCCTCAGGACGTCGGCCTCCTGCGGCTGCGTTCCGGCGGGGGGCGGCTGCGATCGAGGGCGCGACTGCGGCATGGCTCACTTCCTTTCCGCTTCCTCGATGGTCCACCTCGGGGGCGTACTTCGCCGCTCAGGGGTCGTCCTCCAGGCCGGGGGCCTGCGAACTGCGCCTGTGCATGCCGATTTTGATCGCCCCTACGAGCGCTTTGGCGATCACGCCGATGAGGATCAGGTCGGCGACCATCTGGGCGGTGACCAGTACCCGGCTGCCCTGGTTGGTGGGGACGATGTCCCCGAATCCCACGGTGGCGAACGTGGTGATCGTGAAGTAGAGGGCGTCCGTGCGGGTCAGCGGTTCCGAGAACGACGAGGGGTCCTGGTCCGCGAGCAGGTAGTACGTCGCGGAGAACAGGATGAGGAACAGCGGTACGCCGGTGGCCAATGCCTCCAGAGCACGCATTCGGGGGAACTGCGCGTGGGAGATGGCATTGATCTGCCAGGCCGTCAGCAACCCGAAGACCGCGAGGCCGAGTACGAGGGTCAGGACGGTGTTGATGCCGAACCCGCCCTCCAGGGGGGACACGTAGTAGAGCCCCGTCAGGAGGGCGACCGAGAGCACCGAGCGCAGGAGGTGGCCCAGCAGGACGCGGCGGCGCCGTTCGGCTGCGTTGCGTGCCATGGCTTCAGGAGAACGGTCGGGAGTCCATCGCGCGACCGGAGCGGGCCGCCGGAATGCGGACGGCCGAGGTGGCCGGTATGAATGAAGGACCGCGTACATGATCGGAGCCGAGCATGGACGATTACCCGCTGCTCAACGTCTTCTGGACGATGATGTGGTTCTTCCTGTGGATCATGTGGTTCTTCCTCCTCTTCAAGGTCATCACGGATGTCTTCCGTGACCACACCCTCGGCGGGTGGGGGAAGACGGGCTGGATCGTCTTCGTGCTGGTGCTGCCGTTCCTCGGCGTCTTCGTGTACCTGATCGCCCGCGGGCGCGGCATGCACGAACGGGACCGGAAGCAGGTCGAGGAGCAGCAGGCGGCCTTCCGGTCGTACGTGCAGCAGACGGCCGGGGCCGGGGCGGGCTCGGCGGAGGAGCTGCACAAGCTCTCCGTCCTCAAGGACAAGGGCGACATCACCCAGGCGGAATTCGACCGGGCCAAAGCCAAGATCCTGGCCTGAGCGGGACGGTGCGGGGCGGTGTGGTGCGGGTTCCCGCCGCCGCCCCTGTACTCCGGTTGCCGATAATCCGCGACGGATCGATTCTCGTTACCCTGGCAGGCATGACAGCCATGGCGCCCACGCGAACCGAACCGGACCTGTCCTTCCTCCTGGACCACACCAGCCATGTGCTGCGTACGCAGATGAGTGCGCGGCTCGGCGAGATCGGGCTCACCCCGCGGATGCACTGCGTGCTCGTCCACGCCCTGGAGGAGGAGCGCACCCAGGCGCAGCTCGCCGAGATCGGTGACATGGACAAGACCACGATGGTGGTGACCGTCGACGCGCTGGAGAAGGCCGGCCTCGCCGAACGCAGGCCGTCCGCCGCGGACCGGCGGGCCCGGGTCATCGCGGTGACCGAGGCCGGCGCGAAGGTCGCGAAGGAGAGTCAGGGGATCGTCGACCGGGTGCACGAGGGCGCGCTCGGTGCCCTGCCCGCGGACGAGCGTGAGGTGCTGCTCCGGGCGCTGAACCGGCTGGTCACGGGGCATCTGGAGACCCCGGTCGAGGGTCCGCGGCCGGCCCGGCGGGCGCGTCAGAAGGGGTAGTCGGGGAGCGGGCGACGGCGTCCCGCGACGTTCGCGCGCATCCTGCATCCGTCATAGATAGTCTGCAACAAAACTATCTGTTACGGTCTCTCCTGTTGCCTTTCGACGAACGGGAGAGACCGCCATGCCCGCCCCCGCCAGCACGCCTTCCCCTTCCCTCACCGCTCCTCCCTCCGCGCGTTCCCGCCGGCTCGCCCTGGGCGTCCTGGCCACCGGAATGCTGATGACGATCCTCGACGGCAGCATCGTGACGGTCGCGATGCCCGCCATCCAGGGCGACCTCGGCTTCACCCCGGTCGGGCTGAGCTGGGTCGTCAACGCCTACCTGATCGCCTTCGGCGCCCTTCTCCTGCTCGCCGGCCGCCTCGGCGACCTGATCGGCCGCAAGCGGATGTTCCTCGCGGGCACCGCGGTGTTCACCGCCGCCTCGGTGGTGGCCGGGCTCGCCACCTCTCCCGAGATCCTGATCGTCGCCCGCTTCCTGCAGGGCGCCGGCAGTGCCATGGCCTCCGCCGTCGGCCTCGGCATCCTCGTCACGCTCTTCACCGAGCCGCGCGAACGAGCGGGTGCCATCGGGGTGTTCAGCTTCACCGGCGCGGCGGGTGCCTCGATCGGGCAGGTCCTCGGCGGTGTCCTCACCGACGCGCTGACCTGGAACTGGATCTTCTTCATCAACCTGCCCATCGGCATCGCGGTGCTCCTGGTCGCACTCCGGGCCCTGCCGGGCGACCGGGGCCTGGGCCTGAAGGCGGGCGCGGACGGCATCGGCGCGCTGCTCGTCACCTCCGGCCTGATGCTCGGGATCTACACGGTCGTCAAGATCGAGACGTACGGGGCGACTTCGGCCCACACCCTCGGGTTCGGGGCCCTCGCGCTCGTCCTGCTCGCCGGGTTCCTCGTCCGCCAGGCCACCGCGCGCCATCCGCTCATGCCGCTGCGGATCTTCCGCTCGCGCAGCGTCCTCGGCGCCAACCTGGTCCAGATGCTCATGGTCGCCGCGCTGTTCTCCTTCCAGATCCTCGTCGCGCTCTACCTGCAGAACGTGCTCGGATACTCCGCCGCCGAGACGGGTCTCGCGATGCTGCCGGCGGCCGCCGTGATCGGACTCGTCTCGCTCACCGTCTCGGCCCGCCTGAACTCCCGCTTCGGCGAGCGCAAGGTCCTGCTGGCCGGTCTGGTCCTGCTGGTCGGCGTACTCGGCCTGCTGACGCGCCTGCCCGGTCGGCCCGACCACGCGAACTACCTCACCGACCTGCTCCCGGTGATGCTCCTCGCCGCCGGCTTCGGCCTCGCCCTCCCCGCGCTGACCTCGCTGGGCATGTCCGGTGCGCGGGAGGCCGACGCGGGCCTGGCCTCCGGGCTCTTCAACACCACCCAGCAGATCGGCATGGCGCTGGGCATCGCGGTCCTCTCCACCCTGGCCGCCTCCCGTACGGAGTCCCTCACCGCGGCGGGCGCTCCCGTCCCCGAGGCGCTGACCGGCGGGTACCACCTGGCCTTCGCGGTCGGCACGGGCCTGATCCTGGTAGCCCTGGCCGTCGCCGCGACCGTCCTGCGCGGTCCGAAGGGCTCCCCGAGGTCGATCACGGTCGAGCCGCGGACCCCGCTCGCGGCTCGGTGAGGTTGCGGGTCATGCGCTCCAGGACGGTGACCGCGGTGACGTACTCCTCGCGGGTGATGCCCCGCGCCGACAGCTCGCGGAAGGCGTCCACGCGAAGGGCGACCTCGTCGAGGCGGGCCCGGCCGTCGTCGGTCAGGGCGAGGTGGTCCGGGCGCGGCCGGACCACCCAGCCGCCGGCGAGCACCGAGGCGACGGACGAGGTCGGTTCCGCGGCGTCGGCGCCCGCGGCCAGGACGGTCAGGACGGCGGTGTCGGTGGCCCGCGGGTCGTCCTTGACGACAGCCAGGACCTGCCAGTCGAGTCGGGTGAGGCCGAAGTCGGCCAACAGGGCGTCCATGGACGCGGTGAGGGCCTGGTCCGTGCGGTTGAGCCAGTAGCCGATGGGCTTCATGTCCTGCTCCTCAAGGGTCGGCGGCCTTCGGATCAGCGGCCGGTGAAGGCGTCCGCGTTCTCCTCGGCCCACTGCCGGTAGGTACGGGCGGGTACGCCGAGCAGGGTCTCGGTGGTCTCCCCGATGGTGGCCGGGCCGTGGCAGGCGGCCTCCCACAGGTCGAGCAGCGAGGACGCCATCGGGGCGGGCATGTGCCGGCCCATCTGCTCCCGCGCCTCGGCCCGGGTGATGTGCTCGACCGTGATCTCGCGGCCGAGGGTCTGTGCGAGGACGGCGAGCTGCTCGCGGAAGGACAGCGACTCGGGGCCGGTCAGGGTGAGCGAGCGGCCGGTGAGGGATCCCCCGGTCAGGGCCCGTACGGCGACGTCCGCGATGTCCTCGGGGTGGATGGGCGCGATCATCGCGTCCGGGTAGGCGAGCTGGACCGGCATCGACCGGCCGATGGGCCACGCCCAGCCCAGCGAGTTGCCGGCGAAGGCGTCGGGGCGCAGGAACGTGCGGGTCAGGCCGGAGTCGGTGAGGGCGCGCTCGACCCGCAGGCTGTGGCTCGCCAGCGGGTCGCTCTCGGCGCCCGGCGCGAGCACCGAGGACGAGGACAGCAGGACGACGTGCTCGACCCCGGCGACCTCGGCCGCCTTGATCAGGTCGTGGATGCCGGCGGGCTGGGGGTAGAGGAAGACCTGGCGGACGCCGCGCAGGGCGGCGGCGAAGGTCTCGGGGCGGTCGAGGACGAGCTCGGCGGTCTCGACCCCGTCCGGAACGGTCAGTTCGGCGGGACGGGCACTGGCGGCCCGGACGGGGAGGCCGGCGGAGTGCAGGCGGGCGGCGACCGCTCGCGCGACCCGGCCGCGGGCACCGGTGATGAGGGTGGTCACGAGGAACTCCATTCGTTCGTAAAAGCATATGCATGCTCACATGCACACGTTTTCATGTCAACACATGCCTGCCACGACTCACATATGTACGATGAGGGGCATGACGAAGCACGAGCCGGCGACCGATGAGGAACTGCTGGACGCCGTGGGCCCGGCCTTCGGGAAACTGCGGCGCTCCTCGCTCCTGGAGGTCGAGAACCCGATCTCCCAGAAGGACCTCAGCCGCACCCTGGTCCTCAACATCGTCCTGGAGGCCGAGCAGGGCGACGGTCGTGAGATCACCGTCGGCGCCGTGGCCGAGTACCTGGCCGTCGACCCCTCGGTGGCCAGCCGCATGGTGTCCGACAGCATCTCCGCCGGCTACCTCGTCCGCGCCGCCTCCCAGCAGGACGGCCGCCGTACGATCCTTCACCTCAGCCCCGAGGGCCGCGACATGATGGACCGCTTCCGGCGCCACCAGCGCGCGGCCTTCGAGCACGTGACGGCCGACTGGAGCGAGCGTGAGCGCCTCGACTTCGCCCGCCTCATGCTGAAGTACGTCGACTCCCAGAACGCGCTGCGCCACCGCTGACGACCACCGTCGCCGCCCCCGCGGGCGGCGACGCACCGCGGCCCCGGACCGACGGTCCGGGGCTGCGGTGTGCTGCGGCGCGGTGGAGCTATCTGAAGGAGACCCACTTGGCCGCGCTCGGCACCCCGTTCTCGTCCAGCAGGAAGAGCATGTAGTAGCCGGGCGGGGTGTCGTTGGCCGAGGGCGGTGCCTGCAGGCGCAGGCTGTTCCCCTGGCGCTTGACGATGCGCAGCTCCACGTGGCGCTGGCTGGTGTTGAGCGAGTGCGTGGCGGTGGTCGGGGCCAACAGGACGGCCTTCTTGACCTTGTCGGGCGTGGAGGTCCCCACGGTGAAGGCGCTGTCGTACCGCAGCGGCCCGTCGGGGGCGCGGTCGAGGGCCGGGCGGCCGCCCTGGTGGAGGTAGGCCGGCTCGAAGATCTCGATGCTGCCGTTCATGTCGTCGTCGATCTTCGGGTCGTTGGCGAGCTGCTGCAGTTCGTCACCGGTGACCATGACCCGGCCGTCCGGGAGGACGACGGCGTTGGAGTGGTAGCCGCGCGGCAGCCGCTGCGCCGGGCCCAGCTTCCACTCGCCCAGCGCGTTGCGGGTCTCGATCTGCCGGTACTTCAGCTCGGACTTGGGGTTGTAGTCGCCGTTGCCGTAGTCCCGGATGCCGTAGGCGCCGTTGACGGTCAGCAGGCTCGCGTCGGGGAGCAGCAGCGTGTCGTCCTGCGTCCGGCCGAAGGCGCGCGGCTGCTGCTTCTCCCAGGCGCCGCCGCTCGTGAGCCGGTAGGTGTTGGGGTCGTCCCGGTCGCCGCCGAGGACCAGGACGGAGTCGGGGCCGCGCAGTCCCGCGGGCAGCGGCACGGCGGAGCCGTAGCCGCGGTGGACGCCGTCGGGGCGCGCGGGCAGGTCCGTACGGGTCTCCGCGACCGGGTCGAAGGCCCACTGGCGGGTGGCGTGGCGGCCCAGGCCGTACACCTTGCCGTCGCGCAGGGTGAACAGGTGCGGGTAGTCGCTGTCGGCGCCGAACGGCGCGTCCACGCGCAGGGTGTCGGTCGGGACGTCCCTCGGGATCACCGTCTTCTCGAAGGGGACGGGGTGACTCTTGGCGGGGAAGCGCTCGATGACGGAGGTGGAGGTGCCCCAGCCCTGGTCGGTGTGGCCGGACATGATCAGCAGGCGGCCGTCGGGAGCGGTGGCCACGGAGGGGTACCAGCGGCCGACCTCCATGTCCTTGTTCACGGACCAGTCCTCGGTCCACGGGTCGAAGACCAGCGACAGCTTGGCTCCGGCGCCTCCGCCGTAGCCGAGGTTGCCGCCGAAGACGCCGACCATGCCGTTGGGCAGGAAGGCGTGTCCGGCGCAGAAGAAGGGTGCCGGGCGCTTCTCGCCGGTGCCGTCCGGCACGACCAGCTCGGGCGGGGTGACCTTCTTGAAGGCGTCCGCCCCGGTGCCGCGGCGCGGGTCCCACAGGAAGGCGCGGCCGGCGTTGGCCTTGCCCAGGGTGTTGGTCGGCGCGGGCTCCTCGGTCGGGTCGGTCTCCATGCGCTCGAAGGAGAAGAGCAGCACCTTCCCGGTCGGGAGCATGGCGATGTGGGCGGCGAAGTCCGGCGACTGGAAGTACTCGGCGAACTGCCCGAACGCCTTGGGGTGGAAGCGCGCGTTCACGTCCGCCTGGGACCGGGTCAGTGAGTTCAGGCTGTCGATCCGGGCGAGCTGGGAGTACCCGCCCAGCTTGAGCAGCTGCTCGCGGACCTTCGTATGTTCCTGGGCGTGTTCGGCGCCGAGGGCCGCTCTCTCCTCGGGGCGGGTCGAACCGTCGTGCGCGGCCGCCGGAACGGCGGCGACCAGGGCGGCGGTGGCCGCGAGGACGGAGATCGCGGCCCGACGGGCGGACCGGCGGGCGGTCCGGTCGGCTGCTCGGTCGGCCGACCGGCGGGCGGTCCGGTTCTTGATGCGTGACATGTGACTCCTCACCATGGGTCGGCGCGGCGGGTGTCCGTGCGGGGGCACAGGACACCGACCACGCCTTCGACGCCTACGAGCACAGACCTATGCCGAGCCGGTGGGCGCCGCACATCGGGAAGATCATTCGCGCTTCGGGCCGCCCGGGTGACGGCACCGCCCTGAGCTGCGCCGACAGCGTTCCGAGGACCCGCTCCCAGGTCCCCCGCCCGGCCGCAACCCGTGGTGATCAAGGGCGCTGGACCGATCCCCGACGCACCGGGTCGCCGAGGCCCCGGCGGGGGTCGGGGCACGGCCCGCGGAAGGACCCGGGATCGGTCCGGGATCGGTCAGGATTCGAGAAGCGCCCTTGGCCCGCGCGTAGTTACGGTGACGGACATGGACATCAGCATTCACATGAGCACCCTCCCGCAGACCGACCCGGACGCCGCCGTGGCCTTCTACCGCGACGTCCTCGGCTTCGAGGTCCGCAGCGACGTCGGCCAGGGCAGGATGCGCTGGATCACGGTCGGCCCCGCCGACCAGCCCGGCACGTCCATCCTGCTGGCCCCGCCGGCGGTCGACCCCGGCGTCACCGAGGCGGAGCGCCGCACCATCGCCGAGATGATGGCGAAGGGCACCTACGGCTGGATCCTCCTCGCCACCAAGAACCTCGACAGCACCTTCGAGAAGATCCAGGCCGGCGACGCCGAGGTCGTCCAGGAGCCGACCGAGCAGCCGTACGGCGTCCGCGACTGCGCGTTCCGCGACCCCGCGGGCAACCTGATCCGCATCCAGGAACTCCGCTGAACGGCTCCGTCGACGAAGGGGGTCCACCGTGTGTCGTCCCGCGTGGAGACAGGCACTCATCGAGGCATCGCACCTGAAGGACCTGGCGCGACTGCGCCGCGTCCGGGACCGGATCGACCGGGAGTACGCCCGTCCGCTGGACGTCGAGGAGCTCGCCCGCGCCGCGGACATGGCGGCCGGGCATCTCGGCCGGCGGTTCCGGCTCGCCTACGGGGCCTCGCCGTACGCCTATCTGACGGCGCGCCGCATCCAGCACGCGACGGCCCTGCTGCGGGCGGGCGACCTCGCGGTCACCGAGGTCGGCCGGGTCGTCGGCTGCGCGACCCCGGGCATCTTCCGCGTCCGGTTCACCGAGCTGGTCGGGACGGCTCCGGACGCGTATCCGCGTACCGCGCCGGGCCCGGCGCCCGCGGCCTGATCCCCGAGCCCGTCGAGCGGGCCGCCGACCGATGCACCCGGTCGCCGGGTCACTCGGCGGGCGCCCGGTCAGGTGTGGGTCGGGGGTCTGAGGGCGGTCGAGATCAGCAGCGCGAACGCGAGCACGGCGGCGACGGTGCGGATGTCGTTGTACGTCTCCCAGTGCCGCAGGACCTCCGTGTGATCGGCGGGGGCCGAGGCGTGCGCCCACTCCTTGATCCGGCTGTTGATCGGGACGTTGCCGAAGCGGGTGACCAGGAGGGACGTCAGGGCCAGCAGACCGGCTCCGCCCGCGAGCAGGCGCGTACGACCGTGGGTCAGGGCGGCGAGGGTCAGCGAGCTGACGATCGAGATGCCCATCGCCGCCTGCATGGTGATGCCGTTCATCTTCATCAGTTCGGTGTGGAACGACAGCCGTATGTCGAGCGGTACCGCGTTGAAGGTGGGGACGAGGTTGGCCGCCCCGTACCCGAACGCGCCGGCGAGGAGTCCGGTGGAGAGGAGGGCCAGGCCCAGCAGAAGGCGTGTACGCATGTTCGTCGGCTCCGGTCGTGTCGGTGCTCACGGCGGTGGGGTGGGTGCGGCCGTTCGTGCGACGAGACGGACCGGTCGTGAGCGGTGGTTCCCCGGAACCGCTTCCCGGGTTCGGCCACGGGAGCGCACCCGCCTCCGCGAGACTGACCGCGCACGTATCCGCTGAGGTCCGAGTGGCCCGCCGGAAGGAAGCCGCCCATGTCACCCATGCTCGCCAAAGGCGGTAACACGCCGCTCCCCACCGCGCGTTGTACGGTCACCGTCCCCGCCACCGCGCCCGGAGTCGCGACCGACGTCTGCGCCGTGCTCCTCGCGAAGGACGGCAAGGTGCGCGGCGACGACGACCTCGTCTTCTACAACCATCCGGCCCAGGACGGCGTGGTCCTCGGCGGCCGGACCGTCGTGGCGGACCTGCCGGCGGTGCCCGCGTCGGTGGACCGGATCGCGATCGTGGCGAGCGTCGATCCGACGCTTCCGGCCTCCGCCCACTTCACCGCTGCCGATACTCCGAAGGCGGTGATCGAGTGCGGGGGAGTACGGATCGGGTTCGAGCCGCCGCCGTTCACACATCGGGAGACGGCCGCCGTCCTGGTGGAGATCTACCGTCGCGACGGGGCGTGGAAGGTACGGGCGGTCGGCCAGGGCTGGGACACCGGCCTGGCGGGCCTGGCGACCGCCTTCGGCATCGTGGTCGACGACGCGCCTCCGGCCCCGGCCCCGGTTCCGGTTTCGATCCCGGCCCCGGCTCGGGCTCCGATCACGGCCCCGGCTCCGGTCGCGGTCCCGGTGGCGGCACCTGTCCCTGTCCCCGTCCCGGTGCCGAGTCCCGCCCCCGTCCCGGTTCCGGCGGCGGCCATGAGCCTGGAGGAGGTCCGGCGGGCGGCACCGGGGTTGGTCAACCTCTACAAGGCCGCCCAGGTCTCCCTGACCAAGAGCGGGGTCATGGGCCAACGCGCCGCCGTCTACCTGGTGCTGGACCACTCGGGCAGCATGAGCAGGTTCTACCGCGACGGCACGATGCAGCACCTGGCCGAGCAGGTCCTCGGGCTGTCGGTCAACCTCGACGACGACGGCACGGTGCCGCTCATGTTCTTCTCCAACGGCGTGGACCTGGTCGCCGACCTCAATCTGGAGAACTACCGCGGCCGGATCGAGCGGCTCCACGCTCCGCTGGACTGGGGCGGCACCTGCTACACCCCGGCCATGCTGGCCGTCATCGAGCACTACCGGGCCACCGGCTCCCGCGATCCGGCCTTCGTGGTCTTCCAGACCGACGGAGAGCCCTTCGACCGCAAGGCCACCAGGGAACTCCTGCGCCGGGCAAGCGCGTTGCCGATCTTCTGGCAGTTCGTCGGCTTCGGGTCGAGCCGGGACCTCCGCTTCCTCCGCAGCCTGGACACCCTCGACCGACGCACGGTCGACAACGCCGGCTACTTCGCGGCCGGCCAACAGCCGGCCGCGCGTTCGGACGCGGAGCTCTACGACCGCCTCATGAAGGAGTTCCCGGACTGGCTCAAGGCGGCCCGCGCCGCCGGGGTGCTCCGCTGAAAGCGTGTCACTTGCCGTCGGAGAAGTTGTGCACGCCCCACCAGCCCGTGGAGTCGCGGTACAGACCCACGCCGACCTCGGTGAAGTCCGGATTGACCTGGGCCTTGTAGTGGCCGGAGCTGTGCCGCCACATCGACTGGAACTTCTCGGCGGCTTCCTGGGCGGTCATCGAGGCATCGCTGAACCAGACGATGTTCTCGCCGGTCCAGGTGCGCGAGCCCGTCTTCAGGTAGGCGCGGTCGTCCGACGAGGAGTGGGCGAATCCGTTGTTCCTCATGTGCTCGGCCCACTTGCGGGCGAAGGCGCTGAGGTCCTGCTTGAGCGCGAGCGGAGGCCGGCCGACTGCGGCCCGTTCGTTGTTGAGCAGGTGCAGGGACAGCGACTGGGCCGTCGCGAGGTCCTGGGTCGTGGTGCGAGGGCCGGGCACCTTGGGGTCCGGTCCCGTCGGGCCGTTCCCCGAGGTGCCGCGGGTCGGCGGGGTGCTGGGCGCCGGGCCGCGTTCCGTCGTCGGGGCCGCGGAGCGCTGTTCTCCGTTCTCGGACCGCGTGGCGGGCGCGGGCGCCGACGCCGCTGCCGATGCGGACGCCGACGCGGACGTGGAGGCGCCGGCCTCCGGGCTCGCCGTCGCATCGGCAGCGGCCGTGGGAGATGCCGGGGCGGTCGGCGGGCCGTCGACCGTGTCCGGCCGGCCGGCGAGCGCCGAGGGGGAGCCCGTCGCCGCCGTGCCCCGCGGAGCCTCGTCGGATATGAGGGCGTAGGCGCTCGTGACCCCGGCCAGCAGGACCACGGCGGCCGCCGCCATCAGGGGAGTCCGACGACGGCCCTTGCGGTGGCCACCGGCCGCCCGGCCCCCGGCGCGCGCCC
Organism: Streptomyces sp. CLCI03; assembly: GCF_053615355.1. NCBI lineage: Bacteria > Bacillati > Actinomycetota > Actinomycetes > Kitasatosporales > Streptomycetaceae > Streptomyces > Streptomyces sp. CLCI03. Next base: position 3,940,696 of record NZ_CM132132.1, on the reverse strand, counting down.
GACCGCGCCGGTCCGCCCGGGAACCGGTGGCGTCCACCCCACGGTCCGCGGCCGCGTTCACGTCCGCGCCGTACGTGAACTCATCGTCGTGAAACTGCATCGCATCTCCTCGAAGGTGACGGCCCACCTGGCCTGACACTGAAGGAGACTCACCGGAGCCCCGGCGATAACACCTTTCTCACAGGAATGTGCGGCGGCAGCGGCCCCTCGCCTACTTCCTGGACCGTTTCCTGCCCGTGTGCGCCGAGCTGCTCGCCGCCGCCGCGGCCGGGGTGCGGCGCGCGCCTCGGAGGGCGGCGACACCCAGCACCAGGCAACCGGCCACCGCCAGGCCCCCACCGGCGGTGGTGCAGGCGAGGGTGATGTCGGGAGACGCCTCGGCCAGGCGGGGCGCGGGGTTCACGGGCGCGGTGGCGTAGATCAGCAGGAAGCCCGGTCAACAGGTCGGCCGGTCGGGCGTTCCGAACCACCGTGACAGGGCGTCGCCGAGTCCGGCCCCGGTCTCCGGGGTGCCCCCGGCGTCGATCGCCCAGGCGGTGATCCCGTCCGGGCGGACGAGCAGCCCGGCCAGGTCCGGCCGGTCGGGGCAGGCGGTGGTGACGAGGCGTACGCGCTCGCCGTACCCCTCGGCACGCGCCCTGAGTTCCGCGTCGTCGGCGAGACCGAGCAGCAGGGCCCGCCCGTCGTGCAGCAGGTCCGCGAGGCGCGTTCCGTCGGCGAGTTCGAGGTCCGGGGCGCTGCGGCCGACCAGCGGATGGCGGCCGGGAAGGTCGTACCGGTGCGCGACGCCGGAGAGCTTCTTGGCGAAGTAGGTGGTGCCGGCGACGGACCCGGCCAGCGCGGTGACGACCTCGCGCAAGGCGCGGGCCTGTGGCTCCGGCCGCATCAACGCGATCTGTGCCCGGGTCCATCCGAGTACCCACGCCCCGATCGGATGCCGTTCGGCGGTGTACGAGTCCAGCAGCCCTTCCGGGGCTCGGCCGCGCACGACCGCGGCCAGCTTCCAGCCGAGGTTCATCGCGTCCCCGATGCCGAGGTTCAGCCCTTGGCCGCCGAACGGCGAGTGGACGTGCGCGGCGTCGCCCGCCGGCAGGACCCGGCCCGCGCGGTAGTCGGTGGCCTGGCGCGCGTGGTCGGTGAAGCGGGTGGCGGTGCGCACCCCGGTGATCGTGACCTCGGCTCCCGAGACCCGGCGCAGGCTCGTCTGCAACTCCTCGGCGGTGACGTCCGCCCCCCGCTCGGCCGGCGGCCCGTCGAACTCGACCGTGAGGATGCGGCCGGGCACCGGTCCGTGCGCGTACATCCCGGTGGCCGTGGCGTTCCACCCGGGTCGCAGGGCTTCGGAGCCGGTCATCTCGACGAGCGCCTGGTGGCCGGTGATCTGCGGGTCCGTACCGGGGAAGGCGAAGCCGGCGAGCCTGCGGACCGTGCTGCGGCCGCCGTCGCAGCCCACGAGCCGGTCCGCGTGGACGGCCTGGCCCGACCCGTCGGCCAGGCGGGCCGGCCGGACCACGATCGCGTCCTCGTCCGCGTCCTCGTCGAACCACGTCAACTCGGTCCCGAGGCGCACCTCGACGCCGAGCTCCCGGGCGCGCTCGGCGAGCAGCCGCTCGATCTCCTGCTGCGGTACGAGGCCGACGTCGTGAGCGGGGCCGGCGTGCGCGAAGTCCGGGTCGGCCGTGTCCAGCAGCTCACCGCGCAGCATGATCCCGGCGAAGTGACCGGCGAACCGGGAGGGTGTGCGGGGAGGCCGGCCCGCCGTCCCGGTCGTCGCCTGTCGTTCGCGTACGAAGGTCTGGAACCGTTCGGCGGAGCGTCGCTGCACTTCGGCCAGCGCGGGCAGCATCCCGCGCCGGTGGAAGGCCCCGGCGGTCGAGGTGTTGATCGACCCCGCCTTGACGGTCGGGTCCACCTCGGTGCGGCGTTCGACGACCACCACGCTCGCGCCACCGAGCCGGAGCTCGCAGGCGAGCATCAGTCCGACCGGGCCGCCTCCGGCCACCACCACGTCACACCGGGCGTTCATGGAATCCATGGAGATCACAGGGCTCATGGAGTCGAGCATCGGCGGGCGCCCATGGAGCGCTCGCGGACGGCGGCGGATCAGGGTCGGGGAAGGTCAGGTGCGCGGGGTCGGCGGGAGCGGGTACCGTCGTTGTCATGTTCTTCCGGACGCCGCATCACGTGGGAGAGCGCTCCCCATCGGCGAATCCGTAGACCACTCACACCACCACCGGGAGAACCCGTGACCGACAGCAAGAACATCAACAACCCCGTGGGCCAGGGCGGCGGACAGCGCAAGAGGCAGTCCCGCGCCGAGCGCCAGAACAACGGTCCGCACCGCAACCTCGACCGCAAGAGCGCCGCCGACCAGAAGGCGGAGCTGGTGCGCAAGATGCGCGAGAAGGCCGCCGCGGCCGATGCCGCCGCCGCGGCTGCGACCGAGGGCGGCGCCGCTCAGAGCTGAGGCAGCGCTGCCGCGGGACGGCGGCGTACGGGGCAGGGCCCGGACCGCGACGCGCGGTCCGGGCCCTGCCGCCGTGACGGGCCCTGCCGCCGTGACGGGCCCTGCCGCCGTGACGGGCCCTGCCGCCGTGACGGGCCCTGCCGCCGTGACGGGCGCAGCCGCTCAGGCGCCCGCTCGGCGCCGTGAGGCGAAGGCGTTGAGCAGCGTGGCGCCGCGTTCGGCGTCGTCGACGCTCACGGCGAACTCCGAGCCCGTGCTGGGGCGGATGACCAGGCATTCTCCGGACCGGAGCATGACGGTGGTGCCCAGCCCGCTGAGCCGGTAGCCCCAGCCGCCCACCTGGGCCGGCCTACGGTCCTCCACGCGCGCCGAGACGATGTCACCGGCCGCCCAACGGCGCGCCGGCCACCCCAGGGGTCCGAAGGCCACCTCCAGCCCGGCCTCCGTCACGCGCGCCTGCACCGAGGCGGAGGCGAACATGGCGAGCGAGGCGATCGCGAACGGCGTGACCAGCGCCCACTGCACACCGATCAGCCCGCACGCGGCCGCCGCGGTGCCCGCCGTGGCCACCAGGCCCGTCAGCGCCCCGATGAGGTGGAGCCAGGGGTTCGACAGGCGGGAGAGCCAGACGCGCCGCTCACCTGCCGGGATCTCCATGACGTCGCCGCCCTCGGCGGGCCCGGTCGGCGTGGTGGGCGGCGCTGTGCGACGACCGGCCAGCAGGCCGAGCGCGCCCGCCGCCACCGCGACGGCGGCCGTGATCGCGATCCCCGTACCGACGGGGGCAGCGTCCTTCCAGTCGGTCACGTCCAGATTGGCCCGCACGATCGACGCCTGGGCGCCCGCCAGGAGCACCCCGCCGGACAGCAGCGAGGCGCCCACCCACGGGCCCGCGGGGAACCCTCCACGCCGGCCGATGAAGGCGACGCACGGTGCGAGCGCGGCCCAGGCCAGTGCCGGGAGCAGCGCGGCCGCCCACAACGGCATCGAGCCGTTCGGGGCCGAGCCGCCCCAGTGTGTGGCGAGCCGGTCGGGCAATCGCCCGCTCGCGGCGAAGGGCAGGGCGGCCAGCACCACCGCGACCCCGACCACCCATACCCGCGCCCCCCACCGGGCGCCGTTCTTCTTCACGCGTTCCGTCACGAAAGCCCCCTGATCATTTCGATGAGATCGCTCCTGCCGTACCCGAGACGTGCCGCGTCGGCCACCAACTGCCTCGCTCTCTCGACCAGTTGTGCCCGCTGATCGGCGGCCTCGGCGACGGTGACGCCGCGGCCGCGCCGGAACTCCAGCACCCCCTCGTCGCGCAGGGCGCGCAAGCCGCGCAGCACGGTGTTCGCGTTCACGCCCAGCGCCCGGGACAGGTCCCGGGCGGGAGGCAGCCGATCCCCCGGCGCGCACTCTCCCTCGGAGATCGCCCGTCGGATCGCCCCCGCCACCTGCTCGTGGAGGGGTCGCGTGTCGTTGGTGTCGAGTCTCAGCAGCATGATGCTAATGAAGTTAGCACCATGTGCGTCATTCCGTAAGGTTGCGTGAGAGGGCCTCCAGACCTGACATCCCCGGGGGTCGGCGCGCGGGGCGGGACGCGCGGCTCTCGAACAGGCGCACGCGAGGAGGACCCGGTGACGGTTCACTCGCTCGTCGAGGCCGAGAAGCTCGCAGGTCACAGCGTCGAACGCGGCGTGTGTGCCGACGAAGGCACCCAGGTCCGCCTGCCACACGCCCGCGTTGCCCGCTCGGCGATACTGCCGGAGACAACGCAGCTGTCAGACACGGGGGAAACACCACTTGAGCACAGCCATGCCCGGACCCGTTCCGGCCCCACCGCCCGCTGCCGGCGGCCCGCCCCACCGAGGTCGCCGGGCGGAATTCGCTGTCGACGCACTCGTCACCGCGGCGGCCGCCCTGGAACTGCTCACCCTCCACGGCACCCTCGACGCCACGTCCGCGCTCGTGTGCCCACCCGCACTGCTCGCCCTCCTGCTGCGGCGCAGGTTCCCCGTGACGGTCCTGCTGGTCACCCTCCCGTCCATGGCCACCGGCCACCTGTGGCTGGCCCCCATGATCGCCATGTTCACGGTGGCGTCCGGTACCACCCGCCGCCGCGTCGTCCTGGGCGCCGGGGCGGCCCTCTTCGGGGCGACCATGTGGTCCGGCAACACCGTCGACGAGGCGCCGATGACGTGGGGCGACCACCTGGTCGTCCTCCAGGTGGCCCTCATGTTCAGCGTGGGCCCCGCCGGTCTGGGTCTGCTGACCCAGACGAGATCCGAGCTACGGGCCCGCCTCGCCGACCTCTCCGCATCGCAGGCGCACGGCCGCCACCTGGAGGCCGAGCGGGCCGTCGCCCAGGAGCGCACGCGCATGGCTCGCGAGATGCACGACACCGTCTCGTACCACCTCGGCATCATCGCCGCCCAGGCCGGAGCACTGTGGGCCACCGCCCCCGACGACACGGTCCGCGAGGACGCCGAGGCGGTACGCCGCCACAGCGGCTACGCCCTGGCGGAACTCCGCGACATCGTCGGCGTCCTGCGTCACGCCCCGGTCCGGACCGACGACGGCGACCCCGCCCGCCTGGCCAACCTGCGCACCCTCGTCCGGGACGCCCGCCTGGACGCGGTCCTCCACCTGGCCCTCGACCTCCCCGACGGCCGGACGTGCGTACCGGCCGTCGAGCGGGCCGCCTACCGGACCGTCCAGGAGGCCCTCACCAACGTCCGCAAATACGCCCCGGGCGCCCGCATCGACATCACCGTGGGCCCGTCCGCCGCGGGCGACGACCTCCTCGTCGAGATCCGCAACGGCCCCGGACCGCAGACCCGCGTGCCCGGCGGCTCCGGTGCGCCCACCGGCGGCTTCGGCCTCACCGGCCTGGAGGAGCGCGTCGTCCTCGTCGACGGCACCTTCCACGCGGGCGCCACCCCGGAGGGCGGCTTCGTCGTACGCGCCGAACTTCCGCTGGCTCAGAGCACCTTCGCCCAGGGGGAATCGGGGTCCCGCTCGTACACCGACACGTGCCGCAGGCTGGACGAGGTGTACGGGGTCCCCGCCCAGTCCTCCGTGCGCTCCACCAGCCGCAACCCGGACAGCTCGGCCAGGAGGTCGATCTCGAAGGGGAAGGCGTAGCGCAGCAGGTGCTCGTAGGTCTCCGGTGCGCCACCGTCGATGATCGTGTGGGTCGACAGCATGAACTGCTGCGCGCGGTCCACGGTCAGGGTGTCGAGCATGACGGACCGTCCGTCGAGGTGGCGCATCGAGTGGTCCGTCTTCTCCATGTGGTGGTAGGGCGCCGGATCGAACGCCTCCAGCACGAACCGGCCACCGGGCGCCAACTGCTCCCGCACCCGCCGCAGGCAGCCGAGCTGCTGCTCCTTGGAGATCGCCACGAAGAACGTGTTCAGCACCAGCGTCACGGTGTCGAAGGTGCGCCCCGTGCCCTCCTCCGTGAAGTCGCCGGTCTGCGTGGTCACCGTGCCTTCCGGGTCGCGCGCACGCAGCTCGGCGAGCATGGGCTCGGAGCCGTCGATCCCGTGCACCGTGAAGCCCTGCCCGGCCAGCGGGACGGCGATCCGGCCCGTGCCGACGCCGAGTTCGAGCACGCTGCCGCCGGGCGGGGTGAGCGCGGCCACGAACGTGATGGCCTGCTCCGTGTCGTGGTCGATCGGGTACATGCGGTCGTACACGCTCGCCAGCTTCTGGTCGTACAGCGCGTTGCCGAGGGTCATGCGGGGTGTCACTCCAAACGGGGTGCCATGAGGCACGGTCGGGACAAGGGTTGTTCGGGACCGTGAAAGGTCGGGTCCCGTCCCCGCCGCCGCACGGCCTCGGCCCGGGTGGACCTCGGCCGCGCCTCAGCGGGTGCCGGCCAGGGCCGGCGGGCGCGACTGGCCGGGAGCGGACGCCGCGCGGTGGGCGACGACAGCGGCCTGCACGCGGTTGGCCAGGCCCAGCTTGGCCAGGATGGCGCTGACGTACTCCTTGGTCGTGGACGCGCTCAGCAGGAGCCGGCGCCCGATGTCGGCATTGGTCAGGCCTTCCGCCAACAGATCCAGAACCTGGTGCTCCCGCTCCGTGAGCGAGTCCAGGCGGGTCTCCAGGCGCGGGTCCAGCTCGTCCCGGCCGGGACCGCTGCCGAGGTAGCCGTCCACCACGATGCGGGCCGCCTGCGGCGACAGCACCGTCCCGCCGGAGGCCAGCACCCGTACCGCGTGCACGAGTTCCAGCGGCGTCGCGTCCTTGAGCAGGAAGCCCCTGGCTCCGGAGCCCAGCGCGGCCGCGATGTCCTCGTCGGCCAGGAAGGTCGTCAGGATCGCCACGGCCGGTGGATCCTCCAGCGCGCCGATGCCTGCCAGGACGGCGAACCCGTCCACCTCCGGCATGCGCAGGTCGAGCAGTACGACATCCGGCCGGTGGGCCTCGATCGCCTCCAGCGCCGCCGGCCCGTCGCAGGCGACCGGCACGTCGATGTCCGGCTCGCTCTCCAGAATGCGCTGCATGCACGACCGCAGCAGGACTTCGTCGTCGACAATCATCACGCGGACCATCACGCCCCCTTTGAGCGGCCACCCCGTCAGGCCGCACCTTCACCAAAGTATCAACTCGGTAAAGTGGGTTGACGTCTCGGGGTAGGCGTGGGGGGAATCCGGGAGACCGGTTGGGGAAGTCGGTTCACCCGGTCCGCGCGGCGGGCTCAGGCCCCCGCGTCGATCGACTCCGTGATGAGCGTGACCATGGTGGAATCCCAGGTGAGGACCAGCAGTTCGGCCTTCTCGCCCGCGACGGTGGTGCAGGTCAGTGCCGTTCCGCCGCGCCCGCCGCCGATCGCCGCGTCGGACGGTCCGGCCAGCCGCAGCCCGTTCGCTCCGGGCCCGTCCAGGACCGCTCCGGAGCGGAGCAGCGTCAGCTTCCCGGGTTGCATCCCGGACGCCCCGCCGCCCGTCCGGTACCGGCAGCGCAGGGTGACCGGCTCACCGCGCCGGAACGCGGCGACGCGGCGTGCGGAACGGGCCCGGTCGAGCCCCTTGCCGCCGATCCACAGCACCAGGTCCATCAGGGAATGCAGCGCGAATTCCAGCAACAGCAGCATGTGATCGTTAGCTCCTCAACTCGGATGACTCGGGGACGGCTTGTGCGGGTGCGGCCCGCTCGCCCGTACGTGCGCGCACGCACGGGGCCGTCATCGGGCGCGGGCCGCGGCCCGGTCGCGTACCGCCTCGGCGATGGCCCGTACGTCGGCCAGTGCTGCCTCGGGACCCTCGGTCAGCAGGACCCCCGCACAGCTCAACGCGATCTCCGTCGCCCCCGCGTCACCGTAACGGGTGAGCCGGTCGGCCACCTCGTCAGGTGTCCCGTACGCGAAGACACCGCCGTCGACCAGAGCGCCCGCCCCCGCCCACGGATCGGACACGTCCACGTCGAGCCCGGCCGACCTCAGCATGGCCGCGTAATGCTCCCCGCTCAGGTGCAGTTCGTGCGCCGCGAACGCCAGTTTCCTGGGATCCCGGCCGGGCCTGCGCACCGCACACGGCACGATCGACGTCACGCCGGGCACCGCCCGCCCGCGGGACGCGGCGCCCCGTGCCAGGGCCGGCACGATCTGTTCCTCCAGATGGGAGGCCGGGGTCAGCAGGGTGATCGCCACGTCGGCGACCTGCCCCGCCGCGTACGCCATGCGCGGACGGAGCACGCCCGCGCCGAGCGACACGACCGGGCATGCCCCGGTGGGGTGCGGCTCCGGCAGCACCGCGTCGTCGAGCCGTACGTACCGCCCCCGGAAGCCTTCGACCGCCTCACCGTCCAGCAGCCGCCGCATCACGGTCAGATACTCGATGACGGCCGTGAGCGGGCTCCCGTACGGCTCCCCGCGCAGCGCCGCCACGAAGTCCGGGTCCCCGGCGCCGAATCCGGCGACCACCGGCCGCCCGGTCAGCAGCGCCAGCGACCGCGCCTGCACGGCCGCGTCCAGGGGGTGGCGGAGCGCGGTCAGCGCGACAGCGGTCCCCGCGGGCACCCGGATGCCGCGCCCGGCGAGGTGGGCGAACGCCTGGTGCGTGTCGACGATCAAGGACTGCCCCAGGTACAGGCGCTCCAACTCCAGGTCCAGGACGGCCCTGCCGAACGCGGCGAGTTCGTCGAGGTCGGACGCCATCAGCGGATACATGAGGGACAGCGCCGGCGGGGTGCTCGTGGTCATCGGTGTCCTTCGTGGACGTCGGCTGTCGGACGGCAGGATGGGGGCGGGCGGGTCGGTCATACGGGGGCCTGCGTGCGCTCGGTCCCCAGGGGCGTCACGTACGCCTCGGCCTGCAGGCGGAAGAGCCGGGCGTACGTTCCGCCGAGGGCCAGCAGGTCCTCGTGGGTGCCCTCCTCGATGAGGGAGCCCCCGTCCAGCACGAGGATCTTGTCGGCGATCCGGACGGTCGAGAACCGGTGGGAGACCACCAGGGACGTCGCCCGGGAGCAGATGGTGCGCAGGCGGCCGAAGATGTCGGCCTCCGCCTCCGGGTCGATCGCGGCGGTCGGTTCGTCCAGGATCGCGATCGGCGCGTCCCGCAGGAACGCCCGCGCCAGGGCGATCTTCTGCCACTGCCCGCCGGACAGCTGGTGGCCGCCCTCGAAGTGCCGTCCCAGCACGGTGTCGTACGTGGCGTCGAGCTGTTCGACGAACGGGGCGGCGCCGCTCGCCTCGGCGGCCGCGCGAATGCGGTCGGTGTCGTCGAGCTCCGCGACGCGCCCGAAGCCGATGTTGTGGCGGACCGGCATCTCGTAACGGATGAAGTCCTGGAAGACGACGCCGATGTTGCGCTGCAGGTCGGCCGTGTCGTACTCCTCGATGGGCACCCCGTCGATGAGGATGCGGCCCTCGGTGGGCTCGTAGAGCCGGGTCAGCAGCTTGACGATCGTGCTCTTGCCGGCGCCGTTCGCGCCGACGAGCGCGCAGCAGGTGCCGGCGGGGACGAAGCAGCTGAAGCGGTTCAGGGCGACGGTCTCGGTACCCGGGTAGCGGAAGGTCACGTCCTGGAACTCGATGCCGTGGGTGAGGCGGCGCGGGAAGGGCCGGGTACCTCCGGTGATGCGCTCCTCCGGCAGGGACAGGTAGTCGAAGAGGTTCCCGGTGAACAGGGTGTTCTGGTACAGGGTGGCCACGCCCAGCAGCAGCCCGGTGGCCGCCACGTGCACGGCGCCCAGAGCCTGCAGGTACCCGGCCAGCTCGCCGAGGCGCCCCGTCGACACGGTCGAGGTGAGCGCGAAGACCAGAGCCCCGGCCGAGCCGGCCACGCTGACCAGTCCCAGTGCCGCCGACCAGCCGTGCCGCCGCCGCGCCAACCCCCGGTCCACGCGGAAGAAGCCCTGGACCAGCTCCCGGTAGCGGTCCACGAGGTACGGGCCGAGCTGGTACAGCTTCACCTCCTTGTAGGACGAGTCCGTCGTCGTCAGGTCCTGGTAGTAGAAGGCGCGGCGACGGTCCTGGGCGCGGTGGTACTCGACGGCGTAGCCCTCCTTGCTGAACACGATGTGCGCGGCGAGCGCGGGCACCGGGGCGAGCAGGATGACGACCGCGAGCCAGGCGTTCCAGGAGAACAGCACCGAGCTGACCATCACGAGCGACGCCAGCGAGGTGAGCGTGCGCAGCATCTCCTCGAAGACCTCGAAGGCCGTGCCGCCCCCGCTCTCGCGCAGGGCGCGCTGCAGCCGGTCGTACGCCTCGGGGTCCTCGTAGGCGCTGAGGTCCATGCGGGTGCCCTTGACCATGACCTGCTCGCCGATCTCGGCACCGAACTCCAGCTGGAGCAGGGAGTTCAGATACTGCGCGACCGACGACAGGACGTGCTCGGCGACCGCCACCGCGACCATCCCGGCGGCTGCCCCGGTGAGCCGGTCCCCGGCCCCCGGGACGTCCTCGACGGCGTCGGCGACGGCCTGCACCGCTTCGGCGGTGAGCCAGATCCCGGCGGCCGGAACGGCGCTGGTCAGCAGCGTGAGCAGGGCCAAGGCGGTCACCCGCCGCGGACTGAGCCCCCAGAAGGAGCGCAGCACCAGCCACCAGTAGCCCAGGTCCCGGGAGAGCCGGCGGTGCGCCTGCGGCACGGCGTCCCCGTCACCGTCGCCGGACATGGATCCCTCGATCACTGGGGCCTCCCGCGCAGGCAGTTCAGGACGTGTCCCCACACCAGGTAGCAACGGTTCTCGGCGGGCCGGTCCATCGGCAGCAGCCGGTTCACCTGCATGTGCGCCAGGCTGGCCAGGATGGCGTCCCGCGTGCCCCACAGCGTCCCGGCGGCCTCCGCCTCGGCGACGGCCCGGGCGGCGCGCCGTACGGCCGCGGCCTGGGCGTCGAGGACCGTGGCCAGCCGTTCGTGGTGGGCGCGGCCGAGCGGGTGCGGCCGGCGGTCCCAGGGCCGCAGCAGCTCGCACAGGTAGTCGCGGTCCTTGCGGTAACGCTCGCGGGCCTCCGCGTCCTGCGCCGGACGGGGCATGGCGTCCAGCCGCTCGCGGATGTCGAGCCCCCACTGCGCGTACAGCGCGTCCACGGCGGCGATGACGACGGCCTCCGGCTCCAGGCCGGGCTCCTTGTCCCACAGCAGGCGCAGCAGCCGGCAGGAGACGGCCGAGTTCGCGGCGAAGAGCTCTTCGAGGCGGTCGTACACGGCCGGGCCGCCGTAGCGGCTGACCTCGGGGTGGTACGTGGCCACTTCGAGGCGCTCGGCGAGCCCCCGGCGTACGAGCCCCTCGCCCCAGGCGAACAGCGCGGGCAGCGCCGCACCGGACCCCGTACGGGTCCTGATGCGCAGGTGGGCGTCGGGATCGGCGTACCGGATGTAGAACCACCGGTCCGGGGCGGCGTCCGCGGCACGCATCTGCTCCACCAGGGCGGGGAGTTCGGTGGCGGCGATCTCGTCGTGCAGGTCCCGGGCCGCGTACAGCTTGAGGTACGACCACGCCGAGCCGGGCAGATGGGCGGGGTGCGCCGCCGGTGCGGCCTTGCGCCGGATCTGCTCCGCGGCGGCGCGCACACGGTCCTGCGAGGGCTCCGCTCCAGGGGAGGCGATGAGCGGGACGACGACCTCGGACAGGTGGCCGTGCCCCGAGCCGTCGCGCAGCCAGGTCGCGTCCGGGCCGGGCAGGGCCTCCTGGAGGGTGACGCGGCCGGTGGCGGTGCGGAGGTCGGCGAGGAGTTCCTCGACGCAGACCGGGTGTTCGAGGTCGAGGAGCAGTCGGTTGTCGTCGTCCGCGAGGTAGACGTGTCGGGGGACCCCCCAGGTGCGGCGCCAGTGGGCCACGTCGTCCGCCGAGCGCGGCACGGGGACCGGCCCCGCCGTCGCGGGGGCGGTCTGGGCACCGGCCGGGTACAGGTTCCATTCGGCGGGGCGCACGACGACCCGGCCCCGTACGACGCGCGGCAGGTACGGGGCGCCCTCGACGGGTCCCCAGGTGAAGCCGGAGGGGGTGGCGTACCGGGCCCGGGAGACCTCCAGGAGGAAACGGCAGACGTTGGGCGCGCCGTAGGGGCTGAGCATGTGGTTCTGGACGACGACCAGCTCGCGCCCGAGCCGGGCCGAGTAGAGGCGCAGGCCGTCGTCGGTGGCGCCCACGTGGATGTCGGCGAGGTCGATGACATGGTCCGGGGCGGCCGTCGGCGCGACGTTGACGGGGATCTCGTAGGCGTGGACCGCCGGCCGGATCGCCACGTTCGCGCCGCGGCCGTTGGCGGGCAGGTACGCCAGCTCGGCGACGACGACGTCCGGCTCCAGGGCCTCGCGGGCGCGGGCGTAGGCACGGAGGCGGTCGGTGGCGTCCGGTCCGAGGAGGTGGAAGAACCGGCCGAAGGTCCGGCCGCCCTCGCCGAGGCCGTCGCCGTTGAGGACGGCCCGCCATGCGCCGCGGTCGATGGCCTCGGGGCTGTCGGCGGCGATCTGGACGTACGCGTCGACGCCGGGGCAGGCGGGGCGGCCGGGAGCGGCTGCCTCCTGGCCGTCCTGGGGCAGCAGGCGCCGGAGCACCTCGTCGGTCAGCTCGACCTCGTCGCGGCCGTGCCGCCACGCGTCGGCGGCGAGGGCGACGAGTGCCCGGTGCGTGTGCGGGTCGCCCTCCGAACCGTGCTGGTTCATCACCATCGCGCGGGGCGGCGTGAGGTAGCTGTTGGGTGCGTCCAGGCCGCGTTCGGCGCCGAGGAGGTCCAGGACGGGGACGAGGGCGTCGGTGCCGAACCGCTCCATGAACGCCTGGTGGTACGAGGCGAGGTGGTCGTATCCGCCGGGTGCGGCCCGACCCAGCCGGGCCAGGCAGCCGACGGCTTCCGCGACCTCGTCCGCGACCTGGCGGTTCAGGACGCCCGCGGGGAGATCGAGGGCCGAATCGACCTGCAGGGGCTGTGCCTTGTGGCCCGGGACGAGGGCGCGCTGCGCGGTGCGCAGCCGCTGGAGGGCGGCGGTGTCGCCGTACGGGGCCCGGCCGGTCAGCTCGGTGATCTCCCGGAGGGCCGCCACCGCGGGGTGGTCGGCGCCCGCGGTGGTGAGGCGATCCAGGACGTACGCCTCGGGGCGGGGTTCGGTGACGGGCGGCCGCAGATCGGTGACGAGCAGACCCAGCCCGACCAGCTCGGTGACGAGCGCGCCGATCCGCTCCGGGCCGGCGTCGGGGAAACTCGCGGTCAGCTCGGTGAGCAGGGTGGCGTACGGGACGGGAGCGGCGGGCGGGGCGAGGCTTCGGATCCGGGCGACGGGAGCGGTGTGGCGGACGCGTACCGCCCGGCGGTCGGAGGCATCGCCGTGCACGCCGGAGGAGGGCAGGACGAGCCGGTCGCCCACCCGGTGGGCCATGGCGTTCATGGAGACGCCGAGCCGGCTCAGGACCTCCGGGTCCGCCTCCAGGCGTTGGACGAGGGCGAGGAGCCAGCCCATGTCGGTGCGCACGTGCGCGGCGCCGAGGGCGGTGTCGCCGAGTCGGGCGGTGGTGGTGTCGCCGAACGTGCCGAGGGCGACACCGGAGAAGGCGCCGAAGGGGGTGGGGCGGGTGCTCATGCGGGTGAGGTAGCGCAGGGCACGTGAGTGGACCCGCCGGGCTTCCTTGCCACCGGTGTCCGCGCCCGCGTTCCTGCCGGGCGCGTCGAGCTTCGCCAGCCCGTCGAGCAGTCCGCTCCCGGCGGCGACCAGTCCGTGCCGTACCCGGGGGTCGTCGACGAGGGCGCGCAGCCGGGCGCGGGTGCGGTCGCGGTCGCCCCCGTCGAGGGCGTCCCGCCAGACGTCGACGGGCAGGGCCGGCGCGCGCAGGAGGTGGAAGTCGAGGGCGTGGTATCGCGGCATGGGTGGGTCGGGTCCTTGTGGGTCGCGGTCACGGTCGGTTCGCCGCATGGTCGGTTCGCCGCATGGTCGGGTGCCGGCAGGTTCACCCCGTGCCAGGTCACCGCAGGTCGGTCACTGGGGGAGCAGCACGGTCCACCAGCCCGGCCGGTGGCCGGTGGCGAGCGCGCGGAGGGTGAGCGCGATGCCGGCGGCGCCGGTGAGGAGGCCCGGGTTGTCGACGATGTGCCCCGTGGTCTCGTGGTCCCGGTAGAGGAGCGGCAGGTCGGGGTCGGCGGCGTCCACCAGCCGTCGGGCGAGGCCGGGGAGGGCGCGGGCAGCTCCGTGGCTTCCGTGGGAGGCGAACTCGTGGGCGAGTACGACGAGGCCGGCGAGGCCGTGGCACACGGTCGGCGAGCGCGGTACGTCCCCGGCGGCGACCCGGTCGAGCAGCCCGTCCAGCGCGGCGAACGCCCGGTCCTCCAGCCCCCGGTCGCCGGTCGCCCGGGCCACGGCCAGCAGCCCGGCGGCGACGCCCCCGGTGCCGTGGCACCAGGCGGGGGCCGCTTCGCCGTCGTCGGCCGGTACGGTCCGGGGCCACCGCAGACCGTGCCCGCCGCCACGGCCGACGGCCAGCAGCCACGCGGTCAGCTCGTCCAGGGCGGCGCGCTGCCCCGGGACCCGACGGCCTCGGCGCCAGGCGGCGGCGAGGGCGGCGGCGATCCCGGCGGCGCCGTGGGACATGCCGGTGTCGAGGCGGCCGTGCACGGCCCAGTGCCCGGCGGTGGCGACCCACACGAGGTACCGGAGGCACCGGTCGAGGGCCTCTTCGACGGCCGGGGTCACGGGCGTGACGGAACACAGCTGGACGGCGATGCCGGCGGCTCCGTACACGAGGTCGTAGTGGTGATCGGCGACGGCACCGGGCGACCGGGGCCAGTCGGTGGCGATCACCTGCCGGGCGAGCTGTTCGTGCAGCCTGCCGAGACCGGGGAGGAAGCGCGACTCGTCGCGGGAAACGTCCTGCAGGGCGAAGGCGAGCCCGGCGGTCCCGTCGAACAGACCGGGATGGTCCATCGGGCTTTCCCGGGTGGCGGAAAAGGCGGCCCGTACGAATGCGGAGGCGCGATCGACCCCTGTGTGTCGGTGCAGGAGGGCGAGGCCGGCGTGGCCCTCGCTGAGGGAGGCGCCCGACCAGAAGGACATGTCGGTCTGTCGGGCGGCGCGCACGGCGGCGGCGTCGGCGCGCTCCGGTGTGGCGAGTCGCTCACCGATCAGGTCGGCCACGGCGCCGGCGCGAGCGGCGAGGCCGGGCGGAAGAAGTGCTGCGTCGGACATGTACGGCCCTGCCGGCTTCGGGGTCGTCCCCCGGCCGACGACGGCCGGGGGACCTACCACTCGACGTGAACGGACGGTGTGGTCAGCACTTGCCGTTCGTGCGGACGGCGGCGCAGGCCGCGGTCATCTTGATCGTCTGCTTGATCGTCTGCTTGATGACGGCCTTGCTGACGACGCGCGAGGCGATGCCCGCGGCCGGGGACAGCTGCGTCTCGGCCGGGTCGGCGGAAACGGTCACGCGGGCGTCGATGTGGAACTCGTCCATCGGTACTGCACCTTTCATCTCATACAGAGGGCCGCCCCCCGTGTCGGAACACCGGGAGGCGTTCCGGTGGCGGCCCGGAAATGAAATTACCGATGGGTAGGAGACGGGTGAACCCGCCGAATTTCCTTTTCCTTCCCCGTCGTTCGGCGGGGAAGGACCTGCCGGTTCGCGGGTCAGCGGGACTGGAGGGCGTCCAGCCCGACGGCCATGCAGAGGGCGAGGACCCGATCGAGGGAGGGATCCTGGACGCGGATGACGTAGCGGTCCCGAAGGCCCCACTTGCGTTCGACGGACAGGACGGGCTGTTCCTCCCGCACGAAGTCGAAGTGGTAGACGAACGGCACGGGCGGTACGGGTATCACGGGCACGACGAGGTCGAGGACCTCCCAACCGCGCCGCGCGAGGGCGACACCGAGACTCCGCTCCTTGCCGACCGCGGCGGCCCCGGCGCGCTCGGTCAGGTGCCAGGTGGACCGCACGAGCGAAGCCTTGGCGTCCTTGCGGAAGGCCCCGACGGACTCGCCGTCGGGCCCCGTGACGTCGTAGGTGGCCCCGAAGTCGATGACCTGCCGGGCCTTGAACCCCCCGAGCTTCCGGGTCCGGTCCTCACCGTTCCAGAGGGTCAGCTCGTCCTTGAGCGCGAGCCGCTTCTGCTCGGCGAACGCGAGCACCTCCCCACCGTCCGGCGGCGTGATCACGTAGCGATTGACCAGCGGGGTGATCTTCTGCGTCATCAGATATTCGCTCAACTGCTCCATACGGGAACACTAGGCAGCCCGGAAGCGCCCCCTCCTACGCCTGAGGAGGGATTGCGAGGCTCCCCACCCCCGCCGATCGGAGGGGTCGTCCCTCCGACCGTCCCCCGTACACCCGCCACCGCGCGTGCCCTCGGACGTTCATGCAGGTGGCGCACCGGCGCCGGCTCCGTATGATCCCCGCATGTCCTGGATACGCCGTCGCCCGCGCCGCACCGAGCCCGCCGCCGGTCGGCTGTCCGACCTCGACTTCCTCGCTCTGGTCCGCGACGCCCTGGAGGAGGTCGCCCCCGGCTGTACGGAGGGCGCCCGAATCCAGGGCAACTCGCTCGAGAGCCCCGAGGGTTGGGCCGTCGCTGTCGGACCGCCGGGACACGGGGACGACCGGCACTACGACCTGATCGCCTTCCCGGACGTGAGCATCCAGCCCGACGTGCCCTGCTTCGTGGACTGCGTGGTGGTGGTCACCACCGCGCGCGACGCGGCCGGCCTCTGGGCCCGTTCCGCCGGCGCCTGCCTGCTCCAGCTGCTCCACGGGCATGAGGAGCTCGCCGAACACCACGGCCCCGACGACGAGCACGGTGTGCCGGGATGGCGGTCCATCAGCTCGGGCGCGCTGGCCTACGGGCTCTCCGACCAGGAGAACCTCCGTCTCCAGAAGGCACTGGTGGAGGCGGACGTGCTCCGCGAGATCGCCGACACCTTCACGGCCGACCTGGAGCCGGTCTGGTTCAACGGTGTCCGGGTCTTCTACGGCGGTGTCCCCGGCGCCATGGAGGCCGAGGTGCGGGTCAACGGCGAGCGACACGAGGCCGCCTCCGCCGCGCTGGCCGCGCTCGGCCTGCCCGAGCCGACGGTCTTCACCGTCGCCCGTTCCTTCACCCTGGTGCTGCCCGCCGGCTCCGACCAGGAGGCGCACGGCCCCGGGAGCGACGGGTGCGCGTGCGACTGCGGCGGCACCTTGGACCCGGAGCGCCCCGGCTTCGCCCACCCGCTCCCCCACCTGATCGGCGAACTCTCGCCGGCCGAGCAGGCGGAGCGGGTCACCGTCGACACCGGCGCGGTGATGGTCGCCGAAGGTGTCGGCAACTTCCTCAAGGTCCGCCTGCCGATCCGCCTCGACGACGGCCGCACCGTGGTCCACCTGGCCTGGGTGCGCCTGGCCGCCGAGGTGATCGAGGACTACACCCGCCGGGTGCACGCCGGCACCTTGGAGGGACACCGCTTCGAGGGCCGCTTGGGCAACGCCGTCGAGCCGTGGGGCGAGGAGCTGCTCCACGCCCCCGTCCTCCTCGGCGGGCAGCGCGAAGAGGCGGGCGGCTCGATCCGGCCCAGCGAGGTTCTCGACTCCGAGCACCCCCTGCTGGCCCGGATCCTGCGCGAGAGCTGGCCGGCCGCCTTCGTACTCGGCGACCGCGACCCCGGACGGCCGTCCCGCTCCTGACCATGGCCAGGTGCCTCACGAGCGCTGCCGACTCGCGGCGACAAAGCCACGGCCACGGACGCGCAGGGGCGGGGCACTTCAGCGCTTCTGCGCCCTGTACCGCTTGAGAAGGGCAGTGATCCTCACGGGGTCCGCGGCACCGTTCAACTCCACCAGGAGATCATCGGGGCAGAGCTCGTAGTGGTCGCCCCACCATCGCCGCCCCTTGGTGTCCCAGATGCGATAACCCCGGGCACGCCCCTGGCCACGTACCGCCTTCTACTCACGCTGCTCCCCACCCGCCCCTTCCCGGTGGTGCGTTCGCCTCACGCACCTGTCACCCGTGACGGCGTGGGCACGATGCCCGCCCCAACTCTGCCCGACAGCCGGCCGGCCCCGCGCAAGAGCCCACCCCCCTCGCTACCGGCCGTCTTTCGGCACCCCGTCCCACGTCACGGCCCAACAAGCAAGGAGACAGACCGAAATGAAGGAACGAGTCCGCGCCGTCCTCGTCACCGCCGACGACACGATGCTGGTCATCCGCCGCACCAAGCCCGACATCCCCGAGTACTGGGTCCTCCCCGGCGGCGGCGTCGAGGCCGGCGACGAGTCCCGGGAGGCGGCCCTCCACCGCGAGATCCACGAAGAGATCGCGGGCAAGGCCGACACCGTCCGCCTCCTCCACACCATGGAGACCGACGACGAGCGCCAACTCTTCTACCTCGCCCACATCGCGACCTGGTCCTTCGAGGACCGCACCGGCCCCGAGTTCAGCGCCGAGGGTCGCGGCGAGTACGCGCTGGAGGAGGTCCCGCTGACCGTCGAGGGCCTCGACGGAATCGACCTCAAGCCCGAGGAGATCGCCCACGTCCTGCGAGGCGCCATCAACGCCGGAAGTCTCGGAGGCGAGGCTGCCCTGATGAGCCAGTAGCGGGTCCCTAGCCGAGCCAGTCCATGGCTCAGTCGGCGGCGGGCGTCCGCACCATCCACCTGCCAAGGCCCGCGCGAAGGTCGGACTGTCGAAGGACTTCCGCTTCTACGACCTGCGCCACACCGGCCACACCCTCTCCACCCAGTCCGGCGCGACCCTCAAGGACACGATGGTCCGCGCCGGCCAGTCCTCGGAGAAGGCCGCGATGATCTACCAGCACTCCGACGACGATCGCCAGCAGGAGGTCGCCGGGGGCATCGACGCCCGGGTACGCGCTGCCCGCGTCAAGGGAGCGGTGAAGAGGCAGGCGAAGGGCGCTTGACGATCGGCGGGTGAGGGGAGGGAGGCGTCTCGCCTTCCTCCCCTCACCGGCTCTCCGGGTGCCGTTGGACCCGAACAGCAGCGGCGGCGCTCGTCGATGGCCCGTCTACGGCCGTGCTGTGTCGAGAGGAAACCTGGGGCTCAGGCACGCCTCCATGCGTCGAGGAAGGCTTTCCGCTCAGCCGGATCAGCTGACTTGTGGTCCGCGTGCAGGACCCGCCAGGCGGTGAGTTCGAGATCCCGGAGCCACAGCTCGCCGATGACCTGCGTCTTGAGGTCGGGGAGGTGGTCGGATTCGGCGAGCGCCTGGCCGATCACCTCTCCGGCTGCGACGCGCTGGGGTGGGGTCATCTCGTCGACAGCCGAGAGGATCTGACCGGCCAGACCGGTGCCTTCTCCGGCCAGCGAACTCAGCACGAACGTTTTGATGTTGGCGGGCAGCAGGTAGAGGGAGCCTGAGGTCCTCCACAGGTCCGACCAGAAGCGTTCTCCGGCCTCGGTGGGAGCGGGGAGCGCGGCCAGCAGTCCGAGGAGGTGCGCGGTGGCCGCGTACCCATCGGAGTGGGCGGATGCGACGACGGCGATGTCGGCGACGCGCTCGACGTCGATTCGGCCCGCTTCGAGGCGTGGGTCCAGTCCCAGTCGCTGTTCCAGCTGGTGGGAAAGGGGGGCGGATGCGTGGGAGCGGAACTCGGGAAGCATCGGCGGTCCTTGAACGTAGGAGAGCGGAGAGGCCCGTTCGGAAGCCCTGATCGTTCCCGTGGCCCGCCGACTTACACGACTTCCACGGCCCCAGTTGGCGGCAGGCCTCCAGGACCGGAACCATGGGCGGCTGAAAAGACCATGTCCGGCGGTGCCGGCCCGGTGGTCCGAGGCAGGCCTCGGGCCATCCTCCTGCGGGCAGGCTCCTCACATGAGCACGTGGTTGCCAGTGACGCCCAGCAGTCCGAGGCAGGAAGGGAAGCAGTGTCCCGCGACGACGTCGAAACCGGCGGTGTGTCTTCCGCACCGACGGTCGGAGGCTGTGAGGCAAGTGGCCCTCCCTCCGGATCGCACCGTGACAAGGCCGCCGACGCCCACCCGATTGCCGACCTGGTCGAGCGAGCGGCCGATCTGGTGGAGCCGATCAAGCCGAAGCTACGAGGCTGGCTCCACGCCGGAATGGTCCCCGCATCGCTGGCCGCGGGCATCGTCCTCATCTGCCTGGCGGGGACACCGCACGCCACCCTGGCCTGCACCGTGTACTCCGTCACCGCCTGGATGCTGTTCGGGACGAGCGCCGTCTATCACCTCGGCACGTGGGGACCACTCGGTGAGGCCGTTCTGCGTCGCCTCGACCACGCCAACATCTTCCTGATCATCGCCGGCACCTGTACCCCGCTTGCCGTGCTCCTCCTCCCCCCTGACCAGCGGTCCGTCCTGCTGTGGATCGTGTGGACGGGCGCTCTGGCCGGCATCGCCTTCCGTGTCCTGTGGGTCGGGGCTCCCCGCTGGCTGTACACCCCCTGCTACCTGGCCCTGGGCTGGGCACCGGTGCGTTACCTGCCCGACTTCCTGGACAGTGGTGGGGCGCCCGTAGTCGCCTTGATCGTGACCGGCGGGCTTCTCTACAGTGCGGGCGCGGTTGTCTACGCCCTTCAGCGCCCCGACCCCTCGCCCCGCTGGTTCGGCTTCCACGAGGTCTTCCACGCCCTGACCGTGGCAGCCTTCACCGCGCACTACATCGCCATCTCCTTCACCGTCTACTGAGCACGGCAATGTTCTGCCCGGGGGCTGCTGTCGCCCTGGGCGGGTTGCCGGCTGGCTTCGGGTCAGGGTGCGAGGGGGCGGCGGAGGGAGAGGTAGTAGTTGCCGACGGCGGACAGGTAGCGGTGGTCAGCCGTTTCGCTGTCGGTGGTGAACTGGGGAGCGGCTTTGATCTCGTCTCGGGTCCCTGTCACCCTTACCGTCCGTGTTTCGGTGTCGATGCCGGCGACGGCGCCGGCCGGGATCAGAATGCTCTTGCCGAACACCCACACGCCGGTGTCGACGACCAGGTGCTGCATGCCGGGCTGGTCCTGCTGACGGTCCACGTGCCCGATGGTTCCGTCAGCCGCCTCAACCGTGAACCCCACCAGTGACTGCCGGGACGTGTAGCCGCTGTCCTGCGCGTACATCCACACACCGCTCACAACCCCGTCTCCTCACGCTCGGCTCGAAGGCGACGGCCACAGCCACACCGCCGACTTGACTCGTCCATCCCCATGCCCTGGTGCTTGCCCCGCAACCGGGTCCTCTGAGGATTCCGGGCGTGTGCGCTACACCGGTGGCCGGGCGGCGTCCCCGAGAGGGCCGATGCCTGCTGTTCGGGTGAACCAGTCAGGCAGCGCGGACTGCACGGGCAGCAGCAGCCACCTGACGTGCGGGTCCTCGGGCAGGGTTGAGGACGGTCGGCCCCGCGGGCTTCTCGGATCTGTGCCGGCCGTGGTCACAGGCTGCGACCCCAGATGGGATGGCTTCGACGAGACAGGGGGCTGCCCCTAAGGCCTCGTGCGCTCGGAAAGAGCGTCAGGGAACTGTGCTCGTGGAGGGCCGGTCCCACGGCGTCGGAGGAGGAGAGGAGCGGTCATGCCCCCAACCGAGGAGCGAGATCCAGGCGCCCATCAGGGACGCGCCGGCGGAGAGCAGCTGGCGGAGGTGGACCTTGCGGGCGTGCTCGCGGCGGCGGAATCCGCCTCCCCTGTGGAGTCACTGGACGTCGTCGCACGGATGCTCAGAGACCGGCTGAACGCTGCTGTGGTCTCGTTCCTGATCGTCGACTTCACCGGGTCGTCAGTGGTGCGGCTCGGGGCAGCGGACAGCGTCGAGTCCGACGAGCCCCCTGAACGCGTCGCTCTGCCCGGCACCCTCTACGCGGACGTGTTGCGCACACAGCGGCCGGCCCTCCAGCGAGAGGGCAACAGCCGGGTCAGGGTCGTGGCGCCCGTCACCAACCGCGGCGACGCCATCGGCCTGCTCGAACTCTTCCTGCCGGATCACCCCGACGACTTCGCGATGAGGCAGATCGGCGCGACCGCTCACGCCCTGGCCTACATCGTGATCGCCAATCGGTCCTTCACCGACGTCTACCAATGGGGTCGCCGTACACGGCCGCTGAACCTGGCCGCCGAGATCCAGCACCGACTCCTGCCCACCTCACTGGCGTGTGAGGCAGCCCAGTTCACGGTGGCCGGAGCGCTGGAACCGGCCACGCACGTCGGCGGTGACACCTTCGACTACGTCGTCGACCGCGACACCATGCAACTCTCCGTCACCGATGCCATGGGCCACGACGTGGAAGCCGCGCTACTCGCCACCCTCGCAGTGGGCGCCCTTCGCAGGGCCAGGCGTGCCGGCGCCGAGCTCGAAGTACAGGCCTCGGAGGCCAACCGGGCCGTCATCGACCACGGCAGGCGGGGCTTCGTCACCGGGCAGCTGCTGCGCATCAGCCTGCTCGACGGGACCACTCAGTTCGTCAACGCGGGGCATCCTTGGCCGCTGCGCCTCAGACGGGAGAGGGTCGAGCAGATGGTCCCCGAGGTCGATCTCCCCTTCGGTGTCCAGCCGCGTACCGACTATCGGGTGCAGCGGCTGGACCTGCAGCCGGGTGACCGCCTCGTGATGCTCACCGATGGCATGCTGGAGCGCCGCGCTGTGGAGGTCGATCTGCCCTCCCTGGTTGTGCGCACGGGCGATCTCCACCCCCGCGAGGCCTCCCGCGCTCTGGTCGCCGAGATTCTGCGCGCGCATGGTGGCCGTCTCCAGGACGACGCGACGGTCATGTGCCTGGACTGGCACGGTACCCACCAGGTCACACGCAGCGCTGACGCCGGGGCGGACCTGGCGGAGGCGTCCGCACCCGAGTAGCACTCCTTCGACGACCGAGGCCCGCCGATCCCGACGGGCACACTCGGGTCAGGTTGAGGACGGCGACGCGGAAGATTCGGCGGCGCGGCGGTACTCGGCGTTGATGCGCTGCGCCTCCTCGAGCTGGTCCTCGAGGATGATGATGCGGCAGGCGGCCTCGATGGGGGTGCCCTGGTCGACGAG
This sequence comes from Streptomyces sp. CLCI03, assembly GCF_053615355.1. Classification (NCBI taxonomy): domain Bacteria; kingdom Bacillati; phylum Actinomycetota; class Actinomycetes; order Kitasatosporales; family Streptomycetaceae; genus Streptomyces; species Streptomyces sp. CLCI03. The sequence continues at coordinate 3,917,846 of NZ_CM132132.1, read as the reverse complement.
CTCCCGGGCGCGGGCGGCGATGCGCAGCTGGTAGCGGGAGTAGCGGCGGTGGCCGCCCTCGGAGCGGAGCGGGGTGATCAGGCGGGCTTCGCCGATGGCGCGGAGGAAGCCCTGGGTGGTGCCGAGCATTTCGGCGGCCCGGCCCATGGTGTAGGCGGGGTAATCGTCGTCGTCGAGCCGGCCGAACGAGTCGTCTGCTGTCATTGAACCTCTCTCGTGGAACGCGTGGAGGGGCCCTGGCGCCGTACGGCACCAGGGCCCCGAAGGAACTACTACACCATCTGTCGGCCCTGATACTGCGCCGACCCTGTGTTTCCGCCGACCCGGCCGACACGCTGCCGGGAGTGCGGGGATCGCGGTTGCTTGACCGGAGACCACCTCACTATCGATGTCCTGCGGTACCCGGGCTCTAGGCTTCCGCCCGGGCGATCCTGATGGTGCTCGGCTCCTCCGTTCTTCCCTCGGTGATCAACTGCTTACTGCTTGTACTGCTCAGACTTCGTACTGCTCAGTGGCCTGTGTCAGCGCCACTCTTCGGCAGCCAGCCCCGTTGCCCATCCTGCGTCTGCTCTGGCGTAGAACCCCACTGCCGAACTTCCCGGTGCGTGCGCCCGCAGCCGACGCCTTCACCGAGGTGCTGCTCACTACTTCACTGCTGGGTACTGCGAACTGCACTTACAGGTAATGCCACTGCGTTAACTGCGGGTACTTCTCGCGGCGGCCCCTGATGACTGCGGGCCACCCGGTCCGGTCGTCAGTCCCGTCGCCGTCCTGCAACAACCCTGGCTTCGGAACTCCACCACCGCACCGTCCTGCGCACTGCAACTACGGGTACTGCTGCCCGGCAGTTCGTCTCTGCCAGGCCCTGCTGTCTCTCTGGGCTACGAGAGAAACCATAACCACGCCACAGCCCAATGTCTACTCCGGCCGTCATAGATTTTCGTGTGGCGGGTGAGGAGGTAATCGACCTCGAACGCACGGTCGCTCCTGTCGATGCGCAGCACAGGGAGCAGCTGGGGGCGGTCGACGGTGTGTGCCTCATCGAGGGCCGGAGCAACGGTCGAGAGCGTCGCGGCACACCGGAAGCGGTGTCCTGGAGGATGGAAGAATCGTTTTGACGAACGTGACGGACGATCATTGGACGGACTCCAGCCGCGGCGCACAGGCCGGCAGCGGCAAGCGCAGAGAGGTTGGCCGTCTTCCGGAAAAAGCGCGCCGAAGGCCTTCCCATAGCCCGGCACGCGCCCGTGGCCGGATTCCCGGAGAACCCCCGGACCAGGGCACACACACCCCTGTACACGCAGCTTGCGAGGAGTGGGCTGCCCGCGGCGCCACCGTCCCCGGCCTCCCCGACCTGCTGTGGCAGCGTCTGGCCTCTTCCGAACACCTCAGGCGCGAGACGGAAAGCACCTTGCGCCAGCTCCGCCCGGCGGGGGATCCCCGCCCCGTGGACGGCGCAGCCGGGTCGGTTCAACTGGAGACACTCACGTGAACCACGCTGCACTGGTGTGCCGGGGGTGCTTCGGCAACCTCTACGCCGTCTCCACCAACTGCGCCCCCGCCGCACCTTTGCCCACCTGGGAAGTCGACCACGACCACACCCCGGCCGACTGTCCCCTGCGCCCTCTCCTGCCGCTGGAAGGCGCGGCCGCCCACGTCCACGAGCTCCCCGACGCCGGCCACGTCCTGACCGAGCCGGCCTGACACGATCCCGGCTCGTCACACCGCGCTCCGGCTCGCCGGCACGGTCACCTTCATGAGGCGCCGCGCGGACCGCTGTGGCATCCAGGCCGGCTGGCCCATGGCCGAACGCTTCGCCCCGAGCGTCACCCCATTGCCAGCCCGTCTGTTTAGGAGGGATCCCGCCGGTCATACGGGGTTCTGTAAGACCTTTCCATCGAACAGGGAGTGATCAGCTGTGTCTGGTGAGCAGAAGGCCGAGGCGAAGGGCGAGCAGGCCAAGGGCAAGCTCAAGGAGACCGCTGGCCGCCTGACGGGCAATGAGCGGCTGACCGCCGAGGGCCGCGCGGAGCAGGCCAAGGGCGATGCCCGCGAGGCCAAGGAAAAGATCAAGGACACCTTCAAGCACTGACCCCTCGCGCGCACGGGGCCGGGACCGCAGGAGCGGTCCCGGCCCCGTTGCATGTCCGCGCGCAATCGGCCCCGGTCAGGCGGCGGCGTGCTGAGGCCGGTGCAGTTGCGCCTGACCGAAGAGGAGTGCGTAGTCGTCGGGGAGTCGATGGAGGACGCGGGCAAGGAGGTCGGGTCCGGCGAGCGCGGTGACGGTGGCGAGTACGGCGCCGGTGTCCCAGCGGGCGATGGCCGGGCTCACGCCGGTTCGTGCGGCCAGGTCCTTGACGAAGCCCCAGCCGGTGAGGTGTTCGGTGTCGGGGATCTGGGCGGTCAGGGTGAGGGCGGCTTCGACGGGCAAAGCCTGGGCGAGGTCGACGCGCTCGTCACCGGTGACCTGCCGGCCGAGCGCGGCAAGCACGGTGCGGACGGCTTCTTCCGCGCGTTCGCGGGTGGGGTAGGCGCCCTCGTAGCGGACGCGTTCCAGCATCTGGTCGAACGTCATGGCGGGGGTGGGCCGGTCCGGTCGAGGCTGGTCGTACATGGTGCTGCGGTTGCCCTTCTCTTCGAAAGTTCGAGTTCCGGCCATCGGCGCCGGTCAGATGGGCTGGGGGTGGCCGAAGAGGAGGTCGTAGCCGGGCGGGTGGGCTGGAGTGGGGGTGACACTGCTTCGGCGCCAGGCGGTCCGAAGTGTGGCGTGCTCGCGGGACGTCTGCTCCGCATGGCGCAGGACCCGGCCGGTGTGGCTACGGGGCCCCGGCCGGGTCCTGCTTGCGTGGGGCAACCCGTCGTCGTACCCCACGTGCACTGTCACATTTGCCCGGTTGCGCGTCCTGCTGGGTGCAGCGGGTGGGTGACCTGGTGGGCAGTACGGCGGCGTCGGCGTGCGCAGCTCCTGCTCTGCCCTGACCATGGGCCCGTATTGTCCCTCCCCCTGTCCGTCAGGAGTGTCTCGTGCTGGAACGCGCCGTGCGCAAGAACAGCGCCAAGGTCACCTTCGTTCTGCCCGCCGACATGCCTGCGGCCGAGGTGAGCGTGGTCGGCGACTTCAACGACTGGTGCCCCGGCGTGCACCCTCTTACCCTCCGCAAGGACGGCAACCGCGCGGTCACCGTTGAGCTGCCCACCGGCAGCAACCATTCCTTCCGCTACCTGGCCGCCGACGACTACTGGTTCAACGACGACACCGCCGACGAGCACGACGGCCCCAACAGCCGTATCCGCACCTGATCGCGTCTGGCAAGTGCTCTCCTAGTCCTGGCAGCTGCCGTCCTGGGCGATGAAGCCGGCTCCTTCTCCGCATCAACCTTCACGGCGAGGCCTCCCACTCCATGCGGAACGCGGAGGGTAATCGCCCTGGTTCGTGACTAGCCGGGCCGCTTCCACGACAGTGCCGTGGCCGACGAGCTCCCGGACGTGGGCGGCGCTGCGCAGCTGGGTAGCGGAAGTAGTGGCGGAGGACGCAGGCGAGCGGAGCGGGTGATCAGACAGGCCTGGAGAGCAAGAGGGGGCGGAACGAAAGGAGGGGCCCCGGTGCGTTCAGCACCGGGGCCCCGAAGGAACTGCTACACCATCTGCCGGCCCTAGTTCTGCGCCGGCCTACTGTCTCCGCCGACCCGTCCGAACGGGGACAGGCTGTGCGGGGATCGCGGTTGCTCGACCGGAGACCACCTCACTATCGATGTCCTGCGGTACCCGGACTCAAGACTTCCGCCCGGGCGATCCTGATGGCGCCTCAACTCCTCCGTTCTTCCCTCGGCGATCAACTGCTTACCAAACGGGAGAGACTGCAACTGCGGGTTACTGCGGTACTGCGTACTGCTGGTGGCCTGCTGCAGCGCCACTTTTCGGCAGCCAGCCCCGTTGCCCATCCTGCGACTGCTCTGGCTTAGAACCCCACTGCCGAACTTCCCGGTGCGCGCATCCGCAGCCGACGCCTTCACCGAGGTGCTGCTCACTACTTCACTGCTGGGTACTGCTCACGGCGGCCCCTGATCACTGCGGGTCACCCGGTCCGGTCGTCAGTCCCGTCGCCGTCGTGCAACAACCCTGGCTTCGGAACTCCACCACCGCACCGTCCTGCGCACTGCAACTACGTACTGCTGCCTGGCAGTTCGTCTCTGCCAGGCCCTGCTGTCTCTCTGGGCTACGAGAGAAACCATAGCCACGCCACCACCCAATGTCTACTCCGGCCGTAATAGATTTTCGTGCCCGCCGAGGAGAGCTAGACATCGCGGTCGGAGTGGATGCGCAGAGCAGCCTGCACAGCAGGTCAGGGGCTCGGGCCCGTGTCCTGTGTGGCCATACCGGTGGATTCGGCTGGCCCATGGTCACGGCATCGCCCGAGCAACCGGTGTCGTCACCCGTCGGGCCTCCGGCGGGACGGCGGTGAGTGCACTTCTCGGCCGGTAGCGCTACCGGCCGAGAGGACGGGACGACTGGTGCATAAAATCGGCTCTCATGTCGAACCCTGACGAGCTGCTCGTTGACGTTGCCACCCTGGTGGAGTCCGGGCAGAGCAATCAGATGTCCCTGACCGTGGTCACCGGTGGCGCTGTCATCACCGGTCGGCTGGCACCGGAAGCGGTGTGGAGGCAGCGCGTGTCGGAGGTCCTGACTGACTCCACCCGCTTGGGCGAGTTCGCCGCCATCTTCACCGCCACGACACCTCACGAGGGACCGCCCACTCACCTGCACTTCCACGTAGCCCGCATCCTTCAGGGCACGGTCGGGATCCCGGAGACGGGTGGGATGTATCGCGTCTCGATCGCGGATGTCAGCGCATGGACCATGGGCGACTTCAGCTACTCCGACCACTGACCCGACATCGCGTAGGACACCCCTGGGTACGCGGGAGGGCCCGACCGGCGTATGCCGGTCGGGCCCTCCTCGCTGTGTTCGGGTGTCGGCTCGTGCCGGTCCTGTCCGTCAGACGGTCACCGGGATGCCGAGCATCGCTGAAGCCTGCTGGAGCGGGCTGAGGATGCGCGTGGGCACGGTAGCCAGGGGGAGGCCGCGGCAGGTGAACCCGAGCTGGGTCATGGCCCGGAGGACTTCACCGGCGCTGAAGTCACGCCGGTCCTGGCGGGTGATGACCTGGCCGACCTGCTTGACGGGGTAGGTACGGCGCCCGATGATCACGGACTCGCCGACGACCTGCTCGGGCTTGACGCCCTTCATCGACTCCAGGACACCGCTCTTGGTCAGGTCGAACGGGAAACGGGCGATGACACAGCGCATGTTGCCTCACAGGAAGAAGAAGGGGGGACGGCCGTGCCGCGGTGAGGCGGTTCAGCGGGCAAGGGCGAGGACGCCCAGAGCACTGCCCTGCTCATCGACGACCGGCAGGGCATCGAGCCGGCGGTAGCGCATCGCGTGTTCGGCTTCGGCCATCGTGGTTGCGGGTGAGGCGACCGGCCCGCGGTCCCCCAGCAGGTCGCGGAGACGGACCCGGTCGGTGTACGCCGCGCTGTCGTGGACAGCGGTGAGCTGGGCCTGCGTGACCAGCCCGGTGCACAGGCCGTCCTCGTCGCAGACGAGCAGATGATCCGCGCGGGCGCCGGCCATGACGGCCAGGGCCACCTCGACCGTCATGTCGTCACATACCTGTGGACCGGCCGCCTCCATCGCGTCGTCCACCGTCCGGTGCACAGGGTTGGCGTTCGTCGAGCGGTGCTGCATCTGGACCAGCGTCAAAACGTGCCTCCTGCAGAGATGGGTCAGTTTCCTGATCACGTGGTTCTCAGGCCGCCGCATCGAAGGCGGACTGCCGCACGCTCACGCGCCGGACCGTCGAAGCGGGCCGTCGCCTGCCGCGGGAGGCCGCGCTGCGCTTGGCGCGTTCGACGACGGGCGCGGTGATGGTGACGGGGATGCCGGAGGGGGCCTGGGCGCCGGTGATCCTGGTCAGGGCCTCTTCGCCGGAGCGGACCTGGGTGGTCTGCGGTGTGATGCCGGCGGCCTGCATGAGGCGGGTCATGTCGCGGCGCTGGTTGGGGGTGACGAGGGTGACGACGCTGCCGGACTCGCCGGCGCGGGCGGTGCGGCCGCCGCGGTGGAGGTAGTCCTTGTGGTCGGTGGGCGGGTCGACGTTGACGACGAGGTCGAGGTTGTCGACGTGGATGCCGCGCGCCGCCACGTTCGTCGCGACCAGTACGGTCACGTGTCCGGTCTTGAACTGGGCGAGGGTCCGAGTGCGCTGGGGCTGCGACTTCCCGCCGTGCAGGGCGGCGGCCCGGACACCGCAGTTCAGCAGGTCCTGGGTCAGCCGGTCGACGGCGTGCTTGGTGTCCAGGAACATCATCACCCGGCCCTCGCGCGCCGCGATCTCCGTCGTCGTCCGGTGCTTGTCGGGGCCGTGGACGTGCAGCACGTGGTGCTCCATCGTCGTCACCGCACCGGCCGAGGGGTCTACCGAGTGGACGACAGGGTCGGTGAGGTAGCGGCGGACCAACAGGTCGACGTTGCGGTCGAGGGTGGCGGAGAACAGCATCCGCTGACCTTCGGGGCGCACCTGGTCGAGCAGGGCGGTGACCTGGGGCATGAAGCCCATGTCGGCCATCTGGTCGGCTTCGTCGAGGACGGTGATCGCGACCTGGTTCAGCCGGCAGTCGCCGCGGTCGATGAGGTCCTTCAATCGGCCGGGCGTCGCCACGACGACCTCCGTGCCTCCGCGCAGCGCTCCGGCCTGCTTGCCGATCGACATGCCGCCGACGACCGTGGCCAGCCGGAGCTTGACCGAGCGGGCGTACGGGGTGAGGGCGTCGGTGACCTGCTGGGCCAGCTCGCGGGTCGGTACGAGGACCAGTGCGAGCGGCTGACGGGGCTCGGCGCGCTGACCGGCCGTGCGGGCCAGCAGGGCCAGCCCGAAGGCCAGGGTCTTGCCGGAGCCGGTCCGCCCGCGGCCGAGCACATCGCGGCCCGCCAGGGAGTTCGGGAGGGTCGCACCCTGGATCGGGAAGGGCACGGTCACGCCCTGCGCGCCGAGAGCGGCCAACAGCTCGGCTGGCATGGCGAGGTCGGCGAAGGCCTCGACAGCGGGCAGCGCCGGAGTGATCGTCTTCGGCAGGGCGAACTCGCCTTGGATCGCGGCGGGCCGACGGCTGTAGCCGCCGGAGCGGCTCGGCCCTCCGGAACGGCTCGGGGCCGACGAGCCGAAGCGGTTCCCCCGCTCCGAACCGGTGGCAGCGCCGAAAGCGGGGCCACCGGTGCGGCTACGGGTACGAGAGGAACGGTCATTCGTAGTGCGGTTCATGCAGAACCTTCCTTGATACGGCACGTATCAAGGAATTCCCGCAGTGGAAAAGCAGCGCAGGGAATCACAAGAACGGGCCGAATGAAATGCGAAAGCGACTCTGGCCTACAGGGATTCTGCACGGTCGCAGGTGCCGGTAAGGGGAGGCGTCATGTGGACGCGAAACCGAGAAAAATCGAGGGGGTGAATCGCCGAGCGGGCTTTAACCCTGAATACCTCGTCACGCAGGTGAACCCACTGCGGGAGATGCTTGCAGCTGGGGCCCGCACCCCGAGGGATGCGGGCCCCAGCTACGAAATGCGCGTCAGCGTCAGGCGGGAACGATGTTCTCGGCCGTCGGGCCCTTCTGGCCCTGCGCGATGTCGAAGTTGACCTTCTGTCCTTCCACCAGCTCGCGGAAGCCGGAGGAGGCGATGTTCGAGAAGTGGGCGAAGACGTCGTCGCCGCCACCGTCCTGCCCGATAAAGCCGAAACCCTTGGCTGCGTTGAACCACTTCACGGTGCCAGATGCCATGTCATATCTCCTTTGGGGCAGTACACCAGCATCCGCACTGGACGGACACCGTGTCGCCGCGATGATGCCCCGCCGGAAAATGACCCGGAAATATGAAGCACTCGAATGTGGCCCGGAGGCCGACTGGAGTGCTTGAAGTTTTTTGGGTACCACAACTGCAACCGAGATCGACAGTAGCATGCTGAAGCGGCTTGTGGGCGTTGAATATCTCCATCGTGTGCGGTGCGGAAAAACTCTCCCTGCGAGGTCCATTAAACTCTCTGACCGCGGGGATAGATATTGATTCCCCCGAGTGCAGCGTTTCGTGAGCAAGGGCGTCCGTCAGCCGCGACGTGCAGTCCAGGAAACGTGAGCCTGCGGGGTGGGTCCGCAGCGCCCTCCCGAAGGGATCCGCAGCTCGCAGGTACTCCATGACGGTCTCGGGGGTGCCCACGGCAAGGCGGCAGCGACCCGGCCCCGCACCGCTGCACGTCTGTTCCGCAGCGCCCGACCATCACTGCGGTCGTTCGCGAAGCCGCTCTCGCAGGTGGAGGAGAACCTCGGTGTCGGCGACGTTGACCAAGGCTGCCAAAAGGATCCGGATGCGAACATCATCGCCATCGTGTACAGCCCGCACGATGGCCTCGACGGAGGCGGCCGCCTCAGCGGTAAGGAATGATGGGCCGGCCGTGGTCCGCACGTGAACGGCAGGGTCATCCGTGCCCGGCTGCTCTGCCGGAGTGCCCTGCGCAGGGTCACTGTCTTCATGCACCGGCACCTGCGGGAACCTCCTGGCGAAATGGTCAGCCGCATCGTGATCCCAGTGGCCATCTCACTGGCACGGCCGGACCATGAGCCGCCCCCGAGCTCCGGTGTGCAGCTTTCTCCGAGACTGTCCCGCTGCGAGGCGTGGCACTCTCGTCGCGAGCACCATTGGTGGGGAAGGTGGCGCAGGTGATGGCTGAGTTGAAGTTCGAAACCGTCCGGTGCCCGCACTGTTCAGCCTGCCCGGCCACTGGGCAGGCTCGCACCATCGCCGCCGACCGGCGCCGGGTGACGGTGACGTGGCATGTCCCTTCCTGCCCGCACTACGCCGCCGATCGCGTGTTGGCGGGGAAAGAGGACTAGTGCCGGATCAAGCAACGTTCGCCCCGTCCTGACATGTCGCCCGGTTGCTACGCCGGGCGGCGCCAGACGCCCAGATGGTGCTGCTGTCAGCGCAGGGGATGCCGGTGGCGAAGATCGCTGAGGTGACGTTCACCAGCGTGGACCGGGTCCGCGATGTGATCCACAACTTCAACGCCGACAGCTTCGAGTCGCTCCATCCGAAGTACAAAGGCGGTCGGCCCAGGACGTTCACCCTTCCCGAGCGCCGTGAGATCAAGAAGACCGCCAAGTCCAAGCCGGTCGAGCACGGCCTGCCGTTCTCGACCTGGAGCCTGGCGAAACTGGCCGACTTCCTGGTCGCCGAGGGGGTGGTCGACGACATCAGCCACGAGGGCCTGCGCATCCTGCTCCGCGAGGAAGGCGTCTCCTTTCAACGCCTGAAGACCTGGAAGACCTCCCGCGACCCCGACCACGCGGCCAAGAAGGCCCGGGTCCAGCACCTCTACGCGATCGCCGACGGCGAGGTCATACCCGACGAAGGCGGGCCCGGAGTCATCTTCTGCATGGACGAGTTCGGCCCCCTCAACCTCCAGCCCCACCCCGGACGGCAGTGGGCCGAACGCGGCGGCCGGCACAAGGACCCCGACCGCGACACCGCCCCCGCAGGCGAGCGACCTACAACCGCCCGCACGGCGTCCGGAACCTGTTCTCCGCCTACGACCTGGCCAAGGACCAGCTCTACGGGCACATCAAGAAGACGAAGAACCGCTCGAAGTTCCTGGAGTTCTGCCGCTACCTGCGCTCGCTGCACCCGATGGACTTGCGCATCGCGATCGTCTGCGACAACTACTCGCCCCACCTGACCACCAAGCGGTGCCAACGGGTCGGGACCTGGGCCGAGGCGAACAACGTCGAGATCGCCTACACCCCGACCAACAGCTCCTGGCTTAACCGGATCGAGGCCCAGTTCACCGCCCTGCGCTACTTCGCCCTCGACGGCACCGACCACGCCAGCCACAGGGAGCAGGGCAGCATGATCCGCCGCTACATCATCTGGCGGAACAAGCACGCCCAGGATGAGCGCCTCCGCAGCGTCGTCAGCAGGGCGAACATCGCCTGAATCGAGCAGAGCGCCTCGTCAATCAGGCCCCAGCAGATGTGCGTCCTGGGACTGCGGATCCCAGATGACCAGGCGGAACTCCGCTGACAAGCTCCTCGATCGCCTTGATTGCCGCGTCGCTCCGCGACGAGAAGCTCAGATTCATGATCACGGGGTCGATACCGATCGTCAGCGGCGTCGACATCCACGGCGACTCTGCGGCGAAGGGGGGGCGGTCTGGGAACAGCGAGCGCAGCTGCTCATAGAACCCGACCACTCGCTCATCCAACTCACCCTCGTCGTGGTGGTCGGAGGTGCCGATCGAACATCGCACGCGCCGCCGCAGCGTCGGCTGATTCGTCCATCGCCAGAACCGCAAGATCGAAGCTCACGGGGCCATCTTCCACCCCGCCTCATCGGTACGACGCACGGGGCGGAGGTTGTCTGATGCGGCACTAGCTCCGGTGTGCTCAGCGATGCAGTTCGACATGTTCGTTGAGACGGCCTGAAATGCGGCCAAGGGCAGCGGGATGGCGCTCTCGGCGCGGGAACCGGGCAGGGGTTCGGGGGCGTGTGTGCTCCGGTACGTGAGATCGAAAGGGAGAGGCCAGGCACAGATGACTGCATCGAGGGAGGGCAAGGAGCCCGGCTTGGGGTGGTTCGTGACGGGGCCGCTGCTCGCCGTGGCGGGCACTGTGATGGGAACCGCTCTGGCATCGCAAAGGTGGGCGGGCTGTGCGCACGGCATGGACGCGCCGACCCGTACGGGATTTGTGATGATCATGCCGTTCGCCTGGATCGGCATGACCCTACTGCTCGGGCTTTTCCAGACCATCTTGGTGGCGGTGCTACCGGATCAGACCGAACCCGAGATCAAATGGGTGGCCCTGTTCGTGGCGGCCTGTGTGCTGACCCTCCTGTACTCCTTCGGGATGGGTTCCCCGGACATGACGCCGGACGGCTCCTGCGTGCGGTAGCAGTCCACCCTCGTCAAGGGGGCGAACGTTGCCTGACGCGGTACTAGGTAGTCCCGTCGCGGGTCCGCCGCCTGGCCCTTTCGGCCAACCGCCTCTTTGGGGAAGCGAATTCACGCGGCGGGTGCAGTCATGTGACGCGGTCATCGAGAATGCGTCTCGCGATCCGAGATCGGCGGGGCCCGTGTGGTGCAAGTGGTGCGCGGCTGCCCCTCCGAGCAGGGGATTTCCGCCAGTTGGGGCACGTGGAGGGCACGGCGAGGGGTGAGAGGTCTAGACAACGACGAAGGCCCAGGTCGGTGACCTGGGCCTTCGTTCAAGAGCGGATGACGGGAATCGAACCCGCGCTATAAGCTTGGGAAGCTCATGTTCTACCATTAAACTACATCCGCACAGCGGGCCAGTTGCCTGGATCCCTGGCTTTGCTCACTCTACCTCATGATCGACCCCCGGTGAATTCACCGCGGGGTCGTTGCCGTGTGTGGCGTACACCGGGACGTGTGGGTGCGGGAGTTGGGGCGTAACGTGTGGTGCGGAGCGGCGGCTGGAGTGGGTGCCGATCATCCCCTAATGTGGCGATTCGTCGCAGTACGGCTCGTTGGGGAAAGGGACTCGATGGAGCACACCGTCGTCCGTTGTGCCGAAGGGCACGTTTTCAGTACCGCCTCCTTCCCGCTGCAGCACCTCGGTGCCGGCCGGATCGGGCCCGGGCGGCTGCTGCGGTGTCCGCGGTGCGCGCGGTTGCGGCAGGCGGTGCCCGTGGGCGGCGTGAAGCGGTAGTCGCCGGGCGGGCGCGCGGGGCGCCGCTCCGATTGGGGGTGGCCCGCGCGCTCTGCGTATCCTCGGGACGTGCTTCTCTCTGACAAAGACATCCGGGCCGAGATCGACAGCGGACGGGTTCGCATCGACCCGTTCGAGGAATCGATGGTGCAGCCCTCCAGCATCGATGTACGTCTCGACCGGTTTTTCCGGGTGTTCGAGAACCACCGCTACGCCCACATCGATCCGGCGATCGAGCAGCCGGACCTGACGCGCATGGTCGAGCCGGAGGGTGACGAGGCGTTCATCCTCCACCCCGGTGAGTTCGTGCTCGCCTCGACGTACGAGGTCATCTCGCTCCCCGACGACATCGCCTCCAGACTGGAGGGGAAGTCCAGCCTGGGCCGCCTCGGCCTGGTGACGCATTCGACCGCCGGGTTCATCGACCCCGGGTTCTCGGGGCACGTGACCCTGGAGCTGTCGAACCTCGCCACCCTGCCGATCAAGCTCTGGCCGGGCATGAAGATCGGGCAGTTGTGCATGTTCCGGCTCAGCTCGCCCGCCGAGTTCCCGTACGGCAGTGAGCGCTACGGGTCCAGGTACCAGGGGCAGCGCGGGCCGACCGCCTCGCGCTCCTTCCAGAACTTCCACCGCACCCAGGTGAGGCACGAGGCATGAGCGACGTACGCGAGAACCTGACCTACGACGGCTTCGGGCGCGCCGTCCGCGAGCTGGCGCAGACGATCGCCGACGACGGCTACGAGCCCGACATCATCCTGAGCATCGCCCGCGGCGGGGTGTTCGTCGCCGGCGGCCTGGCGTACGCGCTCGACTGCAAGAACATCCACCTGGTGAACGTGGAGTTCTACACCGGCGTCGGGACCACGCTGGAGATGCCGGTCATGCTGGCACCCGTGCCCGAGGCGATCGACTTCACCGACAAGAAGGTCCTCATCGCCGATGACGTGGCCGACACCGGCAAGACGCTGAAGCTCGTCCACGACTTCTGCCTGGGCCATGTCGCCGAGGTGCGCTCCGCCGTCATCTACGAGAAGTCCCACTCCCTCGTGAAGTGCGAGTACGTGTGGAAGAAGACCGACGAGTGGATCAACTTCCCGTGGTCGGTCGAGCCGCCCGTCGTCAAGCGTGAGGGCCAGGTCCTCGACGCCTGACGGGCGGACGACAGCACCACGCAGAGGGCCCGCCGCGCACCGTGCGCGGCGGGCCCTTTCGTCTGCGAGGTGCCAGGTGCGGGGGTGGGCTAGATCGTGCCCAGCTTGATGATCGACAGCAGGGCGACCAGCTGGATCGCGGACGCGCCCAGGGCCTTCGGCCACGGCAGGTCGTGCGACTTGCTCACCAGCGAGGTGAACAGGGCACCGGCCGCCACCCAGGTGGCCCAGCCGAGCACCTGGACGACCATGTTGTCGCCGCCGAGGAACACGGCGAACAGCAGGCGCGGCGCGTCCGTGATGGACATGACCAGCATCGACAGGCCCACCGTCGGCTGCCACGAGCCGTCGCCGCCCAGCTGGCGGGCCAGCGTGTGCGTGACCGCGCCCAGGATCAGGCCGCAGATGACGAAGGCCACACCGGCGGACAGGACGATCGGGATGGCCTTCGGCACGGTCGCCTTGATGACGTCCTCGCGGGCGTCGTCGAGCCCGAAGACCGCGAGCAGCCCGTAGAGGAAGGTCACGATCAGCGCCGGACCCCAGACCGCGTAGTCGCGCATCTGGAGGAAGGTCTGCCCGGGCCGCGTCACGATGCCGCGGAGCAGTTCCTTCCACGGCAGTCGCGGTCCGGACGGCGCCGCCGCGGCCGCACCCGCCTGGTAGGTCGCGCCCTGGCCGTACGGGTCCTCGCCGACGGCGAAGACCTGGGTGTGCCCCGGGTTGTCGTTGTAGCCCCCGCCACCCCCGTGGCCTCCCTGGCCTCCGTGGCCGTACGGGGGCTGCTGCGCGTGCGGCTGCTGCTGCCCGTACGGGTCGAAGTACTCCGGCTCACCGTGACCTCCCGGGCCCGGCTGCGGCCACTGCTGCTGCGGTGGCGGGCCGCCGACGGGAGGGTAGGGCGGGCGGCCGTACGGCGGCGGTTGCTGCTGACCGTACGACTGCTGCTGCTGCGGGGGTTGTTGCGGAGAGCGGTTGTTGTCCCTGCCGCGTCCGATCCTGAATCCAGCCACGTGATCGAACGTACCTGGTCCGGCGAGCATCGGTGGACGGGCAGCCGGAACAGCCACCCTTTGCGGCTGACCTGTGACATCCCTTAGGGGATCCCGGAGGGGCTGTCCTCACCCTGTGTGCGACCCCGCTGCACGCCCGATTTACGGGCTTGTGGTGTGTTCTGCGGCTCTTCGTTACATTCTCGATGGGTTGCCCACATATCGGGTCCGTAGCTTCGTACTCGTCGCTGCCAGGCAGGACGAACGCACACGAACGAGCACGAACGAGTACGAGCACGAGTACGAGCACGAGACACGAGAAGAGCCCTCACATGCGCATCACTCGCCGAACCACCCTTCGCAGCGCCGCCGTCGTAGCCGGCGCGGTCGCCACCGCCCTGGCCGTCCCCGTCGGCTCCGCCTTCGCGCACTCGCCGGCCGCCCCGTCGGCCGCGTCGTCGACCGGGCCGGCCGCGAGCGTCCGCGCGTACGTCACCACCGTGAAGCTGGCGGACGGGTCCGTCGCCAAGGTCTACAAGATCGGCGACAGCCACTTCGAGGCGGACCTCTTCGCCGGCTCCACGAAGCTGGACAGGCTGGTCAGCAAGGGTGAGGCGGCGTCGTACGGGCAGAACGACGGCCTGCACGTCGTGCTCCGGCCGAACGGCACGGTCACCTCCTGGATGGACGGCGCGTCGAAGCCGAAGCCGCAGCCGAAGCCCGCCTCCGAGAAGGAGATCAGGAAGGAGAGCTCCGTGCGGATCACCATGACCGACGGGCGGATCGCCAAGCTCGTGGACGGCCCGAACGGCAAGCGCGTCGAGCTCTCCACGTCGAAGGGCCACTCCCTCGCCACGATCGACCTGCGACGTCCGAGCGTTCAGCACGACGGCTGGACGTACAAGCTCGTCCGCGACGGCAAGCACGTGAAGTTCGTCGTCATCGACGGCAAGGGCGGCGGGAACAGCTGGGTCTACGACTTCGACGGCAAGCTGATCGAGAAGTACACGGTGGACCCGACGGGGGTCGGCCGTCCGGTGCTGGTCGCCTCGGGCGGCGGCACGGCGGCGGGCGGCGCGGCCGGGCTGGGCTTCACCGCGCTGAGCCACCAGGGCTGAGGCCCTTCCCTCGGCTCCCCGCCCGTACGACGGAACGGCCGGTCCCCCGGGTGGGGGACCGGCCGTTCCGGTACTGCGGGTGTCCTGCGTGCTCCGTCCTGCGTCCTGCGGCCTACTTCTTACTTGGTCTCGGCCTCGGGCTTGGTCTCCGGCTCGGCCTCCGGCTTGACCTCAACGTCGGGCTCGGGCTTCGCCTGGGCTTCGGGCTTGGCCTCCGCCTCGGCTTCCGGCTTGGCCGCTGCCTCCGCCTCGACCTCGGCCGCCGCTTCCGGCTTGGCCTCCGCCTGGGGCTCGGCTTCCGCCTCGGTTTCTGCCGCAGCCTTCGCCTCGGCCTCCGCCTTTGCTTCGGCCTCGGCCTCGGCCTTCGCCTTGGCCTCCGCATCCGCCTTGGCCTTCGCCTCGGCTTCCGCCGCCGCCTTCGCCTTGGCTTCCGCCTCCGCCGCCGCCTTCGCGGCAGCCGCCTCCGCCGCCGCCTTCGCGGCAGCCGCCTCCGCCTCGGCCGCGGCTGCCGCCTCGGCCTCCGCCGCCAGTGCGGCCAGCTCCTCCTCCGTCGGACCCGGGGCCTTCACGGAGTCGAGCAGCAGCTGCGCCACGTCGACGACCTGGACGTGTTCCTTCGCCTGGCCGTCGTTCTTCTTGCCGTTCACCGAGTCGGTGAGCATCACGAGGCAGAAGGGGCAGGCGGTGGAGACGATGTCGGGGTTCAGGGACAGGGCCTCGTCGACGCGCTCGTTGTTGATGCGCTTGCCGATCCGCTCCTCCATCCACATCCGCGCGCCACCGGCGCCACAGCAGAAGCCCCGCTCCTTGTGGCGGTGCATCTCCTGCTGGCGCAGGCCCGGGACGGCCGACATGATCTCGCGCGGCGGCGTGTAGACCTTGTTGTGCCGACCCAGGTAGCACGGGTCGTGGTACGTGATCAGGCCGTCGACCGGCGTGACCGGCGTGAGACGGCCCTCGTCGATCAGGTGCTGCAGCAGCTGCGTGTGGTGGATGACCTCGTACTCGCCGCCCAGCTGCGGGTACTCGTTCGCGATGGTGTTGAAGCAGTGCGGGCAGGTGGAGACGATCCGCTTCGCCGACTTCGGCTTCTTCGTCGACGGGTCGTCGTCGTCCTCGCCGAACGCCATGTTCAGCATGGCGACGTTCTCCTGGCCCAGCTGCTGGAACAGCGGCTCGTTGCCCAGGCGGCGCGGCGAGTCACCGGTGCACTTCTCGTCGCCGCCCATGATCGCGAACTTGACGCCCGCGATGTTCAGAAGCTCCGCGAAGGCCTTCGTGGTCTTCTTGGCCCGGTCCTCCAGGGCGCCGGCGCAGCCGACCCAGTAGAGGTAGTCGAACTCGGAGAGGTCCTCCGCGTCCTTCCCGATGATCGGGACCTCGAAGTCCACCTCCTTGGTCCACTCGACGCGCTGCTTCTTCGCCAGGCCCCAGGGGTTGCCCTTCTTCTCCAGGTTCTTGAGCATCGTGCCCGCCTCCGACGGGAACGCGCTCTCGATCATCACCTGGTAGCGGCGCATGTCGACGATGTGGTCGATGTGCTCGATGTCGACCGGGCACTGCTCCACGCACGCACCACAGGTGGTGCAGGACCACAGCACGTCCGGGTCGATGACGCCGTTCTCCTCGGCGGTGCCGATCAGCGGGCGCTCGGCCTCCGCGAGAGCGGCGGCCGGGACACCGGCGAGCTGCTCCGCCGTGGCCTTCTCGTTGCCCTCCATGTCCTTGCCGCCACCGGCCAGCAGGTACGGGGCCTTGGCGTGCGCGTGGTCGCGCAGCGACATGATGAGCAGCTTCGGGGACAGCGGCTTGCCCGTGTTCCAGGCCGGGCACTGCGACTGGCAGCGACCGCACTCCGTACACGTGGAGAAGTCGAGGATGCCCTTCCAGGAGAACTGCTCGACCTGGGAGACACCGAAGGAGTCGTCCTCGCCCGGGTCCTCGAAGTCGATCTCCTTGCCGCCCGAGGTCATCGGCTGCAGGGCGCCGAGCGCCGTGGCGCCGTCCGCGTTCCGCTTGAACCAGATGTTCGGGAAGCCGAGGAAGCGGTGCCAGGCGACACCCATGTTGGTGTTGAGCGAGACCACGATCATCCAGATCAGCGAGGTGCCGATCTTGATCATCGCGGTGAAGTAGATGGCGTTCTGCAGCGCGCTGGTCGAGAGCCCCTCGAAGGCCAGGACCAGCGGGTACGAGACGAAGTACGCCGGCTCGTAGCTGTCCACGTGGTGGATGGCGCCCTCAAGACCGCGCAGGCACAGGATCGCGAGGCCGATGGTCAGGATGATGTACTCGACGAAGTACGCCTGCCAGGCCTTCGAGCCGGTGAAGCGGGACTTGCGGCCGGCCCGGGAGGGCAGGCTGAGCAGTCGGATGGCCATCAGGACCACGATGCCGAGGACCGTCATCAGGCCGATGAACTCGATGTAGAGCTCGAACGGCAGGAAGCCGCCGACGATCGGCAGCACCCAGTCTGCCTCGAAGAGCTGGCCGTAGGCCTGCGCCAGGGTCGGCGGCAACGTCAGGAAGCCGATCGCGACGAACCAGTGCGCGAAGCCGACGATGCCCCAGCGGTTCATCCGGCTGTGGCCGAGGAACTCACGGACGAGGGTGAGCGTTCGGGCCTTCGGGTCATCCGTGCGGCTGCCTGCCGGCACGGGCTGGCCGAGCTTCACGAAGCGGTAGATCTGCGCCACGGCTCGTGCGAGCAGCGCGACGCCGACCACGGTCAGGACCAGCGACACGATGATCGCGGCGAGTTGCATGGAAGGGCTCCTCGGGCGGCACTTACTAAGCGGTAACTTATGAAGTCAAGGCTTGAGGTTACCCATTCCCGACGCCGCAATGTAGCCGAGCGTGCGGTGATCTGTGTCGCTCAGGCGACCCTTTGCCGGTACGCCGCACGCGGGCTCTGCGCCAGGATCGCGAGGTCCATCCCGAGCCAGTGGTTCTCCACATAATGCCGGTCGAGCAGGTCCATCTCCTCCCAGGGGAGGTCCGAACGCGCGCTGACCTGCCACAATCCGGTCATTCCGGGGCGTACGAGCAGTCGTTCGGGGCGGTCGGTACGGGCCTGCGGTCGCGGCCCGACCAGCGACATCTCGCCGCGGATCACGTTCAGCAGTTGCGGGAGGCCGTCGAGGGCGCAGCGGTCCAGTGCCGCGCCGATCCGGCCGGCGCCGTCGTCGGTGCGCAGCCGCCAGGTGCGGAAGGGCCTGCCGCCCAGGCCCGCCGCGACCTCGCGCGCGAACGGGCGGCCGCCCAGGGTCACGTACAGCAGCCCGGTGATCGCCATGAGCGGCAGGCCGAGCGCTGCGAGCAGCACCACCGCCCCGACCAGGTCGAACACCCGCTTCGCCGGTGGGACGGCGGGGGTCCGTACCCGCGGGGCGGTGAGTGTGAGGGGCATGCCAGCACGCTGCCGCATGCCTTCGGCGGTGTTGCGGTGGCGCGCGGCCACGGTGACCCGTTCGGCCGCCCCTCCGTTGCCGGATCGGGGCGGGGTCCCCGGGGGTGGGCCGTGCCCAAGGCCCCAGGGTTGCGCGTAAGCGCGACCTAAAGGTTGAGCCGACTCGACTCAGCTCTGTTGACGCAAGCGTCGCGATGCGGCATGGTTGAGTCTGTTCCACTCAAGTCAGCTGGAGGAATTGAAATGGCACGTGCGGTCGGCATCGACCTGGGCACCACTAACTCCGTCGTCAGCGTTCTGGAAGGCGGCGAGCCCACCGTCATCACCAACGCCGAGGGCGCCAGGACCACGCCGTCCGTCGTCGCCTTCGCCAAGAACGGCGAGGTCCTCGTCGGCGAGGTGGCCAAGCGCCAGGCGGTCACGAACGTGGACCGGACCATCCGCTCCGTCAAGCGCCACATGGGCACTGACTGGAAGATCAACCTGGATGGCAAGGACTTCAACCCGCAGCAGATGAGCGCCTTCATCCTGCAGAAGCTGAAGCGCGACGCCGAGGCGTACCTGGGTGAGAAGGTCACGGACGCGGTCATCACCGTCCCGGCCTACTTCAACGACTCCGAGCGTCAGGCGACGAAGGAGGCCGGCGAGATCGCGGGCCTGAACGTCCTGCGTATTGTCAACGAGCCGACGGCCGCCGCCCTGGCCTACGGCCTCGACAAGGACGACCAGACCATTCTGGTCTTCGACCTCGGTGGCGGCACCTTCGACGTGTCGCTCCTGGAGATCGGCGACGGCGTCGTCGAGGTGAAGGCCACCAACGGTGACAACCACCTCGGTGGTGACGACTGGGACCAGCGCGTCGTCGACTACCTGGTGAAGCAGTTCGCCAACGGTCACGGCGTGGACCTCTCCAAGGACAAGATGGCGCTCCAGCGTCTGCGCGAGGCCGCCGAGAAGGCGAAGATCGAGCTGTCCTCCTCCACGGAGACCACGATCAACCTGCCCTACATCACGGCTTCCGCCGAGGGCCCGCTGCACCTGGACGAGAAGCTCACGCGCGCCCAGTTCCAGCAGCTGACCGCGGACCTGCTCGACCGCTGCAAGACCCCGTTCCACAACGTCATCAAGGACGCCGGCATCGCGCTGTCCGAGATCGACCACGTGGTCCTGGTCGGCGGCTCCACCCGCATGCCGGCCGTCGCCGAGCTCGTCAAGGAGCTCACCGGCGGTCAGGACGCCAACAAGGGCGTCAACCCGGACGAGGTCGTCGCCATCGGCGCCACCCTCCAGGCCGGTGTGCTCAAGGGTGAGGTCAAGGACGTCCTGCTCCTCGACGTGACCCCGCTGTCCCTCGGTATCGAGACCAAGGGCGGCATCATGACCAAGCTCATCGAGCGCAACACCACGATCCCGACCAAGCGGTCCGAGATCTTCACGACGGCCGAGGACAACCAGCCGTCCGTGCAGATCCAGGTCTACCAGGGCGAGCGCGAGATCGCGGCGTACAACAAGAAGCTCGGCATGTTCGAGCTGACGGGCCTGCCCCCGGCCCCGCGTGGCGTCCCGCAGATCGAGGTCTCCTTCGACATCGACGCGAACGGCATCATGCACGTCACGGCCAAGGACCTCGGCACGGGCAAGGAGCAGAAGATGACCGTCACCGGCGGCTCCTCGCTCGGCAAGGACGAGGTCGACCGCATGCGCCAGGAGGCGGAGCAGTACGCGGACGAGGACCTGCGCCGCAAGGAGGCGGCCGAGTCCCGCAACCAGGGCGAGCAGCTCGTCTACCAGACGGAGAAGTTCGTCAAGGACAACGAGGACAAGGTCCCGGCCGACGTCAAGACCGAGGTCGAGTCCGCCGTCGCCGAGCTGAAGGAATCGCTCAAGGGCGAGGACACGGCCGAGATCCGCACCGCGACGGAGAAGCTCGCCGCGGTCAGCCAGAAGCTCGGCCAGGCCATCTACGCCGACGCGCAGGCCGCCCAGGCCGCCGGTGGCGCCGGTGACGCGGGCCAGGCCAAGGCCGACGACGACGTGGTCGACGCCGAGATCGTCGACGACGAGAAGCCGAAGGGTGGCGCTGCCTGATGTCGGAGGAGACCCCGGGCTTCGACGAGAAGCCCGAAGTCCCCGACGCCGGTCAGAACGACGCCGAGCCGAAGGCCGCCGACTCCGCCAAGGAGGAGGCGGCGGCCCCGGCCGGGGACGCGAGCCAGGACGTGGCGCTGCTGGCGCAGCTGGACCAGGCCCGTACCGCGCTCTCCGAGCGCACCGCGGACCTCCAGCGGCTCCAGGCCGAGTACCAGAACTACCGCCGCCGGGTGGAGCGGGACCGGATCACCGTCAAGGAGATCGCGGTCGCGTCCCTCCTGACGGAACTGCTCCCGACCCTGGACGACATCGGCCGGGCGCGGGAGCATGGCGAGCTGGTCGGCGGCTTCAAGTCGGTGGCCGAATCGCTGGAGACCGTCGCCGCGAAGATGGGCCTGCAGCAGTTCGGCAAGGAGGGTGAGCCCTTCGACCCGACGATCCACGAGGCCCTGATGCACTCGTACGCGCCGGACATCACGGAGGACACCTGCGTGGCGATCCTTCAGCCGGGGTACCGCATCGGCGAGCGTACGATCCGTCCCGCACGGGTCGCGGTGGCCGAGCCCCAGCCGGGCGCGGCCACCAAGTCCGAGTCCGCGGAGGGCGAAGCGCCGGACGGCTTGGACGCGGATGCCCCCGACAAGGGCTGATGCACCACACGTAGAAGCACGGGAGGAGGGACACCGGGGATGAGCACGAAGGACTTCGTCGAGAAGGACTACTACAAGGTCCTCGGTGTCCCGAAGGACGCCACCGAGGCCGAGATCAAGAAGGCGTACCGGAAGCTCGCACGCGAGTACCACCCGGACGCCAACAAGGGCGACGCCTCCGCCGAGGAGCGCTTCAAGGAGATCTCCGAGGCGAACGACATCCTCGGCGACGCCAAGAAGCGCAAGGAGTACGACGAGGCGCGCGCCCTGTTCGGCAACGGTGGCTTCCGCCCCGGGCCGGGCGGCGGCGGCTCGTTCAACTTCGACCTCGGCGACCTCTTCGGGGGTCAGCAGCAAGCCGCCGGCCAGGCCGGCGGCTTCGGCGGCGGCCTCGGTGACGTCTTCGGCGGCCTCTTCAACCGCGGCGCCGGCCCGGGTACGGGCACCCGTACCCAGCCGCGCCGCGGCCAGGACATCGAGTCGGAGGTCACCCTCTCCTTCACGGAGGCGGTGGACGGGGCCACGGTCCCGCTCCGGATGTCCTCGCAGGCTCCCTGCAAGGCCTGTTCGGGCACCGGCGACAAGAACGGCACCCCCCGGGTGTGCCCGACCTGTGTCGGCACCGGCCAGGTCTCGCGGGGCAGCGGCGGTGGCTTCTCGCTCACCGACCCGTGTGCGGACTGCAAGGGCCGCGGCCTGATCGCGGAGACCCCCTGCGAGGTCTGCAAGGGCAGCGGGCGTGCCCGTAGCTCCCGCACGATGCAGGTCCGGATCCCGGCGGGCGTCTCCGACGGCCAGCGGATCCGGCTGCGCGGCAAGGGCGCTCCCGGCGAGCGCGGCGGTCCCGGCGGTGACCTCTACGTGGTCGTGCACGTCGGTTCCCACCCGGTGTTCGGCCGCAAGGACGACAACCTGACGGTGACCGTGCCCGTGACGTTCGCGGAGGCGGCGCTGGGGGCCGACATCAAGGTCCCGACGTTGAACGGCCCCTCGGTGACGCTGAAGCTGCCGCCGGGGACCCCCAACGGGCGCACCATGCGGGCCCGCGGCAAGGGAGCGGTCCGCAAGGACGGCACCCGCGGCGACCTGCTGGTCACGGTGGAGGTCGCGGTCCCGACCGAGCTGTCCGACAAGGCCCGCGAGGCCCTGGAGATGTACCGCGAGGCGACGGAGTCGCAGGACCCGCGCTCCGCGCTGTTCGAGTCCGCGAAGGGAGCATGACATGGACGGCCGCCGACGACAGTCCTCCCGTCTGGGAAGTGGTGCCTACCAACTCACCGACGAGACCCCGGTCTATGTGATCTCGGTGGCCGCCCAGCTCTCCGGTCTGCATCCACAGACCCTCCGCCAGTACGACCGTCTCGGCCTGGTCTCCCCGGACCGTACGGCCGGCCGCGGCCGGCGCTACTCGGCCCGTGACATCGAACTGCTCCGTACGGTGCAGGCGTTGTCGCAGGACGAGGGCATCAACCTGGCGGGCATCAAGCGCATCATCGAACTGGAGAACCAGGTCGCCGCGCTCCAGCAGCGCGTGGCCGAGCTCGCCGCGGCCGTGGACGGGGCTGCGGCCACGCTGCAGGCCCGCGAGGCCCAGGTGCACGCCTCGTACCGGCGCGACCTGGTCCCGTACCAGCCCCCGCAGCCGGGCAGTGCCCTGGTCGTCTGGCGGCCCAGCCCCAAGCGCCCGATGGACTGACCGGCTTCCCGGTCCCGTCCCGCACACCCGCAGGCCCCGCCCCTCCCAGGGCGGGGCCTGCGGGCTTTCGGAGTCCTCGCGGACCGCGCGCCCCTCGGGCCGCCCGCGGAGTCCTGGAAGCCCTCAGGGCCCTCAGAGGCCTTCCGGGTCCGGCTCGTGGTCCGGATGTCCGTCGGCGTCCTGGTCGGGGCCCGAGGGCCGGCCCAGGATGCCCGCCTGGGCGATGAGGTAGCCGAGCTGGGCGCGGCTGCCGCTGCCGAGGGTGGTGGCGAGCTTGGCGATGTGCGCCCGGCAGGTGCGGACGTTCATGCCGAGGCGGCGCGCGATGGCCTCGTCGACGTGGCCCTCGATCAGGAGCTGGGCGATGGTCCGCTGCACGCCGGAGATCCCGCCGGGGGTGCTGCGGTACGTCACTTCCTCCTGGAGCGGCACGGCCCGGTGCCACAGCTGCTCGAAGACCTTGATGAGGTAGTCGACCAGGCCCGGGTGGCGCAGTTCCAGGGCGACCCGGCGGTCGTCGCTCACCGGGATGAAGGCGACCGTGCGGTCGAAGATGATCAGCCGCTCTATCAGCTCTTCGAGGGTGCGGATCTCCACCTTGCCCGTCGAGATCCGCTCCACGTAGGCCAGCGTGCCCTGGCTGTGCCGCGCCGTGTGTTGGTACAAGGTCCGTATGCTGACCCCGCGGTCGATCAGCGGCTGGTCGCGTTCCAGGGCCTGGGTGAGGGCCAGGGAGGGCCGGGCGCCGCCGGGCTGGACCGTCAGCACCTCGGTGTGACATTCGGCCGTCGCGAGGTTCAGGGCGGCGTTGATCTGTTCGAAGCCCTCCAGCACCGTGATGGCGTGCGTGTTGGCCGGGCTCTGTGCGCTGATGGCGAGGAAAGGCTCGAAAGTGTCGGTGAGATCTACAGCGCTGCGTCGGCGGTCCTGGATCTCGCGTTCAATCGGATGGAGCCGTTGAGCCAAAGCGACGGCCGGCGGAACCGGACGGAGCTGGTTCGCGTCATCCGGGTCGGGCTGCAGAAGAGCGAATTCAAGCAGGCAGGGGGCGTTCTGGATCTCGCCCCGGGCGATCCGGCCGGTGCTCAACGCGGTCGCGTAGAGCCGCGTCCCCTCGGCACACATGGACGTCACAGGGTGGGGATGTGTCGCCATTGTCTCGTTTCGCGTCAAATCTCCACCCCCCAGGGTCCTGAACATGCAAGAACATGATGCATCGTCCCTGTGGCATTGACGTGCCTGAATGAGCCATCGTCTGTCACGCGGGGGAGAGGATTCCATCAAGTGAGGACGAAGCCGACCATGTACAAGAGAATGCTTCGCTCGGTGCTTGCCATAGTTTTCTCCGCCGTTGCGGTTTTTGGGGCAGTCAGCGCCGTCGAAAGTGACGCGGGGAGCGCTAGGGACGGTCAGGGCACGAGCCTGACGAGCACGGACGACACGGGCTGGACCACGGCGCCCGCGGGTAAGTACGCGGACACCGGCTGGACCAGCCACCAGCTGGGCGGGAACGGCGATACGGGTTGGACCGACGCCCCTGTGACGGTGTCCGCGTGACCCCCGACGACCGCGGCTTCCGCCGCGAGATGGCCTCGGCCTACCGGTCGGGCTGGCAGTTCATCGATCTCGCCACGGCCATCCCCCACCCGGGCGACTCGTTGATGGTCACCCTGTTCGGCCAACCGATCGTCGTCGTGCGCGAGGAGGACGAGGACGTACGTGCCTACCGGTGCCTGCGCCGCCCGCGGGGCGCGCCGCAGCCCGTCCGCTGCGAGGTGCGCTACGGAATGGTCTTCGTCAATCTCGATCAGCGGGACCACCAGCTCTTCGAACCCGATATCACCACCGCCACCCCCCGCAGTGCCTGACGCGATTCCCCCGTCGTTCCAGATCGCTCAGGCGCTACCCCCACACAACGGCGCCATCGTGGACCTGACCACGATGGCGCCGTTGTGATGTCCACGTCCAGTGCCTGAACCGGACAAGATGAAGAATCAACGGCTTACGCGCGCCCCATGGCCCGGTCCAAGGTGATCTCCATGACGACCCGGTCGGGATTGGGTGACGGCGTGCGCCCGTAGCGCTCCGCGTAGCGCGCCACCGCGTCGGCGACCGACGCCTCGTCCGTGCGGATCACCGCACGGCCCTCCAGCGTGGCCCAGCGGCGCCCCTCCATCTGGCAGACCGCGACCCGCGCGCCCACCTCGCCCGGCTTCCCGGCCTGCGCTTCCTGCGCCGCCAGGATGTTGCGCACCTTCTTGCTGTGCCGGTTGCTGATCACCCGGGCCAGGCCGGCCTCCGGGTCGTACGTCACCCCCACCGGCACCACGTGGGGCGTGCCGTCGGGGCGCGGGGTGGTCAGGGTGCAGACGTGCCGCTCCCGCCAGAAGGCGAGGTACTCGGGCGTCGGGTTGAGTACGTCATGGGACATGGCCCGAAGGGTACGGCCCGATCGTGGCCTCATCTGCCTTGAGTGGAATAGACTCAACTTTGCATACGCTGACATTGTCAGTGTTGTTGTCGGAGCTACCCCTTGGGGAGAGGAGAGGACACCGTGGACGCCGAGCTGACCAACAAGAGCCGGGACGCGCTGAACGCGGCCACCAGCAGGGCCGTCAAGGACGGCCACGCGGATCTGACTCCCGCGCACCTCCTGCTGGCCCTGCTCGCCGGTGAGGACAACGAGAACGTCGTCGACCTGCTGGTCGCCACCGACGCCGACCAGGCCGCCGTGCGGACCGGAGCCGAGCGGCTGCTCGCCGCCCTGCCCAGCGTCACCGGCTCCACGGTCGCGCCCCCGCAGCCCACCCGCGAACTGCTCGCCGTACTCGCCGAGGCGGACGCGGAGGCCGGCAAGCTCGGCGACGACTACCTCTCCACCGAACACCTCCTCATCGCCGTCGCCGCCAAGGGCGGCGCGGCCGGCGAGGTCCTTTCCACCCAGGGCGCGACGGCGAAGAAGCTGCTCGACGCCTTCGAGAACGCACGAGGAGGACGGCGGGTGACCACCCCCGATCCCGAGGGCCAGTACAAGGCCCTGGAGAAGTTCGGCACCGACTTCACGGCAGCCGCGCGTGAGGGCAAGCTCGACCCGGTCATCGGCCGTGACCAGGAGATCCGGCGCGTCGTGCAGGTGCTCTCGCGCCGTACGAAGAACAACCCGGTGCTCATCGGCGAGCCCGGCGTCGGCAAGACCGCCGTCGTCGAGGGCCTGGCCCAGCGCATCGTCAAGGGCGACGTCCCCGAGTCCCTGAAGAACAAGCGGCTCGTCTCCCTGGACCTCGGCGCGATGGTCGCCGGCGCCAAGTACCGCGGCGAGTTCGAGGAGCGGCTGAAGACCGTTCTCGCGGAGATCAAGTCCAGCGACGGCCAGATCATCACCTTCATCGACGAGCTGCACACCGTCGTCGGCGCGGGCGCCGGCGGCGACTCCGCCATGGACGCGGGCAACATGCTCAAGCCCATGCTGGCCCGCGGCGAGCTGCGGATGGTCGGCGCGACCACCCTCGACGAGTACCGCGAGCGGATCGAGAAGGACCCGGCGCTGGAGCGGCGCTTCCAGCAGGTGCTGGTCGCCGAGCCGTCCGTCGAGGACACGATCGCGATCCTGCGCGGGCTCAAGGGCCGCTACGAGGCCCACCACAAGGTCGTCATCAACGACAGCGCACTGGTGGCCGCCGCGACCCTCTCCGACCGGTACATCACCTCCCGCTTCCTCCCCGACAAGGCCATCGACCTCGTCGACGAGGCCGCGTCCCGGCTGCGCATGGAGATCGACTCCTCCCCGCTGGAGATCGACGAGCTCCAGCGCTCCGTGGACCGCCTGCGGATGGAGGAGCTGGCCCTGAAGAACGAGTCCGACCCGGCCTCCATCGAGCGCCTGGAGAAGATCCGCAAGGACCTCGCGGACCGGGAGGAGGAGCTGCGCGGACTGACCGCCCGCTGGGAGAAGGAGAAGCAGTCCCTCAACCGGGTCGGTGAGCTCAAGGAGCGCCTGGACGACCTGCGCGGCCAGGCCGAGCGTGCCCAGCGCGACGGCGACTTCGACACCGCGTCCAAGCTGCTCTACGGGGAGATCCCGACCCTGGAGCGCGAGCTGGCCGAGGCCACGGAGGAGGAGGCGGAGGCCTCCAAGACCGGAAGCTCCAAGGACTCCATGGTCAAGGACGAGGTCGGTCCCGACGACATCGCCGACGTGGTGGGCGCCTGGACCGGCATTCCGGCCGGCCGGCTGCTGGAGGGCGAGACCCAGAAGCTGCTCCGGATGGAGGACGAGCTGGGCCGCCGGCTGATCGGCCAGGGCGAAGCCGTACGGGCCGTCTCGGACGCCGTACGCCGCACCCGGGCCGGTATCGCCGACCCGGACCGTCCCACCGGCTCCTTCCTCTTCCTCGGCCCGACGGGCGTGGGCAAGACGGAGCTGGCCAAGGCCCTCGCCGACTTCCTCTTCGACGACGAGCGGGCCATGGTCCGCATCGACATGTCGGAGTACGGCGAGAAGCACAGCGTGGCCCGGCTCGTCGGCGCCCCGCCCGGCTACGTCGGCTACGAGGAGGGCGGCCAGCTCACCGAGGCCGTGCGCCGGCGACCGTACAGCGTGGTGCTCCTGGACGAGGTGGAGAAGGCCCACCCCGAGGTCTTCGACGTCCTGCTGCAGGTCCTGGACGACGGCCGGCTCACGGACGGCCAAGGCCGGACCGTGGACTTCCGCAACGCCATCCTGATCCTGACCTCGAACCTGGGCAGCCAGTTCCTGGTGGATCCGCTGACCCTGCCGGAGCAGAAGAAGCAGCAGGTCCTGGACGTGGTGCGGGCCTCCTTCAAGCCGGAGTTCCTCAACCGCCTGGACGACCTGGTGGTCTTCTCGGCGCTGACCCAGGACGAGCTCGCGCACATCGCGGAGCTCCAGATCGGCCGCCTGGCCCGGCGCCTGGCCGACCGCCGGCTGACCCTGGACGTCACGCCGGAGGCCCTGGCCTGGCTGGCCGACAAGGGCAACGACCCGGCGTACGGCGCCCGGCCGCTGCGCCGCCTGATCCAGACGGCGATCGGCGACCGCCTGGCGAAGGAGATCCTCTCCGGCGAGGTCCGGGACGGAGACACCGTACGGGTCGACGTGGCGGGCGAGGACCTGCTGGTCGGCAAGGCGCTCTGAGGCCCTGTCGTCAAGGTCCGGTCCGGTCTGGTCCGGCTCCCCGGCGCCGCCGCGCTACTGACGCGTCGGCGCCGAGGCCAGGATCTCCACCCGATCGGTCCCGTCCGCGAGCCGCACGACTCCGAACCTCACGTACCTCGCGGTCGTGGGGGAGTCCTGCGCCGACCACCGCTCCTCGCCGCAGTCGGACAGCCCGCACACGTTGTCCGGCTCTGCCATCGGGTACGTGGCCTTGAGCCAGTCGCGGGCAGCGGTGCGTTCCATCCGGAACGTGGCGACGATCCTGGTGTGCCCGGGTACGGGGCTGGTGCGGCAGTCCGCGTCGAGGCCCGCCGCCGGCGGCCGCGCGTGGGCGAAGGCCAGGGCGTCGGTGCACCGCATCGCGGCCAGCGACGACCTGTCGGCGGGGACGGACACGTCGTAGTCGTACGCGTGCTTCTCGTCGCCGTAGGGGTCCCCGAAGAAGAAGGCGAGGATCCCTAGGGGTGATCCCGGGACGAAGAGGAGCCCCGCCGCCACGCCCGCCCCCACGCCGACCTTCGCAAGCCTGTTCATGCCCGCCCCCTCCGCCAGGCGGATCCTCTGTCCGCTGCGAGCGGATCGTAGCCGCCGGGGCTGGACACAAGGTGGGCGCGATGGGGGAGGATGCAGGTATCCGCACGAAGGGAAAACACGGTGAGCATCGACCCGGCCTCGATTCCGAACTTCGGAGGGCAGCAGCCCGATCCGCAGGCCACAGGACCGGCGGGCCCCGTCGTCCCCGACCAGGATCTGGTCAAGCAGCTGCTGGAGCAGATGGAGCTCAAGTACGTCGTCGACGACGAGGGTGACCTCGCGGCGCCGTGGGAGGAGTTCCGCACGTACTTCATGTTCCGCGGCGAGGACGAGCAGCAGGTCTTCTCGGTGCGGACCTTCTACGACCGTCCGCACAAGATCGACGAGAAGCCGCAGCTTCTCGAATCGATCGACGACTGGAACCGCCGCACCCTGTGGCCGAAGGTCTACAGCCACACGCACGACGACGGCTCGGTCCGTCTGATCGGTGAGGCGCAGATGCTGATCGGCACCGGCGTCAACCTGGAGCACTTCGTGTCCTCCACGGTCAGCTGGGTCCGCGCGTCCATCGAGTTCGACAAGTGGCTCGTCGAGCAGCTCGGCCTGGAGCAGGACATCGACTCCACCGACGGCGACGACGACAGCAACGGCGACAGCGACAACTAGCCGTTACAGCGGTACACGGGCGATGAGCAGCAGATACAGCCCGTAGCCGTAACCGAGCCCGGCCACCACCGCGGTCACCATGACCGCGGTGCGGGGCCGGGCTCTCGCCATGACGGCGGCCATCGGCAGGAGCAGCGGGAAGGCCGGCAGCAGGAAGCGCGGCTTGGACTCGAAGAAGCCGGCCCCGCCGAAGCCGATGACCAGCAGGACCGCGGTGTACGCGAGCAGCGGCAGCGGGGTGCGGTCCAGGAGCAGCGGTATTGCCAGCAGCCCGGCCACGGCCAGCAGGACCACCGTCACGGTGGTGGCGAGCGGCACGTGCCCGCCGGTCAGCACCCGCTCGGCGGAGCGCAGCGCCCCGACGCCGAAATCGAAGCGGGAGCCCCAGCCGCGCTGCACGGCGAAGTAGCCGCCGAGGGGGTCGCCCACCTTCACGCCGACGGCCAGGACGTACGCCGTCCAGCCCGCCGGAGCCACCAGCCCGGCCAGCCACACCTCGGGTGCCCGGGATCTTCGTACGAGGACGGCGTGCAGGGCCACGACCGAGACGGCGGCCGCGACGGCCAGCCCGGTGGGCCGGGTCAGCCCGGCCAGGACGGCGAGACCGGCGGCCCACAGCCAGCGGCCGCGCAGCAGGGCGTACAGCGCCCAGGCGGCGAAGGCGGCCAGCAGGGCCTCGGTGTAGGCGAGGGTGAGGACCACCGCGTGCGGCAGCGCCGCCCACAGCCCCACGAGCAGCAGCCCGGCCCGCGGGCCGATCACCCGCTCCCCGACCCGGTAGATCCCGAGGGCGGCCGCGGCGGCGGAGACCCAGGCGACGAGGAGCGCGGCGGGGACCGTCCCGCCGGGCAGGATCGCGGAGACGAGGCGTATCAGGGTGGGGTAGAGCGGGAAGAAGGCGTAGTCGCTCTGCACGGGCCCGGTCCCGGTGGCGATCTCGGGCCACATCAGGGTCCGCCCGTAGCCGTGGGCGGCGATCCGCAGGTACCAGTCCGAGTCCCAGGACCTGCCGAGCACCTTCAGTGGATCCCGCCCGGCCCACCAGGCCCCGAGGCCGAGCACCAGCACGCCGGCCCCGCGCACGGCGGCGAACACCCCGAGCGCGATCACCGTGGTCGGCGCGGCCGAGCGCACGGCCCGGACCGCGCGCATCTCCAGCGGCGACGCGGACACGCCGGCTCTGCCCGTTGCCATCGATCCCCCGACTTTCCCGCTCCAGGTGGTCCGCTCACCCGGCGGTGAGGGCTTCGGGCACTCGCACGACGCACAGCTTCACACCGCCCCCACAACCCCGCAAGGACGCGGGATGTCCGTCGAGGGAACGGCCCGCCCGACCGCGATCCCCGGGGCCCGGGTCAGAGCCGGCGCAGCCGTTCGGCGGCCTCGCGCAGGACGTCCTCGCGCTTGCAGAACGCCCAGCGGACCTGGGTGGCGCCCGCGCTCTTGTCGTCGTAGAAGACCTGGTTCGGGATGGCGACCACGCCGCAGCGTTCCGGCAGGGCGCGGCAGAAGGCGAGGCCGTCCTTCTCGCCGAGGGGGGTGATGTCGGTGGTGATGAAGTACGTGCCCTGGGGGCGGAAGACCTCGAAGCCGGCCGCCGCGAGGCCGTCGGCGAGGATGTCGCGCTTGGCGGCCAGGTCGGCGCGGAGGGTGTCGTAGTAGCTGTCGGGGAGGGCGAGGGCCTCGGCGATCGCGTACTGGAAGGGGCCTGAGGAGACGTAGGTCAGGAACTGCTTCACCGAGCGGACCGCCGTGATCAGCTCCGGGGAGGCGGTGATCCAGCCGACCTTCCAGCCCGTGAACGAATAGGTCTTCCCGGCCGAGGAGATGGTGACCGTGCGCTCGCGCATGCCCGGCAGGCCCGCCAGGGGCGTGTGGGCGCCCTCGAAGACCAGGTGCTCGTACACCTCGTCCGTGACGACCAGCAGGTCGCGCTCGACGGCCAGCTCGGCGATCGCCGTGAGCTCGGCCGGCGTCAGGACGGTGCCCGTCGGGTTGTGCGGGGTGTTCAGGAGCAGCAGGCGGGTGCGCGGGGTGACGGCGGCGCGCAGTTCGTCCAGGTCGAGGGCGAAGGCCCCGGCGTGCGGGCGCAGGGTGACGGGTACGCGTACCGCGCCGGCCATGGCGATGCAGGCCGCGTACGAGTCGTAGTACGGCTCCAGGGCGATGACCTCGTCGCCCGGCTCCAGGAGGGCGAGGAGGGAGGCGGCGATGGCCTCGGTGGCGCCCGCCGTGACGAGGACCTCGGTGTCGGGGTCATGCGCGAGACCGTAGAAGCGCTGCTGGTGCGCGGCGATCGCGGTGCGCAGCTCGGGGACGCCCGGCCCCGGCGGGTACTGGTTGCCGAGTCCCGTGAGGACCGCGCGGGAGGCCGCCTCGGCGATCTGCGCCGGGCCGTCGGTGTCGGGGAACCCTTGGCCGAGGTTGATCGAACCGGTGCGCGTGGCCAGCGCCGACATCTCCGCGAAGATCGTCGTGCCGAAGGCCGCCAGACGGCGGTTCAGGAAGGGGCGGTCGCTGCTCACGGGAGTGCTCATGGTCGTCATCCTGAGGGCAACCTCTGGACTTCCTCAAGTGTGCTTTGGGTCGCGCGGCCCGGGGGCATTTCCCCTTCACGCGGGACGCGGGGATCCCGCTCCCCCGGGAAGACCGGGGCGTGAGAGAGGTGGCGGACATGGGGTTCGTCTTCGTTGTGTTCCTGCTCATCATCGCGGTGTACCTCCTTACGAAGCTGGGCCGGTCGTCCATGAGGCGCGGTTCGGCCCGCCGCGGCGGGCGCCGCAGCGGCAGCTGGTGGGCGGGTGACGGCGGTGGTGACTCGGGGGGCGGCTGCGGGTCCTCCTCGTCGTGCGGGGGATCGTCCTCCTCGTGCGGCGGTGGTGGCGGCGGGTGCGGTGGCGGGTCCAGCTGACACCGGGCACCGTGGATCGGGAACCGTCGGGCACGCACCCGGCACTCGCCGAGCGGCGTGCCCGGCACCCGCGCGGCACCGCGTGGACGAGGGCGTTCGACGGTCCGACTGCCGTCCCGCGCCCTCTCGTTCGCCGATGCATGACGACGCGCGGGACGCAACCTGTTGAACACGTGAACTGCGGAGCCCCCGGGGGGATGTAAACCCCGTCAAGTTGGGTAAAAACGCTGTGAGTGCCGTGCCTTTCATGATTCCCTCGGTTGAGTAGACCAGTCCTCGGACCTCCCGGGACTTCCTGTGGACCCGTGCCGGTTTCCCCCCACCCGTGCTTGCTACCGCTGGCGGGCCCCGGCCCATCTCCCTCGCGCGTTTGCGGAGCCGACTCATGCTCACGACCCTCCAGACCTCATACACCGACACGCGTGCCGCCGATCTCGCCTGGGCCCTGGGTCGGGACCGGTTGCCCGCTCTGGCCGTACTGAACCTCGAACTTTCGGGGGCGAAAGTGGAGTTGCGCCTGCTCGGCGCGTCCCACCAGGTGCTCCTGGAGGAGGGGGAGGTGCTCTGCTCGGAGACCGTCGCCTGTATGCCCGGCAGCAGTACGCCGCTGCCGCTCGGCGTGGCCAAGCGGGTGGGCGACTGGGAGTACGAGTTCGCCGCGCGGGTCGAGACCCTCTCCCGCGGCTCCTTCGCCGGGCGGGCCCAGGAATTGCTCGCACTGGTGGCGGATCACCCGAACGGACTAGCGGGGACCTTTCCCGGGAGTCCGCACGCCTTCACCGCCATGCTCGCGCAGCATTACGAGGGGCAGGTGCGCTGGCGGACCTGGCACGCGTACCCGCAGGAGGGGCAGCTGGTGGCCACCCGCACGCGGGTGGGCGTGCGGATCGGGGCGCCCGCGGCGGCCGCCCTGGAATCGCCCGCGCTGCTGTAGCGGGCGCCGGGGCGCGATTATCCCGCCACGGTTACGCCAACTGGCGGGATCAGTACGTCACTTGCACCCATGTGGGTGACCGGATGCGAGTGGGCGGTGACGTACGGTTCGCTGCATGATCGACCGTTCCGTCCCGCGCCGGGTACTCCCGGCCCCGGAGCCGCGGGGCGCCGCGACCGTCCCGGCCGCCCTGCCCGTACGGCCCCGGACCGGCCGACTCCTCGTCCTGGCCACCGTGTTCATCTGCGCCGCCTGCGGGCTCGTGTACGAGCTGGAGCTGCTCGCCCTCGGCACCTACCTCATCGGCGACTCCGTCACCCAGGCGTCGGTCGTGCTGTCCGTCATGGTCTTCGCCATGGGGGTCGGCTCCCTGCTCGCCAAGCGCTTCCGCCACCGGCCCGCCTTCGGCTTCGGCGCCATCGAGGCCGGGCTGGCCCTGCTCGGTGGGCTGTCGGCCATAGCGCTGTACGCGAGCTTCGCCTGGCTGGGGGAGTCCCGCCCCGCGCTCGTCGGCTTCTCCTTCGCCATCGGGGTGCTCATCGGCGCCGAGATCCCGCTGCTGATGGTCCTCATCCAGCGGATCCGCAGACAGGACGCGGGCGGGGCCGTCGCCGACCTCTTCGCCGCCGACTACGTGGGCGCCCTGGTCGGCGGCCTCGCCTTCCCCTTCCTGCTGCTCCCGATGCTCGGCCAGCTCACCGGCGCCATGGTCACCGGCACCGTCAACGTGATCGTCGGCGGCGGGCTGGTCCTGTGGCTGTTCCGCCGGGACCTGAGCAGGCGCTGCCGCTGGCTGCTGATCGGCGCGAACGTGACCGTCCTGGCCGTGCTCGCCTCCGCGACCGTCCTCGCCGACGACTTCGAGCGCAACGCCCGGCGCGCCGTCTACGGCGGGGAGGTGCGGGTCGCCGTCCGGACCGAGGTGCAGGAGCTGGTGCTCACCGGCCCGCCGACCGGCTCCCCGCGCTCCCTCGACCTGTACCTGGACGGCCGGCTACGGGTCAGCGGCTACGACGAGTACCGCTATCACGAGGCCTTGGTCCACCCCGCGATGACCGGCCCGCACACCCGCGTCCTGGTCCTCGGCGGCGGCGACGGACTCGCCGCGCGCGAGGTGCTCCGCTACCGGGACGTCTCCTCCGTCACCGTCGTCGAACTCGACCCCGGCGTGGTCCGCCTCGCCCGCACCGATCCGATGCTCTCCGCGCTCAACGCCCGGGTGTACGAGGACCCGCGGCTGGCCGTCGTCACGCAGGACGCCTTCCGCTGGCTGCGGGGGCCGGCCTCCGACGACCGCTTCGACGTCATCGTCTCCGACCTCCCCGACCCGGGCATCACCCCCAGCACGAAGCTGTACTCGCAGGAGTTCTACGGGCTGGCCGCGCGGGCCCTGCGCCCCGGGGGCCGCATCGCCGTGCACGCCGGACCGATGACCACGCGCCCGCATGCCTACTGGACCGTCGACTCCACCCTCCGCGCGGCCGGCCTGCGCACCGCCCCCTACAGCGCGGGTGGCCGGCTCGCGGGCTTCGCCGCCGGGCCCGACCGCACCCCCCACGGCGTGAGTGACGTACCGCCGCAGGACTGGGGCTTCGTCCTGGCCGCCCGGGACCAGGACCCGCCGCTGCGCGTGGACCGCGACACGCCCGCGCTGCGTTCGCTCTCGACCCACTCCCTGCAGGACGCCGCCCGCGACGCGGAACGCACGCGGGTGCCCGGACTCCCCCCGTCGACCCTGCCGCACCCGCGGTATTCGTGACCCGGTGCGGGTCTCGTCGGTAGGCTCGACCACATGGAGCATCAGGTGTTCGTCCCGGTACCGGCAGACGATCTCCGCGCCGTGCTGCGCGACCCCGCCCAGGTGGCCCGGTGCGTGCCGGGACTCCAGCAGGACGCCGACACCGACGCCGGACCGGTCTCGGGCCGGCTCAAGGTCCGGGTCGGCGGGAGCACCGTGACCTACCGGGGCGCCCTGACCGTCACCGAGCGGGCCCCCGGGCACTTCGTCTTCGACGGCGCGGGCACGGAGGTCCGGGGCAGCGGAACGGTGACGTTCTCCCTCGACCTGCGGCTGACCCCGATCCCGGACGGGACCCGGCTGGACTTCACCGCCGGGGCGACCGCGGACGGGCGCGCCGCGGCCTTCCCGCCCGAGGCCGCGGCCACGGCCGTGGTCCGGCTGCTGGACCGGGCCGCCGGAGCGCTGACCCTCGCCGCCGCGCCCGACATCGTGAGCGACCCGGTGGCCGAGGCCGAGGAGGCGGAGGACGGCGAGGGCGGAGCGGACGGGTCGGGCCCCGGACACGTCGAGGAC
This sequence comes from Streptomyces sp. CLCI03, assembly GCF_053615355.1. NCBI lineage: Bacteria > Bacillati > Actinomycetota > Actinomycetes > Kitasatosporales > Streptomycetaceae > Streptomyces > Streptomyces sp. CLCI03. The sequence continues at coordinate 3,882,427 of NZ_CM132132.1, read as the reverse complement.
GACGTCACCGAGGTCACCGCCTCCGTTTTCGAGACCGACGTGCCGCCGCCGTCCCTGGACCCCTTCCTCGCCGGTCGGTTCGAGGGCTCCGACGGAGCCCCGAGGCCCCCGGCCGAGGCCGCCCACGCCCGCCGCACCATGATCGGCCGCAGTGCGGAGGAGGTGGACCACGCGCCGCCGCGCGGTCGGTACGCCCCGGTCCCCGCACCGGCCGCGGCAGGCGCCGGCGACAGCCTGCGGTGGATCGCCCCGGCCGCCGCCTTCGCGTTGGCCTCGGCGGTCGTCATCGGCCGTGCCCTGCGCCGTCGTCGCTGATCCGGGGGCCCTGCCGCATTAGGGTCGACCGCATGAGTACGCAACTGAGCGCCGGCGGCGCCGAGGTGACGGTCGACCAGGAGAACGGCTGCCGGATCAGCAGCCTGCGCATCGACGGAACGGAACTGCTGCGCCAGGGGCCGAGGTACGGGGCCTTCCCGATGGTCCCGTGGTGCGGCCGGGTCGCGAACGGCCGGTTCCACGACGGCGCGACCGTCCATCAGATGCCGCTCAACCACCCGCCGCACGCGCTCCACGGCTTCGGCCGCGACTCGCCCTGGCGCCCGGCCGGGGCCACCGCCACCGAGGCCGCCTTCTCCTACGACCTCGCCGACCCCTGGCCGTACCCCGGCCGGGTGACGCAGGTCGTCACGCTCGCCGAGGACTCGCTGACCCTCGCCATGGGCGTCGAGACGTACGGGGACTCCTTCCCGGCCCAGGTCGGCTGGCACCCCTGGTTCCTGCGCAACCTCGGCGCAGGCGGCCCGGACGCGGAGGTCTCCTTCGAGCCCGGATGGCAGGAGGAGCGCGGCGAGGACCACATCCCCACCGGCAAGCGCATCGACCCGAAGCCCCGCCCCTGGGACGACTGCTTCGGCATGCCGCACGGCGTCGACGTCACGCTCACCTGGCCGGGCGCCCTCGAACTGCGGGTCACCAGCCGGGCCGAGTGGGTGGTCATCTACGACGAGGAGCCCGAGGCCGTCTGCGTGGAGCCCCAGTCGGGTCCGCCGAACGGGCTGAACACCCTCCCGCGCCTGGTCACCCCGGTGGATCCGCTGGAGGTCTCCACCACCTGGACGTGGCGTCGGCTCGGCTAGGTCCCCTCCTCGGCCCCCTCTAAGCTCAGGGGCATGAGTGACGTCAACGAAGTAATGCCGTCAGGCACACGCGATGCGCTTCTGCAGCAGATCAAGGACAAGGCCGTCGTGCACGGCAAGGTGACCCTCTCCTCCGGTCGTGAGGCCGACTACTACATCGACCTCCGTCGGGTCACCCTCGACGGCGAGTCGGCCCCGCTGGTCGGCCAGGTCATGCTCGACCTCACGGCCGATCTCGCGTTCGACTGCGTCGGCGGTCTGACCCTGGGCGCCGACCCCGTCGCGACCTCGATGCTGCACGCCTCCGCGGCGCGCGGTGAGCGCCTGGACGCCTTCGTCGTCCGCAAGGCGCAGAAGGCCCACGGCATGCAGCGCCGGATCGAGGGCACCGACGTGAAGGGCAAGCGCTGCCTGGTGGTCGAGGACACCTCGACCACCGGCGGGTCCCCGCTGACCGCCGTCGAGGCGGTCCGCGAGGCCGGCGGCGAGGTCGTCGCCGTCGCCACGATCGTCGACCGCGGTGCGGCCGACGCGATCGCCGAGGCCGGCCTGCCCTACCTCACCGGCTACCAGCTCCAGGACCTCGGCCTCTCCTAGGGCGTGTCCGCCTCGCCGCGGCCCCCGGGTCAGCCCCGGTCCCGGCCGCGTCCGGCTCTGTCCGGCCACCGGCAGAAGCGGTGGAGAAGGATCTCGGACGCCGCTCCGATCGGCCTGACCTGCGCTTTCCCGGACGCCCGGGGTGTTTCACGTGAAACATCCCGGGCCGTTCGCCCACGACGTGAGACCGGCAGTCTGGACCCCTGCGCTGAGTCTGGAAAGATAGGCGCGACGATGACGTCGCCCCCAGGTCAGGGCCCGCAATAAGCACACTCCCGCACATCCAAGGAGCCGGCAGATGCCCATCGCAACCCCCGAGGTCTACAACGAGATGCTCGACCGGGCGAAGGCAGGCAAGTTCGCCTACCCGGCCATCAACGTGACCTCCTCCCAGACCCTGCACGCTGCGCTGCGCGGTTTCGCGGAGGCCGAGAGCGACGGCATCATCCAGATCTCCACCGGTGGTGCGGAGTTCCTGGGTGGCCAGCACAACAAGGACATGGTCACCGGCGCGGTCGCCCTGGCCGAGTTCGCGCACATCGTGGCCGCCAAGTACGACATCACGGTCGCCCTGCACACGGACCACTGCCCGAAGGACAAGCTGGACGGCTACGTACGTCCGCTGCTCGACATCTCCGCCGAGCGCGTGGCCCGCGGTCTGAACCCGCTCTTCCAGTCGCACATGTGGGACGGTTCCGCCGAGACCCTGGCCGACAACCTGGCCATCGGCCAGGAGCTGCTCGCCAAGGCCGTCGCCGCCAAGATCATCCTTGAGGTCGAGATCACCCCGACCGGTGGCGAGGAGGACGGCGTCAGCCACGAGATCAACGACGAGCTGTACACCACCGTCGACGACGCGATCCGTACCGCCGAGGCCCTCGGCCTGGGCGAGAAGGGTCGCTACCTGCTGGCCGCGTCCTTCGGCAACGTCCACGGCGTCTACAAGCCGGGCAACGTCGTCCTGCGCCCCGAGCTCCTCAAGGACCTCCAGGCCGGTGTCGCCGAGAAGTTCGGCAAGGCCTCGCCGTTCGACTTCGTCTTCCACGGCGGCTCGGGCTCCACGGCCGAGGAGATCGCCACCGCGCTGGAGAACGGCGTCGTGAAGATGAACCTCGACACCGACACCCAGTACGCCTTCACCCGCCCGGTCGTGGACCACATGTTCAGCAACTACGCCGGTGTGCTGAAGGTCGACGGCGAGGTCGGTACGAAGTCCAAGTACGACCCCCGCACCTGGGGCAAGGCCGCCGAGGCGGGCATGGCCGCGCGCGTCGCCGAGGCGTGCGCGAACCTGCGCTCCACCGGTACCAAGCTGAAGTAGTCGACCGCAGCGAGTCGAACCGAAGGGCCCGGCCCCCGTCCCACGACGGAGGCCGGGCCCTTCGGCGTCCCCCGGCAGGAGTGACGGCGGCGGTGGACGGTGACCGCACGATGGTGTGAACTGCCCCCGGAGTACGTGTCCGGGGCATGTCCGGACCGATCGGTCGGGGCGGGGGAGAGGGCATGCGCGGATGAGGGCCGAACGAACGCAGGCGATGCAGGACCGAGCCGTGCGCACCCGCCGGGCGTTCCTGGAAGCCGCCGCCGTGGTGTTCGAGGAACGGGGCTACGGCGCGGCCAAACTGACGGACATCGTCGAGCTCGCCAACGTCACCAAAGGCGCGCTCTACTTCCACTTCGACTCGAAGGAGGACCTGGCGCAGGCCGTGATCGACGCCCAGGTCATCATGCACGCGCCGGTCACCCCGCAGGAGTTCCGGGCGCAGGAGTTCGTCGACGTCGGCATGGTCTTCTCGCACCGCCTGCGGTACGACGTGCTGATGCGCGGCAGTGCTCGGCTCACCCTGGAGCAGAACGGCCGGGAACTGGACCGGGCGGCGCCGTACCAAGGATGGATCGACCTGCACACCGCCTTGTTGGTGCGGGCGAAGGAGCAGGGCGAACTGCTCCCGCACGTGGACCCGTCGGGGCCCTCACGGCTGGTGGTCGGCGCCTTCGCCGGGCTCAACGTGATGTCGCAGACCCTCGGGCTCGACCTGGACCGGGAGATCTCGGCGCTCTACACGAGCGTGCTGCCGAGCCTGGTGGTCCCCGCCGTCGCGGCCCGACTCGACACCGCGGCCGGGCGCGGCGCGCGGGTGTTGCACGGCCCGGCCGAGGCCCTCGGATGCGACTGTTCGAGCCCCTCCGCGCCGGTCCCGGCCGGCGTCCGCTGATCCGTACCGCCGGGGCGCGGATCCGCCTCCGGCGGCCCGGGGCGCTGCCGTGTCGGCCCTCGCGCCGCCGTGCCCGCCCGACAACGCCGCGCCCCGCGCCGGGGATCCGGCGGACCACCGCTCGCCCGGCCGCGGCGGCCCGGCAGACTGGGGGCATGTCCATTCACCAGAACCTGCTCGGGGGCCCCGCCCCCACCCACCTGCCCGACGAGCCGGGCCGCGAGGCGATCGCCGCCGGCACCCCCGCCGTCGAGGTGGCGGCCGCGCACCCCACGTCGTCCCTCGCCTGGGCGATCCTCGCCGACCAGGCCTTCGCGGCCGGCAGCACCGTCGAGTCGTACGCCTACGCCCGTACGGGCTACCACCGTGGCCTGGACGCGCTGCGCCGCGCCGGGTGGAAGGGCCACGGCCCGGTCCCGTGGGAGCACGAGCCGAACCGTGGCTTCCTGCGCGCCCTGCACGCCCTGGCCCGCGCGGCCGAGGCGATCGGCGAGAAGGAGGAGTACGAGCGCTGCTCGACCTTCCTGCGGGACTCGTCCCCGACGGCGGCGGACACGCTGAGCGCCTGAGTTCGTACGGCGGGGAGTGACACGCACCGAAATTGTGTGGTCTGTGTCACTCTCCGCTGGAGCGCCGGCGCGACGGTGTCCTATGCTGCGGGCAGGGGACCGGGGCTCCACTCACCTCACGGAAGGGGCGGACCGCTACCCGGAAGCACGTGTCGAGGAGACAGCGATGTCGAAAACCCTTGATGCCTCCGGAGTCGGCGGGTCGGAAACCCCGAACCTCGACTTCGACGGCACGACCCCGTACGAGGACTACGTCCAGGCGGACGTCCTCACCCACCTCCAGCACCTCCGCTCGGACGACCCGGGCGAGATGGTCTTCCTGGTGACGACCCAGGTCATGGAGCTGTGGTTCACGGTCATCGTCCACGAGTGGGAGACCGCCGCGAAGGCCCTGCGCGAGGACCACATCCCGGTCGCGATGGATGCGCTGAAACGTTCCCTCCGCGAGCTGGAAGCACTCAACGCCTCCTGGCGCCCGCTCGCCCAGCTCACCCCGGGACAGTTCAACGCCTACCGCGCCGCCCTCGGCGAGGGTTCCGGTTTCCAGTCGGCGATGTACCGCCGGATGGAGTTCCTGCTCGGCGAGAAGTCCTCCTCCATGCTGGTCCCGCACCGGGGCGCCCCGCGCGTCCACGCGGAGCTGGAGAAGGCCCTGCACGAGCCCAGCCTCTACGACGAGGTGCTGCGCCTGCTCGCCCGCCGCGGCCTGCCGGTCCCGGAAGCCGTCCTGAACCGCGACCTGTCGCTGCGCTACGAGCCCTCCCCCGAGGTCGAGGCCGTCTGGACGGGCCTGTACGCCGCCCCGGACGACAACGAGACCGTGGACCTGCACCGCCTCGGCGAGGTCCTCACGGACGTCGCCGAGCTCGTCTGGCGCTGGCGCAACGACCACCTGGTCGCCACCCGCCGCGCGATGGGCGCGAAGACGGGCACGGGCGGCTCGGCCGGCGTGACCTGGCTGGAGAAGCGGGCGACGAAGAACGTCTTCCCGGAGCTCTGGACGGCCCGCAGCTATGTCTGACGACTCCACGAACATAGCGGCGGAGTCCTCGGCCGACCTGCGCGACCGGGCGGCCGCGCTGGACGCCGCCGACGGGCTCGCCAAGCTCCGCGAGCGCTTCACCCTGCCCGACGGGGTCGTCTACCTGGACGGCAACTCCCTCGGCGCGCTCCCGGCCGGTGTCGCGGACACCACCGCGGACGTCATCGCCCGGCAGTGGGGCGAGCTCCTCATCCGGTCCTGGGACGAGAGCGGCTGGTGGACCGCGCCCGAGCGGATCGGCGACAAGCTCGCCCCGCTCGTCGGCGCGGCCCCCGGCCAGGTGGTCGTCGGTGACTCCACCAGCGTCAACCTCTTCAAGGCGCTGGTCGGCGCCGCCCGGCTCGCGGCTCCCGGGCGGACGAAGCTGCTGGTCGACGCGGCCACCTTCCCCACCGACGGCTACATCGCGCGGTCGGCGGCCCGGATGACGGGCCTGACCGTCGTCCCGGTGGATCCCTCGCACGCGGCCGAGGCGATGGACGCGGACACCGCCGTGGTCCTCCTCAACCACGTCGACTACCGCAGCGGCCGGCTCCACGACCTCCCCGCCCTCACCACGGCGGCCCACGCCGCCGGGGCGATCACGGTCTGGGACCTGTGCCACTCCGCCGGGGCCCTCCCCGTCGACCTCGACGCGCACGCCGTCGACCTCGCGGTGGGCTGCACGTACAAGTACCTCAACGGCGGCCCCGGCGCGCCCGCCTACCTGTACATCGCCGCCCGCCACCAGGCCGACTTCGACTCCCCGCTCCCGGGCTGGAACGGTCACGCGGATCCGTTCGCGATGACCCCGGCCTTCGCGCCGGCCGAGGGCGTGACCCGCGGGCGCGTCGGCACGCCGGACATCCTGTCCATGCTGGCCCTGGAGTCGGCGCTCGACGCCTGGGACGGGGTGTCCGTCGAAGACGTACGGGCCAAGTCCCTCGCCCTGACCGACTTCTTCCTCGCCTGCGTGGCGGCGTACGTCCCGCAGGGCCGGGTCGAGTCGGTCACCCCGGTGGAGCACGACCGCCGCGGGAGCCAGATCTCGCTGCGGACCGAGAACGCCCGTGAGGTCATGGGGGAGCTCATCTCCCGGGGCGTCATCGGCGACTTCCGCGCACCCGACGTCCTGCGCTTCGGCTTCACCCCGCTCTACGTCGGTTTCGCCGACGCCGAGCGCGCGGCGCGGACACTGGGTCACATTTTCGGGTGACTCGGTAGCGAAACGTCACATCACCGGGCGGGCGGGGCTACGGCTCCGTCCGCCCGGTCATATTCCGGGCCCCGCACGAAAGTGCCCGTTCCGGACTGATACGGTCCCGCTCTGCCGGAACACCGGAACATCTGTCCCCGCTGTCCCACGCGTTACCGAGAGGTTGAGCCGATGACGGACCCCGCCGCAGTGGAACGGGATGCCGCGGAGGCCGCCTCGGCCTTCGCCCACCCGGCCGTGGCGCCGGACGCGACCGCCACGTACGGGGAACACCCCGACCACGTCGTCGACTTCTACGCCCCGCGGGGCCAGGACCTGGGCCCGGCACCGCTCGTGGTGCTGCTCCACGGCGGCGCCTGGCGGGCCCCTTACGACCGGCAACACGTCACACCCCTCGCGGACTTCCTGGCCCGTCGGGGTTTCGCCGTCGCCAACGTCGAGTACCGGCGCGGTAGTTCGCTGCCGCACCAGAACGCCGAGGGGCCGGTCGCCGGGCGTTGGCCGGAGACCTTCGACGATGTCGCCGCCGCGATGGACGCCCTGCCGGGGCTGGCGGCCGAAGCCCTCCCGCAGGCCGATGTCCGCCGCACGGTCGTCACCGGTCACTCGGCGGGCGGCCACCTCGCGCTGTGGGCCGCGGCCCGGCACGTCCTGCCGGCCGGCTCCCCGTGGCGGCTGCCCGCCGCGCCGATGCTGCGGGGCGTGGTGGCGCTGGCCCCGATCGCCGACTTCGCGGTGGCGGAGGAACTGGGCGTGTGCGGCGGCGCGAGCGCGCAGCTGCTGGGCGGGGCGGACCACTGGGACGAGCGGCTGCCGTACGCCGATCCGGCGGCCCTGCTGCCGACCGGGATCGCCACGGCGGTGGTCCAGGGCCGGGACGACATCGTGGTCCCGCCACAGGTGGCCGAGGCGTACGTGGCGGCGGCCGCGAAGGCGGGGGAGATGGTCGGACTGACCCTCCTCGACGCCGTCGGGCACTTCCCGCTGATCGACCCGGCGGCGGACGCGTGCGCGGTGGTCGCCGAGGAGATCTCGCAGCTGGCCTGGTAACCCCCGGCGGCATGGCCCCGGCGGCCACCGGGCCGGTGTTCAGCGGTCGTAGCGGTGGGCGTACGGGCCGGCCGGGCGGCTGGGTCCAGCTCGGACAGTCGGGCTCCGACAGCCGGTGGCTAGCGGTCCGGCTTGCCCGGGGCCAGGTGTTCCACCAGCTCCGCCAGGTCCTCGCAGACCTGCTCGATCTTCAGGCGGACGTTGTTCTGCTCGGTGACCAGGGCTGCCAGCAGCAGCCCGGTCAGGGCCGCCGCGCCGTTGAGCGCCTGGAGATTGATCATGACTTCCAGGAGGGTGTGGTCGGCGAACGGCCCGGCGTGGCCGGTCGCCGCCGCGATCGTCAGGACCGACACCAGCAGGGTGACCGGAGCGCTCCCGGCGAGCTGGAAGCGTACGGCCGCCCAGATGATCACGGGGAAGACGAGGAAGAGCAGCGAGAGGGTGCTCCGGGTGGCCACCAGGGTGACGACCACCGCGGTGACCGCCAGGACCGCCGCCTCGGCCGCGCGGTAGCCGTCCAGGGGCCGCCGCCGGGCCCCCACGGCCCTGCGCAGGACGAGGAGCAGAGGGGTCAGCACGAGCACGCCCATCGCGTCCCCGGCCCACCAGGCCGACCAGACGGGCCAGAACTGCGACAGCGGCAGGTCACCGGTGAGCACCAGCGTCCAGGTCCCGATCGTGGCGCTGATCAGCATGGGCCACAGGCCGCCCAGGAACACCAGCGCCAAGGCGTCCCGCAGCCGGTCCAGCTCGATACGGAAACCCGCCCGGCGGAGCATCAGGTACGCGCACACGGGGGCGAGCACGTTCCCCGTGACGATGATCAGGCCGGGCAGGTCGAAATCGGTGATCCGCTCGATGGTGAGGTACGTACCGAGCGCGATCCCGGGCCACACCCGCAGGCCCAACCACAGCAGGGAGGCCACCGCGATGCCGGTCGGCAGCCACAGGGGTGTCACCTCGGCGCCGTCGACGACCACACGCTGATACAGGCCGATCAGGCCACCCACGTAATAGGTGACGGCGACGGCGAGGATCGGCAGCAGAGCTGCGGGCAGACGTCGCCATCCCTCGGTGCGCACCACATCATCAGACAACAGCCCGCCGCCCCCGCAGGCCGTGACACGCTCTAAGAGGTGTCCTGCGGGGCGTCCTGCGGGTCGGGTCGTGCGTCGTGGGTGAGCACGAGCACGGCGGCGTCGTCCGCGTGACCGGTGGAGTCGGCCACCTTCATCACCTCGGCGGCCAGCTCGCCCGGATCGGTGCCCGCGGCCTCCCGCACCACGTCGGCCACCCGCTCCAGACCCACCTCGATCGGGAACTTCGGCCCCTCGACCACACCGTCGGTGAGCAGCACGATCGACCCCGCCTTCGTCAGCCGGCGGCGGGTCACCGCGTACCCCGCGTCGGGGGCCAGGTTCAGCGGCAGGCCGCCGTCGTCGTTCGTGATGCCGTACTCGCCGTCGACGGTGGCCCAGACCGCCGGGACGTGGCCGGCGCGGGCGGTCTCCAGCTCCCGGGTCTCCGGATCGAAGCGCAGCAGCGTGCAGGTCGCGAAGAGGTCGCGGTCCATGGAGAGCAGGACCTCGTTGGCACGGCTCAGCACCTCGCCCGGATCGACGACCACGGCCGCCACGGCGCGCAGGCAGATCCGTACCTGCCCCATGAAGGCGGCCGCCTCCACGTCGTGCCCCTGGACGTCACCGATGCAGAAGGCGAGCGCCCCCTCGGGCAGCCGGAAGCCGTCGTACCAGTCACCGCCGATGTCCAGGCCGTGCCGGGCGGGCGCGTACCGGGCGGCGGTCCGCAGGCCCGGTAGGGCGGGCAGCGAGGCGGGCAGCATCTCGCTCTGCAGCGCCTCGGCCAGGTCCACCCGGGCCTGCTGCAGCTCCACCCCGCGACGGGCCTGGTCGGCGAGCCGTCCGAGCGTGCTGAGCAGGTCGGCGCTGGCCGCCCGCGGGGCACGGCGAGGAGTCACGGAACGCTCCGAGGTGCATCCATTCGTCCCTGCTTCCGCTGCGCGAAAAGCCCGTGCACATCATATTTCCGCCCACCCGGAACCCGCCCCCCGAGACCGCCCGAGCCGTTCCCGCCCTACGGGGGCCTCAGCCCCACTGCTCGTCGGCCAGCGAGGCGACCGGCTGCGGCTTGCCGATCACGGCGAGGGCGATGAAGAAGTTGATCTGCCCGATCGCGAGGGTGAGGGTGGCCAGGGCCTTCTCGTCGTAGTGCGCGGCGACCTCGGCGTAGAGCTCGTCGGTGACCCGCTCACGGCCGTGCGGGGCGGGCTGGAGGGTGGCCTCCACCAGGGCGAGGGCGGCGCGCTCGGCGGCCGTGAAGTAGGGGGCGTCCTGCCAGGAGGAGACGGCCGTGATGCGCTCCTCGGACTCCCCGGCCTTGCGCAGGAAGCCGGTGTTCAGGACGGTCAGGTAGGTGTTGCCGACGATCTGCCCGGCGCGCAGGTGGACCAGGCTCATCGTGGTCCGCGGCACGGAGCGGTTGCCCGTGGCCCGGAAGAGGGCGGCGCTGATGTCGTTCAGCTCGGGGACGAATTCGGCCGGGTTCGGCATCCGCGAGAGGGAGGTGTTCGTCATGGCTGCTGCTCTCCTTCGGTCGGTGGCTTCACAGCGCTGACGGAGGGGAGCGCACGGATGTGACAGGGAGCGGGGATCTTTTCCTCTCGGGGTGCCGGAGGGCGTGCCGGGGGCCGTGCACAGGCCGTCCCGCGCCGCCGCGCGCTGCCCCGGGAACGCCGGAGGGGCGGCGGGCGCGGGGTGCGCCTGCCGCCCCTCCGGGGGGACCGGGTCTCCTAGAGGAACGAGTTGATCTCGATCGTCTCGGTGCGGCCGGGGCCGACGCCGATCGCGGAGATCGGGGCGCCCGACATCTCTTCCAGGGCCTTGACGTACGCCTGGGCGTTCGCCGGGAGCTCCTCGAAGGTCTTGGCCTTGGTGATGTCCTCGGACCAGCCGGGGAGGTATTCGTAGATCGGCTTCGCGTGGTGGAAGTCGGTCTGCGAGTAGGGCAGCTCCTCGACGCGCTTGCCGTCGATCTCGTACGCGACGCAGACCGGGATCTGCTCCCAGCCGGTCAGTACGTCCAGCTTCGTCAGGAAGAAGTCGGTGAGGCCGTTCACGCGGGTGGCGTAACGTGCGATCGGCGCGTCGAACCAACCGCAGCGGCGGTCACGTCCGGTGGTCACGCCGCGCTCGCCGCCGATGCGGCGCAGGTCCTCGCCGTCCTGGTCGAACAGCTCGGTCGGGAACGGGCCCGCGCCGACTCGGGTCGTGTAGGCCTTGAGGATGCCGATGACGCGGCTGATCTTCGTCGGGCCCACGCCGGTGCCGGTGCAGGCGCCGCCGGCGGTCGGGTTGGACGAGGTGACGAAGGGATAGGTGCCGTGGTCGACGTCGAGCAGGGTGCCCTGGCCGCCCTCGAACAGCACGACCTTGTCCTCGTCCAGCGCGTTGTTGAGGATCAGCGTGGTGTCGGCGACGTACGGCTTGATCTGCTCCGCGTACTGGAGCATCTCCTCCACGATCGCCCCGGCCTCGATGGCGCGGCGGTTGTAGAGCTTCGCGAGGAGCTGGTTCTTGCCCTCCAGCGCCGCTTCGACCTTCTGGATGAGGATCGACTCGTCGTAGAGGTCCTGGACGCGGATACCGATGCGGTTGATCTTGTCCGCGTAGGTCGGGCCGATGCCGCGACCGGTGGTACCGATCTTGCGCTTGCCGAGGAAGCGCTCGCCGACCTTGTCGAGAGTGACGTTGTACGGCGTGATCAGGTGCGCGTTGCCGCTGATGAGCAGCTTGGAGGTGTCGATGCCGCGCTCGTTCAGGCCGCGCAGCTCGGAGAGCAGGACGGCCGGGTCGACGACGACACCGTTACCGATGACCGGGGTGCATCCGGGGGAGAGGATGCCGGAAGGGAGAAGGTGCAGCGCGTACTTCTGGTCGCCTACGACGACCGTGTGGCCGGCATTGTTGCCGCCCTGGTAGCGCACCACATAGTCAACGGATCCACCGAGCAGGTCGGTGGCCTTTCCCTTGCCCTCGTCACCCCACTGAGCTCCGAGCAGCACAAGAGCGGGCACAGGCGTACACCTCTTCCGGATGGGGCATGTCCAAGGTCAGGGGGCGTACGACGATGTACACCGCAGGCTGAGCCGTCGGACCGGTACCCCGGAATAGACGAAGGCCCTGGCGCAATAGCGCAAGGGCCTCTTGCACAAAGATGCTACCCGAGGAAGGACCGAGGTGTCGGCTCCAGAGCCCACCATGAGCCAAGCGGGCGCGCCGGTAGGCGGCCTGCTCGTGCTCGTCGACCCGGTCGCCCGCCGTCTCGACGGCGAGTCCGTGCGGATCGCGAAAGATGTGTTGTCAGCGGGCGCGGCAGCGAAAATCTGCCTCCCGGATTCGCAGGAGGAATTTGCGCGGGCTCTTGCCCGCCGGGGTCATCGACGGCTGGTGATCGTCGGTGACGACCGGGCCCTGGTGCGTGCCGTAGGGCTGCTGCACCGGGAGCGCGGGCTGGGCGAGGGACCCCTGGCGCTGGTCCCGGTGGGCCCCGTGGGGTCGCTGGGGCTGGCCCGGTCCCTCGGCGTGCCGCTGTCGGCCGTCACCGCGGCCCGGGCCGTCCTCGACGGGGCGGTGCGGAGCTGTGACCTGCTGGTCGACGACAGTGACGGGGTCGTGCTCGGCGCGCTGAGGATTCCGCCGGTGCACGGGGTCCCGCGGCCCGCCGGGCCGTCGGTGTGGAGTGCGTACCGCTCGCTGGTCCGGACGCTGGTCCGGCCGGTGGCGGCGGCCGGCGGTGCGGCCACGAGCCGGCACCGGCTGCGGGTCGAGGCCGACGGGGTGCTGCTCGCGGATGTGGACCGGCCCGTGGAGGACGTCTCGGTTCGCACCCGGGACGACGGCGGAGCGGCGGAGGTCGTGGTCCGGACGGGCGGCGGAAGCTCCGCCGAGTCGACGGTCACGGCCCGCGCGAAGACGGTGACGGTGTCGGGCGCGGACTTCCGCTACCGCGCCGACGCGGCGCTGACGGGCCCGGTCCGTCGCCGAACGTGGACCCTGCGTCCGGGGGCATGGACGCTCACCGTGCCCCGTTGACCACACCGGGTGCACGGACCGCGTCCGACGCACCCGACGCACCGGAACCGGACCGGGACCCGCGCGCCGCGCGGGTCCCGGTCCGGTTCCGTTTCCGGGTCCTCCGAGTCCGGTCAGGGCGCGGACAGGGCGAGCGCGGCCTCCTCGATGAGGTCGGTGACCGGCACGGGCTGCGAGGCCGGCGACGCGTGGCCCGCGTCGAGCTCGATCGCCTTGCGCGGCTTCATCCGCTCGGCCATCCGCCGCTCGTCGTCGGGGTGGATCATGCGGTCCGCGGCGGATACCTGGTACCAGCAGGGCTTCGACCGCCAGGCCGGAGCGGTGACGGTGTCACCGAAGGTCGAACCGAGCGGAGCCTTCTGGGTCACGGCCATGACCAGCGCCTCTTCCGGCGAGAGGTCCTGCGCGAAGCTCTCGTGGAACTTGTCCTGCTTGATCCACAGGTAGCCGTCCGAGTCGGGCGCGATGTTCTCGAAGGCCGCGGGTGGCAGCTCCTGGCTGATCTGCCCGGGGCTCTCCCCGGCATCCCGCGCCGGTGGAGCTCGGGGATGACCTTGGCCCAGTGGGCGGCGCCGCCCCAGAAGCCGTGGACCAGGACGATGGCGGGCTTGTCTGTCATGGAGGTCGCACCTTCGGTCGGGGGCTCGTACGTCCGCCGACCACGCTAGGCAGCCGCCCTGACCCCTGCCCCCTGCCACCGCAGCGGTCAGGGGGCAGGGGTCAGGGGTCCGAGGCGGTGCCGGTCAGGTGCCGATCAGGCGCCGACGTACGCCGCGAGGTGCTCGCCGGTGAGGGTGGAGCGGTCTTCCACCAGGTCGGCGGGGGTGCCCTCGAAGACGATCAGGCCGCCGTCGTGTCCGGCGCCGGGACCGAGGTCGATGATCCAGTCGGCGTGCGCCATGACCGCCTGGTGGTGCTCGATGACGACGACCGACTTCCCCGAGTCCACCAGCCGGTCGAGCAGACCGAGCAGCTGCTCCACGTCGGCGAGGTGCAGGCCGGTGGTCGGCTCGTCGAGCACGTAGATCCCGCCCTTCTCCGCCATGTGGGTGGCGAGCTTCAGCCGCTGCCGCTCGCCGCCGGACAGTGTGGTGAGGGGCTGGCCGAGGCTGAGGTAGCCCAGTCCGACGTCGGCGAGGCGGGTGAGGATGCGGTGCGCGGCGGGCGTGTGCGCCTCGCCCGCGCCGAAGAACTCCTCGGCCTCGGTCACGGACATGGCGAGCACCTCGCTGATGTCGCGGCCGGCCAGGTGGTACTCCAGAACCGACGCGTCGAACCGCTTCCCCTCGCACTCCTCACAGGTGGTCGAGACGCCGGCCATCATCGCCAGGTCGGTGTAGATGACCCCGGCGCCGTTGCAGTTCGGGCAGGCGCCCTCGGAGTTCGCGCTGAACAGGGCGGGCTTCACCCCGTTGACCTTGGCGAACACCTTGCGGATCGGGTCGAGCAGTCCCGTGTACGTCGCCGGGTTGCTCCGGCGCGACCCGCGGATCGCGCCCTGGTCGATGGAGACGACCTCCGCGTCCGGGGAGAGCGACTTGTGCAGCAGGGAGCTCTTGCCGGACCCGGCGACGCCGGTGACGACCGTGAGCACCCCGAGCGGGATGTCGACGTCGACGTCGCGCAGGTTGTTCGCGGTGGCCCCCCGGATCTCCAGCGCGCCGGTGGGCTTGCGTACCGACGGCTTGAGCGCGGCCCGGTCGTCGAGGTGGCGGCCGGTGATGGTGCCGCCGGAGCGGAGCCCCTCGACGGTGCCCTCGTAGCAGACGGTGCCGCCGGCGGTGCCCGCGCCGGGGCCGATGTCGACGACGTGGTCGGCGATCGCGATCGTCTCCGGCTTGTGCTCCACGACCAGGACCGTGTTGCCCTTGTCGCGCAGCCGCAGGAGCAGGTCGTTCATGCGCTGGATGTCGTGCGGGTGCAGGCCGATGGTCGGCTCGTCGAAGACGTAGGTGACGTCGGTGAGGGAGGAGCCGAGGTGGCGGATCATCTTGACGCGCTGCGCCTCGCCGCCGGAGAGGGTGCCCGAGGCCCGGTCGAGGGAGAGGTAGCCGAGGCCGATCTCCACGAACGAGTCGAGGGTGAGCTGCAGGGCGGTGAGCAAGGGGGCCACGGAGGGCTCGTCGAGGCCGCGTACCCACTCCGCGAGGTCGCTGATCTGCATGGTGCAGGCGTCGGCGATGCTGATCTTCTTGATCTTCGAGGACCGGGCGCCCTCGCTGAGCCGGGTGCCCTCGCACTCGGGGCAGACGGTGAAGGTGACCGCGCGTTCCACGAAGGCCCGGATGTGCGGCTGCATCGCTTCCTTGTCCTTCGACAGGAAGGACTTCTGGATCTTGGGGATGAGGCCCTCGTAGGTGAGGTTGACGCCCTCGACCTTGACCTTGGTGGGCTCCCGGTAGAGGAAGTCCTGCATCTCCTTCTTGGTGAACTTCGCGATCGGCTTGTTCGGGTCGAGGAAGCCCGACTCGGCGTAGACGCGCACGGTCCAGAAGCTGTCGGACTTCCAGCCGGGGATGGTGAACGCGCCCTCGGCGAGCGACTTGGAGTCGTCGTAGAGCTGGGTGAGGTCGATGTCGGAGACCGAACCGCGGCCCTCGCAGCGCACACACATGCCGCCGGTGCGGGAGAAGGTCGCCTTCACGGTCTTGGTCTTGGCGGCGCCGCGCTCGACCGTGATGCCGCCGCTGGCCCGGACGGAGGCCACGTTGAAGGAGTAGGCGCTGGGCGGGCCGATGTGCGGCTTCCCGAGCCGGCTGAAGAGGATGCGCAGCATCGCGTTGGCGTCGGTGGCGGTGCCGACCGTGGAGCGGGGGTCGCCGCCCATGCGCTGCTGGTCGACGGTGATCGCGGTGGTGAGTCCGTCGAGTACGTCGACCTCGGGGCGGGCCAGCGTGGGCATGAAGCCCTGGACGAAGGTGCTGTAGGTCTCGTTGATCATCCGCTGGGACTCGGCGGCGATCGTGTCGAACACCAGCGAGCTCTTGCCGGAACCGGAGACTCCGGTGAACACCGTCAGGCGGCGCTTGGGGATCTCGATGCTGACGTCCTTGAGGTTGTTCACGCGTGCGCCGTGCACGCGGATCAGACCGTGGCTGTCGGCAGCGTGCTGCGCCTGTGGTGCCTGAGGTGCGGTGGGTCGGGAGTCCGGCCCGGTGGCCCTGCTCATCGTGTCTCCATCTCTCGGGCGGGCCGGCTGCTCGGACTCCTGCGCGGACTCCTGGGGCAAGTCGGTCCTCAGTGCTTGCGGGGCTGGTTGAAGCGGAGCATGTTGCCGGCCGGGTCGCGGAAGGCGCAGTCGCGGACGCCGTACGGCTGGTCGACCGGCTCCTGCAGCACCTCCCCGCCGGCGGCCCGGATGTGTTCGAAGGTGGCGTCGACGTCGTCGGTGGAGAAGATCACGCCACGCAGCAGGCCCTTGGCCAGCAGTTCCGCCATGGCCTGCCGGTCGGCCGCCGAGGCGCCGGGGTCGGCGAGCGGCGGTTCGAGGACGATCTCCACGTCCGGCTGCGTGGGGGAGGCGACGGTCACCCAGCGCATCCCCTCGAACCCGACGTCGTTGCGGACCTCCAGGCCGAGGATGTCGCGGTAGAAGGCGAGCGCCTTGTCGTGGTCGTCGACGGCGATGAAGCACTGCGAGAGGTTGATGTCCATGCCGTCGACGCTACGAGGAGGGCGCGGATTTCGCTTCTCCGATCCTGACCGGTCGCGTGAGGATCTTGGCGACGCACGCCGGGATCGCCGCGCCGTCGTCGTGGTCACGGGCCCGATAGGCGCTCGGGGTCTCGCCGACGAGCTCGGTGAAGCGCGAGCTGAAGGACCCCAGCGAGGTACATCCGACGGCGAAGCAGACGTCCGTCACGCTCATGTCGCCGCGGCGCAGCAGCGCCTTCGCGCGTTCGACGCGGCGGGTCATGAGGTAGCTGTACGGGGTTTCCCCGAAGGCGGCGCGGAAGCTGCGGGAGAAGTGACCCGGCGACATGAGGGCGACGTTCGCGAGTGCCTGAACGTCCAGCGGCTCCGCGTACTCGCGGTCCATCATGTCCCGGGCGCGGCGCAGCCGTACCAGGTCCTCCAGGTTCATGCGTTCCAGCATGGCACGGGGGCGGTGCCGCGTCTGCGGGTATCGGCGCTTCCGGATTCGATCACCGGGCGCCGGGCGGGCGCCGAGCGAGCGACGGGCGAGCGACGGGCGAGCGACGGGCGAGCGGCCGGCGGCGTCGGGCGGTCAGCCGAGGCCGATCGTCGCCTTGTGGACCCGCCAGCGGTCCATCAGTCCCAGCATCTCGCCCTGCATGAACGCGAAGAAGGCCGCGGTCTCGGCGACGCGCGCCCCGGCGGGCGAGTCCGTGCCGAGGGTGGCGGCGCCTTCGCTCAGGGTCTTCTCCCACAGGGTCAGGACCTGGTCGCGGCGCGTGAAGGTCTCGTACCAGAGCTCGTTGTGCAGGACGTACCGGTCGCGGCGTGAGCCCGGTTCGCGCTCGCGGCTGACCATGTTGACCTGGGTCAGGTAGGACACGGCGCCCGATACGGCGGCCGGGCTGATCCGCAGGGCCTCGCCCAGCTCCGCCGAGGTCATCGCGCCGCCGTCGCTGGCCAGTAGCTGGGCGAAGACCCGCGCGGCCATCCGCTGCATCCCGGCCTCGGTCAGCTGCGCGGCGAACCGCTCGACGAAGCGGGAGACGGCGTCACCGTCCCGGGTGTCGGTCCCGGCGTCCACGTTCACCATGTCATCTGCCACCTTCCTGACTTTACGCGATTCTTGAGATTCTCAATCTTCACAAACTTGTGAAGCTAGCGTACGTTCGGAAACATGACGAAGGCAATCAGCGTTGCCGGCCTCCACAAGGCGTTCGGCCGCACCCACGCACTGGACGGACTCGACCTCTCGGTCACCACCGGCGAGGTCCACGGCTTCCTCGGCCCCAACGGCGCCGGCAAGTCCACCACCATCCGGGTCCTGCTGGGCCTGCTGCGCGCCGACTCCGGCACCGCCGAGCTCCTCGGTGGCGACCCCTGGGCCGACGCCGTGGCCCTCCACCGCCGTGTCGCCTACGTCCCCGGCGACGTCACCCTGTGGCGCAACCTCTCCGGCGGCGAGGTCATAGACCTCTACGGGCGCCTGCGCGGCGGCCTCGACCGGACCCGGCGCGCCGAACTCCTCGAACGGTTCGAGCTGGACCCCACCAAGAAGGGGCGCGCGTACTCCAAGGGCAACCGGCAGAAGGTCGCCCTCGTCGCCGCCTTCGCCTCCGACGTCGAACTGCTCGTCCTCGACGAACCCACCTCCGGCCTCGACCCGCTGATGGAGGAGGTCTTCCAGAGCTGCGTCACCGAGGCGCGCGCCGCCGGCCGCACCGTCCTGCTCAGCTCGCACATCCTCAGCGAGGTCGAGACCCTCTGCGACCGGGTCAGCATCATCCGCAAGGGCCGCACCGTGGAGACCGGCACCCTCGCCGAACTCCGCCACCTCACCCGCACGTCGATCAGTGCCGAACTGGCCGGCCCGCCGAACGGCCTCGCCCACCTGCCGGGCGTGTACGACGTCCAGGTGCAGGGGCACACGGTCCGACTCCAGGCCGACACCGACAAGCTGGACGCCGTACTGCGCTCCCTCACCGGGTCGGGGGTGCGCTCGCTGACCTCGACCCCGCCCACCCTCGAAGAGCTCTTCCTGCGCCACTACACCGCAGAGGCGTCCCGATGAAGAACCAACTGGCCGGCACCGGGGTGCTGCTGCGACTCGCGCTGCGCCGCGACCGCGTCATGATGCCGGTGTGGGTCCTGGCCGCCACGCTCATGCTGGTGAGCATGCCCGGCTCGCTGGGCAGCGTGTACGCCACCGCCGCCGAACGCGCCCGGATCGCCGCCTCGATGAACGTCAACAGCTCGATGCGCGCCCTGTACGGACCGGTCTTCGGAGATTCCCTCGGCGGTCTGACCGCCTGGCGGGCCGGTGTCCACGGCGCCGTCCTCGCGGCCGCCATGAGCCTGATCATCGTCGTCCGGCACACCCGCGAGGAGGAGGAGAGCGGCCGTCAGGAACTGCTCTCCGCCGCGATGGTGGGGCGCAGGGCCCCGCTGACAGCAGCCCTGCTCGCCGCCCTCGTGGCCAACGCCTGCGTCGCCCTGCTCGTGGCCGGCGGGCTCGCGGGGCAGGGCGCCCCCGGTGCGGTCGCCCTGGGGCTGGCCGTCGCCGCCACCGGGACGTTCTTCGCCTGCACGGCCGCCATCGCCGCCCAGCTGACCGAGAGCGCCCGCGCCGCCCAGGGCATCGCGGCCGCCGCGCTCGGCGCCGCCTTCGTCCTGAAGGCGGCGGGCGACGCCGGTACGGGCGGCGGGCGCTCGGCCCTGACCTGGGCCTCGCCCCTCGGCTGGGTGGAGAACGTACGGGCCTTCGCCACCGAACGCTGGTGGGTGCTCCTCCTGTTCGCCGCCGCCGTCGCCGCGCAGGCGGGCGTCGCGTACGCGCTGGCCGGGCGCCGCGACCTGGGCATGAGCTTCCTGCCGTCCCGGCCGGGGCCGGCCGAGGGGCGCCTGGGGACGGCCGGCGCGCTGGCCTGGCGGCTGCAGCGCGGCAGCGTCCTGGGCTGGAGCGCGGGCTTCGTGATCGCCGGGGTCGTCTTCGGCGGGATGGCGGACGGCGCCGCGGACCTGGTCGGCGACAACGACCGGACCCGCGAGATCATCGAACGGATGGGCGGGCAGGGTGCTCAGGGCGGATCGGGCGGACTGACCGACGCCTTCCTCGCCACCATGGCCGGCATGTTCGGCATGGTCGCCGCCCTGTACGCCGTCTCGTCGGTGCTGCGCCTGGCCGGTGAGGAGTCGGGGCAGCGCGCGGAGCCGCTGCTCGCGAACGCGGTCGGCCGACTGCGCTGGGCCGGCGGCCACCTGGCCGTGGCCTTCGGCGGCTCGGCGCTGATCCTGCTGCTCGCGGGCCTCGGTCTCGGCATCGGGCACGGCCGGGATCCGGGCGCGGCCATCGGCGCCACCCTCGCCCAGCTTCCCGCGGTGTGGCTGATCGGGGCGTTGGCAGCGCTGCTCCACGGCGCGGTCCCGCGCTACGCGGCGGCCGCATGGGTGGTGGCCGGGGGCGCGCTCGCCCTGGGCTGGATCGGCCCGGCGCTCGACCTTCCGCAGGCCGTCCTGAACCTCTCGCCCTTCGCCCACCTGCCCCGGCTCCCGGGCGCACAGGACCCGGACGCGGCCCCACTCCTGGCCCTGACCGCCTTGGCGGTGGCCCTGACGGCGGCGGGCCTCGCCGCCCTGCGCCGCCGCGACATGATCGCGTAGACGGACGGCCTGCGCCGTTTCGGGATCCAGGGCCTGTCATTCGGATCAGGCCCTAGAACTCCACCAGCAGTTCCTCCAGCCCCCGGATGACATACCCGTCCCGCCACCGCGGCTCCTCGACCAGCCGCAGCGGCGGGACGCCGTCCGCCAGCAACGCACCGAACGACGCCTCCAACTCCCGTCGCGCCAGGGGCGCTCCGAGGCAGTAGTGGATCCCGGCCCCGAAGGTCAGGTGCGGATTGTCGGCCCGTACGAGGTCGAGCGTGTCGGGATCCTCGAAGCGCGCGGGATCCCGATTCGCGGACCCGAAGAGCAGCGCGACCTCGGCCCCGCGGGGGATGACGGTGTCACCGATCCGGATGTCGTCGAGCACCCAGCGTTCGAACATCTGCAGGGGAGTGTCGTACCGCATGAGTTCATCCACAGCTGTGGACAACTTTTCGGGATCGTGGCTCTCACGGAGCGCGGCGAGCTGCGCGGGGTTGCGGAACAGCGCCCACCACCCGTTGACGGTCGTGTTGACGGTGGCCTCGTGCCCGGCGTTCAGCAGGAGCACACAGGTGGAGATCATCTCCTGCTCGCTGAGCCGCCCCTCGTCATCGTGGGCGGCGATCAGCCCGGAGATCAAATCCTCCCCGGGGCGGCTCCGCCGCTCGGCGATCAGCCCTCGGAGGTACGCGCTGAACTCGACGCTCGCCCGCACCGCGCGCCGCGCCGTCTCCTCGTCCGGCCGGAGCTCGAACATCCCGCAGATGTCCGCCGACCAGGGCCGCAGCAGCCCCCGGTCCGCCTCGGGCACACCCAGCAGCTCCGCGATCACCGCCACCGGCAGCGGCTCGGCGACGACGGTGAGCAGATCCCCGCCCCCGTCCGCGCGCAGCCGCCCCACCAGCTCCCCGGCCAGCCGCCGCACGGCGGGCACGAGCCGCTCCACCGTCCGCGGGGTGAAGGCCTTGGCCACCAGCCTGCGCACCCGCGCGTGCGCCGGATCCTCCAGGTCCAGCAGGCCGTTGCCGTTGAGCACGTGGAAGGGTTCGTGCTCCGGTGGCGGCGCCTGGCGGCCGAACTCCTCGTGCGAGAAACGATGGAGGTAGGTCCGCCCCAGCCGCCGGTCCCGCAGCAGCGCACTCACATCGGCGTAGTGCGGCACCAGCCACTGCCCGGTGGCTTCCCACCACAGGGCCCGCCCCTGCTCCCGCAACTCCCGGTACGCCGGATACGGATCGGCGACGAACGCGGCATCCCACGGATCAAAGCCCATCCCCGCACCCTAAAGGCAGCCGAGCCCGATCAGGCGGGTGTCACCAAACGGGTCTCGTACGCGTACACCGCCGCCTGGGTCCGGTCCCGCAGGCCCAGCTTCACCAGGATCCGGCTCACATGGGTCTTGATGGTGGACTCGGCGACGACCAGCCGGTCGGCTATCTCCCCGTTGGACAGCCCCTGCGCGATCAGCACCAGCACCTCCGTCTCCCGCTCCGTCAACGTCCCCGTACCCGTCGGGTCGGCGAGCTTGCGGGCCTCGGAGATCTTCGAGAACTCCACGATCAGCCGCTTGGTCACCGACGGCGCCAGCAGGGCCTCGCCGGCCGCCACCACCCGTACCCCGTCCGCCAACTGACGGGCCGAGGCGTCCTTGAGCAGGAACCCGGAGGCCCCGGCCCGCAGCGCCTGGTACACGTACTCATCGAGGTCGAAGGTCGTCAGGACCAGCACCTTCGCGTCCGTGTCGGCGGCCACGATCTCCCGTGTGGCTTCCAGCCCGTTCATCCGCGGCATCCGGATGTCCATCAGCACCACGTCCGGCCGCAGCGCCGTCACCTGCTCGATGGCCTCCTGGCCGTCGACCGCCTCCCCGACCACCTCGATGCCGTCCATCGCGTTCAGCAGGACGGAGAACCCCTCGCGCACCATCACCTGGTCGTCGACGATCAACACTCTGATCGTCATGCCGTCCCCTCCTTCGACTCCGGCGCCGGCTCGGCACGGTGGGGCACCGGTATGTACACCGCCACCTCGTACCCGCCCGCCGCCGTCCGACCGGCCGTCATCTCGCCCTCCAGCATGGCCACCCGCTCCCGCATGCCGGTGATCCCGTGCCCGGCCCCCGGCGAGGGCCGCGCGTCCCCGGTCCCCCGGTCGTTGACGATCCGTAGGCCCAGGCCACCCAGCACGTACGAGACCTCCACCTCGGCCGCCGCCCCCGGCGCGTGCCGCAGCGTGTTGCTCAGGGCCTCCTGGATGATCCGGTACGCCGACAGCTCCACGCCCTGCGGCAGTTCCCGCACGGAGCCCGTGATCGTCTTCTCGACGCTCAGGCCGGCCTCCCGCACATTGGCCAGCAGCCCCTCCAGCGAGGCCAGCGTCGGCTGCGGCGCGTCCGGGGCCTCGTAGTCCGCGGAGCGCACCACACCCAGCACCCGCCGCAGCTCCGTCAGGGCCGCCACCGCGTTCTCCCGGATGGTGACGAACGCCGCCTCCAGCTCCGGCGGCGGGTTCTTCACGCGGTACGGCGCCGCCTCCGCCTGGATCGCCACCACCGACATGTGGTGAGCCACCACATCGTGCAGCTCCCGGGCGATCGTGGTCCGCTCCTCCAGCAGCGTCCGCTTGTCCCGCTCGACGGCCGTGACCTCCTGCTGGGCGCTCACCTCGGCCTTCGCGTCCCGGCGTATCTGGATGCTGCCGGCGATCACCAGGGCGAAGGCCGAGGTCAGAGCCATCTCCGGCATGTTCGAGCCCCATCGGCCGTTGAACACGAGGGAGAGCCCCGTCCCCAGCACGAGGGTGAGCGTCCACATCCAGGCCGCCACCCGGGGCCCGGTCCGCAGCGTGACGAGGAACATGACCACGATGTACGCGCAGAAGCTGCCATCGGTCCACGGCCAGTTGAAGCCGTCCCCGATGCCGGCCGTCACCACCGTCATCGCGATGGCCGCCCACCACGCGCCGACCGGCCGCACCAGCGTCATCAGGACCGGCGTCACCGTCAGCAACGTCATCGCTATCGGCCCCAGATCACCCCACGCGGACGACTGCGTGTTGAGCGATATGGTCCCGACCAGGAAGGCCAGGAACCCCACCGCCGCGTGCCGCCGCCACGGTGCGTACCGGCGCAGCACCCCGGGAAGACGGCGCACGAAGCGCCCGGAGGTGTCCGCCGGCGGCAGCGGCCGGTAGGCGAAGGCATCGGTGACGAGATCCCGGCGCAGGGTCGCGATCACCTCAGATGCCAGTCGGAACTCAGGTGCCCGGGATGTCCCCCCGGTGGTCGTCTCGGTCATGCACACCACCGTAGGTCCGTCCCACCCTCGTCCGCGTCGCCGCTGAAGGGGATTTCCGGAGGTCCCTCTCAAGTACTACCCGGGTGCGTTCAGTAGCCCGTCGGACGGATCAGACCCGTCTCGTACGCGAACACCGCGGCCTGGGTACGGTCCCGCAGCCCCAGCTTCACCAGGATCCGGCTCACATGCGTCTTCACCGTCTGCTCGGCCAGCACCAGGTGCTCCGAGATCTCGGCGTTCGACAGGCCCTGGGCGATCAGCGACAGCACCTCCGTCTCCCGTTCGGTCAGCGCCTCGATCCGGGACCGCGACGGCGCACGCGGCGCCCCCAGCCGGGAGAACTCCGTGATCAGCCGCTTCGTGATGTTCGGCGAGAGCAGCGCCTCCCCGGCCGCCACCACCCGCACCGCCTCGGCGAGCTGGTCCGCCGAGGCGTCCTTGAGCAGGAACCCCGAGGCCCCCGCGCGCAGCGCCTCGTACACGTACTCGTCGAGATCGAAGGTGGTCAGCACCAGCACCTTCACCGCGGCGTCCGGAACCGCCGTGATGATCGACGTGGCCTCGATCCCGCCCATCCCCGGCATGCGGATGTCCATCAGCACCACGTCCGGAGCCAGCTCGGCGACCTTCGCCACCGCGTCCGCCCCGTCCACCGCCTGCCCCACGACCTCTATGTCGGGCTGCGCGTTGAGAAGCACGGTGAAGCCCTGCCGGACCATCATCTGGTCGTCGGCGATCATCACCTTGATCGGGGTGCTCATGGGGCCTTCTTCGTCTCGGGGGCGGGGACCGCCGGCAGGTCCTGCGGATCCATCGGGAGTACGGCGCTCACCTCGTACCCCCCGTCGGGGCGCGGGCCGGCGGCCAGTTCGCCCCCCAGCATGCCTGCCCGCTCCCGCATGCCCAGCAGCCCGTGCCCCGCTCCGGGCGAGGGCGGCGCGGACCGGGTCGGGGCGCTGTTCGCGACGCACAGGTGCAGATCACGCGGCCCGTACGCGATACCGACCTCCACCCGCGAACCGGGCGCGTGGCGCAGCGCGTTGCTCAGCGCCTCCTGCACGATCCGGTAGGCGGTGAGCTCCACGCCCGGGGTCAGCGGCCGCCGTATCCCCGCGATCTCGGTCGTGACGTCCAGCCCGGCGCCCCGCACGTTGTCCACGAGGTTGTCCAGTTCGTCGAGGGTGGGCTGCGGATGATGGGGGTTCGCGGGATCGTCGGGCTGCTCCGACCGCAGCACGCCCAGCACCCGCCGCAGCTCCGTCAACGCCTCCAGCGCGTTCTCCCGGATGCCGGCCAGATTCTCCTTGAGCTCCTCCGACGGGTTCTCCACCAGGTGCGGGGCGACCTGCGCCTGGATGGAGATCACCGACATGTGGTGGGCGACGACGTCGTGCAGCTCGCGGGCGATGCGGCTGCGCTCCTCCAGCAAGGTGCGCCGGGCCCGCTCCTCCTCGGTGAGGGTCTCCTGCTCCACGAGCTTGCCGCGGGCGAGGCGGGTGGCCCGAAGCGCGTATCCGAGGATCCCCACGAACGCGAAGAGGAGGGCCGCGCCGCCGATGATCGTCTGGCTCTGCGGCGGCCTGAGGACGATGTCGGCCAGCCCGTTGAGGGTGAGCGTGATACCGATGACCGAGACGGTCACCCGGGCCGGCACCCGCAGGGCGACCATCAGGAGCACGGGCGCGAGCGTGAACGGCCCGGCGGGCGTCCACGGCCAGGACTGACCTTGTCCGACGTGGTCGTGGATGGCCCAGGCGACCAGGCCGGCGGTGACGAGCGCGAGCCACCAGGCGGCCATCGGCCGGAACATGCTGAGTACGACGGACGCCGAGGTCAGCAGCGACAGCCCCAGCACGGCCGAACCGAAAACCTTGTAATGGTCGTTCAGCTGCATCCCCGTGAGGACGCCGCAGGGAATGGCCACGTAGCAGAGGACCACATGCGGCAGCCAGGCCAGCCAGCGCGGCCGTGACATCCTCGGCAGCGGATCCCACTTCACGGTGAACAACTCCCGTGCCAGGCCGCGCGGCAGGCGGATGCGGACGTCCTCGGCGGGTGGCTCGGTCTGCTGGTTCACGCCGTCCAGGCTAAGGCGGGCCCTAGACATGGGTGATCTCCCTGGTGGGGTCCACCCTGGGGCGGGGAACCGCTCCGGTACGGATGGCACGGGGCGGCTTCGGACGGGGGGAGGCCTGCTCGTGGACACGGAACGCGGCCCAGCAGAGCGACAGCGCGGCGGCGAACACCGGCAGCCACAGCAGCCGCGCCGCTGCCCAGCCCACCGAGTCGGGCACCGTGTGCAGCCCGGGCAGGTCGGCCGAGACCAGCAGCCCCAGCGCGGTCACGGCCATCATGGCGGTCTGGTGCCACAGGAAGACGGTCATCGCGGAGAGGTTCACCAGAGCCACCTTCGCCCAGGCCCTCGGCCGATCCATGGCCCGGGCCAGCGGCGCGCGCACCAGCAGGGCGAGCCCGCACTGGGCCAGTCCGAACGTCACCGCGGCCAGTGTCGGCGGGTTCAGGTTCGATATGGGGGCCCCGGGGACACCCACCATCGACGCCGGGTACCCGCCCCAGAGGATCGACGCGGCCGTGGCCACGACGCCCGCGCCGAGCAGGAGCAGTGCCTGGCCACGCCGGGCGAAGGCCCCGCGGGACCAGGCGGTGCCGAGGGTGAAGGGGACCAGCCAGCCCGCCGCCACATTGATCCAGCCGATCCACTCGGGGCCCTCCAGCCCGAACCGCCACACGTCGACGGCGGCGACGACGACCAGCGGCCACAGCGGGCCGATCCGGGCCACGAGCGGGGTCGCTGCGGTGAGCGCGGCGAACACGAGCAGGAACCACAGCGGCGACAGCACCAGCGTGACCAGCGAGCGGACGGTGTCGAGCTCCGCCCCGCCGATCAGCATCCCGCCCGCCACGACCGCCCAGAGGAGCAGGACCGCCGCGACCGGACGGAACAGCCGGCCCAGCCGCCGCCCGGCCCAGGCGCCGTACGAGAGGCCACGTTCGCGCGCCGACGCGTACCCGCGGGCCGCGACATGGCCGCCGACCAGGAAGAAGACGGACAGCGTCTGGAACACCCAGGACACCGGGGCCAGCCACGGCATGTGCGCCAACGGGCTGGTGGTGCTCAGGCCGCCGTCGCGTGCGGTGAGTGCGGTGACCAGCCAGTGGCCGAGGACCACGCCGAGGATCGCGAAGGCCCGCAGCGCGTCCACCGCGCGGTCACGGTCGGCCGGGGTGGCCGCGTCGATGCCCGCCGCGAGGGTGGACCAGCGGGCGCGGAACTCAACCATGGTCGGCCTCCGATGCGAGGGTGCCGCCCAGGACGATCGCGGCCAGGCCGGCGAGGGATTCGGTGCCGGGCTTGAGGTAGTCGCTGTGTCCGGCGTCGCCGGCATCGAAGGTCCGGGCCCCGAAGGCGGGGTCGACCGGGTCGGTGCCGAAACCGATGCCGCCGAGCCGGACGTGCGGGACGCCGCCGATCCAGTCCGCGCTGCCCCGGCCGGCCCAGACCCTGGCCGCGGTCGGCAGCTCCCGGGCCGATCCGGCCCCCGTGCCCGGGCTGCCGAACAACACCACGTCAGCGACCTCGGACCCGGTGGCGGTCCGGGCGCAGACCACGGACCCGTAGGAGTGGCACAGCAGGGAGATCCGGGCACCGGGCCCCGATATGTCGCGCAACCGGTCCAGGAAGGGGGCCAGTTCGGCGGCGGCATCGTCGGCCCGGTCGGCGCTCAGGACGGTGGTGCTCACCGTGCCGGGAGTGTCGTACCCGAGCCAGGCGACCACCGCCGAGCGCGGATGTTCGGCCCGCAGGCGCTGCTGGAGGGAGACGGCTCCGGCACGGAACCGCTCGTAGGTGTCCAGCGTGGTGTCGGACCCGGGCACCAGGACGGCGACCCGGTCGGCGCTCTCCAACTCGCCGAAGACCTCGACGGCGCGGCCTGTGCCGCGGCCGTCGAAGGTGAGGAACTGGGCCGATCCGGCCGCACTCATGGCACGCAGCCTGGCCGCCCGGCCGGGGCGGTCGGCGTTCTCGGCCGTGCGCGCCGCCTCGGCGAGATTGGCGCTGTTGGCGGCGTACCGGCTCCGGGGCGTGGCGTCCTCGGAGAACGTGGCGGGCGCGGGGGCCGGGACGTTCGGGGAGGCCGCGGCGCAGACGGGGACCACGACGGCCGCGGCGACCAGAGCGGCCAGCAGGCCGCGGCGCAGCCGGCCGCCGCTCGATCCCACCCTCCCGGTGGGGAACGCCGTGCCCGCCGGGCGGGTCTCTCCCGTGCTCCAGGTACGCGTCCCCGTCCCCGTCCCCGGCTTTGTCCCTGTCCCCGTCCCCGTCGCCATGGCCCTCTTCCTCCGGTCGCCGGAAGAGCCGTGAACGCTCTTCTCTGCTAACGAAGTTAGAAATCCGGGCCCGTGGTCGGCGTCACGCCATGGAGCCGTGTTCGCGCGTAGCTCTCAGGTATGACGGGGGATACCTGCGAGGCAGGGCCAGGAGGCCAGGAGGCCAGGACGGCCGCAACCGGCCCGATCGGCCGCAACCGGCCCGACCGTCACGCCCGGCGCGCCGTCACGTCGTCGCCACCCGCACGCCGAAGCCGATCAGGACGACCCCCGTCGTCCGGTCCAGCACGCGCCGGACCCGCGGCCGTGCGAAGAACCGCCCGGCGCGCGAGAGCACGTACACGTACGTGCCCAGCCAGAGCACCGTGAGCAGCACATGGACCAGGACCAGCAGCGCCATGCCGACCGCCGGTCGCAGGCCGGGCGGGGCGAGGGCGGGCAGCAACCCCGTGTAGAAGACGGCGATCTTGGGATTGAGGACGTTGGCGACCAGGCCGGTCCGCCAGGCCCCGCCGGCGCCCACCCCGGGTCGCTCGTCCGCGGGCTCCGCGCCCGGCCGCAGCAGCGCTCGGAGGCCGAGCAGGCACAGGTAGGCGGCCCCCGCCAGCTTCACCACCAGGTACACCTCGGCCGAGGCGGCGAGCAGCGCGGCGAGCCCCGCCACGGTCAGGGCTCCCCAGATCAGCAGCCCGACGGCGATCCCGGCGACGGTGGCGAGCCCGTCACCGCGCCCCCGGGTGACGGCCCGTTTCGTGACGATCGCCATGTCCGGGCCGGGGACGAGGGTGAGGAGCGCCAGGACCCCGGTCGCGCCGAGAAGAGCGGTGAGCACGCGGCTCAGTCTGCCACCAGGGGTTCGACGTAACCCGCCCGCCAGCGGGGTGCCGGGTCCTGGCCGGGGCTGGTCCAGTACTCCCTCGCCCCCACGATCTCCCCGTTCCGCACGGTCCAGAGGGAGACGGCCCGGTAGACGACGTGGTCCTGAGGTATCTCCACCTCGGTGACCACGAGGTTCCCGTCGGCCAGGATCCGCAGCAGTTCCACGGATCTCTCGTCCGCCTCGCCGTCGTCGCTGTTCACGGTTATGAAGTTGGCGCGCCCCACGATGCGCTCACCGCTCACGGGCCATTCGATGATCGCGTCCTCGGCGATGAGCTCGGCCACGCCGTCCCAGTCGCGTGCCTCGAATCGCTCCCACAGTCGTGCCACTACCTTCAACGGCTCCATGTGCCGCAGTGTCGGGCAGCCCCGTTATGCGTAACAAGCTGTGCTTGCAGGCTTATTGACTTCGACACAATCGTTCGCGGCGTCCGGTGATCACTCCGGCGCGGGCCCCGGAACGGTGGCGGCCGGCGCCGCGGATTCCAGTGCGTCCAGTGCCGTGGCCAGCCGTTCCAGGGTGCGGACCGTCTCCGCCAAGGCGGCATCGCCCAGCTCCGCGGTGAGGCGGGCCGCCAGCGCCGCGTGGCCCGGGCCGATCCGGTCCACCGCGCTCCGCCCCTCCTCCGTGGGCCGCAGCAGCTTCGCCCGCCGGTGGGCCGGGTTCGGGGCGTATTCGGCCAGGCCCTTGGCGACCAGCAGGTCCGCGATGCGCTGCACGCTCTGCCGGGTGATGCCCATGCTCCGGGCGATTCCCGCGACGGGCAGCGGCTCCCGCAGGACCGCGCCCAGTACCTGCCACCAGGCGGCCGTCAGCCCGGCCGGCTTGGCCAGCTCCTCCGAGATGGCGAGGAACTGGCCGTTCAGCCGGAACACCCCGAGCGCGGTACGGCTCAGCAGGTCCTGCTGGGTACGGGCGGCCCCGAACTCCCCGGCCCCGATGCCACCGAGGCCGTCGAGGTGGTCGCCATGGTCGCCGTCGTCGCCGTCGTCGAGGTCCGCACCGCCCCCGACCGGCAGCGGCTCGTGCGTCGCCTCACGCATCGCCGGCCGCCGACGCCGCCATCAGGACCGGGTACGCGGCCGGGTCCGAGTCGTGGAAGAGCCCGTACCAGGCGTCCAGGACGTCCGGCTTGTAGACGTCCAGCCGGGCGAAGACCTCGCGGGCGAAGGCCACCGGCTCCGTCGGGCCCGCCGTGATCAGGTCGCCGTCGGTCACCGCGTCGGCCTCGACGTAGCTCTCGGCGCCCCCGTAGCCGGGCTGCTCCGCCAGGTAGAAGGACGCGCCGCTGGTGTGGGTCCTACCGTCCAGCAGCCCCTCGCGGGCGAGGCCGGCGGTGGCCCCGCAGATCGCCGCGACCGGCACCCCGGCGGCCAGGAACTCCTTCGCCTTGGCCGCGAACGGCGTCAGCTCGTCGCCCGTGTCCCACAGCGACGCGCCCGTGAGGATCAGCAGCGATGAGTCCTCCGGTCGCAGGTCGGCCAGGGCCAGGTCAGGCTGGATGCGGACGCCGCCCATGGTGGTGACCGGCTCCGCGGCGCTCAGGCCGACCGTGCGCACGGTGTGGTCGCGCTGGGTGAGGTGCGCGGTGGTGTGGCCGGTCTCCCAGTCCGCGTACGTGTCGTAGACCGCGAGGTGGACGGGCTTGCGCGGGGTCTCGCTCATGGTGCTTCGCCTCCGGCGTGGGTTCGTGCTCTATGACAATAGACTGTCATAACGACAGGATGCTGTCAATCCCGCGAGGGGGCTCCGCGCCCCGCGCAGACAGACTGCCGAGAGTGGCCCCCCACCCCCATACAGTCCGCCGATATCCCGCCCCACCTGCGCACTTCTAGCGTGACGACATGACCCCTCATGTCGCCTCGCACACCCTTGCCGCCGTGAAGGACGCAGATCGGAAGCACGTCTTCCACTCCTGGTCCGCCCAGGCCCTGATCGACCCCCTCGCCGTCGCCGGGGCCGAGGGGTCGTACTTCTGGGACTACGAAGGCAACCGGTTCCTCGACTTCTCCTCCCAGCTGGTCAACACCAACATCGGCCACCAGCACCCCAAGGTCGTCGCCGCGATCCAGGAGCAGGCCGCCCGGCTCTGCACCCTCGCGCCCGGCTTCGCCGTCGACGTCCGCTCCGAGGCCGCACGCCTCATCGCCGAGCGGACCCCGGGCGACCTGGACAAGATCTTCTTCACCAACGGCGGCGCCGAGGCCGTCGAGAACGCCGTCCGCATGGCCCGGCTGCACACCGGCCGCGCCAAGGTGCTCTCCACCTACCGCTCCTACCACGGGGCCACCGCCGCCGCGATCAACCTGACCGGCGACCCGCGCCGCTGGCCCTCCGACACGGCCGCCGCCGGCGTCGTGCACTTCTGGGGCCCGTACCTCTACCGCTCCGCCTTCCACGCCACCACCGAGGCCGAGGAGTGCGCCCGCGCGCTCGCCCACCTCGCCGACACCATCGCCTTCGAGGGGCCGCAGACCATCGCGGCGATCATCCTGGAGAGCGTGCCCGGCACCGCCGGCATCATGACCCCGCCCCCCGGCTACCTCGCGGGCGTGCGCGAGCTCTGCGACCGCCACGGCATCGTCTTCATCCTGGACGAGGTCATGTCGGGCTTCGGCCGTACCGGCAAGTGGTTCGCCGCCGACCACTGGGACGTCACCCCCGACCTGATCACCTTCGCCAAGGGCGTCAACAGCGGCTACGTCCCGCTCGGCGGCGTGGCCATCTCGGCCGCCATCGCCGAGACCTTCGCCACCCGCCCCTACCCGGGCGGCCTGACGTACTCCGGCCACCCCCTGGCCTGCGCCGCCGCCGTCGCGACCATCAACACGATGGAGGAGGAGGGCATCGTCGAGCACGCCGCCCACCTCGGCGAGAACGTGATCGGCCCGGCGCTCGCCGAGATCGCCGAGCGTCACCCCTCGGTCGGCGAGGTCCGCGGACTGGGCGCCTTCTGGGCCCTGGAACTCGTCCGGGACAAGGAGACGCGCGAGCCGCTCGTGCCGTACAACGCGGCGGGCGCGGACAACGCGCCGATGGCCGAGTTCGCGGCCGCCTGCAAGGCGTCGGGCCTGTGGCCCTTCGTGAACATGAACCGGACCCACGTGGTCCCGCCCTGCAACGTCACGGAGGCGGAGGCCAAGGAGGGCCTGGCCCTGCTGGACGAGGCGCTGACGGTCGCCGACCGCCACACCACGGCCGGCTAGGCCCGCACCGGCCCCCGCACGGGCCCCGCACCCGCCCCCCATGTCCGGCATCCGACACCCGCCCCGCACGGCGGGTGCGGATGTCGGATATCGGTTGGCTACCGATCGGTTTTCAGCCGCGTCGTCTGGCCTATGGTGTCCGAAGCTCTACGACAGGAGACGGACCCCTATGCCAGGCAGCGGAGCTGTCACCCGCAACACACTTCGCCAGCAGATCGCGGACGCGCTGCGTGACGAGGTGCTCGCGGGACGCCTGCCTCCGGGGACCGAGTTCACCGTCAAGCAGATCGCCGAGCAGTACGAGGTCTCCGCCACCCCGGTGCGCGAGGCGCTCGTGGACCTCTCCGCCCAAGGGCTGCTCGAACTGGTCCAGCACCGCGGCTTCCGCGTGCGGATCTTCTCCGTGGACGACTTCCGGGGCATGATCGAGGCCCGTGCGCTCGTCGTGGACGGGATCTTCCGCCGCCTCGCCGAGCGCGGCACCGCCCCCGGCTCCGGCGAGCTGCTGGTGTCGGTGCGCCGCCGGGGCGAGGAGGCCCGCCGGGCCGCGCAGAGCGGCTCGCTCGAAGTGCTGATCGGCTACGACCTGCGCTTCTGGCGGGAGCTGAGCGGGCTGGTCGCCAACACCTACATCTCCGAGTTCCTGCACCGCATCCGCGTGCAGTGCTGGGTCTTCGCCGTCCCCCACCTCCAGCGCGAGCCGCAACTGCGGGCGGCGCTGTGGGACGGCCACAGCGAGCTGGTGGACGCCGTGACGCTCGCCGACGCCGACGCGGTGCGCGGCATCGTGCGCGGCTACAACGAGCACGCGCTGGCCTGGGCCGCCCGCCTCTGAGGCCCGAGGTTCTGCGCACCCCTTCGCGGAGGGTGTCCGGCCCACTACGCTGGCCGGATCGGCGGCATCGACTGATCGGAGGCCGAGTGGCCTGTGACCTGTGGCTGGTCCCCCTTGTCGACGTGCTGTGCCACAGCCCCGACAACCCCTTCGCGGAAGAGATCGCCTCGTACGACAGGGCGCTGGGTGCGGCCGGACTGCCGTCCGTGCCCGTCTTCGCCTACATGCCGGGCCTGAGCGGAGATGTCGCCCCGGTCGCCGGCTTCGACTACGACGCCCTGCATTTCCTGAGGCGTGCGTACATGCTCCAGCTCTGCGGGCTGCCCGTGACCCCGGTGGACGAGCTGGGCGGGGACTACGAGCAGCTGCTGGAGATGTTCGAGCCCACGGCCCAGCAGTCGCACCTGGTCTGGCACTACGACCACGCGGGAGCCTATGTCCCGGTGGACTTCGCGGCTCCGCTGGCGAACGAGGAGCTGCTGGCCGGGGGCGGGCCGCTGGGGTCCGCACAGGGGCTGCTGCGGGAGCTGCTGTTCGTGGCCCCCGCCATCGGGATAGACCCGGGGAACCCGCCCGCCGCACCGGCGCCGCCGGGGCGGCCGACGCTGCTGGAGGAGCCGGCGGGGCCGATCCCGTACGACGACAGCCCCTTCGCCCGGGAACGGCACGTGTGGCTGGGACTGCACGCGGCCGCGACGCGGAGCCTCGGCCAAGGTTCGATGATCATCTTCAGCTGAGGTGGCGACCGTCTCCGGTGGGCGGGGTACGGGTCCGCCGCGCGGATCCGGCCCCGCCGTCGTCCCGGCGAGGCTCCCCGCCCCGTCCCGGCCCGACCGCTCCCCGTCCGTCTCAGCGCGGCTGCTCCGGCGGCCGCTGCCGGGGCATGTTCGGTCTGGTGCCCGGTGGCAGCGGGAAGCGGGCGGGCGGGACGTTCGCGTCCGGGCGCCCCCCGGAGGCCCCCAGCGACTGCATCACCAGCGGCGCGGGCCCGGCCCGGAACTCCACCATCCAGTCCGCCGTCTCCGAGCGCACCAGCTCGGTGATGTCCTCGGAGAAACGGCGCAGCACGGTCAGGCACCGCTCCGCGGCCTCGCCGGCGGTGCCCTCGGTGGGGCCGAGCACCTCGCGAACGTTCTCCGAGGCCCAGTCGAACTGGAGGGTCTGCAGCCGGCGCTGCACCGCCTGGGCCGTGGCCACGTCCCGCATCCACCCGGACGTCAGCCCGAAGAACCGGTCGCACGCCAGCGCGGCAGCGCCCAGCAGCAGCGCGAGGTACCCGTACGTGGAGGCGCCCGGGATCGAGCCCGTCAGTTCCAGCAACGGCATCGAGGCGCCCGTGACGGCGCCCACGGCCGCCCCGGCGCGCAGCACGCGCGCACCGCGCCGCTTCCACGCGCGGTCGGACAGGTACCACTCGGCGGTGCGCAGCGCGTCGGCCTCGACCCGCCGGTAGAGCTCGTCGAGCCGCTCGGCGGGCTCGCCCCAGTCCCCGAGGGGGAACGGCCGGCCGGTCAGATCGCCCGCCGCCATCGGTCCGCCGCCTTCCTCCCGGGGATCCCGGGGTGGCCCCTCGGGCTGCATCTCCGGCTGGCTCACCCGGCACTCCCTCTGCCTGCGCTGACGTGTGGTGGTGCGCGTGTGCGCAATGATGCGCATGCTCTTCCTACCTTCGAATGACGGGCGATGGGCGACGATTCCCGGGAATTCCGCCCGCAAGGAGGTCTCCAGCAGGTACGCGTACGCCCCGTCTCTCACTCGAAAGAGTTGGTCCTCACGGCGTAGGGCGCGGCGCCCGGGGAGCACGTAGGCTCGGATTGACCAGCGTTCCGAAGGTCTCGACGTACGACGTATGGAGTGAGTGCCCTGTGATTCCCGGTGGTGGCCAGCCCAACATGCAGCAGCTGCTCCAGCAGGCCCAGAAGATGCAGCAGGATCTCGCGGCCGCGCAGGAGGAGCTCGCCCGGACCGAGGTCGAGGGCCAGGCCGGAGGCGGTCTGGTGAAGGCGACCGTCACCGGATCCGGCGAGCTGCGCGCCCTGGTGATCGACCCGAAGGCCGTCGATCCCGAGGACACGGAGACGCTCGCCGACCTGGTGGTCGCCGCGGTGCAGGCGGCCAACGAGAATGCGCAGACGCTCCAGCAGCAGAAGCTGGGCCCGCTGGCCCAGAGCATGGGCGGCGGCAGCGGTATCCCCGGCCTCCCGTTCTAGCCCCTCCATCCCTACCCGACGAAAGAAGGCAGTCCGTTGTACGAAGGCGTGGTTCAGGACCTGATCGACGAACTGGGCAGGCTGCCCGGCGTCGGGCCCAAGAGCGCGCAGCGGATCGCCTTCCACATCCTGCAGGCCGAGCCCACCGACGTCCGCCGCCTCGCGCACGCGCTGCTGGAGGTCAAGGACAAGGTCCGGTTCTGCGCGGTGTGCGGGAACGTGGCGCAGGAGGAGCGGTGCGGCATCTGCCGCGACCCGCGCCGGGACACCACGGTCATCTGTGTCGTCGAGGAGCCGAAGGACGTCGTCGCCATCGAGCGGACGCGCGAGTTCCGGGGGAAGTACCACGTCCTCGGTGGCGCGATCAGTCCGATCGAGGGCGTCGGCCCGGACGACCTGCGCATCCGCGAGCTGCTGGCTCGCCTGGCGGACGGTGAGGTGACCGAGCTGATCCTGGCCACCGACCCGAACCTGGAGGGCGAGGCCACCGCCACCTACCTCGCCCGCATGATCAAGCCCATGGGCCTGAAGGTCACCCGCCTGGCCAGCGGGCTCCCCGTCGGGGGAGATCTGGAGTACGCGGACGAGGTCACGCTCGGGCGGGCCTTTGAAGGAAGGCGACTTCTCGATGTCTGACGCAACGCTGCACGCCCTGGGACAGGATCCGGACGACTTCGCCGCCTCGATCTCGGACCAGATCGAGTCCTTCATCGTCGCGGTCACCGAGGTGGCCAAGGGCGAGGACCCGGACAGCGCGGTGCCCTTCCTCCTCCTGGAGGTGTCCCAGCTGCTGCTGGCGGGCGGCCGGCTGGGCGCGTACCAGGACGTACTGCCCGACGAGCGCTACGAGCCCGACCTGGGCCCGGAGCCGGACGTGGACGACCTGCGCGAGCGCTTCGCGGTCATGCTGGAGCCGGTCGACGTCTACTCCGAGGTCTTCGACCCGTACGAGCCGCGCAAGGCCCCGGTCGCCCACCGGATCTCGGACGACCTCGCCGACGTGGTCGCCGACCTGCGGCACGGACTCATCCACCACCAGGCCGGTCGGGTCACCGAGGCGCTGTGGTGGTGGCAGTTCTCGTACTTCACCAACTGGGGTCCGACGGCCTCGGCGACCCTGCGCGCACTGCAGTCGCTGATCGCCCACGTCCGCCTCGACCAGCCACTCGCCGCCCTGGACGGCCTGGACACGGACGAGGACCTGACCGAGGAGGACCTCGCGGAACAGGCCGGACAGGTGATGGCCGAGGAACTCGGCGGACTCGGCCGTACCTGAGCGCGTGAGCGCGTGGGCGAAACGCGGCGGCCGGACAGGGAACTCATTCTCTGATCTTCTCGTCTCATGATGTGGTACGAGGCGGTCGGATCCCGGTCGCTCGTTACACTGCACCAGCAATGAGACGGACTGAGCGAGGAGCGCACGTGGGCCTTGTCGTGCAGAAGTACGGAGGCTCCTCCGTAGCCGATGCCGAGGGCATCAAGCGTGTTGCCAAGCGGATCGTGGATGCCAAGAAGAACGGCCACCAGGTGGTCGTCGTGGTTTCCGCGATGGGCGACACGACGGACGAGCTGATCGATCTCGCCGAGCAGGTATCTCCGATGCCTGCGGGGCGTGAGTTCGACATGCTGCTGACCGCCGGAGAGCGGATCTCCATGGCCCTGCTGGCCATGGCGATCAAAAACCTGGGCCACGAGGCCCAGTCGTTCACCGGTAGCCAGGCAGGCGTGATCACCGACTCGGTCCACAACAAAGCGCGCATCATCGATGTCACGCCGGGCCGTATCCGCACCGCGCTGGACGAGGGCAACATCGCCATCGTCGCCGGCTTCCAGGGCGTGTCCGCGGACTCCAAGGACATCACCACCCTCGGCCGGGGCGGCTCGGACACCACGGCCGTCGCGCTCGCCGCGGCCCTGGACGCCGAGGTCTGCGAGATCTACACCGACGTCGACGGCGTCTTCACCGCGGACCCCCGCGTCGTGAAGAAGGCCAAGAAGATCGACTGGATCTCCTCCGAGGACATGCTGGAGCTCGCGGCCTCCGGTTCCAAGGTGCTGCTGCACCGCTGCGTCGAGTACGCGCGCCGCTACAACATCCCGATCCACGTCCGCTCGTCCTTCTCCGGACTGCCGGGCACCTGGGTCAGCAACGAGAATCCGCAAGGGGACGCGCAGGTGGAGCACGCCATCATCTCCGGAGTCGCGCACGACGTCTCCGAAGCCAAGATCACGGTCGTCGGTGTCCCGGACAAGCCGGGCGAGGCCGCGGCGATCTTCCGTGCCATCGCGGACGCCGAGATCAACATCGACATGATCGTGCAGAACGTGTCCGCGGCCTCCACGGGCCTCACGGACATCTCCTTCACCCTCCCCAAGGCCGAGGGCCACAAGGCCATCGAGGCGCTGGAGAAGGCGAAGGGCGCCATCGGCTTCGACTCCCTGCGCTACGACGACCAGATCGGCAAGATCTCCCTGGTCGGCGCGGGCATGAAGACGAACCCGGGCGTCACCGCCTCCTTCTTCCAGGCGCTGTCCGACGCGGGCGTGAACATCGAGCTGATCTCGACCTCCGAGATCCGCATCTCGGTCGTCACCCGCCAGGACGACGTCAACGAGGCCGTCCGCGCCGTGCACACGGCCTTCGGCCTCGACTCCGACAGCGCCGAAGCCGTCGTCTACGGCGGCACCGGACGATGACCCGCACCCGGTCCTCCGGCCCGGCACTCGCCGTGGTCGGGGCGACCGGAGCAGTCGGGTCGGTCCTGCTCCAGATGCTGTCCCAGCGGGCGGACGTCTGGGGCGAGATCCGCCTGATCGCCTCCGCGCGCTCGGCCGGCCGCATGCTGGTCGTCCGCGCGGAGGAGACCGAGGTGATCGCCCTCACCGAGGACGCCTTCGACGGCCTCGGACCGGGCGACGTCGCCCTCTTCCTCACCCCGGCCGAGGTGTCGGCCCGGTGGGCCCCCGTGGTCACCACGCGCGGCGCGGTCGTCATCGACCTGTCCGCCGCCTTCCGGGAGGACCCCGAGGTCCCGCTGGTGGTGCCCGAGGTCAACGGGCACGCCGTACGGATCCGGCCGCGCGGGATCGTCGCCGGCCCGGACTGCGTGACCGCCACCATGGTCGCGGCCCTGGGCGCGCTGCATTCCGAGTACGCGCTGCGCGACCTGGTCGTGTCCTCGTACCAGGCCGCGAGCGCCGTCGGGCGGGCCGGCTCCGAGACGCTGCGCCGCCAGCAGTCGCTGGTCGCCGGGACCTCCCTCGGCGAGCAGCCCGGGGACGTACGACGCGCCGTCGGCGAGGACACCGGTCCCTTCGCGGCCCCGCTCGCCCTCAACGTCGTGCCCTGGTCCGGTGAGCTGCGCGCGGACGGCTGGTCCTCGCACGAACTGGCGGTACGCGGCGAGACGCGCCGGATCCTGCAGCTGGAGCAGCTCCCGGTGTCGGTGACCTGTGTCCAGGTGCCGGTGCTGACGGGGCATTCGCTGACCGTGCGGGCCCGCTTCGAGCGCGAGGTGGAGGCCGTGCACGCCCGGGAGATCCTGGAGGCCGCGCCCGGCGTGGTCCTCGTGGACGACCCCGCGGCCGGGGAGTTCCCCACGCCTGTGGACGCCGCCGGGACGGATCCCGCCTGGGTGGGCCGGGTGCGGGTCTCGCTCGACGATCCTTACGCCTTGGAGTTCTTCGTGTGCGCGGACAATCTCCGCAAGGGCGCAGCGCTGAATGCCACACAGATCGCGGAACTGATCGCAGGTGAATTTGCGTAATTCGCTTTGTAGGATCGGTGCTGATCCCTTGATCAAGGTGATGGCCCGACTGCCGTCTCGATAAAGACGGGGCAATCGGGAAGAGCGGGTACGCATGAGGGCAAGAGGGATTTTGCTGGTGAGGATGCCTCGCGCGTACAACCCTGATGGGGGGACGCGTGTCCAACCGGCGTGGCAGACACACTGCTCGAACCGGCCGTCCGTCCGGCGCAGATCGGGATCATCCCGTCCCGCCGCGGTCTTCGTGCGTCCGGCGGCGGTTTCCCCGTGATCGTGCCCGTTCCGCCGGTGGGGCCGACAGAGGCGCCCGTACGCACGGCCGTGACGATCCGGGGCGGCCTCGTGCCCGCGCCGCGCGACAGCGCTGAGACGGACGGGAGCGGCAAGAGCGAGGCGGAGAAGGCCGAGACGGCCGAGAAGCCGGAGACGGCCGAGTCGGCTGAGGCGGCCGTTCCCGCCGAGGTGGTGGCCGGCACCACCGTCGACCACCTCACCGCGACCTACCAGGCGCACTACCGCTCGCTCCTCGGCCTGGCCGCGCTGCTCCTCGACGACACCGCCTCCTGCGAGGACGTGGTCCAAGAGGCCTTCATCCGGGTGCACTCCGCCCGGAACCGGGTCCGCGACCGGGAGAAGACGCTGGCGTACCTGCGCCAGACCGTCGTGAACCTCTCGCGGTCCGCCCTGCGTCGCCGCATCCTCGGCCTCAAGCTGCTCTCGAAGCCGATGCCGGACATGGCCAGCGCCGAAGAGGGCGCGTACGACCAGCTGGAGCGGGACGATCTGATCAAGGCGATGCGTGGACTGCAGCGCAGGCAGCGCGAGGTACTGGTGCTGCGCTACTTCGCGGACATGACGGAGTCCCAGGTCGCCGAAACGCTCGGCATATCGCTCGGATCGGTCAAGGCGTACGGATCGCGGGGCATTGCCGCGCTGCGGGTGGCGATGGAGGCTGCGCAGTCATGATGGACGACCACACCCAGCCAAGCGGGACGAGCGGTGAGGAAGAGCTGCGCATCCTCCTGCGCGGGGCCGTCGAGGGCCTGCAGCCCTCCGCGAACGCGCTGGAGCGACTACGGGACGCCGTCCCCGCGCGCCGGACCCGCAACCGCCGGGCGGCCCTCGTCGGCGCCGCCGCGGCCGTGCTGCTCGCCGGGACGACGATCCCGACCGCGCTGCACCTGTCCGCCGCCGAAGAGGCGTCCACCGATCACCCGGCGATGGCCGGGCACGGCTCGGCCACCGGCGACCAGCGCGCCGCACTTCCCTCCGACCCGCACCAGAACGGCTTCGGATCCGTG
Organism: Streptomyces sp. CLCI03; assembly: GCF_053615355.1. Classification (NCBI taxonomy): domain Bacteria; kingdom Bacillati; phylum Actinomycetota; class Actinomycetes; order Kitasatosporales; family Streptomycetaceae; genus Streptomyces; species Streptomyces sp. CLCI03. The sequence goes on along the minus strand of NZ_CM132132.1, from coordinate 3,842,382 downwards.
CCGAGGTCGACCCGGTCCTTCGGCGAGTTGCCGTCCGTGGGCGGGGGCACCGGGCAGCCGAGCGCCACGGCGGGCCCCTCGGTGGAGGGCCTGACGGCAGGCCGGTCGGGCGCCGGGACCTCCGCCGGACCGGCCGGTACCGGAGGCTCGGTGGTCGGCTCGGGCCCGCTGCCGCCGGTGGCGGCCCCGGGAGTGCCCGGATGCGCGGCCGACCAGCTCGGCGTGGTGGGCTCGGCCCGGGCCCCGGAGACCGACGGAAGGGTCTACGGCAGCTTCCGGGTCACCAACGTCTCGGCGCAGGGCTGCACCGTCAGCGGCCAGGACACCGTGACGGCCGCCCCGGCGCCCGGAACGGGGACCGGCGCGGCCTCCGGGGTCTCCGTGGTCGGTCACACGGCCGGAGACCCGGCGAGCGGGCTGCTGCCCGACCCGGCGGCGGCCGCTCCGGCGCTGGTGCTCCCGCCGAACACGGCGTACGAGGTCCGCTTCGCGTGGGTGCCGTCGGGGGAGAGCTGTACGCCGGCGAACCCGGACGCGGGCGGGAAGGCCCCGCAGAGCGACACGGCGGGGGCCACGGGCGGTACGGGAAGCGGAACGAGCACCGAACCGCAGGCGGGCGCGTCCCCGGCCCCGGCCGGTGTGGCCGTCTCGCACACCCCGCAGTCGGGGGCCGCGACCACGCGGACGACGATCCCCGAGGCGTGCGGCGGAACGGTGTACCGGACAGGCGCGATCCCGCTGTCCTAGGGGGCGTGCTCCGGAGCCGGTCCGGGAGGGAGCCGGGGCGTGCTCCCGGACGGCGGGGCTACCGCGCGGCGGGCTCCAGCAGGCCTGCCTCGGCGTCGCGGATGGTCTCCACCTCGCGACGGTAGAGCCGGAACCACATGAAGAGCACGAAGGCGGCGAAGACGAACCACTCGCCGGTGTAGCCGAGGTTCTGGAAGGCCTTCAGGTCGAGCCCGGTGTTGGTCGGTGCCTGCGCCGGCACCGGAATCATCCCGTCCGACGGGGTCTGCACGGTCAGCCAGGCGTCGTACAGGTCGTACGGGACGATGTTGACCAGCGAGGCCGCCCCGATCACCCCGAGCTGCCCGGCCGGCAGCCCGCCCTGGGAGTGGACCCCCTTCGTCCCGGAGTTCTCCGCGGACTGCAGGGCTCCGGAGACCTCGACCCGACCGGTCGGCGGAGCGGGCGCCCTCGCGGGATCCGCCACCCCCGGCAGCCAGCCCCGGACCACCGGGACGGCCTTGCCGGAGTCGGTCTTCAGCAGGGTCAGCACGTAGAACCCGGACTCGCCGTCCAGCCGCCGCTCGGGCACCAGCAGCTGGTCCGCGTACTCCCCGGCCGCCGAAGCCATCCGTCCGGACGTCGTCCTGTCGACCGGAAGCAGCGACTCCAAAGGCGCGGCCACCTGCTCCGCGGGCTGCTGCGCGTTCGCCTCCCGGTGGCTGTCGACGCGGTCCTCGAACCGGCCGAGCTGCCAGGACCCCATGTACAGGCAGAAGGGAACGGCGAGCGCGACGAAGACGTTGATCCCCCACCAGCGCGGGGTCAGGAGAAACCGGTGCACCCCACCACCGTACGGGGGGTGCACCGGTCGCCCTCCCGCAGGGTCAGTGCGGCAGGTGCTTCAGCGCGAACTCCAACTCCATCCGGACCTGCTTGATCCGCTCCTCCACCACCAGCGAACCGTGCCCGGCGTCGTACCGGTACACCTCGTGCACCGCCCCGCGCGCGGCGAGGCGGTCCACGTAGTTGTCGATCTGGCGGATCGGGCAGCGCGGGTCGTTCACCCCGGCCGCGATGTGGACCGGCGCCTTCACGGCGTCCACGTACGTCAGCGGCGAGGACGCCTCGAACCGGTCCGGGACCTCCTCCGGGGTACCGCCGAAGAGGGTGCGGTCCAGCGCCTTCAGCGCCTCCATCTCGTCGTGGTAGGCCGTCACGTAGTCCGCGACCGGTACGGCGGCCAGGCCCACGGCCCAGGCGTCGGGCTGCGTGCCCAGCCCCAGCAGCGTCAGGTACCCGCCCCAGGAACCGCCCGAGAGCACCATGCGCGCAGGGTCCGCGAGGCCCGAGGAGACCGCCCATTCCCGGACCGCCGCGATGTCCTCCAGCTCGATCAGCCCGACCCGGTGCTTGAGGGCGTCGGTCCACTCGCGGCCGTACCCCGTCGAGCCGCGGTAGTTGACCCGCACCACGGCGAAGCCGTGGTCCAGCCAGGCCGCCGGGGTCGACGCGAAGGAGTCGCTGTCGTGCCAGGTCGGCCCGCCGTGGATCTCGAAGATCGTGGGGAAGGGGCCCTCGCCGTGCCCCACCGGCCGCTGCGCCAGCGCGTGGATCCGCCCGCCCGGGCCCTCCACCCACACGTCCTGGACCGGCACCGAACCGGGCGCCCGGAAACCGGGCGGGTCCAGCACGATCCCGCCCGCGGTGGACCGTACCGTCGAGGGCTCGGCGGCCGAGGACCACAGGTACTCCACCGTCCCGTCGGGCCGCGCGGTGGCTCCCGACACCGACCCCGGGGGCGTGTCCACGCGGACGAGCTCCCGCGCCGCCAGGTCGTAGCGCCACAGCTCGCTGCGCGCCTCGAAACTGTGCGCGACCAGCAGGGCGGACCCGTCCGGATACCACTCGGCGCTGACGTCGCCCGGCAGGTCGATCGCCAGCTCCTGCTCGGCGCCGGTGGCCACGTCCCAGACCATCGGCTCCCAGCGGCCGCGCCGCTGGTGACCGACGAGCAGCCGGGTGTCGCCCACGACCGGCGCGAAACCGAGGACCTCCAGGCCCAGCTCCTCGGACCCGCCCCGGGTGTCGTCCAGCTCGGCGACGGTGCTCCCGTCCAGGGCCAGGACGCGCAGGGCCGAGTGCATCGCGTCGCCGTGCTCGGTGTGCTCGACGGCCACCAGGGAGCCGTCGCGGGACAGGTCGCCGACGCCGGCGGACTCCCGGTGCCGGTAGATCACGGTGGGCGCGGAACCGTCCGGCCGGACCACGTGCACGGTCGAGCCGTCCTCGTCGGTGGAGCGGCCCACGACCGCCGTCCCGTCCCGTCCGATGGCCAGCCCGGCGGGGTACGAGGGCTCCAGGCCCGGGGTGGCCGGTTCGTCGGGGCCGCCCGCGAAGGGCTGGCGCACCCAGGTGCCGAACTCGTCGCCGTCGGTGTCGGAGAACCACCAGATCCACTCCCCGTCGGGGGAGAGGGTGCCGTCGGTGGTGCCGTTGGGGCGGTCGGTGGCCTGCCGCTGCTCGCCGGTGGCGCGGTCCCACGCGTAGAGCTCGAAGGTCCCGGTCGCGTTGGAGACGAAGAGCGAACGGTCCGGGGCGTCCTCGGCCCAGTCGGGGAGCCCGACGCGCGGTGCCCGGAACCGCTTCTCCCAGTCGGGCAGGTCGGGGGTCATCTCACTGTCGCTGGTCATGCGCTCCATTGTGGCCGCAGCGCTCCCCGGGATGCCGACCGCCGGGAACGGGCGGAGAGTGGAACGCGTCGGCCGTCCCGTCCGAGGAGGAACGATCATGGCCAAGAAGGCCCGCACCGGCCACCACAGCCACCAGGACTCCGAGCGTGCGCTGGCGAAGAACACGGCAGCCGAGGCCCGCGCCAAAGCGGCGGTCCAGGACATGCACAGCACCGCCGCGAAGACGCGCGGCATGCAGCAGAAGGCCCAGGCCAAGCGCGGCTAGGCCCGCACCGCCGGAGGTCTGTCTAGGCTGGCGTCATGCGGATGATCGTCCGGGGCGCCCGGCTGCTGCACACCCACGGCCTGTCCGACGTCGAGGTCGCGGAGGACGGCCGCATCGCGCGGGTGATCCCGTACGACGACCAGAAGGAACCACCGGCCACCGGCATCCTCGTCGAGGCCCACGGCGGCCTGCTCACGCCTCCCTTCGTCGAGCCGCACATCCACCTCGACACGGCGCTGACCGTCGGCGAACCCCGCCCCAACGCCTCCGGCACCCTCTGGGAGGGCATCGCCTGTTGGAGCGAGCGCAAGCGGACCCTGACCCGCGAGGACGTCATCGCGCGCGCCACCGAAGTGCTGCGCTGGCAGGCCGCCCACGGGGTGCTGCACGTGCGGACCCACTGCGACATCACCGACCCGGACCTCACCGCACTCGAGGCGCTGCTGGAGGTACGCGACCGGGTCCGGGACTTCATGACCCTGCAGATCGTGGCCTTCCCGCAGGAAGGCATCGTCTCCTTCCCGGGCGGCGAGGGGCTGCTGCGCGAGGCCGTGGCCCGCGGGGCGGACGTCGTCGGCGCGATCCCGCACTTCGAGGACACCCGCGAGGACGGCCTGGCCTCCCTGCACACGGCCTTCGCGCTCGCCGAGGAGCACGGCCTGCGGGTGGACGCGCACTGCGACGAGATCGACGACGAGCAGTCCCGTTTCGTGGAACTGCTGGCCACCCTCGCCCTGCGCTCGGGGCTGCGCGGACGCGCCACGGCCTCGCACACCACCGCCATGGGCTCCTACAACGGCGCGTACAGCTTCAAACTCCAGCGCCTGCTCGCCCGCTCCGGCATCAACCTGGTCTCCAACCCCTTCGCCAACCTCGGCCTCCAGGGCCGCTTCGACGCCTATCCCAAGCGGCGCGGCCTCACCCAGGTCAAGGAGATGCTGGCCGCCGGGGTCAACGTCGCCTTCGGCCACGACGACGTGATGGACCCCTGGAACGCGCTGGGCACCGCCGACCCGCTGCAGACCGCCCTCGTCGGGCTGTACGCCGCCCAGCTCACGGGCGCCGACGAGATCCCGCTGGCCTTCTCGATGGTGACGGAGCGTGCGGCGCGGGTGCTCGGCCTCGCGGAGACGGAGTACGGCGTCACCGCCGGCAACCCCGCCTCGTTCGTGCTGCTCCCTGCCCCGTCGCCCGAGGAGGCGATCCGCCGCCAGGTCCGCCCCCGGTACGTGGTCTCGCGCGGCACCGTCCTCGCCGAGACGCCGCCCGCCCCGACCCGGCTGAACTGGCCGGGGGAGCCCCCGTCCGAGATCGACTTCAGTCGACGCCTACGCTGACGCCCCATGAAGACGTGGACACTTGACACCGCATCCGCCCGCGCCGCGCACGAGATCGCCGCGGAGTACGCGGACACGGACCTCCTGAACCACTCGGTCCGCTCCTTCGCCTTCGGAGCCCGGTACGCGCGCCGGCACGGGCTGGCGTACGACGAGGAACTCCTCTACGTCAGCGCGCTGGTGCACGATCTGGGCCTGACCCCGCCCTTCGACAGCCACACCCTGCCCTTCGAGGAGGCGGGCGGCCATGTCGCACGGGTCCTGACGGCGGGCCTGGGCTGGCCCGCGGCCCGTCGGGCGCGCGCCGAGGAGATCATCGTGCTGCACATGCGGGACGACGTGAGCGCCGCCGAGGACGTGGAGAGCCACCTGCTGCAGGTCGGTACCAGCGCGGACGTCTCGGGCCTGCGCGTCGCCGAGTTCGATCCCGCCTTCACCGCAGACCTCCTGGCCGCCTACCCGCGGGGCGACTTCGGCGCCGCGTTCCTCGCGCTCGTCGAGGACCAGGCCGCCCGCAAGCCGACGTGCGCGGCGGCCGCGTACGTGGCCGGCGGCGCGGCCACCCGGATCGCGGCCAATCCGCTGGACCGGCCGCGGGCGTAGCACCGTACGCGCGGGTCACGCATATCGGTCACCAGGTCGGATAGCGTGCCCGCATGTCGTGGGACGAGGACGGAACACCGCACCCGCTCGCACTGCGCCGTACCGGCCGCAGCGAACTGGAGCCGGACCGGCTGCCCGAGATGCGGGAGCTGGAGGTGCTCGGCTGGGAGCCGGCGCCCGAGGACCTGCGCTGGGTGTTCCTCCCGTACGTCTGGCCTCCGGCGGACCGCACCTGGATCCCCGACCGCTCCACCCACTGGGCGGTGGACACCGCCCTGGACGGCCACGGCCACATCACCGGCGTGGAGTGCGCCCCGCTGCCCGAGCCCGACCTCCGGGACCTCGACCGCGAGGCCGACGAGGCCCTCGCCGAGCTCGGGCTCCCGCCCCGGCCGCGCGGGCGCCTGTGGCTGCTGCGTCCGGTCGGCCCTTTCACCACCCTCGGCGCGGTCCTCGACCACCTCGACGACCTCGCCGAGGCACGTGCCGTGCCGGCCCGTCCCTCCGCGGCCTTCCTCGCCCTGGCCAGGGCCGAACTCGCCGCACTCGCCGCTCCCGAGGAGCGATGAGCCGGGTCAGCCCTTCAGGCGTGTCGTAGGACCGGGCGCACACCTGTCAGAAAGGTTCGAGCCGCCCGTTCGCGCTCCCGTGGCTACCCTGGTCGTGAGGGGGTACTGCCGGGAGGCGATCTCATGGGTCGGCGCCATCACTTCCACATCGACCACCACGGGCACTCGGTCAGCGCCACGGTCCAGACCGGGCACACCGCCGTCGTGGAGGTACTGGTCGACGGCAAGGAGACCGGACACGCCACGACGCACGACGACCACCCCGTGACCGTGCACGTCGAACTGCCGACGGATCCACCGACGCAGGTGTCCGTCCGCGCGACACCGGGTCCGGGCGTACCACGCTGCATCTTCGAGGCCCCGGCCATCGAACCGCACATCATGTCCCCCCGCCCCTACTGACGGCGGCGGCTACCGGTCCCCGGGTCCCTCAGAACACGGAAAGAGCCGGTGCAGGTTTCCCTGCACCGGCTCTCACCTGGTGTTTCAGCTGTCGGGGTGGCGGGATTTGAACCCACGACCTCTTCGTCCCGAATGAGGTCCACCCAAGACCCCCGCCTGCGCAAACGGCGTTTCCCCTGGTCAGAGCCTTGGCCTCGGACGGTCTGGGGGAGTCTCAAAGGGGCTCGGGGAGCAGATCGGCTCCCAGTCGGCTCCCAGCCACCGACGCCATCCCGCCGGTGATCACTTGCGATCCATTCGGACCGCGAGGGGCGTCGGCGACTTCTTCCTCCGTTCGGGCGAAGCGAGCGTCATCTTCCTCCCAGGCCGATCTCAGGGTCCCTACCGTCGGCCGCAGCGGTTCGCACGGCGAGAGGACCTGAACGTGGCAGACCCCGCCGCTGACATGCGCCCACCTGCTCTAGCGCGCTGACTGCCCGGCCGGGCGAAGCAGCGGGATGGCGAGTGTTCGGGTCAGGTCATGCACCAGCCGGAATCACAGCCACCGTCCTCCGTCTCTTCGGGCTGGGTTTCGCGCTGGGCGGGGATGGCTTCTGCGAGAGGCCTGCCGAAGCGGGTGAGGTAGACCGGGTCGCGGCCGAGGGCGGCGCGTCGGCCGTTCACGGTCTTCTCGAGCGCTACCGCCTGTGCGAATAGTGCCGGATCTGACTGCCGCTGCTGGCGCCAGGCGTCGACCGTGCGGAAGGGGCAGAAGAAGCAGGAGCTCTTCGGAGGTACGGGGAGGCCGGCGTCCCTGATGATCTGCTCGCAGTCGTCGCGCCGTAGCCGCAGGTCGAGCAACGGGTACTCGATGTGCTCGTGGGGTTCGCTTCGGCGGCGGTTGGCCCGGTGAATTTCGTCGACAGAGATGCCTATCCCAACGGTTGCTGGAGCGTCGGCGGTGGCTCCGTGCTGCCGGAGCCACCGCCCGACAACCTTGATCTTGAAGTCCGCGGTGCAGGACCGACGCCCGGGTGCTCCGTTCGCCATCCGAACGGGGATGGGGATCGAGCGGATACCCGGCCGGTTCAGCCGCTCCATGAGGGTCTCGGTCGTGCCGTCCCGCCGCGTCCGCCGAAGCTGGTGTAGCTCGAGACCCGCGTTGGCTGCGTAGGGCGCGGCGATGTCGCGGATGTAGGCGAGGGTCGCCGGGTGTTCACTGTCGTCGCCGACGTTGGCGAACAAGAAGGTTGCGTAGCTGATTTCGTGCCTAGCCGCGAGGACGAGGAGCGCCGTTGACTGGACTCCGCCGCCGTAGGAGATCACCCTCATGGGCTGACCTCCCATCCACATGATGTGGATAGCGCGTCGCTCGTGCAGGTTGGTGCCGTGATGGCACAGGTGTCGCATGGCATGAATCCCCCTATGAGATTGGACCCCATGGGAGATTCTATGGATAGAATCTCTCTCATCAACTGTTTCTCTCACCTGGGGGTGTGTGAGTGCAACCGCACGGGAACCTGCACAGGGTCTACGGGGCAGGGAGCGCCTATCGCTTTGGCCGGATTACCGCGGTGTGTCCCTCGGTCAGCATTTCGGTGACGAACGCGACCGCTTCCTCCTGCTCGGAGCTGGTGAAGCTCTGCGGTTCTGGTAGCGGCTTCCTGGGCGGCCGGGACTCGGTCATTACTCTGCGGCCCCGTGGCTTCTGGGGGACGCGCACGCCAGCCTGCAGCCGCTCGACCTCCTCCGCCACGAGGCTGCGCCCGCGCTCGGTCGCGTCCGCGGTGATGGTGTCGAGCAGCCAGAGCGGGGAACGCGACAGCACTAGGTCGGCGATGGCGATCCGCTTGCGGTGGCGCCACCGGGAAACCGTCTGCTGGTCGGTCCCGAGGATGAGGGCAACTTCCTGGATCCCCACGATGACGGGCAGAGGTTCTCGGCTCTCGGCGCGGTATCCGTCGGGAATCTTCGCTTCGTACTCGCGCAAGCGATCTTCGGTGACGCGCCGGCCAGTGAGCGCGAGGACTGTGGCCAGCAGCCAGTATGGGTTGCCCGAGGCGACGAGATCCGGCTCGGGCAGCGTGCGATCGACGCGCCACTTTGCTGAGGTCTGGCGTTCGACGCCGAAGAGGTCGGCGATTTCGGCATGCCCCAGCAGATACGGGAGCCGTGCTGCTGCCATGTCCCGTGCCTTCTCCGCCGTACGCACCACGATCGAGCCCGTTGTGGGCACCATCAAAATACCGTGCTGCTCCGGTCCGTGCTGGACGTTGCCATCGAGGCCGGGGTGGGTCGCTGAGGGCGGGCAGCGCAGCATCGGCCACGCCGCCCGGCCCCCGGCGGCGCCGCTACGCGAGTTCCTTACCTTGCCGGATCTCCCACGGGCCAGTGGGCACGAAGTGGACGTCGTCGAAGTAGTGAAGCCAGGCGGCGATCGTCTCCACCGTGCGCTGGGCCTGCTCAGCCGAAAGATCTCCTGCGGCCAGCAGCTCCGCCTGTGCGTCGGCAAGGCTCACACGACCGGCTGCCGTCAATGCACGCAGTTCGGGCATGGCGTGAAGACGGGCCAGGACCTCGGAGCCGAAGGTTTGCTCGTCGAGGCCGGGGCCGATGTCCAGGTGGGCAAGGTCCCGAAGCACACCGGCGAGCACGTCGCTCCCGATGTGGTGGTGTCGCCCGTTGTAGACCCGGTAGAGCCGGTCAGGGTTGCGCGTCTCCGGCAGCCAGCGTGCCGGTTGCTCGTCCTGACCGGGTACGACGACGCGGGGGCTGTCTTCGTCATCGCGCATGAGGGACGCCTGCTCGCGCATCTGCTGGGCCAGTTCCACCGTCCCCGGGACCGTGCTGGCCTGAAGAGCCGCCAGTACCCGCTGGATCTCCGGGTGGGTCACGCCGGCTTCGATGAGGAGTTCGATGTTCGCCGCGGGCACGCGGCCGGTGGCCTTGCCCGTGAGGTTGGCAGACCCGACGAGACAGCGTTCATCGGCTACGTACAGCTTCGCGTGCAGGCTGTGGCACAGCCGGATGGTGGCACGTCCGTCCCGTTGTGCCAGCTCGGCGATCTCCGGATCGGAGACCCCTGCGGCCACCTCGGGCACAGACCACCGGGTGACGCAGGTGATCTCCTCGACGTCCGCGGGCACAGCGTCGAGCACCGCCTGGAAAACCTCCTTCTTAATGAAGGGCGCCACCAGGACGACGCGGTTGGTTGCGGCAGCGAGGAGCTGCTCGATCTGGCGCCAGACGTGGTCGACCGTCACTCGTCGTCCTCGTCGTCGGCGTCGCTGGCACCAAGGAACTCGCTGGCGAGGCGGCCCCAGTCCTGGCGCATCCGCTTCGCACGCTCGCGCGGCTTCTCGGGCTGCTCGTCTTCGAACCTCGCCCAGGAGATCAGGAGGAGCTTGAAGGCGTTGGCTGCGGAGGTGAGACGTCCGGCGAGTTCCTCACGGCTCGCCCCGTCGATGTCCCCGTCAAGGACGGCGATCAGATCGCTGTAGACCGGGTGGTCTATGTTGAGGGCGACCTGGAGCATGCCGGGGATGTACTCGACGTTGAAGAAGGCGGGCGAATCTGGGTTGCGGCTGGTCAGAAGCCGCACGTGCTTGCCCTGCGACATCGTCTCTTCGATGATGCGCTGGGCGTCGGCCGGGCTGTAGCGGTGTGTCTCGACCAGGCTCTCGTACTGCAGCTGCTTGCTGACCTCTTCGGTGGTCTCTTCGGCGAGCTGATCGGTCAGGCTCGGCCGGGTCTCGGTGCGCCGACGCTGCACCGCCACCTCGGCCTGAACCTCGGCCGTCTCGTGCCGCTTGCGGCTGGACCGCGTCCCCTCGGTCTGGTGGGCGAGCTCGGTGCGCAGTCGACCGAGGAGCTTCTCGCGGATGTGGTAGACGATCTCGATGAGCGGAAGACGAGTATCTCCCTCGTCGCGCAGCTCCTCTCGGTACTCCTCCCAGGACAGCCCTGCGGCCTCCTCGCGCCAGTTGAAGTGAGCGAGGCTGGAGAAGATCGTCGCGGACTGTTTGTTGTTGGTGACGCCGAAGATCTCGTCGAGGGCCGGAGGGAAGTCGATCTCCACGCCCCACCACCGCTCAACCGGGTCGTAGGAGTTGACCCATCCGGTGTCGAGATCGAGTTCGCGGTCCGCCCGGATGAGGGAGATTCCGAGGTTCCTCGCGGCATGCTTGCCCCAGGGCGTTTCACCGGGCTTGAGGCTCGGCGGAACGTTCGCAGGCCAGGGCTCTCCCTCGATGTCGGTGCGGCGTGCCGCGTCAACTGCGATGGAGGAACGCACTAGGACGGGGTGCTCATGCCCATCTGCCGCACGGACCATGAACCTCTCAACGCCGATCTCGCCGGTGTTGCTCGCGCCGTAAGCGCGGAACATTGGCTTCTTGTCGAACGGCGTGGGCGTGGAGCTGGGCGTCATCAGGTACAGCGGATCGTTCGGGCGGGTGTCGCCGGCCCCGGGCAGCTCCGCCCATCCGCGCACGGGGACGAGCTTGATCCGCTTGCCCTTCGCGAGCAGGCGCCGGTAGATCCGGCCGATCAGGTTCTCGGTGTTCGTGATGGTGGTCTGGGCACCCCGCCACTGGACGCGCTCGAGCTCTGTCCACTGCACCAGAGTGCCGGAACGGCCGAGTCCCTCGGACAAGGCTTGCCACTCATCCGGCACGGCGTCGAGCTTGGGTTCCGGTACCTCCTGGAGGCCCTGGGCGATCTCGGTGAGGTCGAGATAGGTGTGTAGAGCGTTCTCGGGCCCGTTGGTCCAGGACCAGACGTCCACGCGGTTGCACTGCGAGATGCTCGAGTTGGGCAGGCCGACTCCGAAGCGGCCGATACCCTTGCGCTGCTGCCGGCTGCCGGCGCCGAAGCGAAGGGATTGCCGGAGGGTCTCGGGGTACATGCCGGTGCCGTTATCGAGGACGGCGATCTTCTCGACGCGGTACCGTGCGCGCTTCCCGGTGTGTTCATTGCCCTCGACGACGAACAGCTCGACGAGATCGGCCTCGGCTTCGAGGCCGTTGTCGATGAGCTCGGCGATGGCGTGGGCGGTGGACTTGTAACCGCTGTCCTGAAGCGCCTTAACCGTCAGGTCGGGGGTGACAATCGAGTATTTCGATGTCATCGGGCCTTCCACACGTCCTCCCAGTTGGTGAATGCTTCCGCTACGTCTCCGAAGCCCGGGACAGCGGGATCGATCACGGTGACGATGTCGCAGGTTGGGGTACCGCCGGCTTTCGGGCCGCGGATGACCCGTCCGACCATCTGGCTGTAGAGGACGAGGGACCCGGTCGGGCGGGCGATCACGGCTGCGCTCGCGGCTGGCGCGTCGAAGCCGGTGGTCAAGACTCCGTAGTTGGAGAGGACCATCGGTCTGGTGCTCGGTCCCTTGAACCGGGCGATGGCCCGATCGCGGTGGCGTGGCGAGGATTCGGCCGTGACCTGGTCCGCGTCGAGGCCGAGCACAGACAAAGTTGCCACCAGCAGGCGGCTGTGCTCGACGGAGGCCGCGAAGAGAAGGATTCGCCGGTGGTGTTGGCTGAGGTCGAGCACAGTGCGGAGAACCTGCAGATTCCACTGCACGTTGCCAGCGAGCCGGGCCATGAGCGTGTCTGGGATGTCGAACGAGGCGGCGAGGGCCTGCTTGTCCCTGCTACTGAGCGTGGTGCCGGACTCGGCGGCCACGGTGCGGAAATGGGGGCGGGCGAGGTAGCCCTGCTCGATGAGCGCCGTGACGGGGTTGTCGTAGCCGTCGATCTCCAGCATCACCTTCTGGCGCGCGAAGAAGTCCGACAGCCTTTCGTCCTCGGCGATGTCGGCCCAGGTCCGGCCAGGGGTCGCTGTGAGGCCGAGAAGGCTCGAGTCGCTGCGCAGGGTGAGTGCGTCGACAGTTCGGCGGTAGGTCGGGGCGATGGCTTGGTGGGCTTCGTCGAAGGTGGTGAGCGTAGTGCGCACGCCGAGGCGGTCTAGGAAGGTCGGGTCCGTGCCCGCGGCGGCGGTGGCCTTGTCGAGGCCGAGGATCACGATGCCGTCCTCGATGCCGTTGAGGTCGATCGGTGCGTCCCCCCACATCCGCACCACGGAGACCTCGCGGTTACCGAGGGCGGCCCAGGCGTTCTCGAACTCCACGGCCGCCTGTTCCAGGAGCTCACGTCCTCGGGCCAGCCATACGGCAACGGTCGGTTCGTGACGGCGCAGGTGATCACAGATGATGTTCATGCCGGTGCGGGTCTTGCCGACACCGGTGGGCAGGTGCAGCACGACCCGCCGCTCCCCGGAGTACAGCAATCGTTGCACCCGGCGGGCCGCGAGCCGCTGGTGCGGGAAGAGCCCGTACTGCGGCGTGCTGGAGCCCCTGAACGTCGGCGGCGGCTCGGGCGCCCGCTCGACGACCAGTCCGAGAAAGCCCAAGAGTGTGCGGCGCTGCTCCAGAGACCAGGGCAGGGTCGCAAAGAAGTCGTCATCGCCAGCGGTCCGGCCGAGGCGGCCAGCGAGCTCGGTCCGCTTGTCCTCCGGAAGCAGCTGCAGGAAGTCGGCGCGCCCAGCCGGGTCGCCGATGATCCGTTCTGGGGAGACGGCTGATGCCGCGACCTTGCGGAGCGCGGCTTCGACGTCCTGCCCCTGGTACAGGAGGCCCAGGAGGTCACAGGCCTGCTCGCCCAGGAGAGAGCGTATGTAGGGGAGGGGTGCGCCACCAAGGACCGACTCGAACGAAATGCCGGGGGATCCAATCATGCCGCGGCCAGGTCTGTTCGCATTCCGCTGTCCCCGTACACCGCGGTGTCTCTCCTTTGCCCGATCCGGTCACGTCGCCGGGGTGCGGTGTGACCTTCCCCGCTACCCGGCCGATGATCAAACCCTAGCCCTGGGCACTGACACGCCGCGGTCGGTCCCGGGAATCCGGCTGCCGACAGCGGCGCAGGCATCGGGCACAGCCGAACTTCGCTGGCAGGTAAAGGGTTTCACCTTGCTGAACGCCAGAGTCGACCTGTGGGAACATTTGTTCGCTTGGGTGGTGGTGCGCGGCTTTGGAGGCGCGGAAATCGAGGGCTTCACCCCACCCGTCCCTCGCTCCGGCTAGGATCGTGGGGTACTGCTGGTGGAGTGGCTCGCGCCGCACGAGAAGCTCCACCAGTTGATCGGCCAGAGCAAAACGAAACGGGGTAGAGCGTGACATTCGAGTCACCTGCTGCGGGTCCGGCCTACCTCGACTACAACGCGACGGCACCCGCCCGCCCCGAAGCGCTGGAAGCCGCCCTCGCCGCGATGCGCACTGTCGGTAACGCATCGAGTACTCACCGGTCGGGACGCGAGGCCGCCGATCGCGTTGATCTGGCGCGCCGTCAGGTAGCTGGCCTCCTGAACTGCTCACCCGGAGAAATCATCTTCACCTCCGGTGCCACGGAGGCGAATAATCTCGCTCTGCGGGCGGCGTTCGCGGTCGGGGGGCGACTGGTGACGAGCGCGGTGGAACATCCGGCGGTGCTTGAGACGGCGAAGGCGCTGACCTCCGAAGCGCCCGGCTCGCTCCTGGTGCTGCCCGTCGCCGCCGACGGCCTGGTGGACCTGTCCGCCCTCTACGCGGCACTCGCTGCGGGGGAAGTCGCCGTCGTGTCACTCATGGCGGCCAACAATGAAACGGGCGTGCTGACGCACCTTGCGCCGATTGTGCAGGCCGCCCACGAGGCTGGAGTCCTCGTCCACTCCGACGCGACGCAGCTGGTCGGCCGTCTGCCGATCGACCTCGCCGAAACGGATATCGACCTGCTGTCACTGTCCGCGCACAAGTTCGGCGGCCCGCAGGGGGTCGGGGCCCTGTTCGTTCGCCGGGGCGTCCACCTGCCCTACCGCCCGCTGATCTTCGGTGGCGGCCAGGAGCGCGGTTGGCGGGCCGGCACACTGAATGTGGCAGGCATTGCCGGTGCTGGGGCGGCCTCCGAAGCCGCTCGACTTTCCCTGGCCGACGAAGCGCCTCGGATCGCGCGAATGCGTGACGCCCTGGAGGCCGGACTCGTTGAACAGATCGGCGATTGCCAGATCAACGGTGCGATGGACCGACGGCTGCCCGGTGTGACCAGCATCACATTCCGCGGCGCTCCGGCGGATGCGGTACTTGCCTCGATGCCGGATGTGGCGGCTTCGGAAGGGAGTGCGTGCTCCTCCGGGGCGCCTAGCCCGAGCCACGTGCTCTTGGCCATGGGGCGCAGCCGGGAAGAGGCGGACAGCACTATCCGGTTCTCCCTCGGGTACGCAACGACCTCGCATGACATCGAGCGAGCCGTGTCCTCGACAGTCCGAGCTGTCCGGCGCGTACGGGCAACCCTGACCGCCGCAATGTAACCAGCCTGCCCAAAGATCATTCAAGCCCGAACGGACACGGAGAACGCCTCGCATGTCAGATAGCCGGCTCGCAGAAGCCGCCCATCCCTCCTTCGCACGGCACGAGACCTTCGCGCCGCGCTTCGGGTGGCTTCATAAGGCATACATGCAGGTAAAGGAGAACCCGGAGGTCTTCCTCGGGGACGATGCCCCGCTCCTCCTCGGCGTCGGCAAGAACATGGCCAACGCCATGCGGTACTGGTCTCGTGCCTTCAAGCTGACGCGGGAGGTCAGGAACAGCGACGAAGCGAACTCTCGCGCTAACTTGTCGTACCCCACGTGGGAGGCGCGCTGGCTCCTTGACGAGGACGGTGCCGACCCGTACCTCGAGGAGCAGGGCAGCCTGTGGCTGCTGCACTGGTGGCTCCTCTGCTCCCGGCCGGGCGCCAGGAGCTGGGCGCCCTCCTGGTACGTCGCCTTCCAGCTCGCCCCGTTCGCCCGCTTCTCAGCACCTGATCTCACAGAGCTGATTGTGCGTCACGTGAACCTCTCCTACGAAGAGGCGCCGGTCAAGGGATCGATCACGAAGGACGTCGACTGCATCACAAAGATGTACGTCCCCGCGAAGCGGGCCAAGGGTGGTGCACCCGGCGCGCTCGAAGACTTGCTGGCCTGCCCCTTCCGAGAGCTGGGTCTGATCGAGACCGTGGAGCACTCGGTTTCCGGCCGGCAGGAGTGGGAGTTCACCACGGGCACGCGCATCACCCTCCCGGACCGGATCGTCGCCTACGCATGCCTGGACTACGCCGCCACGATGACGCGCAACGCCGGGTCGATCTCTCTCGCCCGGCTCGCCAACGAACACGGCGCTCCCGGACGAGCCTTCCGCATCCGCGAGCCCGACATCGCGGCGGCGATCGAGCGCGTCGCAGCCACCACACCCGACTTGCAGCTCATCGAAGCCGTTGGGCAGCGCAGCCTCGTCTTCAACTCCGATCCCTTCGAGCTCGCCTGGGAAGTCCTGGACGCCCAGTACGACCATGTCCGAAAGCGGCCGGGGTTCCCGACCCGGCAGGACTGGGCGCGCACCTACCCCAAGCTCGCCGTCGCCGAGGCCCGAGAGCTCCGCAGCACCGTTGAGCAGCAACTCCCCCTGATCGAGGAGATCTCCCAGTGACCACCGAGACCCCATCGCGGCCCAAGGCCGCCCGCAAGACTTCCGGTGGCACCGAGTTCCCTGCTGGCATCGAGCTCGTCGGCTCCCGGATGCGTTCCACCAACGTGGAGCGAGACGTGCTGGATGAACTGCACTCGCCCTACGTGGGCGCCCGAGCCCTCGACGTACTCGATCGCCTGGCCAACTCCCTCGATGATCTGCGCCGCCCCCGCTCTTGGTCGCTCACCGGCGCCTATGGCTCGGGCAAGTCCACGCTCGTCAACCTCATCGATGCGCTCCTTGGGCACGATGAGGGACGCCGGACCGAGGCACAGGAGGTCCTGGCCAGCACCAGTACGGGGCTGGCCCACCGGCTAGAGGCAGCCCGCGCACAGCTGTCCCCGGCAGGCTTCCTCGGCGCCGTGATGACCGCCCGTCGCGAACCGCTCATCATCACCCTGGCCCGGTCCCTGCAGCTCGCGGCCGAGCGCCGATGGCCGACCCGCATGCCAAAGGCGATCTCCACGGCTTTGACACGGTGCTCCGACCCCGCCGCCGAGCCCGAAGACGTCATTGCAGCGGTCACCGCCCTGTGCGCGCAGCAACCGCTACTGCTGGTGATCGACGAATTCGGCAAGACCCTCGAACACCTCGCCGGGCACAGTCAGTTCGCCACCTCCAAGGCAGACCTGTTCCTGCTGCAGGAGCTCGCAGAGAAAAGCGCCGGCCCCAAGGGCCTACCGCTGTTCATGATGACGCTTCAGCACTCGTCCTTCCTCGACTACGCGGCGCAGTCGAGCGAGCTGCAGACCCGCGAGTGGGCGAAGATCCAGGGTCGATTCGAGAACATCACCTTCGCTCCTCACCTCGGCGATGCCGTGCAGCTGATGCGCCGGCGCCTCGACCAGTCCAGGGTCTCCGCGGCCAGTAGGGAGCTGATCTACGCCTACGCCGAGGCTGCCCAGGAGACATGGCGCGACCACGGCCTCAACGATGTCGTCGTCCTCAAGGCACAGGACTTCGCAGACCTTTATCCGCTCCACCCCCTGACTGCAGTCGCGGCGCCGTTCCTCGCCGCGCAGATCGGCCAGAACGACCGCAGCCTGTCCGGGTTCCTTAACAACGACGAGCCCAATACCGTCCGCCGCTCGCTGGCAACGTTCTCCAGCGGCAAGCCGAGCCGCGCCAGCACGGTCAAACTCCCGCAGCTGTACGACTTCTTCCTCGACTCCGGTCGAACGTCGCTTCTGGCTTCAAGCAACGCGAGTAAGTGGATCGAAATCGAGTCGCGGGTGACCCAGGCCAACGGCCTGTCTACCGAAGACCAGAGCCTGCTACGCACCGTCGGCATGCTTAACCTGATCGACGAGGACGGTGCCCTGCGGGCGACCGCCGCGATGGTCTACTACGCGCTCCACGAGCCTGGCGAGGCTGCTGACGCGAAGGCATTCGCCACTCTTGAGGACCGGCTCAAGAGCCTGGTGGCCCGTGGTTTCTTGGTGCATCGGCACTTCAACGGCGAGTACCGGGCATGGCGCGGAACCGACATCGACATCGACGGACGTCTGAAGGAGGCACGAAGCCACCTCGACGACACTGCCGTCGCTGAGCGCCTCGGCGACTACCTGCCTTTGGCGGTGGCCGCCGGCCGGCACAGCCAGGTCACGGGCATGCTCCGTGCCCTGTTCGTCCAGGTCACCACTGCGCAGACGAAGCTCTTCAAGGGGCCTGACGAACTCGCCGACCATGCTGACGGGCTCTTGGTCTTCCACCTCGGCGGCATCGAGAACCGGCCAGTCATCGAGTCTTCCCTGCCGGTTGTCCTCGGCGTCACCGAGGAGCCCGATCTCGTCCTTCGAGCTGCGCACAACCTCGTCGCGCTGGAGGAGCTGCAGCGCGACAAGACCCTCGACCCCGTCGCACGGCGTGAGATCAGCGAGCGGACGTCCGCTGCGAAGCGTGAGCTGCTGGAGCTCCTTAGTGCCGCGTTCTTCCCTCCCACCCAGCGGGCGACATGGCGGCTGTGGCGCTCCGGCATCGCGGCCGACGCTGAAATCGGGGAGGTGATCGGGAGCCGCAGCCTGAGCGGTCTTGCGTCCATCGCCTGCGACCGGGTCTTCCCGGCGACTCCGCATATCCGCAACGAAATGCTCGGCCGGCACGAACTGACCAGCCAGGGTGCTAAGGCGCGCCGCGAGCTGCTGACAGCGATGCTGCAGAAGTCCGGCGACCAGTACCTCGGCATCGTCAAGTATCCCGCTGAACGCGCCATGTACAGCGGCGCATTGGCATACATGGGGCTGCACCGAGAGAACGCCGAGGCTGCCGACGAGTCCTCGGCCTCCTTCCTCCCCTACGGCTTCTCCCGGCCCGGCCCGGCCCACCCGCACACCCAAGAGGTCTGGAGTGCGCTCGAGGAGGCGCTGACCGAGGCCCATGCGCGCACCAGCCTCGAACAGATCTTCCGAGCCCTCATGGTGCCCCCGTACGGCGTCAAGGCCGGTGTCGTACCGCTGCTCGTGGTGACCGCACTCATCGTCCGCAGCCAGGACGTCGCCCTGTTCGAGGACGGCTCCTACCTGCCTCGGCTGACGCCTGACGTGGTCGAGCGCATGGTGAAGGCTCCCAGCCGCTTCTCCGTGAAGGCCACTCCGGTCGGTGACGGTCTGCGCCATGCTGTGGTTAAGAACCTGTCCGTAGCCCTCAAGGTGGAGCCGCCCCGGTCCCACGCGCTGCGCAACCCGGCCCTGCTGGCAGTGACCCGCGCTCTGATGGAGCGGGTCATGGTCCTCACCCCCTACGCCCGGCGCACCAAGCGAATCGGCAAGGACGCCATTGCCGTCCGCTCCGCCCTGCTCACAGCGCAGGACCCGGACGACCTGCTCTTCCACGCCCTTCCCAAGGCCCTCGGCCTGGATCCGATTACGCCCGAGCAGCGCAAGAGCACAGCCGGCAACAAGGGCTACGTCGATCGGCTCACCTTCGCGGCCGATGAGATCTCTGGCGCCGACCGCACGCTACGCGCCGAGGTTGTCGAGACGATCAGCCGCGAATTCCGCCTGCCGTCCTCACTGCCCGAGCTGCGCCAGGCCCTGGCCGCTCGGTTGAAGGGGTTTGCCGGAGTCTCCCTCAGTCTGGAGCTGCGCGGCTTCGTCGCCATAGCGCTCAACGAGTACCTGTCAGACGAGGACTGGCTGGACCCGATGATCGTTCGTCTGTCCCACGCCGCCCTCGGGGACTGGTCGGACAACGACGTCGCTGTTTTCGCCCGCCGGGTGCACGAGATGGCCAGCGCGCTCGACAGAGTCAGCCATCTGTACAAGAACGACGCGCCGAGGGGTGATGCCGAGGAGGAACTCGAAGCCCGCCTGCTCACCCTGACTGACAAGGACGGCGCCGAGCAGCGGACTCTGATCTACCTGCCCAAGCAGGCCCAGCGAGAAGCCGAGAACCTCGCTGTCAGTGTCCTGATGCAAGCTGAGAAGACGCTCGGCCCCGACGGCGCCCGAATCCTGCTCGCCGCCCTGGCCCAGCGCGTCACCGAGCCCACCACCACAGCCGAAAGGACGGAGTGATCATGACCGACACTGCTTCCGGGAAGAAGGTCCGGCACGTCCTGGGCCTGTCTGGCGGCAAGGATTCCTCCGCCCTGGCGATCTACATGCGCGACCGCGTGCCTGAGATGGAGTACTTCTTCTGCGACACCGGCGCCGAGCTGCCTGAAACGTACGAGTACCTCAACAAGCTCGAAGCCGCCGTCGGCAAGCCCATCGTGCGCCTGAACACCGACCGAGACTTCGATCACTGGCTCGAGGTCTACCAGGGCACCCTGCCTAGCCCCCAGATGCGTTGGTGCACCAAGAACCTCAAGATCAAGCCTCTGGAGGAGTGGGTGGGCGAGGACGAGGTGATCTCCTACGTTGCCATCCGCGCCGATGAGAACCGCCTTGGCTACGTCAGCACCAAGCCCAACATCACTGCGGTGTTCCCTTTCCGCGAGGACGGCATCGACCGCGACGGCGTCAGCCGCATCCTTGACGAAGCTGGCACCGGCCTGCCTGCCTACTACGAGTGGCGCACCCGGTCCGGCTGCTACTTCTGCTTCTTCCAACGCAAGCACGAGTGGCTCGGCCTCAAGGAGCGACACCCCGAACTCTTCGACAAGGCCGTCGCCTACGAGGAGAAGGTTCGCCACCAGAGCACCGCTATGCAGGGCCGCGACTACACCTGGTCCCAGGGTGAGTCCCTGCACCAGCTCATAGAGCGCCGCGAGGAGATCCAGGCCAAGCACGAGGCCAACGTCGCCCGAGCCGCGAAGCGGATCAAGCCCAACCGGCCGCTGCTTGAAGTCCTCTCAGACGCTCTCGACGCCGACGACGACGAGGCCGGCTGCTCTGTCTGTCACCTCTAGTAAAACCGCGAATTTGGGCCTACTTGATGACAAGTCGTCATCAAGTAGGCCCATTTTCCGTTCAGAGCTCCCGTTGTCGGTGCTGCATGTAAGGATGTGTCAGCTCATCACACACGGTCACCCAATCGGAGCACAGGGGGAATGGCGACACCAGACACCGCTGCGCGTGCAGTCATCCGCCATCGGCTGGACGCCAGCCCCGCTCTCGAGTTCCAGCTCGGCATCACGCCGATGATGGACGTGCCGGCGCATCAGGTCCTGCAAGACGATCTCAGTCGACTCGCCTCCCCCTGGGAGCGGCTTTCCGCGACCGAGAGCATCGTCAACGCGATACCCGACGAGCCGGGCCTTTACATGTTTGTCTGGCGCCCCTCCATCAAGCTCGCCATGGCTGACCGGACCGAGGGCCGATTCCATCAGGTCCTCTACATCGGGCATGCCGGCGGCGCTGGCCAGCTAGGCAACACGCTCAGGAACAGGTACCGGGACTACCGCAAGCACCTGCGCGGTAACCCCGAAAGCCTTTGGACCCGCGAGCCACCTACCAACCGGGACGACCTGCTCACTCACTTCCTCGCGCTGCGCCCTCTGGAGTACTGGTTCGCGACCGTCGAGGACCGGTTGGCGATCAAGAATCTGGAGGACCGCCTCCTGCACCTGTACAACCCGCCGCTCAACATCCAGGGCGGCCCCACTCTTCGAGGTCGGCTCAGCACCGTCCCCAAGCCGGCACTCCGCTCCTAGCTCGCACTCGCTCCCTGACAACGAGGTACTTGATGCCGTCCAAGACGTTCGTTCCCGCCTTCGAGGCCAAGGTGGGCAACTGGACCTACTACTCCTGCCTGATGAGCTACGCCCAGGTAGCACGCGAGATCAACTTCGCGCACGAGCTCGGAGGCAATCGCGACCTCGGCACGATGATCCAACGTGGGGTCGGTACTCGGACGCAGGAGATCACGGAGTACCTGCTCAAAAACGAGAACCGGTTCCTCGGCGCCCTCATCATCGCGGTGTGGGGCGGCGATCCGAACTACTTGGCCGTAACGATGGATGCTGAGAACCAGGCCGTCCTTCAGGGGCTGGACCGCAACTTCGGCGTCCTGACCTTCGATGGTACGCAGCAGTTCTTCGCGCTCGACGGTCAGCACAGGCTCAAGGCCATCAAGGACGCGATCAAGCAGCAACCGGAGTTGGGCAACGAGGACATCAACGTCATCGTGGTGCCGCACTTCGACACCGCGGACGGCCGTCGAAGGACCCGCCGTCTGTTCACCAACATCAACCGGAACGCCAAGAGCACCAATCTGCAGGAGAACATCGCCCTCGACGAGGATGACAGCTTCGCCATCCTCACCCGCCGCCTGCTGGACGAGGACGACTTCCTCAAGCGTGACAAGGTCGTTCTCGTTTTCAGCAAGGTCGGCCAGGACGGCGAACTTGTCCTTGCTCAGCGCTCTATCAGCCAGGCCAGCCCCGCGTGGAGCACTATCGCTGTCCTCTACGACATCGTCAAGGAGATCGGCTACGACTTGCCCTGCACCACCGGCGAGGCCAAGCAGCGAGCGACTGATGAGCTCCTCGACCAGAGCTTCGAGCTCCTGACCGTCCGCCTGCACGAGCTTCTCGACGCATGCGGAAACCTGCGTGAGCGGTACCTCGCTGCCCTGTCGGGGAAGGATCTTCGGGCTCCCAAGGGGCGGGACGGCGCTGGCCACCCGTTCATGCGCCCCGCCGTTCAGAACCAGGTCGGCAAGGTCGTACGACACATCCTTGAGCAGGGAACCCTGGAGTGGCCGGAGATCATGAAGCGACTCTCTGCGCTCGAGTGGAAGATGACCGCCGCACCGTTTTCCTCTATGTGGATCGAGACCCCCGAGGGGACGAAGGCAAAGGGCAAGATGGCCAGTGGCAACACGCCGCTTCTGTACGACCTCCTGCAGGTGCACCTCGCGCCACGCTCCAAGGCCCAGATCAGCAGGGCGCTGCGCGCTTACTCCGACGTCATGAAGACCAAGTACCCTATCGCGGCCGAGGAGCTGTTCGCTCTTCTCCCTGTCGACGCCGACTGAGTCCGGCTCCTGAGGGGCACGTCAGGGGCCGTGGTATCCGTATCCTCGGACATCGCGGCCCCTGTGCGGGTTCAAGGGCGTCTCACGTTCTTGAACCCGCACCCGGTTCGGCCCGTCTGCGGTGACGTCGTGCCGCACTCGGTCGTCATGGATCGTCGGCTCGCCTTCGTGTTCTTGCCGCGTCCTTGGCGCTTACGAGCGAGGCCCGTTCTTAGGCATCAGGACACGATTACCCTCGGGAGAGTCTGTTCGCAGCGTTTCGCTCGTGCGCGCCTGCTCCGTTTCTTCTCGTCCCTCCGTTACCAACCGCGACATTCTGCGTGCTCGGTCACGCTGGCAAGGCGGTGCCTCGATCCAACTGGACGGTTAGCCTCCAGCCATGAGTGATCGGAATGCCCCCAACGAGGTTGGTTCGCCGAAGGGGACCGTCGGGTACGGCGAGGAGGCGGACGAGCTGGTCGTGCAGTACGAGGGGGTCACATTCGAGGAGGTGCACTCGGATGTACTGCACCTAGTTCCTACACTGCCCGGTCGCATTCTGGATGTGGGCGCGGGTACTGGGCGCGATGCCGCCGCGCTGGCTGGACGTGGCCACAGCGTCGTGGCAGTTGAGCCGACTCGAGAGCTACGTGCGCACGGACAACGCATTCACGCAGGCTGTGGGATTGATTGGGTCGATGACAGCCTTCCAGGCCTCGTCCTGGGCCAACACACTGGGCGGTTCAACGCCGTTTTCGCCACGGCGGTCTGGATGCATCTGGCCAGTGAGGAGCGTGAGGTCGCAATGGCGAGGGTCGCCGCACTGCTGGTGCCTGGCGGCCTGTTCTTCATCCATCTCCGCCACGGCCCCGTGCCGGATCAGCGCCACATGTTTGATGTGTCCGCTGCTGAGACGGCTGAGCTCGGTCGTAGGCATGGCCTATGGCCCATCCACCGCAGCGAGCGCCCCGATCTTCATGGCCGCGACAGCGTCCACTGGAGTTGTCTCGTTTTGCA
Source organism: Streptomyces sp. CLCI03 (assembly GCF_053615355.1). Classification (NCBI taxonomy): domain Bacteria; kingdom Bacillati; phylum Actinomycetota; class Actinomycetes; order Kitasatosporales; family Streptomycetaceae; genus Streptomyces; species Streptomyces sp. CLCI03. Next base: position 3,818,854 of record NZ_CM132132.1, on the reverse strand, counting down.
GACAGACGACTCCAGCCGAGAACTGGTGCCGACAAGGAATTCGTCCGCCTTGCTAGAGATCCCGCAGCTCGATCAGAACCTGACCCATTAGGAGTGGGTCGTTTCGTGCTGGCCGTCATACGGCGCCATCCGGTCACCTGGCGGGCCACCCCCGTGAATCCGTTGCGAGGGTCTTGTGGCATCCCTATCCTCGTGACCAACGCGTCGACGGAGACGAGTAGCCACGGATCACGCGAGCAGAGAGAGCCGCCAGCAGCTGTGAAGGCGGACTCGCACCCATGGTGAAGACCCTCCCGAGCGCGGGGAGGAAAGGCCTTTGGGCCCAATGCCCCGCCGGCTTGCCCCCGTCATTGGGCTGAATGAGGCCGCCGCTGTCTGGCGGTGGCAAAGGCGTGGTGGCACCGCGAGTACCCTTCTCGCCCACGCTTCCAAGGGATCATGACGACGCCCCTGGAGGGCTGCGATGATCCACACCACTAGCCGCGTACTGGTTTCCGACCTACGCGCACACGTCGACCAGACCGTCACCGTCTCCGGCTGGGTGAACGCACTCCGGCTGCAGCGCAAGATGCAGTTCGTCATCCTGCGGGACCACTCCGGCATGGCCCAGGTGACCCACAAGCGCGACGGCGGCCCGCTCGAAGCCATCATCGAATCGCTTACCCCCGAGTCCGCCGTCCGGATCACCGGACGCGTCGTAGCAGCGGCTCAGGTCAACCTGGGTGGCCTGGAGATCGTCCCCGAGACGATCGAGGTGCTGAACAGGGCGGAAGCGCCGCTGCCCATCGACGAGCACACCGGCCTCGAGCACCGGCTCGACTGGCGCTTCCTCGACGTACGCAAGCGGGCCACCGCACAGATGGTGTTCGCCGCGCAGACGACCCTGGAGCAGGGGCTGCGCGAGTACGCCATGCAGAACGGCTGTACGGAGATGCACACGCCGAAGCTGATGGGTACCGCCTCGGAATCCGGGGCGGAGGTGTTCAAGCTCGGGTACTTCGACCGGTCGGCCTACCTCGCGCAGTCGCCGCAGTTCTACAAGCAGATGGCCGTGGCCGCGGGCATCGACCGGGTCTTCGAGATCGGCCCCGTCTTCCGGGCCGAGCCGTCGTACACCTCGCGGCACGCGACCGAGTTCACCAGTGTGGACGTCGAGCTGTCGTGGATCGACGACGTCGAGGACGTGATGGCGTTCGAGGAGCGGATGCTCGCTCACGCCATCGCGAAGGTCGCCGAGGTCCACGGTGAGGCGATCCGGAGAGTATTCGGTATCGAGGTCGTGGTGCCGGAGGCTCCGTTCCCCAGGATCACGATGGCCGAGGCCCAGGAGATCCTGCGGGCCGGTGGCTGGGACCCCGAAGGCGTCAAGGAGGACCTGGACCCGGAAGGTGAGCGGACCATCGCCGCCCACATGAAGGAGCTCACGGGCCACGAGTTCGTGTTCATCACGCACTACCCGGCCAGCATCCGGCCCTTCTACCACATGCGCCCGGCCGACCGGCCGGACCTCACGCTCAGCTTCGACCTGCTCTGGAAGGGCCTGGAGATCACCACCGGGGCCCAGCGCGAGCACCGCTCCGACGTGCTACTCAAGCAGGCGGAGGAGAAGAGCATGGACACCGAGCCGATGCAGGACTACATGAACATCTTCCGCTTCGGCTGCCCGCCCCACGGCGGCCTCGGCGCCGGCCTGGGCCGGATCCTGATGGTCATGCTCGGCCTGGACTCGATCCGCGAGGCCGCGTTCCTGTTCCGGGGACCGAACCGCCTCACCCCCTGAGCCAGGGGTACACGCACCGCTGCCCCACCGCCAGCCTGGCGGTGGGGCAGCAGGGGCTCACCGGGGTGTGGTCGAGGTCGAGCGGCCCCGCCTCGGCGGGGTTCTTGTCACTGGATGCCGCACAGCAGTGAGACCACCTATGGGCAGGAGTGGCTCGGCCTGATCCTTGACTTCGCCGGGGTGCTCACAGCCGGCCCGCTCGCTGTCCACCGTGCGTGGTGCGTATCCGAAGGGATGGCCCCGGAGGCGTGGCGCAGCACCCTCAACGACCACCCGGAGCGTCGGCGTCTGTACGCGGCGCTGGAGGTCGGGGAGATAAGGCAGGTGGAATGGCACGAGGGTGCTGCCGTTCTGCTGGGTGCGCACGTGGACCCGGTGAACCTGAAGGGGCGGGGGTGCCGGCGGCTCGTCGGATGGCGGCCCTTGCCAGTGCGGCGCGGGCTGCTGGTGATCGGGTCGCCCTGTTGTCCAACGGCTTCGGATTGGACCCGTTCAACGCGTACGAGCACGCCGGACTCTCCCATTGCTATTCAGGCAGGTCTTGTGGTTCATGCACGCAGGGAGCTGCTGCGGGCTCGGTGGCGGCCTCCGCGTGTTCGGGGATGGTCGTCCACCTCGATTCGCGTGTGGGTGCTGCTTCGGTGCGGCTCGTCTCTGACGCGGATGGACTGCCATACCCGCTTGTGGAGTTCGGAGATGCAGGGGTCACAGGCGAACATCGGCGCCTGCATGCCCGCGACGCTCGCTGGCCCTATCCATAAGACGCGTGTCCGGCGTTGGCCGCAGTACAGCCAGCAGACACCGTCGACCCACGCGTTCGAGTCATCGGTTTGGGCGGGCGTGGGCAGACCTTCGTGGGCGTACGCCGCGATCCCGGGAATCACCAGGTGGTTGAGCATCAGGAGTCTCCAGTTCGGTTCGCGTCTGCACCGGTTGTGGGTGTGGAAGTCAGATGGTGCCTTGCGGCGGTGACTACTGACGGATGTACGTGAGTCCGGGGGCGCGGTCGAGGTCGAGGGTGAAGCGGTCGACCTGGTCTGTGCTGCTGGGCACGGTGAGGGTGTAGCCGTTACCGGCGTAGATGCCCGAGCCCGTGGGGATGAGCTGGTCGCATGTCCCTCGGCGCCACAGGTGGAGAGCGTCGGCTCTGCGGGTGAGGCGAAGGCTGCCGGGGGCCTGGTCGCAGGCGAAGGTGCCGAGCTCTGTGTGCTGGCCGACGTGGTCGGGTGTGGGCTGATCTTGTATGCCAGTGCTTGGGGCTCGCTCCCGGGCTGCTGCGCGGACGAGGGCCTCCTTCTGGGCCAGCGTCGGCTGCTGGTGGAGGTCCCGGAGGATGGCGGCGGTGACGCGGTCGGCCGAGAGCCTGGCGTTGTTGGACAGGGCGATCACGCGCAGCCCCGATGCCTCTAGGTGGGTGGCGGCGGAGAAGCCCTGTTCGTGGCCGTAGTGGAAGACGGCAGTGCGGCCGGGGCGGGCGTCGGCGTAGAGCCCGGGGCCGTAGAGATAGGGCTCGTGGTCGCTGGGCTCGTAGTCGACAGGTCCTTGCCAGGGGAGCCGGTGGGGGTTCTGCCATTGCTGGTGGAGGTGCGTGAGCCAGCGGTCGAGGTCTCCGGCGGTGGTCCATAGGGTTCCGGGGCCGGGCAGGGTGACCGGCACTTCTGTGTGCCGCCAGCCGTGGTGGATGGCCTGGTACGCGGATGCGGCTCTGGGGATGACCTGGCGCGGGTCCGTCTTGAAGTGGGTGGAGTGCATGCCGAGCGGGCCGAAAATGCGGTGCTGGGCGAGGTCGGGCAGTGTGGTGCGGTGGACCGTTTCGAGGATCTCGGTCAGGAGGAGGTAGTTGGTGTTGCTGTAGAGGAAGTGGCCTTCGGGGACGGCGCGCTGGTCCTGGCGGTAGGCGAGGGTTCGCAGGTCGTCGGCCGTGTAGTGGTCGAGGTCCCGGAAGCCGGCGAGGGAGAGCAGGGACTCGGCGTCGCGTATGCCCGACCGGTGGGTGACCAGGTCCGCGATGGTGACGTCGCTGATCTTGAGTCGGGGCAGCAGGTCCGCGGCCTGCTGATCCAGGTGCAGGAGGTTGTCATGCGCGGCGATCATGATCAGGTGGGCGGTGACCTGCTTCGCGACCGAGCCGACGTTGAAGCTGCTGTCCGGTCCGATGGGCAGTCCGTGTTCGAGGCTGGCCAGACCGGTGTGCAGAAGAGCGGGCTCTTCGCCTGGCCGGTGGACCAGCAGGGACAGGCCGGGCGCCTTGTCGCGGGCCGCGTTCACAGGGCTAGTGCCTGGCGGTGGGCGGCAGCGAGGCGGTCGCGGAGACCGTCGTCGCTGATCAGCTCCAGAGCGAGGGCATGATCGGGCGCGGTGCCAGCGAGGAGGCTTCGCTGCTGGTCGAGGTAGGCGGTCAGGAACCGGTGTAGATCTCCCGTGGCGCTGTTCAGCGCGTGCGCGGTGAACAGCATGGTGATCGGGAACGCCCAGCAGGCGTGGAGGAAGCCGAACGCCGGCCGCATCGTCTGCTTCCACGGAGAGTGGAAGTGCGCGGTGTCGCTGATCTTGCATCCCGTTGCCGCGAGTGCGTCGTTCAGCCAGTTGTGCCCGGCCTCGTGGATGAGGTCGCGGGCCAGGACGACCGGGTCGTCGACGTGGTCCATGAAGACCGTGCCCGGCAGGCGGCTGATGGTCCAGCTGTCGAGGGTCTCGCCGAGGTTCTTCGTCCGCAGAAGGCACAGGACGACGGCGTGCGCGGCGAGCAGATCGCCGAACCCCGCTCGTGCGGCGCTGGCGTACGCATCCGCCGTGAGGCCGCGTAGGTGGGCCTGGGCGGGTTCGGTGCCGGGGCCCAGGACGTAGTAGGGGGTCTCGGAGATCGCGGATCGGGGCAGGTCGGCGAGTGTGGGCTCGACGACCACGCGGGCGCCGACCGCTGTGGGGACGGAGTTGGTGGCGCCCCCCGCGTCGGGGTGGGCGACGTACCAGTCGAAGGTAGCGGCATCGCCGGAGCGGGCTGCTGTTTCGGCTCCTTCGAGGGCGTGGTGGGCCAGGCAGTAGTCAGCCGCCGTGCTGGTGTTGGGCTGCGGCGGCTGAGCTTCGGGGCGGATGAGCGCGTGGATGCGCTGCGTCCGCTCGTGGTGCAGGCGGTCGATCGGCGGGAGGCCGAAGAGGTAGGCGAGGGTGTCCACGAGGCGGCTCTCCTGTTCGGTGGTGGGCCTGGGGCCGGGCCGCAGGTGCTGGTAGCCCGGCCCCAGGTGTGTTCACCGGCGGCGCTCAGAGCGCCGGGCGGCTGTGGGTGTTCAGGCGGTGGTGGTCTCCGCCTCGGCCGCCGGCCAGCCCTCGGCCGAGACGCTGGAGGTGTGGGCGGTGGTACGGACGGTCTCGTCCTCGCCGCGCAGGTCCTCGACGTTGGCGAGGAAGTCGGCGATGCGGTCCTGGTTCATGGGGTGTTCCGCCTTTCGGTCTCGTTGGCTTCGGCTTGTTCCGCTCGCTGTGCTGTGGTGCTGGCTACGGGGCGGAGATCTCGCCCTGGGCATGAGCGGCTCCTTCGCGTTGGTCAGCGCTTGTGCAGGTCGGCCGTGGTGCAGAGCGCGGTGCGTAGGTCGTTCATGGTGGGCCGGTCGCCCGCGTCGGCGGAGAGCGCGGCGATCACGACGCTGCGCAGAGGCTCCGGAATGACGGGCAGGTTCGTGTCGCTGACCAGGCGGGGGATGTCCCCGCACAGGTACCGGTAGATGAGGACAGCGAGGCTGAACACGTCGGCTGCCGGGGTGGCCTCGTGATAGCCGGTGAGGTACTCCGGCGGCCAGTGGACCTCGGGGCCGCGGTGTTCAGGCCCGCGCGGGGTGGACAGGCGGCGGGCGGCTCCGAGGTCGGTGATCAGGCCCCGGCCCTGGTCGATGAGGATGTTCTCCTGGTAGACGTCGCGGTGGACGATTCCGCGCTGGTGCAGGTTGCCCAGGCCGTCGGCGACGTCGGCGAGGATGCCGAGGCCCTTGTTGGTGTCCTTCGACGAGGCCATGAAGACGCGGAAGTTCCCGCCGTCGCAGTGCGGCATGGTGTACCAGTCGAACCGCTCCGAGCTGCCCTGTCCGAGCAACGGGACGATGTGATCGGTCCCTCCGGCGGCGGCGGTCAGCTCCGCCTCGTGGCGAAAGTCTTCGCGGGTGAGGGCGCGTTCGGTCTCGGTCATCTGCGCGTACCAGTAGAAGCCGTACGCGGCGGGCTTCTCGCTGGGGTCGAGCTCGGCCAGAACGTGGTTGCTGCCGAAGCCCGCCTTCAGTACGACGTCCTCCTGGCCGGGGCGGCTCGCTCTGACCAAGGTGCTGGCCCGCGTGAACGCGAGGAGGTCGTTGATGTGCCAGCCGTCCGTGCGGAGCTGATCGAGGACCCAGGCTGCGGGATGCATCGGGTGCAGGTTCATCGGCTCGTTTCCTTGTTCGTGGCCGTTGGGCTGCCGGCCGGGCGGAGATCCTCCATGCAGGCCTTGACCAGGGCTTCGAGGTCGGCATGAGTCGTGCAGGGGTGCTTCAGCACTGGCAGGCCGGTGGCCTTGGTCCAGGTGTCGGCGGCCTCGTTGTAGAGGTCGGCCAGCCGTGCGGCGGCCTCGGGCTGTTCAGTGAAGCGGCGCTCTGTCGCACGTCGCGTGATGCGGTCGTGGCAGATGTCGGGCTCGGTGTTCAGCAGAACGGTCAGCTGCGGACGGGCCTGGGTCTGCTCGGCGAGGCGCTCGACGTACGAGTCGACGGGCTGCCCGTGGAGCAGGGCAAGCAGGCAGGCGGTGGAGAGGGTGAGCCGGTCGGCGAGGACCGGGCCCTCGGTGAGGGCGACGGCGATGTTGAAGCGGGAGTGCAGGGCCAGGTCCTGGGCGGCGGCCTCGATGGCCTCCTGCTCGTCTCCGCCGTGCCCGGCCCGCAGACGGATCAGCGTGCGAGTGGCCGGGTGGGAGAGCCAGGAGAACTGGCCGATGTGGCTGAGGGGGATGCCCTCGGCGTGGGCGGTGGCCAGGAGCCGGTCGCGAAGGGTGCTCTTTCCGGCGCCAGCGTTGCCTTCCAGGGCCAGGAGCACGCGTTTACCCGGCCACGGTGGGTTCGGCGATGAGCCAACTGATGAACTTCGCAACCCGGCCCGCGGTGACCGGGAGGGTTCCGTGCGCGAGCTGGGATCCGTACAGCAGGGCGGTACCGGGGGCCGGGGCGACGCTCCAGCGGGTGCGGGGCATCTGCTGGAACCAGGTCGCGGAGTTGTCGGCTCCGTCGTGGGCCAGCCACATGCCTTCCGCGTAGCCGTTCGAGGTGTCGTCGGGGGCCTTGCCGTTCCACAGCCGGTCGCTGGCGGCGGTCTCGACGTAGAAGTCCCCTCCGGCGTCGGCCTGGGTGATCACGACGCTGATGCCGGCGATCTGGCGGGGCCAGGCGAGCGGGTCGGGAGCGATGCCGTCGAGGTGGCTAGTGATGTGCTGGCCCACGCCGTACTCGACGTACGTCCACGGACGGCACACGGTGATCGAGGGCATGACGCGGGAGAGCGCCGGCCGGGCGCGTTCGAAGGCGTCGCCCAGGAGCTTCTCGGCTGCCTCGGGGATCGTGGGGATCTCGACGCGTCCGGCCGGCTCGTAGACGGCCATGGCCTCTTCGGGGCTGTGGCCGGGGATTTCGTGGATGGAGGTGCGGCGCTCGTCACCGAAGCGGCTGGTGCCGCCGCTGGTCAGGACGTCGTTCATCAGGTCGACGAGGTGGGTCCGCTCGGCGTCACTGAGGAAGTTCTCGATGCTTCCGACGCCGACGGTCTCGGCTATGTGGATCACTTCGTGGTTCCCCCTTGCAGGAGCACGCGGTGGATGTCGTTCAGGTCCGTGCAGTGGTTGAGCCAGCTGACGACCGGGCTGCGGGTGGCGGCCAGCGGGTCCTGCCACAGGGCGAGGAGCTCTCCGGTCAACGGCAAGGTGGCGCTGTCGGGCAGCAGGCCAGCATCAGGTGTCTCGGCCTGGGCCAGGGCGCGGCACGAGGTCTTGTGCTGCTGGGCGAAGACGAGGGCGAGACGTGATGCGGCCGCGATACGGCAGGCCCGCAGGAGAGGGTCCGCGGGTAGCAGCAGGCCGTACGAGCGGTGTTCGGTGACTGCCCATGCCTGGGCGATCCCGGCGCCGGAGGCTGCGATGCGGCAGGCCGAGCAGCACCGGTGGTCGGAGTCCGGGCAAAGGCGAAGGTGCTTGCCGAGGGTGGTCGCGATCTCGTCTAGGACTGCCCAAGCGGTACTTGCCAGCACGGTACCGATGTCCGGCTGTCCGAATCCCGAGGCGTCCCTGTGGTTGCAGCAGGCCTCGCCCGCTCGGGGCAGCTCGCTGGAGGTGAGGGCGGGTTCGATGAACAGGGTATGGAAGTAGGCGATGCGTCCCAGGAGCTGGTGGACGGTAACCGCGTCGCCGGGCTTCATCGCAGCACCCCCTCAGGGGCTTGCGGCAACACCGGCAGCGGGCAGGCGCACACGGATTCGGCCTTGGGGCGCTCGGCGTCGAGGGCTGCGGCCAACACAGCGGTGGCCTCGTTCAGGCGGGCGAAGTAGCCGTCCCACCCCTGACCGGAGCCGGGGTCCAGGCTCAGGTCGAGGACCGGGGTGGTGGTGCCCGTGTTCTCGCAGGTGAGCTCCGAGCGGCCGACGTTGACCTCGATGCCCGCGGGCAGGAGGGCGCTTGCGAAGGTGGCGGCACGGCACAGTGCCGCAGCAATACGGGCGTACTCCTGGCGGTCGCGGGGGAGGAGCCCGATGCGTAGACCCGTCGGGGCCAGGTCCACGCCGGTGTACTGGTGGCCCTGGCAGCTGTCGTACGTGACGAGCCCCCAGGCTCGGGTGACCGTGTCGACCAACGACCAGACACCGGGTTCGATGGCCGCCCGCCACATCGGGTGGGCTGGAGTCAGATCGTCGGCCTCGTGGATACCGGCGAGGCCCACGGTGTTGATGTTGCCGTGCTCACTGGTGTGCAGCCTGACTTCGTTGCCGACAGGGTCGGGAGTGTCCCAGCTGGTCAGGAAGGCGTTCACGTCGCGCATGCTGTTCGGGGTGCGCGGGCGCCAGCGCAGGCTCTGGCACCAGGCGCCGGCGGGTTGTGCGGGCTGGGCCAGCAGCGCGGCGACGCCGTCGATCATCCGCATGCGGTAGTCGCAGTACGCGTCGTGATCGTTGGCCGGGTCCTGGCGCCAGCGGGTGGCGATGCACCCTCCGCCGCAGGTGGTGCGGTAGTTGCAGGTCGTGCACTTGTCCATCAGGGCTTTGCCCTGGTCCAGGAGGAGGGAGTCCTGCTGGGCGCGGACCACCTCGTGCTCGTCGGCCGTGGACTCCAGCTGGGTGAGGCGGGCCTGGGGCCAGGGCAGTTCGTCGCAGCTCCCGAGGCGGCCATCTGGGTAGAGGGTGAAGACGTGGTCGCACTTGAGGTCGGAGAAGTGGCAGAAGCCTGTCGTCAGCCCCCGTAATCGCCGGATCGTAGAGACGGCCGGTTCCAGTTTGATGCGGGCGAAGTGTCCAGCGGTGATCCAGTGAGCGGTGGCGGCAAGGACGAACTGGGCGTACTCGTCGGGATGGATCGCCCAGTCCGGGCCATCGGCTGCGTTCACGGCAGCCTGCTGAAGCAGTCGGCTGGCCGACTTGCGCCTGCTCGGCAGGGCCGTGGAACGGCGGATCGTGGAGTCGAAGCAGGGTACGAAGCTGATCGCGTTGACCGAACCGAAGCCGGCGAGGTGGTCCAGCACCTCTTCGGCGCGGTCCAGCACCGCCGGGGTCACCGCAGCGATCACACCGACGCTCCGGCCCCGCTCCGCGAGTAGGTTCAGGGCGGCGGCGACGCGCGGGTACACAGGCTTGCCGTCGTAGCCGACACGCCAGGCATTGCCCTGGGCGTCACCGTCGAGGGAGATGCCGATCCGGAGGTCCGGGCAGAGCGCGTCGAACATGTCGAGCCAGTCGGCGTCGAGCAGGACACCGTTGGTCTGCAGACTGACGCGGACGACCTGCGGCATGCCGGCCAGCTCCGCGATGATCTCGCCGATGTGCTCCCGCCCCGCTGTCAGGGGCTCGCCGCCGTGGAGTTCGACGGCGAGCTTGCGGCCCTTGAAGATGCTGGCCAGGCGCCTAATCTGGTCGGCGCTGACCCTGGCGCCCCCAGGGGCCTCCTTGCGCTTCTCGTAGCAGTAGAGGCAGTCGATGTCGCACGTCTCGCCTCGCGTCTTGACGATGACTGACACCGCGGTGCCGGTGTCATCGGCGTCCAGGCTCCGGTAGAGCCCGTCGATCGTGTGGCGCTGTTCTGTGCTGAGGTTCATCGGCTGCCCCCTCCTATGCTGCCGTGACCGGATGACTGGCTAGTCGGACAAACGCCCCAGCAGGGCGCCCTGGCCGGACTGGAGAATGTGCGCGGCCTCCAGCGGGATCCAGAAGCACTCGAAGTGAGTCGGCTCCTGCTCGCCGTCGTGGTCCTCCTGGCTCATCCACCGCTCCGGGGTCGGCTCGGTGAGCTCCAGGTGGAAGACGTGCCGGTGCTGGATCTCGAACCGGTACGGGCTGATGTCGTACTCGGTCTCGCCGAGCTTGCGGACGATCTTGAAGTCCGACAGGCCGGTCTCCTCGCGGGCCTCGCGCAGAGCGGCGGCGTCCGGGGTCTCACCGGGGCGGATGCTGCCCGCGGGGACCTGGATGCCGACCTCCTCGTAGGAGTAGTCGGTGTGGCGGAACACCAGCAGGCGCCCGTCGCGCACGATGTAGACGAGGACCTTTTCCTTCGTGACCTTCTCGGGCATAGCGAAACCTCCACTTGGTACAGATGCTGATTCGTGGGCCCGGCCGGGGAGAGGCTCGGGGACTACTTATCCCCGGGCCGACTGTGACCGGTCGGTGCCGCAGGGAAGCCCAAGAGTCTAGGCCCCCAACTTGCCTTCGGATCAGCGTTATTCAGTCGATGCGTCGGCCCGCAACGGGCCTGCTCGCGGCTCGAGATCCGGTCCGACGCCCGGCCCTCGTTCGGGTGTGCGATGGCGAGCCCGCTGCCGGTACGCGAACCCTCGTTGCCGCCCGATCAGCCATTTCGCGGGCATGGCCAGATGGGAGACGCCGATCACGGCGGCTGCCCTGATCCGCCCTTTGATCACCCACGCTGCTGGGCAGATTGAACTCCGCCCAGCAGCGCTTGCCCGTCGCCGTCAGATTGGCACCGTGGCGGTCGGCGATCACTGATACAAGGTGCAGACCGCGCCCGGACTCGGCACACTCGCTCAAGGGCTCGGGCCGCGGCAGGACCTTTGCGACGTCGTGCACCTCGACCACGAGCACCGGCCCCTCCTGGTAGACGCTGACGGTGACAGGCCCCGACCCGGTGTGGCGCACGGCGTTGGTGATCAGCTCGCCGGCCGCCAGCTCGATTCCGTCCAGTGCCTCCTCGTCGAGCCGTATGCCCCAGGAACGGATGCCGGCGACGACGCGGTGCCGTGCCTCCTGGGCGGCGGCTGGCGAGTGAGTGACGGTGAACGCGAGTTGGTGGTGCGCTGCCATGAGCGGGCCTCCTGGGCTGCCTGACTTGCGTAACCACGGCGGATACTCGGCCTCGCAGGGCCGCTGTCTTGCCGGGGCGAAGACGAAGTGTTCCCGGCGGCTCCCGCCTGAACGAGGCCCTGAGCAACGCCGAACGCCGCCCTTTCGTGCCTAACCGATGTCTATTCGCTGTCCGCCTGGAATTTCTGGACAACAGATCTGCGATCGACGGCTGTTGATGTCTAGCGTGGAGACCGGACAAGGACCCCGGCATGAGGGAGCGGCTGTGGAGCCATCAGGACCGACCCTCTTCCAGACCCTGATCAACCAGCGGGGCTGGCAGGACTACCAGGTCTTCAAGCGGCGCTACGAGCAGGCGGCCAAGCAGTTAGCCGAGCTGGAGGGGCCACCCTCGATCGCGACCGCGACGATCGAGAAGCGCCAGTTCTTCCGGTACGCGCACGGCGAGGTCCGGACCCCGCAGACCGTTTCCCGCCGCGTCCTGGAGTTCATGTTCCCGGGCATCCCGGCCGCCCGACTCCTCGGGCCCACGGAGTCCAAGCCGGGGGCCTCGCCCCACCACACAGCGGCTGACGACCGCGAAGCAGTGGATCCATCCGAGTACGGCCTTGAAGACGTGGTCATGGCGGCGGCGAATGAGTCGGCGCAGTTCGCGGCCAGGGCAGAGAGCAGCAACGTGGGACCGCACACGCTGGAGCAGCTGGAAGCTGACATTCGCCGCCTCGTCATTACGTACCCCAACCGGCCCGTCGGTCCCCTGTTCCGCGAGGTTCGCGCCCTGCGCGACCGCGCCTTCGAACTCCTCGAAGGTCGTCAGCCACCGCGGTACACCTCCGACCTCTACGTGGGCGCCGGTGTCCTGTGCGGCGTACTGGCGAACGCCAGCTTTGACCTGGGCCGTTACGACGCGGCCGAGACACAGGCACGCACCGCCTTCCTGTTCGGCGAGCTCGCCGGCCACAACGGACTGCGCTCCTGGGTACGCGGCCTCCAGGCACTCATCGCGTACTGGGACGGACGTCTGGTAGATGCCGTACGCCTCGCCGACTCCGGAAGCGCGTTCATTCCCGAATCCGGCACGGCGCAGATCCGGCTGGAGAGCATCAAGGCACGCGCCTACGGCCAGCTCAACCGGGGCAGCGATGCTCTGGCCTCTCTGAGCGCCGCCGACCGCCTGCGCGAGCGTCTCCTCGAAGGCGACGAACTGCCCGGCGGAATGATGGCCTTCCCCGCCGAGAAGCAACTGTTCTACTCCAGCAGCACGCACCTCTGGCTCGCCGGCACCCAGAACCTCAGCGACGCCGAGGCCCGCGCCGACGAAGCGGTGGAGATGTTCCAGTCCGCGCCGCCGGAGCAGCAGCGCCTCGGCGAGATGTCCCTGGCCCGCATGGACCTCGCGATGGCTCGGCTGGGCCGAGGGGATATCGACGGGGCCGCGACGCAGATCCACGCTGTCCTCGGGGTCAGTGCCCGGCGCCGCACCGAGAGCGTCGACCGCCGCATCGGCCACTTCAGCCGGCAGCTCGCGCTGCACCCTGGGGCCGGATCACCTGCCGCGATCGGCCTCCGTGAGGTGATCATTGCTCATCAGGAACGCATGCCCGCTCAGCTCCCGCCAGGAGGCAGCCCGTGACGACCGTGACTCTCTTGCATCCAGGCGCCATGGGCGCGGCCGTCGCCGCCCAGGCCGTTGCGGCTGGCCATGAGGTGCTGTGGGTGCCGGAAGGCCGCAGTGATGCAACGCTCCGGCGCGCGAAGGAAGCCGGCGCCACCGCATGTGACTCGCTCGGCGAGGCGCTGGAACGCAGCGAGATCGTCCTGTCGATCTGTCCTCCGCAGGCCGCCGAAGACGTGGCGACCACGGTCGCCGACTACGCCTTCGCCGGGGTGTACGTGGACGCCAACGCGATCAACCCCCAGCGCATGCAGCGAATCGCAGAGGAGATCGGGCCAGGTGCCGTAGTCCTCGACGGTGCGATCTTCGGCCCGCCGCCTGGTGGCCAGCGGGCTGCTCGCCTCTACCTCGCCGGCGAAGCCCAGGCCGTGGACACGGTGGAGCCCGTGTTCAAGGACACTGCGTTGCACGTCCGCCGCGCGAGCGGCGGCGTCGGCTCCGCCTCAGCACTGAAGATGGCATTCGCCAGCTACCAGAAGGCCGCCCGAACCCTCGCTGGTGTGGCCCACGCGCTGGCGGATGTTCATGGCGTCGGCGACGAGCTCACAGCCGAGGCGCAGGTGATGGCGTCCAACATCCTCGCTGACCCCGGATACCTGCCCAGCGTGGCCGCACGAGCCTGGCGCTGGGCACCGGAGATGGAGGACATCGCTGAGACCCTCCGTGCGGCGGGCCTACCAGCAGACATGGCCGAGGCCGCGGTGGCGGTGATGTCGCGCTGGGAAGGAGACAAGGACCGATATGACCTAGAGGTCAGCGACGTCTTGTCCCACCTACGGAGCCAGGGTGAGTGAGCAGCGACCAGTCCTCTCTCCGGACGAAGTCCAGCAGCAACCCGTCGCCGCTGCCGTGGTCGTCCACGAGGGGCAGGTGCTGCTGGTGCGACGCCGTGTGGCGGAGGGACGACTCTCCTGGCAGTTCCCGGCAGGCAAGGTCGAGGTTGGTGAGACGGGGCAAGCTGCCGCTGTGCGGGAGACGAAGGAGGAGACCGGCCTGGATGTAACCGCGGTGACGCTGCTCGGTGAGCGCGTCCACCCCGTCACCGGTCGGCTGATGTCATACACGGCGTGCGCGGTGGTGGGAGGAACGGCGCACGTTGCGGACGCTGACGAGATAGCCGAGGTCGCCTGGGCAACCCTCGAGGAGATCCCGCGCTACGTCCCGTACGGACTCTTCGAACCGGTGCAGCAGCACCTCGACGCTGTGATCGGGTGACCGGAGGCCTCTCAGCCCTTACCTCGTTCCGTCCGCAGGAGTTGATTCTCCTTCTCCAGCGCAGCCACGCGGTGTTCTAGATCAGCCCGAGTGCGTCTTGTCGGCCCAGGTAGCTCTGCCTTCGATGGGGTGGGTGGTTCGCCGGCGAGTCCTAGAGGCTCGAAGGCCACGATCGTCGAGGGATTCTTCCCGCATTCCGGGCAGCGAATCTTGCGGCTGGGTTCGGCCTTCTCGCTGTGACGCGAGGTCTCGGCGATGTGCCCGCAGTAGAGCCGAACCCGCCACCGCATGATCATGTATTTCGGTGTCTTGAAGGACGTCATCAGCCTGCAGACCTCCTCCAGGTGCTCTCGCTGGCGCTCCGCCATTTCGGGGTTCGCTCGCACCTCGGCCATGTGTTCATCGACGCGTCGACTGGCAAGGTCGCAGATCCCCTCCAGATCCTTCTGCCATTGGTGGTCACGTCGCGTGAGCTGGTAGTCCTCGAGTGGGACGCCGTGGCTCTTGTATTCGACCTCGCGCATGGGCGGCACCGTAACCGCGGAGGATGGGGCAGCAGGGGAAGAGCCTGTTCCCTTTCGCCTAATGACAACACTTGCGCACGTTGGTCGGCCAACTAGTGGGGTTCGGTCAAAGCCGATCCGTTCCTCGCTCTGATTGGCTGTGCCTCCGCGAACCGCCGGGGCGCACTGTGAAGCCGCCCCTACGGCTGCGACCTTGGCTATCGGCGGTGTTGGTGTTGCTGGCTCGCGGGAGACCGTAGGTACCGAGGGTTGACGGCTAGCTCGTCGCCACCCTCAACGGCTCTAGCCTGCCCATCGGCCGCACTCCTCGAACAGTGCCAGCAGCAGGACGACTCCTCCGTCGTCCTTCCCGAATCTCTCTTTCGCACCGCGGCTACCGCTGGATCTCGGCGGGTGGAACACCGGAGGCACAGTGCGCTTGTCGGACAGGTGCGGTCGCGAGGAGATGCCCGGGGCGCAGGCGCCGATATCGCAACATGCTCGGGTTGCACCGAGCAGTGCGGACGGCGGCTGGGAGGCTCTCCCAGCCGCCGGTCGAGGCCCTATATGGGCGTCCTGCCCTTGTGCTCAGTCGTGCGGGAGGAACCTGTCGGCTCCCGCAGCGACGATGACGCCCAATCGGTCGTACTCGACGAGGTCTTCGTCGGTCATGAGGGCGGCGAGGGTTCCGTGGTGCTTGACGGCGTACTTGAGTAGGAGCTCTGCCAGTGTGGTCGCGGCTTCCTCTGCCTCGACTTGGGCTTCGGGGTTGTGGACGTGGACACCTGCGGCCTGGAGTTCTTCGACGGTGGCGTTACGGACGATGGCCTGTTCCTCCTCGGTGAAGAGGCGTCCGTCGAGGCGACGGAAGACGAGGGAATCCGCTGGGCGCTTGAAGTCTGCGTCGAACAGCAGGGCCATGACGTGAGGGCGAGGGGTGACTGCGGGCATGAAGGCGCTCCCTAAGGAAGGGGTGGGTAGGTGTATCCATGGTCTGGAGAATCCCCGGTTTGGCTGACCGGGGTTCGTCGGCTATATGTGTCGGCCCCATCTGCGAGCACGAGAGGTTCGCGCGGGTACGTCCTCTCCGCTTTCGCCCGGGTAACGGTGCACAAGTTGGCCGGTCGAGCTGCCCCTTGGGAGGGCCCATCTGGCACAGCGTGGGGCGCCGAGTGCGGCGCCTTGAAGGTCAGCGTCGTGGGCGGTTCGGCGGGGTCGCGGGCGCGGTGGGCGGCTGCGTGCCGTGTCCCGGCTGGCCGGTCCACGATGCCGTTGTGCGTCGGCGGGCGGCTTCGGCGCGGGGGTTGGGGCTGGGGTTGCGGCTGGTGTGCTGGAGGCGGGTGATCAGGACGCGGGCCGGTTGGCGGGCTGTGCCTAGTTCGCGCTGGGCTGCGGCCTCCTTTAGGAGCTGGTGTGGCTGGTGGCCACCGGCTTCGGCGTCGGACAGGAGGGCGGCGAGGGCGGGCCAGCTGGGGTCGGTGAGGATCCGGTCGGCCTGGTCGGGGACAGCGGCGCGTACGTCGTGGGCGAGGGCGCGCCGGGTTTCCTCCCTCGGCTGACGCTGTTCGAGTACGACGAGCGTGGGTGTGAGGGCTTGACCAGCGGCTGCCTGTAGGTGGTGGAGGGCTTGGCGGGCGGCGTCGGCCTGGTGGGCGTGACCCTTGGCCTCATGCCAGCGGCCGGCGATGATCCCGGCCCACAGGAGGGCTGCGATGAGGGCGGCGAGGGCGCTGCCGTCGGGGCCGGTGGCGGTGTGGACGATGTCGCGGGCCGCGTTGCGGATGGCGTGGGCGGCGCGGTCTTCTGCCCGGATCTGGGAGCGCTGGGCGCGTGCGAATGCCTGCGATGCGGACTGGAGTTCGGCGCGGAGGTGGGTGGGGGCTTTCTGTGCGGCGGCTTCGAGGAGTTCGCCGAGGGCGGTGATGTGTGCCTGGGCGTGGGTGTCGTCGGTGAGGTCTGTGCGGAAGGTGTCGAGGGCTTCGGTGGCCTGGTGCCAGGCGGTGGCGGGCTGGTTGCGGCGGGCGGTGGGGTGTTCCTCGGGCTGGCCGGCTTCGAGGCGGTCGCGGAGTTTGGGGAGGGTGAGGTCGGGGGCGATCTTCCCGCCGGGGTGGAAGATCTGTTCGCCGTCCTTGTTGAGGTCGCCGGGGCGGCCCGCGGAGTAGCCGAGGAGGTCTCCGGAGGGGCCGCGCCGGGCCTTGACCGCGATGCCGTCGGCTTCGAGGTAGGCGAGGAGCTCCTCGGCCGTGCGGGCGTGGGGGATGGCGGCGCGGATGCGGTCCTGGAGCCATTCGCGGCTCGTCTGCTCCCAGCCGAGACGCTGGGCCTTGTGCATCTCGGCCTGGGTGGGGGCGCGGGTGCCGGTGCGGTCGCCCTTCTTCAGGCGGCGCAGGCCGTAGTCCTTCTCGATCTGCCGGCATGCGTCGCCGACGCGTATGCCGCTGTCGTGGAGCTTGGGTCGGCGGCCATCCTCGCGGACGGTGGTGGCGAGGATGTGGATGTGGTCGTCGGCGTGGCGTACGGCGATCCAGCGGCAGGCCAGGTCGTCGCCTTCGGGGGCGATGCCGGACGCGGCGACGATGCGCTGGGCGATCTCGCCCCACTCGGCGTCGGAGAGGTGGCGGTCTTCGGGGGCTGCGCGGACGGGGCAGTGCCAGACGTGGTCGGTGATCTTCTTGCCGAACTCGCTGTTGCGGAGCCGGACGGGTTCGTCGAGGTAGCGGGCGAGCTGGGTGAGGGTGGCGTTCTCGTCGCGGCCGGGGTCGGGCATGGCGAAGCCGGCCACGATGTGGGGGTCGGTGTGCTCGTCATGTCGGCCGGGGCCGTAGAGGTAGGCGAGCAGTCCGCGGGTGTTGGCGCCGGAGGGCTTGATGGCTGCGATCACGGCTGTCGGACCTCCTGCGGGTTGGCGGGTTCGCGCAGGGTCTCGGCGATCAGGGTGAGCAGGTCGTGGAGTTCGTCGAGGCGCTGGCGTATGTCGGGCGGGGTGAGGTCGCTGTTGAGGGCGCGGGCGATCTGGTTGATGTTGACGCCGATGCGGTTGCACTGGCGCAAGACCTGGGCGCGGAAGACGTGCGTGCGGCGCCGGTCCTCGGACAGGGGCAGGTTGGCGGTGAACCGCCCATTGATGAAGGCCAGGACGATGTCGGCGGCGAAGCCGGATTCGCCCTTGTAGCCGTGCTCGGCGGCGGCCTCCTGGAGGCGGGGGCGTTCGTCGTCGGTGAAGCGCAGCGGGCCGACGCGGTCGCCGCGCTTGTTGCCTGTGAAGCGGCGGATCGTGGGCTGGACGCTCTTGACCGTCGGCTCGCCGGCGGCGGGCTCGGCGTTGCGTTCGGCGTGGAGGATCTCGCGCTGGACGGCGTGGAGCGTGTCCTGGTCGGGGCCGCCCTCGGACCCGACCTCACGGTCCGGCGCCCCCTGGCGCCGGGCCGTCTCCGCCACCCCCGGGGCGGAGATCCCCGAAGACCGGCCTTGAGTCGGACTCGGGGTACTACTGGCTCCCCGGTCGGTGGCTGGGGTGGGGGCTGATTGCTGCTGTGCGTGGTGGGTGGCTATGGCGGGCTGATCGTGGATGGAAGGGCTCCTTGTGTGGAGGTGGATTAGGTGAGGTGGGCGAGCAGTTTGGTGGCGGCCTTGCCTCGCGGCGTTCGGGAGGAGGGAAGGCGGGCCGGGCCACTGCTCGCGCGGTCGGGCAAGTAGAACGACTACGGACCAGCTGGAGCCGCTGATCCGTAGTCCCCGTTCCGGTGTTTCGTGGCTGACCGGAGATCCGGTCAGTCGCTGGGAGTGCTGGTACCGCTGTCCTGTTCCGTGAGCAGCAGTGCCCTGAGCTCGGTGAGCCGGTGCTCGGCGATGGGGAGCTCGGCAGCGTGCACGGCGTCCCGCAAGACGGCTCGGGTGGGCTTTCCGTGCACTGCTATAGCCTGGCGGCCGATGACGAGCAGTTCGTCCATTTCGGCGCCGGGAGGGCGACCGTAGCGTTGCGTCGTAGGACCGACCTTCTCAGTGGGCGGCTCCACGCCGTCGGGGGCAGGGCTCGTTTCGTGCAGGGGCAGGTGGGGCTGCACGGATGTAGGCGGCGAGCCTTCGGGGTGAGCGTCGGGATCGGGGTGTTCCCTGGCTTCCTCTTCTTCCGTGCTGTTGTCGATGCCCGATCGGCTGGGTGAACTCCTCGGCTCGCAGGAGGGTGCGACGTTCCGGTCAGGGCTGGACTCGGTCCAGGGCGAAGGCAGCTCGATGGTCGCCAGCGCTACTGCGTGGCGCCGGGCCGCGAGCTGCTGGAGCAGGTCGCGGAGCTGGCGATCGTCGATGCCTACCGCGGCTTGGGCGACGGCCCGTGACAACCGCCGTGCGATGCGCCGGCTGCGCCACCCGCTGCGCTGCTTGGGGGTGCGCTCGGCGAGGCGTGCGGCCAGGGCGACGGCCTTTCGGGTGGCGCGGTCGCGGGTGATCTGTGCCGCGTCGCGATCGCGTTCGGCGATGCCCAGGCGGGAGAGCAGGCGTTCACGTATCTCGCGGCCGGTCCGGGCGAGGATGCTGTGGGAGGAGGCTTCCGGCTTGTGGAGGCGTAGCTCGATGCCCATGGCCTGGTGCCAGAGCAGTGCGGCGAGGACCGGGCCCACGAAGGCTCGCACGGTGCCGCCGACCAGGCCGGACTCGGCGTACGCGGGGATCACCTGCACGGTGGTGATCACCCAGGTCAGGGTGCCCGGCAAGCCGGGTGCCTGCTTGGGGCCGTGGAGGTTCTGCCGTGCCAGCAGCGCCGTGGCGAACAGGGCGAACTCCGCGGCGGCGAACATGGCGGCGCGTTCGGCCGTGCCGCTCATGTCCAGGTAGTCGGCGGCGAACCGCCAGCTGGTGTCGGCGCTGTACGCGGTGCAGCCGACCGCGGCCAGCGCGGCGATGGTGACGGCGGGCGACGCAGGCTTGCGGATGCCGCCGTTTCGACGTGTGCGCTGCTGCGCCAGCCGCTTGATCAGCAGCGCGGAGCAGGTCAGTGCGAGGGCGATGAGAGTGAGGGACGTGGCGTTCCAGTGCCCGAGTGCGGGCAGGGCGAGTGGTGTCATGCAGGGGTCTCCGGAGACCCGCCCGCGCCATGCAGGGGCGCGGGCGGGCGGTGTGGTGATGGCGATGAGGCGGGGAGGCTGCGCCGGAGGCGGGCGAGGCCGTCGCGACGAGACCAGGAGCACGGTGGGTGGCCGACCCAGAGGCCGGACCGGCACGAGTGGGGGCGGCTCAGCGTCTGGTGGAGCGAGCGGGACCCGAAGGGGGAGTGCCGATGCCGCCCGCCACGCCGGTGGTCGGGCGTGGCGGGGCCGACTGCCGGGTGGGAGGCGTGGCGGTGACGGCTTCGCGGCCCGCACGACCGGACCGGTAGGGCGCGAGCTGGGCGCGTACCGCTGGAGGGATTACGGATCCGACGGAGCGCAGGCGGGCCTCGACGTCGGGGTGCGGGCCGGCGGTGAGTTCGTGGAGGGTGGACGGTGCTGTCTCGCCGACCGCGACGGCGCGCCGGTTTCCGCGCAGCTCAGATAGGTAGGCGGTCACGTCGTCCGGGTCGGCGACCGGGAGGGGATCGGTGTGCCGTGCCAGGCGGTCGCGGCGGTAGGCGTCCCACTGGCGGGCGATGTCCACCGGCAGGATCCGAAATCCGGAGGTGCGGGTGTGTGCCGTTACCGCTTCGCGGACGTCCCAGCCTTGGGCGGTGAAGGGAACGTCGGCCAGGATCTCGTGCCACTGGGCGATCTCGTCACGGGCAGTGCCGCTATCCGTGTGGGCGGTGCGGGTGTCGAGGCGTCCGACGTAGGCGAGCAGGAGGGCGATCTCTCGGAGGTCCAGGGTAGTTATTCCGTTCCGGTAGGGGTGTCGTGGGCTTCGAGCTCGGTGAGGGCGTCGAGCAGGGCGCTGGTGTGCTGTTCGGCGCGGGTCCTTCCGGTCGCAGGACCGGACGAGGCGCCGCCTGGCAGGGAGCGCAGGTGCGGGCGGCCAGGAGCGGGAGTGTGTTCGCGGGTGATCCACTCACGCCAGTCGGCGGACCAGGCAGCGGCGTTGCGCGGTCCCCAGGCCGCCCGGTAGTTGCGCCACTTCTCGTCAGCCGCTCGCAGGGCTTGCTCGCCGAGCCGGTCGAGGTGGCCTTGTTGCCGCAGCCACGTCTCGGTGGCGTCGTCGATGTGCCACTGGGCGGCGGGGATGAGCGGGGAGCTGCTGCTCTTACTACCGTTCATCTTTAGTTCTCTACTGTTCTGGGGGTCGGATTCCGGCCCCCGGCCGGGCTGGAATCCGGTCCCCCCAGGGGTTGGATTCTGGTCCCCGGGGCCGGTTTCCGGCCCCTCTGCAAGTGGCTTCGACGGGTTGGATCCCGGCCCGGTGGGGGCCGGATCCCGGTCCCTCGCTGTGGCCTGCTCGGCGAGGAACCGAGCCGCGTCGGGGAGGTGGTAGTACCTCTCGCCGCGAGGGCCCTTGCGATCCTCGATCCACGCCAGCTCGCCGCTGGCGATCAGCTTGTCGAGGGCGTCCCGCACGGCGCTGCGGGACGCGTTGGCCCGCTTCATGAGGGCGGAGACCGAGGCGTACGCGATGCAGCGGCCATCGACGCATCGGTCGGCGATCAGCACGAGGATCATGCGGGCGGTGCCCTTGCTGCGGCTGTGGTCCCACACCCATGCGCGGGCGTCGTGACTCATCGGGTGGCGGCTCCTTGGTAAGGGCGGGCAGGGGGCAGCCCGTTTCTGGTGGGGGAGGGGGAGGGCGGGGTGTGACGGTTGCGGCCTGCCGGCGTGCGGTGCTGGCAGCTTCGCTGCCCGGCCTTGGAGAGCCGGGGCTTGCCGTGTCCCCCGGGGTCAGCGTTCGGGGCGCATGGACAAGACAGCCACATTGGTTCGCGCAAGTCCAGCATTCCACCGAGAAAGCAAACAGCTCACGGCGAACATGTCCCTGTGGGTGTGTAAAAACGGTAAACCCGAATCCCCGGTTGACCAAATAGCTCGAAGAATTGGCGGGACGAATAGGGCAAGTCGCAACGCTTCGGCAATGACCGTGCTGCTCCCCGCCGCTACCTCCAGGTGCTCTATCTGCGCAGGTTGGAAGGGTGCGAACTGCGGCCGGTCCTCCGGTCGACGGACCTGACGGGCCATTATTTGGTCAACCGGGGATCCGCTGCTATGTTTCGCAATTTTTCGGCGGCAGGGTAGGGAACCTGACAACAAAGCGGCGGAATGTAGCAGCAGATCCCCGGTTACCCAAACCGGGGATCCCAAGTTACAAAATATGCATGCCCCCAACACCTCTGGAAATCGGTCCGGCCGGGAATCGAGTCGCCCGTGCCATCGAGCGAGCCCGCACCGCGCGTGGTGTCGCCCAGCGTCAGCTGGCAGCCCGTGCCACCGCGCTGGGCCACCCCATGACCGTCACGACGATTTCCCGCATCGAACGCCGACGCCGCCGCTGCGACGTCGATGACCTCGTCGCGATCGCCGCCGCCCTCGGCGTCTCCCCGCTCGTGCTGCTCCAGCCCGCCGTGTAGCCGCACGAGCCCGGCCTGCGGCGTGCCAGTGTCGCCGCCGACCACTCCGCACAGGCCATCTGCCCACCCCAGAACCGTGGTCGAACCCTCGACCTACTCCGCCGTACCTGATGAGGATCCTTCTTGCGTCAATCGCCCATGGCTGCAGCCTGTTCCGACTCTTCCGCCCTCCCCCGTCTGTTCCGCCCCGAGGAGATAGCCGATGCCCTCGGCTGTTCCGCCTGGTGGGTCAAGGACCGGGCCAGCCGGGGACGCATCCCGTGCACCCGGGTCGGACGTTCGTACCGCTTCACCGCTGAACACCTTGCGGAGATCATCCGCCTGTACGAAGTGCGGCCGGCGATCGCACCCGAACCAGTCGCACCCTCCGTCCGTACGGTGCCGTCGCGCACGGCTGCCCCATCCGCCCGCCTCCGTGCCCGTCGACCCCGCCGCGCACGCCAGGACGACTTCGACGCCACCGCGTAGCTGACAACGAACCAAGAGGGGAGGGAACAGTGGGCTTCGCGGAGAAGCGCAGCAACTACTGGCGCGGCCGTTACAAGACGGCGCCCGGAAAGCACAACACGGTCGTCGACTCGACCGGAGTGATCATCAAGTTCGCCACCAAGCGAGAGGCCAAGCGGGCTGCCGACGAGGCCGAGATTGGCTTCCGCCGTGGCGACATACGCGACCCGTCACTGGGCCAGGAGACGTTCGGCGAATACGCGAGCCGCTGGTACGAGGCCCAGGACCTGGCCGCGTCCACGATGCAGAACTACCGGCGCCACATCGAGGAGCACCTGCTCCCCGACTTCGAGGACAAGGCCCTCGCCGGCATCCTCCGCACCGACGTCGCGCTGTGGGAGAAGAAAGAACGCGCCTCCTACGCCGCCTCCAGCGTCAAGACCTGGCGGGCCACGCTCCACCTCATCCTCGCCGACGCCGTGGACGAGGGACTCATCGACGCGAACCCCGCCGCCAAGCGCCGAGGGAGGGGCAAGCGGGCTGGCCGCTCCGCCGACCGCGGCCC
The DNA here is from genome assembly GCF_053615355.1 of Streptomyces sp. CLCI03. Lineage (NCBI taxonomy): Bacteria > Bacillati > Actinomycetota > Actinomycetes > Kitasatosporales > Streptomycetaceae > Streptomyces > Streptomyces sp. CLCI03. The sequence continues at coordinate 3,795,622 of NZ_CM132132.1, read as the reverse complement.
GGAGAAGGTCGTCACGGACGCGCTCGGCGCCCTCCTGATCGCCGAGCGGGCCGCCCTGCTCTCCGGCCGGGACGACGAGTTCGTCGCGGTGATCCTCAAGGCGTACACCGGCATGCGCTGGGGCGAAATCGTCGGCCTGGAGACCGAGTTCGCCCGTAGGGGCTCGGTCCGTGTCGAGTGGCAGCTGTACGAGCTCGACTCGGGGGTGATGGTCCGCTGCCCGCCCAAGGACGACAGCTACCGCACCATCGACGCCCCCGACTGGCTCTCGGCCCTCGTGGCCGACCACGTCGCCCGTACCAAGCCCAAGCCGTGCCCGTGCCATGGCAGGACGTACGTATTCCAAGGCCAGGGCACCGCCCGCATCGGAGGCCACCAGGGCGCGAAGCTGGTCGACGTAGCCCGTCGCGCCGGCGTCTCCACGGGCACGGTGTCCAACGTCCTGAACCACCCCGACCGCGTGCGCGAGGCCACCCGTACCCGCGTCGAACTCGCCATCGCCGAGCTGGGCTTCGTACGCGGCGGTGCGCCCTCGGAACACGCCGCCCACTGGCGCCGCAACGGCTTCGCCACCTGGCTCTTCCACCCGGCGACGACGGGCTGGTACCCGAAGAAGGCGCCGCAGGAGCCCCGTCCCGTTCCGCTCCTTGGTGACCCGTTCCCGGGCATACCGGTCCGGGGTCGCAACGCCCAGGGTCGCGCCGACGCCTGCTGGACGGCCATCGCCAGGGGCCTCACACCGCACGGCCTACGCCATTCCCACCGCACGCTCATGGAGGACCTCGGCACGGAGAAGGTCCTCATGGACGAGCGCATGGGCCACATCGACGGCTCGGTCTCCGCGCGCTACGCCCACGTGACCTCGGGCATGCGCCAGCGCCTGCTCACGGGCCTCACCCAGCAGTGGGAGACAGCGCTCGATACCCGCCTGTCGATGACCCCGAGGTCCCCGGTGCGTGCACTCGACACGCTTCTGCGAGCTCGATCGGCCGTACGGTAGCCGGACGGGGCGCGTGCTGCGCCCGGCAGCACGTCAGTTGCGAAGGAGACGCCGGAGGTCGTCCAGCGGCAGGCGTGCTTCCCGAGAGGCGGCGCCCGCCTCGAAGTGGATGCCCTCGGTGCCGAGGACATCTGCGGGAGTCTCTGCGCGCGCCGGGTTGGGCCACTGGAAGCCGGAGCTGACGGCCCCCGACGTCGTGAGCACCCGCCAGGCGTTGGGGCACTTGCCGCAGGTCGCCAGGTGAGTGCCGACCGGGACGGCATGGCTGTTGATCACAGTCGCCACGTCTCCGTAGGTCGTCCATCGCCCGGACGGGATGGCTTCCAGAAGGGCGTGCAGGCTCGACCAGTCCTTGCGGGTACCGCTGAGCTGCTTGGCCAGGTCCGCGAGGTGGCTGCCTGCCAGCGCTGCCCACTCGTCGGGGTCGACGGTGTTTGGAACGGGGTTGGCATCGACGTCCCACCAGGTGGTTCCCTGTATCCCGTCGGCCTTGCGACCGGTCACGGTGGTGAAGATGTGGTTGGCCAGCCCGGTCGGCGTGTAGGGCTTGCCGTCGGCTTCCCAGGTCAGTGGCTCGGTGGTGTTGTTGCTCCATGTGACGCTCGCGCGTCTGCCGTCCTCACCCACCCAGGCCCGGATGTCCTCGCGGATGGATTCCGGCGCGCCATGCCTCGGTACCAGCCGCAGCCGAGCTCCGTCCGGCAGCAGACCGGCGTCGACGAGGACATGCACCGCGTTGCGGGCGCGTGAGCGTTCCTCCAGCTTCTGGGCTGCGGCCTTGGCCTCTATCCGAGCCGGAGCGAGCGTGAACTCCTCGACCTCCGGGGTCGGATAGACCTTGGTGAATCCGGCGACGAGCTGTCCCTTGACCTTCCAGAGGCCGACCTCGATGAGGTCGATGTCGAGGTTCATCTCCGACAGCCACACGACGGTGTGGGTGACCTGCTTGGGGAAGCCGGCCGCGATGATCACCTGTCGGGGGCGCTGGAGCAGTTCCGGACTCCAGTCTCCGTCCACGTGGTTCAAGAGGCGCTGTCGGCACTCGTCGAGTTCGACGCTCTCGCCCCTGCCCTTCAGGAAGTCGCGGTGCGCCTGGGCCAGGGTGTCGAGGTCGAAGCGGGACACCAGGGCGGCGTAGGTGATCGCCTGGAGGTGTACGTCCCGGTCGGCCGTTCCTCGCTTCAGCTCGACCACCACGAGGCGACCCGTGGCATCCAGGCCCAGGACGTCCAGTCGGTCCCGCGCCGGCACCCCGTCCGTGTCGGCCCACCGGTCGAACTCGGCGGTGATGACCAGCACCGACTCTCCGAGGACCTGAGGATGCGCGATCACCCACTCCTGGAGGTGCTGTCGTTCGAGGAGCCCCTCCGCTGCGAGGGCGGTCGGTGCGACGGGCGCGGCCGAGGCCCCTTCGACGGTGAAGAGATGATCCACGCTGTCCCCCTGCCCCAGTCCGTCAGCCAGGCGCTCCCACGCCGACCGTCCCGAGCCTACGTGCGGGTGGTGACACGGGGCACTTGCTTTGCGGTAGATCACGGACGGCCTCGGAGGCGATTCCGACGTCGGTTCCCCGGCGAGATCTCGTTGATGGGCACCCGGCGGTGCCGTCGGCCTGGCTCAATGGAGGCATGGAGATCGGGGAGCGCTGGGCCTATCGGTCCAAGCCGAAGGAGTTGGGCGGCGCTCTGCGCCAGTTGGAGATCGTCCGGGTGGGCGCCTCCGGTAGGTCAGGCATCCACGTGCGGTTTCTGGACGGCGATGAGGCCGGACTGCAGGAGTGGGTCAGCGCCGGCTGTCTGGTCGCGCTCTGGGCTGATGTCGACGCCTTCCGTGCGGACGACACAGCGGAGCTCGCCCTGACCGAGGCGTCGCGGGAGGTGCGGGGGAGCGCCGAGTTCGAGGCGGCGCGGATGATCCTGGGCTTCGTCCGCCCCAAGGGGCGGCTGCGTCTACGCAAGGCGGTAGCGGACGCGGGTGTGCTGGAGCTCGGCCACATCGACGAGACGGCGCCGCTGGTCGGCATGGACCCCGCCGAGCTTCGCGGTGACACCATGATCCATGAGGACCGCAACGGCCTTTGTCTGGTCGGCTGGCCAGTCGCCGAGCGGATCGCACGGCAGGTGGCCAAGCAGCTGGCCGAGGAGGTCCTGCCGGAGGTGGACCGCCGTCAGCAGGCCGTGGATGAGGAGCGCGCCCGGCCCTCCTGGCAGTCGTACCACCGCCGGGACGACCGCAAGCTGGACGCGGAGGCGGCCGCCCTGCGCACGGTCCGGGAGTGGTGCGGGGAGGAGAAGGCCGAGCGCTACGACGAGCTCGTCGCCCTACGCGCCGAGGTGCTGCGACTCGGCGAACTGGTCGAGCAGGCGGTGAAGGCGCTCCGTGACCGTGGACACGGCGTCATCGCCTCCACCATTGAGCGCGGCCTTGGGGTCCATATCTCCAGCCTTGGTCCCGACGTACGTCGTTGAAGCCGTCGCGCCACCGCTCAGGTTCCGGCTTGGGCGGTGTGGGCTCCACCGGTGGCTTCACCTTCTCCGGGCGGTGCGGGTGCCAGCCGTCGAGGAACGGCCGCAGCTCGTCCCCCGTGGGCTCGGCGTGGAAGTTCCGGACGCCGAGCCCCTTCCCGTTCAGGGTGGGGTCCAGGCGGTCGGCCTCCGCCCTCCCCCACGCCGACCACTCCCGGAGCCGCTCGGCCTCGACGGGGTCCTCCGTCTGGGCGGCGGCCTCATCCAGCGCCGTGCAGAAGGTCCGGATATCTCCTGCGGCTCGCCACTGTTCCATCGCGGTGCCGAAGTGTTCGGCCCGAGCCGCGTCCACCGCCTTGATTGAAGCCGCGCCGACCGCGGCCTCCCACTCCCGTTGGGCGCGCTCTTGCCTCTCGGCTTCCAGTCGGCGGTTCTCGGCTTGCTGCCGTTCCCGCTCGTCCCGGAGCCGACGCTGTTCGGCCTCCTGCTCCAGCCGGGCCCGTTCCTGCTCATCGGCCCGGGTTCTCAGCGCCCGGAGTACCGAACCGATCTGGTCCTCAAGCGGCTTCTTCTCGGTGTCGGCCCACTCCTTCTTCCAGCCGTACTGGTAGCCCTGTTGCTGGGCGAGGGCCATCTCCAGCTCGCCGGATGGCTCGAACCGTTGCGCCGGGACGACCCGCTGCCAGTCGTACGTGCGCCGGCCCGCCGGCTTCGGCACGTACCGGACCTGCTTCTGCCGTTCCTTGAAGGTGATCTCGTACATACGGCCATGGATCGTGAGCAGTGGCCTCGCCTGCCTGCGCTTCTTGGACACCGCGATCTCCCCGTGCAGGGGGAGGGCCTGCTCGGCGATGAGGCGGAGCAGGGACAACACGCGAGGAAGGACTCCCTCGGAGATCTCGAAGGCGCTGTGGTCCGCGGTCACGGCAGCGAGGACGTCGTCCACGTCGGTGATCACACGACTGCGAGCCAGGCGGATCCGGTTCCACTCCGTGTCGTCCTCGCCGGTCACCCGGAGCAGCCCCAGGAAGAAGTCCCCCTTGGTCCGCCCGCTGTACTTCAGGTGGTACCCGGCCGGCGCACACTGGCGAGCCGCGTCGAATGCCCTGCGGTAGCGGGCCCGCGTGGCCTCGTCCGGGTTGGGGACTCGGAGGAAGCGGCCGGCCTGTTGTACCTCGGTGATCAGGGCCCGCCCGATGTCGGCCGGAGAGGGCCGTGGAGTCCTAGCGACGCGTTGTGCCGGGGGCTTCTGCTCGGCAGCGGCCTTCTGCTCGGTGGCGGGGTCGGATTCCAGCTTCTTGGGTCTGGGCGTCGTCGCCGGGCGGGTCTTCCGTTGTGCCGGGTCAGGCCGGTCGGGGTGATGGCCGTGCTGGAGGTAGAAGCGCCCGACCTCGGTGATCTCTGCCTGCCATCTCCCGCCCTCCTTGGGCATGGCGATGTGGCCCCGTTCCTTCAGGGCTCGGGCTGTGAGGGCGAGTTCGGGGGTCTCCGACGTGACAGGTTCGATGCCCTCCCCGATCCGGGTCAGGAGGGCGAGCTGGCGATCGTTGAGGGGTGACCAACGGTGCATGTGATCGTCGTACCGTCGGGGCTCGGGCCGGCACAAGCCATGCGGTGAGCTTTCCAAGCGGGCGGGCGCGCGGCCCGGCTCCCCGTGGGAGCCGGATTCCGAGGTCGGCTCCCAGATGGCTCCCAAGACAGGCCCGTAAACGCAGGAAGGGCCTGACCCGCGATGCGGATCAAGCCCTTGACCTGGTCTTACGAAGTCGGGGTGGCGGGATTTGAACCCACGACCTCTTCGTCCCGAACGAAGCGCGCTGCCAAGCTGCGCTACACCCCGATCGCCGCCTTGCAGCGCTTGCTGCCCTGGCGACATCGATTACTTTAGCGGACCTCTCGCCGGAGACGAAATCCGGTTTTCGCGGAGCGGTCGCGGGGCCAGCGGAGGCGTCGGGCGGAAGCGGTCCGCCGCGACCAGGGCGAGGCCGAGGGCGTAGAAGGCGACGCCCAGGACCAGGGCGTTCAGGGCCACGTGGGCGTAGCCGTAGCGGGCCGCGTCGATGAAGGGGTAGGTGTACCGGCGCGCGCTGTCGGGGGCGAGCAGGGCGCCGCGCAGCAGCGCGAAGGTCACGTACGTCAGCGGGTAGGCCAACCACTGGGCGGCGTGGCGCGGGCGCAGGGTGCGCGGGGCCGTCAGGAGCAGGAAGTCCAGGAGTGCGCCGATCGTGGTGACCGTGTGGAGGAGCTGGTTGGCGACGGCCCTGGCGCCGGTCAGCCGGTCGAGCTCCGCGGACACGTCGAACGGGCTGGAGGGGTTGGCGAGGACCAGGTGGAAGACGAGTCCGGTGATCAGGATGAAGAGGAGGACCCCGCCCCGGTGGAGCGGGGCCACATCGGGCCGGCGCCGCCAGGCGCGGGCCGCCGACCACCCGAACACGACCGCGACCAGGATGTTCGTCCAGATCGTGAAGTAGCTCAGGACGACGGGCATGCTCCCGTACACGCAGTCGATGACCACGCCCACCACGGCCGCGGCGCAGACCAGGGCGCGGAACACCGCCGGGACGAGGCGCGACGGGGCGGTCATCCCCGCAGCGTATTACCCCTTCGGGGTCAGGGTCAGGAGCGTCGCCTCCGGCGGGCAGGCGAAGCGGACCGGGGTGAACCGGTTGGTGCCGCAGCCCGCCGAGACGTGCAGGTACGCGCGATGGCCCTCGGCCTCGTGCGTGGAGAGCCCCTTCACCCGCTCCGTGTCCAGGTCGCAGTTGGTGACGAGCGCCCCGTAGAAGGGGATGCACAGCTGCCCGCCGTGGGTGTGACCCGCGAGGATCAGCGGGTACCGGTCGGCGGTGAAGGATTCCAGGACGCGCAGGTACGGGGCGTGCACCACCGCCATGGAGAAGTCCGCGTCCGCCTCCGGGCCGCCGGCGACCTGCGCGTAGCGGTCCCGCTTGATGTGCGGGTCGTCGAGCCCGGTGAAGGCCAGGTCCAGCCCGTCCAGCTTCAGGCGTCCCCGGGTGTTGGTGAGGTTCAGCCAGCCGGCCGCGTCGAAGGCGTCCCGCATCTCCTCCCACGGGTTGTGGACGGCGCCGACGACCGGCTTGTTGCCGTTCAGCCCGTGCCGGCCCTGGGCCTTCTCGAGGAGGTAGCGCCCGGGGTTGCGCAGCCGCGGTCCGTAGTAGTCGTTCGACCCGAAGACGTACACGCCGGGGAAGGACATCAGGGGGCCGAGGGCGTCGAGCAGCTCGGGGATGCCCTCGGTGTCGGAGAGGTTGTCGCCGGTGTTCACGACGAAGTCGGGGCGCAGGCCGGCCAGGGACTGCAGCCAGGCACGTTTCTTGCGCTGTCCGCCGACCATGTGGATGTCGGAGACCTGGAGCACGCGCAACGGGCGCATCCCCTGGGGAAGGACAGGCACCGTGACCCGGCGCAGGCGGAAGGACCGTGCCTCGAAACCGGCGGCATAGGCCACACCCGCGGCCCCCACCGCAGCGATTCCGGCAGCCGCCTTCAGGGGTACTCCGTAACGCGCACGCATGGACCCATCGTCTCAGACCCGGAAAACAGGTGAGCGCCACCGCCCCGGCACCTGGCAGACTCACATCCATGACCACGCTCAAGGCCAAGCTCCAGGAAGACCTCACGACCGCCATCAGGGCGCGCGACGAACTGCACTCGTCCACGCTGCGCCTGACCCTCTCCGCCATCACCAAGGAGGAGGTCGCGGGCAAGGAGGCACGTGTGCTCTCCGACGAGGAGGTCCTCAAGGTGATCGCCAAGGAGGCGAAGAAGCGCCGCGAGGCCGCGGATGCCTTCGCCCAGGGAGGCCGTCCCGAGCAGGCCGCGCGCGAGACCGCGGAGGGCGAGTTCCTCGACACGTACCTGCCCAAGCAGCTCAGCGACGACGAGCTCGTGGCGATCGTGGCGCAGGCCGTCGAGGAGGCCAAGGCCGCGGGTGCCGAGGGGCCGCGCGCGATGGGTGCCGTCATGAAGCTCGTGAACCCGAAGGTCGCCGGGCTGGCGGAGGGCGGGCGCGTCGCCGCCGTCGTCAAGCAGCAGCTCTCGTAGGACCGCGCAGGGGAAGAACTGAAAGAAAGGGGAGGGCCCCGGCCGTGTCGGCCGGGGCCCTCCCCTTTCGCGTGTCGTGCCGTGCGTCGACGGCTACCCGTCGCGGCCGCCGATCATTCCCTCGGTGAGTCCGGGGAACGGGGGCTGCGGCTCGACGCCGCCACCCGCGCCGCCGGTGGCTCCACCCGTGGCGCCGCCGTTGGCGCCTCCGTTGGCCCCACCGTTCTGGCCGCCGGGCCGTCCACCGGGCTTGCCGTCGCCGCCGGGCTTGCCGGGTCGGCTCGGGTTCGTCGTGGGCGGCTTGTTCCCGCGCGGGCCGCCGGAGGGGACGGTCGGCTCCGGGATGCCGACCGTGACGAAGTTGCCCGACTCCCGGCCGGAGAGCGCGCCGCTGACCGCGTCCTTCCAGATCGGGCCGGGCAGACCGCCGCCGAAGACCTTGTCGAAGGGCTTGCCGCCGATGACGATGTTCTCCATCGTGATCTTCTTCGCGCCGCCGGAGCCGACCCACACCGCGCCGGAGAGGTTCGGCGTGTAGCCGACGAACCAGGCGTTGTAGCGCTCGTCCGTGGTACCGGTCTTGCCGGCGCTGTCGCGGTCGCTCAGGCCGGCTCGCTCACCGGTACCGGAGTCGACCACTCCACGCAGCAGGGTGTTGATGGTGTCGGCCGTCTCGGTGGCCATCGCCCGCTCGCACTTGGACTTCGGCACCGCGAGCGCCTTGCCGTGCGCGTCCGTGATCGACTCGATGGCGACCGGGGTGCAGTGGACGCCGCGGTTGGCGAAGGTCGCGTACGCATTGGCCATCGTCAGCGGGGAGAGTTCGGCGGAGCCGAGCGCGATCGACGGGGACTCGGGGATCTTGGAGCCGTCGGCCGGGACCACGCCGAGCTTCTGCGTCATCTCCGTCACCGGGCAGAGGCCGATCTCACCGATCATCTCGACGAAGTACGTGTTGATGGACTTCTCCATCGCCGTCCGCAGCGCGTACGGACCGACCTCGTCCTCGGTCTCGTTCTTCGCCGTCTGGATCTTGCCGTTGACCGGCAGGTTCAGCCACTGGCTGCCGTCACAGCGCGGGATCGGCGTCGGGTACTCCATCTTGTTCGGCGCCTGGTACACCTTGGTCGCCGGCATGCCCCGCTCTATGGCGGCCGCGGCGATGAACGGCTTGAAGGTCGAGCCGACCTGGAAGCCGAAGTTCGAGCCGCCCATCCGCTTGTCCACGGAGTAGTTGATCTGGGTCTCGTTCTTCCCGAAGCCGTACGGCTTGGACTGACCCATCGCCAGCACCCGTCCGGTGCCCGGCTGGACCATGGTCACAGCCGTCGCGATCGAGTCCTCCTGGTAGACGTGATCCTTGATCGACTCGTTGGCCGCGTCCTGCGACTGCGGGTCCAGGGTGGTGCGTACCGTCAGGCCGCCCTGGTTCCAGACCTTCGCCCGGTCCTCGCGGGTCTTGCCGAAGGCCGGGTCGGTCAGGAAGGAGTTGCGCACGTAGTCGCAGAAGAAGCCCGCGCCCTTGACGGCGGTGATGCAGCCGTTCTTGGGCTTGGTGACCTTGAGGGTGACCGGCTTCGCCTTCGCCGCGTCCACCTCCGCCTGGGAGACGTCCTTGGTGTCGGCCATCCGCTGCAGGACGATGTTGCGGCGCTTGGTCGCTTCCTGCGCGTCGTTCACGGGGTCGTACCGGCTCGGCGACTGCACGACGCCGGCGAGCAGCGCGGACTCCTCCAGGGTGAGGTCCTTGGCCGGCTTGCTGAAGTAGCGCTGGGCGGCGGATTCGATTCCGTACGCCTGCTGGCCGAAGTAGGTGATGTTGAGGTAGTTCTCGAGGATCTTCTTCTTCCCGAGCTCCTCCTCGACCTGGATCGAGTACTTCAGCTCGCGGATCTTGCGCCCGAGGCTCTTCTCCTGGGCCTCGCGCACCTTGGTCTCGTCGTCGCCGGCCTCTTCGACGAACACGTTCTTCACGTACTGCTGGGTGAGGGTGGAGGCACCCTGCGCGGCTCCGCCTTCCTGCGCGTTGCGGTTGACCGCGCGCAGGATGCCCTTGAGGTCGACCGCGCCGTGCTCGTAGAAACGCGAGTCCTCGATGGCGACGATGGCCTTCTGCATGTACGGGGAGATCGCCGTGAGCGGGACCACCTGACGGTCACGCGAATAGACGGTGGCGATCGTGCCACCCTCGGCGTCCAGAATCGTGGTCCGCTGGCTCAGCGGCGGAGTCTTGAGATTGGCCGGGATCTCATCGAATCCCTCGACCGTCCCCTTGGCCGCCAGGCCCAGGGCGCCTGCGGCCGGAATCGCCATGCCGGCCAGTACCACCCCGGAGAGGACGGACACTCCGAGGAACTTGACGGCCTGCTGGCTCCCCGTGAGCCCGCCGCCCGAGCGCTTCTTTCCCATAGGGGGCAGCCTACGTTCTCATTCGCCGGACACGCGCGAATGCCTTGGCCTAAGCTGTTCCCAACTGTCACAGCAGTGTGGTGCGACATCAACCCCTCGGCTTGATTTTCACCCTTCCCGAATGGGGTGGACACATGTCCGAATCTGGCCCCTCTGCTGAAGTCGAACAGGTGATTACACCCGAATTGCCGCAATGGTCGGGCATGTCGCCGGATCACTCCGTCGGGTGATCTGCCGCTTACCCATAGTCCGTTCGGACCATTCAAGATTGGGCCCGTCGGGGGTGTTGCACTGTGCTCGCCTTCCGTAACGTCCTCAACTGGCAGCGGTGAATATGCCGCTACCGCCGTGGGGGAGCCTCGATTCGGGAGAGGACGGCGCCGGGATGGGCTGGGTTACCGACTGGAGTGCGCAGGCAGCCTGCCGCACTACCGATCCGGATGAACTATTCGTTCAAGGAGCGGCACAGAACAGGGCCAAGGCGGTGTGCACCGGATGTCCGGTGCGGACCGAGTGCCTGGCCGACGCGCTCGACAACCGTGTCGAGTTCGGCGTGTGGGGTGGAATGACCGAGCGGGAACGACGTGCGCTGCTGCGCCGGCGTCCCACCGTCACTTCGTGGCGACGGTTGCTCGAAACCGCACGTACGGAGTACGAGCGCAGCACGGGCATCCTCACCATGGATGCAGACGCGGAGATCGACGTGTCGTACGAGACATACGCGGCAGCCGGGTAGATCACACGGCCGCCACGACGTACGAACGCCTACGCTCCGGCCGGTACCCCGGCCGCGAGTCGTTCTCCGATGGCCCGTAGCCCGGCGAGGTCGTGCACATCGCCGGGCAGGGCGGCCACTTCCGCCACCGCCACTTCGGGGTGCAGCGAGGTGAAGCGATCGCGTGTGCGCTGTTCACGCGCGATCACCTGCATGCGCTCGGCGTGCAGGCGTAGCAGTCCTGCCGTGATCCGGTCGACGACCGCGGTATCGCCTTCGGTGCCGGGGGAGCCTGTCTCGGGAGGGTTCGCGGTCCGGGCTGTTTCGGTGGGCTCGGCGGGCTCGGTCGGTTCCGCGCCCGAGTCACGAAGTCCAGCTTTCCCGGGCTCCTGATCGACAATGCCGCCTTCTTCAAGATTCTCTGCCGCGGCCAACGCCCGCTCGGCGGACAGCTGGTCGGCGCCGCTGCCGTGCACCCGGTTCAGTACCAGACCGGCCAGCGGCATGTGTTCCGCGGCCAGCCGCTCCACGAAGTACGCGGCCTCGCGCAGGGCGTCCGGCTCGGGCGCGGCGACCACGAGGAAGGCCGTGCCGGGAGCCTGAAGCAGCCGGAAGGTGGCGTCCGCGCGCGTGCGGAAGCCACCGAACATCGTGTCCATCGCGGCCACGAAGGTCTGGACGTCCTTCAGCAGCGAGGCCCCCATCAACTTGCTGAGGGTGCCGGTCATCATCGACATACCGACATTCAGGAACTTCATCCCGGCCCGGCCGCCCACCTTCGCCGGAGCCATCAGCACCCGGATGAACTTCCCGTCCAGGAAGGACCCGAGCCGCTTCGGCGCGTCGAGGAAGTCCAGCGCGGACCGGCTCGGCGGAGTGTCGACGATGATCAGGTCCCAGTCGTCCCGGGCCCGCAGCTGCCCCAGCTTCTCCATCGCCATGTACTCCTGCGTGCCCGCGAAGCCGGCCGACAGGGACTGGTAGAAGGGGTTGGCGAGGATGGCCCGGGCCCGCTCGCCGTCCGCGTGCGCCTCGACGATCTCGTCGAACGTCCGCTTCATGTCCAGCATCATGGCGTGCAGTTCGCCGTCGCCCGCCCCTACGGTCGCCACCTTGCGCGGGGTGTTGTCCAGCGAGTCGATCCCCATCGACTGCGCGAGCCGCCGCGCCGGGTCGATGGTGAGCACGACGGCCTTGCGCCCGCGCCCGGCCGCCCGTACGCCGAGCGCGGCGGCCGTGGTGGTCTTGCCGACCCCGCCCGCCCCGCAGCACACGATGATCCGGGTCTCCGGGTCGTCCAACAGCCGGTCGACCGCCAGCCGCGGCGGAGTGTCCATGCCCACGGTGTCCACCCCCTCGCTCATTCGGCCACCGACTGCTTCCGCAATTCCTTGGCCAGCGCGTAGAGCCCGGCCAGGTCCATCCCCGCGCCGAGCAGCGGCAGTTCGTACGTCGGCAGGTCCAGCCCCGCCAGTACGGAGCGCTGCGCCCGCTCCAGCTCCACCCGGCTCGCGTGCTCGGCGGCCTGCGTGAGCAGCGGGTCCACCAGCCGCTCGGCCAGCCCGCCGCGGCGTGCCCCGCCGAGTCCCGCCCGGGACAGCGACTTCGCCACCTCGGCGCGGTGGTCACCGGCCGCGGTGCGCAGGGTGTCCTCGTCCAGATGGTGCGGCCGGACCATGTTCACGATGACCCGCCCGACCGGCAGGCCGGCCCCGCGCAGTTCCTCGATGCCGTCCGCGGTCTCCTGGACGGGCATCTCCTCCAGGAGGGTGACCAGGTGCACGGCCGTCTCGGGGGACTTGAGGACCTTCATGACGGCCTGGGCCTGGTTGTGGATCGGCCCGAACCGGGCCAGGCCCGCCACCTCGTCGTTGACGTTCAGGAACCGGGTGATCCGCCCGGTCGGCGGCGCGTCCATGATCACGTGGTCGTAGACGTACCGACCGGCCTTGTCCTTGCGCCGCACCGCCTCGCACGCCTTGCCGGTCAGCAGCACGTCGCGCAGTCCGGGGGCGATGGTCGTCGCGAAGTCGATGGCGCCGAGCTTCTTGAGCGCGCGGCCGGCCGAGCCGAGCTTGTAGAACATCTGGAGGTAGTCCAGCAGGGCCCGTTCGGCGTCGATGGCGAGCGCGTAGACCTCACCGCCCCCGCCGGGCGCCACGGCGATCTTCCGCTCCTCGTAGGGGAGTGCCTCGGCGCCGAAGAGCTGCGCGAGCCCCTGCCTGCCCTCGACCTCCACCACAAGAGTCCGGCCGCCCTCGCGTGCGAGGGCAAGCGCGAGTGCTGCGGCGACCGTGGTCTTGCCGGTGCCGCCCTTGCCGCTGACCACCTGGAGCCTGCTCACAGCGTCCGAGCCTAATTCCTCGGGTTCGACTCCGGTGGTGCCGGGTGGTTCTGCCGGAGTGTTCGGGGGTGAGCTCCGTTACGTCCGGCCCGGATCCGTGACGTCCGGGACCGGTCGGGCGCCGTGTCGGGGCCGTTCGGCGCCTGCCCGGGTGAGGTGTCCGGCCGTCGGTTCCGGGGGCGGCATGCGGCCCGCACGACAGGCACTACCCTCGCTCCCATGACCAAGAAGTTCGAATATGCGACGGTCCCGCTGCTGGTTCACGCCACCAAGCAGATCCTGGACACCTGGGGCGAGGACGGCTGGGAGCTCGTCCAGGTCGTGCCCGGCCCGAACAACCCCGAGCAGCTCGTGGCCTACCTCAAGCGGGAGAAGGCATGAGCGCTGTAGAGGCGAAGCTGGCCGAGCTCGGCCTGACGCTCCCGGGCGTCGTCCCGCCGCTGGCCGCGTACCAGCCCGCCGTGCGGTCGGGCTCGTACGTCTTCACCGCGGGCCAGCTCCCGATGGTCAAGGGCAGCATGCCGATCACCGGCAAGGTCGGCGCCGAGGTCTCGGCGGAGCAGGCCAAGGAGCTGGCGGCGATCTGCGCGCTGAACGCCCTGGCCGCCGTCAAGTCGGTCGTCGGTGACCTCGACAAGATCGCGCGTGTCGTGAAGGTCGTCGGCTTCGTCGCCTCCGCCCCCGACTTCACGGCCCAGCCCGGCGTGCTGAACGGCGCGAGCGAGCTGCTCGGCGAGGTCCTCGGCGAGAAGGGCGTCCACGCCCGCAGCGCCGTCGGCGTGGCGGTCCTGCCGCTGGACGCCCCGGTCGAGGTCGAGATCCAGGTGGAGCTGGTCGCCGGAGCCTGAGCCCTTCGGGGAGGGGTTCGCGAGGACGGGCCGGGTCGCGCACCGCGCGGTTCCCGGCCCGTCCCGCGTGCCGCCCCGGGGCCGGATCGCCCGTGCCGGCCACCCGCGCCGGCGACCGTGTCGGCCGACCGTGACGGCCACCCACGACGGGTGACCCTCGAACATCGGGCCGGATGGCCGTAGCATCCGGCCATGCCGAATGGTCAGCATGGTCAGCAGCAGCCCCCCGCCGGAGGCCAGTGGTACCCGCCGGAGTGGCCCGACCGCATCCGCGCGCTCGCGGACGGCTCGCTCGTCCCGGTGGAGCCGCGGCGCGCCGCCACCGTGATGCTCCTGCGCGACACCCCCGACGGTCCCGCCGTGCACATGCTGCGCAGGCGGGCCTCCATGGCCTTCGCCGGGGGCGCGTACGCCTATCCGGGTGGCGGGGTCGATCCGCGCGACGAGGAGCACCAGGTCGGCTGGGCGGGTCCCTCCCGGGAGGAGTGGGCGGCCCGGCTCGGAACCGATCCCCTCATCGCCCAGGCCATCGTCTGCGGCGCCGTACGGGAGACCTTCGAGGAGGCGGGCGTCCTGCTCGCCGGTCGGACCCCGGACGAGATCGTCGGTGACACCACCGGGGACGACTGGGAGGCCGACCGGCAGGCCCTCGTGGCGCGGGAGCTGTCCTTCGCGGAGTTCCTCGACCGCCGCGGCCTGCGGCTGCGCTCGGACCTGCTCGGGGCGTGGGCGCGCTGGATCACCCCGGAGTTCGAGCCGCGCCGCTACGACACCTGGTTCTTCGTCGCCGCCCTCCCCGAGGGCCAGCGCACCCGCAACGCCTCCACCGAGGCCGACCGGACCGTGTGGATCCGCCCCGCCGACGCGGCCGCCGGGTACGACAAGGGCGAGCTGCTGATGATGCCGCCCACCATCTCCACGTTGCGGTCGCTGGAGCCGTACGGGAGCGCCGCGGGCGCGCTCGCGGCCGCGGTCGCGCAGGACCTCGCCCCGGTGCTGGCCCAGGCCACGCTGGAGGACGGCGAGCTGGTGCTCAGCTGGCCGGGGCACGACGAGTTCACCAAGCGCGTCCGCCCCGAGCGTCCCGCAGACCCCGCAGGCCCCGGAGGCTCCGTATGACCGACGCCGCCGCACTGCCCGGACAGCCCCGCG
Source organism: Streptomyces sp. CLCI03 (assembly GCF_053615355.1). Lineage (NCBI taxonomy): Bacteria > Bacillati > Actinomycetota > Actinomycetes > Kitasatosporales > Streptomycetaceae > Streptomyces > Streptomyces sp. CLCI03. The sequence goes on along the minus strand of NZ_CM132132.1, from coordinate 3,780,621 downwards.
GAGTCGTCACCTCCGGCCCGGCGACCGCCCGGGCGGTGAACGTCCTGGCTCCCAACGCCTCGGCGATGACCCTCGACGGCACCAACACCTGGCTGGTGTCCGAGCCGGGCTCCGACCTGGCCGTCGTGATCGATCCCGGCCCGCTGGACGACATACACCTGCGGGCGGTCATCGCCACCGCCGAGCAGGCCGGCAAGCGGATCGCCCTCACCCTGCTCACCCACGGCCACCCCGACCACGCCGAGGGCGCGGGTCGCTTCGCCGAGCTCACCCGTACGAAGGTCCGCGCCCTGGACCCGGCCCTGCGCCTCGGTGACGAGGGCCTGGCCGCCGGGGACGTGATCCGGACCGGCGGGCTGGAGCTGCGGGTGGTGCCGACCCCCGGCCACACCAGCGACTCGCTCTGCTTCCACCTGCCCGCCGACCGGGCCGTACTGACCGGCGACACGATCCTGGGCCGCGGCACCACCGTCGTCGCCCACCCCGACGGCCGCCTCGGGGACTATCTGGACTCCCTGCGCCGCCTGCGCTCGCTCACGGTGGACGACGGGGTGCACACCGTCCTGCCGGGCCACGGGCCGGTCCTGGAGGACGCGCAGGGCGCCGTCGAGTACTACCTGGCCCACCGGGCCCACCGGCTCGCCCAGGTCGAGACCGCCGTCGAGAACGGCTGCCTGACCCCGGAGGCCGTCGTCGCCCAGGTCTACGCGGACGTGGACCGGTCCCTGTGGCCGGCCGCGGAATGGTCCGTCCGGGCGCAGCTGGAGTACCTTCAAGATCACGGACTGATCCCGGGAGGGCCTGAATGAACACCGTGTTCCTGTTGGTGGTGTTGGTCGCGACGGCCGGATGGATCACCTCGACGGTGACCCTGCGGGTGCAGAGCCTCCAGAACAAGGCGGACCGCATGGAACGCCGCCTGGCCCTGGTGCTGGACCACTTCGGCATCGAGGAGCCGGAGCCGGCCGGGATGGACGAGGTACGCGCCCACCTCAGGGCCGACCGGCACATCTCGGCGATCAAGGAGTACCGCCGGATCACCGGCGCGGGCCTGGCGGAGGCCAAGCTGGCCGTCGACCGCCTCGCCGAGGCCGAGAAGGCCTGAGCCGGCCCCGGGCCGAGGCGCACGAGGCTCAGCCCCGGCGCGGTGCCTTCGTGCCGTGCCGGGCCGTGTACTCGTCCGCCAGCCACGGCCCGAGGTCCTCGACGTAACCGCGCAGCACCTCGGGGTCCGCGACGGGATCCACCGCGACGGCGGCCGCGGCCGCCACCTGGGCCGCGCGCTGCGGGTAGTACATGCCGAAGATCTCCGCGGATTCGCCGAGGTCGCTGGTCCAGCCGCCCCACCGCGGCATGACCAGGGTGAAGGCGGTGCGTACCAGGTGCCGGGAGAGGATCCGGCTCAGCGCCCGGTACTCCTCGGGGGTCGAGGCCTCCCGCACCCGTGTACGCCACCGGGGCAGCAGCTCGGCCAGGTCGCCGTTGGTCTCGCGGGCGAGCAGGCTGTCCGGCCGGTAGCGCGGCAGGTGCTCGGCCAGGTCCGCCCCGAGCAGCGGGGTGCACAGGCAGGCGAGGAACCAGCCCAGGTCGAATCGTTCCGCCTCGCTCAGTACGGCGACCTTGTCCTGGAGCAGGATGCCGACGCCGTCGACCTCGGGGAAGTCCTCGTCGAGTCCGCGGGCGAGCACCTCGGCGGTGTCCCGGTCCTCGTCGCAGGGCGCGTGGTGCAGGACGAGCAGCAGGTCGAGGTCGGACCGCCCGGGCCGGGCCGTCCCGCGGGGCACGGACCCGTAGAGGTACGCGCTGTGCAGCCGTCGGCCGTACGCCTCGGCGGTCCGGGTCCGCGCGGCCGCCACGACGGCCTTGAACTCGCCCGGCACCCACCCGAGGGAGCCCTCACGCTCGAAGTACCCGGACGCGTCCAGCCCTCTGTGCTCCATGACTCCACTGTGCCTGGCCGCCGGTCCGCGGCGGGCCGGCCGACGCCGCGCGTCGGGAGGCCGAGCCACGGCGGCGTGTCGGGCCCGGAAGACGCGTAGGGGTCCTGTCCGGGTGGACAGGACCCCTACGAACGGCTGTTGCCGGCGTCAGCGGGAGCGCTTCGCGAGGCGCTCCACGTCCAGCAGGATGACCGCACGGGCTTCCAGGCGCAGCCAGCCGCGGCCCGCGAAGTCGGCCAGGGCCTTGTTCACGGTCTCGCGCGAGGCGCCGACGAGCTGGGCGAGCTCCTCCTGCGTCAGGTCGTGCACCACGTGGATGCCCTCCTCCGACTGCACGCCGAAGCGGCGCGACAGGTCGAGGAGCGCCCGCGCCACACGGCCGGGAACGTCGGAGAAGACCAGGTCGGACATCTGGTCGTTGGTCTTGCGCAGGCGGCGGGCGACGGCGCGCAGCAGCGCGGTCGCGACCTCGGGCCGGGCGTTGAGCCAGGGCTGGAGGTCACCGTGGCCGAGGCCGAGGAGCTTGACCTCGGTCAGCGCGGTGGCGGTGGCGGTACGCGGGCCCGGGTCGAAGAGCGACAGCTCGCCGATCAGCTCGCCGGGGCCGAGGACGGCCAGCATGTTCTCGCGGCCGTCGGGGGAGGTGCGGTGGAGCTTCACCTTGCCCTCGGTCACGACATACAGCCGGTCGCCGGGGTCGCCCTCGTGGAACAGGGCGTCACCGCGTGCGAGGGTCACCTCGCCCATGGAGGCGCGGAGCTCCGCGGCCTGCTCGTCATCGAGCGCCGCGAAGAGCGGGGCGCGCCGCAGAACGTCGTCCACGAGTCTCTCTCCTATGTCGACCAGCTCAGGGGACCGTGCTCCCCATTTTGCCGGACGGCTCAAACAGTGCGATCAATCACAAGGATGCCGGACGGACGGGCGTGCTGTGCGGCGTGAGGCCAATCGGAGTGGTGTTACCTGAGGTCCGGGCGGGTGTCAGCGGCCGGCCTTAGGCTGGCCGGGTGTCCAATAAGCCGGTGAGAGCACAGGCCAAGGGGTCCGCCGGAGTGACGGAGCCCCAAAATTCTGCCGTGGGCGAACATGTCCCAGTGAAGACGTCCGCGAGGGCTGCGGCCACCCCTCAGGGCAAAGTTTCGGCCAAGAAACCGAAGTCGGCCAAGCCGGAATCGCACCTGGCCATGGTGCGCAGGGCGCGGCGCATCAACCGCGAACTGGCCGAGATCTATCCGTACGCCCATCCGGAGCTCGACTTCCGCAATCCCTTCGAGCTGCTCGTCGCGACGGTGCTGTCCGCCCAGACCACCGACCTACGGGTGAACCAGACGACCCCGGCCCTCTTCGCGGCCTACCCGACCCCCGAGGACATGGCCGCGGCCGCCCCGGAGGATCTGGAGGAGCTGATCCGGCCGACCGGGTTCTTCCGGGCCAAGTCGAGGTCCCTGCTCGGCCTCTCGCAGGCCCTGCGGGACAACTTCGGCGGGGAGGTGCCGGGCCGGATCGAGGACCTGGTGACGCTGCCCGGAGTGGGCCGCAAGACCGCGAACGTGGTTCTCGGCAATGCGTTCGGTGTCCCGGGGATCACGGTGGACACGCACTTCGGCCGGCTGGTGCGTCGCTGGAAGCTGACCGAGCAGGAGGACCCGGAGAAGGTCGAGGCGGAGATCTGCGCGATCTTCCCGAAGAGCGAGTGGACGATGCTCTCGCACCGGGTCGTCTTCCACGGCCGCCGGATCTGCCATGCGCGCAAGCCGGCCTGCGGGGCCTGTCCGATCGCCCCGCTCTGCCCGGCGTACGGGGAGGGCGAGACCGACCCGGAGAAGGCGAAGAAGCTGCTCAAGTACGAGAAGGGCGGTCAGCCCGGCCAGCGGCTCACCCCGCCCCCGGACTACCCGGGCCTCCCGGCCGCGCCGCTGGGCGGGGCTGTGGCGGCGCCGTAGCGGGCGTACGGGGCCGGTGGGAACCAAGGGGCGGTGGAGGGGCGTGGGACGCAGGGGGGGGGGCGCTGGTGCCCGGCCTCGTGGACTCGGGGGCACGGGGACTCAGGAACGAATCGGTACCCGGACCGCGTTTGCGGTGTGGGAGACGGCGCTTGACAGGACGACGCGGACAGAGGTGCCTATGACGCGCGGTACACGGGACGAGACCGGAACCACGGTGGGAGCCCGCGAGGGCGGCGGCCCGGCCGTCACCACCGACGGCCTGCCCGGATGGCTCGACCCCGTCGTCGAGGCGGCCCGGTCCGTCCAGCCGGGGCAGCTGAGCCGTTTCCTGCCGCCCGAGGACGGCCGCGGCCGGCAGTCCGCCGTGCTCGTCCTCTTCGGGGAGGGCTCCCGCGGCCCCGAGCTGCTCCTGATGGAGCGCGCCGGCACCCTGCGCTCGCACGCGGGTCAGCCGTCCTTCCCCGGCGGCGCGCTGGATCCGCAGGACGGTGATCCGCATACCACGGGCCCACTGCGGGCCGCGCTGCGCGAGGCCGAGGAGGAAACGGGGCTGGATCCTTCCGGCGTTCAACTCTTCGGCGTGCTGCCCCGGCTCTACATCCCGGTCAGCGAGTTCGTCGTCACCCCGGTCCTCGGCTGGTGGCGTGACCCCAGCCCGGTCGGAGCCGTGGACCTCGCCGAGACGGCGCGGGTCTTCACGGTTCCCGTGGCCGATCTCACGGATCCCGAACACCGGGTCACGACCGTTCATCCGAGCGGCCACCTGGGGCCGGGATTCACCGTCGAATCGGCTCTGGTCTGGGGATTCACCGCCGGAGTGATCGACCGGATCCTGCACTTCGCGGGTTGGGAGCGTCCGTGGGACCGCTCACGGCAGGTCCCGCTCGACTGGCGCGCGTGAGACGGTGGCCCACGTGAACGTGCTGGACATCCTGTTGCTGCTCGCCGCCGTATGGTTCGCGATCGTCGGCTACCGCCAGGGGTTCGTCGTCGGCATCCTGTCGGTGATCGGCTTCCTCGGCGGTGGTCTCATCGCCGTGTCCCTGCTCCCGCTGGTCTGGGACCGGGTGACGGACAACGGAACCCAGGTGTCCACCACGGTCGTCGTGATCTCCGTCGTCGTGATCATCATCTTCGCCTCGATCGGCCAGGCCCTGACCACCCATCTCGGGAGCAGACTCCGCCGCAAGATCACCTGGTCACCGGCGCGCGCGCTCGACGCGACCGGCGGCGCCCTGGTCAACGTGGTCGCGATGTTGCTCGTGGCGTGGCTGATCGGGCTGCTGGTGGCCCAGACCGCGCTGCCCAGCGTGGGCAAGGAGGTCCGTAACTCCAAGGTCCTCCTCGGCGTGTCGCGGGTACTGCCCGACCAGGCGGACACCTGGTTCTCGGACTTCAGCTCCACCCTCGCGCGCAACGGCTTCCCCCAGGTGTTCAGCCCGTTCTCCAACGAGCCCATCACCGAGGTGAAGGCGCCCGACCCGACGCTCGCCGGCAGTCCCGTCGCCGAGGTCGCGAAGCGTTCGATCGTGAAGGTCGTCGGTACCGCGCCCAGCTGCAGCAAGGTGCTGGAGGGCACGGGCTTCGTCTTCGCGCCCGGCAAGGTGATGACCAACGCGCACGTGGTCGGCGGGGTCAGCGAGCCGACCGTGCAGATCGGCGGCGAGGGCAAGCTGTACGACGCCAAGGTCGTGCTCTACGACTGGGCGCGCGACATCGCCGTCCTGGACGTGCCGAAGCTGAAGGCCCCGGTGCTGGAGTTCTCCGAGAAGGACGCGGCGAGCGGCAACGACGCGATCGTCGCGGGCTTCCCGGAGAACGGCGGGTACGACGTCCGGTCGGCCCGGGTCCGCGGGCGGATCAACGCCAACGGCCCGGACATCTACCACCGGGGCACCGTGCGACGGGACGTCTACTCGCTGTACGCGACGGTCCGCCAGGGCAACTCCGGCGGACCGCTGCTGACGCCCGACGGCAAGGTGTACGGAGTCGTCTTCGCGAAGTCCCTCGACGACCCCAACACCGGTTACGTGCTGACGGTCGACGAGATCCGCGACGACATCCGGGTCGGCCAGAACGCCGTACGTCGGGTCGACAGCCAGGGCTGCGCGCTCTGAGCCGACGCTCCCGCCGGGTCCCTACGTCCGTGGATGGCGCAGGCGCGCGGAGACCCAGCGGGCCCGTCGGCGCAGGATGAGCGGAATCCCGAGGCGGGGGTCGTGGCCGTGCCGGCCGGCCCTCTCGTAGGTGCCCGGCGTAGCTGCCGAGCGGCGTTCGTGCGCGGTGTCACCGTAGTCGTGCGTCCAGCTCATACTCCGAGCTGTGCCCGTGCCCCAAGGTCCGTAATCCCGTCCGGGGCGGCCAATTGGCCTATGCGCCAGGCAATTGAATGCTCGTAGGACAAGCACACGACCGAACTCCCGTCCGTTCAGGGGCGGTCGCCGGTTTCGAGGGCCCGTTCCTCCGCCGTCGCGGTGCCGTCGCGCGGCCCGCTCGGACGACGGAGCGGTCCGAGGTCCCGTCAGCGGTCCGGCTCGGGGTCCTTGAGCCAGTTGACCAGCTCGGACGAGAAGGCGACCGGGTCCTCCTCGTGCGGGAAGTGTCCCAGCCCGTCGAACAGCCGCCACCGGTAAGGTGCTTCGACGTACTCCCCGGAACCTGCGGCGCTGCGCGTACGCATCACCGGGTCCAGCGAGCCGTGCAGATGGAGCGTCGGCACCCGCACCGGACGCTTCATCCGCCGGTTGAACTGGATCCCGTCGGGCCGTGCCATCGACCGCATCATCCAGCGGTACGGCTCGATCGAGCAGTGCGCGGTGGACGGGATGCACATGGCCCGCCGGTACACGGCCAGATCCTCGTCCTCGGGCGGTCGCGGCCCCGACCAGTCCCGGATCAACTCCCCTACGAGCGCTCCATCGTCGGCGACGAGCTGCCGCTCGGGAACGAACGGCCGCTGGAAGCCCCAGATGTGGGAACTCGCCCGGGTCTGACCGAAGTCCGACAGCATCGCCGAGCGCCAGCGGCGCGGATGCGGCATGGAGGAGACCACGAGCCGGCGCACCAGCTTGGGCCGCATCACGGCCGCCGTCCAGGCGAGGTACCCGCCCAGGTCGTGCCCGACGAGCGCGGCGTCCGGCTCGCCGAGGGACCGTACGACTCCGGTGATGTCGAGCGCCAGGTTGGCGGGGTCGTAGCCGCGCGGGGTGCGGTCGCTGCCGCCCACCCCCCGCAGGTCCATCGCGACCGCCCGGTACCCGGCGTCGGCGAGCGCCACCATCTGGTGCCGCCAGGTCCACCAGAACTGCGGGAAGCCGTGCAGCAGCAGCACCAGCGGCCCGTCACCGAGTTCGGCGACGTGGAAGCGGGCGCCGTTGGCGGCGACGTCCCGGTGCATCACCGGCCGTGCGCCCGGAAGATCGAGCCGTACCGCCGTGGCAGCTGTGGGAGGAACGCTGGGGTCCGGCGTGGGCGCTGTCATGAGGACGAGCGTGCCACACCCACAGCCTTGTCACTCACCGGCCGCGGGTGCGGCTTGACGGTCTGGACCAGTGCGGCGGTCTGCTTGACGGAGGCGATGGACTTCTCCGGCGGCTTGACCTTCTTGAACTTGCGCACGCCGATCAGCACGAGCAGGCCCGCGATCAGCAGGAACGCGCCGCCGACGATGAGGAAGGACCACGCGAGTCCGAGCCCGAGGTTGTGGATCCCGTACGCCGCGGCGAAGGTCAGCACCGGGACGGAGAAGAGCGCGAGCACTCCCGCGGCCACCATCGAGGCGGAGCCGCTGCCCACGCGCTTGACGTCCTCGCGGATCTCCGCCTTGGCGAGGGCGATCTCGTCGTGCACCAGCGCGGACATCTCGGCGGTGGCCGAGGCGACCAGTTGGCCGAGTGTGCGCTCGGCTCCCTGCGCCTCTTGGTCCACTGCGCTCATCGCTCTCTCCCTCTGTCGTCTGCTGCCGGGCGGCGCGGCTGTCCTGCGTCGTCAGTCAGATCATGCCGGACGGTCGCCCTCGGCGGTGGACCCGGCTGCCGTTTGCAGCGCGGCGGCGGCCGCCTCCGCGGCCCTGCGGCGGTGTTCGGCGGCCCGGTCCTCGTAGATCCGGGCCATCCGCAGGTGGTACTCGGGGTTGTGCTCCTCGTAGATGTCCGGGATGCCGTCGTGGTCCTCGTCGCGCTCCTCGGCCTCGGTGAGCGCCCGGTACCTGCGGTTGCGGAGCTTGAGCATGACGCACGCGATCGCGGCCGCGATCAGGGAGCCGATCAGTACGGCGGCCTTGACCTCGGAGGTGAGGACGGCGTCGTCGGCGAAGGCGAGTTCGCCGATCAGGAGGGAGACGGTGAAGCCGATGCCGGCGAGTGAGGCCACGGCGAGCACGTCCGGCCAGGCGAGGTCCTCGTTCAGTTCGGCCTTGGTGAAGCGGGCCGCCAGCCAGGTGCCGCCGAAGATGCCCACCGCCTTGCCGATGACGAGGCCGAGCACCACGCCGAGGGCCTCGGGCCGGGTGAACACCTGGGCGATGGCCTTGTCGGAGAGCGAGACACCGGCGGAGAAGAGGGCGAAGAGCGGTACGGCGAGACCGGCCGACAGCGGTCGTACCAGGTGCTCGATGTGCTCACCGGGGGACTGCCGCTCGCCTTCGCGGCGGGTGCAGCGGAGCATCAGGCCCATGGCGACGCCGGCGATGGTGGCGTGGACGCCGCTGTTGTACATCAGGCCCCAGATGACCAGGGCGAGCGGAACGTAGACGTACCAGCCGTGCACCTCGCGGCGGAGCAGGAACCAGAAGAGGCCGAGGCCGACGAACGCGCCGCCGAGCGCCAGGAAGTCGATGTCGCTGGTGAAGAACACGGCGATGATCAGGATGGCGAAGAGGTCGTCGACGACGGCGAGGGTCAGCAGGAAGGCGCGCAGGGCCGACGGCAGCGAGGTGCCGATGACGGCGAGGACGGCGAGCGCGAAGGCGATGTCGGTGGCGGTCGGGACGGCCCAACCGTCCGTGGAGCCGTTGCCCAGGATGTTGACGACGACGTAGACCACCGCGGGGGCGATCATGCCGCACAGGGCGGCGATCACCGGGAGGGCGGCCGCCCGGGCATCGCGCAGATCGCCCGCGACGAGTTCGCGTTTGAGTTCGATGCCGGCGACGAAGAAGAAGATGGCGAGGAGGCCGTCCGCCGCCCAGTGCTGGAGCGAGAGGTCCAGGCCCAGGGCGGCGGGGCCGATGTGGAAGGACCCGACGTTGGAGTAGCTCTCCGAGACGGCGGGGATGTTCGCCCACAGGAGGGCGGCGATCGTGGCCACGAGGAGCAGCACGCCGCCGACGGTCTCGGCGCGCAGGGCGTCACCGACGAAGCGGAGCTCGGGCAGTGAGAGGCGGCCGAGCACTTTGGGGCTCTTGTGGTCGGTGGGGCTGGGCGCGGCCACGAGAGGGCACCTCCGGGGAGCGGTTGGACGGCATGGCGAAGCTCATTGCCGACCAGACTTCCCGGCGCACCCTGTGATGTTTCTTTACGCTTTGAATATTTTACAGGGCACGCGCGGGGACGTATCCGGTGATCATCACTTTAAGTGCGAAAGGGGCGCCCGGCGCGGTGCGCCGGGTGCCCCTTTCGGTGTGTCTCGGTGTGCCTCAGTCTTCGCTGCCGGCGGCCGGGAGCTTGCTCTGGATCAGGTCCATGACCGAGGAGTCGGCGAGCGTGGTGACGTCACCGACCGCGCGGTTCTCCGCCACGTCGCGCAGCAGACGGCGCATGATCTTGCCCGAGCGGGTCTTCGGCAGCTCCTGGACCGGCAGGATCCGCTTCGGCTTGGCGATCGGGCCCAGCGTGGCGCCCACGTGGTTGCGCAGGTCCGCGACCAGGTTCTCGGTCTCGGAGGCGCTGCCGCGCAGGATGACGAAGGCCACGATGGCCTGACCGGTGGTCTCGTCGGCGGCGCCGACCACGGCCGCCTCGGCGACCGACGGATGCGAGACGAGCGCCGACTCGACCTCGGTGGTCGAGATGTTGTGGCCGGACACCAGCATCACGTCGTCCACCCGGCCGAGCAGCCAGATGTCGCCGTCGTCGTCCTTCTTGGCGCCGTCACCGGCGAAGTACTTGCCCTCGAAGCGCGACCAGTAGGTGTCGATGAACCGCTGGTCGTCGCCCCAGATGGTGCGGAGCATCGACGGCCACGGCTCGGTGAGGACCAGGTAGCCGCCCCCGCCGTTCGGGACCTCGTGCGCCTCGTCGTCCACGACGGTGGCGGAGATTCCGGGCAGGGCGCGCTGGGCGGAGCCCGGCTTGGTGGCGGTGACGCCCGGCAGCGGGGAGATCATCATCGCGCCGGTCTCGGTCTGCCACCAGGTGTCCACGATCGGGCAGCGGTCGCCGCCGATGTGCTTGCGGTACCAGATCCAGGCCTCGGGGTTGATCGGCTCGCCGACCGAGCCCAGCACGCGCAGGCTCGACAGGTCGAACTTCGCGGGGATGTCGTCGCCCCACTTCATGAACGTACGGATCGCCGTGGGCGCGGTGTACAGGATGGTGACGCCGTACTTCTGGACGACCTCCCAGAACCGGCCCTGGTGCGGGGTGTCCGGCGTGCCCTCGTACATGACCTGGGTGGCGCCGTTCGCGAGCGGCCCGTAGACGATGTAGGAGTGCCCGGTCACCCAGCCGATGTCGGCGGTGCACCAGTAGACGTCGGTCTCCGGCTTGAGGTCGAAGACCGCGTGGTGGGTGTACGCCGCCTGCGTGAGGTAGCCGCCGGAGGTGTGCAGGATGCCCTTGGGCTTACCCGTGGTCCCCGAGGTGTAGAGGATGAAGAGCGGGTGCTCGGCGTCGAAGGGCTGCGGGGTGTGCTCGGCGGACTGCCGCTCGACCACCTCGTGCCACCAGACGTCGCGGCCCTCGGTGAAGGCGGTGTCCTGGCCGGTGCGGCGCACCACGAGCACGTGCTCGACCTGCGGACACTTGGCGACGGCCTCGTCGATGGCGGGCTTCAGGGCGCTGGGCTTGCCGCGGCGGTAGCCGCCGTCGGCGGTGATGACCAGCTTGGCGTCGGCGTCCTGGATGCGGGAGGCGACCGCGTCGGCGGAGAAGCCGCCGAAGACCACGGAGTGCGCGGCGCCGACGCGGGCGCACGCGAGCATCGCGACGACCGCCTCGGGGATCATCGGGAGGTAGACGGCGACCCGGTCGCCGGCCTCGACACCCAGCTCGGTCAGGGCGTTGGCGGTCTTGGAGACCTCGTCCTTGAGCTCGGCGTAGGTGATCGCGCGGCTGTCGCCGGGCTCGCCCTCGAAGTGGATGGCGACGCGGTCGCCGTTGCCAGCCTCGACGTGGCGGTCCACGCAGTTGTACGCGACGTTGAGCTTGCCGTCCGCGAACCACTTCGCGAAGGGCGGGTTCGTCCAGTCGAGCGTCTCGGTCGGCTCGGTGGCCCAGGTCAGCCGCCGGGCCTGCTCGGCCCAGAAGCCCAGCCGGTCCGCGTCGGCCTGTGCGTACGCAGCCTCGGTCACGTTGGCGGCGGCGGCCAGATCGGCGGGCGGTGCGAACCGCCGCTCCTCCTTGAGCAGATTGGCCAGGCTCTCATTGCTCACGACATCTCCCTTTCCCAGGGTGTCCGTTGTGTCCCCGGGCATAGCTCATCAGTCAGCGGCCCAGGTGACAAGGGGTAGCCGAGAATTGGTTTAGACCTATATCACGATCCGGGCCGCGCGAGAACGGAGTGCGAATGGCCCCTCCCCGCCGCAAGGGGCGGGAAGGGGCCAAACGATTGCACGATTACGGGAGAGTATCGGTTCAGGCGTGCTGGCCCACGCTGTCGAAGACCCGGCAGTCGAAGAAGTCCTCGCCCTCGGACAGCAGATACGCCTGCGCCTCGCCCACGTGGAAGTACATCCCGTGCAGCTCCAGGGTGCCCTCGGCGAGTCGCCTGGCCACCGATTCGTGAGCCCGCAGATGCTCCAGCTGCTGGACCACATTGGTCAGGCACAGCTGCTCCACCGCGTCCGCCGGGAGCCGTCCCGAGATCCGGGCCCAGGCGTGGTGGCGGCTGGCCATCCGCTCCAGGCTGGGCAGCCCGTGCCGCAGCCAGCGCCGCAGCGGGGTCATCGGGGCGCCGGGCGTGGAGGAGAGCAGGGCCTGCATGGCGCCGCAGCCCGAGTGCCCGCACACCGTGATGCTGTCGACCTTCAGTACGTCCACGGCGTACTCGATGGCCGCGGCCACGGAATCGTCGGTGGACTCCGCGCCGGGCAGCGGGACCAGATTGCCGACGTTGCGGACGGTGAACAGGTCACCCGGGCCACTGGCCGTGATCATGCTGGTCACCAGTCGGGAGTCCGCGCAGGTGAGGAAGAGCTGGGAGGGTCGTTGCCCCTCACGGGCCAGGCGGGCCAGCTCGTCGCGCACATGGGGTGCGGTGTCCCGCTGGAAGGCGTTGATCCCACTGGCCAGTTGGCCCGCGCCGCGCCGCCGGGGCGCGCTCGGAGCGACCTTCTCGGTTGCTTCCGTCCCTGCCCCTGCCTCCGTCCCGGTGGCTGTCGCCGCTGCCTCGGCCGCGGCGGCGGCAGTGATCGTACGGGTGCCCGCGGGACGGTGGTCGCAGTGGTTCTGCCACGGTGTCCAGGGCCGGCAGCACTGGTGCGCCCCGCGGTGCGGTGTGCGGCGGGACCGATCCCCGTGGTGGCTCGTGTCGGCGGGCCGACCGTCGGGCCCGTCGGCGGGCGCGGCAACAGCCGTGGCCTCGGGCAGTCGTGCCGACGATCCGGCGCGGCCGGTCACCTCCAGCGAGCCGCCGTGTGCCAGGTGGGATGCCTGCCAGTCGTGCAGCGTCTCGTAGGCGGCGTGGTCCATGAACGAGCCGTCCAGCTCGACCACCGCGTGCCCGTCGTGCGGAATCTGGTTCAGCACCCGGCTCAGCCGGGGCACCGCGAGGAAGGTCAACTGCCCGCGCGCCCTTACCCGGTGGACCCCGTTGTCCAGTCGCTCCACGGTGATCCGGGTCCGGGCGAGCCGGTGCAGGGCCAGCGCGACGGCCACCGCGATACCGATGGCGACGCCTTCGAGGACCCCGCCGAGGACCACGGCGACGATGGTCGTGCCGTAGACCACGATCTCCCGGTGCCGGGTGACATTGCGCAGGTGCGTGATGCTCACCATCTGCACGCCGACCGCCATCACGAGGGCGGCCAGCGCGGCGAGCGGGATCAGGTCGAGGACCGGGACGAGCAGGCCTGCCGCGAGCACGACCCAGAGGCCGTGCAGCATGGTCGATCTCCGGCTGACCGCACCGGACTTGACGTTGGCCACGCTGCGGACGGCCACACCGGAGACGGGCAGTCCGCCGAGCGCGCCGGAGACGATGTTCGCCGCGCCCTGTCCCCACAGCTCACGGTTGAGGTCGGCGCGCGGCGGACGGTTGTCCGCACCCCGCTCGGAGGCGATCAACTTGTCCGTCGCGACCGCGGACAGCAGGGACTGCACGCTGCCGACCAGGGCGATGGTCAGGACGGCGGCGAGGATGCCGAGGATCGGACCTTCGGGCAGCTCGGGCAGGGCGTGGCTGCGCCAGGACGGCAGGTCCACCCGGGGCAGCGCGAGCCCGGACAGTGAGGCGGCGGCGGTTGCCACGGCCACGGCGGCCAGCGCGGCGGGTGCCTTGCGCAGGATTCGGCCGGCCCGTCCCGGCAGCCACGGCCAGGCGAGCAGCACGGCGAGGGTCAGGGTGCTGACGCCGAGCGCCGCGGGGTGCAGATCCGCCAACTGGGCGGGCAGTCCGACCACGTTGGCCACGGCGGAGCTCTGGGGGTTGCCGCCGAGCACGATGTGCAGCTGGGCGAGGGCGATCGTCACGCCGATCCCGGCGAGCAGGCCGTGGACGATGGCGGGGCTGACCATGAGGGCGGACCGGGCCGTGCGCAGCGCGGCGAGGCCGAGCTGGAACACGCCGGCGAGCACGGTGATGGCGCAGGTGGTGCGCCATCCGTAGTGCTGGATCAACTCGGCGGTGACCACGGTGAGTCCGGCGGCGGGCCCGCTCACCTGGAGCGGAGCGCCACCGAGCCACCCGCCGACGATCCCGCCGACCGCCGCGGCGACCAGCCCCGCCTGGAGCGGGGCGCCGGTGGCCAGGGCGATGCCGAGCGAGAGCGGCAGGGCGATCAGGAAGACGGCGATGGAGGCGGAGAGGTCTGTCGGGAAGTCTTTGCGGATCTCCCGGGTCGTGCGAGTAGGGGAAGTGACTGTCATGGGTTCCCGTCTCCTCGGGGGAGGGATGAAGCGGCGGGAGTCTCAACACTCGGTAAATGGATGGTAATGGAGAGTAAAGGTGAGCGGTGAATAATACGGGCAAATGGCATACGAATTAGCGCTCAAGGGTGATTAAGCATCTTGTCCGGCTTGTCATACCTTCTCCCGAGCGGACCGCATGGGACGTTGCGGCGCGGAAGTCCTGCGATGGAACTGCGAGGGAGAGGTGGGGCGGATGATCGCCGCCACGAAGAAGATCGCCGGCGGCCTGGTCGCCACGGCGCTGGTCCTGGGGGCCGCCGGGTGCAGCGCTTCGGGTCCCGCCAAGTACCCGGCTCCCGGGGCCCCGAACGCGCTGAAGGGGGCCGCCGCCCCGGAGGCCCCCGGCAGCGTCAACCGGCCCATCGGCGACGGCTCGACCGCGTACACCGGCATGCAGCCGAACGTGCGGAAGCCGCAGAAGCTCAAGCCCGGCGAGAAGCCGCCGCAGTTCGTGGTGTTCTCGTGGGACGGGGCCGGCGAGGACAGTCAGAAGCTCTTCTCGCACTTCCGGGAAGTCGGCAAGAAGTACAACGCCCGCATGACGTACTTCCTGAGCGGCGTCTACATGCTCCCGGAGGAGAAACGTTCCCTCTACACGGCGCCCCAGCACGAGCCCGGCCGCTCCGACATCGGCTTCGGCGACCTCCAGGGCATCAAGGACACCGCCACCCAGGTCCGCGCGGCCTGGCTGGAGGGCAATGAGATCGGCACGCACTTCAACGGGCACTTCTGCGGCCCCGACGGCGGCGTCGGCACCTGGTCCGTGGAGGAGTGGAAGAGCGAGATCAACCAGGCCAAGTCGTTCGTCAAGAACTGGAAGACCAACTCCGGCCTGAAGGATCAGGAAGCGCTCCCCTTCAACTACGACAAGGAGCTCATCGGCGCCCGGACCCCGTGTCTGGAAGGCCAGAAGAACTTCATGCTGGCGGCGAAGGACATGGGCTTCCGCTACGACTCCAGCGGCATCAGCAAGCAGATCTGGCCCAAGAAGACGGACGGGCTCTGGGACATCCCGCTCCAGCTGGTGCCCATGCCGGGGCGTGCCTTCGACACCCTGAGCATGGACTACAACTACATGGTCAACCAGTCGGGGACGACATCGCAGGGCGACCCCTCCCAGCACGCGTACTGGGGCGACCAGATGCGCGACGGCCTGCGCGAGGCCTTCGACCGGGTCTACCAGGGCAACCGCGCACCGCTGATCATCGGCAATCACTTCGAGTCCTGGAACGGCGGCACCTACATGCGCGCCGTCGAGGAGTCCATCAAGACGATGTGCACCCAGAAGGAGGTCCGCTGCGTCCCCTTCCGCGAACTGGCGGACTGGCTGGACGCGCAGGACCCGAAGGCCCTGGAGTGGATGCGCACCCTCGACGTCGGCGAGGCGCCGAAGGAGGGCTGGGCGAAGTTCCTGACCGCGGGGCCGCCGGCGGCGCCGGCCGCCCCCGCGGGCGTCACGCCGGCTGCGGAGCCGGCCGCGGAGAGTGCGGACGAGGGCTGACGAGCGCCTCGGCCCCCTCACCCAGGACGAAATCGGGGTCGACCTGGTCCGCCAGGTCGACCCCGGTCTTGGCGTTGCCCCAGCTCTCCGCGTTCTTGAGGTGGAAGCTCACCATCTGCTCCGTGTACCGGGACCAGTCGCGGTGCGCGTACGAGTCGTCGGCGGCGTCCTGGAGCTCCTGGAGGGCGAACCGGTTGGACGCCTCCAGCAGCTCGAAGGGGGCGGGGCGGCCCTTCTCCATCGCCCGCACCCAGTCGGAGTGCCCGACGGTGACCAGCAGGTCCTCGCCCACTTCGTCCTGGAGGAACTCGATGTCCTCGGGCCCCTGCACCTTGTTGCCGATGACCTTGAGCGCGACCCCGAAGTCCCGCGCGTACTCCTTGTACTGGCGGTAGACGGACACGCCCTTGCGGGTCGGTTCGGCGACCAGGAAGGTCACGTCGAAGCGGGTGAACATGCCCGAGGCGAAGGAGTCCGAGCCGGCCGTCATGTCGACGACCACGTACTCGTCCGGGCCGTCGACCAGGTGGTTGAGGCAGAGTTCGACCGCTCCGACCTTGGAGTGGTAGCAGGCCACACCCAGGTCGGCCTCGGTGAACGGCCCGGTGGCCATGAGCCGTACGGGCTCCCCGTCGAGCAGGAGCGTGCGCGCACAGGCGTCGTACACCGGGTTGTCCTCGGTGACGCGCAGCAGGCGCGAGCCGCGACCGGGCGGGGTGGTCTTGATCATCGTGTCGGCGGACGCGATGCGTGGGTTGGAGCCCCGCAGGTACTCCTTGATCAGGGGCAGGTGCGCGCCGAGGGCGGGCAGTTCGGCCGCCTCCTCCTCGGTGAGGCCCAGCGCGGCGCCCAGGTGCTGGTTGATGTCGGCGTCCACCGCGACGACAGGGGCTTCGTTGGCGGCGAGGTGGCGGATGAAGAGGGAGGACAGGGTCGTCTTGCCGCTGCCGCCCTTTCCTGCGAAAGCGATCTTCATGTTCACCAAGCGTAGTGGTTCGATAGCGCTGTGTTGTCAAGGTGAGTGAAGAAGACCACTCCAAGGAGGGGTCGGTGCTATGGGTGCGCAGTGCGTAGGCTCCCTACTTATGAGTAGCGCTTCTGACCCGCTGGCCCCCCTGGCCGGGCTGCCTGGTGTCGCCGAGTCCGTGGATTCCGTACGCAAGGCCGTGGACCGCGTCTACGGGCACCGGGTGATGCGCCGCCGCAGCGGTGAGATCACCTCGGAGGCCGCCCTGCGCGGCGCCCGCGGGAGCGCGGCGCTCTCCGGTGCGGACTGGGCGCTGGAGGAGGTGCGCCGCCGGACCGACTTCGGGTCGGAGCCGGAGGCGCTGACGGTGGGTGCGGCGCTGCGACTCACGGCCGAGGCCGGCCAGCTGCTGAGCATCTGGCGGCAGTCACCGCTCCGGGTCCTGGCGCGGCTGCACCTGGTGGCGTGCGGGTCGACGGCGGACGGCGACGTGGTGGGCCGGCCCCGGCTGGCGGGCGAGCCGGTGACGGAGCCCCTGGTCGAACTTCCGCTGCCGAGCGCACAGGAGGTGGCGGGTCGTCTCGACGGGCTGTCCCGCCTGATCATCGCGGGCGGCTCCGCCCCGGCCCTGATCACGGCCGCGGTGGTGCACGGGGAGCTGCTGGCGCTGCGTCCGTTCGCCTCGTACAACGGGCTGGTCGCGCGGGCGGCCGAGCGGATCGTCCTGATCAACAGCGGTCTGGACCCCAAGGCCATCTGCCCGGCGGAGGTCGGCCACGCGGAGCAGGGGAGCGAGGCCTATCTGGCCGCCTTCGAGGGGTACCTCTCCGGGACCGCGGAGGGCATGTCCGCCTGGATCGCGCACTGTGGTCGGGCGATCGAACTGGGTGTCCGTGAGTCGACGGCGGTCTGCGAGGCCCTGCAGCGCGGCGCGGCCTGAGCCGCCCGTTTTCATCCGTTCGGCCCCGGGTCCGGGGTGTTCGGGCTCCGGACATGGGTTGCGGCGACACCGTCTTGCTTTGGTGTCGCCGCTGGCATTTACGCCCAGTTACCAAGCGTCCTCGATATGTGCCCATCAGGTCGGGGTCTTTGCCCGTCACCTGGTGCGGCTGGCCCGTAATCGACGGGTCGACGTCGCGTGGGTGCTCGGCGCTCATGCTTCGGTCCGTGGGCCTTACTGCGTTTTAAAGATGATCCTCTCGGATGTTCTTTGGTCTCGCGGGCCGTTGCTTTATTTGTACTCCGCTTCGGAGCCATGCGAAACCCCTGGCTCCACTTTTTACTTTCCGGGGCGATCAAGGGCGAACCGGACGGATCTTATCCGCGCAGGTCAGGACATTCAGGCAGAGCGGGTCGCGGCCAGGGCGTGGGCGCGGCGGCGGCTCGCGTACCAGACCAGCCCGGCCGTGGCGGCTGCCGCGCCCACGGCCGCCGCGGCGACCAGGGCGGGCCGGGTCGGCATGGACAGCCCGGGAAGGCGCTGCTTCAGCCGCACGGGCCGGTTGAAGACCAGGACCGGCCACTCACGCGCCACGGCTTCCCGCCGCAGCGCCCGGTCGGGGTTGACGGCGTGCGGATGTCCGACCGCTTCGAGCATCGGGACGTCGGTGGCCGAGTCGCTGTAGGCGTAGCACCGGGAGAGGTCGTACCCCTCGGACTCCGCGAGTTCGCGTACGGCCTCCGCCTTGGTGGGTCCGTAGGCGTAGTACTCGATCTCGCCGGTGAAGCAGCCGTCCTCACCCACGACCATGCGGGTGGCGACGACCCGGTCCGCGCCGAGCATCTCCCCGATGGGCTCGACGACTTCCGCGCCGGAGGTGGAGACGATCACCACGTCGCGGCCCGCGGTGTGGTGGGCCTCGATGAGGGACGCGGCCTCGTCGTAGATGATCGGGTCGATGAGGTCGTGCAGGGTCTCGGCGACGATCTCGCGCACCTGCTGCACGTTCCACCCCTTGCAGAGGGCGGACAGGTACTCCCGCATCCGTTCCATCTGATCGTGGTCGGCGCCGCCGGCCAGGAAGATGAACTGCGTGTACGCGGTGCGCAACACGGCTCGCCGGTTGATCAGGCCGCCTTGGTAGAAGGACTTGCTGAACGTCAAGGTGCTCGACTTCGCAATGACCGTCTTGTCCAGGTCGAAGAAGGCTGCGGTGCGAGGCGAGGAGTGCGGCAAGGGCTGATTTTCCACGCCCCGAGCATATGCGCCCACCATTCGGCGTAAGGTGTGGCGCGTGGGTTTGCCTGAGAAGGCTCTCGGGTACACCATGGAAGTCACGGATCGTTCGCGACCGTGCTAACCCGGTCTGGCTCCTCCCCCCCCGAGTCGGACCGTGGGGACGACCCCCGCTCTCCCCCCCGGCGGGGGTCGTCGCATGTCCGGACGCGGTTCGCGTCCCTGCCTTCGGCCCCAAGTGACCATCCTCCGGCCCCTCCTCCTGTGCGGGGCCGACGTGGCGAAGGCCCTCATCCTCTCGAACTCGTGACGGTGCGTAGTGGTTCCGCCGCGCTCCGGAACTCACCTGAGAGGGTGAGCGGGTTATTCACAACCGATGGCTTGTCCACAGTTATCCGACAAGATCCACTTCTTTTTCCTGATCGCTGCACGGTGATTCCAGCCGCGAAGTCCGTGGCGGAAGCATTTGCAGTGAGAAGGGGGCGGAGATCGTGGCGCGATCGAAGTCGTGTGAAACGCCGGAGTCCGTGGTCGGCGGAAGGGGAACAGGGGTCGGGACGGGCCTCGGAGCCGGATCCATGGCCGGATCCGTACCCGGCGGCGGACGGCCGCTGATCATCACCGAGGACCCGCTGCTGCTCGACGATCTGCTGCGGCTGTGTGCCGCGGCCGGTGCCGATCCGCATGTGCACCACGCGCTTCCCGAGCCGGGCGGGACCGCCGACGCGGGCGGGGCGGCCGAGCCGGGCGGGGGCGCCGGGAGCACGGGATGGGAGTCCGCGCCGCTCGTGCTGGTGGGCGACGACGCCGCCCGGCGGGTGCGCGGGGCGCCGCGCAGGGCCGGGGTGTTCCTCGTCGGCCGGGACCTGGACGACCCCCATGTGTGGCAACGGGCGGTGGAGATCGGTGCCGAGGAGGTGCTGCGGCTCCCCGACGCCGAGAGCCGGCTCGTCGACCGCCTCGCCGATGTCGTGGAGGGGGCCGGGCGGCCCGCCCTCGCCGTGGGGGTGATCGGTGGCAGCGGCGGCGCCGGAGCCTCCACCCTCGCCTGCGCGCTCGCCGTGCGGGCCGCCCGCGCCGGAGAGCGGACCATCCTCATCGACGGCGACCCGCTCGGCGGCGGCATGGACGTCCTGCTCGGGGGCGAGAGCGTCGAAGGGCTGCGCTGGCCGGACTTCGCGGCCTCGCGGGGCCGGGTCGGCGCGGGAGCGCTGGAGGAATCCCTGCCCGAGCTGCACGACCTTCGCGTGCTCAGCTGGGACCGCGGGGACCGGGTGGTGGTGCCGCCCGCCGCGATCCGCTCCGTGGTGGCCGCCGCACGCCGTCGTGGCGGCGTGGTGGTGGTCGACCTCCCGCGGCGGGTCGACGAAGCCGTGGCCGAGGTGTTGGCCCAGCTCGACCTGGTGTTGATGGTGGTGCCGGGCGAGTTGCGGTCGGTGGCCGCCGCGGGCCGGGTCGCGGCCGGGGTGCGGATGGTGGCCCGGGACGTGCGGGTCGTCGTACGGGGACGCTGCGCGGGCGGCCTCGATCCGGAGTCCGTGGCAGGGCTGTTGGGGGCACCGCTGGCCGGTGAGGTGCCGGTCGAGGTGGGGCTCCCGGGGCGGGTGGCCGAGGGTGAACCGCCGGGGACGCAGGGGCGGGGCGCTCTGGCCCGCTTCTGCGACGGCTTCTGGCGGCGGGCCCTCGGCTCCGCCCAGGGGGTGCCGGCATGAGCGCGGTACTCCTGGACGCGGTGCGCCGGCGGCTCGCGGAGACCGGGGCGGAACCGACCCCGGCGCGGGTGGCGGCGGCCCTACGGGCCCAGGGCAGGCTGCTCGGGGACGCCGAAGTGCTCGGTGTGGCAGCCGAGTTACGGTCCGAGCTGGTCGGCGCGGGCCCGCTGGAGCCCCTGCTCGCCGATCCGGAGGTCACCGACGTCCTGGTGGCGGCCCCCGACCGGGTCTGGGTGGACCGCGGCGGCGGCCTGGAGCTGACCGGGGTGACCTTCGCCGACGCCGAGGCGGTGCGCAGGCTCGCCCAGCGGCTGGCCGCCGTGGCGGGCCGGCGCCTGGACGACGCCCGGCCCTGGGTGGATGCCCGGATGCCCGACGGGACCCGGCTGCACGCCGTGCTGCCCCCGGTCTCGGTGGGCACGGCCTGCCTCTCGCTGCGGGTGGTGCGGCCGCGGGCGTTCACGCTGGAGGAGCTCGTCGCCGCGGGGACCTTGCCGCCGGGCGGGCACCGACTGCTCCGGGACATGGTCGAGGCCCGGCTGTCCTTCCTCGTCTCCGGCGGCACCGGAACGGGCAAGACCACCCTCCTCAGTGCCCTGTTGGGGCTGGTAGGCCCAGGCGAGCGGATCGTCCTGGCCGAGGACTCGGCCGAGCTGCGCCCCGACCATCCGCACGTGGTGCGGCTGGAGACCCGGCCGGCCAACCAGGAGGGGGCCGGCCTGGTCACCCTGGCGGACCTGGTCCGCCAGGCACTGCGGATGCGCCCCGACCGGCTGGTGGTGGGCGAGGTGCGCGGCGCCGAGGTCGCGGACCTGCTCGCCGCCCTGAACACCGGTCACGAGGGCGGCTGCGGGACGGTCCACGCCAATGCCGCGGCGCATGTCCCGGCGCGGCTGGAGGCGCTCGGGACGGCCGCCGGGCTCGACCGGGCGGCCCTGCACAGCCAGTTGGCCGCGGCGCTGACCCTGGTGCTCCACCTGGTCCGGGACCGGGAGGGGCGGCGCCGGCTGGCCGAGGTGCACGTGCTGGAGCGGGACGCCGCCGGGTTGGTGGTCACCGTGCCGGCGTTGCGCTGGGCGGCGCGGGGCTTCGTACGGGAGCGCGGCTGGGAACGGCTCCGCCCGCTGCTGAGGGGCGTCCGGTGAGCGCGGGGGCGGGGCTGCCGGTGCCCCTGTTCGCCGGGATGCTGTGCGCCGGGGCGGCCGCCTGGGGGATCGCCGGCGGCGACCGGGTGTCCCGCCGGGCCCGGATGGTGCTCGCCACGGGCGGCCCCGCGGTCCCGGACGGTCCGCTCCACCGGGAGCGGCTGCTGATCGCGGTACGGGTGCGGGCTGCGCGATGGCGGGAGTGGGCCTGCCTTGCGGCGGGGCTGCTGGTCGCGGTGCTCGGCGGGTCGGTGATCCCGTCGGCGGTGGGGGCGGCAGCGGTGCCGCTGGTCCGCCGGTGGCTGCGGGTACGGGCGCGGGAGCGGGCCCGGACGGCGCGGGCCGCCGAGGTGGTGGCCCTGTGCGGGGCGGTGGTGGGGGAACTGCGGGCGGGAGCCCAGCCCGGGCAGGCGCTGACGGCGGCGATGCGCCGGACGGCCGTCGGTCCCGGCGGGCCGGGCGCCGCGGAGGCGGGGGTGCTGGCCGCGGCGGCCTTCGGCGGAGACGTGCCCGGAGCGTTGCGTCAGGCGGCGCGGGAGCCCGGGGCGGAAGGACTGGCCGGGATGGCGGCCTGCTGGCGGGTGTCGGTGGACGGCGGTGCGGGACTGGCCGCCGGACTGGAACGGCTGGAGGGGGCCCTACGGGCCGAGCGGGACCGGCAGGAGTCGCTGCGGGCCCAGTTGGCGGGGGCGCGGTCGACGGTGCTGGTGCTCGCTCTGCTGCCGCTGGTGGGCCTGCTGATCGGCACCGGGCTGGGCGCGGATCCGCTGCGGGTGCTGCTGCACACGCCGATGGGGTGGGGTTGCCTGCTGGCGGGCGGGGTGCTGGAGGCGCTGGGGCTGCTGTGGTGCCGGCGGATCGTCGAGGCGGCGGAGCGGTGACGGCCGGCTTCGTCGTCCACAGGCTGGGGATCGCCGTCTGCCTGGCCGTGGTCGCGCTGTGGCTGGTGTCGGCGGTGACGGCGCGGGTCCGGACGCGGGCGGCCGCGCGCAGGACTGCGGCGCTGCTGGGGGCCGGACCCGGACCTCGCGGGCCGGTGCTCGGCTCCGCGCTCAAGGACGCGGTGACCGCGTGGGCCGGTCCGGCGGGGGCGCTGCTGGCGGGCTGGGTGCTCGTGGGCGGGGTGACGGGTGTGGTCGTAGGCGGCCTGGCCGCGTTCGGTGTGCGGCGGTGGAGGGCCAGGGCGCGACCGCCGGCCGGGACGGACCCGCGGGAGGCGGAGCGTCAGTTGCCGTTCGCAGCGGATCTGTTGGCCGCCTGCCTGGCGGCCGGGGCGGGTCCGGTGGAGGCCGCCGAGGTGGTGGGGGAGTCGCTCGGCGGACCGGTCGGTGACGGGCTGGCGCGGGCCGGCGCGGAGCTACGGCTCGGTGGTGAACCGGGCGCCGGGTGGGGGAGGTTGGCGGAGATACCGGGTGCCCGGGCCCTCGCCGACTGTCTGGAGCGGGCCGCGCGGACGGGGGCGCCCGCGGCGGAGGGGGTCTCCCGGCTCGCGTCCGGGCTGCGGGAGGACCGGGCCCGCACGGCGGGCGCACGGGCCCAGCGGGCGGCGGTCCTCGTCACCGCGCCGGTCGGGCTGTGTTTTCTCCCCGCATTTCTCGCGATCGGGGTCGCGCCGGTGGTGATCGGTATGGCCTCGGGACTTCTCTCCCACACCTGAAGTCGCATTGACCACAGGTATCAACAGCTGAAATCCACAGGAGGTTGCCATGAGGATCATCTGGTTTCGTGTACGGACGGCGCTGAGGGCGCGCGGGGGCGACAAGGGGATGTCCACGTCGGAATACGCGATGGGCACCATCGCCGCCTGCGCATTCGCGGCCGTCCTCTACAAGGTGGTGACGAGTGAAGTCGTCTCCACAGCCCTTCAGTCGACCATCGGAAAGGCGCTCGATGTGCCGTTCTGAGGGTGTGTCACGGCCTGCCCGGGGAAAGTCGGATCGGGGATATGTGACGGCGGAGGCCGCCTTGGTGATCCCGGCCCTGGTGCTGTTCGCGGCGCTGCTGGTGTGGGCCCTGATGGCGGCGGCCGCGCAGATCCGGTGTGTGGACGCGGCCCGGGCCGGTGCCCGGGCGGCGGCCAGGTCGGAGCCGGTGGAGGTGGCGCGGGCGGCGGCCCGGGCGGCCGCCCCACCTGGGGCGCGGGTGGAACTGGAACGGGCGGGCGACCTCTGGCGGGTCCGGGTGGTGGCACCGGCGCCCGGGCCGGGCGGGCTGCCGGTGCGGCTCGGCGCGCAGGCGGTGGCCCTGGCGGAGGACAGCGTGGGGCCGCCGCCGTGAGCCGGGACCGGGGTTCGGCCACGGTCTGGGCGGCGCTGGTCGCGACGGTGCTGGGGGCGGTGTTCGGCGGGGTGCTGCTGCTCGGCCAGGCCGTCGTGGCCCGCCACCGGGCGGCGGCGGCCGCCGACCTGGCGGCGCTCGCGGCGGCGGCCACCTGGGCCCACGGGCCGGAGACGGCCTGCGTGACGGCCCTGCGGGTGGCCCGGGCGCAGGGCGCGGCGCTCGACGGGTGCCTGCTCCGGGGCGAGGTCGCCGAGGTCACCGCCCAGGTCGCGGCCGGCCCGTTCACCCCGACGGTCCGGGCCCGGGCAGGCCCGCCGGCGGAGCCGCCCGCGCCGCGGCCCGGCCGAGGGCCCGTTCACGGGGCCTGGCAGGCCCTCGGACGCCCGTCCGGCCCTGCCGGGGCCCGTCAGGGCTCGGAGGTCTCGGCGGCCGGGGATTCGGAGAGGAGGCGGGTCAGGAGCCGGATGGCGCCGCGCTTGTGCAGGGGCTCGTTGCCGTTGCCGCACTTGGGGGACTGGATGCAGGAGGGGCAGCCGGCCTCGCACTCGCAGGCCGCGATCGCGTCGCGGGTCGCCGTCAGCCAGGCGCGGGCGGTGTCGAAGGCCCGCTCCGCGAAGCCGGCGCCGCCGGGGTGGCCGTCGTAGACGAAGACCGTGGGGAGCAGGGTGTCCGGATGCAGCGGCACCGAGACGCCGCCGATGTCCCAACGGTCGCAGGTGGCGAACAGCGGGAGCATGCCGATGGAGGCGTGCTCGGCTGCGTGCAGGGCGCCGCCGAGGATCTCCGGGTTGATCCGGGCCTCGTCGAGCTGGTCCTCGGTCACCGTCCACCACACGGCCCGGGTGCGCAGGGTGCGGGGCGGCAGGTCGAGCTTGGCCTCGCCCAGCACCTCGCCGGTGATCAGCTTGCGGCGCAGATAGGAGACGACCTGGTTGGTGACCTCGACGGAGCCGAAGCAGAGCCGGGCCGAGCCCCACGGGATCTCGGTCTCGGTCTCCAGGACGGAGATGGAGGTGGTGTCACGGGCCGTGGTGGAGAAGGGCGGGTCCGCCTGCTCCACGAGGGCCACGGAATCCTCCAGGTCCAGGTGTTTCACCAGGTACGTGCGGCCCTGGTGGAGGTGGACGGCGCCCTCGTGGACGGCGGTGTGGGCCGCCGACTCGTCGACCGTGCCCAGCAGCCGGCCCGTGGACGCCTCGACGATCTGCACCGGGCGGCCGCCGCCGCCCCGGATGTCGGTCAGGTCCGAGGCCCGTTCCCGGCGGGTCCAGTGCCAGGCGGTCGCCCGGCGGCGCAGCAGCTTCGCCGCCTCCAGCTGGGGAAGGAGGTCCTCGGTCGCCGGGCCGAAGAGTTCCAGGTCCGCCTCGGTCAGCGGGAGCTCCGCCGCCGCCGCGCACAGGTGGGGGGCGAGGACGTAGGGGTTGTCGGGGTCCAGGACGGTGGCCTCCACCGGCTGCCGGAACAGCGCCTCCGGGTGATGGACGAGGTAGGTGTCCAGCGGGTCGTCCCGGGCGATCAGCACGGCCAGGGCGCCCTGGCCGGAGCGGCCCGCGCGACCCGCCTGCTGCCACAGGGAGGCCCGCGTGCCGGGGTAGCCGGTGATCAGGACGGCGTCCAGCCCGGAGACGTCCACACCCAGCTCCAGGGCCGTCGTGGCGGCCAGTCCGAGCAGCTCTCCGGAGTGCAGGGCCCGCTCCAGGGCCCGACGCTCCTCGGGGAGGTAGCCGCCGCGGTAGGCGGCGACCCGGCGGGGCAGCGACCGGTCGACCGCCGCGAGCCGTTCCTGGGTGATCACGGAGATCAGCTCGGCGCCGCGCCGGGAGCGGACGAAAGCGACCGTACGGACCCCCTGGACCACCAGGTCGGTCAGCAGGTCGGCGGTCTCGGCGGTGGCCGTACGGCGTACGGGCGCGCCCTTCTCGCCACGCAGCTCGGTGAGCAGCGGCGGTTCCCAGAGGGCGAAGACCACCTCGCCCCGAGGCGAGGCGTCGTCGGTGATCTCGATCACCCGTACGCCGGTCAGCCGGGACGCGGCCGTCGCCGGGTCGCTCGCGGTGGCGGAGGCCAGCAGGAAGACGGGCTGCGCGCCGTAGCGGGCGCACAGCCGCCGTAGCCGGCGCAGCACCTGTGCCACGTGGGAGCCGAAGACCCCGCGGTAGGTGTGGCACTCATCGATCACGACGTAGCGCAGGGCCCGCAGGAAGGAGGACCAGCGCGGGTGGGCCGGGAGGATCCCGCGGTGCAGCATGTCGGGGTTGGTGAGGACGTAGTTCGCGTACTGGCGCACCCACTCGCGTTCCTCGACGGGCGTGTCCCCGTCGTAGACCGCGGGGCGCACGGCGTTGCCCAACGGGGCGGCCAGTTCCCGCACGGCGCGCCGCTGGTCGGCCGCCAGGGCCTTGGTGGGGGCCAGGTACAGGGCGGTCGCGCCCCTGCCGTTCGGCGCCTCGGCGCCGTCCGCGAGGGCGGAGAGCACGGGTGCGAGGTAGGCGAGGGACTTGCCCGAGGCGGTTCCCGTGGCCACGACCACGGACGTTCCGTCGAGGGCGAGCTCGGCCGCGGCGGCCTGGTGTTCCCACGGATGGTCGATTCCGGCCGATCCGATCGCGGCTACGACGTCTGTTCGGATGCGGTCGGGCCAGACTGCATGACGACCCGCCCGAGGGGGCAAGTGCTCCGTATGGGTGATGCGCGCAGCACGGGAAGGCCCCCGTGACAGGCGGTCCAGGACCGTGTCGGGGGTGGGTCGTGGGTCCGCGGGTGCCGTGGGCCGTCCGGGACCAGATGTGTTGGCCATCGGAACCGAGTGTGTCACCGGCGTGCGGGACAATGGTCCGAAGGCGTCGTGCGCGCCTGCCGGTAAGTGATTGAATGCCATCGCGGCAGCCAATCCCTCGCCTACCTTCGGGTGAGGGGGCGTCGCTCGATAGCAAGGTGCTGGAGGATCCGTGGACCTGTCCCTGTCGACTCGCACTGTCGGCGACCGTACGGTCGTGGAGGTCGGTGGCGAGATTGATGTGTATACCGCGCCCAAGCTGCGCGAGCAGTTGGTCGAGTTGGTGAACGACGGCAGCTACCACCTGGTTGTCGACATGGAGCGGGTGGACTTCCTCGACTCCACCGGCCTTGGTGTGCTCGTGGGAGGTCTCAAGCGCGTCCGTGCGCACGAGGGCTCGCTCCGTCTGGTGTGCAACCAGGAGCGCATCCTGAAGATCTTCCGCATCACCGGTCTGACCAAGGTGTTTCCGATCCACACCACTGTGGAAGACGCCGTCAACGCGACCGACTGACGGCTCCGCGCGGCCCCTGCAGCCTCCGGGCGGCAGGGAGCCGACGAGGAGAGCGGGGGTACCGGGCCATGGTTGGCCCGGGCCCCTGTCAAGGCACGCCCGTAGTCCGAGGGGGATGCGCATGGCCACCGTTGAACTGCGCTTCAGCGCCCAGCCCGAACACGTCCGGACGGCCCGCCTGGTCGCGGCCGCCGTGGCGCGCCGGGTCGGTGTGGAGGAAGCCGTCCTCGACGAGGTCCGCCTCGCCGTGGGCGAAGCCTGTTCGCGTGCCGTGGGACTCCATCGGAGCAACGGGCTGACCGCGCCCGTCCGGGTGGTGCTGACCGAGGAGGACAAGGTGTTCTCCATCGAGGTCGGCGACGAGGTCCCCGCGCCCGCCGGCGGCGGGTCCGAGGCGGTTCCCGGCATCACCGCCGTCCTGGAGTCCGAGGGCGAGACCGAGGACGAGATGGGTCTCGCGGTGATCAGCGGACTCGTCGACGACGTCGAGGTGAGCAGTGGGGAAGCGGGCGGGACCATCCGGATGAGTTGGCCCGTGGCCGGAGTCTCCGAGCTCCCTTGAGATCCACGGCGATCCACCGTGATCCGCCCCGCGTTTAAACCTTCGTATCTTCAGATCTTTATCAAGGCCCTGCTGAGCAGGGCCTTTTTCATTTCCCTAGATCAATGATGAAGCGTCAATGCCTTTGCCCCATTACCACTTTCGAGGGTAATGGAGTGACGCGATCTATTGCTGAGGAGCGAGAGCACGCCAATTACGTTTCCTGCGCACTGTTTTGATCGGGGCGCGCTCCCTACAATCCGTCCACATCTTGAGCTCATCACGTCAAGGAGGACGAATGACGGGGCTCTTCACCCCCATTGCGCCGGATCGCACCACAGATCTGGCAGCCGCAGTACTCACCGATGACAATCGGCTCATCGTGATCGTCATTGCGGCCGTGGCACTCGCCGCACTCGTCGTCGCGCAGATCCTGGTCCGCCAGGTACTCGCCGCCGACGAGGGAACCGACAGCATGAAGAAGATCGCCGCAGCCGTCCAGGAAGGCGCCAACGCCTATCTCGGCCGGCAGTTGCGCACGCTCGGCATCTTCGCCGTCGTGGTCTTCTTCCTGCTCTTCCTGCTCCCCGCCGACGACTGGACGCAGCGGGGCGGGCGTTCCGCCTTCTTCCTCGTGGGCGCCATCTTCTCGGCGGCCACCGGCTACTTCGGCATGCGCCTGGCGGTCCGCGCCAACGTCCGTGTCGCCGCCGCGGCACGCGAGGCCACACCGGCCGAGGGGGAGCCCGCCAAGGACCTGACCGAGGTCTCCCACAAGGCGATGAAGATCGCCTTCCGCACGGGCGGCGTCGTCGGCATGTTCACCGTCGGCCTCGGCCTCCTCGGCGCCTCCTGCGTCGTCCTGGTCTACGCCGCCGACGCCCCCAAGGTCCTGGAGGGCTTCGGTCTCGGCGCCGCCCTGATCGCGATGTTCATGCGCGTGGGCGGCGGAATCTTCACCAAGGCCGCCGACGTCGGCGCCGACCTGGTCGGCAAGGTCGAGCAGGGCATTCCGGAGGACGACCCGCGCAATGCCGCGACCATCGCCGACAACGTGGGCGACAACGTCGGAGACTGCGCCGGAATGGCGGCCGACCTCTTCGAGTCCTACGCCGTCACCCTGGTGGCCGCGCTCATCCTCGGCAAGGCCGCCTTCGGCGACCTGGGCCTCGCCTTCCCGCTGATCGTGCCCGCGATCGGCGTCATCACCGCGATGATCGGCATCTTCGCGGTCTCCCCGCGCCGCAGCGACCGCAGCGGCATGACCGCCATCAACCGCGGGTTCTTCATCTCCGCCGTGATCTCCCTGGTGCTGGTCGCGATCGCGGTCTACGCCTACCTGCCGGCCACCTACAAGGAGCTCGTCGGCGTCGAGAACCCGGCGATCTCCAACCACACGGGTGACCCGCGGATCCTGGCCGTCGTCGCCGTCGCCATCGGCATCGTGCTCGCGGCCCTGATCCAGCAGCTGACCGGCTACTTCACCGAGACCAACCGGCGCCCCGTCCGGGACATCGGCAAGTCCTCCCTGACGGGAGCGGCCACCGTCGTCCTCGCCGGCATCTCGGTCGGTCTGGAGTCCGCCGTCTACACGGCCCTGCTCATCGGTCTCGGCGTCTACGGCGCGTTCCTGCTCGGCGGAACGTCCATCCTGCTCGCGCTCTTCGCGGTGGCCCTGGCCGGCACCGGCCTGCTCACCACCGTCGGCGTCATCGTCGCCATGGACACCTTCGGGCCCGTCTCCGACAACGCCCAGGGCATCGCCGAGATGTCCGGCGACGTCGAGGGCGCCGGTGCGCAGGTCCTGACCGACCTGGACGCCGTGGGCAACACCACGAAGGCCATCACCAAGGGCATCGCCATCGCCACGGCCGTGCTCGCCGCCGCGGCGCTCTTCGGTTCGTACAACGACGCGATCGCCGCCGCCGTCAAGGAGGTCGGCGCCAAGGCCGGGGAGCTGAACCTCAGCCTGGACATCGCGCAGCCCAACAACCTCGTCGGGCTGATCCTGGGCGCGGCCGTCGTGTTCCTGTTCTCCGGCCTCGCCATCAACGCCGTCTCCCGCTCCGCGGGCGCCGTCGTCTACGAGGTGCGCCGCCAGTTCCGCGAGCACCCCGGGATCATGGACTACAGCGAGAAGCCCGAGTACGGGCGCGTCGTCGACATCTGCACCAAGGACGCGCTGCGCGAGCTCGCCACGCCCGGCCTGCTCGCCGTGCTCACCCCCATCGCCGTGGGCTTCTCCCTCGGTGTGGGCGCCCTCGGCTCCTTCCTGGCGGGCGCCATCGGCACGGGCACCCTGATGGCGGTCTTCCTCGCCAACTCCGGCGGCGCGTGGGACAACGCGAAGAAGCTCGTCGAGGACGGTCACCACGGCGGCAAGGGCAGCGAGGCCCACGCGGCGGTCGTCATCGGCGACACGGTCGGTGACCCGTTCAAGGACACCGCGGGCCCCGCGATCAACCCGCTGCTCAAGGTCATGAACCTGGTGGCGCTGCTGATCGCCCCCGCGGTCGTGCAGTTCAGCTACGGCGAGGACAGCAGCCCGGTCGTCCGGGCCGTCGTCGCGGTCCTGTCGATCGGGATCATCATCGCCGCGGTGTACATCTCCAAGCGCCGCGGCATCGCCGTCGGCGACGAGACCGAGGGCGGAGCCGCCGAGCGGGTGGCCCAGTCGGCCGATCCCGCGACGGTCTCCTGATCCCAGGTCCCGTCAGAGGCACGGGCCGGGCCGGGCCGGGCCGGGCCGGGCCGGGCCGGGCCGGGCCGGGCAGGGCAGGGCCGGCCGGTACGCCCGAAAGGCGGACGGGCGGCGCGGACTCACGCGCCGTCTGTCCGCCTTTGTGCGTCCACGGAGGGTGGGCGTGTATCTTCCGGGCGGAAGCCTTCGAAGGGACCAATCCGGTGAACAAGAAGTTTGCGGCCGCGCTGTCGGGCGGTGCGGCACTGATGCTCGTCCTGTCCGGATGCGGCGGGGACGAGACCGACCAGAAGGCCGGCTCCTGGGCCAAGAAGGTCTGTGACCAGTGGCAGCCCCAGATCGCGAAGATCGAAGCCGCCAACGTCGAGATCAAGCGGGTGGCCTCCGAGAGCAGTAAGCCCGACGAGGTCCAGAAGACCGACTCGGCGGCGTTCGGGACCATGACCGAGTCGTACAAGGCGATGGCGGCCGCCCTGCGGTCGGCGGGCGTTCCGCCGGTCAAGAACGGCGCCGCGACCCAGGAGGCGGCGGCCAAGGGCTTCGAGACGACCTCCACGGGCTACGCCGACCTGAAGACGAAGACGGACGCCCTCGACCCACAGGACAAGGCGAAGTTCGCCGACGGCCTCAAGGAGGTCGCGGGCGGGCTCAAGGACGTCACCAAGGGCGGCCAGGACGCGCTCGCCCAGCTCAAGGCGGGCGGCCTGGGCGAGGCCATCAACGGCCAGAAGGGCTGCCAGGTCGCGGCGGCACCGGCGGCCCAGTAGCACCCCGGCAGCACCGCACGGCCCGCGCGCGCGGCGTTTCGCGCGGTACGTCGCTCAGGGCGGCCGTGGTCCCGGAAGGGGCTGCGGCCGCCCTTTCGGCGCTCCGGGCCCGGTGTGATCCGCAGGACGGGTCCCAGCGGACACAATGGACGCGTGAGTACCACCAGCCTCCCCACGCCCGAGCGCGCCGCCGAGCTCCGCGCAGCATTCCTCTACGCCGGCTTCACCGCCGACGGGCTGCTCGACCTGCTCGGCGCCCCCGCCTACGCCGCGCTGGCCCGCAGCGAGACCGTCCCGGCCCTGCGTGCCACCCGTGGCCCCGGTGACGGGGCGCTCGCGAGCCTGGTCCGGCTGTTCCTGCTCCAGCAGCCGGAGCCGTACGTGCACGCCGCCTCGGCACTTCCCGTCGAGACGGCCCTGGCCGACGGCTGGCTGCGGCTGGAGGGCGACGAGGTGCACGCCACCGTCGACGTACGCCCGTACGGCGGTCCGGACGGCGAGGACTGGTTCATCGTCTCCGACCTCGGCTGCTCCGTCGGCGGGGCCGGTGGGATCGGCAGCCGCGAGGAGGGCGTGGTCCTCGGTGTCGGCGGTGCCTCCACCACCTTGGCGGGGATCACCGTCCGCACCCCGGTCGGCTCCGCCCTCGACGTCGGCACCGGATCCGGCATCCAGGCGCTGCACGCGTCCCGGCACGCCACCCGGGTCACCGCCACCGACGTCAACCCCAGGGCCCTGGAATTCACCCGTTTGACGCTGGCGCTCTCCGGGGCGCCCGAGGCCGAGCTGCTCGCCGGGTCGCTCTTCGAGCCCGTCGGCGACGCGACGTACGACCTCATCGTGTCCAACCCGCCCTTCGTGATCTCCCCCGGCGCCCGGCTGACGTACCGGGACGGCGGCATGGGCGGCGACGACCTGTGCCGGACCCTGGTCCAGGAGGCCGGGGCGCGGCTCAACCAGGGCGGGTACGCGCAGTTCCTCGGCAACTGGCAGCACGTGGAGGGCGAGGACTGGCGCGACCGGCTGCGCTCCTGGGTGCCGCGCGGCTGCGACGCCTGGATCGTGCAGCGTGACGTGCAGGACGTGACGCAGTACGCGGAGCTCTGGCTGCGCGACGCGGGCGACCACCGGACCGACCCCGCCGAGTACGCGCGGCGGTACGAGGACTGGCTGGACGAGTTCGAGGCCCGCGGGACCAAGTCCGTCGGCTTCGGGTGGATCACCTTGCGCCGGACGGACGCGGCCGAGCCCTCGATCGTGGTCGAGGAGTGGCCCCACACGGTGGAGCAGCCGCTCGGCGAGGCCGTCCGCGCGCACTTCGCGCGCCAGGACTACCTGCGGCAGCACGACGACGCGGCCCTGCTGGAGGCCCATTTCGCACTGGCCGAGGAAGTGGTCCAGGAGCAGGTCGGCGCGCCCGGCGCGGAGGATCCGGAACACGTCGTGCTCCGGCAGAACCGCGGAATGCGGCGTGCCACCAAGGTCGACACGGTCGGCGCCGGCTTCGCCGGAGTGTGTGACGGCTCACTGAGCGCGGGCCGGATCCTCGACGCGATCGCGCAGCTGATGCAGGAGGACCCGATCGTGCTGCGGGACCGCACTCCGGAGGCCATCCGGCTGCTGGTCGAGCAGGGTTTCCTGGACCCCGTGACGGGCTCCGCGCGGTAGTCCGCCCCTGGATGTAACCCGGGGTTCGCCCGCTGTATCCGTACGGCTGCCAGTCTCCTGGGCAGAGGGATCCGGGGGGATCCCGAGAGCGGCCCGGGGGTAAGGGGAAGCGGCGCGGAAAACGGTCCGGCGATCTTCGTGACGGCCGTGTTCCCGCTGTTCGGGGCCGCTCCGCAGCCCTGACGGGGGCGCGTGCCCGCCACCCTGTGCCGGTGGCGGAGGTCACGCGCCCCGTCGCGGCCGTGGCGTCGGCCACGCTCGTCGGTGGGGCGCGGGCGGTGCGTCTACGGCCCTGCGAGCACGGCGCCTCGCGCGGCTCCGACACCGAGATCGAGGCGCTGCGGAAGGCCGGGATCCGGCCCCGGATCCCGCCCCGAAAGCCGAGGTCGGAGCAGGCGCGGAGCCGGGTGCGGGGGCGCGGCCAGACGGCCCTTCGGCCACCCTGCCCGGTGATCGGGAACGCCCCGGCGCGGCATCCGGGCGGCAGAAACGGCACTTGTCGGGTTACCGTTCGAGTGGCCGTTGCGGGCTTCTGCCGTTTGACACGGGGGCGGGTTGTACCGTCACACTCCGCAGCGTCGCCGTACCGCGACCGAGTGCCGACCGGAGAGAAGAGCCAAGTTGTCCCCGACTAGCGAGACCGCAAAGGGCGGCCGCCGACTCGTCATCGTCGAGTCCCCAGCCAAGGCGAAGACGATCAAGGGCTACCTCGGCCCCGGATACGTCGTCGAGGCGAGCGTCGGGCACATCCGCGACCTCCCCAGCGGCGCGGCCGAGGTTCCCGACAAGTACACCGGCGAGGTCCGCCGCCTCGGTGTGGACGTCGAGCACGACTTCGCGCCGATCTACGTGGTCAACGCGGACAAGAAGGCCCAGGTCAGGAAGCTCAAGGAGCTCCTGGCCGAGTCCGACGAACTCTTCCTCGCCACCGATGAGGACCGCGAGGGCGAAGCCATCGCGTGGCACCTGCAGGAAGTCCTCAAGCCCAAGGTCCCCGTCCACCGGATGGTCTTCCACGAGATCACCAAGGACGCGATCCGCGACGCCGTCGCCAACCCGCGCGAGCTGAACCAGCGCATGGTCGACGCCCAGGAGACCCGCCGCATCCTCGACCGCCTCTACGGCTACGAGGTCTCGCCGGTCCTGTGGAAGAAGGTCATGCCGAAGCTGTCGGCGGGCCGCGTGCAGTCGGTGGCCACCCGCCTCGTCGTCGAGCGGGAGCGCGAGCGCATCGCCTTCCGCACCGCCGAGTACTGGGACCTGACCGGAACCTTCTCCACCGGACGCGCCGGTGACGCCTCCGACCCGTCGACGCTGGTCGCCCGTCTGAACACGGTGGACGGCAAGCGCATCGCGCAGGGCCGCGACTTCGGCTCGAACGGGCAGCTCAAGAGCGAGGTGCTGCACCTCGACGAGTCGGGCGCGCGGGCGCTGGCCGCCGCGCTGGCGGACACCTCGTTCGCCGTCCGCTCGGTCGAGTCCAAGCCGTACCGGCGCTCCCCGTACGCCCCGTTCCGTACGACGACGCTCCAGCAGGAGGCCTCGCGCAAGCTGGGCTTCGGTGCGAAGGCGACGATGCAGGTGGCGCAGAAGCTGTACGAGAACGGCTTCATCACCTATATGCGTACCGACTCCACCACGCTGTCCGACACCGCGGTGTCGGCGGCGCGGGCGCAGGTCACCCAGCTCTACGGGGCCGACTACCTGCCGGAGAAGCCGCGCGTCTACGCCGGCAAGGTC
This sequence comes from Streptomyces sp. CLCI03, assembly GCF_053615355.1. Lineage (NCBI taxonomy): Bacteria > Bacillati > Actinomycetota > Actinomycetes > Kitasatosporales > Streptomycetaceae > Streptomyces > Streptomyces sp. CLCI03. Next base: position 3,745,964 of record NZ_CM132132.1, on the reverse strand, counting down.
AAGAACGCGCAGGAGGCGCACGAGGCGATCCGTCCTTCGGGTGATCGTTTCCGCACCCCGGCCGAGACGGGTCTGACCGGCGACCAGTTCCGCCTGTACGAGCTGATCTGGAAGCGGACCGTCGCCTCCCAGATGAAGGACGCGGTCGGCAACAGCGTCACCGTGAAGATCGGCGGCCGGGCCGCGGACGGGCGCGACGCCGAGTTCACCGCGTCCGGCAAGACGATCACCTTCCACGGCTTCATGAAGGCCTACGTCGAGGGCGCGGACGACCCGAACGCCGAGCTCGACGACCGCGAGAAGCGCCTGCCGCAGGTCGCGGAGGGCGATGCGCTCGCCGCCGAGGAGATCACGGCGGACGGGCACTCGACCAAGCCGCCGGCCCGCTACACCGAGGCCTCGCTGGTCAAGGAGCTCGAAGAGCGCGAGATCGGCCGTCCGTCGACGTACGCGTCGATCATCGGCACCATCCTCGACCGCGGCTACGTCTTCAAGAAGGGCACGGCGCTCGTGCCGTCCTTCCTGTCGTTCGCCGTGGTCAACCTGCTGGAGACGCACTTCGGGCGCCTCGTCGACTACGACTTCACCGCGAAGATGGAGGACGACCTCGACCGCATCGCGCGGGGCGAGGCCCAGTCCGTGCCGTGGCTGAAGCGGTTCTACTTCGGCTCGGAGGACGCGACCGAGGTCGTGCCGGCCGACGGGGACCACCTCGGCGGCCTGAAGGAACTCGTCACGGACCTCGGCGCGATCGACGCCCGGGAGATCTCCTCCTTCCCGGTCGGCGACGGCGTCGTGCTGCGCGTCGGCCGTTACGGGCCGTACGTCGAGCGCGGCGAGAAGGACGCGGAGGGCCACCAGCGCGCCGACGTCCCGGACGACATGGCTCCGGACGAGCTGACGGTCGAGTACGCGGAGGAGCTGTTCGCCAAGCCGAGCGGCGAGTTCGAGCTCGGCAAGGACCCGATCAGCGGCAACGAGATCGTCGCCAAGGACGGCCGCTACGGGCCGTACGTGACGGAGATCCTCCCCGAGGGCACCCCGAAGACGGGCAAGAACGCGGTCAAGCCGCGGACCGCCTCGCTCTTCAAGTCCATGAGCCTGGACACGGTCACCCTCGACGAGGCGCTGAAACTGATGTCGCTGCCGCGCGTGGTCGGCGCGGACGCGGAGGGCGTGGAGATCACGGCCCAGAACGGCCGCTACGGCCCGTACCTGAAGAAGGGCACGGACTCGCGGTCGCTGGAGACCGAGGACCAGCTCTTCTCGATCACCCTGGACCAGGCCCTCGCCATCTACGCGCAGCCCAAGCAGCGCGGGCGGGCCGCGGCCAAGCCGCCGCTGAAGGAGCTGGGCACCGACCCGGTCAGCGAGAAGCCGGTCGTGGTCAAGGACGGCCGATTCGGTCCGTACGTGACGGACGGCGAAACCAACGCGACGCTGCGGCGGGACGACGACGTCGAGACGATCACGCCGGAGCGCGGCTACGAGCTGCTCGCGGAGAAGCGGGCGAAGGGCCCGGCCAAGAAGGTGGCGAAGAAGGCCCCCGCCAAGAAGGCCCCGGCGAAGAAGGCGACGGCCACCAAGGCCGCCGCGAAGAAGACGACGGCCGCGAAGAAGACCACCGCGGCCGCCAAGAAGACCACCGCCAAGAAGGCGACGGCCAAGAAGACGGCCGCCGCTCCCGCCGGGGACGAGTAGTCGATCAAGCGCCGGCGGGGCCGATCCAGGCCCCGCCGGCGTTTGAGGCGCGGAGTCCGGGGCACAGGCCCGGGAAGCGCCGCGCCGCTCCCGGAAAAGGTGGGTCCGGGGTCACATCCGACCTCGTCCACAGGCTTCCGCACCCGCATGGCGCAGCGGATAGGCTGGGCGGATGACGCGAGCCGAGCAGCCGGCGGTCGTGACCGCCCCGGCGAACCCCACCTACGACGAAGCCCTAGCCGCGGATTCCCGCGAGCGTGCGGTGCGCGCACTGCTGCGCACTCCCAGGCTGCGCCGGCTGTGGAGCGCCCAGTTGGTGAGCGGCATCGGCGATGCCCTGGCCCTGTTGGTGCTGGTGTTGCTGGCCGTCCAGGCGGCCGCCTCGGAAGGGGCCTTCGGCGGCGGATCCCGCGGCGCGGCCCTCGCCGTCGCCACCGTCTTCGGGGTCCGCATCCTCGCCACCCTGCTCTTCGGCGCGGTCCTGCTGGGCCCGCTGGCCGGGCTGTTGGGAGCCGGCGGCAAGCTGGACCGCCGCTGGACCATGATCGGGGCCGACGGGGTCCGCCTCGGGCTCTTCGTCGTCGCCCCGCTGTGGCTCGACTGGATCCCGTCCCACGCGCTGACCGCGCTGCTGGCCACCGTCTTCGTCTCCGGTGCCGCCGAGCGGCTGTGGACCCTGGCGAAGGAGAGCGCGGCGCCCGCCCTGCTGCCCGCGCCGCCGCCGGAGGGGGCCACCGTACGGCCGCTCCCTGACCACCTGGACGCGCTGCGCCGGCTGACCCTGCGTACGGCCTTCGCCGCGCTCCCGATCGCCGCGGCCGCGCTGCTCGCCGCGACCCTGGTCGGCAAGGCGCTCGGCCTCGGCGTCGACTGGTTCGCCGCGAACCAGGCCGCCCTCGGCTCGTACGTGGCCTCCGGCCTCTTCGCCGCCTCGGTGTCGCTGCTCCTGCCGCTGGTGCTGCCGGGCGGGGCGACCCCGCGGCCGCGTTCGCCGCTGGAGGGCCTGCGCACCCCCAAGGCGGGCGACCGGCCCGACAAGGGCCGTACGGGCGTCATCCCCCTGCTCGTCCTCAGCTGCGCCGCCGTCGCCGGAGCGGTCTCCAGCGCCGTGTCCGTGTCCGTCCTGCACGCCTTCGACCTGGGCGGTGGCCCGGCGGCGTTCGCGCTGTTCGTCCTCGCGCTGGTCGGCGGCACCGCCGTGGGCATCCGCGCCACCCAGGCCGGCAAGGTGCTGCCCGCCCTGTCCCGCCGCCGGCTGCTGGCCCTCGCCATCGCGGTCACCGGGCTCGCGCTGCTGCTGACCGGGCTCGTCCCGGACATGGCGACCGTGCTGTTCCTCTCGCTGATCGCCGGCATCGCCGCGGGCGTCGCGGCCAACACCGGCCACACCCTGCTGGACCAGGAGACCGAGGAGTTCCGGCGGGCCCGGATCACCGAGCACCTCCAGGCCGTCGTACGGGTGGCCGTGGCGCTCGGCGCCGTGGCCGCGCCCGTGCTCGCCGCGGCGATCGGCCCGCACCGGCTGACCGGTGCCGAGGTCGTCTTCGCGCACGGCGGTGCCGCCTTCACCCTGATGCTCGTCGGCGCCCTGCTGCTGCCGGTCGCCGTGCTGGTGCTCACCAAGGCCGACGACCGCCGGGGCGTCCCCCTGCGGCGGGACCTGCGCGAGGCGCTGCGTGGCGGGGAGCCCGTACAGGCGGCGTCCGCCACCGGGTTCTTCATCGCCCTGGAGGGCGGCGACGGAGCCGGCAAGTCCACCCAGGTCCAGGCGCTGGCCGAGTGGATCCGGGGCAAGGGCCACGAGGTCGTGGTGACCCGGGAGCCCGGGGCGACCCCCGTCGGCAAGCGGCTCCGCTCGATCCTGCTCGACATCTCCTCGGCCGGTCTGTCGAACCGCGCCGAGGCACTGCTGTACGCCGCCGACCGGGCGGAACACGTGGACACGGTGGTGCGCCCGGCCCTGGAGCGTGGCGCGGTCGTCATCTCGGACCGCTACATCGACTCCTCGGTGGCCTACCAGGGCGCCGGCCGTGACCTCTCCCCGACGGAGATCGCCAGGATCTCGCGCTGGGCCACCGACGGGCTCGTCCCGAACCTGACCGTGCTGCTCGACGTGTCGCCGGAGGCGGCGCGCGAGCGGTTCACGGAGGCACCGGACCGGCTGGAGTCGGAGCCGGCGGAGTTCCACCAGCGGGTGCGGTCCGGGTTCCTGACCCTCGCCGCGTCCGACCCCGGCCGCTACCTCGTGGTCGACGCGGGCCAGGACCCGGGGTCGGTGACCACCGTCGTACGGCACCGCCTGGACCGGATGCTGCCGCTCTCGGAGGCCGAGGTGGCCGCCCAGGCGGAGGCGCGACGCAAGGCCGAGGAAGAGGCCCGGCGCAAGGCCGAGGAAGAGGCGGCGCGCAAGGCGGAGGAAGCCCGGCTGCGTGCCGAGGAGGAGGCGCGGCTGGCCCGCGAGGCAGAGGCCGCGCGGATCAAGGCCGAGGCGGAAGCCGCCCGCAAGGCGGAGGAGGAGCGGCTGCGCGCCGAGGAGGAGGCCCGCGCCCGGGCCGAGGCCGAGCGGCTGCGCGCGGAGGCCGAGGAGAAGGCGCGCGCGGCGGAGGCCGAGCGGCTGCGTCGGCAGGCGGAGGAGGAGGCCCGGCTGCGGGCCGAGGCCGAGGAGCGGCGGCTGGAGAAGCAGCGGCGCGCCGAGGAGGCCCTGCTCAAGGCCGAGGAGGCCCGCCGACTGGTGGCGGCCGAGGCGGCGGCGAAGGCCGCGGCCGCACCGGCTGCGCCCGCGTCGCCCGCCGCCGCGCCCAAGGTCGGCATGACCAAGAAGCCGGAGCCGGAGCCGCACCCGGACGACGCGGTGACGGTGGAGACCCCGGTGGCGCAGGTCGCCCCGGCGGCCCCGGCCGCTCCGGAGGCCAAGCCGGTCAAGCGGGTCGTCCAGCCGGACGACGTCACCCAGACCGTCCCGGTGCCGAAGGTCGACCCGGCCTCGGCCGCGGAGACCTCGGTGCTGCCGCCGGTCCGCGCGACGGACGAGACGGCGGTGCTGCCGCCCGTACGGCCGACCGCGCCGCAGTCCCCGCAGGCGCCGCGGTCCCCGCAGTCCGCGCAGGGGAGCGGCACCGGGGGCCCCCGGTCCGCCACGCGGCCGACGGCCCAGCGACCCGAGGAGAATCCGACCGACCGGGTGCCCTCGGGCATCTTCCGGGACTCCGGCAACGACCGGACGCGCGAGCTTCCCGTCGTCGACGACGAGGGCCGGCCGCGCCGGCCGCGGCCGGAGTGGGCCGAGGAGACCCCGCTGGACGACCTGCCGACGCTGGCGGACGAACTGCTGGGCCGCCACCGGGACGACGAGGACGGCGACGAGGGCGAACGCGGATCGCGCCGCCGCCGCTGACCTCGGCGGGGACGGGATTGTCGGTGGCGCCCGCCACAATGGGTGCACGGAGAGTGAAAGGTGGTGGGCGGGATGCCCGTATGGGACGACCTGGTGGGACAGGAGCGGATCCGGGCGCAGCTGGCCGCCGCCGCCCGTGACGCGGACGCGCTGGTCACGGCCGCCACGGCCGGGACCGCGCCGCCCGCGGCCTCCAAGATGACGCACGCCTGGCTGTTCACCGGTCCGCCCGGATCCGGCCGGACCACGGCCGCCCGGGCCTTCGCCGCCGCGCTGCAGTGCACCAGCCCCGACCGGGCCCTCGGCGGTGAGCCCGGCTGCGGGTTCTGCGACGGCTGCCACACCACGATGGTCGGTACGCACGCGGACGTCTCGACGGTGGTCGCGGTCGGCAGCCAGATCCTCGTCGCCGACATGCGGGACACCGTCCGCAAGTCCTACACGTCCCCGGCGACGGGCCGCTGGCAGATCATCCTGGTCGAGGATGCCGAGCGGCTGAACGAGAAGTCCGCCAACGCGGTCCTCAAGGCCGTGGAGGAGCCCGCGCCCCGGACGGTCTGGCTGCTCTGCTCGCCCTCCGTGGAGGACGTGCTGCCCACCATCCGCTCACGCTGCCGCCTCCTCAGCCTCGGCACCCCCTCGGTCGCGGCCGTCGCCGACCTGCTGGTGCGGCGGGACGGCGTCGAGCCGACGGCCGCCCTGGCCGCCGCCAGGGTCACCCAGGGGCACGTCGACCGCGCCCGCCGGCTGGCCACGGACGAGGGCGCCCGGGAGCGCAGGGCGACGGTCCTGAAGCTCCCGCTCCGGGTGGACGACATCGGCGCCTGCCTCAAGGCCGCGCAGGAGCTGGTCGACGCCGCAGCGGAGGACGCCAAGCAGGTCGCGGACGAGGTCGACACCAAGGAGACCGAGGAGCTGAGGGCCGCGCTCGGCGCCGGAGCGGGCGCAGGCAGCCGGATGCCGCGTGGTACGGCGGGTGTGATGAAGGAGCTGGAGGACCGGCAGAAGCGCCGTCGCACCCGTACCCAGCGCGACACCCTCGAAGTGGCGCTGACCGACCTCACCGGTTTCTACCGGGACGTCCTGGCCCTGCAGCTCGGCTCGTCCGTGGCCATCGCCAACGAGGAGATACGGCACGACCTGGACCGGATCGCCCGCGCCTCGGGGCCTGAGCGGACCCTGCGCCGGATCGAGGCGATCATCGCCTGCCGCGACTCCCTCGACCGCAATGTCGCCCCGCTCCTCGCGGTGGAGGCGATGACGATGGCCCTGCGCGCGGGCTGACGGTGGCCGAGCGGGCTGTGCCGAGGCCTGGCCGGGGCCGGTCCGCGGGGCGGCGGTCCACACCCGGTTGACCGGCTCACCCGTGCGGGCGAACCGGCCGTCGGGGCCGGGCAGTGCCCGGTCCGTGCCACGCCCGGCACCGGCCACGGAAGGCGTGCGGCCGTCCGGTCCCGGAGCGCCGGCCCAGGTCCACCGGCAGGACGTAGGCTCCGGGGATGGACACCAGTCGCCTGCTGCGTACCACCGGAACCGTGATCGCAGCCGCCGGGCTGCTGCTCTCCGGGTGCACCTCGGGCGGGTCGGGGGAACCCGGGGCCGCCGCGGCTTCCCTGCCTTCGGCGCCGCCGTCCCCCGACGCCGCCGCGCTGCGCCCGTACTACGCGCAGAAGCTGACCTGGCGCGACTGCGGTGTCCCGGGATTCCAGTGCTCCACGATGAAGGCGCCGCTGGACTACGCGAACCCCGGCTCCGGCCAGGACGTCGACATCGCGGTGTCCCGCCGTACGGCCACCGGGCCGGGCAAGCGCCTCGGCTCGCTGGTGGTCAACCCGGGCGGTCCCGGCGGCTCCGGCATCGGCTACCTCCAGGCGTACGCGGGCATCGGCTACCCCGCGGCCGTGCGGGCCCAGTACGACATGGTGTCCTTCGACCCGCGCGGGGTGGAACGCAGCAGCCCCGTCGAGTGCCTCAGCGGCCCGGCCATGGACAAGTACACGCAGGTGGACCAGACACCGGACGACGCGGCCGAGCGGGCAGAGCTGGTGGCGGCCTTCAAGGAGTTCGCGCGGGCCTGCGAGGCGAAGTCGGGGCGGGTCCTGCCGCACGTCTCCACCGTCGACGCCGCCCGGGACATGGACCTGCTGCGCGGGGTGCTCGGTGACCAGAAGCTCCACTATGTCGGGGCCTCGTACGGCACCCTGCTGGGCGCCACGTACGCGGACCTCTTCCCGGACCGGGTCGGACGGCTGGTCCTGGACGGGGCGATGGACCCCGCCCGGCCCGCGCTCGAACTGAACCGGGACCAGACGGAGGGCTTCGAGACGGCCTTCACCTCCTTCGCCAAGGACTGCGCGAAGCAGCCCGACTGCCCGCTGGGCAAGGGCGACCCGGACGCGGTGGCGGCGCGCCTGAAGGAGTTCTTCCGCAAGCTCGACGCACAGCCCGTCGCGAGCGGCGACCCGGACCGCCCGCTGGGGGAGGCCCTGGCGACGACCGGGGTGATCGCGGCGCTGTACGACGAGAGCGCCTGGCCGCAGCTGCGCGAGGCGCTCAGCTCGGCGATGAACGGCGACGGATCGGGGCTGCTGAGCCTGGCCGACAGCTATTACGAGCGCGAGGCGGACGGCAAGTACGCCAACCTGATGTTCGCGAACGCCGCCGTCAACTGCCTCGACCAGCCCGCGGCCTTCACCGGCCCGGAGGCCGTGGACACCGCCCTGCCGTCCTTCGAGAAGGCCTCCCCGGTCTTCGGCGCGGGCCTCGCCTGGGCCGCGCTGAACTGCACGTACTGGCCGGTGAAGGCCACGGGCAAGGCGAGGGAGCTGACCGCGAAGGGCGCCGCGCCGATCGTGGTGGTGGGCACCACGCGCGACCCGGCGACCCCGTACAAGTGGGCCCAGGCGCTGGCCGGCCAGCTCGAATCGGGCACGCTCCTCACCTACGACGGCGACGGCCACACGGCGTACGGGCGCGGCAGCGAATGCATCGACACCGCGATCAACCGCTACCTGCTGGAGGGCAAGCCCCCGCAGGACGGCAAGAAGTGCTGAGACCGCCGCCTCACGGCGCACGAACGCCGAGCACCCACGGCCGCCGGCCCAGCCGGCGAAGCGCGCCCGACATGCCGGGATCACCCCGATAGGCGGCCTCCGTACCCGCTCGGCGAAACCTGGTTCGGGGCACCCGTCCACACCCTGTAGACTTGGCGCCGCTGCTGATGAGCGCCCCTCTTCGAGGGAATACTTGTCTGACCAGCGGTGCCGCCTTAGCTCAGTTGGCCAGAGCAACGCACTCGTAATGCGTAGGTCTCGGGTTCGAATCCCGAAGGCGGCTCGGATCAGCCCCAGGACTCACTCGCCGTGACCTGGGGCTTTTTCATGCCCCGACCGATCGGGGGCGGAATGCGATGATCTTCGCGCCCTCATGTGATGCCGCCGTGAGGCCGTCCTGCTCGGGCACCGCTTCGGGAGCCTGCTCGGCGCGACGGATCGGGCGACGAGCATGCGGCAGCCGGGTGGGCTCACTTGGTGGGCGGGGTCGCGAGGGTCAGGGTGAGGTGGGCCGTGGTCTCGATGAGGGTTTTGGGTGGCGGGGTGCCGAAGGTGAGGGCACGGTAGTAGATCGGGCCCAGCAGGAGGTCGGCGAGGTGGGCGAGGTGGTCCTCGTCCGGGGTGGTGCCCGTGTGGCGTTCGATGATCGCGGCCAGGCCGGTCAGGTCGCGTGCGCGCTGCTGGAGGAGGAATCCCTCGCGCAGGGCGGCGGCGGCGTCCTTGTCGAGTTGGGCGTTGCCGAGGAGGGCCTGGAGTACCCGGCCCGCCGGTTCCTGGAAGAAGTCGGCGACGCGGTGCAGGTGTGCGGTGAGGTCCTCGGCGGGGGTTCCGGCCGGCTCGGCCCAGGCCAGGCCTTCGAGGGCGTCCTCCTCCAGGGCGTCGAGCAGGATCTCGACCTTCGACTTCCACCAGCGGTAGATCGTCTGCTTGGCGACGCCCGCCCGGGTGGCGATGCCCTCGATCGTCGTCGCGGCGAAGCCCTGTTCCACCAGCAGGTCGTCGGCGGCGTTCAGCACCGCGACGCGGATGCTCTCACTGCGCCGCGGACCCGTGCGGCTCACGACGGGGGAGGGGGCGCGGCGGCCTTCGGTCTTCCGTGCGGCGCTGATGCTCGGTCACCCCTTGTTTCGTGCGAATGCCGCGATTCTGGCACACCGGATCGGGGTCGCGATCGGCTGATCACGCGGACGTCCTGCGGGTGCGGGCGAGGCTCAGCAGGACCGTGAGCGCGAGCAGGGCGACCGCGGCGCTGAAGATCGCCCCGGCCGGGCGCAGGCTCGTGGCGCGGATCAGTACGCCGACGCCGATCGCGGGGACGGCGAGCATGGAGTAGAGGACCGCGAAGAACGTCGACACCGACGCGCCGCGGTGCCGCGGGTTGCCGCGGGTGGTGATGTCGGCGAGGCCGTGGCCGAGGGCGATGCCGGTGGCCAGGCCGTTCACCGCGGCGCCGGCGAGCAGCGGGGTCAGGGAGGTGGTCGCCATGGCCAGGCCGATCAGTGCCGCGGCGAGGATCAGTCCCTGGCAGGCCACCCGGAGCGCGGCGCCCGGCGTGATCCGGCGGACCAGCAGCTGCCCCAGGGCGGTGCAGGCGAAGGCGGTGAAGACGACGAGTCCGGTGAGCGTGTGGCTGCTCCGGTGCAAGGCCGTGCCGAGGAACAGGCCGGTGACGGCGGTGAGTACGCCGAGCACCGCGAAGCCCGCGCCGGCGGCCATCGCGGAGCGCAGGAAGTCCGAGCGGATCTCCGACGGTATGCGCAACGGCTGGAACCGGAGGGTGAATCCGGAGCGGTGAGTGGCGGTCTCCCGGGTCGAGGCCACGCCGACGAGCCCGATCGCCGCCAGGGCGAGCATCACGATCCACAGTGTGCGCAGCGGTGCGGGCGCGACATCGGCCAGGATCCCGACGAGCAGCGTGCCGCAGGCGAGGCCGCCCATGTTGGCGAACAGCGCGAGCGTCGCGGGCCGGACCCTGCCCTCCCGCGGGAGGAGTTCCGTGAGCGCGGCGGTGGCGGCGCCGGTGACGAGGGCGGCGGAGAAGCCGGAGAGCACGCGGGCGACGAGCAGGACGGCCACGTCGTCGGCGGTCAGGAACACCCCGGCGGCGCCGATGGAGAGCAGGGTCGCCGCGACCAGTACGGGGCGCCGCCCGACCTGGTCCGACAGGCGCCCGAAGGCGAGGAGTCCGACGACGACCCCGAGGGCGTAGACGGCGAAGATCACGGTGACGGTGATCGGGGAGAAGCCGAACTCCTCGCCGTACACGGGGTAGAGCGGGGTGGGCGCGGTGGTCCCCGCCATGGTGATCCAGAAGGCGAAGGCCACAGCGGCGGTCGCGAGTCCCCTGCGGGGCCGGGGTGAAGTCGCCGCGTCGGGCGGGGAGTCGGCGCGGTCGGTTCGGTTCGGCACGGGATGACCTCCGGCGTGAGACTGGACGATGCGTTGCGTCTGGGCGAGACATTAGACTAGGCGTTGCGTCTACTCAATGGGGTGTGCGGCCGCCGGCGATCGGCCGGGGCGATCGCGCGGTTCGGGAGCCGGTATGGGGTGGGTGTTGTGGTGGCGGGGCGGGCCGAGGAGGTTGGGGCCCGCAGATGAGGTCGCCGGGCTGTCGGGCCGGCGCGTAGGTGGAGATGCGCAGTGGGGCGGTTCCCCGTTGTCGTCAACGGGGAAGAGCAGTACTCGATCTGGCCGGAAGGGCGCGAACTGCCCCTGGAGTGGCGGGACACGGGAGTGACCGGGACCAAGGAGGAGTGCCTCGCGCACATCGACGAGGTGTGGACGGACCAGCGCCCCCTGAGCGTGCGCCGGCCCGGCCGGCCCGTCATCTGTCCCGGGTCACCTGTCCCGGGTGACGCGTCCGGGGGGAGCCGGTCGCGCTGCAGCTGAAGCTCGCGGACGGCCTCACCGAGGAGGCCGAGGTCCGCCTCCTGAAGGGCTGAGGCGCCCGTCCGGACCGCCCGGCGGACGGCCCCGGGCGATCACGGCCCGGGCCGATCACGGCCCCGGGCGGTCACGGCCCGGTGCCGGGGTCCTGCGGCTCGCCCGCCAGGCGGACCGTGCTCAGGATGCGCATGATCAGGGCGTCGTCGACGGCCCCCGGGACGCCGGTACGGCCGTAGAAGTCCCAGGAGACCAGGTCACCGCGGGAGTTGCGGAAGCCGAAGACGATCGCCTGCCCGTCGCCCGCGCAGCGGTCGCTCCGCGGGGCGCCCGAGGAGCGCGCCTTGACGTAACTCCCCTTGACCCCCGACTTCGTGGTGTACGCCACCGGCTTGTCGGAGGTGACCACGCTCTTGTCCGGCTGGGTGTAGGCGGCGTAGACCCAGGTGGGTGCCTCCTTCACGGCGATGTCGGCGGGGTCCTTGGCGCCGCCGGCGCCCTTGGTGCCGGTGTTGGCGAGCCGGACGTCCACGACCTGGCCGTCGCCGTCGCCGTCGACGCTGCACCACTTGGACTTGTAGAAGGCGGGGGCCGAGTGCCCGATGATGATCTTCTCCGAGTCCTTGTCGTCCACGTGGCCGCTGAAGATCTGGGGTTCGAGGACCTCCCAGCCGGGCGGGACGTCGAAGGCGGTGCCGTGCTTGGGGTTGATCACGGTCTTCCAGCCCGCGACGAGCGGCTTCGTCGGGTCGGCCGCCTGCGCCGCGGCCGCCGCCGAGGCGCGGTGCCGGTTCTCGCGGGCGCCGAGCGCGACACCGGTCGCGGCGGCGCCGACCGCCAGGGCGGTCAGCGCGCCGATCCCGACGACGAGCCGCTTCCGGCTGATCCGGCCCCGGCCGGTGTCGGGCTCCCGCGGCGCCTCGAAGGGCGGCGGCCGGTACAGGCCGCCGGGCTCGGTCGGCTGTTGGTACGGGTTCTGCACGGTGCCCCTCCTGGTACCTGCCTGCCCTACTTGCCGAAGGACAGGATCGCGCGGCTCGCCTTGCGCGGTTCCGGGCTGTAGACCCGGCCGTTGAGCAGGAACAGCCGTCCGCCCGCCCACGCGATGCGGATGCCGTGGGTGTAGAAGACGCCCTCGGGGCCGGCCGCCGCCGCCGGGCTCTGCAGCACCGGCCGCGAGGCCCCGTCGGCCGCGGCGAGGGCGACGACCGCCCCCGCCTCGCCGCTGCCCGGAGTGACGTAGGTGAGGACCTTGCCGTCCTCGACCGCGAGCGGCCACATGGTGCGCCCCTTGGGCTGCTCGGCGGTGCGCCACCGCTCCTTGCCGGTGTTCAGGTCGACGGCGACGACCTGGTTCGTGACGTCGATGCCGAGCGTGCTGCCGGGCTTGCCCGCGCCGATGTAGAGCGAGTCGGCGTCGGCCGCGACGGCGTAGCACTCCTGGAAACCGGTCGCGTTGCCGAAGCCGTTGCAGCGGCCGCTGACCCCGAAGGCCGGGTTGCTCTGCGAGCGCACCGTGCCGTCTGCGGCGAACGCCGTGAGGTTCCAGGTCTTCTTGTCCTTGTGGTGCGCGGCGACCACCAGCGGGTCGACGGACAGCACCCGGCCGACGGTCCAGTCCGGGGCGTACGTGTAGCTCCACCGGGCGGCGCCGGTGGCCGGATCCAGCTCCTCGACCATCGCCTGTCCGCGGGCGACGACGTCCTTCGGGTCGGGGCACTGGCGGACGGCGATCAGCCGCGAGCCCCCGGCGACGCCGTACGGGTAGCAGCCGTTCGGGCTCGACGTACCGAAGAGCTTGCGGCCGTCGGTGACCGAGAACCCGCTCATGACGGCCGACCGGACGACGACCACGGTGTCACCACTGATCGCCGGTTCGAACTGGGTCGAGCTGTCGTACGCGTTCTCGGCCGGCAGCGGAACCTTCCAGCCCGCCCGCCCCGTGGTGAGGTCGATCTGCTGGAGGTGGGTGCAGCGCGAGCTCTCCGAGGTGCTCTCCTTCACCCCCACGACGAGCTTGCCGGTCGTGGACGGGGCCGGAGGGATCCCGCACATCGGTGTCTGGAGCGGGAGTTTCCACTTCTCCTGGCCGTCGGCCGCCGCGTACGCGGTGAAACCGTTCAGGATCGCGCTGACCACGGTGTCGCCGACCCGCCACGGGCCGTACTGCGAGGTCCCGGCCCCGGCCACCTCGGCCTGGTTGTCGCGCAGCCAGACGCGGGCCTCGCCCGCCCGGATGCCGGCGTTGGGGTCGTAGGCCCCGGGGCCCCCGGCAGGGCCCCCGCCCGGGCCCTTGCCGTCGCCGTTGCCGTCGCCCTGGTCGACCGGGGGCGTACCGGTGGGCCCGGCCAGGGGCTCCGCGCTGTGGCCGCGGACCGTGAGCCGGTAGGCGCCGCCGCCGATCACGAGCAGGGCGGAGAGCAGCGCCAGGGCGGCGCCGACGGCGACCACGGGCCGGGGCAGCCGCTGTCGGCTCCGGCCGCCGGGCAGCGGGGCGGTCACGGTGGGCGGTACGGGTGGTGCGGGTGGTGCGGGCGGTGGGGGTGGGGCGAACGGCGCGGGCGGCGGGCCGAAGCCGGCGGTCCGCCGCTCGTCGGGTTCCGGCCGTGGGCCGGAGGTACGACCGGTCATGGGGGAAGTCTGGCCGATCCGGAGATATTTCTAGAATAGATTTTTGGACGATTCCGCCGCCGCGGGCTCCGGTCGCCCGGCCGGGTGCGCAGGTCTAGCGTGGAGGGATGGTTCCTTGGCTTGGCGGGTGAGGAGGCCGGGCATGACGACACGCCGGCGCAGTGCCGCCGTGACCCTGGCGGCGGTCGGACTCCTGATGGGGCCCGTGGGGGCGGGGGCCGGCGCGGCGTACGCCTGGGACGCGGCGGCGCCCACGGCGCCCGTACCGGCCGCGACGGTCCCCGCGCCGACCCCGAACCCCGCCGCCTCGGACGAGTTCGCGCAGCTGACCCCGGCCGTCACCCGCCAGTTGGACACCGCGATCAAGCAGGTCCTGGCGGAGGCGAAGATCCCCGGCGTGATCGTGTCCGTGTCGGCCCCCGGCAAGGGCGACTACGTACGGGCCTTCGGCGTCGCCGACAAGGCCACGGGCGCGCCGATGAGCCCGAACCTGAACATGCGGATCGGCAGCGTGACGAAGACCTTCACCGTGACCGCCCTGCTGGAGCTGGTGGACCGGGGGAAGGTCGGTCTGGACGACCCGATCGGCAAGTACGTCGACGGGGTGCCCAACGGCGACCGGATCACCCTGCGCGAGCTCGCCGGCATGCGCAGCGGCCTGTTCAACTACTCGGCGGACGAGGGCTTCTACAAGGCGTTCACCAGCAACCCTGACCGGCCCTTCACCCCGCAGGAGCTGCTCGCCTACTCTTTCGAGCACCCGGTGCTCTTCGAACCGAACGCGAAATTCTATTACTGCAACACCAACCTGATCCTGCTCGGGCTGGTGGTGGAGAAGGTCAGCGGCGTCCCCCTCGACACGTTCGTCGACCAGGAGGTCGTCCGACCGGCCGGGTTGAAGCACACCCTCTTCCCCACGGGCCCGGAGTTCCCCAGCCCGCACGCCCAGGGCTACACGGACCAGACGGCCTCCGGCAAGGTCGAGACCTCCACCGACTGGAACCCCTCCTGGGCCTGGGCGGCCGGCGCGATGATCTCCGACCTCTCCGACCTGCGCAGCTGGGCGAAGACCCTGGCGACCGGCACCCTGCTGACCCCCGCCACCCAGGCCCAGCGCCTCGACGTGGTCGACGCGCTCCCGGGCACCGGCTACGGCCTCGGCATCTTCGACGTCCAGGGCTGGATCGGGCACAACGGTTCGCTGCCGGGCTACGGCTCGCTGGTCCTCTACCTGCCGGAGGCGAAGGCCACGCTCGTCGTGCTGCTCAACACGGACATCGGATACCAGGGCCAGGAGCCCAGCACCCTGGTCGGCGAGGCGATCACCAAGATCGTGACCCCGGACCGGGTCTACACGCTCCCCGCCCAGCCGGCCTCGTGAGCAGGGCCGACGGCAGAGCCATGTGAGCTGCGGACCGCGGGACTTCGGTCCCGGGGTCCGTTGTCGCGTTGTGCGTCCCGTCCTTCGTCACGGCCGACTCCGGCCGTAGCGTAGGCAGTCGAGGGCGTGGAGAGTCCCGGACGGCTCGGCACCCTCCACGCACAATGGTCCGCGGCGCGCGAAACACCCACGAGGGAGACGCACATGAACGGTCAGGCAGCACAGCGGGACGGCCGGTCCCCGGCGGAGGAATCCCCTTCCGCGGTCGCGGTCCGCGCCGCCGGCGAGGCGGACGTCGACGCGGCGGCCGTACTGTTCCGCGGCTACCTCGACTTCTACGAGGTGGACATCGAGGACCCGGACGCCCCACGGGCGTTCCTGGCGGAGCGGATCGCGAAGGACGAGTCGCTGGTCCTGCTCGCCGATGTCCCGGAGCTCGGCACGGTCGGCTTCGCGCAGGTCTACCGCGGGTTCTCCTCCCTCTCCCTGAAGACCGCCTGGGTCCTCAACGACCTCTACGTCGCCCCCGCCGGCCGCCGCACCGGAGCGGGCCGGGCGCTGCTGCGCGAGGTGCTGCGCCGGGCCCGCGAGGCCGGGGTGTCCGGCGTGCAGCTGGAGACCGCGTACGACAACACCGTCGCGCAGGGGCTGTACGAGACGGAGGGCTTCGTCCGCGAGGAGTTCCACGTGTACTTCCACGACCTGGGCTGAGCGGCCTCCGGCGGGAGTGCGACGGGATCGGCGGCGGGGAGGTGAAACATTCTCCGCCGCCCTCGCGTCAGAGGGGGAGAGAGACGTGAGGGGGGAGCACATGCGCCAGGCGCGCAGGGACGGGTTCGGGGAGTTCGCCGCGAGCCGTTCGGGCCATCTGCACCGGTCGGCCTGCCTGCTCGTGGGCGGGGACACCCGCCTCGCGGAGGACCTGGTGCGGGAGACCCTGGGGCGGATGTACCTGCGGTGGGGCCGGATCTCCCGGGTCGACGATCCGGCGGCGTACGCGCAGACGGTGCTGGTCCGGGTCTTCCTCACCCACCAGCGCCGCCGGCCCTCGGGGGAGCGGCCGGTCGGGGAGCTCCCCGACGCGGTTGCGCCGACGCTGCTGGAGGCGCTGGGGCGGCTGGCGCCCAAGGACCGGGCGGTGCTGGTGCTGCGCTACTGGGAGGACCGCAGCGTGGAGGAGACCGCCGACGCGATGAACACCGGCTCGGCGGCGATCCGTACGCGGACCTCACGGGCGCTCGCCCGGCTGCGGGAGCAGCTCGGCGGCGACCTCACCGCCTTCGTGGACCGCTGAGAGCACCGGCCCGCCCCGGCAGGCTCGCCCCCGCTCCCTCGCCCCCGCTCCCTCCCGCTCCCGCTTCCTCTCCCTCTCCCGCACTCCGACCGGCACACGGAAGGCCTGGCTCCTGATGTCCTTCGAAGACGAACTCGCCGAAGCCCTCCGGCGCACGGGGGAGGGCTTCACCTCCGACCCCGGGGCCCTCGCGGAAGCGGGCGGGGCGCGCGGCCGGCGCCTGGTGGCGCGCCGCCGGGCCGCCGTGGCCGGTGGATCCGTGCTGGCCCTGCTCCTGATCGCCACGGCGGGGGCCTACTCCGGCGGCCTGTTCGGCGGCTCCGACGCCGAGGGCGCGGTCCACGTCACGGCCCCGACCCCGACCCCGCCCGCCGACGGGCGGCAGACCGGCACCGGCGCGGTCACCGCCGACCAGATGATCGCCGCGATGAGGGCGCTCCTGCCGGGCGGCCGGATCGACGCGCCCGAGGCGCGGGGCACGCAGGACGAGCTCGGCCCCAGGGTCCGCGTCGTGTACGACGACGGCAAGGGCCCGGCGGCCGTCTTCCTCAGCCTCCAGCGGGTGGACCCGTTCGGCAGCGGGGCCCGCGCGCAGACCGAGTGCGAGGACAAGAACCTGCACGGCTACGACGCCTGCCGGACCGAGCAACTGCCCGACGGCTCACGGCTGCTGCTGTACCAGGGGTACGAGTACCCGGACCGCCGGGAGGACACCAAGGTCTGGCGGGCCGTGCTCGTGACCGTGCAGGGCTTCCTGGTCGACGCGTCCGAGTGGAACGCGGCGGCCGACAAGGGCGCCCCCGTCTCCCGGACCGACCCGCCGCTGTCCGTCGAGCAGTTGAAGGGCCTGGTCACCTCGGCCACCTGGCACGCGGCCCTGAACGACCTGCCGGCGGCCGAGCCCGAGCCGGCGCCCCCGCCGGAGTCGATCGTCCTGCGGGACCGGAAGGCCGTGGACGCCCTGGAACAGCTGATGACCCGGCTCAGGATCACCGTCCCGATCGTCTCCCGGGGCGGGCAGGACTCGTACGGCTTCGTCGTGCTCGACGACGGCAAGGGCAGGTCCCTGGTCCAGATCAACGTCCAGCCGGCCGCGAGCCCCTCGGGGTTCTCGGGGAACGCCGCCTTCACCACGCAGTCCGACGGCACCAAGGTGCGGGAAGTGACGGGGCCCGGGGAGAAGAACAAGGGCGTGACCCAGTGGAAGGTGGACACCCTGCGCACGGACGGGCTGCGCGTGCTGGTCACCGCCTTCAACACGGCCGACCAGAACGGCCCGGCCACCCGCCCCGCACCCGCGCTGACGATGAAGCAGCTACGGCAGATCGCGCTCGCCGCGGAATGGAAGCTCACCACGCCCGTCGGCTGACGGCCTCATTTGGCGTCCGCGTAGCACTCCACGACCGCCGTCGTGAACGGGAAGCGGACCGGGGTGTCGCCGAAGGCGATCCGGCCGGCCCGTTCGCCGGCGGCGCGGATCGCCTCCACGACGGACTCGGCCTCCTCGGCCGGGCAGTGCACGATCACCTCGTCGTGCTGGAAGAACACCAGCTCGGCGCGCATGTCGACGGTCGCCTGCCGCAGGGCCGCGAGCAGCAGCAGGGCCCAGTCGGCCGCGCTGCCCTGGACGACGAAGTTGCGGGTGAACCGGCCGCGGGCCCGGGTGTTCGTCGAGGCGTAGCTCGGGGTCCAGCCGTCCTCCCGGTCCTGCGCGGTGCGGCCCCCGCCCTCCCCGTACCCCTCGCCCGGGTCGACACCGCCGTCACCGGCCTCGTCCCCCTCGCCGGAGCCGGCCGGTGGCGGGCAGGTGCGGCCCAGCCAGGTCCGTACGAGCCGACCCTCCTCCCCGGCCTTCGCCGCGTCGTCCACGTACGCGACGGCCCGGGGGAAGCGGCGGCGGAGCGCGGCCAAGTTCTTCAGGCCGTCCCCGGAGGTCTGACCGTAGACGGCGCCGAGCACGGCGAGTTTGGCCTTGTCCCGGTCACCGGAGAAGCCCTGGCGGGAGACCGCGGTGTACAGGTCCGAGGCCTCCCCGGCGACCTCCATGAACGCGCGGTCGCGGGAGATCGCGGCGAGGACGCGCGGCTCCATCTGGTCGGCGTCGGCGACGACGAGCCGCCAGCCCGGGTCGGCGACCACGGCCCGGCGGATCACCTTGGGGATCTGCAGGGCCCCGCCGCCGTTGGTGACCCAGCGGCCGGTGAGGGTGCCGCCGGGGATGAACTCGGGGCGGAAGCGGCCGTCCCGGACCCAGTCCGCGAGCCAGGCCCAGCCGTGGGCGGTGTAGATCCGGTAGAGCTTCTTGTACTCGATCAGCGGCTCGACGGCGGGATGGTCCAGCTCCTGGATCTCCCAGCGGCGGGTGGACCTGAGCTTGATGCCGGCCCCGGCGAAGGCCTTGATCACGTCCGCGGGCAGATCGGGGCGCACCCGTCTGCCGAAGGCGCCGGAGACCCGGTCGGCGAGCTCGGCGAGGCGCCGGGGCTCCCCGCCGCCCGCGTACCGCTCACCGAGCAGCTCGGTCAGCAGCGCGCGGTGCACGTCGGCCCGCCAGGGCAGGCCCGCGCGGTTCATCTCGGCGGCGACGAGGAAGGCCGCCGACTCGGCGGCGGTGAGCAGCCGCATCCGGTCGGGGTGGGCGGTGGCGTCGATCCGCCTCGTCTGGTCGGCGTGGACGGCGAGCAGGGCGTCCAGGGGGACCGGGGTGGGCTGCGGGTCGAAGAGGGAGTCCTGGGCGCGGGGCTCGGCGGCGCGCGGGCGCGGATCGGGCGGTACGGGGGCGTCGTTGAGCCGGGCCCAGGCGGCGGCCGCCGAGCGGGGTTCGCCGAAGCGGCCCTCGTGGCCGAGGAGCAGCAGCTCGGCGGCCTCGATGTCGTGGCACCGCTCGACGCGGGCGCCGGCGGCGAGCAGCCGGGGGTAGACGGCCGCGGTGGACCGCCACACCCAGCGGGTGCCGGGCGGGGCGGCGCGGATCGCCTCGGCGGGGTCGCGGACGCGCATCCGGTTTCCGTCGCAGGGAGGTACGGGCGCGGCGTGCCACCACCCGTCGCCGTCCTCGGCGAGGGCCCACCGGGGAGTGCGGTCGCTCATGGGTGCGAGTGTCCCACCGGGGTCCGACAGTGGCTGTGCGGTGGCCGTCGGCCGGGCGCGGCGCCGTTGCGGGGGCGCTGCCCCCGGACCTCCGCGCCTCGATCACCGGCGGGGCTGAGAACAGCGCCTCGGACGCCGGCGGGGGCGGCCGTTGCCACGTACACCTCCGGCGCCGGGAAGGGGACGCGAAGGCGGACATGCCAAGCTGAGGGGTGTGAGAGACCTTGCCGAGACCGTCGACCGAGCCTTCGCCGCCGCCCTCCACGCCCAGGACGACGCCGGGTTGGACACCGGCGCCTCGCTGCTCGTCGCGGACCAGGCGGGCTGGCCCGCGGTCGGGCGGGAGCTGCTGGCGCGCGGGGAGGCGTACGTACGCCAGGGCTGGGAGCGGGGCTGGCAGCCGGCCGACGTGCTGCGGCTGGTCCGCCGGGACCTCGACGAACGGCACCTGCGGATCACGGGCGACCTGATCGCCGCCGAGGCCCGCCGCTACGCCCGACTCCCGGCGCGCTGGGGCGCCGACGAGGTGTGGTGGGGCGGCGACGACACGTACGCCGACCGGCTCGCGCAGCGGGAACGGTCCGACCGCTTCACGCTGGCCACCGCATTCCTGGAGGTGCTGCGGCTGCTGATCCGGCTGCCCTCGATCGAGCCGGTGGGTGCGCTGCCCGGCGATCCGGTCGACGCCCTCGCGGAGCACGCGCACATCGAGCCGCGCATGCTGGGCCGGATCCGGGCCCTGCTCGCCAAGGCCGAGGCGACCACCTATCCGGAGGAGGCGGAGGCGCTCAGCGCCAAGGCCCAGGAGCTGATGGCCCGGCACACCGTGGACGAGGCGCTGCTCGCGGCGAGCGGCAAGGGCCCCGCCCAGGTGCCCGGCGCCTGCCGGATCGGTGTCGAGCCGCCGTACGAGGAGGCGAAGGCGGTGCTGCTCGACGCGGTGGCCGGCGCCAACCGCTGTCGGGCGGTGTGGAACAGCGGCTTCGAGTTCTCCACGGTGGTCGGCTTCGAGAGCGACCTGGAGGCGGTGGAGCTGCTCTACACCTCGCTGCTCGTGCAGGGCACGGCGGCGATGACCCGCGCGGAGGCCGCGCAGCGTTCCGGCGGCCGCAAGCGGACGAAGACGTTCAGGCAGTCGTTCCTGCTCGCCTACGCCAGTCGGCTCGGCCACCGGCTCGCCGAGACCGCCGAGCACACGGCGACGGAGGCCCCCGACAACCTGCCTGCCCTGGTGGCCCGCGACGTGGCGGTCACCTCACGGGCGGAGGAGATGTTCCCCCGGACCACCACGACCCGGCTGCGGGGCGCCACCGACCACGCGGGCTGGGAGGACGGCACGGCGGCCGCCGACCGCGCCCACATGGGCGGCGGCCGCCGCAAGCCGCTGCCGGACAGCCGCTAAGGAGTCTCCTCCGAGCGCAGGGCGCGTGCCTCGGACTTCAGGATGCGCATCGACCGGCCCAGCGAGCGGGCCATGTCGGGCAGCCTCTTGGAACCGAACACCAGCAGGCAGACCACCAGGACCACGATCAGGTGCCAGGGCTGGACGGCGTTGCGGAGCACGGGCGTTCCACCTTTCGGACGAGCCGGCGTCTTTTCGAACGACCGCCTCATGGAACAGGCACATCCGGGGTCAGGACAAATCTGAAGAAGTCCTGAAAACCGTTACGCTCGGCGCCATGAGCTGGCTCCGGGCACTGAAGGGCACCGCCCGCTCGGGTCTGACGGTCGAGCGGGCCCGCCTCGAACCCCTCGCCGCCCTGCGGGCCGCCGCCGGCCTCGCGATCGTCATCGCCGCCGGA
The DNA here is from genome assembly GCF_053615355.1 of Streptomyces sp. CLCI03. NCBI lineage: Bacteria > Bacillati > Actinomycetota > Actinomycetes > Kitasatosporales > Streptomycetaceae > Streptomyces > Streptomyces sp. CLCI03. The sequence continues at coordinate 3,724,735 of NZ_CM132132.1, read as the reverse complement.
CTCGCCCTCCTCGGTCCCGGATCGGCGGCCAGTGCCGCCCTCGGCGCCTTCATGGCCGCCATCGCCACCTTCCAGCGGAGCTGGCGCCCGCGCCCCGCGCTCGCCCTCGCCTCCGGTCTGACCCTGGCCGTCTCCACCTTCGTCGGCTACCTCGTCGGCGCCTCGCACACCGGGCTGTTCCTCGCCCTCCTCGCCGTCTGGACCTTCGGGGCGGGCCTGCTGTGGGCGGCCGGCCCCACCGCCGGGACCATCGCCTCCGGCAACGTCGCGGTCATGCTGGTCACGGTCACCCTGCCCACCTCCGCGGCGCAGGCGGCCGGACACGCCGTGATCATCGCCGCCGGTGGGGCGGTCCAGGCCCTGCTGATCGTGCTCTTCCCCGTCCGCCGCTGGGGCGCCCAGCGCGACGCCCTCGCCGACGCGCTCGCCGCCGAGGGCGACTACGCCCGCCGGCTGCGCCAGGACCCCGTCTCGCCCTTCGACCCCGAGCCCCTGATGCGGGCACGGGCCGCCGCCACCGTCACCTCGCGCCAGGCCCGGCGGCGCCCCGCCGAGCTGCACGGGGCGCGGGGGCTCGCGGAGCGCATCCGGCCGGTGCTGGCCTCGCTCGCCGATCCGGCCGTGGGAGCCCCGGCCGAGGGCCCGGGCCGGGACCGGGTGCGCGAGCTGTTGGCCGCCGCCGGGGAGGTCCTGGACGCCGCCGCGCGCGCGATCCGCCGCGGGGAACCCGTGCGGCTCCCCGGACCGTCGCTCGCCGTCCTGAGGTCCCCCGACACGGCGGATCTCCTCACCGGCGCGCCGCTTCGGGCCGCGCGCCGGCTCGCCGCCCTGCTGGACGACGTACTGGAGACGGCCGAGCCGGGATCCGGGCGCACCGCCGACGCCGCCGAGTCGATGCTGCGGCCCGGTCTGCTCGCCCTCGTGCCGTCGGTCCTGGCCGCCGTACGGGCCGAACTGCGCCCCGGATCGCCGATCCTGCGGCACGCCCTGCGGGTCACCGCCGTGACCAGCGCGGGCTACGTCATCGGCCAGGCGCTGCCCCTGGGGCACGGCTACTGGGCCCCGATGGCCTCCGTGATGATCATGCGGCCGGACTTCGGGCAGACCTACGCGCGCGCCGTCGCCCGCTTCGCCGGCACCCTCGGCGGGGTCGCGGTCGCCACCGGCATCGTCCAGCTCGCCCAGCCCGGCATGTACCTGTCCGGGTTCCTCGCCGTGGTCAGCGCCTGGCTCATGTACACCCTGCTGCGCACCGGGTACGCCGTCGCCCAGCTCTTCGTCTCCGCCTACGTGGTCTTCCTGCTCGGCATGGGCGGCGTCCGCTGGGACCAGACCGTGCCCGACCGGGTCACCCTCACGCTGGTCGGCGGACTGCTCGCCATGATCGGCTACGCCCTCTACCCGGCCTGGGAGACCCCGCGGCTGCGGTCCCGGCTCGCCGACTGGCTCGCCGCCGGCGGACGGTACGCGGCCGCGGTGCTGGAGCAGTACGGCGACCCGGCCGGGGCCCGGCGCGCCGACGTGCGCGAGGCCCTGTTGGCGGCCCGCGACGCCCGGATCGCCTGGCAGGAGGCGCTGGACCGGGCCGCCGGGGAGCCGGTGCGCCACCGCGGGCTGTCCCGGGCGGCCGCCGACGGGGCGGGGGACGCCCTGGCCGCGCTCGGCCGGTGCTCCATGCTGCTGGAGGCCCACCTCCCGGACCGCGGGCACGCCCCGGAGCCCCGCGCCGCCGCCCTGGCCGAGGCGCTGCGCGGCGACACCGAGGCGGGCGCGAAGGCGGTACGGGAGCGGCGCGCGCCGCGGTGGGAGGGGGTTCGGGCGGTGCTGGCGGAGTGGGGCGCACCGGAGCGGACGGTGCTGCGCGGGGCGGCCGCGCAGCTCCTGGAGGCGCTGGACGAGGTGTCCGAGGCCCTTACTCCTGAGTAGGGACCTGTCTGTGATCAACGGACCACCCCGCGTGCACGTGCATCTGCCCATGCAGCAGCTCATGAACACAGCTATGATCCGGAGGAGTTGACATCTGCACTATCGGGGGCTTCCTGTGGACCACGCGTACAACGGGATGGCAGCTGCAGAACTCGCTACCTTGTTTGAGCTGACGTGGCAGAAGAGCAGACACAGCAACTCGCAGGGTTCCTGCGTGGAGTTCGCACGGCTGCCGGGAGGCGATGTCGCCATGCGCAATTCGCGTTTTCCCGACGGACCGGCGCTCGTCTACACACCGGCCGAGATAGAGGCCCTGCTGCTGGGCGTCAAGGACGGCGAGTTCGATCACCTGATCAGCTGACGGAACAGCGCATCCATCAGGCCATGCACGTGCACCGGCCGGGATCGATCGCAACGATCGATCCCGGCCGGTCGTCGTGCCGGTCGTCCTGATCCGCACCCCTGATCGACGGTGCTCGACGGCGCGCTGCGGCCGTCGGCGGCCGGCGGCGGCTCAGTCCTGGAGCAGGAAGAGCGCCCAGACCACCTTGCCGGTGAGTCGTCCCGCGAGCGGGTGCCAGCCCCAGCTGTCGCTGTACGAGTCCACCAGGAACAGCCCGCGCCCGGACTCCAGGTCGAAGTTCTCCTCGGTCCGCTCCGGCGAGAAGGCCCCACCGGGCCGGTCCTCGCTGGGGTCCCGCACCGCGCACACCAGGCGCGTGCTCCACCGCATCAGGTGCAGCCGGACCGGCGGCTCCGGCTCGGCGTCCGCACCCCGCGCGTCCTCGGGCAGGGCATGGCGCAGCGCGTTGGTGACGAGTTCGGAGACGACCAGGGCCACATCGTCGAAACGGTCGTCGAGGCCCCACTGGGACAGGGTCGAACGACAGAAGGAACGGGCGCCGCGTACCGCGTCGTAGCGGGCGGGCAGGGCGCAGGAGGCGGACCCGGAGACAGCCGTGGGGTCGACCGGGGGCAGCCCCTGCCGTAACGGCTCGAGCATGGTCGATCCATTCGTCCCCATGCGAGGCACTCCCGGGATTCGCGGGCGGAGCGGTCATCTCCGTCCAGAAAGAACTGCGGGGTGGGTCCGGCGCCGGCGCGAACAGCACGCAGGTGCGCGGGGACCATCGTTCCGAATGCTCGGGCCGGATGCAAGGGCAGATGCACGTGCACGCGCCGGACCTGTCCCCTCCCGTGACGGTTCTGACTCATTTCTTCCTACGCATACTTACGGACTTCTTTTCCCGGAGACGGGATTCCGTTACAGAACGAGTACGGGCCGATGCGTTTTGGTGGCAGACTGCGGCCCCTGGGGTACGGGGGCCCTGAGACGCTCGCGCACACCACGCGCACGCCAATGCGATGGGGAGGGCAGTACTAGTGACCGCAGAAGCAAGCGGTTCTGTGGTGCGCCGCATCCTCCTGGGCTCCCAGCTCAGGCGACTCCGAGAATCCCGCGGCATCACCCGTGAGGCGGCCGGCTACTCGATCCGCGCATCCGAATCGAAGATCAGCCGCTTGGAGTTGGGAAGGGTGAGCTTCAAGGCCAGAGACGTCGAGGACCTCCTCACGCTCTACGGAGTCACGGACAGCACGGAGCGCGAGTCGCTGCTCGGACTGGTCCGCGAGGCCAACGCGACCGGCTGGTGGCACAGTTACGGCGACGTGCTGCCCGGATGGTTCCAGACGTACATCGGTCTGGAGGGCGCCGCCTCGCTCATCAGGATCTACGAGGTCCAGTTCGTCCACGGACTGCTGCAGACCGAGGCCTACGCCCACGCCGTCGTCAGCCGCGGCATGCCCGGCGCCACCGGCGCCGAGATCGACCGCCGCGTCGCCCTGCGCCTGGAACGCCAGAAGGTCCTCGTCTCCGAGAACGCCCCCATCTTCCACGCCGTCCTCGACGAGGCCGCGCTCCGCCGCCCGTACGGCGACCGCGAGGTCATGCGCGGTCAGCTGGAGCACCTCATCGAGGTCTCGCAGCGACCCAACGTGCAGCTCCAGGTGATGCCCTTCTCCTTCGGCGGCCACGCGGGCGAGAGCGGAGCCTTCACCCTGCTGCGCTTCCCCGAGTCCGACCTCCAGGACATCGTCTATCTGGAACAGCTCACCAGCGCCCTCTACCTGGACAAGGGCGAGGAAGTGGGGCAGTACGAGCGGGCGATGGAACGACTCCAGGCGGACTGCCCCGATGCCGAGCGGACCCGGGATCTTCTCCGCGGCCTGCTCCAACTGTCTTGATCCGCACGTAGTATGACGTCTGATCAGTGCATGATGACCGATCGGTCTCCGGTGCAGCGCACGGGTGCGCGCTCGCAGTAAGGGATGGCATGTCCATATTCAGCGACCTGGCTCACCAGTACATCGACGGCGAATGGCTGGCCGGTACCGGTTCGTGGGACATCATCGACGTCAACCCCTACAACGGGGAGAAGCTCGCGGCCATCACGGTGGCCACCGTCGAGCAGGTGGACCAGGCCTACCGCGGCGCCGAACGCGCCCAGCGTGAGTGGGCCGCCACCAGCCCTTACATCAGACGCGCCGTCCTGGAGCGCGCCCTGCGGATCACCGAGGAGCGCGAGAAGGAAATCGTCGAGGCGATGATCGACGAGCTCGGCGGGACGCGTCCCAAGGCCGAGTACGAGGTCCACCTCGCGATGGAGTTCATCCGCGAGTCCCTCCAGCTCGCCGTCCGGCCCGAGGGACGGATCCTGCCCTCGCCGGTCGAGGGCAAGGAGAACCGGGTCCAGCGGCTCCCCGTGGGTGTCGTCACGGTGATCAGCCCCTTCAACTTCCCCTTCCTGGTGACCCTGAAGTCGGTCGCCCCGGCCCTGGCGCTGGGCAACGCGGTCGTCATCAAGCCCAACCAGAACGCCCCCGTCGTGGGCGGCGGCGTGATCGCCAAGATCTTCGAGGACGCCGGACTGCCGGCCGGCCTGCTGAACGTCCTGGTCACCGACATCGCCGAGATAGGCGACGCGCTCCTGACCCACCCCGTCCCCAAGGTCATCTCGTTCGCGGGGTCGGATCGGGTCGGCCGACACGTCGGAGCCGTCGCCGCCCGCCACTTCAAGCGGACCGTCCTGGAACTGAGCGGCAACAGCGCGCTCGTCGTGCTCGACGACGCCGACCTCGACTACGCGGTGGACGCGGCCGTCTTCAGCCGCTTCGTCTACCAGGGCCAGGTCTGCATGGCCGCCAACCGGATCCTCGTCGACGCCTCCGTCGCAGAGGAGTTCACGGAGAAGTTCGTCGCGCGCGTGCGCGGCCTGCGGACGGGCGACCCGCGCGAGGCCGACACCCACATCGGCCCCCTGATCAACTCCTTCCAGGCCGACGCACTGACCGCGCTCGTGGACCAGGCCGTGGAATCCGGCGCGCAGGCGCTCGTACGGGGGTCTACGCGCGGCAACCTGGTCGAACCCACGGTGCTCGCAGGAATCCCCGAGGACTCCCCGCTGCTGAGCCAGGAGATCTTCGGCCCGGTGGCCCTGCTGGTGGTCTTCGACGGCGAGGACGAGGCCGTACGGCTGACCAACGCGACCCCTTACGGGCTGAGCGGCGCCGTGCACACCCGGGACGTGGAGCGGGGCGTCCGCTTCGCCCAGCGGATCGAGACGGGCATGATCCACGTCAACGACTCCACGATCGGGGACGAGCCGCTGGCCGCGTTCGGCGGCGAGAAGGCCTCGGGCCTGGGCCGGTTGAACGGCGAAGCCACGGTCGAGGCGTTCACCACCCAGAAGTGGATCTCCGTCCAGCACGGGCGGACGACCTTCCCGTTCTAGAGCTCACAGTTCGCCCCCCAGGGGGTCTCGTGCGGGCCTCCCCGACCCGACCCGGCCCGAAGGACACCCCCTAGACTCGGCCGGGCGTACGCAGCCGCCCGGGGGAGAACGAGTTGAGCAACATACCGGAGACCGGCCGGACCCCTCGGGTCCAGAACCGGCTCGTCGTCATCCAGATCGTCGTCTTCTCGCTGCTGCTCACCCTGGGCGGACGCCTGTGGTACCTCCAGATACGCAATGGCTCGGAGTACACGGACGAGGCGAAGAACAACCACGTCCAGCAGGTGGTCCAGCCCGCCGTGCGCGGTTCGATCCTGGACTCGCGCGGGGTCCCGCTCGCCGACAACGCCACCCACCTCGTGGTCTCCGCCAGCCGCACCGAACTGCTGACCATGAAGGACAAGGGTCGGTCCGTGCTGACCCGGCTCGCCGGGGTCCTGGGCGTGGACCCCCAGGAGGTCATCGACAAGGTCCGGCTCTGCGACGCCAAGACCAAGCAGCCCTGCTGGAACGGCTCCCCCTACCAGCCGATCCCGGTCAGCAACGAGGCCACCACCGAGCAGGCCCTGCAGATCCGCGAGCACCCCGAGGACTTCCCGGGCATCACGGCCGAGGCGACCGCCCTGCGCCGGTACGCGGCCCCGGACGAGGCCAACACCTCCCAGGTGCTGGGCTACCTCTCCCCGGTCACCGACGAGGAGATCGCCAAGGCGAAGAAGTCGGACTCGCCGTACCTGCGTTCCGACCAGGTCGGCCGCTCCGGTCTGGAGCGCACGTACGACAAGGAGCTGCGCGGCAAGGCGGGCATCACCCGCTACGAGGTGGACAACCTCGGCCGGGTCATCGGCCAGGGCGAGACCGACCCGGCGAAGCCCGGATCGAACATCGTGACCTCCATCGACTCCCGCGTGCAGGCCGTCGCCGAGCGCGAGCTGAACAACGCGATGATCGAGGCCCGCAAGGTCAACGACAAGAACACCGGCAGGAACTACGAGGCCGACTCGGGCGCCGTCGTGGTGATGGAGACCAAGACCGGCCGGGTCGTGGCGATGGCCTCGAACCCGACCTACGACCCCAACGCCTGGGTGGGTGGCATCTCCGCCAAGGACTACGCCGGTCTCACCGACAAGAAGTCGAACTACCCGCTGCTGAACCGGGCCATCCAGGGCCAGGCGGCGCCCGGCTCCATCTTCAAGGTGGTCACCTCGACGGCCGCGGTCAACGCCGGGTACCCGTTCAACAACCGCTACCCGTGCCCCAGCTCGTACTCGGTCGGCAGTCAGACCTTCACGAACTTCGAGTCCCAGGGCCACGGCGACATCACCATCGGCCGGGCGCTGGAGGTCTCCTGCGACACCGTCTACTACGCCCTCGCGGACCAGGAGTGGAAGAAGGACGGCGGCATCAAGCCGAAGAAGGACCCGAAGGACTGGTTCCTCAAGACCGCCCACGAGTTCGGGCTGGGCAAGCGCACCGGTATCGACCTGCCGAACGAGGTCCCCGGCCGGGTTCCCGACCGCAAGTGGAAGCAGGACTTCTTCGACGCGAACAAGGACGCCTGGTGCCGCGACGGCAAGAAGAACGGCAGCTTCGCCGAGAAGATCGCCTACGAGAACTGCCGCCAGGGCAACCAGCTGCGCGAGGGTGACGCGATCAACTACTCGATCGGGCAGGGCGACACGCTCGTCACCCCGATCCAGATGGCCTCCGTGTACTCGGCCATCGCCAACGGCGGCACGCTCCACCAGCCCAGCATCGGCAAGGCGATCGTCAGCGCCGACGGGAAGTCGGTCCAGGAGATCGCACCGAAGGAGACGGGCAAGCTGCCGATGGACGCGAAGACCCGCGACAACATCGACGAGGCCCTCGCGGGCGTGGCCACCGACGGCAGCGCGGCCTGGCGCTTCGGCGGTTGGCCGCAGAAGCAGATCCCGATGCACGCCAAGACCGGCACGGCCGAGGTCCAGGGCAAGCAGACGACCTCGTGGTTCGCCTCGTACACCGAGGACTACGCGATCGTGATGACGATCTCCCAGGGTGGTACCGGCTCGGGTGCCTCGGGTCCGGCCGTCCGCAACATCTACGAGGCGATGTACGGCCTCGACCCGACGGGCAAGCAGGACCTCTCCAAGGCCCTGCTCCCCCAGCCCGCCACCGCGCTGCCGGCGATCCGCCCCGACGGCGAGATCGAAGGCAACTGAACGGCCATCGAGGACAGGATCTGACCTCGATGCTCCGTAGCGTGGGTCGTGTCGGGGGGAAGAAGCCCCCCGACACGGCATCTCACGCACAAGGCGGTCGATCATGGCTCAGATCTCCCCCGAAGTCCTCGGCGACGAGCGCGGCACTCTCCTCGCCTTCGTCGAAGCCCAGCGCACGGCGATCCGTGAATCCCTCCTCGGGCTCAGCGAGGAGCAGGCCGCGAGCCGCCCCAGCGTCAGCGAACTCACCCTGTCCGGTCTGATCAAGCACGTGGCCGAGGTCGAGCTGAACTGGCTGCGGCTGGCCCAGCAGGCGCCGAACGAGCGGCAGCGCACCGAGGAGACCTGGGGCGAGGCCTTCCGCCTGGTCGAGGGCGAGTCGATCCCGTCGGTGCTCGCCTTCTGGGACGAGGTCGCGGAGCAGACGGCGGCCTTCGTCGCCGCCCTCCCGAACCTGGACGAGACCTTCCCGTTGCCGCCGGCGCCCTGGTTCCCCAAGGACGCCAAGGTCTCGATGCGCTGGATGCTCCTGCACCTGGTGGAGGAGTTCGCCCGGCACGCGGGCCACGCGGACATCGTCCGCGAATCCCTCGACGGCACCAAGGCGATGGGCTAGAGGGCGGGGGCATAGCCTGGCCCCATGTCAGCGATCCGGCTTCTTGTCCTCGGTGCGGTCCGCCAGCACGGGCGGGCCCACGGGTACCAGGTACGCAACGACCTGGAGTACTGGGGCGCCCACGAGTGGTCGAACACGAAGCCCGGATCGATCTACCACGCGCTCAAGCAGATGGCCAAGCAAGGCGTCCTGCACGCCCACGAGGTGGCGCCGAGCGCGGCGGGCGGGCCCCCGCGTACCGAGTACGAGGTGACGGACGCGGGCCGCGAGGAGTACTTCCGGCTGCTGCGCGAGGCCCTCGCGGCGTACGACCAGAAGACGGACGTGCTGTCCGCGGCGATCGGCTTCATGGTCGACCTGCCGCGGGCGGAGGTGCTCGCGCTGCTCCGGGAGCGGATGGCGAAGCTGGCGCTGTGGCGGTCGTCGGTGACGGACCACTACACGCCGGAGGGTGGCCCGGAGGTGCTGGGCCACATCGGCGAGATCATGCAGATGTGGGTCCACTCCGCGGATGCCGAGGCGGAGTGGACGCGCGGGCTGGTCGCCCGGATCGAGGGGGGCGCGTACTCCTTCGCGGGTGAGGGCGGGGCTCCGTTCGTGGGGGTCCTCGCGGACGGCCAGGAGAATCCGTACGCCGCGCACCAGGATGTGTAATCAAGTTTGACTAGCCTGAGAGTGGGCATTACCTTGGGCGCGCCCAACTACTCAAATTTGATTACTGGAGGAGCGGTTTTGGCGATCTTCGTCGAAGGTGTCCACAAGCGGTACGGCGAGAAGCCCGCGCTGGCGGGGCTCGACCTGGAGGTGAAGCCCGGCACGGTGCACGCCGTCCTCGGCCCCAACGGAGCCGGAAAGACCACGGCGGTGCGCGTCATGAGCACCCTGCTGCGGCACGACGAGGGCGTGGTCCGGGTCGCCGGCCACGACGTACGCACCCAGGCTCCGGCCGTCCGCGCCCGGATCGGGCTGCTCGGCCAGCACGCGGCGCTCGACGAGGACCTGGCCGGACGGCAGAACCTGGAGATGTTCGCCCGCCTCCACCACCTCGGCGCACGACGGGCCGGGCTGCGGGCCGACGAACTGCTGGACCGCTTCGGCCTCGCGGACACCGGTCGCAAGCCGGTGAAGCGGTACAGCGGCGGCATGCGGCGCCGGCTCGACCTCGCCGCGTCCCTGATCACCGACCCCGAGGTGCTCTTCCTGGACGAGCCGACCACCGGGCTCGACCCGCGCGGCCGCACCGAGGTGTGGAGCGCGGTGCGCTCCCTGGTGGGCGGCGGCACCACCGTCCTGCTGACCACGCAGTACCTGGAGGAGGCCGACCGGCTCGCGGACCGCATCACGCTGATCGACGCGGGCCGGGTGGCCGCCGAGGGCACGGCCGACGAGCTGAAGGCCCTGGTCGGGGCGGACCGGATCGTCGTCGTCCTGCGGGACGCGGCGCGGCTGGCGGAGGCGGTGCGCCTGCTGCCGGACCCGACCGTGGACCCGGACTCCCTGACCCTGAGCTTCCCGGTGCGGGACCGGATGGCGGGCCTGACCCTGACCCTGCGCGCGCTGGAGGGGGCCGGCATCGAGGCGCTCGACCTCGCGGTCCGCCGCCCCACGCTCGACGAGGTCTTCCTGCACCTGACCGACCGCACGGACGCCACGGAGGTGGCCGCATGAGTACGGCATGGGTGGTCTCGGACTCCTGGACGATGACCCGGCGCGAGCTCGCGCACTGGGCCCGCAGGCCGGTCCAGATGGTCGTCGGACTGGTCTTCCCGGTGATGATGCTGCTGATGTTCGGCTTCCTCATCGGCGGCGGACGCGGGATCGACGGCGAGTACGTGGAGTTCCTGGTGCCCGGGATGCTCGCGCTGACCATGGCCTTCGGCCTGGAGGCGACGATGACGGCCGTCACCCAGGACCTCGGCAAAGGGGTGATCGACCGGTTCCGCGCCATGCCGATGTCCTCGGCGGCGGTCCTGGTCGGCCGCAGCGCGGCGGACATGCTGCAGTCGGCGGTGGGTCTGGTCGTCCTCGCGGGCGTCGGAGTGGTGCTGGGCTGGCGCCCGCACGGCTCGCCCACGGCCACCCTGGCGGCCTTCGCCCTGCTCCTGCTGCTGCGCTTCGCGATGCTGTGGATCGGCATCTTCCTCGGGATGGTCGCGGGCCGCCCGGAGCTGGTGCAGGCGGTGCAGATCCTGGTGTGGCCGGTGGGCTTCCTCTCCAACGCCTTCGCCACACCGGCGGCGATGCCGGGCCTGCTCGGGACGGTGGTGGAATGGAATCCGCTCTCGGCGACGGCCACGGCCGTCCGCGACCTGTTCGACAACCCGGCCGCGGCCGCGCCGTCGTGGGCCGCCGATCACGCGGCGCTGCTCGCGGTGGCCTGGCCGGTCCTGCTGCTGGCGATCTTCTTCCCGTTGGCGGTGGGCAGGTTCCGGGGCATGGGCAAGTAGCTCGCGCAGCGGACTTGCACCTCACGCCACGTGAGGACCCACAGTGAGGGGCGTACCCAACCAGAGGGCGGAAGAGATGAGCTACTCCGTGGGCCAGGTCGCCGGATTCGCCGGAGTGACGGTGCGCACCCTGCACCACTACGACGAGATCGGACTGCTGTCCCCGAGGGGCCGCAGCCATGCCGGGCACCGGCGGTACGACGACGGTGACCTGGACCGGCTGCAGCGGATCCGGTTCTACCGGGAGCTCGGCTTCCCCCTCGACGAGGTCGCGGTCCTGCTGGACGACCCGGACACGGATCCGCAGGAGCATCTGCGCCGGCAGCATGCCCTGCTGACCGACCGGATCGCCCGGCTCCAGCAGATGGCCAAGGCCGTCGAGCACGCCATGGAGGCGAAGAAGATGGGCATCAACCTCACGCCGGAGGAGAAGTTCGAGGTCTTCGGGGACGAGGACCCGGAGCAGTACGCACAGGAGGTCGAGGAGCGCTGGGGCGATACCGAGGCGTACGCCGAGTCGCAGCGCCGGGCGGCCTCGTACACGAAGGACGACTGGCAGCGGATCCAGGACGAGGCCGCCGACTGGGGCCGCCGCTACGTGGCGGCCATGGAGGCGGGGGAACCGGCGGACGGTGAACGCGCGATGGACCTGGCCGAGGAGCACCGCCTGCACATCCACAAGTGGTTCTACGACTGCCCGTACGAGATGCACACGTGCCTCGGCGAGATGTACGTGGCGGACGAGCGGTTCACCGCGTTCTACGACGCGATGAAGCCGGGTCTCGCCGAGCACCTGCGCGACGCGATCCTCGCGAACGGAGTCCGCAAGGTTTAAGCGGAATGTCACGCATGCGACCCCCTCCGGTCCCTGGAACCGGGCGGGGGTCGTGTGCGTTGATAATTGAAACCGCTCCTTCCGCCTTACGCCCCCCGATTCCAGGAGAGCCCGGAACCCGTGTATACGCTTGCGCTCGGCCCAGAGTGGCTGTCCCCGGACTACCTGATCTCGCACTTCGGTCTGATCGGCATCCTGGTCATCGTCTTCGCCGAATCGGGACTCTTCGCCTTCCTTCCCGGCGACTCCCTGCTCTTCACGGCGGGTCTGCTGGTCGCGGACGGGCAGTACATCAAGCAGCCGCTGTGGCTGGTCTGCACCCTGATCGTGGCCGCCGCGATCATCGGCGACCAGGTCGGATACATGATCGGCAAGTTCTTCGGGCCGAAGCTCTTCAACCGCCCCAAGTCCAAGCTCTTCAAGCGGGAGAATCTGGACAAGGCGCACGAGTTCATGGACAAGCACGGCCCCAAGGCCATCGTGCTCGCCCGCTTCGTGCCGATCATCCGCACCTTCGCCCCGATGGTCGCGGGCGCCGGCACGATGAAATACCGCACCTTCCTGACCTACAACATCATCGGCGGCATCGGCTGGGGTGCGGGCGTCACGATCGCCGGCTACTGGCTCGGACAGATCGAGTTCATCAAGACGAACGTCGAGCCGATCCTGGTGGGCATCGTCCTGATCTCGGTCATCCCGGTGGTCTTCGAGGTCCTGAAGGCCCGCAAGGAGAGCAAGGCGAACGCCGGCGCGGGCGCCGAGGACGTGGCCGACGGCTCCGCCCCGCAGGCGCCGGGCACGCGCGGCCGCCACGCCAAGCGCTGAGGCCCGCCCGAAGCACCCCGCACGCCCGTACCGCCCCGGAGGCCCATCTGAGGCCCCGGGGCGTACGTGTGCCCGGACGAGGCCCCGTACGGGCACACGTACGGGCACACGTACGGGCGGCGGCGCCGCCGCTCAGAAGCCGCGGGTCCGCTTCGCCGCGCGGCGCTTGGCGGCGCTCGTGGCCCCCGGGATGCGCATGAACAGCCGCGAGGCCTCCGACCCGAGGTTGACCCCGATCGCGATGGCCAGCGCGATGGCCGCGGCGTTCACCAGCGAGCCCAGGCCCTCGTTCAGCCGGTTCTCGGCGATCAGCAGCAGGCCGTAGTACACCGCCGAGCCGGGCAGCAGCGGGCCGATGGCGGCCGTCACGTACGGCAGGGCGGAGGCGAAGCGGTAGCGGGAGAAGAGCTGCCCGAAGAGGCCCACCAGCCCGGCCGCGATGGCCGTGGACGGGACGGGCGGAATGCCTCCCGCGTAGTGCAGGGCCCCGAAGGTGACCCAGGCGACCGCGCCGTTCAGCGTCACGATCAGGACGGTGGAGCGTTCCTGCTGGAGCAGGATCGCGAAGGTGAACACCAGCACCATCGAGGCGGCGATCTGGATCAGCGGCCGCTGCTGGATCTGCAGGACCTCCTCCGGTCGCGGCGAGGCGTCGAACTGCAGGCCCACGTAGAGCACCACCAGGACGCCCATGATGATGCCGATGAAGAGGTACATGACCTCCAGCAGTCGGGCCGACGCGGTGATGTAGTAGCCGGTCAGGCCGTCCTGCACGGCCGCGACCACGGCCCGTCCCGGCAGCAGCGCGAACAGCCCACCGGTGATCACGGCGGAGGCCTTGACGTCGATGCCCGTCATGTTGAGCGCGACCCCGAGGGCGGCCGGCGGCATCGCGGCGACCACGAACTGGTAGAACTCGGGAAGCCCGCGCCCGGCGCACAGCCAGGCCAGGCGGTCGCCGAGGACCGCGCCGATCGCGGCGGCGAAGAAGACGAGGACCCCGCCGCCGACGAGCGTGGAGGCGGCGCCGGCGAGCAGTCCGGCGGAGCAGGTGAGCATCCAGCCGGGGTAGGGGTGCCGGTTGCGGCGGATCTCGGCGAGGCGGCGGTAGGCCTCCTCCAGCGTCACGTCGATCTCGTGGGCGCTGATGTCGTCCACGAGCCGGAACACGGCCGCGAGCCGGTTGTAGTCGGTGCCGCGGCGGCGCACGGTCCGGCTGGCCGAGACCGGGTCGCCCACCAGCGAGGGGTGGTGGGTGATCGACAGCATGGTGAAGGTGACGGTCGGCTCGCAGCGGTCCAGCCCGTACGAGCGGGCCACCGCGAACATCGCGGCCTCGACGTCCTCGGCGCCCTCACCACCCGCGAGCAGCAGCTCGCCGATGCGCAGGGTCAGGTCGAGCACGCGGCCCACGGCCGGTCCGGTCTCGCTGTGGCGCTGCACGAGCTCCGGTACGGGCCGCACGTCGACCGGCATGCGCAGCATCGTGCGCATGCGGTCCTGCCAGGGGGATTCCTTCATCCGCGCGACGGGGAAGCCCTGGCCGGGGGTGTAGGCGGGCGGGGACTGCGCGGCCCGATAGGTGGCCGGGGCGGCGAAGGCCGATCCCTCGGGCTCGGGCTCCACCGGATCGGCGCCCGCCGGACGGGCGAATTCCGAGGTGGGCTGGTCCTCCTCGAAGACGTCCGGCTCCATGCCGGGCGGCGGCGTGAAGGCGCTGTGCGCCTCGTCGGACTGGGGCTTCCTGTCCTCTGCCCCGTCGGCCTCCGCCACGCGTCCTCCAGTTCGTGATCACCCGGGGTATCAGTATGCGGAATCGTTTCCTCCCGCCGCACACCCAGCGCGCACCCGCCGTACCGCCGGCGCGCACCCGCTCCACACCCACCGCATACCCGCGGCCGCCCTCCGCACCGGCCCGGGAACACGACAGCGGGCGGCATCCCGTAGGGATACCGCCCGCCATGTCACGAGGGGCGCGGGGGAGAACCCCGGCCCGTCACCGCGGAGCGCGAGCTCAGTGGTGGCCGCCCTGCGCCTCCAGGCGCTTGTACGAGGCCTCGATCTCGGCCTCGGCCTCGGTGCGGCCGACCCAGTTCGCGCCCTCGACGGACTTGCCCGGCTCCAGGTCCTTGTAGACCTCGAAGAAGTGCTGGATCTCCAGGCGGTCGAACTCGGAGACGTGGTGGATGTCGCGCAGGTGCTCGACACGCGGGTCCGAGGCCGGCACGCACAGCAGCTTGTCGTCGCCGCCCGCCTCGTCCGTCATGCGGAACATGCCGATGGCGCGGCACTTGATCAGGCAGCCCGGGAAGGTCGGCTCGTCAAGGATGACCAGCGCGTCCAGCGGGTCGCCGTCCTCGCCGAGGGTGTTCTCGACGAAGCCGTAGTCGGCCGGGTAGCTGGTCGAGGTGAAGAGGCGACGGTCCAGACGGATCCGGCCGGTCTCGTGGTCCACCTCGTACTTGTTCCGCGAACCCTTGGGGATCTCGATGGTGACGTCGAACTCCACGTCCTGCTCCTCCATGATCAGCTGCATTGCTTCGGGACTGCGTCGATCGATCCGCGTGCGCGTCCGTCCCAGCCCTGCCGGGTGGGGTGCCATGCTCGCGGCAAGACGCAGTGGTTAAGTGTCCCTCACGCATATGTGTGATCGCGAAAGGGGCTGGTCCGAGGTGCCATTGGTCAAGACCTGGCAGCTCATCGCAGGGTCGGCCGTCGCCGGCCTCGCCCTGTCGGTGGCAGCGGTGACCGCGGCCGGTCCTTGGGACTCCGGCCAGCGTAAGGCCGAGCGGGACAGAGCCGCCTCCTGGGGCCGCACGGGTGGCGCAGATCACGATGGAGGGCCCGGTTCCGGAGCCCTGCCCGAAGCCGCCCCGAGCGCCCCCGGGGTGCTCGGCGCGATCGGCCCCGGCGTCCCGCGCGCGCAGGACGCCCCCGCCGAGCCCGCCTCCGCCGCGGGCCTGGGCGCCGCGCTGAAGCCGCTGCTCGCCGATCCCGCGCTCGGCACCGTCCGCACGGCGTCCGTCGTCGACACCGCCACCGGACAGGTCCTCTACGAGTCCGGGGCCCGGGACGCGATGACCCCCGCCTCCACCGTCAAGATCGTCACCGCCGCGGCCGTGCTGGCCGCCCTCGGACCCGAGCACCGGATCAGGACCACCGTCACGCCCGGCGCCACCCCCGGACAGATCGTCCTGGTCGGTGGCGGCGACCCCTCGCTCACCGCGAAGAAGAAGAGCCCCGCCGGATCCGGCGGCAGCCTCGTCGCCCTCGCCGGTGACACCGCGCAGGCGCTCAAGGCCGCCGGCACCGACACCGTGACCCTCGGATACGACGACAGCCTCTACACCGGCCCCGTCCGCCACCCGATCGGCGGCAACCCCAACATCGCTCCGGTGACCGCCCTGACGGCCGACGAGGGCCGCCCCGACGACTCCACCTCCGGCCCCGTGGACCGCGCCGAGGACCCCTCCCGCGACGCCGCCCGGGCCTTCCGCACCCTGCTGGCCGACCGCGGCATCAAGGTCACCGGCGAACCGGCGAAGGCCAAGGCCGCCGCCGGCGTCCAGCCGCTCGCCGTCACCCTCTCCACCCCGATCGCCGGGCTCGTCGAGCGGATGCTGACCAACAGCGACAACGACATCGCCGAGGCCCTCGCCCGGCAGACCGCCCTCGCCTCCGGCCGACCCGCGAGCTTCGAGGGCGCCGAGAAGGCCGTCACCGACCGGATCACCGCCCTCGGCATCGACACCGCCGGCTCCCGCTTCGCCGACGGCAGCGGCCTGGGCCGCGCCGACAAGGTCAGCGCCGGCCTGCTGACCGGGCTCCTCACCAAGGCCGCCGACCCCCGCAGCCCCGAACTGCGCCCGGTCCTCACCGGCCTGCCCGTCGCCGGCTTCACCGGAACCCTGAAGGCCCGCAACTCCGGCGGTTCCCCGGCAGCCGGCCTGCTCCGCGCCAAGACCGGCACCCTGACCGGGGTGAACTCCCTCTCCGGCACGGTCGTCGACTCCTCGGGCCGACTCCTCGCCTTCGCCTTCCTCACGGCGAACAGCCCCGGCGCCGAGGGCGCGGAGAAGGCCCTCGACAAGTTGGCCGCGGCCGTGGCGACCGCCTCGTAGGGGGTCCGTAGGAGGGCCGGTCCACGTACGGTTGACGCATGACGAGCATCGGTGGTGCGGAGATGGTCGACTGGAACCTCGCGGTGGCGACCGCGACCCGACTGGTACGACCCGGCCCGGAGGTCACCCGGGACGAGGCGCGGGCCGTCGTCGCCGAGCTGCGGCGGCACGCCAGGACCTCGGAACGGCACGTGCGCGAGTTCACCCGGATGATCCCCGAGGGGTCGGCCGTCCCCGACACGCCCGTCCTGGTCGTCGACCGGGCCGGCTGGGTCAAGGCCAACGTCGCCGGATTCCGCGAGCTGCTCCAGCCGCTCCTCGGCAAGATGCAGGACCGCCGCGCGGGAGCCGCCGGCGGAGCCGTCCTCGGCGCGGTCGGCGGCAAGGTCACCGGCGTCGAGCTGGGGATGCTGCTGAGCTTCCTGGCCTCCCGGGTCCTGGGCCAGTACGAGACCTTCGCGCCGGTCACCGGGGACCTGCCCGGCGCCGGCGGGGGCCGGCTGCTGCTCGTCGCGCCCAACATCGTGCACGTCGAGCGCGAGCTGGAGGTGCACCCCCACGACTTCCGGCTCTGGGTCTGCCTGCACGAGGAGACGCACCGTACACAGTTCACGGCCGTCCCGTGGCTGCGCGAGCACCTCGAAGGCGAAATCCAGACGTTCCTCGGGGCCACCGAGGTCGACCCGTCCACCGTCCTGGAACGCATCCGCGAGGCCGCCCAGTCCTTCGCGGGCGCCCGCCCCGACGCCGAGCACGGTGACGAGGGACGCTCCCTCGTGGAGCTCGTCCAGACCCCGGAGCAGCGGGAGATCCTGGGGCGACTGACCGCCGTCATGTCCCTGCTGGAGGGCCACGCCGACTTCGTGATGGACGGGGTCGGTCCGCAGGTGGTGCCCTCCGTCGCCGAGATCCGGGAGAAGTTCCAGCAGCGCCGGGCCAGCGGCGCCGGCCGTCTCGACGCCGCGCTGCGCAAACTGCTGGGCCTCGACGCCAAGCTGCGCCAGTACCGCGACGGCGAGCGCTTCGTCCGCGCCGTCGTCGGCCAGGTCGGCATGGACGGCTTCAACCGGGTGTGGACCTCCCCGAACACACTGCCGACCAAGGCCGAGATCGCCAGCCCCGCCGACTGGGTCGCACGCGTGCACCGCAAGGGGAGCGAACCGAGCGAAGCGGAGTGACACAAGGGGCGTAAACATGTCTCACTGGGGGAAGCAGCGTCACCCGTCCGAGGGACCGTGGGCCGTGGAAGGGCGTGCGATGCTCGGGGAACGGCTCGGTTCTGTCACCATCGACGCACTCTGAGTGACATCCTCCCGTTCCGCGGGGGCAGCCGGGCAGCAGCACCTCAGCACACCACCCCGACGCCTCCGAGGCATCCGAACTCCATCGAAGGGCACCGGACATGGGTCCCCATCCTGCGGTCGCGGCGATACGCCTGGCGGTCCGCCGCGTACTCCACGACGTCCTCACCGACCTCACCGACCACACAGGCGCCGCCGCCGCCCCCCGCCGCCCCGGGGGCTCGCCGCCGCTCGTCCTCGTCGCCTGCTCCGGAGGCGCCGACTCCATGGCGCTCGCCTCCGCCCTCGCCTTCGAGGCCCCCAAGCTCGGCATCCGGGCCGGCGGCATCACCGTCGACCACGGACTGCAACCCGGCTCCGACCTGCGCGCCGCCGAGGTCGTCTCCCGCATGACCGCCATCGGCCTCGACCCGGTGGAGTCCGTCGCCGTGCGCGTCGGCCGCGACGGCGGACCCGAGGCCGCCGCCCGCGACGCCCGATACGGAGCCCTGGACGAGGCCGCGGACCGACTGGGCGCCGCCGCCGTGCTGCTCGGCCACACCCGGGACGATCAAGCCGAAACCGTCCTGCTGGGCCTGGCCCGCGGCTCCGGCATCCGCTCGCTCTCCGGCATGCCCGAGGTCTCCGGCGGATCCGCCGGCCGCACCAACCGCTACCGCCGCCCCTTCCTCCAGGTCGACCGGCAGACCGCCCGCAAGGCCTGCATGGTCCAGTCCCTCCCCGTCTGGGACGACCCGCACAACATCGACCCCGCCTACACCCGCTCCCGGCTGCGCCACGAGGGGCTGCCCGCCCTCGAGAAGGCGCTCGGCAAGGGAGTCGTCGAGGCGCTCGCCCGCACCGCGCAGCTCTCCCGCGACGACGCCGACGCCCTGGACGCCTGGGCGGCCGAGGCGGAGACCGGCGTACGCGACGCGGACGGCCGCCTGGAGTGCGCCAAGCTCTACGCCCTGCCCCCGGCCGTCCGCCGCCGCGTGCTGCGCAGGGCCGTCGTCGCGGCGGGGTCTCCCGCGGGCTCACTCTTCGCCCGCCACATCGAAGAAGTCGACCGCCTCATCACCGGATGGCGGGGTCAGGGCGCCATCAACCTGCCCGGCCGGGTCGAGGCCCAGCGGCAGGGTGGCAGACTTGTCATCCGGCAGGGCTGATTGGTGCTGAAACACGGCTGAGTCCTCCGGGGTCGCCCCCGGAGCCCCGGCCGACAACGAAAGTGATGCGGGTGGACGAGAAGGACATGGGCAACGACCTCCAGTCGGTGCTCATCACCAAGGAAGAGATCGACGCGAAGCTGGCCGAGCTGGCCGCGAAGATCGACGCGGAGTACGCGGGCAAGGACCTGCTCATCGTCGGTGTGCTCAAGGGCGCCGTGATGGTGATGGCGGACCTGGCGCGTGCCTTGTCCACCCCGCTCACCATGGACTGGATGGCGGTGTCCTCGTACGGCGCCGGGACCCAGTCCTCCGGTGTGGTGCGGATCCTCAAGGACCTGGACACCGACATCAAGGACAAGCACGTCCTGATCGTCGAGGACATCATCGACTCGGGCCTGACGCTGTCCTGGCTGCTGTCGAACCTGGGCTCCCGCCAGCCGGCCTCCCTGGAGGTCGTCACGCTGCTGCGCAAGCCCGAGGCCGCGAAGGTCGCGATCGACGTGAAGTGGGTCGGCTTCGACATCCCCAACGAGTTCGTCGTGGGCTACGGCCTGGACTACGCGGAGAAGTACCGCAACCTGCCGTTCGTCGGCACGCTCGCCCCGCACGTCTACGGCGGCTGATCCACTCCCGCTTCCGCCCCGTCCCCGGGAACCCCGCCGAGCCTGCGGGGAACCTGGGGGCGATTCCCGCCGTTGAAGCAGGGGAAGGCGGGTCTGTCAGCCGTCCCACAGGGCCGCGGGTGACAATTCAGGGGTACATTCCGAAGAACAGTCTTTACTCACAGCAGCATTTACCTACGGGCAGGAGGGACGGGACGCCTGGCGTCCCGTATGGATGGACGTGAAGCGATACTTCCGTGGGCCGGTCATGTGGATCGTGCTGGCCGTCCTCGCCGTGGTCGTGTTGATGAATGTCGTCGGCTCCGGCGGCGGCTACAAGTCGGTGGACACCAGCGAGGTCATCAAGGCGATCAACACTGGCCAGGTGGAGACAGCCAAGCTGACCACCGGCGACAGCCAGATGATCAAGATCGAGCTCAAGCAAGGCGAGAAGCTCGGCAAGCACGACGGCACCAAGTTCCAGGCCAACTACATCGGGGATCAGGGCGTCCAGCTCGCCCAGAGCCTCCAGACCAAGTACGACGCCGGTCAGATCCCGGACGGGTACTCCGTCACGCCGGACAAGACCAGCCCGTTCCTGAGCGTGCTGCTCTCGCTCCTGCCCTTCGTGCTCATCGTCCTGGTCTTCCTGTTCCTGATGAACCAGATGCAGGGCGGCGGCTCCCGGGTCATGAACTTCGGGAAGTCCAAGGCCAAGCTCATCACCAAGGACACCCCGAAGACCACGTTCGCCGATGTCGCGGGCTCGGACGAGGCCGTCGAGGAACTCCACGAGATCAAGGAGTTCCTCCAGGAGCCGGCGAAGTTCCAGGCCGTCGGCGCCAAGATCCCCAAGGGCGTGCTGCTGTACGGCCCGCCCGGCACCGGCAAGACCCTGCTGGCGCGTGCCGTCGCGGGCGAGGCCGGCGTCCCCTTCTACTCGATCTCCGGATCCGACTTCGTCGAGATGTTCGTCGGTGTCGGTGCCTCGCGTGTCCGTGACCTGTTCGAACAGGCCAAGGCCAACGCGCCGGCGATCGTCTTCGTCGACGAGATCGACGCCGTCGGCCGGCACCGCGGTGCGGGTCTCGGTGGCGGTCACGACGAGCGCGAGCAGACCCTCAACCAGCTGCTGGTCGAGATGGACGGCTTCGACGTGAAGGGCGGCGTCATCCTGATCGCCGCCACGAACCGTCCGGACATCCTCGACCCGGCGCTGCTGCGCCCGGGCCGTTTCGACCGGCAGATCGCGGTCGACCGCCCGGACATGCAGGGCCGTCTGGAGATCCTCAAGGTCCACCAGAAGGGCAAGCCGGTCGCCCCGGACGTCGACCTGGGCGCCGTCGCCCGTCGCACGCCCGGCTTCACCGGTGCCGATCTCTCCAACGTCCTGAACGAGGCCGCGCTGCTCACGGCCCGCTCGGACAAGAAGCTGATCGACAACCACTCGCTGGACGAGGCGATCGACCGCGTCGTGGCGGGCCCGCAGAAGCGGACCCGGATCATGTCGGACCGGGAGAAGAAGATCACCGCGTACCACGAGGGCGGACACGCCCTGGTCGCGGCGGCCTCCCCGAACTCCGACCCGGTCCACAAGATCACGATCCTGTCCCGTGGTCGGGCCCTCGGTTACACCATGGTCCTGCCCGACGAGGACAAGTACTCGACCACGCGCAACGAGATGCTCGACCAGCTGGCGTACATGCTGGGCGGGCGCGCGGCGGAGGAGCTGGTCTTCCACGACCCGACCACCGGCGCGGCGAACGACATCGAGAAGGCCACCGCCACGGCGCGGGCCATGGTCACGCAGTACGGCATGACCGAGCGTCTCGGTGCGATCAAGTTCGGCGGCGACAACACCGAGCCGTTCCTGGGCCGCGAGATGTCACACCCGCGGGACTACTCGGAAGAGGTCGCGGCGCTGGTCGACGAAGAGGTCAAGAAGCTCATCGAGACCGCGCACAACGAGGCCTGGGAGATCCTGGTCGAGAACCGCGACGTCCTCGACAACCTGGTCCTCGCGCTGCTGGAGAAGGAGACGCTGAACAAGGAGCAGATCGCCGAGATCTTCTCGACGATCGTGAAGCGTCCGGCCCGTCCCGCGTGGACCGGCTCCTCCCGCCGCACCCCCTCCACCCGTCCGCCGGTGCTCTCTCCCAAGGAGCTCCAGCTGACGAACTCGGCGAACGGCACGTCGGCCACCGTCGCGCCGGTCTCCACGGAGAAGGGCATCGAAGTGGCTCCCGAGGACCGCCCCGAGTAACCGGCGGCTCGACCCACCCGGAATGGAAGCCGCGCCCCCCAGGTTCTAGCCTGGGGGGCGCGGCTCATTTGTACGACCGCGTGTGCGGACAGGAACGAGGATGAGATGACCGACCCAGTGACCTTGACCGGTGACGAGGGCACGATCGGCGTGTTCGACGAGAAGCGCGCCGAGGCGGCGGTCCGTGAGCTCCTGATCGCGGTCGGCGAGGACCCGGACCGCGAGGGCCTCCTGGAGACCCCGGCGCGCGTGGCGCGCTCGTACCGGGAGATATTCGCGGGCCTGTACCAGAAGCCCGAAGAGGTCCTGACGACGACGTTCGACCTGGGCCACGACGAGATGGTCCTCGTGAAGGACATCGAAGTCATGAGTTCCTGTGAACATCATCTGGTCCCCTTCCACGGCGTGGCGCACGTCGGCTACATCCCGTCCACCGACGGCAAGATCACCGGACTGTCGAAGCTGGCCCGTCTCGTGGACGTGTTCGCCCGCCGTCCGCAGGTGCAGGAGCGGCTGACCACGCAGATCGCGGACTCCCTGATGGAGATCCTGGACCCGCGCGGGGTCATCGTGGTCATCGAGTGCGAGCACATGTGCATGACCATGCGCGGGGTCCGCAAGCCCGGCGCGAAGACCATCACCTCGGCGGTCCGCGGCCAGCTCCGCGACCCGGCCACCCGTAACGAGGCCATGAGCCTGATCATGGCGCGCTGAGCCGATGCCCGGGCGGACGGCTGGGAGCCGCTGAGCGAGGACGTCCGGCGGACCCTCGAACTGCTGCCGGCCGGTGAGCCGGACGCCGAACGGCGCTTCCAGGACCGGATCCCGCACACCCGGATGCGAGCGAGCGACTGCGCATGTCCGTGCGTGTACCTGCGCGTGGACACCGAAGCCGTGGCGGCGGTGCCGACGGACGAGCGGACGGCCGTCGCCGCGGGGGCCCCTAGGCCTTGGCCGGGGCCTTGGCGGTCGGGTCCTCGTCCTCCGGGAGCTTCAGGACGTGCTCCAGGAAGAGGGCCGCGGCGATGACCGCCGCACCCGCCAGGACCGAGAAGCCCGCGTACCAGGCCTGGTCGCGGCGGGCGGGGACGTCGAGGGCGTCGGTCAGCAGGAAGACGCCCACACCGCCGTACATGCCCGCCACCAGCGCCGCCACGAGGGCACTGGCCTGGCCGAAGACCACCGCGCGGGCCGCCATCAGCGGCTCCACGCCCTTGGCGCCGGGGCGGCGCTCGCGCTGGGCCTTGAGGCGGGCGCGCAGGGACAGGGCCGTCGCCAGCAGCACCGCCGCGATGACGCCCAGGACGATCGGCGCGGCCAGCGGAACGCCCGGCAGGGTGCCGTAGGCGTTCCACAGGCGCGCGCCCGCCCAGGACAGGATCCCGGCGACCACGAAGATGCCCGCCAGGACCGCCGGCCTCAGTTGCTTCACTTGCCCGTTCCCCACTTTCAGCGAGTAGCCGTGAACAGGCTAACGACTACTCGGGGAGGTGGAGTTCCAGGTCGGGGCGCGGCGTCACGCCGACCAGGCCGATTTCGGCCAGCAGCGCCGTGACCGGGCCGCGGCCCGGGATCTGGGCCTCCGGGTCGATGTCGTGCCAGGGGGCCAGCACGAAGGCACGCTGGTGGGCGCGCGGATGCGGGAGGGTGAGGACCGGGTCGTCGGAGACGCGGTCGGCGTACGCGACGATGTCCACGTCGATCGTGCGCGGGCCCCAGCGCTCCTCGCGGACGCGGTCGAAGGCCTCCTCGACGGCGTGCGCGCGCTCCAGGAGCGAGGACGGCGGCAAGGTGGTCTTCACGGCGACGACCGCGTTGAGGTACGAGGGCTGCGAGCCGGGCTCGACGCCCCACGGCTCGGTCTCGTAGACGGGGGAGACGGCCTTGACCCGCATGCCGGGGGTGTCACCGAGGGCGTCGATGGCGCCCTGCAGGGTCTCCAGCCGGTTACCGAGGTTCGCACCGAGCGCGATCACGGCCCATTTGGGGTTGGACAGGGTCACGTCCGCCGCGTCGACCGTCTCGACGACGGAGGCGGGTACGGGCTGGACGGTGGGGTCGCTCTGAGCGTTCAGTGCGTTGTTCATGCGCGGCTCCGGGTGATCGTGATGGTCACGTCGTCGAAGGGGACGGTGATGGGCGCGTCCGGCTTGTGGACGACGACCTCCACCTGCGCCACCGCTTCGTGCTTGAGGCACTGCTGGGCGATCCGCTCGGCCAGGGTTTCGATGAGGTCGACGGGCTCACCCTGGACCACGTCGACGACTTCCTCCGCGACTACCCCGTAATGCACGGTCTTAGCCAGGTCGTCTCCGGCCGCCGCGGGGCGGGTGTCGAGGTGCAGCACGAGGTCGACGATGAAGGTCTGGCCTTCCTCGCGTTCCCGGGGGAAGACGCCGTGGTGCCCGCGAGCCTTGAGGCCGCGCAGCGCGACACGATCCACGCGAATCACTCCTGCTTTCGTAGGTGCTTCCGGTCCCGGGGCTCCCCAGGGCCATGGCTGCGCCGAGTGCGGTCGGCGTCGTCCGTCTTCGAATTTACCTGCGAAATACTCCGGCTCCCGCCGGAGGGGTCAGGAGGCGTCCTCGTCCTCGTCGTCGTCGGACTCCGTGAGGACGGGAGAACCGTGGTGGGACCAGAGCCGCCAGCCCTCGGATGTGCGTCGGAACACATTCGTCGCCACGACGAGCTGACCGACGAGCGGGCCGAGTTCCCCGCCGTCCTCGGCGGGGCCGCCGCTGAGGATGTTCTCCGTACACGTCACCAGGGCGGTATCACCTATTACGGCCACTTTGGTGTCGGTGAGGAAGAACTGGATGTAGTCGGTGTGCGACATGATCAGCGCGTACGAGCGCAGGACCTCGCCGCGGCCCGAGAGCACCGGCCAGCCGGGGTGGACGCAGGAGATCTCGTCCTCCAGCCAGAGCGCCGACAGTGAGTCGAAGTCCCCCCGCTCCATTGCCTCGTAGAAGGCCGTGTTGACCTCTTCGACCGCCTCGATGTCGGTTCTGCTCACGGTGCTCCTTGTCGGTGGGTGAGGATCAGAGTGCCCCTTCGACGGCGCGGGCCACCCGTACGGCGTCCGCGGTCGCCCGTACCTCGTGCACCCGCACGGCCCAGGCGCCCTGGTGGGCGGCGATCGCGGAGACGGCGGCCGTGGCGGCGTCGCGTTCGCGGGCGGGCGGCGGGGTGGTGTCGGCGCCGCCGGCCAGGACCCGGCCGAGGAAACGCTTCCTCGACGCGGCGACCAGCAGCGGGAAGCCCAGTGCGCGCAGCTCGGGCAGGTGGGCCACGAGGGCCAGGTCGTGCTCGGCGTTCTTGGCGAAGCCCAGCCCGGGGTCGACGACGATCCGCTCGGGGGCGATGCCGCCGGCCACGACCGCGTCGATCCGGGCCCGCAGTTCGGCGGTGACCTCGCCGACCACGTCCTCGTAGACGGCGAGGCTGTTCATGCCGGCGCTGAAGCCGCGCCAGTGCATCACCACGAACGGCACCTCGGCGGCGGCGACGGCCGGGATCATCCCAAGGTCGGCGAGGCCGCCGCTGACGTCGTTGACCAGGGCCGCGCCGGCTTCGACGGCCCGGGCGGCGACGACGGCGCGCATCGTGTCGACGGAGACGGTGACGCCTTCGGAGGCCAGGCCCCGGACCACGGGGACGACCCGGCGCAGCTCCTCCTCCTCGTCGACGCGGGAGGCACCGGGGCGGGTGGACTCGCCGCCGACGTCGACGAGGTCGGCGCCGTGCTCGACGAGGTCGAGGCCGCGCTTGACCGCGGCGGTGGTGTCGAACCAGCGACCGCCGTCGGAGAAGGAGTCGGGCGTGACGTTGACGACGCCCATGACCGCGCAACGGTCCCAGTCCGGCAGACCTGCGACCCGGCCCCTGCCGGTGGCTCCGCGCTTCGTGTTCATAGGTCCAAGGGTAGGGCTGACCTGGATACGACAGGGCCCCGGCGTCTCGCGACCGCCGGGGCCCTGGACGGGCGTGCGCGGGTGGTTACGCCGCCTGGACCTCGCGCTCCTGCTGCTTGGGCACGGACGTCATGTGGGTGTGCGTGCAGGTGCGCACCGGCTTGGGCCGGCGGCGGCTCGCGAAGAGCCGGGGCAGGGCCACGGTGACGAAGCCCTCCGCCTGCATCACGGCGAAGCCGATGCGGGGCAGGTCGCGGCTGTTGCGGTAGACCATGAAGCGCGGCTCCCAGCGGGGGCGGAACTTCTCGTTGAACTTGTAGAGCGACTCGATCTGGAACCAGCGGGAGAGGAAGACCAGCAGGTTGCGCCACATCCGCAGGACCGGTCCGGCGCCGATCTTCTCGCCGCGGGCGAGGGCCGCGCGGAACATCGCGAAGTTCAGCGAGACCTTCTCGATCTTCAGGTCGGGGGCGGCCTGGAGGGAGGCGACGATCAGCAGCTCGTTCATGCCGGGGTCGGCGGCGCGGTCGCGGCGCATCAGCTCCAGCGACATGCCGTCCTTGCCCCACGGGACGAAGTGCAGGACGGCCTTCAGGTCGCCGAAGGGGCTGGTGTCGCCCTCCTCCACGCGGTGCGCGGTGGCGATGAAGCAGTCGCCGTCGCCCTCCTCGCCGACCCGCCCCAGGGCCATCGAGAAGCCGCGCTCGGTGTCGGTGCCGCGCCAGGCCTCGGCCGCGCCGCGGACCCGCTCCAGCTCCTCCTCGGTCAGCTCGCTGACCCGGCGGACCTGGGTGGTGTAGCCGTTGCGTTCGATGCGCTTCACCATCTGGCGGACATTGCGCATGGGACGGCCCGCGAGGGAGAAGTCTTTGACATCGACAATCGCCTCGTCACCCAGCTCCAGGGCGTCCAGACCGGTCTCGCGGGTCCAGACCTCGCCACCGGTCTCACTGCAGCCCACGACGGCCGGGGTCCAGGAGTGGGCCTTGGCCTCCTCCATGAACCGCTCGATCGCGCCGGGCCAGGCCTCGACGTCGCCGATGGGGTCGCCGGAGGCGAGCATCACGCCGGAGACGACGCGGTAGGTGACGGCGGCCTTGCCGCTGGGGGAGAAGACGACGGCCTTGTCGCGGCGCAGCGCGAAGTGGCCGAGCGAGTCGCGGCCGCCGTGCTTGGCGAGCAGCTCGCGCAGCTTGCCCTCGTCGTCGGCGGTGAGCCGGGCGGCCGGGTGCTCGGGGCGGAAGGCCAGGTAGATGGTGGTGAGGGCGGTCAGCATGCCGAGGGCGCCGAGGGAGTACCCGACGGTCCAGGACACCTGGCCCGCGTAGTCGACGGGGCCCTCGAAGCCGAAGAGGCCGTAGACGACGTGCGTGATCTGCTCGTACAGGCCCGGGTTGCCGACGACCCGGTTCGGGTGGACGTTGACGATGAGCAGGCCGAGCCCGATGGAGCCGGCGCTCATCAGGACGAAGTTGGCGAGGGCCTTCCAGCGGCTGCGGGGGTCGGGCAGCGCCTTGAATTCACTCTGGTGGCGCAGCAGCAGCGCGAAGAGCGCGGCCGCGATGATCACGCCGACGATCGAGTGCCGGTAGAGGAACTGCGCCACGGCACCCGCCGGCAGCAGCACGACCGCCGCCCGCCAGGCCCGGCGCTTGCGGCGCTTGAGGCCGTGCGCGAGCAGCAGGAGCAGTACGCCCGCGCTGATGGCGAGGGCCGCTGCGAAGGGGCCGAACACCGGCAGCACCTCGGCGACCGCGTGGATCCGGCTGTGCCGGAACCGCGGGAACACCCCTGCCGCGATGTCCAGAAGGCCGACGATCATGACGGCCGTACCTACCAGGCCGGGCACCGACTCCGGCTGTGGACCTCGGAGGATTCGGCGGACCCTGCTCGGAACCTGTCCCGACTTATCGCCATCTATCCTGCTAGACATCGCTTCCCGTTGCTCCGCGAGAGATCAAGTGGCCGAAGGCCGCGACAGCCTCCGGTGTGTGGTGCGTCCCTTAGGACGACATCGACGAGGAGCGGGTTCACTCTTTCGTCGGAAAAAAACAGTCCTGCCACAAGAAAGTCGACTGACTGCTCATGGGTCTCACCAGTAATACGGTTCTGGCGCTGGCCATCATCGCCGGTGTGCTGCTCTTCGCGGCCACGGTGTGGTTCTGGCCGAAGCTCTCGGGCCGCACCTGGCGCGCGTTCGCCGGCCGTATCGGTCTGCTGTTGGCGACCCAGCTGGCGCTGTTCTCGGCTGTGGGGCTCGCGGCTAACAAGTCGTTCCTCTTCTACGGTTCCTGGGCCGACCTGTTCGGCCAGGAGACGTCCATGGGCAAGGTCGTCGACCACTCGATGAGCAGCAAGGACATCAAGGTCGTCGACAAGCAGAAGCTGGACGTACCCGGTGGCGCCAAGCCCCAGGTGGGCGGTCAGATCCTGAAGGTTGCCATATCCGGGCAGAAGTCGAAGATAACGAGCCCCGGCTACGTGTGGCTCCCGCCGGAGTACTTCCAGCCGCAGCACAAGGACGAGAACTTTCCGGCGTCCGTCGTCCTGACGGGCTACCCGGGCACCGCCGAGAACCTGATCAAAGGGCTCGACTACCCGATGAAGGCCTTCAGCCTGTCCAAGTCGGGCAAGATGAAGCCGATGATCCTGGTCATGCTGCGCCCGACCGTGGCGCCGCCGCGTGACACCGAGTGCGTCGACGTCCCCGGCGGCCCGCAGACCGAGACCTTCTTCGGGGTGGATCTCCCGCAAGCCATCCAGGACACCTTCCGGGTCGGCAAGAAGCCCCAGAACATGGGCTTCATCGGCAACTCCACGGGCGGTTACTGCGCCCTGAAGATCGCCGCGCACTACCCGCAGACCTTCGGTGCCGCCGCCGGCCTGTCCGCCTACTACGACGCTCCGGACGACCCGACGACCGGTGACCTGTTCCACGGCGACGAGAAGCTGAAGAAGCGCGCGGACATCCTGCACGTCATGGAGAACAAGAAGCCGGCCGGTACGTCCTTCCTCGTGACCAGCAGCGAGAAGGGCGAGCCGAACCTCGCCGACACCAAGAAGTTCATCAAGAAGGTGAAGGGCCCGGACCGGGTCTCCTCCATCATCCTCGACAGCGGTGGCCACAACTTCAACACGTGGCGACGTGAGATCCCGCCGATGCTGACGTGGATGAGCGGCCGCATCGAGGCCTGATCCGCCGCCCGCCGACATCCGGCGCCGACCTGACCGTGACCGGCCCTTCGGGGCCGGTCACGGTCGTTCGGGGTTCAGGCCTCCTGCAGTTGGGCCCGGCGCAGCGCCCGGTGGACCCCCTCCGGGGTCAGTACGCCGACCAGCTCACCGGAGCGCGGGTCCGTGACCCCGATCCGCCCCGAGTCCTCCTGCAACAGGGCGGCGAGGGCCTCGCGCAGCGTCGCGCCCAGCGCCACCGAGGCCGCCGGGGCCTTCCCGTCCGCCTCGGCCAGGTCGGCCGCCTCGACCGGGGTGACGGCGAGCCGCTTGAGCCCCCGGTCGGAGCCGACGAAGGAGGCCACGTACGCGGTGGCGGGAGCCCCGAGGACCGCCGCTGGGTGGGCGAACTGCTCGATGGTGCCCGTGCCGTAGACCGCGATGCGGTCGCCGAGCCGGATCGCCTCCTCCAGGTCGTGGGTGACCAGCAGGATCGTCTTGCGCACCGTCTTCTGCAGGGCCAGGAACTCGTTCTGCAGCCGCTCGCGCACCACCGGGTCGACCGCGCCGAAGGGCTCGTCCATCAGCAGTACCGGCGGATCGGCGGCGAGGGCGCGGGCCACGCCGACGCGCTGGCGCTGCCCGCCGGACAGCTGCTCCGGGTAGCGGCCCCCGTACACGGCCGGGTCCAGGCCGACCAGTTCGAGCAGCTCGGCCGCCCGGGCGCGGGCCTTCGCCTTGGGGGTGCCGATCAGCTGCGGCACGGTCGCCGTGTTCTCCAGCACCGTCTTGTGCGGGAACAGCCCGACCTGCTGGATGACGTACCCGATCCGGCGGCGCAGCTCGACCGGGTCGGCGGCCGCTATGTCCTCGCCGTTCAGCAGGATCCGGCCGGAGGTCGGGTCGATCAGCCGGTTGACCATCTTCATCGTGGTCGTCTTGCCGCAGCCGGACGGTCCCACGAGCGTGACCAGCTCCCCCTCCGCCACCTCGAAGGACAGGTCCTCGACGGCTGTGGTCCCGTCGGGGTAGCGCTTGGTCACATGCTCGAATCGGATCACAAACCCATCCTTCCGCACGCCGGTCGCTGATTTGTGAAGGGCGTGTTGCCCCGGTGCGAAGGATTCCGGCCATTGAGGGTGGTGGGGGTTAGGGTCGCTGTAACGGGTGAGTGTGAAGACGTGCGTTCGAATGACGGGGGGTGAGGGGCGTGGCGGCACCGAACTGCCTGGTGGCGAACGACTGGATCTGCTGGGACTACGTCACCTCCCGCTCCCAGGAACTGACCGACGCCACCCTCGAACACATCTGGCTCACGGGCGTGTCGGTCCTGATCGGCATCGCCGTGTCCGTGCCGCTCGCCCTGCTGGCCCGCCGCGGCCGTCACTGGGCGGCGCCCGTCCTGGGCCTGACCACCCTCCTCTACACGGTCCCCTCGCTCGCCATGTTCTCCCTGCTGCTGCCCGTCTTCGGACTCTCGGCGGCCCTGGTGGTGACCGGGCTGGTGCTGTACTCGCTGACGATCCTGGTCCGCAACGTCCTGGCCGGCCTGGAGGCCGTCCCCGAGGACGTACGGGAGGCCGCGCGCGGCATGGGGTACGGCCCGGGGCGGCTGCTGTGGCAGGTCGAACTGCCGCTCGCGCTGCCCGCGCTGCTCGCCGGCGTACGGATCGCCACCGTCTCGACGGTGGCGCTGACCACGGTCGGCTCCATCATCGGCAAGGGCGGCCTCGGCAACCTCATCGCCCCGGCCGTGAACAGCTCCTTCAAGGCCCAGGTGCTCACCGCCTCGGTGCTGTGCGTGCTGCTCGCGCTCGTGGCCGACCTGCTGCTGCTCGGCGTGCAGCGGCTGCTCACCCCGTGGACCCGGGCCGGTGCCCGGGGCCGGGGCCGATCCGCGGCACCGACCCGGGAGACGACCTCGGCCCCGGCTCCGGCGAAGGGGGTCTGAGACCGTGGGAGGCGTCATCGGAGGGGCCTGGGACTGGCTGGCGAACGGCGCCAACTGGTCGGGGGAGAGCGGCGTCTGGCACCGGCTCGGCGAGCATGTCTACGTCAGCGCGGTCGCGCTCGCGATCGCCTGCGCGGTGGCACTGCCGATCGGCCTGTTCCTCGGCCACCTCGGCAAGGGCGGCACCCTCGCGATCAACATCTCCAACATCGGCCGGGCCGTCCCCGTCTTCGCGGTGCTGGCCCTGTTCATGGTCTCCCCGCTGCGCAACGCCGGCTACCTCCCCACCATCGCCGCGCTCGTGCTCTTCGCCGTCCCGCCGCTGCTGACCAACGCCTACGTCGGCATGCGCGAGGTGGACCGCTCGGTCGTGGAGGCCGCCCGCGGCATGGGCATGTCCGGGATCCAGCTCTTCCTGCGCGTCGAACTTCCGCTCGCGCGAGCCATGGTGATGACCGGGCTGCGCTCGGGTGCCGTCCAGGTCATCGCCACGGCCACGATCGCCGCCATGGTCGGCCAGGGCGGCCTCGGCCGGATCATCACCGCCGGCTTCAACACGTACGACACCCCGCAGGTCGTCGCGGGCGCCCTGCTGGTGGCCGCGCTCGCCCTGCTGGTGGAGGGCGTGCTGGTGGCGGCGGACCGGCTGCTGCTGCCGCGGGCGGCGGCGTCCCGCTGATTCCTGTCCATCGCCTCGAACGGAGTACCTCCATGACCAAGACCACGCGCGTCCTCGGCGCGTCCCTGGGCACCCTGGCCCTGACGGTGTCGCTCGCCGCGTGCGGCGGTGACAGCCTGGAGAAGAGCAAGGACGGCGGCTCGGCCTCCGCCGACTCCTCCTCCGGCGCGGGCGGCGCCAAGGGCGGCCTGGTGATCGGCGCGGCCGGTTTCACCGAGTCGAACGTGCTCGCCGAGCTGTACGCGCAGGTCCTCAAGGACGCGGGCTACAGCACCTCGATCAAGACGGTCAACAACCGCGAGCTGTACGAGCCCTCGCTGGAGAAGGGCGAGATCGACGTCGTCCCGGAGTACGCGGCCACGCTCGCGGAGTTCCTCAACGCCAAGGTCAACGGCCCGAAGGCGCCCGAGGAGAAGCCGGTCGCCTCCAGCGACGTCGCGGCGACGGTGGCGGGCCTGGAGAAGCTCGCGGGCCCGCTCGGGCTGAAGGCGCTCGCCGCCGGTGAGGCGGTCGACCAGAACGCATTCGCCGTGACCAAGGAATTCGCCGAGAAGAACAACCTGAAGACGCTTTCCGATCTTGGTAAGTCCGGACTGAAGGTGAAGATCGCGGCGGGCGACGAATGCAACGTCCGGCCCTTCTGCGCGCCGGGGTTGACCAAGACGTACGGAATTCAAGTTTCCGGTATCGACCCGAAGGGCGTCGGCACCCCCCAGGCCAAGCAGGCGGTCAAGGACGGCGCCGACCAGCTCGTGCTCACCACGACCACCGACGCCACCCTCGACAGCTTCGGTCTGGTCCTGCTGGAGGACGACAAGAAGCTCCAGAACGCCGACAACGTCCTGCCGGTGGTCAACGCCAAGGACGCCGGAACCCCGGAGGTCGCGGCCGCGCTCGACAAGCTGACCAAGGCGCTCACGACGGCCGATCTGGTCGATCTGAACCGCAAGGTGGACGCCGAGCGCGCCAAGCCGGCCGACGTCGCCAAGGCCTACCTGGAGTCCAAGGGCCTGCTGAAGAAGTAGCGCGCACGGGTTGATGGAGAAAAGTGGCTTAACTGCCCGGGAAGAGTTTGCCGGGCGGGTATCCCACTCGACCTCCATGCACTGTAAATTTCGGGCCATGCCCCGTGGACGCCACCGCAATCCCGAACCCCTGCACCGGCTGCTCACGCCGACGACCGTGGCCGGTGTATCCGTCGTCGGCGCCGGCGCGGCCTGGCTCCTGGCGGAACCGATGGCGCTGCGGCTCCTCGTGGCCGTCACGGCGGCCGCCGGGGTCGCCGGCGCCGTCGTCATGCGCGCCTGGGACCGCTCGGCGGGCCGCCGGGTCGCCGAACTCGCGCGCGAGCGGGTCAAGGACGAGTGGAAGACGGACGAGCGGATAGCCGAGCTCGAATCCGACCTCGAAGAGGCTCGGATGCTGCGGGCCCGGCTCGACGCCAAGCTGCGCGCCAAGCGGGTCGAACTGGCGGGCCTGCGCGGCGAGCACGCGGCGCTGCTGCGGCGGTACGCGACCGCCGAGACCGAGCGCGCCAGCGCCCTGGAGGGCCGCCGGCTGCTGGCCATCGAGGCCTCTGCGGCGCCGGCCGCCGCGCAGAAGCAACTTCCGGCCGTCACCGAGGAGCGCACCTCGGCGGGCGCGCCCACCGGGGTCGGCTACGCCCGGGCCCACTCGGCCCTGGAGGCGCTGGCCCGCCGGCGGCAGGAGGCCCGGGCGCTGCCCGCGGGGCCGTCGGCCCCGGAGCCCGATCCCGGCCCCGGTCCGGGGCGTGGCCACGCTCCCGCCCCCGCCGCCTCGCTCCCCGCGCGTCGCCCGGCGGCCGCGGTGGCCCCGTACGCGGCCCAGCGGCGGACGGCCTCGCGGATCGAGGGCGGCTTCGACTTCTTCGGCACCAAGAACGCGGCGCAGGCCCGCGCGGTGATCGAGGCGGTGCAGAACGAGGACCTGGCCGACGTGGTCGGCGCGGAGGCCCTCGCCGTGCACAAGGCCGAGTCGGTCCAGGCCGTGGTCGAGCCGGAGTTCAAGCCGGCGACGGACGAGACCCGCGCGGTGGGTCAGGTCATCGACCTGACGGCCCACGACGAGACCGAGCCGATCGACGTGGTCCGGCTCCGCACCGCCATCTCCTAGCCGGCCAGGGGTCGGTCCCGGTACGAGGCCACCAGCCGGGCGAGGTGCCGGCCCGCCACGAGGAGCGGGGTGCGGCTCATGGTGACCTGTGAGGTCGTCTCGGCGCCCTCCAAGGTGTTGATCACGGTGATCGCCAGATCGCGGGCCTCCGACTCCGGATAGCCCGAGGCCAGGAGCTTCGCGGCCACCAGGTGCTGCCAGTTGGCGAAGGCCTGCGCGCAGGCGGCCTGGAGTTCCGGCAGGCGGCCGATCGTCTCCAGGGCCGTGGCCGTCACCGGGCAGCCGTCCCGCCAGTCGGAGTCCTCCAGTGCCCGCGCGAGCGCGGTCGCCACGCTCTCGACCGCCTCGGCCGGGTCGGTGTGGGCGGCGAGCCCTTCGCGGAGCAGCTCCGCGAACTCCTCGTCGCCGAAGTGGATCGCGGCCACCGCGAGTTCCTGCTTGCCGCCCGGGAAGAAGTGGTACAGCGAGCCGAGGGTGGCCTCGGCCTCGCGGACGAGCTGCTTGACCGGGGTGTTCTCGTATCCGCCGCGCTGCATGAGGCGCGATGCGGTGCGCACCAGCCGCTCGCGTGTCCCGGGTGCCGCTGCTGTCGTCGTCGCTGCTGTCGCCATGGGCGTGATGCTACCGCCGAATCTGGATAGAGCGTTCGTTCTAGCTCATGTTACGGTCGTCCCGAGCGCTGGATAGAGCGTTCGTTCTAGACGATGTGTGGGGAGAACTCCGTCATGAACCAGATCCGTACCACCCGAGCCCAGGGCGCCGGGGGCGCCGCGGTCGCCGCGGTCACCGTCGTGGGGCTCGGCCCGATGGGCCGCGCCATGGCCGCCGCCTATCTCGACGCCGGCTACCGGGTCACCGTGTGGAACCGCAGCGCGGGCAAGGACGACGAGCTCGTCGCCCGCGGGGCCCACCGCGCCGCCGGCATCGCCGAGGCCGTCGCCGCGAGCCCGCTGACCGTGCTCAGCCTCATCGACGTCGAGGCCATGTACGGCACGCTCGGCGACACCGACCTCGGCGGCCGTGTGCTGGTGAACCTGTCCTCGGACGTCCCGGACAAGGCCCGCGCCGCCGCCCGTTGGGCCGAGGAGCGCGGGGCCGCGTACCTCACCGGCGGGGTCAACGTACCGCCGACCGGCATCGGGCAGGAGGGGTCCTCGATCTTCATCAGCGGCCCGCGGGAGGTCTACGAGGAGCACCGCGCGACGCTCGACCTGCTCGCCGCAACCGACCACCGCGGCGCCGACCCCGGCCACGCGCAGCTCTACTACCAGCTCAACATGATCCTCTTCTGGACCGCCTACACCGGCTGGTACCAGGCCGTCGCCGTGGCCCGCGCCAACGGGCTGACGGCGGCCGACATCCTTCCGTACGCCGGCTACACGGCCGACACCATGCGCGGCTTCTACACCGCGGGCGCCCCGCTCATCGACGCCGACGAGCACGGGGGCGAGCACGAGCGCCTCGCGATGTGCACCGCGAGCGTCGAGCACATCCTGCACACGGCCGCCGACTCCGGTGTGGACACCGGGATCCTGACCGCGCACGCCGAGCTCTACCGGCGCGGTGTCGAGGCGGGCTTCGGCGCCGACAGCAGCTCCCGCCTGATCGGCCTGCTGGGCGGCAGGTCCGGAACCGCCTAGCCGGTCCGGCCCTGGCGGATCGCGTCGAACCAGCGGACCACCTGTGGTGCCGAGCGGACCGCGGTGGCCGTGTGGTCGGCGTCCGGGCCCTGGTCCACGACCTTCGCCCGGACCCCGTGGCGGGCCAGATCGGCGGCGCAGGCGCGGGAGTTGGCGATCGGTACGTCGGTGTCGCCCTCGCCCGCGTAGAGGCGTACGGGCGCGGCGGGCTTCCAGTCGCAGACCCCGTCGTTGGCCCGGACGGCCTCCAGCAGGGCGCCGTGCGGGCTCCGGACGTTCTCGGTCCACTGCGGGGTCAGCAGCTCCTGCGGCGTCGCCGGGAGCGCGGCCACGATGTCCTGCACCGGGTGGCTCCCGTCGAACAACCCTTCCACAGCCTGTGCGTAGGGCGCGCGGAACACCTCGGCGGGGTCCTTGTACAGCGGGTGGAGCCGGTTCTGGGCCGTGAGGAAGTACGAGAGGTAGAAGACGCCGACGCGCGGATCGACCCGGCCGTCGGTGAGCCCCGGGAACTCGGTGCCGAGCAGGTCGTGCGGCCCGGCCATCGGGGCCAGCGCCCGCAGCCGCAGGCCGTCCCGCCCGCGGGAGAGTTCGCGGCCCAGAGCCATCGCCACCTGGCCGCCCTGGGAGAAGCCGGTGGCGTACACATCCCTGCTGACCGGGCGCCCCAGCCGGTCGGCGGCGGTGCGGGCGGCCTTCAGCATGTCGACGGAGGCCGTGACCGAGGACCGGGTGTCCATGTACGGGTGGTTGCCCGGGCCGCCGCCCAGGCCCAGGTAGTCGGGGGCGGCGACGGCCCGCCCGGCGGAAGCGTGCAGGTACGGGGTGAGGCGGTTGGCGCCGGGGCCGCCGGACGGGGCGTCGTCGCGGGTGGCGACCGTGCCGTGGGTGTCGGAGACCAGGTCGAGGCGGTGCGGGCCGCCGCGCGGCAGGACGAGCAACCCGGTGGCGGTGGTGGGCCGGCCCTGGGGGTCCACGGTGGCGTAGGTCAGCCGGTAGGCGCGCACGCCGTACCGGACGGTCGCGGGGTCGATGCCCAGGGTGGCGAGTTCGGCGACGACCTGCCCGCGGTCGAGGGTGTCCAGCGGGGCGACGGAGAGCAGTCCGCCCCGGGCGGGGGCGGCCGTTGCGGTCCGTGCGGCGGGCGCGGCCGACGCCGCAGGGGCGGCGATCCCACCCAGTACGGCGGCGAGGGCCACCGTCGCGGCGCCGCGCCGCAGCCACTGCCGGCGCCGCTGCTTGCTGTGCTGCGTGATCGTCATGTCGGGAACGCTACGGACGCCCGCGGCGGCTCGACATCCGGGCGGCACCCGGCGGTCGCGGGGGTTAACCCCCGCCCGGCAGGTGCCGTCAGAACAGCGGGAGTTGCC
Organism: Streptomyces sp. CLCI03; assembly: GCF_053615355.1. NCBI lineage: Bacteria > Bacillati > Actinomycetota > Actinomycetes > Kitasatosporales > Streptomycetaceae > Streptomyces > Streptomyces sp. CLCI03. Next base: position 3,687,798 of record NZ_CM132132.1, on the reverse strand, counting down.
CCGGGTGTTCGGACAGGACGAAACCGTCCAGGGTCGGCGCGGAGGCGCCGAGCACCACCCGGGCCCGGGATCCGGGGCAGGACACCAGGTCACCGCGCCCCCGCCCGGACGGCGGATCGTGGCGGGCGATCCGTCCGGCGGTGACGGCGCAGTCGCGGCCGCAGGAGGGGCAGGCCCGGCGGGGAGAATGGGACATGCCGCCCAGTGTGCCCTGCCGCACCGACATCAGCTCGGCCGGCCGGCGGGCTCAGCTCGGCTGTGCGGCGAGCCAGGCCTCGTGCGCCCGCTGCACCCGGTCCCACAGCGCGGCCCGGTCCGCGGACGTCAGGTCGTCGAGCTCCCGCCCGAAGACCGTGGCCATGACCTCGAAGAGCTCCTCCGGGGAGGCCAGGTCCCGCTCGCCGCGCCCGCCCTGCGGGTCGAGGGTCAGCAGGATCCTGCCGTGCAGGCGGTTCATGACCCCGGCGTCGCGTCGCAGCATGAAGAAGGACTGCAGGAAGGGGGAGTCCTCGGCGGTGGACAACCGCAGGTGCTCGGCCTCGAAGTCGGCCATGGTGGCGGGGGCCGAGCGGAAGTTCATCGCCGGGAAGGGCGAGTCCTCGTTGAGGAAGGTCCAGCCCGTGTCGGGCCCGTCCGCGCTCCCGAGCGGCCGCAGGCCGTACCGGAAGCCGCGCTCGTAGCGGCCCTCGCGCAGCGGCAGCGGCTCGGGCGGGCCGTCGCCCAGGCCGACGTCCACGAAGTACGCCTCCCCGTCGATCCGTACGGTCAGGGTGAGGTGGTCGCCGCTCACCTCCCGCGAGTCCGCGTCCGCGCACATGCCCCCGACGTGGCGGGTCACGTCGTACCCGAGGTGCTCCAGCAGCGCCGCGAAGGCGCCGTTGAGGTGGAAGCAGTAGCCGCCGCGCCCGGCGCCGATGCGGCGCACGGACAGCTCGGGGTCGATGCCCGGCGGCCGGCCCAGCTGGATCTCCGTGTTCTCGAACGGGATCCGCTCCAGGTGGGCCCGTGTGAGTGCGAACAGCCCTTCGACGGAGGGGGATCCGGGCTCGGTGATGCCGATCCGCCCCAGGTACGCGGCATATGTGCCAGAGATGATCATGAACCTACATTAGGTCGGACCTCTCACGGCACGGGGCTCGGGGCTACTTGTCGATGTCGCCGACCACGAAGAAGAGCGAGCCCAGGATCGCCACCATGTCGGCGACCAACTGCCCCGGCAGCAGCACCGCCAGTGCCTGGATGTTGTTGTACGAGGCGCTGCGCAGCTTCAGCCGGTACGGGGTCTTCTCGCCCTTGGAGACGAGGTAGTAGCCGTTGATGCCGAGCGGGTTCTCCGTCCACGCGTACGTGTGCCCCTCAGGCGCCTTCAGGACCTTGGGCAGGCGCTGGTTGATCGGCCCCGGCGGGAGGTCGTCCATCCGGTCCAGGCAGGCCACGGCCAGGTCGAGCGCGTTGTGGGTCTGGTCCAGCAGGCACTCGAAACGGGCCAGGCAGTCGCCCTCGGTGCGCGTGACCACCTTCAGGACGTCCTGGAGCTCGCCGTAGGCCAGGTACGGCTCGTCGCGCCGCAGGTCGAAGTCGACGCTGGAGGCGCGGGCGATCGGGCCGGAGACCCCGTACGCGTGCACCGCCTCGGCGGACAGCACGCCGACCCCGCGCGTACGGGCGCGGAAGATCTCGTTCCCGTGGACCAGCTTGTCGTAGACGTCCATCCGGGTCCGGACGTCGGCGATCGCCGCACGGGCCCGGCCGAGCCAGCCGGCCGGGAGGTCCTCCTTGAGGCCGCCGACCCGGTTGAACATGTAGTGCATCCGGCCGCCGGAGATCTCCTCCATCACGGCCTGGAGCTCCTCGCGCTCGCGGAACGCGTGGAAGATCGGGGTGATGCCACCCAGTTCGAGGGGGTACGAGCCGAGGAACATCAGGTGGTTCAGCACCCGGTTCAGCTCGGCCAGCAGGGTGCGCATCCACACGGCCCGCTCGGGGACCTCCATGCCGAGCATCCGCTCGACGGCCATGACCACGCCCAGCTCGTTCGAGAACGCGGACAGCCAGTCGTGGCGGTTCGCGAGCATCACGATCTGCCGGTAGTCGCGGGCCTCGAAGAGTTTCTCCGCACCGCGGTGCATGTAGCCGACCACCGGTTCGGCACTGACGATCCGCTCGCCGTCCAGGACGAGGCGCAGGCGCAGCACGCCGTGCGTGGAAGGGTGCTGGGGGCCGATGTTGAGCACCATGTCGGTGCTCTCCGCCGCGCCGCCGATACCGACCGTGGTCTCCGTCATGCGGGCATTGTCTCAGCCCTAGGGTGGGCGCATGGAAACGGGGACAATGGGTGAGACGGACGGTCCCGCGTGGGTCGGGCTGCCCGGCGGGCTGCTCACACTGCGGCGGACGCTGCTGCTGATATGGACGCTGTCGCTCGCCGTCGTGACCGCCGTCGTACCGGGGCTCGTGCTCGGCCCGGCATGGGCGGCCCTCGGGGCGATCTGGCTCGTGGTCCTGGCCTGGGGCTGGGTCCTCCTCGGCCGGAACTGGCGGTCCTGGCGCTACGCCGAACGCGCGGACGACCTGCTGATCAGCCGGGGCGTGCTGTGGCGGGAGGAGACCGTGGTGCCGTACGGGCGGATGCAACTGGTCGAGGTCACCTCCGGCCCGCTGGAGCGCCGCTTCGGCCTGGCGTCCGTACAGCTGCACACGGCCGCGGCGGCCAGCGACGCCAAGATCCCCGGGCTGGCGCCGGCCGAGGCGGAGCGGCTGCGCGACCGGCTCACCGCCCTCGGCCAGGCAAGGTCGGCGGGCCTGTGAGCCCCGGTCCGCAGGGCTCGGATCCCCGCCCCGAGGCACGCGACGCGCAGACCGCGCCCGAGCCGTCGGCGCCGGACGACCCCGTGCGGGCGAAGCCCGCCGCCGGCGGGGCCTCCGCCGCTCACGCGCCCCGGCCCGTCCCCGGGGAACCCCCCGCCGAGTTCGCCGCGGGCGGCCCGGTGGAGCGCCGGCTGCACCCCTTCACCCCGCTGCGCCGCGCCTGGGTGCCGATCGCCGCGACCGTCGGCATGCTCGCCCACCAGGGCGACCAGGCCGGGAGATGGGTGGCCGACCTGCCCGCCCTCCTGCGGGTGGCCTCCGTGGCCGGCCTGATCATCGTCTTCGGCACCTACGGATTCCTCAGCTGGTGGTTCACCCACTACGCCGTCACCGATACCGAACTGCGCATCCGCAGCGGGCTCTTCTTCCGCCGCACCGCGCACATCCGCCTCGACCGGCTCCAGGCCGTGGACGTCACCCGGCCCCTCCTGGCCCGGCTGACCGGCGTCGCGAGCCTGCGGCTCGACGTCATCGGCACCGAGGAGAAGGACCAGCTGGCCTTCCTCGGCGAGAAGGAGGCCGTCGCCCTGCGCGCCGAGCTCCTGGCCCGCGCGGCCGGCTTCGCCCCCGAGGAGGCCGTGAGCCTGGGCGAGGCCCCCGAACGCGAACTGCTGCGCGTGACCCCGCGCGAGATCGTCGTGTCGTTGTTGCTCAACCTCGGCGTCTGGGCCCTGCTGGTCCCCGGGCTGACCGTGCCGGTCGTCGTGTGGTGGGTCAGCTCCAGCCCCTGGGCCGCCCTCGTCGCCGTGCTCCCGATGCTCGGCGCCGTCTGGGCGGGCACCGCGGGCCGGTTCCTCACCGAGTACGACTGGCGGGTCGCCGAATCCCCCGACGGACTGCGCCTGGACCACGGACTGCTGGACCGGGCCCACGAGACCGTGCCGCCGGGCCGCGTGCAGAACGTACGGATCGTGGAGCCGCTGCTGTGGCGCAGGCGCGGCCTGGTCCGGGTGGAGCTGAAGGTCGCCGGCTCGAACAACACCGTCCTGGTCCCGGTCGCCTCGCGGGACGCCGCCACCGCCGTCATCGCCCGGGTGCTGCCCGGTGTGGACCTGGCGGCCCTGTCCTTCTCGGGCTCCCCGCGGACCGGGTCCCGCTGGGTGGTGCCGGTGTGGTGGAAGGGCTACGCGCTGGCGCTCTCCCCGGAGGTGTTCGCCGCCCGGCACGGCCGCCTGTGCCGGCGTACGGACGTCGTCCCGCACGCCAAGGTGCAGAGCGTCCGCTTCACGCAGGGCCCGTGGGCCCGCGCCCGCGGGGTCGCCGACGTCCACGTGGACACCGGCGCGAACTGCACGGTCACGGCCCGACTCCGCCCGGAGCCGGAGGCCGCGACCCTGCTGCACGCCCAGGCCGCCCGCTCCCGCACCTCCCGGGCCTCGGCCCGACCGGACCGCTGGATGACGGCACCGGACCCGGCGGCGGAGGCCGGGACGTAGCGGGTGGCGGGCCGAGCGGCGGGCGGGGCGGGGCAGGCCTAGCCGGCTCCGCCGCCCGCGCGGACCAGGCCCGTCTCGTACGCCAGGACCACGACCTGGACCCGGTCGCGCAGTCCCAGCTTGGTCAGGATCCGGCCCACATGGGTCTTCACCGTCGCCTCCGACAGGACCAGCCGGGCCGCGATCTCACCGTTCGACAGACCCTGCGCCACCAGCAGCATGACCTCGCGCTCGCGCTCCGTCAGCCGCTCGATCTCCTTGTTCTGCGGCTCCTGCGTGGTCGTCGGCAGCATCGGCGCGAACCGGTCCAGCAGACGCCGCGTCGTGGACGGGGCCACCACCGCGTCCCCGCTGTGCACCGAGCGGATGGCCGCGAGCAGCTCGCCCGGCGGGACGTCCTTCAACATGAAGCCGCTCGCGCCCGCCTTCAGGCCCGAGAAGGCGTACTCGTCGAGGTCGAAGGTGGTCAGGATGATCACCTTCGGGTGCTCCTCCGGCTCGCAGATCCGCCGCGTCGCCTCCACCCCGTCGAGCTTGGGCATGCGGACGTCCATGAGCACCACGTCCACCTTCGTGGCCCGCAGCACTTCGAGCGCCTCCAGGCCGTCGCCCGCCTCGGCGACGACCTCCATGTCGGGCTGGGCGGCGAGCACCATACGGAATCCGGTGCGCAGCAGCACCTGGTCGTCGACCAGCATCACGCGGATGGACATCAGTTACCTCGTCCTCGTCATCTCTTCTTCAGGGGAAGCAGTGCGCTGATCCGGAATCCGCCACCGGGCCGAGGCCCCGCGTCCAGGGTTCCGCCGACCATACCGATCCGCTCGCGCATACCGATCAGCCCGTGCCCGGCGCCGTCCGCGCCGCCGTCCTCGTACAACTCGTGGGCCGCGCCCCGGCCGTCGTCCTCGACCAGCAGGCCGAGCCCGTCGTCGAAGTAGACCAGCCGGACGCTGGCCTTGGCTTCGGGGCCGCCGTGCTTGCGGGTGTTGGTGAGTGCCTCCTGCACGATCCGGTACGCCGTCAGCTCGACCCCGCTGGGCAGCGGGCGCGGCGCGCCCTCCACCTCGAAGTCCACCACGAGCCCGGCCGCCCGCACCTGCTCGACCAGTACCTCGATCTGCTCGACGTCCGGCTGCGGCACGTAGTCCTCGGACTCCTGGGGCTCGCCGGTACGCAGGACGCCCAGCAGTCGGCGCATCTCGGCCAGAGCCTGGCGCCCGGTGCCGGAGATGGTCTGGAGGGCCTCCTTGGCCTGCTCGGGAGCCACGTCCATGACGTACGCGGCGCCGTCCGCCTGGACCACCATCACCGAGACGTTGTGCGCGACGACGTCGTGCAGCTCGCGGGCGATCCGGGCGCGCTCGGCGGCCACGGCCACCTTGGCCTGGGCCTCGCGCTGGTTCTCCAGGCGCTGGTTCCGCTCGACGAGCTGGGCGTAGTAGGCCCGGCGGGTGCGCAGGGAGTCGCCCAGCACCCAGGCGAGGACGAACGGGACGATCGCGAAGAGCACGGAGAGGGCGTTGTCGCGCAGGTTGCCCTGGTCCACCGCGAAGCGCACGGCGTACAGGGGGGAGGCGAGGAATCCGATGGCGAACGCGGTACGGGACATCCGGCGCGAGACCTCGGAGGAGGCGGCGACCGTGTACAGGATGATCAGCATCGCGACGTCGGCGGGATTCACGTCGGTGTGGGTGATCAGCTTGTAGACGCCGGTGCCGACGGCGAGCCAGAACATCGCCGGTGTCCACTTGCGGCGCAGGGCCACCACGACACTCATCGCGACGACCGCGGGGACGGCGAGCAGCCGTGCGGTGGTGCTGTGGGAACTGTCGTCGGCGACCTGCAGCATCCCGATCCCGAAGAGGAGGACAGCCCAGAAGCTGTCGACGCCCGTCGGGTGTCTGCGGAGGAAGTCGTAGAGGCGCTGCACGTAACCCAGAGTAGGGAACGCAGATAGGTGCTGGAGTCAACCAGAGGTGCGAACCTGACGCCCGACGCGTACTCCCCTAGGTGGACGGATGCATAACCTTTGTCCGGTGAGCTCTCAGGGTGAAGGCGTGACCGCGGTCCGGTGGCGCGATGCGATGGAGGCCGCGCTGTACGGGCCCGACGGCTTCTACACGCGCCCCGGCGGGCCGGGACCCGCCGGACACTTCCGTACCTCCGTGCACGCCTCCCCGCTGTACGCGGGGGCCGTTGCCCGGCTGCTGCGGTGGGTGGACGCCGAGCTCGGGCACCCGGCGGAGCTGGACCTGGTCGACGTCGGGGCCGGGCGGGGGGAGCTGCTGGCCGGGGTGCTCGCCGCCCTGGAGCCGGGGACGGCCGCGCGGGTGCGTCCGTACGCCGTGGAACGGGCCGAGCGGCCGGCGGGGCTCGACCCCCGGATCCGCTGGGTCGTGGCCCCGCCCGAAGGGACGACGGGGCTGCTGTTCGCCAACGAATGGCTGGACAACGTGCCGCTGGAGATCGCCGAGGGCGGGCACTACGTACTGGTCGCCCCGGACGGTACGGAGCGCGTGGGCGACCCGCTGGACGGCCCGGACCGGGCCTGGCTGGAGCGGTGGTGGCCCGGCGGCGGCCGCGCCGAGATCGGCCGGGCCCGCGACGAGGCCTGGGCGGCCGCCACCGGGTCCCTGGAACGGGGCCTGGCGGTGGCGGTGGACTACGCCCACACCCGGGGCGCGCGGCCCCCGTACGGCACCCTGACGGGATTCCGCGGCGGCCGGGAGGTCCCGCCGGTCCCGGACGGCTCCTGCGATGTCACCGCCCATGTGGCCCTGGACTCCTGCGCGGGGCCGGGGTCGCTCCTGCTGACCCAGCGCGAGGCCCTGGCGGCGCTCGGCGTCTCGGGCGCCCGTCCCCCGCTGGCCCTGGCGTCGACGGACCCGGTGGCCTACGTACGGGCCCTGTCCGCGGCCGGCGAGGCGGCGGAGCTCACGGACCCCGCCGGGCTGGGGGCCTTCGGCTGGCTGGTCCAGCCGGCCGGCCTGCCGGCCCCGGCGTGGCCGGGCGCCGCGGGCCGGGCCTGAAGGCCTAGGCCGTCTCTTTCGGATCTTGCCGGGCCCGCGACGCCCGGCACCGCACCCGGCCGCGTTGTCGGGACACCCGAGTACCTCCAGTACACGGGCGCCCCTCCGCCTTGCCGTGCACGGCACCGGACGCCGCGGGCTCGGCCGACAAGATCCGAAAGAGACGACCTAGTGGGCCGGGTGCGGCCCGAGATGGGTCGTGTCGTCGAGGGCGGTGAGCACCCAGCGCCCGTTGCCGTAGCGGTCGCGGCGGTGCTCGAAGCGGGTGAGGCCGGTGTGGCGCGTGCCGAAGCCGACCTCGCCGCTCGCCCCGAAGGGGATCCGCAGGAGCAGGTGGCAGGCCGCGTGGACGGTCTCGCCGTGCGCGGTGAGCAGGACGTTCTGCCCCGGGTGCTGCCGCAGGAGGCCGGCCAGGTGCGCCGTGGCCCGGTCGAGATACGCGTGCCAGGTCTCCGCACCGGGAGCGTAAGGCCGGTCCGGGTGCGTGTGCGGGGCGCCCCGGAAGGCGTCCTCGACCTCCCGCCACGGCCGCCCGTCCGCCTCCCCGTGCACGGGGCCTTCGAGGCCTTGATCGACGGTGAGGGGAAGGCCGAGTGCGGGAGCGAGGATGCCGCCCGTCTCCTGGACGCGGCGGCGTGGGCCGGCGTACAGGGCGTGGAAGGCAGGGCCGCCGTCCCGGTGCTCGGCGGTGAGCCGGGCGGCCAGGAGCGCAGCCTGGCCGCGCCCGACGTCGGTGAGACCGGTGCAGGTCCGGGGGCCGCCGACGCGGCCCTCGACGTTGCACCGGGCTTCCGCGTGGCGGGCCACGACCAGTCGTGCGGTCACGGTCATCGTGGTGCGGTCACAGGGCGCGGGCGAGCTTGTCCGCGGTGCGCAGGGTCAGCGCGGCCAAGGTGAGGGCGGGGTTGGCGGTGCTGCCGGTGGGGAAGACGGAGGAGCCGACGACCCACAGGTTGGCGTGCGCGTGGGAGAGGCCGTCGGCGTCGACCACGGAACTCGACCGGTCGGTGCCCATCCGGGTGGTGCCCATGTGGTGGCCCGCGCCGTTGAACTTCAGCGTCGGCTGCAGTGGTTCGACCGCACGGGCGCCCGCCGTGTCCTCCATGTGCTGCCAGATGCGGCGTGCCACCGAATGCCCGTAGGCCAGGGCCCGCTTGGAGTAGTCGTCGACCTTGAACGCGATCTTGGGGCGCGGGACGTCGAGCGCGTCGCGCTGGTCGGAGAGGGTGACCCGGTTGGCGGGGTCGGGGAGCTGTTCGGTGGAGTAGCCGATCCGCATCATGCGGGTGACACGGTCCGCGAGCTTGTCCCGCAGATCCTGGCCGTAGCGCTTGAGGCGCTGCCCGGCGGGGTCCCACATCAGTTTGTCCAGGGCGGCCGAGGGGGATTCGAACCGGCCCCAGCCGTCATTGCCGACCGTCATGCGGAAGGCGCCGGTGGTGCGGCGCCAGTCGCCGTCGCGGAAGGTCTCGATGCTCAGGGTCGACTGCGGTCCGCGGAAGGGGAAGACGGGTTTGCCGAAGAGTCCGACGACCTCTTCGGTGAGGTGGTCCATGAGGTTGCGGCCCACCTGGTCACTGCGGTTGTCGAGGCCGGAGATCAACCACAGCTTCGGGATCTCGATCGCGTTGAGGGCCAGTACGACGTGGTGGCCGTCGACCTGTTCCTCGGCCCGGTCGTTCGTGGTCCAGTCCCGCAGGACGACGGTCGGCGCGGCGTTGCCGGGGCGCGGGACGAGACGGGTCACGGTGCAGCCGGTGCGCACCTCGACGCCGAGGACGTCGCGGGCCCGGCGGACGTGGACGGAGGCGTCGTACTTGGCGCCGGAGGGGCAGACGGGGATGCAGCTGGCATTGCCCAGGCAGGGGCTGCGGCCCTGGTAGGTCCGGGAGTTGCGTGCCTGCGGGGTGGTCACCAGGGTGACGGGGGTGCCGTCGATCGGGTCGATGGTGGCGAGGGCGGCCCGGACGAGTTCGTCACCGTAGCTGGCGACGATGCCGGGCATCGGGAAGTCGGTGCTGCGCGGGGTGAGCGGGTCCCACTCCTCGCGGTTGCCGGAGACGCCCAGCTCGTTCTCCGCCTGTGCGTAGAAGGGCTCCAGGTCGTCGTAGGTGAGCGGCCAGTCGACCGCGATGCCGAAGCGGGTCCTGAGCTCGAAGTCGCTGGGCAGGAAGCGGGGGGTGTTGCCGCGCCAGGCCCAGGTGCTGCCGCCGATCATGCGCGTGAAGCCGCTCTTGAACAGGTCGGGCCCGGTCTCCACGTAGTAGCGGTTCATCGCGACCGGATCGCCCGTGTTGTCGGAGGACGGCGCCCAGCCCTGTTTGTTGTTGTCCAGGGCCGCGTAGGGGGAGGGGACGTTCTTGGTCTCGGAGACCTGGTAGGAGTCGACGAACGCGGCTCTCTGGTCTTCGGTGAGGCTGTTGTTGCCGGCGTCCAGGAGCAGGACCCGGGCGTGCGGCTTGGTTTCCTTGATCCGGCAGGCGGCCAGGGCGCCGGCCACACCGGCGCCGACGATGACGACGTCGTAGGGGGTGGAGTCCATCCGGCTGTCCTCGTTTCAGGGGTGCTGAGCCCAGTGGCCGTAGGTGCCGGGCGTCGGAGCGGCGGAGATCGGGTACGCCCGGATCGCCCGCCACACCAGCCCCCCTCGGTAGAGGCCGGGCGCGGCGGGCCCGGCCTGGGTGTTGTCGGGCCGGGTGAACTGGGCGGTGTACCAGATCGCGAGGGTCTCCCGGGCGATGCGGGCGAGCTCCGGAGCGGCGTTCACGGCGGCGAACAGCGCGCCGCCGGGGTCGGGTTGCCCCGACGCGGTCCGGTAGGCCTCGATCAGGCGCGGGAGCGCTGCCGGGTAGTGGGCGGCGAGGTGGGTGCGGTGCGCGTCCGCCGTTGCCTGGTCGAGGGACGGTTCACCGGTGAGGAGCTCGGAGAGGGCGCGGAAGTCCGTGGCGTCGGTCATGACGGTCGTCTTCCGCTCAGTCCTCGTCGAAGACGAGGTCCTCGGGGTTGCGGGTCATCTTCACCGTGGTGCCGGAGACCTGGACCACCTCGTCGAGGCCCGTGGTGAACTGGCCGGTGGGCAGGATGAGGAACTTGTCGGCCTGCTGGTCCAGGTAGGCGGGGAAGCCGGAGAGGTCGTTGTCGCCGAGGTAGAGGTAGTCCACCAGGCGCCGGAAGAGCTTGGGGAGGATGACCTCGTGCTCGGTGATCGAGGACATGCCGGTGACCGTCGCTCCGCTGACGGTCGAGTCCTCGGCCCACACCCCCTTGGGCGGGGTGGCGGTCCGTGCCTTCTGGGTCGCGGTGGTGATCGCGTTGCGCAGGTCGTGGAAGAGCGTGTTGTAGTACATCGGGTACACCAGCCCCTCCTTGATCAGGTGGTGGTTGAGCGTGAGCTCCAGCATGGCCACGTCCACGAGCACCTGGGTCCCGCTGGCGGCCGGCGGCTCGCCCCGCCCCGCGAAGGCGATGCACCGGCGGCTGATGTCGACGCCCCGCGTCAGGACGAAGCCGGGCACGCTCGCCGGGGTCGAGGCGGTCACCAGACCGTCCGACCCCCGGGTGACGCTGGTGAAGCCGACCCACTCCAGTACGGCGTCCCGGGCGGCGTTGGCGAGGGTGAGCGGCTGATGGACCGTGGGACCGGTCCGTGTGTAGTGGGTCTCCAGGGCGTCGATGGCCTCCAGGCGCAGCTTCCCGCGGCCTGCCGCGTTGCGCTTGACCTTCCGCGGGCCGCCGATGAGATCCCATTCGTCGGGGTTGTCGGGCCGGAAGTGGATGGTGTCCCCGTCCGGGTCGGTCCCGAGGATCTCGTACGAACCTTTGATCAGCAGCATGGGCATGACGGTGTGGCTCCTCTCGCCCGAAGGCGCTCTGTCCGGATTTCTCACTCAAAGTAACCGTAATGGATACTTTGGGTGCTCTCCGTGATGAAACGCGTGGCGAACGGTGCGCAAGTTCGAACTGTGGATCTTCGTGCGGTGCGGTGCGGTGGGTGAGTGGGAGGGACGGGGGCGGGCGCCGGGCCGACGCGCGGAGGGCCGGGATCCGCTGGATCCCGGCCCTCCTGTTCGGCTGCGCGCGTGCCTACTGCGTCAGCTCGTCGTGGCCCTGGTGCAGGCCGCCGCCGCTGCCCGTGCCGCCCGTCGGCTGCGAGACGACCGGCTTCGACAGCGGGGCCAGGTCGAAGGCGTAGTGGCCGACCGCGTCCGCGATGACGTCGACGTTGATGTCGAGCGCCTTCTGGTCGATGTTGGTGATGTCGTCACCCTTGCCGTGGTAGTTCACGTCGTAGGCGACACCCGCCTGGCCGCCGAACTTCGCCGCCTGCTCCGGGGTCTTGATGCCCTCGGCGCCGGTGAAGGTGCCGCCGGACGGGATGCCCACCTCGATGAACGGGCCGTAGTCCGAGCGGCCCGAGAAGTCCGTGCCCTCGTGCGGGATCTTCTTCGAGTCGAGGAAGTCGGTGATGCCCTTCTCCAGCTGGGCGGAGCCCTCCGGGCCGGGGCCCGCGCCGGTCGCGTCCGAGTCGTCGCCGTCGTAGACGAAGTACGCGGCGTTCGGCGAGGCGATCATGTCGAAGTTCAGGTAGAGCTTGATCTGCTTCTTCTGCGCGTCCGTCAGCCCGGCGACGTACGCCTCGGAGCCGAGCAGCCCGAACTCCTCCGCCGACCACCAGGCGAACTTGACCTTGTTTTTGATCTTGGTCTGGCTGCTCGCGAGGCGCTGCGCGACCTGAAGGATGCCGGCCGAGCCGGAACCGTTGTCGTTGATGCCCGGGCCGGCCGCGACCGAGTCGAGGTGCGAGCCGAGGAAGACGGTGTTGTTCTCGTCGCCGCCCTTGGTCTCGGCGATGACGTTGTACGTCTTGCGGTTCTCGCGCAGCTGCCGGATGTCGAGGGTGACCTGGACCGGGCCGGCCGCGGCCTCGGCGGCGAGCTTCTCGCCGTCCTCCTGGGTGATGCCGCCCGTCGGGATCTTGCCGGCGTTCGGGTCGCCGAGGGTTCCGTTGAGGGCGCCCGCGGTGTTGTTGTAGATGACCGCGCCGACCGCGCCGGCCGCCGCCGCGTTGGCCTGCTTCGCCGCGAAGGTGCAGCCGCCGCGCTTGATCAGGGCGATCTTGCCGGTGAAGGTGCCGGAGGCGAAGTCGCCGGGCTCGCAGCCGTTCGTCCCGTCCGCGTCGACCGGGGCGACGGCGACGCCGGCGGTCACACCGCCCTCCGGGCTGTTCGCCGTGTACGACATCAGGTGGATCGGTACGTCGCGCTGGTTCGCGCCGCCCACCGTCAGCTTCTCCTCGATGGTCTCGACGTACACGAAGTCGAACTCGTTCTTGGTGACCTTGTAGCCGGCCGCCTTCATCACGGCCTCGATGTACTTGGCCGACTGCACGTGCCCCTTGGACCCGGCCGCGCGGTTGCCGTTGTTGTAGTCGGCGAGCGACTGCAGGACCTTGAGGTGGTTGTAGGCGCCCTTGCCGGTCGCTTCCTTGACCAGCTTCTTGGCGAGCGCGTCACCCCGGGCGGCGTCGCTCTGCGGGCTTCCGGTGGCTCCGGCCGGTCCGGCCAGCAGCAGCGGTGAGACGAGGGCTGCGGCTGCCAGGGCGGCGGTTGCTGCGGCTATACGGCGTGAGGGCATGAAGGTCCTTCCACGGCAAGGCGAGCAGGGCAGGGCGGAGCAGGGCATAGCGGGGCGGAGCATGGCGGAGCGCGTGAGCAGAAGTGGTGCGCGTTACGTGGGGGATCGGTGGACGCACGTTAGACAGCAAGTGGCCACCATGGCCAGAGTTTTCGCCGATTCCGGTTTATGAATTCCGTATATCGGTGACTCTGGGCCGCCCAAATCAAGCCAACCGGACTCCTGTTGGTCCTAGCGGAGGATGCCCTCGATGAAGTCCGATCCGATGCGGGCGACCGCCGGAAGGTCCAACTGGTGCTGGGCGTACCGGCCCTGACGCCGCGTGTGCATCAGGCCGGCCTTCTTCAGGACGGCCAGGTGCCGCGACACCTCCGGCGCGGTGATCCCGTACACGGTCGCCAGCTCGCTCGTCGTGAACGGGGCCCGGGCCAGGCTCCGGCACAGCATCATCCGCATCGGATGCGCCAGCGCCTCCATCCGCCGCTGGAGCAGCTCCACCGAGCCGGGCTCGGAGGCCAGCTCGGGGGAGCCGAGCGGATAGTGGACCACCGGCCGCCAGCCCGGCGCGTGCAGCACCAGCAGATGCGGCCAGCCGAAGTTGGTCGGCACGAAGACCAGACCGGCGCCTATTCGGGGATCGGTCGCGGTCGTCGACCCGTGGACCATCTTGTCCGCGGTGATGGTGGTGCCGCCCGCGTCGACGCTCAGCGCCGCCGAGACCTCCTTCAGCACGGCCGGCAGCCCCTTGCGGCGCAGCACCTCCGTCTTGTGCCGGGCATCGGCGCTCTGCCCGGGCTCGACCCGCTTCCACGTCTCGGCGAAGAAGGCCTCGTCGCAATCCTCCAGCAGGCGCCGCACCCACACCCGCACGGCCGCCGTGTCGTCGAGCAGCCGCATCGAGAAGTCCAGCTGGCGCGGGCCGCGGGCGGCGGCCGTCTCCAGAGCCTTGGCCCGCGCGGCCGGGTTAGCCAGCGGCGAGGAGGCCGGGCCGCCCTCGTTGTACAGCGCCAGCCAGCACTGCTCCAGGGCGGCCCGCACGAACCGCTCGTCGTCCAGCCGGTCGAGCACGTCCAGCGCCTCGGCCAGCGTCGCGGCCGGCCGGCCGGTTCCGCCGGGCACCCCGGCGAAGGGCATGAAGATGTCGGAGAACGAGCTCCGCCACATGAAGTCGGCCTCCAGCAGCCGGTCCGCGAGGCACGGATCGAGCGAGGCGGTGGTGGCGGTGGTCCAGGAGGCCAGCCCGGGGTGGTGCGCGGGCTGGGAGAGCGCGTGCAGGGCCATGCAGAGCTCGGCGAGCGGGGACGGCGCGAAAGTGATCCGCTCGGTGGGCAGGCCCGCGATGTCGATCGTGACGCTCATCAGGCCATTCTGTCGTTCCGCGCACTCCGGGCACGCCGGGGCGGGCCTCCCCGGCCCGCCGTACGGGTGGCCGCGGACGGCCCGGCGCGGCCGCCGGACGAGTGATCGTTTATGGCCGCGGGGGCGCTTTCGCGCCGTCGATTGACGGGGAACGTCAACTGTCGTGCGCCATGCCGCCGACGGGGTGAGGCTTGGGTCATGACCGCAATCGAGCAGTACATGATCGACACCTACCGGGCCTCCCAGCAGGGCGCCCCCATGCCCCCGCCGCCCGGGCGCGACGACGTCGCCGTCGTGCGTTCGCTGCGCACGTACGAGCAGGCCAGAGCGGTCCTGGACGGCAGACCGGCCCGCCACCCCTGGCGCGCCGCCCTGCGCCGGATATTCGTCCGCCCGCGGGCGTGCTGACGCCTCGGGCGGCGTTCCCCTGCTCCTTCAAAGGCTCCGGACCACCCGGGCCCTGCCTTGCGTGCGGAAGCCGAGCGCGTGGCGATAGATCTCGGGCATGCGGTAGCGCCCGTCGATGTCTCGGGCCAGTACACCCCACTCCCCCAGGGCTTCGACGTCGTCGGCCGTCAGTTCCACGTCCGCCGCGTCGAAGGGCATCTTCACGGAGTCCGAAAAAGTCGACATGCGCCTCAGTAGCGCTCCGAGACGTGGATTCTCCTGGTTGATCTCCTCTACCTTCGCGCGGCTGCACGCGTTCAGGGCGCGACGCATGGCCACCGGGGTCAGTAGTCTGTCCGGCCATTTCGCATCGCCCACGGAGGCGAGCGCCGCCTCGCGCACGAAGCGGACGACATCGCGCGCCTGAATCTGTTCGTTGAAGTCCCCGAGGGCGGCCGGAACCCATCGTCCGGTCCATGCCTCGCGGGAGTTGTCGGTCCCGAGCTTCGCGCCCCAGAGGGGAGGGAGAGCCTGGACGATCTCGTCGTAGCCCATGTCGGCGATCGGAAGATCGGCGGTCGGCAACGCCTCAGCCCTCATCGCCAGCCACAGCGACAGCCGGAGGGCGTCCTCAGCGTCCCAGCGCAGCTCATAGCGTGCGTAGCGGTCAAGGAGGACGTGTCCTCGCAGCGCAGAACCCAGCGCAGCAGCTCAGCCTTCAATCCGCACTCGGCAGCGTAGAAGAGCAGTAGTCCGCTGACCGCGTTCTCCCCCGCCTGCTCGGCGGCCTCCCCCTGCTTGGCGAGTCGCTCGCGGCTCCGGCGCAGCTCGCTCACCCCCACGTCCACCATCGCGCCAGGCTACTCGCGGTGAGTGACGGGGCGGGCAGGTTTCTCAGGACGCCGTCGGCCGGGATCGCGCGGATCCTCCCTCAAACGGCGCCGGGGTTCTTCACGGCTCGTAGGAAGGCCGACCAGGCGGCCGGGGACACGGTCAGGTATGTCTCGCCGGGGTCGGCGCTGCCGGCCACGTTCACGGCCGCGCCGGGTCCGGCTGTCGCGACGTGTACGCAGGCCTCGCCGGTGCCGCAGTAGGACGACTTCTGCCAGCTGAGCTCGGACATGGGTCTTCCCTTCACAGGGTCCGCAGGATGCTGTGGATGAACTGGCTGCTCTCTTCCCGGCCGAGGGCCATGGCCTCCATGCGGCCGAGGAGGAGCCGGTATCCGTCCAGCCGAGCCTCGGCATCCACCAGTGCCGGACCGTGGGACTGGTCCAGGTGGACCGTGTCGAGCTGCGGCACGGGTCCGTGGGCGTAATAGATCGACTGGCCGGCACCGGGGAATGAGCCCGCGTCGAAGGGGATCACCAGGATGCGGACCTGGCTTCGTTGCCCCATCTCCATGAGGTGGGCGAGCTGCCCCTTGACGACGGCGCGTCCGCCGAACTGCATCCGCAGGGCCGCCTCGTGGATGATCGCGGTGTAGGGAATGGGGTCGCTCCGGTAGAGCACGTCCTGCCGCTTGATCCGGTGGGACACCCGGTGCTCGACCTCGGGTGGGGTCAGCTCCGGTACCACCTGCCGGAAGACTTCCCGTGCGTGGTCCGCCGTCTGCAAGAGGCCCGGAACATGAGCCGTGTAGGCGGCACGCAACGCCAACGCGTGGTGCTCAAGTTCGGCCAGGTCGAGGAGGCTGGGAGGCAGGACCTCCCGGTATTGCTCCCACCATCCGTTCGTGCGGTCGGCTGCCATCGCCGCCAGCGCCTCCACGAGCTGATGGTCGCAGGCCGAGTAGACGCGTGCCATCGCACGAACGCGGTCAGGGCTCACTCCGAACCTGGCCGTCTCCACATTGCTCAGCTGGCCCGAGCTCGTGCCGATCGAGGCCGCGGCCTCGGTGGCAGTCATACCGGCCCGCTCGCGGAGTTTGCGCAGTTCAGCCGCCAGCCGGGCACGACGGGCCGTCGGGGCGGGGCGAGTGACCATGTTTCACTCCTCACTCACACGAGGGAATTCCGGATCGAAGACCTTGGATTTACGCAAAGAATCTTTGACGACCTCTAATCTGGGACGCAGGCCACCTCACCCGGAAGTACCCCGTTCGACGGAGCGGCCAGGTCACCGGGCAGCAAGCGCAACACGACCAACACCCCTCCGTGATCGGAGACTTCCATGCCTGCCACCGTATCCCCGTCGTGGGCCTACAGCCTGCAACTCCCACAGGATCCCCGCGCCCCTGGCCTCGCCCGCCAGACCCTGCGCTCCGTGCTCCGCACACACGCGATGAGCGCACTCGTCGAGACGGCCGAGCTGTTGGCCGGGGAGCTGATGGCCAATGCCTACCTCCACTCCGACGGCCCGTACACACTCCGGCTGCGGGCCATGGGGTCCACTCGGCTGCGGGTCAGCGTCTGGGACAGCAATCCGCACATCCCGTCGCCGTTCGGAGCGGACTCCCCCGGCGGCACACCGCCGCCGGGTGCCGAGCGAGGCCGCGGGCTCTTCCTCGTACAGGCGTACGCCGCCAACTGGGGCGGGTATCCGCTCGGCGGGACGGGGCTGTACGGGGACTCCGGGGGAAAGCTGCTGTGGGTCGAAGTCCATGCCTGACCGGGCCGGGACCGTACGCACGGGGTACGGCCCCTCTCCCGTACCGGTCTACCCGAACTTCGGCGCGTTGCGCTCGTACACCAACCGCAGCCCGATGAGCGTCAGCCACGGCTCGTGGTCGTCGATCACCGAGGACTCGCCCAGCACCATCGGAGCCAGCCCGCCCGTCGCGATGACCCGCACGTCGTCCGGGTTCCCGTGCGGCCCGGCCAGCTCCTTCGCCATCCGGGTCACGACCCCGTCGACCTGCCCCGCGAAGCCGTAGACCACGCCCGACTGCATCGCCTCGACCGTGGACTTCCCGATCACGTTGCGCGGACGCGCCAGCTCGATCTTCCGCAGCTGGGCACCCCGTACGCCGAGCGCGTCCATCGAGATCTCGATGCCCGGGGAGATCACCCCGCCCACGTACTCGCCCTTCGCGGACACCGCGTCGAAGGTGGTCGCCGTACCGAGGTCGACCACGATCGCCGGGCCCCCGTAGAGCTCGACCACCGCGACCGCGTTCACGATGCGGTCCGCGCCGACCTCCTTCGGGTTGTCCATGAGGATCGGCACACCGGTCTTGGTGCCCGGCTCCACGATCACCGCCGGCACGTCGCCGTAGTAGCGGCGGGTCACCTCGCGGAGCTCGTGCAGGACCGACGGCACCGCCGAGCAGATCGCGATGCCGTGGATCCCGTCGCCGAGCTCGCTGCCGAGCATCGGGTGCATGCCCATCAGCCCCTGCATGAGCACGGCCATCTCGTCGGCCGTGCGCTGCGGGTCGGTCGAGATGCGCCAGTGCTCGACGATCTCGTCACCGTCGAACAGGCCCAGGACCGTGTGGGTGTTGCCCACGTCGATGGTGAGGAGCACGGGTTACACCGCCTCGCGCAGATCGAGTCCGATGTCCAGGATCGGCGAGGAGTGGGTCAGCGCGCCGACCGCCAGGTAGTCCACGCCCGTCTCCGCGTACGCGCGGGCCGTGTCCAGGGTCAGGCGGCCGGAGGACTCCAGCACCGCACGACCGGCCACCAGGGCCACGGCCCGCGCGGTCTGCTCGACCGTGAAGTTGTCCAGCAGGATCAGGTCGGCGCCGGCCTCCAGGACCTCACCGATCTGCTCCAGCGTGTCGACCTCGACCTCGATGGGGACCTCCGGGAAGGCCTCCCGCACGGCCTTGAAGGCCTGCGCGACGCCGCCCGCCGCCACCACGTGGTTGTCCTTGACCAGCGCCGCGTCCGAGAGCGACATCCGGTGGTTGACGCCGCCGCCGCAGCGCACCGCGTACTTCTCCAGCGAACGCAGACCCGGCGTCGTCTTGCGGGTGTCGCGGACCTTGGCCGAGGTGCCCTCCAGCACGTCGGCCCACCGGCGGGTGGCCGTCGCGATGCCCGACAGCCGGCACATGATGTTCAGCGCGCTGCGCTCCGCCGTCAGCAGGTCACGGGTGCGCGAGCGCACGGACAGCAGCAGCTGACCGGCCGTGACGGTGTCGCCGTCCTCCGCGTGCCGCTCCACCTCGAAGGCCTCCGTGCAGACCACGGAGAACACGGCCTCGGCGATCCGCAGACCGGCCACCACACCGTCCTCGCGCGCGACGAAGTCGGCGACGGCCTCGGCCTCCTCCGGCACGGTCGCCACCGTCGTCACGTCCACACCGCCGTCCAGGTCCTCCGACAGCGCCATGTGCGCGATGTCCTCGACCTCGATCGGGTCCAGGCCGGCGTCGGCCAGCAGCTGCGCCAGCGCCGGGTCCAGGCCGCTCTCCTCGCCGTCGCCGCAGGCGCAGTCGTCGCCGCAGCCGCCGTCGTTCTGGTCGATCAGGGGAAGTTCGGGGGTGCTCACGGTCACTGCTCCAGGCTCGGGTTGCTCAGGGGGTGCACGGACGGGAAGTCCGCGGAGTCGGTGGGTACGACGACCAAGGCGCGCTTCTCGGTCGCCGAGAGCCGGACGACGAGATGGCGGCGCCAGTGCGCATCGTCCCGCTCGGGGTGGTCCTCACGCCAGTGGCAGCCACGGGTCTCCACCCGCCGCTGCGCCGCGGCGACCAGGACCCGCGCCACGCACAGCAGGTTCGTGGCCTCCCAGGTGTCCACGCCCGGCTCGGCGGTCTTGCCGTGCGCCTCCAGCTCGTTCAGGGCGGTGGCGTACAGCGCTTCCAGGGCCTCGGCCGCGGCGGCGAGCGAATCGGCGGAGCGGAGCACGCCCGCGCCCTCCGTCATGATCCGCTGGACCTCGTACCGGGCACCGCCGGGCTGCAGCGGGCCGGTCGCCGGGACCGGTATCCCCGGGCCGCGGCCGGCGGCCCGCTCGGCGACGATGTCCTCGGCGATCCGCTCCGCGAAGACCAGCCCCTCCAGCAGGGAGTTGGACGCCAGCCGGTTCGCGCCGTGCACACCGGTGCAGGCGACCTCGCCGCAGGCGTACAGACCGGGGACCGTGGTCCGCCCGTGCAGGTCGGTCCGGACGCCGCCGGACGCGTAGTGCGCGGCGGGCGCCACCGGGATCGGCTCGGTCACCGGGTCGATGCCGTGGGAGCGGCAGGCGGCCAGGATGGTCGGGAAGCGCTGCTCCCACATCCGCGCGCCGAAGTGCCGGGCGTCGAGGTACATGTGCTGCGCGCCCTGCTCCTGCATGCGGCGCATGATGCCCTTGGCGACGATGTCGCGGGGCGCCAGCTCGGCCAGCTCGTGCTGCCCCTGCATGAAGCGCACGCCGTCCGCGTCCACGAGGTACGCGCCCTCGCCCCGGACCGCCTCCGACACCAGCGGCTGCTGGCCCTCGGCATCCGGGCCGAGGAAGAGCACCGTCGGGTGGAACTGAACGAATTCGAGGTCGGAGACCTCGGCGCCGGCCCGCAGCGCGAGCGCCACGCCGTCACCGGTGGACACCGACGGGTTGGTGGTCGCGGAGAAGACCTGGCCCATGCCGCCGGTCGCGAGGATCACGGCGGGCGCGTGCACGGCGCCGACCCCGTCGTGCTGGCCCTCGCCCATGACGTGCAGGGTGACACCGGCCGTACGGCCCTGCGCGTCCTGCAGCAGGTCCAGTACGAGGGCGTTCTCCACGGTCTCGATGCCCGCGGCCTGCACGGCCTCGACGAGCGCCCGCGAGATCTCGGCGCCGGTGGCGTCGCCGCCCGCGTGCGCGATCCGGCGGCGGTGGTGCCCGCCCTCGCGGGTCAGTTCTATCTCGCCGGTCTCCGTGGAGGTGTCGAAGACCGCGCCGGTGGCCATCAGCCGACGTACCGCGTCCGGCCCCTCGGTGACGAGCAGCCGGACGGCCTCCTCGTCGCACAGGCCCGCACCGGCGACCAGGGTGTCGTCGAGGTGCTGCTCGGGTGTGTCGCCCTCGCCGAGGGCCGCGGCGATACCGCCCTGGGCCCAGCGGGTGGAGCCGTCGTCGAGCCGGGCCTTGGTGACCACGACGGTACGGCGGCCCCCGGCGGCGCAGCGCAGCGCGGCGGTCAGGCCCGCCACGCCGGAACCGACGACCACGACGTCGGCGTCGAGGGACCAGCCGGGGGCCGGTGCGTGCAGCCGTATGCCGGTGCCCGCGCCTGCCCCGCCCGACGGGATGCCTCTGCCTGGGGTGCTCACGAGTGTGCTCCGAATTCCAATGGGATGTTGTCGATCAGCCGGGTCGCGCCCACCTTCGCGGCGACGGCCAGCACGGCCTGCCCGGTGAAGTCCTGACCGGTCTCGGTGAAGTCCAGCGGGTCCACCAGCGCCAGGTAGTCCAGCACGAGCGGCGGCTCGTGGCGGCCCGCCTCGTCCAGGACGTGCAGCGCGGCGGCCCGTACGGCGTCCGGCAGCCCGGAGCCGGCCGCGGAGACGGCCGCCGAGACGGCGTGCGCGTCGGCGGAGGCGCGGATCTCGCCGAGGCGGGCCAGGGCGGTGGCCCGCTCGTCGCTGGCCGGTGAGGCCTCGGCGCGGGCGCGCAGCGCGGCCTGCGCGGCGAGCCGGTCGCGGCCGGCGAACAGGGCGCGCGACAGGGCCAGGGCGGTGCCCCGCTCGGCGGCCGAGAGGTAGCGGTTGCGGGACGACAGCGCGAGCCCGTCCTCCTCGCGGACGGTCGGTACGCCGACCACCTCGACGGGGAAGTTCAGGTCGGTCACCATCCTCCGGATCAGCGCCAGTTGCTGCGCGTCCTTCTGGCCGAAGAGCGCCAGGTCGGGGCGGGTGAGGTGGAGCAGCTTGGCGACGACGGTCAGCATCCCGTCGAAGTGCCCGGGGCGGGTGGCGCCTTCGAGGCGCTCGCCCATCGGGCCGGCGGTGATCCGCACCTGCGGGTCGCCGCCCGGGTAGACCTCCTCGACCGCGGGGGCGAACACCGCGTCGGCGCCCGCCTCTTCGGCGATCACCAGGTCCGCGTCGAGGGTGCGGGGGTAGCGGTCGAGGTCCTCGCCGGCCCCGAACTGCAGCGGGTTGACGAAGACGGTGACGACGACCTGCCCCTCGGGCCCGGCCAGCTCGCGGGCCGTGCGGATCAAGGTGGCGTGTCCCTCGTGGAGGGCGCCCATGGTCATCACCACGGCCCGGCGGCCGGTGCGCGACAGCTTGTGCAGTTCCTCGGCGGTGTGCAGCAGCAGGTCGGTCACCGGTCGCCTCCGTCGGACTCCGTGTCGGCGAGCACACCGAGCAGGTCCTCGGCGAGTTCGGGCTTCAGCAGACCGTGGGCGAGGGCCCGGTCCGCGGTGGTGCGGGCCATCGCCAGGTACCCGGCGACCGCGGCGGGCGCGTGCCGGCGCAGCTCCGAGACGTGCGCGGCGACCGTCCCGGCGTCCCCGCGGGCCACCGGCCCGGTCAGGGCGGCGTCACCGGAGCGCAGGGCGTTGTCGAGGGCCGCGCCGAGGAGCGGGCCCAGCATCCGGTCGGGGTGCTCCACCCCGGCCTTGGCCAGCAGCTCCATCGACTGGGCGACCAGGGTGACCAGGTGGTTCGCGCCGAGGGCCAAGGCCGCGTGGTAGAGCGGACGGTTCTCCTCCGCGATCCACTCGGGCTCCCCGCCCATCTCGATGACCAGGGCCTCCGCGGCCAGGCGCAGCTCCTCGGGGGCGGTGACGCCGAAGGAGCAGCCGGCGAGCCGCTGCACGTCGACCTCGGTACCGGTGAAGGTCATCGCCGGGTGCAGGGCCAGCGGGAGGGCGCCCGCGCGGCGCGCCGGGTCGAGCACGGAGGTCCCGTACCGGCCGGAGGTGTGCACGAGGAGCTGTCCGGGCCGGACCGCGCCGGTCTCGGCGAGACCCTCCACCAGGGACGGCAGCGCGTCGTCGGGGACGGTCAGGAGCACCAGGTCGGCCAGCTCCAGCACCTGCGCGGGCGGTACGAGCGGCACATCGGGCAGCATCCGCGCGGCCCGCCGCACGGACGCGTCGGACACTCCGGAGACGGCGACGGGCCGGTGTCCGGCCTGCTGGAGCGCACACGCCAGCGCGGGACCGACGCGGCCGGCTCCGACGACGCCGACGGCGAGCCGGGCAGGGCGTGGCTGCTGTGATGGATTCACGCGGGGAGGGCCCTTCCGTTCCAGTCCGCGGGGGGTACCGGACGATACGCCGCCATGCTAGCTCCTGGGGCAGTTGGCCGGTCGGCGGCGAGTGGAGCGAGGATCATTGCCCATGAGTGACAACAGCGAGGACACCGAACGTACGAAGCGGCTGGTCGCGGCCTGGCGCGGGGCGGAGCGGAAGCTGTCGCGCAGCCTGCTGGAGCCCACCGTGGGGGAGCTGCTCGGCTCGCTCGCCGAGGCCCCGTACGCCATGGACGGGCCGGCCGACGTCTACGGCGACGGGGTCGTCACCGCGCTGGAGGGCAAGGTCGCCGAGCTGCTGGGCACCGAGGACGCGGCGTTCTTCCCCAGCGGCACGATGGCCCAGCAGATCGCCCTGCGCTGCTGGGCGGGCCGGACCGGGAACCCGGTGGTGGCCCTGCACCCGATGAGCCATCCGGAGCGCTGGGAGGGCGAAGCCCTCTCGGCCGTCTCCGGACTGCGCGTGACGCACCCGACGACGGAGGCCCGCCAGCCGACGGCGGAGGAGGTCGAGGCGCTGCGGGAGCCCTTCGGGACGCTGATGGTGGAGCTGCCGCTGCGGGAGGCGGGCTTCCTGCTGCCCACCTGGGAGGAGCTGGAGGCGCTCACCGCAGCGGCCCGGGAGCGGGACGCGGTCGTCCACTTCGACGGGGCCCGGCTGTGGGAGTCCACCGTCCACTTCGGGCGCACCCTGCCGGAGATCGCGGGCCTGGCGGACTCGGTCTACGTCTCGTTCTACAAGTCGCTCGGCGGCCTGAGCGGGGCGGCGCTGGCGGGGCCCCGCTCCTTCGTGGAGGAGACCCGGGTCTGGCGGCACCGCTACGGCGGCCAGATCTTCCGGCAGTTCCCGCAGGCCCTCGCGGCGCTGGCCGGACTGGAACGGGAACTGCCCCGGCTGCCGTCGTACGTGACGCAGGCGCGGACGGTCGCGGGGGCGCTGCGCTCGGCCTTCGCGGATTCGGGAGTCCCGTGGGCCCGGATCCACCCGGAGGAGCCGCACACCCACCAGTTCCAGGTGTGGCTCCCGTACGAGCCGGACCGGCTGACGGAGGCGGGCCTGCGCCAGGCCGAGGAGACGGGCACGGTCCTCTTCCGCCGCTGGTCCGCCGAGGGCCCGCCGGGCCTGGCGGTGACGGAAATGGAGATCACCCGGCCCGGCCTGTCCTGGACGGAGTCCGACGTCCACGAAGCGGTCTCGGCCTTCGTGGCCCGCATCTAGGGCCTGTCTTTCGGATCATTCCGGGCCCGCGACGCCTGGTGCCGCACCTCGCCGCGTTCTCGTCGGTCGTCGATGCTCCGCATGGACTCCCTCCTCGGCCTTGCGATCCACGGCACCAGACGCCGCGGGCTGATCCGCCCTGATCCGAAAGACAGGCCCTAGTCCGCGATCCGGCCCCGCCAGGGGGGCACCTTCCAGCGGTGTCGGGAAACGGCGAAAGGGCGGGGGGAAGACCCGGCTCAGCGGTACCCGTACCGCGTCCGGAAGGCAAGGGCGAAACGCCGAATTCCCGAAAGCCACCGGCGCGGACCGGCCACGGCGTTACCTTCATTGACGGCAATTACCGGCCACCGCGCCCGGATGGAGACACCATGACCACTCAGCCCGTGTGGCGGAAGTCCTCGTTCTGCAGTGAGGGCGACGCCTGCGTCTACGTCGCGACGGCTCCCGGGGCCCTCGTCAAGGTCGCCGACCGCGCCGACCCCGCCCACCTCGTCCTGGCCACCACCCAGGCCGCCTGGGCCGACTTCCTGCGCGCGGTCAAAGAGACCGGCTGAGGGACCCGCCGAGCGCGCCGCATCCGCGATCAGGGGATTTTGTCCGATTAGCGCGTATCTTCGGCCCATGCCCACGCCCTACGGATCCCGCGGCGGCATGGCGTTCAGCGCCGCTGAGCTGCACCTGCTCAGGCGCCTCCTCGCCCACGCCCTTCAGTCCTCCTCGGCCCCCCTGGCGGCCGAGGAGGTCCAGGACTGCCTGCGCCTCGCGCAGTCGGTGGACGAAGCGGTCCGGGAGGCGGGCCGACTCAGAGCTTTCCTCCTCGCGGACCTCGCCCGCTACCGGGGCGCCCTGCCCGGCAGCCTCTCCGGCTATCTGGAGCTGTTGCAGGACGCCCTGGCCGCCGGGTACGAACCGGAGCCCGACGACCTCGCCGCCCTGCGCGCGCTCCGCGCCAATCCGGTCGCCGCCGCACTGCTGGAACGGGTCCGCACGGTCGCGGAGCGCTCCGTACGCCGGCGGCTGTCGACCGCCCCCGCGCCCCGGACCCGGCTGCTGGCCCTGGCCGGCGGCAAGGAGAAGGACGACCCGCCGGCCCGTCCGGCGCCGAACCCCAAGGAGCCGCCGCGCCCGGAGCGGCCGATTCCGACCCCCGGTGAGGTGTTCCCGCCACGCCGCAAGCCCACCCCGCCCCCGGAGGCCGGGCTCGCCGCCGGGTAGCTACGCTGTGGGGCATGGACTATGTCTCCGCGCTCGTGCCCCCCTTCGTGATGGCCACGTTCTTCATCGCTCTCGTCGTGACGATCGTGAAGAGCCAGGGCGGTTCCAACAAGGCCAAGGAAGACGCGGCGGTCGACGCCGTGCTCGCCCGGGCCGAAGCCACCCAGCAGCAGAAGTAACCCCCTCGGGCGTGCGGCCTCACCGGCCGCGCGCCCGTTTTTCCTGCGCGTTGCCGAGCGAATAGTCGGGCAATTCCGCACAAGCCGCACTATCGTGCTGGTGTGCCTCGCCCCCTGGGAGAACTCGAAGACGCCGTCATGACACGGGTGTGGCAGTGGAACCGCCCGGTCACCGTGCGAGAAGTACTGGAAGACCTCCAGCAGGAACGGTCCATCGCGTACACCACGGTCATGACCGTTATGGACAATCTCCATCAGAAGGGCTGGGTCCGCCGGGAAGCCGAAGGCCGCGCCTATCGATATACGGCGGTCTCCACCCGCGCCGCCTACTCGGCCGCACTGATGAACGAAGCCTGGTCGACGAGCGACAACCCCGCGGCCGCCCTCGTGGCCTTCTTCGGCATGATGTCCGCGGAACAGCGGGAAGCCCTCCGGGACGCCGTGCGCGTGGTCCAGTACGACGACGGGTCGGGCGCGGACGCCGCCGCAGAACCCACCGCTCCGCCCGCGGCCGAAGGGGAGTCCGACGAGCGCCCGCAGGAGCCGGGGCGATAACGTCCGCAGCCATGGGAGAGTTTTCCACTGCACATGCAGAAACAGTGACGATCCGCCGTGCCCGGACGCGTGATGTTCCCGCGCTGCGCCGCCTCCTCGACCAGTACGTGCAGCAGCGGATCCTGCTCGACAAAGCTCCGGTCGTCCTTTACGAGGACATCCAGGAGTTCTGGGTCGCGGAACGCGAGTCCGACGGTCAGGTCGTCGGCTGCGGGGCTCTCCACGTGATGTGGGAAGACCTTGCCGAAGTACGCACTCTCGCCGTGGACCGGGGCTTGAAGGGTGCCGGAGTCGGGCATCAGGTGCTGGAGCAGTTGTTGCGTACCGCCCGCACCCTCGGGGTGAGCCGGGTTTTCTGCCTCACCTTCGAAGTCGAGTTCTTCGCGAAGCACGGCTTCGTCGAGATCGGCGAGACCCCGGTCAAGACCGATGTCTACATGGAGCTGCTGCGTTCCTATGACGAGGGTGTCGCCGAGTTCCTCGGTCTCGAACGAGTGAAGCCGAACACCTTGGGCAACAGTCGGATGCTTCTGCACCTCTGATCGATGGCCTCAGCTTTTCCGGTGCTCCGCCTGCCTGTGGCCTATGTCCGAATCGCGTACGTTTCCCGCCCTGTTGCGGTCTCGAACCTCTCCCCGGGGGTTTGTGTTTTCCAGGCAAAAGCGGTTTCCTTTCCGCGTACTGCTTTTCGATGAAAGGAAATCCCGGTGGCACAGAAGGTTCAGGTCCTTCTTGTCGACGACCTCGACGGTGGCGAGGCGGACGAGACGGTGACGTTCGCTCTGGACGGCAAGACCTACGAGATCGACCTCACCACCGCCAACGCTGAAAAGCTCCGCGGTCTGCTCGACCCGTACACCAAGGGCGGCCGCCGCACCGGTGGCCGCGCGTCCACCGGTCGCGCCAAGGGCCGTACGGCCGTGGCGTCCGGCAACCCGGACACCGCGGAGATCCGCGCCTGGGCGAAGTCCCAGGGCCTCAGCGTCAACGACCGCGGCCGCGTACCGCAGGACATCCGCGACGCCTACGAGAACCGGGGCTGACCCGTCAGGGACTGACCCGGCCGGCCCGTGAGGGAGGCCCGGCCACGGCGCTCCGCGAGGGCGTCCGGCGCCGGAGTCGCGCGCGGTGGCATTCCGTCGCCGCCGCGGAGACCAGGCGCACGAGATCGGGACCGGCGCCCACCCGGCCGGGACCGGCACCCTGTCCGGGACCGGACAGGGCAGGCAGAAGTGCCTCGCACCCCTGCTCGGGGGGCCGTAGCCACACGGCGGCCCCCCGGGGACACCCGTCCCGTACGGCATGCCCCGGTGGCACCGGGGCGGTGATCCGGCCACCCGCACCCAGGGCGGTCAGATCGAGGGCGACCCCGCCCCATTCGAGCCAGTCCAGCAGCCCGTCCAGCTCCTCGGCGCCGCCCGCGGCCACCAGGAACCGCATCCGGCGTCCCATCAGGGCCACCGGGCCCGTCGCGACCGGCCTGCGCAACAGCGCGGCCCCCGCGTCGGACGGCAGCTCCAGCACGTCGAACCGGACCCCGGTCGCGAGCTGGACCGGCGGCCCGCCCGTGACGGTCCAGCCGAGCACCCTCCCGTACCAGGAGGCGTAGGCGTCCTCCTCGGGCGTCGGGCGGGGCGACGGCACGAGCGGCGTGGCGAGCGGCAGGGTGACGGCCATGTCCGGAGCAACTTCCGAAACGCCTCCGGGTTACGCTCAATGTGACGGACCGCACTCACCGCCGTGCGGAACGTAAACTTCCGTGGACTCCGGAGTCCGCATTCGGGACGCAACCGTGTTCGCCCTTAGCTGAGGGAACCGGTGCCACCGGCATGGAGTGTCAGTCCTTACGGGTAAGACATTCCTAGTGGATCGGGGCGACACGCTGATTTGACGGGTCTCCGTTCGCCGTCGGCGTACACGCATGACGGGTATCTGCCTGGCCTGCGGGAACATCGTCTCGCACCATCGAGTTGGAGCAGTTGTCGGCTCTTCAAGCCGGTTTTCCCGCTGATGCAGGGGTGAGCCGTGGACGGATGTCGGCAGTTGGAATGAGCTGTCCCGCCCCACGGGACTAGCATGCGGAAGGACAGGGCGGGGACCGACCCCGAACTGCCCGACCGCTCTGAGGAGCGATAAACGATGTTCGAGAGGTTCACCGACCGCGCGCGGCGGGTTGTCGTCCTGGCTCAGGAAGAAGCCCGGATGCTCAACCACAACTACATCGGCACCGAGCACATCCTCCTGGGCTTGATCCACGAGGGTGAGGGTGTCGCCGCTAAGGCCCTGGAGAGCCTCGGGATTTCGCTCGAGGCTGTTCGCCAGCAGGTTGAGGAGATCATCGGTCAGGGGCAGCAGGCCCCGTCCGGCCACATCCCCTTCACCCCGCGGGCGAAGAAGGTCCTGGAGCTTTCGCTCCGAGAGGCCCTCCAGCTCGGCCACAACTACATCGGCACCGAGCACATCCTGCTCGGCCTGATCCGCGAGGGCGAGGGCGTCGCCGCCCAGGTCCTCGTGAAGCTGGGCGCCGATCTCAACCGAGTCCGGCAGCAGGTCATCCAGCTGCTCTCCGGCTACACCGGTGGAGGCAAGGAGTCGGCCACTGCCGGCGGCCCGGCCGAGGGTACGCCCTCGACCTCGCTCGTCCTGGACCAGTTCGGCCGCAACCTCACCCAGGCGGCCCGCGAATCCAAGCTCGACCCGGTCATCGGGCGCGAGAAGGAGATCGAGCGGGTCATGCAGGTGCTGTCCCGCCGCACGAAGAACAACCCGGTCCTCATCGGCGAGCCCGGCGTCGGCAAGACCGCCGTCGTCGAGGGCCTGGCCCAGGCGATCGTCAAGGGCGAGGTTCCCGAGACGCTCAAGGACAAGCACCTCTACACGCTCGACCTCGGCGCCCTGGTCGCGGGTTCCCGCTACCGCGGTGACTTCGAGGAGCGCCTGAAGAAGGTGCTCAAGGAGATCCGCACCCGCGGCGACATCATCCTGTTCATCGACGAGCTCCACACCCTCGTGGGTGCGGGTGCCGCCGAGGGCGCGATCGACGCCGCCAGCATCCTCAAGCCCATGCTGGCCCGTGGTGAGCTCCAGACCATCGGTGCCACGACGCTCGACGAGTACCGCAAGCACCTCGAGAAGGACGCGGCCCTTGAGCGCCGCTTCCAGCCGATCCAGGTGGCGGAGCCTTCCCTCCCCCACACGATCGAGATCCTCAAGGGCCTGCGCGACCGCTACGAGGCCCACCACCGCGTCTCCATCACGGACGAGGCCCTCGTCCAGGCGGCGACGCTGGCGGACCGGTACATCTCGGACCGCTTCCTCCCGGACAAGGCGATCGACCTGATCGACGAGGCCGGCTCCCGGATGCGCATCCGTCGGATGACCGCGCCGCCGGACCTCCGCGAGTTCGACGAGAAGATCGCGGGCGTGCGTCGCGACAAGGAGTCGGCCATCGACTCCCAGGACTTCGAGAAGGCGGCGTCTCTCCGTGACAAGGAGAAGCAGCTGCTGGCGGCGAAGACCAAGCGCGAGAAGGAATGGAAGGCCGGCGACATGGACGTCGTCGCCGAGGTCGACGGTGAGCTCATCGCCGAAGTCCTCGCGACCGCGACCGGCATTCCCGTCTTCAAGCTCACCGAGGAGGAGTCCTCGCGACTGCTCCGCATGGAGGACGAGCTCCACCGTCGGGTCATCGGCCAGAAGGACGCCATCAAGGCGCTCTCCCAGGCGATCCGCCGTACCCGTGCCGGTCTGAAGGACCCGAAGCGCCCGGGTGGCTCGTTCATCTTCGCCGGCCCGTCCGGTGTCGGTAAGACCGAGCTCTCCAAGACGCTCGCCGAATTCCTCTTCGGCGACGAGGACGCGCTGATCTCCCTCGACATGTCGGAGTTCAGCGAGAAGCACACGGTTTCCCGTCTCTTCGGTTCGCCCCCCGGCTACGTGGGCTACGAAGAGGGCGGCCAGCTCACCGAGAAGGTGCGCCGGAAGCCGTTCTCCGTCGTCCTCTTCGACGAGGTCGAGAAGGCCCACCCGGATATCTTCAATTCCCTTCTCCAGATCCTGGAGGACGGTCGCCTGACCGACTCCCAGGGCCGGGTCGTGGACTTCAAGAACACGGTCATCATCATGACGACCAACCTGGGTACCCGGGACATCTCGAAGGGCTTCAACCTGGGCTTCGCGGCTCAGGGCGACACCAAGACCGGATACGACCGGATGAAGGCGAAGGTCAACGAAGAGCTCAAGCAGCACTTCCGGCCCGAGTTCCTCAACCGTGTCGACGACACGGTCGTCTTCCACCAGCTCACCGAGGAAGACATCATCCAGATCGTCGACCTCATGATCGCCAAGGTCGACGAGCGCCTCAAGGACCGCGACATGGGCATCGAGCTGAGCGGTGACGCCAAGCTCCTGCTCGCCAAGCGGGGCTACGACCCGATCCTGGGTGCCCGGCCGCTGCGCCGGACCATCCAGCGCGAGATCGAGGACATCCTGTCGGAGAAGATCCTCTTCGGCGAGCTGCGTCCCGGTCACATCGTGGTCGTCGGCAAGGAGGGTGAGGGCGAGGACGCCAAGTTCACCTTCCGCGGCGAGGAGAAGTCGGCTCTGCCCGACCTCCCCCCGATCGAGGCCACGGGCTCCGGCCCGGACCTGTCGAAGGGCGCGTGACGCGACCGAGCGGTAAGGGGCGGCCCCAGGACCCACAGGTCCTGGGGCCGCCCCTTTTCCGTCATCGGGTCACTGCTCGTACACCGTGTAGAAGGACTCGACCTCGGTCTCGGGGAAGCGCCGGGCCAGCCGCTCCGCCAGGCCGGGCGCCATCGGTTCGTCCTCGTACAGCCGAAGGGTCCGCAGCGACGGCAGCCTCAGGTGCTCGACCAGGCTCGCCAGGACCTCGTCCGACACGGCCAGCTCCTCCAGCCGGTCCAGCCGGGACAGCTCGGCCCAGTCCGCCGGGCCGGTGGGCCGCCAACCGTGGCCGAGGTTCAGGATGCGCAGCCCCGTATGCCGGCCCAGGCCCTCCATCCGCACCGAGGCGGTGTTCAGGATCAGGGATTCGAGCTCCGCTCCGGGTGCGAGGTCGCGGGCCGACCAGGGGTGCGGCGAGTACAACTCCAGTGACCGCAGGCGGGGCCAGCTCGCGATGGCCTCGTGCAGTCCCGGCACGGACATGCTCAGGCGGGCGACCCGTATCGGCAGGCCGTGGAGGGCCGTCACGTCCGTGAGCCCGTGGCACCGGTTGACCTCCAGCACGTCGAGCGCCTCCTGTCCTCGCAGGAAGTCCAGATCGGTGAGCTCTTCGAGTTCGAGGAGGCTCAGACTCACCACCTGTACGCGGGAGCACAGTGCGGACAGGGCGCGGGCGGACACCGCACCGCGCACGACGAGCCCCGGCGGCCGTGTGAACGCGTGCAAGGCGTCCGCCTGGCCGTCGCGCAGGATCTGCAGGGCGTGCGGATCGTGGCGGAGGTGTTCGATCACTTCCCGGGCGTACTCCCGGGCGTCGAAGCGGCCCCACAGCGAGACCAGGGCGTGGTGGACCGCGGGCGACCGCGTGTCGCGGAAGCCCGCCAGGTAGGGGACGGCCAGGTCCGAGAGGGTCTCGCCGGCCGCCGCGACGGCCATCAGGGCCTCCTCCTCGCTCGCCTCGGCCGGGTCGGCCAGCAGTTCCAGCACGAGCGGTCCGGTCCGGCCCAGCTCCTGGGCCTGGTCGATGCTCCGGGGCGGCAGCAGGTGCCGTACCGCGGCCTCGGCCTCGGCGCGCAGCGCGGGGGTGAGTTCCGCCGCGTACTGGAGGGAGGCGTAGGCCAGGAGCACGGACCGGTCGGGGCCGCGGTCGAGCAGGCCCCGGATGATCTCGGTGCGCTCGCGCGGGCGGCCCTGGGCCACCGCCATGCGGATGACGTCCTCCCATTGGTCGTCCTCCGCGTGACCGGTCAGCTCGCCGAGGCCGCCCTCGTCCAGGGCGGCCCGGGCTCCGAGGAAGTCCTGGAAGGTGCGGTGGACGAACTCGACGGTGTCCTCCGTCGGTGCCCGCAGCAGGCCGGTGCGCTCCAGGAAGTGCGCGAACACCTCCGGAGCGTCACCGAGGACCCGGGCGGCCGGTACGGCGGGCAGCGCGTCCGCGATCAGCGCTTCGGCCCGGGTGCGGTCCATCTCCGTGCGGCCGTTGCGGATCAGCCAGTAGGCGAGTCGCTGGAGCAGCTGGAGCTGGGGTTCCTCGGCCAGGTCCGGCAGCAGCAGGCCCCGCTCGCGGTCGCGGCGGTGCAACAGCATGGACAGGGCGGCCGCGTACAGCTCCTTGCGGCCCGTGGGGAGGAAGCCGCGACGTTCCCGGTGCAGGGCGCAGATCATCCCGCACAACAGCGGATTGGTGGCCAGCCTGGCCAGGTCCGGCTTCCTGGCGACGGCGTCCAGCAGCTGGTCCCGGTACTCCGGCGGGGTGTGGTCCGCGGCCGTGTGCCAGCGCTCGATGAAAGCCCGTACGTTCGCCCGGGTCATCGGGGTCAGGGTCACCTCGGAGAAGTCCACGGCGGCCAGCCAGTCCGGCCGGACCGCCGAGGGCCGGGAGGTGACCAGCCAGCGGTTGCCGGGACAGGCGGCGATCAGGTCGGCGAGCCAGTCGCGGGCCCGGTCGCGTTCGGTCGCCGGGATCTCGTCGATGCCGTCGACCAGGAGCAGGGCGCGGCCGTCGCGCAGGACCCGGCCCTCCCAGCCGTCGGGGGCCTCCCCGGCGAGCGGGGAGCCGGCGAGGAAGTCGCGGGGCGCGGGCAGCCGCTCGCCGTGCCGGGTCAGGGTGCGCAGCGGCAGGACGAAGGGGACGGTCCCCGCGCCGGGGTCCCGGGCGGCGGATACGGCCAGCCACTGGATCAGGGTGGTCTTGCCGGATCCCGCCTCGCCGCGCAGCAGGACGCGGGGGTGCTCGTCGAGCAGCCGGTCGGCGGGCAGGGAGTAGGGGGCGGCGGGGAGCGCCTCGGCCCGGTCTCCGGGGGCGGCGGTGACCTCCAGGCTCACGTAGGCCGCGTCCAGCGGCCAGCGGGAGGATCCCGGGGCCAGGTCGAGGCCGAAGATGGTGAGGGAGCCGTGGCGCCGGGCCAGGTAGTCCAGGTAGCGGGCCTCGAAGGCGCTGTCGCGGCCGTCCTGGCGGGGGACGCGGGTCAGCAGTTCGTCCACCTTGGCGATGGTCTCGGCGTGCAGCCGGCTCTGCTCGACCAGGGTCGACGCGACGAAGGTGGAGCGCTGGGTGAAGAAGTTGAGGATGTGCAGGCAGGCCAGGTCCACGAGGCGGGAGTGGAAGAGCTCGGCGTCGCGGGAGAGCCCGGGGTGCGGGGCGGCGGCCCGCAGCTGCCGGGCGAAGGCCCGCGGTCCGAGGCGGACGGCCTCCACGTCGGAGAGGGTGAGGTCGCCCAGTGCGTGCAGGGTGGCGGCGAGGGCGGCCGCCACGCCCGCCTCCTCGCCGGGCGGCAGGGGGCGTTCCCCGGGGGCCCGTAAGGCCTCCTCGACCAAGCGGTCGGCGAGCCTGCGCAGGTCCGCCGCGTCGAGGTCGCGTTTCTCGCGCCACGCCACGTAGGAGGAGATCCGGTGCGGCCGGTCCACCAGGCCCGCGCCCGCCTCCTCGTGCCGGAAGAGCTTCCTGACGAGCGGGGTCACGACCCCCGAGGCCAGCCGGATTCCCAACACCGATACGTCCACGGGCCGGAGCCTAGTGACGTGGGTCGCAAACGGTCCTGGCTTCGGTGACAAGCGGCACAAGACAAAACGGACGTACTAGGCCGTTTCGTAGATCCAAAACGCCCTGTCGCAGGACCTTCGCCCCTGGAGGGAGGCCGTCAACGGGACGCGTCACAGGGGTGCCGCTACGAGTTCCGCTAGTAATCGGGGCATTTGGGGAAGTCCCGGGCCGCGGGTTACCAAGGTTGAGCCAGCCCGGCACTCGCTCGATCGTGCCGGGTCACTTCATGCCTCTGACAGGTGTGAAACCCCCCTTGTTCCCGGCCCCGGAGGTCTGCACATGTTCGCGAAGCGCGTCTACACCCGTCGTACCCGTATCGCTGTCGGCACCACCGTTCTCGGTGCGGTGCTGGCCCTCGGGGCGGGCACGACCGCCGCGTTCGCAGACGCCCCGCAGGCCGCCGTCACCGCCAAGACCGCCGGCGCCGCCGGTGCCGCGGGCGCCTCGAAGACCGGCCTGTGGGACAAGCCGCTGGAGAAGTACACGCTGTCCGCCACCTTCGGCAAGGGCGGCAACATGTGGTCCCACAAGCACTCCGGCCAGGACTTCGCCGTCCCGGTCGGCACCCCGGTCAAGGCCGCGGCCGCCGGTACCGTCGTCAAGGCCGGCCCGAACGGCGGCGGCGACGGCCCCGCGTACGGCAACGCCATCGTGATCAAGCACGCGAACAACACGTACTCCCAGTACGCGCACCTCTCGAAGATCCAGATCAAGGTCGGCCAGAAGGTCAAGGCCTCGCAGCGGATCGCCCTGTCCGGCAACACCGGCAACTCCAGCGGCCCGCACCTGCACTTCGAGATCCGCACCACCCCGAACTACGGCTCGGCCGTCAACCCGGTGGCCTTCCTGCGCACCAACGGCGTCACCGTCTGACCCGACCGACCCGTCCCGACCGCCGCACGCGCCGCACTCGCGGCGCCCGCGGCACCCGTCGCACCGGCCGACCCGCCCTGCTCACCGATCAGGTGAGCAGCCAGGCATGGGTCGGCTTCGGCGATGGATCGAGCTTCCCCTCCTTGTACGCGGCGGCCTGCTCCGCCGTGAAGGCCATGTCGTAGGTCTTGAGGCTGTGCAGGGCGCCCTGCCACGGACCGGTCCATATGTTGTGGTGCTTGGACCGGCCGAGCTGCAGCGGACCGGGGGCCTGCCAGATGGGCGGCACCGGGGTCTCGCCGGCCTTCTTGCCGTCCACGTAGAGCGCGATGGCCTTCTTGTCGGCGTCGTACGTGGCCATCAGCAGCGTGGGCGTCTTCACCATGTTGAGCCCCTCGGCGGTGACCGTCCGCGTGGTGGCCGCGGCGCCCTTGTCGCCCGTCTGCACACGGAAGATCCAGGCCTGCTTGCCGTTCACCTCGTTCACGCCGAGCTCGAAGGAGAACGACTCCCCGTCGCCCTGGCTCATGACGATCCGCGAGCCCTTGGTGGCGGAGTTGTAGGCGCGGGCCGTGACCGTGAAGCTCTTGGTCACGTCCACGACCGGCTCGGCGGACTGCCCCCACGAGTTCCCGTTGCCCTTGCCGACGACCTGGAAACGCTTGCCCAGCGGACCGACCTTGAGGTCGGGACCCAGCCGGATGCCCATGCCGCCGTAGCTGTCGCGCAGCAGGGTGTCGTCACCCGCGACGGTCGCGGTGTAGGCCGCGGGCCCCTTCGAATCGTCCGGCTCGGGCGAGGCGGAGGCCGAGTTCGCGGGCTGGGCGTCCTGTCCGTCGTCGTCGCCCAGCAGGAAGAACGTTCCGCCGCCGGCCAGCAGTGCCAGTACGGTCACCGCGCCGCCCAGCATCCACAACCGCTTCTTGCGCCGCTCGGCCGCCGAGCGGTCGGCCATGGCCTCCCAGTCCGGCTGCGAGGAGCCCGGCAGGTCCGGACCGGCCAGCCTCGTGAAGCCCGGCTGGGCCGGGGACCACTGACCGCCACCGTCCTGCGGGTAGCCGCCTCCCGGATCCTGCGGGTATCCGGCCGCCGGGTCCTGCGGGTATCCGGCCGCCGGGTCCTGCTGGTAACCGGCCCCCGGGTCCTGCTGGTACGGGTTCGGCTGCTGTCCCGACTGCGGGTAGCCGTAGCCCCCGGACGGGGTCGGGTAGCCGTAGCCGCCCTGGGCGGGCGGTCCCGGCGGGAACCCGTATCCGCCGCTCCCGGGGGCGGGCTCGGGCTGCGGGTGGCTCGGGGGATTCGTACCGTCGGTCATGCCACGGATGCTAAGTCACGGACCCGTGGGCGGATACCGCCCGGTACCCGTCCCGCCCCACCCGCCCCGGTTCAGCCCTGCGGCAGCTTGAGGATCGGGAAGCTGCCCGTCGCCGTCGGCGCGTGCTCCGGCAGCCACAGGACCGCCACCGCGCCGGCCGCCGAACCCTCGCGCTCCGAGCCGCCCCGGGCGGCCACGTTACGGAAGGTCAGCCGGGCGCCCAGCACCCGCGCCTGGCCCTCGGCGATGGTCAGCCCCAGCCCGTGCCCCACACCCGCGCGGTCCGTCGACCCGGTACGGAAGCGGCTCGGCCCCTCGCGCAGCAGCGCCTCCGGGAAGCCCGGCCCGTGGTCCCGGACCCGTACGACCCGGCCCTCGACGTCGACCTGGATCGGCGGCCGCCCGTACCGCGCGGCATTGGCCAGCAGGTTCCCCAGGATCCGCTCCAGGCGGCGCGGGTCGGTGCTGACGATCTCGTCCGCGACGACCCGTACGGTCGCCTCCGGCATCAGCGACGTCACCCGCCGGCTCACGAACTCCCCCAGCGCCACGTCCTGGAGCTCCGCCCGCTCCGAGGCGCTGTCCAGCCGGGCCACCTCCAGCACGTCCTCGACGAGGGCGCGCAGCACCTGGGCCCGGTCCCGCACCAGCTCCGTCGGCCGCCCCGGGGGCAGCAGTTCCGCCGCCGTGAGCAGGCCCGTCACCGGAGTCCGCAACTCGTGCGCGATGTCCGCGGTCACCCGCCGCTCGGCCTCCAGCCGTTGCTGGAGGGCGTCGGCCATGGCGTCCACGGCCCGCGCGAGGTCGTCCGTCTCGTCCCGCACGACACCGCCGACCGCGTCCCGTACGCGGACGTCGGGATCGCCGTGCGCCACGCGCTGCGCGGCGGCCGCGGCCTTGCGCAGCCGGCGGGAGATCTGCCCGCCGATGAGCACGCCGAGCGCCGAGCCGCCGATCACGGCGGACAGGCCGCCGATGACCAGGGCCCGGTCCAGGTCGGCGATCAGATTGTTGGCGCCGTCCCGGAACGGCGTGTGCAGCGACAGCACCTGTCCGTTCCCGAGCGGCACGGCGGCCCACACCTCGGGTGCCCCGTGCGGCCGCTCCTGGATGTAGGTCCCGCGCCGTCCCGACTGCGCCTTGCGCCGCAGTTCGGCGGGCAGTTCGGGATCGTTGAGCTTGGCCCCCATGGGCGGCTTGCGGCCGGCGTCGGCGTTGCGGGAGATGAACTGCACGCGGTCCAGCTGCACTTCACGGGCGCTCTCCAGCATCGACACGCGGGCAGCACTGTGCACGACCAGGCTCAACGCGATCGTGACGAGGGCGCCCACGGAGGCGATGGCGACCGTGATCTTCCAGCGGATCCCCGTGCGGAGGGTGAACCGTCTCATGCCTTGAGCTTGTATCCGAAGCCCCGGACCGTTTCGATGCGGTCCTGACCGATCTTGGTGCGCAGTCGCTGGACGTGGACGTCCACGACGCGGGTGTCGCCGCCCCAGTCGTAGTCCCAGACGCGCTCCAGCAGGCGGTCGCGCGACAGCACGGTACCGGGCGCGGAGGAGAACTCCAGCAGCAGCCGCATCTCGGTCGGGGTCAGGGCCACGGCGGCGCCCGCCCGGCGGACCTCCATGCCCTCGGTGTCCACCTCCAGGTCGCCGAAGGAGAGCACCCCGCGGTCGGGGTCCGAGCCGTTGGCGATCGCGTTCGAGCCGTTCTGGGGGCCGCCGGAGTGGTCGAAGCGGCGCAGCACCGCGCGGATCCGGGCCACCAGCACGGAGCCGTCGAAGGGCTTGGTGACGTAGTCGTCGGCGCCCGCCTCCAGGCCCAGCACCACGTCGATGCTGTCGGCGCGCGCCGACAGCATGATGACCGGGACGGTGGACTCGTCGCGGATGCGACGGCACAGGCTCACGCCGTCCATGCCGGGGACCATCACGTCCAGCAGGGCGATGTCCGGCCGGTTCGCGCGGAAGGACTCCAGTCCGGAAAGACCGTCGGGCATGGCCGTGACCACGAACCCGTCGCGTTCCAGCGCCAGGGTCGTGGCCTCACGGATGACGTCGTCGTCCTCCACGAACAGGACATGGGTCTCGGCCATGCGGGAGCCTCGCCTCGGTTCTTCTGTGCTCAGTTCTTCTGACTCGTGGCCGGGGCGGGCGGGATCCCGCCGTCGACCACATTGCTGTACTCCGAGTGAACTCGGTCCTGCTCGGTGAACTTCTCCCCGTTCCAGCGGTACGTGATCACGTCCTCGCCCGACGGATAGGCGAGCGCGTCGCTCTTTCCGTAGACCTGCTTCGTGACCACCAGGTCGCCCCGGTCGATCTCCGAGTAGACGGGTGGCTGTTCGTCCGAGAAGACATTCTCGTACGTGGCTCCGTCGGACCGGTACACGTACGTTCCGCGGCCCAAGGCATCGGCGCAGGACAGGACGTTCACCACGATGTCCACGACGGGACCGCCGGTGACCTTCCCGTAGCTCACGTCCACCGGATACTCCTTGCCGGAGCAGGGCTTGAGGTCCCGTTTGACCTCGGTGCTGACCTTGGGGTCCTTCATCAGCAGCCCGACCGGGTCGACCTTCTTCAGCGGCCGGCCGGACGACGCCGAGACGGAGTCCTCGGGGGCGGGCCCCGAAGTGGCGGCCTTGGCCACGGCCTCGGGGCGGGCCGGACCGCCGTCGCGCAGGCCGGTGCCGCCCGTGGCGCACCCGACCGCGAACACGGCTGTGCCGACGAGGACGACCGTCCCCGCCGACATCAGTACCAGAGAACCTCCGGACAAACCTTGGCCGTTCAGGCCGCGCACCGCTCACGCCCCTCGTACCGCATGGTGTGGTCACCGCGCTCCAGCGCACGCATGTCCAGATCCCGACTCTCCAGCTCCTGCCGGAGGCGGGCCAGCGCGCGGTGCAGAGTGCTCTTCACGGTTCCCGCCGACATTCCGAGCGCCGCTGCCGTCTCCTCGGTGCTCATCTGCTCCCAGTGTCGCAGCACGACCACACTGCGCTGCTTGGGCGCGAGAACCTTGAGGATGTCCATGAGGAGGGCCCGGTCGGCACGCTGGTCGGAGCCGTCCTCGACGGAGGCGTCGGGGAGCTGCTCGGTGGGGACCTCTTCGAGCTTGCGGGCGCGCCACCACTCCGTACGGGTGTTGATCATGACCCGGCGCAGGTAGGCGTCGGCCAGGGACTTGTCGGCGATGCCGTCCCAGCGGCCGTAGGTGCGCACGAGCGCGGTCTGCAGGAGGTCCTGCGCGTCCGTGGGGTCCGGGACCAGGCGCCGGGCACTGCGCAGCAGCGCGTCCTGCCGCGTGCGTACGTACTCCTCGAAACCGAGCACCTCACCGTGCGCCATCTGAGACCGCCTCCACCCGTCCAACCGCTCATCCCCGTGTCCTACGGATTCGAAGGTACGGAGGGGTTGTCACGGGCCTGTGCGAGCCAGCCTTCGGTGGACGCACGGACACCCATAGGTTGTGTAACAGCCCGCGTGAGCTGGGGTTTACCGGCAGGAAGCGGAATCTCCGGGTCAGTTTCGGTCAGGCTCGGGGGAGGGTCTGCGGGGCGACCTGGGGGAGGCCCTGCGGAAGCCGGTAGAAGCCGCCGTCCAGGGGCTCGACCAGCCCGTCGGAGACCAGCCCGTCCAGCGCCCGGGCCCGCTGCACGGGCTCGTCCCAGACCGTGTCGAGCACGGCCTGCGGAACGGCGCCCACCGCCTCCCGGAGCACGGCGAGGAGCTTGCCCCGCACCTGCCGGTCGGTCCCGGCGTACGTCTGCCCGCGCCGCGGCGGACCCTCGTGCGCGGGCTTCCCGGCGAGCCGCCACGCGCACAGCCCGGCCACCGGGCAGCGCGCGCAGTCGGGGTTCTTGGCGGTGCACACCAGCGCGCCGAGCTCCATCGAGGCCGCCGCCCAGCGGGCCGCCGTGGCCTCGTCCTCGGGCAGCAGGGCCCGGGCCAGGCGCCGCTCGGCGGCGGTCGTCGCGTTCGGCGGGTACTCGACCCCGGTCGCGGTGCGCGCGAAGACCCGGCGGACGTTCGTGTCGAGGACGGCGTGCCGCTGCCCGTACGCGAAGGAGGCCACGGCCGCCGCCGTGTACTCGCCGATCCCGGGCAGGGCCAGCAGCTGCGCGTGCTCCCGCGGCACGTCGCCCCCGTGCCGGTCCGTTATGGCGACGGCCGCCCCGTGCAGCCGCAGCGCGCGGCGCGGGTAACCGAGCCGGCCCCAGGCCCGTACGGCCTCGCCGGGGGCTTCGGCGGCCAGGTCCGCGGGGCGGGGCCACCGGGCCAGCCACTGCTCGTAGACCGGCAGGACCCGGTTGACGGGCGTCTGCTGGAGCATGAACTCGCTGACCATCACTCCCCAGGGGCCCGCCTCGGGGCGGCGCCAGGGC
Source organism: Streptomyces sp. CLCI03 (assembly GCF_053615355.1). Classification (NCBI taxonomy): domain Bacteria; kingdom Bacillati; phylum Actinomycetota; class Actinomycetes; order Kitasatosporales; family Streptomycetaceae; genus Streptomyces; species Streptomyces sp. CLCI03. The sequence goes on along the minus strand of NZ_CM132132.1, from coordinate 3,647,474 downwards.
AGGTCGCGGGCGTGCTCGTCGAACCACGCGATGACGGGGGAGTGCAGCGCGTGGGAGGAGTCGGGGGATACGGCCGTGGAGGAAGCGGGGGATGCAGTCATGGCAGACGGCATCCTGGCACGTTTCGCCTCCCTCGGCGCGCCGGACCCGGGCCGGCGAACGACGCTCGGCGCTGTCCGTGCTCACCCGACGTAGGGGAAGCGGATCGATCTCCGCGCCAACCCTTTGGCCGGATCTCGGCCCCTCGATTGCGCCCGCGGGATGATCATCGGCAAATCAAAACCTCCGCGCGGCATGTGGGGCACTGATCGGGCCGCGAACTCTCGTAAAGTTCCGTCCGTGGGATCTCTGCGCAATCCGGTCGGGCCGCTCCCCTCCTCCATCTACTGGCGACGGAGGGCTGTGCTGGCTTCCGTTGTCGCGCTCCTCGCGCTCCTCGCCGTATGGACCGTCAGTTCCGGCGGGGGGAGGACGAGTACGAACGGGAAGGGCCAGGACGGCCCCGCCCCCGTCACGTCGATCACCCCGGGTCCGGCCGGCACCGGCCCCGCGATCAGCGCGGCCCCCGGCGGACGCCCCGAGTCCGGCAGCGGCGGGAGCACCGGCTCCCAGGGCGGCTCCACGGGCGGCGCGGGCAAGAACGGTGAACCGGGCGGCGGTTCGGGCTCGAACGGCGGCTCGGGCTCCGGCTCCGGCGGCGCCGCGGGCGGCCCGGCTCCGGTCCCCGCGGACTCCGCACTCCCCACCTGCGCACCGGGCTCCCTGCAGTGGGAGGTCAAGAGCGTGAAGAACGAGTACGAGGCGAACGAGAAGCCGCGCCTCGAACTGGTCGCCCGCAACACCTCCGGAACCACCTGCAAGATCGACCTCGGCCCGAAGCAGGCCGTCCTGACCATCCTTCAGGCGAGCAGCAGCAAGGCCGTCTGGTCCTCGGCGGACTGCCCGGCCGGCGCGGGCAACGCCTTCTTCCGCCTCCCGGCGCAGGGCGAGACCAAGCAGTCACTGGACTGGGACCGCAGGTTCAGCGCCGCCGACCAGTGCCAGACACCTCCGGCCGGGTCCGCGGCCCCCGACACCTACGTGGTCGAGGTCAAGGCCCCGGGCATGCCGGTGGCCCGCACCTCGTTCGTCCTCAAGCAGGACTGACCCGAAACTCTCAGCGGCACTCCCAGCCCCGCCGGTGCTGCTCGGCCCCCCCAGCCCCGCCGGCGTTCGAGGCGCGGGGTGCGGGGTGCGGGGCGGAGCCCCGGCGCGGTGCGCAGGCCGAACGGGCAGGGCAGCCCCACCGATCGGTCGAGCGGAGCCGCAGGCTAGACGTACCGCTCCAGGATGGACGACTCGGCCAGACGGGACAGGCCCTCGCGGACGCTCCGGGCACGGGCCTCGCCCACCCCGTCCACGGCCTGGAGGTCGTCCACGGAAGCGGCGAGGAGCTTCTGCAGCCCGCCGAAGTGCTCCACGAGCCGCTCGATGATCGCGCCCGGCAGCCGCGGCACCTTCGCCAGCAGCCGGTACCCGCGCGGCGACACCGCCGAGTCCAGCGTCTCCGGCGAGCCCGTGTACCCCAGCGCCCGCGCCACGATCGCCAGCTCCAGCAACTCCGGATGCGTCAGCGCGTCCAGCTCCGCCAGCGCCTCGTCCACCGTGCGGGAACGCTTCGCCGTCGGCTCCGGCACGTAGTCCCGGATGACCAGCTCCCGCTCCTGCTCGATCCCGACCGTCAGCTCGTCCAGCTGCAGCGACAGCAGTCGCCCGTCCGTGCCCAGTTCGACCACGTACTCGGCGATCTCGGTCGCGATCCGGCGGACCATTTCCAGCCGCTGCGCGACCGCCGTCACGTCGCGGACCGTCACCAGGTCCTCGATCTCCAGCGCCGACAGCGTGCCCGCGACCTCGTCGAGGCGCAGCTTGTACCGCTCCAGCGTGGCCAGCGCCTGGTTCGCCCGCGACAGGATCGCCCCGGACTCCTCCAGGACCCGCCGCTCCCCGTCCACGTACAGCGCGATCAGCCGCATCGACTGCGACACCGACACCACCGGGAAGCCGCACTGCTTGGAGACGCGGTCGGCCGTACGGTGGCGCGTACCGGTCTCCTCCGTCGGGATGGACGCGTCCGGCACCAGCTGCACACCGGCCCGCAGGATCTTGGTGATGTCCTTGTCGAGGATGAGCGCGCCGTCGAGCTTGCACAGCTCGCGCAGCCGGGTCGCGGTGAACTCCACGTCCAGGACGAAGCCACCGGTGCACATCGCCTCGACGCTCTTGTCCATACCCAGGACGATGAGCCCGCCGGTGTTGCCGCGGACGATCCGTTCCAAGCCGTCACGCAGCGGCTGACCAGGTGCGACCGCGCTCAGCGAGGCGCGCATCATGGCCTCCTGCTTGGAGCTCGCGCCCGACTTCCCGGATGCTGCTGCCCCGTCCTTGGCTGCCACTGCACTCCTCCGGTCGCGGGTTGCGCCGCCCCGCGCCGCGGGCACGAGGACGTGCGTACGGCCGGGCGGACCAGCACAAAGTCTACCGGCGCGCGCCGCGGCCCCGCCGTGGCTTGGCCAGGTAGGGCCCGGGAGGGCCCTTCCCGACCCCCCTGGCGGACCCCCTGACCAGGGGATCGTCCCCCCGGCTCGGCTACTGCTCGGACCGCTCCTTGGCGGGCGTGCGCGAGCGGCCGCGCGGCAACACCCGTAGCGCGTCGCCCATGTCGGCGACCTCGATGACCTTCATCCCGGCCGGCACCTTGCCGGGATCCGCCGGGACCAGCGCGTGCGTGAATCCCAGCCGGTGTGCCTCCGCGAGCCGCCGCTGCACGCCGGTCACCCGCCGCACCTCGCCGGCCAGACCGACCTCGCCGATCGCGACGAGGTTCTTCGGCAGCGGGACGTCACTGGCGGCGGAGGCCAGCGCGAGCGCGATCGCCAGGTCGGCGGCCGGCTCGGTGAGCTTCACCCCACCCACGGTGGCGCTGTAGATGTCGCGCTTGCCGAGCGCCGTGATCCGGCCGCGCTGCTCCAGCACCGCCAGCATCATCGACACGCGCGAGGTCTCCAGGCCCGAGGTCGTGCGCCGGGGGGAGGGGATCTGCGAGTCCACGGTCAACGCCTGCACCTCGGCGACCAGCGGGCGCTTGCCCTCCAGAGTCACCGTCAGGCAGGTACCCGGAACGGCCTCGGCCCGCCGGGTCAGGAACAGCCCGCTCGGGTCGGCGAGCCCGGTGATCCCCTCGTCGTGCAGCTCGAAGCAGCCGACCTCGTCGGTGGCCCCGTACCGGTTCTTGATGCCGCGCACCAACCGCAGCCGGGCGTGCCGGTCGCCCTCGAAGCTCAGCACCACGTCCACGAGGTGCTCCAGCAGTCGGGGACCGGCGATGGCCCCGTCCTTGGTCACGTGGCCGACGAGGAGGGTGGACATGCCGCGCTCCTTGGAGGCCCGGATCAGTGCCCCGGCCACCTCCCGCACCTGGGCCATGCCGCCGGGCGCCCCGTCGATCTCCGGGGAGGCGACGGTCTGTACGGAGTCCAGGATCAGCAGGGAGGGCTTCACGGCGTCGAGATGCCCGAGCACGGCGGACAGATCGGTCTCGGCGGCGAGGTAGAGGTGATCGCTCAGGGCGTTGATCCGGTCGGCCCGAAGCCGCACCTGGCTCGCCGACTCCTCGCCCGTCACGTACAGCGTGCGGTGCTCGTCACTGGCCGCCTTCGCCGCGACGTCCAGCAGCAGGGTCGACTTGCCCACGCCGGGCTCGCCGGCGAGCAGGACGACGGCGCCGGGCACGAGCCCGCCGCCCAGGACGCGGTCCAACTCGTCCACACCGGTGCTGCGAGCGGTCGCGGTCCGGCCGTCGACCTGCCCGATCGGCAGGGCGGCGGTGGAGACCCGGCCCGCGGCGGTGGTCCGCACGGCGGGCGCGCCCATCTCCTCGACGGTGCCCCAGGCCTGGCATTCGGGACAGCGACCGAGCCACTTCGCGGTCGTCCAGCCGCACTCGGTGCAGCGGTAGGACGGCCGGTCCTTGGCGGATGAACGAGCGGTGCGGGCAGCCATGGCGTTCACGGTAGCCGCCCGCACCGACAAGCCGGACCGCGGTGCCGACGACGGGGCCCGGCCGCCTCGACGCGCTCCTCGCCGGTCCGACCACGTCAGGGCCTGCGTCAGCGCCTCACCGATCTGTTCACCCGTAAGGGCTAAAAGTGGCGAAGGCTTCCAGGGCGTCACCGGCGCGCCGCCTACGGTCGCCAGGTGAACAGCAGCGACCAGGCACACTCCTCAGCGCGCACCGGCGCACACCGGGCGCATGGGCGCACGCCCCACGAGGCCGAGCAGCCGCCGCCGTTCCGGCACGAGCCCTACCTGGACGGCCTGTTCACGTACTGCCTGTCGGTCCTGTGCGACCACGACACCGCGACCGACGTGCTCGGGGACGTCCTCGCCGTGGCCGAGCGGCATCCCGGCCGCTGCCCCGACGAGGGGGACCGGCGCGCCTGGCTCTACGCCCTCGCCCGCTGGGGCTGCCTGCACCGGCTCGCCGAGCAGCGGCGCGCACGGCAGGGAGCGCATTCCGCCCGGCGTGCGCCGGAGCACACCCGGCGCGACCGTGCGCCGGGCGGTGACACCGCACCCGACCGAGGCCAGGACGCCCACCGGCCCCTTGACGTGAGCGCCTACCGCCGTACCGAGCTGGCCCGGCTCGCCTGGCCCGAAGCCGCCGGCACCACACCCGAACAGCGCGAAGCCCTCGAACTCGCCGTCCGCCACCGCCTCGGCGTCCCCGAACTCGCCGCCGTCCTCGGCACCCCCGCGGCCACCGCCCGCGAACTGCTCTCCGGCGCCGCCTGCGAGGTCGAACGCACCCGCGCCGCCCTCGCCGTCGTCGAGACCGGCAACTGCCCCAGCGTCTCCCGGCTCACCGGCGACGAAGGCGACGGCAACGTCCTGCTCTCCAGCACCCTGCGCGCCGAGCTCGTCCGCCACGTCGACGACTGCCCCCGCTGCCGCCGCGTCGCCGAACGCGTGGGCGCCGCCGGCCCCTGGCCCGGCTCCGGCGGCATCAACTCCGCCGCGCTCCCCCTCGTACCGGCCCCCCGCACCGCCGTCCACGCCGCGATGCTCCGCTCCGGCCGGGGCCGCGCCCGCCGACCCGCCCCACGCTTCGACCGCACCGGCTTCCCCATGGACCCCAAGGACCGCGTGGCCCGCCGCGACCGGCTGCGCGCCCGCGTGGTGACCACCACCGTCGTCGCCACCGTCGTCGCCGCCCCGGTCCTGGCCCTGTGGGCGGCGTACCGCGGCGGACCCGACACCGGCGAGCCCGCCGTCGGTGACCCCACCCGTATCTCTTCCAGCGAGTCCGAGCTCCCGACCGCACGGACCGACGGCCGCCCGCTGACCGCCTACGAGAACACCGGCAACGCCGCCGCCACCACCGGCGGCCCCGGCTTCGCCCAGAGCGACACCACCTCCGACGTCTCCGTCGAGGTCATCAGCAGCGGCCCGCCCGCCACCCCCGACCAGGCCGGCGACCCGGGCCGCCTCACCGTGGCCGCGTCCGCCCAGGGCGCCGTCACCCTGCTCACCCTCACCGCCACCGGCGGCGCCCCCGTGGACTGGCGGCTCTGGTCCGACGCCCCCTGGCTGCGCGCGAGCCGGACCGCGGGCACGCTCGCCCCAGGAGAATCGGTCACCCTACGGATCGCCGTGGACCCCGAGGGCCAGCCCGTCGGCGCCTGGCGGGCCCGGGTCGGGGTCGACCCGAGCGGTGCGGTGGTCTCCATCCAGGGGCGCGGCCGCCCAGCGGCGACGCCCCCGCCCACCCCCGACCCGACGCAGCCCGCGACGCCGACGCCCTCGCCGGACCCGACCCAGCCGCCCACCCCGACCCCCACGGAGCCGACGATCCCACCGCCGTCCGAGACGCCCACGCCGACCCCGACGGAGGGCTCAGGCGGAACGGTTTCCCCCGCCCCGGACCCGGCCCCGTCGGTGTCACCGGGCCCCTGACCGGGCCTGCGGTCAGGCAGGATCCGCGGGGTGCGGGGCCATCGGCAGCAGCGAGGCCAGGCGCGCCTCGCACAGCTTCACCAGCTCGTCGTAGGCCTCCTTGCCCATCAGCTCCGTCAGCTCGGGGCGGTACGACACGTACACCGGCTCGCCGGCCCCGTGCGCGGAGGTCGCCGACGTGCACCACCAGTGCAGGTCGTGGCCGCCCGGACCCCAGCCGCGGCGGTCGTACTCACCGATCGACACCTGCAGCACGCGCGTGTCGTCCGGCCGGTCGATCCACTCGTACGTCCGACGGATCGGCAGCTGCCAGCAGACGTCGGGCTTGGTCTCCAGCGGCTCCCGACCCTCCTTCACCGCGAGGATGTGCAGCGAGCAACCGGCCCCGGCGGGGAACCCCGGCCGGTTCAGGAAGATGCACGCGCCGTCCCAGCGGCGGGTCTGCTTCTCCCCGTCGTCGTCGTGCTGCGTCCAGCCGCCCTCGCTGCCGACGTCGTGGAACTGCCACAGCTCCGGCGTCAGCCGGGCCACGTGCTGCGCGACGCGCTTCTCGTCGTCCTCGTCGGAGAAGTGCGCGCCGAGCGTGCAGCAGCCGTCGTCGGCCCGCCCCGCCTGGATGCCCTGGCAGCCGCTGCCGAAGATGCAGGTCCAGCGGGAGGTCAGCCAGGTCAGGTCACAGCGGAAGACCTGCTCGTCGTCGGCCGGATCGGGGAACTCCACCCAGGCCCGGGGGAAGTCGAGCCCCTTCTCGTCGGCCGCGACCACGGTCTTGTCCTTACCGCTCTTGGCGTCGGCCTTGGCCTTGCCCTTGCCGGTGTCCTTGCCCGTGTCCTTCTGCGACCGGGTCTTGTTGGCCTTCTTCGTATTTGGCACAAAGCCAAGCCTATGCGCCCCTTACTCAACCCCCGAGTCTTCCTCGCAGTAGCGTTTCCCCCTATGAGACTCGGTGTGCTGGATGTGGGTTCGAATACGGTCCATCTGCTGGTGGTGGACGCGCATCCCGGTGCGCGCCCGCAGCCGGCGCACTCGCACAAGGTGGAGATGAGGCTGGCGGAGCTGCTCGACGAGCGCGGCGCCGTCACCCCCGAGGGCGTCGAGCGTCTCGTCTCGGTGATCGCTGACGCCGTCCAGGCCGCCGAGGACAAGGGGTGCGAGGACGTCCTCCCCTTCGCGACCAGCGCCGTACGCGAGGCCACGAACGCGGACGAGGTCCTCGCCCGGGTCAAGGCCGAGACCGGCGTCGACCTGCCGGTGCTGAGCGGCGAGGACGAGGCCCGCCTCACCTTCCTCGCGGCCCGCCGCTGGTTCGGCTGGTCCGCCGGGAAGCTGCTGGTCCTGGACATCGGTGGCGGCTCGCTGGAGATCGCGTACGGCATCGACGAGGACCCGGACGCGGCCGTCTCCCTCCCCCTGGGCGCGGGGCGCCTCACCTCGGGCTGGCTCCCGGGCGACCCGCCGGACGCGCTGGACATCCGGGCGCTACGGCGACACGTGCGGGCGGAGATCGCCCGCACGGTCGGCGAGTTCAGCCGCTTCGGCGCGCCGGACCACGTGGTGGCGACCTCGAAGACCTTCAAGCAGCTGGCCCGCATCGCGGGCGCGGCCCGCTCGGCGGACGGCCTGTACGTGCAGCGGGACCTGAGCCGCAAGTCCCTTGAGGAATGGGTCCCGCGCCTGGCGGCGATGACCACGGCCCAACGCTCGGCGCTCCCGGGCGTCTCGGAAGGTCGCGCGAACCAGCTCCTGGCCGGAGCCCTGGTCGCGGAGGGCGCGATGGACCTCTTCGGCGTGGAGGAACTGGAGATCTGCCCCTGGGCCCTCCGCGAGGGCGTGATCCTGCGCAGGCTGGACCACATGCCGGCACCGGAGGCGTGAGGGGCGGGGCGGGGCGGGGGCTTCGGGACGGCGGGAGCTGCCCGGGCGGCATCAGGGTGGGGTATGGGGGTTTCCCGTCAGTCCCATCGTCCCTCCGGGGCGGGCCGGTCCCTCAAGGGCGCTCCCTCCGGTCGCGTCACTGCGTGATGGCCTTCGGCCACCCTTGACCGACCGTCCCGCCCCGGAGAAACGAAAGACTGCCGAGAAGCCCCCAAAAGAACGAGCCGGGCGTTCCTTTTCAGGGGCGGGGAGATCACAGCCCCTCAGGCACGTCCGGGTGGGCGAGGTCCCGAGACGGGGCCCTCCGGACCGGCCTCGGGGGCGGTGGGCGCGCCAGATCGCTACGCGCTCCTCATGTCTCAGCGTCCGACGACCGTCCTGGGCCGGACATAGGCCGCCCACGACCGTGATCCGATATCCGACCTGCGTCCGACGACCGCCTGCGGCCGGGCATAGGCCGCCTCGGATCGCCACGTGCCTTTCCAAGACCGCGACCACCGGCCGTCACGGGCTGGTGAGACGCGCTGGGAGGGGTGGACGGTCGACAGCTCCGCTGATCCGTGGTGGATGGGGGTCAGCGCGTGCAGCACTTCAGGAACCCATTCCCAAATAGGGGCAAATTCGGCAAACCATCGGCCTTTCGGGTTGCCATGCGCGCTGACTCGCATCCACGACGGAATAGTCGTTGTCCGACACGTGGAAGAGGTCGCAACCGGCACCTCGGCGTTTGCGTCGCATGGATCATGGGACCCGAATGGCTTTTCTCCCTTATCCCCCTGACGCTCGGCACAGGCTTCCTCGCTTTCGGTGTGTCTGGCCTGCGTCATCTGAGTTCGCTGCGTCGCGAAGGTGCCATCGCCGCGGGGCGAATCGTTCGACACAAAACCAGCGAGGGCAGTGAGGGCGGCACCTTTTACCACCCGGTCGCGGCATGGACGTCCAGGGACGGGCGCGCCTGCGAGCACACATCCAGGTTCGGCCGCGGGAAGGTACCCAAGGCCTTTCGCGTAGGGGCTTCCGTCACGGTCCGATACGACCCCGAAAAACCGAGTCGGTTCTTCATCGTGGGCATGGACGGGAAGGTCCTCGATCTGCTGTTCACCGTGTTGGGGTCGCTCCTCACGGCCGGCACGCTGACGGTCCTGCTCGTGCGACTGGCCACCCTCTGAATGCGACCGATTCCCCCCACCCCATTCATGTGCCCCGGACAGCCTCAGGTCGCGGTCTTGGAGAAGCGCGTAGCGATCTGAGGCGGCTTATGTCCGGCCACAGATGGCCGTCGGACGCGGTGAGCGCGGAATGCCTGGGGTCGTAGGCGGCTTATGTCCGGCCCAGGACGGGCTGGGGACGCTGAGATGTCAGGAGCGCGTAGCGATCGGATGCGCCCCATCGCCACCGACACGCATCTCTCATGGGCCCGTCTCGGGGCCGTGCCCACGGGGATCGCCCTGGGGGCTCTGATCTCCCCGCCCCTGAAAAGGAACGCCCGGCTCGTTCTTTTGGGGGCTTCTCGGCAGTCTTTCGTTTCTCCGGGGCGGGACGGTCGGTCAAGGGTGGCCGCAGGCCATCACGCAGTGACGCGACCGGAGGGAGCGCCCTTGAGGGACCGGCCCGACCCGGAGGGACGATGGGACTGACGGGAAACCCCCATGCCCCACCCTGATGCCGCCCGAGTGGACCCCGCCGTCCCCACCCCCGTCGCACCCGTCCGACGTCGGCCGAGCGGCTCCCGCTCCCCGAAGCCCCCGCCCCCCCCGAGCCCCCGCGTGGCCGCCGTCACGGTCAGCGGGCGGTCCGGGCCCGTACCCTGTCTCCGTGGCAGAACCAGTCCGTGTCCCGAGCGCGAAAGTCGCCCTCTCCACCGCCTCCGTGTATCCGGAGTCGACGGCGACCGCCTTCGAGATCGCCGCGCGCCTCGGTTACGACGGCGTCGAGGTGATGGTCTGGACGGATCCGGTCAGTCAGGACGTCGACGCCCTGCGCCGTCTGTCGGACCACCACGGAGTGCCGATCCTGGCCGTGCACGCGCCCTGTCTGCTGATCACCCAGCGGGTCTGGTCCACCGATCCGTGGACCAAGCTGCAGCGCGCCCAGGCCGCGGCCGAGCGGCTCGGGGCGAGCACCGTGGTCGTGCATCCGCCGTTCCGCTGGCAGCGCCAGTACGCGCGGGACTTCGTCTCCGGCATCTGGCGGATGGCCGACGAGACCGACGTGCGGTTCGCCGTGGAGAACATGTACCCGTGGCGCTACCGCGACCGCGAGATGCTCGCGTACGCCCCCGAGTGGGACGTGACGAAGGACGACTACCGCCACTTCACGGTCGACCTGTCGCACACCGCGACCGCCCGTACCGACGCCACCGCGATGATCGACCGCATGGGCGACCGGCTCGCGCACATCCACCTCGCCGACGGGAACGGCTCGGCCAAGGACGAGCACCTGGTTCCGGGCCGCGGTACGCAGCCCTGCGCCGAGCTGCTGGAGAGCCTCGCGCGGACCTCGTTCGACGGGCACGTGGTGATCGAGGTCAACACCCGTCGGGCGATGTCCTCCGCCGAGCGCGAGGCCGATCTCGCCGAGGCGCTGGCCTTCACCCGCCTGCACCTCGCCACCACCGCCACCCCCACCACCGAGCGCGACAGGGCCCGCCGACGGTGAGCGACACCCCGGACGCGCCCAAGCCGCGCCGTCGTGGCCCCGGCCGGCCCCGGCAGGACGAGGCCGACGACGGCCCCGGCACCCAGGAGCGCATCCGGCTCGCCGCCCGTGAGGTGTTCGCGGAGCGCGGGTACGACAAGACGTCCGTGCGCGGCATCGCGAAGGTCGCCGGTGTCGACCCGGCGCTGGTGCACCACTACTTCGGCAGCAAGGACGATCTGTTCGCCGCCGCCATCGAGGTCAGCATCGAGCCCGCCCTGGTGGTCCCCGCGGTCATCGGCGAGGGCCCGGACGGCGTCGGCGAGCGCCTCGCCCGCTATTTCCTCGGCGTCTGGGAGAACCCGGTCACCCGGGTCCCGCTGCTCGCCGTGATCCGCTCCGCGCTGACCCACGAGGCCGCCGCCAAGGTGCTGCGCGAGCTGGTGCTGCGCCGGCTGCTGGCGCGGGTCGCCGCCGATCTCGACGTCCCGGACCCGACCTTCCGGGCCGAGCTGGCCGCCTCCCACATGGTCGGCATCGCGATCCTGCGCTACGTGGTCCAGGTGGAGCCCCTGGCATCCGCCGACCCGGAGAAGATCGTGGCGCTGGTGGCGCCCACCCTCCAGCGGTACCTGACCGAGGAATGAGCCGTCCGTCCCGGCATCCGGACATGCCGTCCGGATCGCGGGCGGTGGGCGTAGCCTCGTATCTGAGCCATATCCGCAGTCGCGGCTGACCGTACAGCCGCACTCATGGGGAGTGAAACCGCATGCCCGAGCTGAGGTCCCGCACCGTCACCCACGGCCGCAACATGGCAGGCGCGCGTGCGCTGATGCGCGCGTCGGGCGTAGCGAGCGCGGACATCGGCAAGCCGATCGTCGCGGTCGCCAACTCCTTCACCGAATTCGTGCCCGGTCACACGCACCTGGCCCCGGTCGGTCGGATCGTCTCCGACGCCATCCGTGCCGCCGGTGCGATCCCCCGCGAGTTCAACACCATCGCGGTCGACGACGGCATCGCCATGGGCCACGGCGGCATGCTGTACTCCCTCCCGTCCCGCGACCTGATCGCGGACTCGGTCGAGTACATGGTCGAGGCGCACTGCGCCGACGCGCTGATCTGCATCTCCAACTGCGACAAGATCACCCCCGGCATGCTGATGGCCGCCATGCGCCTCAACATCCCGGTCGTCTTCGTCTCCGGCGGCCCGATGGAGGCCGGTCAGGCGACCCTCGTCGACGGCACCGTCCGCAAGCTGGACCTGATCGACGCCATGGTCGACGCCTCCAACGAGAACGTCTCCGACGAGGACGTGCTGCGCATCGAGGAGAACGCCTGTCCCACCTGCGGTTCCTGTAGCGGCATGTTCACCGCCAACTCGATGAACTGCCTCGCCGAGGCCATCGGCCTGGCCCTCCCGGGCAACGGTTCGGTCCTCGCCACGCACACCGCCCGCCGCGCCCTGTACGAGGACGCCGGCCGCACGGTCGTGGAGATCACCAAGCGCTACTACGAGGACGGCGACGAGTCCGTCCTGCCGCGCAACATCGCCACCCGCGAGGCCTTCGAGAACGCCATGGCCCTCGACATCGCGATGGGCGGCTCGACGAACACGATCCTGCACCTGCTGGCCGCGGCGCAGGAAGCGGGCCTGGACTACGACCTCACCGACATCGACGCCGTCTCGCGCCGGGTCCCGTGCCTGGCCAAGGTCGCGCCGAACGTGGCGCCCGGCGGCACGTACTACATGGAGGACATCCACCGCGCCGGTGGCATCCCCGCGATCCTGGGCGAGCTGCACCGCGGCGGTCTCCTCAACAAGGACATCACCACCGTCCACTCGGAGGGCCTGGAGGACTGGCTGGCGAAGTGGGACGCCCGCTCCGGCACGGCCACCGACACGGCCATGGAGCTGTGGCACGCGGGCCCCGGCTGCGAGCGCTCCGCCACCGCCTTCTCCCAGTCCCGGCGCTGGGAGACCCTCGACCTGGACGCCGAGGGCGGCTGCATCCGCTCGGTGCAGCACGCGTACTCCAAGGACGGCGGCCTCGCCGTCCTGCGCGGCAACATCGCCGAGGACGGTTGTGTCGTGAAGACCGCCGGTGTCGACGAGTCGATCTGGACCTTCGAGGGTCCGGCGGTTGTCTGCGAGTCGCAGGACGAGGCCGTCGACAAGATCCTCCGCAAGGAGATCAAGGCGGGCGACGTGGTCGTCATCCGTTACGAGGGCCCGCGCGGCGGACCCGGTATGCAGGAGATGCTCTACCCGACCTCCTTCCTCAAGGGCCGCGGCCTCGGCAAGGTCTGCGCGTTGGTGACGGACGGCCGCTTCTCCGGCGGTACCTCGGGCCTGTCCATCGGCCACGCCTCCCCGGAGGCGGCCTCGGGCGGCACCATCGCGGTCGTCGAGGACGGCGACCGGATCCGCATCGACATCCCGAACCGGTCCATCGAGGTCCTGGTCGACGAGGCCACCCTGGCGGCCCGCCACGAGGCCCTCGGTGGCGTGTACGCCCCGAAGAACCGTGAGCGCAAGGTCTCCGCGGCCCTGCGCGCCTACGCCGCGATGGCCACCAGCGCAGACAAGGGCGCGGTCCGCGACGTCTCGCTCCTGGGCTGACGTCCCTGGGCCGACGACCCCGGTCCGACGGCCGACCCCACAGGCACCCCGCCGGCGCCCCCGCCCTCCGGTGCGGGGGCGCCGCCGTCTCACCAGGCGCCCGGATTCCCCGCCCGCACCGCGAACACCGTCCCGTCGGGCGCACCCGTGAACACCTGGCCGCCGCCGACCGCGGGCGCGGGCAGGGTGGAGGTGTACTTGGCGCCGTTGTCGGCCATGCGAGGCTCGGTCTGGCCCGCCGGTCGCCCGCTGACCGCGTCGACGGCGAGGAGCCGTCCGTCCGGGGCGGCCAGGAACACCCGGCCGTCGGCGAACACCGGTCGTGAGGCCACGGCCACGCCTGTCTCCAGCCGCCACTGCTCCTGGGCCGTGCCGACCGCGACCAGCGTGCCGGAGGTCCCGAACAGGTACACGGTGCCGTCCTGGCCCACCGTCGGCTCCGCGTCGTAGACCGGCGCCGTCAGCCGCACGTGCTGCACCCCGTGCGCCGCCAGGTCGACGCGCACGACCGCGCCGGTCCGGGAGGACGCGTCGAGGTCCAGCAGGAACAGCCCGCCCCGCGCCACGCCGATCGGGCGCAGCCGTCCCGCCGTCCGGATCTGCCAGCGGACGGTTCCGTCCGCCGGTTCCACCGCGGCGAGTTGGGTGGATCCGCTGTCGCTGCCGGGCGTCGCCGCGTACAGCCCGGGTGTTCCGGACTCGTCGGTGCCGCCCCACCACTCGGCGCCCGTCCCGCCGATCCGCCGGGTCCAGCGTTCCGTGCCGGTGGCCGCGTCCAGCGCGGTGACGCTGCCGGTCGTTCCCACGAGCAGGACCTGCCCGCCCGCGGTCACCACCTGTGAGCCGCCCGGCAGCTTGCGCCGCCAGGTCTCCGTTCCCGTGCCCGGGTCCAGGGCCTGGAGGGTCTCGCTGCCGGGTGCCACGACGAGTACCCGTCCGCCCGCGTGGACCGGCGCGCCGACGGCCGTCGTCCGGGGTGCCTGGGTGGCGGCCTCCACCGCCCACACGGTGGTGCCGTCCGTGGGGTCCAGTCGGGCCGCGACGAGGCCCGGCCCGGCGCAGTAGAGAGCCGCCGACTGCCAGGAGCAGGCCCCGATCCGGCTGCCCGTACCGGGCTTGCCCAAGGGGACGGCCCAGGGGGTGAAGGTCTTCCGCGGCGCCGGCTCGGTCCGCGTGGCGATCCGGTCGGTGGGTCCGGCGTCCGGTCCGAACCACTGGTACCCGCCGACCGCGGCGACGCCGACGAGCAGCAGTCCGACCCCGATCCCGACGGCCGGGCGGGTGCGCCGGCGGATCGGCTCGGGCGCGGCGGCGCCGCGCACCCGCTGGTGCGTGACCTGCTCCGATTCGGCGGGCTGCCGCTGCCGGGGGACGAAGGCCTGGGTGTCCTCGGCGGTCGGGTACGCGATCGCCCGCATCTCGGCGATCAGCTCCTCGGCGGTGGGCCGTTCCGCCGGGTCCTTCGCCAGGCACCGGGCGACGAGCGGGGCGAGCCGTGGCGGCAGCCCGGTCAGATCGGGCTCGCTGTGCACCACCTGGTACGCCACCAGGTAGTGGCTGTCCGAGTCGAAGGGGCCGTGTCCCGTCGCCGCGTGCACGAGCACGGATCCCAGGGCGAAGACGTCCGCGGCCGTTCCCACGTCGCGGGGTCGTTGGAACTGCTCGGGCGCCATGTACGGGGGAGTGCCGATCAGCTTCCCGGTCTCGGTCCGCAGGTCGCTGTCCGCCGGACGCGAGATCCCGAAGTCGATGACCCGTACGCCGTCCGGAGCCATCAGTACGTTGCTGGGCTTGAGGTCCCGGTGGACCACTCCGGCCCGGTGGATGTCGCGCAGGGCCTCGGCCAGGCCGGCGGCGAGCCGGGTCAGTTCGACGGGGCCGAGGACCTGTTCCCGTACGCGTTCGGCGAGCGTCGGCGCGTCGATGAACAGGGTGGCCATCCAAGGCCGTTCGGCATCGGGGTCGGCGTCCACGACGGGCGCGGTGAACGCTCCGCTCACCCGCCGCGCGGCGGCGACCTCCTGCCGGAAGCGGGCCCGGAACTCCGGATCGACCGCGTGCTCGGGGTGCACGATCTTGACGGCGAGTTTCAGCCCCGAGTCGGACGTGGCCAGATGGACGACGCCCATCCCTCCGGAACCGAGCACCGATTCGAGCCGGTACTGCCCGGCGTACTCCGGAAATCCCACGTAGTCCGCGCGCAGCGAATGCACCGCTCACCACCCCCGTCGGAGCCTAGTCGATGACCCCTGCGCATCTCCAAGGTCCTGCTACCCTGCGCGAGTTGCGCAGGGCAACGCCCATGGGGGGAGATTTCGTATGTCGGTGGAGAACGATTCGAGCCAAATCCAGAGCATGGCGGGTGGTTCCGGCTACCCGATGTTCCCGGTCGCCCCGGGCACGCGGCTGAACGTCCGCAACGGTCCCGGTACCAACTACTCGGTCATCGAGGTCCTGCCGCTCGGCGCGACCGTCTCGCTCCGCTGCCAGTGCGAGGGCACCACGGTCTCGGGTCCGTACGGTACGACGGACATCTGGGACTGCATCGGCAACGGCCGGTTCGTCTCCGACGCGTACGTGCGTACCGGCAGCGACGGCTACGTCACCAACCAGTGCGGCTGATCGTCCGGGGCGGAGTCCGGTGATCGGCGGACGGGGCGCCGCGCACCGGCGTCCCGTCCGACACGTCTGACACGTCTGACACGTGAGACACACCCGGCCCGATCGGCCCGGCGGGGGATAATCGCTGATGTGAGCGACGACCAGCGAGACCAGACCCCCGCCGAGCCGGCCGCGCAGGCCTCGGTGCCCGCCGGCCCGCAGCCCGAGCCGATCCGGTTCTTCGGCACCACCTGGGTCGAGCACGACGGCCACTACGCCCTGCTCCGCGTCGGCCTCGCCATCGGCTCGCTGGCCACCGCCATCTCCTCCGCCTTGATGCTCCGCTTCGCGTACGAGGGGCTGGAGATCGGCAACGTCGGCCCCTTCCTCAGCATCTCGGTCGTCGTCCTGTTCGCGATCGCCAGCTCGATCGCCTTCACCAAGACCTGGGCCTCCTTCAGCCGTCGCCCGGCCCCGTCCTCGGACGAGGCCGCCCTCAAGGGCCTGAAGACCATCGGTTTCATCGGCTCCCTGATCGCGTACTTCCTGCGCTGCCTCGGGGAGGCGCCGGGCGAGAAGCTCCGCCGCGCCGAGTACGAGCGCGCCCAGGTCGAGTACGCCCGCCGCCGCAGCACCCGTACGGGCAATCCGGCCGCCCGCCGCCCCAAGCGCAAGAAGTAGTCGTCCCCGCGCGGCGCCGGCGGCGCCTGCGGCGAGCGGCGGCCCGCCCGCTTCCTTTCCGACGATTGACGTCCTGGCACCGCCAGGAGCATTATTCATCACATGATGAATAAGCAGCC
The DNA here is from genome assembly GCF_053615355.1 of Streptomyces sp. CLCI03. Classification (NCBI taxonomy): domain Bacteria; kingdom Bacillati; phylum Actinomycetota; class Actinomycetes; order Kitasatosporales; family Streptomycetaceae; genus Streptomyces; species Streptomyces sp. CLCI03. Next base: position 3,630,947 of record NZ_CM132132.1, on the reverse strand, counting down.
CGAGGGAGACCCGGCCGCCGTCCACGCCCATGACCTGACCGTCCGCCGAGGCACCGGCCGTACTCCCCGCACCGTCCTCGACTTCCTCGCCTTCGACGTGCCCCGCGGCCGCATCACCGGCCTCCTCGGCCCCTCCGGCTGCGGAAAGTCCACGCTCATGCGCGCCGTCGTCGGCACCCAGGCCCACGTCACCGGCACCCTCGACGTCCTCGGCCACCCCGCCGGCCACCCCCGGCTGCGCTCCCGCATCGGCTACGTCACCCAGGCGCCCAGCGTCTACGACGACCTCACCGTCCGGCAGAACCTCGACTACTTCGCCGCCGTCCTCGACCCCGGCCGAGCCGCCGCCGACCGTCGCGCCGCCGCCGTCACCCGCGCCATCACCGACGTCGACCTCACCAGCCGCGCCGGTGCCCTCGCCGGCAACCTCTCCGGCGGCCAACGCAGCCGCGTCTCCCTCGCCGTCGCCCTGCTCGGCACCCCCGAGCTCCTGGTCCTCGACGAACCCACCGTCGGCCTCGACCCCGTCCTGCGCCGCGACCTGTGGAACCTCTTCCACGACATCACCGCCACCCGCGGCGCCACGATCCTCGTCTCCTCCCACGTCATGGACGAGGCCGAGCGCTGCCACGACCTGCTCCTCATGCGCGAGGGCCGCATCCTCGCCCAGGACACCCCCGACGCACTGCGCACCCGCACCCACGCCACCACCGTCGAGGAGGGCTTCCTGCGCCTCGTCGACGAAGCCAACGCCAACGCCGCCGCCGTCGCCGCGAACGCCTCCGACGTCACCGCCATCCGGGAGCAGAGCCGATGAACGCCGCCCGCACCACCGCCACCGCCGCCCGCGTCCTGCGCCAGCTCCGCCACGACCCGCGCTCCATCGCGCTGATGCTCCTGGTCCCCGTACTGATGCTCACGCTGCTGCGCTTCGTCTTCGACGGCAGCCCCAAGACCTTCGACGGCATCGGCGCCTCACTCCTCGGGATCTTCCCCCTCATCACCATGTTCCTGGTGACCTCCATCGCCACCCTGCGCGAACGCACCTCCGGAACCCTGGAGCGCCTCCTCGCCATGCCGCTGGGCAAGGGCGACCTCATCGCCGGCTACGCCCTCGCCTTCGGCGCCGTCGCCGTCCTCCAGTCCCTCCTCGCCACCGGCCTCGCCCTCTGGGCCCTCGGCCTCGACGTCGTCGGATCCCCCTGGCTCCTGCTCCTCGTAGCCCTCCTCGACGCCCTCCTCGGCACCGCACTCGGCCTCTTCGTCTCCGCCTTCGCCGCGTCCGAGTTCCAGGCCGTCCAGTTCATGCCGGCGGTGATCTTCCCCCAGCTGCTCCTGTGCGGCCTCTTCGCCGCCCGCGACACCATGCACCCCGTCCTCGAAGGCCTCTCCGACGTCCTGCCCATGTCCTACGCCGTCGACGGCATGACCCAGGTCCTCACCCACACCGACATGACCGCCGACTTCGTCCGCGACGCCGCGATCGTCGCCACCTGCGCCCTGCTCGTCCTCGCCCTCGGCGCGGTCACCCTCCGCCGCCGCACCCCCTGACCGAACGCCTTGACCGCACTACGGACAGCACCTCCCCGTTCCCCGCCCGGGTGCAAGGATGAGGACGTATACGTAGCTCACGCGCAAGCACAGTTCGGCGAGGTGGATCGGGCATGACCCAGACAGTCGCAGTCCTCGGTACCGGCAAGATCGGCGAGGCCCTGCTCAGCGGAATGATCCGCGGCGGCTGGCCCGCCGCGAAGCTCCTCGTCACCGCCCGCCGCGCCGAACGGGCCGAGGAACTGCGCACCCGCTACGGGGTCGAGGCCGTCACCAACGCCGAAGCCGCCAAGCGCGCCGACACCCTCATCCTCACCGTCAAGCCCCAGGACATGGCCAAGCTCCTCGACGAGCTCGCCCCGCACGTCCCCGCCGACCGCCTGGTCATCAGCGGGGCCGCCGGCGTTCCCACGGCCTTCTTCGAGGAACGGCTCAGCCCCGGCACCCCCGTCGTCCGCGTCATGACGAACACCCCCGCCCTCGTCGACGAGGCCATGTCCGTCATCTCCGCCGGCAGCCACGCCACCGCGGGACACCTCGCCCACACCGAGGAGATCTTCGGCAGCGTCGGCAAGACCCTGCGCGTCCCCGAGTCCCAGCAGGACGCGGCCACCGCCCTCTCCGGCTCCGGACCCGCCTACTTCTACTTCCTCGTCGAGGCCATGACCGACGCCGGCATCCTCCTCGGACTGCCCCGCGCCCAGGCCCACGACCTGATCGTCCAGGCCGCCATCGGCGCCGCCGTCATGCTCCGCGACAGCGGCGAACACCCGGTCAAGCTCCGCGAGGCCGTCACCTCCCCGGCCGGCACGACGATCAACGCCATCGTCGAGCTGGAGAAGCACGGCGTACGCGCCGCCCTCATCGCCGCCCTGGAAGCGGCCCGCGACCGCAGCCGCGAGCTCGCCTCCGGCAACAGCTGACACAGCCGTGACGGGTGGGGGTCCCGCGGCTCGCGGGACCCCCACCCGTCACGGCTCCAGCAGCCCGATGGCCCGGTACGCCCGGTCCACCACCGGCCGCGCCAGCTGCCTGGCCCGCTCCGCACCCTCCCGCAGCACCTTCTCCACCTCCGCCGGATCGCCCGCCAGCTCCGCGTGCCGCTCCTGCAACGGCCGCAACAGCTCGACCACCGCGTCGGCGACATCCCGCTTCAGCGCCCCGTAGCCGCTGTACCCCTCGGCGAGCACGGCCGGATCACCCCCGGTACACGCCGCCAGGATGTCCAGCAGATTCGCGACCCCCGGCCGGGCCTCCCGGTCGTAGACCACCCCGTCGTCCCCACTGTCGGTGACCGCCCGCATCACCTTCTTGCGCACGACCCCGGGCTCGTCGAGCAGATAGACGATCCCCGCCCCGCTCTCGTGGGACTTCCCCATCTTCGACGTCGGGTCCTGCAGGTCCATGACCCGCGCGGCCACCGCCGGCAGCGTGGCCTTCGGGACGGTGAAGGTGTGCCCGTATCGCTGGTTGAACCGCACCGCCAGATCCCGGGTCAGTTCGACGTGCTGCCGCTGGTCCTCCCCGACCGGCACCTCCTGCGCCCCGTACGCCAGGATGTCGGCGGCCATCAGCACGGGATAGGTGAGCAGCGACAGCCGCACGCCTTCCCCGGAGACCTGGGCCTTCGCCGCCTTCTCCTTGTACTGGATCATCCGCCGGAGCTCCCCGTCGGTGGCGGTGCACTCCAGGAGGTACGCCAGCCGGGTGTGCTCGTCGACATGGCTCTGTACGAAGAGGGTGCACCGCTGTGGATCCAGCCCGGCGGCCAGGAACAACGTCGCGGCCTGGCGGCTCAGCCTTCGTACGCGCGCCGGCTCGTGCTCGACGGTCAGCGCGTGCAGATCGACGACGCAGAACAGTGCGGACTCGGGCGTCCGGTCGGCGGCGACCCAC
>NZ_CM132132.1:2357500-3622500 GCF_053615355.1 Streptomyces sp. CLCI03 | reverse complement strand
TGGCGTAACGACTTCTCGACTGTCTCAACCATAGGCCCGGTGAAATTGCACTACGAGTAAAGATGCTCGTTTCGCGCAGCAGGACGGAAAGACCCCGGGACCTTTACTACAGTTTGATATTGGTGTTCGGTTCGGCTTGTGTAGGATAGGTGGGAGACTTTGAAGCAGCCACGCCAGTGGTTGTGGAGTCGTCGTTGAAATACCACTCTGGTCGTGCTGGATGTCTAACCTCGGTCCGTGATCCGGATCAGGGACAGTGTCTGATGGGTAGTTTAACTGGGGCGGTTGCCTCCCAAAGGGTAACGGAGGCGCCCAAAGGTTCCCTCAGCCTGGTTGGCAATCAGGTGTTGAGTGTAAGTGCACAAGGGAGCTTGACTGTGAGACCGACGGGTCGAGCAGGGACGAAAGTCGGGACTAGTGATCCGGCGGTGGCTTGTGGAAGCGCCGTCGCTCAACGGATAAAAGGTACCCCGGGGATAACAGGCTGATCTTCCCCAAGAGTCCATATCGACGGGATGGTTTGGCACCTCGATGTCGGCTCGTCGCATCCTGGGGCTGGAGTCGGTCCCAAGGGTTGGGCTGTTCGCCCATTAAAGCGGTACGCGAGCTGGGTTTAGAACGTCGTGAGACAGTTCGGTCCCTATCCGCTGTGCGCGTAGGAATATTGAGAAGGGCTGTCCCTAGTACGAGAGGACCGGGACGGACGAACCTCTGGTGTGCCAGTTGTCCTGCCAAGGGCATGGCTGGTTGGCTACGTTCGGGAGGGATAACCGCTGAAAGCATCTAAGCGGGAAGCCTGCTTCAAGATGAGTATTCCCACCTCCTTGAGAGGGTAAGGCTCCCAGTAGACGACTGGGTTGATAGGCCAGATGTGGAAGCCCGGTAACGGGTGAAGCTGACTGGTACTAATAGGCCGAGGGCTTGTCCTCAGTTGCTCGCGTCCACTGTGTTAGTTCTGAAATAACGAACAGCTGTGTCAACACCAGCATGTTCAGAATTTCATAGTGTTTCGGTGGTCATAGCGTTAGGGAAACGCCCGGTTACATTCCGAACCCGGAAGCTAAGCCTTTCAGCGCCGATGGTACTGCAGGGGGGACCCTGTGGGAGAGTAGGACGCCGCCGAACAATCATTGCGGAAGCCCCGCACCAGCCCTTTACGGGTTCGGTGCGGGGCTTTTCTGCGTTCACGACCGGATCGGCAGGTCCTGCCGGCCGGTCGGAGATCTGTCGCCTGTCATCCGTCATCCGTCGTCGGTCGGCTGTCGTCCGAATGGCCGCAGCAGGCCCGTGACGCGTCATCGGCGGCCCGGCGAGACGGGTCCTACGTCCCTTTAGTTCGTACTGTGGGGGTATGGGCTACGACCTCGTCATCTTCGACAACGACGGCGTGCTGGTGGACAGCGAGCCGCTCGCCAACAGTGTCCTCGCCGAGTACCTGACCGAGCTGGGGCACCCGACCACCTACGAGGAGTCGGTCCGCGACTACATGGGCTCCGCCGTGCACCGCGTGCACGACCTCGTTCGCGAGCGGACCGGGCAGCAGCTGCCGGCCGACTTCGACGAGACCCTGCACACGCGGACCGTCGCCGCGTTCGAGCAGGACCTGAAGCCCGTCCCCGGGGTGGAGGAGGTGCTGGGGGCGCTGACCGCGCAGGGGATCGGGTACTGCCTGGCCTCCTCCGGGAGTCACGACCGGATCCGCGTGGGGCATCGGGTCGCCGGGCTCGACGGGTGGTTCGAGGAGGAGTGGATCTTCAGCGCTCAGGACGTCGGCCAGGGGAAGCCGGCTCCCGATCTGTACCTGCACGCGGCGCGGCAGATGGGTGTGGAGCCCGCCCGTTGTGTGGTCGTCGAGGACAGTCCGCTCGGGATCCAGGCCGCCGTCGCCGCGGGCATGGACGTGTACGGGTTCACGGCGATGCTGCCCGCCGACCGGCTCCCCGGAGCCACCGGCCACTTCGGTGACATGAAGCAGCTCACCGGACTGCTCGGACTGGAAGCGGGACTGGGTATGTGATCTCTCTACCCACGGGTAGCCCGTGGCCCTACGCTGACCCGCCATGACGGATGATGTGCGGCTGCGGCGTGGCCGCGGCGCTCTGGGGTTCAGCTTCTTCGTGCAAGGCGTCGCCTTCGCGCTGCTCGTGACTCGGATCCCGGCCATCCAGGACCGGTACGGGATATCCGACGGCCTGCTGCCCGCCTTCCTCGCGGCCGTGCCGATCCTCGCGGGGGCGTCGAGCGTGGCCACCGAGCACCTGGTGAAACGGGTGGCGCCCAGCGTCGTACTGCGGTGGGCGCAGCCGCTGGTGCTGCTGTCCCTGCTCGGCGTCGGAGCCGGCGGCCAGATGTGGCACGTGGCGGTGGCGCTGGGGGCGTTCGGGCTGTCGGTGGGTGCGCTGGACGCCTCGATGAACATGCTCGGGGTCAGTCTGCAGCGGGCGTACGGGCGGAGCATCATGCTCGGCTTCCACGCCGCGTACAGCCTCGGCGGGATCCTGGGGGCCTCGGCGGCGTGGGCGGGCGCGCACTGGGAGCTGAACCTGTTCGTCAGCTATCTGCCGGCCGTGGTCGTCCTGCTGCCGATGGCGTTCCTGGGGAGCCGGCGCTACGTCGACGGTCCGGCGGGGCAGGGCGAGGGCGACGGGAAGGGGCTGGGGGCCGGTGGGTTCAAACTGCTGCTGCCGCTCTGTCTGGTGATGGCGTGCGCGTACATCGGTGACTCGACGGTGGCGAACTGGAGTGCCAAGTACCTCCAGGACGTGCTCGGGAGCTCGGAGCAGATGGCGACCGTCCCCTACAACGTGTACATGGTGACCACCCTCGTGGGGCGGGCCGTCGGCGACCTGGGCGTGCGGCGCTTCGGGGCGGCGACCGTGGTGCGGGCCGGGACACTGGTGGCGGCCGGCGGGTTCGCCGTGGTGGCCGCGGCGCCGGGGGCCTGGGTGGGGATGCTCGGCTTCACCCTGCTGGGGATCGGGTTGTGCGTGATCGTGCCGCAGACCTTCGCGGCCGCGGGGAGGCTGTTCCCGGGGGCGTCCGACACGGCGGTCGCGAGGCTCAACATCTTCAACTACGTCGGCTTCCTGATCGGGTCCCCGCTCGTGGGGGCGGTGGGCGACGCGTGGAGCTACCGGGGCGCCATGCTGGTGCCGATGGCGCTGGTCCTGGTGACACTCCTCCAAGCCCGCTCGTTCGGCTCCGAGGGCGCCCGATACGGTGTCCGGCATGAGCGGCGAGTCGGTGACCGGGCTGTTGATGTGGGACGAGGCGGTAACGAGGTATGACTTCGGACCGAGCCATCCGATGGACCCGGTGCGCCTGGCGCTGACCATGGGCCTGGTCCGCGCCTTCGGGCTGGACCGGGCGATGGAGGTACGGGCGGCGCCCGCGGCCGGGGACTCGACGCTGCGGCTGGTCCATCGCGAGGACTACGTCGCCGCGGTGCGCGAGGTGTCCGAGGACCCGGGCGTCGCGGACGGTTCGTACGGGCTGGGGACCATGGACGATCCGGCCTTCCACGGGATGCACGAGGCGTCCGCGCTGATCGCAGGGCAGTCCGTGGCGGGCGCGGAGGCGCTCTGGCACGGTGAGGCCGAGCACGCCGTGAACTTCGCCGGTGGGCTGCACCACGCCATGCCGGGCGGGGCGGCCGGCTTCTGCGTCTACAACGACGCTTCGCTGGCCATCGCCCGGCTGCTGGAGCTCGGCGCCGAGCGGGTCGCGTACGTGGATGTGGACGTGCACCACGGGGACGGCGTACAGGCGGCCTTCTGGGACGATCCGCGGGTGCTGACCATCTCGATGCACGAGCACCCGCGGACGCTGTTCCCGCAGACCGGTTGGCCCGAGGAGACCGGCGGTCCGGAGGCGGAGGGGTCGGCGGTGAACATCGCGCTGCCCGCCGGGACCGGGGACGAGGGCTGGCTACGGGCCTTCCACGCCGTCGTGCCGGAGCTGTTGGCGGACTTCGGGCCGCAGGTGCTGGTGACCCAGCACGGGGCCGATACGCACTTCGAGGACCCCCTCGCCCACCTGGCGGTCTCCCTGGACGCCCAGCGGGCCGTCCAGGAGTCCTGTCACCGGCTCGCGCACGAGTACGCGGACGGGCGGTGGCTGGCGCTGGGCGGGGGCGGGTACGCGGTGGTGGACGTCGTTCCGCGGTCGTGGACGCATCTGGTGGGGATCGCCGCGCACCGTCCGGTGGATCCGGGGACGGCGGTGCCCGCCTCGTGGCGGGACGAGGTGTACGCGCGGACGCGGCAGATGGCGCCGGCGCGGATGACGGACGGGCGGAGCCCGTCGTGGCCGGATTGGGACGCGGGCTACGACCCGGCGGACCGGACGGATCAGGCCGTTCTGGCCACGCGCCGGGCGGTGTTCCCGCTGCGCGGCATGCTGACCTGACCGACGGTGCGGATCATGCTGCATCGTTACGCCAACTGTGGGGCTGTTCGCCGGAATTGATGACCCGCCAGATGCGTTGGGGGAGCATCGGAGGGTGTTGAGCACCGGCGCGCTGCGTGCGCATCTGCTGGCCGCCCGGTTGGCCGGGCCCGTCGCCACATCCCGGGAGGAGAGCCTGCGCAGTTACCGGCTGTTCGCGGCGCGGGATCCGCGGGTGATGCTGGGGCTGGATCCGGAGTGGGCCTGGGGCGAGGGTGATCTGCTGAGGCTGATGGCGGACAAGTGCGGGGTCTCGGCGGATCCGGCGCACGTCAGCGGGCCGGACGTGATCGATCCGGAGCGGACGGTGGCCGCGCTGGAGGCCTTCGCGGGGCGGCTGTGCGAGGCGGCGCGGGCGCGGTCGCCCGTGCTGTTCGGGACGGGGCATCCGCATCGGCTCCTGGGCTTCTACGCCGGTTTGGCGGAGGCGTTGTCGGCGGCGGGATGTGTTGTCCTCACCCCGGCGCAGGGGGTGAGTGTCGACATGGCGACCCGGTTCGGCGTACGCACGCACAGGATCGAATACGTACGGGGGGTCGCACTGGTGCGGGAACCCGGCGTGCGGGAACCGGGGAGTGCGACCGGCGTGCACACCCATTCACCGCTGCCGGTTCGGGTGGCGTTGGGGGCCCTGGCGGAGGCCGGCGGGCCATTGCCCGAGTTGGTGGTGGGGGACCACGGATGGGTCTGCGGTGCAGGTCAGCTCGGTGTGGAGGCCATCGGGTTGGCAGATACGGACGATCCCGCGCTGTTCGTCGGGGAAGCCGAGGGGCGGGTCTCGGTGGCCGTCCCCCTTGATGACGCGGTGCGAGCGGACTACTACCGACCGCTCACGCGATACGTGCTCGGCCGTGCGAGTCTGACGGGGCGGCAGGAGTGGCCGTAGCTCCTCTTCCCCACTCGTATCACGCGCCCCTACTCTGGGGAGTGAGCGTGCGACGACGAGGAGTAACCGGAGGGGAAGCCGGTGCCCGTCATGCGCGGAAGGTCAAGGTGTGTCATGGCTGCTGGCGAGAGGCCTCTCAGTGAGGTTCAGTTCCTGACCGTGGCGGAGGTCGCCTCGGTGATGCGAGTGTCGAAGATGACCGTGTACCGGCTGGTGCACAACGGTCATCTGCCCGCAATCCGGGTGGGCCGGTCCTTCCGGGTCCCCGAGAACGCGGTCCACGAGTACCTCCGAGAGTCCTATGTGGGGGTGGAGTCGGCCTGAGACTGAGGCTCGGGATGCCCCTGGCTACGACGCGGAAGCGCTCGGATTACAAGCTCAGAGCTCGGGCGGGTAGGCTAGGCCGACGTAGGTCGTGTGGGCCCAGACGCCCCGCACCAGTGAAGAGAAGTGAGCGAGGGTAGTCGTGGGCTCTGTTATCAAGAAGCGGCGCAAGCGGATGGCTAAGAAGAAGCACCGCAAGCTGCTCAAGCGCACCCGCGTCCAGCGCCGTAACAAGAAGTAAACGGCAGCTGTACGTGTTCTCCGCAGCCCCTCCACCATCCTGGTGGAGGGGCTGCGGTGCAGCCGGGGGACTTCTTCGAGGGAGGCGCTGAGCTCGTGGGGAAGGTCGTACTCGTCACCGGGGCTGCCCGGCAGTTGGGCGGCCGCTTCGTGCGCCGGATCCAGCGTGACCCGGATGTCGAGCGGGTGATCGCGGTGGACGCGGTGACACCGCCGCACCGGCTCGGATCGGCCGAGTTCGTCCGTACGGACATCAGACAGTCGGCGATCGCCAGAGTGCTGGCCGAGCACGCCGTGGACACGGTGGTCCATCTCGCGGTCACCGGAGGCAGCGCGGGAACGGGCGGTGCGCACAGCACCGTCAAGGAAACGAACGTCATCGGCACCATGCAGCTCCTGGGTGCCTGCCAGAAGTCGCCGACGGTACGGCGGCTCGTGGTGAAGTCCAGTACCAGCGTCTACGGGGGCACGCCCCGGGACCCGGCCGTCTTCACCGAGACCACGGAGCCGAAATCCCTGCCGGCGGGCGGCTTCGCCAAGGACGCCGCCGAGGTCGAGGGATACGTACGGGGCTTCGCGCGCAGACGGCCGGACGTCGCGGTGTGCGTCCTGCGGTTCGCGAACATCCTGGGTCCCTTCGCGGATTCGGCGCTCGCCGAGTACTTCTCGATCCCGGTGATGCCGACCGTGCTGGGGTACGACCCGCGGCTGCAGTTCGTGCACGAGGACGACGTCCTCGAAGTCCTGCGGCTGGCGGCCCGGGAGCCTCGGCGCGGGACCTTGAACAGCGGGACGTTCAACATCGCCGGTGACGGCGTCCTGCTGCTGTCGCAGTGCTCGCGGCGGCTCGGGCGGCCCACACTGCCGTTGCTGCTGCCCGCGTTGAACTGGGTGGGAGCCGCGCTCCGGGCGGTCGGGGCCAGTGACTTCTCGCCGGAGCAGATAAGGCTGCTCACCCACGGCCGGGTCGTGGAGACCACGCAGATGCGCGAGGTCCTCGGCTTCGAGCCGCTCTACACGACCGCCGAGACCTTCGCGGACTTCGCGCGGAGCCGGGGGAGCGGGCTGCTGCCCCCGGAGCGGGTCGGACGGGCCGTGGACCGGGTGGCGGCCATGCTGGACCCGAACGCGCTCGACAGGTTCGAGGACGACGCCTACGCGGCTGAAGGAGCGAAGCGATAGTGGCGGACGCCAAGGTCATTCCGTTCGACGAGGACCGGCCCCGGCGGCGGATCCCCCGCCGGGTGCGGGCGGTGCCCGCGGCCGAGCCGGTGGTGGAGGAGCCCGCGGCTCCCGAGCCGACGCCGGCCGCGGCGCCCGGCGACAGCTGGGACCGGCGGGTCGCCGGCGGGCTGGCGTTCCTGCGGCGGCGGATCACCGGGGACTACGAGGTCGACGACTTCGGCTACGACAAGGAACTGACGGACCAGGTCCTGATGTCCCTGATGCGCCCGCTGTACGACAAGTACTTCCGGGTCGAGGTCAAGGGCATCGAGAACATCCCGGCGGAGGGTGGCGCGCTGATCGTGGCGAACCACTCCGGGACGCTGCCGCTGGACGGGCTGATGCTCCAGGTCGCCGTGCACGACCACCACCCGGCGGAGCGGCACCTGCGGCTGCTGGCGGCGGACCTGGTGTTCATGCTGCCGGTGGTCAACGAGCTGGCCCGCAAGGCGGGGCACACCCTGGCGTGCGCGGAGGACGCGCAGCGGCTGCTGGAGGCCGGGGAACTGGTCGGGGTGATGCCGGAGGGCTTCAAGGGGATAGGGAAGCCGTTCGGGGACCGGTACAAGCTGCAGCGGTTCGGGCGCGGCGGGTTCGTGTCGACGGCGCTGCGGGCGGGCACGCCGATCGTGCCGTGCTCGATCGTGGGGGCGGAGGAGATCTACCCCATGGTCGGCAACGCGAAGACGCTGGCACGGCTGCTGGGGGTCCCGTACTTCCCGATCACGCCGACGTTCCCGTGGCTCGGGCCGTTGGGTGCGGTGCCGTTGCCGACGAAGTGGACGATCCAGTTCGGGGAGCCGATCCCGACGGACGGGTACGCCGCGGAGGCGGCGGAGGACCCGATGCTGATGTTCAACCTGACGGACCAGGTGCGAGAGCAGATCCAGCACACGCTCTACAAGCTGCTGGTGCAGCGGCGGTCCGTGTTCTTCTGACCGTTGTGTGCCGGGGGCCCTGCCCCCGGACCCCGCGCCTCGAACGCCGGTGAGGCCGAACGGGAAGGGCGGGGCTGCTTCGGCAGCCCCGCCCTTCCCGTTACTCGGCGTCCTCCGCGCCCAGGCCCAGGCCCGGGAGGAGCCCCGGGAGCAGGGGCGGGATGGTGATGTCCGGTTTCGGGTTCTCCGGCGTGCCCGAAGGGGGCGGTGCCGACTGTCCCGCGGGCGGGTTGAGCAGGTCGCCCGTACCGCCGAGGAGGCCGCCGGCGGGGGGCCGGGAGCTCCCCGAGGGGGACGGCGCCGCGGGGCTGCCGGACGGCGTGCCGGCGGCCGGGGCGGACTGGTGGGCGCCGCTGGGGGTACCCGGCTTGGCGGACGGGCCGGGGGTGCCTCCGGTACCGCGGCTCTGCTCCGGTGCCTTGGGGAGCAGGCTCTGCAGCGGCGCCACGTCTTCGTCTATGGCCTGGAAGACCGACTCCACCTCACCGCCCACGTCCGTGAGCTGTGCCGGGAGCTTCTCGCGGAGCTTGCCCCACGCGTCGCGGTGGGAGCGGGAGAACGACGACAGCTTCTGGATCGGGCCGAGCGAGCCGTCCCGTTCGTACGCTGCCTGGAGGAGGCGGTGGCCTTCCTCCGCATCGTGCTTCACTCCCGCCAGGGCCCGGCGGATCGCGCCCAGGGACTCGTGGTCCAGGTCGCCCAGCCGGCCTCGTTCCATCAGCCGACGGGCTTCCGACAGACGGTTCGAGGCCTGGTCGAGATAGAGCTCGCCCCGGTCCGCGTCGTCGTCGGCCATCCCCAGCTTCAGGTCCTCCATGCCCCGCTTCACGGGGTAGAGGTGATCACCGGGCAGGGCGTCGGTGCTGGCAGCGGCCACTCCGCTGAAGGCCCCGGCGGCCACACCCACGGTGAGGCCACCCGCCGCGATGCCCTTGGACCAGCGGGAGCGGGGCCGCAATTTCCGGAGCGAGGTCGCCCGGTGGGCGCCGCGGCCGGTCCGCTGTTCGGGCACTTGAGGGTCCGAGGCGGCACCGCCCCCGGCCCTCTCCTCCAGCACCATGGCCTCCATGGCGGCAATGAGCTGGGCTCGTTGCACCACTTTGACCTCGGGGTCCAGCTCCGGGCGCGGCATTCTTTCGCCGAGCACGCTCGCCAGGGCCAACAGCCGGTCGTGGTCGGCAGGTTCGGCAGGTGCCTCGGACTGCTCGGCCGCCGAGTCCGGATCTGGAAGGTCGGACGGGGTCCGATCCTCCAGGGCCTGGGCGAAGGCGTTCGCCCGCCGGTGCGGGGTCACGTTCGCGATCACTGGCGGCACCTCCTCTCGTCATGACGATCGACTCCCCAAGGTGTCCGGAAGGTTGCCTTCCTTGAGCGCATCCACACTTTCGAGTGAGCGGCTTCGGGCAAAGCGTGTCCACAGGGAGCCTGCATTCCGCACAACGAGCGTCGCGGCACTTGGGTTACGGACGAAGGATGATCTGACCACAGCGTCATCGAGGGGTCACCGAATGTGAGGTTGTGTGGTGTCGGAGGGTCAGCGGGCGTCTTCGGGGAGGAGGCGGGCCAAGGTGCGCACCGCCCGGTACTGGAGCGTCTTGATGGCGCCCTCGTTCTTCCCCATCACCCGGGCCGTCTCGGCGACCGAGAGGCCCTGCAGGAAGCGCAGGGTCACGCACTCCTGCTGCTGCGGGTTGAGCTTGCGTACGGCCTCCAGCAGGGCCGCGTTGGAGAGGGACTCCAGGACGGAGTCCTCGGGGCTGCGCTCGACCTCGTTCGCGTCGAGCATCTCGCCGGTGGTGACCTCCAGCCGGAACCGGCTGGACTTGAAGTGGTCCGCCACCAGGTTGCGGGCGATCGTCACGAGCCAGGCGCCGAAGTCGCGGCCCTGCCAGGTGAAGGTGGAGATCCGGCGCAGGGCGCGCAGGAACGTCTCGCTGGTGAGGTCCTCCGCGGTCGCCTTACCGCCGACGCGGTAGTAGATGTACCGGTAGACCGTGTCGCTGTACTGGTCGTACAGGCGGCCGAAGGCCTCGGCCTCGCCCGCCTGGGCGCGTTCGACCAGGTCCATCATGCGGGCCTGGTCGCTGTCCGCGGTGGGGCGGCGGTGGGTGGTGGCCTGGGTGCCGGTGCCGGCGGCGTTCGAGCCGCCGGCGGCGCGACCTCGTCTGCCCACCGTCGCGCCGCCGTCGGTCAGGGCATAGCAAGGGCCGGCCGGGCCGAAGCCGGCAGGGACCGCGGCGGCGAGGGCGGGGACGGCGTACGCGGTGGGGACGAAGCCGCGCAGGTGGTCGAGGACCGTCGCGCGCAGCTGAGCCAGGCCCGAGGCGTCAACCCCGACAGGTGGGTACACGGGACTCCCAGAGGCAGAGCTTCCATCACGTGCAGTGCGGGACCGTTCACCCGTCGTGGCGACAGATGGCCGGTGGCATGCGTTTGAGGAGAATAACGCTTCGTACAGGCAGCGCTACACCCAGTTGCTCAAATCACCGGTTCCGACACTTCTGTTGCGTGTCGAGGGCATATTCAGTCGCAGTTGGTGATCGATTCTTGATCGCTTGGGTGCGCGGAATGGACGCTTCCATGGGGTGCCGCGACCGAGTCGGGCATGCCCGAGTGCCGCGCCGGGGGCGCGGGTAAAGGTGAGCGAATGACCGGGTCGGAGCCGTGGTCCGGCCGGGCCCGGGGTGCGAGGGCCCCGGGCCTGGTGTTGTTACCTGCGGCGGCGGTGCAGGGCGATGGCCGCGGCCGCGCCGCCCGCGATCGCGCCGACGCCGGCGGCGGCCGGGACGCCGACCTTCACGGCCTTGCGGCCGGTCCGATAGTCGCGCAGTCGCCAGTCGTTGGTGCGGGCATGCTTGCGCAGTTTTGTATCGGGATTGATCGCGTACGGATGTCCGACCAGTGACAGCATCGGGATGTCGTTGTGCGAATCGCTGTACGCGGCGCAGCGTTCGAGGTCCAGCCCCTCGGCGGCGGCCAGGGCGCGGACGGCCTCCGCCTTCGCGGGGCCGTGCAGCGGTTCGCCGACCAGGCGGCCGGTGTAGATCCCGTCGACGGACTCGGCGACGGTGCCCAGGGCGCCGGTCAGGCCGAGGCGGCGGGCGATGATCGTGGCCGTCTCCACGGGGGCGGCCGTGACCAGCCACACCTTCTGGCCGGCGTCGAGGTGGGCCTGGGCCAGGGCGCGGGTGCCCGGCCAGATCCGCTCGGCCATGTACTCGTCGTAGATCTCCTCGCCGATCGACATCAGCTCGGAGACCTTGTGTCCCTTGACGATGGACAGGGCGCTGTCGCGGGCGTCCTGCATGTGCTCGGGGTCCTCGACCCCGGCGAGCCGGAACCAGGCCTGCTGCCAGGCGAAGCGGGCGAGCTCGCGGCGGCGGAAGAACTCGCGCTTGTAGAGGCCGCGACCGAAGTGGAAGATCGCGGCGCCCTGCATGACGGTGTTGTCGAGGTCGAAGAAGGCGGCGGCGAGATCGTCGCCGGCGACCGGGAAGACGGGCTCTCCCGGGGTCCGGTCCGGGCCCTCTTCGGTGAGGGCTTCCGGTTCCGTTTCTGGTTCGGTGAACGGTGGGGCCTCGGCCAGAGCGGTCTTGCGGGCGGCCTCGGCCGAGGCCTCGCCCGCCAACACGCTGCGTGCGGTGGCGGAGCGCCGACGAGGGGGGAGCCATCCGAGAGCGGCCATGACGCGAGCATAGCCACTGTGTTCGGGAGTTCCCGAACCGATGGGATGCGGAGGCGTGAACTCTTCGAGGCGCCGCTGTTACGCGAGGGCGCGGGAGAATGGGTGGCATGAGCCCTTTGTTGCGCCGTAAGGAAAAGAAGCGTCCCGGCGAGCGGACGGTGACGCTCATCGGGAAGCCGGGGTGCCACCTGTGCGACGAAGCGGAGGAGGTGGTCGCCGCGGTGTGCGCCGAGACGGGTGCGCAATGGGAGAAGAAGGACATCTCGCAGGACGAGGAGCTCTACCGCTTGCACTGGGAGCAGATTCCGGTCGTGCTCGTGGACGGCGAGCAGCACACCTTCTGGAGGGTGAACCCCGACCGGCTCCGGCGGGCGTTGGGGGCCTGACCCGCTCGCCGGTTACCATCATGGGCGATTTATGGGGTCTCGGGGGCGTATCTGTGAGGAGTGTGCACGGTTTTGCCCCCTTTGGGATTTGAACGGGTTCGACGTGCCGATGGTTCCGGCTTTACGTGCCGGGAGCGCGTGACCCCGGTCACTTTGGTCGGACAAACCGGACACAATCTTTGTGCACGCGTTCACAAAGGCATAGCCTGCTGTCGACGGGGCGGTCCTGGGACAAGTGGCCGCCTGCAGCCCCGCTCATCCCGCAGGAGCATCGTGGCAACTGGCCGAACTCACCGACCGGCGACCCGCAGCCGAGGTATTCCCGAGGCCACTGTCGCCCGGCTTCCGCTGTACTTGCGTGCCCTCACCGCGCTCTCCGAGCGATCGGTGCCCACGGTGTCCTCCGAGGAGCTCGCGGCCGCCGCCGGAGTGAACTCCGCGAAGCTGCGCAAGGACTTCTCGTACCTGGGTTCCTACGGGACCCGCGGCGTCGGCTACGACGTCGAGTACCTCGTCTACCAGATCTCCCGCGAGCTCGGCCTGACCCAGGACTGGCCGGTCGTCATCGTCGGCATCGGTAACCTCGGCGCCGCCCTCGCCAACTACGGCGGCTTCTCCGCGCGCGGCTTCCGCGTCGCGGCCCTCATCGACGCCGACCCGGCGATGGCCGGCAAGCCGGTCGCCGGCATGTCCGTGCAGCACACCGATGATCTGGAGAAGATCATCGAGGAGAACGGCGTCTCGATCGGCGTGATCGCGACCCCCGCGGGCGCGGCCCAGCAGGTCAGCGAGCGGCTGATCGCGGCCGGCGTCACCTCCATCCTCAACTTCGCGCCCACGGTGCTGTCCGTGCCCGAGGGCGTGGACGTGCGCAAGGTCGACCTCTCCATCGAGCTCCAGATCCTCGCCTTCCACGAGCAGCGCAAGGCCGGTGAGGAAGCGGCCGCCGCTGCCGCCGGCAGCTCCTCCGTGGGCGGCGCCGCACCCGCCGCGGCCGTGGTGCCGCCGGCCGGGCGGACCGCCGCCGAGCAGCGCAAGGGCGGGCCCGAGGGTGACGTGCCGGCGGTGATGCCGGCATGAGTCTGCTCGTCGTAGGGCTGAGCCACCGCAGCGCACCCGTCAGCGTGCTGGAGCGGGCCTCGCTGCCCGCCGATGCCAAGGTGAAGCTGCTGCACGACACCCTGGCCGCCGAACCGGCGACCGAGGCGACCGTGCTGGCCACCTGCAACCGGATCGAGCTGTACGCGGACGTGGACAAGTTCCACGCCGGCGTCGCCGAGCTGTCCACGCTGCTCGCACAGCACAGCGGTGTCGCGCTGGAGGAACTCACCCCCTACCTGTACGTGCACTACGAGGACCGGGCGGTGCACCACCTGTTCTCGGTGGCGTGCGGCCTGGACTCGATGGTCGTCGGCGAGGGGCAGATCCTCGGCCAGATCAAGGACGCGCTGGCGCTGGGGCAGGAGCTCCACACCGCCGGCCGGCTGATCAACGACCTCTTCCAGCAGGCGCTGCGCGTCGGCAAGCGGGCGCACTCCGAGACCGGGATCGACCGGGCCGGTCAGTCGCTGGTGACCTTCGGGCTGGAGCAGCTCGCCGTGGGGACGCCGGTGGCCGAGTGGGCCGCGGGCAAGCGGGCGCTGGTCATCGGCGCCGGGTCGATGTCCTCGCTGGCCGCGGCGACGCTGGCACGGGTCGGTGTCGCCGAGATCGTCGTGGCGAACCGGACCGCGGACCGGGCGGAGCGGCTGGCGGAGATTCTGGTTGCCTCGGGCACCGGGGTCGCGGCGGTGGCCGTGCCGATGGCTCGGGTGGCCGATGAGCTGACACGAGTCGACGTGGTCGTCTCGTGCACCGGTGCCACCGGGCTCGTGCTGAGCGCCGACGACGTGCTCGCCGCCGTCTCCTGGGGCGCTGCCCCGGACCCCGCGCCTCAAACGCCGGCGGGGCTGGATTCGGCTCCGGCCCAGTCGCCCGCGCCTCAGACCCCGGCGGGGCTGGACATGGCCGACGTCGTGGCCCGGCTGGCTGCCGCCGCGCAGACGCACGGTCGGATCGCCGACGCCGGGGCCGCGCGGACGATCAGCGCTCCCGTCGAGGCCGACGGCTGTCCCGTCGGGCCCGACGGGCGCGCCGCGCTGACCGGGGTCGACGCCAACTCCCTCGAACTGCACGGGACCTGGGCCGACCAGGGCGAGGCCGCCGCACAGCGGCAGCCCCGCAGGAGCACCCGTACGCAGCCCCACACGAGCTCCGTCCGGCTCGCGCTGCTCGACCTGGCCATGCCCAGGGACATCGACGCGGCCGTGCACCGGATCCCGGGCGTCCGGCTCGTGGACATCGAGTCGCTCGCGGAGGCGTCCGCCGACGCCCCGATGGCCGCCGACGTCGACGCCGTACGCGGGATAGTCGCCCAGGAAGTGGCGGCCTTCGGGGCGGCCCAGCGGGCCGCCCACATCACGCCCACCGTCGTCGCCCTGCGCGCCATGGCGGCCGAGGTGGTGGCCATGGAAGTGGCGCGGCTCGACGGACGGGTGCCCGACCTCGACGAACGGCAGCGTGCCGAAGTCACCCAGACCGTGCGCCGCGTCGTGGACAAGCTCCTCCACGCGCCGACCGTGCGCGTCAAGCAGCTCGCGAGCGAGCCCGGCGGCGCCGGGTACGCGGAAGCGCTGCGCGAACTCTTCGACCTCGACCCTCAGACGGTTGCTTCCGTCAGCCGGGCGGACGCGGCCGATCCGATGAACGACGACGACCCAGGACGGGCATCATGAACACACGTCCCGACCAGCCGCTGCGGCTCGGTACGCGGCGGAGCAAGCTGGCCATGTCCCAGTCGGGGCACGTCGCCGACGCGGTACGGGCCGTCACCGGCCGCGCCGTCGAGCTCGTGGAGATCACGACCTACGGCGACGTCTCGCGCGAGCACCTCTCGCAGATCGGCGGGACGGGCGTGTTCGTCACCGCCCTGCGCGACGCGCTGCTGCGCGGCGAGGTCGACTTCGCCGTGCACTCGCTGAAGGACCTGCCGACCGCGCAGCCCGACGACCTGGTGGTCGCGGCCATGCCGCGCCGCGAGGACCCGCGGGACGCGCTCGTCGCCCGGGACGGTCTCACCTTCGAGCAGCTGCCCGACGGTGCCCGCATCGGTACCGGCTCGCCCCGACGCACCGCCCAGCTCAACCACCTGGCGCTGTCGCTCGGCAAGCGGATCGAGACGGTGCCCATCCGCGGCAACGTCGACACCCGGATCGGCTTCGTCCGCGACGGGGAGCTCGACGCCGTCGTCCTGGCCGCCGCCGGTCTCAACCGGATCGGGCGCGGCTCCGAGGCGACCGACCTGCTGTCCGTCGACAGCGTCCTGCCGGCCCCCGGCCAGGGCGCCCTGGCCGTGGAGTGCCTCGCGTCCGACACGGACCTCATCGCCGCGCTCGGGCAACTCGACGACCCGCACACCCGGGCCGCCGTGACCGCCGAGCGTTCCCTGCTCGCCACCCTGGAGGCCGGCTGCAGCGCACCCGTGGGCGCGTTCGCCGACCTGCTGGCGGACGGGGAGATTGTCAATGAAATGCGCCTGCGCGGCGTCGTCGGAACCCTCGACGGCTCGACGCTGGTGCAGCTGTCCACCACCGGTCCCGTGCCCCAGTCGTACGACGAGGCCATGGCGCTCGGCCGCGAACTCGCGGACGAGATGCTGGCCAAGGGCGCGGCCGGTCTGATGGGGGAGCGATCGCTTTGAACCCCTCAATTCCGACCACCTCCGCCTATCCGGCCGTCGCCGCCCACGGACGCGTCACCTTCCTCGGTGCCGGCCCGGGCGACCCGGGCCTGCTGACGCTGCGCGCCGTCGAGGCGCTGGCCGCCGCGGACGTACTGATCGCGGAGCCCGAGGTGCTCGACGTCGTACGGACTCATGCGCGGGCGAATGTCGACACGCCGCAGCTGACGATTGCTGATGAAGTGTCAGCAGCCGCCGGGGTCCCGGTGATCCGGGACGCGGCCAATCTTGTCATGGAGGCCGCGCGCTCCGGCAGGCGGGTCGTGCGTGCCGTCACGGGCGACCCCGGGCTCGACGGCAACGCCGCCGAGGAGATGCTCGTCTGCGCTACCGCCGGTATCCCCTTCGAGGTGGTGCCCGGTGTCGCGACCGCGGTGGGCGTACCCGCGTACGCCGGTGTCCCGCTGCGCGACAAGCAGGGCGCGGACGTGCGGTTCGTCGACGCGAGGACGGCCTCGGCGCGCTGCTGGAGCGAGGTGGGCGCCAGCGACGGCATCCTCGTCGTGTCCGCGACGCTGGAGACCGTCTCGGCCGCCGCCGCCGAACTGGTGAGCGCCGGGCGCAAGCCCGACACCCCCCTGACCGTGACCGTCGCCGGCACCACCACGCGGCAGCGGACCTGGTGCGCGACGCTCGGCACCATCGCCCAGGTGTTCAAGCAGGGCAAGGTGCTCCCCTCGCCCGAGGGCGCCCGGCCCGTCATAGCCGTGGTCGGTGAGCACAGCGCCGCCGCACGGCGCGAGGACCTGTCCTGGTTCGAGTCGAAGCCGCTGTTCGGCTGGCGGGTCCTCGTACCGCGCACCAAGGAGCAGGCCGCCTCGCTCTCCGACCAGCTGCGTTCCTACGGCGCGGTGCCCCACGAGGTGCCCACCATCGCCGTGGAGCCGCCGCGCACCCCGCAGCAGATGGAGCGCGCGGTGAAGGGCCTGGTGACGGGCCGCTACGAGTGGATCGCCTTCACCTCGGTCAACGCCGTGAAGGCCGTCCGCGAGAAGTTCGAGGAGTACGGGCTCGACGCGCGCGCCTTCGCGGGCATCAAGGTCGCCGCGGTGGGCGAGCAGACCGCCGCCGCTCTCGTGGAGTTCGGCGTGAAGCCGGACCTGGTGCCCAGCGGTGAGCAGTCCGCCGCCGGACTGCTGGAGGACTGGCCGCCGTACGACCCGGTCTTCGACCCGATCGACCGCGTGTTCCTGCCGCGCGCCGACATCGCGACCGAGACGCTGGTCGCCGGGCTGATCGAGCTCGGGTGGGAGGTCGACGACGTCACCGCCTACCGGACGGTGCGCGCGTCGCCGCCGCCGGCGGACACCCGCGAGGCGATCAAGGGCGGCGGCTTCGACGCCGTTCTCTTCACGTCCTCCTCGACCGTCCGCAACCTGGTCGGGATCGCCGGGAAGCCGCACAACGTGACCGTCATCGCCTGTATCGGGCCGGCGACGGCCAAGACGGCGGAGGAGCACGGGCTGCGCGTGGACGTGCTGTCCCCGGAGCCGTCGGTGTCGAAGCTGGCGGAGGCCCTCGCCGAGTACGGCGCGGCGCGCCGCGAGGCGGCCAAGGAGGCCGGCGAGACGGTGTTCCGGCCGAGCGAGCGACGGCCGGGGGCGCGGCGGCGTCGTACGACGTGAGCGCCTTAGGCGGGCCCTGCCCGCCGCAGGACACCGGGAAGGGGCCCGGGTGCGATCGCACCCGGGCCCCTTCCCCATGTCCGGCCCGGGCGGAATCCGGTTGTCGGTCCCCCGCGGCCCGGCGAAGATCACCGCCGGGACGCGGGACGCGGGACGCCGGATGAGGGGGGACGGATGACGGAGCTGGACGCCCGGCTGGTGGACGCGGTGGCGCCGGGTGAGGCGGAGACGGTACGGGCCCTGCTGGCGGAGGGCGCGGACCCGGACGCGGTGGGCGAGGACGGGCTGCCGGTGCTGTGCGCGGCGATCGCGGCCTATGCCGTGGAGAGCGTCGAGATGTTGGTGGCGGCCGGAGCGGACCCGTACCGGCCGCTCCCGGACGGGACGACCCCGCTGCTGAGGGCCGTCGACGCCGGCTCCTCGGCGGTGTGGGCGGCGGTACGCGGCCCCGCGCCGCTGAGGGACGGCGAGCGGCCGCTCGCCGCCGCCCGGCGGTGGTACGAAGCCGGTGCGGAGGCGGAGCTGCGGCGGCTGACGGGTGCCCACGGACCGGCACGGAGCGAGATCGTGCGGGACGGGGAGTCCGGTCGGATCCGGGAGATCACCCTCGGCGGGCGGACCGTACGGGACGGGCACGGCGCGATCCTCACCTTCCTGGAGGAGGATCTCCGGATCCTGCCGCCGGTCGGGGAACTGGTCACCCGGGCCGTGCGGCAGGCCGACGCGTACGGGGCCTGGGACGAGGACGAGGAGCACGTCGACCGGGCCGCGGCCCGCGGGAACCTCCTGTCGCGGCAGAGTGCCGAGACCTGGCGTGCGGTGGTGGAGTTCCACCGGCACCCCGCCCCCGCCCACCGGGCGTTCGCCGCCGACTTCCTGAACCTGGCCACGCTGATGGTCGACGTGTTCCCGCACGATGTCCCGCACCATCGCCGGTACGGGGACCGACTCGCCGAGCTGCTCCCCGGCTGGGCCGCGGTGGAACCGGATCCCGGGGTGCTGGCGATGCTGCTCCGCCTGCTGACCGACAGGTGCCTCCCGCAGGCGCGGGCGCTCGGCCTGCGGTACGCCGACCACCCGGACCCCCGGGTGCGCCGCCGGGTGCCGTGGATGCTCCACCCGCCGGGGGCCCCGGCGACCGCACGGGTGGTGCGCGGCCTCGCCCGGGACCCGGACGGCGAAGTGCGGCAGCGGGCGGCGGAGGTGCTGGACTGCGACGCGGCGGAGGACCGCGAGGTACTGATCGCCCTGCTCCGGGACGAGAACCCGCAGGTGCGGGAACGGGCCGCGTACGCCGTCAGGTCAGGGCGCGACCGCTCGCCGGCCGTCACCGAGGCGCTGCTGGAGCTCCTGGACGCCGACGGACAGGACGAACGACTCAGCGCCGCCTTCGCGCTGGCCTGCCGGGATCACCCCCGTACGCCGGAGGCGTACGAGAAGGTGGGTCCGCTGCGCCCGGAGTACGAGCGCGACCCCCGGGCGGACGGCCTGTGGCGGTGGAGGTTCCGCAACGATCCCGCCGGCCGGCGGGGGTGAGGTGCGGGCCGTCGCCGGGCCGGGGGTTCCGAACGCGGACCCGGCCGGCGGACACCGGTCCGGAGGTCGGCCGTCAGGCGGGGTTCGCGGTGCGGAACGTGCGGCGGTAGGTGTCGGGCGGGACGCCGACGACCCGCTTGAACTGGCGGCGCAGGGTGGTGGCCGTCCCCATGCCGGTGGCCACGGCGACCGCCTCGATCGTCTCGTCGGTGGCCTCCAGCAACTCCTGCGCCCGGCGGACCCGCTGGGTCAGCAGCCATTGCAGCGGCGTCTGGCCGGTCACCGCCCGGAAACGCCGTCCCAGGTGGCGGGGGCTCGTACTGGCCCTGCGCGCCATGTCGGTGACGGTCAGCGGCCGGTCCAGGCGCTGCCGGGCCCAGTCGAGAAGGTCGGCGAGCTGGTGGTCCCCGCCCGTGACCTGCACCGGGGTGGCCACGAACTGGGCCTGACCGCCGGTCCGGTGCGGCGCCATGACGAGACGGCGGGCGACGGAGTTGGCGACGGCCGCGCCGTGGTCGAGGTGGACCAGGTGCAGGCACAGGTCCACGGCGGCGGCCTTGCCCGCGGCCGTGAGCACACTGCCGTTGTCCGTGTAGAGCACGTCCGGGTCGACCTCGGCCGACGGATGCCGTGCGCTCAGCTCCGCGGCGTGCGCCCAATGGGTGGTGGCCCGCCGCCCGTCCAGCAGGCCCGCGGCGCCGAGCACGAAGGCCCCGGTGCACAAGGAGGCGACCCGGGCCCCCGCCGCGTGGGCGGCGCGCACGGCGTCGACCAGCTCGGGCGGCGGCGGCTCGTCCACGTCGGCGCACGCGGGCACGATCACGGTGTCGGCCCGGACCAGGCGCTCCAGGCCGTGGTCGGGCTCGACGGTGAACGGGCCGACGCGCACCGGGCCCGGGCCGCAGAGCAGTACGTCGTACCAGCCGCGCGGAGCGTCCGGCGGGGGATTGCCGAAGATCTCGTAGGCCACCGCCAGCTCGAAGTGCAGCATGCGACCGGCGGCGGCCAGGGCGACAGTAGGCATGTCCGAAACTGTACGGGTGATGTCGTTCCGGACCATCACGGTCGGGTGTGGGGCCCCCCGAGACTGGGTTCAACGAGACGGCGGATACGACGCGAACGGGGACAGCGATGAGCACGGTGGGTACGGCGAACACGGCGAACACGGCGGACGCGGGTACGACCGGCGCGGTGGTGGTCTACGGGGCGACCGGGCACACCGGTCGCTTCATCGTCGCCGAGCTGCGCAGGCGCGGAATCGCCACCGTCGTCTCCGGCCGCGACGAGGCCCGGCTGGAGGCACTGGCCGCCGAGGGCGGGGCGGACGTGCTCGTCCGCCCGGCCACCGTGGACGACCCGGCCTCCCTGGACCGGGCCCTCGCCGGAGCGGCGGCCGTGATCAACGCCGCCGGACCGTTCGCGGTGACGGGCGGCCCGGTCGTCGAGGCGGCCCTGCGCGCAGGGATCCCGTACGTGGACGTCGCGGCGGAGATCGAGGCGAACGCGGCCATGTTCGCCGACCACACGGAAGCGGCCCGTGAGGCGGAGGTGCCCGTGGTGCCGGCCATGGCCTTCTACGGCGGCCTCGGCGACCTGTTGGTCGGCGTGGCCACCGGCGGATGGGAGGCGGCGGACGAGGTGCACGTCGCGTACGGGCTGAGCAGCTGGCGACCCACGGCCGGCACCCGGGAGGCGGGCACGGTGTCCCACGAGCGACGCGCGGGCCGTCGGGTGCGGTTCACGGACGGCGCCCTGCGCTACCACGACGACCAACTGGCGGAGCAGGAGTGGGACTTCCCCGCGCCGCTGGGCCGGCGGACGGTGATCGCGGAGTTCACGATGGCCGACGTCGTCACCGTGCCCAGCCATGTCGACGTGCCCGAGGTGCGTACGTACATGGCCGCGGAGGCCGCGCGGGATCTCGCCGGGGCGGACACGCCGGCGCCGGAGGCCGTCGACGACCTCGGCCGCTCGGACCAGACCTTCGTGGTCGACGTCCTGGTGCGGTCGGGCGGGATCGAGCGCCGGGCCACGGCCCGGGGCCAGGACATCTACGCGGTCACGGCGCCGCTGGCGGTCGAGGCCGTCGAGCGGCTCCTGTCCGGGCGGGCCAGGACGACGGGTGTGGCCTCGGCCGCCGCGATGTTCGACGCGCCGGACTTCCTGCGGGCGCTGGCCCCGTACCTGTCGGTGGAGCTCTCGCACTGACCGCGGGGACGGCCGGGGGACGGGTGGAGCCCGGGAGCGGGGAGCCCGGGCTCTACCCTTGTCCGGACTGCTGTCGATGCTCGAAGAGGCGACTGAAGATGAGCGCGTACGGATCCTTCCCCGGTTCGCGGCCCCGCCGGCTGCGCACCACCCCGGCGATGCGGCGGATGGTCGCGGAGAACCGGCTGCACCCCTCGGACCTGATCCTCCCGGCGTTCGTCCGGGAGGGCATCAGCGAGCCCCTGGCGATCTCCGCGATGCCGGGCGTCGTGCAGCACACCCGGGACACGCTGCGGAAGGCCGCCGTCGAGGCGGTCGAGGCGGGGGTCGCCGGGATCATGCTGTTCGGTGTCCCGGCCGACGAGAACAAGGACGCGCTGGGCACGGCGGGCACCGAGCCGGACGGGATCCTGCAGGTCGCGATCCGCGATGTGAAGGCCGAGGTCGGGGACGACCTGGTGATCATGTCGGACCTGTGCCTGGACGAGTACACCGACCACGGCCACTGCGGCGTGCTGGACGAGCACGGGCACGTCGACAACGACGCGACGCTGGAGCGCTACGCCGAGATGGCGCAGGTCCAGGCGGACGCGGGCGTCCACGTGGTCGGGCCGAGCGGGATGATGGACGGCCAGGTCGGTGTCATCCGTGACGCGCTGGACGAGACCGGGCACGAGGACGTCTCGATCCTCGCCTACACGGCGAAGTACACCTCCGCCTTCTACGGTCCCTTCCGCGAGGCCGTCGCCTCCTCGCTGCAGGGCGACCGCAAGACGTACCAGCAGGACCCGGCGAACGCCCGGGAGTCGCTGCGGGAGCTCGCCCTCGACCTGGAGGAGGGCGCGGACATGGTGATGGTCAAGCCGGCCGGTCCCTACCTCGACATCCTCTACCGGGTGGCGCAGGCGGTGGACGTCCCGGTGGCGGCGTACCAGATCAGCGGCGAGTTCGCGATGATCGAGGCGGCGGCGGAGAAGGGCTGGATCGAGCGCGACCGCGCCATCCTGGAGACCCTGCTGGGCATCAAGCGGGCGGGCGCCGACACGATCCTCACCTACTGGGCGACCGAGGTCGCCGGCTGGCTGCGCGAGGCCCGCTGACCTGCGCCGGCGGCGGCTACGGCCAGTCGACGAGGCCGTTGAAGACGACGGCGTCGAGGACGACGGCGGCCGGAGCGACGACGGCGAGCCACACCCTGGCGGCGGCGTACCGCCGCTGCCAGGGCAGCGCCCAGGCGGCGACCAGCACGACCAGGACCACCAGCAGGCCGAACCCGAAGACGGGGAAGGCGACGTCGTACGAGGCGTCGAACCGGTCGCTCGCCGCGTCCCCGCAGGAGTCGCAGGCCATCGGGGACAACCCGACGAAGAAGAACGTGATCGCGGCCATCGGCAGCGTCAGCAGCGTGGAGACGAGCGGCGCGACGAACGCGCGGGGCCGGCGGGCGGTGTCCGAGGTCATGGATCCAGTGAACTCCGCCGGAGGCAAACGAACATGAGTGCGTGTACTCATGTAGCGGGCTCGCTGACCTGCGAAACTCCTAGGTGTACGTACGCACGTGGTGCGGCGTCGGACGAGCACACGGCCGACGGCCACCGCTGAACAGGGCCTTCCCGAACCACCGGCGGGCGCAGGAACTCAGACGCGCAGCGCTTCATGAGGAAGGCTCTTCGAGTATGTCCACCGACCGGAAAACCTGGGAAGCGGCCGTACGGCACTTGTACGAGGACGCGTTCACGTTCAGCGCCACCGGTCCGCGCACCCACGAGGACTGGCAGGTCGACGTGCTCGCCGTCATGGAGCGCGCTGTCCCCGACCCGCGTGGCTGGACCGGGCTCGACGACACCGCGAACGAGCGCACGGCGGAATTCCCCGCGTACCCCTTCCGCCCGCCCTTCAAGGCCGACCCCCAGCGACGGCTCACCCCGGCCGATGTGGGGGAACGGTTGCGGGAGATCGACCGTGCGAGTGCCGAGAACCTCCTGCTCGCCATCACGGAAGACCGCTGCACCCTGCGGAACCTCGAAAGGCTCAGTGAGAGCTTCGAAGAGCTGCAGGAGATGGCTCGCACCATCCTCGCGCGCTACGGGGACGCCTTCACCTGTCACACCAACGTCAGCACGGTCGGTCACGTCGGCAGGCTGGACTTCGGGGGGCAGTCAGTGGGCTGGACGCCGATGACGTTCTACGGGGAGGACTGCGGACTGGTCGTGGTCTCCGACACCGAGGTCGGGCTGTTCTGGACATTCGGTGACGTCTGAGCCCTACGGGGACCGCTCCGTGCCGACCCCGACCATCGACGTCGCCGCCTGGGAAGCCGCACTGCTCAGGCTCCTGGAGGACGTCTACACCCTCGCCAGGAGCGGCCCCCGGCTGCACGAGGACTGGGCCGAGGACGTCCGCGCCGTCATGCAGCGGTCGGTCGCCGACCCGCGGGGCTGGTCCGGCCGGGATTCGGAGACGTTCAAGGCGGGCCGGGAGGCCGGCTACCCCTTCTACCCGTTCCGCACGCTGACCGCCGAGGACCTGCGCGCCGGGCTCCGGCCGATCACGGCCGGCGCCGCCGTCGAGCTGCTCGCCTCGCTCGCGCAGGAGTGGTTCTTCGAGGACTCCCCGGTCCGGTTGCGGGAGGACCGGGACGCGGTGCTCGCGGACGCCCGGACCTTGCTGGACCGATTCGGCCCCGATGCGGCGTTCCGGACCTCCTCCGACCTCGCCCGCACCTGCGACGCGCCCGATTTTCTGGCGCGGGAGCTCGAAGGCGGCCACCCTTTCACCGACTTCATGATGGATCTCGGCCTGATCGCGGTGTCCGCGGACGAGGTCGGCGTCTTCTGGTCGTTCAACGCGCATTGAGCCGATGATCCGATGCCGGCCCGCCGCCGGGCGGTCTCCGGCCGGGCCTTCGGGGGCGGGAGCTGCTCGGGCGGGGCCGGGAGGGCGGGGCGGGGGCTTCGGGGATCGAGGGGCTCCCGGCACCGCCGGAGCCCCCGCTCGCGTTCGTCTCGCCCCGGGCGCACCCTGGAAGGACGGGTGACCCCCTGGAGGTGATGCACCATGGCCACGCTCGTCGGGTGGCATGTGGAGCTCGAATTCACCGAGGAGGGCCACCGCACCAGTGCGGCGGCCCTGGTAAGACTCGGGGACGGCTCCGAGATCAAGGCGCGGGGCTATGCCTTGCGTCATCCCTCCGACCCGGAGCAGTTGAGGGTCGGGGAAGAGATCGCGGGCGCCCGTGCGCTCATGGATCTCGCGTCGCAGATGCTGCAGAAGGCCCACGCCGAGATCGATGAGGCCACGGGCCGTCATTCCTACCCGCTCAACCACTGAGCGGCAGGCCCACAGGCCCGCTGAGGGGCTCCGACCGGAGCCCGTCAGCGGGTTCTGCTGCGGAACAGGACCGCCGCCAGGACCATGGCCGTGGCCGTGATGCCCGCGCACCAGGTCAGGGCCACCCAGGGCGCGCTTCCGGCGGGCTGCGCCAGCAGCAGTGCCCGCAGGGATTCGATCACCGGGGTCAGCGGTTGGTGGTCGGCGAAGCCGTGGAGCCAGCCGGGCATGGTCTCGATGGGGACGAAGGCGCTCGACGGGTACGGCAGGAACATCATCAGGAAGGTGAAGCCGCCCGCCGCCTCCGGCGTCCTGGCGAGCAGCCCGAGCGCGGCGGCCAGCCAGGAGATCGCCGTGATGTACGTGAGCAGCAGCCCGGCGGCGGCGAGGAAGGCCGCCGGTCCGGCCTGGGGCCGGAAGCCGATCGCGAGGGCGACGGCGAGGACCAGGGTCGTGGAGACCAGGTTGCGCACGACGGAGGCGGCGACGTGTCCGGCGAGGACGGGGATGCCGCCGATGTCGAGGGAGCGGAAGCGGTCGATGACGCCGTTCGTCATGTCCTCGGCGACGCTGACGGCGGTGGAGGCCGCGCCGAAGCCGGCGCAGAGCAGCATCGCGCCCGGCACCACGTACGTCACGTAGGTGGTGCCCGTGTCGATGGCCCCGCCGAAGAAGTAGACGAAGATCAGCATCAGCATGACGGGCAGCATCAGGGCGGCGATCAGCGCGTCGGGCCGGCGGCTGCTGATGCGCAGGCTGCGGCCTGCCAGGGCGAGGGCGGTCATCGGTCGGCTCCCGTCAGGGCGAGAAAGACGTCGTCGAGGGTGGCGCTGCGCAGGGTGAAGCGGTCGATGTCGGTGCGGTCCGGGTCGAGTTCGTCGAGCAGGGTCCGGACGTGGGCGGCGGTGCCGTCGGTGGGCAGGCCGAGGGTGAGCTCGTCGGGGGCGAGGTGGACGGCGCGCGGGGCGAGGGCCTCGTAGGCGGCGGTGGTCGTGAGGGTGAGGTCGAGCCGGTGTCCGGCGACGCGGGCCTTGAGCTCGGCCGGGGCGCCCTCGGCGGCGATGCGGCCGTCGGCGAGGACGGCGACGCGGTCGGCGAGTCGGTCGGCCTCCTCCAGGTACTGGGTGGTGAGCAGCACGGTGGTGCCGTCGGCGCGCAGTTCCCGTACGAGCTCCCAGAGATCCTGGCGGCTGCGCGGGTCGAGCCCGGTGGTCGGCTCGTCGAGGAAGATCACCTCCGGCCGGGAGACCAGGCTCGCCGCGAGGTCGAGGCGCCGGCGCATGCCGCCGGAGTACGTCTTCGCGGTGCGTCCGGCCGCCTCGGTGAGGCCGAATCGGGCGAGGAGCTCGTCGGCGCGCGTACGGGCGGCACGCGGGGAGAGCCCGGCCAGGCGGCCCATCATGCGGAGGGTCTCGGTGCCGGTCAGGAGCTCGTCGACGGCTGCGAACTGGCCGGTGAGCGCGATGAGTTCACGAACCCGGGAACGTTCGGTGACGGTGTCGTGCCCGGCGATCCGAACGGTGCCGGCGTCGGCGGCGGTGAGGGTGGCCAGGATCCTGACGGTGGTGGTCTTGCCCGCGCCGTTGGGGCCGAGGAGGGCGAGGACGCTACCGCGCGGGACGGCGAGGTCGATGCCGTCGAGGACGCGGAGGTCGCCGTAGGACTTGGTCAGACCTGTTGCGTGGATGCCGAGGCTGCCGGAGGCGTGCGTGGTCATGAGGGGTGGTGCTCCCTTCCCCATCTTCTGCGTATGCCTTACGCTCTTCTGTGTAAGTAATACACAGAACTAGGATGGGGGTCAATCGAGGAGTGGGCGGTCATGGCGGAGGACGAGGACGGCGGGACCGGGCTGCCGGCCAGCCTGGAAATGGCCTGGGGTCTGCGCGACCGCCCGAGCAAGGGGCCGCGCCCCACGCTCACGCTGCCGAAGATCGTGGAGGCGGCCGTGACGCTGGCCGCGAGTGAGGGCATGGACGCCGTCTCCATGGGCCGGGTGGCCAAGGAACTGGGCGTCTCGACGATGTCCCTCTACCGCTACGTCGCCGCGAAAGAGGAGCTCTACGTCCTCATGGCGGACGCGGGCGTCGGCGCCCCGCCGCCACTTCCGCCCGAGGCGCAGGGGTGGAGCTGGCGCGAGCTGCTCACGAACTGGGCGTACGCACAGCGGGCCGTCCTGATGGCCAACTCCTGGATCCTGCGCATCCCGATCACCGCCGCGCCCGTCTCCCCCAACCAGCTGGCCTGGATGGACCGGGGCCTCGCGTCGATGGCCGGCACGGCCCTGAAGGAGAGCGAGAAGCTCTCGACGATCATCCTGATCGGGGGCCTCGTACGGAACGAGGCCACGATGGCGGCCGACATGATGGACGCCATCATCGAGTCCGGGGTCGCGCCGGACCAGGCGCTCGGCCAGTACATCCGCACACTGCGGCTCATGACCGGACCGGACAGCCACCCTGCGGTGACGCGGCTACTGGACTCGGACGCCTTCACCGGCTCCGGCGAGCCGGACTTCCAGTTCCGCTTCGGCCTGGACCGCATCCTCGACGGGCTGGCCCCCCTGACGTCAGAGCGGCGGCAGTAGATCGCTCTCGCTGACGGTGTACGTCAGCGGCGGGTAGACGAAGTCCACCTCTTCGTTCTCGCGGCGCCGCAGTCGGTAGAACTCGCGCTTCTGCTCGTCGTCGGCCGAGGTCAGGCGCGCACCCTCCGGGAGGTGCACCTGTCCGTCGCGAAACCGGACGAGGGTCTTCGACGTCCGGAACGTCACGCCCAACCACAGGTTGTCCGACGTCGGGACGGACGTGTCCAGCACGATCTTGTGCGTGAACCGCCGATTCGACTCGACGGAGAACGCGACGACAGCGTTGTGGGCGAGAGGGATCTCGAACGTGTCGCTCGCACCGGACCCCTTCGACGCGAACACCAGCTTCCGCGGTGGACCGGCTTCGGGATTCCGGTAGCAGGAGAAGACGGCGATGAAGGACCCGTCGGCGAGATCCAGGGCTTGGTCGGAATGACCGCCCATGGTTCTGTACGCGTTCGTGTAGCTCTCGATGAGCGCGTTGTTGAAGCCGATCGGGATCGCTGGGTGTTCTTGAATCCGCACGGCCAGCCGCTCGTGCACCGCACGGAAACGCTGCGCCGGGCTACCGTACCGAGTGGTGGTGCGAACGAGAGGCACCCCCTGCGCCCCGTCGACCCTGGTCAGCACGGCACCTTGCCGGCCCTTTCCCACGTCTTCCAGACGAGCCGACGAGGACAGCTCCGCGAAGAGATCCTGCTCGGCCGGCAACGAGTACGAGATGATCTCGTCCGAGATCCTAGACGCGGGGGGCAACATAGTCTCCCGTGTTCATGCTGAAGAGGAATTCATCGCCGTAGTCGATGAAGGACGAGGTCCTGTTCTCCTCGGCGTACAGCCTGCGCAGCTCGTCCATGCCCTCCGGTGTGGGCGGCCCCAACTCCACCGGATTCCCGCCCCCCTTGAGGAACGTCCGACCGTCCTTGTGAACGGCCTCGGCACTCGAACAACGCACCACGTACCCGAGGCGGGTCGGGAGCACATCGGCGCCCAACGTCGAGGGCCGGATCTCGTGCGTATACAGGCGGTTGGTGGACAACGGCATGAAGAAAACGGAGCCGGGGTAGAGCGTCAGCTCGAACTGTGAGGGGAGCGCGACCCCATCGCCGTCCACGATCGGCTCCTTGAGGCGAAAGCGGAGTCGGGTCAGCCCGCTGGCACGCTTCACGCCGTAGTCGAAGGCGTCTTCGGCCAGGGGCCGCAGCTTTTCGAGTCCGTCGTAGAAGGTGCAGAAGGCCATGACGCCATTGACGGGCATGTCCTTGGTCTTGTCGGCATGGGCCGAAATCTTGGCCTTGGACTGCTTGCGCTCGGCCGTGGCACCGGCGTTGTGGTAGATCTGCGCGAGGACGTGATTCAGCGGCGCCTGGCCCCGGAAGACGGTGGCGGCCTCGCGATTCAGAGCCTCGACGATGCGGGTGTCGGTCGCGCGAAATCCCTCGGTCGGCCCCGAGAGATTCGTGGAACACCGGAGCAGGCGGAAATGCAGCTCGTCACCGTTCTCCTCGACGGGCGTCAGATAGATTCCGCTGCGATGGGCCGTTCCGGGCTTGGTGGACTCCGTCAGGGACTGGAAGGCGTGCTCCGCACGGATCCGCCCGAAGTGATCGGCGTCGATGTCGAAGAAGCGGCGGTAGTACACGCCGGCGCCGTGCAACCGGACGGGAACCCGGCCGACATCGACCAGGGTCCAAGGTGCCTCGACGCCCCCGTCGTAGCCGTACGACAGCTCCCGGACGACGAACACCCGCTCCGCCGCCTTCAGCCGGCGGCCGCTGATCCCGGACACGTCGCCACACAGGTAGACGGTCTTGCGCGCGAGGTCGGGCGAACCGGAAGCGAGGTCCTCCGGTGTGATCGTGGACCCGAAGAAGTCCCTGATCAGGTCGCTGTCCTGCAACGTCGACGGCGCGACCAGTATGTTGCGCGCATCATCGATCCAGGCTTCCGCCGGCTCTGTCGGGTACATCAAACGACACCTGTCATTCGCGGATCTGGATGAGGTGGGCTATCGAGCCAGCCAGCCGGTCAACGCCGCCCAGCTCGCCGGCGCGAGCGCCAGGATCGGCCCGTCCTGGACCTTCGAGTCCCGGACGTGGACGGTGTCCGGGCCGGTGGCGACTTCGAGGCAAACGTCGCCTTCATCGGTGCTGTAGCTGGACTTGAACCACTGCAGAGCGGTGCTCATATCTCTCCTACCAGACGACTCAAAAAGGCTGTGGTCTCCTCGGGGTTGAGGGCCTGAGTCCGCAGCATGGCATATCGCAGGGTCAGGATGCTGATGTCGTCAGGGTGAGTGACGCGCTGGCTACTGCGCTGGCTTTCGACGTAGGCGCGGTGCTCGTGCTCCGGTGTTTCCAGCATGACGAACGAGCCGGCGAGGCCGGGGTGGGAGGCCTGCCCGAATGGGAGCACTTGGAGTGTCACGTGCGGCAACTTCATGCAGCTCAGCAGATGACGTACTTGCTCGCTGTAGACCGCGTTCCCGCCGATCCGGTCGCGGAGCGCTGCTTCCGACACCACGAAGGAAAAGGTCGGTGGACGTTCCCGGTGCAGCAGCTCGGTCCGCGCCATCCGGCGGGATGTCAGTGTCTCGATCTCCTCCTGGACGAACGCCGGGACGCGGCCGCGGAACAAGGCCCGTGCGTAGTTCTCGGTTTGCAGCAGTCCCGGCAGAACCAAGACCTCGTACCAGGAGAACGCGACGGCGCGTTTCTCCAGGTCCATGTACTCCTCGGACCACGTCGGCGTCGGATCCTTCTCGGGCATCCCGTGAGCAGCGACGGACAACATTCCGGGAAGCCCGAGATGTTGGTCCATCAGCTCCGCGACGTTCGGCATCAGAGTGCGTCGGCCCTGCTCGATGGACGCGATGGTCTCCTCATCCAGCCTGACCAGCTCTCCCAGTTGTTTCTGGGTCAGGTTCTTGGCGATGCGGGCGGCGGCCACCATCGCGCCGACCATCTTCATGGTCGTCGCGTTCGGCCGTACTCGTTTCCTCGGTGGCATGACTGCGAACTCCCCACCCGCGCAGGCGGAATACCCCGTGCGGACCCGTACTCATCGATGAGTACGGGTCGGCGCTCAGCCACACGCTAGTCACGCAACGCGACGATCGTCCCGTGAATCCAACTATTCAGGCGGCGCTCATGCGCGAGCGTCTCTACCTGCGCTCACCCCGAACCGTCGCAGCTGCGCGCCAGTTCACACGTGACACCTTGCACGCATGGGGCGTCACCGACGGCGTCGACGACATGTTGCTCTGCGTGAGCGAGCTGGCGGCCAACGCCCTGCGGTACGGGGTCCCGCCCGGCCGGGGCTACCTGCTGCGGCTGTTCGGGTTCGAGGACGCGACCGTCCGCATCGAGGTGCACGACAGCGGACCCGGGCTCTCCCGGATCACCGAGCGGCCGCACGGTCACGGCCTGACCCTCCTGGGCGCGCTCTCCGACGACTGGGGGGCGCTGGCCCGGACGCCCGGGAAGGTCGTCTGGTGCGAGTTCCGCCGCGCGGCTACCTGGACCGCCGCCCAGGCGGCGGCGAGGCAGAGCGGCGTGTAGAGCAGCAGGTTGAGGGTGCGGAAGGGGCTGTCCGGCGGGCTGGGGAGAAGCCCGGCCGCCCACGCCAGGCCCGCGAGGCCCCGTACGGCCAGGCCGGCCGCGACCGCGCCCGTGACGGCACGGGTCGTCCGGCCGCCCCGCCCGCGGGTGTGGGCGAACACGGCGGTGGCTCCCGTCAGGAGAACGGCGGCCAGGGGAAGTACCGCGCCCGGTCCGAAGGAGGTCTCGATGCCGAGGACGGCCAGTGAGAGCGCCCGTTCGTCGGTGGCGGGCCAGGTCGCGCCGGTGGCCCAGTACAGGTGCAGTGCGGCGTCGGCCGCCAGCAGCCCGGCCACGGCCGCCCCCGCCCCCGCGTGCTTGTTCCTCATGTGAATGAGCCCCCTTCGGTGATGGACGAACCGTCACCGAGAAGGAGGAGGCCCACAGGAAGAACATTCCTGTGGGCCGGGTCACGTCAGGCGGGCTGCTCCGTGACCGTCGAGGTGATCACCGCGAAGGGTCCGCCCTGCGGGTCGGCCAGTACGGCCATGCGGCCCGCCACCATGTCGAAGGCGGGCGCGAGGACGGTGGCCCCGGCCCGTACGGCGGCGGCCTGGATCTCGTCCACGTTGTCGACCTGGAAGTACGGCAGCCAGTTCGGGGGAGTGCCGGGCGGCGTCTTGTCCAGGTTCATCATTCCGCCCACCACACGGCCGGAGGCCTTGAACTCCGTGTACCCCTCGGCGCCCGGCATCTGGGAGGCGGACGTGGAGATCGGCAGGATGGCGGAGTAGAACGCGGCCGCGGCGGGGACGTCGCTGGTGCTCAGCTCGTTCCAGATGAGGGCGCCGTGCTCGTTGACGATGCCGGCGCCGTCGAAGGAGTTCGCCTGCCAGAGGCCGAAGACGGCTCCGGTCGGGTCGGCGACGACCGCCATCCGCCCGAGGTCCATGACGTCCACCGGGCCCATCATGACCGTGCCGTGGGCGTCGGTGACGGACTTGATGGTGGGGTCGATGGCGTCGGTGGCCAGGTACGTGGTCCACACGGTCGGCGGCATCGGGTCGGGGATGGTGCCGTCCGGGTTCATCGCCTTCATGATGCCCGCGACCGGCCGCCCCTTGAGGGTGCAGACGGAGTAGCCGCCCTGCTCGGCCGGGCCGACCTCGCCCTGCCAGCCGAACAGGTCGCAGTAGAAGTCGAGGGCGGCCTGCTGGTCGGGGACCATCAGGTCGATCCAGCAGGGAGTGCCGGGCTTGTAGGGGCCGTTCATGTCGGGCACCGAGGCCTCCGATGGTGGGTGGGGGAAGGACGGGCCGTCCCCTACCCGGCCCGTACGGCCCGAATCGGGCCGTACGGGTGAAGCCGGGTGGGGCTTCGGTGGGGCGTCAGTTGGTACGGCGGCGGCGACCGGTACCCGCGACCAGGGCCGCGCCCATGGCGAGGGCCACGCCCGCACCGTTCAGGGCCCAACTGGTGGCCGGGTCGGCGCCGGTGGCGGCCAGTGCGCTCCCGCTGGGGGTGGCGGTGGTGCCGGTGTTGCTCCCGCTGTTGATCGGGGTGGTGCTGGTGCCGCCGTTCGGCACCGGCCCGTTGCCGCCGGGTGTGCCGGGCGGGGTGCTGCTGGCGGGTGTCTGGCCACCGGGGGTGCCGCTGCCCGGCGTTTCGCCGCTGGGGGCCTCTCCGCCAGGGGTCTCCCCGCCGGGTGTGCCTCCGCCCGGGGTCCCGCCGCCGGGGGTCCCGCCACCTGGGCTCTCCCCGCCCGGGGTCCCGCCGCCGGGTGTGCCTCCGCCCGGGGTCCCGCCACCTGGGGTCTCCCCGCCGGGGGTGCCTCCGCCTGGGGTCTCCCCGCCGGGGGTGCCTCCGCCTGGGGTCTCCCCGCCGGGGGTGCCTCCGCCCGGGGTCTCCCCGCCGGGGGTGCCCCCGCCCGGGGTCTCCCCGCCGGGAGTCCCTCCACCCGGGGTCTCCCCACCCGGGCCCGGGGCCGGTTCCAGGAGGGTGGTCAGGCGGCGGGTCGAGCGGGAGCCGGCCCACGGTGGGGGCGTCTCCGCGTCGACCTGGGAGGTGCCCCAGGCGAAGAAGGAGACCGAGCCGGTCGGGGCGTCGGCGGCGAAGCGGACGCGGACCGGGACGTCGAACGCCGCGCCCGCGCCGATCGGCCCGCGTACAAGGCCGCCCGCGAAGAAGTAGCCGTCCTCGTCCGAGGTGATCTCGACGGACTGCCAGGCCGCCGGCAGTCCGTCCGCGGCCGGTCGCAGGACCTCGACCGTGATCTGCGAGACCTGCATCGAGACGAAGTCGGGCCGGGCCAGGACCAGTCCCAGGTCGAAGGCGGCCAGCTCGGCCTTGCCCGCGTTGTCCACCCGGACGGAGAGCTCCGTCCAGTCACCGCCCGCCCGCACCGATTCCGGTAGCCCGCTCACCGTCAGGGCCGGACCTTCGACCCGTACGGGGTCCTCGTCACCGCCGGGCGCGCCCGTGATCCTGGTCGCGTACGAGGACGTGGGGGAGCTGCCGGTGGAGGTGCCGACCCGGCCCGTGCCGTCCGCCGTCAGGTCGAACGGCACGACGGGGGTGTCCGCGGCGAAGCTGATCCGGACGTCGATGGTCCGGATCTGGCCCGCAGGGATCGCGGCGGCGCCGCCGAGGGCGTAGCCCAGCGTCGGGGCCGCGCTCTGGACCGGTGCGGCGGCCGTCCACGGCCCGCCCGCGGTGCTGTACTCGACGTTGATGTGGGCCGGCGCGAACTGTCCGGCGGCCTGCGAGACGCCCAGCATCGGGGTGTACTCGTCGACGGCGACGTGGCCCGAGTTGTCGACGGTCACGGTGAGCGGGGTCCAGCTGCCGTCGGCCTTGAACCCGGCCGCCGGGATGCCCTGGACCGTGACCTCGGGCCCCATCAGGATCCGGTCGGACCCGGTGTCCTCATCGGCTTCGAGAGTCTCGGGCGCGGCGGCCTGCGCCGGCGTCTGGGCCGCTGCCTCGGGCGCGGCCGGGACGGCGGGTGCGTCGGGCGCCGCGGGTGCGGCCACGGCCTGGACGGCGGGCTGCTGTGCGTCGGTGTCCTCGGCCTGTGTCTTCTCCGCGGCCGGCCCCCCGGCCTTCTCCGCAGGCTTCTTCTCCGGCTGCTTCGCCGGGGTCTGCTCGGCCTTTTCCTCGGCCTTCTCCTGCTTCGTCTTCTCCTTCGCCGGTGCCTGCGCGTCGTCCGACGGCCCGGCGGTGTCCTCGGGTACCACGTCCGGCGCGGTCACCGCCGGATGCTCCTCGGCCATTGCGGGCGCGGCCATCAGGAGTGTTTGGCCGGCCACCGCGGCTGCTGCCACGACGGCCATGCGCTTGAACTGCATGCTCTTTACCTCCCCGGGCTCCGGACATGTCCGGAGCCACCCCAAACCCCTTGGGAGGCGCCAAGGTTAGTGAGGTGGGAGGGGCTTGCAGAGGGCTACAGGATTGCGAAATATGTACGGTCCGCCGACACGCCGGGGGCGGTCCACGGGCGCGCGCCGGTCCGGGCCGTGTCCTACCTGGTCCGTACGACCGGTACGACCGTACGTCCGGTGCGACCCGTGCGACCCGTACGGCCCGGATCGGGCCGTACGGGTGCGCGCCGGTCGTGCGTCAGACGGTCGTGCCTCGGGCGTTCGTGCCTCAGGCGGTGGTGCGGCGGCGGCGACCGGTGCCCGCGACCAGGGCGGCGCCCATGGCGAGGGCCACGCCCGCGCCACCGAGGGCCCAGGTGGTGGCCGGGTCGCTGCCGGTGGCGGCCAGCTCGCCACCGGTCGTGCCCGTGGTGCCGGTGGTGCCGGTCGTGTCGGTGATCGGCTTGGCGCCACCGTTCGGGTTCGGCTGGTTGCCGTTGCCGTTGCCGTTGCCGTTCCCGCCCGTGTTCGTGGAGGCGGCGACGATGGTCGTCAGGCGGGCCCTGGAACGCGAGTCCGCCCACGGCGTCGGGGTGTCCGGGCCGACCTGGGACGAACCCCACGAGAAGATGCTGACGGCGCCGAGCGGAGCGTCGGCGGCGAAGCGGATCCGGAACTGGACGTCGAAGCTCTGGCCGGCCGCGACCGGGCCGCCCGCGAGATCGATGCCGAAGAAGACGCTCTCCTCCTCGGACCAGACCTCGGCCTCGTGCCAGCCGGCCTTCCCGTTCTTGTCCTTGCTCAGGACCTCGACCTTGATCTGGGAGGGCTTCATCTTGACCCAGTCCGGACGGG
Source organism: Streptomyces sp. CLCI03 (assembly GCF_053615355.1). Taxonomy (NCBI): domain Bacteria; kingdom Bacillati; phylum Actinomycetota; class Actinomycetes; order Kitasatosporales; family Streptomycetaceae; genus Streptomyces; species Streptomyces sp. CLCI03. The sequence goes on along the minus strand of NZ_CM132132.1, from coordinate 3,587,557 downwards.
CCAGGACCAGCCCGACGTTGAAGCCCTTGAGGGCTTCCTTCCCGGAGTTGTCCACGCGGACGGACAGGTTCGTCCAGTCACCGCCGGCCTTGATGGTCTCCGGCACGCCGTTCACCGTCAGCGCGGGGCCCTCGACGAAGGGGTTCTCGCGGTCGTCGACCGCACCGGCGATCGTGGCGTTGTACCAGGCGGAGGGCGAGTAATCGACGTGGTTCCCGACACGGCTGAAGCCCGCCGAGGTCAGATCGAAGGGCATCACCGTGGTGCCCGCGGAGAACGCGATCCGCACGTCGACCGTGTAGGAAGTGCCCTTGGCGAGGGTCGTATTGGTCCCGAAGCTGTACTGGAGGCTGTTGCCGAACGCCTCGCCCTGGGTCAGCTCGGCGGACTGCCAAGTTCCGCCGGCGGTCTTCCACTCGACCTTGACCTGGGAGGGCTTGAACGTGCCGCCGTACCCGTCGACGGAGAGGGTGGGCGTGTAGTTCGGCACGGCGACGTGGCCGCCGTTGTCGACCGTCACCTGCAGCGGGGTCCAGCTGCCGTCGGCCTTGAAACCGTTCTTCGGGATGCCCGCCACTGTGACGTCGGGGCCCATGAGCATCCCGTCGGCCTCGGCCTCGGCCTCGGCGTCCTGCGTGTCCGCCTCGCTCTTGGCGTCCTTCGCCGCCTTCTCGGCGACGGGCGCCGGCTGCGGCGCGGGCGCCTGGGCGTCCGGAACGGCGGGCGCGGGGGCCGGGACCGGGGTCTGGACGCCCGGCACGGCCGGGGTCGGCGTACCGGCGTCGGCGGCGTCGTCCTTCGGCGCCACGTCCGGGACGATGACGGCCGGCTGGTCGGCGGCCATCGCGGGCGTCGCGGTCAGGACGGTCGGGCCGGCGACGGCCACCGCGGCCACGGCGGCCATGCGCTTGAAGTTCTTCACGTGCGTGTTCCCCCCAGTAAGTTTTGAACACGATCAGATTAATGGGGTCCGATGGATCGTGGGGGCCGGGGAGATCACGAAATGCGTACGACCCCGGCAGCAGCTGCCGGGGCCGTACACATATGACGCGGGTTGTGCGGATCGAGCGAGGTCAGAGCTTCTCGGGCGTGCGGATTCCGAGGAGGGCCATGCCCTTCGTCAGCGTGCGGGCCGTCAGGTCGCACAGGAAGAGACGGTTCTCGACCTGCTCCGGGGTGTCGGCCTTGAGGACCGGGCACTCCGCGTAGAACGTCGTGTACAGCGACGCCAGCTGGTAGAGGTACGCCGCGACCTTGTGCGGGGCGTACTCCGAGGCCGCCTCGGCGATCAGCTCGCCGAACTGGTCCAGGTGCAGACCCAGTGCCCGCTCGGACGGGGCGAGGGCCAGCTCCGCGCGGGCCGCGGGCCGTGCGTCTCCGGCCTTGCGGAGGATCGACTGGATACGGGCGTACGCGTACTGGAGGTACACGGACGTGTCACCGGTCAGCGACACCATCTGGTCGAGGTCGAACTTGTAGTCGCGGGCCGCCGACGTCGACAGGTCCGCGTACTTCACCGCACCGATGCCGACCTGGGCCGCGCGCTCGGCGATCTCTTCCTCGCTCAGCTCCTTGGCCTTCTCGCGCACGACGGTGGCGGCCCGCTCCACCGCCTCGTCCAGCAGGTCCACCAGCCGGACCGTCTCGCCCTCACGGGTCTTGAACGGCTTGCCGTCCTTGCCGAGCACCGTGCCGAACGCCAGCTGGACGGCCTTGACCTCGTCGTTCAGCCAGCCTGCCCGGCGGGCCGTCTCGAACACCATCTTGAAGTGCAGCGACTGGCGTGCGTCCACGACGTAGAGCAGCGTCGAGGCGTCCAGGTTGCCCACCCGGTCGCGGATCGCCGACAGGTCGGTCGCCGCGTAGCCGAAACCACCGTCCGACTTCTGCACGATCAGCGGGGTCGGGTTGCCGTCCTGGCCCTTGTACTCGTCGAAGAACACGCACAGCGCGCCGTTCGAGCGGACGGCGACGCCCGAGTCCTCCAGCAGCTTGCAGGTCTCCACCAGCATGTCGTTGTAGCCGGACTCGCCGACCACGTCGGGGTCCTGGATGTCCATGTCCAGCTTGTCGAAGACGGAGTAGAAGTAGATCTTCGACTCGTCGACGAACCGCTGCCACAGGGAGAGGGTCTCCGGGTCGCCCGCCTGGAGGTCCACCACCCGGGCCCGGGCCCGCGTCTTGAACTCCTCGTCCGAGTCGAAGAGCGCGCGCGAGGCCTTGTACAGCCGGTTCAGGTTGGACATGGCCTCCTCGCCGGAGGCCTGCTCGTCGGCGTCGTGGCCGCCCTTGTGGTCCAGCTCGTGCGGGTGCTCCAGCAGGTACTGGATGAGCATGCCGAACTGGGTGCCCCAGTCGCCGATGTGGTGGCGACGGACCACCTTCTCGCCCGTGAACTCCAGGATCTCCACCATCGCCGCGCCGATCACGGCCGAACGCAGGTGCCCGACGTGCATCTCCTTGGCCACGTTCGGCTGCGCGTAGTCGATCACCGTGGTGCCCGGGTTCGCCGCGAGCGGCACGCCCAGACGGTCGTCGCCGGCCCGCGCGGCCAGCGTCTCGATGATCGCCCGGTCGGTGATGGTGATGTTGAGGAAGCCGGGGCCCGAGACCTCGATCTCCTGGATCAGGTCACCCGTCGGGATGCCCTCGACCACGGTCGCCGCCAGCTCGCGCGGGTTGGCCTTCGCCTTCTTCGCGAGCGCCAGGATGCCGTTGGCCTGGAAGTCGGCCCGGTCGCTTCGTCGCAGCAGCGGGTCCGCGCCACCGGCCTCCGGCAGGGCGGAGGCAAGGGCGTCCGCGACGCGCTGATCGACGGAAGAAGCGAGGGAAGGGACCGAGGCCATGAGCTGCCGTTCCTGTGAGGTTGTGCCGGTGGGTGCACTTGGTTGTTCCGACAAGCCCCGAGTATCCCACGGAGGGGCCGGCCGGATTTCGGGATTTCCCCCCGAGCGCCGGGCCGCGGCGTACGTCCGGCGTCACGGCAGCCCGCTCGTGCTGATGCCCATGGCGCTGGACGCCGGGCAGCAGCAGATCCTCGCCGCGGTGCGGCGACTCGGGCGGATCCCGGTCGGCGACGGCTGACCGGCTCGGCGCGGGTCGGCGCGGGTCGGCAAGCAACCTCGGAGCGGCCCTTTCCGTCTGGGAGAATGGCTGAAGCCAGCATTCGAGATAGAAGGACGTGTCGTGGCTCAGAGCAGCACCGAGACCGACTGGGTCTCCCGTTTCGCGGACGAGGTCATCGCCGAGGCGGAGCGCCGAGCACCCGGCAAACCTGTCGTCGTCGCGTCCGGACTCTCCCCCTCCGGCCCCATCCACCTGGGCAACCTCCGGGAGGTCATGACCCCGCACCTGGTCGCGGACGAGATCCGCCGCCGGGGCATCGAGGTCCGCCACCTCATCTCCTGGGACGACTACGACCGGTACCGCAAGGTGCCCGCGGGCGTGCCCGGCATCGACGAGTCGTGGGCCCAGCACATCGGCAAGCCGCTGACCTCCGTGCCCGCCCCGGCCGGATCCGCGTACCCGAACTGGGCCGAGCACTTCAAGGCCGCCTTCGTCGAAGCCATGGCCGAGATGGGCGTGGACTACGACCCGATCAGCCAGACCGAGCAGTACACCAGCGGCGTCTACCGCGAGCAGGTCCTGTTCGCGATGAAGCACCGCGGCGACATCGACGCCGTCCTCGACCAGTACCGCACCAAGCAGAAGCCGGGCGGCAAGAAGCCCCAGCAGAAGCAGGTCGACGAGGCCGAGCTGGAGGCCGCCGAAGGCTCCGGCGCCGCCGCCGAGGACGACGGCAGCAGCGGCGAGGGCGGGTACTTCCCGTACAAGCCGTACTGCGGCGAGTGCGGCAAGGACTTCACCAAGGTCACCTCGTACGACGACGAGACCACCGAGATGACCTACGTCTGCACCGAGGACGAGTTCACCGAGACGGTCAAGCTCAGCGAGTTCAACCGCGGCAAGCTGGTCTGGAAGGTCGACTGGCCGATGCGCTGGGCCTACGAGGGCGTGATCTTCGAGCCCTCCGGCGTCGACCACTCCTCGCCCGGCTCGTCCTTCCAGGTCGGCGGCCAGATCGTGCACATCTTCGGCGGCGAGCAGCCGATCGGACCGATGTACGCGTTCGTCGGCATCAGCGGCATGGCCAAGATGTCCTCCAGCAAGGGCGGGGTCCCCACCCCGGCCGACGCGCTGAAGATCATGGAACCGCAGCTGCTGCGCTGGCTCTACGCCCGCCGCCGCCCCAACCAGTCCTTCAAGATCGCCTTCGACCAGGAGATCCAGCGGCTCTACGACGAGTGGGACAAGCTGGAGGCCAAGGTCGCCGACGGCTCCGTCCTGCCCGCCGACGCCGCCGCGCACACCCGCGCCGTGCGCACCGCGGCCTCCGAGCTGCCGCGCACCCCGCGGCCGATGCCGTACCGGACGCTCGCGTCCGTCGTCGACATCACCGCCGGCCACGACGAGCAGACCCTGCGGATCCTGACCGACCTCGACCCGTCGCAGCCGCTCGCCTCCCTCGACGAGGTACGGCCGCGCCTGGACCGCGCCGAGAACTGGATCACCACCCAGGTCCCGGCCGACCAGCGGACCCTCGTACGCGAGGAGGCCGACACCGAGCTGTTGTCGTCCTTGGACGACGAAGGCCGCGCATCGCTGCGGCTGCTGCTCGACGGACTGGACTCGCACTGGTCCCTGGACGGGCTGACCACCCTCGTCTACGGCGTCCCGAAGGTCATGGCCGGCCTCGAACCCGATGCCAAGCCGACCCCGGAACTCAAGGTCGCGCAGCGCACCTTCTTCGCGCTGCTCTACCGCCTCCTCGTGACCCGGGAGACCGGGCCGCGCCTGCCCACGCTGCTGCTGGCGGTGGGCGCCGACCGCGTGCGCAAGCTGCTCGCCGTCTGAGCCCACCCGGGCTCGCAGGACATGCGGAAGGGCCCGCACCCCTCGGGGTGCGGGCCCTTCCGCATGTCCGTCCGTCCGGCCGTCGCCGTCGGAACGTCGCCGTCAGGCGATCACCGTCAGGCGATGTGCTCGGCCTCGCGGTCCTTGTTGTACCGCAGCTTGAACGCCGGGATCATCCGGCGCAGCAGCGAACCGCTGCGCGGGTGCGTCACGCCGTAACCGTCCGACAGGTGTATGTCGAGCGCCTCGGCCGACGGGTAGTCCTGCTTCTCGTCGGACAGCGAACAGAACACCTTGTACGCGACCTCCGCGAACTCGGCCTCGTCCGGAGTCTCGGGCCCCTCCTCCGGGGCCTCCTCCTGGCGCGGAGCCGGGATCGGCAGCTCCTGCTGCGCGGGCCGCTCCTCGTCCGGGCCCATCGGGGGCAGGACCGGGGTCGGCTCCAGACCCTCCACGTACTGGGGGTTGTAGCCGCCCTCGTACGCCGCCTGCGGCGCCAGCGGAGCGGCGAACCACGCGCTGTTGTGGGCCGCGGGCATGGCCGTCGGGTCCACCGCGAAGGCCGGCGGGGCGTGCTGGGCGGCACCGGGAGCACCCGGAACACCGGCCGGGTTCTGCGCCTGCTGGGCCTGCGCGGCGGCCTGCTGAGCGAGCTGCCCCTGCTGACTCTGCTGCGCGAGTTGGCCCTGCTGCCCCGGCCCGGGCGCGGCGGCAGCCAGCGCCGGGGTCTGCTGGAACTGCTGCTGCTGCCCCTGTACGTCGACCGGCGGCAGCACCGCCGGCTCGATGCCCGTCGCCGCCAGCGCCTCCGCGGTCGTCTCCGCGAGCGGCACCCCGATCTTCGCCAGCTTCAGCGGCATCAGCGCCTCCACCGGGGCCTTGCGCCGCCACGAACGCCCGTACCGCGCCTGCAGCCGGGCCTGGTAGATCAGCCGGTCCTGCTCCATACCGACCGCCTGCTCGTAGGAGCGCAGCTCCCACAGCTTCATGCGGCGCCACAGCTTGAAGGTCGGTATCGGCGACAGCAGCCACCGGGTGATGCGCACACCCTCCATGTGCCGGTCCGCGGTGATGTCCGCGATCCGACCCACGGCGTGCCGGGCGGCCTCCACCGTCACCACGAACAGCATCGGGATCACGGCGTGCATCCCGACACCCAGCGGATCCGGCCAGGAGGCCGCACCGTTGAACGCGATCGTGGCCGCCGTCAGCAACCACGCCGTCTGGCGCAGCAGGGGGAAGGGGATCCGGAGCCACGTCAGCAGCAGGTCCAGCGCGAGCAGCACACAGATGCCCGCGTCGATACCGATCGGGAACACCAGCGAGAAGCTGCCGAACCCCTTCTGCAGGGCGAGGGCACGCACCGCGGAGTACGAGCCCGCGAAACCGATCCCTGCGATGACCACGGCTCCCGCGACCACCACGCCTATGAGTATCCGGTGCGTACGAGTCAGTTGCATCGCGGCCACCCGCGATCCCCTCCCCTTGTCGAGCACATACCGAGCGCAGAGTGCTGGTGCTGAGTACGGGACACTTACCGTGCCTTTACCGAGCTGCAGCAGGCACAGCGTACGGGTGACCCGATGTCAACGCCCAAGGCGGCCCCGCCCCGCGACCGTTCCTACTGGGGCTGCGGGGACTGCGGCTGCTCCGCCGGCGCCTTGTTCGCCGCGCCCACCGAGGTCACAGCCTCCTTGGCGGCCGAGATCGCGTCCTGCAGCAGCTTCGCGTGGTCCGGCGCGGAGGCCCCCTCAAGCCCCGCACCGTTGTAGTCGAGCGTGATCACCACGTTCTGGGTACGCGCCACGACCGTCGTGTTGTAGTGGTCGTTGTTGTCCTTCTTCACCACGTAGATCACCGACGACGCCTGGTCGCCGACCTCGCCGACGGCCTCCGCCTTCGGGTTCTGCGCGCCCTCGGTGGCCTTCGCCGCCTCGATCTCCTTGTTGTACTGCGCCTCGGCACGCTTGCTGGCGTCGCCGAGGCTGGCCTCGGAGTCGAGGCGGTGGTAGGAGAGCGACAGCCAGCGGTACTGCGACCCCTTCAGACCGTCCTCGTCCAGACCGTTCCAGGAGCAGCTGGCACGAGCGGCCAGGTCGTTCGCCTTGGGCGCCGACCCGGCCTTGTCCTTCGCCTCCGGGACGAGCGTGTCTATCGTCGGCGTCGCGAGCGCCTTGCACGGGTCCGGGAGGGCCGCGAAGGCCGGCTTCTCCAGGGTCTTGGAGGACTTCGGGTTCGGCTTGGCCGACGAGGACGAACCGGACTTCTTCTCGCCGTTCGAGCCGGACTCCTTGCCCGAGTCGGACGAACACCCGGCGACGGTGAGGATCACCGGGACGGCTGCGCAGGCGAGAACGCGGGTGAGGCGCGAGGCTGATCGGTGCATGGTTCCTTCAGTACGTTTGTCGGTTGTTCTTCGGACGCGGGACCCGGGCAACGGTAGCCCGATCGGATGCCCGCCTGCTGTGCGCGCCGTCACGCGAGACCACGGCGCGCACCGCTCACTCGCTGAGACGCTCGGCCAGAGCCTGCGCCAACTGCCTTGCTTTGTCCTGGGTTTCGGTGCTCGGAGGGATCGTTCCGGGCAGTGCGGGCTGCACGCTGTACTCGATGGTGACGATGACGTTCGAGGTGCGGAACACAATGCGCACGGTGCGGGACTGCGCGGCGCTGGCCCCGGCGGGGCTGAGCTTGTCCTCCAGGAACGCGTCGCTGCCGAGGTCCTCCAGGACGCGGGATCCGAGCTCGACGGGGGCCGACGGGCTCGCGGACGGGGACACCGGCGCCCCGGGGGCCGCGGGCACGCTCGGGCTCGGCGCCGCCGGGGTCGGGGCGGCCGGGGTGGGAGCGGCCGGGGTGGGACTCGCGGTCGGGCCGGGGAAGGGCAGCTTCGCGTCGGTGAGTCGGCGTACGTAGACCTGCTTGGCCTTGTCGTCGTCGCTGCTCGTGGTCCGGTCGTAGGAGACCACGCGCTCGAAGACGACCGACAGCAGCCGCGTCTCCTCGGGGCTCTGCCCGGTCCAGCGGCAGCCGACGTGGCGGTCGCCGTCGTACGAGGCGTCCGCGACACCGGCGTACATCTTGTCGCGCTGCTCGGGGGTGAGACTGTCGCCGGGCGGGAGCATGCCCTTGAGCTTCTTGCTGTCGGCGCCGGCCTTGCAGGGCGCGGGCAGACTGCGGTACTTCCCCGGTTGGGCGGGCGCGGCGGAGCTGCCGCCGGCCTTCGAGTCGCTGGTGCTTCCGTCGCCGCTCCCGCCGGTGCACCCGGTCAGGCCGGCCGCCCCGGCCGCGAGCGCGGTGAGCATCGCGATGCCTGGCAGGACTCGCCGCCGTACCGCCTTGCGCTGCACGTCCACTGGCTCCCTTCGACCGGCGGGCCCCCCGACGGTCAGGAAAATACGTTGCCGCGACTTGGGCGCGGCTGGACACAATGTCTATCGCACACGCTGGTGCCGGCGCCGGTCTCCTGTCGCATTTGGGATCAAGAGCGAGGCTTTTGCGTATTCAGACTTTTCTGTAGTTTTCGGGGGATTGATTCCTTATGTCGTATGTAGAGGTACCTGGGGCGAAGGTCCCGATCCGGATGTGGACCGACCCGGCGTCGGTCGAGGGCAGCGCGATGCAGCAGTTGCACAACGTCGCCACCCTCCCCTGGATCAAGGGCCTGGCCGTCATGCCGGACGTCCACTACGGCAAGGGGGCCACCGTCGGCTCGGTGATCGCCATGAAGGACGCGGTCTGCCCGGCGGCGGTGGGCGTGGACATCGGGTGCGGAATGTCGGCGGTGAAGACGTCCCTGACGGCGAACGACCTGCCCGGGGACCTGTCGGGTCTGCGGTCGAAGATCGAGCGGGCCATTCCTGTGGGTACGGGCCTGCACAAGGAGGCGGTGGACCCGTCGCGGCTGTACGGGTTCTCGGTGGAGGGGTACGAGGGCCTGTGGAGCCGGTTCGACCACCTCGCCGATGCGGTCAAATTCCGTCACGAACGCGCCATGAAGCAGATCGGAACGCTCGGAAGCGGGAATCATTTCATCGAGTTCTGTCTTGATGAGTCGGGTTCGGTCTGGTTGATGCTGCACTCCGGTTCCCGCGGGATCGGCAACGAGCTCGCCGCGCACCACATCGAGGTGGCCCGGGGGCTCGATCACAACCAGAACCTGGTCGACCGGGACCTGGCGGTCTTCCTCGCGGCCACGCCCGAGATGGCGGCGTACCGCAACGACCTCTTCTGGGCGCAGGAGTACGCGAAGTACAACCGCGCGGCGATGATGAGCCTGTTCAAGGAGGTCATCCGCAAGGAGTTCCGGAAGGCGAAGGTCTCCTTCGACCGCGAGATCAGCTGCCACCACAACTACGTGGCGGAGGAGCGGTACGACGGCATGGACCTGCTGGTCACGCGTAAGGGCGCGATCCGCGCCGGCAGCGGTGACTACGGGATCATCCCGGGCTCCATGGGGACGGGCTCGTACATCGTGAAGGGTCTCGGCAACGAGAAGTCCTTCAACTCGGCCTCGCACGGCGCGGGCCGGAAGATGAGCCGGACGGCGGCGAAGAAGCGGTTCTCGGCGCGCGACCTGGTGGAGCAGACCAAGGGCGTCGAGTGCCGCAAGGATTCGGGCGTCGTGGACGAGATCCCGGGCGCGTACAAGTCCATCGAGCAGGTCATCGACCAGCAGACCGACCTGGTGCGGGTCGTGGCCAAGCTCAAGCAGGTCATCTGCGTCAAGGGCTGAGGCCCGGGCGTGGATGTCGGGGGAATGCGGGAGCCCGGACCGATGGTGATCGGTCCGGGCTCCCGCGTGTCCGGGGTCAGGCCTCGTCGCCGTCGAGGAGGAGGTCCACGGGGAGCTCGACGGAGACTCCGATGGACGGGGGCAGGGGGATGGATTCGCCTCGCTTGTAGGTCCTGCGCAGGCGGTACGCGCCGTTGCGCGGGTCGCAGCACAGGACGGCCTCGTCGTGGTGACGGTCGGCGATGACGTACACCGGAATGTCGGCCTTCGCGTAGCTGTCGACCTTGACGCCGATGTCGTCGGACCAGTTCGACGAGGTCACTTCGACGACCAGGCGGAAGACATCGGCCGCGTAGCAGTTCTTCTGGACCTTGTGGTCGCGGAAGTCGGCCTCGACGAGGGCGAAATCCGGAATCGCGTAGTCGTCGGAGCCGGTCGGCAGCCAGAGGCCGATCCCCTGGACGTATCTCAGCCCCGCGTTCCGGGCGTCGGCGTCGTAGAACTTCTCGATCAGCCAGCTGAGCGACAGTGCGTGTGACCCGTCCGCGGGTGGTGTCACGGTGAGCCTCCCCTGGAGAATCTCCACTCGGTGCCCGGGAAGCTCCTTGGAGAGTCGATCGGCGGCCTCCGCGATCGTGGTCTCGTGCTGTATCACGGCCATAGCTTCCTCCTCCTCGCGGCTCACGCTTTCGGATCGTAGCCGCGCCCGCCGACATTTCGTGCGCATTCACCCGTACGGTCCCAGGCGCGCGGGGTGGTAACTCCCTTTTGCTGCATGAGGGTTGACCGGTCAGTTGGTCTAGACCAAAGTGTGCGGCATGTGGAGATCCCGCGCGCTGATCGCCGCGCTCGCGTCGTTGTCACTCGGTCTCGGGGCCGTCGGGTCCGCTCAGGCGAAGGTGGGGCTGCCGCCCGTCGTGTCGCGTGTGCCGACCCAGGAGAGGGTCGTCTTCATCACCATCGACGACGGCTGGAGTCACGATCCGGAGGCGGCGCGGATCCTGCTGGAGAAGCGGGTGCCCGCCGCGTTGTTCCTGCTGCCCGGGGCGGCCTCGTACGACACCGGGTACTTCACCCGGCTCACGGAGGAAGGGCGCGTCGGCGTCGAGAACCACACCGTCAACCATCCCGACCTCACCACGCTCGACGCGGCCGGCAAGGACGCCGAGGTGTGCGGGGCCGGGGAGCGGCTCCAGGAGGTCTTCGGGCGGACGCCGAAGCTGTTGCGGCCGCCGTACGGGGCGGTCGACGACGAGGTGCGGCTCGCGGCCAAGGCGTGCGGGGTGAAGGCGCTGATCACCTGGACGCACGATTTCACCACCTGGGGCGAGACCCCGCCGACGCCACGGCTGCAGCCCGGGGACATCGTGCTGCTGCACTTCACGCCGACGCTGGCGGCGGACCTCCGGCGGGCCCTGGACGCGGCGAGGGCCGCCGGGCTGAAGCCGGCGGCGCTCATGCCGCACCTGAAGGCGGCGGGGGTCTACTAGTACCGCTAGTACCGCAACCACGGCTGTGGGGTGTCCGCGCTGCCTGCGGTGGCCGGCGCGGGCCGGCTCCGGGGGCGGGCAAGGGGCGAACCTTCGGGGCAGGCGGACGGCGGGCTTCGCCCGGACCGGCGCACAGGTGGCCGACGCGGGCCGGGAAACGGTCCTGGGCGCCGGTGAGACCACCTCACCGAGGCAAGTCGACAGGCGTATCCAGAATCGAGTTCCGGCGAATACCAAGATCGAAATTTGGTGTCAAGTCACGTACTCCTGTGGCATGACCCGCCCCCTTCCATCGGGTTTATTTGAAGCAGGTCCTCACCGGGGAATCCCCCCGGAGGCCGGATATCACAACCTGCAGCGGATGGTTTTCAACAGCCTCCGCAACCCCGAATGGAGAAAACCGATGATGAAGATTTCCCGCAAGATCCTGCTGGCTTCCGCTATCTCTATGACCCTGGCGGGGGGCGTCGCACTGCCGGCCGTCGCGACGGCCGCTCCGGCACCCCAGATCATGGTTGCCGACAACACCCCGAACACGCCGAACACCCCGAATACTCCGAACACCCCGGGTGGTGGCGGTAATACGCCCAACACCCCGAACACGCCTAACACTCCGAACACGCCGGGGCGTGGCGGTCACAACACCCCGAACACTCCGAACACGCCTAACACTCCGAACACGCCGGGGCGTGGCGGTCACAACACCCCGAACACTCCGAACACGCCTAACACCCCGAACACCGCGGGGCGTGGCGGTCACAACACCCCGAACACTCCGAACACGCCTAACACCCCGAACACCGCGGGACGTGGCGGTCACAACACCCCGAACACCCCGAACACGCCTAACACCCCGAACACCCCGGGACGTGGCGGTCACAACACTCCGAACACCCCCAACACCCCGAACACGCCCAACACCCCTGGTGGCGGGGGTAACACTCCGAACACCCCTAACACCCCGAACACCCCGGGCGGTGGGGGTAACACTCCGAACACCCCTAACACTCCGAACACGCCGAACACCCCGGGCGGTGGGGGCAACACTCCGAACACGCCCAACACTCCGAACACGCCGAACACCCCGGGCGGTGGGGGCAACACTCCGAACACCCCGAACACCCCGAACACGCCCAACACCCCTAACTGAGGGGATGAGCGCACGCTGAATTTCGGCAAATACATGAAGGTGCCGCGCAGTGAAAGTCACTGCGCGGCACCTTCATGTGAGGCGAAGAACTGGGCAGCCGCCCACACCCGTCACGGCCTGACGAAAGCCGTAGAGGCGTCATTTCCAGGTGGCGCGTCCGGGCGTCCGTCGGTATTCGACAGAACCTACATTCCGGCCGGGGCGCTCGGTGTATTCGGGGTGATCGGCTTGTAGGGGGTGCTCGGCGTGCCCGTGCCGTTGGGCGTGTTGGGCGTATTGGGGGTGTTCGGAGTGTTGGGGGTGTTCGGAGTGTTACCCCCACCGCCCGGGGTGTTCGGGGTATTGGGGGTGTTCGGCGTGTTGGGAGTGTTGGGCGTGTTTCCGCCGCCCGGGGTGTTGGGCGTGTTCGGAGTGTTGGGGGTGTTCGGCGTGTTCGGGGTGCCGGAGGTGCTGCCGTACGGGGCGTAGGGCGCGTACGGGGTGTAGGGCGTGTACGCGGCGTACGACTCGTACGCCTCCTCCTGGTCCCTCAGCTGCGGCGCTGCCTGCGTGAGCTGTGCACGCTGCGGCTGGGCGATGGACGGGAGCTGGGGCAGCTGAGGGAGTCGCGGAAGCTCGGGCAGCTGAGGCAGCTGGGCGACCCGCGGAGTGCTGCCCCGCACGCCGGCGTCAGCGGCGTGAGCGCTTCCCGCGCCAAGGGTGGCCAGACATGCCACCGCCGCAGTAGTGATCATGACCTGTTGGAGCTTGTGCATGAATACTTACCCTCCGTGCCTGGCTTTCGTGCGTACGCGATTACCCGGTGCAAGTAGTCGGTCGCTCAAAGTAGACATGGGGGCGCACCTCAGGCCTGTCAGGTGGAACGCGTCGTCACTCCCATCACCCGTTCGTCCTCCCCGCCCCTTCTCCCGGGGCATCCGCCGGATGTGGAACGGGCCGCTGGCTGGAGCCGGCGGCCCGCATGCCGCACCCGAAGGCGGCGGGAGTGCTCTAGAGCTCGCGGTGGACCTTGGTGTTCGAGGCCTGGGCGCGGGGGCGGACCACCAGGAGGTCGATGTTCACGTGGCTGGGGCGGGTGACCGCCCAGGTGATGGTGTCGGCCACGTCGTCGGCGGACAGGGGATCCGCGACGCCCGCGTAGACCTTCTCCGCCTTCTCGGCGTCGCCGCGGAAGCGGGTCTTCGCGAATTCCTCGGTCTTGACCATGCCGGGGGCGATCTCGATGACGCGGACCGGCTGGCCGACGATCTCCAGGCGCAGGGTCTCGGCGAGGACGCGGGCGCCGTTCTTGGCGGCGACGTAGCCGGCGCCGCCCTCGTAGGTGGAGTGGCCGGCGGTGGAGGAGAGGACCACGACCGTGCCGTCGCCGGAGGCGGTGAGGGCGGGGAGCAGGGCCTGGGTGACGTGGAGCGTGCCGATGACGTTGACCTCGTACATCGTGCGCCAGTCGGCGGGGTCGCCGGTGGCGACGGGCTCGGCTCCGAGGGCGCCGCCCGCGTTGTTGACGAGTACGTCGCAGCGGTCGAGGGAGGCCGCGAAGGCGTCGACGGCGGTGCGGTCGGTGACGTCGAGGGCGTAGGCGGTGGCCTGGTGGCCGGCCTCGGTGAGCTCGGCGGCGAGGGCCTCGATGCGGTCCTTGCGGCGGGCGGTGAGGACGACGTGGTAGCCGGCTGCGGCGAGCTGCCGGGCGGTGGCCGCGCCGATGCCGCTGCTCGCGCCGGTGACTACGGCGGTTCGGGTGGCGGCCGTGCTCATGTGCGGGCTCCTCGGTCGTTCGGTCGTTCGTACGGGCGATCACCCGCCAGCATAGGCGCGGCTCGGCGGCCGCGCGGCGCCGATCCGGGCCGGTCCCCGGTGTGCGCGGGCGCCCTGCCGGGCCGGGAGGGGGAAGGGCGCGGCTCGAAGGTGCGCGGGGCAGATGGGGGTGGGCGCGCCCTCGTTCGTGTGATGGTCCGACCGGCCGGGAGTGCGGGTGGCTAGCCTCCGCGCGAGGAGGTGGTGTCGGTGCGCCGTGGTGCCGTACGAAGTGTGGTGGTGGCGGGTTTGCTGGCGCTCGGCGCGGGTGTCCCCGGGTCGGCGCAGGCGTCGGTGGCGGACGGGCCGGAGGCCGATGTGGCCTACCACGGCCGGGTTGCCTTGTCGGGGGCGCGGCTGAGGATCTGGCTGGTGCCGGAGAACGACGGGCCGGCCGCGCTGCCGAACGCGACGCTGCGGGTGCGGCTGTCGGCCGATCTCGCGGACCGGCAGCGGCTTTCGGAGGGCTGTGCGCGGGCGGGTTCGCGCGAGGTGGTGTGCGAGACGGGTCCGCTGCCGCTGCACGGGCGGGGCCGGCACGTCGCGCTGCTGCTGGAGCTGCGGGAGCCGGCCCCGGAGGTGGCGGTGCGGGTCGACACGTGGTGGAACGGCGGTGCGACGGACCGGAACCACACCAACAACGAGCACGTGGTGCTGGCGCTGGACACGGGCGACACGTACGCCTTCTAGCGCGCTCGCCTTCTAGGCCGTGCCGAACTCCACGAGGGCCTCGTCGACGATGCGTTCCAGGCGGGCGTGGTGGGCGCCGCGCCAGTAGACGCGCTCGCACTCGGTGCACTGCGCGAACACGTCGTAGGAGCGGTGCGTGCCGTCCTCCAAGCGGTCGCCGACGCTCTCCTTGTCGGCCTCGTGGAGCGGGCCGTTGCAGGCGGTGCAGCGGGTCCAGGGCGCGAGGGTGGGTGCGAAGCGGCCCAGTACGTCGCGCAGTTGCTCGTCGGGGTTGTCGCTGTAGACGTACGCGCCGGCGAACAGTTCGCGGCGGCGCAGCAGGCCGCGGTCGCGGGAGAGCAGGACGCGTCGTTCGGCGGCGGAGCGGGTGGCGAGGGCGGGGTCGCCGATGTCCTCGTTCTCGTAGGCGGCGTCGACGCCGAGCAGGCGCAGGCGGCGGGCGAGGGTGCCGAGGTGGACGTCGAGGAGGAAGCGGAGGGGGGCGCCGGGGACCTGTTGGGGTCGTTCGACGCCGAACACCTCGACGTTCTGGCCGTCCTGGGGGACGTAGGAGACGGGTACCTCGTGGCCGTCGACGAGGAGGCGGCCGACCTCGGTGAGCGGGACGCCGGCCGATTCGACGACGTGGCCGAGGCTGGAGGCGCCGTCGGTGGCGGTCGGTACGCGGTCGGCGCGCCGGCTGGGCGGGGCGAAGAGGCGTAGTTCGGGGGCGAGGGTGAGCTGAATGCCGGGTCCGTTCACCCGCTCAGCATGCCATTGCCGAGGTGGTGGGTGCGGCCGAATTACGCCTCCGCGGTGGCTCGGTCGTAGGTGTCGCGGTGGGCGCTGACCTCGTCGAAGTGGTTCTCGGCCCAGAGCTTCACGGAGGACAGGAGGCAGCCGAGGCTGCTGCCGAGGTCGGTGAGCCGGTAGTCGACGCGGACGGGGACGGTGGGGGTGACGGTGCGGGTGACGAGGCCGTCGCGTTCGAGGGAGCGCAGGGTCTGGGTGAGCATCTTCTGGCTGACGCCGGGGATCCTGCGGCCGAGGTCGCTGTAGCGCAGGGTGCGGTTCTCGGCCTGGCCGAGGGCGCTGACGATGAGGCCGACCCACTTGTCGCTGATGCGGGCGAGGAGTTGGCCGGTGGGGCATTCCTTGAGGAAGGCGTCGTAGGCGGAACGTGCTTCCTCGCGGCGGGCCGCGGCGGTGCTGGTGGCCATGGGTGCCCCCACTTCCGGGTCGGGTACGCACCTTCGAGTGCGTACTTACGAAAAGAGAGTACCTCTCCCTAGGTTAGTGCTCATCGAGAACGCGCGAACGAACGAGCGAACGAGCGAAACGCGCGAACCTGCGAACGGGAGAGACGAAGATGAGCGAGCAGACGATGTCGGCGGCCGTGGTGACCGAGTTCGGCGGTCCGGAGCAGGTCGTACTGGCCGAGGTCCCGGTGCCCCGCCCCGCGGCCGGCCAGCTGCGGGTCAAGGTCACCGCCGCCGGGCTCAACCCGGTGGACGGCGGGGTCCGTTCCGGGATCTTCGGCGGCGCCGGGCAGCGTCTCGGCCTCGGTTGGGACGTGTCCGGGGAGGTCGACGAGATCGGCGCCGACGTGACCGGCCGGCACATCGGCGAGCGGGTCGTGGGCCTGCACCACGGGACGGTGAAGCCGCTGGGCAGCCACGCGCAGTACGTGGTGCTCGACGCCTCCGCGGTCGCGTCCGCCCCGACCACCGTGGACGCGGTGACCGCGGCCGGGCTCCCCCTCGCCGGCCTCACCGCCGCCCGCGCCGTGGACCTGCTGGAGCTCGCCCCCGGCTCCTCGGTGCTGATCACCGGAGCCGCGGGCGTCGTCGGGGCCCTGGCCGTCCAGCTCGCCGTGCGGGCCGGGCTGGTGGTGACGGCGCTGGCGGGCGCCGAGGACGAGGAGTTCGTACGGTCCCTGGGCGCGACCGGGTTCGTTCCGCGCGGTACGGCTCCGGTCGGGCCCGTGGACGGGGTCCTGGACGCGGCGGTGCTGGGCGAGGTCGCGCTGGACTCCGTACGGGACGGCGGGGTCTACGTGGGGCTGATCCCGCACCACGCCCCGGCCGCGGAGCGCGGTGTCCGGGTCGTGGAGCAGGAGGTCGCGGCGGACGGGGCGCACCTGGCCCGGCTGGTGGATCTGGTCGACGCGGGCGCGCTGACGCTCCGGGTCGCCGACACCTTCCCGCTGGCGGAGGTCGCCGAGGCCCACGCCCACCTGGAGAAGCCGGGGGTCCGCGGCCGCGTCATCCTGACGGTGTGAGCCCGTCCCGCGGGTGTTCCACCCGGTGGCGCCAGTCGCAGCTCGGGTGGGGCACTCCGGGCGGGTACTCGAAGTCGACGTCGCCCAGGTACTCGAACCCGGCCCGTCGGCAGACCGCGTTGGATGCCGGGTGGTCGGTGCCGGGGAAGGCGTGGACGCTGTCGCGGGAGCCGTGGGCGCGGACGTACGCCAGGAGCTCCGTGAGCGCCGCCACGGCCAGCCCGTGGCCCTGGAACTCGGGCAGGATGCCCCAGCCGGCCTCGTAGACCGGCTCGCCCCGCCACTCCCGCTCCCAGAAGCCGACGGATCCGACGCTCTCGCCGCTCTCGGCGCGCTCGGGCTCGCCCCCGCCCCCGTGCTCGGGCCCGCGTTCGCCGTCGGCGCCGGGGGCTTGGCCGGCAGGTGTCCACACCACGCGGAACATCCGGCCGGCGGCCGGCTCCCGCGCGCTCATCGCCTCGTAGCGCCGCTGCCGGTCGACGAGCTTCGCGGCGGGCTCGGGGCCGCCCAGGAACTGGGTCATGATCGGCTCGTTCTTGCGTTCCAGCAGCCAGAAGTCCCCGGCGGACCAGGGCTCCAGCCGTACGCGCTTCTCCATCGGGCCAGCCTACGAAGGCGCTCCGCGCGCCTCCACGGGTTTCGGCCGCCCGGGCGTGGCGCACATCGCGAACACGTCGATTTTCAGGACGTGTTCGAGGTTTATCCGGACCGCGGGGGTCCGGGCGACGCGGCCGCGTCGACGCTCCGTCGCCCCCGCCGGGTGCCCGTGGGGCTGACCTGCGTCGACCCCGGTTCCCGCAAGGGGTGACGGCGCGCCGGAATGATGGATTCGCGCACCGGACATTCATCCGTGAATGATCAATTCCAAACACCGACAGCCCCTTGGGTAAAGACAATTGACCTTTTGTTTCCCGTGGGCGTGGCCTAGCCTGATCTCAGCCGACCGGGGGGAAGGGCTTCGGCTGCCCTGCCCTCTCACTGCATCAGTCACCACCCGACCAGGGGGAGTCACGAGTGCTCAGTAAGAGGATTTCGGCCGGATTCATCGCTATGGCGGCCGTGGCCGGCGTCATCGCCGCGGCACCGTCCGCAGCGGCCGTGGACCGAACGTGTTACGACGGCAACTTCTGCATCTACAAGGACCGCAACTACAGCACCGGCAACTCGATGTACCGGACGAAGTACGAGTCCGCCCGCTGGGACATCGACATGCCGGCCGTCTACGAGAACGACAGCTCCTGGTGGAACCGGCGCGGACAGTCGTCCAAGACGTACGGCGGACGCTGGATGACGTTGGGCGTGGAGATCTGCCTCGTCCCCGGTGGTTCCGTGAACTACTACTGGGACGCCAACGACGACGGCGCGAGCAACACCCTGAACGACGGCAGCAGCTGCTGATCACCGCCTGAAGGCCGGGCCGCTCCCGTCTCGCGGGGGCGGCCCGGCCGCACCTTCACGAGGACACGACATTGAAGAAGCGCACCCGGGGAATGACGGCGATCGCGGTGACGGTGCTGCTGGGCGCGGCCGTCTCGGCCTGCTCGGAGGAAGCCCCGCAGGACATGGAGACGGCCCGCAGGGCGCAGGCGGCGCTCGACAGCGCCAACGCGGCGCTGGACCAGGAGCGTGAGGCGGAGACCAAGCTGATCCGCAAGTGCATGAACGACAAGGGCTTCAAGGTCTTCCCGACGGGCGGCACCGCCACCGACACCGGCAAGAAGCGCGGCGAGGACCTCTCCCCGTCGGCCGAGACGGCCCGCACCGTGGGCTACGGGGCGGACCCGCGCAGGTCCGACAACCAGAAGTCCCCCGAGAACATGGACGACTTCGACGCACTGCCCGAGGACGTCAAGCGGGCCCACAGCATGGCCATGGACGGGTACGTCGACAAGCCCGAGGGCGGCGTGGAATTCGACTTCGGCGGCGGCAAGGTCATGGTGCCGTCGAAAGGCTGCCGCGGTGAAACCCTCAAGGCCGTGTACGGGAACGTGAAGGAATACCTCCGGCTCAACTGGACGGTCTACAACAGCGTCAAGCAGAACGGCGCGAATATCCTCGCCGATGACGACGGATATCAGAAAGCGCTCTCCGAGTGGTCCTCCTGCATGAAGGCGGGCGGATATCCGCAGATCGCGACTCCGGAGAAGGCTCGGGAATCGGCGCTCGCGCATTACGCCAATATCGCCGACGGTGACACCGCGGCGCTCGACAACGCGCAGCGTGCGGAGATCAAGCAGGCCACCACCGATGCCGAATGCGGCACGAAGGCCGGTCTCAACACGAAGGCGCGGGAGGCCAAGAGCCGGGCCTCGGCGGCCTCGTTGGTGAAGCACGAGGCGGAGATCACGGCATGGCTGGAACTCATCACGAAGGCCAAGGGCAAGGCCCAGGATCTACTGCGAGAGACGTCCTAATACTGTCATGAGCCTCGAAGACCCCGATGAGACCCAGGTGGGCCGGCCGTCCGCCGGGCGGGCGACTGACGCGCGGCGCAGGTCCCGGCGGGGCCTGGTCGTCGCCGCCGTCGTCCTCGTGCTGTTCGGCAGCTCCGGCTCCGTCTGGTGGATCGCCTCCCAGGCCAGAACCCCGGAGCAGCGTGCCGCCGACGCCGCCGCGCCCCCGCCCTCCCAGATCACGGGGAAGGTGTCCGACCAGCAGCTCGTCGAGAGGATGGAGTTGACCGGGAAGGTCGAGACGGCCTCCCGCACCACCATCACCGGCGGCCGGCCGCAGGGCACCGACCGCGCGGTGGTGACGGCCCTGCCCGCGACCGCGGGCAAGAGCCTCAAGGCCGGGGCCGTCGTCGCGGAGGTGTCGGGGCGGCCGGTCCTGCTGCTCCCGGGGCGCTTCCCCGCGTACCGGGACCTGAAGGCGGGCGACAAGGGGCCGGACGTGCAGCAACTGCAGCGCGCGCTGCAGCCGTTGTACGGGACGGCGGTGAACGGCACGTACGGCCCGGCCACCGTCGAGGCGGTGCGCAAGCTGTACGTGGCGGCCGGGTACGAGGCGCCCGCAGGGCAGGGGCAGAGCACCACCGGGGGAGGTGGTTCCGCCGCCGGCGCGGCCCGCACGGGCGGGGCGGCCGCGGCAGGCGGCACGGCGCCCCGGGGCGGCGCGGAGACCGACGGCGGCACCGGCACGGCTCCCGGCGACGGCGGCAACGGCACGCGGGGCAGCGGCGGCTCGGGTGGGACCGGTGGAGCGAGCACGCCGCCGGCCGCCGGGCCGGCCAAGCCCGGTGAGGTGCTGCCGGCCGCGGAGGTCGCGTACGTCGGCACCCTGCCGGCCACGGTGGTGCAGGTGACCGCGGCGGTCGGGGACGCCGCCGACAAGCCGCTCCTCGTCCTCGGCAGCGGCGGCCGCCAGGTGCGGGCCGTCCTCAGCGCGGACCAGCGCACACGGCTGCGCGATCTGCCGGCCGACGCGGTCATCCGCTTCGGCACCGGCCCGTACGAGGGCCGGGAAGGCGCCCTGGGCTCCCTCGACAGCCCCTCGGACGGCAGGAACGGGGACCAGCAGGGCGGCAGGAGCGGGGGACAGGACGGCGCGGCCACGGCCGGGACGGCGGGAGCGGGCCCGGCGGGCACCGCGGCCGGCAACGGCGGTGGCAACGGCTCCGGTGCCGAGGGCGGTCGGCACGAGGCGCTGTTCGTACCCACCGGCGCGGAGGCCGAGGAGGGTTCCGCCCAGCAGATCGCCGTCGAACTCCGGCGCAGCCCGAAGGGCTCGCTGACCGTCCCGGTGTCGGCCGTCTGGACCGACCTCGGCGGCTCGTCCACGGTCACCGTCACCGAGGGCGGCAAGGAGCGGAACATCCCGGTCGAGGTGCTGTTCACCCACGAGGGCCTCAGCGCGGTCCACGCGCTGGACGAGAACCTCGCCGCCGGCCAGACGGTCGTCCTCGTCCGCCGCGGCAGCCCCGCGGACGGCGGATCCGAGGACGGCTCGGGCGGTACCGATGGCTGAGGAGGAGCCGGCCCCCGTCATCGAGATGACCGGCATCGCGAAGACCTATCCGGGACCGTCGCCCGTGCACGCGCTGGCCGACGTCACGCTCGACATCCGGCCCGGCCGGCTGGCGGCCGTCGTCGGCCCCTCGGGCTCCGGGAAGTCCACGCTGCTGAGCGTGCTCGGACTGCTCGACGTCCCGACCCGCGGCCGGTACCTGCTGCAGGGCCACGACACCACCGCCCTGTCCGAACGCGCCCGCACCGCCCTGCGGGCCTCCACGCTCGGCTTCGTCTTCCAGGCCTTCCACCTGGTCCCGCACCTGACCTGCGTACAGAACGTGGCCCTGCCGCTCGTGCACCTGGGCGTGCCGCGGGCCGAGCGGCGGCCGCAGGCGGTGCGGGCGTTGGAGTCCGTGGGGCTGGGGCACCGGCTCGACGTGAAGCCCACCACCCTCTCCGGCGGGGAACGGCAGCGCGTCGCGGTCGCGCGGGCCATCGTCCACCGGCCGGCGGTCGTGCTGTGCGACGAGCCGACCGGCAACCTGGACACCGCCAACTCGGCCCGCGTCATGGACCTGCTGACCGGACTGGTCGCGCAGGACCGGGCCGTGGTCGTGGTCACCCACGAACAGGACGTCGCGGCCAGGGCCGACCGCGTCTTCAAGGTGGTGGACGGCCGTGTCTCGTAGCCGTACGAGGGGCAAGGCGCAGGCGCGGGAGACCGTGCCGGGAAACCCCCGTACCTCGCCGGCGGATCTGCTCGTCCAGGCGTTCCTCGCGCTGTTCGGCCGACGGTTCCGCACGCTCCTCACCATGGTGGGCATCTCCGTGGGGCTGGCCGCGGCCCTCGCCACGCTCGGCATCACGGCCAGCGCGGCCGGGGCCGTCTCCGACCAGTTCGACGCCCTCAAGGCGACGCGGGTGACGGTCAAGTACCCGTCGGAGGCCGTCGCCGGGGTCCGGCCGCGCCCCGACGGCAGTGACAGCCGGCGCGTGCGCGAGCTCAACGGTGTCCGCAGCGCCGGACTGGTCAGCAGGGCCGGCGAGCAGCCGGCCGTCTCGCGGCTGCCCGGTGGCGAGGCGAACGACCTGCCCGAGGGCACGGTCATGGCCGCGCAGCCCGAAGCGCTGCTCGCCATGTCGGCCGAGCTCACGCGGGGCCGCTGGTTCGACACGGGTCACGAGGCCCGGCGCGAGCGGGTGGCGTTGATCGACACGGCGGCCGCCGCCCGGCTGACCGTGGACGGCGGCGCGGCCAATTCCGTGATCCATGTCAACGGGGTTTCCTTCAGCGTGCTCGGCGTCTTCCGCGCCCCGACCGGCGACACGAACCTCACCGGCTCGGTCGTCGTCCCCTACTGGGCCGCCTCGCAGGATCCGGCGGGACTGAGCTTCGCCCCCGCGGAGATGATCATCCGTACGGATCTTGGGGCCGCCGACCAGGTCGGCGAGGAGGCTCCCTTCGCGCTGGCCCCGGGCGCCCCGGACAAACTCGTCGCGCTGGTGCCGCCGGACCCCCGCTCGCTGCGCCAGGGCGTCGAGTCGCAGACCCGGGCCCTGTTCCTGGGCCTGGCCGCGGTCTCGCTCGGCGTGGGCGCGCTCGGTGTCAGCAACACCGCCTACGTGTCCGTGCTGGAGCGGCGCTCCGAGATCGGCCTGCGCCGGGCCCTGGGCGCCTCGCGGCGGGCGGTCGCCGGACAGTTCTGCATCGAGAGCGGCCTGGTGGGACTGGCCGGTGGGGTGGTGGGCACGGTGCTCGGCGTCCAGATCACGGCGGTGACCTGCCTGGCCAAGAACTGGCTGGTGGTCCTCGACCCCGTCCTGACGGCCGCGGGCCCGCTGGTCGGCCTCGTCGTGGGCCTGGCCGCGGGCCTCTATCCGGCCCTGGCGGCCGCCCGCATCCTGCCCGCCGAAACGCTGCGCGCGGGCGTCTAGAAGAAGGGGGGCGGACCCTTCGGCGTGTTCGGCGTGTCCGGCGGTCAGGGCCAGACGAGGCAGTACGGCTGGTGCCCGGCCTCGTGGAGGCGGTGGCTGAAATCCTGCCATTCGTGGAGCAGCTGGTAGACGTTGAAGGCGTCGCTGGGGCCGCCGCGGTCCGGGACCGTGGACCAGATGAAGGCCGCCGCGCCCACCGATTCCTCGCCGATTCCGCGCAGCGGGTCGACCACGGTCATGGGGAGCTTGACCACCGCGTAGTCGGGGTGGAGGACGACCAGCTCCAGCGGGGGCACCTTGTGGAGGGGTATGCCTTCGATGCCGGTCAGGACCATCGCGGCCACCGTCTCCGGCTTGATCTTGGTGAAGAGGCCGCCCATGCCGAGTTCGTCGCCGCCGAGCTCCTCGGGGCGCATCGTGACCGGGACGCGGGCGGCGGTGGCGCCGTCGGGGGCGCCGAAGTACTTGTACGTCACTCCCATACCGCGGCCTTTGGGCAGGTCGTCGGACGGGGACGTGGGTACGGGGACTGCGTCGGCCGCCTCCGTTCCGCGGCGGCGGTGCTTGCCCCGGCGGCGGGCCTCGCGGGCGCGCTGCGGATCGAGGCCGTCCGTTCCCTCGCCCGGTCCACCACCGCGTTGCATATCTCCACCCGACTGGTCTTGCTTGCCCCGGCCCCGTGGCCCCCGCCACGCAGCCTGATCATCATGGCAGTGACCTCCCCCGGTGCGACGCGGTGAAACGCCCGTCCGCAAGTCTGTCGCGGCCTCTGAGACCATGGCTGGTGTGAGCTACCCGTACCCGTATGAAGCCCCAGTTTCGCAGACGCTCTTCGAGCGCGCCTCCCTCGTGACCCCCGGCGGCGTGAACTCTCCCGTGCGCGCCTTCCGCGCCGTGGGCGGTACGCCCCGGTTCATGGTGTCCGGGACCGGTCCGTACCTCACCGACGCCGACGGTCGTGAGTACGTCGACCTCGTGTGCTCGTGGGGACCGATGATCCTCGGCCATGCGCACCCCGAGGTGATCGAGGCCGTCCAGGCGGCCGTCGCCCGCGGTACCTCCTTCGGTACGCCCGGTGAGGGAGAGGTGGCGCTCGCCGAGGAGATCGTCGCGCGCATCGAACCCGTGGAGCAGGTCCGCCTGGTCTCCTCCGGCACCGAGGCGACCATGTCGGCGATCCGGCTGGCCCGCGGCTTCACCGGTCGCGCCAAGGTCGTGAAGTTCGCCGGCTGCTACCACGGTCACGTGGACGCCCTGCTGGCCGCCGCCGGTTCCGGTTTGGCGACTTTCGCGCTTCCGGACACCCCCGGTGTGACGGGCGCGCAGGCCGGCGACACGATCGTCCTCCCCTACAACGACCTCGAAGCGGTCCGGGCGGCCTTCGCCGCGCATCCCGGTGAGATCGCCTGTGTGATCACCGAGGCCGCGCCCGGCAACATGGGTGTGGTGACCCCCGCCGACGGCTTCAACCAGGGGCTCGCGGACCTGTGCCGGGAGAACGGCGCGCTCTACATCTCCGACGAGGTCATGACCGGCTTCCGGACCTCCCGCGCCGGCTGGTACGGCGTCGACGGGGTCGAGCCCGACCTGATGACCTTCGGCAAGGTCATGGGTGGTGGCTTCCCCGCCGCGGCCTTCGGCGGCCGCGCCGACGTCATGGGCCACCTGGCCCCCGCCGGTCCCGTCTACCAGGCCGGCACGCTCTCGGGTAACCCGATCGCGACCGCCGCCGGTCTCGCGCAGCTGCGCCTGCTCGACGCGGCCGCGTACGAGAAGGTCGACGCGGTCTCGAAGGAGATCCAGGGCCTGGTCACCGGCGCGCTCACCAAGGAGGGCGTGGCGCACCGGCTGCAGACCGCGTCCAACATGTTCTCCGTCTTCTTCACCGAGGACGAGGTGCGCAACTACGACGACGCCAAGAAGCAGGAGAGCTTCCGCTTCAACGGGTTCTTCCACTCGATGCTGGCGCAGGGCGTGTACCTGCCGCCGTCCGCCTTCGAGTCCTGGTTCGTCTCCACCGCCCACGACGAGAAGGCGATCGAGCGCATCGCGGCGGCGCTGCCGGCCGCCGCCCGAGCCGCCGCGGAGGCCACCGCATGAGCAGCAGCGCCACGCCCGCCACCCCCGAGCTCACCGTCGTGCACCTGGTGCGCCACGGCGAGGTGCACAACCCCGACGGGGTGCTCTACGGGCGCCGTGACGGCTATCACCTGTCCGAGCTGGGCCGGCAGATGGCGGACCGGGTCGCGGACCACCTCAAGGGTCGCGACATCGCCTACGTGGTGTCCTCCCCGCTGGAGCGGGCGCAGGAGACGGCGGAGCCGATCGCCAAGGTCCACGGCCTGGATCTGGCGACCGACGCGCGTCTGCTGGAGGCGGAGAACGTCTTCGAGGGCAAGACCTTCGGGGTCGGCGACGGCGCGCTGCGCAAGCCCGGCAACTGGAAGCACCTGACGAACCCGTTCAAGCCGTCGTGGGGCGAGCCCTACGTCGAGCAGGTGGTCCGGATGATGAGCGCGCTGGAGGCGGCGCGCGACGCGGCCCGTGGTCGGGAGGCGGTGGCGGTCAGCCACCAGCTGCCGATCTGGATCGTGCGCAGCTTCGCGGAGAAGCGTCGGCTGTGGCACGACCCGCGGCGCCGGCAGTGCACGTTGGCCTCGATGACCTCCTTCACCTTCCAGGGCGACAAGCTGGTGTCGGTGGGGTACAGCGAGCCGGCCCGGGATCTGGTGCCGGCTCACCTGCTGGCCGGGGCCAAGCCGGTGAAGGGCGCGTCCAAGGCGTTCGGCGCCTGACCCCTGTTCGGTCGGAGCCCGATCCGTGCCCGACGGGTGCCTGATCCGGGCCCGGCCGGGCCGGTCGGGTCGGGCCGATCAGGTCTTGATCGGCCGACTGTTACAGGCCGTTACGGTTCTGCCCAACTAAAGACAAGTCGCGCGGGAATCACCGTGTCAGCTCGCATGTCCGAACCGATTGTCCGTTTATATGGACTTCGGCTCGGTATGGGTGGTCGACAGTGGGGACGGTGACATGCGCGACATCAGGGGAGTCAGTCGGAGGGGGCTGCTGGGACTGGGACTTGGTGCGGCCGCCGCGATGGGAATCGCGGGCTGCGGCTCATCGGACACGTCCGGTCCCGGCTCTCCCGGACCCGTCAGGAACCCGAAGCCCGGCGAGAAGCCGGCGGCCAGGCCGATCGGTGACGGCTCCACCGCCGACACCGGACCGCAGCCGAATCAACCGGACGCGCCCGTGCCGCTCCAGCCGGGCGAGACCCCGCCGCAGTTCGTCGTCTTCAGCTGGGACGGCGCGGGGGAGATCGGCAACGGTCTCTTCCCGCGCTTCCTCAAGCTCGCCAAGGACCACGGCGCGGCCATGACCTTCTTCCTCTCCGGCATCTATCTGCTGCCCGAGTCGAAGCGGCACCTCTACCGGCCGCCGAACAACCCCGTCGGGGCCTCGGACATCGGCTACCTCAAGGACGAGAACGTCCGCTCCACCCTCACGCACGTCCGCCAGGCCTGGCTGGACGGGCACGAGATAGGGACCCACTTCAACGGCCACTTCTGCGCCGGATCCGGCTCGGTCGGCCGGTGGACCCCGCAGGACTGGGAGACCGAGATCGAGCAGGCCGTGTCGTTCGTCACCAACTGGCGCACGAACACCGGATTCACCGATGTCGAACCCCTGCCGTTCGACTACGCCAAGGAGCTGAAGGGCGCCCGCACCCCCTGCCTGCTCGGCCGGGACGGCCTCCTGCCGACGGCTCGGCGGCTGGGCTGGCGCTACGACTCCAGCTCGCCCGGCGGCCTCCAGGTCTGGCCGGTGCGCAGGTCCGGCATCTGGGACCTGCCGCTGCAGTCCCTGCCGTTCCCCGGGCACTCCTTCGAGGTCCTCTCGATGGACTACAACATCCTCGCGAACCAGTCGAAGAACACGACCCAGGGCGTCCCCGCCAACTACCCGGGCTGGCGCGCCCAGGCCACGGCCACCTATCTGGGCGGCTTCCGGCGGGCGTACGAGACGAACCGCGCGCCCCTGTTCATCGGCAACCACTTCGAGCAGTGGAACGGCGGCATCTACATGGACGCCGTCGAGGAGGCACTCAAGGGCATGGCGGACAAAAGGGATGTAAGGCTCGTATCCTTCCGGCAGTTCACCGACTGGCTGGAGGTCCAGGACCCCAAGGTGCTCGCCAGGCTCCAGGGCCTCGGCCCCGGCCGGTCGCCGGCCGGCGGCTGGAGCGCGTACCTGACCGCCGCCTGACCGGGGCGGCGGAGCGTCGCCCGACCAGGGCGCGCACACCGCCCCGGGGGGCGCGGAAGATCGACGAATTGCTCATGCGAAACTTTTCACATGAGCCTTGTCCGCGCGCGTATCCGTCGTAGTAGCCGCCGCACGACCGGCGGCCGTGCCACCCTGCTGGCGGTGGCGACCCTGGCCGGTGCCCTCACGCTGTCGGCGTGCGGGGGTTCGGACGGCGGCAAGCCGGTCACCGGCTCCGGCGGCAACTACGTCACGGGTGCGAGCGGCATCTCCACCGTGTCCCGGGCGGAGCGCGCCGAGGCCCCCAAGCTCGACGGCGAGACCGTCCGCGACGAGACCCTCGACACCACCACGCTCAAGGGCAAGGTCGTGGTCCTCAACGTGTGGGGCTCCTGGTGCCCGCCGTGCCGCAACGAGGCCAAGTACTTCGCGACGGTGTCCAAGGAATACGCCGACGCCGGCAAGGACGTCGCCTTCGTCGGGATCAACACGCGCGACAACAGCAAACAGAGCGCGATCTCCTTCGAGGAGAACTACGGAATCACCTACCCGAGCCTCTTCGACCCCGCCGGGAAGCTGATGCTCCGCTTCCCCAAGGGCACGCTCAACCCCAACGCCATCCCCTCCACGATCATCCTCGACAAGGACGGCAGGATCGCCGCCCGCACCCTGGCACCGATCAACGACGAGCAGCTGCGGTCGATGATCGACCCGGTCCTCGCGGAGAAGTGACCACGTGGTCGCGTACGTCCTCGCCGCCGAGGCCACCGGCGTGAACACGACGGTCCTGAACGGCGCGCTGATGCTGGCGCTCCCCGTCTCGCTGCTCGCCGGCCTGGTCTCCTTCTTCTCGCCCTGCGTGCTCCCGCTGGTCCCCGGCTACCTGTCGTACGTGACCGGCGTCAGCGGCGCCGACCTGGCCGAGGCCCGGCGGGGGCGGATGCTGGCCGGAGCGCTCCTGTTCATCGCAGGCTTCACGGCGGTCTTCGTCTCCACCGGCGCGCTCTTCGGCTACTTCGGAGAGACCCTCCGGGAGAACAACGAGATCATCTCCCGGGTCCTGGGCGGCCTGGTGATCGTTCTCGGTCTCTTCTTCATGGGCGCGATTCCGGGTCTGACGATGCGGGAGTTCCGCTTCCACAAGAAGCCGACGGCCGGCCTGATCGGCGCCCCGCTGCTCGGCGTCCTGTTCGGTGTCGGCTGGACCCCCTGCATGGGCCCGACCCTCGCCGCCGTCACCACGCTCTCCCTCGACCAGGCCAGCGCCGGTCGCGGCGCACTGCTGACCGTCGCCTACTGCCTCGGACTCGGCCTGCCGTTCATCCTCACCGCGATCGCCTTCCGCAAGGCGCTCGGTGCGTTCGGCTGGGTGAAGAAGCACTATGCATGGGTGATGCGCATCGGCGGAGGCATGCTGATCCTGACCGGTCTGCTGCTCGTCACAGGAATGTGGGCCAGCATCGTCAGCGACATGCAGAGCTGGACCCAAAGCTTCACGGTGGGGATCTGAGGACTAAAAGCACATGAGTACGACAGACAAAGCGACCACCGAGACGTCCGACGAGGCCTCGCCCGCGTCCGCCGCGGCGGACTCCGCCGACGCCGCCGCCGGTGCCCAGCTCTCCACCGCCCCGCTGGACGACAGCCCCACCGGGCCGGCCGTCGGCATCGGTGTGATCGGCTGGGCCCGCTGGTTCTGGCGACAGCTCACCTCCATGCGGGTGGCGCTGATCCTGCTCTTCCTGCTGTCCCTGGGCGCCATCCCCGGCTCCCTCGTCCCGCAGAACAACGTCGACGCCCTGAAGGTCGTCGACTGGAAGCGGGAGCACTCCTCCTGGGTCGGTGTCGCCGAGAAGCTCCAGCTCTTCGACGTCTACAGCTCGGTGTGGTTCTCCGCGATCTACCTGCTGCTGTTCATCTCGCTCATCGGCTGCATCGTGCCGCGCTCCTGGCAGTTCGTCGGCCAGCTCCGCGGCCGCCCGCCGGCCGCGCCCCGACGCCTCGACAGGCTGCCCGCCCACACCACCTGGCGCACCGACAAGACCCCGGACGAGGTCCTCGCGCACGCGCGCACGGTCCTCCGCGGCAGCCGCTTCCGCACCGAGGCCGGCGAGGGCCACGTGGCGGCGGAGAAGGGCTACCTCCGCGAGGCCGGGAACCTGATCTTCCACGTCGCGCTGATCGTGATGCTGGTGGCCTTCGCCTGGGGCCAGTACTTCAAGTCCGAGGGCGGGAAGCTGGTCCTGCGCGGCACCGGCTTCTCGAACACGCTCACCCAGTACGACGACTTCAAGTCCGGCACCCTCTTCGACCCGGACGACCTGCCGCCCTTCAGCTTCACGCTGGACCGGTTCGACGCCACGTACGAGATGACCGGCCCGCAGCGGGGCACCCCGCGCGACTTCAAGGCGTACGTCACCTTCTCGGACGGCGCCCACGGCACACCGCGCAAGCGTGAGATCCAGGTCAACAAGCCCCTGGAGGTGGACGGCTCCAAGGTCTACCTGCTCGGTCACGGCTACGCGCCGATCGTCTCGGTGACCGACCCCACCGGCAAGGTGATCTTCAAGGACGCCGTGCCGGTGCTCCCGCAGGACGCCAACCTCACCTCCACCGGAGCCATCAAGGTCACCGACGGCTACAAGGACAAGGACGGCAAGAAGGAACAGCTCGGCTTCAACGCCGTCTTCGTGCCCAGCTTCGCCGGCGAGGGCATGGGCACGATGTTCTCGCAGTTCCCCGCCCTCCTGAACCCGCAGCTCATGCTCAACGCCTGGCACGGCAGCCTCGGCGTGGACTCGGGTCTGCCGCAGAACGTCTACCGGCTCACCACCACCAAGATGGAGTCCTTCAAGGACGAGTCGGGCCAGCAGTTCAAGCAGAAGCTGGCGCCCGGCGACACGATGACCCTCCCGAACGGGGCGGGCACCGTGAAGTTCGAGGGCATCGAGCGATGGGCCACCTTCTCCGTCACCCACCAGCCCGGCAGCGGCCTCGCCCTCGCGGGTGCGATCGCCGCCATCGCGGGCCTGGCCGGATCGCTGTTCATCCAGCGCCGCCGGATCTGGGTCCGCGCGGTGACCGGCAAGGACGGCGTGACCGTCGTCGAGATGGCGGGCCTGGGCCGCAGCGAGTCCACCAAGCTCCCGCAGGAGCTCGCGGAGCTCGCCGCCCAGCTGCACCAGCAGGCGCCCACGGCGTCTGATCCTGTTGAAGAAACCCCTGAAGGAGAGCGCGGATGACGCCGCTCGCAGCCGCAGCCAACGAGAACCTGGCTGAGATCAGCAACTACCTGATCTATTCGTCGATGGCGGTCTACATGCTCGCCTTCTTCGCGCACATCGCCGAGTGGACCTTCGGCAGCCGCAGCAAGGTGGGCCGGACGGCCGCCGCGCTGACCGGCGCCAAGGAGACCGCCGCGGCCGGGGCGGCCGCGGCCGCCCCCACCGTGCAGGTCCGCGGCAAGGGCGGGGCCACCGCCGTCCTCGACCAGCCCAAGGTCACCACCCGATCCGCGTCCGGCGCCCGCGACGTCCCGGACGGCCCCGGCGCCGCCGGCGGCACCGTGCAGGGCGACCTGTACGGGCGGATCGCGATCTCGCTGACCGCGCTCGCCTTCCTCGTCGAGGCGGCCGGCGTGGTCGCCCGCGCCCTGTCGGTGCAGCGGGCCCCCTGGGGCAACATGTACGAGTTCTCGATCACCTTCTCCACGGTGGCCGTCGGCGCGTACCTGGTGCTGCTCGCCCTGAAGAAGAACGTCCGCTGGCTCGGCCTGATCCTGGTCACCACCGTGCTGCTGGACCTCGGTATCGCCGTCACCTGGCTCTACACCGACAGCGACCAGCTGGTCCCGGCCCTGCACTCGT
Organism: Streptomyces sp. CLCI03; assembly: GCF_053615355.1. Lineage (NCBI taxonomy): Bacteria > Bacillati > Actinomycetota > Actinomycetes > Kitasatosporales > Streptomycetaceae > Streptomyces > Streptomyces sp. CLCI03. The sequence continues at coordinate 3,556,507 of NZ_CM132132.1, read as the reverse complement.
ACTGGCTGTGGATCCACGTCTCCACCGCGATCTTCTGCGGCGCCGTCTTCTACATCGGCGCCGCGGGCGCGGTCCTCTACCTCTTCCGCGACTCCTACGAGAGCCGGCTGGAGGCGGGCGGCACGCCGGGCAGGATCCGCAGCTCGATCCTGGAGCGGCTGCCCTCCGCGGCCTCCCTCGACAAGTTCTCGTACCGCATCAACGCGGCCGTCTTCCCGCTGTGGACCTTCACGATCATCGCGGGCGCGATCTGGGCCGGCGACGCCTGGGGCCGCTACTGGGGCTGGGACCCCAAGGAGGTCTGGTCCTTCGTCACCTGGGTGGCCTACGCCTGCTACCTGCACGCCCGTGCCACCGCCGGCTGGAAGGGCCGCAAGGCCGCGTACCTCGCGCTCTTCGCCTTCGCCTGCTGGATCTGGAACTACTACGGCGTGAACATCCTGCTCAGCGGCAAGCACTCGTACGCGGGCGTCTGACCGGCGGGAGTGGGACGCTGGTGGCATGACTCTCGTGAGCCATGCCACCAGCGAACAGCGGGGCGAGGACCACTGGCTGCTCCGCTTCGAGCTGCACCTGCCGCACGCCTACGCCGCCCTGTGGCCCGCCCTGACCACGCCGGACGGGCTGCGCGGCTGGCTGGCGGCGGCGGACGTCCTGGAGCGCCGGCTCGGTGGGGCGATCACGCTGCGGTGGCTGAACACCCAGGCCGTGGTGACCGGGCGGGTCACCGCCTGGGACGTGGAGCGGGTCGCCGAGTACACGGTCACCGAACACGGGCGGATCCGCTTCCACCTGGAGCCCGTCGGGACCGATTCGACCGTGATCCGCTTCGTGAACGAGCGGCGCGGTTCGGAGCAGGAGCGCCTGGACCGCCTGGCCGGCTGGCACGAGCACTTCGAGCTGCTGGACGCCGCACTGGCCGGGCGACCGGCGGACTGGTCCGCCTGGACGGACGCCCGCTGGTCGACGCTGCGCGAGGCCTACGCCTCCTTCTCCAGCACGTAGGTGACCTTGTCGCTCCAGTGCCCGATGTAGAAGTACAGCTCCAGCAGGCCGCGCTCGTCGCGCCGTAGCTCGAACATCCAGGTGTAGGACTCGGGCGGTGGCGCCGCCTCCCGCTGCGTACCGTCCCAGGCCTCGGCGACGGACCGCCACTCGGCGCCGAAGCGCTCGGGCAGGTAGAGCCGGACGTGCTGGCCAGGGGTCCGGCCGGCCGGTTGGTCGGCGGTCAGCTCCCAGGTGGCGGGGCCGGAGATGCGCCAGTCGCGGTCGTAGTCCGCCTCCTGCCCGTCGAGCAGGGTGACCTCGGCCGTACCGTCGGCCCGGAAGACGACCTCGGCCCCCTCGGCGTACCTCCAGGTACCGGCGATCTGCGAGGACCGGGCGTTCTCGACGGGGCCCCGGCTCACCTGCGCCGGCGCACCGCAGCCGGTCAGGGCGAGCAGGGCGGCGACGGTCCCGTACGTGAGCAGATCGCGCAGGACCGTGCGGCCGGTCCTGCGCCTGCTGTTCTTCGGCATGTGATCAGTGTGGCAGCGTTATTGAACATGTTCAATAGTTTTGCTCACCACACCGGGCGCAGCGGCGGCAGCGGCCCCTCCCCGTGGAAGGTGCGCACGACCTCCCCGAGTCCCGCGCGCAGGGCGGTGAGATCGGTGCCGCGGCCCAGTTCGGCCTCCAGCTCGTGCAGGATCCGGCCCGCGACGGCGAGATGGTCGCGGGCCGCCGAGGTGAGGACGACCAGTTTGCGGCGGCCGCCCTCGGGGTGCGGTTCGCGGTGGACGTAGCCGCGCTTCTCCAGGTCGTCGACGATCTGTCCGGCGGCCTGTTTGGTCACCCCGAGCCGCTCGGCGAGCTCGGTGGCGGTGGCGCCGACGCCTTGGAGGGCCTGGAAGGCCATGCCGTGCACCGGTCGCAGGTCCGGGTATCCGGCCTCGGCGACGCGTCGGGTGAACTCTCCCAGCAGCGCCTGGAAGCCCAGGCCGAGCAGGAACAGCAGCTCGACGCCCTCGTTCTCGTCTCTCATCACGCAAATATGGTGACACGGTTGAGTCAAGCTGCTTTACTCAGTCGAAGTAAAGGAGCTTTACTCGCATGTCATCGGAAGACGAGGTCCTGCCTTGCACGTGATCAGCCCTGCCCCCGAGAACGTCACCGCCACCCCCAACGCCACCATGACCGGCTTCGCCGCCCCCAGCCGCGGCAGCGCCGAGCTCAGCAGCTGGCAGGTGGCCATGCCCGCCGGCAGCACCGGCCCCGAACACTCCGTCAGCCGCGAGCAGGTGTGGACCCTGACCGCCGGCGCCCTGGAGGTCACCTGCGACGGCCGCACCGAGAAGGTCACCGCCGGCCGGACCCTGGTCCTGCCCCCGGACGTGCTGCGCCGCATCCACTCCGTCGAGACCTTCGAGGCCTACGTCGTGATGCGCGCCGACGGCGTGGTCACGGTCCCCGGGGAGGAGGGCACCCGCGTACTGCCGTGGGCCCGGTAGGGGGCCCTGCGGGACCCTGGCCCGGCCCGGACTCGGACCTAGTCCTTGTCCTTGTCCTGGTCCTTCTTCTCCTGCTCGTCGCGCAGCGACTTCAGGAACTCAGGGTTGTCGTCGGGCGCCACCCACTGCGTCCGGCGCGCCCGCCCGCCGCCGCCCGAGGCCACCCGGTCCTTGCCCGCGAACAGCCACACGACCGGCCCCACGATGGAGAAGAGCAGGATGATGATCACCCAGACCACCTTGGGGAGGTGCTTGACCTCCGACTCCGGCGTGTTCAGGCAGTCGATGAAGGCGTAGATGGTCAGCGCGAGGATCAGCAGGAACGGCAGATAGCGCAGCACGGTGTGGGACCGACTCCCAGTCAGTGACGGGGGGCCCGCGTCAGGGCCCCGGTGACGCCTCCAGGGTAGTTGGTGACGGATACTGACCCCTATGGCTTACGACGATCTCCGCTCGCTGCTCCGGGCCCTGGAGCGGGAGGGCGACCTCAAGCGCATCAAGGCCGAAGTCGACCCGTATCTGGAGGTCGGGGAGATCGTCGACAGAGTGAACAAGGCGGGAGGCCCGGCACTCCTCTTCGAGAACGTCAGGGGCTCGGCGATGCCGCTGGCCATGAACGTCTTCGGCACCGACCGCCGCCTCCTGAAGGCCCTCGGCCTCAAGTCGTACGGCGAGATCAGCGAGAAGATCGGCGGCCTGCTCAAGCCGGAACTCCCGCAGGGCTTCATCGGGGTCCGCGAGGCATTCGGCAAGCTCGGCTCGATGGTGCACGTGCCGCCGAAGAAGGTGAAGGGCGACTCCGCGCCTGTCCAGGAGGTCGTCCTCACCGGCGACGACGTGGACCTCGACCAGCTCCCGGCCCTCTTCACCTGGCCCAAGGACGGCGGGGACTTCTTCAACCTCGGCCTGACCCACACCAAGCACCCCGAGACCGGCGTCCGCAACCTCGGCCTCTACCGGCTGCAGCGCCACGACAAGCGCACCATCGGCATGCACTGGCAGATCCACAAGGACAGCCGCAACCACTACGCCGTCGCCGCCGCGAAGGGTGAACGGCTGCCGGTCGCCATCGCCTTCGGTTGCCCGCCCGCCGTCACGTACGCGTCCACCGCGCCGCTGCCGGGCGACATCGACGAGTACCTCTTCGCCGGCTTCGTCGCGGGCAAGCGGATCGAGATGGTCGACTGCAAGACGGTCCCGCTCCAGGTCCCGGCCAACGCGGAAGTCGTGATCGAGGGTTGGCTGGAGCCCGGCGAGATGCTCCCGGAGGGTCCCTTCGGCGACCACACCGGCTTCTACACCCCGCAGGAGCCCTTCCCGGCCCTGAAGATCGACTGCGTGACGATGCGCAGGCGTCCGCTCATCCAGTCGATCGTCGTCGGCCGCCCGCCGACCGAGGACGGTCCGCTCGGTCGCGCGACGGAGCGGTTCTTCCTGCCCCTGCTCAAGATCATCGTGCCGGACATCGTGGACTACCACCTCCCGGAATCGGGCGGCTTCCACAACTGCGCGATCGTCTCGATCGACAAGAAGTACCCGAAGCACGCGCAGAAGGTCATGCACGCCATCTGGGGCGCGCACATGATGTCGCTGACCAAGCTGATCATCGTGGTCGACAAGGACTGCGACGTCCACGACCTGCACGAGGTCTCCTGGCGGGCGCTCGGCAACACCGACTACTCCCGCGACCTCACCGTCGTCGAAGGACCGGTGGACCACCTGGACCACGCCTCGTACCAGCAGTTCTGGGGTGGCAAGGCCGGCATCGACGCCACCAAGAAACTGCCCGAGGAGGGCTACACCCGCGACGGCGGCTGGCCCGACATGGTCGAGTCCGACCCGGCGACCGCCGCCCTCGTGGACCGCCGCTGGAAGGAGTACGGACTGTGAGCCCGATCGTTGTGGGCGGCCCCGCCCTGTTCCTGGGCGACGACACGCCCTGCGTGGCACTGGTACGCCCCGACCTCGACGTGAACGACCCTGGGCTGCGCCTCGCGGCCGAGCAGGCCGGGGTCACCCCCGAGGAGTTCGCCGGGGAGTCCGGCGTCTGGCAGGTCATGGCCGACCGTACGGACGGCGAGGGGCGGACCTTCGCGCTGCCCGAGCTCACCGACGACGAGGCCGCGGTCTTCGCGGACGAGCTGCTGTACGCGCTGGCCGGCGCGGGCGACGCCGAACTCGAACTGGCCGACGGCATCATCGTCCTGTCCGTCCGCCCCGCCGGTGACGACCGCGTCTCCCTGAGCGCCCGGGTCGTACCGCCGGCCGGCTCCGAGGAGCCGGGGTCGCCGACCGGACTGCTGGACGTGGAGCTCGGCACGCTGGCGGTCGCCGAGGTCCGCGAGCACGTCGTCGAGTTCCACCGGAGCGTCGCATGACATCGGCAGCCGAAGGGGTCCTCGGTCCCGGGCCCGCCGCGCCGCAGGTCGGGAAGGTCAAGGCCTTTCTCAGACTCGTCCTGATCGAGCACTCGGTCTTCGCGCTGCCCTTCGCCTACATCGCCGCGTTCACCGCGATGTTCCAGCTCGACCGGCGCGTCCACTGGGGCGTCCTGCTCCTGGTCACCATCTGCATGGTGGGACTGCGGACCTTCGCGATGGCCGCCAACCGCATCATCGACCGCGAGATCGACGCCCGTAACCCGCGCACGGCCGGCCGTGAGCTGGTCACCGGCGCGGTCTCGGTCCGCGCGGCCTGGACCGGCGCCGGGATCGCGCTCCTGGTCTTCCTCGGTTCGGCGGCGCTGCTGAACCCGCTGTGCCTGGCGCTCGCGCCGGTCGCCGTGATCCCGATGGTGGTCTACCCGTACGGCAAGCGGTTCACGAACTTCCCGCACGCCATCCTGGGCCTGGCCCAGGCCATGGGCCCGGTCGGGGCCTGGCTCGCGGTCACCGGCGAGTGGTCCTGGGACGCGGTGATCCTGGGCCTGGCCGTGGGCGTGTGGATCGGCGGCTTCGATCTGATCTTCGGCTGCCAGGACGTGGCCGCCGACCGCGCGGAGGGCGTCAAGTCCGTCCCGGCCCGCTTCGGCGTCCCGGCCGCGCTCTGGGGCGCCCGCGGCGCGCACGTCGTGACCACGCTCCTGCTGGCCTGGTACGCGCTGGCCACGGACGCGGGCGCGCTGTTCTGGATCGGCCTGGCGATCGTCGTCGCCGCCTTCCTCTACGAGCACACGATCGTGAAGCCGCACGACCTGTCCCGCCTGAACCGGGCCTTCTTCACGGTCAACGGCTTCATCGGGATCGCCCTGTTCGTGTGCGCCCTGGCCGACCTGGCCGTACGAGGCCTGACCCTCTAGGCGTCCGGGCCGCCGGGCCGCCGAGCCGCCGGGCGGCTGCGCGGCTAGGCGGCGTCCGGCGCGCGGCGCGGGAAGGCGAAGGCCGCCCCGGCGCCCGCCAGGAGGCCGAAGAGGTGGCCCTGCCAGCTGACGCCCGAGTCCGTCGGCAGGATGCCGAGGAAGACCGTGCCGCCCCAGACGGCGGCGATCACCACCGCCACCACCACGCCCAGCGGCCGGCGTTCCACGAAGCCGCGGACCAGCAGGTAGCCGAAGAGGCCGAAGATCAGGCCCGAGGCGCCCGCCGTGATGCTGTACGACGGGGAGACCAGCCAGACGCCGAGCCCGTCCACCACGGTGACCGCGACGCAGACGGCGAGGAACCGGCGGATGCCGCTGAGGGCGGCGACGAAGCCGAGGACCAGCAGCGGGACGCTGTTGGACGCCAGATGGTCGAAGCCGAAGTGGAGGAAGGGCGCGAGCGGTATCCCCCTGAGCCCGTCCGCCTCACGGGCGATGATCCCGTACCCGTCCAGGGCGTGTCCGGTGGCCAGGTCCACCAGCTCGATCAGCCACAACAGGGCCACCCAGCCGACCATCAGCTTCCCGGCCGCCTTGGCCCGGTCGAGCTGTGTCCAGCCCGTGTCCACCGCCGTGCCCATCTTCTCCCCCTCGCCGCGTCCCGTCACAGGAACGTCCCGACACCTTACTGAGTGCCCATCGTCGGTGGCCGGATAGTCTCGGAGGTATGACTGAGCGCAAGCGCACCCCGTGGGTGGTCGGGGTTTCCGGGGCATCCGGGACGCCGTACGCGGCGGCGGTGCTCCGCGGGCTGCTGGCCGCGGGGGAGAGTGTCGACCTGGTGGTGAGCCGTGCCTCGCGCCTCACCCTGCTGGACGAGACCGGGATCGCCTTCCGTGACGCGCATTGGCGCGAGGACCTGGCGCAGTGGCTGGGGCGTGGGGCGGACGGGAAGCCCGAGACCTTCGCGCGCCCTGAGCTGGACGACGTCCGGTACTGGGGTGCGGGGGACCTGGCGGCGGGCCCGAGTTCGGGCTCGTACCCGGTCAAGGGGATGCTCATCGTCCCCGCGTCCACGGCCTGTGTGGCGGGGGTGGCGCTGGGACTGTCGAAGGACCTGCTCCAGCGCGTGGCGAGCGTGACGCTCAAGGAGCGGCGCCGGCTGGTGGTCGCGGTGCGGGAGACCCCGCTGAACGGTCAGACGCTGCGGCATCTGGTGGCGCTGGACGAGGCGGGCGCGATCGTGCTGCCCGCCTCTCCGGCGTTCTACACGGGGGCGACGCACATCCAGGATCTGGTGGACTTCGTCGCCGGGCGGGTGCTGGACGCGGCAGGGGTGCCGCACCGGCTGTACCGCCGTTGGGAGGGGGAGCTCGGAAGCTCCCGCACTCCCCGGGAGGCAAGCGCCGGTGACTAGGCCTTCTTCTTACGGCCGAGCGGCTTGCGGGCCTTGTCGACGCGGTGGGCCGCGGCGGGCTGGTGGGCACGGGATCGGTTGGCCAGCTCCTGGAGCTCCCGCATGTGTGCGTAGGCCATCTCGATCGTGAGCACGGTGAACCACTCCTGAAGATCGTCATTGATCAGCTGAAAGATTTCGCAGGGTGTTGACCCTACGTGCCTTAGATTCTATACCTAGACTTGCAGGATCGCCGAATAATGGAAGGCTCCACGTAATGGACACGGTGGACAGGCAGCTCATCCAGGCACTCCGGGAGAACGGTCGTGCCTCGTACGCGGAGCTGGGCCGTCTCGTGGGCCTCTCCGGCCCCAGCGTCACCGACCGCATCAACCGGCTTGAGACGGCCGGGGTCATCACCGGCTACCGCGCGACGGTGGACTCGCGTTCCCTCGGCCTCGGCGTCACGGCGCTGATCGGACTCTCGATGTCCGACGCCGCCGACCACGAGGACGTGGCCCGGCGGCTGCGCGACCTCAACGAGATCGAGGACTGCTGGTTCATCGCGGGCGACGACTCCTTCATGTTGAAGGTGCGCGCCAACGACGTGGACGGCCTGGAGAAGATCATCCGCAGGCTCTCCGGCACCAAGGGCGTTTCGCGCACCCGCACCACCATCGTGCTCTCCACCAAGTGGGAGAACCGGGTCGGGGAGCTGCCCGAGGAAGCCTGAGAGTACGGTTGGGCTGGGTTTGCAGGACAGGCAGACAGAGGCATCTAGAGGAGGCGACCGGTACATGGACGCTGGGCTCAAGCGTGAGCTGGAGGAGAAGGTCCGCTCCGGCGAGCGGCTGACCCGTGAGGACGGCATCGCCCTCTACGAGTCGGACGACCTGGCCTGGCTCGGTGGCCTCGCCCACGAGGTGCGCACGCGCAAGAACGGTGACGTCGTCCACTTCAACGTCAACCGGCACCTCAACATGACGAACGTGTGCACCGCCTCGTGCGCGTACTGCTCGTTCCAGCGCAAGCCGGGCGAGAAGGACGCGTACACGATGCGCATCGAGGAGGCCGTGCGCCTGGCCAAGGCCATGGAGAACGACAACCTCACCGAGCTGCACATCGTCAACGGTCTGCACCCGAACCTGCCGTGGCGGTACTACCCGCGCTCGCTCTCCGAGCTGAAGAAGGCGCTGCCGAACGTCTCGCTGAAGGCGTTCACGGCGACCGAGATCCACCACTTCGAGACGATCTCGGGGATGTCGGCCTCCGACATCCTCGACGAACTGATCGAGGCCGGCCTGGAGTCGCTCACCGGTGGTGGCGCCGAGATCTTCGACTGGGAGGTCCGTCAGCACATCGTCGACCACCGCACCCACTGGGAGGACTGGTCGCGCATCCACCGGCTCGCGCACGAGAAGGGTCTCAAGACCCCCTCGACGATGCTGTACGGGCACATCGAGGAGCCGCGCCACCGCGTGGACCACGTGCTGCGGCTGCGCGAGCTCCAGGACGAGACCGGCGGTTTCCAGGTCTTCATCCCGCTGCGCTACCAGCACGACTTCGTGGACATGCAGGACGGCAAGGTACGCAACAAGCTCCAGGCGCGTACGACGATGGCGACGGGCGCCGAGGCGCTGAAGACCTTCGCCGTCTCGCGACTGCTCTTCGACAACGTGCCGCACGTCAAGGTCTTCTGGGTGATGCACGGTGTGCAGACCGCCCAGCTCGCGCTGCAGCACGGCGCGGACGACATGGACGGATCGGTCGTCGAGTACAAGATCACGCACGACGCGGACAACTACGGCACCCCGAACAAGCTGGGTCGTGACGATCTGCTGGAGCTGATCCGGGAAGCGGGCTTCCGCCCGGTCGAGCGCAACACGCGCTACGAGATCATCCGCGAGTACCCCGGTCCGGACGCGGGCCTGCGCGAGACCCCGCAGGCGATGCGCGTCTGACGTGCCGATCCCGGTTCGAGCCGCCGGAAGCCCCGGTCCCCCGTGGACCGGGGCTTCCGGCGTTCCGCGTTCGTTGCCTCCACCCATGAGTAATGATTACTCTTCAGCTGTGCCCCTTACTTTCACTTTCGATCCGGTCGTCGACCCCGCCCTGCGCGAGGGCCTCGTCGATCTGTGGACGGACACATCCAACGCCGGCGGAGCCATCGGCTTCGTACCCCCCGTCACCCGTGACGACATCCGGCCCGAGCTGATCAAGCACCTCGTCGCGCTGATCGAGGGCCGGCACCGGCTGGTCGTGGGACGCGACCGGGACGGCCGGGTCGGCGCGGCCGCGTTCCTCGCGTTCAACACGCACCGGCTGCAGCGGCACTGGGTCTGGGCCTACACGGTCATGGTCCACCCCGACCTCCAGGGCCGGGGCGTCGGACGCGCGCTGATGGAGGCCGTCGCCGATGCCGCGCGCACGCTCGACGGCATCGAGGCCGTCCGCCTCGCCTGCCGCGGCGGTCTGGGCCTGGAGCACTTCTACGCCTCCTGCGGCTACAAGGAGGTCGGCCGCGTCCCCGGAGCCATCCGCGTGGCCCCCGGCGACGACCGTGACGACATCACGATGCTGCTGCCGCTGCACTGACGTGCGCCGTGCCCGCCGCCGCACCCCGGAGGGCGGTGGTGGGTCCCCGGCGTGCTTCACTGGACGGGCACCAGCCGTAGACCACGACGAGAGAGAAGGGGTCACCGTGTCCCTCAAGCCGAGCGCAACGATCCGCTACACCGCGATGCGCCTGGGCATCTTCGTCGGATGCCTCGTCCTCGTCGCGGGCCTCGTCCGGCTCGGCTGGGTGCCCGCGGGACTCGGCGACGCCAACGCCGCCTGGGTCGTCCTGCTCGCCATCGTGATCTCCGCCCCGCTCTCCTTCGTCCTGCTGCGCAAGCAGCGCGACGAGATGTCCACGCAGATCTCCGGCCGCGTCGCGGGTGCGAAGGAAAAGCTCGCCGCGAACCGCAGTCAGGAGGACCAGGCGGACGACGCGGCGCGCGTCACCACGTAACGGCACAGTTGGCTTCATCACACATCGAACCGCCCCAGCACCGGGTATACCGCCCGTAACGCTGGGGCGTTCGCGTTTTCCCGGTCTGCGCAAGAGGGCCTTGTGCGCCGTTGTCTCAAAGGGCCCCTTTGAGATTCTCAAAGGGGAAGTGTTAGCGTGTTCAACATGTTGACCACAGTTGCGCACCCCATGATCACGAGCGTTCCGCTCGTGATGCGCCTGCACGTCGACCTCTGCCGCCGCGCGTCCGCGGCCTGTTGCTGTTGAGCTGAATCGATACAGCAGCCGTCCCGGCCGGCCCTTCTGGCTGCTGCCGCACCGTTTCACCACCGCAGTACTTCCCCCCTGTCTTCGTGCGCCACCTCCGGAGAGTGTCCGTGTCCGCGACCCCCCAGGCCCCTGCCAAGGCCTCGTTCAAGTTCCCCTTCTGGGCCCAGATCGTCGCCGGTCTCGCCCTCGGTGTCCTCTTCGGTTGGATAGCCCGCAGCCAGGACATCAGCTGGCTCGGCACCACCCTGGAGAAGACCGGCGACATCTTCGTCCAGCTGCTGAAGCTGGCCATCGCCCCGCTCGTCTTCTTCGCGATCCTGGTGTCGATCACCAACCTGCGGAAGGTGAACAACGCGGCGCGCCTCGCCTCCCGCACCCTCCTCTGGTTCATGATCACCTCGCTGATCGCGGTCGGCATCGGCATCGCCATCGGCCTGCTGACCGACCCCGGTTCCGGCACCGGCCTCACCGCCGCCGACGGCAAGGAGCCGAAGAAGACCGGCTCCTGGATCGACTTCCTGACCGGCATCGTCCCCACCGACATCGTCACGCCGTTCACCGAGCTGAAGGTCCTTCAGATCGTCTTCCTGGCCGTCGTCGCCGGTATCGCCGCCCTCCAGCTGGGCGCCAAGGCCAAGCCGGTCCTCGACCTCGCCGAGTCCGCCCTGGAGCTGCTCCAGAAGGCCCTGTGGTGGGTCATCCGCCTCGCCCCGATCGGCACCATCGGCCTCATCGGCACCGCGATCGCCACGTACGGCTGGGACCTGATCGGCAAGTACGCGACCTTCACCGCCGACGTCTACATCGGCTGCGCCCTCGTGATGTTCGGCGTCTACCCGCTGCTGCTCGCGACGGTCGCCAAGGTCAGCCCGATCCAGTTCTTCAAGGGCGCCTGGCCCGCCATCCAGCTGGCCTTCGTCTCCCGCTCCTCGGTCGGCACCATGCCCGTCACCCAGAAGGTCACCGAACGCCTCGGCGTCCCGAAGGAGTACGCCTCCTTCGCCGTCCCGTTCGGCGCCACCACCAAGATGGACGGCTGCGCCGCGATCTACCCGGCCCTCGCCGCCATCTTCATCGCGCAGATCTTCGACGTGCAGCTCGGCATCAAGGAGTACCTGCTCATCGTCTTCGTCTCGGTCATCGGCTCGGCCGCCACGGCCGGTCTGACGGGCGCCACCGTCATGCTGACGCTGACCCTGTCCACGCTGGGCCTGCCGCTCGCGGGCGTCGGCCTGCTGCTGGCGATCGACCCGATCCTGGACATGATGCGCACCGCCACCAACGTGGCCGGCCAGGCCCTGGTCCCGGTCATCGTCTCGGCCCGCGAGGGGATCCTGGACAAGGAGGCCTACGCCTCCGCCTCGGCCTCCCCGCTGGACGAGCCGACCCCGGCCGCCGAGCAGGTCGTGGTCGCGGCCTGATCCGCACCGCCCCGCGCCGCATCTCGTTCGCCGCAGCCCCCGCCCCCGACCGGGCGGGGGCTGCGGCGTCAGACCGTCTGCGCGCGGACGTAGGCGACCGTCGCCAGCAGGAACGGCAGGGCGAACCACCACCGGCCCATCGTGCGCCGGAACAGCGGGGTGATGGTGATCAGCAGCCCTACGAGGCACAGCACCAGGCAGCAGCCGGCCAGGAAGCGGACGTCCCCGCGCAGCAGGTCGTCGTCGGGGTGCGGCCGGATCGACAGGGCCGTCCAGCAGGTGAACAGCGCCGGGATGTAGGAGAGGGCCAGCGGTATCCCGAGGACCCACTGCAGGCAGCCGCGGTCCTCGGGCAGGTCGATGTTCTCGCGGGAAGGTCTCATCCGCGCCTCATCCGAGCGTCGCGCCGCGGACGAACGCGATCAGTCCGAGGAGGAGCGGTGGGGCGAACCACCACGGGCCCATGGTCCGGCGCACGCTCGGGACGGCGGTGATCAGCAGGCCGAGCGCGCTCAGGGACACGGAGACCAGGCACAGCGCGCCGACGTTCTCGTAGCCCTGGTCGTCCCACTCGCCCTGGGGCCCGGCGAACAGGGCCCCGAACACGGCCGCGGCGTTCAGCAGGTGGACGATCCCGAGCGGAACACCCAACACCCACCGCAGGCAGCCCTGGTCCTCGGGCAGGTCGACGCTCTCGCGCGGGTACGTCATCGCATCGCGTCCTTCGCTTGGGCGAGGTTCCCGACGAAGCGGTCACCGTAGCCCTGGGCCTTGGGGAGGTCCCAGTAGGGACCTCCGTTGTAGCGGGCGGCGATCTCCCGCATCTGGGCCTCCGTCATCCGGTCGGCCGGGACGTCGGCGAGACCGCTCTCCGCCTTGATCTGGGCCAGGAAGCCGGCCGCTATGAACGCATTCTGCTTGGGGTCCTGGAGCGCCTCCTCCACCAGGGTCCGCTGGTGGTCCGTGAGGTTCGCCGGATCGTAGCCGAGCACCTCGGCGCCCCGCCGGAGCTGGATGGCGATCGGCCCGTACGAGGTCTCGTCCAGCTCGCCGCCGAGTCGCCACGGAAGGTTCTCGGGGGAGACCGGGCTCAGGCCCCAGGGGGCCGCGGCCTGTTCGCGGATCGTGCCCGTCACATCGTCCAGCAGCCCGGGCTGGTAGCCGCCGATCTCCTGCCAGGCCACGCCCGCGACCAGCTCCTCCGGCAGGCCCGCGTTCTTGGCCGCCGCCCGCAGGACCTCCTTGTTCTGGGAGATCCAGTCCGCGTGCATGCCGTCGGTGACCAGGGGGACCCAGTAGTTGTCGGCGGCGTCCGGCAGCCCGGCGACCCGCATCCGGATGTCGCGGAGCTGCGGGGAGACCGGGGTGTCCGGTCCCACCGGGCCGGTCATGTCCTTCTTCGGGCCGCTGCCCGGCAGATGCGTCAGCGGGTCGGTGCGGGCCTCGGCCGCCTCGCGGCGGATGTCGGCCATGGCCGCGTAGAGGTCGACCCCGCCCCCGCCGCCCTTCAACCGGAACTCGGGCAGCAGCTCGTACGCCTGCTTCAGCGCGTGGACGCACACGCCGCGCGCCTCCTCCTCGACGGTCTTCGCCAGCCGGAAGTTGCCGCCCGCGTCGTCGTGGAGGCGGTTCGCCTCGTCGCGGATGTCGTCCACGTCCATGGTGAGTTCGGCGAGACCGTCGAGGAAGCCGGTCGTCGCCCGCATGTCCTCCCACTGGCGCATCGGCTCCGCCTCCTGAGCCGTGCGCGTGATCGCGGTGCCCTTCGTGGCGATCAGGGAGGCGAGCTTGCGTTCGGAGCCCTTGCCGTTCGCGTAGTGGGACTTGGCGGTGGTCAGGGCCGCCGCGTACGCGTGCAGGGCGCTCGCGGCCTTGTCGTACCCCTCGGCGATGTGCTGCACGAGCTGTCGCGCCTCGGACAGGCGCGAGGTGTAGGTGTGGCTGCCGTCGCTCTGCCATCGGGTACCGGTCTCGGCGCGCCGGGCGGGCTCCTCGACCTGGACGAGCAGGTCGCGCAGGCGCTTGAACTCGGCGGCGTTGCGTTCCACCAGGGCCGGGTTGCACTCCTCCAGGAACTCGACGTCCTTGCGGTGGCTGAGCCCGCTCATCGGGCCTCCGGCTTCACGTACAGACCGGATGTGAGGAGGCCCGAGAGGAAGGACCGGGCGGTGTCGTCGTCGACCTGGGCGAAGTCGGTGCCGGCCGTCTTCAGACGGGTGGCCAGGGCGGCGAACAGGCCGATCGTGTCCTTGAACTGGTCGTCGGCGAACCGGGCGAAGCGCAGGACCTGCGCCGAGACGTCGGCGTGGGCGCGCGGTGCGCGGGCCATCGTGCTCGCGTCCCCGTCGGGCCGGCCCTCGTGGAGGAGGGCGGCGATCTCGATCAGGAGGTTGGCGTTGCCGTTGATGGAGGTGGCGCCGGCCACCAGACCGCCGGCGGGGCTCCCCGGGGCGGCGCCGTCCGCGGGCGCGTGAGCGAGGCGCAGGGCGGGTGACTGCTGTGCGAGGACGGCGGCCTTGTGCTGGGCCCATTCCGCGTCGAACGACATGTATCCCCTGGATAGTTGATAACTGGACATGGCCAGAATCAGCTGGTCATGTCCATGCTAATACGGGGATTTCCGCATCCGGAACCTCGCGGCGCCGATATGGACCGGAGACGCGGCAGACGCCCGTCCGGTTCCGCGACGGGCCGCGGGGGCGGGCCCGGCCCGTGCCGCCCCGGATCGCGGGGAGCCGCGACGCGGCCCGAGGCGTCGGGCGGGAGAAGGCCCCGCGGCCGGGTCGCGGGGGGCCGCGATCCGGCCCGCTCGGACGCGTAAGGAACCAAAGAACCGGGGGAAAGAACCAACCGACCCACCCCACCCCCGGCGCGCACGGGCGCGTGTCGCTCGGTCGGGTGAACGGTGCCAACTCGGCTGGATTTCCTACTGGTTCGCGGGCATATGCTCGCCCCGACAACCGTAGAAATGAGACGGCCCCCGACGGGACGGCAATCCCGGCGAGGGCCTGACCAAGTAGGAAGTAAGCCCGCTTCCCCATGGCTCCTGGAAACCCTAGCGCGCCCTCGCGCGCCGCGTCCCCGGATCGGGCCGCGACCCCCCGATCCGGTGTCGTCCACGTCAACACGCGGCACGCGCGTCACTACACGGTGGTGGGCAACCACCTCCTCCAGCACCGGGCGCTGTCGGCGACCGCGATCGGGATCGCGGCCTACGTCCAGTCGCTGCCGGAGGGCACCCCGATCGGCATCAAGGTCCTCGCGGCGCGGTTCCCCGAAGGGGAGATCCGGATCGGCTCGGCCCTGCGGGAGCTGGAGGCCCACGGCTACCTGGAGCGGCGGCGCGAACGACTGGCGACCGGGCGGGTGGTGACCCGGACGTACTCGTACAACAAGCCGGGATCCACCGCCCCGACCGCGACTCCGCATCCACCCCCACCCCGGGACCGGGCCCCCGCCCAGGAGCCGCAACCGGAACCGGAGCCGCGCCCGGAGGCCGAGCCGCGACCGGAGCCGCGACCGGAGACGGAACCCGCCGCCCCGCCGGCGGCCGCGTCCACCGCCCCCGACCCCGCCGCGCTCGAACTCCTCGCCGGACTACGGCGCCACGACCCGCGGCTCCTGCTCTCGGAGCGCGACGTACGACGGCTCGCGCCGGACGTGTCGGCCTGGCTGGAGCGCGGGGTCACCCCCGACGCGGTGGCCCGGTTCCTGTCCGCGGACCTCCCCGCGCAGATGCGGCGCCCCGCGTCCGTCCTCGCGTACCGCCTCACCGCCCTGCTGCCACCCCACCTGCCCCCGGCCCCGCCGCCCCCGGAGACCCGGGACATGAGACGGCCGGACCCCTTGCAGAACTGCACCGGCTGCGACCGGGCCTTCCGCGCCTCCCGCCCGGGCCGCTGCCGCACCTGCCCACCGGAAGAGCACGCGGCGGCCTGACCCCTCCGGAAGCCTCGGCCGGGCGCCGCCGTCCGTACCCGACACGATCACCCCGGGCCCGAGGCCCGCCGGACGACAGACCGCCGCAGGCCCTGGTGGGCGTGCGGCGGACGGTGGGGGGAGGAGCTATGGCCTGGGGTCAGGAGCCGGAGGCGCGGATCGAGCCGGTGCTCGGGCCGCCGGGGTCGCCGACGAAGCAGGTGACTTCGCGATCGCCGAGGAGCCAGCTGGCGGCCTGCGGGTAGTAGTAGTAGACCTCCAGCTTCTCCGAGACCTTGGGGTTGTTGCCCACGTACGAGGTGAGCGCGTCGCCGCTGCACTTCTCCTCGGCGGACTTGGTGACCTTCTCGTTGCCCGGGTACGTTCCGGCGTCCAGGTTGAAGACCGCGTACGCCTCGCCCTTGTGCGGCTGGGCGCAGGGCACGATCGTCACCGAGCGGGCGGCCTGGGTGCCGTCCTCGTCGCCGTACTGGGCCAGATCGTCCTTCGTGTTGAAGCAGTCGCCCTTGCGGATCTCGGTCAAGCCGCTGGAGCCCGGTCGGCTGGTGGCCGGTGCGCTCGCGGTCGGTCCGGTGACCTGGGAGGTGGTGTCGCGCTTCGTCGAGGAGTCGTCGTCCAGCGCTCCCGTGAGGCCGAGGATCACGAAGGTCCCGTAGAACACGATGACCAGGCCGTGGATGACGATCGCCGCGATGGCGAGACCCTTGCCCTTCTCACCGCGGGACTTGATCTGGGAGAGGGCGATGATCCCGAGGACGATGGGGACCAGCGGGATTCCGCAGACGAGCGCCATGACGAATCCGACGATGGCCAGCGTGTTGGTCTTCTGCGGCTGCGGGGGGTACCAGCCCTGCGGCGCACCGCCGTAGGGCGGCTGGCCGGGCTGCCCCGGCTGACCGTAGGCGCCGGGCTGACCGTACGGGCCCGGCTGTCCGTACGGGCTCGGGGACGACGGAGGCTGCGGAGGTATGGACATGCGCGTGGAGCTCCTTGCTCAGAGGGTGAGACGCAACAAACGGCCCGGCAGTCGCAACGCACCGACGCATTCCTGCCCGTGGTCTTTACGCCGCCCCTACGCTACCTTCCGCCGCCGACAGCCCGCGGGCTGCCCGCCCGGCCCGACCTGCCCGCCCGGCAGGACACCCTTGGACGCTGGGACATGTAGGTGAGCGGGAGAGCCATGTCGCGTCCCAACGGGGCCGGATTGACTGGTCACATGACGACACCGAAGAACAACACCGCGAACCGCACCCTGAACGACACGACGACCAGGCCGATCCTGGTCCTGGGCAGCACCGGCAAGACCGGAAGCCGCGTGGCCGCCCAGCTGCGGCAGCGCGGGCACGAGGTCCGGGGCGCCTCCCGCAAGGGGCCGGTCACCTTCGACTGGACCGACGAGAACACCTGGGAGCAGGTGCTGGACGGGGCCGGCGCGGCCTATCTGGTCGACTCGCAGCTCCCCGACGCCGCCGAGTCGATGCGCTCCTTCACCCGGCTGGCCGTGGCCTCCGGTGTGGAGCGGCTGGTGCTGCTGTCCGCCCGCGACTGGGTGGTGGCGGAGGGCGAGGAGAAGCTTCCCTGCGAGCGCGCGGTCCGCGAGTCCGGCGCGCGGTGGACCATCCTCAAGCCGTCCTGGTTCTTCCAGAACTTCGACGAGGACCCGTTCATCCGGGCGCAGGTCCAGGGCGGCGAGGTCGTGATGTCGGCCGGAGACGGCGTCGAGCCGTTCATCGACGCCGAGGACATCGCCGCCGTCGCGGTGGCCGCCCTCACCGAGGAGGGACACGGCGGGCAGGCCTACGAACTGTCCGGCCCGCGGCTGCTGAGCCTGGACTCCGTGGTCGACGAGATCACCCGCGCCACCGGCCGGGTGGTCACCTATCGCCCGCTCCCGCCCGAGGAGTTCGCGGTCCACGCCGGGAGCCAGGGTGTGCCGGAGGAGTTCGTCGGCCTGCTGAACCTGCTCTACGGGTGGATCGCCGAGGGCCGCTTCGCCACCCTCGCCGACGGTGTGCAGCGGGTGCTCGGCCGGGAGCCCCGTGACGTCGCGGACTACGTGCGGAGGGCTGCCGCGTCCGGGGTGTGGGGCGGTGGCGGTGGCGTGGAGCGTCGGTGAAGAACGGCTCCAAGGGCTGGTCGGAGCGGGTTACCTCTCCGTAAATTACCGGCGGTAACCCTCGCACCGAGCCAAGGAGAGTGCGCCGTGGGAGCCGAGCTGAGGCCGGTCGGGGCCGTAGAACCGGTCGAACCCGTCAAGACCATGATCGACGGAGTGGTCCGCGAGGTCCGGGTGCCCGCACTGGTGGGCCCCCCGGACCGCGGATCCCTCGGAGACATCCCCTTCCACAACGCCCGGGAGGCTCCCGGGGAAGCGGTGCTCGCCCGCAAGGACCGGGACGGCGTCTGGCACGACGTCTCGGCCGCGCAGTTCGCGGCCGAGGTGCTCGCCGTGGCCAAGGGCCTCATCGCCGAAGGGCTCCGCGAGGGCGACCGGCTCGCCATCATGGCCCGCACGACCTACGAATGGACCCTGCTCGACTTCGCCGGCTGGGCCGCCGGCCTGGTCACCGTACCGATCTACCCCACCTCCTCCGCCCTCCAGGCACGCTGGATCATCCAGGACTCCGGAGCCGTCGCCTGCGCCGTCGAGGACACCGCACAAGCCCGACTCATCAGCGGCGAACGCGGCAACCTGCCCTGGCTGACCCACCTGTGGGAATTCGACACCGGCGCGTTGGCCCGGCTGGTCAAGGCCGGCGAACGCATCCCCGACGCGGTGGTGCACCACCGGCGGAGCGCCCGCACACCGGACTCCGTCGCCACCCTCATCTACACCTCGGGCACCACCGGGCAACCCAAGGGCTGCGTGATCACCCACGCCAACTTCTTCGCCCAGGTCGACAACGCGGTGGAGCTGCTGCACCCCGTCTTCAGATCCGCGAGCAAGGACCCCGCCTCCACCCTGCTGTTCCTACCGCTCAGCCACGTCTTCGGGCGGATGGTGGCCGTCGGCTGCATGCGTGCACGCGTCAAACTCGGACACGCGCCCAGCATCGGTACCGAGGACCTCCTCGCCGACCTCGCCGGCTTCCGGCCCACCTTCCTCCTGGCCATCCCCTACGTGCTGGAGAAGGTCTACAACACCGCCCGCGCCACCGCCGAGAAGATGGGCCGGGCCTCCTCCTTCGACCGGGCCGCCCGTATCGCGCAGCGCTTCGCCGAGATCGCCGAGGACAAGACCCCCGGACTCGTGCTGCGCCTCGCCCGTTCCGTCTACGACCCCCTCGTCTACCGGCGCATCAGGGCCGCGCTCGGCGGCCGCGTCCGCTACGTCCTGAGCGGCGGATCACCGCTGGGCCGACGGCTCGCCGCCTTCTACACCGGCGCCGGCATCGAGGTCTTCGAAGGCTACGGACTGACCGAGACCACCGGCGCCAGCACCGTCACCCCGCCGCAGCGGCCCCGCCTCGGCACCGTCGGCTGGCCGCTGCCGGGCACCGCCGTACGGATCGCCGACGACGGCGAGGTGCTGCTCGGCGGCGGCCACGTCTTCGCCGGCTACTGGAACGCCGCGCACGCGGCCCCGTACGGGAGCTGGCTGGCCACCGGCGACATCGGCGAGCTCGACGCCGACGGATACCTGACCATCACCGGCCGCAAGAAGGAAATGATCATCACCTCCGGCGGCAAGAACGTGGCTCCGGCACCGCTGGAGGACTGGCTGCGGGCCCATCCACTGGTCGGCCAGTGCATGGTCGTCGGCGACAACCGGCCCTACATCACCGCGCTGATCACCCTCGAACCCGACGGGTTGCAGCACCGGCGCCAGATGCACAAGAAGCAGAACATGCCGATGCGCGACCTCGTGCGGGACGAGGAACTGCGGGCGGACCTCCAGCGGGCGGTGGACGAGGCGAACCGGCTGGTCTCACGGGCCGAGTCGATCCGCCGCTTCACCGTCCTGGCCGCCGACTTCACCGAGGCACGCGGCCACCTGACCCCGTCCCTCAAGCTCCGGCGGGGCGCGATCGCCCGGGACTACGCGGACCGGATCCAGGAGCTGTACCGGGGGCCGCGGGAGGACTGACCGGGCCCGGGGCCGGGCCGGGAACGGGGCCGACCGGGGCCCCGGTCACTGGGCGGGCGGGCCCCACGGGCCCGGTCTATGGTGGGCAGATGGGTCCGGGGGGCCGCCCGAGGAGGGCGCAGTGCACCGTTCCCGAGTCCGTAGGGCGATAGCCACCGGCGCAGCCGCCGGCACGCTGCTCCTGGCCTCATTGGGGGCCGCCCCGCCGCCCACGCCCACCCCGAGCCCGACCCGCAGCCCCACGCCCGCGCCCACCACGCCCGCCCCCCGGGGCGACCACGATCCCCTGACGCGGTTCCACACCCAGCGCGTCCGCTGGGGCGACTGCCCCGACAAGCCGGTCCCCGCCGAGATGCGGTGCGCCGTCGTGGAGGTCCCGCTCGACTACGCGGCTCCCGGCAAGGGCACGGTCCAGGTGGCCCTGGGCCGGATCCCGGCCACCGACCCGGACCGGCGCATCGGCTCGCTCCTGATCAACTTCGGCGGCCCCGGCGCTTCGGGCATGGCGGGCCTCGCCGCCGACCCCAAGTCGTTCGCCGACCTCGGCGAACGCTACGACCTCATCGGCTTCGACCCCCGCGGTGTGGGCCACAGCGACCCCGTCTCCTGCGCCGGCTCCCGGGAGCCGGAGCCCGAGATCGACCCGAACGCCGACACCGCCGCCGTTCTCGCCGCCATGCGGGAAGCGGTCGAGCAGTGCCGACGCTCCTCCGGCCCGGTCCTCGCGCACATCGGAACCGTCGACGCGGCCCGCGACATGGACGTGATCCGCCGCGTCCTCGGGGACAAGAAGCTCAACTACCTCGGCTTCTCCTACGGCAGCCGGCTCGGAGCCGTGTACGCCGCCCAGTACCCCCGCACCACCGGCCGCATGGTCCTCGACGGCATCGACACCCTCACCGAACCGCTGACCGAGCAGGCCCTCGTATCGGCACGGGCCCAGCAACGGGCCCTGGACAACTTCCTGACCTGGTGCGCCCATCAGACCGACTGCGTCTACGGGACGAACACCCGTACCGCCAGGGAGAAGGTGGCCGCCCTCGTGGAGCGGCTCGACGAGGAGCCGCTGGTCGGGCGGGACGGCACCGACCTGAACGGCTTCGCCGCATCCCTCGCGATCGGCCAGGCCCTGTACTCACCGAGCGTGTGGCCCGTGCTCGCCAAGTCGCTGGCCCTGGCGGAGACCAAGAAGGACCCGGCCGGACTGCTGGCTCTGCTCGGCCTGGGAGAGCCGACGGACCCGACCGACCCGACGGACCCGACCGACCCGACGGAACCGGCCACGCCGACCGACCCACCGGAGTCACCGGACACGGCGCGGGGCGACAGGTTCGGACCGGTGCCCGCCGACAACGCCGCCGCCGCCCTCGCCGCCGTGTCCTGCGCCGACGACCCCGACCGGTCGATCGAGAAGGCCACCCCGGCCGCCCTGGAGAAGGAGTTCACCGAACTGGGGGAGGAGTTCCTCAAGGTCTCCGAGGTGTTCGGGCCGCGGCAGCTGGTGACCGTGCTGGCGTGCTACGGATGGCCCGCCGGCACCGACTTCATCCGCAAGATCGACCACCCCGGGGCACCGCCGATGCTGCTGGTCGGCACCCGCGGCGACCCGGCGACGCCGTACGAGTGGACGGAGGAGACGGCCGAACGGCTCGGCTCGGCGGTGATCGTGGACCACAAGGGCGACGGACACACCGGCTTCGCCGGCTCGCCCTGCGTACGGGAGTACATCGACGAGTTCCTCCTCTACGGGCGCCTCCCGTCCGGCACCCGGTCCTGCCCGGCCGGAGAATGAACCGCCGGCGCCGACCCCGTACTCCGGGGTCGCCGTCCCCTCACGTGGGTATGCGGCATCCGAGGGATCGAGGGGGCGGGGTGTGGTGGGGCGTGGTGGGCGGGTGTGGGGGCGGGGGGTCGCCGGGGGTGGCGCCGTGGTGGTGCTCGGTCTCGCCGCGTGGCTGACGTGGCTGCTGCCCGGGCCGCAGATGGCCGCCGTGCTCGGGTTCGGGCCCGTCGACGGGGTCGTCTCCATCCAGGAGTGCTACGAGGCGAGCGACGCCGAGGGCTACGCGACCGGCACCGACTGCACCGGCCGCTACACCTCCCGACGGTCGGACGGGCCGCCCCGCGACATCGTCCTGGACACGGCCGCCGACGACCACCGGCCCGGTACCCGGGTGGAGGTCAGGACGGCGCGGGGGCGGGCGTACGAACTGTCGGGCGGCGCCGTGTTCCACTTCGGCAGCGTCATCGGCCTGCTGTGGGTGCCGTTCCTGGTCCTGGCGGCCTGGCTGTTCGCCTGCGCGCGCCACGGCAGGGTGGCGGACGGCGAGGGCTATGTCCTCGTGGCCCTGGCGGGCCTGGTCATCGTGTTCGTGCCGGCCGCCGTCGCCGGGATCCTGGTCGAGATCTGCATGCTGATCTTCTGATCCGCCCGACGCCTCCTAGCTCTTGGTGATCGGGCGGTAGGTGCACACGTGCACACCGGCCGGGCTGATCGTCGTGGAGACCAGTTCGAGCGTGCGCAGCCCGCCGTCGGTCGGGAAGATCGACTTACCGCCGCCGAGCAGTACGGGCATGACCATCAGCCGGAGTTCGTCGACCAGGCCCTCGCTCAGCAGGGTGCGTACGAGGGTGGGGCTGCCCATGACCACCAGGTCGCCGCCTTCGGTCTCGCGCAGTTCCCGGAGGTGGGCGACGGCCTTGTCGCCGGCGATGCGCGTGGTGTTGTTCCACGTCAGGTCGCCCTCGCCCAGGGTCTGGGAGACGACGTACTTCGGGAGGGAGTTCATCCGGTCGGCGAACGGGTCGCCCGCCCGGTCGGGCCAGGCCGCGGCCATGGTCTGCCAGGTGCGGCGCCCGAACAGCAGGGCCTCGGCGTTCTCCATCGCCTCGGAGAAGGAGCCGCCGACCACCTCCGGGTCGAAGAACGGGTGCGACCAGCCGCCGTGGGCGAAGCCGCCGGCGTCGTCCTCGCCCTGGCCGCCCGGGGCCTGTACGACGCCGTCCAGGCTGATGAACTCGGTGATGACGATGCGCATGGGTTCTTCCTCTGCCTCGGTCCGGTGTGTACGGAGGGGAGACCGTCGTGCTCCCCGGAACTCATCGCGCCCGGCCGGACTTTGTCGAGTGATCCGGGTCACATCATCGGCGGCTCCGGGGAACCGTACTCGGCGTCGGCGGGATCCGTGGGCGCTTTCGGTCGCCGACGCGGCCGGCGAGAGGTGGTAGAAATGCACAGTCACCGGGGTGATTCGGGCGGGGGTGTCGGACGTCTGTCCAATCGGCCGTGAGACCCGGGTGAAGTCGAGACGAATGGTGCGTCACATCTCCCGAAGGGACGGCGAGTCGGGGGCGAATACCTGATAGACAGTGGATATTCACGGCTGGACCAGCCGCATACATTTGACGGCTCCTTGGGGGGATCGCCGCACTGTGAAGCCGCTTCACCGTCACCTCGTCAACACCTCGCGCAAGGTCCTGTGCACGGCCGCGCTCGCGGCCAGCCTGACCACCGCCGCGGTCGTGACCAGTCCGTCGACCGCCGACGCGGGAGAGTCCGAGCCCACTCCGGACAGTCCGCAGGCCGCCGACCGCGGTGACGCCCGGCTGGATCTGCCCGACATCGTCGCCGACCCGCCGCCCACCGGGGTGGGGGCGCCGGAGGGGGCCAGCGGGATACCCGCGACCGCCCTCGACGCGTATCACCGTGCCGAGGTGTCGGTGGCTGCCGCGCTCCCCACCTGCAAGCTGCCGTGGCAGCTGCTCGCGGGCATCGGCCGGGTGGAGTCCGTCCACGCCTCGGGCTACGGGCTCAAGGCGGACGGATACACCGAGAAGCCCATCCGCGGTCCCCGCCTGGACGGCAACGGCTTCGCCGAGATCCGGGACACGGACAAGGGCGAGTGGGACGCGGACGCGGTGTACGACCGGGCCGTCGGCCCGATGCAGTTCATCCCGTCCACCTGGGCCAAGTGGGGCGCGGACGGCAACGGCGACGCCAAGCGGGACCCGAACAACATCTACGACGCGGCGCTGGGCGCGGGCCTCTACCTGTGCGCGGGTGACCGCGACCTGTCGAACGAGGCCAAGCTCGACCAGGCGATCCTCAGCTACAACAACTCCCGCGAGTACGTGAACACCGTGCTCGGCTTCATGCGCCAGTACCAGGCCGGCGTCGGCGAGGTGGCGAACCCGCCCGTCGGGAACTATCCGACGCAGCCGCCCGGCACCCTTCCCACCCCGAGGGTGCCGGTCACGCCGTCGAATCCGGTGACGCCGACCCCAGCCCCCAAGCCGACCCCCACGCCGACGCCGAAGCCCACGCCGACCCCGACGCCGACCCCGGAGCAGCCGAAGCCGGCCACGCCGCGCCTGGCGTCGCTGACGGTCCTCGACGGTCCCGGCCTCGCGGCCGAGGCCGGCGCCGCCTTCGCGGAGGTCCCCCGGGTCAAGGTGCTCCTCAGCGACGGCAAGCCCGCCGTCAACCAGGAGGTGGTCTTCGCGGTCGAGAAGGACACCACCGGCGGCACCCGCTTCGGGACCGCGGACTCCCTGGTGATCAAGGCGGGCGCCGACGGCATCGCCGCCGCGCCCGGGCTCAAGGCGGGCTCCAAGGCCGGCACCTTCACCCTGCGGGCCTCGGCCTACGACCCGCAGGGCGGGTTCACCGTGAACTTCGACGGCAAGGTCACCGTGACGGTCGCCGACAAGCTGGCCCGCCCGGACGGCGCGAAGGTGCCGGAGGCGGTCGCCGGTAAGAGCTTCACCGGTGTGGAGGTCTTCGCAACCGCCGCCGGGAAGCCGGTCGCGGGTACCGAGACCATCGCCGACCTGGTCGTGAAGGACAAGGACGGCGCGTGGGTCCCGGTGGACGCGAACACCGCGAAGGCCCCGTTCTTCAAGGACGAGGCCGGGAAGCCGGTCTTCGGCCGGGTGCTGGCCAAGACCGCCGCCGACGGCAAGGTCGTCCTGCCGGAGCTCTTCACCACGGACGTGGCCCCGGGCCCCTACTTCGTGCGCCTGACCACGAAGGAGCAGGTGACCTTCGTCCTGGAGCTCAAGGTCACCGCTCCGGACACGACCACGACCCCGACCACACCGTCGACGCCGACCCCGGACCAGGTTCCGGCGAAGGACCCGGTCCCCGCGAAGGACCCGGCCCGCCCCTGAGGCTCGTACGCCAGTGGCCCCCGGCACCGTTTCCACGGTGCCGGGGGCCACTGCGTTCCCCGTCCACCCCGCCGGGGGGAGAGGTGGGGAAAAAGGCAGGAGCCCTGCCTGATCTGCTCGCGCAGAGGGGACAGGGCTCCTTGGGTACTGCTCTTCCAACCCGCGATTTAGGTTGGCCCAGGCGACTAGGCCGGGGTGACGTTCTCCGCCTGCGGGCCCTTCGGACCCTGCGTGACGTCGAAGTTCACCGTCTGGTTCTCCTCAAGGGAGCGGAAGCCAGAGGCGTTGATCGCGGAGTAGTGGACGAAGACATCCGGGCCGCCGCCGTCCTGGGCGATGAAGCCGAAGCCCTTTTCAGCGTTGAACCACTTCACGGTTCCGGTAGCCATGAGCCCTCCTATGGGCCAAAGGGTCGCCCTGCTCCAGAACCTGCTAAGAAGTCTGAAAACTACAAAAGCCTGCGGGTCACATTCTCCGCAGGCCTCGTACTGCAAGGGAAACCAAACTGCAACTTGCGTCGAGCCTAGCACGCACCCTGCGGCGGAGACCAGAGGGAAAGATCACGTCACCCGGACGTTTGAGACCCGCCGCAAGGCTGACGCTGACACGGGGGCTAGTCTCGCGATGTGGACGTCTATCGCAGCCGGCCCCGTGTCGGCCACATTCAGTTCCTGAACTGCCTTCCCCTCTACTGGGGGCTGGCCAGAACCGGCACGCTGCTGGACCTGGAGCTGACCAAGGACTCCCCCGAGAAACTCAGTGAGCGCCTCGTCCAGGGAGACCTGGACATCGCCCCGATCACCCTCGTGGAGTTCCTCCGCAACGCCGACCAGCTCGTCGCCTTCCCCGACATCGCCGTCGGCTGCGACGGTCCGGTGATGTCCTGCGTGATCGTCTCGCAGGTCCCCCTGGAGCAGCTCGACGGAGCCCGCGTCGCACTCGGCTCCACCTCTCGTACGTCCGTACGCCTCGCTCAGCTGCTGCTTTCCGAGCAGTACGGGGTACGACCCGACTACTACACCTGCCCGCCCGACCTGAGCGTGATGATGCAGGAGGCGGACGCGGCCGTACTGATCGGGGACGCCGCGCTGCGGGCCTCCCTGCACGACGCGCCCCGGCTCGGGCTGACGGTGCACGACCTGGGCCACATGTGGAAGGAGTGGACCGGGCTGCCGTTCGTCTTCGCCGTCTGGGCCGCCCGCAAGGACTACCTCGCCCGCGAGCCCGCCGTCGTGCGGGAGGTCCACGAGGCCTTCCTCTCCTCCCGGGACGTGTCCCTGGAGGAGGTCACCAAGGTGGCCGAGCAGGCGGCCCGCTGGGAGGCCTTCGACGCGGAGCTGCTGGAGCGGTACTTCACGACGCTCGACTTCCGCTTCGGTCCCGATCAGCTCGCCGGCGTACGTGAATTCGCACGCCGTACGGGAGCGACGACCGGGTATCCCACGGATGTCGCCGTGGAGCTGCTGAGCACGGTGGTCCAGGAGTGCTGAGCGGGTTTACCCCGCGGTAGTCCAAAGGGCGGGCGGTCGAATGTGCGGTTTACCGGGAATTCTCGCCCTTTTCGCATTTCTCGGCTCGGCGTGGAAATGCAAAAGGGTGACCGTGCTCCGTCCCCCGCCCCACCCGGCAACGCCTAGGCTGCTGCTCGGCCGGGCGGCACAAGGCGCCCGGGATCACGGGGAATTGGGGGACGCGATGCAGCCGCTCGAAGCCGGTGAGCCGCGCACCATCGGCGCCTACCGGCTGCTCGGCCGGCTCGGCGCGGGTGGCATGGGCCGGGTCTACCTGGGGCGCAGCGCGGGCGGCCGGACCGTCGCCGTCAAGATCGTGCACCCGCATTTCGCCTCCGACGAGGAGTTCCGGGCCCGGTTCCGCCGCGAGGTGGAGGCGGCCCGCCGGGTGGGCGGGGAGTGGACCGCGCCGGTGCTGGACGCGGACCCCGAGGCTCCGGTGCCGTGGGTGGCCACCGGGTACGTGGCCGGGCCCTCCCTGGACCGCGCGCTGGCCGCGCACGGCCCGCTCCCCGAGGCCTCGGTACGGGCGATCGGCGCGGGGCTGGCCCGTGCCCTGGTGGCCGTGCACGGTCTGGGCCTCGTGCACCGGGACGTGAAGCCGTCGAACGTGATGCTGACCCTGGACGGGCCGCGGTTGATCGACTTCGGGATCGCGCGGGCCACGGACGGTACCGCCTCCCTCACCTCCACCGGGGTCTCCATCGGCTCGCCCGGCTACATGTCGCCCGAGCAGATCCTCGGCAAGGGGGTCACCGCGGCGGCCGACGTGTTCTCGCTCGGCGCGGTGATGGCCTTCGCCGCGACCGGGCGGCCGCCCTTCAGCGGGGACAACTCCGCGACCCTCCTCTACAAGGTGGTGCACGAGCCGCCGGAGCTCGGCGCGCTCCCGGCCGGGGAGCTGCGCGAGCTGATCGAGGCCTGCCTGGCCAAGACGGCCGCCGAGCGGCCGGCCCCCGAGACGGTCGCGGCGGCCCTGGGCGGGGCGTTGGACGCCCCCGGCTGGCTGCCCGGGCCGCTGGTCGAGGAGGCCAGCCGGGCCGCGGTGGCGCTGCTGGACCTGGACGCGGACACCTCCGGCGGCGGGCCCGAGGCGTCGGCGGGCCGGGGCTTCGCCGCGCCGCTCCCGTCGCATTCGCCGTACGCGGACGGCCCGTCCGGGCCGGTGCCGTTCACGGCCGCCTCGTACGGCGGCCCGGCCGGGGCGGTCGGCTTCGGGCCGCCCGACCCCGCGTACGGGGCGCCGGGGCCGGGCGTCGGCTCGCCGACCGCGGCCGCGGACCCGACCGGTGGATCCGGTCCGTACGCGAGCTCCGGCCAGGGAACCGCCGGCGGGGGGCTGCCCGGGCAGCGGACCGGCGCGCAGGATCCGGGCCGGCAGGTCACCGTCAGGGCGGCCGGGCGTCGGTTCAGCTGCACCGTGGTCCTGGCCGCGGCGGCCGTGCTGGCGGTGCTGTCCGGCGGGCTGTACTGGATGGACGTCCTGCCGGGCCAGGGCGGCCAGGAGCGGGACCTGGCCGACGCCGGGGCGCGCCCCTCGGCCTCCTCGCCCGCGCCGGGCGCCTCGGCCCCGAATCCGACGGGGACCCCCAGCGCGAGCGGGAGCCAGGCCGCGCCCAAGGGGACCCGGGAGGACGTCCCGAAGGAGTTCGTCGGCACCTGGAAGGGCACGGTCACCACCGCCCGGCTCGGCCTCTCCTCGGAGTTCGAGATCACCATCAAGGCCGGCCGGGTCGGTGAGGTCGTCGGCCGGGACAGGTCCGTCCTGGACATCCTGGGCACCGACTGCAGCGGCGACTGGAAGCTCTCCTCGGCCACCGACCGTTCGCTGGTCCTGGACACCGCGGGCGGCCCCAACCCGGCCCCCGGCGTCTGCTCCAACGGCTCCGCCGACGAGCGCTTCACGCTCAACGCGGACGGGACACTCCACTACAAGTCGGGCGACACCCCGGCCGGAAACCCCGAGGGCGACCTCAGGCGCAGCCCCTGAGACCCGCGCGCCAAGCCCCAGGGCTTGGCGCGTCAGGCCCTGGCGTAGGCTGGATCGGTCCGGACCTTGACACAGACACACCGCCGAAAGGTGACTCACCGGTGACCGACCAGGCCGTTCTCCAGTCTGTCCTCGACCGCGCCGCCGCGGGGGGCCGGATCACCAAGGAAGAGGCGCTCGACCTCTACCGCCACGCGCCGCTGCACGCGCTGGGCCAGGCGGCCGACGCCGTGCGCCGCCGCCGCTACGCCGGTACCGAGCACATCGCGACGTACATCATCGAGCGGAACATCAACTACACCAACGTGTGCGTCACGGCGTGCAAGTTCTGCGCCTTCTACGCGGCCCCCAAGGACGCGAAGAAGGGCTGGTCCCGCGACCTCGACGACATCCTGCGCCGCTGCGCGGAGACCGTCGAGCTCGGTGGCACCCAGATCATGTTCCAGGGCGGACACCACCCGGACTACGGCGTCGAGTACTACGAGCACCACTTCAGCGCCATCAAGAAGGACTTCCCGCAGCTGGTCATCCACTCCCTCGGCGCGTCCGAGGTCGAGCACATGGCCCGCATCTCGGGCGTCTCGGCGGAGGAGGCCATCCAGCGCATCCACGCCGCCGGCCTCGACTCCTTCGCGGGCGCCGGCGCCGAGCTGCTGCCGGAGCGGCCGCGTACGGCGATCGCCCCGCTCAAGGAGTCCGGCGAGCGCTGGCTGGAGATCATGGAGATCGCCCACAAGCTGGGCGTGGAGTCCACCTCCACCATGCTGATGGGTACCGGCGAGACCAACGCCGAGCGCATCGAGCACATCGCGATGATCCGGGACACCCAGGACCGTACGGGCGGCTTCCGCGCCTTCATCCCGTACACCTACCAGCCCGAGAACAACCGCCTCAAGGGCCGCACGCAGGCGACGATCTTCGAGTACCTGCGCATGATCGCGATCGCGCGTCTCTTCCTCGACAACATCGCCCACATCCAGGGCTCCTGGCTGACCGTCGGCAAGGAGGCGGGCCAGCTCTCGCTGCACTACGGCGCCGACGACCTCGGATCGATCATGCTGGAGGAGAACGTCGTCTCCTCGGCCGGTGCCAAGCACCGCTCCAACCGCCAGGAGATCATCGACCTGATCCGCAAGGCGGGCCGCACCCCGGCGCAGCGCGCGACCACGTACGAGCACCTGCTCGTGCACGACGACCCGGCGAACGACCCGGTCGACGAGCGGGTGGTCTCGCACATCTCCTCCACCGCCATCGAGGGCGGCACGGCGCACCCCGAGCTGAAGCTCATCTCCACGAACTGACGACGCCCGCCGACCGATGTTGACGCTGCACACCGCCGAACTCCTGGTCATAGGTCCGGGGTCCGCGCCGCTGACGGGCGGCGCGGTCCTCGTCGACGGCGACCGGATAGCCCGCGTCGGGCCGTACGAGGAGGTCGCCGCGGCCCACCCGCACGCCCGGACCCGCCGCTGGCCGGGGGTGATCACCCCGGGGCTGGTGGTGCGCGGGGCGGACGAGCTGCTGGAGCGCACGTACTACCCGGACGACCCGTACGAGGTCACCGAGCTGGGCGCCGACCCGATCCGGGGTGCGGCGGCGCTGGACGCGCTGAAGATGACCGAGCCGCGGTGGGGACACAGTGCCCGGCGCGGTACGCAGCGGCTGCTGGCCCGCGGGGTGGTGGCGGTCTGCGGCCGCTTCACGATCCCGGCGGTACGCACGGCGGTGTCCCGGTCCGGGCTCGCGATCCTGCCGCCGGCCGCCTACGAGGGGCTGCCCGACCTGGACCCCTTCGCCGGGCGGGACGCTGCGGCGCAGGCCTTCCACGGCATCCTGGAGGCGGGGGTCCCGGCGCGGTTCGCGGCCTTCGCGGTGGCGGACGAGGCCGAGTTGCTGGAGCGGGGTGCGACCACGTGCGTGGCCACGGTCATCGGGGGACGGCTGCTCCACCGCCGTCGCTGAGCCCGATCCGGTCGCAGGGCCCGACGGCATCGGCGGCGCGTCGGGTGTCCTCCCGGGCGAGCGCGGCCAGCAGGCAGGCCTGCAGGCGGCTGATGCCGCCGAGCTTGGCCCGTATGTTCACCACGTGGAACTTGACGGTGCTGACGGAGAGTTGGAGCTCGACGGCGAGTTCCCGGTTGGAGGCGCCGGTGGCCAGGCACAGGAACACGGCCGACTCCTGCTCGGTCAGCTGGGCGTCGGTGGGCCGCTCGGCCCGGCCGTCCCCGTTCGCCGCGGTGCCGTCCGGCGCGTCCTCGGAGGGTGTCTGCGCCCCCGCGCCCGGCTCCTCGTAGGAGGGGAACCACGCCGGGACACTGAAGCTGACGACGCGCACGTGTTTTCTCCTAGCCCCCGGCCGACCTGCCCTGTCGGTCGGCTCTCCCCCTATGGGACGGACGGACCGGACAGGTAGGTTCCCTCCGCGTCGTACGGCCAGGCGTTGGACTTGCAGCCGAGGAGCCCCTTGATCTGCTGCATCATCGCGGGGGCGGGCTTTCCGGGGCCCGGGCAGCTCTCGTGACCGCGGCCGAGCTCGTGTCCGACCTCATGGTTGACGATCAGCGCCCGGTACTCCTCGGGCGTGCCGTCGAACTGCGGCGAACCCTCCTTCCAGCGCTTGAGGTTGACCACGACGGCGTGCCCCGTGCTGCAGTTGGTCTCGCCGATGAGCTCGGGCGTCTTCACGTCGCACAGGAGGTCCGTGGTTTTCGGGGTGGCGATCTTGATGGTGAAATCGACCGGCTGACCCGCCGCGACGAGCTGGAAGCCGTACTTCGGGTCCTGGGTCCAGCCGCGCGGGTCCCCGAGGATCGCCTCGACCGAGCGGGCGGCCGACTCCGGGTCGACCCCGCTGCCGTCCTCGACCTCGACCCGCCAACGCCGCGCGGTCCCCTTGCCCTGGGCCTTGCCGGCGGTGGTGGAGGTCTTGAAGGCGCCCGGCTGGGTGGGTGTCGCGGAGCCGGTCGAGGGCGTGGGTGAGGCCGGGGGAGACGCCGCCGGCGAGGTGGACGGCTTCGGGGAGACGGACTCCTGGCCGCCCTGCGGGACGGCGTTCCCGGAGCCGTCCGCGGATTCCCCGGCCGTCGGGTCGGGCCGGGTCGCCGCCCGGCCCGCGGCGGCTTTCGCGTCGTCGTCGTCCTGGGGCAGCAGGGTGTACGCGGTCGCGGAGAGCACGACCACCGCCGCCGAGCCGAGGAGGATCGTGCGGCGCAGCCGCTTGCGCCGCTCGGCCCGGCGCTGGGCGCGCGGGCTGCTGCGGCGGGAGCGACCGTCGGAATGGCCTGCCGGCATCGTGAAGCTTCCTGTTCGTGGCGGCCCCTGCCGGAACGGCCACGATTCGGTCACCGATCCGGTGGGTGACCCTCACCGGGCCGCACCCTGTCAGTCAACGTGTCCGCCGGGGCGTCGCGTAACTGTCCTTCGGAACAGTTTCCGACACCCCTCAGGTGGGAAAGGAGGGCGGGGGTGTCGGAGCCCGCGCGGCTCGCGGAGGGTGCGGCCTGAGAGGATGGGTGCGTACCCGCCGATCCGCATCGCACACCGAGGGGCGAACGCCAGTGACAAGGGCTTCCCTGGACAAGCAGCCGCACGAAGTCGCCTCCATGTTCGACGGCATCGCGGCGAAATACGACCTCACCAACGACGTCATCTCGCTGGGCCAGGCCCGACTGTGGCGCAAGGAGGTCGCCAAGGCGGTCGGCGCGCGCCCCGGGCACGTGGTCCTCGACCTGGCCGCCGGAACCGCCACCTCCTCGCTGCCCTTCGCCGCCACCGGCGCGTACGTCGTCCCCTGCGACTTCTCCCTGGGCATGCTCATGGAGGGCAAGAAGCGGCACGCGTGGCTGCCGCTGACCGCCGGCGACGCGACGAAGCTGCCGTTCCGGGACGACGTCTTCGACACCGTCACGATCTCCTTCGGGCTGCGCAACGTCCAGGACACCGACGCCGCCCTGCGCGAGCTGTACCGGGTGACGAAGCCCGGCGGGCAGGTCGTCATCTGCGAGTTCTCGCAGCCGACCTGGGCGCCGTTCCGCACGGTCTACATGGAGTACCTGATGCGGGCGCTGCCGCCGGTGGCCCGCACGGTGGTGTCCGACCCGGACCCGTACGTCTACCTCGCCGAGTCCATCCGCGAATGGCCCGACCAGCCGGCGCTGGCCGCCCTGCTGCAGAAGGCCGGCTGGACCGAGGTCGCCTGGCGCAACCTCAGCGGCGGCATCGTCGCGCTGCACAGAGGCATCAAGGACTGACGGCGGTGCCTGACGTCGCACGCACCGACTACGGGCCGCTGCTGGAGCGGATCGCGGCCGACATCGCCCCGCTGATCGGCAGCGGCACTCCGGCCGAGTACATCCCGGCGCTGGCCTCCGTGGACCGGCGGCGGTTCGGGATGGCCATCGCCGACCTCGACGGCAACGTCTTCGGGGTCGGCGACTGGCGGGTGCCCTTCTCCGCCCAGTCCATCACCAAGGTCTTCGCGCTCGCCCTGGCGCTGGCCGAGGGAGGCGACAGCCTGTGGGAGCGGGTCGGGCGGGAACCCTCCGGCAACCCGTTCAACTCACTCGTACAACTGGAGTACGAAAGCGGCATTCCGCGCAATCCATTCATCAACGCGGGCGCCCTCGTGGTCACCGACCGGCTCCAGACGCTGACGGGTGACGCGAGCAGTGAACTGCTGGAGTTCCTTCGGCAGGAGAGCGGGAACCCGGACATCGGCTTCGACGCCGAGGTCGCGGCCTCCGAGCAGGAGCACGGCGACCGCAACGCCGCCGTCGCCCACTTCATGGCCTCCTACGGGAACATCGACAACCCGGTACCCGCGCTGCTGGATCACTACTTCTGGCAGTGCTCCATCGAGATGAGCTGCGCCGACCTGGCCCGCGCCGGACGCTTCCTGGCCCGGCACGGGCTCCGCGCGGACGGCACCCGGCTGCTGACGCGCAGCGAGGCCAAGCAGATCAACGCGGTGATGCTGACCTGCGGGACGTACGACGCGGCGGGCGAGTTCGCCTACCGCGTCGGGCTGCCCGGCAAGAGCGGCGTGGGCGGCGGGATCGTCGCGGTGGTCCCGGGCCGGTGCGTCCTGGCCGTCTGGAGCCCCGGCCTCGACGCCCGCGGCAACTCGGTGGCGGGCGTGGCCGCCCTCGACCGCTTCACCACCCTGACGGGCCTCTCCGTCTTCTGACGCCCGGGGCTCCGCCCCAGGGCCGGGCGGAGCCCGGTCACTCGCCCCGCAGGGCCAGGACGTAACGCCGGCCCGGGTTGCCGCCCGGGGTGGTGAACTCCTCGGCCAGGGTCATGCCCAGACGCTCCGCCACCGCCACCGAACGCGCGTTCCGGGCGTCGATCATCGCCACCACGTGCGGGACGCCGGCCGCGCGGACCCGCTCCAGCGTGGCCAGCGCGGCGGCGTACGCGTAGCCCTGGCCCCACGCGGAGCGACCCAGGCGCCAGCCGATCTCGATCTCGCCCACCGGGCCCCACTCCTTCTCGCGCGGCCACGGTTGGGCGCCGGTGAAGCCGATCACCGCGCCCCGCGCGTCCACCAGGGTCCACAGGCAGTAGCCCAGCTGGGCGTCGTGCATGCGCTGGCGCGCGGTGAACTCCTCGTACGCGGACAGCTCCGCGGGACCTCCCAGGAACTCCATGACGTCGGGATCGGCGAACGCCGCGTGCCAGGCGTGCGCGTCCTCGTCCGTGGGCACGCGGAGCTGTACGGAGGGAAGCGGCCGGGTCGGCGAGGTGGTCATCGGAGGCACCCTTCGGATCGTGATCTCTCTCGCTGCATAGACTGCACATGTCCGGTGCCGTTGGGCACCCTTTATCGAGCCTTCGGGAGACCCCGCAGTGACCGAGCTCCTCTCCGAACACTCCGCGGACGTGATCGTCGTCGGGGCCGGGCCCGCCGGCTCGACCACCGCCTACTACCTCGCCAAGGCCGGATTGGACGTCCTGCTGCTGGAGAAGACGGCGTTCCCCCGCGAGAAGGTCTGCGGCGACGGCCTCACCCCGCGCGCCACCAAGCAGCTCGTGGCGATGGGCATCGACATCTCCGAAGAGGCCGGCTGGCTGCGGAACAAGGGTCTGCGGATCATCGGCGGCGGGCAGCGGCTCCAGCTGGATTGGCCGGAACTCGCCTCCTATCCGGACTACGGACTCGTCCGCAAGCGCGACGACTTCGACGAGACCCTGGCCCGCCAGGCGCAGAAGGCCGGCGCCCGGCTGTACGAGCGCTGCACCGTCGGCGAGCCGGTGCGCGACGCGCGCACCGGTCACATCACCGGCGTGCACGCCAAGCTGGGCGAGGAGAAGACCCCGGTCACCTTCCACGCCCCGCTCGTGGTCGCCGCCGACGGCAACTCCTCCCGGCTGTCCCTGGCGATGGGCCTGCACCGGCGCGAGGACCGCCCGATGGGCGTGGCCGTACGGACGTACTTCACCTCGCCGCGGCACGACGACGACTACCTGGAGTCCTGGCTGGAGCTGTGGGACCGGCGCGGAGCGCAGGACCGGCTGCTGCCCGGCTACGGCTGGATCTTCGGCATGGGCGACGGCACCTCCAACGTCGGCCTCGGCATCCTCAACTCCTCCTCCGCCTTCAAGGAGCTGGACTGGCGCGAGGTCCTCAAGGCCTGGTGCGCCTCCATGCCGGAGGACTGGGGCTACACCCCCGAGAACATGACGCAGCCGATCCGCGGCGCGGCCCTGCCGATGGCCTTCAACCGGCAGCCGCACTACACGAAGGGCCTGCTGCTGGTCGGCGACGCGGGCGGGCTCGTCAACCCGTTCAACGGCGAGGGCATCGCCTACGCCATGGAGTCGGGCCGGATCGCGGCCGACGTCATCGTGCAGGCCCATGCCCGGGCCACCCCGGCCCAGCGCGAGCTGGCGCTGCACAACTACCCGAAGGTGCTCAAGGAGACCTACGGCGGCTACTACACCCTGGGCCGCGCCTTCGTGAAGCTGATCGGCAACCCGAAGGTCATGAAGATCGCCGCCCAGCGCGGTCTGACCCACCCGGTGCTGATGCGGTTCACCCTGAAGATGCTGGCCAACCTGACCGACCCGACGGGTGGCGACGCGATGGACCGCATCATCAACGGCCTCTCGAAGGTGGCCCCGAAGGCCTGAGCCGCCGCGTCAGCCGTCCGTGCCCGTGCCCGCCTCGGTGGGTGCGGGCACGTCCGTGTCCGGGGCCGCGCCCATGGCCGCTCCCGGGTCCGGCCGGCCGTGGACGGTACGCACGCAGCGGGCCAGCAGGAACAATCCGCACACCAGCAGCGCCCCCGAGGCGGTCCAGCCGAGGCCCAGCGTGAGCGGGTGGCCGGGCTTGTGCCAGGGGCGGGCGGTGGTCAGCAGCCAGCCGCCGACCGCGAGCAGACCGAGCCCGAGCGCGGCCGGGACCGCGGTGGGGTCGCCGGCGCCGTGGGATCCGTACGGCTTCGGGTCCACAAACCACCACCTCCAGGGGCGGGTCGGATCGGCCCTGACGGTCAGGCGCGCGCTCCCGCTATCTTCGCAGGGCCTCGGCCGGTTCGACACGGGCCGCCCGCCAGGCGGGATACAGGCCGGCCAGCAGCCCGGTGACCAGGCCGGCGAGCGGGGCCGCGGCGACCGTGGCCGGATGGATCACCGGGGTCCAGTCCCGGGCGACCGCGACGGCGACCACGGTCAGCTCGCCCAGCGAGGTCCCGACCAGGCCGCCGAGGGCCCCCAGCGCCGCGGACTCGGTGAGGAACTGGGCCCAGACGTGCCGCCCCCGGGCGCCGAGCGCCCGGCGCAGCCCGATCTCGCCGGTCCGCTCCAGTACGGCGACCAGGGTGGTGTTGGCGATCCCGACCGCGCCGATGACCAGGCAGATCCCGGCGAGCAGCAGGAACAGCGCGCTCAGGTCGGCGGTGACACCGGAGCGCAGCGTCCGGGGATCGGGCGGCGGGACGGCCTTGAGGTACTCGGGGTGGTCGGGGCGCAGCGCCGACGGGGCGAGGTCGGCGACCTGGCGGGCGGCGCCGAGTTCGGTGGAGATCAGCATGGTCGCGGCGCCGGGCGGCGGCGGCCCCCAGAGCCGCTCGGCGGTGGCGCGCGGGACGAGGACCGACATCAGATGTTCGGGCCGGCGCCGCAGGTCGTCGACGATCCCCGCCACGGTGAAGGGCTCCTGGCCGATGTAGAGGGCGGGCCGGGTCGCCAGGGTGGTGATGCCGAGGCGGGCGGCGAGCCCGCTGCCGATGACGACGACGCGCTCGTGGCCGCGCTCGGCGAAGTCGTCGTAGAGCCGCCCCTGCTGGAGCGTCGGTACGAGGGCTGCGACGGCGCCGGGGGAAGCGGCGACGACGGCCGCGCCGGTGGTCGGGTCGCCTGCCCCGGACGGCAGGGGCCCGACGGTGGTGCGCGGGTCGAGCCGCACCGTCCACAGCACCCCGGCGTGCTCGATGCCCGCGACGGCGCGCAGCCGCCGCTCGGCGTCGGCGGGGAAGCCGGGCCCGGCGAACTCGTTCTGCCGGCCGGCGACGTCCTCGACGGCGACCTCGGTGGCGGTCAGTTCGTCGAACCTGCCGTCGATCTGCGCGGAGATGGTGGCGGTGAGGCCGAGCACGGCCACGAAGCTGCCGACGCCGAGGACGGTGCCGAGGGCGGTGAGCACGGCCCGTCCGGGGCGGCGCAGCATCCCGGCGACGGCCTCGGCCAGGGTGTCGCGTACGGACAGCCGGGTGGGCGTGACGGCGTTCACGGATCCAGCCGCCCGTCGCGGACGGTGACGGTCCGGGAGCCGCGCCGGGCCACCTCCGGGTCGTGGGTGATGACGAGGACGGTCATCCCGGCTCCGTGCAGTTCGTCCAGCAGCCCGAGGACGGAGGCGGCGTTCACGGAGTCGAGATTGCCGGTCGGCTCGTCGCACAGCAGCAGCGAGGGGCGTCCGACCAGGGCGCGGGCGATCGCCACCCGTTGGCGCTCGCCGCCCGACAGCCGGCCGGGCACGGCGCCGGCCCGGTGCGCGAGACCGACCCGGTCGAGGGCTTCGCGGGCCCGTACGAGGCGTCGGGCACGCGGGATTCCGGTGTAGAGCATGGCCAGGGTGACGTTCTCCAGGGCGGACCGGTGGGGGAGGAGATGGAAGGACTGGAAGACGAAGCCGATCCGGCGGCCGCGCAGGGCGGTGCGCTCCCGGTCGCGGAGGGCGGCGGTGTCGATCCCGTCGAGGAGGTACCGGCCGGTGGTGGGGGAGTCGAGCAGCCCGGCGACGTTGAGGAAGGTGGACTTCCCGGAGCCGGAGGGGCCGACGACGGTGAGGAACTCGCCGCGCCGGACGGTCAGGTCGCAGGGGCGCAGGGCCTGGACGGGCGGCGGCCCGGGGTAGGTGAGACCGACCCCGCGGAGTTCGATCACGGGGCTTTCGTCCCCACCGGGTCCCGGGTGCTGCCGGGATTGTGGGGATTGCCGGGATTGCTGGTACTGCCGGGACCGTCGGGGCAGGAGTCTCACTTGCTCTTCCCCCGGGTCTCCCGGGGCGCGACCCCGATCACCACCTTGGTCCCGGCCCCGAGGGCGCCCGCCCGGGCCGGTGTGACGGCCACGAACCCGTCTCCGCTGGTGCCGGTCCGCACCTCGATGCGCCGCTGGGTGCCTTCTGCGGACACGGCGGTGACGACCGTACGGCCGTCCGCGCCCGCCGAGACGGCGGTGACCGGGACGACGAGCGCCTCCCCGTCGGTGGCGGCGGACTCGACGGTCAGCCGGACGTCCTGCCCGGCGAAGCCGGCGGGCAGCGGCCGGTCGGCGCGGACCACCATCCGGTAGCCGAGGTCGGCGCCGCCGCTGCCGCCCGTGCCGCCGTTCCCGCCGCCCTTGGGGTTCTGGCCGAGGTCCTGCTGCGGCCCTGGACCGGCGGGCTGCGCGGCGGACGGCTCGGTGGCGACGGCGGCCACCGAGCCGCGGACATCGGTGCCCGAGACCTCGGAGGAGATCACCACGGTCATCCCGGCACGCAGCAGCTGCCTCTTGTCGTCCTTGAGATAGGCCTCGACGACGAGTTCGCCGCCGGAGAGCGTCAGCACCGGCCCGGACACGGGGGAGCCCGCGCGGGCGCCGACGGAGCTGACCCGGGCCGGGAGGGAGCTGAGGAACACGGCCTCGGCGGTGGGCAGCATCGGCCCGTCGGCGGCCTCGGCGGCCGCGAGCGCGGCCCGGGCCTCGCCGAGGGCCTGCCGCGCCCGCGCGAGCTCCCGACCGGCCCCGGGGCCGGGTGCGGCACCGGGTGCGGCACCGGCACCGGGCGCGGGGCTCGCCGACGCGCCGGGGCCCGGCGTGGCCCCGCCCTTGCCCCCGGGGCCGGTCCCCTCGGGAGTGCCCGCGGCGCCGGCGGGGCTGCTCGCGTCCTCCACGGCCCAGGTCGCGGACCGCACGGCCTCCCGCGCCGCCTTCAGGGCCGCGCCCCCGTCGGCGACCGCGGGCAGCGGCTCGTACCCGATCGCCCGGTAGTGGGCGGTGAGCGCGGCCTTCGTACCGGCCCCGAAGACACCCCTCGCGTCGCCGCCGGTGCCGTGCCCGAGCTCGCGCAGCGCCCGCTGCAGCTGCGCGACGTCGTCGCCGGTGGATCCGGGCTTCAGGTCGCGGTACATCGGCTGCGCCCCGTGCAGGGTGA
Organism: Streptomyces sp. CLCI03; assembly: GCF_053615355.1. Taxonomy (NCBI): domain Bacteria; kingdom Bacillati; phylum Actinomycetota; class Actinomycetes; order Kitasatosporales; family Streptomycetaceae; genus Streptomyces; species Streptomyces sp. CLCI03. The sequence continues at coordinate 3,517,279 of NZ_CM132132.1, read as the reverse complement.
ACACCGGCCGCCCCGACACCTCGGCGATCAGCCGGCCCGCCGTGACCGGATCCCCGGCCTTCAGCGGCAGCTTGGTCACCAGGGCCGTGCCCGCCCCCTCGCCGGAGCGCACCCCCTGCGGGGACACGGCCACGCTCTGGTCGGCGACCACCGTCCCGCGCATGACCACGGTCTGCGCGAGCACCCGCCGCTCGACGTCGGCGGTCAGGACCCCCTGAGCGGGCGGGCCGGTCTCGGCGGCCACCTGCGCGGGGGACTTCACCAGCGTGGTCGCCAGCAGCCCGCCGACCGCCATCAGCGCGGCCCCGCCGACGACCGTGAGCACCACGCGCCGCCCGCGCGCGAGTCCGCCGCGGTCCTCCTCGGGGGTGGCCGGGGCCTCGGTGTGCTCCACGACCCGCTCGGCTCCGCTCATCCCTCCGGCCGGCACTTCTTCAACGCGTCGAGGTGGTCGCGCTTGAGCGAGCTCCACTGTTCGGGGGTGCCCTTGCGGTCGTCGATCTGGGCGGTGACCGGGTCCGGGTCCGGGTACCAGGAGATGCCTTCGGCCCGCAGGCACGCGGACTCCTTCCGCGCGGCGGCGAGCTGGGCGGGCGAGGCCGGCTGGGGCTTCGGCGGGGGCGGCAGCATCGGCGCGCAGGCCCGGTGCGCCTCGTCGTTCCACGGCTTCGACTTGTCCTCGCGCGGAGCATCGTATTCCGTATAAACGATCGCCACGCCTTGCTTCTTCAGGCAGTCGTAGTAGGCGATTTCCTCCGCGGTGGGCGGCGGACTGTCGCTCGCCACAGGTTCTTCGCCGCCGCCGGAACATCCCGTCAGTGAAATGCACAGAAGAAGGAGAGAGGTCAAATGCCTTGCCTGCACCACGGGCTTCCCTTGCGGCGGTAGGAGTGGATTATGCGCATCCGTTTGACGGGTGGGGGAGCGCGCGCCAGATAGTAGATACCTGTGGCCGGTCGGGACAAGTTACCTATCGGACAACAGATATGACTGTCCATCAGCTGAGAAAAGCCTTGAACAGGCACGGTGGTTCGCTGTTGAATCCCCGCCGGGCGGAAATGCGCCACCTCCGGTCCGCCCTGAACACCCCGATTTCCACCCGAAGAGTGAGGTAAGCGTGATGGACAACGCAATGCGCAAGCTGTCGGCCGGTTGCATCGCCGTCGTTTCGGCGGGTGCCATTCTGCTGGCAGCCACGGGTCCGGCGGCTGCCTGGGGGCGCGACGGAAATCTGGAGAACCAGGAATTCGGGCTTTACTACTGGCAGAACCAGTCGGGTTGTGTCTTCGACCTGGTGACGAGTGACGTGAACTTCAGCGACGACAAGTACCAGGGCTCCTGCTCGGCCAGCGGGAACTGGATCAACGACACCACCGAGTCCTACCGGAACCGGGACGTCTACGCCTGGAAGGTCGGCACCGACAAGGACCTGGGCGGCAACGTCGGAGAGATCCCGTCGAACTACGCGGGCAACGCCTCGGCCGGCTTCAAGAACAAGATCAGCTCGGCCAAGTACACCCTCCACCCGTAATCCGCATCCGGCAGAAGGAGTTCCACGCGATGAACACCTCCCGGCGCAGCCGACCCGCCGCCCCGGTCGTCGCCCTCCTGGCGACCGCCCTCCTGGCCGGCTGCGCCGGGACCGGCGACTCCGAGGGCGGTGAACCGGAACTCGGCCCCGTCGAGGTGAACCCGGCGACCGCCACGCTCGCCCTCCCGATGGACGCGTACACCGACACCGAGGCCGAACGGATCCGGATGGGCCAGGTCCAGCAGGCCCTGGTCTCCCGGTGCATGGCCCGGTACGGGTTCACCTACGAGGGCGTGCGGTCGGCCGAGGTCGCGGGCGCCGGGGCCGGCGCCGGGGCGGAGGACCGGCACGCGTACCTCTTCGGCCTGGCCGACCCCGCGTACGCGGCGGCCCACGGGTACGACAAGTCCGCGGGCGAGGGGAGCGTGGCGAAGCCCGCCCCGCCTCCGTTGAGCGACAGCGCGTACGTGGTGATGAACGGCGAGCGGCCCGGGGCCCAGGGCGGCACGGCTCCCGACGCGAACACCGAGGAGGAGGCCGCGCAGGTGGACAGCGGTCTGACGGCGGCCGGGCAGAAGGTGCCGGCCGGTGGCTGCGGGCGGGAGGGGTACCGCAAGCTGTACGCCCCGACCAAGGACAGCGTGGACCTGCTGTTCACGTTCGGGCTGGCCTCGGAGGCGCACGACCGCTCCCGGCAGGACTCCCGGGTCGTCGACGCCGTCACGAAGTGGTCGTCATGCATGGACAAGTCGGGATACGCCGGGATCGCATCGCCGTACGACGTCGTGGAGAAGCTGGGCCTGGAGGACGACAAGGGCGGCCCGAAGGCCGTGACGGCGGCCAAGGCCGATGTCGCGTGCAAGCGCGAGGTGAACCTCGTCGGCATCTGGGGCGCGGTCGAGAAGGCCTACCAGGAGCGGCTCGTCGAGGAGCACGCCGAGACGCTCGCGCTCTACAAGAGGCAGCGGGAGGCCCGCTTCGAGCTGGCGGCCTCACTGGGCTGAGAACGGCCGTGGACGCCCCCTGGCGGCCCGCACGGCACGAAGAACGGCCCCAGGGCCGGTACTCCACCCCCGAGCGGGGGAGTACCGGCCCTGCGGCGTGTCCTGTCGATCAGGCCGGGCTCACGGTGTCCGGGCGGGACGACACTCCTGTGCCCGGCCCGGAGCCGTGAACTGAGCGGTGCTCAGAGGACGCGGACGGCGCCCGTCGGCTTGTCGTAGCTGAGGTTGCGCTCGACGATGCCGGTGCTGGGGTTCTGCGCGCCGACGAACTTGCCGCCGCCGACGTAGATGGCGACGTGGTAGGCGCTGCCCTTGGAGCCCCAGTACAGGATGTCGCCCGGCTGCAGGGCGCTCAGCGACACGGAGGTGCCGGCCGAGGACTGCGCCTGGGACATGCGCGGCAGGCTGATGCCGGCCTGGCGGTAGGCGGCCTGGACGAGACCGGAGCAGTCGAACGAGGACGGGCCGGTGCCGCCCATCACGTACGCCTTGCCGACCTGCGCGCGGGCGAAGTTGACGATGGCCGCGGCGGAGCCGGTGGCCGGGGCGGAGACGGTGCCGGTGCCCTGCGGGGCGGCGGTGCTCTTGAGCGTCGTGCGCTCGGAGCCGGAGCTGCGGCTGGAGCGCTCGGCCTCGGCCTTGCGGACGGCTTCTTCCTTCGCCGTCTTCTCGGCCTTCTCGGCGTCGGCCTTCTTCTGGGCTTCTTCCTTGGCCTGCTTCGCCTCGGCGGCGGCGCCGGTACGGGCGCTCTCCTCCTGGGCGGTCAGTTCGCCTTCGACGGCCGCGAGACGGGTGTTCTCGGCGGCCACGGTGACGGCGGAGGAGACGTCGGCGCCCAGGTCCAGGTTGAGGACCGGCATTTCGAGCGTCGTCTCGGCCACGGGCTCTGCGGACGGGGACGCGCTCGCGGTGCCGGCCATGGCCAGGGTGCTGAGGACGCCACCGGCAACTCCGGCGCGGACCGCGAGCTTCGAGGCGCTACGGCGGGGCTTCCGGTGGCTGGGTATGTGAGCGGTGTGGGACATGAGGACAACCGCTATCAGGGCGTCCGGGTTCCCTTCAAGAAACGTGGGTTGCGCCACAGTTGCGTGAGAACGGCGCGAACCGGGCGCGTCCGACTTCTTATTGACGCCGTAACGGGCGAAACGGACAGGCCCTCGCAAGGCTGTGATCATGGGGTTTCGGAATTAAGTCCTAATTGATCCCTGACCTACCATCACTCCGCACAGATGGCCAAGCCCTCTTTCGGAAGGCTCGATTCAGAGTGGCGCAGGTCACAGCTACGTCACGCCATGCGGACGCTGTGCCCCTCCCGTGACCTTCCTGTGAACGTGCCGAGAGGTTCGTGAACGGAAGCACGTACTCGCGTCGTCCCGCGCGCGGCCGTCAGAAGCTTCCGTCGATCCGGCGCCTGCCCCCGCTTCGACCCCTCATTCACCCCCGCCCCCCTCGTATCCGCCCCGTGTCCACCTCGGTACGCACGGCATCCCCCGACCGGGCGACGGCGATCCCCTTATCACTCACGCACCCCTGTTGCCAATTTGCCCGCACGTCGAATCGTTTGATAGGGCAAGCGGCCTTCTACCTGCGGTAACGGGCTCGGATGTCACCTTTGGTGATCATGTGGATGCTTCGCGTATGAAGATCACCACTCATCGGGCTTCATGATCGTTCGTCAGGTGGTGGAGATCACAAACTCGGTGTTGCAACCCGTGTCGCAGATCACAGACGAGCAGGCATAAGATGCGCACCAGTCCGGCTTGTGAACTGCCTCACATGCAAGCGCTTGATCGAAGAGCGCGATCTTCGCGGGGTGGTTCGCGCGGCGCCGGCAGCGGTCCAACGGTCAAGGACGACTGGAAGGAGCGAGGAGCGTGAATGCGTACGCGCCCATCCTCGTGCTCGGCGCCCTCGGCGCAGGGTTTGCGATCTTCTCCGTGGTCATGGCCACGCTGATCGGCCCAAAACGGTACAACCGGGCGAAGCTTGAAGCCTACGAGTGCGGCATCGAACCGACGCCGATGCCGGCCGGTGGCGGCCGCTTCCCCATCAAGTACTACCTGACGGCGATGCTCTTCATCGTCTTCGACATCGAGGTTGTCTTCCTCTACCCCTGGGCCGTCACCTTCGACTCCCTGGGGATCTTCGGGCTCGTCGAGATGCTGCTCTTCGTGCTCACCGTCTTCGTCGCCTACGCCTACGTGTGGCGCCGCGGCGGCCTGGAATGGGACTGAGGGGCTGAATTTTCCATGGGACTGGAAGAGAAGCTGCCGAGCGGCTTTCTGCTGACCACCGTCGAACAGGCCGCGGGATGGGTGCGCAAGTCGTCCGTCTTCCCGGCCACCTTCGGTCTGGCCTGCTGCGCCATCGAGATGATGACCACCGGAGCGGGCCGGTACGACCTGGCCCGCTTCGGCATGGAGGTCTTCCGCGGCTCCCCGCGCCAGGCCGATCTGATGATCGTGGCCGGGCGGGTCAGTCAGAAGATGGCGCCGGTGCTGCGGCAGGTGTACGACCAGATGCCCGCTCCCAAATGGGTCATCTCCATGGGGGTTTGCGCATCTTCGGGCGGAATGTTCAACAACTACGCGATCGTCCAGGGCGTCGACCACATCGTGCCGGTGGACATCTATCTTCCCGGCTGCCCGCCCCGCCCCGAGATGCTGATGGACGCGATCCTCAAGCTCCACCAGAAGATCCAGGGCGGAAAGCTCGGTGTGAACCGGGAAGAAGCGGCCCGTGAGGCGGAGGAGGCGGCCCTCAAGGCCCTCCCCACCATCGAGATGAAGGGGCTGCTCCGGTGAGCGAGACCCAAGAGCCGGAGAACGGCAGCAACGGCAGCAACGTCCCTGCGCCGCGTGACCAGGGCCCCGAGGTCATCGGCGTCCGCAAGGGCATGTTCGGTGCCGCGGGCGGCGGGGACACCAGCGGCTACGGCGGCCTGGTGCGGACCGTGGCCCTGCCCGGCGCGACGAGCCGGCCCTACGGCTCCTACTTCGACGAGGTCGCCGACGAGCTCGAAGGCGCCCTGGAGGAGCAGGACCTGCTCCCCGGGAACGCCATCGAGAAGACGGTGGTCGACCGGGGCGAACTCACCTTCCACATCGCCCGCGAGCACCTCGTCCGGGTCGCGCGCGTCCTGCGCGACGACCCCGCCCTGCGCTTCGAGCTCTGCACCGGCGTCTCCGGAGTGCACTTCCCCGGGGACAAGGGCCGCGAGCTGCACGCCGTCTACCACCTGCGCTCGCTCACGCACGGCCGGATCCTGCGGCTGGAGGTGTCCGTCCCGGACAGCGACCCGCACGTTCCCTCGCTCGTCGCCGTCTACCCGACCAACGACTGGCACGAGCGCGAGACGTACGACTTCTTCGGCCTGATCTTCGACGGGCACCCGGCCCTCACCCGGATCATGATGCCGGACGACTGGCAGGGCTTCCCGCAGCGCAAGGACTACCCGCTCGGCGGCATCCCCGTCGAGTACAAGGGCGCCCAGATCCCGGCTCCCGACCAGCGGAGGTCGTACAGCTGATGTCCACGTCCAACCACGCCTCCGCTCGCGAGACGACCGAGGGCACCGTCTACACCGTCACCGGCGGCGACTGGGACGAGATCGTCCGGTCCGCGGCCAAGGCCGACGACGAGCGGATCGTCGTCAACATGGGTCCGCAGCACCCGTCCACCCACGGAGTGCTGCGCCTGATCCTGGAGATCGACGGCGAGACGGTCACCGAAGCCCGCTGCGGCATCGGGTACCTGCACACCGGCATCGAGAAGAACCTCGAATTCCGGAACTGGACGCAGGGCACCACCTTCGTGACGCGCATGGACTACCTGACGCCGTTCTTCAACGAGACGGCGTACTGCCTCGGCGTCGAGAAGCTCCTCGGCATCACCGACCAGATCCCGGACCGCGCCACCGTCATCCGCGTCCTGCTGATGGAACTCAACCGGCTCTCCTCCCACCTGGTGTGCATCGCCACCGGCGGCATGGAGCTGGGCGCGACCACGATCATGATCTACGGCTTCCGCGACCGCGAGCTGATCCTCGACATCTTCGAGCTGATCACCGGACTGCGCATGAACCACGCGTTCGTCCGCCCCGGAGGCCTCGCGCAGGACCTGCCCCCGGGCGCCGTCGACCAGCTGCGCGAGTTCGTCAAGACCATGAAGAAGAACCTGCCGGAGTACGACAAGCTCGCCACCGGCAACCCCATCTTCAAGGCCCGCATGCAGGACGTCGGTTACCTCGACCTCACCGGCTGCATGGCGCTCGGCGCCACCGGACCGATCCTGCGCTCCGCCGGCCTGCCGCACGACCTGCGCAAGTCGGACCCGTACTGCGGCTACGAGAACTACGAGTTCGACGTGCCGACCACTGAGAGCTGCGACTCCTACGGGCGGTTCCTGATCCGCCTGGAGGAGATGCGCCAGTCGCTGCGGATCGTCGAGCAGTGCCTGGAGCGCCTGGAGCCCGGACCGGTGATGGTCGCCGACAAGAAGATCGCCTGGCCGGCGCAGCTCGCCATGGGCCCCGACGGCCTCGGCAACTCGCTCGACCACATCAGGAACATCATGGGCACCTCCATGGAGGCCCTCATCCACCACTTCAAGCTGGTGACCGAGGGCTTCCGGGTACCGGCCGGCCAGGCGTACGCGGCCGTCGAGTCCCCCAAGGGCGAGCTCGGCGTGCACGTCGTCTCCGACGGCGGCACCCGCCCCTACCGGGTCCACTTCCGCGACCCGTCCTTCACCAACCTGCAGGCCATGGCAGCGATGTGCGAGGGCGGCCAGGTCGCCGACGTCATCGTCGCCGTCGCCTCCATCGACCCCGTGATGGGAGGCGTCGACCGATGACCGCCAGTCCTTCGAACCAAGGGGTCTCGCTGGGCATGCCCCAGCTACCGGCCCCCGACTTTCCGGCGGAGGTACGCGAGCGCCTCGAAGCCGACGCCAAGGAAGTCATCGCGCGCTACCCCGACAGCCGCTCCGCGCTGCTGCCGCTGCTGCACCTGACCCAGTCCGTCGAGGGCTACGTCTCGCGCACCGGCATCCGGTTCTGCGCCGAGGTACTGGGCCTGACCACCGCCGAGGTCACGGCCGTGGCGACCTTCTACACGATGTACCGGCGGAGGCCCTCCGGCGACTACCAGGTCGGCGTCTGCACGAACACCCTGTGCGCGGTGATGGGCGGCGACGCCATCTTCGAGGAGCTCAAGGAGCACCTCGGCGTCGGCAACAACGAGACCACCCCCGACGGCAAGGTCACCCTCGAACACATCGAGTGCAACGCGGCCTGCGACTTCGCCCCCGTGGTGATGGTCAACTGGGAGTTCTTCGACAACCAGACCCCCCAGTCCGCCAAGGCCATGGTCGACGACCTGCTGGCCGGCCGCGAGGTCTCCCCGACCCGGGGCGCCCCGCTGTGCACGTACAAGGAGACCGCCCGGATCCTGGCCGGCTTCCCGGACGAGCGCGAGGGCGCGGTCGAGGCGACCGGCGGCGCCGGCCCCGCCTCCCTGATCGGGCTGCGCATCGCGCGCGGCGAATCCGCGCACACCCCGATCGTCCACCCGCGCGGCGAGGCCACCACCGAGGGAGGGGAGTGATGTCGGTGTCTTCCGAACTGAGCAACGGCGGCAACGGGGGCACCTCCCACCCGGAGACCGGCGGAGGGACCAGCCCGGAGAAGCTCCTCGCCCCCGTGCTGTCCTCCTTCTGGGACGAGCCGCGGTCGTGGACGCTGGAGACCTACCGGCGGCACGAGGGGTACGAGGGCCTGCGCAAGGCCCTCGCGATGACCCCGGACGACCTCATCGCCTACGTGAAGGACTCGGGCCTGCGCGGCCGCGGCGGCGCCGGCTTCCCCACCGGGATGAAGTGGCAGTTCATCCCGCAGGGCGACGGCAAGCCGCACTACCTCGTGGTGAACGCGGACGAGTCGGAGCCGGGAACCTGCAAGGACATCCCCCTCCTCTTCGCCAACCCGCACTCCCTCATCGAGGGAATGATCATCGCCTGCTACGCGATCCGCTCGGAGCACGCCTTCATCTACCTGCGCGGGGAGACGGTGCCCGTACTGCGGCGCCTGCACGAGGCCGTGCGCGAGGCGTACGCGGCCGGATACCTCGGCAAGGACATCGACGGCACCGGGCGCAACCTCGACATCACGGTGCACGCGGGCGCGGGCGCGTACATCTGCGGCGAGGAGACGGCGCTGCTCGACTCCCTCGAAGGGCGGCGCGGCCAGCCCCGGCTGCGTCCCCCCTTCCCGGCGGTCGAGGGGCTCTACGCGTGCCCCACTGTCGTCAACAACGTGGAGTCCATCGCCTCGGTTCCCGCGATCCTGAACAAGGGCAAGGACTGGTTCAAGTCGATGGGGACCGAGAAGTCCCCCGGCTTCACGCTGTACTCGCTCTCCGGACACGTCGTCGGCCCCGGCCAGTACGAGGCCCCGCTCGGCATCACCCTGCGCCAGCTCCTCGACATGAGCGGCGGCATGCGCCCCGGGCACCGGCTGAAGTTCTGGACCCCGGGCGGCTCCTCCACCCCGATGTTCACGGACGAGCACCTCGACGTCCCGCTCGACTACGAGGGCGTGGGCGCCGCCGGGTCGATGCTCGGCACGAAGGCCCTCCAGTGCTTCGACGAGACGACGTGCGTGGTGCGGGCCGTGACCCGGTGGACCGAGTTCTACGCCCACGAGTCCTGCGGCAAGTGCACGCCGTGCCGCGAAGGCACGTACTGGCTGGTCCAGCTGCTCCGCGACATCGAGGCCGGCCTGGGCGTCATGTCCGACCTCGACAAGCTGAACGACATCGCCGACAACATCAACGGCAAGTCCTTCTGCGCGCTCGGCGACGGCGCGGCCAGCCCGATCTTCTCCTCGCTCAAGTACTTCCGCGAGGAGTACGAGCAGCACATCACGGGCAAGGGCTGCCCCTTCGACCCCAGGAAGTCGACCCTCTGGGCCGACACGGAGGTGAACGCATGACCGTCACCACTCCAGCGGCCTCCGGGGGCGGAGCGGCGGTTCCACCCGAGAACACCGTCTCGCTGACCATCGACGGGGTCGAACTGTCCGTGCCCAAGGGCACCCTCGTCATCCGGGCCGCCGAGCAGCTCGGCATCGAGATCCCGCGGTTCTGCGACCACCCCCTCCTCTCCCCGGCCGGCGCCTGCCGCCAGTGCATCGTCGAGGTGGAGGGCCAGCGCAAGCCGATGGCCTCCTGCACCATCACCTGCACCGACGGCATGGTCGTCAAGACCCAGCTGACCTCCGAGGTCGCCGACAAGTCCCAGCGCGGGGTGATGGAGCTGCTGCTCATCAACCACCCGCTGGACTGCCCCGTCTGCGACAAGGGCGGCGAGTGCCCGCTGCAGAACCAGGCGATGTCGCACGGCAACGCCGAATCGCGGTTCGAGGGCAAGAAGCGCACCTACGAGAAGCCGGTCCCCATCTCCACCCAGGTGCTGCTGGACCGCGAGCGGTGCGTGCTGTGCGCGCGCTGCACCCGCTTCTCCAACGAGATCGCCGGCGACCCGATGATCGAGCTGCTGGAACGCGGCGCGCTCCAGCAGGTCGGCACCGGCGAGGGCGACCCCTTCGAGTCGTACTTCTCCGGCAACACCATCCAGATCTGCCCGGTCGGCGCCCTCACCTCGGCCGCCTACCGGTTCCGCTCCCGCCCCTTCGACCTCGTCTCCTCCCCGAGCGTGTGCGAGCACTGCGCGGGCGGCTGCGCGACCCGCACCGACCACCGCCGCGGCAAGGTGCTGCGCCGGCTCGCCGCCGAGGACCCCGAGGTCAACGAGGAGTGGCTCTGCGACAAGGGCCGCTTCGGGTTCCGCTACGCGCAGCGCCCGGACCGGCTGACGACCCCGCTGGTGCGCAGTGCCGCCGGAGTGCTGGAACCGGCGAGCTGGCCCGAGGCCCTGGAGGCCGCGGCGAACGGACTGGCCGCCGCACGGGGCCGGGCCGGCGTACTGACCGGCGGCCGGCTCCCCGTCGAGGACGCCTACGCCTATGCCAAGTTCGCCCGGGTGGTGCTCGACACCAACGACATCGACTTCCGGGCCCGCGTGCACAGCGCCGAGGAGGCCGAGTTCCTGGCCTCGGAGGTCGCCGGATACGGGGTCGACCTCGGCGGGCAGTGGCTCTCGTACACCGCCCTGGAGGCGGCCCCGGCGGTGCTGCTCGTCGGCATCGAGGCCGAGGAGGAGGCCCCCGGCGTCTTCCTGCGGCTGCGCAAGGCCCACCGCAAGCACAAGCAGCGGACCTTCTCCGTCGCCCCCTTCGCCACCCGCGGCCTGGAGAAGGCCGGCGGCCGCCTGCTGGCCGCCGCTCCCGGCACCGAGCCCGAGTGGCTCGACGCGCTGGCCTCCCGGACCGGCCTGGAGACCGGGGGCGCCGAGGCCGCCGAGGCGCTGCGCCTGCCCGGCGCGGTCATCCTCGTCGGGGAGCGCCTCGCCGGAGTGCCGGGCGCGCTGACCGCGGCCGTACGGGCCGCCGGCGTCACGGGGGCCACCCTGGTGTGGATCCCGCGCCGGGCCGGTGAGCGGGCCGCCGTCGAGGCGGGCGCGCTGCCGTCCCTGCTGCCGGGCGGCCGCCCCGCCACCGACCCGCGGGCCCGCGACGAGGTCGCCACCGCCTGGGGCCTGGACGAACTCCCGCACCGCTACGGACGCGACACCGGCCAGATCGTCGAGGCCGCGGCCACCCGGGAGCTCTCGGCCCTGCTGATCGCGGGCGTCGAGGTCACCGACCTGCCGGACCCGGCCCGCGCGCGGACCGCCCTCCAGGAGGCCTTCGTGGTCTCCCTGGAACTGCGGCCCGGCGAGGTCACCGAGCACGCGGACGTGGTCCTCCCGGTCGCCGCGGTGGCCGAGAAGGCGGGCGCGTTCATCAACTGGGAGGGTCGGGTCCGGCCGTTCGAGGCCGCCCTCAAGCCCGATCAGATGACCCGCCGGCTCGCCCCGGCCGACGCCCGCGTGCTGCACATGCTGGCCGACGCCGCCGACCGGCCGATCGCCCTGCCCGACGTGCACGCCGTACGCCGGGAGATCGACCGGCTCGGCCCGTGGACCGGCGGGCGCGCCGCCGCGCAGAGCGCGGACACCGTTCCCCAGCCCCGCCCCGGCATCGGCGAGGCGGTCCTCGCGGGCCACCGGCTGCTGCTGGACCTCGGCCGGCTCCAGGAGGGCGACGACGCCCTGGCCGGCACCCGGCACGAGGCGAGCGCCCGGCTGTCGGCCGCCACGGCCGCCGAGACCGGCGTCAAGAACGGCGACGTCCTCGCCGTCACCGGCCCGGCCGGCTCCGTGGAACTCCCGCTCCGGATCACCGAGATGCCCGACCGCGTGGTCTGGCTCCCGCTGAACTCCACCGGCTCCGGCGTCCTCGCCGATGCCGGCGCCCGCCCGGGCACCCTCGTACGCATCGGCCCGGCGACCCCGGCCGGCGCAGGCGACACCACTGCGGAGGTGGGCGCGTGAACACCGTTCAACTCGCTGCCGAGGACCTGTCCCTGTTCGGCAAGGACGTCTGGTGGCTCGTCGTCGTCAAGGCGGTGTTCTGCTTCGCCTTCCTGATGGTGACGGTGCTGTTCTCCATCGTGTGGGAACGCAAGGTCGTCGCCTGGATGCAGCTGCGCATCGGCCCGAACCGGCACGGCCCCTGGGGCATGCTCCAGTCGCTCGCCGACGGCGTGAAGCTGATGCTCAAGGAAGACCTGATCGTCAAGCGGGCCGACAAGGTCGTCTACGTCCTGGCCCCGATCATCGCGGCGATCCCGGCCTTCATGGCCATCGCGGTGATCCCCTTCGGGCCGCCGGGCGACGAGGTCTCCATCTTCGGCCAGCGCACCACGATGCAGCTGACCGACCTGCCGATCGCGATGCTCTACATCCTCGCGGTGGCCTCGGTCGGCATCTACGGCATCGTCCTGGCCGGCTGGTCCTCCGGCTCGACCTACCCGCTCCTCGGCGGCCTGCGCTCCTGCGCGCAGATGATCTCCTACGAGATCGCGATGGGCGCGGCCTTCGCCTCGGTCTTCCTCTACTCCGGGTCGATGTCGACCTCGGCGATCGTCGAGGCGCAGGCGGACCGCTGGTTCATCATCCTGCTGCCGGTGTCCTTCATCATCTACGTCGTCACGATGGTCGGCGAGACGAACCGGGCCCCCTTCGACATGCCGGAGTCCGAGGGCGACCTGGTCGGCGGCTTCAACACCGAGTACTCGTCCATCAAGTTCGCGCTCTTCATGCTGGCCGAGTACGTCAACATGGTCACCGTCTCGGCGGTCTCGGTCACCCTCTTCCTGGGCGGCTGGCGGGCCCCGTACCCGATCAGCTCCTTCTGGGAGGGCGCGAACCACGGCTGGTGGCCGATGCTCTGGTTCGTCCTCAAGGTGCAGCTGCTGCTGTTCTTCTTCATCTGGCTGCGCGGCACGCTGCCCCGCGTGCGCTACGACCAGCTGATGAAGCTCGGCTGGAAGGTCCTGATCCCCGTCTCGGTGGTCTGGCTGATGCTGGTGGCCACCGTCCGGGCGCTGCGCAACGAGGCGTACGACTTCAGCGAGATCGTCCTGTACGTCGGCGGTGCCGTCGTGGCGATCCTGCTCCTCTCCTTCGTCGCGGACGTCTTCCGCGACAAGCGGGAGAAGAAGACGGCGGCCGCCGGGGCGGCGCACGACGCCGAGCCCTTCGACCCGCTGGCGGGCGGATTCCCCGTACCGCCCAAGCCCGGCCAGCACCTGGCACCCGTACCGCGCAGGCGGTCCCGCACCGAGCGCGAGCTGATTGTCAGTGGTGGGACGAATACTGACAGTGACCGAGAGGAGGCTTGAGAGATGTCCGACGAGAAGTGGCAGAACCCGGTGGCGGGCTTCGGCGTGACCTTCAAGGCCATGTTCAAGAAGCGCCTCACCGAGCAGTACCCGGAACAGCAGAAGACGACCGCGCCGCGCTTCCACGGACGGCATCAGCTCAACCGGCACCCCGACGGTCTGGAGAAGTGCATCGGGTGCGAGCTGTGTGCCTGGGCCTGTCCCGCCGACGCCATCTACGTGGAGGGCGCGGACAACACCGAGGAGGAGCGCTACTCCCCGGGTGAGCGGTACGGCCGCGTCTACCAGATCAACTACGCCCGCTGCATCCTGTGCGGGCTGTGCGTCGAGGCGTGCCCGACGAGGGCGCTGACCATGACGAACGAGTTCGAACTGGCCGACTCCAGCCGCGAATCGCTCATCTACACCAAGGAGCAGCTGCTCTCCGGTCTGACCGAGGGCATGGTCGAGGCACCGCACTCGATCTTCCCCGGCACGGACGACACCGACTACTACCGCGGACTGGTGACCGGGGCCGCCCCGGGCACCGTCCGGCAGGTCGCCGTCTCCAAGGGCGAGGTTGCCCCGGAGAACGGGCAGTCCGAGGAGGTCGACGCATGAGCGCCCTCGCCGCCTCCGCGACCATGACCTCCACGGGCGAGGCGATCCAGTTCTGGATCCTCGGCTCGGTCGCCGTCATCGGCGCCCTGGCCACGATCCTGATGAAGAAGGCCGTGCACAGCGCACTCAGCCTGGCCGGGACGATGATCATCCTGGCCGTGTTCTACCTCGCCAACGGGGCGTACTTCCTGGGCGTCGTCCAGGTCATCGTCTACACCGGCGCGATCATGATGCTCTTCCTCTTCGTGGTCATGCTCGTCGGCGTCACCGCCGCCGACTCCCTGAAGGAGACCATCAAGGGGCAGCGCTGGATGGCCCTCCTGTGCGGGCTCGGCTTCGGCGTCCTGCTGATCGGCGGCCTCGCCAACGCCGGGCTCACCCACTTCAACGGGCTCGGCCGGGTCAACTCCGGCGGGCACATCGAGGGCCTGGCGCAGCTGATCTTCACCAAGTACGTCTTCGCCTTCGAGATCACCGGCGCGCTGCTGATCACCGCGTCCGTCGGCGCGATGGTGCTCACCCACCGGGAGCGCACCGAACGGGCCGCCACCCAGCGCGAACTCGCCGAGAAGCGGGTCCGCGAGGGCGTCCAGCTCCCGCCGCTGCCGGCGCCCGGCGTCTACGCCCGGCACAACGCGGTGGACGTCGCCGGTCTGCTGCCGGACGGCACCCCGTCCGAGCTGACCGTCAACCGGACGCTGCGCGCCCGGGGCCAGATCCGGGACGTCTCCAGCCAGGCGCTCGACGACCTCAAGGCACTGGAGCAGGCCTCGTCGGAGCGCCTCGGCCGTGAGGAGGCCTCGAAGTGAATCCGGTCAACTACCTGTACCTGGCGGCCCTGCTGTTCACCATCGGTGCCACCGGGGTCCTGATCCGCAAGAACGCGATCGTGCTGTTCATGTGCGTCGAGCTGATGCTCAACGCCTGCAACCTCGCCTTCGTCGCGTTCTCCCGGATGCACGGCAACCTCGACGGCCAGATCATCGCGTTCTTCACGATGGTCGTCGCCGCCGCGGAGGTCGTGGTCGGCCTGGCGATCATCGTGTCGCTGTTCCGTACCCGCCACTCGGCCTCGGTCGACGACGCCAGCCTGATGAAGCTGTAAGGGGTCGCTGTGGAGAACCTGATTGCGCTGCTGGTGGCAGCGCCCCTGCTCGGAGCGGTGGTGCTGCTCTGCGGCGGCCGACGCCTCGACAAGGTCGGTCACTGGATCGGCACCCTGCTCGCGGCCGTCTCCTTCGGGATCGGCGTCGCCCTGTTCGCCGACATGCTGGGGCGCACGGCCGAGGACCGGACCCTGACCCAGAAGCTGTACACCTGGATCCCCGTCGAGGGCTTCCAGGCGGACATGGCCTTCCAGCTGGACCAGCTGTCGATGACCTTCGTCCTGCTGATCACCGGGGTGGGCACGCTCATCCACGTGTACTCGATCGGGTACATGGAGCACGACGAGCGCCGCCGCCGCTTCTTCGGCTACCTCAACCTGTTCGTCGCCGCGATGCTGCTCCTGGTCATCGCCGACAACTACCTGCTGCTGTACTTCGGCTGGGAGGGCGTGGGCCTCGCCTCGTACCTCCTGATCGGCTTCTGGCAGCACAAGCCCAGCGCGGCCACCGCCGCGAAGAAGGCCTTCCTGGTCAACCGCGTCGGCGACATCGGTCTGTCGATCGCGATCATGCTGATGTTCACCACCTTCGGGACCTTCACCTTCGGGCCGGTCCTCGCCTCGGTGGGCGAGACCTCCGAGGGCACGCTGACGGCGATCGGCCTGATGCTGCTGCTGGCCGCCTGCGGCAAGTCGGCGCAGGTCCCGCTGCAGTCCTGGCTCGGGGACGCGATGGAGGGCCCGACCCCGGTCTCGGCCCTCATCCACGCGGCCACCATGGTGACGGCGGGTGTGTACCTGATCGTCCGCTCGGCCGCCATCTTCAACGGGGCGCCGGACGCCCAACTGGTGGTCACCGTCGTGGGCGCGGTCACGCTGCTCTTCGGTGCGATCGTCGGTTGCGCGAAGGACGACATCAAGAAGGCCCTGGCGGGCTCGACGATGTCGCAGATCGGCTACATGATCCTCGCCGCGGGCCTCGGCCCCATCGGCTACGTCTTCGCGATCATGCACCTGGTGACGCACGGCTTCTTCAAGGCAGGTCTCTTCCTCGGCGCGGGTTCCGTGATGCACGGGATGAACGACGAGGTCGACATGCGCAAGTACGGGGCCCTGCGGAAGTACATGCCGGTCACCTTCGTGACCTTCGGCCTCGGATACCTGGCCATCATCGGCTTCCCGGGCCTGTCGGGCTTCTTCTCCAAGGACATGATCATCGAGGCGGCCTTCGCGAAGGGCGGCACCGAGGGCTGGATCCTGGGCGGAGTGACCCTGCTGGGCGCCGGCATCACCGCCTTCTACATGACCCGCGTCATGCTCCTCACCTTCTTCGGCGAGAAGCGCTGGCAGCCGGACGCGGAGGGCCACCCGCCGCACCCGCACGAGTCCCCGAAGTCGATGACGATCCCGATGGTGATCCTGGCCTTCGGGTCGGTCTTCGCCGGCGGATTCTTCGAGATCGGCGAACGCTTCCTGAAGTGGCTGGAGCCCGTCACCGGTTACGAACACGGCGACCCGCCGGTCAGCGCCATGACGATCACCGCGGCCACCATGGTCGTCCTCCTCG
The DNA here is from genome assembly GCF_053615355.1 of Streptomyces sp. CLCI03. Lineage (NCBI taxonomy): Bacteria > Bacillati > Actinomycetota > Actinomycetes > Kitasatosporales > Streptomycetaceae > Streptomyces > Streptomyces sp. CLCI03. Next base: position 3,500,628 of record NZ_CM132132.1, on the reverse strand, counting down.
TCGGCGTCGGCATCGCCTGGGCCATGTACGGCCGTAAGCCCGTCCCGGTCGTCGCCCCGCGCGGCTCGCTCCTCACCCGGGCGGCCCGCAAGGACCTCTACCAGGACGACTTCAACCACGTCGTGCTGGTCCGCGGCGGGGAGCACCTGACCCGCTCGCTCGTGTACCTCGACCACAGCGTGGTCGACGGGGTGGTCAACGGGACGGCCGCCTCGGTCGGCGGGCTCTCGGGCCGCCTGCGCAAGCTGCAGAACGGCTACGCCCGCAGCTACGCGGTCTCGATGTTCGGGGGCACGGTGGTCCTGATCGCCGCGACCCTGCTGATGAGGGCGGTGTGAAATGAGTTTCCCGCTTCTGACGGTGACGGCCGCGGTCCCCGCGGTCGGCGCGATCCTGACGGCGGCCGTCCCGGCCGCCCGCAGGACCGCCGCCAAGTGGCTCGCGCTGCTCTTCTCGCTGGCGACACTGGCCCTGGCCGTGCTCGTCGCGATCCGGTTCGACCCGACCGGTGACCGCTACCAGCTCACCGAATCCCGGCCGTGGATCGCCGACTTCGGTGTCCGCTACGAACTCGGCGTGGACGGGATCGGCGTCGTCCTCATCGGGCTCACCGCGCTCCTGATCCCCTTCGTGATCGCGGCCGGCTGGCACGACGCCGACCCCTTGGCCGCGTCCGACAGCGGCTCCGCCGCGGGCAAGAGCTACCGGTGGCGGCCGACCCAGGGCTTCTTCGCCCTGATCCTGCTGGTCGAGGCGATGGTGATCATCTCCTTCGAGGCCACCGACGTCTTCCTCTTCTACATCTTCTTCGAAGCCATGCTCATCCCGATGTACTTCCTCATCGGCGGCTTCGGGGACAGGGCACACGGCGGCTCCGAGGAGAACGCGGCCACGCAGCGCTCGTACGCGGCGGTCAAGTTCCTCCTCTACAACCTGGTCGGCGGCCTGATCATGCTGGCGGCCGTCATCGGCCTCTACGTGGTCGCCGGGAACTTCTCCCTCCAGGAGATCACCGCCGCCCGGGCCGCCGGCACGCTCGACATGTCGACCAACACCGAGCGGTTGCTGTTCCTGGGCTTCTTCTTCGCCTTCGCGATCAAGGCCCCGCTGTGGCCGCTGCACACCTGGCTGCCGAACGCGATGGGCGAGTCCACCGCCCCGGTCGCCGTACTGATCACCGCGGTCGTCGACAAGGTCGGCACCTTCGCGATGCTCCGCTTCTGCCTCGGGCTCTTCCCCGACGCCAGCAAGTGGGCCACGCCGGTCATCCTCGTCCTGGCCCTGATCAGCATCGTCTACGGCGCGCTGGTCGCGGTCGGCCAGCGGGACATCAAGCGGCTGGTCGCCTACGCCTCGATCTCGCACTTCGGCTTCATCATCCTGGGCATCTTCGCGATGACCTCCCAGGGACAGTCCGGCGCCACGCTCTACATGGTCAACCACGGCCTGTCGACGGCGGCGCTGATGCTGGTGGCCGGCTTCCTGATCTCGCGGCGCGGTTCGCGGCTCATCGCCGACTACGGCGGTGTCCAGAAGGTGGCCCCGGTCCTCGCCGGCACCTTCCTGATCGGTGGCCTCGCCACCCTCTCGCTGCCGGGCCTCGCGCCCTTCGTCAGTGAATTCCTGGTCCTGGTCGGCACGTTCGCCCGGTACCCGGTCGTCGGCATCATCGCCACCACCGGCATCGTGCTCGCCGCCCTCTACACGCTGGTGCTCTACCAGCGCACGATGACCGGCCCCGTGAAGGAGGAGGTCCGCACCATGCCGGACCTGCGCCTGCGGGAGGTGTTGGTGGTCGCCCCGCTGATCGCCCTGCTGATCGGACTGGGCGTCTACCCGAAGGTGCTCACCGACATCGTCAACCCGGCGGTGGAGTACACCATGTCGGACGTGAAGCAGACGGACCCGAAGCCCGAGGTCGACGTCGAAGCCAAGAACGGGGAGGCGGCGAAGTGAGCGCAGCGACTTCCGCCCACAGCCTGTGGACACTGGCGGCCGAGGCACCGGCCGACCGGATCCCGGCACCGACCATCGAGTACGCACAGCTCGCGCCCACGTTGATCGTGGTGGGCGCGGCGGTGCTCGGGATCCTGGTCGAGGCCTTCGTGCCTCGCAAGGCCCGCTACTACACCCAGGTGTTCCTCGCCGTCGCCGCGCTGGCCTCGGCCTTCGCGGCGGTCGTCGGCCTCGCCGCCGGCGGGTACGGGTCGGACAAGGCCCACGTCGCCGCGATGGGCGCCATCGCCGTGGACGGCCCGGCGCTCTTCCTGCAGGGCACCATCCTGCTGGCCTCGATCGTCGCGGTCTTCACCTTCGCCGAGCGGCGACTGGACCCCGCGGCGCACGGCAACCGGGTGGACTCCTTCGCCGCCCAGGCGGCGTCCGTACCGGGCAGCGACAGCGAGAAGGCCGCCGTCAAGGCGGGCTTCACCACCACCGAGGTCTTCCCGCTGGCCCTGTTCGCGATCGCCGGCATGCTGATCTTCCCGGCGGCCAACGACCTGCTGACGCTGTTCATCGCCCTTGAGGTGTTCTCCCTCCCGCTGTACCTGCTCTGCGCCCTCGCCCGCCGCCAGCGGCTGATGTCGCAGGAGGCCGCGGTGAAGTACTTCCTCCTGGGCGCCTTCTCCTCCGCCTTCCTCCTCTTCGGCATCGCACTGCTCTACGGGTACGCGGGCTCGGTCTCGTACGCGGTGATCGCCGACGTCGTCGACGGCACGGTCGCCAAGATCGACCCGGCGCTGGCCTCCACGATGGGCAACGACGCGCTGCTGCTGATCGGTGGCGCGCTGATCCTGATGGGCCTGCTCTTCAAGGTCGGCGCGGTCCCCTTCCACATGTGGACCCCGGACGTCTACCAGGGCGCCCCGACCCCGATCACCGGCTTCATGGCGGCGGCGACCAAGGTGGCCGCCTTCGGCGCCCTCCTGCGCCTCCTCTACGTGGTCCTGCCGGGGCTGCGCTGGGACTGGCGACCGGTGATGTGGGCGGTCGCCATCGTCACCATGCTGGCGGGCGCGGTGATCGCCGTGACCCAGACGGACGTCAAGCGGCTGCTGGCCTACTCCTCGATCGCGCACGCCGGCTTCATCCTGGCCGGTGTCATCGCGACCTCGGCGCAGGGCGTCCAGTCCGTCCTCTTCTACCTGGGCGCGTACTCCTTCGTGACGATCGGCGCCTTCGCGGTGGTCACGCTGGTGCGGGACGCGGGCGGCGAGGCCACGCACCTGTCCAAGTGGGCGGGCCTCGGCCGGCGGTCACCGCTGACGGCGGCCGTCTTCGCGGTGTTCCTGCTCGCCTTCGCGGGCATCCCGCTCACCTCCGGCTTCACCGGCAAGTTCGCCGTGTTCAGGGCGGCGGCGGAGAGCGGCGCCGGGGTGCTGGTCGTGATCGGTGTCCTCTCGTCCGCGATCGCCGCGTTCTTCTACATCCGGGTGATCGTCCTGATGTTCTTCAGCGAGCCGAAGGCCGACGGCCCGTCGGTGGCGGTTCCCTCGCCGCTGACGATGACCACCATCGCGGTGGGAGTCGCCGTCACCCTGGTCCTGGGCCTCGCTCCGCAGTACTTCCTGGAGCTGGCGGGGCAGGCGAGCACCTTCGTCCGCTGACCGGTTCCTGACACGACCAAGGGCCCGACTCCCCCGGGGGAGTCGGGCCCTTGGTCATGTCGTGCGCCCCGCCGGTGCGTCAGTGCCCGTGCCCGTGGGACGCGGGGGCGGGCTTGCCCGGGGTGGGGGCCTTCTTCGGGCAGGTCAGCGCCGGGTTCCAGTTGTGGAAGCGGCCGGCCGGGTTCTTCTTGTACGCCCACATGTGCAGGTCGTAGTGCTTGGGCATGCCCGCCCAATGGCCCGGCATGGGGCCGTCGAAGGGCAGACCGAACATGCTCGGCCGGTCGTCCGCGGTCTTCAGGTCCTGGTCCCGGTCGGTGGACATCCACTCCACGGTCTCCAGCCTGCGGCGGCCGTTACGGTCCTTGTCCTTGCTGTACAGCAGCGCGGTCGGCCTGGCCGGGTCCAGCGAGCCCCAGTTGGCCTGCTTGACGTAGTGGTAGTTCATGGCGCCCACCCCGAACGGGTTGGTCATGCACTCCTCTCCCTTCGGGACGTACCCGTCCTTGATGGCCTCCCGCTCGTCCGCGTACTTGGCCGTCACCGCGATCGCCGTCGCCATGTCCCGCATCGCCCGCTCGTCCCGAGGGTCGGGAGCCGGCCCCTCCACCCCGTGCGCCGGGACCACGGCGGCCAGACCCAGCGACACGGCGGCCGCACAGGTCAGGACGGTCTTCAAGCTGCGTAGGGACATGGCGGCGGCTCCTCGCGGTGGGGGTACGGGGTACGGGTTCCCGCTTCCATTCGTCCGTCCACCATCCCGGCCCCGCCCGCCGGGCGCACGCGGCGCGCCTCCGAACGGGGGGCCGGCGCGGCCGGCATGCGCGGAACCGGGTGCGACGCGACGCTGGGCTTCCCGTCCGGCCCGCCCCACCATGGCCACCCGACGGGCGGCAGCCCGACCGAGCGACGGACCGTCAGGAGCACGCATGAGCACTCTGCCCACCACCCCCCTCGGCACCACCGGCATGGACATCAGCCGCCTCGGCTTCGGCGCCTGGGCCGTCGCCGGCGCCGCCTGGCGCTACGGCTGGGGCGCCACCGACGACGCCGACTCCGTCGCCGCCGTCCGCCACGCCGTCCGGAGCGGGGTGAACTGGATCGACACCGCCGCCGTCTACGGACTCGGCCACTCCGAGGAGCTCGTCGCCCGCGCGATCGCCGGACTCCCCGACGGGGAGCGGCCGTACGTCTTCACCAAGGTCGGGCTGGTCTGGGACCCGGCCGACCCCGCCGCCGCCCCCGTCCGCACGATGAGACCGGCGAGCGTACGGCGCGAGATCGAGGACTCGCTGCGCCGCCTCGGCGTCGAGTGGATCGACCTGTACCAGGTGCACTGGCCCGACACCGGTGAATCCCTGGAGCACCGCGGCGCCGACACCGCGGCGGGCGCGACCCCGCTGGAGGAGTACTGGCAGCTGATGGCCGACCTGAAGAAGGAGGGCAAGGTACGCGCGATCGGCTTGTCGAACCACTCGGTCGACGAGCTGGAGCGGGCCGAGCGGATCGCCCACGTGGACGCGATCCAGCCGCCGTTCTCGGCGCTCAAGCGGGAGGCGGCGGACGAGATCGCCTGGGCCGCGGCCCACGGCACCGGCGTCATCGCCTACTCACCGATGCAGTCCGGACTGCTGACCGGAACCTTCGACGCGGAGCGGGTCGCCGCGCTGCCGGCCGACGACTGGCGCCGCCGCCACCCGGACTTCACCACCCGGCTCGCCGCCAACCTCACCGTCGTCGAGGTGCTGCGCCCCGTCGCGCGGCGGCACGGGGTGTCCGTCGCCGAGGTCGCCCTCGCCTGGGTGCTGGCCTGGCCGGGGCTGACCGGTGCGATCGTCGGCGCCCGCACCGCCCGCCAGGTGGACGGCTGGATCGGCGCGGGCTCGCCGACCCTGACCCCCGCCGACCTGGCCGAGATCGCCAAGGGGATCGAGGCCACCGGAGCGGGCCGGGGCCCGGTCCGGCCGTGACCCGCCGCTCAACCGCGGGCGGCGTACGCGCGGACGTCCGCGTCCGGATCCGGACCGCGGCCGCCGCCCGTACGCCGGCGCCGGACTAGCGCGATCCCACGATGCGGCCGGTGACCTCGCCGAGGCCGACGCGCGTGCCGTCCGGGCCGGGGGCCCAGGCGGTGAGGGTGACGGTGTCCCCGTCCTCCAGGAAGGTGCGCTTGCCGTCGGTGAGCTCGATGGCGTCGCGGCCGTTCCAGGTGAGCTCCAGCAGCGAACCGCGCTGGCCGACCTCGGGACCGCTGACGGTGCCGGAGCCGAAGACGTCACCGGTGCGCAGGGAGGCGCCGTTGACGGTCATGTGGGCGAGCTGCTGGGCGGCCGTCCAGTACATGGTGGCGAACGGCGGCTGCGCCACCTCCTGCCCGTTGATGGAGACGGTGATGCGCAGGTCGAAGCCGCCGGGGCGGTCGAGGTCGGCGTCGTCCAGGTAGGGCAGGAGCGGGAATTCACGGGCGGGCGGTGCGACCCGGGCGGCGTCCAGGGCCTCCAGCGGGGTGACCCAGGCCGAGACGGAGGTGGCGAAGGACTTGCCGAGGAACGGGCCGAGCGGCACGTACTCCCAGGCCTGGATGTCCCGCGCCGACCAGTCGTTGAGCAGGAAGAGCCCGAAGACGTGGTCCTCGAACGCGCCCAGCGGCACCGGGGTGCCCAGCTCGGAGGGGGCGCCCACGACGAAGCCGACCTCGGCCTCGATGTCGAGCTTGACGGAGGGGCCGAAGACGGGCGCCGGGTCGGTGGGCGCCTTGCGCTGACCGGAGGGGCGGGCGACATCGGTGCCGGAGACCACGATCGTGCCGGAGCGGCCGTGGTAACCGATCGGCAGGTGCTTCCAGTTGGGGGTCAGCGCGTCGCCGTCCGGGCGGAACATCCTGCCGACGTTGGTGGCGTGGTGCTCGCTCGCGTAGAAGTCGACGTAGTCGGCGACCTCGTACGGCAGGTGCAGGGTGACCTCGTCGAGCGGCAGCAGGTGCGGCTCGACGGTGGGGCGGTGGCCGGGGTCGGTCACCCAGGCGGTCAGCGCGCGGCGGACGTCGCGCCAGGCGGTGCGCCCGGCGGCCAGCAGCGGGTTGAGGGAGGCCTGCCCGAGCAGCCCGGCGTACGGGGAACCGAGCGCGGCCGCGGCCGCCCCCGCGTCGAGCACGTGTCCGCCGATGCGCACGCCGATCCGGCGGCGGCCTTCCGCGGCGGTCGAGAAGACGCCGTAGGGGAGGTTGTGCGGCCCGAACGGGTCGCCCTCGGGGACATCGAGGGGGCTCTGCTGGGGCATGGGGTACTGCCTCGCTTTCGACGCGGTCCGGGGGTGTCCCGGTAGACACGGTGCGGGACACGCTACTCAGGATCCCGCAGGAAAGCGCGGGTACCCGGTCGGAGATGAAACACACCCCAGGACGACGCCCATGGTCAGGTATCCACAGTTCCGGTCATATCTGATCTTTTGGTGCGTGCTGTCGATCGAGGGCCTTACGGTCGGGGTTGTGCACTTCCCTGCCCCGCCCCTGTCCTGCTCGACGCTGGAGCGCGCCAAGTGACGGATGGGGCGTGCGGGAGGCCGGATTCAGGCTCAATTTGTAGGACTTGTCCAAAGGGGTCCGTATCCTAGGCGCCGTGACTTCCGCCCCACCTCCGGCCCTTCCCTATGCCTTGATCGCCACCGATCTGGACGGGACTCTGCTCCAAGCCGGGGACACCGTCTCCGCCCGCTCGTACGAGGCGCTCGCGAGGGCGCGCGCGGCCGGCGCCCAGCACATCATCGTCACCGGACGCCCCGTCCCCCAGGTCCGACACGTCCTGGACCGGCTCGGCTACACGGGGCTCGCGGTGTGCGGGCAGGGCGCGCAGGTCTACGACGCGGCGCGCGGCCGCCTGCTGCACTCCGTCTCCATGGACCGGGAGCTGGCCGACGTGGCCCTCGGCAAGATCGAGGCGGAGGTCGGCGAGGTCTACGCGGCGGTCAACCAAGAGGGCTTGGACGCGGAGATGCTGATAGGGCCGGGCTACCGGATGTGGCACCCCCACCTGCCGACGGTCCGCGTCCCACGGCGCTGCGACCTGTGGTCGGCGCCGATCAACAAGGTGCTGCTCCAGCACCCGGAACTGGACGACGACGAACTGACCCGGGTGGCGCGGTCGGTGGTCGGCCACCTGGTGAACGTCACGATGGCGGGCGAGCACACGGTGGAACTCCAGCCGCCGGGCATCGACAAGGCCAGCGGGCTCGCGCGGGCGGCGGACCTCCTCGGCGTCTCCCCGTCGGGGACGATCGCCTTCGGAGACATGCCGAACGACATCCCCATGTTCGCGTGGGCGGCCCACGGGGTGGCGATGGCCAACTCGCACCACGAGCTGGTGGCGGTCGCCGACGAGCTGACGCTGTCCAACGAGGACGACGGCATCGCGGTGGTCCTGGAGCGACTGTTCGGCTGACCGCCGGTCGGAGCCCCGGGGCCGCCCGTCAGGGCGGGGCGACCCGCTCAGCCCGCCGCCCGCGGCAACCGTCGCTCCCACGTCCGGTGGAAGACCACCTCGTCCCCCTCCCGGCACACCACCTCGTTCGACGTCAGGAAACCGCCCGCGTCGCAGCGGATCTCCGACCGCGTCTCCACCCGCGCGTCCCAGCCCAGTTCCGGCCGGTGCAGCCGGATCCGCCACCGCGAGAACGTGCGTGCCGACAGCGCGTCCGCGTCCTGGATCTCGTACACCTCCTCCGCGTCCTCGGAGTACTCCAGCCCGTCGGGGAACACCCGCGTGCCCCCGTACCGCGGGTCCACCTCCAGCCGCCACGTCCCGCGCGCCACGTCCCGTACGACCAGCCGCTCCGGGCGCGGTTCGTCCAGCGTCGCAGGGAAGACCACCCCCAGCGGCTCCGCCTGCTCCGGGGCCTCGAAGACGATCCCGCCGTCCGCCGCGGAGCCGGCCCGCACCGGCAGGGTCAGCGCGCTGCCCGCCGGATCCAGGGTCCACCCGGCCTCGGAACCGGCCCGCGGCCAGATCCACGGCCAGTACGCGGAGGACACGGCGAGCCGGATCCGGTGCCCCGGCGCGAAGGCGTGGCCGATGCCGTTCAGCTCGAAGGTGACGTCCTCGTACGAGCCCACCGGCCAGGGCACCGCACGGTCCCGGCCCCGGCGCGCGGAGAGGTTCAGGGCGCCCCGCGTGACCAGCGTCGAGGAGCCGTCCGGGGCGACGTCGCACAGCCGGGCGATCACCTGCCCGTACGGCACGTCGAGTCGCAGCCGCAGGGTCACCGACGGCCGTCCCAGGATCTCCACCGGCTCCTCGCGCCCCACCGGGAACTCGAAACAGGCCGACTTCGCGTCCTCCTCCCGCTGGTCCGGCGGGAGGTCGGCGTCGTTGCCGAAGGGGAAGAACCGGCCCGCGTCCAGTCCGGTGTGCTGCGGGGAGGCGACGTCCACGGGCGCGCCCTGGAACACGTACGGGACGGGGATGACGGACGCCGAGGGCCAGGCCTTCTCGCCGACCCAGCGGCCCGGGAGCTCGTCGTACACCGTCGCCGGCGGGTGCGAGTCGCTGATCCAGGTGCGCAGCAGCGGCTCGTCCATCACCCCGTTGTCCACGCCCTTCAGCCAGTGGTCCCACCAGCGCAGGGTCTCCTGAAGGAAGCCGATGGCCGGTCCCGGCGGCAGGCCGCGGTCCGGGTACTGGTGCGACCAGGGCCCGATCAGGCCCCGTACGCGGGTCGGCGGCAGGTGTTCGACCAGCCGCAGCACGGTGTCCCGGTACGGGTCGTGCCAGCCGCCGACCGCGAGGACGGCCGCGTGCACGGCCGGGTAGTCCTCGCAGACGCTGCCGTGGCGCCAGTAGGCGTCGCGCGTCTGGTGGGAGAGCCAGGTGTGGACGAGGGGTTCCACCGCCTCCAGCCGCTCCAGCCACCGTCGGCGCCAGTCGTCGCCGACGAAGCGCGGGTCCGGCGGCCGGGAGGCGAAGGCCAGCATCGTGGCCGCCCACGCGTGCATGTCCACGGCGAGCACCGAGCCGCCCATGTAGTGCACGTCGTTGTCGTACCGGTCGTCCGTCGAGCAGACGGTCACGATCGCCTTCAGCGGCTCGGGGGCCAGCGCCGCGATCTGGAGGGAGTTGAATCCGCCCCACGAGATCCCGAACATCCCCACCGCCCCCGTGCACCACGGCTGCGCCGCCAGCCACTCCACCACCGCGACCCCGTCCGCCAGCTCCCGGGCGTCGTACTCGTCGCCGGGCCGGCCGCCGCTGCAGCCGTGCCCGCGCACGTCCACCCGTACGGAGGCGTAGCCGTGGCCCGCGTACCAGGGGTGGCGCTGCTGGTCGCGCGGCGCGGTCCAGTCGGTGAGCCGGTAGGGGAGGTACTCCAGCAGGGCCGGGACCGGCTCGTCCGTCACCGGGCGCCAGATCCGGGCGTACAGCTCGACGCCGTCGGGCAGCGGGATCCGGACATCCTCGTGGGTGGTCCCGTACGGGAAGTCGGTACGGATGATCATCTGGTCTCAGCCGCCAATCGCCTCGGACGTTCTCCACGGACCCCCGCCCCCGGCCGCATCAGTGGACGGGGTGCATCGTGCGCCGCAGCCACGGCGCCATCGCCATCACGACCAGGCCCGCCGCCACCGCGACGGCGCCGTTGAGGCCGAAGTACAGGGGGTTCGACACCTGGCCGTAGACCTTGACCACCTGCGCCTGGATGCCGTTGGCCAGCGCGAGGGAGAGGAACCACAGCGCCATCGTCTGGCTGCCGAAGGCCCGCGGCGCGAGCTTGCTGGTGGCCGACATGCCCGAGGTCTCCAGCAGGACGTCGCCGAGGCCGAGGAGCAGGTACGAGCCGACGATCCACCAGGCGGCCATCCGGTAGGCGTCCCCGTCGTGCCCCGAGGTCGGGATCACCATCAGCAGGAAGGACAGGCCGCCCAGGATCACCCCGATGGCGATCTTGTTGGAGGCGTGCGGCTGGCGGTGGCCCATCCGGGACCAGAGTGCGGCGACGACCGGGGCCAGGGCCACCTCGAACGCGCCGAGCGCGGAGGCGTACCAGCTCGACGGGAAGTCGAAGCCGAGGATCGTGCTCTCGGCGTTGGTGGAGGCCAGCAGCATCATCGTCGAGTAGGCCTGGAAGAGGATGAAGTTGAAGGCGACCGAGGCAAGGAAGAGGACCACGTACGGGCGCAGTCGCCCGCGTTCCTCGCGCGTCACCCGCGGACTGCGGAACATCACCACGAAGTAGACGATCGGGGCGATCACGGAGACCAGGGTGAGCAGGTCGACGAAGCGGCCCATGGTCAGCCACCCGACGAGGGCCAGGAGGGTGGCGAGCGCGGCGAAGGCGAGCAGGCCGCCGACGATCCACCACACGGCGCGGCGCATCGCGTCGGGGGCGAGGGCGTACTCGGCGGAGTGCTTGCGTCCGGCCAGATGACGGCGGCCCAGGACGTACTGGATCAGACCCGCGGTCATCCCGACGGCGGCGGCGGAGAAGCCCCAGTGCCAGCCCTGGTGCTCCCCGAGCCAGCCGGTGACCAGCGGTCCGGCGAAGGCGCCGATGTTGATGGCCATGTAGTAGAGGGCGAAACCGGCGTCGCGCCGGTCGTCGTCCGTCCGGTAGAGCTTGCCGACCATGGTGGCCACGTTCGGCTTGAGCAGGCCGGTACCCGCGCTGATCAGGCCGAGGCCGATCCAGGTCATGGTGGCCGTGGGCACGGCCATCGCGTAGTGGCCGCAGGCGATCAGGATGCCGCCCCAGAGCACGGCGCGGTACGAACCGAGGATGCGGTCGGCGAGCCATCCGCCGGCGACGGAGACGAGGTAGACCATGGTCCCGTAGGCCGCCGAGACGGAGGCGGCGGTACCCGGGTCCATCCCCAGGCCGCCGTTCGCCACCGTGTCCGCGAAGTAGAGGACGAGGATGGCCTGCATGCCCAGGAACGAGAAACGCTCCCAGACCTCCAGTCCGGAGAGCGTGGCGAGGCCCCGGGGGTGGCCGAGGAAGGCATGGTCGTCCCGGGCCGGTGGCCGGTCGGCCTCCGGATCCGCGGGTTCGTCCATATCGGTCGCAGTTCTGGGCAAAACGTATTCTCCGGTTGTTTCGGCTCTTCATGAACATACCGGTGTGTATCGGACGGTGCGCGGGTGGTGGCCGGGAAGGCGCTCTCGGTGATCGAAAACAGACCCGATACGCTGGCTTGAGTGATGGCAGCGACACATCGACAATCCATGTGATCGTCAGCGTGATCGTCAGCAGACAGGAGTACCCCTCGTGACCGTCGTCGGGCCGTTCGGACTGAGCGTGCGGGACCAGGCTCTTGAAACCGATGTCCAGGCCGGACTGGCCGCCGTCGAGGCGGGTCTGCTGGAAGCCACCAAGAGCGAAGTCCCCTTCATCACCGAGGCCGCACAGCACCTGGTCCGGGCCGGAGGCAAGCGGTTCCGGCCGCTGCTGGTGATGCTCGCGTCCCGGTTCGGTGATCCCTACGCGCCCGGCATCGTGCCGTCCGCCGTCGTGGTCGAGCTCACGCACCTCGCGACGCTCTACCACGACGACGTGATGGACGAGGCGGACGTCCGCCGCGGGGTGGAGAGCGCCAACGCCCGCTGGGGCAACTCGGTGGCCGTCCTCACGGGTGACTTCCTGTTCGCCCGCGCCTCGCACATCCTGGCCGACCTCGGGCCGGAGGCCGTACGCATCCAGGCCGAGGCCTTCGAGCGGCTGGTGACCGGCCAGATCCTGGAGACGGCCGGGCCGCGCGACGGCCGCGACCCCGTGTCGCACTACCTCGACGTCATCGCCGGCAAGACCGGCTCGCTGATCGCGGTCTCCGGCCGCTTCGGCGCGCTCATGTCCGGCGCCGACGAGTCGGTCGTCGACATCCTGACCCAGTACGGCGAGCGGCTCGGCACCGCCTTCCAGCTCGCCGACGACGTCCTCGACATCGCCTCCGACGCGCACGAGTCCGGCAAGACCCCGGGTACCGACCTGCGCGAGGGCATCCCGACGCTGCCCGTGCTGCGGCTGCGCGAGATGGCGGCCCAGGGCGGCGACCCCGCGGACCTGGAGCTCGTGGAACTCCTGGACGGCGACCTGACGGACGACGCCCGCCACGCCGAGGTGCTCACCCGACTGCGGGCGCACCCGGCCCTGGAGCGGGCCCGCCGCGACACCATCCAGTACGCCGAGGACGCGCGGGCCATGCTGGCCCCGCTGCCGGAGTGCTTCGCCAAGTCGGCGCTCGAAGAGCTCTGCGACGCGGTGGTGCACCGCGCCGGGTAGCCGCCAAGACCGCGGAACGGGCCCTTCCGCCCCGGCGACCCCTACGGGTCGGGGCAGAGGGGCCCTTTCCATGTCATCCCAGGGGCGTACGCCGAGTTGCGTCCGGGGACTGACGCCCCAGGGCCGCCGATTTGGTCAGATGGAGTCATCAAACCCCACCAGATCGGGTGAGCGCGGCGACACGGTGGTCACCGCAGTCGACACAGAGGGCAGGGCACTGACATGGCACCGAACACCAAGACTTCCCGCAAGGCCGCCCGGTACGCCGTACCGGTAGCGGTGGCGGGCGTGGCCGCGGCGACCGTTGCGATGGTTCCGGCCTTCGCCAACGCCGGCGGGCCCGACCTGCCGAAGGTGACGGCGCAGCAGCTCATCGAGAAGGTCGCGGCCTCGGACGTGCAGCAGCTGTCCGGCACCGCCCGGATCACCACCGACCTGGGGCTGCCGAAGATCGCGAGCGGGCTGCTCGGCGGCGGGGGCATCGCGGGCGGCTCCGCCAACCCGGAGGACAAGGTCGCCCAGCTGGCGAACGGCAGCCACACCCTGCGCGTCGCGGCCGACGGCCCGGACCGGCAGCGGCTGACCTTCCTCGACGGCAAGGACGAGTACAGCCTCATCCACAACGGCGACGACGTGTGGGGCTACGACTCCAAGTCGAACGAGGTCTTCCACGAGAAGAACGCCGAAGCCGGCAAGGGCAAGGACGGCGGCAAGGAGCACAAGACCGCCGACCGGCTGGCCGCCTCGCCGCAGAAGCTGGCCGAGGAGATCCTGAAGGCCGCCGGCCCCACCACGGACGTCAGCGTCGGTGACACCGCGCAGGTGGCCGGGCGCGACGCCTACCAGCTGGTGCTGAAGCCCAAGCAGAGCGGCTCCACCGTCGGCTCGGTCCAGATCGCGGTCGACGCCAAGAACGGCGTGCCGCTGCGCGTGCAGCTGCTGTCCGCCCAGGGCGGCAAGCCGATCGTGGACGCCGGCTTCACCAAGGTCGACTTCGCCAAGCCGGCCGCCGACACCTTCGCCTTCACCGCGCCCAAGGGCGCCAAGGTGACCGAGGGCGTGGACGAGGCGGGCAAGGGCGGCGCGGCCGAGCACTGGAAGGCGCTGGAGTCCTTCCCGGGCCTCGGCGGCCTGACCGGTGGCGCGGGCGAGAAGGGCGACGTGAAGGTGCTCGGCGAAGGCTGGTCGACCGTCGCCCGCATCGACTCGGGCGTCGACCGCAGCCTGAAGGACCTGGAGAAGGACAAGAACACCCCGAAGGAGGCCAAGCAGTTCCTCGACTCCCTCGGGGACAAGGTCACCGGGAAGTTCGGTGAGGGTCGTGTCCTGTCGACCCGCCTGGTCAACGCCCTGATCACGGACGACGGCAAGGTCTACGTCGGCGCGGTCACCAAGGACGCGCTGGTGAAGGCGGCCGACGCCAACAAGTAGTCGCGGGCCGGACGAAGCGCCGCGAGGGTGGGCCGGGGACTGTGTCCCTGCCCACCCTTGCGGCATTCCTGCTGCCCGTACAGCACACCCGCTGTACGGTGTTGGACATGTCGAGACACGTCACCATCCGCCTGGACGAAGAGTTCCACGAACGCCTGAAGGCACGTGCGGCGGCACTGGGGACGACGGTCACCGCGCTGATCACCGAGGTCACGGAGCGCGAACTCGACGAGGATCGCAAGAACTTCCTCTCCGGCATAGAGGAGTTCGCCGATCACTGGAGCTACTTCCAGCAGCGGTTCGGCAATTGAAGATCACCATGGAGTGGGCCTGGACGGCTCTGGCCCACCACCTCCCGTCCGATCCCGCTGTGTGGGATCCCTCCGGGGTGGCCGCCGCGGTCGCCCGGCACCAGAACGACCTCGTGCTCGTGCCCGAACAGCCCGCCCCGGACACCGCGTGGCGGGCCGCCGCGTTTCTGCACACCCTCGCGGTGTGCCCGGCGCTGGAGTCCCCGATGAACGAGTTCTACGCGGCCGCCGCGACCCGCTCGTACCTGCGGGTGGCCGGGGCCGAGCAGCTGCCCTCGCCCGAGGAGCTCGGCGACCTGGTGGAGGCGGCGAAACTGGGCCGCGCGGACATCGCGGCGGTGGCCGAGGAGCTGCGTGCCCGCATCCAGGGGCCGCTCCAGGCGTCCTCCCAGGCGCACGCCGAGGACACCTGACGTCGGCCGCGTGACGTCCGACGTCTGACGCCCGAGCTCCGGCACGATCGGATCGGAGACGATCGGATCGTGCCGGAGCGGTGGAGCGGTGGAGCCGTGGAACGGTGGGCCGGAAGACTAGAAGGTGATCTTCCAGCTGTTGATGTAGCCGACGTCCTGCGCCGCCGTGTCCTTGACCCGGAGGTTCCAGACCCCGTTGGCGACCTCGGAGGAGGCGTTCACGGTGTACGTCTGGACCAGGTTGTCGGCGCTGCCGCCGCTGCGGTTGTGCAGGTTGTAGACGGTGCCGTCGGGGGCGACCAGGTCGACCACCAGGTCACCGCGGTAGGTGTGGACGATGTTCACGTCGACCTTGGTGGTGGCGGGCGCGTTGCCCGTCACGCCGGAGACCGTGATCGGCGAGGACACCGCCGCCGCGGGGGAGTCCGGGATGTTCACGTCCGCCGTGTTCTCGAAGGACTGGCCGGGCGGGACCGGCGTGCCCGCACCGAGGGTCCAGATCGCGTAGGCGACGGCGTCGGAGTTGCGATCCAGGGCGGTGTCGTTGATGTTCGTCAGACTGTCGCAGGAGGAGTGGTAGCACCGGTCGAAGGCCTGACCGGAGGTGCCGCCCCACTTCTGCGCCTGCGCCGCCGTCTTCGTGTAGTCGGCGCCGGAGAACAGGCCGCCGACGGGTACGCCCGCGTTCTTGAAGGGGGCGTGGTCGGAGCGGCCGTCGCCCTCGGTCTCGATCTCGGTCGGGACGCCGAGGCCGGCGTAGTAGTTCTTGAAGGTCTGCTCGATGGTCGGGTCGTCGTCGTAGACGAAGTAGCCCGGGTTCGGCGAGCCGATCATGTCGAAGTTCAGATAGCCGGAGATCTTCGCCTTCTCGGCCGCCGGCAGGTTGTTGACGTAGTACTTCGAGCCGATCAGGCCCAGCTCCTCCGCGCCCCACCAGCCGAAACGCAGGTGCTTGGTGGGCTGCAGACCGGCCCGGGAGACGGCGAGGGCGGTCTCCAGGACGGCCGCGCTGCCGGAGCCGTTGTCGTTGATGCCGGCACCCGAGGTCACCGAGTCCAGGTGCGACCCGGCCATCAGGACCGAGTTCGGGTCGCCGCCCGGCCAGTCCGCGATCAGGTTGTAGCCGGTGGCCCCGCTGGAGGTGAAGGTCTGCAGGGTGGTCGTGAAGCCGGCCGCGTCGAGCTTGCCCTTCACGTAGTCGATCGAGGCCTTGTAGCCGGCCCGGCCGTGGGCACGGTTGCCGCCGTTGTTGGCGGCGATGGTCGAGAGCTGCGACAGGTGGGCCTTGACGTTGGCCAGCGGAATGTCGGGCGGTGTCGGTGCCGCGGTGACCGCCGAGGGGGCGGCGAGCGCGGCGGGGACGGCGGAGGCGAACAGGCCGGCGACCGCGAACGCGGTCACGGCGGCAAGGCGCCGAGAGACGGACAGGCTCATGTGGGGGCTCCGGGATTCCGCGGGGATATGACGGAACGGGTGGGGATAGAGCAGGTGAGCGTTAGTGCGTCAGTGCGAGCCTGATGTTCAGCGAGAGTATGACTGTCCGTCAAGACCACAATTCGGTCAGGGCAGTTCGGAAAACGGACGATCCCCGGTACGGGTGGTCCGTACCGGGGATCGAGGGTGTGGAGTGTTTGCCGGCGCGAGCCCCGCGGGGGGCCGCGCCACGCGCCTCTCGGGGCGCGTTACGCGGGCTCGCGGGCCGGTGTCGCCAGGACCGTCGGCGCCGCCGCCTCCAGCCTGGCCCGGGACCGCCGCGCCGTACGCAGCGCGTCCCAGGTGAGGATCACCAGCGCGGCCCACACCAGGGAGAAGCCCGCCCAGCGCTCGGGCGGCATCGCCTCGTGGAAGTACAGGACGCCGAGCCCGAACTGGAAGACCGGGGCCATGTACTGGAGCAGCCCCAGGGTGGACAGCGGAACCCGGATCGCGGCCATCCCGAAGAACACCAGCGGGATCGCCGTGACCAGGCCGGTCGCGGCCAGCAGCAGTGCGTGGCCGACACCGTGCGCGGCGAAGGTGGACTGCCCCTGCGCGCCGAGCCACAGCACGTAGCCGAGGGCGGGCAGGAACAGCACGGCCGTCTCGGCGGCCAGCGACTCCAGGCCGCCCATGTCGAGCTTCTTCTTGATCAGCCCGTACGTGGCGAAGGAGAAGGCGAGGACCAGCGAGATCCACGGCGGTCGCCCGTAGCCGATGGCGAGCACCAGTACGGCGACGAAGCTGAGACCGACCGCCACCCACTGGGCGCGGCGCAGTCGCTCACCGAGCACCAGCACGCCGATGGCGATGCTGACCAGGGGATTGATGAAGTAGCCGAGGCTGGCCTCGACGACGTGCTCGTTGTTGACCGACCAGATGTACAGGCCCCAGTTCACGCTGATCACCGAGGCGGCGAGCGCGGTCAGGCCGAGCTTGCGCGGTTGGCGGAGCAGCTCCCGTATCCAGCCCCAGCGGCGCAGCGCGAGGAGCGCCAGACCGACCACGGCCAGGGACCACACCATGCGGTGGGCGAGGATCTCGACCGCCCCGGAGGGTTTGAGGAGGGGCCAGAAGAGGGGCACCAGCCCCCACATCCCGTACGCGCCGAATCCGTAGAGCAAACCCGTGCGCTGCTCGTTCTCCGCCTTCACGGGGCCTCCTGTGCGACTTCCAGCCAACTTCACGACGGTATCGCCGTACGGCCCGGATGTCATGCCCGTAATCGCGAGATACTCATGACATCTTTCGGGGCCGGCGGGCCCGTACGGATGTGAAGGCCGCTCGGGAGCCGTCGGGAGCCCGCCCGGGTCAGGCCAGCGCGGCGCCGATCGCCTCGGTGACCGGGGTCGTCGGCCGCCCGATCAGGCGGGCCAGGTCCCCGCCGGTGCCCGCCAGCCGGCCGCGCGCGATCGCCGCGTCCACGTCGACGATGATCGCCGCGAAGCCCTCCGGCACGCCGGCGCCCGTCAGGATCCGCAGGTGCTCGTCCGCCGGAACCTCGGCGTACGCGATCTCCTTGCCGCTGAGCGCCGACACCTCGGCCGCGTACTCCCCGAGGCTCCACGCGGTTTCGCCGGAGAGCTCGTAGATCCGGTTCAGGTGCCCCTCGCCGGTGAGCACCACGGCCGCGGCGGCCGCGTAGTCGGCGCGTGCCGCCGAGGCGACCCGGCCCTCGCCCGCGCTGCCCACGACCGCTCCGTGCCCGAGGACCGTCGGCAGCTCGCGGGTGTAGTTCTCGTGGTACCAGCCGTTGCGCAGGAAGGTGTACGGGAGCCCGGAGTCGAGCACGGCCTGCTCGGTGGTGGTGTGCTCGGCGGCCAGCTCGAAGTCGGCCTCGGGGCCGCCGAGGATGCCGGTGTAGGCCAGCTGCGCGACGCCCGCCGCCTTCGCGGCGTCGATCACGGCGGTGTGCTGGGCGACGCGCCGCCCGATCTCGTTGCCGGAGATCAGCAGCACCCGGTCGCCGGGCTCGAAGGCGCGGGCCAGGGCCGCCGGGTCGTCGTAGTCGGCGACGCGCACCTCGATCCCGCGTGCGGCCAGGTCGGCGGCCTTCTCCGCGTCGCGGACGACGACGGCGACCCGGTCGGTGGGGACCCGTTCCAGCAGCTCCTCGACGACGAGACGGCCGAGGGCTCCGGTGGCGGCGGTGACGACGATGCTCATGACTGCTCTCCTCGTTGGGTGACAGTGCCAGCCTAAGGTAAGCGCTAACTTTTGGAAAGCGCTGCATGGAGGGAAGTGGTGGAGGTCTCGGGCCGCGCATGCCGAAGCCCGGACCTCCAGGGAGGTCCGGGCTTCCGGCGTCCGTGTCGCGCGGGCGGGTCGGCCCACGACGGGGTCGGCCCGGACGGGGTCAGCCCACGACGGTCCAGGTGTCGTTGCCGGTCAGCAGCGCCCCGAGGTCACCCTTGCCGCTGCGGTCGATGGCCGCGTCGAGCTGGTCGGCCATGAGGGTGTCGTAGACGGGCCGCTCCGCGTTGCGGAACACCCCGATCGGGGTGTGGTGCAACGTGTCGGGGTCGGCGAGGCGGGAGAGCGCGAAAGCGGTGGTGGGGCTCGCGTTCCGCGCGTCGTGCACCAGGATCCGCCCCTCGTTGGCCGGGGTGACCTCGACGACCTCCAGGTCCCCGGTGGCCGGATCGCGTACGACACCCTTCGCGTTGTCCGTGCCGAAGCGGATCGGCTGCCCGTCCTCCAGTCGGATCACGGCCTCCTGGGCCTGGTCCTTGTCCTTGAGGACCTCGAAGGCGCCGTCGTTGAAGATGTTGCAGTTCTGGTAGATCTCCACGAGCGCCGTGCCCTGGTGGTCGGCCGCCTGACGCAGTACCTCGGTCAGGTGCTTGCGGTCGGAGTCGACGGTCCGGGCGACGAAGGAGGCCTCGGCCCCGATCGCCAGCGACACCGGGTTGAAGGGCGCGTCGAGCGAGCCCATCGGCGTCGACTTGGTGATCTTGCCGACCTCGGACGTGGGGGAGTACTGGCCCTTGGTCAGCCCGTAGATCCGGTTGTTGAACAGCAGGATCTTCAGGTTGACGTTGCGGCGCAGGGCGTGGATGAGGTGGTTCCCGCCGATGGACAGCGCGTCGCCGTCGCCCGTGACCACCCAGACGGACAGGTCGCGGCGGGATGTGGCCAGGCCCGTGGCGATCGCCGGGGCGCGGCCGTGGATGGAGTGCATCCCGTAGGTGTTCATGTAGTACGGGAAGCGCGAGGAGCAACCGATGCCCGAGACGAAGACGATGTTCTCCTTCGCGAGGCCCAGTTCGGGCATGAAGCCCTGCACCGCGGCCAGCACGGCGTAGTCACCGCAACCGGGGCACCAGCGGACCTCCTGGTCCGACTTGAAGTCCTTCATCGACTGCTTGCTCTCGGCCTTCGGTACCAGCGAGAGCAGGGTCCGCTCCCCTTCGGTCACCTCAGTCATCGATGGCCTCCTTGAGAACCGTGGCGAGCTGCTCCGCCTTGAACGGCATTCCGTTGACCTGGTTGTACGACTGGGCGTCGACCAGGTATTTCGCCCGGATCAGGGTGGCGAGCTGCCCGAGGTTCATCTCCGGCACCACTACCTTCTCGTAACGCTCCAGGACCTCGCCGAGATTCCTGGGGAAGGGGTTGAGGTGGCGCAGGTGGGCCTGGGCGATGGGGAGTCCGGCGCTGCGCAGCCGGCGGACGGCCGCGGTGATGGGGCCGTAGGTGGATCCCCAACCCAGGACCAGGGTGGTGGCGCCGTCCGGGTCGTCGACGTCGACGTCAGGGACCTGGATGCCGTCGACCTTGGCCTGCCGGGTGCGGACCATGAGGTCGTGGTTGGCCGGATCGTAGGAGATGTTGCCGGTGCCGTCCTGCTTCTCGATGCCGCCGATGCGGTGTTCGAGACCGGGGGTGCCGGGGATGGCCCAGGGGCGGGCGAGGGTCTCCGGATCCCGTTTGTACGGCCAGAACACCTCGGTGCCGTCGGCGAGGGTGTGGTTCGCGGCGGTGGCGAACTTGACCTTCAGGTCGGGCAGGTCGGCGACCTCCGGGATCCGCCAGGGCTCGGATCCGTTGGCCAGGTAGCCGTCGGAGAGCAGGAAGACCGGGGTCCGGTAGGTGAGCGCGATACGGGCCGCGTCGAGGGCGGCGTCGAAGCAGTCCGCGGGGGTCCGCGGCGCCACGATCGGGACGGGGGCCTCGCCGTTGCGGCCGAACATGGCCTGCAGGAGGTCCGCCTGCTCCGTCTTGGTCGGCAGACCGGTGGAGGGGCCGCCGCGCTGGATGTCCACGATCAGGAGCGGCAGCTCCAGCGACACCGCGAGGCCGATCGCCTCCGACTTGAGCGCCACACCGGGCCCGGAGGTGGTGGTCACGCCGAGCGCGCCGCCGAAGGCCGCGCCGAGTGCCGCGCCGATGCCGGCGATCTCGTCCTCGGCCTGGAAGGTCCGCACGCCGAAGTTCTTGTGCTTCGACAGCTCGTGCAGGATGTCCGAGGCCGGGGTGATCGGGTAGGAGCCCAGGTAGAGCGGCAGGTCGGCCTGTTGGCTCGCCGCGACGAGACCGTAGGAGAGCGCCAGGTTCCCGGAGATGTTGCGGTAGGTGCCGGTGGGGAAGGCGCGGGTGGCGGGGGCGACCTCGTAGGAGACCGCGAAGTCCTCGGTGGTCTCCCCGAAGTTCCAGCCGGCCCGGAAGGCGACGACGTTCGCCTCGGCGATCTCGGGCTTCTTCGCGAACTTCTGCCGCAGGAAGGTCTCGGTGCCCTCGGTGGGCCGGTGGTACATCCACGACAGCAGGCCCAGCGCGAACATGTTCTTGCTGCGCTCGGCCTCCTTGCGGGAGAGGCCGAAGTCCTTCAGGGCCTCGACCGTCAGGGTGGTCAGCGGCACCGGATGCAGGTTGTAGGCGTCGAGGGAGCCGTCCTCCAGCGGCGAGGTGGCGTAGCCGACCTTGGCCATGGGGCGCTTGGTGAATTCATCCGTGTTGATGATGATCTCCGCGCCGCGCGGCAGGTCCGCGATGTTCGCCTTCAGGGCCGCCGGGTTCATGGCCACCAGCACGTTCGGGGCGTCGCCCGGGGTGAGGATGTCGTGGTCGGCGAAGTGCAGCTGGAACGAGGAGACGCCCGGAAGGGTTCCGGCGGGCGCGCGGATCTCGGCGGGGAAGTTCGGCAGCGTCGACAGGTCGTTCCCGAAGGACGCCGTTTCCGAGGTGAAGCGGTCACCGGTGAGCTGCATACCGTCACCGGAGTCACCCGCGAATCGGATGATCACACGATCGAGGCGGCGCACTTCCTTGCCGCCCGGACTCTCCGGGGTGCGCTGTCCACCGACAATCGCACCCCCGGCCCCGTCGGCCTGCTCGGCTGGGCTGCTGACCTGGCTGGTCACTGAACTGGACCTCCTTCGAGGCGTGACCCCCCGGGACCCACCCTACGACGGTAGGGATCAAGGCCCCCAGGAGCGGTCACATTCTGGACCGTAGGACCGCCCGTCGAGACGGCCCTGCCGGTATGCCATATCTGACAGACTGTCAGTCGATCAAGATTTCAGGTAGGTGAGAACGGCCAGTACGCGCCGGTGATCCCCGTCACTCGGCGAAAGGCCCAACTTCATGAAGATGTTGCTGACGTGCTTCTCCACCGCTCCGTCGCTCACGACCAACTGCTTCGCCACGGCGGAATTCGTCCGGCCCTCGGCCATCAGCCCGAGCACCTCGCGCTCGCGCGGGGTCAGGCCCGCCAGTACGTCCTGCTTCCGGCTGCGACCGAGCAGCTGGGCGACGACCTCGGGGTCCAGAGCCGTACCGCCCCGGGCCACCCGCACCACCGCGTCCAGGAACTCGCGCACATCGGCCACCCGGTCCTTGAGCAGATACCCCACCCCGGTGGTCGAACCGGCCAGCAGTTCGGTGGCGTACTGCTCCTCCACGTACTGGGACAGCACGAGCACACCTATCCCGGGGTGATCGCGGCGTAGCCGCACCGCCGCCCGTACCCCCTCGTCGGTGTGGGTCGGCGGCATCCGTACGTCCGCCACCACCACATCCGGCAGCGCACCCTCCGCCGCCAGGTCGGCCACCGTCTTGATCAGGGCCTCCGCATCCCCGACGCCTGCCACGACGTCATGCCCCCGGTCGGTCAGCAACCGGGTCAGGCCCTCACGCAGCAGCACCGAATCCTCGGCGATGACCACCCGCACCCTGTCGTCCACGACTCAGCTTCCCCCGCGTCCACTCGCTCACGAACTACCTGACTCAGCCAAGCATCCCAGTCTTGGGTCCCTGTGAAGGCAGAGCCGGGACAACATGTCGGCGCACGGGGGGAGTTTTCGCGTACTGGAACGTCACATGCCGCAAACGGGGGCCACGCCCACCGGGAGTTGCGAAGGGCCGGACCACCCGGCCCGGCCCTTCGCTCGACGGCTTTCCACCCGACACGCCCTAGGGGCGCCAGGGCAGCTCGGCCGTGACCGTCGTCCCGCCCCCGACGGGGGAGTCGACGACCAGCACCCCGTCCACGGCGTCCAGCCGCTCGGTCAGCCCCGCCAGCCCCGTACCCTCCCGCGGCTCGGCCCCGCCCCGACCGTCGTCGGCGACCTGGATCAGCAGCCGCTCCCCGGACTTCCACACGTCCACCGAGGCCGACCGGGCCAGCGCGTGCTTGCTGACGTTCTGCAGCAGCTCCGAGACCGTGAAGTACGCGATCCCCTCGATCGCCGCCGCAGGCCGGGCCGGCAGATCCACGGCCACCCGTACCGGCACCGCGCACCGCGAGGCCACCGAGGACAGCGCCGCGTCCAGCCCCCGGTCGGTCAGCACGGCCGGGTGGATCCCACGAGCCAGGTCACGCAGCTCCTGGAGGGCGATCTTCACCTCACCGTGCGCCTCGTCCACCATCCGGGCGGCGGCCTGCGGATCCTCGGTCAGCTTCTCCTTCGCCAGTCCCAGATCCATCGCCAGCGCCACCAGCCGGGCCTGCGCCCCGTCGTGCAGATCCCGCTCGATGCGCCGCAGGTCGGCGGCGGCGGTGTCCACGACCACCCCGCGGTCGGACTCCAGCTCGCTGACCCGGGTGGCCAGGCTCGACGCCCCGAGCAGCCCGCCGACCATCACGCGGTCGACGGTGGTCAGGGCCCGGATCACCCAGGGGGTGGCGAGGGTGAGGGCCAGCCCGATCAGGCCGGCCAGGGCGATCGTGCCGGGCGAGTCGAGGTAGAAGGTGTAGTCGTCGTTCTGGAAGAGCTGCAGACCGGGCTGGTCGGTGAAGGCCGGGAACACCCAGAACCACAGCGGGTACAGCAGGTACGCCCACCCGCACGCCCACAGAACCAGAGACAGGCAGAACGAGAACACCGCCCACGGGAAGTGGACGACGGAGTACAGCACGTGCCGCCAGGCGCTCCCGCTCTTGAGCAGCGCACCCATGGCGGCCAGCGGACCGGCCTTCTTCGCCCGGATCGGCGCGGGGGCGGGGATGTCCGCCCCGAGCAGCCCACGCACCCGGGCCCGCTCCAGGTGCCCGAAGCCCCGGCACATGGCGAGCACACCGGCGAGAACCGGAACCCCGAGGAAGGTGACGAGCAGTCCGGCGCCCAGGCTCACGCCGGCGATGGCGAGCGAGAAGTACACCGTGCTCAGTGGCAACCCGATCAGCAGGTACCCGAGCTCCCGCCAGGTCCGCCCCTCGACCGGAGCCCGCAGCACCGCGCCGATCCCGCCGCCCGCGCCTCTGCCGTTGTCCATGATCCCGACCCGCCCTTCCGGTCCTCCGCTACCCCCTCACCCTGCCGCCCCCGCTCCCCCCACAACCATCCGGCGGGTCGGCATCTCCACCGGGGGGTTAACCCCACCCCGCGGCCCCATTCCAGCCCCGCCGGCGTTGGAGGCGACCCACCCACCCTCCCCGGCGTTCGAGGCGGCGGCCCGCCCATCCCCCTCGGCGTTCGAAGCGGCGACCCGCCTGATCCAGCCCCGCCGGCGTTTGAGGCGCGGGGGCCGGGGCGGAGCCCTGGGAAGCGGCGCCGCGCCAAACCCACGACCGGGACCCTGTCCACCCCGCGGGCGGGAGACGGCGCCGGACACACGAACGGGACCCCCGCCCACTCGGACAGGAGTCCCGCTCACCCGCACCGACACACGGGGCCCGAGGCCTATCCCCGGTCCCGGTCCCGCCACGGCAGCTCGGCCGTGACCACGGTCCCCGCCCCTGCGGGCGAGTCCACCACCAGCACCCCGTCCACCGCGCCCAACCGCTCCGCGAGCCCCGCCAACCCACTCCCCCCGGAGGGACTCGCTCCGCCCCGCCCGTCGTCCGACACCCGGATCATCAGCCGCGCCCCCGCCCGCCACACCTCGACCGTCGCGCCCCGGGCCCCCGGCCCCGCGTGCTTGCTCACGTTCTGCAGCAGCTCGGACACCACGAAGTACGCGATCCCCTCGATCGCCTCCGCCGGCCGTCCCCGCGCCGCATCACCGGCCGCACCACCCACCGCATCCCCCGCCGCGCCACCCGCCGGATCGCCCGGCAGATCCACCACCACCTTCACCGGCACCACACACCGCGCCGCCACCGACGACAGCGCCGCGTCCAGCCCCCGGTCCGTCAGCACCGCCGGGTGGATCCCCCGCGCGAGGTCCCGCAGTTCCTGCAGCGCCAGCTTCACCTCACCGTGCGCCTCGTCGACCATCGCCGCCGCGCCCTCCGGGTCCTCCAGCAGCTTCTCCTTCGCCAGGCCCAGCCCCATCGCCAGCGCCACCAGCCGCGCCTGCGCCCCGTCGTGCAGGTCCCGCTCGATGCGCCGCAGATCGGCCGCCGCCGTGTCGACCACGACCCCCCGGTCGGATTCCAGCTCCGCGATCCGCCGCTCCAGGTCGTCGGAGGGCGACAGCAGCCCTCGTACCATCGCCCGGTCCACGTTCGCCATCAGCCGCACCAGGTACGGCAGCACCGGCCACAGCACGAACAGGCCCGTCAGCGCTACCGTGAAGGTGAGTACTCCCCACGGCAACCGGATCAGCTGGTACAGCACCGTCCGCCAGCCGACCGGGTCCTTGATGCTCGTCCACAGCCAGGGGAAGAATCCGCCGGACCGCTTCGGCCCGGGGATCGGGGTCGGCTCGTCCACCCGTACGCCCAGCAACCCGCGGGCGCGTGCCCGGTCCAGCCGTCCCAATTGCCGAGACAGATACAGACCGCACGCGAGCAGGGGAATTCCGACCGCGGTCACGGAAAGACCGCCGGCGGTGGAAACCATGACAACCGCGTAAACGAATCCGACGATCGCCAGCGGCAGGTTGCTCACGAGATAGGCGATCTCCTTCCACGTCACGGCGCTGAAGACGGCCCGTACGGGGGGAGGTCGATCGTTGTCGGGTACGGCATGGCTCATGGTCATGCGCCACACCCTGTCAAGTACGACCCGCTGATGCCATGGGGTGGCCGGGGTGCTGTGAACGGGGGATAACCCCACCCCGTGTGAGGCAGGCCCTAGACTCCCGTCCGTACCAGATCGTCGACAGTGACCGAGGAGCGAGGAACGGACGTGCCTGAACCAACGGTATCGACCGTAACCGTGCTCGCGGCGGACTACTTCCGGAGTTATTCGGTCGTCGGTCTACTGGCCGCCCTCGGTGTGCTTTTCGTGGCCGTCGCCTTCGGCGCGGGCCGCCTGCTGCGGCCCGTCGTCCCGACCCCCGAGAAGCTGCTGACCTACGAATGCGGTGTGGACCCGGTCGGCGAGGGCTGGGCGCACACCCAGGTCCGCTACTACGTCTACGCGTTCCTCTACGTCATCTTCGCCGTCGACTCGATCTTCCTGTTCCCGTGGGCGACGGTGTTCGCCGCCGCCGGTTACGGCGCCACGACCCTGGTGGAGATGTTCATCTTCCTGGGCTTCCTGGCCGTCGGCCTGCTCTATGCGTACAAGAAGGGCGTCCTCGAATGGACGTGACACCGGCTGTGACGCCGACCGAGGGCGTGCTGCTCCCGGAGCCCAAGCGCCTCGGAGTCCTCTCCCGCCTGGCCCCGGAACCGATGAAGGTGGTCCTGAACTGGGGCCGCCGGTACAGCCTGTGGGTCTTCAACTTCGGCCTGGCCTGCTGCGCGATCGAGTTCATCGCCGCGTCCATGGCCCGGCACGACTTCATCCGGCTCGGTGTGATCCCCTTCGCGCCGGGTCCGCGCCAGGCCGACCTGATGATCGTCTCGGGCACCGTCACCGACAAGATGGCCCCGGCCGTGAAGCGGCTCTACGAGCAGATGCCGGAGCCGAAGTACGTCATCTCCTTCGGCGCCTGCTCCAACTGCGGCGGCCCGTACTGGGACTCGTACTCGGTGACGAAGGGCGTCGACCAGATCATCCCGGTCGACGTCTACGTGCCCGGCTGCCCACCGCGTCCCGAAGCCCTTCTCCAGGGCATCCTCAAGCTCCAGGAGAAGATCGCCCGCGAGTCGCTGGCCGAGCGCTACGCCGCCGGACCGTCCGTGGCCCAGCTGACCAGCGGCCTGGTCACGCCCCCGCCGGCACCCGGGCAGGGGGCGGGCGCGTGAACCTCTACGACTCCCTTCCCGACGCGGCGCCGACGGTCTTCGGAGCCGAGGCCGTCGCCGAGTTCTCGTACGACGTCCTCACGGTGGACGTGCCCGTCGGCAGCTGGATCTCCGCCCTCGAAATCGCCCGGGACAAGCTGGGCTGCACCTACTTCGACTGGCTGAGCGCGGTGGACGAGCCCGGCACCGGCTTCCGGATCTGCGCGCACGTCGCGTCGTTGGAGAACCACCGGGTCCGCCGACTGCTGCTGCGCACGACGGTCCCGCACAGCGCCGCCTCCCTCCCGTCGGCGGTCGCCGTCTACGCCGGCGCGGAATGGCACGAGCGCGAGACCTTCGAGATGTTCGGCGTGACCTTCACCGACCACCCGCACCTCGTCCCGCTCCTCCTCCCCGAGAACTTCGAGGGACACCCGCTGCGCAAGGACTTCGTCCTGGCCGCGCGCGTCGCCAAGGCCTGGCCCGGTGCCAAGGAGCCCGGCGAGGCCCACGACCCGGACGCGCCCAAGCGCCGCCAGATGCTCCCGCCGGGCGTACCGGACCCCAACGACTGGGGCCCGATGAAGGGCCAGCTCCCGCCGGCCCCGGCCCGTCCGGCCCGCACCGCGCGTGCGGCCGGCGCGGCGGGCGCCGCCGCGCGCACCCCGCGCGAGGGTGCCCCGGTCCGCCGTACCCGCTCGGTCACCGAGGGCTCGGCCACCCAGCCCCCGGCCGACGCGGCCACCGGGGCGGAGGAGGCTCCGCCTCGCCCGCCGCGCCGTACCCGCTCGGTGTCGGAAGGCTCGGCGAGCCAGTCGCCCCCGGCCGTGGCGGCTCCGGAGGAATCGGCGGAAACCGCGCCGCGTCCGCCGCGCCGTACCCGCTCGGTCGCCGACGGCTCGGCGAGCCAGACCTCGGCCCCGACCCCGGCCCCGGCCGCACCGGACTCCGGGGAGAGCGCGCCGCCGCGCCGCCCCGCCCCGCGTAGCTCGGACGCCCCCTGGCACGATCCGAAGCCCGCCTTCGAGGAGCCGAACGCTCCGGCGAAGCCGCGACCGGAGACACCGCCGGAGACCTCACCGGAGGCCTCACCGAAGTCGGACGCGACCTCGGAGCCCGACCCCAGGACCACCCCGACCACCGACCCCACCCCCGACCCCGACCCCGACAACGGAGGCGACGCGTGAACGACGTCCTCGACGTCGCCCTGCGGCTGATCGTCGTCTTCGCCGTCTTCCTCGTGCTCCCGCTCGTCGTCGGGCAGACCGAGCACAAGGTGATGGCCCACATGCAGGGCCGCCTCGGCCCCATGTACGCCGGCGGCTTCCACGGCTGGGCCCAGCTCGTCGCCGACGGCGTGAAGTTCGCGCAGAAGGAAGACATCGTTCCGGCGGGCGCCGACCGGCGCATCTTCCAGCTGGCCCCCGCCGTCGCCCTGCTGCCCTACCTCCTCGTCCTGTTGGTCATCCCGATCGGCCCCGGCGAGGGCGCCGTCGGCCAGGTCATCGACGCGGGCCTGTTCTTCGCGCTCGCCGTCATGGGCGTCGGAGTCCTCGGCTCCCTGATGGCCGGCTGGGCCTCCGCGAACAAGTTCTCCCTGCTCGGCGGCCTGCGCACCGCCGCCCAGCTGCTCGCCTACGAGCTCCCGATGCTGCTCGCCGCGGCCTCCGTCGCCATGGCCGCCGGTACGGTCTCCCTCCCCGGCATCGTCGAGGCCTTCGAGTGGTGGTGGCTGCCCTGGCAGATCGTCGGCGCGCTCGTCTTCTTCGTCGCCGGCCTCGCCGAACTGCAGCGGCCCCCCTTCGACATGCCCGTCGCCGACTCCGAGATCATCTTCGGCGCGTACACCGAGTACACCGGCCTGCGCTTCGCCTTGTTCCTCCTCGCCGAGTACGCCGGCATCGTCGTCCTCTGCGCCCTCACCACAGTCCTGTTCCTCGGCGGCTGGCACGGCCCCTTCGGCGACGACCTCGGCTGGGTCTGGACCCTGCTCAAGATCGCGATCCTCGCCTTCGTCGTGATCTGGCTCCGCGTGAGCTACCCGCGCCTGCGCGAGGACCAGCTCCAGAAGCTCGCCTGGACCACACTCATCCCGCTCGCGCTCGCCCAGATCGCGCTCACCGGCATCGTGAAGGTGGCGATCCAGTAATGCCCATCCCCGGATCCGGCCTGGCCAAGGGCCTGGCCGTGACGCTGCGCACGATGACGAAGCGCTCGCACACGGCCCAGTACCCCGACGTCCAGCCCGAACTGCCGCCCCGCTCCCGCGGAGTCATCGGTCTGTTCGAGGAGAACTGCACCGTCTGCATGCTCTGCGCCCGTGAGTGCCCCGACTGGTGCATCTACATCGACTCCCACAAGGAGACGGTCCCGGCGGCCACCCCCGGTGGCCGCGAGCGCAGCCGCAACGTCCTCGACCGCTTCGCCATCGACTTCTCCCTCTGCATGTACTGCGGTATCTGCATCGAGGTCTGCCCCTTCGACGCCCTCTTCTGGTCGCCGGAGTTCGAGTACGCGGAGACCGACATCCACGAGCTGACCCACGAGCGCGACAAGCTCCGGGAGTGGATGTGGACGGTCCCGGCGCCGCCCGCGCTGGACCCGGCCGCCGAGGAGCCCAAGGAGATCGCCGCCGCCCGCAAGGCCGTGGAGAAGGCCGAAGCCGCGGCCGCGGCGGCCGCCGCGGCAGCCGCCGCCGAAGCCGCCGCCCAGGCGGCCGAGACCGAAGAGCCGACCGACCCGACCCCGGAGGGAGACGCGTGAGCCCCACCGCCACCCTCGCCGCAGCAGCCACCACCACCGGGCCCGGCTTCCTCTCCCCGACCGGCGTCGAGATCGCCTTCGTCCTCGTCGGACTCGCCACCCTCGGCGCGGCCCTCGTCACGGTCACCACCAAGCAGCTCGTGCACGCCGCCCTGTGGCTGGTCGTCGCGCTCGGCGGCATCGCCGTCGAGTACCTGCTGCTGACCGCCGAGTTCATCGCCTGGGTCCAGGTCCTCATCTACCTCGGTTCCGTGATCGTCCTCCTCCTCTTCGGGCTGATGCTCACCAAGGCCCCCATCGGCCGCTCCCCGGACGCGGACTCCGGCAACCGCCCGCTCGCGCTCGGCGTCGCCGTCGTCGCCGCCGTGTCACTGGTCTGGGTGGTCGTCGACGCCTTCCGTACCACCTGGATCGACCTCGACGGACCGGTCCAGGGCTCCACCAAGGTCTCCGGCGAGATCCTCTTCCAGCACTGGGTGCTGCCGTTCGAGGCGCTCTCCGTCCTCCTCCTCGCAGCCCTGATCGGGGCCATCGTGCTGTCCCGCAAGAACGACCCCGCCGACCCAGCCGACCCCACCACCCCGGCCGACCCCACCACCCCGGCCGGCCCCGGCGAGAAGAAGGGCCGGCGCTGATGCACCTCGCCTACCCCGCCGTCCTCGCGGCGCTCCTCTTCTGCACGGGCCTGTACGGAGTACTCGCCCGCCGCAACGCCATCCTGGTCCTGATGTCCGTCGAGCTGATGCTCAACGCCGTCAACCTCAACCTGGTGGCCTTCGACGTCTGGCTGCGCGACGCCCTGCACGCCGGCCAGGCCCTCACCCTCTTCACCATCGCGATCGCCGCCGCCGAGATCGGCATCGGCCTCGCGATCGTGCTGATGGTCTACCGCAACCGGGGCACCTCCGACGTCGACCGGCTGCGCGACACCGCCGAGGGCCACGAGCCCGCCGCGAACAACCAGAGCGAGGTCACCGCGTGAGCACCACGACCCTCGCCGTCCTCGTCCCGCTGCTCCCCTTCCTCGGTGCGGTCGCCGGACTCCTGCTCGGCCGACGCGCCCCCGGGTTCGTCCGGCCGCTCGCGATCCTGCCGACGCTCGGCGCCGCCGTACTGGCCGTACTCGTCGCCGTCCGACAAGGCGGCGGCGAGACGATCAGCGCCGCGACCGAGCTGACCCCGACCGGCTCGGTGCCGATCGAACTCTCCCTGTACCTGGACGGCTTCGCCGCGCTGGTCGCCGTCCTGGTCGGGGTCGTCGCCACCTGCGTACAGCTCTACTCGACGGCGTACCTGCGTGAGGACCCGCGCTACCCGTCCTATGCCGCTCTCGTCTCACTGTTCACCTCCGCCATGCTGCTCGTCGTCTACTCCGGCGACCTGATGGTGTTGCTGGTCGGCTGGGAAGTCATGGGCATCTGCTCCTACTTCCTTGTCGGCCACTACTGGGAGACCGAAGCGGCCCGCTCCGCCTCCCTGAAGGCCTTCCTCGTCACCAAGCTCGGCGACGTCCCCTTCCTGATCGGCCTGTTCGCGCTCGCCACCCACGCCGGCTCCTTCGAGATCCCGAAGATCCTGGACAGCGTCGCCGACGGCGGACTCGACCACCCGACGCTGATCGCGCTGCTCCTGCTCGCCGGAGTCGCGGGCAAGTCCGCTCAGTTCCCCCTGCACACCTGGCTCCCCGACGCCATGGCAGGCCCCACCCCGGTCTCGGCACTGATCCACGCCGCGACGATGGTCGCCGCCGGTGTCTACTTCATCGCCCGACTCCTGCCCGTCTTCGCGGCATCCCAGGCCGCGCTGGTGGTCATGGCCGTGATGGCGGCCGTCACGATGATCGGATCCGGCCTGGCCGCCATCGCCCAGGACGACATCAAACGGGTACTCGCCTACTCCACGATCGGCCAGCTCGGCTACATGATCGGCGCCCTGGCCGTCGGCGACCGCGGCGCCGCCGTCTTCCACCTCCTGTCCCACGGCGCGTTCAAGGCGCTCCTCTTCCTCGGCGCCGGCGTGATCATCCACGCCGCCGGTACCAACTCCCTCGGCGTCATGTCCCGGATGGACGGCCTCGCCAAGCGCATCCCCGACGCCTTCTGGACGATGACGATCGCGCTCCTCGCGCTCGCCGCGGTCCCGCCCTTCGCCGGCTTCTTCTCCAAGGAAGCCGTCCTCGTCGCCGCCGAGCACACCGCGACCGGCCACTCGGACTTCGCACCCAGCACCGCCGGCTGGCTGGTGCTCGTCGCCGGTCTGCTGACCGCCCTGCTCACCGCCGCCTACGCCACCCGGCTGTGGCTGATGGCCTTCCGCGGCCGGGGCGCCGCCGCCCCCGACCACGGCAAGGAGCCCCTCGCCATGACCGGCGTGCTGTGGCTGCTGGCGATCCCGTCCGTCGGCTTCGGCCTCGCGGCCGGACCCATCTCCGACTGGTTCGACAGCGGGGAACTCACCCCGACCCTGGTCACCTCGGTCCTCGGCACGGGCGCCGCCGCCATCGGCGCGATGCTCACCTACGCCCTCTGGCAGCGCGCCTCCGCGAAGGCCGCCCTCGCGAGCGCCGCCGGCACCCGAGCCGCGGCCGCCGCCGAGACGCCCGCCGCGGTCACCGCGGCCGAATCCGCTGCGGAAGCCCCCGAGGTGGCCGAGGTGACCCACGATCACCCCACCGTTCCGGCCGGCCCCGCCGCCGACCCCGGCAAGGCGCTCCTGGGCCCCCTGCACCGCCACGCCGCCGACGGCTTCCACCTCGACGCCGTCTACGACCGGCTGTTCGTCCGGCCCGTCCAGGCCGCGGCGCGCCTCGTCCGCTTCCTCGACCGCGAGGTCGTGGACACGTACGTCCGCGGCGCGGGCACCGGCACCCAGCTGCTCGGCAGCCTCGTGCGCCGAGCCCAGACCGGCAACGTGCAGAGCTACCTGAGCGCCCTGCTCGCCGGCGCCGTGGTCCTGGCGATCGCCACCGCCGTCCTCGCCAACGTCAACGCCGGATCGTGAGCCGTGAGTCAGCCGTGATTGATATCAGCCCGTCCGTGATGCAGTTCCTTCTGGCGTTCATCGTGGCCGCACCGCTCCTCGGCTCCGCCGCGGCGCTCCTGCCGGCCCCGCCCGGCCTCAAGGGCAAGAGCCCCGAACAGGCCGTGCTCCGCCACGGCGTGACCGTGACCGGCGTGATCCTCGCCGCGGCCGTCGCCCTCACCCTGGGCTTCGACCACGACGCCCCGTCCCGCATCCAGGCGACGACGGACATCAGTTGGATCCAGGCGCTGAACGTCCGGATCCACCTCGGCGTCGACGGCATCTCGCTCCCCCTCCTCCTGATGACCGCGCTGCTGTTCTTCCTCTGCGCGCTCTACAGCTACTTCAAGCTCCCTGCGGGCCCCTCCCCGAAGGCCTTCGTCGCGCTGCTCCTCGTCCTCGAGTCCGGCACCCTCGCGACCTTCGCCGTCCTCGACCTGCTGCTCTTCTTCCTCGCCTTCGAGATGGTCCTCATCCCGATGTACTTCCTCATCGCCCGCTGGGGCGGTGCTCAGCGGCAGGCCGCCGCCTGGAAGTTCATCCTCTACACCCTCCTCGGCTCCGTCGTCATGCTGCTCGGCCTGCTCCTCATCGGTGTGACGGCGGGCACATTCGACATGGTGACACTGGCCTCTGACAACGGCCGCGAACTGTCCCACACCACCCAGATCCTGGCCGTGCTCGCCATCGGGATCGGCCTCGCTGTGAAGACCCCGATGTGGCCCCTGCACAGCTGGCTGCCGGACGCCCACACCGCCGCGCCCACCGTCGGATCCGTCCTGCTGGCCGGCGTCCTGCTCAAGATGGGCACGTACGGGTTCGTCCGCATCCTGCTGCCCATCACCCCCGACGGCATGGCCACCTTCGCCCCCTACCTGGGCGCCTTCGCCGCCGTCGGCATCGTCTACGGATCGCTCGCCTGCCTCGCGCTGGCCCGCAAGGGCAACAAGGGCGACCTCAAGCGCCTCATCGCCTACTCCTCCGTCGGCCACATGGGCTTCGTCCTCCTCGGCATCGCGAGCATGACCCCCACCGGCGTCAACGGCGCGCTCTTCGCCAACATCGCCCACGGCCTGATCACCGGCCTCCTCTTCTTCCTGGTCGGCGCCCTCAAGGACCGCTACGGCACCGCCGACCTCGACACCCTCGCCGGGGCCACCGGCGCCGCCCTCTACGGCCGCGCACCCCGCATGGGCGCCTTCCTCGCCTTCGCCGCCGTCGCCTCCCTCGGCCTGCCGGGCCTCGCCGGTTTCTGGGGCGAGATGCTCGCCCTCTTCGGCGCCTTCGACCCCGCCGAGGGCCTCTCCCGCCCCGCGTTCCTCACGTACACGGCCGTCGGCGCGTTCGGCACCCTGCTCACCGCCGCCTACCTGCTGATCGTCGTACGGCGCGTCTGCATGGGAGACCCGAAAGCCGGTCCCGAGCTCGCCGTCGCGGACATCCAGCGCTACGAGTTCGCCGCATGGACCCCGCTCGTCGCCCTCACCGTCCTCGCCGGCCTGTGGCCCGCGGTCCTCCTCGGCCTCACCGACCCGGCCGTCCAGAAGCTCCTCGCAGGAGGCAATTCATGACGGCCACGACGGACCTGACGGTCCTCTCCGCCGAGGCCCCGAGCCTGGTCCAGTCCGTCGACTGGCTCGCCATCGCACCCGTGGTGATCACCGCTGCCGTCGGCCTGGTCGTCCTCGTCGCCGACCTGTTCCTGGCCGAGCGGCACAAGCCCGCCCTCGGCTGGATCTCGGTCGCCGGCCTGGCCGCCGCGACCGCGACCCTGCTGCCCCTGCGCGCCGGTGACCGGGCCACCTTCTGCCTCACCGGCGACCCGGAGGCCTGCAGCTACGTCGCCGACCACTTCACGCTCGTCATCCAGTTCCTGGTGCTGGCCGGCGCCCTGGTCACCGCCCTGCTGTCGGTCACCGCCGTCCGCGACACCCGCATGCCGGCCGGCGAGTACTGGTTCCTGCTGCTCTCCTCCGCCGCCGGCGCGGCCCTGCTGCCCGCCTCCCGCGACCTCGCCACCCTGATCGTCGCGCTCGAGGTCGCCTCGCTGCCCGCATTCGCCCTCGTCGGCATGCGCCGCGGCGACCGGCTCTCCTCCGAGGCCGCCCTGAAATTCTTCCTGTCCTCCGTCACCGCCACCGCCGTGTCGCTGATGGGCGTCAGCTTCGTCTACGCCGCCACCGGCTCCCTGCACCTCACCCAGGTCGCCGACCGCCTCGAAGACGTCCCCGGGCAGCTCGACACCCTCGCCATGGCCGGTGTCGCGCTCACCCTCGTCGGCTTCGCCTTCAAGACCGCGGCCGTCCCCTTCCACTTCTGGGTCCCCGACACCTACGTCGGCGCCCCCCTGCCCATCGCCGGCTACCTCTCGGTGATCGGCAAGGCCGTCGGCTTCACCGGCCTCATCCTCGTCACGGTGATCGCCTTCCCGGCGTACTCCGACATCTGGGGCCCCGCCCTGGCCGTCCTCGCCGCGCTCACCATGACCCTGGGCAACGCCGCCGCCCTGCGGCAGTCCCCGGACCGCCCGAACAGTGCCGTACGGCTGCTCGCCTGGTCCTCGGTCGGCCAGGCCGGCTACCTGCTGGTCCCGATCGCCGCGGCCGCGTACTCCGGCCGCGACCAGATCGGCTCCACCGTCGCCTACGCCCTCATGTACGCCGCCGTGAACCTCGGCGCCTTCGCCGTGGCCGCCCTCGTCGCCCGCACCAAGCCGCTCCACCGGATCAGCGACTACCGCGGGCTGTACGCCGAGCGCCCTCTGGCCGCCCTCTCGCTGGGCTTCTTCCTGCTCTGCCTGGCGGGCCTGCCGCCGGGCATCATCGGGCTCTTCGCCAAGGTCACCGTCTTCCGGTCCGCGGTCGACGCGGGCCTGGGCTGGCTGGCCGTGGTCATGGCGATCAACGTCGTCATCGCCCTGTACTACTACCTGCGCTGGACGGCCCTGCTCTTCCGCACCCCCGAGGGCGCGCAGACCCGCACCCGCGCCCCCTGGCCGGTGGCGGCGGCCATCGTCGTCACCGCGATCACGGCGGTCGTCCTCTCGGGCGCCCCGGAGCTCATCCTGCGCGTCACCTCGGGCAGCCTCTTCGCCCAGTGAGCCGGCGCGTGTAACCCGTACGGAGTAGTCCCCGCCGCGACCCCGACCTTCCCCGGGAAGGGACCGCGGCGGGCGACCGCCCCGCCATGCCCTGGGAACCAGACGCCCTCACCTCGCGTTGACCAGGAAGGGAGGGTCCACTGGACCGTAGACCCTCACATCCATGACGGGCTCCCCTGCCGCACCACTTGGAGGGCGTACCGTGCACCGCCGGCACAACGGGCTGAAGACCGCCGTACTCCTCGGCGGGCTGTCCGCACTCATCATCCTCATCGGAAGCTTCTTCGGACGAGGCGGCCTGATCATCGCCGTCCTCGTCGCCCTGGGGACGAACGCGTACGCGTACTGGAACAGCGACAAGCTGGCTCTACGTGCGATGCGCGCCCGCCCCGTGAGCGAGTTCGAGGCTCCCCAGCTCTACCGCATGGTGCGCGAGCTCTCCACGTCCGCGCGCCAGCCCATGCCACGCCTGTACATCTCACCCACCGAGGCCCCCAACGCCTTCGCCACCGGCCGCAACCCGCGCAACGCCGCGGTCTGCTGCACCGAGGGGATCCTGCGGATCCTCGACGAGCGCGAGCTGCGGGGGGTCATCGGCCACGAGCTCAGCCACGTCTACAACCGCGACATCCTGATCTCCTCGGTCGCCGGCGCCCTCGCCTCAGTGATCATGTTCCTGGTGAACTTCGCCTGGCTGATCCCGATCGGTCGGTCGAACGACGACGAGGGCCCCGGCCTCCTCGGCATGCTGCTGATCATGATCCTGGGCCCGCTGGCCGCCTCCGTGATCCAGCTGGCCATCAGCCGCTCGCGCGAGTACGAGGCCGACGCCTCCGGCGCCCAGCTCACCGGCGACCCACTCGCCCTGGCCGGCGCCCTGCGCAAGCTCGACGCCGGCACCAAGCAGCTCCCACTGCCCCCCGAGCCCCGGTTGGAGGCGGCGAGCCACATGATGATCGCCAACCCGTTCCGCCCAGGTCAGGGCCTTTCTAAGATGTTCTCCACACACCCTCCGATGGCCGAGCGCATCGCCCGGCTCGAACAGATGGCAGGCCGCCGCCAGTGAAGACAATCCTCAACGTCATTTGGCTCATCCTCAGCGGCATCTGGCTGTTCCTGGGATACATCCTCGCGGGCGTGCTGCTCTGCATCACGATCATCGGTATCCCGTTCGGCATCGCCGCCTTCCGCATCGCCGTCTACGCCCTCTGGCCGTTCGGCTACACCACGGTCGAACGCCACGACGCCGGCGCCCCGTCCTGCATCGGCAACGTCCTGTGGCTGGTCCTGGCCGGTTGGTGGCTGGCCCTCGGCCACATCGTCACGGGCATCGCCCTCTGCGTCACGATCATCGGCATCCCCTTCGGCATCGCCAACTTCAAGATGGTCCCGCTCTCCCTGCTCCCGCTGGGCCGCGAGATCGTCCCGACGGACGCGCCGTTCGCCTCGCGCTGACACGGCCGCCGGCGTCGTGGACGCCACCGCACACCCCGCCCGCATGCCGACCGGATCGGCCTGCGGGCGGAGTTGTCCACAGGCCCGGGCGGCTGTCGGTGGGGTGCGTCACCATGAACGCATGAACGAGACCGAGCAGTTGCTGGAGCAAGTCGCCGCGCGAGCGCACAACTCCGCTCAGGGGAACGGAAAGCCCCTTCCCGCCGCCCTGGGCGCGGCGGAGATCGCCCGGGCCGAGGGCATACTCGGCTTCGCCCTGCCACCCCTGCTCGCCGCGCTCTACACCCGTGTCGGCGACGGCGGATTCGGCCCGGAGTGCGGACTGCTGTCACTGCACGACGCCGTCAGTGCCTACGGGGCAGGCCGCTCGTCGGCCTGGCGCTGGCCCGAGGGCGTGCTGCCGATAGCCGACTTCGGGTGCTCCCTGTCCGTCTGCGTCGACTGCCGCTCCGACACCGCCCAGGTCCTGCTCTTCGACCCCGGACTCGGGGAGCCGGAGCTCGCCTGGTCCATCGACACCCCCAGCCTCGCGGCCTGGCTGCACGGCTGGCTCGACGGCACCGCCTGGTACTGCGACGCGTCCGGGGCGGGGGAGGAGTTCGACCTGGAGCTGACGCTCTGGGACGGATTCAGATCGCGGATCTGAGCCGCCGCCGTACCCCGTACACGAGTACGCCCACCGCCAGCACCGCCGCCCCCCAGGCCACGGACGCGAGGGGCAGCGCGCATGCCAGCACCAGACAGCCGGACAGCCCGACCACTGCCACGGCCCGACCTTTGACAGCTGAATCGAGAGTCCACGCGGAGGCGTTCGCGATCGCGTAGTAGGCGAGCACTCCGAAGGAGGAGAAACCGATCGCGCCCCGCAGATCGGCGGTGGCCGCCAGCACCGCCACGACCGCACCCACCGCGAGCTCCGCATGGTGCGGCACCTGATGCCGGGGATGCACGGCCGCCAGCGCGCGCGGCAGATGACCGTCCCGAGCCATGGCCAGGACGGTCCGCGACACCCCGAGCACGAGCGCCAGCAGCGAGCCCAAGGCGGCCAGGGCCGCGCCCACCCGGACCACCGGGGCCAGTCCGGGCCGCCCGGCCGCCCGCACCGCGTCGGCGAGCGGCGCCGACGACCCCGCCAGCCCCTCGGCGCCGAGCACGGACAACGCCGCCACCGCCACCGCGGCGTACACCAGCAGCGCGATCCCCAGCGCGATCGGCACCGCCCGCGGGATCGTCCGTTCCGGATCGCGCACCTCCTCGCCCAGGGTGGTGATCCGGGCATAGCCTGCGAAGGCGAAGAACAGCAGACCCGCGCCCTGCAACAAGCCGAAGATCCCCTGGGGGGATCCGCTCGGCCGCCCCGGGTCGGCCGCCCCGGAGGACAGGCACACCACGACCACCCCGGCCAGCACCGCCAGGACGACCGCCACGATCAGCCGGGCGATACGGGCCGACTTCTGCACACCCCCGTAGCTCGCGGCGGTCAGCGCCACCACCGCCGCGACGGCCACGGCGTGCTGCTGCCCTGGCAGGAGATACGCCCCGACCGTGAGGGCCATCGCCGCACAGGACGCGGTCTTGCCGATCACGAATCCCCAGCCGGCCAGATACCCCCAGAAGGGCCCGAGCCGCTCGCGCCCGTACACGTAGGTGCCACCGGAGGCCGGATACCGGGCGGCCAGTCGCGCCGAGGAGTGCGCGTTGCAGTAGGCCACCACACCCGCCACAGCCAGAGCGGCGAGCAGGCCCCCGCCCGCCGCCCCCGCCGCCGGAGCCAGGGCGGCGAAGATACCGGCGCCCACCATCGCGCCGAGCCCGACGACGACGGCGTCGGACACTCCCAGAGTGCGCTTCAACTCGTGTTCCACCGGCGGAGGGTAACCGCCCTAGATGACGCCCTCCCGGCCGGGCAGTGGCGACCGCGCGCGCTCCCAGCCCTCCAGGGCCGTCAGACAGGCATGGTCCAGATGGCGCAGCCCGCTCAGATCCAGCCGCACCGGCTGCCCGTGCGGCAGCGCGTCCAAGGCGTCGAGCAGCTTGGGCAGCCGCAGGAAACTGGCGTTGCCCAGGACCTGCACGCACAGCGCCTCGTCCTCCCACACCTCCTCGATGTGCACGTGAGAGGTCTCCCAGGCCGCCTTGGCGACGGCGAGCCCCAGCCCGATCAGCACGCCCTCGAAAAGGTTGGTGACCACGATCGCCGAGGCCGTGACCACCAGCACCACCGCCTCCCCCCGGTGCGTCCGCCACAACGCGGCCACCGCCTTGGCCGGCAGCAGCTTCCAGCCCGCGTGCAGCAGCACCCCGGCCAGCGCGGCCAGCGGCACGATCTCCAGAAGCTGCGGAAAGGCCACGGCGAAGAGCAGCAGCCAGCCACCGTGCAGCACCCGGGACGCGCGGGTCCGCGCCCCGGCCTCCACATTGGCGGCGCTCCGCACGATGACCGCGGTCATCGGCAGCGCGCCGAGCAGCCCGCACACGCTGTTGCCCACGCCCTGGGCCATGAGTTCCTTGTCGTACTCGGTCCTCGGCCCGTCGTGCATGCGGTCCACGGCCGCGGCGCTGAACAGCGTCTCCGCGGAGGCGATCAGCGCCAGCGCGATCACGGTGCCGGCCGCGCCGACCGAGGCAAGCACCTCGAAGTCGCCCCAGCCCGGCGGGGACACGGCCGCCAGGACGCCCGTCACCCGCACCTTCTCGACGGGCAGCCGCAGCATCACGGCCGCGGCGGTGGCGGCGGCCACCCCGACGAGCGCCCCCGGCACGATCCGCAGCCGGGCGGGCACCCGGCGCCAGGCGACCATGACGGCGATCGTCCCGACCCCGAGCAGTACGGCGGCCAAGTCGGCCTGCGACCCGAGCTCGTGCACCCCGCGCAGCTTCGCCAGGGTGTGCCCCGGAGCCTCCACACCGCCCAGGGCGTACAGCTGCCCGGAGATCAGCACCAGCCCGATCCCGGCCAGCATCCCGTGCACGACGGCGACGGAGATCGCCCGGAACCACCGCCCGAGCCGCAGCATCCCCATGCCCAGCTGCACCACCCCGGCGGCCAGCACCATCACCCCGAGCGCGGACAGACCGTACGCCTGCACCGCCTCGTAGACGAGGACGGTGAGTCCGGCCGCGGGGCCGCTCACCTGGAGGGAACTCCCGCGGAACCATCCGGTGACCAGACCGCCGACCACCCCGGTGACGATCCCCAACTCGGCCGGTACCCCGGAGGCGACCGCCACCCCGACGCACAGAGGTAGAGCGACCAGCGCGACGACCACGGACGCCCCGAAGTCATCGCGAAACGTGCCGTCCCCAGGCATGCGAGATCCCCCTGCCACGCGGTGATGTGATGCCACCCAGCGTGGTGGGCGCACTCATCGCGCCCCAAGTGATCACAGGAGGCCGCGGTGGCGCGTGCGCCGCACACGCCCCGCACACACCCCCTTCGCAACCGCCACGGCCCGGCGGTCGGTGAAGACCGCCGGGCCGGCGTGGGGAAGGTCGCGCGAAAGGGTCAGCGGTAGTTCACGAACTGGATCGCGAAGTCCAGGTCCTTGCCCTTGAGCAGAGCCTGGACCTCCTGGAGGTCGTCACGGCTCTTGGAGCTGACGCGCAGCTCCTCGCCCTGGACCTGGGCCTTGACGCCCTTGGGACCCTCGTCCCGAATGATCTTCGCGACCTTCTTGGCGTTCTCCTGGGAGATGCCTTCCTCGATCGTGGCGAAGATCTTGTACTCCTTGCCGGACAGCTGCGGCTCCCCGGCGTCCAGCGCCTTCAGCGAGATCCCGCGCTTGACCAGCTTGGTCTCGAAGACGTCGAGGACGGCCTTCACGCGCTCCTCGGAGTTCGCCTCCATCAGGATCTTCTCGCCGGACCAGGCGATCGTGGCGCCGGTGCCCTTGAAGTCGTAGCGCTGCGAGAGCTCCTTGGCGGCCTGGTTGAGGGCGTTGTCGACCTCCTGCCGCTCGACCTTCGAGACGATGTCGAAACTGGAGTCGGCCATGTGCTGTGGCTCCTTGAAGTCGGTTGCGATCACCCCGGAGGGCGCGGCCGGACATGCCCGGACCGCTCGGCAAAGCCTAGCCACCGCGCCCACCCCTGGTGCTGATCAATCCGGTGGTGAAGCACCCCCGGTCATCAGGTATCGTTTACGTCGTTGCCAGGGAGCGCCGCCGCAAGGCGGAAAAAATGGCAGCAAATCTTGGCGGTGTGCCCGAGTGGCCAAAGGGAGCAGACTGTAAATCTGCCGGCTCAGCCTACCCAGGTTCGAACCCTGGCGCCGCCACGCGAGTGGAACCCCCGTTCATCTGTGGAATCACAGTGAGCGGGGGTTCTTTCGTATAGGCGATTGCTCCGGTCAGATGAACTTCTCACCTGACTGGTCCACAGGCCCGGCCCTGCCGGCGCCACAGCAGGGCCGCGGCCCGGTCGGATGGGCGGCGCGTGACGCACGCACCCCTCCCATCGCATCCCGCGGCAGCCCTCGGCGCCGGCGGGTAAGGAAGCCATGAACCTGAACCATCAGCTGGCGACGATTCAACGGCCCCGGGGGCGTTCCCGGGTTCTGCTCGCCTCCATCGCCGCTGCCGCGGCCCTCACCGGCCAGTTGATCGCGCTGGCGCCGGCCGCATCCGCGGACGGGCCCAAGCCGACGGGCCACCACGACGTGCAGCCCGTCGAGGGCAAGAAGCACGCGCTCTCGGAGCACGACAAGCACAAGAAGCACGCGCCCCTGACCGTCCACGGCCTGAGGCAGTTCACCTCGGACAACACCTTCACCCCGCCGCCGGGCGTCACCTCCGTGTTCGTCCAGGCATGGGGCGCCGGTGGTGGCGGCGGTGGTGGAGGCGGGTCCGCGCGCAACAACGGTGGCGGCGGCAACCCGAACAACCCGAACAGCACGGCCGACGGAGCCACCGAGGCGGACGCCGCCGCGGCCGCGCGGAACACCGGTGGCCACGGCGGTGGCGGCGGTGGCGGCGGCTTCACCTGGTGCGTCATCCCGGTCACCCCGCTGACGGACTACGGCGTGGACGTCGGCACCGGAGGCGCCAACGGCCTGGGCGGCGCAGCGGGCGCCAACGGCACCGCCGGCACCGCGGGCACCACCACGTCGCTGACCGTGGCGTCGACCAACACCGTGCTGCTCACGGCCACCGGCGGCGGGGGCGGCGGAGGCGGCGGCGCCGCCGACCGCGGACCCGGCGAGCCCGGCACGCCCGGCCTGGGCGGCACCGGAACGTGCTCCTCGGGCGGCGTCAACCACAACGGTGACCCGGGCAACGCCGACGGCACCGGCGGCGGCACCGCGGACGGCATCGTCCAGCTCCCGGACGGCACGGCCGTGGGCGGCGACGGCGGCCGCGGCGGCGGCACCAACCGCGCCATCGGCAACTCCGGCTCCCGCGGCAAGGACGGCGGCGACGGCTACGTAGTCATCTACTGGTAGCCGCACCGCCGCACCACAGCACCGACCGGAAGCCCGTCCCGTCCGCCACCGCGGACGGGCGGGCTTCCCGCCGTCGCTCCCCGAAGCGCCGACCACGGCCGCAACGTCGGCGGCTCCGGTTCGTTCACCGGGGGTGAAATGGACATCTGACACGCGGGGGAAGGTCGGCGGCGGGGTTCTCATGGCCCTGCTCGGCGCAGGGATTCCGGCTCTGGTGGGAGCGGCGCTCCACACGGACGTCGGGCAGCCCTACCAGGAGACCCGGCTGTACTTCGGCACCCAACGGGCCGACGGCCGCAACCCGGTCGAGGAACGCGAGTTCATGAGGTTCCTGGACCTGGAGATCACCCCCGCCTTCCCCGAGGGGCTGACCCTCCACGACGGGTACGGCCAGTGGCGCGGCCAGGACGGCAAGATCGTCCGCGAGACCTCGTACGAGGTGGTCCTGCTCTACCCGGAGAAGGAGGCCGACGAGCGCAGCACGCGCATCGAACGGATCCGGCAGGCGTACGAGGACCGGTACCAGCAGGATTCCGTCGGCCGGTCCGACGACAAGATCAGCGCCGGCTTCTGAGCCATCGGACCGGCGGACCGCCGCGGCCCCGGCCTCAGTTGCCCGCCACGTCCTTCACGGCCACCTGCACCGGCGTCGAACCGGAGACCAGCTCCAGGGTCAGGCCCGCCGTCGCCGGGGTCTCGACCAGCTCGGCCAGCACCGCCGCCACGTCGTCGCGCGGGACGGCCCCACGGCCCGTCCGCACCTCCAGACGGACCAGTCCCGTCCCCGCGTCGTCGATCAGCGAACCGGGGCGCAGGACCGTCCACTCCAGGCCCAGCCGGGTCCGTACGTGGTCATCGGCCTCGCCCTTGGCCCGCAGGTACGCGTCGAAGACCTCGTCGCCCCCGTGATGCGCGTCCGCACCCATCGAAGAGACCATCAGGAAGCGCCGTACGCGGGCGCGTTCGGCGGCGTCCGCGAACAGCACCGCCGCGCCCCGATCCACGGTGTCCTTCCGCCCGATCCCGCTGCCGGGGCCCGCACCGGCCGCGAACACCGCCACGTCCGCGCCCTGCAGAATCCCCGCCACATGCTCCACCGAGGCCGATTCCAGATCGCAGAGCACCGGCTCGGCGCCCGCCCGCCTCAGGTCGTCGCCCTGTGCCGGATCGCGGACGATACCCGCGACCTCGTACCCGCGCGCGGCGAGCAGGCGCTCCAGCCGCAGCGCGATCTGACCGTGTCCACCCGCGATGACGATGCGCATGACCCGACCGTACGACGAGCCGGGCGCCGACGCCCGCGAGCGGACGGCGAACCTCAGGTGCCCGACTCCGTACGGCCCTGCCGGGGCAGGTCCAACGCCACCGCGACGGCGGAGTCGCAGTACTCCCGTACGGCACTCGTACGGGCTACGACACGCCCGCGGTGGATCACGATCCGGCTGTAGGCGAGGGACAGCACGCCCGCGATCCGATCCCCGCGCACGGCCAGCAGCTCCGCCGGGAAACCGGCCTCCACACGGACCTCGGGCAGGCCCATGGCCTCGCGGGCGCAGCCGCTGACGGACTCGTAGGCCTCGGGCGCCCGGAGCCCTCCCTGAGAGGCCAGCAGATACGCGGCCTCCAACGGGTCCCCGCGGCCTACGGGGTTCCCGGCGTCCCGGAGCGCCCCGCTGCCGGCCGCGACGCGCACACCGGCGGCCCGTAGCAGCCGGACGGGGGCGGTGCGCAGGCCGCGGCGTTCCAGGGCCGCGCAGTCACCCTGGGGCAGGCAGGTGACCCGTACGCCGGCCGCGGCCAGTTGGTCGGCGGCGCGGGCGGCCGCGTCCAGCGGGAGCCGGGCCAGACCACCGCACGGGCCGATGGTCACGCCGGGTCGCAACCCGCCGGCCATCGCCGCGAGCCGGGCGAGGCGGCCCGGGTCGTCACCGTCCGTGTGCAGGTCCACGGGGCAGCCGTGCTCGGCGGCGAGTTCCAGGACGGCTTCGAGGAAGCCCGTCGGGTCCGGGTCCAGGTCCGGGCAGCCGCCGATCAC
Organism: Streptomyces sp. CLCI03; assembly: GCF_053615355.1. Taxonomy (NCBI): domain Bacteria; kingdom Bacillati; phylum Actinomycetota; class Actinomycetes; order Kitasatosporales; family Streptomycetaceae; genus Streptomyces; species Streptomyces sp. CLCI03. The sequence continues at coordinate 3,455,810 of NZ_CM132132.1, read as the reverse complement.
GGAGGCGCCCATCTTCACCGCGTCCCGCAGCATGGCCAGCCCGTCCGCGCCCGCCACCCCGGTCAGCAGCCGGGGAACGGCCACGGCGGTGAGGTCGGCCAGCCCGCGCAGGGAGCGACGGGCCTGGAGCACGGCTTCCATGGGGCCGAGGCCGTGCACGTCGCCGATGCGGACGTGGGAGCGGACGGCGGTGGCGCCGTGGCCGAGCTGGAGCAGGGCGGCTTCGGTGGCCCGGCGCTGGACCTCGTCGGGGGTGTAGGACACGGGCCCGTCGGCGTCGGCGGTCAGCGCGGTGTCCCCGTGGGCGTGCGGCTCGGCGGGGGCGGGGAGCAGCAGGTAGCCGGTCAGGTCCACCCGCGACAACGCGGGGGAGGGGAGGCTGCCCGTGGTGCCGACGGCCTGGATCCGGCCGCCGCCGAGGCGGACGTCCACGGTGCGGCCGTCGGTGAGGCGCGCCCCGGTGAGCAGCAGGGTGGTGGCCTCGGCGGCGGCCGCGTTGCCGTTTCCGCTGCGAGGCGATTGGAACGGCTGCTGCGGCTGGCTGTCGGACATCGCGCTCCTGCGGTGGCTCGGGCGGTTCCTGGAGCCGTGGCCCGCGGCCCAAGATCACGCAGCGTGCTCCGAGCCTAGGGCGCGGGGCTGCCCGCTTCGCGGAAGAGCGCAATAGTCGTACCGGTGTGGTGCCACGCGCCGGAGCGCCCGCACGTGCGCCCCGACCGGCTCCAAGGCTCCGATCGGCGACCGTCCGGGTGTGAGCCCGACCACAATCTGCCCGAGAAGTGGGTCGGAAGTGATCCACGGGTTGATCGGGAGCGGCTCGCGAACCCCCTCGGAGCCCTGTCCCCGCAAAGGATTTGGGCGATCGGCAGGCAACCGTGTAATGTCTTCATCGCTCGCCCCAATAGCTCAGTCGGTAGAGCGTCTCCATGGTAAGGAGAAGGTCTGCGGTTCGATTCCGCATTGGGGCTCTGGTGAGAGAGGTTCCCCACCCTCGGGTGGGGAGCTGATCACATCAAAGCGGCGTAGCTCAGTCGGTAGAGCAAGCGGCTCATAATCGCTGTGTCACCGGTTCAAGTCCGGTCGCCGCTACACACAGTAGCCGATTGCGGGGTCGGTCTCCCGGTCGGCTACTCTTGTATGCGTTCATCCGTCCCAATTTCCGTCAAGGAGCACTCACGTGGCTGCCACCGACGTCCGCCCGAAGATCACGCTGGCCTGCGTGGAGTGCAAGGAGCGGAACTACATCACCAAGAAGAACCGGCGTAACAACCCGGACCGTCTTGAGATGAAGAAGCACTGCCCGCGCTGCAACTCGCACACCGCGCACCGCGAGACCCGCTGACCCCAGCGAAGTCTCGAATAACAGGCACCGTCATGAGGTCGTCCCCTTCATTGGGGGCGGCCTTGTGTCGTTTCCGTGCCCGTTTCTGTCTTTGTTCTTGCGTCATTCGTGTCCCTTCAACAGGAGGTAGTGAGTCATGGCTCTCGACCAGTCCTTCGTGGGGCGGAGCTACCCGCCCACCGATCCGTACGAGGTCGGCCGGGAGAAGATCCGCGAATTCGCGGCTGCGGTGGGTGACACCAATCCCGTCTTCAATGATCCCGAAGCTGCGAAGTCGTACGGCTACCCCGATGTGATCGCTCCGCCGACTTTCGTGTTCGCGATCACTTTCAAGGCGGCCGGCCAGGTCGTCCAGGACCCGCAGTTGGGACTGGACTACAGCCGCGTCGTGCACGGTGACCAGAAGTTCGCGTACTCCCGCCCGGTGCGCGCCGGTGACCGCCTGTCGGTGACCTCCACCATCGAGTCCGTGAAGTCGCTCGCGGGCAACGACGTCATCGACATCCGCGGCGAGGTCCACGACGAGACCGGCGAGCACGTGGTGACGGCGTGGACGAAGCTCGTCTCCCGCGCCCCCGAGGAGGCCTGACATGGCAGCGCAGATCCAGTACGCCGACGTCGAGGTCGGCACCGAGCTGCCGGCGGCGTCCTTCCCCGTGACGCGCGCCACGCTCGTCCAGTACGCGGGCGCATCGGGCGACTTCAACCCGATCCACTGGAACGAGAAGTTCGCCAAGGAGGTCGGACTGCCGGACGTGATCGCGCACGGCATGTTCACCATGGCCGAGGCGATCCGCGTGGTCACCGACTGGGTCGGCGACCCGGGCGCGGTGGTCGAGTACGGCGTGCGCTTCACCAGGCCGGTCGTGGTCCCCAACGACGACCAGGGCGGGCTGATCGAGGTCACCGCGAAGGTCGCCGCGAAGCTGGACGACAACCGCGTCCGGGTCGACCTGACGGCCATGAGCGCGGGCCAGAAGGTCCTGGGCATGTCCCGCGCGGTGGTCGAACTGGCCTGAGCCGCCGACACGAACGAGCAGGGCGGGGGCGCCGAACCGGCGCCCCCGCCCTTTTCGCGGGACGGGGACGGGGGCGGGGGAGGGGGCCGTTCGCCCGGGGTCGGATGACTTGGCGAGGCGATGGTGGCGGGGTCCACTCCACCGGCATCAGGCCGGTGGGGCAGGGGTGAGGACCGCGTGGACCCCGCCGTCCCCACCCCCGCCGCGCCCACCCTGATGCGGCTCGACTGGATCCCGCCGCCTCGCCACCGCCCCACCGGTCCGCCCCGGCCGGTCGGCTGCCGCGGCCCCTGACCCGCCCCGCCCCACCGCTTGACTGGTTAGTGATTGAGCAATAACTTTGTCTCATGGTCAGGATGAGCGCGGACGAGCGGCGTGAGAGTGTCATTCGGGCGGCGATGCATGAGTTCGCCCGGGGTGGCTACTACGGGACGTCCACCGAGGCGATCGCCAAGCGGGTGGGGGTCTCGCAGCCCTATCTGTTCCGGCTCTTCCCCAACAAGCAGGCGATCTTCCTGGCCGCCTCCGAGCGCTGCTTGCGGGACACCCGCGAGGTCTTCGCCGCCGCGGTCGAAGGCTTGCGCGGCGAAGAGGCGCAGCAGGCCATGGCCAACGCGTACACCCAGCTGATCGTCGAGGATCCCGACAAGCTCCAGATGCAGCTCCAGATGTACGTCACCGTGGCCGCCGCCGAGGCGGCCGGGGATCACGAGCTCGGCGAGCTGGTCCGCAAGGGCTGGATGGAGCTCTGGGACACCGTGCACGTGCCGCTCGGCGCGGACGTGGGGGAGACCACGACCTTCATGGCGTACGGGATGCTCATCAACACCCTCGCCGCCATGGGGTTCCCGCCCGAGCACCGGGTCTGGCAGGGCTTCTACCCCGACGCCGGGGTCAAGGGCCGCCCGGAGAAGTGAGTGAAGTCCGTACCGGCGGGCCGGTGCGGTTTCGCATGATCGATGAAGTTAGTCATCAATAACTAACGACGTAGGGGGAATCGTGAACACACCCGACACCGACACCAAGCTCCGCGGGCCCGCCGTCTGGGCCCTGATCCTCACCGGCGTGGCCAGCTTCATGGCCGCACTCGACAACCTGGTCGTCACCACCGCCCTCCCCGCCATCCGGGAGGACCTCGGCGGCAAGCTGGAGGACCTGGAATGGACGGTGAACGCGTACACGCTCACCTTCGCCGTCCTCCTCATGTTCGGTGCCGCCCTCGGGGACCGCTTCGGTCGCCGCCGGCTGTTCATCGTGGGCCTCGCGATCTTCACCGGAGCCTCCGCCGCGGCCGCCCTCTCGCCCGGCATCGACGCGCTCATCGCCGCCCGCGCCGTGCAGGGCGTCGGTGCGGCGATCATGATGCCGCTCACCCTCACCCTGCTGACCGCCGCCGTTCCGGCCGCCCGCCGCGGCATGGCCCTCGGGATCTACGGCGCCGTCACCGGCCTCGCCGTCGCCAGCGGCCCCCTCATCGGCGGCAGCCTCACCGAGCACATCTCCTGGCAGTGGATCTTCTGGCTCAACGTGCCGATAGGCCTCGCCCTGATCCCGCTCGCCCGCCTGCGCCTCGCCGAATCCACCGCCCCCGACGCGCGCCTCGACGTCCCCGGCACCCTGCTCATCAGCGGCGGCCTCTTCGGCATCGTCTACGCCCTGGTCAACGCCAACTCCGACGGCTGGACCAGCGCCACCGTCCTGACCGGCCTGATCGTCGGCGCCGCGCTCGTCGGCGGTTTCATCCACCACGGCTTCAACAACGCCAACCCCATGCTCCCCATGCGGCTCTTCCGTGACCGCGGCTTCCTCGGGATCAACCTGGCCAGCCTGCTGATGTTCCTCGGCATGTTCGGCTCGATCTTCCTGCTCAGCCAGTTCCTCCAGGGCGTCGCCGGCTACTCGCCCACCGAGGCCGGCCTGCGCATGCTCCCCTGGACCGGAATGCCCATGCTCATCGCCCCGCTGGCCGGGATCCTCTCCGACCGCATCGGCGGCCGCCCCGTCGTCGCCGCCGGTCTCGCCTTCCAGGCCCTCGGTCTCGGCTGGTTCGCGGCGATCCTGAGCGCGGACGTCTCGTACGCGGCCCAGCTCCCGCCACTGATCCTCAGCGGCATCGGTATGGCCCTCTACTTCGCCCCCGCCGCCAACGTCCTGATGTCCACCGTCACCCCGGCCGACCAGGGCAAGGCCTCCGGCACCAACAACGCCCTGCGCGAGGTCGGCGGAGCCCTCGGCGTCGCGGTCCTGGCCTCGGTCTTCTCCGCCCAGGGCGGCTACGAGTCCCCGCAGGCCTTCACCGACGGCACCATCCCCGCCCTGTGGATCGGCGCCGCCGCGGTCGCCCTCGCCGCCGGACTCGCCCTGCTGGTGCCCCGTAAGGCCAAGGCCGACCGGGCCCGCGCCGACCGGACCGTCGCGGTCCCCGAGAAGGTCCCCGCCGCGGGCTGACCCGCCGGCACCACCACCCGTACGCCCCGCCCCGTAGCCAAGGAGTGCACGCCGTGCCCGACATCCCCTGGTCCACGCCCACCCAGGCCGCTCCCGACACCGAGGTCTACGTCATGGCCTCCCGCTTCGAAACCGCCACCCTCGTCGGCGCCTTCCGGTTCTTCCTCAAGGCGCCCGGCATCATCCTCCAGATGCGCAAGGCCCCCGGTGCCCACGGCGTCGCCCTGCGCGCCCGGGTCTTCAGCCGGACCTTCCTCACCCTCTCCGCCTGGGAGGACCGGGACGCCCTCTACCGCTTCGCCCGCAGTGAGCCCCACCGCTCCAGCTCCCGCGCCGCCGGTGCGTACATGAAGGAATCCGTCTTCACCTACTGGACCGTGCCGGCCCGCGAGCTCCCCCTCACCTGGGACGAGGCCGAACGCCGCCTCGCCGAGCAGAGCGCGAGCCACTGACCCGCCCGGCAGGGGGGACGAGTGAGAGCGGTCCGTGGCCCCGCAGGGATGCGAGAGGCACGGACCGTACTCTTGTCCACGTGCAGGAACTCCACGATGCCCCCCTCGCCCCGCTGACCACCTTCCGTCTCGGTGGTCCCGCCGCCCGCCTGGTCACCGCGACCACCGACGCCGAGGTCGTCGCCACCGTGCGCGCCGCGGACGAGAGCGGCACGCCGCTCCTGATCATCGGCGGCGGCAGCAACCTGGTCATCGGCGACCGCGGCTTCGACGGCACCGCCCTGCGCATCGCGACCACCGGCTTCGCCCTCGACGGCACCACCCTGGAGCTCGCCGCGGGCGAGAACTGGAGCGATGCCGTCGCCCGCACCGTCGAGGCAGGCCTCGCCGGTATCGAGTGCCTCGCCGGAATCCCCGGCTCGGCCGGCGCCACCCCGATCCAGAACGTCGGCGCGTACGGCCAGGAGGTCTGCGACACCATCACCGAGGTCGTCGCCTACGACCGCACCAGCGGCGAAACGGTCACTCTCGACGCCGCCGAGTGCGCCTTCCGGTACCGCAACAGCACCTTCAAGGACCAGCCGGACCGCTACGTCGTGCTGCGCGTGCGCTTCGCCCTGGAGGACGCCGGCGGCCTGTCCGCGCCGATCAAGTACCCCGAGACCGCCCGCGCCCTCGGCGTCGAGGCCGGCGACCGCGTCCCCGCCGCCACCGCCCGCGAGACGGTGCTGCGGCTGCGCGCCGGCAAGGGCATGGTCCTCGACCCCGCCGACCACGACACCTGGTCGGCCGGCTCCTTCTTCCACAACCCGATCCTGACCGACGAGGCCTACGCCGCCTTCCTCGCCCGCGCCCAGGACCGCCTCGGCCCCGACGCCACCCCGCCCGCGTACCCCGCCGGCGACGGCCGTACGAAGACCAGCGCGGCCTGGCTGATCGACAAGGCCGGCTTCACCAAGGGCTACGGCACCGGACCGGCGCGCATCTCCACCAAGCACACCCTGGCCCTCACCAACCGAGGCGAGGCCACCACCGAGGACCTCCTCACCTTGGCCCGCGAGGTCGTCGCGGGCGTCCACGCGGCCTTCGGCGTCACCCTGGTCAACGAACCGGTGACGGTCGGCGTCAGCATCTGAGGAGCCCCGGCCGCCCATGCTCTGTCCCCTCCACGGGGCCGGTACGGACCCCACCCGTCTCGTGGGGCGCACACTCAGCCGAGTCGTGGCGTCCTGGCACATCAGCGACGGCGAACGTTCCGAGGCGCCCCTCGACGTCTGGCTGATCGACAGCATCGGCGACACCATCCGCATCACCACCGGATCCGACCACTGCCTCATCGTCGAGTCCGCCACCCCGCACGCGGCGTACGACATGGGGGAGTGGGGCCGCATCGAGGTCGGTGAGGACCTCGGCGACCACCCCTTCCTACGGCACCTCGGCGAGACCGTCGCCTCGGTCGCCGAGTTCGCCCTGCCCGAGCAGGGCCGCACCCACCTGGAGATCGGCTTCCTGGACGGCGGGCGGGTACGCGCCGACTGCTACGAGGGAGACCTGCGGCTCACCCGGTGAGCCAGTGGTCGATCCCCGCCAGCAGTTTGGCCTGTACGTCGTCGGGCGCCGCGCTGCCGCGCACCGACTGGCGGGCCAGCTCGGCGAGCTCCGCGTCCGTGAAGGCGTGGTGGCGGCGGGCGATCTCGTACTGGGCCGCGAGCCGGGACCCGAAGAGCAGCGGGTCGTCGGCGCCCAACGCCAGGGGGACCCCGGCCTCGAAGAGGGTGCGCAGCGGGACGTCCTCGGGCCGCTCGTAGACCCCGAGGGCGACGTTGGAGGCCGGGCACACCTCGCACGTGATCTGCCGGTCGGCGAGCCGCTTGAGCAGCCGGGGATCCTCGGCGGCCCGCACCCCGTGCCCGATGCGGGAGGCGTGCAGGTCGTCGAGGCAGTCGCGGACGGAGGACGGGCCGGTGAGCTCGCCGCCGTGCGGGGCGGCGAGGAGGCCGCCCTCGCGGGCGATGGCGAAGGCCCGGTCGAAGTCACGGGCCATGCCGCGGCGCTCGTCGTTGGAGAGGCCGAAGCCGACGATGCCGCGGTCGGCGTAGCGGACGGCGAGGCGGGCGAGGGTGCGGGCGTCGAGAGGGTGCTTCATGCGGTTCGCGGCGATGAGGACCCGCATGCCGAGGCCGGTCTCGCGGGAAGCCGCGTCCACGGCGTCCAGGATGATCTCCACGGCCGGGATCATTCCGCCGAGCAGGGGGGCGTAGGAGGTGGGATCCACCTGGATCTCCAGCCAGCCGCTGCCGTCCCGTACGTCCTCCTCCGCGGCCTCGCGGACCAGCCGCCGGATGTCGTCGGGCTCGCGCAGACAGGAGCGGGCGGCGTCGTAGAGCCGCTGGAAGCGGAACCAGCCGCGCTCGTCGGTGGCGCGGAGCTTGGGCGGCTCCCCGGCCGTCAGGGCGTCGGGAAGGCGCACGCCGTACTTGTCGGCGAGCTCCAGCAGGGTCGATGGCCGCATCGACCCGGTGAAGTGCAGGTGAAGGTGGGCCTTGGGCAGAAGCGTGAGATCGCGTGCGTGCTCCATCTGGTGATCCTGCCGTACCGCTGCGCTCGGCGGGAGGGGGTTTTACCGATCGGGGGCTTGCGCGAACGCGTGAACGGGTGCGGATCCGCTGCGCGGGGGCCTTCCGGGCGCCGCCCGGACCCCGCGCCTCAAACGCCGGCGGGGCTGAAAAAGCGGCGGCCCCCCGCACCGGGGAGCCGCCGCCTCAGGTGGCTGTCAGGCCTTGGCCTCCGCCAGGAGCTTCTGGATGCGGGACACGCCCTCCACCAGGTCCTCGTCGCCCAAGGCGTAGGACAGGCGCAGGTAGCCGGGGGTGCCGAAGGCCTCGCCCGGGACGACCGCGACCTCGACCTCGTCCAGGATCAGGGCGGCGAGCTCGACGGAGGACTGCGGGCGCTTGCCGCGGATCTCCTTGCCGAGGAGCTCCTTGACCGACGGGTACGCGTAGAACGCGCCCTCGGGGGTCGGGCAGAAGACGCCGTCGATCTCGTTGAGCATCTTCACCATCGTCTGGCGACGGCGGTCGAAGGCCTTGCGCATCTCCGCGACCGCGTCGAGGTTGCCCGAGACGGCGGCCAGCGCGGCGACCTGGGCCACGTTGGAGACGTTCGAGGTGGCGTGGGACTGCAGGTTGGTCGCCGCCTTGATGACGTCCTGCGGGGCGATGACCCAGCCCACGCGCCAGCCGGTCATGGCGTACGTCTTCGCGACGCCGTTGACGATGATGCACTTGTCGCGCAGGGCGGGGACCAGGACCGGCAGCGAGGTGAACTTCGCCTCGCCGTAGACCAGGTGCTCGTAGATCTCGTCCGTCAGCACCCACAGGCCGTGCTCGGCGGCCCACTCGCCGATCGCCTTCGCGTCGGCCTCGCTGTAGACCGAGCCGGTCGGGTTGGACGGGGAGACGAACAGGACGACCTTGGTGCGCTCGGTGCGGGCGGCCTCCAGCTGCTCGACGGAGACGCGGTAGCCGGTGGTCTCGTCGGCGACGACATCGACCGGGACACCGCCGGCGAGACGGATGGACTCCGGGTAGGTCGTCCAGTACGGAGCCGGGACGATGACCTCGTCACCCGGGTCCAGGATGGCCGCGAAGGCCTCGTAGATCGCCTGCTTGCCACCGTTGGTCACCAGCACCTGCGAGGCCTCGACCTCGTAGCCGGAGTCGCGCAGCGTCTTGGCGGCGATCGCGGCCTTGAGCTCGGGCAGACCGCCGGCCGGCGTGTAGCGGTGGTACTTGGGGTTGCGGCAGGCCTCGACCGCGGCCTCGACGATGTAGTCCGGGGTCGGGAAGTCGGGCTCGCCGGCACCGAAGCCGATCACCGGGCGCCCGGCGGCCTTGAGGGCCTTGGCCTTGGCGTCCACGGCGAGGGTGGCGGACTCGGAAATGGCGCCGATACGGGCGGACACCCGGCGCTCGGAGGAAGGCGTTGCAGAGGTCATGCGAGCAATCGTCCCAGACGGCAAAGAAGCGCCGCACACCGTTTCAGCCAACGGACCGACGCATGTCAGCTCGGGTGCTGTTCGACGTCACGGCCCGGTTCACGTACACTCACCTGTCGTTGGACCTCACCAGCCGCTGCAGAGCGCGAGCACTCCGTGCACTCGCTCGGATGCGGTAGGTTGGGGGACGCAAAGGGTCGTAGCTCAATTGGTAGAGCACTGGTCTCCAAAACCAGCGGTTGGGGGTTCGAGTCCCTCCGGCCCTGCTCCACACTCCATCTCGGACGTGTGTGCGCAGGTACGTACTTAGATGCAACGCCGTGCGGCGCAACCGGGCGCGGTACGGCCACGACCCGGATTCAGGTGAGAGACGTGACGGACGCCCTGGGCTCCATCGACATGCCTGACGCCGAGGACGAGACGCGCGAGAAGAAGGCCCGCAAGGGCGGCAAGCGCGGCAAGAAGGGCCCTCTGGGCCGTCTCGCGCTTTTCTACCGCCAGATCGTCGCGGAACTCCGCAAGGTTGTCTGGCCTACTCGTAACCAGCTCACGACGTACACCACCGTGGTGATTGTCTTCGTGGTCATCATGATCGGTCTGGTTACCGTGATTGACTTTGGGTTCGAAAAAGCCATCAAGTTCGTCTTCGGCTGATCCCCGCGGAGGGCGGCGCCTTGATGGTGTCGCCCGTTTTCGCATGTTCCACCACCTTTTGTATCCAGGAAGAAGCAGCCACCGTGTCTGACCCGAACCTGAACGCGAGCCACGACTCCGTCGAGTCCGTCGAGGACGAGCTCGACATCGTCGAGGCGGCAGACGCTGTGGACCCCGACGAGGCCGAGCTCGCCGACGCCGAGGCGGGTGCCGCCGCCGAGGAAGCCGCGCTGCACGTCGAGTCCGACGAGGACGAGGCTGACGTCGAGGTCGACGCTGCGGTCGAAGAGGCTGCTGACGACGCCGAGGTCGCCGAGGAAGAGGCCGAAGAGGCCGCTCCGGTCGAGCCCGCCGAGCCCGTCGACCCCATCCAGGCCCTGCGCGAGGAGCTGCGTCTGCTCCCCGGCGAGTGGTACGTGATCCACACCTACGCCGGCTACGAGAAGCGCGTGAAGGCCAACCTGGAGCAGCGCGCCGTCTCGCTGAACGTCGAGGAGTTCATCTACCAGGCCGAGGTGCCCGAGGAAGAGATCGTCCAGATCAAGAACGGCGAGCGCAAGAACGTCCGGCAGAACAAGCTGCCCGGCTACGTTCTCGTCCGCATGGATCTGACGAACGAGTCCTGGGGCGTCGTCCGCAACACGCCTGGTGTCACCGGCTTCGTCGGCAACGCGTACGACCCGTACCCGCTGACCCTGGACGAGATCGTCAAGATGCTCGCCCCGGAGGCGCAGGAGAAGGCCGCCAAGGCCGCCGCGGAAGAGGCCGGTCTGCCCGCGCCCGCCGTCAAGCGCACCATCGAGGTCCTGGACTTCGAGGTCGGCGACTCGGTCACCGTCACCGACGGCCCGTTCGCGACGCTGCAGGCGACCATCAACGAGATCAACCCCGACTCGAAGAAGGTCAAGGGCCTCGTCGAGATCTTCGGCCGTGAGACCCCGGTCGAGCTCAGCTTCGACCAGATCCAGAAGAACTGATCTTCTGAGCGACAGCTTCCGGACAGGTCAGATCGCCCCGTGAAGGGCGGTCTGACCTGCTCGGTTTTTAGCCCCGCACCGATACCCGTTATCGTGGTGCGGTATGCCTCCATCCGGATGACCGGATGGGCGGCTGAAAACTCTCACTAGGACCCGGAGAGAGCAATGCCTCCCAAGAAGAAGAAGGTCACGGGGCTTATCAAGCTCCAGATCAAGGCCGGTGCGGCCAACCCGGCTCCGCCGGTCGGCCCCGCGCTCGGTCAGCACGGCGTCAACATCATGGAGTTCTGCAAGGCCTACAACGCCGCGACCGAGTCGCAGCGTGGCATGGTCGTGCCGGTGGAGATCACGGTCTACGACGACCGCTCCTTCACCTTCATCACCAAGACTCCGCCGGCCGCGCGCCTCATCCTGAAGCACGCGGGCATCGAGAAGGGCTCCGGCGAGCCCCACAAGACCAAGGTCGCCAAGCTCACGGCTGCCCAGGTCAAGGAGATCGCCGAGCTGAAGATGCCCGACCTGAACGCCAACGACATCGACGCCGCCGTCAAGATCATTGCCGGCACCGCGCGTTCGATGGGCGTCACCGTCGAAGGCTGATCCAGCCACCCCCAGCACCATCAGTGGTAGGACCAAGCGCTGGTCCGCACCACGACTCCATGCCTGAAGCCAAAACACAGGAGCAGAAGTGAAGCGCAGCAAGACTCTCCGCGCTGCGGACGCCAAGGTCGACCGGGAGAAGCTGTACGCCCCGCTCGAGGCCGTCCGTCTCGCCAAGGAGACCTCCACGACCAAGTTCGACGGCACCGTCGAGGTCGCCTTCCGCCTGGGTGTCGACCCGCGCAAGGCCGACCAGATGGTCCGCGGCACCGTGAACCTCCCGCACGGCACCGGCAAGACCGCCCGGGTCCTGGTCTTCGCGACCGGTGACCGTGCTGCGGCCGCGGAAGCCGCCGGCGCCGACATTGTCGGCGACGACGAGCTGATCAACGAGATCGCCAAGGGCAACCGCCTGAACGAGTTCGACGCCGTTGTGGCCACCCCGGACCTCATGGGCAAGGTCGGCCGCCTCGGCCGCGTGCTCGGTCCCCGTGGCCTGATGCCGAACCCGAAGACCGGCACCGTCACGATGGACGTCGCGAAGGCTGTCACCGAGATCAAGGGTGGCAAGATCGAGTTCCGCGTCGACAAGCACTCGAACCTGCACTTCATCATCGGCAAGGTCTCCTTCACCGATGAGCAGCTCGTCGAGAACTACGGCGCGGCCCTGGACGAGATCCTTCGTCTGAAGCCGTCCGCCGCGAAGGGCCGCTACATCAAGAAGGCCGCCCTCAGCACCACGATGGGCCCCGGTATCCACCTGGACTCGAACCGCACCCGGAACCTCCTCGTCGAGGAAGACCCGGCTGCTGTCTGAGCCTGACGGCTCACCGAGTGGCTCAGCGGGCCCCTCGCCCCCTTCACAGGGTGGCGGGGGGCCCGCTTCCGTGTTCGGGCCGCCGGCCCGCGTGCCGCGACCGTGGGCGCTTCTCGCGGCTCGTGGGCGGCCTGACGGCCTGCGGAGTGCGTCGCCACCTTCGAGGCGGGACGCCGGGCCGGGCGGCCCGGACCTCGGCTCCTGAGGCGATTTGCCTCGGCTGCACCCCTTCACGTAGTCTTCCCCAGAAGCCAAAGACCGCTGGTCGTTGCCGTGCCCGCAAGGGTTCGGTGGCCGAAGGATCCGTTGAATACGGACGACCCGCGTAGGTGACTGTGGAAGGTTCCCGGAATTCGTTCCGGTCGAGCCACGCCCTGGCGCCTGCGCCGGGGCGTTTTTTGTTCAGCCCCTTCTGAGCGGTCCTCATCACCCGGAAGGAGGCGAACGCACCATGCCGACGCCCAACAAGGCTGCATCGGTGGCCGAGCTCAAGGACGCGTTCCAGAGCTCCAACGCCGCCGTGCTGACCGAGTACCGGGGTCTCACCGTCGCGCAGCTCAAGACGCTGCGTCGCTCCCTCGGTGAGAACGCCCAGTACGCCGTGGTGAAGAACACGCTGACCAAGATTGCGGCCAACCAGGCCGGGATCACCGCGCTGGACGAGCACTTCGCTGGTCCGACCGCGGTCGCCTTCATCACCGGTGACCCGGTGGAGTCGGCGAAGGCTCTGCGTGACTTCGCCAAGGAGAACCAGAACCTCATCATCAAGGCCGGTGTCCTTGACGGTAAGGCTCTCTCCGCCGACGACATCAAGAAGCTTGCGGACCTTGAGTCCCGCGAGGTTCTGCTCAGCAAGCTGGCCGGCGCGTTCAAGGGCAAGCAGTCTCAGGCTGCCTCGCTCTTCCAGGCGCTGCCGTCGAAGTTCGTCCGCACCGCGGAAGCGCTTCGCGTCAAGCTCGCCGAGCAGGGCGGTGCCGAGTAATTCGGCTCGCGCATTGATCCGCGCCGCCTAGTGCGCGGGTCGTAGCGGGCCGTTACGCCCGCCTCTATATACATCCGGCACCTGCCGATTTAGTGGAAGGATCGCCCATCATGGCGAAGCTCTCTCAGGACGACCTCCTCGCCCAGTTCGAGGAGATGACCCTCATCGAGCTCTCCGAGTTCGTCAAGGCCTTCGAGGAGAAGTTCGACGTCACCGCCGCCGCGGCCGTCGCCGTTGCCCCCGCGGGTGTCGCCGGTGGCGACGCCGGTGCGGCCGCCGAGGAGCAGGACGAGTTCGACGTCATCCTCACCGGTGCCGGCGACAAGAAGATCCAGGTCATCAAGGTCGTGCGTGAGCTGACCTCCCTGGGTCTGAAGGAGGCCAAGGACCTCGTCGACGGCGCTCCGAAGCCGGTCCTCGAGAAGGTCGCCAAGGAGGCCGCTGACAAGGCCGCCGAGTCCCTCAAGGCTGCCGGCGCGGCTGTCGAGGTCAAGTAACACCTCTGAGGCCCTCCAGGGCCTCAGCAAAGGGCGATCACCCGTAAGGGTGGTCGCCCTTTGGCGTACCCGTAGTGCCTGACTTGCCCTGGTCTCGTTGGGGAGTAGGGTGATCATCGTTGCTCCGACGCAGGGTCCGAAGATGATCCGCTCGGAGCAGGGGGCCTTGACGAACGGGACGCGGCGCGCAATTCTCAGTCCCGTCGAGAGGTCGACCGCCTGGATCCGAGATCCGAGGCATGGATCGACTACGAAGAGGGCAGTACTGATACGCGCTCTGTGCACGAGTACGGGCGCCGCAGCGTTGGACACAGTGTTGGTTGAACGACATGGGGAAGGCCTGTTGCCGGTTTCCGGAAACCTGGTCTGGACATCAGTGAGCCGAGTGGCTACACTGACCCTTTGCGCTGCCTGTTAGCTGTCCCCTGCCCGTCGCCAGGGACATGCCCACGCTTGAGCACACTTGATTGATCCACCCTGACCTGGCCTTTTCGGTTGGATTCGGGGGGCTTGTCTTCTGTGTCTGCTGGGACCGGTACGCGCGTAGTGAGTCCGAGCCCTCGGAAGGACCCCCTCTTGGCCGCCTCGCGCAACGCCTCGACCAATACGAACAACGGTGCCAGCACCGCCCCGCTGCGCATCTCCTTTGCAAAGATCAAGGAGCCCCTCGAGGTTCCGAACCTCCTGGCGCTGCAGACCGAGAGCTTTGACTGGCTTCTCGGCAACGCCGCCTGGAAGTCTCGCGTCGAGTCGGCGCTTGAGAGTGGACAGGACGTCCCCACCAAGTCCGGTCTGGAAGAGATCTTCGAGGAGATCTCGCCGATCGAGGACTTCTCCGGGTCGATGTCGCTGACCTTCCGCGACCACCGTTTCGAGCCGGCGAAGAACTCTGTCGACGAGTGCAAGGAGCGCGACTTCACGTACGCGGCTCCGCTGTTCGTCACGGCCGAGTTCACGAACAACGAGACCGGAGAGATCAAGTCTCAGACGGTCTTCATGGGCGACTTCCCGCTCATGACCAACAAGGGCACCTTCGTCATCAACGGCACCGAGCGTGTCGTCGTGTCGCAGCTTGTCCGCTCCCCCGGTGTCTACTTCGACTCCTCCATCGACAAGACGTCCGACAAGGACATCTTCTCCGCGAAGATCATCCCGTCCCGGGGTGCCTGGCTGGAGATGGAGATCGACAAGCGCGACATGGTCGGTGTCCGCATCGACCGCAAGCGCAAGCAGTCCGTCACCGTCCTCCTGAAGGCTCTCGGCTGGACCACCGAGCAGATCCTCGAGGAGTTCGGCGAGTACGAGTCCATGCGCGCCACCCTGGAGAAGGACCACACCCAGGGCCAGGACGACGCGCTGCTCGACATCTACCGCAAGCTGCGCCCGGGCGAGCCGCCGACCCGCGAGGCCGCTCAGACGCTGCTCGAGAACCTCTACTTCAACCCGAAGCGCTACGACCTCGCCAAGGTCGGCCGCTACAAGGTGAACAAGAAGCTCGGCGCCGACGAGCCGCTCGACGCCGGTGTGCTCACCACCGACGACGTCATCGCGACCATCAAGTACCTGGTCAAGCTGCACGCCGGCGAGACCGAGACCACCGGTGAGTCCGGCCGTTCGATCGTCGTCGAGACCGACGACATCGACCACTTCGGCAACCGTCGTCTGCGCAACGTCGGCGAGCTCATCCAGAACCAGGTCCGCACGGGTCTGGCTCGTATGGAGCGCGTCGTCCGCGAGCGCATGACGACCCAGGACGTCGAGGCCATCACGCCGCAGACCCTGATCAACATCCGGCCGGTCGTCGCCTCCATCAAGGAGTTCTTCGGCACCAGCCAGCTGTCGCAGTTCATGGACCAGAACAACCCGCTCTCGGGCCTGACCCACAAGCGCCGCCTGTCGGCGCTGGGCCCCGGCGGTCTGTCCCGTGAGCGGGCCGGCTTCGAGGTCCGTGACGTTCACCCGTCGCACTACGGCCGCATGTGCCCGATCGAGACCCCTGAAGGCCCGAACATCGGTCTGATCGGCTCGCTCGCCTCCTACGGTCGCGTCAACGCGTTCGGTTTCGTCGAGACCCCGTACCGCAAGGTCATCGACGGTGTCGTCACCGACGAGGTCGACTACCTCACGGCCGACGAGGAAGACCGCTTCGTCATCGCCCAGGCCAACGCCGGCCTGTCCGAGGACATGCGCTTCACCGAGAACCGCGTGCTGGTGCGTCGTCGTGGCGGCGAGATCGACTACATCGCCGGCGACGACGTCGACTACATGGACGTCTCCCCGCGCCAGATGGTGTCCGTCGCGACCGCGATGATCCCCTTCCTGGAGCACGACGACGCCAACCGTGCCCTCATGGGCGCGAACATGATGCGCCAGGCCGTTCCGCTCATCAAGGCGGAGGCCCCGCTCGTCGGCACCGGCATGGAGTACCGCTGTGCGGTCGACGCCGGTGACTCGATCCGTGCGGAGAAGGACGGTGTCGTCCAGGAGGTCTCGGCCGACTACATCACCGTCGCCAACGACGACGGCACGTACACCACGTACCGCGTCGCCAAGTTCTCCCGCTCGAACCAGGGCACCTCGGTCAACCAGAAGGTCATCGTCAACGAGGGTGACCGGATCATCGAGTCCCAGGTCCTCGCCGACGGTCCCGCGACCGAAGAGGGCGAAATGGCCCTCGGCAAGAACCTGCTCGTCGCGTTCATGCCCTGGGAAGGTCACAACTACGAGGACGCGATCATCCTGTCGCAGCGCCTCGTGCAGGACGACGTCCTCTCCTCGATCCACATCGAGGAGCACGAGGTCGACGCCCGTGACACCAAGCTGGGCCCCGAGGAGATCACCCGGGACATCCCGAACGTCTCCGAGGAGGTCCTCGCCGACCTCGACGAGCGCGGCATCATCCGCATCGGTGCGGACGTCGTCGCCGGCGACATCCTGGTCGGCAAGGTCACGCCCAAGGGTGAGACCGAGCTGACCCCGGAGGAGCGCCTGCTCCGCGCGATCTTCGGTGAGAAGGCCCGCGAGGTGCGTGACACCTCGCTCAAGGTCCCTCACGGTGAGATCGGCAAGGTCATCGGTGTCCGCGTCTTCGACCGCGAGGAGGGCGACGAGCTTCCTCCGGGCGTGAACCAGCTGGTCCGCGTCTACGTCGCCCAGAAGCGCAAGATCACCGACGGTGACAAGCTCGCCGGCCGCCACGGCAACAAGGGTGTCATCTCCAAGATCCTTCCGATCGAGGACATGCCCTTCCTTGAGGACGGCACGCCGGTCGACATCATCCTGAACCCGCTGGGTGTCCCGTCCCGAATGAACCCGGGACAGGTCCTGGAGATCCACCTCGGCTGGCTCGCCAGCCGCGGCTGGGACGTCTCCGGCCTGGCCGAGGACTGGGCCGAGCGTCTGAAGGTCATCGGGGCCGACCGTGTCGAGCCCGGTACCAACGTCGCCACCCCCGTGTTCGACGGTGCCCGCGAGGATGAGCTCGCCGGCCTCTTCGAGCACACCATCCCGAACCGCGACGGTGACCGTCTGGTCCTCCCGTCCGGTAAGGCGCGCCTGTTCGACGGCCGCTCCGGCGAGCCGTTCCCGGACCCGATCTCGATCGGGTACATGTACATCCTCAAGCTCCACCACCTGGTCGACGACAAGCTCCACGCTCGGTCGACCGGTCCGTACTCGATGATCACGCAGCAGCCGCTGGGTGGTAAGGCGCAGTTCGGTGGCCAGCGCTTCGGTGAGATGGAGGTGTGGGCGCTCGAGGCTTATGGCGCCGCTTACGCCCTCCAGGAGCTCCTGACCATCAAGTCCGACGACGTGACCGGCCGCGTGAAGGTCTACGAGGCCATCGTCAAGGGCGAGAACATCCCCGAGCCGGGCATTCCCGAGTCCTTCAAGGTGCTCATCAAGGAAATGCAGTCGCTCTGCCTCAACGTGGAGGTGCTGTCCTCGGACGGCATGTCCATCGAGATGCGCGACACCGACGAGGACGTCTTCCGCGCGGCGGAGGAGCTCGGTATCGACCTGTCCCGGCGCGAGCCGAGCAGCGTCGAAGAGGTCTGACGGGCCTGACGGGGGGCTCGCTCAAGAGCCCCCCGTCATCCCCGGGACCGTTCAGACCATGATTGAGACTCGACCCCGAAAGAGGGATTGACGCACAGTGCTCGACGTCAACTTCTTCGACGAGCTGCGGATCGGCCTTGCCACCGCGGACGACATCCGAACCTGGTCGCACGGCGAGGTCAAGAAGCCGGAGACCATCAACTACCGCACCCTCAAGCCCGAGAAGGACGGACTCTTCTGCGAGAAGATCTTCGGTCCTACCCGGGACTGGGAGTGCTACTGCGGCAAGTACAAGCGTGTCCGCTTCAAGGGCATCATCTGTGAGCGTTGTGGCGTCGAGGTCACGCGCGCCAAGGTGCGTCGTGAGCGGATGGGTCACATCGAGCTTGCCGCTCCCGTCACCCACATCTGGTACTTCAAGGGCGTCCCGTCGCGCCTCGGATACCTGCTGGACCTCGCGCCGAAGGACCTCGAGAAGGTCATCTACTTCGCCGCGTACATGATCACGTTCGTCGACGACGAGCGTCGCACCCGCGACCTCCCGTCGCTGGAGGCGCACGTCTCCGTCGAGCGCCAGCAGATCGAGAACCGCCGCGACGCGGACCTCGAAGGCCGGGCCAAGAAGCTCGAGACCGACCTGGGCGAGCTGGAGGCCGAGGGCGCGAAGGCCGACGTACGCCGCAAGGTGCGCGAAGGTGCCGAGCGTGAGATGAAGCAGCTCCGTGACCGCGCCCAGCGCGAGATCGACCGCCTCGACGAGGTGTGGGCCCGCTTCAAGAACCTCAAGGTCCAGGACCTGGAGGGCGACGAGCTCCTCTACCGCGAGCTGCGTGACCGCTTCGGCACGTACTTCGACGGTTGCATGGGCGCCGCCGCGCTGCAGAAGCGCCTGGAGTCCTTCGACCTCGAGGAGGAGGCCGAGCGCCTCCGCGAGATCATCCGTACCGGCAAGGGCCAGAAGAAGACCCGTGCGCTCAAGCGCCTCAAGGTCGTCTCCGCGTTCCTGCAGACCAGCAACAAGCCCAAGGGCATGGTTCTGGACTGCGTGCCGGTGATCCCGCCGGACCTGCGTCCGATGGTGCAGCTGGACGGTGGCCGCTTCGCGACCTCCGACCTGAACGACCTGTACCGCCGCGTGATCAACCGCAACAACCGTCTGAAGCGTCTCCTCGACCTCGGTGCCCCCGAGATCATCGTGAACAACGAGAAGCGCATGCTTCAGGAGGCCGTGGACGCCCTCTTCGACAACGGTCGTCGTGGTCGTCCGGTGACCGGTCCCGGTAACCGTCCCCTGAAGTCCCTCAGCGACATGCTGAAGGGTAAGCAGGGTCGATTCCGTCAGAACCTTCTCGGTAAGCGTGTGGACTACTCCGCGCGTTCCGTGATCGTCGTCGGTCCGCAGCTGAAGCTGCACCAGTGCGGTCTGCCCAAGGCCATGGCGCTGGAGCTCTTCAAGCCGTTCGTGATGAAGCGCCTGGTCGACCTGAACCACGCGCAGAACATCAAGAGCGCCAAGCGGATGGTCGAGCGCGGCCGCACGGTCGTCTACGACGTCCTCGAAGAGGTCATCGCCGAGCACCCGGTTCTGCTGAACCGTGCGCCCACGCTGCACCGCCTCGGCATCCAGGCCTTCGAGCCCCAGCTGGTCGAAGGCAAGGCCATCCAGATCCACCCGCTCGTCTGCACCGCGTTCAACGCGGACTTCGACGGTGACCAGATGGCCGTGCACCTGCCGCTCTCCGCGGAGGCGCAGGCCGAGGCCCGCATCCTGATGCTGTCCTCGAACAACATCCTCAAGCCGGCCGACGGCCGTCCGGTCACGATGCCGACCCAGGACATGGTCCTCGGTCTGTTCTTCCTGACCACCGACGGTGAGCTCCGTGACACCAAGGGCGAGGGCCGCGCGTTCGGCTCCACGGCCGAGGCGACCATGGCGTTCGACAACGGCGAGCTCGCGCTGCAGTCGTCCGTCGACATCCGCTTCCCGGTGGGCACCATCCCGCCGCGCGGCTGGGTGGCGCCGGTCGCCGAGGAGGGCGAGCAGGAGTTCCAGCCGGGCGACAGCTTCCGTCTGAAGACGACCCTGGGTCGCGCGCTCTTCAACGAGCTGCTGCCCGAGGACTACCCGTTCGTCGACTACTCGGTGGGCAAGAAGCAGCTCTCCGAGATCGTCAACGACCTGGCGGAGCGCTACCCCAAGGTCATCGTGGCGGCGACGCTCGACAACCTGAAGGCGGCCGGCTTCCACTGGGCGACCCGTTCGGGCGTCACCGTGGCCATCTCCGACGTCGTCGTGCCCGAGGCCAAGAAGGCCATCGTCGCGGGCTACGAGGCGATGGACGAGAAGGTCCAGAAGCAGTACGAGCGCGGTCTGATCACCAAGGACGAGCGCACGCAGGAGCTCATCGCGATCTGGACCAAGGCGACCAACGAGGTTGCCGAGGCGATGAACGCGAACTTCCCCAAGACGAACCCCATCTTCATGATGGTTGACTCGGGTGCCCGAGGAAACATGATGCAGATGCGACAGATCGCCGGTATGCGTGGTCTGGTGTCGAACGCGAAGAACGAGACCATCCCGCGTCCGATCAAGGCGTCCTTCCGTGAGGGCCTCACCGTTCTGGAGTACTTCATCTCCACGCACGGTGCCCGTAAGGGTCTGGCGGACACCGCCCTGCGTACCGCCGACTCGGGTTACCTGACCCGTCGTCTGGTGGACGTCTCGCAGGACGTCATCATCCGCGAGGAGGACTGCGGCACCGAGCGCGGCCTGAAGCTGAAGATCGCCGTTCGCGGCGAGGACGGCGTGCTGCGCAAGGCCGACGACGTCGAGACCTCGATCTACGCCCGCATGCTGGCCGAGGACGTCGTCATCGACGGCAAGGTCATCGCGCCGGCCAACGTCGACCTCGGTGACGTGCTCATCGACGCCCTGGTCGCCAACGGCGTCGAGGAGGTCAAGACCCGCTCGGTCCTGACCTGTGAGTCCGCGGTCGGCACCTGTGCCTTCTGCTACGGACGCTCGCTCGCCACCGGCAAGCTGGTCGACATCGGTGAGGCGGTCGGCATCATCGCCGCCCAGTCCATCGGTGAGCCCGGTACCCAGCTGACGATGCGTACCTTCCACACCGGTGGTGTGGCCGGTGACGACATCACGCAGGGTCTGCCGCGTGTCGTCGAGCTCTTCGAGGCCCGTACCCCGAAGGGTGTCGCCCCGATCTCCGAGGCCGCCGGTCGCGTGCGGATCGAGGAGACCGAGAAGACGAAGAAGATCGTCATCACGCCCGACGACGGCAGCGACGAGACGGCGTTCCCGATCTCGAAGCGCGCCAAGGTCATCGTGCACGAGGGCGACCACGTCGAGGTGGGCCAGAAGCTCACCATGGGTGCCACCAACCCGCACGACGTGCTGCGCATCCTCGGTCAGCGTGCCGTCCAGGTCCACCTGGTCGGCGAAGTCCAGAAGGTCTACAACTCGCAGGGCGTGTCGATCCACGACAAGCACATCGAGATCATCATCCGGCAGATGCTGCGCCGCGTGACGATCATCGAGTCCGGCGACGCGGAGCTCCTGCCGGGCGAGCTGGTCGAGCGGTCGAAGTTCGAGACCGAGAACCGTCGTGTGGTCACCGAGGGCGGTCACCCCGCCTCCGGCCGTCCGCAGCTGATGGGTATCACCAAGGCCTCGCTGGCGACGGAATCCTGGCTGTCGGCCGCCTCCTTCCAGGAGACGACCCGAGTCCTGACGGATGCGGCGATCAACGCCAAGTCCGACAGCCTCATCGGCCTCAAGGAGAACGTCATCATCGGTAAGCTCATCCCGGCCGGTACGGGCCTCGCCCGCTACCGCAACATCCGGGTCGAGCCCACCGAAGAGGCCAAGGCAGCGATGTACTCGGCCGTCGGTTACGACGACATCGACTACTCGCCCTTCGGCTCCGGCTCCGGCCAGGCTGTCCCGCTGGAGGACTACGACTACGGCCCGTACAACGGCTGAGAGCTCGTATGAAGAAGCCCCCCGTCGCTCCGAGAGGAGCGGCGGGGGGCCTTTTCGTTCCCACGGCGGACGCGGAGAGAGCGGCGGGCCCTCACCGGGCCGCCGCGGCCCGGTGAGAGCCCGTTCCGCCGCTGCGGTGTCAGCCGCGCCGGCGCCGCAGGCCGCTCGTCGCGACGGAGGCGAGGAGGAGCAGGCCGAAGGCGGCGCCTGCCAGGCCCGGGGTGAGGCCCTTCGGGGTGAAGGTGCAGGTGACCTTGTCCGTGCCCGCGGGGAGGTCCATGGCCAGGAGGCCGTGGAAGGGCTTCAGGGGGGCCGAGCAGTGCCAGCCCGGGACGGCGGTCGTGGCGAGGACGGCCGTGCCCCCGGTGTGCGCGGGGACGGTGGCCGTGATCGAGTGACCGCCGACCTCGATCGCGGTGGCGCCGGTGGTGGTGAGGTGGCGGACGGTCCTGTCGAGCGCCCCGCGGTCCAGACAGCCGAGCGGGTACGCGCCCGCGTCCGCGTCCTTCGTACGGGTCTGCACGGTGACGTCGACCTGGCCCGAGGCGGGGACGGTGCCCAGCGGGGTCACGCCGGTCATCCGGTCCTCCAGGAGCCGCTGGGGGCCGTTCCCGGCGCGGACGGTGCCGTAGAGGGTGGGGGAGTACCAGTAGGCCTCGGAGCCGGGGGTGCAGCGGGCGGTGTACGTGTGCGCCGTGGCGGTGCCGCCGCGGGTGACGGGCGGGACCTGGTGGACGGTGGCGCCCAGGACGTTCTCCTGGCGGGCGTAGACGCTCTCGGCCGGGTTGGGGGAGGTGTACGGGGTGGTGCGGACGGTGACCAGCGGGGGCGCGGGGAACTTCGAGGCCGTCCAGGTGCCCGGGGCGGTTCCCGGGCGGACCCGCGCGCCGACCGAGAAGATCGCGTCGAGCACCGGGTCGTCGGCGCCGAAGAAGGTCCGGCCGTCGTTCTTGAAGCCGTAGCCCAGGGGCTCCAGGGCCTGGTAGGTGGCCTCGGGGAGGTAGCTGCTGTAGTACTGCGGCCCCTCCGCGCGCAGCGCCAGGGCGTCGTTGTACGCGCTCTGCGGGGCACCCGAGTCGGTCCGGTGGGCGGGCCAGCCGGCCACGTCCCGTACGGCCTCGAAGTGGCTGCCGATCGAGCGGTTCGACGTGGCGACGGGCTTGGCCCAGCGTTCGCGGGACCGGCGGGCGTCCGCGTTGGCGGCGGCCACCGTGGACTCCGCGAACACCACGCCGATCATCAGGGCGGCGGCCACCGGGATCAGGAACCGGCGCTTCTCGCCGAGCCGCAGCAGGACCAGGGCCAGTAGGGAGACCGCACCGCCGCCGAGCACGGCCGGCCAGGTCCACCCGCCGAAGTCGTCGGCGCGCCGCAGGACGAAGGTGGCCGCCACCAGCAGGCCCGCGACCAGGGCCACGTGCAGCGGGCGCGGCCGGTTGGCCAGCGCCAGCCAGGCCAGGACCACCACCATCCCGCTGAAGACGAAGGTCTCGCGGTACGGGTTGCCGTTCGGCACCGCCAGCCCGTGCCACACGTACTGCGTGGGCGGGAACTGGAAGGAGGCCAGGACCAGCGCCGTGGCGAGCGCCCACACCAGGCGGGTCCGCCGCGCGACGGCGGTGTTGAGGAGGAAGGAGCCGGCCAGGATCAGCCCGAGCGAGGCGACGTAGAGCCGGGGGCGGCCGCCCCACAGGTGCGTGGCCGGGAGCATGCCGGCGAGGAAGAGCTCGATCCGTACGGGGTCGAAGGCGGCGGCCCTGGTGGGCTGCGCGGCCCCGCTGGCCAGGAACGACGGCAGGAGCAGCGGCAGGGTCAGCAGGATCCCGGTGCCGGTGGCCGTCGCGGCCCGCCACAGCGCGCGCAGCCGCTGCCGGCCCGTCATGTCGCGCGTGATCATGCGGATGGCCAGCAGGAGGCAGGCGGCCATCGTCGCCATCATCGCGGTGTAGAAGTTCCCGAACCAGGCGAGCGCGACCAGCAGGGCCACGCCCGGCCAGCGGCGCTCCTCCAGGCACCACTCGACGGCGATGCCGAGCATCGGGAACGCGACCAGGCCCCAGAGCCACATGGGGATGTACGAGGCGTCGCTGAGCGCCCAGCCGCACAGGCCGTACGTCGCTCCGAGCACGCCGCGCTGCCACCACGGGCCGGGGTGCAGCTTGCCGAGGTAGACCGTCATCACGGCCGCGGCGGCGCCCAGCGTGAGGGGGGTGATCGCGAAGACGGCGAGGTCGACGTGGGCGCGGGGGACGAGGACGGCGAGCCAGGAGAAGGGGTTGCCGAGATAGGTGTGGTAGTCGGCCAGGAACTGCTGTCCGAAGCCGCCGCGCCAGGTGAAGAGCAGGTCTCCGGCGGCCTGCCCGTGGACCAGGTCCCACAGCGCCCGGTGGAAGGGCACGTACTGGTTGGCCTGGTCGTTCAGGGCCCGACCGGTGTTCCCGAAGGGGAAGGCGCCGCGGGCCACCCAGGCCGCGCAGAAGGCGGCCGAGGCGATCAGTGAGGCCAGCAGGGGGCCGCGGGCGCGGGTGATCCGGCGGATGGCGGTTCTGTGCGGGGCGGGTCTGCGGGGGGCCGGGAGGCGGGCGTCGACTGTGGTCGGTTCGGGTGCCACGGTCCCCAATGTGCTGCTCCCTGCTGATCGACGCGTAGGCGCCCCGCGCCCGGTCAAGCTGTCAGTTTAGGGCGCCGGGGTGTGGCAGAGGGCCGATCGGGCCGCTCCCCACTTGCGCGCGGCGGGTTTTCGTGCTGGGCATTTGTTTTGACCTACCTCTGTGAGGTAGGTACGCTCTGACCTTGTGCCTGGGGTGTGCCCTGGGCTCCCGCGTGTGCGTAAGACCCCGCGGAGAGCCGAGAAGACCACACCGCAATCTGCGCCCGACTCACTTCGGTGAAAGCGTGCAGTGTTCGACACACCCGACCGCGTGGGTCGGGGAAGTTCCAGGTTAGTTTCACTACACGGCACACAGAAACCGGAGAAGTAGTGCCTACGATCCAGCAGCTGGTCCGTAAGGGCCGGCAGGACAAGGTCGAGAAGACAAAGACCCCCGCGCTTGAGGCTTCGCCCCAGCGTCGCGGCGTCTGCACGCGTGTGTTCACGACCACCCCGAAGAAGCCGAACTCGGCGCTCCGTAAGGTCGCGCGTGTGCGTCTGACCTCCGGCATCGAGGTCACCGCTTACATTCCGGGTGAGGGACACAACCTGCAGGAGCACTCGATCGTGCTCGTGCGTGGTGGCCGTGTGAAGGACCTGCCGGGTGTTCGTTACAAGATCATCCGCGGTGCGCTTGACACCCAGGCTGTCAAGAACCGCAAGCAGGCCCGCAGCCGCTACGGCGCCAAGAAGGAGAAGTAAGAATGCCTCGTAAGGGCCCCGCCCCGAAGCGCCCGGTCATCATCGACCCGGTCTACGCATCTCCTCTGGTGACGTCGCTCATCAACAAGATCCTCCTGAACGGCAAGCGCTCCACCGCCGAGCGCATCGTCTACGGCGCCATGGAAGGCCTCCGCGAGAAGACCGGCAACGACCCGGTCATCACGCTGAAGCGCGCGCTGGAGAACGTCAAGCCGTCCCTCGAGGTCAAGTCCCGCCGTGTCGGTGGCGCGACCTACCAGGTCCCCGTCGAGGTCAAGCCGGGTCGCCAGTCGACCCTGGCCCTCCGCTGGCTCGTGGGTTACTCCCGCGCCCGTCGTGAGAAGACCATGACCGAGCGCCTCATGAACGAGCTGCTCGACGCCTCCAACGGTCTTGGCGCTGCCGTCAAGAAGCGCGAGGACACGCACAAGATGGCCGAGTCCAACAAGGCCTTCGCGCACTACCGCTGGTAGTCCCACCCCACATCGAGACCGAGAGAAGACCGAAGCCTTATGGCTACCACTTCGCTTGACCTGGCCAAGGTCCGCAACATCGGGATCATGGCCCACATCGACGCGGGCAAGACGACCACCACCGAGCGCATCCTGTTCTACACCGGTGTGTCGTACAAGATCGGTGAGGTCCACGACGGCGCCGCCACGATGGACTGGATGGAGCAGGAGCAGGAGCGTGGTATCACCATCACGTCTGCCGCGACCACCTGCCACTGGCCGCTCGAAGATGTTGACCACACCATCAACATCATCGACACCCCGGGTCACGTCGACTTCACCGTCGAGGTGGAGCGTTCGCTCCGCGTCCTCGACGGCGCCGTCACCGTCTTCGACGGTGTGGCCGGCGTCGAGCCGCAGTCCGAGACCGTTTGGCGTCAGGCGGACCGCTACGGCGTGCCGCGTATCTGCTTCGTCAACAAGCTCGACCGTACCGGCGCCGAGTTCCACCGCTGCGTCGACATGATCAAGGACCGCCTCGGTGCGGTTCCGATCGTCATGCAGCTCCCCATCGGTGCCGAGGCCGACTTCCAGGGTGTCGTCGACCTCGTCACGATGAAGGCGTTCGTCTGGTCCGCCGAGGCGACCAAGGGCGAGATGTACGACATCGTCGACATCCCGGCCACGCACACCGAGGCTGCTGAAGAGTGGCGCGGCAAGCTGGTCGAGACCGTCGCCGAGAACGACGACGAGATCATGGAGCTGTTCCTGGAGGGCAACGAGCCCACCGTCGAGCAGCTGCACGCCGCCGTCCGTCGGATCATCCTGAACTCCGGCAAGGGCAAGGGCGAGCCCACGATCACCGCGGTGTTCTGTGGCACGGCGTTCAAGAACAAGGGTGTTCAGCCCCTGCTCGACGCCGTCGTCCGCTACCTGCCGTCGCCGCTGGACATCGAGGCCATCGAGGGCCACGACGTCCGCGACCCCGAGGTCGTCGTGAAGCGCAAGCCGTCCGACGAGGAGCCCCTCGCCGCGCTCGCGTTCAAGATCATGAGCGACCCGCACCTCGGCAAGCTCACCTTCGTCCGGGTTTACTCGGGCCGCCTGGAGGCCGGCACTGCGGTGCTGAACTCCGTCAAGGGCAAGAAGGAGCGCATCGGCAAGATCTACCGCATGCACGCGAACAAGCGTGAGGAGATCGACTCGGTGGGCGCCGGCGACATCGTCGCCGTGATGGGCCTGAAGCAGACCACCACCGGTGAGACGCTGTGTGACGACAAGAACCAGGTGATCCTGGAGTCCATGGACTTCCCGGCGCCGGTCATCCAGGTCGCCATCGAGCCCAAGTCCAAGGGTGACCAGGAGAAGCTGGGTGTCGCCATCCAGCGTCTCGCGGAGGAGGACCCCTCCTTCCACGTTCACTCGGACGAGGAGACGGGCCAGACCATCCTCGGCGGTATGGGCGAGCTGCACCTCGAGGTGCTGGTCGACCGTATGAAGCGCGAGTTCAAGGTCGAGGCCAACGTCGGCAAGCCGCAGGTCGCGTACCGCGAGACGATCCGCAAGGCCGTCGAGCGTCACGACTACACGCACAAGAAGCAGACCGGTGGTACCGGTCAGTTCGCCAAGGTGCAGATCGCGATCGAGCCCATCACCGAGACCGACGGTCCGGCGTACGAGTTCGTGAACAAGGTCACCGGTGGACGCGTCCCGAAGGAGTACATCCCTTCGGTCGACGCCGGTGCGCAGGAAGCCATGCAGTTCGGCATCCTGGCCGGGTACGAGATGACGGGCGTTCGCGTCACGCTTCTCGACGGTGGCTACCACGAGGTCGACTCCTCGGAGCTCGCCTTCAAGATCGCCGGTTCGCAGGCCTTCAAGGAGGCCGCGCGCAAGGCTTCTCCCGTGCTCCTTGAGCCGATGATGGCCGTAGAGGTCACCACGCCCGAGGACTACATGGGTGACGTCATCGGTGACATCAACTCCCGCCGTGGCCAGATCCAGGCCATGGAGGAGCGTCACGGTGCTCGCGTCGTGAAGGGCCTCGTGCCCCTTTCGGAGATGTTCGGCTACGTCGGAGACCTCCGCAGCAAGACCTCGGGTCGCGCCAGCTACTCGATGCAGTTCGACTCCTACGCCGAGGTTCCGCGGAACGTCGCCGAGGAGATCATCGCGAAGGCCAAGGGCGAGTAACTCTTCCGAGTACACGCTTTAGGCTTGTCACCGGAGCCTCTGGGGCAACAGGAGTAATCATCCGTTGCCCCGGGGGGCCGGCTTTCCAGCAAAGATCACCTGGCGCCGATCTGTAAGGCGTACAGAACCACTCTCCAGGAGGACCCCGTGGCGAAGGCGAAGTTCGAGCGGACTAAGCCGCACGTCAACATCGGCACCATCGGTCACATTGACCACGGTAAGACGACCCTCACGGCCGCCATTACCAAGGTGCTGCACGACGCGTACCCGGACCTGAACGAGGCCTCGGCCTTCGACCAGATCGACAAGGCTCCTGAGGAGCGCCAGCGCGGTATCACCATCTCGATCGCGCACGTCGAGTACCAGACCGAGGCGCGTCACTACGCCCACGTCGACTGCCCGGGTCACGCCGACTACATCAAGAACATGATCACCGGTGCCGCGCAGATGGACGGCGCGATCCTCGTGGTCGCCGCCACCGACGGCCCGATGCCGCAGACCAAGGAGCACGTGCTCCTGGCCCGCCAGGTCGGCGTCCCCTACATCGTCGTCGCCCTGAACAAGGCCGACATGGTGGACGACGAGGAGATCCTGGAGCTCGTCGAGCTCGAGGTCCGCGAGCTCCTCTCCGAGTACGAGTTCCCGGGCGACGACCTGCCGGTCGTCCGCGTCTCCGCGCTGAAGGCGCTCGAGGGCGACAAGGAGTGGGGCGAGAAGCTCCTCGGCCTCATGTCCGCCGTCGACGAGGCCATCCCGACCCCGCCGCGTGACACCGAGAAGCCGTTCCTCATGCCCGTCGAGGACGTCTTCACGATCACCGGTCGCGGTACCGTCGTCACCGGCCGTATCGAGCGTGGTGTCCTGAAGGTCAACGAGACCGTCGACATCATCGGTATCAAGGAGACCAAGACCACCACCACGGTCACCGGTATCGAGATGTTCCGCAAGCTCCTCGACGAGGGCCAGGCGGGCGAGAACGTCGGTCTGCTCCTCCGTGGCATCAAGCGCGAGGACGTCGAGCGCGGCCAGGTCATCATCAAGCCCGGTTCGGTCACCCCGCACACCGAGTTCGAGGCCCAGGCCTACATCCTGTCGAAGGACGAGGGTGGCCGTCACACCCCGTTCTTCAACAACTACCGCCCGCAGTTCTACTTCCGTACCACGGACGTCACGGGTGTCGTCACCCTGCCGGCCGGCACGGAGATGGTCATGCCGGGCGACAACACCGAGATGACGGTCGCGCTGATCCAGCCGGTCGCCATGGAGGAGGGCCTGAAGTTCGCCATCCGTGAGGGTGGTCGTACCGTGGGCGCCGGCCAGGTCACCAAGATCACGAAGTAATTTCGTGCTCTGACCTGGTAGCCCGTTCACCGGGCACCAAGTTGCACTGAAGGGCCCCGGCCCATCGCTTCGGCGGTGGGACGGGGCCCTTCGGCATGTCCGGGTACGAAGCGAGGGCCGCACCCCGGGCGGGGTGCGGCCCTCGGCCGCGCACGGCGATGGGTCAGTTCACGCGCAGGGACTCGGTGAACTCCAGGCAGGCGGCGTGGTCGGGCAGCAGACCGGTCGCGAGGGCCTCGGCCAGCGAGGGCGCGGCCTCGTCGCGGGCGGACAGCTGCGGGAATTCGGCCGGCCACTCGATGCCCAGGTCGGGGTCGAGCGGGTGCACCGCGTGCTCGCCGGTCGGGTTGTAGGTCTCCGAGCAGAGGTACGACAGCGTCGTGTCGTCGCTCAGCGCGCAGAAGCCGTGGCCGAGACCCTCGGGGATGTAGACCGCGCGGCGGTCCACGTCGTCGAGGCGGACACCTTCCCACCGGCCGAAGGTGGGGGAGCCGACCCGCAGGTCGACGGTGATGTCGAGCGCGGCGCCGCGTACGCAGGTCACGTACTTGGCCTGGCCGCGCGGTACGTCGGCGAAGTGGATGCCGCGGACCACGCCCGCGGCGGAGACCGAGAGGTTCGCCTGCGCCAGGTTCAGCGGGTGGCCGACGACCTCGGCGAGGCGGTCGAAGCGGTACCACTCGGTGAACAGGCCGCGCGGGTCGCCGTGCAGCTGCGGGGTGATCTCGAAGGCGCCGGCGATGGAGAGTTCGCGGAACTTCATCGGGCGTCCTCCTCGCCGAGCAGCATCAGCAGGTAGTCGCCGTAGCCGCTCTTGGTCAGCGGTTCGGCGAGCGCGCGCAGCTGCGCGGAGTCGATGAGGCCGGCCCGCCAGGCCGCCTCCTCGATGCAGCCGATCTTGAAGCCCTGGCGCTCCTCGATCACGCGGACGAACTCGGAGGCCTGCACCATCGAGACGAAGGTGCCGGTGTCCAGCCACGCGGTACCGCGGTCGAGGATGGTCACGTTGAGCTCGCCGGCCTGGAGGTAGGTGTCGTTGACGGCGGTGATCTCCAGCTCGCCGCGGGCGCTGGGCTCCAGGCCCTCGGCTATCTCGACGACGCGGTTGTCGTAGAAGTACAGACCCGGCACGGCGTA
The DNA here is from genome assembly GCF_053615355.1 of Streptomyces sp. CLCI03. NCBI lineage: Bacteria > Bacillati > Actinomycetota > Actinomycetes > Kitasatosporales > Streptomycetaceae > Streptomyces > Streptomyces sp. CLCI03. The sequence goes on along the minus strand of NZ_CM132132.1, from coordinate 3,425,491 downwards.
GCGGGACTTGGGCTTCTCGGGTTTCTCCTCGATGGAGACGGCCTGGCCGTGCTCGTCGAACTCGACCACGCCGTAGGCGGTGGGGTCCGCCACCGGGTACGCGAACACGCGGCCGCCCTTGGCGTCCGTGTGCTGGGCGAGGCGGGTGCCGAGGCCACTGCCGTGGAAGATGTTGTCGCCGAGGATCAGCGCGACGGACTCGTCACCGATGAAGTCGGCGCCGAGGACGAACGCCTGGGCGATGCCTTCCGGGCGCTCCTGGACGGCGTATTCCAGCCGCAGGCCGAATTGTGAGCCGTCGCCGAGCAGTCGCTCGAACTGTTCGCGGTCGTCCGGGGTGGTGATGATCAGGATTTCACTGATGCCCGCCATCACCAGGGTGGACAGGGGGTAATAGATCATCGGCTTGTCGAAGACGGGGAGCAGCTGCTTGGAGACTGCCCGGGTCAGCGGCCAGAGTCGAGATCCGGTGCCACCGGCTAAGAGGATTCCACGCATGGGGGGAACCCTATGCGAGAGCGTGTGGGGGGCATCGGAGTTCAGCACATGTGACGTTGGTCGGCCGCTAGACTCTTCGTATTATGCGCATTCTTGTGACCGGCGGCGCCGGCTTCATCGGTTCGGAATTCGTTCGCCAGCAGTTAACTGCAGATGGCACGGCGCAGATATCTGTTTTCGACAAGCTGACGTACTCGGGCGTCGAGGCGAACCTCGCCCCGGTCGCCGATCACCCCGGATACACCTTCGTCAAGGGCGACATCTGCGACGCGGACGCCGTCGACCAGGTCATGCCCGGTCACGACGTCGTCGTGCACTTCGCGGCCGAGTCCCACGTCGACCGTTCGATCGCCGGTGCGGGCCCGTTCGTGATGACCAACGTGGTCGGCACCCAGGTGCTGCTCGACTCCGCCCGCAAGCACGGTGTCGGCCGCTTCGTCCACATCTCCACCGACGAGGTCTACGGCTCGATCGGCGCGGGCTCCTGGACGGAGGAGTGGCCGCTGGTGCCGAACTCCCCGTACTCCGCATCGAAGGCGTCGTCCGACCTGCTGGCGCTGGCCTACGCGCGCACCCACGGCATGGACGTGGTGGTCACCCGCTGCTCCAACAACTACGGGCACTACCAGTTCCCCGAGAAGGTCATCCCGCTCTTCGTCTCGAACCTGATGGACGGCAAGAAGGTCCCGCTGTACGGCAACGGCGGCAACGTCCGCGACTGGCTGCACGTCTCCGACCACTGCCGCGGCATCGACCTGGCCATGCGGGGGGGCCGGGCCGGCGAGGTCTACAACATCGGCGGCGGCACGGAGCTCACCAACAAGGAGCTCACCGGTGTCCTGCTGGAGGCCGCGGGCCTCGGCTGGGACATGGTCGAGCACGTCGAGGACCGCAAGGGTCACGACCTGCGCTACTCCATCGACATCAGCAAGATCGGCGCCGAACTCGGTTACGCCCCGCAGGTCACCTTCGAGGACGGCATCAAGGCCACCGTCGACTGGTACCGCGAGAACCGTGCCTGGTGGGAGCCGCTCAAGGTGAAGGCGGCCCTGCAGAAGTGATCGCGAACCCGCGAGCCGGCCGCTGGCTCGTCACCGGAGCCGCCGGAATGCTCGGCCAGGACGTCCTGGCCGTCCTGAAGGACTCCGGTGTCGAAGCCGAGGGCTTGCGCCGCGCCGACCTCGACATCACCCACCCGGCAGCCGTCCGGGCCGCCGTCGAGGGTGCCGCGGTCGTCGTCAACTGCGCGGCCTGGACCGACGTGGACGGCGCCGAGACCGCCGAGGAGGCCGCCACCGCCGTCAACGGCACCGGCGTACGCGTCCTCGCCGCGGCCTGCGCCGAGGTCGGTGCCCGCCTGCTGCACCTCTCCACCGACTACGTGCTGCCCGGCAACGCCACGCAGCCGTACCGCGAGGACACCGAGACCGGTCCGGTCAACGCCTACGGACGCTCGAAGCTGGTCGGCGAACAGGCCGTAGCCGAGCTCCTCCCGCAGGACGGCTACATCGTGCGGACCGCGTGGCTGTACGGGGAGCACGGGCCGAACTTCGTCGCCACCATGCTGAAGCTGGCCGCCCAGCGGGACACCCTCGACGTGGTCGACGACCAGCACGGCCAGCCCACTTGGTCCTACGCGCTGGCCCGCCACCTCGTCGACCTGGGCCTCGCCGCGCTGGCGGGGAAGGCCCCGGGCGGTGTCTACCACGGCACCGCGAGCGGCCGGACGACCTGGATGGGCCTGGCGCGCGAGGCCTACCGGCTGAGCGGACTCGACCCGGAGCGGATCCGGCCGACCACCTCCGACGCGTTCGTACGTCGTGCCGCGCGCCCGGCCTTCAGTGTCCTCGCCCACGACGGTTGGTCGGCCGCGGGGCTCGAACCTTTGGCCGACTGGCGGGTTCAGCTCGCCGAGGCGATCACCCGCCCGGCCTTCTCCGAACTGCTGAGACTGCCTTCCGCCAGGTGATTCGGAGAGGCTGATCGCCTGCACGCGCACGTCGTCGACGGGGCCCGGAACGCACCATGACGAGGCCGGCCCACTGTCTCCCGCCGGCCCGGAGAGCAACCGGTCCACCGGGGACTCCCCGGCGGAAAGCCTCCGGCGGCGACCCGGTGGCACGCCCGGTGGGTGGTGCCGTCGGCGCCGGCCCTGGGATACGTGCTCGACGCGCTGTTCCGGCTGTCGCTGGTCACGCCCACCTCGCCTGGCGAGGGCCCCGGCGGGAGAAGGGCGTGGTGCAGTTTGACCACTCAGCGTGGCGGGGTATTCTCTTCGGCCCGATTGGCCAGGTACGTGCCTCGTATGGCAGACTACTCAAGTTGCTCGGCTGAGTGCCGATGCTGCGCGCCTCCCGCCGGGAGGACCGGAAGCGAGTCCCACAGTACTCGTCGTCCTTAATCTGCCTCTCGGGGCAGCAATGGGGACGGACGTACGGGAATCTTCTGGGAAGTGTCAGCACGGTGCCCACCAGGCACTCGGTGGGTGTTTCTCCCCCGAATCGCGGTCACAGGGACCGCACCCCCTTGGACGAGGGAATTTCCGTATGGGAATTTTCTGTAGAGGGAGTGCGACACGCCCGACCGCGTGGGTCGGAGGAGAGGCCGCGGGATCCGTCCCGCAGCCGACCGGGAGCCAGAGCGTTTCCACATAGAGACAGGACTACGGAGTAGCCATGGCGGGACAGAAGATCCGCATCCGGCTCAAGGCCTACGACCACGAGGTCATCGATTCCTCGGCGAAGAAGATCGTCGAGACGGTGACGCGCACTGGTGCGTCGGTCGCGGGCCCGGTGCCGCTGCCCACTGAGAAGAACGTGTACTGCGTCATCAAGTCGCCGCACAAGTACAAGGACTCGCGCGAGCACTTCGAGATGCGCACGCACAAGCGCCTGATCGACATCCTCGACCCGACCCCCAAGACCGTTGACTCGCTGATGCGCCTGGACCTTCCGGCCGGCGTTGACATCGAGATCAAGCTCTGAGAGGCGTCGAGAAGATGGCAAAGCAGATCAAGGGCGTCCTGGGCGAGAAGCTCGGCATGACCCAGGTCTGGGACGAGAACAACCGTGTCGTCCCGGTGACCGTGGTCAAGGCCGGACCCTGCGTCGTTACCCAGGTCCGTACGAACGACATCGACGGCTACGAGTCGGTCCAGATCGCCTTCGGCGAGATCGACCCGCGCAAGGTGAACAAGCCCCTCAAGGGCCACTTCGCCAAGGCCGACGTGACCCCCCGCCGCCACCTGGTGGAGCTCCGCACCTCCGACGCCAGCGAGTACACGCTCGGCCAGGAGATCACTGCTGAGGTGTTCGAGTCCGGCGTCAAGGTTGACGTCACGGGCAACAGCAAGGGCAAGGGCTTCGCCGGTGTCATGAAGCGGCACAACTTCCGGGGCCTCGGCGCCGGTCACGGTGTGCAGCGCAAGCACCGCTCCCCCGGTTCGATCGGTGGCTGCGCCACCCCTGGGCGTGTCTTCAAGGGCATGCGCATGGCCGGTCGTATGGGTAACGAGCGCGTCACCACCCAGAACCTGACCATCCACGCGGTTGACGCGGAGAAGGGTCTGCTCCTCATCAAGGGCGCAGTCCCCGGTCCGAACGGCGGCCTCGTCCTGGTCCGTACCGCGGCCAAGGGGGCTTGAGGTAATGAGCACCATTGACATCCTTTCGCCGGCAGGCGACAAGGCCGGTACCGTCGAGCTCCCCTCGGAGATCTTCGACGCGAAGACCAGCGTTCCGCTGATCCACCAGGTCGTTGTCGCTCAGCTGGCTGCTGCCCGTCAGGGCACGCACAAGACCAAGCGTCGCGGCGAAGTCCGTGGTGGTGGCCGCAAGCCGTACCGCCAGAAGGGCACCGGCCGTGCGCGCCAGGGTTCGACCCGTGCGCCGCAGTTCGTCGGCGGTGGCGTCGTCCACGGCCCGCAGCCGCGTGACTACTCCCAGCGGACCCCGAAGAAGATGAAGGCCGCCGCCCTCCGCGGTGCCCTCTCGGACCGTGCGCGTCACTCCCGCATCCACGTCGTCACCGGCGTGGTCGAGGGTGCCGCCTCCACGAAGGCCGCCAAGACGCTGTTCGGCAAGATCTCGGAGCGCAAGAACCTGCTCCTGGTCGTCGAGCGCGCCGACGAGGCCGCGTGGCTGTCCGCCCGCAACCTGCCCCAGGTTCACATCCTGGAGCCGGGCCAGCTGAACACGTACGACGTGATCGTCTCTGACGACGTGGTCTTCACCCAGGCCGCTTTCGAGTCCTTCGTGTCTGGCCCCAAGGCCGATGAGACCGAAGGGAGCGACGCCTGATGTCTGAGGCGACCGTTACCAGCAAGACCTTCACCGACCCGCGTGACCTGCTGATCAAGCCGGTTGTGTCGGAGAAGAGCTACGCGCTGCTGGACGAGAACAAGTACACGTTCATCGTCGCGCCCGGCGCCAACAAGACCCAGATCAAGCAGGCCGTGGAAGCGGTCTTCTCGGTCAAGGTCACCGGGGTCAACACGATCAACCGTCAGGGTAAGCGCAAGCGCACCAAGACCGGTTTCGGCAAGCGCGCCAACACCAAGCGCGCCATCGTGACCCTTGCCGAGGGCAACCGTATCGACATCTTCGGCGGCCAGGCCTCCTAACGGAGGTCTAGTCGTCCGGAATCGGACGAGGACTGAGAAATGGGTATCCGCAAGTACAAGCCGACGACCCCGGGCCGTCGTGGCTCCAGCGTCGCCGACTTTGTCGAGATCACGCGGTCCACGCCGGAGAAGTCGCTGGTTCGCCCCCTGCACAGCAAGGGCGGCCGTAACAACACCGGTCGGATCACCGTTCGCCACCAGGGTGGTGGACACAAGCGCGCCTACCGCGTGATCGACTTCCGTCGTCACGACAAGGACGGCGTGCCGGCCAAGGTCGCGCACATCGAGTACGACCCCAACCGCACCGCGCGCATCGCGCTCCTGCACTACGCGGACGGCGAGAAGCGCTACATCATCGCGCCGAAGGCTCTGAAGCAGGGCGACCGGATTGAGAACGGCCCCACGGCCGACATCAAGCCCGGTAACAACCTCGCGCTTCGCAACATCCCGGTCGGTACCACGATCCACGCGATCGAGCTCCGTCCCGGTGGTGGCGCCAAGTTCGCCCGTTCCGCGGGTGCCTCCGTGCAGCTGCTGGCGAAGGAGGGCACCATGGCCCACCTTCGTATGCCGTCCGGTGAGATCCGTCTCGTCGACGCGCGCTGCCGCGCCACGGTCGGCGAGGTCGGCAACGCCGAGCAGTCGAACATCAACTGGGGCAAGGCCGGCCGTATGCGCTGGAAGGGCGTTCGCCCGTCCGTCCGCGGTGTCGCGATGAACCCGGTTGACCACCCGCACGGTGGTGGTGAGGGCAAGACCAGTGGTGGTCGCCACCCGGTCTCCCCGTGGGGTCAGAAGGAGGGTCGTACTCGCTCGCCGAAGAAGGCTTCGAGCAAGTACATCGTCCGCCGCCGCAAGACGAACAAGAAGCGCTAGGAGCGGGTTTAGATGCCGCGCAGTCTCAAGAAGGGGCCCTTCGTCGACGACCACCTCGTAAAGAAGGTGGACGTCCAGAACGAAGCCGGCACCAAGAACGTCATCAAGACCTGGTCCCGTCGCTCGATGATCATCCCCAGCATGCTGGGTCACACCATCGCGGTGCACAACGGCAAGACCCACGTCCCGGTGTTCGTCACCGAGTCGATGGTCGGCCACAAGCTCGGCGAGTTCTCGCCGACTCGCACCTTCCGCGGCCACGTCAAGGACGACCGGAAGTCGAAGCGCCGCTAAAGGCGGGGTGGTTACGACTATGACTTACACCGAAGGGACAACCATGGAAGCCAGGGCCCAGGCGCGGTACATCCGCGTCACGCCCATGAAGGCCCGCCGAGTGGTGGACCTTATCCGTGGCATGGATGCCACGGAGGCTCAGGCGGTCCTGCGTTTCGCCCCGCAGGCCGCGAGCGTGCCGGTTGGCAAGGTGCTTGACAGCGCCATCGCCAACGCCGCACACAACTACAACCACCCGGACGCCTCCACGCTGGTCATCAGCGAGGCGTACGTGGACGAGGGCCCGACCCTGAAGCGGTTCCGTCCGCGTGCCCAGGGCCGTGCCTACCGGATCCGCAAGCGGACCAGCCACATCACCGTGGTCGTCAGCAGCAAGGAAGGTTCCCGGTAATGGGCCAGAAGGTAAACCCGCACGGGTTCCGGCTCGGCATCACCACCGACTTCAAGTCGCGTTGGTACGCCGACAAGCTGTACAAGGACTACGTCAAGGAAGACGTCGCCATCCGCAGGATGATGACGTCCGGCATGGAGCGCGCCGGCATCTCGAAGGTTGAGATCGAGCGCACCCGTGACCGCGTGCGTGTGGACATCCACACCGCTCGTCCGGGCATCGTCATCGGCCGCCGTGGCGCCGAGGCCGACCGCATCCGCGGTGACCTCGAGAAGCTCACGGGCAAGCAGGTCCAGCTGAACATCCTCGAGGTCAAGAACCCCGAGCTCGATGCCCAGCTGGTCGCCCAGGCCGTTGCCGAGCAGCTCTCCTCCCGCGTCTCCTTCCGTCGCGCCATGCGTAAGAGCATGCAGGGCACGATGAAGGCCGGCGCCAAGGGCATCAAGATCCAGTGTGGCGGCCGTCTCGGCGGCGCCGAGATGTCCCGCTCCGAGTTCTACCGCGAGGGTCGTGTGCCGCTGCACACGCTGCGCGCGAACGTGGACTACGGCTTCTTCGAGGCCAAGACCACCTTCGGCCGTATCGGTGTGAAGGTCTGGATCTACAAGGGCGACGTCAAGAACATCGCCGAGGTTCGCGCCGAGAACGCTGCGGCCCGTGCGGGTAACCGCCCGGCCCGTGGCGCGCAGGGCGCTGGCGACCGTCCCGCCGGCCGTGGTGGCCGTGGTGGCGAGCGCGGCGGCCGTGGTGGCCGCAAGCCGCAGCAGGCTGCTGGTGCCGAGGCCCCCAAGGCCGACGCTCCCGCCGCCGCTCCGGCCGAGAGCACCGGAACGGAGGCCTGACCGACATGCTGATCCCTCGTAGGGTCAAGCACCGCAAGCAGCACCACCCGAAGCGCAGCGGTATGGCCAAGGGCGGTACTGAGGTCACGTTCGGCGAGTACGGTATCCAGGCGCTGACCCCGGCGTATGTGACGAACCGTCAGATCGAGGCGGCTCGTATTGCGATGACCCGCCACATCAAGCGTGGCGGCAAGGTCTGGATCAACATCTACCCGGACCGCCCGCTGACGAAGAAGCCTGCCGAGACCCGCATGGGTTCCGGTAAGGGTTCTCCTGAGTGGTGGATCGCCAACGTGCACCCGGGCCGGGTCATGTTCGAGCTGTCCTACCCGAACGAGAAGATTGCTCGTGAGGCGCTCACCCGCGCTGCTCACAAGCTTCCGATGAAGTGCCGGATTGTTCGGCGCGAGGCAGGTGAGTCGTGATGGCGACGGGAACCAAGGCGTCCGAGCTGCGTGAGCTCGGCAACGAGGAGCTCGTTGGCAAGCTGCGCGAGGCCAAGGAGGAGCTGTTCAAGCTCCGCTTCCAGGCGGCCACGGGTCAGCTGGAGAACAACGGCCGGCTCAAGTCCGTCCGTAAGGACATCGCTCGCATCTACACCCTGATGCACGAGCGTGAGCTCGGTATCGAGACGGTGGAGAGCGCCTGATGAGCGAGAACAACGTGACTGAGAAGACCGAGCGCGGTTTCCGCAAGACCCGTGAGGGTCTGGTCGTCAGCGACAAGATGGACAAGACCGTCGTCGTCGCCGTCGAGGACCGCGTGAAGCACGCCCTGTACGGCAAGGTCATCCGCCGTACGAACAAGCTCAAGGCTCACGACGAGCAGAACGCTGCCGGCGTCGGCGACCGCGTCCTCATCATGGAGACGCGTCCGCTGTCGGCGAGCAAGCGCTGGCGCATCGTCGAGATCCTCGAGAAGGCCAAGTAATTATCTGAGGGGTTTCCCTCAGGTTCGTTCCGCCAGGCTCGGTGGGGGCGACGCTCTCCGGAGTGAAGCCCCCGCCGGGAACCGGCAGACAAACAGGAGATACACGTGATCCAGCAGGAGTCGCGACTGCGTATCGCCGACAACACTGGTGCCAAGGAAATCCTTTGCATCCGTGTTCTCGGTGGTTCCGGTCGCCGCTACGCGGGCATCGGTGACGTCATCGTCGCCACCGTCAAGGACGCGATCCCCGGTGGCAACGTGAAGAAGGGTGACGTCGTCAAGGCGGTCATCGTTCGCACCGTCAAGGAGCGTCGCCGCCAGGACGGCTCGTACATCCGCTTTGACGAGAACGCCGCCGTCATTCTCAAGAACGACGGCGACCCTCGCGGCACCCGTATCTTCGGCCCGGTGGGCCGTGAGCTGCGCGAGAAGAAGTTCATGAAGATCATCTCGCTCGCGCCGGAGGTGCTGTAAGCATGAAGATCAAGAAGGGCGACCTGGTCCAGGTCATCACCGGTAAGGACAAGGGCAAGCAGGGCAAGGTCATCGTTGCCTTCCCCGCCGACAACCGTGTCCTCGTCGAGGGTGTCAACCGGGTCAAGAAGCACACCAAGGCTGCGCAGAACCAGGCCGGTGGCATTGTGATCACCGAGGCCCCGGTCCACGTCAGCAACGTTCAGCTGGTTGTGGAGAAGGACGGCAAGAAGGTCGTCACCCGCGTCGGCTACCGCTTCGACGACGAGGGCAACAAGATCCGCGTTGCCAAGCGGACGGGTGAGGACATCTGATGGCTACCACTCCGCGTCTCAAGACGAAGTACCGCGAGGACATCACGGGCAAGCTGCGTGAGGAGTTCTCCTACGAGAACGTCATGCAGATCCCCGGCCTCGTGAAGATCGTGGTCAACATGGGTGTGGGCGACGCCGCCCGCGACTCCAAGCTGATCGACGGCGCCATCCGCGACCTGACGACGATCACCGGTCAGAAGCCGGCCGTCACGAAGGCCCGCAAGTCCATCGCGCAGTTCAAGCTGCGCGAGGGTCAGCCGATCGGCTGCCACGTCACCCTCCGTGGTGACCGCATGTGGGAGTTCCTGGACCGTACGCTGTCGCTCGCGCTGCCGCGTATCCGTGACTTCCGTGGTCTGTCGCCGAAGCAGTTCGACGGCCGTGGTAACTACACCTTCGGTCTCACGGAGCAGGTCATGTTCCACGAGATCGACCAGGACAAGATCGACCGTACCCGGGGTATGGACATCACCGTGGTCACCACGGCGACCAACGACGACGAGGGCCGTGCCCTCCTTCGTCACCTCGGCTTCCCCTTCAAGGAGGCGTAAGCGAGATGGCGAAGAAGGCTCTCATCGCGAAGGCTGCCCGCAAGCCCAAGTTCGGTGTGCGTGCGTACACCCGCTGCCAGCGCTGCGGTCGCCCTCACTCCGTGTACCGCAAGTTCGGCCTGTGCCGCGTGTGCCTTCGTGAGATGGCTCACCGTGGCGAGCTGCCGGGCGTGACCAAGAGCTCCTGGTAATTCCCTTCTGTCCGTAAGGACTTGGGAAGTACCAGAGACTCTCGGTAAGCATCTGGTCGGTGGGTGCCCAGCACCGCATGCCGTAGGCTTGTGGGGTTGGGCGTCCACCGCCCTGTCGACTTACTACGCCGTAGGTCCCCGCACCGCACCCGTCCCGCCACTGAGTGGGGAGAGGGATGGCGCATACAGGAAACCCCGGCGAGAGAGGCCGAAGGCCACTTCATGACCATGACTGACCCGATCGCAGACATGCTGACCCGTCTGCGTAACGCTAACTCGGCGTACCACGACACCGTCGTGATGCCGCACAGCAAGATCAAGTCGCACATCGCAGAGATCCTCAAGCAGGAGGGTTTCATCACCGGCTGGAAGGTCGAGGACGCCGAGGTCGGCAAGAACCTCGTCCTCGAGCTGAAGTTCGGGCCGAACCGTGAGCGCTCCATCGCGGGCATCAAGCGGATCTCGAAGCCCGGTCTGCGCGTGTACGCGAAGTCCACCAACCTGCCGAAGGTGCTCGGCGGCCTGGGCGTGGCGATCATCTCCACGTCGCACGGTCTGCTCACCGGCCAGCAGGCAGGCAAGAAGGGCGTAGGTGGGGAAGTCCTCGCCTACGTCTGGTAGTCGGGAACGGAGGAAAAGCAATGTCGCGAATCGGCAAGCTCCCCATCCAGGTTCCCGCCGGTGTGGACGTCACCATCGATGGCAGCACGGTTGCGGTGAAGGGCCCCAAGGGTTCCCTCTCCCACACCGTCAAGGCTCCCATCGCCGTTGTTAAGGGCGAGGACGGCGTTCTGAACGTCACCCGTCCGAACGACGAGCGTCAGAACAAGGCCCTGCACGGCCTGTCCCGCACGCTGGTGGCGAACATGATCACCGGTGTGACCACGGGATACGTCAAGGCTCTCGAGATCAGCGGTGTCGGTTACCGTGTCCTGGCGAAGGGCTCCAACCTGGAGTTCCAGCTGGGTTACAGCCACCCGATCCTGGTGGAGGCGCCCGAGGGCATCTCCTTCAAGGTCGAGTCGCCGACCAAGTTCACGGTCGAGGGCATCGACAAGCAGAAGGTCGGCGAGGTCGCCGCCAACATCCGCAAGCTGCGGAAGCCCGACCCGTACAAGGCCAAGGGTGTCAAGTACGCCGGCGAGGTCATCCGCCGCAAGGTCGGAAAGGCTGGTAAGTAGCCATGGCATACGGTGTGAAGATCGCCAAGGGCGACGCGTACAAGCGCGCTGCCAAGGCTCGCCGCCACATCCGCATCCGCAAGAACGTCTCGGGTACGGCGGAGCGTCCGCGCCTCGTCGTGACGCGTTCGAACCGCAACATCGTTGCTCAGGTCATCGACGACCTCCAGGGCCACACCCTGGCGTCGGCGTCGACCCTGGACGCTTCGATCCGCGGTGGCGAAGGCGACAAGAGCTCGCAGGCCCAGGCTGTCGGCGCGCTCGTCGCCGAGCGTGCCAAGGCTGCGGGTGTCGAGACCGTCGTGTTCGACCGCGGTGGCAACCGATACGCCGGGCGCATTGCCGCTCTGGCTGACGCCGCCCGCGAAGCCGGGCTGAAGTTCTAAGCCCCGGTTCCGGGACTCACGGACGTAACAGAGAGAGGTAATCCAATGGCTGGACCCCAGCGCCGCGGAAGCGGTGCCGGTGGCGGCGAGCGGCGGGACCGGAAGGGTCGCGACGGTGGCCCTGCCGCCGAGAAGACCGCTTACGTTGAGCGCGTTGTCGCGATCAACCGCGTCGCCAAGGTTGTCAAGGGTGGTCGCCGCTTCAGCTTCACCGCGCTGGTCGTGGTGGGCGACGGTGACGGCACTGTAGGTGTCGGTTACGGCAAGGCCAAGGAAGTTCCCGCGGCCATCGCCAAGGGTGTCGAGGAAGCCAAGAAGAACTTCTTCAAGGTTCCGCGCATCCAGGGCACCATCCCTCACCCGATCCAGGGCGAGAAGGCTGCGGGCGTCGTCCTGCTGAAGCCTGCTTCCCCCGGTACCGGTGTTATCGCCGGTGGCCCGGTGCGCGCCGTTCTGGAGTGCGCCGGCGTTCACGACATCCTGTCGAAGTCCCTGGGCTCCGACAACGCGATCAACATCGTGCACGCGACCGTGGCGGCCCTCCAGGGCCTGCAGCGTCCCGAGGAGATCGCGGCTCGCCGTGGTCTCGCCCTCGAGGACGTCGCCCCCGCGGCTCTGCTTCGTGCACGTGCTGGGGCGGGTGCGTAATGGCTCGCCTCAAGATCACGCAGACGAAGTCGTACATCGGCAGCAAGCAGAACCACCGCGACACGCTGCGTTCGCTCGGGCTCAAGCGCCTGAACGACGTCGTCGTCAAGGAGGACCGCCCCGAGTTCCGCGGAATGGTTCACACCGTCCGCCACCTCGTGACGGTTGAGGAGGTTGACTAATCATGGCTGAGAACAGCCCGCTGAAGGCCCACAACCTCCGTCCCGCCCCCGGCGCCAAGACCGCGAAGACCCGTGTCGGTCGTGGTGAGGCGTCGAAGGGTAAGACGGCCGGTCGTGGTACGAAGGGCCAGAAGGCCCGTTACCAGATCCCGCAGCGCTTCGAGGGTGGGCAGATGCCCCTCCACATGCGCCTGCCGAAGCTCAAGGGCTTCAAGAACCCGTTCCGCACCGAGTTCCAGGTTGTCAACCTGGACAAGCTCGGCGCTCTCTACCCCGAGGGTGGAGAAGTCACGGTGGCCGACCTGGTCGCCAAGGGCGCGGTTCGCAAGAACAGCCTCGTCAAGGTCCTGGGCCAGGGCGAGATCTCCGTGGCGCTGCAGGTTTCGGTTGACGCCGTCTCCGCCTCCGCCAAGGAGAAGATTGCCGCTGCCGGCGGCACCGTCACCGAGCTCGTCTAAGACGATTTCAGTGGCTGAATAGCTCGAAACCCGACCGGGGATGCCTCACATATGGGGCATCCCCGGTCGGTCGTTCCACGGAAGGCACACTCGCCGGTAAGGTGGCGTGCACCTTTGCTTTGTCGTATTCGTCGATCCCTCAGACCGTCACCTCTGACGCAGTAGCGCGGGGGTCGCAGGAGGCACCGTGCTCACCGCGTTCGCCCGGGCGTTCAAGACGCCCGACCTGCGCAAGAAGCTGCTCTTCACGCTCGGCATCATCGTGCTGTTCCGGCTGGGGTCCCACGTCCCGGTACCCGGCGTGAGCTACAAGAACGTTCAGATCTGTGTGGAGCAGGCAGGCAGCAGCAACAGCCTGTTCGGCCTGGTCAACATGTTCAGCGGCGGTGCGCTGCTGCAGATCACGATCTTCGCGCTCGGCATCATGCCCTACATCACGGCGAGCATCATTCTGCAGCTGCTGACCGTGGTCATCCCGAAGCTGGAGACTCTCAAAAAAGAGGGACAGTCCGGCACGGCGAAGATCACTCAGTACACGCGCTATTTGACGGTCGCGCTCGCGATCCTGCAGGGCACGGGCCTCGTCGCCACGGCCCGCACCGGCGCCCTGTTCCAGGGGTGCCAGGCCGCCAGCGAGATCGTTCCCGACCGCTCGATCTTCACCACGGTCGTCATGGTCGTCACCATGACCGCCGGTACCTGCGTCGTCATGTGGCTCGGTGAGCTCATCACCGACCGCGGCATCGGCAACGGCATGTCGATCCTCATGTTCATCTCGATCGCCGCCGGCTTCATCGGCGCCCTCTGGCAGATCAAGCTCCAGGGCAAGATCGCCGACGGCTGGGTCGAGTTCGGCGTCGTGATGCTCGTCGGCCTCGCGATGGTGGGCCTGGTGGTCTTCGTCGAGCAGGCGCAGCGCCGGATCCCGGTCCAGTACGCGAAGCGCATGATCGGCCGCCGTGCTTACGGCGGTACCTCGACCTACATCCCGCTCAAGGTGAACCAGGCGGGCATCATCCCCGTCATCTTCGCCTCGTCGCTGCTGTACATCCCGGCCCTGATCGTCCAGTTCAGTGGATCCAAGGCCGGGTGGGCCACCTGGATCAACAAGCACTTCGTCAAGGGCGACCACCCGTACTACATCGCCGCCTACTTCCTCCTGATCGTTTTCTTCGCGTTCTTCTACGTGGCGATCTCGTTCAACCCCGAGGAAGTTGCAGACAACATGAAGAAGTATGGTGGGTTCATCCCGGGCATCCGCGCCGGTCGGCCCACCGCCGAGTACCTCAGCTACGTACTCAACCGGATCACCTGGCCGGGGTCGCTGTACCTGGGTCTCATCGCTCTTGTGCCGACGATGGCGTTGGCCGGCTTCGGAGCGAACCAGAACTTCCCGTTCGGCGGGACGAGCATCCTGATCATCGTGGGTGTGGGTCTGGAAACCGTGAAGCAGATCGAGAGCCAGCTCCAGCAGCGTAATTACGAAGGGTTCCTCCGCTGATGCGAATCGTCCTCGTTGGACCGCCCGGTGCGGGCAAGGGAACGCAGGCCGCGTTCCTTGCCAAGAACCTGTCGATTCCGCACATCTCCACGGGCGACCTGTTCCGGGCCAACATCAGCCAGGGCACCGACCTCGGCAAGCAGGCGAAGGCGTACATGGACGCCGGCGACCTGGTTCCCGACGAGGTGACCATCGGCATGGCGAAGGACCGTATGGAGCAGTCGGACGCCGTGAACGGCTTCCTGCTCGACGGCTTCCCGCGCAACGTCTCGCAGGCCGAGGCGCTCGACGTGATGCTCCAGGCCGCAGGCATGAAGCTCGACGCCGTCCTCGACCTGGAGGTCGAGGAGGACGAGGTCGTGAAGCGGATCGCCGGTCGGCGCATCTGCCGCAACGACTCCTCGCACGTCTTCCACGTGACGTACGCCCCGCCGAAGGCCGAGGGTGTCTGCGACACCTGCGGTGGCGAGCTGTACCAGCGCGGCGACGACTCCGAGGCCACGGTGCGCAACCGGCTTGAGGTCTACCACACGCAGACCGAGCCGATCATCGACTACTACAAGGCCCAGGGCCTGCTGGTGACCATCCCGGCCCTCGGTGAGGTCGCGGACGTCACGAAGCGCGCGATGGACGCCCTCAAGAAGTAGTAACCCTTTGTGTGCAGGTACGGCCGCGGTGTCCCCAGGGCATCGCGGCCGTACTGTTGAGAAGACCTGAACAACGCAGATCCGAAGGTGGAAGGCATTTCCCATGGTCCAGATCAAGACCCCCGAGCAGATCGCGAAGATGCGCGAGGCAGGGCTGGTCGTCGCGGCGATCCACGCTGCGACCCGTGAGGCGGCCGTTCCGGGCGCCACGACGCGGGATCTGGACATGGTGGCCCGCAAGGTCATCGCCGACGCCGGTGCCAAGTCGAACTTCCTCGGCTACGGCGGCTTCCCCGCGACGATCTGCACCTCGGTGAACGAGGTCGTCGTCCACGGCATCCCGGACGACAAGACGGTCCTCAAGGACGGCGACATCATCTCGATCGACGCGGGCGCGATCGTCGACGGCTGGCACGGCGACGCCGCGTACACCGCCTTCGTCGGCACCGGGCACGCCCCTGAGCTCGTGGAGCTGTCCCGGGTGACCGAGGAGTCCATGTGGGCCGGCATCGCCGCCATGAAGCTCGGCAACCGCCTCGTGGACATCTCCAAGGCGATCGAGACGTACATCAAGCGCCAGCCCCGCCCCTCCACCGGTGAGCACAGCCTCGGCAAGTTCGGGATCATCGAGGACTACGGCGGCCACGGCATCGGCACCGAGATGCACATGGACCCCCACCTGCTGAACTACGTTTCGCGCAAGCGGGGCAAGGGGATCAAGCTCGTACCGGGCATCTGCCTGGCGATCGAGCCCATGGTCTCCCTGGGCACCGCCCAGACGGAGGTCCTTTCGGACGACTGGACGGTCATCACGACGGACGGCACCTGGTCCTCGCACTGGGAGCACTCCATCGCGCTGACCGAGGCCGGGCCCATCGTCCTGACCAGCCCGGACTGCGGCAAGGCGAAGCTGTCGGAGTACGGAGTCACCACGGCTCCGGACCCCCTCGGTTAATGATCTAGACTCTGGGGCAAACTTTCCGGATTCGTCTTTCTGGGTGCCCTGACGTAGACTGACTCGTCGGCTCTCGTGCACTTCCATGCCTGCATGGCGCACGGAGCCGATCAAGGTAGCCGATTCGAAAGGCGAAGCGTGGCCAAGAAGCAAGGTGCCATCGAAATCGAGGGCACCGTGATCGAGTCCCTCCCGAACGCGATGTTCAAGGTGGAACTCCAGAACGGTCACAAGGTCCTCGCGCACATCAGCGGCAAGATGCGTATGCACTACATCCGCATCCTCCCCGATGACCGGGTCGTTGTGGAGCTGTCTCCGTACGACCTGACGCGTGGCCGGATCGTCTACCGATACAAGTAGATCTTGCTCTCACTCCTGCCTGGGCATCCGTCCCGGTGCGGGTGGTGGCACTGACCCGGAGAACCTCACCAACATGAAGGTCAAGCCGAGCGTCAAGAAGATCTGCGACAAGTGCAAGGTGATCCGCCGTCACGGCCGGGTCATGGTCATCTGCGACAACCTGCGCCACAAGCAGCGCCAGGGCTGACGCACGCCGACCGACCTGCCTTCCGCAGTTCTTCGCGCGACGTAAGAAAACGTACATACGCAGAACCCGCCCAGCCCTGTACGGGGCCGGCGGTACCTCCGGCGGGGGCCGGGGACCCGGGCGTACCATCACCCACTTTCGGGTGGTCGGCGGTCGGGGTCGGTTCTGCTGAAGACCCCCGAACACACAGGAGCCATTGAATGGCACGCGTTTCCGGTGTTGACATCCCGCGCGAAAAGCGCGTGGAGATCGCACTCACCTACGTCTTCGGTATCGGGCGCACCCGGTCCAAGGAGATCCTCGCCTCCACCGGCGTGAACCCGAACACCCGCGTTCGTGACCTGGCCGAAGAGGACCTCGTCAAGATCCGCGAGTACGTGGACGCCAACCTCCGTACCGAGGGTGACCTCCGCCGCGAGATCCAGGGCGACATCCGCCGCAAGATCGAGATCCAGTGCTACCAGGGCATCCGCCACCGTCGTGGCCTGCCGGTGCACGGTCAGCGCACCAGCACCAACGCGCGTACCCGCAAGGGCCCGCGTCGCGCGATCGCCGGTAAGAAGAAGCCGGGCAAGAAGTAGTCCTGTTCAGCGGTCTTGCGCTGTAGGACCGACCACCTCCCGTAGGAGATTTAGATGCCCCCCAAGGGTCGTCAGGGCGCTGCCAAGAAGGTGCGCCGCAAGGAAAAGAAGAACGTCGCTCACGGGCACGCCCACATCAAGAGCACGTTCAACAACACCATCGTTTCGATCACCGACCCCTCGGGCAACGTGATCTCTTGGGCCTCCGCCGGCCACGTCGGCTTCAAGGGCTCGCGCAAGTCCACCCCCTTCGCCGCGCAGATGGCCGCCGAGTCGGCCGCCCGTCGCGCGCAGGAGCACGGCATGCGCAAGGTTGACGTCTTCGTGAAGGGTCCGGGCTCCGGCCGCGAGACCGCGATCCGCTCCCTCCAGGCCACCGGCCTTGAGGTCGGCTCGATCCAGGACGTCACCCCCACCCCGCACAACGGCTGCCGCCCGCCGAAGCGCCGCCGCGTCTGACGCAGCGGACGCACCTGTGCGTTCTTGAGTGTCCGGGCGGTACGACCCCTTCGGGGGACGTGCCGCCCGTACCCTTGCAGTAGCCGTACCCCCGGTACGGCATCCCGTCGGGCGTCAAATAGTGGGCGTCCACGAATGAAGGAACACAGACATGCTTATCGCTCAGCGTCCTTCGCTGACCGAAGAGGTCGTCGACGAGTACCGCTCGCGGTTCGTGATCGAGCCGCTGGAGCCGGGCTTCGGTTACACCCTCGGCAACTCCCTGCGCCGTACCCTCCTGTCCTCCATCCCGGGTGCCGCTGTCACCAGCATCCGCGTGGACGGCGTCCTGCACGAGTTCACCACCGTGCCGGGCGTCAAGGAAGACGTCACCGACATCATCCTCAACATCAAGCAGCTGGTCGTCTCCTCGGAGCACGACGAGCCGGTCGTGATGTACCTGCGCAAGCAGGGTCCCGGCCTGGTCACCGCTGCTGACATCGCGCCCCCGGCCGGTGTCGAGGTGCACAACCCGGACCTGGTCCTCGCCACGCTCAACGGCAAGGGCAAGCTGGAGATGGAGCTGACCGTCGAGCGCGGTCGCGGCTACGTCTCCGCCGTCCAGAACAAGCAGCTGGGCCAGGAGATCGGCCGTATCCCGGTCGACTCCATCTACAGCCCGGTCCTCAAGGTCACCTACAAGGTCGAGGCGACCCGAGTCGAGCAGCGCACCGACTTCGACAAGCTGATCGTCGACGTCGAGACCAAGCAGGCCATGCGCCCGCGTGACGCCATGGCGTCCGCCGGTAAGACCCTGGTCGAGCTGTTCGGTCTGGCGCGCGAGCTCAACATCGACGCCGAGGGCATCGACATGGGCCCGTCCCCCACGGACGCCGCCCTGGCCGCCGACCTGGCGCTGCCGATCGAGGAGCTCGAGCTCACGGTCCGCTCGTACAACTGCCTCAAGCGCGAGGGCATCCACTCCGTGGGTGAGCTCGTCGCCCGCTCCGAGGCCGACCTGCTCGACATCCGCAACTTCGGTGCGAAGTCGATCGACGAGGTCAAGGCGAAGCTGGCCGGCATGGGCCTGGCCCTCAAGGACAGCCCGCCCGGATTCGACCCGACCGCCGCCGCCGACGCCTTCGGCGCCGACGACGACGCGGACGCCGGTTTCGTCGAGACCGAGCAGTACTGATCCGTCCCGCAGCCGGCGGCCGAGGTCTTCGGACCGTGGTCGCCGGCCGGGCTCGGAACCAAGACTTTCCCGCGGCATCCGCCTCGGGGGAACTGACACCGGTACCTGACACGGCCGGTGCAGATATGAAGGAGTAACACCATGCCGCGTCCCGCAAAGGGTGCCCGTCTGGGCGGCAGCGCCGCGCACGAGAAGCACCTCCTCGCGAACCTCGCGAAGGCGCTCTTCGAGCACGGCCGCATCACCACCACCGAGGCCAAGGCCCGCCGCCTGCGTCCCTACGCCGAGCGTCTGGTCACCAAGGCCAAGAAGGGCGACATCCACAACCGTCGCCTGGTGCTGCAGACGATCACGGACAAGAGCATCGTGCACACGCTGTTCACCGAGATCGCCCCGCGCTACGAGAACCGCCCCGGTGGTTACACGCGCATCACCAAGATCGGCAACCGTCGTGGCGACAACGCCCCGATGGCCGTGATCGAGCTGGTCGAGGCCCTCACGGTCGCCCAGCAGGCCACCGGTGAGGCCGAGGCCGCCACCAAGCGCGCGGTCAAGGAGGCGGAGGCCGTCGAGACCCCCGCCGAGGAGACCAAGGAGGCCTGATCCCTCGGGATCACGCTTGCTTGAACGGCTCTGAACGGGCCCGCCCCCTTCCGGGGCGGGCCCGTTCTGCATATGGGTGCTTCTGAGAGGATCGGTCACGTGAGTGACGAGGTGGAACCCGGGCACGTCCGGGTGCGGCTGGACCTGAGCTACGACGGCAAGGACTTCTCCGGCTGGGCGAAGCAGCGCGTGCTGCGGACCGTCCAGGGCGAGCTGGAGTCGGCCCTGCGGACCGTGATGCGGCTGTCCGAGCCGGTCGAGCTGACCGTGGCCGGACGGACCGACGCGGGGGTGCACGCCCGCGGCCAGGTCGCGCAGTTCGACCTCGCCGAGGAGGTGTGGGCCGAGCACCACGACAAGCTGCTGCGCCGCCTCGCCGGGCGGCTGCCGCACGACGTGCGGGTATGGAAGGTCGCCGAGGCCCCCGAGGGCTTCAACGCGCGGTTCTCCGCCATCTGGCGCCGCTACGCCTACCGCGTCGGCGACCACCAGGGCGGCGTCGACCCGCTGCGCCGCGGGCACGTGCTGTGGCACCAGTGGCCGCTCGACGTGGACGCCATGAACGAGGCCGCCGCCCCGCTGCTCGGCGAGCACGACTTCGCCGCGTACTGCAAGAAGCGCGAGGGCGCCACGACCATCCGGACCCTCCAGCAGCTCAGCTGGGAGCGCGCCGAGGACGGGATCATCACCGCGACCGTCCGCGCCGACGCCTTCTGCCACAACATGGTCCGCTCGCTGGTGGGCGCGCTGCTGCACGTCGGCGACGGGCACCGGTCCACCGACTGGCCCGGCAAGGTGCTGGCGGCCGGCGTACGGGACTCCTCGGTGCACGTGGTCAAGCCGCACGGCCTGACCCTGGAGGAGGTCGGCTACCCGGCGGACGAGCTGCTGGCCGCCCGCAGCAAGGAAGCGCGCAACATGCGGACCCTGCCGGCCGCCGGCTGCTGCTGACCGCCCCCGCGGGCGTCCGGCTAATCCGTTTGGGCGGATCGGCACCGGACCGGGACAATGCCCGGCATGGGACATCTCGAAGCCAGCCACCTGGAGTACTACCTTCCCGACGGGCGGGTACTGCTCCCTGACGTCTCCTTCCGTGTGGGGGAGGGGTCGGTCGTCGCGCTCGTCGGGGCGAACGGGGCCGGTAAGACCACCCTGCTGAAGATGATCTCCGGCGAGCTCAAGCCGCACGGCGGCGGGATCACCGTCTCCGGCGGCCTCGGCGTGATGTCGCAGTTCGTGGGCTCGGTGCGGGACGAGACGACCGTACGGGACCTGCTGGTCTCGGTGGCCCAGCCGCGCATCCGGGAGGCGGCCAAGGCGGTGGACGCCGCCGAGCAGCTGATCCTGACGGTGGACGACGAGGCCGCCCAGATGGCCTACGCGCAGGCGCTGAGCGACTGGGCGGACGTCCAGGGGTACGAGGCGGAGACGCTGTGGGACGTCTGCACCATGGCCGCGCTGGCGATCCCGTACGACAGCGCGCAGTTCCGCGAGGTGCGCACGCTGTCCGGTGGTGAGCAGAAGCGCCTCGTGCTGGAGGCGCTGCTGCGCGGGCCCGACGAGGTGCTGCTGCTCGACGAGCCGGACAACTATCTGGACGTCCCCGGCAAGCGCTGGCTGGAGGAGCAGCTGAAGGCCACCCGCAAGACGGTGCTCTTCGTCTCCCACGACCGGGAGCTGCTGACCCAGGCCGCCGAGAAGATCATCAGCCTGGAGGCGAGCCCGACGGGCTCCGACGTCTGGGTGCACGGTGCGGGCTTCGCGACCTACCACGACGCCCGCAAGGAGCGTTTCGCGCGCTTCGAGGAGCTCAAGCGGCGTTGGGACGAGGAGCACGCGCGGCTGAAGGCGCTGGTGCTGCGGCTGCGCAACCAGGCCGCGATCAGCCCCGACATGGCTTCGCGCTACCACGCGATGCAGACCCGCTTCAAGAAGTTCGAGGACGCCGGCCCGCCGCCGGAGCCGCCGCGTGAGCAGGACATCAAGATGCGGCTCAAGGGCGGGCGGACCGGCGTGCGCGCCCTGACCGTGGAGAACCTGGAGCTGACCGGCCTGATGAAGCCGTTCTCCCTGGAGGTCTTCTACGGGGAGCGGGTCGCCGTCCTCGGCTCGAACGGCTCGGGCAAGTCGCACTTCCTGCGCCTGCTGGCGGGCGAGGACGTCAAGCACACCGGTACCTGGAAGCTGGGCGCGCGGGTGGTTCCCGGCCATTTCGCGCAGACCCACGCGCACCCGGAGCTGTTCGGGCGGACCCTCGTCGACATCCTGTGGACGGAGGCGGCGAAGCCGCTGGGGCAGGCCATGGGCGCCCTGCGCCGGTACGAGCTGGAGCGCCAGGGCGACCAGCCGTTCGAGAAGCTCTCGGGCGGGCAGCAGGCGCGCTTCCAGATCCTGCTGCTGGAGCTGGCGGGCACCACGGCGCTGCTGCTGGACGAGCCGACGGACAACCTGGACCTGGAGTCGGCGGAGGCCCTGCAGGACGGGCTGGAGGCGTACGACGGCACTGTGCTGTGCGTCACGCACGACAGGTGGTTCTCGCGCACATTCGACCGTTACCTGGTCTTCGGTTCGGACGGTGTTGTGCGGGAGACTCAGGAACCCGTCTGGGACGAACGTAGAGTCGAACGCAAGCGCTAGGGGGAGACCGACCGTCGCCCCCTGGGCCGAGTGAGGGGCAGGCGTCGTGGGGCTGCGGCCTAGCATCTGGCTGTTGAGGTGGGAGAACCAGGGCGTCAGGAACCGGGGGGCCGGGGACGGGGACGCCGGGGGTCGGGCGACGGGGGGCGGGGGCACCGGGAGCAGGCTGATCGACTGGTCGCTGCAGCCGGCCGCCCGGTCCTGGCGGGTGGTCTCCCTCGCGGTGCTCCTCGGGATCGCCGTCTCCACGAGCCTGCGGGCGAACTGGGGCTCCGACAACGCGTTCGTGGTCAAGGCGGCGGAGACGCTGCTGGCGGGCGGGTCCCCGTACGAGGACAAACGCTTCCTCTACCTGCCCAGCGCCGTGCTGATGGCGGTTCCCGAGGCGCTGCTGCCGCGTGAGGTGTTGCGGTGGGTGCTGCCGCTCGGGATGTCGGGGCTGCTGGGCATCGGCTGGCTGGCCGCGCTGCGGATGTTCGCGGTGCCGCTGCGGTCGCGCTTCGCCGTCGGCGGTCTCGCGGTGTTCGCCCTCCTCTACAAGCCGTACATCAACCTCGTGCTGATCGGGAACTGGACCGCCATCTCGGCGGCCGCCCTGCCCGTGGCGCTGCTGCTCGCCCACCGGAGCAGGTGGGGGTCGGCCGGCCTGGTGGTGGGGCTCGCGATCGCGTGCAAGCCGATGCTGGTGCCCTTGGGGCTGCTCTTCCTGGTCTCCCGGCGGTGGCGCGCCCTGGCCGCGGCCGTGCTGGTGCCGCTGGGGTTCTCGCTGGCCGGCGCGCTGGTGATGCCGAGCCCGTCGCTGTTCTTCACCAAGACCCTGCCCTTCCTGCTCCAGGGGCAGGACGCGTACGCGCTGCCGTGGGACGCCTCGCCGATCGCCGTGCTGCCACGGCTGGGCGTGCCTGCGGCGGTGGCGGTGCCGGTGGCCTTCGCCGGGGCCTGTGCGGGCCTGTGGGCGGCCTGGGTGCGGTGGCGGCGGGAGGACACCGACGGGGGTGAGCTGCGCCTGGTGGAGACGGCCTGCATGGTGATGCTCGCCGCATTCCTGGTGTCGCGGCCGTCCTTCGACCACTACCTGCTGGTGGTCCTGCCGCTGCTGATGGCCTCGGTGGTGCGGTCGGACGCGGCGGCGCGTTCGCCCTGGTTCTGGGCGGTGCTGGGGCCCCAGGTGGCGGGCGTTCCGTGGCCGTCCGAGCTGGAGGCCAAGCGGCGGGCGTTCAAGGACTGCGCCACCCTGTGCGGGCTCACGATCGTGCTGGCGTGTCGTGCGGTGCGCTCCGGGCGGGTTACTCTGGAGCCCGTAACAACTGCGGGGTCCCCACCCAGGACCGAACCGGAGTGCGCCGCGAAGCCAGCAGAATCGGCATCGCGGACCGCGTTTTGACCCGTACGGGTCTGCTTGGGTATCCTGCTGGTTTGTTATGCGTATTGGCTTTCTCATTCTCACGTGAAAGGGCCTTGCGCCGGTCCACCGGACCGATGACCAGCAGTTTCACGCGGGTGCGTCCCCGTTGTGAATGTGGGCTGTCGTGATCGTCCGTGGTGACCCTGTCAGGACCTTCCCATCGGGGCTTGCGCCCTTGGGATACCACCACCGAAGAAGCGAAGGCATACGCGTGCGTACGTTCAGCCCCAAGCCCGGCGACATCTCGCGCCAGTGGCTCGTCATCGACGCCCAGGACGTTGTCCTCGGCCGTCTGGCGACCCAGGCCGCAGCCCTCCTGCGCGGCAAGCACAAGCCGACTTACGCCCCCCACATGGACATGGGCGACTTCGTCATCATCGTCAACGCCGACAAGGTTCACCTGTCCGGCAACAAGGCGTCGCAGAAGATGGCGTACCGCCACTCCGGCTACCCGGGCGGTCTCCGCTCCGTGCGCTACGACGACCTCCTGGCGAACAACCCGGAGAAGGCCGTCGAGAAGGCCATCAAGGGCATGCTCCCCAAGAACACCCTGGGCCGTCAGATGCTCTCGAAGCTGAAGGTCTACTCGGGCGATGTGCACCCCCACGCTGCTCAGCAGCCGGTGCCGTTCGAGATCACCCAGGTCGCGCAGTAGTTCCGGCCACCCCCTAAGACGTAGAAAATTCTGAGGAGCATCGTGGCCGAGACCACCGCCGAGACGACCCCCGTCGAAGAGTTCGAGGGCAACGTCGAGGAGTACACCACCGAGTCGGACGTCGTCGTCGAGGGCGACTACACCTCCGAGTCCCTTGCCGGCCGCTTCGGCGACCCCCAGCCGGCCGCCGGCCTGGGCCGTCGCAAGAACGCCATCGCCCGCGTCCGGATCGTTCCGGGCACCGGCAAGTGGAAGATCAACGGTCGCACCCTTGAGGACTACTTCCCCAACAAGGTGCACCAGCAGGAAGTCAACGAGCCCTTCAAGCTCCTGGAGCTCGACGGTCGCTACGACGTCATCGCCCGCATCTCGGGTGGCGGCGTGTCCGGCCAGGCCGGCGCCCTGCGCCTCGGCGTGGCCCGTGCGCTGAACGAGGCGGACGTGGACAACAACCGCCCGGCGCTGAAGAAGGCCGGCTTCCTCTCCCGCGACGACCGTGCGGTCGAGCGCAAGAAGGCCGGTCTCAAGAAGGCCCGTAAGGCTCCGCAGTACAGCAAGCGTTAATCTGCGCCTGCTGTTCTGCAACGAAACCGCCCCGGCAGCACTCTCTGTGCTGTCGGGGCGGTTCGTTTACCGCCACAAGCGGCAAATACCTGTCACAAGCGGTCATACGCGAAGCGGAAACTCGGGAGGACAACAGTGGGACGACTCTTCGGGACGGACGGTGTACGCGGCGTCGCCAACGCGGATCTGACGGCGGAGCTCGCGCTCGGCCTCTCCGTGGCGGCTGCCCACGTACTGGCCGAGGCGGGCACCTTCGAAGGCCACCGGGCGACCGCCGTGGTCGGCAGGGATCCCCGCGCCTCCGGCGAATTCCTGGAGGCCGCGGTCGTGGCCGGACTCGCGAGCGCGGGCGTGGACGTCCTGCGCGTCGGTGTGCTGCCCACCCCGGCGGTGGCGTATCTCACCGGTGCGCTGGGCGCCGACCTCGGCGTGATGCTCTCCGCCAGCCACAACGCCATGCCCGACAACGGCATCAAGTTCTTCGCCCGCGGCGGCCACAAGCTCGCCGACGAGCTGGAGGACCGCATCGAGTCGACCTACGAGCAGCACCGCACCGGCGCGCCCTGGGACCGACCCACCGGCTCCGGCGTCGGCCGCGTCTCCGACTACACCGAGGGCTTCGACCGGTACGTCGCCCACCTCATCGGTGTCCTCCCGAACCGCCTCGAAGGCCTGAAGGTCGTCCTGGACGAGGCCCACGGCGCGGCCGCGTACGTCTCGCCCGAGGCCTTCACCCGGGCCGGCGCGGAGATCGTCACGATCGGCGCCGAGCCCGACGGCCTCAACATCAACGACGGCTGCGGCTCCACCCACCTCGGCCTGCTCAAGGCGGCCGTGGTCGAGCACGGCGCCGACCTCGGCATCGCGCACGACGGCGACGCCGACCGCTGCCTGGCCGTGGACGCCTCCGGCGAGGAGATCGACGGCGACCAGATCCTCGCCGTGCTGGCCCTCGCCATGCGCGAGGCCGGCCAGCTGCGCGAGAACACCGTGGTCGGCACCGTGATGTCCAACCTGGGCTTCAAGCTGGCGATGGAGGCCGAGGGCATCCAGGTCGTACAGACCGGGGTCGGCGACCGCTACGTGCTGGAGTCGATGAAGGAGAACGGCTACGCGCTCGGTGGCGAGCAGTCCGGCCACGTGATCATCCTCGACCACGCGACGACCGGCGACGGCACGCTGACCGGCCTGCTGCTGGCGGCGCGCGTCGCGGCCACCGGCACGCCCCTCGCCGAGCTGGCGGGCGTCATGCAGCGGCTGCCGCAGGTGCTCGTCAACGTTCCCGACGTGGACAAGTCCCGCGTCACCACCTCCGCCGAGCTGGCGGCGGCGGTCGCCGACGCCGAGCGCGAGCTGGGCACCACCGGACGGGTGCTGCTGCGTTCGTCCGGCACGGAGCCGCTCGTACGGGTGATGGTCGAGGCCGCCGACATCGAGCAGGCCCGCTCGATCGCCGGCCGCCTCGCGGACGTCGTGAAGTCCGCGCTCGGCTAGGGCCTAGAGCCCGCTGCCAGGCCTGTGTGGCGCACCCGGTTTCCGGATCATCCGGCTCTCCTGGGTGCGCCACAGCAGTTTCCAGCAGATGAGGGTGAGCGTCCCGGCGAGGATGATTCCGCCCAGGTTCACGGCCAGCTGGGCGGCCGAGCCCCACATCTGGGAGAAGTCGCCGTAGCTGAGGGCCACCGCCGCGTTCGCGCCCGCCGGGACGGTGGTGACGGAGATCGCCACGCCCACCAGCGCACCGGCCTTCGCCGAGGTCAGCGACAGCATGCCGGCCACACCGGCGAGCAGCGCCACGACGAAGGAGAACGGGTCGGGCTGCCAGATGAAGCTGGTGTTCGGCCGGGGGTTCTCCAGCATCCCCTCCTGGAACAGTCCGAGCGCGTTCATCCCCAGACTGAAGAGCGTCGTCGCCACGATCGCCACCGTGAAGCCGATGAACAGCGCGAAGAGCGAGCGGCCGGCCAGTCTGCGACGGCGCTGCACCAGGCCGGTGCAGATACCGGCGAGCGGGCCGAACTCCGGGCCGACCGCCATGGCGCCGACGATCAGGATCGCGTTGTCCAGGACCACACCGCACGCCGCGATCATCGTCGCCACGATCATGAAGGCGGCGTAGGTGATGGTGAGGGTGGACTCCTCGTGCGTCGACTCGGCGAGCTGTTCCCAGACCACGGCGTCGGCGGCCTCGCCCGGCGCTTCCCGCTCGGCGTCGTCGGCGCGTGTGGAGATCGACAGGTCGATGTTCTCCACGGCGATCGAACCGGTCCGATCGATACCGAGGTGGCGCATCGCCTGCAGGAGCTCGTCCGCCGCCTCGCGGGCGACGTCGCACAGGACGAGATCGCCCTCGGGGTCGCGGGCGGCGCCGGACAGTACGACCAGATGGGTGGTTCCGACCGTCCGGTCGATCAACGCCACCACCTGTTCGGTGAGGTGATGGGGGGTGATCATCCGCAGATGCAGCATTTCCGCACCCTAGCGACCAGGTGGTGCCTCGCCGGTCAGGGCGAGCCCGCCCTGATCGACAAGACACCCTCTGGCGCCAGGGCGTGTCCCCCTAGAGCTTGCGCAGGCTCAGCTTCTGCACCTTGTGATCGGGCCCCTTGCGGACGACGAGGGTGGCCCGGCCGCGGGTGGGCGCCACGTTCTCCAGCAGATTGGGGCGGTTGATCGTCCGCCACATCGTCTGCGCGTACTCCATGGCCTCCTCCTCGGAGACCTGGGTGTACTTGCGGAAGTAGGAGAAGGGGTTCTGGAACGCGGTCGCGCGCAGCTTCCGGAACCGGTTCAGGTACCAGCGCTCGATGTCCTCGGGGCGGGCGTCCACGTACACGCTGAAGTCGAAGTAGTCGGCGAGGGCGACGCGGGTACGGCCGTCGGTGCCGGGGAGGGCCGGCTGGAGCACGTTGAGGCCCTCGACGATGAGGATGTCCGGGCGGCGGACGACGAGCTCCTCGCCGGGGACGATGTCGTAGATCAGGTGGGAGTAGACCGGGGCCCGGACCTCGTCCTTGCCGGCCTTGATGTCGGCGACGAAGCGGGTGAGCGCGCGGCGGTCGTAGGACTCCGGGAAGCCCTTGCGGGAGGTCAGTCCCCGCCGCTGGAGCTCCTTCATCGGATACAGGAAGCCGTCGGTGGTGACCAGCTCCACGCGCGGGTGCTCGGGCCAGCGGGCCAGCAGGGCCTGCAGCAGGCGGGCCACGGTGGACTTGCCGACGGCGACCGAACCGGCGACCCCTATGACGAAGGGGGTGCCCTGCTGGGCGCCGTGCCCGTTGCCCGCGTCACCGAGGAAGGTGTTGAGGGTGCCGCGGAGGTTGCTGGTGGCGCCGACGTAGAGGTTGAGGAGCCGGGACAGCGGCAGATAGACGTCGCGTACCTCGTCGAGGTCGATGACGTCGCCGAGACCGCGCAGCCGCTCCACCTCGTCGGCCGTGAGCGGCAGCGGGGTCCGCTCCCGCAGCGCGCTCCACTCGGCGCGGGTGAGGTCGACGTAGGGCGAGGCCTCGGGACCGCGGCGGTGTCCGGGGCGGGCGGGGTGCCCGTCCCGGCCGGTGCGCTCCGTTGCGTTGTCCGGCGTGTTGCTTCGTGGCGGCGAAGTGATCACACCGCCATTGTCGGGGCTCCGGGGCGGTTGTGGGTGGTGTGGTCGGTCACGTGCCCGAGGGGAGGGACGGCCACCGGGCCGGGGCCCGACTCGTGGGCCTGAGGTTGTACGCGCACTGGTTGCGATAGGGAATTCATGGGGTCTCGTCCGGGTCACGATCGCCGACGAACGCCACCCCGGGCCACACGGTGATCGATCGACCCGTACATTGTTGATCACCGCAGTCATGTCCACGCCCCCGCTTCGGGGGCGCGGTTCGTGCTGCCCTTTCGCAGCCGTCTCCATGGGGGAGCCCTCTCGTGCGCAACACTCTCGTCCGTCGTACCGTCCTGACCGCGTCCGCGGTGTCCCTGGCCCTGCTGGCGACCGCCTGTGGCTCCGACAAGAAGGACGACGCCAAGGCCGACGCCAAGCCGTCCGGGGCCTCCTCGTCGGCCCCCGCCGCCGCGGCCAAGGGGAAGACGGACGCCGAGCTGGCGCCCCTCCTGCTGACCCAGGCCGAGGCCCCCAAGGACAGCCTCGTCAAGGCGCCCTCCGCGGACCAGCTCAAGAAGCTCGCGGCCACCACCGACAAGGCCGAGTGCAAGCCGCTCGGCCAGGCCGCTTCGATGGAGCCCCAGGGCACCTCCACCGGTGTGGCCCGCACGCAGGTCGGCGGCACCTCCGGCAAGGCGGCCGACCCCAACGCCTCGGCCGAGGACAAGTTCAAGGCCGGCCTGGAGCTGCTCGCCGGCGCCACCGGCACCTCGGTGACCCTGACCTCCTACGACGGCAAGGGCGCCGAGGAGGCGTTCGCCGCCTTCAAGAAGGCGGGCACCGCCTGCGCGGGCGGGTACACGATGACGCAGGACGGCGATGCCCTGAAGATCAACAAGGTCGTCGCGGGCGACGCCGTCACGGCCGGCGACGAGTCCGTCTCCTTCCTGGCGGACTTCGGTGACGCCGAGACCCCGATGGCCGGCCAGGTGGTCATGGTGCGCAAGGGCAACACCCTCGCCACGTTCTCGGTGCAGAACATGAGCGGCAAGCCGGTGCTCTCGAAGGACATCGTCGACGCGCAGGTCAAGAAGCTCGGCTGACGTCTGCCCGCAGACACGTCTGCCCGCAGACCCATCGACCCGCCCCGGCGCACGCGCCGGGGCGGGCTTTTCGTCTTGTTCGGCTACGGGGCAGACGGCCAACTACGGCGTACGCTGCGGCCTATGTGCGGAATTGTGGGTTACGTGGGAGCGCAGTCGGCGCTCGATGTGGTCATCGCCGGACTCAAGCGGCTGGAGTACCGCGGCTACGACTCGGCCGGGGTCGCCGTACTCGCGGACGGCGGCCTGGCGGCCGTCAAGAAGGCCGGGAAGCTGGTCAATCTGGAGAAGGAGCTGGTCGGGCACCCGCTGCCGTCCGGTTCCACGGGGCTCGGACACACTCGATGGGCGACCCACGGCGGGCCCACCGACGCCAACGCCCACCCGCACCTCGACAACTCGGGACGCGTCGCCGTCGTGCACAACGGCATCATCGAGAACTTCGCCGCGCTGCGGGCCGAGCTCACCGAACGCGGACACCGCCTGGAGTCCGAGACGGACACCGAGGTCGTCGCGCACCTGCTGGCGGAGCGGTTCTCGGCCACCGGCGATCTCGCGGAAGCCATGCGCCACGTCTGCCGGCGCCTGGAAGGCGCCTTCACCCTCGTCGCCGTGCACGCCGACGAGCCCGACGTGGTCGTCGGCGCCCGCCGCAACTCGCCCCTGGTCGTCGGTGTCGGCGAGGGCGAGAACTTCCTCGCCTCGGACGTGGCCGCCTTCATCGCCCACACCCGGTCCGCGATCGAGCTGGGGCAGGACCAGGTCGTCGAGCTCCGCCGCGAGGGCGTCACGGTGACCAACTTCGACGGCACCGCCGCGACCGTGCGGGCGTACCACGTGGACTGGGACGCCTCGGCGGCCGAGAAGGGCGGCTACGACTACTTCATGCTCAAGGAGATCGCCGAGCAGCCGAAGGCCGTCGCCGACACCCTCCTGGGCCGGATCGACGCGAGCGGCTCGCTGACCCTGGACGAGGTACGCATCCCCGTCTCGGTGCTCAGGGAGGTCGACAAGGTCGTCATCGTGGCCTGCGGTACGGCGTACCACGCGGGCATGATCGCGAAGCTGGCCATCGAGCACTGGACCCGCATCCCGTGCGAGACGGAGCTGGCGAGCGAGTTCCGCTACCGCGACCCGATCCTGGACCAGCGGACGCTGGTCGTCGCCATCTCGCAGTCCGGCGAGACCATGGACACCCTGATGGCGCTGCGCCACGCGCGCGAGCAGGGCGCCAAGGTGCTGGCCATCTGCAACACGAACGGGTCGACGATCCCGCGCGAGTCGGACGCCGTGCTCTACACGCACGCCGGTCCCGAGGTGGCCGTCGCCTCGACCAAGGCCTTCCTGACCCAACTGGTGGCCTGCTACCTGGTCGCGCTCTACCTCGGCCAGGTCCGGGGCACGAAGTGGGGCGACGAGATCGAGGCCGTCATCCGCGAACTGTCGGACATCGCCGCGGCCGTGGACACGGTCCTGGAGACCATGGAGCCGGTACGCGAACTCGCGCGCTCCCTCGCCGACAAGAACACCGTGCTGTTCCTGGGCCGGCACGTCGGATACCCGGTGGCGCTGGAGGGTGCGCTCAAGCTCAAGGAGCTGGCGTACATGCACGCCGAGGGCTTCGCGGCGGGCGAGCTCAAGCACGGGCCGATCGCCCTGATCGAGAAGGACCTGCCGGTGGTGGTGGTCGTACCGTCGCCGCGCGGCCGGTCGGTGCTCCACGACAAGATCGTCTCGAACATCCAGGAGATCCGCGCGCGCGGGGCGCGGACCATCGTGATCGCGGAGGAGGGCGACGAGGCGGTCGTCCCGTACGCCGACCACCTGATCCGGATCCCGGTCACGCCGACGCTGCTCCAACCGCTGGTGGCGACGGTTCCGCTGCAGGTGTTCGCGTGCGAGCTGGCGACGGCGCGCGGCAACGAAGTGGATCAGCCGCGTAACCTCGCCAAGTCGGTGACGGTGGAGTAGTAGGCGGCTGGAGTTGTCGTTGTGATTATCGGCGTCGGGATCGACGTAGCGGAGATCGAGAGGTTCGGCGCGGCACTGGAGCGCACCCCGAACCTGGCCGGACGGCTGTTCGTCGACGCCGAGTTGACACTGCCGAGCGGCGAGCGGCGCGGGACCGCCTCGCTCGCCGCCCGGTTCGCCGCCAAGGAGGCACTGGCCAAGGCGCTGGGCGCGCCCGCCGGGCTGCTGTGGACCGACGCCGAGGTGTACGTCGAGGACAGCGGCCGGCCGAGGCTGCGGGTGTCCGGGACGGTCGAGGCGCGGGCCCTGGAGCTGGGCGTCACGTCCTGGCACATCTCGCTCAGCCACGACGCCGGTGTCGCCTCCGCCGTGGTGATCGCAGAAGGGTAGGGGTAGTCCGTGCGCACTGCTCACAGCGTGGAGACCGTACGGGCCGCCGAGCGCGAGCTCATGGCCCGGCTGCCCGAAGGCGCCCTGATGCAGCGGGCGGCGGCCGGCCTCGCCGCCGCCTGCGCCGGGCTGCTGCGGCGGGCCCGCGGCGGGGTCTACGGGGCCCGGGTCGTGCTGCTCGTCGGCCCCGGGGACAACGGCGGCGACGCGCTGTACGCGGGTGCCCGGCTGGCCCGGCGCGGGGCCGGGGTGACGGCCGTGCCGATGGACCCCGAGCGGATGCACCCGGGCGGGCTGGCCGCGCTACGGGCCGCCGGTGGACGGGTGGAACGGGCCGTACCGCAGCGGGCGGACCTCGTCCTGGACGGGCTGCTCGGGATCGGCGGCAAGGGCGGCCTGCGCCCGGCGGCCGCGGCCCTGGTGGAGGGCGTCCCGCCGGGGGTCCCCGTGGTCGCGGTGGACCTGCCGAGCGGGGTCGACGCGGACACCGGGGAGGTGGCGGGTCCGGCCGTGACCGCCGCGGTGACGGTGACCTTCGGGGCGTACAAGCCCGGCCTGCTGATCGACCCCGGGGCCTCGCGGGCGGGCGCGGTGCACCTCGTCGACATCGGGCTGGAACTCCCGTCGCCGCAGGTGCAGGCGCTGCAGCACGCGGATGTGGCGAGGCTGCTGCCGGAGCCGACGGCGACGAGCGACAAGTACCGGCGGGGCGTGGTCGGGATCGTCGCCGGGTCCGCCCGGTACCCCGGCGCGGCGGTGCTCGCCGTGGCGGGGGCGCTGCGCGGGGGCGCGGGAGCGGTGCGGTACGTGGGGCCGGCGGCCGCCCAGGAGGCGGTGCTCGCCCGCTACCCCGAGACACTGATCGGGCCCGGCCGGGTGCAGGCGTGGGTGGTCGGCCCGGGGCTGGGCGAGGGGCGCGCGGGGGAGGTCGCGGAACTGCTGGCGGGGGACACGGCGGTGCTGGTCGACGCGGACGGGCTGCGCGGACTGGACCCGGCGGCGCTGCGGGCCCGGACGGCCCCCACCCTGCTGACCCCGCACGCGGGGGAGGCGGCGGCGCTGCTGGGGGTGGAGCGCAAGACGGTGGAGGCGGGCCGGCTGGACGCCGTACGGGCGCTGGCGCGGCGGTACGGGGCGGCGGTGCTGTTGAAGGGTTCGACGACCCTGGTCGCCTCCGATGCGGAGAGCACCGTTCGGGTGAACCCGACGGGCACCCCGTGGCTGGCCACCGCGGGCAGCGGCGACGTGCTGTCCGGGCTGGCCGGGTCGCTCCTGGCGGGCGGGCTGTCCGGGGCGGACGCGGGCGCGGTGGGCGCGTACCTCCACGGCCTGGCGGCGCGCCGCGTCGGCGGCCCCCTGCTGGCCCACCAGGTCGCCGAAGCCCTCCCGGAGGCCTGGCGCGACACCCGCCGCCCCTGACGGCGAGAAGGGCCGCGGGGAGCGGCTCCGCGCGGCGGCGGCGCCGCGTCCACCGGCCCCCGTGGCGGAAGCGCGGTGACCGGTTGGGCCAGCCCCCGCAGGCCCTGGCGGGGGTTCTGAGAGACTGACCCCGATGAACGAGACAGCGACGCGCGTGTACGCCGAGATCGATCTTGACGCCGTACGGGCGAACGTGCGCGCACTGCGCGAGCGGGCGCCCCGAGCCGCATTGATGGCCGTGGTCAAGGCGAATGCCTATGGGCACGGCGCCCTGCGGTGCGCCCGGGCCGCCCAGGAGGCCGGGGCCACCTGGCTCGGTACCGCCACGCCCGACGAGGCCCTCGCGCTGCGCGCCGCCGGGATCCAGGGGCGCCTGATGTGCTGGCTCTGGACCCCCGGCGGGCCCTGGCGGGAGGCCGTCGAGGCCGACATCGACGTCTCCGTCAGCGGAATGTGGGCCCTCGACGAGGTGCGCCGGGCCGCCCGCGCGGCCGGCCGCACCGCGCGCATCCAGCTCAAGGCCGACACCGGCCTCGGCCGCAACGGCTGCCAGCCCGCCGACTGGGAGGCCCTGGTCGCGGCGGCCGTCGCCGCCCAGGCCGAAGGAACCGTCCAGGTCACCGGCCTCTGGTCGCACTTCGCCTGCGCCGACGAGCCCGGGCACCCCTCGATCCAGCTCCAGCTGGCCG
This sequence comes from Streptomyces sp. CLCI03, assembly GCF_053615355.1. Taxonomy (NCBI): domain Bacteria; kingdom Bacillati; phylum Actinomycetota; class Actinomycetes; order Kitasatosporales; family Streptomycetaceae; genus Streptomyces; species Streptomyces sp. CLCI03. The sequence goes on along the minus strand of NZ_CM132132.1, from coordinate 3,391,768 downwards.
CCTTCCGCGACATGCTCGCGTACGCCGAGAAGGAGGGCGTCGAGCCCGAGGTCCGGCACATCGCCAACTCGCCGGCCACCCTCACCCTGCCCGAGTCGCACTTCGACCTGGTGCGCTGCGGGCTGGCCGTCTACGGGGTCTCGCCCGCCCCCGAGCTCGGCACCCCGGCCCAGCTGGGCCTGCGGCCCGCGATGACCCTCAAGGCCTCCCTCGCGCTGGTCAAGACGGTCCCCGCCGGGCACGGCGTGAGCTACGGCCACCACTACGTCACCGACACCGAGACGAACCTCGCGCTGATCCCGGCCGGCTACGCCGACGGCATCCCGCGGCAGGCCTCCGGCCTCGGCCCGGTGCTCGTCGGCGGCAGGATCCGCCAGGTCGCCGGGCGCGTCGCGATGGACCAGTTCGTGGTCGACTTGGGGGAGGACCACGCCCGCGCGGGTGACGAGGCCGTCATCTTCGGGGACGCGGAGCGCGGTGAACCGACCGCCGAGGACTGGGCACGAGCGGCGCACACGATCGCGTATGAGATCGTCACCCGTATCGGTGCACGTGTACCCCGGGTGTACCTGGGCGGCTGAGCGGAGTGAGGGCGGCGGCGTGAGCGAGAACTGGCGCAAGGCCGGCTGGGCGGGCGCCGCCATCGGCGTGATAGCCGCGGGCGCGGCGGCCGGTGTCGCGGTCGAACGGATCACCGTCGGGCGCGGCATGCGGATGAAGGCACGCCTGGCCCTCGACGCGGCCGGGGACTACGGCTCCCTGCGCGGCGCCGAGGGGATCTGCCGGGCCGAGGACGCCACCGAGCTCTACTACGAGGTCGACGAGCTCCCCGAGGACGGCAAACGGCGGCGGCTGCGGCGCAAGGCCGAACCCCAGGCCACCGTCGTCTTCTGTCACGGCTACTGCCTCGGCCAGGACTCCTGGCACTTCCAGCGCGCCGCCCTGCGCGGCGTGGTCCGCGCGGTCTACTGGGACCAGCGCAGCCACGGCCGCAGCGCCCGCGGCCTCGCCCAGGCGGACGGCGAGCCGGTGAGCATCGACCAGCTCGGCCGGGACCTCAAGGCCGTCATCGACGCGACCGCCCCCGAGGGGCCGCTGATCCTGGTGGGTCACTCGATGGGCGGCATGACCATCATGGGATTCGCCGAGCAGTATCCCGAGCTCGTGCGCGACCGCGTCGTCGGCGTCGCCCTGGTCGGCACGTCCAGCGGCCGGCTCGGCGAGGTGACCTACGGGCTTCCGGCCGTCGGCATGGGCGCCGTGCGCCGGATCCTGCCGGGCGTGCTCAAGGCGCTCGGCTCGCAGGTGGAGCTGGTGGAGAAGGGCCGGCGGGCGACCGCGGACCTCTTCGCCGGAATGATCAAGATGTACTCGTTCGGCTCCCGGGACGTGGACCCGGGCGTCGCGCGGTTCGCCGAGCGGCTGATCGAGGCCACGCCCATCGACGTGGTCGCCGAGTTCTACCCGGCCTTCCAGACCCACGACAAGACCTCCGCGCTCCAGCTGTTCGCGGACCTGCCGGTCACGGTCATCGCCGGGGACAAGGACATGATCACCCCGGCCGCGCACAGCGTCGCCATCAAGGAGGCGCTCCCCGGCGCCGACCTCGTGGTCCTGGAGTCCACCGGGCACCTGATGATGCTGGAACGCCCGGAGACCGTGACGCGGCTGCTCACCGAGCTGCTGGCGCGCACCGGGGCGGCGGCCCTCCCCGCAGCGACTAACGTTGGCGGGCATGGAAGAAGTACCGCTGGAAGCACAGCGCAGCCAGGCGCCGGCACCTGAGGCCGCGGCCGGCGCGGAGACCCGGATCACCATCGACTCCCCGGACGCCATGCAGGAGTTGGGCCGCAGGATCGCCGCCCTGCTGCGCCCCGGCGACCTCGTCCTGCTGACCGGCGAGCTGGGCGCGGGCAAGACCACGCTCACCCGGGGCCTCGGCGAGGGCCTGGGCGTGCGCGGGGCCGTGACCTCGCCGACCTTCGTGATCGCCCGCGTGCACCCCTCACTGACCGGCGGACCGGCGCTGGTGCACGTGGACGCGTACCGCCTGGGCGGCGGGCTGGACGAGATGGAGGACCTCGACCTCGACGTCTCGCTGCCCGAGTCCGTGGTCGTCGTGGAGTGGGGCGACGGCAAGGTGGAGGAGCTCTCCGACGACCGGCTGCACGTGGTGATCGCGCGGGCGGTGGGCCACGAGGAGGTCCTGGACGACGTACGAGAGGTCCTGGTGCGCGGGGTCGGGGAGCGCTGGAGCGCCGGCGCCGGACTCGACGCCCTGGCCGGGGCCCTCTCGGAGTAAACGTACCGACAACTCGTCGGCAAGATATTGCGCTGTCGGCGGCCCTCGTGGTGACATGGTACCGAGAGTTTCTTAGGTATGCCTAAGCACGGTGTCCCGGGTCCAGGAGGCAGCCATGTCGGCACCAGCAGGAGCACATCGCGAACCCCGCCCGTCCACCGTCTCCATGTGGACGCTCCTCGCCGCCGGCGTGGCCGCCACCGCCGTCTCGACCCCACCCGCGCGGGAGTACGCCACGCGCCCGATCGGGCCCGTGGACACGGCACACGAAGAGGCCGCTCCGGAGTCCGAAGCGGCCTGAGGGGCGTCCCGGCAGTGGCCCGCGGGCGTCCCGGACGTCGTGGCTGTCCCGGCGCATCACCCGGTCGGGTGAATGAGCGGGCGCCCCGCCCGTGATCCGTCAGCGGTCCGTCAGGGAACGACGACGACCTTCGCGGCGATCGTCGCGAACGCCCACATCGCGTCGCCGTCGGCACGGGTCATCCGGATGCCGCCGGTCTTCTTGTTCGGGTCGGGCTCCGGCAGCGCGCCGTCCGTACGGGCGCTGAAACCGACCGCCACACCCTCCGTACTCGCGAACCGCACGACGTGCTCGATCGGTACACCGTCCGACCCGGTGACCGAACCCGAGCGCGAACCGACCGTGTACGTGCCCGGCTTCGGGTGCACCGTGCTCGGCATCACCGTGAACGACTTCGGCGGCTGCGCGGGGTCGCCCACCAGCCACACCCGCTTCTGACCCACCGAGTACACGACGCGCACCCCGGTGCCGGAACCCTCGGGCACGGCCACCGGCTTCGCCGGATCCTGCTTGGCGGCCGGGCTCGCGGCGGGGGCCGGCTCCTGCGCGGCCGCCTTCGGAGGGTGCGCGGGAGCCGTGGCGGAAGCCTGGTAGCCGAGGAAGCCGACGACGGCCACTGCCGCGGCGGTGAGCCCGGCCACGATTCCCGAGCTGCTGCGTGCCACCTTGCTCCACCTTTCCGCGCCGACCGATACCACGTCAGGTACCCCGTCGAAAGGTAGCAGCCGCCCTGCTCCGAGACCGGCCGCAAGGGGTGCGGCCGCCGGAGTCGTAGGCTGTTCGCGTGCTCTTGCTCGCCGTAGATACCGCCACGCCCGCCGTCACCGTCGCCCTGCACGACGGTGAGTCCGTCGTCGCCGAGTCGAACCAGGTCGACGCCCGCCGCCACGGGGAGCTCCTGCTGCCCTCCGTGGACAAGGTCCTCGCCGAGGCCGGGGTCACGCTCGAAGCCGTCACCGGCGTCGTCGTCGGGGTCGGCCCCGGCCCCTACACCGGGCTGCGCGTCGGCCTCGTCACCGCCTCCACCTTCGCCGCCGTGCTGGGCGTGCCCGTGCACGGCCTGTGCACGCTCGACGGCCTCGCGTACGCCGCGGGCGCCGCCGGCATCGAAGGCCCCTTCGTCGTCGCCACCGACGCGCGGCGCAAGGAGGTCTACTGGGCCCGGTACGAGGACCCGCGCACGCGCGTCGGCGAGCCGGCCGTGGACCGCCCCGCCGACATCGCCGAGCAGGTCGCGGGCCTGCCCGCCGTGGGCCAGGGCGCGCTCCTCTACCCCGAGGTCTTCACGGACGCCCGGAACCCCGAGCACCAGTCGGCCGCCGCCATGGCCTCGCTGGCCGCGGAACGCCTGGCGGCGGGCCTGGAGTTCCTGCCTCCGACCCCGCTCTACCTGCGCCGGCCCGACGCCCAGGTGCCGAAGAACTACAAGGTGGTCACCCCACAGTGACCCCGGCGACCCCCCACACCGTGCGTGCGATGCGCTGGTGGGACATCGGGCCCGTGCTGGAACTGGAGCACGAGCTGTTCCCCGAGGACGCCTGGTCCGCCGGCATGTTCTGGTCAGAACTCGCCCACGCCCGAGGCCCCCAGGCCACGCGCCACTACATCGTCGCCGAGGACGCGGCGGGCCGTCTGGTGGGCTACGCCGGACTGGCCGCCGCCGGTGACCTGGCCGACGTACAGACCATCGCGGCCGCCCGCGACCAGTGGGGGACCGGGCTCGGCGCCCGGCTCCTGACCGACCTGCTGCGCGCCGCCACCGCGTTCGAGTGCGCCGAGGTGCTGCTGGAGGTACGGGTGGACAACACCCGCGCCCAGAAGCTCTACGAGCGCTTCGGCTTCGAGCCCATCGGCTTCCGGCGCGGCTACTACCAGCCCGGCAACGTCGACGCGCTCGTCATGCGACTGACCGACCCCGCACAAGCACGAACTGAGAGCAGTGAGAGCAATGGCTGACGAACCGCTCGTCCTCGGCATCGAGACCTCCTGCGACGAGACCGGCGTCGGCGTCGTCCGCGGCACCACCCTGCTCGCGGACGCGATCGCGTCGAGCGTCGACGAGCACGCCCGCTTCGGCGGCGTCGTGCCCGAGGTGGCCTCGCGGGCCCATCTGGAGGCGATGGTCCCCACCATCGAACGCGCCCTGAAGGAGGCCGGGGTCAGCGCCCGCGACCTCGACGGCATCGCCGTCACCGCCGGTCCCGGCCTCGCGGGCGCGCTGCTCGTGGGCGTCTCGGCGGCCAAGGCCTACGCCTACGCGCTCGGCAAGCCGCTCTACGGGGTGAACCACCTCGCCTCCCACATCTGCGTGGACCAGCTGGAGCACGGGCCGCTGCCGGAACCCACGATGGCGCTGCTGGTGTCCGGCGGGCACTCCTCGCTGCTGCTGGCCCCGGACATCACCTCCGACGTACGGCCGCTCGGCGCGACCATCGACGACGCGGCGGGCGAGGCCTTCGACAAGATCGCACGCGTGCTCCAGCTGGGCTTCCCCGGCGGCCCGGTCATCGACCGGCTCGCACGCGAGGGCGACCCGAAGGCGATCAACTTCCCGCGCGGCCTGACGGGCCCGCGCGACGCCGCGTACGACTTCTCCTTCTCCGGCCTCAAGACGGCCGTCGCCCGCTGGATCGAGGCGAAGCGGAAGGCGGGCGAGGAGGTCCCGGTGCGCGATGTGGCGGCGTCCTTCCAGGAGGCCGTGGTGGACGTGCTGACGCGCAAGGCGATTCGCGCGTGCAAGGACGAGGGCGTCGACCACCTGATGATCGGCGGCGGTGTCGCGGCCAATTCGCGGCTGCGCTCGCTGGCGCAGGAGCGGTGCGACGACGCGGGGATCATCCTGCGGGTGCCGCGGCCGAAGCTGTGCACCGACAACGGCGCGATGGTCGCGGCCCTGGGCGCGGAGATGGTCAAGCGGAACCGGCCCGCCTCGGACTGGGACCTGTCGGCCGACTCCTCGCTGCCGGTGACGGACCCGCACGTGCCGGGCACCGCGCACGAGCACGGGAGCGGGAACGGCCACGGGCACAGTCACGATCACGACCACGACCACGTGCACGAACTGAGCAAGGACAACCTGTACTCGTGAGCACCGTCGCGCTGATGTGGGAGGCCCGGGCCGCCGACGGCCGGGGCAACGAGCTGCTGGAGTGGGCCCGCGCCCAGGTCCTCGCCCGGGAGCCGGTGCGCCGCGAAGTGTTCCGGGCCCCGCAGGACCGGGTGCTCGTGATCACCTGGTGGGAGGCCGCCGAGGGCGTCGCGGCCGACCTTCCCGAGCTGCCGGAACCCGCCGCCGACCTGATCACCCGAGCGGTGCACCGCTGGCGCTTCGAATCGGTGGAGGTCGACGGCGGCTGAGCGGGCCGGAGCCGCGGCCGGGTCAGGCCCGGTGCCCAGGGCTAAGGGGTGTCGGCGGGGGCCGGCGCAGGGGCGCCGATCAGCATCGAGGGGGCACCCGCCACCCGGGTCAGGAAGACGGTCGCGGAGTTCGGTCCCTGCGGCTTGACCTTCCTGCGCAGTTCCTCGGGCTCGATCGCCGAGCCGCGCTTCTTCACGGTCAGGATCCCGACGCCGCGCTCGCGCAGCAGCGCCTTCAGCTTCTTCAGGCCGAAGGGCAGCACATCGGTGATCTCGTACGCCGTCGCGTACGGCGTCGCGCGCAGCTCGTCGGCGGTGATGTAGGCGATGGTCGGGTCGATCAGCCGCCCGTCCAGCTGCTCGGCGACCTCGGCGACCAGATGGGCGCGGATGACGGCGCCGTCGGGCTCGTAGAGCCAGCGGCCGACCGGTCCGGCCTCCGGATCCGGCAGCGGATCGGTGGTGTGCAGCTCGCGCGGCCCGGGGAGCAGGGTGGCGCGCACGGTCCCCGGCGCGGTCCCGAACCAGAGCACGGCCTCCTTGACCTCCCCCTGGTCGGAGACCCACTCGGCCTCGGCCTCCGCGGGCACGGCCTCGTGCGGGATCCCGGGCGCGATCTTGATGGCGGCGTACTTCGCCGCCCGGGCCGTCTCCACCGCCCACGACAGCGGTGGTGAGTAGGATTCCGGGTCGAAGATCCGGCCGCGGCCCCCGCGCCGGGCCGGGTCGATGAAGACGGCGTCGTAGCCGGCGGTGTCCACCTCCGCCACGTCCGCCTCCCGGACCTCGATCAGGTCCGCCAGGCCCAACGCCTCGGCGTTGGCGCGCGCGACGGCGACCGTGAGCGGGTCGTGGTCCACCGCGAGCACCCGGATGCCGAGCCGGGCCGGCGCGAGGGCGTCGCCGCCGATGCCGCAGCACAGGTCCGCGAGGCTGCGTACGCCGAGGGCGGCGAGCCGCTCGGCCCGGTACGAGGCCACGGACGCGCGGGTGGCCATCTCCCCGCCGCCGGGCGTGAAGTACATCCGGAAGGCGTCCTCGGCGCCGAACTTCGCCACCGCGCGCTGCCGCAGCCGGGCCTGCCCGAGCGCGGCGGAGACCAGGGCGGCGGGGTGCTCGCGGCGCAGCCGGGTGGCGAGGGCCAGCTCCTGCGCGGGGTCGTGGTCGCGGAGCGAGTCGAGGAGGGCGCGGCCCTCGGGGGTGAGGAGGGCGGCGAAGTCTTCGGGGGTCACGGGTCCATTGTCGGCGACGGGGCGGACGCGGCCGGTGTGGGCCAGTCGAAGGAAGGTGGGACCGCGTTCGCGGTGTCTTCCGGGGAGACCGTGTGTCGGGTGTCAGGATGCGCTGCTATGCAGCTAGTACGACAAAAGGGAAATAAGTCGCAACAGGGTCACCGGTACGCGGCAGGTCCGCGCGGCCGGTTCGGGGTGGCCGTGGCGGCCCTGCTCGTCGCCGCCCTCGGTACGGCGTGCGGCTCCGGGGACTCCGGGCCGGACAAGGCCGCGAAGGAGAAGGCCGCCAAGGCTGCGGAGGCGGGCGCCGCGGGCGCCCTCAGCGCCGCCGAGAAGGCCAAGGCGGCCCAACAGGCGCGCGTCGTCGCGGCCAAGAAGTGGGGACTGCGCAAGACCCCGCTCGCCGCCCCGCCGGCACCGAAGGAGAAGCCCGAGATCCACACGCGCGACGGCTTCGAGGTGGAGGACCAGGAGGAGTACCCGAACGTCTTCACCACCGTCCCGACCGAGGACAAGGTCGTCTTCCTGACGATCGACGACGGCTCGGAGAAGGACCCCGAGTTCCTGAAGATGATGCAGGAGCTGAAGATCCCGTACACGGCCTTCCTCAGCGACTACGTCGTACGGGACAACTACCCGTACTTCAAGAAGATGCAGGACGCGGGCGTCACCCTGAACAACCACACGCTCAACCACCGCTACATGCCCGGCCTGTCCTACGAGCAGCAGCGCGAGGAGATCTGCGGCCAGCAGGACACGATCCAGAAGCAGTTCGGCAAGCGACCGACCCTCTTCCGGCCGCCGTACGGCAACTACAACCAGGACACCCTGCGCGCGGCGAAGTCCTGCGGCATCAAGGCGGTCCCGTTGTGGAACGCGGAGGCGTTCACCAATCGGATGGACTACCGGGAATGGGACCGCGATCTGCACCCCGGTGACATCATCCTCACTCACTTCCGGGGCAAGGAGGACTGGAAGGGCACGATGCCTGACATGATCCGTCATGTCATGAAGACCGTCACGGACAAGGGATACGCCGTGGCTCGCCTGGAGGACTATCTGTGAAGCACGCGCGCCGGTTGGTAGCCGGAACGCTGGCGGCCGGCGCGCTCGCGCTGTCCCTGACGGGGTGCGGGGACAGCGCGGACCCCACCGAACGACTGGCCGCCAAGACGGCGCAGCCGACGGCCGGGGCGGACGGCGCCACGCCGTCGACGGCGTCGCGGTCGCCGTCGCCGGCGCCGGGGGGCGCATCCGACGAGGCGTACAAGAAGTGGGGCCTGACGGCCCCCCTCCAGTACGCGCCCAAGCCGGCCCGGAAACCGCAGATCCCGAAGACCGGGCCGGGCAAGGTCCCCGTGATAGACCGAATACCCGTCCCGGCCGACGACAAGGTCGTCTTCCTGACCTTCGACGACGGTGCGGAGAAGGACCCCGAGTTCCTGAAGATGGCGGCCGACCTCAAGCTGCCGATCAGCATGTTCCTCACGGACAGCGTGGCCTCGGCGGACTACGGACACTTCGAGAAGATCCGCGACAACGGCTCCGCGAGCACGATAAACAACCACACGCTGACGCACCCGAATCTGCGCACCCTCTCCTTCGAGGGGCAGAAGAAGGAGATATGCGGCCAGCAGGAACGCCTGGAGAAGCGCTTCGGCCGGCGCCCGCCGCTTTTCCGCCCGCCCTTCGGCAACTACAACGACGACACCCTCCGGGCGGCCTCGGAGTGCGGAGTCTCGTCCCTGGTGCTGTGGCGGGTCTCGATGCAGATCAACAACTTCCAGTACGCCGAGGGCTCCGCCCTCAAGCCGGGCGACATCATCCTGGCCCACTTCCGCGGCCCCGGTGAGCTCAAGGGCACGACGGAAACCCAGATGACGACGCGCATGCTCCAGCGCATCCAGGAACAGGGCTACCGGATCGGGCGGCTGGAGGACTACTTGTAGGGCGGGGAGAGGCGGGGCGGGGCGGCGGCTTCGGGGGAGCGCGTCCGATCGCTACGCGCTCCCCACCTCTCAGCGTCTCCAGCCCGTCCTGGGCCGGACACAGGTGGCCCGCGGCCTCGTTCCGACGGCTAGGCGGAGGCGACGACCTCGCCGGCTGTGACCTGCGGCGGGTTGGGCAGGTACTGGGCCAGGTTGGCGCGTACGAAGTCCGCCGCCCGCTCGATCGACTCGTCGGCGCCCGCACGGTCCCGGAAGACGCTGGTGGACACCATCACCCCGCCTCCGGCGTCGACCCAGAAGTACGCCACGAATCCGGCGACCTGCCGCATGATCGGCACGAACCCCTCGTCGACGATGCGCCCGGCCTCGGCCGGGTCGGTCACGCCTTCATACCGCCGGACAGCTGCGTACATGGTCGATCTCCTCAACGGTGGTCGGCGTCGTTGCGAAGAGGACGTACCCGGACCGGCGCGTACTTGGCGCACGAGGCGCCCGGTTGTCACCGGAAGGGACGCGGCCCGCCTGGAGCAGACAAGGGTTCTCGCCCGGTCCCGCCACCGCAGCCGGTCGTCTAGGCGTCGAAGTCGTACTCCAGCACGTAGGAGGCGGAGTCCAGCGTCATCTCGTTGACCTCGACGACCCGCCCACCTTCGGCGAACGCGGTGCGGACGATGTGGATGACGGGTGTGCCCATGGAGAGCGAGAGCCGCTCGGCCTCGTCCGCCGAAGGCATCCGGGACCGGACCTCCTCCCGGAAATGCACGGGCGCATGCCCCAGTTCGGCCAGCCGCGCGTACGCCCCACCGGGGCCGGTGTCGACCTGCGTGATGGCCGAGTCCGCGACGACGTCCGACGGCAGGTACGACATCGCGAACAGCACGGGCTTGCCGTCGAGCACGAAGCGGCGGCTGCGCGCCCACACCCGAGTCCCCGTCGCAACGCCGAGCACGTCGCAGACTCGCCCGTTCGCATCTTCCTCACGTACCTCGATCTGATCGACGACCAGCTCTCGATCCTCGGTATCGGTGGACCAGACGGAACGTCCCGATCCCCACCGCTCCTGCGCCAGCCGCTGAATACCGCGCCGCCGCAGGGGCCTGAACGATCGGCCTGAGATGTCCTGGCCGGTCATGAAACCACTCCTTGAGGTCAGCGCACGACAGGGCCGTCGGCCGCTCGCCAGTCGTTGATGCGTTTGCGGATGCTGGGCACCATCGGGAGGTTCTCGGTCGCTTCGGGGGTGAACCACGCGACTTCGAAAGACTCGTCGGACGTCCTGAGGGTTCCGCCGGTGGGGTGGGCGAGAAGGCAGATCGAGAATTCCTGACGGACTTCCCCGTTGTCATAGGCGAAGACGTGTCCGGGGTTCGTGTACGTACCGACGATCCCGGCGATCTCGACCGTGATGCCGGTCTCCTCAAGTGTCTCCCGGACCGCGCATTCGCCGATGCTCTCCCCGAGTTCCATCCTTCCGCCGGGCAGGGCCCACATCCCGTTGTCCGTACGTCGCTGCAGCAATACCCGGCCGTCGCCGTCGACGACGATCGCGGAAGCGGCCGGCACCAGGTTGTTCGCTTCGGGGGCTTCGGGGTCGTCCTCGTAGTCACGCCGGGCCATCACGACCCTCCTCCCGGATGTCACGTCCACGGCTCCACAGCTCTTCCACATGAGCGGCGAACCGGTCGAACATTCCATCCGCCTGTCTGCGCCGCAGGTGCATCATCGGTGAACCATGGCCGACCCTGCGGGCGAGGATGGGAGTAACGATCATCTCGTCGTCGAACCGGAAGACGGAAAGGTTGACGTGCCCGGTTTCGAAACGGCCTTCGATACCACTGACGTCGCGTAGCTTCTCCAGCTCGCTCAGGGTCACGGCGATGCGCGTGGAAAGGGTCAGCGGTACGTCTTCCTCTGCCTCTCGTGCTGCCGTTACGGGACTGCTCGGGTCACCGATCAGGAACCGCACCCGGCATCCGCCCTGGGCCTTGCGGCGCAGGGCGCCTGCCGGGTTGGCCTGCTCCAGCGAAAGGAAGTAGTTGGTGTAGCCGGCGAACACCAGCTCGCGATGCGCTTTTGTCACGAGGGACTTCCACAGGCTCGCCGGCGCGGCCGATCGATAGGGAAAGACCTGGACTATTTCTCTGTCCGGCCCCGTGGTGAGGGCCGACCGGACTGCGTTGGGCCACAAGGCTGCCTCCTCCTCGCCTAATGCCTCGCAGGCCGCCCATCGGTGCCGCGCAGGGGGCACACGATTCGGCTCGGTGATCCAGCGACCGACCGTCTTCGCGTCGACCCGACAGGCTTCTGCGAGCTGCACTTCGGTCATCCTGGCATTCGCCATGGCTCGACGCAGCGAATGATTCACGGTTCGCCTCCGCGCTGGGTCAGGGACGTACGAACCGTAGCGACAGAGCGTCCCAAACGTCCTGTGAACGCAGTGGCAACGCTCTGACGAGGGACGGAACATCAAGTCATGTCTCTTTCGCTACACCAGAGTCGACGCCCCGGAGGAGATCCGCTCGCGCAGCGATCTCACGACGGAGGAGTGGTCTTCGTGGGTCGACACCGCGAGATGGTCTTCATCACGAGGGAAGACGACCCATCGGTCCGGACGGCAGTGATGGACGAGCCCGGCACGGATCTGTTGGACCGGGCGCTGGTCGGGTGGGAACGCTTCCTCGGCACCTACGGGGTGGCGGATGAGTGATCGGTACGAGTACGTGCCGCACCGACTCCCGCGCCGCCGCGTCCGTGACATCGCTTCAGGTGTCGAGGGCGAGTTGATGGCAGTGATCAACGAGAACGTCTCCGATGCCGGCGTCGAGCGCTGGATGGAGCTGGCATACATCCGTGGTGCGTCCGGTCGTGAGTTCACCACCTCGGTCGCCAATGTGCAGCCTGCCTGACGAGGGGCGTCGTGCGCGCGGCGCCGGCTCCAGGGCCGTGCAGGCCTCGCAACGGCCACAGGCGGCCGTCGGACGCGTGAGTGAGGAGCGCCAACGCGTCCTGGGCGGCCTATGTCCAGCCCAGGACGGTCGTCGGACGCTGAGAGGTGGGGAGCGTGTAGCGATCGGATGCGCGTCCCCGGCGCGGGCCGTGGTCCGGATGGGCCTCGCCTCGGGGCCGTGCCCACCTGTATCTCCCTGGGCATCTCTGATCGCCCCGTTCCTGAAAGCTTCGACCGACTCGTTCTTTTGGGGGCTTCTCGGCAGTCTTTCGTTTCTCCGGGGCGGGACGGTCGGTCAAGGGTGGCCGCAGGCCATCGCGAAGCGACGCGACGAAGGAGCGCCCTTGAGGGACCGGCCCGACCCGGAGGGACGATGGGACTGACGGGAAACCCCCATACCCCACCCTGATGCCGCCCGAGTGGACCCCGCTCCCCGAAGCCCCGTCGCACCCGCCCGGCGCCGCCCGAGCGGGCCCGCCGTCCCGAAGCCCCGTCCCCCTACACCCGCACCACCGGGGTGATCGTCGTTTCCACCGGGCCGTGGCTGTCCGCCTCGCGTTGGCGTTCCGCGCTGTCGCTGATGCGTAGGAGCAGCGCGATCATGATCCAGTTGGCCAGGAGGGACGAGCCGCCCTTGGCCAGGAAGGGCAGGGCCTTGCCCGTGAGGGGGATCAGGCCCGTGACGCCTCCGGCGACCACGAAGACCTGCAAGGCCAGCGCCGCGGCCAGGCCCACCGCCAGCAGCTTGCCGAAGGGGTCGCGGGCGCCGAGTGCCATGCGCAGCCCGCGCTGCACGAGGAGCGCGTAGAGGATCAGTACGGCCATCACCCCGGCCAGGCCCAGCTCCTCGCCCACCGTCGTCAGGATGAAGTCGCTGCGGCCGGCGAACTTGATCAGCTCGGGGTGTCCCATGCCGAGGCCGGTCCCCGAGATGCCGCCCGTGCCGAAGCTGAACAGCGCCTGCGCCGACTGGTCCGAGGTGATGCCCGGGGGCGGGTTCTCCCAGTAGACGGAGAGCGGGTTCAGCCAGGCCGCCACGCGCGCCTTGACGTGCGGCTCCGTCGAGCCGACCACGAAGGCGCCCGCCGAGGCCATGACCAGGCCGCACACGATCCAGCTGGTGCGCTCGGTGGCGACGTACAGCATCACCACGAAGACGCCGAAGAAGATCAGCGACGTGCCCAGGTCCCGCTCGAAGACCAGTACCAGCATCGAGAGGATCCACACCGTGATGATGGGTCCGAGCTGCCGCATCGGAGGCAGGCGCATGCCGAGGAACCGGCGGCCCGTCAGGGCCAGCGAGTCGCGGTGGATGACCAGGTAGCCCGCGAAGAAGATCGCGATCATGATCTTCACGAACTCGCCGGGCTGGATCGAGAAGCCGAAGAGGATGATCCACCGCTTGGCGCCGTACGTGTCCGCGCCGAAGAACGCGGGCGCGATCAGCAGGACCAGCGCGACCGCCATCGTGATGTAGATGAACCGCTGGAGCAGCCGGTGGTCGCGCAGCAGGGCCAGGACCGCGATGCAGGCGGCCACGCCGACCACCGTCCACAGCAGCTGGCCCGGGGCGTTCGCCTCCGAGTTCCACCGCTCGATGTAGCCCTGGTCGAGCCGGTGGATCAGTACGAGCCCCAGGCCGGTCAGCAGCATGGCGAGCGGGAAGATCAGCGGGTCCGCGTAGGCCGCGAACCGGCGTATGCCCAGGTGCCCCACCAGCGACAGCAGGGTCATGCTGATGGCGAAGTCGATGAATTTGGGTGGCAGCTCGCCGTTCATGGCGAGGCCCGCGGCGGCATGGCCGAAGACGGCGATGCCGGTGACGAAGACCAGGAGCAGCGCCTCGGTGCGCCGTCGGGCGACCGCCGTCGTCAGTGGTTTCAGTCCACGCACGGGATGCCGCCGACGTCCTGGGGGGCGGACGGGACGGACGGGGAGGACGGCGGGGGTGCTGCCTCGCGTGAGAACGAGGGCGAAGGCGAGAACGAGGGGGAGGGTGAGGGTGAGGACGGGGCGCCCGGTGTGCCGGGGGCGGCGGAATCTTTGGGTCCGATCTGTTCGGCAATGAGGCGCTTTATCTTCATATCATCTACGACGTTGATGTCCTCCCCATGGTTCCTTCCGAAGCGCTCGACGGGAAGCGTCGTGAAGCGCACCTTCCCTCCGGACAGGTTCTTCGCCTGCTTCAAGAACGCCGACAGATCCCACCCTTCGTCCGTCACCACGTCCTGTTTCGCGACGTCGAGCAACTTGATCAACTTCGCCGGATCCGTGAAGGTCCCGGCCGAGTTCAGCTTCTTCGCCGCGCCCGCGAGAAAGGCCTGCTGCCGCTTGGTGCGGTCCAGGTCGCCGCCGTCCAGACCGTGCCGCTGCCGTACGAAGGCGAGCGACTGTCCGCCGTCGAGCGTCTGCGGACCCGCGGGGAAGTCGGCGCCCGAGTACGTGTCCTTCACCGCCTTGTTCAGGCACACCGGTACGCCGCCCAGCGCGTCCGCCAGGTGGTGGAAACCGGCCAGGTTCAGCTCGGCGAAGTGATCGATCGGGACCCCCAGGAAGTTCCGCACCGTCTCGATCTGTGCCGCGCGCCCCGCCTCACGGCCGGCCTGCTCGCGGTGCCGACCGTCCTCGACCCCCCGCGCCGCGAGCTGCTCCTGCTTCTTCTCCTTCGCCAGCCCGTACGCCTTCTTGATCTTGTCCTTCCCGTGGCCGGGTATGTCGACGAAGTCGTCGCGCGGCACCGAGAAGGCCTTCGCCTGGCTGCCGTCCCCGGGCACGTGCAGCAGGATCAGGGTGTTCGCGTTGTAGCCGCCGATGTCCGAGCTGCCGGCGTGCAGCTTGTCGAGGACCTCGGCCGGGAGCTTCTCGCCGTTCTGGTCCCGGCGGCTGTCCAGGCCCATGAGCAGGATGTTGCTGTCGCCGAACTTCGATCTCTCCGCGCCTTCGAGGGCCTTGGAGCTGCCGATGCCGGCGGCGAGGTCGCGGTACAGGTACCAGGCACCGCCCCCGGTCAGGGCCACCAGCGCGCAGCCGCAGACCAGCAGCGTGCGGGCCGCTCGTCGGCGGCGGGACGGGTGGCGGCGGGATCGGGTCGTCGGCTTCCTCCGGTGCGCGCTCATGCCTGTCGATGGTGGGGGAGGAGCGCTGAAGGAATCCTGAGAGCGCCCGGCGCGGAACCACGAGGGGGTCCCGGCGCTACGGGATGCGCAGTACCAGCCGCGCGCCCCCGGTGGGCGCCGGCAGCGCGCGTACGTCGCCCCCGTGCGCCCGCGCGATCTCCCGGGTGATGGCCAGCCCCAGCCCGGTGCCGCCGCTGGCCCGGCCACGGTCCGCGTCCAGGCGGACGAACCGCTCGAACACCCGGTCCCGGTCCGCCTCCGGGATGCCCGGGCCGTCGTCCGTGACCTCCAGCACCGCCCAGCCGTCGCGCTCCGCCGCCCGTACGACCACCTCCGCGCGGGCGTACCGCAGGGCGTTGTCCACCAGGTTGGCCAAGGCCCGCTCCAGCCGCGCCGGGTCGCCGGACGCCGGTACGGGCGCCCCCGCGTCGAGCCGTAGCGCGACCCGCGGCCCGCCCCGCTCCCCGCCCCGCTCCCCGCCCCGCCGGGCCGCGTCCTCCGCGGCCAGCAGCGCCAGGTCCACCGGCTCGCTCCGGGGTGCCGGTCCGCCGTCGAGGCGGGCCAGCAGCAGCAGGTCCGCCGCGATCGCCTGCAGCCGTTCGGTGTCGGTCAGCGCGGCCGCGACCGATTCCCGGTCGGGGCGGTCCATCGCGAGGGCCACCTCCAGCCGGGACCGCACGGCGGCCAGCGGGTTGCGCAGCTCGTGGGAGGCGTCCGCGGTGAACTGCCGCTGCCGGGCGTCGGAACGCTCCAGCCGGTCGAGGGTGTCGTTGACGGTCCGGGCCAGCCGGGCGATCTCGTCCGCCCCGCCCGGGTCCGGAACCCGCCGGTCCAGCTCGCTCCCGGTGACCGCCGCCAGTTCGGCACGGATCGCGCTCACCGGTCGCAGCGCGCGGCCGGTCACCCACCAGGCCAGGGCCGCGGCGAAGGCGGTCAAGGGCGGCGCGCCCGCCAGGAGTCCGATCGCCACGGCTCGGGTCGCGTCGTCCACGTCGCCGAGCACGGTCATCGCGTACACCCGGTGCGCGCCCGGAGCTTCGACGACGACCACCGCGCGGCGTTCCCCGCCGGGGCGTGCGGGCGGGAGTACGGCCGACCGGGAGTCCGCGCCGGGGCCGGGCAGCGGGGCGCCGGTCAGGTCGGGGGTGTGCTTCGGGTCGCCGGTGGTGGCGACCGTCCGGCCGGCCGCGTCCTGTACGAGGACCAGGTCCACCCCGCTCTCGGGCACGGGCAGCCGTCCGCCGGGCGGCAGGGTCCGGTTGTCGAGCTGGGCGGCGACCTTGCGGGCGGCGAGTTCGGCGCGACCGGTGGTGTTGTCGAGGAGGTTGGCCCGCAGCAGGGCGTGCAGCCACAGCCCGCCGCCGGCGAGGACGGCGGCCATGGCCAGTGCCGCGGCCGCGGCGGTACGCGCCCGGATACCGCTAACCACCGTCGGGGGCCATCCGGTAGCCGGTGCCGTGGACGGTGCGGATCGAGCGGCGGCCGAAGGGGGCGTCGATCTTCTTGCGCAGGGAGGAGACGTACACCTCCACGATGTTCGGGTCGATGCCGTGCGGGGTGTCCCAGA
The DNA here is from genome assembly GCF_053615355.1 of Streptomyces sp. CLCI03. Classification (NCBI taxonomy): domain Bacteria; kingdom Bacillati; phylum Actinomycetota; class Actinomycetes; order Kitasatosporales; family Streptomycetaceae; genus Streptomyces; species Streptomyces sp. CLCI03. Next base: position 3,374,997 of record NZ_CM132132.1, on the reverse strand, counting down.
CCTCGTCCAGGATGTCCTGCTTGGCGACGGCCCGGCCCGGCTGCTCCATCAGACAGGCGAGCACACCCAGTTCCCGGGCGGTGAGCTCGATGTCCCGGTCGCCGCGACGACAGCGGCGGCCCTGCGGGTCCAGGACGAGGTCGCCGGCCTGCAGCGTGCCGCGGTCGGGGGTGCCGGCGCGGCGGGCCAGCGCCCGGATCCGGGCGGCCAGGACCACGAAGGAGAACGGCTTGGCCAGGTAGTCGTCGGCGCCGGAGTCCAGGCCCTCGGCCTCGTCGTGCTCGCCGTCGCGGGCGGTGAGCATGAGGACCGGGGTGGTGTCGCCGTGGGCGCGCATGCGGGTGCAGATCTCGTGGCCGCCGGGACCCGGGAGCATCAGGTCGAGGAGGACGACGTCGTACGGGCCGCCGGCGAGGGCGAGGTCCAGCCCGCGGTGGCCGTCGTGGGCGACGTCGACCCGGTGCCCGTCGGCGGAGAGGCCCCGCCGCAGGGATTCGGCGAGGCCTTCTTCGTCTTCGACCACGAGGATGCGCACGGCTCAAGCGTCACATATCGGTGAAACCCTCAGGAGTGGTGCTTCGGTGTCGTGCCGACGGGCGGTTCCGACCCCACGGCTGCGGCGGACCCGGCAGCGGACCCGGCAGCGGATCCGGCGGAGGACCCGGCGGCGGTGTCGGCGGACCATCCGGCACCGGTTTCGGTACCGGATCCGGCGTGCGGGATCCTGACCGGCCCGAAGTTCGGGGGGAGGTCGGCCGCGGCGGGCCATGCCCGGCGGCGCCGGCGGCGTTCGGCGGCGTCGCGGGTGGCCGCCGTCAGCGCCCACGCGGGGAACGCGAAAGCGGTCAGGCCGAACCCCATGGGTATCAGCGAGGTCGCCAGGTCCGGCGGGACCGCCTTGTCGGCCGACGGTCCGCCGACGAGGCGGGTCACCGGCTCCTGCGGCCGACTGTGGAAGACGCCCTCGGATTCGATCGGGCGGATCGTGAACGAGCCGTCGGAGGCGGTGAAGGAGCCCTCGCACTCTCCTTGCGTCTCGCCCTCGGAATCCAGCTCCCAGGTGCAGCGTTCGGCGGTGAAGGAGCCCTCCACCCCCGTCAGCTGGGTCACCAGCCGCGGTACGCCGACCGAGAACGCGTAGATCCCGCACGCGAGGCCGATGACGATGGGGATGGCGTGCTGCACGTCCACGCCCGAGCTCTGCCTGGTCATGCGGGGACAGTAGCGATTCCGAACGTTCGTACGCTCGCGGTTCCGGGGTTCCGGGCCCGGTCCGCGCAACGCCCGGTGGCGGGAATTGGCACTCCGCTTGACCGAGTGCTAATCGCCGGAATAGTCTCGCACCTGGCACTCACCCCTGGTGAGTGCCAACACAGCGACAGGCAGATCCGGCACCCGCGACGACGGATCGACCTGGTCGCCACCTCAGACAGTTAACCCCGGATCTCCGAAGGGGGAGGTCGGATCGTGACGACCACCAGCTCCAAGGTTGCCATCAAGCCGCTTGAGGACCGCATTGTGGTCCAGCCGCTGGACGCCGAGCAGACCACGGCCTCCGGCCTGGTCATCCCGGACACCGCGAAGGAGAAGCCCCAGGAGGGCGTCGTCCTCGCGGTGGGCCCGGGCCGCTTCGAGGACGGCCAGCGTCTCCCGCTGGACGTCACCGTCGGCGACATCGTGCTCTACAGCAAGTACGGCGGCACCGAAGTGAAGTACAGCGGCGAGGAGTACCTCGTCCTCTCGGCTCGCGACGTGCTCGCGATCGTCGAGAAGTAATTCTCTTCTTCAGTACTGCTTTTGAGCTGCGCCCCTGGTCACCCCGCTGATTGCCGGGCGGCGAGGGGCGTAGCTCGTTTGAACCCGAGTTTTCGAGAGGGCTGAACCGCTCCCATGGCGAAGATCCTGAAGTTCGACGAGGACGCCCGTCGCGCCCTCGAGCGCGGCGTCAACAAGCTTGCCGACACGGTCAAGGTGACGATCGGCCCCAAGGGCCGCAACGTCGTCATCGACAAGAAGTTCGGCGCCCCCACCATCACCAACGACGGTGTCACCATCGCTCGCGAGGTCGAGCTGGACGACCCGTACGAGAACCTGGGCGCGCAGCTCGTGAAGGAGGTGGCGACCAAGACCAACGACATCGCGGGTGACGGCACCACCACCGCCACCGTGCTGGCCCAGGCGCTGGTCCGCGAGGGTCTGCGCAACGTCGCCGCGGGTGCTTCCCCGGCCGCCCTGAAGAAGGGCATCGACGCCGCGGTCAAGGCCGTGTCCGAGGAGCTCCTCGCGACCGCCCGCCCGATCGAGGACAAGTCCGACATCGCCGCCGTGGCCGCGCTCTCCGCGCAGGACCAGCAGGTCGGCGAGCTCATCGCCGAGGCGATGGACAAGGTCGGCAAGGACGGTGTCATCACCGTCGAGGAGTCCAACACCTTCGGCCTGGAGCTGGAGTTCACCGAGGGCATGGCCTTCGACAAGGGCTACCTCTCGCCGTACATGGTCTCCGACCAGGAGCGCATGGAGGCCGTCCTCGACGACCCGTACATCCTGATCAACCAGGGCAAGATCTCCTCGATCCAGGACCTGCTGCCGCTGCTGGAGAAGGTCATCCAGGCCGGCGCCTCCAAGCCGCTGCTGATCATCGCCGAGGACGTCGAGGGCGAGGCGCTCTCCACCCTCGTCGTCAACAAGATCCGCGGCACCTTCAACGCGGTGGCCGTCAAGGCCCCCGGCTTCGGTGACCGTCGCAAGGCGATGCTCCAGGACATGGCCACCCTCACCGGTGCCACCGTCATCGCCGAAGAGGTCGGCCTCAAGCTCGACCAGGCCGGTCTGGACGTACTGGGCTCCGCCCGCCGCGTGACCATCTCCAAGGACGACACCACCATCGTCGATGGTGGCGGCAGCCACGAAGAGGTCCTCGGCCGCGTCAACCAGATCAAGGCCGAGATCGAGTCCACCGACTCGGACTGGGACCGCGAGAAGCTGCAGGAGCGCCTGGCGAAGCTCGCCGGTGGCGTCTGCGTCATCAAGGTCGGCGCCGCCACCGAGGTGGAGCTCAAGGAGAAGAAGCACCGCCTTGAGGACGCCATCTCGGCGACCCGCGCCGCGGTCGAGGAGGGCATCGTCTCCGGCGGTGGCTCCGCGCTCGTCCACGCCGTCAAGGTCCTCGAGGGCAACCTCGGCCTGTCGGGCGACGAGGCCACCGGTGTCGCGGTCGTGCGCCGCGCCGCCGTCGAGCCGCTGCGCTGGATCGCCGAGAACGCCGGTCTCGAGGGTTACGTCATCACCTCGAAGGTCGCCGAGCTCGACAAGGGCCAGGGCTTCAACGCCGCCACCGGCGAGTACGGCGACCTGGTCAAGGCCGGCGTCATCGACCCGGTGAAGGTCACCCGTTCCGCGCTGGAGAACGCCGCCTCCATCGCCTCGCTGCTGCTCACGACCGAGACCCTGGTCGTCGAGAAGCCGGCCGAGGACGAGGGCGACGCCGGTCACGGCCACGGTCACGGCCACAGCCACTGATCGCACGCACCACGCCGGGAAGGCCCCGCTCCGCAGCCGCGGAGCGGGGCCTTCCCGTTTGCCTTCCCGGATGCCGTGCCGTTCGCCTTCGCCGTTCCGTGGTGCCGTTCTGTCCTGTGGCTGTCTTCCCGTGGTGGGGCCTCAGGCTTCGTACGGCCTACCCGATCCGCCCATCTGCTGCTGCAGGGCACCGGGGTTGTAGTGCCACCAGCCCTCGACGATCTCTCCGTCCAGGCAGCGGAAGGTGGTGCTCCCGGACATCTCGTACGTCTTCCCGGTCGGTGCGACCCCCATGAACGGGCCCTTGTGGGTGCCGCGCCAGTTCCACACCGTCGTGACCATGTCGCCCTCGGCCAGCTGGGCCAACGGCTCGAAGGTCATGTCGAAGGCGGCGCGCCACGTCTCCATGTCCGAGCGCATGGCCTCGCGTCCGATGACGGTGGACTCCGTCTTGCTGACGTCGTGGTCGATGTAGTTCGTCGCGAAGCACTCGTCGAGGACGCCCATGTTCCCGCCCATGGCCGCTTCCTCGAACACCCGCTGCGCGAGCTGCTTGTTGAGGTGCTCGTCGCGGACCACATCGAGGTTCATGAACTTCGGCATGCCTTCGCAGAGAGCCACCATCTCCTGGAACATCCGGTCCGTCTCGGGGAGTTGGGAGTTCTTCATGGCCTCCTCGTACGAGGCGAACTCCACCATGTCCACGTAGTGGTTCCGGGCCTCGCGGTCCTGGCCGATCATCGTGTGCGTGGCCGTGCGCCGGCCGCTGCTCTGCTCCGCCCAGCGGTCGATGAGCGCGTTCATCTCGTCGAACCGCCTGGTCTCGTAATCGATCACTTGTACGAATGTCATGGCGTCGCCTCCCGCGCTGGATGGGACAGGTCCAGTTTAGGGAGATTTCACCCGATCGGCCGCTTGTGGTAGGGCCTGGCGGGGTAGCCTCCAGGGCTACTGGGGGCCGTACTTGCGGCCCGTGCGCGAGGACATCCCGCCCAGCAGTCCGCGCGGGGTCAGTTTCACCACGCCCATCAGCGCCTTGTACCGCGGGTCCGGGATCGACACCGTTTTCCCGCGGGCCAGGTCGGTCAGGGCCGTGGCCACCAGCTTGTCGGCGTCCAGCCACATCCAGCCGGGGATGTTGTCCGTGCCCATCCCGGCCCGCTGGTGGAACTCCGTCCGGACGAAGCCGGGGCACAGCGCCATCAGCCGCACCCCGGATCCCGCCAGGTCCCGCGCGGCGCCCTGGGTGAACTGCACGACCCAGGCCTTGCTCGCCCCGTAGGTACCCCGCGGTACGAAGGCGGCCACCGAGGCCACGTTGATGACGCCGCCGCGGCCGCGCGAGCGCATCGATTCCGTGGCCGCCGAGGTCAGCCGCAGGACCGCCTCGATGTGCACCTTCAGCATGGTCAGCTCGTCGGCCATGGAGACCTCGAGGTAGCGGCCCTTGTTGCCGAAGCCCGCGTTGTTGACCAACAGGTCCACCGGGTGGGTGCGGTCGCCGAGGCGCTCCTCGACCGCCGCGATGCCCGCCTCCGTGGAGAGGTCGGCGACCAGCACGTCGGCCTCGATGCCGTGCCGGTCGTGCAGTTCGGTGGCCTGCTCGCCGAGCCGTTTCGTATCGCGTGCCACCAGCACCAGATTGTGTCCCTGGGCGGCCAGCCGCCGGGCGAAGGCGGCGCCGATGCCCGCCGTGGATCCTGTGATCAACGCAGTCGTCATAGGCGCAACCTAGCTTCCCCCGATGGCGGTGCTACCTCGCCCCGGCCCCTGCCCCGTACTTCTCCACGTACAGGCGAACACGCTCGTGGGCGCCCGGCTCCATCGCCTCGCCGGCGGCGAGGGTGAGCGGCAGCAGGTGCCGCTCGGTGGTGAAGGCGCGGAACCACAGCCGCACCGTCACCTCGTGGTCCGGCCGGTGGATGATCTCGATCGGGTCGCCGGGGGAGACCGAACCCTCCTCGATCACCCGCAGGTACGCGCCCGGCCGGGCCTCCTGCGTGAACCGCTTGACCCAGCCGGTCTCGCCCATGGCCCCCTGGAAGGTCCGGCACGGGATGCGGGCCGAGGCCACTTCGAGGACGAGGTCCGCGCCGACCCGCCAGCGGTCGCCGATCCGCGCGGTGTTCAGGTCGATGCCGGAGGTGGTGAGGTTCTCGCCGAAGAGTCCGCCGGGAATCTCGCGATCCAGCATGTGCTCCCACAGATCCAGGTCCTCGCGGGCGTACGCGTAGACGGCCTGGTGGTCGCCGCCGTGGTGGCGCCGGTCGCAGACGGCGTCGCCCTCCAGGCCGCTGCCGAGGCCGGTGGCCTTGGGGCCCGGGGCGAGGACGTGGACCGGTCCGGGGACGGGGCGCTTGCCGATGCCCGTCACCCCGCCCTCCGCGTCCGTGTAGTCGACGGCCGTGGCGCGGCCGAGGTTCACAGAGATCAGGTGCATGGAGCTCATGGGGCCACGCTATCCGGGGCCAACCCAAAGTGACATCGGGAGATTTACTCGGGAATCAAAGTAGGGCTTATGCTCGAAGGGTGATCGAAGCACGCCATCTCCGGGTCCTGCGCGCCGTCGCCGGGACCGGGTCCTTCTCCGCCGCCGCCCGCGAGCTCGGCTGCACCCAGCCCGCCGTCTCCCAACAGATGAAGGCGCTGGAGCAGTCGGCCGGCACCCCGCTGCTCATCCGCACCGGCCGCGAGATGCGGCTGACCCAGGCGGGCGAGGCGCTGGTCCGTCATGCCGCGGGGATCCTGGCCGGACTGACCGCCGCCGAGGAGGAGGTCGCGGCCATCGCCGGGCTGCGTGCGGGCCGGGTCCGACTCGTGTCCTTCCCGAGCGGCAGCTCGACGCTGGTGCCGACCGCGCTCGCGGCGATGCGCGCCGAGCACCCGGGGACCCGTATCTCGCTGGTCGAGGCGGAGCCGCCGCGGTCGGTGGAGATGCTGCGCGAGGGCGACTGCGACGTGGCGCTGGCCTTCCGCTACGGCGGCGCGTCCCATTCCGCCGCGGAGTGGGACGACCTCGTGGTGCGGCCGCTGCTGACCGACCGGCTCGTCGGGCTGGTCCCGGAGGGGCACCGGCTGGCCGGGGCGGAGCGCGTGGGCATGGCGGAGCTGGCGGACGAACCCTGGATCGCGGGCTGTCCGCGCTGCCGCCGTCATCTGGTGGAGGTGTGCGAGGGCGTGGGCTTCACCCCGCGCATCGACTTCGCCACCGACGACTACCCGGCCGTGGTCGGCCTGGTCGGCGCGGGGCTGGGCGTGGCGGTGCTGCCGGAGCTCGCGGTGGAGTCGGTACGGGCCAAGGGCGTGAGCGCGGTGGCGGTGGAGCCGGCCGTCGAGCGGGAGGTCGTGGCGCTGACCCTGCCCGACCTGGCCAGGGTGCCGGCCGTGGCCGCGACCCTGGCCGAACTGGAGCGGGCGGCCGCACGCTGACCCGCGTCCGCCCCCGGCGGCGGCCGGGGGCGCACACGTCGGACGGCCGGGTACGGCCGAACGGGTGAAACGCGGGCCGGGCGGCGACACGCCCGGGTGTGCTGGTGATTCGAGGAAACGTTCCTTCGGACGTTTCGGCGACTCTCAGTTCGGCGCGATCGGTCCGATCGCACTCGACGCGGGGATCAGGCGGTGCCGGGCGCGGCCCATCAGTTCCTCTCGCTCGTCCTCGGTGAGGCCGCCCCACACCCCGTAGGGCTCTCGGACGGCGAGTGCGTGCGCGGCGCATTCCGAACGCACCGGGCATCTCATGCAGACCTCTTTAGCCGAGGCCTCGCGCGCGCTCCTGGCCGCGCCCCGCTCGCCTTCCGGGTGGAAGAAGAGGGAGCTGTCGACCCCGCGGCAGGCGGCTAGCAGCTGCCAGTCCCAGAGGTCGGCGTTCGGTCCGGGGAGGCGGGAGAAATCTGCCATTGGTAGTCCCTCTTGGTGCCGGTACTGAGGCGGATACGGTCCATGTCTCCACACCTACTGTCGGAGTAGATGTAAATATGACTCATTGGGAATCTAGCCTCAGACACGTGCCAAACGGAAGGAAAGCCGCCAAATAGGGCATAGCTCCAGATGGAGGACAAGCGACTCGTGGCTCCACCGCCGTGATCGCTTCCTCACGTAGAGTGCTGAAGGTGTCCGTCCGACCCGTAACTCTTTCGAGTGACCATCGTTGAGAGTGCGAAGGCGGTTGAACCAATAAGTTCTCGGACAGGTGTCCGGGAGCATCGACCGCACAGGTGACGATACGTACCAGCCTGGAGGCTCAAGGTGACGCGCATCAGCAGCTGCGGAGGGCGGTCATGACATCCGTCCTCGTCTGCGACGACTCCCCGCTTGCCCGAGAGGCGCTCCGCCGCGCGGTGGCCACCGTGCCCGGCGTCGAGCGTGTGACGACGGCTGCCAACGGCGAGGAAGTCCTCCGCCGCTGGGGCGCCGACCGCTCCGACCTGATTCTGATGGATGTACGGATGCCCGGGCTGGGCGGTGTGGAGACGGTCCGTCGACTGCTCTCGGCCGACCCCGGCGCCCGCATCATCATGCTGACGGTGGCCGAGGACCTGGACGGCGTGGCCCTCGCGGTCGCCGCCGGCGCCCGTGGATACCTGCACAAGGACGCCTCGCGCGCCGAACTGCGGGCCACGGTCACCCAGGCCCTCGCCGACCCGACCTGGCGACTGGCCCCGCGCCGGCTCCGCTCGGCCGAGATGGGCGCCGCGCCCACGCTCACCGCGCGCGAGATCCAGGTGCTGGAGGGCATGAGCCACGGCCGGTCCAACGCGGAGATCGGGCGCGAGCTCTTCCTCTCCGAGGACACGGTCAAGACGCACGCCCGCCGACTGTTCAAGAAGCTCGGCGCCTCGGACCGGGCACACGCCGTGGCACTCGGTTTCCGCTGGGGTCTGGTCCGCTGACCTCCCGGTCGTGGCCGGGCCCGGCCCGGTCCGCCACAGGCCGCGGATCGTCGAGAGCGGTACCGTCCGCCACCCGCGGACGGGGCGGCACGTCGCCCTCGACGGCTCCTGTTGTCGAGGGCATCCCTGTCCCCGCCGTACCCGGTGCGCACCCGGGGATTGGCGGGGCACAATCCGGGGGACGTCTCGCTTCGTGCGCGATGCCGCATCCTTGAGGGTGTGGAGTCTCTCGGGGACTATTCGGCCGAGCGGGAGGGGAGGGCGCAGACGATGAGTTCCGGCGCACCTGCTCATAACGCTTCGATGCACAACAAGGGCCATGGCGACGCGGATGCTCCGGCGCCAAGGCACCATGGATTGATGCGCGACGACGAGGCCCTGGGGTCACCCGCGGCCACAGGCCCGACCAGCACCGCCAAGGGCGGCAGTGCCGGGGGCGTCAGCGCGCTCGTACGCAGGGCGGTGGAGGGCGACGAGCAGGCCACGCACGACCTGCTCGCCTTCGTGCACCCCCTCGCGATCCGTTACTGCCGCACCCGGCTCTCGCGACTGCCGGGTGACGCTCGTCACTTCGTGGAGGACCTGGCGCAGGAGGTCTGCGTCGCCGTCCTGATGGCGCTGCCGCGCTACCGGGACACCGGGCGGCCCTTCGAGGCCTTCGTCTTCGCGATCGCCGCGCACAAGGTCGCCGACCTGCAACGGGCCGCCATGCGGCACCCGGGCAGCACGGCCGTGCCCTCCGACGAGATGCCGGAGCGGCCCGACGACTCGCTGGGCCCCGAGGAACGCGCGCTGCTCAGCAGCGACGCCGCCTGGGCCAAGAAGCTGCTGGCCAACCTTCCGGAGAACCAGCGCGAGCTCCTCGTGCTGCGGGTGGCCGTCGGGCTGACCGCGGAGGAGACCGGGCAGATGCTCGGGATGTCCCCCGGTGCCGTGCGCGTGGCCCAGCACCGCGCGCTCAGCCGGCTGCGCGCACTCGCCGAGCAGTAGACGGCCGTGCGGGCCTCGCGGATCGCGCGGTCCACCCGCGGTCCGATGGGTCCGTTCCGTACGGTTCCCGCGCCGGGCCGGTGCTCTCGGCCGTCGGTCACAGTCGTAGGAAACGACGAAACTTCTGCTTGACCTTGGTCGTGGAATGAGACGCGTCGGGATCCCGTTAGCATGGACATCCGCGCTGAGCAAGACCATTTGGGAAGGTGTCATGACCGCCGACGGAGTGCCCGACAAATTCGCCACGCTCGGACTGACCTACGACGACGTGCTGCTGCTGCCGGGCGCGTCGGACATGTCGCCTGACGCGATCGACACCTCTTCCCTCATCTCGCGTAACGTCCGCGTGAACGTCCCGCTGCTGTCCGCGGCCATGGACAAGGTCACCGAGGCCCGCATGGCCATCGCCATGGCCCGTCAGGGCGGCGTCGGCGTGCTGCACCGCAACCTCTCCATCGTCGACCAGGCCAACCAGGTCGACCTGGTCAAGCGCTCCGAGTCCGGCATGGTCACCGACCCGATCACGGTGCACCCGGACGCGACGCTGCGCGAGGCCGACGAGCTCTGCGCGAAGTTCCGCATCTCCGGCGTCCCCGTCACCGACCCGGCCGGCAAGCTCCTCGGCATCGTCACCAACCGCGACATGGCCTTCGAGTCGGACCGCAGCCGCCAGGTGCGCGAGGTCATGACCCCGATGCCGCTGGTCACGGGCAAGGTCGGCATCTCGGGCGTGGACGCCATGGAGCTGCTGCGCCGCCACAAGATCGAGAAGCTGCCGCTGGTCGACGACGCGGGCATCCTCAAGGGCCTCATCACGGTCAAGGACTTCGTCAAGGCCGAGAAGTACCCGAACGCCGCCAAGGACAAGGACGGTCGGCTCCTCGTCGGCGCGGCCGTCGGCGTCGCCGGCGACGCGTACGAGCGTGCCCAGGCCCTGATCGAGGCGGGCGCCGACTTCATCGTCGTCGACACCGCCCACGGTCACTCCCGCCTGGTCGGCGACATGGTCGCCAAGATCAAGTCGAACTCCACCGTCGACGTCATCGGCGGCAACGTCGCCACGCGTGACGGCGCCCAGGCGCTGATCGACGCCGGCTGCGACGGCATCAAGGTCGGCGTCGGCCCCGGCTCCATCTGCACCACCCGCGTCGTCGCCGGCATCGGCGTCCCGCAGGTCACCGCGATCTACGAGGCCTCGCTCGCCGCCAAGGCGGCCGGCGTCCCGGTCATCGGCGACGGCGGCCTCCAGTACTCCGGCGACATCGCCAAGGCCCTGGTCGCGGGCGCCGACACGGTGATGCTCGGCTCGCTGCTCGCGGGCTGCGAGGAGTCCCCGGGCGAGCTGCTCTTCATCAACGGCAAGCAGTTCAAGTCGTACCGCGGCATGGGTTCGCTCGGCGCGATGCAGTCCCGTGGCGAGCAGAAGTCCTTCTCCAAGGACCGCTACTTCCAGGAGGGCGTGGGCGGCGACGACAAGCTCATCCCCGAGGGCATCGAGGGTCAGGTCCCCTACCGCGGCCCGCTCTCCGCGGTCGTGCACCAGCTCGTCGGCGGCCTGCGCCAGTCGATGTTCTACGTCGGCGGCCGCACCGTCGCCGAGCTGCAGGACCGCGGCCGGTTCGTCCGCATCACCTCGGCGGGCCTCAAGGAGAGCCACCCGCACGACATCCAGATGACGGTCGAGGCGCCGAACTACTCCCGTAAGGGGTAGCAGCCAGAGCCGGCGCAAGGGGCGGGTCCGGAGCAAGCGGGCCCGCTCCTCGCCGTTGCGGGGGCTCCGCCCCGAGCCCCCGCGCCTCGAACGCCGGCGGGGCCGGAACGGCGTCCGTACAGCGGTCACCGGAACGCATGCCCCCGGCGTTCGGGGATACTGGACGGGCAGACCCAGAGGAAAGGCCACCACACGTGACTGAGATCGAGATCGGGCGCGGCAAGCGCGGCCGCAGGGCGTACGCGTTCGACGACATCGCCATCGTCCCGAGCCGGCGTACCCGGGACCCGAAGGAGGTCTCGATCGCCTGGCAGATCGACGCGTACCGCTTCGAGCTCCCCTTCCTGGCCGCCCCCATGGACTCGGTCGTCTCCCCGCAGACCGCCATCCGCATCGGCGAGCTCGGCGGCCTCGGCGTGCTGAACCTCGAAGGCCTGTGGACCCGGTACGAGGACCCCCAGCCGCTGCTCGACGAGATCACGGAGCTGGACGAGGAGGCGGCCACCCGCCGTCTCCAGGAGATCTACTCCGCGCCGATCCAGGCGGACCTGATCCGGCAGCGCATCAAGGAGGTGCGCGACTCCGGCGTCGTCACCGCCGCCGCGCTCTCCCCGCAGCGCACGGCCGAGTTCTCCAAGGCCGTCGTCGACGCGGGCGTGGACATCTTCGTCATCCGCGGCACCACCGTGTCGGCCGAGCACGTGTCGGGCGCCGCCGAGCCGCTGAACCTCAAGCAGTTCATCTACGAACTCGACGTCCCGGTCATCGTGGGCGGCTGCGCCACCTACACGGCGGCCCTGCACCTGATGCGCACCGGCGCGGCCGGTGTCCTCGTCGGCTTCGGCGGCGGCGCCGCGCACACCACGCGCAACGTCCTCGGCATCCAGGTCCCGATGGCCACCGCCGTCGCGGACGTGGCCGCGGCCCGCCGCGACTACATGGACGAGTCCGGCGGCCGCTACGTGCACGTCATCGCCGACGGCGGCGTGGGCTGGTCCGGCGACATCCCGAAGGCCGTCGCCTGTGGCGCGGACGCCGTGATGATGGGCTCCCCGCTGGCCCGTGCCACCGACGCGCCCGGCAAGGGCAACCACTGGGGCATGGAGGCCGTCCACGAGGACGTGCCGCGCGGCAAGAAGGTCGACCTCGGCACCGTGGGCACCACCGAGGAGATCCTCACCGGTCCCTCGCACACCCCGGACGGCTCGATGAACATCTTCGGCGCGCTGCGGCGCTCGATGGCCACCACCGGCTACAGCGAGCTCAAGGAGTTCCAGCGGGTCGAGGTCACGATCGCGGACTCGCAGCACAGCCGCTGACGCCGATCCGTACGTGCCGAGGGCCGGCTCCCCCGCGGGGGAGCCGGCCCTTCGGCGTTCCGCGCGTCAGTTCTTGCCCTTGCGCCGGCGATCCAGACAGATGCCCCACGGGATGAGGAAGACACCCGCGAGGAGCAGCCAGGGGAACAACTGCCGCGCGCTGTCCTCGGGTACGCGGTAGTGGTCGTCGCTCACCACGTAGCCCGTCAGGAGCACCGACCCGCCGATGAGCAGCCCGGGCACGCCGAGCACCCACAGCAGCACGGTGAACCAGACCGAGCGCACGGCGGGAGCGGCCGCCGGCCGGGGTTCGGCGGGCTGCGGGATCCGCGACGGGTCGCGGGGCGGCATGCTGACCACCACCGAGGGCGGGACGGCCGCGTCGATCGCCGCCAGTTCGGCGGGGGTGATCCGGTGGTAGAGGGTCGGCTCGACGGCCACGGCGAAACCGTCGTGGCCGATCAGGTGGCGGGCGCCGTCCGGGAAGACCTGCATCAGGGAGCATTCGGTGTATCGGACCGTGGCTCGCCGACCCGGCGCGACCTGGCTGATGCCGTCCTCCGCCAGGCGCAGCAGACCGCCGGAGTCAGCCACCGCCGGGTGGCGCAGGCCGCCGACGACCTCCGCGGATTCGGCGGGCGCGGGCGCGAGCCCCGCCCAGTCCAGGCCGCGGCCGGGCACCTGCACCAGCGCGTCGGCCCACACGGCCAGGGCCACCTGGTGGAGGTCGCTCACGGTCACCGCCTCCAGCTCGGCCTTCGCCTCGGCGACGGTGAGGTGGTGGTGGCGCAGCAGCAGGTTCATGGCGCGCGCCGGGAGCATGGCCGCAGCGAGCTCGGGCAGGTCGAACTGCGCCAGAGCGGAGGTCCGTACGGAGTCCAGGTCCGCCTGTTCGATCCGGCCCGCCCGCAGCTTCGCGAGGACGTCGACGAAGGCGCCGACCATCGCGTCCTGCTTCTGAGGGAGGGCGTCGGCGTAGACGACGACGGTGGCGGAGTCGGTGTCGCGCGGCGCGTACTCGGCGGCGGCGGTGTAGGAGTAGCCGCCCTTCTGGCGCAGGGCACGGAACAGCTCCTTGCCCAGCACGTCGGCGAAGAGGCTCGCCGCGGTGGACCGGGGCACGACCGAGGTGAGGACGAGGGCGCCGTCCTCGCCGGAGAACCACGCGGGGGTGGCCGGCAGGGCCGAGGTGGCCTCGGGGGTCGGATGCCAGGCGCCGGTGGGGAGCGTGAGGTCGAGGCCCTCGGGGACGGTGTCGCCGGTGATCCACAGGACGGCGTTCTCGGCGGTGAACCGGGTCTGCGCCCAGGCGCGGACATCGTCCGCCGTGATTCCCTGCAGGCCGAGTTCGGCGTAGCCGGTGAGCCCGAAGGAACGGGATCCGTAGCGCCACAGGGCCGAGGCGTGTCCCGGTCCGGAGCCCCTACCGGCGGCCTCGGTGCGCAGGATCCCCTTCTCGGTGTCGAGCCGGTCCATCGGGAGGTCGCGCAGGGCGGCGCAGACGCCGTTCAGGTACTCGACCACGTCGGCGGGCGAGCCCTGGACGTGGAAGTGGGTGGAGGTGACGGCGGTGGCACCGTTGTAGTGCAGGTCGCCCAGGCCGTGCCGGTGGAGGGCGAGGTGCTCGACCAGGTGGGTGATCCCGCTGGTGGCCAGCGTCTCGTCGGCGCGGCCCACGCGGAAGAGCAGGCCGGCGGTGAGCGGGCCGGAGCGGGGGGCGAGGACGGTGCGGATGCCGTTCACGACGGTCGTGGTGACCCCGTCGTCGTCGGTCGTCGTCTCGGGGGCGGTGGCGTCGATGTCCATCTCGGTGCGATCCCCTCAGCCCTAGGCGAGGGCGGTCTTGCGAAGGCGGACGAACCGGGTCTCGTGATCGCCGGTCCCGATGGAGCCGTCCCGCCGACGCGGCTGCGCACTTCCGGGCCCGTCGTGCCTGCTCAGCGCCTCGTCGGCGGCCGGTGCCTCAGTGGCCGGCCTTCCGGGCCGTCTGGAAGGCGGCGTATGCGCCGATCGCGTAGAACAGGATCGAGATCGGGTCGATGTTGTCGATGTAGAACCGGTTCAGCTTCACGAGTTCGGTGGTGAGCAGCTCGGAGACCGGAATCCCTTCGTGCTCGGACACGTAGAGGGCCACGTCCAGGACGTAGCCGACGTACACGCCGGCGAGCGCCAGCACGGCGCTCAGGACCGGGAGGACGGGGTTGCGGCCACCGAGGCGGACGGCGACGAGGGCGACCGCGAGGCCGACGCCTGCGGCCAGGTAGCCGATCTGGAACGAGATCGCACTCATGATGCCGCCGTAGGCGGCGCCCGCGACGAGGGCCGTGCCCGCGGCCGCGAGGACCGCCAGGCCGAAGTTACCGCGGCGGGCCGGGGCCGGGGCGGCGACCGGGGAGTAGGAATTTGGCGCGGGCGGCGTGAAGTTCTGGCTCATGGAAGATCCCCCCAGGGAAACGCACGCACAACTGTCCATCGGACGTAAGTGCGGGATAAGTGACGCCGCAGGCTAGCAGCAGCCCCGGACATCTGTCGGGGGATTTCCCGGAGCTCAGAGCCGGTGGGCCGCCCCCACCGGGCTGGCGCCGCGGGTGTCCAGGAGCAGCTGGGCCTTCACGGCGAGTCCTTGCAGGTCGTAGGTGCGGTGGTGCTGGAGCAGGATCGTCAGGTCCGCGTTCGCGGCGGCCTCGTACAGCGACTCGGCCCGGGGGACCGGACGGTCCCGGACCCGCCAGCCCGTGATGTACGGGTCGTGGTAGCTGATCAGCGCGCCCAGGTCGATCAGGCGGCTGGCGATCTCGCGGGCCGGGGAGCCCTCCTGGTCGGCCAGGTCGGGCTTGTAGGTGACGCCGAGGAGCAGGACGCGGGCCCCGCGGGCGGATTTGCCGTGCTCGTTCAGCAGGGTGGCCGAGCGCTGGATGACGTACTGCGGCATCCGGTTGTTGATCTCCTGGGCCAGTCCGACCATGCGCAGGGGGTGGCCGGGGGTGCGGGTGGTGTGGGGGAGGTAGTTCGGGTCGAGCGGGACGCCGTGGCCGCCGACGCCGGGACCGGGGCGGAACGCCTGGAATCCGTACGGCTTGGTCTCGGCGCAGCGGATGACGTCCCACAGGTCGACGCCGAGGTCGTGGCAGAGCACCGCCATCTCGTTCATGAGGGCGATGTTGACGTGGCGGTAGTTCGTTTCGAGGAGCTGTACGGTCTCGGCCTCGCGCAGGCCGCGGGCGCGGACCACCTTCTCGGTGAGGCGGGCGTAGAAGGCGTGCGCGGACTCGGTGCACGCCGGGGTGAGGCCGCCGATCACCTTGGGGGTGTTGGAGATGCCGTGGGTGCGGTTGCCCGGGTCGAGGCGGCTGGGGGAGTAGGCCAGGTGGAAGTCCCGGCCCGCCCGCAGCCCGGAGCCGGCTTCGAGGATCGGGCGGAGGTAGTCCTCGGTGACGCCGGGGTGGGCGGCGGATTCGAGGATCACGGTGGTGTGGGGGCGCAGCCGGGCGGCGAGCGCGCGGCCGGCCTCGCCGACGGCGGAGAGGTCCAGTGCGCGGTCCGCTCCGAGCTGGGTGGGGGCGCAGATGACGGCCGTGCGGACCCGGCCGAGCTCGGCGGGGTTGGTGGTGATCCGGAAGCCGGCCGCCGACATGCGGCGGATCTCGGCGGCGGTGAGGGTGGAGTCCGTGACCGGACCGCTGTCGTAGCCGACCGTCTCGATTCCGGCGGCGACGGCCGCCTGGGCGAGTGGGAGGCCGAGATGGCCGAGTCCGATGACGGCGAGGTCTGCGGGCATGGGGGTGCCGTCCCTTCCCTGACATGAGGGGGCTGCCGCGCAAGTTCTCCGGGGGACACGGGAGCTGGCGCAATGTCAGACTAGGCGTATATATGACAGATATGTGGCATTCCGGAGTGAACGCCACCGTTGTGTTGTCCACAGGCGGTGGCTGATGTGGGTGCGTGCGGTCAGAATCGTGGAACGGGGCATGTGAGCGGGATCTCATCCGCACCAAACGGGAGGCAGCCGTGAGGACAGCGACACTGGGGCCGGTGCAGCGGGCCGAGGCCCTCGGCCGGATGGCCGAGCGGGAACTGGACGTGCTGGTGGTGGGCGCGGGCGTGGTGGGCGCCGGCACCGCGCTCGACGCCGTGACACGCGGCCTGTCGACCGGCCTGGTGGAGGCGCGGGACTGGGCCTCCGGCACCTCCAGCCGCTCCAGCAAGCTGATCCACGGCGGCCTGCGGTATCTGGAGATGCTCGACTTCGCCCTCGTGCGCGAGGCGCTGAAGGAGCGCGGCCTGCTCCTGGAACGTCTCGCCCCGCACCTGGTCAAGCCCGTGCCCTTCCTGTACCCGCTGCAGCACAAGGGCTGGGAGCGGCTCTACGCCGGTTCGGGCGTCGCGCTGTACGACGCGATGTCGGTCTCCAGCGGCCACGGCCGCGGCCTGCCCGTGCACCGGCACCTGTCGCGGGGGCGTGCGCTGCGGGTGGCGCCGGCGCTCCGTAAGGACGCGCTGGTGGGAGCCCTGCAGTACTACGACGCCCAGATGGACGACGCGCGCTACGTCGCCACGCTCGTGCGGACGGCCGCCGCGTACGGGGCGCACTGCGCCAATCGGGCGAGGGTCATCGGCTTCCTGCGTGAGGGCGAACGGGTCGTCGGCGCACGGGTGCGCGATGTGGAGGGCGGAGGCGAGTACGAGATCCGCGCGAAGCAGGTCGTGAACGCGACGGGGGTGTGGACGGACGACACCCAGGCGCTGATCGGGGAGCGCGGCCAGTTCCACGTGCGGGCCTCGAAGGGCATCCATCTGGTCGTACCGAAGGATCGGATCCATTCGAGCACCGGGCTGATCCTGCGGACCGAGAAGTCGGTGCTGTTCGTCATCCCGTGGGGTCGGCACTGGATCGTGGGGACCACGGACACCGACTGGGACCTGGACAAGGCGCACCCGGCGGCGTCGAGCGCGGACATCGACTACCTCCTGGAGCACGTGAACTCGGTGCTGGCCGTGCCGCTCACACGTGACGACGTCCAAGGCGTGTACGCGGGCCTGCGGCCGCTGCTGGCCGGGGAGTCGGACGCGACGAGCAAGCTGTCGCGCGAGCACACGGTGGCGCACCCGGTGCCGGGGCTGGTGGTGGTCGCCGGCGGCAAGTACACGACGTACCGGGTCATGGCGAAGGACGCGGTCGACGAGGCCGTGCACGGCCTGGACCAGCGGGTGGCCGACTGCGTGACGGAGGACGTGCCGCTGGTGGGGGCGGAGGGATACCGGGCGCTGTGGAACGGGCGGGCGCGGATCGCGGCCCGGACGGGGCTTCATGTGGTGCGGGTGGAACACCTGTTGAACCGCTTCGGGTCGCTGACGGAGGAACTGCTGGACCTGATGGCCGCCGACCCGGGACTGCGGGAACCGGTGTCCGGGGCGGACGACTACCTGCGGGCGGAAATCGTGTACGCGGCCTCGCACGAGGGAGCCCGGCACCTGGACGACGTCCTGACGCGGCGGACCCGGATCTCCATCGAGACCTTCGACCGGGGGACGCGGTCGGCGCGGGAATGCGCGGAGTTGATGGCTCCGGTGCTGGGGTGGGACAAGCAGCAGATCGAGAAGGAAGTGGAGCACTACGAGAAGCGGGTCCAGGCGGAGCGGGAATCGCAGCGCCAGCCGGACGACCAGACGGCGGACGCGGCGCGGCTGGGGGCGCCGGACATCGTTCCGTTGTAACTCCGGGACGCGGAGGGGGGAACCGTAGACCCGGGGCGCCCGTCCGTTGCGGAGTGAGGAAGAATGAGGGTTCTGCCGGGGCGGGTTATCGCGAGCCCCGGCCGCCGGGTCGCTCAGCCGCTGGGGCAGGCGGAGCAGCGGCACGATCGCAGAGGGGACGCATGTCGAAGCCGGAGCACACCGAGTCGCCTGCGGCGCAGCCTGACAGTGCAAAGTCTTCGGCTGGCCGCGTGCCTTCCGGGACGGGCTCGCCTGCCGGGCCGCCTGCGGCGAAGCCCACGGACACCGACGCGCCCGCGGCGGTGAAGTCGGAGCCGAGCCGGGCGGCCGAGTCGGGCGCCGAGGAGCGCGCCACCGACGCCGCGGCGGATGCCGAGCCCGCGGACGTGAAGCCCGCCGAGGCGAAGTCCGCAGAGGCGAAGCCTGATGCCGCGTCGGCGAAGTCGAGGTCGGGCAAGGCGGAGGTGGGGGCGAAGTCCGCCGATGCCGTGTCCGCCGACGCGCCCGCGGCGAAGGTCGCGTTGGGCAAGTCCGACGGGTCGGCAGCGGCGGAGCCCGCACCGGCGAAGCCCGCGTCCAAGCCCGAGGTCAAGCCGGCGACGAAGTCCAACCCCGTCGTCGAGAAGGCCGACGCCATGGCCGCCGCCGTCAAGGCCGCCGCGGCCAAGGCCGCCGAGGGCGGACAGGACGAGGGACGCCTGCTGGCCGGGCGGTACCGGTTGAGCGCGGTGCTCGGCAAGGGCGGGATGGGCACCGTCTGGCGGGCCCAGGACGAGACCCTGGGCCGGACCGTCGCCGTCAAGGAACTCCGCTTCAGCACCGGGGTCGACGAGGACGAGAAGCGACGCCTCATCACCCGTACCCTGCGCGAGGCCAAGGCCATCGCCCGGATCCGCAGCGGCGGAGCCGTCACCGTCTACGACGTCGTCGACGAGGACGGTCGGCCGTGGATCGTCATGGAGCTCATCGAGGGCCCCTCGCTCGCCGAGTTCATACGCGAGAACGGCCACCTGACCCCGCACCGCGCGGCCGAGGTCGGCCTCGCGGTGCTCGACGTGCTGCGCGCCGCCCACGGCCAGGGCATCCTGCACCGCGACGTGAAGCCGTCCAACGTCCTCATCGCCGGCAACGGCCGCGTCGTCCTCACCGACTTCGGCATCGCCCAGGTCGAGGGCGACCCCTCCGTCACCTCCACCGGCATGCTCGTCGGCGCGCCCTCCTACATCTCCCCCGAGCGCGCCCGCGGTCACAAGCCCGGCCCGCCCGCCGACATGTGGTCGCTCGGCGGCCTGCTGTACGCCTGCGTCGAGGGAGTGCCCCCGTACGACAAGGGGTCCGCGCTCGCCACCCTCACCGCGGTGATGACCGAGCCGGTGGAGCCGCCGAAGAACGCGGGTCCGCTGACCGAGGTCATCTACGGCCTGCTGGCCAAGGACCCCACCCACCGGCTCGACGACGCCCGCACCCGGGCGATGCTGGGCGCCGTCCTCGCGGCACCCGAGCCCGCGCCGGCCCCCGTGGTGACTCCGACGGCCGAGGAGACCCGGCAGATCTCGCTGGCCGACGCCAAGGAGGCCGTCGAGAAGGCCGCCGCCGACAAGGCGGAGAAGGCGGCCGAGCGCGCGGCGAAGAAGGAACGCGAGCGGCGCGAGCGCGAGCAGCGCGAACGTGCCCGCGCCGCGCTGAAGGCCGCCCGCAAGGCGGCGACGGCCGCGGCCGCCACCACGGCCGTCTCCGCCGCGGAGCCGCCGACGTCCAAGCCGTCCCCCGTCAAGGCCCCGCTCACGGACGTCATGCAGCGACGCACCATCGTGCTCGCGGCGGCGGCCCTGGTCGTGGTTCTGGCGGTCGTCGGCTCCCTCATCGCCTACGCCTTCAGCGACGACGACACGAAGACCAAGGACGAGAGCAAGGGCGGCAACGGCAAGCCCTCCCCGGCGGCTTCGGCCCCGAAGGACCCGGGCGCCGGCGGCGGGAGCGGGGGCGCCTCCCCGAAGCCCTCCGGGAACACCGGTGAGAACGGCGGCAACGCCAACGGCACCGCGGGTACCGGTGCGAACGGGGGCACGGGCGCCGGTACCGGCACCGGCGGGCAGCAGCAGACCCCGGCCGCGAGTCAGGGTCAGGGCGCCACGTCCGGCGGCGCCGGCGGCGCTCTCCCGGCAGGCTTCTTCACCGAGCGGAATTTTGGCTTCCACTTCACCATGGCGATGCCCGAGGGCTTCAGGCAGACGGGCACGGCCGGTGAGAACTCCGGCGCCATATACAGCCGTGACGGCGGATTCCCGCGGATCCAGGTCGACTACACCGACAAGCCGGGCGACGACGCGCGCCTCGCCTGGGCCAAGTCGGTCTCCGCGGTGGCGGGCAGCAGCACGAACTACCGGCAGATCCGCATCGACACGGTGGACTACCGGGGCTACCCGACCGTCGCCGACTGGGAGTTCGAGCGCGAGCAGAAGGGCATCAAGGTCCGGGTGCTCAACCGCGGGTTCAAGCTGGACGCGACGCACGGCTACGCCATCATGATCAGCTGCGCCGCCGACCAGTGGGACGGCCCGGAGTGCACCCAGATGCGCAACGTCGCCTTCGAGACCTTCCAGCCGCTCGGCTGACCTCGGGACGCGGGCGGCCCTGGCGACGTATCGTGTCGGAGGGGCCATGGGGAGCCCGCCGCACTCGGGGGAGGCGATGTGGAGGAGTACGCGGGCCGGATCCTGGCCGGCCGCTACCGCCTGCCGCTGCCGCCGTCCGACGAGTACGAACTGATAGAGACCCGCGCCTTCGACACCCGCAGCGGGCAGGAAGTCCTCGTGCGGCAGGTGCCGTTGCCGGAGGTCGTGGACGCAGAGCTGTTGGACGGGCCGCGGGCCGTGCCTGCGGCGCGCCGCTCGCCCGCCGATCTGCCGGCCGTGCGCCGCGCCATCGAGGCGGCGCAGGCGGCCGCTTCGATCCCGGACCATCCGCGGTTGGACCAGGTCTTCGACGTGTTCGCCGAGGGCGACTCGCTGTGGATAGTGAGCGAACTCGTCCCGGCCAGGCCGCTGGCCGCGCTGATAGCCGATGAACCCCTGAGCCCCTACCGGGCCGCCGAGGTGGCCTCGGACGTGCTCACCGCGCTGCGGGTGCTGCACGCGCACGGCTGGACGCACCGGAACATCACCGTCCGGACGGTGTTGGTGTGCGAGGACGGTCGCGTCGTGCTGACGGGCCTCGCGGCGGGCGCGGCGGAGGAGGCCCTGTGCGGGTACGACCCCGTCCCGAGCGCCGAGGACACCGGCGGCGGCGCGGGGTGGGGTACCGCCCCGGCCCCCGCCCCCACCTCCGCCCCGGTCCCGACGGCGCCCCCGATCGCCGTGTCCCCGCCGGTCCCGCCGCCGCGTCCCGCCCCGGTCCCCTTCCCGGACCCGACGCCGCCCGCCGCCGGACCGGTGGAGGTCACGTACGCGCCGCTCGTGGCCCCCGGTTACGACACCGGTCCGCGGTACACCGATCACATCACCCCCGATCGCCCGCAGGACCACCCCGAACTCCAGGCGGCCGCGCGGGCCGGGGTCGTCGCCGCATACCGGGCCGGGGCGCGGGCGGCCGCGGCCCGGGTGGTCGAGGAGCAGCGCCGCGCCGGGACGGCCGGCGAGGTCGAGTCCGGCGGCTCGCCGGAGCGCCGGCCCGCGGGATCGACCCTCCCGCAGGGGTACTCGTACCCGTACGGCGGCCCGGAGACCGGCGCCACCGCCCCCTGGCACGGCGCGACCCCCCGCCGGGCGGAGCTGCCCGCGGCCGCTCCCGAGCCGGAGCCGGATCCGGAGCCGGCCCCCGCACCCCTGCCGCCGTACGCCACGGTCCAGCCGCACCCGGAACCGCACCTGCAACCGCACCCGGATCCGGAGCCCCCGCAGGCGCGGTCCGAGCGCCCCGCCCTGCCCGCCCGGATCGCCCTGCCCCAGGGCTATCGGCAGGCCGAGGAGCCGAACCGGGCCGCCTCCGACCAGCCGCAGCCCAGCGGTTTCGACGCCGGTACCGGCCGGTCCGGCCCCCGGACCGGTCTGGACGCCGAGCGCGCGCGGCAGACCCGGATGGCCGTCGTCGGCGCCGTCACCGAGCGGTGGGCCCCGGAGCAGGCCGGCCCCGTGCACGGGCACTGGCAGCTCGCCGCCCCCGTCGGCCCCGCCACCGACCTGTGGGCGCTCGGCGCGCTGCTCTACCGCGCCGTCCAGGGGCACGCCCCGTACCCGGAGGACAACGTCGCCGAGCTGGTCGAGATGGTGTGCGCGGAGCCGCCCGCCTTCGCCGAGGAGTGCGGGGCGCTGCGGCCGGTCGTGGAGTCGCTGCTGCGCCAGGACCCCACCGAGCGGCCCGACTTCGAGGAGCTGCGCGGCTGGCTGCGCTCGCTCGTACGGTCCGCGCCCGAGCCCGACGCCGGGTTCGGGATGCTTCCGATGCCGGAGCCGGATCCGGCGCGGCTGCCCGTCGTACGCCGCCGCGGTGAGGTCCACGGGCGGCACCGCAACCCCTCGGCCCCGCGCAAGCCGCGCGCCCTCGGCCGGATCCTGCTCGTCGGGATCCTGACCCTCTTCGCCGGCGCGGTGGCGTACGCGATGCTGTTCATGCCGCGGGCCGCAGATCAGGACCCCGCGGGCGCCACCCAGGGCGGCACCTCGCAGGCACCGGCGAAGCCGAGCCCCTCCCAGGTCCCCACGGGCACGCCCGAGTCCAAGCCCGCCCCGCAGACCACCGCGCCCGTCG
The DNA here is from genome assembly GCF_053615355.1 of Streptomyces sp. CLCI03. Lineage (NCBI taxonomy): Bacteria > Bacillati > Actinomycetota > Actinomycetes > Kitasatosporales > Streptomycetaceae > Streptomyces > Streptomyces sp. CLCI03. The sequence continues at coordinate 3,352,105 of NZ_CM132132.1, read as the reverse complement.
AATCGCAGGTCGCCCCGGCCCCCGCCCCGGCCGGGTACACGACCCAACAGGACCCGGAGCACTTCGAGATCGCCGTGCCCAACGGCTGGGAGCGTCGCGGAATCAATGAGTCCGGTCAGGTCCGGTACACCGACGGGCAGTTCGTGCTGACCGTCGTCCCCGGCCGCGACAAGGTCCAGGGCAATCCGGACCCGGCGGCCTACCAGAAGGACAAGGAGCCGGAACTGACCCCGTACCGGACCTCCACCTGGTCGACCGTCGGCGATGTGAAGACCACCAAGGTGGGTCAGCAACTGCGCGCGACGGGCCGGTACACGTGGATCGACGGCACCGGTCGCAACGTCTTCGCCCGCAACTACGTGGTGGCGTTGGGTGGCAGTTACCACGTCGTCCTCGTCACCGGTCCGGAGGACGAACAGACCAAGGTCACCGAAGTCTTCGAAAAGGCCACGGCGAGTTACAAGGCGGGCGGTTGAGCGGATACTGACGACTGATCAGTACGGCGATTGCGTCACAGTGCCGTCTTTCGGCGCCCGGGCGGTTCCGGCAGCCCCTCCGGGCTCCGTAATCTGACCTGAAGTGCAGAGAGCGGCGGGATTTCGTGGAACAGCAGACAGGTGGGGGCGACGTGCTGGCGGGCCGGTACCGGCTCGTCGAGCCGATCGGCCGGGGCGGCATGGGCAAGGTGTGGCGTGCGCATGACGAGCTGCTCCACAGGACCGTCGCCGTCAAGGAACTGACGGCGGGTCTGTACGTGGCCCAGGCCGACCGGGACGTCATGCACGCCCGGACGCAGAAGGAGGCCCGGGCCGCGGCCCGGATCCAGCACCCGGCGGTCGTCACCGTCCACGACGTCCTCGAACACGACGACCGGCCGTGGATCGTCATGGAGTACATCGACGGGCCCTCCCTCGCGGACGCGGCCAAGGCCGCCGGGCGGATCGAGCCCCGCGAGGCGGCCCGGATCGGGCTGCACGTGCTGGGCGCGCTGCGCGCCGCGCACGCGGTCGGCGTACTGCACCGCGACGTGAAGCCGGGCAACGTACTCCTGGCCAAGGACGGCCGGGTGCTGCTCACGGACTTCGGGATCGCCGCGATCGAGGGCGACTCGTCGATCACGCGCACCGGCGAGATCGTCGGCTCCATCGACTACCTGGCTCCCGAGCGCGTCACCGGCGGGCACCCCGACCCGTCCTCGGACCTGTGGTCGCTCGGTGCCACCCTCTTCACGGCGGTGGAGGCCCGTTCGCCGTTCCGTCGCACCTCACCGATCTCCAGCCTGCAGGCCGTGGTCAACGACGAGCCGCCGGCGCTGCGCCAGGCCGGGGCGCTCGGACCGGTCATCACCGCCCTGCTGCGCAAGGACCCGACGGAGCGCCCCTCGGCCGCGGAGGCCGAGCGGATGCTGCTGGAGGCGATGGAGGGCCGCGAGCCGAAGGCCGCGCAGGCGTACGTGCCCACCCGTGCGGTGACCTCGGAGGAACTCGCCCCGGCGCAGCAGCCGGCCGAGGCGCCGGCGCCGCAGGGCGAGGTCGGGCCGACGACCGCGCTGCCGGAGCCCCCCACCCGCCCGCCCACGGCGGCGACGGTGGCGACGCCGGCTTCCTCGGCCGGCCCGGCCCGGGGCTGGGGCGGGCGTGCCGTGGTCGTGGCCCTGGTGGCGGCGCTGCTCGGCGGGGGCGGGGTGTTCGGGGTGCTCAAGTACACCGGGGACCAGGGCAAGGAGGGTGACCCGGACAAGGTCGCCTCCTCGACCGGCGGACAGTCGGGCGACGACGGGAAGCCGCAGACGGCACCCCCGCCGGCCGGCTACAAGAAGGTCGTCGACCCCCTCGCCGGTTTCACCCTGTTCGTCCCGGAGGGCTGGACGCGCAAGGCGAACGGCGACCAGATCGACTACACCCCGGACGACGGCAAGCACTTCGTCCGGATCGCCGCCGACCCCACCCCGGACTACCGGGACCCGCTCGCGCACCTGCTCGACCTGGAGAAGCAGGTGTCCCTGCGGACGGACTACAAGAAGGTGCGGCTGAACCAGAACACCTTCCGGGACAGCACCCGGGCCGCGCTCTGGGACTTCACCTATACGGAGAAGCAGAACCACCCCGGCCCGCGCCGCGCCAAGGAGCAGATGTACATCGCACCGGACGGCACGGAGTACGCGATCTACATCTCCAGCCCGATCGCGAGCTGGGCCACGACCGAGCAGCAGTTCGACGTCGTGCTCAGCGGCTGGGAGCCGCCCGCCAAGAAGTCCTGATCGCCACCGATCCGGGCATCTTGCCAGCGATCGCTGGCGGAAATGACAAAATCCGGTTACCGGCGGGTACCCAAAGGCTGTCGGGCGCAATACGCTCACCGGCATGACGGACTCGCAGGCCCCCGCCGCCCCCCTCCGGACCGCACCGGAGCCCACCAACCCGGTCGCCCCGGCCCCGGCCGGTGCCCGCACCGCCGCCGATGTGGTGACCCCCGACCTGGTCGCCCGGCTGACCCGCGGAGTGATCGGATCCGGCCGCACCGCCAACCACACCCCCTTCACCGGGGACCGGCTGGCGGAGCTCCCGGAGGCCACCCCCGAGGACGTGGCCGAGGCCTTCGAGCGGGCCCGCGCCGCCCAGCCCGCCTGGGCGGCGGTCCCCGCCCGCCGGCGCGCGGCCGTCCTGCTGCGCTTCCACGACCTGGTCCTCGCCCGCCAGGCCGAGATCCTCGACCTGATCCAGCTGGAGACCGGCAAGGCCCGCCTGCACGCGCACGAGGAGGTCCAGGCGGTCGCCGTCTCGGCCCGTCACTACGGCCGCAAGGCACCCTCGTACCTGCGCCCCAAGGGCCACACGGGCGCCATGCCCACCCTCACCAAGGTCACCGAGCTGCGCCAGCCGCGCGGGGTCGTCGGCCAGATCGCCCCCTGGAACTACCCCCTCGAACTGTCGGTCGGTGACGCCCTGCCCGCCTTCGTCTCCGGCAACGCGCTGGTCATGAAGCCCGACACCGAGACCGCGCTGACCGCCCTGTGGGCCCGCGACCTGCTGATCGAGGCCGGACTGCCCGCCGAGGTCTTCCAGATCGTGCTCGGCGAGGGCCCCGTCGTCGGCCCCGAGGTGGTCCGGCACGCGGACTACGTCTCCTTCACCGGCTCCACCCGCACCGGCCGCGAGGTCGCCCGGGGCGCGGCCGACCGCCTCGTCGGGGTCTCCCTCGAACTCGGCGGCAAGAACGCCATGCTCGTGCTGCACGACGCCGACATCGAGAAGGCCGCAGCCGGCGCCGTCCGCGCCTGCTTCTCCTCCGCCGGCCAGCTCTGCATCTCCATCGAGCGGCTCTACGTCCACGCCTCGATCGCCGACGCCTTCGTCGAGCGCTTCGCCGCCCGTACGAAGGCCATGCGGCTCGGCGCCTCCCTCGCGTACGGCGCCGACATGGGCTCCCTCGTCGGCGAGCGGCAGCTGGAGACCGTACAGCGGCACGTGGACGAAGCCGTCGCCAAGGGCGCCACCCTCGTCGCCGGCGGCACCGCCCGCCCCGACATCGGCCCGCTCTTCTACGAGCCCACCATCCTCGACGGAGTCGAGGCCCCCATGGCGGTGTGCGGCGAGGAGACCTTCGGACCGGTCGTCTCCATCTACCGCTTCACCGACGAGGACCAGGCGATCGCCGAGGCCAACGCCACCGCCTACGGCCTGAACTCCAGCGTCTGGACCAAGGACTCCCGCCGCGGTCACGCCGTCGCCGCCCGCCTGCGCACCGGCACCGTCAACATCAACGAGGGCTACGCCCCCGCCTACGGAAGCGCCCAGGCGCCCATGGGCGGCATGAAGGACTCCGGCCTCGGCCGCCGCCACGGCTCCGAGGGCATCCTCAAGTACACCGAGGCCCAGACGGTCGCCCACCAGCGGCTGCTCCCGATGGCCCCCTCGCTGGGCATGGACGACGAGAAGTACGCGGCGTTCATGACCCGCAGCCTCCAGGTCATGAAGGCCCTCCGACTCCGCTAAGGGGAGCACCGTGTCCGCGTCTTCAGCGTCTTCAGCGTCTTCAGCGTCTTCCGACTCCTCTGCGTCCGAAACCGGGTCCGGGTCGTACGACTACGACGTCATCGTCATCGGGTCGGGCTTCGGCGGATCGGTCTCGGCGCTGCGCCTGACCGAGAAGGGCTATCGCGTCGGCGTCCTGGAGGCCGGACGCCGCTTCACCCGCGAGAGCCTGCCGAAGAACAGCTGGGACCTGCGCAACTACCTGTGGGCCCCGGCCCTCGGGCTGTACGGGATCCAGCGGATCCACCTGCTCGGCAACGTGATGGTGCTCGCGGGCGCCGGCGTCGGCGGCGGCTCCCTCAACTACGCCAACACGCTGTACGTGCCGCCCACCGCCTTCTTCGAGGACCGGCAGTGGGCCTCCATCACCGACTGGCGGGGCGAGCTCGCCCCCTACTACGAGCAGGCCAAGCGGATGCTCGGGGTGCGCCTCAACCCGACCATGACCCCCTCCGACGTCCACCTCAAGGCGGCCGCCGAGAAGATGGGCGTCGGGGACTCCTTCCACATGGCCCCGGTCGGCGTCTTCTTCGGGGACGGCGACGACGCCGACGGGCGGCCGAAGGTCCGGCCCGGGGACGAGGTCCCCGACCCGTACTTCGGCGGCGCGGGCCCCGCCCGCAAGGCCTGCACGGAGTGCGGCGAGTGCATGACCGGCTGCCGGCACGGTGCGAAGAACACCCTGAACGAGAACTACCTGTACCTCGCCGAGCGCGCCGGCGCCGTCATCCACCCGATGACCACCGTCACTGCGCTCTCCGACCACCCCGAGGGCGGCTACCGCGTCCGCACCGTCCCCACCGACGGCCGACGGCGCGGCCGGGCGAAGGTCCTGCGCGCCCGGTACGTGGTCGTCGCGGCGGGCACGTACGGAACCCAGACCCTGCTGCACACGATGAAGGACCGCGGCGAGCTCCCGCGTCTGTCGCACCGGCTCGGGGAGCTGACCCGCACCAACTCCGAGGGTCTGGTCGGCGCACAGACCGACGACCGCCGCTACCGCACACTGCACGGGGGCGAGCGCCGGGCCGACTTCACCCGGGGCGTGGCGATCACCTCCTCCGTGCACCCCAACGCCGACACCCACATCGAGCCCGTCCGCTACGGCAAGGGCTCCAACGCCATGGGGTTCATGACCGTCCTCCAGGTCCCCCTCAGCGCACACCGGGTCCGTGCCTGGCTGGGCCGGACCGTGCGGCACCCGGTGCAGCTGGCCCGGTCGCTGTCCAACCGGCGCTGGTCGGAGCGGACCATCATCGGCCTGGTCATGCAGTCGCTGGACAACTCGCTGACCACCTACCGCAGGCCCGGCGGGATCGGGAAGGGCCTGCTCACCGCCCGTCAGGGCCACGGCGCCCCGAACCCGGTCCAGATCGCGGAGGCCACACAGGCCGCGACCCTGCTGGCCGAGGAGATCAACGGCTTCCCGGGCAGCAACATCGGCGAGCTGATGGGGACCCCGTTGACCGCGCACTTCCTGGGCGGCTGCCCGATCGGCGCCTCGCCCGAGGAGGGGGTGGTGGACCCGTACCACCGGCTCTACGGGCACCCGGGCATCTCGGTGGTGGACGGTGCGGCCGTCTCCGCGAACCTCGGGGTGAACCCGTCGCTGACGATCACCGCGCAGGCGGAACGGGCGATGTCGTACTGGCCGAACGTGGGGGAGCGGGACCCGCGCCCCGAGCAGGGAGCCGCGTACGTCCGTCTGGAGGCGGTGGAGCCGATCCGTCCGGCGGTCCCGAAGGAGGCCTTCGGCGCGCTGCGGCTGCCGTTCATGGCGGTCCCGGAGGTTCCGCCGCGCCGGCCGGTGAGCGATCCGGAACCGACGGTCTGACAGCGGTGGGTACCGCGCTCCCCCTCCGAGCGCGGTACCCACCGCGGTACATACGTGACAGATGTTCAGCCTTGATGGTTGTACCGGAATCCGCCGTGCCGGGCTGTGGTGTCGATCACACAGTGAAGTGTGCAACTGCGACTGATGTTCGACAGTCAACGGCAGCATGAGAAAGCGCATCTCGCTGCTGGCCGCCGGCGCCCTCGTGGCGCTGGGAGCGGCCATCACTCCCGCCCACGCCGCGGACCCCGTCTTCACCCTGGCCGGACCGGCCGGGATCGGCCTGCGCCCGCACCCCGGGAAGAGCGGTGAACCGCAGAAGAGCTCGGTGGAGTTCCGGATCGTCAACGACTCCACCAAGACGTTCGACCGCCCGAGCACCTTCACCATCGACCTGGGCGCCCTCAAGGGCGTCGCCGACGTGGCGCTCGCCAAGGGCCGGGAGAAGGACTGCACGCTCACGGCCGCGACCGTGACCTGCAGGCGCTGGGGGCTGTGGACGGGCGAGAGTACGGTCGTGAAGCTGGACCTCAGCGCGGCCGACGGCAGCAAGGTCGGCGCGACCGCGGACCTGACGCTCACCGGCACGGCGGAAGGCGCCACCTTCAAGGCCGCCACCACCAAGGTGCGCGTCGGCGGCCCCGACCTGGTGCTGGACCGGGCCAGGCTGAAGGCGGAGCAGAAGCCGGGCGACCGGCAGAACCTGTCGATCATCTTCGCCAACGAGGGCACGGACCCCGTCGACGGAGTGGTGCTCGAAATCCGCACCACGCACGGCATCGACCTGGTCGAGCAGTACGACAACTGCTCCTACTCCGAGGACAACACGGCGGGCCGGCCCTGGAACACGGGCTGGAGCACGGTGCAGTGCCTGCTGGAAGGCGAGTACGAGCCGGGCGCGCTCTACGGCGTCGACGGCTCACTGACCCTCAAGGCCGCCCCGCACGCCTTCATGGACGGCCTGACCTACGCGGTGTACGCGGCCGGTGAGCAGCCCAAGGCGGCAGTGGCGAAGAACCGCGCGTCCGCGGCCGGCAACAAGCTGGCCGCGGCGAAGCAGGCCCCCAAGGCCCCCAAGGCCGCGGCCCGGTCCGCCCAGCAGGCGCCCGACCTCGACCCGTGGAACAACATCCAGGAGTTCGACTTCACGACGCGCAACACCGCCGACCTGGTGGCCACGGGCGTGTCCCTCACCGGCAAGGCCGGTGACACGGTCGACGTCGACCTCGGCTTCCGCAACAACGGCCCCGCGTGGGTCGCCGACCTGCGCCACGGTGACGCCGTCGCCCGGACCGACATCGTGATCCCGGCGGGCGCCAGGGTCACGAAGGTCCCGGCCGGCTGCAAGGGCGTCGCCGCGGACGGCAGCGACCGCGAGCAGGCCCTGGGCGCGCCGCGCTACTTCTGCACCACCGGCCATGTCGTCGGGGAGAAGGAGACGTTCGCCTACCCGTTCCAGCTGAAGATCGAGAAGGCCGTGGTGGACGCCAAGGGCTCGATCACGGTCGGCCGGGAGAAGCCGCGGGGCACCACGGGCCAGCCCTGGGACCCGAACCACGGCAACGACACGGCGGCCCTCGTGATCAACGCGAAGGGCGCCGGGCCGAACCCGACCCCGACCACGAGCGGCACCACCACGGCCTCGCCGACCCCGACCGGCTCCGCGACGGCCACCGCGTCCGCGACGCCGACCACCCCGGCCACCGGTACGGGTGTCACGACCAACGGCGGCGGCCTCGCCTCCACCGGCAGCTCCGCCCAGGCGATCGCACTCGGCGGCGCGGTGCTCCTGGCCGTCGGCGGCGGGCTGTTCGTGGCGTTCCGCCGCAAGGCGGGCGGGCACGCCTGACCGCGTACGCCACGTAGGCGCGAGCACGCAGAACGGCCGGCCCGGGGCGTCCCCAGGGCCGGCCGTCCTTTACGGGGTGACCGGGCTGCTGTCCCCTGCCGTCCGGTCACGCGAAGGAGCGAGGTCCCACGACGCACGCTCCACGGGGCGTGCGTCTCATCGCTCCAGCGGATCCACGCGTGGTGTTGCGGTCCCGCGGCTGGCTGACGCGGACATCCTCACCAACGAAGGGCCCCGGGGCCGGTCACGGTCCGGACGGGTGACGAACAGCCGTCACACGCGACCCCGGCACAGCTCCAGCAGGGTCATGGCGAGGGCGGTACCGGGCTTTCCGAGCGCATCGCTCCAGTGCGAGAGCACCTCCATCTCGCGCGACAGGTGCACGCGACGCCCGCCGGACGCGATCCGGGCGTCCTGGATGACCGTCGAGACGGCCATCCGCTCCTGGATCAGGCCGATGATCCGGTCGTCGAGGGCGTCGATGCGCGTACGGGAGTCGGCGATCAGCTGCTCGGGGGTGGTGGTGACGCTCATGGTGTTCTCTCCTGTGGATCGTGTCGTGTCGTGCGGTGTCCCGACAGGAGCGGAAACGCGGAAGCGCCCCGGTCCTGTCGGACCGGGGCGCTTCGGGAAGTCAGTGGCTCAAGCGAGCATCACGAGGACCCATGGCGACCGGACCGACCGGTGCCATAGGTAAAGAGGAAGCTCAGCTGCTTGCGCATATCCCGGATTATTGCCTTCCGCCCGACTCCCTGCCAAGCGGGTTCGGATGGTGAGACGGCTCAGTGGCCTGCGTGACGCGCGCGTGGTCGGTATACACGCGCCGGAACAAGGTGTGGCCTGTCCGCCCCGTGTGCCGCAGAGCCCAGTCCTGCGCTGCTCCTTGCTCGTCCTGCGGCCCGGACTCGGCCCCGCAGCGGTACGCCATGCAGAAGGCCTCGTAGGTGACGCCGCCTTCCGGCGCGTGCCGGATGGTGTGTGCGACGTACCCGAGAACGGCTCGTGGCCTCAGCATCGGCTGCGCCCACGGTGAGCGACGATCTCCACATTGCAGTCCGACACGGTCGAGTGGTCGCCCCGGCGGTGGGCCTCCGAGCGCTGGTTCGCCAGTGCCGCGCACACGTCGCAGCCGGCGGCCGGTTTCGGAGCCTCGGAAGGAAGTGACAGATGTACGGGCGGGCTCATGGTGGTCTGAGGTGCCATGAACGGCACGCTAAAGAGCGTTAGTTGGGGCCAGGCGAGACTATTCTCGATTATTCCTCTGCCTGTGGTCGGCCATGCATCGACATTCCTACGTGGCAGTCGACATCCTGTGAGGCCAGGGCTCCCGCGACGAAGGGGCAGGACTGATGGCACGCAGGTTGCGCTTCAACGGCACAGGCAGCGGCGAAGGTGGCTGTCCCGCCGTGCATGAGGATGTGGACAGCGGAGAAGTCGTCGTCCACGGACCACCGCTCACTGATCCCGGTGACATCGCTCAGCTGCGCCACCTCTCGCCCGGCGAGGTGGCGATCGTGGTTCCCCGTGAGCTGCTCGTCGACTTCGGCCCCAAGGAGGTCGTCCGCGTGCCCCGGATCGTCGACCTGGAGGCCTTCGGGAAGCTGTTCGAGAAGTTCGAGCACACCGCCTGGCGGCTGGAGACGCGCCGCCGGTACGCCTCTGACGAAGCCACGGACACGTACGACCAGTTCCTGCGGGGCGAGAGCCCGTCATGGGACATGGAAACAGCGTGGAGCGTGACGATCCGCCAAAAGACGGCCGACGGGGCCGCTGTTGGTCGTGTACGCATTGTCGACAGCCACCCGACTTCGGGGCAGCGCTACCTCATGGCCCACACCGAGAAGAACGCCGCGCTCGGCGAGGAAATCCGTAATCTGTGGCGTGAGGACGCCGAGCGCCTTCGGCTGCCCACGGAGGATTTCTGGATCTTCGATTCCCGGCTCGTCGCCGTGCTCAACTTCGACGACGGCGACAACCTGCTCGACGTTGAGCTGATCACCGAACCGGTCGAGGTCAACCGTTATGCCCAGGTACGGGATGCGGCCTGGCGCTACGCAGTCCCGTACGAGACGTTCGCCGCAGGACTGGCGGCAGCCGAGCAGCAGTGAGCGTGTGCGACCGGTGAGCACGGATTATCAGCAGGCTAGAGCGGCGCTCGGCGTAAGGCTGCGGGAGCTGCGTGAGGCCTGCCCTGGAAGCCGGCTCACCGGTACGGCGCTGGCGGCGCGAATCGGCTGGACACAGTCCAAGGTCAGCAAGCTGGAGACGGGGCGGCAGACGGCCACGGCCGAGGATCTGCTGGCGTGGGCGGCGGGAGTCGAGCAACCGGAAGCGGCGGAGGAGCTGCTGTCCCGGCTGCGCGGACTGGAGTCCCGTGTCCGCTCGTGGCGCCGCCAGCTGGCTGCGGGACTTCGGCCCGTACAGGACGTGCACAACCAGGCGCAGGCGGACGCGCGTGTGCTCCGCGCATGGGAGTCGTCCTGGGTCGTCGGAGTGCTTCAGACGCCTGATTACGCGCGTGCGGTCCTCAGCCGCTTCGCGCAGCTGCACCAGACGCCCAAGGACATCGAAGAAGCCGTCCGGTCCCGGATGAAACGGCAAGAGGGACTGTACGACTCCGGGAAGCGCTACCGGATCCTGCTGTGGGAAGCGGTCCTGCATGCTCGGATCTGCCCGCCCTCGGTACTTGCCGCCCAGCTCGACCGCCTGCAAGGGGTGATCGGCCTGGACACCGTGGAACTGGGGATCGTTCCCCTTGGAGCACCCCTGCAGATCCCGCCAGGACTCGGATTCTGGATCTACGACGACCGGCGGGTGGTCGTGGAAACCTGGCACGCGGAGCTCTGGCTGGATGACACCGACAGCGTCGCCACCCACCTCCGGGTCTGGCAGGCCCTTCGCGAATCCGCCGCCTTCGGGGCGGACGCACAGCGGGTGATCAGCCAGGCACGTCGGGCAGCGGAGGCGCCGTGATTCGGATGGTGAGACGAAGAGGGCCCTACGTCCCCCGTTAGAATCGACAGAACAGCCACCTCTTCCGCCGGAAGGCCGCCCCGTGCCAGAAGCACCCTCCGCCGCCCACGACAGCGCCCCGGACACGGTTCTCGTCGTCGACTTCGGCGCCCAGTACGCCCAGCTCATCGCCCGCCGCGTCCGCGAGGCACGGGTCTACAGCGAGATCGTGCCGAGCTCGATGCCCGTCGACGAGATGCTGGCCAAGAACCCGAAGGCGATCATCCTCTCCGGCGGCCCGTCCTCCGTCTACGAGGAGGGCGCCCCGCGCCTGGACGACGCCCGCGCCCTGTTCGAGGCCGGCGTCCCCGTCTTCGGCATGTGCTACGGCTTCCAGCTGATGGCGGTCACCCTCGGCGGCCAGGTCGACAACACCGGCGCCCGCGAGTACGGCCGCACCCCGCTGGCCGTCTCCAAGGCCGGCTCCACCCTCTTCGAGGGCACCCCCGAGAACCAGTCGGTGTGGATGTCCCACGGCGACGCCTGCTCCGCCGCCCCCGAGGGCTTCACCGTCACCGCGTCGACGAACGTCGTCCCGGTCGCGGCGTTCGAGAACGACGAGAAGAAGCTGTACGGCGTGCAGTACCACCCCGAGGTGATGCACTCCACGCACGGCCAGCAGATCCTGGAGCACTTCCTCTACCGCGGTGCGGGCCTCGCCCCGACCTGGACCACCGGCAACATCGTCGAGGAGCAGATCGCGGCGATCCGCGAGCAGGTCGGCGACAAGCGCGCCATCTGCGGCCTCTCCGGCGGCGTGGACTCCGCGGTCGCCGCGGCCCTCGTGCAGAAGGCCATCGGCTCGCAGCTGACCTGCGTCTACGTCGACCACGGTCTGATGCGCAAGGGCGAGACCGAGCAGGTCGAGAAGGACTTCGTCGCCGCGACCGGCGTGCAGCTGAAGGTCGTCGACGCGCAGGAGCGCTTCCTGACCGCGCTGGCCGGCGTCTCCGACCCGGAGACCAAGCGGAAGATCATCGGCCGCGAGTTCATCCGCGTCTTCGAGCAGGCCCAGCTTGAGATCCTCCAGGAGGACGGCCCCGCGGTCGCCTTCCTCGTGCAGGGCACCCTGTACCCGGACGTCGTCGAGTCCGGCGGCGGCACCGGCACCGCCAACATCAAGTCCCACCACAACGTGGGCGGCCTCCCCGACGACATCGAGTTCGAGCTCGTCGAACCGCTGCGCCAGCTGTTCAAGGACGAGGTCCGGATGGTCGGCCAGGAGCTCGGCCTGCCCGAGGAGATCGTCCAGCGCCAGCCCTTCCCGGGCCCCGGCCTCGGTATCCGCATCGTCGGCGAGGTCACCAAGGAGCGCCTGGACCTGCTCCGCGAGGCCGACGCCATCGCCCGTCACGAGCTGACCGCGGCCGGCCTCGACCGTGAGATCTGGCAGTGCCCGGTCGTCCTGCTCGCGGACGTCCGCAGCGTCGGCGTCCAGGGCGACGGCCGGACCTACGGCCACCCGATCGTGCTGCGCCCCGTCTCCTCCGAGGACGCGATGACCGCGGACTGGACGCGCATGCCGTACGAGGTCCTCGCCCGGATCTCGACCCGCATCACCAACGAGGTGCCGGAGGTGAACCGGGTGGTCCTCGACTGCACGAGCAAGCCCCCGGGCACCATCGAGTGGGAGTAGTCCCACCCGGTCCCACCCGGTCCCACCCGGATCACCGTGAAGCCGCCGTCCCGCACCCGCGGGCGGCGGCTTCGCCGTTCCTCTGGCCACTTGGCAGGGCCCCGGGTACCTTGCGCGGCGAGCCGAGCCGTTCGAAGGAGCGCCCATGCCGGACCAGCCCGAACCCGTGCCCGTGGAGCGGCTGGGCTTCGAGATGCCGCCCGTGCACGACACCGCCGAAGCGGCGCGCGCCCACCGCAAGGAGCGGCTCGCCGAGGCACTGCGGCTGCTGGGGCGCCTCGGGTACGAGGACGGGGTGGCGGGACAGATCACCGCACGGGACCCGGAGTTCGAGGACTGCTACTGGGTGAACCCCTTCGGCCGGGCCTTCACCGCGCTCACCGCCGACGACCTGCTGCTGGTCGATGGGGACGGGCGGGTCGTCACGGGCGGGCGCCGGGTCAACCAGCTGGCCTTCGCGGTGCACGCGGCCGTCCACCGCCGGCGCCCCGAGGTCGTCGCCGTCGTCCGCGCGCGGGCCCCGTACGGCCGGGCCCTCGCCGCCCTGGGCGAGCTGCTGGCCCCGATCACCGAGGAGGCCTGCGCCTTCTACGAGGACCACGCGCTCCTCGACGAATACTCCGGGGCCGACGAGCCGGAACGCACCGCGCTGGCGCTCGGCCCGTACAAGGCCCTGGTCCTGCGCAACCGGGGCCTGCTGACGGTGGGGGACTCCGTGGACGCCGCGGTCTGGTGGTTCATCGAGGCGGAACGGGCCGCGCAGGTGCAGCTGATCGCCCGCGCCGCGGGGAAACCGGTGCCCATCGACCACCGGGCCGCGGCCCTGACACGCGAGCGGTTCGGGTCCGATCTGGCCGCCTGGGTGAGCTATCAGCCCCTCAGGGAGCTGCTGGCGTCAACATCATGAACCGTTAATCACCTGCTCTGACATCGTGCGCAATCCGGAGCACTGCCGCAGTGGTGCACAATTCGCTGGCATTGCACCGTAGTTCAGAGAGGCGGCACGTACGTGGCTGTCCAAGAGATGTCCCGAGGTACCCATACCACCGCCTGCGCCTGCGACGAGTGCGCCCGCGAGGGCCACCGACGCGCGGTCACGGCGTTCCTGGAGAAGCGAGACGAGTTCGCCTCCGGGCAAGGCGTACCCGCCGCCGTGGCCCACTCGCTCGGGGCCTCCCGCCAGTGGGTCTCCGACGAGCTGACCCTGTCCGCCCGCACCGTCGCCGACCGGGGCCGGGAGGCCGGCAACTCCTGGCTGTACCTGTTCTCCCGGCGGGCCGTCCTCGCCGTCTGGATCGCCGCCGGGGTCCTGCTGCTGGTGCAGGTCGCCGCCGCGCTCGGCACCGGCTGGTCCACGGCGCGCACCGCCGGGCTGCTCGCCGCCCTGGTGCTGGCCGGGCTGCTCACGGTCGCGGCCCGCGCCCAGTCCGTACGGGGCGGGCTGCTGGCCCCGCTGGTCGGCGAGGACAACCGGCTGTCCACCTCCAAGGCGGTGCCCAGCGCCTGGGTGGTGCTGACGGCCTTCGCCACGCTGCTGCCCGCGCTGCGGCTGGCCACCTCCGCGCCCGGCCCCGAGCGGCAGGCGCTGTACGCGGGCCTCGCGCCGGACCGGGCGCTGCCGCTGCTGGCGGTGGTCTCGCTGACCTCGGCCGTGGCGGTGCTGGTGCGCCGGGTGGTCTGCGTACGGATCATGGGGCAGCGGCTGCAGAAGCTGCCGGCCGACCGGCCGCGCGGGGTGGACCTGCTGACGGACGACGCCGGCCGCGGGAGCTTCCCCGACGCCCAGTACGTCCTCGTCTCGACCGTGGTGCTCTGCTATGCGGCGGTCTCGCTGGCGCGCTTCCCCGACCGGCTGCCGCAGCTGCCGTGGGCGCTCGCCCTGCTGGTGGCGCTGTCGGCCGCGGTGTACCTGGCGGCGAAGTACGCGGAGGGCAGCCGTCCGCTGGTGCTGTCGGTGGTGCGCAGACGGGAGCCCGGGGATCTGGACGCGGCCGTCCGTCCCGGGGACGACATCGAGATCCGGGGCGTGGGCTTCGTGCCGCCCGGGGCGCAGACGCCCGAGATGCTGGCCCGTCTGGTCGTACGGATCGGGGCGGTGCACGTGCACGTGCCGTTGGTCCCGGTGGCGGGTGGATTCACCAACCCCTCCGACGCCGTGCTGACCGTGCCGGTCCCGGCGGAGGTGGAGCCGGGGCGCGTCGAGATCCAGGTGGTCACGGCCGCAGGGGTGGAATCCAACCGCTGCACCATCGATGTTGCCGAGTGATCGGGGTACACATGTCCCGTGAACCGAACCGATGTTCTTGAAACCGACGCCCCTCCCACCGCGGTAGGCCTGCGTGAGCTGGCCTTTCGGCACGCGCTGCTGCCCCTGCGGCTCTTCCTCGGCGTGACCTTCGTGTACGCGGGGATCGACAAACTGACCGACCCGGCGTTCCTCTCCGCCTCCGGGGACGGTTCCATCGGCGACCTGATGCGCGGGGTGCGCGACACCTCCGCGATCCCCGCCCTGGTGGACATGGCTCTGAACTCGCCCGTCGGCTTCGCCGTGGCCCTGGCCGTCGGGGAGATCCTGGTCGGCCTCGGAGCCCTGGCCGGCCTGCTGACCCGGATCGCGGCCGTCGGCGGGGCACTGATCGCGCTCAGCCTCTGGCTCACGGTGTCGTGGGCGGTCACCCCGTACTACTACGGCAACGACCTCCCGTACATGTTTTGCTGGGTCCCGCTCGTGCTGGCAGGAGCGCCCTACTGGTCACTGGACGCCCTGATCAGGCGCAGGAGGAGGGCTCTACTGTCTGAGGGATGAGCTACCCGAGGTAGGGGGTCTCCCGGTCCTCTAGGAAGTGGCTCAGCCTCAGCTGTTGCGTGTGGTGCATGTCCAGAGAGCTGAGGTCTCCAGGGTCCACCCAGCGGAGCTCCAGAGACTCGTTCGAGACAGCCAGGGTCCCGCCCACGAGGCGGGCTCGAAAGCAGACGTTGAACTGTCTGCGCACCTCTCCGTCGGTGTACGCGATGACGTGGCGGGGGTCGGTGTACGTCCCGACGAGCCCGGTGATCTCCACGTCCAGGCCGGTCTCTTCCTTGACCTCTCGGACGGCCGTTCCGGGCAGGCTGTCGGTCATTTCCATGCCGCCGCCCGGCAACGCCCAAAGCCCGCTGTCTGAGCGCCTCTGAAGCAAGATGCGGCCCTTGTCGTCGGTCACCACGGCAGAGGCCGCCACAACCATGCTGTTCGGCTCCGGGGCGTCCGGATCGTCGAAATACTCAGTACGTGCCACTAGCTGACCTCCTGGGCCGTCGACCAGACGGACTCGAAGCTCTCGACGTAGGTGTCGAACATGGAGCCGCCCTCAACGCGCCGTAAGTGCCACACCGGCGCACCGTACGCGTTCACGCCCCACACATGGGCATTGACCAGGGCTTGGTCGTCGGCCCGGTAGATCGAGTTGTAGAGCGTCGTTCCATGGGTCCTGATCTCCACGCCGACGACGTCGACGAGCGATCGGTAGTGAAGCAGCGCCAGCCGGCACCGTGACTCAATGCCGTGTCCGAACTTCTCCTCCCGGCCTCGGAGCTGAACGTTCTGTGAGTCGGCGTCACCCACGCAGATGCGTACTTGGCATCCGGCCGCCGCCCGTTCCTTGAGCAGGTCATTGAGCCGGGGATACGCCTCATGCAGGAAGACGGCCGCATAGACCAGGACATCGATGCGCTCTTGAGCTGACGAGAGAAGGTCGACGAACACCGATACGGGGAGGTCTGCCCGCTGCTCGTAGAGGGCCACCAGTTCGGGACTCACAGCCCTTGCCGACCGAGCCTGCCTCAACGCGGGCCACAGTGCGTGTATGTCCTCTCCCAGGGCCTCGGCAGCCTTGATCGCGGTTGGCCTCCGGGGCACTCTCCCGAGGTTCACCCATCGCTCAACACTCTTGGGGTCGACTCCAGAGACTTCAGCAAGAGTCGAGTGTGTCCAGCCCCTGGAAGTCATCGTTGCCCGCAGGCGCTCATTGCCAGCCATAGGGACGTTCTACCCCCATCAGGACGTCCCAAAGTGGGGAATGTACGAGGTTCCCCCGTCCTGGCTGTCGGCCGGACCATGAAGCCTCTCGGCGAGGGAGAGCAGGGGGCCGGACGTAGTGATCCATGCAGCAGCGGATACAGACGCAAGCCAGTGGGAGTACGTGACTTACGCGCCCAGGGGTGAGACGTGCCCAGCTTGCTTGAAGCAAATCAAACCCCTTGAGCGGGTGCGTCGTGGCCGCTTCGAGCGTCAGCCAGGCGCCCCCGTTGTGGTCTATCGCCACTACGAGAAGTGCTCGGCGTGATCACGGCGCGGGACATCGGCTCCAGGGTGAAGGATGCGGCCGGACGGATCGGCATCCTGCGTGACGTCATCCCTGACTATGAGGACCCATCGGAACCTCCGCAGGAGCGCCGGAAACGGTCTGTGGCCTTTTTGGCACCTGTGCATGGGGGCCGTGAGTGGCTGGTCCCTCCCCGGGTGGTCGAGCGGGTTGACACCTGCGAGCCTGTCTCAGGCGCTCTCACCGAGGTAGCGGTACAGGGTGGCCCGTGAGACTCCAAGGGCCTTGGCGATGGCGCTGACGCTTTCCCCCTTGCCCTTCCGTGCCTTGGCCACTGTGAGCATGTCGTCAGTGATGACTGTGGGGCGTCCGCCAGTTCGTCCCTGGGCCTTGGCCGCTTCCAGCCCGGCCTTGGTGCGCTCCCGGATGAGAGAACGCTCGAACTCCGCCATGGCTCCGATCACTTGGAGCATCAGACGGCCATCCGGCGTGTTCGGGTCGATGTTGGCCAGTGCGCCAGTCAGCACCTTGAAGCCGATGCCCCGTTCTGCGAGCCCGTCCACCATTGCCACCAGGTCGATGAGGGATCGCGCGAAGCGGTCCAGCTTCCACACGCAGAGCGTGTCGCCGGCCCTGAGGTAGTCCAAGGCCGCCTTGAGTTCCGGCCGCTCTGCGTTCTTCCCTGACGCCTTGTCGATGAACGTCCGAGAGCATCCCGCAGCTTCCAACGCATCAAGTTGTAGCTGTGCCTCCTGGGCATCGGTCGAGACCCTGGCGTATCCGATCAGGTGGCCTGTTGTCGTACCGGGCGTCGTCATGCGGAGACAGTCGCATAACTCGTCTCAGAACATCAAGGGGTTGGTTCATGTTTCGAGACGGGTTTTTGAACATCCTCAGAGACTCCTTGGCGGCCATCGTCGACAGGTCCCGGTAACCATGGTTTTTGAGACGCCCTTCGGTGGCCGTCAGGCGGGCCCTCCGGGCTGAGATCTGCCCGGGGTAACACTTGGCGAACACCTCCCTGTGGACCGCCGGGGCGCCTTCCGTTCATCCTGTACGGGTTTCCTGAGAATGGCGTGAAGTCTTGGTGGTGTGACCCTGATCTCAGTTTCCTTGGGTTCCGTCCGAGAATCCCTCACAGGACACGTACATCTATCTTGAGGGGTTCTCTATATCTGCTACCTGCTGGTAGAGGGCCCCTCCGGGGCCCAGCTATTTCTCAGTGGATAGTGAATGGCTGGCTCAGGTTGCCCAGATCCACCTCTGCGCCGAAGTCGATGGTGTTGGAGACTCCCTTGACGAGCGGGTTCAAGCGGACGCTGATTCCTGCCTTGAGTAGGTGGCGTGTCCTCTCGGCGGCGTTGCCTTCGTTCCGCGCCCACATGTGGCGGAAGGTCTCCCCGGTGTCCCGGTATTCGTACCTGTCCGGCTTGTCCCCCTCGGTCGTCAGGGAGTCGTGTTCCTCGTAGAGGGCTGCAATCTCTTCCTCGGTGGACTTCTTGGCGAAGCCTGAGGAGTTCTTGCCTCCAGGGCGGATGGACCTCTGGAGTCCAGTTACATACTCCTCGATCTCCTGGAGTCGCTGGGCATTGTTCGAGCCCTTGACGTAGTGACGTTCGTACATGGGAAAGTCTCCGATGACTCCCAGCACCATGGTCTCTACGGTTTCCCTTACCTTCTCGGCCCGGAAGGCGTAGCCCTTGCCGCAGGACTCCCGGTTGGCCGACTTGTTGCAGCGGTAGACAGGCTTTCCCTGCTGCCTCTCCGGATTGAAGAGGTACAGGTTCCCGCCGCAGCCGCCGCAGAGGACGACGCCACGGTATGCCGTCGTGTTCTTTGTGGAGCGGCGGCCGGCACTGGGGCGCCCGTTCATCTCATCCTGGAGCTTCGTCCATTCCTCGTCGGTGAGAATCGGGTCTGCCATCCGAATCTTGCCCTCAGGGGTAAGGATCGGTTGGGATGCTCCGTACTGCTTTCCGGGAACCTTCACTTCCTCACACTTCCAGCCGAGGATGGTTTCGGACCTCAGAATGGTTGTGAGAGTGCGGCTCCGCCAGATCGGCAGTGGATCGCCATTGTTCTTACGGCGATTGGACATCCGCTCGCCTCCGGGAGACGGAATCCCTCTGGCGTTGAAGTCGTCACAGATGGCCGAGTAGGGTTCCCCGCCCCCGACCACTCGCTTGTACATCTCCCGAATGACTTCCTTCTGATTCTCGCGCACTCGGAGTCTCATTGCTCCGTCGGTGTCGCGGAAGGATTCGTAACCGTAGGGCGGCTTTCCCTTGGCCCAGACATCCTTGGATTTGGCATAGCTCTGGAAGGACTTGACCCGCATCGAGATGTTCTGCGCTTCGGTCTCGGCGATGGCCGCGAACAAGTCGATGATGACGTGCCGAAATGGGCCGACCATATCGAGTACAGGTTCCTTGGCTGAAACCAAGAACTTTCCGCCGTGAGTGGTCGCCCATTTGATCATGTCTTGCATGTCGACGACTTTGCGGACGAATCTGTCCATCTTCCAGAAAAGCAACAGATCGAATTCTGGTGCCCGATTGTTCAGCCATTCCCCGAGCTGTGGTCTCTCGAATGGATGAGACTTGGTGGCGGAGATGTGGGCGTCTTTGGCTACGCCCACAACCTGCCATCCGAGGTGCTGTCGCTCGGCTACGTAGGCCATGCAGTCCTGGAGCTGGCGCTCCAGCGAAGTGGATGCGTCGGTCTCGTTGCTGATCCTGAGGGCGATCAGTACACGCACAGGCTTCATGGCAAGGCACCCTACAACAGCAGTACGCCAGTGACCTGATCTACATGATGGCGTGGACCCCGCTGATCCTCGCCGGAGCGCCCTACCTGTCGCTGGACTCGGTGATCCGGTCGCGCCTGTCCCGGCGTACGGCATAGGTCACCAGCCCGACCAGCGCGGCGAGGGTGAGCCCGCCCATGGTGATCGGGATGACCGCGAACCAGGGCAGGTCCGCCTCACCGGTGGTACCGACCAGGTGGAGCACGCCCGCCACCACCAGGGCCAGCCCCGCGATCAGCCGTCCCGGCTGGAACTCATGACGCCGCACGGGCCACCTCCACCTGTCCGAAGTCCGCACCGAGGTGCAGTTCGATCGTCCCGCCGGCCTCCGTGCCGGCAGCCGGCGCGAGGGTCTGCGTACGGTGCTGCTCGCCGATCCGCTCGATCCGGTCCGCGCGGTCCCCGGGCATCTGCACGTCGCCCGCACGCCGGATGGTGACATCGGCCTGCGCGGTGACCTCCCGGGGCAGGACCACCTTGAGCCGGCCCGCCTCGATCGAGGCCGTGACGGCCACCGTGGTGCCCTTCGGCACGTCCAGCCGGCTCAGGTCCAAGGTGGCGAGCCCCGTGCCCGCCTCGTACACGGGCCGGACGTCGGCCACCGCGGCCGGCCGCCACTCCACCCGCTGCCAGTCCGTGCCGATCTCCCTGGGCAGTACGGCCGCGCCCGCGAGCAGCCCCGCGGTGAACACGGCCAGCACGATCGTGCCGAACCCGGTACGTC
This sequence comes from Streptomyces sp. CLCI03, assembly GCF_053615355.1. Classification (NCBI taxonomy): domain Bacteria; kingdom Bacillati; phylum Actinomycetota; class Actinomycetes; order Kitasatosporales; family Streptomycetaceae; genus Streptomyces; species Streptomyces sp. CLCI03. The sequence continues at coordinate 3,331,906 of NZ_CM132132.1, read as the reverse complement.
CCAGCAGGGAGCTGACCGCGAGGCCCAGACCGAAGACGATCAGCGCCGCGGCGAGCCCGGTCTGCAGGGCCTCGCCGAGCGGGTTGCCCTCCCAGGTGGCCGCCGTCCCCGCGATCCCGGCCAGCAGCGCCAGCACGAAGACCCGGCCGCCGATGCCGCCGCGCGGGCGGGCCGGGGCGACGGGCGCCTTCGCGGCCGCCTCCGGGGTGCGGCGGCCGAACACCTCCGGATCCTCGGTGTCGTCGGGCCCCCACAGATATCCCGTCCCGCCGACCGGGCCGGTCGTACCGTCCTTGACCAGCGGGTCCCGCCACCAGGACGGGCCGCCGGGAGCGGGCGGCGCCTGCGTCTCCGGCGGAGCCGGCGAGTGCGCGGCGCGGGGGGCTCCGCCGGCCGGGTCGGGCGCCTGCGCCTCGGGCCCGGTGTGGCGCTTGCGCTGCGACCAGTACGAGGCCCCGCCCAGCGCGAGCACGACCAGCACCGAGAAGGCCGCCAGCCCGCCGTTGTCCAGCATCGACAGGAACAGCGCACAGCCCACGAGCGCGGCGAACACGGCCGCCAGAGTGGCCCCCTCCACCCGGCCGGTCAGCAGCTTCTTCGCCTCGCTGTCCTCCTCGCCGTCCTGGGGGAGCAGCAGCCACGCGAAGCCGTAGAAGATCAGACCGACGCCGCCGGTGATGGCGAGGACTCCGAGGACGATGCGGAAGACCACCGGGTCCAGGTCGAAGTACCGGCCGAGGCCGCCGCACACGCCCGCGAGGACCTTGTCGCGCTTGCTCCGGCGCAGGGGCGGCCTGGGGTCGGCGGCCCGTGGGGCTCCGGGCCCTGCCGGCGGGGCGTCGTGTACTTCGGTCATGGGTCCATGGTGACGGCCCGCCGCAGGGCGTGGCATCCGGCCCTACCCTGGTGCAACCCTGATATCCCCCCGGTGGAAGTGGGGGGATGCCCTGATGACCGGTCCCCGCCGGGCGTGTGACCCTTGGTGACATGCCCGTAGCCGCCGCTCCCCGTACCCCGCACGCACCGGACGCCGACGAGGTGCCGCAGCGCAAGCTCTACCGCAGCGCCGACGGCCGGATGCTCGGCGGTGTCGCGCGCGGTCTGGCCGGGCACCTCGGGCTTCCGGTGGGCTGGGTCCGACTGGCGTTCCTCCTGCTGTTCATGTGGGGCGACGGGCTGGGCGTGCTGCTGTACGCGGCGTTCTGGGTCTTCGTACCGCTCGGCGTCGGCGGCCGGACCGGGCACCGTTCCTTCTTCGAGTCCCTCCCCGACGGCACCCGCCGACTGCGCAAGCCCGACCGCGGGCAGATCACCGCGCTGATCGCCCTGTTCATCGGCGCGGGCATCTTCATCTCCAAGGTCCAGCTCGGTGGCGCGTCCGGCCGGTACGTATGGCCGACGCTGCTGGTCGGGGCCGGGGTGGTGCTCGTATGGCGGCAGGCCGACAACGCCCGCCGCGCCCACTGGTCGACGGCCGCCGGACGGCACGGACGGCTCTTCCAGGTGGCGCGGGCGCTGGCCGGCGTCGCCCTGGTCGGGGTGGGCCTGACCGTCTTCATCGTCGTCCGGGGCTCCGCCGCCCAGCTCGGCAACGTCCTCACCGCCACCCTCGCCGTCCTCGTCGGCGTGGCCCTGCTCGCCGGACCCTGGCTGATCCGGATGACCCAGGACCTGTCCGAGGAACGCCTGATGCGCATCCGTGCCCAGGAGCGCGCCGAGGTCGCCGCCCACGTGCACGACTCGGTCCTGCACACCCTCACCCTGATCCAGCGCAACGCGGAGGACGTCTCCGAGGTACGCCGCCTCGCGCGGGCGCAGGAACGAGAACTGCGGAACTGGCTCTACAAGCCCGAGGGCACCGGCAAGGACGAGGCGGAGGAGCCGGCCACCCTCGCGGAGGCCGTGAAGAAGACCGCCGCCGAGGTGGAGGACCACCACGGCGTCCCGATCGAGGTCGTGGTGGTCGGGGACTGCCCGCTCGACGAGCGGCTGGCGGCACAGATACAGGCCGCGCGCGAGGCCATGGTCAACGCCGCCAAGTACGGTGGCGAGGGCGGACCCGTACAGGTGTACGCGGAGGTCGAGGGGCAGACGGTGTTCGTGTCCGTACGGGACCGGGGACCGGGCTTCGACATCGACGCGGTACCCGGCGACCGCATGGGCGTACGAGAATCGATCATCGGCCGGATGCAGCGCAACGGCGGGACCGCACGGCTGCGGTCCGCGCCCGACGGCGGCACGGAAGTCGAGCTGGAGATGGAGAGGGCGGCGAACACAGCATGACCGAGGCGGGAGAGAACGCAGGCGTGGGGGAGACCAGGCGTGTCCGGGTGGTGCTCGTCGACGACCACAGGATGTTCCGTACGGGAGTGCAGGCCGAGATCGGCGAGACCGAGCGGACGGGCGTCGAGGTCGTCGGCGAGGCGGCCGACGTCGACCAGGCCGTCACCGTCATCACCGCCACCCGGCCCGAGGTGGTCCTGCTCGACGTGCACCTGCCCGGCGGGGGCGGCGTCGAGGTACTGCGGCGCTGCGCCCCGCTGATGGCGGCGGCCGAGAACCCGGTGCGGTTCCTGGCGCTGTCGGTGTCGGACGCGGCCGAGGACGTCATCGGGGTCATCCGGGGCGGTGCGCGCGGGTACGTCACCAAGACCATCACCGGCACCGACCTGGTGGACTCGGTCTTCCGGGTGCAGGACGGGGACGCGGTGTTCTCGCCGCGGCTGGCGGGCTTCGTGCTCGACGCGTTCGCCTCGACGGACGCACCGCCGGTCGACGAGGACCTGGACCGGCTCACGCAGCGCGAGCGCGAGGTGCTGCGGCTGATCGCGCGCGGGTACGCGTACAAGGAGATCGCCAAGCAGCTCTTCATCTCGGTGAAGACCGTGGAATCGCACGTCTCCGCCGTCCTGCGCAAGCTCCAGCTCTCCAACCGGCACGAGCTGACCCGCTGGGCGACGGCCCGCCGCCTGGTCTGAGTCCGGCGCCCGGGGTCTGACCTGCGGTGTGACCCACGCCGCAGGTCGACCCGGCAACCGGGAGCGCGCCCGCGGCCCTCTAGGGTGGCGTGATGAGCTTGACCGGTACACCCTTCTTCGCGACGGTGATCGCCCTGACGGTGATCGCCGTCGTCCTTCCGCTGGCCGTGTGGAGCAAGGTGCGCGGCCCGGCCGCCGTACGCGCCGCCGTACGCGTGCTGATGGTGGTGTTCGCCCAGGTCACAGCCGTCGCCCTGGTGTTCGTCGCGGTCAACCGGGCCGAACACTTCTATGCCTCGTGGAGCGACCTGCTCGGCACCGGCAAGTACGTCACGGCCGCCCCCGACCTCGGTCCGGACGGACTCGGCGGCAAGAAGGTCGAAGAGGCGCCGAAGGTCAAGCAGCAGTTCCAGCCGGTGGAGGGGGTCGGCGGGCGCGTGCAGAAGACCGAGCTCGACGGCAAGATCTCCGGGGTCAAGGGCGACGTCATGGTGTGGCTGCCGCCGCAGTACGACGACCCGGCGTACAAGGACAAGAAGTTCCCGGTGGTCGAGCTGATACCGGGCATACCGGGGACCGGGAAGTCCTGGTTCCAGGGGCTCAAGGTGCACGAGGTGCTGGAGCCGCTGATGAAGAGCGGCAAGGTCCAACCGTTCATCCTGGTCTCGCCGCGCGCCATGCTGCTCGGCAACGGCGACACCGGCTGCGCCAACCTCCCCGGCAAGGTCAACGCGGACAGCTGGTTCAGCGTCGACGTCCGCAAGATGGTCGTCGACAACTTCCGGGCCTCGGACGAGGCCCGCACCTGGGGCGTGGCCGGCTACTCGGCCGGCGCGTACTGCGCCGCCAAGCTCGCCATCGCCCACCCCGACCGCTACAGCGCGGCCGTCTCCCTGTCCGGCTACAACGACCCGGGGCAGGAGCCCTCGTCCCTGGTCGCCAAGGACCCCGAACTGCGTCGCACGCACAACCTGAAGCACCTGCTCCAGGCCACGCCCACCCCGCCGCCGGTGGCGCTGTGGATGTCGGGGGCCGAGCAGGACGGCTACCTGTCCGGCCTGGACCTCAAGGCGATCGCCAAGAGCCCGACCACGGTCCACGCGGAGAAGGTCGTCGGCGGACACAACCTCGAATCCTGGTCCAAGCAGCTGCCGCAGACCTTCGGCTGGCTGAGCGGCGTGGTCAAGGCCCCGTAGGGGGTGTCCTTCCCGCCGGGCCCCGCCTCCGCCGATCGGCAGACGGCTCCCGCGGAGCCCGCCGCCGATCTCTGCCGGTCGGCCGATGTGCCCGGTCCCGGTCGGCCGGGAGTCTGGTCCCACGACGAATCCGAGGGGGATCAGGGTCATGGCACACGCGGTGAGCAGCGCGAACGAGCAGGACCAGGTGGTGGCGGTGCGCCGCCGATGGTGGTCGGGTTGGCCCCGCTGGGCCCCGTACGCGGCGGCCGCCTGGTCCCTCGTCCACGGACTGGCCGGGCTGTACTGGGCCTTGGGCGGCGCCGGTTACCCCTTCGGGCCGGTCCCCGAGGACCGCTCGACGGGATCCGTCCTCGAACCGAGCCCGGCCGCGGTCGTCGGCCCGATCATTGCCGCGCTCGGTCTCGCGGGGGCGGTCCGCGGAGTGCTCATGGCACGCAGCCGCCCGGTGGGTGGCGGCGTCACCCTCGGCTACTACCTCCGCCGGCGCGGGACCTGTGGGTACTGCGCCCGCGGCTGAGGGGACTACGCGGGGCGGGAGGCGCCGGCCCAGGGCATCGAGTCGATCGGCGCCAACCGGACCGTGGATCCGGGGCGCGGGGCGTGGATCATCTGACCGTTGCCGATGTAGAGGCCGACGTGGGTCACCCCGGAGTAGAAGAACACCAGGTCGCCGGGGGCCAGCTGGTCGCGGGACACGCGTCGGCCGGCGTTGATCTGGGTGTAGGTGGTGCGGGGCAGGGAGACCCCGGCCGAGCGCCAGGCCGCCTGTGTCAGGCCGGAGCAGTCGAAGGACCCCGGGCCCGTCGCGCCCCAGACGTACGGCTTGCCGATCGCGCTGTACGCGAAGGCCACGGCGCGGGCCGCGCGCGAACCGTCGGACGGGGGCGGGGGCGTGCTGCCCGTGGAGGCGGCGGATCCGGTGGATCCCGCGGGTGCGGTGGCCGATCCGCCGGGCGACCCGGCCTCGTAGGCGGCCCGCTCCTCGGCGGTGAGCCGGGCCAGCATGTTCTTGGCGGCGGTGAGCTTCTCCTCGATCACGGCCTTGTGCGAGGCGAGTTCCCGCTGCCGGGAGCGGAGGTCGGCGAGTCGCCCGGAGGCCTGCTCGCGGAGCTTGCCGACCTCGTCGAGCCGGCGGCGCACGGTGGTGATCCCGGCGGCGTTGCGGTCCCCGGCGCGGGCGATGAACGCGGCCTGGGAGAGGTACTCCTGCGGGTCGGAGGCCATCGCGAGCTGGACGGCGGTGCCCAGGGACCCGCTGCGGTACTGGGAGGCCGCGAGCGTGCCGAGCGCGCTGCGGGCGGTGTTGAGCTGATCGGTCTTGCGGGCGGTCTCCTCGCGCAGCCCGGTCAGCGCGCGTTCGGCCTCGTCCGCCTGTTCCTTCGCCCCGTTGTACTGCTCGGTCGCCGCCTCGGCCTCCTGGTAGAGCCGGTCCACCTCCGACTTGACCTGGGCGGGGGTGGGCCGGGGGTCGGCCTGGGAGGTGCCTTCGAAGGCGGTGGCGGTGGCAGCGCCCGCGAGGGCGAGGGTGGCGGCGGTCGTCCGTACCGGGCCGCCGGAGAGCGGGCGCTGCCTGGGCTTTCGATGACTGGCCACGCGGGCCTCACGTCCTTCCTCTGTCGGTGCCTGGAGGAGGACGCTAGACCCGAAGGTAACGGGCGGATGACGAGATGATCGTAAGTGTCTCGATACGATCGGAGTCGGCCGCCGAGGACCGGAGCGGATCGTTCCGGTGCGGGTCAGTGCCAGAGAAGGGCGATGAAGATGTTGATCACGGTCAGCCCGCCCACCGCCCCGAACAGCGCCTTGTCCACGTGCTCCTCGTCGCGCTTGACGTAGACGAGGCACAGGATGACGAAGAGGAGCGCGAGCTTCACGCCGACCTTGACGTTGTTGACGGGGGTCCCGTCCATCTGGTTGAAGCCGACCAGGGGGACGCCGGTGACGAGCATGGTGAGCGCGCCGTGCAGCATGGCGGGCGTGAATCGGGCGGTGCCCGCGCTCATCGCCTTCATCTGGGTCAGGAAGCCACCGAGAAGCGCGGCGATCCCGATGATGTGCAGGCCGACGAAGACACTGATGAGTACGTCCATGGCGCCGAGCGTACGAGGCGGCCCGGTCGGCGGAGGAAGCGGGTCGGCCCTGCCGTGACGACCTCCGGCCGCTCCCCGGGGCGTTGATCGTTCGAGAATCTCGAACGGTTCGACGATGTCCGTACGAGATCTGCGTACAGTGGGGTCATGCCTGCTGCCGCCGCCGAGCCGACCCACCCCGCCGCCGACCGCATCGAGCTGGTCGAGGTGCTGGCGGCCCTCGGGCACCCCGTCCGGCTGGAGATCGTCCGCAAGCTGGCCTCCGGCGAGGAGGCGTGCTGCGGCGAGGTCGTCCCCGACCTGCCCCGCTCCAGCGTCACGCACCACCTCAAGACGCTGAGCGAGAGCGGGATCGTCCGCCGGCGCCCCCAGGGCCGCAAGCTCTTCCTCGCACTGCGCCGCGAGGACCTGGAGCTCCGTTTTCCCGGTCTGCTCGAACTCGTGCTGGCCTGTCGGTCCCGCCCCCTAGACTCGGAATGCGATGAGCAGCCTCTTTGACGACAGTTTCCTGGCGGACCTCACCCCCTCCGACGAGGTCCCGCCGCCGCCCGAGGATCACGCCGCCCCCGAAGCGGGCGCGGACGATCTCTTCGGGGGGCGGTTCGACGTACCCATGAGCGGGGACGCGTACTACCGGGACGGCGCCCCCAGGCCCGTCATCGACCCGGCGACGCTCCTGGACGGGCTCAACGAGGAGCAGCGCGCGGCCGTGGTGCACGCGGGCACCCCGCTGCTCATCGTGGCCGGCGCCGGCTCCGGCAAGACCCGGGTGCTGACCCACCGCATCGGACACCTGCTGTCCGCGCGGAACGTCCACCCCGGCCAGATCCTGGCGATCACCTTCACCAACAAGGCCGCCGGTGAGATGAAGGAGCGCGTCGAGGGCCTGGTCGGCCCGCGCGCGAACGCCATGTGGGTCTCCACCTTCCACAGCGCGTGCGTGCGCATCCTGCGCCGCGAGTCCAAGCGGCTCGGCTTCACGTCCTCGTTCTCGATCTACGACGCGGCCGACTCGAAGCGCCTGATGGCGCTCGTCTGCCGCGACCTGGACCTGGACCCGAAGAAGTTCCCGCCGAAGGCCTTCAACGCCAAGATCTCGAACCTGAAGAACGAGCTGATCGACGAGGAAGCCTTCGCCGACCAGGCCGTGGACGGCTTCGAGAAGACCCTGGCCCAGGCGTACGCGATGTACCAGGGGCGGCTGCGCGAGGCCAACGCCCTCGACTTCGACGACATCATCATGACCACGGTCCACCTGCTCCAGGCGTTCCCGGACGTCGCCGAGCACTACCGGCGCCGCTTCCGGCACGTCCTCGTCGACGAGTACCAGGACACCAACCACGCGCAGTACACGCTGGTGCGTGAGCTGGTGGGCACCGGCTACCCCGACCTGCCCCCGGCCGAGCTGTGCGTGGTGGGTGACGCCGACCAGTCGATCTACGCCTTCCGCGGCGCGACCATCCGCAACATCCTCCAGTTCGAGGAGGACTACAAGGACGCGACGACGATCCTGCTGGAGCAGAACTACCGCTCCACGCAGACGATCCTCTCCGCGGCCAACGCGGTCATCGAGCGCAACGAGAACCGCCGCGCGAAGAACCTGTGGACCGAGGCCGGCACCGGCGCCGTCATCACCGGCTACGTCGCTGACACCGAGCACGACGAGGCCCAGTTCGTCGCCGACGAGATCGACCGGCTCACCGACGCGGGCGACGCCAAGGCGGGCGACGTCGCGATCTTCTACCGGACCAACGCGCAGTCCCGCGTGTTCGAGGAGATCTTCATCCGGGTCGGACTGCCCTACAAGGTCGTCGGCGGCGTGCGCTTCTACGAGCGCAAGGAGGTCCGCGACGTCCTCGCGTACCTGCGCGTCCTGGCGAACCCCGAGGACAACGTCCCGCTCCGCCGCATCCTGAACGTGCCCAAGCGCGGCATCGGCGAACGCGCCGAGGCGATGATCGACGCCCTCGCGCTGCGCGAGAAGATCACCTTCCCGCAGGCCCTGCGCCGCGTGGACGAGGCCTTCGGCATGGCGGCACGCTCCACCAACGCGGTGAAGCGGTTCAACGTGCTGATGGAGGAACTGCGCACGATCGTCGACTCGGGCGCCGGCCCGGCGGTGGTGCTGGAAGCGGTGCTGGAGCGCACGGGATACCTCGCCGAACTCCAGGCGTCGACCGACCCGCAGGACGAGACGCGCATCGAGAACCTGCAGGAGCTCGCGGCCGTGGCGCTGGAGTTCGAGCAGGCCCGCGAGGCCGCGGCGGCCGAGGCCGCCGAGACCGGGGCCCCGGCTCCCGGGTCCGGCACCCTGGCCGAGTTCCTGGAGCAGGTCGCGCTCGTCGCGGACTCCGACCAGATCCCGGACGAGGACACCGAGGGCACGGGCGTCATCACGCTGATGACCCTGCACACCGCCAAGGGCCTCGAATTCCCCGTGGTCTTCCTGACCGGCATGGAGGACGGGGTCTTCCCGCACATGCGGGCGCTGGGTCAGACCAAGGAGCTGGAGGAGGAGCGCCGCCTCGCCTACGTGGGCATCACGCGGGCGCGCGAGCGGCTGTACCTGACCCGCTCCAGCATGCGCAGCGCGTGGGGCACGCCCTCGTACAACCCGCCGTCGCGGTTCCTGGAGGAGATTCCGGCCGAGTACCTCCAGTGGAAGCGGACGGGCGCCACGCAGAAGCCGGCGGGTCCGATGCGCAGCTCGGGGTACGGGTCGTCGTCGTCCGGATCGGGCAAGGCGACGTTCGGCACCTCGCCGGAGGCGTTCCTGTCCTCGTCGCGTACGAAGTCGGGGCCGTCAGGATTCGCCACGCGTCGGGCCGCCGACAAGCCGGTCATCGCCCTGGTGGTCGGGGACCGGGTCACGCACGACCAGTTCGGGCTCGGCACCGTCATGGAGGTCAAGGGAGCGGGCGCGGACGCGCAGGCCACCATCGACTTCGGGGACGACAAGCCCAAGCGGCTGCTGCTGCGTTACGCGCCGGTGCAGAAGCTCTAGAACGACGGGCGACCGCGCGGCCTTCGGGCCGCGCGGCGCTCGGATCAGCTTGTGGGGTGCGGGAGTTACGTCGGGTCCAGACCGTGGCTGCGCAGCCACGGCAGGGGGTCGATCGCGGATCCGCCGCCGGGCCGGACCTCGAAGTGGAGGTGCGGGCCGGTGGAGTTGCCCGAGTTGCCCGAGTAGGCGATGACGTCGCCCGCCTTGACCTTGCCACCGCGGATCTTGGTGGAGCTGAGGTGGCAGTACCAGGTCTCGGTGCCGTCGGGCGCGGTCACTATCGCCATGTTCCCGTAGGCGCTGTTGTACTGGGTGCGCACGGTGCCGTCGGTGGCCGCCATGACCGGGGTCCCGTAGGAGACCGGGAAGTCGATGCCGGTGTGCACCGACATCCACATGCCGCCGGCCTGGCCGAAGTTGGCGCTGAGACCGTGCTGGTTCACGGGGATGGCGAACTTGGGGCGGGCGGCCTCCTTGGCCGCGGCCTCCTCCGCCTTCTTCTTCTTTTCCTCTTCCTGGCGCTCGCGCAGGTCGATGCGCTCCTGCGTGCGGCTCGCGCGGTCCGCGAAGTCGCCCGCGTCGGCGCTGAGCGCGACCAGTTGGGTGTCGAGCTTGGTGTTCGCCGCGACCGGTTTCACCGAGGCCGGGTCGGGCGCGGCCATCGTGGTGGGTTCCTCGGCGGGCCGGTCCGTGCCGGTGAGGCCGCCGACGGAGGCGGCCGCGACGCCCGCGACCCCCATCACGCAGGCGGAGGGCACGGCCACGGTCAGCAGGGCGGAACGCTTCGCCGGATTGCGGCGACGGCTGTTGCCACCGCTGCCGCTGCCGGTGCCCGCCTTGGCGGCGGAGCCGGTCTTGCCGTTGCCCTTGGTGGCCGTCCGGCGCGCGGAGCGCGGGGTCGAGGTCACGGGCATGGTCTGGGTGGGGAGGTCGTGGACCTCGGGCAGATCGTGCGCCTCGGGCAGCTCGAACGCCTCGGGCGCCTCATGTGCCTCGTGGACCAGAGGCGTCTCCTCGGAGAGCACCTCGAAGACGGCCGTCTCGCTGTAGGTGGCGGACCCGGTCTCGAAGCCGGTCTCGAAGCCGCTCCCGTGACCGGGGTCGACGACGACGGCCTGGGTGGCCTCGTAGGCGTAGCCGACGGTGGTCGCCTGGTACGTGTACTCCTGCTGCTGCCCGGATTCGGGCGCGGGCCGGTACTCGTAGGCGTAGCCGGCCTCGGGCTGGGCCGGGGTCTCGGTGACGGTGTTCCAGGCGGTGGCGTCGTAGGCGCCGGTCTCGGTGCCGGTGGTGCCGTAGCCCGGCATCGCCCAGTGCCCGGTCTGCTCGCCGGAGGTGTCGTAGCCGAAGGGGGGCTGCTGGTACTGCGTGTAGCCGGAGTAGTCCGTGCTCGGCGTGTTCCAGGCGCTCGCGTCCCAGCTCCCGGTGGTGTCCTCGGGGGCGACCTGGGTAGGGATCGTGGACAGGTAACTGTCCTGCGAGGCCCACGCGGTGGCGTCGTACGCGCCCGTGTCGTAGGAACCGTAGGCGGCGTAGTTGACTCCCTGACCCTGCGTTTCATAGGAAGCGTAGGGGGAGTCACCAGCGAAAGCGGTGGTGGAAAGGCCGTCGTACCCGGGATCTGGGTACTGGCCCGACGTGGGGCGGTCGTTCACCAACTTCTCTTTCGCCTCGGCAGTGGGGGCCTGGGTGGCCGGGAACGCAAGGTTCACCGGAGGAGAGCAGTGGCGTGACTGTACCCGGCGGTTACTCGCCACGACAATCTTCGCCGGGTCCCCAGATCTCCGGAACCGGGCATTCGGCCGTCTTTCGGTCGTCGAAATGCGGACCCTTGGCCTTGAGTTCGAAATTCGTTCGACTGTCGGTCGCTCGTCGGTCAGGCGACGGAGGCGGCGTCGGAGCCCGTGACGGCGGCCGGACCGGGTCCGTCGAGGATGCGTCGGACCGCCGCGATCACGGCGGGATGGGCGGCCAGCGCAAGATGTCCGATACCGGTGACCTGCACGTTCTCCACACACAGATCCGGGTGTTCGATCCGCGCGGTCGCGACCGGAAGCATGATCGCGTCGAACTCGCTCCAGAACGCGACGCATCGGGTGGCGCAGTCGGGCGCGGGCGCGGCGAGCTCGGTGATCACCTCGGAGTCCGGGCGTATCTGGCGAATCAGCGGGTGCGCGTCCATGAAGGGGGCGACCCGGGTGCCCGAGTGCGGTGTGCCGAGGGTGACGAGGGTCCGGACGCGGCTGTCGCCGCCGAGTCGCTGCACGTAGTACCGGCCGACCAGTCCGCCCAGGCTGTGCCCGACCAGATCCACCCGCTCCTGCCCGGTGCGCTCGCACAGCTCCTCGACACGCCGGGCGAGATGGCGGGCGGTGACGCGCAGGTCGAGGGTGAAGGGGGAGTAGTTGTACGCCTCCACGTGCCGGCCTCCCGCGCCGAGCGCGCGGCGCAGCAGGACGAAGACGGACCGGTTGTCGGTGAACCCGTGGAGCAGGAGGACCGGCGGCCGTGTCGTGGGCGGGCGGTCGGTGACCTTTTCCTGGCACACTCCGGTGGGATACAGCAGGAGGTGCCCGCCGAACACCATCACCTCGAGTGCTCCGGCCCGCAGCGCGGCGCCGGACAAGGGCATGGACATGGGTACGGACAGCCCCATCGACGGCCTCCCCTGAGCCTCAGCGGGACCGCGGCGGTCGCACCACCGTGCCGTGCGGCTGTCGGCACGGTGGCGCAATGCCGTCCCACGTGTGATTTCCCCCTCGTGATTGACCGCGAAACGGCGGCGTGCGCGATGCTGTACTTAACGTTCGTTCACTCGGGAGGCAGTGCGATGGGTGTGACCGGTCCGATCCGTGTGGTGGTGGCCAAGCCGGGTCTCGACGGCCACGACCGCGGGGCCAAGGTGATCGCGCGGGCGCTGCGGGACGCGGGCATGGAGGTCATCTACACCGGCCTCCACCAGACCCCCGAGCAGATCGTGGACACCGCCATCCAGGAGGACGCCGACGCGATCGGCCTCTCGATCCTCTCCGGCGCCCACAACACGCTTTTCGCGCGCGTGCTGGAACTCCTCAAGGAGCGCGACGCGGAGGACATCAAGGTCTTCGGCGGCGGCATCATCCCGGAGGACGACATCGCCCCTCTGAAGGAGAAGGGCGTGGCCGAGATCTTCACGCCGGGTGCGACGACGACCGCCATCGTGGAGTGGGTCAACGCCCACGTCCGTCAGTAGCCTCCGCCGGTTCGGCAGGAATCGGGCGGGCCGCGCCGCACCCGCGCGCGGCCCGGCCCGGTGCGGCCCGTACCCGGCCGAGCGTCCCCGCGGAGGTCAGGCCGGGGTCAGTTCGGCCAGCATCGTCGCGCGCAGGCGCAGGGTCGAGACGAGTCGCTGGAACGCCTCGGCCCAGTACGCGGCCGCGCCGGGGGCCGCGTCCGGCAGGTCCTCCGCGGCCGTGGTCAGGGCCTCCAGTCGGCTCGCCTCCGCGGGATCGAGGCAGCGTTCCGCCAGGCCCATCACCCCGCTGAAGCTCCACGGGTAGCTCCCCGCGTCCCGGGCCGTGTCCAGCGCGTCCACGACCGCCCGGCCCAGCGCACCCGCCCACGGCACCACGCACACCCCGAGCAGCTGGAACGCCTCCGACAGCCCGTGGGCGCGTATGAACTCCGCGACCCACTCCGCCCGCTCCGCGTGCGGGAGGGTCTCCAGCAGCTTGGCCCGTTCCGCGAGCGAGGCGGTGCCCGGGCCCGCCGCGGGCGGCGCGGACGCCGGACCGAGCAGCGCCCGCGACCACGACGCGTCGCGCTGACGCACGGCCGCCCGGCACCACGCCGCGTGCAGCTCCTCCGTCCATCCGTCGCCCACGGCCACCGGCAGCGCCACGATCTCCGCCGGGTCGAGCCCGCCGAACCGCTCCCGCCAGCACGCCAGCGGCGCCGCCTCCACCAACTGGCCGAGCCACCAGGCCCGCTCCCCACGTCCGGCGGGCGGCCGCTTGACCACCCCGTCGCGGAGCATCCCCGCGTCGCACTCGGCCGGCGGTGTCACCCCCTCGGGACCCACGCAGGCCAGCGCGCGCTCAGCCATCCGCCCCGCCAGCGCCGAGGTCGGCAACGCGGACAGCAACTCGGCGGCCGTGGCCCGGACATTGCGGCTGCGGTCGCCCAACGCCGCCTCCAGGAAAGGCTCGTCATCCCCCGACAGTCCCACCCTCAGCGAATCGAGGAACATCAGCCGGTCCTCGGCCCGTTCGGTGGCCCAGGTCGTCGTCAACAGCCGCGGCGCCGCCGCCGCCTCGTGCGCCCGGACGGCCCCGAGGAGGGCCACCCGTTCCGCGAACAGCCCCTCCTGCCACAGCCGTTCCACGGCGGCCCGGTCGGTCACCGCCGGCAGTTCCCCGGCGCCGCCCGACCCCCCGCGCAGGGCGAACCGCCAGTCCGGATTCATCCGCGCCAGCCACAGCCCCCGCGTCCCGGCCAGAGCCAGGGCCTGCGGCCGTAGGTCCGTACGGGCCCGGGCCGCGTCCAGCAGCGCCGGCACGAGCGCGGCCGGCGAGCGGTAGCCGTGCCGCGCGGCCGCGGCCAGCCACTGCGGCAGCAGCTCCGTCAGGTCCGGGGCGCTCCCACGCCGCCCGCCGCCGTTGACCGGACCGCTCCGGCCGGCCAGCAACTGCGCCAGCCGGCGGCCCGCCGCCTCCGGCGGCGCCGGCCGGGGATCGCGGGGCGCGGGATCAGGCCTCGGCCCGGCCTCGGCCGGACGCAGCCCGGCCCGGCGCCGTACGGCATGCACGGCCGCCGCGTCGAGCAGCGCCTCCGGCGAGCCCGCCGGGCCCCCGCCCCGGCGCCGCTCGGTGCCCAGCAGCGCGGTGGCGACCAGCTCCTCCCACTCCCCGTACCCCTCGTCACCCTTGTCCATCGGGCCCCTCCCTCGTCGCTCGTCGTCGGTCGCTCGTCGTGTGATGGGCTCCGGTCCCGCCCCCTCCACGGGACCGGAGCTGTCGATGTTCCCGTCTGCCCGCTCGCCTTCAGCTGGCGTGGTTGTCGTTCATGCAAGCCCCCCGGCTCGTCGTCGTTTCGCGTCCGGCGCCCCCCGGCGCCGTACGTCTTCCTTGCCGCCGCCCCCGGTGTGACGGCACAGGACCCCCCAGGCCCCCTGCGATGTGTTTCCTTTTCCGCCCCTGATCAGGACAGGGCGACGGGCTCGGTCGAGCCCGGCTGCCAGGCCGTCAGGGGAGTGAAGCCACGGTGGCCGCACTCGCCGAACACCGTCACCGGGCCCCCGCCCGACAACGCGGCCAGCTGCCAGAGCCCCCCGCGTGAGCGGCCGCCCCCGGTGAGGGACACCGGCAGGGCGGAGGTGCCCTCCGCGTCCGCCAGCTGCCAGCCGAGCTCTCCCGGTATCGGAACCACCGGACCGAGCACCACCGGCCAGGACTCCAGCCACGGGTCCTCCCGCAACGCCGCCCCGTACGCCTCCAGGGCCGCCCCCGTACTCACCCCGGCCGGAACCTCCGTGCACGGCACGGCCGCCGCGAACCTCTCACCGAGGTCTGCCCGCAGCCCCGCCGACCCGGGCCGGAAGCGCATCTCCGCCTCCAGCACCAGCCCCACCGGCAGCGCCAACCCCGGTGGCCGACCGGGCGGTCCGAAGTCCAGCACCAGCGCCGGCCGCCCGCCCGCCGACCCGCGCAGCCATATCCGGCGGGTGGTGAGCCGACCGTCCGGCGACACCGTGTCGTATTGGGCGAGCACCAGCCAGCGGTCCCGTACGGCCTCCCCCTCCCCGGAGGCCGGCAGTCCCACGCGGCTGCGCACCGTCGCCGCCAGCTCTTCCGGCAGCCCGGCCGCCCCCAGCCACGCCCGGTCGAGCAGGTGCAGCAGCGCCGCCTCCTCCAGCATCCGGGCGGGCCAGCCGGGGCCGCAACTGGGTATCGTCCCCAACTCCCTTACCCGCCCGGCCAGTCCGGGCGCCTGGGCGTCGACCATGCGGGCCGCCGTCTCCTCCCACCCCGCGTATCCGGCCTGCTCCTGGCCTGCGAGGCCGCCACGCAGCAGATCGGCCAGCCGCTGCTCCAACTCGGTGACGCCCGCGCCGACGCGCGCCGCCCGCCGCTCGGCCCGCTTGCGGGCCGCCTCCTCGTCGACCGGTGCGGCCCTCCCGCCGGCGGGCCGCGCGGCCTTGGCCGCCCGGTCCGCCAGCCACTGCGCGGCCCACTCCGGAGCCTCGCCCGGCTCGCCGACCCCCTCCGCCGACCAGAGCAGCAACAACCCCAGAGCGTGCTTGCAGGGGAACTTCCGGCTCGGACAGGAGCACTTGTACGCGGGGCCCGCCAGGTCCACGACCGTGCGGTACGGCTTGCTGCCGCTGCCCTTGCACACTCCCCACACAGAACCGGAAGCGGAACCTCCGATCTGCAACCACGGCCCTGCCCCGCCGAGTCTGCCCCCCGCCTTGCGTGAGGCATCGTCAGGAGCCAGATCCAGTACCTGTTCCGCCGTCCAGCGGTCCCCCTGATCAGTCATGTGAACCACCGTAGAGACCCCCACTGACAATCGCCCTGACCAGCAACAACGCCATCCACGAGGCTCGTTGTCAGTGGCGTGGTGCACCGTGGGGTCAGCAGTCGGGAGCGGCTGCCGAGCATTGGAGGGGGACCATGACCATGCCCGAGAACGAGCAGCGAGCAGAGGCTCTGCGACCGCACGCCGAAGACGCCTTCGCACACGAACTGAAAGCCCTGGCGGCCGCCGACGACCGGCCCCGCCCGACCCGCTGGAAGCTCTCCCCGTGGGCCGTCGCCACCTACCTGCTCGGCGGCACCCTCGACGACGGCACGGTGATCACACCCAAGTACGTGGGGCCGCGCCGCATCGTCGAGGTCGCCGTCACCACCCTGGCCACCGACCGCGCCCTCCTCCTGCTGGGCGTCCCCGGCACCGCCAAGACCTGGGTGTCCGAACACCTCGCGGCGGCCGTCAGCGCAGACTCCACCCTCCTCGTCCAGGGCACCGCCGGCACCCCCGAGGAAGCCATCCGCTACGGCTGGAACTACGCCCGGCTGCTGGCCCACGGCCCCAGCCGCGAGGCACTCGTCCCCAGCCCCGTCATGCGGGCCATGGCCGAGGGCATGACCGCCCGCGTCGAGGAGCTCACCCGCATCCCCGCCGACGTCCAGGACACCCTCATCACCGTCCTGTCCGAGAAGACCCTCCCGATACCGGAACTGGGCGAAGAGGTGCAGGCCGTACGCGGCTTCAACCTCATCGCCACCGCCAACGACCGCGACCGCGGCGTGAACGAGCTCTCCAGCGCCCTGCGCCGCCGCTTCAACACCGTGGTGCTGCCCCTGCCCGCCACCGCCGACGCCGAGGTCGACATCGTCGCCCGCCGCGTCGACCAGATGGGCCGCGCCCTCGACCTGCCGGCCGCGCCCGAGGGCCTGGAGGAGATCCGCCGCGTCGTCACCGTCTTCCGCGAGCTGCGCGACGGGGTCACCGACGACGGCCGCACGAAGGTGAAGTCGCCCAGCGGCACCCTGTCCACCGCCGAGGCCATCTCCGTCGTCACCGGCGGCCTGGCCCTCGCCGCCCACTTCGGGGACGGCGTGCTGCGCCCCTCCGACGTGGCCGCCGGGATCCTCGGCGCCGTCGTCCGCGACCCGGCGGCCGACAAGGTGGTCTGGCAGGAGTATCTGGAGGCAGTGGTCCGCGAGCGCGACGGCTGGAAGGACTTCTACCGGGCCTGCCGCGAGGTGACCGGATGAGCCCGAACCCGACGCGGGGTCCGCTGCTGCTGGGCGTGCGCCACCACGGGCCCGGCTCGGCCCGCGCCGTCCGCGCGGCCCTGGAGGCGGCCCGGCCCGAGGCGGTGCTCATCGAGGGCCCGCCCGAGGGGGACGCGCTGCTGCCGCTCGCCGCCGAGAAGGGGATGCGGCCGCCCGTCGCGCTCCTCGCGCACGCGGCGGACGATCCGGGCCGGGCCGCGTTCTGGCCGCTGGCCGGGTTCTCACCGGAGTGGGTGGCCATCCGCTGGGCCCAGGAGCACGAGGTCCCGGTCCGCTTCATCGACCTCCCGGCGGCGCACTCGCTCGCCACCGCGGCGGACGGGCCGGACGGAGCCGGGGCCGAGCCCGACGCCGTCCGGCTGGACCCCCTGGCCGTGCTGGCCGAGACCGCCGGGTACGACGACCCCGAGCGCTGGTGGGAGGACGTGGTCGAGCACCGCGGCGCCCGGGGTACGGGGGAGGACGTGCTCGGCGCCTTCGAGGCGCTCGGGGAGGCCATGGGAGCCCTGCGCGAGGCGTACGGCGACGGGGGCCACCGGCGCGACCTGGTGCGCGAGGCGTACATGCGGCAGCGGATGCGGGCCACCCGCCGGGAGTTCGGCGACGCCTACGCCGTGGTGTGCGGGGCCTGGCACGTCCCCGCGCTACGGGCCAAGGCCACCGTGGCCGCCGACAAGGCCCTGCTGAGCGGCCTGCCGAAGGTCAAGGTGGAGACCACCTGGGTGCCCTGGACCCACCGCAGGCTCGCCCGGGCCGGCGGGTACGGCGCGGGGATCACCTCCCCCGGCTGGTACGCCCACCTCTTCACCGCCTCGGACCGGCCCGTCGAGCGGTGGCTGACCAAGGTCGCCGGACTGCTGCGCGAGGAGGACCGGCAGGTCTCCTCGGCACACGTCATCGAGGCGGTCCGACTGGCCGAGACCCTCGCCGCGATGCGGGGCCGACCGCTGCCGGGCCTGACGGAGACCCTGGAAGCGGTCCGGGCCGTGATGTGCGACGGCTCCGACATACCGCTCGCACTGATCGAGGACCGGCTCGTCGTCGGCGACGTGCTCGGCGAGGTCCCGGACGGAGCACCCGTCGTACCCCTCCAGCGCGACCTGACACGACAGCAGCGCACACTGCGGCTCAAGGCCGAGGCGCAGGACCGCGAGCTGGAACTGGACCTGCGCAAGGACACCGACACGGCGAAGTCCCTGCTGCTGCACCGGCTGCGGCTGCTCGGCATCGGCTGGGGCACCCCCGTCGCGTCCCGGGCCGGCACCGGAACCTTCCGGGAGACCTGGCGGCTGCGGTGGGAGCCGGAACTGTCGGTGCGGATCGCCGAGGCGGGCATATGGGGGACCACCGTCCTCGGCGCGGCCACCGCCAAGGCCGAGGCGGACGCCGCCGCGGCCGAGGAACTGGGCGAGGTGACGGCCCTGGCCGAGCAGTGCCTGCTGGCCGGGCTCGCGCAGGCACTGCCCGCCGTACTACGGGCCCTCGCGGACCGGGCCGCGCTGGACACCGACGTGGCGCGACTCGCCAAGGCCCTGCCGGCCCTGGCCCGTTCACTGCGGTACGGGGACGTCCGCGGCACCGACGCGACGGCGCTCGGCGCCGTGGCGGCCGGGCTCGCCGAGCGGATATGCGTGGCGCTCCCCTCGGCCTGCACGGCCGGCCTGGACGCCGACGCGGCCGCGGAGCTGCGCGGCCACGTGGACGGGGTGCACGGGGCGATCGGGCTGCTGGCGGACGCCGACGAAGGGCTGCGGGACCGCTGGTCCGCGGTGCTCGCCGTACTGGCCGACCGGGACACCGTGCCCGGCGTGATCCGTGGCCGGGCGGCCCGGCTGCTCCTCGACGACGGGCGGCTGCCGGCCGAGGAGACGGCCCGGCTGATGGGGCTCGCCCTGTCCCCGGCCTCCTCCCCGACCGACGCGGCGGGCTGGATCGAGGGCTTCGCGGGCGGCGGCTCGGGCGGGGGCACGTTGCTGGTCCACGACGACCGGCTGCTGGGCCTGATCGACACCTGGCTGGTGGGGGTGCCGGAGCGGGCGTTCACCGACGTACTGCCGCTGCTGCGGCGGACGTTCGGTGCGTACGAGCCGGGCGTGAAGCGGACCTTGGGCGAGCTGGTGCGACGCGGGCCGGGCGGTGCGGCCGCCGCCGCCTCGGCGTCCGCGGCCCCCGAGGGCTTCGCCCCGGAGCTGGACCGGGAGCGGGCCGACGCGGTGGTGGGGCTGGTGCGGATGCTGCTCGCCGGGTGAGGTGCGGCGCCGATTCCGGGGGAGCCGAGTGCGGCCTGGCCGAACGCGCCGGGTGGAGGGAAGAGACACGACGAGTGGAGGGGGACGGACGGATGAGCGGTACGGGTACGGACATGGGCACGGCCGGAGGCGAGCGGCTGCGGCGGTGGCGGATGGTGCTCGGCGGGGGCGAGGCCGACGGCACCGGGTGCGCGCTGACCGGGCGGGACGCGGCGATGGACGCCGCGCTCGGCGCGCTGTACGGCGGGGGCGGCGAGGCGGGGTCCCGCAGGACGTCGGGGACGCGGTCGGCCGGGCTCGGCGGGTCCGCGCCGAACGTGGCCCGCTGGCTCGGGGACATCCGTACGTACTTCCCGAGTTCCGTGGTCCAGGTCATGCAGCGCGACGCCATCGAGCGGCTGGGCCTGGCCGCCCTGCTGCTGGAACCGGAGATGCTGGAGGCCGTCGAACCGGACGTGCACCTGGTCGGCACCCTGCTCTCCTTGAACAAGGCGATGCCCGAGACCACGAAGGAGACGGCGCGGGCCGTGGTCCGCAAGGTGGTCGAGCAGCTGGAGAAGCGGCTCGCGAACCGCACCCGGGCCACCCTCACCGGCGCCCTCGACCGGTCCGCGCGGATCAGTCGCCCGCGCCACCACGACATCGACTGGAACCGCACGATCCAGGCCAATCTGAAGAACTACCTGCCCGAGTACCGCACCGTCGTCCCCGAACGGCTGATCGGGTACGGCCGGGCGGCCCGATCGGTGAAGAAGGAGGTGATCCTCTGCATCGACCAGTCGGGTTCGATGGCGGCCTCCGTCGTCTACGCCTCCGTCTTCGGCGCGGTCCTCGCCTCCATGCGCTCGATCGCCACCCGTCTGGTCGTCTTCGACACCGCGATCGTCGACCTGACCGACCAGCTCGACGACCCGGTCGACGTGCTCTTCGGCACCCAATTGGGCGGTGGCACCGACATCAACCGTGCCCTCGCCTACTGCCAATCGAAGATCACCCGGCCCGCCGACACCGTCGTGGTCCTGATCAGTGATCTCTACGAGGGCGGTATCCGCAACGAAATGCTGAAGCGGGTCGCCGCGATGAAGGGGGCGGGCGTCGAGTTCGTGACCCTGTTGGCCCTGTCCGACGAGGGCGCCCCGGCCTACGACCGCGAGCATGCCGCGGCCCTTGCGGCACTTGGGGCGCCGGCCTTCGCCTGCACTCCCGACCTGTTCCCGGAGGTGATGGCCGCGGCGCTGGAGAAGCGCCCTCTGCCGATCCCCTGACGGCCTGCCCGCCGGCCCGTCCCGTCCGCTGCTGTGAATCGGTGAATCACACGAACTTCCAGTTCAACCGTGAGGCTTTCTGTGACAGGTATCACCGCTCAGGTGTGATCTGCGATTTAGGGTCCCAGGTCCCTCGGGGATAACCTGCGGGACGGACATGCCGCGTCCACGGTCACCGTGTGCGCCTTCCTTGTGACAGCGCCGTCACGTTGCCCTCCGCGGCACGCCCACGCAGATAGCAGACAACCGCGAATCACTGCGAATCTTTAAAAAGACAAGGGACGGACGCGCGTGGACCTGTTCGAGTACCAGGCGAGGGACCTCTTCGCCAAGCACGGTGTACCGGTGCTGGCCGGTGAAGTCATCGACACGCCTGAGGCGGCTCGCGAGGCCACCGAGCGGCTGGGCGGCAAGTCGGTCGTCAAGGCGCAGGTGAAGGTCGGCGGCCGCGGCAAGGCCGGCGGCGTGAAGCTGGCCGCCACCCCGGACGAGGCCGTCGCCCGGGCGACGGACATCCTCGGCATGGACATCAAGGGCCACACGGTCCACAAGGTGATGATCGCCGAGACGGCTCCGGAGATCCTGGAGGAGTACTACGTCTCGTACCTCCTCGACCGGACCAACCGCACCTTCCTCGCCATGGCGTCCGTCGCGGGCGGCATGGACATCGAGCAGGTCGCCGAGGAGACCCCGGATAAGCTCGCCAAGGTCCCGGTGAACGCCAACGAGGGCGTGACCATCGAGAAGGCCCGCGAGATCGTCGCGCTGGCGCAGTTCCCGGCCGAGGTCGCCGAGAAGGTCGCCGAGGTCCTCGTGACCCTGTGGGCGACCTTCATCGCCGAGGACGCGCTCCTCGTCGAGGTCAACCCGCTCGCGAAGGTCGCCTCCGGCGACGTCATCGCGCTCGACGGCAAGGTCTCGCTCGACGAGAACGCCGAGTTCCGTCAGCCGGGTCACGAGGAGTTCGTGGACCACGCTGCCGCGAACCCGCTGGAGGCCGCCGCCAAGGCGAAGAACCTCAACTACGTCAAGCTCGACGGTGAGGTCGGCATCATCGGCAACGGCGCGGGTCTCGTCATGAGCACCCTCGACGTCGTCGCCTACGCCGGTGAGAACCACGGTGGCGTCAAGCCCGCCAACTTCCTGGACATCGGCGGTGGCGCCTCCGCCGCCGTCATGGCCAACGGTCTCGAGATCATCCTCGGCGACCCGGACGTCAAGTCCGTCTTCGTCAACGTCTTCGGTGGCATCACCGCCTGCGACGAGGTCGCCAACGGCATCGTCCAGGCGCTGCAGCTGCTCGCGGACAAGGGCGAGGCGGTCACCAAGCCGCTGGTCGTCCGTCTCGACGGCAACAACGCCGAGCTGGGTCGCAAGATCCTCTCGGACGCCAACCACCCGCTGGTGCAGCGCGTGGACACCATGGACGGCGCGGCCGACAAGGCCGCCGAGCTCGCGGCTGCGAAGTAAGGGCAGAGGTCAAAGACTCACATGGCTATCTTCCTCAACAAGGACAGCAAGGTCATCGTCCAGGGCATGACCGGTGCCACGGGCATGAAGCACACCAAGCTGATGCTGGCTGACGGCACCAACATCGTCGGCGGCGTGAACCCGCGCAAGGCCGGCACCACCGTCGACTTCGACGGCACCGAGGTCCCGGTCTTCGGCTCCGTCGCCGAGGCGATGGAGAAGACGGGCGCCAACGTCTCCGTCCTCTTCGTCCCGCCGGCCTTCGCCAAGGCCGCCGTGGTCGAGGCGATCGACGCCGAGATCCCGCTGGCCGTCGTCATCACCGAGGGCATCGCGGTGCACGACTCCGCCGCCTTCTGGGCGTACGCGACCGCCAAGGGCAACAAGACCCGGATCATCGGCCCGAACTGCCCGGGGCTGATCACCCCCGGCCAGTCCAACGCCGGCATCATCCCGGGCGACATCACCAAGCCCGGCAAGATCGGTCTCGTGTCCAAGTCGGGCACGCTGACCTACCAGATGATGTACGAGCTCCGTGACATCGGCTTCACCTCCGCCGTCGGCATCGGTGGCGACCCGGTCATCGGCACCACGCACATCGACGCCCTGGAGGCCTTCGAGGCCGACCCGGAGACCGAGCTGATCGTCATGATCGGTGAGATCGGTGGCGACGCCGAGGAGCGTGCGGCGGACTTCATCGCGAAGAACGTCACCAAGCCGGTCGTCGGCTACGTCGCGGGCTTCACCGCCCCCGAGGGCAAGACCATGGGCCACGCGGGCGCCATCGTCTCCGGCTCCTCCGGTACCGCGCAGGCCAAGAAGGAGGCCCTTGAGGCCGCCGGCGTCAAGGTCGGCAAGACGCCGACCGAGACCGCCAAGCTGGCGCGCGAGATCCTGGCCGGTAAGTAAGCGGTCGCCGTACGGATCCTCGTACGGGCGCACGTGAGCACGGGCGTGGCCCGCACCCCTCGGGGGTGCGGGCCACGCCCGTTTCTCATTCGATCCGTGGGGCGATCCGCGCCGGTCCGGCCTCGGGGTCGGCGCGCAGCTTGTCGTGGAGCTGCTTGCCGCGTTCGGTGAGCTGTTGGGGACCGGCGAGCGGGGGCACCCCGGAGACGCTCTCGCCGGGGGCCAGCGGGGGCTCGTACCGGGTGGGGGCGGTCATGAGCGTGTAGGACGTCGAGACGGCGATCATCGCCGTCAGGCTGAGGGTCGCGCGGGTCCACAGCCGGGTGCGCCGTTCGCCGCCGCCGCGGACGGCGGCCGCCGTGCGCGGTTCGAGGTCGACGGGCGGGCGCAGCGCGGTGAACAGGTCGCGCAGCAGCGCGGACTGCTTTTCGAGCGGTACGTCGGCCAGTTCGGGGATCCGGTCGGCGAGGTCGGCGTGCGCGTGCACGAGCCGGTGGCCCGCGGTGGGCGTGGTCGCCTCGGTCTCGGCGGCGGTGTCGGGGAGGTCGAGGCCGACGCCGTCGTAGAGCAGGACGGTACGGCGGTTCGCGGGCGGCAGGGCGAGCAGGGCGTCGAGCAGGATCCGGTCGGCGGGCTCGGCGGGCGGCTTGTCGAGATGCCGGTGGGCGCGCCGGAAGCGGTGCCAGGGGGAGAGCGCGTACTCGTGGACGATCGCGCGGACCCAACCCACCGGGTCCGGGTCGGTGGCCACCTCGGGCCACCGGTCCCAGGCCTGGACGAAGGCCTTCTCCACGGCCTCCAGGGCGAGCGCCCGGCGGCCGGTGAGCAGGTAGGCCTGCCGGGCGAGGTCGCGGGCGGCGAGGGCGTAGAGGGTGTCGAAGGCCTCGGCCGGGCCCGACAGCGGGACCCGCGCGGGAGGCTCGGCGGGGAGCCGCTCCGGCTCGGGCCGCGCGTCGGAGGTCGGCGCGTCGGAAGTCGGCGCGTCCGGGGCAGGCCGGTCCGGGGCCTGCCCGTCCGAGGTCGGCCGGTGCGGGACAGGTGGGTCCGCGGCGGGTTCCTCCGCCGCCCTGGCCGTCTTCGCTTCCCCGGGCGCCCCGGCCGGACCTCCGTCCTGCGGCCGGGCGGCCAGGCGCGCCAGGAACTGCGTGTACAGCTCTCGCTTGCGCCCGCGCGGGGCCGTGCGGCCCGATTCCCACGAACGGACGGTCGACGCGGTGACGCCCACGGCCGCGGCGACCTCATCGTGCGTCAGTTCCGCCGCCTCGCGCAGTCGGCGGCGCTCCTTGGGGGCCGGCAGGCTCAGCTCCGAGTCCTCTGAGGAGGTCGTCTCGACGCTTCGTGTCATGCCACACTCCCCGCACACCGACAGCTCTGGGCGAAAAAGTACATAAACGTATATTGAGCGACACCACGGACATTCGCCTGTTACCCGTCCATAGCGCGTGTCGTTGGCACCATGGCGGGGTGACCCAAGTGACCGAACGCGGGACCCCGTTGCCGGTGGCCCCGCGCGCCGGCGTGCGACGCCGTTCACCGGCCGCCGCCGCATGCGTCGTGGGCGGCGCCGTGGCGGCCGGACTCGGGCTCGGCTTCCTCGCCGTGCTCGTCATCGTGCTGTGGATCAGCTCCCCCTACCCCGACAGCGGACCCGGCGGGGCCCTGCACCTGGCCGCCGGGCTGTGGCTGCTCGCCCACGGGGCGGAGCTGGTGCGCTACGACACCCTGTCCGGCATCCCCGCACCCGTCGGCATGACGCCCCTGCTCCTCGTCGCGCTGCCCGTGCTGCTCATGCGGCGGGCCGCCCGGCTGGGGAGCGCCGCCGAGGAGGACGACGAGGAAGTGCTGCCCGCCGCGGCCGTGTTCTCGGCCGTGCTCTGCGGATATCTCGCCGTCGGGACCCTCGCCACGGTGTACGCCGCCGGCGGCCCCATGCCGGCCGACCCCATCAGCGCGGCCTGGCACATCCCTCTCGTGGCCGTGCTCGCCGCCGCCGGCGGGGTGTGGGGAGCCCGGGGGCGGCCGCTCGGGCCGCTGCCGTCCTGGCTCCCAGGGGGCGTGCGAAAAGCCTTTGTGCGCCCCCGGTACGCCCTCGCGCTCCGGGCGGGCGCGGGCGGATCCCTGGTGCTCCTGGGCGGCGGCGCGCTCGTCGTCGGAGCCTCGCTCGCGTGGCACGGCGCCGAGGTCCAGGCGTCCTTCCTGTCGCTGACCGGGGTGTGGTCGGGCCGCTTCGCCGTCCTGCTGCTCGCGCTCACGCTGATCCCCAACGCCATGGTCTGGGGAGCGGCCTACGCCCTCGGACCCGGCTTCGCCCTGGGCTCCGACGTCACGGCCACCCCGCTCGGCTTCCCGGGCGCGCCCGGGTTGCCCCGCTTCCCGCTGTTGGCGGCGCTCCCGGCCGAGGGGCCCGGAACCCCGCTGACCTGGGCGGCCGCCGGAGTGCCGGTGGTTGCCGGGCTCGCGGTGGGATGGTTCGCGGTACGCCGGGCGCGCGAGGTGTCGTACGGGGAGACGGCGCTCACGGCGGCCCTCGGAGCGGTGGTGTGCGGCCTGACGATGGCCGGGCTCGCGGCGGCCTCGGCGGGGCCGCTGGGCTCGCGGCGGCTCTCGGAATTCGGTCCGGTGTGGTGGACCACGGGGGTGGCGGCCTTCGCCTGGACGGCGGTCCTGGCCGTGCCGGTCGCGGTGGCGGTGCACGCGTGGCGGACCCGCCCGGCCATCGGGCCGGAGGGCTTGGACGCCGATGAGGCGGAGGCCGTGGACGACCGGTGGCACGACAGCGGGGTGCGGGAGATCCGGTGGGCGGCGCTGCGGAAGGCCGCGGGGGCGCTGGTTCCGGAGATGGCTGCACCGGCGCCTCCGGCGGTTCCCGTGGTTCCGGTGGCGCCCGTGCCGGTGGCCGTGCCTGCGCCGGAGCCGGTGGCTGTGCCCGCTGTGCCGGGGCGGCGGGCCGTGACCGTGGTGTCCGGGCTGGATCTGGATCCGGGCCTGCTGGCGCCGAAGCCGGCTGAGCCGGTGTCAGCGCCCTTGGCTCCGCCGGTGGTCGGGGCACGGGTGCTGGCCCGGCGAAAGCCGCCGGCGGAGTAGGCCGTTCGGGTGGGGACGGGGTGCGGGGCCGCTGCCGGGGCTCCGCCCCGGACCCCGCGCCTCGAACGCCGGCGAGGCTGAATCGGCGTGGCTGCCGAGTCGGGGTGGTCTACTGGCGGACCTTCAGGACGTCGCCCACCAGGTTGTCCGGGAGGAGGCTGTTGCACTGGAGTTCCGCCGACTTGGTGAGGGCGTCGTCGCGGCAGACGTAGAAGTCCTTGTACGCGAGCTGCAGGGCGTACGAGCTGAACGCCAGCAGGATCGCCAGCGAGGCCGTGACCAGGCCGCTCACCGCGGCGGTGCGCTGCGGGCGGGCCGCGGGGCCCAGGGCGTCCAGGCCGGTCGGGGCCGCGGGGGCGCCCTCGGCGGTCGCCGGTGCGGGCTTGCCGCGCAGTGCGCTGATGCCCCAGTACAGGGCGAGTGCCCCGAGCAGCAGCCCGACCGAGGGGATCCCGAAGATCCCGAAGAAGAAGCCCCACATGCCGGCCAGCAGCGCGTAGCGGGCGCGGCGCTGGATCGGGTCCGTCGGATCCCAGCGCGCCGGACCCCGCCCGCCGTCCGAGTCCTTGCGGTCGTCGCCGTCGCCGTTGTCGCCACCACCGCTGCGCGGCTGCCACGGCTGGTCGGGCCGGCCTTCCGGCGGAGCCGCGAAGGGGTTGTCGTCGGTGGGGGAGTCGGGCTGACGGCGGTCCGGCATCGGGTGTGTTTCTTCCCCTGTGTCATGGACGTCGCGGGACGTCGTGGCGAGGTGAGGCCAGTTCGTGGCTTGTACGCCAGACGCTACCGCCCGGCCGTCCCCCCGTCCCTCGGGGGCTGTCCGGTGTACCGGTATCGTTGCAGGCGGTCGGTGGCTTCGTATGGTTCCCCATATACCGGTACCCCGAAGTTTCGTATGACCACACAAGACGAACACCGCAATCCCGCGAGAAAGGGCCTCCCATGGCCGCCTCCCGCCTGGTCGTGCTGGTCTCCGGTTCCGGCACCAACCTCCAGGCCCTGCTCGACGCCATCGACGCCCACCCCGGCGGATCCGAGGGCTTCGGCGCCGAAGTCGTCGCCGTGGGGGCCGACCGCGAGAACATCGCCGGCCTGGAACGGGCGGAGAAGGCGGGGATCCCCACCTTCGTCTGCCCGGTCAAGGGCTACGGCAGCCGCGCGGAGTGGGATGTCGCCCTCACGGAGGCCGTCGACGCCTACGCGCCGGACCTCGTCGTGTCCGCCGGATTCATGAAGATCGTGGGCAAGGTGTTCATCGACCGCTTCGGCGGCCGGTTCATCAACACCCACCCCGCCCTCCTCCCGGCCTTCCCCGGCGCGCACGGGGTACGGGACGCCCTCGCCTACGGGGCGAAGGTCACCGGCTGCACGGTCCACTTCGTGGACAGCGGCGTGGACACCGGTCCGATCATCGCCCAGGGTGTGGTCGAGATCCGGGACGGGGAGGACGAAGCCGCTCTGCATGAGCGCATCAAGGAAGTCGAGCGCCAGCTGCTCGTCGATGTCGTGGGGCGCCTGGCCCGGCACGGCTACCGCATTGAGGGACGAAAGGTAACAATCCAGTGACCGCCGCAGACACCGCAGCGAGCAACGACCCGACCACGAACCAGCGGCCGATCCGGCGTGCGCTCATCAGCGTCTACGACAAGACGGGACTGGAAGAGCTGGCCCGCGGGCTGCACGAGGCGGGCGTCGCGCTCGTCTCCACCGGTTCCACCGCCTCGAAGATCGCCGCCACCGGGGTGCCCGTCACCAAGGTGGAGGAGCTGACCGGCTTCCCCGAGTGCCTGGACGGCCGGGTCAAGACCCTGCACCCGCGCGTGCACGCCGGCATCCTCGCCGACCTGCGCCTGGAGGACCACCGCAACCAGCTCGCCGAGCTGGGCGTCGAGCCCTTCGATCTGGTGATCGTCAACCTCTACCCCTTCCTGGCGACCGTGCAGTCGGGCGCCACCCCCGACGAGTGCGTGGAGCAGATCGACATCGGCGGTCCGTCGATGGTCCGCGCCGCCGCCAAGAACCACCCCTCGGTCGCGGTCGTCACCAGCCCGGCCCGCTACGCCGACGTCATCGCGGCGGCCCAGGGCGGCGGCTTCGACCTCACCGCCCGCAAGCGGCTCGCGGCCGAGGCCTTCCAGCACACCGCCGCCTACGACGTCGCCGTGGCCTCCTGGTTCACGAACGCGTACGCCCCGGAGCCCGAGGCGGTCCTGCCCGAGTTCCTGGCCGGCGCCTGGGAGCGCAAGTCGACCCTGCGCTACGGCGAGAACCCGCACCAGGCCGCCGCCCTCTACACGGACGGACAGCCGGGCGGGCTCGCCAATGCCGAGCAGCTGCACGGCAAGGAGATGTCCTTCAACAACTACGTGGACACCGAGGCCGCGCGCCGCGCCGCCTACGACCACGAAGAGCCCTGTGTCGCGATCATCAAGCACGCCAACCCGTGCGGCATCGCGGTCGACGCGGACGTCGCCTCGGCCCACCGCAAGGCGCACGCCTGCGACCCGCTGTCGGCCTTCGGCGGCGTCATCGCCGTCAACCGCCCGGTGACCGTCGAGCTCGCCGAGCAGGTCGCGGAGATCTTCACCGAGGTCATCGCCGCCCCCGCCTACGAGGACGGCGCGGTCGAGATCCTGGCCAAGAAGAAGAACATCCGCGTCCTGAAGGTGGACGGGCACCCGCACCAGCCGGGCGACCTCAAGCCCGTCTCCGGCGGCGTGCTGCTCCAGCAGTCGGACGTCTTCCAGGCCGAGGGCGACGACCCGGCCAACTGGACCCTGGCCACCGGCGACGCCCTGTCCCCGGCCGAGCTCGCCGAGCTGGCCTTCGCGTGGAAGGCCTGCCGGGCCGTCAAGTCGAACGCGATCCTGCTCGCCAAGGACGGCGCCTCGGTCGGCGTCGGCATGGGTCAGGTCAATCGTGTCGACTCGGCGAAGCTCGCCGTGGAGCGGGCGGGTGCCGAGCGCGCGCAGGGCTCGTACGCCGCGTCCGACGCCTTCTTCCCGTTCCCGGACGGGCTGGAGATCCTGACGGCCGCGGGTATCAAGGCCGTGGTCCAGCCGGGCGGTTCGGTCCGTGACGAGCTGGTCGTCGAGGCCGCGCAGAAGGCTGGCGTGACCATGTACTTCACCGGGACCCGGCACTTCTTCCACTGAGTCCGGCCCACCCCGACACGGCGAAGGCCGCGACCCGCACTGCGGGTCGCGGCCTTCGCCGTGTACGGAGGAGGCGGCTCAGTACTGGGGACGGCGGAAGTAGTCCCCGGCCTTGGCGAGGCCGATGATGATCGTGAGGCCGAGGGCGAGGGAGATCAGCGACGGCAGCACGGAGACGGCGGTGAGGCCGCCGGACCCCGTGGTGTGCTCGCTCGCGCCGAGCGCGACCAGGTTCACCAGGATGCCGAGCACGGCGAAGAGGGTCTGGAGCGAGCCGTAGATGATGCCGGAGACGCGGACGCCGCCACGGCCCTTGCCCAGCTTGGCCGCGGTCAGGATGGGCCACAGGGCGAAGCCGATGAACAGGACGCCCACGACGACGCCCGCGGTGCCCGCGACGGCGCCCGCGTCCTCGGCGGAGGAGCTGGAGGAGTCCGAGAGCGCCGCGGCGAACACGGCACCGCCGATGATGAAGAACAGGCCGCCGAGCGCCTGCAGGGCACCCACGATGAAGAGGATGACGCGCGCGGCCTTCGCCCCGCCCGGCATCTCCATCTGGGCCCCGGGGTATCC
This sequence comes from Streptomyces sp. CLCI03, assembly GCF_053615355.1. NCBI lineage: Bacteria > Bacillati > Actinomycetota > Actinomycetes > Kitasatosporales > Streptomycetaceae > Streptomyces > Streptomyces sp. CLCI03. Next base: position 3,302,152 of record NZ_CM132132.1, on the reverse strand, counting down.
GCCCGGACCGCCCGGATAGCCACCCGGGTAGGCCTGCGGGGACTGCTGCGGGTAGGCGTAGCCGCCCTGCGGCGGGACGCCCTGGGGGGCCTGCTGGGGATAGCCGTAGCCGGGCTGGCCCTGCGGGGCCTGGGGCTGCTGTCCGTACGGGTTGTGCGGGTCGCCGAAGCTCATGTGGGGTGTTCCTCCGTGTGGTGCAGGGACGCACGGCACGAGCGCGGAGGAATCCTGCACGGTGCGGTCCGCCCCCCGGCACTGCCCGCGGCACTCAGTCGATTCATCGTGGTCCGCGCGGCCGTTACTTGTCCAGCCGGTTGAGCTACGGGCCGTGACTTGTTGTGCAAGTGCAATGAACCCTGAGCCCCTGCGAGTGCCTTGACTGGAACCGGGGCCACCTCATCCGGGAGGATGGGGGCATGACCGCCCAGATTCTCGATGGCAAGGCCACCGCCGCAGCGATCAAGTCCGAACTGACCGCCCGCGTGGCGGCCCTGAAGGCCCGGGGTATCACCCCCGGCCTCGGCACCCTCCTGGTCGGTGACGATCCGGGCAGCCGCTGGTACGTGAACGGCAAGCACAAGGACTGCGCCGAGGTCGGCATCGCCTCCATCCAGCGCGAACTGCCCGGGACGGCCTCCCAGGAGGACATCGAGGCGGTCGTCCGCGAGCTCAACGACAACCCGGAGTGCACCGGGTACATCGTCCAACTCCCGCTCCCCAAGGGCATCGACACCAACCGGGTCCTGGAGCTGATGGACCCCCTGAAGGACGCCGACGGCCTGCACCCCATGTCGCTCGGCCGGCTGGTGCTGAACGAGCCGGGACCGCTGCCCTGCACCCCGTACGGGATCGTCGAACTGCTGCGCCACCACGACGTCGCCATCAACGGCGCGCACGTCGTCGTCCTCGGCCGCGGGATCACCGTCGGGCGCTCCATCGGCCTGCTGCTGACCCGCAAGTCCGAGAACGCCACCGTGACGCTCTGCCACACCGGTACGCGCGACCTCTCCGCGCAGCTGCGCCAGGCGGACATCGTCGTCGCCGCGGCCGGCGTCCCGCACCTGGTCAAGCCGGAGGACGTGAAGCCGGGCGCGGCCGTGCTCGACGTGGGCGTCAGCCGGGACGGGGAAGGGAAGATCGTCGGCGATGTGCACCCCGGCGTGGCCGAGGTCGCCGCGTGGATCTCGCCGAACCCGGGCGGGGTCGGCCCGATGACCCGGGCCCAGCTGCTCGTCAATGTCGTCGAGGCGGCGGAACGGAACACCAGTGCGGGCTGAATCGGACGCGGAGAACGCGGCGGGCGCCGGAGCGACCAAGGCGAACGGCACCCCCGTCGCCCCGGTCGTGCCCGCCACGCCCGTGGCCCCCGGCGCGCCGGCCGCTCCGGGCGCGGCCGCCGGGGCCGAGCCGGCGGCCAGGTCCCGCCGCTTCCCCTCCATCACCCGGGACACCGCCCGCCCCGAGGGCAGCGGTCGCGCCGTCCCCGGCGCCGTGTCCACGCCGGCCCGTCAGTGGCCGATGCTCAGCGTGCTCACCGCGACCGCGTTCGGGCTGCTGGCCACGGCCTTCGGGCACCCGCGGGTCGGCTGCCTGGCCATCGGCGTGGCGCTGATCGCGGCCTCGGTGATGCGGCGCGTGCTGCCCTCGGTGGGGATGCTCGCGGTCCGCTCCCGCTTCACGGACATGATCACCTACGGGCTGCTGGGCGTGGCGATCACGCTGCTCGCGCTGGTGATGGCGGCGCCCAAGCCGTGGCTGGTGCTCCCGTTCATGGAGAGTGCGGTCCGCTTCACCGTGCGGTGAGCGGGACGGACGGAATGAGTGACGTGAGCGCGGCCAGGGTCGCCGCCACGGCCGGCTGGGTCTCCGTGCCCGCCCGCACCACGACGTCCAGCGTCCGCCCCGGGCCCGGCAGCTCCCGTACGGCCGCGCCGGGCGGCGGGGCGTCGCACAGCAGCTTCGGCAGGATCGACACGGCCTGCCCGGTGGCGACGAGCCACAGCCCGGACCGCAGGTCCGCGCACTCGTGGGCGATGCGCGGGGTGAAGCCGACGTTCCGGCAGGCGTGCAGCAGCATCTCGCGGCAGCTGCTCGGCTCCGGGGCCGAGACCCAGGCACTCTCCCGCAGCGCGGCGAGCCCGTCCCGCTCGTAGGCGGGGAGCAGGTCCCGCGGGAGCGCCAGGCACAGCGGGTCGTCGAAGAGCGGCACCGCGGTGGTCCCGGCCGCGGGCGGGACCCCGAGCAGCGGATAGGCGTAGGTGACCGCCAGGTCCAGCCGGCGCTGCCGCAGCCGCGGCAGCGCCTCCTCCGGGTCGGCCTGCACGATGCGCGGGCGCAACCGGGGGTGGCGTACGGCGAGCTCCGCGACGAGCGGGGCGGCCACCGTGGCCAGGGCGCTCGGGGCGCAGCCGATGGTCAGTTCCCCGCTCGGCTCGGCGTCGAGGGCGCGTACCGCTCCCTCGGCCCGTTCCAGGGCCGCGAGCACCGGTTCGCAGGCCGCGGCCAGCGCCGCGCCGGCGGGGGTGAGGCGCAGCCCGCGGCCGTCCCGTTCGACGAGGGCGGCGCCGGCCTCGGCCTCCAGCGCGCGCAGCTGCTGGGAGACGGCGGAGGGGGTCACTCCGTGCAGATCGGCGACGGCGGTCACCCGGGTGTGCTCCGCCAGGTCCCGCAGGATGACCATGCGCTTCACATCAAGCATGAGTTCATCTTAACGATAGGTGTAGCTGAGGTAGCTGGACTTAACGGTCGAGTCCCGGTGATGCTCGTGCCATGAACGCGAAGACGAAGAAGGTCGTCCTGATCGGCGCGCACGGCACCCTCGGCCGCGCGGTCCACGAGGCCCTGCGCGAGCGCGGCCACCACGTGGTCACCGCCTCCCGCACGGGCGCCGACGTCCACGTCGACATCACCGACCCGGAGTCCATCCGCGCCATGTACGACCAGGTGGCGCAGCGGGTGGGTGACATCGACGCGGTGGCGAGCGCGGCCGGCAGCGTGCCGTGGCGCCCGCTCGGCGAGCTGACCACGGACGACGTCCGCGCCGGCCTCGAAGGCAAGGCCGTCAGCCAGATCGAGCTGGTCCGCCAGGGCGCCCGGCACCTGCCCCCGCACGCCTCGTACACGCTGGTCACCGGGATCCTGGCCCGCGAGCCCCTGCTCACCGGATCGGTGGCCTCCCTGGTCAACGGCGCCGTCGAGGCCTTCGTACGGGCCGCCGCCGTCGAACTGCCCGGCCGCCAGCGGATCAACGCCGTCAGCCCCACCGTCTTCGAGGAGTCCCTCGACGCGTACGGGGACACCTTCGCGGGATTCGACGCCGTACCCGTGGCCCGCGCCGCGAACGCCTACGTCAAGTCGATCGAAGGGCACCGGACGGGCCGGATCTTCCTCGTCGAATAGTGATCCGCGACCCGCTCGCGCCTTCGAACATCGGGGTCCGTGTGCCGTGCACCACAGGGACCCGGGGATTAGCCCGGTCCCGGGTCGGATAGCCTGACCGCGGATGTCTCTTCACGTCAAGATTTACTGGGGAGCGGCGTCCTCCAGCACATGGGGCAGGGACGCCCCACCGCCAGCTGTCTAACGGAGAAGGCCATGACCCGCACTCCCGTGAATGTCACCGTCACCGGCGCCGCCGGCCAGATCGGCTACGCGCTGCTCTTCCGCATCGCATCCGGTCACCTGCTCGGCGCGGACGTGCCGGTCAAGCTCCGTCTTCTGGAGATCCCCCAGGGCATGAAGGCCGCTGAGGGCACCGCCATGGAGCTCGACGACTGCGCCTTCCCGCTGCTCGCCGGCATCGACATCTTCGACGACCCGAACCAGGGCTTCGACGGTGCGAACGTCGCGCTGCTCGTGGGCGCCCGCCCGCGCACCAAGGGCATGGAGCGCGGCGACCTGCTCGCCGCCAACGGCGGCATCTTCAAGCCGCAGGGCCAGGCCATCAACGCGCACGCCGCGGACGACATCAAGGTCCTGGTCGTGGGCAACCCGGCCAACACCAACGCGCTCATCGCGCAGGCCGCCGCCCCGGACGTACCGGCCGAGCGTTTCACCGCGATGACCCGCCTGGACCACAACCGCGCGATCTCGCAGCTGGCCGCCAAGACCGGCAGCGCCGTCTCCGACATCAAGCGCCTGACCATCTGGGGCAACCACTCGGCGACCCAGTACCCGGACATCTTCCACGCGGAGATCGCCGGCAAGAACGCCGCCGAGGTCGTGGGCGACGAGCAGTGGCTGGCCGACACCTTCATCCCGACCGTCGCCAAGCGCGGCGCCGCGATCATCGAGGCCCGTGGCGCGTCCTCGGCCGCCTCGGCCGCCAACGCCGCCATCGACCACGTGCACACGTGGGTCAACGGCACCGCCGAGGGCGACTGGACCTCGATGGGCATCCCGTCGGACGGCTCCTACGGCGTCCCGGCCGGTCTGATCTCCTCCTTCCCCGTCACCTGCAAGGACGGCAAGTACGAGATCGTCCAGGGCCTGGACATCAACGAGTTCTCCCGCACCCGCATCGACGCCTCCGTCCAGGAGCTGGCGGAGGAGCGCGACGCGGTTCGCGAGCTCGGCCTGATCTGATCCGGTCGCCCGACCCGATCCGCTCTTCCGAAAGGCCCCGGCGCACCGCGCCGGGGCCTTTTGGCGTGAACGCGCCTGTCGTGCTCCCGATGATCGCCTTATCGTTTCCCTCCGCACACCGAAAGGGGGATTCGGTGACAGGCACCGCGGACGACAGAACTCCCGTGCACCCTTCGCTCAGCGAAGCGGGCCGACTGCTGTGCGCCGGCAGCTATCTCGACGCCGCGTACCGCGACCGCGTGATCCAGGAGCTCTACGTGCACGAGGAGCGCTACGTGGCGCCCTCCTACGGCTTCGACGCCGCCCGCGTCCTCGCCCACGCGCTCCAGGCCCGCCGCGCCGAAGCCGCCTGGGCCTCGGCCGTCCTGGCGGTGTGGGGCCTGGGCCTGCTGCTGGCCCAACCCCTGCTGCTGTTCCTGCTCCTCCCGGCCGCCTTCCTCAGCGGCGCCGGCCGGATCGTGCGCCGCCGGGAGAAGACAGGGCGCGGCAGCCGCTTCCTCGAACTCCTCCTGCGCGGCTGCGGCTACGTGCTGCTCATCGGCGTCGGCGTGGGCGTGCTGCAGGGCGCGCTGGAGGGCGAGACGAACGTGGGCGGCGCCGACGACTCGCTCAGGCTCTACGAGTACGTCCTGCGGGGGGTCGAGCAGGAGCCCTTCGCCCTCCTCTTCGCGCTGCCCCGACTCGGCTACGTGATCGCGATGGCCCACGCCTGGACCGCCCTGATCGTCTTCGCCCTGCTGACCCTGGTCGTCGGCCTCCAGCGGGGCCACTTCGCCCGCGTCATCAGCACCTCGCTCAGCCGGACGCGCTACGCCGACCCGAGCGCCGACCCCGCCTCCGGCAGCCGGTTCGCCCGGACCCGCGACCGGATCCTGCGCACCCAGCACAGCCGCCTGGTCATCTACGACGTCGACGACCCGTTCTGCGGCGCCGGCGCGGCCTACCGCCCCTGGCACCTGTCGGTCGAACTGCGCCCCCGCACGGACGGGGTCGCGCCCGAACCGCTGGACAACGCGCGCATCGTGGCCCGGATCCGGCCGCGGCTGGAGGCCCTGCGCGTCCCGTCGCCGCACGGCTCCCCGGAGGCCGAGCAGGCCGTACTGGACCGGCTGCGGGAACTGGTCGTCGACGAGTGCGTGTTCCTCCCGGCCTCCGGGCTGCCCGCGGCGTACGAGCCGGACCTCTCGGACCGGGCGTTCGACGCCCACCGGGCCGGAGCCGTGGAGGAGGGCGGGGAGCGCCGCCGCCACTTCCTGCGGGTACGGGTCGGCGGCTGGGACGAGAACCTCGTCATCACCGTCTTCGTACGCGTCCACACCCAGGGCGGGATGCTGATGCTGGAGGTGGCGCCGCACGTGCTGCTGCCCGTCCGGTCCGCGTTCCAGGAAGCCGACGACGTGGCCCGCCGCCATCTGCGGAACAACTTCTTCGCCAAGACGGTCTGGGCGCTGCGGCACGCCCCGCGCTCGCTCTCCAAGGCGCTCGCCACCCTGTCGGGCGGCAGCCGCGGGCCGTGGCAGATCGCCACGGAGGGCCACGCCGGCGCGCTGCCGGCCGGCCCGGCCGTCTCCGTGCGCGAGCTGGCGGCGCAGGAGGACGCCTCGCTGTTCCAGCTGATGGACCTGGACCGGTACCTGAAGACCATCCAGGACCGCATCGTCGCCGGCGTGACCCTGGCCCTGCACGAAGCGGGCTGGCACACGGAGGAGTTCGCGCAGCGGGCGGTCACCGTCGCGGAGGGCGGGGTGTACATCCAGTCGGTCAGCCACAGCGCGTTCAGCGTGGGCGGCAGCGGACACCACAATCGGACGAGCCATCACACGGACAGGGGAGATCGGCAGTGACGCACGACGGGGGAACCGGCGAGGTGCGGATCAACCGCATCGAAGGCAGCACCTTCAGCATCGGCGGTAGCGACATCACCAACACCACCGTCAACCACGGCGGTACGGGGGCGGACGTCCCGGGCGCCGCGGAACTGCTGGAGGCCGTACGGGAGCTGCGCGTCGCCCTCGTCCACCTGCCCCGCAGCGCCGACCGTTCGGCGCTCGACGCCGAACTGGACGAGGCCGCCGGCGAGCTGGAGGAGGCCGGGGAGATCCGGCCGGGCCTGCCCGCCCGGCTGCGGGCCGCGCTCCAGCGGTGGGCCCCGCTCGTGGAATCGGTGAACGCGGCCGCCGCCCTCGGCGGGCTGCTCGCCTCGCTGGGGAGCTGACCGGTGGCCACCGGAGGCGGCGCCCACTGGAATCCGCAGTCGCAGCGCTGGGAGTGGGCGGAGCAACCGCCCCCGCCCCCGCCCTCGTACCCGCCGCCGCGCCCGCCGGCGGGCGGCCCGGGCGGGCCGGCCGGTCGGGACGGGCCGGGCGTTCCGGGTCCGCACCGGCCGTGGAAGGTCCCGCTGCTGGTGGCCCTCGGGGCCGCGGTGGTGGGCGGCTGCGCCGTGGCGGGCTGGCTCGTCCTGCGCGACGAGGAGCCGAAGGCACCCGCCGCGGCCCCCTCGGCCTCGGGAAGCCCGGCCGCGCCGTCCGGTGCGGGGCCGAACACGGCCCCGGGCGCCACGTCGTCCTCCCCGCCCTCCGCGTCGCCCTCGGTCCCGCCGCCGTACACGGTGGTCCGCGACGACGCCGGCTTCTCGGTCGCCGTCCCCGCGGGCTGGGAGCGCAGCCTCGACGAGGACGGCAGCGGCTCCTTCTACCGCCGGCCCGGGGACCGCAGCGCGCTGATCCAGATCTTCCGCGTCTCCGAGCCGGACAGCGTCGGAACGTGCGAGCTGCTGCGGATCTCCTCGCAGGACCTCGGGCAGCGGCGGCCCGGCTACCAGGAGGTCTCCCTGGATCCGACGCCCGGCGAGTCCTGCGAGCTGGTCTACGAGTACGACAACCAGGAGTCGCACGGACGCCGCCGCGCGATCGAGCGGATCACCGTCGCCCCGGACGGCGGGCGGTGGGCGCTGCTGGCGGCCGGCCCGGCCACCGACGGCACCGCGGTGCGCGCGCACCTGACGGCGGCCGTGGAGTCGTTCCGGCCGCGGTGACCGCGACGGCGCGACGGCCGCGCCGACGGGGCCTACTTGTACATGCCCGGCGTGTAGTGGCCCGGCACCATGCGGGTGGTGACGCCGATGCGGTTCCAGACGTTGATCGTCGCGATGACGGCGATCAGCTGGGCGAGCTCGCGCTCCTCGAACTGCGCGGCGGCCTTCTCGTAGACCTCGTCGGGCACGAAGCCGTCCGTCAGGACGGTGACGGCCTCGGTGAACTCGATCGCGGCGAGTTCCTTCTCGGTGTAGAAGTGCCGGGACTCCTCCCAGGCGCCCAGCTGGACGATGCGCTCGACGCTCTCACCGGCGGCGATCGCGTCCTTGCTGTGCATGTCGAGACAGAAGGCGCAGTGGTTGAGCTGGGAGGCCCGGATCTTGACGAGCTCGACCAGGGCGGGGTCCAGACCCTTCTTGGAGGCGAGCTCCAGGGCCAGGACCGCCTTGTAGACCTCGGGGGCGAGCTTCGCCATGTGCATGCGCGGGGTGTGCTCGGGGGCGTGTGCGTGCGTGGTCGTCATGTGATCGACCCTAGGAGACGGGCGGCCCACCGATATGGTCCATTTCCATGACGGAATCGTGGGCCACTTTCGGCGCCGACCTGCACCTGCAGCTGGACCTCACCGCCGGACGCGGCCTTCGGGCCGGACTCATCGAGGCCCTGCGCGAGGCCGCGCGCGGGGGCCGGCTGGCGGCCGGGACCCGGCTGCCGTCGTCCCGCTCCCTCGCCGCCGACCTGGGCATCGCCCGGAACACCGTCGCCGAGGCGTACGCCGAGCTCGTCGCCGAGGGCTGGCTGACGGCCCGCCAGGGCTCCGGCACCCGCGTCGCCGAACGGGCCCGACCGCGCCGCCCCGCGGCCGCCGTCCCGCTGCGGCGCCCCGCGCGCAAGGGGCCCGCGTACAGCCTGATCCCCGGCTCCCCGGACCTGGGCGGATTCCCGCGCGCCGGCTGGCTGTCGGCGGCTCGGCGCGCGCTGACCGACGCGCCGAACGAGGCCTTCGGGTACGCGGTCGACCCGCGCGGGCGCATCGAGCTGCGGCAGGCACTGGCCGGATACCTGGCGCGGGCGCGCGGGGTGTACGCGGACCCCGAACGGATCGTGCTGTGCGCGGGATTCCTGCACGGGCTCACGCTCCTGGCGGGCGTGCTGCGGGCGCGGCGGGTACGGGAGGTGGCCGTGGAGGGGTACGGGCTCGACTTCCACCGGGACCTCCTGGTCCGGGCGGGGCTGCGGACGCGCCCGCTGGGCGTGGACGCGGAGGGAGCCCGGACGGGGGAGCTGACCGCGACGACGGGCGCGGTGCTGCTGACCCCGGCGCACCAGTTCCCGACGGGCGTGGCCCTGACCCCGGTGCGGCGGGCGGCCGCGGTCGACTGGGCCCGGACCACGGGCGGGCTGATCCTGGAGGACGACTACGACGGGGAGTTCCGCTACGACCGCCAGCCGGTCGGCGCGCTCCAGGGCCTGGACCCGGACCGGGTGGTGTACCTCGGTACGGCCAGCAAGTCCCTGGCGCCCGGGCTGCGGATGGGCTGGATGGTTCTCCCGCCGGGGCTGTCGGAAGAGGTGGCCGCCGCGGGCGGGCCCGCGGGCTGGGCGTGCGGCGCGCTGGATCAGCTGACCCTGGCGGAGTTCATCACCTCCGGGGCCTACGACCGGCACGTGCGCGGGATGCGGCTGCGGTACCGGCGGCGCCGGGACGAGCTGGTGGCGGCGGTGGGGGACCGGGTGGAGGTGTCGGGCATCGCGGCGGGGCTGCACGCCGTGCTGGACCTGCCCGGGGGGACGGAGCGGTCGGTCCTGCAGTCGGCGGCCTGGCAGGACCTGGCCCTGCACGGGCTGGGGCGGTTCCGGCACCCGGAGGCGGTTGCGCTGCCCGCGCGGGACGCGGTGGTCGTGGGCTACGGGACGCCGTCGGACAGCGCGTGGTCGCCGACGCTGGCCGCCCTGGCCGCGGCGCTGCCGTGACGTGCGGCGCCTGTGCGGGGCGGCAGCCCCTGAACCCCCGCGCCTCAAGCACCGGCGAGGCTGGGGGATCGCCTCGAACGCCGGCGGGGCTGAGGGATCGCCTCGAACGCCGGCGGGGCTGGAGGGTCGCCTCAAACGCCGGCGGGGCTGGAAGAGCGGCCCCCGGTCAATGCTCCGCGGGAGCCGGCGGTTCGCCGAAGCGGGCCAGGGCCAGGGAGCCGGCCACCGCCACCACGAAGCCCGTCACCGCCAGCCAGGCCAGGCCCTCGCGGGTGCTGTCGCCGAGCCAGGCCACGCCCACCACCGCCGGGCCGATCGTCTCGCCGAGGACCATGCCCGCCGTCGCCACCGTCACCGAGCCGCGCGCCAGGGCCGAGGTGAGGAGCAGGAAGGCCGCGCCGCCGCCCAGCAGGAGGGCGTACAGGGCGGGGTTGCGCAGGTCCCAGGGGGAGTCGATGAGCCGTACCGACACCTCCACCACCCCGAAGCCCGTGCCCGCCGCGAGGCCGAGGACCAGGGCCCGCGGCCCGTCCGGGAGCCGGCCGGCGACCACGCCGACCAGCAGCACCAGCCCCGCCACCGCCAGCAGCCCCAGCTTCAGCGCGAGCGATCCGGTCCCCGTGCCCTCCTCCCCGGCGGACAGCCCGAGCATCAGCAGCCCCGCGCACACCACCGCCACCGCGGCCCACTCGGTCCGGGACAGCCGCACCCGCAGCAGCCGCGCCGCGACCACCGCCGTCACCGCCAGGCTGGCCGCCAACGCCGCCCCCACCGCGTAGATCGGGACGTGCCGCAGGGCGATGATCTGGAGCACGAAACCGGCTCCGTCGAGGGCCAGACCCGCCAGATACCGCCACTGCCGGACGGCCCGCAGGAACAGCGCCGTGTCCACCCCGGACCCGGTACCCGGCTCCGCCGCCCGCGCCGCGACCGCCTGCAGAACCGACGCAGTACCGAAGCAGACCGCCGCACCGAGCGCGCAAATCATCCCAATGAGCACGAAGCGACTCTAGGTCACGGATCTCACGGCGGCCGGATTCCATCGGCCGGTGACCCCGCTCTACTCTGTCGGCAGTACGCGATGCCCCAGGGGGAACAGCAGACATGGACAGCAGCAGCACCAATCAGCGCCGCATGCGCTCCGGAGCCGTCGCCCTCGGAGGCATGGGCCTGCTCGCCGCCACGCTCGTGGCCTGCGGCAGCAGCGACGAACCGGACAAGCGCTGCGCCTCCCGTTCGACGCTCCAGCACCTGAACAACAAGGAGTGCAAGAGCGGCGGCACCGGCTCGTACTACTACGGCGGCTACGTGGCCGCCGGCAAGGTTTCCGGCGGCAGCTTCGACAAGTCCGCCGTCACCCGCGGCGGCATCGGCGGCCACTCCAGCTCCGGCTCCAGCGGCGGCTGACCGCCACCATGCAGCGGCACACCATCGAGCCCCGTCCCGACTGGCAGAAGACCGTCGAGGAGCAGGGGGTGATCTACCCCCTCACCCGCTACCCCGACGACTCCCTGCGCCCCTACTGGGACGAGAGCGCCTACTACTCCTTCACGCTCCCCGAGGTGGAGGCCCTGGAGAACGTCGTCGAGGAGCTGCACGCCATGTGCCTGGCCGCGGCCGCGCACATCGTCGAGCACGACCGCTTCGCCGACCTCGGCATCACCGACCCGAAGCTCGCCGCGCTGATCGCCGAGTCCTGGCGACGGCGCGCCGAACAGCCCTCCCTCTACGGTCGGTTCGACCTGCGCTACGACGGCAGCGGCAGCCCGGCCAAGATGCTGGAGTACAACGCCGACACGCCCACCTCCCTCGTGGAGGCGGCCAGTCCGCAGTGGTTCTGGATGGAGGAACGCTTCCCCGGCGCCGACCAGTGGAACTCCCTCCACGAGCGCCTCGTCGACGCCTGGCGGCGCCAGGCCGAGCTGCTCCCGCCCGGCCCGCTGCACTTCGCGCACTCCGAGACCGACGAGCTCGGTGAGGACCTGATGACGGTCGCCTACCTCCAGGAGACCGCCGAGCAGGCCGGCCTGGACACCCAGGCGCTCTCCGTCGAGCAGATCGGCTGGGACAGCCTGTCCGGCCGGTTCGTGGACGAGAAGCTCCGCTTCATCCGCTCCTGCTTCAAGCTCTATCCGTGGGAGTGGCTGGCCACGGACGAGTTCGGCCCGCAGGTCCTCGGCACCTACGACCACGGCGGCGGCTCCGGTTCCACCTGCTGGATCGAGCCGCTGTGGAAGATGCTGCTGTCCAACAAGGCGCTGCTGGCGATCCTGTGGGAGCTCTTCCCGGAGCACCCCAACCTGCTGCCCGCCTATCTCGACGGCCCGCGCGAGCTCGCCGAACCCGGGTCCAGCGGCTACGTGGCCAAGCCCCTCCTCGGCCGGGAGGGCGCGGGCGTCACCCTGCACGAGGCGGGCGAGGGCGCGGAGCCGTTCGTACCGGAGGAGGGGGAGCGGTACTGCTTCCAGGGCCTGGCCCCGCTGCCCGACTTCGACGGCAACCGGGTGGTGCTCGGCGCGTGGGTCGTCGAGGACGAGGCGGCGGGGCTCGGCATCCGGGAATCGGCGGGGCCGGTCACGGACGAGTACGCCCGCTTCCTGCCCCACGTCATCCTCTGACCGCCCGGGACGGGACTACGCGCCGAGCACCGACCGGAGCTGGGCCAGGCCCCAGTCCAGGTCCTCCTTGCCGATCACCAGCGGCGGGGCGATCCGGATCGTCGACCCGTGGGTGTCCTTCACCAGCACCCCGAGCTCCATCAGCTTCTCGGAGATCTCCCGGCCGGTGCCCCGCGAGGGGTCGATGTCGACGCCCGCCCACAGCCCGCGACCGCGTACGGCGGTCACCGCACCGCCGCCGACCAGCAGGTTCAGCTCCCGGTGCAGGTGCTCGCCCAGCTCGGTGGCGCGGCCCTGGAACTCGCCGGTCCGCAGCATCGCGATCACCTCCAGGGCGACCGCGCACGCGAGCGGGTTCCCGCCGAAGGTGGACCCGTGCTCCCCGGGCCGGAACACCCCGAGCACGTCCCGGTCGGCGACGACGGCGGAGACCGGCACCACGCCGCCGCCGAGCGCCTTGCCGAGGATGTAGACGTCCGGGACGACCCCCTCGTGCTCGCACGCGAAGGTCCGGCCGGTGCGCCCCAGCCCCGACTGGATCTCGTCCGCCATGAAGAGGACGTTCCGCTCGCGGGTCAGCTCCCGTACGCCGCTCAGGTACCCGGCGGGCGGCACCAGCACCCCCGCCTCGCCCTGGATCGGCTCCAGCAGCACGGCCACGGTGTTCTCGGTGACGGCGTGGGCCAGCGCGGTGAGGTCCCCGTACGGGACGATCTCGAAGCCCGGTGTGTACGGGCCGAAGTGGTCACGGGCCTCGTGGTCCGTGGAGAAGGAGACGATGGTCGTGGTCCGCCCGTGGAAGTTGTCCGCGGCGACCACGATCTTGGCGTGCCCGTCCGGGACGCCCTTGACCTCGTAGCCCCACTTGCGGGCGGTCTTCACCGCCGTCTCCACGGCCTCCGCCCCCGTGTTCATGGGGAGCACCATCTCCTTGCCGCACAGTGCGGCAAGCTCGGTACAGAAGTCGGCGAAGCGGTCGTGGTGGAAGGCGCGCGAGGTGAGCGTGACCCGTTCCAGCTGGGCGCGGGCGGCGTCGATCAGACGGCGGTTGCCGTGCCCGAAGTTGAGGGCCGAGTACCCGGCGAGCATGTCGAGGTATCTGCGACCCTCGACGTCGGTCATCCAGGCGCCTTCGGCGGACGCGACGACCAGGGGCAGCGGATGGTAGTTGTGCGCACTGTGGGCGTCCGCGGCGCGGATGGCATCAGCAGTTGTCGACACGGGGTCTCCGATCGTCCGTCCGGCGGGGTGAGCGCCGGTGCAGCGGTGACGAGGGTGGCGTCACCTTCTTATCGTCGCTCGTATCCCGGACGCAGAAACCTCTCTCCCGGCGCGCCCGCTAAGGTGTCCGATACGCACGGCGACTGGCGTACGGGGAACCAACTCCGGGGGAGTCGTGCGCGCTCGACCGCATACAGGGCCGCTCGCCTGGGCCTCGCGGGGTACCGATCACATCGACCCCGGAGGAGCCCGCCATGTCCGCGAGCCGCCATCCCGCCCTTCTCTCCACCGACCCCGAGCTGGCGTCCTTCGTCGCGGCGGAGGAAGTGCTGCAGGCGCAGACCCTGCGTCTGATCCCCAGTGAGAACTACGTGTCCGCGGCCGTCCTCGAAGCCTCCGGCACCGTGCTGCAGAACAAGTACAGCGAGGGCTACCCCGGCCGCCGCTACTACGAGGGCCAGCAGAACATCGACCGCGTCGAGGCGCTGGCGATCGAGCGGGCCAAGGGCCTGTTCGGGGTCGACCACGCCAACGTGCAGCCGTACTCCGGCTCGCCCGCCAACCTCGCCGTCTACCTGGCCTTCGCGAAGCCGGGCGACACCGTGATGGGCATGGCCCTGCCGATGGGCGGGCACCTCACCCACGGCTGGGGCGTCTCGGCGACCGGCTCCTGGTTCCGGGGCGTGCAGTACGGCGTCCGGGCCGACACCGGGCTCATCGACTACGACGCGGTGCGTGACCTCGCCCTCGCCGAGCGACCCAAGCTGATCTTCTGCGGCGGTACCGCGCTGCCGCGGACCATCGACTTCGCCGCCTTCGCGGAGATCGCGCGGGAGGCCGGCTCGATCCTGGTCGCCGACGTGGCCCACATCGCGGGCCTGATCGCGGGCGGCGCGCACCCGTCCCCGGTGGACCACGTCGACGTCGTCTCCACCACGACGCACAAGACCCTGCGCGGTCCGCGGGGCGCGATGCTGATGTGCCGCGAGGAGCACGCGAAGGCCATCGACAAGGCGGTCTTCCCGGGCCTGCAGGGCGGCCCGCACAACCAGACGACGGCCGGTATCGCGGTGGCACTGCACGAGGCGGCCCAGCCGTCCTTCACGGCGTACGCGCACCAGGTCGTCGCCAATGCCAAGGCGCTGGCCGCGGCGCTGCTGCAGAAGGGCTTCGACCTGGTCTCGGGCGGTACGGACAACCACCTGATCCTGATCGACCTGACCGGCAAGGACGTGCCGGGCAAGATCGCGGCGAAGGCGCTGGACCGGGCGGGGATCGTCGTGAACTACAACACGGTGCCGTTCGACCCGCGCAAGCCGTTCGATCCCTCGGGGGTGCGGATCGGTACGCCGTCGCTGACGTCGCGGGGGCTGTCCACGGAGCACATGCCGCTGGTCGCCGACTGGATCGCCCGGTCCGTGGACGCCGCCGCGAAGGGGGACGAGCAGGCCCTCGCCGCGATCCGCGCGGAGGTCACGGACCTGATGGCCGCCTTCCCGGCCCCGGGCCTGCCGCTCGCCTGACCCGCGGCGCCGTTGCCGGGGCTCCGCCCCGGACCCCGCGCCTCAAACGCCGGCGAGGCTGGATTTTCCAGCCCGCCCGGCGTTTGAGGGCGTTCCTCGGCCGGAGGCACGAGGTGCGGGTCGGATCCGGCCGGATGCGGGCCCGAGCCCGCCCCCGCACCTGAGAGAATGAAGCCATGGCTTCTGATCGTCCTCGCGCGCTCTCCGGCATCCAGCCCACCTCCGGCTCGTTCCACCTCGGGAACTACCTCGGAGCCATCCGCCAGTACGTCGCCCTGCAGGAGACGCACGACGCCTTCTACATGGTGGTCGACCTGCACGCGATCACCATGCCGCAGGATCCGAAGGACCTGCGCGCGAACACCCGGCTCTCCGCGGCGCAGCTGCTGGCCGCCGGCCTGGACCCCGAGCGCTGCACCCTCTTCGTCCAGAGCCACGTGCCCGAGCACGCGCAGCTCGGCTGGGTCATGAACTGCATCACCGGCTTCGGCGAGGCCAGCCGGATGACCCAGTTCAAGGACAAGTCCGCCAAGGGCGGCGTCAACAGCGCCAGCGTCGGCCTCTTCACGTACCCGATCCTGCAGGTCGCCGACATCCTGCTGTACCAGGCGAACGCCGTCCCGGTCGGCGAGGACCAGCGCCAGCACATCGAGCTGACCCGCGACCTGGCGGAGCGCTTCAACCAGCGCTACGGCTCCACCTTCACCCTCCCCGCCGCGCACATCGTCAAGGAGGTCGCGAAGATCTACGACCTCCAGGACCCGGCGATCAAGATGTCGAAGTCCGCCTCGTCCCCCAAGGGCCTGATCAACCTCCTCGACGAGCCCAAGGTCACCGAGAAGAAGATCAAGAGCGCGGTCACCGACACCGAGGCCGAGATCCGCTTCGACGCCGAGAAGAAGCCCGGTGTCAGCAACCTGCTCACGATCTACTCCACCCTCTCGGGCGAGACGATCGCCGAGCTGGAGGCCAGGTACGAGGGCAAGGGCTACGGCGCGCTGAAGACCGACCTGGCCGGCGTGATGGTCGATTTCGTCACACCGTTCAAGAAGCGGACCCAGGAATACCTGGACGACCCGGAGACGCTGGACTCGATCCTGGCCAAGGGCGCGGAGAAGGCCCGCGCCGTCGCCGCCGAGACGCTCGCGCAGGCCTACGACCGCCTGGGTCTGCTGCCCGCCAAGCACTGACGAACGCAACTACGGACAGAGAGCCCTGGCACGAACGGGGGTGCTGCCGCCACACTGGGGCGGCAGCAGTCCACAGCGACAAGCGGAGGAGAGATACGTGGGGACCGTAACGCTCGGCGTTTCGATCGCGGTCCCGGAGCCGTACGGCAGCAAGCTCCAGGAGCTGCGCGCGGGCTTCGGGGACGCAGCCGCGCACGGCATCCCCACGCATGTCACCCTCGTCCCGCCCACCGAGGTGGAGGCGGACCGGCTCCCCGCGATCAGGGCCCACCTGGTCGAGGTCGCCGCCGCCTCCCGAGCCTTCCGGATGCGGCTGGCCGGCACGGGAACCTTCCGCCCCCTCTCGCCGGTCGTCTTCGTCAAGATCGCCGAAGGGGCCTCGGCCTGCACCCGCCTCCAGAGCGAGGTCCGCGACCCCCAGGGGCCGCTCGACCGCGAGCTGGCCTTCCCGTACCACCCGCACGTCACGGTCGCCCACGGGATCTCCGAGGAGGCGATGGACCTGGCGTTCACGACCCTCGCCGGCTACGCCGCCGAGTGGGTGTGCTCGGGCTTCGCGCTCTACGAGCAGGGCTCGGACGGGGTCTGGCGCAAGCTGCGCGAGTACCCGTTCGGGAGCGGGCCGAACTGCGTCCCGGCGCAGGCGGGCTCACCCGCCGACCACGCCGCCGGGACGGCCGGCGGCGCCGGGGCGACCGTACCGCCGTCCTGACGGAGCGGGCGCGCGGCCAGGGGCCGCAGGGTCAGGGGGAGCCGGGCGATGCGCCGGGCACGGAATCTCAGCCTTCGCAGGACCAGGGTGTGGAACGGGCGACCCGTAGGGCGCGTATCGGGAAAAGTCACAATCGACGACCGTAGCCGCCGGAACCGACAATCCCGGCTATTTCCGTCGGCTGAATTACGGTGACCCCATGGACTGGCTGACGAAACTCCCGGTGATCGGGCCGCTCGCGTCCCGTCTGATGCGGACGCACGCGTGGCATTCGTACGAACGCCTCGACCGCGTCCACTGGACCCGCCTCGCCGCCGCCATCACCTTCATCAGCTTCCTCGCCCTCTTCCCGCTGATCACCGTGGCCGCCGCCGTCGGCGCGGCGCTGCTCAGCCCCGAACAGCTGGACCGGCTGGAGAAGAACCTCTCCGAACAGGTCCCGGGCATCTCGGACCAGCTCAACATCGAGGGGCTCGTCGACAACGCCGGCACGGTCGGCCTCGTCGCGGGAGCCCTGCTGCTGGTGACCGGTGTCAGCTGGGTCGGCTCCATGCGGGACTGCCTGCGGGCGGTCTGGGAGAAGGACGACGAGGACGACGGGAACCCGTTCGCCCGCAAGGGCAAGGACGCGCTCGTCCTCCTCGGCCTCGGCGGTGTGGGCCTGGCCTCGGCGGCCGCCTCCATCCTCGGATCCAGCGCGGTCGGGAAGACCGCCGAATGGCTGGACATTCCCCGCGAGGGCGCGGGCGGGGCGCTGCTGCGCGCCCTCGCCTTCCTCGTCGGCGTCGTGGCCGCCTTCCTGCTGCTGCTCTACGTCCTGACCCTGCTCCCCGGCGTCCACCCGCCGCGCAGCCGGCTGATCCAGGCGGCCCTGATCGGCGCGGCCGGCTTCGAACTGCTGAAGCTGCTGCTCAGCGGCTATATGAGGGAGGTAGCGGCGAAGAGCATGTACGGGGCCTTCGGTGTGCCGATCGCCCTGCTGCTGTGGATCAACTTCACGGCGAAGCTGCTGCTGTTCGTCTCCTCCTGGACGGCCACCCGCGACGGCGAGGGCGCGGACGGCGCGGGTGGCGCGGGCGGCGACGGCGCGGAAGACCCTCCCCCGGGGCCTCCGGCCGCCGCGCGCCCGGCCTGAACGCACCGGTGGCGCATCGGTGTGGGGCCCGACGCGCCACCGGAGGACCGCCGGCGGGAGGCTCTACCAGGTGCCGTTCCCGCAGCCGTACACCCACCGGTGCGAGGCGGCGTTGTCGTGGACCGCCCTCCCCTGACCGCTCGCGTCCCCGTTGCGGGTCCAGTTGAAGGTGTGCGCGTTGCTCCGCAGGTTCCATTCGGTGCCGTAGCCGATGCAGGCGTACGCGCCGGTGTTGCTCTCGTTGTAGTAGATGTTGACGTGGTCGCGACCGCCGGCGCTGCCGCTGTTGCGCACCCAGTCGACCTTGTTCTTGACCTGGTACGGCCAGTCGTTGGAGTTGCCGGCGTTCTGGTAGAGGTAGTTGTAATCGTCGGAGTAGGCACAGAAGTTCGTGTAGCCGCAGCCACCGTCGGCCTGCGCCGCGGTCGGAACGGCCACCACCGCCGCGCCGGCGATCGCGAGCCCCGCGAGGAGCGTCCTGAGCTTGTTCATGTGGGGTCCCTCCCAATGAGTGCCGTGCATGGTTCACCGCCGGTCGGCGGTACGCGATGTCAGCTCCCGGCGTGCCGGGCGACCACATCGCGAGCTGTGGGCAGGGCCGCCACCTGCATCCGCCGCATGGCGTCGAAGGCGGCCCCGTGTTCGGCGCGGATCATGTCCGAATAGCGCCGGTGCAGGTCCTGTGCGGTGTCGGCGAGGCCGGTCGAGCGGGCGCACTCGGCCTGGGCGGTGGCCATCGGTACGTCCTCGGCCTCGGCGGCCGGGCCCTTGCGTGCCAGTTGTCCGTCGCGCTGCCGGACCGGGTGTTCGGCCGGGAAGCCGCGCCGGCCCACGCATGCGCTCCAGCCGGCCAGCGCCGTCCGGAACGCGGGGTCCTGGTCGACCCGGCCGGTACGCACCGCGCCGAGCTGTTTCACGGTCTCGCTCGCACCGAACCACAGGCGTACGTCCCCGTACAGCTGCCGCCAGGACGCGGTGACGCAGCCCTGGTCGCTGTGGCTCAGCGTGCCGCCGCCCGGGTTCTCGACGGCCAACCCCTTCGCGTCGGGCCCCATGAGCGCCACCCCCAGAGCCTCCAGCCGCTCCGGGGGGAGCCCGCTCTGGTACCGGGCGCGCGGGCCCGCCGCCGCCTCCTCGTCCAGCTGTTGCTCGATCCGGCGCCCGAAGCCGTGGCCGCGGGCCCAGTCCACGTCGTCGACGCCGTACGGGAAGTCCCGGAGGTCCGGGTGCGGCACGCGCGGGACCGGCCAGTACGAGAATCCCTGCGCCCGCATGCAGTCCTGGACGAGCAGTTCCCCCGCGGTGTGGAGCAGGTCCAGTTCGGCGGTCTCCAGGGCGCGCGCCGGGGCCGGCCGCCCGGCGCCGCCCGCCGGGAGCGCGGTCCAGGCCGCCACGGCGAGCAGCGCGCCACAGGCCACCGTGACGGCGGCCGACCATCTCCTGCGCATGGCAGGACCCCCTTCCCGCCGGCCTCATGCCGACGGGAGTGAGCAAACCCTGCCGAAGTCCTCTGGTGTACCTGTGAGTTGATAGGTGGTGCCGCTCCCGGAACCGGGCTAGGTCGGTCCGGGTCCGGTTCCGGCAGGGCTCAGATCAGCTCTTCGCCCCGGCCGCGGCGGCCGCGGGGCCAGCGGCGGTTGATCACGAAGGCACCGCCCGCCAGTACGGCCAGCGCACCGCCCGCGACACCCAGCGCGGTGCCCGCGCCGCCGCCCGCGTTCTTGCCGGCCGCCGACGGGTCGTTCTCGTGCGACTGGGCCGGGGAGCCGTGCGAGGAGGTGTCCGCGCTCTTCGGCGGCACCAGCTCACCCACCGGCTTGACCTTGCCCGCCGCCGCGAAGCCCCAGTCGAAGAGCGCGGCGGTCTCCTGGTAGACCGAGTTCGCGCCGGCCGTTCCCGGGTTCATCACCGTGACCAGCAGCTTCCGGTCGCCCTGCTGCGCGGCTCCGGTGAAGGTCGAGCCCGCCATGGTGGTGTTGCCGTTCTTCACCCCGGCGATGCCCTTGTAGGGGGCGATGCCGCCGGCGCCCGTCATCAGCCGGTTGGTGTTCTGGATCTCGAAGTGGTCCCGCGGCTTCCCGGGCTCCTGCAGCCCGGGGAACTTCGCGCTCACCGTGCCGCAGTACTCCCTGAAGTCCTGCTTCTGCAGTCCGGAGCGGGCCACGAGCGTCAGGTCGTACGCGCTCGACACCTGCTCGGGGGCGTCGTACCCGTCGGGGGACACCACGTGGGTGTCCAGGGCCTGCAGCTCCTCGGCGTGGGCCTGCATGTCCCTGACGGTCTTCTCGACGCCGCCGTTCATGGCCGAAAGTACATGCACGGCGTCGTTCCCCGACCGCAGGAACACCCCGAGCCACAGGTCGTGGACGGAGTACTCGAGGTCCTCCTTGACCCCGACCAGGCTGCTGCCCGGGCCGACGCCCTCCATGTCCTTGTCGGTGACCTTGTGGATCCGGTCCTTGGGCAGGGTCGGCAGCACCGTGTCGGCGAAGAGCATCTTCATGGTCGAGGCCGGGGGCAGCCGCCAGTGCGCGTTGTGCGCGGCCAGCACCTCGCCGGACTCCGCGTCCGCGACGATCCAGGACCGCCCGGTGAGGTTCGTCGGCAGCGCGGGAGCGCCCGGCAGCAGGTTCACCTGGGTCCCCGGTTGGCCGAGCAGGGATCCGCCGACCGTGGACATCGAGACGGGTGGGGCGGGGGCCGGCGCCTTGTCCGGTTGGCCCTTCGCGTCGGCCGGCGGGGTCGGCGCGGCGTGCGCGGGGGCCACCAGCATCGTGGGGACCAGCAACGCGGCGGAAAGGACCGTCAGCGCGGTCGTCTTGGCAGACACGCAGGTGAAAGTACATCCCGATGAGCTGGAGGACGCTGCGGACCGGCCAATTCGAGGCAACCACCCCCGGGACAGCCCACCCCGGCGCGTCCGTCCTGGGGACGAATCGGATACTGAAGGCATGAGACTCAGCCGTACCGCCTCCTGGTTCCTGCTCGCCTTCGGGGTGTGGAGCTGGTTCATCTGGGTGTCTTTCGTCCGGAACCTGTGGAAGAACGGCAGTGGCCTGGCCTTCGATGCGGCGGGCGACCCCACTTCCTACTTCTGGGTGCACCTGACGCTCGCGGTGACCTCCTTCCTTCTGGGGACGGCGGTCGGTGTGCTCGGGTTGCGCAGCGTCCTCGCCCTGCGGCGTGAATCACGTACGGACCTGGCCGACGGGGTCGACGGGGCAGACG
Organism: Streptomyces sp. CLCI03; assembly: GCF_053615355.1. Lineage (NCBI taxonomy): Bacteria > Bacillati > Actinomycetota > Actinomycetes > Kitasatosporales > Streptomycetaceae > Streptomyces > Streptomyces sp. CLCI03. Next base: position 3,280,932 of record NZ_CM132132.1, on the reverse strand, counting down.
GGGTGGACGGGGCCGGCCGCGCGGGCCGTGCCGACCGCGCGGGCCGTCCGGGCCGTCCGGATTCGGACACCTCGGCATGACGATCCTGATCTTCGCCCTCGTCGCACTGGCGGTCTGCGCCCTGCTGGTCCTGGTCCACCGCTGGCTCTGGGTCCGCCTGGTCCGCGACACCACCACCCCCGGCGGCCGGACCCGGCGCATCGGCACGGCCTTGGCCATCGTCCTGCCCCTCCTCTCCGTGGCCGCGCTCACCACGGGACGCGCGGGCGCCCCCTTCTGGCTCCAGCAGACGGTGGCCTGGCCCGGGTACCTCTGGCTCGCGGTACTCCTGTACCTGACCCTGACGATGCTGGTAGCGGAGCCGATCCGCGCGCTGTCGTTGCGCCGTCCGGCCCACCGGGACGCCACCGGACCGGCGGCCGAGCGGCCCGAGCCCGTGGAGGTGCCCGCCGCGGCGGCGCCCGCGGCCGCCCCGGTCGCCACCGAGCGCCCCGCCGTGGCCGACGGGCTGAGCCGGCGCCGGTTCGTCGCCCGTACGGTCGGCGGGACGGCCGCCGCCGTGGCCCTCGGCACCGTCGGGGCCGGGACCTACGGGGTCCTGCGCGGGCCCAGCGTGAAGCGGGTGCGGGTTCCCCTCGCCAAACTGCCGCGTGCGGCGCACGGCTTCCGGATCGCCGTCGTCAGCGACGTCCACCTCGGCCCCGTGCTCGGCCGCGCCCACACGCAGCGCATCGTCGACACGGTCAACCGCACCCAGCCCGACCTCATCGCCATCGTCGGCGACCTCGTCGACGGCAGCGTCCCCGACCTCGGGCACGCGGCGGAGCCGCTGCGCCTGCTCGACGCCCGTCACGGATCGTTCTTCGTCACCGGCAACCACGAGTACTTCTCCGGCGCCCAGCAGTGGATCGACCATGTCCGCGATCTGGGGCTGAACCCGCTGGAGAACGCCCGCAAGGAGCTGCCCCACTTCGATCTCGCCGGGGTCAACGACATCCAGGGCGAGCGGGAGGGCAAGGGACCCGACTTCGGCGCGGCCCTCGGCGACCGGGACCGGACGCGGGCCTCCGTGCTCCTCGCGCACCAGCCCGTCGTCATCCACGACGCCGTCCGTCACGGCGTCGACCTCCAGCTCTCCGGCCACACGCACGGCGGCCAGCTCTGGCCCGGCAACTACCTCGCGGAGCTCGCCAACCCCACCGTCGCCGGTCTGGAGCGCTACGGCGACACCCAGCTCTACGTGTCCCGCGGGGCCGGAGCCTGGGGGCCGCCGGTCCGGGTGGGGGCGCCGTCCGACATCACCGTCGTCGAACTCGCCTCATTTCAGGCCTGATCCGTCCCAAACCTCGTCAGAGCCTTCGCCAACTCGCCTTCCGGTGGCTGATATTCCGTGATGGGATGACCGTTAATCGGACAGCGCGTCGCTGTCATCGGGTCATGGGGTGGGGTTCAGGGGATGCGGTCTGTCCGCTCGAAGGTGATCGCGGCCGGGCTGGTCCTCGGCGTGGTCGGTGTGGGTGTCTGGCAGTTGTTGCCCGAGGACGGCGGCGGGCGCGGTGCCGTCCGGGTCGGGACGAGTGACGTGGTCTCCTCCCTCGACCCCGCCGGGGCGTACGACGCCGGTTCCTGGGCCCTGTTCAGCAACATCTACCAGTCGCTGCTGACCATCAAGCCCGGTTCCGACGCCCCCGTGCCGGACGCCGCCGCCTCCTGCGGCTTCGTGGGCCAGAAGCTCACCGTCTACCGGTGCGAGCTGCGCCCCGACGTGAAGTTCACGGGCGGCCGCGCCATCACCGCCGAGGACGTCAAGTACTCCTTCGACCGCATCAAGGCGATCAACTCCGACCAGGGGCCGGCTCCCCTCTTCAACACCCTGGAGTCGGTCCAGGCCGAGGGGCGCACGGTCACCTTCACCCTCTCCGCCGGTGACGCCACCTTCCCCTTCAAGATCGCGACGGGCGCCGCCGCGATCGTCGACAAGGACAAGTACCCGGCGAAGTCCCTGCGCGAGGACGGCAAGGTGGACGGCTCCGGGCCGTACGCGCTGGGCGAGTACAAGGCCGGTACGAGCGCCGAGCTCAAGCCCAACGGCTCGTACAAGGGCCAGGGCAAGGCCGCCCACACGCCCGTCACCGTCAAGTACTTCAAGGACTCCGGGCAGCTCGACCAGGCATGGAAGGCCCACCGGATCGACGTCGCCCACCGGGACATGCCGCCCACGGTGCTGGCCGGCCTCAACCCGGGCCTGAAGGACACCCGCTACCAGGCCTCCGGCGGCAGCGAGACCCGCTCCATCGTCTTCAACGTCCGCCCCGGCTCCACTGCGGCCCCGCTCGCCGTCCGCCAGGCCGTCGCCGCCGTGCTCGACCGTTCCAAGGTGGCCGTGGAGGTCCACAAGGGGACCGTCACCCCGCTGTACTCCCTGGTCCCGGCGGGCATCGCCGGCCACAGCACGCCGTTCTTCGACGCCTACCCGGCGCCGAACGTGGCCACCGCCAAGAAGCTCTTCAAGGACGCCGGGATCACCTCGGCCGTCCACCTCAACCTCGGCGTGAACGTCCGCGGCGCGAACCTGCCCGAGGCCGAGGAGCTCAAGAAGCAGCTGGAGGCCACCGGCCTCTTCCAGGTGACGATCAAGCCGGTCGAGCAGTGGAACGACTTCCAGAAGGGGTACGCGGCGGGTGAGTTCGACGCCTACACCATCGGCTGGATCGCGGACTTCCCGGACGCGGACAACTTCCTCGCCCCGCTCGTCGGCGCCGACTCGTCCATGAACAACGGCTTCTCCGACAAGCACGTGGACGAGTTGATCACCCGCACCCAGTCCCACTCGGAGCGGAGCGAGGCCGCCGCCGAGTTCCGCGACCTGCAGAAGCTGGTCGCCCAGCAGGCCCCGATGGTGCCGATCTGGCAGAAGAAGGACTACGTGATGTCCCGGGAGGACGTCACCGGAGCCCAGTACCTGTCCGACGGCACCGGCGTCTGGCGGCTGTGGGAACTCGACTGGCTGTAGCCGGCGCGCCCCCGGCGGCTACGTGCGCCGTGTCTTCGGTTCCTCGTCGGGGTACGGGTCCGAGGCCCTGCGCCGGGCTCCCGCCGTGGCCGTCTGGGCCATGCCCGGCAGGAAGTCCGCGAACAGCTCGTGCACTTCCCGCACCAGCGGCCGCAGCACCCGGAACCGGGCCAGGACGATGCCCCGCGTCGTCAGCTGCGCGCCGCGCTCGGCGAGCCGCCGCGTCTTCTCGCTGTTCGGGGAGCGGTCGAAGACCCAGTACAGGACCAGGCCCATCTGCGCGAGCCACATCAGCTCCGGCAGTACGTCGGCCAGCTCGGCCGGCACCTTCGTCTTCGCGCCCGCCAGCACCTCGCGGTGTATGGCGATCGCGGCCTTGCGCGCCGTTTCGGATTCCGGCGAGAACGGGCTGAGCGGACTCTCCGGGTCGGCGGCGTTCTTGAAGAACTGCGAGGCGAACTCGTGGTACGGCGCGGCGATGTCGAGCCAGGCCGTCAACACGCCCGCGTACCGCTTCTGCAGGTCGGTCTCGTTGTCCAGGATGGGCCGGACCGCCGCCTGGTGGGCGGCGCCGATCCGGTCGTAGAACCCCTGGACCAGGTGTTCCTTCGACTCGAAGTAGTAGTAGGCGTTGCCGACCGAGACGCCGGCCTCCTTCGCGATACCCCGCATCGTCGTCTTGTCGAAGCCGCGCTCCTGGAAGAGGCGGAGCGCGGTTTCGAGGATGAGCGTGCGGGTCTGCTCGCTCTTGGGAGCCTTCTGATCAGTCACGGTGTATGAGCCTATCGGGGGACGGCGCAATGGTCGTCACAGGCCGGTCCTTCGGAGCCCTCGGGGTGACCCCCGGTACGGACGGCCTGCCGCCAGGCGGAGGCCGTGTACATGGCCGCCCGGGCGAAGGGCCGGCCGGCCGGGGTGGCCAGCCAGTTCGCCTTCGGCCGGTGCTCGGCCAGCGCCCACAGGCACACGATGAAGGCCTCGGTCCCGGTCCACACCTGCCCCGAGTCCCCGACGACGGTGATCTCCCGGAGCGTGGAGGCGTGGTCGAGCCGGGGGAACCGGCGGCGCGCCTCCCAGGATCCGGCGGGCACCAGCGCGAGCGGGACCAGCCACCGCTGCGCGAGCAGCCAGTGCCGGATGTGCACGCAGAGCGGGCAGTCGGCGTCGTAGAGGACGGTCAGGCGCCGGACGGCGGCGGTGGCGGTCGGCACGGCTCAGGCCCCGACCGGCGCGGTCCACGCCTGCGGCGGGACGGGCGGGGTCTGCTGGCGCTCCATGATCCCCCGGCGGCGCATCCGGTTCAGCGCCCACACGTTCCCCAGGTGCATGACGCCGAGGACGAGCAGGACGACGCCGAGCTTGACCGAGAGCGCCTCGAAGAGGGCCCGGGGGGTCACGATCTCCTCGCTCGACCGGAGGTAGAGGGTCACGAAGCCGATGTTCACGAGGTAGAAGCCGACCACCAGGAGCTGGTTGACCGCGTCGGCGAGCTTCTCGTTCCCGTGCAGGACGTCACCGATGAAGACGCGACCGTTACGGCTGAGCGTGCGCGCCACCCAGACGGTGAGGGCGATGCTGATGAGCAGGTAGATGACGTACGTGACGACGGTGAGGTCCATTGTCCCCAGCTCCTTTGAACGTGTTCAAACTGCTGACAGGGATGACTGTAGGCCTCTTTTTGAACAAGTTCAAGCGATGTTCCGGGGGTGCCGCGGAACCGGTTCGCGAGCAGCGCGAGCGCGGGCGTCGCGGGGGAGGGGGTGGGCCGGGCCGACGGCCGGCGGAACTCGCCGCGCAGGAGGCCGGGGCGCACGTCGAGGCCGGGCGGGAGGGACGTGCACGCCTTCTGCCGGCCCGGCGCGGCCGGGAGTGCCCGCGCGCGATCAAGAAGCCGAACCGTTGGCCCGGCCTGAGGACCCGAGCCGGAAGAGCGGTACTCAGGGGAACCCGAGCCTCGTCACCGCCTGAGGAGTAGGTGACGAGGGACCGAGGATGGCGGTCGGCTCCTCGGCTAGGGCCCTGGCGAGGGCAGCGGCGGCCTCTGGCTCGTCGCGGGTCCCACGACGGTGCCCAGGTCCGCAGAACGTCTGGGCTGCGGGCTCAGGTCAGCCGATCCAGTCTCGGAATCGGGCGTGTGACGGTCCGCACGCGCCGTCGGCCACGGCATCCTCGTAAGCCTGCCTGGCTGCGGCTTCCATCTCTTCCGCCGAGGTGCCGGCGGACATGAGGGCCCCCGAGCCGATCGCGCATCGCGGATGGACCGGCTGAACGGCGTACCAGCCGAAGGCGACAACGGCGGCCAGCACGGCCACGGTGATGAAGCGGCGTCCGGGTGTGTGGAAGAACGGATTGATCACCTGTGGATGGTACGGAGGAGCGTGCCTGACCCGCCGGCCCGCTCCGCACCCCATCACACACGGGGCACCGCAAGGGCCGCCCGGGCCTTGGCCCGACGGCCGGCCCAGGGCCTGCCCTGCGGAGCGTGCGCCTTACATGCTCAGCGAACGCGCGTAGTTCAGCTGGCCCATCACCCACTGGTAGGTGTACGCGTCCACCGCCGGGATCATCGTGGAGTGGTGGCGGCCGCCGCTGGTGACCGTCACCTGGATGTAGCCGGTGGTGGTCTTCTCCTTCATCAACAGGAAGAGCAGGCCGAGCAGGCAGAAGAGGAAGAAGACGATCGCCAGCACGATCGCGTGCGGCGGGATCTTCTCCTCGGTGCGCGAGAAGTCCGTCGCGTTCCACATCGCGCCCCGCAGCGGCATGTTGCCCGAAGGGGTGATGATCTGGTCCCCCGCGATGGTGATGTCACCGAGGGACAGACCGGCTCCGCCGACAGGAGCGGGGGCGTTGTAGGCGGGGGCCGGGATGCCGGCGCCGCCGATGGTCGGCTGGTAGGCCGGGGGTGCCGGAGGCGCCGGGTAGGGCTGCGGGTAGCCGTAACTGGCCTCGCCGGGGCCCCACTTGTAGTCGCCCTGGCCGGGCGTGGCGGGCGTGCCGGGCTGACCGCCCTGGCCGGCGGGGTCGCTCGTGTACGGATTCGGCTGCTGCTCGCTCATGCCGCCGATCCTTCCACAGGGACTCGCGCCCTGTACCCCCGGTCCCGCAACCCAGGTCAGAGCGCCGCGCCGACCAGAGCCACGATCCGCCCCCGCACCAACTCGCGGTCCTCGCCTGCCGGAAGGAAGGAGTAGACCAGTGTGCGACGACCGCCCTCGGTGGCGAACACCCCGCTCGTGGAGCGGCCCATGGAGCCGGTCTTGCCCCAGACGACGGTGCCGCCGATCTCGGCGCGCATCAGCCCGCCCGTGCTGAAGCGGTCCACCGCGCCCTCGGACAGCGCCGGCATGGCGAACAACTGCCGCTGCTGGGCCGGCTTCAGCAGCCGGCCGCGCAGCAGGCCGGTCATGAAGCGCTCCAGGTCGGGGGCGTTGGAGAGCATGCCGCCCTCGGCCCAGGCCCACGGCTCGATCTCGCCGCCGTCGGCGAGCACCGGGCCGGGGACGGTGCGGTCACCGGGTTTCGGGGAGTACGTGTGGCGCAGCCCCAACGGCCGGGCGATGCGGCGCCTGATCTCGTCGGCGTAGGAGCGGCCGGTGACCTTCTCGACGACCATGCCGAGGAGGAAGTAGTTGGCGCCGTTGTACCGCTGCACGCGCACGGGGTACTGGGGCGCGGCGCACTTCGGGTCGGTCCAGTGGGCGACGACCTGCTCCGGGGTCGGCGCCTCGCCGGCCACGAACTCCACGCAGGGCTCCTGGATGCCACTGGTGTGGCTCAGCAACTGGCCGACGGTGATCGGCTTCCAGTGCGCCGGAAGGGTGCCCGGGAGGAGCTCCTGGACGGGGGTGTCCAGGGTGAAGCGGCCCTCGCCGACGAGCTGGAGGACCAGGGTGGAGGTGAACAGCTTGGTGATGCTGCCGATACGGAAGTTCGCGGCCGGGTCCCGCGAGAGCGGGCCGGTGGCCGCGGTCCATCCGGGACCCGTCCCGCCCACCCGGACCATGGTGCCGCTCGCCACGGCGTCGGGCTTCATCAACGCGGTCAGGGCGGCGGTGTCGACCGGGTGGTACGCCCGGGCGGCAGCGGTCCCCGGTGCGCCCGGCAGCTCGGTGGCCGAGGCCGGCAGGACGGCGCCGGCGGTGACGGAAGCGAGGGCCGCGCCGGCGAGGACCAGGGCGGTCCAGCGGGTCCGGCGGGTGGCGGCGGGAGCGGAGTACGCGGTCTTCGGCATGTACGGAAGTCTGTTGCGGCCAAGATCCACCGACCATGGGTGAAGACCCCCACCGGACCCTGAGGGGCCCCTGACCGCCGCTGGGGGCCCGCACCGCCCGTTGTCGGTGCTCGCCCCTACTGTCGGAGTCATGGGAATGGTGACCTTCGTCGACGAGACGACCGCCGGCGGCCGCAGCGAGGGCTGGGGCCTCGACATGGCCGAGGAGCGGCTCACGCTGCGCGAGTTGATCCGGCGCCGGATCTTCCAGGAGGTCGCGGAGTACCACGCGAAGCGGCCGGAGGTCTTCCACGGGCTGGTCCGCCCGGAGGGCGCCGAGCACGCCCTCAACGGGTACGCGCTGCGGACGCCGCGCCGCATCGACCCGCGGAAGCAGACCGAGCTGGCGCTCAAGGCGTTCGAGCGCAACGGCTTCCTGGTCCTGGTGGGGGACCGCCAGATCCTCGACCTGGACGAGGAGATGGACCTGCCGTTCGGCGTCGAGGTCACCTTCCTCGAGCTCGTCGCGCTGGTGGGTGGCTGATGGCCTGGGACATCGAGGCGGCGGCGGAGGAGTTCCTGCACGCGACCGTGTACGCCGCCGAGTACCGCGTCGACGACGTCCGCCGACACGTCGAAGGGATGCGGCTGCTCCCGGAGGCGGACCGCCGCCTGGCGCTGGAGCGGTTCGCCGACCACCACCGGCGCGCGCCCCACACGCGGGAGGTGGAGGTGAAGCTGCTGAAGATGATCGCGCTCGTCGGCGAGGGCCTCGACGACCTGCCCCTGGCCGAGGAACGGACGGCGCAGCTGGAGACCGTCGCCCACGCCCCCACCTTCTCGTACGTCGCCCACCACGAGCCGCTGGTCCACGCCGAGGTCGCCGCCGGGCGCCCGCTCACCCCGGGCGTCATCGCGACCGTCCGACGCAGCGCCGCCGTCGGCACGTACTGCCCGGCCGCCCTCGTCGACCTGGCCGCCACCCTCACCGCACCCGTGCTCAACGTCGGCGAGGAGTGGGCGGAGCGGGCGATGGCGGACGAGCGGTGGCACGAGCTGCTCGCCCACGCGCGGACCGCCGGATCCGCCAAGCCCTCCCGCGCCTGGGAGAAGCGCGGCCGGGCGCTCCTCGGCCGGCTCGACGGCGACGCCGTGCGCGAGGCCGTCGTGGAGTGGCTGGCCCTCGTCGGGCGGCCCCGGACCGTGCGGCTGGAGCGCGGCCCGTACGAGCAGGACGTCGACAACGCCTTCGATCCCTTCAACGCCGACGCCCTGCGCGGCCTGGCCTGGCTGCTGTCCTTCCTGCCACCGCACCCCGGTGCGGTCCGCGCGCTCGGCGCGCTGGCGGAGAGCGCGCTGCGCAAGGTCGCCGGGATCGGACCGCGCAACCCGAAGGTGGCCAACGCCGCCGTCAACTCCCTGGCCCGGATGGAAGGTGACGCGGCCCTCGCCGAACTCGCGCGCCTGGCAACCCGGGTGACGTACAAGGGCACCGCCAAGCTCGTCGACGCGGCGCTGGAGGCGCGCGCCGCCGTACTCGGTCTGAGCCGCGAGGAGATCGAGGAACTGGCCGTTCCCGCGCACGGGCTGAGCGAGGTGGGTCAGGCCGAGTTCCGCATCGGTGAGGCCACCGCACTGCTGGAGGTCCACGGGACCAGGGCCGTGGTCCGCTGGCGCAACGCCGCGGGCAAGGAACTCAGGAGCGTGCCCGCCGGCGTACGCCGGGACCACGCCGAGGAGCTGAAGGAACTCAAGGCCACCGTCAAGGACATCACCACCTCGCTGACCGCGCAGGCGGAACGGCTGGACGGACAGTTCCTGGCCCGGCGCCGCTGGGCGTACGGGCAGTGGCGCGCCCGGTACCTCGACCACCCGCTGGTCGGGACCCTGGCGCGGCGGCTCATCTGGACGGTGGACGGCACTGCCGTCGTCCACGCGGACGGGCAGCTGCGCACCCTCACCGGCGCCCCCTTGGACCAGGACACGGGGCAGGCCACCGTGGAGCTCTGGCACCCCGTGGGCAGGGAGCCCGCCGAGGTGGTCGCCTGGCGCGACCTGCTGGAGCGGTACGCCGTGACCCAGCCCTTCAAACAGGCCCACCGCGAGGTGTACCTGCTGACCGACGCCGAGCGGAACACGGGCACCTACTCCAACCGCTTCGCCGCACACGTCCTGCGCCAGCACCAGTTCCACTCGCTGGCCGCGGCCCGCGGCTGGCGCAACAGGCTACGGCTGTGCGTGGACGACAGCGCCCCGCCCGCCACCCGCGAGCTGCCGCGATGGGGGCTGCGCGCCGAGTACTGGATCGAGGGCGACGGGGAGGAGTACGGGGTCGACACCACCGGGTCCGGCAGCTATCTGCGGCTGCGGACCGACCAGGTGCGCTTCTACCCGATCGACGCCCCGCAGAACGAGGCGAGCACGTACGGCGGCGAGTACACGATGCGGCGGTGGGACGACCACGAGCACGACCCCGTGGACCCGCTGCCGCTCACGGAGATACCGGCGCTGGTGCTGAGCGAGGTGCTGCGGGACGTCGACCTCTTCGTCGGTGTGGCCGGCATCGCCAACGACCCGACCTGGGCCGACGGCGGGCCCGAGGGACGCTTCGGCGCGTACTGGACCTCGTACGCCTTCGGCGAGCTGAACCAGAGCGCCGAGACCCGGCGGGTGCTGTTGGAGCGGCTGGTACCGCGGCTGGCCGTCGCCGACCGCTGCAGGGTCGAGGGCCGGTTCCTGCACGTGCGGGGCGATCTGCGCACGTACAAGATCCACCTCGGCTCGGGGAACATCCTGATGACGCCGAACGACCAGTACCTGTGCATCGTGCCGGGCGGCCCCGCGGGCTCGGGCACCTTCGAGACGGGCTATCTGCCCTTCGAAGGGGACCGCACCCTCGCGGTCATCCTCTCCAAGGCCCTGCTGCTCGCGAAGGACACCGAGATCACCGACCCGACGATCACCGGCCAGATCCGCCGCTGACGAGCCCGAGGGAACGGCGAGGGCCCCGCCCCCGGACGAACCGGGGACGGGGCCCTCGCACACGCGGACCGGAAGGTCAGAAGCGGCGCGTGATCAGCGCGCGCTTGACTTCCTGGATCGCCTTCGTGACCTCGATGCCACGCGGGCACGCGTCGGTGCAGTTGAAGGTCGTGCGGCAGCGCCACACGCCGTCCTTGTCGTTCAGGATCTCCAGCCGCTGCTCGCCGGCCTCGTCACGCGAGTCGAAGATGAAGCGGTGCGCGTTGACGATCGCCGCCGGGCCGAAGTACTGGCCGTCGTTCCAGAACACCGGGCACGAGGACGTGCACGCGGCGCACAGGATGCACTTGGTGGTGTCGTCGAAGCGCTCGCGGTCCTCGGCGGACTGCAGACGCTCGCGCGTCGGCTCGTTGCCCTTGGTGACCAGGAACGGCATGACGTCGCGGTACGCCTGGAAGAAGGGCTCCATGTCGACGACAAGGTCCTTCATCACCGTGAGGCCCTTGATGGCCTCGACGGTGATCGGCTTCTCCGGGTTGATGTCCTTGATCAGCGTCTTGCAGGCGAGCCTGTTCTTGCCGTTGATCCGCATCGCGTCGGAGCCGCAGATGCCGTGCGCGCACGAGCGGCGGAACGTCAGCGTACCGTCGAGGTCCCACTTGATCTTGTGGAGACCGTCGAGCACGCGCTCCTTCGGGTCGATCTCGACCTGGAAGTCCTGCCACTGAGACTCGTCGGAGATCTCGGGGTTGAAGCGGCGGATCCGGAAGGTGACCGTGATGAAGGGCGAGGCCGCGGCCGCGGCCTCCATCTTGTCCAGGGTCGGGGTGGCCATCAGTACTTACGCTCCATCGGCTGGTAGCGGGTGACGACGACGGGCTTGTAGTCCAGCCGGACCGAATCCTTGCCGTCGGCGCCGACCTCGCGGTACGCCATGGTGTGGCGCATGAAGTTGACGTCGTCGCGGTTCGGGTAGTCCTCGCGGTAGTGACCGCCGCGGGACTCCTTGCGCGCCAGCGCGGACACGGCCATGACCTCGGCCAGGTCGAGCAGGTTGCCCAGCTCGATGGCCTCCAGCAGGTCCGTGTTGAAGCGCTTGCCCTTGTCCTGGACGGACACGTTCTTGTAGCGCTCGCGCAGCTCCGCGATCTTCTCGACCGCGGTCTTGATGGTCTGCTCCGTACGGAACACCATCACGCACGCGTCCATCGTCTCCTGGAGCTCCAGACGCAGGTCGGCGACCCGCTCGTTGCCCGTGGAGTTGCGCAGGTGCTCGACGAGGTCGGCGACCTGCTGCGCCGGGTTCTCCGGGAGCTCGACGAAGTCGTTCTCCTGCGAGTACTTGGCGGCGGCGATGCCGGAGCGCTTGCCGAAGACGTTGATGTCCAGCAGCGAGTTGGTGCCCAGACGGTTCGCGCCGTGCACCGACACGCACGCGACCTCGCCGGCCGCGTACAGACCCGGGACGACGGTGGTGTTGTCGCTGAGGACCTCACCCTCGACGTTGGTCGGGATGCCGCCCATGGCGTAGTGCGCGGTGGGCTGGATCGGGATCGGGTCCGTGTACGGCTCGATGCCCAGGTAGGTGCGCGCGAACTCGGTGATGTCCGGGAGCTTCGCGTCGAGCTGCTCCGGCGGGAGGTGCGTCAGGTCCAGGTACACGTGGTCACCGGCCGGACCGCAGCCGCGGCCCTCACGGATCTCGGTGTAGATGGAGCGCGAGACGACGTCACGGGACGCGAGGTCCTTCATGACCGGCGCGTACTTCTCCATGAAGCGCTCGCCGTCCTTGTTGCGGAGGATGCCGCCCTCACCGCGGGCGCCCTCCGTCAGCAGGATGCCCATGCGCCAGATGCCCGTCGGGTGGAACTGGAAGAACTCCATGTCCTCCAGCGGCAGGCCGCGGCGGTAGCAGGCCGCCTGGCCGTCACCCGTGAGGGTGTGCGCGTTGGAGGTCACCTTGAAGAACTTGCCGGTGCCGCCGGAGGCGTAGATGACGGCCTTGGCCTGGAACACGTGGATCTCGCCGGTGGCGAGCTCGTACGCGACCACACCGGCCGACTTCTTGACGCCGTCCTCCTCGACCAGGAGCTGGTCCAGGACGTAGAACTCGTTGAAGAACTCCACGCCCTCCTTGACGCAGTTCTGGTAGAGCGTCTGGAGGATCATGTGGCCCGTGCGGTCCGCGGCGTAGCAGGACCGGCGGACCGGCGCCTCGCCGTGGTTGCGGGAGTGCCCGCCGAAGCGGCGCTGGTCGATGGTGCCGTCCGGGGTGCGGTTGAACGGCAGGCCCATCTTCTCCAGGTCGAGGACCGCGTCGATGGCCTCCTTCGCCAGGATCTCGGCGGCGTCCTGGTCGACCAGGTAGTCACCACCCTTGACCGTGTCGAAGGTGTGCCACTCCCAGTTGTCCTCTTCCACGTTGGCGAGCGCGGCGGCCATGCCGCCCTGCGCGGCGCCCGTGTGGGAGCGGGTCGGGTAGAGCTTCGTCAGCACTGCGGTGCGGCTGCGCTTCGTCGACTCGATGGCGGCGCGCATACCCGCGCCACCCGCGCCGACGATGACGGTGTCGTACTTGTGGATCTTCATTGGTTTCGCCTCAGCCCCGTTGCCTAGCGGATGTTCGGGTCGAAGGTGAAGATCACCAGCGTGCCCAGAAGGATGGTGAACACCGTGGCGGTGTAGAGCAGGCCCTTCAGCCACAGCCGCGTGTTGGCACGCTCCGCGTAGTCGTTGATGACGGTACGCAGACCGTTGGCGCCGTGCAGCATGGCCAGCCACAGCATCAGCAGGTCCCAGACCTGCCAGAACGGGGAAGCCCAGCGGCCGGCCACGAAGGCGAAACCGATCTTGGACACGCCGCCGTCGAGCACCAGCTGGATCAGCAGGTGGCCGATGACCAGGACGACGAGCACGATGCCCGAGAGGCGCATGAAGAGCCACGCGACCATCTCGAAGTTCCCGCGGGTCGAGCGCGGGGTCTTGCCGGTCCGCTTGCGCGGGGCCTCGATGTAGGGCGCCGGGTTGTCCACGTCGTAGAGGGACACGCCCTCCACGTCGCCGACTCCCTTTTCGAAAGAAGTGTCAGAAGACATACGTGTCACTTCCCGAACAGTTCAAGGTAGGCGTGGCCCAGGACGGGGTACAGGGCCCCGATCATCAGCACGATCCAGGTGATCACGACGGTCCAGAGCATCTGCTTCTGGTAGCGCGGACCCTTGGACCAGAAGTCCACGGCGATGACACGGAGACCGTTGAGCGCGTGGAAGAGGATGGCGGCGACGAGGCCGTATTCCAGCAGCGCGACGATCGGTGTCTTGTAGGTAGCCACGACATCGTCGTACGCCTCGGGGGAGACGCGGACGAGAGCGGTGTCGAGGACGTGTACGAACAGGAAGAAGAAGATGAGGACGCCGGTGACTCGATGAGCCACCCAGGACCACATTCCTTCCCGGCCGCGGTACAACGTTCCAGCCGGCACGGAAAACCCTCCGGAAGCGGGGCGGGGGCCAGCCGGCTTCTTTGTCGGTCGGGCCCGGCCGGGTACGGTCCTCCGGCCCCGGACATCGTAGCGACGCTTTGTCGGTTCCCTTGCGCGGGGGCCATCGGTGTGATCAAACAGGCACGTACGGGCTATCCCACAGGGGCGAATAGCCCGATTTCCGTGGCAGTCGGCCCATCCCGCGAGGTCAGCCGGCGTGTCAGATCCCGGAGCCGGGCCTGCGCGAGGCGGCGCAGCTCGTCCGCGGAGATCGAGCGCTCCTCGTCGACCTCGTGGCCCATCCGCCGCCGGATCGCCCCCAGCAGCTGGTCGGCCCGCTCCTCCGGCGGGTGCCCGTCGAGGCAGATCACGAAGGCGTGGCCGAACTTCCGTTCGTACTCCGCGTGGGCCGCGTCGAGGGCCAGCAGGGCGGCGTACGGAGCCCCGTGGGCCAGTTCCGCCGAGCGCTCCGCGGCCAGGGCCTCGGTCAGATCGCCCTGCGAGAGGTCGTACGAGGCCTCGTCGGCGGCGGCGAGCAGGGCCCCGGGATCCGGGTAGGGGCGGTGCGTCGCCATCCGGTGCGCCCAGCGCCGGCTTCCGCAGCAGTGCAGCAGGACGGCATGGGCGACCTCGGGGGACAGGGCGTTGAACCGAGCCAGCCCGAATCCGTGAGAAGGATCGGAACCTCCCCCGGATCCGGTCCGGGAGGTGCGCCCTGGGGTCTGTGCCGGAAGGTGGCTGGACAGCAGGGGGCTCCTCGGGGCGCGGCGGGGGTGTACCGCCACGCTATCGACGCAGGGCAGGGTGTGTCGTACCGATTCGGGGATTTCACCCGGAAGTGAGCCGAAAGGATGACGTGGGCGCCACGGGCAGGCATGGTGGGAGCCTCGCGAAGGGGAGGGCGACCGAGGCCGCCACCCCCCACAGGAGAGGCCCCGGTCGCCATCCGTCACGGGCTCGTGCGACAAGCCCGTACCCCTGTCAGCGCCTCGGGTGCGTTTTGTGTCACACCTCGCTCCGCACAGGATTGGTTGCACGTTGTATCACTCGTGGACGAGAGGTACTTGAAAGCCGTAACGTGCTGATTTGCGCCACACGTACAGGACAGTGAACGGGTTGGGGACTTTGCTGGGGGACGACGCGGAGCTGACCGCCGCGGTGCTCGCGGCACAGGACGGCGACGAGAACGCGTTCCGTGCTGTGTACCGCGCCGTGCACCCACGGCTGCTCGGGTACGTACGCACGCTCGTCGGGGACGGCGACGCGGAGGACGTGACCTCCGAGGCCTGGCTGCAGATCGCCCGCGACCTCGACTCCTTCACCGGCGACGCCGACCGCTTCCGCGGCTGGGCGGCCCGCATCGCCCGCAACCGCGCCCTGGACCACATCCGCATGCGCGGCCGCCGCCCCGCCATCGGGGGCGACGACACCGAGCTGACGAGCTGGGCCGCCGAGTGCGACACCGCGGGCGCGGCCATGGAGTCCCTCTCCACCGGCCGGACCATGGCCCTCATCGCGCAGCTTCCGCAGGACCAGGCCGAGGCCGTCGTCCTACGGGTCGTGGTCGGCCTGGACGCCAAGAGCGCGGCCGAGACCCTCGGCAAGCGGCCCGGCGCCGTACGGACCGCGGCCCACCGGGGCCTGAAGAAGCTGGCCGAGCTGCTCGGCCCGGAGGGCGGCCCCGAGCCCGACCCGGACGCCGGCTCCGGTCCGGGCCCGGCGGTCGGCCATAATGCCCGTGGCCAGGCGTGGGGCGGCGGGGGCGGGAGGGATCTCGACGCCGTACCCGCCCAGCGCGGCCGGGGCGGGGGCTTCGTAGAACAAACCGGTGTGACGGATTCACGTTGGCGGACGCAGAAGGACATGTGATGGCCGACGAGCGCAACAGGTGGCTGGACGAAGCCGCGGCGGAAGAACTGCTACGCGGCGAACCGGTGGAACCTGTGGGGCCGGCCGCCGATCAGCGTGCCCGGAACGAGGCGGCCCGACTGCGTGCCGCCCTGGACGCCTTGGGTGGCGTGAACGCGCCGCTGCCCGCGGGTGGGGAACTGCCCGGCGAGGCCGCGGCGGTGGCCGCCTTCCGCGCGGCCCGCGGTGGCGCGCGCCCCGTCGCGGCGCCCGATGTGACGGCCCTGTCCGAGGAACCCCTGATCGACCTCGGCCGCGTCGTTGCCGTGCCCGCCCCTCGCCGCCGCCGCGCCGTGAGCTTCGGCCTGGCCGCGGCCCTGGCCAGTGTCGCCGTGGGCGGACTGGCCGCCGCGGCGGGCGCCGGGCTGCTGGACGGGTCCCGGCACGACAGCGCGGGACCCGGGCCGGCGATGTCCGTGAGCGCCGGCGAGGACCCGGCCCCGGGCATCGGCAGCGGAGCGCCGAGCGCCAGTTCGAAGCCGACCCCCACCCCGCAGCCGTATGGCTCGAATTCGACGCCCGCCACGGGCGCGACGCAGCCGCCCGGTCCGGACGGGCGTACCGCGACACCGGGGACCGGCGCGGGCGCCGGCACCTCCTCGGGTTCCTCGGCGACGGCCGGCGCGGGCAAGGACGTCCAGGGCGGCAGCGGCGCCACGGGCGGCATAGGCGGCAAGGACATCGACCGGGACACCTTCGGCGGCGGCACCACGGGCGGCAAGGACCGCGACCGCGACGGCGATACCCTCCTCAAGGTCGCCGACCTCTGCACGGAGTTCAAGGCCGGCCGGCTCGACGAGGCGCGCCGCGAGCGGCTCTCGCGCCTGGCCAACGGACTCACCCGGATCCCGGACTACTGCAAGTCGGTGCTCGACGACGGGGGCGCCGGCGGCAAGCGCAGCGACACCCAGCTGGGGGGCGGAACGCTCCGCGCGCCGACCCTGACACCGACGCTCCCGCGGGGTTCGGTCGACCTGCGCACCGGCCGCTGACACATGTGCTGACCTGCCTGTAACACTTTTCGAACCGGCGGCGCAGTACATATCGAGCCGACTGGTCATCGGCCGCGCATGAGCCGGGGTTCCCCCCGTACCCCTGGGCTCTGCGCAACCGGCGCGGGCGGGGCACGTTCCCCCGGCCCTGCCCGCGCCCATGACGTTCGAACCGGAAGAAGCCCGAGGCGAGTGCCTCGGGCTTCTTGGTTCTCGCTCGCTCGCGCCCGCCGCGGGCGCGGGCCTCACGGGCTCGCGGGACCGGATCACGATCCTGTCCGCGGCCCCGGTGGCATCACCAGTAGACGACGACCTTGTCGCCGACCTTCACCTGGTCGAACAGCGCCGACAGCTTGCCCTTGTCCCGGACGTTCACGCAGCCGTGCGAGGCCCCGTTGTAGCCGCGGGCCGCGAAGTCGGCCGAGTAGTGGACCGCCTGGCCGCCGCTGAAGAACATCGCGTACGGCATCGGCGTGTGGTAGATCGTCGACGTCCACTCCTTGGCCTTCCAGCCCACGTCGAACACGCCCTCGCGGGTCGGGGTGTTCTCGGAGCCGAAGCGCACGTCCATCGTGGAGACGACCTTGCCGTCGATCATCCAGGCGAGGGTGCGGCTCTCCTTGCTGATGCACATGACGCGGCCCTGCATGCAGCGCGGGTCCGGGGCGTCGACCTCGTTGACGGTCGAGGGGCGCAGCTCGTCGGCGGTGGGCTTCTTGCTGGCGCCCTCGATCTTCTTCCAGGTGGCCTCGTCGACCGAGCCGGTGGCGTTCAGGCCGTGCTTCGACTGGAAGGACTTGACCGCGGCGGTGGTCTTGGAGCCGTAGAAGCCGGTCGGGGCGACCGACATCAGCTTGAGCTGGCGCAGCCGGGCCTGGAGCTCGCGCACCTGCTCGGTCTCGTCGCCGTTGGCCATGATCGCCTTCACGGCGGGGGAGGAGGAGGCCGAGGCGGAGGGCGGCGCGGAGGCCGAGGCGGACGGCGACGTCGAGGCCTCGCCGGGCTTGTTGTCGGTGGAGGGAGAGGCTTCGGGGGAGGTGCCCGCCGTGGGCGAGGACGAAGCCGAGGAGGCGGAGGCGACAGGCTCCGTCTTCTGCGGTCCGCAGGCGGTCGCGGCGAGTGCGACGGCGGTTGCCACCCCGATCGTGCGGATTATGACTCTCTGGCGCTGCATTGCAGTCCCCCCGGTTTCTACGTCGTGTATCTAGGTGATGCTCCGCGTGCGTGGACAGTTGCACTCGGCTCCGGGATGTTGCGCCATTGTGACCGGCAGTCGTCCGCAGCCTTACGAAGCGATACGCGGCCGGCGAACCCCAGCGGTGGCTCGGGGGAGGTTCTACCGGTCCCGGGCCCGCTTGCTCCACGGAGGACTACGTCACATGGCACAGACCGAGAGCGGAATTCCCGTCGAACCCGTCTACGGGCCCGCCGACCTGACGGGATGGGACCCCGCGGTGGAACTCGGGCAACCGGGTGACTTCCCCTACACAAGGGGGATTTATCCAAACATGTACACCGGTCGGCCGTGGACGATGCGGCAGTACGCCGGCTTCGGCACGGCCGCCGAGTCCAACGCCCGCTACCGGCAGCTCATCGAGGGCGGCGGCACCGGGCTGTCCGTCGCCTTCGACCTGCCGACCCAGATGGGACACGACTCCGACGCCCCCCTCGCGCAGGGCGAGGTGGGCAAGGTCGGCGTCGCCGTCGACTCGCTCGACGACATGCGGACGCTGTTCGACGGGATCCCCCTCGACCGGGTCTCCACCTCGATGACGATCAACGCGCCCGCCGCGCTGCTCCTGCTGCTCTACCAACTGGTGGCGGAGGAACAGGGCATCTCGGGCACGGAACTGACGGGGACGGTCCAGAACGACGTCCTGAAGGAGTACATCGCGCGCGGGACGTACATCTTCCCGCCCGGCCCCTCCCTGCGCCTGACGGCCGACACCTTCCGCTACTGCCGGGCCGAGATGCCCCGGTGGAACACCATCTCCATCTCCGGCTACCACATGGCCGAAGCCGGCGCCTCGCCCGCGCAGGAGGTGGCCTTCACCCTCGCCGACGGCATCGCCTACGTCCGGACGGCGCTGGCGGCCGGGATGGCGGTGGACGAGTTCGCGCCCCGGCTCTCCTTCTTCTTCGTCGCCCGCACCACCCTGCTGGAGGAGGTCGCGAAGTTCCGCGCGGCCCGACGCATCTGGGCCCGCGTCATGCGGGAGGAGTTCGGCGCCCGCGACCCGAAGTCGCTGATGCTCCGCTTCCACACCCAGACCGCCGGGGTCCAGCTCACCGCCCAGCAGCCCGAACTGAATCTCGTACGGGTGGCCGTCCAGGCCCTGGCCGCCGTGCTCGGCGGCACCCAGTCGCTGCACACCAACTCCTTCGACGAGGCGATCGCCCTCCCGACCGAGAAGTCCGCCCGCCTCGCCCTGCGCACCCAGCAGGTCCTCGCGTACGAGACGGACGTGCCGTACACCGTGGACCCCTTCGCCGGGTCGTACGCGGTCGAGCGCATGACGGACGACCTGGAGGCGGCGGCGCTCGCGCTGATGCGCCGGATCGAGGACCAGGGCGGGGCGGTGGCCGCGATCGAGGCCGGCTTCCAGAAGGCCGAGATCGAGCGCAACGCCTACCGCATCGCGCAGGAGACCGAGAGCGGGGAGCGGGTGGTCGTCGGCGTCAACCGCTTCACGCTGGAGCGCGAGGAACCGTACGAACCGCTGCGCGTGGACCCGGCGATCGAGGCGCGCCAGTGCGCGGCGCTGGCCCGGCTGCGGGCGGAGCGCGGGACGGCGGTGACGGCGGCGCTCGCGGCCCTGAAGGAGGCGGCGGCGGGGACGGCGAACGTGCTGTACCCGATGAAGGAGGCACTGCGCGCCCGGGCCACGGTGGGGGAGGTGTGCGGGGCGCTGCGGGAGGTCTGGGGGACCTACGAGCCCACCGGTTCCACCTGGTGAAACACACTGGCGCGACAGGTGCAACCTTGTGGGACACTCCTGCCCATGCTGGGTGTGACAGATCTTCCGACCTATCTCGCCGGCCTGGTGCTGATCATTCTGCTGCCGGGTCCGAACTCCCTCTACGTGCTCTCCGTGGCCGCCCGCCGCGGGGTGCGCACCGGGTACAAGGCCGCCGCCGGGGTGTTCACCGGCGACGCCGTGCTCATGCTGCTGACCGCCGTGGGAGCCGGGGCGCTGCTGCGGGCGAGCCCCCTGGTGTTCACCGTGGTCAAGTTCCTCGGGGCCGGCTACCTGGCGTGGCTCGCGGTGGGGATGATGCGCGGCGCCTGGGCGCTGTGGCGTACGCGCGCGGAGCGGGCCGAGGCGCAGTCGGCCGTCCCCGCCGACCCGGCCGAGAACGAGCGGCCCTACCGGCGGGCGCTGCTGATCAGCCTCCTGAACCCGAAGGCCATCCTCTTCCTGATGTCCTTCTTCGTGCAGTTCGTGGACCCGTCCTACGCCTACCCGGCGCTGTCCTTCCTGCTCCTGGGCGGCCTGCTGCAGACCGGCAGCTTCCTGTACCTGACGATGCTGATCTTCGGCGGCACCCGCCTCTCGGCGGCCTTCCGACGCCGCAAGCGGCTGTCGGCCGGAGCCACCTCGGCGGCGGGCGTGCTCTTCCTCGGCTTCGCGGCCAAGCTCGCCGTCAGCTGAGCGCCCGGCGCAGCCACCCCATCCGCCGCACGGCCCGGCGCACCGCCGGGCTGCGCGGCAGGAACGACAGCTGCGCCGGGATGCCGCCCGGCAGGCCGAGCGTGGTCAGCCGGCGGCGGGTGAAGTACCGCCAGGTGCGCGGGGTCAGCCGCTTGGCCAGGTAGGCCTCGGCCGCCGGCCGGTGCGCGGCCAGGATCTGCGGCTGCATGGTGAACCCGACGGCGGTGAGCAGTGCCGCCGGCTCCGCCCGGACCTGCTCGGGGGTCGGAGGCGTCCAGGTACGGACCGCCTCGGCGTCGGCGAGGTCCGGGAGCAGGGCGTCCACCAGCGCCAGCGGGACCCGGTTGCTGTTCGGGTACGGGGTCAGCGCGGCCAGCACCGCGTCGGTGCCGGTCCGGGCCACCGGGAGCCCGTACAACGTGGCGGCGGTCAGCAGCCCGGTGGAGAAACAGCCGACCACCAGCGCGGGGCGCAGCCGCTGGTAGAGGGTCTCCGCCAGGACCGGGGCGGCGATCACCGTCAGCCGGGCGCCCAGCCTTTCGGCCTCCTCCTCGGCCCGGCGGCAGTACGCGGCCGGGGCGCCGGGGTGCGGTTTGAAGACCAGCTCCCGGTGGCCCAGGGCGTGCGCTCCCCGGACCATCGACACGTGCAGCTCCTCCTCCTCGGCCAGGGGCATCAGGTCGAGCGCGGAGAGGTACTGGCCCAGCAGGAGGGCCGGACGCCCGGCCGGTCCGGCGGCGTCGGCCGGACCCTCGGTGTCGGCCGGTCCGGCGGTGTCGGTGGTGGCTGGACCGTCGGTGGTGGCCCAGCTCGCCGTCGTGGCCTCGGCGAGCTCCGCGAGGACCTTGAGGAAAGGCTCCGTCGGCACCAGCTCCACCCGTACCCCGAACTCCGTCAGCAGCAGGGGCTCCAGCCCGGGCACCAGGTCCAGGTGGAGCACCCGCCGCACCCGCATCCCGAGTTGCGGGTCGAGGCGGAAGCGGGTGGGGCCGTAGCTCATGAGCCCGTCGGCGTAGACGTCGACGGCCGCGCCCGGGAAGAGCCGGCACAGGCTCTGGGCCGGCGGGACCTGGAGGGACTCCACGATCAGCTCGATCCGGTCCTCGCCCAGGTTCCACAGCGCGCGCAGCTGCCGCTCCCACATCGGGACGTCCTCCGCGCGCGGCGCCCAGGTGCTGGGGTGCTGCGGCTCGATGACGCGGTTCCAGTCGAGGACCTCGTCGAAGCGGGAGCGCAGGGCGGCGAAGCCCGGCATGTCCGGGACCCCCGGGGTGACCTCGGCGGTGACGGCGTGGTTGCTCGTCAGCAGGATGCGGCGGCCGGCGGGCGGGAAGGAGCCCGCGTCGATGCCCGCGGCGAGCGTGGCCGCGCCGTAGAGGGTGGAGGCCAGGAAGATCTGGGTGGGCATCAGACGTTCGCTCCCGACGGGGCTGCTTCGGGAGCGGCCTCGGGTGCGGGGGCGGCGGCGCGGCGGCCGGCGCGCAGTCGGCGCAGCACGGTGGAGCGTTCGACGTCCATCGAGTCGAGGGCCCGGTCCAGTACGTCCTGCGGCATGCGGCCGAGCGCGGCCGTGCTCATCGTACGGAGTTTCTTGGCCACGTCCGGCTCGAACCTTTCGATGGACCCCACATGGTGGGCGATAATTGCACAATAGGTCCGGACGGCTTTCGGGAGAAGTCGATCCGATTCCCGATCGGCGATGACCTCCGCGAGCACCTGATCGAATGCCCGAATGAAATCGAGCTGCCGTTCGTCCCCCACTTGCGTCAATGAGGTGGAAACCCCGCGCCGGTAGAAGACGCCGGGCAGCCCCACCGCGGCGAAGGACGCCGCCTCCCGGTGCAGCCGCCAGATCCACGGCCGGTCCTCGGCGGTCCGCAGCCCGTCGGTGAAGTGCAGCACCCCGCGGTCCAGCAGCCGTCGGTGGTACATCCCGGCCCAGGCGTACGGATAGTCCACCGAGGTGGCCCGGTCGGCGGGCAGGATCGCGGTGCGCGGCGCGGCGACCACCGACTCCGGGCCGAAGGGCACACGCTGCACGCTCCGCGACCTACCCGTGCACCGTACATGGTCGGTCCGGACGAAATCGCAGCTCAGAGCCTCTATGGCGGCCAGGGTGCGGGCCAGGTGGCCGGGCGCCAGCCAGTCGTCCCCGTCCAGGAACGTCAGGTACTCGCCGCGGGCCGCGTCCAGACCGGTGTTGCGCGCGGTGGCCAGGCCCCCGTTGCGCTCGTGTCTGAGGTGGACCGCTCCCGGCAGCTCGCGCGCCGCCCGTTCCAGCAGGTCGGACGTCCCGTCCGTCGAGCAGTCGTCGACGAGCAGGAACTCGAAATCCTCCCGGGCGTTGAGTTCGAGACTCTTCAGGGCGTCCGGTGCGTATGTCTGCACGTTGTAGAACGGCACGACAACAGAGAGCTTGGGCACCTGCGAGACATTAGGGCGCCGCCCGTCCTTCACTGTGGCTCGGACACGGATTCCATGTGAACGGCGCGGGGCGGGCGAGTTAATCCGTCCGCTTTCGCATTTCGTAGACGCGTTGTTAACCCGCTGTTGTGCGGTCGTTGGGCCGATCACCGAAATCGCGGAATAGCTTCTGCCGCGTGCCAGAACGCAAACGCGTCGCCGTACTCGCCGATTCCGATACGCGATGGAAATGGGGCGCACTCACCGCCCGCCGTCTCGTGCCCGACCACCAGCTCACCGGCTTCCTGCTGCGCGGCCGCGCCACCCCCACCGCGCGCCAGCTCGGCGAGGTGGGGGTGCGGGCCGACCGGCTGTCCGAGGTGACCTGCGCCGAGTTCCTCGCCGAGATCGAACGCGAGCGCTACGACGTGGTCGTCCTCGCGCTCGTCGGCGGGGCCGTCCAGGCCGTCCTGCACGGGGCCCGCGCCCTGTGGCCGTCCCCGGCCCGACGTCCCGTACTCGTCACCGGCTACGTGGGCGTCGTCTACGAGAAGCTCGCCGACGGGCTGCTGCTCCGGCACGGCGCCGACCTCGTGCTCGCCAACTCCCGCCACGACGCGCAGCGGTTCCGCGCCGTGTACGAGGGCGTCGGCGCGGACGCCGCCGCCGTCACCGAGACCGCGCTGCCGTTCCTGGGCGGAGCGCCGTACGAGCCGGCCGGGAGCCGGGCCCACACGGTGGTCTTCGCCGTCCAGCCCTCCGTGCCCGACAGCCGCGCCGACCGTGCCTACCTGCTGGAACGGGCGGCCGGGCACGCCCGCAGGCACCCCGACCGGGAGGTGCTGATCAAGCTGCGCAGCAAGCCCGGGGAGCACACCACGCACCTGGAGGAGCAGCCGTACCAGCGGCTCGCGGAGAAGGTCCCCGGCGGACTGCCCCCCAACTGCCGTCTGGTGTACGGGAACATGGGCGAGGTGTTGGACGGCACCGACCTGCTGGTCACCGTCTCCTCCACGGCCGCCCTGGAATCCCTGCACCGCTCCATCCCGACGGCGATCCTCACCGACCTCGGCATCCGCGAGGCGCTCGGCAACCACCACTTCCTCGGCTCCGGCTGCCTGGCTTCCTGGGACCAGCTCGACTCCGGGCTCCTGCCGACCGGGGACCCGGTCTGGCTGGCGGCGCAGGGCGTCCTGCCCGCACCGGGCCCGGACCGGGGCGCGGACGGCGCCGCGGACAAGGCGACGGGCCGGGCCACGGACACGGCGACGGGCCGCGCCGCGGACGGTGCCTCGGGCCGCGCCACGGACGCTGCCGCCGGTGCGGACGCCTACGCCGGTGCGGACGCCTACGCCGTCGCCCGGGCCAAGGTCGCCGGCCTGCTCGCCGCGACCCGGCTGCCCTCGCCCGCGCCCTACTACACGCGCACCACCGCCCCCGGTTACCTCCCCGGGATCCTCGCCCGCCACCACCTCGCACCCGACGGCACCCCCCTGCCCGGCGCCGCGCGCCCGGCCGCGGGGGAGTCCCGGCTGCGCCGCCGGCTGCGCGGCCATCTGCGCGAGGCCGCCCGCGGTGCCTACCGGCACGGCGTGCAGCGCGTGGCCCCGGTGATCCGCAGGTTGGGGGAGCTGTGAGGGTCCTCGCCGTCATCCCGGCCCGCGGCGGCTCCAAGGGAGTCCCGGGCAAGAACCTCGCCGAGGTCGCCGGCACCCCGCTCGTCGCCCGCGCCGTCCTGGCCTGCCGGGCCGCGCCGACCGTCACCGACGTGGTGGTCTCCACCGACTCGGCGGCGATCGCCGCCGCCGCCAGCGCCGCCGGAGCCGACGTCATCGCCCGCCCCACCGCGATCTCCGGCGACACCGCGAGCAGCGAGGCCGCGGTCCTGCACGCGCTCGCCGCGTTCGAGGAACTGCACTCCCTCACCGTGGACGTGGTCCTCCTCGTCCAGTGCACCAGCCCCTTCCTCAGCACCTCCGACGTCGAGTCGGTCGCCGTCGCCGTCGCCTCCGGGGCGGCCGACTCGGCCCTGACCGTGGCCCCGTTCCACGGATTCCTCTGGCGGGAAGGGGACGACGGCCGCGGAGCCGGCGTCAACCACGACCCGGCGCACCGCCCCCGCCGTCAGGACCGGCCGCAGGACCTGCTGGAGACCGGCGCCGCCTACGCCATGGACGCCGCCGGCTTCCGCGGCGCCCGGCACCGGTTCTTCGGCCGCACCCTCCCCGTCGCCACCGACCCCGCGCGGGTCCTGGAGATCGACGACCCGCACGACCTGGCCCGCGCCCGACTGCTCGCCCCCCTGCTCGACCCGCGCCCCGGAGCACACCCCGCACACCCCGCCCCGGACCGCGACGCGCACCCCGACCCGCAGCCCGAACCGCAGTCCCCACCCCGTACATCCCCGCACCGAAGGACGCCCCCTGCCATGACGAGCACCCCCGACTCCCGCCTGCGCACCTTCGGCTCCCGCACCGCGGGCCCCGGCCGCCCCGTCTACGTCGTCGGCGAGATCGGCATCAACCACAACGGCGACCTCGGCAACGCCTTCGCCCTCATCGACGCCGCCGCCGAAGCCGGCTGCGACGCCGTGAAGTTCCAGAAGCGCACCCCGGAGATCTGCACCCCGCGCGACCAGTGGGACATCGAACGCGACACCCCCTGGGGTCGGATGACCTACATCGACTACCGCCACAAGGTCGAGTTCGGCGAGGACGAGTACCGCGCCATCGACGACCACTGCGCCAAGCGCGGCATCGACTGGTTCGCCTCCCCCTGGGACACCGAGGCCGTCGCCTTCCTGGAGAAGTTCGACGTCCCCGCCCACAAGGTGGCCTCCGCCTCCCTCACCGACGACGAGCTGCTGCGCGCCCTGCGCGCCACCGGCCGCACCGTCGTGCTGTCCACCGGCATGTCCACCCCGCAGCAGATCCGCCACGCGGTGGAGGTGCTCGGCAGCGCCAACATCCTTCTCTGTCACGCCACTTCGACCTACCCGGCGAAGGCCGAGGAGCTCAACCTGCGGGTGATCAACACCCTTCGCGAGGAGTACCCGAACGTCCCGATCGGCTACTCCGGCCACGAGACGGGCCTGCAGACCACCCTCGCGGCCGTCGCCCTCGGCGCCACCTTCGTCGAGCGCCACATCACCCTCGACCGCGCCATGTGGGGCTCCGACCAGGCCGCCTCCGTCGAGCCCGGCGGCCTCACCCGCCTGGTCCGCGACATCCGCACCATCGAGACCGCCCTCGGCGACGGGGTCAAGCGCGTCTACGAGTCCGAGCTCGGCCCCATGAAGAAGCTCCGCCGCGTCCGGGGCGAACTGGCCGCCGTCTGACCCCAGGCGCGTACGAGATCCGTCCCCCGACAAGGAGTACGTGGTGACCCCCTCCACCCTCGCGTTCGTCGAGAGTCCGGTCCAGCTCCTGAACGTGCTGGAGTGGGCGTACGCGCACCCCGGTGTCCAGCCGCAGCTGGACGGCGTACCTCGCCAGCGGGGGCGCCGGTCCGGCGGCGCGGACCTGCCCGCGCCCGCCCCCCGGCCGGCGGACGCCGCGCCCTGGCTACGGATCGTCGTCCTGCCGCCCACCGACCCGATGTCCCGCGGCCAGCTGCGCCGGGTGGCCGCACTGGCGCGGGACGAGGGGCACGAGGTCCGGTGGCAGGAGGCGCGCGGCAGCCGGTTCGCGCCGCTGAAGGCGTTGGCCGCGCTGGCCCGCGACGTGCGCGCCGCGCGCACGGTCGTCGTCGGCGACCCCTTCTCGCGCTACGTCCAGCTGCTGCTCACCCTGGTGCGCGCCGAGGAACTGGTGGTGGTCGACGACGGCACCGCCACCATGGAGTTCATGGCCCAGACCGCCCGCGGCGAACGCCTCGTACGGTGGCACCGGATCGGCGGTGGTGGACTGCCCGGCCGGATCCGCGAGCTGGCGTACGCGCCCGTCTCGGCGACCGCCCGCCGCCGCTTCACCCCGGCCGCGCACCGCGGCCACCGCGTCGAGGTGTTCAGCTCGATGCCCGTCACCGCCCACGGCGGGATGACACTGCGGGTCAACGACTTCGCCTGGACCCGCGCCCGGTTCGGCCCGCCCCGGCTGACCAGGGGCACCGACCTGGTCGGCACCTCGCTCGTGGAGACCGGGGTGGTGGATCCGGACCGCTATGTGGACGCGGTGCGCGCCCTGACCCTGGAGCACGGCGCCACCCGCTACTTCGCCCACCGCCGCGAGTCCCCGGAGAAGCTGCGCGCGCTGAGCCGGGCGACCGGGCTGGAGATCGTCCGCCCGGACCTGCCGCTGGAGCTGATCGCCCGGCGCGGTCCCGTCGGCCGGACGATCGTCAGCTTTCCGTCCACCGTCGTCCACACGCTGCCGTACGCACTGACCGGTACCGGTGTCACGGTGGCCGTATGCGATGTGGACCCCGCCTGGCTCACCGGGTCCGCCTCCCCGCGCGCCCGCAGCTTCCTCGCCGGCGTCACGGACACCGCGCGTGATGTGCGCAGACTGCCTGCCCAGGCGGCTCCCACGGCCTGATGAGCGCGCGAGTTTACCCCCGGGCGCATCCGGTCATGCGTCCAAAGGTCGGGTTTCTTTCCCCTAACGGCATGAACTTTTCGTGATCCCCGGCCAGTTGACCCGTCCGTGGGCCTACCCTTCAACGGGTGAACCAGTTGATGTCCCGCGAGTCCCAGACCGCCCAGCCCGCCGCGTCCGACCGGCCCGAGCTGCCCGGCAAGCTTCCGGACCACCTGCGTACCGAACTGATCGCCTTCCGCCGGGACTTGCACATGCACCCGGAGCTCGGACACCAGGAATTCCGTACCACCGCGGCGATCAAGGCCCGGTTGGAGAAAGCCGGCCTGCGACCACGGGTGCTGAAGTCCGGCACGGGCCTGATCTGTGACGTCGGCACCTGGGACGGGGGCCGGCCGATGCTGGCCCTGCGCGCGGACATCGACGCCCTGCCCATCCCGGACGCCAAGACGCACGTCCCGTACCGCTCGACCTTCCCGGACCGCGCCCACGCCTGCGGCCACGACGTCCACACCGCCGTGGTCCTCGGCGCCGGCCTGGTCCTCGCCGAGCTCGACCGGCAGGGGCTGCTGCCCCGCCCGGTGCGGCTGCTCTTCCAGCCCGCCGAGGAGGTGCTCCCGGGCGGGGCCACCGAGGCCATCGACTCCGGGGTCCTGGACGGCGTCGGCCGGATCGTCGCCGTGCACTGCGACCCCCGGGTCGACGCGGGGCGCATCGGGCTGCGGGCCGGCCCCATCACCTCCGCCTGCGACCGGCTGGAGGTCACCCTCTCCGGCCCCGGCGGACACACCGCCCGGCCGCACCTGACCACCGACCTGGTGACCGCCGCCGCCCGGGTGGCCGTCGACGCCCCGGCCCTGCTGGCCCGCCGGATGGACGCCCGCTCGGGTATGTCCGTCACCTGGGGTCGGATCGAGGCCGGGCACGCCTGCAACGTCATCCCGATGCACGCCGAGCTCTCGGGAACCGTGCGCTGCCTGGACCTGAACGCCTGGCACGAGGCACCCGACATGATCCACGCGGCGATCGACGAGATCGCGACCATGCACGGGGCCAAGTTCGAGATCAACCACGTGCGCGGGGTGCCGCCGGTGGTCAACGACCCGGTGATCACCGAGCTGCTGCGCGAGGCGATGGGGGTCCGCTGCGGAGCGGAGTCGGTCGAGGACACCGAGCAGAGCCTGGGCGGGGAGGACTTCTCCTGGTACCTGGAGCACGTGCCGGGCGCGATGGCCCGCCTGGGGGTGCGTACACCCGGCGACAGCGCCAAGCGTGACCTGCACCGGGGCGACTTCGACGTGGACGAGTCCGCGATCGGCGTCGGCGTGGAGTTCTTCACGGCCGCCGCGATGATCGACGGGCTCCGCGCGGTGGCCCCGAGGTAGCCGGCGGCCGAAACTCCTTACAACATCCGCGGGACTCCCGGCGGGCGTGTCCAGCCCTTGGTACGCAAGGGTTGGACATGTAAGGAGTCACCAATCGGTCACTGTCCGGTTCACGACGATCCGATAACGACTCATGAACGGGCCTTTAACTGACATCTACGCGCGTTACGATCGCCGCGAAACCAGCGCCGGTCGTGGCGCTTCGGTCAGGTTTTTAAGGAGCCTCCCCTTGCGCCGGATCACCAGGATCGCCACCGTGGGCATCGCGTCCGCGGCGCTGGCCCTCTCGGCCACCGCCTGTGGCGGAAAGAAGTCGTCGGACGCCGCCGCCTCCCCCTCGGAGTCGGGCAAGAAGTCCGCCGCCATCGCGTACGACATCGGTGGCCGTGGCGACCAGTCGTTCAACGACGCCGCCTACGCCGGTCTGAAGAAGGCCGAGACGGACCTCAAGATCAACACCGCCGAGGCGGAGCCCACCGACGGTGAGGGCGAGGCCGACAAGGTCCAGCGCCTCACCGAGCTGGCCCGCAAGGGCAACAACCCGGTCATCGGCGTCGGTTTCGCCTACGCCCCGGCCATCAAGAAGGTCGCGCCGAAGTTCCCGAACACCACGTTCGGCATCATCGACGACACCTCGGTGACCGGCCCGAACGTCGCCAACATGGTCTTCAACGAGGAGCAGGGCTCCTACCTGGCCGGCGTCGCCGCCGCCAAGGCGTCCAAGACCGGCACGGTCGGCTTCATCGGCGGTGTCGAGGTCCCGCTGATCAAGAAGTTCGAGGCGGGCTTCACCCAGGGCGTCAAGGACACCAACCCGAACGCCAAGGTGCTCTCCGCGTACCTGACCCAGCCGCCGAACTTCGACGGCTTCTCCAAGCCGGACCTGGGCAAGGCCGCCGCGCAGGGTCAGCTCGACGCCGGTGGCGCCGACGTCATCTACGCCGCCGCGGGTCTGGCCGGCTCCGGTGCCATCGAGGCCGCTTCCGCCAAGGGCAAGTGGGCCATCGGTGTCGACTCCGACCAGTACAACCAGGCCGGCCTGGCGAAGTACAAGGACTCGATCCTGACCTCGGTCACCAAGGACGTCGAGGACTCGGTCTTCAACCTGATCAAGTCGGTCGAGGACGGCAAGCCGACCACCGGTGAGATCCGCTACGGCCTGGACAAGGACGGCGTCGGCCTGGCCGACTCCAACCCGAAGTACAAGGAGATGGCTGACGTCGTCGCCGCGGTGGAGAAGGCCAAGGCCGACATCATCGCCAAGAAGATCATCGTCAAGACCCAGCCGTAAGGCCGTTCCTGACATGTAGTCCTGGTCTCCGGGGTCCGGGAAGCGGTCGACATCGCTCCCGGGCC
The DNA here is from genome assembly GCF_053615355.1 of Streptomyces sp. CLCI03. NCBI lineage: Bacteria > Bacillati > Actinomycetota > Actinomycetes > Kitasatosporales > Streptomycetaceae > Streptomyces > Streptomyces sp. CLCI03. The sequence continues at coordinate 3,251,011 of NZ_CM132132.1, read as the reverse complement.
CCGAGCCACGTTCTGTGATCATTATTCTGTGACCACGTGGCCTGCCTGGCCGCAAGTTTTCACTTCCGACAGTGCTACGCGCGTAGAAGCATCGTGGACGCGATACTTTCACTCCCCGCCCTGTCCCCCCTGCCTTCCGCTCCTTCCGCGCCAAGGAGAGTGCGTCATCAACGCGTCCAGCCCGCCCCTCGCCGTAGAACTGCACGGCATCACAAAGCGCTTCCCCGGCGTCATCGCCAACAAGGACATCGCGATCAGCGTCCGCAAGGGCACGGTCCATGCCTTGATCGGTGAGAACGGCGCCGGCAAGTCGACCCTGATGAAGATCCTCTACGGCATGCAGAAGCCGGACGAGGGCACCATCGCCATCGACGGGGAGCAGGTCTCCTTCAACACTCCCGGCGACGCCATCGCCCGCGGCATCGGCATGGTGCACCAGCACTTCATGCTCGCCGACAACCTCACCGTCCTGGAGAACGTGGTTCTCGGCGGCGAGAAGTTGTACGGCATCGGCGCCAAGGCCCGTAAGAAGATCAAGGAGATCTCGGACGCGTACGGCCTCGGCGTGCGTTCCGACGCCCTCGTCGAGGACCTCGGTGTCGCCGACCGGCAGCGCGTGGAGATCCTCAAGGTCCTCTACCGCGGCGCGAAGATCCTCATCCTCGACGAGCCGACCGCCGTGCTCGTGCCGCAGGAGGTGGACGCACTCTTCGACAACCTGCGCGAGCTCAAGTCCGAGGGCCTGACCGTCATCTTCATCTCGCACAAGCTCGGCGAGGTCCTGAAGGTCGCCGACGACATCACCGTCATCCGGCGCGGCACCACGGTCGGCACCGCCGACCCGAAGACCGCCACCCCCAAGCAGCTCGCCGAGCTGATGGTCGGTGCCGAGCTGCCGTCGCCGGAGACCCGCGAGTCGACCGTCACGGACGTTCCGATGTTGAAGGTCGAGGGCCTGACCGTCCTCGAGACCGGAGTCGTCGCTCTCGCCCCCGAGGCCTCGGCGCGCTTCGTCATGCCGACGGACTCCTACGTGCACGAGGGCGCGGAGGTCGGCCGCCGGCTGCTCGACGACATCAGCCTCACCATCCACAAGGGCGAGATCCTCGGCATCGCCGGTGTCGAGGGCAACGGTCAGACGGAACTGATCGAGGCCCTCATGGGCATGATCCACCCCGCTACGGGCGTGATCACCCTCGACGGCGCCGACATCACCAAGACCTCGGTGCGCAAGCGCCGCGAGGGCGGCATCGGTTACATCCCCGAGGACCGCCACCGCCACGGCCTGCTGCTGGAGTCCCCGCTCTGGGAGAACCGGATCCTCGGCCACGTCACCGAGGCGCCCAACTCCAAGAAGGGCATCCTCGACCCGAAGGCGGCCCGCAAGGACACCGAGCGGATCGTGCGCGAGTACGACGTCCGCACGCCCGGCATCGACGTCACCGCGGCCTCGCTCTCCGGCGGCAACCAGCAGAAGCTGATCGTCGGCCGCGAGATGAGCCACAACCCGAAGTTCCTCATCGCCGCCCACCCCACCCGTGGTGTGGACGTCGGCGCGCAGGCGCAGATCTGGGACGCGATCCGCGAGGCCCGTCGTGAGGGCCTGGCCGTGCTGCTGATCTCCGCCGACCTGGACGAGCTCATCGGCCTGTCCGACACCCTGCGCGTGATCTACCGCGGCCGCCTGGTCGCGGACGCCGACCCCGCGACCGTCACCCCCGAGGAGCTCGGTACCGCCATGACGGGCGCCGCTTCGGGGCACCTGGAAGCAACCGACAACCACTCCGCCGCTGCCGACGGTGACACGACGGAGGACGAGGCCCGATGAAGACATTCGACAAGGACCGGCTGATGCTCGCCATCGCCGGCCCCCTGCTCGCCCTGGTCAGCGCCTTCGCGCTGACCATGATCGTGCTGGCGGCGACGGGCATCAACCCGATCGAGCCGCTGCGCATCATGGTCGAGAACGGTGGCTACGAGGACATCCAGGTCCTCATCGTCAACCAGGCCGGCACGTACTACCTGGCAGCCCTGGCCGTCGCCATCGGCTTCCGGATGAACCTCTTCAACATCGGCGTCGACGGCCAGTACCGCCTCGCCGCGATGATCTCCGCCGTGGTCGGTGGCGCCATCGCGCTGCCCGGCCCGCTGCACATCCTGCTGATCGTGCTCGTCGCGATGCTGACGGGCGCCGCCTGGGCCGGTATCGCGGGCGTCCTCAAGGCCAAGCGCGGGGTCAGCGAGGTCGTCTCGACGATCATGCTGAACGCCATCGCGACCAGCCTCATCGCCTGGCTGCTCCTGCCGAAGAACCTCGGTGTCCAGGTCGAGGGGTCCAACGACCTCACCACCGGTGAGATCGCCCAGTCCGGCTGGTTCCCGGCGCTCTCCCTCGGCGACTCGGGCGAGATCTACGGCTTCACCTTCGTGGCCTTCGCCCTCGGCGTCGTCTACTGGTTCGTGCTCAACCGCACCCGCTTCGGCTTCGACCTGCGCGCCAGCGGCGCGAGCGAGTCCGCCGCCGCGGCCTCCGGTGTCGACTCCAAGAAGATGATCATCACCGCGATGCTCATCTCCGGTGCCGTCGCGGGTCTGTCCGGCATGCCGGTGCTGCTCGGTGAGAGCCACACGTACACCCTCGTCTTCCCCGTGGGTGTCGGCTTCACCGGCATCACCATCGCCCTGCTCGGCCGTAACAGCCCCATCGGCATCTTCTTCGCCGCCCTCCTGATGGCCTTCATCGACAAGGCGTCCGCCGGCCTCGACACGGCCGGCTACGCCAAGGAGATCGGCACGATCATGAAGGGCCTGATCGTGATCGCCGTGGTCGTCTCCTACGAGCTGATCCGCCGCTACGGCATCCGCCGCCAGCAGCAGAAGGTCGGCGAGGAACTGGCCGCGGGCCACGCCATGAAGACCGAGAAGGAGGTCGCGGCGTGAGCGCCAGCACCGTCTCCACGAAGAAAGCGGCGACCGCTCCGGGCGCGCGCAAGAAGCTCACCCTTCCCTGGATCCTGCTGATCGTCGCGGGCAGCCTCGCGCTCGTCTCGCTGGTCCGCCTGATCTCCGGGGCCAACGACCTGACCTCCGTCGGCCAGGTCTCCGGCGCCCTCTCCCTCGCCGTGCCGATCGGCCTCGCCGGCCTCGGTGGTCTGTGGGCCGAGCGTGCGGGCGTCGTCAACATCGGCCTCGAAGGCATGATGATCCTCGGCACCTGGTTCGGTGCCTGGGCCGGCTACCAGTGGGGCCCGTGGACCGGTGTGCTCGTCGGCATCGCCGGCGGCGCCGTCGGCGGCCTGCTGCACGCGATCATCACGGTCACCTTCAACGTCAACCACATCGTCTCCGGTGTGGCCATCAACATCCTGGCGCTCGGCTTCACGCAGTACCTGTCGAACTTCACGTTCGCCGAGGCCCCGGGCGGCTCCTCCAAGCAGTCCCCGCAGGTCGAGCCGATCGCCAAGATCACCATTCCTGGCCTGTCGGACTGGATGGCCGACCTCCAGGGCAAGCACTGGTTCTTCATCTCGGACCTCGCCGGCGTCATCGGCGGTCTGGTCACCGAGATCTCGCTGCTGACCATCGTGGCCCTGCTGCTGATCCCCGCCACCTGGTGGGTGCTGTGGCGCACCTCCTTCGGCCTGCGCCTGCGTTCCTGCGGTGAGAACCCGATCGCCGCCGAGTCGCTCGGCGTCAACGTCTACAAGTACAAGTACATCGCCGTGATCGTCTCGGGCGCCCTCGCGGGCCTCGGTGGCGTGTACCTGTCCGAGGTCGCCAGCCCCATCTACCAGGAGGGCCAGACCGGTGGCCGCGGCTACATCGGTCTCGCCGCGATGATCTTCGGTAACTGGATGCCGGGCGGCATGGCGATGGGCGCGGGCCTGTTCGGCTTCATCGACAGCCTCAAGCTGCGCGGTGGCGCCGAGAACGTCCACGCGATGCTGCTGCTGATCGCGATCCTGCTGGTGCTCGTCTGCGTCTGGCAGCTGTACAAGAAGAAGTACATCCAGGCCGGCGTCGCGGCGGTCTTCGCCGCGCTGCTGTTCGTCTGGTACGCGACGACCGACTCGGTGCCGAGCCAGTTCGTGGACGCCGCTCCGTACCTGACCACGCTGCTCGTGCTCGCCCTGTCGGCGCAGCGCCTGCGGATGCCCAAGGCGGACGGCATGCCGTACCGCAAGGGTCAGGGCAAGTGACCTCGGACCGGACGGTGGACTGGGAAGCCCTGCGGACGCACGCCCGGGAAGCGATGACCCGGGCGTACGCCCCGTACTCGGGCTTCCCGGTCGGGGTCGCCGCCCTGGTGGACGACGGCCGCGTCGTGACCGGCTGCAACGTGGAGAACGCCAGCTACGGGCTGGGCCTGTGCGCCGAGTGCGGACTGGTCTCCTCCCTCCACGCCACCGGCGGAGGCCGCCTGACGCACTTCACGTGCGTGGACGGCAAGGGCGAGATCCTCGTTCCGTGCGGCCGCTGCCGCCAGCTGCTGTACGAATTCGGAGGCGACGAGCTGCTGGTGGAGACCCCGGACGGGGTCCTCCCGCTGGCGGCGATGCTGCCGCAGGCCTTCGGGCCCGACCACCTGAGATAGCCGTGCCGACGGCCCTTCGCCCCTGCCGGGGCGGAGGGCCGTCGTACTTCCGTTCCTGAACCCCTCATCTCCCCCTCTCTATGCGCGTAGAAGGAAGCACCTCATGGACGTCATCTCCGTCATCCGGACCAAGCGGGACCGCGGTGAACTGAGCCCCGAGCAGATCGACTGGGTCATCGACGCGTACACCCGCGGTGTCGTGGCCGACGAGCAGATGTCCGCGCTGGCGATGGCCATCCTGCTCAACGGCATGAACCGGACCGAGATCGCCCGCTGGACCGCGGCGATGATCGCTTCCGGCGAGCGGATGAACTTCGACTCCCTCTCCCGCCCGACCGCCGACAAGCACTCCACCGGCGGCGTCGGCGACAAGATCACCCTCCCGCTCGCCCCGCTCGTCGCCGCGTGCGGCGCGGCCGTGCCCCAGCTGTCCGGCCGCGGCCTCGGTCACACCGGTGGCACCCTCGACAAGCTGGAGTCCATCCCCGGCTGGCGCGCGCTGCTCTCCAACGAGGAGATGCTGCACGTCCTGGACACCACCGGCGCGGTCATCTGCGCGGCCGGCGACGGCCTGGCCCCGGCGGACAAGAAGCTCTACGCGCTGCGCGACGTCACCGGCACCGTCGAGGCCATCCCGCTGATCGCCTCCTCGATCATGTCGAAGAAGATCGCCGAGGGTACCGGCTCGCTCGTGCTGGACGTCAAGGTCGGCACCGGCGCCTTCATGAAGAACATCGAGGACGCCCGCGAGCTGGCCCGCACCATGGTGGGTCTCGGTACCGACTCGGGCGTCAGGACCGTCGCGCTCCTCACCGACATGTCCACCCCGCTCGGCCTGACCGCCGGCAACGCCCTCGAAGTCCGCGAGTCGGTCGAGGTCCTCGCCGGCGGCGGCCCGGCCGACGTGGTCGAGCTGACCATCGCGCTGGCCAAGGAGATGCTGGACGCGGCGGGCATCAAGGACGCCGACCCGGCCAAGGCGCTGGCCGACGGCTCCGCGATGGACCACTGGCGCCGGATGATCGCGGCCCAGGGCGGCGACCCGGACGCGACCCTCCCGGTCGCCCGCGAGCAGCACGTGGTCACCGCCCCCGAGTCGGGCGTCCTGACCCGCCTGGACGCGTACGGGGTCGGCGTCGCCGCCTGGCGCCTGGGCGCCGGCCGCGCGCGCAAGGAGGACCCGGTGCAGGCGGGCGCGGGCGTCGAGCTCCACGCGAAGCCGGGCGACACGGTGACGGCGGGCCAGCCGCTGATGACCCTGCACACGGACACCCCGGAGAAGTTCGACTACGCCCTCGCCTCCCTGGCGGGCACGTACGACATCGCCCCGGCGGGCACGGCCTTCTCCGCCACGCCGATCGTCCTGGACCGCATCGCCTGACCTGCGGATTCCCTTTCGGATGAACGGGACCGGTGGACCCCCACCGGTCCCGTTCGGCATGCTGGGATCGGTGACGAACCGAATGAGGAGCACACCATGAGCGCACTCACCGTCCAGCAGGAGCCGCGGGGCGGCGACAGCTGGGAGGGCCTCGTCCGCCTCTGGGAGGAGACGGACTGGCCCGAGGGCTGCAAGGTGGAGATCATCGAGGGGATCGTCACCGTGGCACCACCACCCGTCAACGACCACAACTTGATCGCTGAGGCGGTGCAACGCCGCCTGTACACGGTCATCGCCGCCGATTGGGGCATCCACCAGACCCTCAATGTGGCCGTCCCGAGCCGTAGCGGTCTCTACATCCCGGACCTCGTGGTCGTGCCGAGGGAGAAGGTTCCGGAAGGGGAGAAGTTCGTTCCCGCGGCTGCGGCCGAGCTGGTCGTCGAGGTGACGTCGAAGTCGACCGCCGTCAACGACCGCGTGTCCAAGCTGAACGGGTACGCCGCTGCGGGTGTCCCGCTCTACCTGCTCATCGACCCGCACGCGACGGGCAGCCCCACCATCCACCTGTACGGCGAGCCCAGCGACGGCAAGTACCGCGTTCTGCACGCGGGCAAGTTCGGTGAGGCCGTCCACCTTCCCGAGCCGTTCGACCTCGTCATCGACACCTTCGGCTTCCCCCGCCCCTGACCGCGGAGCCGCGGCCGGGCCTCGTGGATCGCGCATTGTGCGCCGCCGCCGATGACTTCCAGGGGGCCGGAGAGTCTCCCTCTCGTGGAGATCCATCGACTCGTGCTGCCCGGTCCCGGACCGGCCGCCCCGCAGGACGCCGCGCTGCTGTGCGCACGGCTGGCCCGGCTCTACGACGGCGGGGCGGGGGCGGTGGTCTGCGACGCCGCCGCGGTGACCGCGCCCGGGCTCGGCGACGTACAGGTGCTGGCCCGGCTGCGGCTGGCCGCCCGGGGGCGGCCGCTGCGGGTGACCGGGGCCGCGCCCGCGCTGCGGGCCCTACTGGACCTCGTAGGCCTCGTCGAGCTCCTCGGGGAGGCCGAACAGCGGGAACCACCGCGCGGTGTCCAGGAAGGCGTTGAGCCCGACGATCCGGCCGTCTGAGATCTCCAGCACCTGGAGCGCCCACGGGGTGTGGCCCGGTCGTCCGTCCTCGCGCGGCCGGTACTGACCGAAGGCGGGCAGGCCGTTCGCCGTCGTCGGGATCAGTCGGGAGCCCTTGCAGCCGATGCCCTGGTTCAGGTGCCAGGCCGCGATGTCCTCCTGGCCCTGGAGCCACAGGTCGAACGGCGGCATCGAGAGGACCGCGTCCTCGTGGAGGAGGGTCGTGAGCCGCGAGATGTCGTAGGCCTCGAAGGCGGAGAGGTACTGCTCCAGCAGCTTCGCCTGGTCCGCGTCGAGCGGATCCGCAGGGTCGCTGTCGCGCAGCGACTGCCCGGCGAGGGTGGCCCGTGCCCGCTGGAGGGCGCTGTTCACCGAGGCCGTCGTGGTCTCCAGGAGCTGGGCCACCTCGTCGGCCTTCCAGGCCAGCACCTCGCGCAGGATGAGCACCGCCCGCTGCTTCGCCGGCAGGTGCTGGAGCGCCGCGACGAAGGCCAGCCGGACGGACTCCTTCGCCAGCGCCATCTCCGCCGGGTCGGCGGTCTGCGGCAGCACCCGGCCGTCCGGGACCGGCTCCAGCCAGGTCACCTCGGGGCGCTCGTTGAGCACGGCGGAGGCCTGGTGCTGCGGGGCGGTCAGGTCCATCGGGCGGGCCCGCTTGTTGCCCGCGTTCAGCAGGTCCAGGCAGACGTTGGTGGCGATCCGGTACAGCCACGACCGCAGCGAGGAGCGGCCCTCGAACTTCTCGTAGCTGCGCCAGGCGCGGACGTACGTGTCCTGCACCGCGTCCTCGGCGTCGAAGGACGAGCCGAGCATCCGGTAGCAGTAGCCGGTGAGCTCGACCCGGTACCGCTCCATGGCCGTGTCGAGGTCCATTTCGGTGGTGGCGAGATCACTCATGTCCGTCCGTCCCCCAGGTCGTTCCGCTACTTCGGAACCTACCGGAGGGGTCTGACAACGGCAGCCGGAAGCCCGAGACGCGCCCATCGGAGCCCATATATGTCGTCATCAAGTTTCTTGACGTCAAGATTGATTTCCGGCAGGCTTCCGTCATGTATCTCGACGTCGAGATACATGGGCGGTGGGCGCGGTCGACACGGGGGGCTGGGATGCGGCGCGGCGGGGAGATCCGGAAGTCACAGCAGGGGGACGGCGGTCTGTTGGCGCAACTGCGCCGGCCACCCGGCGGCCGTGACGCGCGGATCATGCTGCTCACCCAGGCCCTGGACCGGGCCGGCACCGGCGTGTGGGCCGCGTCCTCCGTCCTCTACTTCACCTTCGTCGTCGGCCTCGACGCCGGACGGCTGGGCCTGCTGCTGGGCGCGGCCGGGGTGGCGGGCATCGCCGGATCCCCGTTGGCCGGCCATCTCGCCGACCGCTTCCAGGTCCGCACCCTGCTGATCGGCTGCCACCTGATCCGCCTCGTGGCCCTCTGCGTGCTGCTGGTGGTCACCGACTTCGGCCTGCTGCTGCTCCTGTTCGCCGTCACCCACCTGGGAGACCGGGCGGCCAAGACGCTGGAGATGCTCTTCGCCACCCGGGTCGCGGGCGAGCGGCGCTCCACCTACCAGGCGCTGTCGCGCAGTTCGGCCAACGCCGGCTACGCCCTCGGCGCCAGCCTCGCCGCCATCGGTCTCGCCGTCGGCACCCACGGCGCCTACCAGGTGCTGATCCTGGCGAACGCCCTGTCCTTCCTCGTGGCCGCGGCCCTGGTGTGGCGCACCCGGGAGCCGAGCGGCGCCGGGCTCGTGGTCGCCCGGCCCGGGGCCGAGGAAGGCACCCCGGCGGCCGGGGCCGGCCCCTGGAGGGACCGCGGCTACCTGCGGTTCGTCCTGCTCGACATCCCGATGAACCTGGACGACTCGATCCTCGGCGTCGGCGTGCCGCTGTGGCTGGTCGGCCACACCGCCGCCCCGCACGCCCTGATCCCGGCCTTCCTGGTCATCAACACCGTGCTCGTCGTCGTCCTGCAGCTCCGGGTGTCGGCACGGGTCGACGGCCCTCGCCAGGCGGCGGGCGCCGTCGCCCTGTACGGCCTGACGACGCTCGCCTGCTGCGTCTTCCTGGCCGCCGCCCCCGCCGGCGGGGCCTGGGCCGCCTCGCTGATCCTGCTCGCCGCGGCCGTGCTGGCCACCGCGGCGGAGCTGATGCGCTCGGTGAGCTCCTGGGAGCTCGCGGTCTCCCTCGCGCCGCGGCGGGCGCGCGCCTCCTACCTCGGGGTGGCCGGCATGGCCCAGTCCGTCCAGAAGTCCGCGGGCCCGCTGCTGCTCACCGGCGCGGTGATGGCGGCCGGCCCGGTCGGCTGGCTGGCCCTCGGGGCCGGTGTGGCGGGCCTGTCCCTCGTCCAACGCCGCTGCGCCCTGAGCCGGTTGGACCGACTGGCCGCCGCCCCCGCCCCGACACCCGGACCCGCCCCCGCCGAGCCGACCGCCCCCGCCGCCCCCGCCGCCTCCTAGGTCCCGGGCTTGCGTCCGTACACGTAGACGTCCTCGCCCTGCCCCAGCAGGTTCCAGTACGCCTTGGCGTCGGCCGGGCGCATGTTCACGCAGCCGCCCGAACCGGGCGGGTTCCACATGCTCTTGGTGGTCGAGTGGAAGGCGATGCCACCGTCGAAGAACTGCGCGTACGGCATCGAGACGTTGTACAGCGTCGACCAGTGGTCGATGTTGCGGTAGTAGATCTTCTTCAGGCCGGTCCGGGTCTCCGTGCCGTCCTTGCCGGTGCGGACCGGGACGGGCCCGTACGTCAGGGTGGCGCCGTCCTGGATCCAGCTGAGCTGCCGCGTCAGGTCGACGCAGGCGATCCGTCCGCGGTCCACCGGGCAGGCGCCCGCCTTGTTCGGGGTGCTCCCGGCCGCCCGCTGGGCCAGCATCGTGCTCATCGTCTGCCAGGTCAGCGGCCCGGCGTAGCCCTGCGTCGGGGTGATCCCGTGGGTCGCCTGGAAGGAGCGGATCGCCGTGCAGTCGGCCGCCGACTGCTTCCCGTCCACCGGCCGCCCGAGGAACTGCTCGACCTGCCGTTGGTACGGCCCGGTGGTGAGGTTGCAGGAGGCGGCGGCCTGCGCCGCCCCGCCTCCCGTGACCACCACCGGCAGCGCCAGTGCGACCGCCCCGACCAGCACCGCCGCCCGTCGCCCCACGCGCCCGCGTGACGCTCGTGTCCCCGTGTCCGCACCCGTCCCCGTCCCCATCCGGTCCTCCCCTGCTCGTACCGCGTCGTCCTCCGTGTTGAATGCCCGGAAAACAAGCAGGGGTTGCCGCGTCGGGTGTGGAGATTTCGTCAGCGCGCGCCCACGGCCGACGCCGGCATCCGCCGCTCGGCACGCGCCGCGTGCGACCCGTACAGGGTGATCGACACGACGCCGAGCACCGCCAGCAGCGCGATGCCGACCGTGGCCGCCCAACCGGCCCCGTGGTAGGCGAGAGCACCCAGGGTGCCGCCCGCGCTGGAGCCGAGGTAGTACGCCGACTGGTAGAGCGCGGAGGCCTGCGCCCGGCCCGTCTTCGCCGTCCGGCTCACCGCGGCCGAGGCCACCGCGTGCCCCGCGAAGAAGCCCGCCGTGATCAGCACCAGCCCGATCACGATCGCCGCCAGCGAGTCGGACAACGACAGCAGCAGCCCGAGCGCCGTGGTCGTCACGGCCAGGTACAGCGCGCCGCGCCGCCCGGTACGGGCCACCAGCTTGCCCGCGGCGGCCGAGGAGACCGTACCGACCAGGTAGATCAGGAAGATCGACCCGACCACGCCCTGCCCGAGCGAGAACGGCTCGTCCACCAGGCGGTAGCCGATCACGGTGTAGACCGCGCCGAAGACCGTCATGAACAGGGCGCCGATCCCGTACAGGCGCAGTAGCAGCGGATCGCGCAGGTGACCGGCGACGGTACGGCCCACCGCGCGCGGGTTCAGCGACGCCGGGCGGAAGAACCGCGCCCGCGGCAACAGCACCAGGAAGGCCACGGCGCACGCCAGCGCCATCAGGGCGACGGCCAGCAGGCCCGCCCGCCAGCCCCACAGCTGCGCGGCCCAGCCGGTGACGAGCCGGCCGCTCATCCCGCCGATGGAGTTCCCCGCCACGAACAGGCCGATCGCGGCCACCAGCGCCTTGGGCCGGACCTCCTCCGCCAGGTACGCCATCGCGGAGGCCGGGATGCCGGCGATCGCCGCGCCCTGGACGGCGCGCAGCACCACGAGCCACTCCACACTCGGCGCGAACGGCACCAGCAGGGCGACGACGACGGCGATCACCATCGCGTACGTCATCATCCGGGTGCGGCCGAAGCGTTCGGACAGCGCGCTCAGCGGGAGGACGAACAGCGCGAGCGCGCCGGTGGCCGCGGACACCGTCCAGCTGGCCTGGCCCGCCGTCACCCCGAAGCCAGCGGAGATCGCGGGCAACAGCGCCTGGGTGGAGTAGAGGAGGGCGAACGTCGCGAGTCCGGCGGCGAAGAGCGCGAGGCTCATCCGGCGGTAACCGGGGCGGCCGGGGGAGAGGGGCTGCGGTGCGGGGGACGACGAGGTGGAGGCACCCGGGATGACGGGTGCCCCGGTATGAACGGGAGGCATGCTTCGACGGTAGGCCTGTCCATTTCATGCGTCCAATGCACAGAATCGCGATAATCAATCCACTGATGCATCAACCCAGCTCAGAAGCGTGGATGTCGATGAACCGTTACGTAGAAGACATGGCAGTGACAACTCTGCTGGCGCCGCGGCTGGCGTATTTCGTCGCCGTGGCCCGCCACGAGCACGTCACCCGCGCCGCCCACGAGCTGGGCGTCCCGCAGTCCACCCTGTCCCGCGCCATGGTCCGGCTCGAACAGGACCTCGGCGTCACGCTGTTCGCCCGCAAGGGCCGTACGGTCGCCCTCACCACGGCCGGCCGCACCTTCCTGGCCTCGGCCGAGCAGGCCCTCACGGAGATCGACCGCGCCGCCGAATCGGTGCAGCAGGACGCCGATCCGGCAGCCGGCAAGGTGGCCTTCGGCTTCCTGCACACCCTGGGGTCCGAGACCGTACCCGGCCTGATCCGCGCCTTCCGCGCCGATCACCCGCGCATCCGCTTCTCCCTCGTCCAGAACTACGGCGAGGCCATGCTGGAGAAGCTCCGGGCCGGCGAACTCGACCTGTGCCTGACCTCCCCCGTGCCGGACGCCCCCGACCTGGTCGCGCGCCGCCTCGACGAACAGCGGCTCCGGCTGGTCGTCCCGGACGACCACCGGCTCGCGACGCGCAAGCGCATCCGGCTCGCCGAGGCCGCCGAGGAAACCTTCGTCACCCTGGAGCCCGGCTACGGCATGCGCCGCATCACCGACGACCTGTGCGCGGAGGCCGGGTTCACCCCGAAGGTCGCCTTCGAGGGCGAGGAGGCCGAGACCCTGCGCGGCCTGGTCGCCGCCGGCCTGGGCGTGGCCCTCCTGCCGCCCCCGGCCGTGCCCCGCCCCGGCGTGGTCGAGCTGACGGTCACCGCGCCGCGCGCCGTCCGCGAGATCGGCCTGGCCTGGCTCGACGGCCACCCCGACACCCCACCGGTGGCGGAGTTCAAGCGCTTCCTCCTCTCCCGCCGCGGCCGCCTGATCCCCGAGCTGGACCCGTCCGTCGGGTGATCGGGACGCAGCGCCGAAAAGCGGTGGACCGGCCCCGGCACGGCCAGGACAATTCCGGAGTCATCGGGGCCGAGGGGGAGCTTGTTTGGACGTGTTCACGTGTGCCGGGTGCGGTACGGAGCTGACGGTGCCGGTCTCCCGGGTCGCCCTTCCCGTCCACACCCACTACGGGGCCTGGGAGCAACTGCATCCGCCGCTGATGGATCCGACGACGTACGCCGTCGAACCCGAACCCTGGGGGCCGCCCTGGCGGTTGTGGGACGAGGCGGGGGAGGCGGAGGCGGCCGCCCGGGGCGTGTACGCGCCGGAGTACTCGGTGTCCTTCGCGGCCCGCGGCAGGATCGTCATCGCGCCGGGCGACTCCCGGGGCATGGCCCTGCTCCTTGACAGGTGCGAGGGTTACTGCATGGGCGTGGACGGCCGCGACGGCCCCAATCTGGCATGTACGGGGTGCGGACGGCCGGTGGCGACCCGGATGGACGACTGCGGCCTCTGGCAGGCGGTGTGGCTGGAGCCCGACGCGGTGGAGCGCCACCCCTGCGACCTCCCCGCCGCCGCGCCGCCGCCCGACTGGGACGACCTGCTGCGTGAGGCGTACGCCGTACCCCCCTTCGAGCTCGACGGATCGTGGAGCAGGCGCTGGGCCGCCGCGGTCGGGGTGGCCCTCGCCCACCTGGTGGCGGCCTGCGACGGAGGACCGGTGACGCTGCCCGGCGGGCTCACCGAGGAGGTGTTCGGCCCCTCCGTCGCCCGCTTCCCTGTTCCGGGACTCCCGCCGCGGTCCGCGGCCTTCGCCGGGCCGGGGATCGGCCTCCCCCGACCCGCCGCCGACATCCTGCTCGTCCCGCGCCATCCACTGACCGGCGAACCGTGGCGGCCGGAGACCGGCACGGCCGTGGTCGTACCGCTGGACAGCGGGGTCTGGGCGTACCTCGCCCTCTCCCGCGCCGGGGAGACCTCACCGGTGCCGGCGACCGGCCGCCTGCCGGAGGGCGTCCTGCGCGACGACTATCCGGAGTTGCCGAACCCGTGGCCGCTCTGGCCGGACGGCCAGGCCTTCATCCGGACCCTGGCCCGGCTGCCCGCCGCCCGCAGCCCCCGGCTGCGCGGCTACTTCGAACGGCCCGGACGGCAGACCTAAGGGCTGTCCCGTAATCCGCGGTGGGTCAGCGCGCGGCGTCAGATGCGGTGCATCGCAAGGCGGAGGGTCGTCCTCATACTGGGCGTATTTGGGCGATCCCGACAACGCGGCGAGGTGCCGTAGCTGGCGCCGCGCGCCCGCCGGGGATTACGGGACAGCCCTTAGTAGTGCTTTGTTAGCTGGTCTTGTCACGTCGGGTGTCTGGTAGTTCGCTGGTTGTATGAGGGCTGGGGAGCTTGCGGCGGCGCGGGTTCGGCTGGAGGAGTTCGCCTCTGAGGTGTTCGAGCCGTTGGTGCGGCGGGACCAGCGGTCGAAGGGCTCGTTGTATTTGCGGGGGTTGCTGCTGGACGGCCGCAGGAAGTCGATGCAGCCGATGGCAGAGCGGCTCGGGGTCGATCACCAGCAGTTGCAGCAGTTCATGACGTCTTCGACCTGGCCGGTCGATCAGGTCCGGTCCCGGCTGGCGTGGCGGGCGGTTGCCGCGGTAAGACCGCAGGTGTGGGTGGTGGACGACACCGGCTTCCCCAAAGACGGCCGCTCCTCGCCCGGAGTGGCCCGCCAGTACTCCGGCACCCTGGGCAAGGTCGGCAACTGCCAGATCGGCGTCAGCGTCCACGCCGCGTCCGACACCGCCTCGTGCCCGCTTTCCTGGCGCCTGTTCCTGCCCGCCACCTGGGACGGGCCCGAAGCCGAGGCCCGCAGGCGGGCCTGCCGGATCCCCGATACCGAACACCACCGGCCCAAGTGGCAGCTGGCACTGGACATGCTCGACGAACTCGCCGGCACCGGCCTGCGGCCCGCCGCCCTGGTCGCGGACGCCGGCTACGGCGCGAACGCCGACTTCCGCCACGGCCTGGAAGACCGCGGACTGGCCTACGTCCTGCAAGTGAAAGCCGAGATGACCGCTCACGGGCAGGACGCCGAACCGCACCAGCCCGAATACGGCGGCCTCGGGCCGCGTCCTCTGCCGCGCTACCGCACCCGCCCGGTCTCCTTACGCGAACACGTGATGGACGCCGGCCGGGACCGGGGCCGGACCCTGACCTGGCGCAAGGGTTCCAAGGGCGCGATGAGCTCGCACTTCGTGCTCCTGCGCGTCCGCCTCGCCGGCCGACGGCCCGAACCCGCAGCCGACGGAACGATCCCGCTGGTCTGGCTGATCGCCCAGTGGCCCGAAGGACACGACGCACCGGTCAAGTACTGGATCTCGAACCTGCCCGACGACATACCGGCGAAGGACCTGGTCCGGCTGGCGAAGTCACGCTGGCGGATCGAGCACGACTACCGCGAGCTGAAAACGGGGCTGGGCCTGGACCACTTCGAGGGCCGCTCGTTCACCGGCTGGCACCGCCACGTCACCCTCGTTACCGCCGCCCACCTCTTCCTCACCGAACAGCGGAGGACCCCAAAAGCCCCTGCCAGGGCCTGACCCTCTACCAGGCCCTGGATCTCCTCCAACACCTCATCGCCACCTGGACCGGCACCTGCCCAACCTGCCGACAACCCACCCCCTGGCAGCCCTACGACACCACCTAACAAAGCACTATTAGGGCCTGTCTTTCGGATCAGGGCGGATCAGGCCGGGTGGGGGCCGCCGCCGAGAGCAAGTAGCCCGCCTGGAAGCGGGACTTGGCGCCCACCGCGCGCATGATCTCGGCGATGTGGCGCTGGCAGGTCCGCTCCGACATGCCCAGGCGGCGGGCGATCACCTTGTCCTCCAGTCCCTCCGACAGCAGCCGGACGATCGTCTGCCGCAGCTCGTCCGAGATCGACCGGGCCGCCTCCGGGCTCACCGAGGTCGGGAACGGCTCCGCGCCCACCCAGGAGCGTTCGAAGGTCGTGGTCATGAAGTGCACGACGCTCGGCTCCCGCACCACCAGCGCCGCCCCGCTGCGGTCCGGCACCGCCATCAGGCCCGTGTGCTCGTCGAAGATCAGCATTCGCATCAGCCCGTCGCCCAGGGTCCGTACCTGGGCGCCCAGGGCCGTCACCCGCTCGACGTACGCCGCCGTGGGGCGTGAGTAGCGTGCCGTGTGCTGGTAGATCGTGCGCATCCGGACCCCGCGCGTCAGCAGGGACTCGTCCCGCCCGATCGACTCCTCCAACGTCTCCAGGGGGCGACCCCCGCCCGGCTGCGAGGTCAGCAGCTCCCGTTCGCACGTCGCGACCAGTTCCGCGATCAGCCCCCGTACCGCCCCGAGGTCGGTGACCAGCTCCAGTCGGCCGGACCCGCTGAGGTCCCGGTGCGCGGTCCCCGCCTCGTACGCGGGCACCAGCGCCTCCAGCCGCCCGCGCAGCCGGTCCATCTCGTCGTGGGTCTCCCGTACGAGCAGCGCCAGCGGGGCGAGGGCCCGGGCCGCCGCGGCCCGCGGGGCCACCGCGCTCCAGCGGTCCGGGTCGTCGCCCGGGGCCCGCTGGAGCAGGTGCGCGGCGGCCAGCTCGGTGATCGCGGCGGCCGCGCGGACCCCCAGTGCCGCGGTGGCCTCGCACAGGTCGAAGGCGTGCCGCTCGACGGCGTACGCGTACAGGCGCCGGGCCGCGGGGCTCAGCTCCCCTGCGGTTCCGGCCGCCCCGGATTCCTCGGGAGGCATGTGCGTATGCGTCCCGAGATGTGACTGTTTGTAAACCCCTCGTATTTCCGCAAGGCGGCAAAACGACGCCTGGCCGGCCGCCCTCGGCGTCCGCCGAGGCAGCACAGTGGCAGCACGGCACGAGGGGGAAGCGCGGTGTGCCGAGGTGGACGCCCAGGCGAGAACGGGGGCCAGTGTCCGGCTCGGCCCGCGGCCGGCCGTGGTGGTCGCGCCAGAGCCGTTCGATGCCATCCGACCGTGAGGGGGCGGAGCGGCGGGTACGGACGGACTGGCGCGACCCCGAAGAGCACGCACGGGCCTTGGGTCGCCGGTCGCGGGCCGCCCGCCGCTCAGCCGTCGGCCGGCTTCGCGTAGTCGTTGTAGCCGGTCCAGTCCAGCGCGACGCACGGCTCGTCACCCAGGACCCAGGCGTCGTGCCCGGGGGCGATCTGGATGAAGTCGCCCGGACCGAGGTCGCCGCTCTCCCCGTCGTCCATGACGATCTTCATCCGGCCACTCACGATGTACCCGGTGTGGGCCGAGCGGCAGCTGTCCGTGCCGGCCAGCGGCTTGATGTGCAGCGACCAGCGCCAGCCCGGCTCGAAGACCGCCCGCCCCACCGCCCCGCCCTCGGTGTTGAACAGGTCCAGCCTGCCCGTGCCGGCCTCGAAGGGTCGCGTCTCGTCGGGCTTGTCGAAGTTCCTGTGGACCAATCCGCCCATGGCCGGTCGCCTCCGGAGTCACGCAACACACCCCGAGTCCGCTTCTCACGATACGCGCGCCGCGCCGGACATGTGGATCACCTCCGCAGCGACTTGCCGAAGCCCGAGGCCAGCGGCATCCGCAGGCCCAGGGGCGGCGGCGCGGCCAGGGCGTCCGTCACCGGCCGCGAGTACCGCCCCGTGAAGACCGCGCCCAGGACGAAGTCCACGGCCAGCGCCACCACTTCCGGCTGGTGCTCGCGCAGTCCGTGCCCGTCCGAATGGACCTCGAAGCGGCAGGTCGAACGATTCGCCTTCTTCGCGCGCGCCGCCAGCCGGAAGGAGGCCTCCGGATCGCTGCGCGCGTCGTTGGTGCCGTGGACGATCAACACCTGCCGTCCCGACAGCTGTTTCACCGGTTCAGGGGAGTCGGCGCGGCCCGCCTCCGTTAAACAAGGGGCGATCACCACGACCGAGTTGACGGCCCCGTGGCCCGCCGCCCGCAGCGCGGCCAGCCCTCCCGCGTCGTAGCCGACCAGGCACACCGGCACGTCCCCGTACCGCCGTACCGCCTCGTCGGCGGCCCACCCCGCCTGCTCCTCCCGGGCGGAGTCCCCGCCGTGGACGACCATGTGCGTGACGAGCCCCTCCGCCCCGCCCGCGCGGGCCAACGCCCGCGCGAGCGGACGCATGGGACCCGGGGAGAACCGGGAGGCGCCGGGGAGCAGGAGCACCACCCCGTTGACCGTGCTTTCCGTCGAACCCGAGCCGGTTCTCGCGCCGGCCGCCCGCCCCAGACGGACCCCGCGCGCCGGCGGCGCATGCTGTGCCATGGCGGAACAGTCTCAGACCTTGAGGTGTACGCCATCCGTCCGCACGGTCTCTGTTACATATCGACGCCCGCCGGGGACATTCCGCTCTACGCGCGTAGGAGTAGAGTGCGCAGATGACGAGCGAGACCCCCAACCTGCCGACCCCGGATCAGATCCGTCGTTCCCCGAAGGTGCTGCTGCACGATCACCTCGACGGTGGACTGCGTCCCGGGACCATCATCGAGCTGGCCCGCGAGGTCGGTTACGAGAACCTCCCCGAGACCGACGCCGACAAGCTCGGCATCTGGTTCCGTGAGGCCGCCGACTCCGGTTCCCTGCCGCGCTACCTGGAGACCTTCGCGCACACCTGCGCGGTCATGCAGACGAAGGCCGCCCTCTTCCGGGTCGCCGCCGAGTGCGCCGAGGACCTGGCCGAGGACGGCGTCGTGTACGCCGAGATCCGCTACGCGCCCGAGCAGCACCTGGAAGCCGGCCTCTCCCTCGAAGAGGTCGTCGAAGCCGTGAACGACGGCTTCCGCGAGGGCGAGCGTCGCGCGAAGGCCAACGGCCACCGCATCCGCGTCGGCGCCCTGCTGACCGCGATGCGCCACGCCGCCCGCGCGCTGGAGATCGCCGAGCTGGCGAACCGCTACCGCGACAACGGCGTGGTCGGCTTCGACATCGCCGGCGCCGAGGCCGGGTTCCCTCCCACCCGCCACCTCGACGCCTTCGAGTACCTCAAGCGCGAGAACAACCACTTCACCATCCATGCGGGTGAGGCCTTCGGCCTGCCGTCGATCTGGCAGGCCTTGCAGTGGTGCGGCGCCGACCGCCTCGGTCACGGCGTGAAGATCATCGACGACATCGAGGTCGCCGAGGACGGTTCCGTGACCCTGGGCCGCCTGGCCTCGTACGTCCGGGACAAGCGCATCCCCCTGGAGATGTGCCCGACCTCGAACCTGCAGACCGCCGCGGCCGCCTCGTACGCCGAGCACCCGATCGGTCTGCTGCGCAAGCTGCACTTCAGGCTCACGGTCAACACGGACAACCGCCTGATGAGCGGCACCAGCATGAGCCGCGAGTTCGAGCACCTGGTCGACACCTTCGGCTACACCCTCGACGACATGCAGTGGTTCACCGTCAATGCGATGAAGTCCGCGTTCATTCCTTTCGATGAACGACTGGCCATGATCAATGAAGTGATCAAGCCCGGATACGCGGAGCTGAAGTCGGAGTGGCTGTTCCGGCAGACCGCCTCCACCAGCGGTTCTGTCTCGGCCTAGGCCGCGACATGACAAAAAGGAAGCGCCCGGGAGGGATAATTCCCGGGCGCTTTCTCGTATTTAAGGATGTTTGCGGGCGAGGGTTTGAAGTGGCTAGTTTGCGGAGCCGCTCAATTCCCCGTCGCAAGGACAACTTTTCATGAAGAAGTCAGCTGCCAAGACCCTCGGTACCGTCGTTCTCGGTGCCGCCTTCGCCGCGGTCGCCGCCGGTACCGCCTCCGCCGCCGTCCCGGCGGTCGGCCTCACCGACGCGCTGGGCTCCGCCACCGGCATGCTCCAGGGTGCGACCAGCCAGCAGCAGGTGGGCGGCGAGGCTCAGCAGTCGAGCGACCCCACCTCTCAGATCACCGGAGTGCTGAACCCGCTCACCAACAGCCTGAACGGCCTCGGTAGCTGAGCTTGCCGCCATTGTGATGCGTACACGTGTGCGGCGGGCGCATGCCCTTTCGACCAGGTATGTATCCCGCCGCGCCGTGTGCCACGATCGCCACCAACTGCCCGCCGACGTCTTGGGTACGAGGTTCTCGGTCATGCGTATGAAGGCACGAGCGACGATGGTCGCGCTGGTCCCCGCCCTGCTGTTCGCCGCTGTGGGGTGCAGCAGTACGAACACCCCCGCGACGGGCAAGGCCCCCGATCCCCAGGGCTCCGCCGGCAGCGCCTCGGCCGCGCCCGGCGTCCCGGCGCCGTCCGCCGCGGCAGCCGGCTCGGCCGCGCCGAAGGCCGGTGGCAGCAGGCTTGAGCGGTCCGCGCTGGCACAGGGCGACCTGCCCGGCTACCAGGTCTCCGCCCAGGGCAAGAACCCCAATGCCCCGGACGGCCAGCCGCAGGCCGACAAGAAGGCCTGCCAGCCGCTGGCCGACGTCATGGGCGACAAGCCCGACCCCTCCGCCCGCGAGACCGTCAGCCGCGGCATCGGATCCCAGAAGCAGCTCGGGCTGGCCGTCTCGGCCACCGTCAGCTCCTACTCCGAGAGCGACGCGAAGGCGCTGATCTCCCGGCTCAAGGCCGCCGTCGCCGCCTGTGGTTCGGGCTTCTCGGCCAAGGTCGAGAAGCAGGCCGGCGCCTATCGCGAGATCCGCCCCGCCGACTACCGCACCGGCGGCGACGAGAGCGTCAGCTGGACCATGACCGCGTCCGCCGAGGGGGTCTCGGCACAGGTCCACCTGGTCGTCGTACGCGAGGGCGACACCGTCGTGCGACTGACGGCCCTCAACGTGGCGGGTGCGGCCCAGCAGAAGGCACGGGTGCCGCAGGAAGTGGCCGACAAGCAACTGGAGAAGATCCAGAAGGCCCGGTAGGCCGGCCCGAGGACGCGCCGGCCGTCGGACTACCAGGCGGCCGAAGCGGGCTTCTCGTTCGGCAGCAGCACCCACAGCGCTATGTAGATCAGGAACTGCGGGCCCGGCAGCAGGCACGAGACGACGAAAATGGCGCGCATCGCGTTCGTCGAAATTCCGAAACGCCGCGCCAGTCCGGCGCAGACTCCGCCGATCCAGCGGCCGTCACGGGGGCGGACCAGGGCGCTCATGAGGTTCTCCTTCGTCGGTATCGCTTTCTGCGATGGCTCAATACTCCCGCTGGACCGCCGACAGAACGTCGGTCCAGGGGCCGAGCCCGACCCTGGAAATCTTCGGGGTGTCCCCCTGATAAACGCTGTGTGAGCGCCTCAGCCGGGCCCGCAGCGCCGGTACGACGGCCACGTGCGCGAGCACCACACCGACGGTGTTCAGCAGCATCGAGTCCACGTCCACGACCTGTCCCGGGACCGCGGTCTGCAGCATCTCGATGCACACCGAGACCAGCGCGCCCGCAGCCGCGGTCCGCACCAGCGAGGACCACGCGGACAGGGCCGACGGCGCGAGCCGTCCGCTGATCAACGGCACCAGCACACCGAGCGGGGCCAGCAGCGCGAGCCCCTCACCGATCTGCCGGGCGGCCTCCAGGGGACCGAGGGCCAGGTCCGCCGCGATCCCCTCCAGCGGGCTCAGATTGGCCGCCGCGGTCCAGGGCACGTCCAGAGGCCGCAGAGTCAGCCAGCCGACGACCACGAAATGGGCGGCGAGCAGGACCCCGGCCAGGAGTCGCAGACGGAGGTGGATCGCGGTGGCGGCGTTTTCGCCGGCCTCATGACGCTGCACACCTGGGAGGACGCGTCCCCCGGTAGCCCTGGTTCCGGCCAGGAGGGGGGTGTGGCGGGGAGCACCCGAGAAGGGGTGGACCCGGTGTCCTGGCCGGTCAGCGCGTGGCGATGAGGACGATCAGGAGCAGCGCGCCGATCAGGGCGGGCGCGATGATCTCGTACGACCAGCGCACGCGCACGCCGCCCTGCGCGCCCGGCCGTGCGGCGTTCAGCTCGGCCAGTCCCTGCAGCTCGTCGACGATCCGGTCGGCGGCGGCGCGCATCGGCTCGGTGGCGGCGGCCGAGGCGGAGGCACGGCCCCGCGCGGAGGGGTCGCCCGAGCTGCCCGGGTCACGACGGTCGATCGCGTTGCGGCGCATCTGCTGCCGGTTGGCCTTCTTGCGCTCCCGCAGCGAGACGGGCACGGACCAGAGCTGGTACTTCGAACCCTCGGCCAGCACCTCGGCCGAGTAGCCGGCGCGGACCGCGTCCACGGCCGCCCAGGGCAGCTCGATGATCCGGAACGGGTTCCGCACGCGCATCCGGTCCTCGTTGGCGAAGACGGCCGGGCGGATGGTGAACGCGACGATCAGCGGTACGACGCACACCGCCACCGACAGGCCGATCCACCGGGTGCTGCCGGAGCCGCGGAGCACGGCGTCACCGCACAGCCAGACGGTCAGCGCGAGCAGCAGTACCCCCGAGACGAAGCCCATGGAGGATCGGTAGACCCGGTCTGCGTACACCGGCTCGTCGGTCGGCTGCTGGCTGCTCATGGGGTCGATTCTGCCCCACTGCGCCGCCCGGGTGTATCAGCCCACGAGATCGGCGTACGGGATGACGTCCCCGGCCCGGGAGACGGTGATCTCGTCGCCGGTGCGGACGCGCGGGACGTCCTTCAGTACGGCCGGGCCGCAGGCGGTGTCGAAGTGGCCGATCAGCACGGTCGGCCGGACGGCCGCGTGACAGAGAGTGGAGGTGTCGATTCCATAGCGGATCCGGGGGCGGGGGTGACAGGTCGCTACGCGCGTAGATATGCTCATCTGGTGACCATGCCCACCACCCTCACCGCATTCGCTGACGTGACGACGTCCGACAGTGCGCTGCGCCGCTTCCTGCACGGGCTGCCCGGCGTCGACGCTGTCGGCCTGGAGGCCCGCGCGGCCTCCCTCGGCACCCGTTCGATCAAGACGACGGCCAAGGCGTACGCCATCGACCTGGCCATCTCGATGATCGACCTGACGACGCTGGAAGGCGCGGACACCCCGGGCAAGGTCCGGGCGCTCTCCGCCAAGGCCGTCAATCCCGATCCGACCGACCGTACGACCCCGATGACGGCCGCCGTCTGTGTCTACCCCGACATGGTGGCCACGGCGAAGGCCGCGCTGAACGGCGCCGACGTCAAGATCGCCTCCGTCGCGACCGCCTTCCCGGCCGGCCGCGCCGCCCTGCCCGTCAAGCTCGCCGACACCCGTGACGCCGTCGCCGCCGGCGCCGACGAGATCGACATGGTCATCGACCGTGGCGCCTTCCTCGCCGGTCGCTACCTGGAGACGTACGAGCTGATCAAGGCGATCAAGGAGGCCTGCGTCCGCGAGGACGGCAGCGCCGCGCGCCTGAAGGTCATCTTCGAGACCGGCGAGCTGTCGACCTACGACAACATCCGCCGCGCCTCCTGGATCGGCATGCTCGCGGGCGCCGACTTCATCAAGACGTCGACCGGCAAGGTCGGGGTCAACGCCACGCCGGCGAACACCCTGCTCATGCTCGAAGCCGTACGCGACTTCCGCGCGCAGACTGGAATCCAGATCGGCGTGAAGCCGGCCGGCGGCATCCGCACCACCAAGGACGCGATCAAGTTCCTGGTCCTGGTCAACGAGACCGTGGGCGAGGACTGGCTGAGCAACCACTGGTTCCGTTTCGGCGCCTCCAGCCTGCTCAACGACCTGCTGATGCAGCGCCAGAAGCTGAGCACCGGCCGTTACTCCGGTCCCGACTACGTGACGGTGGACTGATCACCATGGCATCTGTATTCGAGTACGCACCGGCTCCCGAGTCCCGCTCGGTCGTCGACATCGCCCCTTCCTACGGGCTCTTCATCGACGGTGAGTTCACCGACGCCGCCGACGGCAAGGTCTTCAAGACCGTCTCGCCGAGCAGCGAGGAGGTGCTGTCCGAGGTCGCCCAGGCCGGCGCCGCAGATGTGGACCGCGCCGTGAAGGCCGCTCGCAAGGCCTTCGCCTCCTGGTCCGCGCTGCCGGGCTCCGAGCGCGCCAAGTACCTCTTCCGCATCGCCCGGATCATCCAGGAGCGCAGCCGCGAGCTCGCCGTCCTGGAGACCCTGGACAACGGCAAGCCGATCAAGGAGACCCGCGACGCGGACCTCCCGCTGGTCGCCGCGCACTTCTTCTACTACGCGGGCTGGGCCGACAAGCTCGACCACGCGGGCTACGGCCCGAACCCGCGTCCGCTGGGCGTGGCCGGCCAGGTCATCCCGTGGAACTTCCCGCTGCTGATGCTGGCCTGGAAGATCGCCCCGGCGCTCGCCACCGGCAACACCGTCGTGCTGAAGCCCGCCGAGACGACCCCGCTCTCCGCGCTGTTCTTCGCCGACATCTGCCGCCAGGCGGGCCTGCCCAAGGGTGTCGTCAACATCCTCACCGGCTACGGCGACGCGGGCGCGGCCCTCGTCGAGCACCCGGACGTCAACAAGGTCGCCTTCACCGGCTCGACCGCCGTGGGCAAGAAGATCGCCCGCCACGTCGCCGGCACCGACAAGAAGGTCACCCTGGAGCTGGGCGGCAAGGGCGCCAACATCGTCTTCGACGACGCCCCCATCGACCAGGCCGTCGAGGGCATCGTCAACGGCATCTTCTTCAACCAGGGCCAGGTCTGCTGCGCGGGCTCCCGCCTCCTGGTCCAGGAGTCGATCCACGACGAGCTGCTGGACTCCCTCAAGCGCCGTCTCTCCACGCTGCGCCTGGGCGACCCGCTCGACAAGAACACCGACATCGGCGCGATCAACTCCGCCGAACAGCTCGCCCGGATCACCGCGCTCGCGGAGACCGGTGAGGCCGAGGGCGCCGAGCGCTGGTCCCCGGCGTGCGAGCTGCCGTCCTCCGGCTACTGGTTCGCCCCGACGCTCTTCACGAACGTCACCCAGGCGCACACCGTCGCCCGCGACGAGATCTTCGGCCCGGTGCTGTCCGTGCTGACCTTCCGTACGCCCGACGAGGCCGTCGCCAAGGCCAACAACAGCCAGTACGGCCTCTCCGCCGGCATCTGGACGGAGAAGGGCTCGCGCATCCTCGCGGTCGCGAACCAGCTCCGCGCCGGAGTCGTCTGGGCCAACACGTTCAACAAGTTCGACCCGACCTCGCCCTTCGGCGGCTACAAGGAGTCGGGCTTCGGCCGCGAGGGCGGCCGCCACGGCCTGGAGGGCTACCTCGATGTCTGATCAGTCAGCGGCGTCCCGCCTGAACGTCTTCAAGACCTACAAGCTGTACGTCGGGGGCAAGTTCCCCCGCTCCGAGAGCGGCCGGGTGTACGAAGTGACGGACTCCAAGGGCAAGTGGCTGGCCAACGCCCCCCTGTCCTCCCGCAAGGACGCGCGTGACGCCGTCGTCGCGGCCCGCAAGGCCTTCGGCGGCTGGTCCGGCGCGACCGCGTACAACCGCGGGCAGATCCTCTACCGCATCGCCGAGATGCTGGAGGGCCGCCGCGAGCAGTTCGTCCGCGAGGTCGGCGAGGCGGAGGGCCTGTCCAAGTCGAAGGCCTGCGCGATCGTCGACGCGGCCATCGACCGCTGGGTCTGGTACGCGGGCTGGACCGACAAGATCGGCCAGATCGTGGGCGGGGCCAACCCGGTCGCGGGCCCGTTCTTCAACCTCTCCACCCCCGAGCCGACCGGTGTCGTCACGGTCGTCGCCCCGCAGGAGTCGTCCTTCCTGGGCCTGGTCTCGGTGATCGCCCCGGTGATCGCGACGGGCAACACCGTCGTCGTCATCGCGAGCGAGCGGTCCCCGCTGCCGGCGCTCTCCCTGGGCGAGGTGCTCGCCACCTCCGACCTGCCCGGCGGCGTGGTCAACATCCTGTCCGGCAAGGCCGGCGAGATGGGCCCGCACCTGGCCTCCCACCAGGACGTCAACGCGATCGACCTGGCCGGGGCCGACGCGGCGCTGGCCAAGGAGCTGGAGGTCGCGGCGGCCGACAACCTCAAGCGCGTCCTGCGTCCACAGCCTGTGGACGACTGGAGCGCCGACCCGGGCACCACCCGCATGACGGCGTTCCTGGAGACCAAGACCGTCTGGCACCCCACCGGGTCGCTGGGCGCGGGCGGCTCGTCCTACTAGTCCCCCCGGGACAGGCCCCCGTACGAGACCGGCCCCGGCAGCGTCCCCCGCGCTGTCGGGGCCTTCTCATGTCTTGGGCTCGGTTCGCCTCCGGCGGCGCTGCTGCCGGCTCCAGGCATGCGTGCGTCCTCGAAACCGCTCGTTCCTCACGGTTTCTCCGGGCGCTCGCCCGCCTTCGCCGGCGCGCAGCCTTCGGCTCACTCGCCGGGGGCGTGGTGGGACCTCAGCGGGGGGTGAGGGGGCCGAGGAGGGACGAGGCCGCCGCCGCGGGGAGTTCGCCCACCGAGGGTCCTTGGGTGAGGATCCCCGTCACCATGCCGGTCCCGACGGAGGGGAAGTCGGCGACCTTCGTGGCGACGCCGTTGTCCAGCGGGTCCACACCGGTGTGGGCGAGCGGATTCACCTTGAGGTTCGCGATCGGGTCGGCGACCCCGGACAGGGCCGCCGGGATGTCGAGTTCACCGGCCTGCGCCCCGCCCGCGGCCATCGCCAGGGCCGCACCGGCCATCGAGACGGTCAGTCCCGCGCTGCGGAGCCGGTTCGGAAGGGAAGGGGCTGCGTGACGTGCCATGGAGATCCCGCCTGAGGTCGTAGTCGCGTGCGCACGCAGCGTAGTTGAGGTGTGTTCCTGGACACCAACCGGCCACCGGGAGGATCCCCTACCCGGGGGAATGGTTCAGACTGGTGTCCCGTGAGCTCCCCCTCTTCTTCGCCGACCCGCGTCGTCCTGCTGACCGGTCCGTCGGGCTCCGGAAAATCCTCGCTGGCCGCCCGCTCAGGGCTGCCCGTGCTGCGCCTCGACGACTTCTACAAGGAGGGTGTCGACCCGACCCTCCCGCTCGTCGACGGCAGCTCCGACATCGACTGGGACTCCCCGCTGTCCTGGGACGCGGACGCGGCGGTCGCCGCGATCGCCGAACTGTGCGCGGCGGGACGGACGGACGTCCCCGTCTACGACATCGCGACGAGTTCCCGCACGGGCACCGAGAGCCTCGACATCGCCCGCACCCCGCTGTTCATCGCGGAGGGCATCTTCGCCGCCGACGTGGCCGCCCGCTGCCAGGAGCTCGGTCTCCTCGCGGACGCCATCTGCCTGCGGGGGCGTCCTTCGACGACCTTCCGTCGCCGGCTCGCCCGCGACCTGCGGGAAGGCCGCAAGTCGGTGCCGTTCCTGCTGCGCAGGGGCCTGCGGCTGATGCGCGCCGAACGCGGCATCGTGGCCCGCCACGTCGCCCTGGGCGCGCACGCCTGCGCCGGCGACGAGGCCCTCGGCCGTCTGGCGGCGGCCGCGGCGGGCCGCCACCGCGCGACGACCCCCGTGTAGTCGCCGGACCTCGGTGCCGTGCCGGGGCCGCGGCCGTGGACCCGGCACGGCACGGCCGACATATGAAAAGGCGGGACCAGGCGGACCCCCGTCCGCTCGATCCCGCCTTTTCCCCCCGCGGCCCCCGCCCCACCCCCGTAGGACGGGCCCCCTGGCCCGATGGCTTCTGTGTGTGCCGCGTTACGCGACGAGCTCCTCGAAGGACTCCGCCTCGTCACGGCCGAAGCTGAGCGCCTCGTCCTCCCGCAGGCGGCGCAGCGAGCGCCAGATGCTCGACTTCACGGTGCCGACGCTGATGCCGAGGATCTCCGCGATCTCCGGGTCCGTGCGGCCCTCGTAGTAGCGGAGCACCAGCATCGTGCGCTGCGGCTCCGGGATCCGGGTCAGGGCCTGCCACAGCACCGCGCGCAGCTCCGTACCGCGCATCGCGTCCGTGTCGGAGGCCGTCTCCGGCAGTTCCTCCGTCGGGTACTCGTTGAGCTTGCGCCGACGCCACGCGCTGATGTGCAGGTTCGTCATCGTGCGACGCAGGTAGCCGCCGACGGCCGCCTTGTCGCTGATCCGGTCCCAGGCGCGGTAGGTGGAGAACAGTGCGCTCTGCAGCAGGTCCTCCGCCTCGTACCGGTCGCCGGTGAGGTGGAAGGCCGTCGCGTACAGGGCGGCACGCCGCTCCTGGACGTACGCCGTGAACTCCGCCTCCGAGATGGAGGAAGGAGCCGCCTCGGTGGCGGGAACCGCCTGGTACTGGTTCGCGTCAATGGCTACGACGTGGGCCGGCCGGGGACGGGCGACCGCCACCGTACGGACACCCGCCCGACGGTTCACATCGTGCAGCCGCGTGACAACCGCGCCGGTGCTGGTGCTGTGCAGCGTGTTCATCTCGCGCCCCCCGTCGTGGAGTGTCTGTGCTTCGGTCCGTTGTGCGTTGATGAAAAGATTGCCCCGCCGACTTAACCGGGGTGTCCGTCGACTGTCACAGCCGTGTCACAGCGACTTCTGACAGGACCCCGACAGGATCACGTCGCGCGACGGTCGAACTCCCGACTGCCGATGGGACAGAATGAGCCCGTGCCTTTCCTGTTGCTGATCGAGGACGACGACGCCATCCGCACGGCCCTCGAACTCTCCCTGTCTCGCCAGGGCCACCGTGTGGCCACCGCGGCGACGGGCGAGGACGGCCTGAAACTGCTGCGCGAGCAGCGGCCGGACCTGATCGTGCTGGACGTGATGCTGCCCGGGATCGACGGCTTCGAGGTGTGCCGGCGGATCCGCCGCACCGACCAGCTGCCGATCATCCTGCTCACCGCGCGCAGCGACGACATCGACGTGGTGGTCGGCCTGGAGTCCGGGGCCGACGACTACGTGGTCAAGCCCGTCCAGGGCCGGGTCCTCGACGCCCGGATCCGGGCGGTGCTGCGCCGAGGCGAGCGCGAGTCGAGCGACTCGGCGAGCTTCGGCTCCCTGGTCATCGACCGGGCCGCCATGACGGTGACCAAGAACGGCGAGGACCTGCAGCTCACGCCGACCGAGCTGCGGCTGCTGCTCGAACTGAGCCGCCGGCCCGGGCAGGCGCTCTCGCGCCAGCAGTTGCTGCGGCTGGTCTGGGAGCACGACTACCTCGGTGACTCGCGGCTCGTCGACGCCTGCGTGCAGCGGCTGCGCGCCAAGGTCGAGGACGTGCCGTCCTCGCCCACCCTGATCCGTACCGTCCGGGGTGTGGGCTACCGCCTGGACTCCCCGCAGTGATCAGGTCGTTGCTCGCGGGCCGGCGCTGGACCAGCCTGCGGCTGCGGCTCCTCATGGTGTTCTGCCTGGTCGCGCTGACGGCCGCGGTCTCGGCCTCCGGCATCGCCTACTGGCTCAACCGCGAGGCGGTCCTCACCCGCGTCCAGGACGCTGCACTCGGCGACTTCCGGCAGGAGATGCAGAACCGGGCCGCCGCGCTGCCCGCCGATCCCACCGCCGAGGAGCTGCAGCGCACCGCCGAACTGATGGCGGGCAGCAGCCCCGGGTACAGCGTGCTGCTGGTGCAGGTGGGCAAGGACAACCGGCAGATCTTCGGCGCGGCGGGGCCCGACTCCTTCGGGCTGGCCAACGTACCGAAGTCCCTGCAGAACGCGGTGAACGACCGGCAGAAGACCACCGCCGCGAACGACTCCGAGTACCACGTCTACTGGCAGCGGACGAAGCCGCGCGGCAATCCGTACCTGGTCGGCGGGACGCGCGTCGTGGGCGGCGGGCTCACCGGCTACATGTACAAGTCCCTCGCGCAGGAGCGGGACGACCTGAACGCGCTCGGCTGGTCGCTGACCATCGCCACCTGCCTCGCGCTGCTCGGCTCCGCCCTGCTGGCGCAGGCCGCGGCCCGTACCGTCCTCAAGCCCGTGCAGCGGCTCGGGGACGCGGCGCGGCGGCTCGGCGAGGGCGAGCTGGACCACCGCCTCGACGTGTCGGGCACGGACGAACTCGCCGACCTGTCGCACACCTTCAACAAGACGGCCGAGGCGCTGGAGAAGAAGGTCGCCGACATGAGCGCGCGGGAGGAGTCGAGCCGGCGCTTCGTCGCGGACATGTCGCACGAGCTACGGACGCCGCTGACCGCGCTGACGGCGGTGGCCGAGGTGCTGGAGGAGGAGGTCGACGACCTCGATCCGATGATCGCACCGGCCGTCGCGCTCGTCGTCAGCGAGACGCGCCGCCTCAACGACCTGGTGGAGAACCTGATGGAGGTCACCCGCTTCGACGCGGGTACGGCCAAGCTCGTGCTGGACGACGTCAACGTCGCCGACCAGGTCACGGCCTGCATCGACGCCCGGGCCTGGCTCGACGCGGTCGAACTCGACGCCGAGCGGGACATCGTGGCCCGCCTCGACCCGCGCCGCCTCGACGTCATCCTCGCCAACCTCATCGGCAACGCGCTCAAGCACGGCGGCTCGCCGGTACGGGTGTCGGTGACGGTGGAGGGGGAGTGGCTGGTCATCGCGGTGCAGGACAACGGTCCGGGCATTCCCGAGGAGGTCCTGCCGCACGTCTTCGACCGGTTCTACAAGGCGAGCGCGTCACGGCCGAAGTCGGACGGCAGCGGGCTCGGCCTGTCGATCGCGATGGAGAACGCGCACATCCACGGCGGCGACATCACCGCCGCCAATGTGCCGGGCGGTGGGGCGCTGTTCACGCTGCGGCTGCCGGTGGACGTGGGAAAGGTGCTCGCGGGTGACGAGGATGCGTAGGACTCTGCCGGTGGTCGCGGTCCTGTTGCTCGCGACGTCGGCCTGCGGGATCCGGGCCACGACCGTGCCCGTGGACGTCGGCCCGGCGCCGTCGCGGGTGTCCTGCGACACCCAGGAACAGCCGAGCGGGGTGCAGGGCTTCCGGGCCACGGTGGAACTGATCTGCGGATCGCAGCTGGTGGGCGTGGAGCGCGTGGTTCCGGTGCCCGAGAAGAAGCCCGTACGGGACCCGCTGGCGATGGTCGCGCAGGCCCTGCTGGAAGCGCTGGAGCGGACGCCGACCACGGAGGAGCGGGACGCCGGCTTCACGAGCGAGGTCCCGGTCGGGCTGTCGGCGGGAGCGGCGCGGCCGGGCGACCCGGCGGGCACGGTGCGGCTCAGCCGCAAGCCGGAGGACCTGCCGCCGGTGGCGCTCTCGCAGATCGTGTGCACGCTGGCGGGCAGCGAGGCCCTGAAGGCGACCCCGGGCCCGGTGATCCTGGGCGGGCCGGACGCGGATCCGCCACGGGCGTGGGAATGCACGGACGCGGTCCGCTCCCGCCCGGAGTCGGTACCGACCCTGGGCGAACTCGCCACCCCCACCCCCACGCCCACGCCTTCCTGACGTGCCGCCGGCCCCGGACATGCGAAGGCCCGGTCCCGCCGGACGGGGCGGGACCGGGCCGGGCGGGGGCCGAAGCCCCGGCCGCCGCGCCCGACGGACGGAATCCGGCGCAGCGGCGCGAAGCCGGTGAGGCCCCCTGGGCCGAGGCGCGCGAGCGGCGCGGGGAGAACTAGATGCCCATGGCCGCCGAGAGGTCCTTCTTGATCGCGTCCAGGACCTCCTGGCCGCGGACGCGCGCCGGGGCCAGGTCGGAGGCCTCGGCCACCGGGACCACGACCTCCAGGTAGCACTTCAGCTTGGGCTCGGTACCCGACGGGCGGGCGATGACCCGGGCCTTGTACGCGCCGTCCAGGTAGTAGCGCAGGCCGTCCGTCGGCGGGAGGGCCTCCGTGCCCGTGGACAGGTCCTCCGCCGAGACCACCCGCAGACCCGCGAGCGACACCGGCGGCTGCGCGCGCAGCGCCGCCATCGCGTCGGCGATGATCGACAGGTCGGAGACGCGCACCGACAGCTGGTCCGTGGCGTGCAGGCCGTGGGCCATCGCCAGGTCGTCCAGCAGGTCGGTCAGCGTGCGGCCCTGCTCCTTGAGGACCGAGGCCAGCTCCGCCACCAGCAGGGCGGCGGTGACGCCGTCCTTGTCGCGGACGCCCTCGGGGTCCACGCAGTAGCCGAGCGCCTCCTCGTAGCCGTAGCGCAGGCCCTCGACGCGGGCGATCCACTTGAAGCCGGTGAGGGTCTCCTCGTAACCGACGCCCGCCGCCTCCGCGATCCGGCCCAGGAGGCTGGAGGAGACGATGGACTCGGCGAAGACGCTGTTGCTGTCACCGCGTGAGACCCCCTTGTGGACCAGGTGCGCCGCCAGCAGCGCGCCGACCTCGTCGCCGCGCAGCATCCGCCAGCCGTCCTCGGTGGGGACGGCCACGGCGCAGCGGTCCGCGTCCGGGTCGTTGGCGATCACGATGTCGGGCTGGACCTCGGCGGCCTTCGCGAAGGCCAGGTCCATCGCGCCCGGCTCCTCCGGGTTCGGGAACGCCACCGTCGGGAAGGCCGGGTCGGGCTCGGCCTGCTCGGCGACGAGCACCGGCTCCGGGAAGCCGTGCCGGGCGAAGGCCGCCATGACGACGTCCTTGCCGACGCCGTGCATGGCCGTGTAGACCGTCCGCACGCCCCGGGGGGAGCCGGGGGTCAGGACGGCGTCCGTACGCGCCAGGTAGGCCTCCAGGACCTCGTCACCGAGTTCCTGCCAGCCCGACTCCGGTCGCGGTACGTCGGCCAGCTTCTCGACCGCGGCGATCTGCGCCGCGATCTCGGAGTCGGCCGGGGAGACGATCTGCGAGCCGTCGCCGAGGTAGACCTTGTAGCCGTTGTCCCGGGGCGGGTTGTGGCTCGCGGTCACCTCGACGCCGGCGACGGCACCGAGGTGCCTTATCGCGTACGCGAGCACGGGCGTCGGCAGCGGGCGGGGCAGGAGGGCCGCGCGCAGCCCGGCACCGGTCATGACGGCCGCGGTGTCACGGGCGAAGTCCGCCGACTTGTAGCGGGCGTCGTAGCCGACGACGACCAGGCCGCCGTCGTGGCCCTGGGCCTTCAGGTAGGCCGCGAGGCCCGCCGCGGCCCGGATGACCACACCGCGGTTCATCCGCATCGGGCCGGCGCCGATCTCACCGCGCAGTCCGGCGGTGCCGAACTGCAGGGTGCCCGAGAAACGGTCCGCGAGCTCCGCCGTGTCGCCGGCCTCGATGAGCGCGGCCAGCTCCGCGGCCGTCTCCGGGTCCGGGTCCTCGGCCAGCCAGGCCTGCGCCCGGATGATCAGGTCGTCCTGTGCCTGTGCCTGTTCCTGCACTGCTTCCGCCTTAGCTCTCGTACGTCGATCAGATGCGGGCGAGGACCTGCGTCAGCAGCGTGCCCATGCGGGCGGCCGAGTCACGGCCGGCCTGGAGGACCTCTTCGTGGTTCAGCGGCTCGCCGGACAGGCCCGCCGCCAGGTTGGTGACCAGGGAGATGCCGAGCACCTCGGCGCCGGCCTCACGGGCGGCGATGGCCTCCAGCACGGTGGACATGCCGACCAGGTCGGCACCCATGACGCGGATCATGTTGATCTCGGCCGGGGTCTCGTAGTGCGGGCCGGGGAACTGGACGTAGACGCCCTCTTCGAGGCTCGCGTCGATCTCCTTGCACATCGCGCGCAGGCGCGGCGAGTACAGGTCGGTGAGGTCGACGAAGTTCGCGCCGACGATCGGCGAGGTGGCCGTCAGGTTGAGGTGGTCGCTGATCAGGACGGGCTGGCCGGGCTTCATGCCCTCGCGCAGACCGCCGCAGCCGTTGGTCAGCACGACGGTCTTGCAGCCGGCGGCGACGGCGGTGCGCACGCCGTGGGCGACGGCGGCGACGCCGCGGCCCTCGTAGTAGTGGGTCCGGCCGAGGAAGACCAGGGCGCGCTTGTCGCCGATCTTGTACGAGCGGATCTTGCCGCCGTGGCCCTCGACGGCGGCGGGCGGGAAGCCGGGCAGCTCGGTGACGAGGAACTCGGCCTCGGGGGCGCCGAGCGCCTCTGCGGCGGGGGCCCATCCGGAGCCCATGACGAGGGCGACATCGTGGGTGTCCACGCCGGTCAGCTCACGCAGGCGGGCGGCTGCGGCGTCGGCGGCGGCGAAGGGGTCGGTAACAGATGCGTTCACGCGGACGAGCGTAACCGCTTCCGGCCTACGCGCGTAGATGGCACAGCTCACGGTGTTCGGATCGTTGCCTTGTCGTTTCCGCCGAATCGTCCCCGAGGGGGTGGCGGGGGCGTGGGCGCGGGCCGCGCGCCGAGGCGTCGGCGGGACCGAAGACCGGGGCTCCGCCCCGGACCCCGCGCCTCAATCGTCGGCGGGGCTGGAGGTGGGGCTTCGCCCCGGACCCCACGCCTCGAACGTGGGCGAAGCTGCAAGCGCGCCGGCACGGCTGGAATGCGGGGCGCGGGTAGCGGTGGTGAGTGGGCCGAGCAGCCCCGCAGGGGGTCAGCAGGGGCGTTTGCGGATTTCCATCACGTAGTCGTGCGGGGCGCCCGCGGATTCGGCGGCGTCGGCGATCTCGCCGAGGTAGCGGGCCGAGGGCAGACCGCCCTCGTAGCCGTTCAGGACGTACACCCAGGCCGCCTCCTCGCCGTCCAGCGTGTGCACGCGCACCCGCATCCGGCGGTAGATGTCGAGTCCGACACCCTCCCAGCGGTCCATCGAGTCCTCGTCCAGCGGCGCGATGTCGTACAGGGCGACGAAGACCTGGTGGCGCGGGGCTTCGACGATCGTGGCGAGAGCACCCTCCCAGCCCATCTGCTCGCCGCCGAAGGTCAGCCGCCAGTCGTTGATCCAGCCCGTGCCGCGCAGCGGCGAATGCGGAGCGCGGCGCGTCATCAGCCGCGGGTCGAGGTTGCCGGCGTACGCGGCGTAGAGCGACATGGGGTCGAGAGTACGGGAGGGGTGCCGGTGCACGCGTGCCCGGATGGAGGGACCGGGCGCGAAGCACCGTGAAGCGTGCGGGACAATGGAGCACGGAATGCATCCCCCGGGGAGACCCCCCGGAACACCGGCCGGGGCGGCAGCCGGCCGGGTAGACGTGAGGCGGACTTTTCGTGACCCGGATCGTGATCATCGGCGGCGGACCCGGCGGGTATGAGGCAGCCCTGGTGGGGGCCCAGCTCGGCGCGGAGGTGACCGTCGTCGACTGCGACGGTCTGGGCGGGGCATCGGTGCTGACCGACTGCGTCCCCTCCAAGACTCTGATCGCGACCGCCGAGGTGATGACGACCTTCGACTCCTCGTACGAGGAGCTCGGCATCGTCGTCGCGGACGACACCCCGCACATCGAGCAGGCCGCGCGCGTCGTCGGCGTGGACCTCGGCAAGGTGAACCGGCGCGTCAAGCGCCTCGCGCTCGCCCAGTCGCACGACATCACCGCCTCCGTCACCCGGGCCGGCGCGCGCGTGGTGCGCGGCCGCGCCAAGCTCGGCGGGCCGCAGGGCATCGACGGCACCCGGGACGTCATCGTCACGGCCGCCGACGGCTCCGAGACGATCCTGACCGCGGACGCCGTCCTGATCGCGACCGGCGGCACCCCCCGCGAGATCCCCGACGCCATGCCCGACGGCGAGCGGATCCTGAACTGGACCCAGGTGTACGACCTCGACGAGCTCCCCGAGGAGCTCATCGTGGTCGGCTCCGGCGTGACCGGTGCCGAGTTCGCCGGCGCGTACCAGGCCCTCGGCTCCCGGGTGACCCTCGTGTCCTCCCGCGACCGCGTGCTGCCCGGTGAGGACCCGGACGCCGCCGCCGTGCTGGAGGACGTCTTCCGGCGTCGCGGCATGAACGTCGTCGGGCGCTCGCGCGCCGAGTCCGCCAAGCGGGTCGGCGACCGGGTCGAGGTCACCCTCTCCGACGGCCGCGTGCTGACCGGTACGCACTGCCTGATGGCGGTCGGCGCGATCCCGAACACCAAGAACATGAACCTGGAGGAGTCCGGGGTCCGCCTCAAGGACTCCGGGCACATCTGGACCGACAAGGTCTCGCGCACCTCCGCGCCCGGCGTGTACGCCGCCGGTGACGTGACGGGCGTCTTCGCGCTCGCGTCGGTCGCGGCGATGCAGGGCCGCATCGCGATGTACCACTTCCTCGGTGACGCGGTGGCCCCGCTGAACCTCAAGACGGTCTCCTCCAACGTCTTCACGGACCCGGAGATCGCCACCGTCGGCTACACCCAGGCGGACGTGGACGCCGGCAAGATCGACGCCCGCGTGGTGAAGCTCCCGCTGCTGCGCAACCCGCGCGCCAAGATGCAGGGCATCCGGGACGGCTTCGTGAAGCTGTTCTGCCGTCCGGGCACCGGGATCGTCGTCGGCGGTGTGGTCGTCTCCCCGCGCGCGAGCGAGCTGATTCACCCCATCTCGATCGCGGTCGACAACAATCTGACGGTCGAGCAGATCGCAAACGCGTTCACCGTGTACCCCTCGCTCTCGGGATCGATCGCCGAGGTGGCCCGCCAGCTGCACACGCGGAAGACCGCCGGGGAGGCGTAATGCCCGCTAACCGCCGCACGCCGTAAGGGGTTTGGGGCGGGGCGTCGTTTCGTGGCGAGATGTTCACGCAACTCTCGGACTGCGTATACCACTAGTCGCCCCGCCTTATGGACAACTTCGGTATTCCGGCGCAAAGAGCTGAAAGCAGACGGTCGTTGGCGTTACTGTCAGTTTCGTGTTCGCTGCAGAACGTCGCCAATTGATCCTCGAAATGGTGCGGGCCAACGGAGCGGTTTCGCTCCGGGAGCTCGCCCGCGTCGTCCAGACCTCCGAAGTGACCGTACGGCGGGACGTGCGGGCACTGGAGGCAGAAGGACTCCTCGACCGCCGACACGGCGGTGCGGTATTGCCGGGCGGTTTCACGCGGGAGTCCGGCTTTCCGCAAAAGTCCCATCTCGCGACGGCGGAGAAGACCGCCATTGCCGATGTCGCCGCCTCCCTCGTCGAAGAGGGCGAGGCCGTCGTCGTCGGCGCGGGCACCACGACCCAGGAGCTGGCCCGTCGGCTCGCCCGCGTGCCCGGACTGACCGTCGTCACCAACTCGCTGCTCGTCGCCCAGGCCCTGGCCCACGCGAACCGGGTGGAGGTGGTCATGACCGGCGGCACCCTGCGCGGGTCCAACTACGCCCTCGTGGGCAGCGGAGCCGAACAGTCCCTCCAGGGGCTGCGGGTCTCGCGGGCCTTCCTGTCGGGCAGCGGTCTGACCGCCGAGCGCGGGCTGTCCACGTCCAACATGCTGTCCGCCAGCGTGGACCGGGCGCTGGTGCAGGCGGCGGCGGAGGTGGTGGTGCTGGCCGACCACACGAAGCTCGGCACCGACACCATGTTCCAGACCGTGCCCACCGATGTGATGACACGTCTGGTGACGGACGAGCCGCCACCGCACGACGACCGGGCGGGTACGGAGCTGCAGGCGCTGGCGGACCAGGGCGTGCAGATCACCGTGGCCGGCGGAGCCGTGCCCTCCGGGGGCGTGGACGGGATGCAGGGGCGGCGGTCGCGCCGCGAGTCGCCGCTGCCGGTGCAGCGGCGGGGCGGGCCGACCGCGCAGCTGCGCAGTGCCGCCGGCGGGATGCTGGAGCCGCAGACGGAGCGGGCCCGCGTGGCCGACATGCGCCGCCGCTAAGGCAGGCCCTAGATCCCGCGGGCCGTGTGCCGGGGCTCCGCCCCGGACCCCGCGCCTCGAACGCCGGCGAGGCTGGATCTTCAGCCTCGTCGGCGTTCGAGGCGCGGGGTCAGCACCCCGGAACGGCGCCGCACATGCGAAACGGGGCCCCCGGGGCGGCAAGCCCCGGGAACCCCGTAGCGGGACGTCAGTCCTTGATCTCGCAGATGGTGGCGCCCGAGGTGACCGAGCCGCCGACCTCGGCGGTGAGGCCGACCACGGTGCCGGAGCGGTGCGCGTTCAGCGGCTGCTCCATCTTCATGGCTTCGAGTACGACGACCAGGTCGCCCTCGTTGACCTGCTGGCCCTCCTCGACCGCGACCTTGACGATCGTGCCCTGCATCGGGGAGGCGAGGGTGTCGCCGGAGGCGGCCGGGCCGGACTTCTTGGCCGCGCGGCGCTTCGGCTTCGCGCCACCGGCGGCGGCCGTGCGGGCCAGGGTCATGCCCAGCGACGACGGGAGCGAGACCTCCAGGCGCTTGCCGCCGACCTCGACGACGACCGTCTCGCGGCCGGGCTCGTCCTCGACGTCGTCCGCGGCGGGGGCCGTGAACGCCGGGATCTCGTTGACGAACTCGGTCTCGATCCACCGGGTGAAGACGGTGAAGGGGCTGCCGTCGGTGGGGGCGAACGCCGGGTCGGCCACGACCGCGCGGTGGAAGGGGATGGCCGTGGCCATGCCCTCGACCTCGAACTCGGCGAGCGCGCGGGCGGCGCGCTGCAGGGCCTGCTCGCGGGTGGCGCCGGTGACGATCAGCTTGGCCAGGAGCGAGTCCCAGGCCGGGCCGATCACGGAGCCGGACTCGACGCCGGCGTCGAGGCGGACGCCCGGGCCCGACGGCGGGGCGAACTTCGTCACGGTGCCGGGCGCCGGGAGGAAGCCGCGGCCCGGGTCCTCGCCGTTGATGCGGAACTCGATGGAGTGACCGCGCAGGACCGGGTCGCCGTAGCCGAGCTCCTCGCCGTCGGCGATGCGGAACATCTCGCGGACCAGGTCGATGCCGGAGACCTCTTCGGTGACCGGGTGTTCGACCTGGAGGCGGGTGTTGACCTCCAGGAAGGAGATCAGGCCGTCGGCGGAGACGAGGAACTCGACGGTGCCGGCGCCGACGTAGCCGGCTTCCTTCAGGATCGCCTTGGAGGCGGCGTACAGCTCCGCGTTCTGAGCCTCGCTCAGGAACGGTGCCGGGGCCTCCTCCACGAGCTTCTGGTGGCGGCGCTGGAGCGAGCAGTCACGGGTCGACACGACGACGACGTTGCCGTGCGAGTCGGCCAGGCACTGGGTCTCGACGTGGCGGGGCTTGTCGAGGTAGCGCTCGACGAAGCACTCGCCGCGGCCGAAGGCGGCGACGGCCTCACGGACGGCGGATTCGTAGAGCTCCGGCACCTCTTCGAGGGTGCGGGCGACCTTCAGACCGCGACCGCCACCACCGAAGGCGGCCTTGATCGCGATCGGCAGGCCGTGCTCCTTGGCGAAGGCGACGACCTCGTCGGATCCGGAGACCGGGTCCGGCGTGCCGGCGACCAGCGGCGCGCCGGCGCGCTGGGCGATGTGACGGGCGGCCACCTTGTCGCCGAGGTCACGGATGGCCTGCGGCGGCGGACCGATCCAGGTCAGGCCGGCGTCGATCACGGCCTGGGCGAAGTCGGCGTTCTCGGACAGGAAGCCGTATCCGGGATGGATGGCGTCCGCACCGGAGTCGGCTGCGGCCTGGAGGACCTTGGAGATGTCCAGGTAGCTGGCGGCCGGGGTGTCACCGCCCAACGCGAAAGCTTCGTCGGCCGCGCGGACGTGCAGAGCGTCCCGGTCCGGATCGGCGTAGACGGCTACGCTCCCGATCCCGGCGTCCCGGCAGGCCCGAGCAACGCGGACAGCGATTTCGCCACGGTTGGCGATGAGCACCTTGCGCACGATGGCTCCCTCCTTGAAACAAGCTGAGTTTAGGGACAGCCCACACGGCCTTTCGACCCTTCCCCGGTGGTGACCTTGCCCACACAGAGTGTGATGCGGAGGTCGAACCGGCGGAGAACCCTTGTGGCGCCCCAGGTCAGGGGGATCCCCGACTGCACAGTAACCCCGTCATGTATCCAAGGTCTCTGTCCCCCGGGTCAGCGGCCCCGGGTGATTCTTTGTCGAGTCCCTACGAACGGCCCACAGTTTCTTTGCGGTCGTGAGAGGAGTTGTCCCCTTGTTTACTGATTGGTAGCCCGGTCGTCCCGCGGGGCGAACAGGGACAACACCGTACCCACAGCGGTGCGGCCCTCCCGGGCCCGGGCGGGCGGCAGCGCGCCGGGCGTGTCCTACGGATGGACGACAGCGGGTCCCGCGATCGCGCGGCGGCGGTGCCACCGGCGAGTTGACAACCAGGGCGGGCCGAACGGCGTCCTACGGACGGCGTGGAAGAACGACGACAGCGAGACGAGGGCGAGACGATGGCCTTGGCAGGCTTCTTACCGGGGCCCCTCCCCGGCCGATCCGACGTGGCGGGGGTCGGGTGCTGCTCACCGGCCGTCGAAGCGTGAGCGCCGGGGCGAAGGCGCCCGCGGATCCGGCCGGGCGCCGGGTCCTGTCGGCGGCGCTGTGCGCGAGCGCCCCGGCGGAGGTGCTCGACTTCCTGCTGCCGCTGTGGGCGGGGT
Source organism: Streptomyces sp. CLCI03 (assembly GCF_053615355.1). NCBI lineage: Bacteria > Bacillati > Actinomycetota > Actinomycetes > Kitasatosporales > Streptomycetaceae > Streptomyces > Streptomyces sp. CLCI03. Next base: position 3,211,335 of record NZ_CM132132.1, on the reverse strand, counting down.
CGACGCTACGGGCCGGGGCCTCCGTGGTCGGCGCGCTGATCGCCTTCGAGGCGGCGCTGTCGCTGATCGTGCGCCCGCTGGCCGGGGAGCTGGCCGACCGCTTCGACCAGCGGCGGGTGGCGGCGGCCGGTGCGGGTCTGTACGCCCTGTCGTTCGCGGGCTACGCGCTCGCCGACTCCCTGGTCGTGGCCTTCGCCGCGGCGGGCCTGGGAGGCGCCGGCGGGGCCCTGTTCTGGGTCGCGCTGCGGGCCTGGACCGGGCAGCGGTCGCAGGACGGTGACGGCACCTCCGCCTACGGCAGGCTGCTGTCCGCGGAGGGCCAGGGCGCCTTCCTCGGCTATCTGGTGGCGTTCTCCCTGCTGGAACGCGGTGGCTACGCACTGCTGTTCTGGCTGGGCGGCGCGGCCTGCGCGGTGGCCATGGTCTCCCTGCTGCGCGGGCCGAGGCAGGACCCGGCCCGGGTTGCGACCGGGCGCCGGGAGCGGTGTGGCGCGGCGGAGCGCCGGCTGGTGCCGCTGATGGTGGTGTCGGCGGTGACGGCCGCGGCCGAGGCGGGGCTGTGGATGCTCCTGCTGCTCCGGTTGCAGGCGGAGGCGGGGCTGTCCCCGAACGAGATCGCGCTGGTCTTCGCGCCCGGCTTCGTGGTGTTCGTCCTGCTGCCGGCGCACGCGCACCACCTCACCGGCCGGTTGGGGCGGACGCCGACCATGGTCGCCTCGTTCGTGGCGAGCGCGCTGTTCGCCGCGGGGCTCGCGGTGGTCTCCACACCGCCCGCCGTCGCCGTCCTGTGGGCCGTGGCCGCCGCCTGTTTCGCCGCGCAGATCCCGGTGGAGCAGGCGACCGTGGCCGCCGCCTCCGGGGGGCGGATCGGCCGGGCCATGGGCCTGTACGAGAGCGCCCGCCTGGCCGGCGTGGTGGTCGGCCCGCTGGTGATGGGCGTGCTCTACGAGGAGGCCGGCTGGGTCGCCGCCTGCGGGGCGGCCGCGGCCACCTCGGCCCTGGGCGCGCTCCTGGCGCCGTACGCGGTCCGCACCCTCGGCCTGCCGCCGGAGCGGAAGAAGCCCGGACCGAACACCGCCGCCGTGACGGCGGACCGTACGGCCGGAGCGGACCGGGCGGACGACATCGACATCGACAACGACACGGACGAAGGCACCGACATCGACACCGCCAGGGGTGGGGGCGCGGACATGGGGGAGCGGGAAGTGGCGGGGCGGTCGTCGGCGGGGGCCGTCCTCGGGCCGAAGGAGCACGCCCGCAAGGAGCGGCGGGACTGGTACATCCACACGGCCGCGTTCGCGCTCGGGCAACTGGTCCTGTGGGCCCTGGACTCCAGCTGGCTCGCCTGGCAGCTCACGGACGGCGCCGTGCCCGACGAGCAGCGCGGACCGCTGGTCTGGGCCGGCCGGATCTGGCTGACCGTCTGGGTGATCGACACCCTCTGGTCCTGGTCGTACACGGTATGGCCGCGGGAGAAGAAGCCGAAGTCGTCGGCGTAGCGGCGCCGTACGGCGGTCCGTGGGGCGGGAGGCGTCCGCAAGCCGGGTGTGCGGATGTCTTGCCCGCCGGGCTACCCGTTAGTAGCCTCCAGGCGTCGAACGGGCTTGTGACACGTGGGGGGTGGCGGCATCGTGCTGCGAAGACTCGTGGCCGGACTGGCCGCGATCGTGCTCGTCGTGGAAGCGGCGGTCCTCGTGCTCGTCCACATCGTGCTGGGCCGGACCACGGCGAACCAGTCGATGTCGATAGCCGGTAGCGATCCGGACGTCATGTCCAAGGCGACCTACGTCATGGGCGCGGGCATGGGCGCCTTCCTCGTCCTGTGCGCCGTGCTCTGCGCCGTCACGGCGATCCGCGACCGCGCCCCGGGACGCTTCGGCCGCGTCGTGCTCATCAGCGGCGCCGTCACCCACGGGGTGCTCGGCATCCTCTCCGTCGCGCTGGTCGGCTGGGCCGCCTTCGCGACGCTGATGCTGATCCTGTGTCTGCTCGTCCTGACCTTGACGTCCTACGCCGCCCGGTCCGGCGGAGACGGCGGCGTAGGACGTCAAGGTCAGGACACCCCGCCGCTGCCGCCCACGCCGCCGTTCGGGGAGCTCAAGCCCACAAGTCCGTGATGGACAGGCCCAGTTCGCCCAGCAGGGAACGCAGCAGCGGCAGCGACAGTCCGATGACGTTGCTGTGATCCCCGTCGATGCCGTCGATGAACGGCGCCGACAGCCCGTCCAGGGTGAACGCCCCCGCCACGTGCAGGGGCTCCCCGCTCGCCACGTACGCGGCCACCTCGGCGTCCGTGGGCTCACCGAAGCGGACCGTCGTCGAGGCCGTGGCCGAGACCTGCCGGCCGTTCGCCGTGTCGATCACGCAGTGGCCGGTGCGCAGCACGCCCGCCCGCCCGCGCATCGACTTCCAGCGCGCGGTGGCCTCCTCGGCGTCCGCCGGCTTGCCCAGCGCCTCGCCGTCCAGCTCCAGCACCGAGTCGCAGCCGATCACCAGGGCGCCCGCGGCCTCGTCCAGCCCCGCCACGACGGCGGCCTTCGCCTCGGCCAGCGCCAGCGCCAGGGCGGCCGGCTCGTCGTGGTTCAGGGTGTCCTCGTCGAAGCCGCTGACGATCACGTGGGGGGCGAGCCCGGCCTGTCGCAGCAGGTTCAGCCGGGCGGGGGAGGCGGAGGCGAGGACGAGCTCGCGCCCGGTCGCCCGGGGCTCTGGTGTCGCAGTCATGGTGGCCATCGTAGGCGCGGCCCGCACCCCCTAGAAGTGGCCCACACCCAGGACGTACACCACCACGAGCATGGCGAGGGCGAGCACCACGGTCAGCCGCCGGATCATCGCCTGCGCGTCGCGCATGTCCTTGGGCGGCTCGTTCTTCGGGTCGGACCAGAGCATGCCTCGATCCTGGCCCGGGAAAGGGGTGTGGCGCCTGAGTACGGGTACTCAGGCGCCACCGCCCGTTCGCACCGGTTCGGCTAGGCGGGCCAGTAGGTACGGCCCCAGGCGCGCGGCCCGGGATACGGCACCCGCCGCCGGGCCACCCGGGCCGGCGCCGACCACTCGTCCGTGGCCTGAGGGGCGGGCGACGGTGCCATGGCCAGCATCGCCGCGCGCGCCTGAACCACCGCCAGTGCGGCGGCCAGCTCCTCCGGGGTCGGGTTGCCCTTGACGACCTTGATCACCACAGAGTCCTCCTGGAGGGGCTAGAGCGGAATGTTGCCGTGCTTCTTCGGGGGCAGGGACTCCCGCTTGGTACGCAGCTGCCGCAGCCCCTTCACCACGTGCGCCCGGGTCTCGGACGGCATGGTCACCGCGTCGATGTACCCGCGCTCGGCCGCCGTGTACGGGTTGAGGAGCGCGTCCTCGTACTCGGCGATGAGCCGGGCCCGGGTCTCCTCCACCTCCTCGGGAGCGGCCTCCGCGATGGTGCGGCGATGCAGGATGTTCACCGCGCCCTGCGCGCCCATGACGGCGATCTGCGCGGTCGGCCAGGCCAGGTTCAGGTCGGCGCCGAGGTGCTTGGAACCCATGACGTCGTACGCGCCGCCGAAGGCCTTGCGGGTGATGACGGTGATCAGCGGCACGGTGGCCTCGGCGTACGCGTAGATCAGCTTCGCGCCGCGTCGGATGATTCCGTTGTACTCCTGGTCGGTGCCCGGGAGGAAGCCCGGGACGTCCACGAAGGTCAGCACCGGGATGTTGAAGGCGTCGCAGGTCCGCACGAACCGCGCCGCCTTCTCGGAGGCGTCGATGTCCAGGCAGCCGGCGAACTGCATCGGCTGGTTGGCGACGACACCCACCGGGTGGCCCTCGACCCGGCCGAAGCCGGTCAGGATGTTCGGCGCGAACAGCGACTGCGTCTCCAGGAACTCCGCGTCGTCGAGCACGTGCTCGATCACGGTGTGCATGTCGTACGGCTGGTTGGCGCTGTCCGGGATCAGCACGTCGAGCTCGCGGTCGGTGTCGGAGACCTCGGTGTCCGCCTCCTCCGGGAAGGAGGGCGGCTCGGAGAGGTTGTTCGACGGCAGGTACGCGAGCAGTGACTTCACGTACTCGATGGCGTCCTTCTCGTCGCCCGCCATGTGGTGCGCGACGCCGGACGTGCTGTTGTGCGTGCGCGCCCCGCCCAGCTCCTCGAAGCCGACGTCCTCGCCGGTGACCGTCTTGATGACGTCCGGGCCGGTGATGAACATGTGCGAGGTCTGGTCGACCATGACCGTGAAGTCGGTGATGGCGGGGGAGTACACGGCGCCGCCCGCGCAGGGCCCGACGACCAGGCTGATCTGCGGGATCACGCCGGACGCGTGGACGTTGCGGCGGAAGATCTCGCCGTACATGCCCAGGGCGCTGACGCCCTCCTGGATCCGGGCGCCGCCGGAGTCGTTGATGCCGACGAGGGGGCATCCGGTCTTCAGCGCGAAGTCCATGACCTTCATGATCTTCTGGCCGTAGGTCTCGCCGAGGGCCCCGCCGAAGACGGTGAAGTCCTGCGAGAACACGGCCACCGGGCGGCCGTCCACCGTGCCGTAGCCGGTGACGACGCCGTCGCCGTAGGGCCGGGTCTTCTCCAACCCGAAGTTGGTGGAACGGTGCCGGGCGAACTCGTCGAGCTCGACGAAGGATCCCTCGTCCAGCAGGAGGGCAACCCGCTCACGCGCCGTCAGCTTGCCCTTGGCGTGCTGCTTCTCCACGGCGCGGGCGGACCCTGCGTGGGTGGCTTCGTCGATGCGGCGCTGCAGATCCGCGATCTTGCCCGCGGTGGTGTGCATGTCGATCGGCTCTGACGGATGTGACATCGGGGTCGCGGCTCCCTGCGTGGTGTCAACTGCCTGGTCAATTGATTGACTACTGCTGGCTACTGGTGCGTAGCGTATCGGCGGGCATGGCGCTCGGCAGTGCGGCGTTTGACACACCTACATTGGGTTGCATGACGCCATCAGATGCCTCAGCAGGAGCTTCCTCCGGTCGCTGGTCGAGCCTGGACCGCCCGCCCCTCAATGCCGCCGCCCTCACGAGGGCGCTCGTCACCGGGGACGGGCTGTGGACCTCGCTGGAGGTCGTGGGCAGTACCGGGTCCACCAATACCGACCTTGCCACTCGGGCGGCGCGGCTGCCCGAGGGAGCCGTCCTCGTCGCCGAGGAGCAGAGCGCCGGGCGCGGGCGGCTGGACCGGAGCTGGGTCGCGCCCGCCCGGTCCGGGCTGTTCTTCTCCGTCCTGCTCAAGCCGGGCGACGCGGTGCCGCAGGAGCGGTGGGGCTGGCTGACCCTGCTGGCCGGGGTGGCGACCGCGACCGGGCTGTCCCGGGCGGCCGGCGTGGACACCGCCCTCAAGTGGCCCAACGACCTGCTGGTCACCGTCGACGGCGAGGAACGCAAGACCGGCGGGATCCTCGCCGAGCGGGTCGAGGACGGCGTGATCCTCGGGATCGGGCTCAACGTCAGCCTGACGGAGGACGAGCTGCCGGTACCGGCCGCGGGGTCGCTGCTGCTGGCCAAGGCCTCCGTGACCGACCGGGACCCGCTCCTGCGGGCCGTCCTGCGGTCCCTGGAGGAGTGGTACGGCAGGTGGCGCGCGGCCGGTGGCGACCCGGCGGCCAGCGGCCTCCAGGAGACCTACGCGGCGGGCTGCGCGACCCTGGGCCGGCACGTCCGCGCGGAGCTGCCCGGCGGGCGCACCCTCACCGGAACGGCCGAAGCGGTCGACACCGATGGCCGCCTGGTGATCCGTACGGCCGAGGGCCTGCACGAGACGGTGGGCGCGGGCGACGTCATCCACCTGCGTTCCGTGCACTGACACGGGACAGGGGCGCCGGGTGCGGCGTCGTACCGGGGCCGTGCGCCCCGGACCCCGCACCCAGGTCGCGGGCGGCCCGGAAGTGGGGAGGGGGAGTGAGCTACGGCACACCTGCCGTATGGTTTAGGCGATCCCGGTGCTCGTGGTGATCAACCGGTTCGCAGGGCAGTGCGCACGGAATGGACAGGAGGCGGCCCTTGACCGTCGACGACCCTACGTCCAGCGCGTCCGCCGGTGGCGGCTCCGCGTCCGGCCCGGGCACCCCGATCGGCCGTGACCAGCACACCCCGCACCACGAGGTCGATCACACGGCCCAGCCCACGGCGGATCCGCTCGCCATTCGGCTGGAGCAGCTGATCCTCGGTGCCGAGCGCAGGTACACGCCGTTCCAGGCCGCCCGGAGCGCCGGTGTGTCCATGGAGCTGGCCTCGCGCTTCTGGCGGGCCATGGGCTTCGCCGACATCGGGCAGGCCCGGGCGCTGACCGAGGCCGACGTGCTGGCCCTGCGCCGGCTGGCCGGTCTGGTGGAGGCCGGGCTGTTGTCCGAGCCGATGGCCGTGCAGGTGGCGCGCTCCACCGGGCAGACCACCGCCCGGTTGGCCGAGTGGCAGATCGACTCGTTCCTGGAGGGGCTGACGGAGCCGCCGGAGCCGGGCATGACCCGTACGGAGGTCACGTACCCCCTGGTGGAGCTGCTGCTGCCCGAGCTGGAGGAGTTCCTCGTCTACGTGTGGCGGCGCCAGCTGGCGGCCGCGACCGGGCGCGTGGTGCAGGTGGCCGACGACGACGAGATGGTCGACCGGCGACTCGCCGTGGGCTTCGCCGACCTGGTGGGCTTCACCCGCCTGACGCGACGGCTGGAGGAGGAGGAGCTCGGCGAGCTGGTCGAGTCCTTCGAGACGACGGCGGCCGACCTGGTGGCCGCGCACGGCGGCCGGCTGATCAAGACCCTCGGCGACGAGGTGCTGTACTGCGCCGACGACGCGGCGACGGCGGCGGAGATCGCCCTGCGGTTGATCGAGACGATGGAGCTCGACGCGCAGATGCCGGAGCTGCGGGTCGGGATCGCCTTCGGCACGGTGACCACCCGGATGGGCGATGTCTTCGGGACCACGGTGAACCTGGCCAGCCGGCTGACCTCCATAGCCCCCAAGGACGCGGTCCTGGTGGACGGGGCGATGGCCGAGGAACTCTCCCGGACCGGGGCCGCCCCGGTGTCGGAGAAGGAGGCCGAGACGGCGCCCGACGAGGGCGCGTCCTACCGCTTCGCGCTGCAGCCGATGTGGCAGCGGCCGGTCCGCGGCCTCGGCGTCGTGGAGCCCTGGTCGCTGACGCGGCGCAAGCCCAAGAACCCCGCCTGACGCGGCCGTGGGCCCTGGGGGGTGTCTCGGGGTGCCTCCCACCCGCGGGCCGGGCGCAGCCGTGCCCCGCAGCGGCGCAGCCTTGACCCGGTGGCCTCCCCGCGCACTAGAGTGCGGCGATAACGCTCGTTAACCGGGAGGGTCGCAGGCATGTCTGAGCAGCGCTTCGGAGAGTTCGTCGCGGTACGTCGGGAGGGCGACGGGCACGTCGCGGAGCTGGCGATGGACCGCCCCAAGGCGATGAACGCGGTGTCGACGGAGATGGCCCGGTCGATCGGCGCCGCCTGCGCGGCGCTCGCGGCGGACCCGTCGGTGCGGGTGGTGGTGCTGTCCTCCACCGCGGAGCGGGCCTTCTGCGTCGGGGCGGACCTCAAGGAGCGGAACTCCTTCTCGGACAGCGAGCTGGTCCGGCAGCGGCCGACCACGCGGGGGGCGTACGGGGGCGTGCTGGCGCTGCCGATGCCCACGATCGCGGCGGTGCACGGGTTCGCGCTGGGCGGCGGCTTCGAGCTGGCCCTGGCCTGCGACGTGATCGTCGCCGACGAGACCTCGGTGGTGGGCCTGCCCGAGGTGTCGGTGGGCGTGATTCCCGGCGGTGGGGGTACGCAGCTGCTGCCGCGCCGGGTGGGTGCGGCGCGGGCCGCCGAGCTGATCTTCACGGCGCGCCGGGTGGAGGCGGCCGAGGCGCTGTCCCTGGGGCTCGTGGACTCGCTGGTCCCGGCCGGCCAGGACACGGCCGAGGCGCTGGCGCTGGCGTCCCGGATGGCGGCGAACTCCCCGGTGGGTCTGCGGGCGGCCAAGCGGGCGCTGCGGCTGGGCCACGGGATGGACCTGGAGGCCGGTCTGGAGATCGAGGACGCGGCCTGGCGGACGGTGGCCTTCTCCGGTGACCGGGTGGAGGGTGTCGCGGCGTTCAACGAGAAGCGCAAGCCGAACTGGCCGGGGGAGTAGTCGGCCGGGCGGCGGTGTCGCCGATCACTTTTGGTGATCTTGGCGGCACCGAAAGTCGCACCAATTGTCTCCAAAACTGACAAAAGTCCCTAGCCTGGGGTGATGGGAGTCGACGGGCGGCTACGGGCCGTGGTGGAACTCGCCCAGGCGATGGCCGCGGCGTGCGCGCCGCGGGACAGCGTGCGGGCGGCCGCGCGGGGCGCGCGCGTGGCGCTGGACGGCTCGTTCGCCGCGATCTCCGCGTGGGAGCGGGAGCGGGGGCGCCTGCGGGTGCTCGTGAACGAGGGCGAGCGGCGGGCCGGCGAGGAGGAGTTCCCCGAGGACGAGTCCTACCCGGTGCACGACTTCCCCGAGATCACCGAGTTCCTGCACGAGCTCTGGGTGGGCGGCGGCGGCCCGCACGCCTGGGTGGAGAGCGCCGTCGGCGACCGCCCGGGACGGCGCGGGGACGCCCTGCGCCGCCGCGGCCGCGGGACCTGCGTGGTCGCGCCCGTCGTGCTCAGCGGCCGCGCCTGGGGCGAGCTGTACGTCGCGCGGGACGAGGGACTGCCCGACTTCGACGAGGACGACGCCGACTTCGCCACCGTGCTCGCCGCCGTGGTCGCGGCCGGTCTCGCGCAGAACGAGCGGCTGGAGGAGGCCCGGCGGCTCGCCTTCACCGACCCGCTGACCGGGCTCGCGAACCGGCGGGCGGTCGACATGCGCCTCGACGAGGCCCTGGAGGAGCACCGCCGGACCGGGGTGGTCGTCAGCCTCGTCGTCTGCGACCTGAACGGCCTGAAGAAGGTCAACGACACCCTCGGGCACGCCATGGGCGACCGGCTCCTGGAGCGGTTCGGGTCCGTGCTGAGCCTGTGCGGGGCGATGCTGCCCGGATCGCTGGTGGCGCGCCTGGGCGGCGACGAGTTCTGCCTGGTCGGGGTCGGCCCGACGGCGGACGAGATCGTCCGCGTCACCGAGGAGGTGTGCACCCGGGCGGCCGAGCTGGAGCTGGGCGAGGGCGCGGCCTGCGGGGTGGCCTCCACCGGCGACCCGATCGGGCTGGTGAAGTCCTCCCGGCGGCTGTTCCGGCTCGCGGACGCGGCCCAGTACAAGGCGAAGGCCGCGCGCTCGCCGAAGCCCGTCGTGGCGGGCCGGGACACCGCGGTGGTCCGGCTCGCGGACGCCGCCGCCGAGGAGGCTCCCGGGGAGCGGCGCCGGTTCCGGGGCCGCCAGTGATCGGCCGCCCGCGACATCGGTCCGTAAGGGGTCCAGCAGCGTCGCGATCGTGACAGTTCAAGCTAGTGACATGAAGCGATTCAATCCGTAGGGTGCTGAATATGGATATGCACACTGTCGTGGTGGGGACGTCCGGGACCACCGCCGAGGACGTCATCGCCGTAGCCCGCGGCAACGCACGCGTCGAGCTCTCCGCCGAGGCCCAGGGCGCCCTCGCCCGGGCCCGCGAGATCGTCGACGCCCTGGCCGCCAAGCCCGAGCCCGTCTACGGCGTGTCCACCGGGTTCGGTGCGCTCGCCTCCCGGCACATCAGCCCCGAGCTGCGTGCCCAGCTCCAGCGCAACATCGTCCGCTCGCACGCCGCCGGCATGGGCCCGCGCGTCGAGCGGGAGGTCGTCCGCGCGCTGATGTTCCTGCGCCTGAAGACCGTGGCCTCCGGTCACACCGGCGTACGCCCCTCCGTCGCGCAGACCATGGCCGACGTGCTCAACGCCGGGATCACCCCCGTCGTCCACGAGTACGGCTCCCTGGGCTGCTCCGGCGACCTCGCGCCGCTGTCCCACTGCGCGCTCGCCCTGATGGGCGAGGGCGACGCCGAGGGTCCGGACGGCACCGTCCGCCCCGCCGGTGAGCTGCTCGCCGAAGCCGGCATCGAGCCCGTCGTGCTCCGCGAGAAGGAGGGCCTCGCCCTCCTCAACGGCACCGACGGCATGCTCGGCATGCTGATCATGGCGCTCGCCGACCTCGGCAAGCTCTACACCTCCGCCGACATCACCGCCGCGCTGACGCTGGAGGCGCTGCTCGGCACCGAGAAGGTGCTCCAGCCCGAGCTGCACGCCATCCGCCCGCACCCGGGCCAGGGCGCCTCCGCCGCGAACATGGCCGCCGTCCTCAAGGGCTCCGGGCTCGTGCGCCACTACCAGGAGGAGACCGCCCCGCGCGTGCAGGACGCCTACTCCGTACGCTGCGCCCCGCAGGTCGCCGGCGCGGGCCGCGACACCATGGCGCACGCCGCCCTGGTGGCCTCCCGCGAGCTGGCCGCCGCCGTGGACAACCCGGTGGTCCTGCCCGACGGGCGCGTGGAGTCCAACGGCAACTTCCACGGGGCCCCGGTCGCCTACGTGCTGGACTTCCTCGCCATCGCGGCCGCCGACCTCGGTTCCATCGCCGAGCGCCGCACCGACCGGCTGCTCGACAAGAACCGCTCGCACGGCCTTCCGCCGTTCCTCGCGGACGACGCCGGTGTCGACTCCGGTCTGATGATCGCCCAGTACACGCAGGCCGCCCTGGTCAGCGAGATGAAGCGGCTCGCGGTGCCGGCCTCGGCCGACTCGATCCCCTCCTCCGCCATGCAGGAGGACCACGTCTCGATGGGCTGGTCGGCCGCGCGCAAGCTCCGTACCGCCGTCGACAACCTGACGCGGATCATCGCCATCGAGCTCTACGCCGCCACCCGCGCCATCGAGCTGCGCCACGGGCTGACCCCGGCCCCGGCCAGCCAGGCCGCGATCGCGGGCGCCCGCGCGGCGGGCGTGCAGGGTCCTGGGCCGGATCGTTTCCTCGCCCCTGACCTGGCCGCCGCCGACGAATTCGTCCGTACGGGCGGCCTGCTGGCCGCGGTGGAGCCGGTGACGGGTCCGCTCGCCTGACGCCAGGCCGCGTACGCGCGGAAGGGCCGCCCCGGGATCCGTCCCGGGGCGGCCCTTCGCCGTGTCTACAGCGCGTGCGAGCGGCGGACGGAGAAGGCCACGAAGCCCGCCCCGACGCCGAGGAAGAGGGTGCCGCCCAGGAGGTAGGGGGTGGTGTCCACGGATCCGGTGGCGGCGAGCAGGGGCTGCGGGCGCGAGCCCGGCCCGGAGGCCGTTCCCGTGACCGTCCCGCGGGCGTCGGAAACGGAACCGGAGTCGGTGGAGTCGGTCGGGTCGGTGGCCGCCCGGGCGGCGTTCGCGCCCGTGGGCACACCGGAACGGGTCTCCTCGACACCGGCGGAGGTGGCACCCGCCGATGGCACGAACCACAGGGCGGCGAGGAGGGTGGTCGCTCCGAGAGCGGTGAGCAGCGGTCGGCGTGCGGACACGGTGCGATCCCCCTTGTGGCAGCAGCGAATTGGCCGTGTGCGGTGATGCTACGGAAAGGGGCGGGTCGTGGGAAAGTCGGGGCTTCCGCGGGCTTACTCTCCGTCGTATGAACTCTTCTGAGACATCACGTTACGTACGACTTCGGGTGGATTTGGTGCTTGAGGTGCCCGACGTCCAGGCACTCACAGGAGCCGCGCTCGCACACATCAAGGCCGACGAGTTCATGCCGGACGAGGAGCGCGGCCACGCCGAGTCCGCCGTCCGCGAGGACGAGTCCGAGGCCCTCGCCTACCTCGTCGACCCCACTGACCTGGTCGTGGACATCCCCGGTGTGGAACTCGCGCAGGCCTCCTGGAGCAGCGAGCCCGTCGAATACGACCCCGAGTCCATGGAGTGGGACCTGGACGAGGAAGATGGGGACTTCGACGAGGAACCCGACAACGCCTGACCGTGTGGTGGACCACATCCGAACGGAATGTGGAACCGGCCGGTGCCGTTAACGCGTTGTCAGGACCAGGCAGGGGGTGTGCCCCCTGCCCGGCCAACCCCGGGGACGGCCAGCCTCCGGGGTATCCGGCAATGATGGAGTGGCGTGTGAGGACGGACAGTATGCGGCGGAGGCGGTCCCTGGTGGCCATATCCGCGGTGCTCGGTGGGGTACTGATGCTCACGGCGTGCGGCGGCGGAGACGACGACGCGAAGCCGAAGAGCTCCGAGGCGGGCAAGGCGCAGGCGGACGCCGACGCGGCAGCCGCCAAGGACGCCTCCAAGGCCAAGATAACCATCACGCCCAAGGACGGGGCCACGAACGTCGGCCTCAACGACGCGGCGAACGTCGCCGTCGCCGACGGCACCCTCACCCTGGTCGAGCTCAAGACCAGCGAGGGCACCGCCGTGGCCGGCAAGATCGCCGCCGACGGCAAGAGCTGGAAGCCCGACGCCGCGCTGAAGCGCTCCACGAAGTACGCCCTGGCGGCGACCGCCAAGGACGCCGACGGCAAGGAGGCGCACGAGAACGCCTCCTTCACCACCGTCTCCCCGGAGAACAGCTTCATCGGCTCGTTCGTCCCGGACGAGGGCCAGACGGTCGGCGTGGGCATGCCGGTCTCGATCACCTTCAACAAGCCGATCCAGGACAAGAAGGCCGTCCAGGCGGCGATCTCGGTCAGCTCCAGCAGCGGCCAGGAAGTCGTCGGCCACTGGTTCGGCGCGCAGCGCCTGGACTTCCGCCCGGAGCAGTACTGGCAGGCGAACTCCACCGTCACCATGAAGCTGTCGCTGGAGGGCGTCCAGGGCGCTCCCGGCGTCCAGGGCGTCCAGAACAAGACCGTCACCTTCAAGATCGGCCGGAGCCAGGTCTCCACGGTCGACACGAAGACCAAGAAGATGACGGTCACCCGGGACGGCGCGGTCATCAAGACCATCCCGATCTCGGCGGGTTCCCCGGACAACCCGACCTACAACGGTCAGATGGTGATCTCCGAGAAGTTCAAGGAGACCCGGATGGACGGCTCCACCGTCGGCTTCAAGGACAGTGAGGGCAAGGGCGAGTACGACATCAAGGACGTCCCGCACGCCATGCGCCTGTCCCAGTCCGGCACCTTCCTCCACGGCAACTACTGGGGAGCCGACTCGGTCTTCGGCAGCGCGAACACCAGCCACGGCTGTGTCGGCCTGAACGACGTCAAGGGCGCGGGCGACCCGAACCAGCCCGCCGCCTGGTTCTACGACAACTCGCTCATCGGCGACGTGGTCACCGTGGTCAACTCCCCGGACAAGACCATCAAGCCCGACAACGGCCTCAACGGCTGGAACATGGGCTGGGCGGAGTGGAAGGCCGGCTCGGCCGCCTGACGTCCCGCACCGCACGCGACGACGGCGGGGATCCCTCACGGGGTCCCCGCCGTCCGTCGTTCCGCCCGGAAACGGCCGGAAACGGCCGGATGCGGCCCGAGTGGATCATCTAGGGTCCCCGGTATGACCATCCGTGCCCTGTCGCTGCCCCCGACCGACACCGAGATCGACGACTGGACCGCGGTCCTCGCCTCCGCCCGGGCCGCCGACCTGCCGCAGGGGCCGCCACCCGCCCGGACCGAGGTGGCCGGCCGGCTACGGGTCACACCGGCGCGCGGCCGCGCCGCGCTCTGGACCGCGGACGAGGGCGCGGGCGTGGCCGCGCTGCTCCTGTTCACGGACGAGGCCAACGCCCACACCGCCTTCCTCGACGTGCTCGCCGTACGCCCGTACGCCCGCCGCCGGGGCCTGGGCCGGGCTCTGTGGGAGCAGGTCCGGGCCGAGCTCCTCGCCCACGGCCGGACCTCGGTCTCGACCCTGGTGGACCTGGGCGGGCCGGGGCAGGCGTTCGCGGAGTCCCTCGGCTTCGAGAACGTCCTGCCCATGGCCTGGTACGAGCAGGACGTGACCCGGCAGCGCCACGCCGCCGCCGTCGCCCCGGGGTACGAACTGCGCTCCTGGCACGGCCTGGTGCCCGACGAGTGGGCCGCGCCGCTCGCCACGGCCCACGGCGCCATGCAGGACGCGCCCATGGGGGACATCGACGAGAAGATCGAACCCTGGACCCCGCAGCGGCTGCACGCCGCACACCGGCTCGTCCTCGACCGGGGCGGCGAGATCACCACGGCCGCCGCGGTGACCCCGCGGGGCGAGGTGGCCGCGTACACGGAACTGGTCCTGCCCGACCCGGCCGGCCCGCGCGCCCTCCAGTACGACACGGTGGTCGCCCCCGCCCACCGGGGCCACGGCCTGGGCCGCGCGGTCAAGCTGCACATGCTGGAACTGGCCCGCGACCGTTATCCCGCCCTGTGCCGGATCGCCACCACGGTGGCCGACGAGAACACCCCGATGCGAGCGGTGAACGAGAGCCTGGGCTACCGCCCGGACCGCCCCGCCGCGTATTACCAGCTCAGCCTGTAGCCGCCGGGTTCCGCGCCCCGGCCCCCTCCGAGGGGGCCGACCACGACGCCAGCAGACGCAGGGCGTCCGCCGACGGGGAGCCGGGGGCGGCGTGGAAGGTGACCAGGGACTGCGCCGGGTCGTCCGGCAGCTTCAGCGTCTCGAAGGACAGCCGCAGTTCACCCACGATCGGATGCCGCAGCAGCTTCTCCCCGTGCGTCTTGTCCGCGACCGTGTGCGCCGCCCACAGCCGCCGGAACTCCTCGTTCTTCACCGACAGCTCCCCGACCAACGCCGACAGCTGCTCGTCGTCCGGGTGCTGGCCCGCGTACATGCGCAGGTTGCTCACCACCTCGCACGCCCGGCACTCCCACTCCCCGTACAGCTCCGCCGTCGCCGGATCCAGGAACACCAGCCGCACCAGGTTCCGCTCGGCGGCCGGCAGAGCACCGAAGTCCCCGAAGACCGCGGCCGCCAGCCGGTTCCAACCGATGACGTCCTGCCGGTGCCCCACCAGGTACGCCGGTACCCCGCACATCGCGTCCATCAGCGTGCGCAGCTCCGGACGCACCTGCTGCGGGCGCCGACTGTGGCGGCGCCGATGCGCCTTCGGCCGCGCCAGGTCCATCAGGTGCGCCCGCTCGCTCCCGTCGAGGCGCAGGGCCCGCGCGAGCGCCTCCAGGACCTCCACCGACACGTTGTGCCCGTCGCGCTGCTCCAGCCGCGTGTAGTACGCGACCGACACCCCTGCCAACTGCGCCAGTTCCTCCCGGCGCAGCCCGGGCACGCGCCGGCGGCGCCCGTGGTCGGGCAGGCCCACGTCCTCGGGGCGCAGCCGCGCACGGCGGGAGCGGAGGAACTCACCGAGGCAGGCGCGCTGATCAAGCTGGTCCATCCCGTGATTATCCCCGGGCGGCGTGTCACGGGGCAGCCGTGAGCCTGACCCCACCAGGCGTAGGTTCGCCGGTCGTAGGCAGGACAGGTGGCTGGCTGTCCGTCGGGCGGGGCGGCAGCGTAGGGGTCACCACAGATCAGACCCACGCCGTTGCGAGGAGCACCCCCATGTCCGTCACCCAGGGCACCCCGGCCACCCAGGCCACTCAGAGCACTCGGAGCGGCCGGGGCACCCGGGTCGCCGCGTACGCCGCCCCCGCCGCCAAGGCCCCGCTGGAGCGCACCACCATCGCGCGCCGCCCCGTCGGCGAGCACGACGTCCTCATCGACATCAAGTACTCCGGCATCTGCCACTCCGACATCCACCAGGTCCGCGACGGCTGGGGCGAGGGCATCTACCCGATGGTCCCCGGCCACGAGATCGCCGGCGTCGTGTCCGAAGTCGGCCCGGCCGTCACCCGGTTCGCCGTCGGGGACCGGGTGGGCGTCGGCTGCTTCGTCGACTCCTGCCGCCGTTGCGCGTACTGCCTGCGCGGCCAGGAGCAGTACTGCGTCGAGGGGATGACCGGCACCTACAACGCACTCGACCGGAACGGCGAGCCCACGTACGGCGGCTACTCCACCCACCTCGTCGTCGACGAGAAGTACACCGTCCGCATCCCCGACGGTCTCGGCCTGGACGTCGCCGCCCCGCTGCTGTGCGCCGGCATCACCCTCTACTCCCCGCTCCGGCACTGGCAGGCGGGCCCCGGCAAGCAGGTCGCGATCGTCGGCCTGGGCGGCCTCGGCCACCTCGGCGTGAAGATCGCGCACGCGCTCGGAGCCGAGGTCACCGTCCTGTCGCAGACCCTGCGCAAGCGGGAGGACGGCCTGAAGCTGGGCGCCTCCCACTTCCACGCCACCGCCGACGAGGCCACCTTCGAGGAGTTGGCCGGCCGCTTCGACCTGATCCTGTCCACCGTCTCCGCACCGATCGGCCTGGACGCGTACCTGGGCCTGCTGAAGGTCGACGGCGCGCTGGTGAACGTCGGCGCCCCGGAGGAACCCGTCGCGCTCAACCTCTTCTCCGTCATCGGCGGTCGCAAGACCCTCGCCGGATCGATGATCGGCGGGATCGCCGAGACCCAGGAGATGCTGGACTTCTGCGCCGAGCACGGACTTGGCTCGGAGATCGAACTGATCGCCGCCGGGCAGATCAACGAGGCGTACGAGCGGGTCCTGGCGAGCGACGTGCGCTACCGCTTCGTCATCGACGCGGCGACGATCTGAGGGCCGCCCGCCCCGCGCCCGCCCCGGCCCGCCTCAGTACCCGTGGGGGTGCGCGGACAGCCACTCCGTGTGCCGCTCGCGCATCCGGTCCCGCTCCTGCCGGGTGGGGAGGACGACATCGGCGCCGCCGTCGTACGGGTGGTGGAACCGGGTGAGCCCGGGGTCCGTGACGAAGACGCCGGGCAGCGCGTCGTCGGCCGCCGCGCGCAGCAACGGGTCGAGGCAGCCCCGCCGCCAGGGGCGGCGGTCGGCGTAGTAGTACCAGCGCGTGTGGAACTCCGGATCCGGGTCGTCGGTCTCGTCTGCCGTGGTCCACAGCGTCCCCTCCGGGTGGAGGGTACGGCGCAGCGGCGGCTGGTCCGCGTGGTCGGACATCTCGGACCAGCCGGTGGTCACCACGTACACCTCCTCGCCGGCGAAGAGCTCGTCCAAGACCGTGTTGTACCGGTCCAGGAGTACCGCGTACTCGGCCTCGTCGTCCGCGTAGCGCTTCGATTCCGGCAGGCTGTGGAACCGCACCCACCGCTCGCCGTACACCGTCTTCAGCTCGTACGGCAGCAGCGGGCCGGGAGGCCTGTGCTGCCGCCACAGACGGGTCAGCCCCTCGTGCGCGGGGTCGACGGCGGGTTCGACGGCGGGGGCGGTCACGCCCCAGGAGCCTTGGCCACGCCGATCGGGCAGGACACGCCCGTGCCGCCGATGCCGCAGTAGCCGTTAATGTTGCGGTCAAGGTACTGCTGGTGGTGCGCTTCGGCGGGCCAGAAGGGGTGCTCCGCCGCCGGCAGCACCGCCGTGGTGATCGGGCCGTAGCCCGAGGAGGCCAGGACCTGCTGGTAGGCCGTACGGGAGGCCTCAGCCGTCTCCTGCTGCTCGGGGGAGTGGGTGTAGACCGCCGAGCGGTACTGGGTGCCCACGTCGTTGCCCTGGCGGAAGCCCTGGGTGGGGTCGTGGGACTCCCAGAACAGCTTCAGCAGCGCGGCGTAGGAGACCTGGGACGGGTCGAAGACGACACGGACCACCTCGGTGTGGCCGGTCAGACCCGAGCAGACCTCCTCGTAGGTCGGATTCTCGGTGAAGCCGCCCTGGTAGCCGGCCAGCGTGGTCCACACCCCGGGGGTCTGCCAGAACTTGCGCTCCGCACCCCAGAAACAGCCCAGACCGAAGTCGGCGACTTCCAGGTGCGCGGGGTAGGGGCCGGACAGCGGGTTGCCCAGCACGGTGTGCCGGTCGGGCACGGCGAACAGCGGCTCCGCGCGGCCCGTCAGGGCCTCCTCGCGGGTGGGGAGCTCGGGCGTACGGCGGTACGAGAACATGGATTCCCTCCTTGTGGGAGTGACAACGTGCGGAGGGCGGGCCGGGATTCCCGACCCGCCCTCCGCCGCCCCACGGGTCACAGACCCGGCGTGGTCACGCTCACCGCCCAGTCACGGGCGTACAGGTACCGGCTCTTCGGCGAGCCCGCGTAGGACCAGGGCAGGGCACCGATGTACCCGTCGATGTACCGGAACTGCTCGACGGCCTCCGCGTCGCGGTCCTGCCAGAACAGCAGGTACGCCAGGATGTGCCGCATGCCGACCGTCCCCGGGTGGTCGTCGCCCGCCGCCGCCAGGTCCAGCAGCGCCGCGTCGACCGCCGCGACGATCTCCGGCTCCTTGAAGAACGTCTCCGCGGCCAGGTCGTCCTCGTGCGTCTCCTGCTCGAAGTACGCGATCAGAGGCAGTCGCGAGAACAGCTCACCGGGTGCCCCGGCGGCCGCCGACTCACGCGCGAAGGCCAGCGCCAGCTCGTGCGAGCCGCGCCACTTCCGGCACCAGTACTGCAGTGCGCCGACGTGTGCCCACAGCACCTTCGGATCACGCTCGACGATCTTCGCCCACAGCTCGCGGTACCGCTCGTGCGAATAGCCCAGGCCCTGCCCGATCGGCTGCTCCACGATGTACGGGGTGGGGTCCGCGGGGTCGGCGAGGCTCTGGGCCGCGTGGGCGGCCTCCTGCGCCTTGACCAGCAGGTCGCGGAAGAGCCGGAACTGCTCCTGAGTGGTGCGGCGGCCCGACTGGGAGCCGCGTACGTTCCACGCCACCTGGATCGCGGTGTCGGCGTCGACCAGGGCCGCCGTCGGGTCCGTGGGGCGCGCCGCACGCCAGGCCAGCAGCCACGCGTCGTCCTCGGCGGCCGCCTCGGCCAGCGGGCGGACCCGCTCCATGCGCTCGTGCCAGTTCTTCCCGGCCGCCTCGATGTACGTGGCTCCGGCCTCCCAGTCGCCCGACCGGACCGCTTCCAGGACGGCGGTCCGCTCCGGCGGCACCGGAGCGTGGTTCTCGGTGTCGAGGTCGGCCTCGGCCACGAACCCGAGCGCGACGACCGCCGCCGCCTTCGCCGCCTTCGCCGCCTTCTCGGCCTTGACGGCCGCGGTGTCGGCGTTCGGGGATTCGGTCCGGCCCTCGATGACGGCGATCTCCGCCTCCAGCCGCTTGGCCTTGCCGATGTAGTAGACGCCGCGCAGGAACTTGAACGCGCCGAACAGCAGCACGGCGCCCAGGATGTAGAGGCCGATCACGGGGCAAGCACCAGCTTTCGCAGCGGTTCGGTGTCGGGCAGGTCGGCGACGGCCGCTTCCAGGGCCTGGCCCAGCCGGTCCTCGAAGCCGTCGGCCGGGTACCGCAGGGAGGCCGAGTCGGACCAGGACAGCTGCCAGCGGGCGGCGCCGCGGGCCGTCAGCTCGACGGTGACCAGCTGGTTCAGGGCGCGCCGGACGACAGGGCGGGCGAACTCGCGGGCGGTGCGGCCGGTGGCGGCCTGCGCCTCCTCGGACTTCGGGAACCGGTCGGCGATGCGCCAGCGCACCGCCGGGTCGGCGTCGAACGCGTCGAGCACGGCCGCCAGCTCGGGGCCGGCGCCCTCGGCGGCGAAGGCCTCGCGGAGGTCCTCCGCGCCCTTGCCGACGTACAGGGTCATCGACTCGTGCACGAGGTCCTCCCAGTCGACCCGCTTCAGGGCGAGCGCCTCCGGGGTGAGGACGACCTGCTCCAGCGCGGCCAGCGCCGCGTCGGCGTCGGCCAGCAGTTCCAGGGCCGGCCGGGCGGCCTGCCCGCCGCGGCCGTCGTCGGGCAGGGCCTCGATGCGGGCCACGCGCTCGGCGAGCGCGGGGTGGGAGTCGTAGGGGGAGGTGGGCTCGGTCGACAGTTCCTGGCGCAGGTCGTCCAGGTCGGCCGAGCGCGCGTCCAGGAGCCGGCGCAGGCCGCCGAAGACCTCACCGGGACGGGGCAGCAGGCCGGCGTTGACGCCGAGGGTGGCGTACGAGCCCATGTAGAAGTCGTGCGCCGAATCCAGGGCGTTCAGCTCGCGCAGCGCGGACGCGGCCGAGTCGCGGCCGGCGACCCGGACCGAGGCGAGGTCGGCGGCGAGCTCCTGGCGGCGGGAGGTGGAGCGGGTGGCGCGCATGTAGAAGTTGCCGTACGCGATGTAGATCTTGGCCATGGCGCGGTACATCGCGCCCTCGCCCGCGGTGTCGACGCCCTTGGCCTTCTTGCCCTTGGCGATCCGCTTCTCGTCCCGGCGCTCCTGCTTGGCGCGCTCCTTGGCGACCTTCTTGTCGGCACGGTCGTGGAAGTAGCCGACGGTGCGGATCAGCTGGGCCCGGCCGCGGGCGATCAGCGGCGTGAGACGGGTGTCGAAGTTCGCGTAGTGACCCATCTCGTGGGCGAGCACCGCGCGCATCTGCATCTCGTCCAGGCCCGTCATCAGCGGCAGCCCGAGGTAGAGGCGGCGGGTGCCGGGCCGCAGGCCCAGCAGCTTCGCGTCCTCGGCGACGGCCGCGTTCACCTCGTCGATCAGCACGATCTCGTCGGGGGCGCGGGTGCCGACCTGCTGCGCGATGTCACGTACGACCGCCCACAGCTCGGGTTCCTGCGCCTCGGTGACGGTGACGCCGGCCAGAGGCTCGCCCTTCGGAGTGCGCAGCATGAACATGCCGCGCACGATCGGGACGGTGAGGACGACGGAGGCGATCAGCAGCTTGGCCACGATCGGGCCGTGCAGCGTGGTGACGAGGGCGTAGTCGATGCCGCCGAGGGCGGCCAGCAGGAACACGCCGAGCAGGTAGAAGCCTGCGAGCAGGACGAGAGCGCGCAAGGCGCGCAGTGAAGCGCCCATATGGACAGATCCCCCCACGGGAACGGAAAAGAGTGGGTGGCACGGCAGAGCGCCGCCACCGCCGCATCATGCGGCCTGTGATTACTTACAGCAACTTTATTGGCCGAAGCTTCGGCCCGTCCTGTGGGGGGCGGGGACGCTCAGGGGCACCGCCCGCGCCCCGCCCGAGCCCCGCCCTGATCGACGATCCGTCCGCTACGGCCGCAGCGTCGCCGGCGACCCGCCGTTCGCCTCGTACCCCGCGACCGCCATCGCCCGGTACACCGTGTACGCCGCCGCCGGGTCCGACGCCTCCGTCCACGGCAGCGCGCCCACGTACCCGTCCACGTGCCGCACCTGCTCCAGCGCCTCCGCCCAGCGCTCCATGCAGACCAGGAACATCAACAGCAGGTGCCGTACGTGCGCCACCATCGGGTCGTCCTGCCGTGCCGTGTGCACCGCGTACAGCGCGCCCTCCACCGCCCGCGTCACCGTCGCGCCCCGGTAGAAGCTCGGGCTCAGCACGACGTCCGGCTGGTTCTCGCGCAGCGCGAACATCGGCAGGGCCGCCAGCAGCGAGCCCTGCGGAGCGCGCGCCGCGGCCGCGTGCGCGAAGGCGTCGGCCTTCTCCCGCGAGCCGTGCCACTTCGCGCCCCAGTAGTGCAGCGCCGCCAGGTGGGCGCCCATGTGGTTCGGGGCCCGGTCGATGACCTTCGCCCACAGCTCGTCGAACTCCGCCTCCGGGTAGGCCAGTCCGCGGGCGATCGCCAGCTCCGTGATGTACGGGACCGGGTCCCCCGGAGCCAGCAGCGCGGCCTTGCGGCACGCCTCCCGGGCCTCCTCCAGGATGATCCGGTGGTCCTCGGAGCCGACGCCGCCCGAGTGCCGCCACGCCTGCTGCACGAGGAGCTCCGCGTGCACCTGCGCGCCACCCGGGTCCTTCTCCGCCTCCAGGCGCCACGCCTTCAGCCACTGCGCGCCCGTGCCGGGCTGCGCCATCAGTTCCAGGGCGGCGGCCCCGCCGAAGGCCTGCACGCGTTGCCAGCGCCGCTCGCCCTCCCGCGGGGTTCCGGCGAGCAGCTGCGAGGCCGCCTGCCACCGGCCGGTGAGCCGCACGTTGTCGAGGGCGTCCATCAGGTCCTGGTCGGGCCCGGGGACGCGGATGTCGAGCTCTTCCTGCCGTTCGAATCCGTAGTTCGCCGGGTCGGCGGCGTCCGGGCTGTCCGGCGAGACCAGGCGGATACCACCGCTCCGGCGCCGGATGTACGGACCGAGAATGAACACGATCATGAGCATCGCGAACACGAACCACAGAATCTCCATGCCTCCAGCGAACCAGACCGAGGGGGGAGCAGGCCAATAGGGGGCCATGCCCCGGGCGGGCATAGCATCGGACCATGAGCGACGACAGCCACGAGCACCAGAGCTTCGAGACCCGCGCGATCCACGCGGGCAATACGGCGGACCCGCAGACCGGTGCGGTCGTCCCCCCGATCTACCAGGTTTCCACCTACAAGCAGGACGGCGTCGGAGGACTCCGCGGCGGCTACGAGTACAGCCGCAGCGCGAACCCGACCCGCACCGCGCTGGAGGAGAACCTCGCGGCCCTGGAAGGCGGCCGGCGCGGTCTCGCCTTCGCGTCCGGGCTCGCCGCCGAGGACTGCCTGCTGCGTACGCTGCTCGCCCCGGGCGACCACGTGGTCATCCCGAACGACGCGTACGGCGGCACCTTCCGCCTCTTCGCGAAGGTCGTCTCCCGCTGGGGCGTGGAGTGGTCGGTGGCCGACACCTCCGACCCCGAGTCGGTACGGGCGGCCCTCACCCCGAAGACGAAGGTCATCTGGGTCGAGACCCCCTCCAACCCGCTGCTCGGCATCACCGACATCGCCGTCGTCGCGGACATCGCGCGGTCGGCCGGCGCCAAGCTGGTCGTGGACAACACCTTCGCCTCGCCGTACCTCCAGCAGCCCCTGGCGCTGGGCGCGGACGTGGTCGTGCACTCGCTGACCAAGTACATGGGCGGGCACTCCGACGTGGTCGGCGGCGCGCTGGTCGCCGCGGACGCCGCGCTGGGCGAGGAACTGGCCTACCACCAGAACGCGATGGGCGCGGTGGCCGGTCCGTTCGACTCCTGGATCGTGCTGCGGGGCATCAAGACCCTGGCCGTGCGCATGGACCGGCACGCGGAGAACGCGGGCAAGGTCGTCGAGCTGCTGAAGCGTCACCCGAAGGTCACCAACGTCCTGTACCCGGGCCTGCCCGAGCACCCGGGGCACGAGGTCGCCGCCAAGCAGATGCGCAACTTCGGCGGCATGATCTCCTTCCAGGTCGCCGGTGGCGAGGAAGAGGCGGTCGCGGTCTGCGGCCGCACCAAGATCTTCACCCTGGCCGAGTCGCTCGGTGGCGTCGAGTCCCTGATCGAGCACCCGGGCCGGATGACGCACGCGTCGGTGGCCGGCTCGGCGCTGGAGGTCCCGGCGGACCTGATCCGCCTGTCGGTCGGCATCGAGAACGCCGACGACCTCCTCGCGGACCTCACCCAGGCCCTGGGCTGACACCCGACCCCTGCCCGGCCCCGCCGACCCTTCCGGTCCGGCGGGGCCGAGCCCGTCCGGCTCCGCCGGGCCCACTCCAGCCTCGCCGGCGTTTGAGGCGCGGGGTCTGGGCGGAGCCCCAGGAAACCCGGCTCCGCCGGCACCGGGCTCCGCCCGGACCCGCGCCTCAAACGCCGGCGAGGCTGGATGTGGTTCCGGCCGGGCAGAAAGGCTGCCGGGTCGGGGCTACCAGCCCTGTAGGGGTGGGGATACGCCCGTCGGTGGGGCGATCCAGGGGCGGGTCAGGGACGCCCACACCACGAAGGCCACCGCGGCAGCGAAGAGCACGGCCCACCCCAAGCGCCGCAGCGCCCGCCGCCGCCGCAGGAGGCGATCGCCCCGGGCCGCCGCCCCCGCCGCCAGCCCCGTCGGCACCGGCGGGTGAGGCCCCTGCAGGAGCTGCCTGACCTGGGCTTCCTTCCGGTCCGGGATCCCGCTCACGCCGCCTCCCGCCTCCGCAGCGCCTCCACGGCCCGATTGCACAGCACCCGTACCCGCTCCACCGGCATCCCGAGCTGCGCCGCCGTGACCTCCTCCGCGACCCCTTCGTAGAGCCGCAGGACGAGGACGAGCCGTTCCGGCGGGCTCAGTCGGGCGAGCAGCCCGGCGCCGCCGTGGTGGCGCCAACCGGTCCGGGCGAAGGCGGCGCACAGTTCCTGGCGGGTGAAGTCGTACGGGTCGTCCCCGCGCAGCCGCCGCCAGTTCGCGTAGGTGCGGGCCAGCGCGCCCGCCAGCAGCCGCCGGGCCGACTCCGGTTCGCCGGTCAGCAGGACCGCGACATGCAGGAGACGCCCGGCCGCACCCGCGACGAAGGCTTCGAACTCCGCGTAGGAGCCCGCCTGTTGATCAACCACCCGCATAGTCCACATAGTGCGGGCAGCGGGGTCGCCCAGGTCAAGAGGACGGACGGACTCCGCTCAGGAGGCGGGACCGGCTTCGGCCACGGCCGCCATGAGGTCCGACAGCGACAGGTTGAAGCGCGTCAGCAGACCCGTGAAGGATTCCCGCTCGCCCTCGCTCCAGCCCTCCGTCACCCGGGCCATCAGCTCGCGCCGCGAAGAGCGGACCTCCTCCAGCCGGGCCAGCCCCCGCGGGGACAGCGCGAGCACCACGGCCCGCCCGTCCTCGGGGTGCGAGGTCCGCTTGACCAGACCGCTGTCGACCAGCGGCGCGACCTGCCGGGTCACCGTGGAGGAGTCGATCCCCATGCCGCCGGCGAGCGCCTTCACCCCCATCGGGCCTTCCAGGTCGAGCCGGTTCAACAGCAGGTAGGCGGCGCGGTCCATCGAGTTCCGGGCCTGGCCGACACCGCCCAGACGGGTCTGCTCGGCACGGCGGGCGAAGACCGCCACCTGGTGCTGGAGCGCGTCGAGGAGACCGGCTCCGGCGGGCGCGCCGGGCGCCGCGGGCAGATCGGAATTGGCCGGGGTGGAAGGCATGGCCGTGGGCTCTCTTCGCGTGGGTCCGACAAGGTTGGGGGACAGAGTACGCGGCCGTGCGGCGGCTCGTACGCCTCGTACGAGAACTGATACGGCCGGTTCGGGCGCCCGCCCCGCAGGTGTCCTGGATGGCGAGATATCGCCCCTCCCGCACGCCCTGCGAGACTGGCGGCATGAACTACCGCGTGCCCCAGCCCGTCCCCCAGGTCATCCTCGACGACATCCGGGGGGCCCAGAAGATGCTCTCCGGCGTCTCGCGGGTCACCGCCATGGAGGGCAGCCGGCACCTTTCCGCACTCACCGGCTCCCCGGTCCACCTCAAGTGCGAGAACCTCCAGCGCACCGGCTCCTTCAAGCTCCGCGGCGCCTACGTACGCATCGCCGGCCTGCGCCCCGAGCAGCGGGCCGCCGGTGTCGTCGCCGCGAGCGCGGGCAACCACGCGCAGGGCGTGGCGCTGGCCTCCTCGCTCCTCGGGGTCCGCTCGACCGTGTTCATGCCGGTCGGGGCGCCCCTGCCGAAGGTGGCCGCGACCCAGGAGTACGGCGCGGACGTGCGCCTGGCCGGGCAGGTCGTCGACGAGACCTTCCTGGCCGCCCAGGAGTACGCGGACCGCACCGGCGCGGTGTTCATCCACCCCTTCGACCACCGCGACATCATCGCGGGCCAGGGCACCGTCGGCCTGGAGATCCTGGAGCAGTGCCCGGAGGTGCGGACCATCCTCGTCGGGATCGGCGGCGGCGGTCTCGCGGCCGGTGTAGCGGTCGCCGTGAAGGCGCTGCGGCCGGACGTGCGGGTCATCGGGGTGCAGGCGGCGGGCGCGGCCGCTTACCCGCCCTCGCTCAAGGTCGGGCACCCGATCTCGATCGACGCACCGATGACGATGGCCGACGGGATCAGGGTCGGCCGCCCCGGCGACGTCCCCTTCCACATCATCGGCGAACTCGTCGACGACGTGCGCACGGTCTCCGAGGACGCCCTCTCCAGCGCCCTGCTGCTGTGCCTGGAGCGGGCCAAGCTGGTGGTCGAACCGGCCGGGTGCAGCACGGTCGCGGCCCTGCTCAGCGAACCCGAACTGTACGGCGGCGGCCCGGTGGTGGCCGTCCTGTCCGGCGGGAACGTCGATCCCCTGCTGCTGCAGCGGATCCTGCGCCACGGTATGGCGGCGGCGGGCCGGTACCTGTCCCTGCGGCTGCGCGTGGCCGACCGGCCGGGCGCCCTGGCCGGGCTCCTGGCGGTGTTGTCAGTGCTGGATGCGAACGTGTTGGACGTGAGCCACGTGCGGACGGACCCGCGGTTGGGGCTCACGGAGGTGGAGGTGGAGCTGCACCTGGAGACGAAGGGCCCCGAGCACTGCGCGGAAGTCGCGCGTTCCCTGCACGGCGCGGGATACAAGGTGATGAGCTAGAGACGTCCCGCGGTCCGGCCCGTCCGCCGCTCGGGCCGGACACATCCCCCGTTCGGCCGAGCGGGACCTGCCCGGCGCCCATAGGATTTGCGTAGAAATGCCCTGAATATTCTGATTCTACTGGCCCGATTCACTGGGAGAATCCCTATGCCAGGCGCTATCTACGCCGAAGGTCTGGTCAAGACCTTCGGCGATGTACGGGCTCTCGACGGCGTGGACCTCGATGTCCCCGAAGGCACCGTCCTGGGTCTGCTCGGCCCGAACGGCGCGGGCAAGACCACGACCGTACGCGTCCTGACCACCCTCCTCCGGCCCGACAGCGGTAAGGCGGTCGTCGCCGGCCTCGACGTGCTCAAGCACCCCAACGAAGTCCGCCGCGCCATAGGCCTCTCCGGCCAGTTCGCGGCCGTCGACGAATATCTGACCGGCCGCGAGAACCTCCAGATGGTCGGCCAGCTCTACCAGATGAAGGCCAAGGCGGCCAAGGCCCGGGCCACCGAACTCCTCGAACGCTTCAACCTCTCCGACGCCGCCGACCGCACGGCGAAGACCTACTCCGGCGGTATGCGCAGGCGCCTGGACCTCGCGGCCGCCCTCGTCGTCAGCCCGCCCGTGATGTTCATGGACGAGCCGACCACCGGACTCGACCCCCGCAACCGCCAGCAGCTGTGGGGCATCATCCAGGAACTGGTCGCCGGCGGTACGACCTTGCTCCTCACCACCCAGTACCTGGAGGAGGCCGACCACCTCGCGCACGACATCTGCGTGGTCGACCACGGCAAGGTCATCGCCCGCGGCACCTCCGACCAGCTCAAGGCCCGTACCGGCGGCGAGCGCGTGGAGGTCGTCGTCCACGAGCGGCAGCACATCACCACCGCGCGCGAGGTGCTCGCCGGCTTCGGCAAGGGCGAGACCACGGTCGAGGAGCACACCCGCAAACTGACCGTGCCCGTGTCGGGCGGCGCCAAGCTGCTCGCCGAGGTCATCCGCGAACTCGACGGCCGGGGCATCGAGATCGACGACATCGGCCTGCGCCGCCCCACCCTCGACGACGTGTTCATCTCCCTGACCGGGCACGCGGCCGAACGGGCCGTGGAGGACAACGGCGACACGCCGGCCGATCCCGGGGCCAAGGGCCGCAAGGCGGCCCGGAAGGAGGCGGCGAAGTGACCCTCACGTCCCCGAACCCGGGCTCCTCCCCGCACGGCGAACTCGTGGCACCCCGTCCGCGCGGCGGCGTCGTCCAGTCCGTCAACGACTCCCTCGTCATCGCCAAGCGGAACGTCATCCGCCTCAGCCGGATCCCCGAGATGGTGATCTTCGGGCTGATCCAGCCGGTCATGTTCGTGGTGCTGTTCAGCTTCGTCTTCGGCGGCTCGATGATGATCGGCGGCTCGACCAGCGCCAGTGACTACCGGAACTTCCTGATGGCCGGCATCTTCGCCCAGACCGTCACCTTCGCCACGGCGGGCGCCGGCGCGGGCATCGCGGACGACATGCACAAGGGCCTGATCGACCGCTTCCGCTCGCTGCCCATGGCCCGCGGCGCCGTCCTGACCGGCCGCACCCTGGCCGACCTGATGCAGACCGCGCTGACCCTGGTGGTCCTGGCGATCGTCGCCCTCCTCGTCGGCTGGCGCACCCACACGAGCGTCGGCGAGGTGCTGGCCGGCTTCGGCCTGCTGCTCCTGCTCGGGTACGCGTTCTCCTGGATCGGCGCCCTGATCGGACTGTCCGTACGCACCCCGGAGGCGGCCACCTCGGGCGGGCTGATCTGGCTGTTCCCCGTCACGTTCATCTCCAACGCGTTCGTCCCCACGGAGAACATGGCGAGCTGGCTCCAGCCCATCGCCGAATGGAACCCGTTCAGCGCCACCGTCCAGGCCTGCCGCGAGCTCTTCGGCAACCCGGGCGTGTCCCCGTCCGACGCGTGGCCGATGGTCCACCCCGTCTGGGCCTCGCTGATCTGGTCGGCCCTGATCATCCTGGTCTTCCGCACCTTCGCGGTCCGCAAGTACCGCGGCGCGGACGGCTGAGCCCCACCGCCCGAGCCCCACGACCTCCTACCAGCAGCAACGCGCGATGCCCGGCCGGAAGGGTCCGGCCGGGCATCGCGCGTCGTCGGTCAGGAAGAAAACGGTGACCGAGGGTGATCAGCCGGTGAAGGGCTTGACGTCGAGGATCTTGACCGAGGCCTTCTTGCCGTTCGGCAGCTCGTACTCGGCGTCCTCGCCGATCGCCTTGCCCAGCACGCCGCTTCCCAGCGGGGACTGGGGGGAGTACGTCTCGAAGTCCGAGGACGCGTACTCACGCGAGGCCAGCAGGAACTCCATGGTGTCGTCCTCGTCGCCGTCGAAGGCGATCTTGACGAGCGTGCCGGGCGCCACCACACCGTCGGACGCGGGCGCGGTGCCGACCTTGGCGTTCTCCAGGAGCTGCGTGAGCTGGCGGACCCGAAGCTCCTGCTTGCCCTGCTCCTCCTTCGCCGCGTGGTAGCCACCGTTCTCACGCAGGTCGCCCTCCTCGCGGGCGGCTGCGATCTTCGTGGCGATCTCCGTGCGGGCGGGACCAGAGAGGTAGTCCAGCTCCGCCTTCAGCTGGTCGTACGCCGCCTGGGTCAGCCAGGTGACGCTTTCGCTCGTCTGGGTCACGGGTGCTCCTCGTCGGTACAGGGGACTACTGCCGCCAGCGGCGGACGAAACCACGAGCCTAACAATTCGGGAAGAAAAGAGGGAGGACCCCACAGGCTCATTGCCTCGCGGGGCGCGCCTTCAATCCTTTTCGGACCTCAGCGATCGGAAGCCGCCGGCCGGCAGCCGACCAGCTCGATCATCGCGGCCCTGCTGGTGGTCTTCAGGGTGACGATCTCGTCCACCCGCGACCGTCCTTGCGCGAAGGTGAAGTCGGCCCGACCCACCTCGGCGTGCTCCTTGTCCTGAGAGCTCAGGGAACAGACACCGGTGACCGAGGACTCCTTGCGGACCTCCAGGTGCACCTTCACCTCGGTGTCCGAAATCACCTGGAACTTGATCACCTCGGCGCTCACGCTCTGTCCCGCGACGTAGTCCCAGCCGATCCAGCCGACCATGCCCAGCAGCGCCGCACCCAGCACCGATCCGATGATCTTGAGCTTCCGGTCCGCACGCTCGTCCGCCGACCGGCCGTACCGGCCCTCGGGCAGTCCTTCGCGCACCGCGCTCATGATCGTTCCTCTCGCCGGGGACGGCTCGGTCACCCCTGGAATTTTCCGCCCCCCGGTTCGGTCACTATAGGAGCTGAGTGTCGCGCCGAATCGCAGAGGATCCTGTTTTGACCGAGCAGCTTCGACTGATGGCCGTCCACGCCCACCCCGACGACGAGTCGAGCAAGGGCGCGGCCACCATGGCCAAGTACGTGTCCGAGGGGGTTCCCGTGCTGGTCGTCACCTGCACCGGTGGCGAGCGCGGCTCGGTCCTGAACCCCAAGCTCCAGGGCGACAAGTACATCGAGGAGAACATCCACGAGGTCCGCGCCAAGGAGATGGACGAGGCCCGCGACATCCTCGGCGTCCAGCAGGAATGGCTCGGCTACGTCGACTCCGGCCTCCCCGAGGGCGACCCGCTGCCCCCGCTGCCCGAGGGCTGCTTCGCGCTCGCGGACGTCCACGAGGCCGCCGGCGAGCTGGTGAAGAAGATCCGCGCCTTCAAGCCGCAGGTCGTCACCACCTACGACGAGAACGGGGGCTACCCGCACCCCGACCACATCATGACCCACACGATCTCCATGCTGGCCTTCGACAGCGCGGCCGACACCGAGAAGTACCCGGAGAGCGAGTACGGCCCGGCCTACCAGCCGCAGAAGCTCTACTACAACCAGGGCTTCAACAAGCCGCGCACCATCGCCCTCCACGAGGCGCTCCTCGCCCGCGGCCTGGAGTCCCCCTACGGGGAGTGGCTGGAGCGGTGGAAGGAGTTCGAGCGCAAGGAGCGGAACCTGACCACCCACGTGCCCTGCGCCGACTTCTTCGAGATCCGTGACAAGGCGCTCATCGCGCACGCCACGCAGATCGACCCGGACGGCGGCTGGTTCCGCGTCCCGATGGACATCCAGAAGGAGGTCTGGCCCACCGAGGAGTACGAGCTCGCGAAGTCGCTCGTCGACACTTCCCTCCCCGAGTCCGACCTCTTCGCGGGCATCCGGGAGAATGCGTAGCTATGAGCGCTACGCAGGCAGCACTGACCCAGCTCCTTCCGCTGGCGGGTGACACCTTCGACAAGAACAAGGTGACGCCCGGCCTCCTCGGCTTCCTCGTCTTCGCGGCCCTCGCCGTCGGCGTGTGGGCCCTGATGAAGTCCATGAACCGGCACATGGGCCGGGTGAACTTCGAGGAGGCCCCGGACCCGGCGGCCGCAGCCGCCCCCGCCGCGGACGGCACCCGGGCCCCGTAGGGCGGAGCGGGGCCGGAGCAGGGCTCGGTACGGCCCGCGGGACCGCACGCCGGCGCCCCGGCCGGGAGAACCGGCGGGGCGGCGGCTCCGGCGCGCGCCCACCACCGAGGCTCCGCCGGGAGCGACATGGGCCGCCTGGGCCCCACGCAGGCCCCGGGGCCGGCCGAAGCCCTCGGGACCGGCCGGACTCGACCGAGGCCGCCCGGGGTGTGGTCGCGTCAGGCCCGGGGGACCCCCATGACCTCCCGCGCATGCAGGTTCGGCACCAGGCCGAGCCGCCACGCCTGCCAACCCTCCGCCGGATCCACCCCCCGGCCCAGGATCACCCCGTACGTCTCCAGGCAGTCCTCCAGCCGGCCGTCCCGCGCCGGATGCGGCGCCTGCGCGAGGCGCCCCAGCTCCGCCCGCGCCTCCTCCGGCGCCGCCGGCACCGCGTACGGCAGCATCGTGCACCGCAGGAACCGCGCCCAGTCCTCCCCGCGCCGGTCCCCGTACGCGATGAACAGCCGCACCGCCTCCTCGCACAGCCCCAGCGCCTGCGACAGCCTGCCGTTGCCCGCGTCGATCAACGCCAGCTCCAGACACGTCCACGCCTCGCCGTGCGCCAGCCCGATCCGCCGGAAATCCGCCCGCGCGTCCACCAGCAGCTGACGGGCGAAGCCGGAGTTGCGCAGGTTCCCCGTCCGGGCCGCCCGCTGGTCCCGCGTCACCCGGCCCGAATGGTGGCGGGCGTACGCCAGCCCGTACACGTCCCGCATCCGCGAGAACATCGTCCGCGCCCGCTCCAGCTCCCGTACCGCCTCGTCGCGCTCGCCGCCCACCTCCAGCGCCTGCCCGAGGTAGTACTGCGTCCACGCCTCCCCGCGCGCGTCCTCCGCCTCCCGGTGCCGGGCCAACGCCTCCCGGAGCTTGCCCACCGCCGGCCCCGGATCCCCGTCCACCACCCGGGCCCGGCCCAGCTGCGTCAGTGCCCAGGCCTCACCGCGGTCGTCGCGGGTACGCCCGTACAGGTCCAGGGCCCGCCGCAGCTCCACCTCCGCCCGCTCCACGTCCCCGAACCGCAGGTGCACCTGCCCCAGCTGGAAATGCGCCCACGCCTCCCCGTGCACGCTCTCGCTCTCCCGGTGCAGCGCCATCGAGGTCTCCAGCAGCCGCGTCGCCTCCGCCAGCCGGGCTCGGTCCCGCTCCACCGCCGCCAGCGCGTGCAGCCCCCAGGCCCGGTCACCGGCCAGCTCCGGCGGCTCCTGCAGTTCCAGAGCCTCCCGGATCCGCACCGCCGCCTCCGGGAGATTGCCCTGGTGGTGCAAGGTGATCCCGAGCGAGATCAGGGCCATCGCCGCCGCGGCCTCCTGATCGGCCTCCATGTACTGGTCCACCACCGAGGCCAGCGTGGTGCGGGCCTTGTCCAGCTCGCCCAGCTGACGCGCGGCGATACCCGTACGCCACTGCACCGACCGCACCAGCCGTCCCTGCTGTCCCTTCAGCCCGTTCTGGCCCGCCGCGACCACCTGCGTCAGCTCATCGATCTCACCCAGCCGGTACAGGTCCCCGCGCAACAGACAGAAATCGCACAGCGCGCCCAACAGATCCAGCACCGCCTGCTGGTCCACGCCCTCCGAATGCCGCAGCGCCGCCGTGATGAAGCTCGACTCGTCGTCCAGCCAGCGCAGCGCCGCGTCCAGGGAGGTGAAGCCGTGGACCCCGAACTGGTGGGCCCGCGTCGACATCTTCCCGTCGACCATCCGGATCACCGCGTCCGCGAGCCCCGCGTAGGCACGGATCAGCCGCTCGTGCGCCGCCGCGGCCTGCGCCCGGTCCTCCTCCTCCGCCGCCCGCGCCGCCGCGTACGAACGCACCGCGTCGTGCATCCGGAACCGCTGGCCGCGCACCCGCTCGATCAGCCCGGCCTCCCACAGTTCCTCCAGCGTGCGCAGCGCCGCCGCCTCCGGTACGTCCACCAGCGCGGCCGCCGCCGCACCACCGAGGGACGCCCGCCCGGCCAGCGGCAGCCGCCGCAGCAACCGCCGGGCGGGCTCGGCCAGCCGCGCGTCCGCCGCCCGCAGCGCCGCCTCCACCGGGTGCGCGGGCGCGCCGTCGGTCAGGGCCCGGCCCTCGCGCGCCGGCGGAGCCAGCAGCCGCAGCGCGAGCGGGAGCCCGCCGCTCAGCTCCACCACCGCGGCCGCGTCCTCCTCCGTCAGGTCCGCCGCCCCCGCGGGGCCCGCCGTGCCACCCGCCCACGCCGTCCGGAGCAGCTCCGCCGCCTCCTCCCGCGCCAACCGCTCCACCGGCAGCTGGTACACCCATGCCGCCAGATCCGCGGGCAGCTCCAACGGCTCCCGCGCCGTCACCAGCACCAGGCTCTCGGAACGCTCCGGGACCAGGAACCGCACCTGCGCCGCGTCCACCGCGTCGTCCAGCAGCACCGTCACCGGCAGACCCTGCAGATGCTGGTGGTACAGCTCGCCCAGGCGCCGCACCTGCTGCTCCGCCGACGCGCCCTCACGGAACAACAACTGCTCGCGCGGCGCACCGAGCCGGTTCAACAGGTGCAGCAGCGCCTCGCGCGTGGCCAGCGGCGCCTCCCCGGACGCCTCCCCGGCCGAACCGCCCCGCAGGTCCACCACGCACGCACCCCGGAACTGGTCCTTCAGCGCGTGCGCCGCCCGCAGCGCCAGCGTCGTACGCCCCACCCCCGGCTCACCGTGCAGCACGACCACCACCGGCCGGGTCTCCGTACTGGCCCGCGCCGCCTGCACCCACTGCGCGATCCGCGTCAGCTCCGACCGCCGCCCCGCGAACGCCTCCGCCGAAGCGGGCAGCTGCCCGAAGGAATGCTCCAGCGCGCTGCGCCGCCGCGCCTCCGCACTGCGGTCCGTGCCCCGCAACCGTGGCGCGGGCCGCGCCGCCGCCGGTCGGGCCACGGGCCGGGCCGCCCGGGCCGCCGCGGCCACCGCACGCTGCTGCTCCAGGAACGGCCGTATCCCGCGTACCTCCAGCGCCGACAGCCACTGCAGCTTCAACTGCTCGGGCCCGCCCGGCCGGCCCCGCTCCCCGGCCCGCCGGTTCGCGGCCGGCAGGTGCAGCGCCGTCACCTTCACCACCGTCGCCACCGTCCCGGAGATCCCCACCACGGCCCCCGCGGTCAGCGCCGTACCGGCGGCGACACCCAGCGACAGGTCCGCGCCCACGGCCGCGGCCGCAGCCACCGCCGTCACCAGCAACGCCGTGGAAGGGTTGCCCCGCCGGAAGGCCTCGCCGAGCGACTGGTCCCCGGCAGCCGCCTCGTCCAGAGCCCGTACGTACGCCTCGTACTCCGGCGCCGCGC
Source organism: Streptomyces sp. CLCI03 (assembly GCF_053615355.1). Classification (NCBI taxonomy): domain Bacteria; kingdom Bacillati; phylum Actinomycetota; class Actinomycetes; order Kitasatosporales; family Streptomycetaceae; genus Streptomyces; species Streptomyces sp. CLCI03. The sequence continues at coordinate 3,177,544 of NZ_CM132132.1, read as the reverse complement.
TCGCGGCGAGGGCGTCCAGCGCCTCCCGCCCCCGGGCCAGCAGCGTCGCCCGGTCGATGCCCGCACTCGCACCCGTTCCCCGCTGCGCCGCCTCGTCCACGACCCGCTCCAACAGCCGCTCGGCCTCACCGCGATGGCTGTCCCGCATCGGCATCCCCCTCAGAGAGCTCCGGCAACGAGCCCCAAGTGTCCTGCGGGACTCCTCCGAGCGCGAGGGAATCTGAGCTAGTTCAGAGGGAAGTGCGCACTCTCCCCTACAGTCGGGTCGAAATCAGTCAACTGGCATATCCTGAGGGCAACATGACGCCACGTCGCTCACGCACCGCCCCGGCCGCGATCCTGTGCGCGACAGCCCTGCTGTGGGCCCTCCCCGGATGCGAACCGCCGTCGCCCGCACGGGGATTCGTGGTGCGCCACGAGAAACCGGCCGAAGCCGACCGCGATAACGCCGCCCTGCTCGACCGGCTCCACCTCGTCGAGCTCGTCACCGCCGACCTCAACGCCTACCTCGACGTCCCCCACCGCATCACGGTCGTCGCCCGCTCCTGCGGGGGCGAGGGCAGCGGCTACGACCCCGAGACCCGCCGGATCGAGCTCTGCTACGACGACCTGACGGAGGATCGACAACGCTTCGAGGAGGCCGACCGCCGCCCTGCCGACGAACCCCTCGCCGACGTCGTCCGGGAGACCCTCCATCACGAGGCGGGCCACGCCCTCGTCGACGCCCTCGACCTCCCGGTCCGCGACCGGGGCCGCGCCGAGGAGGACGCGGCCGACCGCTTCGCCCAGCTGATGCTCCTGCGCGCCCCGGAAGGCGACCGCACCCTGCTGACCGCCGCCCGCGCCTACGACCTCGCGGCGGCCGCCGACCCCACCCCGGACCCGGGCGACGAACACGCCCCGGACCGGGCCCGCGCGGAATCCCACCGCTGCGCGGCCTACGGCGCAGCCCCCGCCCGCCACCCGGACCTCGCTACACCCGCCCGCGCGCACTGCGCCGGCACCTGGACCACCACCCGCGACACCTGGACCGCCGACCTGACCCCGCTGCTGCGGTGAGCCCGCCGCGCTTTCGGCGTCGTTCAGCGGTCGACGCTGCCTGGCGGCACGACCCACTCGGTGGGTTGGCCGGTGAGGGAGGCGATCATGTCGAAGTCGCCGTCGTAGTGGAGGACGGTCAGTCGGTTCAGTTCCGCCGTGGCGGCGATGAGAAGGTCGGGGAGTGACAGCGCCCGGTGGAACCCTCTGCCGCAGGTTCGCCGGAGCGGCCTCAGGACACGGTCGGACGGAGTGCCGGGCCGGACCCCCACCGCCCCGCGGACCGGGCCCGCGCCCGCGACCTGGCCGGCGTCCTTCGGCGCCGATCCGTTCCCGTGCGGCAGGATGGGCCCATGCCGAACCGCCTCGCGAACGAGACCTCCCCCTACCTCCTCCAGCACGCCGACAACCCCGTCGACTGGTGGCCGTGGTCCCCCGAGGCCTTCGCGGAGGCGCGTGAGCGCGGGGTGCCCGTGCATCTCAGCGTCGGCTATTCGAGCTGCCACTGGTGTCATGTGCTCGCCGGCGAGAGCTTCGAGGACGAACTGACCGCCGCCTACATGAACGAGCACTTCGTCAACATCAAGGTGGACCGCGAGGAACGCCCCGACGTCGACGCCGTCTACATGGAAGCCGTCCAGGCGGCCACCGGGCAGGGCGGGTGGCCCATGACCGTCTTCATGACCGCCGACGCCGAACCCTTCTACTTCGGGACCTATTTCCCGCCCGAGCCCCGCCAGGGCATGCCCTCCTTCATGCAGGTGCTCGAAGGGGTACGGACCGCCTGGGTGGGACGCCCCGAGGAGGTCGCCGAGGTCGCGCAGCGGATCGTACGGGACCTGGCCGGACGGGAGTTGGACTACGGGAAGGCCGGGACGCCCGGACCCGAGGAGCTCGCCGCGGCCTTGCTCGGACTGACCCGGGATTACGACGCCGCGCACGGCGGATTCGGTGGCGCGCCGAAGTTCCCGCCGTCCATGGCCTTGGAGTTCCTGCTGCGCCACCACGCGCGCACCGGATCCGAGGGCGCCCTCCAGATGGCCGCGGACACCTGCGAGGCGATGGCGCGCGGCGGGATCTACGACCAGCTCGGAGGCGGCTTCGCGCGCTACTCCGTGGACCGCGAGTGGGTGGTCCCGCACTTCGAGAAGATGCTCTACGACAACGCGCTGCTGTGCCGGGTCTACGCCCACCTGTGGCGCGCCACCGGATCGGATCTCGCGCGCCGGGTCGCGCTGGAGACCGCGGATTTCATGGTCCGGGAGCTGCGCACCGACCAGGGGGGCTTCGCCTCCGCGCTCGATGCCGACAGCGAGGATCCGCTGACCGGGGAGCACGTCGAGGGGGCCTACTACGCCTGGACGCCGGACCGGCTGCGCGAGGTGCTCGGCGAGGCCGACGGGGATCTGGCTGCCGGGTACTTCGGGGTGACCGAGGAGGGGACCTTCGAGCACGGGACGTCCGTACTCCAGCTGCCCCAGGACGGGCCCGCGGTGGAGGCGGGGCGGCTCGCCGGGATCAAGGAGCGGCTGCTGGCCGCGCGGGGGCGGCGACCCGCGCCCGGCCGGGACGACAAGATCGTCGCCGCGTGGAACGGGCTGGCGATCGCCGCGCTCGCCGAGTGCGGGGCGTACTTCGAGCGGCCCGACCTGGTGGAACGGGCGACCGAGGCGGCCGATCTGCTGGTGCGCGTGCACATGGACGGGCGGGCGCGGCTGTCGCGCACCAGCAAGGACGGCCAGGTCGGCACCAACGACGGGGTGCTGGAGGACTACGGCGATGTCGCGGAGGGCTTCCTCGCGCTGGCGTCGGTGACCGGCGAAGGGGTCTGGCTGGAGTTCGCCGGATTCCTCGTCGACCTGGTCCTGGACCGGTTCACCGCCGAGGACGGGTCGCTGTACGACACGGCGCACGACGCCGAGAAGCTCATCCGCCGGCCGCAGGACCCGACGGACACGGCCGCCCCGTCGGGGTGGACGGCCGCCGCGGGCGCGCTGCTCTCGTACGCGGCGCACACCGGGTCCCAGGCGCACCGTACGGCGGCGGAGCGGGCGCTCGGGGTGGTCCACGCGCTCGGGCCGCGGGTGCCGCGCTACATCGGGCACGGGCTGTCGGTGGCCGAGGCGCTCCTCGACGGTCCGCGTGAGGTGGCGGTCGTGGGGCATCCGGAGGATCCGGCGCTGGCGCTGCTGCACCGGACCGCGCTGCTGGGGACGGCTCCCGGGGCGGTGGTGGCGGCCGGACTCGCGGGTGCGACGGACGGCGGTGGCGCCGAGTTCCCCCTGCTCGCCGAGCGCACCCTCGTGGACGACCTTCCGACGGCGTACGTGTGCCGGCATTTCGTCTGCGCGCGGCCGACGACCGATCCCGCCGAGTTGGCCGAGCAGTTGGGTGCGGTCGGCTCCTGATCCGCCCGCTTCTGGTTGCGGGCCCCTGTCCAGGCGGTCGCCGGGCCGGCGTTCCAGGGGTACGCCGACGGCATCGCGGACGAGAAGCTGAGCACCTTCTTCGGTGAGCCGGCCGACCGGCTCTTCGGCGCGGCCCTGGCGGCCTCCGGCTGACTCAGTGCTGGTACGCGGCGAGCGAGATGCCGACGTAGTGGGCCACGAAGGCCGCGAGGGTCAGCGAGTGGAAGACCTCGTGGAAGCCGAAGAAGCGGGGGGAGGGGTTCGGGCGCTTCATGCCGTAGATGACCCCGCCCACGCTGTACAGGAGGCCGCCGACGATCACCAGGACCAGGACTGCGATCCCGCCGGTGCGCATGAAGTCGGGCAGGAAGAAGACCGCCGCCCAGCCCATGGCGATGTAGCAGGGGGTGTAGAGCCAGCGCGGGGCGCCGACCCAGAAGACCCGGAAGGCGATGCCGGCGGCCGCCGCGATCCACACCGCCCACAGCAGGGTCCGCCCGGTGGAGGGCGGCAGCAGCAGGACGGTCAGCGGGGTGTAGGTGCCCGCGATGATCAGGAAGATGTTGGCGTGGTCGAGCCGCCGCAGGATCGCCTCGCCGCGCGGTCCCCAGGTACCGCGGTGGTAGACCGCGCTGACGCCGAAGAGCAGGCAGGCCGTGAGGATGTAGACGCCGCAGGCGACCCGTGCCCGGGTGGAGTCGGTGAAGGCCATCAGCACCAGACCCGCGACGACCACGGCGGGGAACATCCCGGTGTGCAGCCAGCCGCGCATGAGCGGCTTCTCCTCCAAGGCGGTCTCGACCGCCTCCAGGGCCTCGACGACCGGTGTGGCCTCGGCGGCCGGGACGGCGGCGGCATCAGAAGTCATGCGCGCCATGCTACCTACGGGTCCGTAGGTTTCCGTTAGTGGTCTTTACGGAAGATTGACGGACGTGGCAATGCTCACGTGAGAGGCCCTCTGGACATATGCGCACATCCACCGGATGATCAGATGAGTGCGGTCGACACCGGATGAGCGGAGCGCGAAGCGTCCGGGTCGCAGCCCCCACGGGGCCTACACCAAACAAACCCCTCAACAAGGAGCAATCGTGGCGCGCGACAACGCGGCTCCCACCATCCCGACGACTCACCAGGAGCTCATCTCCTGGGTGGACGAGATCGCAGCCCTCACCCAGCCGGACCGCGTCGTCTGGTGCGACGGCTCCGAGGCCGAGTACGAGCGCCTGTGCGAGGAGCTCGTCAGCAAGGGAACGTTCAAGAAGCTCGACGAGACGAAGCGCCCGAACTCCTACTACGCCGCCTCCGACCCCTCCGACGTCGCGCGCGTCGAGGACCGGACCTTCATCTGCTCCGAGAAGGAGGAGGACGCGGGCCCCACCAACCACTGGAAGGCCCCGGCGGAGATGAAGGACGTCTTCGCGGGAGAGAAGGGCATCTTCCGCGGCTCCATGAAGGGCCGGACGATGTACGTCGTCCCGTTCTGCATGGGCCCCCTCGGCTCCGAGCTCTCCGCGATCGGCGTCGAGATCACCGACTCCGCCTACGTCGCCGTCGCCATGCGCACCATGACCCGCATGGGCAAGGCCGTCCTCGACGAGCTGGGCACCGACGGGTTCTTCGTCAAGGCCGTCCACACCCTCGGCGCTCCGCTCGCCGAGGGCGAGGCCGACGTGCCGTGGCCCTGCAACACCACCAAGTACATCTCGCACTTCCCGGAGACCCGCGAGATCTGGTCCTTCGGTTCCGGCTACGGCGGCAACGCCCTCCTCGGCAAGAAGTGCTACGCCCTGCGCATCGCGTCCGTGATGGCCCGCGACGAGGGCTGGCTCGCCGAGCACATGCTGATCCTCAAGCTCACCCCGCCGGCCGGCGAGGGCGAGACCAAGTACGTCGCGGCCGCCTTCCCGTCCGCGTGCGGCAAGACCAACCTGGCCATGCTGGAGCCCACGATCTCCGGCTGGACCGTCGAGACCATCGGCGACGACATCGCCTGGATGCGCTTCGGCGAGGACGGTCGCCTCTACGCGATCAACCCCGAGGCCGGCTTCTTCGGCGTCGCCCCCGGCACCGGCGAGCACACCAACGCCAACGCCATGAAGACCATGTACGCGAACACCGTCTTCACCAACGTCGCGCTCACCGACGACGGCGACGTGTGGTGGGAGGGCATGACCGAAGAGGCGCCCGCGCACCTCATCGACTGGAAGGGCAACGACTGGACTCCGGCCTCGGAGACCCCGGCCGCCCACCCCAACGCCCGCTTCGCCGTCCCGGCCTCCCAGTGCCCGACGATCGCCCCCGAGTGGGAGGACCCCAAGGGCGTCCCGATCTCCGCGATCCTCTTCGGCGGCCGCCGCGCCTCCGCCGTGCCGCTGGTCACCGAGTCCTTCGACTGGAACCACGGCGTCTTCGTCGGCTCGAACATCGCCTCCGAGAAGACCGCCGCCGCCGAGGGCAAGGTCGGCGAACTGCGCCGCGACCCCTTCGCCATGCTGCCGTTCTGCGGCTACAACATGGGCGACTACATGGGCCACTGGGTCAAGGTCGGCGCCGACAAGGACCAGGCCAAGCTCCCGAAGATCTACTACGTGAACTGGTTCCGCAAGAACGACGCGGGCAAGTTCGTGTGGCCCGGCTTCGGCGAGAACAGCCGCGTCCTGAAGTGGATCGTCGGCCGCCTCGACGGCACCGCCGAAGGCGTCGAGACCCCCATCGGCATCCTGCCGACCAAGGAGTCCCTCGACCTCGACGGCCTGGACCTCCCGGCCGAGGACCTCGACTTCCTCCTCACCGTCGACAAGGAGGTCTGGCGCGAGGAGGCCGCCCTGGTCCCCGAGCACCTCAACACCTACGGCGACCACACTCCCAAGGAGCTGTGGGACCAGTACCACGCACTCGTGGAGCGCCTGGGCTGAGCCAGGACACGCCCTGAAGAAGGGCCGATGAACGTGGGAGCCCCCGACCAAGCGGCGCCCACCGCTGTGGGAGCCCCCGACCAAGCGGCGCCCACCGCAGCACATGACCGACCTCAGGAGCGTCCGCGCTCCTCCAGGTAGGCCGTGTGCGTCTGCTGACGGCGGACCTCTGCTTCGCGGAGGTCCGCCGTCACTCTTTCCGCCTCCGCGTACAGCAGGTCCAACTGACGCTCCAGATGGAGCTCCGGGGACTCCCCGCCCGGATTCAGCCGACTCCACCAACGCGTCCGCTTGTACGTGTCCACGCACTCCGGTACGTCCCGCCGGATCGCCCGGGACAACGCGTGCACCGCCTCCGGCTCGGTGGCCAGGACCTCCGCCACCCACCCCGGCTCCAGCAAGGCCCCGTACAGCTCCGACAACCCGACCCACCGGCCCTCCGCCGTCGCCGGCAGCTCCACCTCGCCCAGATACTCACCGAGCCGCGTGAAGTCCGCGCGCAGCGCGCCCACCTCCTCGCTCGGGTCGAAGGGCGGCGGCGCCACCCGCTCCGGCGGGGCGATCAGCGCGCCCGCCCCGTACAGCCCGGCGACCACCAGTGGCCAGTACGCCCCCACCACGCCGGCGACGGTCAGACCCAACCCGACCAGGCCGCCGGCGGAGCCCGCCAGGTTCTTGCGCGACTCCAGATACCCCGGCATCCGGCGCGCCCTATTGATAGCCACGGATCTCCTCGAAGGCTCCGGCCAGCGAACCGGTCCCGCCGGTGGCGTCGAAGAGCCGCCCGCCGGTCAGCTCCGTGATGTGGGTGAGCTCCTTGCGGTCCGAATCCCCGAACAGCACCGCGAAGACCGGCGTCCGCCGCTGCTCCGGCGGCAGCGCCGCGTAGAAGGAATCGAAATGTTTCGCCGAGACCCCCTCGGTGTTCTCGCCGTCCGTCATCAGCACGATCGAGGTGAAGGCGTCCGCGGCGCCCCGGCCCAGGTGCTGGTACGCCGCCTCCAGACTGCCGTAGACCGCCGTACCCCCGTCCGGGTCCAGCGACTTCACGTCCCTCCGGATCGCGTCCAGCGCCGGCCCCGGATTGCCGGGCTCCACGACGTGCGTCCGTACCTTCTTCACCTTGGACCCGAAGGGCAGCAACGTCACCTCCTCACGGTCACGGAACCGCTGCCCGGTGCCCGAACTCCCCGAACCCGTCAGATCGGTGAGCGCCGACTTCAGCCGCCCGATCCGGTCCTCCTCGCTCATCGAACCCGAGGTGTCCAGCACGTACACCGTCCGCGACGGCCGGCGCAGCTCGTTCTCGTACGAGGCCAGCAGCCCGTCCGCCACCGAACGCGAGCCCGGGAACGGCAACTCGCGCCGCTTCTCCGCATCCAGCCCGGCAGCCGGCGCCACCCCGGCCGCCACCGGACGGCGCAGCGTCCGCTCGGTGATCGCCTTCTGCGCCTCCGGGCCCCGCAGGTACTCCGTCAGCGCCCGCCCCGCATCACGGGCCCCGGCCGGCGCCGACGTCAACAACGTCAGCGGATAGTGCGCGGTGACCACACCGTCGCGCGGCCGGATCACCGTCAGCGGAGCCGCGGCCCCCTTCGCGTCCCGGTTCATGGACAGCAGCACCGACTCGTAGTTCACCAACGCGTCCACGTCCCCGCGCTTGGCGTACGCGGTCGCCAGCCAGCCCGAGGAGCCCGAGGTCAGCTTCTGCCCGGCGAAGAACTCCTTCAGCCGGGGCGTCGCCGCCTTCACGTCCGCGTCGCTCAACGCCGCCTGTGCGCCCGACAGCCCCGAGGCCACCGACACCAGCGCCGAGAAACCGGAGTTGGAGCGCACCGGATCCGTCATCCCGTACGTCAGCTTCCCGGCGGCCACGGCTTCGTGCACCGCCGGCCAGGTGACCTCTCCCGGCTGCCAGCCGAGCCGGGCCAGAGCCTCGGGCCGCACCCCGAGCGCGACCGGCGAGGACATCACCGGGGTCTCGCTGGAGAGCTTCCCCGCCGCCTCCGGCCGCAGCCGCAGGTAGTCGTTGGAGGAGAGCCAGACCGCGTCGTACTTGCCGTCCGCCGCCCCCGAGGCGACCTGCTCGGCGGCGTCCAACGTCCCCGACCAGGTCAGCTCGACCTCGACGCCGGTGGTGGCCTTCGCTGCCTTCAGGATCGGTTCCATGTCGCTGAGCTCGCTGGAGGCCAGCACCCGCAGCCGGCCCTCCTGATACGTCGACCCGTCCTGCTGGGCGGGCCCGTCCGCGGTGCAGGCCGTCGCCGCCATCAGCCCGGCGAGGGCGAAGCCGATCCAGCCTCGCCGGCGCGGGCCCGGCCCGCGCGCGGCGCTCACTGCGCACCGCCTTCCAGGGCAGCGCCGCCGCGGGTCCGCGCGAGGTGCGCCGAGACGCTCCGCAGCTCTCCGGCCAGCGACTCCACCGTCGCCGCCATGTTCTGCGTCGCCTGCACCTTGAACGTGTCGATCGCGTCCAGCGTCCGGTAGATCTGCGCGAACGCCGTCCGTAGCGTCTCGACGCCGACGGCCGGATCGGCAGCGATCCGCTGGATCTCGCCGCTCTGCGTGGACAGCATCTCCGCGTTGCCCCGGATCAGCTCCTCCGTGGTCCCCCTCAGGGCGCCGACCTGCTCGATCACCTTGCGCTGGTTGTCGAGGGCCGAGGACAGCATCACGGCGATCCGCAGCGCGGACACGGTGGTGGTGGCGGCCCGGTCGACGCCCTTGATCAGCTCGTCGTTGTTGCGTCGGACCACGTCCATCGCCAGATAGCCCTGCGCGCACACGGCCAGCTGCGTCAGCAGGTCCTGGTGCTTCTGCCGGACCGGGAAGAGCAGGTCCGCGCGCAGCGCGTCGGCCGCACCGGGATCGGTGTGCTCCGCCTCGGCGATCCGCCGCTCGACGGCGCCGTCCAGGGCCTCGGTCAGGACCGCGTACTCCTGGAGCTTGCCCATGGTCTCCCACAGGCGCGAGCGCTCGGTGTGCAGCGCCGCGTTGTCGCGGCGCAGCTCGTCCTGGCCGCTGCGCAGCGAGCCCACGATCTTGTTGAGGGTGGCCTGCGAGGAGGCGTACTTCGCCACGTGGTCGCGGAACCTGTTGCCGCCCGGCAGCTTCGCGAGCAGCTTGCGCGCCCCCTTGGCGGGCGCGTCCCGCGGGTCGAGGTCCTCGACGGTGCGCCGCAGCTCCACGAGGGAGCCGGTGACCCGGGCCTGGGCGTCACCGCCGCCGTCGGAGCCCAGCGAACGTACGGCCCGCTCCAGCATCCTGTTGGACTGCTGGGCGGCACTGCGGATGTCACCGGCCCCGAGGCCGGCTATCTCGCCGATGCGCTGCGCGAACTCGGGGGAGCGGGCGTCGATCCCGGCGAGCGAGCCGACGTACTCCCCGGCCCGGCGGGCCATCTCCTCGCGGACGCCGTCCTGCAGCGGGACCAGCCCGGAGGCCTGCTCCCTGCGTACGGGGGCGACGGGCTCCGGCGGGCTCAGGCGGAAGGACGTGTCCTCGGGCGGTGTCGGTGTCATGGCGTGTCCCCCTGGCCCTTGGCGCGCCGGCCCAGCGCCATCAGGATCTTGACGGTGGGTGTGCCGACCTGGCGGATGCCGGTCAGCCCCGTGTTGAGGTAGGCGGTGTGCGGCGCCGTCGCGGCGGTGAACTCGGCCACGCCCTCCTGCGGGCGGAACCCGCGGAGCACGGCCAGTTCGCGCAGCTTCGGATCGGTGGCGAGGAGGGTGCCCAACTCCTTCGCCTTCTCGGTCAGCGGCACGAAGGTGTGCGCCGAGTTGACGGTGGTGTCCGGGTAGAGCACGACCATGTCGCCCGGATCCTGCTTCTGCAGCAGCAACGAGGCCACCTGGGACTCGTACACCAGGATCAGCGGCTCGCCGCTGCCGCTGATGAACGCCCGGAAGGGGTCGTCGGTGCTCGGCTCCAGCGCGCCCTGGACGGAGATCAGCTTGTGCATCAGGGGAGCGGTGCGGGCGATGCCGGCGTCGTCGGCGACGACGGTGTTGCCGTTCGCCACGTTGGAGGTGGCGGCGAGGAAGAGGGCACCGGAGTTGGAGGAGGACGGGTCGGTGGTCTTGATGAACACCGTGCCCGTCAGTTCGGCGTGGGCGGCGGAGCCGGGCAGCTGCTGCCAGGTGCGGTCCTCGCCGGAGGCCTGGAGGAAGGGACCCATGAGCAGGGTCCCGGAGTTCTTGCCGGTCATCCTGGCGAGGCCGTTACCGGCCAGCACCTCGGCGGCGCCCTGACGGGCGATGACGACGAGAGGGGAGTAGAACGGCTTGGTCTCCTGGACTCCCTTGAGCCCTGCGGCGGCCGCGACCTCCTTGGCGGGTTCACTGCTACTGGGGAAGGCGAAGTCGAATCCGCCCAGGACGAGTTGGTCCATCGCCCAGGAGCCCGAGGTCTCCGTCCTCACGATGTAGCCCTTGGCGGCAAGGGCCTTGACGACATCGGGGTCGCGGAAGAATTCGGACTTCTCCGAGCCGATGACGCCACGCACGGTCTTCGTTGCCGTGGTTTCTGGGTGATCCTGCCCCTGGAACGCGACGACGTAGAGCACGCCGCCGATCAGGAGGAGGCCCAGGACGATTCCTAGGATGCGTCTCACAGGTGCAGCGTGCTCGCGGAAACCCACATTCCGCGCCAAGTCGAATGAACGTCAGGTGTCCAGGCGGTCCCACTTCGAAATGCTGTGTGAGCCCTCGGGTGCTGGTGGGTGGGGCGGCGGCCCGGGAGGATCAGGACATGGCTGTGAGCACGTTGAAATGGCAGGGCCGGCTGGTCGGCCTGGTGACGGTGGCCGGGCTGCTGGTGTTCGCCCCGCTGGGTCTGTACGTGTGGGCGAGCGGCGGCGACGCGCCGCAGGCGCCACCGCGGGCGGCGGTGGAGGACGTGCGGGTCACCGGGTGCCGCATCGATCCGGCCGGTCGCCGGGTGGTGGCCGCGGTGGAGGCGACGGGGCGGGCCGAGGGCCCCGGCGCGTACGTCGTCACGGTGGAGTTCCGCGACCGCGCCGAACCGGACCCGCAGGGGCGGGCCGCGCAGGCGCTGGTGAAGATCCCGGGTGTGGCCCCGGGTGCGACCGAGTACGCGGAGGCGGTCGGCCCGGTGTGGCCGGTGGCGACGGTGCCCTGGTGCGGGGTCGCGGGCGCGGAGTTCACGCCGACGATCTAGGCGTCCCGCCGATCAGGGCGGATGCCGTACGCAGGGAGTCGCCACCGGTCCTCACCGTGGGGCGATCAGCCGTTCTTGTTCACCTTGACGACGACGGTGCTGCACACCTTGTCGGCGAAGGTCTGCTTCTTGGCGTCCCACAGCGGCCACAGGTAGCCGAGGTAGCAGGCGAAGCCGTCGAGGAAGTGCGCCAGCCAGCGGACGAGCGCCATGCCGAAGCCGAGCGTGGCCCCGTCGATCTCACGGTGCACGCTGGTGCCGACGATCTTCTTGCCGATCGTCTGGCCGGTGGTGCCTTCCCGGTACTTCTGGAAGAGGAACATGCCGAGGGCGTACAGCATGCCGATCAGGCTGAGGATGCCGGCGATCGCCTCGGTCGTCTCGTCGGTGGCGATGGCCGCCCCGACACCGATGAGCGCGTACATCGGACCCGCGACGATCAGGACGTCGAGCAGGGTCGCGCCCACGCGCAGACCCCAGTGGGCGAGCGGCGGCATGCCCGGCGCGGGCGTCCCCGGCGGCGGGTAGGCGCCGTACGGCGACGGGGCCTGCTGCGGGTAGCCGTACTGCGGGGCGCCGTCCTGCGGGGGCTGCTGGGGGTAGCCGTACTGCGGGGGCACGCCCTGCGGGGCCTGCTGCGGGTAGCCGGGCTGGCCCTGCGGAGGCTGCTGGCCGTAGGGGTTGTTCGGGTCGCCGAAGCTCATGGGCGAGTCTCTCCAGAATGCTCGAACGGGGACGAAGCGCAGTGGAGGAGATCGACCATGCGGAGCGGCCTCCCCCGTGCTGCCGCGATCTTTCAGCCATCATCGTGTTCGGAGCACCGGGTTCTGTCCAATTTCCGCCCCCGCCGCAGGCCCTCGCGCAGGGAACATGGCGCCCGGTCCGGAGCCTCCGCGGCCCCGGACCGGGGCCGTCTAGAGGGCGCCGGCCAGGTCCGAGGACTTCAGGGCGGCGGCGTGCGCGTCCATGCGCTCGGCGGCGAGGATCGCGACGGTGGTGTCGGCGCGGGACGCGGCGACGAGGAGCGCGCGGGCGGCGAGGTCGTGCGCGCGCCGGTGGAGCGCGGCGGTGTCCTCGGGGGAGTGGCGCGGCGCACGGGCGGGCTGGTCCCCGCGCAGTCGCGCGACCTGGGCGGCGATCTCGGCGGCGCCTTCGTCGAGCCCGAGCTCGTCGGTGACCGCGAGCAGGGCCGCGAGGTGCCCGGCGAGCTGGATGTCCAGCGCTTCGCCGCGACTGCTGTGCGGATAGTCGGCCGGAGTGGCGCCCATGCGGTGGACGACCGGCTTCGTGCGGATCGGCTCATACATGAGGTGGCCTCCTGCGTGGTCAGGAGACCATCCTACATTGGATCGGTTCTAAAGTTGAGCTGGATCCTGTTGTCGGGGGTGCGTCTCGCCGGCTGGACTCCGGCGAGACGCACCGCTCGCGCCTACAGCTGGCTGTAACCGTCGAGGAAGTTCCCGATCCGGGTCACCGCGTCCGCCAGATCCTTGGCGTTCGGCAGCGTCACGATCCGGAAGTGGTCGGGCTCGGGCCAGTTGAAGCCCGTACCGTGCACCACCATGATCTTCTCGGCCCGCAGCAGGTCCAGGACCATCTGCCGGTCGTCCTTGATCTTGTAGACGGACGGGTCCAGCCGCGGGAAGGCGTACAGCGCGCCCTTCGGCTTGACGCACGTGACGCCCGGGATCTGGGTGAGCAGGTCGTACGCGACGTTGCGCTGCTCCAGGATCCGCCCGCCGGGCAGGACCAGGTCCTCGATCGACTGCCGACCACCGAGCGCGGTGGCCACGGCGTACTGCGAGGGCATGTTCGCGCACAGGCGCATGTTCGCCAGGACCGTGAGGCCCTCGATGTAGCAGGAAGCGTGCTTCTTGGGTCCGCAGACCGCCATCCAGCCGGCCCGGTAGCCGGCGACGCGGTAGTTCTTCGAGAGCCCGTTGAAGGTCAGCGTCAGCAGGTCGGGGGCGATCGCGGCGGTGTTGTGGTGCACGGCGCCGTCGTAGAGGATCCGGTCGTAGATCTCGTCCGAGCAGACGACCAGGTTGTGGCGGCGCGCGATGTCGGTGAGCCCGCGCAGCATCTCTTCGTCGTAGACGGCGCCGGTCGGGTTGTTCGGGTTGATGATGACGATCGCCTTGGTGCGATCGGTGACCTTGCGCTCGATGTCGGCGAGGTCGGGCATCCAGTCGGACTGCTCGTCGCAGCGGTAGTGCACGGCCGTACCGCCGGCGAGGGACACGGAGGCGGTCCACAGCGGGTAGTCCGGTGCGGGGACCAGGACCTCGTCGCCGTCGTCGAGCAGCGCCTGCATCGACATCTGGATCAGCTCGGAGACGCCGTTGCCGAGGTAGATGTCCTCGACGTCCAGGTCGATGCCCTTGGTCTGGTAGTGCTGCATGACCGCGCGGCGCGCGGAGAGCAGACCCTTCGCGTCGCCGTAACCGTGGGCGGTGCCCAGGTTGCGGAGCATGTCCTCAAGGATCTCCGGAGGGCACTCGAAGCCGAAGGCCGCGGGGTTGCCCGTGTTGAGCTTGAGGATGCGATGACCTGCTGCTTCGAGCCGCATCGCCTCTTCGAGCACGGGGCCGCGGATCTCGTAACAGACATTGGCGAGTTTGGTTGACTGGATCACCTGCATGACGGGAGCTTACGGGCCCGGGTGCGAGCTTGACCTGTGTTTTCGAAGAGAGGTCCGAGGGGTGGTTTGTCCCACTTCGGGCAATGGGTGGGTGGGGGAGTGGTCCCCCCTTGGAATCCGGGGGCGCGCCCGCGTTCCGACCTGCGGAATGAGTGCGGCGCGGGCCTGGGCGAGCGCATGGTGTTGCGCTCGTCACCCCAGGTGGTCGGGTGGATCGGGAGCGGCGGGGTAGGCCGCATGAGTACCCCGGATGAGTACGGGCACTCATGCGGCCCCCGGAGCCTCGATGGAGGCTGGACGCATGAACCAGGGTGAGTGGAAGCCGGCGGGATACCGCCGGCGCACCGAACGGGTCGGCACGGTCGTCGTCGCGGTGGCGGGCGCCCTCATGGCGGCAGGAGCGGCCTTCATCGCGTCCGTCCTGCTGGTGTACGTGTGCAGCGGCAACTGAGGAGCGCGGGACAGTGGTTTTCGTAGTCGGTGACATGGAGATCGCCACGGTCGGCACGGATGGCGACGACCGGGCGATCGAGTTCCTGGTCAGGCCGGAAGGAGTCCTGGAGGAAGCCCGCTTCGCGATCTTCCGCGAACACGACCAGGACTGGGAATCGGCCCGCCTCGCCATCGACCCCCAATCGGGCAGCGTCCCCCTGGCGGCGGTGGAATGGGCGGTGGAATTCGCCCGCGAGTACTTGTAGAGGGGCGGGGGTGGGGGCGGGGTCCGCTCGGGCGGCATCAGGTCCCCGCCGCCCGCCGGCGCGGCCGGTGGTGCGTCCTCAGTGGCCCGCGGCCGGCGAGCGGCGGGCCGGCCGTGCCGGCTTCGGGAGCCTGGGCGCGCGGCGCTTGTCGGCTTCGAAGGCGAGCCAGGCGGCTCCTGCTGCGGCCGTCGTGAGGAACGGCAGTGCCCAGGCGGCCGGCTGCCGGACCGTCGGGATGTCCAGGGTGCTCACCAGCGCCGCCGCCGGAGCTGCGGCCAGGGTCAGCAGCAGGGTGATCCTGGCCCGGAGCGGCAGTCTGCGGGTCACCGCGGCCGTCGCGAGACCCAGGGCGGCGCTAGCGGTGACGATCACGGCCAGGCCCGCGACGGCGAGTGTGAGGGCGACGATCAGGGCGAGGATGATCAGGATCAGGCCCATGTCGTGCCCACCTCCGGTCTCGTGGCAACCCGTCGCGAGGGCAGTCGGATCCGTATTCCCGCTGCTCCGGCAGGTTCACCGAGAGTCATACCGCCAGAGGTGTTGAACGTGTTCAATACTGTTTCGGTGTCACCCGTAGGCCCCGGTGTCGGCGGCGGGGTCCGGCGGTGGGGGCGTGGCACGATCGCGGGATGCAGTACCGGTACGCCACCGAGGCCGACGCGCCCGACATGGCCGAGCTCTTCGCCGCCCATCACCACGACGCGCTGACGGAACGGCAGCGGGCGGAGCAGGGGTTCGTGCAGGGGCGCTTCGACGTCGGCGCGCTGCGGGCGATGGCCGGTGCGCGGGAGCTGTTGGTCGCGGACGACGGGGGCCGGCTCGCCGGGCTGCTCGCGCTGTCGGAGCCCACGGCCCTGGCCGACCCGTCGCCGCCGGTCGCGGGCCTGCTCCGGGCGCAGCAGGCGCTGCGGTGGCAGGGGCGTCCGCTGGCCGAGGCGCGGTGGCTGCTCTACGGGCCGGTGGTGGTCGCCGCCGCGTACCGCCGGCGTGGTGTGGCCCGGGCGCTGTTCACCATGGCCGTGGCGGCCGCCTCGGAGCGCGCCGAAGCCGTGGTCGCCTTCATCGAGGCCGGGAACGTTCCGTCCTGGAAGGTGCACGTCGACGGCTTCGGCATGGTTCCGCTGGGCGACTTCGTCGCGGGTGGGCGTACGTACAGCGCGGTCGCCGCGCCGACGCGCTAGCGGGTGTCCCGCGGCGGGCCGCGGTCAGCCCACGTGCTCCAGGATCACCAGGGGGATCTCGCGGGGGCGGGCCGCGGCGCGGTCGTCGTCGAACAGGGGCCACAGGGCCGTCATCATCTCCCAGTACACCTCCCGCTCCTGGGGCGTGGCGGTTCGCGCCAGTGCGGTGAAGGTGGCGGAGCCGACCTGGACGCGGACCTCGGGGTGGGCGGTGAGGTTCCGGTACCAGTGGGGGTGGTCCGGGGCGCCGTAGGCGGAGGCCAGGACGATGTGGCGGCCGACGTCCTCGCCGTAGATCAGCGGGGTGCGGACGGCACGGCCGGTCGCGCGGTCGAGCGTGCTCAGCAGGAGGGTGGGAACCCCGTGCCAGA
The DNA here is from genome assembly GCF_053615355.1 of Streptomyces sp. CLCI03. Lineage (NCBI taxonomy): Bacteria > Bacillati > Actinomycetota > Actinomycetes > Kitasatosporales > Streptomycetaceae > Streptomyces > Streptomyces sp. CLCI03. The sequence goes on along the minus strand of NZ_CM132132.1, from coordinate 3,161,114 downwards.
GATGCCCGTCGGCCCCCGCGGTGCTCACGTAGGCGCGTACGTGGTCGAGCCGTGGGCCGGGCCGCGGGTCGGTGGGGTGCTCCCAGTCGACATCGAGTGCGTGCATTTTCCTGTCCTTAGGATCGTGTCCCCCTTGCGGCTAACGAGCATTAACGATTCTGGATGCGCCCGACCCGTAGCGCATGCCCACAGGTCTGGACCAAGCTCGCCATATGGATCTGGAGCTGAGGCACCTCAAGATCGTCAGGGCCGTCGCCGACGCCGGGAGCCTGACGCGGGCCGCCACCGCGCTCGGCCTCGCGCAGCCCGCGCTCAGTACGCAACTCAAACGCATCGAGCGGGCCCTGGGCGGGACGCTGTTCCTGCGCGGGCGTGACGGCGTACGGACCACCGCGCTCGGTGAGCTGGTGCTGGAGCGGGCCAGGGTGCTGCTGCCCGCCGTGTGCGAGCTGCAGGAGGACGCCCAGCGGTTCGCCCGCCAGGGCGCGCACGGCTACCGGCTCGGCGGCACGCACGGGCCGCTGCTCGGGGGGCTCGTGGACCGCATCGCCCATCAGGAACCCGGCGTGCCCGTGACCACCTACACCTCCTGGTCGGAGAAGGAGGTCGCCGGCGGCGTCGCCGAGGGTCGGCTGGACTTCGCGCTGGTCGGGGTCTGCGGGGAGAGCGCGCCGCCCGAGCCGGGGCGCCTCGCCTGGATGGAGGTGGCGCGCGACCCGGTGCACGTGATGCTCGCCGAGGACCATCCCCTCGCCCTGGTCGCGCGTACCGAGATCGAGCTGGCCGAGCTGGCCGCCGAGGCGTGGACGGACGTCCCGGGCGACGGATGCTTCGGCGACTGCTTCGCCGCGGCCTGCGTGCGGGCCGGGTTCACGCCCGCCTGCGTCTACGAGACCGACACCGCCTCCTGCGTGCACCTGGTGCAGGTGGGGCGGGCGGTCGGGCTGTGCCGGGCCACCTTCCCGGTGACCCCGGGCGTGGTCACCCGGCCCCTCGCCGGGACCCCGCTCGTCTGGCGCCACCTGCTCGGCTGGCACCCCTCCGCGCGGGTCGCCGCGCGGGCCGCCGAGGTGCTGGAGCATGCGCGGGCCGTGCATACGGAGGCGTTGGCCAGGTCGGCCGGAGCCGTGGCCCTGCGGGCGGCTTAGCCGGGCACCGGGCGGGTGCGGCGCCGTTGCGGGGGCGCTGCCCCCGGGCCCCCGCGCCTCAAGCGCCGGCGGGGCTCAAGATCGGGGCTCCGCCCCCGGCGGGGCCGGGGGCGGTCGCGGCAGTCCTCGGGTGCGGTGCCGCAGCTACGGCAGGTAGCGCTCGATGACCTGCGGGCCCTCCTTCTCCATGAGCTTCCGGGCCTTCTCGATCCGCTCCGGAGTCGGGTCGTGGCCGGTCACCATCACGAGGTCCTCGGGGTCGTACGGCCGCTCCCCGCCCGTGAAGAGGCGGTCCGACCGTGTGGGCTGCTCGTCGGGTTCACTGACCATCGCGTACCTCCTACGGTTTCCCCTGGCCCCATACTCCGGCCGCCGCCCCATGAACGCACCTCGACCGCGCGCGGGCCGCCGGACGGCCCGGGGCATAACACCGGGGCAGGGGCCAACTGGCAGCTCCCGCGCGACGGTTCGGATTTCTACGGTTTCCGCAGACCCCACCGGAAACCGAGGAGATCCCCCATGTTCAAGCGACACGCCCGCGCGGCGTGTACCGCCCTGGCCGCCGCCGGGCTGCTGCTGGCCGGTACCGGCGGCGCCATCGCCGATTCCGCCCCCGCCGCGCCCTCCGCGGCGACCACCCTGCGTACCGCCGACGCCCCGCCCGAGCTGCTCGCCGCCATGGGGCGCGACCTCGGCCTGACCCCCACGCAGGCCGAGGCGCGACTGGCCCACGAGGCCGAGGCGGGAGCCACCGCCGCCCGGCTGCGCGACCGGCTCGGTGCCGCCTTCGCGGGGGCCTGGGTGGACGGGGCCGACGCGGGCACCCTCACCGTGGCCACCACCCGGGCCGCCGACACCGCCGCGATACGGGCCGCCGGGGCCCGGGCGAAGCTGGTCACCCGTACCCTGGCCGCCCTGGACGCCGACCGGGCCGTACTGGACCGGGCCGCCGGCCCCGCGACACCGGTCCGCTACGTCGACCCGCGCTCCAACACCCTCGTCGTCGAGGAGACCGAGGCGGGGGCGGCCGCCGCGCTGCTCGCCGCCACCGGGACCGACCCCGACCGGGTCACGGTGGTCCGTACCGCCGAGGTCCCGCGCCCGCTGTACGACCTGCGCGGTGGGGACGCGTACTACATGAACGGCAGCGGCCGCTGCTCCGTCGGCTTCCCCGTCACCAAGGGCTCCACGCACGGCTTCGCCACCGCCGGGCACTGCGGCCGCGCCGGAACCAGCACCAGCGGCTTCAACCAGGTCGCCCAGGGCTCCTTCCAGGCCTCGGTCTTCCCCGGCAACGACATGGCCTGGGTCGCCGCGAACACCCAGTGGACCGCGACCCCCTACGTGAAGGGCAGCGGCGGCGCGAACACACAGGTCACCGGCTCGGTGCTGCAGCCGGTCGGAGCCTCGGTGTGCCGTTCCGGATCGACCACCGGATGGCACTGCGGCACGATCCAGCAGCACAACACCAGCGTCACCTACCCCGAGGGCACCATCTCCGGCGTGACCCGCACGACGGTCTGCGCCGAGCCGGGGGACTCGGGCGGCTCCTACATCTCCGGGAGCCAGGCCCAGGGCGTCACCTCGGGCGGTTCCGGCAACTGCTCCAGCGGCGGGACCACCTTCTTCCAGCCGCTGAACCCGATCCTGTCCGCGTACGGACTGACCCTCAAGGTCAGCGGCGGCGACCCCGGCCCGGGCCCCGGCCCCGGTGAGCCCGAGCCGGGCGGTACCTGGAAGGCGGGCACCGTCTACGCGGCCGGCGCCACCGTCACCCACGGCGGCGCGACCTACCGCTGCCTCCAGGGGCACCAGGCCCAGCCGGGCTGGGAGCCGCCGAACGTCCCCGCGCTCTGGCAGCGGGCGTAGCGGCGTAGCGGTGTAGCGGCGTGGCCGGGTAGCGGGTGCGGCCGACGCGTACGCGCGGACCGGTGCCGTGACTGCCAAGGGGGGAGTCACGGCACCTCCGTGTGCGCGCGGATCAGACGAGGACCGCCGCCAGCGTGCCGAGCGCGCCGAAGACGGTGAGCAGCGCGCAGATCGACAGGTTCACGACCCGGTGCTCCCAGAAGATCGCGACGAACTCGCGGATGGTGGCGCTCGGCCAGTAGTACTTCGCGGTGGGGGAGCCCAGCACCTGCCCGTTGACGCCGGTCTTGCGGGCCAGCATCGCCGCCCGGAAGGCGTGGAAGTTGTTGGTGACCACCACGCACCGGTAGGCCGGGTCGTACGCGGTCATGATGTCCCGGCTGAAGAGCATGTTCTCCTCGGTCGTGGTGGAGCGGTCCTCCAGCGCGACGTGCTGCTCGGGCACGCCCTGTGCGATCAGCCAGTCCGCCATCGCCCGGGCCTCGGAGACCTTCTCGTCCGAGCCCTTGCCGCCCGAGACGAGGAGCACCGGCGGTCGACCGCCGCGGGCCAGCTGGGCCTCGTAGATCTGCTGCCCCTTGCGCAGGCGGGAGGCCAGCAGGGGCGGCACGCGGTCGCCGCCGACCAGGCCCGAGCCGAGCATGACCACGTGGTCGACGTCGCCGCGCACCTTGATCCGCCCGTAGAGGAAGGCGTAGCCGAGGAAGCAGAAGAAGACGAAGGAGACATAGCCGGCGACCACCGTGAGCGTTCCGGCGATCCCGCCGAGGAGCGGGGAGCCGACCACGCCGACGAGGACCAGCAGCGCGATCAACGCGAAGATGGTGAGGCCCGCGAGCATCGACAGCAGGTTGGCCGGCCGGAAGCCCTCCTTGCGGATCATGACCATGCCGTTGCGGACGAGGAAGACGCCCAGGGCCAGGACGCCGAACGCCGGTGAGGCGAAGGCGATCACGACGACCGTGACGGCCGCCCAGGTGGGCAGCTTGCCGACCTGGAGGAACAGCGCGGAGAACGCGCTGAGGAACGTCAGTCCCAGGAGCACGGCGTTGCTGAACCGGCGCCGGTCCCGCCGGACGCTCACGCAGAACGCGAGGAAAAGCAGGGCGGCGAGGGCGAAGGCGACCATGCCGACCATCGTAGATGTCGGATCTACCGAAGATCGCGGGCGGTTCGGCGCACCGAGCGCCCGGCCAGCACGTCCGTCCGGCGCCCGTCGCGCAGGACGAACCGCCCGTCGATCAGGACGTGCGGGAGACCGGTCGGCAGCGCGCGGGGCTGCTCGTACGTGGACCCGGCCGCGACGGTGTCCGGGTCGAAGAGGACGAGGTCGGCGCGGTACCCGACGCGGACCAGGCCGCGGTCGGGCAGCCGCAGGCGGGCGGCCGGGCGGCCGGCCAGGTGCGCCACGCACTCCTCCAGGGAGAGCAGGCCGAGTTCGCGGACGTAGTGGCCGAGGTAGTGGGGGAAGGTGCCGTAGGCGCGCGGGTGCGGTTTCGCGCCTTGCAGGATGCCGTCGGAGCCGCCGGTGTGGACGCGATGGCGCATGATCGCCCGGACGTTCTCCTCGTCCCCGACGTGCTGGAGGATCGTCGGCGCGAGCCGGTCCTCCAGCAGGAGCCGGCGGGCGCTCTCCCAGCCGTCCAGGCGCCTGCCGACGTACGCGCCGTGGGCGGGGTCCGCCGTGCCCGAGATCTCGATCGTCGACCAGTCGACGGGGACGCCGTGACAGCCGTCGGCGCCCTCGACCTCCAGCGCGTGGCGGATCCGCTCGGCCTGGACGTCGTCCCGCAACCGGGCCAGGACCGCCTCCGGGCCGCCCTCGTTCGCCCAGCTCGGGAGCAGGGCGACGAGGGTGGTGCAGCCGGGGGTGTACGGGTAGCTGTCGAGGGTGATGTCGGCGCCCTCGGCCAGGGCCGCGTCGAGCAGGGCGAGCAACTCGGGCGCCCGGCCGCGGTTCTCGCCGAAGTTCATGGTGGCGTGCGCGAGGTGCAGGGCGCAGCCGGCCTCCCGGGCGAGGGAGACCATCTCGGCGTAGGCGGCCAGGGCTCCGTGGCCGTAACTGCGGTGATGTGGGCAGTAGTAGCCGCCGTACCGGGCCACGACCCGGCACAGCTCGGTCAGTTCGGACCCGGTGGCGTACATGCCGGGGGTGTAGGTGAGGCCGGAGGACAGGCCGACGGCGCCCTGGGCCAGGCCGTCGGCGACGAGCCGGCGCATGCGGTCCAGCTCGGCCCCGGTCGCGGGCCGGTCCGCCCAGCCGAGGGCGTACGCGCGGACCGTGCCCTGGGGGATCAGGTAGGCGGCGTTGACGGCGATGCCCTCACCGCCGAAGCCGCGGTCCAGCCGGTCGAGGTACTCGCCGACCGTGCGCCAGTCGAAGTCGATGTCGTCGCCGGGGCCGTTCCAGCCGGCGATGGCGGCCCCCACCTCGCCGAGGGTGCGGTCGTCGACGGGCGCGTACGACAGGCCGTCCTGGCCGAGGACTTCGAGGGTCACGCCCTGCGCGGCCTTCGCGCTGTGGTCCGGGTCGCGGAGCAGCGCGAGGTCGCTGTGGGCGTGCATGTCCACGAAGCCCGGGGCGAGGGCGAGGCCGTGCGCGTCCACGGTCTCGCGGGCCCCGGACAGCCTGCCGATCTCGGCGATCCGGCCCCCGTGGATCCCGACGTCGGCCGTGTACGAGGGCCCGCCCGTGCCGTCGACGACGCGGGCCCCCCGGATGACCAGGTCCACCGGCTGGCGCCTAGAAGAAGGTGCGCACGTAGTCGGTGACGGCGCCGTCGGCCTCCACGACCGGGATCAGCGGCCACTTCTCGAAGATCGTGCAGGGGTGGGACATGCCGAGCGCCACCCAGTCGCCGACCTGCACGTCCTCGGCCGAATCGGTCTCCAGCCAGGCGTGCTGGTCGGACAGTTTGACCACGCGGACGCCCGCGGCGGGGCGCTCCTCGCCGGTGAGGGAATCACGGACCAGCTCGGCCTCGGGCAGGCCCAGGTCGTAGGCGATGTCGCGCTTGCCCGCGTTGACGAAGGCCTGGGTGGGGGAGGGGCGGGAGACGACCTGGGTCCACAGCCGGAACGCGGGACGCAGGCCACCCTCCTCCGGATGCCGGTTGAAGGGGGTCAGCCGGGTGTACCAGCCGTGGTCGTGGGAGACGTACGCGCCGGAGCGCAGCAGCTTGAGGACGGGGCGGGAGAGCTCCGGGAGGTCGGCGAAGACATCGGCGACGGCGTCGAACCAGGCCGATCCGCCGGCGCTGACGACGATCTCGTCGAGGTCCGCGGGGAAGCGGCCCGCCTTGTCGAACTCGACGGCCAGCGCGGTGAGCCGGCGCAGGTACGCGTGGACGGACTCGGGGTCGGCGCCCGGCACCTCGGCCTCGTAGCCGGCGATGCCGACGAGGCGCAGGGTGGTGGTGGCGGCGACGGCGTCGGCGACGGCGCGGCAGTCCTCGTCGGTACGGGCCCCGGTACGGGCGCCCTCGCCGGCGCCGAGCTCGACGACGACGTCGATGCGGGCGGCCGGGGTCCGGCCCTGGAGGGCGCGGTCCATGAGCTCGACCCCGCGCACGGAGTCGACGTAGCAGACGAAGTGGAAGCCGGGATCGGCGGCGAGCTCGTCGGCGACCCAGCGCAGGGCGGCGGGATCGACGAGCTCGTTCGCGAGGAAGATCCGCTCGATGCCGAAGGCGCGGTAGACGCGGGCCTGGTGGGGGACGGCGGCGGTGATGCCCCACGCGCCGTACTCCAGCTGGCGTCGGAAGAGCTGCGGGGACATGCAGGTCTTGCCGTGCGGGGCGAAGGCCAGGTCGTGCCGGGCGGCGTAGGCGCCGAGCGCGGCGAGGTTGTGCTCCAGCGCGGCCGCGTCGAGGGTCAGGACGGGGGTGGTGAAGCCGCCGGTGTACAGATCCCGGCGCTCGGCGGCGAGCCGGCCGACGGTGAGCCCGTGCGTCTGGGCGTCCGGGGGGAGGCCCTTGAACCGGTGGTCGACCGGCTCGTCGGCGAGGTCCTTGACGGGGTCGCTGTCGCTGGCCATGCGGGGTGCCTCCCGGGGGGTTGCGTGTGGTGCAACGGTCGTTGCGTATACCGCTCCACGCTGTCTAACATCCCGGGTGACGACGGGTCAACGTGCGGCGCCGCTGCGGGGGCTCCGCCCCCGAACCCCCGCGCCTCGAACGCGGCGGGGCTTGATGTGGCCGCGGCCGCGGACGAAGGCTCGGGCCGGCACGAAGTCAGCCCCGCCGGCGTTTGAGGCGCGGGTTCGGGCGGAGCCCGGGCGCCGGCGGAGCCGGTGGTGCAGTGACCGTACGAGAGGACGAGGTATGAGCCAGTCCGTGGAACGGGCACTCGCGGTGCTGCCGCTGCTCGCGAAGGGCCCGGCCGGCCTCGGCGAGGTCGCCGACGAGCTCGGCGTGCACAAGAGCACCGCGCTCCGCCTCCTGCGCACCCTGCACGAGCACGGCTTCGTCTACCGCCGCCCCGACGGCCGTTACCGCCTCGGCGCGCGGCTGTTCGCCCTCGCCGCCGAGGCCATCGAGAACCTGGACGTCCGGGAGATCGCGCACCCCTACCTCGTCGAGCTGAACCGGGCCACCGGTCACACCGTTCACCTCGCCCTCCATCAGGACGACGAGGTCGTGTACGTCGACAAGGTCGACAGCCGCTACCCGGTCCGCATGTACTCCCGCATCGGCAGGCCCGTGCCCCTCACGGTCGCCGCCGTGGCCAAGCTGCTCCTCGCCGACCTGCCCGAGGCCGAGCTCCGGGCCCTCGCCGACCGGATCGAGTACCCCCGCTACACCGCCCGCTCCACCCCGGACGCGGCGGCCTTCCTGCGCGAACTGGACCTCGTACGGGCGCAGGGCTGGGCCACCGATCTCGGTGGGCACGAGGAGGCGATCAACTGCCTCGGGGCGCCCGTGCACGGGCCGGACGGGCGGGTCGTCGCGGCGCTGTCGGTCTCCGCGCCCGGCGTGGTGATCCCCGCCGAGGGGCTGCTCGCACTGCTGCCGCAGGTGCTGCGTACCGCCGAAGCCATCAGCCAGGACTACTCAGGAACCCAGGAGAGCACGTGAGCGAGAAGATCGCCGTCACGCCCGACACCCACACCACCCCGCCCGCGAAGTTCTCGCACGGAGTGCGGAAGGGGAACATCCTCCAGGTCGCCGGTCAGGTCGGCTTCCTCCCGCACGTCGAGGGGCAGCCGCCCACCCCCGCCGGTCCGACCCTGCGCGAGCAGACCCTCCAGACGCTGGAGAACGTCCGTTCCGTCCTGGAGGCGGGCGGTGCGAGCTGGGACGACGTGATGATGATCCGCGTCTACCTCACCGACACCGGGCACTTCGCCGAGATGAACGGCATCTACAACGCCTACTTCGAGGAGCAGGGCCTGAAGGAGGCCCCCGCCGCCCGCACCACCGTGTACGTGGGCCTGCCGGCCGGGCTGCTCGTCGAGATCGACGCCCTCGCCGTCCTCGGCTGACGCGCGGGCGGGGCGCCCCCCTGGCGGTGGGGCGCCCCCTTTCACACGGTCACGTGCCGCACGAGGTCACGGCGTCGCGCAGTACTGGGCTTCCTTGCCGATCGAGCGGTACATGCAGTCCGCGTTCTCCAGCAGCTGGAGCACCGCGTCCTTGTTGCGCGCGGTCTCGCGGTCGATGACCTCGTCCGGCGGGTAGAAACCGCCGCCGCCGCTCTCCGGGTACATCTCGAAGGTGTAGGAGAAGATCTTCTGGTTGCCCCACAGCCAGTCGTCGATCGTCCCGTCCGTGATGTACAGGTCGCTCGACTGCTCCGGCGTGTAGCCGTTGCTCGCCGCCATGCTGGTGCCGATCTTCTTGTAGACGGCGAGGTCGTCGGCGGTCAGGCCCGGGGCGGTGTCGTTGTAGGTGTAGCCGAAGGGCCACAGGACGAGCTCGCTGTAGGTGTGGAAGTCGATGGCGGCCTTGATCTGCTGCTTGCCGCCGACGACCCGGCTGCGGACGAAGTCCGCGACGACCTTCACCTCGGGCGCCGATTCGGCGGAGGCGCCCCGGTAGGTCTCGGAGCTCTTGCTGCCGCTGGAGCCGCCGCAGCAGCCGAACTTGTAGTTCCAGTTGCGGTTCTCGTCCGTGCCGACGTAGGAGGAGCCGGCGTTCGGCTGCCGGTTCTTGCGCCAGGAGCGGTAGGAGCCGGTGGCGATGTCGTACTCGCCGCCGTCCGGGTTGAGGTCCGGGACGATCCAGATCTCGCGGCCGTTGACCGCGCCCGTGACCCGGGAGTCGCTGCCGTACTTGGAGGTGAACTCCTTGAGCAGGTACAGGGCCATCTCGACGGTCAGGTGCTCGCGCGCGTGCTGGTGGGCGGTGAAGAGCACCTCGGGCTCGGCCTCGTCCGTCGCGACGTTGTCGCTGATCTTGATGGCGAACATGTCCCGGCCCTGGTACGACTTCCCGATCACCCGCTTGCTCGCGATCGCGGGGTACTGGGCGACGAGCTGGTTGATCTCGGCCGTCGCCTCGGCGTAGTTGTGGTACTTCGAGTCCGCCGAGGGGAAGTCCATGGGGCTCGCCGCGATGCCGGGCAGCGAGCGGTCCGGGGGGCCGGGCAGGGCGGTCAGCTTGTAGCCGAGCGCCTTCAGCTTCTTCGCCTGCATGGTGTCGGCGCTGACCACGACGGTGTGGTCGTCCACCTCGTCGATCGAGACGCCCGTGCGGAGCAGGGCGGTGCGGTCGGCGGCGGTGGAGGGGCCGTGGATCCGGTACTGGACGATCGCCTCGTCCTGGGTGGCGGTGGAAGGGGTGGGCGGAGGGGAAGCCGTCGCGCTCATGCCGTAGGCGGGTGCGCCCAGCGCGAGCGCCAACAGGGCCGCCGTGACGGTGGCCCTTCGGCGGGAATGGAGCCGCATGCAGTCTCCTGGGTGGGGAGTGTGGGGGTAGCCGTGCGGACGCGCACAGCGTGCTCTCGTGGCATGTCCCGGTCAAGGACCCGCTGTGTCGGCCGAACCGATTCCGGCCACCCCCACACGTACCGCCTACGGGAGCCCGTGGACCTTGGGACCCACCGAGTTCGACCAAGCACTACCCGCCTTGGCGTCCCAGTTGGTCGACCAGGTCATCGCACCGCGCAGACCCGGGTAGGTCTTCGACGGCTTGAAGGAGCCGCAGTTCGTCCCCCGGGTCAGGCAGTCCAGGGCGTTGTTCACGACGGTCGGGGACACGTAGCCGCTGCCGGCTCCGCTGGGTGAGGCCGGGACACCGATGCCCACCTGCGAGGGGTCGAGGCCGCCCTCCAGCTGGATGCAGGCGAGCGCGGTGAGGAAGTCCACCGAGCCCTGGGAGTAGACCTTGCCGTCGCAGCCGTTCATCGAGCCGCTGTTGTAGTACTGCATGTTGACGACGGTGAGGATGTCCTTGATGTTCAGCGCCGTCTTGAAGTAGCCGCCCTGCGTGGACTGCATGTCGATCGTCTGCGGCGCCATGGTGATGACGAGCGAGGAGCCGACCTTCGACGACAGCGAGCGCAGGGCCTGCGTCATGTAGGTGGGGTTCAGGCCGTTCTCGAGGTCGATGTCGATGCCGGTGAACCCGTACTCCTGCATCAGGGCGTACGCGGAGTTCGCGAGGTTGTTCGCGGAGGCCGAGTCGTTGACCGAGATGGTCCCCTTCTCGCCGCCGATCGAGAGGATGACCGACTTGCCGGCCGCCTTCTTCGCGGCGATGTCGGCCTTGAACTGGGCCACCGTGTAGCCGCCGAGGCCGGCCGAGTCGAGGTTGAAGGTGATGGCGCCGGGCGTGGTGGTGGCGTCGGCGAAGGAGACGGCGATGATGTCGTACTGCGCCGAGACGTCGGAGATCTTCTGGACCGTCGCGCCGTTGTCGAAGTTCTGCCAGTAGCCGGTCAGGGCGTGCTTGGGAACGGCCGGGCCGGGGCCCGGACCCGGGTCGGTGCCGGTGGTGGTGCCCGTCACCGGGGCGGACTTCGGGCCCTCGCCCGCCGCGTTGTACGCGCTCACCTGGAAGGAGTACGAGGTCGAGGCCGTGAGCCCGGTGATCTGGGTGGAGGCGCCGCCGGTCACCGTTTTGACGCGGACGCCGTCCTGATACACGTAATAGCCGGTGGCCGAGCCGACCGCGTTCCACGAAAGGGTGAGGGCGTTCGCGCTCTGGCCGGAAACGGCCGCGCCGGCCGGGGCCCCGGGGACCGACGGGCCGGGGTCGGTGCCGCCCCCGCCGTCCGGCCCGAAGACGCTGAACTCGTCGACGACGTAGGCCGGCTGGCCGTACCAGCCGTGCGTGTACACGGTGACCTGGGTGGTGCTGGGGCCGGTGGTGAAGGTGGTGGAGAGCTTCTGCCAGCCGGCGCCCGACCCGGGCGTCCAGGTCGAGACGTCCTGGGTGCCGGTCCCGGTCGCGCCGAGATGGACGTAGCTGCCCTGGACCTGCGTGCTCAGCGTGTACGTCGAGTTCGGCTTGACCGTGACGGTCTGGCTGCAGCGGGCGTTGTCCTGGCCCGCCGGGGTGGCCTTCAGGGCGCCCGATCCGGCGTACACGGGGGAGGAGACGGAGGTGCCGGTTCCGCCAGTGCAGGACCAGTTGGCCAGACCCGACTCGAAGCCGCCGTTGCGGGCGACGTTCACGTCGGCGGCCTGTGCGGTACCGGCGGCGAGGGCGGACAGCGCGCCCGCGGTCAGGGTGACGGCGATGGGGAGGGCGAGGGAGCGTATGCGGTTCACGTGGGCTCCGGTGGGGGGAGGAAAGGGGGTGTGGGACGACGCGGACCGAGTGGGGTGGGTCCGCGTCGAGGCGTTGGCTGACAAGTTGGTCCAGACCAATCCCCGTGTCAAGGGTCTTCGCGATGTGGCTTGAAATGGCCCGCTATGCGATCCCTGTTGTCCGGGTTTCCGCCACCTGTGACACGTGCTGGTAGCACGGGAATCTTCAAGGCCCTGCCCCGCCAGGGGTGACGCGGATATGGTGCTGGAGCAAGGGGGGAGCGGGTCGATCGGATGCGGTCGCGCAGTGCGGGCGCGGACGCGGGAAGTCCGTGACGACTCCGCGTCGAGTCCGCGTCAGGTCCGTGTCGAGCGCGCGTCGGGCACGTGAAGTGCCCGCGGCGGGCGGGACGTACGGGGTGTACGTGGGGGAACGGGGGAATGCGCGTGCCGACCGCCATCGCTGTCACCAGCGCCGATCTGGTACTTCCGGCCCCTGACCGGCACACGCCCGGGGCCGCCCTGCTGCACCCGCCCGAGCAGCTCGACCTGGAGGCCGCGCTCGCCGAGACGGGCGCCCTGCTGGAGCGGCACGGCCACATCGTGGCCCTCGTGCCGCCCTGGCTCCCGCGCTCCACCGTCCAGCGGCTGCACACCGTACGCGCCATCCTGGAAACCGACCGGATCGCGCTCCTCGGCATCGATCTCCCGCCGCTGGGAACGGCCCTGCTGGCACGTCAGCTGCGCCAGCTCAGCGTCTGCGACTTCAGTCCCGGAATCATCGCGTCCGCGGCCCGGCTGCTGTCCCACTACATCTACGCGGGCGCCCTGCTGGGCTCGGTCGCCAAACTCGACCGGGTCCGGGTACCGGTCGGCCTCGGGGCGCACGCCAGGTCCTGGTCGCCGAGCGCGCAGTTCGCCGTCATGGCCCACCCGAAACCGCACCTCGCGAAGCTGAGCGGCGGCTCCCAGGGCGCGCACGGCCCCCGCGGCGGCGTACTGCCGGCCGGGCCCGAGTTCGCCACGCACCTCACCTTCGCCCGCGGCCAGCTCACCTCCGACTGGGTCACGGCCGAACTGGCCCCCGCCTGGCAGGTCCAGGGCGTCCTGGAGAACCCGCTACCGGCCTCGTCCCCCGGCTGGTGGGGCACCCCGAAACTCGTCGAGTTCGCCGCCGGTATCCCCGACCTGTCCGTGCTCTACCAACTGGTCGCCTCGGTCCGCCGGGAGGAGTGCCGCTGGTGCGGCCTCGAACTCATCGGCGACCGCTGCGGCTTCTGCGCGGCGCCGCTCACCGCACCGCCGCCGCCCGCGCCCGCGAGCACCGCCCGTTCCAGATCCTGATCTTTCGAACGCACGAATGAATGAAGAACGGCGAGGTAGGTAAGGCCCATGAACTCACGCCAGCGCCGCGGCGTCATCCTGCTGCTCCTGTCGGTCCTGTGCGCACTGGGGGCCTTCGCCGGGGTCCTCGTGGTGATCGGCGACGTCAACTCCAAGGTCGGCGCCGAGGTCGTCGCCTACCGGGCCAAGGGCGACATAGCCCCGTACAGCCCGCTGTCGGCCGGGCAGTTCGAGGAGGTCCGGATCCCCGAGCGGTGGCTCTCCGACACCGCCGTCTCCGACCTCGGCGCGCTCAAGGACAAGATCGCGCTCACCACGCTGAAGAAGGGCTCGCTGCTCCAGGCGGACATGTTCGTCGACCGGCCGCAGCTGCAGCCCGGTGAGCAGGAGATCGCCATCATGATCGACGCGGCCACGGGCGTGGCCGGCAAGATCACCTCCGGCGCCAAGGTCAACATCCTCGCCACCTTCAAGGGCGCCAAGGACACCGACCCCTCGCGGTCGGTGATCATCGTCGCCAACGCCCGGGTCCTGGGCGTCGGCAAACTCACCGCCCTGGACAAGGACAGCGACCGCAAGGGCCCGGCCGAGGCCGTTCCGATCACCTTCGCCCTGAGCACCAAGGACACCCAGCGCGTCGCGTACGCCGAGTCCTTCGCGGAACACGTACGCCTGGCCCTGGTGGCCCCCGGCACCGATTCGGCGCCCGCCCCGGGCGACCGCACGTACACCCTCGACGGGGACAGGTGAGGCCCGGATGACCACCCGAATCCTCCCCGCGGTCGGCGACCCGGACGCCGCGCGCGCCATCGTGACCCTGCTCAGCCAGCTCCCGGCCGCCGAGCCGGCCGCCCCCGTCCCGGACGCGACCACGCTCCTGGACACCCTCGCCCGCCTCGCTGCCGAGTCCATCGACGAACTCCCCGAGGTCGTCCTCGTCCACGAGCGGATCGGCCCGGTCCCCGCCCTGGAACTCATCCGGGAGGTCGCCCTGCGCTTCCCGGCGGTGGGCGTCGTCCTGGTCTCCTCGGACGCCGGCCCCGGACTCTTCTCCGCCGCCATGGACTCGGGCGCCCGCGGCCTGATCGGACTCCCGCTCTCCTACGAGGAACTCGCCGCCCGCGTGCAGGCCGCCGCCCAGTGGTCCGTGGGCGTACGCCGGCACCTGGGCGGGGGCGCCGCCGCCGACGTCTTCACCGGTCCGGGCGGGCGGGTCGTCACCGTCACCGGAGCCAAGGGCGGCGTGGGCACCACCTTCACCGCCGTGCAGTTCGCGCTGGCCGCGGCCGCCTCGGGGCGGCGTACCGCACTGGTCGACCTGGACCTGCAGGCGGGCGACGTGGGTTCGTACCTCGACGTGCAGTTCCGCCGCTCGGTCGCCGACCTCGCAGGGATCCAGGACATCTCCCCGCGGGTCCTCCAGGACGCCGTCTACGACGACGCCTCGGGCCTGGCGCTGCTGCTGGCCCCGGCGGACGGGGAGCGGGGCGAGGAGGTCGACGACCGGGCCGCCCGGCACATCGTCGGAGCCCTGCGCAGCCGCTACGAACTCGTCGTCGTCGACTGCGGGACCCAGGTCACCGGGGCCAACGCGGCGGCCGTGGAGATGGCGGACGTGGCGGTGCTGGTCACCACCCCGGACGTGGTCGCGGTCCGGGCGGCGAAGCGGATGGTCCGGATGTGGGAACGGCTCCAGGTGCGCAAGGCGGAGGACACGGCGATGGTCGTGAACCGCTGGAGCAAGCACACCGAGATCCAGCCCGCCCTGATCGAGAAGATCACCAAGACCCGCGCCACCCGCACCCCGGTCCCGGCCGCCTTCAAGGAACTCCAGGCCGTGGTCGACGCGGGCCGCGTCCAGGACCTCGACAACCGCTCGACGGTCAAAGCGGCCCTGTGGACCCTGGCCGGCGAACTCGGCCTCCTCTCGACCCCGGCCCCCACCCCGACAACAGCCTCCACCACCGCCCCGGGCGCCTCGCTGGCGGTCCGCGCCTCGGGCCCGGTGGCCCGCCTGCGCCGCGGCCGGGAGGGCTGACGGATGCCGGCCCGCAGACCGGGGCGCGGGGACCGGGGCCAGGTGGCGATCGAGTTCGTGGGCACGGTGCCGCTGATCCTGCTGCTGGTGGCGGCGGTGTGGGAGTGCGTACTGATCGGCTACGCCTTCTCCCTGGCGGGCAACGCGGCGGACGAGGCGGCGCGGGCGGGGGCGGTGAAGGGGGGCGCGGCGTGCGCCGCGGCCGCGAAGGAGCACATCGGGGAGGCGTGGGACCTGGAGGTGGATTGCGGCACGTCCGGGGACATCTACCGGGCGAAGGTCAGTCTGGGCGTTCCGATCCTCTTCCCGGGCCTCAGCTTCGACCGGATCGAAGGTACCGGCGGCGCGGCGTTGGAGAAGGAGGCCAAGTGACATGAAGCGACGCTTCCGCTCCGACCGGGGTCAAGTGGCCCTCGAATACATCGGCTTCGTGCCCATCCTGCTGTTCGTCGCGCTCTGCGGGATCCAGCTCGGGTGGGTGGCGTACGTCCACGAGCAGGCGGACACGGCGGCGCGCACGGCGGCACGGGTGGAGGCCCAGCACCCGGGCCGTGGCGTGGCGGCGGGCGCGGCGGCCGTCAGGGAAGGCCTCGGAGTTTTCGTCGAGGTGAGCACGACGGAGGACGCCGTCACCGCCGTCGCCACCATCCAGATCAACTCGATCATCCCCGGGCTGAACCCTGACCCGGCGAAGGCGACCGCCACCATGCCCAACGACGACCCGAAGGTGACCGGACCATGAGCCTGCGTTCCCGGGTCAACACACCGGACGAACACCACAACTCGCGCGAGGACGGCCGGCTGGTCTCCTCCTACCGCGCGAAGCTGCTGGAGGAGATCGACCTCGCCGAGATGTCCGCGCTCGCGCCCGCCGAGCGCCGGGCGCGCCTGGAACGCGTACTCGGCCACATCATCAGCCGCGAGGGTCCCGTCCTCTCCACGGTCGAGCGCGCCCAGCTGATCCGCCGCGTGGTCGACGAGGCCCTCGGCCTCGGCGTCCTCGAACCTCTCCTCGAAGACGCCTCGATCTCCGAGATCATGGTCAACGGCCCCGACCACATCTACGTGGAGCGCGCCGGCCGGGTCGAACAGCTTCCCATCCGCTTCGCCTCGCACGAGCAGCTGATGCAGACCATCGAGCGCATCGTCTCCACCGTCAACCGGCGCGTGGACGAAGCCAATCCGATGGTCGACGCACGCCTGCCCAGCGGCGAGCGCGTCAACGTCATCATCCCGCCGCTCTCCCTGACCGGCGCCACCCTCACGATCCGCCGCTTCCCGCGCGCCTTCACCCTGCACGAGATGATCGCCCTCGGCTCGCTCGACGAGCAGATGCTCCTGCTCCTTTCGGGCCTGGTCGCGGCGAAGATGAACGTGATCGTCTCCGGGGCCACCGGCACCGGCAAGACCACTCTCCTGAACGCTCTCTCCGGTCTGATCCCGGAGGGCGAACGCATCATCACCATCGAGGACTCGGCCGAACTCCAGCTCCAGCAGGCGCACGTCATCCGCCTCGAATCCCGCCCGCCGAACGTGGAGGGCAAGGGGCAGATCACCATCCGCGACCTCGTACGCAACTCCCTGCGTATGCGCCCCGACCGCATCATCGTCGGCGAGGTCCGCGGCGGTGAGACGCTCGACATGCTCCAGGCGATGTCCACCGGCCACGACGGCTCCCTGGCCACCGTCCACGCCAACAGCTCCTCCGAAGCGCTGATGCGCCTGCAGACCCTCGCCTCCATGTCGGATGTCGAGATCCCGTTCGAGGCGCTGCAGGACCAGATCAACAGTGCGGTGAACGTCATCGTCCAGCTCACCCGCTTCGGCGACGGCTCGCGCCGCATCACCGAGATCTCCGCCCTGGAATCGCACGGCCGTGAACCCTTCCGGATCACCACGGTGTGCCGGTTCGGGGCGCAGCCGATGGGCGCGGACGGACGGGTGCACGGCTACTTCGAGTACTACCCGCTGCCGCGCCGGATCGCGGAACGCCTCTACATGAACAACCAGCCCATCCCGCAGGCCTTCGGCGTCGCGCCGGAAGACCCCCTGACCGCCCGCATCACCCGGACCGCCCTGTGAACCCACTCATCCTCACCACCCTCGGCGCCACGCTGCTCGCCTGCGTACTCGTCGTCGCCGGACTCCAGGCGTACCTCGCCGGGCGCGCCCAGCGGGCCGCGCTGATCGAACGGCTCTCGGCGAGCGGCATGCCGGAGCCCTTGGGACGGAGGCGCCGTTTCCGGACCGTCGACCGGCGGCTGCGCAAGACGAAGCTCGGCCGCCGCATCGAGCTGAAGCTCGCGACCACCGGCCTGGACCTCACCCCCGGCGAGTTCTTCGTCTACATGCTGGGGTCGATCGCGGGAGTGTGGCTCATCGCGTCCTCCCTCCTCGCGCCGTTCTTCGGCCCGGTGGCAGGTGCGATCGGCGTCTGGGCGGCGAACGCCTTCCTCAACTGGCAGCGTGCGCGGCGTACGGAGCGCTTCATCAACCAGCTCCCCGACCTGGCTCGCATCCTCGCCAACGCCACCCAGGCCGGCCTGGCCCTGCGTACGGCGATCGGGATCGCGGCCGAGGAGCTGGAGGCCCCGGCGGGTGAGGAACTGGCACGCGTCGCGAATCGCCTCGCCGTGGGCCACTCCATCGACGAATCCCTGGGTGAACTCACCGAACGCCTCCCGTCCCGGGAACTCGTCGTCCTGGTCTCCACCCTGGTCCTGTCGGCCCGGGCGGGCGGCGCGATCGTGGACAGCCTGCGCAATCTGACGGTGACGCTGGAGCAGCGCAAGGAGACCCGTCGCGAGATCCGCACCCAGCTGTCCCAGGTGACGGTGACGGCCTACCTCGTGCCGTCCATCGGCCTCGGCTCGCTGCTGCTGGTCGACCTGATGATGCCGGGCGCGCTGGACAGGATGACGGGCGCGTTCATCGGCCAGACGGCCGTGCTGGTAGCCCTCGGCCTCTTCGCCCTGGGCTTCGTCCTCATCCGCCGCCTGTCGAAGATCGACGTGTGAGGGGGCGGACAGGAGGATGATCGGACTCCTTCTCGCACTGGCCGTGGCTCTGTCGGTCCTTGGCGCGTTCCACGGCATCCGCCTGTACCGCGCGGACGTGAAGCTGCCCACGGACCTCGCGCTCGCCCTGGAGGTCGGAGCCACCCGTACGACGGCGGTCGGATCCCTGGTGGACCGGATGGGCATCCGCTGGGCCCCGGCCGTGCTGCGCCTGATGGGGCCGGCGCGGGTGGCCCGCAAGCGCCGCCAGATCGACATGGCGGGCAACCCGGCCGGTCTGACGATCGACCGGTACGCGGCACGACGGGCGGTGTACGGGGCCCTGGGCGCGCTCGGTGCCTTCTCGATGCTGATCAACGGGCAGCTGGTCGCAGCTCTGCTGATGGTGGCCTTCGGGCTGTTCTGGATCGAGGCCGGCCTGTGGTCGGCGATCCGGGTCCGCCGCGACCACATCGAGCGGACCTTGCCGGACTTCCTGGACGTGCTCGCGGTCGTCGTCAGCGCCGGGCTGGGCTTCAGGCAGGCGCTGGAGCGGGTGGCGGACAAGT
This sequence comes from Streptomyces sp. CLCI03, assembly GCF_053615355.1. NCBI lineage: Bacteria > Bacillati > Actinomycetota > Actinomycetes > Kitasatosporales > Streptomycetaceae > Streptomyces > Streptomyces sp. CLCI03. The sequence goes on along the minus strand of NZ_CM132132.1, from coordinate 3,142,458 downwards.
ACGAAGGCCCCTGGGCCGACGAGATCCGCATCACGCTGCAGCAGATGAACATGGGCGTCAGCCGCCGTCAGGCCTTCGACGAGCTGCGGCGCCGCAACGACAGCGAACAGGTCGCGCAGTTCGTGACGGCCCTCCAGCAGGGTGAGGAGCTCGGCTCTCCGATCGTGGAGACGCTGATCGCGATCGCCGAGGACATGCGCCGTACGGATGCCCAGAACGCCCGCCGCCGCGCGGCCCGGGCCGTCCCGAAGGCGACGTTCGCCGTGACCATGTTCATGCTGCCCGGCACGCTGATCCTGCTGGTCTGCGGCTTCGTCTACGGCGCGAACGTAGACTTCGGCGCGCTCTTCGGGGGTGGCTGAGCGATGGCACGGCTGAGCGTGCTCATCGCGGACGGCAACCCGGTCATCAGGGCAGGCCTGGCGGCCCTGCTTCGTACGGCCGAGGACCTCGACGTCATCGCCCAGGCGGCGGACGGGCGCGAAGCACTGAGCCTGACCCGCCGGCACGCCCCGGACGTGATCCTGCTGGACGTCCGGATGCCGGGCGTGGACGGAATCTCGGCACTGCCGCACCTGGTACAGCTGGCCCCCGTACTGATGCTGACGTACAGCAGGGAAGCCGAAATCATCTGCGAGGCACTGCTGTTGGGTGCCGGCGGTTACCTCGTGCACGGTGAGTTCACGACGGACGACCTGCTCCGGGCGGTAAGGGATGCCCCGCTGGGCCGTCCCCACTTCACCCCGACGGCTGCGAGCGCGCTCCTCACGGAACTCCGGTCCTCTTCGCATCCGCAACGAGTTGTGGCACAGTCTTCTGAGCGGATGCACAACTCTGTTGTCTTCGGGCTGAGTTCCCGGGAGGTGGAGATCATGGATCTGATCGCGTCCGGGATGAGCAATCAGCAGATCGCAGCCGCCTGCTTCATCAGCGAGAAGACGGTGAAGAACCACATCAACCGCATCTTCGCGAAGCTCCAGAGCGCCACTCGCAGCGAGGCGATAGCCCGCTGGCTGGGAACCGCCCGTCCAGGAGTGACCGGTCATGGGTAGACAGAGTGCGCAGTGGGTCCGTAATTGGGCCCCGGGACCCTTGGTGACGACTGGTGACTCGCCGTACCGTCCGGAGATCGAAACCGGTACCGGCCCGGGAGGGAACCCCCATGTCACAGAACACGCTGCTGAAGGCCGCCGTGGAGGCACGGATCAGGGTGAACGGCTGGGCGGACACGGCCGTGACGAGGCTCGGCAAGCGCCACGCGAACCTCGACCGCGGCCAGACCGCATTCGAATACCTGGGCATCATCCTGGTGGTGGTCGTCATCGTCGGAGCGATCGTCGGTTCCGGGATCGGCTCGGAGATCACCAAGCGGATCAAGGAAGCGGTTACGAACATCAAAGCCGGCTAGTGGATCTCCGTAGGAGGGGGGCGCGTGACCAAGGGCAGGCTTTTCCTGTCTACGTGGTGATGGTCGCGGGCTTGCTCTTTGCCGCGCTCGCCCTTTTCGCCATCGGCCAGGCGTCGGTCACCCGTAGTGATGCGCAAGGCGCCGCGGATGCTGCCGCCCTGGCTGCTGGGCGTGAGGCCAGGGACACGGTGCTGCTGGGCCTCGACCTCACCTCGGTGAAGGCTGCTGACTGGAGCAGGATCGTCGATGGGGGGCTGTTCAAGGTCGGTGAAGCCTGCGCGGCGGCAGAAGCATTCGCTGCGAAGAACGATGCAGAGGCAACGGCATGTGAGCCTGCTCCACCCCGATTCACGATCACGGTGAAGACCGAGAGAACGGTGGGTGAGTCGGTGGTTCCTGAGACCGGAAGCATGCACGGAACCGCGACAGCCACCGCGTTGATCGAACCGAAATGCCATCTCGGCACTGTTTCCGCGCCGAGCCCAACACCTACCACTTCATCGGGGGCCAGTTCGCCATCCCCTACTCCTACGCCGACTCCGTCAATGGTGAGCTTCAGCTGCGGCGGGGAGCTGGTCAAACTGGATCCGCTGGCGCCCGGATCGCTCAGCGCTTTGACCAGAAAGCTGTTCAGCGTTCGACTCGTCGACTAACAGGAATTCAGAGACAAGGAAGCGTTCGTAGATGAGCATTCGGCGCATGGTGAAGGTCCGTGGGGGACTGGTCGTTGCGGGTACGGCGGTCATGGCTCTTGCGCTGGCCGGGTGTGGTGGCGATGGCGACGGCAACAAGCCGAGCGGTCGGCAGTCCTCGGCGTCGCAGCCTCAGAAAGCGGGATCTCAGGACCCTGCGCCGAGCGCCAGCCAAGGCTCGGAGTCGACCGAAGTCATCGCCACTCTGAACGGACAGGCTGGCATGAATCTGGTGATCAACTCGGTACGACGAGATCCGGGTGGCTTCCTTACCGTATCGGGGCAGATCAAGAACACGGGTAGCCAGTCCTACAAGGACACCGTTGCCTGGCGCGGGATCGAACTCAAGGGGACTGGGGAGTCGGTCGCCGGTGCAACGCTGGTCGACAAGGTCGGTAAGAAGCGCTATTACGTGCTTCGTGACACGGAATCCAGGTGTTTGTGCACGACTGGCGTGTCGAGTGTCGACCCCGGCCAAGTGGTCCCCTTCTTCGCTCAGTTCCCAGCCCCGCCGACTTCTACCAGCGAGGTGGAGTTCAGTCTTCCGACCTTCGCCACGGCCACTGTAAAGATTTCTGGGTGACCTCATGACCACACGACAGCAAGCAGCCGCAACTGCCATAGTGTCTGCACTTGTTATCGCCGGGGCGCACCTCGTTGGAGCGACCACCGCCCACGCCGACGACGTGAAGCCGTCCGTGCCTCCTGGTACGGAGCCTTCTGCCTCCACGCCCGTGGCGATCGACTCGAACTCGCCCGGGCTCAAGATTCCGCAAGGCGGGACGCTCGCACCCGTCAAGGTGCTCGACATCGCTGAAGTCGTCGAAGACCTCGGTGGGGAGCAGCGGCGGCAGGAGACCAATCAGACCGTCATGATGGCGCTCCAGTCCGAGGTGTTGTTCCCCGAGGACAGCGCTGTGTTCAACGCGCAGGCGGCCGCGCGGATCCAAGCCATCGCCAACGAGATCAATCAGTCGAAGGCGACCCGCATCCGGGTGTTCGGGTTCACCGACGACCAGGGGAGCTACGAGCACGGTAAGGAGCTGTCCAAGCAGCGTGCTGATGCCGTGCAGGGCGAGTTGGCGAAGACCGTCACCGATCCGAACGTCGTCTTCGACGTGCGCGGCTACAGCGAGGACTACCCGATCGCCGACAACAGCACCGAGGAAGGCCGTAAGAAGAACCGGCGCGTCGAGATCACCTTCCCGCGTGGCGCAGGTGGTGGCTAGGGGGACCGAGCCTGGGCGTACGGCTTGCGCCGGGCCGGCACTCGCGTCCGGAGGTGCTTGCGTCGTGCCGCGAGGCCACGCTCTCCTCAGTCGACGCCCTTGACGTAGACGCGGCTCTTCTGGTCGTCGAGCCGCGTCACCGCGACGTGGAGTTGGTCGACGCCGTCCTTGCAAGGGGCGCAGACCTGGGCTTTGCGGATGTCCGGCAGGGAGTCGGGCTCGGGGAGGCCGAGCTGCGTGAAGCCCGGTTCGGACTCTCCGGCGAACGGCGTCTTCCTGGGCTGCACCGGCTGCTCCGGCTTCAGCCGGGTCAGGAAGGCGTCCACGTCGCCGGTGGGCACGGTGAAGGCGAGGAGCAGGCCGTCGTTCTGGAAGTGTCGTTGCTGAGCGGCCTGGGCGTCGCTCGCCGTCGTCGGCAACTGGAGGCGCAGCCGCTGTACGACGCCCTCGACCGTGGTTCCCTCGACCCATTCCGGCTGCGGGCGCTCCGGCGTGCGGCTGCTGCTCCTGCTGCCGCCGTCCACGGCGTCCGTCGTTCCAGTGCAGCCGGCGCCGAGCCCCACGAGCACCGTGAGGGAGGCGCACAGGAGGACCGACCGTGCCGGTCGTCGGTTGCCGGTCACCGGGCGGCCGTGTTGCGACCGATGTCCTTGCGCGTTCCCTCGCGCCCGGTCTCCATGGGATCGGGCCACGCGCTGTCCGAGCTCAGGTCGTGCCGTTGCACCGAGCTGCTTCCCCTCATGTCGAATTCCCTGGCCTGCCCGGTGCTGTGGAAGCGAGCCATGTCTGCGTCCGTCACCGTGGTGGGGCCGATGGGGGTGGCCTTGACCGCATCCCAGTTGTAGCGGTCCCACACGTTGACCTGGTAGTCGATGCTGACCTGCGGCTGCCCGTCCGGGCCGGGGACCGCCGTCACCACCCCGGTGGTGTTCGTCATGGCGCTGCCCACCGCGAGGTACCAGTTCCGGTTCCCGCCGTCGACGTGCTGGTATCCCTGGCCGGAGGTTTCCACGGGGATGGCGACGGGCTTGCCGCCGGACCTCTCGAAGGCCTCCAGCGCTTGGCGGCGCCACTCGCCTTCCTCATCGGCGCGCACGCCCGCCGTCACGTCCCGTAGGTTCTGGTCGTCGTTCAGCATCCTGTCGACATCCAGGTCGAGGGTCTTTCCACTCCCGTTCAGGTAGTGGTCCATGTGGCGGGCGGCATCCGTTTTGCCCATGAAGTCTCCACTGTTGGAGATCCCGCGGGCCACGACCTCGTTCCAGTAGTCAGCCGCTCCCGGCGACACGACGTTGTAGCGTCCCGCTCCGTCGTCCGCCGCCACTCGCTTGACCTGCGGCGTCAGCAGCCCGGCCGCCAAGAGGTCATCCTTGTGGCTCTGCCACATCTGTCCCCGCGCCTCGGGGCCCAGCGACTGCCACAACCGCCGAAGTTCCTTCTGCTGCCTGTCGTTGGCGTCTTCGCCCAAGGCGGCCAGCTTCAAGGCCCGCGGCAGCATGTCCTGGTCGAGTGAGGTGTACACGGCGTGGCCTGGCTGGTTCGGGTCGTTGCCGTGGACGGCGCGCAGCGCCCGTACGGCCGAGGCGTCGACCTCGGTGGCGTGCGTGACGATGTCGGTGAGGGTATCCGCGTACCACCGCATCAGGTCGATCTTGCGCTGGCCGCGCTCGACCTCGCACACCAGGGCCTCGGAGATCACCACGGCGCCGCCCTGGCCGCCGGATACGGTGAGGCCTTCGTCGTTGGCGGAGGCGGTGAGGTCCTTGGCCCGCTGTTGCAGGTTCTTCAGCTCGGCGTGCGCGTCATCGAGTACGGCGCAGATGCTTTTCGCCTCGACGCCGAGGTCACCGAACTCCTTCACGGTCTTGTCGACGAAACCGCGGGTGACAGCGGCGTTGGCGCCCTCCCAGCGGGCGCTGTCCGCCTTCTTCTTCAGCCCGTCACGCGCCTCCCCGCCGAGCTGCTGAAGGTCTCCGGACATCTTCTTCCAGTCGGTGACCGCGGTACCGAGCTTGGCGAGGTCCACTTCCATCAGTTGGGCGTAGTTCATACCTGTTCCCTACTTGAAGTACTCGGCTATGCGCGAAACAGGCACTGCTGAGCCGTCCCGGTTCCGCAGCGATGCCGCGATCGCCGCATCGTCCTGGGCGTGCGCCTTCTTCGAGAAGTCCAGGTGGTTCGAGATATGGGCGCAAGCTTGCAGCACCGACTTGACCTGCGAGGTCCACACCGATACCGCCGTTGTCAGCTCAGCCCCCAGCTCGAAGCCGCTGGACTTCAAAGCGGCGGCGGCTTGCATTGTCGACCCGGCCCCCGCGCCGTTGGCACCGGCTCCCGCGATGTCCGCCTGCTTCGCCAACCGGCCGTGCAGGCCGAACGCCTCGTGGCCCACCCCGCCCAGGTCGTCCTGGTGCACGACGAGATCGGCCTGTCCGCCCGAACCGGGCCCGCCGGGCGCTTGGTTGAGCCGCATGGACACCTGTTGCTGGGCAGCCACGTCCGCTTTCGCGCTGTCCCACTCGTCCCAAGCCATCAGACCGTTCCCCCTGAACCCCGACCGACCACATCGTCCTGCGCCGGCGCCGTGTCGTGCGACGAGACCTCCGTCGAAGTCCTTGTGGCCGCCCGTTCCTTGCCGAGCGTCACAGATCGGCCCCTAATGTGCAGCACAGAAGCGTTCACTGTAACAACGAGTTACAGCCGGCACAGTCGTTCGTCCCATCAACTCCCTTGAAGGGGGCGCTGTTGTCGCGGCCAACGGAGCCGGGCGTGGGTGCTCAGCCGGTTCGTGGCCGCCCCCGGAGGCGGCCGCGGGAGGCTTCCACGATCGTGCCGAGGACGAGCGACTGGATCAGTACGCACAGGACGAGCTCGGTGATGAACAGCCACGTCGCCGGCCGGCCGTCGCCGAGGGTCGCGCCGTGGATCAGCGTCACGAAGAGGAACAGCGGGAACGCGCACAGGGCGGGCAGCACCCAGACGAAACCGGGGTCCGGGGCGAACAGTGTGACGGCCGACGCGTAGACCACGGCGGCGCCTACGAGGCCCAGGTAGATCAGCGAAGCGGGGTTCGCGAAGGTCAGGCGGGCGAGTGTGCGTGCGGTCATCGGTTCCCCCGGGGTGTGCGGACTCCCTCCATGATCGGGAGTGTTCCGGGGCGCGAGGGATCCGGCCCCTCCCCTGTCGGGGCCGGATCCGTGCCCCCGCTCAGCCGAACTGGCCCGGCTGGTAGTCGCCCGCCGGCTGCTGGACGATCACGTTCATCCGGTTGTAGGCGTTGATCAGGGCGATCAGCGACACCAGTGCGGCCAGCTGGTCCTCGTCGTAGTGCTTGGCGGCCTCCGCCCAGGCCTCGTCCGTGACGCCGCCGGCCGCGTCGGCGATGCGCGTGCCCTGCTCGGTCAGCTCCAGGGCCGCCCGCTCGGCGTCGGTGAACACCTTCGCCTCGCGCCACGCCGCGACCAGGTTGAGCCGGATCGGGTCCTCCCCGGCGTGCGAGGCGTCCTTGAAGTGCATGTCGGTGCAGAATCCGCACCCGTTGATCTGGCTGGCCCTGAGCTTCACCAGCTCCTGTGTGGCGTGCGGCAGGGTCGAGTCCGAGATGACCTTGCCCGCGGAGTTGATGTACCGGCCGAACTTGTTCGCGACCGCGTTGCCGAAGAAGTTGAGACGGGCTTCCATGGTGATCTCCTTGCCGTGCCGACGGTTACACAGCTCTGACGGAAATCGCGGCCCGGATGTGACAGCCGACCGAAGCGAATGAATGTGACCTGCGTCACTCCATCAGGAGGAGTTCGGCGATCTCGCGGGCGCAGCGAGCCGGCTCCGGGCCGGGGGTGAGGGTGGCGACCGTCGTGGCCCCCTCGGTCAGGATCAGGAGCCGGTCGGCGAGGGCCGGGTCGGCGTCAGGGGTCAGTTCGGCCAGCAGGGTGCGGAGCTCCGCCTTGTGGACGCGGACGACGTCCGGGGCCGCCGCGCCCAGCTCTCCGTAAGCGTTGAGGAACGCGCAGCCCCGGAAGTCGGGCTCGGTGAACCAGTCCGCCAGCCAGTCGAAGACCGCGAGCACCCGCGCCCGCGGCTCCGCCGGGGCCAGGGCGGCCGCGCGCAGGGAGGTCAGCCAGCGTCGGTCGCGGCGTTCCAGGTAGGCGGTGACCAGGGATTCCTTCGCCGGGAAGAGCCGGTACAGGCGCTTGAGGGGGACTCCGGACGCGGTGCGGATCCGGTCCATGCCGACGGCCTGGATGCCGTGCCGGTAGAACAGCTCCTCCGCCGCGTCCAGGAGTCGGGTGCGGGCCTCTTCGTCGTCCATGCGGGCAGCGTAGTCCAGATCGACCTTGCGCGGAGAACGCTCGTTCTCTATCGTCCCTCTCATCGAGAACGATCGTTCTCCATGTCGAGAGGTGACCGTCATGACCGACGCCCCCGCCGTACGACCGCCCCTACCGCCCTTCACCGAGGAGTCGGCGCGCATCAAGGTCCAGGCCGCCGAGGACGCCTGGAACAGCCGCGATCCCGAGCGCGTCGCCCTCGCCTACACCGAGGACTCGGTCTGGCGGAACCGCGACCGCTTCCTCACCGGCCGCGCCGAGATCCGCGCGTTCCTGGCCGACAAGTGGGAGCGCGAGCTCGACTACCGACTCCGCAAGGAGCTGTGGGCGTTCACGGGCAACCGCATCTCCGTCCGCTTCGAGTACGAGTGGCACGACGCCACCGGTCAGTGGTGGCGCAGCCACGGCAACGAGCAGTGGGAGTTCGACGGCAACGGCCTGATGAGGCGCCGCGAGGCGAGCGTCAACGACGTCCCGATCACCGCCGAGGACCGCCGGCTGGTCTGAGTCCGGCCCGCTCTGCCCGGCCCCCTTCATCCGGGCCCCCTCCACCCGGGCCCCCTCCATCCGCCCCCCTCCGCCCGACGCCCTTCGTTCGGCGTGCGGACCGGGTCGATGGGTCAGGGCTGCTCGTGGTGGGCCTGGGTGATGAGGTCCGTGGCGACCTCCAAGGCCGCCAGGCGGGTCTCCTCGGGGTTCCCCTCCACATGCTGGAGGAACATCATCCCGGCGTGCAGGGTGAAGAGCGCGCTGACGCAGCGGACCTGGTCCGTCAGCGGGCCGTCCTGCGTGCGGAGCAGTTCCACCAGGGTGAAGAGCCGCTTCTTCACCGTCTCGCCGATGCTGAGCTCGCGCGTCGTCGCCTGGTTCTCCTGCATGAAGCGGTACAGCACGGCGCCGCCCGCCATCGCCTCGCTGTAGCGGCGCAGCACCTCGCGCTTGGTCTCCAGCGTGCGCGGCTGGCCCTCCGCCCAGGTGATCAGCTCGTCGATGGGCCGGGTCAGGTCCTCGAAGATGCTGATGATGATGTCTTCCTTGGTCTTGAAGTGGTAGTACAGCGCCGCCTTCGTGACCTCCAGCCGCTCCGCGATCTCGCGCAGCGACGTCTTCTCGTACCCCTGCTCGGCGAAGAGCTCCAGTGCGACGTCCTGGATGCGCTGACGCGTGTCGCCACGGCGTCGCTGCGGACTGCTGCTGGACATGGCTCTCCCCAATTACTTACTTGACGCCCGGCTAGTTGCGGGTCTACCGTCCCCATTGTAGTGAACTAGCCGGGCGGCAAGTAAGTGCCGGTGCGGGACGTAGTGCGAGAAGTAGGGCACAGGGGAGTGGACATGGTGGACACAGTCAAGCCTGCGGGAACCTCGGAGGAGGTGAAGCCGCGCAGCGTACGCGTCGTCCTCATGGCGCTCATGATCGCGATGCTGCTGGCGATGCTCGACAACATGATCATCGGCACCGCGATGCCGACGATCGTCGGCGAGCTCGGCGGCCTGGAGCACCTCTCGTGGGTGGTCACCGCCTACACGCTGGCCACCGCGGCCTCCACCCCCATCTGGGGCAAGCTCGGCGACATGTACGGGCGGAAGGGCTCCTTCCTCACCTCGATCGTCATCTTCCTGATCGGCTCCGCGCTCAGCGGCATGGCCCAGGACATGATCCAGCTGATCGGCTTCCGTGCGGTCCAGGGCCTCGGCGCCGGTGGTCTGATGGTCGGCGTCATGGCGATCATCGGCGACCTGATCCCGCCCCGTGAGCGCGGCAAGTACCAGGGCATGATGGCCGGCGTGATGGCCCTCGCCATGATCGGCGGCCCGCTGGTCGGCGGCACCATCACCGACCACTGGGGCTGGCGCTGGTCCTTCTACATCAACCTGCCGCTCGGCGTGGTCGCGCTGGCCATGGTCACCGCCGTGCTGCACCTGCCCAAGAAGCGGGCGCAGGGCAAGATCGACTACCTCGGCGCCGCGCTGCTGACCATCGCCATCACCTCCACCGTCCTCGTGACGACCTGGGGCGGCAACGAGTACGCGTGGGGCTCCGTCGAGATCCTCGGCCTCATCGCCGTCGGCGTCCTGTCGACCGCCGCGTTCCTCTACGCGGAGACCAAGGCCGCCGAGCCGGTCATGCCGCTGCACATCTTCCGCAGCCGCAACTTCACCCTGATGTCGGTGATCGGGTTCCTCGTCGGCTTCGCGATGTTCGGCGGCGTGCTCTACCTCCCGCTGTTCCAGCAGTCGGTGCAGGGCGCCTCCGCCACCAACTCGGGCCTGCTGCTCCTGCCCATGCTGCTGTCGATGATGGTCGTCTCGCTGATCGCGGGCCGTGTCACCACCAGCAGCGGCAAGTACAAGATGTTCCCGATCGCCGGTGGCGCGCTCATGGTCGTCGGGATGTTCCTGCTCGCGACCATGGACACCGGCACCACCCGCCTCGTGTCGGGCCTCTACATGGCCGTCCTCGGCGCCGGTCTCGGCTTCCTGATGCAGATCACCATGCTGGTCGCGCAGAACAGCGTCGAGATGAAGGACATGGGCGTCGCCTCCTCCTCGGCGACCCTCTTCCGTACGCTCGGCGGCTCCTTCGGCGTGGCCCTGATGGGCTCCCTCTTCACCGCCCGGGTCACGGACACCATGTCCGAGCGCCTGGGCCCGGAGGCGGCCGACGCCGCGGGCTCCGCCCAGCTGGACGCCGCGAGCCTGGCGAAGCTGCCCGAAGCGGTACGCGACGCCTACCAGCACGCGGTGGCCGCCGGTACGCACTCGGCGTTCCTGCTCGGCGCGGCCATCGCCGTACTGGGCTTCGCGGCGGCCTGGTTCGTCAAGGAGGTCCCGCTCCGCGGGGCGGGACCGGCTGCCCCGGCCGGCTCCGCGGACGGCGGCAAGGCGGCCCCGGCGGCGCAGGAGTCGCTCGCGCACTGACCGGACACGCACCGCGCCCGCACCGGCGCTCGCACCACCAGGAAGGCGGCACCACCGGGACGACCGGTGGTGCCGCCTTCCGGCACGTCCGGGCGGGCGTACAGGCCCTGGACCGGGTCGTCGGTCTGCCAGGGGTGCGCGAAGCTGTCGGGGCGCAGGCCCCATGCGGTGAGCGCGGCGCGCAGGGCGGCCTCGTCCGCCGCGTCCGCGGACGCGACGAGGACCGCGCCGATGTCGTAGTCGAAGCCGTCGAGGCGGTGGCCGTCGTACTCCCGGTGCCGGAGGTGGAAGCGGCGGCCCTTGTCCTGGCGCACCCAACCCTCGTCCCGCGCCCGGTCGTCGGACCGGTCGCGGACCGGGGTGATGTCCACGAAGGCGCGGCGGCCCGGACGGGACGCCGGGACCTCCGTCACCAGTTTCCGACCGAGGCGCAGCGTGGTCAGCTTGTCCACGGGCCAGTCGGATCCGTCATGCGTCGAGTCCTGGGACGAGTCCATGGCTTCATTCTGATCGGGTGTCGACCGGTGAACCTCCGCTCATCGCGGTCGACTTGGGATCCGGGTCGCGCCGCGCCGGAAGGTATGCCTGTTTCGGGCGTGTTCGCGTGGGCAGGTAGGCAACTCCCTGGAGGACTAAAGTCCCATCGGTCCCAACAGTCCCATAGCGCCGAATTTATGGGCTATTCGGCTGGAACTCCTCGCCTGCGATGAACGTCCTGATCCACAGAACGCTCGCAAAGCGGTTGGGGAGGACAGTTCATGAGTTTCTTGGCGCGTGCGAACAAGAAGGGCGTCCGGGCCGGTGCCGTCGTCGTGGCCTCGGCCACCGCCGTGGCGGCGACCGCGTGGGGTGTGGCCGTCCTGGTCGGACCTGGCGGAAGCGCTGCCTCCCAGCAGAACGTGGCCCGGCCGGGCGGCGGCGACGACGGTCGGCCCGGGCAGCAGCCCGGGAAGATACCCGAGGGCATAGCCCACGCGTCCGAGAGCGGCGGCGACGCCGTCAACATCACCATCGACGACGGTCCCGACCCCCGCTGGACCCCGAAGGTGCTGGACGTCCTTCGGCGGCACGAGGTCAAGGCGACCTTCTGCATGGTCGGACCGCAGGCCAAGGCCCATCCCGACCTGGTCAAGAAGGTGGTCGCGGCCGGACACCGGCTCTGCGACCACACCATGAACCACGACACGGCCATGGACAAGAAGCCCGTCGCCTACCAGGAGGCGCAGATCCTGGAGGCGAAGAAGCTGATCGAGGAAGCCGCGGGCGGCGGCGCGAAGGTCGAGTACTACCGGGCCCCCGGCGGCGCCTTCACCCCCGACAGCCGGCGCATCGCCGCCGCGCACGGCATGCGGCCGCTCGGCTGGAACGTCGACACCAAGGACTTCGACAAGCCGGGCACGGCCGCCATCGTGAACGCCGTCAAGCGCGAGATCGGCAACGGCCCGACCGTGCTCTTCCACGACGGAGGCGGCAACCGCGCCCAGACCGTCGACGCCCTCGACCAGGTGCTCACCTGGCTGAAGGAGCAGGGCCGGCCCACCGGCTTCCCCGTCCGCACCGCTCCCGAGCCCCCCGAGGCTCCCGGGGCCTCCGACGCCGGGACCGCCTCCGACGCGCACTGACGGCCCCTGACACGCCGTCCGCCGGGCGAACGGGTGACGGTCGACGACGCGGACCCGCCCGCGTTGTTCCCTGGTCGGGCACGTACACACGTACGCACGTACGCCCGACCAGGAGGCTCCCGTGGCCATCGCCCCCGCCAAACTGTCCGACCCGGTGGTCGGCGCCCTCGTCACCGCCGTCAACGCGCACGACAAGGACGCCTTCCTCGCGGTCCTGACCGCCGACGCGACCATGTCCGACGACGGCTCCGACCGCGATCTGCACGACTGGATCGACCGGGAGATCTTCGAATCCGGCGGCCACATGGACGTCCAGTCCGAGTCCGACGGCGGCCGTACCCTGCTGGTCAACTACCGCAACGACACCTGGGGCGAGATGCGCACCACCTGGCGCTTCGTCATCGCCCCCGGCGGCGGCCGGATCAGCCGCTTCGAGACCGGCCAGGCCTGACCGGACCCGCGGCGGCGCGTGGCGGCCGTACGCGATCCTCGTGGCCGGGCCCGGGGCACCGGGCGCTCCCGTACGGGTGAAAGCGCGCCCGCCGTCGTTCCGGCCCGCCACGGGGCTCCGTTGGTCCGGGCATGAAGCGCACCCGCATCGCCGCTCTCGCCCTCGCCACCGCCTCCGCCGCCCTCGCGCCCCTCCTGGGCCAGGCCGCCACCGCCGCGGAGGGCGGGGCGTACCTCCAGGACCCGGCCGGCGGCGAGAAGTCCATGAAGTCGATGTGGACCAAGGACGAGATGCACAAGGTGGAGGGGCAGCTCCGCTTCCACCCGGGAGTCCAGTACAAGACCGTCACCCGCCCGGGGCCCGCGGCCGCGCCGGACTACGAGCGACGCTCCGGCGACCCCAAGACCCTGGCCTGGCTGCCCTCGTACGAGTTCGCCTGGTCGGTGTCGGACTCGACGGTGGTGAAGAAGGCCGTGACGGTCAAGGAGGGCACGCACCCGATCGTCGTGCACGCGGTGCTGCGTGACGCGCACCGGGTCAAGGTCGGGGAAGTGCGCAAGGAGTTGGCGGGGAAGCCGCCGACCGGGCGCGAGAAGATCGCGGGCGGCAAGCGGATCGCCTGCGACACCGGGGAGTACACGGTGGAGTGGTCGGTCACCCGCTCGGGTTACGGAACGCTGGGGGGCACGCTGCGCTGGAACTCCAGCTGCGAGCAGTACCGGACGGCCTTCGCCTCGAACCACGGGCCGCAGGGCTGAGGGCCGCGGGGTCCGGGTGGAGGCCGGCCGCCCCGTGCACCTTGTGGGTGCTCGTCGGGCGACTGGGCCGAGGCCTTGGATCAAGTGCCGTAGTGGCCATGATGCCGCACGGGGTGGTCGGCGGCATGGGTCGGAAGTCCCGTGTCGAGGAAATTCTCAGTGCTTCTTGGAGGCCTGGGCGGCCTGCTGGGCGATGCCTTCCAGGACACCCTTCGGGTTGCCGGTCGGTTCCACCGCGCGTCCGATGTTGCGCTTGATGGTGTCGCTGACCGTCAGCCAGGCCGGGTCGTTGACCGGGTAGAGCTGGGCGCCGCGCAGCGCGTTGAGGAACTGCGTGTCGTTCTTGTCCAGGCCGCCGCCGGCCGGGGTGCGCGAGGCGGTGACGGTGGACGGCAGCAGGTGGTAGCGGTCGGCGAAGTCCGACAGGTTCTTGTCCTGGTAGATGAACTCCAGGAACTTGCCGATCTCCGCGCGCTTGCCGTTCTGCTTGAAGGCCATCATCCAGTCGGCGACACCGACGGTGGGCGGCGGCACCCCGGTGCCGAGGTTGTCCGAGACGGGCATGGACGTGGTCGAGACGCTGATGCCCTTGGTGCGCGCCTCGTGGGCGAGCGAGGGATAGCCGTTGACCATGCCGACCTCGCCGCGCAGGAAGGCGGCGAAGGCGTCGGCGCGGTTCAGCTCCGACGGCGGGGTCGGGCCGGTGAGTCCGGGCGCGACCATCTCGCGCTTGACCCAGTCCCAGGTCTCGATGTTCTGCTCCGAGGCCAGGCTGTAGTTGCCGGCGCTGTCCGCGTAGCCACCGCCGTTGCTCAGCTCCCAGATCAGCGCCTCGGCGTGCGCCTCCTCCGGGCCGAGCGGCAGGGCGTAGGGGTACTTCACGCCCTTGTCCTTGAGCACCTTGGCGTCGGCCTTGAGGTCGCCCCAGGTCTTCGGGGGCTCCTTGATGCCCGCCTTGGTGAAGAGCGCCTCATTGTAGAAGAGGAGCCGGCTGCTCGCCACGAAGGGCAGGCCGTAGAGGGTGTTGCCGACGGAGCCGGCGTCGGCGAGCGGCTGGAGGAAATTCGCCTCGGCGGTGACCGAGAGGAGTTCGTCCGCGGGATACAGCTTCCCCTGGGCCGCGAAGTCCGAGTAGGACCCCATCAGGGCCACATCCGGGGCCTTGTCGGCCTTGACCATGCGGGAGACCTCACGGTCGATGTCGGCCCACGGCAGGAGCTTGACGTCGAGCTTGATTCCGGGGTGCGCCTCGTTGAAATCCTTCGCCGTCTTCTCCCAGTAAGGCTTGGAACTGGTGGCCGGGCCGTCGCCGTATTCGGCGGCGACCAGATGCAGTGTGGTGGCGTCACCTGCATCGTCGCCGGATCCACCACATCCGGCCAGCGGTATCAACAGACCGAGCGCGGCCGTGGTGGCGGTCGCGCCGGAAATTCTTCGTCGCACGGGTGTATTCCCCTGATTTTCTTTTGGATCCTGTTATTACTTATGAGTTGCTCCGGACGGAGGTGTCCCTCGATGGCCCGTTGGCCGGAATTCTCTCCTGAGGGAGGGGTGGTTGATTCCATTGGGGCCCCACTTGTGTTCAATGCTCCAAGCCGGGCTTTTCCTCATGGTGTTTTCCGATATGTGATCCGAATAGTGGACGCGCGTAGACATGCCGAAAAGCCCGTTCCGGTCCCGGAACGGGCTCCGCGCGCCCGTCGGGGTCCGCGTCGGGATCGCCACGGCCGCGTCGGCCGCCGTCGGCCGCGCCGGCCGAGTACAAGGGAAGGCGGACCGCCGACCCACGGCGTGGCGAGACGAGGAGCACCATGTCGCACACCCGGCCCGCTCCACGCCGCCCGGAAGCCGGACTCGCCCTCGCGCTGGCCTTCGTGGCCGCCGCCGTGGTCTTCGCCGCCGTCTTCCTCGTCGGCCGGGTGAACACCCCGGACTACACCGCGACACTGTTCGGCCTGACGGACACCGCCGCCGTGCGTCTGAAGGCGCAGCTCGCGACCGGGGTCCTGGTGTTGGCCGCTCTCCAACTGCTGTTGGCCCTGTGGATGTACGGCCGGCTGCCCGGGGTGCGTCGGATGCCGGGGCCGGTGCCGATCACCCACCGGATCGTCGGTGTGGTCCTGTTCGCCCTCACCGTCCCGATCACGGTGCACTGCGTCCGGGCGTACGGCGTCCAGTTGAGCGGCTCGCGCGCGGCGGTGCACTCGATCGCGGGCTGCTTCTTCTACGGGGCGTTCGCCGCCAAGGTCCTGCTGGTGCGGAGCCGGCGCCTGCCGGGCTGGGCCCTGCCCCTGGCCGGGGGCGCGCTGGTGGTCGTGGTGGTGGTCCTCTGGTACACGAGTGCCCTGTGGTACTTCGACGGCGGCAGCGTGCCGCTGCTGTCGCTCGGACCCCACCACCTGCCGCCGGCCTGATCCGAAAGGCAGGCCCTAGTCGGCGAACTCGCCCGCATACGGATCGGGCTCGCCCGTCTCCGGGTTGCGGCCCTCCTGCCAGCGCCGCTGGGCCTTGCGCCAGTGCACGAAGCTGAGGTGGCCGCCGTCCCAGAAGGTGATGCTGACGGGGCTCACGTCGAACTCGTCGGAGCACAGCCGGTAGAGGAACTCCGCCATGCCGTACGGATACACCGCGAAGGAGTCGGCGGTGTGCCGCCCGCAGACCAGGACCGGCCACCGGTCCGGGTCGGGGTCCGAGGTGAGCCAGCACAGGATGTCCGACCCGCCGGTGACGCCCCAGGCGATGATCGACTCCGGGTCCACGTCGAAGGCGGCGCGGCCGCCCTCCGCCTCCCAGGCCTGCCGCGCGTTGCCGGTCTCCTCGGCCATCCCGGCCGGGTCCCACTGGAGTCCGGGCTTGGGCAGCGGCAGCAGGATGCTGGCCTCGCCGTTGATGGAACCCGCGCCGAAGCGGCCCATGAACGCGACGAAATCGGCCGGGAACCGGGTCCCCCAGACGGCCTCCACCGCCGGCCAGTCGATGTCCTCGTCGGCGCCGTGCGTCGCCGGCATGATCTGCTCCAGCGCCTTGATCCGCGCGTTCTCCGTCATGCCGCTCCCCTGATGCCCCAGCTCAACCGCCCCAACCTACTGCCAGCGAGGGGCCTCGCCTAGCGGGTGTCTTGCCGGTCGGACCGGCGTGGCCGGCGACGCGCCCCTTACGGGGCGAGACGCCCGGCCGTGTCCACCGCGATGGTGATCCCCGCCCGCAGTCCCCAGCCCGCCATGGCACCGGCCGCCGACTCCAGGACGTGCCGGGAGCGCAGCCGCGGCAGTCCGAGCCGGCCCGGCGCCATGGTGACCACCGCGAGCACCCCGAACGCGCGGTCGAGGTACGCCACATCGATCGCGAACCGCATCCGGAAGGTGTGCACGCTCGCCGCGGGGGTCAACAGCATCGCGCCGTCGATCCCGTCCCGCCCGAGCAGCCCGCGGGTCCGCGCCCCGTACGAGGCGGCGACCTCCAGCGGGATCTCCGTAGGGTCCGCGCCGACCCGCAGCACGGCCCGGCCGTCTTGCCAGTGCGCCATGGCGGCCACCTTAGGGGGTGTTCTACCTTCGCCGGATGACGGGTGTGCTCGTGATCGTTCTCGCCGCCGGGTACGGCGTGGCCGCCGGGCTCCTGCTGCCGCGCCCCGCCTACCGCCTCTCCGTCGAGCCGGGGGACCCCTGGCAGGGCCGCTGCCCGCAGGGACACCGGCTGCCCGGCCGGCTGGGGGGCTGGCTCGGACCGGCCCGCTGCCGGCCCTCGGCGGTGGCGCCCGCGCCCCCGCACGCCTAC
This sequence comes from Streptomyces sp. CLCI03, assembly GCF_053615355.1. Taxonomy (NCBI): domain Bacteria; kingdom Bacillati; phylum Actinomycetota; class Actinomycetes; order Kitasatosporales; family Streptomycetaceae; genus Streptomyces; species Streptomyces sp. CLCI03. The sequence continues at coordinate 3,125,272 of NZ_CM132132.1, read as the reverse complement.
GGGCGGCGGGCCGCACCCCTGGCCGCGCTCACCGCCGCGGTCTGCGCCGGGCTCGCCGCGGCCGTCGGCGCGCGCCCCGAGCTGGTGGCCTACGTGGGCCTCGCCCCGCTGCTGGTCCTGCTCGCCCTCGTCGACCGCGCCGTGCACCGGCTGCCCGACGTACTGACCCTGCCGCTCGCCGCCGCGGTCGCCGCGTTGCTCGGTGCGGCCGCCCTCGCGCCCGGCTCCGCCGGGTCCTGGCGGCTCGCGCTGCTGGGCGGCGGCGCGCTGGGAGCCGCGTACCTGATGCTCCATCTGATCAACCCCGCCGGCATGGGCTTCGGCGACGTCAAGCTGGCGCTCTCGCTGGGGGTCGCTCTTGGGTGGTACGGGTGGGGGGTATGGTCCGCGGGGGCCTTCCTCGGCCTGCTCTACGGGGCCCTGTACGGCCTGTACGTGCTCCTGCGCAGGCCCGACGAGCGGAATCAGGGGTACGCGTTCGGCCCCTTCATGGCGGCCGGAGCGCTCACCGGAGTGCTGCTGGGCGGTTTCGGAGCGTAATCATTCTGCGCCGATGCACGCAGCATGCTTTACGAAGGGTTATGGTGGAACCCCCCCCTCGGGCCGGTCCGTATCCCCCCCACGGACCGGCCCGTTTTTCGTTTTCCGGCATTTCGACCGTGCTGCGTGACGAACGCGCAGGTCAGCCCCGTTGGGCCCAGATGTTGGTGCCGGGGGTGGAGACGGCGAGGGCGTCGATCTCCTTCAACTCGGCCTCGGTGAGCGGCGCGGACGCCAGCGCGGCCACGTTCTCCTCCAGCTGCGGCACGCTCGACGCGCCGATCAGGGCCGAGGTCATCCGGTCGTCGCGGAGCACCCACTTGAGCGCCAGCTGGGCGAGCGACTGCCCGCGGCGGGCCGCGATCTCGTTCAGACCGGTCAGCCGGCGGAGCACCTCGTCCGAGAGCAGATCCGGGTTCAGGGACTTGCCCTGCGCGGCGCGTGAGTCCGCCGGGATGCCCTTCAGGTACTTGCCGGTCAGCATGCCCTGGGCGAGCGGCGCGAAGGAGATGCAGCCCATGCCGGCGTCCTCCAGGGTGTCCAGCAGCCCGTCCTCCTCCGTCCAGCGGTTGATCATGGAGTAGGACGGCTGGTGGATGAGCGGGCGCACGCCCATTCCGCGCAGGATCCGGACGGCCTCGGCCGTCTGCTCCGCCGTGTAGGAGGAGACGCCCACGTACAGGGCCTTGCCCTGCTGGACCGCGGACGCGAGGGCGCCCATGGTCTCCTCCAGCGGGGTCTCCGGGTCGAAGCGGTGCGAGTAGAAGATGTCGACGTAGTCCACGCCCATCCGCTTCAGCGAGGCGTCGAGCGAGCTGAGCAGGTACTTGCGGCTGCCCCACTCGCCGTACGGCCCGGGGTGCATCAGGTAGCCGGCCTTGGTCGAAAGGATCAGCTCGTCGCGGTAGGCCGCGAAGTCCTGCGAAAAGATCTTGCCGAAGTTCAGCTCGGCCGAGCCGGGCGGCGGACCGTAGTTGTTCGCCAGGTCGAAGTGGGTGATGCCGAGGTCGAAGGCCCGACGGAGGATCGCCCGCTGGGACTCCAGGGACCGGTCGTCACCGAAGTTGTGCCAGAGGCCGAGGGAGATTGCGGGGAGCTTGAGGCCGCTGTGGCCGGTGCGGCGGTACTCCATGGAGTCGTAGCGCGAGGGCTCTGCCCGATAGGGATTGGTATCAGTCACGTTGTCCTCCCTATCACGGAGTTGTGACAGACCGAGTTGGGTACCCCATCCCGGCGCGCAGTAATGTGGCGGACTCGGGGGTGGGACCGCATTTCGCACGGGGGCAAGGCACGGAGGGGCTGGAAGATCGTGAAGCTGCGCGACCTGGTGTACAGGCTTTACGCACGCCGGGTGGAAGGCCGCCTCGACCATGACGCGGCGCCCAAGCACATCGGCGTCATCCTGGACGGGAACCGCCGCTGGGCGAAGGCGTCCGGAGGGACGACGGAGCAGGGCCACCAGGCCGGCGCCGACAAGATCTCCGAGATGCTGGGCTGGTGCACCGAGACGGACGTCGAGGTCGTCACCCTGTGGATGCTCTCCACGGACAACCTGGACCGGCCGGAGGTCGAGCTCCGCCCGCTGCTCAACATCATCGAGAACACCGTCCGGGGCCTGGCCGCGGACGGCCGCTGGCGGGTCCACCACGTCGGCAACCTCGACATCCTGCCCGCCCGGACGCAGAACGTCCTCAAGGAGGCCGAGCAGGCCACCCACGACGTCGACGGGATACTCGTCAACGTCGCCGTCGGCTACGGCGGCCGCCAGGAGATCGCCGACGCGGTCCGCTCGCTGCTGCTGGAGCACGCGCGCAAGGGCACCTCCTTCGAGGAGCTCGCCGAGATCCTCGACATCGACCACATCGCCGAGCACCTCTACACGCGCGGCCAGCCGGACCCGGACCTCGTCATCCGCACCAGCGGCGAGCAGCGGCTGTCCGGATTCATGCTGTGGCAGAGCGCGCACAGCGAGTACTACTTCTGCGAAGTCTTCTGGCCGGCCTTCCGCAAGGTCGACTTCCTGCGGGCCCTGCGCGACTACGCGGCCCGCCACCGGCGCTACGGCACCTGATTCCACGGAGGGGGTTTCCCGCCCCCTCGGTCCCGGCACCCCCTCCCCTCGAAGCCTTCACCAGGGATTCACCGAGCGTCCGTCATATGCCATGGCATGGCCTGGCTTGTTCGGGGAATATCCCTTTCAGGTCGATGCCCGATCCACGGGTGTCGAGTCTCAGCGGACGACATGGGGTCGTCCGCCCGGGAGGCCCTTTGCACCAGGACGCACGTGCGGTTCGCACGGACGGAGTGGAGGGCCGGAAATCGGCCCTGGCATGGGTGCCGATGACCGGTCCGGTCTTCATGGCCCGACCTCTTCCGAGGGGGTACGTCCTTCCGTGGTGACCAGCACAAAGAGCCGCCTGCAAGACAGGCGGACCTACGTCCTCGACACCAGCGTCCTGCTGGCAGACCCCAACGCGATCTCCCGCTTCGACGAGCACGAGGTCGTGCTCCCGATCGTGGTGATCACCGAGCTGGAGGCAAAGAGGCACCATCCCGAACTCGGCTACTTCGCGCGCCAGGCCCTGCGCCTGCTCGACGACTTCCGGGTTCGCAACGGTCGCCTGGACGCCCCCATCCCGCTGGGCGATCTGGGCGGCACCCTGCGCGTCGAGCTCAACCACTCCGACACGAGCGTCCTGCCCGCCGGCTTCAGGTTGGGGGACAACGACTCGCGGATCCTCGCGGTCGCCCGCAACCTCCAGGCCGAGGGCTACGACGTCACGGTGGTCTCGAAGGATCTCCCGCTGCGCATCAAGGCCTCCTCCGTGGGGCTGATCGCCGAGGAGTACCGCGCGGAACTCGCGATCACCGACGCCGGCTGGACGGGCATGAGCGATCTCGCCCTCTCCGGGGAACAGGTGGACCTCCTCTACTCGGAGGACCGCCTCTACGTGCCGGAGGCCGCGGAACTGCCCGTGCACACCGGACTGGTCCTGCAGTCCGAGCGAGGCAAGGCCCTCGGCCGGGTCACGGCGGACGGCAACGTGAAGCTCGTACGCGGTGACCGGGAGGCCTTCGGGCTGCACGGCCGCAGCGCCGAGCAGCGCATCGCGCTCGACCTCCTCCTCGACCCCGAGATCGGGATCATCTCGATGGGCGGCCGGGCCGGCACCGGAAAGTCGGCGCTGGCGCTCTGCGCGGGGCTGGAAGCGGTCCTGGAGCGCAGGCAGCACCAGAAGGTGATGGTCTTCCGGCCGCTGTACGCGGTGGGCGGTCAGGACCTCGGCTATCTGCCGGGGGACGCCTCCGAGAAGATGAGCCCCTGGGCGCAGGCGGTCTTCGACACCCTCTCGGCGGTCGCCGGGCGCGAGGTCATCGAGGAGGTGCTGAACCGCGGGATGCTGGAGGTCCTGCCGCTCACGCACATCCGAGGCCGCTCGCTGCACGACGCCTTCGTGATCGTGGACGAGGCGCAGTCGCTGGAGCGCAATGTCCTGCTGACCGTTCTGTCCCGAATCGGGGCCAATTCGCGGGTCGTTCTGACCCACGATGTCGCCCAGCGGGACAACCTTCGGGTCGGTCGGTACGACGGAGTGGTCGCCGTGGTCGAGAAGTTGAAGGGCCACCCGCTCTTCGCCCACATCACGCTGACGCGCTCGGAGCGCTCCCCGATCGCCGCACTGGTCACCGAGATGCTGGAGAACCTCTGAGGGTCGTATCGGTCAAAAACCCCATAGCGGGAAGGTGAGTTGGCGCCGCCCGGCAAAGGCCCCAGAGCCTAGCCGGGCGGCGTCGTGCTGCACAGGTCTTTGCTCGAATCGATGGCGACATGCCAGGTGTGATCTTTCACACGCAGTGGAGAATTGCCTTGCGGTGTGGCGTTCCGGCAGAGTCTGGTTTCCGTCAGGCCCCGCATACGGCACACCTGTATCTCCCGTGAGGTACGCGCAGCACCACAACTCCACAGCCGTTCGCCGTATGCCGCCCGGAGCTACACGCGGCAGTCCCCGCAAGGGGGTTGCCCACGGGCCCGCGCCTCCAGTGACCGTAGAACCACGGAGGCCAGAGTCGAGGGCACTTTTGCGCCCGCGCGGTCACTGCGGACGCTGCTGGAAGGACACCGTGTGAGCCGGATCTCGGTCCGGGGGTTCGCCGTGGCTTCGGCCACCGCGGTCACCACCGTCGGCGCAGTCGTAGGCGTTGCCACCGGCGACCCCACGAACGATCTCGAGACGACCGCGTCCGGCGCGACGCTCCTCGCCGAAATCCCGGTCGGCGACCAGGCACAGGTCCAGAGCGCGTCCCTGACGCAGCAGGCCGATGCCATCGCCCACGCCGCCGATGCCGACGCCAAGCGTTCCGCCGAGGAGGCCGCGCGCGTCCAGGCCGCCGAGGACGCCAAGTCCAAGAAGGCGGAGGCCGAGAAGGAGAAGGCCGAGGCCGAGGCGAAGCTCAAGAAGGAACGCGAGGAGAAGGAGCAGGTCGCCAGCCGCTCCGCCGCTCGCGACGCCGGCGACTTCGCCCCCCAGAGCTCCTACACGGTCGCTCAGGTCAAGGCCATCGCTCAGCAGATGGTCCCCGCCGGCCAGTTCCAGTGCTTCTCGAACATCATCAACCAGGAATCCACCTGGAACTACAAGGCCGTCAACTCCTCCTCGGGAGCCTACGGTCTGGTCCAGGCGCTGCCCGGTTCGAAGATGGCCTCGGCCGGTGCGGACTGGCGCACGAACCCCGCCACGCAGATCAAGTGGGGTCTGAACTACATGGAAGACCGCTACGGCAGCCCCTGCAGCGCCTGGAGCTTCCACCAGGCCAACGGCTGGTACTAGGAGCCCGGGCCGCCGCGAGCGGCCCGGCACCGATCGACCCGGGGGAGCCCCGCACCGTCCTACGGTGCGGGGCTCCTCGCGTGTACGGTCTTCGAGGTGAGCCCGTAGACCGGGGGCGGGGGAAGGAAAGCGACATGGCGAAGAGGGAAGGCTGGCTCGGCCGGCTCGGGAACGAACTGAACCGGATGGAGGCGCGGCTCAACGAGCGGCGTGCCGAGGTCGAGGCCGAGACCAGCGGCGACCTGCCGCACCCCGCCGGTTCCGGGCGGGCGCCGGAGGCCGGGGCCGCCGAAGCGGGTGCCGCCGCGGCGGTCGGAGTCGTTCCCGCGCCGCCCGCCTACCCGCCCGTGGTCCCCGCGCCCCACCTCGCCGCCCCGGCCGCGCCCGTGCGCCCCGACCCGGCGAGCGTCGTCCCCTGGGGGATGCGCGTCGCCGCCGAGGCCAGCTGGCGGCTGCTGCTGCTCGCCGGGATGCTCTGGGTGCTGATGAAGGTGATCAGCGAAGTCCGCCTGGTCGTCCTCGCCTTCGCCGCCGCCATGCTCGTCACCGCGATGCTCCAGCCCTTCGTGGTCCGGCTGCGCAGACTGGGTCTGCCGCGTGGTCTGGCCACGGCCGTCACGGCGATCCTCGGCTTCGTGGTCATCGGGCTCGTCGGTTGGTTCGTGGTCTGGCAGGTGATGGAGAACCTCGACGACCTCTCCGACCGGGTCCGCGACGGCATCAACGAGCTCAAGCTCTGGGCACTGGACAGTCCGTTCCACGTGACCGAGAAGCAGATCAACGACATCGCGAAGAATCTCAGCGAGACCATCGGCACCAACACCGAGCAGATCACCTCCGCCGGACTGCAGGGCGTGACGGTGCTCGTCGAGGTCCTGACGGGCATTCTGCTCGCGATGTTCTCCACGCTCTTCCTGCTCTACGACGGCAAGCGCATCTGGAACTGGGCGCTGGGCCTGGTCCCGTCCGCCGCCCGCGCCGGTGTCGCCGGTGCCGGTCCGCGCGCCTGGCGCACGCTGACCGCCTATGTGCGCGGCACGGTCATCGTCGCCCTCATCGACGCCATCTTCATCGGCCTCGGCATCTACTTCCTGGACGTGCCGATGGCGGTGCCGCTGGCCGTCTTCATCTTCCTGTTCGCCTTCATCCCGCTGGTCGGCGCCGTGGTGTCGGGAGCCCTCGCGGTGGTCGTGGCGCTCGTGACCCAGGGCGTGTTCACCGCCCTGATGGTGCTGCTGGTGGTGCTGGCGGTGCAGCAGATCGAGGGCCACGTGCTCCAACCCTTCATCCTCGGCCGGGCCGTACGGGTGCACCCGCTCGCGGTGGTGCTCTCGGTGGCCGCCGGCGGCATGATCGCGGGCATCGGCGGGGCGGTCGTCGCGGTGCCTCTGGTGGCCGTCACCAACACGGTGGTGGGCTATCTGAAGGCGTACTCGCGGGAGCAGCACCACCTCGGATCCGGAATGATCGGCCCGGGCCCGCACGGTTCCACGGCGTTGAGCGTGGCTCCCGAGGGCGAGGGCCACAGCACGACCTGACCGGCTCGACGGCGGCAGTACTCGACATCCAGGGGGGGCGTACATGATCGGGGAACCCGAGCTCGACGGGGAGTGGGGGCCCGCGGCCTCGACCCCGGCCGAGGTCGTGGCAGGTGAGCCCGGACGGTTACCGGTCCGGGCGCCGGCCCGCCCGTGGCGGTGGGTGGCGGCGGCGGTGGTGGTCACCTCCGCGCTGTGGGCGGGCGGGCTGTACGCCTTCGGGGACCGGACGGCCGAGCCGGAGATCCGCTACCGGGTCACGGACGACCTCTGCGGCCAGTACAAGGCCCCGGCCCTGGACGGACTGCTGGGCGGCCTCCCGAACGCCGCGTCGGAGGAAGGCAGCCGGCATCCGGCACTGGACTGGGCGAGGTGCTCCCGCAGGAGCGGCCGGCCGGACTCCAGCAGGAGCGTCGAGACGACGGCTCTGGTCGAACTGCACAAGAAGACCGATCCGGCCGCCGAGTTCGCGCTCGACACCCCCGTCAGCCGGTGGTTCGCACCCAGCGGCGGCGCGTGGGAGTCGGTGCCCGGCCTCGGGGAGGAGGCCCTCGTCACCAGCCCCGGGGAAGAGACCGGGACCGGCTTGCGGCTGCGGGTCCGTGACGGCGGCGCGGTGTTCACGATCGACGTGTCGGCCTACGAGTCGATGGGCGAGGACGGCCCCGACCTCCCGGCGGATTCCCTGCCGCGCCCGGACCGGGATGCCCTGGTGGCCGCGGCCGTCGAGGACGTGCGGGCGCTGATGACCGCCCTGCGCACGAGCTGACGACGCAGGGCCCCGCGACCGTGTCCGGTCGCGGGGCCCTGCGTCCTCGTACGGGGTGCCGTTACTCGGCGGCGAGGGCGGCCTCGGCGGCGAGGGTGACGGCGACGGCCTGGATCACGGAGGCGATCTTGAAGGCCTCCTGGATCGTCTCGCGGTCGACGCCCGCCTTGCGCAGGACCTGCTCGTGCGAGTCCAGGCACTGGCCGCAGCCGTTGATCGCGGAGACCGCGAGCGACCACAGCTCGAAGTCGACCTTCTCCACGCCCGGGTTGCCGATGACGTTCATCCGCAGGCCCGCGCGCAGCGTGCCGTACTCCGGGTCGGAGAGCAGGTGCCGGGTGCGGTAGAAGACGTTGTTCATCGCCATGATCGCCGCGGCGGACTTGGCGGCGGTGTACGCCTCCGGCGAGAGGTTCGCCTTCGCCTCGGGCTCCAGCTCGCGCAGGACGAGCGGCGAACGGGCGGCGATCGCGCAGGACAGGACGGTGCCCCACAGTTGCTGCTGCGGGAGGTCGCTGTTGCCGATGACCGAACCGAGGTTCAGCTTCAGGTCCTTGGCGAAGTCCGGTATGGCCGACTTCAGGGAGTCGAGGGACATCCGTCACTCACCGGCCAGCAGCGCGCCGGCGTCGATGGTGCTGTCACCCTTGTTCCAGTTGCACGGGCACAGCTCGTCGGTCTGCAGGGCGTCGAGGACCCGCAGGACCTCCTTGGGGTTACGGCCCACGGAACCGGCGGTCACCATCGAGAACTGGATCTCGTTGTTCGGGTCCACGATGAAGACGGCGCGCATCGGCAGGCCGTCCTCGCCGAGGATGCCCAGCTCGGTCGACAGCTCGCGCTTGATGTCGGACATCATCGGGAAGGGCAGGTCACGCAGGTCGGCGTGGTCCTTGCGCCAGGCGTGGTGCACGTACTCGGAGTCGAGGGAGAAGCCGAGGATCTGCGCGTCGCGGTCGGCGAACTCGTCGTTCAGCTTGCCGAAGGCGGCGATCTCGGTCGGGCACACGAAGGTGAAGTCCAGCGGCCACGCGAAGACGACCTTCCACTTGCCCTCGTGGGTCTTGTGGTCGATCTGCGCGAACTCGGCTCCGGCTTCGAGCGAGACACAGGCGGTCAGGTCGAAGGTGGGGAACTTGTCACCAACAGTGAGCACGCGCTCTCCTTATGCAGTGGAAAATAACCCTTTTGGGGGTTTTCCGGTGGGGTTGGACGTATCTCACATGCTGACACACCTGCATTGATTACAGAAATAGCTACTCTTGTGTCGGGTGATCGGAGGTACCTATCAGTGGCTGTCAGTAGTAGGGGAACGAAGCAACCGACGCTCGCGCAACTACGCGCCTTCGCGGCCGTCGCCGAGCACCTGCACTTCCGGGACGCCGCCGCGGCCATCGGGATGAGCCAGCCCGCGCTCTCCGGAGCCGTCTCCGCGCTGGAGGAAGCCCTCGGCGTGCAACTGCTGGAGCGCACCACCCGCAAGGTGCTGCTCTCCCCGGCGGGCGAGCGGATCGCGGCGCGGGCCCAGGTGGTCCTCGCCGCCATGGGCGGGCTGCTGGAGGAGGCCGAGGCCGTGCGGGCGCCCTTCACCGGGGTGCTGCGCCTCGGGGTGATCCCCACGGTGGCCCCGTACCTGCTGCCGACCGTGCTCGGGCTCTTCCACCGGCGCTACCCGCGGATGGACCTCCAGGTGCACGAGGAGCAGACCGCCTCGCTGCTGGAGGGGCTGGCCGGCGGACGCCTGGACCTGCTCCTCCTGGCGGTCCCGCTCGGAGTGCCCGGGGTGAGCGAACTACCCGTCTTCGACGAGGACTTCGTCCTGCTCGCCCCCCGGGAGCACGCGCTGGCCGGGCGCCGGGACATCCCGTTGGAGGAACTGCGCGGACTGCAGCTGCTGCTGCTCGACGAGGGGCACTGCCTGCGCGACCAGGCCCTCGACATCTGCCGGGAAGCGGGTCGCACGACCGGCGCGGACGTCACCACGACCGCCGCCGGGCTGTCCACCCTCGTACAACTGGTCGCCGGGGGACTGGGGGTGACGCTGTTGCCGCGCACCGCGCTGCGCCTGGAGACCGCCCGCAACGAGTACCTGTCCACCGGATACTTCGCCGAACCCGCGCCCTCCCGGCGGATCGCCCTGGCCATGCGGACCGGGACCGCCCGCCAGGAGGAGTTCAAGGCGATCGCCGCCGCGCTGCGCGAAGCCGTGCGCCCGCTCCCGGTCTGGCCCACCGACTAGGGGGAAGGTCGGGGGCCGTCCCGGGAACGGGCGTACGGGGTTCAGGAGGGCGCCGAGGTCACTCCGTACGGAGGCCGTCCGGGCGCATCAGCCGCAGCAGCGGCGGCAGGCTGAGCAGGGTCACCACGACCACCACACCCGCCCCGGCGGCCGTCATCCCGAGCACCGACGCCCAGTCGACGCGGACCGGCTGGGCGGCCATGCCCATCAGGACGGCGCCCAGCGCCACGCCGACCCCTGCCGCCAGCACCAGGCCGAGCGCGATCGGCACGGCCGTCTGCCACAGCACCGACAGGCCCAGGGTCGAGCGCTTGGTGCCGAAGGCGACCAGGGAGGACAGCAGCCGCCGGCGCTCGCGCAACTGCTCCAGCTGGGAGACGAGCAGGCTGCCGCCGATCAGGACCAGTACGGCGGTGGCGCCGAAGAACAGGCCCGTGCGGATCGAGGAGAAGCCGGCGGCCTCCTGGGTGTCCTGCAGCCGCATCGCCGTGAGGAGTGGGTCCGCCTTGAAGACGGCGTTGCGCGCCCGGTCCAGGGCGTCCGGCCCGGACTCGTCGACCTGGACGTAGATCATCGGGTTCTGGAAGTCGCCGAGTTCCTTCGGCGCGGCCGACGGGGTGACCAGCAGGCCGGTGCGCAGCTCCCCGCCGGGATCCGGTCGGCCGGCCACCGTACGGGCGGCCGCCGGGAGGGTCCACTTCACCGGAGCGGACGAGGTGCCCTCCTCGGCCCCGTACTGGCGGACGTCGCCGACGAACAGCTCGTCGCCGGGCTTCGCCGTGGCCCCGTAGATGCCCCGTGCCTCCTGGGTGGGGGCGGCGCCGGTCAGGACGAAGGCGTCTCCCTCCGCGCAGGAGTCGAGGACGGCGACCTCGCCGAGCGCGTCGCAGGTGCCGATGGTCAGCTCGATCGTCCTGTCCGTCGCGGGCACCTGGTGGGAGGCCTGCACGGAGGTCAGCGAGACGGTACGGGTGACACCCTGCTCGGCGGAGATCCGCCGGGCGAGGTCGTCCCCTCGCGCCGTCGAATCCTGGCGCACCATGACCCGGACGGCGGCCCTGGCGGGGTCCTGGCCGGTCGGCTTGACGTAGTCGCCCTCGACGCCCGCGAAGAGCATCTGCAGGGCGATGGCGCCCGCGACGGCCACGGCTATGCCGTTGACGAGGCGGGCGGCGGAGCCGCTGTTGACCTGGAGCCGGCGCACGGCCAGCTGCCAGGAGACAGGGCCGCCGGACATCGTCCCGACGAACCGTTCCAGCAGCCAGGGGAGCAGCACGGTGACCCCGACCAGCAGCAGCACCACACCGCCGCCGACCTGCCACTGGTTGAACCTGCCGTGGTCGTTCCCGCGGCCGCCCAGGGGCACGAGCAGGCCGAGCCCGATCAGCGGGAGCAGCAGCCGCCACCAGACGCGGCGCCGGGAGGGCTTGGCCGTGCGGACGACGCCCAGCGGCTCGATGACCACACCGCGCAGCGCGAACAGGGTCACGGCCACCGCCGCCGCGGGCACCGCGAGGGCGACCAGGACCGCGAGCCAGAGCGCCGGGTCGAGGTCGGCGGGGAAGACGCTGCGCTGCCGGAGGCTGACGCTGCCGACGAGGGAACGGCCGACGGCGAAGAAGCCGCTGCCCAGCACCAGCCCGACCAGCGAGCCGGCCAGCGCCTCGCCGGCCGCGATCCGGCGCACCATCCGGGCGTCGGCGCCGACCAGCCGCAGCGCCGCCAGGCGCCGATCGCGCCGGTCCCCGCCGAAACGCACGGCGGTGGCGATGAACACGGCGACGGGCATCAGCAGCGCGACGAACGTCAGGACGACCATCAGCGTGAGCACGGGGTCCAGGCCCTCGCGGTCCGCGTCGTAGCCGAAGGTGGTGACGCGCTCGACGCGGTAGTCCTCGGGGCCGCGCTTCTCCAGCGTGTCGCTGCCCAGGTAGAAGAACAGCTCGCCGGGGCCGACCAGACCGGGGTCACCGATGATCTCGCTGATCCGGGCGTCCAGCCGCTCGCGCAGCAGCGCGCCGTCGGAGGACTTCAGCATCTCGTCCAGGGCGGGGGAGACGGCCATCTCGCCCTGGCCCGGGATCCGCTTCAGACCGGGCGGCAGCGGGGCTCGGGGGCCCTCGGCCCGCAGCATGTGCCCCTCGATGTCCTTGTCGCGGTACGTCTGGTTGACGCGCGTGATCAACAGGGTGTCGGGGCCGGGGGCGTCGGCGGTCTCGGAGCTCATCGTCGAGCGTGCGTCGCCGCGTTCGTAGCGTTGGGCGAGGGCGCCGGGGATGGCGGTGCTGATCAGCAGCAGGGCGACGCCGAGACCGACGCCGACACCGGTGAACAGCGTGCGGATCCACCCTTCGCGGCCGCCGCCGAAGGCGAAGCGGGCGCCCATGCCGAGATCGCGGGTCCAGACCTGGAGTCGGCTCATACGATGCGCTCCATGTCGCGGGACCTGCCGTCGCGTACGACGATCTCGCGGTCGGAGTAGGCGGCCACGCGCGTCTCGTGCGTCACGAGCACGACGGCGGCGTTCGCCGACCGGGCGGCCTCGGTGAGCAACTGCATGACGAGTTCGCCGTTGAGGGAGTCGAGGGCTCCGGTGGGCTCGTCGGCGAAGATCACCCGGGGGCCGGTCACGAGGGCGCGGGCGACGGCCACGCGCTGCCCCTGGCCGCCGGATATCTCGCCGGGCCGCTTGGCGCCGAGGTCCTCCACCTGGAGCTGCTCCATCCACCGCAGGGCGGTGCGTTCGGCGTCCTTGCGCTTGACACCGGTCAGGCGCAGCGGGAGCGCGACGTTCTCCACGCAGGTCAACTCCGGTACGAGTTGGCCGAACTGGAAGACGAACCCGAACTCGGTGCGCCGCAGCTCGCTGCGCTCGGCGTCGCTCATCGTGGTGAGCTCGCGGCCCGCGTAGGTGATCGAGCCGGAGTCGGGCGGGACGATGCCGGCGAGGCAGTGCAACAGGGTCGACTTGCCGGAGCCGGAGGGGCCCATGACGGCGACGACCTCGCCGGCGTGGATGGAGAACTCGGCGCCGTCGAGCGCGGTGGTGGACCCGTACGCCTTGCGCAGGTCCGTGGCGGCGAGCAGCGAGCCGGCCGGGGTCATCGGCCTACCTCCTGGGCGAGCTGGCCGAGGCGGGCCGCGGTGAGCTCCAGCCACCGCAGATCCGCCTCCAGGTGGAAGAGGGCGTGGTCGCACACGAGCTGGTCGGCGATGTCCCCCTTGCGCTTGCGCTGGGTGAGGATGCGCATGAGGCGCAGGTGCTCGGCGCGCTGGGTGTCCAGCAGTTCGTCGGCGCGGCGGCCGGTGAGCAGGGCGAGGACGACCTTCGTGTAGAGGGTCGAGTGGAGGTACGGCTCGGGCTTCTCGGGCTGGGAGAGCCAGGCCTCGACGTCGGTGATGCCGGCGTCGGTGATGGCGTACCGCTTGCGGTCGGGGCCGCCGCCGCTCTCTATCCCGTCGACCTCGACGAGGCCGTTCTTCAGGAGGCGGGACATGGTCGAGTAGACCTGCCCGTAGGCGAGGGGGCGGTCGTGGCCGAACTTCTCGTCGAAGGCGCGCTTGAGGTCGTAGCCGTGGCGCGGGCCGGCCTCCAGGAGGCCGAGGAGGGTGTGACCGATGGACATGGCCGCGACTCTACACCGTGTGTATACGCGGAGTGTATAGAGGGGGGCGGGGGTGGATCGTGGGCGGATCGGGGGTCGGGCGAGGTCGGTGGCGGGGTACGCGGGGCCTCGGTCGGGGCCGGGCCCCGGGACACGGCGACGCCCGGTGGGGCCGGGTGCGCGGCCCCACCGGGCGACCTGGGTCAGTCCGTGGGCTTCGGGGGGCGTCCCCGGCGTGGGGATGGGGCCGGGGGCCGACGGGAGGCGGCCGGCCTCGGCGAGGGCCCGGCGGAGCAGGAACTCGATCTGCGCGTTGGCGCTGCGCAGTTCCTCGCCCGCCCAGCGGGCCAGCGCGTCGTACACCTGCGGGTCGAGCCGCAGCAGTACCTGCTTGCGCGCCTGCCGGCCCGCCGGTTTCTCCTCGCCGCCGGGGGTCACTGGTAGAGGGTTCCCGTGTTGACCACCGGCTGGGCGGCGCGGTCGCCGCACAGGACGACCATCAGGTTCGAGACCATGGCCGCCTTGCGCTCCGGGTCCAGGTCCACGATGTCCTGCTCCGCCAGTCGGGTCAGTGCCAGCTCGACCATGCCCACCGCGCCCTCCACGATCTGCTTGCGGGCCGCCACGACCGCGCCCGCCTGCTGGCGCTGGAGCATCGCGGAGGCGATCTCCGGAGCGTACGCGAGGTGCGTGAAGCGGGACTCGATGATGTGCACACCGGCCGCGTCGACGCGGTCGCGCAGTTCGACCGCCAGCTTCTCGGTGATCTCCTCGGCGTTGCCGCGCAGCGACAGGCCGCCTTCCTCGTGCGCGTCGTAGGGGTATTCGATGGCGATGTGCCGGACCGCCGCCTCGGTCTGGGTCTCGACGAACTCCGTGAAGTCCTCGACCTCGAAGGTGGCCCGGGCGGTGTCCTCGACCCGCCACACCACGACCGCCGCCAGCTCGATCGGGTTGCCGTAGGCGTCGTTGACCTTCAGGACGGCCGTCTCGTGGTTGCGCACCCGGGTGGAGATCTTCTCGCGAGAGGTCAGCGGGTTCACCCAGCGCAGTCCGTCGGCGCGGATGGTGCCCTTGTAGCGGCCGAACAGCTGGACCACCCGGGCCTCGCCCGGCGCCACCGTGTTCAGCCCGCTCATGGCGAACACGGAGGCGAGGCACAGGAGTACGCCGAGGGCTATCAGGGTCACCTTGGCCGCGACGGCGGCGAGCACCGCGCCGGCCACGATCAGGCCGGCGCCCGTCAGCAGACCCAGCAGTCCGAGCAGCAGGGCCAGTCCGCCGCCGACACTGCGCGCGGTGAACTCCCGTACTCCGTCTGGGGTGGCGTTTTCGTTCGTCATGGTTTGCCCCGTTTCTCAGCTCGCGGTCGATCGGACCGTCTAGCAAAGTGATATCACTTTTTTGCGCTACGGCAACCCTTCGGCTTAGGTGGGCGTCGGTTCCATTGATGTGGGTGCTGATTCTCACGTCCGAAATGACCGTAATTGGTCATGGTTGGCCAACTTTTATCACAGCCTGCGGTGTTAGCTTTCTGAGCTGACGTCGGGGGGGTAATCGAGCGGAGCGGGAGCGATGGGCCGAGCAGAAGTGCGTAAGGCGCAGCAGCAGCGCGGTGCGCGGCGTGCGCCGAGCGGACGCGCGCAGGGCACCGAGGGAAGCGGAAGTACCGGTAGACGCACGGGTATACGTCGCTTCTTCACCTGGAAGAAGATCCTGGGCACGTTCTTCGGGCTGATACTGCTCGGCATGGCCGCACTGGTCGGCCTGTACTTCTACGTCGAAGAGCCGGACCCGAACAACCAGGCGCTCCAGCAGAGCAACGTCTACAAGTACGCAGACGGCACGATCATGGCCAGCAAGGGCAAGGTCAACCGCGAGATCCTGCCGATCGACAAGATCCCGATGGACGTGCAGGAGGCGTTCATCGCGATCGAGAACAAGTCCTTCCGCAGCGACCAGGGCGTGGACTTCAAGGGACTGGCCCGTGGCCTGTGGAACACGGCCACCGGGCGCGGCAAGGCCGGTGGCTCCACGATCACCCAGCAGTACGTCAAGAACTACTACCTGACCCAGGATCAGACGGTCACCCGCAAGCTCAAGGAGCTGGTGATCTCCCTCAAGGTCGACCAGAGCAAGGAGAAGCCCGAGATCCTCGCGGGCTATCTGAACACCAGCTACTTCGGACGCGGCGCGTACGGCATCCAGGCGGCCGCCCAGGCCTATTACGGCGTCGACGCGGGCCAGTTGACGCTGGAGCAGGGCGCCTACCTCGCCACCCTCGTCCAGGCCCCCAGCCAGTACGACTGGTCGACCGCGAGCGAGGAGACCAAGAAGCGGATCACGATCCGCTACAACGCCACCTTCGTGAACATGGTCGAGAACGGCAAGCTGGACGAGGCCAAGCGCCAGACGCTGAAGTTCGTCGACCCGCTCCCGCCGCAGCCGCCGGCCGGCATGGACGGCCAGAAGGGCTACCTGGTCCAGGCGGCCGAGGCCGAGCTCAACGCCCAGGGCGTCGAGCGGAAGCTGATCGACGCCGGTGGCTGGACCTTCACGCTGAACATCGACCCGAAGAAGCAGGAAGCCCTGGAGAAGGCCGTCCAGGACGAGCTGGAGTCCAAGCTCGACCGCAAGGACACCAAGGGCAAGCCCCAGGACCAGAGCGTGCAGGCCGGTGCCACCTCCGTGGACCCGAAGACCGGCGCGATCGTCGCGATGTACGGCGGTACGAGCCTGAAGGACCACTGGTCCAGCAACGCCCTGCGCAAGGACTACCAGCCGGGCTCGACCTTCAAGCCGATCGTGCTGGCCTCCGCGCTGGAGAACGGCGCGAAGACCCAGGACGGCAAGCCGATCACGCCGAACGCGCTCTACGACGGCACCAGCAAGCGCCCGGTCGTCGGCAGCGACATCCCGTTCGCCCCGCAGAACCAGGAGGACCGCAACTTCGGCACCCCGATGATGACGGTCCAGGAGGCGACCAACTTCTCGGTCAACTCCGTCTACGCGCAGATGATCGTGGACGTCGAGCCGCGCAACGTGAAGAAGACGGCCCTGGCCCTCGGCATGAAGGACCGTGAGGGCTGGCCCGAGGACAAGCCGGCCATGTCGCTCGGCACCATGAGCGCCAACACCGTGGAGATGGCGGGCGTCTACGCCACCTTCGACAACCACGGCAAGAAGGTCACGCCGACCATCGTCAAGAAGGCCGAGCACAAGGACCGCGAGGTCGTGCCGGCCCAGCCCATCGGGTCCCAGGCCATCAGCCGCCAGACCGCCGACACCGTCACCAAGGTGCTCACGGGCGTCGTCAACGACGACGGCGGCTCCGGCAACAAGGTCCGCAGCAGCGCCTACGAGGCCGCCGGCAAGACCGGTACCACCGAGAACAACGTCTCCGGCTGGTTCTCCGGGTTCACCCCGGAGCTGGTCACCGTCGTCGCGATCTTCGGTGAGGAGCCCGTCACCGCCAAGCAGGTCACCCTGACCGGTACGGCCGGCCTGGGCCGACTCGGCGGCTCCAGCTTCCCCGCCTCGATCTGGAAGGCGTACACGCTCGCCGCCCTCAAGGGAGGCACCGCGGGCAAGTTCCAGCTGAGCGAGGCGGAGATGGGCGCCGTACAGACGCCGTCCCGCAGCACCTCGCCGACGCCGTCGCCGTCGCCGTCCTCCAGCGCCCCCGCGGCCAGCAGCAGCCCGCCGGCGTCCCCGACGCCGACCCCGACGCCCACCACGACCAAGACGTCGCCGTCGCCGACCCCGACGCCGACCCCGACGCCCACGGCGACCAAGACCAACGGTCCCAAGCCGCCGGACCCGCCGCTGCTGCCCGAGCACTAGGCAGTACCGACGTACGAAAGACCGCCGCCCCGCAGCCTTCGAAGGCTGCGGGGCGGCGGTCTTTCGTACGTCGCGCGATCAGCGCCGTTCGGGCTGCGCGGGCAGCGACAGCTCGAACCAGACGACCTTTCCGCTGCTGAGCCGTGTCGCACCCCAACGGCGGGCCATCCGGTTGACCAGGAACAGGCCGCGACCGCCCTCGTCGGTGTCCCGCGCCCGACGCTGGCGCGGCAGCTGCGGCGAGTCGTCGCCGACCTCGCAGCGCAGTACGTCCGTCCGCAGCAGGCGCAGGGTCACGGGCCGCTCCGCGTACCGCACGGCATTGGTGACCACCTCGCTGACCAGCAGCTCCAGCGAGTCGCTCAGCTCCTCCAGGCCCCACCGGGTCAGGGCGCGCCGGGCGAACCGGCGGGCCCGGCCCGGGGCGGTCTCCTCCGGGTCCAGGAACCAGTACGCGACGTCGCTGGGCGCGATCCCGTCGAACCGGGCCGCGAGCAGCGCGATGTCGTCGTCCCGGTCACCGGGGCCGAGCATGTCCAGCACGTCGTCGCAGAGCGCCTCCAGCGGCGGCGGGTGGTCCAGGCCGGTCAGCTGGGCGGTGGTCGCCAGCCGCTCGCGGAGCTGCTCGATGCCGGTCCACACGTCCCGCAGCCGCGACTCCACCAGGCCGTCGGTGTAGAGCAGCAGGGTGCCACCGGCGGGAGCGTCCAGCTCCACGGCCTCGAAATCCACGCCGCCGACGCCGATGGGGGCGCCGGGAGGCACGCGGAGCACCTCGGCGCGGCCGCCCAGGTGCAGCAGGACGGGCGGCGGGTGGCCCGCGTTGGCGATGGTGATCCGGTGCGCGACGGGATCGTAGACGGCGTACAGGCAGGTGGCCATGCGGTCGGAGCCCAGGCGCTGCGCCTGCTCGTCCAGGTGGTGCAGGACCTCGGCGGGCGGCAGGTCCAGCTGGGCGAGGGTCTGCGCGGTGGTGCGGAGCTGGCCCATGATCGCGGCGGAGGTCATGGAGTGGCCCATGACGTCGCCGACGACGAGCGCGACGCGGCTGCCGGGCAGCGGTATGGCGTCGTACCAGTCGCCGCCGACCCGTGCCGTCTCGGCGGCGGGCAGATAGCGGGAGGCGAGCCGCACCCCGGTGGGCTGCGGCAGGCTGTCGGGCAGCATGGTGCGCTGCAGCTCGTCGGCGATGTACGCCTCACGGCCGTACAGGACCGCCTTGTCGATGCCGAGCGCGGTGTGGGTGGCCAGCTGGGCGGCGACCAGCAGGTCGTTCGGCTCGAAGGCGGGCCGCTCGGGGCTGCGCAGGAAGACGGCGGCGCCGATCACCCGGCGGCGGCCGCGCAGCGGCGCGAGGACGGCCCGGTTGCCGCGCGGCAGCGGGTGGTCCTCGCCGAGCAGCTCGGGCAGCGCGGCCCGGGCGGCGACGGAGGACGCGAAGACGGGCCGTACGCCGCGCAGCACCTCGGCGAGCGCGCCGCCGGGCCGGATCTCGCACAGCTCCGCCGCGGGCAGGTCACCCTGCGGGCCGACCAGCGGCAACTGGCTGAAGTCGAGCTCGCCGGTGGCCCCCGCGGCCCCGGCGAGGTCCATCCCCGCGCCGATCGTGCTGCTCAAGTCCGTCAGGTCGTCGATCGGCCGGAGCCGATCGGTGCGTCGCAGCCTTAAAACGACCGGGCCGACGGGCCGCTCGTCGCCGACCGGGAGCGGATCGCGCAGGTACACGAGGATGGCGTCCGAGAAGGTCGGCACGGTGGCCCGGCACAGGCCCAGCACGATCTCGTCGAGGTCGATGCCGCGGGCGATCCGCCGGGTGGCGGCGCCGACGAAGCGCAGCCGGTCCCCCTCACGGCGCGCGGCGGTCGCCTCTCCGGTGACCGCGCCCGGTGTTCCGGTCCCGCCGCCACCGTGCCGGCCGGCGCCACCGGGACCGACGACCGCCCCGGCGTCACCGTGGGTCGCCCCGTCGCGCGGGCGGGCGTTGTCGTGGCCCGGGTCCTGCGGCTGTCCCTGCGCCTGCGCCTGGCCCTGGGGGCAGTCCGCGCCGGCCGGAACGTCCCCGGCCGCGGCGCCGCGGGGCCGGGGGAGACCGGCCGCCGAGCGGGCCGCACGCGTGTCGGAGGCCGCGGCGGCGCTGCCGCCCGGCTCCGCGCCCGTGCCCGGCGCATGCGTGCGTACGGCCTCGGTGGCGGCGATGGGCGCCTTGCCGTGGCCGGCCTCGTCCGTACCTCCGCCGGAGGCGACGGGCTGCGGGCCCTCCTGGGAGGTGGGGTACTCCGTCACGCGTGGATTTCCGTCCGTTTGCGCTCGATGTGCGCTGCACTCAACTCGGTCAGTCGCGGTATACCCGCTCAGCGGCCCGGGCACCATCACCCCGAGGTTCCTGCCCCAAACTTCTCTCCCGACCTCCGGTCGGGAGGTGCCCCTGACGGACCCCCGCCCCCTCGCCGTCTCTCGTCGTGCGTTTGACTTCCGGTCACATCCCTTGTGATGAGGGACACTTGCACAAGGATGCGGCGACCGCACCGTTCCGCGCGCGTGATCTCTCGGAGGACGATCCTACGTTTGCACCCTGGGGGCGCATCAAGGGTCTCATGAGGTCATATGCGCCGGGGTGCCGTCCCAGTCGTGCGGAAGCGCCGGAATCGTCCAGGCCGGATCCGGCCGCCAGTCCTCCCAGCCGCCGGAGAACGGGACGCCCCACTCCTCGATCACCTCGACGGCCGCGCGACCGGCCTCCCGTACCCGATCGGCCTGCTCACGGTCCATCAGGCCGCACCGCTGCGCCTGTGCGAACTCGTCCTCGTCCAGCCACTTCCAACTGCGGTCCGGGTGGACGGCGATGTCCAGGAAGTGGTCCACGGAGTCCACTCCGCCGGCCCAGCGCGAACGCGGCTCCTCCAGGTTCACGTACCAGTTCTTGAACTCCCAGCCGTGACCCCAGAACAGCCACACCGACCAGGGGTCCCCGGGCCGGGCCAGTTTCAGGACACCGGCGCCGAACCAGCGCGACCGTACGGTGGTCCGCGGCGCCGTGTAGCGGGTGGCGAGCGGTTCCTCGTGGACGGAGGTGCCGTCGGCGAGCACCGGCTTGACGCATTCGGTGCCGGGGGCCATCCACACCGCCAGCAGCTCGTCCGTGTCCTGGACGACGGTCACCGGGCGGCAGATGTGGACCGGGCCCTTCAGCCCCGGGGCGTGGTCGCGGTAGCGCCACAGGATCTGCTCCCCGGGCGCCCAGCGCGGGCCCTGCGCGGGGCTCCGCGGCGCGCTCCGCGCCGCGGAGGTCCCGGGCTTGAAAGTACCTGTCATGCGCAGATCTTAGGGCGGGGGTCGCCGCGCCCGCTGCGGCGCAGGTCACCGGCGGGTTCGGTGAGGAGAATCGACCGGATCCGACCCCCGCCCGAGGGGATGGTGGGACGGTCAGGGATGCGTCATGCGCAGCACGTCGAGGGCCTCGTCGAGCTGTTCCAGGGTCAGGGCGCCGCGCTCCACGTAACCGGACTCCAGGACCACCTCCCTGATCGTCCTGCGCTCGGCGAGGGACCGCTTGGCGACCTTGGCGGCCTCCTCGTAACCGATGTAACGGTTGAGCGGGGTGACCACGGAGGGCGAGGACTCGGCGTATTCCCTGGCCCGCGCTTCGTTCGCGGTGATTCCGTCGATCGTGCGGTCGGCCAGCAGGCGGCTCGCGCTGCCGAGCAGCCGGATCGATTCGAGGAGGTTCCTGGCCATCACGGGGAGCATCACATTGAGCTCGAAGTTGCCGGCCGCGCCCGCCACGGCGACGGTCGCGTCGTTCCCCATGACCTGAGCGGCGACCATCAGGACGGCCTCGGGGACCACCGGATTGACCTTCCCGGGCATGATGGAGGAGCCCGGCTGAAGATCCGGCAGATTGATTTCGGCCAAACCGGTGCGCGGTCCCGAAGCCATCCAGCGAAGGTCGTTGGAGATCTTGGTGAGGGACACGGCGACCGTGCGCAGCATTCCGGAGGTTTCCACGAGGGCGTCCCGGGCCCCCTGTGCCTCGAAGTGGTCGCGGGCCTCGGTCAGCGGCAGTCCGGTCGCGTCGGCGACCTCGGCGATCACCGCGGCGGAGAACCCGGGCGGGGTGTTGATTCCGGTGCCCACCGCGGTCCCGCCCAGCGGCAACTCGGCCAGCCGCGGCAGGGCCGCCCGTAGGCGCTCGACGCCGTAGCGGATCTGGGCGGCGTACCCGCCGAACTCCTGGCCGAGGGTGACCGGGGTGGCGTCCATCAGGTGGGTGCGCCCGGCCTTGACGACCTGCGCGAACTCGGCGGCCTTGAGCTCCAGGGCCGCCGCCAGGTGTTCCAGGGCCGGGATCAGCTCGCCGGTCACGGCGGCGGTCGCGGCGATGTGGATGGACGACGGGAACACGTCGTTGGAGCTCTGCGAGGCGTTGACGTGGTCGTTGGGGTGCACCTCACGGCCCAGGCGCTCGGTGGCGAGGGTGGCGATCACCTCGTTGGTGTTCATGTTGGACGAGGTGCCCGAGCCGGTCTGGAAGACGTCCACGGGGAAGTGGTCGTCCCAGCGGCCGTCCGCGACCTCGGCGGCGGCGGAGCGGATGGCGTCGGCGACGTCCTGGTCCACCACGCCGAGCTTCGCGTTCACCACCGCGGCGGCGGCCTTGATCCGGGCGAGTGCCTCGATGTGGGCGCGCTCCAACCGCTGTCCGGAGATGGGGAAGTTCTCCACCGCGCGCTGGGTCTGGGCGCGCCATTTGGCGTGCCGTGGCACCCGTACGTCGCCCATGGAGTCGTGCTCGATCCGGAACGTCTCGGCCTGCTGGTCATCCGTCATGTTCATGGCCTCCTCAAAAAGTTGAGCAATTGTCTTGTTCGGAGTGTTCCCAACTCCCCTACCGGCCAGTAAATACCGGGGGTAACACCCAGATCCGGGGAGGCGTTCCATGGCACGTGTCCGTACGAGACCCATGCTCAGATCTACCTTCGCCGCCGTCGCGGCGATCGCGGCCGCCCTGGGAGGTGTCACCGCCATCACCCCCATGGCCCAGGCGGCACCCACCTCCGGGGCCGTCGCCGTGCCGCTGTCGCCCGAGCTGGAGGCCGTCCGCGCCGCGGAGGCCACCAAGATCTACGGCGACCCGGCCGTCCGCCCGCTGAACGAACGGAGAACAGGCCTGATCTCGCTGGGCGACAGCGAGATTTCGGGCGAGGGCGTCGGCACCTACGACCCCGCGACCAACACGCCGAACAACCAGTGCCACCGTTCGCCGGACTCGGCGATCCACCGCACCGGCATACCGGCCGACCTGACCTTCAACGTCGCCTGCTCCGGCGGCTACACCGGCAACATCAGGATCGGCGGCAGCAAGCAGTACGCCGACGAGCTGGTGCAGAGCGACAACCTGGCGATCAAGGCGCGCAACACGAAGATCAAGATGGTGCTGCTGGTCGCCGGCGCCAACGACGACCTCCAGTTCGGTCCGGTCATGACCGACTGCGTGACCCGCTGGGTCCTCAGCCAGGGGACCTGCGAGCCCAAGTACGGGCCCGGCTGGCAGGCGCGCGTCGACGGCCTGAAGCCCAAGGTGGAGGCCACGGTCGCCGACCTCAAGACGGTGATGCGCGAGGCCGGTTACGCCGACTCCGACTACAAGCTCGTCGTGATGGGCTACCCCAGCCCCATCGGCCCCGACTTCTACGACAACCCGAACTTCCCCGGCAAGCTCCCCGGCGGCTGCGCCGGCTACGACTCCGACGCCACCTGGGGCCGCAACTACGCGGTGCCCACCTTCGAGAAGGGCATGCGCGCGGCGGCCCTCGCCTCCGGCGCGATCTACCTCGACAACTCGCGGCTCTTCCACGGCCACGAGGTCTGCATGGAGGACGCCTGGGCCCGCGGCCTCTACCTGGACCTGGGGGACCACTTCCCCTGGGACGAGAACACCGCCCGCCAGTCCTTCCACCCCAACTACCGCGGCCACGGCGCCTTCGCGTCCTGCCTGACCCAGCTCTACAACTCGGGCCTGCGCGAGGCCTCCTGCGCCGACCCCGCGAGCACCGGCACCCCCGTACTCCAGGCCGGGGCCTGGGACGACAAGTACAAGCCCCTGAAGAACGAGGCGACCGGCAACTGCCTCGACTCCTTCGGCGGCTCCAGCGCGAACGAGACCAAGATCGTCGGATGGGACTGCCACGGCGGCCGCAACCAGGGCTGGTGGTACGACAGCACCCGCAGGTCCCTCCACATCGAACTGACCCAGGACCGCTGCCTCGACGCCCCCGGCTCCCGCTACGGCTCCGGCACCGGCCTGATCATCTGGAACTGCCACGGCGGCGCGAACCAGCAGTTCGTCCGCGACGGCGCCACCCTGCGCCCCGCCGCCGCCCCGAACATGTGCCTGACGGTGGCCGCCGCCCACGAGCCGCTGCGCCTGCAGACCTGCAACGGGTCCGCCGAACAGCGCTTCGCGTAACAACCGCCCCCGCCCCCGAAGACCCCCCACGCCCGGCCGGCGCACCCCGGCCGGGTGTTTCCATGACGGGCGGGCCCGAGCGGTCCCGCCGACGCGCCGCGCGCTCAGCGGCCCTCCAGCTGCTCCCGGACCTGCCGGGGCCGGTTGGTGATGATCGTGTCCACGCCGAGCCGCAGGCACAGTTCCACGTCCCGCGGCTCGTCCACCGTCCACACCCGCACCGACAGCCCCTTCGCCTTCAGCCGGGCCACCAGGCCCGGGTCCCGGCGTACGAGGTCGATGCCCGGGCCGGCATGCCCCGCGAACGGAGGCCGGAGCGGCCGCAGCCGCCGCTCGATCAGGTAGACGGCGGGCAGGCCGGGCGCAAGCCGGTTCAGCCTGATCAGGGCGTTGCGCGAGAAGCTCATCACCTCGACCAGGCCCGCCCGGCCGTCTGCCAGCCCGTGGTCCTTCAGGACCCGTACGAGCTCGACCTCCAGACGGCCGCCGGTACGGGTGGGGTGCTTGGTCTCCACGGCCAGTCCGACGGGCCGGTCCGCGGCCAGCGCCTCCTTCAGCAGGTCCTCGAAGAGCAGCACCTGAGCTCCCCGGTGCTCCTCGCCCTTCCAGCCGCCGAAGTCGAGAGCGGACAGCTGCTCGTAGGTCATCTCGGAGACCACCCCGCGCCCGTCGGAGGTCCGCTCCACCCGCCGGTCGTGCACGCACACCAGCTTGTGGTCGGCGGTGAGCCGTACGTCGCATTCGAGCGCGTCGGCCCCGTCGGCGATGGCCTGCCGGTAGGCGGCGAGGGTGTGCTCGGGGTGCTCGTCGGAGGCCCCGCGGTGGGCGACGACCCGGACGGCGCGGTCGGTGGCGGGGAGGGTGGACTGCCGGTTCATGGAACAGACGTTATCCGGATGCGGGGAACGCCCCGGTACCGCATCCTGCCCGGATGGCCGAACAGCAGATGTACCTGACCTCGCACTGCGAGCCGTGCGAGGACTACGTCCAAGAGGAATGGCAGTCGATCCGGGACGGCGAGCTGTTCTGGGAGGGGTACGGGCACTGTCCGCGGTACGAGGTCTACGCCTGCGACGACGGCCGGGGCGTACCGCCGCCGTGGATCCGTGAGCGGATCGTGGCCCGGGAGGGCACGGTCCACCTGCCGGTCGGCGGGCCCGACGGGGTGCCGGTGGCGCTGCTGCGCCGGGTGTACGGGCTGAGCATCGCCGAGGTGGCCGCCGCGCGGAGGACGGGATACCGGGCCACCCCCGTCGAGGCCCGGTACCTGTCGCTTCCGACGCCGTGACTACGGCTTCGGCTGCGGGGACAACGGTGCCGGGGTGACCTTGAAGCCGCCCTTGGTGACCTCGGTGAAGGGGGCCGGGGCCATGCAGCTGCCCACCGTGCCCTCGGCGACCGTGCCGTCCGGCCTCACGTCGACGTTGGCCACGCCCCAGGAGAACCCGACGCGGTCCGGCTCGCCGCGCCGGCCCTCCTGGACGCTGATGCCGATCCGCTTGCCGTCCCAGCCGGCGACGTTCGAGGTCTTGACCACGGCGGTGAGGGTGGCGGTCCTGCCACCCGTGACCAGGCAGTCCACCTCCGCCTCGGCCGTGGCCGTGAAGCCGGTCTCCGTGTAGCGGTGGGAGATGGTCACCCTGCCGCGTGCGTCCGTCGGCAGGCCCTTGTCGCCTCCCGGGGCCGGGAACGGCCTGGTCCACGGGGTCGACTCGGCGTCGACGCTGAAGCGGATGTCGTCCTTCGCGGAGTAGAGGAAGAAGATCGCGCCGCCCCCGTGCACGGAGGCGAGCTTCGGGGCGGCCGGCGCGGCCGGGGCGGGGGCCGCCGCGATCAGGGTGGCCGCGAGTGCGGCGGCGGTTCCGGCGAGGATGAGGGCGCGCTTGCGGTTCTTCATGGCGAACTCCGGTGTTCCAAGGGCTGTTTGGGTACGGGAACAGCCTCGCCGGGAGCTCGCCGGCCTGCCATCTGCCGATGGGCGGACATGCCTGAGGGCCTCTCCCCCGAACGGGGGAGAGGCCCTCAGGCCCTCGCGCTACAGACCCGGGCCGCGTACCGGGATGCTGGTGAACGTCGGCTGCTCGGGTTCACGCGAAGTGAAGAAGTCGTTGCCCTTGTCGTCTACCACGATGAAGGCCGGGAAGTCCTCCACCTCGATCTTCCAGACCGCCTCCATGCCGAGCTCCTCGTACTCCAGGACCTCGACCTTCTTGATGCAGTCCTGCGCCAGGCGCGCCGCCGGGCCGCCGATCGAGCCCAGGTAGAAGCCGCCGTGCGTCCCGCACGCGTCCGTCACCTGCTGCGAGCGGTTGCCCTTGGCCAGCATGACCTTGGAGCCGCCCGCCGCCTGGAACTGCTCGACGTAGGAGTCCATGCGGCCGGCCGTGGTCGGGCCGAAGGAGCCCGACGCGTAGCCCTCGGGGGTCTTCGCGGGGCCGGCGTAGTAGACCGGGTGGTCCTTCAGGTACTGCGGCATCGGCGCGCCCGAGTCCAGCAGCTCCTTGATCTTCGCGTGCGCGATGTCGCGCGCCACGACCAGCGGGCCGGTCAGCGACAGCCGGGTCTTCACCGGGTGCTTGGTGAGCGTCGCCAGGATGTCGTCCATCGGCTGGTTCAGGTCGATGGAGACGACGTCCGAGGCCTCGCTCAGGTGCTCGTCCGTGGTGTCCGGCAGGAAGCGCGCCGGGTCCGTCTCCAGCTGTTCCAGGAAGACGCCCTCGGCGGTGATCTTCGCGGTGGCCTGGCGGTCCGCCGAGCAGGACACGGCGATGGCGACCGGCAGGGAGGCGCCGTGCCGGGGCAGGCGCACGACGCGGACGTCGTGGCAGAAGTACTTGCCGCCGAACTGCGCGCCGATGCCGATCTTCTGCGTCAGCTCGAAGACCTGCTGCTCCAGGGCCTCGTCGCGGAAGCCGTGACCCAGCGGGGAGCCCTCACGGGGCAGCTCGTCCAGGTAGTGCGCCGAGGCGTACTTGGCGGTCTTCAGCGCGTGCTCGGCGGAGGTACCGCCGACCACGATCGCCAGGTGGTAGGGCGGGCAGGCCGCCGTACCGAGCGAGCGGATCTTCTCCTCCAGGAACTTCATCATGGAGGCCTCGTTGAGGACCGCCTTCGTCTCCTGGTAGAGGAAGGACTTGTTGGCCGAGCCGCCACCCTTGGCCATGAAGAGGAACTTGTACGCGCCGCCGTCGGTCGCGTACAGCTCGATCTGCGCGGGCAGGTTCGAGCCGGTGTTCTTCTCCTCCCACATGGTGATCGGGGCCATCTGCGAGTAGCGCAGGTTCAGCCGCGTGTAGGCGTCGTAGATGCCGCGCGAGAGCGCCGCCTCGTCCCCGCCCTCGGTCAGCACGTTCTGGCCGCGCTTGCCCATGACGATCGCCGTGCCCGTGTCCTGGCACATCGGCAGGACGCCGGCCGCCGCGATGTTCGCGTTCTTGAGGAGGTCGAGCGCCACGAACTTGTCGTTCGAGGAGGCCTCGGGGTCGTCGATGATCCGGCGCAGCTGCGCGAGGTGCGCGGGGCGCAGGAAGTGCTGGATGTCGTGGATGGCCTCTTCGGCGAGCTTGCGCAGCGCCTCCGGCTCCACCTTGAGGAACGTACGGCCGTCCGCCTCGAAGGTGGACACGCCCTCGGCGGTCACCAGCCGGTACGGGGTGGTGTCCTCGCCCAGGGGCAGCAGGTCGGTGTACGCAAACTCTGGCATGACGGCAGTCATTCCTCACTCGGCAGACGGCGCTGGCGACCAATTGGCAGCGCGGTTGTCCAGCGTAGGACCTCTTCCCGGGGGCGTGTCTGTGAGGTAAGGCTCACTCGGCAGTATCGCGATCTATCGTGTCTGGCTATGCTGGGCGTCGTGGACCTGGAAAAGCACCCCGCCGCCCCCGCCCCCGCCGGCCCCGCCGAGCTGCGCGCCTCCGACGCGGACCGGGACCGGATCGCGCAGATCCTCGGCGACGCGCTCGCCGAGGGCCGGCTGACGGCCGAGGAACATTCCGACCGCCTGGACACGCTCTACGCGGTCAAGACCGTCGGCGAGCTGGAAGTGCTCGTACGGGATCTGCCCGCGCCCGGCGGCGTCCATGCCTCGCCCGCGTACGCGACCCCCTCCACCACCCCGGGCGGCCCCGCCGAGACCATAGTGGCCGTGTGCAGCAGCTCCGCCCGCAAGGGCCGTTGGCGGCCGGGCCCGCACACGCGGGCCGTCTCGGTCATGGGCGACATCACCATCGATCTCACCGAAGCGGTCTTCGAGCAGCAGGTCACCGAGATCAACGTGACCTGCGTCCTCGGCAACGTCGAGGTCCTGGTCCCGGAGAACGTCACCCTGCGCGGTTACGGCAGCGGGGTCCTCGGCAACTTCGAGGTGCGCGGCGAGGGCCGCGGTGAGACCGACCCGCAGGCACCGGTGGTGATCGTCCGGGGCTTCGCCCTGCTCGGCAACATCGAGGCGCGGCCCAAGCTCGGCGCCCGCCTGGTGGACCTGGCCCGCAAGCTGCGCAAGCGCACGGAAGGCTGAAACCGGCTGCGACCGCACTGGTCACGACAGCCCAACACGCCCCGGTCGCAACGAAATTCGGCCGCGGGCGGGCGGGACGCGTTCTAGGGTCCAGGCCATGACGACAACCAAGTGGGAACTGCTCGACCAGGCGTACGCGACCCTGCGCGAGGCCGTCGCGGGGGTACCCGCCGACGGCTGGGACCGCCCGACCCCCTGCACGCAGTGGAACGTCACCCAGGTCCTCCAGCACGCCGCGGGCGACCAGCTCGCCTACGCCGCCCGCCTCACCGGTGGGCCCGGCCCCGCCGAGGACCCCTTCGCACCCTCCGGCACCCTGGCCGGCCCCCCGGCGGACCTGCTGGAACCTGCGCTCGCGGCCGCGGCCGAGGCCTTCGCCGGGGTCGCCCCGGGCGAAGGCGAGGTGGCCGTGCCGCTGCCGCCCTTCTCCGTGCCGGCCGAGACGGCCGTCGGCGCGGCCGCCCTCGACGCCGCCGTGCACGCCTGGGACATCGCCGTCGCCACGGGCCGCCCGCCCGGCCTGACCGACGCGCTGGCCGCCGCCCTGCGCCCGGCCGCCGACGCCCTCGCCGAGCCCCTGCGCGGCTTCGCGTACGGCCCGGTCGTTCCCCTCGCGCCCGGCGCGGGCGACGGTGCGGCGGCGCGCCTGCTGGCCTTCCTCGGGCGGGATCCCGGATGGGCCGCGCCCGCGGTGTGACGGCCCGTCCGGCGGGGTCTCGTTTCGGACGAACCCCCGGCGGCCCGTGGCGCGCGGTGCATAGGGGCGCGTACAGCGGGTAGGGACAGGTGCGTCGTCTCTCGCTCACGTATACGTCGTCAGGAGTAGACCGTGCCGCTTCCGCCGCATCAGTCCTTGCAGGTAGCCGCCGTCCAGAGTTTTCCGGGGCGCGCGGCGGCCGTGCCGAAGCCGCGGGTGCCGGCGAGGGCGGAGGACGGCCCATGGCACGCGGAGGCGGTGTGCCGCCGGGACGAGGCGGGGCTCTTCTTCGCGCCGTCCAAGGAGCCGACCGCGGCCCGGCTCTCCCGCGAGGAGGCCGCCAAGCGCGTCTGTGCCCGCTGCCCCGTGATGGTCGCCTGCCGGGAGCACGCGCTGCTCCAGCCCGAGCCGTACGGGGTGTGGGGCGGGCTCACGGCCGCCGAGCGCCGGGTGGTGCTGGCGCGGATGCGGCGCAGGGCCGCCGAGCTGCGCCAGGCCCCGGGGGCCGGGCCGATCGCCGCGGCGGGCTGAACCGGTCCCGGGCCGCCGCCCGTGGCGGACCGTCGGGGCGCCGGGGCGCCGGGGATCGCGGCCGGCGGTCGAGGCCGGACCCCGACACCGGACATACGTGGATGTGACGAGAGGGGCGGTCCCGCCGCACGCGGTGACCGCCCCTCTCGTTTCCTCACGCCGTGACTAGTGCGCGCGGTCGAAGTCGATCGCGCTGTACGCGCGCAGCTTCGACAGGCGGTGCGTGGAGTCGATCTGCCGGATCGTGCCCGACTTCGAGCGCATGACCAGCGACGACGTCGTCGCGGTCTCCGAGCGGTAGTGGACACCGCGCAGCAGCTCACCGTCGGTGATGCCGGTGGCGACGAAGAAGACGTTCTCGCCGGACACCAGGTCGTTCGTGGTCAGGACGCGGTCCAGGTCGTGACCGGCGTCGAGCGCGCGCTGACGCTCGGCCTCGTCCTTCGGCCAGAGCTTGCCCTGGATGGTGCCGCCGAGGCACTTTATGGCGCACGCCGAGATGATGCCCTCGGGGGTGCCGCCGATGCCCAGGAGCAGGTCGACGCCGGTGCCCTCGCGAACGGCCATGACCGAGCCGGCGACGTCGCCGTCGGAGATGAACTTGATCCGGGCGCCGGTCTCGCGGATCTCCTTGACGATGCCCTCGTGGCGGGGGCGGTCCAGGATGACCACGGTGACGTCCTCGACGGCCATGTTCTTGGCCTTGGCGACCCGGCGGATGTTCACCGAGACGGGAGCGTTGATGTCGACGAAGTCGGCGGCCTCGGGACCGGTGACCAGCTTCTCCATGTAGAACACCGCGGACGGGTCGAACATGGTGCCGCGGTCGGCGGCCGCCAGGACGGCGATGGCGTTCGGCATGCCCTTGGCGTTCAGGGTGGTGCCGTCGATGGGGTCCACGGCGATGTCGACCTCGGCGCCCGTGCCGTCGCCGACCCGCTCGCCGTTGAAGAGCATGGGGGCCTCGTCCTTCTCCCCCTCGCCGATGACGACGACGCCGTTCATCGAGACGGTGGAGATCAGGGTGCGCATCGCGTTGACCGCGGCACCGTCCGCGCCGATCTTGTCGCCGCGTCCGACCCACCGGCCCGCGGCCATGGCGGCGGCCTCGGTGACCCGTACGAGTTCCAGTGCGAGGTTGCGGTCGGGGGCCTCCGGAGAGACTTCGAGCTGGGGCGGCAGGTTGTGCTCGGTCATCGGAGCGCACCTTTCTGTACGGCGACGGCCGGGAAGTGAGGGTGCTGGAACTCTATCGGTACGTCGACATATTGAGCAGGGCGGGTCACGTATGAGCGGCATATCGGTCAGCCGATTGTCCTGAGCGGACGTCTTGCGGCCCTCCCGGGCCGTCCGGATCGCCTCCGGGACTCCTCCGGATCCCGGCCAGGACTTCTCCAGGACTTCTCCAGGACTCTCCAGGGTCCGCCGACACGCGCCGCACCGCGACCCCGGCGGTGATCGCCGCCCCGCGATGCGGGACGATGGGTCGCGTGGCAGGTATGAAAGGCAAGCAGACGGTCTGGGACATGGTCCGGTCGCTGGGGGTGATCGGCATCGTCGTCGCCGGGATCTACCTCTTCGTCCCGCATGACGAGAAGGCCGACCCGACGCGCGCGGTCGACTACCGGGTGGAGACCCTGACGGCCCGGCGCGCGGCCCCGTATCCGGTGGCGGCCCCCGTGGGGCTCCAGGAGCAGTGGCGGGCGACCTCGGTGACGTACGAGCGCAAGAACGCCAACGCCTGGCACCTGGGCTTCCTCGACCCGGAGCAGCAGTACGTGGCGGTGGAGCAGTCCACGGACACCTCGGCCAAGTACCTCGCCAAGGTCACCCAGCACGCGACGGCCACCGGGCAGACGCAGCAGGTCGGCGACCTGACCTGGGAGCGCTGGGACGGCGAGAAGTACGACGCCCTCGTGCGGCAGGAGCAGGGCTACGTCACGGTGGTGACCGGCACGGCCTCCTTCGACCAGCTCGGCGCGCTGGCGGCGGCGCTGGAGTTCAAGCAGGGCAAGTAGCGCGAGCGCCGCGGGCCGGGCGCGCGGGGGGTGAGTCGCACCTGATGCGCCCGGCCCGCCCCGCACGCGCCCCGCGCACCCGCGGGGAACGTGTACGCGAGAAGGGCCGTGCGCCCCGGGATCCGGGGCGCACGGCCCTTCTGCGTGTGCTGCTGCGGCGGAGCCGATCAGACGGTCGTGATGACCTCGTCGAAGCCCAGGCGCGGGGAGCGGTCGAACCAGGCACCCTCGGCGGCCGGCTTGCCGATGTTGATGACCATGAGCGGGGTGTGGTCGGCGTCCAGGAACTCCTTCTGGATGCCGGCGAAGTCGGCACCGGTCATCGGGCCCGCGGCCAGGCCGGCGGCACGGATACCGATGATGAAGTACGCGGCCTGCAGCGCGGAGTTCAGCAGCGCGGACTGCTCGCGGACCGGGCGCTCGGAGAAGAACGCGTCCTTGGCCTGCGGGAAGTGCGGGAGCAGCTGCGGAAGCTCCTCGTGGAACTCGTTGTCCGCGGAGAGGATCGCGACCAGCGGGGCGGTGGCGGTCTTGGCGTCGTTGCCCTTGGCCATGTGCTGCACGAGGCGCTCGCGGGCCTCGGGGGAGCGGACCAGGGTGATGCGCAGCGGGGTCTGGTTGAAGGCGGTGGGACCGAACTTCACCAGGTCGTATATCGCCTGGACCTGCTCCTCGGTGACCGGCTCGTCGGTGAACGCGTTGGCCGTGCGGGCCTCGCGGAACAGCAGGTCCTGCGCGGCGGAGTCAAGAACGAGAGACATGCGGAAAGCCTTCTTCCATACGGAGGTGAAGCGATGTCCCAGACTCTACGGCAGAGATAGATGAATTTTCAACTAAATCGGCCTGGCGGTGATCGGGATCACTTCTCGGGTCGCTCCTCGACCCCTCCTCCCGGGTCGGGTCACCCCGCCCCGGTCACCCCTTCCCGGTCACTCCTCCTCGGCCGGCTCGCGTGCCGCGAGCGCCGAGTCCAGCCGGGCCCGAGCCCCCTCCAGCCAGTGCCGGCACACCTTCGCCAGCTCCTCGCCGCGCTCCCAGAGCGCGAGCGAGTCCTCCAGCGAGGTCCCCCCGGCCTCCAGCTTGCGGACGACCTCGATGAGCTCGTCGCGGGCCTGCTCGTACCCCAGCGCCGTTCCGGCCTCTGTCATTCCCGTATCCATCCTCTGTGTGTCGTGCGACCACGTGATTGCGGCCGTGTGTCGCTATTCCGAAGCGGCCGGCGGGTCCGCCGGGGAGACCTCCACGCAGAACGTGCCCTCCGCCACCCGCGCGCGCAGCACATCGTGCGGAGCCACCTCCTGCGGCGAACGCACCACATGGCCGTCGGCCCGCTGCAGCACGGCGTACCCCCGCTCCAGGGTCGCCGCCGGGGACAGCGCCACCACCCGGGCGAGGGTGTGCGCGAGTTCCGAGTCGGCCCGGTCCAAGAGGTGCCCCAGGGTGCGCCGGGCCCGGGCCAGCAGGGCGTCCAGCTCGTCCTCGCGGATCTCCACCATCCGCTGGGGGTGGACGAAGACGGGCCGGGCCAGGGCGTGCGCGAGGCCCCGTTCCTCCCGGTCGAGCAGCCCGCTCACCGCGCGCAGCCCCCGCGCCTGCAGCTGGCGCACGCGCTCCAACTCCTCACCGACGTCCGGCACCACCTTCTTCGCCGCGTCCGTGGGCGTGGAGGCCCGGACGTCCGCGACCAGGTCCAGCAGCGGGGAGTCCGGCTCGTGGCCGATCGCCGAGACCACCGGGGTGCGGGCCGCGGCGACCGCCCGGACCACCTCCTCGTCGGAGAACGGCAGCAGGTCCTCCACGCTGCCCCCACCACGTGCCACGATGATCACGTCGACCTCGTCCAGGGCGTCGAGCTCCTTGACGGCCTGGACCACCTGGGGCACCGCGTGCACCCCCTGGACGGCGACGTTGCGCACCTCGAAGCGGACCGCCGGCCAGCGGCGCCGGGCGTTCTCCAGGACATCGCGCTCGGCCGCCGAGGCCCGCCCGACCACCAGCCCGATCAGCTGCGGCAGGAAGGGCAGCGGCTTCTTACGGTCCAGTGCGAAGAGCCCCTCGGAGGCCAGGGACCGCTTGAGGCGCTCCAGCCGGGCGAGGAGCTCCCCGATGCCGACCGGCCGTATCTCCGTGGCCCGCAGGGACAGCTGCCCGCGCGGGGCGTACCACTCGGGCTTGGCCAGCAGCACCACCCGGGCGCCCTCGGAGACCACGTCGGCGACCTCGTCGAAGACCTGGCGGAAGCAGGTCACGCTGACCGAGATGTCGTGCGAGGGGTCGCGCAGCGTCAGGAAGACCACCCCCGCTCCCGGCCGCCGCGAGAGCTGCGTGATCTGCCCCTCCACCCACACCTGGCCGAGCCGCTCGATCCAGCCCCCGATGAGCCGGGACACCTGGCCTACCGGCAGCGGCGCCTCGGCCGACGTATTCAGACCCATGCACGCAGGCTATCCGGCGCCGCCGACAGTGCGTCAGGCCCCGGCGCCGGTGTCGCCGGGCAGCTCGCGGCGGCCGCGCTGGACGAACAACACGGCCAGGCCCACCGCCAGCCACACCGCCCCCACCAGCTGCGCCGTCCACGAGGCCTCGAAGATCACCGCGACGGTCACCGCCGCGCCGAGCACCGGCATCACCAGGTGCTTCCACCAGTTCGGCGGACCCTCGCGCCGCTTGACCACGAACCAGCCCACCACCGAGGCGTGCAGCAGCGTGAAGGCCACCAGCGCCCCGACGTCCACCACCGACACCAGCTGGTCGAGCCCGTCGTCGCGCCGGGCCGCCCACACGGCCGCGACCAGCGTGATGGTGGCCGCCACCAGCAGGGCGGGCCGCGGGGTCCCGTCCGAGGTCCGGGCGAGCACCCGGGGCAGCCGCCGCTCCCGGGCCATCGCGAAGACCAGCCGCCCGGCCGCCGCCTGCCCGGCCAGCGCCGCGAAGGCCGCCCCGATCGCCTTGCTGACCGCCACCAGATCGTGCAGCCAGGAGCCGACCGCGGACTCCACCGCGTCGTAGAAGGCCGGGCCCTGCAGCGCCGGCTCCGCCGCCAGCTCCGCCGAGGACACCGGCATGAGCAGCGCCGCGAGATAGCTCTGGACGATGAACAGCACCCCGGCCAGCGCCAGACAGGACAGCACCGCCCGCGCCACCCGCTCCGAACCGCCCGTCACCTCCTCGGCGAAGGAGGCGATGGCGTCGAAGCCGAGGTAGGACAGGACCGCGATCGACACCGCGCCCAGCACCGCCGCCGTACTGAAGCCGAGCGAACCGTCGCCGGTCAGCGGGGACAGCCAGCCGCGTCGCGCCCCGCCCTGGACCAGTACGGTCACCGCCGCCACCACGAAGACGAGCAGGACCACGATCTCCATGGCCAGCACGGCGAAACCCACACGTGCGGCCGCCCGGACGCCCCACAGGTTGAGCGCGGTGGTCACCACGACGGCCAGGGCCGTCCACACCCACCGCGAGACCTCCGGGACCAGGGCGTTCATCGCGATTCCCGAGAAGAGGTAGGCGACCGCAGGGATCAGCAGGTAGTCGAGCATCGCCATCCACCCGGCGATCAACCCCGGGCCCTCGCCGAGACCCTTTCGGGCGTACGTGAAGACCGAGCCGGCCTGCGGGGCGACCCGCACCATCTGAGCGTAGGAGAAGGCCGTGAAGGCCATCGCCACGGTCGCGCAGAGGTAGACGAGGGCCACGGCGCCGTGGGAGGTGGCGTCGAGCGCCCCGAACACCCCGACGGGGGCCATCGGGGCGATGAACAGCAGGCCGTAGACGACCAGATCCCGGAAGCCGAGGCTCCGCCGCAGCGCCGAGGGCGCCGCCGCACTGGAATCCGTAACGGAAGCCATCCGTCCTCCGGGGGATAGGGGCGGGCTCTCGGGCAAGTGTGTGCCGTACGGCCGACGCCCGGCCTCCTGGAGACCCCCGTACGATGGAGCACATGACTGCTCCCGCCCCCGCTCCCGCTTCCCGCCGTGTCCTGCTCGCCGCGCCCCGCGGCTACTGCGCGGGCGTGGACCGAGCCGTGATCGCCGTCGAGAAAGCCCTTGAGCAGTACGGTGCGCCGGTCTACGTCCGCCACGAGATCGTGCACAACAAGTACGTCGTCCAGACCCTGGAGAAGAAGGGCGCCATCTTCGTCGAGCGGACGGAGGAGGTGCCCGAGGGCTCCATCGTGATGTTCTCCGCGCACGGTGTGGCGCCGGTGGTGCACGAGGAGGCGGCGCGCGGCAAGCTCGCGACGATCGACGCGACCTGCCCGCTGGTCACCAAGGTCCACAAGGAAGCCATCCGGTACGCGAACGAGGACTTCGACATCCTCCTCATCGGCCACGAGGGCCACGAGGAGGTCATCGGTACCTCCGGCGAGGCCCCCGACCACATCACCATCGTCGACGGCCCGCACGACGTGGAGAAGGTCACCGTCCGCGACGAGTCCAAGGTCGTCTGGCTCTCCCAGACCACCCTCTCGGTCGACGAGACGATGGAGACGGTCGACGCGCTGAAGACGAAGTTCCCGCTGCTCGTCTCGCCGCCGAGCGACGACATCTGCTACGCCACCTCGAACCGGCAGGCGGCCGTCAAGGTGATGGGCGCCGACTCCGACCTGGTCATCGTGGTCGGCTCGAAGAACTCCTCGAACTCGATCCGGCTCGTCGAGGTCGCCCTGGACGCCGGCGCCAAGGCCGCGTACCTGGTCGACTTCGCGAGCGAGATCGACGAGGCCTGGCTGGAGGGCGTCACCACCGTCGGCCTCACCTCGGGCGCCTCGGTGCCGGAGGTCCTGGTCGAGGAGGTCCTGGAGTGGCTCACGGTGCGCGGTTACGCGGACGTGGAGATCGTCAAGACCGCCGAGGAGTCCATCGTCTTCTCGCTTCCGAAGGAACTCCGCCGCGACCTGCGCGCCGAGGCTGCCGACCTGGTCGCCGACAAGTAACTCGTTTCGTACGGTATGTCCATGCAGATCTTCGGCGTGGACATCGGCGGAACCGGGATCAAGGGCGCTCCCGTGGACCTGGAGCGCGGCGACCTGGCTCAGGAGCGCCACAAAGTACTGACACCACATCCGGCCACCCCCGAGGGGGTGGCCGGATGCGTCGGCGAGGTGGTGCGCAACTTCGACTGGGGCGGGCCCCTCGGCGTCACCTTCCCGGGCGTGGTCACGAGCGGCGTCATCCGTTCGGCGGCCAACATGGACAAGTCCTGGATCGGCGTCGACGCGGCGGCGCTGATCTCCGGCGAGCTGGGCGGCCTGCCGGTCACCGTCCTGAACGACGCGGACGCGGCGGGCGTCGCCGAGATGACGTACGGCGCCGGGCGCGGGCGGGACGGCACCGTCCTCCTGCTCACCCTGGGGACGGGCATCGGGAGCGCCCTGTTCACGGACGGGCACCTGGTGGCGAACTCGGAGCTCGGTCACCTGGAACTGAAGGGTCACGACGCGGAGACGCGGGCATCGGTGAAGGCCAAGGAGGACCACGACCTCACGTGGGAGCGCTGGGCGCACCGCGTGCAGAAGTACCTCCAGCACGTGGAGATGCTGTTCTCGCCCGACCTCTTCATCATCGGCGGGGGCGTCAGCCGCAAGCCGGAGAAGTTCCTGCCGCTGATCGAGGGCGTGCGGGCCGAGATCGTCCCGGCGAAGCTGCAGAACAACGCGGGCATCGTGGGAGCGGCGATGGCCGCCAAGGCGACGACGGCGACGACGGCCGCGAAGGCGGCGAAGGCGGCGAAGAAGTAGCGGCGGGAGCGCTCACCGGGCGATGCGCCGGGGCATCCGCCGCCTGCCGATCAGTACGGCCTTGCGTACGACGGCGATGAGCGCGGCGACCAGCGTCCCGGCGTACAGCCAGCCGGCGTGCAGGGACAGCGCGGAGACCAGCCCCATCAGATGCCCGCCGATGCCGCCGGAGCCGCCCGAGATGGGCCACACTCCGGCGGCGAAGGCGATGGGCACGCCGATCGGCGCGGTGATCAGGTCGGCGGGCCGTACCCAGAGCGCGGTGGCGGCGGCGACGGGCAGGAAGAGCAGCCCGTAGACGAAGAGCGAGGAGCCGAAGAGCAGCCAGCAGATCCCGCCCACCAGCACCATGGCGGCACACGCGAACAGCCCGCCGCCGAGCCCGGTCAACCGGGGCCGGGGCATCCGCCGCGCCAGCGCGGACCGCCGCGGACCGGCACCGGCCTGGGCGGGCACCGCGGTGGACCGGGGCGCCTGGCGCTGGGCGGGCGGTCGCTGCCGGTGAGGGGCCGATCGCGTGCTGTATTGCTCCACGGCACCAAAGTAGGCGGGGAGCGGGTCGGATCGGGCCCCGGACACGCGTACATCCACCGCCACTCATCGGAAAGTAAACTGTCCGGTGGCCCACTCCTGGGCCGCCGCCCCCTCCAGCTACGGGAAGTCGCCAACGTGTCGCTCACGATCGGAATCGTCGGCCTGCCGAATGTCGGCAAGTCGACCCTTTTCAACGCCCTGACCAAGAACGACGTGCTGGCGGCCAACTACCCGTTCGCCACGATCGAGCCGAACGTCGGCGTCGTCGGCGTCCCGGACCCGCGCCTGGCCGTCCTCGCGGGCATCTTCGGATCGCAGCGCGTCCTGCCGGCGACCGTCGACTTCGTCGACATCGCGGGCATCGTGCGCGGCGCCTCGGAGGGTGAGGGCCTGGGCAACAAGTTCCTGGCGAACATCCGCGAGTCGGACGCCATCTGCCAGGTCATCCGCGCCTTCAAGGACGAGAACGTCGTCCACGTCGACGGCAAGGTCTCGCCGAAGGACGACATCGAGACGATCAACACCGAGCTGATCCTCGCCGACCTGCAGTCCATCGAGAAGGCCGAGCCGCGCCTGACGAAGGAGTCCCGCCTCCAGAAGGAGAAGGTCGCGGTCCTCGCGGCCGTCGTCGAGGCCAAGAAGATCCTCGAAGCGGGCGACACCCTCTTCTCCAAGGGCATCACCAAGGGCACGGAGCAGGGCGACCTGCTCCACGAGCTCCACCTGCTCACCACGAAGCCCTTCCTCTACGTCTTCAACGTGGACGAGGACGAGCTGACGGACGACGCCTTCAAGGCGGAGCAGTCGGCGCTGGTCGCCCCGGCCGAGGCGATCTTCCTGAACGCCAAGCTGGAGCAGGACCTCTCCGAGCTGGACGACGAGGAGGCCCTTGAGCTCCTCCAGTCGGTCGGCCAGGAGGAGCCGGGCCTCGCCACCCTCGGCCGCGTCGGCTTCGACACCCTGGGCCTGCAGACCTACCTGACGGCCGGCCCGAAGGAAACCCGCGCCTGGACCATCAAGAAGGGCGCCACGGCCCCCGAGGCGGCCGGCGTGATCCACACGGACTTCCAGCGCGGCTTCATCAAGGCCGAGGTCATCTCCTTCGCGGACCTGGTCGCCTGCGGCTCGGTCGCCGAAGCCCGCGCCAAGGGCAAGGCCCGCATGGAGGGCAAGGACTACGTCATGCAGGACGGCGACGTGGTCGAGTTCCGCTTCAACGTCTGATCGCGTATCCAGATGCGGCCTGACCTGCGAGGATGCAGGTCAGGCCCTTCTGCTGTCCGCAGCAGTCCGCAGAACTTGGAGCAGCTACGTGTCGTAGACCGTGGAGCGGTGTCCGACGTGTACGACCCACACCACCAGCTCCCCGTTGTCGATCGTGTACACGACACGGTAGTCGCCGACCCGGAGGCGGCGGCGCTCAGGCTGGGATACGAGTGCCGTGGTGTTGAAGCCGAAGGGGTCGCTCTCCAGCTCTGTCAGTTTGGCCAGGATGCGAAGCGCCATGTCACGCGGGATCTTGCGCAGCTCGGCCTGGGCCTCGGGCCGGAACACCGTGCGGTAGTCACTCACTGCGTGCCAGTGTCTCCCTCATCACGTCCTCGATCGGGACGCCGGCGGCCGGGCTCGCCATGCGCTCGTCGATGATGCGGTTGATCTCGCGCTCTTCCCACTCCTGGTACTTGCGCAGCACCTCGATCGACACCACGGCGGCGACCTGCTTGCCGCGGCGGGTGATGACAGTGGGCACGTCGTCGCGGTCGGCCCGTTCGACGACTTCGGCCAAGTGAGCGCGTACGTCGCGGATGGACTCTATGGGCAGCGGCTGAGTCATGCCTCAAGGGTACCGAGTGTGCCATGTGTACACAACGTGGGTTGCGTGCACCCGTTGGGATGAGCCGCCGATTGGGTGGCTGATTCCGGGGACGAGATCCCGCGGCCCTGCGGCGTGCAGGGGCCCCCGCGTACGAGCCACGCCCCCGGCCGATGGACTAATTTCGCAAGCATGCACGTCAGAAGGGGCCGGACTCGTCGAGTTCGACCCCTTCTGCATGCTCATGGCGACTTGGTGCTGACTCGCGATCGCGGAACCGGAGGCAGGGTCAGGCGTGGGGTACCGCCGTGGCGAGGACCACCTCGAATTCCTCGAGGCTGCGGATGGTTGCGCGAGCCTTCGCCGTGGCCTCTCCGCGGACCGCCGCGACGGCGCCACGGGATGCCACGAGTGCGTCGCGGTCGGCGTAGAGCGCGCCGACGGCGGCTCTGCCGCGGTCGCGATCGATGAGCAGGGAGATGCCGGCCAGTCCGGGAACCTTCTGGACCCTGGGCAGTGAGGTGTCGCGGAACGTGTCCACCAGCAGGTCGATGTCGGCCGGCTCGACGTCCATGTGGACCAGCCGGAACCCCGCGCCCGGCGCGAGTTCCTCTGCGCGCCGGGCGACCGCCGCTTCCCAGTTGTCGACCGTCACGGTCTGCGCGAAGGGCGCCATCATCTCGGCCCGCCGCTTGCTCAGGTTCTCGTAGCTGGCCTGTCGGGAGGCCTCGTCCTCCCACCACGATCCCACCAGGAGCTTGCCGAGCTCGCGGTCGGCGAACAGCCCCATCCCGCGAAAGCCCGGTTGCGCCGACAGCAGCGCACGCCCGTCGGTCCGGAGCGCCTCGGCGACCCCGTCGAGCTCGGCCGGATCACCCGTTGCATAGATGCTGCGAACGTACATAGCGCCCTTCCTGCCTTCCGGTGGCCCCGCGCGGGCTCGTGCTCCCTCTCCATGCGATGACCGGGGCGGATGGGGGGCAACGCGGCAGGGGCATTCAGGTGAAGAGGGAAGCTGTTGGCCCCTGCTGTTTCCCGTGCTGGGATGGCGCTGGGGCATCTGATCATCCATCAGCCGTTCGGCCCGCCTGAAGGGCGCCGGTGCGCGGTCCAGCGGGGCGAGGAGACCGCGACGCTTCACGGTGCTGAGTCTGGCGCGCTACGGCAGAGTCCCTGGAGAGGGCTCTGGTGGAGACATTTCCGAGCCCACGTTGCGCGGTGGCTCCGGGACTCCTTCCGTGCCTGCACCTCACCTCGTCCGGTTCGCGAGCAGCCTCGCTGTGGCGAACGGCGAGCAGGACCCGTGGCCGCTGCCGGCCGAGGGCGGCGACGAAGACATGGCCGCGGAACTGCGCAGGCACCTCGACTCCGTCGAGACCCCGTAGCCAGTCCGCAGACAGTCCGCAGGACACCCGTAAGCGACCGTCGGGACCCAACGCACACCAACGGGGAAATGCCTGGTCAGGGCGACGCGTGCGGCTCCGCCGCAGGTCAGGATCGGCCCGCAGACATTCCGCTTCAACGTGTAGTCGCTCGCCTACTTCACGTTAGCGTGTTGAGTCGAACGCGCAGCTCAGAAGGGGTCGGACTCTGTCGAGTCCGACCCCTTCGTCGTCACCGTGCCGGATGGGCTTCTGTTCGGCGGACTCGGCAGGGGCCGGTCATGGGGCGAGCCGACCGCCGCACCCGTGAACGCGCAGGTCGGCGCGGGATCGACCCGGTCGGGGTCCGGTCCTCGCGGCGCTGCCACCGGGGTCGCGGTGGCAGTATGCGGGGACACGGAGAGAGGGGCCGGGGCCGGATGGGGCACAGGCAGCGGGAGGCGGTCGCCCGGGGTGCAGGGCCGTACGAGGCCGCGGGCTCGGGGCGGCCTTGACGGAGGCGGCCGCGGAATGCGGTGAGCGCCCGGCGCGGGGGCTCGGGCGACGCTTCGGGCGGCTGTGGGCCGCGTACGCCGTCAGCGCGTTCGGCACCTCGCTCGGGTTCGGCGCCTTCCCTCTGATGGCGATCCTCGTACTGGACTCCGGGCCGGCCCAGGTGGCGGCGCTGGCCGCGGCGGGGCGGGTGCTGGGGGCCGTACTGGCGGTGCCGCTCGGTCCCTGGGTGGAGCCGC
Source organism: Streptomyces sp. CLCI03 (assembly GCF_053615355.1). Lineage (NCBI taxonomy): Bacteria > Bacillati > Actinomycetota > Actinomycetes > Kitasatosporales > Streptomycetaceae > Streptomyces > Streptomyces sp. CLCI03. Next base: position 3,083,481 of record NZ_CM132132.1, on the reverse strand, counting down.
GCCGCAAGCGGCCGGTCATGGTGGGGGCGGACCTGACCCGGTTCGCCGCGCTGATCAGCGTCCCCGTCGCGTTCGCGTTCGGGTGGCTCGGCTTCGCCCAGCTCCTGCTCGTGTCGGTGGTCGTCGCCGTGGCCGACATCGCCTTCAAGGCGGCCGCCGGCGCGTATCTGAAGACGCTCGTGCCGGCCGCCGACCTGCTCGTCGCGAACAGCCGGTTCGAATCGACCACATGGACCGCGACCATGGTCGGACCACCGCTCGGCGGGGCTCTGATCGGGATGTTCGGCCCGGTGGTGACCGTGGTCGCCGACGCGGTCGGCTACCTGCTCTCGGCGCTGGGCATCCGGTCCGTCGGCGGCACGGAACCGAAGCCGGTACGGGTGGCCGGGGCGCCGCGGCTGCGCGCGGGCGATCTGCTCGAAGGGTGGCGCCACATCCTTCGCCACCCCGTGCTGCGCCCGCTGTTCCTCAACGCGATCGTCGTCAACGGCCTGATCATGGCCTCCGAGCCGCTGCTCGCGCTGCTCCTGCTGCGCGGTCTCGGGTTCGCGCCGTGGCAGTACGGTCTCGTCTTCGCGCTCCCCTGTGTCGGCGGCCTCGTCGGCTCACGCCTCGCACCCCGGTTCGTGGCCCGGTACGGGCGGCACCGGGTGCTCCGCACCGCCGGAGCGCTGCGCGCGTGCTGGCCGCTCGGGCTGGCGTTCGTCCCGCCCGGCGTCCCCGGGATGGCGCTCGTCATCGCCGTGCAGTTCGGTCTGGTGGCCTGCTGCGGCCTGTTCAACCCGGTGCTCGCCACCTACCGGCTCACCCGTGTCGACCCCGACCGGCTCGCCCGCACCCAGGCCGCCTGGGCGATCAGCAGCAGCATCACCATCGCGGTCCTGACCGCCGGGTGGGGCGTGCTGGCCGTCGTCACCGGCCCCCGCACCGCGATCGCGGCCGCCGGAGTCCTCCTCCTGGCCACCCCGCTGCTGCTGCCGCGCGAGACGCAACTGTCTTGCGGCGCAAGGTAGTAGGTGACTATCTTGTACCGCATGACAATGGAGCCGACCGCGACCGCCGACCAACGGCGCAGCCAGCTCCTGCGCGGAGTGCTCGACCTCTGCCTCCTGTCCCTGATCGCCGAACGACCCAGATACGGCTTCGAGTTCGCCCAGGCGCTCGCCGAGGGTGGGCTCGACCTCGTCAGTGACGGCAGCATCTATCCGCTGCTCGCGCGGATGGAACGGGCGGGGCTCATCTCCTCCTACCGTGCCCCGTCCCCCAGCGGCGGCGCCCCGCGCAAGTACTACCGACCGACCGAGGCCGGGCGTGCCGAGCTGACCGCGGGGCGGGCCGGCTGGCAGTCCTTCGTCGGGCCCGTCGATCGGATCCTGCGCGCCGGTACGCCATCCACGGGGGAAGACACACCATGACGAACGAGCAGATACTCGCGGCCTGCCGCAGCAACTGGGGGTACCGCGGCGTCGCCGAGGCGGACATGCGGGAGATGCTCGACGAGCTCTCCGCGCACCTGGAGGACGCGGAGGCCGCCGGGCGCACCGCGCAGGACGTCGTCGGCCCGGACGTACGGGCCTTCGCCGCGGCCTGGGCGCGCGAACGCGCCCCCTTCACCCACCGGGCCCTGCGCACGACGGCCATGGCCTGCTTCATCCTCGGAATGCTTCCGCTCCTCACGTTCCTGATCCGCCGGACCACCGCGCTGGACGTACGGGCCGACCACCTCGCCTTCTGGACGGCCATCGGCGCGGTCACCGTCGCCTGGGAGCTGCGCCGGGGCACCCTGCGCATGCGCCACCAGTGGCTGCTCTCCCTCGTCGTCGGTCTGCCCGTGCTGATCCTCGTGAAGTGGCTGGCCGGCGAGAAGGTGCTGTTCACGCTCCCGCTGTGGATCGCGCCGCTCCTGCTGCTGCCCGGACTGCCGTACATCTACGTCGACATGCGGGCCCGCCGGAACGCCAAGATCGGCCCGACGGAAGGCTGTTGACCGCAGCGCCAAACAGGTGCGACACGGCCGTCCGTGCCGGCGTCGGCGCTCGCCGCCGCGTTCACCGGCGAGGAACGGGAGCTGCTGATCCAGCTGCTCGGGCGGTGCGCGGAGGTGCTCGACGCCCAGCGCCGAGGCGGCCGGCCGGTCGGGGGCGCCCGGCGTGACTTCGCTCGCTCGTGGAACTACGTGACGGTTTCGTACATCAGAACCAGGGGGTGTCCTGTCGGTCGGGCCGGATCGCCTCCAGGGGAAGTACAGCCGTTCTGCCCTCGGGGGGCAGTCATGACCGTTCGGAGCGAAGTCCGTGCACCAGTACCCGCAGCGCCCGCGGCCTGATGAGCAGCCGTCGTACCAGGGGTACCCGCCCCAGGAGCAGTACCAGGGCCACCAGGACTTCCCCGGGGACCCGGGCCCGCCGCAGTACCCCTACCGGCAGCCCGACGGCGAGCGGTCCGCCGCCGCCCGGATACCGGAGCCGAAGCGCTCCCGGCGCCGCGTGTGGATCGGCGCGGGCGTCGCCCTCGCGCTGCTGCTCGGCGGCGGCGGGTTCGCCTCCTGGAAGCTCGACCTGTTCTCCGGCAACGGCGAGGAGGTGAGCTTCGGGAAGAACACCCCGCCCCCGGCCACCGGCAAGGCGGACCCGAGCGCCCCGGCGACCGCCGCCACCCCCTCCGGTGACCCGGACGTGGCTCTGCCGACCGGTCCCAGATCGGGCTTCAAGCAGACCACCAAGCTCGACGACGGCACGATCATCGCCAAGACCCGCCTCGCCGGCGCGAAGTCCGGCTTCGAGGGCGACGTATGGGTGTGGGCGCCCAAGGAGTACGACGACCCGAAGTACGCGAAGAGCGGCTTCCCGGTCCTCATCGCGCTCCCCGGCGGCAACGGCTTCCCGGACAACTACTGGGCCGACCGCAGCCTCGGCCTGCAGAAGGCCGTCAGCGACGGCGTCAAGGCCGGCACCAGCCTGCCGTTCGTCGTGATCATGCCGGTGCTCAACCCGGACGCCAAGTACTACTACGACGGCTCCGACATCCCCGGCCAGGCCAAGATGGGCACGTGGATCGCCGAGGACGTCCCGGACTTCGTCAAGGCCAACTTCCGTACCTACAAGTCCCGTGACGGCTGGGCCTTCATGGGCTCCTCCTCCGGCGCCTTCGTCGGCATGAAGACCGTTCTGCAGCACCCGGACCGGTTCAAGGCCGTGATCGCCAGCGGCGGCGAGATCGTTCCGGACTCCCCGCTGTGGAAGGGCCACCAGGCGGAGATGGACGCGAACAACCCGGAGAAGCTCGCCCAGAAGCTGATCGACTCCAAGGGTCCCGAGGTCTACATCAACTTCCAGATCGGCACCAAGGAGAGCGGGAAGGACCGGATGACGAAGTTCCAGCAGCAGTACGGCAAGGGACCGGTCAAGACGACCATCCGCGACATCCAGAACGGTGAGCACAACGGCTGGCACTACGTCCGGGGCATGAAGGAAGGCTCCCTGGAGTGGGTCAGCAAGGTCCTGAAGGGGCCGAAGCCCGAGGTCGGCTGACCGGCCCGGAGGCCCCTCCAGGCGGCCCGTCCCGGCCGCCCGCGTGGCGCTCGCCACGTCACTCCCGTCCCAGGCAACCCATCCCGTCGTTCATACCTCTGTAAAGGGTGTAAGGGGGACCGATCGGTCCGACCCGCGCCCCGCGTGGGCGCCGGAGAAGGAACGGGACAACAACCGTGCAGCAAGACCAGCAAGGCGACGGCGGCCCTGTGACCGAGGGCGGCCGTCGCCCCCATCGACTGCGCATGATTCTGATCAGCGGTGGGCTCGCGCTCACCCTCGTCGGGGCCGGAACGGCGGCGTACCGGTACGGCCTCTTCTCGGACATAGGGGATCCGGTCGCCTTCGGCAAGGTCCAGGAGAAGGCCGGAGCGGTCGCCGACGTGCCGCCGGAGGTGCAGATGCCGACCGGGCCGAAGGCCTCGTTCGTCCGCACCTCCCGGCTGCCGGACGGCACCCAGATCGGCCGCACCACCCTCACCGGCAAGAAGTCCGGCTTCACGGGTGACGTGTGGGTGTGGGTACCCAAGGAGTACGACGACCCGAGGTACGCCAAGAGCGGCTTCCCGGTCCTGATCTCCCTGCCCGGCGGCCGCGGCTACCCCACCAACTACTGGGGTACGGGTCCCGGCCTCGGCCTCCAGCAGGCCGTGAGCGACGGGGCCAAGGCCGGCACCAGCCTGCCCTTCATCCTGATCATGCCGGTGCACAACGCCGACACCAAGCACCACTTCGACGCCTCGGACATCCCCGGCCGGCCCAAGATGGGCACCTGGATGGTCGAAGACATCCCGGATTTCACGAAGGCCAATTTCCGGACCTTCACGTCCCGCGACGGCTGGGCCTTCATGGGCTCCTCCGCGGGCGGGTTCGGTGCCTTCAAGCACGTCCTCAAGCACCCCGACCGGTTCAAGGCGGCCATCGCGAGCGGGGTCGACATCGTCCCCGACTCCCCGCTGTGGCAGGGGAACCAGCAGGCCATGGACGCCGACAACCCGGAGAAGCTCGCCGCGCGGCTGATCGCCGCGGGCGGACCGGACGTCTACATCAACTTCCAGATCGGCACCAAGGAGAGCGGTCGCGACAAGGCGGAGAAGTTCATGAACGACTTCGGCAAGGGCCCCGTGCACACTTCGCTCCAGGTGATCCAGGATGGTGAGCACAACGGGAAGTCGTACGTGCGCGGTATGAGGGAGGGCTCCCTGGAGTGGATCAGCAAGGTGATGAAGGCACCGACACCCGCTCCCGTCGTGCGATGAGCACGGTGGTGAAGGGGGCGTCGGCGGCCGCCGCGGCGGGGATCGTGGCGGTGTTCGCCGTCGCGTTCCTCAAGGTGCCCGGCGAGCGGCCGGTGCTCCCCTTCCCCACCGTCGGCGTCCTCATGGCGGGCGGCGAGCACTGGTGCACGGCGAGCGTCGTCGACAGCCCCGAGGGCAACGTCGTCGCCACCGCAGCCCACTGCGTGGCCCCCGCGGGCGAGGACGGACAACCGGGCGAGGTGGCCCACGACGGCCTGGCCATCGGCGAGCTCTCCTTCGCCCCGGCCTTCTCCGGCGAGGGCGCCGGCACCCAGCCGCTGGGCGTGTGGAAGGTCAGGTCGATCCACGTGGACGACCGCTGGACGAAATGGGGCGAGGACACCGCCGATTTCGCCTTCCTCACCATCGAGCCGGACGAGGACGGGCGCAGCGTCCAGGACGCGGTCGGTGGCGGCGCCGAGGCACCGAAGCCCGAGTGGACCTCGGGGTACGAGCGGGACGTGACCGTCGTCGGCTACCCGGAGTCCGAGCACAACCCCGAGAACAAGCCCGTCTCCTGCACCACCCAGACCCACCACGACGAGGACGACCCCGACATGCTCTACATGAGCTGCGCCGGGTTCTGGACGGGGACCAGCGGCAGCCCCTGGATCGCCGACCGGGGCGGCCCGGACCGGGCCGGGCACCTGATCGGGGTGCTGAGCGGCGGCGACACGGACGTGGACTCCACGGCCGCGCTCTTCGACGAGCACGCCAAAGCCCTGTACGAACAGGCCGCGCGGGGCTGAGCGCGCACCCGCGCCGCCGCCGCGTCCTCTTCCGCTACTTCTTCCGCTCGGTACCGACGATCACACCCACCGCCGCGACGACGATCGCACCGCCGACCACGATCGGCCAGGTCAGCGCCTCGTCGAGGATCAGCGTGCCGAGCGCCACGGCCACCACCGGATTGACGTACGCGTACGTGGACACCAGCGACAGCGGAGCGGCCTGGAGCAGCCACACGTACGCCGTGAAGCCGACCAGCGAGCCGACGACCGTCAGATAGCCCAGAGCCACCCAGGAGGCGGTGGAGAACGCCGCCGGGTCCAGACCGCGGTGCTCGCCGCGCAGCAGGCCGACGACCACGGCGGCGATCCCGCCCGCGAACATCTGGTAGGCGCTGCCCGTGAAGGGGTTGGCCGGCAGCGACAGCCGGGGCGCCGTGAACGATCCCAGCGACCACAGGACCGAGGCCGCCACGACCAGCAGCACCCCCGACAGCCGCACCGCGCCGCTGAGCCCGGGACTGGTCAGCACCGCGAGCCCGGCGAGACCCACCAGCACCCCGATCAGGGTGCGCCGCGGCGGCCGGTCCCCGGTGCTCGCCCGGAGCACCACCACCCACATCGGCACCGCCGCGACCAGCAGCGCGGCGAGGCCCGAGGGCACCGAGGTCTCGGCGAGGACCACACCGCCGTTCCCGCCGAGGATCAGCAGCAGGCCGACCAGGACCGACGAGCCGACCTGCGCGCGGGTGGCCCGCAGCGCGGCCGTGCCGTACCGGCAGGCGACGACCCCGGCCAGCAGCAGACCGGCGGTGATGAACCGGGCTCCGGCGGAGAGGAAGGGCGGCATGGTCTCGACGACGATCCGGATGCCGAGGTAGGTCGAGCCCCAGACCACGTAGACGAGGGCGAGGGCGGCCCAGACCGCCCCCGAGATCCCGCCGAGCGGGCCGGTGGCGGACCCGGCGGCCTTGCCGTCGACCGGAGTTGAGGTGCTCATGCCCGGATCCTAAGGTCGTTGGCCCATGCACGCTTCCGGATTTCTCAGCCCTTGAGCAGGTCGTTCAGCTCGCCGTAGGGCAGGGAGTGCGCGAGCGCCCCGTAGGTGCCCTCCGAGAGCAGCTCCTCGGTGGCGCGGCGCACCAGGGCGTACGCGGCTTCGGCCACCCAGGAGCCGAGGCTGACGCGGGAGACGCCGAGGGCGCCGAAGGCGGCCACGGTCGGGGCGTCCGGGCCGAGCAGGATGTTGAGGGGCGCGTCGATGCCCTTGGCCAGCTCGGCGACGGTGGTCGGGTCCAGGACGCCCGGCACGAAGACGCCGGTGGCTCCGGCCCGCAGGTACGCGGCGGCGCGGGCCAGGGTGTCGTCCAGGCGGGTGGCGTCCTCGCCGAAGCCCCGGAGGTAGGTGTCGACGCGGGCGTTGATGTAGAGCGGGACCCCGGCGGCGTCGGCCGCGGCGCGGGCCGCGGCCAGGCGCTCGACCTGCTCGGCGGGGTCGCGGTGGCCGTCCTCGATGTTGATGCCGACCGCCCCGGCGGCGAGGACCCCGGTGACGGTCTCGCCCACGGCGGCCGGGTCGGCGCCGAAGCCGCCCTCGATGTCGGCGGTGACGGGCACGGAGACGGCGTCGACCACGCGGGCGACGAGGTCGAGGGCCCGGTCCCGCGCGAGCGCGTCGCCGTCGGGGGACCCGAGGGACCAGGCCACGCCGGCGCTGGTGGTGGCGACGGCGGGGGCGCCGGCGGCTTCGACGATGCGGGCGCTTGCCACGTCCCAGGCGTTGGCGAGGGCGAGCGGGGCGGCCGGGGTGTGCAGGGCCGTGAACGCCTTGGCCCGGGCGGCGAGATCAACATGGGTGGTCATGGGGCCAGTTCATCAGACCGGGCGCGTCCGGGCTCGCGGAATTCCGACATGGACGTGGGGCGGTGCGGGGCGCGGACGCCGGCGCGGGGCGCAGGTGGGCCGCCCTCTACTTCCCCGCGCCGCACAGGGGGAGCACGGCGGTGCGGCCCTGCAAGGGATCCCCGGGAGCCGCGGGGCCCACCGCGGCCCAGCAGGCGGCGGCCGTCGCCTCCACGGACAGGCCGCGGCGGGCCAGGTCCCGCTGGGCCTCGCGCAGCCGGTCGTCCGGGACGGTCAGGACGGTGCCGCCGGACTTGCGGACCGCCGCCAGGATCTGGCGGGCGCGCGGCGGCGCCGGGATCGCGATCCCCTCGGCCAGGGTCGGCCGCTGTTCCACCGGAGCGGCCTCCTCCGCGCCCGCCGCGAAGGCCCGCGCCAGCGGGGCCACCGCCTCCGCCTGGACCGCGATCAGGGCCGGCGGCCGGACCCCGCGCCGGGCCAGCTCCTCCACGGCCAGGGCGGCCCCGAGCAGCAGGGTGCCGTTGCCCACGGGGACCACCAGCGCCTCCGGGAGCCGGCCGCCCAACTCCTCCCACACCTCGTACACGTACGTCTTGGTCCCGTGCAGGAAGTACGGGTTGAACACGTGGCTCGCGTAGAAGACGCCGGGTGCGTCCGCCGCCGCCCGGGCGGCCTGCGCGGCGTCCTCCCGGCCGCCGGGGACCACCCGGACGACGGCGCCGTGGGCCCGCATCCGGGCCGTCTTCTTCTCCGACGTGCCCTCGGGGACGTAGATCTCGCAGTCGAGCCCGGCGCGCGCGCAGTACGCGGCCACCGCCGTACCGGCGTTGCCGCTGCTGTCCGCCACGACCCGCTGCGGCGCGAGCCGCCGGGCGAGCTCCACGAGCATCACCGCGCCCCGGTCCTTGAAGGACAGCGAGGGCATCAGGAAGTCGAGTTTGGCGTGGATCCGCTCCGCCAGCGGGATCAGTGGCGTGTGCCCCTCGGCCAGCGACACGGAGAACGCCCCGGGCAGCGGCAGCACGGACCCGTACCGCCACAGCGAGTTCGGCCCCGCGGCCGGGTCCAGGGCCGCGGTCGGGTCCGGGGTGAAATCGAGGTCCCACGGTCCGCCGCAGACCGGGCACGCCCACGGGGCGGTCCGGACGTCCGCGCGGGTGCCGTCCTCGGAACAGATGTAGCCGGGGAGTGCGTGCGTCATGGGTGGAACACCTTCGCTCGGTCATGGCCGGTGTACGGCACGGATGTTACGCGTCGATGATCGTCGGCGGGGTGCTGTCACGCACCGGGGCGCGGGAGCGGTGGGCGCCGACCGGGCTGTGCGTGACGGCGGGGGCGACCGATCCGCCGGGCGCCTGAGCTGCGTACTATTTCGCGCATTCGTTCGCGCCCGCTGCGGCGCGGCGCCCCGCGATGCCGCCCTGCGATGGAGTCCACCCCCGTGAGCAACCCGCCGAGTCCTCCTCCCGGATCGGGCCCCTCCGGGCCCCCGCCGCCCCTGTGGTGGGCCCCGCCGCCCGGTTACGGACAGCAGCCGCCAGCGCTCAACGGATTCGCACTCGCCTCGCTGTTGTCCGGGCTGCTGTGCTTCCCGCCGCTGGGCGTGGCCTTCGGCATCGCGGCCCTCGTGCAGATCGCGAAGCGGGGCGACCGGGGCAAGATCCTGGCGATCGTGGGCCTGGTGGTGTCCGTGCTGATGACCGGCGCGTTGGTGTTCGCCGGCCAGCGGCTCCTGAACTCCGTCGACGAGCGGTTCGACTCGCTGCGCGAGTACAGCGACGTCGAGGGCGAGCTCACGGACCTCGACGACCTGCGGGCGGGCGACTGCTTCAACGTTCCCGGCGGGGACCTGATCGACGAGCGGCCCGTGACGTACCGGATCGACTGCGCACGGGTGCACCACGGCGAGGTCACCGCCGCCCAGGTGCTGGAGGTGCCGGACGACCCCGAGTCCCGGGCGGCCGACCGCGCGGCCGAGGACACGTGCTGGAAGGCCCAGGACGCGTACGCGATGGACACGTGGGCACTGCCCGAGTACGCGGAGATGTTCTACTACGCGCCCTCCCGCGCGTCCTGGCGCCAGGGGAACCGGACGCTGGTCTGCGTGATCGGGACGACCGAGGAGGAGTGGCGGGGCAGCCTGCGCAAGGACGCGCCGATGCTCAGGCCCGAGCAGGCGGCCTTCCTGCAGGCCGCCAACTCCGTCGAGTTCGTCATGAGCCGACCTCCCGACAGCGACGTGGAGGACGTGCTGGAGGAGTACCAGGCGTGGGCACGTGAGGTGAACACGGCGCTGGGTGCCGAGGCGAAGCTCCTCCAGGGGGACGCGGCCCGGCCGGGGACGGAGAAGGCCGTGGCGGCGCAGCTGAAGGAGATCGAGGCGGCGCGCGCGCAGTGGCAGCGCGCGTCGCAGGCCAGGACGCCGGAGGATTTCAACCGGCTGTGGCGCGGGGCGGAGCTCGCCATGTCCTTGGAGACGGCACAGGCGCTGCGCGGTGCGTACGGGCTTTCGACGGTGATTCCGCAGTGGCTGCAGGAGATCGAGGACGACATGGAGGACGGGTACGACCTGGAGGACGGGGGGCCCTCGTCCGAGTCGGTGTGACGACTTCGGGGTGACGCAGGGTCACGGGTTTGAGGACCTGGCTTCATCACTTCGAGTGAAACTCTGGCCCTTGCTTGCGGTCTTCAACCGTCGGTTGCCAGGGTGTAGCTGTCTGTCAACCTGATGGGAGTGGCCAGTGACTTTCGGTGAGCAGCCGGCCTATCTGCGCGTGGCCGGGGATCTGCGACGGAAGATCGTCGACGGTTCTCTGCCCCCGCACGCCCGGCTTCCCTCTCAGGCACGCATCCGCGAGGAGTACGGGGTCTCCGACACCGTGGCCCTGGAGGCGCGCAAGGTCCTCATGGCGGAGGGTCTGGTCGAGGGCCGGTCCGGATCCGGCACGTACGTACGGGAACAGCCGGTCCCGCGGCGGGTGGCGCGCGCCGGCTACCGCACGGGCGGCGCCTCGACGCCGTTCCGCCAGGAACAGGCCGACGCGGGCGCGCGCGGCACATGGGAGTCGAGCAGCGAGCAGGCGGCCGCGCCCGCCGAGATCGCGAAGCGGCTCGGCATCGAACCGGGCGAGCGCGTGATGCGGACGCGGTACGTCTTCCGCGACGCGGGGGAGGCGATGATGCTGTCGACCTCCTGGGAGCCGCTGTCCGTGACCGGCCGGACCCCCGTGATGCTGCCCGAGGAAGGACCGCTGGGCGGCTCCGGGGTGGTCGACCGGATGGCCGCGATCGACGTCGTCGTGGACAACGTCGTCGAGGAGGTCGGCGCACGGCCCGGTCTGGCGGAGGAGATCCTGCTCCTCGGTGGGGTGCCGGGGCATGTGGTGCTGGTGATCGGCCGCACCTACTACGCCTCCGGCCGGGCCGTGGAGACCGCCGACGTGGTGGTCCCGGCGGACCGCTACCGCCTGGCGTACCACCTCCCGGTGAGGTAGCCGCCTCCTTCTGCTCCCCTCCGTTCCCCTCCGTTCCCCTCCGTTCCCTTCTGCGCGACATCAACCCCCTGGCGCCGCCCGGGGGTTCACGCACGCCCGACCGGGCACCGGCGACCCGGCGGGTTTCGGCGCGATGGTGGTCGCCCGCGCCCTCGCGGCCCCGGGCGTCCTCGGACCGTTCGGTCCGGATGCCGGGACCCCCTTCCCGTGCGCCGCGGCCGGGACCGCTCCGGATGCCCCGCCGCTTCCCCCGCGCCACCTGCGCGGATGCCTCTCGCCCGGTGGCGCGGCGATCCCGCTCCGGCCGCCGGTGCGCCCCGTTCGAACCGGCGCGCACGGCCCACTCGTACGCATGGCCGGATGCGTACGCCTGTGAGGTATCTCTTCGTGAAAAACCGTATCCGCTCCGTAAAGGTCGGGCGTAAGCTCGGGCATATGCGCAATGCGGTTTCCCGGACACGTACGTCGGCGGAGGGTGAAACGCAATGAACGACAGCGGTGCCCTGCTTCCGTGGCTGGTCATACGCGAGGACGACAACGGCAACCGCTACCGGGTGGGCAGGTACGCCACCCGGGCCGAGGCCCAGAAGGTCGCCGACAGCCTCGAGGACCGAGGACACAAGCAGCTCTACTGGGTCGAGCGGATCGGTCAGACCGCCACGATGAACTGAGCGTCGCAGCGCCCCGCGACGCTGACATAGGCTCCGCCCATGACGGTACGAGTGGTCGTGGGCGGAGCCCTTTGTCATGAGGGGCGCCTGCTGGCCGCCCGCCGCAGCGCACCGCCCGAACTCGCCGGACGCTGGGAGCTGCCGGGCGGCAAGGCCGAACCGGGCGAGTCCGTCCCCGACGCGCTGGTGCGCGAACTGCGCGAGGAGCTCGGCGTCGAGGCCGAGCCGCTGGAGCGGATCCCGGGGGAGTGGCCGCTGCGGCCCGGCCTCGTCCTGCACGTGTGGACGGCCCGGCTGCTGTCCGGAGTGCCCGCCCCGTTGGAGGACCACGACGAGCTGCGCTGGCTCGGGCCGGAGGAGCTGGAGTCGGTGGACTGGCTGGACCAGGACCGGCCCGCGGTCGCCGAGGCCGGGCGCCGGCTGCGCCAGGACGGCGACGGGGGCGCGTGACGCTCCCGGTCTAGGCCGTCTGCGCCACAGTGCGCCGGTGGGTGGGGGATCGAGTGGTACGACGCCCCGAATATCGGGTATGTCGCTATTAATCCCTATCTCGTCCCCCTTTCGTCCCCGACGAACCGGACTGGGGTCGCTGCTGGCCCGGGAAGTGATCGGCGTGATCGACACAGACGGTGAGTGCGCCGAGTGGGCTTTCCCCGCCGAGCCCGGTGCCGTCCGTACCGCCCGCCACGCCGTCCGAGGCACCTTGCACGACTGGGGCCTGGAAGCCGTCGGTGATGTGACCGTCCTGCTGGTCAGCGAGCTCGTCACCAATTCCCTGCGGTACGCCTCCGGCCCCATCGGCGTCCGCCTGGAACGGCGCAATCCGGCCGCCGACAGCCCCGCGGCCGGCCCCGCCCTGCTCGTGGAGGTTTCCGATCCGCTTCCGGATCCGCCACGTGAGCGGGTCGCGAACCACGACGACGAGGGGGGCCGTGGCCTGCACCTGGTCGCCGTCTCCTCGCAGCGCTGGGGGACCCGGCACGGGAAATCGGGCAAGACTGTGTGGTTCGAGTTGGCTCTTCCTGGTGAGTAACAAGGTGAACGGTGGCGTGTGACCTCTGGGGAACGCATCCCGACGACAGTCGGGGGAAGATCTTGGAGGAGATCGCGCGACATGGCTCGAAATCATCGAGACCGTGCTGTGATCGTGAACGCCGTGCCGTCCGGGGCCGTGGTGCTGAATACTTCGGTCATGGCCGGTCCGGTTGCGGTGAGCTGGAGGGGACGGTCGCGTGAGCGAGATACCTGCGCAGGCACATCAGACCGACGTGCCGCGAGAGACATGGCACGACGCCCTGTGGCACAGCAGTCCGCCTGGCTCGATATATGACTACATAAAGGTCGCCTCCTTCTCGATCGGACCCGACGGGTTCATCGACCAGTGGAGCCTGCGCGCCGAGGAACTGTTCGGGCTGAGCGCCTCCCAGGCCGTGGGACGCGACCCGGTCGACGCCTTCATGCCGCCCGAGCTGCGTCCCGACGCGCACCGCAAGGTCGCCGAGATCCTCGACGGCAAGGAGTGGACCGGCCTGATCCCCTTCCGGATCCCGGGCGGGAACGGCGCGCACGGCGTGGCCGAGATCTATGTGATGCCCACCCAGACGGAGACCGCCGAACGGGCCGCGCTGTGTGTCGTCGTCGACGTACGCGCGCTGCGCCGGATCGAATCCGACCTGGCGGCCTCACAAGCGATATTCGGCCAATCTCCCTTCGGCTTCCTGCTCTTCGGTACGGACCTCACCGTGCAGCGGGCCAACCGCCGCTTCGCCACCGTCTTCGGAGGCGCCGCCGAGGAGCACCGCGGCCGGACCGTGCACGACTACCTGCCCGCGCACGAGGCCGACCGGATGTCCGAAGCCCTGCGCCGGGTGCTGGACACCGGCGACTCGGTCACCGACCTGCGGATCACGGGGGCCACGCCCGGCAGCCGGGAGAACCGCCACTGGTCCATCAACCTCTACCGCGTACACGGCGGCAGCGGCCGCCCCATCGGCGTCGCCGGCATCGGCACCGACGTCACCCGCCGCCACCTCGCCGCCCGCGAGGCCGCCGGGGTCCGGCGCAACCTCGCCCTCCTCAACGAGGCCGGGCACCGCATCGGGAACTCCCTCGACCTGGAGACCACCGCACGCGAACTCCTCGACGTCACCGTCCCCGGCTTCTGCGACCTGGCCGCCGTCGACCTCTACCAGGGGCTGCTCCTCGGCGACGACGACCGACCCGCCCGACCCCAGGGCCCGGGCGTGCCCAGCCTGCCCGGCCAAGGCCCGGCCCGGACGCCCTCGGCCGCCCTGCGCCGGGTGGCTTTCGCCTCCGCCGTCTCGGACGCCCCTCTGACGGGCGCCGGCGCGCCGGTCTCCGTGGGCGACATCCACCGCTACCCGGCCGCCTCGCCGGGCGCGCTGGCCCTGCGTACGGCACGGACCCGGCTGATCGAGGGCGGCGGACCGGAGGACCTCGTCCAGTCCACGCTGGTCGTGCCGATGGTCGCCCACGACACGGTCGTCGGACTCGCCCAGTTCTCCCGCACCAAGGGCAGCGAACCCTTCGGCGAACGGGACCGGGCGGTGGCCGTGGAACTGGCCGCACGGGCCGCCGTGTGCATCGACAACGCACGGCTCTACCGCCGCGAGCACGAGCGGGCGCTGATCCTGCAACGCAGCCTGCTGCCCCCCGGCGACCCGGAGGCGGCCGGCCTCGACATCGCCTGCCGGTACCTGCCCGGCAACGCGGCCACCGAGGTCGGCGGCGACTGGTTCGACGTCATCGAGCTGCCCGGGCACCGCACCGCGCTGGTCGTCGGCGACGTCATGGGCCGTGGCCTACGGGCCGCCGTCGCCATGGGCGAACTGCGCACCGCCGTACGCACACTCGCGCTGCTGGACCTCGAACCGGCGGAGGTGCTGACCGCGCTCGACGAGATCGCCCGGGGCCTCGGCGCCCCCGGCGGTTCCCAGCAGGCCTCCCGGGCGGCCCTGCACTCGCGGGACGCGGACCGCTCCGAGGTGTACCTCGCCACCTGCGTCTACGCGGTCTACGACCCGGTGACGCGGCGCTGCACCATCGCCAACGCGGGCCACATGCCGCCCGTGCTGGTCGAACCCCCGGACGAGGCGGGCGTCCCGCGGCCCGCACTGCTCCTGGAGGTACCGCCCGGGATGCCGCTGGGCGTGGGCGGCGAACCCTTCGAGGAGGTCGAGGTCGACCTGCCGGAGGGGGCTCTGCTGGCGCTCTACACGGACGGGCTCGTGGAATCCCGCGACCATCCCCTGGAGGAGGGGCTGCGCGGACTGCGCGCGGCCCTCGCGGATCCGGTCCGGCCGCTGGAGGACGTCTGCGACCACGTGCTGAACACCCTCGACACCCGGCACGGCGAGGACGACATCGCCCTGCTCATGGCCCGGGTGCAGGGCCTGCCGGTGGACGCGGTCGGCGACTGGCAACTGCCGCGCGAGGCGCGCTCGGTGGGCCGAGCCCGGGAACTGGCCCGGGCCAAGCTCCCGGCCTGGGGCCTGGAGGGCCTGCTGGACACGACCGAACTCCTGGTCAGTGAGCTGGTCACCAACGCCCTGCGGTACGGGGAGGGCGAGATCCGGCTGCGCCTCCTGCTGGACCGCACGCTGGTCTGCGAGGTCTGGGACGCGAACCTGGTCCAGCCCCGCCGCCGCCGCGCCCGCGACACCGACGAGGGCGGCCGCGGCCTCCAGTTGGTCGGCCTGCTGTCGGCGGGCTGGGGCACGCGCCGCACCCACCGCGGCAAGACGGTCTGGTTCGAACTCCCGCTGCCCGGAGCGGCGTCGGAGGCCGTCGCCGAACTCTCGGCGGAGCAGCTCCTGAGCATGTACGGCTGATCACCTCCCGCCCGGCCGGGGCAGGGGCCGACAGCACGTGTCGGCCCCTGCCCCGGCCGGGCGGCCTCGCGACCCGGGGCCCTGGGCCGCCTAGGCGGCCTTGCCGGACTTCAGGGCGGCGAGGCGGGCCTCGATCTCCGAGGACTTGCCGAGGTCGTCCAGGGCCTCGAACTGGGCGTCCAGGGAGGATGCCGCCAGTTCCTGCTTGCCGAGCGCCATCGCCTCCTCCCGCCGCACCTTCTCCTCGAAGCGGGCCAGGTCGCTCGTCGGGTCCATGACGTCGATGTTCTTCACCGCGTCCAGCATGGTGTTCTGGGCCTGGGCCGTCCTGGCCCGGGCCACCAGCTCGTCGCGCTTGCCCTGCAGCTCCGTCAGCTTGTTCCGCATCGCGTCCAGACCCGACCTGAGCTTGTCGACGACCTCCGTCTGCGCGGCGATCGTCGGCTCCGCCGTCTTCGCCTCCTTCTCGGACTGGATCTGCCGGCCCAGTGCCACCTTCGCGAGGTTGTCGAACGTGTCGGCGTCCGCCGCCGAGCCCGCCGCCCGCAGCTCGTCCGCCTTCCTGCTCGCCGCCAGGGCCTTGCCGCCCCACTCGGCGGCCGCGTCCACGTCCTCCGTGTGGTCCGCCTCCATCATCCGCAGGTTGCCGATCGTCGTCGCGACCGCCTGTTCCGCCTCCGAGATGTTGTTCGTGTAGTCCCGGATCAGCTGGTCCAGCATCTTCTGCGGGTCCTCCGCCTGGTCCAGCAGCGCGTTGATGTTGGCCTTGGCGAGCTGGGTGACACGGCCGAGGATGGTCTGCTTGCTCATGGTGGGTCTCTCCTGGTCAGGGCCGATGTGTGTGCAGTTCAGAAGCGGCCGCCGCCGCCCATGCGGCCACGGGTTCCGCCGCCGCCGAAGGAGCCGGGACCGCTGCCGCCCCCGCCGCCGAAACCTCCGCCCCCGCCCCCGAAGCCGCCGCCGAAGCCCCCGCCGCCCCGGCCGCCCCGCAGGATCTCGCCGAGGATGATCCCGCCCAGTACGGCACCGCCCTGGCCGCCGCCGTGCCGCCGGCCCGCGTACGGGTCCTGGTACGCGCGGACGTCCTGCTCCGCCAGCTGCTGCGCCTCCCGTGCCAGCGCGTCCGCGCGCTGGGTCTCCGCGAGCGCCCCCGCCGGGTCGGCCTCGGTCAGGGCCACCGCCCGTTCCAGGTGCCGGCCCGCCTCCGCCAGCCGGGTCCGGGCCTGGCTGCCCACCGCACCCCGGGTGGTGGTGATGTAGTCCGTCGCCGCGCCGATCGCGCTGCGCGCCGCGAGCATGGCCTGGTCGAGCAGGGCCACCGCACGCTGCCGTCCCGACTCCCGCTCCCGCGCCCCGGCCAGGGCCTCGTCGAGGGCCGCGTCGGCCTCCTCGATCCGGCGCAGGGCGTCGATCGGGTCGTACCGGCCGGCCGCCTCCTCCCGCCGTACGTCGGCCAGTACGGCCTCGGCCCGGCCGATCCGTCCGCGCAGGTCCGCCGTCGAGGTGCCCTCCGCCGTTCCGGTGAGCAGCCCGCGCGCGTCCGCGAGGTCGGTGTCCGTCTCGGTCAGCGCGCCCGGCAGCTTCCCGGCCGCCTCCGCCAGCTCCTGCGCCCGCCGCTCGACCGCGTCCACCAGGGTCGCCGCCTGGTCCACCGCGCCCTCGGCGGCCCGTACGTGCACGGCCCCCGGGCCCTTCTCGCCCGCGTCGAGGGCCGCGTGGGCCAGGCCCAGGTTGGTCGCCGCGAACAGCAGCCGGTCCTTGGCCTGTTCGGCGTTGGAGGCCACGGGCGCGGACGCCGAGTCCGCGTACCGCCGGGTCAGCGCGGTCAGGGTCGCCTCGGCGGTGCTCGCGCGCCCCGTCAGCTCCAGATACTCCTGTTCCACGCTCGCCAACGCCTGCGGGGCGTTCTTCTCCAGGTCCCGCAGCCGGTCGAAGTCCGCCGACTCGGCGTCCAGCCGCCGGTTCGCCTCGGCGCACCGGGCGACGATCTCGTCGAGCATCCGACGCCGGGTCGCGTCGTCCTCCGGGTAGGCGTCGTCGAGCTGCTGACGCAGCCGGAAGGCGTGCGTCAGCTCGTTCTTGGCGTACTCCACGGCCGCGACGAAGGGGCGGGCCGCCTCTTCGCCGAACTGGGCGGAGGCGAAACCGAGTTCCTCGGTGCTCGTGCGGACCGCGTCGTCGGTCTCCACCAGCAGGGCCTTGGCCCGGGAGTCCAGCTCCGGGAGCGGGAGCCGGTCCGGCGCCCCTTCGGGCCAGCCCGGCCCGGTCGTCGTACCGCGCCCGCCACCGGCGGCGTCCTTGCGCTTGCGGCGGGTGTACGTGTACGCCGCGAGCGCCCCGGCCGCGCCGACGGCGACCACCGGGAGCACGAAGTCCCCGGCCCCGCTCTCGCCGTCCGCCTTGCCGCCGGGATTCGCCGGTCCGGGGGTGATGGTGGGCGCGGGGATCGGCTGACCGCCGAGGACGGCGTTGTAGCCGTTGGCCGCGCCGATGGCGGCACCCGCCCAGTCGTTCTGCCTCAGGGCGGGCTCGATGGCGGTCCGCGCGACGTCGGCCAGTTGTTGCTCGGTGAAACCGGAGTCGACATCGGCCGAATAGGCGTACTGGCGGGCCCCGGTCGCCACGGCCAGCAGGACGTCGTTCTGGCCGAGGCCGTTGCGCTGGGCGGTGGCGTCGGCCCAGCTCTGGGGGGAGCGCCCGGAGAAGTCCCGTACGTAGGCGACGAAGAGCTGGATCCTCCGGTCGGCGTACAGCTTGTCGAGCGCCGCGGTGACGGACGCCTGCCGGTCGCCCAGCGCCCCCACGCGGTCGGTGATCTGCCCCTGCTGGGACAGGGTGACGGGATCCTCGGCCCACGCGGGCGCCGCCCCGGCCGCGCTCCAGCCGCCGACCGCGAGCAGTCCGGCCGCCAGGGCGAGCCCGGCCCGTACGAACATCCTGCGGCGCGGCCTGCTTCTCGGCGGAATCACAATTGGGAGGGTATGGGGGCTTTCGCGGCCCCGCATTCGGAGTCATCGTCCGTGACCGGCCCGCCGACGGCTCGTTGGCAGCCCATGAAGAAGATCGTTTCGGCCGCCGCGCTCACCGTGGCCGCGCTCGCCCTCGCCACGCCCGCCCACGCCGACAACGACAGCAATTTCGGCGGCGGGGTGAACGCGGCCAACAACTGGAACTTCACGGCGGCCGCCGTCTGCCTCCAAGAGGTGGCCGTGGTCCCGGTCCTCGGTGACTGGGTGGGGCTCCACGCGAACAACTGCTCCAACGGCAACGTCATCGACCACTCCGGACGCTGACCCCGCCGGCCCGGCCACCCGCGCCCCCGGCGGCACGATCGCCGGGGGCGCGGACGGCAGGACGGCCCGACCCGAAGGACGGGCCCTAGGGCCTGGCCGACCGGCGTCCGATCTTGTTCCCCAGCCAGACCAGGGGGTCGTACTTACGGTCCACCGCCCGCTCCTTCAGCGGGATCAGCGCGTTGTCGGTGATCTTGATGCCCTCCGGGCAGACCTCCGTACAGCACTTGGTGATGTTGCAGTAGCCGAGCCCGTGCTCCTCCTGCGCGGTGCGCTTGCGGTCCAGGCCCGCCTCCGCCGCCGCGTCCAGCGGGTGCATGTCCAGCTCCGCCACCCGCATCAGGAACCGCGGACCGGCGAAGGCACCCTTGTTCTCCTCGTGGTCACGCACCACATGGCAGGTGTCCTGGCACAGGAAGCACTCGATGCACTTGCGGAACTCCTGCGAGCGCTCCACGTCGACCTGCTGCATCCGGTACTCGCCCGGCGCCACCCCCTCCGGCGGAACGAAGGCCGGCACCTCCCGCGCCTTGGCGTAGTTGAAGGACACGTCCGTCACCAGGTCGCGGACGACCGGGAAGGCGCGCAGCGGGGTGACCGTGATCGTCTCGGACCGCTCGAAGGTCGACATGCGCGTCATGCACATCAACCGCGGCCGGCCGTTGACCTCCGCACTGCACGAGCCGCACTTGCCGGCCTTGCAGTTCCAGCGCACCGCCAGGTCCGAGGCCTGGGTGGCCTGGAGCCGGTGGACGATGTCCAGGACCACCTCCCCGTCGTGCACCTCGACGGTGAAGTCCCGCAGTTCCCCGCCCTCCGCGTCGCCCCGCCAGATCCGGAAGCTCGCGTCGTACGTACTCATCCGTACAGCTCCTCTTCGGCGAGGTACTTGGCCAGCTCTTCCTTCTCGAAGAGCGCGAGCAGGTCGGGGCGGATGGGCTCCGTGCGGGTGCGGACCAGGGTGATCCGGTCGGCCGCCGGGTCCTTCGGCGCCGGATCCACCGGCCTGCACAGCAGGTTCACCGGGCGCCAGGCGCGCTCCATCGACGGGCAGTCCTCGCGGGTGTGCCCGCCCCGGCTCTCGGTGCGCTCCAGGGCCGCTCGGGCCACGCACTCGCTGACCAGCAGCATGTTCCGCAGGTCCAGCGCGAGGTGCCAGCCCGGGTTGAACTGCCGGTGCCCCTCGACGCCGGCCCGGGAGGCCCGTACGCGCAGGGTCGCGAGCTTCTCCAGGGCCTCGGCCATCTCGCCCTCGCGCCGGATGATCCCGACCAGGTCGTTCATGGTCGTCTGCAGTTCCTGGTGGAGCGTGTACGGGTTCTCCGCGCCCTCGGCGGCGTGGAAGGGGGCCAGCGCCTCGTCCGCCGCCGCGTCGATCTCCGCCTGGGCGACGCTCGGACGCGGCACCGACGTGGCGTACCCGGCCGCGTGCAGTCCCGCCCGCCGCCCGAAGACCAGCAGGTCGGAGAGCGAGTTCCCGCCGAGCCGGTTCGAGCCGTGCATCCCGCCCGCGACCTCCCCGGCCGCGAACAGCCCCGGCACCCCGACGGTGGCGGCGGACTCCGAGTCCACCGCGATCCCGCCCATCACGTAGTGGCAGGTCGGGCCCACCTCCATCGGCTCCGCCGTGATGTCCACGTCCGCCAGCTCCTTGAACTGGTGGTACATCGACGGGAGCCGCCGTTTGATCCGCTCGGCCGGCATCCGGGTGGACACGTCGAGGAAGACCCCGCCGTGCGGTGAGCCGCGGCCCGCCTTCACCTCGGAGTTGATCGCCCGCGCCACCTCGTCGCGCGGCAGAAGCTCGGGCGGGCGCCGGTTGTTGTCCGGATCCTCGTACCAGCGGTCGCCCTCCGCCTCCGACTCGGCGTACTTCTCCTTGAAGACGTCGGGGACGTAGTCGAACATGAACCGCTTGCCCTCGGAGTTGCGCAGCACCCCGCCGTCACCGCGTACGGACTCGGTGACGAGGATGCCCTTGACCGACGGCGGCCAGACCATGCCGGTCGGGTGGAACTGCACGAACTCCATGTTGAGCAGGGGCGCGCCCGCGAGCAGGGCCAGCGCGTGGCCGTCGCCCGTGTACTCCCAGGAGTTGGAGGTGGTCTTGAAGGACTTGCCGATCCCGCCCGTGGCGAGGACGACCGCCGGGGCCTCCAGCACGAAGAAGCGGCCGGTCTCGCGCTCGTAGCAGAAGGTCCCCGAGACCCTCGCTCCGTCCGTCGGACCGCCGCGGTCCTTCAACACCCGGGTGACCGTGCACTCCTGGAAGACCTTGAGCCGGGCCTCGTGGTCCCCGTACTCCTTGAAGTCCTCCTGCTGGAGCTGGACGATCTTCTGCTGGAGGGTGCGGATCAGCTCCAGGCCGGTGCGGTCGCCGACGTGCGCGAGGCGCGGATACTCGTGCCCGCCGAAGTTGCGCTGGGAGATCTTCCCGTCGGGCGTGCGGTCGAAGAGCGCGCCCCAGGTCTCCAGCTCCCAGACCCGGTCCGGGGCCTCCTTGGCATGGAGCTCCGCCATCCGCCACTGGTTGAGGAACTTGCCCCCGCGCATGGTGTCGCGGAAGTGCACCTGCCAGTTGTCGCCCTCGTTGACGTTGCCCATCGAGGCGGCGATCCCGCCCTCCGCCATCACCGTATGGGCCTTGCCGAACAGGGACTTGCAGATCACGGCCGTACGGGCGCCGCGCTCGCGGGCCTCGATCGCGGCGCGCAGTCCGGCGCCGCCCGCGCCGACCACGACCACGTCCCACTGCTGCCGTTCCACTTGAGCCATGTCAGAAGAACCTCGGATCGGTGAAGGCGCCGCTCGCCAGCAGGTACACGTAGAAGTCGCACAGGGCCACGCTGATCAGGGAGGCCCACGCCAGCTGCATGTGGCGGGCGTTGAGCCGGCTGACCCAGCCCCAGAGCCGGTAGCGCACCGGATGCTTGGAGAAGTGCTTGAGCCGGCCGCCCATGATGTGCCGACAGGAGTGGCAGGACAGGGTGTAGGCCCAGATCAGGGTGATGTTGACCAGGAACAGCAGGGTTCCGAGGCCCATGTGGCCCCAGGCGTAGTCCTGGTCGCGGAAGGTCAGCACCGTGTCGTAGGTGAGGATGCCCGCGACCGGGATCGCCGCGTAGAAGAAGTACCGGTGCGCGTTCTGCAGGATCAGCGGGAATCGGGTCTCGCCGGTGTACCTCGCGTGCGGTTCGGCGACGGCGCAGGCGGGCGGTGAGGCCCAGAACCCCCGGTAGTAGGCCTTGCGGTAGTAGTAGCAGGTCAGCCGGAAGCCGAGCGGGAAGATCAGGATCAGCAGGGCGGGGGAGAGGCCCCACCAACTGCCGAAGATCTCCCAGTTGGGTCCGCCCTTCATCGGGACGCAGTTCTCCGCGAGACACGGGGAGTAGAAGGGGGAGACGTACGGGGCCGCGTAGTAGTCGGCGTTCGCGAAGGCCCGCCAGGTCGAGTAGACGATGAAGGCGAACAGCCCGGCCGCGGTGCCGGCGGGGGCCAGCCACCACCGGTCGGTCCGCAGGTGCCGGGCCGCGATCGCGGCCCGTGAGGCGTCGTGGACGCCGCCGGGCCGCTGCTGGGGTCGTTCCGTGCCTGTGGCCAAAGAAGACTCCGGGTGGAGTGATGAGGGGTGCCCCGTCCGGCCCGGCCGTGGACGGCCGGGCCGGACGGGGCGTGGGTGGATGCGGCTCCGTGACGGGCTGCCTCAGGGGGCGCGGCGGTCGCGGGCGCCCAGGCCCTCGTCGTCGGAGTCCGTCCACAGGGAGCTGTCGTACGGGGTGTCCGGGACCGTCACCATCCGGGACGGGTCCGGACCGGCGGCCGTCGTCGACGGCTTCTGCCGTGCGGCCTGCTGTTCCAGCCGCTCGACCTTGCGCGTCAGCTCGTCCAGGTTGCGCCGTACGGCACTCAGATCGTCTTGCAGGGACATGATTTGCCCTCACTTCCGCCAGGTGCGGTGGCAACGCTCATGTGCGCCTGCGAGTGTCGCGCTTCCCGTCCCCCGTGTGAAGGGACGTGCAGCGATTGCGGGCGCGCAGGCGTGAACCGTGCGCCCCTCCCTGACCCCCATTCTCATCCCTCTCCCGGGGGAACGCCTCTCGCCGCGCAAGCGGGATTGGTCCGCACGGGTGGGGTTCGCGGCGTGGCGAGAGGCGGCTGCGAGGGGTGCGGCGGAGCGTCTATTTCAGTGGGTTCCGGCAACCGGTGTGATCAGCTCCATATACCGCCGAACGTGATCATGCTTCCCCCACGCCCCGCCCCGGAGGTACCACCCATGTCCCAGAGAAGGCGCAGGTCCTTGGCGCTCCTGACCTCGGGAGTCCTCGCACTGCCGCTGCTCACGGGCTGCGGCGCGGGTGACGACGAGGGCGGTCAGGCCGCCGCAGGACAGGACATCGCGACGACCACCCGCGACAGGGTCGCGGACGGGGGTGTGCTGCGCTGGGCGGTGGACGCCCTGCCGGACACCCTCAACACCTTCCAGGCCGACGCGGACGCCACCACCAACAGGATCGCCGGCGCCGTGCTGCCCCAGCTCTTCGTGCTGGACGCCAAGGGCCGGCCGGTGGTCAACCCGGACTACCTGGAGAAGGCCGAGGTCATCGAGCGGGAGCCGAAGCAGGTCGTCCAGTACAAGCTGAACCAGAAGGCGGTGTGGAGCGACGGGCGCGAGATCGGCGCCGCCGACTTCGTGGCGCAGTGGCGGGCCCTGAACGGCAAGGACTCCGCGTACTGGACGGCGCGCAACGCCGGCTACGACCGCATCGAGAAGATCGAGAAGGGCAAGACCGACCTGGAGGTCAGGGTCACCTTCAACAAGCCGTACGCCGACTGGCGCTCGCTCTTCACCCCGCTCTACCCCAAGCAGGTCACCGGCACCCCGGACGCCTTCAACGAGGGCGCACGCGGCGCGCTGAAGATCACCGCCGGGCCCTTCGGGCTGGGTGCGATCGACAAGAAGACCGGTACCGCCGCCCTGACCCGCAACGCGCGCTGGTGGGGCCGCCCGGCCAAGCTGGACACGCTGGTCCTGACGGCGGTGCCGCGGGCCGAGCGCCCGGCGGCCCTGGCCGCCGGCAAGCTCGATCTGGCGGAGATCGACCGGGCCGGGGCCGACCGGATCGCACTGGCCCGCCGCGACGCGGCCGGCAAGAACGGCCCGGGCGCGGGCGGCGCGCCGGCCCACGGCCCCGGCGCCGCGCTGACCCCGGCGGACGCCACCCTGTCGTGGGCGACCGCCTTCGGGGCGGACGAGGAGAAGGCCGCGGCGGAGACGGAGAGCCGCCAGAAGCACCTCGACTCGGTCAAGCGGTACGCCGAGGAGCAGACGGCCCTGAAGGCCTTCACCGTGCGCAAGTCCCTGGAGCCGGCCTACACCCAGCTCGCCATGAACGGGGCCTCCGGCCCGCTCGGGGACGAGCGGGTGCGCCGGGCGGTGGCCCGGGCCCTGGACCGCCAAGCGCTGGCCGAGGTCGTACTGAAGCCGCTCGGCCTGCCCGCGAAGCCGGTCGGCAGCCACCTGGCCCTGTCCGGGCAGCGGGCGTACGCCGACAACAGCGACGCGCTCGGCGGCCAGGACACCCAGGCCGCCCAGGCCCTGTTCGCGGACGCGGGCTGGCGCAAGGGCGGCAAGATCACCGAACCGGCGGGCGCGAAGGCCGCCGGCCCGGAGAGCGAGCAGCAGGACGACTCGAAGACCCCCTCGGGCCCGGGCACCGGCAACGACGGGCTCTACATCGTGGGCCAGGACGACGGTGCCAACGGCGACCCCCGCTCGGCGACCGAGGACCGGGCCGAGAGCGACACCGCCCCGGAAGGCGCCCAGGACGGGCCGTCCCCGGTGCTCGCCCCCGCCCCCTTCGGCGCCCAGCAGGAGGCGTCCCTGCTCGCGCAGGCGGCCCGGGTCGCCCGGGCCGCCCGGGCGGAGACCACCGACGACGCGAAGGGCGTCCCGGCCCGCGACGAGGCCGACCCGGCCGAGGCCTCCCCGGCCCCGGCACCGGCCAAGCAGCCCGTCCGCACCTCGGGCTCCATGCTCGCCAAGGACGGCAAGGCGCTCTCGCTGCGCTTCGTCCTCCCGGCGGGCCCCGGCTCGGAGTCCCTGCGCACGGTCGGCGAGCGGATCGCCGGGATGCTCCGCAAGGTCGGCGTGAACACCGAGACGATCAAGGTGGCCGACGACAGCTTCTTCAAGGACCACATCGCCTCCGGGCAGTACGACCTGGCCCTGTACTCCTGGCCCGCGACGGCCTACCCGGCCACCGACGCCCGACCCATCTTCGCCAAGCCGGAGCCGGCCGCGGACGGATCGCTCCTCGTCGAACAGAACTACACGCGGGTCGGCACCGACCACATCGACCAGCTCTTCGACCAGGCGGTCGCCGAGCTGGACGAGGAGCAGTCCCGTGAGCTGATGCGCAAGGCCGACGCCCGGATCTGGGCCGCGGCCGGCTCCATCCCCCTCTTCCAGCGCCCCGAGCTGGTGGCGGTCAAGCCGGGCCTGGCCAACGCGGGCGCCTTCGGCCTCGGTGCCCCCCGCTACCAGGACATCGGCTGGAAGAAGGCACCCACCGCCAAGGACAAGAAGAAGTAGCGGGGGAGAAGAAGTGATGACAAAGGGGTGCCTGTCCGGTTGACCGCAGGGTCACAAGCTCAGATGTGACTCAAGTCCCTTGCCCGCCGGATCCCCCGGCGGGCAAGGTCGTGCATACCCGTTGACCCGCGTGAATACCGGCCGGAACGGTGGTCGGGGCACCCCACGTACCCCTCGGCCGCACTCATGCATCCGGCCCCTTGACAGACCCCCCGGCAGGCGGTTCCCGCCATTCGACGTACCATGGGGTAAGGCCGTGGCAGGTTTTCGCCCGGCCGAGGCGCGCGTGCCGGACCGTACGCGACGCCATCCACGATCCCGGGAGAAGCGCCGAAGTGCCCACGCGCCACGACATCCGTAACGTCGCCATCGTCGCCCACGTCGACCATGGCAAGACGACCATCGTCGATGCCATGCTCAAGCAGGCCGGTGCCTTCGCCGCCCACCAGCAGCTCGACGACCGCATGATGGACTCGAACGACCTGGAGCGTGAGAAGGGCATCACGATCCTCGCCAAGAACACGGCGGTGAAGTATCACCCCAAGGACGGCGGGGCCCCGATCACGATCAACATCATCGACACCCCCGGCCACGCCGACTTCGGTGGTGAGGTCGAGCGCGGTCTGTCGATGGTGGACGCCGTCGTTCTGCTGGTGGACGCCTCCGAGGGTCCGCTGCCCCAGACCCGCTTCGTCCTGCGCAAGGCCCTGCAGGCGAACATGCCGGTCATCCTCTGCATCAACAAGACGGACCGCCCGGACTCCCGGATCGACGAGGTCGTCAACGACACCTACGACCTGTTCCTGGACCTGGACGCCACCGAGGAGCAGATCGAGTTCCCGATCGTCTACGCGTGCGGCCGTGACGGCATCGCCTCGCTGACCAAGCCCGAGGACGGCACCGTCCCCGCGGACAGCGACAGCCTGGAGCCGTTCTTCTCCACGATCCTGGAGCACGTCCCGGCCCCGACGTACGACGAGGAGGCCCCCCTCCAGGCCCACGTCACCAACCTGGACGCCGACAACTTCCTCGGTCGCATCGCGCTCCTGCGCGTCGAGCAGGGCGAGCTGCGCAAGGGCCAGACGGTCACGTGGATCAAGCGTGACGGCAGCCAGTCGAACGTCCGCATCACCGAGCTGATGATGACCGAGGCGCTCACCCGCAAGCCGGCCGAGGTGGCGGGCCCGGGCGACATCTGCGCGGTCGCCGGTATCCCCGACATCATGATCGGCGAGACCCTGGCCGACACGGAGAACCCGATCGCCCTGCCGCTGATCTCGGTCGACGAGCCGGCGATCTCCATGACCATCGGTACGAACACCTCCCCGATGGTCGGCCGTGGCGGCAGCGGCAAGGGCGCGGACGCCAAGTCCGCGGTCAAGGACCGCAAGGTCACCGCGCGCCAGGTGAAGGACCGTCTGGACCGCGAGCTGATCGGTAACGTCTCGCTCCGCGTCCTCGACACCGAGCGTCCCGACGCCTGGGAGGTCCAGGGTCGTGGTGAGCTCGCGCTCGCCATCCTGGTCGAGCAGATGCGCCGCGAGGGCTTCGAGCTGACCATCGGCAAGCCCCAGGTCGTCACGCAGGAGATCGACGGCAAGGTGCACGAGCCGGTCGAGCGCATGACGGTCGACGTCCCCGAGGAGCACATGGGCGCGGTCACGCAGCTCATGGGCGTCCGCAAGGGCCGCATGGACAACATGTCGAACCACGGCTCCGGTTGGGTCCGCATGGAGTTCGTCGTCCCGTCGCGCGGCCTCATCGGCTTCCGTACGGAGTTCCTGACGAACACCCGCGGTACCGGTATCGCCCACTCGATCCACGAGGGCCACGAGCCGTGGTTCGGCCAGCTGGTGACCCGTAACAACGGCTCCCTGGTCGCCGACCGCGCCGGTTCCGTGACGCCGTTCGCGATGATCAACCTGCAGGAGCGCGGTGTCCTGTTCACCGAGCCCGGCACCGAGGTGTACGAGGGCATGATCGTCGGCGAGAACTCGCGCTCCGACGACATGGACGTGAACATCACCAAGGAGAAGAAGCTCACCAACATGCGTGCGGCTTCCGCGGACAACACCGAGAACGTGGTGCCGCCCCGCAAGCTCTCCCTGGAGCAGTCCCTGGAGTTCTGCCGCGACGACGAGTGCGTCGAGGTGACCCCGGAGGCCGTCCGCATCCGCAAGGTCGTCCTGGACCAGAAGGACCGCTCGCGCACCGCGTCGCGCGCCAAGTCCGCCAAGTAACAACAGTCGTAAGGCTGTTCGCCCGGATTTGCTCGGGCGGTGGCAACGGCCGGTGAAGCCGGCCGCAGGGCCCTGGTAGTGCAGCAGCCCCTCTCCTCACGGAGTCCGTGAGGAGAGGGGCTGTTCGCTTCTGTCAAGCGGATTTTTGCGTTCAGGTGTCCGCATACCGACCGTGACACTCCGGAAGATGAGCTAACCGTCCGTTTCGCACGTGTCTGTCTCCTATCCGTTTGTCCGGATTTCGGGTTTCTGACGCGGATCGATGTTGTGAAAACGAGACCACTTAAGTGTGGTTTACGGCCTGGCAGTCCCTGAGGATGGCTCCATTGAGCTCGGGTCAATGGGTCACGCGATGTGGGGATCGCGCCGACTCACGAGCACACTATGGGCAGGAAAATTGCTCGCCGTCAGGGGTGTCGGCGAGGTTTTTTTGCCCCTCAAGTCGATCAGTGGACTCATGAGGAGGAAACCCATGCGCGGTGCCAAGAGCGCCAAGTGGGTCGTGGGCGCGGTTGTCGTCGCCCTGGCCGCTACCGCCTGTGGCGGCGGTGACGGTGACAGCAAGGACAAGGGCAGCGCCGACGGTGGCGTGTTCCGGCTCGGTAGCACCGAGCCCGACACCATCGACCCGGGGCGTGCCCACGAGTCCACCGGTGTCCTGCTTGCCAACGCCCTGTTCACCGGCCTGTACGGGAACACGCCGGACGGCATGGCCGAGCCCATGCTCGCCGAGTCGGCGACCTCGGACGAGGCTTGCACGTCCTGGACGTTCAAGGTCAAGCCCGACACCAAGTTCTCCAACGGCGAGGTCGTCGACGCCGAGTCGTTCGCCCGTGGTTGGGCCCGTGCCGCGCACAAGGCCGCCGCGTCCGACGTGGCGTACCACTTCGCCGGCATCAAGGGTTACGAGCAGCTGCAGGACGGCTCCGCCAAGACCTTCTCCGGTGTCACCACGCCGGACCCGACCACCATCAAGGTCGACCTGGCCAAGGCGGACTGCGAGTTCGTCCTGAAGACGGCGCACAACGCCTACAGCCCGGTCCCGAAGGTCGCCAAGGTCGGCGAAGAGGACAAGGCGTTCGGCGAGGCCCCCGTCGGTAACGGTCCGTTCAAGATGGACGGCACGTGGGAGCACAACAAGGCGATCAACCTCGTCCGTAACGACAGCTACGGTCTGCAGAAGGCGTCCCTGGGCAAGGTCCAGGTCACCCTCCTCAACGACAAGACCGCGCAGCAGCTCGAGTACGACGGCTTCCAGGCCGGCACCTTCGACTACGCGCACATCCCGACGCCGATGCTGAAGACGGCCGAGGCGAAGTACAAGCCGCAGAACAAGTGGTTCGCCAAGGACACCAGCGGCATGAACTTCGTTCTGCCGATCGGTGACAACGGTCCGACGAACAACAAGGACGCCCGTCTGGCGATCTCCTACGCGATCGACCGTCAGGCCATCGCCAAGGGTGTCTTCCAGGGCTTCCAGACCCCGTCGACGACCATCGTGCCGCCGTCGTTCCCGAAGGCGTACCAGAAGGACCTGTGCACCTCCTGCATCAAGCAGGACGTCGCCAAGGCCAAGGAGCACGCCGAGAAGGGCGGCCTGAAGCCGGGTACCGAGATCAAGTTCAGCTTCAACACCGGTGCGGGCCACGAAGAGTGGGTCCAGGCCATCGCGAAGCAGCTCGAGGACGTTCTCGGCGTCAAGGTCAAGCTGGACGGCAAGGACTTCCCGGGCATGCTCAAGGAGCAGCAGAGCACCGCTGCCACCGGTATCTACCGCTTCGCGTGGGGCGCGGACTACCCGACCCCGGAGAACTTCCTGTTCCCGCTGCTGCACTCGACGTCGATGAACAAGGACGCCGAGGGCAACGTGGTCGGTGACAACCGCGTCCGTTACAACAACCCCGAGTTCGACAAGCTGATCGACACGGCCCGCGCCACCAAGGACGAGGCCGCTCGCACCGCGATGTACAAGCAGGCCGAGAAGATGGCCATGGAAGACATGGCCCTCATCCCGACCTTCAACCGTTCCCAGTTCCGCCTGATGGCGACGGACAAGTTCAACGGTCTGGACGACATCAACTTCAACGAGGACCCGATCCTCGAGAAGATCTCGCTCAAGAAGTAATCGGTTCGGACGGTATATCCGTCAGGAGCGAACGTGCCGCGGCCCCCGGGTGACCGGTGGGCCGCGGCCTCGCTCGGCAGGCCGTTTTCACTTCGGCACCCCTCACATCCGCGGGCAATCCCCGCAGGCCGAGAGCCGGCCCGTTCCTTGGGCCGGAGGCCGCTGCTCCCAGAAGCGGCCAGGTAGAGAGGCACAAACATGGGAAGGTACGTCGCCCGTCGCCTCGGGCAGATGGTCATAGTCCTCATCGGCGCGACCATGGTTCTGTTCGCGTGTCTGTTCGTTCTCCCCGGTGACCCCGTGGGTTCGATCGCGGGCAGCGACAAGGCACGTGACCCTGCAGTGGTCGCGGAACTCAAGGAGCGTTACGGGCTCGACAAGTCGCTGCCCGAGCAGTACGTGAACTACGTCGCGAAGGTCGCGACCGGAGACCTCGGTGAGGACTTCATCCAGCGGCGCGAGGTTTCCGAGATCCTCGGCCCGAAGCTGCAGAACACCGCGAAGCTGGCCCTGCTGGCCATCGTTCTCGTCACGGCGTTCGGCATGGGCGTGGGCATCATCTCCGCGCTCTACAGATACAGCATGCTGGACATGACCACGACGTTTTTCACGACCATGGCGGTCGGTTTCCCAACCTTCGTCATCGGCATGCTGCTCAAGAAGTACTTTGCCGTCGAACTCGGCTGGTTCCCACCGATGAGCGGTGATCAGCTCGAAGGCATGATCCTTCCCGCGGTCACCCTCGCCATCACCGACATCGCCTTCGTGGCCCGCCTCACCCGCGGCACGATGCTCGAGGTGCTGCGCGCGGACTATGTGAAGACGGCCGTGGCCAAGGGACTTCCGCGCCGGCGCGTGCTGTTCAAGCACGTGCTCCGCAACTCGTCCATTCCCGTGGTCACCTACCTGGGCATCTCGTTCGGCGGACTCCTCGGTGGTGCGCTCATCACTGAGGCGATCTTCAACTGGGACGGTGTCGGTCTGGCACTGGTTCAGGCGATTCAGCAGCAGAACAACCCGATCGTGGTCGGCGTCGTGACGTACAGCGTCGCCATCTTCGTCGTCCTCAGCCTCATCGTGGACCTGCTGTACGCGGCCCTCGACCCGCGTATCCGCCTCAGCTGACCGCCCCCAAGGAGGATTTCCTCATGTCTGAGCTCGCAACGAGCCCGGCGATCGGGGACGAGAACCCCGTGTCGTCCGCTTCGGCCAAGGCCGAACCCGCACCCAAGCAACTGACCCAGTGGGGCGAGATCCGCCACCGCTTCGTTCAGAACAAGCTGGCCGTCGTCGGCCTCGTGATCATCACCCTGCTGTTCCTGACCGCCATCTTCGGGAACATGCTCGCCCCGTTCGACCCCGGTGCGCAGGACCTGGAGAACACCCTGGCCGCGCCCAACGGCACCCACTGGATGGGTACCGACGCCCTGGGCCGCGACATGTTCTCGCGTCTCATAGCCGGTACCCGTGTGGCCATGTTCGTCGGTCTCGCCTCGATCTTCTTCGCGGTGCTGATCGGTGTCATCCTCGGCGCCATCGCCGGTTACTTCCCCGGCTTCGCCGACACCCTCGTCATGCGCGTCGCGGACGTCTTCCTCGCGTTCCCGCTGATGATCGGTGCCATCGTCATCATCCTGGTCACCGGCCGTGGCATCACCCCGGTGATCATCTCGCTCGCGATCTTCTCGTGGGCCACCGTGGCCAGGCTCCTGCGCAGCTCGATCCTGTCCGTGCGTGAGATGGACTACGTCCACGCGGCCAAGGCACTGGGCGCGAGCGGCTGGCGCATCGTCCGCACGCACATCCTGCCCAACTCGCTGACCGCCGTGCTGGTCTACGCGACCTTCAACGTCGGCACCACGATCGTCGGCGTCGCGGCGCTCTCCTTCCTCGGCGCCGGCGTCCCCGTCGACGTCCCCGAGTGGGGCAACATGCTCGCGGCCGGCCAGGGCTTCATCGGCGTCAGCGACTACCTGTGGTACTTCCCCAGCCTCTTCGTCGTCGTCACCGTGCTCGGCTTCGCCTTCGTCGGCGACGGCCTGCGTGACGCGCTCGACCCGAAGCTCCGGTAGGGCCGCCCGATGCCCCGAGACAACATCAGCAAGCAGGACGAAGGTGGCGGCGTGACCACGTCGGAGATTCTCAGCGTTGCGGAGACGGGCGGCGGATCCGCCGTGCCGCTGCTGGAGGTGGACAACCTCCAGGTCGAGTTCAAGACCCGTGACGGGGTCGCCAAGGCCGTCAACGGCGTGAGCTACAGCGTCAGCGCCGGCGAGACCCTCGCCGTGCTCGGCGAGTCCGGCTCCGGCAAGTCCGTCACCGCTCAGGCGATCATGGGCATCCTCGACAGCCCGCCCGGACGCGTGTCCGGCGGCGAGGTGCGCTTCCACGGCAAGGACATCCTCAAGATGTCCGACGAGGAGCGCCGCAAGCTCCGCGGCGACAAGATGGCGATGATCTTCCAGGACGCGCTGTCCTCCCTGAACCCGGTCTACTCGGTGGGCGACCAGCTCGGCGAGATGTTCCGGGTCCACCGGGGCGCGTCCAAGAAGGACGCGAAGCTCAAGGCCATCGAGCTCATGGACCGCGTGAAGATCCCCGCCGCGAAGGCGCGCGTGGGTGACTACCCGCACCAGTTCTCCGGCGGTATGCGCCAGCGCATCATGATCGCGATGGCGCTGGCCCTGGAGCCGGACCTGATCATCGCCGACGAGCCGACCACGGCCCTCGACGTGACGGTCCAGGCGCAGGTCATGGACCTGCTCGCGGAGCTCCAGCGCGAGATGAACATGGGCCTGATCCTGATCACCCACGACCTCGGTGTCGTCGCCGACGTCGCGGACAAGATCGCGGTCATGTACGCGGGCCGGATCGTCGAGACCGCTCCGGTCCACGAGATCTACAAGCGCCCGTCCCACCCGTACACCCGTGGCCTGCTCGACTCGATCCCGCGCCTGGACCAGAAGGGCCAGGAGCTCTACGCGATCAAGGGTCTGCCGCCCAACCTGCTGCGCATTCCGACGGGTTGCGCCTTCAGCCCCCGTTGCCCCAAGGCGCAGGACATCTGCCGCACCGAGATCCCGGTGCTGCACCCGGTCACCGAGCAGGACGGCACCGAACTGCCCGGCCGCGGCAGCGCGTGCCACTTCTGGAAGGACCAGATCCATGGCTGAGCTCACCAAGAACGCCACCGAGCGCGAGCCGATCCTCCAGGTCCGTAACCTGGTCAAGCACTTCCCGCTGACCCAGGGCATCCTGTTCAAGAAGCAGGTCGGCGCGGTCAAGGCCGTCGACGGGGTCTCCTTCGACCTCTACCACGGCGAGACCCTCGGCATCGTCGGCGAGTCCGGCTGTGGCAAGTCCACGGTCGCCAAGCTCCTGATGAACCTGGAGCGGGCCACCGCGGGCGAGGTCTTCTACAAGGGCCAGGACATCACCAAGCTGTCCGGCCGCGCCCTGAAGGCCGTGCGCCGCAACATCCAGATGGTCTTCCAGGACCCGTACACGTCGTTGAACCCGCGCATGACGGTCGGCGACATCATCGGGGAGACCTTCGAGATCCACCCCGAGGTGGCCCCGAAGGGCGACCGGCGCCGCAAGGTCCAGGAGCTCCTGGACGTCGTGGGCCTGAACCCGGAGTACATCAACCGGTACCCGCACCAGTTCTCCGGCGGCCAGCGCCAGCGCATCGGCATCGCCCGCGGCCTCGCCCTGCAGCCGGAGATCATCATCTGCGACGAGCCGGTCTCCGCGCTCGACGTGTCGGTGCAGGCCCAGGTCATCAACCTGATGGAGAAGCTGCAGGACGAGTTCAACCTCTCCTACCTCTTCATCGCGCACGACCTCTCGATCGTCCGGCACATCTCGGACCGCGTGGGCGTCATGTACCTGGGCAAGATGGCCGAGATCGGCACCGACGCCCAGATCTACGAGCACCCGACCCACCCGTACACCCAGGCGCTGCTGTCCGCCGTCCCGGTCCCGGACCCGGACGCGCGCGAGGGCCGCGAGCGGATCATCCTCACCGGTGACGTCCCGTCCCCGGCCAACCCGCCGTCGGGCTGCCGCTTCCGCACCCGCTGCTGGAAGGCCCAGGACAAGTGCTCCACCGAGGAGCCGCTGCTGGCGATCCCGGAGCGCTTCAAGGGCGTGAACACCCTGGCCGCGCACGAGTCCGCGTGCCACTTCGCCGAGGAGAAGGCCATCCTGGCCGTCTGATCGACGCGTTCGTCCGAAACGGCCGGGGCGCGGGCCCGGCGAAACGGGTTGCGTCCCCGGGAGCCCGCCCCGGACAGTGACGGAATGACCCTCACCGTACGGCCCGCCGGGCCCGGGGACGCCTCCGACATCTGCGCCCTGCTCAATGCCGTCGACGTGATCGAGATCGGCCGCCCGGAGACCGACCTGGGCACCGTCGAGTCGGACCTCAACGCCCCCGACGTGGACCTGGCCACCGACTCCTGGCTCGCCTTCGAGGACGGGAGCCTCGTCGCCTACGCCCTCGTGTGGGCGGACTCCGGCCCGGGCCGCGTCGACGCGGACCACTACGTGCTGCCCGGCCGTCGCGATGCCGCCCTCCTGCTGCTGGAGCGCATGGAGGCCCGGGCCCGGGAGCTGACCGGAGGTCAGGGCGTGCTGCGGCTCCAGCTCAACGTGAAGCCCACCCTCGACCTCTCCCTCCTCTCCGGGCGCGGCTACCGCACCA
Organism: Streptomyces sp. CLCI03; assembly: GCF_053615355.1. Lineage (NCBI taxonomy): Bacteria > Bacillati > Actinomycetota > Actinomycetes > Kitasatosporales > Streptomycetaceae > Streptomyces > Streptomyces sp. CLCI03. Next base: position 3,049,091 of record NZ_CM132132.1, on the reverse strand, counting down.
TCCGCCGCTACCAGGTGATGACCCGCTCCCTGTCCCCGGCCGCCGACCCGGCGCCCACCCCGCCGGCCGGACTCACCCTGCGGCACTGCGCCGACGACGAGGCCGACCGCCGCCGCGCCCATGCGCTGATCGAGCGCACCTTCGCCGCGCACTTCGGCCATGTGGACCGCCCGTACGAGACGTGGCTCGACCACATGGACGGCCGCAAGATCGACTGGTCCCTGGTGTGGATCGCGAGCCTGCCCGGCCACGGCGACGCGGCCGTCCTGCTCACCCGGGACGACCGCACGAGCATGGCCTGGGTCAGCCACATCGGCGTGATCGAGGAGGTACGCGGCCGAGGCATCGGCGGTTTCCTGCTGCGCCACTGCTTCGCCGTTCATGCGGAGCGCGGCCGGGACTCCGTGGGCCTCGGAGTGGACACCCACAACGAGACCGGCGCGCTCGCGCTGTACGAGGCGCACGGCATGGGCCTGCACTACGCGGTCGACTCGTGGGAGCTTTCCTTGCACCCCCAGGGGTGACAGGGGCGAGACGCGCGGGTGCAATCGGTCCAACCAGGAGTGTGCAGGACCCCACATAGGGTGACATTGGCCCCTAAGCGAGTCTTGGGATCCCTAGGAGGCACTCCATGCGCGGAGCCACCCACGCCAAGTGGGCCGCATGTGCGGTGGCCGTCGCCCTCGCGGCGACGGCCTGCGGCGGCGGTAGCGACAGCGGCGGAGGCGGCGAGGCGGGCATCATCAGCTCCTCATGGGGTGACCCGCAGAATCCGCTGGAGCCGGCCAACACCAACGAGGTGCAGGGCGGCAAGGTCCTCGACATGCTCTTCCGGGGTCTCAAGCGCTACGACCCGAAGACGGGCGAGGCCCTCGACATGGTCGCCGAGAAGATCGAGACGACGGACAGTCAGAACTTCACCATCACGCTGAAGGACGGCTGGAAGTTCAGCAACGACGAGCCGGTCACCGCGCAGTCCTTCGTCGACGCCTGGAACTACGGCGCCGACGTGCGCAACAAGCAGAACAACTCGCCGTTCTTCTCCGACATCGTCGGGTACGCGGACGTCCACCCGACCTCCGGCGAGCCCAAGGCCAAGACGATGTCCGGACTGGTCGTCAAGAACGACAAGACCTTCACCGTCGCCCTGAAGAACAAGTTCTCCACCTGGCCCGAGACCCTCGGCTACCAGGCCTTCTCCCCCCTGCCCAAGGCCTTCTTCACCGACCACGCCGGCTGGCTGGACAAGCCGATCGGCAACGGCCCGTACACGGTGGACTCGTACACCAAGGGCACCGGCATGAAGCTGCGCAAGTGGGACACCTACCCCGGCCCGGACAAGGCGCAGAACGGCGGCGTGGACCTGAAGGTCTACACCGACAACAACACCGCCTACACCGACCTGATCTCCGGCAACCTCGACCTCGTCGACGACATCCCGGCGCAGCAGCTGAAGAACGTCAAGAACGACCTCGGCGACCGGTACATCAACCAGCCCGCCCTCATCATCCAGACCCTCACCTTCCCGCTGTACGACCCGCAGTGGAGCAAGGAGGGCATGGAGAACGTCCGGATCGGCATCTCCCGAGCCATCAACCGCGACGAGATCACCAAGCAGATCTTCCGCGAGACCCGCACCCCGGCCAAGGACTGGACCTCCCCGGCCCTCGGCGAGAAGGGCGGCTTCTCCTCCACGGTCTGCGGCGACGCCTGCGTCTACGACCCGGCCGCGGCCAAGAAGCTCATCACGGACGCCGGCGGGCTCCCCGGCGGCAAGGTCACGCTGACCTCCAACGTGGACACCGGCTCGCACCGCGACTGGATGGACGCCGTCTGCAACAGCATCAACAACGCGCTGGGCGAGGGCCCGGTCTGCACGGTCAACCCGATCGGCACCTTCGCGGACTTCCGCAACCAGCAGAGCGGTTTCAAGCTGACCGGTCCCTTCCGCTCCGGCTGGCAGGCCGACTACCCCCTGATCCAGAACTTCCTCCAGCCCCTCTACTACACCGGGGCCTCCTCCAACTACGGGAAGTTCAGCAACGCGGACTTCGACAAGCTCGTCGACGAGGCCAACCAGGAGAGCGACCAGGCCAAGGCCGTCGCGAAGTTCCAGGAATCCGAGAAGATCCTCGCCGCGCAGATGCCGGCCATCCCGCTCTGGTACCAGAACGGCAGCGCCGGCTACGCCGAGCGGCTCTCGGACGTGGCGCTCAACCAGTTCAGCGTCCCGGTGTACGACCAGATCAAGGTCGGCTGACCCGCCTTTCGGATCGATCCTGGAGCAGTCCATGGGACGTTATGTGATCCGGCGGCTGCTCCAGATGATCCCGGTGTTCATCGGCAGCACGTTCCTGATCTTCTTCATGGTGTACGCGCTCGGTGACCCGGTCGCGGCCCTCTTCGGCGACAAGGCGCCCGACCCCGCCACCGCCGCGCGCATCCGCAAGGACCTCTACCTCGACCGCCCCCTGTGGGAGCAGTACGTCCACTACATGGGCCAGATCTTCAAAGGGGACTTCGGCACGGCCTTCAACGGCCAGCCGGTCACCGAGCTGATGGCCTCGGCCTTCCCCGTCACCCTGCGCCTGACCCTGGTCGCGATCTTCTTCGAGATCGTCATCGGCATCACCCTCGGCGTGATCAGCGGCCTGCGCCGCGGCAAGTCCGTCGACACCACCGTGCTCGTGCTCACCCTCGTCGTCATCTCCGTGCCGACCTTCGTGACGGGCTATCTGCTCCAGTACCTCTTCGGCGTCAAATGGGGCTGGGTGCGGCCCACCGTCTCCCCGGACGCGCCGCTCAACGAGCTGATCCTGCCCGGCATCGTGCTCGCGCTGGTCTCCCTCGCCTACGTCACCCGGCTCTCGCGCACCTCCATCGCCGAGAACGTCAAGGCCGACTACGTGCGCACCGCCGTCGCCAAGGGGCTCCCGCGCCACCGGGTCGTCACCCGCCACCTGCTGCGCAACTCCCTCATCCCCGTCATCACCTTCATCGGCACCGACATCGGCGCCCTGATGGGCGGCGCCATCGTCACCGAGCGGATCTTCAACATCCACGGCGTCGGATACCAGCTCTACCAGGGCATCCTGCGCAACAACTCCCCGACGGTGGTCGGCTTCGTGACCATCCTCGTCATCGTCTTCCTGCTGGCGAACCTGCTCGTCGACCTGCTCTACGCGGTCCTGGACCCGAGGATCCGGTATGCCTGACCCCGAGCGTCCCGAAGGGCCCGGCGGCTACGATCCCGTCGGGCCCCGCCCGCGCGAGGCGGTCTCCCCGACCGGCCTGGGCGGACCCATGGATCTGGCCCTGGAGCAGGCCGAGAGCGTCGAGGGCATCGAGAAGACCGGCCCACGGGGCGGGACCGGCCCCGGCCAGAAGCCCCGCTCCCTGTGGTCCGACGCCTGGCACCAGCTGCGCCGCAACCCCGTCTTCGTCATCTCCTCGCTGATGATCCTCTTCCTCGTGATCATCTCGATCTGGCCGCAGCTCATCGCGAGCGGCGACCCGCTGCAGTGCGACCTGTCCAAGTCGCAGCAGGGCTCCTCCCCGGGCCACCCCTTCGGCTACGACACCCAGGGCTGCGACGTGTACACCCGTACCGTCTACGGGGCCCGCGCCTCCATCACCGTGGGCGTCTGCGCCACCCTGGGCGCGGCCCTGCTCGGCTCGCTGCTCGGCGGGCTCGCCGGGTTCTTCGGCGGCTGGGGCGACGCGCTGCTCTCCCGGGTCGCCGACATCTTCTTCGGCATCCCCGTCGTCCTCGGCGGCCTGGTCTTCCTGTCCGTGGTCACCAGCACCACCGTGTGGCCGGTGGTCGGCTTCATCGTGCTCCTCGGCTGGCCGCAGATCGCCCGCATCGGCCGCGGCTCCGTCATCACCGCCAAACAGAACGACTACGTCCAGGCGGCCCGGGCCCTCGGCGCCGGCAACGGCCGGATGATGCTGCGGCACGTGGCGCCCAATGCCATCGCCCCGGTCATCGTCGTCGCCACCATCGCCCTCGGTACGTACATCGCGCTGGAGGCCACCCTGTCCTTCCTCGGCGTCGGCCTGCGCCCGCCCACCGTCTCCTGGGGCATCGACATCTCCAACGCGGCCTCGCAGATCCGCAACGCCCCGCACATGCTGCTCTGGCCGGCCGGCGCGCTGAGCCTGACCGTGCTCGCCTTCATCATGCTCGGCGACGCGGTGCGCGACGCCCTCGACCCCAAGCTGCGCTGAGGAGCCCCGCACATGCTGCTCGAAGTCCGCGACCTGCACGTGGAATTCAAGACGCGCGACGGAGTCGCCAAAGCCGTCAACGGCGTCAACTACTCGGTGGCCGAGGGCGAGACGCTGGCCGTGCTCGGCGAGTCGGGCTCCGGCAAGTCCGTCACCGCCCAGGCCGTGATGGGCATCCTCGACATGCCGCCGGGCCGCATCGCGGGCGGCGAGATCCTCTTCAAGGGCAAGGACCTCCTCACGATGAAGGAGGAGGAGCGCCGCAAGATCCGCGGGGCCGAGATGGCCATGATCTTCCAGGACGCGCTCTCCTCCCTGAACCCCGTCCTGAGCGTGGGCGCGCAGCTCGGCGAGATGTACGAGGTGCACCGCGGGATGTCCCGCAAGGACGCCAAGGGCAAGGCCGTCGAGCTGATGGACCGGGTGAAGATCCCGGCGGCGAAGGAACGGGTGGGTGACTACCCGCACCAGTTCTCCGGCGGCATGCGCCAGCGCATCATGATCGCGATGGCGCTGGCCCTGGAGCCCTCGCTGATCATCGCGGACGAGCCGACCACGGCCCTGGACGTCACCGTCCAGGCCCAGGTGATGGACCTGCTGGCCGAGCTGCAGCGCGAGCTGAACATGGGCCTCATCCTGATCACCCACGACCTGGGCGTGGTCGCCGACGTCGCCGACAAGATCGCGGTCATGTACGCGGGCCGGATCGTCGAGGCGGCCCCGGTCCACGAGATCTACAAGGCGCCCGCGCACCCGTACACGCGCGGCCTGCTGGACTCCATCCCGCGCCTGGACCAGAAGGGCCAGGAGCTGTACGCCATCAAGGGACTGCCGCCCAACCTGGTGGCCATCCCGCCCGGTTGCGCCTTCAACCCGCGCTGCCCGATGGCGCAGTCGGTGTGCCGCACCGACGTCCCGCCGCTGTACCGGGTGACCGAGTCGCCGGTGGAGCGGACCAGCGCCTGCCACTTCTGGAAGGAGTGCCTCCATGGCTGAGTCCCTGCTGGAGGTGAAGGATCTGGTCAAGCACTACCCGCTGACCCGGGGCATCGTCTTCCGCAAGCAGGTCGGCGCGGTCAAGGCCGTCGACGGGGTCTCCTTCGACCTGCGCGCCGGGGAGACGCTCGGCATCGTCGGCGAGTCCGGCTGCGGGAAGTCCACCGTGGCCAAGATGCTGGTCAACCTGGAGCGGCCGACGGCGGGCGCGATCTCGTACAAGGGCGAGGACATCACCAAGCTGTCCGGCCGCGCCCTGAAGGCCGTGCGCCGCAACATCCAGATGGTCTTCCAGGACCCGTACACGTCGTTGAACCCGCGCATGACGGTCGGCGACATCATCGGGGAGCCCTACGAGATCCACCCCGAGGTGGCCCCCAAGGGCAACCGCCGGCAGAAGGTCCAGGAACTCCTCGACGTCGTCGGTCTGAACCCGGAGTACATCAACCGGTACCCGCACCAGTTCTCCGGCGGCCAGCGCCAGCGCATCGGCATCGCCCGCGGCCTCGCCCTGCAACCCGAGATCATCGTCGCCGACGAGCCCGTCTCGGCCCTGGACGTCTCCGTCCAGGCCCAGGTGATCAACCTGCTGGACCGGCTGCAGAGCGACTTCGACCTGTCCTACGTCTTCATCGCGCACGACCTCTCGATCGTCCGGCACATCTCCGACCGGGTCGGCGTCATGTACCTGGGCCGGATCGTCGAGATCGGCACCGACAGCCAGATCTACGACCACCCGACCCACCCGTACACCCAGGCGCTGCTCTCGGCCGTCCCGGTACCGGACCCGGAGGCCCGCGCGCACCGCGAGCGGATCATCCTCACCGGTGACGTGCCCTCCCCGGCCAACCCGCCCTCGGGCTGCCCCTTCCGCACCCGCTGCTGGAAGGCCGAGCCCCGCTGCACGGCGGAGGTCCCGCTGCTCGCGGTCCCGCAGGTCTTCCCCTCGGGCCCGGCGGCGCACCCGTCGGCCTGCCACTTCGCGGCCGAGAAGCAGGTGGTCCCGCCGTCGGACCAGCCGCCCCCGCCCTCGCCGCCACCCCTGCCACCGGCGGATCCACCGGGGAAGGAGTAGCCGCATACCGATGATTTCCGGCCACCGCTGTGCGACGGGTGGGGAAGGGTGGACACCCCCGACAACTCCGTTTACGTGGGGGCAACTTGACCGTTTCTGCCCCGAGATCTGGGGCATGCAACCTGGATGCCGTGCGGCCGTGCGGGTGCCGACAGCCGGTCGGGGAGGCGTACGGCCTCGCCGGCCGGCCTCCCCGTGCCCCCACTCATGCGCGGCATGCGCCCCTCGTGCTGCCGGATTTCGATCGATGCGCTGGTACGGATAGTTATGATCCGTAGCGCACGGTGGGTATGACTCCTGCCGAGCACGAATGCGCGTACCGATGTCCGCTCGACGTGGAGGTGAAACGCCGTGGCACTCTCGATCTCCGCCGTGGTGCTGCTGGCGATCATCGTCTTCCTGCTGGTCCGAAGGGCGGGCCTGAAGGCGGGACATGCGGTGGTCTGCGTACTGCTCGGCTTCTACCTGGCGAGTTCCACCATCGCCCCGACGCTCAGCCAGCTCACCTCGAACGTGGCGAGCATGATCAGTGGCCTCAAGTTCTAGCTCGGGCCTCGTAGGCTGGGCCCCATGAACGGTCTTCCCGCCCGTCGTCTGCTCCTCGTGCACGCGCACCCCGACGACGAGTCGATCAACAACGGCGTCACCATGGCCAAGTACGCGGCCGAGGGCGCCCACGTCGCGTTGGTGACCTGCACCCTGGGCGAGGAGGGTGAGGTCATCCCGCCCGGGCTCGCCCACCTGGCGGCCGACCGCGACGACACCCTCGGCGCCCACCGCGTCGGCGAGCTCGCCGCGGCCATGGCCGAACTGGGCGTCCACGACCACCGCTTCCTCGGCGGCCCCGGCCGCTTCCGGGACTCCGGGATGATGGGCGCCCCGCAGAACCACCGCGCGGAGGCCTTCTGGTCCGCCGACGTGGACGAGGCCGCCGCGTACCTCGTGGAGGTGATCCGGGAGCTGCGCCCGCAGGTGCTCGTCACCTACGACCCGGACGGCGGATACGGCCACCCCGACCACATCCAGGCCCACCGGGTCGCCATGCGCGCCGCCGAACTGGCCGGGGAGACCGCGTACCGGCGCGACCTCGGCGCGCCCCACACGGTCGGGAAGATCTACTGGAACCGCGTCCCGCGCTCGGTGGTCGAGGAGGGCTTCGCCCGGCTGCGCGCCGCCGGGGGCGGGGTGCCCTTCCCCGCGGTGGCCTCACCCGGGGACGTGCCGGGGGTCGTCGCCGACGAACGGATCACCACCGAGATCGAGGCCAAGGACACCTTCGTGGCGGCGAAGGCGGCCGCCATGCGGGCCCACGCCACCCAGATCGCCGTGGACGGGACCGTCTTCGCCCTCTCCAACGACCTGGCGCAGCCGCTGTTCACCCGCGAGTACTACGAACTCGTCGCGGGCCGGCCGGGCGCCCCGGCGGGCGAACGCGAACACGACCTCTTCGCGGGGGTGGAGGCGTGAGCGGAGCGGCGACGGCCGGACGGATCGCCGGCTGCCTCGGCATGCTGGTCGCGGGCGCGCTGACCGGCGCGGCCGGCTGGCTGGTGATCGACCTCTGGTTCCCCGGCGGTCTGCTGCTCGCCCTGCTGGCCGTCCTCGGACTGTTCCTCGGCGGCCGGATCGCCCTCGGGACCGGCTACGGGGTCGGCGGTGCCGCGGCCGGCTGGTTCCTCTCCTACGTGATGCTCAGCCTTCCGCGCCCCGAGGGGGACTTCCTCCTCGGTTCGTCCGGAATCGGCGTGTACGTCTACCTTTTGGGTGGAACCGTTCTCGCTGTGATGTGTGCCACGATGCGCGGTTCGCTGGATCGGCCGGTTTCGGCCGCTCGGTCTGCCAAGTGACGTGGTGTCGGACCTCGTAGGGAGGCCCGTCGGACCACGCGCGCGGGTGCTCGCCGGGCGCTTCAGAGGGGTTTGACCGGCCCTATCAGGAACCCCTGATTCCCACCAGTCAGTTGCGTGCGGGCGGCGGCCAGTATGGTGGACGGGCCGCCGAGCTGCCCGCGCACGGAATGACGGGCGGCGGAGCCAACCGGGAGAACCTGCCTTGAGTCGTGAAACCGACAGTTCGTCCTCCGGGCCCAAGGGGCACGGTGGAGCCGCCTACCCCTCGGGGACACCGCCGTACGGAACCGGCCAGTACCCGTCCACGGACGCTGCGGCGACCGCTCCGGAGGAGAACTCTGTGACCTCGAAGCCGTCCACGCCCGACTCCGACGGGCCCAAGACCGAGACCACCCTGACGACCCGGATCCGGATCAACATCCCGGGTTCGCGGCCGATCCCACCGGTGGTCGTGCGCAAGGCGATGGGCACCACCTCCGGTTCGGCCGGTGCCGGCGAGCAGACCGCTCCGGAGCCCACGTCCGAGCAGGCCCAGCCGCCGCTCGCGCAGCGGCGCGGACCGCAGCCGACCCGCATCGAGGCCGCGCCGGAGCCGGACCCCGCCCAGGCGCCCGGGCCCGCCCCGGCGGCCGAACCCGAGGAGCCGACCAGCAACTGGTTCGCCCCCCGCAAGCCGGCCGCGCAGGCCCCGGCACCCGCACCCGCCCCGGCGCAGATGCCGCCGGCCGGCGCCGCCCCGCGGCCCCCGCAGCGGCCGTTGCCCACCCGGACGCCGTCCCCGACGCCGACCCCGGCCCCCACGCCGCCGGCCATGCCGGGCGCGGGCTTCGCCCCGCCGCAGCGCACCCAGGGCCCGCCCGGACCCGGACCGGACGCCGCCTTCGCGCCGCCGCGCACCCCGCCGCCGCCCGTGGCGGACTACGGCCAGGGCTTCCCGCCCGGCCCCGGCGCCCCGATGCCCGGCGGCCCGGGAGTCGGGACGACCCAGGGCTTCCCCGCGTACGGGGACGACCAGGCCGACGCCGGCCCCGTCACCGAGGCGTTCCCGGCCTACGGCGGCGGCCCCGCCGGACCCACCGGCGGCCCCGGCTTCGGCACCGGCCCCGTCGGCGGTCCGGCCGGCGCGGCCGCCTTCGACGAGGTCCCGCAGTGGCCCGGCCCCGACCTGGACGGACCGCTGCCCACGCCGGTACCGGCCCCCGCCCCGGCCGCCCCCCGCCCCGCGGCCACCCAGCCGAAGGCCACCGACAAGCCCGCCAAGAAGGGCCGCTCCAAGCTGGTCCTGCTCGGCGGTGGCGTCATCGCCCTCATCGGCGTGGCCTACGGCGCCGGGCTGCTCCTGAACCACTCCGACGTCCCCAAGGGCACCACCGTCCTCAGCGTCGACATCAGCGGCAGCCGCGACGAGGCCGTCTCCAAGCTCCAGACGGCCTTCGGTACCCGCGCCACCGCCCCGATCCAGCTCACCGTCGGCGGCAAGCCCGTCGAGCTGAAGCCCGAGAAGGCCGGCCTCACCCTCGACGCCCAGACCACCGTCCGCAACGCGGCCGGCAGCGACTACAACCCGATCACGGTCATCGGCTCGCTCCTCGGCAACGAGCGCGTCGCCGACCCGGTGATGCCGATCGACGAGGAGAAGCTCCAGGTCGCGCTCCAGGAGCTCGCCGGCACCTCAGGCACCGCCACCGAGGGCACCATCAAGTTCGACACGGGCAAGGCCGTCGCCGTCCCCGGCACCCCCGGCACCACCCTCGACGTGGACGCCTCCGTGCAGCTGGTGGCCAAGGCCTTCAAGGACCAGGTCGCCACCGGCAAGGCGGCCGTGGCCGAACTGCCGACCACCACCAAGGCGCCGGCCATCGGCCAGCCCGAACTGGACCGGGCCATGAAGGAGTTCGCGGAGCCCGCGATGTCCGCGAACGCCACCGTCAAGGTCGGCACCAAGTCCATCGCCTTCGGCGCCAGGTCCCTGCCCAAGATCCTGAGCATGCAGCCCGTCGACGGCCGCCTGGTCGAGAAGTTCGACCTGGAGGCGCTCAAGGCGACCTACGGGAACACCTTCGACGGGATCCTGATCACCCGCGGCAACGGCGAGAAGACCGCCGTCACCCCGCAGGACATCGCCGGCCCCCTCGGCAAGGCCCTGCGCGGCAAGACCACGGCCGAACGAACCGCCGTCGTCGACACCAACCCCAACTAGGGCGCACGGCAGAAACGGTGCCCCCGCCCGCACCAGGGCGGGGGCACCGTCATGTCCGCCGCATGACATCCGTCATGCGGCACACACGACGCCCGACACTGCCGCGCGAGACCCCGTACGGGCGAATCTTCAGGCATGACGACGACCACCGCGACACGCACCGCGAAGCCCACCACCGACAGCGTGGTCAGCTTCGAGAACGTGACCAAGGGCTACGGCCCGGTCCGGGCGGTCGACGGCCTCTCCCTCGCGCTCCACCCGGGCGAGACCGTCGCGCTCCTCGGCCCCAACGGCGCCGGCAAGTCCAGCCCTGCACGCCGAGCTCCCCGCCCTGCGGATCGTCATCCTGACCACCTTCGGCCGCCCCGGCTACCTCCGCGGCGCGATGGAGGCGGGCGCCTCCGCCTTCCTGGTCAAGGACGCCCCGGCCGCGCAGCTGGCGGCGGCCGTACGCAAGGTCCTCCAAGGGGAGCGCGTCATCGACCCGACGCTGGCCGCGGCGGCCCTCGCGGAGGGCGCGAACCCGCTGACGGACCGGGAACGGGAGGTCCTGCGGGAGGCGGAGAACGGCGCGACCAACGCGGAACTCGCGGCGCGGCTGCACCTGTCCCAGGGCACGGTCCGCAACTACCTCTCGACGGCGATCCGGAAACTGGCGGCCCGCAACCGAGCCGAAGCGGCAAGCACAGCCCGAGCCAAGGGCTGGCTCTGACCTCCCGGCCCCTCACCTGGCGGGGCCCGCACCGCTGAGGCGGCCTGCGGGAACGGCCCGGCTCGTGGCGGGCAGCAGCCACAGACGTCCGACCGAACCAGGAAGCGGGCGACGCGCGAGGCGGAAGAGCTTCCACGAACAGCGGGAAGCCCCGGACCGGGTGTGGTCCGGGGCTTCCTCGGTTCTTCTCAGCTCATCACCTTCCGATGAGCTCGTGCAGGGCGGCCGCGCTGACACCTCCCGCACCCTCCCCACCTCGGTGCCGCGCCCCGACCTGCTCCGCATCCGGGCCTGGACCACCGAGGGCTACGCCTACCGGGCCGAGCTGTACGCCCTCGCCCCCGCCCCGATGATCTCCCTGCGCCCCGTCCTCGACGAGGACCCCGGCCTGCCCGACACGTGGTGGAAGGAGATGAAGGCCGCCCTGGACGCCCTCGCCGAGGTCCCGCCACCGGGGGACCGCGAGGCCGTACGCGAGGAGTACCTGCGCCGCGTCATCCCGGAATTCACCGGCCACCAGGTCGACGACGTCACCCGGTCCACCGCCCACGGCGACCTCCACCACGGCGACGTCACCCGCGGCCCGCACATCCTGGACTGGGAAGGATGGGGCCGCGCCCCGTACGGCTACGACGCGGCCACCCTCCCGGTTGGGCCCGTTGGACCCAATGGACCCAACGGGGGCGCGGCCATGGCCATCCTCCGATCCGGGGTGAAGGTGCGAGCGACTTCCGGCCGCTGGTCCGAACTCGGGGGTATCGACTGTCAGTGGCAGTCGCAACACTCTGAGCAGGGATGTCTGTTCAGAGGGGGGCCGATGGCGTTCCGTGCCGTGCACGCCGAGTGGGGAACCGTCTTCGCGCACCTGCCCGATCTTGGGTGCGGGCAGGCGTGGGAGTCGGTGTGGAAGGGGACTGCCCGCAGGCCGGCAGCGGCAGGGCACCTCAGACCGCGAAGAACAGCCGCCCCTCGGCCGTGCGCAGGTCCGGGAGGACGCGTGCCGGCTGTCCGGGCCGGAAAATGCACCAGGCGCCCAGGGCGAGCAGTTTAGACAGGCGCTCGGCTGGGGTTTCCCAGCCGAGCGTCTTGCGTCGCAACGGGCCCTAGTGGGGATCAGTCGACCGTCTGCCCGTCGTACATACCGCCCCTGCAGGTCGGGAGCACGGGCGTCGACCGATCGATCGTTCCGCCGTTGTCCGTGCACTCACCCGGGGTGACGCTGGCCGGGGTGACGCCGGCGGCGGTGGCGGCGCCTGTGAGGCCGATTCCGGCGAGGGCTGCCGTGGCGAAGACTGCGGCGAGGATTCGTCGAATGCGCATTTGGTTCGCCTTTCACAGATTGCCTCGGTTGGGGCACTAGCCAGCTTGATCTTCACCCATGTGGGTGGCACGTTATGTTGGGCCATTCGGGTGACTGTGTTGTCGGGTGCGGGGTCGTGACGCGACCCGTCAGAGCGGATGGAAGCCCGTGCCACATCCGCGCCAGGGCGGATCCCAGCGGTCAAGAGCAGTCAAGCGCGACGCCTCGCGATTAATCGCCAGAGGCCGTTTGCGCTGGTCAGCGTCGACCCCTTCCGTGACGGCTGGTGATTCCCAAGCTCAGAGCGCGGGCTCGATCCCCATCACCCGCTCCACGGCGAAGGCCCAGCTCATAGGCAAATCCCAGGGTCGTTGCGACACGTGATCACCGACGTGTGGTGGCGAGCAGGTTGGACAGGCGCTCGGCTGGGGTTTCCCAGCCGACCGTCTTGCGTGGGCGGCTGTTGAGTTCGGCAGCGACTGCGTCGAGGTGGTCCCGGGTGTGGCCGGACAGGCTGCTGCCCTTAGGGAAGTACTGCCGCAGGAGGCCGTTGGTGTTCTCGTTCACGCTTCGCTGCCAGGGGCTGCCGGGATCGCAGAAGTAGACCGGCACGTCCGTGGCGACACTGAAGGCGTGGATGCCGGGTCTCCGGCGGGTAGCCGGTCGGGGCCTGGAGTCCGAGAGCCCAGACGGTGACGGCGTACCCGTACCCGTGCCGGTGTCGGTGGTAGTCGCCTGCGGCGACCTTGAGGAAGCGGCGGGCGGCGGGACTGCAGGGCTCCTGGTCGTCGTCGCCGGTGTTCTTGAGCCGGGGGTCGGTGAGGAGCCGGGTGAGGGCGTCGTGCCAGCGGGTCAGTTCCTCGGCCCGTCGGCGGAAGGCGCCGGCGGGGTCGTCGGTGTTGGCGAGCAGGGTCTCCAGGTCGAAGTGTGCGGGAAGGGGGACCTGGTCGTCGTACTCCTCAAGGGCGTCGATCTCGGGGTGGGTGAAGGCCCGCACGTTGTACTGGCACAGGTTCATGGTGTTCTGCATCGACTCGCGGAAGTGGCGCATCAGTGGCTCCCGTCAGCTCTGGTCGGGGGGAAGGGGGTGGATGTCGAGGGTCACGTACGGGTCGTCCACCCAGTTCCGTACGGGCCGCGACGCGAGCAGGTCGAAAGAGCGGCCCTCCCACGAAGGCGGGCAGCCGCAGGGATGCGAGCGGGTGCTCCGGACGGGCGGGAACGCGTTCCACGCGTCGCCGCACCCGACCGTCGTCGTACGTCTGTCACGCCGGTCGCGGAATCACCCTGTTCGCCGGACGCCGGCCCGATTCACCGGATGCCGGCTCGTCTGCGATCGATGTGCCGGCGCGGTCGCCGGTGCCCGGAAGGTCCTTGGCGAGCCGGCCCGCGAGTGCGCTCACCGGGCATCGACCGGGTGAGGACGCCGAGTGCGAGCAGAGCGAGTGCCGGCAGCACGGCGACGATGATTCCCATCGGCAAGGCATCGGTGGCGCCACCCGCGCCGGCCAGCGGAGCAAGTGCCCCGCCGAAGATGAACTGGCTGAAGCCGAGCAGAGCGGCGGCCGACCCGGCGTGTCCGCCGTGGTCGGCCAGGGCCTGGGCCGCGGCGTTCGGCATGACCAGGCCGACGCTGGAGACCAGGACGAACAGGCCGATCAGGAGCACGGGCAGGGGTGCCCGTGTCAGCACCGCGCCCAGGACCGTGGTGCCACCGGCTGTCGCGCCCAGAAGACCGGCGAGCAGCAGCACGCGGGCGCCGGCCCGGGCCACCAGCCGGCCGCTGATCTGGGCGGCCGCGATGAGTCCGGCGGCGTTGACGGCGAACACGGCGCTGTACTGCTGCGGTGACAGGCCGTGGATTTCCTGCAGGACGAACGGCGAGCCGGAGATGTAGGCGAACATCGCCGCGAAGACCAGGCCGTTGGCCAGGACGTACCCGATGAAGACCCGGTCGCCGAGCAGCTGCCCGAAGACAGCCGGCAGCGGCCGGCGTGACGCGGAGGACCGGGTCTCCGGCAGTCCTGCGGCGGAGGCCGCCAGCATCACGGCGCCGAGTACGGCCAGGCTCACGAAGATTCCCGGCCAGGCCGTGACGCGCAGGAGCTGGCCGCCGAGGACCGGCGCGAACACCGGTGCCAGACCGGTGATCAAGGTCAGTGCGGAGAAGAGACGTGCGGTGCGGGGTCCGGAGGTGCGGTCGCGGACCATGGCGTTGGCGATGACGATGCCGAACGCCCCGCCGATGCCCTGGAGCAGGCGTAGGCCGACGAGGGTCCGGACGTCGGGTGCCACCGCGCAGAGCGCGCTGGCGATCGTGTAGAGGGCGAGGCCCGCCAGCAACGGACGCCGCCGGCCGTAGGTGTCGCTCAGCGGCCCGGCGATCAGCTGCCCGACGGCCAGCCCGGCCAGGCAGGCGGTGATGGTGAGCTGGGTGGCCGCGGCGCCGGCGCGCAGGTCGCCGGCGAGGTCCGGCAGTCCGGGCAGGTAGCCGTCGATGGACAGGGGGCCCAGGGCCACGAGCGCTGCGAGCAGGACGACGAATCGGGTGTGCCGGCCGGCGGCGTCGTTGCTCATGGCTCAGTACGCCACGGTGATGCGGCGGCGGATCGCGGTGCCGCTCTCGATCGTGTCGGCCAAGGCGATCGCGTAGTCGGCGTACGAGATGCGGCTGTTGCCGTCGTCGTCGGTGAGCAGGGTGTCCCCGCCGCTGCGGTAGGCCCCGGTCCGCTCGCCCGCTGCGATGACCGCGGCGGGCGACACGTACGTCCAGTCGAGGTCGTGCACGCCGCGGTAGAGGTCGAGCGCTTCGGACTGGGCCTCGGCGTTGGCCTTCCACAGCGCGGGGAAGGCCGGGTCGTCCATGACCCGGGCGCCGGTCGGCGTGCGCAGGCTACCGGCACCGCCGATGGTGACCAGGCGGGTGACGCCGGCTCGGCGGAGTCCGTCGATCAGCGCACGGGCGGCACCGACGATCGTGGCGCGGTCGTCCTCCTGGCCGATCCGGGGGCCGACGGCCGACAGTACGGCGTCGTGGGAGGCGGCGAGGCGGGCGACCGCGGCGGCGTCGGTGACGTCACCGGTGGTCACGGTCAGGGCCTTGTGCTCCAGTCCGTCGACGTGGCCGGCTCGGGTGACCGCGGTGACGGTGTGGCCGCGACGCAGTAGTTCCTCGGTGGCGGGCCGGCCGATGTTGCCGCCGGCACCGAACAGGACGATCTTCATGTGTTGCTCCTTGTTTCCGATGGTCACAGGACGGGTCGGCCGTCGGCGACGATGGCCGCGGTGATGCCGCGCTCGTCGACGGCGTGCTGGAAGCGCCGCTCGATGTCGGGTTGTTCGGTGTAGAACGGCGGGTTGTGGAACAGGCCGTAGTGCATGGCGCAGACGGTGCCGGCGCCGAGTGCGACGGCGGCCTCGACGCCCTGCTCGGGGGTCATGGTCGCCGGGACGTTGGCCGCGTAGCCCTCGAAGTGGGCGATGACGCCGTTGACCGGGACGAACGCGACGTCGAACGGGCCGTGGTCGCGGGCGATCTGCCACCAGCTGCCGTGCCACTGGGTGTCGCCGCAGTGGATGACCCGCCGGCCGGCGCCTTCGACGACCCAGGCGACCTGGTCACAGTCGTTGCCGCGCCAGTCCAGCGAGGTCACCGGGGTGACGGTCATCTCTCCGATGCGGCGTGATCGGCCCAGGTCCTGGGCGACGGGGGTGATGCCCACCTCGTGCAGCGCCGCCGCGCTCGGGGTGTGGCAGCCGATCGTGCCGGTGGCCGCGATCCGGGCGATCAGGTCGTGGTCGTAGTGGTCGGGGTGCAGGTGGGTGATGAGGGCGTGGGTGCCGGGCGGGGTGTCGACCGGGTCGACCGGCCGGTGCGGCGGCCCCATCACGGGCGCCAGCGGAGCGACGTTCTCGAGCGGGTCGATCAGCAGGCGGGTGTCGCCGAGACGGATCTCGACGCCGGCCCAGGCCAGCCGACGGACGGAAAGGGTGGGGGTCATGGGCAGCGACGCTAGACCGGCGTTGTTGAGAAAGTCAACAAGAGACTTTTGAATCTCAACACCAGGATGTAGGGTGGTGGCATGCGCACCTATGGGCAGTACTGCGGCATCGCGAAAACACTGGACGCCGTCGGCGACCGATGGACCCTGCTGATCGTCCGTGAACTGCTCGCCCTGGGTCCGTGCCGGCACACCGACCTGCGCAACGGGCTGCCCGGGATCGCCAGCAACCTGCTGGTCGACCGGCTCCGCGACCTGGAGGAAGCCGGCCTGATCCACCGCGAGGCCGCCCCGCCACCGGTGGCCACCACCCTGTTCTCCCTCACCGAGCGTGGCCGCGAGCTGGAGCCGGTGCTGCGGGAGCTGAGCCGATGGGGAATTCCCCTGTTGCGCGAGCCGGGCGGCAGCGACACCTTCCGCACCCACTGGCTGGACATGCCCGCCCGGGCACTGACCGACCACCGCCCCGACCAGCCGGCGATCGCCCTGCAACTGCACGCCGACGGCAACGAAGACCTGGTCATCGAGGTCAAGGACGGCTCGGTGCACACCCACGCCGGCCGGGTCGACCACCCCACCGCGTCACTGACCGGACCGCCGCACCTGCTGGCCGCGACCCTGCTCGGCGAGCTCGATCTGAACGCCGCAGTACAGCAGGGCCTGCGGCTCAGCGGCGAACGCGAGGCAGTACTGCGCATCCTGCCCCGCTGATCCGGGCGTAGGACTGGTAGGAACATCGGAGCGGAAACCGGCGCCGAGCCCGTATCTCCGCCGGTCGGCGGCCCTCCACCACGGCGCTCGGCGAGGTCGTCCCCGCGCGCGGCGAGGTCGTTCGGCCGGGAGGCCGGGGCGGGGGCGGTCAGTTCAGGAGGGCTCGGGCCGAGAGGGCTTCCGCTCGGATGCGGGCCGCCGCGTCGGCGTCCACCGCGGACACCACCCCGGCGTACGCGTCCAGCTCCGCCGCCCCTTCCTGGAAGGAGCCCCGCTCCACCAGCAGCCGCGCCCGCTCGTACCGCAGCGCCGCCGGATGCGACGGCAGCAGCAGCGACAGCTCCACCGCCCACAGGGCCACCCCCGACTGCTCCGGGCGGGTCGAGGCCCAGGCCCGGATGTTGGCCAGGATCCGCTGCACGATCTCCGGCGTCCGGGCCGGCTCGCGCGGTCCCGAGGCCAGCTCCGCCGGCCCGGTGCCGAGGGACGCGCCGCCCGCGAACGGGTCCACCACCACGCCCTCCTCCGGGTCCCCGAAGCCCACGACGAAGTGCCCCGGCAGCCCCAGCCCGTACACCGGCGCCCCGGCCCGCCGGGCGACCTCCAGCCACACCACCGACAGCAGGATCGGCAGCCCGCGCCGCCGCCTCAGTACCTCGTGCAGCAGCGAGGACGACAGCCGGTCGTAGTCCGCGGGGGTGCCGTGGAACCCGAGGCGCCCACCCAGCAGTTCCGTCACCGCGTTCGCCCACGCCCGCCCGCCGCGCAGCCCGTACGGCAGCATCCCGGCCAGCCGGTCCAGCTCGATCTGGGCCGCGTCCATGGCGCGTTCGTCCAGCGCCGGATCCCCCTCGGTGGCCAGCAGCAGGCACAGCAGCGCCAGGTCGGGCCGCTCCGCCCGGGCCTCGGCCGCGAACTGCTCCCGCCAGGCCGCCGTACTCACGAGGCCGCCCGGTAGTGGTGGTACGTGTGGTGGCGGGCGAAGCCCAGCCCGTCGTACAGGGCCAGCGCGCCGGGATTGTCCGTCTCGACCTGCAGCCACGCCGCCGACGCGCCCTCCTCCAGCGCCCGCCGGGCCAGCGCGGCCATCACCGCCGTCGCCAGGCCCTCCCGCCGGTGCGCGGGATCCACCGTCACCGCCGCGAAGCCGGCCCACCGCCCGTCGACCACGCAGCGCCCGATCGCCCGTCCCCCGGGCAGCGCCGCGAACCACACCGACGGCCCTTCCACGAGCATCCGCCGGGCCAGGTCCGGGTCGCTCACCTTCCCGTAGCGCCCGAGCCACTCCTCGTCCGGGACCCGGGTCAGGCGTACGGCCTCGGCCGCGGGCGCGTCCACGTCGCCCACCGGGGCCAGCGCCCCGATCCGTACCTCCGCCGACACCTCGTTCACCCAGCCGCGCCGTTCCAGCTCCGCGCCGAGCATCTCCTGGGTGCCGGCGGCCCCCGTCGCGACCTGTACGTAGGCCGGCAGCGACCGCTCCGCGTACCAGGAGGTCACTCGCGCGAGTGCATCGTCCAGCGGTATACCGGGGTCGCCGAGCGGCAGCACGGAATTGGCCCGCCGGGTGAATCCGGCGGCCGCCCGCAGCGTCCAGTCACCCAGGGGCTCGCTCTCCAGCGGCTGCCAGGCCCGCGCGGCGACCCGCGAGAGCTCCTCGAAGGAGGCCGCGGGACCCCGCCGCCGGGCCGGCGCCGCGGGCACGATCTTGCCCGCGACCAGCGAGGATTCCGAGATGCGGACGGATTGCCCGTCCTTCTTTGTGATCAGCAGCACACCCTGGTCCCAGGATGTGAGAACCCCGACCGTGTCCGTGAACTCGGGTGATCCGCTCACCACGGCCTCCACCCGTCGTACAGAGACTCGTTTACCCACGTCAGCCGGGGTGATACGGACCTCCAGCAGTCCACCGGCAGTGATTTCCACAGCTCTGTCCGCCCCTCCTGTTCGGATCGTGCCCGGGAACGGAGATACTAGGTGCGGGCATCGACGACGCCGCGCTCCCGCGCGATATGGAAAGCCCTACCGAGGAGGAACGAGAGCGTGACCTACGTCATCGCGGAGCCTTGTGTCGACGTCAAGGACAAGGCATGCATCGAAGAGTGCCCCGTCGACTGCATCTACGAGGGCCAGCGGTCCTTGTACATCCACCCGGACGAATGCGTCGACTGTGGCGCGTGTGAGCCGGTCTGCCCGGTCGAGGCCATCTTCTACGAGGACGACACCCCGGAGGAGTGGAAGGACTACTACAAGGCGAACGTCGAGTTCTTCGACGAGCTCGGTTCGCCCGGTGGTGCTTCCAAGCTGGGCCTGATCGAGCGCGACCACCCCTTCGTCGCGGCGCTGCCCGCCGGCATCAACGGCGAGCACTGACCTTTCCAGGCAGACGCGCCCCCCGGTCCCGTACGGCCTCGTCGCCGCACGGGACCGAGGTGTTTACGGACCCGCTACCAGCCAGTACTCAGAGAGAGCAGAGACCATCGTGGCCGCAGTATCCGACCGTCTTCCCGCCTTCCCCTGGGACAAGCTGGAGCCGTACAAGAAGACGGCGGCGGCCCACGCGGACGGCATCGTCGACCTGTCCGTCGGCACGCCCGTGGACCCGGTCCCGGAGCTGATCCGGCGCGCGCTGATCGAGGCCGCCGACTCCCCGGGCTACCCGACCGTGTGGGGCACCGTGGCCCTGCGCGACGCGATCACCGGCTGGGTGCGCGGCCGCCTCGGCGCGAGCACCGCCGAACACCGCAACGTCCTGCCGGTCGTCGGCTCCAAGGAGCTGGTGGCCTGGCTGCCGACCCAGCTGGGTCTGGGCGCCGGGGACAAGGTCGCCTACCCCCGGCTCGCCTACCCCACCTACGAGGTCGGCGCGCGCCTGTGCGGCGCCGAGGCCGTCGTGTACGACGACCCGACCGAGCTCGACCCGGCCGGCGTGAAGCTCCTGTGGCTCAACTCCCCGTCCAACCCCACCGGCAAGGTCCTCGCCAAGGACGAACTCGTCCGGATCGTGGCCTGGGCGCGCGAGCACGGGATCCTGCTCTTCAGCGACGAGTGCTACCTGGAGCTGGGCTGGGAGGCCGAGCCCGTCTCCGTCCTCCACGACGACGTCTGCGGCGGCTCCTACGAGGGCATCGTCGCCGTCCACTCGCTCTCCAAGCGCTCCAACCTGGCGGGCTACCGGGCGGCCTTCGTCGCCGGTGACGCGGACGTGCTCGGCGAGCTGCTGGAGATCCGCAAGCACGGCGGCATGATGACCCCCGCCCCGGTGCAGGCGGCCACGGTTGCGGCCCTCGGCGACGACACCCACGTCGAGGAGCAGCGCGAGCGCTACGCGGCCCGCCGCGCGGCGCTGCGCACCGCCCTGGAGGGGCACGGCTTCCGGGTCGAGCACAGCGAGGCGAGCCTGTACCTGTGGGTGACCCGTGACGAGCCCTGCTGGGACACCGTCGCCCACCTCGCGGGCCTGGGCATCCTGGTCGCGCCCGGCGACTTCTACGGCGAGGCGGGCGCGCGGTTCGTGCGCGTCGCCTTCACCGCCACCGACGAGCGGGTCGAGGCGGCGGTCAAGCGCCTCGGCTGACGGGTGCGCCGGACATGACCGAGGGGGCCGGGAGTGCGAACTCCCGGCCCCCTCGGTGGTTCCTACGGCGTCAGCCGCCCAGCGGCAGGCCACCGGGCAGCCCGCCCGGCAGGACACCGGAGGTGGGCAGCGAGGACGTCGGCAGCGAGGACACCGGCAGTTCCTGCGTGGTGGGGAGCCCGCCGAGCAGGCCCTGCGCGGTACCGGCCACGTCGGCGGCGGGCGCCGGCAGGTCCTTGGTGGCGCTGCCGGCGGTGCCGACGACGTCCGTGGCCGCGGCCGCCGTGGTCGCGGTGTCGGGGGCGTTGAGCCCGCCCAGCTGCGGCACGGACTCCAGACCGGCGGCGCTGGCCGCACCGGCCGCACCGACCACGGGCGCTGCCCCGGCTGCGAGGAGCAGCGCGGCACGGGCGATCCGACGGGTCAGGGGGAGAGACATGTTGCTCCTAAGCGGTAGCGGCTGAGTACGCCATGACTAACCGCTCCCGGGGCGGGTGGAGTTGCGGTGCCGGTGGGTAAAGGATCGGTAACGCATCGTTTAATCGGCTTCCGCGAAAAGCGCATCGGACGGTCGCCGACCAGGGCTTCCGTGCGATTCCGGGATCCGTGGCCCGCTACACGGATCCCCCCGCAGGAGTGATCACTCGTACGTCAGCCCGGGCGCCCCCGGCGCGTGCCCCGGCCCGCCGGCGATCAGCGGGCCATGAAGATCCGTACCTCGCCCGGCCCCGCGTAGTGCGCGGCGTCCTTGCCCCCCGCGCCGCCCTTGTCCTGCCACCGGCCCCGGTTCGTGCCCGCGACCCAGCCGTGCCGGCCGTAGGACACCCGGGAGATGCCCATCGCCTTCGAGTGGGCCACCGCCCAGTGGGCCATCGCCCGGCTGCGGCGGATCGCCTCCTCGCCACCGTTCTTCTTCTCCACCAACGTCACCTCGGGCTCCGGGGCGACCTGCCCGCCGCCGGTGTTCCGGCCGGCCTGGCCCCCCTGCGGCGACATGGTGTGCGTCCCGTTCTCGCCGAAGATCCGGATCAGATCCGCCTTGACCCGCTCCGGGTCGCCCGGCCCGGCGGGCGCGGGACCGCCGCAGTTGAGCGTGCCGCCGCCGGCGAACGCGGCCGTCAGCACGGTCGCGTCGGGCTCGTGCTTCGCGTACGCCTGCGGGAACCCGCTGCGCTGCACCTTCTGCGCGGCCACCGTCAGCGGCAGCCGCGAGTAGCCGGGTACGTCGACGAGGTGGTCGTAGAAGATCCCGGCCGAGTACACCGGGTCCGTGATCTGCGCCGGCGTGCCCCAGCCCATCGACGGCCGCTGCTGGAAGAGCCCCAGGGAGTCACGGTCACCGTGGTCGAGATTGCGCAGCGCGGACTCCTGCATGGCGGTCGCGAGCGCGATGGTCACCGCCCGGTCCGGCAGGCCCTTGGCCACGCCGACGGCGGCTATCGTCGCCGCGTTCGCCGCCTGCTCCGGGGACATCTCGTACGTCGCGGACGTTTCGTCCTCCCCGATCGGATCCGCGCCGGCCACGCAGAACGGGGCACCGCCGCCACCGTTCGAATCGCGCTGCACGGCGAAGTACCCGATCACCGCGAGGAGAACGAGCAGGCCGACGACCGCCCGGAGCAGCCGGCGGCGACGAGGACGGGGATCACGGGTCTCGGACACGCGGCCCACCGTACTTGAGGCATATGACGCGTCCACCGGCCGGACGGAGGAGGCTTCGGCGCAGCTCGGGGCATTAGGGTCAGCTCCATGTCCGAATCCGAGCTGGACCTCACCCTGGACGCCGCCGAGCTGACCGCCCGGCTCGTCGACATTCCGTCCGTGAGCGGCGACGAGAAGGTACTCGCCGACCTCGTGGAACACGCGTTGCGCGGCCTCGCGCACCTCACCGTGGAACGCTTCGGCAACAACGTCGTCGCCCGTACCCACCTGGGCCGCGCCGAGCGCGTCGTCCTCGCCGGCCACCTCGACACCGTGCCGATCGCCGACAACGTCCCCTCCCGTCTCGACGAGAACGACGTGCTGTGGGGCTGCGGCACCACCGACATGAAGTCCGGTGTCGCCGTGCAGCTGCGCATCGCCGCGACCGTGCCCGAGCCGAACCGGGACCTCACCTTCGTCTTCTACGACCAGGAGGAGGTCGCCGCCGACCTCAACGGCCTCGGCAAGGTGGCCGAGGCCCACCCCGACTGGCTGACGGGCGACTTCGCGGTCCTGCTGGAACCCTCGAACGCCGAGGTCGAGGGCGGCTGCCAGGGCACCCTGCGCGTCCTGCTCCGCACCACCGGCGAACGCGCCCACTCCGCGCGCAGCTGGATGGGCTCCAACGCCATCCACGCGGCGGGCCCGATCCTCGCCCGCCTCGCGGCCTACGAGCCCCGCAAGCCGGTCATCGACGGCCTGGAGTACCACGAGGGCCTCAACGCGGTCCGCGTCGAGGGCGGCGTCGCCAACAACGTCATCCCCGACGCGTGCACCGTGACCGTCAACTTCCGCTACGCCCCGGACCGCACCGAGGCCGACGCGCTGGCCCACGTACGGGAGGTGTTCGCGGACTGCGACATCGCCGAGTTCGTCGTCGACGACTCCTCGCCCGGCGCCCTCCCCGGTCTCTCCCACCCGGCCGCCCAGGCCTTCATGGAGGCGGTCGGCGGCCGCGCCATGCCCAAGTTCGGCTGGACGGACGTCTCCCGCTTCAGCGCCCTCGGGGTCCCGGCGGTCAACTACGGCCCGGGCGACGCCCTGCTGGCGCACAAGGTCGACGAACGCGTCGGGACGAAGGCGATCCTGCACTGCGAGGAGCGACTCCGCGCCTGGCTGACCTCCTGAATTCCGCTTCTCGTCACCTTTGTGCGCCTACCCTGATCCAACGATCAGCAGGAGGGAGCACAGCATGGGCAACCACGGCAGTCCCGAGGGTTCCGCTCGTCGTCGGCCCGAGGAGCAGCAGCTCGGGCCGGTGCTGAGGAGGCGGAGCCAGGTGCAGGCGGGCAGCACGACGGACCAGCGCCTGCTGGATTCGGCGGGGCCCTCCGAGTGGGTGCACACCGATCCCTGGCGGGTCCTGCGCATCCAGTCGGAGTTCATCGAGGGCTTCGGCACGCTGGCCGAGCTGCCGCCCGCGATCAGCGTGTTCGGGTCGGCCCGTACGCCGGAGGGCTCGCCCGAGTACGAAGCGGGCGTGCGGATCGGCGGCGCGCTGGTCGACGCCGGCTTCGCGGTGATCACCGGTGGCGGTCCGGGGGCCATGGAGGCGGCCAACAAGGGCGCCCGCGAGGCGAACGGCGTCTCGGTCGGCCTCGGCATCGAGCTCCCCTTCGAACAGGGGCTCAACCAGCACGTCGATCTCGGCCTGAACTTCCGGTACTTCTTCGTCCGCAAGACGATGTTCGTGAAGTACAGCCAGGGCTTCGTCGTCCTGCCGGGCGGCCTGGGCACGCTGGACGAGCTGTTCGAGGCGCTGACCCTGGTCCAGACCCAGAAGATCACCCGCTTCCCGATCGTGCTCTTCGGCACGGAGTACTGGAGCGGCCTGGTCGACTGGCTGCGGAACACCGTGATCGCCCAGGGCAAGGCCTCGGAGAAGGACCTCTACCTGTTCCACGTCACCGACGACGTGGACGAGGCGATCGCGCTGGTGACGAAGGAAGTCGGCAAGTGACCGTCCGGGCCCGGGGCGCAGCGCCCCGGGCCCGGCGAGGCCCTCAGGCCAGGCCGCGGCGGGCGACCGCCGGGGGGCGGTGGCCCTGGATCGAACGCACCATGTCCAGGATCTGCCGGGTCTCCGCGACCTCGTGGACGCGGTAGACCTGCGCGCCCAGCCAGGCCGAGACGGCCGTCGTGGCCAGGGTGCCCAACAGGCGTTCCTTGACCGGCTTGTCGAGGGTCTCGCCGACGAAGTCCTTGTTGGACAGGGAAACCAGCACCGGCCAGCCCGTCGCCGTCATCTCGCCCAGTCGGCGCGTCGCCTCCAGCGAGTGTCGGGTGTTCTTCCCGAAGTCGTGCCCGGGGTCGATCATGATCGCGTCCCGGCGGACGCCGAGCGCCGCGGCGCGTTCGGCGAGGCCGAGCGTGACGCGCAGGACGTCCTCCATGATGTCGTCGTACGCGATCCGGTGCGGCCGGGTCCGCGGTTCCACGCCGCCCGCGTGGGTGCAGACCAGGCCCGCCCCGTACCGCGCGGCGACCTCCGCCAGCTTGGGGTCCACCCCGCCCCAGGCGTCGTTGAGGACGTCGGCCCCGGCCTCGCACACCGCCTCGCCGACCTCGTGCCGCCAGGTGTCCACGCTGATCACCACATCCGGGTGGCGGCGCCGGACCTCGGCCACGAAGTCGACCGTGCGCCGTGCCTCCTCGGCCGCGTCCACGTGCTCGCCCGGGCCCGCCTTGACCCCGCCGATGTCGATGATCGCGGCGCCCTCGGCGATCGCGTGCTCGACCCGGTCCAGCGCCGGCTCGTCGCGGAACGTCGCGCCCTGGTCGTAGAAGGAGTCCGGCGTCCGGTTCACGATGGCCATGATCACCGGCTCGTGGGTGTCGAACTCGCGCCTGCCCAGTCGCAGCATCCTGCTCTTTCCTCCTTCGGCGGCCCCTGCGCCTCGCCAGCGACCTTAACCTGGTGGCCGGAGTCTCTCAGGGGAGTTGATCGTGTTCTTCTTCTTGATGATCGCGCTGGTCGTGGTCGTGGCAGCGGTCACCCTGGCGGTGATCGGCGGCGGCTCGGAGGCCGTCCTGCCGGAAGCGGAGCCGGACCGTGTCGCGGACGGGCTGCCGGAGACCCGGCCCGTCGTACGGGCCGACATCGACGCGCTGCGCCTGCCGGTCGCCCCGCGCGGGTACCGGATGGCCGAGGTGGACGACGTGCTGGAGCGGCTCGCGGCCGAACTGGCCGAGCGCGACGCCCGGATCGCGCAGCTGACGGCCGCGGCGGCGCCCGCCGCGCCCTCGGACGCCGCCCCCTCGGACGCCCCCGGTCACGTCGACCTCAGCAAGGGCGGTGAGCGGTGAGCGGCTCGGTGGCGGGCGCGGACGGGCTGCTGCGCTGCCCGTGGGGGCTGTCCACCCCGGACTACGTCGCCTACCACGACACCGAGTGGGGCCGTGCGGTGCACGGGGACGACGCCCTCTACGAGCGGCTGTGCCTGGAGGCGTTCCAGTCGGGGCTGTCCTGGATCACGATCCTGCGCCGCCGCGAGGGGTTCCGTAAGGCCTTCTCCGACTTCTCGATCGCGGCGGTCGCGGAGTTCGACGACCGGGACGCGCAGCGGCTCCTGGCCGACGAGGGGATCATCCGCAACCGGGCCAAGATCGAGGCGACCCTGGCCAACGCGAAGGTCCTCGCCGGGTGGGAGCCGGGCGAGCTGGACACCCTGATCTGGTCCCACGCCCCCGAGGAGCCGGGGCCTGCCCCGCTGACGGTCACCGAGGTGCCGGCGGTCACGCCGCAGTCCACGGCCCTCGCCAAGGCCCTGAAGAAGGCCGGCATCCGCTTCGTCGGCCCCACGACGGCCTACGCCCTGATGCAGGCCTGCGGGCTGGTCAACGACCACCTGGCCGACTGCGTCTCCCGCGACCCGGCCTGAGCCGGGCCGGATCGCGGGATCCCGGTCAGCGACCCAGGTACTTCGGGGGCTGCTTCGCGAGGAAGGCCTGGACGGCGATGGAGTGGTCCTCGGAGGCCCCCGCACGGGTCTGGAGGGTGTCCTCGTGGGTCAGGGCCTCGGAGAGCGTGTGGGAGGCCCCGTAGGCCAGGGACTCCTTCAGCGCGGCGTACGCGACCGTCGGGCCGGCGGCCAGGGTGCGGGCCACGGCCTCCGCCTCCGCGTGCAGGGAGTCCGCGGGCACGAGGCGGTTGACGATGCCGAGCTCGTACGCCTCCTGGGCCTTGATCGAACGCGGGAACAGCAGCAGGTCCGAGGCGCGGGAGGCGCCGATCAGACGGGGGAGGGTCCACGAGACCCCGGAGTCGGCGGTCAGCGCCACCCCGGCGAACGAGGTGTTGAAGGAGGCGGTGTCGGCGACGACCCGGAAGTCCGCCGCAAGCGCGAAGCCGAAGCCCGCCCCGGCCGCGACGCCGTTCACCCCGGCCACCACGGGCTTGGGCATCTCGGTGAGCGCCCGCACGATGGGGTTGTAGTGGTCGGCCACCGTCGTCATGGTCAGCGAGGTGCCGGTCTCGCGGTCCGAGGCGAGGTTCCCGATGTGCTCCTTGAGGTCCTGGCCCACGCAGAAGGCCCGGTTCCCGGCCGCGGTGAGCAGCACGGCCCGTACGGCGGTGTCGGCGGCCGCCGCCTGGACCGCGTCGCGCAGGGCGACCTTGGCCTCGGTGTTCATCGCGTTCATCGCGTCCGGGCGGTTGATCGTGATGGTGGCGAGTCCGTCGGTCACTTCGTAGAGCACGCTGTCGGCCATGGCAGGGGGTCCCCCTTCGTCGCGGGCTTGGCTACCGGTCGGTACTGTCCGGTACAAAGGTCAGCATGGCGGACCGGACGGGGCGGGCACATGTGATGTGCGTCAAAGAAAGCCGATGCCGCTTCCCTGGTGCGGCGGCGAAGTATCGCAGGCGGATCCCCGAAATGAGTGGTTTTGGCCGAGCGCGTTGCCCAAGCGTTCCCGGGTGATGTTGGTCATCGGGTCCTGACATGCGGGATAATGGCTGGGAAGCAATGTGTTCGATGCCGGGTATTAGGCGCCTGAACGGGGCCGTCGGCTGACGATGAGCTGGTTTCAGGAAGGGGAACGAGCATGGCGGCCATGAAGCCGCGGACGGGCGACGGCCCGCTCGAGGTCACCAAGGAGGGGCGGGGCATCGTCATGCGCGTACCGCTCGAGGGCGGCGGTCGGCTTGTCGTCGAGCTGACCCCTGATGAGGCGGACGCCCTGGGTGACGCCCTGAAGAAGGTCGTCGGCTGACCCCACGGGGACACCGACAGCACTTCCACCTTCTGCGTTTTCCGCATTCTCTGCACTGCCCCGACCGCGATCCGCGGCCGGGGCAGTGTTGTGTCGTCCTCCCCGGACCTCGTGGAACGGCCTCGGCCGGGGCCTGCTCGCCGCCCTGTCCTGCGGCGTGGTCCCGATCGGGATCATCGCCCTGGGGGTCCGCCGGGGCGCGCCGCCCGACCGGCACATCCGGGTACGGCGCCGGCGTGTCGTCCCGATGTCCCTGAGCCCGGCCTCCGTCGTCGCCGGGGTCGCGCCGGGTGGCACGGCGGCCCTCACCTACGCGCTCCTGACCTGATCCGCGGCCTCTACGAGGTTCAGCGGCGCACCGCGCAGAGCAGACCGTCACCCACCGGGAGCAGCGCGGCCTCCAGCGCGGGGCTCTCGCGGACGCTGCGCAGCAGCTCGCGCACGCGCAGCACCTCCACCGGCTGGGCCGCGGAGTCGACCGTACGGCCGTCGGAGAACACCCCCTCGAAGCACACCAGTCCGCCGGGGCGCAGCAGCCGCAACGATTCGGCGAGGTAGTCGAGGGACTCGGAGGGGTCCCCGTCGCAGAAGACGAGGTCGTATCCGCCGTCGGCGAGTCGCGGGAGTACGTCGAGGGCGCGGCCGGGGATGAAGCGGGCGCGGTTGCCCGCGAAGCCGGCGGCGCGGAAGGCCTGGCGGGCGAAGGCCTGCCGGTCCGCTTCGGGATCCACAGTGGTCAGGACCCCGTCGGGGCGCATTCCGTGCAGCAGATGGATGCCGGAGACGCCGGTTCCGGTGCCGATCTCGGCGACCGCTTTCGCGTCCGCGGTGGCGGCCAGCAGGCGCAGCGCGGCCCCGGTACCGGGGGAGACGGACCTCAGGCCCGCTTCCCTGGACCGGTCGCGGGCCCATCGCAGAGCGTCGTCCTCGGCGACAAACGCGTCGGCGAACGCCCAGCTCGTCTGCCGGTTGCCGGTAATGACCCTCTCCTGTCCCCATAGTTGGCGCAACGGTGACTGTATCCGTTGACGTCGGGAACCCGCAGATGGGACCGGGCGTTGTGCAGGGTGGAAGCGGGATCAGAAGGGACGCCGCCGGGCAGATCGACGGCCGGGACCGCTCCTGGGCCTAAGTCTCGCGTAAAGATACTGCAAAAACGCTTATCCGGAGCTGACAGAGGGGGTGGCTATGGTAGGGACTCCGCTGGACACCACCAGAGCCGATAGGGGAGGTGCGGCTGCGCCTGTGGATCGTGGGGGCGTGTTCAGACGCCTCTTCTGGTCGGCCGGTGAGCCGAAATCCGTGACCGACATTGCTGACCGCTTCCACACCGCAGACACCGCAACCACCGCGAGCTTTGCCGCCGATGCGGGCTCCCAGGCGTGGACACCTCCTTCATGGGAGGAGATCGTCAGCACGCACAGCGCGCGCGTCTACCGCCTTGCCTACCGTCTGACGGGCAACCAGCACGACGCCGAGGACCTGACGCAGGAAGTCTTCGTCCGCGTCTTCCGCTCGCTGTCCACGTACACGCCCGGGACCTTCGAGGGCTGGCTGCACCGCATCACCACGAACCTGTTCCTGGACATGGTCCGCCGTAAGCAGCGGATCCGCTTCGACGCGCTCGGCGACGACGCCGCCGACCGGCTGCCGAGCCGTGAGCCGTCCCCCCAGCAGGTTTTGCACGACACCCACTTCGACGCGGATGTGCAGCAGGCGCTGGACACCCTCGCCCCCGAGTTCCGCGCGGCCGTGGTGCTGTGCGACATCGAGGGCCTGTCGTACGAGGAGATCGCCGCCACCCTCGGCGTGAAGCTCGGCACCGTCCGCAGTCGTATCCACCGAGGCCGTTCGCACCTGCGCAAGGCGCTCAAGCACCGGTCCCCGCAGGCCCGCGCCGAGCAGCGCGCGTTGGCGGGAGTGGCGATGGGCGCCCCCGGCGCCGGGGGAGAGGGCGGAGCCGAGTGAGCGAGGTCAGTCCGTCACCTGCCGAACAACACCTGGGAGACCGGCTTGCCGCCCTCGTGGACGGGGAGCTGAAACACGACGCGCGCGATCGGGTCCTGGCCCATCTGGCGACCTGTGCCAGATGCAAGGCCGAGGCCGACGCGCAGCGCCGTCTGAAGACCATGTTCGTGGAGAGCGCGCCGCCGCCGCTGTCCGCGGGGCTGCTGGCACGGTTGCAGGGTCTGCCGGGCGCCGGCCTCGACGACCCGTCGGTGCCGACGGGTCCCGGTGGACCCGGCCGTCCCGCCGACCCCACGGGCGGCCCGGGGGCCGATCCCTTCGACGCGTTCACCTACGGGTTGCCGGTCGCCGCCCGGCCACGGCCGCAGGACGGCTTCCGCATCCACGAGGTGGGCCGTCCCCGCCGCCGGTTCGCCTTCGTCGCCGCCGGGGCCGTCTCGCTGGCCGCGCTCGCGCTCGGTGGCGCCCTGCCGTTGGAGGTGGACCCGAACCTGCGGGGTGATTCCCCGGCCCCGGCCTCACGGCCCGGGCCTGCCCTGCCCGCGGCCGATCAAGGGGCCCGCGACCGCCTGCCCACCCCGGAGGCCGTCCCGACCCTCCTGTCGGTCATGGCGACCCCGCTGCCTCCGCTCCAGCCCACCCCGCAGCCGCCGGCGCGTCCGGTCTCCCTGCTGCGCTGACGCGGGACCTGGTTGAATCTTCGGCACATGCGCATAGGTACGCGGGGAGCGCCCATGGCCGACAGGCAGCAGACCGACCCGGCTCCACAGTGGTGGAGCCGGCCCGAGGGCACGGCCGAAGGCGGCCGCCGCGAAGGTGTTCCCGCACCGCGGCCCGAAACCGGGGGCGAGGACCACGTACAGGACGCGGCCCCGACCCCGGCCGAGGACGCGGCCCCGACCCCGGCCGAGGACGCGGCCCCGACCCCGGACAAGGCCCCGGACCTCTCGGAGCCGGCGTCCGACGCACCGGCCGTGGTCCCCGCCGTGCGGTACGACCCCTGGGGCACCGAGCCGCTGCAGGTCGTGGACCGGGGCCGGACACCGCGCGGGATCCGGCTGTGGCAGGTGGTGGCCCTCAGCCTCGGTACGGCCCTGCTCGCCGGCGGCATCGGCGGCTACCTCGGTGTCCTCGCCGAGCGGCAGAGCAACACCCGGCTGGAGCTGCCCCAGGCCGCCGCCGTCGACCGGGGCCGGGCCCCGGACAGCGTGGCCGGGATCGCGGCCACCGCACTGCCCGGCGTGGTGACCCTGCACGTGCGGGGCGCGAAGGGCAGCGGTACGGGGACCGGCTTCGTACTCGACCAGCAGGGGCACATCCTGACCAACAGCCATGTCGTCGCCGACTCCCAGCAGATAACGGTCACCTTCAGCACCGGCGAGAGCGTCACCGCCACGCTGGTCGGCCGCGACTCCGGCTACGACCTGGCCGTGGTCAAGGTCGAGGGGGTGCGCGGGCTCCGGCCGCTGAGCCTGGGCAACTCCGAGAACGTGAAGGTCGGCGACCCGGTGGTGGCCATCGGCGCGCCCTTCGACCTGTCGAACACCGTCACCGCCGGGATCATCAGCGCCACCGGCCGGCCCGTCACCGCGGGCGGCGACAAGGGCGACGGCAGCGACATCAGCTACGTCGACGCCCTGCAGACCGACGCCCCCATCAACCCGGGGAACTCCGGCGGCCCGCTCCTCGACGCGAAGGCCCACGTGGTCGGCATCAACAGCGCGATCCGCGGGGCCGACAAGGACGACTCCACCCGACAGGGCGGCTCCATCGGGCTCGGCTTCGCCATCCCCGTCAACCAGGGCAAGCGCGTCGCCGAGGAGCTGATCCGCACCGGCCGGGCCACGCACCCGGTCATCGGCGTCACCTTGGACATGGACTACACGGGCGACGGGGCCCGGGTCGGGGACAAGGGCGAGGACGGCAAGCCGTCCGTGGTCGCCGGCGGACCGGGCGCGGTCGCCGGGATCCGGGCCGGGGACGTGATCACCAAGGTGGACGGCCAACGGGTCCGCGGCGGCGACGAGCTGATCATCAAGATCCGGGCCCACCGTCCGGGCGACCCGCTGACCCTCACCGTGCTCCGCCAGGGTCGCGAAAGCACACTGAGAGTGGTCCTCGGATCGGCCAACGGATCATGAGCGGCGGATGACCACAGGGTGAAACCGCCGTGCAGCCGGTACGGAGGTATGGGCCCGTGGACAACGCCGGGTACCGTGTGTCAGGGCCCGAAGTGATAGAGAGCCGAGGAGCGGCAAGGTGTTCAACGACATAGGCGCACTCGAACTTGTCACGATCGTGGTGCTCGGCATCCTCGTCTTCGGACCGGACAAGCTGCCCAAGGTCATTCAGGACGTCACGGGCTTCATCCGCAAGGTCCGGGCGTTCTCGGACAGCGCGAAGCACGACATCCGCTCCGAACTCGGCCCGGAGTTCAAGGATTTCGAGTTCGAGGACCTGAACCCGAAGACCTTCATCCGCAAGCAGCTCACCGAGAACGAGGACCTCAAGGAGATCCGCACCAGCTTCGATCTCCGCAAGGAGCTGAACGACGTCTCCGACGCCGTGAAGAGCTCGGAGGCCGGCGCCGCCCCGACCTCGCCGGCCGCCGCCGCCACGCCCGCCGTGACCGGCCCGGACCTGCTGAAGAAGCCCGCCGCTCCCGCCCCGGAGGAGCGCTCGCGCTTCGACGCCGACGCCACCTGAGGCGCGGCCTGCCCGGCGATCCGCGGTCCGATGGCTATCCTCCATCTGTCCGGATCGCAGGCGCCCGAGGGAGGGGGTCCCCCCAGCACAGCGAGGGGGAGGGCCGTTCCGGACCCCACGGAACGAGAGGCCGCCCAGATGGAGACGACGAGCAGCAGCCGGGTAGGGGCGCAGACCGCGGAGGCCCCCGCCCCCGGCGCAGCACCCGCCCAGGAGCCGGATACCGGCCCCGACAGCCATACGGAACCACAGGAGGCCGCCGCGCCCGTGCCGGCGGCCCGCCGGACGGCCGAGGGGTTCCTGGCCGCCGACTTCCCCTGGTACGGGCTGGACGGGGCCTTCACGGGCTCCCGCCGGCTCATGCAGGTGGCGGTCGCCGCCGACGGCACCGTGGAGCACGGCTCCACCGGCCACGGAGACGAGCCCTCCGCCCGGGGTGAGATCGCCACCGGGGAGAAAGAACGGTTCGCGGTGGTCATCACCGTGGCGAGCAACCCGCTGCGCCGCAGTGGCGACGGCACCGGCGTCCTGGAGGCCACCTCGGTCGCCTCGGCGGCCTGGCTTGCCGGCTCCGGACTGCTGGCGTACAGCTGGCCCGGCCAGATGGACCACTCGCTGCGCGACGACTGGCTGGACCAGCAGACCGAGGCCGCGTGGGAGCTGGCGGACGACCTGGACGGCGAGGACTGGTCCACGCTGTCGCTGCCGGTGGACGGCGAGCCGACCCCGTTCCACTACCGCGAGTCGGAGTTCGGATGGGTCCTGGCCGGCTCCACCGGGAGCGGTGTCCACCTGGGCGCGTACGGCCGCGGCATGAGCGCGTACGGGCTCGGTTTCTCCGCGATCGCGGACCTCGGCACGTACCAGTAGCGGACGACGGACGACGGCCCACGGGTATCGGGGGCCGGTACGCGCAAGGGCGCCGCTCGACGAGCGGCGCCCTTCCCCGTGGTACGGACGATCAGAACTTGTTGCGCGGGGTGATGCCCAGGGACATGCCCGACAGGCCTCGCGCACGGCCGCCCAGCTTGCCCGCGATCGCGCGCAGGGCCGCACCGGCCGGGGAGTCCGGGTCGGAGAGCACGACGGGCTTGCCCTCGTCGCCGCCCTCCCGCAGCCGTACGTCGATCGGGATCGAGCCCAGCACCGGCACGGTCGCGCCGACGGTCTTGGTCAGGCCGTCGGCGACCTTCTGGCCACCGCCCGAGCCGAAGACGTCCACCATCTCGTCGCAGTGCGGGCAGGGCAGACCCGACATGTTCTCGACCACACCGACGATCTTCTGGTGGGTCTGCACGGCGATGGAGCCGGCCCGCTCCGCGACCTCGGCCGCGGCCTGCTGCGGGGTGGTGACGACGAGGATCTCCGCGTTCGGCACCAGCTGGGCCACGGAGATCGCGATGTCACCCGTACCCGGCGGCAGGTCCAGCAGCAGCACGTCCAGGTCGCCCCAGAACACGTCCGCCAGGAACTGCTGGAGGGCGCGGTGCAGCATGGGACCGCGCCACACCACCGGGGCGTTGCCCGGGGTGAACATGCCGATGGAGATGACCTTCACGCCGTGCGCCGACGGCGGCATGATCATGTTCTCGACCTGGGTGGGACGCCCGTCCACGCCCAGCATGCGCGGCACGCTGTGGCCGTAGATGTCCGCGTCGACCACGCCGACCTTCAGGCCGTCCGCCGCCATCGCCGCGGCCAGGTTCACCGTCACGGAGGACTTGCCGACGCCGCCCTTGCCGGACGCGACCGCGTACACCCGGGTCAGCGAGCCCGGCTTGGCGAAGGGCACCTCGCGCTCGGCGGTACCGCCGCGCAGCGTGGCCGCCAGGTCCTTGCGCTGCTCGTCGCTCATCACGTCGAGGGTGACGGCGACGGAGGTGACGCCCGCGACCTTCTCGACGGCCTCGGTGACGTTCTTGGTGATGGTCTCGCGCATGGGACAGCCCGACACCGTGAGGTAGACCGTGACGGCGACCTCGCCGCCCGCGCCGATCTCCACCGATTTGACCATGCCGAGCTCGGTGATCGGCCGGTGGATCTCGGGGTCGTTCACCGTCGCCAGCGCGTCCAGGATCGCGTCCTGCTCAGGCACGGCGGCGGAGCTTGTGTCGGTAGCCATGCCCCGATGGTACGGCTCGGTAGCGGGCCGCAGGAAAGCCCGTCAGCGG
The DNA here is from genome assembly GCF_053615355.1 of Streptomyces sp. CLCI03. Taxonomy (NCBI): domain Bacteria; kingdom Bacillati; phylum Actinomycetota; class Actinomycetes; order Kitasatosporales; family Streptomycetaceae; genus Streptomyces; species Streptomyces sp. CLCI03. The sequence goes on along the minus strand of NZ_CM132132.1, from coordinate 3,014,682 downwards.
TCGCCTTCGTCACGTTCGGCGGGGAATAGACGGCGCTCGTCCATCTCCTTGATCAGGTCCTGGAACTCGGACCTGATCCAGTCGCGGGTGGCGACCTCTCCCAGACCCATCCGCAGGGCGGCGATCTCCCGGGTCAGGTACTCGGTGTCGGCGATGGATCGCTCGTTCTGCTTGCGGTCCTGCTCGTGGGTGACCCGGTCGCGGTCGTCCTGCCGGTTCTGCGCGAGCAGGATCAGCGGAGCCGCGTAGGAGGCCTGGAGCGACAGCATCAGCGTCAGGAAGATGAACGGGTACGGGTCGAACCTCAGCTCGTCCGGCGCGAAGATGTTCCACAGCACCCAGACGATGATGACCAGGGTCATCCAGACGATGAACCGGCCGGTGCCCAGGAAGCGCGCCACCCGCTCCGAGAGCCGTCCGAAGGCCTCCGGGTCGTACTCGGGCAGCAGCGACCGTCGCGGCGCCCGCGGCAGGTCCAGGCGCACCCGCGAGCGCGTCAGCGCGCTCGACCCGGCGCCCGAGGACCTCCCCGCGCGCTCGCCGGAACGCTCCGCCGCCTCCGCCGCCAGACCGTGCTCGCGGGCCTGCGTCCGTGCCTGCTCGCGCCGCTCCCGGATCTGCTCGCGGCGCCGCTCGCGCGCCTGCTCGGCCCGCCCCCGGTCGAAGCGTCCTCGTTCAGCGGCCACCGACGGCCTCCTCGGAATGGAAGTCCGTCTCCCGCCAGTCGTCCGGCAGCAGGTGGTCCAGCACGTCGTCCACGGTCACCGCGCCCAGCAGCGAGCCGCTCTCGTCGACGACCGGCACCGCCACCATGTTGTAGGCGGCGAGGTGCGTGGTGACCGCGGGCAGCGAGGCGTTCGGCCGCAGCGGCGGCAGGTCCGTGTCCACGATCGAGCTGACGAGCGTGAACGGCGGGTCGCGCAGCAGCCGCTGGAAGTGCACCGTGCCCAGGTACTTGCCCGTCGGCGTCTCGTCCGGCGGCCGGCACACGTACACCTGGGCCGCCAGCGCCGGCGACAGGTCCGCCTGCCGTACGCGGGCCAGCGCGTCGGCGACCGTCGCGTCGGGCCGCAGCACGATCGGCTCGGTGGTCATCAGACCACCGGCGGTGTTCTCCTCGTAGGACAGCAGACGACGCACGTCGGCCGCGTCGTCCGGCTGCATCAGCGTCAGCAGCCGTTCCTTGTCGTCCTCCGGCAGCTCGGAGAGCAGGTCGGCCGCGTCGTCCGGGTCCATCGCCTCCAGGACGTCGGCGGCGCGCTCCTCCTTCAGCTTGCCGAGGATCTCCACCTGCTCGTCCTCGGGCAGCTCCTCCAGCACGTCCGCGAGCCGGTCGTCGTCGAGGGCGTTGGCCACCTCCGCGCGCCGCTTCGGCGTCAGGTGGTGCAGGACGTTCGCCACGTCGGCCGGGCGCATCTGCTCGAAGGTGGCGACCAGGTTCTCGGCGCCCTGCCCGTGCTCCTCCAGCGAGAAGCCCGTCACCGCGGACCACTCCACCGTCAGGGCCTCGCCGCGCCGGCGCAGTGCCCCCGACTTGCCCTTCCGTACGAAGATCCGGTCGATCTCCCAGTCCCGGCGGGCCGGCAGCTGCTGGATGGCCACGTCCAGGACGGTGACCTCCTCGCCGCTCGCGACCAGCGTCACCCGCCGGTCCAGCAGCTCACCCAGGACCAGGCGCTCGGTCGGGCGCTGCTCGAACCGCCGCATGTTGATCACACCGGTGGTGATGACCTGCCCGGACTCCACCCCGGTGACCCGGGTCATGGGCAGGAAGATCCGCCGCCGGCTGACGACCTCGACCACCAGACCCAGCAGTCGCGGCGGGCGGCCGCCGACCCGGAGCATCGCGACGAGGTCGCGGACCCGGCCGACCTGGTCGCCGTTGGGATCGAAGACGGGCACACCCGACAGATGCGAGACGAAGATCCGCGGGGCGCCTGCAGCCATCCGAGCGCCTCCTAGTGCGTCGATCAAGAGTCGTGCCGCCCCTCAGGCTAGCCCGTGCCCGGGGAAAGCGTCCTGGTGGGGCCGTCCGCCCGGGGGCCCGCGAACACCGGGGCGCGGTCGATGGCCGCGATGTACGGGCGGGTACGCTGCCTGCTGCTCGCAGATGTCCGACGAGAGGCACCCGCCCGTGACCGCCTACTTCCCTGCCGCGCGGCTGCGCCGGGCCGCGTTCATCGGTGTGCTGTGCGCGGGCCTCGCCGTCACCGGTACGGGCTGCGGAGAGGACCCCGACGAGGGCACCAACGGTGTCGGCAAGCTCTCCGCCGACAAGATCGAGGCGAAGGCGAAGGCGGCCGCGACCGAGGCCGACTCGGTGCACCTGTCCGGCACGCTGGTGAGCGGCGGCAAATCCTTCACCCTCGACATGCGGCTGAAGTCGGACGGCGGCTCCGGCGAGGTGAAGTCCAACGACGACACCTTCCAGCTGCTGCGCGTGGGGGAGCAGCTGTACCTGAAGGCGAGCGCGGCGTTCTGGGGCCAGTCCGACTCGGCCGGCAAGCTCGGCGACAAGTTCGTGAAGGTGCCCGAGGGCGACCCCTCGTACAAGCAGTTCCGCGGCTTCACCGACATGGACGTGCTGCTGGACGGGCTGCTCGGACTGGAGGGCAAGCTCGCCAAGGGCTCCTACACCAAGGTCGGGCACACCCGCGCGGTCCAGGTCACGGCGGACGCGGGCAAGGGCGGCAAGCTCTCGGTGTCGTTGGAGGGCACCCCGTACCCGCTGATGATGGAGCGGGCGGGCGGCGCCGGCCGGGTGGAACTCGCCGAGTGGGGCAAGACGTTCCCGCTGGAGGCGCCCGCGCAGGACCAGACGGTCGACTACGGCTCCCAGCTGCCGACGACCAAGGACCAGAGCGGTTCCCCCGCCCCGACCCCCTCCAAGGGCACCGGCCAGGGCGCGAACCCCACCAAACCCTGATCAGAAAGACAGGCCCTAGCCCCGGGCGGCCTTCTTGCGCTTCAGCAGCAGCTTGGGCAGGCCCGCCGGGACGGCCCGGCGCGTCGTCGCCGGGGACGGCAGCGGGACGGCGACCAGTGAGCCGTCCGGGAGCTGCGCCCGGACCGACTCCGGCTCCAGCCGCAGCAGCCGGCACTCCCGCGCCCACCGCTCGGTCATCTGCTCCGAGTCGGGCGCGTTCAGCCGCTTGCCCTTGAGCTCGGCCACCGCCGCCGCCCACTCCTCGCCCCGCGGCGGGAGTTCCCGTACCGTCGCCGTCCAGGCCACCAGCCGGCCGCCCTTGTCCTTGCTCCGCACGGTCACCTCGGCGCTCGCGCCGTCCGCCAGCCCCGGGAACGGCTGCTCGCCGGGCCCGTCGCCCAGCACATGGGCCGCGCCGTCCACCCAGGCGTGCCACAGGGCGCGGTCGGCCCCGTCGCCGCGCACCCAGATCAGGCCGGACTTCTTCGTGGCCTCCTCGACGAGGGCCAGGTCGAGCGTGCTGAGAGTCATGCCGACAGGGTAGGGGGTCACTCCCCGCGGCCGGGCAGGTGTCCAGGACGCGTCGTCGTCACAGCCATCCGTGCCGGCGCAGCGCGCGGTGGATGGTGAAGCAGGAGGCGGCGATCGCCACCATCACCATCGGATAGCCGTAGCGCCAGTGGAGCTCCGGCATGTGGTCGAAGTTCATCCCGTACACGCCGCAGATCATCGTCGGCACGGCGATGATGGCCGCCCAGGAGGTGATCTTGCGCATGTCCTCGTTCTGGGCGACCGTCGCCTGCGCGAGGTTGGCCTGGAGGATCGAGTTCAGCAGCTCGTCGAAGCCCACCACCTGCTCGTGCACCCGCGCCAGGTGGTCGGCGACGTCACGGAAGTACTTCTGGATGTCCGGGTCCACCAGCCGCATCGGCCGCTCGCTCAGCAGCTCCATCGGACGCAGCAGCGGTGAGACGGCCCGCTTGAACTCCAGCACCTCGCGCTTGAGCTGGTAGATACGGCCCGCGTCGCCGCCGCGCGCACTGCCCTTGGTCGGGGCGGCGAAGACCTCGCTCTCCACCTCGTCGATGTCGTCCTGCACCGCCGCCGCGACCGCGATGTAGCCGTCGACGACGTGGTCGGCGATGGAGTGCAGGACCGCCGAGGGGCCCTTGGCGAGCAGCTCCGGGTCGTCCTGGAGGCGGTGGCGCAGCCCCTTGAGGGAGCCCTGTCCGCCGTGCCGGACGGTGATGACGAAGTCGGGGCCGGTGAAGCACATCACCTCGCCGGTCTCCACCACCTCGCTGGTGGCGGTCAGTTCGGCGTGGTCGACGTAGTGGATGGTCTTGAAGACGGTGAAGAGGGTGTCGTCGTAGCGCTCCAGCTTCGGCCGCTGGTGCGCGTGCACCGCGTCCTCCACGGCCAGCGGGTGCAGTCCGAAGGTCGCGGCGATCCCCGCGAACTCGGCCTCCGTCGGCTCGTGCAGGCCGATCCAGGCGAACCCGCCGTCCTCGCGGACCCGGCGGATCGCCTCACGGGGCGTCAGACACGTCGGACCCAGCACCCGCCGCCCGCCGCGGTACACGGCGCAGTCGACCACCGCGCTGCTCGCGGACGGGTCGCGGGTGGTGTCGTAGCCGGGCTGGACGGGGGTGGCCCTGCGCAGGGACGGACGTACGGCCGCACGCAGGTAGGGCAGCATCGACATGGCAGGCTCCTTCTCGCGCACGGCTGCGGACCGTACGGGTGGGAGACCCTCCACCGCGGGCGGGCAGGCCCAGGCAGGGGGAGGGAACAGGACGGGAGGACAACGTTCTGCCGTCGCTCTTCTACTGATCGGCGGATCAGGGGATCGAGCAGATCAAAGGGGGCGGGAAACGCCCGTCACAGAAGTGGAAGAGCGATTGGTACTGCACGATCGACTTCGGTCCACCGCAGCCCCACCTCCTCCGGCCGGTCCCCCGTGAGGGACGTCCTGTTGCCGGGGCGCTGAAACACCGCTTCTGCGTGCGGCCCCGAACAGCTGTCAACACTATCAGCCGACGGATGGTCAAGACCCGCCCTTTACCCGCCTGATACGAGTTCTATGCTCGCTTCATGGCAGAAATTCTGGCCCTCGTGGAGGCCCGACTGCGCACGGCGTTCGGTGAACCCGACGCACGCGCCGCCGTCACCTTCCTGGGCACCGACCGCATCGAGGTACTCCGTTTCGCCGAGGGCGACCTCGTGCGGTACGCGACCCTCGGGATGTCCGCGCACCCGATGACCGATCCGACCGCCGTGGTCGCCGACCCCGTACGGGGCCCGCGCGCCGAGCTCGTGCTGACCGTACGGGCGGGACTGGCGGCCACCGACAAACTCCTGCGCCCGCTCGCGGTGCTGGCCGCCTCCCCGCAGGTCGAGGGATTGATCGTGGCCCCCGGGGCCTCGCTGGACGTGGGTGAACCGCTCTGGGACGGGGCGCCCTTCAGCTCCGTCCTCGTGGCGGAACCGGGCGGTCTGGTCGAGGACCTGGAGCTCGACGAGCCCATGGATCCGGTCCACTTCCTCCCCTTGTTGCCGATGACGGCGAACGAGGCCGCGTGGAAGCGCGTGCACGGAGCGGCCGCGCTCCAGGAACGCTGGCTCGCGCGCGGAACGGACCTGCGGGACCCTTTGCGTAGCGCCGTCGCGCTGGACTGAGGGCCCGGACGGGTGAGCGTGCCTTGACGGGGGGCCGGGCGGGGAGGAGCGTGGCTTCTTATGAGGGGTGAACCAAGTTGCCCGAAGTGCGGTGGCCGGGTCAGGGCGCCCGGACTCTTCTCCGACTCCTGGCAGTGCGCGGTGCACGGCGCTGTCCACCCCCTGCAACCCGTCATCCCGCCGAGCGTCGAAGGCCTGAGCGTGGTGGTGCACCGGGCGCGGGTACCGGTGTGGATGCCCTGGCCGCTGCCGGTGGGGTGGCTGTTCACGGGGGTCGCGTCCGCGGGTGACGACCGCAGCGGTGGCCGGGCGACGGCGGTGGCCTGTTCGGGCCCCGGCCCGCTGGGCGGGATCGGCGAGCTGCTGCTGATCGCGGAGGAGCTGGGCGTGGGCCTCGGCGCGCGGTACGCGGGGATCGACGGAGTCGACCCCGGCTCGTCCATCGACGTATCGGCGCCGCCCCATGCCAAGGTGGTCGCCGCCGGCCGGCCGACACCGCTGTGGCATGTCAAGGGCGGCCCCGAGGACCGGGCCGTCTTCGCCGGAGAGGCGCGCGGCCTGTGGCTCTGGGCGATCGTCTGGCCGGAGCAGTCCGGCCTGCTGATGTACGACGAGCTCGTCCTCACCGACCTGCGTGACGCGGGGGCCGAGGTCGAGCTCGTTCCGTGCGGGGCGCTGAGTCCGCGCATCCTGGGCCCTGCCTGAGGGGGTCCGCGGCCCGGTTATCCTGGGGTGTCCCCCGTACGTTCGAACCATGGAGCCAGGCTGTGCGCATCGACCTGCACGCCCACTCCACGGCCTCCGACGGTACGGACACCCCCGCCGAGCTGGTGCGCAACGCGGCCGGCGCCGGGCTGGACGTGGTCGCGTTGACCGACCACGACACCGTGCGCGGATACGGCGAGGCCCTCGCGGCGCTGCCCGCCGGGCTGACGTTGGTGACCGGGGCCGAACTCTCCTGCCGGCTCGACGGGGTCGGCGTGCACATGCTCGCGTACCTCTTCGACCCCGAGGAGCCCGAGCTGGCCCGGGAGCGGGAACTCGTCCGCGACGACCGCACCCCGCGCGCACAGGCCATGATCGGCAAGCTCCGGGACCTCGGCGTCGACGTCACCTGGGAGCAGGTCGCCCGGATCGCCGGTGACGGCTCGGTCGGGCGGCCGCACATCGCCACCGCCCTCGTCGAACTGGGCGTCGTACCCACCGTCTCGGACGCCTTCACGCCCGAATGGCTCGCCGACGGCGGCCGCGCGTACGCCGAGAAGCACGAGCTCGACCCGTTCGAGGCCGTGCGCCTGGTGAAGGCGGCCGGCGGGGTCACCGTCCTCGCGCACCCCGCCGCCGTCAAGCGAGGCCGGTGCGTCTCCGAGTCCGCGATAGCCGAGATGGCGTCCGCGGGCCTGGACGGCATCGAGGTGGACCACATGGACCACGACGCCGACACCCGCGCGCGGATGCGCGGCCTGGCGGCCGACCTCGGCCTGCTGACCACGGGGTCCAGCGACTACCACGGCAGCCGCAAGACCTGTCGCCTCGGGGAGTTCACGACCGACCCCGAGATCTACGGCGAGATCACGCGCCGTGCGACGGGCGCCTTCCCGGTGCCGGGCGCCGGCGGACGCGAGCGCTGATCGGCCGGATCCGGCCCGCTCCACCCGTCCCACACTTCTTCTTCGCGACACCCCTCTCTTCTGCAAGGCATCACTGTGTTTGATTTCGCCGTCTTCGGATCCCTTTTTCTCACCCTTTTTGTGATTATGGACCCGCCGGGGATCACGCCGATCTTCCTGGCGCTGACCTCCGGCCGCCCCGTCAAGGTGCAGCGCCGCATGGCCTGGCAGGCCGTCTGCGTGGCCTTCGGCGTCATCGCGATCTTCGGTATCTGCGGCCAGCAGATCCTGGACTACCTGCACGTCTCCGTCCCGGCGCTGATGATCGCCGGTGGTCTGCTGCTCCTGCTGATCGCGTTGGACCTGCTCACCGGCAAGAACGACGAGCCGAAGCAGACCAAGGACGTGAACGTGGCGCTGGTCCCGCTCGGTATGCCGCTGCTGGCCGGCCCCGGCGCGATCGTGTCCGTGATCCTGGCCGTCCAGAAGGCCGACGGCGCCGCCGGGCAGGTCTCGGTCTGGGCCGCGATCGTGGCCATGCACGTGGTGCTGTGGATCACCATGCGCTACTCGCTGGTGATCATCCGGGTCATCAAGGACGGCGGCGTCGTCCTCGTCACCCGGCTCGCGGGCATGATGCTCTCGGCGATCGCCGTCCAGCAGATCATCAACGGCGTGCTCCAGGTGGTCGGCGCCGCCTGAGGCGCCGCCGCGCCCTCGCCGTACACGACCGCTCATGCGAACGCCCCCGCACCGGGATCGGTGCGGGGGCGTGAACGTTCTTCGTGCGGTGCGTCAGCAGGACGCACTCTCGGCCGGTCGGATCAGGATGCGCTGGCCGACGGCTGCGGCCTGCTGCACGATCCGGTTGACGGAGGCCGCGTCGACGACGGTGCTGTCCACGGCGGACCCGTCGACGTCGTCCAGGCGCAGAATCTCGAAGCGCATGGGGCTTCTCCCTTCGTCAGTGTCTCTCTTGCACTGGTACAACGAAGTGTAGGCCGCAATCATTCCCTACGCTAACGAAATTTTTTGACTGGCTAACTATGAGCCGGTGCAGGAGTCCCAGAACCCGGCCAGCTCGCGCGCCGTCGTGACCGGGTCCTCGGCGTTCGGGGAGTGGTCCGTCCCCGGCACGATCACCCGCCGCGCCCCCAGACGCCGGGCCGTCTCGTCCAGCAGCGGCACCGGCCAGGCCTGGTCCACGGCCCCGGACAGGACCAGCTTCGGCAGGTCGACGCGGCTCAGCTCCGTCACCCGGTCCGGCTCGCAGATCAACGTCCGACCGGTGACGATCAGCTGCTCGGGGACGGTGGCCAGCCACCGCTCGCGCAGGAAGTGCGCGAGCTCCGGGGAGTCCGCCGCCGCGTCCGCGGGATCGTGGGCCCGCATCGCCGCCCAGATCCCGGGCATGTCGTCACCCATCGCCTCCAGCGCGGCGACCAGCAGCTTCGTCCGGGCCTGCTGGTCCTCGGAGATCGCGGCCGGCCCGCTGCTCATCAGGGTGAGCGAGGCGAACGGCGCGGGGTCGCGCAGCACGGCGGCGCGGGAGATCAGCCCGCCGAGCGAGTGCCCGACCAGGTGCACGCGGTCCTCGCCCAGCGCGCGTACCTGCGCCAGGACGTCCCGCGCCAGCTCCTCCAGGGCGTACGGGGCCTCCTCGCGCGGGCCCGGGGTCTCGTGCTGGCCGCGGCCGTCCACGGCGACGACCCGGTACCCGGCGGCCGCCAGCGGCTCCAGCAGGCCGATGAAGTCCTCCTTGCTGCCCGTGAAGCCGGGGACCAGCAGGGCGGTGCCGCGTACGGGCTCACCGGCCTCGTGCACGGCGAAACCGCCGCGCTCGGTGGTGAGGAGGTACGCGCGGGCGGCGGCGGGCAGGGTGAGGCGCGGCGGCTTGCTCATGGCCCGAGGTTACCGGCCCGTAGGGGCGCTGGCACGGCCCGGGCGCACCGATGGCCCCGACCCCCTCGGAAGGGGATCGGGGCCATCGGCGGGGTGCTGCGTGAGGCTCAGGCCTCCGGCGCGGCCGCGACCTTGCGGGTGCGGGTGCGCTTCGGCTTGACCGGAGCCTCCTCGGTCACGGCGGTGCCGGTCTCGGTGGCGACCGGAGCGGCCTCCGCGACCTTGCGGGTGCGGGTGCGCTTCGGCTTGACCGGAGCCTCCTCGGTCACGGCGGAGCCGGTCTCGGTGGCGACCGGAGCGGCCTCCGCGACCTTGCGGGTCCGGGTCCGCTTCGGCTTGACCGGAGCCTCCTCGGCGGGAACCTCGGCGACGACCGGGGTCACCACGGCCGCCGGGGCGGCCTTGCGGGGGGCGCGCCGGGCCCGGACGGGCTCGACCAGCGGCGGCATCTGGAAGTCCGGCTCCGGCTCGGTCGGGACGACCTTGCGGACACGGGCGCGCTTCGGACGGGCCGGAGCCTCCTCGGCGACCGGGGTCACCGGGGCGACCGGGGCCGCCGGGGCCTCGGCGACCGGCGCGGCCACGGGGGCCGGGGTCGCCGCCGCGGCCACCCGGGTACGGCGGCGACGCGGACGGCGCGGCTCGTCGGCGGCCGGGGCCGCGGGGGCCTCGGGAGCCTGGACCGGGGTCACCGCGGCGGTGGCCTCGGCGCCCTCGGCGAGCTCCGCCCCGCCCCGCGTACGGCGGCGCTGGCGCGGCGTACGGGTACGGGCCGGACGCTCCTCGGTCGCCACGGCGGCGGCCGCCGGACCGGAGCGGCCGCCACGGCCACCGCGGCCGCCGGTCTCGCCCAGGTCCTCCAGCTGCTCGGCCTTCAGACCGGCCCGCGTGCGCTCGGCGCGCGGCAGGACGCCCTTGGTGCCGGCCGGGATGTTCAGCTGCTCGAACAGGTGCGGCGACGTGGAGTACGTCTCGACCGGGTCGTGGAAGTCCAGCTCCAGCGCCTTGTTGATCAGCTGCCAGCGCGGGATGTCGTCCCAGTCGACCAGGGTGACGGCGGTGCCCTTGTTGCCCGCGCGGCCGGTGCGGCCCACGCGGTGCAGGAAGGTCTTCTCGTCCTCCGGCGTCTGGTAGTTGATGACGTGGGTCACACCCTCGACATCGATACCGCGCGCGGCGACGTCGGTGCACACCAGCACGTCGACCTTGCCGTTGCGGAACGCGCGCAGCGCCTGCTCACGCGCGCCCTGGCCCAGGTCGCCGTGGACGGCGCCGGACGCGAAACCGCGCTTCTCCAGCTGCTCGGCGATGTCGGCCGCCGTGCGCTTGGTACGGCAGAAGATCATGGCCAGGCCACGGCCCTCGGCCTGCAGGATGCGGGAGACCAGCTCCGGCTTGTCCATGTTGTGCGCACGGAAGACGTGCTGCGTGATGTTGGCGACGGTCGCGCCCTCGCCGTCCTCGGAGACGGCGCGGATGTGCGTCGGCTGCGTCATGTAACGGCGGGCCAGGCCGATGACCGCACCCGGCATGGTCGCCGAGAACAGCATCGTCTGACGCTTCGCGGGCAGGTACGCCATGATCTTCTCGACGTCGGGCAGGAAGCCCAGGTCGAGCATCTCGTCGGCCTCGTCCAGGACGAGGGCCTTGACGCGCGAGAGGTCGAGCTTCTTCTGCCCGGCCAGGTCGAGCAGGCGGCCCGGGGTGCCGACGATCACGTCGACGCCCTTCTTGAGCGCCTCGACCTGAGGCTCGTACGCGCGACCGCCGTATATGGCGAGGACGCGGACGTTGCGGACCTTGCCCGCGGTCAGGAGGTCGTTGGTGACCTGGGTGCACAGCTCGCGGGTCGGAACCACCACGAGGGCCTGCGGGGCGTCGGTCAGCTGCGCGGGGGTGGCGCGGCCGGCTTCGACGTCGGCAGGGACGACGACCCGCTCCAGCAGGGGAAGGCCGAAACCGAGCGTCTTGCCGGTACCGGTCTTGGCCTGGCCGATGACGTCCGTGCCGGAAAGGGCGACGGGGAGGGTCATCTCCTGGATCGGGAAGGGGGACACGATGCCGACGGCCTCAAGGGCCTCGGCCGTCTCGGGAAAGATCCCGAGGTCTCGGAACGTAGTCAGGGTGCTGCCTCTTCTGTGAGACGCGGCGCGAGGCGGCGAGGGGGGTCGTACCGTGCCGTGCTTGCAGTACTGCTACGTACGAAGCTGCGCGGGACCACTAGCCTTCGCTCAAGCGCATCTGCCGCTGAGGGGGCCCCTCGTGGTAGGCGGTACGCATGAACGTACGCACCGCACCGAGGGCGGTCGGTTGGAGCCGATCGGGCCACCGACCGGGCATCCTCATTCGGATGGCCCGCCGAGTATTCGGCAGGCGCATTACCACTGTACCCCGGAATCGCGCAGCTGTGTCGGGTGAATTCACCGGGTAGGCGCGTTTAGCTGGACAGGCAAGGATCCGGCGTGGTGACTTGGAGGGCCATTCGGCGGGCTATTGTGCGGAGCATGTCGACCGTAGAAAACGCCTCGCCCGCCGACGACAGCGCCCCCGCCGACGCCGTCGGTATCGCCTCCCAGGACTGGGCCGCCGCCTCTGCCTCGCCGCAGTACCGCGCCGCCGTCGTGGACCTGCTCGGCGCGCTCGCCTACGGAGAGCTCGCGGCCTTCGAGCGCCTCGCGGAGGACGCGAAGCTCGCGCCCACCCTGGACGACAAGGCCGAGCTCGCCGCGATGGCCTCCGCCGAGTTCCACCACTTCGAGCGGCTGCGGGACCGGCTCGCGGCGATCGAGGTCGAGCCCACCGCCGCCATGGAGCCCTTCGCGAAGGGCGTCGACGACTTCCACCGCCAGACCGCGCCCTCGGACTGGCTGGAGGGCCTGGTCAAGGCCTACGTCGGCGACTCCATCGCCAGCGACTTCTACCGCGAGGTCGCCTCCCACCTCGACACGGACACCCGCGCCCTCGTGCTCGGCGTGCTCGACGACACCGGCCACGGCAACTTCGCCGTCGAGAAGGTCCGCGCGGCGATCGAGGCGGACCCGCGCTGCGGCGGCCGGCTCGCGCTCTGGGCCCGCCGGCTCATGGGCGAGGCCCTCTCGCAGGCCCAGCGCGTGGTCGCCGAGCGCGACGCCCTCTCGACCATGCTGGTCGGCGGCGTCGACGGAATGGCGGCCGGCTTCGACCTGGCGGCCGTCGGCGAGATGTTCACCCGCATCACCAAGGCGCACACCAAGCGCATGGCGGCCCTCGGGCTCGCCGCCTGAGTCCACGGGCAGCCGCGAGGCCGCGAGGCTCCGTACCGCTCGTACCGCTCCACACGTCGGCCCCGGCGCGCACACCGCGCCGGGGCCGACGTCCGTGGTTCAGGGGTCAGTGGTCAGGGTCGTCAGCCCCGCGACGGGAGTGAAAACGGAGTCCTGTGGGACCGCCTGCGGGGCCCTGCGGCCGGACGGAGCAACAGGGACAGGACCACGGCCGACACCAACACCGCGCCGATCAGCGTCGCGGTCAGGGTGTTGTGTCCGGGTCCCAGGGCGAAGTGGGTCAGATACGCCCCGAACAGTGCCCCCAGCACCCCGCTGACCAGCACCACTTTGGTGGAAGGCAACCGGCGCGTGAGCACCCTGGAGGCTGTCGCGGACAAGGCGAGGCCCAGGAATGCGGAGCCGAGCACTTCCAGCAGCAGCATGAGGTCTCTCCCATACGTCAGGGCAAACCGGGTCACTGCGGTCCTACCCGAAGCGGAAGAGACAGAAACGGCCCGGTGGGATCAACCACCGGGCCGTTTCCAACAGTTCTCAGAGCGCGCCGAAACCGACCTTGCGCGTGCTCGGCTCGCCCAGGTCGACATACGACAGGCGGTCCGACGGCACGAGGACCTTGCGGCCCTTGTTGTCGGTGAGGCTCAGCAGCGGCGACTGACCGGAGAGCGCGGCGGCGACGACGGCCTCCAGCTCCTCGGCGCTCAGGTCGCTCTCCAGCACGATCTCCCGGGGTGCGTGCTGCACGCCGATCTTGACCTCCACGGCTTTGTCCCTCCGACGATCCGTTCGCGCGATCAGCCGCGCCGTACGCGGTCCACATTAGCCCGGAGAGGGGACGCGGACCGCGCAGAGCGGACACGCTCGCAGCGAACAGACGCCGATGAGGCCCGCCGAGGTCGCGGGCGCCGTCGGTCGGCCGGGTCCCTCAGGACTCCGTGCCGTGCAGCGGGAAGCCGGCGATACCGCGCCAGGCGAGGGAGGTCAGCAGGCCGACCGCCGTCTCCCGGGCGACCGGGCTCTCGCTGGAGAGCCAGTAGCGGGCCACGACCTGCGAGACCCCGCCCAGGCCCACGGCCAGCAGCATCGACTCGTCCTTGGACAGGCCGGTGTCCTCGGCGATGACGTCCGAGATGGCCTCGGCGCACTGGAGCGAGACCCGGTCGACGCGCTCGCGCACCGCCGGCTCGTTCGTCAGGTCGGACTCGAAGACCAGCCGGAAGGCGCCGCCCTCCTCCTCCACGTACGCGAAGTAGGCGTCCATCGTGGCCGCCACGCGCAGCTTGTTGTCCGTCGTCGACGCGAGGGCCGTGCGCACGGCCAGCAGCAGTGCCTCGCAGTGCTGGTCCAGCAGGGCCAGGTACAGGTCGAGCTTGCCGGGGAAGTGCTGGTACAGCACCGGCTTGCTCACGCCGGCCCGCTCGGCGATGTCGTCCATGGCCGCCGCGTGATACCCCTGCGCGACGAAAACCTCCTGGGCCGCGCCCAGCAGCTGGTTGCGCCGGGCTCGGCGCGGCAGTCGCGTGCCCCGCGGACGCGCTGCCTCGGTCTGCTCGATGGCTGTCACGCCGCCTCCCACTTTCTCTAAGAACACAGTGCGCTCTGCGCCGCGCCGCCATCGTACTTTTCGGTAACCGAATCTGGTGGGTTCCATCCGAGTTTTCTCGCGGTACGGACGGCCCGGAGGCGCTGGTCAGCGGTTTGATCAGCGGTTTGATCGATGCCCGGTCGACCGCGGGTCAGCGGTAGTCGTCCTCGTCCAGCGGCACCACCCGTGCCTGCTCGACGGCATCGCCGTCCGTGACGCCGTCCACCGGGCGCACGGTGATCGGGTCGTCCTCGTCCGGCCGGAGATCGGCCAGCTGCTCCGCCACATCCGCCTCGGGCGCCTCAGGATCGAGGGATTCCGGAAACTGCTCCCGGAAGGTGTCCGGCTCCGCAGGGTCGACAGTCATGCCGCTCCCCTCGCTTCCTTGTGCTCACTTACGAGCCTAGGAGGATCGCGGAGGCACCGCTAGACGGATCCGACCCGTGTCTGTGACGGCGAACACAAGAGGAGGAGCGTGATCGTCTCGTAACATTGCCCGCATGTCATCGACCGAGCTGCCGGGCGTGCGGTCCACCGCCGAGCTGTCCTCCCAGGTGGGAGCTGTTCGAGTGGCCGAAGGGGAGCAGCTGCGCACCGTCGCGCTGCCCGGCCTGGAACTGGCCGTCCGGGTCCGGCCGCCCCGGCGCACCGGGCTGCCGCCCGCTCTGTTCGTGCACGGACTCGGCGGTTCCTCCCAGAACTGGTCGGATCTGATGGCGCGACTGGCCGACACCGTCGACGGTGAGGCCCTCGACCTGCCGGGCTTCGGCTGGTCCCCACCACCCGCCGACCGGGACTACTCCGTCACCGCCTTCGCCCGCGCCGTGATCCGGCACCTCGACGCCGCCGGGCGCGGCCCGGTCCACCTGTTCGGGAACTCCCTCGGCGGCGCCGTCTCCACCCGCGTCGCGGCCGTCCGGCCCGACCTGGTGAGCACCCTGACGCTCGTCTCGCCCGCCCTGCCCGAACTGCGCGTGCAGAAGTCGGCCGTGCCGACCGCGCTGCTCGCCGTGCCCGGGGTGGCCGCGCTCTTCAACCGACTGACCCAGGGACTCAGTGCCGAGCAGCGCACCCGCGGGGTGACGGAGCTCTGTTACGGGGACCCCTCCCGGGTGACGCCGGAGGGATTCCGCAACGCCGTCGAGGAGATGGAGCGGCGGATGGCGCTCCCGTACTTCTGGGAGGCGATGACCCGCTCCTCGCGCGGCATCGTCGACGCCTACACCCTCGGTGGCCAGCACGGACTGTGGCGACAGGCGCAGCGGGTTCTCGCGCCCTCGCTGCTGGTCTACGGTGGCCGGGACCAACTGGTCTCGTACCGTATGGCGCACAAGGCGGCCGCGGCCTACCGCGGTTCGCGGCTGCTGTGTCTGCCCGAGGCCGGACACGTGGCGATGATGGAGTACCCCGAGGTGGTGGCCGCCGCCTTCCGGGAGCTGCTGAGCGACACCGGGACGGGCGAGAGTGACCGACATAACGAAGACGGCAGAGGCTGAGGACCGTGGGACGACATAGTCGCAAGGGCCCTGCCCCAGCTCCGGCTCCGGCCGCCGCCCCGGCACCCGCCCGGCCGCAGCCGGAGCCCGCGCCCCTGCCCTACGAGGAACCGTCCGCCGGGTACTGGCCCGAGCCGACCGTCACCCACCAGGGATACGTGCCCCAGGACCGGTACCACGCCGACGCGCGGACCGGCGGCCACCCCCAGCAGTACGAGTCCGACGACGTGTGGGGGGCCCACCCCGACTCCGTGTACGGCGACTGGCGCGGAGTACGGCGCCCGCACGAGGCCGCCGCGCCCGCGCCCAGGCCGGCATCCAGGCCCGCGCCCACGGCCTACCGCGACAGCGACACCCCGGCCTTCGGGACCCCCGCGGTGGGCTTCCCGCAGGTCACCCTGACGCCGCCGGCCGCATTCGACCTGGACCCCGTCACCTCCACCGGCGCGCAGCCCCGGGTGCCCGGACCGCGCAAGCCCGTCGATCCGGTGGCTCCCGCCGCACCCGAGGACGCCGACGCCGCCGACGACGACGCCGAGGAGCCCGCCGGCTCCGGCCGCGGCCGGAAGGTCCGTACGTACACCGGCCTGGCCGCCGTGGCCGTCACCACCGTCCTCGCCGTCGTCGTCGCCGGCCAGGTGACCTCGGACGGCGACAGCGAGAAGTCCGGCGCGCAGGCCGCCGGCAACAGCCGCGCCGACGCCGGCGCCTCCCGCTCGGACGACCGCTCGACCCCGCCGCAGGCGGTGGCGCCGGCGGCGCCGTCCGCCGCGCCCGAGGTGGAGCTGACGTACGAACAGAAGATGGCCCAGCAGCTGCCGATCGACGCGAAACTCGCCGGACCCGGCGCCTTCGACACCGTGCCCGGGGTGGCCAAGGCCCCCGGCAAGGGCAAGCTCGTGCGCTACCGGGTCGACGTCGAGCAGGGTCTCGGCCTGGACCCGCAGCTGTTCGCCGAGGCCGTCCACCGCACCCTCAACGACCCGCGCAGCTGGGCCCACAACGGTGAGAAGACCTTCGAGCGGGTGCCGGGCGGCGAGGCGGACTTCGTGATCACCCTGGCCAGTCCCGGGACCACCGGGGTCTGGTGCGCCAAGTCCGACCTGGACACCACCGTCGACAACGTCTCCTGCGACTCCGCCTCCACGGACCGGGTGATGATCAACGCGTTCCGTTGGGCGCAGGGCTCCGCGACCTACGGGCCGGACCAGATGTTCGCCTACCGGCAGATGCTCATCAACCACGAGGTCGGACACCGGCTCGGACACGGCCATGTGAACTGCCGCACCCCCGGCGCGCTCGCGCCGATCATGCAGCAGCAGACCAAGTCCCTCGACATCAACGGCATCCAGTGCAAGGCCAACCCCTGGGTCTTCCCCGAGAGTTGACCGACGCACCGGGACCCCGCCCGCCGGCCGGGCGGGGATCCGCGTTGACAATCCGTCCGATCATCGGCAATCGTTCTCCGCATGTCGCACCACCACACCACCACTGCGAGCGCCGCCATCGAGCTGGCGCTCCTCGGTGTGACCGCGCACAGCGTGGCCGACATCCTCTGTCGCTGACCCCCCTGGGCCATGCGGCCCGGGAGGTGTCCCCGACCCGCGAGCGCCGCGACCTTCCGCCTTTCCACCGCTGCGCCCGGGTGTACGTACGCCCGCAGGTGCGGCTTCCTCATGTCTCGGTGTCCGATCCGGCACCGTCGTCGACCGCTGCCCCTCGCGTGGCCCTTCCGCCCTTCCTTCACGCCGAGAGGTCTCCACACCCATGTCTTCCGCCGGACCTGCCCGTCATCTCATAGCGCGCCGCGTGGCCGCCGTCACCGTCAGCCTCGTCCTGGCCGGGGGCGCCGCGGCCTGCGGGCCCAAGGACGGTGCGGACAAGGCCGGTTCGGGCGACAAGCCGGGCGCGGCCGGGGGCGCTCCGCAGAAGGGCGGCACCCTGACCGTCCTCAACTCCGAGCCGCAGAGCGACTTCGACCCGGCCCGGCTCTACACCTCGGGCGGTGGAAACGTTCCCTCGCTGGTCTTCCGCACCCTGACCACCCGCAACCGCGAGGACGGCGCGGCCGGCACCAAGGTCGTGCCCGACCTGGCCACCGACACCGGAAAGCCCAACGCCGACGCCACCGAGTGGACGTACACGCTCAAGGACGGGCTGAAGTACGAGGACGGCTCCCCGATCACCTCCGCCGACATCAAGTACGGCATCGAGCGGTCCTTCGCCGCCGAGCTGTCGGGCGGCGCCCCCTACCTGCGGGACTGGCTGGTCGGCGGCGAGAGCTACGAGGGCCCGTACAAGGACGGCGGCAAGGGGCTCGACTCGATCCTCGTGCCCGACCCGAAGACGATCGTCTTCAAACTCCGCAAGCCCGAGGGCGAGTTCCCCTTCGTCGCCACCCAGACGCAGTTCGCCCCCGTCCCCAAGGCCAAGGACACCGGGGTCAAGTACGAGGAGCACCCCGTCTCCTCCGGCCCGTACAAGGTCGTCAGGAACGACAACGACGGCGAGCACCTCACCCTGGAGCGCAACGAGCACTGGGACGAGAAGACCGACGAGGAGCGCAAGGCCTACCCGGACAAGATCGACGTCCGCTCCGGGCTGGACGCCGCCGTCATCAACCAGCGCCTGTCCACCAGCTCCGGCCCCGACGCCGCCGCCGTCACCACAGACACCAACCTGGGACCCGCCGAACTCGCCCAGATCGGCGACTCCGCCGACAAGAACGAGCTCGCCGCACGCGTCGGCACCGGCCACTTCGGCTACATCAACTACCTGGCCTTCAACCCGAAGGTGGCCCCCTTCGACAACCCGAAGGTGCGCCAGGCCATCTCCCACGCGATCAACCGCACCAGCGTGATCAACGCCGCCGGCGGATCCGCGCTGGCCGAACCGGCCACCACCTTCCTGCCCGAGCGCGAGGCCTTCGGCTTCACCCCGTACGACCACTTCCCGGCAGGGAAGACCGGCGACCCGGCCAAGGCCAAGCAGCTGCTCGCCGAGGCGGGCTTCCCCGACGGCCTCACCGTCACCCTGACCCACTCCACCGCGCAGAACCGCCAGACCAGCCCCGAGGTCGCCACCGCCGTGCAGCAGGCCCTCGCCGCCGCCGGTATCACCGTCAAGCTGGAAGGCCTGGAGAACAACGCCTTCAACGAGAAGCGCTGGGACGCCAAGAACACCCCCGGCTTCTTCCTCTCCCGCTGGGGCGCCGACTGGCCGTCCGGCGGCCCCTTCCTCGCGCCGATCTTCGACGGCCGACAGATCGTGACCAACGGCTCCAACTACAACCACGCGCAGTTGAACGACCCGGCCGTGAACAGCGAGATCGACGAGATCGCCAAGCTGACCGACCTCGCGGCGGCCGGCAAGCGCTGGGGCGCGCTCGACAAGAAGATCGGTGAGCAGGCCCTGGACGTGCCGCTCTTCCACCCCGTCTACAAGCGACTCGTCGGCAAGGACGTCAAGAACGTCGTCATCAGCGACTGGACCGGCGTCCTCGACATCTCGCAGGTCTCCGTCAAGTGAGCGTCGCCCTGAACCAGCCGGCGCGGCAGCCGGTGCCCGCGCCCGGGGCTCCCGCCCCGGGCGCGGGCACCGCGCGCCAGGTCCTGCGGCGCCTGCGCCGCCGGCCCGCGGCCCTCACCGCCGCCGGGGTGCTGGCCCTGCTCGTCCTCCTCGCCCTCGCCGCGCCCCTGCTCGCCCACCTCACCGGGCAGGACCCGAACGCGTACCACGACGACCTCGTGGACTCCGCGCGCGGCGGGGTACCGCTCGGCTCCTTCGGCGGGATCTCCGCCGACCACCTGCTCGGCGTCGAGCCGGGCACCGGACGTGACCTGCTCACCCGGCTGGCGTACGGGGCGCGGATCTCCCTGCTCGTCGCCCTGGGCGCCGTCGTCGTACAGACCCTCGTCGGCGTGGGCGTCGGACTCGCCGCCGCCCTCGGCGGCCGGTTCGCGGGCGGGCTCATCGGCCGGTTCACCGACGTGATGATCGCGCTGCCGATGCTGGTGATCGGTATCGCCCTCACCGCGGTCGTCCCGCCCGACTTCCCGCGGCCGCTGCTCCTGATCCTCATCATCGGCCTGCTCGACTGGGGCGGCACCGCCCGGATGGTGCGCGCCCAGGCCCTCGCCCTGCGCGGTCTCGACTTCGTCGACGCCGCCCGCCTCTCGGGCCGCGGCACGCTCGGCATCGCCCGCCGCGAACTGCTGCCCTCACTCGCCGCGCCCGTCATCACCTACGCCGCGATCAAGGTGCCCACCGCCATCGTGGCCGAGGCCTCGCTGTCCTTCCTCGGCGTCGGCGTGAAGCCGCCCACGCCCTCCTGGGGACAGATGCTCTCCAGCGCCCAGACCTGGTTCCGCGCCGACCCGACCTACGTCCTGCTCCCCGCCGGACTGCTCTTCGTCACCGTGCTCGCCTCCACCGTGCTGGGCGACGCCGTCCGCACGGCCCTCGACCCGCGCGAAGGCTCCCGCCTGCGGGTCGGCACCAGAAAGGAGCGCAGGGCGTGACCCGCTTCGTGCTCAAACGGACCGGCGGCGCACTCCTCGTGCTGCTCACCCTGTCCGTCGTCGTCTACTCCCTCTTCTACCTGGCACCCGGCGACCCGGCGCGCCTGGCCTGCGGAGAGCGCTGCAACCCGGCGCAGATCGCCCAGGTCCGCGAACAGCTCGGGCTGAACGAGTCCGCCCTCACCCAGTACCTGCACTTCCTCCAAGGGCTGCTCACCGGCCGGGACCACTCCGGCGGCGCCGGCCTCGTCCTGCACTGCGACGCGCCCTGCCTGGGATTCTCGTACCAGAACGACCAGCAGGTCACCGGACTGATCCTGGACCGGCTGCCCGCCACCCTGTCACTGGCGCTGGGCGCGCTGGTGATCTGGCTGGTGGTCGGCGTCGGCACCGGACTGCTGTCCGCGCTGCGCCGCGGCGGGATCACCGAGCGGGCCCTGACCGTCCTGACCCTCGCCGGGACCGGCACGCCCGTCTTCATCCTCGGGCTGCTGCTGCTCATGACGGTGTGCGCCTACCTGCAGTGGCTGCCGTTCCCGACGTACGTGCCGCTCACCGAGGACCCCGAGCAATGGGCCTGGAACCTGCTCCTGCCCTGGGTGACCCTCGGCTTCTTCGAGAGCGCCAAGTACGCCCGCCTCACCCGCAGTTCGACTCTGGAGACGCTCGCCGAGGACCACATCCGCACCTTCCGTGCCTACGGGGTGGGGGAGCGGGCCGTCGTCACCCGGCACGCGGTGCGCGGCGCCGTGGCCCCCGTGATCGCGCTCAGCGCCGTGGACTTCGGCACGATGATCGGCGGCGCCGTGCTGACGGAGTCCCTGTTCGGGATCCCCGGCCTCGGCAAGACCCTCATCGACGGGGTACGGGTCGTGGACCTGCCCGTCGTGGTCGGCGTCGTCCTCGCGATCGGCACGGCCGTGGTCCTCGCGGGCGCGATCGCCGACCTGCTGTACGCCGCCGCGGACCGAAGGGTGACCCTCGCATGACGTACGCACTGGTCGAGGTCACCGACCTCGTCGTCGACTTCCCCGTCGGCGGGGCGGGGGAGCACGTACGGGCGGTGGACGGGGTCTCCTTCACCCTGGAGGCCGGCCGGGCCCTCGGCGTCGTGGGCGAGTCCGGCAGCGGCAAGTCCACCGTGGCCGCCGCCCTGCTGGGCCTGCACCGCGGCACGGGCGCCCGCCTCGGCGGCACCGTCCGGGTCGGCGGCACGGACGTGGCCGCGGCCTCGACGGCCGAACTGCGCCGACTGCGCGGCGGGACCGCCGCCATGGTCTTCCAGGACCCGCTGAGCTCCCTGGACCCGTACTACGCCATCGGCGACCAGATCGCCGAGGTCCACCGCGTCCACGCGGACGTCTCCCGGCGGGCCGCCCGGGCCCGTGCCGTCGAGGTCCTCGACCGGGTGGGCATCCCGGACGCGGTACGCCGCTCCCGCGCCCGCCCGCACGAGTTCAGCGGCGGCATGCGGCAACGGGCCCTCATCGCGATGGCGCTCGTGTGCGAGCCGCGGCTGCTGATCGCCGACGAGCCGACCACCGCGCTGGACGTCACCGTGCAGGCCCAGATCCTCGACCTGCTGCACGGGCTGCGCGAGGAGCGCGGGCTCGGGTTGCTGCTGGTCACCCACGACGTGGGGGTGGCGGCGGAGAGCGTGGACGAGGTGCTGGTGATGAGGGACGGAGCCACGGTGGAACGGGGACCGGTGGCCTCCGTCCTGGCCGCGCCGGCCGAGGCCTACACCCAGGCCCTGCTGGCCGCCGTACCGAGACTGGACGGGCCGCGCCACGAGCGCCGGAGCGCGGGTGAGCGGGCGCAGCGCCGTTCCCCGGGCACCGCCCCGGACCCCGCGCCCCGCACGCCGGCGGGGCCGGACGCGTCCCCGGCGGGGCCGGACGGGAAGCAGGAAGTGCCCCCTGTCGTCGAAGCCTTCGGCCTGCGGCGGGAGTTCGGGCGGGGACGGCGGAAGGTCGCCGCCGTCGCCGGCGTCTCCCTCGCCGTGCACGCCGGCGAGACCCTCGGGATCGTCGGCGAGAGCGGCTCCGGCAAGAGCACGCTCGGACGGATGCTCGTCGGACTGTTGGAGCCCGACTCCGGGCAGGTGCGCCGCGACGGCGCCCCCGTCACCGGCATCGCGAACGGCGTGCAGATGGTCTTCCAGGACCCGGTGTCCTCCCTCAACCCGCGCCGCTCGATCGGCGAATCCATCGCCGACCCGCTGCGCGCGGCCGGGGAGCGGGACGAGGCGGCCGTCCGGGCCCGGGTGGAGGAACTGCTCCGGCGCGTCGGTCTGGAGCCCGGGCACCACGACCGCTACCCGCACGAGTTCAGCGGCGGCCAGCGCCAGCGGGTGGGCATCGCGCGGGCGCTCGCGCCCAGGCCCCGACTGATCGTCTGCGACGAGCCGGTCTCCGCCCTCGACGTGACCACCCAGGCGCAGGTCACCGCCCTGCTGGCGGAGCTCCAACGGGAGCTGGGCATCGCGCTCGTCTTCATCGCGCACGACCTGGCAGTGGTCCGGCAGGTCAGCGACCGGGTGGCCGTCATGCGGGCCGGGGAGATCGTCGAGGAGGGGCCGGTGGACGAGGTCTACGACCGCCCGACCCACCCGTACACCCGGCAGCTGCTGGCCGCCGTACCCGCCCTGGATCCCGCGCTGGCGGCCGGTCGCCGCAGGACGCGGCAGGAGGTCTTCGCGTAACGGGACGCCGGAGCCCCGGGCTGCCCGGAGGCTGTACTTCTAGCGTGCTCGAACGTGAACCGTACGGGAAAGTTACGACTCTTCACCCCTTCCGGTGGCGCGACGGACAACCGTCCGTCGCGCCTTCGGCATATCCGCTTGAGTTCTCCCGCGGCGGGTCGCCTGACCGAACGGCGACCGCCTGAACGGGAGATCGGGGGTGCCACTCGTGCGGATCGGACTGCTCACGGAAGGTGGTTATCCGTATGCGACGGGAGAGGCGAGGCTGTGGTGCGACCGGCTCGTGCGCGGTCTCCCGCAGCACGAGTTCGAGATCTACGCACTGAGCCGCAGCGCCGAGCAGGAACGCGCCCGGGTGCCCCTGCCCGAGCACGTCACCCGCGTCCGGACGGCCCCCCTGTGGGCCCCCGCCGACGACGGGCGGACCTACTCCCGCCGGGAGCGCCGACGGTTCGTGGACTGCTTCAAGGAACTGGTCCGGGGGATCTGCGCCGGTGAGGCGCAGCCCTTCGCGGCCGGGCTGTACGGGCTCGCGGGACTCGCCCGCGAACAGGGCGGGATGTACGCGGCCCTGCGCTCCGAGTCCGCGGTCCGCGCCCTGGAGTCCGCCTGCCGGGCGCCGGGCGCGGCCCGCACCGTACAGACCGCGCAGGTCGCCGACCTGCTGGAGTTCGTGGACGAACTGGAGGTCGTGCTCCGGCCGTTGTCCCTCGACTGGTACGAGGAGAACGCCCGGGCCGGGGGCGGTCTCGGCGAGGCCGACATCTGCCACGCGACCGCCGGCGGCGTCGGGGCCCTCCCCGGACTCCTGGCCAAACGCTTCTTCGGAGTGCCGCTGCTGGTGACCGAGTACGGGGTCCAGCTCCGGGCCCACTACCTGACCCAGCTCGACACCCACGGCGAACCGGGCACCCGCCCCGCCGTCCGGGCCCTGCTCGCCGCCCTCCACCTGCGGCTGGCCACCGAGATCTACGCCCGCGCCGACTTCCTGACCCCCGGGAACGCGCACGCCCGGCGCTGGCAGGAGCGGTGCGGGGCCACCCGCGAACGACTGCGGACCGTCCACCCCGGGATGGAGGCGGACCGATTCGCCACCGTCGGCGAGGCCGCGGACTGCGGGGACCCCGACACCCTGGTGTGGGTCGGCCGGGCAGAGCCCGCCAAGGACCTCATCGCCCTGCTGCACGCCTTCGCCGAGGTCCGCCGGGCCGCGCCCGGCACCCGGCTGCGGATCTTCGCCACGGCCGTGGTCCCCGACTACCTCGCCGGCTGCAGTGCCCTGGCCGCCCAGCTCTTCCCCGACGAGGCCGCCGACTCGGTCACCGTCGGGGAGAACCCGGTCACCTTCGAGGAGATCGGCGGACCCGACGCCCCCACCACGGCCGAGGCGTACGGCGCCGGGCGCGTCGTCGTCCTGTCCTCCGTCATCGAGGGCTTCCCGAACACCCTCGTCGAGGCGATGCTCTGCGGGCGCGCCACCGTCTCCACCGACGTGGGCGCGGTCTGCGAGGTCATCGGGGGCACCGGACTCGTCGTCCCACCGCGCAACCCCCGGGCGCTCGCCGAAGCCTGCCTGTCCCTGATGCGGGACCCCGAGCGGGCGCAGCGGCTCGGCGCCGCCGCCCGGGCGCGGGCCCTGGAGCTCTTCACCGTCGAGCAGAACGTGGCCGCCTTCCAGGAGATCTACCTGCGGCTGCTGGCCAAGGGCTCCGTACGGCCGGACGGCGAGATCCCCTTCGCCAGCCCCCCGGAGGCCCGGGTGCCGGGCCACTGGACCAGCCCGACCTGGGCCCCCGCGGAGCCGTCCCCGGAGGCCGCCGTATGACCCCCGCCGACCCCCGAGTCCCCCCGCCCACATCAGTTTCGGCGGCTGCATTCTCAGCCTCGCCGGCGTTTGAGGCGCGGGGTCCGGGGCGGAGCCCCGGCAGCGGCGCCGCAGAGGTGATGTCGACCTCCGGTGTACGGTCCGGCGCGGCGCCGTTGCCAGGGGCGCTGCCCCCGGACCCCCGCGCCTCAAACGCCGGCGAGGCTGGAATGGTCCCCGAAGGGGCCCTGCACGCCGCCGAACCGGCCGTGCGGCCGTCACGGCGGCGGGGCGGTGGGGATCCCGTCAAGGCCCTGCTGCATCGGCACCGGGAGCTGTGCGAGCGCGCCGTGGACCCGTTGGAGATCGCCGCCGGGCTGGAGGCCCACGGCATCACCGACCGCACCGCGGCCCGGTTCCGGCACCGGGACGTCTTCTCGCTCGCCGAGGAGCTGTACGCGCGCAGCCCCCACGAGGCGGTCGCCGCCGCCGCGCCCACCCTGGTCCCGGCCGGCCCCGCCGCGTTCCGCGGCTTCGGCTACGCGCTGCTGCCCGGCGCCCTCGCCTGCGCCGCGGCCGCCGCCGGGCAGGCGTGGGCCGGGGCCGCGGCCGTGGCGGCCGTCGCCGCCGCCCTGGTGTGGCCCGGGCGGGCCGCCGGGGGCCGGTTCCCCTACGTGGCGCACCTGTTGGCCGCTGCCGTCGCCGGCTGGGCCACCTACCGGCACGGCACCGCCCTCGCGGTCGGCCTCGCGCTGGCCGTCGTCCCCGGGCATCTGGCCGCCGTCGGCTTCGCCGCCGGGGCGCGGGCCCGGCTCGACGGGAGCCGCGCACTGGAGGACTTCGCGGATCGGACCCGTCCGCTGCTCTTGGCGGCCGTCGTCCTGTTCACCGGGGCGGCCACCGCGGCCGCCGTGCTCGCGGGCACGCCGCTTCCCGTGGCGGTTCCCCTCGCGTCGCTGTTGTTCCTGACCCGGCTCCTGCTGCGGCACGGAGCCCACCGCGCGCCTGCCTGCGCGGGGTTGGTCCTCGCCCTGGTCCCCGTCCCCGCGGCGGCCCTCGCCGCCGCGGCAGGACTCCTCGTACACGCCGTACTCGCCCTGGCCCGCGCCTCCGCGCATGCGCGGCCCTGACGTCCTCGGACGTCCCCAGACCTTCGGAGTCGACGCCGAGGCGCTTTACCCGTACCCCGCCCCAACCGTTCGACCATCCGTCCACAAGGAGAAACAGACATGACCGGCCAGCCAACCGACCAAGGGGTCTCGCGATGAGGGTGCTGCTGATCGGAGCCAACGGATACCTCGGCCGCTACGTCGCCGACCGGCTGCTCGCCGACCCCGCCGTCCAGCTCACCGCGCTCGGCCGCGGCGACGACGCCGACGTCCGGTTCGACCTCGCCACCGGCAGCCCCGGCGCGCTCACCCGTTTCCTCGACGCCGTCCATCCGGGGGTCGTCATCAACTGCGCCGGCGCCACCCGGGGCGGGGCCCGGGAGCTCACCCGGCACAACACCGTCGCCGTCGCGACGATCTGCGAGTCGCTGCGCCGCAGCGGCTGCGGCGCCCGGCTGGTGCAGCTCGGCTGCGCCGCCGAGTACGGGCCCAGTCAGCCCGGATCGTCCACGGCCGAGGACGCCGTGCCGAGACCGGGTGGGCCGTACGGCGTGAGCAAACTGGCGGCCACCGAGCTGGTCCTGGGCTCCGGGCTGGACGCCGTCGTCCTGCGGATCTTCTCGCCCGTCGGCCCCGGCACCCCCGCCGGATCCCCGCTCGGCCGGCTCGCCGAGGCCATGCGCCGCGCGATGCAGGCCGGCGACGGCGAGCTGAAGCTCAGCGGGCTCGGTGTGCAGCGCGACTTCGTCGACGTACGGGACGTGGCGCGGGCCGTGCACGCCGCCTCGCTGTCCGCCGCGCAGGGCGTGGTCAACATCGGCACGGGCCGCGCGGTCCGGCTGCGCGACGCGGCCGCGGTCCTCGCCCGGGTCGCCGGGTACGGAGGAGCCCTGCACGAGCTGGACGTCCCGCACGGCGGGCCCCAGCAGGCGCACGGGCACCCCGGCCGTCCGGCCGGACTCGCCACCATCGGCTCCCCGCGCTCCGAGGCCACCGCCGAACAGATGGCCGCCGCGGCGCCCCAGCCGTACCCGTACCCGGACGGCTGCGGAGCCTGGCAGCAGGCGGACGTCCGTACCGCCCGGGACCGGCTCGGTTGGCGGCCCCGGATCAACCTGGAGGAGTCCCTCGCGGACATCTGGATGGAGGCGGCGTGCCGCATCTGACGACGCCGCCGGGGGCCATGACCGCCGCCGCGACCGAGGCCGGCCGCCTCGGTCTCGGCATCCCCGGTTACGCGCACCCGTTGCTCGCCCCCGTCGAGTGGGCCGAGTTGACCCGCCCCGGCACCCCGCTGCACTGGGCCGTGCTCAACGTGGCCGACGGCCCGGGAGGGCGGCCCGACCCGCACTGCACGGAGGCGGCCGCCAAGCTGCGTCGCGCGGGCGGCATGATCCTCGGCCATCTCGCGATGCGAGACGGATCGCGGTCCTTCGGGGAGCTGGTCTCCGACGCCCACCGCTTCCGCGACTGGTACGGGGTCGGCGGCTTCTACCTCGCCGGGACCCCCGCCGACAAGGCGGACCTCGCCTCGGTGTGCCGGGTCGTGGACTCCCTGCGGGGCCTCGGCGAGGACCTGCGGATCGTGCTCGGGCACGGCACGCACCCGTACGAGGGCTACGCGGAGGCCGCGGACCAACTGGTCACCTTCTCCGGGGCCTGGTCCGACTACCGCTGGTCGCAGGTGGCCGAGTGGACCGCGGACCATCCGGCGGAGCGGTTCTGCCATCTCGTCCACGGGGTGCCGCGCGCGCATCTGGAGGAGGCGATGCGCATCGCCCGCTGGCAGGGGGCGGGCACGATCTGGTTCACCGACCGGCTCGGGGCGCGCGGCAGCGACCCGTGGGCCTCCATGCCCGCGTACTGGGACGAAATCGTCTCACGCATCGGGACAGGTGTCTTGGAATGAAGACGGCCGTGGCAGTGTTACGGAGAGAACAACCATTCAGTTCGCTCCCTGCACCTGCGGGGATGCTCCCACCTCCGGAGTGCCCGTGTCGCTGCCACCGCTGGTCGAGCCAGCAGCTGAGCTCACCGTTGACGAGGTCCGCCGGTATTCGCGGCACCTGATCATCCCGGACGTCGGGATGGACGGCCAGAAGCGCCTCAAGAACGCCAAGGTGCTGGCCGTGGGTGCCGGCGGTCTCGGTTCGCCCGCCCTCATGTACCTCGCCGCGGCCGGTGTCGGCACGTTGGGCATCGTGGAGTTCGACGAGGTCGACGAGTCGAACCTGCAGCGCCAGATCATCCACAGCCAGGCGGACATCGGCCGTTCCAAGGCCGAGTCGGCCCGCGACAGCGTGCTGGGCATCAACCCGTACGTGAACGTGGTCCTTCACGAAGAGCGGCTCGAAGCCGAGAACGTGATGGAGATCTTCAGTCAGTACGACCTCATCGTCGACGGCACGGACAACTTCGCCACGCGCTACCTGGTGAACGACGCCTGCGTGCTGCTGAACAAGCCGTACGTGTGGGGCTCGATCTACCGCTTCGACGGCCAGGCCTCGGTCTTCTGGTCCGAGCACGGCCCGTGCTACCGCTGCCTCTACCCGGAGCCCCCGCCGCCGGGCATGGTCCCGAGCTGCGCCGAGGGCGGCGTGCTGGGCGTGCTCTGCGCGTCCATCGGGTCCATCCAGGTCACCGAGGCCATCAAGGTCCTCACGGGTGTCGGTGAGCCGCTGGTCGGCCGCCTGATGATCTACGACGCCCTGGAGATGCAGTACCGCCAGGTCAAGGTCCGCAAGGACCCCGACTGCGCGGTCTGCGGTCCGAACGCGACCGTCACCGAGCTCATCGACTACGAGGCCTTCTGCGGCGTCGTGTCGGAGGAGGCCCAGGAGGCGGCCGCCGGTTCGACGATCACTCCCAAGCAGCTCAAGGAGTGGATCGACACCGACGAGCCCATCGAGATCATCGACGTCCGTGAGGTCAACGAGTACGAGATCGTCTCGATCCCCGGCGCGAAGCTGATCCCCAAGGGCGAGTTCCTGATGGGCACCGCCCTCCAGGACCTGCCGCAGGACAAGCGCATCGTCCTGCACTGCAAGACGGGTGTCCGCAGTGCGGAAGTCCTCGCGGTGCTGAAGTCCGCGGGCTTCGCGGACGCGGTGCACGTCGGCGGCGGCGTGATCGGCTGGGTCCACCAGATCGAACCCGAGAAGCCGGTCTACTAGGACGACGCCCCGGGCCCACCTGTGGTGACCGGAGGGGCCGTACCTCGTGATCGAGGTACGGCCCCTCCGGCGTTCCCGGACCCGGACGCGCACGCGGCCCGGATCAGGCGGGCGTCGGCTGCTCCGGTGTCCCGGGCGGCGCCGTCGGATCCGGGGCCGCGGTGCAGACGGTGCCGTCGGCCGGCGGCTCGCCGTCCAGCAGATAGGTGTTGACCGCCTTCTGCACGCACGGGTCGCCGCTGTTGTACGCGCCGTGCCCCTCGCCCTTGTAGGTGAGCTCCACGCCCACGCCGGGCCCCAGCCGCTCCACCATCTTGTGCGCGCCCTCGTACGGGGTGGCCGGGTCGCCGGTGTTGCCGATCACCAGGATCGGCTCGGAGCCCGGAGCCGAGACGTCGGGGGTCTCCCAGGTGCCGGCGACCGGCCAGCCGGTGCACGACATCATGGCCCAGCCGAGGAGGTCCCCGAAGACCGGCGAGGCGGCGCGGAACTCCGCCAGCTTGGCCTTCGTCTGCTCCAAGGTGTAACGCTCCTTGTCGTCCACGCAGTTGATGGCGGTGTTGGCCGCGCCGATGTTGCTGTAACGCCCCTGCTGGTCACGGCCGTTGAGCGCGTCCGACAGAGCCATCAGCAGCTGCCCCTGACCGCCCTCAGCCTCGTCGAGGCCTTGTTCCAGCAGCGGCCACAACTCCTGGGAGTACAGGGCCTGCGCGATGCCGTTGGTCGCCTGGGTCTCGGTGAGCATCCGGTCCCCGATGCCGGGGATCGGCTTGGCGGCCAACGCCTTCTGCAGCTTGATGATGTTGGCCTCGATCTCCTTGGGCGTGCTGCCCTGGAGCCGGCACTCGTCACCCCGGTCCACGCAGTCCTGGGCGAAGTTGCCGAGCGCGAGCTGGAAGCCCTTGGCCTGGCCCAGGGCGCTCTCCTCGGCGGTCTTGGTCGGGTCCACGACGGCGTCGAAGACGGCCCGGCCCACGTTCTTGGGGAAGAGGTGGGCGTAGACCCCGCCCAACTCGGTGCCGTAGGAGATGCCGAAGTAGTTCAGCTTCTCGTCACCGAGGGCCTGCCGGATGCGGTCCAGGTCGCGGGCGGCGTTCTCGGTTCCGACGTGGGGGAGCAGCTTGGCGGAGTTCTTCTCGCAGGCCTCCTGGTACTTGCGGATGTTCTCGACGAAGGCCTTCTCCTCCTCCGGCGTCTCGGGGGAGGAGTCCTCGCTGAAGTACTGGTCCAACTGCTTGTCGTTCTCGCACAGGACCGGATCACTGCCGCCCACCCCGCGCGGGTCGAAGCTGACCAGGTCGTACCGGGCGCGCAGGGCCTCGTACTCCTTCGCGGCGCCCGGCAGCGTACTGATCCCGGAGCCGCCGGGGCCGCCGAAGTTGAAGACCAACGAGCCCAGCCGATTCTTCTGGTCCCGTGCCTTGGCCCGGATCAGGGCGATCGGGATCGTCTCGCCCTCGGGCTTCGCGTAGTCGAGCGGGACGTCGAGGGTGGCGCACTGCCAGTCCTTGGGCGGGGCCTGACCACCGCCCTGCGCGGCGGTCGGTGCCTCGCAGTCACCCCATTTCAGGGGCTTGACCTCCGGGGTGCCGTCGGCGCTCGTCTTCTTCCCGTCGCCGTCGCCGGAGCAGGCGGCCGTGGCGAGCATCCCGGCGGCTAGCGTGGCGGCGGCGGTGACCCGCCAGGCGTGTGTCGGCATGTTCCCATCCTGTGCGCCCCGTGGCGAGCCCGCCCGCGCGCTGACCCGAACGGGGGGCGGGCCCCTCCCCGGCCCACGACCTCCCGCGCCCGGCGCGGGCGCGAAGCGCCGTAGCGGGTACGGGAGCGACCCGGTGCCGCATCCGCCGACCGGAGCCGAATCCGCCGACCGGGCCGGAGGTCAGATGGCTTCCTTGCGGGTCAGGAAGTTGAAGGAGATCCACCCCGGCAGGACCGGCAGCCAGAACGTCATCAGGCGGAACAGCAGGACCGCCGAGAAGGCGACCTCCTTCTCCAGCCCCGCCGCGATCAGACCGAGGGTCAAGGTGGTCTCCACGGCGCCCATACCGCCCGGCGTCGGGGCCGCCGAGCCCAGCGCGTTGCCCGCCAGGAACACCACGGCGATGCTCGCGTAGCTGATGGCCTCGCCGCCGCCGAACGCGCGGATCGACGCGTCCAGGCACATCACGAAGCAGCCCGTCAGCAGCAGCATCCCGCCGATGCCGGTCAGCAGCTTCTTCGGCCGCTGGAGCACGTCCAGCATGCGCGGCACCACACCCGCGAACAGCGCCCGTACCCGGGTCACCACGAACTTCCGCAGGAACGGGACGGCCGTCACCACCAGCACCAGTACGGCCACCGTCAGCAGACCCGCGATGACCGCCCGGGACGGGGTCATCTCCGGGGTCTTCTCGGTCCCGGTCAGATAGCCGAAGGACAGCAGCAGCACGATGTGGCTGGCCAGCCCGAACAATTGGGAGGCGCCCACGCTCGCGACCGCCAGCCCCGGTCGGACCCCCGCCCGCTGCAGGAACCGCGTGTTCAGCGCGACACCGCCGACGGCCGCCGGGGCCACCAGCTTCACGAACGACCCGGCCACCTGCGCGACCACGGTCCGCAGGAACGACACCCGCTCCGGAACGAAGCCCAGCAGGCTCATCGCCGCCGCGAAGTAGGTCAGTGCCGAGAAGGCGAGCGCCGCCCCGACCCAGCCCCACTCCGCCTCGGCGATGATCGTCGCGAAGTCCACGTGGGCGAGCTGCGTGAGCAGGAAGTACAAACCGAAGGCGCCCGCGATGAACGAGACCAGCGTCCGCGGCCGGATCCGCTCCAGCCGGGCCGGCTCCACCGGCGCCTGCGGGCGGATCAGCAGTACCTGGTGGCGGATCTGGGTCAGCAGATCCTCCTCGCGGGCCCCGTCCAGCGCATCCTCCAGGGCCTTCTTCTCGGCCTTGCGGTCGGCGGCGGCCGAGGCGGAGACCGGGGTCGCGGAGGCCGCGGACTCCGCCTCGCGCGCCGCCTTCGCCGCCCGCGACGACTCCAGTACGGCTTCCCGCTGCCGGTCGGCCCGCTCCCGGGCCAGCTTGCGCAGCGTCGCCCGGGTGGAACGGCTCAGCGCGATCGGCTGGAGCAGCGGCAGACAGTCCGCCACCGCGTCCGGGCCGAGCACCGACACGGCCGAGGCCACCGCGCGCTCGGCGCCGACCCGCAGGCCGATCGTGGTCAGCAGCTGGGCGATGTCCATGCGCAGGACCAGGTCGCCCGCGGCGATCTCGCCGCCGCGCAGGTCGGTGAGGATGACATTGCCGGAACGATCCACCACAAGGGCGTCCCCGGTCAGCCGCCGGTGCGCGATCCGCCGCGACTGCAGGGCCCGTACCTGCTCCCACGTGTGGTGGATCAGCTCGTCGGTGATCTCCTCGTCGGCGAGCGCGTCGAGGGCCCGGACGTCCAGGTGCTCGTACACGAGCATCACCGCGTCCGGACCGAGCTCGGAGGTGGCGATCAGCTTCGGCGCGTTCGCCCCGGCCGCGATGGCCGCGTAGGCGAGGAGCGCCTCCTGCTCCAGCGCCTGGCGCAGCGACTGGAGGCTGCGCCCGGTGGTGATGCCGCGCAGGGTGAGCCGGCGCCAGACCCGGTAGAAGAAGCCGTGGGCCTGCTGCTCGCGGTCGACGATCGTGACGTCCAGCGGCGGCCCGTCCTCCAGGATCACGTGGTAGCGGCGCCCCCGGTCGTTGGCCTCGGAGGGCTCGGGGCCCTCGGGCATCTCCGCGCGCATCGCGCTGACCGGCTGGAAGCCGACCCGGCGCAGTCCGGCGAGGAGGTGCTGCCCGGTGGGGCGGACGTTGGGCGAGCCGACGGCGTACAGGGTGCCGTAGGCGACGCTCCAGCCGATCAGCACCGTGAGGATGATCGAGAAGGGGGTGGTGTAGCCGTTGACCAGCATGGCGAAGGCGTTGAGCAGCAGGACCATCCACAGGGCGACGCGCCAGTGGGGTCTGCGGGTCATCCCGACCGCGGTCATGTACGCGATGACGGGCGCGAGGTAGCCGTGCACCGGGTCGGTGAGGGTGCCACCGGCCGCGGGGCGGGTCAGGGCGTCCTGGATGGTGTCGGGGGCGGCCTGCGAGACCCACAGGTCGGTGGCGAGGGTGACGCCGTGCGCGAGGACGGCGGCGAGCACGCCGTCGGCGATGCGCAGCCCGTCGCGTTTGATCAGCCGCTCGATGGCGAAGGCGACGGGCAGCAGCAGCACCGCGATGCTGGAGACCAGGGCGGCGACCTTGATCAACAGGGCGGGCGCCTGGCCGGTGCCCTTGCTGATGTCCTCCTCCAGACCCACGGTGGTGCCGTGGGCGAAGGCGGCGATCGCGAGGAGGACGGCGATCCCGAGGATGCCGACGAGCAGCCGTACGAGGTCGGACGGCCGGTGCACGCGGGCGGCGAGCAGTGGTTCGTCGACCTCGACCCGGTCGGCGTCCGTGGCCGCGTGACCGTGCGCGCCCTCCGCGGCCGCGGCCGCGGAGGCTTTGGCTCCGGTGGCCTTGGCCCTGGTGGGCCGCGCGTCACCGGCCTCGGCCCCGGCGGGCGTCACTTCGGCGGGCGTCGTCCCGGCGGGCGCGGCTTCGGCGGCCGCGACCTCGCCGGTGCGGTCGGCACCGCCGTCGGGGCGCGGGGGCTCCGGACGGGGCTCGGGGACGGGTTCGGGGCGGGGGACGCGGCCGTCGTCAGGGCGTGCGCCGTCGTCGGTCGCCGCGCCGTCCGGAGGGCTCACACCCTGCTCCTTCGTCGTCACATCCGTCTCTTCTTGATCACGTATCACCAGTCACCGCCCGGAAGATGGTGGCACGGACCGACGGGTCGGCGGGGCATCAGGGTGCGCGCCGGTGCGGAAGCGAGACCTCCGCCCGAGCGAGGCCGACGTACTGCACCATGTGCTGAATGAGTGAGGAGCTGCCCGCGTACGCGGAGCGGGTACTGGAGGTGGCCGAGCGTATTCCGCCCGGCCGGGTGATGACGTACGGGGACGTCGCCGAATGGCTCGGCGAGGGAGGACCGCGCCAAGTCGGGCGTGTCATGGCCTTGTACGGGGGAGCCGTGCCCTGGTGGCGCGTGGTGCGGGCGGACGGCCTGCCGCTGCCCGGACACGAGGTGCGCGCCCTGGAGCACTACCGCACCGAGGCCACCCCGCTGCGCCTGACGGCGGGCGGCGAGCCACGGCTGGACATGCGCCGGGCGCGCTGGGACGGGTCCCCCGGACAGGACGGCGGACAGGACGACGGACGCGACGAGGCTCACATCTGACAGCTTCGGCCATGCGAGGCCCGGACGGGCGATCGGGCGACGGCCCGAACGCCCGTCCGGGGTACCCGGGGGGACTGCGCGGCGTCGGCCGGTTGCCGTAGCGTTGCCTCTTCGGCTTCCGCGGCGGCTTCCGCCCGAGCCGTCACGGCAGCACCGCCACCGCCACGCCCCGCAGACCCACCAGGACCGGCACCTCACGTGATCACCTCTTCCTCCGACCGCACCGAACGGCGGCGTACGCGGACCCCCGACGCGTACCGCCTCGTGCGCACCGGGCCGGAACGGGTGGATCCCCCTGTGCTGGACGCAGCGCAGCGGGCGGTGGTTGACCATGCCGGCGGACCACTGCTGGTCCTCGCCGGACCGGGCACCGGGAAGACGACCACGCTGGTCGAAGCCGTCGCCGCCCGGGTCGAAGCGGGTACCGACCCCGCCCGGATCCTCATCCTCACCTTCAGCCGCAAGGCGGCGGTGGAACTGCGCGACCGGGCGGCCCTGCGCCTCGGCGGCGCGCGCGCCCCGCAGGCCACCACCTTCCACTCCTTCTGCTACGGACTCGTCCGCGCCCACCAGGACACCGACCTCTTCGCCGACCCGCTGCGGCTGCTGTCCGGCCCCGAGCAGGACGTCATGGTCCGCACCCTCCTGGAGGGCCAGCGCCGGATCCGCTCCATCCGCTGGCCGGACGACCTGCGGGCCGCGCTGACCACCCGCGGGTTCGCCGACGAGGTCCGGGCGGTCCTCGCCCGCGCCCGCGAGCTGGGCCTCGGGCCGCAGGCCCTCTCCTCGTTCGCCGACCGCATCGGCCGCCCGGACTGGAAGGCGGCGGCGGCCTTCCTCTCCGAGTACCTGGACGTCCTCGACATGCAGGGCACGCTGGACTACGCGGAGCTCCTGCACCGGGCGGTGCTCCTCGCGGAACGCACGCCGGCCCTCGCCTCCGCCTACGACGCGATCTTCGTGGACGAGTACCAGGACACGGACGCCTCGCAGCTGCGGCTGCTGCGCGCCCTGACCGGCCCGGGCGGCACGCTGGTCGCCTTCGGCGACCCGGACCAGTCGATCTACGCCTTCCGCGGCGCCGACATCAACAACATCCTGGACTTCGGGTCGGCGTTCCCCGGCGCGCGGGTCGAGGCCCTGACCGTCGGCCGCCGCTCCGGTGCGGCCCTGCTGGCCGCCACCCGGCTGCTCACCACCCGGATGCCGGTCCCGCGCCTGCCGGCCGAGGCGGTCCGCGCCCACCGGAACCTCACGCCGGCGCGGGAGGGCGGCCGGGTGGAGGTCTTCACGTACCCGACGGCGGGCGCCGAGCTGGACAACATCGCCGACATCCTGCGGCGGGCCCATCTGGAGGACGGGGTGCCCTGGCAGGACATGGCCGTCCTGGTCCGCGCGGGTGGCCGCACCCTCCCGGCGATGCGCCGCGCCCTGATCTCGGCGGGGGTCCCGGTCGAGACGGACGGCGCGGACACCCCACTGCGCCACGAACCGGCGGTCTCCCCCCTCCTGACGGCCCTCCGCGTCGCGGCCACCGAGGCCGAACCGGCGACGCACCCCGTGCCCCCCACCGACTCCGCCGCCGCGGCGCCGCCGTTCACGCACCCCTCGGAAGCCGCCCCCGACACCGCCGAGCCGGGCTCTGCCGACGCCGAGCCGGGTCCGCAGGCCGCGGCCGACCCGGCCCCGGCCGACCCGCAGGGGCAGGCCGAGCCGGGGCCTGGCGGCCACGCCGGAGGCGAGTCCCCGGGCGAGCTCGCTCGCGCTGTCGGGGTGGGTGGGCGGGAAACATCCCCTGCCGGAGGCGAGCCCGACGCCGTCGAAGCCGGCCCGGCACCTGATCCCGCGAGCCCGGCCGACCCCACCGGAGGCGACGCGGTCGGAGGCGAGCCGGTCGAGGCCGCCCTCACCCTGCTCGCCTCCCCCCTCGGCGGGATGGACGCCGCCGACCTGCGGCGGCTCGGCCGCGCCCTGCGGGACGAGGAGCGCGCCGCCGGCGTCAAGGTGCCCGCGCCCTCCGACGTCCTGCTCGCCCGCGCCCTCGCCGAGCCGGAGCGGCTCACCGCGCACGATCCCGCCTACGCCCGCGGCGCCCAGCGCCTCGGCCTGCTCCTGCGCAAGGCCCGCGAACTGCTCCAGGGCGGCGGCACCGCCGAGGAGGCCCTGTGGGTCCTCTGGGACGGCACCCCCTGGCCGCAGCGGCTGGAGCGCAGCGCCCGCCGCGGCGGCGCGGCCGGCCGTAACGCAGACCGCGACCTCGACGCGGTCTGCGCCCTCTTCGACACGGCCGCCCGCGCCGAGGAACGCACCGGTGGTCGCGGCGCGCTCAACTTCCTCGAACAGCTGGAGGCGGAGGACATCGCCGCCGACACGTTGACGGCCCGCGCCACCCGCTCCGACGCCGTCCGGCTGATGACGGCCCACCGCTCCAAGGGACTGGAGTGGTCCCTCGTCGTCGTCGCCGGCGTCCAGGAAGGCCTGTGGCCCGACCTCCGCCGCCGTGGTTCCCTGCTGGAGGCCGACCGCATCGGCCGTGACGGCCTCGCCGAGCCCCTCACCCCCGGCGCCCTGCTCGCCGAGGAGCGCCGGCTGTTCTACGTCGCCGCCACCCGTGCCCGCGAACGCCTCGTCGTCACCGCCGTCAAGGCCCCCGCCGACGACGGCGACCAGCCCTCACGCTTCCTCACCGAGCTCGGCGTCCCCCCGCGCGACGTCACCGGCCGCCCCCGCCGCCCCCTCGCCGTCGCCGCGCTCGTCGCCGAGCTGCGCGCCACCACCGTCGACCCCGACGCCTCGCCCGCCCTGCGCGACGCGGCCGCCCGCCGCCTCGCCCGCCTCGCCGCGCTCACCGACGACGAGGACCGCCCCTTGGTCCCCGCCGCGCACCCGCAGCGCTGGTGGGGTCTGTACGAGCCCACCCGCAGCAGCGTCCCCCTCCGCGACCGGGACCGGCCCGTCGCCCTGTCCGGCAGCGCCCTGGAGCAGCTGGCCAACACCTGCTCGCTCCAGTGGTTCCTCGGCCGCGAGGTCAAGGCCGACACGCCCTCGACCGCCGCCCAGGGCTTCGGCAACGTCGTGCACGTCCTCGCCGACGAGGTCGCCTCCGGCCGTACCCCCGCCGACCTGGCCGTGCTCATGGAACGCCTCGACTCGGTGTGGGACGCCCTCGCCTTCGACGCCCCCTGGAAGTCCCGCCAGGAGAAGGACAACGCCCGCGCCGCCCTGGAGCGTTTCCTGCGCTGGCACACCACCGACCGCGGGGGCCGCGAGGCCGTGGCCACGGAGCACGAGTTCGACGTCACGCTCGAAGCCGGTGAGGTCGCCGTCCGCATCCGGGGTTCCATGGACCGGGTCGAGGCGGACCCGCAGGGGCGTGCGTACGTCGTCGACTTCAAGACCGGCAAGTCCGCCCCGACCAAGGACGAGGTCGACCGGCACCCCCAGCTCGCCGTGTACCAGCTCGCCGTGCGCGAGGGCGCCGTCGACGAGGTCTTCGACGGCCTGCGCCCCGCGTCCGGCGGCGCCGAACTCGTCCAGCTCCGCCAGGCCGCGCCCAAGAAGGAGGGCGGCGACACGGTCCCGAAGATCCAGGCCCAGCAGCCGCTCGACGGCGAGTGGGTCGGCGACCTGCTGGCCACCGCCGCCGGCCGGGTCCTGGACGAACGCTTCGCGCCCGCGACCGGCCGCCACTGCGACCACTGTTCCTTCCGCAGTTCGTGCAGCGCCCGCCCGGAGGGCCGCCAGACCGTCGAGTGAGGTCGGCGACCGGAGCGGTCGGCCGGGTCCGTCCGGCCGGGTCGTCCGGTCGGGGCTGTCGGTGGGGGCGGCTAGCCTTTTCAGGTGCCCGCGCGTCCGCCCGCCCTCTCCGACCCCGAGCAGCTCAAGGAGCTCCTCGGGATCCCGTTCACGCCCGAGCAGATGGCCTGTGTCACCGCCCCGCCCGCCCCCCAGGTCGTCGTCGCGGGCGCCGGCTCCGGCAAGACCACCGTCATGGCCGCCCGTGTCGTCTGGCTCGTCGGCACCGGCGCGGTCGCGCCCGAGCAGGTGCTCGGCCTGACCTTCACCAACAAGGCCGCCGGTGAGCTGTCCGAGCGCGTACGCAAGGCCCTGGCGAGCGCCGGCGTCACCGACCCGGACCCCTCCCCGGCCGACGCGGACGCGGTCGGCGGCGAGCCCCGCATCTCCACCTACCACGCCTTCGCCGGGCAGCTCCTGAAGGACCACGGCCTGCGCATCGGCCTGGAGCCCAGCTCCCGGCTGCTCGCCGACGCCACCCGATTCCAGCTCGCGGCGAAGGTGCTCCGCGAGGCCCCCGGCCCGTACCCCTCGCTCACCAAATCGGTCCCCGACCTGGTCGGCGACCTCCTCGCGCTCGACGGCGAGCTCTCCGAGCACCTGGTCGAGCCGGAGCACCTGCGCCTGCACGACACCGATCTGCTGGGCGTGCTCGCCGACACCAAGCTGACCAACGAGGACCTCCGCAAGGTCCCGGAGGCCGTGCGCGGCCGCCTCGAACTGCTGGAACTGGTCGTCCGCTACCGCGCCGCCAAACGCTCCCGCGACCTCTTCGACTTCAGCGACCAGATAGCCCTCTCCGCGCAGCTCGCCACCACCCGGCCCGAGGTGGGGGCGCTGCTGCGGGAGGAGTTCCGGGTGGTCCTCCTCGACGAGTACCAGGACACCTCCGTCGCCCAGCGACTGCTGCTCTCCGGCCTCTTCGGCGCGGGCTCCGGCCATGCCGTGACCGCCGTCGGCGACCCCTGCCAGGCGATCTACGGCTGGCGCGGGGCCTCCGTCGCCAACCTGGACGACTTCCCGGAGCACTTCCCGCACGCCGACGGAACCCCCGCCACCCGGCTCTCCCTCAGCGAGAACCGGCGCAGCGGCGGCCGCCTGCTCGACCTGGCGAACGGCCTCGCCGCCCCGCTGCGCGCCATGCACGAAGGCGTGGAGGCGCTGCGCCCGGCGCCGGGCGCGGAGGCCGCCGGGCAGGTCCGCTGCGCCCTGCTGGAGACCCACGCGCAGGAGCTCGACTGGCTCGGCGACTCCGTCGCCCACCTGGTCCGCACCGGGACGGAGCCGCGCGAGATCGCCGTACTGTGCCGCTCCGCCGGGGACTTCGCGCAGATCCAGGCCGTACTGGTGGACCGGGACGTGCCCGTGGAGGTCGTCGGCCTCTCCGGGCTGCTGCACCTGCCCGAGGTCGCCGACCTCGTCGCCGTCTGCGAGGTCCTCCAGGACCCGGGCGCCAACGCCTCCCTCGTCCGGCTCCTGATCGGCCCGCGCTGGCGGATCGGCGCGCGCGACCTGGCCCTGCTGGGGCGCCGGGCGCGGCTCATGGTGGGCCGCGCGCCCGCCGCGGCCGACCCGGACGAACGGCTCGCGGCGGCCGTGGAGGGCGTGGACCCGGCGGAGATCGTGTCGCTGGCCGACGCCCTGGAGACCTTCCTCGACGGCGCCGGACAGGCCCCGGACGACCTCCCCTTCTCGGCGGAGGCCCGGGTCCGCTTCGCGCACCTCGCGCAGGAACTGCGCGACCTGCGGCGCTCGCTCGCCGACCCGCTGATGGACGTCCTGCACCGGGTGCTGACCGCCACCGGCCTGGAGGTGGAGCTGTCGGCCTCCCCGCACGCGCTGGCGGCCCGCCGCCGCGAGACGCTGTCGAACTTCATGGACGTCGCGGCCGGGTTCGCCGCCCTGGACGGCGAGGCCACGCTGCTGGCCTTCCTGGCGTTCCTGCGCACGGCCGCCCAGTACGAGAAGGGCCTGGACCACGCGCTGCCGGGCGGCGAGAACACGGTCAAGGTGCTCACCGCCCACAAGTCCAAGGGCCTGGAGTGGGACGTGGTGGTGGTCCCCGACCTGTGCGCGGGCGCCTTCCCGAAGGAGAAGCCGCCGGAGGCCTGGACCTCGTACGCGAAGGTCCTCCCGTACGCGCTGCGCGGCGACGCCCCGACCCTGCCCGGGGACCCGGCCTGGACCTCTGCGGGCCTGAAGGCCTTCAAGGCCGCGCTCAAGGACCACAAGGCGGTGGAGGAGCTCCGCCTCGGCTACGTGACCTTCACCCGGCCGCGCTCCCTGCTGCTGGCCTCGGGCCACTGGTGGGGGCCGAGCCAGAAGAAGCGCCGCGGCCCGTCGGCGTTCCTGGAAGCCCTGTACGAGCACTGCGCGGCCGGTTTCGGCGAGATCGAGGCCTGGGCGGACGAACCCGACCCCACCGCCGAGAACCCGGCCCTGTCCGGCGAGTCCACCCCGGACCACTCCTGGCCCCTCCCGCTCGACCCGTACTCCCTGACCCTGCGCCGCGCGGCGGCCGCGCTGGTGGAGTCCTACCTCGCGGCCCCGCCCCCGGAGGAGGAGCCCTACCTCTGGCCCCCGGACTGCGAGGAGCCGTGGCCGGCCGAAGACCCCTGGGACATGGACCCCCCGGCCGAGGACCCGTGGGCCCCCGAGCCCGCGGCCCCGGCCGACGACGCCGGACGCTCCGCGTCCGGCGAAGCCTGGCCGCCCCCGGGCCCCGCACGGCCCACCGCCGACGCGGCGCCCGCGGCCCCGACCGAGGCCGACGGCGCCGGGCCGGACTTCGACGACCCCTGGGCGGCCGAGGCCTGGGCCGAAGCCGGGCCCGGGGACGGCGCGACCATGCGTGCCCGCCACGGGGCCCGGGGCAGCGCCCCGGTTCCGGGAAGGGGCGGGTCCGGGGACGAATCCGCCCCGGCCACCCCCGCCGAGCCGCTCGACGACCTCTGGTCCGGCGAAGCCTGGGCAGGCCCGGCCCGGCACCCCGCCGGGCCCGACTCCGACGACCTCTGGGCCGACGAGGTCCCGCCCGCAGCCGCGGTTGCGCGGACCCCGCGCCCGAGGGTGGCCGCACCCCGCATCCCCGCCGGAGGCGACCTGGTGCCCGAAGAGGCTCGCGCCGTCGCCTCCTGGGACCGGGATCTCGACGCCCTGGAGGGCGAGCTGCGCCGTGCCCGCGCGGCCGTCCGGGACGTCGAGCTGCCCTCGGCCCTGTCCGCGAGCCAGCTGCTCCGGCTCGCCGCCGACGAGCAGGGCTTCGTACGCGACCTCGCCCGCCCCATGCCGCGCCCCCCGCAGCCCGCCGCCCGCCAGGGCACCCGGTTCCACGCCTGGGTGGAGTCCCGGTTCGACGAGCTGCCCCTGCCGTTCCTCGACGTCCTCGACCCCGTCGCCGACCTGCCCGGCGCCGGCTCCGACCAGGAGATCGCCGACGAGGCCGACCTCGACTCCCTGAAGGCCGCCTTCGAACGCAGCCCGTACGCGGACCGGCCGCCCCACCGCATGGAGGCCCCGGTCCAGCTCACCCTCGCCGGCCGGGTCGTGCGCGGCCGGATCGACGCCGTCTACAAGAACCCGGACGGCTCGTACGAGATCGTCGACTGGAAGACCGGCCGCACCACCGAGGCCGACCCGCTCCAGCTCGCCGTCTACCGCGTGGCCTGGGCCGAGGCCACGAACACCCCCCTCGACCGGGTCACCGCCGCCTTCCTGCACGTCCGCAGCGGGCGCGTGATCCGCCCCCGCAACCTCCCGGACCGAGCCCGCCTTGAGCGGATCCTCCAAGGCGAATCGGACCCGGACGGTGACCATCAGGCGGACAGCTAGGCTCGTGGGCATGAGCGACACCCCGCCGGACAGCGTCGTCCGCACGTACATCGACACCCACCGCGCCGCCTTCCTCGACGACCTCGCCGAGTGGCTCCGCATTCCCTCCGTCTCGGCCCAGCCCGAGCACGCGGGCGACGTACGCCGCAGCGCCGAATGGCTCGCGGCGAAGCTCAAGGAGACCGGCTTCCCGGTCGCCGAGGTGTGGGAGACCCCCGGCGCGCCCGCCGTCTTCGCGCACTGGCCGAGCGAGGACCCGCACGCCCCGACCGTCCTCGTGTACGGGCACCACGACGTGCAGCCCGCCGCCCTCGCCGACGGCTGGCACACCGACCCCTTCGAGCCGGTCGTCCGGGACGGCCGCATGTACGCGCGCGGCGCCGCCGACGACAAGGGACAGGTGTTCTTCCACACCCTCGGGGTACGGGCCCACCTGGCCGCCACCGGCGCCGCCGCCCCCGCCGTGCACCTCAAGCTCCTCATCGAGGGCGAGGAGGAGTCCGGCTCCCCGAACTTCCGCGCCCTCGTCGAGGCCCGCGCCGCCGAGCTCGCCGCCGACGTCGTGATCGTCTCCGACACCGGCATGTGGTCCGAGGCCACGCCCACCGTCTGCACCGGCATGCGCGGCGTCGCCGACTGCGAGATCGACTTCCACGGCCCGGACCAGGACATCCACTCCGGCGCCTTCGGCGGGGCCGTGCCCAATCCGGCCACCGCCGCCGCCCGCCTGGTCGCGGCCCTGCACGACGCCGACGGGCGGGTCACGATCCCCGGCTTCTACGACAACATCGCCGAGCTGACCGACGCGGAACGCGCCCTCATCGCCGAGCTGCCCTTCGACGAGTCCGAGTGGCTGCGTACGGCCAAGTCCCACGCGGCCGCGGGCGAGGCCGGGTACTCCACCCTGGAGCGCGTCTGGGCCCGCCCCACGGCCGAGGTCAACGGCATCGGCGGCGGCTACCAGGGCCCCGGCGGCAAGACCATCGTGCCCGCCTCCGCCCACGTGAAGCTGTCGTTCCGTCTGGTGTCCGGCCAGGACCCGTACGAGGTCGAGGCGGCCGTCCGGGACTGGGTCGCGGCCGGGATCCCCGACGGGATCCGGCACTCCATCACCTTCGGCGCGCCCACCCGCCCGTGCCTGACCCCGCTGGACCACCCGGCCCTGCAGTCGGTCGTCCGGGCCATGGGCCGCGCCTTCGGCGAGAAGATCCGCTTCACGCGGGAGGGCGGCTCCGGCCCCGCCGCGGACCTCCAGGACGTCCTGGACGCGCCCGTCCTCTTCCTCGGCATCTCGGTGCCGTCCGACGGCTGGCACTCGCCGAACGAGAAGGTCGAGCTGGACCTCCTGTTCAAGGGCGTCGAGACGACCGCGTACCTGTGGGGAGACCTG
This sequence comes from Streptomyces sp. CLCI03, assembly GCF_053615355.1. NCBI lineage: Bacteria > Bacillati > Actinomycetota > Actinomycetes > Kitasatosporales > Streptomycetaceae > Streptomyces > Streptomyces sp. CLCI03. Next base: position 2,971,612 of record NZ_CM132132.1, on the reverse strand, counting down.
GCCGCCCACCACCACCACCGCACCACCGCCTGACACCCACGCACACACCTGCCGTACCGAGCCTGCCTGTCCCACCACCGGGGGAGTTGGAAGTACCTGTGAGCACCCATACCGAGCGCCCTCTCACCGAGCGCCCTCTTTCGCTCGCCGCGCCCAGCGGGATCGACCGCGCCGCCCACCACCGCCTCGACGAGGCGTGGCTCGCCGCGGCCTGGAGCCACCCGACGACCCGTGTCTTCGTCGTCTCCGGGGGCCAGGTCCTGATCGACGACACCGCCGACGGCGGTACCGGCATCGTGATGACCCCGGCCTTCGAGGCCCCGGTCACCGAGACCCACCGCTACTTCCTGGGCACCGACGAGGACGGCGTACGGTACTTCGCGCTGCAGAAGGACGCGCTGCCCGGCCGCATGGACCAGTCGGCCCGCCCGGCCGGCCTGCGGGAGGCCGGACTGCTGCTGTCCCCGCGCGACGCCGGGCTGATGGTGCACGCGGTGGCGCTGGAGAACTGGCAGCGGATGCACCGCTTCTGCTCGCGCTGCGGGGAGCGCACGGTGGTCGCGGCCGCCGGGCACATCCGCCGCTGCCCGGGCTGCGGTGCCGAGCACTACCCGCGCACCGACCCGGCCGTGATCATGCTGGTCACCGACGAGCACGACCGTGCGCTGCTGGGCCGCCAGGTGCACTGGCCGGAGGGCCGCTTCTCCACGCTGGCGGGGTTCGTGGAGCCGGGCGAGTCGATAGAGCAGTCCGTCATCCGCGAGGTGTGGGAGGAGGCGGGCGTCAAGGTCGGCGAGGTCGAGTACGTGGCCAGCCAGCCGTGGCCGTTCCCGTACAGCCTGATGCTGGGCTTCACGGCCCGCGCCACCAGCTCGGAGATCACGGTGGACGGCGAGGAGATCGAGGAGGCCCGCTGGTTCTCCCGTGAGGAGCTGCGCGCGGCGTTCGCGTCGGGCGAGGTGCTGCCCCCGTCGGGCATCTCCATCGCCGCCCGGCTGGTCGAGCTCTGGTACGGCGAGCCGCTGCCGAAGGCGGCCGCGTAACCTTCGTCACTTCCTCGGCCCGTGACACGACGGAGGGCCCCCGCCGAGGCGGGGGCCCTCCGTCGTGCTCCGGTCTCGCCCGGTCCGCGCGGCCGATCAGACGGCGAGGGCCTGCTTGACCTGGGCCAGGCTCGGGTTGGTCATGACGGACTCGCTGCCCGCGGCGGACTTCACGAGCACGGTGGGAACCGTCTGGTTGCCACCGTTGGCCTTCTCCACGAACGCGGCGGACTCCGGGTCGAGCTCGATGTTGATCTCGTTGTACGCGATGCCTTCCCGGTCCAGCTGGGTCTTCAGCCGACGGCAGTAGCCGCACCAGGTCGTGCTGTACATCGTGACGGTGCCCGTGTCCTGCATGCTGCGCTCTCCTTCGTGAGGGCTCGGTGGTCCGAGTACTCGAACGTACGGGACCCTGCGGCCATTCCCGTACGCGCGGCCGCACGCACCCGGTGTGACTGATACGACTGATTCGTGCTGCCTGTGGACAATTTTCCCGCCCGACTCAGGAGACCTGGCAGCATGGCGGGGTGACAGCAGCAACGCACTCCTCATCCTTCCCCGTCGCCGCCGACTCGGCGGACGCGGTGCTCCTGGGGCTCGACCCGGAGCAGCGCGAGGTCGCGACGACCCTGCGCGGGCCGGTGTGCGTGCTGGCGGGAGCCGGTACCGGCAAGACGCGCGCGATCACCCACCGCATCGCCTACGGCGTCCGGTCCGGGCAGCTCATGCCCGCGAGCGTGCTGGCCGTCACCTTCACCAACCGGGCCGCCGGCGAGATGCGCGGACGCCTGCGCGCCCTGGGCGCGGGCGGGGTCCAGGCCCGCACCTTCCACTCCGCCGCCCTGCGCCAGCTCCAGTACTTCTGGCCGAAGGCGGTCGGGGGAGAGGTGCCCCGACTCCTGGAGCGCAAGATCCAGTTCGTCGCCGAAGCCGGCGCGCGCTGCCGGATCCGCCTCGACCGCAACGAGCTCCGTGACGTCACGGGCGAGATCGAATGGGCGAAGGTCACCCAGACCGTGCCCGCCGACTACCCGGTGGCCGCCCTGAAGTCCGGTCGAGAGGCACCTCGGGACCTGGCCGAGATCGCCCAGATCTACGGGACGTACGAACAGCTCAAGCGCGACCGCGGCATGATCGACTTCGAGGACGTGCTGCTCCTGACCGTCGGCATCCTCCAGGACCGCCACGACATCGCCGAGCAGATCCGCACCCAGTACCAGCACTTCGTCGTCGACGAGTACCAGGACGTCAGCCCGCTCCAGCAGCGGCTGCTGGACCTGTGGCTCGGCGAGCGCGACAGCCTCTGCGTCGTCGGTGACGCGAGCCAGACCATCTACTCCTTCACCGGCGCCACCCCCGACCACCTGCTGAACTTCCGCACCCGCTACCCGCAGGCCACGGTGGTCAAGCTGGTCCGCGACTACCGCTCCACCCCGCAGGTGGTCCACCTGGCCAACGGGCTGCTGAACCAGGCCAAGGGGCGGGCCGCCGAGCACCGGCTGGAGCTGATCTCGCAGCGCGAGGCCGGCCCCGACCCCGTCCACACCGAGTACGCGGACGAGCCCGCCGAGGCCGAGGGCGTCGCCCACCGGATCCGGGACCTGATCGCCGCGGGCGTCCCGGCGGGCGAGATCGCCGTGCTCTACCGGATCAACGCCCAGTCCGAGGTGTACGAGCAGGCCCTCGCCGACGCCGGGGTCCCGTACCAGCTGCGCGGGGCCGAGCGGTTCTTCGAGCGCCAGGAGGTCCAGAAGGCACTCCTCGCGCTGCGCGGAGCCGCCCGCTCCGGCGGGAACGATCCGCTGCTCGACGATGTCGTGGAGCTGGGCTCCCAGGTCCGGGCGGTGCTCAGTTCCACCGGCTGGAGCAGCGAGCCGCCCGCCGGCTCCGGTGCCGTGCGCGACCAGTGGGAATCGCTGGCCGCGTTGGTCCGGCTCGCCGAGGACTTCGCCCGGAGCCGGCCCGGGGCCACCCTGGCGGACCTCACGATCGAGCTGGAGGAGCGCAAGGCCGCCCAGCACGCCCCGACCGTGCAGGGCGTCACCCTGGCCTCGCTGCACGCCGCGAAGGGCCTGGAGTGGGACGCCGTGTTCCTGGTCGGCCTCACCGACGGCATGATGCCGATCACCTATGCGAAGACCGACGAGCAGGTCGAGGAGGAGCGGCGACTGCTCTACGTCGGGGTCACCCGGGCACGGGTGCACCTGAGCCTGTCCTGGGCGGTCTCCCGCGCCCCCGGCGGCCGGGCCTCCAGGCGCCCCAGCCGCTTCCTGAACGGCCTGCGGCCGGGCTCCGCGGCCCCGGGCGCCCGGGCGGGCTCCGCGGCCGAGCGGGGGCCGCGCAAGCGCGGGCCCCGCGGCCCGGTGCTGTGCCGGGTCTGCCGCAAGACCCTGACCGAGGCCGGCGAGCTGAAGCTGATGCGGTGCGAGGACTGTCCGTCCGACATGGACGAAGGTCTCTACGAGCGGCTGCGGGAGTGGCGCGCGGCCGAGTCGAAGCTGCAAGGCCTGCCCGCGTACTGCGTCTTCACGGACAAGACACTGATGGCGATCGCGGAGGCCGCTCCGTCCGAGCCGGGGGAGCTCTCGATGATCTCCGGGGTGGGCGGTCGTAAGCTTGACCGGTACGGAGCCGAGGTCCTGGCCATCTGCGCAGGTCAGGAGGTCGGGTCCGGGCATCCTGACGACGCGTAGAAACTCGTCGGGTTTCTGCCAAATCTGGGATAAGTGCAGGTCAGTGGCGGTACGGGTGGGGCGAATCGGAGATCGTTTCTCACAATCTCTCACAAGATCACCTTTTAGCCCTGCGGCGACGTCTTCTCGGAGCCCCCGTGAAATCCGTCCCATGCGGTGGCGGCGGAGCGCAGATCCTCGATCCCGGGGTGGACGTAGCGGCGCTTCGTGAACGACGCGTTCGTGTGGCCGGCCCACGCGGCGAGGACGACGTCCGGGACCCCGTTCACTGCCAGGTAGGTCAGGCAGGAGTGTCGGGCGTCGTACAGGCGGACGCGCCGCAGGCCGGTGCTGTCCATGAGCCGGTACGCGTACTCGCGCAGCTGCCGCGTGTTCAGCGGCAGCCCGAGCTCGTCGACCGCCACGTAACCCGTGTCCGTGTACCCCTCACCCGCGGCCAGCTTCTCCCGGGCCTGCTGCGCCTTGAACCGTTTGAGCGCCTCGAGCGGCCCCTGGGGGAGCGGCAGGGCCCGTTCGCCGGAGGACGTCTTCGTGTCCTTCTCGAGGACGCGGACGTTCCCGATCATCGTCCGCGTGTTGGTGATCTCGACGGCCCCCGCCTTGAGGTCGATGTCCGCCCACCGCTGCCCGCAGACCTCCGCCGGCCGGAGGCCCATCAGGGACAGCAGAAGCGGCGCATAGAGGCGGTCCCGCTCGATCCCCTTTACGAACCGTTGCACCTCGGCGACCGACCAAGGCGCCACCCGCGCTCGGTCTCGCTTGTCGGTCTTCTTGTCGGCCAGGGAGACGCGCACGTACTGGGCTGGGTTCGTCGAGATGTGCTTGCGGACGACCGCCCGGGCCAGCGCTTGGCGTAGGCGGTTGAGTACCACCACGGCGGTAGAGACCGCCAGGCGCGTACCGGGCTTCCCGCCGCTGCGCCGACCGCTGGCCACCAGCTCGTCGACGAACTCCTGCACGTGATCCTCGGTCAGCTCCTGCAGGCGGATGTGGCCCAGGCGCTCCCGCGGGTGCAGCAGGTTCAGCTCGTAGGTCGTGATGGACGTCTCCTCGACGTCACGCCGCTTGTACTCCAGCCACTGGTCCAGCCACTCGGCCACCGTCAGCTTGCTCGGCACGATCAGATCTCCGGCCTTGCGCTGATGTGTGATCCGCGCGCGTTCCTCCCTCACCTCCTTCTGCGTGTCCTTAGTGATGGTGAGCTGGATCCGCTTGCCGTTCTCGTCGCGGCCGGCGTCGACAACGGTCCTGTAGCGCACGGTGCCGTTCCGCAACGTGATCTTCTTGATGGGGTCCGGCATGCCGTGCTCCTTGGTCGCGCCCGCCACCTGGACGAGCGATCGAGTTTGCGTGCGGGTAGCGGGGTTGGACGTGCATATGGGGGCTGCTACAGCAGCCCGGGGTGGGGTTCCTCAGGTCGACGGCGGCCGGGCTTTGGGGCGGCTGCACGAGCAGCGTTGGCCTCAGCGGATGTCTTCACCCGATGGCACGGCGCACAGACGCCCTGCAGGGCCTCGAGCCGGTGGTCGTCGGTCATCGCTTCGATATGGTCCGCGATCACGCTCGGGCGTACACCGCAGATCCGGCACTCCGGGTCCCGGGCGAGCACCTGGGCCCGTATCTTCCGCCAGTTCCCCGGCAGCCGGCTGGCCCTCTTGGACGTGCCCCAGTTGTGGGCCATGACGGCCCTCCTTCCGTTTGGTTGATCAGCGCAGGACGATGACTCGGCCCTTGCCGGGGGTGCCGACTCCGGTCTTCTCCTTGCCGAGACCCTTGGCCAGCGCGTCGACACGGCACTGCCAGGCCAGGACCGCGGCCACGGCAGCGTCGATCTTCCGGGGCGAGTCGGGGTGTTCCTTGGCGATCTGCGCGCCGACGCGGGACTGGCGGCGCCTCGCGTTCAGGACGTGCCGTGTCAGCACACTCGACCCGTCGTGCGTCAGCTCGTTCTCGACGACCGACGAGCGGAACTTCTCCAGAGCACGGACGATCAGATGGGCCCGGCCACCGGTCATCCACCATTCGATCGGATGCTGCACGGTTGCCTTCACCTTCAGCCGGCGACCGTGCTTCGCCTCCCATGTCGCCACGTGGGACTCCCACTTGGCCGGGTCGGCGTACATGCCCACCACCCGGTACCGCTTGTAGGCGTCCTCGACCGCGGCCAGGACCTCGACCACGGGCACCTGCCAGCCCTCGCCCTCGGGCCCGTTGGGCTGTTCCCAGCAGCCCAGCAGGAACAGGTGTCCGTCCGAGACGCGGCAGCCGACGAGGGCCGTAGCGTCCGTAACACCGCGGGACCTCCGGCGGGAGCCGTCGAAGCCCAGCACGACCGTCTCGCGCTCGCCGACGGTCTTCTCGACGTCCGCGACCCCGGCCCATTCGGGCTGCGTGATCCAGGAGTCGGAGGCGTGGGTGATCTGGCCGAGGTAGAACCGTCGCGCGTCCTGGGGGTCGGTGTCCGGGTCCCAGACCTCGGCCGCGATCCGGTCCAGGTTCACCCAGCCGCCCGCCTGGGCTGCCGAGTCGCCGTAGGCGTGTCGCAGGCCGGCCATCAGCGAGTCACGGTCGGCCATGTCCGTCTCCGGGGGCGCCTCTCGGTGGTCGTACAGCAGGCCCTCGTCGCGGGCGCGGCCCTCACGGATCCGCTTGAAGTACTCGGCCGAGGACTCCGCGACGCTGCCGCCACCCGGGATGTAGGCGTTCGGGGACTCCACCGACGTGCCGGCTGTCTTGCCCAGGTTCCGGCGCAGCGTGGCCGCCAACTTCACCCCGCCGTTCGACGCGCGCCACTCCTCCGTCTGATCCAGGACGCACCACACGGGCCGGTTGCCCTCCCGGGACGTCGCCGCGCTCGTAACGAACTCGATGCGGCCCTGCGGCAGGTTCACGAACGTGTCCAGCGGCTCGATGCCCGGGTACTCGTCCAGCGCCGGCCCCTCCCGCAGCATCTCCAGCAGCGGCGCCCACGCGTTCTTCGTCTGGTCCTCGGACACTGCGGCCAGCTGCAGCCACGGAGTACGCAGAGAGGCCCACGGGCGGCCCACCGGCTCGCCCTCGGCATCCCAGCCGTCCGGGACGACGTCCGCCAGGGCCTCCGCGCATGTGAGGGCGGCCAGCAGCGGCGACTTCCCCCAGCCCTTCGGCCGGGACAGGACGGCCCTGCGGTAGCGGCGCTCCCCCGTCCGCGGGTCGACGGCGTACAGGTTCAGCACGAACTGCGCCTGCTCCCGCGTCAGCCGGAACGGCACGTACTCGGACCGGTCAGGGGCTGCCAGGTAGGTGTGCATCCAGTTGATGACCTGGTATCCCAGGGTGGGCAGCTCGCCCTCGTATCTAGGCCCCCGCCACGGCATCCGACCCACCCCCCGGCAGCACCTTCAGGTCGGCGAACTGCTCCTCGGCGGAGGAGCCGGGCGGGCGCTTCGAGTCGGCTTCGTCGGCCTGGGCGAACTGCATCCGCAGCCTCGCCCGGTCCTCGGGGGTGGCGCCGAACTTGGCGACCCTCAGCCGGAGCTCAGCGCCGGCCGTCGACTCCCCGCTCCAGTGCCGGGCGTGCACCAGGGCCGTATCCCGGAGGAACGACCAGTCGGTCGAGGTGAAGTGCTCGGCCTGCGGGCTGGCCTTCCACATCTCCCACCACTCCAGGGTCGCCGCGGGCCACGGCACCTCGACCATCTCGTCGCCCTGGCGGGCGCGCAGCGGGGGCAGTTCGGGCGCCTCGGCCTGCTCGAAGCGGAGCACCGTCTGTTGATGACCGTCCTTGCGGTGGCCGGCGCGGCGCCGGGGGTCCTTCGGGGCGGGTCCACGACCAGCCATGGCGTTCCTCCTAGCTCAAGATCCAAAAGCCCCAGACCCGGGGCCACAGACGACAGCAACACGGCTCCGATCTGGGAAGATCGCCTAGGGGTGCATCCCCCCAGGTCAGAGCCTTGATCGTTTGGCCACCTCGGCCGGAGCGGTGAGGCTCCGGCCGAGGCATCGGCGCTGGTGCGGCTCGAGGTAGCCGGCTCCGCACCATGGGTTCGACGCTCGTCGACTGCTCGACGATGTCGATGCCGTTGACGCCGAGTTCGTGGGTCATGCAGCTGTCGGTGCGTCGCCGTCGAGGGGCAGTGCGGCCAGGCCCTCGGGCATCTGGTCCCCCAGCTCGGAGGGTGTGGCGACGCTGTACTCGATGGCCTTCCTGATCTGCCACACGCCGTCGTCGGTGTTGGGCAGGTCGACGAGAGCCTGCAACGTGGCCGTCTCCTCGGGCTTGCCGGCAACGTACTGGTTGAGGAGTTGTGCCCAGTTGGGGTCGGCGGAGTAGTCGGCGGCCTTGGCTGCGATGGCCTTGGCCATGATGCGGTCGCCTTCCCGTTCGGCGCGGCGGAGTGCGTGCTCGGCTTCTCGGGGTGTATCGAGCTTGGCTGCTCGGTCGTTGGCGTCGCGTCGGGCGATGACGGTGTTGGGGTCGGGGCTGAACCCGTTGGTGCCGAAGAGCTTGCGGTCGAGCTGCTGGCGCTGCCGGCCGATCCGGGCGACCTCATCGGCCTTGAGCTGGTCGAGGGCGTCGCGCGCCTCGATGTAGGCGCGGGCGATCATCGTCTGCTTGGCGCGGGCGCTGGGGTTCTTCAGCCCGTTGATGCGCTGGACGGTGCTGTCGAGGCGGGAGCGGATCTCTTCAGGGGTCATGACTGGGTCCCTTCGATGGCTTGGGGGTGGGGCTGGTGGTTGGGGCAGATCGGGGCGTGCGCGTCCGTACAGGGGCCGTAGGCGAGCGTGTGCAGCCGGGCCCCGCAGCCGGCGGCGCACAGCCGGTACCGGTTCTTGCGGACGGGGGTGCCGCAGGCCTGGCAGGCGAGAGGCACACGGCGGCGGGGCCGGGTCACTGCCGGCTCTTGGCGTACTTGTCTCGGTGGACGCGGGTGCCGCGCCTGGGGCTGCAGGCAGCGCACACGCTGCGGCAGCCGGAGGGGCTGTTGCAGAGGCTGCACATGCGCCCACTGCGTTGCTTGTCCTGCTTGCGGCTCACGCTCTGTTACTCCAATCTGTGGGGCGTAGAAAAACACTCTCTGTGTGGAGCCCAAGTGCGTACCCCCAACGGTCGGGGGGCGGCAAGCGCTCTGAGCTGCACCTTTGCTCGGTCGATGGGGGTACGCACCGCTGCGTACCCCCTGCCGTTGCGGGGCCTGTGGTGGGGTGGGGGTACGCACTGCCGCGTACCCCCTTCATGTGGGGTCTGAGCTGCGAGGATGTATCTCGTAAGAGGGGGTACGCACTTGGGGCGAGGAGAGAGGCTGTTTTTCCTCGATAGAGCGGGGTCACGTCACTCTCCGTCCTCCTCGTTGGTGGCGAAGACGGTCGGGTGGAAGACGTACATGCGGACCTTGGAGCCGTTGAGCTTGCGGTTGAGCAGGTAGGCCGGGCGGTAGGAGCTGCTCTCGATCAGGAGACCGCTCTCCCTCCAGCTGGGGATCACCGATTCGAGTTCGTAGCCGGCCCTCTTGAGGGTCTCCTTCAGCCGCTCGGGGAGGAGTCCGATGGTGGGTTCCTCGTCGACCAGGAGGTCACGGCCGATCCATCCGCTGAACGGCTGCTCGTTCTCCGTACCTGGTGCCCACAGCGCGCGACGGTTGGAGGCGACGTACTCGCGGACGACGTCCAGCGCCATCTCGCCGCGGTTGTCGGTCTGGTCGGATACCGCGAACAGGCGGCGCCAGACATCCATCTGCGGTGCGGCGAACGGGACGATGCTCCATTCGCTGGCGAGTTCGGCGGCAAGAGCCAGGCAGGCCACCAAGGGCGCCCGCCGGGCCGACATGTCGCTGTCGTACCGGTGGGCCTCCGTCAGGGCCTTGTGCCGGGCGACCAAGGCTCGCTTGCCCGCTCCGGCGATGGCTTCGCCGAGGGCTTCGATGAACCGGGGGCCGGCGGTACCGAAGTTCTCGGCGCACCCGTCGCGGACCTCGATGGCTGCTGCTGCCGACTCGGCGCCGCCCGTTCCGAACGGGGCCTCCTTCACCGTCAGGACGCGGGCGCCGGCTCCCTGGTCGGTGGTGAAGGTGAGCACGGACTGTTCGCCGGTGGACACCATGACCGTCCGCCAGGGGAGTCCGGAGGGCCACCCTCCGCCGCGGGCCTGACCATGGTTCTTGGGAATGGAGTAGAGCAGGGCGTGCACCATCTCGGGGTCCCGGACCAGCTTGGTCTCGTCGAAGACCACGGGGAGGCCATTGACGAGGTTGAGTCGCTTCTCCGCGGCGAGCATCGTGGTGCGCCAGGAGTACATGCCGTCGGCCTTCTCGCTGGGGTCTGCCCAGACGCTCATCCCCCCGGCCGCGGCAGTCGTCTTGCCGCGGGTTGAACGGCCGCTGATGTCGACGGTGAAGGAGTTGACGCCGACCAGCTCGAGGAGTGGGGCGGCGAGGCAGGCGTACAGCGCCATCTGCGCCGCCGGGTAGGCCTCCATGCCCTTGATGGCGGCCTGCCAGCCCTCGAACGTCCCAGCTGGCTGGTGCGCGGCCAGGGCGGGCTTCTGCTCGTCGTACTTGACCTCGACCCGGTGCGGGGTGTCTTGCGCGGTGACGAACGATCCGTCCTTCTGCCAGCCGAGTTGGCGAGCCAGGTGGACGCGGGGAATCTTGCCTCGGTTCAGGGACTCGAACGCGGCCAGGTAGCGCTCGGCGAGCTTGGCGTCGGACTCGATGACAGGCAGGCCAGCGTCTCCGAGGGTGGCGACGAGGATGCGTCCTCGCCTGACCACCGACCGGGGGACGGTACGAGTGACGACGCGAGGCCCGTCCACCCACGCCAGTTCCACGGCCTGGTCCCCGATGGGGTCGACGTACACACAGTGGACGACCAGGGGCGCCCAGCTGATCCGCACGTCGACGAAGACGTCCTTGGAGATCTGCTTCTCGACCCACACACCGCCGTGGTTGATGCTGTAGCCGGACGGCATCCGTACCCCTTCGGGTACGAGCCGCGTGTCCGACCATTCGGCGGGGTCGGCCTGCTCGCCCGTGTCGGGCCTCTCGAGGGTTGCTTCGGTGGTCATGGCGCTCCAGCAGTCGTGCGCCGTGCGGACGCAATGGTTCTCTGGGCTTCGGCCTCGGCCAGGCCCCGGCGGACGGCCGCCTCTACAAGCGCAGCCTCGGCATCGCAGGCCGCGATATGCCCGTCCATCACGTGCGCCCAGGCCTTGGCTGCGGCCCAGTACAGGCGGTCGTTGCGCGTACCGTCGGGCGCCCCGAGGACGACGTTCACGAGCCCGTCGAGGGCGGCGGTGGCCTTGTCTCCGGTGGGCGTGTACTGCCGGGCCGGTCGGGGGATCGGCTTGGGCAGCATCAGCTGGATCAGCGCTGGAGGGGCGGGCAGGACAGCGATCTCGCCGAGGGCGGGGTGAAGTACGTACTGGCCGCTGCTGCCTTGGCTGCCGGGGCCGACGACGTAGCCGCCGGTACCGCGGACGTCGATGCCGGGCCCGAGCCGGCCCGCGCTGTTGGGGATGGTGACGCCGGCGGGGACGGTGAACCAGAGGTGGAACCCGCCGGACGGGGTGCAGACGGTGAGTGTGCGGGGCACGCTGAACTCGTACTGCGAGGCGAGCCGGTTGAGTTCGGCGACTCCGTCCACGCCGTTCTTGCGGTCGAGGTCGAGGCCGATCATGCGTCCGCCGCAGGCGATCCCATATCCATCGGCCCGGGGTGCCTGCTCGAACAGGCGACGGACATCAGCGGCGACGGTGGTTGCGTCGTACACGCCGTGCCCCGGCTGCCCGCACTGCCCCTTGCAGTTGTGCCCCCGCTCGTGGGGCGACGGGATGGCGGGGATCTTGTTCCGGGTGGGGAAGACGGCGTTCCCGCGGGCTGCTGCCTGCAGGGCCTGGTGGAAGGCGGACTGCCAGGCCGCGTGTCGGGAGCCGTCGCGCTCCTTGGTCCAGGTGTTCACCGCGCCTCCTTCAGCCAGCCGGCGGCCGTGATGATCGCGGCGAGCACGGGTTCGTCGTCGTCCTTGTGGAGTGCGCCGAGCCGGGCGATGTACTCGGCGCGGTTGGGGTTGTCGTCCTGCCAGCAGAGGGCGCTGATCAGGCTGGTGAGGGCCGTGTGGCCGTTCTGGGTGATGGACTCTTCGGCGTGCTCGGGGCCGAGGGCTTCCTGTAGGAGGTCCAAGACGTGCCGGTCATCGCTCATGCGGCCACCGCCTCAGCGCGGAGCACGATGACGTACTCGGTGCCGCAGGGGCCGGTCTTGGCGATGGTGGCGACCAGGGCCAGGGGCGATCGGTGGAGATGGGCGTAGCCGCATCCGGGGCACCGTTCGACTCGGATCTGACGGTGGTGCTTGCGGCCGCGGCTCTTGTATGTGTCGAGTCGGCCGGCTACCTGCGGCGCCTGGTCGTGTGAGACGCTTGTGCCGGTCGAACCGTTAGGCGCGGAGACTTCTGGACCCCTGGCAGTGTGGAGCTGTTGGGGGTCTTTCGCTTTCTGGGTCATGAGGCTTCTCGCTCCTCCCCGGACAGCAGGCGGACGAGGTCTGCGGTGATGACGACGTGCCGGCTGCCGAACGGGATGGTCTTGACGGGGGACTGTCCCGCTTTGATCCGCTCGTGCAGGTGGCTCTTGCTGCAGCCGAGCGCTTCGGCGGCCTGGGGGATGCTGATGGTGGCGGGCCAGCTGCGGATCACAGCGAGGGTTGGCCGACCCTTCACGGCGGGCTGCCTCATGCCGCGGCTCCGTCCTGCTCGGCGTCCCACTGATCGAGCAGGTCGGGGTCGTAGAGCCACCGCTGGCCGCGCTTGACGCCGCCGGGGATGTAGCCGATGTGGCGCCAGTACCGGACGGTGCCAGCCGCGACGCGGTATCGACGGGCCACTTCGGCGGTCGTCAGGTACTTGTCGATGCGGTCTTGCAGGGCCGAGGGGTCCATGGACTCTCTCCTAGTTGAGTCGCTTGTTGCCATGAACGACTGATTAGGTTGTAGCGCATTCTGTCGCTCATGGCAACAAGCGACTGTCGCTTGTTGCCATGAACGTTGACTGGCGTTGGTGGGAGCCGTATCGTCGGCTCCGTGATTAGTGACCAGGACCTTCCAGCCCCATGGCGCGTGGTCGCCTCTCCCATCGACCAGGACAGTGCGACCCAGTTGGACGCTGTCGCCGGCCTGCAGATCGGCGTCGAGGATCCGGTCTCGTGGGACGTGATCGAGCATGCCGAGACGGGCCGGCGGGTCATGCTTCGCATGGGTCTCGACGAGGCGGGCGGGGCGGCGATCACCGGTATGTACGTACCGGGTCCGCTGCCCTTGGGGATCGGTGAGCTGCGCACGATCCCGCTTGCGGCCGTTGAGGCTGCTGTACGGAATCGGCGCGCGGCCGGTGTCGCCGGGGTTCAGGCGGCCCTGTTGGCCGGCCCTGATCCCTACGACGGTCCGCTCGGTCGTCCGGATGGGCCGGACGACACCCAGTTCTTCGCCCGCCTGGCCATGCGGTACACGCGCGTTGCCCAGTCGTCGATGGGCCCCGCGACCGACTTGGCCAAGGCTGAGGGAGTGACCCCCCGCACGATCCAGCGCTGGACGGCGAGGGCTCGTGAGCTCGGACTGCTGCCGCAGGGGCGCCGGGGCAAGTACGCCTAGCTTCGCGTCTCAGATCGCGGCTCATCCCTGACCTGTCAGGATGGGCCGCTTTCGTGTGTCAGGCGGGTGTCAGGCCGACCGTCAGAACCGCCTGACACCCGCTCCCGCCTAGGAGAATGGGTGTCAGACCGGTCTGACGCGTCAGAAGGTGTCAGGACTGTCAGGCGTCGGCCATGGCGGGCACGATCCGGTACCGGCCGGGTTTGGCGGTGATGGCCAGGCGGCCGTCCTGGATGAGTCGCTGCAGCTCTCCGGAGACCCATCCGCGCTGTCGGCCGAGGCGGTCGCCGTGTTCCATGACGTCCTTGGTGCCGATCACCATGGTTCCGGCTTCCTCGAATTCGGTGAGGATGGCGTCGAGGACGTCGCGCGCCTGATCGGCGTTGAGGTCGCGACCTTGCAGCTGTCCGAAGGGGACGTTCTCCTCGCCGGGCAGTGGGTCGGGGAGTTCCTCGTTCGGGTCGATGTCGAGGTCCTCGTCGTCCAGGCGGCTCACGGTCTGCTCCTCGTCGTCGGGGTTCTCCTCCTTGTGCTGTGCCCGTTCCGTGTACGCCTTGCCCACGACTGTTGCGGCGCCGCCGGCGGTGATGGGGTCGGGCTTGGCGCCGTGGCGGCCGGCCCACGCGGCCAGGGTTTCCATCATGGAGATGGAGTCCCAGGTAAAGCGCCATGTGCGGGCAGGGGAGGCGTACAGGGTCTCGTCGATGCCGGGGGTGACGAGGTAGCAGTAGCCGGGGCGGCGGTTGGACCAGGCGCCCGGGTGGGCGCCCGCGTCGAGGACTTCGTCGGGGAGGGCGAAGCCTTCGTCGCGCTTGTCGACGCCGAAGCAGATGACGGACGGCAGCGATGCCCGGGTGCTGGTGGACATCTGGTCGTGGCTCGGCCGCTGCAGGGAGACGATGAGGGAGACACCGGCGGAGCGCGCCTCCTGGGCGATCCCGGTGAAGGTGTCGTCGCCGAGGGCGCGGAGCGTGTTCGCGGCCTCCTCGAACCAGGCCACCAGGAACGGCATGCCCTCACAGCCACAGGGGCCGTTCGCCTTGCACGAGTGATCCGGGTCGTTCTGGGTGTCGAAGCAGCGGGGCTCCCAGGCCCGGTACTTGTGGGCGCCGAGCCACCGGGTGCGGGCCGGGATGACGGCCTGGACCGCTTCGACCATGGCTTCGGTGCCGGCTCCGGCCTCGACGGCCCAGTCGATGCCGGGCAGCAGCGGCCGGAAGTCCTGGAACGCCTTCGGGTCGGACAGCCAGGTGATGACGTCTTTCCGGGAGAGGATCTCGGTGAGGACGTTGAGTGCTCCATCACCCTTGCCGGAGCCCGAGATGCCCGCGATGAGGACGTGGGTTCCGTTGCGGCCGGCCTTGACGTCGGCGGGCAGCCACAGCTGCAGCGGATCGCCGTTGTCGTAGCGGCCGATGACGAGCGGGTCGGCGATCGATCCACCGGGCAGCGCCGGACCCTCCCACAGGATGATCTCGGACAGCATGTCCATGGGGACGACGACGAGTTCCCCGCGGCGGGCCGATGCGGGGTCCGGGCTGTACCGGACGGCGGTGGTCGGCAGGTCCAGCGCGGAGGCGATCCGGGGCAGGGCCTTCGCCACGTCGTCGTTGGTCTGCTCGCCGGCCTCGAGGGCGATCGGCGCCGTCACGCGGTTCGGCTCGACCTTGATGCGCTGCATCATCGCCTTGGCCAGGCCGACCTTCTCCAGCAGGCCCGAGCCTTCGGCGATGGCCTTCACGCCGTCCGGGTCGCGGCGGTAGATCTGGCGGATGTTCCAGGTCAGGGCGGCGACGGTGCCGCCGACGGCCAGGCCGTTGTACGACGGGGTGAAGACGGCTGCCGAGGTGAACCAGGCGGAACCTGCGGCGACAGTGATGGCCGAGTGCAGGCGCCTCTCGGGCCCGGTGGCTTTGCCGGCCCACCAGGTGGCGCCGGTAAGGACGACCGATCCGAGGGTGAGGCCGATCCCCATGGCTGCGTCTCCGTGCCAGACGAGGTGTCCGACGGTCCCGGAGACGGCGAGGGCGCCGACCCCGAGCCACGGCGGCAGGTAGGGCTTCGCGCGGTGCAGCAGGTAGGCCTTGACGCCTCCCGCGTCGGAGCTGCCCTTCAGCTGGTCCTCGTGCCGCTGTTCGATGTCCTTACCGGTCATGACGGTGCTCTCCTCTCAGGGTCAGTACTGGAACGGGCGGGCTTGCGCCGGCTGGTTCGGGGTGCGGGCGGACATGATGTCGGCGTACTCGCGCTGGAACGCGGCGTAGGTGGCGGCGGCGAGGGCGGCCGCGTCGGCGAGGGCTTCGCCGGACTTCTTCAGCTTCCGGGCGACCTTCCGGGCCCTCAGCTTGTGCTGGATGATGTTGTCGTCCTTCAGTCCGGCGGCCTGGGACAGGGCGGCCTGCAGGATTTCGGCGGCGACCGTGACCTCGATGGATGCGTGGACGCCGAACGCGCGGAGGGTGTTGCAGTAGTTCCGCAGCTCGGCCGCGGACGCGAACGACGGGTCCGGGAGCATGAACTGCGACCGGCCGGTACCGGCGGCGCCCTGGCCGGCGCCCGTGGTGGTGGTCTTGGTCGAGTTGACGTTGATGTTCGGGCCGAAGCTGAACGACGGCCCGTGTTTGGTCTTGCCGCCCTTGCTCTGAGGGTTGGACCGCGTGCTGCTGCTCGTGCGCTGCCCGTTGATCGGCATTCGATGTCCTCCAGCTCGGTCCGGGTGGATCCCGGCCCCCACCACCCCCGGCAGGTGTCCCGTTTGGGACACGTGATGCACAGTCCGTGACCAACAGCTACGGAGTGTGCGGCGGGTGTATCAAACTGAGACACCTGCCGAGGGCGGAAGGGGTCGGGGTCAGCGGTAGGCGGCGCGGTCGAGCTTGTTCCGTTCCCGTCGCACGGTCGCTTCGACGGACGCCTGTTTGGCGTCCGGGAGGCGGGCGAGGATGGCTTCGACGGCCTCCTCGCGGGACGCTCCGGCCTTCAGCTCGACGCGCGCCAGGTGCGAGATGTTCGGGCCCTGCTCGACCTGTTCGCGAACCGTGTTCGCCCTGTTCAACGGCGCTTCGGTACGCCCCGAACCGTGGTCGTGTTCGCGGACCTGTTCGGCCGTGATCACGTTCCCGGTGCCGGGAAAGTGATCGAGCCCGGCGATCTCGCTCAGGTACCGCTCGGCGGCCAGCAGCTCCAGCCGTGCGGCGACTTCCGCTTTCGCGGCCTGGCGGCGGACACCAGCGATCGCGAGCTTGGCGTTCGCCTTCGACATCTCCGCGGCCACCCACTGGGAGTCGGCCGGCGACAGATCCTTGTCGATGTGCTTGAAGACGGCCCACCACAGAACCTTGGCGACGATGGACACGGCCGCTCCGACCGCGGCCATCTGCCAGCCTCCGGCCAGCATCCCCTCGAGGAAGATGGCACCGGCCGCGACGAGGGCGAGCGCCCAGCCGACCTTGCGGGGGAACTCCCGCTTGGCCGGGTCGAAGCGGGCCAGCCACTCCAGCAGGAGGACGGCCAACCAGGCCGCGTCGAAGACCATGCCGGCCGCGTAGCCGACGCCACCGCCGAGCAGCTGCCCGATGCTGTACGTCGACCAGACGATCGCCACCAGCGTGAGGGCCAGGACCAGGCCGGAGACGCCGACGAGCGCCATCGCGTCCCTGTCCTTCGGCAGCTTCGGCATGCGCACCGTGTACGGCTCCGACACCTGATGGGTGGTGCCGTCGATGGTCCGGTCGACGAGGCGGGTACGGGTCTCGGTCAGGAACTTCATCGGGCCTCTCCGTTCGTGTCGGTGTCGCGGTCGCCGGGCTCCC
Organism: Streptomyces sp. CLCI03; assembly: GCF_053615355.1. Taxonomy (NCBI): domain Bacteria; kingdom Bacillati; phylum Actinomycetota; class Actinomycetes; order Kitasatosporales; family Streptomycetaceae; genus Streptomyces; species Streptomyces sp. CLCI03. Next base: position 2,954,444 of record NZ_CM132132.1, on the reverse strand, counting down.
AGATCCAGGACTCGCCCATGCCGTCGTTGCCTCGGTCCTCGATGTGGCCGGCCGCGTGCTGTTCGGCGAGCGTGCGGAGGTAACGCGCGGATTCGGGGGTGACGCCGCGGAAGCGGATCGACCAGGAGCAGTTCCAGCAGTCCAGCTGCTCGGCCTGCTGTCGGCTGGCCCACAGCTCGGGAACGATGTGCCACAGGGCGACGGCCAGGACGATGACCGCGAGGACGTCGAGGACGGTGGTCATTCGGTGACTCCTTCGGCTACGCGCACCACGCGGTGGGCGGCCAGGTTGGCGCCGTGCCGATCCGAGGCACGGTTCGCGAGGATCAGGGCGGCCATCAGGGCCGGAACACTGGGGAGGGGCCGGGCCGACCGGCCGACGGAACGCAGTGCGGCGTTCTCCGTCGGCCGGCGAATCGGCCAGTGCGAGCTCACAGCTCCTCTTGCAGCGACTGCAGGCGGGCCCGCAGCGGGAGGAGCGTGTACAGGGCGTGCGCGGTGAGGGTCGCGGCCAGGTCGCCGAGACCGGCCGGGCCGAACTCGTAGTGCTCGCCCTCGATCTCGACCGCCACCCACACCCCGCGGTGCCCGTGCTCCGAGTACGGGTACTGGCTGAGGAACGCAGTCAGCAGGGTGATGTCGCCGGTACCGGGAATGTGGATCGTGGCCGGCTGCTCGACGCCCTGGTGGTGGATGTCCGCCCGGTGGATGTCGTCGCGGTGCTGGATGGCACACCAGGACGGCTCGGGCACCTCGACGACACCGTGGTCGACGGTTCGCACCGACACGGTGCGGGGGGCGTTCACAGCTGCACCCGGCCCTGCTCGCGGAGCGCGGTCAGCCGGGCGTGGACCTCACGGAAGCTGGCCAGCTGGGCTTCGAGGGTCAGGATGACCGTGGCCAGGCCGTCCGGGTCGAGGCCCTCGATGAAGTTGTCGTCGACGATCTCGACCTGGGCGTGCGGGACCCGCTCGTGCAGGTTGCGGGAGAACGGCTCCTGTCGGATGTACGCGGACAGGACCCGCAGTTCCTGCACGTCCTCGCTGCCGCTGACAATCGGCAGGCAGACTTCCTCGCTCTTGGTGCAGCACCAGATGTCGTAGGGGTGCGTCGGCGTCTCGCGGTCCATGTCGTGGTTGACGGTGCAGCCGGCCAGGCAGGTGACCTCCTGCAGCTGGCTGGTGGTGCTGTCGATGAACGACCACGTGCGGGGGGCCGGTTCGGCGACGAGCTCGGCGACGAGCGGGAACTGCGCGTCGACGGACGCCTGAGCGGCCTTGGCCTCGACGGCCTCACGCTCACGGCTGGTCGGCTGCGTCGGGACCGCGGCCAGCTTCGGCTCCGGACGGAACATGCGCGGCAGGTCGGCGGGCATCGCGTTCACAGCGCCACCCCCAGCTCTGCCGCCGGAATGCCGCGCTCGTCGGCGTAGGCCTTGAGGGCGGAGCGGGGGATGCGGATGGTGCCGCGGCCGGCACCGACGCGGTACGAGGCCAGCAGGCCCGTCCGGCAGGCGACGTACACGGTGGACGCGTCGACGCCGAGGAAGCCGGCAACGTCCTTGACCTTGAAGGGGGGCGCGCTCTCCGTGGGCTGTTCGAGGGCATGCGAGATAAGCTCAACGTGCATCTGAGACCTCAACTCTTGGATGCGAGGCCCTGGCGGGCGCGGTGGGCAAACACCGCGATCACCCCGCCGGGGCTTTTCGTTTGCGTACCCCTAGAATGATTCCTAGGACTACTGAAGTCAAGGAGTCCTAGGAATAATCCAAACAATGGACGAAGGGGCTGCCATGGCTCGATACGAGGAAGTCGCTGCCGACCTGCGGCAACGCATCGATGACGGGGAGTGGGCCCCGGGTGAAACCATCCCCACCACGGCCGAGCTCATGGAGCGCTACGGGTACTCCAAGGAGACGGTCCGAGCGGCCGTCGACGTCCTCGCCAAGGAAGGGCTCGTGCGCGTCATCAAGCGCCGGGGCACCGTCGTGCAGGACCGGACCGTGGGGCGCCGGCGGATCGCCCGGTCGACCACTGTCATGCGCGACCCGCTCCGGGGCTACGTCTTCCCGGCGGCGAGCCGACCGGATGAACCGTGGGAGGTCCACGGCCAGCCCAAGCGGATGCTTGCGCCCATCCCCTCGGACGTCGCCGACCGACTGGGCCTGGAAGCCGGCCAGGAGGTGATGCGGCGGCGCCGTGTCACCAGCCCTGCTGGCGAACCGCCCTTCCAGATCGCTGACGCCTGGATTCACCCTGACGTGCTCCGGGAGGCGCCGCAGGCCGGAGAGATCAGCACCGGGCCGGGGGGCTATCTCGACCGGATCGAGGAAGCCGGCCACGGCCCCCTGGAGTGGGAAGAAACCACTCGGGTCCGTATGCCGGCCAAGGAAGAGGCCAGCCTGCTCCAGATCGCCGTGGAGATGCCCGTATGGGAAATGACCACGGTCGGTGTCTCCGCCCGGACGGGGCAAGCGGTCGAAGCGTCCGTCCGTGTGATTCCCGCAGACCGGGCAGAGCTGGTGTCCAAGCTGCAGCGGGGCGCCTCGGCGCAGTGGCCGGTGGAGCCCGTGACTCCGAAGGTGTGACGTGGACGGGTCCGGTCCGACTGTGACCCCAGTCGCACGATGAGCCCCCTCCCTGGATCTAGGAGGGGGCTCAGCCGTCTCACGTGTGTCTCACAGACCTAGTCGTCTGGGATGCAACCGAACCCCTTTGACCTGCGTCTAGGTTGGTGCGATGGACGGAGCGGGGCCCTCACGGACGCCACCCCGAAACTCGTCGGAAAAATAGTTTGCACATGCCCAGCGAAGACCCATAGGTTCTTAGCAACGGAAACGGTGGCTTCTCCGAAGCCCTGGATCCGTGCTGTACTTATCCGAATACGTATGGGACAGGCCCTCGGGCCGAGTCCCCGAGACGCCGAGAGGAGGCGAGACCAGTGACCAGCTTCATGACCTTCACCAAAATGACCGATCGCTCGGTCGACGCTTCCTGCCTGCTCGGTTCCGTCTCCCTCCTGGGTACCGGTGTGTCCGCGATTTCCGCCGACCGCCCCGCCCTCCTGGCGACCCTTCCGGTCAGTGAGCGCAACGAGCGACCGACCCAGGCACCGGTGGCAGTACTGGCAGCAGAAGCGCAGACGCATGGCGCCTATGGATTCGCTGCCGCAGCCGGTGCCGGATCCCTGAACAAGCAGACGAAGCAGCAGCACCACCTGATGTGGGCCTTCCGCGGGCTCGAACCCTGGAGTGATCCAGCCTGATCGCATGATCAGGCCGGCGCCTTCAGGGCCGCGGAACCCCACCCGGGATCCGCGGCCCTTCTGTTTGTCCCCGACCGGGGGCGACGGAGCGAAGGGGTCTCGGGACTGGCCTTGCCAGTCGGTGTGAGAGCACAACCCAGCCGAACCCGGCCGACCGGCCGGAACGACTAGCCGAACAAGACGAGGAAGAAACCACCGTGCAACTCGAAGCGCACGCCCCGTCCGTACCGCAGACCCAACTGAACTCCCCGCCCGCAGTCCCGGAGGCCCACACCTTGACCCCGCTCACCGCGCTGACCGCGCTCGACGACGCCATCGAGAACCTCGGCGTACCCGTCCCGTGCCGCACCTTCGACCCCGAGGTCTTCTTCGCCGAGTCCCCGGCGGACGTCGAGTACGCCAAGTCCCTCTGCCGCACCTGCCCGCTGGTCGAGGCCTGCCTCGCCGGTGCGATCGAGCGCCGCGAGCCCTGGGGTGTCTGGGGTGGCGAGCTCTTCGTCCAGGGTGTCGTCGTCGCCCGCAAGCGGCCCCGTGGCCGTCCGCGCAAGAACCCGGTTGTCGCGGCATGACCGCCATCGGAACCATCGACCGCCCCCTGACGCACGACCCCTTGAAGCAGGCCCTCATGACCTCCTACTCCACGAGCGAGCAGCCCCACGGCGCCGCCCACGCAGACTTCATCACCGCCGGCGCGATCACCTCGCGTCAGAACAGGACCCGCGAAATGCAACTCATCCCAGAAGCCCTGGCTCGCGCCCATATGGACGACCGCATGCGTGAGGCGGACGCCGAGCGTCACGCCGTGCGCCTGGTCGCCGCCCGCCGCATGCAGCGGCGTGCCGAGCGCGTCTCCCTGCGCGCCCGGCGCGCGCTGGCCATGGCCGTCATGCAGTAAGAGCTGAAAGCAGCATCCCCCGGGGGGACCGGTCCGCACGGACCGGTCCCCCCGGTGCGTTGCGCGGGGCTGTCCGCCCCGGACGGGGATATCGTCTGGAGGTGGACCAGCCGACTCCCCACCCCGGCCCGTCGGGATCCGAGGCCCAGCCCGTCGTCTGCACGGGTTGCGGCGCGAAGGCCCCGGGCGAGATCCCACCCACCTGGACCTGTTCGGTGGAGAACGGGACCAGACAGTACTTCTGCGTCGACTGCGCGCGCGCCAACCTCCGGGCGATCGAGGGCAGGCTCGACTCGTCCTGGTGGTGACGCGCCCACGCCGTCACGCGCGTCACTCCTCGCAGGCGAACCCCGGCAGCCAGGTGTCCAGTTCGTCCCGCAGCCGCACCGTCGCGCCCAGCTGGCACAGCACCCCGATGGTGCTCAACGTCACGCGGTGGATCAGCAGGTAGGAGGGCGGCAGGTTGATCTGCCGGCCCAACTGGTGCGCGGGGGAGCGGGGATCGGCGATCCGCGCCGCCTGGCCACGCAGCCACGTCCGGGTGAAGGTGAACTCCTCGGCCTCGGCGGGCTCGATGATCGGCTTGAGGTAGTCCAGCACCGCGTCGGGCTCCAGCTCGACGGACTCCTTCACGAACCCCTCGGCGCACAGGTGCCCGTAGACCCCCTCGGCGTCACCGTCCAGCGTCATCCGCAGCGACCTGCCGATGGGCTTGGGCCAGCCCCCGGGCAGCCGGTCGACCGTGCCGAAGTCCAGGACTCCCAGCCGCGTCCGGCCGTCCGCCCCCGGTATCAGCCGGAAGTTGCCCGGGTGCGGGTCGGCGTGCAGCAGGCCGGTGCGCGCCGGACCGGAGAACAGGAACCCGGCCAGCAGCTGTCCGGCGCGATCCCGCTCCTCCTGGGTGCCGTCGGCTATCACCTCCGACAGCGGGGTCCCTTCCATCCACTCGGTCACCAGCACCTGGTCGCCCTGGTGCACGACGTCCGGCACGACCACGTCCGGGTCGTCCACGAAGGCGTCCGCGTGCGTCCGTTGGGCCTCGGCCTCCAGCTCGTAGTCGAGCTCCTCCGCGACCCGGTCGCGCAACTCCTTGATCAGCGGCTTGATCTCCATGCCGGGGATCAGCGGACCCAGCAGTCCCGCGAACCGGCCCAACTGCTTCAGGTCCGACAGCAGCGCCTCACCGGCCCCCGGGTACTGGACCTTGACGGCCACCTGCCGGCCGTCGTGCCACACCGCGCGGTGCACCTGCCCGATGGAGGCCGCCGCGGCCGGCTTGTCCTCGAACTCCTCGAACAGGTCCCGCCAGTCCGCGCCCAGACGGTCCGCCAGTACCTGGTGCACCGTCGCCGCGGGCAGCGGCGGGGCCGCCTCCTGCAGCTTGGTCAGCGCCGCCCGGTAAGGTCCCGCGACCTCCTCGGGCAGAGCCGATTCGAAGACCGACAGGGCCTGCCCGAACTTCATGGCACCGCCCTTCAGCTCCCCGAGGGTGCGGAACAACTGCTCGGCGGTGCGCTGCTGGAGTTCGCGCGCCACGATCTCCGCGGACTTGCCCCCGATCCGCTTGCCCAGTCCCCACGTGGCCCGGCCCGCGATGCCGAGTGGCAGCGCGGCCAGCTTGACGGTCCGGGTGACCGCCTTCCGGGGAAGATCAGACATACGCCCCTCCATGTCCCAGACAGCTGCGCCGCTGACGGCGGATTCAGGAAGGGCTCCGCCGACCCGACAGCCTCAACGCATCCTGTCATGGCCCTCCCGGCCGCTCCCCGCCCGTGCCTCCTCAGGTGGCGCACCCGCCCCGCAAGGGCACTCGGGATGCGGGCGGACCGGGCTGGATTCCCAATGCAGGGCGGGGAGGGCCGCCTCCCAGCGGGAGGCGGTGCAGGCGGGCAACTGTCCGTCGAGGAAGGCCAACGCGTGGGCCGCCGCCAGTCCGGCCACCGCCGTGGACAGGCCCAGGTCGCAGGCCGCGCTCGCCCGGCGGCGGTGGGCGGAGCGCCACTGCACCAGCATCCTGGGCCAGGCCGCGTCCCGGTCCACCCGGTCGCGCTCCATGCACCCCGCGCAGGCCGTCGAACCCGGCAGCACCAGCGGCCCCACCAACCCCGTCCCCTCCAACACCCCCGCGTACAGGTGCGGGATGCCCGCGGCGACCCAGTCCGCCGCGGCGTCCGGATCCGGCGCCCAGGCCTGCAGCCCGTCCCGGGGTGCGACGATCACCAGCGCCAGCCCCGGCTCCGCCCCCTGCTCCTCCCCGACCCGCGGGGTACGCCCCGGGGCCGACTCGCGCACCAGCCTGCCCGCGGACTCGGCCCGCGGCCGACCCACGCTCCCGGGGTCCAGCCCGCCCGGCGCGACGTCCGCCGGCTCCACCCGGCCCCCGTCGAGGACCTCGACCCGGCCCACCCCGGCCCCCGCCAGGACCGCGGCGATCACCGCCCCCACCCGGCCGCTCCCGCGCACCCGGACCCGTATCGCCCGGCGGGCCGCGATCCCCCGTAGGCCCCCACCCGGCTCCCGGCGGACCAGGGACAGCGAACCGAGGTCGGGCCCCAGCCGTTCCAAGGTCTCCGGACAGGCGCGCAGGGCCTGGGCCCGGGGTCCGCCCGCCGTGGCGTCGTCGAGCAGACCGGCCCCCGCCAGCGTCCTGACCACCTCGTCGGCCCGGCCGTCCGGCAGCCCCATCCCCGAGGCCTCGGTCCGCAGCAGCTCCATCCCCCGGGTCCCGTCGATCCGGTCGATCAGCGTGCCCGTCGCCGTGTCCACGGGGCCGAGCACCACCGCGTGGGCCGGTGTCACCCCGAACTGAACCGTCTGAAGATCCCGCCACGCCCGCGCCAACGCCGGCTTCACCCTCGGATACATGTCCGGTCCCCCTCGATATCCCGTGCGCAGTCGCACCGTCCGTTTCCCGCTCTTCCGCCACAGTGCCCGCACACCGGAATCCGCGCAGGAATTTGTCCACAGGTGCGAGGTATTAGGCATATGAGATGAAGGGAAATAGGGTTCCGGAAATCGGCTGTGAATCCCTCGTGTTCGAACCGCGGACGGGCGGGACTTCCGCCACCACGACCGGGTACCGTCGTGGCGTGTCCGCCGACCCACCGCAGCGCGCCGTCGAAGTCCGCCGGAGCGCGCGCCGCCGCAGGACCGTATCCGCCTATCGCGAGGGTGACCGTACGGTCGTGCTCATCCCTGCCCGGATGTCCGAGGCGGAGGAGCAGCGCTGGGTGGGGGTCATGCTCGACAAGCTGGCCGCGCAGGAGAGCAGACGCACCTTCGGGGACGCGGAGCTCACCGAGCGGGCCGCGCAGTTGTCCGAGCAGTACTTCGAGGGCCGGGCCCGCCCCCGCACGGTCCGCTGGGTCACCAACCAGAACACCCGCTGGGGCTCCTGCACCCCCGCCGAAGGCAGCATCCGGCTCTCGCACCGGCTCCAGGGGATGCCCGAGTACGTCGTCGACTACGTGCTCCTGCACGAGCTCGCCCACCTCCTCGTACCCGGCCACGGACCCCGCTTCTGGGAACTGCTGGAGGCGTACCCGCGCACCGAGCGGGCCCGCGGTTACCTGGAGGGCGTGGTCGCCGCCGAGCGACTGCCGAAGGTCCCCGCCGCCCGCGAGGAATGAGCCCGCCGGCCCGACCCCCGGCGCGCCCCTCGGCCCACCCGTCGGCCCGCCGGCCGTCCCGCGCGGGGCACGCAGGGTTTTGTACCGGGTCGGTACCGGCTTGGCCGGATGTCGGCAATTGCCGTTAGCCTGAGCGGCACGCATTCACAGTCGGGATGGGGGACGGTCGTACGCATGGCCAGGGAATTCCAACGCGGCCACAAGGCCAAGATCAGTGATCTCACGGCGGGCACCGATCTGTACGTAGGCGTCCAGATCGCAGGATCGGGACTCACCTTCGACATCAGCTGTTTCGGCCTCGACGCCAACGAGCAGCTGTCGGACGACCGTTACTTCGTCTTCTTCAATCAGCCGAAGTCGCCGGAAGAGTCCATTCAGCAACTCGGTGCGCAGTCGGGCGACACCGAATCCTTCCGGGTGACGCTGGACCGCATTCCGGCATCCATCCACAAACTGTCCTTCACCGCCACCATCGACGGTGCCGGACAGATGTCGCAGATCGGCCCCGGCTACATCCGGATCGTGGCCGGCGGCGAAGAGGTCGTCCGGTACGCGTTCACCGGTGCGGAGTTCACCACCGAGCGGGCCGTGATGCTCGGCGACTTCTACCTGAAGGACGTGTGGCGCTTCGCCGCCGTCGGCCAGGGCTTCGACGGCGGCCTCGACGCGCTGCTGCGGAACTTCGGCGGCGAGGTCGCCGAGGAGGCGCCGCCGGCGCAGCAGGCCCCGGCCGCCGCCTCGCCCGGCTTCGCCCCGCCGCCGCAGGCGGCCGCCCCGGCCCCGGCCCCGGCCCCGGCCCCGGCCCCGGCCTTCGGCGCGCCGGCCCCGGCCCCGCAGGCCCCGGCCCCCGCGCCGTCCTTCGGGGCGCCCGTGCCCGCGCCCGGCGCCGTCCCGCAGCCGCAGTACCAGCAGCCCGCGGCCCCGGCCCCGGTGCACGCCGCGCCCACCATGGCCGCGCCGCTCGCCCCGCCGGCCCCCGCCCCGTACGGCCAGGTCCCCGGACAGGTGCCGGGCCAGGTCCCCGGGCAGTACCCCGGTCAGGTCCCGCCGCCCGCCCCGGCCCCCGCCCCCTACGGGCAGCAGCCGGGCTACGGCCAGGTCCCCGGCCAGCAGCCGGGCTACGCCCCGCAGGGCGCACCCGCCGCCGGCGCGGGCCTCGCCGCCGCGCTCCAGCCGTACAAGGAAGCCCCCACGGGCACCCGCTGGACCCCGCAGAACCAGCAGCTCATGCGGGTCGACCTCGCGATGGGCGGCCAGGCCGTCCTCGCCCGCCAGGGCAGCATGGTCCTGTACCAGGGCAAGGTCGACTTCAGCTACAAGGGCGCGGGCTTCGCCGGCCGCATCGTCGGCAACGCCACCGGCCAGGAGATGCAGCTCATGCGCTGCACCGGCCGCGGTCAGGTCTTCCTCGCGGAGAACGGCGCCCACCTGCACGCCATCGAGCTGCAGGGCGACGGGATCTGCGTCTCCGCCGAGGCCGTCCTCGCCTTCGACGAGTCGCTCCAGCACGAGGTGCGCCGCATCGAGGGCCACGGCATCCCCGGCGGCGCCCTGTTCACCATGCAGTTCCAGGGCACCGGCACGGTCATCGTCAAGACGCACGGCGTCCCGGTGGTCCTGCCCGTCACCCCGACCACCTTCGCGGACAGCAACGCCATCGTCGCGTGGTCCTCCGCCTCACAGGTGATCATTTCCAGTCAGGTCCGGCTGCGGCGCAACGCCTACCCCGGCCACAGCGGGGAGACCGTGAACCTCCAGTTCCGCGGCGCTCCCGGCAACTTCATCGTCGTCCAGCCGTACGAGGTCTGAGGGAGCCCGACATGAACGCAATGAACCAGCAACTCGCGGGCTTCGCCCCGACCCCCGTGACGGCCCGCATGGAGAACCACGGCCGGGCCATGCTCAAGGTCGCCATGCAGAGCGGCCAGGACCTGTTCGCCCGCACCGGCTCGATGGTCGCCTACGAGGGCTTCGTCCAGTACGAGCCCAACCCGCCGGCCGTCCGTCAGATGGCCTCGCAGTGGATCACCGGCGAAGGTGCCCCGCTGATGAAGTGCACCGGAGACGGCCTGCTCTACCTGGCCGACTACGGCGCCGACGTGGTCGTCATCAACCTCAACAACGACTCGCTCTCCGTCAACGGCACCAACCTGCTGGCCTTCGACGCCCACCTCCAGTGGGGCGTCGAGCGGGTCAAGGGTCTCGCCAAGTTCGCCGGCCAGGGCCTGTTCAACGTGCAGATCGCGGGCACCGGGTGGGTCGCCCTGACCTCCCGCGGCACCCCGATCGTGGTCGACTGCGGTCGAGGCGAGGACGAGACGTACGTCGACCCCGACGCGCTCGTCGCCTGGTCGCCGAATCTCAAGGTCAAGGGCAAGCGCAGCTTCAAGGCCTCGTCGATGATCGGCCGGGGCAGCGGGGAGGCCTACCAGATGGCCTTCTCAGGCCAGGGCATCGTCGTCGTACAGCCCAGCGAGGACAGCACCGACCGGCTCCGGGCCCGGGGCTGAGGGGGAGCGGACACATCATGCAGAGCGCACTTTTCGCCCACTCCGAGGCGCAGTCCCAGGAGCGGTACGCCATCCAGAACCCGCAGCTGCTGCGGGTCTCGCTGACCGGCTCCGACGACGTACTCGCCCGCAAGGGCGCCATGGTCGCCTACCAGGGGATCATCGACTTCGACGGCGAGTACCAGAGCACGAGCCAGCGCAACGCCCGCCGCCGCACCGGCGAGGGCCTGGACCTCATGCGCTGCTCCGGGCAGGGCACGGTCTACCTGGCCAACCTCGCCCAGTACGTCCACGTCGTGGACGTGGACCAGGACGGCCTCACGGTCGACAGCAGCTACGTGCTGGCCCTGGACTCGACCCTGCACACCGAGGTCATCGCGGTGGACAGCCAGTACGGGATCTCCGGCTCGGGCAAGTACCAGCTCAACATCTCCGGCCGCGGCAAGGTCGCGCTGATGACCTCCGGGCAGCCGTTGATGATGCACGTCACGCCCGACAAGTACGTCAACGTCGACGCGGACGCGATCGTCGCCTGGTCCACCTCGCTGCGGGTCCAGATGCAGGCCCAGACGCACTCCAGCGGGGTGTGGCGGCGCCGCGGCAACACCGGCGAGGGCTGGGAGCTGAGCTTCCTCGGCACCGGCGTCGCGCTGGTGCAGCCCAGCGAGGTGCTGCCGCCGCAGAACGCCCAGCTCGGCCAGGGCGTCGCCGCGCAGTTCGGCATGGGCCAGCACGGCTCGCACGCGCAGAACCAGAACAACGCCTGGAACTGACGCATCCCGGCACGGCGAAGGGGCGGTCCCACCAGGGACCGCCCCTTCGGCGCATTCGGGCCCGCGCCGCGGTGCGGCTCAGCCGCCGAGCCGCGCCAAGGTCGCCTCCAGCAGCCGTACGACGGACGTGTCGGCCACCGCCGCCACCTCCTCGTACGGGAACCAGCGCAGGTCCAGGGACTCCTCGCTGATCTCCGCCACCGCGCCGGCCGGGGCCAGCGCCGCGTACTGCACGTCCAGGTGCCAGTTGCACGGCGCCGGGATCGGATGCCGGTCCAGACGCACCGGGCCGCCCTCCAGCAGCGTCAGCCCCGACGCGATGCCCGACTCCTCGGCGGCCTCGCGCAGCGCCACCTCGGCGAGGGTCCGGTCGCCGGCCTCGCAGTGCCCGCCCATCTGCAGCCACATGCCGAGCTTCTTGTGCAGGGTCAGCAGGACGCGGCCCCGCACCGGGTCGATCACCAGCGCGCTGCCCGTGACGTGCCCGGCCTCGCAGGGCTTGTAGACACCGTCCGGGTGGGCCGCCAGGTGCTGCAGGTACAGATCGCGCAGCTCCGTCTGGTCCTCGTACGCCTTCAGGACGAGGACCGCGTCTTCGTGCAGGCTCACTTCTTCTCGTCGCCGTCCTGTTCGCGCTTCTCGGCGGCCTCGCCGAGCATCTTGTCGATCTCGGAGAAGTCCAGCTGCTCGCGGTGCACGAAGCCGTCCGGGTCGTCCAGGTCGGACGCCGTCGGCAGCATGTCCGGGTGCTCCCAGAGGCCGTCACGGCCGTCCACCCCGCGCGCGTCCGTGAGCGAGGCCCACAGCCGCGAGGCGTCGCGCAGCCGGCGCGGACGCAGCTCCAGGCCGATCAGCGTCGCGAAGGTCTGCTCCGCCGGGCCGCCCGAGGCGCGCCGCCGGCGCATGGTCTCGCGCATCGCGTCCGCCGAGGTCAGCCGGGGCTTGGCCGCCTCGTGCACCACCGCGTCGACCCAGCCCTCGACCAGCGCGAGCGCCGTCTCCAGGCGAGCCAGGGCGGCCTTCTGCTCCGGGGTGTCCTGCGGCTGGAACATGCCGCCCTGGAGCGCTTCCTGCAGCTGCTCCGGGTTGGACGGGTCCAGCTGACCGACCACGTCCTCCAGCTTCGAGGTGTCGACCTTGATGCCGCGGGCGTAGCCCTCGACCGCACCGAACAGGTGCGAGCGCAGCCACGGCACGTGGGCGAAGAGGCGGGCGTGGGCGGCCTCGCGCAGGGCCAGGTAGAGCCGCACCTCGTCCGAGGGCACGCCCAGGTCCTTGCCGAAGGCCTCGATGTTCAGCGGCAGCAGCGCGGCCTTGCCGGCCGGGCCCAGCGGCAGGCCGATGTCCGTGGAACCGACGACCTCGCCCGCGAGGGTGCCGACGGCCTGGCCGATCTGCTGGCCGAACATGGCACCGCCCATGGAGCGCATCATGCCGAGCAGCGGGCCCGCCATGGCCTGCATCTCCTCGGGCAGCACGCCGCCCATGGCCGCGCCGACCCGCTCCGCGACCGGGTCCACGAGCTCCTTCCACACCGGGAGGGTCGCCTCGACCCACTCGGCGCGGCTCCACGCCACGGCCGTGGTGGCGCCCGAGGGCAGCGAGGTCACCCCGTCCAGCCAGTGGTCGGCGAGGCGCACGGCCTCCTCGACGGCGGACTTCTCCGCGATGCCGACGCTCGTGTCCTTCACACCGTCCGCGGTGCCCTGCGAGACGGTCTGGCGGGCGATGTCCTTGGCCATGTCCCAGTTCACGGGACCGCCCTCGTAGCTCAGCATCTGGCCGAGCTGCTGGAAGGCGGCGCCGAGGTCGTTCGGGTTCATCGCACCGAACATCGCGGCGAACGGGTTGTCCGCTCCGGGAGCGCCCGCCCCGCCCGGCAGACCCATGCCGGGGAACCCGAAGGGATTCGCCGGGCCGCCCGGGCCGCCCTGGTTGCCCTTCTTCTTGCCATCGTCGCCGTTCTCCGGCTCCTCCGGCGGAAGGCCGAATCCGAATGGGGTGTCGCTCACGGGTTTCCTCGGCTCGTAGGGCCGCCGGCGGGAGCCGACGGGCAATGGTCCGACAACACCACCCAGCGTAGACACCGCGGCCGCATCCGGGCTCGGTGCTCCGCCGACTCCTGGGCTGCGGCAGGATGGACATCACCTGGTGGGTACGCGTCACGGCGCGTCCCTACTGAAGACAACCGCTGGAGACGCCCGGTGAGTTCCCCAGATCCGCAGTTTCGCGCGATGCCCGACGACGAAAACAGCTCCGAGCACGGTGACGGCGCCCCCGGCGTTCGCCGGCCGCGAAACCCGGAGGGTATGCGCCGGCGCAGCCCGGTGATCGCCGTGACCGGCGCCGCCTCGGGAGTCGGCGCGGCCCTCGTGAGCCGACTGGCCGCCTCCGAGGAGGTCAAGCAGGTCGTCGCGATCGACGAGCGACGCGGGGACTGCGCGGCCGCGCAATGGCACATCCTCGACGTACGGGACCCCGCGATCGCCGAGAAGCTGCGCGGCGCGGACGTCGTGGTCCACCTCGCGCTCGACCTCGACCTGGAGACCGACCCGGCCGCCCGTACGGCGTACAACGTCCGCGGCACCCAGACCGTCCTGACGGCCGCCGCCGCGGCCGGCGTGCACCGGGTCGTGCTCTGCACCTCGGCGATGGTCTACGGGGCCCTGCCGGACAACGACATCCCGCTGTCCGAGGACTCCGAGCTGCGCGCCACCGCCGAGGCGACCGGGGTCGGCGACCTCCTGGAGATCGAACGCCTCGGCCGCCGCGCCCCCCGAGCGCACCCAGGCCTGAACGTCACCGTGATCCGCCCGGCCGTCCTGGTCGGCGGCACCGACACCGCGCTGACCCGGTACTTCGAGTCCCCGCGGCTCCTCGTGGTCGCGGGATCCCGCCCCACCTGGCAGTTCTGCCACGTGGACGACCTGGTCAGCGCCCTGGAGTACGCCGCCCTGGAGAAGGTCGAGGGCGAGTTGGCCGTCGGCTGCGAGGGGTGGCTGGAGCAGGAGGAGGTCGAGGAGCTGAGCGGCATCCGTCGCATGGAGCTCCCGTCCGCGGTCGCCCTGGGAGCCGCGGCCCGGCTGCACCGGATCGGCCTGACCCCGTCCCCGGCCGGGGACCTCGCCTACACGATGCACCCGTGGGTGGTCAGCGTCAGCGGGCTGCACGCGGCGGGCTGGCGGCCGCGCTGGACCAACGAGGAGGTGCTCGCCGAGCTCCTCCAGGAGGTCTCGGGCCGGCACACGGTCGCGGGCCGCCGGCTGGGCCGCAGGGACGCCGCCACGGCCGCCGGCGCGGCCGGCGCGACGGTGGCCCTGCTGGGCGCGGCCGCGGCGGTCCGCCTGGCGCGCAAGCGGCGCGGGATCTGACCGGCACCCGGCTCCGCGGGTGCCGTCCGGCCGGGCGGACCGCGGGGTTCCGCGGGCCTGCCCTGTAGGAGGCTCCCAAGGCGGCGTCCGCGCCCCGGGCGAATCTGCTATTTCGCCGTGTCAGCGGCTAGGGCACGATGAAGACATGGCACCGCACTTCGACCACCCCGGTGAGCAGGCCGCCTCGGACCCGATCCGGCTGCTCCAGATCCGCGAGACCGCCCTGTCGATCGACGAGGTCTTCCAGGCCGTCGGCGACGACGCGTCGGGCGGTACGACGCTCTTCGTCGGCACGGTGCGCAACCACGACAGCGGGGCGGACGTCGACTCGCTCGGCTACTCCTGCCATCCGACCGCCGAGGCCGAGATGCGTCGCGTGGCCGAGCGCGTCGTGGCCAAGTTCCCCGTCCGTGCCCTGGCGGCCGTGCACCGCGTCGGTGACCTGGCCGTGGGCGACCTGGCCGTCGTCGTCGCCGTGTCCTGCCCGCACCGTGGCGAGGCCTTCGAGGCCGCCCGGATGCTGATCGACGACCTCAAGCACGAGGTCCCGATCTGGAAGCACCAGACGTTCAGTGACGGCACCGAGGAGTGGGTCGGCGCCTGCTGAACCCCCGGTCACGGAGCGCCACCCGGAAGGCGGTAGCCTCGCACCCGTTCGGCCGCGCAACACGCCCTCGATTTGCGTAACCACCCCACGGGCACGAGCGTTGAAGCCACCAACGAAACGTACTTCGGGGTAGGGAGGCAGGCCCATGGCGTCTTTGGCGTGGTTGCTGATTCCGCTGTTCGCCGCGATCGGAGCGGCGATATGGGGCAGCTGGGCGGCACGCGACCGCACGCAGGGTGACATATCCGAGCTCGCGGGTTACGCACGCTTCCGCGAAGCCATGGCCAACGCAGATCAGGCCGGAGTGAAGGCCGACGCCCATTCCGCTCCGTCCGCCCACTCCGCCTCCGACGCCGTCTGACGCCGCATGACGCCGTATGACGCTCCGCGTCCGGCCCGCTCCGGTCCGCCGCCTTCGGTGAGATTCCGCTGAGAGTTTCGCGCGCGGACCCCGTACGGACCGGCCCCGAGGGCCGTCCGTCAGGGCCGTCCCGTACTGTCGGATCCATGCCACGCCGCACCGCGACGATGCTCGCTTCCACCCTGGTGCTGTTCGCGCTGCTCTGCGCAGGGGTGTTCATCAAGGTCCCGTACTCCGAGATGAGCCCCGGCCCGACCGTGAACACGCTCGGGGACTCGCATGGCGCGCCCGTCCTCAACATCGCGGGGCGCAAGACGTACCCGACCAGCGGCCACCTCAACATGACCACGGTCCGCGTCACCGGTGCGGACTACGACATGAGTCTGGTGGAAGCGGTCTACGGGTGGCTGGCCGGCGACAACATCGTCGTCCCGCACGAGAACCTCTACCCGAACGGGAAGACCGAGGCGGAGTCCACCCAGGAGAACGCCGAGGAGTTCAGCCAGTCGCAGCAGAGCGCCAAGGTGGCGGCCCTGAAGCAGCTCGGCATCCCGGTCACCGCCCGGGTGATCGTCTCCACCGTGGTCAAGTCCAGCCCCTCCGAGGGCAAGCTGCACGCCGGTGACGTGATCAAGTCCGTGGACGGCGCCGCCGTCACCGCGCCCGAGGACGTGGCCAAGCTCGTCACCAAGCACAAGCCCGGCGAGCCGGTGGAGTTCACCATCGTGCCCGCCAAGGAGGCGGCCGAGGCGGCGAAGGCCGGCAACGAGAACCCCGCCACCACGAAGGTGACGATCACCGCGGGCAAGGCGGAGGGCGACGGTCACGCCATCGTCGGCATCCGGGCGGGCACCGACCACACCTTCCCGTTCACGATCGACATCAAGCTCGCCGACGTCGGCGGCCCGAGCGCCGGGCTGATGTTCGCCCTCGGCATCGTCGACAAGCTGACCCCGGAGGATCTGACCGGCGGCAAGTTCGTCGCGGGCACCGGCACCATCACCGAAGAGGGCAAGGTCGGACCCATCGGTGGCATCCAGATGAAGACCATCGGCGCCCGCCAGGCCGGCGCCGAGTACTTCCTGACGCCCGCCGAGAACTGCGCCTCCGCCGCCTCCCACGTGCCCGACGGGCTGACCCTGGTCAAGGTCTCCACCATCGGCGACGCCACGAAGGCACTGGAGAAGATCAGCAAGGGGGACGCGGCCGGGCTGCCGAGCTGCAAGCCCTGACCGCTCCGTCCCCTGACCGCTCCGTACCCCGACGCCCTACGAGAAGGTCGCCGCCAGCGCCTCGGCCAGCCCGGGCACCAGGCCCGCACCGGTGAGGACCTCGGTCGAGGAGTCCTTCTCGCGCAGCCGTACGGCCGACTCCCGCGAGCCGTCGCGCAGCACGGCCACGGTGAGGCGGACCTCCTGCCGCTCCGGGTGACCGGCGACCCACTTCGACAGCTGCTTGTCGTTCAGTCCCTCCGGTACGGAGGCCTCCGCGGACGGCGGCAGCATCAGCCGCTCCACCGTCAGCGCGCAGCCGACGACGGCGTCGGGCCAGGCGATGGTGCCGAGGAACTTGTCGAGCGGGGTCCCCTTGGGGACCTCGTCCTGCTCGATGGGGGTGAGGGAGGACTTGCCCGCGTCGTCCTGGTCGAGACCGAGCTGGCTCGCCAGCCTCGGCTCCTGCTTCTTGAGCCGGGCGGTGTCGACGAGGGCGAAGAGCCGCGCGGGCTTGTCCCAGCCGAGGCCGGCCGCGTACTCGTCGATCTCGAGGCAGGCGCGGGTCAGCGGACTGGCCGCCATGGGGGTGCCGGGGGAAGGCGAAAGGTTGGACATGGGCAACATCCTGCCTCCTTTCCATCGATTACCGGGAACTGACCAAAGCCTCAGTAAGTTGCATGAGTGGGCTCTACGATCGGGGGCCCGTTCATTACCAGACTCAGCGACTTTCGAGGTGCGCACCTTGGCTTTCCAGATGCCGGACCGCGGCGGAGGCCCCTCCGGGCCACGGATGAGAGTCGGCCGCCCCTCCCGGCGGTCCCGAACTCTCCTGATGACCTTGGGCGTGCTGGCCGTCCTGGCCATGCTCTTCATCATGTTCGCGGGCTTCTGGACTGACTGGCTCTGGTTCCGCTCCGTGAAGTACTCCACCGTCTTCACCACCACTCTGTGGACCAAGATCGGCCTCTTCGCCGTCTTCGGTCTGCTGATGGCCGGTGCCGTCGGTTTCAACATCTGGCTGGCGCACCGGCTGCGGCCGCCGCTCAGCGCGATGTCGATGGAACAGCAGAGCCTCGACCGTTACCGGATGAGCATCGCCCCTTACAAGAAGTGGCTGCTGCTGGGCATCTCGGTGCTCGTCGGCCTGATCGCGGGCGCCTCGGCGGCCGGCCAGTGGAAGACCTGGCTCATGTACGTGAACGGGGTGGCCTTCGGTACGAAGGACCCGCAGTTCCACATGGACGTGTCCTTCTACACCTTCGACCTGCCCTGGTACCGCTTCCTGCTCGGCTTCGGCTTCGCCGCCGTCGTGCTGTCGGTGATCGCCGCGGCCGTCGTGCACTACCTGTACGGCGGACTGCGCGTGACCAGCCCGGGCGCCCGGGCCACCGCCGCCGCCACCGGGCACCTGTCGGTGCTGCTCGGCCTGTTCGTCACGCTCAAGGCGATCGCCTACTGGCTCGACCGGTACGGGCTCGCCGTGAAGTCCAGCGACTTCAAGGCCGCCGACAACTGGACGGGTCTGCGCTACGTCGACGCGAACGCCTACCTGCCGGCGAAGACGATCCTCGTCGCCATCGCCGCGATCTGCGCCGTGCTGTTCTTCGCGACGCTCTGGCGCCGCACCTGGCAGCTGCCGGTCATCGGCTTCGGCCTGATGGTGCTCTCGGCGATCCTGATCGGCGGGCTCTACCCGGCGATCGTGCAGAAGTTCCAGGTCCAGCCGAACGAGCAGGCCAAGGAATCCCCGTACGTCCAGAAGAACATCAAGGCCACGCGTGACGCCTACGGCATCGCGGGCTCCGAGGTCTCGGACTATCCGGGCGTCCCGCAGACGGAGGACAAGACCAAGCTGCGCCCGCAGGCCGACTCCACGGCCAGCATCCGCATCCTCGACCCGAACATCGTCTCGCCGGCCTTCCAACAGCTCCAGCAGGTCAAGGGCTACTACGCCTTCCCGTCCACGCTCGCCGTGGACCGGTACAGCGGCCAGGACACGGTCATCGGGCTGCGCGAGCTGAACATCGGCGGCATCCCGAAGAACAACTGGATCAACGACCACTTCAAGTACACGCACGGTTACGGCGTGGTCGCGGCCAAGGGCACCACGGTGAAGGAGGGCGCTCCCGACTTCACCCAGTCCGACCTGCCCTCCAAGGGTGTGTTCGGCACGGACTTCGAGCAGCGCATCTACTACGGCGAGCAGACGAAGCAGTACTCGATCGTCGGCGGGCCGCAGAAGGAGCTCGACTACTCGGACGACAACGGTGAGAAGGAGACGAGCTACAAGGGCGACTCCGGCGTCAACCTGGACAACCCGGTCAACCGGGCCGCCTACGCGCTCACCTTCAACGAACCGCAGATCCTTTACTCGGGCGCCATCGGCGACGGCTCGCGGATCCTCTACAACCGCACGCCCAAGCAGCGCGTCGAGGCCGTCGCCCCCTGGCTGACCATCGACGGCGCGCCCTACCCGGCCGTGATCGACGGCCGGATCAAGTGGATCGTCGACGCGTACACGACCACCAACGGCTACCCGTACGCCTCGCGCACCACGCTGGGCCAGAGCACCGCGGACTCGCTGACCAACAGCCAGCGCGCGGTGGTCGCCCAGGAGAACCAGGTCAACTACATCCGTAACTCGGTGAAGGCCACCGTCGACGCGTACGACGGCTCGGTCGACCTGTACCAGTGGGACACCGCCGACCCGGTCCTGAAGACCTGGATGAAGGCGTTCCCCGGCACGGTGAAGCCCAAGGCCGACATCGCCAAGCCGCTCATGGACCACCTCCGGTACCCGCAGGACCTCTTCAAGGTCCAGCGTGAGCTGCTGACCCGCTACCACGTCACCAACCCGCAGACCTTCCTCAGCGGCAGCGAGGCGTGGGCGGTCCCGGACGACCCGACGACCAAGGCCGGTACGGCCGTTCCGCCGTACTACCTGTCGATGAAGATGCCGGACCAGAAGGAGAAGGACCAGGTCTTCTCGCTCACCACGACGTTCACGCCGAACGAGCGGCCCAACCTGAGTGCCTTCATGGCGGTCAACGCCGATCCGGGAACCCCCGACTACGGCAAGATCCGCATTTTGAAGATGCCGACCAGCAAGCCGCCGGACGGCCCGAGCCAAGTGCAGAGCAAGTTCCAGTCGGAGCCCAAGATCGCCGAATCCATCCGCCTGCTGCGCGGTGGTGACTCGGAGATCGAGTACGGCAACCTGCTCGCGGTGCCGCTCGACGGCGGGATGCTCTACGTGGAGCCGGTCTACGTCCGTAGCTCCACGCTCAAGTACCCGCTGCTGCGCAAGGTCCTCGTGACCTACGGCAACCAGACGGCCTTCGAGGACACGTTGGAGAAGGCGCTGAACGTGGTGTTCGGGGCCGAGGCGCCGACGGTTCCGGTGCCTCCGGTCCAGCCGCCCGGTGACGGCACGGTCACGCCGCCGACGATCCAGGACCCCACGGTCAAGGCGGCCCTCGGTGACGCGCAGAAGGCCATCGAGGATGCCGAGAAGGCCAGGCAGGCCGGCGACTGGGCGGCCTTCGGCAAGGCCCAGGACGAGATCAAGGCGGCCCTGAAGCGCGCGATCGAAGCCGAGGCGAAGCTGACGACGCCCACACCGTCCGGCCAGTGATCAATGGGTAATGGTTCCACCCCGCGTCGTGATACTGTGGTTTCACCGACGCGGGGTGGAGCAGCTCGGTAGCTCGCTGGGCTCATAACCCAGAGGTCGCAGGTTCAAATCCTGTCCCCGCTACTGAAGATGAAGGCCCGGATCCATGGGATCCGGGCCTTCGTCATGTCCGGGACGGACACGCGGTAGCCGGGGAGGGTGACTTGTGGGTGGAGCGTGTTTGACTTACCTCACTGTGGGCATGTCGACAAAACGCTGTAGTGACCTCACTGGCTGCGACATACCAGGTGTACGCGGGTAGCAGGTGATGCGACGATGGGATTTATGGGGGACAGGTCAACTCTGCTGGAGACAGGGCGGTTTGTGAGGGCGGAGTCCGGAACGGACACAGAGGCCGAGGGGGCGGCTCCGGTCGTCGACGCGCAGACCGCAATGACCGATGCGGACCTCTTGGACAAGCACGGCGCTGAGGAGATGTTCGCCGAGACCGACGCGGCGAGCGACGCCGAGCTGGAAGCCCGGCACCGGGTGGCCGCCGACAAGGGCGACCCCGGAGCCATGAGCGTGCTCGGTGCGCTGCTGCTGCGCCGTGGTGACCTCGACGGTGCGGAACCCTACCTGCGGGGAGCCACGGGCGAGGGGGACCGCGCCGCCGCGAACAACCTCGGAGTCCTGCTCCACCAGCGGGGATACCCCGAGGACGCGGCCGGCTGGTGGCGGGTCGCCGCCGTCGCCGGATCGGCCCCCGCCGCGCACGCCCTCGGCCGCTACTTCCGTGAGCGCGGGGACGAGCCCGCCGCCGAGTACTGGATGCGGCAGGCGGCCGAGTCCGGCCACGCGCTGGGCGCCTACGGGCTGGCGGACCTGCTGGAGCACCGCGGTGACAAGGGTGTCGAGCGGTGGTTCCGCGCTGCCGCCGAACAGGGGCACCGCGAAGCCGCGTACCGGCTGGCGCGGCACCTGCGCAAGGGCGACCCCACCGAGGCCGAGCAGTGGTACCGGCAGGCCGCCGCGCGCGGGCACCGGCGCGCCGCCCTGCACCTGGGCGCCCTGCTGGAGGCGCGCGGCGAGCTCAAGGAGGCCGGGCGCTGGTACCTGACCTCCGCCAAGCAGGGCGAGGCGCGTGCGGCCTGCGCGCTCGGCTTCCTGCTGCGCGACGCCGGTGACGAGGAGAGCGCCGCCGTGTGGTGGCACCGGGCGGCGCAGGACGGCGACGGCAACGCGGCCAACGCGCTGGGCGCGCTGCACGCGGCCCGCGGCGAGACCCAGACCGCCGAGCGCTGGTACCGGACCGCCATGGACGCGGGCGATCAAAACGGGGCGTACAACCTTGCACTGCTGTGCGTGGCACAGGACCGCACCGCGCAGGCCGAGCAGTGGTACCGGCGCGCCGCGTACGCCGGGCACCGCGAGGCGGCCAACGCGCTGGCGATCCTGCTGCTCCAGGGCGGGGACGCGGCGGGCGCGGAGCCGTGGTTCTCGAAGGCGGCCGAGGCGGGCAGCGTCGACGCCGCCTTCAACCTCGGGATCCTGTTCGCCAGCCGGGACGAGGACCGCACGGCGCTGAAGTGGTACGAGCGGGCGGCGTCCGCCGGTCACACCGACGCGGCGCTGCAGGTCGGCATCGCGCTCGTGCGGGACGGCGAGGACCGGGCGGCGGAGCGGCACCTGCGTTGCGCGGCCGGCGGCGGCAGCGCCGAGGCGGCGTTCCGCCTGGCCGCGCTGCTGGAGTCGCTGGCCCCGCCGCCGGAGCCGGTGGCCCTGGGCGAGCCCGTGGGCGGCGCCCCGCGCACCGAGAGCGAGGAGTGGTACGAGCGGGCCGCAGAGCTGGGGCACCGCCGGGCCCAGGTGCGGGTCGGCATGCTGGCCGCCGCCCGAGGTGACCTGGCGGTCGCCGCGCGCTGGTACCGGGAGGCGGCCGAGGCCGGCTCCCGCAACGGCGCCTTCAACCTCGGGCTGCTGCTGGCCCGCGAGGGGAACGAGCCGGAGGCCGCCCTGTGGTGGACCCGCGCGGCGGTGGCGGGCCACGGCCGCGCCGCCCTGCGACTGGGCCTGCTGGCGGCCCGCCACGGGGACCTCGCGGAGGGCCAGAAGTGGTGCGTGCGCGCCATGGAGCTGGGCCCGGCCGAGGTCTCGCAGCGCGCGGCCCGACTCCGCGAGGCCCTGGCGGAGGAGCTCTCCGCCTAGGCCGTCTCTTCCGGATCTTGCCGGGCCCGGCCCGCCCGGCACGGCACCTCATCCCCCAGACTCCGTCCGGGGGGACCCCCAGGTTGTCGGGGCACTCGAGTACGTCCGGTACACGAGCGCCCCTCCGCCTTGCGAGGCACCGCACCGGACGACCCGGGCTCGACCGACAAGATCCGAAAGAGACGACCTAAGCCGTCCCCTCCACCTCTCAGCGGTAGAGCCAGGAGGTGGAGCGGGCGTAGACGTGCCGGAAGGCGAGCGGCATCAGCAGGTCGTTGACGCGGCGCTGCACCGTGCCCGGGGTCTTCGCGTCGCGGTTGGTCGCCGCGGCCCGGGTCATCCGGGTCACCCGGGGGCGCCGTACGCGGGTGTACTCGGCCAGGGCTCCGGCCACGCCCGGCTCCTGCGCCACGCAGCGCGCCAGGGCCACCGCGTCCTCGATCGCCATCGACGCGCCCTGCCCGGCCCCGACCGGGTGGGCGGCGTCGCCGATCAGCACGGTGCGTCCGTCGTGCCAGACGGGCACGTCCGCCAGTCGGTGCATCGGCATCGGGCGGTCGACGCGGGTCGCCGCCCGGATCAGGGACAGCGGCAGCTCCTCCCTGCCGTACAGCTCCGCCAGCAGGTCCCGGGTGACCTCCGCCGGGTCCGGGGGCTCCGCTGCGGGTACCTGGGCCGACCACCAGACCGTGCCGTCCTTCGCGGGGACGCACAGGAACGCCCCACGCCGGCCGAAGACGAAGTGGTAGGTGCCGGGCGTCAGGTGCACGCCCTCGGAGACCCCCGACACGCTGTAGAGCCCCGCGTACCGCACCGGGGGCGCCGCCGGGTCCAGCGCCGAGCGGGTGGCGGACCAGATGCCGTCGGCTGCCACCACCAGGTCCGCGTCCAGGTCCGCCGCCACCACCCGTCGACCCGTCTCGATCCGGGCGCCGGCCCGGACCGCCTCGGCCCGCAGCACCTCCACCAGTCGCCCGCGCAGCAGCGTCGTGCTGTGCAGGCTGTCCGAGGCGAGCCGACCGCGCGGCACCTCGCCCAGGAGCTTGCCCGAGGAGGACCACATCCGCTGCAGGGCGACCGGGAACCCGGCGGCCTGCACCTCGGAGAGGCAGCCCAGTGAGTCCAGCCCCCGTAGGCCGTTGACGGCGAGGCTGAGGAACGAGCCCACCTGGCCGGCCGGGTCCTCGTACGCCTCGTGGACCGTGACCTCCGCGCCGGTCGCGCGGCGCAGGGCGATCGCGCTCGCCGCTCCGGCGACTCCGCCCCCGATGACTGACACACGCATGCCCGACCCCTTTCGCTGAATACACATTCACTGAATTCATATTCGGTGAAACTCAGTTCAGTATGATGAGGCCGAGAAGACGGCGTCAAGTGGGAACGGGGATCGCGGTGGGAGTGCGCAAGGAGCGGGCGGCCGGCACGGAGGCGGCGCTCAAGGAGGCGGCGCGGGCGCTCTTCCTGGAGCGCGGCTACGCGCAGACGAAGATCACCGACATCACCAAGGCCGCCGGTCGGTCCACCGGCTCGTTCTACGAGCACTTCGCCGGCAAGGACGAACTGCTGGACGCGCTCCTCGCGGACATGGGGGCCCAGGTGGACCTGGAGGTCGGCGCCCACGACCACCCCCGCGACCACGACCTCGCCGACCGTGACCAGCTGCGGACGCACGTGGCCGTCACCTGGCGGGTCTTCCGCGACCATCTGCCCGTCGTGGTCGCGCTCTTCCAGAAGTCCATGGCCGAACCGCCCGGCTCGGGGCAGGCCTGGGGTCGGCTCCTGGGGGACACCGCGCCGCTGCGCGAGCACCTGGAGTACATGCGCGAGCAGGGTCGTGAGCTGCCCGGGGATCCCGAGCTGGTCGCCGCGGCGATGGGGGCGATGATCTCGATGCTGGGGTACGCCGCCATGACCGGCGGGGCCGGACTCGACGACGACCAGGTGGTGGAGACGCTGACCGCGCTCCTGCATCGCGGGCTGGCCGGTTAACCGATTTGCTTCTGCCGTGGGCCTTCACGTAACGTTGGGTTTACCGACGCGGGGTGGAGCAGCTCGGTAGCTCGCTGGGCTCATAACCCAGAGGTCGCAGGTTCAAATCCTGTCCCCGCTACTGAAGGCTCAGGGCCCGGATCCCATGGATCCGGGCCCTGAGTCGTTTCCGGCCGTTTCCGCGTGCACGAAGGCGAACGCGAAGGGCCCGGACCCCCCGAGGGGTCCGGGCCCTTTCGTGTGCCGGTGCTCAGGCGGTCGCGCAGTTCGGGCAGACGCCGCGGTAGGTCACTTCGACCGCGGACACGACGAAGCCGAAGCGTTCGGTGTCCGGCAGGTCGGCCAGCGGGTTGCCCGCCGGGTGCACGTCACGGATCGCGCCGCAGCGGGCGCAGACCAGGTGCTGGTGGGGTCGGTGGGCGTTCGGGTCGTACCGCTTGGCGCGGCGGTCCGTGGAGACCTCCAGCACCTCGCCGAGGGTGACGAGCTCGCCCAGCGTGTTGTAGACGGTCGCACGGGAGATCTCGGGCAGCTTGGCCACCGCGAGCGCGTGCACCTCGTCGGCCGTCAGGTGCACGTGGTCACCGTCGAGCACCTCGGCCACGACGCGCCGCTGCGCCGTCATGCGCCAGCCGCGTCCGCGAAGTCGATCCAGCAGGTCACTCATGGGCATCAGCCTAACAGCGAGGGGATTCGGTGTAACTCCCGAACCGGTGCGGACTTGGATGCTTACTTGACTTAGACAAAGTCCATTGTAGGATCGGTTACGGCAAACGCCAAGGACAGGACACGCAGGCATGACGCAGGAGGCGCACGTGACGCAGGGACCGCTCACCACGGAGGCCGGAGCGCCGGTCGCCGACAACCAGAACAGCGAGACCGCCGGCCTCGGCGGCCCCGTCCTGGTCCAGGACCAGCTGCTGCTGGAAAAGCTCGCGCACTTCAACCGCGAGCGCATCCCGGAGCGCGTGGTGCACGCCCGCGGCGCCGGTGCGTACGGCACCTTCACGCTGACCCGCGACGTCTCGCAGTGGACCCGGGCCGCGTTCCTGTCCGAGGTCGGCAAGGAGACCGAGACCTTCCTGCGCTTCTCCACCGTCGCGGGCAACCTCGGCAGCGCCGACGCGGTCCGTGACCCCCGCGGTTGGGCGCTGAAGTTCTACACCGAAGAGGGCAACTACGACCTCGTCGGCAACAACACCCCGGTGTTCTTCATCAAGGACGCCATCAAGTTCCCCGACTTCATCCACACCCAGAAGCGCGACCCGTACACGGGCTCGCAGGAGGCGGACAACGTCTGGGACTTCTGGGGTCTGTCGCCCGAGTCGACCCACCAGGTGACCTGGCTGTTCGGTGACCGCGGCATCCCGGCGTCCTACCGCCACATGAACGGCTACGGCTCGCACACGTTCCAGTGGAACAACGAGGCCGGCGAGGTCTTCTGGGTCAAGTACCACTTCAAGACCGACCAGGGCATCAAGAACCTCACCCAGGCCGAGGCCAACACCCTCGCCGGTGAGGACCCCGACTCGCACCAGCGCGACCTGCGCGAGTCCATCGAGCGCGGCGACTTCCCGACCTGGACCGTGCAGGTCCAGATCATGCCCGCGGCCGAGGCGGCCCAGTACCGCTTCAACCCGTTCGACCTCACCAAGGTGTGGCCGCACGAGGACTACCCGCCGATCGAGATCGGCAAGCTGGAGCTCAACCGCAACCCGGAGAACGTCTTCGCCGAGGTCGAGCAGAGCATATTCAGTCCGGCCCATTTCGTCCCCGGCATCGGTCCCTCCCCGGACAAGATGCTCCAGGGCCGCCTCTTCGGCTACGGCGACGCCCACCGCTACCGCGTCGGCATCAACGCCGACCACCTGCCGGTGAACCGCCCGCACGCCACCGAGGCGCGCACCAACTCCCGTGACGGCTACCTGTACGACGGCCGCCACAAGGGTGCGAAGAACTACGAGCCGAACAGCTTCGGCGGCCCGCACCAGACGGACCGCCCGCTGTGGCAGCCCATCGACGTGACCGGTGGCACGGGCAACCACGCCGCCGCCGTCCACAGCGAGGACAACGACTTCGTCCAGGCGGGCAACCTCTACCGCCTGTACTCGGAGGACGAGAAGTCCCGTCTGATCGAGAACCTGTCCGGCTTCATCGCCAAGGTCTCCCGTGACGACATCGTCGAGCGCGCGATCAACAACTTCCGCCAGGCGGACGGTGACTTCGGCAAGCGGCTCGAAGCCGCGGTCCAGGCCCTCCGCGGCTGACTCGGAACGCTTGCCGTCGCAGGACGCCGGGCCGCGGACCTCCTCGGAGGGCTGCGGCCCGGCGTCGTTTCACGCGGAGACCGTGCGCCGCGCCGGTACCCAGCAGCGGATGACGTCCCGTACGGACACGATGCCGACGGGTCCGCCGTGCTCCAACACGATCAGATGCCGGAAGCCGCCGTGGGCCATCGCCTCGGCGGCTTCCTGCACGGTGGCCTCCGGGGTGCAGAACACGACGTTGTTGGTGGTGTGCGCGCCCACGGACTCCCGGTCCGGATCGTGGCCCGCGCCGATCGAGTTGAGGATGTCGCGCTCGGTCAGGATGCCGATTCCGCTGTGGTCGGGGTCGAGGACGACGGCCGCGCCGACGCGCCGGCCGGACATCAGGCAGGCCGCCTGTCGGAGGGTGTGCGCGGGTCCGAGGGTGAGGATCACGGTGCTCATGGCGTCACGGACGAGCATGAAGAGAGCCACCTCCTGGGGTGAGTCCCCCCGCCTGGGTGGGTGCGCCCGAGGAGCCGCCTCAAGAGAAACGGTTCACAAGCGCACAAGCGTGGGGAGTATCAGATTCCCACGGACCCGCAGGGCCGACAAGAAGGCGTGCGACGGAGCGTGAACAGCGCCGGGAGCCGCCGCCGGCGGGCTCAGGCGCGCGGGCGCAGCAGGTCCAGCATCTCGGCGTGCAGCAGTCCGTTCGAGGCCGCCGCGTTCCCGCCGTGCACCCCGTCCACGCCGTCCAGGCTGGTGAAGCGGCCGCCCGCCTCCTGGACCACGACCGCGATCGCCGCCATGTCCCAGAGGTTGAGCTCCGGCTCCGCGCACAGGTCCAGCGAGCCCTCCGCGACCATCATGTACGGCCAGAAGTCCCCGTAGCCGCGGGTCCGCCAGCAGGCCCGGGTCAGGTCCAGGAACCCGGCGAGCCGGCCCTGTTCCTCCCAGCCGCTCAGCGAGGAGTACGCGAACGAGGCGTCGCCCAGCTCGCCCACCTCGGACACGCCGACGGCGGCGGTCTCCCCGAGCGCGCCGCCCGCGAACGCGCCGCCGCCCCGGGTCGCCCACCAGCGGCGGCCCAGCGCCGGCGCGGACACCACGCCGACCACCGGGCGGAACTCGCCGTCGGGGTCCTCGGCCATCAGGGAGATCAGGGTCGCCCAGACCGGGACCCCGCGCACGTAGTTCTTCGTACCGTCGATCGGGTCCACCACCCAGCGGCGCGGACCGCTGCCCTGGAGCCCGTACTCCTCACCCAGGACGGCGTCGTCCGGCCGGGCGGCCGCGATGCCGGCCCGGATGATCTCCTCGGCCGCCTGGTCCGCCTCGCTCACCGGGGTCATGTCCGGCTTCGTCTCGACCCGCAGGTCGAGGGCGCGGAACCGCTCCATCGTGGCGACGTCCGCCGCGTCGGCGAGTTCGAGGGCAAGGCGCAGGTCATCGTCATACTCGGGCATGCCCGAACAGTATCGAGACTCCCGGAGAGCGACCAATGCCGTCCACGGTGCGGCCGGGGTGCGCCCTTGACAGGATCTGGCGACCCGTCAACTCTGACCGGGGAGAGCCGAACGGGGAGGCGCGGATGCCGGCAGCCCGGGAGTCCTTGCTGGAGGCGGCAGGAGCCGCTCTCTCGGCGCGCCCCTGGCCTCAGGTGCGGATGGTCGACGTCGCAGCCGCCGCCGGGGTGTCCCGGCAGACCCTCTACAACGAGTTCGGCGGCAAGGCGGGCCTGGGCAGCGCCCTGGTCCGCCGCGAGGCCGACCGCTACCTCGACGGGGTGGACCGGGTCCTGTCCGCCCCGGACCGGGCCGCCGAGCGGCTCGCCGCCGTCGCGGAGTGGATCGTACGGGCGGCCCGCGCCCAGCCCCTCGTACGGGCCCTGCTCACCGGCGCCTGGGACGCGGACCTGCCCGCGGCGGGCCGCCGGGCACCGGGGCCCGGCGAGCTGGCCCGGGCCGTGCGGGACCGGGCGGCCGCCGCGCTGACGCCGGGGGAGGGCCCACAGGCGTGCGAACTCGCCGTACGCCTCGCCCTCTCCTACGTGATAGCCCCGGGGGAGGAGCCCGGTCCGGGCGAGCTGCGCAGGCTGCTCAGTGCGCGGACCCGGACAGCTGGAGGCCGATGACGCCCAGGATCACCAGCGAGATCGAGACGAGTTTGAGGGTGGAGACCAGGTCGCCGAGGAAGACCATGCCGTAGATCGCCGTCCCGGCGGCGCCGATGCCCGTCCACACCGCGTACGCCGGGCCCACGTCCAGCTTCTTGAGCGCCAGGGTCAGCAGACCGAAGCTGCCGAGCGCGAAGCAGGCGAAGGCGATGGTCGGCCCCAGCCGGGTGAATCCGTGGGAGAGCTTGAGGCAGACCGCGAAACCGGTCTCCAGGAGTCCGGCGACCACGACCAGCAGCCACGCCATGGCGAATGCCTCCCCGCGTAACGTGACATCGCGTCACTTGGTGCGATTATGCATTTATCCAGACAGAGCCCTCTACAAACGCGGCCGGACCTCCGCCGGACGGTCAGTCGCCCTCGCGACGCTCGCGCGTCTGCAGCAACCGGCGCAGCGAATACAGCCGCGCGGGGTCCGCGTGGCCGTCCTCCACCCACGTGTCGAGCGCACAGTCCTGCTCGTCGTGGCTGCACGCGCGCGGGCACTCCTCGGTACCCGGAACCAGGTCCGGGAAGGCCAGGATCACCCGGGACGGGTCCACGTGGTGCAGGCCGAAGGAGCGCACGCCCGGGGTGTCGATGACCCAGCCGTCGCCGCTCGGCAGCGGCAGCGCGAGCGCGGAGGTGGTGGTGTGCCGGCCGCGGCCGGTCACCGCGTTGACGTGCCCGGTGGCGCGCTGGCGGCCCTCGGCGACCAGCGAGTTCACCAGGGTGGTCTTGCCCACGCCCGAGTGTCCGACGAAGGCGGTGATCCGGCCGTCGAGGCGCTCGCGCACCCGGTCGGCCGCGTCGCCCGTGGCCAGCTCCTCGCGGTTGGTCACCACGTAGTTCAGACCGAAGGTCGAGTAGATCTCCAGGATCTTGTCCGCGGAGGTCAGATCGGACTTGGTGAGCACCAGCAGCGGCTCCAGGCCGGCGTCGTACGCCGCCACCAGACAGCGGTCGATCATCCGGGGCCGCGGCTCCGGATCGGCCAGGGCCGTCACGATGGCCAGCTGGTCGGCGTTGGCGACGACCACCCGCTCGTACGGGTCGTCGTCGTCGGCGGTGCGCCGCAGGACGGACCTGCGCTCCTCGATCCGCACGATGCGGGCGAGGGTGTCCTTCTTGCCGGACAGGTCACCGACGATCCAGACCCGGTCGCCGACCACCGCCGCCTTGCGGCCCAGTTCGCGGGCCTTCATCGCGTGCACCGAACGGCCCTCGACCAGGCAGGTCAGCCGGCCTCGGTCCACCGTCAGGACGAAGCCCTCGGCGGCGTCCTCGTGCTTGGGGCGGATACTGGTCCGAGGCCGGTTGCCCTTGGGGTTCGGGCGCTGGCGGATGTCGTCCTCGTCGGTGTGCTTGCCGTACCTGCGCATGACGGGCCCTACGCTCCCGCTCCCGCACCCGCTCCGGGCACCCCGGAACCCTCGACGTCCCCGGCGAGCATGTCCGTCCACATCTTCGGGAAGTCCGGCAGGGTCTTCGCGGTCGTCGCCACGTTCTCGATCTGCACGCCCTCCACCGCCAGGCCGATCACCGCGCCCGCGGTGGCCATCCGGTGGTCGTCGTACGTGTGGAACACCCCGCCGTGCATCCGGCGCGGCCGGATCCGCAGACCGTCGGCGGTCTCGGTGACGTCGCCGCCGAGCCCGTTGATCTCCTTGGTCAGCGCGGCCAGCCGGTCCGTCTCGTGCAGCCGCAGGTGCGCGACACCGCGCAGCACCGACTCGGAGTCGGCCAGGGCCGCCACCGCCGCGATGCCCGGGGTCAGCTCGCCGACCTCGCTCAGGTCCACGTCGATGCCGTGGATCTTGCCGGTGCCGGTGAAGACCAGGCCCGCGTCGGTCAGCTCGCAGGAGCCGCCCATCTCGGTGAAGATCCGGCGCAGCGCGTCGCCCGGCTGGGTGGTGCGGCGCGGCCAGTCCGGGACGGTCACCGTGCCGCCGGTGATCAGGGCGGCGGCCAGGAAGGGCTGCGCGTTGGAGAGGTCCGGCTCGACGACCATGTCGCGGCCCAGCAGCGCGCCGGGGGTGACCCGCCACACGTCCTTCTCGCCCCCGGCCTCGGGGGTGTCGACCTGGGCGCCCGCCGCACGCAGCATCTCCACGGTCATCCGGATGTGCGGCATCGACGGCAGGTTGCCGCCCACGTGCCGGACCTCGACGCCCTGGTTGAAGCGCGG
The DNA here is from genome assembly GCF_053615355.1 of Streptomyces sp. CLCI03. Taxonomy (NCBI): domain Bacteria; kingdom Bacillati; phylum Actinomycetota; class Actinomycetes; order Kitasatosporales; family Streptomycetaceae; genus Streptomyces; species Streptomyces sp. CLCI03. The sequence continues at coordinate 2,923,418 of NZ_CM132132.1, read as the reverse complement.
GGCGGAGAGCAGCAGCGCGGAGACGAACTGCGAGGAGTTGCTGGCGTCGATCTCGACCGTGCCGCCCTCCAGCGCCCCGCCGCCCAGGACGGTCATGGGCAGCGCGCCCCGGCCGTCGTCGTCGATGCGGGCGCCGAGGGTACGCAGGGCGCTGATGACCTGGCCCAGCGGGCGCTCGTAGGAACGCGGGTCGCCGTCGAAGCGGATGTCGCCGTCGGCGAGGGTGGCGACGGGCGGCAGGAAGCGCATGACCGTGCCCGCGTTGCCGACGTCCACGGTCGTCGGGCCGTGCAGGGCCGCCGGGATGACCCGCCAGGCCTCGCCGCCCGAGCCGTCACCGGCGGAGCTGGACGAGACGGTCTCCTCGATGCCGACGCCCATCGCGCGCAGCGCGTCGGCCATCAGCTGGGAGTCGCGCGAGCGCAGCGGGCGGCGCACCCAGCCCGGCTCGGCGGCGAGCGCGGCGAGCACGAGGGCCCGGTTGGTGACCGATTTGGACCCGGGCACCGTGACGGTGGCGTGGACGGTCCCATCGGCGAGCGGAGCGGGCCAGAGGGCAGGGAGCGCGGGGGTCTCGGTCATGGCCACCACTTTAGTGGCTTCCCCCGATGCCAGATCTTGATCCCGGCCCCGTCTCAGGGAGCGGTCACAGGGCGAGCAGCCAGCGGGCGCCGCCGATCAGCGAGCACAGCGCGACGACGTGGAAGAAGAGCAACCACACCACCGGGTGCAGGTGCGTGAGCCGGCCGAGCTGGTCGGCGTCCGAATCGGGCGCCCCGCCGCCCCGGCGCTTGGCCCCCAGCTCGAAGACCGGCCGGACCCCGCCGAACAGCAGGAACCACACCACCAGATAGGCGAAACCGGCCTGCACCTCGGCCGGGGTCAGCCAGGACACGAGCAGGAAGGTTCCGCCGGTCAGGACCACCGTCAGCGCCCCGTACGCGTTCCGGATCATCACCAGCATCACGAGCAGCAGGGCGGTGGCCGCCCACAGCAGCAGCGTGATCCGGTGCGCGGACAGCAACGCCGCTCCGCCCAGCCCGAGCAGCGAGGGCGCCGTGTACCCGCCCGCGGCCGTCAGGATCATGCCGATGCCGGTCGGCCGGCCCCGGCTGACGGTGACCCCGCTGGTGTCGGAGTGCAGCCGTATCCCGCTCAGGCGCCGCCCGGTCAGCAGGGCCAGCAGGCCGTGACCGCCCTCGTGCGCGATGGTGATCGCGTTGCGCGACAGCCGCCACACCGGGCGGGGCCCCACCGCGGCCAGTGCGACCAGACCTGTCGTGATCACCAGCCACAGGTCGGGCGCGGCCTGTATGCCCGTGAGCCGGTCCCACAGACCGGCGGTCGTGCTGCTGTCCATAAGGTGGCGGACTCCTTGCGGTGAGGTGCGGGTGGCATGGCAGTGTGACAGCCATGTGCGGACGGTATGCGGCGAGTCGTAGGCCCGAGGACCTGGTGGAGGCCTTCGGCATCGAGAAATGGGAGCCGGAGGAGACCCTGGCCCCCGACTTCAACGTGGCGCCGACGAAAGAGGTCCACGTGGTCCTCGACCGTCCCCTCAAAGACGCCTCGCACCCACGTCCGGTTCGCCAGCTGCGCGTCCTGAAATGGGGGCTGGTCCCCTCCTGGGCCCAGAACCCCGACGGCGCCGCCCGGATGATCAACGCCCGGTCGGAGACCCTGCACGAGAAGCCGTCCTTCCGCCGCCCCTTCGCGCAGCGCCGCTGCATCGTCCCCGCCGACGGCTACTACGAGTGGGTCACCGCCCACGACGAACGGCAGCTGGAGGTGGAGGGCAAGAAGAAGCGGGCCCGCAAGCAGCCCTACTTCGTGCTCCCCTCCGACGGCTCCGTCTTCGCCATGGCCGGGATATACGAGTTCTGGCGCGACCGGACCCTGCCCGACGAGCACCCGCTCTCCTGGTGGGTCACCTGCTCGGTGATCACCACGGAGGCCGAGACCGGCCCCCTGGGCGTGGCCCCCGCCGAGGGACCGCGCTCGCTGGCCGACATCCACCCGCGGATGCCGCTGATGCTGACCCCGGACCGCTGGGACGCCTGGCTGGACCCGGCGAACACCGACACCGAGGGCTCGCTGCGCGAGCTGCTCGCCCCGCCGCCCGGCGGGCTGATGCGGGCCTACCCGGTGTCCACCGCCGTGAGCGGCGTGCGCAACAACGGCCCGGAGCTGCTGACGGAGCTGGCCGCGCCGGAAGAGGGCACCCTCTTCTGACCCGGGCAGGATGGGACGCATGACCACGCGTACCCAGAGCGTCGACACCCCGGCGGGCGAGGCCCGCATCACCTGGCACCGCGCGTCGGAGCCGAGGCTCGTGCTCGCCGTGAGCCACGGCGCCGGCGGCGGCATCGAGGCCCGCGACCTCCAGGCCCTGGCCGCCGCCCTGCCCGCCCGCGGGATCACGGTGGCCCTCGTCGAACAGCCCTGGCGGGTCGCCGGCAAGAAGGTCGCCGCCGCCCCCAAGGTGCTGGACGAGGGATGGCGCGGGCTGTGGCCGGCGCTCGTCGCGTCGGGGCGGCCGGTGGTCGCGGGCGGGCGCAGTGCCGGGGCCCGGGTGGCCTGCCGGACCGCCGCCGAGCTGGGCGCCGCCGGAGTGCTGGCGCTGGCCTTCCCGCTGCACCCGCCGGGCCGGCCGGAGAAGTCCCGCGCCGAGGAGCTGACCGGTGCCGGCCGCCCGACCCTCGTGGTCCAGGGCGACCGGGACCCGTTCGGCCGTCCCGAGGAGTTCCCGCCGCCGAGCGCGGGGGACCCGTACGAGCTCGTGGAGGTGGCGCACGCCGATCACGGCTTCGCGGTGCCGAAGAAGGCGGACACCACCCAGGAGGAGGCACTCCTGACGATCACCGAAGCGGTGGGGGAGTGGCTCGGGCGGCTCCCCGGGTGAGGGGCCGCGGGCCGGGTCGCGGCACAGGCCGAAAACCGCCCGGTGCCCGGGAATGCGCCGCCCGCCGCTTCTGTTGTCTCGGATGTCGGAACGTACGGGAACTCGTCGGAGGAGAGGGAGCGCATGACCCAGGTCATCAGCCAGAACCGTCGGCAGGCCGCTGACCTGGACTGGACCGTGCTGCCGGCGCCCAAGCGCAGCTCGCTTCGGGCGGCGGAGGGCCGGGAAGGTCGACTATTCTCCGATTCGAGCGGATCCGCTTTCGGAGCCGCCACGCTGTCGGAGGAGGTGGGTCCTGTCGCTGGGACCGACGAAGGCCACGCGGAGGAGACGACCCTGGAGCGCAACGCGCGCTTCGAACGGGACGCCCTCGGCTACCTCGACCAGATGTACTCGGCCGCGCTGCGCATGACGCGCAATCCGGCCGACGCCGAGGACCTGGTCCAGGAGACGTACGCGAAGGCGTACGCGTCCTTCCACCAGTTCCGCGAGGGCACCAACCTGAAGGCGTGGCTGTACCGCATCCTGACCAACACCTTCATCAACTCCTACCGCAAGAAGCAGCGCGAGCCCCAGCGCAGCGCCGCGGAGGAGATCGAGGACTGGCAGCTGGCGCGCGCCGAGTCGCACATGTCGACCGGACTGCGTTCCGCCGAGTCGCAGGCGCTCGACCATCTGCCGGATTCCGATGTGAAGGAAGCCCTGCAGGCCATTCCGGAGGAGTTCCGCATCGCGGTCTACCTTGCCGACGTAGAGGGCTTTGCGTACAAGGAGATCGCGGACATCATGGGTACACCCATCGGTACGGTCATGTCGCGACTGCACCGTGGCCGCCGTCAACTCCGCGGAATGCTGGAGGACTATGCCCGTGAGCGCGGGCTGGTTCCCGCGGGCGCGGGAGAGTCGAACGACCGGAAAGGCTCGGGCTCATGAGTTGCGGAGAGCCGCACGAGACAGAGTGCTCTGAGGTCCTGGATCACCTGTACGAGTTTCTCGACCAGGAGATGCCGGACAGTGACTGCACGAAGTTCGAGACGCACTTCGGCGAGTGCAATCCCTGCCTGGAGAAGTACGGGCTGGAACAGGCCGTGAAGAAGCTGGTGAAGCGCTGCTGCGGGTCGGACGACGTGCCGACCGACCTGCGGTCGAAGGTGATGGGCCGGATCGAACTGATCAGGTCCGGCCAGGCGGTGCCCGACCACGACGTCACCGCGGACAATCCCGCTCCCGGCTGACCCGGTCACCGACCGGTCGGACGATTGAACAGCCGCCCCCGGAAGAGCACTTCATTCACCCGAATGTGCTAATCCGGGGGCGTCCGCATGGCCCAATGCGGAAATGTGGCCCACCGCGCTCCGGGCCCCGCCTATTCTCCCCAATCGGTGCCGGTTCGATACGGCGACCGGTGTGCACGGCACAGGGGAGGAGAGCGCCATGCGGGCACTTCCGCCGGCGGCGCGCGCATACATCCTGTGCGCCGTTCTCGCGGCCGCCGCGTGCGTCACCCCCGCCCTCACGGATTCCGGTACGCCCTGGACGGCCGTGCTCCTGCTCGCCGCGCTCTACCTCGGCTGCGAACTCGTCAGGGTCTGCCCGCTGCTGGGCCGCCGGGTGCCCGAGGGCATCGGCTCCTTCTTCCCCGTCGTGCTCGCCGCCGTCCTCCTGCTGCCACCCGCCGCCGCCGCGCTCGTCGCGCTGCCCGGGGGCCTCGCGGGGACCGCCGGCCGGCGGTCCGCCCGGGTGCGCCGCGTGTGGCACGGCGCGCAGCAGGCGACGGCCGCCTGGGTCGCGGGCCGGACCTACGGGCTGCTGGACGGCCCGGCCACCCTCGGCGGCGGGCCCTCCACCGGCTCCGGGCCGTCCGCGGGACCGGCCGACTTCCCCTTCGCGCTGCTCCCCGCGACGGCCGCGGCCGTCGTCTTCTGCCTCGTGCTCACCGTCCTCGACGGCGGCATCCTGGCCGCCGCCGAACGCCGACCGGCCGCCACCGCCTGGCGCGGGCTCCTGTCCGCCTCCCTCGCCCCGCACTGCGTCCACGGCCTCGCCGGCCTGATGATGGCCGTCATGTGGCGCAGCCCCTACGGGCCCCCGGCCGCACTGCTCGTCCTGCTGCCGATGTACATCTCCTGCTGGGTCTTCGCCCAGTACCACCGCGAACGCGTCGCCCACCAGGCCACCATCCGCGCACTCGTCCAGGCCGTCGACATCAAGGACCGCTACACGCGCGGCCACAGCGAACGGGTCGGTCAGGCCTCCACGATGATCGCCCGGGAACTGGGCATGACCGAGGACCGGCTGGAGACGGTGCGCATCGCCGGGATCCTGCACGACGTCGGCAAACTCGGCGTCCCCACCCGGCTGCTGCGCAAGGACGGTCCGCTCACCCCGCAGGAGCGCCGGATCATCGAGCTGCACCCCGAGTACGGGCACGAGATGGTGCGCGGCATCGCCTTCCTCGGCGAGGCCCGGTCCGCGATCCTGCACCACCACGAGCGGGTCGACGGCTCCGGCTATCCGTACGGGCTGACCGGCGAGCAGATCCCGGTGCTGGCCCGGGTGGTGGCGGTGGCCGACGCCTTCGACGCGATGACCTCGACCCGCTCGTACAGCCGGGCCCGCCCGGTGCCGGTCGCCCTCGCGGAGCTGGAACGGTGCGCGGGGGCGCAGTTCGACCCGTCGATGGTGCGGGCACTGGTCGACGCGATCGGCCGGACCGGCTGGCACCCGGTGGTGACCTCGGACGAGGACCTCCAGGTGATCCCGGCCGGGGCCGCCGACCCGGGGCCGCCGGTACCCGGCCCGGTACCCGCACCCGGACCCGGACCCGGAAGCGCACCGGGCCCGGGCCCGCGGCCGTCGGCCCTGCCCGGGATGCCGGAGCAGGGTTCCCGGACGGCCGCACCGGTCCCGCGGTCCGGCCGGGTCCCCGCGGTTCCCGGCCCGGCCGGCGGATCCGGCGGGTCCGGCGGGTCCGGCCCGGACGCGGACGCCGGCGGGGCGGGCGGATGAGGGCCCCCGCCGCCTGGACCGTGCGCGGGGCCGCCGGGGTGCTCACCGGCGCCGCGCTCGGCCACACCCTGTGGAACGGCGTCGCCGAGCCCGGCGCCGCCCTCGCCTTCGCCACCCTGATCGCCGTCGGGGAACTCGCCCGCCGCGACCGCCGGGACTTCCTCGGCCTCCTCGGCCGGCACCCCGCACCGCTCGGCTCCGCCGGAGCCCTCGCCTACGCCCTGCTCGGCCGGAGCGCCGGGCAGCCCACCCACCACGGGGTGCTGCAGACCGTCGCGGTCGTCGTCGCCGCCGTCCTCGCCGGGATCGTCCCGCACATCGCCCGCGGCCGGGGTCCCGCCCTCGACCACCTGTCCCGCCGGGTGCTCACGGTCGCCTTCGCCGCCGCCTGTTTCCAGCCGCTCTACAACTCGGGCCGGCTGGAGCAGCGGGTGGGCCAGGGCCCGTACCTCGTCGGCTTCCTGCTCTTCCTGCTCGGCCTCACCGCCCTGTGCGACGCCGTGCTCGCCGCCGCGCTCACCGGGGCCCGGACCGGCCGGCCGTACGGTGCGGTGCTGCGCGACGAACTGCGCGCCCAGCTCGGCATCGGCTCGGCGATCTGCGCCACCGGGGTCGTCATGGCGCTCGGCACGGCCGTCGCGGGCCTGTGGGCCCTGCCCGTCTTCAGCCTGCCCCTGCTGCTGACCCAGCTGTCCTTCCACCGGATCACCGCGATCCGCACCACCTACCGCCAGACCATCACCTCCCTGGCCCGCGCCACCGAGATCGCCGGCTGCACCCGCCCGGGCCACTCCCGCCGGGTGGCCGCCCTGAGCTGCGCCGTCGGCCGGGAGCTGGGCCTGTCGGAGCGGGAGCTCACGGTGCTGGAGTACGCCGCCCTGATGCACGACATCGGGCAGCTCTCCCTCGTCGACCCGGTCCCCGACGGGGCCACGGCCGGGCTGCCCGACGGCGAGGCCCGTCGGATCGCCGAGCTGGGCGGGGAGGTGGCCCGCCGGACCGGGGTGCCCGCCGAGGTCGCCGTGGTGGTGGAGCGGCAGGCGGATCCGTACCGGGAACAGTCCACGGCGGCCCGGATCGTGCGTACGGTGAATGCGTACGACGATCTGGTCGGCGGGAGCCGTCACCCGGGTGGCTCACTGGCCGCCCTGGAGCGGCTCCGCCTGGGCACCGGGCACGCGTACCAGCCGGAGGTCGTGGAGTGCCTGGCAAGGGTTCTGGCCAGGGGCGGACGTGGCAGAGTGGTGCCCGTCCCACCTGGGTAACCCATGGGTAATGAGCGGCCGTCCGAGTGGGCATGGTTGGATGCCAGTAAGAGGGACCGTAGGAGTGTCCGCAAGGCTGCACCGTTGTTCCCCAGCGACCGCTGGGAGGTGCCCCCAGGCAGGCGGGAATCGTGAGGATCTTCGGGAAGGTACGGCATCGGCCCTCCGCTTCGTGGCGGCAGGCCACCGACCGCGCGTTCACGCTGATCGGCGACGGGCGGTACGAGGACGCGGGCGCGCTCCTGACGAGAGCGGCGGACCTGGAGCCCTGGCTGTCCGAGTCCTGGTTCAATCTGGCCCTGCTGCACAAGTTCCGGCACGACTGGGAGCAGGCGCGGGCCGCCGGGCTGCGCGCCGTGGCCCTGCTGGACCGGGAGACCGGCGCCCCGGACTGGTGGAACGTCGGGATCGCCGCCACCGCGTTGCAGGACTGGCCGCTGGCCCGGCGGGCCTGGCAGGCGTACGGGCTGAAGGTGCCCGGGGACGCCGCCGGGGCGGGCGAGCCGGTCGGGATGGAACTGGGCAGCGCCGCCGTGCGGCTGTCGCCCGAGGGCGAGGCCGAGGTGGTCTGGGGCCGTCGGCTGGACCCGGCCCGGCTGGAGGTCCTGTCGATCCCGCTGCCCTCCTCCGGGCGGCGGTGGGGCGAGGTCGTGCTCCACGACGGGGTCCCGCACGGAGAGCGGGTGACCGCGGCCGGCCCCTCGTACCCCGTGTTCGACGAGATCGAGCTGTGGGCGCCGTCCCCGGTGCCGACCTGGGTGGTGCTGCTGGAGGCGGCCACCGAGGCGGACCGCGACGCGCTGGAGCAGCTGGCCTCGGACGCCGGATTCGCCGCCGAGGACTGGTCCTCGTCGGTGCGTCTGCTGTGCCGGACCTGCTCGGAGAGCGAGATGCCGAGCGACGAGGGCGACGGTGAGCAGCACCTCGATCCGCACGACCACAGCGAGCCCGGCCACCCCGGACCGCTCGGCCACCGTACGGCCGGCTCGGGCTCCCTGTGGGTCCCCGAGCGCGAATGCGGGATCGCGGCACCGGCCGGTCTGGTGCGCGGACTGCTCGACGGCTGGGTCGCGGACAGCCCTGGCACCCGCGAGTGGCGAGATCTCGAAGAAGTCTGCTGATCCGGGGCCGTACGCTGTACGGGCACATCGGTGACCACCACGGCCATCGGTGACCGGGACTTACGGAAGGCGTACGGCGGACATGGCGCAGCAGGAGAACGAGGTTGTCGAGAGCGTGAACGACGGGTACGTCGTGGACACCGAGGACTGTGAGGCGCGCGAGCTCGCCCACCGTCAGCGCGGTACGGCCCGTCCGATCACCACGGTCGGCAACCCGGTCCTGCACAAGGAGTGCAAGGACGTCACCGAGTTCGGCGACGAGCTGGCGCAGCTGATCGACGACATGTTCGCCAGCCAGAAGGCCGCCGAGGGCGTGGGCCTGGCAGCGAACCAGATCGGCGTGGACGCCAAGGTCTTCGTCTACGACTGCCCGGACGACGACGGCAAGCGGCACACCGGTGTCGTGGTCAACCCGAAGCTGATCGAGCTGCCGGCCGCCGCCCGTGTGCTGGACGACTCCAACGAGGGCTGCCTGTCGGTCCCGACGGCGTACGCCTCGCTGGCCCGCCCGGACTACGCCGAGGTCGAGGGACAGGACGCGCAGGGCAACCCGATCAAGGTGCGCGGCACCGGCTACTTCGCCCGCTGCCTGCAGCACGAGACCGACCACCTGTACGGCTACCTCTACATCGACCGCCTCTCGAAGCGGGACCGCAAGGACGCCCTGCGTCAGATGGAAGAGGGCACCCCGCGCTACGAGACCGTCCCCAACGCCTGATTCCGGACGACCTCCTAGGCGGCCTGCGGGCCCCGGAAGGCGCGCCGGAAGGAATTCGGCGTGGTGCCCAGGGTCCGCAGGAAGTGGTGGCGCAGGGCGGCCGCGTTGCCGAAGCCGCAGCGGCCGGCGATGGCGTCCACCGTCTCGCCGGTCGACTCCAGCAGCTCCTGCGCCAGCAGGACCCGCTGGCGCAGCACCCACTTGTACGGGGTGGTGCCGGTCTCCTGGAGGAAGCGGCGGGCGAAGGTCCGCGGGGACATGTGCGCCCGCTCCGCGAGCTGCTCGACGGTGATCTCCTCGCCCAGGTGGCGGGCCATCCACTCGATCACCTCGCCCACCGTGTCGCAGGCCGTGCGCGGCAGCGGCCGCTGGATGAACTGGGCCTGCCCGCCGTCGCGGTGCGGCGGTACGACCATCCGGCGCGCGATGATGTTGGCCACCTCGGCCCCGTGCTCCTGGCGGACCACGTGCAGGCAGGCGTCGATGCCCGAGGCCGTGCCGGCGGCGGTGATCACCGGGCCCTCGTCGACGTAGAGCACGTCCGGGTCGACGACCGCCCGCGGGAAGCGCCGGGTCAGGGCCGCGGCGTGCATCCAGTGCGTGGTGCACCGGCGGCCGTCCAGCAGTCCGGCGGCGCCCAGGACGTAGGCCCCGCTGCACACGCTGAGGACCCGCGCGCCCCGCTCCACGGCCCGGCGCAGGGCCGCGAGCAGGGGCTCGGGGTAGATGCGTACGCCCGCGTCACCGGAGGCGGGCAGGCAGATCAGATCGGCCTCCTCCAGCCGCTCCAGCCCGTGCGCGGGGGTGATGCCGAAGGCGCCCCCGCCCACGGTCAGCGGCCCCTCCTCCGCCGCGCAGACGGCGAAGTCGTACACCGGTACGCCCATGTCACTGCGATCGATTCCGAACACCTCGCAGAAGATCCCCAGCTCGAAGGGGGCGACTTTGTCGACGAGGGCCACGGCCACGTTGGTCAGCATGACCCCAGTGTGGCAGTAATTCGGTCTTCTGTGACAGTACTGCCACTGTCGATCATGGGCGATCAGGCGGACAGTAGAGCTATGACCACCTTCGTGAGTTACCTCGCCGTCCTCGCCGTCGCCGCCCTCGTCCTCGGGCCCAGCCTCTACGGGATCCTGCGCGACCGGCGGATCGACCAGCAGATCCGGGCCGTCGCGACCCGGCTCGTGTGGCTGCCCCGCCAGCGCGCGGGCGGCCTCCCGCCCACCCCGCGCCGGCGCGCCTTCCGGCCCGCCCCCCGGCGGTACTGGGGCCCCATCGCCCACTGAGACACCGGGGAACGCGAGAAGCCGGGACACGGAAACCTCCGCATCCCGGCTCCCCGGTCGATCACTCCCCGGAACTCCTGGGGAGTCGTGGAACCCTCGAACCCTAGAAGTCCTCGTCCAGGTCGACCGTGCCCTCGACCGCGACCTGGTAGGCCGACGGACGACGCTCGAAGAAGTTCGTCAGCTCCTGCACACCCTGCAGCTCCATGAAGGAGAACGGGTTCTGCGAGCCGTACACCGGCGGGAACCCGAGACGGACCAGACGCTGGTCCGCGACGCACTCCAGGTACTCGCGCATCGACTCGGTGTTCATGCCCGGCAGGCCGTCACCGCACAGGTCGCGGCCGAACTGCAGCTCCGCCTCCACGGCCTCCTTGAGCATGTCGGTGACCTGCTGCTGGAGGGCGTCGTCGAAGAGCTCCGGCTCCTCCTTGCGGACCGTGTCCACGACCTCGAACGCGAAGTTCATGTGCATGGTCTCGTCACGGAACACCCAGTTGGTGCCGGTGGCCAGGCCGTGCAGCAGACCGCGCGAGCGGAACCAGTACACGTACGCGAAGGCACCGTAGAAGAACAGGCCCTCGATGCACGCCGCGAAGCAGATCAGGTTCAGCAGGAAGCGGCGGCGGTCGGCGGCCGTCTCCAGCCGGTCGATCTTCTCGACCGAGTCCATCCACTTGAAGCAGAACTGCGCCTTCTCGCGGATGGAGGGGATCTCCTCGACCGCGTCGAAGGCCGCCGCGCGGTCGTCCGGGTCGGGCAGGTAGGTGTCGAGCAGCGTCAGATAGAACTGGACGTGCACGGCCTCCTCGAACAGCTGGCGCGACAGGTACAGGCGCGCCTCAGGGGAGTTGATGTGCTTGTAGAGCGTCAGCACCAGGTTGTTCGAGACGATCGAGTCGCCGGTCGCGAAGAACGCGACCAGTCGGCCGATCATGTGCTGCTCGGAGGGCGTCAGCTTCGCGAGGTCCGCGACGTCCGAGTGGAGGTCGACCTCCTCGACGGTCCAGGTGTTCTTGATCGCGTCCCGGTAGCGCTCGTAGAAGTCCGGGTAGCGCATCGGGCGGAGCGTGAGCTCGAAGCCCGGGTCCAGGAGGTTCTTGTTGTCGTTGGAGCTCATTACTGGCAGGCCTCGCAGGACTCGGGGTTCTCAAGGGAGCAGGCCAGCGCCTCGGCGTCGGCGACCGCCTGCGGCAGCTCGACGGGGGTGGCCGCCTGCGCGGCGCGGGCGATCTTCGTCGCCGGGCGCGAGCGCAGGTAGTAGGTGGTCTTCAGACCCTGCTTCCAGGCGTACGCGTACATCGAGCTGAGCTTGCCGATGGTGGGCGTCTCCAGGAACAGGTTCAGCGACTGCGACTGGTCCAGGAACGGCGTACGGGCCGCCGCCATGTCGATCAGACCGCGCTGCGGGATCTCCCACGCCGTGCGGTACAGCTCGCGGACCTCGGCCGGGATCCAGCCGAAGCCCTGGACCGAGCCGGAGGAGTCGCGCAGCGCCTCACGGGTCTGGGCGTCCCACACGCCGAGCTGCTTGAGCTCCTCCACCAGGTAGCCGTTCACCTGGAGGAACTCACCGCTGAGCGTCTCGCGCTTGAACAGGTTGGAGACCTGCGGCTCGATGCACTCGTACACGCCGGCGATCGAGGCGATGGTCGCCGTCGGGGCGATGGCCAGGAGCAGGGAGTTGCGCATGCCGGTCTCGGCGACGCGGGCGCGCAGCGCGTCCCAGCGCTCCGGCCAGTTCAGCTCGACGTCGTAGTGGTCCGGGTGCAGGACACCACGGGCGGTACGGGTCTGCTCCCAGGCCGGCAGCGGGCCGCTGCGCTCGGCGAGGTCGCAGGAGGCCTCGTAGGCGGCCAGCATGATGCGCTCGGAGAGCTTGGTGGACAGGGCCTTCGCCTCGGGGGAGTCGAAGGGCAGCTTCAGCTTGAAGAAGACGTCCTGGAGGCCCATCGCGCCCAGGCCCACCGGGCGCCAGCGCGCGTTGGAGCGGCCGGCCTGCTCGGTCGGGTAGAAGTTGATGTCCACCACGCGGTCGAGGAAGGTGACGGCGGTGCGGACGGTCTCGTCGATCCGCTCCCAGTCGATCTCCGGGCCGTCCGCCGTGTCGATGACGAACGCGCCCAGGTTGACCGAGCCGAGGTTGCAGACGGCCGTCTCGCCGTCGTTGGTGACCTCGATGATCTCGGTGCACAGGTTCGAGGAGTGGACGACGGTGCCCGGCTCGGCGGTCTGGTTCGCCGTGCGGTTGGAGGCGTCCTTGAAGGTCATCCAGCCCTGACCGGTCTGCGCGAGGGTGCGCATCATCCGGCCGTACAGGTCGCGGGCGGGCATGGTCTTGCGGGCCAGGCCGTCGGCCTCCGCCTTGCGGTAGGCGGCGTCGAAGTCGTCGCCCCACAGGTCGACCAGCTCGGGCACGTCGGCCGGGGAGAACAGCGACCAGTCGGCGTCGGCGTTCACGCGGCGCATGAACTCGTCCGGCACCCAGTGGGCGAGATTCAGGTTGTGGGTGCGGCGCTGGTCCTCACCGGTGTTGTCACGGAGCTCCAGGAACTCCTCGATGTCCGCGTGCCAGGTCTCCAGGTAGACGGCGGCGGCGCCCTTGCGGCGGCCACCCTGGTTCACGGCGGCGACGGACGCGTCGAGGGTCTTCAGGAACGGCACGATGCCGTTGGAGTGGCCGTTGGTACCGCGGATCAGCGAACCGCGGGCGCGGATGCGGGAGTACGACAGGCCGATGCCGCCCGCGTGCTTCGACAGGCGCGCGACCTGGTGGTAGCGGTCGTAGATCGAGTCGAGCTCGTCCAGCGGGGAGTCCAGCAGGTAGCAGGAGGACATCTGCGGGTGCCGGGTGCCGGAGTTGAAGAGCGTGGGGGAGGACGGCAGGTAGTCCAGACGGCTCATCAGCCGGTACAGCGAGGCCACTTCCTCGACGGCCTGGACGCTCTCGTCGGCGGCCAGACCGCACGCCACGCGCAGCATGAAGTACTGCGGGGTCTCGATGACCTGACGGGTGATCGGGTGGCGCAGCAGGTAGCGGCTGTGCAGGGTGCGCAGGCCGAAGAAGCCGAAGCGGTCGTCGGCGCCCTCGGCGAGGGTCAGCTCGACGAGCGAGTCGAGCCGGCTCGCGTGCGTACGGACGAACTCGGCGGTGCGGTCCGCGATGAGGCCCTCGCGGTGGCCGACCTCGACGGAGGCCGAGAAGGAGGTGGAGCCCTGGCTCGCGGCCTCGTCGCGCACGGCCAGCGTCAGCAGGCGGGCGGCGAGCCGGGAGTAGGCCGGGTCCTCGGAGATCAGACCGGCGGCGGCTTCGGTGGCCAGCCCGCGCAGTTCGGCGTCGTCGGCGGCGGAGCTGCGGCCGCGCAGCGCGGAGGCCGCGACCCGGCCGGGGTCGGTGTCGGGGAGGTCCGCCGTCAGTTCGGTGAGGGTACGCAGCAGCGTGGCCCCCGGGCCCTCGGTGTTGTCGCCAGAAGTGGACTCGGCGCGCGGTGCGGAAGGCGCGATGGTCACGGCGGGAGCTCTCCCTCGCTCGGCCCGGTCATCGGCGGGGCGGGGCGCGAGCGGGCGCATGCGGGCGCGACGAGAACGCGTACCCCGCATGGCGTCCACCGGCCCAACCGCGAGGCCCGGACGAATCGGCACCCGGTTCGGTCGAGCCGGGCGCGCTGTCGGCAGGTCATCGGACTTGGTGTCCGGTAGCCGGACACTTCATACCGTTGCGGGACAGTTCCGGATTCGCACCGGATTCCCCTGCGGCGACAGCAGGCATGAGCATACATGTGGGGGCGGCCCTCTGCGGTAACCCCCACATGTAGTGTCGGCGTGGCTACAGCTTGAGCCGGTAAGTGAGGAGTGTCAGGCCTTCGATCGGCGCCCAGTCCCGCTCCGGAGTGCGTACGAAGCCCAGTCGCGCGTAGATCCGATGGGCCCCGGCCATGCCGCGTTGGGTGGACAGAACCAGGCCGGTCACCCCCTCCAGCGCCCTCGCCCGCTCGACGCAGGCCCGCACCAGAGCCTCTCCGGCACCTTGGCCGCGCGCCTCGTGGGCCACCGCGAGCATCCGGAACTCGGCCTCGTCCGGGGCCGCGATGTCGGCGAGCGGGCTGCCCGGAGCGGCGAAGGTCACACCGCCCAGAAGCCGTTCGTCGCGCACGGCGACGAGCACCTCGCCCTCGGCGGCCCGACCGGCCACGTCGCGCAGCACGTTCAGGTAGTGGTCGTCCTCGTTGAAGTCCAGATGCCCGTCGGCGAGGTAGGCCCGCGCCGTGATCTCGCCCAGCTCCGCGTACTCGGCGGGTCGCACCGCCCTGATCACCATGTCCATGCGGTCGAGTGTGCAGGAGGGGCGCCGACGGGCGGGTGCCGGGCGGACGAAGGCCCCGCCGCGGGGAGCGGCGGGGCCTTCGGCGTGCGGGGTGGTTCAGCAGCAGCGGAAGCCCTCGCGGGGGTCCGCCTCGCGGGCGTCCGTGCGGGCGCGCTCGAAGGCGCGGCGGGTCAGGACCTCCGCGTCCGGGTCGTGGGAGCGGGCGTGGGCCACGTACCGGTCGTACGCGGCCTCCCCCGAGAACTCCCGTACGTAGAACCGCGCCTTCGCCAGCGCGCTGCGCACGCTCATCAGGCCACCGGCTCCTTGACGTGTCCGCCGCCCGCCTCCGGACCCGCCGCGGCGAGCTCCGCCCGCTCCTCGGCGGTCGCGATCAGCCCGGCCGGGGCGACGATCTTCGACTCGGTCCACGGGGTCTCGGAGAGGGTCGCCGAGCCCGGGTCGCGGACGGCCTTGAGGCAGGTCCGGGCCGCGTCCGCGAGGACCACGATGATCAGGAGGGCGAAGAGGGCGCACAGGACGCCGTCGACCGTGGCGTTGGTGACCACGGTGTGCATGTCGTCCATGTTCTTGGCGGGCGCCAGGACCTTGTCGGCGTCGATTCCGGCCTGGTACTTGTCGCGCTGGGCGAAGAACCCGACCTTCACGTCCTCCGAGAAGATCTTCTGGTAGCTCGCGGTCAGGGTCACGGTGGCGTCCCAGACCAGCGGGACGCCCGTCACCCAGGCCCACTTGAGCCGGCCGGACTTGATCAGCAGCGTGGTGCAGACGGCCAGCGCGACCGCGGCGAGCAGCTGGTTGGCGATGCCGAAGAGCGGGAAGAGCTGGTTGATGCCGCCGAGCGGGTCCTTGATGCCGACCCACAGGAAGTAGCCCCAGCCGGCGACGACGATCGCGCTCGCGAACCACACGCCGGGCTTCCAGCTGACGTCCTTGAAGGACTTGTGCACGTTGCCGAGGGTGTCCTGGAGCATGAACCGGCCCACGCGGGTGCCCGCGTCGAGCGTCGTCAGGATGAAGAGCGCCTCGAACATGATGGCGAAGTGATACCAGAACGCCTTCATGCCGGCGCCGCCGACGACGGCGGAGAAGATCTCCGACATTCCGAGTGCGAAGGTCGGCGCACCGCCCGTGCGCGAGAGCAGGCTGGCTTCCTCGACGTCCTTGGCGGCCTGGGCGAGCGCCTCGGGGGAGACGGCGAAACCGAAGTTGGTCACCGCCTGGGAGGCGGACTCGACCGTGGTGCCGATGATTCCGGGCGGCGAGTTGACCGCGAAGAAGAGGCCGGGCTCGATGATGCAGGCCGCGATGATCGCCATGACGGCGACGAACGACTCGGTCAGCATGGCGCCGTAGCCGATCATGCGGACCTGGGTCTCCTTCTGGATCATCTTCGGGGTGGTTCCCGAGGAGACCAGGGCGTGGAAGCCGGAGAGCGCGCCACAGGCGATGGTGATGAAGACGAAGGGGAACATCGACCCGGCGAAGACCGGTCCGTCGCCGCGGGCGGCGAAGTCGGTGATCGAGGGCATCTTCAGCGTGGGCATCGCGATGACCACGCCGATGGCGAGGAGCGCGATGGTGCCGACCTTCATGAAGGTGGAGAGGTAGTCGCGGGGCGCGAGCAGCATCCACACCGGCAGCACCGAGGCCAGGAAGCCGTACACCACCATCCAGATGACCAGCGTCTCCTTCTCCAGGGTGAAGGTGTCCGCGAAGGAGGACTCGGCGACCCAGCCGCCCGCGACGATGGCGAGCAGCAGCAGCGCGACGCCGATGACGGAGACCTCGGTGACCCGACCCGGTCGCAGGACGCGCAGGTAGAAGCCCATGAAGACGGCGATCGGGATGGTCATGCCGATGGAGAAGACGCCCCAGGGCGAGTGCGCCAGGGCGTTGACGATGACGAGGGCCAGGACCGCCAGCAGGATGATCATGATGGCGAACACGGCGATCAGGGCGGCGGCCCCGCCGACGGGGCCGATCTCGTCCCGGGCCATCTGGCCGAGCGAACGCCCGTCGCGGCGGGTGGAGAAGAACAGCGTGACCATGTCCTGGACGGCCCCGGCGAAGATGACGCCGGCAACGATCCAAATGGTGCCCGGCAGATAGCCCATCTGCGCGGCGAGTACGGGTCCGACGAGCGGACCGGCGCCGGCGACGGCCGCGAAGTGGTGGCCGAAGAGCACTCGGCGGTCGGTGGGATGGAAGTCGACACCGTTGTCAAGGCGTTCGGCGGGGGTGGCCCGGGTGGCGTCCACCTTCAGCACGCGGTTCGCGATGAAGCGCGCGTAGAAGCGGTAGGCGATCGCGTACGAGCCCAGCGCGGCGGCGAGCAGCCAGGCGGCGGAGATCTCCTCGCCGCGCGAGAGCGCGAGTACGCCCCAGCCGATGGCGCCCACGAGTCCGACGAGCACCCACGCGGCGATGGACCGGGGAGAAGGCGAGCCCGACGTACTGCCCGGACTCGCCGCGTCCCGTTCTGTCCCTGTTGCTTCCGGTTCAGGCATGACCTCGTCCCCTCGTCGATCATCTGCGTAAGCGCAGGGAATCTACGGGGGATCGCCCGCTGAGCGTAAGACCCCGTCCGTATTCCGGTATGTGAAGGAATCGAGGACGCGGGGTCCGACGGGCCAGGTCGGGCGGGGTGGGAGGGGTGAGGTCAGACGGCGGGGCGCTTGAGCCTGGCGACGAACTTGTACCGGTCGCCGCGGTACACCGACCGCACCCACTCCACCGGTTCGCCGTCGGCGTCCAGGGAGTGCCGGGAGAGCATCAGCATCGGCAGGCCGACGTCGGTGCCGAGCAGGCCGGCCTCGCGCGGGGTGGCCAGCGAGGTCTCGATGGTCTCCTCGGCCTCGGCCAGGTGCACGTCGTAGACCTCGGCGAGAGCCGTGTAGAGGGAGGTGTACTTGGCGAGCGAACGGCGCAGCGCGGGGAAGCGCTTGGCCGACAGGTGCGTGGTCTCGATGGCCATCGGCTCACCGCTGGCCAGGCGCAACCGCTCGATGCGCAGCACCCGTCCACCGGTGGTGATCTTGAGCAGTCCGGCGAGGGTGTCGTCGGCCGTCACGTAGCCGATGTCGAGGAGCTGGGACGTCGGTTCCAGTCCCTGGGCCCGCATGTCCTCCGTGTACGAGGTCAGTTGCAGCGCCTGGGAGACCTTGGGCTTGGCGACGAAGGTGCCTTTGCCCTGGATCCGCTCCAGTCGCCCCTCTACGACCAGTTCCTGGAGGGCCTGTCGGACGGTGGTCCGCGAGGTGTCGAATTCGGCCGCGAGCGTGCGCTCCGGCGGCACCGGGGTGCCGGGGGGCAGTGTCTCGGTCATGTCGAGCAAGTGCCGCTTGAGTCGGTAGTACTTGGGAACGCGTGCCGTGCGGGTGACTGCCCCGCCGTCCGGCTCCGTGGTCGCCCCTTCGGTGGCCATCGCCGCCCGCCTTCCCGACTCCAGTTTCGCTGCCGTCACCGGCTCCTCCGATATGTGCGGTCACATCGTGACACGAGTGGGGGGACAGGCCTTCTCTCTCCCCAGGTGTCGGTCCGATAACGGACCGAGCACCCGCTCATTAGACCCTTGACACCCCTAAAGGTCTAGGCCAAGCTCCAGCTACTGGTCTAAACCAATATGGATCAGATCCCGGCCCCACGGCAGTACTTCGCGTATGTCACCGCGGCGGGCGAGGGAAGTGCAGGCAGGCATCCCTGAGGAGGGTGGCGTGAAGCGCAAGCTCATCGCGGCGGTCAGTGTCGCGGGCATGATGGTCGGAGTCGCGGCGTGCGGCAACGGCAGCGACGACAAGGCGAAGACCGACGCGGGTGGCGCCAAGGAGATCACCGTCTGGGTGATGGACGGCTCCGCTCCCAAGGCCTGGATCGACGAGGTCAACAAGGAGTTCTCGGCCAAGCACCCCGGTGTCACGGTCAAGGTCGAAGAGCAGAAGTGGACCGGCATCCAGGAGAAGGTCACCACGGCCCTCTCCGAGAACAACCCGCCGGACGTCCTGGAGCTCGGCAACACGCAGACCGCCGGCTACGCGGTCACCGGCGGTCTCGCCGACCTGACCAAGGACAAGGCCGCACTCGGCGCCGACGCCTGGCAGAAGAGCATGCTCGCCTCGGCCGAGATCGACGGCAAGCTCTACTCCGCTCCGTGGTACGCCGCCAACCGCGTCGTCGTCTACGACAAGAAGGCCTACGAGAAGGCCGGCGTGACCCCGCCGAAGACCCGCGACGAGTGGATCGCCGGTCTGGAGAAGCTGAAGGCGGCCGACCCGGCCTCGCAGCCGATCTACCTGCCCGGCCAGAGCTGGTACGTCCTCGCCGGCTTCGTCTGGGACGAGGGCGGCGACCTCGCCGTCAAGGACGGCGCCAAGTGGAAGGGTGGCCTCGCCACTCCCCAGGCCGCCTCGGCGATGGACTTCTACAAGAAGCTCCAGTCCTTCTCCACCGCCCCCAAGGACAAGGACGAGGCGACCCCGCAGCAGTCCACCGACATCGTTCCCAAGGGCGGCGTCGCCTCCTGGATCGGTCTCGGCTGGGAGGCCGGCGGTGCCGAGAAGGCGCTGAAGGAGGCGGGCAAGGAGGCCGACTTCGGCTACTTCCCGATCCCGGGCAAGACCGCGGACAAGACCGGCACCGTCTTCCTCGGCGGCTCCAACCTCGCGATCGCCGAGCGCTCCAAGAACAAGGAGCTCGCCAAGGAGTGGCTGGCCCTCGCCGCAGGCAAGGACCAGATGACCAAGTACGCCGCCGAGACCAAGGGCGCCCTGCTGCCGAACCAGGTCGGCGCGAACTTCACCCCGGCCGCCGGCTCCTTCGCCGAGGCCATGGGCAAGGCCGGCCTCAACGGCAAGATCACCCCGGTCACCGCGGGTTGGGCGAACGTCGAGACCGAGCCGAACCCCATCAAGGAGTTCATGACCAAGGTCCTGAACGGTGAGGACGCCGCCAAGGCGGGCGCGGACGCGGACAAGGAAATCGCGAACCGCATCAACAAGTAGCCCCACTCCGCAGTTCCCGCACCACCCAGCAGTGTGATCGCACCGGGGGCACGGCAGGCGCCATGCCGCATGCCGTGCCCCCGGTCGGGCATTTGACTCCACAGTCAACCGCGAGGAAGCCACGCCATGACCGTGCACTCCCAGGGAGCGATGACGGCCGCTCCACAGGACGCACCACACAAGCCCGCCGGACGGCCCGAGGAGACCGCGTCCCCGACCGGCCCCGGTCCCACGTCTCCTCGCGGGGGCAGAAAGCCGCTCCCCTCGGGGTGGCTGCCCTACCTGCTGGTCGCCCCGGCGGTGCTCGCCCTCGCGACACTGCTGCTGTACCCGCTGATCAAGAACGTGATCCTGTCCTTCCAGGACATCAACAAGATCGAGTTCATCCAGCGGAAGTACCCCTTCGCGGGATTCTCCAACTACACCCAGCTGATCGGTGACGCGGACTTCTGGACCGTGGTCGCCCGCAGCTTCGCCTTCACCGCGGCCAACGTCGCACTGATCATGGTGCTCGGCAGCCTCATCGGCATCCTGCTCAACCGGCTCGGCAAGAAGATGCGGCTGGTCCTGTCGATGGCGCTGGTGATGGCCTGGGCCATGCCGATCGTCGCCTCCGTGCAGGTCTTCAAGTGGTTGTTCGACGAGCAGTTCGGCGTCATGAACTGGGTGATGCGCAGCGCCGGCTTCGCCGGGTACGAACAGCACAACTGGATGCAGACCGGCCTGTCCACCCTGACGATCGTCACCGTCCTGGTGGTCTGGGGCTCCATCCCCTTCGTCGCCCTCAACATGTACGCCGGACTGACCACGGTCGGCGCCGAGCTGTACGAGGCCGCCCGGATGGACGGCGCCAACGGCTGGCAGACCTTCTGGAAGATCGTCTTCCCGAACCTCCGGCCGTTCTTCCTCATCACCACGTTCCTCGAAGTGATCTGGGTGTTCAAGGCCTTCACCCAGGTCTACGCGATGAACAAGGGCGGCCCCGACCGCGCCTCCGAGATCCTCCCGGTCTTCGCCTACGTCGAGGGCCAGAGCCAGGCCCACTACGGCCTCGCCGCCGCGATCTCCGTCCTGACGATCCTGATCCTCGTGGTCGTCATGTCCTTCTACTTCCGCCTGATCCTGAAGCAGGAGGAGGAGCAGTGAGCAGCCCCACCACCACCGCGCCCAAGCCCGCGCAGCAGCTCCGCAAGCGCCGACCGGTCCGCCCCGCCGCCGTGGTCAAGAACCTCGGCGCGCTCCTCCTCGCCCTGGTCTTCGTCTTCCCCGTGTACTGGATGTTCTCCTCGGCCCTCAAGCCGTCGAGCCAGATGCTCACGAAGGACCCGGTCTTCGTCTTCACCCCGACGCTCGACAACTTCACCAAGGCCACCGGGGTCTCCAACTTCTGGACGTACGTCACCAACAGCGTCCTGGTCACCGTCGGCGCCGTCGCGCTGGCCCTGCTCGTCGCCCTCGCCGCGAGCTTCGCCATCGCCCGGATGAGGTTCAAGGGCCGCAAGGGCCTCGTCCTCACGGTGATGATGGCCCAGATGGCCCCCTGGGAGGTCATGGTCATCGCGATGTACATGATCGCCCGCGACGGAGAGATGTTGAACAGCCTCCCGCTGCTCACCGCGATCTACTTCGTGATGATCCTCCCCTTCACCATCTGGACCCTGCGCGGCTTCATCGCCGCCGTCCCGGTGACCTTGGAGGAGGCGGCCCAGATCGACGGCTGCACCCGCGGCCAGGCCTTCCGCAAGGTGATCTTCCCGCTGCTGGCCCCCGGCCTGATGTCCACCTCGCTCTTCGGCTTCATCACGGCCTGGAACGAGTTCGCCATGGTCCTGATCCTGAACAAGGACAAGAGCGCGCAGACCCTGCCGCTGTGGCTGACCGAGTTCATGTCGGCCTTCGGCAACGACTGGGGCGCCACCATGGCCGCGTCCTCGCTCTTCGCGGTCCCGGTCCTGCTCATCTTCATCTTCCTCCAGCGCAAGGCCGTCGGCGGGATGACCGCCGGCGCCGTGAAGGGATAACGGCCGCCATGACTGTCCTTGCGCACCGCACCGATACGCTCACCCGCGACGCCCTCGCCGTCCTCCAGCCCGGCTTCGAGGGCACCACCGCCCCCGACTGGCTGCTCCGGCAGGTCGGCGAAGGCCTCACCGCCGTCGGCCTGTTCGGCCGCAACATCACCTCGCCCGAGCAGCTCGCCGCGCTGACCGCGCAGCTGCGTACCGAGCGCGACGACGTCCTGGTCGCCATCGACGAGGAGGGCGGCGACGTCACCCGCCTGGAGGTCCGGAGCGGCTCCTCCTTCCCCGGCAACCTGGCCCTCGGCGCCGTCGACGACACCGACCTGACCCGCGGCGTCGCCCGCGAGCTCGGCCGCCGGCTCGCCGAGTGCGGGGTCAACCTCAACTGGGCCCCGTCCGCCGACGTCAACTCCAACCCGGACAACCCGGTGATCGGCGTACGGTCCTTCGGCGCCGACACCCACCTCGCAGCCCGGCACACCGCCGCGTACGTCCAGGGCCTGCAAGCCGCCGGAGTGGCCGCCTGCACCAAGCACTTCCCGGGACACGGCGACACCAACGTCGACTCCCACCACGCCCTGCCGCGCATCGACGTGGACCTGGACACCCTCCAGGCCCGCGAACTCGTCCCCTTCAAGGCGGCGATCGAGGCCGGCACCAAGGCCGTGATGAGCGCGCACATCCTGGTGCCCGCCCTCGACCCGACCCGCCCGGCCACCCTCAGCCCGCAGATCCTGACCGGTCTGCTGCGGGGGGAGCTCGGCTACGAGGGCCTCATCGTCACCGACGGCATGGAGATGCACGCCATCGCCGGGACGTACGGGATCGAGCGCGGCTCGGTCCTGGCGATCGCGGCCGGCGCCGACGCCATCTGCGTCGGCGGCGGACTCGCCGACGAAGCCACCGTCCTGCGGCTGCGCGACGCGCTGGTCGCGGCCGTCCGCGAGGGGGCACTGCCCGAGGAGCGCCTCGCCGACGCCGCCACCCGCGTCCGCGCGCTCGCCGCATGGACCCGCGGAGCCCGGCCGGACGCGCGGCCGGAGGGGAACCGCGCGTCCGGCATCGGGCTGACGGCCGCCCGCCGCGCCGTGCTCGTCACCGGTTCGACCAAGCCGCTCACCGCGCCCTACGTCGCCACGCTCGCGCCCGTCGCGAACATCGCGGTGGGGGACGAGACCCCGTGGGGCTTGGCGGCGGAACTCGTCGAACTGCTCCCGGGCACCGAGGCGGGCGTCTTCCCCGAGGGCTCCGGCGCCGGGGACGTGTTGGCGGCCGCGGGGGACCGTACCGTCGTCGCGGTGGTCCGTGACGCGCACCGGCACCCCTGGATGACCGAGGCCCTCGACGCGCTGGTCGCGGCCCGACCGGACACGGTCGTGGTCGAGATGGGCCTGCCGCGCGCCCGGCCGCGCGGGGCCCTGCACATCGCCACGCACGGCGCCTCGCGGGTCTGCGGCCGCGCCGCCGCCGAGGTGATCGCGGGAGTCTGATCCCGCCACGTACCCCTGACCAGGGCGACAGCCCCCGCTCCGGACCACCTCCGGAGCGGGGGTTGTCAGGTGTCGGCCACGGGATCCTCTCCGGGGCGGGCGCCTCCGTACGGCGAAGGGCCGGACTCCCGTCGGGGAGTCCGGCCCTTCTGCCGTGCCCGTGCGGCTACAGGCCCTGCCAGGCGGGCTTGTCGGCGTAGGTGTGGCGGAAGTAGTCGGCCAGCTTCAGCTTCGAGGCGGCCGCCTCGTCCACGATCACCGTGGCGTGCCGGTGCAGTTGCAGCGCGGAGGCCGGAACCAACGCGGACAGCGGGCCCTCGACGGTCTGCGCGACGGCCTCCGCCTTGCCCTCGCCGGTGGCCAGGAGGATCAGGTGACGGGCGTCGAGGATGGTGCCGATGCCCTGGGTGATGACGTGGTGCGGCACCTGCTCCAGGTCGTTGTCGAAGAAGCGCGCGTTGTCCACGCGGGTCTGCTCCGTCAGCGTCTTGATCCGGGTGCGGGAAGCGAGCGAGGAGCAGGGCTCGTTGAAGCCGATGTGGCCGTCCGTGCCGATGCCCAGCAGCTGGAGGTCGACGCCACCGGCCTCGGCCAGGGCGCGGTCGTAGGCCTCGCACGCGCCGACGATGTCCTCGGCCGAACCGTCGGGTCCCATGAAGGAGGCCTCGGACAGACCCAGCGGCTCGACGACCTCGCGGAGCACGACCGCGCGGTAGGACTCGGGGTGCCCGGCCGGCAGGCCGACGTACTCGTCGAGCTGGCAGATCCGGGCCCGGGAGGCGTCGACCTGCCCGGCGCGGACCTTGGCCGCGAGGGCCTCGTAGATGGGCAGCGGGGTAGAGCCGGTCGCCACGCCGAGCAGGGCGTCGGGCTTGCGCCGCACCAGGGCGGCCATGGCCTCCGCGATGAGCTCGCCGCCTGCCTTGGCGTCCGGGACGATGACAACTTCCACGCGGGGCCTGCCGATCTGGAGTGGATGACGTGGGGTGGTATAGACCAATCTAGCAGAGGCCGCCGTCCGTGACAGGGCCTCGTCGTCATCCATGGTGGGCCGGATCCGGACGCCCGGCCTCCGGTGAGGTCGGGGGAACCTTCAACCGGTTGATTGCCCTGTCTGCAACTCCATGAGTGATTAGGGTGGTTTTGGTAGGTAAATCATGGTATATGCGATTGGAGTGGTCGTCATGGGAAGGCGCACCACCTACGCCTTCGAGACCTACAGGGCTGTCGCGGACGCCGGTCGCGCCGAGCTGCTCGCCGCGACCACCTTCCCGTTCCAGATCGAGGTGCGGTTCGTCGGCGGGCTGACGAGCGGCCAGCGGGACGTCTTCGCCGAGGCCGCCGAACGCTGGGCGAGGGTCATCGTCGGTGACCTGGAGACCGCGATCCTGCGCGACTTCACGGGCGACGTCGTCATCGACGACCTCTTGATCGATGCCGAGGGCGTCGTGATCGACGGGATCTTCGGCACGCTCGGCGAGGCGGGACCGATCCGCTTGCGGCGCGAGACGGCGGCCACCGGAGCGCGTCTGCCCGCCACGGGCATCATGCGGTTCGACAAGGCCGACCTGGGACGGATGGAGGACGACGGCTCACTGCTGGACGTCATCACGCACGAGATGGGCCATGTGCTGGGGATCGGGACCCTCTGGGACGCCTTCGGTCTGCTGAAGGACTTCCCCGGCCCCAACCCCACCTTCGTCGGCCCCGGCGCCATGAAGGAGTTCGGCACCCTCATCGGAGCCGGGCAGCCCACTCCCGTACCGGTCGCGAACGTCGGCGGCGCGGGCAGCGCCGGTGGCCACCGGCGGGAACGGGTCTTCGGCAACGAGCTGATGTCGCCCACCATCGGCGGCCCCGGCAACCCCTTGAGCAGGCTGACCGTGGCGAGCCTCGGGGGCCTCGGCTACCAGGTCGACCTCGACGCGGCGGAGCCCTACGCGCTCCCCGACCCCTTCGTCATCGCGATGGCCGGCGGCGGAGAGACCGCACCCCCGAGGGGTGTCATGCTCCCGACCGTCCCCAGCAGCGTCCCCGCCGACCGACCCTGACCGGTACTAGATCAGCGCCAGTTGCAGGCCGCCCGTCGCGTCCATGTGTTGGCCCGTCACCCAGCGGGAGTCGGGCGAGGCCAGGAAGGCCACCACGTCGGCGACCTCCTGGGCCGTGCCCACCCGGTGGAAGACGGAGCGGGCGGCCAGGTGGGCCCGGGTCGCCTCGTCCGCGAGGAGGCCGGCGTTCAGGTCGGTCTCCGTGATGCCGGGGCCGACCGAGTTCACGGTGATCCCGCGCGGAGCCAGCTCGGCGGCCAGCGACCGGGTCAGCGCGTTCGCCGCACCCTTGGCCATGACCGTGGCCAGGATGGCCGGCAGGGCGATCTCCGGGGTGCCGGTCACGTTCACGATCCGCCCCCCGTCCCGCAGGCGCTCCAGCCCGTACTTGATCACGAAGAACGGGGCCTTGGCGTTGAGCGCGTGCGCCCGGTCGTACATCTCCTCGTCGGTGTCCCCGATCCCCGCGAAGACCGCCGCCCCGGCGTTGTTCACCAGGATGTCCACGCCCTCGGTGTGGTCGGGATGGGCCGCGTACGCCGCCCAGAGGGCCCGCGCGTCGCCCGGGACGCCGAGCTCGGCGCCGATCGCGAAGGCCCGTCCACCGGCCGCCCCGATCGCCGCGACCGTCGCCTTCGCCGCCGCCTCGTCGCGTCCGTAGTGCACGGCGACGAGTGCCCCGTCCCGCGCCAGCCGCTCGGCCACGGCTCGTCCGATGCCCCGGCCGCCGCCCGTGACCAGTGCCGTCTTCCCCTTGAGCACGCCCATGACGCGCCCCCCTCCGGTAATCGCTAGTGGTCGCTACAGAAAGGAACGTATCAGATTCCCTAGCGCCCGCTATAGAATGTGGCCATGGTGACCGGACAGCGCGGCAGGCCCCGTTCCTTCGACCGCGACGCCGCCCTCGACAAGGCGATGCTCGCCTTCTGGGAGCGTGGCTACGAGGCGACCTCCATCGCCGACCTGACCGCCTCGCTCGGCATCGGCGCGCCCAGCCTCTACGCGGCCTTCGGTGACAAGCGCAAGCTCTTCGACGAGGTCGTGGCGGTCTACGGCTGCCGGTACGGGGACTTCGCGAGCGTGGCGCTCGCCGAGGAGCCCACCGCACGGGCGGCCGTCGCCCGCATCCTGCGCGAGGCCGCCGAGATCTACACCGACCCCGCCCACCCGCGGGGCTGCATGGTGATCAGCGCCGCGATCAACACCACCTCGGACGAGGTGGCACAGGCGCTCCGCGAGCGCCGCAACGCCAACCTGGTGATGTTCGAGAGCCGGATCCGGGCCGACATGGCCACGGGGGCGCTGCCGGCGGACACGGACGCGCGGGCGCTGGCCCGGTACGCCGGGGCGGTGCTGCAGGGGATGTCCCAGCAGTCGCGCGACGGCGCGAGCCGGGAAGAGCTGGAGGCGGTGGGGGAGCGGGCCCTGGCGGCCTGGCCCGCGGCCTGACCGGCCGGAGAAGTTCCTCTGGGCCACGGTGCAGGACGGGACCCTCGACCCGCCCGGCACCGTAGCCCGGAGTACTTACGGCCGACAGGTGTGCGGTTCCCGACGGCCGGTGGAGGTGCCTGCGCGGTCAGGGCAGAGCGCGCGGCTTACCTCGATCCGTCCTCCTGTGCGGGGAGGGCGGAAGTTCTGAAATCAATTGTGGACTAGACCATTCTGTTCTGTCCATCCAATGACGGGGCCTGGAAACCCGTCACTTCCTCCAACAGTACGCGGCCCGCGCCCCGCTTGGATACTCCTGAGTACCGCCGTGGGGAAAGTCATGGCACGTACCCGGGGTACGCTCGCAAGGTGCCCTCCATGAACGACCTCGTACGCCAGCACACCGCTCTCGGTGAAACCGACCTGGAGTGGCTCCACCTGCTGGTCTCGGAGTGGCAGCTGCTCTCCGACCTGTCCTTCGCCGACCTCGTCCTGTGGGTGCCCACCCTCGACGGGACGCGGTACGTCTCGGTCGCCCAGATGCGCCCGAACACCGGTCCCACCTCGTACCAGGACGACATGGTCGGCCACCTGGTGCCGCGCGGCCGCCGCCCGCTGCTGGACGCCGCGCTCGACGAGGGCCGGATCGTGCGCGAGGGCGACCCCGAGTGGCGCGAGGAGGTGCCGGTCCGCGTCGAGTCGATCCCCGTCCGCCGCGAGGGCCGGGTACTGGGAGTGATCGCGCGCAACACCAATCTGCTCACTGTGCGTACACCGAGCCGGCTGGAGCTGACCTACCTCCAGTCCGCCTCCGACCTCGCCCAGATGATCGCGGCCGGCTCCTTCCCGTTCCCCGGCCAGCAGGTCGACATGGACGCCTCCCCGCGGGTCGGGGACGGCCTGATCCGCCTCGACGCCGACGGTGTGGTCACCTACGCCTCTCCGAACGCGCTCTCCGCCTACCACCGTCTCGGCCTCGCCTCCGACCTCGTCGGCCAGCACCTGGGCAACATCACGGCCGAACTCGCCCCGTCCCGCGGACCGGTGGACGAGGCGCTGGTCAAGCTCGCGAGCGGCTGGGCCCCCCGGGAGACCGAGGTCGACGGCGACGGCGGGGTCATCCAGCTCCGCGCCATCCCGCTCAAGCCGAAGGGCACCCGGATCGGCTCCCTGGTGCTGTGCCGCGACGTCACGGAACTACGTCGTCGCGAACGTGAATTGATCACCAAGGACGCGACCATCCGGGAGATCCACCACCGGGTGAAGAACAACCTCCAGACCGTGGCCGCGCTCTTGCGGCTCCAGTCCCGCCGGATGGACTCGCCGCAGGGCCGCGAGGCGCTGAACGAGGCCGTGCGCCGTGTCGGATCGATCGCGATCGTGCACGAGACGCTGTCTCAGAACCTCGACGAGCGGGTCGAGTTCGACGAGATCGCCGACCGCGTCATCGCGATGGTCTCGGAGATCTCCCCGGGCAAGGTCGACTGCCGACGCACCGGCAGGTTCGGGATCCTGGACGCGGAGGTCGCCACCCCGCTGTCGATGGTGCTCACGGAGATCCTGCAGAACGCCCTGGAGCACGCCTTCACCCAGGGGGAGCGGGGCACCGTGGAGGTGGCCGCGATCCGCACCGGAACCGGTCGCACCGACGGCCGACTGTTGATCACCGTGCTCGACGACGGCAGCGGTCTGCCCGAGGGATTCGACCCCCAGCGGGCCGGCAATCTCGGGCTGCAGATCGTACGGACCCTCGTGGAGGGTGAGCTCGGCGGCACGTTCGACATGCTCCGGGCCGAGCCGCGCGGCACCAAGGTCGTCCTGGACATCCCCTCCAGCCCGCAGAAGTAGCACGGAGACAGCAGCGATGCCGTGACTCAACGTGACGGTCGGGCCGGCGCCCGGGCGCCGCTGCCGTCACCGGCCGTCACCCGGCATCCGGTCCCCGCGGACCGGGATCGGACCCCGAACAGCACTGAGCCCCGGACCGAATGATTCGGTCCGGGGCCCAAGAGCACGGTGCTGAGCGCTTGTTCGGTACTACGCGCTGCGCGTCGAGGCTCGAAAGTCGTTTGTCAGGCGCTGGCGTTGCGCGCCCGGTTGCGAGCGGCGCGGCGCTTCATGGCGCGGCGCTCGTCCTCGCTGAGACCGCCCCAGACACCGGAGTCCTGACCGGACTCGAGCGCCCACTGCAGGCACTGCTCCATGACGGGGCAACGGCGGCAGACGGCCTTGGCTTCCTCGATCTGCAGCAGCGCAGGACCGGTGTTGCCGATGGGGAAGAAGAGTTCCGGGTCTTCCTCACGACAAACGGCGTTGTGACGCCAGTCCATGGCTGCTCCATCTCCTTGTATTGCGAACAGGTTGCTTGTGAATGTGAACGCTTTCACGAATCCCCCCGTGAGGGAAGCGCGACCGCCCGGTTTCACGCGGGTGATCAATCAGAGATTCGTGGAGGGGTTCTGGCGGTCTGTGTGGGTGCCGGGTGTTGCGGGCTGTCCCGATCGCCATGAAGAGATTCGCAAACCTCGGACGGGGATACAACCCCTTCCGGAAAGTTTTTTTTGATTCGTCGGTGTCTACTAGGTCACAGCCCTACATCGTGAGGGTGGACCGGCGCGTAAACGTTCGAGTGAAAGGCCTCCGGGCCCTTCTACTCACACAATCACACGCAGTGCACGGCGTACGCCTGTGAACCGAACGCTGGTCCGCAGTCCGAGGTGATCGCCGTCCATCTGGAAGGGAAGCGGAACCTTCGAATGCAAGGTGAAGTCGGTCAGATCGTGCAGAGACACCGCGTGCTTGCCGTGTGGACCCCGCTCAGGAGTGGAGGTCAGGAGCTGTGTCGCGTACCGCGCGACCGCCGGAGTTGACAAACGGTCCAGTGCCAATACGTCAAGCGCAGTATCGAACGAGGCTTCGGGAGAGGCGTAAAGGGGACGATTCCCCAGATACGTCCACGGTGACGTATTGCACACTATCGACAGCACCAGGTCGGTCACCGGGTCCGCGCCGGGGCGCTCCAGCGTGACCGTGCCGTGATGCCGGTTCGGCTCCTCCCAGAACTGACGCATCAGCTGTCGCACATACAGAGCGTGCGTCGAACGCTTGCCGCGCTCGCGCTGCTGCTCCACCCGACCCACCACACCCGCGTCGAAGCCGAAGCCCGCGCAGAAGGTGAACCAGCGGGCCGGGACCGACTCGTCCTCCGTACCCGGGGTGCCGGCCGCGAGGCCCAGACCCACCGTCCGCTCGCGCTGCTCCCGCAGCGCGTCCAGCAGCGCGCCGGTCGCCTCGACCGCGTCGTTGGGCAGTCCCAGGGCGCGCGCGAACACATTGGTGGAGCCGCCGGGGACCACCGCCAGCCGCGGCAACCGCTCCGGATCGGGACCATTGTGCAGGAGCCCGTTGACCACTTCGTTGACCGTGCCGTCGCCGCCGAGGGCGACGACGAGGTCGAGCCCCTCGTGCGCGGCCTTGCGCCCCAGGTCCCGGGCGTGCCCGCGGTACTCGGTGGTGACCGCCTCCAGCTTCATCTCGCTGGCCAGGGCATGGGTCAGGACGTCGCGCGTGCGCGCACTGGTGGTGGTCGCTGCTGGGTTGGCCACGAGAAGTGCACGCATGAGCGCCAGACTACCCACCCCTTCGGACGCCGACCCTACTGCCCGTCCCCTCCGGGGTCCGGGCCGCGCCGCTACCCTGCTGGAGTGAGTAAGAAGCAGCCCGCGAATGCCCCCGCCCCCGCTCCCGCCGCCGATGTCCCGACCGCCGCGCTGCCCGGCCGGCTGACCGCGGCCGCCGCGCTCACCGCCCTGGAGGGCCTGGCCCTGGCCGGCCTCGGGCTCTACATGTTGTTCGTGGGGATCGCGGGCGACCCCGACTCCCCGCAGCAGGCCGAGACGGGTGGGATCACCCTGCTCGCGCTCGCCGCGCTGCCGCTGATCGCGGCCCGGGGGCTGCGCCTGGGCCGCCGCTGGAGCCGCGGCCCGGCCCTGATCACCCAGCTGATGGCGCTGCCGGTGGCCTGGACCCTCTACAGCACCGGCGGCGCGATGATCGCCGCCGCCGTGGCGCTGGCCGTGGCCGCGGTGGCCGTCGTGGCGCTCCTGGTCAATCCGACGGCGACCGAGGCTCTCGGTATCGGGCCCGGGGAACAGGCCCGATAACCGGTCGTCCGGTTCTTCCCGCGCTCGCCTACTCCTCGACGAGGAGCTTGTCGCGCAGCTGGGCCAGGGTGCGGGCCAGCAGTCGGGAGACGTGCATCTGGGAGATGCCGACCTCCTGGGCGATCTGTGACTGGGTCATGTTGCCGAAGAAGCGAAGCAGCAGGATCCGCTTCTCCCGTGGCGGCAGACCCTCCAGCAGCGGCTTGAGGGACTCGCGGTACTCGACGCCCTCCAGGGCCTCGTCCTCCGCGCCCAGCGTGTCCGCGACCGCCGGCGACTCGTCGTCGGTGTCCGGGACGTCCAGGGAGAGCGTGCTGTAGGCATTGGCCGATTCCAGCCCCTCCAGCACCTCCTCCTCGGAGATCCCCAGCCGCTCGGCCAGTTCGTGCACCGTCGGGGAGCGGCCGTGCTGCTGGGACAGTTCGGCCGTGGCCGTCGTCAGCGAGAGCCGCAGCTCCTGCAGACGACGCGGTACCCGCACCGCCCAGCCCTTGTCCCGGAAGTGGCGCTTGATCTCGCCGACCACCGTGGGCGTGGCGTACGTGGAGAACTCGACCCCGCGGTCCGGGTCGAACCGGTCCACCGACTTGATCAGGCCGATCGTCGCGACCTGGGTGAGGTCGTCGAGCGGCTCACCGCGGTTGCGGAAGCGCCGCGCCAGGTGTTCCACCAGCGGCAGGTGCATCCGTACCAGGCGGTTGCGCAGCTCGGCCTTCTCCACCGACCCGTCGGGCAGCGCCCGCAGCTCGATGAACAGGGCCCGAGCGCCGCTGCGGTCGCGCGGATCCGGCAACGCCGGGGTCGCGGCGAACACCGGCACCGGCACCACCACGGGGGCCGCGGCCTCGGCCTCGGCTCCCGTCGTGGTCGGCTGGGGTGGTTGTGGTTGTTCCTGCTGGTTCTCGCTCATAGGGCCCGCCCGTCGCTCCGCCGAGTCCAAAAAGCCGTCTTCCGCATCCGCGTCAGCCGGGTGCGGCCGGGCGTGCTGCTGCTCCGGGATGCCGCCGTCGACCTCGTGCCGTACCCGGGGCCGATCCCCGCCCCGCACCGGGATCTCCCCGCCGCTCACGCCGGGCCTGGTCCCGCGCCGCGCTGTTTGTAGAGGCTGATGCTCACCGTCTTGTTCTCCTCGACCGTGGCCTCGACCTTGCCGGCCAGCGCCGACAGGACCGTCCACGCGAACGTGTCACGCTCCGGTGCGCGCCCGTCGGTGGTCGGCGCCGAGACGGTCACCTCCAGCGAATCGTCGATCAGCCGGAACACGCAACTGAGGACGGAGCCCGGCACGGCCTGCTGGAGCAGGATCGCGCAGGCCTCGTCCACCGCGATGCGGAGGTCCTCGATCTCGTCGAGGGTGAAGTCCAAACGTGCCGCGAGGCCGGCCGTGGCCGTCCGCAGCACCGACAGGTAGGCACCCGCAGCGGGCAGCCGGACTTCCACGAAGTCCTGAGTCCCGGGCTCGCCTGCGATCTGGGACACCCTCACCTCCAAGGTGGTACGAGCTCTGTTCGCCGGTGACGCTATCGCGATCCGGGCGATCGTGTCGCGGCACCCCTCTTGGTGCCCGCTTCGAGCACCCCGCCTGCGAGCCAGTGACTGATGGTAAGCCCATGGGTACGCACAGTGGCTAGGGGTCTGCGGGGCCCAAATCAGGGGAACCGGCGGAGGGTTGAACTACCCCGCTTCAGACGATCGAACCGTCGACAAAACACCATCGCCAGGTCTCACCCGGTTCGAAGCTCCGCATCACCGGATGCCCCGTCTCCTGGTGGTGCGCCGTGGCGTGCCGGTGGGGCGAGGAATCACAGCAGGCCACCTGCCCGCACACCAGGCACATCCGCAGCTGCACGGGGTGACTGCCGAGGGCCAGACACTCGGGGCAGGTGTGGTCCGAGGGCACCGGTTCGGGACGCGGCAGTTCGGCAACGTGGGTGCACTCGCTCATCGCATTCTCCTTGTACCGGAACCGCGGCCTTCGGTCTCGGGACGAACCGCGCGCACGGGCCGGAGCCGCGATGCGGCGGAGTGTCGTTGCGTCACGCTTTGACCGGAGCTCGATCTCGTACA
The DNA here is from genome assembly GCF_053615355.1 of Streptomyces sp. CLCI03. Taxonomy (NCBI): domain Bacteria; kingdom Bacillati; phylum Actinomycetota; class Actinomycetes; order Kitasatosporales; family Streptomycetaceae; genus Streptomyces; species Streptomyces sp. CLCI03. Next base: position 2,890,570 of record NZ_CM132132.1, on the reverse strand, counting down.
GAATACGTTCCCGCCGTGCGAGTCCTGGGGATCTCCTCGGCCAAGCCCGCGCGTTCGGGGCGAGCGGCCGACGATTGAGGTGGATCTTCGATGGAGGTATTGCCGCTGGTGGCGCTGATCGCCGGCAGTGCGGCGGTCGCCGGGCTGGCGCGCCGGACCCCGGTGCCCGCGCCCCTGCTGCTGGTCGCCGCCGGCCTGCTGGCCGGGTACGTGCCGGGGGTGCCCGCGTACGCCCTCGACCCGCACATCGTGCTGCCGCTGCTGCTCCCGCCGCTGCTGTACACGGCCGCCGTGGACAGCTCGTACCTGGACCTGCGCGCGAACGTCCGGCCCATCGCGATGCTCTCGGTGGGCTACGTGCTCTTCGCGACGCTCGTCGTCGGGTACGCGGCGTACGCGCTGGTGCCGGGGCTCTCCGTGCCGGTGGCGCTGGTGCTGGGCGCGGTGATCGCCCCGCCGGACGCGGTCGCCGCCACCGCGATCGCCCGCAAGCTCAAGCTGCCGAACCGGATCACGACCATCCTGCAGGGTGAGTCCCTGGTCAACGACGCGACCGCGATCACCGCCTACAAGGTGGCGCTGGCCGCCGCCGTCGGGGTGAGCGCCGGCTGGGCGGGCGGGATCGCGGAATTCCTGTTGGCCTCGGTGGGCGGCATCGGCGTGGGCCTGCTGCTGATGGTGCCGATCCACCATCTGCGCACGCGACTGAAGGAGCCCCTGCTCCAGAACACCCTGTCGCTGCTGATCCCCTTCGTGGCGTACGCGGCCGCCGAGCGGGTGCACGCCTCCGGGGTGCTCGCGGTGGTCGTGGTCGCGCTCTACCTCGGGCACCGGAACTGGCAGGTCGACTTCGCCACCCGGCTCCAGGAGGAGGCGGTGTGGAAGGTGGTCGCCTTCGTGCTGGAGTCCGTGGTCTTCGCGCTGATCGGGCTCCAGCTCCCGGTGGTCCTCAAGGGGCTCGGCGAGTACGACGGCCTGCACGCGGCCTGGTACGCGATCGCCGTGTTCCTCGCGGTGGTGGTGGCCCGGTTCCTGTGGGTCTTCCCGGCGACCTTCGTGCCCCGCTGGATGTCGCCACGGATCCGGGACCGGGAGCCGGAGACCGACTGGAAGGCCCCGGTGATCGTGGGGTGGGCCGGGATGCGCGGCGTGGTCTCGCTGGCCATCGCCTTCTCCGTGCCGATGTCGGTGCCGCACCGGAATCTGATCCTGTTCCTGACCTTCACCACGGTCATCGGGACGCTGGTGGTGCAGGGGCTGACGCTGCCGCCGCTGATCCGGGCACTGAAGCTGCCGCCGAAGGACGTGCAGGCCGAGACCCTGGCGGAGGCGCAGGCGCAGAGCGAGGCCTCGCGGGCGGCCGAGGAGCGGCTGGCCGAGCTGCTGGAGGAGCCGGAGAACAGCACGCTGCCGCCGCCGCTGGCGGACCGGCTGCGGACGGTCATGGAGCGCCGGCGCAACGCGGTGTGGGAACGGCTGGGCGAGGTCAATCCGGAGACGGGGGAGTCGGCGGACGACATCTACCGGCGGCTCGCGCGGGAGATGATCGCGGCCGAGCGGGAGGTCTTCGTGACCCTGCGGGACCAGCGGCGGATCGACGACGAGATGCTGCGGGCGCTGCTGCGCCGGTTGGACCTGGAGGAGGCCGCGGCCTACCGCGAGGAGGGCTGAGCGAGGGCGGGCGCGGTCACGGACGGCCGGTGACGACGGCGGCGAGGGTCGTGCCGCGCGGGAAGGCGCCGGACGCGGTGAGCTCGGCCAGGGCCCAGAGCAGCTTGGCCACGTAGATCCGCTCCACCGGCAGGCCGTGACGGGCGCCGAAGTCGGCGGCGAAGGCCTCCAGCTCGGCCGGGACCCGGGCGTAGCCGCCGTGGTGGAAGTCCTCGGCCAGGGTCCAGTCGCCGGCCGGGCCCCCGAAGGCGGCCGCCTGGAGGGAACGTATCTCCGCGGCCAGGAAGCCGCCCGCCAGGACCGGAACCCCGAGCGCCCGCTGCCCGGTGTCCAGCCCGGCCGCGAGGCCCGCCAGCGTCCCGCCCGTACCGCAGGCCACCGCCACCACATCGGCGGCGCCGCGCAGTTCCCGGCCGAGCTCGGCGCAGCCACCCAGGGCGAGGGCGTTGCTGCCGCCCTCGGGGACGACGTACGCGCCGCCCGCGCCCGCCTCGTCCACCAGCCGGGCGAGTTCCCGGGGCTCGGCCTTGCGGCGGTACCGCGACCGGGACACGAAGTGCAGCCGCATCCCGTCGGCGACGCACCGGGCGAGGGAGTCGTTCAGGGGCCGTCCGGCGAGCTCGTCCCCACGGACGATCCCGACCGTCGCCAGCCCGAGCGACCGCCCGGCGGCGGCGGTGGCCCGCAGGTGGTTCGAGTAGGCCCCGCCGAAGGTGACGAGCTGCTCGTGACCGCCCGCCACGGCCGCCCGAAGATTGGGCGCGAGCTTGCGCCACTTGTTGCCGGGCAGCTCCGGATGGACGAGGTCGTCCCGCTTCAGCAGGAGCCGTACGCCGCGCTCCGCGAACCGCTCGTCATGGACCTCCAGCAACGGCGACGGCGGTCGCGGCCGAAGGAGCACGTCGACGTTCACGGGCGGTTTCACCCGTCCATTGTGATCCGCCCCCACCCGCGCTGCCGCACGCCGGGTCCGACCCGCGCGTCCGACCCGCGCGCCCGCCACTTCTCGGAGCGTCGCCGCGCTCCGTACCTCGGCTGACCACGTACCGGCTGTGGCGGGGCGCGGCCGGGGTGGGAGCGGTGCCCGGGAGGTTCTTCACGTGTCGTGGGTCATCAGTGATGATGGAACGTCAGATCCGTTGAACATGGGGGAATTCATGGGCAGCAGTGATGCGATTCCGTTCGGTGTGGTGGGGCTCGTGGTCATCGTCCTGGCCTATTTCATTCCCACCGCGGTCGCGTTCGGGCGAGGGGTGCCCAACAAGGGGTCCGTCCTCGTGGTCAACCTGTTCCTGGGCTGGTCCGTCGTGGGGTGGGTGATCGCGCTGGCCATGGCCGCGCGCAGCAGGTAGCGGTGCTCCGTCGTCGTCCCCGGCGTGGTGCCGGGGACGACGGCCCGGGGAGGGGCCCGGAGCCGCCGGCCGTGGGGCCGGCTACTTCAGGCGCTCGCCGATGCGGGCGCGCATGGCGTCCATCGTGAAGCCCCTGGGGTCGACCTTGCCCGGCTGCCACTCGCGATGGCCGATCACCGAGCGTTCCGTCCAGCGGTGGAACCGGCAGATCGCCGCCGAGGCGCGGGCGATGGCGTCGAGCTGGACCGCCGGCCAGGGGTCCGCGCCGTCGCCCAGGTTCTCGCACTCGAAGCCGTAGAAGTAGCGGTTGCCGTCGGTGTCCGTCTCGTTGTCCAGCGGCAGCCGCTTCTCGGCGATCACCGCGGCCAGTACGTCGGAGTCGCCCGCGCCCGCGTGGTTGGCGCGGCCGTAGCCCACGAGGTGGACCCGCCCGTCCTTGGCGATCACGCCGTGGCAGAGCGGGCCGGGCAGGGCGCTGTGGCCCTCCCGGCAGAGCTCGACGGTGTACGCGGTGCCCCGGGTGACGGTGTGGTGGATCATCACCCCGTGCACCGGCCCCCAGGGGCCCTTGTGGTTGCGGTTGTGGGTGCGCCAGGCGCCGACCTCGACGACGGTCAGGCCTTCGTTGCGCAGTGCGTTGATGAAACGGTCCGCGGACATGGGTGCGGCCATGGCCGCCTCCTTCGTTGCGGTGCGCGATGGACACCCTGTGTGTCCGTATCGTCACCCTCAGATTTAGCGGAGGCGTCCCTTCCACGGCTAGTGCATTCGTACGGTGAGCGAGCCGATCCGGCCAACCATCAGGCCGATGCGAGCCACAGGTCCGGGCCGAAGACCTCGTAGTGGATGTCCGCGGCCGGCAGCCCCTTGGCGATCAACTGCTCGCGCACCGACCGCATGAAGGGGAGCGGACCGCACAGGTAGGCCCGGGTGCCCGGGGCGAGGGGGACGGTCGCCAGGTCCATGCGGCCCTCGCCGTCGCCCGGCTCCGCCGCCTCCTCGTACCAGAACCGGGCCGAGGCGTCGGCCAGTTTGTGGGTCAGTGCCCGGTGGTCGCCCCGCAGCGGGTGATCGGCGGGGGAGCGGTCGGCGTGCAGCACGGTCACCGGGGCGGCGTGCCCGGTCTCGGCCAGGTGTTCCAGCATCGAGAGCATCGGGGTGCAGCCGATGCCGGCCGAGGCGAGCAGCACCGGGGCGACCGGGTCCGTCAGGACCAGGTCGCCGTACGGGGCCGAGATCCGCAGGGTGTCGCCGGTGCGGATCCGGGCGTGCAGGTGGTTGGAGACCTCGCCGTCGGGGCCCGCGCCGGCCGGGCCGTGCACCCGCTTGACGGTGATCGCGCGCACCGCGGAACCGGGGGAGGTGATGAGGCTGTACTGGCGGATCTGGCGGGCCCCGTCCGGGAGCTCGACCTGGACCGAGACGTACTGGCCGGGCCGGTGGGCGGGTGCGGGGGCGCCGTCCGCGGGGGCGATCCGGAAGGTGGCGCAGTCCGCCGTCTCCTCCGCCCGGCCGGTGACGGTCCACTCGCGCCACACGTCGCCGGCGACCACCCGCTGTTCGGCGTAGAGCCGTTCCTCCAGGGTGATCAGGGCGTTCGCCATCAGCCAGTAGACCTCGTCCCAGGCCTGGGCGACCTCGGGGGTGACGGCCTCGCCGAGGACCTCGGCGATCGCCGCGAAGAGGTGCTCGTGGACGACCGTGTACTGCGCGCGGGTGACGCCGAGGCTGGCGTGCTTGTGGGCGATGCGGCCGAGCATCACGTCGGGGCGGGTGTCCGGGTGGGCGAGCAGGTGGGTCGCGAAGGCGGCGACGGAGCCCGCGAGGGCCTGCTGCTGGAGGCCGGAGCGCTGGTTGCCCCGGTTGAAGAGGTCGCGGATCAGTGCCGGGTGGGCCGCGAAGAGCTTGGTGTAGAAGAGCTCGGCTATGTCGCCGATCGCCGCCCCGACGGCGGGCAGGGTGGCTCGTACGGTCGCGCTCGACTTCTCGGACAGCATGCGGAACTCCTCGCGTGGTGCTCGTGACTGTGTGAATTTGCATCTAAGATGCGTATTTTTGATCGCAGAGGACCGCCGGAAGGCGGACTTCTGTTCGGACTGCCGTCGGGGTGCGGCGGTTCTCGGTCGGCCCCGGGGTCAGGGGCCCCCGGGCCCCCCGACCCCGGTCGGCGCCCTGCTCGAAATGCCGAGCAGGAGCGGCCCCGTGGGGGATGCCACCAGGTCGTTCACCGTGAGCGGGTCCAGTGCGGCGTAGAAGGCCTCCTGGGCCCTGCGCAGTGCGCCGCGCAGGACGCAGGCGCCGCGCAGCGGGCAGGGTGTGGCACCCTCGCACTCCACGACGTCGCCCTCACCCTCCAGTTCGCGCACCACCTTGCCGACCGGCGCGGCGCGTCCGGCGGCGGTCAGGGCGAGCCCGCCGCCACGACCGCGCCGGGCCTCGACCAGGCCGAGGTGCTGCAGCCTGGCGACCACTTTGGCGGTGTGCGTGTAGGGGACCTCCATGGTCGCCGCCACGTCACGGGTGGTCGGGAGGTCCGTCTCCTCGACGGCCAGACGCATCAGGACGCGCAGGGCCAGGTCGGTGAATCGGGTCAGCCGCATGGGGACACCGTAGGGAAACTTGCATATCCGATGCAAGTTAGACCCCTCGGGGTGTGCGTCGGCCTCGCGCGCATGGCCGAAACCGATGGGGTGCATGGGGCTGGGGTGACCCATGAGGGGGGTGGGTGACCCCAAAGGGTGCCCCGCACCCACACGGAGTAGTCCCACCCTTTTGTGTAATGGTCCCACCACGTTCCGTACTGAAAGGCTGCTCCCGCAGATCCATGGAGTGATCGAAAGGGAAAGACATGTCGGTCCAGGCAGGTTCCGAGTCCGAGGCCCAGACACCGCAGCGCAGTCTTGGGACGACGGCCGCACGGAACTTGGCAACCACGACCAAGTCCGCGCCGCAGATGCAGGAGATCACCTCGCGGTGGCTCCTGAAGATGCTGCCGTGGGTGTCGGTGCAGGGCGGCACGTACCGGGTCAACCGCAGGCTCAGCTACTCGGTCGGCAACGGCGTCGTGGAGTTCATCAAGACCGGCACCCAGGTCCAGGTGATCCCGGCCGAGCTCGGCGAGCTCCCGCTGCTGCGCGACTACGAGGACCTCGACGTCCTCGGTGAACTCGCCCAGCGGTGCCGGCAGATCGACTTCGAACCCGGCCAGGAGCTCACCTCCTTCGGCAGCCCCGCCGACCAGGTCTTCCTGCTCGCCCACGGTCGCATCGACCAGATCGGCCCCGGCCCCTACGGGGAGGACGCCGTCCTGGCGACCGTCGCCGACGGCGCGTACTTCGGCGACGACTCCCTCGCCGATGAAGAATCGATTTGGGAGTACACCGCCCGCGCCGCCACCTCCGGCACCGCGCTCACCCTCTCCCGCCAGGACTTCCAGCTCCTCGCCGACCGCGTCGACTCGCTGCGCGAGCACGTCGAGGACGTACGGACCCGACCCGACCGGGAGACCAACCGCTACGGCGAGGCCGCGATCGAGCTCTCCGCCGGACACCAGGGCGAGGCAGTCCTCCCCGGCACCTTCGTGGACTACGAGGCCCGCCCGCGCGAGTACGAACTCTCCATCGCGCAAACGGTCCTGCGGGTCCACAGCCGCGTCGCCGACCTCTACAACCACCCGATGAACCAGACCGAGCAGCAGTTGCGGCTCACGGTCGAGGCGCTGCGCGAGCGCCAGGAGCACGAGATGCTCAACAACCGCGACTTCGGCCTGCTCCACAACGCCGACTACGACCAGCGCATCCAGCCGCACGACGGCGCGCCCGGCCCCGACGACATGGACCAGCTGCTCAGCATGCGGCGCGGCTCCAAGCTGTTCCTGGCGCACCCCAAGGCGATCGCCGCCTTCGGCCGCGAGTGCAACAAGCGCGGGATCTACCCGGAGTCGGTGGACATCGGCGGCAACCGGGTGCCGGCCTGGCGCGGGGTGCCGATCTTCCCCAGCAACAAGATCCCGATCAGCGACGCCCGCACCACGTCCATCCTGTGCATGCGCACCGGCGAGGACGAGCAGGGCGTGATCGGCCTCCACCAGCCGGGCATCCCGGACGAGATCGAGCCGAGCCTGTCGGTCCGTTTCATGGGCATCAGCGAGCAGGCGATCATCTCCTACCTGGTCACCGCCTACTTCTCCGCGGCGGTGCTGGTTCCGGACGCGCTCGGCGTGCTGGAGAACGTCGAGATCGGACGCTGGCGCTGACCGCCGTGAACGCCATCGCGACCGGTGAGGGCCAGGACGCCGCGGCCCTGCTGGAACGGACGAGGGAAGCGGTCGACCCGCAGCTGCGCCGCACGGTCGAGAGCCTGCCGGGTCAGATGCGGCGCGTGGCGATGTACCACTTCGGCTGGGAGTGCGAGGACGGCAGCCCCGCCGCGGGCGGGGCCGGGAAGGCCATCCGGCCGGCCCTGGTGCTGGCCGCGGCCCAGGCCCTGCGCGGTCCGGGGACCGGCCCGGTCGAGGAGGCCGTACGGGCGGCGGCGGCCGTGGAGCTGGCGCACAACTTCACGCTGCTGCACGACGACATCATCGACAAGGACGTCCGGCGGCGCGGCCGGCCCACGGCCTGGACCGTCTTCGGGACAGCGGACGCCATCATCACCGGCGACGCGATGATGGCGCTCGCGCTGCGGCTGCAGGCGGAGGATCCGCATCCGGCCGCCGCGGCGGCCTCGGCACGCCTGGCTGCCTGCATCATCGAGCTGTGCGCGGGGCAGCAGGCGGACTGCGCCTTCGAGCAACGCCAGGAGGTCTCCCTGGAGGAGTGCCTGGCCATGGCCACGGCCAAGACCGGGGCGCTCCTGGGCTGCGCCTGCGCGCTGGGCGCCCTGTACGCGGGGGCCGGCCCGGACGAGGTCGACGCCATGGACGCCTTCGGGCGGGAGGCCGGCCTGGCCTTCCAGCTGATCGACGACCTGATCGGCATCTGGGGGGACCCGGGGCACACCGGCAAGCCCGCCGGGGCCGACCTGATCGCCCGCAAGAAGTCCCTCCCGGTCGTGGCCGCCCTCACCTCGGGCACCGCGGCCGGGAAGGAGCTGGCCGAGCTGTACGCCGGCCCCATGACCGGGGACGACGTACGCCGGGCGGCCGACGCGGTGGACCGGGCCGGCGGGCGCGACTGGGCGCAGGCACAGGCCGCCGACCGGATGGGACGCGCGGTCCAGCAGCTGTCCCGGGCCGTACCGGACCTCGGGGCGGCGGGCGGGCTGTTGGCGCTCGCGGAGTTCGTGACGCGCCGTACGAGGTGAGCCCGAGGGGGGGGCGACGCGAGGGGAAGGGGTTCGAGGCCCGTTCCGGTACCGCACGGTGCCGGAACGGGCCTTACCGCATTCCTGTGCCAACTCTAGGATCACTCGCGGTTGTTGAGAGACGAGTGAAGGGTGTGACCAGTGGCACTGGAGATACGTCAGGCGGATCGGTCGGACCGGGACGCGGTGGCACGGCTGCTCGACGAGGCCTTCCGCACCGACCCGGTGAGCAGCTGGGTCTTCCCGGACCCGGAGCACCGGGCCGCGGTGCACGAGAAGTTCCTGGGCGTCTTCGTGGACGTGGCGCTGGAGGAAGGCCGGATCGACTATGCCGCCGACGGCTCGGCGGCGGCGCTGTGGCTGCGGATCCCGGCGGGTGAACCGGAGGGGGAGGACGAGGTCCCGGCCAGGATGCGGGCCGTGGCGGACCCGGACAACGAGCGGTGCGAGCTGGTCGGGCGCCTCACGGGCGCGGTGCACCCGACGGCCGAGGAGCACGAGTACCTGCTGATGATCGCGGTCGCACCGGGCCGGCAGGGGCAGGGGCTCGGCGGCGAGCTGATCGCGCCGGTGCTGGAGCGCTGCGACCGCGAGGGCGTGCCGGCGTACCTGGAGGCGAGCAGCGAGCGCAGCAGGGGCTTGTACGAACGGCTCGGCTGGGAGTTCACGGGAGAGGCGGTGCGGCTTCCGGACGGGCCCCTGATGTGGCCGATGTGGCGCAAGCCGCGCGCCTGAGGGTCGCGCGAGGCGCTTCGGGGGCGGGGTCCTTCCGGGAGGCGGGGCCCTTCCGGAAGGCGAGGCGGGGCGCGAGGGCTTGCGTAACCACTGCAGGCGAAGTACTTTACTCGACGTGCCCCGGTGCGGTGGCACTGCCCAGTGGAAGAGAATCGCTTGCGCAAGCTCACGTACTTCATCGCCACCTCCGTCGACGGGTTCATCGGTGCCCCGAACGGCGACGGCGATTTCTTCTACAGCCACGTCGACGCCGAGTTCCTCGGACACCTCGTGGCCGAATATCCCGAGACCATCTCGGCCCCGGGGCGCGCACAGCTCGGCATCGCCGACGCCGCACCCCGGCGCTTCGACGCGGTGATCATGGGCCGCAACACCTACGAGCCGGGCCTGAAGCAGGGCGTGACCAGCCCCTACGGCCACCTGCCCGAGCAGTACGTCGTCTCGCGCTCCCTCGCCACCCCGCCGGACCCCCAGGTCCGGCTGATCAGCGGCGACCTCACGGCTCAGGTCCGGGAGCTGAAGGCCCGGGACGGTCTCGGCATCTGGCTCTGCGGCGGAGCGGACCTCGCCACCCAGCTGATCGACGAGATCGACGAGATCATCGTCAAGACCTACCCGGTCTTCGCGGGTACCGGTATGCCGATGTCCCGCGCCGGCTTCGACGTGCGCCTCCTGGAGCTCACCGGGGTCAAGGCCTTCGGCGGCGGCCAGATCATCAGCACGTACGCCGTCCGCGAGGGCTGACCCGCCGAACGCACGGAACCGGCCTACCGTGGAGGTATGGCCGGTGAACAGCAGCACCACACGCACGAGACGGTGGCCCCGCAGGCCGGGCACGAACAGCGGACGTGCCCGGCGTGCGGACGCCACGTCGACACAGTGGTCAGGCGGCGCAAGTCCCTCGGGATCTTCATTCCGGTGTGGGGTCGGGGTCCCTGCCGGAACCCCGACTGCCGTGACTACACGGACCCCGAGGAGAGGTGACTCAGCCCTTGGTGGCGAGATCCTTCGCGCCCAGGCCCGAGGCGAAGCCGTTGGCCCAGAGCTGGTTGACGCGCGAGCGCTCGGCGGAGTTCGGGTTGGCGTTCGTGCACGACGTGCCCGGGCCGCCACCCGACATCAGCTCGCTGCACGGGCCCGAGTAGTGGTCCGGCAGACCGAGCACGTGGCCAGTCTCGTGCGCCGTCACCCGGGTGGAGTTGTACTGCTGGTTCTGCCGGTAGTCCAGGAAGATGTAACCCCGGCCGTGCCCGTCCGTGCTCGCGTACGAGCCACGTGAGTCGTTGCCCTCACGGTACGAGAAGTTCCCGCCCGAGGACACCTCCTGCAGCTTGACGTTGGACACCGAGCTGTTCCAGATCTGCGTGGAGCGGGCTATCTGGGTGCGGAAGCTGGGGGCACTGCGGGTGTTGTACGTGACGGTCACGGCCAGAACGCCGGGGTTGGCGGCGCGCTGCTCGGCGACCGAGCGCTGAACGGCCTCGAAGAAGGCCGCGTTGGCGGCCTCGTTCTCCGGCGAACGCTCGTACGCGGCGTAGCTCACGGCGTTTCCGACGGGAGCGGGCGCGGCGGTGGCGGTGGGGACGACACCAAGGGTGGCGGCGAGGCCGAGGCCGACGGTCGTGGCCAGCATGGCCTTACGGGAGTGGCGCATGTGGGGGAGCTCCTACTCGTCCGGTGCGGTGGGGGGTGGTCTTTCGAACCGGAGTCTGCGGGAGCCCACGTGCCCGGCGGATGATGTCACTCCCCGATAGCCCGGACCTATCGGCAAGATTTCGGCAGCCCAACTAGCGTGAGAATGGCGGGATTCGGGGGGCTATCGGTGGCTGGTGCGGTCCACCGGGACCGGCCTACCCTCAGGTCATGGAGCTTGAGGTCAGGCATCTGCGCGCACTGTGCGCCATCGCCGACGCCGGAAGCCTGCACAAGGCCGCCCGGCAACTCGGCGTGAGCCAGCCCTCCCTGACGACCCAGTTGCGCCGCATCGAGCGGGCCCTCGACGGCGAGCTGTTCCTGCGTGAGCGGACCGGCTGCCGCCCCACGCCCTTCGGCCGGACCGTCCTGGGCCGGGCCCGCCCGCTCCTCGCCGAGATGGCCGCGCTGGTCGCGGAGGCCCGCGAACTGGCCCACGCCTCGCGGCTGCGCATCGGCTCGACCGCCAGCAGCGCGCTGCCGGGCTGGCTGCGGCGGATCCACCGGCGACTACCGGACACCGAGACCTCGCTGGTCGTGGACGTCTCCGCCAACGCGCTGCTCCGGATGGTCGCCGCGGGACAGCTGGACGTGGCGTTCGTGCACGAGGTGGAGGGCAGCCCGCTACGGGTGCCGCCCGGACTGCAGGTGCGCGTGCTCATGGAACGGGAACCGCAGTTCGTGTCGATGTCCCGGGACCATCCGGCCGCCGGGCAGGCGGTCGTCTCCTTACGGGACCTGGCCGCCGACCGCTGGATGGTCGACCCCTCGGTCGACGGCGAGTGGGACGGCCTGCGCCGGGTCTTCGCCGGAGCCGGACTCGACCCGCCGGTGCTGCACGCCGACTACCACACGGCCGCCTCGTTGATCATCTCCGGTGAGGCGGTCGCCCCCTGCCAGCCGACCTCCGGGCCGCGCGAGGACATGGCGATCCGGCCGCTCTGCGGGGACCCGCTCGCCGTACGCCTGCTGCTGGCCACCCGACCCGGCGCGCACGCTGAGGTCTACGAGGACCTGCGCGCCGCCTACCGCGAGGCCGCCCTGCGGACGCCCCCGTACCGGGCCTGGCTGCACCACCACGCCAGCCCCCTGCTGGAGGTGGCGTAGCCTCACGCGGCAAGGCACCCCCAGGGGGCGGCTTCCGGATCGGGACCATGGTGACGGCCGACCCCGCCGCATCGGACGTGACGCGGGTCACGGGAACTCCACCCCGGGTGCCGGACAGCCGACAGGAGTGACCACACAGATGCGAGCCCGGGTGCGGTCCGGGGATCCGGACGCCTACGCGGAGCTGTTCGACAGCTACGCGCGCACCCTCTACAACCACGCCTTCCGGATGACCGGCGACTGGGCCGCCGCAGAGGACGTCATGTCCGCCGCCTTCCTGGAGGCATGGCGGCTGCGCGGCACGATCGACGCCGAGGGCGGCTCGCTGCGGCCCTGGCTGCTGGGCATCGCCACGAACCTCGCCCGCAACCACTGCCGCAGCAACCGGCGCTACCGGGCCGCCGCGGCCGCCGCCACGGCGGCGGCCGGCGCCGGCTCCGTGCCCGACCACGCCGAGGAGGTGGCCGGCCGCCTCGACGACCGGCGGCAGATCGCGGCCACGCTCGGGCAGCTGAGCGCGCTGCGCGCACCCGAGCGCGAAGTGCTCCTGCTGTGCCTGGGCGAGGGCCTGGAGTACGCCGAGGCCGCCCAGGTCCTCGGCATCCCGGTCGGAACCGTCCGTTCCCGGCTGTCCCGGGCTCGCACGAAGCTCCGCAAACTCGCCGATGCGGAACTGAAGAAGAAAAAGCGGGAACTCGCGGCTCGCCCCCGACAGGCATACGGCGACCGCACGAACGCGGTCCGGTCCGCACAGGAAGGAACCCGATGAACGCCGACCTCTCCCGCCCCCGCCCGGCCGGCCAGGAGGAGAACTCCCCCCTCCTGCCGTTCGTCGAACGGGAACTGCCCTCGGGCCGCCACCAGTTCCACAAGGAGCGCCTGATGGCCCAGATCCACGAAGACCTCCGCGCCGCCGACGTCCCCACGCCCGCCCCGGCCGGCCCCGCCCGCGCGGGCCGCACGCGGAGCCCGTTCTCGCGTCGGGCGTTCTTCGTGCCCGCCGCGGCCTTCGCCCTGGCCGGCGCGCTCGCCGCCGGCTTCCTGTCCTACGTGGACCGGGGCGCCGCGGACGGACCCGGCTCCACGATGGCGACGGGCCCGGCGCTCACCACCCCGATCGGCGCCGCCGACCCCCAGGGGACGCCGCAGCTCCTGGACCGCATCTCCCTGGCCTCGTCCGCCGCCTCGGCCTCCGGCCCGGCGGTGCGAGCGGACCAGTTCATCTACATCGGGAGCAGGACGGCCAACACGTACGTGAAGACCGTCGGCGACAAGAGCACCCTGGTCAGCGAAGAACTGCACATGCGCCACCAGTGGAACTCCCCGGACGGCACCAAGGGCTGGCTGATCGAGCCCGGCAACACCGGCCCGGAGGGCGTGACCCTGGCGGGGCGCGACGAGAAGGGCAACGTGCCGACGCCCTACCTCAACGCACCCACCTACAACTACCTCGCGGGGCTCCCCACCGACCCCGACGTGCTGCTGAAGCGCATCTACCAGGAGACCGAGGGCCACGGCCGAGGCCCCGACCAGGAGGCGTTCACCACGATCGGCGACCTCCTGCGCGGCAGCTATCCGCCGGCCGAGCTCACGGCCGCGCTGTACAAGGCCGCGGCGAAGATCCCCGGTGTGGTCACGGTGGACGACGCGGTCGACGCCGCGGGCCGCAGCGGGATCGCGGTCGCCCGGCTCGACGAGCACTCCGGCCAGCGTGAAGAGTGGATCTTCGACCGCCAGACCCTCGCCTTCCTCGGCGAGCGCAGCGTCCAGGTGCAGGGCGAGTCCGGCGAGCAGGGCCTGATCAAGCCCGGCACGGTCGTGTACACCAGCGCCGTCATGAGCCGGACGGTCGTCGACCGGATGAAGGAGCTGCCGACCGCGACCCGCTGACGACCCACCCGGCGTCCGGGCCCGGTACACCCCCCGGCGCCCGGGCGCCGCGCCTAGCGCCGCGCCCGGGCCCGGTCGTACGCCAGGGTCGCGGTCCCCTGCGCGAGCAGGACCGCCCCCGCCGTCGCCCAGCCCGGGCTGCGGCGGTGGGCCGCCCAGGCCAGCAGGGGCGCTCCCGCCGCCACTTGAGCCGCGCCCAGCAGCCGGGCCCGCGGGCCGCGGACCCACGGGCCCAGCGGGCCCCGTTCCGCCGCGTCGAGTTCGGCTCGTACCGCGTCGCGCCAGCCCGACCACTCCAGCGGTTCCACGCCGGGCGCCACCCGGGCCGCGGCCCGTAGCCGGTCGGCCGATTCGCCCGGGGCGAGCCCCGGCGGCAGCGCCAGCCCGGCACGCGTGAGCAGGGCGACCAGCGCGAGCAGCCGGGCCTCCCCGTCCACGGCGGGGTCGGGGTCGGCGCGGGTGAGGCGTTCCAGTTCCTCCATGTCGAGCACGGGGTCCAGGCCGAGCCGCGCCGACAGGGACCGCATGGCATCGGGCTCGCCGGACGGACCCCCGGCCGCGTCCCAGGTGTGGACGACGGACCGCCGGAACCCGCCGGCCAGGGCGAATCCGGCCCGGCCGGACTCCCACCACAGGCTCAGGACCGGCCAGGTGGTGCCCGTCGCGAGCGCCGAGCCCCAGCCCGTGAGGACCTGCGCCACGGTCTCGGGGCCGTCCCGCCAGGGCTTGTCCTCGGGGACGAGCACGCTCCAGGCGCCCGCCGGGGCGAGCAGCAGGCGCACGCGCAACAGGTGTGCCGGGGGCCGGACGGCAAGGGGTTCGGCGCGGCAGAGCAGCATTCCGCCGGTCGCGGCCCTGGATATTGACATGCCCACACAATAGTGCAAAACGGACCGATCGGTGAGGTTCCGGCAGGGCGCTTGACTTCCCTCAACCGCGATATATCGTGTTAACAGAAGACGCGATATGTTGCGTGCGTCGAGCCCGGTCCGTGAACGCACGAGGAGGATCAGCACCATGGCAGAGCAGTCGCCCGAGTCGTCGTCGCCGACGACGTGGCACTTCGCCGAAGCGCAGAAGCTCACCTTCGGGGAGCCGGTGACCGAGCTCCGCGTCCGCCTCGTGAGCGGCACGGTGAACGTGGTCGCCGCCGAGGAGGGACCGGCCCGCCTGGAAGTGACCGAGGTGGACGGACCGCCGCTGTACGTCGTACAGGACGGCGGCACGCTGACCGTCTCCTACGAGGACCTGCCCTGGAACGGCTCCCAGGGCCTCAAGCAGTGGTTCGAGACCAAGCCCTGGAAGGCCTGGGCCGGTTCCGCCTCCGGCCGCAAGGCCTGGGAGCGCAGCGTCGCGATCACCCTCACCGTGCCCGCCGCCACGCAGGTCCACGTGGCAGCGGTCGGCGCCGCCGTCTTCGCCTCCGGCATCTCCGGCGGCACGGACGTCAACACGGTCTCCGGGGACGCCACGCTGGTCGGGCTGTCCGGCCGGGTCAAGGCGCACACCGTGTCCGGCGGCGTCGAGGCCCAGTCCGTCTCCGGCGAGTTCGGCTTCCACTCCGTCTCCGGCGGCCTGACGGTGGTCGACGGCTCGGGCGGCAACGTGCGGGCCGACTCGGTCAGTGGTGACATGCTCATCGACCTCGCCGCGGACCCGTCCGCCCCCGAGCCGGTGGACATCTTCCTCAACTCCGTCTCCGGGCAGGTCGCGATCCGCCTCCCGCACCCCGCCGACGCCAAGGTCGAGGCCAACACCGCCACCGGGCGCGTCTCGAACGCCTTCGAGGACCTGCGGGTCTCGGGGCAGATGGGCGCCAAGCGGATCACCGGAACCCTCGGCTCCGGCGCGGGCACCCTGCGGGCGACCACGGTCTCGGGCTCGATCGCGCTGCTGCGCCGCCCGCAGGCCGACGCCGAGGGCCCCGCGGCCCCCCTCACGCTCGACAAGAAGGTGCTCTGACATGCCGCCCGTCTTCGCCCACGGCCGACTCCGCCTGTACCTCCTCAAGTTGCTGGACGAGGCCCCGCGTCACGGGTACGAGGTGATCCGCCTGCTGGAGGAGCGCTTCCAGGGCCTGTACGCGCCCTCCGCGGGCACCGTGTACCCGCGACTGGCGAAGCTGGAGGCCGAGGGCCTGGTCACGCACGCCACCGAGGGCGGGCGCAAGGTGTACTCGATCACCGACGCCGGCCGGGCCGAACTGGCCGACCGGGGCGGCGAACTGGCCGACCTGGAGGTGGAGATCCGCGACTCGGTGACCGAACTCGCCGCCGAGATCCGCGACGACGTCCGGGGCGCGGCCGGTGACCTGCGCCGCGAGATGCGGGCCGCGGCCTCGGCCTCGGCGACCCAGGTCGAGGACGAGTCCTGGAAGGCCGCCAAGGAGGACCTGCGCAAGGCGCGGCAGGAGTGGAAGGAACAGGCCCGCCGGGCGAAGGACGAGAGCCGCCGGGCCCGTGAGGAGGCGCAGCAGGCCCGCCGCCAGGCCAAGGAGGCCCAGGAGCGGGCCCGCGAGGAGGTCCAGCGCATCGCGGGCCAGCTGCAGGAGCAGTTCGCCAGGTCCGGGGGAGTGCTGGGCAGCCTGGCGGGAGCCTGGCTCGGCGGGGCGCCTGCCGCGGGCTCGGCCGACGCCTCGGCCGCGGGCGCGGCGGAGGCGGGGCAGGCCTCGGCGTGGGCCGCGGATCTCGCGGCCACCGGCGATCCGGCCCGGGACCTCGACCGGCTGCTCGACCGCTTCCGCGACGAGGTGCGCGACGCGGCCCGGGACCGGGGGGTGACCTCCGCCCAGGTGGCCGAGGCCCGCCGGCACCTCGAAGCCGCCTGTGGCCGACTGGGAACCACGTTCGGGGTCACGTCGTAGTCCGCGCGGCTGCGCTGCCGGGGCGCCGCCCCGGACCCCGCGCCTCAAACGCCGGCGGGGCCGAAAGGGCGGGGCTCCGCCCGGGGGTCCGGCGGCGCGGACGCCGGCGGGGCTGAAAGGGCGGGGCTCCGGCCGGCGGCTCGGGCGTCGGCGGTCAGGCCGCCAGGGCCGTTTCGGCCGTGTCGTAGGTGACGCCGTGGTCCGACAGGACCTCGGCGACGGTGCCGGGACGGGAGAGCAGGGCCAGGAGCAGGTGCAGGGTGCCGATGTGGTGGTCCTTGCGGCCCAGGGCGATCCGTAGGGACTGCTCCAGCACCCTCTTCGACCCCTCGGTGAAGGGCACGTGGTAGCTGCCGGTGCGGTCGTCCGTGTCGGCTCGGCCCAGGGCGGACCGGAGTGAGGCGCCCAGGGTCCGCCTGCGGGGCGCCGGGGTCGCGAGGACGCCCTCGCCGTGCGTCTCCTCGATGCGCGAGACGATCTCGGTGAGGTCGATCCCGAGCCCGGCCAGCGCCTCCTCGTCGGCACGGGACATGCCGCCCCGGCGGCGGGCGGCCGTGAGGTCGGCGGCCACCGCCGCGTGGTCCACGCCGAGCGGGTCCAGGGTGCCCAGGGCCAGCAGGGAGAGCAGCAGGTGTTCTTCGGTGACGGTGGCGGCCCCGCTCCGCCGGGCCTCGGTGACCGCCCCGGTCACGGTGGACCGGGCGTCGCGGGTGAAGCGTTCGAACATCAGAGCCTCCCGTATTTCTTGTGCACGGCCTGCCGGCTGACGCCCAGCTCGGCCGCGATCTCCTGCCAGGACCAGCCCTGCGCGCGGGCGCTGCGTACCTGTACGGCCTCCAGCTGCTCCAGCAGCCTGCGGAGGGCGGCCACGGCACGCAGGCCCACGCGCGGGTCACGGTCACCGGCCCGCTCGGCGAGATCAGTGGCTTCGGTCATGGATGTCAATGTAGGTTGACGCGGGAGGTTCGTCAACCCTGGTTGACATCCAAGGGGGTCAGGGGGTGAGGACGATCTTGCCGAAGAGGTCGCCCGACGCGAGCTTCTCGAATCCCTCCCGCGCCCGGTCCAGCGGCAGCACCTCGTCGATCACCGGCCGCAGCCCGGTGGTCGCGCAGAAGGCGAGGAGGTCCTCCAGCTCGTCCTTCGAGCCCATCGTCGAACCGACCACCTTCAGTTCCAGGAAGAAGATGCGGGTCAGCTCGGCGTGCGCGGGGCGGTCGCCGCTCGTGGCGCCGGAGATCACCAGGGTGCCGCCCGGCCGCAGGGACTTCACGGAGTGCGACCAAGTGGCCGCGCCCACCGTCTCGATCACCGCGTCGACCCGCTGCGGTAGCCGCGCGCCCGGCTCGAAGGCCTCCACGGCGCCCAGCTCCACGGCCCGCTTGCGCTTGGCCTCGTCCCGGCTCGTGGCGAAGACCCGCAGGCCGGCCGCCTTGCCGAGGGCGATCGCGGCGGTCGCGACACCCCCGCCGGCGCCCTGCACCAGGACGGAGTCCCCGGGGCGGACCCCGGCGTTGGTGAACAGCATCCGGTACGCGGTCAGCCAGGCCGTCGGAAGGCAGGCGGCCTCCTCGAAGGTCAGCTCCGCGGGCTTGCGCAGCACGTTCCAGGCGGGGACGGTCACCTGCTCGGCGAAGGTTCCCTGGTAGCGCTCGGTCAGGATCGAGCGCGGCTCGTCCGGGCCGACCCCGTGGCCGCTCTGGCCGATCACGGAGTGCAGGACGACCTCGTTGCCGTCCTGGTCGATCCCGGCGGCGTCGCAGCCGAGGATCATCGGGAGTCTTTCCTCGCCGAGGCCGACCCCGCGCAGCGACCACAGGTCGTGGTGGTTGAGGGAGGCGGCCTTGACGTTCACGGTCACCCAGCCGGGCCGGGCCTCGGGGGCCGGGCGGTCGCCCAGCTCAAGGCCGTTCAGCGGCTGGTCACGGTCGATTCGGGCGGCGTAGGCAGCGAACATGCGGCGACGCTACCGCTCGGTAGGTCCGGGTTCCAGACCTCTCGGGACCGCACGGGTGAGGCCTTCGTCGCACCCGTGCGGTGACGGGGACACGCAGAGGCCCGACCGGAAGGATCCGGTCGGGCCTCTGCGTACTGCTCGGCTCCGGTCTCAGACCAGGCGGGCCACTCCGTCGGCCTTGGCCGCGGCGGCCACGGCCGTGGCGACGGCCTCGGCCACGCGCTCGTCGAACGGCGACGGGATCACGTAGTCGGCGGCGAGCTCGTCACCCACGACGCCGGCGATGGCGTCGGCGGCGGCGATCTTCATGCCCTCGGTGATCCGGGTGGCGCGCACCTTGAAGGCGCCCGCGAAGATGCCCGGGAACGCCAGCACGTTGTTGATCTGGTTCGGGAAGTCCGAACGGCCCGTGGCCACGACCGCCGCGTACTTGTGCGCGACGTCCGGGTGGACCTCCGGGTTCGGGTTGGCCATGGCGAAGACGAACGCGTCCTTCGCCATGGTGGCCACCGCCTCCTCGGCGACGGAGCCGCCGGAGACGCCGATGAAGACGTCCGCGCCGTTCAGCGCGGTCTCCAGGGAGCCCGTCTGACCGGTCTTGTTGGTCAGGCCCGCGATCTCCGCCTTGACGTCCGTCAGGTCGGAGCGGTCCGCGGACACGACGCCCTTGCGGTCGGTGACGCAGACGTCGCCGATACCCGCGTCCACGAGGATCTTGGCGATGGCGATACCGGCCGCGCCCGCGCCCGCGATCACGGCGCGCAGGTCGCCGAGGGTGCGACCCGTGAGCTTGGCGGCGTTGCGCAGCGCGGCCAGCGTCACGATGGCCGTGCCGTGCTGGTCGTCGTGGAAGATCGGGATGTCCAGTGCCTCCTGGAGGCGGCGCTCGATCTCGAAGCAACGGGGCGCCGAGATGTCCTCCAGGTTGACCCCGCCGAAGGACGGGGCCAGACGGATGACCGTCTCGACGATCTCGTCCGTGTCCTTGGTGGCGAGCGCGATCGGAACCGCGTCCACACCACCGAACTGCTTGAAGAGGATGGCCTTGCCCTCCATCACGGGGAGGGAGGCTTCCGGGCCGATGTCACCGAGGCCGAGCACGGCCGTGCCGTCGGTGACGACGGCGACCACGTTGGACTTCCAGGTGTACTCGTTCACCAGCTCCGGCTGCTCGGCGATGGCCGTGCACACCTTTGCCACGCCCGGCGTGTACGCGAGGGACAGGTCGTCCTTGTCGTTCACCGGAACCGTGGCCTGGATGGCCATCTTGCCGCCCCGGTGCAGCGCGAACACCGCGTCGGGGTTGTTGTCCGTCGCGCTGTCGCTGCGAGGGTTGACGATCTCCGCTGCCACTTCGTGTGACCCCTTAATTCCTTTTGTTCGTTGAGGGTGGCCACTCCTGGTTAAGGGGTGGGCGGGCACCGCGTCCGTACTCCGCGTCAACGGTTGGCCCGTCTCCGCGAAGGGGAGGTTCGTACGCGCGGGCGCGCCGCACGCGCGCCCTGAGCCCCGGATGAGGGGTGTAAGGATCTGTTCTACCCGAAGAACGCTCGCCCAGACGAGTCGATTCCCGCTCAACTGTAGGCCCGCTGCCCGGCTTTTGGCGAAAAGTCCAAACCTTGCCGTCCAGTGGGCGAGACGCCCCGTAGAAACTGCGGTAAAAACAGCAGGTCACAGCAGTATCTGCGGCCTCGAACCCCGTTCTCCGCAGTCCTGTTGGGCTACCCCGGGCGCCCGTTATGCGATTTTGACCTGACGGGCACCCTGAATGTCTCAGTCCGAATGGCAAGATGCCGTAATCACACAAGGTCGCGACACTCGATGGTGCGTGTCCGACCGTTTTTCGTTGCTTTTCCACCAGCGCCGGAGGAACCAAGCCATGACCGCTAGCACCACCCGTCGTACGACCGCCGCACGGTCCCGGATCGCCGCGGTCGGCGCGATCGCGGTCGCGGGCGCCCTGATCCTCACCGGCTGTGGTGACCAGACCGACAAGGCCTCCAGCACCCCCTCGGGCGCGGCCGCCAACAGCAGCGCCCCGCTCTTCTCCAAGCTCCCGAAGAAGATCCAGGACGCCGGTGTCATCAAGGTCGGCACGGACGCCACCTACGCGCCGATGGAGTTCACCGAGG
Organism: Streptomyces sp. CLCI03; assembly: GCF_053615355.1. Taxonomy (NCBI): domain Bacteria; kingdom Bacillati; phylum Actinomycetota; class Actinomycetes; order Kitasatosporales; family Streptomycetaceae; genus Streptomyces; species Streptomyces sp. CLCI03. The sequence goes on along the minus strand of NZ_CM132132.1, from coordinate 2,869,867 downwards.
GCGGCAAGATCGTCGGTGTCGACCCCGACGTGGCGGCGGCCCTGGCCAAGCAGCTCGGCGTGCAGTTCAAGTTCGAGTCGGGCACCTTCGACACGCTGATCGGCAGCATGCAGACGGGCCGCAGCGACCTGGTCATGTCCTCGCTCACCGACACCAAGGCCCGTCAGGAGGGCCTGGACGACAAGGGCGCCAAGACCGGTGCCGGTGTCGACTTCGTGGACTACTTCTCCGCCTCGACCGGCATCCTGGTCAAGAAGGGCAACCCCCAGGGCATCAAGACCCTCGACGACCTGTGCGGCAAGACGGTCGCCGTGCAGCGCGGCACCACGTACGAGGAGTCGGCCAAGACCCAGGCCGAGAAGTGCAAGACGGAGGGCAAGGGCGAGCTCAAGATCGAGTCCTTCCCGACCGACGCCGAGGCCCAGACCCGTGTGAAGGCCGGTGGCGCCGCCGCCGACCTGAACGACTCCCCGGTCGCCGCGTACATCGCGCAGACCGCCGGCGGCGGCAACGACTTCGAGGCCATCGCCAACCCGACCGACGCCGGTCTCTTCGGCATCGCGGTGGACAAGAAGAACACCCAGCTGCGCGACGCGCTCAAGGAAGCCCTTGACGCGGTCATCAAGGACGGCACGTACAAGGCCGCCCTGGACAAGTGGAACGCCGGCTCCGGCGCCGTCACCGAGGCCAAGATCAACGCCGGTTCCTGATCTCCGCGTACCACCGCAGCACACTGAAGGGCAGTCACTGTGACTGACAAGCTCGACAAGGTCCCGGGCCCGGCGGACACCCCGCCGGCCGGGGCCGTCCCCCCCGAGGCCATCAAGGCCATCCCGGTGCGCCACTACGGCCGCTGGATCAGCGCCGTGGTCGTCATCGGCCTGGTCGTGGCGCTCGCCGTCGCCTTCTCGCAGGGCAACGTGCGCTGGGCCACCGTGCCGGAGAAGCTGTTCGACCCGTCGATCCTGCGCGGTGTCGTCAACACGGTCTGGATCAGCATCACCTCGATGGCCCTGGGTCTGGTCCTCGGCGTCCTCTTCGCGGTCATGCGGCTCTCGAAGAACCCGGTGACCAGCACGATCGCCTGGTTCTACATCTGGCTGTTCCGCGGCACCCCGGTGTACGTGCAGCTGCTGATCTGGTTCAACCTCGCCCTGATCTTCCCGATCCTGAACCTCGGGTTCTACAAGGACGAGATGACCCAGGTCATGACGCCGTTCCTGGCCGCCCTGCTGGGTCTGGGCCTGAACGAGGGCGCGTACATGGCGGAGATCGTCCGCGCCGGCATCCAGTCGGTCGACGAGGGCCAGACCGAGGCCTCGCACGCGCTCGGCATGACCCGCACGCAGACGATGCGTCGCGTCGTGCTGCCGCAGGCCATGCGGGTGATCGTGCCGCCGTCGGGCAACGAGTTCATCAACATGCTGAAGACCTCGTCGCTGGTCGTGGCCGTTCAGTACTTCGACCTGCTGCGCGCCGCCCAGGACATCGCCTCGACCTCGTTCGCGGTGATGGAGATGTTCTTCGTCGCGTCGATCTGGTACCTCGCCCTGACCAGCGTGTTCAGCGTCGGCCAGTACTACCTGGAGCGCCGTTACGCCCGTGGCGCGCTCCGCTCGCTGCCGCCGACACCGCTGCAGAAGATCAAGGCGAAACTGTCCAGCTTCTCGAATCGCAAGGCGGTGGCCTGATGACGACTGCCATGGTGAAGGCCGAGGGCGTCCACAAGTCCTACGGTGCGGCGCACATCCTCAAGGGCATCGACCTGGAGGTCGCCCCGCGTGAGGTCTTCTGTCTGGTCGGCCCGTCCGGCTCCGGCAAGTCGACCTTCCTGCGGTGCATCAACCACCTGGAGCAGATCAACGCCGGACGGCTGTACGTCGACGGGGAGCTCGTCGGCTACCGCCAGAAGGGTGACAAGCTCTACGAGCTGAAGGACAGCGAGGTCGCGGCCCAGCGCCGGGACATCGGCATGGTCTTCCAGCGCTTCAACCTCTTCCCGCACATGACGGCCATCGAGAACGTGATGGAAGCCCCGGTCATGGTCAAGGGGGAGTCGAAGGCGGTGGCGCGCGAGCGTGCCATCAAGCTCCTGGACCGCGTGGGCCTCGGTGACAAGGGCGGGAACTACCCCACCCAGCTCTCCGGCGGCCAGCAGCAGCGCGTGGCCATCGCCCGCGCGCTGGCCATGGAACCGAAGCTGATGCTCTTCGACGAGCCCACCTCGGCGCTCGACCCGGAGCTCGTCGGTGACGTCCTCGACGTCATGCGGGACCTCGCCGAATCGGGCATGACCATGATCGTGGTCACCCACGAGATGGGCTTCGCCCGCGAGGTCGGCGACAACCTCGTCTTCATGGACGGCGGCGTCGTCGTGGAGTCCGGCCACCCCCGCGACGTCCTGGGCAACCCCCAGCACGACCGCACGAAGGCCTTCCTCTCCAAGGTGCTGTAGCTCCGACAGGTGCTGCGGTCCGCGTCCGCGGACGGACGAGGGGCGGTACGGATCCCCGTACCGCCCCTCAGTCCTTTCCGGGTTCCGGATTGCCGCTCCAGGTCCCTACTTCAGACCTAGGACCAGGGCGTCCGAGGGGGAGCGCCAGACCGTACGGGCCTCCGCGAAGCCTGCGGCGCGCAGGGTCTCGGCGTGCCAGGCCTCGGAGGGGGTGTCGCCGTCCGCGTGCTCCCCGTAGATCTCGAAGCGCCGCTTCACCTGCTCGGCCAGCGCCGGCTCGGCGCCCGCCAGCGCCCACCACTCGCGCCAGTCCACCGCCCCGGCCGCCCTGGCCCGGTCCATGCCGGCGTGCCGGTGGGCGTGCTCGGCGGCGTCGATGCGCGGGGTGGCCGGGTCGGGCATGTGGTCGGCGTTCATGAACACCCCGCCCGGGGGCAGGAGGGGTGCGAGCTGCCCGTACAGGACGGTCAGCCCCTCGCTCGGCAGCCAGTGCAGGGCGGTGGCCGTCAGGATCGCGTCGTACGTGGTGCGGGGGAGGGCGTCGGGCCAGTTCGGGTCCTTGAGGTCGGCGGTCACGAAGGTGACGCGTGCGTCACCCGCGAAGTGCCCCTCGGCGATGGTCAACAGGGCGGGGTCGAGATCGACGCCCGTACTGGTGGCTTCCGGGAACCGCTTGAGGACGCGGTCCGTAATACTTCCCGTACCGCATGCGAGATCCAGCACCCGGGGGGCGGGTCCCACCAGTGCCTCGACCATGTCCAGCATCACGCGGAACCGCTCCTCGCGGTCGGGCATGTACCACTCCTGCTGTCGGTCCCAGCTGTCCTGCCAGGCCTGCCAGTCGGTCGTGCCCGTCGCTCCGGTCGCATCCGTCGTGTTCGCCGTATCCGTCATCCCGAACCCCCTCCACACGTAATACCCTCGAAGACGTCTCAGCCGTTACCTGGGACACTAATCCGCAGCCGTAAGGACTACAAGTGGAACTGGCCCATTACTCGGACTTCGCCGTGCGCCTGGTCAACACCGAGGAGCCGGCCCGCAACAAGGACTCGCTCACCTCGGTGGACGCCGTCCGCGCCCTGTTCGGCGCCAGTCAGCAGATGGCGCGCCGCGTCACCGACGGTGACGTCACCCGCTTCCGCAACGTCCGCGGCCGCCTGCGCTCCGTCTTCGAGGCCGCCGACGGCGGCGACGAGGTCCTCGCCGTCGACCTGCTGAACTCGCTGCTCATGGAGTTCCCCGTCAGCCCCCAGGTGTCCGGCCACGAGACCCTTGCCGACGACGGCCGCCCCGACTGGCACATCCACCTCGCCGAGCACCCCTCGAACGCCTCGGCCGGCTACGCCGCCATGGCCGCGATGGGGCTGGCCTTCGCCCTCACCGAGCACGGCCCCGACCGCCTGGGACTGTGCCAGGCCGCGCCCTGCCGCAACGCCTACCTCGACACCTCCACCAACCGCTCCCGGCGCTACTGCTCCGACCGCTGCGCCACCCGGGCGAACGTGGCCGCCTACCGCGCCCGCAAGCGGCTGGAGGCCGAGGCGTCCGCCCACAGCGGGCGCAGCGCCGAGGCCGCCCAGGACAGCCGCGCCCTCAGCGAACGCTGATCCTCCTCGCGCGGCCGGAAGCGCAGCACCGCCGTCGCCAGCACCAGCTCGGCGGGCACCGGCCCGAAGACGGTGCTGTCGCCGGTCTCGTTGTACGGGTTGTCGCCGAGCACCCACCAGCTGCCGCCCGGCCGCCGCTCCACCGCGCGCTTGACCACCAACAGGTCCTGCTGGAGCGGATGCCGCAGCACCACCACGTCGCCCGGCCGTACGGCAGCCCCGTACCGGACCACGAGCCGGTCCCCGTTCAGCAGCGTGGGCACCATCGAAGGCCCCGTCACCTCCACCACCTCGAACCGCCTGCGCGGGCGCCCGTTCTCCACCATGCGTGTCCTCCTCGTCACCCCCGCATGCTGCCGCACGGGTCCGTACATTCGCTCACCGGTCCGGCCGCGCCCCTGGACTTTTGTCCTAAGCCCATGGGGGCGGCCGCGAAATCCGGTTGTTCAGCGAGTAATCTCCCCCTTGAGAAGACGATCACGAGGAGGACAAACTCCATGCTTTCCCGCCTCTTCGCCCCCAAGGCGAAGGTCTCCGCCCACTGCGATCTTCCGTGCGGCGTGTACGACCCTGCCCAGGCCCGCATCGAGGCCGAGTCCGTCAAGGCCGTGCAGGAGAAGTACCAGGCCAACGAAGACGCCGACTTCCGCGCGCGCGCCATCACCATCAAGGAGCAGCGCGCCGAGCTCGCCAAGCACCACGTCTCGGTGCTGTGGAGCGACTACTTCAAGCCCCCGCACTTCGAGAAGTACCCGCAGCTGCACACCCTGGTCAACGACACCCTGAAGGCCCTCTCGGCCGCCAAGGCGTCGAACGACCCGGCGACCGGCGCGAAGGCTCTTGAGCTCATCGCCGAGATCGACCGCATCTTCTGGGAGACCAAGGCCGCCTGATCCCGGGCGCCCGAGGAACCTCCCAGCGCTCCGTCACCGGAGCGCACACGACACCGGCCCGACCGCCCCGAGCGGCCGGGCCGGTGTCGTACGCAGCCCCTACGGGGCGTCCTGCCGACCGGGCCGCCCCAGTCCGTCGACGGCGTCCAGCGCCACACCCCACGAGTACGCCACCGCTCGCCCCTGCCCGGGCATGGCTCCAGGCCCGCCGTCAGTGCTTCTCGCCGAGAACGGTCCGCAGCCAGTCGAGCGGTTCCTGGTCCAGCAGCTCGTCGGCCAGCCGTTGCCCGGTCTCAGTGGTGAGGCGGGCCCTGCTGTTGTCGATCCACCGCTGGGCGTTGGCGTGTCCCTGGGCCTTGTACTCGATGCCTTGGAGCATGCACTCCAACTTGTCGGCGTCACGTGCGCAGACGGCCTCCGGCGAGTCCTTGGCCTCGTACTCGGCGACGAGTTCGTGAATCGCCGAGGCCAGCCGCTCCGGCATGCCGAGGGTCTGATCGGCCGTGACCGCCACCGGGTCGGCGCTCGTCGCGTACTTCTTGCCGAGGTGGTTGACGTCCCCCGTGCGGGTCTCCTGGGTGTCGTGTGACTCCCAGGCCGCCACCGTGTCCGCGGAGACCCCGAAGGCCTCGGACAGGGACTCCCGCGTGTGACCCGAATGCTCCCGGAGCAACCGAGATTGTCGGCGAGCGCTGAGACGGTCAGGTGCCTGCGTCGGACTGCCCGGTGCGGGCTTCGTGGGCCGCGGTCAGGTGTCTGGCCTGGCGGCGGGTCAACAGCTCGTCCACCGGCTCCAGAAGACGGTCCCATGCGCTTTCGGCCTCCGGCGCGTGCCGGGGGAGGCGTGCGTAGTGCCGCGCCGCGGCGATCGCCTCGTCGTAGAGGAGCTGATCCGTGGGGAGGGCCGTCGGGCGTTCGCGTCGCAGCCACGTGATCAGCCACGGCATGTCGCGGGGCCACCGCGGGTTTCCCAAGGAGCGCACGCGGAGGTAGCCCAGCTGGTCCCACCAGCGTCGGTTGTGCCACTTGCGCGAGTGGGCCGGCGGCAGGCCGGGCGGGAGGTCCTTCACCGGGCCCATCGTGCCCGCCGGAGGCGCCGGAGCCGAGGCAATTCGGTGCCGGCGGACAGAACCGGCCAGTAGGGGTGGGGTCCGGGCGGGGCCGTCAGGCCGGTGCCCGGCCCCCCGGGGGTCACTCGTCGTCCGCGTCCTCGTCGTCGTCCAGCCGGGCCAGCCAGGTGGCCAGGCGTTCCACCGGGACCTCGAAGTCCGGGTTCAGGTCGACGAAGGTGCGCAGCTGCTCGGCGAGCCACTCGAAGGTGATCTCCTCCTCGCCGCGCCGCTTCTCCAGCTCCTCGATGCCGCGATCGGTGAAGTACAAGTCGGGCTCCGTGCCGTGATGGGGGTCTGCAGGGGGTGTTTCCCGCCAGGATAATCCGCCTTAAGGCGAGACCTCCCGCCTGCGCCCTTCCCGGGTCTAGCCTGGATGCCCAACGAGCGGGGGGTGCGGATGACGGACGGGCGCACGACTGGATCCGCGCGCGCCTTCGAGCTTCTGGAGCCCCTCGTCCAGGCGGCGACCGTACGCGTTCACGCCCCGCCGGGAGGGTATGAGAACCCTCGCAGTCATCGGACCGGTCCCACCTGGGGGAGCGGCTTCTTCGTCGCCCCCGGCTGGGTCCTGACGTGTGCGCACGTGGTCGGCGAAGGGGGTGCTGCGGTGCGTCTGACGGGACGCGAGGTCGGCATCACCTTTTCCGCCGGGAGCGGCACCGGCACGGTCACCGGGCGCGTGGAGTGCGTCCTGCCCGAGCGGCTGGAGGAACGGCGGCCCGGCCGGCACGCCCTGTGGGACCTGCCCGACCTGGCGCTGGTCAGGGTCCTGGCCCCCGTCTCGCACGCCTGCGTGTACGTGACCGACCGCTCCAGGCCCCGCTTCGACGAGGTCGCCTACTTCGGCTGCACCGAGGACCTCGGCACGCCCGAGATCACCGGCCGCACCACCCGCCTGCGCGGCACCGCCGGCAACGGCGCGGCCATCCGGCTCGGCGACGACGACGAGATCGAGCCCGGCATGTCCGGCGGGCCCGTGGTGGACCTCGCCCGCGGCGAGGTCGTCGGCGTGCTCAAGGCCCGGCGCCGGACGGGCGGCGGCGGGCTCGCCGTCTCCGTCGTACAGCTGCGCACCCTGCCGATGGCCGCACGCGGCCAGGTCGGGCTCTACCGCCGGATCATGCAGGCCCACGACCTCCACCACTACGACCAGCACCTCAGCGATCTCGACAACCGGCGGACCTGGACGGACGTGCACGGCGAGCTCCCGCCGCCGGAGGGCGACCCGTACGCGGGCCGGGGCCGGCTCACCCCCGGCGAGCGCACCACCCTGTGCGGGCTGCTGGCCGAGCTGCCCCCGCCGGGCTCCTCCGAGGTCGTACGGGCCTTGGTCGAGGCGGCGCGCGGCGAGGAACCGGACCCGCTGCCACCGGCCCCGCTGAGCTGGCGCGACGGCCTGGGGCTGCTGCACGACCCGCCCGGTGGGACGCCGGAGGCCGCGGCGATGCTCCGCTACGCGACGGACGTGAGCGTGGCCGACCACCGCGAGCCGGTCACCCCGGGCGCGGACGAGGAGCTGTGGGACTGGGTACGGGCCACGGCCGAGCGGCTGTGGCGGCCGCTGCGGCGCGAGCTGGGCGAGCGCCACGAACGGGGTCTCGCCGAGCGGGAGCGGCGCCGTCGGGCCTCGGCCGGGCGGGCGGTCCACGGCCCGGCGAAGCGGTCCGGCGGGCTGCCGCCCGGGGCCTCGGTGCTGCTGGAGGTCTGGGCGCACGGCTGGGAGGACGTCTACGACTGGCGGGTCTCGGTGCTGGCCGGTCCCGCGCACGCCGGCCGGCTGACGCCGGTGGACTCGGGCGTACGGGCCACCCTGACGGGTCTGCCGGAGGCGTTACGGGCCCCGCTCGCCGAAGGCTTCCGGCGCTGCGACACCCACGAGACGGTGGCCCTGCTCGAAGTGGCCGTGGCCCCCGCGCTGTTCGGGCTGGCGGTCGACGAATGGGTGGTGGTGGGCGGCGTACCGCTCGGCGTGCAGCGGCCGGTGGTCCTGCGCCACCCCGCCGGCGCGAACCCGGGCACCACGCACCCCGCCGGCACGCACCCGGGCGGGGCCAGGGAACACCCCGCCGACCGCGAGGGCACCGACGCCTCCGCCCGCTGGGCGCGGGTCCAGGCGGGACCGTTGCAGGACGAACGCGCCGACTGCGTACGGGGTCGCCCGCGCACCCCCGCCACCGAGTGGCTGACGGGCCTCCCCGACAACACCGTGCCGGTGCACTGCCGGGCCGCCGACCAGGAGCCCACCCTCGGGTCGCTGCACGCGGTACGGGACGCCGGGTACGGGGTGGCGGTGACCCGACGGCCACCTCCCGACCCGGGAGCCTCCTGCGCGCCCTTCCACCGCGGGCTGCGCGAGGAACTGGCCGACGCCGGACGTGCGGAGGTGCTCCCGGAGCGACTGCGGAACCTCCGGGGGAGGGCGTACGCGGCGGACCCCGACGCCTATTGGGCGGCCGGGACGGGCCTGGTGTGGGAGGACCCGGCGCGGCCGCTGCCGGACGAGGAACCGCTCCAGGGAGACCTGTGACGGCGGCGGTGACGGCGCCGACGGCGACCGCGACGGCGTGAGGGCGCCGCGGGCGCGGGGTGGACGCGGGTGGACGCGGGTGGACGCGGGTGGACGCGAGCGGCGGACGCGAGGGAGGGAGCAGGAGCACCATGAACGACGAGTGGCTCATTTACCGCGGGGTGGGCGAACCCCACGACGGGATCGACGCACTGCCCGACCCGCCGCCCTGGCGGGACTTCGACGGCGGCCCCGTGGCCGAGCCGGACGGTCCGGCCCGGGTCGCCGACGGCAACGTGGCCCGGCGGCTCGGCGCGCACCGGCAGGCCGCCGAACTGCACCGGCCGGAACCGGAGGAGCTGGAGGCCATCAACGCGGCCCTGTACCTGCGCCGGCCCCTGCTCGTGACCGGCTTCCCCGGCACCGGGAAGTCCACCCTCGCGCACGCCGTCGCCCACGAGCTGAAGCTGGGGCGGGTGCTGCGCTGGCCCGTCGTGTCCCGGACCGTGCTCCAGGACGGCCTCTACCGCTACGACGCCCTGGCCCGACTGCAGGACGTACAGATCGCGGCGAGCAGCGGCACCGGCAGTGGCTCCGGCACCGGCTCCGGCTCCGGTACCGGCGCCACTGCCGGGGTACCGGCCGCCGCCACGGACCCCGGGGTCCCCGGCATCGGGAAGTACATCCGGCTCGGGCCCCTCGGCACCGCCCTGCTGCCGACCGCCCGACCCCGCGTCCTGCTCATCGACGAGCTCGACAAGAGCGACATCGACCTCCCCAACGACCTCCTGAACGTCCTGGAGGAGGGGGAGTTCGCCCTCCCCGAGCTGGAACGCGTCGCCGACGCCGAGCCCGAGGTGCAGGTGCTCACCGACGACGGGACCAAGGTCACCGTCCGCGGCGGCCGCGTCCGCTGCCACGCCTTCCCCTTCATCATCCTGACCAGCAACGGGGAACGGGACTTCCCCGCCGCCCTGCTGCGCCGCTGCATCCAGCTGAAGCTCGGGCAGCCGGGCGAGAAACGCCTCGCCACCATGGTCCGCGCCCACCTCGGCGAGGAGGCCGCCCGCCTCGGGGCCGACCTGATCCGGGAGTTCCTCAGCCGCTCCCAGTCCGAACTGGTCGCCGCCGACCAACTCCTCAACGCCGTGTACCTGACCCACTACGCCGCCCCGCCCACCCGGGAGGACCTCGCGGACCTGCTCATCCAACGCCTCGACCGTCCGAGGTGATCGGCCGTGGCCTCCGCCGGCGCGCCCGGCGTCCGTGAACTGGCCGCGCTGCTGCGCGCCGCCGGGCTCGACCCGTCCGCCGGTGAACTCGCCGACGCCCTGTGGCTGGCCGGGCACCTCGCCGGGCCCGGGCGGGCCGCCCCCGGCGGGCCGGGACCGGGCGCCCCGCGGACCGCGGCCGAGGAGCCGCCCGGGGAGCCCGCCGAACCGGTACGCCCCGACGCCGAGCCCGACGCCCCGGTCGGGCTCTACGCACCCGGCGCGGCCCGCCACGACGGCGCCGACGGGGACCGGCCCGAGCAGTCGCCCGAGGAGTACGGGGTGCCCGTACGGGTGCCCGGAGCCGCCGCGCTGCCCCGCATCCTCGACATCCAACGGGCCCTGCGCGCCCTCCAGCGCCATCGCCCGCCCGGGCCGCCCACCCGGCTGGTGATCGACGAGGCGGCCACCGCCGAGGCCAGCGCCCGCGCCCTCGGACTGGTCATCCCGGTGCTCCGCCCGCAGAGCCGGCGCGAGGCGACCGTACGGCTGGTGATGGACGCCTCCCCGTCGATGGCCGTCTGGCAGGACATGTTCGAGGAACTGCGGTCCGTGTGCGAGCGGTTGGGCGCCTTCCGGGACGTCCAGGTGCACTACCTGCACCGCCTCACCGACGGCACGGCCGCGCTCGGCCGCAGCCCCGCACCCGGCTGCGTCCGCGCCTCCGGCCTGCGCACCGGGGACCAACTGCGGGACCCGACCGGCCGGGCCCTGACCATGGTGGTCTCCGACTGCGCCGGGCCGCTGTGGCGCGAGGGCACCGCGCAGCGGCTGCTCCACCGGTGGGCCGAGTGCACCCCGTGCATGGTCGTCCAGCCGCTGCCGCAGCGGCTGTGGGGGCGCAGCTGGCTGCCCACCGAGCGGGGCACGCTCACCCGGCCGGAGGGCGGCGGGCAGCGGCTGGTGTTCCGGCCGGACCGGCCCCCGCTGCCCGGGCGGCCCACGGGCGGGCTGACGGTGCCGGTGCTCCCGCCGAGCGCGATCGCCCTCGGGGCGTGGGCCCGGCTGCTGGCCGGGCTGACCGCCGGGCCCGTACCGGCCGAGGTGGGCCGGGTCCTGGCCGATCATCCGGCCGCGCCCCTGCCGCCGCCGCGTGCCGTGCGCCCGCCGCGCGAGCTGGTGGCGCGGTTCCGGTCCTCGGCCGCGCCCCGGGCCGTACAGCTCGCGGTGTACCTGTCGGCGGCGCCGCTGACGCTGCCCGTGATGCGGCTGGTGCAGCGCACGATGCTGCCGGACTCCGAGCCCTCCGACCTGGCGGAGGTGCTGCTGAGCGGGCTGCTGCGGCGCAGCGCGCCGGGGTCGGGGCACTGGTACGAGTTCGCCCCCGGGGTGCAGGACGTGCTGCTGGGCCCGCTGGGGCGGGACGAGGCCGCGCTGGTGCTCAAGCACTGCTCGGAGTACGTGCTGGCGCACTTCGGCCGGGGCGTACGCAACTTCCCCGCGCTCGCGGTCTCCCAGCTGACCGGGGCCCCGCCGGCGGTCGCCGACCCCGGACCCGAGGAGGACGAACGGGCTCCGGAGGGGCGGCTCCCGCAGGCCTTCGCACAGGTTTCGGCCAAAGTCGTACGCCGCTACCTGCCCGGGATGCCCGAGGAGGGTCCCGCGGTGCGCAGGCCCGCCGCGGCCCCGGTGCCGACCCGGGCCGGGGCGGTGCGCGCCGCCCGGGACCGCCTCGCCGACGCCGACGCCGCCGGGGACGGCGGCGCGCGGGCGCTGTACGAGGCCGTGGCGGTGCTCCGGCGGGCGGTGACGGCCCCTCCGGGTCCCGGCGATCCGCCGGAGGAGGCGGAGACCGAACTGGCGGGGGCGCTGCTGAGGCTGTGGACGGCCCAGCGGGACCCGGAGCTGCTGGCCGAGGCGGAACGGGCCGTCACCGGGCTGCGGACGGCACTCGCGGGGGCGGTGCTCGGGCGGGTGCTGTACGAGCGGGCGCTGGCCGCCGGACCGGACGCGGAGCTGCTGGCGGCGGCGGACATGCGGTTCGCGGCGGCCGGCGCCGAGGCCGACCCGGAGCTGCGGCGGGACTGCGCGGTGCGGCGGGCCGAGACCCTGATCCGGCTGAGCGGGCTGCGCGACGAGGCGGGCGCGCTCCGCGAGGCCCGGGCCGCCCTCGAACCCCTGGCGGGCCCGGCCCCCGGCTCCGGCCCCGACCCCGGCTCCGGAGGGGACGGCGGGGGCGGCGGGGGTGGGGTCCCGGCGTCCCCGTACCCCGAACTGCACCTGGCCCTGGGCCGCGTACTGCTGGCCCTGCTGCCCCGCACCCCGGACCCAGCCGAGCGCACGGCCTTGGCCGAACAGGCCGCGGCCCGGCTGGCCGCGGCCCTGACCGCCGCGCCCACCGCCCCCGACCGCACCGGCCCGGGCACCGCCCAAGTGCGGGTGGAGCTCGCCGACGCGCTGCGCCACCTCCCCGGCCGACTGGAGGAGGCCGCCGGTCAACTGGACGCGGCCCTGGCGGAGGTGGGCGGAGACCCGGAGCTCCGGGTGGCCGCCCTGGTGTGCCTGGCGCGCGTGCACCGGGCGCGGTACGCGCGGGACACCGACCCGGCGGCCCTGGAGGACGCTGCCGAGGCGTACGGACGGGCCAGGCGGCTGATCCCCCGCGACGCGGAGGCCGTCGGGGAACTCCTGCCCGAGTGGGGCGACGTACTCCTGGAGCGGGCCCGGGCCGCCGAGGGCCGGCCGTTCACCGGGGCCGCCGTACGCGTCCTGCGCGAGAGCCGGGCCGCGGTCCCGCAGTCCGACCCCGGTGCGGCCCACCGGCTGCTGCGGCTGGCCACCGGGCTCCGGCTGCGGCACGCGTACGAGGGCGACCCGGTGGACCTGCGGGAGGCCGAGTACCTGCTGGAGCTCGCCGTCCGGCACAGCCGCGACCCGCTGGAACAGGCGCGCGTCTGGCGGGACCACGGCGACGTCCAGCAGGAGATCCACGGCCACACCCGGGCGCTGGAACGCCTCGACCGGGCGGCGGACTCCTACCGGCGGGCCTGGCGGGCCGCCCTGGAGGCCGACGTCGAGGACCGCGCGGACACCGCCGTCCAACTGGCCGCCCGCGTACAGCAGTTGCGCGGGGACGTGCTGGAACGCCTCGCCCGGCCCCGCGCCGCGCTGGACGCCTACCGCTCGGCGCTGGAGCTGTGGACGCGGACCCACGAGGGCGCCGCAGGGCGCTCGGAAGCCGTCCGGGCCCGGATCGCGGTCCTGGAGGCCACGCTCTGACGCCCGCGCCGAGGGCGCGGACCGGGCCGGGGAGCGCTGTTTCCACGGCCCGGGGGGCGGGAAAGGGAAGTGGACCATCCGGTGTGCGACGCGACAGGGGGCCCGGCGGCACATGGTGACGAAGCAGCAGGAAGTGGAGGCGACGACCCCGGGATGTCCGGGGCGGCTGCCGGATCTCTCCGGGCTGGACCTGGCGGCACTGCGCGGGATCGACCATCCCGTGCTGGCCCGGGTGATCGAGGGCATGGTCGAGCGGGTGACCCATCCGGCCGAGATCCTCAACGCCTTCGACTCCAGCGTGGCCTGATCGCCCCATGCCTGATCCGTCCTACCTTGAAACCGAGTTGACCACTTTCCGCCGTTAGCGGGGACCGTCCCCAGGGCAGGGATGCACCGTCCGCCGGGGTGTCCCCGGGCGGTTGTTGCCGGGGGAGGGAGGTGCGGCGATGCGGCGAGCGGTCACGAGCGGAACCCCGCTGCCCGCACCCGACGACCCCACCCCCACCCCGCCGCCCGACCTCACCGACACCGCACCTCCCGAGACCGCACCTCCCGAGACCGCGCCCCCCGACACCGCCCCGCACCCGGATCCGCCCACCGGCCCTGACCCGGCCGTCGGCCCGTACGTAGGCCCGTACGCCGACCCGTACACCGGTCCGCGCGTCGACGCGGCGGTCGCCCAGCAGGTGCGCCACGCCCGGTACGCGCCCTGGCCCTACACCCGGCTCGACGTGGCCGCCGCGCGCGCCGCCGGCCACCGGCCCCACCCGATCCGCCAGTTCGTCCTCAAGACCCGCAGCCGCTGCAACCTCGCCTGCACCTACTGCTACGTCTACGAGATGGCCGACCAGGGCTGGCGCGACCAGCCGCCCGCGATGACCCCCGCCACCATCGCCCGCGCCGCGCAGCGGATCGCCGAGCACGCCGCCGCCCACGACCTGCCCCGGGTCGACCTCGTCCTGCACGGCGGCGAACCGCTGCTCTCCGCCCCCGCCCAACTGGCCGCGCCCGTCGACGCCGTACGGACCGCCGTCGCCGGGGCGGCCCCGGCCACCCGGGTCACCGCCACCGTCCAGACCAACGGCACCCTGCTCACCCGCGGCCGCCTCACCGCCCTGGCCGCCGCCGGGATCCGGGTCGGCGTCAGCCTCGACGGCGGGCTGCCCGCCCACAACACCCGCCGGGTCGACCACGCCGGACGACCCGGCTTCGCGTCCGCCGCCCGCGGTCTACGGCTGCTGGCCCGCCACCCGCAGAGCTACGCCGGGGTGCTCTGCGTCGTCGATCTCGACCAGGACCCGATCGAGACCTACGAGTCCCTGCTCGCCTTCGACCCACCCAGCGTCGGGCTGCTCCTGCCGCTCGCGAACTGGAGCAGCCCGCCCCCCGGCCACCACCCCGGCCGGACCCCGTACGCGGACTGGCTGCTCGCCGTCTTCGAGCGCTGGTGGCACGACGGCGTACGGCGCACCCGGATCCGGCTCTTCGAGGAGATCATCGCCCTGTTGCTCGGCCTGCCCACCACCACCGAGACCCTCGGGCTCACGCCCGCCGCCACCGCCGTGATCGAGACCGACGGCTCCATCGAACAGGCCGACTCACTGAAATCCGCGTACGAGGGGGCCGCCGCGACCGGGATGGCCCTCGACACCCACAGCTTCGACCAGCTCCTCGACCACCCCGGACTCGCCGCACGCCAGCTCGGCCGGGACGCGCTCGCCGGCTGGTGCCGTGCCTGCGAGCTGGTCGACGTGTGCGGCGGAGGGCACTACCCGCACCGCTACCGCGCCGGCGAGGGCTTCCGTAGGCCCTCCGTGTACTGCGCCGACCTGCAGCGACTGATCCGGCACATCGCCGCCGCCGTCCAACGGGCCGCGCAGCCCCCCGGGCCCGCCGCCGGCGCCCCGCCCGCGGGAGCCACCGACACCCCGGCCGCCGAAGGCACCGAAGCCGTCGCCCCGGTCACCGCTCCGGCCGAGGCCCCGGCCGCCGAAGCCCCCGCCGAGCACCCTCCGGCGGTCGCCTCATGACCGACGCCCTCACCGCCTTCACCGTCTCCTCGCCCACCCTGCGCGCCCTCGCCTCCACCGAACCCTCCACGGACGGCACCCGCCTGGTCCGCGACGTACGCCGCTCCAAGCGCCTGCTGCTGCTGCGCGCCGTCCTCGACGCCGCCCCCGGCGGCGACTCAGGGGAGACCGCCGACCACTGGGCCCTGCTGGAGGAGGCCGAGCGCCGCGACCCGGGCGCCGTGCGCGACGTACTGCACTACCCCGCCACCGGGGTGTGGGCCGAGGAGACCCTGCGCCGGCTGCACGCCCCCTGCGGCCCCCCGGCCGACCTCGGACACCTCGGGGCCCTCGCCGTCGCCGCCGCCCTGCGCGCCGGGATCCCCTTCAGCCACACCCTGCGGCCCCTGCACGGCCGGCTCGTCCTGCCCACCCTCGGCCTGCTGCGCCCGGACCGCCCCGGCCCGCTCGCCCTCTGCGAACGCTCCTGGGACCCCGACGACCCGGCCACCGTTCCCCTGCACGCCCTGCCCGGCGGCCGGACCGCCCTCGACGACCTCGACCCCTACCGGGCACCCGGCCCCGCGCAGCCCGCCCCGATCCGCCCCGCCCGCCGGCTCACCCCCAAGGGCCACAAGCGGTGGGACACCCAGTGGTCCGGCGCCCTCACCCTGCTCCAGCGCTACGACACCATCCGCGCGGAGGAGACCGTCCAACTGCTGCGCTCCGTCGTACCGCTGGCCGGCGGCTCCCGCTCCAGCGGCGCCACCCTCCCCGCGGCGGCCGGCTCCGTACTCGCCCGCGCACAGGCCCCGCCCGCCCTCGCCGCGACCCTCGTCCACGAGGTCCAGCACGGCAAACTGACCGCCCTCACCGACGTCCTGACCCTGCACACGGCCGACCACACGCCCCGCCACTGGGCCCCGTGGCGCAGCGACCCCCGCCCCCTGGACGGCCTGCTGCACGGCGCCTACGCCCACCTCGCCCTCGCCGGGTACTGGCAGCGCGCCGCCCTCTACGGGGCCCGCGGCGCCTGGGCCCAGCACGCCCGCATCCGCGCCCAGGTCGCAGCCGTCCTGCCCACCCTGCGGGCGCACGAACTACTGACCACCGCCGGACGGGAGTTCACCGACGCGATGGGGGCCGCCGAACGCGCCATGGACGACCTGCCGCCGCCCGGCGACCAGCACACCGCGGCCCGCCGGGCCGTCGACCGCGAACGCCGCGCCTGGTGCGAGGCACACCCCGAACTCGCGGCGTTCGCACAAGGCTGACGGACCGTCCGCTGCGGTACCTTTCAAGCCCGTCCACCGCCCGCATTCCAGGGAGACGGCCCGATGACCACCGGTAGTCGCCAGGACCGTGAACCGGCGGCGCAACAGCCGCCCCAGCCGCCCCAGCCGCCTCAGCCGCAGCGATTCGTCATCAGCTTCGCGGGATTCAACCGCCCCTGGGCGGTGTGGATCGCGCACCGCCTGGAGGAGCACGGCCACCGCGTCGCCCTCCAACGCTGGGACCCACAGAGCAGTCCCGGCATCGACCAGGCCCTCGACGACCTGGCCCGCTCCGGCAGCCGGGTCCTCCTCGTCCTCAGCGAGCGCTACTTCTCCGCGGGCACCCACACCGACGAGCAGTGGAACACAGCCCTGCGCGCCGTCACCAACCGCCACCCCGACCGGTTCGCGGCCGTCTGCCTCACCGACGCCCCGCTGCCCAGCGCCGTCGCCGTACTGGAGAAGACCGACCTGTGGGGCCTGGACGCGTACGAGGCCGAATACCGCGTGCTGCGCCGCCTGGAACTGCCCACCGACCGGATCGGCACCGAGACCGGCCGCCGCGGCCCCCGCTTCCCCAACGACCCGCCCGAGATCTGGGGCCGCGTCCCGCGCCGCAACCCGCGCTTCACCGGCCGCAACGACGTCATCGGCACCCTGCGCGAGGCCCTGGTCGAAGCCCCGCCCGGCGCCTCCACCGTCACCCTCCTCGGGCTCTCCGGCGTCGGCAAGACCCAGGTCGCCACCGAGTACGCCTACCGCTTCGCCTCCGAGTACGACGTGGTGTGGTGGGTCCCCGCCGAGGACCGGCCCACCCTGCGCGAACGCCTCGCCGACCTGGCCCCCGCACTCGGGCTGCCGCGCGGGGCGGGCAGCTACGGGGAGCAGATCCGGGCCGTCCTCGAAGCGCTGCGGCGCGGCAACCCGTACGGCCGCTGGCTGATCGTCTTCGACGGCTGCGACAACCCGGACGACCTGATCGACCTGCTGCCCTCCGGCGCCGGCGACGTCATCATCACCTCCCGCAACCGCGAATGGGCCGCCCGGCACACCAGCCTGGTCGAGGTCCCGCTCTACGCCCGCCCCGAATCGATCACCTTCATCCGGCGCCGGGCCCTGCGCCTGACCGCCGACGAGGCCGACCAGCTCGCCGAGGCCCTGGAGGACTACCCGCTCGCCCTCGACCAGACCGCGGGCTGGCTCGCCGACTCCCCGCTGCCGGTCGGCGACTACCTCGTCCTGCTCCAGCACCGGATGGACTCCCGCGAGGCCGTCACGGTCTCCGAGGACTACCCCCTGCCCTTCCCCACCGCCCTCGCCATACTGCTCAACAACGTCCGGGAGAACTTCCCCGACGCCCTCGCCCTGCTGCGACTGTTCGTCTTCTTCGCCCCCGGCCCGGTGCCGCTGCGCCTGCTGCGCGAATTCCCCGCCGACGACGTGCCCGAACAGCTCGCCGGACTGATCAACGACCAGATCCGGTGGAACGCCGCCCTCAACAAGCTCGTCCAGTTCTCCGTCGTCCGCCTGGAGTACTCCGACCTCGCCGTGGAGGAGGGCGGCGGCGGACTGGAGACCGTCCAACTGCACCGCATGGTCCACGGCATCGTCCGCGAGGACCTCTCCGAGGGCGAGGCCGAACCGCTCGCCCGCGCCGTACGCCAGGTCCTCGCCGCCGCCGACCCCGGCCGGCCCTCCGACGCCCGCCTGTGGCCCCGGTACGCCGAACTCGTCCCGCACCTGGCCACCTCCGGGGTGCTCACCAGCAGCAACCCGCGCATCCAGAACTTCCTGCTGCACTGCCTGCGCTACCTGATCCTCGCCGGCGAATACCGCACCTGCCTGCGGCTCTCCGAGGAGACCGACCTCATCTGGCGGGCCCTGCTCGGAGAGGACCACCCCAAGGTCCGCGAACTCAGCTACCAGTACGGCGAAGCCCTGCGCAACCTCGGCCTGTTCCGGCGCGCCGAGACCCTCACCCGCGCCCGCGCCGACCGGCTCGCCGGGGAACGCGGCGACCGCGACCTGGAAACCCTGCGCGCCACCAGCTCGTACGGCGGGGTCCTGCTGTGCATCGCACGCTTCGAACCGGCCCGCGAGATCTTCGAACACTGCCTGGCCACCTACCGCGAACTCCTCGGCGAGGACGACTCCACCACCCTCGCCGCCCAGAACAACCTGGCCGCCACCTACCGCCTGCTCGGCCGCTACCAGGACGCCTACGACCTCGACCTGGACACCTTGCGCCGCCGCGAACGGGTCCTCAGGACCCACCACATCTCCACCCTCTCCTCCGGGATCGCCTGCGCCATGGGCCTGCGACTGATGGGCCGCTACCACGAGGCCCAGACCCGACAGGAACAAGGCGTGAAGATCAACACCCAGGTGCTGGGCCTCGAACACCCGCAGACCCTGCGCGCCGAGCACAACCTCGGCATGTGCCTGCGCCGCTCCGGTGACATCCCCGGCGCGGGCCTGCGGCTGCGTACCGTCTGGGAGCGGGCCACCCGGGTGTTCGGGGCCGACTACCCGTGGACCCTGATGGTCGCCTCCGACTACGCCACCTACCTCAGGGAGTACGGGGACGTCGGCGAGGCCCGCCGGATCTCCGAGGACGTCGTCCGCGGCTACCAGTCCCAGCTCGGCCTCGCCCACCCGTACAGCATCGGCACGGTCGGCAACCTCGGCCTCGTCCTACGGGCCCAGGGCGAGCGCACGGCCGCCCTCTCCCTCGCCGAGCAGGCACTGGTCGGCATGCGCGGCGCCCTCGGCGACCGGCACCCCTGGACCCTCGGCTGCGCCCTCAACGCCACCGGGCACCGCAACATCACCGGCCGGCTGGAGGACGCCCTGGACCTGAGCCGGGAGACCCTGCGCACCGCCGAGCGGGTCCTGGGCCCGGACCACCCCATGGCCCTGAGCGCCCAGATCGCCCTGGCGGCGGACCTCCGGTCGGTACGGGAGTACGAGGAGGCGGCGAAACACGAGGACGCGGGCATCAAGGGCCTCACCCGCACCCTGGGCCCGCAACACGTCCACACGATCTCGGCGAAGCAGCAGACCAGGCCGTACTGGGACTTCGAACCACAGCCGTAGGGGGCGTACGGAACCCACGCGCGCGGGGCCTTCACCCCCTCGGCCCCACCGCTCCGGGGCGGCGACTGCCCACCCGCCTCCCTCGGTGGCGGGGCGGTGGCCGATGGCCTGCCGGGCGGGGGCCGGGCGGCGGATCCCGAGGCGGGGCCCATCCGCACCGGATTCCGGGTCTGGGCGGCCGAGGCTCCGTCCCGCGGCGGTCGGACGGAGCCGGCGCCGTAGCGGGTGGCCTGGACGCCTCGGATCGCTACGTGCTCCTGCATGACGGCGGCGAACGGCCTTCCGGGGCCGGCGGATGCGGTCGGTCAGGCCGGCTCGACGTTGCCGACCGCGGTGGTGAACTCGCGGCCGGATGCGGCACGGATGTAGGCCAGCTCCATCCAGTGGGGGTCGAGGGAGTCCGACACGTCCTCGTTGATCACGGCCATCAGTGTTCCTTCGGTGCCGGACGCGACATCGCGTACACGGCGGTGCAGCAGGCGATGGGGGACGTATTCGTACCGTTCAGTCACCGGCCGGCTCCTGGAAGGTGGAGACGAAACGCTCCCAGCCGACGCGAGCACGGTCGAGGAGCTCCTGGCTGAGCTCCGGCCACTGGGTCGGCCATGGGCCGGCCGGGGTTTCGTGGCTGCCAAGAGGCGACGTGTCCGCTCGACATGGCGTCATGGGCTCCATGCCCGTGTCCTTCCAGAAGGTCTGTCGGCTGGTCACCGTTCAGCCTGGACGCCCTCCACGGATGCGGAAATGTCCGCCCGTTGTACTTCCGTTGCACTTGTGCCCCCGGGCACGTCCGGGCCGTGCTTCGATTGCGGCAGGAAGGGAGCGGCGCGTGGCGGCAGTGCACCGTTGGAGCGGGCTGGAGGCGCGCGCCCTGCGACTTGCCCTGCGGATGAGCGTTCGATCCTTTGCGTGCCATCTGGGTGTCGGCATCCGGACGATCTCCAAGTGGGAAAAGCTCCTTGCCACGACCGAGCCCCGCCAGGACACCCAGGCGATCTTGGACACCGCGCTGGCCCGCGCGGACGCGGCCACCCATCTCCGCTTCGAGACCTTTCTGTCCGAGGCCGATCGGGTCCCATCCGCCGGCAGGGTCCGTCGGGTCGCCTCCGGTGGGTCGCCGGCCTGGGAGTACGAGTCGTGGACCGACGATCTCGACCGCGCCGCCGTAGCCCTCTCCCGGCAGGACTTCCGGTTCGTAGACAGCCTGATCGGCCGATGGCTCGGACGTTTCAAGCCGACCGCTCTGGACGAACGGGGCCTTTATCTCTTCGCGCGCTCAACTGCCCTGCTCGGGGATCTGCGGCGGGACCAAGGCGCCGTGGTCGGCCCGTTGTCGGCCCAGCCGGTCTATGCCTCGGCGCGGTCCCTGTTCGGGCAGTTGGACATTCCTCGTCGCGTTGCGCAGATCGATCTGTCTCTCGCGGTGGTTGCGGAGATGTCCGGCAATGTGGAGATCGCAGCCCGGCAGTACGAGTCGCTGGCGGTCGATGACCGACTGTCCCGCCGTGACCAGGCCCGAGCCCGGCTGTGGGTGGGGACGGCCTTGAGCAAGGACGGACACCACAGGTATGCCGCCCGCGTCATGCTCGCCGCGACCCGGGAGTTCGAGGAACTCGGCGAACCCGAGGACTGGTCGGTTGCCCATCAGAAACTCGCACTGGCTCACCGCGGGGCCGGCGATCTCACCCATGCCCTGCACTTCATCGGCGTTGCGCGAAGGACTGCGACCACCGACTCGCCGATGCAACGGGTCCGCCTGGAAACCGCCTACGGCCACATCCTGCTGTCCGATCCCGCCACCCGAGATGATGGGTCGGCCATCCTCGACAAGGCCGCCGGCTTGGCCGGACAGTTCGGGCTCAGTCATCAGCTGGCCAGCATCGAGGGCATCAGGGCCATAAGGGAGAAGATCGCGTGACGGACATCCAGCAGGGGATCACCGAGGACCAGTGGCGGCGCGCCGAGCTGATCTGGGACTACCACCAGATGCGCCACGACCTGGTGCCTGTGGACGTCGCGATCGGGTTGGGTAGCCACGACCTCGGAGTTGCCGCGGCCTCTGCCGATCTCTACCGGGCCGGGCTGTTCCCGGTACTCGTGTTCACCGGAGGCAACAGCCCCACCACCCGGGCTCGCTTCCCCCGAGGGGAGGCTGTCCACTTTCGCGAGCATGCTCTGGACCTCGGGGTTCCTGATTCCGCGATTCTCGTCGAGCCGAGCGCCGCCAACACCGGCCAGAACATCACCTTCACTCGCGACCTCCTGGCCGCGAACGGCATCACACCGAAGACCGTGCTGCTCGTCTCCAAGCCCTATATGGAGAGGCGGTCCTTCGCCACTGCGCGCAAGCTCTGGCCCGAGGTGGTGGTTCTCTGTGCTTCGGAGCCGCTTGAGTTGGACGACTACCTCAAGAGCATCGGTGACGAGAAGCTCGTCCTGGACATGCTCGTGGGTGACCTCCAACGGGTGATCGAGTATCCCAAACACGGGTTCGCCATCGCCCAAGACGTTCCGGATGACGTGTACGACGCCTACGAGTCCCTCCTGCGCGACGGGTTCACCAGCCGAGTCATCCGACCTTGATCCTTCGCACCAAGCGTCCGCCACGAGCGGGGCCCGTGCCTACTGCCCGACGATGTGCGGCAGTTCGGTGAGGGAGTCGGTCGACCAGTCCGCGGCGGCCCCGGACCTCGGGGGCGTCTGCCCGTCAGTGACGCGGCGCGCGCAGGCTTGGACATGCCCCGCTCGCCCGACGTGACCACGAAGTGCATGCAGCAGGTCGCCTGGCTTCGATCACGGGTGGTGGATGTGGCTCAACGCTGTTCCTGGTTGCGGACTGTTCGTGGGGCCGCCCGGGAGGCGGGCCGCCACTGCCTGGAGAAGCGTTTCCTCCCCGGCCGGCAGCAAGATTTCGAGTTGTCGCCCGGTGACGTCACACACGATCATCGAACTCTCGGTGATGATCTCGACGTTGGTGCCCGGAGCTCGGAGCCGGACCTTCGAGACGGCACCGTCGGCGGTCGAGATGAAGGCGTCTTCCGACGTCACCGTCAGGTGCGCCCGCCGTCGGCCTCCGCCGGAGTTGCGGAATCGCGCGGCGCAGCGGATGCGGACGGATTCCCCGCGGCTGAGAGCGCCGACGATCTGGGACACGCGCCTCCGGCGCCATCGGTTCCGTGTCCGGCGAATGAGTGGCTCGGCCACGATCGCCATGAGCACGATGGCGGAAAGGGACTCCCACATGCGGCATCTCCTGCGACTCGGTCTCGGCCATGATCAAAATAGTGCTCAGAGCGACTCGGCTCAAGGCAGCCTGTCGCGGTAGGCGCGGTGGTGGGCCGTGAGGCGTTCGGCTTGCTCGTCCATGAGGGACAGCAGCCCGTACGTCTCCGCCGAGTCGCCCCACATCTCGAACGCCGCCTGCTCCTCGTACGGGAGCCGGACGCCCTGCCGGGCCACGTTCGGGCGCGCAGAGAGGTTTCGCCCGGCCGCCGCCCCGGACGGCCGGAAGGCCCGGCCCCCGTGGGGGTCGGGCCTTCCTTACCGCTGGGATCGGGGCGGGTTACGCCTCGAAGACCTCGTTCAGCAGGAGCTGCTGCTCCGCCTGGTGGCGCTTCGCGGAACCCACCGCCGGCGAGGAGCCGTGCGGCCGCGAGATGCGGCGCAGGCGCTCGCCCGCCGGGACGTCCGCGCCGACCGCCAGGTCGAGGTGGTCGATCAGGTTCAGCGCGATGAACGGCCACGCACCCTGGTTCGCCGGCTCCTCCTGGGCCCAGATGTACTTCGCCGCGTTCGGGAACTTGGCGATCTCGGCCTGGAGTTCCGCGCCCGCCAGCGGGTACAGCCGCTCGATGCGGATGATCGCGGTGTCCGTGATGCCGCGCTTCTCGCGCTCGGCCTCCAGGTCGTAGTAGACCTTGCCGGCGCAGAAGACGACCTTGCGGACCGCGTTCGCGTCCACCGTGCTGTCGCCGATGACCGGACGGAACGAACCGGTCGTGAACTCCTCCGCCTTCGACGCCGCCGCCTTCAGACGCAGCATCGACTTCGGGGTGAAGACGATGAGCGGCTTGTGGTGCGGGTTGTGGACCTGCCAGCGCAGCAGGTGGAAGTAGTTCGACGGCAGGGTGGGCATGGCCACCGTCATGTTGTCCTGCGCGCACATCTGGAGGAAGCGCTCGGGACGCGCGGACGAGTGGTCCGGGCCCTGGCCCTCGTAGCCGTGCGGGAGGAGCAGCGTGACGCCGGAGGTCTGGCCCCACTTCTGCTCGGCCGAGGAGATGAACTCGTCGACGACGGTCTGCGCGCCGTTGACGAAGTCACCGAACTGGGCCTCCCAGAGGACCAGCGCGTCCGGACGGGCCAGCGAGTAGCCGTACTCGAAGCCCATGGCCGCGTACTCGGAGAGCAGCGAGTCGTAGACGTTGTAGCGGGCCTGGTCGTCCGACAGGTAGAGCAGCGGGGTGTAGTCCTCGCCCGTCTCCCGGTCGATGAGGACCGCGTGGCGCTGGCCGAAGGTGCCGCGGCGCGAGTCCTGGCCGGACAGCCGGACCGGGGTGCCCTCCATCAGCAGCGAGCCGAAGGCGAGGGTCTCGCCCATGCCCCAGTCGATGGTGCCCTCGTCGATCATCGCCGCGCGACGCTGCAGCTGCGGCAGCAGACGCGGGTGGACGGTGACGCCCTCGGGGATGGTGACCTGGGACTCGGCGATCCGCTTGACGACGTCCTGCGAGATCGCGGTGTTGACGGCGACCGGGAAGTCGGGCTGCGGGGTCGGGGACGGCGCCGCGGCGGCGGGCTGCGTGGCGGCCTCGCGGACCTCCGCGAAGACCTTCTCCAGCTGGCCCTGGAAGTCCTGGAGCGCCTGCTCGGCCTCTTCCAGCGTGATGTCGCCACGACCGATGAGGGACTCGGTGTAGAGCTTGCGCACCGAGCGCTTCTTGTCGATCAGGTCGTACATCAGCGGCTGCGTGAACGCCGGGTTGTCGGACTCGTTGTGGCCGCGACGGCGGTAGCAGATGAGGTCGATGACCACGTCCTTGTTGAACGCCTGGCGGAACTCGAAGGCCAGACGGGCAACGCGGACGACGGCCTCGGGGTCGTCGCCGTTCACGTGGAAGATCGGCGCCTCGATCATGCGGGCCACGTCGGTCGCGTACATCGAGGAACGCGAGGACTCCGGGGCGGCGGTGAAGCCGACCTGGTTGTTGATGACCACGTGCACGGTGCCGCCGGTGCGGTAGCCGCGCAGCTGCGACATGTTCAGCGTCTCGGCGACGACGCCCTGGCCGGCGAAGGCCGCGTCGCCGTGGAGCGCGAGCGGGAGGACCGTGAAGTCCGTGCCGCCCTTGTTGATGACGTCCTGCTTGGCGCGGGCGACACCCTCCAGGACCGGGTCGACGGCCTCCAGGTGCGAGGGGTTCGCGACGAGCGAGACCTTGATCTGCTCGCCGTCCAGGCCGGTGAAGGTGCCCTCGGCGCCCAGGTGGTACTTGACGTCGCCGGAGCCGTGCATGGACTTCGGGTCGAGGTTGCCCTCGAACTCGCGGAAGATCTGCGCGTACGACTTGCCGACGATGTTCGCCAGGACGTTCAGGCGGCCACGGTGGGCCATGCCGATGACGACCTCTTCGAGGCGGGCCTCGGCGGCCGAGTCGATGACGGCGTCGAGCAGCGGGATGACGGACTCGCCGCCCTCCAGGGAGAACCGCTTCTGGCCGACGTACTTCGTCTGCAGGAAGGTCTCGAAGGCCTCCGCCGCGTTCAGGCGGCGCAGGATGCGCAGCTGCTCCTCGCGCTCCGGCTTGGAGTGCGGGCGCTCGATGCGGTCCTGGATCCAGCGGCGCTGCTTCGGGTCCTGGATGTGCATGAACTCGACGCCGGTGGTGCGGCAGTACGAGTCGCGCAGCACGCCGAGGATGTCGCGGAGCTTCATCATCGACTTGCCGGAGAAGCCGCCGACCGCGAACTCGCGCTCCAGGTCCCACAGGGTGAGGCCGTGCTCGGTGATGTCGAGGTCGGGGTGCTTGCGCTGCTTGTACTCCAGCGGGTCGGTGTCGGCCATGACGTGGCCGCGGACCCGGTAGGAGTGGATCAGCTCGAAGACGCGGGCGGCCTTCGTGACGTCGTCGTCGTGCGAGGCGTCGATGTCCCGGTTCCAGCGGACGGGCTCGTACGGGATGCGCAGCGACTCGAAGACGGCGTCGTAGAAGCCGTCCTCGCCGAGCAGCAGGTTCGCGACGATGCGCAGGAACTCGCCGGAGGCCGCACCCTGGATGACCCGGTGGTCGTAGGTCGAGGTCAGGGTCATGACCTTGGAGATGCCCAGCTTGTTCAGGGTGTCCTGCGAGGTGCCCTGGAACTCGGCGGGGTAGTCCATGGAGCCGACGCCCATGATGACCGACTGTCCGGGCATCAGGCGGGGCACGGAGTGCACGGTGCCCAGGCCGCCGGGGTTGGTCAGCGAGACGGTGACGCCGGTGAAGTCGTCCATCGTCAGCTTGCCGACACGGGCGCGGCGGACGATGTCCTCGTAGGCCTGCCAGAACTCGAAGAAGTTGAGGGTCTCGGCCTTCTTGATGCCGGCGACGACGAGCTGGCGGTCACCGTTGGGCTTCACCAGGTCGATCGCGAGACCGAAGTTGATGTGCTCCGGCTTGACCAGGGTCGGCTTGCCGTCCTTCTCCGCGAAGGAGTGGTTCATGGCCGGCATGGCCTTGATCGCCTGCACCATCGCGTAGCCGATCAGGTGCGTGAAGGAGATCTTCCCGCCCCGGGCGCGCTTCAGGTGGTTGTTGATCACGATGCGGTTGTCGAACAGCAGCTTCACCGGGACGGCGCGGACGGAGGTGGCCGTCGGCACGTCGAGGGAGGCGTTCATGTTCTTGGCGACAGCCGCCGCCGGGCCGCGGAGCGTCACCAGCTCGGGGCCCGCGGGGGCCTCGGTGGCGGGCGCGGCCTTCTGGGGGGCTACGGAGGAGGGGGCGGGCGCGGCCGGTGCGGCGGCCGGGGCCTGGGAGGTGACAGTCACAGCAGGGGCACCAGAGGGGGTGGCAGGAGCAGGGGCAGGAGCTGACACGGGCGCAGCGGCTGGCGCGGCGGCTGCCGCTCCAGTGGAGCCGGTGCTCGCGGCGGGTGTCGGGGCAGGGGCTGCGGCGCGCGCCGCCCCCGTGGCGGCGGCGTCGGTGACCTGCGGCGCCGCGGTGACGGTGGTGGCGGCCTGTGCGGAGGCGCCGTCCGTCGTCGCGGGCTTCTCGGGACCGTCCGACTTCACCGGAGCGACAGCGCCCCCCGGCTTGTAGTCGGCGAAGAAGTCCCACCAGGCCCGGTCGACCGAGTTCGGATCCTGGAGGTACTGCTGATAGATCTCGTCGACGAGCCACTCATTGGCACCGAAGCCTGAGGCAGGGTTCTTCCCGCCCTCTGCTGCTTCGGTCGTGGTGCTCGAGTTACTGGGGGACTGTGGCGACACGGCGGCAACCGCCCTCTTCCGCTTCACAAGGTATGGACAGCGGGAATAAAGGCTACGCCTCCTCGGGCGCTGCATGCAGGCCGGGCGGGACTTACGTCGCGCAGGTCACATCGAACGGCGGGTTTCGGCACGTGGAATGGCGGGAAACGAGCCTGGTTCGGGTAGGCGGCACCGAGGTTGCGGCCCCCATGGCTTCGCACCCCTGACGGACCCCGGGTACGTGTGGCCGAGATCATGTCCTTCCCACTCGAACCCTACGTCAACACGGCGCCTACGAGCTGCCCGGAAGCGTGACGAGGATGCGGCAGCCGCGTGACGATTCGGCCACTCCGATCCGGCCCCCGTGCAGCTCCACGGCCCAGCGGGCGATCGCCAGGCCCAATCCGGTCCCTCCGTCGCCGCCGCGCGCGCTGCCCCGGTTGAACCGCTCGAAGACGCGGTGGCGCTCCGCCTCGGGGATGCCGGGACCCTCGTCCCGTACCTCCAGCACCAGGCTTCCGGGTGCGTCGCCGGTCCGGGCGCGGACCGTGACCCGGCCGTGCGGAGGGCTGTGCTTGACCGCGTTGTCGATCAGATTTGCCACCACCTGGTGCAGCCGCTCGGCGTCCGCGTGCGCCCACAGCTCGGGCGGGAAGACGTCCAGGTGCAGGTGCACGTCGTTGCGGGTGTGCCCGCCCGAACCGGAGAGCAGCCCCGGCCGGCCGGCGGCCGCCAGTCGCGATTCCTTCAGCACGCCCGACAGGTACGGCCACACCTCGAAGCGGCGGGCGCGCAGCGGGACCACGCCGTTGTCCACCCGGGACAGGTCCAGCAGGGTCTCCACGAGCCCGCCGAGCCGCTCGGTCTGCTTCAGCATCGTGCGCATGGTCTCCGGATCGGCGGCCGAGACCCCGTCCACGACGTTCTCCAGCACCGCCCGCAGCGCCGCGATCGGCGTGCGCAGCTCGTGCGAGACATTGGCGACGAGCTCCTTGCGGTGCCGGTCCACGGCCTCCAGGTCGTCCGCCATCAGGTTGATGGTGGAGGCCAGGTCGCCGAGCTCGTCGCGGCGACCCGCCCCGCGTACCCGCCGGGTGAAGTCGCCGTGGGATATCGCCCGGGCCACCCGCGTCATGTCGTCCAGCGGCGCCGTCAGGCTGTGCGCCACGAACTGGGTGATCAGCATCGAGGCGATCACCGAGAAGACGGTGATGAAGCGCAGCTCGGTGTCGGTGCGCAGGGCCACCAGCAGCAGGCCCGTGGTGATGAAGACCGAGACCACCACGAGCGTGCCGAGCTTGGTCTTGATCGAGAAGGGTGAGAAGGGCCGCAGCCCCGCCGGAGGCCGTTGCCGCGGGCGCAGCCGGTTCGGCGGGCCGCTCACGTCTGGGCCGGGGTCTCCAGGGCGTACCCGACGCCGTGGACCGTACGGATCCGCTCCGCGCCGATCTTGCGGCGCAGGGCCTTGATGTGGCTGTCGACGGTACGGGTCCCGGACGCGTCGGCCCAGTCCCACACCTCGGCCAGCAGCTGCTCGCGGGAGAGCACCGCCCGCGGGGTGCCGGCCAGGCACACCAGCAGGTCGAACTCGGTCGGGGTCAGGTGCACGTCCTCGGTGTGCACCCGGACCCGGCGCTGCGCGTGGTCGATCTCCAGATCGCCCAGGCGCAGGGTGGCCCCGCGCGGGGTGTGCGCGGCCATGGTGGCCCGCTCCACGCGCCGCAGCAGGACGTGGACCCGGGCGGCCAGCTCGCGCATCGAGAACGGTTTGGTCATGTAGTCGTCCGCGCCGACCCCGAGCCCGACCAGCAGGTCGGTCTCGTCGTCGCGGGCGGTGAGCATGAGGACCGGCACGGGCCGCTGGGCCTGGACCCGGCGGCAGACCTCCAGGCCGTCGAAGCCGGGCAGCATGATGTCGAGGACCAGCAGCTCGGGCAGCCAGCTCTCGGCCGCCGTGACGGCCGAGGGGCCGTCGCCGGCGGTCTGCACCTGGAAGCCCTCGGCGCGCAGGCGGGCCGCGATGGCCTCGGCGATGGTGTGGTCGTCCTCGACGACCAGCACACGCCGCTGGGCGCCGGGTGTCGCCGCGGCGCCCTGATGGGTGGTGTGTGTCTGTTCCATGTCCGCCCCTGAAGATCCCGCGTGAATGGGGTGCAGCGTAGAGGAGGCGTCGGCCTGCGGCTACGTGGGGTTCGGACATGGCATATGTGCTTGACCACAGTAAACGGAATCTGACGTACCGGGTGCCGGTCCCCCCACGGGACCGACACCCGGCGGGCGAGACCGGTCAGGTGCCTCGCCGTTGCTGCCCTCCGAGGGGCGTTCGGGGGGTGCCCACGGGCACCTACAGGGTCAGGCCGTGACCGTGCGGGAAGACCGGGTCGAGCGTGTCGTTCGGCACATCCGGACGGGAGGCCTCGACGGCCTTCATCGAGCGCGGGAGCTCGAAGGGGAGTCGGCCCTCGGGGGTGGCGCGGCCGAAGGCCACGTCCAGCAGTGCGGCGTCGCCGGCGCCGTAGTCGGCGATCAGGGCCGCCGCGCGCTCGGCGATCTCCGGGATGACGGCGGCCCGCTCCAGGTTGATGCAGACCAGGGTCGGGACCCGGTCCAGGAGGGCCAGGATCTCCGCCAGCTCGGGCTCGGGGAAGGCCAGCGAACCCGAGTGGAAGTACGACTCGAAGATGTTCTCGCGCGGCTCGTACGGGGTCCGCAGCCGCAGGACGGCCAGGTCCGCGTCGGCCGGGTCGGCGACGACCTCGCCGTACCCGGCGGCCACGGACGCGTCCACGTTCCGCACGTACAGCTTCGGGCCCGTGGCGAGCGGGAGCAGGCCGTCCGGGTTGGTCAGGACGGTGAGGGAGCGACGCTGGGCGGCGGCCCCCAGAGCCGTGAAATCGGCCCGGCCGACGATCTCGGCCGCCGCGTCCGGGTCCACGTACGGGTCCTCGAACAGGCCGAGCGTGAACTTCTCCCGCAGCAGGCGGCGCACCGAGTCGTCGATCCGGGACTCGGCGACGCGGCCCGAGCGGACCAGCTCCACCACGACCTCGGGGCACTGCTCGCCGCCGAACTGGTCGCAGCCGGCATCCAGGGCGCGGGCCGCCCGCTCGGCCACGCCCAGGTGCTCCAGGCCCCAGGCGCGCGCCGGGTGCACCTGCCCGAAGATCGTCGCGTCGTTCAGCAGCCCCCAGTCGCTGCAGACGATGCCCTCGAAGCCCAGCTCCTCCCGGAGCAGGCCGGTGACCACGCCCCTGTTGAAGCCGAAGCCGACCTCCTCCCAGTCCGTGCCCATCGGCTGCCCGTAGTACGGCATCATCTGCGCGCATCCGGCGGCGACGGCCGCCTTGAACGGCTCCAGGTGGTGCTCGCGCATGCCGCCCGGATAGACCTGCTCCTTGCCGTGCGCGAAGTGCGGGTCCTCGCCGTCCTTCTGCGGGCCGCCGCCGGGGAAGTGCTTGACCATCGCCGACACCGACCCGGGGCCGAGGGTCGCGCCCTGCAGGCCGCGTACGTACGCCGCCACGAGCTCGCCGGTCAGCCGCGCGTCGGAGCCGAAGGTGCCGGACTGGCGGGCCCAGCGGGGCTCGCTGGCCAGGTCGATCTGCGGGTGCAGGGCGACGCGGAAGCCGACGGCGAGGTACTCGCGGCGGACGGGGTCGGCGAACCGGTGGACGAGCTCGGCATCCCCGATGGCGGCCAGGCCCAGGGCCTCCGGCCAGGCGGAGAAGGCGCCGGCGTTGAAGGAGGCGCCGACGTTGTCGGTGAAGGTGTGGCGCGGGTCGGTGGAGAGGGTGACCGGGATGCCGAGCCGGGTGGCCGCGGCCATCTCCTGGACGGCGTTCTGCCACCGGGCCATCTCGCGGGGCCCGTAGGTGCCGAGCAGGTTGAAGTGGGTGAGGAAGCGGTCCTCGATCAGCTCGGGCGTGGTGAAGGGGAGCATCGAGCCGTCGGTCTCGGTGACCGGGGTGCCGTCCGCGTTCATCATCAGCATCGAGTGGAAGAGCTGACCGGCCTTCTCCTCCAGGGTCATCCGGGAGAGCAGGTCCTCCACGCGGCGCCCGACGGGCAGCGCAGCGTCTCTGTATGCGGGCGTCGCGTTCATGGCGGGGCTCCTGGTGCGCGTGACCGGGCGGATCGGCACGGCCACGGTAGAGCTGAAAACCATGCACCTGCTAGGTTTTTGAAAAGTGAGCCGGGTCACACGGATCGAGTGGCTCGAAAAGGACCGCGGCCGGCGAGACGCCCTGCCGCCCGGACACCGCGAGCCCGCCCCGACCGACAGGACACGCCCTAGGGTGTCGGCATGGCACAGGACACGGGGCGGACGGAGCGCAAGGCCACCAAGGGCGCGGCCCGCGGGACCTACGCGGTCGGCGACGCCCGGCGGCAGAAGATCCTCGACACCGCCGTCGAGCACTTCGCGCAGTGGGGCTTCAACGCGTCCTCGCTCACCCGCATCGCCGCCGACTGCGGGATCACCCAGGGCGGACTGCTGCACCACTTCCGCGGCAAGGAGGACCTGCTGCTGTCGGTCCTCGCCCAGAGCGAACGGCGCGACGTGGAGCGGCTCTTCAACGAGCCCGCGGCCTCGGTCGCCGCCCACTTCGCCACCGTCGTGGACCTCGCCGCCGACAACGAACGGCGGCCCGGCATCGTCCGGATGTTCAACACCCTGGTCGGCGAGTCCGGCAACCCGGAGCACCCGGCACACGCCTACTTCACCCGGCGCTACGCCCGGGTCCTCGCCTACACCGTCGACCTGCTGGAGGCGGGCGTCGCACACGGCGAACTGCGCCCCGACACCGACTGCGAGGCCGTCGGCCGGGAGATCCTCGCCGTCATGGACGGCCTGCAGATCCAGTGGGTGCTGACGCCCGACAGCGTGGACATGCCGGCCCGGCTGCGCGGATTCCTGGACCGGCTGCTGCGGGACATCTCGGCGCCCCAGGGGGTGTCCGGAAAGTAGCGCCGGACGCCGCGGGGCAGGCGGGACTTTGCGGACACGCCCTAAGGGCTTGCGTCGCCGCCCGTGAACGGGGGCAGCGCGTCCAGCACCTTCGTCAGGGGATCCGGCAGGGACCCCTGGTCACTCGCCACCTCGTGGCCGTCGTGCACGAAGGTGTAGTAGAAGCCGTCGTAGATGGTGGGTCCGCCCGTCGCGATCCGGGGCAGCCGGGCGAAGTCGGCCTCCCGCAGGGCCGTGCGCAGGCCCGCGAGCTCCGCCGCGGACTGCCTTCCGGTGCCGGTCGGCCGCGCCTTCGCGTCCAGCCGGGTCCAGGAGCCGTCGCCCTTGACGACGAGCGTGTGGGTCTGCCCGGCGAAGCCGCCGGTCCGGGTGACCCGGACCAGGGTCTCGCCGGGGGCGGGGACCCGACCGTCCGCGGGGCCCGTACTCGGGCCGGCCGTCGCGCCCGTACCGGGGCTCGTGCCGGGGCTCGTACGCGCGCCGGAACTCGGGTCCGCGGACGCGCTCGCGCTCGTGCCCGGCTCCGTGGAGGCCTTCGGGGGCGCGTCGTCGCCGCCTCCGGGGCCCGCGGGCCCGCAGCCCACCAGGACCACCGTGCTCAGCACCGCCACCGCGGCCGCTCGTAACGCGTGCACACCCACCTCCGCCGGGACTCGGGTCCAACCCCGAGTATGGAGTCCGCACCCCCGTTCCGACACCCGTCACGACCGCACGCGGAGGCCGACATCAGCCGGATCGCCCCCTGGCGCCTGCTCCCGCCGCTGCTGGCCGTGGTCCTCGGCCTGTGGGGCCTGGAGCGCGGCGGCAGCATGTGGCGCGACGAGTCCGTCACCTGGCAGGTGGCCCACCGGCCGCTCGACCGGATCGTGGAGCTGCTGGGCCAGGTCGACGCAGTCCACGGCCTGCACTACCTGCTCATGCACGGGCTGTTCCAGGTGTGGGACGGCGGCCTGTGGGCGCTGCGCCTGCCCTCCGTCGCCGCCACCGCCCTCGCCGCCGCCGGGGTGGCCGCCGTCGCCCACCGGCTCGCGGGGGAGCGGGAGGCACTGCTCGCGGGCTGCGTGTACGCCGTACTGCCGCCCGTGCAGATGTACGCCCAGGAAGGGCGCTCGTACGCCCTGGTCGCGGCCGCCGTGGTCTGGGCGACCTACCTGATGCTGCGCGAGCGGTGGCCGGCCTACACGGTGGTGCTGCTGATCGGCTGCTGGCTGCACGAGTTCGCCGCGCTGGCCCTGCTCGCCCACGCCATCACCGCGTGGCGCAAGCCCGGCTGGCGGCGCGGCGCCGCGGTCGTGGCGGTGCTGCTGCTGCCGCTGGCCGTGGTGAGCGCCCGGCAGGCCGAGCAACAGCTGGGCTGGCTCGGGCGGCCGAGCTGGCAGGACTGGGTGGCGTACGGGGTGGTGGGCTGCGCCGCCCTGCTCCTCGCGCGGGGCGTTCCGGGCGACCTCGTACGGGTGGCGCTCCCGCTCGTCCTGTTGCCGCCCGGGCTGCTGATGGTGATCTCGCTGGTCAACCCCTGGTACGTCGACCGGTACGTGATCTACGCGCTGGCCGGGTTCGCCCTGCTGGTCGGGGTCCGGCTCGCACGGGCCCGCGGGTGGTGGCCGTGGCTCCTGGCCGGCGCGCTCCTGGTGCCCTTCGGCCTCTGGTCGGTGTGGCTGCGCACACCGGAGAGCCGCAAGGACGACGTGCTCGCGGTGGCCGCCGCGGTCCGGGAGCGGGCGCGGCCCGGCGACGCGGTGGTGTTCATGCCCTCGCGCAGGCGCGAATGGCTGCTGTCCTCGCCCGAGCTGTACGGGGAGCTGCGCGACGTGGCCCTGGACCGCACCCCGGTGGCCTCGCCCAGCCTCCAGGGCACCGAACTGCCCCCGGACCGGATCCGCGCGGCACTGCTGGCCTCGCCCCGGGTGATCGCCCTGCTGGACCCGGAAGGCCAACCGCTGGACCCGTACCCGCGGGAGGCCGCCAAGCGGGCGGAGCTGGCCGCGAACTTCGACCTGTGCTCGGTGACCGGGGTGCGCGGGGCCCGGGTGGCGGTCTACGCCCGGCCGGGCGGCTGCGGCTGACCCGGCGGGGCCGCCCCCGGGCAGGAGCCGGTCCGGGCCGCGTCGGAGGATGGGGCGACCCGTGTCGTACAGCCGGAGGAGCCGCATGACCCCGCCCCAGGACGCCGCGCCCGAAGCCCTGCCCGAAGCCCTGTCCGAAGTCGGGTCCGAAGTGGGGCCCGAGGCCCTGCCGGGACCGCTGGTCGGGGTCGACTGGCTCGCCCGCCGACTGGGCGCGCCCGGCCTGGTCCTCTTCGACGCCTCCGTCGGCGCCCACCGCGGCGCCGCCCACCGGATCCCGGGCGCCCGCCCCTTCGACCTCGACGGAGCCCTGTCCGACCACACCGCGCCCGCCCCGCACACCATGCCCGGGGCCGCGGAGTTCACCGAGGCGATGCGCGCCCTCGGCGTCTCGGACTCGGACACCGTCGTCGTCTACGACGGCGCCGGCGTCTACTCCAGCGCCCGCGCCTGGTGGATGCTGCGCGCCATGGGCTTCGACCGGGCCGCCGTCCTCGACGGGGGACTGCCCGCCTGGACCGCCGCAGGCCTGCCGACCTCCACCACCGGCCCGGTGTACGAGGGGCCGCGCGGCTCCTTCACCGCCCGACCCCGGGCCGGACTGCTGGTCGACAGCGCCACCGTCGCGCGGGCCCTGACCGATCCCACGGCTACCGTCCTCGACGCCCGCACCCGCGCACGCTTCGCCGGCACCGCCCCCGAACCCCGACCCGGCCTGCGCGGCGGCCACATGCCGGGCGCGGTCAACCTGCCGTTCGGCGAACTCCAGGACCCGCACGGGCGGATGCGGCCCGCCGGGGAACTGCGCGCGGCCTTCCGGGCGCTGACGGGGGAACGGGAACGGCTCTACCTCAGCTGCGGCTCCGGGGTGACCGCCTGCGTCCTGGCCCTCGGCGCCGACCTCGCCGGGTACGAGGAGATCGCGGTGTACGACGGCTCCTGGAGCGAGTGGGGCATGCCCTCGGACCTTCCCGTCACCACCGACCTGTAGCGGAGCGGAGGATCGGGCGGGGGTTAGCCCCACCGGAGGTCCGGGTACGTGCACCATCGGCCCGGGGCACGTTCCCCGGCCAGACTCGGGCCATGACCACTCACACCACCTCCGCCCGCACGGCCCGCACCGCGATCACCGCCCTCGGCGCCGGCCTCCTGCTGGCCGGCTGCTCCTTCTCGGGCTCCTTCGCGGACGGCGCCTACCGGACGGCGACCGCCGATGCCACGGTCCCGGAGGCGGTCACGGCGGTGAAGCTGACGGGTGTCCGGTCCGGCTCGATCGCCGTCACCCCCGCCGCCGGCCCCGGCGTCACGATCAAGCGCACGGTCCACTACCGCGGGGACACCGTCCCGAAGACCGGCCAGAAGGTCACCGGCGGCGTACTGACCTTCAGCAAGGACTGCTCCGGGGACTGCTACGTCGACTACCGACTGGAGGTCCCGGCCACGGCCACGGTCGACCTGGAGAGCTCCAGCGGCGACATCACGGTCACGGGTGTGGCGGCGGCCGAGGTGGAATCCGACTCCGGCGAGGTCACGGCCGAACGGATCGGCGGCCCGCTGAAGGTCCGTACCTCCTCGGGCGGGATCACCGCCACCGGGCTGTCCGGCCCGAGTGCCGAGGTCCGCTCGACCTCGGGCGACGTGACCGTGGACTTCACGAAGGCCCCGTCCTCGGTGCTCGCCGAGACCACCTCGGGCGACGTGACCGTCAAGGCCCCCCGCGCCCCGTATGCGATCAAGGCCTCCACCGACTCCGGCGACCGCGACATCACCCTCCCCGACGACCCCTCCGCCACCTCCCCCCTCTCGGTGCGGACCAGCTCCGGCGACATCCACATCAGCGCGGTCTGACCCGTTCGCCCCGGGCGAACGGGCCGTGGGGAACATCGGGAGGCGCACATGCATTGAGTCGGCATAGCTCAACTTCACTGCCGGAGGGAAGATCATGGCTTCGACGTCCGTCACACTCACCCTGCCCGTGCTGCCGCTCGACGACGAGGTCGTGCTGCCCGGAATGGTCGTACCGCTCGACCTGTCCGACGCCGAGGTGCGCGCCGCCGTGGAGGCGGCGCAGGCCGCCGCCGGGAAGAGCGGCAACGGCAAGCCCCGGGTCCTGCTCGTACCGCGCATCGACGGCACGTACGCCGGGACCGGTGTGCTCGGCACCGTCGAGCAG
This sequence comes from Streptomyces sp. CLCI03, assembly GCF_053615355.1. Taxonomy (NCBI): domain Bacteria; kingdom Bacillati; phylum Actinomycetota; class Actinomycetes; order Kitasatosporales; family Streptomycetaceae; genus Streptomyces; species Streptomyces sp. CLCI03. The sequence goes on along the minus strand of NZ_CM132132.1, from coordinate 2,833,770 downwards.
GTCGGCCGACTCTCCGGAGGGGACCCCGGAGCGCTCATCCGCGGCCTCGGCCGGGTCCGCATCGGGGCCGGGACCACCGGCCCCGGGGCCGCGCTCTGGGTCGAGGGCGAGACCGTCGACGAGGCGGTGCCCGATCCGCTGCCCGGAGCGGTCACCGAGCTGGTCAAGGAGTACAAGGCACTCGCCACCAGCTGGCTCAAGAAGCGCGGCGCCTGGCAGGTCGTGGACCGCGTCCAGCAGATCGAAGGCGTGTCCGCGCTCGCCGACAACTCCGGCTACTCGCCGTTCCTGACGGTCGAGCAGAAGGTCGAACTGCTGGAGACCGCCGACCCGGTCGCCCGCCTCAAGCTCGCCGTCAAGGCGCTCAGCGACCACCTCGCCGAGCAGGACGTCGCCGAGTCCATCGCCAAGGACGTCCAGGACGGCGTCGACAAGCAACAGCGCGAGTTCCTGCTCCGGCGTCAGCTGGAGGCCGTACGCAAGGAACTGCGCGAACTGAACGGCGAGAAGGACGGCGAGGAGTCCGACGACTACCGCGCCCGCGTCGAGGCCGCCGACCTCCCCGAGAAGGTACGGGAGGCCGCCCTCAAGGAGGTCGACAAGCTGGAGCGGTCCAGCGACCAGAGCCCCGAGGGCTCCTGGATCCGCACCTGGCTGGACACCGTGCTGGAACTGCCCTGGAACGAGCGCACCGAGGACGCGTACGACATCCGGGGCGCCAGGGCCGTCCTCGACGCCGAGCACGCGGGCCTCAGCGACGTGAAGGACCGCATCACCGAATACCTCGCCGTCCGCAAGCGGCGCGGCGAGCGCGGCATGGGCGTCATCGGCGGCCGGCGCGGCGGCGCCGTGCTGGCCCTCGTGGGCCCTCCCGGCGTCGGAAAGACCTCGCTCGGCGAGAGCGTGGCGCACGCCATGGGCCGCAAGTTCGTCCGCGTCGCCCTCGGCGGCGTCCGCGACGAGGCCGAGATCCGCGGCCACCGCCGGACCTACGTCGGCGCCCTGCCCGGCCGGATCGTCCGGGCGATCAAGGAGGCCGGGTCGATGAACCCGGTGGTCCTCCTCGACGAGATCGACAAGGTGGGCTCCGACTTCCGCGGCGACCCGGCGGCCGCCCTGCTGGAAGTCCTCGACCCGGCACAGAACCACACCTTCCGCGACCACTACCTGGAGGTGGAACTCGACCTCAGCGACGTCGTCTTCCTGGCCACCGCCAACGTCCTGGAAGCCATCCCCGAGGCCTTGGCCGACCGCATGGAGCTCGTCCGGCTCGACGGGTACACCGAGGACGAGAAGGTCGTCATCGCCCGCGACCACCTGCTCCCGCGCCAGCTGGAGCGCGCCGGGCTCGGCTCCGACGAGGTGGTCCTGGCGGAGGACGCCCTGCGCAAGCTGGCCGGTGAGTACACCCGCGAGGCGGGCGTCCGCACCCTGGAGCGCTCCCTCGCCCGCCTCCTGCGCAAGGTCGCCTCGCAGCACGAGCTGGGGGAGCGGGAACTGCCCCTGAACATCGGCGCCGACGACCTGCGGGCCCTGATCGGCCGACCGCACCACGTACCGGAGTCCGCCCAGGACCCGGCCGAGCGGCGCACCGCCGTCCCCGGCGTCGCCACCGGCCTCGCCGTGACCGGCGCGGGCGGCGACGTGCTCTTCGTGGAGGCCTCGCTGGCCGACCCGGAGACGGGCGCGGCCGGCCTCACCCTCACCGGCCAGCTCGGCGACGTCATGAAGGAATCGGCACAGATCGCCCTGAGCTTCCTGCGCTCCCACGGCGCGGAACTGGAGCTCCCGGTCGCCGACCTGAAGGACCGGGGCGTGCACATCCACTTCCCGGCGGGCGCCGTGCCCAAGGACGGCCCGAGCGCGGGCATCACCATGACCACCGCACTCGCCTCGCTGCTCTCCGGCCGGCAGGTGCGCACGGACGTGGCCATGACCGGCGAGGTCTCGCTGACCGGACGCGTCCTGCCCATCGGCGGGGTGAAGCAGAAGCTGCTCGCCGCGCACCGCGCCGGACTGACCACCGTCATCATCCCCAAGCGCAACGAGGCCGACCTGGACGACGTCCCGGCGGAGGTGCTGGAGACGCTGGAGGTGCACCCGGTGACGGATGTCCGCCAGGTCCTGGAACTCGCCCTGGCCCGGGCGCAGGCCCCGGCCGTCGCCGCCGCCTGACGCACGCACACGGCCCGGTGCCCCGCTCCGGCGGGGTACCGGGCCGTCGGCACACCCGCTGCGAAATACTGGCCCCGCACCCACCGGGGTGCCGGACATCATCGAAGGAGCGGGACGTGCACGGGAGTGAAGACCAGGAGTTCCTTGCCCTGGAGCGGGAGCTGTCCGTCTTCCTCCGGCGGGCCCGCGCCTCCTCGGGCGAGATGGCCCGCGAGCTCCACCCCGAACTGGAGCCGGCCGCGTACGGGCTCCTCGTACGCCTGGAAGCGGCCGGGCGGCAGCGGGCCACCGAACTCGCCGCCTACTTCGGCGTCGGCAAGGCCACCATGAGCCGGCAGTTGCGGGCCCTGGAGGTCCTCGGCCTGGTGGCCCGCGAGCCGGACCCCGCCGACGGCCGGGCCTCCCTGGTCGGCCTCACGGAGGAGGGACGGGAGCGCTTCCTGCGGGTCCGGGGGGCGCGGCGCGAGCAGTACATGCGCAAGCTCGCCGACTGGGACCGCGGCGAGGTCGCGGAACTGGCCCGGCTGCTGAACCAGTTGAACGCCGGCGGGGAGTAGCGCGCCGCGGAGCCGGACCGCTCAGAGCTCCGCGTACACCGCCGACGCGTCGTCGTGCCGCTTGTACCGGGCCGACGGGCGGGCCGGATCGGACTCGACGGCGCGCACCCGGCCGATCAGGCCCTGCGCACCCTCCTTCCGCAGCACCCCCATGCAGTCGGCCCAGTCACCCTGCCCGAAGGTGTCCGTCCACCGGCTCGCCCCGTCCGTGAGCGCGGCCACCGCCCGCACCCGCCCGCGCGGGGTGCGCCCGGTCACCGCCCGGGCCGCCACCGCCGGATCGGCGGCCGCCGTGAAGAAGCCGCCCTCCGCGTTGCGCAGGGCGTCCGTCGCGGCCACCGAGCCCAGCACCTCCCGCGGGATCCGGTCCAGCCGGTCGTCGAGCACGGCCGTCACCTCGCCGCCGGGCGCCTGCAGGAGCAGCACGGAGTCCGAGAGGACGAGGTGCTCCACGTACTCCGCGTCCCAGCGGACCACGACGACCGTCGCCTGCGGGGTTCGCACGTGAGAAAGGTCACAGGTGTCGCGGTGTGCGTCGGCCGTGGCGCGGACGGACTCGGCCAGAACCTGATCGAGCGGCATGTCCCGCCGCGATCCGGACAGTTCGGTCAATCGACCGCCGAGGCGACCCACGAACCAGGGCACTCCGTGCACGCACCCGTCGTCGCCGCTCGGCGGGGTGACCCCGTCCAGAACCACCAGGACGCCGCCGCCCGAAGCGGGGATCGCGGCCGACACCCAGTCCTCATTGGGGCGTTCCTGGTGGCCGGGGGCCGAGGCGAGGTCGATGCGCATCCCCGCATTCTGCCGCGCGGGACGCGGCGGGCGCGGGTAGGTCCGTACCAAATCGGGCGCGCGCCGGTGGCGTCGCGCACCGACCGCCCGAGGCGGTCGCCGAACGCCGGCACGGCGGAGCGGGAGTGTGGGCGGGCATCCTGTCAAAGGCCGTATCGATCTTTCAACCACCTGTCCACGGCGGCGCTCCGGCACAGGGTGCCCGAGTTGGTCGGCAACTCATCCGTGATGTTCACTCGTTCGAGTGGCCGGTTGGGCGATGTGCGGCTCTCTCCCCAGCACGCTGCAAAGGTCTGAGGCGGTACGAGGGAGCAGGGGGCGTTTACTTGTTGACCGGCCGTTACCTCGGCCACACGAGTAGACGAGCAAGAGCACACGTACAGGATTGCGAGCACCGGTGCAGAAGAAGCGGTCTCGGAAGAACGGCACCGCCGCCGACGGCCCGGCCCCCGCAGGACGCCGCGTCCGCGTGCGCCGCAGGCTGGTCGTCGGCGTAGCCGTCGCCGGCCTCACCGTCCTCGCGGCGGGCGCGCCCGCCGTCGTCTCCGCGTCGAGGGAACTGAACGACTCCCAGCGCCTGGTCACCCTCGCGGACCGGACCCGACAGACCCTCACCCTCACGCACCTCCTCGGTGACGAGCGTGACGCGGTCGTCGAGTACGCCGCCAAGGGGCGACCCGGCACGGCCAAGGGACCCGCCCAGGAGCGCATCGCCGGGACCGACCGGCAGCTCGCCGAGGTCCAGGCCGAGGCCGACGAGGCCACCGCCCGGGCCCTCGCCCGGGTACGGGCCGTCCGTGCCGAGGCCGTCGACGGCAAGGGCAGCCCCCTCGCCGCCCACCAGGCCTACACCGGCGTCATCACCGAGCTCCTCGCCCCCGGCGTACGGCTCGCCGAGCTGACCCCGCCGCGCGCCGAGGCCGCCCTGGCCACCACCCGCCCGCTGGCCCCGCTGGGCCAGGCCGTGGAACAGGCCTCCGCCACCCGCGGCCTGTTGCTCGCCGCACTGGCCGTGCCGCGCGGCGACCAGTCCCCCAACTCGGCCGTGGTCGACGAACTCACCACCGCCGCCCAGCGGACCCGCGTACGGGAACAGGCCGCCCTCGACGACTTCGCGCGGGCCGCGCGACCCGACGTACGCCAGACCCTGGCCGCCACCGTCACCGGCCCCGAGGTCAAGACCGCCGACGACTTCCTCAAGCGGCTCACCGACCGGCCCACCCTGACGCCCGCCGACCGCAAGACCGACGGGGCCACCGTCGGCACCGCGCTCACCGCCCGCATCGACCGCATGCGCACCGTCGAAGCCACCCTCGCGAGCGAACGGGCCTCCGCCCTGGCCGCGCTGCGGGACGACGACGTGACCCGGCTGGAGATCGTCGTCGCGCTGCTGGGCCTGCTGTTCCTGCTCGCCGTCGGCTTCTCCACCGCCGTGGCCCGGTCGCTGACCCGTCCGCTGTCGGTCCTGCGCCGCGGCGCGGAGCGCCTGGCCACGCCGGAGGGCTCGGTGGAACCGGTGCGGTTCACCGGCCGCAACGACGAATTCGCCGAGGTCGTGCGCCACCTGAACGCGGTGCGCGACCAGACGGTCTCCCTGCACACCCGGATCGCCGGACTCGACGCCGACCGGCGCCGGATCATCGGCCGCACCGAGGCCCTCGCCGCCGGCCGGGAAGCGCTGGAAGAAGAGCTGACACAGCTGCGGGCGGGGCTGGAGGAGCACCGGCGCATCATGTCGACGACCTCCGTCTCGCTGTCGCTGCGGACCCTGGGCCTGGTGGAGCGCCAGCTCGCGGTCATCGAGGAGCTGGAGTCCAAGGAGCAGGACCCCGACCGGCTGGCCACCCTCTTCAAGCTGGACCACCTGGCGACCGTGATGCGCCGCCACAACGAGAACCTGCTGGTCCTCGCCGGCCAGGAACACGGCCACGGACAGGGCCTGCCGGTGCCGCTGGTCGACGTGATGCGGGCCGCCGTCAGCGAGATCGAGCGGTACGAGCGCGTCGACCTCGCCGCCCTGCCCTCGTACACCCAGATCGCGGGACACGCCGCCGACGACATCTCGCACGTCCTGGCCGAACTGCTGGAGAACGCGACCACGTTCTCCCCGCCGGACGTCAAGGTGAAGGTGTCCGGCTGGCTGCAGGGCGCCGGCGACGTGGTGCTGTCCGTCGTGGACGAGGGCATCGGCGTCACCGAGGACCGCCTCGAAGCACTGAACACCCGCCTGTCCACGCCCGACGCCTACGACGAGGAGACGGAGGCGGAACACGGCCTCGGCCTCGGCCTGTACGTGGCCGGGCGCCTCGCGGCCCGACACGGGGTCACCGCCGAGCTGCGCACCCCGAAGCACGGCGGCACCGAGGCCCTGGTGGTCGTCCCGGCGGCGCTGCTGCCCACGACCCCCGTGGTCTCCCCGGTGCACACCCTGGCCATGCCGGGCGGGCCCGCGCTGCGGCTGCCCGGAGTGATAGCGGAAGCCAACGAGAACACGCTGCCGACGCGACGGCGCGGGACGCACGCCGCTCCGGACCCGGACGAGGACGCGGTGGAAGCGGCCGTGGAGGCCGAGGCCCACGCCGTGGTCCCGGCCGAGGCCGACGCCCCGGTCGCCGCCGAGGCCCTCGCCGAGGAGCCGGCCGTCCCGACCGCCGTCGAGCCGGAGCCGGTCGTCGAGCCGGAGCCCGCCGTCGAGCCGGAGCCGGAGCCCGCCGTCGAGCCGGAGCCGGAGCCCGCCGTCGCGGCGGTCCCGATCACCCTGGCCGAAGCACTCGCCGGCCCCGCCGTCGCCGCCGAAGCCCCGGCGGAGCCGGAGCAGCAGCCGGCGCCCGCCGAGGCGGAGCCGCTCCTCGACCCGCCCGCCACGGACGGACTGCCGCCCGCCGAGCAGGTGTTCGTCGCCGCGCCCCGCGCCGCCGAACCCACCCCCGACGAGCAACTGCTCGCGCGGGTCGTCCCCGACGCGGAGCCGGCCGCCCCCGGTGTGGCGGACCCCGCCGAGGAGATCCCGACCGCGGCGCACCCCACCGCACCCGTGGCCGACGTACAGGAATCCGAACCGCGGACGGAGCCGCACACCCACGCCCCGGCCGAGGGCAACTGGCTCCCCCGCCAGGGCAGCCACCCGGCCGACCAGGCCGAAGGCGAAGGCGCCGTCACCGACAAGGGCCTGCCCAAGCGGACCCCGCGCACCGTCCCCGCCAAGAGCGCGGCCCGTGCCGACGGACCGCCCGAGCCGCCCCGTCGCGTCGACGCCGAGGAGTTGCGGCGCCGACTCGGAGGTTTCTACCAGGGAGCCCAGGACGGCAGGCGCGTCGTCGCCGCCGAACTCGCCCAGGAGCAGGGGCCCGACCAAGCCCCTGACCAGGCGCTCGACCACACCCTCGACCAAGGGCGGACGCAGCGACCGGGCCAGAGCAAGACCGACCGGGGGGACACCGCACAGGAGGCACGCACATGACCGCGCCCAGTACGTACGGACTGAGCACCCAGGCCCGCAACCTGCAGTGGCTGCTGACCGACCTGGTCGAGGAGGTGCCCGGCGTCAACTCCGTCGCCGTCGTCTCCTCGGACGGGCTGCTGCTCCTGTCCTCCGACCCGGGAGCGGGCACGGTCGAGCCGGCCGACCGGCCGAAGCCCCGGGGCCCGCGCGGCGCGTCCGCCGACCTGGCCACCATCGTCTCCGGCCTCGGCAGCCTCACCACCGGCGCGGCCGCCCTCATGGACAGCGGCTCGGTCAAGCAGACCATGGTGGCGATGGAGCACGGCTCCGTCTTCGTCATGGCCATCAGCGACGGCTCACTGCTGGGCGTGCACGCCACCCCCGACTGCGACATGAGCGTCGTCGCCTACCACATGGCCCTGTTCGTCGGCCGCGCCGGCCACGTCCTGACCCCCGAAGTCCGCAGTGAGCTGCGCCAGTCGATGGAGAACACCCCGTGAGGAGTACGGCCTCCGACCGGCTGCCGATACGCGGAGCCGACCGCCGCCCCGCCCGCGTCCGCCCGTACTCCCTCACGGGCGGTCGCACCCGCTTCACGCAGGTCCTGCACGTCGAGACGTTCGTCGCCGCCCTGGACACCAAGGTCTCGGAGCCGCAGAAGCCCGACCGCATGCCCGAGATGCCCGCCATCGTCGAGGTCTGCCGCCGCATGCGGACGATCGCCGAGATAGCCGCCCTGCTGAAGCTCCCGCTCGGCGTGGTCCGCGTCCTGGTCAGCGACCTCGCCGACCAGGGCCGGATCCGCGTCTACGGAACGGGACACGGCAGCGGCCGTCCCGAACGCGCGCTGCTGGAAAGGGTGCTCAGTGGTCTCCGCCGTCTCTGACAACCCGGTGTCCCTGCCGCAGTCGGACGACGAGCCGGCCCAGCCCTGGCAGTACGACCGCTCCCGCGCACCCGTCGCCGTCAAGGTGCTGGTCGCGGGCGGCTTCGGCGTCGGCAAGACGACCTTCGTCTCCTCCGTCTCCGAGATCACCCCGCTGCGCACCGAAGCGGTGATGACCCAGGCGAGTGCCCCGACCGACGACCTGTCCGGCACCCCCGACAAGCACACCACCACCGTCGCCATGGACTTCGGCCGCGTCACCCTCGACGACGACCTCGTCCTCTACGTGTACGGGACCCCCGGCCAGGAGCGGTTCTGGTTCATGTGGGACGACCTGGTGCGCGGCGCCATCGGCGGTCTGGTCCTGGCCGACACCCGCCGACTGCGCGACTGCTTCCCGGCCCTCGACTACTTCGAGACCTGCGGACTCCCGTACGCCGTCGCCGTCAACCACTTCGACGGCTCGCAGTCGTACGAACCCGACGACGTGCGCGAGGCGCTCAGCGTCCCGCCCCACGTCCCCGTCGTGATCATGGACGCGAGGCGCCGCGACACGGTGATCGAATCACTGCTCGCCCTGGTGGGCCACGCCCTCGACACCACTCCCGAATAGAGCCCCCGAACAGAGAGCGTGAGAGATGCGCAAGATACTTGTCGTAGGAGCCGGCCAGTCCGGTCTCCAGCTCGCCCTCGGACTCCGGTCGAAGGGGTACGAGGTCACCCTCATGTCCAACCGGACGGCGGACGAGATCCGCACCGGGCGGGTGATGTCCACCCAGTGCATGTTCGACACGGCCCTGCAGCACGAGCGTGATCTCCAGATCAACTTCTGGGAGCAGCAGGCCCCGAAGATCGAAGGCCTCGGCGTCTCCGTCGCCACCCCCGACGCCGGCCGCGCCATCGACTGGCTCGGCGAGCTCAAGGGGTACGCGCAGTCCGTCGACCAGCGCGTGAAGATGGCCGGCTGGCTCGACACCTTCGTGCAGCGGGGCGGCCAGCTGGTCATCCACGGCGCCTCGGTCGCCGACCTCGACTTCTTCTCCCGTACGTACGACCTGGTGCTGGTCGCCGCCGGCAAGGGCGAACTGGTCTCGATGTTCGGGCGGGACGCGGCGCGTTCCCCGTACGACGCCCCGCAGCGCGCGCTCGCCGTCGCCTACGTGCACGGCCTCGGCCCGCGCCCGGAGCACCCGGAGACCGAAGCGGTCCGCTGCAACCTGGTCCCGGGCGTCGGCGAGCTGTTCGTCATGCCCACCCTGACCACCTCGGGCCGGGCCGACATCCTCTTCTGGGAGGGAATCCCGGGCGGTCCGCTGGACGTCTTCAAGGGAGTCAAGGACCCGGCGGAGCACCTCGCGCTCACGCTGGAGCTGATGGAGAAGTTCGTGCCGTGGGAGTACTCCCGCGCCACGAAGGTGGAGCTGACGGACGCGGGCGCCACGCTCGCCGGGCGCTACGCGCCGATCGTCCGCAACCCGATCGGACGCCTGCCCGGCGGCGGACTGGTCCTCGGCGTCGCGGACGTGGTCGTCGCCAACGACCCGATCACCGGACAGGGCTCGAACTCCGCGTCCAAGTGCGCGGCCTCGTACCTCTCCTCGATCCTCATGCACGGCGACCAGCCGTTCGACGAGTCGTGGATGAAGGCCACCTTCGACAAGTACTGGTTCACCACCGGCAAGCCGGTGACCCAGTGGACGAACGCGATGCTGGGCGTCCCACCGGAGCACGTACTGAACCTGATCGGCGCGGCCGGGCAGCTCCAGCCGGTGGCGAATCGATTCGCCAACGGCTTCGACAACCCGGCCGACTTCGACACGTACTTCTACGACCCCGAGGACACCGCCGACTACCTGGCGGAGGTCGCCTCCTCCGTCGGAGCCTCCTCGGCCGAGTAACCCGTGTCGTCCCCCGCCTGCGCCGCCGGTGCCTCCGGCAGCGCGGGCGGGGTGAACTCCGCGAGCGGGGCCCCGTCCGGGTCCGGCCGGACCGCCCCCAGCAGCGGATTCGCGGCGATCGGCGAGACCTTCACCACGGCCCCCGGCCGCGGCGCCTGGATCACCTTGCCGTCGCCGACGTACAGGCCCACGTGGGTGGCCTTGGGGAAATAGACCACCAGATCCCCGGGCCGCAGCTGATCCAGCGGCACCTTCGGCAACTGGGCCCACTGCTCCTGGCTCGTCCGCGGAATGGCGCGCCCGGCGTGCGCCCAGGCCTGCGAGGTCAGCCCGGAACAGTCGAAGGACCCCGGCCCCTCCGCGCCCCACACGTACGGCTTGCCGATCTGGGCCGCCGCGTAGGTGAGCGCGGCGCCACCGGCAGCCGTGGGGGTGCCCGTACGGGTCGGCAGCCGGCCCGAATCCACCAGGCTCCGCTGCGCGACCGCGGTGTTCTCGGCCTCCTGCGCGCCGAGCCGGGTGAGCTGGTCCGGGGTCAGGGCGGCGAGCACCCGCTCGACCTCCTTGAGCTGCGCCGCGACCTCGTCCTTGTGGAGCTTCTGCTGCGCGGCCAGCGTCTGCCGGGCGTCCAGGGCCTCGCGGGCCCGTACGGCGAGCGCGTCGGCCTTCTTCTCGCCCCGCGCGAGCCGCGCCAGCACCCCCGCCCGCCGGGCGCCCTCGCGGGCGGCGAGCCGCCGCTGGTCCAGGGCGGCCTGCGGATTCCCGGCGAGCAGCATCCGGGCGTACGGGGACAGCCCCTGGCCGCCCTGGTACTGCTCCCGGGCGAGCCGCCCGGCGACGGCCCGCTCGGAGTCGAGCTCCGTACGGGCCTTGCCGAGCTCGGCGGCGCGCAGCCGCTCCTCGGCCTGGCCGGCCCGCAGGGCCACGTCGGTGGCGTTGTAGGCCTCGGTGGCCTCCTCGGCCTTCTGGTACAGCCCCTGCAGGCGAGTGAGCAGCACCCCGACGGACTCCCCTTCGGGCAGCCCGGGCTCGGCCCCGGCCCCGGGGACCGGCCCGGCGACGACGAGCACCGCGGCGATGCAGACGGCGCGAAGCGGCTTCGGCGACAGCCGATATGACATGGGATCACCTCCGAGGCGGCCGATGCTGCCACGCCCGGTATGACAAATCCCCCAACGGAGTCGGCCGGTCGCGCCCCCTCACCCGGTTGGGGGCGGTGCGGGGGCCCGCCCCGCCACCCGACCCCGCCCGCGCCGTCACCTCGCCGCGCGGCGGGCCTCGTGGATTTTGCGGGTGATCGCCCAGGCGTCCGCCACCGGGCCCAGGTGGGCGAGCTTGTCGGGGTTGACCAGTGAGCGGATGGTGCCGATCCTGCCGTCGAGCATCTCGAAGGCCAGGACGTGGAGCACCCGCCCGTCCGGGTCGCGGACGATCGCGCCCGGCTCGCCGTTCACGTCGTGGGGCTCGGCGGTCACGCCGATGCGGGACAGCCAGGGGAAGAACGCGGCGAGCAGGCGGGCCACGTTCTGGGCGCCGTTGACGGTCTTCGCCAGCTGCGGGGCCTTGCCGCCGCTGTCCCCGACCAGTTGGGCGTCGGCGGCCAGCAGCCGTTGCAGCCCGGTGATGTCGCCGTCCTTCATCGCGTCCAGGAACCGCGTCGCCAGTTCCTGCCGCTCCTGACGGTCCGCCCGGAACCTCGGTCGGCCGGCCTCCATGTGCCGCCGCGCCCGGACCAGCAGTTGGCGGCAGGCCGCCTCCGAGCGGCCCACCGCCGTGGCGACCTCGTCGAAGCCGAAGGCGAAGACCTCCCGTAGGACGAACACCGAGCGCTCCAGCGGGCTGAGCCGCTCCAGGAGCAGCAGCGCGGCCATCGACACCGAGTCCGCCAGCTCCACCGATCGCGCGGGGTCCTGGTAGGGATCGCTCAGCAGGGGCTCCGGGAACCACGGTCCGACGTACTCCTCGCGCCGCACCCGCGCGGAGCGCAGTACGTCGATCGAGAGCCGGGTGATCGTGGTCGACAGGAAGGCCTTGGTGGACGCGGGACGGGTCGCCGAGGCGTCGAAGCGCAGCCAGGTCTCCTGCACCGCGTCCTCGGCCTCGCTCACGCTGCCCAGGATCCGGTAGGCGATCGAGAACAGCAGCGGCCGCAGTTCCTCGAACTCCTCGACCTTGCTCATGTCGGCTTCACTCCCCCAGGTGGTCCTGAATGATCATCAGGGTGGTGGTGGGGGAGGGCAAGCCTTCGCCGGCGCCGTTCAGTGGAACTGTCCGGCCACGTAGTCGCCGCCCGGCTGCTGGGTGATGACGTTGATCCGGTTCGCCATGTTCATGAAGGCGATCAGCAGCACGAGGGCGTTGAGTTCCTCCTCGTCGTAGTGCTCGGCGGCCCGTGCCCATGCCCCGTCGGCCACCCCGCCCGCCCCGTCCGCGGTCCGGGTGCCTTCCTCGGCCAGTTCCAGCGCGGCACGCTCGGCCTCGGTGAAGACCGTGGCCTCGCGCCACGCCGCCACCAGGTGCAGCCGCACCGGGGTCTCGCCCGCGGCGGTGGCCTCCTTGGTGTGCATGTCTATGCAGACGGCGCAGCCGTTGATCTGGCTCACGCGCAGCGACACCAGCTCTTGCGTCGCGGCCGGCAGCGGCGAGTCCTTGATCACCTTGCCGGCCGACATGAGGTGCTTCAGGGCCTTGCCGGTGGTCGGTCCGGCGAAGAGGTTCAGTCGCGCGTCCATGGTGTGCTCCTCGGTGGTCGTCGTCGGCTACATCCCTGGGACGAGATGGCCCGACCCCCTGTGACATGGACGCGTGTGACCTACGTCTCCCGGCTCGCGGACCGCGTGAGCACGCGCCGGAGCCGGCGCGTACGGGCGTCGCGGGCGTCCTGGCCGAGGGGCGCCTCGGGGGCGAGGGGGCGACGGCCGAACCGAACGGCCCACGGTGCGCGGCTACTCGAAGGTCACCCGGTCCGGCCGCCCCGTCGCGCGGACGTCGGCCACGTCGAACCCGTCCTCATGGCGCAGGAGGTGCTGGACCGTGTCCGAGCCGGAATACCGCAGGAAGCCGACCCACCCCCGGGTGCTCGCGAGCCGGAGCACCCATGCGACGACCTCCATCACGATCCCGAACTCGTCCTCGTGGACGCAGGTCCGGACGGTCAGGGCCCAGGGCGTGCTGCCGTCCGCGTACGTCCGCTCGGTCCGCAGCAGGGACGAGCTGTCCACGCCGTCGAAGGCGTGGCTCGGGATGCCGCCGTCGAAGACCTGCCACGGGTACCCCCAGGTCTCCCAGTCGGCCGAGGTGAGCGGGGTCGGCGCCTCGGCCTCGCCCAGGAGCCACCTCAGCTCCCGCATCGCCGGCTCGGGCAGGTCCTCCGGCAGTTCCACCGTCAGGAACAGGTCGTGGTAGTCACTCATGCGGTCGATTCTGGATCCGGCCACCGACAACGCGCCGCGCCGGTGCGGTCGCGTGGACCGTGGGCTCCGTTCCGGCCGGCGCGGTCAGCCCCGCAGCAGGCGGGCCTTGGCCGTCGTGAACTCCTGGGGGGTCAGCAGGCCCTCGCGGGCGAGGTCGGCCAGCTGGGTGAGTTCCGCCACGAGGCCGGCCGGGGCGGGGCGATCGGGCGTGCTCGCCGCCGCCGGCTCCGGTCCGGCCGGCTGCGGGGGCTCGGGCGGGGCTTCGAAGGGTGCCCCGGTCGGGGGCCGCTCGGCCTGTACCCCGCCCCGGTCCGGGGCGTCCGCCGGGCCCGTGGTGGTCGCCGGGCCCGGTGTCCCCACCGAGCCCGTCGTCGCTTCCGCCGCTCCGGAGGCCCGCGCCAGCAGGCCCCGCAGCAACGGGTGCCCCGGCGGGCGGTTCGCCGCGCGGACCGTCACTCCCATCGGGCGGATGAACATCAGGCCACCCCCGCCCGTGGATCGGCCGGTACCCGGTCCGGCGGGATGCGGACCGAGCCGACGATCCGGCCGCCCGCCGCCCGTACGGCGATGGCCGCGTCCTCGGCCCACAGGTGCTCGACGACGAGGAGCAGCGCGCAGCTCCCGCGTTCCAGCAGCCCCGCCGCCTCCTGGATGTCCTCCGGCCCGATCAGCCGTGCCACGTCCCGGCCAGTCAGCAGCCCGTTCAGTTCGACGAACTCGTCGAACTCGGCCGCCAGGACATCTCCCGACGCCGTTCTCGTCGCCACGATCCCGTCGATCAGCCGGACCACCCCGGTCTTGCGCAGCCCCATCACGGCCTCGACCGCCGGGGCCCGCAGCTGCTCCTCCGGGAAGGCGAGGACGATGAATTCCACAGGTCCCATGCGCCTCGGCTCCTCACTTTCGATACTTCCGACCGTTTGTGACGACTCTTCGGCACACTATGGCATAAGCGGACATATCATCCGTCTGCTTGCTACGTTTCGGTGCATGACCGCTCTGACGGCGAAGGTGACGGAGCCCGTCCCGCCCCCGCCCCCCGGCGCCGACGCCCCCAAGCGTCGCGGCGTCGAGCTGACGCTCCTCGCCGGAGCCGTCCTGATCTCCGTCCTCGGTCACCTCTACGTCGGCCTCGTGACCACCGGCCACCTCCCCGGCCCCGCCGCCCGCTACGCCACCGGCCTGTGCGCCGCCGCCCTGCTCGCACACGTCGCCGTCCGCCTGCGGGCCCCGTACGCCGACCCCCTCCTGCTCCCCATCGCCGTCCTCCTCAACGGCCTCGGCCTCGTCCTCATCCAGCGCCTGGACGTGACCACCCCCGGCCATCTCACCGCCGGCGACCAACTCCTGTGGTCCGCCCTGGGCGTGGCGCTCTTCGTCCTGGTCGTCGCACTGCTCCGTGACCACCGCGTGCTGCAGCGGTACGCCTACCTCTCCGTCGCCGTGGCCCTCGTCCTGATGCTGATCCCCGTCTTCTTCCCGGCGGTCAACGGCGCGCACATCTGGATCCGGTTCGCCGGGCTCTCCTTCCAGCCGGGGGAGTTCGCCAAGATCCTGCTCGCGGTCTTCTTCGCCGCCTACCTCGCCGCGAACCGCACCGCGCTCGCCCTCACCGGCCGCCGGCTCTTCTGGAAGCTCCGACTCCTCCCCGGCCGTGTCCTCGGCCCGATCCTCGCGATCTGGCTGCTCAGCGTCGGCGTCCTGGTCCTGGAGCGGGACCTGGGCACCTCGCTGCTGTTCTTCGGACTCTTCGTGATCATGCTGTTCACGGCCACCGGGCGGATCGGCTGGATCGCGATCGGGCTGCTGCTCGCCGCCCTCGGCGCCTACGCCGTCGGGACCTTCGAACCGCACGTGCACAGCCGCGTCGACGACTGGCTGAATCCTTTCGCCTCCATCGAGCGCGGCGAGGGTCCCGGCCAGCTCGCCCAGTCCCTCTTCGCCTTCGGCGCCGGCGGCCTCCTCGGCGCCGGCCTCGGCCACGGCCAGTCCTTCCTCATCGGCTTCGCCGCCAAGTCGGACTTCATCCTCGCCACCGCGGGCGAGGAGCTCGGTCTCGTCGGCCTCGCCGCGATCCTGCTCCTCTACGGGCTCCTCGTCGCCCGCGGATTCCGCGCCGGGCTCGCCCTGCGCGACCCCTTCGGGCGGCTGCTCGCCACCGGGCTCGCCTCGATCGTCGCGCTCCAGGTGTTCGTCATCGCGGGCGGCGTCACCGGCCTGATCCCCCTCACCGGCATGGCCATGCCCTTCCTCGCCCAGGGCGGCTCCTCCGTCGTCACCAACTGGATCATCGTCGCGCTACTGGTCCGGCTCAGCGACAGCGCCCGCAGACCCCGCCCCGCGAAGGAGCCGGCCGAGTGATCCGCTACATCCGCTGGTGCGCGTACTTCTGCGCCCTCCTGCTGGTCGCCCTGCTGGTCAACATCGCCCGCGTGCAGGTCTGGGAGTCCGCCGCCTACGGCGCGAACCCGGCCAACAAGCGCCCCGCCATCGAGCGCTACGCCGAACCCCGCGGGGACATCCTGGTCGACGGGCGCCCCGTCACCGGCTCCCGCGACAGCGGCCAACTCCTGCGCTACGAGCGCACGTACGCGAACGGCCCGCTCTACGCGCCCGTCACCGGCTTCTCCTCCCAGACCTACGGGACCAGCTTCGTCGAGCGCGCCGAGGACGCGATCCTCTCGGGCACCGACCCGGGGCTCTCGGCCTTCCCGCTCTGGTACGAACTGGCCCGTGGCCGCCCCGCCGGCGGGAACGCCGCCACCACGGTCCGCGCCGGCATGCAGCGGGCCGCGTACGCCGGGCTCGCGGGCAAGCGCGGCGCGGTGGCCGCCGTCGAGCCGGCCACCGGGAAGATCCTCGCGCTGGTCAGCAGCCCCTCGTACGACCCCTCGGTGCTCTCCGGGACGGGCACGAAGGTCAAGGAGGCCTGGACCGCCCTGAACGCCGATCCTGCCCGGCCGATGCTCAACCGGGCGCTGCGCGAGACGTACCCGCCCGGCTCCACCTTCAAGATCGTGACGGCGGCGGCCGCCCTCGACGCGGGCGTGGTCACCGACGTGGACGCGCCGACCCGGACCCCCGACCCCTATCCGCTGCCCGGGACCAGCACCCTGCTGCCGAACGCGGGCACCGGCTGCGAGGACGCCTCGATGGCGGACGCCGTGCAGTGGTCCTGCAACACGGTCATGGCGAAGATCGGTGTGCGGGTCGGGCTGCGCGGCATGGTGGAGGCGGCGCGCCGCTTCGGATTCAACAGTGAGGGTCTGCGGGTGCCCGCGTGGGTGTCCCGGTCGAACTTCGACACCGACATGAGCCAGGACCAGCTGGCCCTGTCATCGATCGGGCAGTTCAACACGAAGGCCACCCCGCTGCAGATGGCGATGGTCGCGGCGGCCGTGGCGAACGGCGGCGAGCTCAAGTACCCCTACCTGGTGGACCGGACCACCCAGGACGACGGCTCCCAGGTCCGGCGCGGGGGCGAGCGCAGCCTGGGCCGGGCGATGAACCCGGCCACCGCCGTCCGGCTGCAGGACCTGATGGTCAAGGTCGTGGAGAACGGGACCGGCCGCAACGCCGCGATCCCGGGCGCGGTGGTCGGCGGCAAGACGGGCACCGCGCAGCACGGGGTCGGCAACGCGGGCACGCCGTACGCCTGGTTCATCTCCTGGGCCAAGGCCGAGGGCACGGCCCTGCCGCAGGTGGCGGTCGCGGTGGTGGTCGAGGACGCGTCGGCCGACCGGGGTGACATCAGCGGCAACGGCGCGGCGGCCCCGATCGCGCGCGCCGTGATGGAAGCGGCCCTGGCCACCGACCGACAGCAGGCCCTCTAGGGAGCCTCCGCCCCCTCGGCGACGGCGGAGGCGACCTCCGCCACCCGCGCCGACTCCTCGGCGGCGAACCGCTCGCGGTCGAGGGCCTCGGCGATCTCCTCGTCCTGGCTCATCAGCAGGTCCAGGTTCGAGTCGCCCAGGTCGAAGACGCCGAGGTCCAGGTAGGCCCGCTGCAGCCGTTCGCCCCACAGCCCGATGTCCTTCACGCACGGCACGATCCTGCTGAACAGCAGCTTGCGGAAGAGGTGCAGGAACTCCGACTGCTCACTGAGCAGCGTCGCCTCCTCGGCCCCGATGCCGAAGTTCTCCAGCACCTCGACCCCGAGCAGCCGGTTCCGCATCAGGTAGCAGCCCTCGATCACGAACTCCTCGCGTTCGCGCAGCTCGGCGTCCGTGAGCTGTTTGTAGTAGTCGCGCAGCGCCATCCGCCCGAAGGCCACGTGCCGGGCCTCGTCCTGCATCACGTACGCCAGGAGCTGCTTCGGCAGCGGCTTGGTCGTCGTGTCGCGGATCATGCCGAAGGCGGCCAGGGCCAGCCCCTCGATGAGCACCTGCATGCCCAGGTACGGCATGTCCCAGCGGGAGTCGCGCAGGGTGTCGCCCAGCAGTCCCTGGAGGCTGTCGTTGATCGGGTACAGCATCCCGACCTTCTCGTGCAGGAAGCGCCCGAAGATCTCGGCGTGCCGGGCCTCGTCCATGGTCTGCGTGGCGGAGTAGAACTTCGCGTCCAGGTCCGGCACCGACTCCACGATGCGTGCCGCGCACACCATCGCGCCCTGCTCGCCGTGCAGGAACTGGCTGAAGTTCCAGGAGGCGTAGTGCCGGCGCAGCTCGCCCTTGTCCTTCGCGGTGAGCTTGGCCCAGTGCCGCGTCCCGTACAGCGGCAGGGCCTCCTCGGGGGTGCCCAGCGGATCGTACGGGTCCACCTCGATGTCCCAGTCGATGCGCTTCCCGCCGTCCCACTGCTTGTCCTTGCCCTTCTGGTAGAGCGCCAGCAGCCGCTCGCGGCCGTCGGCGTACTCCCAGCTGAAGCGGGCGGAGCCGGCGGCGGGGACCTGCCAGACCGACTCGCCCGGGTTCTCGGTGTAGAGCTCATGCGTCGACACTGACGCCCCCTCGTCTCACGTACCGCCGTGTGGGACCGGACAGTTGGCAGCGTCACACGTTGGTAGACACGGGGTCAACAAGTCGTGCGCGAGGGATTGACGACCTTGCTGACAGGCAGTCTCATAAGAAGTGACAGCCGGTAACTCGACGACGAGGTGTCCGAACCCATGACCACCGTGACCGAACGAGCCGCGCTCCAGGACGCCCTCGGCCTGCTCAAGGACCGCGAGCAGATAGCCGAGCGCCTGCTCGAATCCTCGGCCAAGCACTCCTTCGACCCCGACAAGGAACTCGACTGGGACGCCCCGCCGATCGAGGGCAAGTACTACTGGCCACCGGAACTGCTCTCCCTCTACGACACCCCGCTGTGGAAGAAGATGGGGGAGGAGCAGCGCATCGACCTCTCCCGCCACGAGGCGGCGGCGCTCGGCTCCCTCGGCATCTGGTTCGAGATCATCCTCATGCAGCTCATGGTCCGGCACATCTACGACAAGTCCCTGACCAGCAATCACGTCCGCTACGCACTCACCGAGATCGCCGACGAGTGCCGCCACTCGATGATGTTCGCCCGCATGATCCAGAAGGCCGGCGCCCCCGAGTACCCCGTCTCCCGCGTCAACCACAACCTCGCGCGGATCCTGAAGACGATCTCCACCACCCCCGGCTCCTTCGCCTGCACCCTCCTCGGCGAGGAGATCCTCGACTGGATGCAGCGCCTGACCTTCCCGGACGAGCGCGTCCAGCCACTGGTCCGCGGCGTCACCCGGATCCACGTCATCGAGGAGGCCCGGCACGTTCGCTACGCCCGCGAGGAACTGCGCCGCCAGATGCTGACCGCCCCGCGCTGGGAGCAGGAACTCACCCGGATCAGCTGCGGCGAGGCCGCCCGCGTCTTCTCGCTGGCCTTCGTCAACCCGGCCGTCTACGACAACGTCGGCCTGGACCGCCGCGAGGCCGTCGCCCAGGTGAAGGCGAGCGGCCACCGCCGCGAGGTCATGCAGAGCGGCGCGAAGCGGCTCACCGACTTCCTCGACGACATCGGCGTCCTGCGCGGCGTCGGCCGCAGGCTCTGGCAGAGCTCGGGGCTGTTGGCGTAGACCCCGATCGGCCGGACACCCACCCGTCCGACGTGCGCGGGGCTACCCTGCGGTCATGACCGTACGCGCGTACCGCAGGCTGAGCGTCGAGGAGCGGCGAGCCCAACTCCTCGACGCCGCCCTCTCGCTGTTCGCGCACCGGGCACCGGAAGAGGTCTCGCTCGACGACGTCGCCGAGGCCGCCGGAGTGTCCCGCCCGCTCGTCTACCGCTACTTCCCGGGCGGCAAGCAGCAGCTCTACGAGGCCGCCCTCCGCTCGGCGGCCGACGTCCTCGAACTGTGCTTCGCCGAACCCCAGGAGGGACCCCTGACCCGGCGGCTGTCCCGGGCCCTGGACCGCTACCTCGCCTTCGTCGACGAACACGACGCCGGCTTCGCCGCCCTCCTCCAGGGCGGCAGCGTCGTCGAGACCTCCCGCACGACGGCGACGGTCGACGGCATCCGGCGGGCCGCCGCCGAGCAGATCCTCGTCCACCTGGGCGTCCCGACCCCCGGCCCCCGGCTGCGCATGATGGTCCGTACGTGGATCACGGCCGTCGAGGCCGCCTCCCTCATCTGGATCGACGAGGGCAAACAGCCCGAGGTCGAGCACCTCCGGGACTGGCTGCTGGACCAGTTCATCGCCCTCCTGACGGCCACCGCCGCCACCGACCCGGAAACCGCCGCGGCCGCCCGGGCCGCCCTCGCCCTGGAATCGCCGGACGGCCCCGTCGGGGTCCTGGCCCGCCGCGTCGTCCCCGTGGTGTCCGAGGCCGCCCACCTGCTGTGACACTGGTGGGGTGAGAAGCCAACCGACCCCGTTCGAGGGCGGCCCGATGGACGGCCGGGTCCTCCCCGTCCTCCTCGGCCCGACCGGACACCCCCCGAAGTGGTACGAGATCCCCGTCCCGGCACCGGACGGCGGCCCGCCCACGATCCTGCTGTACGAACGCGTCCCGGCGGGGTACTCCAAGCGGCTCGGCCTCCAGAAGGGATGGAAGTACGACTTCCGCCCCACGGGCACCAAGCCGAAACCCCGCTGGCCCTGGACGAAGCCCCCGAAAACCTGACCTCGGGCCGGTTCCTGGCCGGAGGCTCGGCTGCGGGCTCGGCCGGGGTGCGGTGCGCTGCTGCGGGCTCGGCCGGGGTGCGGTGCGCTGCTGCGGGCTCGGCCGGGGTGCGGTGCGCTGCTGCGGGCTCGGCCGGGGTGCGGTGCGCTGCTGCGGGCTCGGCCGGGGTGCGGTGCGCTGCCGCGGGCTCGGCCGGGGTGCGGGGTGTGCTCGGGCCGAAGCCGGGTACCACGGGGCGGGGCAGTGGGCGGCTGGGGCGGGGCTCCGGGTGGGGCCGGGCGCGCGCCGGGGTGTCTCCTCGGCCGCCGAACGTGACGAGGGGTCGGAAAGCGCGGCGGCAAGGCGTTCGGCGCCCTGCGGGGACACCCCGACACACACCCGGCCCCACCCTCCGCCCACGGGGGAGCCCCCGTCACGTACCCCGTGCCGAAGCCTCCGGCCAGCAACCCGGCAGGGCGCGGAGGTCGGGGCCGGGTGTGTGCCGGGGCGATCCCCGCAGGGCGCCGAACACACTGCCGCCCGACGTTCCGACGCCTCGTCACGTTCGGCGCCCGAGGAGACGCCCCGACACACACCCGGCCCCGACCGAAGCCCGCTCCGACCGCGCCTCACGGCCGAGCCCGGCCGAGCCCCCGGAACCCCGCCGAGCCCCGCGAAGGCCCGGCCCCGGACCCCGTGGAGCGGACCCCGCAGAGCCCAGGCCGCCGCGGAGCGGACCCCGTGGAGCACCGGCCCCCGGACCCCGCCGAGCCTCCGGCTAGGAACCCGGCAGGGTGAGGACCGCCAGGCCCCCGCCCCCCTCCGCCTCCAGGAACTCCAGCCGCGCCCCGATCACCCCGGCCTGCCCCACGGCGATCGTCAGCCCCAGCCCGTGGCCCTTGCCACCCCCGCTGCGGAAGCGTTGCGGCCCGTGCGCCACCAGGTATGCCGGGAACCCGTCCCCGTGGTCCCGTACGGTCACCACCGGCCCGTCCACCGTCAGCACCACCGGCGCCCGCCCGTGCTTGTGGGCGTTGGCCACCAGGTTCCCGAGCACCCGTTCCAGCCGCCGCCGGTCCGTCTCCACGTGCGCGTCCCGGACGACGACCACCTCCGTGTCCGTCCCGGACGCCCGCACCACCCGGCGTACCAGCCGCCCCAACTGGTGCAGATCGCTCTCCACCACCTCACTGCCCGAGTCCAGCCGGGAGATCTCCAGCAGATCCTCGGTCAGCTGCCGCATCGTCCGGACCCGCTCGCGCACCAGTTCCGTCGGCCGGCTCTCGGGCAGCAGCTCCGACGCCGCCTGCAGACCCGTCAACGGAGTGCGCAGCTCGTGCGCCACGTCCGCGGTGAACCGCCGCTCGCTCTCCAGCTTCGACTGCAGGCTCCCGGCCATGGTGTCCAGCGCCGCCGCCACCGTCGCCACCTCGTCCTGGTGCCGTGCCGGGGTCCGGGTACGCGGGTCGTTCACCCGCGCGTCGAGGTCGCCCTGGGTGATCCGCCGGGCCACCGCCGCCGTCAGGTGCAGCCGCCGGGTCACCCGGGTCACCGCGAACGCGCCGATCAGCAGCGTCCCGCCGATCGCCAGCAGCGACGACCCGATGATCGCGTTGTCCAGCCCGCTGATCGTCCGGGCGCTCTGCCCGTAGTCGACGGCCGTCGCGAGCGCCCGGCCGTCCGCCGGGCCGGCCGCCCACATGGTCGGCCGGCCCCGGTGGTCCGCCACCAGCGTCCCCCGGCGCCCGCTGACGGCGAGTGCCCGCAGCTCCGGCGGCAGCCCGACGGGGTCCAGCCAGGAACCGCGCGGAAGGGGCTCGCCCGCCTCGTACGCGCGCGAGACCTCCAGCAGCTTCCCGAGGGCCTTCTCCCGTGCCGTGGCCACCGTCTGCCGGGTCACCTCCACGTGCACGAGCGCGCCCAGCACCGCCGCCAGCGAGCAGCACATCACCACGATGAAGCACGCCGACTTCCAGGTCAGCGTGGCCGTCCAGGAAGGCAGCCGCACAGGCCGCAGCCGTCGCAGGGGCCGCGAACGCCGCGAGGACCGCGCGGGTCCCCCGGGCGTCACGGCCGGCCCGGCACGGGCGCGGGCTCCCGGCTGCCAGGGCCCTGCCCGTTGCCCGGCCCCTGCCCGTTGCCCGGCCCCTGCCCGTTGCCAGGGCCCTGCCCGTTGCCCGGCACCCGTACGATCTGCTCGCGCGTGGGCAGCATGGTCAGCTGCTTCTCGTCCCAGGACCAGGCGGTGATCAGCTCGTATCCGCGGTTGCCGCTGGGCACCCGCAGGATCACGTCGCCTCCGGCCAGTTCCACCGTGATGACGGTCTCGGTGGTCGCCATGATCCGGTTGAGCCGTCCGTCCGGGTCGGCCGTGTAGACCCGTACGGACATCATCTTGTCCGGGAACTCGATGCCGACGATCAGCTCGTCCTTGCCGTTGCCCGTGAGGTCCCGGTAGTACGGCTTGAGCACCGGGCACGCCTCCGGCTCCTCCTCGTCCTTGTCCGCGCCCTTCGCGCACTCCCGGATCGCGGCCGCCGTCCGCGGCGGCATGCCGTCCGCGCCGACCCCGGTGTTCGGATGGGCGCTCAGCTCGGCCTGGACGAGGGCCACCGGGTCGACGGCGTGCACGTCCTGGTCGCGGACCGGCGGGATCCCCTTGACGTACTCGGGCGGGGCGCCACCCGGATCGGCGGGCGGCACGGTCGCGCCACGACGGTCGGGCCACAGATGTACGGGCCCGCTCGCGGTCGGCGTGGAGCCGGCGCTCACCAGCCCGCCCGTGTCCCCGCAGCCCGCCAGCAGCGGAACCAGTGCGAGGAGGGGGAGCAGAGGGCGCGCGGGCACGCGCAAGCGCATTCTGTTCACAGCTCCCCGTGCCCTTCTGCCCGCGATAAGCCGACGCTCGATCACGTCAACCATATGCGGTGGAACATCCGATATTTACCCTGAGGTCTCAGCTGTCCGTGCGTCCCCGGCGCAGCATCGCGAATCCCAGCCCGGCCGCACCGACCGCCGCGATGCCGCCCGCGGCGGCGAGCAGCAGCACGCCGTCACCCGGACCGTCCGCCAGCGTACTCAGTCGCCGCCCACCGCCGGACCCCTCGGCGACGGCGTGGGTGCCCCCGGTGCTCGACTTCCGCGGACCGGAGGCCGGGACGACCTGCCCGCCGCGTGCGTCACCACGGGCCTCGTCGCGGGTCCCGGTCTTGTGTCCGTCGCCCGCCAGCGTGTGGTCGGCGCCCCGGGCCGGGACGTCCCCCATCCAGGAGCTCAGCCGGCCGGAGGAGTCCAACGCGGCGTGCAGGTCCCCGGAGCCGCCGAAGGCGGTGACCCCGTCACGGCTCGTCAGCGTTGCCGCCTTGGAGCCGTCGGCCCCCAGGATCTCGGCCTGGTAGGCCCCGTTCGCCGTGCGGTACACCTTCGCCGTGGAGACCCCGTCCGCGAGCGCGAGGCTCTTGACGAGGATCGACCGCGGGGCCGCGGAGTGCGCGGACGAGGCGGCGGGCACCCCGTCGGCCAGGGCGACGGCCGTGGGCAGCGCCAGCAGACTTCCGGCGCAGGCGGTCACGGCGGCGGCGCGAACGAGAGTGCGGCGGCTGACGGTGCTCACGGGGAAATCCTTCGATGCCGGTCAGGGCCTGGGCCATCCAGGTGGGTCAAACCTAGGGCTCGGCCGTTGCGGCGGCGCCCCGTTCGTGTAACA
The DNA here is from genome assembly GCF_053615355.1 of Streptomyces sp. CLCI03. NCBI lineage: Bacteria > Bacillati > Actinomycetota > Actinomycetes > Kitasatosporales > Streptomycetaceae > Streptomyces > Streptomyces sp. CLCI03. The sequence goes on along the minus strand of NZ_CM132132.1, from coordinate 2,809,833 downwards.
GCGGAGTCGCAACCCTCCGTCGGAGTCGTTACACATCCGAGGGATTGCCCTGCGGCGCCCCGGCTGCTCCCATGGACGGCGGGGGTGAGGGCGATGCGCGGACTCAAGGTACTGCCGAGCGGCCGGCCCGGCCGCGGCCGGCTGTACGTCAACCTGCCCGACGGGCAGGCGGTGGGCTGGTACGACCGACAGGCCAACCGGATCAGCGTCCTGGCGGACGACCACCGTGAGGCGATCCTGGCGGTGCTCCGCCCCTACTTGAGCGGGACGGTCGCGATCGGCCCGCCCCCGGTCCCCACCGCCTCCGACCTGCGCCGTCTCGCGCTGTCGCCGGACGCGGACCTGGCCCCCAACCGCCCCGGCGAGACCTTGCTGGGCGAACTGGAACACGGCCCGGCGGGCACCAGGGCCCGGCACCGACTGCGCCAGGACCTGACCGCGCAGCAGCGGATGGGCGACTCCTTGGACGCCCTGGAAGCGGAAGGCTGGCGGGCCTTGCACTGCGTCCCGCTGCCGGGCCTGGGCCGCATCGACCACCTGCTCATCGGCCCGGCGGGGATCTTCTGCGTGCGTACGATCCCGGGCCGCCGTCAGCGCGCCGTGGTCGGTGACCTCCTGCTCACGGTGGGCCGCGCGGAACCCCGCCCGGACCCCCGCTGGATCCGCCGCGTGGCGGCCTTCGCCACGGCGGCCCTGGCCTCCGAGGTCACCCCGGCGCTGGCGGTGGTCGACGCCTCGCGGGTCGAGACGGCCCCCACGGTCCGCGACATCCGCATCCTCCAACCCCCGACGGCGACACCGAGCCTCACGGCGTCCCCGACCACCCTGAAACCCCCGGAGATCGGAGCCCTCTTCGCCCGAGCCCGAGACACCACCACCTGGCTGCCCCCCACCTGAAATTCCAGCCTCGCCGGCGAATGAGGTACCCATTCCAGCCTTGCCGGCGTTTGAGGCGCGGGGTCCGGGGCGGAGCCCCGGTTTCGGGAAGGGGCGGGTAGGGGAAAGCGCCGCAGGCACCGCCCGGCCCGGCACCGGCACCGGCACCGCCCGGCCCGGCACCGGCACCGGCACCGCCCGGCCCGGCACCGGCACCGGCACCGCCCGGCCCGGCACCGGCACCGCCCGGCCCGGCACCGGCACCGCCCGGCCCGGCACCGGCACCGCCCGGCCCGGCACCGGCACCGCCCGGCCCGGCACCGGCACCGCCCCGCTCAGGCGGAGGTCCGCTTCCGCGGTGCAGCCGTCTTCTTCGCGGACGCCGCCGCACCGGAGCCGGTCTTCTTCGCCGCGGCGGTCTTGGCCGTGCTCTTCGCCGCGGTCTTGGTCGTACGCGAAGTCGACTTGCCCGTCGCCGACTTGCCACCGGCCGTGGTCGTCTTCTTCTTCGTCGCGGCCGAGGCCGCCGTCTTCTTGGCCGAAGCCGCCGTCGACTTCTTCCCGCCGACCGCCTTCGGCGCGGCAGCGCCCGTACCCGCACGAGTCCCCGCCCCCGCCCGGGCCTTCCGCCGAATCGGCGTGACCTCGGCCTCCGCCGCTCCCGCTCCCGCTCCCGCGCCCTCTGCCTCGCCCTCCCCGCCCCCGTCGGCCTCCCCCCGGGAAGCCTTCGCGGCCCGCACACTCCGCTCCAACGCCGCCATCAGGTCGATCACCTGCCCGCCGGCCGGCTCCACCACGGCCTCCGTCGGCTCGAACGCCCCACCCGACTTCGCCACGATGAGAGCCTCCACGGCCTCCCGGTAGTCGTCGTGCAGCGAGGCCATCTCCACCTCTCCCAGCGTCGCCATCAGCGCGTCCGCCAGGTCGAGTTCGGCATCCCGTACGGTCACGTCGGCCTCCGGCGCCACTCCCTCCGGCGCCCGGATCTCGTCCGGCCACAACAGCCCGTGCATCGCGATCACGTCGTCCACGACCCGCAACATGCCCAGCCGCTCCCGCCCCCGCAGCGCGTACTTGGCGATCGCGACCTTCCGGCTCCGCTTGAGCGCCTCCCGGAGCAGCGTGTACGGCTTCGCCGCCGTCGCCCCGTTCGCCGCGAGGTAGTACGCCGCGTCCATCTGCAGCGGATCGATCTCCTCCGCCGGTACGAACGACATGATCTCGATCGTCTTCGCGGTCGCCAGCGGCAGCTGCGCCAGGTCCTCGTCCGTGATCGGGACGATCGACCCGTCGGCCTCCTCGTACCCCTTGCCGATCTCCGCGCTCGGCACCTCCTCCCCGTCCAGCTCGCACACCTTGCGGTACCGGACGCGCCCGCCGTCATTGACATGGATCTGGCGGAAGGAGATCGAGTGGCTCTCGGTGGCGTTCACGAGCTTGATCGGGATGCTGACCAGGCCGAAGGAGATCGCCCCGTTCCAAATGGATCGCACGGTTCCTCCTGTTTCGTGGCAGTCTCATCGTATGACGCCGATCACATTGGTGGAGGGCCGTCGCATCGCGCTCAGCAATCTCGACAAGGTCCTCTACCCGGAGACCGGCTTCACCAAGGGCGAGGTGTTGCACTACTACGCCACCGTCGCGGGCCCGATGCTCGCCCACATCCACGACCGACCGGTGTCCTTCCTGCGCTACCCCGACGGTCCCGACGGCCAGCTCTTCTTCACCAAGAACCCGCCGCCCGGCACACCCGACTGGGTGAGGACCACCCCCGTGCCCCGCTCCGAGGACCTCTCCGCCGCCCAGGTGGTCGTCGCCGACCTGGCCACCCTCATGTGGTCCGCCAACCTCGTCGTGGAGTTCCACACCCCCCAGTGGACGGCGGGCCACCCCGCCCTCGCCGACCGGATGGTCCTCGACCTCGACCCCGGCCCGCCCGCCACCGTCGTCGAGTGCTGCGCCGCCGCGCTCTGGCTGCGCGAGCGGCTCGCCGCCGACGGCCTGCACGCCTACGCCAAGACCTCCGGCTCCAAGGGCATGCACCTGGCCGTACCGCTGGAGCCGACCCCCTCCGAGAGGGTGTCCGCGTACGCGAAGCAGCTCGCCCAGGAGGCCGAACGCGCGCTTCCCGAGCTGATCGTGCACCGCATGGCCAAGGCGCTGCGCCCCGGCAAGGTCTTCGTCGACCACAGCCAGAACGCCGCCGCCAAGACCACCGCCGCCCCCTACACCCTGCGCGCGCGGCCCCGGCCGACCGTGTCCGCGCCCGTCTCCTGGGCGGAGGTCGAAGCCTGCCGCAGCGCCTCCGCCCTGGTCCTCCTCGCCGACGACATCGCATCGCGGCTCGCCCGCGACGGGGACCTCTTCGCCCCGCTGACCGACCCCGAGCACGCCCGCCCGCTGCCCGGGACCGGGGGCGGGACCGGGACCGGGATCGGGGCCCGGCCGTGATCCGCGTCGCGCTGGCCGCCGCCGTACGCACCCTGCCGCGCGGGGCGGGACTCGCGTACGAGCCGAAGTTCGACGGCCACCGGCTCGTCGTGCTGCGCTCGGCGACCGACGTGACGCTCCAGGCGCGTTCCGGCCGGATCGTGACCAGCGCCTTCCCCGACCTGGCCGCCGCCGCGCTGCTGCTGCCCGCCGACACGATCCTCGACGGCGAGGTGGTGGTCTGGCACGCCGGGCGGACGGACTTCGCCCTGGTGCAGCGGCGGGCGGCGGCCACCGCCGCCCGGGCCGCCGTCCTCGCGCAGCGCCTGCCCGCCTCCTACGCCGCCTTCGACGTGCTGGAACTGGCCGGACTGGACCTGCGCGGCCGCCCCTACGAGCGCCGCCGGGCCCTCCTCGTCGACCTGCTGCTGCCCCTGGGCCCGCCGCTGCAGCCGGTGCCGATGACCACCGATCCGGAACTGGCCGCCACCTGGTACGAGACCCTGCCCGCCAGCGGCATCGAGGGCCTCGTCGTGAAACGGCTGGACCAGGCCTACCCGGCCGGGCGGCGCGGCTGGCAGAAGCTGCGGCACACCGACGTCCGCGACGCGGCGGTGGTCGGCTACACCGGCACCCCGCGCCGGCCGCTCGCCCTGGTGCTCGTCCTGCCGGTCGGGGACGAGACCCCGCTGGTGTCGAGCCCGCTGAGCGCGGCCCTGCGGGCGGAGGTGGCGGCCGAGGTGGCCGAGCGCGGCGCGGCCTCGCCCTCCTTGGCCACGGTCACGGCGATCGGGCTCGGGGAGGTCCCCTTCCGTGCGCTCGACCCACCGCTCACGGCGGAGGTCCGGCACACCTCGGCCCGGCATCCGCCACCGGAGGTGCTCCGGCTACGGACAGACCTCTGACCCGCGCGGGAGGCGCGGGCCAGAGGCCGTCGAAGTGGGTGCGTCAGGCGTGTGCGCCGCGCCCGGAGTCCGGCGGAGACCCCGGTTGTGGATGCGGTCCCGGGCCCTCCGGCAGCTTGTATCCGGACTCCCGTTCCGCCCGGACCTCGTCCGGATGGGCGGAGGTGGTGGAGCCGAAGTTCCCGTAGCCCTGCATCTCGTGCGGCCGTAGACCCCCTTCGGGGATCTCCACCTGGTCCCGCTCCTCGCGGACCTCGTAGACCGCCCCGCCCTCCGGCAGGTGGGGCTGGCTCTCGGCGGTGGGCGGGGGTGGCTCGTGGTTCCGCACTCTCTTGCCCAGCAGGAAGCCGCCCAGCAGGAAGCCGGCGACGAGGATGCCGACGACCAGGAACCAGGCGATGTCGGCGAGGGTCGCGTCCACGCTCAGGGTCGTGTCCATACGGACCATGCTCCCGCACGCAGGTCCGAAATGCTCCGCTATGGCCTGGATGCCGTGGGCCATCCGGGGTACACGCCTGGTGCGCGTACCCGCCGAACGAGAAGGAGGCCGACCATGCCCCGCGGATCGTCCCCGAAGCGCGAACGACAGTACGAACACATCAAGGAAGGCCTGGAGGAGCGCGGCGAGCCGGAGAAGAAGGCGAAGGAGATCGCCGCCCGGACGGTGAACAAGGAACGGGCCCGGGCGGGCGAATCCAGGACCGCGAGCAGGGAATCGATCGAGGACATCTCCTCGTCCCGGCGCGGGGGCCTGCACTCCCACTCGGGCGCGCAGGGCCCCACGTACGAACAGCTCTACGCCGAGGCCCGGCGCCGCAACATCCACGGCCGCTCGGACATGAATAAGACGCAGCTCAAGCGCGCCCTGGGGGAGTGACGGTCCGTCCCGGCTGGGTCGTCTCTTTCGGATCTTGTCGGATGGGCACGGGTCGTCCGGTGCGGTGCATCGCAAGGCGGAGGGGCGCTCGTGTACTGGACGTACTCGTGTGCCCCGACAACGCGGCGAGGTGCCGTGCCGGGCGGGCCGGGCCCGGCAAGATCCGAAAGAGACGGCCTAGGCGTTGATGGGCCCGTCGGCGTCCCGCAGGGCGACGGCGGGCTTGCGTTCCCCGAGCGCCCCCAGGATCTCGGCGCAGATCGCCAGCGCGGTCTCCGCCGGGGTACGGGCGCCCAGGTCCAGGCCGATCGGGCCGTGCACCCGCGCCAGTTGGGCCTCGGTGACCCCGGCCGCGAGCAGCCCCTCCCGCCGCCGGGCCGTGGTCTTGCGGGAGCCCAGCGCGCCGACGTACGGCACCTCCTGGGTCAGCGCCACCCGCAACGTCGGCACGTCGAACGACTCCTCATGGCTCAGCATGACCAGGCAGGCGGCGTCCCGGCGCGCCTCCAGCACCTTGCCGGCTTCCTCCGGTCCCGTGACCAGTACGGCCTCCCAGCCCAGCAGCAGCGACTGCCGCTCGATGATCTCGGCCAGCTCGCCGCCGCCGCCGATGACCACGTACGGGGCCGACGGGAACGCCTCGACCAGCACCAGCCCCGACTCCGCGTACAACGTGTCCCGCCCGGCCCGCCGGGTCGCCAGCAGCTCGCCCGCCCGCCGCCCGGCATCGTCACCGGGCGCGTCCGTGGCCCGTACGGCCTCACTGGTGGCCTGGTCGGCGGCCTCGTTCAGCCGGGTCACCAACGCCACCCCGACCCCGTCGCCCAGCAGCTCCCACCACGCGGCCGGGATCGCGGCGAGGGGCTGCAGCAGCACCTCGGCCTGCCCGCCGCAGGTCAGCCTCGCGGCCACGGCCTCGGCCGCCCGCACGGACACCTCGCACACCCGCGCGGTGACCCCGGGCGGCAGGGCCGCGACCTCGGCGGCGAGCTCGGCGTCGAAGACCCCGCGGTAGAGCGTGCCGACACACTCCCCCCGCGGGTCGATGAGCACGGCCCCGGCCGGATCCCGCGGCCCGAACCCCTGCTCGGTCACGGGCCGGGCCAGAAACCCGGCCCGCCCCTCGGCCGCCCACTGCCGCGCCGTCTCCACCAGCTCACGCATCCGCGCCGCCCCTTCCCGATCGCCAGAGCACGCCCCAGAGCACCGGCCCAGCGGCACCGTGCGGCCTCACCTCCAACGTAGCCACGCGGCGCACCCGACCCCACCCCCCAAATCCCACAGACCCCACCCCACCTCCCTCGTACGGACCACCGGAACCACCCGCCCCCGGCCGGCACGCATGCACGGTCGGGGCTCCAGGCACAGACCTCTGGGGAGGCGTCAGCCCGCCGTGCGGAGTTGGGCAGCCAGCTCCTCGAGCCATGCGCCAGGGCCGAGAGGGTCGGGCGGATCGACCTCCATGCCCAGTTCGGCGAGGCCGAGGGCGTGGTCCGACTCCTCCAGCGGCAGCGACAGCAGGTCGGACAACTCCCCGCACAGCTGGGCGACCAGGCCGGGGTCGGTGCCGTCGATGTAGTCCTGCAGTGCCGCGTCGTGGTCCTCGAATTCGTCCGGCATGTCCTGGGAGAACCAGCCTCCGAGCAGCTGCCCGAGTTCGGGGAAGCGCGCGTGCCACTCCCAGCGGGTCCGGGGCGGAGCGGGGGGCGGCGCCGAGCCGGTGTCCACGCACTCCTTGAGCCGGTCCGCCAGCTGGACGAGCCAGTCCTGGATCTCCGAGTCGGGCAGCCCTACGTCGGGTACGGGATAGAACTCGCCGAGGTGGAGCCGGAGCCTCCCGGGCGGGTTCTGCGCGTATGCGCGGAGCTGGTGCTCGGCGGTCGCGATGGCCCAGGGGCGGGTGCGCCAGCAGTGTCGGAGGTAGGCGGTGAGAGCTTCCTCGTCGTAGGGGGTGTGACCCAGGTGCGCGCGGATCACCTGGTCGAGTTCGCCGTACTTCCGGTCGTGTTCGAGTGGCTTGAGGGACACGGGGTTGCCTCTAGAGGTAGATCGGGAAGGTGCCGTGGACGGTGAAGCCGTGCGGGCTCGCGGTGTTGCGCTTGAGTACGACGCGGGCCGCGCGTACGTCCACGGCGTCCCGACCCGCCAGCATCATGGCCTGGAGCAGGACCCGTCCGACGGGCTCGGGGCGGGAGGGCCAGGCGGCCTCGATGGTGAGTCGCTGCCGCGTCGACTGGGCCAGCCAGCGGTGGATCACCTGCTCGTTACGGGTGATCACGTGCTGGGTCGCCCACTGCGCCGTTTCGCGATCCGGGTAGGTGGCTGACCGGTTCGCGACGGGTGCCGTGTTCTCGACAGAGGTCATGAGTGTTCTCGTTGCATGTGGTCGTTGACGGTTTCGAGGAGTTCGTGGAGCCGCCCACGGGAGATCCAGGAGACGTACCGGCCCAAGGACCGCTCGTCGGGAAACAGTACGAGCGCACGCTGGGCCTCGGTGGTGAGGGGGACGGCAACGTCGGTGCAGTAAGGGTGTTCGTTGGTGACGTAGCCGGCGACCGCGTCGGCGAACGAGTCGTGGCCGCCGTCCATCATCTCGGCCGTGAAGCCGTCGAGGTGGGGGAAGGTGGCCGAGAGCTCCCACCGGGACATGGGGAGCTCGTCGTACGGGGCGGGCGGTTCGCGGTCGAGGATCCGCACCATTCCCGCGAGCATGTGGACATACTCCACCGGATCCATGCCGTCCGCGGCCCGCGAGAGCTTCTCGTCGAAGGCCTTGGGGCGGGACGCAAGGAATCCAGGTGAGGAAAGGGCGAAGCCGATGAAGTCCAACAGTGCTGCTGCCGTGAACGGAGGGCAGTTCCAATCCGCTCTCCAGGAACTCCTGATCATCCGATTGTAGCGTCGGATCTCATCGTCGAGAGATGGTCCGCCGCCGGCCTCCTGAACGCGGATGGCCAGGTCGATGAGCCGGGTGGCCGGACTGTCCATGAATACGGCCGTCGGGGATGGCTCCACTTGCTGTTTTCCAATCTATGGAGTGGGCATGGAAGTGAGCACGATGAACGGCGGCTCCAACCCGTGTGCGTACCGGAGCACCACCTTCACGGAGTGCGTAGGAATCGCGAGGGAGTTCACCCCTTGAACCGTACGCCCCGTCTCTTCCGTGAAGGGAAGCGTGATAGCGGGCTGGATCTTCGATCTGTTCGGGTCCCAATTCGGATTGTTCCGCATCCTCCTCTCGACCCCGTCGATCCAATCGGCTATTCGATTTTCGTTCGCGTTGTCCCGAAGTGCGGCCTGGGTGAATTTTTGCGCCGAGCTGAGATCCTTGAAACCGGAGGCGGACGATGCACTGCTGTCGTCCCGCAAGCGCTGCCGGAGTTGATCGTCGCTCAGTCCCACGTGCTTGTCGATGGGGTGACTGCTGTACAAGCCCTCCTGGTTCGCCAGGTCAAGCGGATAGTAGATGTGGTCCGGGTCTTCGCCCGGCACTGTGAACTTGTGCTCCGGCTTGAAGTCGTTCAGCGAGCGCGCACCGAAGGCCTCGGCGCGCGCTTCCTCCGCCTGGAAGGTCGGCGCACTCAAGTGGGCCTCCTCAAGCGCCGGCAGCAGCGCTTCGAGCCGACTCACCACGCCGCGAAGTTCACCCTCGTACAAGGAGACCGCCCGGTTGATCGCGGCGGTGTCCACCTTGAGTGTGATTCCGATGGACACCTCCCTGCCGACCCCGAGAAGTTTCTTGCCGATCCGCTTGACGTCGCTGAAATCGGGCAGCTCCTTCAGCTCCGCCAGTGCATCCCAGATGGCCTTTGTGTAGATGCGCCAGATTTCGTGCCGCATCTTGGCGGCCGACTTGGCGAACTCCCGCATCGCCTTGCTGACTTCTTGAGTGGTGTTGAAAAGTACGCTCATCACGGGGTGGGTGCCCGTGCCCTGCCCACCGGCGGTGTCGTGCCTCCACTGGTAGTTCGCCGTCGACGTCCCCCATGCCGTCGTTCCCCAGATGGAACTGGTGAACTGGCGCATTGCGGCCTGCCACTCACCGTTGTTGGGGTCCGAGACGGAACCGATCAAATGGGTCAGTGCGCTTTCCACCCCTGAGACGGCGAACCCGGGCTGCAGCCAGGCCAGGGCGACTTTGTCGATCTGCTCGTAGTCGGGGAGGGGAATGATGTCGCCGGCCTTCCCCCACCTGCCGACGTGGTGGAAGAAGGCGCGCACGATGTCCAGCGCGACATCTGGAACCCCTTCCAACAGCCAGGAGATCAGGCCGCTGCTGTAGTCATCCATGTCGCCCCAGCGCAGATCGGTTATCTGCTGGTACTGCGGGGGGCTGTCGATGACCCTGGGGACGGGGAACTGCACAGGACGGGCGGTGCCCGACGGGTGGCTGGCCGCTTCCGCCCTGGAGTAGTTGTTCGCCGTCGTGACGAATCCGACCGCGACGCCTCCCACGCTGACGACGCTTTTGGCCCATACGTCGAGAAACCGGTTTCCCACCCGCACATATGCGGCGGACACCGCCTGCGCCGCACTGCCGTAGCCGCCACAGTCCATGTACTCGACCAGCTCATAGAGGAAGTCGTTCGCGGCCTTGTTGAGCACGTTCTGCTGCACGACCACGTTCCCGGCAACGCCGTTCAGCTCGGCCGGCGTCACATCGAACCCGCCGGACGGGGCGGGAGCCGTCGGGCCGGCCATCAGGACGCCCCCCATCCGCGCAGCACGGCTCGATGCGCGGAGGCGTAGTTCGTGTGGCCCGTCGTCACTACCTCATGAAGCCACTTCTGCGCAGCGCGCAGGTCCTGCATCTCGCGGTCCCAGCGGTCGAGTTCGTCGACGAACGCCCCACGGGCCTGACCGTCCCAGCTCAGGACCGCCTTCTCGGTGCGTTCGTAGAGCGCCTCGAGTTTCTCGTCGAGCTCCCGAAGGATGCCTTCCAGCTCCTGCGCGAGTTCCCGAAGGGTGCCGAAGCTGACCCCTATGTGTCCGTCGGACATGACGTCCGCCCTCCCCGAAATGAACGTGGTCAGATGTCGAGCAGGCCACTGCGCGGTCCTGGCGGCACCGTGCCCTCGGAGAGCCTGTCCACCTCGCGGGCGACGTCTACCGAACTCTGCACCCCGCGAAACGATTGGAGGGTGTCCAACTCCTGCTGAGTGAACCCGTTCCGGCTCATCCGCACGGCCTGCTCAAGGACGACGAGGATTTCCCGTATGCGCACGGTGTCCTCGGCGGCCGCCCGGTGCAGAGCCCGGTACGCCGAGCCGGTCTCACCGTTCCACCCGGCCTCGATCCGGTCGACGACCCCGTCCATACGCCGTACTTGGCGGTCGAGGTACCGCTGCATCGAGTCCATGTCGTCGGCGAGCTTGGTCAGTCCGTCGTCGGACACGTGCAGATCGGCATCGATCGTCATGGCCCCCCACCTTCCATCGCTTGTGCAACCCTAGCAACGGGCACGTCACGGACGATGACGCGCCGCGCCTGGTCATACGGGCACGCGAACACCCTTCCTCGGCGAACTCGTTACTCGGCCAGCCGGATGTCTTCTTCGCGCTGGTGCAGTGTGACGAGTTCCCCTCGACTCTCACCATCGCGAGCGCGGGCTGAAGTCCCGGGAGGCCGAGGACGACCGTCCTGTTCCGATTCCGCCTCCGCCGGTCGCCGTGCTTCGGACTCACCTGGAGGAGTTCGGGACGGCCGAGGACGGCCGGCTCTTCACCGATGAGCGACTCGATCTCGTCGGCAGCAGCACGTATTGGCGGGTCTGGAAGGACGCCCGGGAGTACGCGCTCCCGCCGGACCTTCAGGGATCGATCCTCGGTGGCCGGCCTTACGATCTGCGGCACACGTGCATCACGACGTGGTTGAACGCCGGTGTCCCGGTGGCAGAGGTTGCCCGACGGGTCGGTAACTCACCCCAGGTGATCCACAGGGTCTACGAGGGGTTGCCTCTACGGCCAAGAGGACGCGATGAATAGGAAGATTGAGGAGGAACTCGACTGGCCTCTGCGTGGACTGGGGCGACATGTGCTGTGAGGCCGAGGATGCTCGTAATGCAATCCCGGCCTTTCTTGCGTAAGTCGTCAGTCGCCAGGTGGGGCAAACATGACCCGCCCGTTGATGTTTCCACCACTGCCGACCACCACGATGGATCCGCCCTCTACAGCGCTGGCGTTGTAGGTATCCGCAGTACGGTTGGATCCGACCTTTCCAACTGTGTCGCGAATCGTCCGTGCGACAGGGGCGACGTGGAATAGTGCATAGACCAACAACGTGATGCGTGCGATTGTCGAGAGTGCGTCAGAGACCGCTTCGTCGATCAAGACCGTACCAAGTGTGATTGGTACGGTCAGGAAGAGGAACATGGAAACAAGAAAGGGCGCGATGTGTGCCCTGTCTTCCTTCTTCTGTGCGCTCCCCTTCTTTTCTATGACTACGTCGCCCTCTTCATTGGAAGGGACTGCATCCCACGGATCTGCGGATTCGCCAGCCACCACGAACCGGAAGTGGACCTCTTGGTCTCGTTCTAGGTGTCCGATCTTGTAGGTCACATGCTGGGAGTCAGGTGAGGGTTCGAGCTCTACTTTGAATTCTGGCTCAGGGGCGGGGGACATATAGGTTTCAAGGATTCGCGTGCCATTGGGGAAGCGGAAGCGAAATCTCTGGTCTTTGATGACACGGTTTCCTGTGTTCGTGACGTCGTATTTAAGGGAAAAGATATTCTTGACGTCCACGCTGTCATAGGTGATGTTCAGTTTCTGCTGAATCGCAGGATCAGCGATCGCCGAGAAGGCTGGATCGGTGGTTGCGTCCCACGAGATGCGTTTGCGTGGTTCCGCTCGGGCTTTGAGTACATGGACCAGGAGCGTCGCGCCGGCGCCGATGATGGCGCTGATCAGGGCAACTATGAGCTTCTGTTCTAAGTCCGTGAGGCCTTGGTTGGCTGCCAGCAGCATGGGCATGGACGACATGGATCCGCTCCCTGACTCGAGGAATGCCACATCGTAGAGGGGGTGTTGGCGTGGCGTCAGGTGTCCGTGGTGATCGCCTGCGGGGCTGGCTGGGCGGGCTGCAAGGCGCCCGGTGCTCTATCGCAGGTCTATCGCGACCAGTGCGTAACAACGACAAAGACCTGGACTCAGTGGGACTGGGTCCAGGTCTTCATGCTTGGCACTCGTGCCGGTCAGCGGGTGTTTCACGCTGGTCCGGCTGGAGTGCCCCCGGCAGGATTCGAACCTGCGCACACGGCTCCGGAGGCCGTTGCTCTATCCCCTGAGCTACGGGGGCGCGTCGTCGGTGTTGCGGCGACGGGTTGAACACTACCAGCTTCCGTGGGGTGATCAGGAACGGGTTTGCGGGGGAGGAGGGGGTGGTTCGCCCGCAGGGGGTGGAAGTGGCGAAAACCCGGACGCGGGGGCCCGGGCGGACCTACTCTCGAGTTGTGTCAGGCGTCTCGGGCCGGGTGCTTGTTGTCGACGACAACAAGGTCATCCGGCAGCTGATCAAGGTCAATCTCGAGCTGGAGGGCTTCGAGGTCGTGACCGCGAACGATGGTGCCGAGTGTCTGGACATCGTGCATCGGGTGTGCCCCGACGCCATCACCCTTGATGTGGTCATGCCCCGGCTGGACGGGTTCGGGGCCGCCGCGCAGTTGCGTGCCGATCCGCGGACCCGGGACGTGCCCGTCGCCATCGTCAGCGCCTGCACGCAGCATGAGGTGGAGGCCGGGATCGTGGCCGGGGTGGACGCCTTCCTCGCAAAGCCGTTCGAGCCCACCGAGCTGGTACGGGTCGTGCGCCGGCTGATCGAGAGCAAGGACCTGCGCGACGGGAGGAAAGGCACCCCCGCCGGGCGGGGGAGGGGGAGTCCCCTTCAGTAGCCCGACGTCGGGTCCCGTTGTCCGGCGCTCTGTTCACATGGCGAAACCCTTCGACCGATGACGGTGCGTCTCCCCTAGGCTGGGTCCCGTGACCCCCGCCGACCTCTCCCGTTGCGTCGTGAGCGCCGTGCGCCGCGCCGTCGAGGACGGTGAGCTGGGCGGGATCGTGCCCGCGCGGGTGGTGGTCGAGCGGACCAGGCCCGGTGGGGTCGGGGAGTACGCCACCCCCGTCGCCTTCCAGATCGCGAAGGGCGCCGGCCTGCGACCGGCCCAGGTCGCCGAGGTGCTGGCCCGTCGGTTGGGCGGGGTCGCCGGGATCGAGCGGGTCGAGATCACCGGGGCCGGGTTCCTGAATTTCTCGCTGACCTCCGTCTCCGCCGCCCGGCTGGTACGTGACCTGCGCCCGGCGGCGGTCGTCGAGGTCCCGGATCCGCCGTCCGGCGGGCCGCGCGAGCGGTTCGTACGGGCCGCCGTCGCGCGGATCGAGGCCGCGCAGGGGGTCGGACCCGGGCCGGAGTTCCCGATCGCGCCCGTCGCCCGCCGCGACGGCGACGTGCTCGCGCGGTACGGGGCCGACGCCGTCGCCTGGACCGTACTCACCACCCCCGCGCGCGAGACCCCAGAGTTCTCCGACACGCTGCTCGTACAAGGGGAGGGCAACGAGCTCTTCCGGGTGCGGTACGCCCGCGCCCGCGCCCACGCCCTCGTACGCAACGCCGAGCAGCTCGGCTTCCGCCCCGAGATCGGCGACGACGTCGACGCGCCCGCCCTGCTGCGCGTCCTCGCCGATCACCCCCTCGTCCTCGAAGCCGCCGCGCACCACCGCGCGCCCGAGCGGCTCGCCCGGCACCTCGTCGAGCTGGCCGACGCGCTGCTCGACTTCCAGTACCGCGTCCTGCCCCAGGGCGACGAGAAACCCTCGGCCGCCCACCGTGCCCGGCTGGCTCTTGCCGAAGCCGCCGGGACGGTGCTGGCCGGTGGCCTGGCCCTGCTCGGCATAGACGCACCGACACGCCTGTGATTCGCGAAGAGAGATACCGATGAGCCGTTCCGCGCACCCCGCCGGGCCCCGCCACGCCGACGTCCTGCCCGAAGGGCACTACTCCCCGCCGCCCGCCGACCTGAACGCGCTCGACGAGAAGGTCTGGGCCCGGACCGTCGAGCGGAACGCCGACGGGGTCGTCGCCGTCGGCGGCATCGAAGTCACCCGGCTCGCCGAGGAGTTCGGCACCCCCGCCTACTTCCTCGACGAGGAGGACTTCCGGGCGCGCTGCCGGGCCTGGGCGCACGCCTTCGGCCCCGACGCCGACGTCTTCTACGCGGGCAAGGCGTTCCTCTCCAAGGCCGTCGTGAAGTGGCTGAAGGAGGAAGGGCTCAACGTCGACGTGTGCTCCGGTGGAGAGCTGAGCACGGCCCTCGCCGCCGGGATGCCCGCCGCGCGGATCGCCTTCCACGGCAACAACAAGTCCGAGAGCGAGATCCGCAGGGCCGTCGAGGCCGGGGTCGGGCGCATCGTGCTCGACTCCTTCCAGGAGATCGCCCGCGTCGCGCACATCGCCCGTGAGCTGGGCGTACGACAGCCCGTCCAGATCCGTGTGACGGTCGGCGTCGAGGCGCACACCCACGAGTTCATCGCCACCGCGCACGAGGACCAGAAGTTCGGCATCGCGGTGGCCGACGGGTCCGCCGCCGAGGCCGTGCGCCGGGCGCTCGGGCACGACTCGCTGGAGCTGCTCGGCGTCCACTCCCACATCGGTTCGCAGATCTTCGACATGGCCGGCTTCGAGGTCTCCGCCAAGCGCGTCGTGCGGCTGCTGGCCGACGTACGCGACGAGCACGGCGTCGAGCTGCCCGAGATCGACCTCGGCGGTGGCCTCGGTATCGCGTACACCTCGAACGACGACCCGCGCGAGCCCCACGAGATCGCCAAGGCCCTGCACGAGATCGTGGCCCGGGAGTGCGAGAGCGCCGGGCTGCGCGCCCCCCGGATCTCCGTGGAGCCCGGCCGGGCCATCGTCGGCCCGACCGCGTTCACGCTGTACGAGGTGGGGACGATCAAGCCCCTGGAGGGCCTGCGGACCTACGTCAGCGTCGACGGCGGGATGTCCGACAACATCCGCACCGCCCTGTACGACGCCGAGTACTCCATCTCCCTCGTCTCCCGTACCTCCACCGCCGAGCCCATGCTCGTACGGGTGGTCGGCAAGCACTGCGAGAGCGGCGACATCGTCGTCAAGGACGCGTTCCTGCCCGCCGACCTCGCTCCCGGCGACCTGCTGGCCGTGCCGGCGACCGGTGCGTACTGCCGCTCCATGGCCAGCAACTACAACCACGCGCTGCGCCCGCCCGTCGTCGCCGTGCGTGACGGACAGGCCCGAGTGATCGTCCGCCGCGAGACGGAGGAAGATCTCCTGCGACTCGACCTCGGATGATGAAATAGGTGTCTCACTCAATGGACCGAGGATGGAAACTGCTGTCCATTGAGTGAGACTTGTTCCACCCGGCGGGCAAACCGCCCGCACGGGGACTGATGGAAGATCGAAAGGCGTAGGTCGAATGATGCGTACGCGTCCGCTGAAGGTGGCGCTGCTGGGCTGTGGAGTGGTCGGCTCAGAGGTGGCTCGCATCATGACGACGCACGCCGACGACCTCACGCAGAGGATCGGCGCGCCCGTGGAGCTCGCCGGCGTGGCCGTGCGCCGCCCTTCCAAGGTCCGCGAGGGCATCGACCCGGCGCTGATCACCACCGATGCGACCGCCCTGCTCAAACGCGGTGACATCGACATCGCCATCGAGGTCATCGGCGGCATCGAGCCGGCCCGCGCCCTCATCACCACCGCCTTCGAGCACGGCATCTCCGTGGTCTCCGCGAACAAGGCGCTGCTCGCCCAGGACGGTGCCGCACTGCACGCCGCGGCGGAGCAGCACGGTCTGGACCTCTACTACGAGGCCGCCGTCGCCGGCGCCATCCCGCTGGTCCGCCCGATGCGCGAGTCCCTCGCGGGCGACAAGATCAACCGCGTGATGGGCATCGTCAACGGCACGACGAACTTCATCCTCGACAAGATGGACTCCACCGGCGCCGGGTACCAGGAGGCGCTCGACGAGGCCACCGCCCTCGGGTACGCCGAGGCCGACCCGACCGCCGACGTCGAGGGTTACGACGCCGCCGCCAAGGCCGCGATCCTGGCCGGCATCGCCTTCCACACCCGCGTCCGCCTGGACGACGTGTACCGCGAGGGCATGACCGAGGTCAGCGCGGCCGACTTCGCCTCCGCGAAGCGGATGGGCTGCACCATCAAGCTCCTCGCCATCCTGGAGCGTGCCGCCGACGGCATGTCCGTCACCGCTCGCGTCCACCCGGCGATGATCCCGCTCAGCCACCCGCTCGCCTCCGTCCGCGAGGCGTACAACGCCGTCTTCGTCGAGGCGGAGGCCGCCGGGCGGCTCATGTTCTACGGGCCCGGCGCGGGCGGTGCGCCCACCGCGTCCGCGGTCCTCGGCGACCTCGTCGCCGTCGCCCGCAACAAGCTCGCCGAGGCAACGGGGCCCGGCGAGTCGGCGTACACCCAGCTGCCGGTCAGCCCCATGGGGGACGTCGTCACCCGCTACCACATCAGCCTCGATGTGGCGGACAAGCCGGGCGTCCTCGCCCAGGTGGCGACGACGTTCGCGGAGCACGGTGTGTCCATCGACACCGTCCGCCAGCAAGGTCGTCAGGACGGGGGCGGCACCGAGGCCTCCCTCGTCGTCGTCACTCACCGCGCACCCGACGCCGCCCTCTCCGGGACCGTCGAGGCGCTGCGGAAGCTGGACACCGTCCGCGGTGTCGCCAGCATCATGCGTGTTGAAGGGGAGTAAGGACCCATGAGCAGCAATCGCACCCACCAGTGGCGCGGCATCATCGAGGAGTACCGGGACCGCCTGCCGGTGACGGACACGACTCCCGTGGTGACGCTCCGCGAGGGTGGCACTCCCCTCGTCCCCGCCCAGGTGCTCTCCGAGCGCACCGGTTGCGAGGTGCACCTGAAGGTCGAGGGGGCGAACCCCACCGGGTCCTTCAAGGACCGCGGCATGACCATGGCGATCACCAAGGCCAAGGAGGAGGGTGCGAAGGCGGTCATCTGCGCCTCCACCGGCAACACTTCCGCCTCCGCCGCCGCGTACGCGGTGCGTGCCGGGATGGTCTCCGCGGTGCTCGTGCCCCGCGGCAAGATCGCGCTCGGCAAGATGGGTCAGGCGCTGGTGCACGGCGCCAAGATCCTGCAGGTGGACGGCAACTTCGACGACTGCCTGAACCTGGCCCGCGCGCTCTCCGACAACTACCCGGTCGCGCTGGTCAATTCGGTCAACCCGGTGCGTATCGAGGGCCAGAAGACGGCCGCGTTCGAGATCGTCGACGCGCTCGGTGACGCCCCCGACATCCACGTGCTGCCCGTCGGCAACGCCGGCAACATCACCGCGTACTGGAAGGGCTTCAAGGAGTACAAGGCCGACGGCCTGTCCACCCGTACGCCCCGCGTGTGGGGTTTCCAGGCCTCCGGCTCCGCGCCCATCGTGCGCGGCGAGGTCGTCAAGGAGCCGCACACCATCGCCACCGCGATCCGGATCGGCAACCCGGCCTCCTGGGACTACGCGCTGGCCGCGCGGGACGAGTCGGGCGGCTTCATCGACGAGGTGACGGACCGCCAGATCCTGGCCGCGTACCGGCTGTTGGCCTCCCAGGAGGGTGTCTTCGTCGAGCCCGCCTCGGCCGCCTCGGTGGCCGGTCTGCTCAAGGCGGCCGAGCTGGGCCTGGTCGACCCCGGTCAGAAGATCGTGTGCACCGTCACCGGCAACGGCCTGAAGGACCCCGACTGGGCGATCGCCGGCGCTCCGCAGCCCGTCACCGTTCCGGTGGACGCCGAAGCCGCCGCCGTGCGCCTCGGTCTCGTCTGACGGCGACGCAGCAGCGCGGCAGCACAGCCGTACCGCAGTACCGCACCACCGTGTGAAGCCGGGTTCCGGAGGGCTCCCGAAGGCCGTTCGAGGCCTTCCTGGGATTCCTCCGGAACCCGGCAACTCACCCCGTACGACAACAAAAATGTGGCCGAAGTCGGTCGAAGTCGGTCGAAGTCCGCGACACGCATCGTGCGCCTCCTGTGCGCCCTATGTCGCGAGAGAACCTTCCTTCGATACGCTGTACCTACATCCGCCACCGCGCATATGACTGCGGTGCTGCCCCGAGGGCCTTCGGGTGTCGTACGTTCTCCAGTACATTCGCAGCGAGCCAGCGAAGAGCGAAGATCTCGCACAGTCACAAGGAGTGTCATCGGACGATGGCCGGTCCAGCGTTCCGCGCCGCCGCCGTACGGGTGCGCGTCCCCGCCAGCAGTGCCAACCTCGGCCCGGGCTTCGACGCCCTGGGCCTGGCCCTGGGGCTCTACGACGACGTGGTCGTCCGGGTGGCCGACTCCGGCCTGAACATCGACATCGCGGGTGAGGGCGCCGACACCCTCCCGCGGGACGAGAGCCACCTGCTCGTACGCTCCATGCGCACCGCCTTCGACCTGCTGGGCGGCCAGCCGCGCGGCCTTGAGGTCGTCTGCGCCAACCGCATCCCGCACGGCCGTGGCCTCGGCTCCTCCTCCGCCGCCATCTGCGCCGGCATCGTCGCCGCCCGCGCCGTGACCATAGGCGGCGAGACCAAGCTCGACGACGCGGCGCTGCTCGAACTCGCCACCGAGATCGAGGGCCACCCCGACAACGTCGCCGCCTGTCTGCTCGGCGGATTCACCCTCGCCTGGATGGACGGCGGCAGCGCCAAGGCGATCCGGATGGAGCCCGCCGAATCCATCGTTCCGGTGGTCTTCGTACCCTCCAGGCCGGTCCTCACCGAGACGGCCCGCGGCCTGCTGCCGCGTACCGTCCCGCACGTGGACGCGGCCGTCAACGCGGGCCGCGCGGGCCTGCTCGTGGAAGCCCTGACCAGGCGTCCCGAGCTCCTCCTGCCGGCCACCGAAGACCGGCTCCACCAGGAGTACCGGTCCCCGGCGATGCCCGAGAGCGTGGCACTCGTCAACAGGCTGCGGGCGGACGGGATCCCCGCGGTCATCTCCGGCGCGGGCCCCACGGTCCTCGCGCTGGTCGACAACGGCGCGGCCGACAAGGTCGCGCAGCTCGCGGGCGAGGGGTGGGCGGCCAACCGGCTCGCACTCGACGCCGCGGGCGCGAGCGTACTTCCGCTGGGCACCCAGGGCGGCTAGACCCGCTTTCCCGGAGTGCACAGCCGGTCAGGGGCGGGCGGCCAGGGCAGGCCGCCCGCACGGAAGGGCGCGATTGCCGGTGATTGAGAGGGGGAATATCTATTGGATCCGGTAGTGTTAGTCTCAAGTGCGCATCGGAAGCCGTCATGGCTCGGTGCTCAGTGTCCCCATCCGGGACCACATTTCTTCCGGGAGCCTCCCCGACTGCTTTGATCACTTCCAGCAGTTTCGAGCACGCTCCGGAATCGGCGTGACATTCCCACGCTTTCAGCTCGGGGGCTTCTCGCCGGAACCAGCCATGCACGTTTCTTCCGCCGTATTTCTACCGGCGGACCACCGCCCCGGCACGGTCCACACCTAGGACCGTTGTCGGACAGCACAACCGGTCGCCGAGCCAGACAGGCCGACGTCCGCTCCAGGGAAGGACCCTTCGTGAGCGACACCACCGATCTGATGGGCGCTGCCGACACCTCTGTCGACACCAGTGCCCCCGCCGCGGGCGCCGCACCCAAGCGTCGACGCACCGGCACCGGCCTTGACGGCATGGTCCTGGCCGAGCTGCAGCAGGTCGCGTCGGGCCTCGGGATCAGGGGCACCGCGCGGATGCGCAAGAGCCAGCTGATCGAGGTCATCAAGGAGGCGCAGGCGGGCAGCGGTGCCCCCAAGGCAGCCGCCTCCGCCGCCGCAGACACCGCCGAGGCCAAGCCGAAGCGCCGCGCCACCAGCAAGGCCCGTACGGGTGAGTCCGCCGCCGAGGCGCCCGCCGAGAAGCCCGCCGCGAAGGCGCAGATCGAGATCCCGGGCCAGCCTGCCAGCGAGGACGCCCCGGTCGGCGAGCGTCGCCGCCGTCGGGCCACGGCCCCCTCCGGCAGCCCGGAGGCCTCGGCCCCCGTCGCCGTCCAGGTCGAGCAGAAGACCGAGACCGCGCCCGCCGCCACCGCCCCGTCCGAGGCCAAGGCCGAAGCCGCCACCGCGGTCTCCGCCGGCCAGGCGCAGGGTCAGGAGGGCGAGGGCCGCGGCCGTCGCGACCGCCGTGACCGCGGTGACCGTGCCGAGCGCACCGACCGTCAGCGCGACCGCCGTGACCGCGGCGCCAAGGCCGACGACCAGGGCCAGGGCGGCCAGGGGCAGGGCGGACAGGGTGGCCAGGGCGGCGGCCGTCAGGACCGCGCCGACCGCCAGCAGCAGGGCGGCCGCGGCCAGGGCCAGGGCCAGCAGCAGGGCCGTCAGGACCGCCAGGACAACGGCCCCCAGGACGACTTCGACGGTGAGGACGGCCGTCGTGGCCGTCGCGGCCGCTACCGCGACCGCC
The DNA here is from genome assembly GCF_053615355.1 of Streptomyces sp. CLCI03. Lineage (NCBI taxonomy): Bacteria > Bacillati > Actinomycetota > Actinomycetes > Kitasatosporales > Streptomycetaceae > Streptomyces > Streptomyces sp. CLCI03. The sequence continues at coordinate 2,789,303 of NZ_CM132132.1, read as the reverse complement.
GTGGCCGTCGTGGCCGCGACGAGTTCGCGCCGAGCGAGCCGCAGGTCGCCGACGACGACGTCCTGATCCCCGTCGCGGGCATCCTCGACATCCTCGACAACTACGCGTTCATCCGGACCTCGGGCTACCTGCCCGGCCCCAACGACGTGTACGTCTCCCTCGCCCAGGTCCGCAAGGCCGGCCTGCGCAAGGGTGACCACACCACCGGTGCCGTGCGCCAGCCCAAGGACGGCGAGCGCCGCGAGAAGTTCAACGCCCTCGTGCGTCTGGACTCGGTGAACGGCATGGCGCCCGAATCCGGCCGTGGCCGCCCGGAGTTCCAGAAGCTCACCCCGCTGTACCCGCAGGACCGGCTCCGCCTGGAGACCGACCCGGGCGTGCTGACCACCCGCATCATCGACCTCGTGTCGCCGATCGGTAAGGGTCAGCGAGGCCTGATCGTGGCCCCGCCGAAGACCGGTAAGACCATGATCATGCAGGCGATCGCCAACGCGATCACCACCAACAACCCCGAGTGCCACCTGATGGTCGTCCTGGTCGACGAGCGTCCGGAAGAGGTCACCGACATGCAGCGGTCGGTCAAGGGCGAGGTCATCTCCTCGACCTTCGACCGCCCGGCCGAGGACCACACCACCGTCGCCGAGCTGGCCATCGAGCGCGCCAAGCGTCTCGTCGAGCTGGGTCACGACGTGGTCGTCCTGCTGGACTCCATCACCCGTCTGGGCCGCGCGTACAACCTCGCGGCGCCCGCCTCCGGCCGCATCCTGTCCGGTGGTGTCGACTCGACCGCGCTGTACCCGCCGAAGCGCTTCTTCGGTGCCGCGCGCAACATCGAGGACGGCGGCTCGCTGACCATCCTGGCCACCGCGCTGGTCGACACCGGCTCGCGCATGGACGAGGTGATCTTCGAGGAGTTCAAGGGCACCGGCAACATGGAGCTCAAGCTCGACCGGAAGCTCGCCGACAAGCGCATCTTCCCGGCTGTCGACGTCGACCCGTCGGGCACCCGCAAGGAGGAGATCCTCCTCAACGCGGAGGAGCTCGCCATCGTCTGGAAGCTGCGCCGGGTGCTGCACGCGCTCGACTCGCAGCAGGCGATCGAGCTGCTGCTCGACAAGATGAAGCAGACGAAGTCGAACGCCGAGTTCCTGATGCAGATCGCGAAGACGACCCCGTCGGGCAAGAACGACGACTGACGTCCGGCTCGCGCATCACCGCGACAGCCCCCGCCGCATCTGCGGCGGGGGCTGTCGCGCGTACGGGCGCCCTGACGGGGCATACGCGCCCTTCACGGGGCGTACGTGCCCTTGCCGAGGGTTCGGCCCGGAATGGAACCCTGCGCGCCGTACACCCGTCTGTGTCAAGGGGCCCTCGGGGTGAACGGCGGGCCGAATCGACCAGGGGACCGGACCCAGGACTGAGGAGAGCATGACCGAGGAGAGCAAGGACCACGGCGGGCGTGCCGCGGCCCGGCGCCGACGCAAACCGGCGAGGCGCCGCAAGGCCCTCGCCGTGGCCGCCTGGAGCGCGGCGGGGGTGGTCCTGCTCGGGGGAGCGGGCCTCGGCTTCTTCTACTTCAAGCTGAACGGGAATCTGAAGACCGTCGACATCGACCAGGCGCTCGGCACCGACCGCCCGCAGAACGTCGACAACGGTTCGATGGACATCCTCGTCCTCGGCTCCGACTCCCGCGGCGGCGCCAACGGCGAGTACGGCCAGGACGACGGCGGCTCCGCCCGCTCCGACACCGCGATGATCATCCACCTCTACGAGGGCCACGAGAAGGCCAGTGTCGTGTCCATACCCCGCGACACCATGATCTCCCGGCCCTCCTGCGCGACGTCGGGCGGGAAGACCGACCCCGGGGGCCGGCGCACCCAGTTCAACGAAGCGTTCACCGTCGGCGGGGCCGCCTGCGCGGTCAAGACCGTCGAGAAGATGTCGGGGATCCGCATGGATCACTACATAGAGGTCGACTTCACCGGCTTCAAGAAGATCATCGACAATCTCGGCGGCGTCGAGGTGACCACCACCAAGCCGATCAAGGACGGCTCCAGCCACCTCGACCTGGCGGCCGGCACCAACAAACTGAACGGCGAACAGGCCCTGGGCCTCGTACGCACCCGCAAGAGCGTCGGCGACGGCAGCGACCTGGGCCGAATACAGCTCCAGCAGGCCTTCATCAAGGCGCTCATCAAGCAGGTGAAGGGCATCGGGCTCTTCGACAACCCCAAGAAGCTGTTCGACATCGCCGACTCCGCGACCAAGGCGATCACCACCGACAAGCCGCTCGGTGACGTGAAATCCCTCATGGGCTTCGCCCAGGGACTCCAGGGCATCGACGCCCAGGACATGCAGATGATCACGCTGCCGGTGACCACGGACCCCCGCGACCCGAACCGCGTGGCCCCGCTCACCAAGGAGACCACGATGGTCTGGGACGCCCTGCTGGCGGACCGGCCGATCCCCGCCGAGGCCACCGTGAACTCCGCCGGGGACAAGAGCGCCGCCGGGTCGATCGTGCAGTAGAGCCCCGCGCGGGAGGGGCCGCGGGCCCGTCCGGAATAGACGGGGACCCCTTGCCGTTGAGGGAGGCGTCCTCAGAATTTTGACAGGCAGCCCGGTCCTGGCAGACTGGTCTGTCGGCCCCGGTTCACGCAGTACGCAATTCGGCTCCTGCGACCCGGCGCCCTCCCGAATCTAGGAGACACCTTGAAGCGCGATGTTCACCCCGAGTACGTCGAGACCGCGGTCAGCTGCACCTGCGGCGCGTCGTTCACCACCCGTAGCACCCTGACCGAGGGCACCATCCGTGCCGAGGTCTGCTCCGAGTGCCACCCGTTCTACACGGGCAAGCAGAAGATCCTCGACACCGGTGGCCGTGTGGCCCGCTTCGAGGCGCGCTTCGGCAAGGGTGCGGCCAAGAAGTAGCGCGACCCAGGCGCCGGTCTCCGGCCGCCCCCTGTCCACTCGGGGGCGGCCGGACCGGCGCCTTTGTCGTCGTTCCGGCACGTCCCCCCTGCAGTCCTTCGCACTTTTCACCCCAGGAGTCCCCCGATGTTCGAAGCGGTCGAGGAATTGGTCGGCGAACACGCCGATCTTGAGAAGAAGCTCGCCGACCCTTCGGTCCACTCGGATCAGGCCAACGCGCGCAAGCTGAACAAGCGCTACGCGGAGCTGACGCCGATCGTCGCGACCTTCCGTGCCTGGAAGCAGTCCGCCGAGGACATCGAGACGGCCAAGGAGTTCGCGGCCGACGACCCCGACTTCGCCGCCGAGGCCAAGGAACTGACCGCACAGCGCGAGGAGCTCACCGAGAAGCTCCGCCTGCTGCTCGTTCCGCGCGACCCCAGCGACGACAAGGACGTGCTCCTGGAGGTCAAGGCGGGCGCGGGCGGCGACGAGTCGGCGCTGTTCGCCGGCGACCTGCTGCGCATGTACCTGCGCTACGCCGAGCGCGTGGGCTGGAAGACCGAGATCATCGACGCCACCGAGTCCGAGCTCGGCGGCTACAAGGACGTCCAGGTCTCCGTCCGCACCAAGGGCGGCAACGGCGCCACCGAGCCCGGCCAGGGCGTGTGGGCCCGCCTGAAGTACGAGGGCGGCGTGCACCGCGTCCAGCGGGTTCCGGCCACCGAGTCCCAGGGCCGCATCCACACCTCCGCCGCCGGCGTGCTCGTCACCCCGGAGGCCGAGGAGGTCGAGGTCGAGATCAACATGAACGACCTCCGCATCGACGTGTACCGCTCCTCCGGCCCCGGCGGCCAGTCCGTCAACACCACCGACTCGGCCGTGCGCATCACGCACATCCCGACCGGTGTGGTCGCCTCCTGCCAGAACGAGAAGAGCCAGCTCCAGAACAAGGAGCAGGCCATGCGCATCCTGCGCTCGCGGCTCCTGGCCGCGGCCCAGGAAGCCGCCGAGCAGGAGGCCTCGGACGTGCGCCGCAGCCAGGTGCGCTCGGTGGACCGTTCCGAGAAGATCCGTACGTACAACTACCCGGAAAACCGGATCTCGGACCACCGGACCGGTTTCAAGGCGTACAACTTGGACCAGGTCCTCGACGGTGACCTCGACGCGGTCATCCAGGCCTGTGTCGACACGGACTCCGCGGCCAAGCTCGCGGCCGCGCACTGATCCGACCCCGCACCACCCCCCGTACGACAGCAGCCCGGAGGACCAGCGTGAACTTGCTGCTTGCCGAGGTGGCCCAGGCCACCCAGCGGCTGGCCGCCGCCGGCGTGCCCTCACCGCGCTTCGACGCGGAGGAGCTCGCCGCCTTCGTGCACGGCGTCAAACGGGGGGAACTGCACCACGTCAAGGACGCGGACTTCGACGCCCGCTACTGGGAGGCCGTCGCCCGCCGCGAGGCGCGCGAGCCGCTCCAGCACATCACCGGCCGCGCCTTCTTCCGGTACCTGGAGCTCCAGGTCGGTCCCGGGGTCTTCGTGCCCCGGCCCGAGACCGAGTCGGTCGTCGACTGGGCCATACACGCGGTGCGCGCGATGGACGTCGTCGAGCCGCTGATCGTGGACCTGTGCACCGGCTCCGGCGCCATCGCCCTGGCCATGGCCCAGGAGGTGCCGCGCTCGCGCGTCCACGCGGTCGAGCTGTCCGAGGACGCCCTGCGGTGGACCCGTAAGAACGCGGAGGGCTCCCGGGTCACCGTGCACCAGGGCGACGCCCTGAGCGCGCTGCCCGAGCTCGACGGCCAGGTCGACCTGGTCATCTCCAACCCGCCGTACATCCCGCTCACCGAGTGGGAGTACGTGGCCCCCGAGGCCCGCGACCACGACCCGGAGATGGCGCTCTTCTCCGGCGAGGACGGCCTCGACACCATCCGCGGCATCGAACGCACCGCCCACCGGCTGCTGCGACCCGGCGGCATCGTCGTCATCGAGCACGCCGACACGCAGGGCGGCCAGGTGCCGTGGATCTTCGCCGAGGAGCGGGGCTGGGCCGACGCGGCCGACCACCCGGACCTCAACAACCGCCCGCGCTTCGCGACGGCCCGCAAGGCCCTGCCGTGACCGGCGCGACGACCACCGCCACCCCCCTGCTGCACGAGGAGGCCCGCTGATGGCCCGGCGATACGACTGCAACGACGCGACGGACCGTAAGACGGGTCTGCGTGAAGCCGCATCCGCCGTGCGCCGCGGCGAGCTCGTCGTGCTGCCCACCGACACCCTGTACGGGATCGGCGCGGACGCCTTCAGTCCGGAGGCCGTCCACGACCTGCTCGCCGCCAAGGGTCGGGGTCGCGGCATGCCCACCCCGGTGCTCATCGGCTCCCCGAACACGCTCCACGGCCTCGTCACGGACTTCTCCGAGCAGGCCTGGGAGCTCGTCGACGCCTTCTGGCCGGGCGCGCTGACGCTGGTCGCCAAGCACCAGCCCTCGCTGGCGTGGGACCTGGGCGACACCCAGGGCACCGTGGCCGTACGCATGCCCCTGCACCCCGTCGCGATCGAGCTGCTGACCGAGGTCGGCCCGATGGCGGTGTCCTCGGCCAACCTGTCGGGCCACCCGGCGCCCGAGGACTGCGACGCCGCGCGCGAGATGCTCGGGGACTCCGTGTCCGTGTACCTGGACGGCGGCCCGACGCCCGGCATCCAGCCGTCGTCGATCGTCGACGTCACCGGGAAGGTTCCCGTCCTGCTGCGCGAAGGGGCACTCACCGCAGACCAGCTGCGGGAGGTCGTACCCGACCTCGAGGTCGCCCCGTGAGCCCTGAGGGGCGTGGCATAGCAGGGGGGTACCGCCCGGCGGTGGCCGGGGGAAACACTTTCCGCATACTCCACGTCAGCACCGGGAACGTGTGCCGCTCGCCCATCACCGAGCGGCTCACGAGGCATGCCCTCTCGCACCGCCTCGGCGGGCTCGTCACCGGCGACCTCATCGTGGAGAGCGCCGGCACCTGGGGCCACGAGGGCGCCCCGATGGAGGCGAACGCGGCCGCCGTGCTGGCGGACTTCGGGGCCGACGCGTCCGGTTTCACCGGGCGGGAGCTGCTGGACGAGCACGTCATACGCGCCGACCTGGTGTTGACCGCCACCCGTGACCACCGGGCCCAGGTCATCTCGATGGGCCACTCGGCGGGACTGCGCACCTTCACGCTGAAGGAGTTCACCCGACTGGTCCGGGCGATAGATCCGGCCACCCTGCCGCCGCTGGACGACGGCATGGCCGAGCGGGCCCGGGCGCTGGTACGGGCCGCCGCGGCACTGCGCGGCTGGCTGCTGGCGCCGTCGCCGGACGCGGACGAGGTGTACGACCCGTACGGGGCCCCGATCACCTTCTTCCGCTCGATCGGCGACGAGATCAATCAGGCGCTGGATCCCGTGGTGACGGCCCTGACGGGCGTGACCGCGGCACGCTGAGCGCTCGTCGGCCGGAGGCCGGTGCAGCGGTACGAAGCCCGGGAGGCCCCCGGGGCCGAGCGGCGCGAGGGCCGCGGCGAGGAGGGGCCGCCGCGCGCCGGCAGGGCATCGCGGGGTCCACGGGCCTACAGTGGCTGGTAACCCGGTACCCCTGGAGCGCCGCCATGAGCGTCATCACCCAGCCCACGGACCTGCTGCGCGCGCAGGACCCGCAGATGGCCGACGTACTGGCCGGGGAGCGGCAGCGGCAGGCCGGCACCTTGCAGCTGAGCGCCGCGGAGAACTTCACCTCCGGCGCCGTGCTCGCCACGCTGGGATCCGCGCTCGCCAACAAGTACGCCGAGGGCTATCCCGGCGCCCGGCACCACGGCGGGTGCGAGTACGCCGACCTGGCCGAGCGGACCGCCGTCGAGCGGGCCAAGGCGCTCTTCGGGGCCGAGCACGCGAACGTGCAGCCGCACTCCGGCTCCTCCGCCGTCCTCGCCGCGTACGCCGCGCTGCTGCGGCCCGGGGACACCGTGCTGGCGATGGGGCTCCCGTACGGCGGACACCTCACCCACGGGTCGCCGGCCAACTTCTCCGGACGGTGGTTCGACTTCGTCGGGTACGGCGTCGACCCGGCGACGGGTCTCATCGACTACCGCCAGGTCCAGCGCCTCGCCCACACGCACCGGCCCAAGGCGATCGTGTGCGGCTCCATCTCCTACCCCCGCCATCCCGAGTACTCGGCCTTCCGGGAGATCGCCGACGAGGTCGGTGCCTACCTCATCGTGGACGCCGCCCATCCGATCGGGCTCGTGGCCGGCGGGGCCGCGCCCAGTCCCGTCCCGTACGCCGACATCGTCTGCGCGACCACGCACAAGGTGCTGCGCGGACCGCGCGGCGGCATGGTGCTGTGCGGCGCCGAGTACGCGGAGCGCGTCGACCGGGCCGTGTTCCCCTTCACACAGGGCGGGGCCCAGATGCACACCATCGCCGCGAAGGCCGTGGCCTTCGGCGAGGCGGCCCGGCCGGCCTTCACCACCTACGCGCACCGGGTCGTCACCAACGCCCGGGTCCTGGCGGGCGCGCTCCAGGAGCACGGGTTCACGCTCACCACCGGTGGCACCGACACCCATCTGATCACCGCCGATCCGGCGCCGCTGGGGGTGGACGGCCCGACCGCCCGCGGCCGGTTGGCCGCCGCCGGCATGGTGCTGGACACCTGCGTCCTCCCGTACGGGGACCAGCGCGGGGTGCGGCTGGGAACGGCCGCCGTGACCAGCCAGGGGATGGGGGAGGAGGAGATGGTCCGGATCGCGGCGTTGTTCGCCGCGGCGCTCGACGGAGACGGCGTGAAAACACGTACGGAGGTCGGCGAGCTCACGACAGGATTTCCCCCTTACGGTGAGTAAGCAGGACGAGCAGGGCGTACTGGAACCGGGATACCGCCCCCTCGCGTCCTCGATGAAGGTGACATCGCAGCTAATGTGTGGGGCTGAGATGGCCGGCGATACATCTGGGGCAGCCCGTGCGTGAATATCTGCTGACGCTTTGCGTCACGGTCGCGGTGACCTACCTGCTGACCGGGCCCGTGCGGAAGTTCGCGATCGCGGCCGGGGCGATGCCGGAGATCCGTGCCCGCGACGTGCACCGAGAGCCCACACCGCGGCTGGGCGGCATCGCCATGTTCGGCGGTCTGTGCGCGGGCCTGCTCGTCGCGGACCACCTGCGCAACCTCAACGGCGTCTTCGAGCTGTCGAACGAACCGCGCGCGCTGCTCTCCGGCGCGGCCCTGATCTGGCTGGTCGGCGTCCTCGACGACAAGTTCGAGCTCGACGCCCTGATCAAGCTCGGCGCGCAGATGATCTCCGCCGGTGTGATGGTGATGCAGGGTCTGACCATCCTGTGGATCCCCGTCCCGGGCATCGGTACGGTCCCGCTCACCCAGTGGCAGGGCAACCTGCTGACCGTCGCCCTCGTCGTGATCACCATCAACGCCGTGAACTTCGTCGACGGCCTGGACGGCCTGGCCGCCGGCATGGTCTGCATCGCCGCGGCCGCGCTCTTCCTCTACGCGTACCGGATCTGGTTCGGCTACGGCATCGAGTCGGCCGCGCCGGCGACGCTCTTCGCCGCGATCCTCATGGGCATGTGCCTGGGCTTCCTGCCGCACAACATGCACCCCGCGCGGATCTTCATGGGCGACTCCGGCTCGATGCTCATCGGCCTGGTGCTGGCCGCCTCCGCGATCTCCCTCACCGGGCAGGTGGACCCGGACGCGCTGGCCCTCTTCGCCGGTGGTGAGCGCAACGCGACGCACGCGATGCTCCCCGCCTACATCCCGCTGATCCTGCCGCTGACGGTGATCGCGATCCCGATGGCGGACCTGGTCCTGGCCATCGTCCGGCGTACGTGGAAGGGCCAGTCGCCCTTCGCCGCCGACCGCGGACACCTCCACCACCGGCTGCTGGAGCTCGGGCATTCGCACAGCCGCGCGGTCATGATCATGTACTTCTGGTCGGGGTTGATCGCCTTCGGCACGGTGGCGTATTCGGTGCATTCCGCCACCATGTGGATCGTGCTGGCGATCGTCGCGCTGAGTGCGGTCGGTCTGATCCTGCTGCTGCTGCCGCGCTTCACCCCGCGCGCCCCGCGATGGGCGGAGGGTCTGGTTCCGCCGCGATACCGCCATGCCGCACGCGCGGCCGAGGCCGCCGCGGAGGCGGCCGCGCAGAATGCCTCGGGTGCGGAGCCGGAGCCCGCGAGGCCGATCGCCGCGGGCGTCTCCGGCGTCAACGGAGCGACCGCCGTGGGCCCCCGTTCGCGCTTTCCCGACCGGCGTAAGGCTGAATCCACCCGCTGACGGTCGATTCGCATGTCGGACATGGATGGCCTTTACCAGACAAGCCACCTCTCTGTCGTGCACACACGCGCAGGGTCACTCTCATGTGTGACAGTCGGCACACCCGGCAGGTAAAGCTCTCATCAAATAGTTTGTGATACCGTTCACTAAACCCGGCGACAGAGCCGAAGGACCGTAGTGCGACGGTCCCTTGGCCCGAGGTCCTCTCTCGGACCGGGCTTACGCTCGTCCCGTACGAGTCCCGTTACCCCACCATCACGCGGAGCCATGCGCCATGCTGTCCGATGACGCCCGAACCCTTCTGCACACCGTCGTACCCACCGCTGCCGTCGGCGCCGTTGCCGCCATCATCAGTGGCGTGGTCGCGGGCGGTAAGGGGGCGATCGGGGCGATCGCGGCCACGGTCGTCGTGATTCTCTTCATGGGTATCGGATTCGTCATCCTGCAGCGGACGGCACGATCGCTGCCGCATCTGTTCCAGATGATGGGTCTCGCGTTGTACACGACCCAGATCCTGCTGCTCTTCGTCTTCGTCGCCGTGTTCAAGAACACGACGCTGTTCAATCCCAGGGCATTCGCGATCACCATCGTCGCGGCGACCCTTGCTTGGATCGCCGCGCAGACGCGCGCGCACATGAAGGCCAAGATCCTTTACGTCGAGCCCGAGTCCACAACCAAGCGTGGCAAGGGTGAGAAGCCTGAAAACACGGGGCCCTCGTCGTGAACGGTAGGGGCGGAATAAGTGCGCGTTCGAGATGCTGCTATCGTCCGGTGCCATATGCGGCATCGCTGGCGCAGGCATCTGAGCTGACGCCTGCTCAATCGCGAGGCTCACTGCCTGCAAGCCGCCCCCACATCCGTAAGACCAGTCCCGTGCCGAACCGCGGCTGTGCGCCGCGCCGACACAACGAGGTTGCCGTACCTATGCGCCACGCTGAAGGAGCCCGCGGTGAGTGCTGACCCGACGCAGGTGCTCGCCTTCGAGACCGATTGCCACATCTTCGACGGCTGTGGTTTCCCGGCTCCTGGCCTGCACTCGTTCCTGTTCGAGCCGATCTTCGGCGACATGGACGGAGCCGTCTACTTCAACAAGACGATGCTCCTGGCCCTGCTCGGATCCGTCATCATCGTCGGATTCTTCTGGGCCGCCTTCGCCAAGCCGAAGCTGGTTCCGGGGAAGCTCCAGATGGTTGCCGAAGCCGGCTACGACTTCGTGCGCCGCGGCATCGTCTACGAAACGATGGGCAAGAAGGAGGGCGAGAAGTACGTCCCCTTCATGGTCACGACGTTCTTCTTCGTCTGGATCCTGAACCTCTGGTCGATCATTCCGCTCGCCCAGTTCCCGGTGACCTCGGTCATCGCGTACCCGGCCGGTCTGGCCCTGGTCATCTACGTCATGTGGATGTCGGTCACCTTCAAGCGCCACGGTTTCGTCGGCGGCCTGAAGAACCTCACGGGCTACGACAAGTCGCTGGGTGGCATCCTGCCGCTGGTCATGCTGATCGAGTTCTTCTCGAACGTCATCGTCCGCCCCTTCACCCACGCGGTCCGTCTGTTCGCGAACATGTTCGCCGGTCACACGCTGCTGCTGCTCTTCACGATCGCCAGCTGGTACCTGCTGAACGGCATCGGCATCGCCTACGCGGGCGTGTCCTTCGTGATGGTCATCGTGATGACCGCGTTCGAGCTCTTCATCCAGGCTGTCCAGGCCTACGTCTTCGTACTGCTGGCCTGCAGCTTCCTCCAGGGCGCCGTCGCCGAGCACCACTGACCGCCCCACCCCCAAACCACCAGTCGTCCGGTGGCCAACCCCCACCGGTCCATGAAAGAGAAGGAAGAACCGGCATGTCCGCTCTCCAGACCCTCGCTGCTGGCGTCGAAATCAAGGGCAACCTCGGCTCCATCGGTTACGGCCTCGCGGCCATCGGCCCCGGCGTCGGCGTCGGCATCATCTTCGGTAACGGCACCCAGGCCCTGGCCCGCCAGCCCGAGGCCGCCGGCCTGATCCGCGCCAACCAGATCCTCGGCTTCGCCTTCTGTGAGGCGCTCGCCCTCATCGGTCTGGTCATGCCGTTCGTCTACCCGACCTCCTGATCCCGGTAGCGAACAGACCCTTTAGTCGGAAGGCACTGATGTGAACCCTCTGGTTCAGCTCGCGGCCGAAGAGGCGGAAAACCCCCTCATCCCGCCGATCCCCGAGCTCGTCATCGGTCTGATCGCCTTCGTCATCGTCTTCGGTTTCCTCGCGAAGAAGCTCCTCCCGAACATCAACAAGGTTCTGGACGAGCGTCGCGAGGCCATCGAGGGCGGTATCGAGAAGGCTGAGGCCGCTCAGACCGAGGCCCAGAGCGTGCTGGAGCAGTACAAGGCCCAGCTCGCCGAAGCCCGGCACGAGGCCGCGCGCCTGCGCCAGGAAGCGCTGGAGCAGGGCACTGCGCTCAAGGAAGAACTGCGCGCAGAGGGCCAGCGGCAGCGTGAGGAGATCATCGCTGCCGGCCACGCCCAGATCGCGGCGGACCGTAAGGCCGCCTCTCAGGCGCTGCGTCAGGACGTTGGCAAGCTCGCCACCGACCTGGCCGGAAAGCTCGTCGGCGAGTCCCTCGAGGACCACGCCCGGCAGAGCCGCACCATCGACCGCTTCCTCAGCGAGCTTGAGGAGAAGGCCGAGGCGGCCCGATGAACGGAGCGAGCCGCGAGGCGCTGGCCTCCGCGCGTGAGCGTCTCGACGCGCTGACGGACAACACGTCCGTCGACGCGACGAAGCTCGCCGGTGAGCTGGCTGCCGTCACCGCGCTGCTCGACCGTGAGGTCTCGCTGCGTCGGGTCATCACGGACCCGGCGCAGTCCGGCGAGGCCAAGGCCGAGCTGGCCGGTCGCCTGCTCGGCGGCCAGGTCGGCGGGGAAACCCTCGACCTGGTGTCCGGCATGGTCCGGTCCCGCTGGTCGCAGTCCCGCGACCTGGTGGACGCGCTGGAGGAGCTGGCGGCCACCGCCGACCTCACGGCCGCCCAGCGGACGGGCGCGCTCGACAACGTCGAGGACGAGATCTTCCGCTTCGGCCGGATCGTCTCCTCGAACACCGAGCTGCGTGCCGCGCTGACCGACCGCGGTGCCACCGCCTCGGCCAAGAGCGAGCTGCTGCGCAGCCTGCTCGGCGGCAAGGCGGACACCGTCACCGAGCGCCTGGTGATCCGTCTTGTCACGCACCCGCGTGGACGTAGCCTGGAAGCGGGACTGGAGTCCCTTTCCAAGCTCGCCGCCGAGCGCCGTGACCGCATGGTCGCCACCGTGACCAGCGCGGTTCCGCTCAGCGACGTGCAGAAGGCACGCCTCGGCGCGGTGCTGGCCAAGCTGTACGGCCGACAGATGCACCTGAACCTCGACGTGGACCCCGAGGTCCTCGGCGGGATCTCGGTGCGAGTCGGCGACGAGGTCATCGACGGCACCATCGCGGACCGCCTCGCCGAGGCGTCGCGCCGCATGGCCGGCTGACCAGCACCAAAAGAACAGAAGCATTCCTAGCGGCCCGGTTGGGCCGTGCAGAACTTGCAGAAGATTCCTGGGGGTCGCCCCCAGACCCCTAAGAAGCTTCAGGCCCAACAAGGAGAGCAGGGAACCCAGATGGCGGAGCTCACGATCCGGCCGGAGGAGATCCGGGACGCACTGGAGAACTTTGTCCAGTCGTACCAGCCGGACGCGGCCTCGCGCGAGGAGGTCGGAACGGTCAGCGTTGCCGGCGACGGCATCGCGAAGGTGGAGGGTCTGCCCTCCGCCATGGCGAACGAGCTGCTGAAGTTCGAGGACGGCACCCTCGGTCTCGCCCTCAACCTCGAGGAGCGCGAGATCGGTGCGGTCGTCCTCGGCGAGTTCAGCGGTATCGAGGAGGGCCAGCCGGTGCAGCGCACCGGTGAGGTGCTCTCGGTCGGCGTCGGCGAGGGCTACCTCGGCCGCGTCGTCGACCCGCTCGGCAACCCGATCGACGGTCTCGGCGAGATCGCGACCGAAGGCCGTCGCGCCCTGGAGCTCCAGGCTCCTGGCGTCATGGTCCGTAAGTCCGTCCACGAGCCGATGCAGACCGGCTACAAGGCCATCGACGCGATGGTGCCGGTCGGCCGCGGTCAGCGTCAGCTGATCATCGGTGACCGTCAGACGGGTAAGACCGCTCTGGCCGTCGACACGATCATCAACCAGCGCGACAACTGGCGCTCGGGCGACGTGAACAAGCAGGTTCGCTGCATCTACGTCGCCATCGGCCAGAAGGGCTCGACCATCGCGTCCGTTCGCGGCGCCCTGGAAGACGCCGGCGCGCTCGAGTACACGACGATCGTCGCCGCCCCGGCGTCCGACCCGGCCGGCTTCAAGTACCTGGCGCCGTACACCGGTTCCGCCATCGGCCAGCACTGGATGTACGCCGGCAAGCACGTCCTGATCATCTTCGACGACCTGTCGAAGCAGGCCGACGCCTACCGCGCCGTGTCGCTGCTGCTGCGCCGCCCGCCGGGCCGCGAGGCCTACCCGGGTGACGTCTTCTACCTGCACTCCCGTCTGCTGGAGCGCTGCGCGAAGCTGTCCGACGACATGGGTGCCGGTTCGATGACCGGTCTCCCGATCGTCGAGACCAAGGCGAACGACGTGTCGGCGTTCATCCCGACCAACGTCATCTCCATCACCGACGGCCAGTGCTTCCTGGAGTCCGACCTGTTCAACGCGGGCCAGCGCCCGGCGCTGAACGTCGGTATCTCGGTCTCCCGCGTCGGTGGCTCCGCCCAGCACAAGGCCATGAAGCAGGTTTCCGGCCGTCTGCGTCTGGACCTGGCCCAGTACCGCGAGCTGGAGGCGTTCGCCGCCTTCGGTTCCGACCTGGACGCCGCTTCGAAGGCCTCGCTGGAGCGCGGCAAGCGCCTGGTCGAGCTGCTGAAGCAGGGTCAGTACCAGCCGATGCCCGTCGAGGAGCAGGTCGTCTCCGTCTGGGCCGGCACCACCGGCAAGATGGACGACGTCCCGGTGAACGACATCCGTCGCTTCGAGTCGGAGCTGCTGGAGCACCTGCGCCGCGAGCGCAAGGACCTCCTGACCTCCATCGCGGACGGCGGCAAGATGTCGGACGACACCCTGTCCTCCATCGCGGACGCCATCGCCGGCTTCAAGCGCCAGTTCGAGACCTCGGACGGCAAGCTCCTGGGCGAGGACGCACCGGCCGTCAACGTCTCCAAGTGACGACGGAAGGGACCTGACTCATGGGAGCGCAGCTCCGGGTCTACAAGCGTCGCATCCGTGCCATCACGGCGACCAAGAAGATCACCAAGGCGATGGAGATGATCGCCGCCTCGCGCATCGTCAAGGCGCAGCGCAAGGTGGCGGCGTCGATGCCGTACGCGACCGAGCTCACCCGTGCGGTGACCGCGGTGGCGACCGGTTCGAACACCAAGCACGCCCTGACGACCGAGGTCGAGCAGCCGACCCGTGCCGCGATCGTGCTCATCACGAGCGACCGCGGTCTGGCCGGCGGCTACTCCTCGAACGCCATCAAGCAGGCGGAGCGGCTCACCGAGCGGCTGCGCGCTGAGGGCAAGGACGTCGACACCTACATCGTCGGCCGCAAGGGTCTGGCCTACTACGGCTTCCGTGAGCGCAAGGTCACGGATTCGTGGACCGGCTTCACCGACAGCCCGGCCTACGCCGACGCCAAGCGCGTCGCCGGGCCGCTGATCGAAGCCATCCAGACGGAGACGGCCGAGGGTGGCGTCGACGAGCTGCACATCGTCTACACGGAATTCGTGTCGATGATGACGCAGAACCCGGTCGACGGCCGGATGCTGCCGCTCAGCCTTGACCAGGCTCCGGAGGAGACCGGTGCGAAGGGCGAGATCCTTCCGCTGTTCGACTTCGAGCCGTCGGCGGAGGACGTCCTCGACGCCCTGCTGCCGCGCTACGTCGAGAGCCGCATCTACAACGCACTGCTGCAGTCGGCCGCTTCCGAGCACGCCGCCCGCCGCCGTGCGATGAAGGCGGCGACCGACAACGCCGGAGACCTCATCAAGAGCCTCTCCCGGCTTGCCAACGCGGCCCGCCAGGCCGAAATCACCCAGGAAATCAGCGAGATCGTCGGTGGCGCGAGCGCCATGGCTGACGCGACCGCGGGGAGTGACAAGTAATGACGACCACTGTTGAGACGGCCGCCGCCACGGGCCGCGTCGCCCGGGTCATCGGCCCGGTCGTCGACGTGGAGTTCCCCGTCGACGCCATGCCCGAGATCTACAACGCCCTCAAGGTCCAGGTCTCCGACCCGGCCGAGGACGGCGCGCTGAAGACCCTGACCCTTGAGGTCGCGCAGCACCTGGGTGACGGCCTCGTCCGTACCATCTCGATGCAGCCGACCGACGGTCTGGTCCGCCAGGCCCCGGTGACCGACACGGGCGAGGGCATCACCGTCCCCGTCGGCGACTTCACCAAGGGCAAGGTGTTCAACACCCTCGGTGAGGTGCTGAACTACCCGGAGGAGAACGCCAACGTCACCGAGCGCTGGCCGATCCACCGCAAGGCCCCTCGCTTCGACGAGCTCGAGTCGAAGACCGAGATGTTCGAGACCGGCGTCAAGGTCATCGACCTTCTCACCCCGTACGTCAAGGGTGGAAAGATCGGTCTGTTCGGTGGTGCCGGTGTCGGCAAGACCGTTCTGATCCAGGAAATGATCTACCGCGTCGCCAACAACCACGACGGTGTGTCGGTGTTCGCGGGCGTCGGTGAGCGTACCCGTGAGGGCAACGACCTCATCGAGGAAATGGCCGACTCCGGCGTCATCGACAAGACGGCGCTTGTCTTCGGCCAGATGGACGAGCCCCCGGGCACCCGTCTGCGCGTCGCCCTTGCCGGTCTGACCATGGCGGAGTACTTCCGCGATGTGCAGAAGCAGGACGTGCTCTTCTTCATCGACAACATCTTCCGGTACACCCAGGCGGGTTCCGAGGTGTCGACCCTGCTCGGCCGTATGCCCTCCGCGGTGGGTTACCAGCCGAACCTGGCCGACGAGATGGGTCTCCTCCAGGAGCGCATCACCTCGACGCGCGGTCACTCGATCACCTCGATGCAGGCGATCTACGTCCCCGCGGACGACCTGACCGACCCGGCGCCGGCGACCACCTTCGCCCACCTCGACGCGACGACGGTTCTCTCCCGTCCGATCTCCGAGAAGGGCATCTACCCGGCCGTGGACCCGCTGGACTCGACGTCCCGCATCCTCGACCCGCGGTACATCGCGGCGGACCACTACGCCACCGCGATGCGCGTCAAGGGGATCCTGCAGAAGTACAAGGACCTCCAGGACATCATCGCGATCCTCGGTATCGACGAGCTGGGCGAGGAGGACAAGCTCGTTGTCCACCGTGCCCGTCGTGTCGAGCGCTTCCTGTCGCAGAACACCCACGTGGCGAAGCAGTTCACCGGTGTGGACGGTTCGGACGTTCCGCTCGACGAGTCGATCACCGCGTTCAACGCGATCTGCGACGGTGACTACGACCACTTCCCCGAGCAGGCGTTCTTCCTGTGCGGTGGCATCGAGGACCTGAAGGCGAACGCCAAGGAGCTGGGCGTCTCCTGATCCGGCGCGCTCCTCACGGAGCGCATCCGGTTCGCAGGCCGCCGGCGAACGCCGACAGCGTCTGTGCACGGAGAGGGGCGGGTGTGTCCCGTCCCTCTCCCCACGCCCATTAGAATTTGACCCAACACCCGGCCGACCCGCCGGGTGGTGACCCGAGGAGCCACCTTGGCTGCTGAGCTGCACGTCGAGCTGGTCGCGGCGGACCGCAATGTCTGGTCCGGCGAGGCCACCCTTGTTGTCGCCCGCACCACGTCCGGCGACATCGGCGTCATGCCCGGTCACCAGCCGCTTCTCGGTGTGCTGGAATCGGGCCCGGTGACCATCCGTACCAGCGACGGCAACACCGTCGTCGCCGCGGTGCACGGCGGTTTCATCTCGTTCGCGGACAACAAGCTGTCCCTGCTGGCCGAGATCGCCGAGCTCGCGGACGAGATTGACGTCCAGCGTGCGGAGCGGGCACTGGAGCGTGCGAAGTCGGAGGCCGATGCGGCCGCCGAGCGTCGCGCTGATGTCCGGCTGCGCGCCGTAACGGGCTGAACGCCCGTCGGAGTTTGATCGTTCGAGTCCCGGGGGGCGACCGCCGGGACTCAGCAGACCTCAGCCGCGGTCCGTGCTGGAATTTTCCAGACCGGGTCGCGGCTGAGGCGATGCGGGTCTGTTTTTTCTCATGTGTATTCGATGAGCGAGGAGGTCGGTGAAGATGCTCCTCGCTCTGCTTGTGAGCGGCCTGGTCGTAATCCTGGTGGTGATCGGGCTGTTTGTCTTCGGGTTGCGCCGCAGACTCATCCAGCGGTCCGGCGGCACCTTCGACTGCAGCATGCGCTGGGGTGTGTCCGAGGAGCCCGACATCTCCGGCAAGGGCTGGGTGTACGGGGTCGCGCGGTACAGCGGTGACCGGATCGAGTGGTTCCGGGTGTTCTCGTACTCCCCGCGCCCGCGCCGGCTGCTGGAGCGGTCCTCCATCGAGGTCGTCGCCCGCCGGGCCCCGGAGGGCGAGGAGGAGCTGGCGCTGCTCTCCGACGCCGTCGTGCTCGGCTGTGTCCACCGGGGGACCCGCCTGGAGCTGGCGATGAGCGAGGACGCGCTGACCGGCTTCCTGGCGTGGCTGGAGGCGGCGCCTCCCGGCCAGCGGGTGAACGTGGCGTAGTCGGACGACGGGACGTCAGGACGACGGGACCACGGACAGCGAGAAGCCGGGGAGACGGGGGCGGACCCGTCTCCCCGGCTTCGGTCTTTTACTGCAGCCCGGTGTGGACCGCGTTCGCGAGCTCACCGCCCGTGGTGTCGCCGCTGAACTCCCAGTAGAAGGCTCCCCGCAGGCCCTGCTGCTTGGCCCAGGTCATCTTCCCGGCGATGGTGGCGGGGGTGTCGTAGCTCCACCAGTTGCTGCCGCACTTGGCGTAGGCGGTGCCGGCGACGGTGCCCGTGGCCGGGCAGCTGTTCTTGAGCACCTTGTAGTCCTCGATGCCCTGCTCGTACGTGCCCGGCGCCGGCCCGGTGGCGGTGCCGCCGGGGGCCGCCTGGGTCACTCCGGTCCAGCCGCGGCCGTAGAAGCCGATGCCGAGGTTGAGCTTGGAGCCGGGAACGCCCTTGGCCTTGAGCTTGGCGATGGCGTCCGCGGAGTTGAAGCCGGCCTGCGGGATGCCGGCGTAGGAGGTCAGCGGGGAGTGCGGGGCCGTCGGGCCCTGGGCCGCCCAGGCCCCGAAGAAGTCGTAGGTCATGACGTTGTAGAAGTCGGTGTACTGCGCGGCGCCCGCGTAGTCGGCCTTGTCGATCTTGCCGCCGTCCGAGGCGTCGGCGGTGATGGCCGCGGTGACCAGGTTGTTCGCGCCGAACCGGGACTTCACGGCCTGCATCAGGTTCTTGAAGGCGGCCGCTCCGCTGGTGTCGCAGGACAGGCCGCAGGCGTTCGGGTACTCCCAGTCGAGGTCGATGCCGTCGAAGACGTCGGCCCAGCGCGGGTCCTCGACCAGGTTGTAGCAGGACTGGGCGAAGGCGGTCGGGTTGGCGGCGGCCTGCGGGAAGCCGCCGGACCAGGTCCAGCCGCCGAAGGACCACAGGATCTTGATGTTCGGGTACTGCTTCTTCAGCTTGCGCAGCTGGTTGAAGTTGCCGCGCAGCGGCTGGTCCCAGGTGTCGGCGACGCCGTCGACGCTCTGGTCGGCGGTGTAGGCCTTGTCGTAGTCGGCGTAGGCGTCACCGATGGTGCACTGGCCGTTCTGGACGTTGCCGAAGGCGTAGTTGATGTGGGTGATCTTGCCCGCGGTGCCGGAGGTGACCAGGTTCTTCACGTGGTAGTTGCGGCCGTAGACGCCCCAGTTGGTGAAGTAGCCGAGCTTGACCTTGTCGCCCGGGTCCGGGGGGATGACCCCGCCGGTCGTCGTCACCGTCGCCGAGCCGGAGGAGGGGCCGGTCTGGTCGATGGTGTCGCGGGCGGTGACGCTGTACGTGTAGGTCGTGCCCTTGGTCAGGCCGGAGTCGGCGTAGCTGGTCCCGGTGACCGTGGCGATCTTGTTGGAGCCCCGGTAGACGTCGTAGTTCTTGACGCCCTTGTCGTCCGTGGCCGGGGTCCAGGTCAGGGTGAGCGAGGTGTCGGCGATGTTGCTCGCGGTGGGGGTGCCGGGAGCCGTGGGGGGAGTGTCGCCGGGTTGGGTGCCGCCGTCGCAGGAGGCGCCGTTGATCTTGCAGCCGCTCGGGGCGCCGCCGCCGGCGCCGTTGAAGCCGAAGCTGGCGGTGGCCCCGGGGGCGAGGGTCCCGTTCCAGCCGAGGTTCTTGGCGGTCCAGTGGGTGCCCGAGCCGGTGACGGTGGCGTCCCAGGCCGAGGTGACCGAGGTGCCCGACGGGTAGTCCCACTCCACGGTCCAGCTGCTGAGGGTGGTGGTGCCGGTGTTCTTCACCACCCACTTGCCCTCGAAGCCGGAGCCCCAGTCGGAGACCTTGGTGTACGTCGCCGTCGCGGAGGCGGCCGCCTGGGCCGGGCCGGCCAGGGCGACGAGGCCGGAGACGGGCAGGGCGAGTGCGGCCACGACCGCCGCGATTCGGCCGAAGAACCGGGTGCGCCTGGTGCGGGGTGGGGATGCTGTGCTCAAGGGTGATCCTCCGTAGGTCCGTCGCGGTCGTGGGGACGACGACGACATGGGGGTGGGACCTGCGCCGCCCGTGAGCACGCTTTGTCATGGCACGCTCACCACAGTGTTGCGGCGAGCGTAGAAAGGTCTGGACCAACCGTCAAGAGGTCCAGACCGGTGCGCGCCGACCCGCCTATATCCCCAACTCCTGCGCCAGTACCGCCGCTTGGAGTCGGCTGCGCAGCTCCAGCTTGCCCAGCAGCCTGCTGACGTGCGTCTTGGCCGTCGCCTCCGCCATGTCCAGGCGCACCGCGATCTCCGCGTTCGACAGGCCTTCGCCCAGGGCGCTCAGGACCTCCCGCTCCCGCCGGGTGAGCGAGGCGACCGCGGCGGCCCGCTCCGGCGCCGGGGCCGGTCGCGTCGGGCGGGGCGCCGCGAACTCCGCGATCAGCCGCCGGGTCACCGCCGGGGAGATCAGTCCCTCGCCGCGCGCGACGGTCCGTACCGCCTCGATCAGCTCCGCGGCGTCCGCGTTCTTCAGCAGGAAGCCCACGGCGCCCGCCCGTAGCGCCCCGAAGACGTACTCGTCGAGGTCGAAGGTGGTCAGCACCAGGACGTCCGCCAGCCCCTCCGAGACCACCTGACGGGTCGCGGACACCCCGTCGAGCCGGGGCATCTGCACGTCCATGAGGACGAGATCCGGCCGTAGCTCCCGGGCCAGGCGTACCGCCTCCTCCCCGTCGGCCGCCTCGCCCACCACCTCGATGTCGCCCGCGCTGCGCAGGATGAGCACCAGCCCGGCCCGGACCGCGCCCTGATCCTCCGCCACCACCACCCGAATGGTCATGCCTCCACCGCTTTCTCCTCCGCGGGCAGTGTCGCCCGTACCTGCCAGACCGCACCGGACCGCCCCGCCGTGAACTCTCCGCCCAGCAGCTCCGTCCGCTCCCGCATACCGATCAGCCCGGCCCCCGAACCCGGGGCGCGCGGGCCCGGCCGCTCCCCGAAGGGCGAGTCCACCCCTACGGTCAGCACCCCGTCGGCGTGTGCCACGCGGACCGTGACCGTGCCCGGGGAGGCGTGCTTGAGGGCGTTGGTCAGCGACTCCTGGACGATCCGGTACGCGGCCAGCTCCACGGGAGCCGCCGCCGGTTCCCCGGACGGCCGGTCGTCGTGGAGCACGAACGTCAGCCCGCTCGCCGAGCCGTTGGTCCTGGCCTGCCCGATCAGGGCGTCAAGGCCGCCCAAGGAGGGCACGGCGACCGGCTCCTGATCGCCGCCCGCATCCCGCAGCAGCCCGATCAGACGGCGCATTTCGGCCAGTCCCTGCACGCTGTTCTCACGGATCACCCCGAGCGCGTCCCGGCTGGTGTCGGCCTTGTCGATGGAGAGCGCGGCGGTGGAGTGGATGGCGATGGCGGAGAGGTGGTTGGCCACCATGTCGTGCAGCTCCCGGGCCATCCGGGCGCGCTCGGCGGCCACGGCCTGACTGCGGTCCATCTCGGCCAGCAGGGCGGTCTGCTCGGCGCGCAGCCGGGCGGCCACGGCGGCCTCGCGGTGGTTGCGCAGGGTGGCGCCGGTCAGGGCCGGGGCGAAGCTCACGATGCCGGTGACGACGCCGATCAGCAGGGCCTGCGGGGTGCGCAGCCAGGCCACCGAGACGACGGTGGCCACGACCGTGATCAGGCCGGTGGTGACCGGGAGTCGCCGGGCCATGGCCGGTTTCCCGTAGACGACCGCGGCGTACATCAGGTCGGTGAAGATCACGACGGTGGCGAGGCTGCCGACCGTGAACTGGTCGGCGATCACCCCGACGGTGCCCACGATCAGTGTCAGGTTCGGCTTGGTGCGGCGCAGCAGCTCCATCGAGCCGAGCGCGACCAGCGGCACCAGGGCGGCCCAGGCGGGCAGCATGTTCCGGTGGGGGCTGCTGTAGACGCCGAGCGACCAGAACAGCGTGCCCGCGAGCACGCTGACCACCGCGAGGAGGATGTCGTCACGGTGGGGGCGCAGGTCGTGGATCTTCGTGGTCACGGGCCCATCCAACAGGGTGCGCGGGGTCCGGCGCCTCGGCGGAGAGGCCGAGGTCGCGGTACATCGAACGATGCAGGTCCGGATGGTCAATGGAGACGACGCGCGGGACCCCGCCGGACGGGAGCCTGGATACCGAACGGAGAACCCGAGCGGACGGAGAGTCCCATGATCGTCGCGCTGATCATCGCTTGCGAGGTCGGCTTCTGGGTACTGCTGGCGGCCGGACTGGCCCTGCGCTACCTCGCGAAGATGCCCAGGCTGGGGGCGGCGGTCCTGCTCTGCGAGCCGCTGATGGAGCTGGTCCTGCTGGTGGTCACCACGCTCGACCTCAAGAACGGCGCCGAGCCGGACTGGAAGCACGGACTGGCCGCCCTGTACATCGGCTACACCGTCGCCTACGGCCACTACACGATCAAGTGGCTCGACGGGCACGCCGCGTACCGGCTGGCCGGGGGGCCGAAGCCGGCCGGCGCCGGGTACGGGAAGGAGCGGGCCCGGCACGAATGGAAGCTCTGGATCCGTACGGTGATCGCCGCCGCCGTCGCCCTGACGCTGCTGCAGCTGGCGATCTGGTACGTGGGCGACGCGGGTGACGTCAGCTCGCTCCAGGGCTGGCAGTTCGCCGCCCTGCGCGTGGTCGGCATCCACGCCCTGGTCGCCGTGGCCTACACGATCTGGCCGAGCAAGGCCCCGCGGGCCGCGGAGAAGGCCCCGGCGGACGCCGCCGAGGACCGGTCCTCCCTGACCGGGCGATAGCGGTCAGCGCTCAGCGCTCGCCGCCCGGCACCCACAGCACGTCCCCGACCTCCTTGTTGGCCACCCGGGCCAGGATGAACAGGAGGTCGGAGAGCCGGTTCAGGTAGGTGGCGGTGAGCGGGTTCATCACCTCGCCGTGCACCTCCAGCGCCGCCCACGTGGAGCGCTCGGCGCGCCGGACGACCGTGCAGGCCTGGTGCAGCAGGGCCGCGCCGGGGGTGCCGCCGGGGAGGATGAAGCTGCGCAGCTTCTCCACCCGCTCCAGGAAGTGGTCGCAGTCCGCCTCCAGCTTGTCCACGTAGAACTGCTCCACGCGCAGCGGCGGGTACTGCGGGTTCTCGACCACCGGGGTGCACAGGTCGGCGCCGACGTCGAAGAGGTCGTTCTGCACGCGGACCAGGACCTTCGCCACGTCCGCCGACAGCCCGCCGAGCGCGATCGCCGTCCCGATGGCCGCGTTGGCCTCGTTGGCGTCGGCGTACGCCGAGATCCGCAGGTCGGTCTTGGCGGTGCGGCTCATGTCGCCGAGGGCGGTCGTGCCCTGGTCGCCGGTACGGGTGTAGATGCGCGTGAGGTTCACCATGCGGCCAGGGTAGACGGGCCCGCGGGGGAAATTCCGGGTGAGGTCGCCGCTGCTCACGTACGGTCCGGTGGGGCCGTGGCCCCGGAGGGGAGCGGCGAAGTGGCCGACGTGTACTACATCTGGCGGCTCGCCGAGGCCGCCCAGCAGATCGATCTCCTGGCGGGCTTCCTCGCCACCCGGGACGCGGACGGCCCGGCAGCCCTGCGCGCCTCGGCCGAGAACGCCCGGGCCGGGCGCGCGGCCGTGGCCGCCGGGCGCCTGCGGGAGGCCCTGGACCGCACGGACGACCTGCGCGAAGACGCCGCCCGTTGGGCGGGGCACCCGCACCACCCGGCGAGCCGAGCGCCTTCGAGCACGACGCGAGGGTCTGGGACTACGCCAAGGACATGCTGCGCGTACAGCTCCCGTCGCAGGAGGCGAAGGTCTCCGCCGCGCGCGGGATCCTGAGCACGATCCACCACCTGCGGCGGGAGATCCGCGCGCGCCCGGAGGCGGACGCGCAGGCCCGGGCGGACGCCCTTCACCTCGCGGGACGCGCCGCCATGGCCGTCGAGATCGGCCACCTCGGCGCCGCGCGCAAGGAGCTGAGGCGGCTGCGCGCTCTGGCCGAGAGGTACGCCGAGGACGAGGGCCGGTGAACTGGACGGCGGGGGAGGGTTGCTGGGCCGTACCGGTGTGATGTCCGTCATCTGAGACGTGACGCGTGTTACTTCACGGTCACACCGCACCGCCCGGGCGCTAGTCTCCGCCGGAGTGGCTACGTGACTGTGCCGTATGGAAACGAGGGGTGTGTAGTGGCTGGGAAGCTCGCCGTCATCGGTGCCGGACTCATGGGATCCGGAATCGCGCAGGTCTCCGCTCAGGCGGGTTGGGACGTCGTGCTCCGCGATGTCACCGAGGCCGCGCTGACCCGTGGCACGGACGGAATCAAGGCCTCCTACGACAAGTTCGTCTCCAAGGGCAAGATGACGGCCGAGGACGCCCAGGCGGCCCTCGCGCGCATCACCACCACCACGGACCTCGACGCCGTCGCCGACGTCGACATCGTGGTGGAGGCCGCCTTCGAGAAGATCGAGATCAAGCACGAGATCTTCCGCGCCCTGGACAAGATCGTCCGCGAGGACACGATCCTCGCCTCCAACACCTCCGCCATCCCGATCACGAAGATCGCGGCCGTGACGGAGCGTCCGGAGCGGGTCGTCGGCGCGCACTTCTTCTCGCCCGTCCCGATGATGCAGCTGTGCGAGCTCGTACGCGGCTACAAGACCAGCGACGAAACCCTCGCCACCACCCGGGCGTTCGCCGAGTCCGTCGGCAAGACCTGCATCGTCGTCAACCGCGACGTCGCCGGTTTCGTGACGACCCGTCTGATCTCCGCGCTGGTCGTCGAGGCCGCGAAGCTGTACGAATCGGGCGTCGCCTCCGCCGAGGACATCGACATCGCCTGCAAGCTCGGCTTCGGGCACGCGATGGGCCCGCTGGCCACCGCCGACCTCACGGGCGTCGACATCCTGCTGCACGCCACCAGCAACATCTACACCGAGTCCCAGGACGAGAAGTTCGCCCCGCCGGAGCTCATGCGGCGGATGGTGGACGCCGGGGACATCGGCCGCAAGAGCGGCCAGGGCTTCTACAAGCACTGAGGCCTGGCCCTGCCACGGAGCACCACCGTTCGAATGCCGTCACCCCCAAGGGTGAATTAGGTATCGGTTCGCTCACGGTCGGCAACTTCCCTGCCCGTGCGGCAGTCAGTTGCAGTGAGAGTTGCCGACCACGGACCAGTCGGACCATACGTACGCAGTACCGCCGGGAGTACACATGCACATCAGGGGCGACCACGCCGAACTCGCAGTCGGGGGCCGCCTCGACGTGCGCAGCGCGGCGGACGCCCGTACGGTCCTCCACTCCGCCCTCGACGACGGGCAGGGCGATCTCGTCCTCGACCTCACCGGGCTCGACTCCTGGGACGCGACCGGCCTCGGCGTGATCATGGGAGCGCACCGCCGGGCCGGCCGGACCGGCCGCCGCCTGGTCCTGCGCGGCGTGCCCCCGCAGATGCAGCGACTGCTCGTCGCGACCCGGCTGCACCGGATCCTCGCGATCGAGGGCGGCCTGGAAGCGGAGTCCCTGCCCCGCGTCTGACCGACAAGCCGCTGACCTCCGCGTTCCCTGCGGAAACGTAACGGTCCGGTGGTGATCGCACCCCTGCGGTTTCCCGCACGCCCGGCCACGGTCTAGGGTTCGGGCGGAAACCGGACCGGTAGCGACAGCGGGTGCGCCACGGCCGGGAGGTACGACGGCGAGGCGCGCGGCCCGCGATCGGGGGACTGGGTCATGGACCGTACACAGGGGCGGACCGAGCAGCACGAGCAGCCCACGGGCGGCTCCGCACCCGCGGCGCCCACCGCGCCCGCGACCCCCGGGACACCCGCGGCGGCCGGACCCGCGCGGGTCGTCAGCCTGACCGCGGGCGGGTTCGCCCTCACCGTCAACCCGGTCGACGGCAGCGAGATCGAACCGCTGCGCCCCGGCACCGAACCGGCCCGCCCCGCGAAGCGCGACCCGGCCGCGCGCGCGTCCCGCACCGCCGCCGCCCGCCCGCCCGTACTCCCGGGCCCCGCCGCCCTCGTCCGCCCCCTGCACGCGCGCGAGGAGGAGCGGGAGCGCCTCGTCCGGCTGCTGGGCCGGGGTCGGTCCGTACGGCTGACCGGGCCCTCGGGCTCCGGCCGCAGCGCCCTCCTCGACGCGGTCGCCGACCGGTGCGCGGGCCTGGCGCCCGACGGCGTCGTACGACTCAGCGGATTCGGGCAGCAGCAGCCCGGGGAACTGCTCCACGCCCTCTACGCGACCGTGTACGAGGTCGAGCGGGAGCGCCCCGGCCGGGTCGAGCTCCTGGCCCGCGTACGGGAGATAGGCGCCGTCGTCCTCCTGGACGACCTGGAGATGGGCGGAGCCGCCCTCGACGAACTGATGCGCGCCACCCCCGAATGCGCCTACCTGCTGGCCGCCACCCCCGACACCCGGGCCCCCTCCGACGACTCGCACATCGAGGAGGTCTTCCTCGGCGGACTCGGCAAGGCCGACTGCCTGGAACTGCTGGAAGCGGGCGTCGGACGGCCGCTGACGGACGAGGAATCCGCCTGGGCGGGGGACCTGCGCTTCGCCTCCGAGGGGCTGCCCCTGCGCTTCGTACAGGCCGCCGCGCTGCTGCGGCAGCGGGACGAGCTCAACCACAGCGACGAGGACGACGAGGAGGAGGAGCCCGGCGTCTTCGAGGAACGCCCCCGCGACGCCGTGCACGTGCCGCTGCCGACCCTCGCCGAAGGCGCCGCCCCCGCGGAGCTGCTCGCCTCGCGGGTCAGCGAGTCGGCGCGCGCGGCCCTGCGGATCGCGTGCGCGCTGGGCGGCGAGCTGCCGCACCACGCGCACCTGCCCGCACTGGTGGGGGACACCCACGCCGACACGGCCGTCGCGGAGCTGCTGGCCTGCGGGCTGCTGACGCCCGTGGGGACCCGGTACCGGCTGGCCGCGGGCGTCGCCCGGCAGCTGGAGGAGGTCGGGTACGGGGACACCGCCTCGGAGGAGGCCCGTACGGCCGCCCGGCACTACGCCTGGTGGACCGGGCACGCCTCGGTGGTCCCGGAGCGGGTCGCGGCCGAGGCGGACGCGGTGCTCGCGGCGCTGGCCGGCGCGGACGTGGTCGCGGCGGTGCTGCTGGCCCGCACGGCGGCCCCGGCGTTCGCGGCCTCGCTGCACTGGGAGGCCTGGGAGCGGGTGCTGCGCTCGGGAGCGGAGGCGGCGCGCAAGGCCGGCGAGGTCGCCGAGCAGGCGTACTTCCACCACGAGCTCGGCGTGCTGGCCCTGTGCGAGGAGCGTCTGGACCGGGCGCGCGCCGAACTGGAGACCTCGATCGGGCTGCGCGGCGCCCTGGCCGACAAGCGGGGCACCGTCGCGGGACGGCGGGCGCTGGCGCTGGTCGTCGACCGGGAGACGGCGGGGGCGGCCGTGTCACCCCCGCTGCGGCTGGAGGCACCGGCACCGGGCGCCCCGGCGGCCGCTCCGGAAGCCGTGACGGTGGCCACCCCGACTACCCCGACTACCCCGACTACCCCGACCGCCCCGGCCGAACGCGGCGCCGCCGCACCGCGGGTGGCTCCGTCCGCCTCGTCCGGCTCGTCCGCCTCGTCCGTCCCGGACTCCCGGGCGGCCTCCGAGGCGTCCACGACCCGGGTGCCCCCGGTGGCTCCGGCGGCGGCTGCGGCGGTCCCGGTCTCCGCCGAGGCGGTGACACGGATGACCCCCGTCGTGCCGGTGACCGCCCGCTCGGAGACGCCCACCACCCTGTCCGAGGTCTTCGAGGACGCCTTCCCGCTGGATCCGAAGCCCGCGCCGCCCACCGCCCCCCGTCCCGCCGCCGCACCCGCCCCGGCCCCCGGCCGTCGCCGGCTCGTCCTGCTGGCCGGCGCGGGCGCGCTGGCCGTGGTGGCGCTGGGCACCGTCGTCAGCCTGGCACTGAGCTCCTCGGACAGCGAGCCGCCGGCGCAGGAACCGGCGGTGACCTCCACCCCCACGGTCACGGCGCCCGACCCGACCGTGGCCAACAGCGGGAACGATCCTGCACCGGAGCCGCCCGTGTCGGCCCCGCCGGCCGCGACCCCGGAGCCCGGCCAGAGCGCCGCGCCGACCCCGGGCCGCAGCCCCGTCCGGACCCCGTCGCGCCGCCCGTCCTCGACGCCGCCGAACTCCGCGCCGCCGACGGCCGTTTCGCCCTCGCCGACCGGTGCCCAGCCCACGCCCACCGTGACGGAGACGGTCACGCCGTCGCCTTCGGCGACCACCACCCAGACGGGTACCACCACCCCGGCCGGCTCACCGGTCACCGGCGGGTGAACGACGACGGCTCCGTCCCGAGGGACGGAGCCGTGGTGCGGGGTGGAGCGGAGGATCAGAACAGGCGGAGCTTGTCGTCCTCGATGCCGCGCATCGCGTTGTAGTCCAGGACCACGCAGTCCATGCCGCGGTCCGTCGCCAGGACCTTCGCCTGCGGCTTGATCTCCTGGGCCGCGAAGACACCCCGGACCGGGGCCAGGTGCGGGTCGCGGTTGAGGAGTTCGAGGTAGCGCGTCAGCTGCTCGACACCGTCGATCTCACCACGGCGCTTGATCTCCACGGCCACCGTCGCGCCCGACGCGTCCCGGCACAGGATGTCCACCGGGCCGATCGCCGTCATGTACTCGCGCCGGATCAGCGTGTAGCCCTCGCCCAGCGTCTCGATGCGGTCCGCCAGGAGTTCCTGGAGGTGTGCCTCGACGCCGTCCTTGATGAGTCCCGGGTCGGTGCCCAGCTCGTGGGAGGAGTCGTGGAGGACTTCCTCCATGGTGATGATGAGCTTCTCGCCCGCCTTGTTGATGACCGTCCAGATGTTGGCCTCATCGCCGCTCCCCTCCTTGAGGGTGCACGGCGGCGACATCCAGTTGAGCGGTTTGTACGCTCGGTCGTCCGCGTGGATCGAGACACTGCCGTCAGCCTTCACGAGGATCAGACGGGGTGCCGAGGGCAGATGGGCGGTGAGCCGGCCCGCGTAGTCGACGGAGCAGCGGGCAATGACGAGACGCATGGTCGGCAACGCTACTCGACGAGAAGGCCTTCACGCGATTCGCCCCTGAAAGCCCCGTTCGCCGATGGCGCGTTGTATGCGCATTCTCCTGGTGCGTCACCGATGGGACGCCTACCGTGGTGAGCGGGAGGTTGTCGAGCGTGCACTCTGCGTCGCGATCTCCTTCCCTGCCCGTAAGACTCCGGCAATCCGAACGGCCGGGGTCGCGAGAGGAGAACCCATGTCGCTCGACGTCTCACCGGCCCTACTCGAACAGGCCGAGCGAGGCGAGGTCGACGAAGCCGCTTTCGTCGACTGCGTCCGGACCTCCCTGCCCTTCGCGTGGGAGATGATCAGCTCGTTGGTGGCTCAGCTGAAGGTGGACGGCGGACAGTTCGCCGACAACCAGACGCCGCCGCCGGACGAGCAGGCGCGAGGGCAGTTGCTGCGCGCCCTCGCGAGTGACGCGATACGCGGTGCGCTGCAGCGGCACTTCGGAGTGCGCCTGGCATTCCAGAACTGTCACCGGGTGGCGGTCTTCCCGCTGGATCCCTCGGTGGACGACCGGCTGGCCAAGTTCACTTCGATCCGCGGTCAGCTGCTCAACCAGTCACCCGAGCTGCGCGACTGCTAGACCGTGTCCTGGCCGCCTCTTTCGGATCATGTCCGGGCCCACCGGCGTGATCCGAAAGAAACGGCCCAGGCAGGACCGGCGGATCTCAGTCGAGACGGGGAAGGACCTCGGCGCCGAGTCGTCGTACGTTCTCCTCCGTCGCGGCGAGATCTCCGGAGCCCTCCGTCAGGAGGGCGAAGCGCGTGATGCCCGTCCGTGCCGACGTGGCCGCCAGCCGGTCCGCCGCCACCTCCGGGGTGCCCACCGGGTGCAGGTCGCAGAGCAGTTCCGTGTAGGCGACCGGATCCCGCATCGCGCGCACCCGGCCGTCCACCGTCACATGCGCGTCGAGACCCTGCCTGAGCCAGCCCGGCATCGCCTTCAGCAGGGTCTCGCGCGCGTCCGCCGTACGGTCGGCGATCTGGCACACCCCGGCCGAGACGTGTCCCGCGCCCTCCACGCGTTCGCGTGAATGGCCCGCCGCCAGCGCCATGCTGCGCCACAGCGCGACCATCTCGGCCTTGCTCTCGTCCCCGCAGTGCATCCCGAGGAGCATCGGCAGACCCCGCTCCGCGGCCATCCGGACCGAGGCGGCGGAGGTGCAGGCCACGATGACCTCGGGCCCCGCCGTGTCCCCGTCAAGGGCCTCCGAGGGGCGGGGTACGACGGCCACCTCGCGGAATCCGTAGCGCTCGCCACAGGCCCCGACCCGGGCCTCCGTCAGCCAGCGCCGCAGCAGGTCCAGGGCCTCCGGGAAGCCGTTCTCGTAACTGTCCAGGCCGCCCCCGAAGACCTCCAGGTCCACCCACGGCCCGCCGCGGCCCACCCCGAGGGTGAACCTGCCGCCCGAGGTCACGTGCAGCAGGGCCGCCTGTTCCCCGAGCGCCACCGGGTGCGTGCTCGGCAGCACGCTCACCGCGGTGCCCACCCGCAGCCGCCGGGTCCGGCCCAGCATCAGGGCCGCCAGGGTCACCGCCGAGGGGCAGACCCCGTACGGGACGAAGTGGTGCTCGGCGAGCCACACCGAGTCGAGTCCGGCCTCCTCGGCCACCTCGGCGGTCCGCACCGCTCGGTGCAGTGCCTCTCCCTGTCCCTGGCCCGGGAACTGGGCCGCCAGTACAAACGCTCCTACGCGCATCGCCTTCATCCTCCTCGCGGCTGACGCGGCCTCCCCCAGGTGGACCGGTTCTTCCTATGGCAACAACGTCTGACACGTGCCAAAGGCACGGGCCGACAGGAAAGTTATTGGGATTGTCGGGCCATTCCTCTTCGCGCGACCGCCTTCATCGGCAACCCTGCGGGTACCCGGCCTCGCTGCGCGTAGTCTGGAAGAAAGTCACTGCCGTCCGCCCATCCGTGAGGTATACGTGTCACCGCGCAACAACCGCCCCAGGGGCGGCGAGACCCCGGACGAACGCCCCAGCACCGGCCTCGACCGTTACGGGCTGGAGCGCACGGAGGAGTACCAGGGGGAGGACTGGAAGGTCCGGCACGTGGCCGGCGCGAGCGCGGCGGGCAAACGTTACCGCTGCCCCGGCTGCGACCAGGAGATCCCCTCCGGTACCCCGCACCTGGTGGCCTGGCCCGAGTACGGCGGCGTGGACGACCGCCGGCACTGGCACAAGGCCTGCTGGAACGCGAAGGACCGCCGCACCTCGAAGGTGCAGCGGTCCCGTAACGCTCCCCGGTACTGACCGGTCCGGAGGGGACGGCCTACACGTCCCGGCGGCCGACGATCACGTACGAGGCGATCACCGCGCCGCCGGTGACCAGCACGATGAGCATCAGCTGCGAGACGGTGCTCGGCTCCGGGCCCACGTCGCCGCCCTGCGGCAGACCGAACAGCGTCATCAGCGCCACCGGCACGTTGTGGCGCAGGATGAGCTCGCCGGCGGACGCGACGGCCTCCCACATGCTGAGCATGGCCCCGATCACCGGCGGCAGCGTGACCAGGCCCAGCATCACGGCGATCGCCCCGGCCGAGTGCCGCACCAGCGCGCCGATCGCCAGCGCCAGCACGCCGAGCAGGGTGACGTAGCCGCAGCCGAGCAGCGCTCCGAACCATTCACCGGCCGCGTGCGGGCCGGACGCGGTGCCGCCGCGCATGACCGCCGCGGTGACCCCGACCACGAACACCGACAGCGCGGTGACGGCGAAGGCCACCATGCTGAAGACGAGGTACTTGGCGGTGAGCACCCGGTACCGGTCCGGGGCGGCGGTGAAAGTGGTCCGCACGAGCCCGGTGCCGTGCTCCGAGCTGATGGTCAGCACCCCGAGGACGATCACCGCGAGCTGGCCGACCAGCAGGCCGATGAGCGCGGGCGTGGTGAAGTTGATCTGCGTGTAGTCCACGTCCGTGGTCTGCGAGACGACGGTCAGGCCGACGCCGACCACGGTCAGCACGAGCGCACCCAGCGTCCACAGGGTGGAGCGCAGCGAGACCAGCTTGGTCCACTCCGAGGCCATGGCGTGCCCCAGGTGCGGCCGCGGCGTGGCGAGGGGGGAGCTGTAGCTCCCGGACTGCTCCGCCGTCGTGGTCGTCGGGGTCATCGGGTGTCCTCGGGGGTGCGCGGGGTGGTGTTCCTGGTGGTGCTCGCGAGCTCGCCCGGCTTGCCGGGCATCAGGAAGGGCTGCCCGCCCGCGCCGGGCGGCGGCGGCGCGTAGAAGCCGGTCTGCGGGACCTCGGGAGCCGTCTCCGCCTCCGCCTCGTCCTCCCAGGCCGGGAGGGAGAGCGGCTCCGGCTCCCACAGCTCGGCCCGCGGGTCGTCGGTGGAGGTGTACTCGACGGTGGACTGGGTCATCCGCATGTACGCCTCCTCCAGCGAGGCCCGGTGCGGTGACAGCTCCCACAGCCGTACGCCCGCCTCGTGCGCGAGGTCGGAGATGCGCGGCAGCTCCAGCCCGGTCACACGCAGTGCTCCGTCGGGCTCCTGGAGGACCCGCCCACCCGCTTTGGTGAGGGCCTTACCCAGCGTGTCCCAGCCATCTGGATCGGTGTCGGCCGTCCGCACCCGAGCGAATCCGGCCGAGTTGTGCGCGATGAACTCCTGGGTGCCCATGTCCGCCAGCAGCCGCCCCCGACCGATCACGATCAGGTGGTCGGCGGTCAGCGCCATCTCGCTCATCAGGTGCGAGGAGACGAAGACGGTGCGGCCCTCGGAGGCGAGCCGGCGCATGAGGTTGCGGACCCAGAGGATGCCCTCGGGGTCGAGCCCGTTGACCGGCTCGTCGAACAGGAGCACCTGCGGGTCGCCGAGCAGCGCGGTCGCGATGCCGAGCCGCTGGCCCATACCGAGCGAGAAGCCCTTCGTACGCTGCCGGGCGGCGTCCTGGAGGCCGACCACGGCCAGCACCTCGTCCACCCGCTTCTCCGGGATCCCCGAGAGTTGGGCGATGGAGAGCAGGTGGGCGCGGGCCCGGCGGCCGCCGTGCACGGCCTTCGCGTCGAGCAGGGCCCCGACGTGCCGCTGGGCGTTCGGCAGCTCCCGGAAGGGTTGGCCGTTGATCGTGACATGACCGGACGTGGGCCGGTCCAGTCCGACGATCATGCGCATGGTGGTGGACTTCCCGGAGCCGTTGGGCCCCAGGAAGCCGGTGACGTGACCCGGCTTGACCTGGAAGGACAGCTGGTCGACGGCGGTCTTGGCGCCGAAGCGCTTGGTCAGGCCGACTGCCTCGATCATCTTGCTGCCCCTTACCAGGCCGGGACGACTTTCGCCCGCGTAAGGGTTAAGAGGATAACGAGGTTCCTGCGGTTCCGTCCCGGGCCGGATCCCTGAGCTGCCCCTGAGTCCGACCCGGGGATCACCCGTAGTACGCGGGCGGGAGGTCAGGCGTCCCTCTTGCGGAGGACGGCGTACCCCCCGAGTACCGCGGCCAGCGTCCACAGAGCCATGATCCCGAAGCCGCCCCACGGACCGTAGGGGGTCTCGGGGGCGTCGAACGCGTTGGGCACGACCTGCATGATCCTTCCACCGGCGTTGCTCGGCAGGTACTGGCCGACCGTCCGGGTCGCGTCGAAACCGACGAGCAGGTTCGAGACGATCAGGAAGAACGGGACCAGGACGCTGATCGCGGCGACCGAGCTGCGCAGCATGGCCGCCACGCCCATGCAGAAGAGGGCGAGCAGCGCCAGGTACAGTCCGGCGCCGGTCACGGCGCGCAGCACGTGCTCCTCGCCGATCCCGATGCCGAGGTCACCGAGCAGCGCCTGGGTGAGGAAGAACGACACGAAACTGGTCAGCAGCCCCACGACCAGGGCCAGCGCCGTCGCCACCGCCATCTTGCCGAGCAGGAAGTGCTCCCGGCGGGGTACGGCGGCCAGCGAGGTGCGGATCATGCCCGTGCTGTATTCGGTGCTCACGACCAGCACACCGAAGACGATCATGGCCAGCTGCCCGAGCTGCATCGAACCGAGGCTCATCGCCGTGGGGTCGAAGGTGGCCCGCTGGGCCGCCGGCAGGCTGTCCGGGTCGAACGTGGCGCTGAACAGCGCGGCGAACCCGACGGTGACGAGGAAGACGAGGGCGAGGGTCCAGCTGGTGGAGGCGACCGTGCGGATCTTGGTCCACTCGGACTGCAGGACGGCGGTGAAGGCCATGGTCACTCACCGGCCTTGCGGGTCGCCTCGAAGCCGGCGCCCCAGGCGGGGACGTCGGCCGGCCGTGCCGGGTTGTCGGCGGCCATGCCCGGTGCGTGGGCGTGGTACTCGACGGAGTCCGCCGTCATCCGCATGAACGCTTCCTCCAGTGACGCCCGTTGCGGGCTGAGTTCGTGCAGCACGATCTGGTGCTGGGCGGCCAGCTCGCCGAGCTGCTCCGCACTGGCGCCGTCGATCTCCAGGGTTCCGGTGGCGGGAACGCTCACCGCGTTGATCCCGGCCTCGTGCAGGAGGTCCTTCAACCGCTCCTGCTGCGGCGAGCGCAGCCGTACGTAGCTGCGCGAGTTCTGCTGGATGAAATCGGCCATCGGCAGGTCGGCCAGCAGCTTTCCCTGCCCGATGACGACCAAATGGTCCGCGGTCAGCGCCATTTCGCTCATCAGGTGGGAGGAGACGAAGATCGTCCTTCCCTCCGAGGCCAGGCCCTTCATCAGATTGCGGATCCAGAGAATTCCCTCGGGGTCCAGGCCGTTGACCGGCTCGTCGAACATCAGGATTTCCGGATCGCCCAACAATGCGGAGGCGATTCCCAGCCGTTGGCTCATTCCGAGCGAAAATCCTTTGGACTTCTTCTTCGCCACGGCCGTCAGGCCGACCAGGTCCAGCACCTCGTCCACCCGCTGCCGCGGGATGCGGTTCGACTGCGCCAGACAGAGAAGGTTGTTGTACGCACTTCGGCCACCGTGCATGGCCTTCGCGTCCAGCAACGCCCCGACGTGCTTCAGCGGTTCCGACAGGTCCCGGTAGTGCTTCCCGTACACCCGCACCGTGCCGCTGGTCGGGTTGTCGAGGTCGAGCATCATGCGCATCGTCGTCGACTTGCCTGCGCCGTTCGGGCCCAGGAAGCCGGTCACCACCCCCGGTCGGATCTGGAAGCTGAGGTGGTCCACGGCGGTCGTCGTGCCGAATCGTTTGGTAAGGCCCTCAAGCTCGATCATGCGGACACGCTAGAACGCCCGAGGGCCCTACGCCACCTCAAAAGGGTGACATAGGGCCCTCGATCGGGCGCACGACGGGTGCCGCGTGCTACCCGCCGGTAATCAGCGGCTCTGCTGAGCCGGGACGCCGCGGGTGACGGGCTCGTCGTCCACGATCGGGTTGGCCGCCGCGACGGCCGCACCGGTGAGCGTCGCCAGCATCTCGCGGACGTTGGTCAGCTGCGCGTTGATCGAGTCGCGGCGGTTGGTGAGCGCCGCCAGCTCGCGCTCGGACTCGCTGCGGATGCGGTCCGCCTTGGCGTTGGCGTCGGCCACGATGTCCTCGGCCTGGCGCTGCGCGGTCTCCACGGTCTGACGGGCCCGACGCTCCGCGTCCGTACGCAGCTTCTCGGCCTCCAGGCGCAGCTGCTCGGCGCGGTGCTCGATCTCCGCGAGACGCTTCTCGGCCTTGGCCTGACGGGAGGCGAGGTCGCGCTCGGACTGCTCGCGGCGCTTGGCCAGGTTGGTCTCGAAGTCCGCGGCGGCCTGGGCGGCCTTGGCGCGGGTCTCCTCGAAGAGGGCGTCGGCCTCCTCGCGCTTGGAGGCCGCGTCCTTCTGGGCCTCGGCGCGCAGGGTCGAGGCGTCGCCCTTGGCCTTCTCGACGATGCGGACGCCCTCGTCCTCCGCCTTCGACTTGCGGTCGGCGGCGAACGACTCGGCGTCGTTGCGCACCTGCTGGGCGGCCGACTCGGCGAGCTCGCGGTGCTGCTCGGCCGCGCGACGGGCCTCCTCGCGCAGGTCCTTCGCCTCCTCCTCGGCCAGCCGCAGGATCTTCTCGACCCGGGCGCCGAGGCCGGCGTACGACGGCTCGGCGTCGGTCACCTGGGCCTGGGCGTTCTGCGTCTCGAGGTGCAACTCCTCGATCCGCTTTTCCAGAGAGTTGATACGTCCAAGGGCGCTGTCGCGGTCGGAGACCAGCTTGGTAATGCGGTCGTCCACCTGACCACGGTCGTAACCACGCCGCACGAGCTCGAAGCCGAAGGGGGAGGAAGTGTCGCTCATGGGGTTCCTGTCGAATGAGACCGATGAGGTGCTACGTGAGGTGTTAGGGGAATCCTAGGCGCCCAGACGGCGTGTCATCGAGTCAATCCGCGTTTGATCTGGACAATGACACCCCTTTTGAGTGGCAAGACAGCAGAACGCTTGTCACCCGTTCGCCTGAACCTTCATCAGGTGCACACACCCCGGAGCATTTGGCTACCCCTCCGACGACTTGCCACCCGATCGAGTGGACCCCGCGGAGACCCCGGCCTTGGCACCCCCCGCGCCCTGGCCGCCGACCGTGGGCTTTCCGCCACCCGAAGGCGCCTCGAATGATTCCAACGCCTCAAGCACGTCCTGGACACGGGAGATCTCCCCCTGAATGTCCTGCCGCCTGCGGACGAGGACCTCCAGCTCGCGGCGGCCCTCCTCGACGAGGCGCTCGGCCTCCGCCTTGGCTTCCGCCAGGGCGCTCTCGGCCTCCCGGGCCAGCTCCGCCTT
This sequence comes from Streptomyces sp. CLCI03, assembly GCF_053615355.1. NCBI lineage: Bacteria > Bacillati > Actinomycetota > Actinomycetes > Kitasatosporales > Streptomycetaceae > Streptomyces > Streptomyces sp. CLCI03. Next base: position 2,752,712 of record NZ_CM132132.1, on the reverse strand, counting down.
CTTCTGCTCGGCCTCCTTGAGCAGCGCCTCCGCCTTGCGGACCGCGGCGATGCGCACCTTGCTCGCCTCACTGCTCGCGTCCGACACGAGTTCCTTGGCCTTCGCCTCGGCCTCGACGCTCTGCTCCGTCGCCGCGCGCACCAGCTTGTCCACGCGCTCACCGGCCGACTTCATCTGCTCGGCCGACTCCCGGCGGGCCCGCTCGTGCAGCTCCTCGACCTCGCCCTCGACACGGCCGCGCAGCTCCTCCGCCCGTTCTCTTATGGCGGCCGCGTCCGTGCGCGCGCCGACCAGCAGCTCGTCCGCGTCCGTACGAGCCTTCTCCACCATGGAGTTGCCCTCGACGGTGGCCTCCGAGGTGATCCGCACGGCCTCCTTGCGGGCCGCGTCGACCATCGCGTCGGCCTGCTCCTCGGCCGCCGTGGTGGCGGCGAGGGCCTGCTTCTGCGCATCGGCCGTGAGCTTCTCGGCCTCCGCCGAGGCCTCGGTGATGAGCCGGTCGACCTGCTCCGCGGCCTCGCTACGGCGCTTGTTGGCCGCCTCGCGCGCCTCGTCCAGCAGCCGCTCGGACTCGGTACGGGCCTCGGCACGGGTGCGCTCCGCCGCGGCCGCGGCCTGCGCCTTGACCCGCTCGGCCTCCGACCGGGTACGGGTCGCGTGCTCCTGCGCCGAGGACAGCGCCTCCGACGCCTCGGCACGCAGCCGCTCCGCCTCGCCGGCCGCCTCGCCGACGGTGCGCTCGTTGTCCTTGCGGGTCTGCTCGGTGAGCTTCTCCGACTCGGACACGGCCTCCGTGACGAGCCGGTCCGCCTGCTCGGCCGCCTCGGTACGCAGCCGGTTCGCCTCGGCGCGCGCCTCGTCCAGCGTCTGCTCGGCGTCACGCTCGGCGCCCGCCAGCGTCTCGTTCGCCGCGACCGTGACCCGGTCCGCCTCGGCGGTGGCCTCGCCGATGATCCGGCCGCCCTCCGCGCGGGCGTCGTCCAGCACCGTGGCCGCCTCGGCGCGCACCCGGTCGGCCTCCGCCGCCGCCTCGGCGAGGGTGGCCTCGTTGGCCACACGGGTCTCGTCGATCAGGCGGTCGCCCTCGGCACGCGAGTCGACCATGATCCGCGCGGCGTCGCGCTCGGCGCTCGCCAGCGTCTCGGCCGCCTGCGTCTTGAGCCGGTTCGCCGCGGTGGTGATCCGCTCGGCCTCCACCGACGCCTCGCCCACGGTGGCCGCGTTCGCGGCACGGGTCTCCTCCGTGAGCCGGTCGGCCTCCGCCGCGGCCTCGGTGATGAGCCGGTCGACCTGCTCCGCGGCCTCGGTCCGCAGCCGGTTGCCCTCGGCCCGTGCCTCGTCCAGGATGCCCGCGGCCTCGATACGAGCGGCCTCGGCGATCTCGGCCGCCTCGGTGGTGATCCGCTCGGCCTCGGCCGTCGCCTCGTCGACCGTGGCCGCGTTCGCCGCCAGGGTCTCCTCGGTGATCCGCTCGGCCTCCGCCGTCGCCTCGGCCGTGATCCGGGAGGCCTCGGCGCGCGCGGCCTCCAGGGACTCCGCCGCCTCGCCGCGGATCCGGTTCGCGTCGTCCCGGGCGTCGGCCCGGGTCCGGGCCGCGTCCCGCTCGGAGGCGGCCAGCGCGTCCGTGGCCTCCGTACGCACCCGCTGCGCGTACTCGGCGGTGTCACCGCGCAGCTGCTCGGCCTCGGCGATGGCCTCGGCGACCGTGCGCTCCGCCAGCGCCTTCGCCGCGTCCGTCTCGGACCGCGCCTCGCTGCGGATCCGGTTGGCGTCCTCGGTGGCCCGCTCCCGTTCCGCGTAGGCGTCCGCGCGGACCCGGCCGGCCTCTTCCTCGGCCTCCGACCTCGTACGCTCCGCCACGTGCTCGGCGGCGTTGCGCAGCCCGGTGATCTCCTCCTCGGCCTGCTCGTGCAGCCCGGCCACGGAGTCCCGTACCTGCTGGGCGGTGGCCTCCGCCGCCGACACGACCTCCGACGCGCGCCGCTCGGCCTCCTCGGTCAGCCAGACCGCCTCGGCCTGGGCCTCCTCGGAGCGCTTGCGGGCCTGCGCCAGCAGTTCCTCGCTCTGCTCGCGGGCCTGGGCCCGCTCGCTGTCCGCGTCGGTCCGTGCCGACGCCAGGGTCTCCTCGGCCTCCCGGCGGCGCCGGGCGGCCTCCTCCTGCGCGGCGGCCAGCGCCTCCGCGGCCTCCGCGGCGACCCGCTCGGCCGCGGCCTTGGCCTCGGCGCGCAGCCGGTCCGCGGTCTCCTGGGCCTCCGAGCGCACCCGCTCGGCCTCGGCCTCGGCCTCACCGCGCAGCCGCACGGCGGACTGCTCGGCCTCGGCGCGCACCCGGCCGGCGTCCTGCGCCGCCTCGGTGCGCAGCTGGTCGGCCTCGGTCTCCGCCTGCGTCTGCAGGGTGCGGATCCGCTCCGCCGACTCGGCGCGCAGCCGGTCGTTCTCCTCCGTGGTCTCCCGGCGGATGTTCTCCGCCGTGCCACGGGCGTCCCGCAGCGTCTGCTCGGCCGTCGTCAGCCGGGTCTCGGCCTCCGTGTGCAGCCGTACGAGCTCCTCGTCGGCCTCCGCGCGCTTGGCGGCCAGCGCCTGCTCGACCTCCTGGCGCCGGGCGACCGCCGCGGCGTCGGCCTCGGCACGGACGCCCTCGGCCTGCTCCTCGGCCTCGGCGCGCAGCCGTTCGGCCTCCGCGCGGGTCCGCTCCAGGGTCTCCTCGGCCTGCTTGCGCAGCGTGCCGGCCCGCTCGACGGCCTCGGCGCGCACCCGCTCGCTCTCGGCGGTCGCGCCGCCGCGCAGCTCGTCCGCGTCCGCCTTGGCCTTGCCGAGCAGCTCCTCGGCGGTCCGGGCCGCCTCCTCGATCTGCTGGACGGCCTCGCGGCGGGCCTCGCCGCGGATCCGCTCGCCCTCGGCGACGGCCTCGGCGCGCAGCTGCTCGGCCTCGCCGCGCAGCCGTCGGGCCTCCGACTGGAGCTCGACCGTGCGGGCCCGGTACTCCTCGGTGTCGTCCTTCGCGGCGCCCTTGAGCTCGTCGGCCGTGGTCGCCGCCTGCAGGCGCAGCCGGTCGGCCTCGGCCTCCGCCTCACGACGGATCCGCTCGGCCTCCTCGGACGCGGCCCGGGTGGTGGCCCGGGCGTCCTCCGAGGCCTTGTTCAGTACGTCCTCGGCGGTGCGGGCGGCCTTCGCCAGCTGGGCCGCCATGTCCTCGGCCGCCGCCGTACGGGCGCTCTCGCCGGCTTCGGCGCGCAGCCGCTCGGCCTCCGTGCGGGCGTCGGCCAAGGCCTGTTCGGCCTCCGCCTTGAGGGCCTCGGCCTCCTTGGTGGCCTCGCCGACCAGCCGCGCGACCTGCTCCTTGGCGGTGCGGGTGCGCTGCTCGTTGACGGATTCCGCCGACGTCAGCTGCCGGGTGGCGCTCTCCTTCGCCTCGGCGAGGAGCTTCTCCGCCTCGGCGCGGGCCTCGCGCAGCGCGGAGTCGGCCTCCTGCACCCGGGATTCGGCCAGCCGGCCCAGGTCCAGGGTCTGCTGGCGGGTGTGCTCGGCCTCGGCGGTCGTGGTGGAGCGCAGCCGCTCGGCGTGCTCGCTGGCCTCCTGGGCCTGCGAGGAGGCGGCGGTCAGCAGCCGCTCGGCCTCCTTGCGGGCACGCAGCAGGGTGGCCTCGGCCTCCCCGCGGGCGGCCTCGGCGTCCGCGGCCATCCGGCGCCGGGTCTCCTCGGCGACCCGGGCGGCCTCGGCGCGGGCGGCGTTCAGGGACTGCTCGGCCTCGGCGCGGGACTCCTCCATGAGCCGGCGCGCCTGGGCCTCGGTCCGGGCCCGCAACTGTTCGGCCCAGGCCACGTTCTCGTTGACGTGGGCCTCGACGGTCTGGCGCCGCTCGCCCAGCTCCTGGTCCAGGCGCTGACGGCGGTTGACGGCCTCGGCGTGCAGTTCGGCCTGCAGGCGCGCCTGGTGCTCGGCGTGCTCCTGGAGGATGCGCTGGGTCTGGGCCCGGGCGTCACGAAGCTCGCGCTCGGCGTCCGAACGCATCTGGTCGGCCTGGATCTGGGCATTACGGAGCAGCTGCTCCGCCTGGTATCCCATGTCCGCGCCGTCGTAGGCGGGGCGGGACGCCAGCGCGCGTCGTACCTCGTGAAGCTTGGCGCGCAGCACCTCGACCTGGTACCCCAGGTCTTCAGCGTGCTGGACGGCCTTCCCGCGCTCCTTCTTCAGCCGCTCCATCTCGGCCTCGAAGCGCGAGAGATGGTCGGCCTCGGCCTGATGGCTCTCCTGGCTTTCGTAGCCCCGCACAGCGCGGTCCCATCCGTCCCCTGGTCGCAAGCTCACTCCCAATGAGCATCGCTCGCCCGCTGAACGACGCCCCCGGGGGAATGGTGTCAGATACCGGGGCGGGGATCACAGGCCCCGACCCCGTCTCCGCACCGAACCCCGGCCGAGCCATGGCCACTCTACCGGCCGGGGAATCGGGCCATCAGCGGTCCGTCAGTGCTCGGGGTTCGAGGTGACCAGTTCGGTGAGAACGCCGTGGCAGTCCTTGGGGTGCAGGAAGGTGATGGAGGACCCCATGGATCCCGTGCGGGGCTGGTCGTAGAGGACGCGGACGCCCTTGCCGCGGATGGCCTCGGAGTCCCCCTGGACGTCCTCGGTGCCGAAGGCGATGTGGTGGACGCCCTCGCCGTTCTTGGCCAGCCATTTGCCGACGGCGGAGTCCTCGCGGGTGGGCTCCAGGAGCTGGAGGTAGGAGGCGCCGCCGTCGGACGTCTCGTTGATCTTCAACATGGCCTCGCGGACACCCTGCTCCTCGTTGACCTCGGAGTGGAACACCTCGAAGCCGTACGTGGCACGGTAGAACTCGACAGTCTTGTCCAGGTCGAAGCAGGCGATCCCGATGTGGTCGATTCTTGTCAGCATGGTGACAGTGCACCGCCGAAGGGGGTCGTCACGCAACGTGCGCGCGATCACACCGGCACCCGGGTGACCGCTGAGGTACCGCCCAGTACATTCACGTAAACCCTCGTTCACTCCTCATCCAAGGGGCTGTGCCTCATGTCCGGATCGAACAACACCACTTCTGTGATCGTCGCCGGGGCCCGCACGCCCATGGGACGGCTGCTCGGCTCGCTGAAGTCCTTCTCGGGTGCCGACCTCGGCGGCTTCGCCATCAAGTCCGCGCTGGACCGGGCCGGGATCTCCGGCGACCAGGTGCAGTACGTGATCATGGGCCAGGTGCTGCAGGCCGGCGCGGGCCAGATCCCCGCCCGCCAGGCCGCCGTCAAGGCCGGCATCCCGATGAACGTGCCCGCCCTGACCATCAACAAGGTGTGTCTCTCGGGTCTGGACGCGATCGCGCTGGCCGACCAGCTGATCCGCGCCGGTGAGTTCGACATCGTGGTCGCGGGCGGTCAGGAGTCCATGACCAACGCCCCGCACCTGCTGCCCAAGACCCGCGAGGGCTACAAGTACGGCGCCGTCGAGATGCTGGACGCGATGGCCTACGACGGTCTCACCGACGCCTTCGAGAACATCGCGATGGGCGAGTCCACCGAGAAGCACAACACCCGCCTGGGCATCGAGCGCGCCCCGCAGGACGAGTTCGCCGCCGCCTCGCACCAGCGGGCCGCGGCCGCGCAGAAGAACGGCGTCTTCGAGGCCGAGATCGTCCCCGTGGAGATCCCGCAGCGCAAGGGCGACCCGGTGATCTTCTCGACCGACGAGGGCATCCGTCCCGAGACCACCGTGGAGTCCCTCGGCAAGCTGCGTCCGGCCTTCGCCAAGGACGGCACGATCACCGCCGGTACCTCCTCGCAGATCAGCGACGGCGCCGCCGCCGTGGTCGTGATGAGCAAGGCGAAGGCCGAGGAGCTCGGCCTGGAGTGGATCGCCGAGATCGGCGCCCACGGCAACGTGGCCGGTCCCGACAACTCGCTCCAGTCGCAGCCGTCGAACGCGATCCTGCACGCCCTGAAGAAGGAGGGCCTGGAGGTCTCCGACCTGGACCTCATCGAGATCAACGAGGCCTTCGCCGCGGTAGCCGTCCAGTCGATGAAGGACCTCGGCGTGACCCCGGAAAAGGTGAACGTCAACGGTGGCGCCATCGCCCTGGGGCACCCGATCGGCATGTCCGGCGCCCGTGTGGTGCTGCACCTGGCGCTGGAGCTGAAGCGCCGTGGCGGCGGCGTCGGCGCTGCCGCGCTGTGCGGTGGTGGCGGCCAGGGCGACGCGCTGATCGTCCGCGTCGCCAAGTAGGCGGAAGCCGGGCCGCCGGGGCCCCGACACGGGCGCCCCGGCGGCCCTCCCTTCCCGGGCCCGGCGGCCCTCCGACATCCCGTACGAGAACCGAGGAGCGCAGCACGTATGACGGCGGTGGACGTCCCCCAGCTGGTGGCCCAGGCCCGTGAGGGCCGACCGAGGGCGGTGGCCCGGCTGATCTCGCTGGTCGAGGGCGCGTCCCCGCAGCTGCGCGAGGTGATGGCCGCGCTGGCCCCGCTGACGGGCGGGGCGTACGTGGTGGGGCTGACGGGGTCACCGGGCGTCGGCAAGTCGACCTCGACCTCGGCGCTCGTCTCCGCGTACCGCAAGGCCGGCAAGCGGGTCGGCGTCCTGGCCGTGGACCCGTCCTCGCCCTTCTCGGGCGGGGCGCTGCTCGGCGACCGGGTGCGGATGTCGGACCACGCCTCGGACCCGGGGGTCTACATCCGCTCCATGGCCACCCGCGGCCACCTGGGCGGTCTGGCCTGGGCCGCCCCGCAGGCGATCCGAGTGCTGGACGCGGCCGGCTGCGAGGTGATCCTGGTCGAGACGGTCGGGGTCGGGCAGTCGGAGGTGGAGATCGCCTCGCAGGCCGACACCTCGGTGGTGCTGCTGGCCCCCGGGATGGGCGACGGGATCCAGGCCGCGAAGGCGGGCATCCTGGAGATCGGCGACGTCTACGTGGTCAACAAGGCGGACCGGGACGGGGCGGATGCCACCGCCCGGGAGCTGAACCACATGCTGGGCCTGGGCGAGGCCCGGGGCCGGGACGACTGGCGGCCGCCGATCGTCAAGACGGTCGCGGCCCGCGGTCAGGGCATCGACGAGCTGGTCGAGGCGCTGGAGAAGCACCGGGCGTGGATGGACGAGCGCGGCGTGCTGGCCCGGCGGCGGGCCGGCCGGGCGGCCCGGGAGGTCGAGACGATCGCCGTCACCGCGCTGCGGGCGCGGATGGCGGACGTGCACGGTGACGCGCACCTGGACGCGCTGGCCGCCCGGGTGGCCGTGGGCGAGCTCGACCCGTACGCGGCGGCGGACGCGCTGCTGGAGACGCTGACGGAGGCCTGAGCCCCCGCCGGGGCCCACGGCTCGGCGGGGAGCGCGTGCGGCGCTCCCCGCCGGTGGCCGGGGGTCAGGAGTTGTCGTCGGAGTCGGAGTCGGAGTCGGTCTGTGCGGTGACCTTGCCGGTCGTCGGGTCCACCGACGCGTCCCAGGTCTTGCCGTCGGAGCCCCTGACCTCGACGTGCCAGTACGGGGTCTTGCCGCTGTCGTCGTCGGAGTCCCACTCGACGGTCCACGTCGTGCCCGGATGGGCGGCCACGGCGGCCTTGGCGGCCTGCGCTGCAGTGATCTTGGCTGCGAGCAGGCCCTTGTGTTCGCCCGGGTTCTCGTCCTTGTCCACGTTCTCCCGGGAGACCTTGCCCGTGGCGGCGTCGACCTCCAGCTCGGCGTGGCCCTTGCCGTCCTTGGTGATCACGTCCACGTGCCAGATGTTGCCGTCCCTGTCGAGGGACTCGACCACGCCCGGATAGTCCTTGAGGGCGGCGGCGATGGCCTGCTCGGCCGAGACGTCGGCTCGGGCGGCGGCGGACACGGGGGCGGTTCTCGCCGAGTCGGCGGACGCCGTGGCGGCGGTCGCCAGGGGAGCCGCGGTCAGCAGGGCCACGGACGCGGCGGCTGAGACGAACACGTTGCGCTTCATAGGCTGGACCTCCTCAGGCCGGCCCGACGGACAAGGGCCGGCAGCGAGCGTTCCCAGCCATTGTCGGGCCGACGGCCGTCCGGGGCGCGGCGAGCCCGTGAGGCCCGCGCTGCCCGGACGGCTCGGCCTCAGACCTTGCCGCGGTTGTCGCGCAGGTGCTCCGCGACCGGGGTCAGCGAGGCGCGCAGCGCCGCGAGGGCCTCCGGCGGCAGCAGGTCGATGAAGTGCCGGCGGACGGACGCCACGTGGTGCGGGGCGACCCGGCGCATCGTCTCCATGCCCTCGTCCGTGAGCACCGCGTACAGGCCGCGGCGGTCGGACTCGCAGTTCACCCGGCGGACCAGGCCGGCCGTCTCCATGCGCGTGATCTGGTGCGACAGCCGGCTCTTGGACTGCAGCGTGGCGGTCGCGAGATCGCTCATCCGCATCCGGTGGTCCGGCGACTCCGAGAGGTTCACGAGGATCTCGTAGTCGTTGTTGGTGAGTCCGAAGGGCTGGAGATCCTTTTCCAGCTGGTGCATCAGCAGCCTGCTGACGTCCAGGTGGGTGCGCCAGGCGCACTGCTCGGCATCGGTCAGCCAGCGGGTGCCCCCGGACGGACTCTGGGGGAGGGGGGCCGTGTCGGTCTCCATGGTCTCCATGAATGAACTCTACCTAAAAAGTTGAATTACGTACAAAAATCGAGGTCCGGGGATCACAGTCCGAGGCGGCGCTGGAGATCACCCAGCTGTCCCGGCATCCGCGGCACACCCAGCTGCCCCATCGGACCCTGACCGGCCCCCGGAACGCCCTGCGCGTTGCCCGTGGCCGCCCCGGCGCCGACCGCGCCGATCGCCTGCTCCGCCATCAGCATCTCCGACGACTGCAGCAGCACCGTCCCCGCGCCGACGAACTCGAACTGGTGCTCCTCGCCCGAGCTGCCCCCGAGGCCGGTCAGCGAGCGCAGCCCGCCCATCACGCCCGTCATGTAGCCGTGGTCGTAGTGGTGGCACGGCGAAGGGCAGTCGGCCCAGCCCACCAGCGCCTGCGGGTCCACGCGCAGCGGCGGCTCCATGAACACCACCGGTCCGTTGGACGCCGCCACGAACTTCCCGGTTCCGATCAGCGTCAGGAAGCCCGGGACGATCGACTGCTTGAGGGCGAGCGAGGGCTGGTACGCGAGCAGGTTGCCCGACCGGATCGTCAGGTTGCCGTTGTCCAGGTCGTACGAGTTCACGTCGAAGGCCCGGTCGGCCAGCAGCATCTTGCCCGAGCCCTCGGCGACCACCCAGTCACTGGCGTGCAGCGGCGAGTGGAAGCTGGTGCGCAGCAGCCGGTCGAAGCGGCCGTTGCCGATGCCGTTGAACTCGATGTGCCCGTAGTACGAGATCATCTTGCCCTTCTGCAGGAACCACTGGCTCCCCTTGAGCTCCACGCAGAAGGTGTACGCGTTCACGTTGTCGTCGGAGGGCAGCGTGTACGGGTCGTAGACCGTCGGGCCGCCCGGTCCGCCGGTCACAGGGCCAAAGTTCACAGCTTCTCCTCGGAGGCCTGTACGTACACCGCGCCCTGGCCGGACAGTTCCAGCTGGAACGCCTCGCCCGAGCCGCGCCCCACCATGTCCCGCCAGCCGAGGGCGGTGGAGAGCTTGTTGCGCACGTCACCGTGGTGGGCGACGTACGCCTGCGGGTCCACGTGGATCGGGCGCTGCGGGGTGATCGGCAGCTCGATGACCCCGCCGTGGGCCATCACGGCGACGGAGCCGTGGCCCTTGAGGGTGGTGGTGAAGAGGCCTTGGCCGGTCACCTGGCCGCGGACCATGCCCATGACCCCGCCCTGGGAGCCCATGAACATCGTGCCCTGCTGGAGGGTGCCGTCGAAGGCGAGCAGTCGGTCGGCCTCGACGTAGAGGGTCTCGCCGGTCAGGTTGATCACCTGGATGTGGTGGCCGCCGTGGCCGAACATCACGGTGCCGCTGCCCTCGACCGCCATCAGCGGGGTCTGCTCGTTCGCCACCCGGCGCCCGATCATGCCCATGACCCCGCCCTGACCGCCCGTCAGGCTCGGGGTGAAGGAGACCTCGCCGCGGTACGCGAGCATGGCGCCGCGCTGGCTGAACATCTTCTGACCCGGGATCACCTGGGCCTCGACCATCTTCGAGTTGATCTCGCGGAACGGCATCAGATGTCGCCCCCGACGGTGTTGCGCTCGCTGGGCTGCACGTAGACCAGGCCCTCGCCCTCGAAGCGGATCTGGAACGCCTCGCCGGAGCCCTCGCCGATGAGTGTGCGGAAGTTCACACCGGACTGGAAGGACTGCTGGAGGTTGCCCGTGTGCGCGATGTACGCGCCGGGGTCGACGGACAGCGGGTACTGGGCGCTCACGCGCAGCACCACGGCCGGACCGTCGGACATGATCGCGGCCTGGCCCGAGCCCTCGACGGTCGTGGTGAAGAGGCCGTTGCCGGTCGTCGCGCCGCGCAGGCCGGTGAAGGTGGTGCCGGTCCGCAGGCCGGCGTCGGTGCACAGCAGGTTGCTGGACTCGACGTAGAGCTTCTCACCGCGCAGGGAGACCAGGTTGATCTCGCTCGCGCGGTCGGCGAAGAAGCAGGTGCCGTGCCCCTGCACTTCCATCACTGTCATCTGTTCGCCGGTCAGTCGGCGGGTCACCATGCCGCGGAGGCCTTCGCCGCCGCCGGTCATCTTCTTGAAGGCCATCTGCCCGTCGTACGCGACCATGGAGCCGTTCTTCGCTTTCACGGCATCCCCGGTCAGGTCGACGGCCAGCACCTTGCTGCCTTGGAGTCGGAACTGAGCCACGGGAAGACGTTATCGGCACCGGGCGACCCCGAACAGGGCCCTGTGGACGATATATGCCACACCCGGGAGATATGGGGGCGACCGGGCCCGGCCCGCGCGGGCCCGGGAGCGGGAGGGGCCGGGTCAAGATCCCGTAAAGCGGCTGAGACACTGGGAAGGACCCTGGCCTCCACCCCGAAGGTTCCACGTGGACATCAAGACCGCCTCCGCCCTGCATCGGCTCCGCCTCGTCTCCGTTCCGGAGGCGCTGTCGTTCCCGGCCCTGCTGATCTTCGGTTCGCTGCTGAGCCGGGTCTCGGACATCGACTACCTGTTGATGCCGCTGGGCTTCCTGCACGCGATCCTGTTCATGATCTACGGGGTGCTGCTGCTGGACGTCTGGTACAAGGCGAAGTGGCCTTTCAAGAAGGTCCTGTTCTTCTTCGTCCTCTCCGTGGTGCCCCTGGGCGGCCTCTACGGCGACAAGCTGCTCAAGCGGGAAGAGGCGGACAGTGTGGTGGCCGCCCGCGTCGCGCGTGAGGCGGCCCAGGCGTGATCGTCGCGTTCTCGGTGACCCCGCTGGGGGTCGGTGAAGAGGTCGGCGAGTACGTCGCCGACGCGGTCCGGGTGGTCCGCGAGTCCGGGCTGCCGAACCGCACCGACGCGATGTTCACCACCGTGGAAGGTGAGTGGGACGAGGTCATGGACGTGATCCGGCGCGCGGTGGCCGTCGTGGAGGAGCGCGCCCCGCGCGTCTCCTTCATCCTCAAGGCCGACATCCGTGCCGGGGTCCACGACGGGATCACCTCCAAGGTCGAGACGGTGGAGCGGCACCTGGCCGAGGGCTGAACCGCCCTCACCCGCCCGACATCGCCAGATACATCCGAAAGCGCCCCCGGCCCGAGGCCGGGGGCGCTTCCGCATGCCCGCGTGCCCGGGCCGACCTCGTTTGAGCGATTGCTCAATTTCCCCTAGGGTGCCGGTTGAGCGATCGCTCAACACGACGAACGGGGGGTGGGAATGGGTCTCTACGTCGAGACGCGGATCCGGGCCGGCATGGACGAACTCTGGGAGCGCAGCCAGGACCCGGCCCAGCACCAGCGGTGGGACCTGCGGTTCACCTCCATCGGTTACCTCCCGCGCGCCGAGGGCGAGCCCCAGCGGTTCCGGTACGCGACCCGCGTGCTGCCGTTCCTCTCCGTCGACGGGACCGGGATCTCCGCCGGGGAACGCCACCGCCCCGACGGAACCCGGGTGTCGGCCCTGCGGTTCGCCTCGGAACACCCGCTGTCGCTGCTCGCCGAGGGCAGCGGCTACTGGCGCTACGTCCCCGACGCCGACGGGATCCGCTTCCTCACCGGCTACGACTACCGCCCGCGCTGGGGTCGGTTCGGGGCCCTCGCCGACCGGCTGGTCCTGCGCCCCCTCATGGGCTGGGCCACCGCCTGGTCCTTCGACCGGCTGCGGCTGTGGTGCGAGCGCGGGACCACCCCGGGACGCGCCTTGGCCCGCGCGATCGGCGAGGGCGCCCTGCGCGCCCTGCTGTCGGTGGCCGCCCTGCTGTACGCGCCGCTGCCGATCGCCCTGTTCGTCCTGGTCGCCGCCCTGCTGCTGCCCCCGCTGCCCGGCACCCCGGCCGCCCGCCGCTGCCTGCGCACCCCGCCCGGGCGGACCCCGGCCCCCGCGCCCCGCCTGCTGAGCACCCTGGAGCTGTCGTGACCTCCATCTTCCGGGCCCACATGGGCGCCGAGTTCGACCGTCTGCACCCGCAGATCCAGCGCCGCTTCTCGGTGGGCCTCACGAGCGGCGAGGGCTGCGTCGGCCGCGGCACCATGGAGCGGATATGGCACGGCCCCGGTTATGTGAAGCCCTTCCTCCGGCTCGGCGGCACGCGGAACATCCTGGTGCCGCGCGAGGGGCGCGACGTCCCCTTCGTCATCGAGAACCTCCCCTACCTCGACTCCTTCGGCCGCGAGACCGTCACCTTCGTCCGGACCTTCCAGCTGCCCGACGGGCCGCACCGGTTCGACGCCACCATGGTCCACAGCCCCGAACGCGACTGCGTCCTCGACTACCTGGGCACCCACCAGCACCTCGCCAGCGACCTCCACATGAGCGCCGAGCCCGACGGCTCGCTGCTCATCCGCTCCGGCGAACACCGCTTCCGCGAGGGCCCCGTCGACGTCCGTGTGCCCGACCTGATCGGCGGCGACGCCGAGGTCCGCGAGTCCTTCGACGACACCACCGGCCGGTTCCGGATCCGGGTGCGCGTGGTCAACCGCCGCTTCGGACCGCTCTTCGGCTACGAGGGCTCCTTCATCGCTGAGTACGTCGACGCCCGCGATCGGTGGGCGACCGGCCTGTGCGGCGACCTGCGGCCGGTCCGCGAGGAGGCCCGGGCATGAGCGCCGCCACCAAGCAGAAGCTGCTCGAAGGAGCCCTGCGCACCCTGGCCGAGCAGGGCGTCGCCAAGGCCTCCGCACGCACCGTCGCGGCCACCGCCGGAGTGGGGCAGGGCCTGATCTTCTACCACTTCGGCTCCGTGGACGAGCTGCTCGCCGCGGCCTGCCGATACGGCGCCGAGCAGCGCGTGGCCCGCTACCGCGACCGCCTCGCCGCCCTGGGCAGCCTCGCCGAACTGCTGGAGTTCGCCCGCGCCATGCACGAGGAGGAACGCGCCGCCGGGAACGTCGCCCTGCTCGGGCAGCTGCTGGCCGCCGGGCAGACCTCGCCCGTCCTCGCCGCCGCCACCGCCGACGGGCTCGGACTGTGGGTCGAGGAGCTGGAGAAGGTCCTCACCCGGCTGCTGGCGGCGACCCCGCTGGAGGGGTACGCCGACCCGGCCGGGCTGGCCCGGGCCACGGCCGCCTCCTTCATCGGCATCGAGCTGTACGAAGGGGTCGACCCGCAGGGCGCCGGCAGCGCGCTCGCCGCGCTGGAACAGCTGGCCGGACTGGCCACGATGCTGGAAGGTCTCGGCTCCCTGAGCCAGCGCGTGGTGCGGCACGGCCTGCGGCGCGGCACCCGCTGAACCGGGCCGCGCCGCCCGCGCCGCCCGCGCCGCCTGCGTCATCCGCGCGCATCACCCGTACGGCCTACGGCGCCCGATCCGCGGAAGGACCGCCCGGTCGGCCGAGCCCCGTTCGACACGACCGAAGCTGTCGCCTTTCGTAGGGATATCGGCCTCGGGATCGAGCATCGGGAGGGACCGTGGCGCCGGAAAGATTCGACTACGAGGCGCACAGCCGCCTCGCCGGTCCCCTCGCGCAACCGACCCCCGGCCCCGACGGCGTGTACCGGGTGGAGTACCGCTCCCTGCTCTCGCGCGAGGAGGTCCGCACCCGAATACGGGCGATCGCCCTCATGACCCTCGCCCCGATGGCCGCGGCCGGACTGCTGCTCTACCTGGTCTGGCCCAGCCACTGGACCGTCCGGGAGGGCGCGGCCCGTTGGCTGGTCGTCCTCGATGCCACGATGCTCTGCTCCATCGCGTTGATCATGCTCTTCACCCTGGTCAACGTGGTGTCGATCGCCCACGCCACGATGGTCGCCCGCGACCCCGTCCCCGTACCGGCCGAGCCCGGCACCCGCGTCGCGTTCCTGACGACCTACGTCCCCGGCAAGGAACCCCTCGCCATGGTGCGGGCCACGCTCCAGGGAGCGCGGCGCGTGCGCCACGACGGGCCGCTGGACGTATGGCTGCTGGACGAGGGCGACGACCCCGAGGCCCGGGCGCTGTGCGCGCGGCTCGGCGTACGGCATTTCACCCGCAAGGGCGTGCCCGAGTGGAACACGGCCAAGGGTCCCCACCGGGCGAGGACCAAGCACGGCAACTACAACTCCTGGCTGCTGCGGCACGGCGACGACTACGAGTTCTTCGCCTCCGTCGACACCGACCACGTCCCGCTCGCGAACTACCTGGAGCGGATGCTCGGATTCTTCCGCGACCCCGACGTCGCCTTCGTCGTCGGCCCCCAGGTCTACGGCAACTACACCGAGGCCGTCACCAAGGCCGCCGAATCCCAGCAGTACCTCTTCCACGCCCTGATCCAGCGCGCCGGCAACCGGTACGGCGCCCCGATGTTCGTCGGCACCAACAACGCCGTCCGGATCAGCGCCCTGCGGCAGATCGGCGGACTCTACGACTCCATCACCGAGGACATGGCCACCGGCTTCGAGCTCCACCGCCGCAGGAACCCGGCCACGGGGCGGTTCTGGCGCTCCGTCTACACCCCCGACGTACTCGCCGTCGGCGAGGGCCCCGCCTCCTGGACCGACCTCTTCACCCAGCAGCTGCGCTGGTCGCGCGGCACCTACGAGACCCTGTTCAAGCAGTACCGCAAGAGCCTGTTCACGATGCCCGCCGGGCGCCGGCTCAACTACACGTTGATGCTCGTCTACTACCCGATGACCGCGGTGAACTGGCTGCTCGGCATCCTCAGCTGCGCCCTCTTCCTGTGGTTCGGCGCCTCCGGCACCCAGGTCTCCTCCAAGGTCTGGCTGATGCTCTACGCCGACGCGGCCGCCCTCCAGGTGGGCCTCTACCTGTGGAACCGCCGCCACAACGTCTCCCCCCACGAACCGGCGGGCTCCGGCGGCGTCGCGGGCATGGCCCTCTCCGCGGTCTGCGCGCCCGTCTACCTCAGGTCACTCGGCTCGGCGGTGCTGCGCACCGAGGGCCGATTCGTCGTCACCCCCAAGGGCGGGGACGCCAGCCCCGACCGGTTGGCGACCTTCCGCATCCACCTCTTCTGGGCCGCCGTCCTGATCGCCTCGCTGCTGGCGTCCGTCCGCTTCGAGCACACGCACGTCGCCATGCGCGTATGGGCGGTGCTGGCCCTGGCCATCGCGCTCGCCCCGCTCGCCGTGTGGTGCGTGACACGCGGCCGACCGGGCTCGGAGGGCGGGACGGAACCGGGCTCCGAGCCGGGTGAGGAGCCGGCGTACGTCCAAGCGACAGGAGGGAACTGAGCATGGACTACCGGCCTTCGAAGAAGTTCAAGAAGACCGCCCTGGGCGCCGCGGCCGTGCTGCTGCTCGTCGCCCTCAACGCGCCCGCCGCGCTCTCCTTCGCCGAGGACAAGTACCACTCGTACAAGATCGGGCAGACCAGCTACCGGATCCAGTACGGGGCGTGGGACCTGGTCGGGCTCCCCGAGGAGTACCGCATCAACGCCATGCACGCGGCCCTGCTGCACACGGGCAAGGTGCTGCTCATCGCCGGCAGCGGCAACAACCAGAAGAACTTCGACAAGGGCACCTTCGAGACCGTCCTGTGGAATCCCGAGGACAACAGCTTCAAGAAGATCCCGACCCCGGAGGACTTCTTCTGCGCCGGGCACAGCCAGCTCCCCGACGGGCGCCTGCTGGTGGCCGGCGGCACCGCCCGCTACGAGGTCCTGCACGGGAAGGTCACCCGGGCGGGCGGCCGGATGCGGGTCAAGAACGAGAACCCCGACAAGATCGTCAAGCTGCGCAAGGGCACCCGCTTCCGGTCCCCGTCCGGGGTGGAGTACGAGGCGAAGTTCGACGTGGTCGTGCCGAAGGCCAGGAAGAAGTTCGAGATCACCTACGGGCGCGGTGGACAGGCCGTTCCCTGGCGGACCACCGTGGTCGCCGCCGAGTCACGGGTCTTCGTGGAGGCGGTGAAGCCCGGCGCCGCGGGGCTGACCACGGAGGCCGCGCAGTACGAGGTGGTCGGGCTGACCGGCAAGGACGCCGACAACGTCTACGGGCTCGCGGAGCGACTGAGCGCCGACAAACAGGACTTCCAGGGCATCAAGTCGGCGTACGAGTTCGACCCGGAGGCGGAGAAGTACCTCCGCGTCGACCCGATGAGCGACGCCCGCTGGTACCCGACGCTCGTGACCCTTCAGGACGGGCGGGTGCTCGCGGTCTCCGGACTCAACGACGTGGGCGACGTGGTGCCCGGCGACAACGAGTACTACGACCCGCAGACCAAGAAGTGGTCGAAGGCCCCCTTCCACTACTTCCCGACCTATCCCGCGCTCTTCCTCATGCAGGGCGGCAAGCTCCTCTACACCGGCTCCAACGCGGGCTACGGCCCCAAGACCAAGGGGCGCGAGCCGGGCGTGTGGGACCTGGCGACCAACACGTTCGAGAAGGTGGGCGGGCTCGCCGAGCCGGACCGCATGGAGACCTCCTCCTCGCTCCTGCTGGCGCCCGCCCAGGACCAGAAGGTGATGGTCCTCGGCGGCGGTGGGGTCGGCGAGTCCAAGCTCTCCTCCCGCCGGACCGCGATCGTCGACCTGAAGGAGGAGAACCCGGTCTTCCGGACCTCGGCGCGGCTGCCCCGCGCCACCCGCTATCTGAGCAGCGTGCTGCTGCCGGACGACTCGGTCTTCACCACGGGCGGTTCCGCCGACTACCGCGGCCGCGGTGCCAGCGACATCCACAAGGCGCAGTTCTACTACCCGCGCACCGACTCCTTCGTGGCCGCCGCGGACCCGACCGTGGGCCGCAACTACCATTCCGAGGCGCTGCTGTTGCCGGACGGGAGGGTGGCGACCTTCGGCTCGGACCCGCTCTTCGCCGACAAGGACAACACCAGGCTGGGCAAGTTCGAGCACCGGATGGAGGTGTACTCGCCCCCCTACCTCTACCGGGACCCGGCCCGGCGGCCGGTCCTGGGCGACGGGCCCGAAGCGTTCGACGCGGCCGGGCGGGCCACCTTCGCCACCGCGGACCCGGAACGGATCGCCCGGGCCCGCCTGATGCGGCCGAGCGCGGTCACGCACACCACGGACGTGGAGCAGCGTTCGATCGAGCTCGGGCTGACCAAGGCGGACCGCTCGGTCACGGTCGAGGTGCCGCAGGACCCGACGCTGGTGCCGCCGGGCTGGTACATGCTGTTCGTGACCGACGCGGACGGGACGCCGTCGGTGGCGAAGTGGCTCCAGGTCAAGGCCCCGCGGCCGGCGGCCCCGTAGGGGGTGTCCGGGCCGCGTCCGGTCATTCGCGGGCGCGGCGGGCCAGTCCCAGGGCGTAGTCCGGCCACCAGGTGCCGGCCGACGGACCGCCGCGGCAGGTCCCGTCGGACTCGCCGGGCCGCTTGACCCAGAGGTACGCGTCGACGAGCGGGTCGCCCGTCCGGTCGGTCGGCGGCGTCCCGAGGGCGCGGCCCGGTGGATTGCACCAGGCCTGGGCGCGGTCGCCGGGCAGCGGACCGCCGCCGTTGCGGCTGGTGTCGATGACGAAGTGCTTGCCGCTGGTGCCCTGGGAGATCTTCGCGCCGTAGGCCCGGGCGGTCGCGTCGGGCTGGAAGTTGGAGACGTTGAGGGCGAAGCCGTCGGCGCGGGCGAGGCCCGCCTTGAAGAGGGGGTCGACGAGGTCCAGTGGGTTGGGGATCCAGGCCGGGTTGCCGGCGTCCAGATAGACCTTGGTGTTGCGGTTCTTCTTCAGCCGGTCGACGGCCTCGGAGAGCAGTTGGTAGCGCTCGGCGTGGTGCTCCGGCCGGGTGCACCCGTCGATGATGTGCGCGATCGCGTCGGGCTCCAGGACGACGACGGCCTTGGTGTCCTCGATGTTGTCGGCGAAGGCGCCGATCCAGCTCCGGTAGGCGCGGGCGTCCGGGGCGCCGCCGGCCGAGTGCTGTCCGCAGTCCCGGTAGGGGATGTTGTACGCGGCGAGCAGCAGGGTGCGCCCGGTGGCCCGGGCCCCCGCCCGGGCCCGGCGGATCTCGGGACCGGGGTCGTCACCCGGCCCCCACAGGGTGAGCGGGCGGTCCGCGATCCGGCGCAGCACCTGGGCGTCGCTGTTGCGGCCGGCGGCCTCCCACGCGGCGACCTGCCGGGCGGCGTCGCTGTGCGGGTCCACCCAGAACGGGGACTCCTCTGCCGCGACGATGGGGGAGGGCGCCGCGGGCGAGGCGGCGGGGGTACCCGGCTCGGGCCCGGGTTCACCGCCGCAGGCGGGGGCCGCGGCGAGGAGCGCGAGGAGGCCGAGGACGGGGGCGGTGGTGCGAAAACGCGGCCTGCGAGCGGCGGGGGGCATCCGGCTTCCTCGGGACGAAGGGTCGGGCAGCGGAGCAAGATACCGGGATATGTTGACATGTCGGGCAGTTGGCAGGGCTGTGCGACACCGGGCGGCGGCGGGGCCACGGAGGAGGACCGGGCGGGCGAGGTCCGGGCGGGCGAGGTCCGGCGGTCCGGGCTCAGGGGGCGGGATCGCCCGTGGTGAGGGCGATCGCGAGCGGGGTGCGCTCGTAGCGGACCTGGTGGCCGTGGCGTGCGGAGATGAGCAGTCCCGCCGCGTGCAGGACCCCCAGATGGGCCGAGACCGTGGACGGGGCCAGACCGAGCCGGTGTGCCAGCGCCGTGGTGGAGGCCGGCTCCTCCAGCGCGCACAGCACCTCGGCCCGGGCCCGGCCCAGGAGCCGGGCGAGCGCGTCCGGGGTGTTCTCCTGGGCAGGGGTCCACAGGGCGCCGACGCCACGCGCCGGATAGACGATGGTGGGCTGCCAGGGCGGGTCGAAGCCGCCCGCGATCCCCGGCCAGATGAAGGCGCTCGGCATCAGCAGCAGCCCTTGGCCGCCCAGGACGCGCTCGTGGTGGCTGGGCCGCTCGATGGTCAGGGTGAGGGTGGCCGGATCCCAGGCGAGGCCCGGGTGCAGACCGTCGAAGAGCGACTGGAGCCCGCCGGCGGCGAGGCGCCGCGAGTGGAAGAGGATGTCCGCCTCCAGCAGGGCCCGCAGCCGCGGCCAGTGCGGCTCGATCAGCAGGCTCCAGGCCCGCTCCATCAGATCGGCCAGTTCGCGTACGGCCCGCACCGGATCGGCGAGGAGGTGGCGCCCCGTATCGCTGTCGAGGGCGCCGGGCGTGCAGGCCAGCGACTTGCGCATGTCCTCGTGCGCCGCGGCCGGGTCCGCCCCGCGGATCAGCGCGATCTCCTCCTCGAAGGAGACCCCCGGTCCGCTCGGCGGCGGGCCGATGAAGTCCGCGCTGTGCCCGCGGTGCGGCATCAGCAGCCACAGGGGCCGCAGGTCCAACCCGTCGGCCGCGGCGCGGATCCGACGCAGCCAGGGCAGGTGGTAGGCCTGCCGTTCCGTGAGCTTCAGGGTGCGGACCGCCTCCTGCGTCTCCCACGCGGGCGACAGCGCGAAGCGGCACCGCAGCAGATCCTCGTGCCCGAAGTAGTGGTGCAACCCCATCCCGGTGCTCCCTCCCCCTCTCCCGGACTTCCGCCGGGACAAGGACCGACAAGGACAGACAAGGACCGACAAGGACCGGCAAGAACTCTGCCTCAACATTCGGCCACAGGCGAATCTCTGGAGCGCCCGAGGCGGGCCCGGGACGCTGGGTCCATGCCAGCCGACACCCAGGCGCCCGGGCGGTCCGCACCGCCACCGGGCTACCGCTCCGTGTTCCGGGTCCGTGAGTTCCGTACCGTCTTCGCCGCACATCTGCTGTCCGTGTTCGGCGTGGTCGTCGCCGAGATCTCGCTGTCCGTCCTCGTCTACCGCACCACCGGCTCACCCCTGATGAGCGCGCTCACCTTCGCCCTCGGCTTTCTCCCGTACGTCCTCGGCGGCACCCTCCTCGCCGGGATCGCCGACCGCCACCCCGCCCGCCGGGTGCTCGTCACCTGCGACCTCGTCTGCGCGCTCTGCGCCGCCGCCATGGTGGCGCCGGGCACGCCCGTCGCCGTGCTCCTCGTCCTGCGCTGCGCCATGGCCTTCGTCGCGCCGCTGTTCCAGGGCACGCGCAACGCCTCCCTCCCCGACATCCTCGGCACCGGCGACGCCTTCGTCCTGGGCCGCTCGCTGCTGCGCATGGTGGCCCAGAGCGCCCAGCTCATCGGCTTCGGCCTCGGCGGGCTGCTGCTCACCGTGCTCGCGCCGCGCGCCGCCATCGCCCTCACCGCCGCCGGCTTCCTCGGCTCCGCGCTGCTGCTGCGGCTGGGCACGCGCAGCCGCCCCGCCCGCAACGCCGCCCGTACCTCCCCGCTCGCCGGACTGCGCGCCGTCCTCGGCCGCCGCCGGCTGCGGGCGCTGATGCTGCTGTTCTGGCTGCCGCCCGTCTTCCTCGTCGTCCCCGAGGCGCTGCTCGCCCCGTACGCGGACGGCATCGGCGTCGGCACCGCCGCGCTGGGCCTGATGATGTGCGCCATGCCCGTCGGCACCATCGCCGGGGAACTCTGGGCGGGCTCCGCCCTCACCGCCCGGACGCGCTCGCGGATCGTGATCCCGCTCGCCTCCGCCGGGCTGCTGCCGTTCCTGCTCTTCGCCCTGCGGCCGGGCCCGCCCGTGGTCCTCGCCGCCCTGCTGCTCGCCGGGCTGGCCCACGCCTACACCCTCGGGCTGGACCAGTGGTACGTCGACGCCGTCCCCGACGAGCTGCGGGGCCGGGCGATGACCCTGCTCAGCACCGGCCTGATGACCCTCCAGGGGGTCGGCATGGCCCTGGCCGGGCTGGCGGCCGAATTCCGCCCGGTGCACGAGGTGGTCACCGGCGCCGGGGTCCTCGGAACCGGGGTCGTCCTGCTGCTCCTGGCCGAACTCCGGTCCGCCGCCCGGCAGGAGGAACGACTGAGGGATGAGACGGCCCTCGCCGTGAAGTGACCTCCCGGTAGGGTCGGACGCGTGCCCAAGCCGCTCAGCCTTCCCTTCGATCCCATCGCCCGCGCCGACGAACTCTGGCAGCAGCGCTGGGGACCCGTGCCCTCGATGGCCGCGATCACCTCGATCATGCGCGCGCACCAGATCCTGCTCGGCGAGGTCGACGCGGTCGTCAAGCCGTACGGGCTCACCTTCGCCCGGTACGAGGCACTGGTGCTGCTCACCTTCTCCAAGGCCGGCGAACTGCCGATGTCCAAGATCGGCGAGCGGCTGATGGTCCACCCGACCTCGGTGACCAACACCGTGGACCGGCTGGTGAGGTCCGGACTGGTCGCCAAGCGACCCAACCCGAACGACGGCCGCGGCACCCTCGCCTCCATCACGGAGAAAGGCCGCGAGGTCGTCGAGGCCGCCACGAAGGACCTGATGGCCGTCGACTTCGGCCTCGGCGCGTACGACGCCGAGGAGTGCGGGGAGATCTTCGCGCTGCTGCGCCCGCTGCGGGTGGCCGCGGCGGACTTCCAGGACTAGGGCCTGTCTTCCGGACCCTGCCGGGTCCCGGGGCCGCGTCAAGATCGAGCAAAACGGACGGCTAGGCTCGTCGGCATGAAACGAAGCGTGCTGACCCGCTACCGCGCCATGGCCTACGTGACCGCGGTCATGCTCCTGATCCTCTGTGCCTGCATGGTGGCGAAGTACGGCTTCGACACCGGCGCCGACCTGACCTTCGTGGTCTCGCAGGCCCACGGTGTGCTCTTCATGATCTACCTGGTCTTCGCCTTCGACCTGAGCTCCAAGGCCAGGTGGTCCTTCGGCAAGATGCTCTGGGTCATGCTCAGCGGAACGATTCCGGTGGCCGCCTTCTTCGTCGAGCGCAAGGTCCGCGCCGAGGTCGAACCGCTGGTCGACGACTCGCTCGCGACCGCCAAGGCCTGATCTCCGCCGCGTACGAGGCGAGCGTCACCCACCCCCGGGGCGACTCCCCGGGGGTTTGCCATCGACATTTACTAGGACGTCCTAGTAAATTCATGGGTATGGACGCTGACGCCATCGAGGAAGGCCGCCGTCGCTGGCAGGCCCGCTATGACAAGGCCCGCAAGCGCGAGGCAGACTTCACCACGCTCTCCGGCGACGAGGTCGAACCGGTCTACGGTCCCCGCCCCGGCGACGCGTACGAGGGCTTCGAGCGCATCGGGTGGCCGGGCGAGTACCCGTACACCCGCGGCCTCCACGCCACCGGGTACCGCGGGCGGACCTGGACCATCCGGCAGTTCGCCGGGTTCGGGAACGCCGAGCAGACCAACGAGCGCTACAAGATGATCCTGGCCGCCGGCGGCGGCGGGCTCTCCGTCGCCTTCGACATGCCGACCCTCATGGGGCGCGACTCCGACGACCCCCGCTCCCTGGGCGAGGTGGGCCACTGCGGGGTCGCCATCGACTCCGCCGCCGACATGGAGATCCTTTTCAAGGACATCCCGCTCGGTGACGTCACGACCTCGATGACGATCTCGGGCCCGGCCGTCCCCGCCTTCTGCATGTACCTGGTCGCCGCCGAACGGCAGGGCGTGGACCCCGCCGTCCTCAACGGCACGCTCCAGACCGACATCTTCAAGGAGTACATCGCCCAGAAGGAGTGGCTCTTCGAACCCGAGCCGCACCTTCGCCTCATCGGCGACCTCATGGAGTACTGCACGAAGGGCATCCCGGCCTACAAGCCGCTGTCCGTCTCCGGCTACCACATCCGCGAGGCCGGAGCCACGGCGGCGCAGGAGCTCGCGTACACGCTGGCCGACGGCTTCGGCTACGTGGAGCTGGGCCTCTCGCGCGGCATGGACGTCGACGCCTTCGCCCCCGGCCTGTCCTTCTTCTTCGACGCGCACCTCGACTTCTTCGAGGAGATCGCCAAGTTCCGCGCCGCGCGCCGGATCTGGGCCCGCTGGATGAAGGAGGTCTACGGGGCGAAGAGCGAGAAGTCCATGTGGCTGCGCTTCCACACCCAGACCGCCGGTGTCTCCCTGACCGCGCAGCAGCCGTACAACAACGTCGTGCGCACCGCGGTCGAGGCCCTCGCGGCCGTGCTCGGCGGCACGAACTCCCTGCACACCAACGCCTTGGACGAGACCCTCGCCCTGCCGAGCGAGCAGGCGGCCGAGATCGCCCTGCGCACGCAGCAGGTGCTGATGGAGGAGACCGGCGTCGCCAACGTGGCGGACCCGCTGGGCGGTTCCTGGTTCGTGGAGCAGCTCACCGACCGCATCGAGGCCGAGGCCGAGAAGATCTTCGACCAGATCAAGGAGCGCGGCCTGCGCGCCCACCCGGACGGGCAGCACCCGATCGGGCCGATCACCTCGGGCATCCTGCGCGGCATCGAGGACGGCTGGTTCACCGGGGAGATCGCCGAGTCGGCCTTCCAGTACCAGCGGTCCCTGGAGAAGGGCGACAAGCGCGTCGTCGGCGTCAACGTGCACCACGGGTCGGTCACCGGGGACCTGGAGATCCTCCGGGTCAGCCACGAGGTGGAGACCGTCCAGGTGCGGGAGCTCGCGGCCCGCAAGGCCCGCCGCGACGACGCCAAGGTCGACGCGGCACTGAAGGCGATGCTGGACGCCGCCCGGGACGGGGCGAACATGATCCCGGCCATGCTGGACGCGGTGCGGGCCGAGGCCACGATGGGCGAGATCTGCAACGTCCTGCGCGACGAGTGGGGCACGTACACCGAGCCGCCGGGCTTCTGACCCGCCGCGCGTAAAGGTGTGGAACGGCCGGTCATGGCGCCCCTACGGTGGCCCCATGACCGGCCTTCCCGTTTCCGTGCCCGGTGTCAGCGCCCGCGTGGTGATGCAGATCGGCTGCGGCCCGTACGCGTACATCGTCGTCGACTTCGAACCGCCCGGCGCCGACGGTGCGTCGGAGTTCCTGCACACCGTGCGGGAGGAGCGGCTGCCGCACGAGTTCCTGCCCGCGGTGTTCGAGGGGATCCAGGAGGGGCTGGGCGGGGTGACGGCCCGGGTGCGCGTCACGGACGGCGGCTTCCACGAGGTCGACTCCAGGGACGACGGCTACCGGTTGGCCGGGCTGTACGCGGGCCGGGCCGCGCTCGCGGGCGCCGGACTGGGGCCGCCGCCGGAGAACCAGGGTCGACGGATCACGGTGAGTTGGCCCGGGAAGCCCCGCCCGACGGCGCAGACGTAGCCGGGACGCGTCAGGCCGCCGCCGGGCCCTGGAGGCCGTGCATCAGGAGGGCCGTGAAGGTGGCCACCCAGACCTCGTCCACCGGTTCGGAGCTCACCAGGGCGCGGTGCACGACCGTGCCGGCGATCACGTCGAAGATCAGGTCCGTGGTGCGACCCGCGAGGGTCTCGTCCTCCTCGTACGGGAGTTCGCCACGGGCCTGGGCCCGCTCGCGACCCAGTACGACGAGACGTTTCTGCCGGTCCACGATCGCCGACCGGATCCGGTCGCGCAGGGCCTCGTCCCGGGTGGACTCGGCGACGACCGCCATCAGGGCGGTACGGGCCTCCGGCCGCCGCAGCAGTTCCGCGAACTGCAGCACCACGCCTTCGATGTCCGCTTCGAGGGAGCCGCGGTCCGGGAGTTCGAGCGCGTCGAAGAGTTCCGCGACGGCGTCCACGACCAGCTCGTTCTTGCCGGCCCAGCGCCGGTAGAGGGTGGTCTTGGCGACCCCCGCGCGGGCGGACACGTCGCCCATCGTCAGCTTCGACCAGCCCAGCTCGACCAGCGCGTCCCGGGTCGCGGCGAGGATCGCGGCGTCCGCGGCGGCGCTGCGGGGACGACCGGTGCGGCCGGGGCTGGGGTTGCGCATGGCCGAGACCATACCCGTCGGTAGCCATACCGGCCGCTGTGGTTCAGATCACGGGCCCGCGAGGGGCGCGGTGGGCCGCCGGGGGAGTTACGCTACGGCTCGTAGCGTAAGAGCGACAACCACGCGAAGAGCTACAGGCGCCAGGTGGGGACCCGGCGCCGTTCAGCATCACGATCGCGACAGTACGGCGGCACGGCCAATTCACGCGATCTTTTTCGTCGGCGCGCGCACACGGGGGAGGATGTACGCATGCAGCCCAGAAACATGTCCATGAGCGGCGTCGTCGACCTCGCCGCGGTGAAGGCGGCCGGCGAGGCCAAGGCCAAGGCCGAGCAGGCCCGCGCCGAAGCGGCGAAGCGGGCCGGCGAGGCCGGCGAGGCGGGTCCGTCCGCCGGTGCCGTGCCGCCGTCGGCGCTCGTCATCGACGTAGACGAGGCCGGTTTCGAACGCGATGTGCTCCAGCTCTCGGCAGAGGTCCCGGTCGTCCTGGACTTCTGGGCCGAGTGGTGCCAGCCGTGCAAGCAGCTCAGCCCGCTGCTGGAACGCCTGATCACCGAGGCCAACGGTCGCCTCGTGCTCGCCAAGATCGACGTCGACGCCAACCAGATGCTCATGCAGCAGTTCCAGATCCAGGGGATCCCGGCCGTCTTCGCCGTGGTCGCCGGTCAGGTCCTGCCGCTGTTCCAGGGCGTGGTCCCGGAGCAGCAGATCCGTGAGACCTTCGCCCAGCTCGTCCAGGTCGCCGAGGACCGTTTCGGGATCATCGGCATCGAGGTGGACCCGGACGCGGAGGGTGCCGCTCCGCCCGCCTCGGCCGCGGACGAGATCCCGGCCGGCCCGTACGACGCCCTGCTGGAGGCGGCTGTCGTCGCGCTCGACGCCGGTGACCTCGGTGGCGCGGTCCAGGCGTACAAGAACGTGCTCGCGGACGACCCGCTCAACACGGAGGCCAAGCTGGGCCTGGCCCAGGCCGAGCTCCTCGCCCGGGTCCAGCACATGAACCCGCAGGCGGTGCGGGCCGCGGCGGCCGAGAACCCGCGCGACCCGGCGGCGCAGATCGCGGCGGCCGACCTCGACCTGGTCGGCGGCCACGTGGAGGACGCCTTCGGGCGCCTGGTGGACACCGTCCGGGTCACGTTCGGTGAGGACCGCGACGTCGTGCGGCTGCGGCTGCTGGAGCTGTTCGAGGTCATCGGCGCGGACGACCCGCGGGTCTCCGCGGCGCGTACGGCGCTCGCCCGGGTGCTCTTCTAGGCCGGCTCCGGACCGGCTTTCGCGGCCGCTCCAGGCCCCTCGACGCGCCTCTCGCGGACATCGCCGGGTCACCGGCGATTTGTTGACACGTAGATAAACAGCGGCCGCGCTTTGCCAAAACTTGGCAATCGCGGCCGCTGTTACTCGCAGTAAATCGAACCCTGTGAACTGTCCGGTGTGTTCGTCATTCGACTGTTCTGTCGTGGCCGTGGGTAACACCCTGTGTTGCTGCCCGACGGCAACGGGTCGCACCTAGGTTATCTGGCCGTTACCCGCCAGTAACGAACCCCCTTGTGCCCCGGCCTGGAATGGACCACGATCGGCGACGCTCGGTCCTTCCCGCAGAGCCGCTCACTCGGAGCCGCGGTGAAGGGTCCCCACCGAGTCGGCCTGTGGCAGTGGCACCGGCCGTGGGACAGGGGGGTCTCTGCCACTCCGGCGGGGCCTGTCCTCCAGGTTGCGCGAACGCGTGGCCCAGTGGTTGTCGCTCGGGGGTGATCGCCGGTGTATCGGACGTGGCTCAGCCGCGGCCCGGCCGCCTGCGCTCCTTCCCGAGGACGTAGCACTTCTCCCATCCCAGGACGGGCACGGCCCGGACCGGAGATGTACGTCCGAGAAGGAGGAACGAAATGAGTTCTCAGGTTCGTGGCGGGACCAGATGGAAGCGCTTCGCGCTCGTCATGGTGCCGAGCATCGCGGCCACGGCCGCGGTCGGTGTGGGTCTGGCGCAGGGTGCCCTCGCGGCGTCCTTCAGCGTCTCCGGCCAGGACTTCAAGGTCTCGGCCGACGAGCTCGTGGGTGAGAACCTCATCCAGTACGGCGGTATCGCCGAGGGTCACGACCTCAAGGGCAACGCCCAGCACCACCCGGTCACCATCTCCGGGTTCAGCAACGCCAAGATCACCAACATGTGCCAGTCCCTGGTCACCCCGACTCCGCTGGGCAACATCACGCTCCAGCTGAAGACCGGTCACAAGGGCACCCCGGCCGAGGCGTCCAACATCTACCTGGATGTGGCCGAGCTCGACACCAACGCCGAGTTCACCAACCTGGACATCGGTGTCGCGGTCGGCGACCCGAGCCACAAGACCAAGCCGCAGGCCGGCACGGTCGCCAGCCCGTACGCCTTCTCGCAGCGCGCGGACAAGGCGATCCTGCGGGACGTCAAGCAGAAGGCGTGGGCGACCACGGCGGGCACCTTCAAGCTGCCCAACCTGAAGCTGCGCCTGCTCGGTGGCGACCAGCCGTGCTACCAGGACATCAAGGACTGATCAGTCCCCGTGTCTGACCGGACGGGCGGGTGGTGGCAGCCGTCGCCCCCGCCCGTCCGGGCTCCACAGAGTTCTCACGTACCACCCGTTTCCAGGGAGCTGTTGTCCATGAACCCCCAGGCCCCGGTTTACGTTCGCGCAGAAGACGACGCCTGGCCCACCGTGGCGTACTACCACTTCCACGCCTGGCGTGGCCGCCGTCCCTTCTGGGCCGGGTTGTTCACGCTCCTCGGTGGCTTCCCGATCGCATACTTCCCTTACGCGGACCTCCGGCTGGGCAACATCAGTCTCGCGATGGCCACCACGGGCGGCGCAGGCGCACTGATCATCGGTGTACTGCTCATCACGCTCGGCCTGGCGCTCTGGTTCCAGGCGACCATCCGCGTCTTCGCCGGCGTGGCCGCGATCCTGCTGGCCCTGGTCTCCATCCCGGTGTCCAACCTCGGCGGCTTCTTCGTCGGCTTCCTCCTCTCCATGGTCGGTGGCGCTCTCGCCCTGGCCTGGGCGCCGGGTCAGCCGGTCGAGGAGGGCGCACAGCCGACGGACGCGCAGCCGATGGTCGAGCAGCAGCCGGGTGTGGTCGGCCTGAGCAAGGCGGAGGCGACGGCGGGCATGGGTGTCCAGGGCATTCCTGGTCCCCGTGGGACGGAAACGGCACACGCGAGCGAGACGACTGCCCACGCCGATGGCGGGAGGAACAGTGCGGGGTGACGAGACGCAGCGGGGCGTGGCCCCAGGCGCAGAGTCCCGTGTAGTGAAGGGGCCGCGCCACGCGGCGCCCAGGAAGTCGCTGCTGAACAAGATCCAGATACCCGTCGGCAAGACGATGGCGCTCGCGGCGATGCCGACGGCCGTGTTCGTCGGGATGGGTATGGCGCCCAAGCTCGCCGTGGCCGACGACAAGGAGATCCCCTTCGCGCCCGGCCCGTGTGTGACGCGGTCCGACGAACCCGCGGAGACCGAGTCGAAGTCCCCGTCGCCGACGCCGTCCACGACGCCTTCGCCGAGTACGTCGCCCAGCGCGACGCCCTCTCCGTCGGTGTCCGCGTCCACGAAGGAGAAGGCGAAGCCGAGCACCTCCCCGTCGGCGGCCAAGCCCCCGGTGACGAACGAGAAGGCCGCGGCTCCGGCCCCGGCCACGACGCCGGCTCCGGAACCGACCAAGTCCACGAACCCGCTGGACCCGCTGGGCGTCGGCGACGCGCTCAAGAACCTCGTCGACGAGCTCGGCAGGCCCCTCGAGGACGCGACGGCGAAGGCGACCCCGACGCCCGCGCCCACCCCGTCGGGCGCTGCCACGACGGCCCCGACCCCGGACCCGGCCGCGGACGCGATCCGCGACGCGGCGAAGAAGGCCGGCGTCGACGTCAAGGAGCTGTCCGAGGAGGTCAAGAAGACCGAGAAGGACCCCAAGAACGAGACGGGCGAGGACAAGGCCGAGGACGACGAGGCCAAGGACGACAAGTCCAAGGCCGAGGACGAGGACAAGGCCAAGGACGAGGAGACGAAGGACCCGGACGGGAAGCAGCCCTTCCCGTGCCCGACCTACGACGCCAAGGCCCTGGCCGACGCCGAGCTGGAGCAGGGTGTCCCGCTCCTGCCGGACGAGCCCTGGTACCTCGACAGCTCCCTGCTGACCCTCTACGGCTTGGACTACCACGGCATCGTCGAGGTGAAGACGGCCGGCGGCAAGACCAAGAAGGTCCTGAAGTTCACCGCGGACTCGCTGGACATCAAGGACCTGTACCAGACGGTCGGCAAGTCGGGGAACGTCGCCCACCTGAAGTCGCGTCCGGGCTCCACGTCCAAGATCCGCGGCGGCACGGTGACGATGTACACCGAGAGCCTCAAGGGGAACCTGTTCGGTCTGATCCCGATCGAGTTCACCCCGAACAGCCCGCCGCCCCTGAACGTCCCCTTCGCGTTCTTCACGGACGTCAAGGTCGTCCAGGCCGGCCAGTTCGGCGGCACGCTCACCGTTCCGGGCCTGAAGAACTACATCGGCCCACCGGAGTAGTACCGGCTCACGCACGTCCGACGGCCCGCCCCTTCCCGGGGGCGGGCCGTCGCCGTCACCCCGGCGGGCCCCGCACCGTAGGGCCTGTCCGGACCCCGGAACACACCGAGGGCGGCACCCCGGATCCTTCTCAGGATCGGGGTGCCGCCCTCGGTCTCTGTGCGGCAGAGTTCAAGCGGGCCGGCGGTGTCAGGCCTGGGTGTCGCCCAGGTGGTGGACGCGGACCATGTTGGTGGTGCCGGGGACGCCGGGGGGCGAGCCGGCGGTGATGACCATGGTGTCGCCCTGGTTGTAGCGGTTCAGCTTGAGCAGCTCGCCGTCGACCAGGTCGACCATCGCGTCCGTGGTGTCCACGTGCGGGACGATGTAGGACTCGACGCCCCAGCTCAGCGTGAGCTGGTTGCGGGTGTTGACGTCCGTGGTGAAGGCCAGGATCGGCTGGGTCACGCGGTAGCGCGACAGGCGGCGGGCGGTGTCGCCCGACTGGGTGAAGGCGATGAGCGACTGGGCGCCGAGGAAGTCCGCGATCTCGCAGGCCGCGCGGGCGACGGAGCCGCCCTGGGTACGGGGCTTCTTGCCCTGGACCAGCGGCTGGAGGCCCTTGGCGAGGAGCTCCTCCTCGGCCGCCGTGACGATCTTCGACATCGTCTTGACGGTCTCGATCGGGTAGGCGCCGACCGAGGACTCGGCCGACAGCATGACCGCGTCCGCGCCGTCGAGGATCGCGTTGGCGACGTCGGACGCCTCCGCGCGCGTCGGGCGGGAGTTGGTGATCATCGACTCCATCATCTGGGTCGCGACGATCACCGGCTTGGCGTTGCGGCGGCACATCTCGATGAGCCGCTTCTGGACCATCGGGACCTTTTCGAGCGGATACTCGACGGCCAGGTCACCACGGGCCACCATGACCGCGTCGAAGGCGTCGACCACGGCCGCCATGTTCTCGACGGCCTGCGGCTTCTCCACCTTGGCGATGACCGGGACCCGGCGGCCCTCCTCGTCCATCACCTTGTGGACGTCCTTGACGTCGTTGGCGTCGCGGACGAAGGAGAGGGCGACCATGTCGCAGCCCATCCGCAGGGCGAAGCGGAGGTCGTCGACGTCCTTCTCCGACAGGGCGGGGACGTTCACGGCGGCACCCGGCAGGTTGATGCCCTTGTGGTCCGAGATGACACCGCCCTCGATGACGATGGTCCGGACCCGGGGGCCGTCGACCTCGGTCACCCGGAGCTCGACGTTTCCGTCGTTGATCAGGATCTGGTCACCCTTGGCGACGTCGCCCGGGAGACCCTTGTAGGTGGTGCCGCAGATGGACTTGTCACCCGGGACGTCGTCGGTGGTGATGGTGAACTCGTCACCGCGCACCAGCTCGACGGGACCCTCGGCGAAGGTCTCCAGACGGATCTTCGGGCCTTGGAGGTCGGCGAGGACGCCGACGGCGCGCCCGGTGTCCTCGGAGACCTGCCGGACGCGGTCGTACCGCTCCTGGTGTTCTGCCTGGGACCCGTGGCTGAAGTTGAATCGGGCCACGTTCATGCCTGCCTCGATGAGCGCTTTCAGCTGCTCATACGAGTCGACGGCGGGGCCCAGCGTGCAGACAATTTTGGAACGGCGCATGACTGGATCCTATCGGTTTGTTTCGTAGCGGAATATTCCGTCTGGCGGAAACTCCAAGTGACTAGCGAGTAACCAGCTCGTACGCCTGGGTGGCGATCTCCAGTTCCTCATCCGTCGGGACCACCGCCACCGCCACCCGGGCCTCCTCCGCCGAGATCAGCCGGGGCTCGGCGGACCGCACGGCATTGGCCCGCGGATCCAGCACCAGGCCCAGCGCGGCCAGGCCGTCGATCGCGGCCTCGCGGACCTGGTGGGCGTTCTCGCCCACACCGGCCGTGAAGGTCACCGCGTCCACCCGCCCGAGCACCGCCGCGTAGGCCCCGATGTACTTCTTCAGCCGGTGGACGTACGTGGCGAAGGCGAGGCTCGCCGCCTCGTCGCCCTCGCCCGCGCGCCGCAGCACCTCGCGCATGTCGTTGTCGCCGCACATGCCCAGCAGACCGCTCTTCTTGTTCAGGAGCGAATCGATCTCATCCACCGAGAAGCCGGCCACCCGCGCCAGGTGGAAGACGACCGCCGGGTCGACATCGCCCGAACGGGTACCCATGACCAGCCCCTCCAGCGGGGTCAGGCCCATCGACGTCTCCACGCAGACCCCGCCCCGCACGGCCGAGGCGGAGGCGCCGTTGCCCAGGTGCAGCACGATCACGTTCACGTCCTCCACCGGCCTGCCGAGCAGCCGGGCCGTCGCCCGCGAGACGTAGGCGTGGGAGGTGCCGTGGAAGCCGTACCGCCGGATGGCGTACGCGTCGGCGACCTGGGCGTCGATCGCGTACCGCGCCACGTGCTCCGGCATCGTCGAGTGGAAGGCCGTGTCGAAGACGGCGACCTGCGGGAGGTCCGCGCGCAGCTCCCGCGCCACCTCGATGCCCGTCACGTTCGCCGGGTTGTGCAGCGGGGCCAGCGGGATCAGGCTCCGGATCTCCGCCAGCACCTCGTCGTCGATCACGGTCGGCCGGGTGAAGCGCGTCCCGCCGTGCACCACCCGGTGCCCCACCGCCGCCAGTTCGGGCGAGTCCAGTCCCATCCCGTCCGCCGCGAGCTCGGCGGCCACGGCCTTCAGCGCGGCCCCGTGGTCCGCGATCGGGCCGACCTGCTCGCGCCTGCCGCCGGCCGCGCCCGGACCCACGAGCGGCTCGTGCACCAGCCGGGAGGTCTCCTCACCGATGCGCTCCACCAGGCCGGAGGCGAGCCGGGACCGGTCCGCCATGTCGAGGAGCTGGTACTTGACCGACGAGGAGCCGGAGTTGAGGACGAGTACGCGCGATGCGGTCACGATGAGGGTCTTTCCTGGTCGCGGGCGGTGGGGGAGGAGGTGCGAGGGCCGGGCGGGGCGGATCGGGTGGATCAGGCGGTGGGCGCGGTCGCGGGCCCGGGCGAGCCCTGCGCCTGGATCGCCGTGATGGCCACGGTGGTGACGATGTCCTGGACCAGCGCACCGCGCGAGAGGTCGTTGACCGGCTTGCGCAGACCCTGCAGGACCGGGCCGACCGCCACCGCGCCCGCCGAACGCTGCACGGCCTTGTACGTGTTGTTGCCGGTGTTGAGGTCGGGGAAGATCAGCACCGTCGCGCGGCCGGCCACCTGGGACCCGGGCAGCTTGGTCGCCGCGACCGAGGGCTCCACGGCCGCGTCGTACTGGATCGGCCCCTCGATCTGCAGGTCCGGGCGCTGCGCACGGACCAGCTCGGTGGCCTTGCGGACCTTGTCGACGTCCGCGCCGCTGCCGGAGGTGCCGGTCGAGTACGAGAGCATCGCGATCCGCGGCTCGACACCGAAGGCGGCCGCGGTGGTCGCCGACTGGACGGCGATGTCGGCGAGCTGCTCGGCGTTCGGGTCCGGGTTGACCGCGCAGTCGCCGTAGACGAGGACCCGGTCGGCCAGGCACATGAAGAAGACCGAGGAGACGATGGACGCCTCCGGCTTTGTCTTGATGATCTCGAAGGCCGGGCGGATGGTCGCCGCGGTGGAGTGCACGGACCCCGAGACCATGCCGTCGGCCAGGCCCCGCTGGACCATCAGGGTGCCGAAGTAGTTGACGTCCGTGACCACGTCGCCCGCCAGCTCGACGGTCATCCCCTTGTGGGCGCGGACCTGGGCGTAGTACTCGGAGAAACCCTCCCGCAGCGGGGAGGTCGCCGGGTCGATCAGCTGCGCGCCCGAGATGTCGACGCCGAGGTCGGCGGCCTTCTTCAGGATCGCCTGCTCGTCGCCCAGCAGGGTCAGGTCGCAGACCCCCCGGCGCAGCACCACGTCCGCGGCGCGCAGCACCCGCTCCTCGGTGCCCTCGGGCAGGACGACGCGGCGGCGGTCCGAGCGGGCCCGCTCCAGCAGCTCGTGCTCGAACATCATCGGGGTGACGCGCTCCGAGCGGGCCACCGACAGCAGACCGCGCAGCTCGCCGGTGTCCACGTGCCGCTCGAACAGGCCGAGCGCGGTCTCCAGCTTGCGCGGGGTCGCGGAGTTCAACCGACTCTGCAGCGAGAAGAGTTCGGTGGCGGTCGGGAAGCTGTTGCCGGCCACCGACACCACCGGTGTGCCCGGCGCCAGCTTCGAGGCCAGCGTCAGGATGTCCTGGCTCGGGCGCTCGTTCAGCGTCAGCAGCACACCGGCGATCGGCGGGGTGCCGGAGGAGTGCGCGGCCAGTGCGCCGATGACCAGGTCGGAGCGGTCCCCCGGGGTGACGACCAGGCAGCCGGGGGTCAGGGCGCCCAGGAAGTTCGGCAGCATGGCGCCGCCGAAGACGAAGTCCAGGGCGTCGCGGGCCAGCCCGGCCTCGTCGCCGAGAAGGACCTCGCCGCCGAGCGCCCGGGTGATCTGGGCGACGGTCGGGGCGGAGAGCGACTTGTCGTCCGGCAGCACGTAGCAGGGCACGGGCAGCCGGGCGGCCAGCCGCTCGGCTATGACGTCGCGGTCCTCGGCGGCCACCCGGTTCACGACCATCGCGACCACGTGGCAGCCCAGGGTCTCGTAGGCGCGGTAGGCGTTGCGGGCTTCGGCGCGCACGGCCTCGGCCTGGTGCTTGGTGCCGCCCACCACGGGGACGACGACCGCGCCCAGCTCGTTGGCGAGGCGGGCGTTGAGCGCCAGCTCGTCGGGGAGATTGGTCTCCGCGTAGTCGGTGCCGAGGACGAGCATGACCTCGTAGTCGCGGGCCGCCCGGTGATAGCTGTCGACCAGCCGCGAGACCAGCTCGTCGGTGCCCTTCTCGGCCAGGATCGCCGAGGCCTCCTGGTAGGACATGCCGTAGGCCGCCGCGGCGTCCTGATCGATCCGGTAGCGGGCCTTGAGGAGGTCGAAGAGCCGGTCCGGTGCGTCGTGCAGCAGCGGACGGTAGACGCCGACCCGGCCTGTCTGCCGGGTCAGCAGCTCCATGATGCCCAGCTCGACGAACTGCCGGCCGTCCCCCCGCTCGATACCGGTCACGTACACGCTGCGCGTCACGCCCGCTCTCCGTCCCATGCTGTGAAGGTCATGCTCTGAAATGTCACTTTGCTCTGGCTCGACCTCTTGACAATACCTCTGTCAATGGCTAGGGCGCCCCCCGGGAAAAGGCCCGGTCGGGAGGGTCGGGAGGGCTCCGGGGCCCGGCCGTCGAAAACGCGCGGCCCCCCGGGCCCGTGGAACAATCGGACAGGCTTCACCATTACGCCCTTCATATGTACGGCAGGAGACACAGCACGATGCGTATCGGAGTTCTCACCGCAGGCGGCGACTGTCCGGGCCTCAACGCTGTCATCCGGTCGGTCGTACACCGTGCCGTGGTCGGGCACGGAGATGAGGTCATCGGTTTCGAGGACGGCTTCAAGGGCCTCCTCGACGGCCACTTCCGCCCCCTCGACATCAATGCCGTCAGTGGCATCCTCGCCCGCGGCGGCACGATCCTCGGTTCGGCACGCATGGAACGCGCCCGTCTCCACGAAGCCGCCGAGAACGCCCAGGAGCTGGCGACGCGCTACGGCATCGACGCCCTCATCCCGATCGGCGGCGAAGGCACCCTGACCGCCTCCCGGATGCTGTCGGACGCCGGGATGCCCGTGGTCGGCGTACCGAAGACCATCGACAACGACATCTCCTCCACCGACCGCACCTTCGGCTTCGACACCGCCGTCATGGTCGCCACCGAGGCGATCGACCGCCTCAAGACCACCGCCGAGTCGCACCAGCGCGTGATGGTCGTCGAGGTCATGGGTCGGCACGCGGGTTGGATCGCCCTGGAGTCCGGCATGGCCGGCGGCGCGCACGGGATCTGCCTGCCGGAACGCCCCTTCGAGGTGGACGCCTTGGTGAAGATGGTGGAGGAGCGCTTCTCCCGCGGCAAGAAGTTCGCCGTGATCTGCGTCGCCGAGGGGGCGCACCCGGCCGAGGGCTCCATGCCGTACGAGAAGGGCGCGATCGACGCCTACGGCCACGAGCGCTTCGCCGGCATCGGCAACCGCCTCGCCACCGAGCTGGAGCACCGCCTGGGCAAGGAGGCCCGCCCGGTCATCCTCGGCCACGTCCAGCGCGGCGGCACCCCCACCGCCTACGACCGCGTCCTCGCGACCCGCTTCGGCTGGCACGCCGTGGAAGCGGTGCACCGCGGCGAATACGGCAACATGACCGCCCTGCGCGGCACCGACATCGTGATGGCTCCGCTCGCCCACGCGGTCACCGAGCTGAAGACCGTTCCCGAGAACCGTATGTACGAGGCCGAATCGGTCTTCTGAGCCCGGCCCGGGCGGGCCCGTCGGCCGCTCCTGCCCGGCCTGCGCCGGTCCGCCCACCCGACGTCCGCCCGATGGCCTCGTCCTACGCCGCACCGCCCGCGAGGTCCCAGAACCGGTCCACGATCTCGGCGAGGAACTCCCGGCCCGCGTCCCCGCTCCCGGCCTCGCCCTGGCCGCCGCCCCAGCTGAGCGTCGCCACCATCCGCGACTGGTAGTCGCCGTGCAGCCGCTCCAGCACCGACTCCAGATGGTGCTTGGGGATCGGCAGCAGCTTGCCCAGCGGCTTCACGTACGCCTGCCAGCGCGTGGTCACCGCACTGCGCAGCAGCTCGGCGAGCTCCTCGTGCTTGCCGGTCGCCGTCACGAACTGAGCCAGTGTCAGACCCAGCACCGTGGCCAGGGCGGCGGACTGTCGTTCGTTGCCCCGCCAGCGCCCGGTGTCCTCCATCTTCTGGTACGCACTCGTCTCCAGCCCGATCCGCCGGGCCAGGTCGTCCGCCCCGAGCCCCCTGGCCACCCGGTGCTCCCGCAGGGTGACCGGCTCGGCGAGCAGTTCGCCGGGCGAACACCACAGAACGCCCGCGAGCGCCGTGAGCTCGGCGGAGGAGGGTGATATCTCGCCACGTTCCCAGGCCATCACGGTCTCGGGCGCGACGACGAGTCCGTACTGGGCCCGCAGGCCGTAGGCGACATGTCCGGGAGCCATGCCCAGGGCCGCGCGCAGGCGACGCGCGGCGGGGGCATTGAAAGGTGGGCTGGAGTGCACACCGCACACCGTAGAAGTGGCCAGGCTGCGGCGCCTACAGACCAAACAAACAAGCCCATACCTCGTAGGAACGTCCTATGAAGTTAAGGCCTTTCGCCGGGTTTCCGGGCGACTGTCCGGTAATCGGTGAGCCCGAAGATCCTTTCCCTGCGTACGGTTCCAGCCAAC
Organism: Streptomyces sp. CLCI03; assembly: GCF_053615355.1. Taxonomy (NCBI): domain Bacteria; kingdom Bacillati; phylum Actinomycetota; class Actinomycetes; order Kitasatosporales; family Streptomycetaceae; genus Streptomyces; species Streptomyces sp. CLCI03. The sequence goes on along the minus strand of NZ_CM132132.1, from coordinate 2,715,801 downwards.
GCCCGCCGACGCAATACCCCTCACAGTCTTCGCACAATGTGAACCGGAAGGCCGTTTTCTGCGTGATCCTTTCCGGGGCCCTCGCGCACGGGGGTGGTGAGGGCCCCACCCTCTCTCTCCCTCTCCCGTCCTTGCCTTGACGTCGGCGTCAAGGAATACGGTCGCCCCATGCGCATCGGCGAACTGGCGGAGCGGGCCGGGACCAGCACCCGGACGCTCAGGTACTACGAGTCGCGCGGGCTGCTCCCCGCACGGCGGGACGGCAACGGCCACCGGACCTACGACGAGGACGACCTGCGGCTGCTGCGTCAGATCCGCATGCTCCAGGACTTCGGCTTCGAGCTGGAGGAGACCCGGCCCTTCGTGGACTGCCTGCGCGCCGGCCACCCGGCCGGGGACTCCTGCCCCGCCTCGCTCGCCGTCTACCGGCGCAAGCTGGTCGAGCTGGACGGCCTGATCGGCCGGCTGACCGACGTGCGCGATCAGCTCGGGCGGCAGTTGGCCGACGCGGAACTGGCGGCCGGCGTAGCGGCGGTGCCGAAGTGCGAGATGACCGGATGACCGATGACCGATGACCGGATGGACGAGAGGGACGGCGACATGAAGGCTCAGGGTGTGGCGCAGGTGACCGACGCCGATTTCGAGGCCGAGGTGCTCGGGGAGCGGGGACGGCCCGTCCTCGTGGAGTTCACGGCGGACTGGTGCGGCCCCTGCCGCCAACTCGCCCCCGTCCTCTCCTCGATCGCCGCCGAGGAGGCCGACCGGCTCAAGGTCGTGCAGGTCGACGCGGACAGCAACCCCGGGGCCGTCACCCGGTACGGGGTGCTGTCCATGCCGACCCTGCTCGTCTTCCGGGACGGCGAGCCCGTCCGGCAGCTGGTCGGGGCCCGGGCCAAGCGCAAGCTGCTCCAGGAACTGGAGCCGCACCTCGCCACGGCCTGAGCCCCGTCGCCCCGCCCCCGGCGTCAGCCCTGCGGCCGGAACCAGACCGTCGCCAGCGGCGGGAGGGTCATCCGCAGGCTCGCCGGGCGGCCCTGCGCCGGCACCGGCTCCGGCCGCAGCGGCTGGGTGTGGTGGATGCCGCTGCCGCCGTAGACCTCCAGGTCGGTGTTGAGCACCTCCCGCCACAGCGGCACCTCCTCGGGCACCCCGATCCGGTAGCCGTGCCGGACCACGGGCGAGAAGTTCGACACCGCCAGGAGCTGCGAGCCGTCCTGCGCGTAGCGCAGGAACGCGAAGACGTTGTCGTCCGCGGCGTCCGCCTCCACCCAGGCGAAGCCCTCCGGCACCGTGTCCCGCTCCCACAGGGCGGGCGCCGCCGTGTACGTGCGGTTCAGGTCGCGCACGAGGTCCCGTACGCCGCGGTGGTCACCGGCCGCCGCGTAGGAGGAGTCCAGCAGCCACCAGTCCGGCCCGTACACCTCCGACCACTCCGACCCCTGGGCGAACTCCTGTCCCATGAAGAGCAGTTGCTTGCCCGGGTGGGCCCACATGAAGCCGAGGTACGCCCGGTGCGCGGCGCGCCGCTGCCACCAGTCCTCCCCGGGCATCCGCGACACCAGCGAACCCTTGCCGTGCACCACCTCGTCGTGCGAGATCGGCAGCACGTAGTTCTCGCTGAAGGCGTAGATCATTCCGAAGGTCATGTCGTGGTGGTGGTACTTGCGGTGCACCGGCTCCTTCGACATGTAGCGCAAGGTGTCGTGCATCCAGCCCATGTTCCACTTCAGGCCGAAGCCGAGCCCGCCCGCGTCCGTCGGCCGGGTCACGCCCGTCCACGCCGTGGACTCCTCCGCGATGGTCACCACCCCCGGGCAGCGCCGGTACACGGTGGCGTTCATCTCCTGGAGGAAGGCCACCGCGTCCAGGTTCTCCCGACCGCCGTGCTCGTTGGGCGACCACTCGCCCTCCTTGCGCGAGTAGTCGAGGTAGAGCATCGAGGCCACCGCGTCCACGCGCAGGCCGTCCACGTGGAACTCCTCGCACCAGTAAACGGCGTTGGCGACGAGGAAGTTACGGACCTCCTTGCGGCCGTAGTCGAACTCCAGCGTGCCCCAGTCCGGGTGCGCGGCCCGCCGCGGGTCCTGGTGCTCGTACAGCGGCCGCCCGTCGAACTCCGCGAGGGCCCAGTCGTCGCGCGGGAAGTGCGCGGGCACCCAGTCGACGATCACCCCGATCCCGGCCCGGTGCAGCGCGTCCACGAGGAAGCGGAAGTCGTCCGGGGTGCCCATCCGCGAGGTCGGCGCGTAGAAACCGGTGACCTGGTAGCCCCACGAACCGCCGAAGGGGTGCTCGGCGACCGGCATCAGCTCCACGTGCGTGAAGCCCAGTTCCTTGACGTACGCGGGGAGCTGCTCGGCGAGCTGCCGGTAGGAGAGCCCGGGGCGCCAGGACGCCAGGTGCAGCTCGTACACCGAGAAGGGGGCCTGGTGCGGGGGCCGGGCGCCGCGTTCGGCCATCCACGCCGCGTCCTGCCACTCGTACCGCGAGGCGGTGACCACCGAGGCGTTCGCCGGCGGGACCTCCGCGGAGCGGGCCATCGGGTCGGCGCGCAGGGTGTGGCTGCCGTCCGGGCGGGTGATGTCGTACTTGTAGAGCGTCCCGGCGCCCACCCCGGGCAGGAACAGCTCCCACACGCCCGTGGAGCCGAGCGAACGCATCGGGTAGGCGACGGAGTCCCAGTACGAGAAGTCCCCGGTGACCCGGACCCCCTGGGCGTTCGGCGCCCACACCGTGAACCGGGTCCCGGCCACGCCCTGGTGCTCCATCGGCTGGGCACCCAGCGCCGTCCACAGCTCCTCGTGGCGGCCCTCGCCGATCAGGTGCAGGTCCAGCTCGCCGAGGGCGGGCAGGAACCGGTACGGGTCGTGGATCTCGATCTCGTCGCTGTCGTAGGTGACCAGCAGCCGGTACTCCGGCACCTCTGCCAGCGGCAGCAGTCCCGAGAACAGACCGTCCCCGTCGTCGAGGAGCTCGGCCCGCAGCCCCTTGGCGACGACCGTGACCGCCGTGGCGTACGGGCGCAGCACCCGGAACGCCACCCCGCCCCGCTGGGCCCGTGCCCCCAGCACCGCGTGCGGATCGTGGTGGCGGCCCTCCAGCAGCCGGGCCCGTTCGTCGGTCCCGAGCGCGGGCGCCGGCCGGACGCCGCGCGGCGGGGTGGCGCGGCGGGCCCGGGGAGCGCGGGCCTTCTTCACCGGCGCAGGGGCGGGTGCGGCTTCGTCGCTGACGGTCGGTGACGGCTGTCGTGCGGCGCTCACGCGAGCGGCCTCCTCGGGGGCTTCGGGTGGGGGTGCGGGGAGATGGATCCGGGGGCGGACGGGGTCGGCGGCACGCGGTGGGCGGGCCGTACCGGTTCCGACAGCCGCCGGATCGCGGCCATCGGGACGTGCAGCCAGTCGGGACGGTGCCGGGACTCGTAACGGGCCTCGTACACCGCCTTGTCGGTCTCGTACGCCCGCAGCAGCACGGGGTCCTCGCGGGGGTCCCGGCCGGTGGTGCGGGCGTAGCCCTCGCAGAAGGCGGCCCGGCAGTCGTCCGCCCAGGCGGGGGCGAACGGCCGGTGCGAGCGGGCCGCGTAGTCGAAGGAGCGCAGTATCCCGGCGATGTCGCGCACCGCCGGTTCGGGACGGCGCCGGTCGGCCAACGGCCGGGCCGGCTCGCCCTCGAAATCGATCAACGACCAGCTGCCGTCGAGGGTGCGCAGGGTCTGACCCAGATGGAGGTCCCCGTGGATCCGCTGGGCGGGCACCCCCGCCCCCCGGGAGGCGGCCAGCGCGTCGAAGGCGCCCCGCAGCCCCGCCTCGTAGGGCCGCAGCGCCGCCACCTCGCGGGCGGTGGCGGCCAGCCGGGCCGTCATCCCCGCCGCGAGCCGGGCGGTCTGCTCCGGGCCGAGCGCGACCGTGGGCAGCGCCGAGGCCAGCGCGCTGTGCACCTCGGCGGTGGCCCGGCCGAGCGCGTGCGCCTCGGCGGTGAAGTCGGCCCCGGCGCCGAGCCGGCGCAGCGCGAGCTGCCAGCCGTCGTCGGAGCCGCGCAGGTACGGCTGGAGCACGCCCAGGGTCAGCGGTTCGCTGCCGGGCGGCACGGCCTCGTACCAGGCGACGGGGGCCGGGACCCGGGTGCAGCCGGCGGCGGCCAGCGCCCTGGGCAGTTCCAGGTCCGGGTTGACGCCGGGGCCGACCCGGCGGAAGACCTTCAGGATGAACGAATCTCCGTAGATGAGGGAGGAGTTCGTCTGCTCCCCGGAGATCGGCCGGGGGGTGAGCCCCGCCGGGATCGGCGTGGTCGGGTCCCGGTCGAAGCGCAGCGGGCCGAGCGCCCCGGGGGAGCGCAGCCGCTCCAGCAGCATGGCCGCGAGCCGGGGGTCGCCCAGCGCCTCGTAGACCGCCCGGCCCGCGTACGGCCCGTCCTCGGCATGGCCGATCAGGGTGGGTGCGAGGGCGGGTGGCAGGGACGGGCGGATGCCCAGCAGCAGCTGGTAGCAGTCCCCGTCCACGTCGAGGAGCAGGTGGAGCAGTCCGGGGGTGGACCCCGGCGGCAGCAGCTCGGCCGCCGATACGGTCCTGAGCCTGCTGATGGTGCGGCCCTTGCCCGCGAACCAGCGCTGTGCGGGCAGCCAGGCCCTCAGCATCGGCTCCAGTGGAGCGATCCCGGCGGCCCGGTCGGCCGTCAGCCGGCTCCGGGCGGATGCAGCCTCCGACATGGCGTCGCGTCCTTTCCCCGGGCCGTCACAGAATGCGCAGAGTGTCCCGGATGCGCGGCAGTTGCTTCTCCGGCATGTGCGAGTGTCGGGTCAGGATGGTCCGTACAGGGGCGGGCGATTGACCCATTCGAGCTGCCCGCCCCGTCCTCGGCCCGCTACTTCGCGCGTTTGTCGACGCGCTGTTCGGCCCGCAGCCGGAACCAGTAGAAGCCGTGTCCCGCCAGGGTCAGCAGGTACGGCCACTCGCCGATCGGCGGGAAGCGCACATCACCCGTGAGCTCCACCGGGACCCGCCCGTTGAACGACCGCAGATCGAGCTCGGTGGGCTGCGCGAAGCGCGAGAAGTTGTGCACGCACAGGACCAGGTCGTCCCCGTGCTCCCGCAGGAACGCGAGCACCGCCGGGTTCGACGACGGCAGTTCGGTGTACGAGCCGAGTCCGAAGGCCGGGTTCGCCTTGCGGACCTCGATCAGTCGACGGGTCCAGTGCAGCAGCGAGGAGGGCGAGGACATCGCGGCCTCGACGTTGGTGACCCGGTACCCGTAGACGGGATCCATGATGACCGGCAGGTTCAGCCTGCCCGGATCGCACGAGGAGAAACCGGCGTTGCGGTCCGGGGTCCACTGCATCGGCGTGCGGACGCCGTCGCGGTCGCCCAGCCAGATGTTGTCGCCCATGCCGATCTCGTCGCCGTAGTAGAGCACCGGCGAGCCGGGCAGCGACAGCAGCAGGGCCGTGAACAGCTCCATCTGCTTGCGGTCGTTGTCCAGGAGCGGCGCGAGCCGGCGCCGGATGCCGATGTTGGCCCGCATCCGCGGGTCCTTGGCGTACTCGGCGTACATGTAGTCGCGCTCTTCGTCCGTGACCATTTCGAGGGTGAGCTCGTCGTGGTTGCGCAGGAAGATGCCCCACTGGCAGCGGTCCGGGATCGCCGGGGTCTTGGCCAGGATTTCGGAGACGGGGTAGCGGGACTCTCTTCGCACGGCCATGAAGATGCGTGGCATGACGGGGAAGTGGAAGGCCATGTGGCACTCGTCCCCGCCCTTCTCGTAGTCGCCGAAGTAGTCGACGACGTCCTCGGGCCACTGGTTGGCCTCGGCGAGCAGCACGGTGTCCGGGTAGTGCGCGTCGATCTCGGCCCGGACCCGCTTGAGGAGCTGGTGGGTGCGGGGCAGGTTCTCGCAGTTGGTGCCCTCCTCGGCGTACAGGTAGGGCACCGCGTCGAGGCGGAAGCCGTCGATGCCGAGGTCGAGCCAGAAGCGCAGCGCGGAGACGATCTCCTCCACCACGGCCGGGTTCTCGTAGTTGAGGTCCGGCTGGTGGGAGAAGAATCTGTGCCAGTAGTACTGCTTGCGTACCGGGTCGTACGTCCAGTTGGAGGTCTCGGTGTCGACGAAGATGATGCGGGCGTCCTGGTACTGCTTGTCGTTGTCGGCCCACATGTAGTAGTCGCCGTACGGACCGTCCGGGTCCTTGCGCGACTGCTGGAACCACTCGTGCTGATCGCTCGTGTGGTTCATGACGAAGTCGATGATCACCCGCATGCCGCGGGTGTGCGCGGCGTCCACGAACTCCACGAAGTCGGCGAGGTCGCCGAACTCGGGGAGCACGGAGGTGTAGTCGGCGACGTCGTAACCCCCGTCGCGCAGGGGTGAGGCGAAGAACGGCGGCAGCCACAGGCAGTCGACACCGAGCCACTGGAGGTAGTCCAGTTTGCTGGTGAGCCCCTTGAGGTCGCCGACGCCGTCGCCGTTGCTGTCGTGGAAGGAGCGGACGAGGACCTCGTAGAAGACCGCCCGCTTGAACCAGTCGGGATCGCGGTCCTTGGCGGGGGTGTCCTCGAAGGTGTCGTGGACGGGATCGTTGATCATCATGTGGTGGGTGACCCTCCGGTGGGCGGGGACGGTCGCAGAGCGGCCAGTACGTGCGCGGGCGTACGGCCCGGCTCTAGGCGCACGTAGTTCGCCCTGCCCCAGTGATAGGTCTCGCCGGTGAGCTCGTCGCGCACCGCGAGGGACCCGTGCCAGTCGAGGCCGAGTACCGGCATGTCCAACGACACCGTCGCCTCCTGGGTGTGGTGCGGATCGAGGTTGACGACCACCAGTACGGAATTGGCTCCGGCGTGCTTCGAATAGGCGATCACCTGTTCGTTGTCGGTCGAGTGGAAGTGGATGTCGCGCAGCTGCTGGAGCGCGGGGTTGCGCCGGCGCAGCCGGTTCAGGGAGGTGATCAGCGGGGCGATCGTCTCGCCGGAGCGATCGGCGGCGGCCCAGTCGCGCGGCCGGAACTCGTACTTCTCGGAGTTCAGGTACTCCTCGCTGCCCTCGCGCACCGGGGTGTTCTCGCAGAGCTCGTAGCCCGCGTAGACCCCCCAGGCCGGGGAGAGGGTGGCGGCCAGGACGGCCCGGACCTCGAAGGCGGGGCGGCCTCCGTGCTGCAGGTACTCGTGCAGGATGTCCGGGGTGTTGACGAAGAAGTTCGGCCGCATGACCGAGGCGGACGGGGTGTCCGCCAGCTCGGTCAGGTACTCGGTCAGCTCGGCCTTGGTGTTGCGCCAGGTGAAGTAGGTGTACGACTGCTGGAAGCCGACGGCGGCCAGCGCCCGCATCATCGCGGGCCGGGTGAACGCCTCCGCCAGGAAGATCACGTCCGGGTCCGACTTGTTGATGTCCGCGATCACCTTCTGCCAGAAGACGACCGGCTTGGTGTGCGGATTGTCGACCCGGAAGATCCGGACACCGTGCTCCATCCAGTACCGCAGGATCCGGCAGGTCTCCTTGACGAGGCCGGCCATGTCCGTGTCGAAGTGGATCGGATAGATGTCCTGGTACTTCTTCGGCGGGTTCTCGGCGTACGCGATCGTCCCGTCCGCCCGGTGACGGAACCACTCCGGGTGCTTCTCGACCCACGGGTGGTCGGGGGAGCACTGCAGGGCGAAGTCCAGCGCGATCTCCATGCCCAGCTCGCGGGCACGCCCGACGAAGGCGTCGAAGTCCTCGATGGTGCCGAGCTCCGGGTGGACCGCGTCGTGGCCGCCCTCGGTGGAACCGATGGCCCACGGCACGCCCGGGTCCCAACTACCGGCGGAAAGAGTGTTGTTCGGACCCTTGCGGTAGGTGGACCCGATCGGGTGGATCGGCGGCAGGTAGACCACGTCGAAGCCCATCGCGGCGATCGCCGGCAGCCGCTCGGCGGCGGTCCGGAAGGTCCCGCTGACCGGGGCCTCACCGGGCTCCAGCACCGCACCCTCGGAGCGCGGGAACATCTCGTACCAGGAACCGAAGAGGGCCCGCTTGCGCTCCACCAGGAGCGGCAGGGGCTTGGAGGCGGTGACCAGCTCCCGGTACGGGCGCCGGGCGAACGCGGCGTCCACGGCCGGATCGAGGGCGGCCTCGTACCGTTCGGCGACGGGCAGGTCCTCGTCGCGCATGGTGCCGGCGGCGACCAGGACGGCCTCGCGCCCGTCCCGCTTGGGGATCCGGGCCCCGGCCCGCTCGTAGAGCTCCGCGCCCTCCAGCAGCATGAGACCGGTGTCGATCCCGGCCGGGATCTTGATCGCGGCATGGGCCCGCCACGTGGCGACCGGATCGCTCCACGCCTCGACGGTGTACGTCCACCTCCCCTCGACGTCGACGGAGATCTTGGTCCCCCACCGGTCGGTGCCGGGGGCGAGTTCGCTCAGCGGCACGGGGGCCCGCAGCCGCCCGCCCGGATCACGCAGGACGAGGTGGGCGGCGACGGCGTCGTGTCCTTCACGGAACACGGTGGCGGAGATCTCGAAGACCTCGTCCACGACCGCCTTTGCGGGTCTGGCGCCGCAGTCGACGGCGGGGCGGACGTCCAGCACGGGAATGCGACCGATCATGATGGGATCACCTGGGGGCAGTTCGCAGGGCTCGGTGACAACAGGCCAGCCGGAATCACGGCTGGTAGTGCACGCTCTGTTCGCTCTGTTTCTAGCCGCTCAGTGGACGGCTGGGCTGCGGGCATGGCCGCTCCTGTCCGCGTTCACTCGGGTGGCGGGGAGAGGGTTTGTGGGCGGAGGCGCCGTGCGTGTACGCGTGTACCCGGGGAGCCCTTCCCACTATCACCCCGCCCAACCCGGGTGCTCGGTTAACTACTCGTACGTAGTGGCACGGGCAATACCAAGCCCCGGCTCGACATCCACCGAGGCTCCGTCAAGTCGGCCGGAACCAGGTGACGTACGGGCGCACGCGGCGTGGATCCCGGGCGTGGACGGGTCGGGAACCACCCGCCCCACGGGCCCCGCGCGCCCCGTCCTGAGGAGGAAGGCCCCGATCCGCTCCGGCACCGCGCGCACCGTCTCGTTCACCCGCCTCGTTCATACGGGCGACGATGCGACAGGTGTTCCCGGACGTCACGCCGATCGATCGGCGCCCGGCGGCCCGGGAGGCGGCGTTCGCCCCCGGGTGACCTGTCGGAGGAGGACCGTCCTCGCTAGCCTTCCGGGGGTGATGCGCGGGTGCACAGCGTGGTGAGCCCGCTCCGATCCGCAATCCCCTGCGAAGGTGGAACGTGTGAAGGCTATCCGTCGATTCACCGTGCGCCCCGTCCTCCCGGAGCCCCTGCTGCCGCTCACCGACCTCGCGCGCAATCTGCGCTGGTCGTGGCATTCCGAGACCCGTGAACTCTTCCAATCCGTCGACCCCGAGGGCTGGCAGGCCGCCGGCGGCGATCCCGTCCGGCTGCTCGGCGCCGTCTCCGCGGCCCGGCTCGCCGAACTGGCCGCGGACCGCCGGTTCCTGCGCCGACTCGCCGTCGCCGCCGCCGACCTCGATGACTACGTGAACGGCGGGAGGTGGTACCAGAGCCAGGAGAAGGGCGCGGAACTACCCGCCGCCATCGCCTATTTCTCCCCCGAATTCGGCATCACCGCCGCCCTGCCGCAATACTCCGGCGGCCTCGGCATCCTCGCCGGGGACCACCTCAAGGCCGCCAGCGACCTCGGCGTCCCGCTCATCGGGGTGGGCCTGCTCTACCGCCACGGCTACTTCCGCCAGTCGCTCTCCCGCGACGGCTGGCAGCAGGAGCACTATCCCGTCCTCGACCCCAACGAACTCCCGCTCGGCCTGCTCCGCCAGGACGACGGCACCCCCGCCCGCGTCTCGCTGACCATGCCCGGCGGACGCACCCTGCACGCCCACATCTGGCAGGCCCGCGTCGGACGCGTACCGCTGCTGCTCCTGGACTCCGACGTCGAGGACAACGACGTCGCGGCCCGCGAGGTGACCGACCGGCTCTACGGCGGCGGCAGCGACCACCGGCTGCTCCAGGAGATGCTGCTCGGCATCGGCGGTGTGCGCGCGGTACGCGCGTACTGCCGGATCACCGGCCACCCCGACCCCGAGGTCTTCCACACCAACGAGGGACATGCCGGTTTCCTCGGACTCGAACGCATAAGGGAACTGGAGCGGGAGCAGGGCCTCGGCTTCGACGCCGCCGTCGAGGCGGTGCGCGCCGGAACCGTGTTCACCACGCACACCCCCGTCCCGGCCGGGATCGACCGCTTCGAGCGGGCCCTGGTCGCCCGGCACTTCGGGGAGGGCGGGGAACTGGCCGGCGTACCCGTCGAGCGGATCCTGGAACTGGGCGCGGAGACCTATCCCGGCGGCGACCCCGGCGTGTTCAACATGGCCGTGATGGGCCTGCGCCTGGCCCAGCGGGCCAACGGGGTGTCCACCCTGCACGGCGCGGTCAGCCGGGAGATGTTCGCCGGGCTGTGGCCCGGCTTCGACCCGGCCGACGTACCCATCACCTCCGTGACCAACGGGGTGCACGCCCCCACCTGGGTCGCCCCCGAGGTGGTCCGGCTCGGCGCCCGTCAGATCGGCGCGGGCCGCACCGAGGACGCCCTGTCGGTCGGCGGCTCCCCGCGCTGGGACGCGGTCGCCGAGATCCCGGACCAGGACGTGTGGGACCTGCGGCGGGTGCTGCGCGAGCAGCTGGTGCAGGAGGTACGGGACCGACTGCGGGCCTCGTGGCGCCAGCGCGGCGCCGCCGCGGCCGAGCTGGGCTGGGTGGACTCCGTACTCGACCCGGACGTCCTGACCATCGGCTTCGCCCGGCGCGTGCCCTCGTACAAGCGGCTGACGCTGATGCTGCGCGACCCGGAGCGGCTGCGCAGGCTGCTCCTCGACCCGGAGCGGCCGGTGCAGATCGTGGTCGCGGGCAAGGCGCATCCGGCCGACGACGGCGGGAAGCGGCTCGTGCAGGAACTGGTGCGCTTCGCGGACGACCCGAGGGTGCGCCACCGGATCGTCTTCCTGCCCGACTACGGCATGGCCATGGCGCAGAAGCTCTACCCGGGCTGCGACGTCTGGCTGAACAACCCGCTGCGGCCCCTGGAGGCCTGCGGCACGAGCGGGATGAAGGCCGCGCTGAACGGCTGCCTCAACCTCTCCGTCCTCGACGGCTGGTGGGACGAGTGGTTCGAGCCGGACTTCGGCTGGGCCATCCCGACCGCCGACGGGCTCGGCGCGGACGAGGACCGGCGCGACCACCTGGAGGCCACCGCCCTCTACGAGCTGATCGAGAACCGGGTCGCGCCCCGCTTCTACGACCGGGTCGGACGCACCGGGCTCCCGGTGCGGTGGATCGAGATGGTCCGGCGCACGCTCGTCTCGCTGGGGCCGAAGGTGCTCGCCGGGCGCATGGTCCGGGAGTACGTGGAGCGGCTGTACACGCCGGCCGCGCTCGCCCACCGGGCCCTGGACGCCGCGGCGGCGCGCGACCTCGCCTGGTGGAAGGGCCGGGTCCGGGCGGCCTGGCCGCGGGTCTCCGTCGAACACGTGGAGACGCTGGCCGCGGTTCCGGTGGGCGGCACCGCCGAACTGGGCGCCACCCTCACCCTGCGCGTGCAGGTGGCTCTGGACACCCTCACCCCCGAGGACGTGGAGGTCCAGGCCTTCGGCGGCCGGGTCGACCCGCAGGACGTGATCCGGGACGGGCGGAGCTTCCCGCTCAAGCCGGCCGCGGGGCCCGATCTGGAGGGCCGCTGGGTGTACGAGGGCCCGCTCGCCCTCGACCGTACGGGGCCCTTCGGCTACACGGTGCGCATCCTGCCCGCGCACCCGCTGCTGGCGACCCCGGCGGAACTGGGCCTGGTCGCGGCCCCGGTGGAGACGGACGCGGGCGGCGGGGTCCTGCTGCGGTAGGCACCGTGGCGGTACCGCTTCAGGGGGCGGGCGGCGGATCCACCGGCCGCTCGCCCTCCACGAGCATCCCGGCCCGCTCGACGCTGCGCAGGGCCGGGATCACCTCCACCTGCCCCCCGCCGTCCACCGCGCCGATCCGTCTCGGCCGCGACCGAGGCCGTGCGCGGGGAGACCGTGCGCAGGGCCGTACGGCGGGGACCTCACGGGTGAACCTTCGAACGTACTGGGCATGCCGAATCGATTCGGCGGGCTCCTGCGCTCCTACGCTGCCCGAGGATGCCACCGGACCGGTATCCGCGGAACCCGAGCAACCCGAGGAACGGACTCCCCCATGCGTCTTCGCTCGACCGCCGCCGCGTTCGTCGGCGCTCTCGCGCTCGCCCTGCCCACCGCCGGGCCGTCGATGGCCGACGACCACGGCGAACGCGCCCTCGGCACCCTGCACTACCGCTACCTCGACGCGGCCGGCACCGAGAGGAGAGGCCAGATCCGGCCCGCCGACAACGACACCTGCTACCTGCTGACGCGCACCTCCCGCGACGAGCCCGCCATCGAGGTGCGCAACGACACGGAGTCGCTGGCGGTCCTCTTCGACAACCGGGGCTGCGACGGCGAGGCGGAGAAGGTGCTGAAGCCGGGGGAGAACGCGAAGCGGGTGGAGGTCGTCTCGGTCTACTTCAAGCCGGTGGACGAGGCGGACGCGGGCCGGGGCGACAACGGCGGTACCGGAGGCAACGGCGGCACCGGCGGGAACGGTGGGAACGGCACCTGGCCGGGCCGGGACGACCAGTCGCGCGACGACGAGGACCAGACCGACGGCGGCAACGGCGGCAACGACGGTACGGGCGGGAACGGCGGTACGGGCGGGAACGGCACCTGGCCGGGACGGCCCGACCAGAACCAGAACCAGAACCAGGCCCCCGAGGACGAGGAGGAAGAGGAGGAGAACCTCCTCACCGCCATCTTCCGTGCCCTGGGCCGCCCCGGGGCCTGAGGTCCCGGCCGCGCAGGCGCCCATGGAACAGGGCCGCCCGGGGAGGATTCCTCCCGGGCGGCCCCGTGTCTATCTGCTCAGCCGGCGTTCACCCTGCCCCGCAAGGGTCAGAAGGTGAGCTTCCAGCTGTTGATGTAGCCGGTGTCCAGGCTGGCGGCGTCCCGGACGCGGAGCTTCCAGGTGCCGTTCGCGACCTCGGAGGAGGCGTTCACGGTGAACTGCTGGACGATGTTGTCCGCGCTGCCGCCGGTGCGGTTGCGCAGGTTGTAGACGCTGCCGTCGGGGGCGACCAGGTCGACGACCAGGTCACCGACGTAGGTGTGGACGATGTTCACGTCCACCTTGAGGGCGCTCGGGGCGTTGCCCGATCGCGTCACGTTGATCGGGGACTCGACGGTCGCGTTGTCCGCGATCTGGTAGTCCGTGGTGTTCTCGAAGACGCTCGGCTGCGTGGTGCCGACCGTCCAGGTGAACGCCGCGGTGCCGGTCTGGTTCTGCGAGTCGGTCACCGTGACGGTCACGTTGGACGTGCCCGCGGTGGTGGCGGTGCCCGAGATCAGGCCGTTGGAGGCGTTGATCGACAGGCCGGCCGGCAGGCCGGTCGCCGCGTAGCTCAGCGCACCCGGGTTCGTGCTGGTGGCCTGGACCTGCAGGCTCACCGCGCTGCCCGTGACGGTGCTCTGGTTGGCGATCGGGGTGACCGAGACGCCGTTGGAGATGCGGGATCCGACGGCGATGCCGGCCCACGCGTTGGCGACGTTGTTGTAGATGGTCGAGCCCTGACCGTAGAGGTCGGCGGCGGCCTTCAGCGTCTGGACGCGGGCGTCGGCGTAGTTGGTGTTCGACTTGAAGTAGCCGACCGTCAGCGCACGGAACCAGATCTTCGAGGCGGCGTCACGGCCGATCGCGGTGACGGGCAGGCCGTCCGCGGTCGGCGAGTTGTAGCTCACGCCGTTGATGACCTTGGCGCCGGAGCCCTCGGAGGCCAGGTAGTACCAGTGGTTGGCCGGGCCCGAGGAGTAGTGGACGTCGATGCCACCGATGCCCGAGTACCAGCTGTCCTTGGACGAGCCGTCCTTGCTGGGCTTGTCCATGTAGCGCAGCGGGGTGCCGTCGCCGTTGATGTCGATCTTCTCGCCGACCAGGTAGTCGCCGACGTCCTGCGGGTTGTTGGCGTAGAACTCGACGGCCGCCGCCATGATGTCGGAGGTCGCCTCGTTCAGACCGCCGGGCTCACCGCTGTAGGTCATGTTGCCGGTGACCGAGGTCAGACCGTGGGTCATCTCGTGCGCGGCCACGTCGGTGGAGGTGAGCGGCTTGTTGTTGCCCTCGCCGTCGCCGTACGTCATGCAGAAGCAGGAGTCGCTCCAGAACGCGTTGACGTAGGCGTTGCCGTAGTGGACCCGGGTGTACGGGGCCACGCCGTCGTTGCGCAGGCCGTTGCGGCCGTGCACGTTCTTGTAGTAGTCCCACGTGACGGCGGCGCCGTAGTGCGCGTCCGCGGCGGCGGTCTCCAGGTTGGCGGCGGTGCCGTTGCCCCAGACGTCGTCCGGGCCGGAGAAGAGCGTGCCGGTGCCGGAGCCGGAGCCACGGTTGAGGTTGTACGTCTTGTGGTTGCCGCGCGCGGCGTCGGTCAGGTTCCAGGTGCTGCCCGACTGGGTGGTCCCGAGGGTCACCTGGCCGCTGTACATCGTGTTGCCGGTGCCGGTCTCGATGGCCTGCCACTCGGTGATCTTGGCGCCGGTCTTGGCGTTGGTCACCACGTGGAGCTCGTTCGGCGTGCCGTCGTGCTGGAGGCCGCCGACGACGGTCTCGAACGCGAGGACCGGCGCGCCCTCGGCCGCCCAGATCACCTTGCGGGCGTTCTTGGAGGGCTTGGCCTCCTTGGAGCCCTCGGCGCTCGCGGCGGAGACGGCCTGGCTCTCGGCGGCCGCCGGCGTCACGGTGGCGCTGGTGTCGGCGACCTTGATCTCGTGGTTGGTCGCCTTCGTCACACTCTTGGTGACGCCGTCCTTGGCGTGGACGGTGAGGTCACCACCGAGGACGGGCAGTCCGTCGTAGGTGCGCTCGTAGGTGGTGTGCGTGGTGCCGTCCGCATCCTGGACAACGTCGCGGACGACGAGCTTCTCGCCACTGCCGAGGCCGAGCGCCTTGGCGGCCTGCACGGTGGTCGAGTTGGCATCGGCCAGGAGCGTCGCACGCTCCGAGGCGCTGAGTGCGCGGTTGGCCGCGCCCGGGTTGGGCTGGGCGGCCTTGGAGGCCTGCGACGCGGTGGCGTCGGCGGTCGCGGTGCCGGCCTGTACACCTACGGCGAGCAGGGCTGCCGCGGCAACGAGCGCGCCGGCAGCGGTGGCACGCCTCTGGGGGGTGGACCTCAACGCAGACTCCTTCTGCAAGGGGGGTTCCGGATGGCTGGGTGGGCCTCCGGGCAGAACAGGGCTGGTGCGATGAACGGTCGAAGATTGCCACTCGCAGCGGCAGATGTCAGGGCCGCGTCAAAAGGTTGGCCGGAAACGGTCCGTTGTCCGAAGATACGTATCCGCTATCCGGACCATTCACCTTCGTGTGCTTCCTGGGCCTTTCGGCATGCGGAACGCCTGGTACCGGTTGCTAACACTTGCGCAACAAGAGGCTGCGTTGACCCAAACGGCATTTACCGTACGGGTGTTTGTCGTACTGTTTCCCGGTGCGGCAGATGTTCGTTGCCAGGGGAAGCCATGGACACCTGCCACTGTCATAGACCACGTGCCAGGGGGGCCCATGAGGCATGTCCATATTCCTGCGCAAAGAGTGGCCCGAGCGGCCCGGGAGTCCCTTGCGCCCGCGCGGCGCCTCGGGGACAAGGCCCGTTGGTACCGCCCGGCCGCAATCGCCGCCGACTTCCTCGGCGCCGCGATCCCGGTTGGACTCGTCTTCGACGCGGCGCAGCAGGTCCGGCCCGTCTACTGTGCCCTGGCCGCCGCCGTGGCGTGGACCGGGGTGCAGGCGCTGCGCCGGCGCTACGCGACCCGGACGCTCGGGGAGTCCCGCGGCGTACTGCCGGTCGTCCATGACTGGCTGATTCTCATCGGCGTACTGGCCGTGGCGCGCGTGGTGACCGAAGAGGCCACCCCCCGACTGTCCGCGCTCGGGGCCCTGCTGCCCGCTCTGCTCATCACCGTCGCCGTCCACAAACTGACCTACCGCCACCTGTCGGCCGCCCGCCGCGAGGCCCAGGCCGTCAGCCGGGTCCTCGTCGTCGGCGAGCCCGACGCGGCCGAGGACGTCATCGCACACCTCGCCGCCCGCACCGACCACCCGTACGTCGTCGTCGGCGTGGTCCCGGTCGGTGCCGGGCCGCTCGCCAGCGGGGTACCCGTGGCGGCGCGGCTCGACGGAACGGCACCCGAGGCCCCGAACGGCGACTCCGCGGCCGTGCTCGGCGCCGTCGCCAGCCACCACGCCGACCTGGTGCTGGTGGCCCCCGGCGTGCGGATCACGGGGGAGCGGCTGCGCCGCATCGCCTGGGCCCTGCACGACACGGGCCTGGAACTCGCGGTCTTCCCCGGGTTGGTGGAGGTCTCCGTCAAGCGGCTGGAGACCCTGTCCGCGGGCGGGCTCGCCGTGCTGCGGGTGGCGCCGCCCGTCAGCCGCGGGGTGCAGACGCTGCTCAAGTCGGCCCTGGACCGGGTCGGAGCCGCGGCCGGACTGCTGCTGCTCTCCCCGGTCCTCCTGGGGATCGTCCTCGCCATACGTCTGGGCTCGCGCGGCCCGGCCTTCTACCGGCAGCGGCGGATCGGCCGCGACGGAGTCCCGTTCGTCATGTGGAAGTTCCGCACGATGGTCGTGGACGCCGACGCCCTCAAGGCCGAGCTGTCCGGGTCCAACGAGAACGACGGGCTGATGTTCAAGATGCGCCGCGACCCCCGGGTGACCCGGGTGGGCCGGCTGCTGCGCCGTACCTCGCTGGACGAGCTCCCGCAGCTCGTCAACGTGATGATCGGCGACATGTCGCTGGTCGGCCCGCGCCCGCCGCTGCCCGAGGAGGTGGCGAAGTACGACGAGGTCGAGCTGCGCCGGCTCACCGTACGGCCCGGGATGACGGGGTTGTGGCAGATCAGTGGAAGGTCCGACCTGTCCTGGGACGAAACCATCCAGCTCGACCTCCAGTACGTCGACAACTGGTCCTTCACCAGCGATGTCGACGTCATGGGCCGCACGCTCCGCGCCGTCGTAGACGGTCGCGGGGCGTACTGAGGGGTCCGGGCCGCCTGTGCGATCAGCTCTGCTCGCGCCACCACTTGTACGTGGCGGCGATGCCGTCCCGCAGCGGGACGGCGGGCTTCCAGCCGAGCGACGTCAGGCGGCTCACGTCCAGCAGCTTGCGCGGGGTCCCGTCCGGCTTGGACGTGTCCCAGGCGAGCTCGCCGCGGAAGCCGGTCACCTCGGCGATCGTCTCGGCCAGTTCCTTGATGGTCAGGTCCTCGCCGCAGCCGATGTTGACGGGCTCGTCGCCGTCGTAGGAGTTCAGCAGTACGGCGCAGGCCGCGGCCAGGTCGTCCACGTGCAGGAACTCCCGGCGCGGGGTGCCCGAGCCCCACAGCGTGACCTCGTCACGGCCCTCGGCGGCGGCCTCGTGGAAGCGCCGGACGAGCGCCGGCAGGACGTGCGAGGTCTCCAGGTCGAAGTTGTCGCCCGGGCCGTAGAGGTTCGTCGGCATCGCCGAGATGTACGAGGCCCCGTACTGCTTGCGGTACGACTGGACCTGGACGATGCCGGCGATCTTCGCGAGGGCGTAGGCCTCGTTGGTCGGCTCCAGCGGGCCGGTCAGCAGGGCGTCCTCGCGGATCGGCTGCGGGGCCAGCTTCGGGTAGATGCACGAGGAGCCCAGGAACAGCAGCCGGCCCACGCCGGCCGCATGGGCGCCGCCGATCACGCTGAGCTGGATCTGGAGGTTCTCCTCCAGGAACTGCACCGGGTACGTGCTGTTGGCCATGATCCCGCCTACCTTGGCGGCGGCCAGCACCACGGCGTCCGGGCGGACGTCCTTCAGGTACGCCGCGGTGGCGGCGGCGTCGCGCAGGTCGAGGTCGGCACGACCTCGGGTCAGCACCTCATGGCCGTCGGCGGTGAGCCGCCGGGCGACCGCGGATCCCACGAGGCCGCGGTGGCCCGCGACGAAGACGCGGGCGTTCGGGGGCAGGAGCGGCAACGAACTTGTCATACCGCCGATGATGCCAGTCCGCTCCCGCGGGGGCGGCAGTGGTCCACGGCCCGAGCCCGAGCCCGCACCACCGCGCCGGACCCCATGGTCCGGGGCGGCGGCGCGGACCCGGCCGCGGGCGGCGGCCAGGAGCCGTTCACCGACCGACATCCGGCGGGCCCGACGGCGCCGGCAGTCCACCGGCGGCCGGCACCCGACCGCCGGGTCGGCCGGGATCCCGGCCGGCTCCGGAACCGGGAGCGGCCCGGACCGCGTCCGCTCCGGGCAGGGGCGTCCGCCCTGCCGGGGCAGCCCGGGGGCGGCCGTGTACGGTAACGCAATCCGGCCCCCGGGCCGCGGCCGGGCCGTTCGGTGCGACGCCCGAAGGCCCGCTCCGCACCCACTCCGAGGCACCGCCTCACCACGACCGACAGAAACCACCAGCAAGGGGACCCCATGGGCAAGACCGCACTGATCACCGGAGTCACCGGACAGGACGGCTCGTACCTCGCCGAGCTCCTGCTCTCCAAGGGCTACACGGTGCACGGGCTCGTGCGGCGGTCCTCCAGCTTCAACAC
Source organism: Streptomyces sp. CLCI03 (assembly GCF_053615355.1). Classification (NCBI taxonomy): domain Bacteria; kingdom Bacillati; phylum Actinomycetota; class Actinomycetes; order Kitasatosporales; family Streptomycetaceae; genus Streptomyces; species Streptomyces sp. CLCI03. Next base: position 2,697,170 of record NZ_CM132132.1, on the reverse strand, counting down.
GGAGCGGGTCGACCACATCTACCAGGACCCGCAGACCGCCAACCGGTCCTTCGTCCTGCACCACGCGGACCTCTCCGACGGCGTCGCGCTCGTGAACCTGCTCCGCGACATACGCCCCGACGAGGTCTACAACCTCGGCGCGCAGTCCCACGTCCGCGTCTCCTTCGACGCCCCGCTCTACACGGGCGACGTGACCGGCCTCGGCGCGCTGCGGCTGCTGGAGGCGATCCGGGCCAGCGGTGTCGACACCCGCATCTACCAGGCCTCGTCCTCCGAGATGTTCGGGTCCACCCCGCCGCCGCAGAACGAGCAGACCCCGTTCCACCCGCGCAGCCCGTACGGCGCCGCGAAGGTGTTCGCGTACTGGACCACGGTGAACTACCGCGAGGCGTACGACATGTTCGCCGTCAACGGGATCCTCTTCAACCATGAGTCCCCGCGCCGCGGCGAGACCTTCGTGACCCGCAAGATCACCCGCGCGGTGGCCCGCATCAAGGCCGGTCTCCAGGACCACCTCTACCTCGGCAACCTCGACGCGGTGCGCGACTGGGGCTACGCCCCCGAGTACGTCGACGCCATGTGGCGGATGCTCCAGCAGGACGAGCCCACCGACTACGTCGTCGCCACCGGGGTGGCCGCGACCGTCCGCGAGTTCGTCGAGGCCTCCTTCACGCACGCCGGCCTCGACTGGACGGACCACGTGCGCTACGACCCCAAGTACGAGCGCCCCAGCGAGGTCGACGCCCTCATCGGCGACGCCTCCAAGGCGCACGAGCTGCTTGGCTGGAAGCCGACGGTCCTGGTGGCGGAGCTCGCGCAGATCATGGTCGACGCCGACATCCGCCAGGTCGAGGACCAACTGGCGGGCGTGACGGTCCGCATCGACCGCTGAGGCCTTATATTTCCCCTACGGTTTGCCGTGTTCCGGCCATACTTCGCAGCTCTGCGGGGGTGTGGCCGGGGTAAACCTGCCGTATGTCCCTTGTGCACCCTCCATGCTGAACCTGTTGATTCCAAGTTGGTATGCAATGGGTCAAGAGAGGTGACCAGGCCTTCACATGAGCCCTAGTCTGCGCCAGTACATATGGCTGTTCGGATAGTTCCAGCCATCAAACCGGGCAATTGCCCTGGGGGGCTCATGCGTAGATCCAGAGGGCTGACTGCCGCCCTCGTCCTGTCACTGGCCGGTGCGGGCACCGGTATAGGCCTGGTGCTGATGCCTGAGGCGTCCGCCATCACGGCGCCGGTGGCATTCACCGCCGACGAACTGCCGACCTGGCAGACGAACGGCGTCGTCTGGGCGATGGCCCAGGCCAACGGCACCGTCTTCGCCGGCGGTACCTTCTCGGCCGTCCGCCCGCCCGAGGGCGCGGCAGGCGCGGAGCAGAACGCCGTGAACTTCGTGGCTCTCGACGCCGCCACCGGCAATCCCACCTCCTGCAAGCTGGCCTTCACCATCGGCGAAGGCACGGCGACCGTCCGTACGCTGGTGGTCTCGAACGACAAGAAGACCCTCTACGCGGGCGGGTACTTCGGCGCCGTCAACGGCACCCCGGTGTCCAGCCTCGCCGCGATCGACATCGCGAGCTGCACCCCCAAGGCATCGTTCCACCCGAGCGTCCCCGCCACCGTGCGCGCGCTCGCCGTCACCGACGACACCCTGTACGCGGGTGGCGACTTCAACACCGTCGAGGGCCAGACCCGCGAGCGGTTCGCCGCCGTGGACGCCTCCTCCGGTGCGCTGAAGCCCTTCGTCGCCAACGTCGACGAGCCGGGCCGCGCCATCGAGGTCACCCCCGACGGGAAGAACGTCATCCTCGGCGGCGACTTCTTCAGCGTCAACGGCTCCAACAGCCACGCCCTGGCCGTGGTCAACGCCACCACGGGCGCGGTCACCAAGACGTACAACAACATCCCGTCGAACTCGGTCGTCAAGGACATCTCCACCGACGACACCGGCTTCTACACCGGTCACGAGGGCTCCGGCGGCGGCGTCTTCGACGGCCGCATCGGCCTGCGCCTGAGCGACTTCACCGAGAAGTGGCGTGACCGCTGCCTCGGCGCCACCCAGTTCGTCCTGCCCTACGAGGGAGTGCTCTACAGCTCCTCGCACGGGCACGACTGCTCCACCGAGCTGGAGTTCCCCGACGGCAAGCGGAACTTCCTGCTGGCCCAGCCGACCAACCACGAAGGCGCCGCCCCCGCGCCCGTGGACGGCTTCGTGCGCGGCCCGGGCAAGCTCGGCTGGCACCCCACGGCCAACGACGGCATGGACGGCACCGAGGGCATCGGCCCGCGCGTCATGGCCGTGGCCGAGAAGAACGACGTCAAGTACATGTGGGTCGGCGGTGAGTTCACCCTCATCAACGGCAAGCCGCAGTGGGGTCTGACCCGCTTCGCCTCCAAGGGCGACGTCGGCGCCCCGACCACCCCCGTGGCCAGCGCCTCCAGCGTGAAGCCCGGCGAGGTCCAGGTCCGCTGGCGCACCAGCTACGACGCGGACGACAGCAAGCTGACGTACCGCATCTACCGCAACGGCTCCGCCACCCCGGCCGCGACCGTCACCGCGAGCTCGCTGGAGTGGGAGCGCCCGCAGGCCTCCTGGAACGACGCCACGGTCAAGGCCGGTCAGAGCTACACCTACCGGGTGACCGCGACCGACGCCGCCGGTAACACCAGCGCCCTGTCGGCCGTCGCCTCGGTGACCGTCCCGACCTCGGTCCAGTCCTACCCGAACCAGGTCCGTACCGACGGCGCCGACCTGTACTGGCGCTACGACGACGCGGTCAGCCCCTACGTCGCCGACTCCTCGGTGTCCGGCAACCGCAGCGGCATCCAGCTCAACGCCCCCGCCCTGAAGCAGTCGCCCGGCGCCGTCTCCGGCAGCACGGCGATGGGCTTCAACGGGACCAGCCAGCAGGTGTACAGCGACCGTCGTCAGACGGTCGGCAACGCGTTCACCGTCGAGACCTGGTTCAAGACGAACACCACGCGCGGTGGCAAGCTCATCGGCTTCGGCAACAACCAGGCGCGCAACAGCGGCACCTACGACCGCCAGATCTACATGACCAACACCGGTCGCCTGGTCTTCGGCGTCTACAACGGCTCGACCCGCACCGTCTCCACGGGCCTGTTCGAGACGTACAACGACAACAAGTGGCACCACGTGGTCGGCACCCAGGGCCCCGGCGGCATCACCCTGTACGTCGACGGCCAGAACAAGGGCTCCCTGAACGCCACGAGCAACAGCAACATCGCGGGCTACTGGCACGTCGGTGGCGACAACCTCGCCAGCTGGCCGACCCGTCCGACGAGCAACTTCTTCGCGGGTCAGCTCGACGAGACGGCCGTCTACCCGTCGGCGCTCACCCAAGCCCAGGTCAAGAGCCACTTCGACCTGGCCAAGGCGCCCACCGACACGGTCTCCGCGGTCAAGACGACCGAGGACACCTACGTCAACCAGGGTGCCCCGAGCGCCGCCAACGGCGCGTCGACCTCGCTCGCGGTCCGCGGCAGCGGCTCGCTGTACGAGACGTACATGCGCTTCAACCTGCCGGCCGCCCCGGCCGGCCAGGTCCTGAAGTCCGCCTCGCTGCAGATCAAGACCAGCACGCAGGCGAACGCCGGTACCACCGACACCGTGAAGGTGGTCCCGATCACCGGTAACTGGACGGGCGCGGGTACGACCTTCAACACCAAGCCCACCCTCGGCACCACCCCGCTCGGCACGCTCGCGGGCGTGCCGGAGGGCTCCGCGGTGCACAACGTGGAGCTGGACACCGCCACGGTCACCGCGGCGCTGGGCACCAGTTACGGCCTGGGCCTGACGAGCACGGGCACCGACCCGCTGTGGATCTGGTCCTCCGAGGCCACGGCGGCGGAGGGTACTCCGCAGCTGGTCCTCACCTTCGGCGCGAAGTAAGCGACGAAGACCGAAACAACCGCCTGACGGCGTGCGGGGTCCGGCTCTCTGTGGCCGGGCCCCGCTGCACACCCCCTTGAGTACGGGAGCCATCCGATGTACCGACGCTCCGCAGCGGCTGCTGTCCTGCTGGCCGCCGCCCTGACGCTGACCGCCTGCAGTTCGGGCGGGGACAAGGCCGAATCCGGCGCCTCGCCGAAGCCCCCGGCCTCGTCGTCGGCCCCCGACCCGGCGGACGCTCCGCAGCCGTCGACCGATCCCGACGCGAAGCCGACCGGCCCCACGGTGCCGGACGCGAAGCTCACCCCGAAGACGGGCAGCTTCACGGCGGAGGAGAAGAAGTACCTGAGCGGGCGGGTCCCCGACAAGGTGGACCCGGCGTCCGTGCTGCAGAGCGGGCAGGACTCCTGCCAGCGGGTGCAGCGCACCGCGAAGCACGACAAGGACGCGGCGACCGGAGCCGTCATCACCGGCGAGATCCCGGGCGCCAAGGACGCGATCACCCTCCTGTGCCCGGACCAGAAGCCGATCCTCGCCGCGGCGGAGAAGGGCTTCCCCGAAGGCCCCCGGACCTCGCCCGCGGCGGGTACCTACCGGGCGCTGACCCAGGCCACCAACTGCACCTGGGAGGCCAAGGGCAAGGACGGCGGCACCCTCGCCTCCGGCCCCGAGACCCCGCCCAAGGCCGGCGACAAGATCACGGCGACGATCCCGGCCGGCACCGCGGAGTTCAACTCCTCGGGCTGCTACGCCTGGATCCCGGCGTAACCGAACCGACAACGCCCCCGCGGACCGGACTTCCGGCCCGCGGGGGCGTTTTCGTACCCGGAACCCGGGTACCCGCGCGGTCACAGTCCCGACGGCGGAAGGCGGATCCATGGGCATCGGCGGATGCATCGTCCTGATCGTGGTGGGCGCGATCCTCACCTTCGCGAGCGACTGGGAGCTGGAGAGCGTCAACCTCGACCTGGTCGGTCTGATCATGATGGCGGTCGGCGGGATCGGCCTCGCCGTGTACACGAGCGTCTACAAGCGCCGCCGCACCGCGGGCGGCGCGATCCCGGTGGTCGAGGAACGCCGGGACATCCACTGACCGTCCCGGACCCGCGGGCCCGCACCGCACCGGTGCGGGCCCGCGGTCTCAGGAGCGGATGCCTTCGTAGATCGGGAGCAGGGTGTCCAGAACCGCGTCCATGGAGAAGGACTTCGCGGCCAGTTCGCGGGCCGACAGGGAGGCCTCGCGGTTCGTCGACGGGTCCAGGAGTTCCAGGACGGCCGCGGACACACCCGCCGGGCCGGGGTCGACCGCGCGTCCCGCGCCGGCGCGGGCGATGTCGCGGGCCAGGCCGTTGGAGTGGGTCACCACCGACGGGACGCCCACGGCGAGGGCCTCCAGCACCGACATGGGGAACGGCTCGTCCACCGACGGCAGTACGTAGACGTGGGCCCGGCGCAGCTCCGTCAGGACCTCCGCGCCGGACAGGGCTCCCGGGACCTCGAACCGGTCGGTGAGGCCCAGCGTCCCGATCCGCGCCCGTACGGCGGCCAACTCACCCTCGTCCGGCCCCGCGACCACGAACCGCGCGTCCGGGTGCGCCGCGAGGATCGCCGGGGCCGCGTCCACGAAGTCCACCGGCCGCTTACGGGCCTGCAGCCGCGCCGAGTACAGGACGCGCGGCGGGCCCTCGGGCGTGGGCCGCTCCTCCTGCGCCGGGGTCCCGTTGACGAGCCGGACCGCCTGCGCCAAGGGCGGGGCGCCGACCACCGCGTCCAGGCCCTCCCGCTCGTGCGGGGTCAGGTACAGCACGGCGTCCGCGCCGCGCAGCAGCCGGCGTACCGCCACCGCGTCCAGCACCTTCGCCAGCAGCTTCTCGCTCGGGTCCACCATGCCGTGGGTCTGCAGCACCAGCGGCTTGCCCGCCCGCAGCGCCGCCAGGGCCACCGGCAGCGTCACCAGGTCCCGGGCCAGGTGGACGTGCACGACGTCGCAGTCCCGCACCAGGCGCCCGGCCGAGGCCAGCAGCGCCGGCGAGGTCATCCCGCTGAAGCCGAGGGGCAGGAGGCGACGGGCCGGGAAGAGCTTCGCCGGAACGCCCTCCACCTCGGTCGGCCACGGATCGAAGCCCTCACCGAGCGCCAGCAGCCTGGCCTCGTGGCCCCGGGCCCGCAGCCCCTTCGTCAGGTTGAGCGCGACCCGGACCGGACCGCCGAAGGCGTGCGAGGGGGAGTGCAGGGTGACGGCGTGCAGGACTCTCACTTGGGCTCCTCCACCGGGCGGCGCTGCCCGTCCTGCGTCTGCAGGGTCAGTGCGGGAAGGTTTCTGTGGACCACCGAACCGGCGCCGGCGACGGCGCAGCGGCCCACCGTGACCCCGGCGAGCACGGTCGCCCGTACGGCCACCCACGCACCGTCCTCGACGACGATCGGGGCGTTGCGGTAGCGGAAGTCGGCGGCCCGGTGGTCGTGCGAGCCGGTGCACAGCATCGCCTCCTGCGAGAGGCACACGTGCGAACCGATGGTCACCGGCTCCAGGTTCAGCACCCAGACGCCCTCGCCGATCCAGGCGTGGTCCCCGACGGTGAGCTTCCACGGCCACAGCACGCGGACCTTGTGCCGGATCAGCACCCCCTCGCCGATCTTCGCCCCGAAGGCCCGCAGCAGCGCGACCCGCAGCCGGGCCGGACAGAACCAGGCCATGAAGACCGTGTTCATCACGGCGAACCAGAGCGCCTGCGTCAGCAGTCCGCGCCCCTTGTCGTACCCGGCCAGCGTGAAGGAAGGAAGATCACGCAACAGAAGCCCCCATCGTGCTCTCGGCCACGGCCTCCCCGGGCGTGGCCCGCTCAGACTAGACTGCGCGCGGACCAGGCACATCGGGTGGGGGCGGCAGTGACGACGGACATACGCAAGCCCTCCGCGACGCCCGCGGAGCCGCCCGTTCCCTCGCCCTTCGAGGACGAGAGCCTGTGGGGGCGGGCCACCCTCCCGCGCACCCTCCTCTCGCGCGCGCTGTCCGTTCCGCTCGCGCTCGGATTCACCGTCTTCCTGCCGTTGTTCGTCGCCCTCCAGACGGGTGCCGGCGTCCGCGACGCGGCCTTCTGGCTCCAGCTGCTGCTCACCATGTACGCGGGCGCCCGACTCTCCGCGATGGTGCTCACCAGCCGCCGCAAGCTGCTCCAGGGTTCCTTCTGGCTCTTCGTCTACATGGCCATGGGCGTGGCCCCGCTCGCCCAGGCCGTCCTCGGTCAGGTCCCGACCCCGGTCGTCGGCCCGCGCTCCGACCTGACCGTCGCCATCGGGCTCGTCCTGCTCGGCTGTCTGGCCTTCGACGTCGGCGTGCTGCTGGCCCGACACCGCCCGGCCGGGCGGGCGGGCGGCTCCCAGAAGGCGTCGCGGCCCGTCATGGCGCACCGGCGCCGCCTCCAACTGCTGACGATCCTGTCGTTCCTGTGCAGCGCGGTCTTCATCATGAAGCTCGGCGGCCCGGCGGTCTTCTTCTCCAGCCGTCAGGAGATCATCGCGGGCATCGAGGAGGCGGGCGTCTCCAACGGTGACGGCCAGGCCGGACAGGCCCTGCTGCGCGGCTTCGGCACCGTACCGGCGCTGCTCGCCCTGCTCCTGTACACCCGCTGGCTGATCACCTCGAAGTTCGCCCGCCGCAAGGTGTCGATCATCGTCACGTGGGGGGCGCTCGCCGGTCTCAACCTGATCGTCAACAACCCTATCTCGAACCCGCGGTACTGGTTCCTGACGGTCATGTTCGCGCTGCTGTTCACCGTCTTCCCGGTGAGCGCGGCGATGTACCGGGTCGCGCTGTCCATGGCGGTGGTCGTCGCGCTGCTGATCTTCCCGTTCGCGGACCGCTTCCGCTACGACGAGAAGAACTACCGGCCGGTCGAGACCACGTCCTTCCTGGAGCCGATGGCCCTCAAGGACTACGACCAGATCGGCATGTTCGCGAACACCATCACCTTCTCGAACTCCGGCCCCGGCCATTACTACGGCCGCCAGCTCGCGGGATCGATCTTCTTCGCGGTGCCCCGCGCGGTGTGGCCGGGCAAGCCGAGGGACACCGGTGTGATGGTCGGCCAGTGGATGGGCACGGTCAACACCAACCTCTCCTCCCCGATCTGGGCGGAGCTGTGGCTGGACTTCGGGCCGCTGGGGATGGGTGCGGGGCTGCTGGGCATGGGGTACGCCTCCGCCCGCGTGGACCGGCGCTACGCGAAGCGGGCCACGCGGCGCAGCCCACCGGGCAGCCTGATCTCGGTGGTGGTCCCGCTGGTCGCGGGATACTCCTTCATCCTGCTGCGCGGGCCGCTGCTCCAGGCCTCGGGCCGCGTGGCGATCGCGGCCCTCTGTCTGGCGCTGGTCGCGACCTACCGCTCGGACAGGTCCACCACCCTGCGCTGACGCGTTCACCCGCCGACCGGACGGCACCCGCCTCGGGCGGCGTCGTCCCCGGTGAGGGTGCCCCTGCGGTGACGGGGGCACCGGTGGGGGCCCCTACGAGGTGGTGCGGCCACCGGGGGAGCGCCGAGGCGGTCCCGGAGGCCTCGTTCCCGGGCGCCGTCCGTACGGCCCGGGCCGGATCCACCCCTCGGTACCGGCCCTTCCCCCCGGCCCGGCCGGATGCCGCCGGGCCGTTCGGGTGGTCGGTCGCGCATCCGGTGGCGCAGGTGTGTGGCGGGCGCACCTGGGCACGGACCGGCCCCGGCGCGCACGGTGGAGGTGGCCCGCGGAAGGCAGCGGGCTCGCCGACGCAGGGGGAGACGCGCAGATGCACCTCGTTCACGACCGACCGTTCAGACACCGGGTGCCGGACAGCGTGCTGAGTGAGTTGTGCGCGGAGATCTTCGCCCAGCTGCCGCGCAGCGACCAGCGGCGCAAGGGCGAGATGTACCTCCGGGGGCTGCTGTCGGTCGGCGGCCGCAAGTCCGTGCGCAACATCGCGACGCATGTCGGGGACCGCGCGGCCGAGCAGAGCCTGCACCACTTCATCTCCGCCTCCACCTGGGACTGGAACACGGTCCGCGCCGCTCTCGGCCGCCACCTGGAGCGTTCGGTGCGACCCCGCGCCTGGGTGGTCCATCCGGTGGTCATTCCCAAGGCGGGCCGCCACTCCGTGGGGGTCGGGCCGCGGTTCGTGCCCAGCCTGGGGCAGGTGGTCAACAGCCAGCACGCCGTCGGCGTCTGGGCCGCGAACGACGAGCGGAGCGGCCCGGTCAACTGGCGTCTCTCGCTCGGCGACGACTGGCGCGACGCGCCCCTGCCGGGGTACCCGCAGGTGCCGGAGCCGGAGCTGGCGGCGACGGATCTGGAGTGCGCGGCCGGCGCCGCCGTCGAGCTGCAGGGCTGGGTGGGCGGCCCCCCGCGGCCCGTCGTGATCGACCTCCCGCAGGCGGATCCGGCCGCCCTGGCCCGGCGCTTCGCCGCGGCGGGCATGCCGTTCGTGGCGGCCGTCCCCGGATCCACCCCCGTCACCCCGGTGGGGCCGGCCCTGGTGGGCCACGACGGCCGCGGCACGTCGGCCCATCAGCTCCTGCGGATGGTACGGACCCTGCGGCGCGCGGTGACCTGGACCGACCCGGTGACCCTGACGACCCGTACGAGCCTGGTGGCCGGGATCCCGGTCCAGCTGCCCGGCACCCGCCGGCCCCTGGTCCTGCTCGGCGAGTGGACGGGCAAGGACAGCTGGCCGCGACGCTGCTGGCTCAGCGATCTGGCCGACACCCCCTGGGGTCCGCTGCTGCGGTTGGCCAAGTTGAGCCTGCGGGTCGGCGCCGACTTCGCGGCGGTCTCCACCCAGGTCGGCATGGTCGACTTCGAGGGCCGGTCGTTCGGGGGCTGGCACCGGCACACGACGCTGGCCTCGGCCGCGCACGCGCTCACCGTCGAGTACCGGCCTCGGGCGCTGGCGCGGCCCGCCTGATCGCGGCGGCACCGCGCAGGACCCGGCGGGTGCGCTGCATCTGGATGGCCAGCTGGACCTCCAGCGCCCGGGCGGGCTCCAGCCAGTCGGGCCCCAGCAGTTCACTGATGCGTTCGAGCCGGCGGGAGACGGTGTTGGGATGGACGTGCAGCGTCTCGGCGGCCCGTGTCGGGCTGCCGGCGGAGGCGAAGTACGCCTCCAGGGTGCTCGTGAGCTCGGTGCGCTGCTGGGCGTCGTAGTCGAGGACCGGACCGATGGTGCGGTGGATGAACTCCAGGGTGTCGGGGCTCCGGGAGAGCAGCAGACCGAGGAAGCCGAGGTCCCGGGAGGAGGCGGTGCCGCCGGTGCCGCCGAGCGCGGTCAGCGCGTCCAGGCAGCAGCGCGCCTCCTGGTAGGCGGCGGCGACCGACGACAGGTCCGTGACCGGGCCGGCCGTCCCCACGGTCACCGGGTGGTCGAGGGCGGAGGACAGCGCCGAGGACGCGGCCCGCGCCACCGCCTCGGCGTCGGTTCCCGGCAGCATCAGGACGAGGGAGTCGCCCTCGACGCTCTTGAACCCGGAGCGCCGGCCGGCGTACGAGGACGCCAGGACCACGGCGCGCGCCAGCGAGCCGCCCTCGGGGCGGGCGACCAGCACGACGTGCGAGGTGTGGGGGTCCATACCGATGCGGTGCGCGCGTTCGGCCAGGCGGGCCGCCGGGACCTTCCCCTTGAGGAGTTCGTCGAACAGTTCGTCGCGTACCTGGCCCTCGGCCGCCGCCGCGCTGCGCTGCATCAGCAGCACCACGGCGGCGGTCTGTGCCACCAGCGCCAGCAGCTGGACCGTGTACGAGGTGTCGGACTCCGCGTCGGAGCCCTCCGCCGGGGCCAGCAGGAGCGTGCCGAGCATCTCCCGGCCCGCGACGACCGGGGCGACCCAGACGCCTTCGCGGGTGCGGACCGGCCGGCGCTCGGTGTGCGCGTCGAGGGAGACCGAAGCGATCTCGCTCTCGTCCGTTTCGGGGAACAGGGCGGGGGAGACGAGGTCGCGTCCGGCCTGGTCGCGTACGAGCAGGTCCCCGTCGAGGAGGCCCGTGGCCTGCTCGACCAGGGTGTGCAGGCCGCCGCCGGCCAGCACCACGTCGATCAGCTCGCCGTGCACCTGGCGTAGTTGACGGGCGGCGGCGGAGGAGCTCATCGCGCGGGACGTGTTCAGTTCCAGACCGACGACCTCGTTGCGGACCCGGTCCAGCAGCCTGGTCTTCTCGATCGCGACGGCCGCGAGGTCGGCGAGCGAACTCATCAACGACAGCTCGTCCGGGTCGAAGTACCGGATGCCGCGGCCCGCGATGTACAGGTTCCCCAGCTCGGTGTCCTCGTGCCGCAGGGGCACCGCCATGAGGGCGTGCAGGCCCTCGGCGCGCACCACGTCGTCGATCAGTTCGGAGTGCGCGAAGCTGTCGTCGCGCAGGTAGTCGGCCGTCCAGAAGGGCGCGGAGCGCTGCCGGGCCTGCTGGCCGACGCCCCGGCCCATGGGGACGGCGAAACCGACCGTGATGGCCGAGGTGTGGCCGTCGGCGGCACGGACGATCGAGCGGCCGGCCTCGAACGAGTGGAAGGTCACCCACGACATGTCGAGCCCCAGCAGCAGCCGGGCCCGCCGGGTGATGACCTTCAGGAGGGTGTCCAGGTTGTAGGGGAGGGTCAGGTCCCGGGCGGTGTCGACCAGCGCGCTCAGGCCCGCCTCGCGCTGCTGGCGGCGGGCGAAGAGCGCCCGGATGCTCAGGGAGAGGTCCTTCGCCCGTTCCAGCCGGGCGAGGTCGTCCGCGTCCGCGCCCGCTTCGCGCGCCGCCCGTACGACGCGTTCGAACTCCTCGGTGCGTGCCTCCCGCGCCAGTAGTACGAGCATCTCGGACACGTCCGTATCGGACCGCCGGTCCTCCGACTTCACAGTCGCCCCCCTCAGGTTCCGCAAGTGCGATTCAACATTTTGTTGATCCTAGACTGCCAGGTCAGCCGGGGTGTGCTGTGCCTGGGTCACCACTCTGTGTGAAGAACGCTGTTGCCGGGCCACCTTCTGGACGGGCCCGGCCGGCGGATAGACCTGTCTCCGGGGCCTCGACCGGGCGCCTTTCACATCGCTTGTACGAGGGGTCCGATGTCGCAGGTCCAGAGTTTCGAACGCTCCATCCACCGCAGCCGCATGTCGCTGACCAGACCCGACCGGCCGAAGACGTTCACGATGCACGGACGTGAGTGGGATCTGCTGGACGCCGTCTTCGCCCCCGTGTTCTCCCCCTCGACCGGGGTCGCCCTGGAGTTCCTCGACCTGGCCGACGCGAGTGCCCGCCCGGCGGCCGCTCGGTCCTCCTTCCTGGAGATCGGCTGCGGCACCGGCGTGATCGCGGTGACGGCGGCCCTCGCCGGATACGGACGGGTCGTCGCCGCGGACATCAGCCCGCAGGCGGTGGAGAACGCGGCCGTCAACGCCGAGCGCCACGGGGTGGGGGACCGGCTGAGCGCCGTGCACAGCGACCTGTTCTCCGGCCTGCCCGAGAACGAGCGCTTCGACACCGTCTTCTGGAGCTCCAACTACGTGCTGGCTCCCGAGTCCTACGCGTACAAGTCGGTGCACGAGCGCGCCTACGTGGACACCGGCTACCGGGCCCACCGCCGCTACCTGGAGCAGGCGCCTCGCTGGCTGACCCCGGACGGGGTCGTCCTGCTGCACTTCAGCGACCGCGGCGATCTGCCCGCACTGCAGCGGATCGCCGAGGAGTGCGGCCGGGAACTGCGCGTCCTGCGCGGCCTCCAGGTGCGCGAGGGCGAGTACGGCGAGGACATGGTCGAGCACATGCTGCTCCAGGTCCTGCCGGTACGGGCGTAACCGTGGGCCGGGGGGACGACATGCGCACGCTTCTGATCGACAACTACGACTCGTTCACCTACAACCTCTTCCACCAACTCACCGAGGCGGGCGGCCGCGAACCGGAAGTCGTCCGCAACGACGATCCGCGCTGGAGCGCCCGGCTGCTGGCCGACTTCGACAACGTGGTCGTCTCACCCGGCCCGGGGACCCCCCTCGAAGCCCGAGACCTCGGCATCTCCCGCGAGATCCTCGCGACGACACGGCTTCCGGCGCTCGGCATCTGCCTGGGCCACCAGGCGATCGGCGCGCTCCACGGCGCCACGGTGGGGCGGGCGCCGGCCCCGCTGCACGGGCGGATCTCCCGCGTACGGCATGACGGGAAGGGGCTGTTCGCCGGGCTGCCGTCGCCGATGGAGGTCGTGCGCTACCACTCGCTGGCGGTGACCGACCTGCCGCCCGAGCTGGAGGCCACGGCCTGGACTGCGGACGGGATCCTGATGGGACTGCGCCACCGCACGCGGCCGATGTGGGGGGTGCAGTTCCACCCGGAGTCGATCTGCGCCGAGTACGGGGTGGACCTCCTGCGCAACTTCATGGACCTGAGCGCGCTCGCGGCCCGGCCGCCCCGCCGGATCGCCACGGCTCGTCCGCCGGCCCGGTCACAGGCGCGGTCACAGGCCCGGTCGCAGGCGCGGTCGGCCGGCGCCGGGGACGCCCCCGCCGCACCCGCACCCGCACCCGTACCCGCGCCCGCACCGGGCCCGTCCGCCGCGACGCGCCGACTGCGGGTGCTCACCCACGCGCTGCCCACCGGCTGGGACGCGGAGCGGGCCTACGACCTGCTCTTCCGGAGGAACCCGTACTCCTTCTGGCTCGACAGCAGCTGCCCGGACGCCACCGGCGGACGATTCTCGATCATGGGGGACGCCTCGGGTCCGCTGGCGCGGGTGGCCCGCGCCGACGTGTGGAGCGGCACGATCCGCGTGGACTCCGCCTCGGACACGGAGATCGTCTCGGGCCCTTTCCTGGACTGGCTCGACCAGGACCTGCGCGCGATCGACGCCGAAGTACCCGCCTTACCCTTCGACTTCGCCCTCGGCTGGACCGGATACCTCGGCTACGAACTGAAGTCCGAGTGCGGCGGTGAACTCGTCCACCGGTCCGAGGACCCCGACGCCGTGATGGTCTTCACCGATCGGGCCCTCGTCCTCGACCACCACACCGGCACCACCCACCTGCTCGCGCTCGCGGACGACGGCGTCGAGGGATCCGAGGCCACCGCGCGCCGCCGGCTCGCCGAACTGGCCGACCGGCTCGCCCACCTGCCGCCCGGCGCGGCGCCCGCCCCGGCCGGCGCGGTCCCGATGACCGGCGAGATCCGGCTGCGCCACGACCGCGCCTCCTACCTCGGGCTCATCGCCGCCGCCCACGAGGAGATCGCGGCCGGTGAGACGTACGAGGTCTGCCTCACCAACACGGCCGAGGTACGCGGCCGGCTCGACCCGTGGGCCGGCTACCTGCACCTGCGCCGCACCCACCCGGCCCCCTTCGGCGCCCTGCTCAGGTTCGGGGACCTGTCCGTGCTGAGCACCTCGCCCGAGCGGTTCCTGCGCATCGACCGGGACGGTCTGGTCGAGTCCAGGCCGATCAAGGGCACCCGCCCCCGGGGCGCCACGCCCGCCGAGGACGCGGCCCTGGTGGCTGACCTGCTGACCTGCGAGAAGGACCGCGCCGAGAATCTGATGATCGTGGACCTGGTCCGCAACGACCTCGGGCGCTGTGCCGAGCCGGGGTCCGTGGAGGCCACCGACATCTTCCGCGTCGAGAGCTTCGCCGGCGCCCACCAGCTCGTGAGCACCGTCCGGGCGCGCCTGCGCCGCGACAGCAGCGCGGTGCGGTGCGTACGGGCCGCCTTCCCCGGCGGCTCGATGACCGGCGCCCCCAAGGTGCGGACCATGGAGATCATCGACCGGTTGGAGGCCGGGCCGCGCGGGGTGTACTCCGGCGCCCTCGGGTACTTCTCGCTCTCCGGCGCCGCCGACCTGAGCATCGTCATCCGTACGGCCCTCGTCACCGAGGACAAGGTCCGCTACGGCACCGGAGGTGCGATCATCGCGCTCTCGGACGCGGCGGCGGAGTTCGAGGAGACCGCGGTCAAGGCGGGACCCCTGCTCTCGCTGACCACCGCCGCCTTCCCGGGGCGATCCGCCGTGCGCGACCGCCGCATGGAGGACGTCAGGACGTGAACGGCCAGGCCTGACGGAGGCGGGACAGCTCCGCCGCCTCCAGGTCCCGGGCGACGTCCCGCATACGGATGCCGAGCCCTTCGAGGGCCTCCACCGCGCGCCGGGCCTCCCCGTGGGCGTTCAGCAAGGTGTCACCGCGCAGCCCGCCGCGCGCGCCGGCCGCCTCCAGCACCTCCAAGGAGGCGGCCTGCGCGGTGTTCCAGCCGACCAACTCACCGACGTGCCACGGCCCGACCCCCGTCCAGACGAGTGACGGCGGCTCGGCCCCGGCGGCGCGCAGCACCCGCCACCAGTCACTGCTCAGCCGCTGCTCCCGCAGCCGGTGGAGC
The DNA here is from genome assembly GCF_053615355.1 of Streptomyces sp. CLCI03. Classification (NCBI taxonomy): domain Bacteria; kingdom Bacillati; phylum Actinomycetota; class Actinomycetes; order Kitasatosporales; family Streptomycetaceae; genus Streptomyces; species Streptomyces sp. CLCI03. Next base: position 2,681,893 of record NZ_CM132132.1, on the reverse strand, counting down.
TGCCGGGCCAGCGCGACGGCGGCCGTACCCCGCAGGTCCGCCGCGGGTGCGGCGGGCGTCGGCGACTCCGGCAGCCGACGGTCGACCTCCGCGTCCAGGGCGCCCACGGGCACCGAGGCCGCGGCGGTGATCCGGCCGAGCGGCCGACCGGCCGCCAGGGCCCGCTCCATGCCGGTGAGATACGCGTCGAGGAACTCCTCGTACCGTTCCGTGCAGAAGACGAGGTCCGCGTCCACGCTGATGGACATCGCCAGGCAGTCCGCCATCGCGGACAGTCCGGCCGTCGTCGCCGGCACCCGGATCAGCAGATTGGGCCTCCCCACCGCACCACTCGTCGTACGGGCCGCCGCCACCAGGGCCGAAGCGTCGTACGCCGCGCGCGGATCCACCGGCACGGACACCCGGCCCTGCTGTCCCCCGCTCGCCGCGAAGGCGCCCCGCAGCACGTCGCAGGCCCGGCGCACGGCGGCCGGATCGGCGGCCGGCGCGACCGCGCCCCGTAGGAGCGCGGCGGCGCGGCAGGACGGCGAGGCGGGCACGATCTCCCGCGCATCCGCGGCGACCAGCCAGGGTGACACGCCCTCGGCCGCCAGCTGTTCCAACAGCTGGGCGGCGGGTTGGCTCAACATGCGCAGAGCGTAGGGCCCCCGCCGCGGCCCCGGCAGCTCGCGGCCGCGTCCTTGTCAGGTCGGCGGTCGCACGGCGCGAGGGCCGGCCATTTCTCGCCCGTTCCCGCCCTTTGCGGCCACGAACACCGCGACTTGACCAAGTGCGGTGCCACCTGACGAAGTGGCCCGGTCCTCCTGGTGAGCCCGGCACGGCGCTTCACAGACTCCTCGGCATCGCCATGTCGGCAGGTCCATCACTGGGAGAGACCACGTGCAAGAGATTGCAGTCTGGAAATCGCTGGCCGCAGGACAACAGCCGCAGTGGCCTGATCGGGCCGCCCTGCGCAAGGTCCGCGAAGAACTGTCGGACGCCCCCGCCCTGGTGAACGGCGCGGACGTACGAGCCCTGCGCGCCCTGCTCGCCGAAGCCGCCGCCGGCACCGTCCAGGTCGTCCAGAGCGGGGACTGCGCCGAGGACCCGGCCGAGGCCACACCCGGGCACGTGGCACGCAAGGCGGCACTGCTGGACATCCTCGCCGGCGTCATGAAGACCCGCTCGCACAAGCCCGTCCTGCGCGTGGGCCGCCTCGCCGGCCAGTTCGGCAAGCCGCGCTCCAGCGACACCGAGATCGTGGGCGGTCTCGAACTGCCCTCGTACCGCGGCCACATGGTCAACAGCCCGGAACCGGACCCGGTCCTGCGCCGCCCCGACCCCCAGCGGCTGCTCCTGGGCTACCGGGCGGCCGCCGACGTCATGGAGCTGCTCGGCCGAAGCGGCGAGCGGCGCCCCAGCGCGGCCGAGGCCCCGGTGTGGACCAGCCACGAGGCCCTGCTGCTCGACTACGAGGGCCCCCTGGTCCGCACCGAGCCCGACGGCTCGCTCCTGCTGACCTCGACGCACTGGCCGTGGATCGGCGAGCGCACCCGCGAGCTCGACGGCGCGCACGTCGCGTTCTTCGCCTCGCTCGCCAACCCGATCGCCACGAAGGTCGGCCCGAAGACCACCCCCGAGCAACTGCTCGCGCTGTGCGAACGACTCGACCCGGACCGGGACCCCGGCCGCCTCACCCTCATCTCCCGGATGGGCGCCGGGACGGCCGCCGAACGCCTGCCCGCCCTGGTGCGCGCCGTGCGGGACGCCGGATTCCCCGTGCTGTGGATGTGCGACCCGATGCACGGCAACACGGTCGGCGCGCCCGGCGGTTACAAGACCCGCTACATCGAGACCGTCGTCCGCGAGGTCGAGGAGTTCCAGAACGCGGTCTGCGACAACGGCGGCGTGGCGGCCGGGCTGCACCTGGAGACGACCCCGGACGCCGTCCGCGAATGCGTCGCGGACGCCTCCCGGGTCGGGGAGCTGGGAGAGAAGTACACCAGCTTCTGCGACCCCCGGCTCAACCCCGAGCAGGCGATCCAGGTCGCCTCCGCCTGGCGCGTCTGAAGAAGGGAGTTCAACGATCATGGAAGGAAAGACCGCTCTGGTCACCGGTGCGGCCGGCGGCATCGGAGAGGCCGTCGTCCGGGCGCTGGCCTCCAAGGGCGTACGGGTCGCGGCCGTCGACCGTGACGCCGAGCGGCTGCGCGCCTCGGTGAAGGCCGCGGCCGAGTCGGGGCACGACGTCACGGCCTTCCCCGCCGACGTCACCGTCAGCTCCGACGTCGACGCGGTGGTGGCCGAGGTCGAATCGGTCCTGGGACCGCTCGACTTCCTCGTCAACGCCGCCGGCGTGCTGCGCCTGGGCCAGGCGCGCGCCCTGACGGACGAGGAGTGGGCCACCACCTTCGCCGTCAACACCACCGGCGTCTTCTTCATGTCCCGCGCCGTCGTGAACCACATGGTGCCGCGTCGCAGCGGCGCCATCGTCACCGTGGCCTCCAACGCGGCGGGCACCGCCCGCGCGGAGATGTCCGCGTACGCCGCCTCCAAGGCGGCGGCGACCATGTTCACCAAGTGCCTCGGCCTGGAGGTGGCCGGATTCAACATCCGGGCCAATCTCGTCGCGCCGGGCTCCACGGACACCCCGATGCTGACGTCGATGTGGCAGGACAACGCCGGCGCGCAGGCCTCGATCGAGGGTTCGCCCGAGAAGTACCGGGTCGGCATCCCGCTGGGCAAACTGGCCCAGCCGCAGGACGTCGCCGACGCCGTGTGCTTCCTGCTCTCCGACCAGGCGTCCCACATCACCATGCACGACCTGACGGTGGACGGGGGTGCGGCGCTCGGTGTCTAGTTCCGACGAACCCCGCTTCATCCCCCAGGTCGGCGCCTACCCCATGCCGGCCGCGGGTGACCTGCCCACCGGCCCGGCGCGGTGGACGGTGGACCCGGCCCGCGCGGTCCTGCTCCTCCACGACATGCAGAAGTTCTTCCTGGCCCCCTTCCCGGCGGGCGAACAACCCGTCACCGATCTCGTGGCCAACTCCACGCGGCTGCGCGACCGCTGCGCGGCGCTCGGCATCCCCGTGGCCTACACCGCGCAGCCCGGCGGTATGACGCCGCGGCAGCGGGGCCTCCTGAAGGACTTCTGGGGGCCGGGCATGCGGCCGAGCCCGGAGCACCGGCAGGTCGTGGAGCCCCTGACGCCGGCCGACGGCGACTGGGTGTTCACCAAGTGGCGCTACAGCGCCTTCCACCGGACCGACCTGCTGGAGCGCATGCGCTCCGCCGGGCGCGACCAGCTGATCATCTGCGGCGTGTACGCACACGTCGGGGTGCTGATGACGGCCGTCGACGCCTTCAGTCACGACATCCAGCCCTTCCTGGTCGGCGACGCGGTCGCCGACTTCAGCGGGAACGACCAGCGGATGGCCCTGCAGTACGCGGCCGCCCGGTGCGCCGCCGTCGTCGCCACCAAGGGGCTCCTCGCCGACCTCGACGAGCCCGCCGCGGACACCAGGGGACGGGAGGAGCGATGAGCGAGGACCTGTTGGGCCGGGTACTGGGGGACCGGCCCCCCGCCTTCCTGCTCGTGCACCGACCCGAAACGGCCGGGCCCGACCACGCCGAGCTGTTCCTCGGCGACATGACCGAGGTCGCGGACCTGGCCGGCGTGACGCTCGCGGACCTCGCGGCCGACGGCACCGCGCGCCAGGACACCCTCGTCCTGATCCCGTACCGGCAGCTCGCCGAGCGCGGCTACGAGGCGCCCGACGACGGTACGCCGCTGCTCGCGATGACCATCGCCGAACGGTGCGAGCCGCCGCTGACCGAGGTGCTGACCCGCATCCCCGACGCCCCCGTGCACCTCGCGGAAGGGGGCGCCTTCGACACCGACGACGAGGCCTACGCGGCCATCGTCCGCCAGGTCGTCACGGACGAGATCGGCACCGGCGAAGGCGCGAACTTCGTCATCAAGCGCTCCTTCGTCGCCGACATCACGGACTACGGCGTCGGCTCCGCGCTGCGCTTCTTCCGCCGCCTGCTGGAACGGGAGAAGGGCGCCTACTGGACGTTCGTCGTGCACACCGGCGACCGGACGTTGGTCGGGGCCTCGCCCGAGCGGCACGTGAGCGTCGCCGACGGCCGGGCCGTCATGAACCCGATCAGCGGCACCTACCGCTATCCCGCCTCGGGTCCGACCCTCTCGGGGGTCCTGGACTTCCTCGCCGACGCCAAGGAGTCCGACGAGCTGTACATGGTCGTCGACGAGGAACTCAAGATGATGGCCCGGGTGTGCGAGACGGGCGGCCGGGTCACCGGCCCCCACCTCAAGGAGATGGCCCGGCTCGCGCACACCGAGTACTTCATCGAGGGCCGTACCTCCCTCGACCCGCGCGAGATCCTCCACCGGACGCTCTTCGCGCCGACCGTCACCGGCTCGCCGCTGGAGAGCGCCGGCAAGGTCGTGGCCCGCTACGAGCCCCAGGGCCGCGGCTACTACAGCGGCGTACTCGCCCTCATCGGACAGGACGGACGGGGCACGCGCACCCTGGACTCGGCGATCCTCATCCGCACCGCCGACATCGACGCCGGCGGCCGCATGCGGATCGGCGTGGGAGCCACCCTCGTACGTCACTCCGACCCGCTCTCCGAGGTCGCCGAGACCCGCGCCAAGGCCGCCGGCCTGCTGGCCGTGCTCGGCGACACCGGTCCCGCCCGGTTCGGCGACCACCCGGAGGTGCGCCGGGCCCTGGCCCGGCGCAACGAGAACATCTCCGGATTCTGGCTGGCGGACGAGGGCGCCCGGCGGCGGGCGGTGTCCGCGCTGGCGGGCCGCAAGGTGCTGGTGGTCGACGCCGAGGACACCTTCACGGCGATGATCGAACACCAACTCCGCGCCTTCGACGTCGAGGTGACGGTACGCCGGTTCGACGAGCCCCACACCTTCGACCCGTACGACCTCGTCGTCATGGGGCCCGGCCCCGGAGACCCGCAGGAAGCCGACCACCCCAAGATCGCGCACCTGCGCGGGGCCGTCGGGACCCTGCTGGCCGAGAGGCGGCCCTTCCTCGCCGTCTGCCTCAGCCACCAGGTGCTCAGCAGGAGGCTCGGCCTCGACCTGGTCCGCCGCGAACACCCCAACCAGGGCGTGCAACGCCGGATCGACCTCTTCGGGCGGGCCGAGCGGGTGGGCTTCTACAACACCTTCGCCGCGCACAGCTCCGACGACAAGGGCGAGAGCGACTTCGGGGTGTTCGAGATCAGCCGGGACCCGGAGAACGGCGAGGTCCACGCCCTGCGCGGGCCGGGCTTCCGCTCCCTGCAGTTCCACCCGGAATCGGTACTGACCGAGGACGGGCCGCGGATCGTCGGCGAGGCACTCGCCGGCCTGCTCGGGGAGGGGACACCGTGAAGGCCGCCGTCGTGTGGTGGGACCTGGCCGGCACCGGGCGGACCGTCGAGTCGATGCGCGCGTTCCTGCGCGACGAGGCCGTCGACCTGTTCGCCGGGGTCGAGGGCCTGCGCCTGAAGTTCTGGATCTCCGACCCGGCGACCGAGCGATGGGGCGCGGTCCTCCTGTGGGAGTCGGCCCGGGCCGCCGCCGCGCCGCTGCCCGCCCGCGCGGCCCAACTCATCGGGCGCCCGCCCGTGCAGCGCACCTTGTTCGACGTGGAGGCCACCGTGGAGGGCGTCTTCACCCTCCCCGGACTCTCCGGCCACGGCCTCGCGCTGGAACCCTCCGGCACCTGACGAAGTACCGCGACGCGACTGCCCCACCGACGGCGGCCCGTTGCAGGGTGTGGTGCGGCCCGCGCGGCCCCACCACACCCCCTCACCTTCCTTCCCCCGATCCCACCGAGGAGCCCTGAACAGCCGTGAGTACCCCACCGCAGAGCGAGACCGGACGCTTCGAATGGAGTGAGCTGGACCGCCGGACCGTGGACGTGGCGCGCGCACTGGCCGTCGACGCCGTCGAGGCCGCCGGGCACGGCCACCCGGGCACCGCGATGAGCCTCGCCCCGGCCGCGTACCTGCTCTTCCAGCGACTGCTGCGGCACGACCCCGCCGACCCGCGGTGGGCCGGGCGCGACCGGTTCGTCCTGTCCTGCGGCCACTCCAGCCTGACCCTCTACAACCAGCTCTACCTCAGCGGCTACGGCCTCGAACTCGACGACATCAAGGCCCTGCGCACCGCCGACAGCCTGACCCCCGCGCACCCCGAGTACGGGCACACCCCCGGCGTGGAGACCACGACCGGGCCGCTCGGCCAAGGGCTCGCCAACGGCGTCGGCATGGCCATGGCCGCCCGCCGCGAGCGCGGCCTGTTCGACCCCGACGCCGCCCCGGGGACGAGCCCCTTCGACCACACCGTGTGGGTCTTCGCCTCCGACGGCGACCTGGAGGAGGGCATCAGCCACGAGGCCAGCTCGCTGGCCGGCCACCAGAAGCTCGGCAACCTCGTCGTCCTCCACGACGACAACCACATCTCCATCGAGGACGACACACAGATCGCCCAGTCCGAGGACATCGCCGCCCGCTACCGGGCGTACGGCTGGCACGTGCAGCAGGTCGACTGGACCGCGACCGGCTCCTACGTGGAGGACGTCGAGGCCCTGCACACCGCCCTGACCGCCGCCCGCGCCGAGACCGACCGACCCTCGCTCGTCGCCCTGCGCACCGTCATCGGCTGGCCCTCGCCCGGCAAGCAGAACACGGGCAAGATCCACGGAGCGGCGCTCGGCGCCGCCGAGGCGGCCGCCACCAAGACCGCGCTCGGCCTGGACCCGGAGCAGAGCTTCCAGGTCCCGGCCGACGTGCTCGCGCACGCCCGCCGGGTCGGCGAGCGCGCCCGCGCCGCCCGCGCCGAGTGGGACAAGCGGGAGCGGGACTGGCGCGCCGCCCACCCCGGACGCGCCGCCGAGTTCGACCGCCTGTCCGCACGCGAACTCCCGCCCGGCTGGGAGGAGTCGCTGCCCGTCTTCGCCCCCGGAACCTCCGTCGCCACCCGCAAGGCCTCGGGCGAGGTCCTCTCCGCCCTGGCCGGGGTGCTGCCCGAGCTGTGGGGCGGCTCCGCCGACCTGGCGGAGAGCAACAACACCACGATGGCGGGCGAGCCCTCCTTCATCCCCGAGGAACTGTCCACCGAGGCCTTCACCGGCCACCGCTACGGCCGCACCCTGCACTTCGGCATCCGCGAGCACGCCATGGGCGCGATCCTCAACGGCATCGCCCTGCACGGCGGCACCCGCCCCTACGGCGGCACCTTCCTGGTCTTCTCCGACTACATGCGCCCCGCCGTACGGCTCGCCGCCATGATGAAGCTGCCCGTCACCTACGTCTGGACGCACGACTCGATCGGCCTCGGCGAGGACGGCCCCACCCACCAGCCCGTGGAACACCTCTGGGCCCTGCGCCTGATCCCCGGGCTGGACGTCGTACGCCCGGCCGACGCCAACGAGACCGCGGCGGTCTGGGCGGCGCTGCTGCGGCGCACCGACCGGCCCGCCGGCCTGTGCCTGTCCCGGCAGAACCTGCCCGTCCTGGACCGCTCCCCGGAGTCGGACATCGCGTCCGCGGCGGACGCCGCCCGCGGTGGCTACGTCCTCGCGGAGGCCACCGGCGGCGAGCCCGAAGTCCTCCTGCTGGCCACCGGCAGCGAGGTGCACATCGCCCTCGACGCCCGCCGCATCCTGCAGCGCGACGGCATCCCCACCCGCGTGGTGTCCCTGCCCTGCCTGGAGTGGTTCGCCGAGCAGAGCCAGGAGTACCGCGACCGGGTCCTGCCGCCGCGGACGCGGGCCCGGGTATCGGTGGAGGCCGGATCGGTCCTCGGCTGGTACGCCCTCGTCGGCGAGGCCGGCCACACGGTCGGCCTCGACCATTTCGGCGCCTCGGCCTCCGGCGCCGCCCTCTACGAGCGCTACGGACTGACCGCCGAGCGGGTGGCGGCCGCCGCCCGCGTGAGCGCGGCCCGGGCCGCCGGACGCTCATGAACGCGCTCACCACCCCGCTGATCGCCCGCGTCCCGGGATCCAAGAGCATCACCAACCGGGCCCTGCTGCTGGCCGCCGCCTCCGCCGGGGACACCCGGCTGAGCGCGCCGCTCATCAGCGAGGACACCCTCGCCTTCCGCACCGCGCTGACCGACCTCGGCATCCGGATCGCCGACGCCGACACCGGCTGGGACGTCCGGGGCGGCGGCCGCGGCCCCACCGTCGGCGCCACCACCGCCGTGGCGTGCGCCGACGCGGGCACCGCCGCCCGGTTCCTGCCCCCCTTCGCGGCCACCGGTCGGGGCGAGTTCGTCTTCGACGGCAGCGACCAACTGCGGGCCCGCCCGCTGCGCCCGCTGGTCGACGCCCTCGGCGCGCTCGGCGCCCGGGTGTCCTGCGGCCCGGCCGCGGCACTGCCCCTGACGGTCACCGCGGACGGCCTGGACGGCGGCGACCTCGACCTCGACTCCTCCTTCAGCAGCCAGTACCTCACCGGGCTGCTGATGGCGGCCCCACTGATGCGCCGGCCCCTGACCGTACGGGCGAAGGCCCTGGTCAGTCGCCCGTACATCGATATGACCCTGGCGCTCATGCGTCACTTCGGCGCCACCGCCGAGGACCACGGGGACGGCACGATCACCGTGCGACCCGGCGGCTACCGCGCGGCCGACCTGACCGTCGAACCGGACGCCTCCACCGCCTCGTACGTCCTCGCGGCCGCGGCCGTGACCGGGCGCAGCGTGACGGTACCGGGCCTGGGCGGCACCAGCCTCCAAGGCGACCTCGGCTTCGCCCACGTGCTGCGGCGCACCGGCGCGCACGTGGCGGTCACCGACACGGCAACCACGGTCACCGGCCGCCCGGACGGGGCCCTGACCGGCGGTTTCGCCGTCGACATGGGCGACATCTCGGACACCTTCATGACGCTGGCGGCCATCGCGCCCCTCGCCGACGCCCCGATCACCATCCACGGCATCGCGCACGCCCGGTTCAAGGAGTCCGACCGGATCGAGGCCGTCGCCCGCAACCTGGGCGCCCTCGGCATCCGTACCGAGCAGGGCCCGGACCGGATCACCATCCACCCCGGCGCGACCGGGCCCGCCGAGATCGCCTGCCACCGCGACCACCGGATCGCCATGGCCTTCTCCGTACTGGGGCTGCGCGCGGGCGGCATCACCCTCGACGACCCGTCCTGCGTCGGCAAGACCTTCCCCGGGTTCCACGCCGAACTGCGCCGGCTCTTCCCCGACCACACGACACCCCAAGGGATCTGAAGCACAGATGGCGAACATACTCATCGCCGGCGGCGGCATCGGCGGACTCGCCGCGGCACTCGGCATCGCCGGCCGCGGGCACCGGGTGACCGTCCTGGAGCGCCGGGACTCCTTCACCGAACTCGGCGCGGGCATCCAGCTCGGACCCAACGCCTTCCACGCGCTCGACCTGCTCGGCGTGGGCTCCCCGGTCCGCGCCCGGGCCGTCTACATCGACGAACTGCGCTTCATGGACGGCACCACCGGCGAGCGGGTCGCCTCCATGCCGCTGACCGGCGACTACCGCACCCGCTTCGGCAACCCGTACGCCGTCGTGCAGCGCTCCGACCTGTACGAGCCGCTGCTGGAGGGCTGCCGCGCCCACCCGCTGATCGAACTGCGCGGCAACAGCCAGGTCGTCTCCTACGAGCGGGGCCCCCAGGGCTCGGCCGAGGTGACCGCCGTCCTCGCCACCGGCGAGCGGCTCACCGGCGCCGCCCTGATCGGCGCCGACGGCATCCGCTCCGCGGTACGCCGCCAGATGGTCGGCGACGGGGACCCGCGGGTCTCCGGGCACACCATCTACCGCTCGGTGATCCCCATGGACCAGGTCGCCGAGGAGCTGCGGTGGAACACCGTCACCCTGTGGGCCGGCCCCAAGTGGCACTTCGTCCACTACCCGATCGGCGGCGGCGCCTACCTGAACCTGGCCGCGACCCGCGACGACGACGCGCGGGAGGTCGTCGTCGGCAGGCCGGCCGAGCGCGAGCACGTCCTGAACGAGTTCCCCGAGCTCGGCGAGACCGCGCGCCGCCTCCTCGAACTCGGCCGGGACTGGAAGTCCTGGGTGCTGTGCGACCGCGACCCCGTCGACGTGTGGACGGACGGGCGGGTGGCGCTCCTCGGCGACGCCGCGCACCCGATGCTCCAGTACGCGGCCCAAGGCGCCTGCCAGGCACTGGAGGACGCGGTGGTCGTCGCACAGCTGCTGGACGACTGCTCCGAGGACGACATCGTCCAGCGCCTGGAGAAGTACGGCGCGACGCGCCGTGAGCGCACGGCCGAGATCCAGCTGGTGGCCCGGGAGATGGGCCGTCGGCTCTACCATCCGGCCGGCCCGGACGCCGCCCGACGCAACGCCATGCTGTCGGGTCTGTCCGCCGAGGACATGCACGACAAGGTCGCCTGGCTGCACGGTGAGCGGCTCGCGTGACCAGGCTGCGACTGCTGTCCGCACGCGCACGACGCGGTGTGCTCGTGCGCCTGGACCACTTTCCCCGGCGCCCCGCCGGCCGTCAGGCCCGTGGCACCGGATCCATCTGAAGAACCCAGCAAGGGAGTTGTACCCGTCATGACCAATGTCGCCGTCATCTACTATTCCTCGACCGGCAACGTCCACACGATGGCGAAGGCCGCCGCAGAGTCCGCCGCGAAGGCCGGCGCCGCGGAGGTCCGCCTGCTGAAGGTCGCCGAACTCGCGCCCGCCGCGGTCGTCGAGAGCAACCCGGCGTGGGCGGCGCACGCCGCCGACACGGCGGACGTCCCCGAGGCGACCCTCGCCGACCTGGAATGGGCCGACGTCGTCCTCTTCGGCACCCCGACCCGTTACGGCCTGCCCGCGGCGCAGTTGAAGCAGTTCATCGACACCACCGGCGGCCTGTGGTTCCAGGGCAAGCTCGTGAACAAGGTCGTCTCCTCGTTCACCTCCACCTCGACCGCCCACGGCGGCCAGGAGAGCACGCTGCTGGCGCTGAACAACACCTTCTACCACTGGGGTTCGATCATCGTCGCGCCCGGTTTCGCCGACCCGGTGCAGTTCGACCCGGCCAACGGCAACCCGTACGGCGCGAGCAGCGTTTCGGGCAACAACCCGAACAACGTGGCCGAGGCGAACCTCGCCTCCGTCGAGTTCCAGGCCCGCCGGGCCGTGGAGATCGCCGCCGCGCTGAAGCGTGGTCTCGCGACCGTCTGACCGGTCCCACCACGTGGTGTCAGGGGACCGGGGCACACCGCCCCGGTCCCCTGACCCGTATCCCCACCCGAACCTTCCGCGGAGGACGGACATGAGCAAGAGACCCCGACCCCTGAGGTACGCGATCGCACTCGTCGCGGCCCTCACGGCGGTGACCGTGCCGGCGAGCGCGGCCGAAGGACCGGCCGTCGCCGGCGGCTACGACATCGTCTGGGACGACTTCCGCGCGGGCTTCTCCCACACCGGCGAGAACGCCAAGTGGTCCCTGAGCCCGACCGGCGCACTGCCCTACGGTGACGGCCGGCCGACCACCTCGGCGAGCGGCCTGACGGTCGTACCCACCGGCACCGACCCTGCCACCGGCCGACCCGCCTTCGCCTTCACCGGCGGCCAGGAGTCGGCGGGCGGCATCGGCGACGGGGACCACCTCAAGTGGTACGCCGTCGCCAACCACCGGGCCTCCACCGGCGTCACCGGCTTCGACGCGGTCCCCGGCCAGGTGCTGACCTGCCGCACCCAGCTCGCCTCGCGCACCACCGGCGCCGACCGCCATCCCTTCGGCACGGCGGTCACCGACGCCCAGGACGACCTGAGGCTCGGCGCAGGGGCCATGTCCGTCATCGACTTCGAGACGAACCTGGTCTTCGACTTCTTCGTCACCGACGAGCGCGTCCACGCCTTCTACGAACGGCTCCCCACGCCCGGCTCCACCTACGCGGCGTTCTCCTACGCCCTCCCGGTCGCCCCCCGGGACCCCGGCCGCCGGCACGACCTGGCCATCGCCTTCGACAGGGCGGCGGGCAAGGCCGTCTGGAAGGTCGACGGTCGCGAGGTCCTCGCCGTCGACGACCTCGGCCACGTCCCGGCCGACCGGAGCCACCTGATCCTCGACCACGGCGGGACCGAGGAGACCGTCTCGCCGCGCCAGCTGTCCTGCGGCATCGGCATGTTCACGCTGCTCGACGCGGCGGGCCCCGACGGCCGCGGCCTGGTCAGGCTCAGCGACCGATCCGACTACTACTACGACCCGGCCCGTGGCGCCCCACGCCCCGAGCGGTTCCTCGACGAGGCGAGCCGGCCCCACAACCGGCTGTGGGGGCAGGGCGTGAAGCTGCAGGTCGGCAAGGTCGCCATCGCCTCCCGGCCGGGAACGCTCCGACAGCCTCCCGCCCGACGACGCCGCGGGGGCGGCATCCGGCCCGACGGGCCCGATGCCGCCCCCGCGCGCGTTCGGCAGGATCCGGACGTCGCCCCCTACCGCGCCGGAGCCCGCCACTTCAGCAGCCCGGCCACCAAGGCCGCGAACAACGATCCCGCGACCGGGGCCAGTACGTAGACCCACAGCAGCCCGGTCGTGCCTGAGACCAGCGCGGGGCCGAACTGACGCGCCGGATTGGCGCCCCCACCGGTGAGCGGCCCGAGGAAGACGATCACGGCGGCGACACAGGCCCCCACCACCGCGGGCAGGTACTTCAGCAGATGCGGGCGCGTCCCGGCGAAGGCCGTGATCAGCATGATCACGGCCATGGCGGCGGCCTCCGCGGCGAACACCGCCCCGATGCTCCAGTCGGCGGCCGGCCGCAGCGCGGCGTCCCCGACCCGGGCGGCGGCCTCCCCCCACACCAGGCGCGCCAGAGCCACGCCGGCCACCGAGCCGGCCAGCTGCGCCACGACGAACGGCGCCACCACCCGGGCGGGCAGGACCCGCAGCAGCCACAGCCCGATGCTGACGGCCGGGTTCAGGTGGCCGGCGGTCTCCCGGCGCATGGACGGCCCGAGCACGAGCGCGACGATCACGCCGACCAGCAGCCCCATGGAAACGAGTTGGGCGGTCGGCGTCGGGAAGAGCGCCGCGAAGGGCGTGCCGGGTCCCGCCGTCCAACGGACGGCCGTGACCACGGTGAACAGCATGGCGGTGGACAGCGCGAACTCGTAGAGGGTGACCTCCAGGAGGCGCGGCACCCGCCTGCGCGCGCGCACGGACGGTCCTTCGGTCCGTGGACCGGTGTCGAGGGAAGTTCTGGTCATGATCGGAATGTGCGGCCCCGCCCCGGCCCCGGCAACGCCGGCCGCACCACTTCGTCAGGTGTCCCGACCTGAAGAAGTCCCGGTCACCTGACGAAGTGAACCGGCCCCGATGGACCGGCCTTCGGGCCGCCCGGCACATTCGTCGCAGTCGGCCAAGGACACCTGGCCCGGCCCCCTGAATCGAGAGGAACCGATCACCTATGTGCGGCCTTGCCGGATGGGTTGACTTCGAGCGCGATCTGACGGCGCACACCGAGACCGCGTCGGCCATGACGGGCACCATGGAGTGCCGCGGCCCGGACGCGGGTGGGCTGTGGACCTCGACCCACGCGATCCTCGGCCACCGTCGCCTGGCGATCATCGACCTTGAGGGCGGAAAGCAGCCCATGGTCGCCGACGCGGACGACCCCACCCAGCCGGTGATCACGTACACCGGCGAGGTGTACAACTTCCAGGAGCTGCGTGAAGAACTCCGCGGCCTGGGGCACGTGTTCCGCACCACCAGCGACACCGAGGTCGTGCTGCGCGCCTACGTCGAGTGGGGCGCCGGCTTCGCCGATCGCCTCAACGGCATCTACGCCTTCGCCATCTGGGACCCGCGCACCGAGGAACTCCTCCTCGTCCGCGACCGGATGGGCGTCAAGCCGCTCTACTACTACCCCACCGCCGCCGGTGTGCTCTTCGGCTCCGAGCCCAAGGCGATCCTGGCCCACGACGAGGCCGAGGCGGTCGTCGACGCCGAAGGCCTCAAGGAGATCTTCAGCATCGTCAAGACCCCCGGGCACGCCGTCTACCAGGGCATGTACGAGGTCAAGCCGGCCACGATCGTCCGCTTCACCCGCGAGGGCCGCGGCGAGGAGAAGTACTGGGAGCTCCAGGCCCGTCCGCACACCGACGACCTCGACACCACCATCGGCCACGTCCGCGAGCTGCTGGAGGACATCGTCGAGCGCCAGCTCGTCGCCGACGTCACCGTCGGCACCCTGCTCTCGGGCGGCCTGGACTCCAGCGCGGTGACCGCCCTCGCCGCCAAGGCCCTCACCAAGCAGGGCGTCGAACAGCCCATCCGCGCCTTCTCCGTGGACTTCGTCGGCCACGACGAGCGCTTCGAGGCCAACGTCCAGTGGGCTGACCCGGACACGCCGTTCGCCGTCGAGGTCGCCCAGCGGGTCGGCGCGGAGCACATCATCGTCGAACTCGACAACGAGGACATCCTCGACCCCGAGGTGCGCGGCACCGTCCTGCGCGCCCAGGACCTGCCGGTCTCCACCGGCGACATGGAGTACTCGCTCCTCGTCCTGTGCCGGGCGCTCAAGGAGCAGATGACCGTCGCGCTGTCCGGCGAGGCGGCGGACGAACTCTTCGGCGGTTACACCTGGTTCCACGACAAGGAGGCCGTCGAGTCGAACAGCTTCCCCTGGCACCACCCCTTCGAGAAGGCCGGCGGCATCGGCGCCCTCAGGACGGTCGGCCTGTGGGACAAGCTCGGCCTCACCGAGTACGTCAAGGGACGCTACGCCGAAGCCCTGGAGGAGGTGCCCCGCCTGGACGGCGAGAGCGGCCTCGAAGAGCGGATGCGCGAGGTCACGTACCTCAACCTGACCCGCTGGGAGAACTTCCTGCTGGACCGCAAGGACCGGATCAGCATGGCGGTCAGCCTGGAGGTGCGCGTCCCGTTCACCGACCACCGCCTCGTCGAGTACGTCTACAACACCCCCTGGGCGATGAAGACCTTCGACGGCCGGGAGAAGAGCCTGCTGCGCGCCTCCATGCGCGGCCTGCTGCCGGACTCGGTCCTCGACCGCAAGAAGAACCCGTACCCCTCCACCCAGGACCGCAGGTACGAACTGGCCCTGCGCGAGCAGGTCGAGGCCCTCCTCGTCGAAGGCGCCCCGGTGCTGCGGCTCGTCTCGGAGGCCGACATCCGCAAGCTGCTCGACGTGCCCGAGGGCTCCTACGGGGTCGGCGGCCCGTGGAGTGCCCGCGCCGTCCTGGAGTGCCTGATCGAGTTCGACGCCTGGGTCCGCGCGTACGGCGTCCGCGTCGAGCTCTGACCGGCGCGCGCCCGGCCGCCGTGCGGCGGCCGGGCCCGTACCCCGTACGCGGGAAGCGGTACCCGTGCAGAACCCGAAGGCCGTCAAGGACGTGAAGGACGTGAAGGACGTGAAGGAACGGACATGGTGAACGACACCACCGCCCCGACGGTGACCGTCTGGTCAGACATCGGCTGCCCCTGGGCGAGCCTCGCCCTGCACACCCTGCACGCCGCCGCCGAGCGGCGACAGGTCGCACTGGCCGTCGACCACCGGGCCTTCCCGCTGGAGCTGTTCAACCGGGAACCCACCCCCAAGTTCATCGTGGACCCGGAGGTCCAGGCGATCGCCGCCCACCGGCCCGAGCTCGGCTGGCGGCTGTGGAACGGCCCGGCGCACACCTACCCCGTGACCACGCTGCCCGCGCTGGAGGCGGTCCAGGCCGCCAAGGACCCCGCGATCGGCGGATTGCGCGGCAGCGACGAGCTGGACAGCGCCCTGCGCAGGGCCTTCTACGCCGACAGCAGGTGCATCAGCGTCCACGCGGTGATCCTCGACCTCGCCGAGAAGTGTGCGCACGTCGACGCGAAGGCCCTGGCCGCCGCGCTGGCCAGGGGCGGCGGCCGGGCCGAGGTCTACGAGCAGTGGGGCACGGCCGAGGGCCCGCAGATCCAGGGCAGCCCGCACTTCTTCGCGGCCGGCGGCTACGCCTCGCACAACCCCGGCGCCACCTTCACCTGGACCGGATCCCCCTACGAGGGCGGCCTCCCGCGCCTGGACGCCTACAGCACCGCCTGGGCCGATGAACTGCTCGACACCCTTCACCGAGATCAGTAGAGAAAGAGGAGCGCGATCCATGTCAGCACGATTCGCCGGAAGGGTCGCCCTGGTCGCGGGAGCCGGCGACGGCATCTGCCGGGCGGCGGCCGTCGCCTTCGCCCGGGAGGGCGCACGCGTCCTGGTGGCCGGGCCCGACCCGGAGGAACTGGCGGGCACGCTGAAGCTGATCCGCGACGCCGGAGGCGAGGCCCACAGCGTCGTGGCGGACCTGACGCGGGGCGGCTCGGCCGCCGCCGCGCGCATGGTGGACGCGGCCGTGGAGCGGTTCGGCGCGCTCGACATCGCCTTCAACAACGCGACCGTCACCGGGCCGAACAGCAACGTCGCCGACATCGCCGAGGACGTGTGGGCCGACACCCTCGCCGCCAACCTCACCGGGGTCTTCATGGCGATGAAGCACGAACTCGCGCACATGGAGTCCCACGGGCGCGGAGTGATCGTGAACACCGCCTGCAACATGGCGAACAGCGGCCGGCTGGTGGGCATGAGCGCCTACGCGGCGTCGAAGGCGGCACTGAGCGCCCTGACCCGTACCGCCGCGCACGAGTACATCGGCAAGGGCATCCGGATCAACGCGATCAGCCCCGGCCCGGCCCACGAGGCGGGGACCGACCACGCCGACGGGGCGACCGCCGAGGAGGTGGCCGAGACGGTCGTGTGGCTCTGCTCCGACGAGGCGTCCTTCGTCGTCGGCCACGACATGGTGCTCGACAAGAAGACCGTGGTCTGAGATCCCCCGACAAGGAGAAGTGAGAAAGTGCTGAGCAGGTTGCGTTGGCTGACCGCCGGGGAGTCGCACGGACCGGCACTGGTGGCGACGCTGGAGGGTCTTCCCGCCGGCGTCCCGGTCACCACCGAGCTGGTGGCCGACCACCTGGCCCGGCGCCGACTCGGCTATGGCCGCGGTGCCCGCATGAAGTTCGAGCAGGACGAGATCACCTTCCTCGGTGGCGTCCGTCACGGGTTGTCCCAGGGTTCGCCGATCGCGGTCATGATCGGCAACACGGAGTGGCCGAAGTGGGAGACGGTGATGTCGGCCGACCCGGTCGATCCGTCGCTGTTGAAGGAGACCGGTCGTAACGCGGCGCTGACGCGTCCGCGGCCCGGTCACGCGGACCTGGCGGGCATGCAGAAGTACGGCTTCTCCGAGGCCCGGCCGATCCTGGAGCGCGCCAGCGCCCGTGAGACCGCCGCCCGTGTCGCGCTCGGCGCCGTCGCCCGGTCCTTCGTCAAGGAGGTCGCGGGCATCGAGATCGTCTCGCACGTGGTGGAACTGGCCGCGGCCAAGGCCCCGTACGGCGTCTACCCGACCCCCGCCGATGTGGAGCAGTTGGATGCCGACCCGGTGCGTTGCCTCGACGTGGACGCGAGCAAGGCGATGGTGGCGGAGATCGACCAGGCCCACAAGGACGGCGACACCTTGGGGGGAGTGGTGGAGGTGCTGGCGTACGGGGTGCCGGTCGGCCTCGGCTCGCACGTCCACTGGGACCGGCGTCTCGACGCACGTCTGGCCGCTGCGTTGATGGGCATCCAGGCCATCAAGGGCGTCGAGGTCGGGGACGGTTTCGACCTCGCCCGGGTGCCCGGCTCGAAGGCGCACGACGAGATCGTCTCCACTTCGGAGGGGCTCAGGCGGACCTCCGGCCGTTCCGGCGGGACCGAGGGCGGTCTGACCACCGGCGAGCTGCTGCGGGTCCGTGCGGCGATGAAGCCGATCGCGACCGTCCCGAAGGCCCTGGCGACGGTGGACGTGGCGACGGGTGAGGCGGCGGTGGCGCACCACCAGCGTTCCGACGTGTGCGCGGTGCCGGCCGCCGGCATCGTCGCCGAGGCCATGGTCGCCCTGGTGCTGGCCGACGCGGTCGTGGAGAAGTTCGGCGGTGACTCCGTCCCGGAGACCCGTCGTAACGTCCGCTCGTACCTCGACCACCTGCAGATCCGGTGACCGCCGGACCACTGGTCGTCCTCGTCGGACCCATGGGATCCGGCAAGTCCACGGTGGGGGCACTCCTCGCCGAGCGACTCGGCGTCCCCTTTCTCGACACCGACCACGAGGTGGAGCGCCGCACCGGCCGGACCGTCACGGACATCGTCACCACCGACGGCGAGCCGTCCTTCCGCGAGCTGGAACACGAGGCGGTGGCCCGCGCCGCCACCGAACACACCGGCGTGCTCGCCCTCGGCGGCGGCGCGGTCCTGCACGCGGGCACGCGCGCCCTGTTGGCCGCGCTGCCCACGGTCTTCCTCGACGTAGGCGTCGACGAGGCGATGAAGCGCCTCGGTGACGGTGCGGGCCGACCGCTGCTCGCGGACGGTCCGCGGCGGAGCTGGGGGCACCTGATGGCCGACCGACGCGCCCTGTACCTCGGGCTCGCGCGGGTCGTCGTACCGACGGACGACCGCACACCGCACGAGATCGAGCGGGCGGTCACCGAAGCATTGGAGCTGGAGAAGGCATGACCGGGCAGTCAGTGACGCGGATCCGGGTCGGCGCGAGCGCGGCGGCCGAGGCCTACGAGGTCGTGATCGGACGGCGGATCCTGGAGGATCCCGCCGAGCTGCACCGGCTGATCGGGCCGTACGCCCGCCGGGTCGCGCTGATCCACCCCGAGGCGCTGACCGCGGTGGCGGGCCGGCTACGGGCCCAGGCCGAGGAGCTCGGCTGCGAGACGATCACCCTGCGGGTGCCGGACGCCGAGGCGGCGAAGACCGCGCAGGTGGCGGCCGACTGCTGGCAGCGGCTCGGCCGCGCCGGTTTCACCCGCACCGATGTGATCGTCGGCATCGGCGGGGGAGCCACCACCGACCTCGCGGGCTTCGTCGCGGCCAGCTGGCTGCGCGGAGTGCGTTGGATCGCCGTACCGACCACCGTCCTCGCGATGGTGGACGCGGCGGTCGGCGGCAAGACCGGCATCAACACCGCCGAGGGCAAGAACCTGGTGGGCGCCTTCCACCCGCCGGCCGGCGTCCTCTGCGACCTCGCCGCCCTCGACTCGCTGCCCGTCGAGGACCACGTCAGCGGGCTCGCCGAGATCATCAAGGCCGGATTCATCTCCGACCCGGTGATCCTCGACCTGATCGAGGCCGATCCGGCCGGTGCCCGCAGCCCCCGGGGCCCGCATCTGCCCGAGCTGATCCGCCGCTCCGTCCAGGTCAAGGCCGACGTGGTCGCCCGTGACCTCAAGGAGGCCGGACCGCGCGAGGTCCTCAACTACGGCCACACCCTCGCGCACGCCATCGAACGATCCGAGCACTACACCTGGCGCCACGGCGAGGCGGTCTCCGTCGGCATGGTCTTCGCCGCCGAACTCGCCGCTCTGGACGGACGCCTGCCGGTCGAGGAGGTGGCACGCCATCGGGCGGTCCTGACCTCGGTCGGCCTGCCCGTCACCTGTCGCGGCGACCGCTGGCCCGTGCTCCTGGACACGATGCGGGTGGACAAGAAGACCCGCGGCGCCCGGCTCCGCTTCATCGTCCTCGACGCGGTGGGCCGGCCCGCGGTGCTCGCGGACCCCGCCCCCGAGCTGCTCGAAGCCGCGTACGCGCGGATCGCCGCCCCGGCGCCCGAGCCGGAGCCGGGCGGACGGTCGGGCGGACGGTCGGGCGGGCGGTCGGGCGAGCCCCGGCGCGTCCTCGTCCTGAGCGGCCCGAACCTCGGCCGCCTCGGCTCCCGCGAGCCCGGGATCTACGGGACCACCTCGTACGCCGAACTCGCCGAGGCCTGCCGCAGCCTCGGCAAGGAGCTCGGGCTCGACGTCGACGTCCGCCGGAGCGACGACGAGGCCGAGCTGATCCACTGGCTGCACGAGGCCGCCGACCACGCGCTGCCCGTCGTCCTCAACCCGGCGGCCTTCACGCACTACTCCTACGCGGTGCGCGACGCGGTGGCCCAGCGCACGGCCCCGCTGATCGAGGTCCACCTGTCCAACCCGCACGCCCGCGAACCCTTCCGGCACCGGTCGGTCGTCTCCCCGGTCGCGAGCGGCACCATCGCCGGACTGGGCACGGACTCCTACCTGCTGGCCCTACGGTCGCTCGCCGGGCCGGACCCGCGGGCCGGGGCCGAGTCGGCCGCCGCACCGGGCGTGGGAGCGGACCGTTGAGCCGGCGCCCGCGCAGGGCCGCCGTCCTCGGATCGCCCGTCGCCCATTCGCTCTCCCCGGCGCTCCACAGCTGCGCCTACCGGGTGCTCGGCCTCGACCACTGGTCCTACGACCGCCACGAGGTGGACGAGACGGCCCTGCCCGGTTTCCTCGCCCGACTGCGTGACCGGGCGGAGGGCCCCACGTGGGCGGGCCTGTCGTTGACCATGCCGCTCAAGCGGGCCGTGATCCCGCTGCTGGACGAGGTCACCGTGCGCGCCGCCGCCGTGGAGAGCGTCAACACCGTACTGAGGACCCCCGACGGGAGGCTGACCGGCGACAACACCGACATCCCCGGGCTGGTCGCCGCCCTGCGCGAGCGGGGCGTGCACCGGGTGGAGTCCGCCACCGTGCTCGGCGCGGGTGCCACCGCCGCCTCCGCGCTCGCCGCCCTCGCCGAACTCGGCTCCGGACCGGTCACCGTCTGCGTGCGCGGCCCCGAGCGTGCCGCCCGGATGCGTGCGTGGGGAGAGCGCCTCGGGGTGGACGTCCGGACGGTCGCCTGGGAGCGCGCCGGCGCCGCGCTGGCCGCACCCCTGGTCCTGTCGACCACCCCCAAGGGGGCCGCCGACGTCCTCGCCCGCGCCGTCCCGGCCCGGCCCGGGGCCCTCTTCGACGTCGTCTACGACCCGTGGCCCACCCCACTCGCCGCAGCCTGGTCCGCCGCCGGCGGACCGGTTCTCAGCGGCCTGGACCTGCTCGTCCATCAGGCGACCCGACAGGTCGAACTCATGACGGGCCGCGGCCCGGCCCCGCTCGCCCGGATGCGCGCGGTGGGCAGCGCGGCCCTGGCCACCGCCGCGGCGATGTGCTGACCCCGCAGGTCCACCCGGCCCGCCCGCACCACCGCGTACGAACACCGCAGGAGAGGAAGCAGATGAGCGCAGTTCAGTTCGGGATCTTCACGATCGGGGACGTCACCACCGATCCGACGACCGGGCGCAGGCCGACCGAGAACCAGCGGATCAAGATGATGGCCGCGATGGCGGTGAAGGCCGAGGAGGTCGGGCTCGACGTGTTCGCCACCGGCGAGCACCACAATCCGCCCTTCGTGCCCTCGTCACCGCCGACGCTCCTCGCGTACATCGCGGCCCGCACGTCCGAGATCATCCTCTCCACCTCGACCACGCTGATCACGACCAACGACCCGGTGAAGATCGCCGAGGACTACGCGATGCTCCAGCACCTGGCCGACGGGCGGTTGGACCTGATGATGGGCCGGGGCAACACCCCGGCCGTCTACCCCTGGTTCGGTCAGGACCTGCGCCGGGCGATACCGCTCGCGGCCGAGAACTACGAACTGCTCCACACCCTGTGGCGGAAGGAGAACGTCAGCCGGCAGGGCACGTTCCGCACGCCGCTCCAGGGCTTCACCTCCACACCACGCCCGCTGGACGGCGTACCGCCCTTCGTCTGGCACGGCTCGGTCCGCTCCGCCGAGGTCGCGGAGCAGGCCGCCTTCTACGGCGACGGCTTCTTCGTCAACAACATCTTCGCGCCGACCGGCCACTACAAGCAGCTCGTCGAGTTCTACCGCGAGCGGTACGCGCACCACGGCCACGGCACCCCGGAGCAGGCCGTCGTCGGCCTCGGGGGACAGACCTTCCTCAAGGCCCGTTCCCAGGACGCCTTCAAGGGCTTCCGCCCCTACTTCGACCGCTCGCCGGTCTACGGGGGCGGCGCGTCCCTGGAGGAGGTCGCCGAGCGGACCCCGCTGACCGTCGGCAGCCCGCAGCAGGCCATCGACAAGACGCTGGCCTTCCGCGAGATCTACGGCGACTACCACCGTCAGCTCTTCCACGTGGACCACGCGGGGCTCCCGCTGGAGGCGGCGCTCGAACAGATCGAGATCCTCGGCACGGAGGTCGTGCCGGTGCTCCGCAAGGAGATGGAGGCACTGCGCCGCCCGGACGTCCCCGACGCGCCCCGCCACCCCTCGGCCCCGCGTACGTAGGCGCAGGGTCAGGGACCCGGTGGGGTCAGGCGGCCGGGGCGGGCACGGGTTCGTCCTCGTGCGCGGCGGCGGCCGGCAGGCGGGCGACCCGCCACCAGGCGGCCAGCGCCTTGAGGGCCGACCCGGCCGCCAGACCCCACGCGGCGCCCGCCACACCCCACACCGCGTACCCGCCGAGCAGCAGCCCCACGGACAGCAGCGAGAAGACCACCTGCAACGACAGCGTGGCCTTCGGGGCGAGCACCCGCAGGGTCAGCAGCGCGCACGTGCCGAGCCCCATCACCGCGTACTGCGCCCCCGTGGCCGGCAGCAGCGCGGACGCGCCCGCCCAGGTGTCGCCCAGCAGCTCGCGGCCCAGGCGGTCCGGCAGCAGGTACAGGGCCGTGGCCCAGCCCGCGCCGACCGCCGCGAGGACGAGTCCCAGCGCGGCCGTGGCCCGCACCGTGGCCCGCTTGCCGCCGAGCCGGCCGAGGACCGGCGGCCCGAAGGCGTTCGCGGAGTTGAACAGCACGTTCAGCGGCCCGAAGAGCGTGGTCGCACCCCGCAGCGCGCCGACGGCCAGCGGGGTCGCGAACACGCCGAGGCCCAGGACGGCGAGCTGGCTGGAGCCGTTGCCCACCGCGAACTCGACCACGAACCGCTGCCCCAGGTGACCGCGCCGCAGATAGGGCCGCAGGTCGGCCCGGGCGCCGCGCACGTACGGTCGCAGCAGCCACAGCCCCAGGGCCAGCGCCGGCAACGCGGAGAGCCCCCACGCGATCACCAGCCGCCCGGCCGAGGCCCCTTCGGGCTGCAGGGCCAGCGCCGCGACCACGCACACCAGCCGCAGCGCGTCGGCGGCCAGCGCCCGCTCGGGGGCGCGCAGCGCGGAGAAGCAGTACCGCAGCCCGTCCTGGAGGAGCACCAGCGGCAGGACGAGGCCCAGCGCGAGGAAGGCCGTCCCGGTGGCCCCGGGGAGCGCGAGGCCCACCGCCGCGAGCAGGACGCCCACGGCGGCCGACCCGGCGGCCGTGAAGCCCACGGCCGAGCGGCATTCGGCGCCGAGCCCCTCGCCCTTCTCCAGCACCAGGCTCTGGCCGACGTAGGCCATGTTCAGCCCGAGGAGCACGCTGAAGGTCACGTACACCATCGAGAAGTCGGCGAACCCGGACGCGGAGGACAACCGGGCGGCCAGCACCAGCACCAGGATGTTCGTGGCACTGGAGGCCGCCTGGTCCAGGACGGAGGCGACGGCGGCGAGGCCGCGTCGGCTCATCTGCGGCCCATGCGGACGGTGCGCAGCGCGACGGTGTCGGTGCCGTCACCGGGGATGTGCTGTTCGGGCTCGGCCACCTCGTACGGGATCGGCTGGGGCTGCGGCACGGGCTTGCCGGACTTCGCGCCGGTCCCGGGACCCGCGCCGGGGCCGACGGGGGCCGGGCCGCCCTTGCCCTTGCCGCGCTTCTCGCCGGGCAGCGGCGCGTGCAGCACGGCACCGAGCACGGTGCCGCCGGCGCCGCTGATCAGCTCGCGGATCCGGGACAGGTCGGTGCGGTGCACGGCGCGCGGGTCGCAGACGACCAGGACGCCGTCGACGCGGTCGACGAGGGCCAGGGCGTCGGCGTAGGAGAGCACGGGCGGCGCGAGCACGACGACCGTGGAGTTGGGGGAGTCGGCCTCGGAGATCAGCCGGGTGGCACGGGCCGAGGTCAGCGAGCGCGGGACGTTGCGCGCCTGCCCGCCGGGGATGAGGTCGAAGGAACCGGACTCGCCGGCGTCCACGACGAGCTGGCGTCCGTCGGGCCATTCGGTGTCCGAGTGCCGGCCGCCCGAGTTCGGGCTGCCCGGGGTCTGGCTCCAGCGCGGCCGGCCGCCGGCGTCCGTCGGCAGCTGGCTGGCCAGGACCGGGGTGCGCAGGTCGGCCTCGATGAGGAGGACGTCCTTGCCGGTCTCCGCGAAGGAGGCGGCGAGGTTCACGGCCACTGCGGCGGCGGTCTCGCTGCTGCCGCGCGGGGCGACGACGAGCAGTCGGCGCCGGTCGGCGAAGCGGGCGTCGTAGGCGAGGCGGAAGGCCACCGAGCGGTACTCCTCGGCGAGCCGGGGATCGGCCTCACCGGCGGCGAGCAGCGGTCCGCCGCCGGTCCGGTCCCGGGGCAGGTAGCCGAGTACGGGTGCGCGCAGTGCGCGGGCCACATCGCCCTCGGAACGCGGGGCCGGGTCGAAGACCAGACGCACCCAGGCGGCCAGCAGGCCGAGGGCGAGGCCCACGGCCGCGCCGAGCGCGAGCGACATGAGGATGCCGGGCCCGTCGGTGGCGGTGGGCGCGGTCGCCGCGCTGGTGACGCGCCCCGGCGTCATGTCCAGGGCCTCAAGCTTGGTGATCTTGGTGTTGTAGCCGCCGACCTCGCTCTGCAGGTCGGTCTTGGAGGAGCTGGCGGCGTCACGGCCGGCGCCGGCCGGCATCCGGGCGATCTCCTTCGACAGCTCGTCGAGCTGCTTGGCGATCGGGTCGCGCTGCTCCTTGTACCCCTTGACCATCTTGTCGCGGGTGGCGTCGAGGGCCTCCTGCCGCTTGGTCAGGTAGGCCTCGGTCATCGTGTTGGCGCGCTTGGCGGCTTCCTTGGCGGAGTCCGCCGTGTACGTGAAGCGCAGCACCATGGTCTGCGGCGGGTTCGTGACCTGCAGCCCGCTGCGCAGGGCGGCGAAGCCGGACGCGCCCACGCCGAGCTTCTTCGCCGCCTCGTTGGCTATGGAGGAGCTGAGCGCGACCTGGCGCTCCGAGCCGATGTTGATCGCCTTGTCCGGGGCGAGGCTCGGGTTGAACGGGTCGTCGGTGGGCGCGCGCAGGACGACGTCGGCGGTCGCGACATAGGTGTCGGCCGTGGAGATGCCGAGGTAGACGCCGCCCAGCAGACCGATCCCGATGCCCGCGCCGATGAGCCTGCGGTAGCGCAGGAGCTGCCGGAACTGATCTCTGAGGAGATCGGGTTCGTCGTCGACCGGTGCCGCTGCAGGGCGGTTCGTCTCGATCACGGCCGGGGTCCCCCAAGTGCTTCGTCCATCAGTGCGTCGATACGGGCCAGGCCCGCCTCACGGCTCAGATGCGCCGCCACGTGGCGGGGTCCGGCCGCTCCCAGTGCGTCCGCGCCTTCCGGGTCCTCGGCCAGGGCCCGTACGGCCTTCAGCAGTGCCTCGGGGTCCTCGGGGGGTACGAGTACCCCCGCGCCCGAGCGTTCCACCTCCTGGGCGGTACCGCCCTCCGCCGCCACGGAGGCGACGACGGGCCGACCGGTCTGGAAGTAGGAGGTCAGCTTCGACGGGACGCTCATGTCCAGCACGGCGGCGTGCTGAGTGACCGCGAGAACGTCCGCCGCCGCGAGGATATCCGGGAACTCGCCGTCAGCGGCAGGGGGGATGATGTCCAGATTCGGCACATCCGCCGCAAGATCGGACAGAGCCGACCGCTGACTGCCGTCGCCCATCAGGACGAAACGGACGCTCGGATCCAGCCGGGCGGCGCCCACGAGGACTTCCAGGCCCTGCTTGAGGCCCATGTTCCCCGAGTGCAGGACGACGGTCTCGCCCGGGGCCCAGCCGAGGTGGTGGCGGGTCTCCCCGCGCGGCTTGGTGGGCGCGGGCACGTGCGACCAGTTGGGGACGAGACGGATCCGGTCCGGGTCCACACCCATGCCGACGACCCGGTCCACGAAGGTCTCGTGGATGACGCCGACGAGGGTGGCGCGCTTGAGGGCGTACGCCTCGGCGCGGCCGGCGATCGCGGCGGCCTTGTCGCCGCCGCTGATCCCGCTCTGCGCGGCGGCGGCGCCCATCAGGTCCTGGACGACCGGGACATAGGGGACCTTCCACCGTGCCGCGAGCCGGGCGGCGAGCACGCCGCCGGCGAGGCTGGGCATCTGGGCGAGGACCGCGTCGGGCTTCGGCATCCGGGGCGGGGCCACGGCGCCGTGCAGCAGAATCGATCCTTCGAAGAGGGCGCGCTTCACGGCGGTCTGGCGCGGCGGCACGGTGTGCGCACGCCGGTGCACGGTCACCCCGGCGCGCTGTTCCGTGCGCTGGAACGCCCCCTTGTACTCGGGTTCGAGCGACCACGCCGGGTAGTGCGGCATGCCCGCCAGGACGTGTGTCTCGTGACCGAGATCCGCCCAGTGCTCCGCGATCTGGGTGGCGTACGGGCCGATCCCCGCGTGCTCCGGAGCGTAATTGGTGGAAACCAGCAGCATGCGCCGCTGACCGGATCTGGACACCGTGCGACCCCTCTTCCCCTGGATGATGCGCACGTCACCCTATTCGTTCACCCGCGTGGTGCGGAACGTGCACGCTATTGTCTGCTAATCCGCTACACCGGGGGGTGTGGCTGCTGGGGGTAAAAGATGACGGAGCACGACATGTCCGACCTTGCTGTGCCTGCGCGCAGGCCGTATCGAGTCGGCTATGCGCCCGGCGCCTACGACCTGTTCCACATCGGGCATCTCAACATCCTTCGCCATGCCCGGAGCCAGTGCGACTACCTGGTCGCCGGAGTGGTCTCGGACGAGATGGCCGAGCTCGCCAAGGGGCGCCGCCCGATGATCCCGCTCGTCGAGCGGCTGGAGATCGTCCGCAGCGTCAAGTACGTCGACGCGGCCTTCGTCGAGACGGTTCCCGACAAGGTGGAGACCTGGAAGCAGGTCCGCTTCGACGTCATCTTCAAGGGCGACGACTGGCGCGGCACGCCCAAGGGCGACCGGCTGGAGAAGGACTTCGCCGCCCACGGCGTCGACGTCGTGTACTTCCCCTACACCGTGCACACGTCCAGCACCCAGCTGCGCCGGGCACTGGACGCGCTCGCGGAACCGGCCCAGGCCCCGGGCCAGGTCACCGGCGAACGGCGCTGAGCTCCCGGAACCACTTCGCGAGGAACGCCAGCAGGAACAGCGCGGCGACCACGCCCAGTCCCGTGTACGCCCAGACGAACAGCTTCCCACCGCCGAGCAGCAGGAACACCAGGCAGAACACCCCGTAGTCCACGGGCAGCAGGGCCACAGCGCGCGCGGTCGACGGCGCGGCCGCCGCGCTGCCGGGGGCCGGCTTCGGCTTGAGCTTCTCGGTCAGCAGACCGCCGAAGAAGGTCACCACCGCGGCGAACTGGAAGCCCAGCGGCACCAGTAGCCAGCCGTCCGAGCCCGTCCCGTACGCCTCGGGGAAGCGGTAGAAGGCGATCAGCACACACGAGTGCAGGGCGGTGAGCTTGGCCGCGTCCACCACGTGGTCGAGCCATTCACCGGCCGCGCTCCCCCCGCCGCGCAACCGCGCCAGCTGCCCGTCGGCGGAGTCGAAGGCGAAACCGACGGCCAGGGCGGCCCACACCGCGATCCCCAGCCCCCACGAGGGGGCGGCCAGCGCCACCGCGGCCACGGCGGCGAAGCTGAAGGCGGCACTGATCAGCGTCACCTGGTTCGGGGTGAGCCCCAGCGCGTACGAACCGGCGGCCAGATACCGCCCGGCGGGCCGGTTGACGAACCGGGAGTAGAGCGACACCCCCTTCGCCGACTTCTGCGCCCCGCGCAGTTCCTGCAGCGCGGTCGTGACTCTGCCCATACGGGGACCCCCTCCGAGATGATGTCGAACACATCATCGCAGTACGAACAGGGGAGCCGGTTCCGGATGTCGGATACGTCCGGAACCAGCGGCACCCGCCGGGCCGTCGCTCAGCTCGCCCCCTCAGCTCACCACCCTCAGCAGCAGCACCGACCGCGCCGGGACCGTCAGGGTCCGCCCGCCGCGGTGCCGGGTGCGGGGAGGATCGGACTGGGCCTCCAGGGAGGTGTCCAGGACGACCTCGTACTCCTCGGCCCACGGAGCCTCCGGCAGGACCCAGGCCACCGGCCGGTCCCCGGCGTGCAGCAGCGCGAGGAAGCTGTCGTCCGTCACCTGCCGGCCCCGCTCGTCACGACCGGGGATGTCCCGCCCCGACAGGTACATCCCCAGCGCGGCGGCCGGCGCGTACCAGTCCCGCTCCGTCATCTCCGTTCCCGCGGCGGTGAACCAGGCCAGGTCCCGCAGCCCGTCGGCGCCCTGCGAGCGCCCGGAGAAGAACGCCCGCCGGCGCAGCACCGGATGGGCGTGGCGCAGCGCGATCAACCGGGAGGCCAGGGAGAAGAGCGACTGCCAGGCCGGATCCTCCAGCAGCGACCAGTCCACCCAGCCCGTCTCGTTGTCCTGGCAGTACGCGTTGTTGTTGCCGTCCTGCGTCCGCCCGAACTCGTCCCCGGCCACCAGCATCGGCACCCCCGTGGACAGCAACAGGGTGGTCAGCAGGTTGCGCAGCTGACGGCGGCGCAACACACCGATCCGGGGATCGTCGCTCTCGCCCTCCGCCCCGCAGTTCCACGACCGGTTGTCATTGGTCCCGTCCCGGTTCGCCTCCCCGTTGCCCTCGTTGTGCTTGCGCTCATAGGTGACCAGGTCGCGCAGGGTGAAACCGTCGTGAGCGGTCACGAAGTTCACCGAGGCGTACGGCCGCCGCCCGCCCCACGCGTACAGGTCGCTCGACCCCGACAGCCGGTAGCCGAGATCCCGTACGTCGGGCAGCGCGCCCCGCCAGAAGTCCCGTACGGCATCCCGGTAGCGGTCGTTCCACTCCGTCCACAGCGGCGGGAACGCCCCCACCTGGTAGCCGCCCGAGCCCACGTCCCACGGTTCGGCGATGAGTTTCACCCGCCGCAGCACCGGGTCCTGGGCGATCACCGCGAGGAACGGCGACAGCATGTCCACGTCGTGCATCGACCGGGCCAGCGCCGCCGCCAGGTCGAAGCGGAAGCCGTCCACCCCCATCTCCGTGACCCAGTACCGCAGCGAGTCCGTGATCAGCCGCAGCACGTGCGGGCGCCCCGCGTGCAGGGTGTTCCCGCAGCCCGTGTAGTCGGAGTACCGCCGCTGGTCGGACTGGAGCCGGTAGTAGCCCCGGTTGTCGATCCCGCGCAGCGACAGCGTGGGACCCAGCTCGCTCGCCTCCGCCGTGTGGTTGTAGACCACGTCGAGGATGACCTCGATGCCGGCCGCGTGCAGGGCCCGGACCATCCGCTTGAACTCCCCCACCTGCTGCCCGGCCGTACCGCTCGCCGAGTACCCGGCGTGCGGGGCGAAGTAGCCGATCGAGTTGTAGCCCCAGTAGTTGCGCAGCCCGCGGCGCAGCAGATGGTCCTCGTGCGCGAACTGGTGCACCGGCAGCAGCTCGACCGCCGTCACGCCCAGTTTCGTCAGGTGCTCGATCGCCGCCGGATGGGCCAGACCCGCGTACGTGCCGCGCAGTTCCTCGGGGACACCCGGATGGCGCATCGTGAAGCCGCGCACGTGCAGCTCGTAGATCACCGAATCGGCCCAGGGGGTCTTCGGCCGGACGTCGTCCGCCCAGTCGTCGTCATCGTGGACGACCACGCCCTTGGGGACGAACGGCGCGGAGTCCCGGTCGTCGCGCACGGTGTCCGCGATGTACTGCTGCGGCCAGTCCCGGACGTGCGCGTACACCTCCGGGGGCAGCGTGAAGTCCCCGTCCACGGCCCGCGCGTACGGGTCCAGGAGCAGCTTCGCCGGGTTGTAGCGGGCGCCCGTCCAAGGATCCCAGCGGCCGTGCACCCGGAACCCGTACCGCTGCCCGGGGCGTACGCCCGGCACGAACCCGTGCCAGATCTCGTGCGTGTGCTCCGTCAGGGTGCACCGGGTCTCGCCGCCGGCCTCGTCGAACAGACACACCTCCACGGCCTCCGCGCCCTGCGCCCACAGGGCGAAATTGGTGCCCGCGGTCCCGTCCGGACCGTGATGGAACCGGGCCCCCAACGGATGCGAGGACCCCGGCCACACCGGTGCCCCCGGGCGCGCGTGCACCCGGACCACCTGGCCCCTGACCTGGCCGTTCGGCCGCTCCTTCAGTCGGCCGTCGATCTGCGGTACGGGCACGGCTGCGCCGCTCCGCACCGCTTTCGCGGCATTGCTGACGGCTTCCACCGCCTCCTGCTCGGCTGCGCTCGACACTGCCCGCCTCCACGGCTCCTGGGTACCGGCGGGGGTAGGGGAGAGTGCGGCCCCGGCGTCCCGGCCTGGGCCCGCCCCCGTCTGGTCCTTCACACTGTTCTGCCCGGAGAGATCTGCCCGGAACGTGGCCCGCGCTCACGTTTCCCCCGCAGCGCCCGGTCGTTGGAGGGATCGTGACACTTCTGACGAGGCGGGCAGGGGCGGGCTTGGCCGCCGTGGCGGCATGGGCGGGCCTGCTCGGCGGCCTGTCCGGATGCACCCAGGACGGCAAGGCCCCGGTGGAGATCCAGCTGCCCGGCAAACCCCGCTCGCCGGACGAGGCCATCCGTATCACCCCCGACGACAACGCCAAGGGGGTCCCCGCGGACGGGCGGTTGTCGGTCACCGTGCCCGAGGGCCGGCTGGAGCGGGTCGTCGTCACCAAGGTGGAGGACGCGCAGCAGGAACAGGTCCCCGGATCCATCGCCGAGGACGGGCTCAGCTGGAGCCCCGACCCCGCGTCCGCACGGCTCGCGCTCGCCGCCAAGTACACCGTGGACGCCGTCGCCCTCGACGGACACGAGCGCCGGCAGGCCCGCCACACCACCTTCACCACCTTCGTTCCCGAGGAGCGGTTCATCGGCTACTTCAAGCCCGAGAACCGCTCGACCGTCGGCACCGGGATGATCGTCTCCTTCCGGTTCAGCCAGGCGATCGAGCGCCGCGCCGAAGTGGAGCGGGCCATTTCCGTCACCTCCGACCCGGGTGTGCAGGTCGTCGGCCACTGGTTCGGGCGGGAGCGGCTCGACTTCCGGCCCAAGGAGTACTGGAAGCCCGGCACCAAGGTCACCGTGAAGATGGACCTGCGCGACATCGAGGGCGCGCCCGGCGTGTACGGCATCCAGGACAAGACCGTCGGCTTCACCGTCGGCCGCTCCCAGATCTCCACCGTGGACGCGGCCGCGCACACCATGGAGGTCCGCCGGGGCGGGCAGCTGGTGTCGACCGTCCCGATCAGCGCCGGGGCACCCAAGACCACCACCTACAACGGGAAGATGGTGGTGATGGAGATGTTCGACGTCACCCGCATGAACGGCCAGACCGTCGGCTTCGGCGGCGAGTACGACATCCCCGACGTCCCGCACGCCATGCGCCTCACCGCCTCCGGGACCTTCCTGCACGGGAACTACTGGTCCAGCCCGGACACCTTCGGCACGACCAACCAGAGCCACGGCTGCGTGGGCCTGCGCGACGACAAGGGCGGCGGCTCCGACACCCCGGCCGGCTGGTTCTTCGACCGGACCCTCGTCGGGGACGTGGTCGAGGTCGTGAACTCGCAGGACAAGACGGTCGCCCCCGACAACGGGCTGGGCGGCTGGAACATGTCCTGGGCGGACTGGGTCGCCGGTTCCGCCATCGCCTGAGCACCGGTGACCCGGCCACGCCCGGGAGAGTGATCGCCGTGATCGAAATGCCGTAGCGCGGAGTGTCCCCGCCGCGCCCCGCCGAAGCCTGCCCCCAGCCTGTCCATGCAGATCAGGGCACCAGGCAACGGACGGAGCGTCATGTCAGCCAGAAACTGGACCCTCGGGCTCGCGATCGGAGCCGTACTGGCCTCCGCCGCGCCCGCGGCCTTCGCGGCGGGGCCCGGTGGCGACCGCCCGGCCGCGGTCGCCAGAGCCCCGCTTCCCGGGGGACTGGGGCCCTGCGTGCCGGGCGACTGCCCCGATCCGTTCCCGCCCGTCGGCAGCGACGGCGTCCCGCAGGGCCGGGACAACGCCGTCAACATCTTCGCGGGCGGCGACTTCCGGGTCCGGGGCCGGGCCTCCGAGGCCGAGGGCAGGCTCGTCGTCCTCGGCGACTTCGACCAGGACAAGCAGGCGGGCGGGGACAGCCGCTACAACGTCGGCATCGTCGGAGCCGGATCGAGGGTGCCCCCGCCCGTCGGCGCCGACTTCCTCACCACCGGCGGCTCGGTCACCGTCGCGACGGGCGAGCGCCTGCTCGCCGACGGCGGTGTGGTCCGCCACGCGGGCACCCGCACCGGCACGGTCACGGGCCGCACGGTCCGGGACCCGGCCGCCGCCACCCCGTACGCGGGCCTGCGCGACCGGCTCAGCGCCGCCAGCCAGTGCTACGCGCGGGTCGACGGGCAGCCCCGCCCGGCCACCGGCACGGCCGTCAACGGCGGCTTCGAGACCGTGTTCACCGGCGACGGCGGCTCCGAGCTCCAGGTCTTCAACATCGACGCGAACCTGGTCGGCAACGGGGGCGGTCAGCAGGGCATCCGGTTCGCCCGCATCCCGGCCGGGGCCACCGTGCTGGTGAACGTCCTGGGTGCCGCGCGCACGATCAACACCTACAGCGGCGGCATCGCGGACACCGACCCGCTCAACGCCTACCGCGACCGGCTCCTGTGGAACTTCCCGGACGCCACCACCGTGAACCTGACCGGTGGCGGCCAGTTCCAGGGCAGCTTCCTCATCGGGCAGCAGTCCTCGCAGACGGTCGTCACCCTGCCCGGCATCAACGGGCGTTTCTTCACCACCGGATCCGTCACCCACGGCAGCAGTACGACCGGGGGCGGCGGACAGGAGTTCCACGCCTATCCCTTCAACGGCGACCTCCCCGAATGCGGCGGCGACCCGGTACCGGTGACGGGA
Source organism: Streptomyces sp. CLCI03 (assembly GCF_053615355.1). Classification (NCBI taxonomy): domain Bacteria; kingdom Bacillati; phylum Actinomycetota; class Actinomycetes; order Kitasatosporales; family Streptomycetaceae; genus Streptomyces; species Streptomyces sp. CLCI03. The sequence goes on along the minus strand of NZ_CM132132.1, from coordinate 2,649,037 downwards.
TCGGTCTCGGTCCTCAAACGGGACGCGGAGACCGGCGCCGCGCTCCGAGGGGCGCAGTTCGAGCTGTGGCGCGAGACGAACGGCACGGCCGGCCTGCAGGAGACCGCTCCGGGCGCCGACACCCTCGTCGCCGAGTGCACCACCCCGGCCTCCGGCATCTGCGAGCGGACCACCGAGCCCGGTACGTACTACTGGCGCGAGACCGGGGCGCCGCTCGGCTACGACCTGCCGGCCGACCGGGTCCACGCGCTGACCCTCACGGCCGGGAACGCGCAGGCCGGAGTCCGGGTCGAGGCCGCCAACCGGCGCACCCCCGAGCCGCCGGACGCCGTCCGGGTCGTGCTGCGCAAGACCGACCGGGCCACCGGTCTGCCGCTGGCCGGCGCGCAGTTCGAGCTGTGGCAGGAGAGCAACGGCCGCACCGGCCTCCAGACCGACGCACCCGCCGACACCCGCCTCGACGGGGTCTGCGTGACGGATGCCCGGGGCACCTGCACGGTGGAGCTGCCGGTCGGCCGGACGTACTACTGGCGGGAGACCGCCGTCCCGGCCGGGTACGAGCTCCCCGCCGACCCGGTCACCCGGTTCGACCCGGACCGCGACGACGTGGCGGACGGCATCGTCGTCGCCGTCGCCAACACCCCGGTGAACGAGGAGTACGAAGGCTCGATCCGGGTCGTCAAGCAGGACGCGAGGACCGGGCGCCCGCTGCCCGGCGCGGACTTCGAGGTGTGGCAGGAGACCAACAACACCCCGGGCCTGCAGACGCGCGGCATCAACGCCGACCGCCTCGCCGCCCCGAGGTGCACCACCGACCGGGCCGGTCTGTGCACCTTCGGCCCGCTCGCCGAGGGCTGGTACTACCTGGTCGAGACCGCGGTGCCGCCCGGCTACGCGCTGCCGGCCGACCGGGTCACGGGCCCGCTGCGCCTGGACATCGGCACCCCGGACCGGCGCGTCGAGATCACGGTGCGGAACAAGCCCGTCGACCACGGCAAGGACGAGCACGGGAAGGACAAGCCGAAGCACCCCAAGCACCCCAAGGGTGACCACGGCAAGGACAAGCCGAAGCACCCGAAGCACCCCAAGGCAGACCACGGCAAGGGGAAGCCCCAGCAGTCGAAGGCCGACCACGGGAAGGGCAAGCCGAAGCATCCCAAGGCCGACCACGGGAAGGGCAAGCCCAAGCACCCGAAGGGCTCTGAGCGCCCCCGGCACCCGAAGCAGTCCAAGCAAGGGAAGGGCCCCCGGGCCTGACCCCTCGGCGGCCGCCCCGCACATCGGCCGGAACACCCGTCGTCCCCGGTCACGGGGGCGGCCGCCGCACCGCCGCTCCGGGTAGTTGGGACGGAACGGTGACAAGACCGTGGCTCATTGTGATCCCTCGCTGTGATTACCTGTCGACAAGCGCGCGACAGTCCGCGCGCGGGGGACATGGGGAGAACACGAGTGAACCTGCAGCCGATACGCGGCCGTGCCCGCACCGGCCTGCCGGCCCTTCTGCTGGGGGCGGCCCTGCTGTTCACCACCGCGTGCAGTGGTGGCGGCGGTAACAGCGGCGGCAGCGGTGGCGACAACGCCGGGGGTGGCGGCAAGACCGGTACCGAAGCCTCCAAGGCGGTCGTCAGCGTCAAGCCCGACGACGGGGCCAAGGAGGTCGCGACCAGCGGCGTCCTGAAGATAACGAGCACGGGCGGCAAGCTCAGCACGGTGACCGTGGCGGACACCAAGGGCAACGCCGTCGAGGGCAAGCTCGCCGCCGACGGCGCGACCTGGGAGCCGGCCCGCCACCTGGCCTCCGCCACCGAGTACAAGGTGCACGCGGTCGCCAAGGACGAGGCCGGCCGGGAGTCGGCCAAGGACACCACCTTCACCACCCTGACCCCGACGAACACCTTCGTGGGCCACTACACGCCCGAGGACGGCGCCACCGTCGGCGTGGGCATGCCGGTCTCGATCAACTTCACCCGGGGGATCACCAACCCCGAGGCCGTCGAGAAGGCCATCACCGTCACGGCCGAGCCGCCCGTCCAGGTCGAGGGCCACTGGTTCGGAAACGACCGCATCGACTTCCGTCCCGAGAACTACTGGGCCGCGGGCACCAAGGTCACCGTGAAGCTCGCCCTCGACGGCGTCGAGGGTCGTCCCGGCGTCTACGGCAAGCAGACCCGTACGGTCACCTTCACCATCGGCCGCTCGCAGGTCTCGACCGTCGACGCGAGCGAGAAGCAGATGCAGGTCGTCCGTGACGGCCAGGTCCTGAAGAACGTCCCGATCACCGCGGGCGCCCCGTCGACGACCACCTACAACGGTCAGATGGTCATCAGCGAGAAGTACGAGGTGACCCGGATGAACGGGGCGACCGTCGGCTTCGGCGGCGAGTACGACATCGCCGACGTCCCCCACGCCATGCGCCTGTCGAACTCCGGCACCTTCGTCCACGGCAACTACTGGGCCTCCTCCGGCACCTTCGGTTCGGCGAACGTCAGCCACGGCTGTGTGGGCCTGCGCGACCAGCGCGGCGGCGGCGACCCGGACGCCCCGGCGGCCTGGTTCTTCAACGAATCGCTGATCGGTGACGTGGTCGTCGTGAAGAACTCGAAGGACAAGCAGATCGCCCCCGACAACGGCCTGAACGGTTGGAACATGCCGTGGGCGGAGTGGATCAAGTAGCCACGTCGCGGACGTCCCGCACGAAGCGAAAGTAGTCCGGGTGGCCCGGTGCTGTGACCCACAGCACCGGGCCACTTCACGTTAACCGGCGCTAACCTGGCCCCTATGACCCTCTCTCTCGAAGTCTCCGAAGGCGTCGGCACCATCCGTCTGGACCGGCCGCCCATGAACGCCCTGGACGTCGCCACCCAGGACCGGTTGCGCGAGCTCGCGGTGGAGGCGACCGACCGGGCCGACGTCCGCGCGGTCATCATCTACGGCGGCGAGAAGGTGTTCGCGGCCGGCGCGGACATCAAGGAGATGCAGACGATGGACCACGCGGCGATGGTCGCCCGGTCCCGCGCGCTCCAGGACGCCTTCACCGCCGTCGCCCGCATCCCCAAGCCCGTCGTCGCGGCCATCACCGGCTACGCGCTGGGCGGCGGGTGCGAACTCGCGCTGTGCGCCGACTACCGGATCGCCGCGGACAACGCGAAGCTCGGCCAGCCCGAGATCCTGCTCGGCCTGATCCCGGGCGCGGGCGGCACCCAGCGGCTGTCCCGTCTGATCGGACCGTCCAAGGCCAAGGACCTGATCTTCACCGGGCGCATGGTCAAGGCCGACGAGGCGCTGACCCTCGGCCTGGTCGACCGGGTGGTGCCCGCCGCCGAGGTGTACGAGCAGGCGCACGCCTGGGCCGCGAAGCTGGCGCAGGGTCCGGCGATCGCGCTGCGCGCCGCCAAGGAGTGCGTGGACGCGGGCCTGGAGGCCGACATCGACACCGGCCTGACCATCGAACGCAACTGGTTCGCGGGCCTGTTCGCCACCGAGGACCGCGAGCGCGGCATGCGCAGCTTCGTCGAAGAGGGCCCCGGCAAGGCGAAGTTCGTCTGAGTCGCGTCCTCGGCCGCGGACCCCGGTCCTCCCTGTGGGTGGATTAGCCAGGCCTTAAGGCAGCCTTAAGAAGAATCGGTGATCCACTGACTGTGATCACTTCCGTGCGGCGCGTCACCGCAGGTGAGGCTGTGCGCCAAGGCCTTCCGATTGCCTCCCGCATATGACAGAACACCCCCTTGGAGTTGTTGAATCCGGGGGGTGTTTTCCTGTGGAACGGCCCGGGAGGACGGGTCGGCCCTCCATGATGGGTGCATGGCGGGCCTGGAGGGTGTGGAACAGCCGCGGCAGCGCGGCGGCGCTTCGGCGGTACGGCTCACGGCGGCCGTTGAGGACGAACAAGGCCTCAAGGCGCTGGAGTTGTACGGAAATCCGGCCGAGGGCGAAGTGACGCTGCCGTCCATGCCGGAGTCCGCGAGCACCGCGCGCCGACTCACCCAGTGCGTGGTGGTCCGCCTCTGGGGTCTCTCCCCGCAGATCGCCGAACACGCCGTCCTGCTGGTCTCGGAGCTCGTCGGCAACGCGGTCCGGCACACCGGGGCCCGTTCCTTCGGCTTACGCATGCTGAGACGTCGGGGCTGGATCCGGGTGGAGGTGCGCGACCCCTCGCGGGGGTTGCCCTGCCTGATGCCGGTCCATGAGCTGGACACCACCGGTCGGGGCCTCTTCCTCGTCGACAAGCTGTCCGACCGCTGGGGTGCGGACCTGCTGCCGCGCGGGAAGATCACCTGGTTCGAGATGCGGGTCGCCGACCGTCAGAACCCCTGAGGCCCCGGAGTGTCCGAAGCCCTGGAACGCCTGAAGCCCCCGTGCGCCGAGTGGGGCGGTTCGGGGGCTTCGTGGGTGCGCCGAGGATCGAAGGGGGTGTGATCCTCGGCGTGGCGACTTCGCTCGGGTCAATGGGAAGTCGTGGTTCCGACTATGGCAGACGAGGGCCCGAACGCCAAAAGTCCCTACTTGGACATAAGTGGGCAAATCGTAAGACTTTCTAGCTAAATCCTAGGTGAGGTGGGCCACCTACCTCGCAATCTACGAATAAGTATCGACTGCTCTGTGTAAATCGTTGATCACATAGCGACCCGACCGCTCGATCGGCCCCTTTCGGCGACCATCCTGAATTGGGTCAATCGTTATCTTCCGTGTCATCGCCCACTTAAATGGGCAAGTGCACTCACAACCAGGCCGCCGCGCGGCCCTGCGCGCGGCCCTGCGTGTGGCCGCTGTCGGGACGGTCGGCGCCGCCGCGGTCGGCCTCACCGCCGCCTGCGGACCGGGTCGGCCCGCCACCGAGTCCTCCGGCTCGACGCCTGGTCCGGCCCGCCCCGCCCGCCCGGCGCAGGCGGCCCCGGCCGCCGCCCCGCGCCGCTTCGCCGGGCAGCCCGTGGAGATCGGCCACGGTCCGCGCGACCGCCCCCGGGTCGCCCTCACCTTCCACGGCAACGGGGACCCCGCCATCGCCCGGGAGGTGCTGGCCGCGGCCGAGAAGGGGGGCGCGCGGGTCACCGTACTGGCCATCGGATCCTGGCTCGACGCCCACCCGGAACTGGCCCGGCGCATCCTCGACGGCGGCCACGAGCTCGGCAACCACACCCAGCGCCACCTCGCGATCAACGAGATGTCCGAGGCGGAGGCCCATGCCGAGATCACCGGCTGCGCCCAGCGACTCAAGCGGCTCACGGGCTCCATCGGCACCTGGTTCCGGCCCTCCCAGACGCAGTACGCGACCCCGCTCGTCCAGAAGCTGGCCCAGCGGGCGGGTTACCCGCACGTCCTCTCGTACGACGTGGACTCCCTCGACTTCACCTCGCCCGGTGCCGCGGCCGTCATCCGCACCGTCACCGGGACGATCCGGCCCGGATCGGTGGTGAGCCTGCACTTCGGCTACGCGGACACGGTCGACGCGATGCCTCCCCTCCTCGAAGAACTCGCGCGCCGCGAACTGCGCGCGGTGACCACCACGGAGCTGCTGACCCCATGAAGACCACCCGCCTTCCCCGGAATGCCGGCGTGCTGCTGGCCGGTCTGGTCCTCGCCGCCCTGGCCGGCTGTGGATCGGCCGGCAAGGGACCCGCCGAGGCGCTCGGCACCAAGGGCCCGGCCAAGCCCGTCAAGGCCGCGCCGGCGGCCCCGCCCGGTCTGCCCGGCATGCCGCCCGTGCTCGATCCGAACGACGTCTACGCGGCGGACCGGCCGAACAAACTCTCCCCGGTTGTCAAGGACTTCCCGTCCCGCGTGTACGTGCCGAACACCAACTCCAACACGGTGTCCGTCATCGACCCGATGACGTACAAGGTCATCGACACCATCCCGGTCGGGGTCCAACCCCAGCACGTGGTGCCCTCGTGGGACCTGAAGACCCTGTGGGTCAACAACAACCGTGGTCACACCCTCACCCCCATCAACCCGGCCACCGGTGAGGCCGGCAAGCCCGTCGAGGTGCACGATCCGTACAACCTGTACTTCACGCCCAACGGCAAGTACGCGATCGTCATGGCCTCGATGGACAAGGAACTGGTCTTCCGCGACCCGCACACGATGGACCGGGTGAAGACGGTCCCCGTGACCTGCTACGGCGTCAACCACGCGGACTTCTCGGCCGACGGGCGCTACTTCATCGTGAGCTGCGAGTTCTCCGGCGAACTCCTCAAGGTCGACACCGAGCGCATGGAGGTCGTCGGCCAGCAGAAGCTCCCGTTCGAGGGCGCGATGCCGCAGGACGTCAAGGTCTCCCCGGACGGGAAGACCTTCTACGTCGCGGACATGATGGCGCACGGTATGTGGGTGCTCGGCGGGGACGCCTTCGACACCCCGAAGCTGCTGCCCACCGGCAAGGGCTGCCACGGCCTCTACGTGAGCCGCGACTCCAAGGAGATGTACGTCTCCAACCGGGGCGAGGGCACCGTCTCGGTCTTCAACTTCCCCGAGAACAAGCTCACCAAGAAGTGGACGCTGCCGGACGGCGGCAGCCCCGACATGGGCGGGGTCTCCGCCGACGGCAAGGTGCTGTGGCTGTCGGGCCGCTACAACTCCGAGGTCTACGCGATCGACACGCAGACCGGCAAGCAGCTCGCCCGGATCCCGGTGGGCGGCGGACCGCACGGACTCGCCGTGTACCCGCAGCCCGGCCGCTACTCGCTCGGCCACACCGGCATCTTCCGCTGATCTTCCGCTGACCGGCCCCGATCGGAGCGGTGCCCCGGGAGCTCGCGCTCGGCCGAGCCCGTGCGTCCGGAATCGTCGACTCCGCTCACGTGCCGGTCGGGGACCGGTCCTGCCGCTCGAACAGGACCCGAAGCGGGGGCGGGCCGGGGCGGCCGCTACCCTGGGCCGGTCAACAAGGCATCAAGAAGGAGTGGACCCAGTGGCGGACATCGAGAGCGCACGGACGACGTTCGGCAAGTTCGACGTGAACGGTGACGGCTTCGTCACGGCCGACGAGTTCAAGGCGGCCATGGCGGCCATGGGCGACCCGTTCGTCACCGGCCCCGTCGCGGACGCCGTGATCGCCGCCAAGGACAGCAACGGCGACGGCCTGCTGAGCTTCGACGAGTTCTGGGCCTCCCTGAACAAGTAGTCCCTCCGCCGCCGCCCCGCCCCGGACCGCCGGAGCGGGGCGGCGGCGTGCGTCAGGCCTGCGGCCCGGACATGTCCTCGACCTCGCCCAGGGCCTCCTGGAGCCAGTGCAGCCAGAACGTCTCCAGGGCGATCCCGCCGTGCAGCACGAGCCGACGCAGCCGGTCCTCCACGGCGTCCCGCCCCGGCGGGAAGTCCTTCTCCTCGATCGCCTCGTACTGGGCGAGCTGGCGCCGGTGCAGCTCCAGATGGCGCCGCAGTTCGGGACCGAGCCCCTGCGGCCCCACGACACCCGCCGCGCGGATCCGCAGCAGCAGCGGGTCGCGCATCGGTTTGGGGTCCTGGCTCTCCGCCACCCACCGGGCCAGCTCCGCGCCGCCGGCGGGCAGCACCTCGTACTCCTTCTTCTGCCCGCGTACGGGCACCTCGCTCGGCAGCTCCCGGATCAGCCCGGACTCCTCCAGGCGCCCCAGCTCGCGGTAGATCTGCTGGTGCGTCGCCGACCAGAAGTACCCGATCGACTTGTCGAACCGACGGGTCAGCTCCAGCCCGGACGAGGGCTTCTCGAGCAGGGCGGTGAGGATGGCGTGCGGCAGCGACATGGCGCCATCCTAGGTTTGCGGCGGGACCGCCCCCGCACGGCGGCCCCCGGACGGGCGCGGCCCGGTGGCGGCGGCGACCCCTCGTGGCGAGGCTGGGGGGCGTGGCTGCCGCATACGACTACTCGGACCTGACCGCCCTCTACGTGAACTGCACGCTCAAACGCTCACCCGAGACCAGCAACACCGAGGGCCTGATCGACAGGAGCCGCCGGGTCATGGAAGGGGCCGGCACCCGGACCTCCCTCATCCGCGCCGTCGACCACGACATCGCGACCGGGGTCTGGCCCGACATGACCGAGCACGGCTGGGAGAGCGACCAGTGGCCGGTGCTCTACAGCCGGATCATGGACGCCGACATCCTCGTCCTGTGCGGCCCCATCTGGCTCGGCGACAACAGCTCCGTGATGAAGCAGGTCATCGAGCGGCTCTACGCCTGCTCCTCACTGCTGAACGAACGAGGCCAGTACGCCTACTACGGGCGGGTCGGCGGTGCGCTGATCACCGGCAACGAGGACGGCGTCAAGCACTGCGCCATGAACATCCTCTACAGCCTCCAGCACCTCGGCTACGCGATCCCGCCGCAGGCCGACGCGGGCTGGATCGGCGAGGCCGGCCCCGGCCCCTCCTACCTGGACCCCGGCTCCGGCGGCCCCGAGAACGACTTCACCAACCGCAACACCGCCTTCATGTCCTGGAACCTCATGCACCTCGCCGCCCTGCTCAAACGCTCGGGCGGCATCCCACCGCACGGCAACCAGCGCTCGCAGTGGGACGCGGGCTGCCGCTTCGACTTCCCCAATCCCGAGCACCGCTGAGCTCGTGCCCGTGCCGCCCGTGCCGCTTGTGCCGCCCGGGCCCGTCCGGAGGAGGAAACCCGGTGGAGCAACTGCTGAGGGTCCAGAACTTCACCGTCTCGCGCGACGGATTCGGCGCCGGTGAGGGCCAGAGCCTGGAGCGGCCGTTCGGCCACGCCGATCCCGGCGAGATGTTCGCCTGGGCCGGAGCCACCGCGAGCTGGCCCAACCGGACCGACCCGGGAGGGAGCCGGGGCCTCGACGACTACTTCACCCGGGACTTCGCGCACCACATCGGCGCCGAGATCATGGGCCGCAACAAGTTCGGGCCCCAGCGCGGGCCCTGGGCCGACCACGACTGGCGCGGCTGGTGGGGCGAGGAGCCCCCGTTCCACACGCCCGTGTTCGTCATGACCCACCACCCGCGTCCCTCGTTCACGCTCTCCGACACCACCTTCCACTTCGTCGACGCCGACCCGGCCACGGCCTTGGACCGGGCGCGGGAGGCGGCGCAGGGCAAGGACGTCCGGCTGGGCGGCGGGGCCACCACCATCCGGGAGTTCCTCGACGCCGATCTCGTCGACACCCTGCACGTGGCGGTCTCGCCGGTGGAGCTCGGATCCGGCGTCAGGCTCTGGGAGTCCCCCGAGGAACTGCTCGACCGGTTCCACCTCGACGTCGTGCCCAGCACGAGCGGCGTCACGCACCACTTGTTCTGGCGCAGGTGACGACCGGTACGCAGCACGCCGGGCCCGGGGCGAGTGAGCCCCGGGCCCGGCGTTCGGCACCGGTTCAGTGCGCGATGTCCACGACGAACCGCTCCGGCGAGTGCAGGGGGAACGCGCGGTAGTACGGCAGGGTGTCGAAGGCGGCGCCGAAGGTCACGTACCCCTCGTAGTCGCCGGTCAGGGCGATGCCCTTGAGCTTGCTGAGGTTGATCTTCTGCAGCTTCGGGCCCTGGTAGACGTTCTGCCCCGCGTCGTTGTGCGCGGCGGCGGGGTGGAGGCGGATCTCCAGGAAGTACTTCCCGGGCAGCGGTACGGGCTTCCCGGACCCGTCGTACACCAGCTGCGGGACGGGAGTGACCGTGACCGCGGAGCCGGAGCCCTGGAGGTCGATGACGATGCGGTCGTACGTGGGGTGCCCGGCCCAGCGGGCGTTGACGACGAGCGGTGTCCGGGTCTGGGCCTGGGCCTTGGCGGTGGTGAGGGTGGAGGCCGAGGCAGGTGCGGCGAAGGCGAGGCAGGCGGCGAGCAGGGCGCCGGTCGCCAGGGCCACGGACTGCCGGAGACGGGTGTGGATCATGTTGTCCCCTCGATTCTCGAGAGACGGGGACGGGTGGCACAGCGTAGGACGCCCGAGGGGGACACCGCGGTTCCGCTCGCGGACGCGGGAGGGGCCCGGCGCGTGCGCCGGGCCCCTCCCTCGTGTCACGCGGTACGGATCAGCACTCGATGACGTTGACCGCGAGGCCGCCGCGGGCGGTCTCCTTGTACTTCACCTTCATGTCGGCGCCGGTCTCCTTCATGGTCTTGATGACCTTGTCGAGGGACACCTTGTGGCTGCCGTCGCCGCGCATCGCCATCCGCGCCGCGGTGACGGCCTTGACCGCCGCCATGCCGTTGCGCTCGATGCAGGGGATCTGCACGAGGCCGCCGACCGGGTCGCAGGTCAGGCCGAGGTTGTGCTCCATGCCGATCTCGGCCGCGTTCTCGACCTGCTCCGGGGTGCCGCCAAGGACCTCGGCGAGGGCGCCGGCCGCCATGGAGCAGGCGGAGCCCACCTCGCCCTGGCAGCCGACCTCGGCGCCGGAGATCGAGGCGTTCTCCTTGAACAGCATGCCGATCGCGCCCGCGGCGAGGAGGAAGCGGACCACGCCGTCCTCGTCCGCGCCCGGCACGAAGTTCATGTAGTAGTGCAGGACGGCGGGCAGGACGCCCGCGGCGCCGTTGGTCGGCGCGGTCACGACGCGGCCGCCGGCCGCGTTCTCCTCGTTGACCGCCATCGCGTAGATCGTCGCCCACTCGCTGCGGTGCAGCATCGGGTCGCCCTCGGTGCGCAGCTGGCGCGCCGTGGCGGCGGCACGGCGCTTGACCCGCAGGCCGCCGGGGAGGATGCCCTCGCGGGACATGCCGCGCGAGACGCAGGACTGCATGACGCGCCAGATCTCCAGCAGGCCCTCGCGGATCTCGTCCTCGGTGCGCCAGGCCTTCTCGTTCTCCAGCATCAGGGAGGAGATCGACAGGCCGGTCTCGTTCGCGAGGCGCAGCATCTCGTCGCCGGAGCGGAAGGGGTACTTCAGCACCGTGTCGTCGAGCTTGATCCGGTCCTCGCCGACCGCGTCCTCGTCCACGACGAAACCGCCGCCGACCGAGTAGTAGGTCTTCTCCAGCAGCGGGGTGCCGGCGCTGTCGTACGCGAAGAGCGTCATGCCGTTCGCGTGGTACGGCAGGGAGCGGCGGCGGTGCAGGATCAGCTGGTTCGGCTCGTCGAAGGCGATCTCGTGGACATCGCCTATCTCCGCGCCCAGCAGCCGCAGCCGGCCGCTCTTGCGGATGCGCTCGACCTCGGCGTCGGCGGTCTCGACGTTCACCGTGCGGGGGGAGTGGCCCTCCAGACCCAGCAGCACGGCCTTCGGGGTGCCGTGACCGTGGCCGGTCGCGCCGAGGGAGCCGAAGAGCTCGGCACGGACGGAGGTGGTCTGGGCCAGCACGCCGTCCTTCTTCAGCCGCGTCACGAACATGCGCGCGGCCCGCATCGGACCGACCGTGTGGGAGGAGGAGGGACCGATACCGATGGAGAAGAGATCGAAGACGGAGATGGCCACGGTGGCGGACTCCCTTGTCTGCTCGTGGGGTGGGAGGGGGCAGGAGAGGAGAAGTGGATTATTCGGATTTTGTCCGGCAGACGAGCTTAACGCGACGGAGTGAACGACTCGGCAGCCGGACGAGGTGGGAAGGATTACGTGGACGGGTCGGCCGGGTGTCGGCCGGTGACCCGTGGCCGGGCCCGGTCCCCGGCCCGGGTGATCGACCGGGCCGGTACGGACCAGGGGGCGAGGCGGGGCGCCGGTGCGGGGCGCCGCGGCCGCCGGGAGGGGGAGGGGCGGGGGCGAGAACTCACTGCGACCACGTCGAGCGGTCGCGGGCCCCGGTCACGAGAAGGGCCCGGCCTGTGCGGTGACAAGGCCGGGCCCTTCCGTGGCCGTCGGCCGGACGCCGGTTAGAGCGTCGGGTACAGCGGGAACTTCGCGGCGAGCGCGGAGACGCGAGCCTTCAGGGCCTCGCTGTCGTACGCGGGCTTCAGCGCCTGGGCGATGATCTCGGCGACCTCGGTGAAGGCCTCGGCGTCGAAACCGCGGGTGGCCAGCGCCGGCGTACCGATCCGCAGACCCGAGGTGACCATCGGCGGCCGCGGGTCGTTCGGGATGGCGTTGCGGTTGACCGTGATGCCCACCTCGTGGAGGCGGTCCTCGGCCTGCTGACCGTCCAGCTCCGAGTTGCGCAGGTCGACCAGGACCAGGTGCACGTCGGTGCCACCGGTGAGGACGTCCACTCCCACGGCCTTGACGTCGTCCTGGACCAGGCGGGCGGCGAGGATCTTCGCACCCTCCAGGGTGCGCTCCTGGCGCTCCTTGAACTCGGGCGAGGCCGCGACCTTGAAGGAGACGGCCTTGGCCGCGATCACGTGCTCCAGCGGGCCGCCCTGCTGACCCGGGAAGACCGCGGAGTTGATCTTCTTGGCCAGCTCCTGCGTCGACAGGATCACACCGCCGCGCGGACCGCCGAGGGTCTTGTGCGTGGTGGTGGTCACGACGTGGGCGTGCGGCACCGGGTTCGGGTGCAGACCCGCGGCGACCAGGCCGGCGAAGTGCGCCATGTCGACCATCAGGTACGCGCCGACCTCGTCCGCGATGCGGCGGAAGGCGGCGAAGTCCAGCTGGCGCGGGTAGGCGGACCAGCCGGCGACGATCAGCTGCGGCTTGGACTCCTTGGCGAGGCGCTCGACCTCGGCCATGTCGACCTCGCCGGTCTCGTCGACGTGGTACGGGACCACGTTGTAGAGCTTGCCGGAGAAGTTGATCTTCATGCCGTGGGTCAGGTGACCGCCGTGGGCCAGGTTCAGGCCCATGATCGTGTCGCCCGGCTTCAGCAGCGCGAACATCGCGGCGGCGTTGGCCTGCGCACCGGAGTGCGGCTGGACGTTCGCGGCCTCGGCGCCGAACAGCGCCTTGATGCGGTCGATCGCGATCTGCTCGACGACGTCGACGTGCTCGCAGCCACCGTAGTAGCGGCGGCCCGGGTAGCCCTCGGCGTACTTGTTGGTCAGGACCGAGCCCTGGGCCTCCATGACGGCGACCGGAGCGAAGTTCTCCGACGCGATCATTTCCAGGGTCGACTGCTGGCGCACGAGCTCGGCGTCGACGGCGGCGGCGACGTCCGGGTCGAGCTCGTGCAGAGGGGTGTTGAGAACAGACATCAGGATCCCCTGGGGTGTCAGTTGTCGGAGTGGGTGAGCGCGGCGTACTCGTCGGCGGAGAGCAGGTCGTCCGGCTCCGCCGAGACGCGCACCTTGAACAGCCAGCCACCCTCGAACGGTGCGGTGTTCACGAGCGCCGGGTCGTCCACGACGTCCTGGTTGAACTCGACGACCTCACCGGTGACGGGGGAGTACAGGTCGCTGACCGACTTCGTCGACTCCAGCTCGCCACAGGTCTCGCCCGCGGTCACCGTGTCGCCGACCTCGGGGAGCTGGGCGTAGACGACGTCACCGAGCGCGTTGGCCGCGAACTCCGTGATGCCGACCGTCGCGACGCCGTCCTCGGCGGCCGACAGCCACTCGTGCTCCTTGCTGAAACGCAGCTGCTGGGGGTTGCTCATGACCTGATTCTCCTGGATGCGGGGGAGTGGATACGAACTGCGGTCTTGGGTACTGAGACGGCGCCGCACGGATTCCCGGACGGCGGACGTGGTGCGTGGGGTTACTTCTGCCGCTTGTAGAACGGCAGCGCCACGACCTCGTACGGCTCATGCGTACCGCGAATGTCGACGCCGACGCCGGACGTGCCGGGCGCGGCGTGCGCCGCGTCCACGTACGCCATCGCGAGCGGCTTGCCCAACGTCGGGGACGGGGCGCCGGAGGTGACCTCACCGATGACCTGACCGTCGGCGACGACCGGGAACCCGGCGCGCGGGACGCGGCGGCCCTCGGCGATCAGACCGACCAGCTTGCGCGGGGGGTTGGTGGCGGCGCGCTCGGCGGCGGCCTCCAGCGCGGCGCGGCCGACGAAGTCCCCCTCCTTCTCGAACTTCACGACCCGGCCCAGGCCCGCGTCGAACGGGGTGAGGGAGGTGGTCAGCTCGTGCCCGTACAGCGGCATGCCCGCTTCCAGGCGCAGGGTGTCGCGGCAGGACAGGCCGGCCGGGACCAGGCCGACGCCCTCGCCCGCCTCGGTCAGCGCCTGCCACAGCTCCACGGCGTGCTCGGGGGCGACGAACAGCTCGAAGCCGTCCTCGCCCGTGTAGCCCGTACGCGCGATCAGCGCGGGCACGCCCGCGACGGTGCCCGGCAGGCCGGCGTAGTACTTCAGGCCGTCCAGGTCGGCGTCCGTGAGGGACGCCAGGATGCCGGGGGACTCGGGGCCCTGCACCGCGATCAGCGCGTACGCGTCACGGTCGTCGCGGACCTCGGTGTCGAAGCCGGCGGCGCGCTCGGTCAGGGCGTCCAGGACGACCTGGGCGTTGGAGGCGTTGGCGACGACCATGTACTCCGTCTCGCCGAGGCGGTAGACGATCAGGTCGTCGACGATCCCGCCGTCCTCCTGGCAGATGTGCGTGTAGCGGGCGCGGCCCACGCCGACCGTGGAGATGTTGCCGACCAGCGCGTAGTCCAGGGCCTTCACGGCCTCCGGGCCGGTCAGCGTGATCTCGCCCATGTGGGAGAGGTCGAAGAGGCCGGCCTTGGTCCGTACGGCGTTGTGCTCGTCGCGCTCGCTGGCGTACCGCAGCGGCATGTCCCAGCCCGCGAAATCGGTCATGGTCGCACCGAGCGAGCGGTGCAGCGCATCGAGGGCGGTCAGGCGGGGGGCAGTGCTCATGGGTGTGGCTCCCGGGTCCCAGGGCATCGACATGACATGACGAGGACGTTCCTCCCCATCTGTCATCGGAACCTGAGAGGTTCGCCGAGAGTTCCGCCGATCGATCGATCGCCGGTTCTTCTCATCGACTTGCACCTTGGGTGGAGCTGCGCAGCAGCTCGCTTTTCAGATCTGCCTCATCCACGCGGTACGGGGCCTGAGAGATTCAAGGGAGGTTCTTGCTCCTTCGGCGCCCGCGCACGGCCTTGCGGCGTGCCGGGACTCTCCCGCGCGGATTCAAGCGGCCGGTATGCAGTTGGTCCAGATGGCGCACATCATTGCACGCCATGCCCGAGATCGGGCGGCGGGGTCCGAAAGTTCGTACGGCCCTCCGAAGGACCCGACCGGAACCGGGGCCGCCGGATTACCGTCTCTTTACACTCAGTGGGCAAGGGTCCTGGTGACCCGAATCGGGGGAGGCGAACACTGTGCGGAGATTCGGAGTGGTGACGACGACGGGAACCGTGGAGGCGGTGCCGACGCAGCGCGGCGTGCGCGGGCGCGGACGGGCGGCCGAGACCGGCCTCGGCCGCGTACGTGACCTGCGCGGGCCGGCCGCGCCCGCCGCGCACCGGCTCGGCTTCGCGGCCGGTGACATCGTCGTGGTGTCCGGTCTGCCCGGCGGCGGCAAGAGCACGTTGATCAAGCGGGCGGCCGCCGAGGGCGGGGCGGTGGACTCCCAGGACACCCGCGAACGCTGGGAGCGCCGCATGCCCGCGGCGCTGCCGTACGCGGTCTACCGGCCGCTGGTGCGCGCCGCGCACTACTGGGGGCTGTGGCGGATCCTGCGCTCCGGGGCCTCCGTGGTGGTCCACGACTGCGGCACGCAGACCTGGGTACGCGGCCTGCTGGCGGCCGCCGCGCGCCGCCGGGGCCGGGCGCTGCACCTGCTCCTGCTGGACAGCAGCCCCGAGGAGGCCCTCTC
Organism: Streptomyces sp. CLCI03; assembly: GCF_053615355.1. Lineage (NCBI taxonomy): Bacteria > Bacillati > Actinomycetota > Actinomycetes > Kitasatosporales > Streptomycetaceae > Streptomyces > Streptomyces sp. CLCI03. The sequence continues at coordinate 2,633,461 of NZ_CM132132.1, read as the reverse complement.
CGGGCAGGTCGCGCGCGGCCGCCGGGTCTCCGCCTACGCCTTCGCCCGCCACCGCGGCGCGGTCACCCGGCTGCTCCGCGAGGCCGACGCGGGCCGCCCGCCCGCCGGCTGCGCCTCGGTGACCCTCCTGGACCGCCGCTCGGCCGCGACCGTGACCCGCATCGCCTTCGACGCCTGACCGGCCGGGCCCCGGCGGCGAGGGCGGGGGCCGGGCCGGTACCCTGCGGGGCGACACGCGCGGGATTCGGACAGAGGCAGGGGTAGATGCAGGGCAGCGGCTGGCCGGGGAATGAGCTGGAGCAGGTGCTCGGGGCGGCGCTCGGGCAGCCTGACGCCGGGGGGCGGATCCTGGAGGTCCTCGGGCGCAGCCAGGTGTGGGTCCCCCTGCCGGGCGGGGGCGGCCCGACGGCGGGCGCCCTCGACCTGCCCACCATGGACATCGGCGGGGCGGCGTACGTCCCCGTCTACAGCTCCGAGGCCCAGTTCCTCGCCTGCGTCGGCCCCGGCATGGACTTCGCGGTGGCTCCCGCCGTCGAGTTCGCCCGCGGCCTGCCCCCGCAGCTCGGCATCGCCCTCAATCCCGAGGGCGCCGTCGGCGTACCGCTGCCGCCGCCCGCCGTCGCGGAGCTCTGCCGCACCGGCCGGACCCCGCTCGACGGTCCGGCCACCGGCGGCCGGGTCCGGCTCTACGAGCCCGACTGGCAGGACGACCCGGTGGATTTCCTGGCTGCCGCCACGGAGGAGTTCCGGGCCACCGGGGTGGTCGCCGCCGCGCACCGCTGCCTCGCCAGCATCGAGGGCGGGGCGCCCCAGCTGTTCGTCGGTGTCCGCCTGGTGGGATGGGAACCCGAGACGCAGAGCGCGCCGATGGAGGCCCTCCAGCGGGCCCTGACCCGTGTCCCGCCGCCGTGGCCGGTGCAGTTGATCCTGCTGGACGCCGCCCAGGACCCGGTCACGGACTGGATTCGTGAGCGCGTACGCCCCTTCTACCTGCCGTAGGGCCGCTTAAGCTGGTTACATCTCCTGGCCGCACGCGCGACTGCCGGTTCGGAGGACACGCGTGGAGCGACGGGCGGACGAAGAGGGGTTCCGGGTGAGTGCGTCAGGCACGGCCGCGGCCGGGCAGGTCGAGCACATGATGCGCCAGGTGACTCCCGGGCGCTACGAGAGTTACGAGGCACTCCTGCACGCCCTCGCCGAGGGCCGGCTGTGGATGTTGCTCTGGCAGGGGCAGCCGGGTTCCCCGGACGCCCAGTACGGCGGCATGGAGGTCGAGAGCCTCGGGTACGCGCCCTGCGTCACCTCCCCCCAGGAGCTGGCCGCCAGCGGCTGGAACCGGGGCTACGAGGTGGTCACCGGGCGGGACATCGCCCGAGCGCTGTACCCCGACCGCTGGGGCCTGTGGCTCAACCCGCACGCCCAGGGCGGCGGCCTCGGCGTGCCCTGGGCCGACCTGCGCCGGATCGCCACCGGCCTGGACCGGATGCCGGCCGGCCCGCTGCGGCTGTCCGAGCCCGCGATCGAGCTCCCGCAGTTCTACGGGCTGCTGACCCAGCACGCGCACCGCACCCCGGCCGTGCGGTCGTTGCGCCGCGCCTGGGTGCAGCCCGCGCTCGGCTCCCCCTACCTCGCGATCGGGCTGGACCTGTACGACGCCTCCGCGCCCGCGCTGGAATCCGTACGGGAGATGATGCGGCAGTCGGTCGGGGTGGTCCCCGAGGGGGTCCCGGTGTGCACGGTCGCGCTCGGGGACGAGCACGACCCCGTCGCCATGTGGCTGCGCGCGCAGAGCCGCCCCTTCTACGACCGCGAGGGTCAGGCACCGACCTACTGACCCGTTCCGCTATATCCGCATATCGAGACATCCGTCGTGAAGGCCGCACCGGTACCCATCGGTGCGGCCTTCGGCTTATCCGGTGGAACCGCCCAAGATCCATGCTGGAAAGGGCAGTTGGGTCGGATGTCCGTTCCGTGCAGAACGGGCGGTGTTTCACCGCTCAACAGATCCCGGGGTTCGGATAACGGAAGGTGTAGGCGTAGATCACGGTTGCGCATCACATCCCCGGGGGGTCTGGCGGGCGCTCGAGAGGGCGTTGAAGACTCCACCCCACCGAAGGCAGGTCCATCTCACAAACACCAGCTCTTCACGTGCACTTCCGGCACATTTCGTGCCGATCGCACCACCAGCGACGCCGATTGAACCAAGCCGCCACAGCGGCGGGCATGGGCCGACCGATGTCGGCCGAGAGGGGTCCCACCACGATGACGGCACCACTGCAGGACATGAGCGCGGCCGAGCCCGCGGCCGTGACCACCTCCGAGGTTCCGCGAAAGGCGATCGAAGGGCGCTCGCTCGGCCGGATCGCGTGGATCAGACTCAAGCGGGACAAGGTGGCGCTGGCCGGCGGCGCGGTCGTGCTGCTGCTCGTGGTGCTGGCCATGCTCTCGCAGCCGATCCAGTGGATCTTCGGGCTGGACCCGGACGCCCTCCACCAGGACCTCATCGACCCCTCCCTGGCCACCCCCGTCGGCTCCTTCGGCGGCATCAGCTGGGAGCACCCGCTCGGCGTGGAGCCGAAGTTCGGCCGCGACATCGCCACCCGCATCCTCGAAGGCTCCTGGGTCTCCCTGCTGGTCGCCTTCGGGTCGACCGTGGTCTCGGTGTTCATCGGCTCCGTGCTCGGCATCATCGCCGGGTACTACGGAGGCTGGGCCGACACGGTGATCAGCCGCATGATGGACACCTTCCTCGCCTTCCCGCTGCTGCTCTTCGCGATCTCCATCTCGGCCGCCCTCCAGGGCGGGGCCTTCGGCCTCGACGGACTGCCGCTGCACATCAGCGTGTTGATCTTCGTGATCGGCTTCTTCAGCTGGCCCTACATCGGACGCATCGTGCGCGGACAGACCCTGTCGCTGCGCGAGCGGGAGTTCGTCGACGCGGCCCGCAGCCTCGGTGCCCGCGGCCCCTTCATCGTCTTCCGGGAGCTCCTGCCGAACTTGGTGGCCCCGATCCTCGTCTACTCCACGCTGCTCATCCCGACCAACATCCTCTTCGAGGCCTCCCTGAGCTTCCTCGGCGTGGGTATCCAGCCGCCGCAGGCCTCATGGGGCGGAATGCTCAGCTCCGCCGTGGCCTACTACAAGGTCGACCCGATGTTCATGGTCGTCCCGGGCATGGCGATCTTCGTCACCGTGCTCGCCTTCAACCTCCTGGGCGACGGTCTGCGCGACGCCCTGGACCCCAAGAGCTCGCGCTGACCCTCCCGCTCCTCGGGCACCCGGCCGAGGCTCCGCCAGTACCCACCATCACTCCGAATCAGGGGGCATCACTCCGCCATGAGAAGCAGGTCGAGAACAGCCGCGGTGCTTGCCGCCGCCATCACCGTCGCCCTCACCGCCTCCGCCTGCAATGGTGGTGACAAGACTGCGGGTGACGACAAGTCGGCCGGCGCCAACGCCGCCGTCAAGGCCGTGGTCAACGCCTCGGACAAGAAGGGCGGGACGGTCGTCTACGAGGCGTCCGACACCCCCGACTCCTTCGACCCCGGCAACACGTACTACGGCTTCATCTTCAACTTCAGCCGCCTGTACGCCCGTCCGCTGACCACCTTCGCGCCCGCCCCGGGCGCCGAGGGCAACAAGGTGGTCCCGGACCTCGCCGAGGGCCTCGGCGTGCCGACCGACGGCGGCGCCACCTGGACGTACAAGCTGCGCAAGGGCGTCAAGTACAGCGACGGTTCGCTGGTCACGTCCAAGGACGTCAAGTACGCGGTCGAGCGCAGCAACTTCGCGCGTGACGTGCACTCCAACGGCCCGAACTACCTCGCGCAGTACCTCAAGAACAACGAGACCCCGTACGAGGGCCCCTACAAGGACAAGTCCGACACGGGACTGCAGTCCATCGAGACCCCCGACGACCAGACGATCGTCTTCAAGCTGAAGCAGCCGTTCGCCGAGTTCGACTACCTGCTCGCGAACCCGCAGTCGGCCCCCGTGCCGAAGGCCAAGGACAACGGCGCGGACTATGTGAAGAACATCGTCTCCTCGGGCTCGTACATGTTCGAGAGCTACGAGCACGACAAGCAGGCCGTCCTGGTCCGCAACCCCAACTGGGACGCCTCCACGGACCCGCTGCGCAAGCAGCTCCCGGAGAAGATCGTCGTCAAGCTGAAGGTCAACCAGGAGACGATCGACTCCAACCTGAAGGCCGGCAACACCCACATCGACATCGTCGGTAACGGTGTGGCCCAGCAGACCCAGACCGAGCTGCTGACCTCGAAGGACCCCAACACGGACAACGCCGAGGGTGGTCGCCTGGTCTACATGGCGATGAACACCAAGGTGGCGCCCTTCGACAACGTCGAGTGCCGCAAGGCGGTCCAGTACGCGATCGACAAGGTGTCGGTGCAGACCGCCTTCGGCGGTCCGATCCGTGGCGCCATCGCCAGCACCGTCCTGCCGACCGACATCCCGGGTCACGTGGACTTCAACACCTACAAGACCCCCGATGACAAGGGCGACGAGGCCAAGGCCAAGGCCGCGCTGACCGCCTGCGGTCAGCCGAACGGCTTCGAGACCACCATCACCGCGCGCAACGACCGCGCCGGCGAGGTCGACATGGCCACGGCCATCCAGGCGTCCCTGAAGAAGATCGGGATCACGGTCAAGATCCAGCAGTTCCCGGCCGGCAAGTACTTCAGCGACTACGCGGGCGTCCCGAAGTTCACCGAGGACAACAAGATCGGCCTCATGATGATGCAGTGGGGCGCCGACTGGCCGAGCGGCTTCGGCTTCCTGCAGCAGGTCGTCCACGGTGACGCGATCAGCAAGACGGGCAACACCAACCTGTCGCAGCTGAACGACCCCGAGATCAACAAGATGCTGAACGACAACATCGCCAACACCGACTCCGCCGCCCGCGAGAAGGTCTACGGCGAGATCGACAAGAAGGTCATGGACCAGGCGGTCATCGTCCCCCTGACCTACTTCAAGGTCCTGCACTACCGCTCGCCCAAGCTCAGCAACGTGGTCTCCAACCCGGCGTGGAGCGGTCAGTACGACTACCTCAACATCGGCCTGAAGTAACCCCGGACGTCAAGTCCTCAGGCAGTTCGACCCTCTCAGCCAGATCTGCCAGAACCGTGGAAGGCAGGTGAAGGCAGCAGTGCGCGCGCCGGTCCGTCCCGCGCCCCCGACCGGGGTGCGGGGCGGACCGGCGGACGCCGAAGCCGACCCCCGTGTTTGTGTACATCGTCCGGCGGCTGTTCGCCGCGGTGTTCCTGCTGCTCGTTGTCAGCGCGATCACCTTCGCGATCTTCTTCCTGCTGCCCCGGCTGGCCGGCGGCACGGCCGACTCGCTGGCCACCCAGTACGTGGGCAAGAACCCCTCGCCCGAGTCCATCGCCGCGGTCAAGAAGAACCTCGGTTTCGACCAGCCCCTGTACGCGCAGTACTGGGACTTCCTGCGGGGCATCTTCGTGGGCCGTGAGTTCAACTACGGCCCCGACCCCTCGCAGTGCAGTGCCCCCTGCCTCGGCTACTCCTTCAAGGACCACGTCGAGGTCTGGCCCGACATCGTCAACCGGCTCCCCATCACCGCCTCCCTCACCCTGGGGGCGGCCGTCATCTGGCTGATCACCGGTGTGACCACCGGTGTGGTGTCGGCCCTGCGACCGGGCTCGCTCTTCGACCGGCTCGCGATGGGCGTGGCCCTCGCCGGCGTCTCGCTGCCGATGTTCTTCACCGGCACGCTCTCGCTGGCCGTCTTCGTCTTCAACTGGCCCGTGTTCACCAATGTGTACGTGGACTTCTCCGAGGATCCGGCCGCCTGGTTCCAGGGGCTGGTCCTGCCCTGGTGCACGCTCGCCTTCCTCTACTCCGCGCTCTACGCCCGGCTCACCCGGGCCGGAATGCTGGAGACCATGAGCGAGGACTACATCCGCACCGCGCGCGCCAAGGGCCTGCGTGAACGGGTCGTCGTCACCCGCCACGGGCTGCGCTCCGCGCTGACCCCCATCGTGACCATCTTCGGCATGGACTTCGGGCTGCTCCTCGGCGGCGCCATCGTCACCGAGACGGTCTTCTCGTACCACGGCATCGGTGAGTACGCGTACCACGCCATCGCGGTGAACGACCTGCCGAAGATCCTCGGGGTGACCCTCTTCGCCGGAGCCTTCATCGTGCTGTGCAACCTGGTGGTGGACCTCGTCTACGCCATCATCGACCCGAGGGTGAGGCTGTCGTGACCGATCCGACTCCGAAGGGGAACGAGGCCGGCGAAGCCGCCGCCGACCGCGGCGCGCACACCGCCACCGCCACGGCCGTCGTGGCGGGACCGGGCGACGGCCCGCCCTCCGAGGCCTTCCTCGACGTACGCGACCTCAAGGTCCACTTCCCCACCGACGACGGCGTCGTCAAGTCGGTCGACGGGCTCTCCTTCCAGCTGGAGAAGGGCCGCACCCTCGGCATCGTGGGTGAGTCCGGCTCCGGCAAGTCCGTCACCTCGCTGGCCGTCATGGGCCTGCACCGGGCGAGCACCGCGAGCCGCTCCACCGTCGAGATGTCGGGCGAGATCTGGCTCGGCGGCAAGGAACTGCTGTCGGCCGACCCCGAGGAGGTGCGCCGGCTGCGGGGCCGCGACATGGCGATGATCTTCCAGGACCCGCTGAGCGCGCTGCACCCGTACTACACGATCGGCGCCCAGATCATCGAGGCGTACCGCGTCCACAACGACGTCGACAAGAAGACGGCGCGCAAGCGGGCCGTCGAGATGCTCGACCGCGTGGGCATCCCCGAACCGGGCAAGCGCGTCGACGACTACCCGCACCAGTTCTCCGGCGGCATGCGTCAGCGCGCGATGATCGCGATGTCGCTGGTCAACAACCCCGACCTGCTGATCGCGGACGAGCCGACCACGGCCCTGGACGTCACCGTGCAGGCACAGATCCTGGACCTGATCCGCGATCTGCAGAAGGAGTTCGGCTCCGCCGTCATCATGATCACGCACGACCTCGGCGTCGTCGCGGAGATGGCCGACGAGATCCTCGTCATGTACGGCGGCCGGTGCGTCGAGCGGGGCACCGCCGAGAAGGTCTTCTACGAGCCCCGCCACCCCTACACCTGGGGCCTGCTGGGCTCGATGCCGCGCATCGACCGCGAACAGAGCGAGCGCCTCATCCCGGTCAAGGGCTCCCCGCCCAGCCTCATCAACATCCCCGACGGCTGCGCCTTCAACCCGCGCTGCCCGTACGCCGACGTGCCCAAGGGCAACGTGACGCGCACGGTCCGGCCCGAGCTGACCGAGGACGACAGCCGCCACTGGTCCGCCTGCCACATGTCGCAGGACGAGCGGACCCGGATCTGGACCGAAGAGATTGCGCCGAAGCTGTGACCGAGACGCCTGACATGAAGAAGCCGGACACGGTGGTCATCCCCGCGCAGGCCAAGGAGTCTCCCGAGGTCCTGCTCAAGGTCACCGGCCTGGCCAAGCACTTCCCCATCACCAAGGGTCTGATCCGCCGCCAGGTGGGCGCGGTCAAGGCCGTCGACGGCCTCGACTTCGACGTCCGGCGCGGGGAGACCCTCGGCATCGTCGGCGAGTCCGGCTGCGGGAAGTCGACCATGGGCCGGCTGATCACGCGGCTGCTGGAGCCGACCGGCGGCTCCATCGAGTTCGAGGGCAAGGACATCACGCACCTCGGTGTGTCGGGCATGCGCCCGCTGCGCCGCGACGTGCAGATGATCTTCCAGGACCCGTACGGCTCGCTGAACCCCCGCCACACGGTGGGCACCATCGTCAGCGCGCCGTTCAAGCTCCAGAAGGTCACACCGGAGGGCGGGCTCAAGGCGGAGGTCCAGCGGCTGCTGTCGCTCGTGGGCCTCAACCCCGAGCACTACAACCGCTACCCGCACGAGTTCTCCGGCGGTCAGCGCCAGCGCATCGGCATCGCGCGGGCCCTGGCGCTCAAGCCGAAGCTCGTCGTCGCGGACGAGCCCGTCTCGGCGCTGGACGTGTCGATCCAGGCCCAGGTGGTGAACCTGCTCGACGACCTCCAGGACGAGCTCGGCCTCACCTACGTGATCATCGCGCACGACCTGTCGGTCATCCGCCACGTCTCGGACCGCATCGCCGTGATGTACCTCGGCAAGATCGTCGAACTGGCCGACAACAAGGGGCTGTACGGTGCGCCGATGCACCCCTACACCACGGCCCTGATGTCGGCCGTGCCGGTGCCCGACCCGCGGCGGCGCGGTGCCAAGAGCGGCCGCATCCTGCTCAAGGGCGACGTCCCGTCGCCGATCTCGCCGCCGAGCGGCTGCCGCTTCCACACCCGGTGCTGGAAGGCCACGCAGATCTGCGCGACGCAGGAACCGCCGCTGCTGGCGTTGAAGCCGGGTCACCAGGTGGCCTGCCACCACCCGGAGAACGCCCCCGACCAGGCCCCGGGCGACCAGCCCCTGCCGGGCGCGGCGGACGCGGTGGCCAAGGTCACGGAGTAACCGCTTCGGCAGTCACGGCCCTGCCCGGTCATCCGGGCAGGGCCGCCCGATTGCAGCCCCGCCGGCGTTTGAGGCGCGGGGTCCGGGGCGGAGCCCCGGCAATGGCGCCGCACGGCACACCCGCGGGCTCGGTGGAGCCCCGCATTCCGCCGAGCCCGCCGCAGGTGACAATGGCCCGGTGCTCCACGATCTCTTCCCGCCCGGGATCCAGCATGCCCTGGACCTCGCCGGCATCTTCGTCTTCGCCACCGCAGGCGCCCTCCTCGCCGTACGCAAGAACTTCGACGTCTTCGGCATCGCCGTCCTCGCGCTCGTCACGGCCCTGGGCGGCGGTCTCTTCCGGGACCTCGTCATCGGTGCCGTGCCGCCCGCCGCCTTCGGTGAACTCAGCTTCTTCGTGACCCCGCTCGTCGCCGCCGCGATCGTCTACTTCCTGCACCCCGAGGTCCAGCGGATCAACCACGCCATCAACGTCTTCGACGCGGCCGGCCTCGGGCTGTTCTGCGTGACGGGTACGACCAAGGCCTACGAGTACGGCCTCGGCCTCACCGCCTCCGCGGCACTCGGCGTCACCACCGCCGTCGGCGGCGGAGTCCTGCGCGACGTGCTCGTCAACGAGGTGCCCTCGCTGCTGCGCGACCGCGAGATGTACGCCGTCCCCGCGCTGGTGGGCGCCTCCATGGTGGCGATCTTCATCAGCATGCACGCCCTCAACGGCATCACCACCGGCCTCGCGATCGTCACCACCTTCGTCCTGCGCCTCCTCGCCATGCGCTACCACTGGCGGGCGCCGCTGGCCTGGAACAGGCGGTCGTCGGTGGCCGAGGAGCCGTAACAAAAGAAAGCTACCGCTTAGTAGCAAGCCGGTGTACCGTCGTTTACATGTCACACGCAGCTGCCAAGGCATCCATCGGCGACAGTGAGTTCGACCGCGACACCGCCATCACCGCACGCGCGGGCGAGCCCGGGGTGTACGACGCGGAACTCTCCGCCGGCTGGACGATCATCGCCGCCGTGAACGGCGGCTACCTGCTGGCCCTGGTCGGCCGGGCCCTGTCGGCGGCCCTCCCGCACCCGGACCCCTTCACCGTCTCCGCGCACTACCTGACCTCCTCCGTGCCCGGCCCCGCCGTGATCCGCACCGAGGTCGTCCGCGTCGGCCGCACCCTCTCCACCGGCCAGGCCTCGCTGTTCCAGTACGACGAGAGCGGCGCCGAGATCGAGCGCATCCGCGTCCTCGCCTCCTACGGCGACCTCGCGGCCCTGCCCGACGACGTGCGCACCGTCGCCGTGCCGCCCGCCATCCCGGCCTACGAGGACTGCATCGGCCCCGAGGCGGGCCCGGCCCCGATCCCCGGGAGCTCCGCCATCGTGGACCGCCTCCGGCTCCGGCTGGACCCGGCCACCGCCGGATGGGCCGTCGGCGCGCCCTCCGGCAAGGGCGAGATGCGGGCCTGGTTCGAACTGGCCGACGGCCGCGACGCCGACCCGCTCTCCATGCTCCTGGCCGTCGACGCGCTGCCGCCGACCGCCTTCGACCTCGGCCTGGTGGCCTGGACCCCGACCGTGGAACTCACCACCCACGTCCGCCGCCGCCCGGCCCCCGGCCCGCTCCGGGTCTCCATCACCACCCGCAACCTGGCCGGTGGCTTCCTGGAGGAGGACGCCGAGGTCTGGGACTCGTCGGACCACCTGGTCGCGCAGTCCCGCCAACTGGCCCGCGCCCTGCGCCCGGCCTGACCGCTCCCCGATCCGACCGGCAGCGCGCTCCCCAGGAGTGCCCTGCCGGCCGTCGTGGGGTCCCGCGGCGCGAGCGGCCACCGGTGGACTCGTAGAATCGGGGGATCATGGCCTACCTCGACCACGCCGCCACCACCCCGATGCTGCCGGAGGCCGCCGCGGCGATGACCGCGCAGTTCGCCGCCACGGGGAACGCCTCCTCCCTGCACGCCGCCGGCCGCCGGGCCCGCCGTACCGTGGAGGAGGCCCGCGAGGCCTTCGCCGAGGCGGTCGGCGCCCGCCCCAGCGAGGTGGTCTTCACCGCCGGTGGCACGGAGGCCGACAACCTCGCCGTCAAGGGCCTCTACTGGGCCCGGCGCGACGCGGACCCCGCCCGCACCCGGGTCATCGCCAGCCCCGTCGAGCACCACGCCGTCCTCGACGCCGTCCACTGGCTCGCCGAGCACGAGGGCGCACAGGTCGAGTACCTCCCCGTGGACCGCTACGGGCGGGTCCACGCCGACGCCTTCCGCGAGGCCGTCGAGCGCAACCCCGACGACGTGGCCCTGGCCACCGTCATGTGGGCCAACAACGAGATCGGCACCGTCATGCCGGTCCGCGAACTGGCCGCCATCGCCCGCGAGTCCGGGATCCCGCTGCACTCCGATGCCGTCCAGGCCCTCGGACAGCTCGACGTCCACTTCGGCGACAGCGGCCTCGCCGCCATGACCGTCAGCGGCCACAAGGTCGGCGGCCCCTACGGCATCGGCGCACTGCTGCTCGGCCGCGACCAGAGCCCTGTACCCGTCCTGCACGGCGGCGGCCAGGAGCGGCACGTCCGCTCCGGCACCCTCGACGTGCCCGCCGTCGCCGCCTTCGCCGTGGCGGCCGTGCTCGCCGTCGAACGGCGCGAACGCTTCGCCACCGAGATCGGCGCCCTGCGCGACGAACTGGTCGCCGCCGTCCGCGCGGCCGTGCCCGACGCCGTCCTCGGCGGCGACCCCGACGAGCGGCTTCCCGCCAACGCCCACTTCAGCTTCCCCGGCTGCGAGGGCGACTCGCTGCTGCTCCTGCTCGACGCCCAGGGCATCGAATGCTCCACCGGCTCCGCCTGCACCGCCGGCGTGGCCCAGCCCAGCCACGTCCTGCTGGCCGCCGGCACCGACCCCCAGCTGGCCCGCGGCACCCTGCGCTTCTCCCTCGGCCACACCTCCACCAAGGAGGACGTGGCGGCCCTGGCCGCGGCCATCGGCCCCGCCGTCGAGCGCGCCCGCACGGCCGGCCTCAGCTAGGGGGTGTCTTGTCGATCAGGGCGGGCTCGCGGCGCCCGGCACCGCGCCTCGCCGCGTTGTCCTCGGTCGGCGACGCTCCGCGTCGCCTCCCTCGTCCGCCTTGCGATCCACGGCACCGGCCACCGCTCCCTGATCCACCCTGATCGACAAGACACTCCCTAGGGGTTCTTCAGAGCGGTCCGGATCAGGCTGATGTAGCGGCTCCAGTCCCAGTGGCGGCCGGGGTCGGTGTGGTCGGCGCCCGGAACCTCGGAGTGGCCGACTATGTGCGCACGGTCCGCCGGTATGTCGTACCGGCGGCAGATGTCGGCCGCCAGCCGGGCCGAAGCCTCGTACATCGCGTCCGTGAAGTCCTGCGGGCGGTCTACGAAGCCCACGTGCTCGATGCCGACGCTGCGCTCGTTCATCGAGCGGCTGCCCGAGTGGAAGGCCACGTCCAGCTCGCGCACCATCTGCTCCACGTGCCCGTCCCCGCGCACTATGTAGTGCGCCGACGCCTTGTGCCAGGGGTTCTTGAAGGCGTCCACCGAGGACTGGAAGCCGCCCTGTGTGACATGGACGACTATCCGGTCCACCCGGTAGTCGTCCGGGCGGTCCGCCTTGCGCCAGTTCGCCGGCGAGGCCGACGTCCAGCTCGCGCCCGCGTGGTCGAGCTCGCCCTCCTTGCGCGGCTTGTCCACCCCCGGTATCAGCCACCAGGCACGACCGATCTCCTCGCGGCCGGCCACCGCCGCCGCCGCGAAGACCCCGAGCCCGCCGAAGAGCACGGCCCGGCGCGTCCGCCCCGGCGACTTCTTCCCGCTGTTCCCCTGCTCGACGATGTGATCCACCCCCCGTACCCCGATAACGCGCTGTGACCCCGCTCGGTTCCCCCGTACTCTTGACGGTGCTATGACTGAGAACCTGCCGCGCACCGCCCGTCCCCTTCGCGTCCTGGCCGCCATGTCCGGGGGCGTGGACTCCGCCGTCGCCGCCGCCCGCGCGGTCGAAGCCGGGCACGACGTCACCGGCGTCCACCTCGCGCTCTCCGCGAACCCGCAGTCCTTCCGGACCGGCGCCCGCGGCTGCTGCACCATCGAGGACTCCCGCGACGCCCGCCGGGCCGCCGACGTCATCGGCATCCCGTTCTACGTCTGGGACCTCGCCGAGCGCTTCCGCGAGGACGTGGTCGAGGACTTCATCTCCGAGTACGAGGCCGGGCGCACCCCGAACCCGTGCCTGCGCTGCAACGAGAAGATCAAGTTCGCGGCGCTGCTCGACAAGGCCCTCGCGCTCGGCTTCGACGCCGTCTGCACCGGCCACTACGCCACCGTCGTGCTGAACGAGGACGGCTCCCGCGAGCTGCACCGCGCCTCCGACATGGCGAAGGACCAGTCGTACGTCCTCGGCGTCCTCGACGAGAAGCAGCTCGCCCACGCCCTCTTCCCGCTCGGTGACACCCTCACCACCAAGGAAGAGATCCGCGCCGAGGCCGAGGAGCGGGGGCTGGCCGTCGCGAAGAAGCCCGACAGCCACGACATCTGCTTCATCGCCGACGGCGACACCCAGGGCTTCCTCGCGAACCGACTCGGCAAGGCCGAGGGCGACATCGTCGACGAGGCGACCGGCGAGAAGGTCGGCACCCACGAGGGCGCCTTCGGCTTCACCATCGGCCAGCGCAAGGGCCTGCGCATCGGGCACCCCGCCCCCGACGGCAAGCCGCGCTACGTCCTCGACATCTCCCCGGTGAACAACACCGTCACCGTCGGCCCCGTCGAGGCCCTCGACGTCACCGCCCTCACCGCGATCCGCCCCCGCTGGTGCGGAGCCGTGGCCGCCGCCCCGGGCACCTACACCGCCCAGCTGCGCGCCCACGGCGGCGAGACCGAGGTCTTCGCCGAGGTCGTGGACGGCGAGCTGCGCGTCTCCTTCACCGAGCCGGTCCGGGGTGTGGCCCCCGGGCAGGCGATCGTGCTCTACGACGGCACCCGCGTGGTCGGCTCGGCCACCATCGCGACCACGACGCGGGCCACCGCCACCGTCTGAGTCGGCCGAGTTCGGCTCTCCCCTCGTCAAAGCAGTGTGACGGTACGCTGGCGGATTCTTCCGGGAGGTCTTAGGGTGCCCAGTACGGATTACCCGTACGAAAGCGCCTAAGGCGGCGAATCGCTAGCCCGCCTCACTGGGAGGTCGGTCATGTTGCTCAGCTTCCGGGTGGCCAATCACCGGTCCATCCGTGACGAGCAGGAGCTTTCGCTCGTAGCCACGGAATTCAACGAGAGGACTGCCCGAGAGACAGGCACCCGCTCTGACGGCAAGCCCGTGTCCGTGCTCCCAACCGTCGGGATCTTCGGGGCGAACGCCTCCGGCAAGACCAACATCCTGGATGCGATGCGGTTCATGCGGCGGGCGGTCCTCGAATCCCTGGCCGACTGGGACCGGGACCCGGATGTTCCCGTCCCCCGTGAACCCTTCGCGCTGGCGGACGAGGCTTCCGACGACACCAGCCTCTTCGAGGTAGAGCTGCTCCTCGGCCGGAGTGAGAAGGTCCGGTACACCTACGGCTTCGAGCTCTCGGACGACCGCGTGGAGAGCGAGTGGCTCCACGCGTACCCGACCGGACGCCGCCAGGTGTGGTTCGACCGGGAGGCCGACAGAGCAGAGGCGGACGGGGGCGAGTTCCGTTTCCCGGGCACCGGTCTGAGCGGCCGCAAGGACCTGAAGGACCTTCTCGTCGCCACTACCCGCCCGAACGCCCTCTTCCTGACCGTCGGCGCGGCCCTGAACCATCCCCAGCTCTCGGCCATCCACCGCTGGTTCCGCGACAACCTCTGGCTCGTGACCACCGGCAAGGACGTGGTGGAGCGCACGGCCTGGACACGCGAGCGGCTGACCGGCAGCCGAGGTGCTGAGATGCGGGAGCGCCTCGTCACCATGCTCGTATCAGCGGACATCGGCGTCACGGGGGTGGAAATCGACCCCGAGACCGGGGACATCCAGCTCCTGCACCGAGGCGAGGGGGACTCCGTCCGCCCGCTGGACTTCTGGAGCCAGGAGTCTCTCGGCACGCACGCCTGGTTCGCCTTCCTCGGCCCCTTGCTGACCATGCTGAACAGGAGGGACGGCGGAGTACTGCTCGCCGACGAGCTCGACTCCAGCCTGCACCCCGTGCTCGCGGCAGAGGTCGTCCGCCTCTTCCAGGACGAGGACGCCAACCCGCAGCTCGCACAGCTTGTCTTCACCACGCACGACGCCACCTTGCTCGGCCCCTCGGTCACGGAGCGCCCGCTCGACCGGGACCAGGTTTGGATCGCGGTCAAGGAAGGAAGCGGCGAGTCCTCCCTCTACCCGCTCCTCGCCGCCCGCAAGGCACGCAACGACGAGAACATGGAACGCCGCTACCTGCACGGCCACTACGGCGGCGTGCCGCGCCTGGCCACGGGTGAGGTGGCCCGCCAGCTCGCCGTACTGGAGCGGCGCCTCGCGCAGCAGACGGAATCGGAACCGGAGCCGAAGGCGACGACGACAGCGTGAGCAGACCACCCGCGGAGAGCCGGCGCGTCAACCGGCGGAAGGGCCGGCACGAGGCGCCCCGAGCCGTCCGGCGCGACCTCGGCTCCTATCCGGACGAGTCGTCCCGGATCATCTACCTCGCGGCCGAGGGTGAGCGGACCGAGGCCGACTACATCAAGCTGATCAACGACACCTACCGTGACGGACCGGGTGAGAAGTTCTTCCTGCGATTCACACCGGTCAGGAAGGGCCTTCGCCCGGACCAGGTCGTCGCTCACGTGATCGCCCAGGCGTCGAGCCCGCGTGATGAGAAGTGGGCACTCTTCGACCGGGACTCCGAGGACAACCGTGACAAGGCCATCCGGGACGCCATGAGCACGGCGGCCCGGGAGGGCGTACAGGTGGCTCTGTCGCACCCCTCCATCGAGCTGTGGCTGCTGCTGCACTTTCAGCAGTTCACCAGCCAGGAGGAGGGCCGTAGCGGCACCATCAAGGACCGGCTGCGCAAGCATCCGAAGGCGGAGGGCTTCGCCGAGTACGACACAAAGTCCGGCGGCCGGGGCAAGGGCCTGGCCGGACAGCGCGGGCAGACGCTCCTCGGCAAGGAGCAGACGGCGGTCGACAACGCCCGCAAGCTCGTCGACATGTGCCCGCACGGCACCTGCTCCGCGAAGAACCTCAAGCTCGACAAGATCCCCGGCCCGCGCACCGAAACGTACGAGGAGTGGAACCGCCGCTCCGGCCATGCCGACGGCTGCGACCCGCTCAAGCGAGACCCCTCCACCGACCTGTGGCGCCTGCTCGCCTCACTGGGCATCGGGACGCGCAAGACCCAGACGCCCGGTGGACGCCGCTGAGCGGACGGTTTCCTTCAGGCACCCCTCCCCGACTACGCTTCCGGAGTTCTCGCGAAACTCCCACGGCTTACGAAGGACCGGTGCGTGGCTCGTATCACACTGCCCCAGCTGGAACGGCATCTGTTCTCCGCCGCCGACATCCTGCGCGGCCGGATGGACGCCTCGGAGTACCGCGACTACATCTTCGGGATGCTGTTCCTGAAGCGTTCCTCCGACGAGTTCCAGCCGGAGTGGGAGCGGGTCTACGCGGGCGCACTGGAGCGGACCGGTGACCGGGCGAAGGCCGTGGAGCGGGCCGACGACCCCGACAACTACCCGCGGATCTTCTACGTTCCGCCGCGGGCCCGCTGGTGGAAGGGCCCGCACGAGAACCCGGAGCAGCCCGGCCACCCCCTGCCCGGCCTGTCCATGCTCGTGGACAAGGTCGGCGAGAGCCTGGACCAAGCCCTGGTGGCCCTCCAAGGCAGCCACAACCGGCTGGCAGGCGTGGCCTCGCACATCTCCTTCAACGAGATCGTCGGCACCAAGCCCCGCTTCACCAACACCGAGCTGCGCGCGCTCATCCGCCACTTCAGCCTCTACCGCCTGCGCAACGAGGACTTCGAGTTCCCCGACATGCTCGGGGCGGCGTACGAATACCTGCTCGCGCGCTTCGCCGACTCGGCGGGCCAGCGCGGCGGTGAGTTCTACACCCCGCGCGAGGTCGTCCGGATGATGGTTCGCCTCGCCGACCCGCAGCCCGGGGACAGCGTCTACGACCCCTGCGCCGGCTCCGGTGGCATGCTGATCGCGGCCCACGAGTACGTAGAGGAGCACGGCGGATCGCCGGACGACCTTGCGATCAACGGCCAGGACAAGAACGGCCCCTCCTGGTCCATGGCCAGCATGAACATGGTGCTCCACGGCATCCGCGAGTTCGACCTCCAGCACGGTGACACCCTCACCGAGCCGCTGCACCTGACCCCGGCCGGGCGGCTGCGGACCTTCACCAAGGTGCTGTCGAACCCGCCGTTCTCGCTGAACTACGACGCCGAGCTCGTCGCCGAGGCCGACGAGAAGCACGGCCGGCGCATGAAGTGGGGTGAGACCCCGGAGAACGGCAAGAAGGCCGACCTCATGTTCGTCCAGCACATGGTCTCGGTGCTGGAAGCCAGGGGCACGGCCGTCACGGTCATGCCGCACGGCGTGCTCTTCCGCAGCGGCAAGGAGCGCGACATCCGCGTCAAGCTGCTGGAGGACGACTGCATCGAGGCCGTGATCGGCCTCGGCCCCAACCTCTTCTACGGGACGGGCATCCCGGCATGCATCCTGGTCCTGAGGCCCCCGCACCGCAAGCACGGCGACCGCGAGGAGAAGGTCCTCTTCATCAACGCCGACCGTGACTTCCGGTCCGCGCGCAACCAGAACGAGCTGGGCCCCGAGCACGTCGAGAAGATCGCCACGGTCTTCAGGCACTGGCGCCAGGAGCCGGGCTACTCGCGCGCGGTGAGCGTCAAGGACCTGCTCGCAGCCGACGCCAACCTGAACATCCGCCGCTGGGTGGACAACTCCCCGCCCGCCGAGCCGCAGGACGTTCGCGCCCACCTGTACGGCGGGGTGCCGAAGTCCGAGATCGAGGCAAAGGCGGAGCTGTTCGCCGCGTACGGCGTCGACTCCACCGCCCTCTTCGCGGCGCGCGCGGACGACGAGGAGTACGTCGACTTCCTGGCGGAGGGCCCGGAGGCCACGGCGGCCCGTGTCCCGGAGCTGACGGCGCCGAAGGAAGAGGCCCTGCGGAAGACGTACGAGAAGTGGTGGTCGGAGCAGACCGCCCACTTCGAGTCCCTGATCAAGAACCAGCGCCTGATGGAACTGCGCGGAGAGCTGGTCACCAGCTTCACGGAGACCATCGGCGCGGCGGGCGTGCTGGACGAGTACGCGACGGCCGGCATCATGGCCGACTGGTGGACGGTCACCCGCTATGACCTGAAGGCGCTCGCGGCGGGCGGGTACGAGCGGGTGCTCGACGGCTGGGTCGACTCGGTGGAGACCATGGTCGAACCGGTCACGCCGGAGGCAGAGGAGCCCGCCGGCGGACGCGGCCGGGGCCGCGCGAAGTCCTCCGTATCGGGCGCAGACCGCCGCCGCGCGATGGACGAGCCGGTGGTCCGAGTGCTGATCCCGGAGTTCCTGGCCGAGGTCTCCCGCGCGGACGCGGCCTTGGCGGCGGCGGACGCCGCGTACAAGACGGCTCTGGAAGAACTGGCCGCCGCCCAGCCCCCGACTCCGGACCCCGAAGGGGAGGCGGAGGAGGACGAGACTCCGGACCGCACTCCCGTGGCCCCGGAGGAACTGGCCCGCCTGGAATCCGAGGTCACCCGCCGCCGCAAGGAGCGTACGGCGGCGTCGAAGAAGCGCTCGGCGCTGGACGCGCGTTTCCTCCCGGACCTGAAGGCCGCCGCCGAACTGGCGAAGGCGGAGCCGGAGGGCGCGCAGCGCGTGGTCCTGACCGTCCTGGACGAGGCCCTGTCCACCCGCCTCACGGCATCGGTGGCCGCCGGCCGCCGCGAACTGGTGGGCTCCGTGCGCCGCTGGGCCGACAAGTACGCCGTCTCCCTGGAAGCCCTGGAGGCGGAAAGCGCAGGCGCGGCGGGGGAGTTCGGGAAGTGGCTGGAGGAGCTCGGCTATGCGCGGTGAGGCTGCGAATGTTGCCCGCCATACCTGGCCCGCCGGATGGCGGCGCGTGTCTCTCGCAGACGCCGGTAGATGGCTGTCGGGGGGCACTCCGAGCACATCGAACGATGCGTACTGGGATGGCGATATCCCGTGGATCAGTGCAGCGAGTCTGAAGTCGTTTCGTATCGGCGAGTCAGACCGACGTGTCACCGCCCTGGGTGCGGAGAACGGGTCCCGCCTTGTCGGCGAGGGGACGGTGCTGTTCATCGTCCGGGGGATGAGTCTTAAATCGGAGTTCCGGATCGGAGTCACGCAGCGTACGGTCGCGTTTGGTCAGGACTGCAAGGCAGTACTCCCTGCCGAAGGAATCGATCCATTCTTCCTGGCCCATGCAATGCAAACGCTGACGCCGAAGATCCTGGCCATGGTCGAGGAGACCAGCCACGGCACGGGGCGCCTGGACACGGCACGCTTGCAGGAACTGGAAATCGGCGTCCCACCGCTGACGGAGCAGCGCCGCATCGTGGCCGCCCACGACGCGATCGAGCGACGTATCGCCGCGCTGGAGTGGGTGCGGAAGAAGTCCGGCGTCGTCGAAGCCTCTTTGCTGGCAGCGCCGTTTAAGGCGCAGTGGGTACCACTTGGCTCCTGGCTTCGACGCATCGAAACAGGCAAGAGCCCGTTGGCCGAGGGCTCTCCGGCGGGCGCAGGTGAATGGGGCGTCCTGAAAGTTAGTGCCGTGCAGGCAGGCTGGTTCCAACCGGCAGAGAACAAAGTCGTGCGCGATCCTGACTTGGTCAACCCTGCCTTTGAAGTCAGGCACGGTGATCTCTTGATGACGCGAGCCAATACTGAGGCGCTCGTGGGCCTGGCCTGCGTGGCAGAAAATCCTCCACGCCAGCTTATGCTGAGCGACAAGACGTTGCGGCTCGTTGTGGATGAGAGCGCTGCAGATCCGCGTTTCCTTGAGGCGGTTCTTGCGACCCAAGGCGTCCGTCGCCAAATCTCAGCAGCGGCTACAGGGACAAGCGGCAGCATGAAGAACATCAGTCAATCCGCAGTCGAGGGGCTCCTCGTGCCGGAGGTTCCACTCGGTGAGCAGCAACGGCTGAGCGGGGCGCTCGAAGCGAGCAAGCGCAAGTCGAACCTTGTGCAGCGGCAGGTTGAAAAGCTCAGGGTCGTTCAACGGGGAACGATGGGGGATTTGCTTGCTGGGCGGGGCGGGCTGCTGGAAACCGAAATGCTGTGATCACAGATTGTCTTCATCAGCGCGCACATGGCCGATGAAGGCGGACAGCGTGGCCCGACCGATCGCCAGCACCCGGCCTGGGTAGACGCTGTCCCTGATGGCTATGCCATCAGGGAGTTCTGCGATCTCCACGCAGTTGTTGCCCCCGCCCCCGCAGAACGACGAGCGCTGCCAGACGATTCCGTTCACCTTCAGGCCTCTCCGATCTTGTGGGCGATCGACTGGATCATCTCTCGGGAGTCGTCCGCTGAGAGCGCGGACTCCTCCATCAGGTCCAGCAGTGAACGGTAGTTGCCCAGTGGAGTTGGCGCATCCACGAATGTGGCGCCGAGCGCCGTGTCCAACTGGATGGTGTCGAGCTGCGGTACGGGCCCTTCTGCGTAGAGGATGGACTGGCCCGCGCCATGGAAGCCTCCAGCGCTGAAGGGGATCACGAGCAGCGTGATGTGCGGCTCGTCTGCCGCGTCCGCCAGTCGTTCCAGTTGGGCGCGGGCGACGTCTTGGCCTCCGAAGGCCAGTCGGAGAGCGGCCTCGTGGATAATGCCCAGGTAGGGTGTGGGGTTCTCACCCGTGAGGACCGTCTGGCGACGCATCCGGTGGGCCACGCGCAGCTCCACGTCCAGACGAGACAACTTCGGCACGGTGAGCTCAAAGAGTGCCCGCGCATGGTCTTCCGTTTGCAGAAGTCCAGGCAGGTGCACGGTCTGCGCCGTGCGGATGCGCACCGCGTGGTGTTCCAGCTCGGAGATGTCCAGATGGCCTTCCGGAAGCTTGCCGCGGTACTCGGCCCACCAGTTGGGCGCTCGGCGGCTGCTCGCGATTGCGGCCAGAGCGTCGATCAGGTTGGAGTCCGGGCACTTGTAGTGACAGGCCAGCTGCCGCACGCGGTCCTCGCTGACGGTGGTGCGTCCAGCCTCGATGTTCGACACCATCGTCCGGTCCGCGCCGAGCATCGCGGCGGCGTCCTGGATCGAGACGCCTGCCTGTTCGCGAAGGCGGCGTAGTTCCGTGGCCAAGCGGCGCTGGCGGCCGGTGGGGGCGTTTCTTGCTGCCATGGGTCCTCTCTCGTGCGCGCGGACAGTCTGACAGCCCGCCGGGTGACGGTCTAGTGAGCGAGGCTTCCGTTCGCTCGTTGGTGAAATCTGACTCACGTGTGAGTTGCAATGCTCTACGTTGTGAAACAAGCCACAAAGAACCTCGCTCCCGCGCCATCGGAAGCGCACCGAACCCCGGGCCCCGCAAGGGGCCTCGGTTCCGGCAAGCCACCGGAACGGCACGGGCGTTGTGGACGCGACACGTGGCCGACGTAGATCCCTCACGCCGCACATGGAGGTGCCCGCGTGACACGCGAAACGGACAGCACCCGAGCCGGGGCGGCGGCCCCGCCGCCGATCGCCTTCGCCGAACCCTGGGAGTACGAGCTCCACTTCCCCCGCGATCCCCGCGCACCCGGCATCGCGCGGACCACCCTGCGGGCCGTGCTCGACGCGCACGGGCTCGGCGAACTGGTCGACCGGGCAGAGCTGTTGGCCTCGGAGCTGGCCACGAACTCCGTACGGCACACCAAGGGGCCCGCCTCCGTGCGGCTGCGCTGGATGTGCCCCGTGCTGCGGGTCAGCGTCTCCGACTCCAGCCCGGTGTTCCCCATGGAGGTCCCCGCCGGGATCGCCTGGGACGCCGAGGGCGGCCGGGGGCTGGCCATACTCGAACTCGTCGCAGACCAGTGGGGCGGCTGCTGCCTCGACGAGAAGCTGTTCGGGACCGGCGGCAAGACCATCTGGTTCGAGCTGCGGACCGGGAGGGGCGGGCCCGACGCGCCCCCGACCCCGCCGGCAGCCGCCGCCCTCGCGGCCTGAACAACGGCCCCGGCTCGGTCCGACCCCGTAGGTAAAGTGGCCCCTACCCCTGTTCGAGGTTTGACAGGGGCGGGGAGCGACGTACGCACACGGGGCGGGGAGACCAGCGATGGGGCAGCCGGAGTACGACAAGGTCGAGAGGCCGCTCATCGACCAGCTGGTCGCCATGGGGTGGAAGCACCTCCAGGGCGCACCGCCGGGGAAGCCGGTGACCGACCCGGCGCCCTCCGGGCGCGACTCGTTCACCGAGGTGGTCTACGCCGACCGGTTCCGTACCGCCGTGGCACGCATCAACCCGGACGCCGGCGGCAAGCCCTGGCTGACGGCCCCCCAGGTGGACCACCTCCTCGCGCTGCTCCTCGGCACCGCACCCGGCCAGGGCCCGGCCGGGCGCGGGGTCGCCGGGAACCTGGAGGTCACCCGGATGCTGCGCGAGGGGATCAACGCGCGCACGCTCCCGGGATGGACCAAGGGGGACCCCGAGCACGTCCGGCTGGTCGACTGGCAGGGGGAGTTCCCCGAGCTGGGAGAGGCCGGCACCGGCAACGACCTGCTCGCGGTATCCCAGTTCAAGGTGGAGCGCCGCGAGGGCGCTCCGGCGATCCCCGACGTCGTGCTGTTCGTCAACGGCCTGCCCTGGGTGGTCGTCGAGTGCAAGGCCCCGCTGTCGAGCCCCGGGGAGAAGCGGTTCGCCATCGACTGGGCCGTCGACGACGTGATCGGCTACGCGGGGGTCGAGGCGCCCGAGCCCGTCACCGAGTTCGTGCGCTTCGCCCAGGTGCTCGTCGCCACCGACCGGGACCACGCCGAGATCGGCACCATCAGCGCGGAGGCGGCGCACTTCGCGCCCTGGCGGACCGTCTACCCGGCCCGGCAGGAGACGGTACGGAAGGAGGCCGCCGCACCCGACAGCCGACGCGAACTCCACGCACAGGAGACGCTGGCCGGCGGCGTGCTCCGGCCCGCGCACCTGCTGACCCTCGTCAAGGACTTCACCACCGAGGCGGGGCGCGGCCCCCGCACGGTCAAGGTGGTCGGCCGTTACCAGCAGTTCCGGGCCGTCCACAAGATCGCGAAGCGGCTGCGGGACCGGCACGCCGCCCTGGCCGGGGGCCTGGACGTCGACCAGCGCGGCGGGGTCACCTGGCACACCCAGGGCTCGGGGAAGTCCCTCACCATGGCCTTCCTCGTCCGCTACCTGCGCAGCAGTCGCGACCTGGCCCGTCACAAGGTCGTCGTCGTGACCGACCGCAAGGATCTGGAAGCGCAGATCCGCCAGAGCCTGGCCGCCGCCGACGAGAAGATCTACCGGGCACGCTCGGTGAAGTACGCCCGCAGCTACCTGAGCCTCGATGTCCCCGACCTCGTCCTCGTCATGCTCCAGAAGGCACGCCGGGACGACAGCGCCGACGACGGCCGGGACGAGGTACTCGCGCAGGACCCCGAGGGGCGCGACCGGCTCCACAACCGCGTGGCGAACGCCGGCTCCGACATCGTCGTCCTCGTCGACGAGGCGCACCGGGGGCAGAGCGCCTGGCAGCACGCCCGGCTGCGCGCGATGCTGCCCAACTCCGCCATGGTCGGATTCACCGGCACGCCCATCCTCGGCGGGGCCCGCAAGACCACCGAGGACATCTTCGGTTCGTACGCCGACACCTACACCCTGCGGGACGCCGAGATCGACGGGGCCGTCGTCCCCGTCCGGTACGAGGCCCACGAAGTGAGCCTGGAGGTGGTGGAGAAGGCCGCGCTGGACGCGGGCTTCGACCAGCACGTCCCCGCCGATCCCGAGCAGCGTCGCCGGGTCCTGCGCCGGTTCGGGCGGAAGAAGGAGGTCCTGGAGTCGCCCGCGGTGATCGCCCGGAAGGCCGAGCACATGGTGCGGCACTGGGCGGCAGGCGCCATGCCGGACGGATTCGGCGCGCAGGTCGTCGCCGTGTCCCGGCGCGCCGCCGTGGCGTACCGGGAGGCCATCTCGAAGGCGCTGAACCGTCTCGTCGCGGACCTCGACGGACTGGGCGGCGACGCCCACGACCCCGCGCCCGCACCGGAGGGCGAGGCTGACCTCCTGCGGCTGCTGCGCTACCGGGACGTGCTCGCCCAGGTCGAAGCCGCCGCCGTCATCTCGGCGTCGCCGAAGCGGGGCAAGGGCAAGGACCCCAAGGACTGGGACGTGTGGACCCGGCCGAGCAGCCAGAGCGCGCACATCGAACGCTTCCGGCGCGGGGTGAAGGTGCCCGATCCGTTCGAGACGAGCGACGATCCCTCCTGGACCGCCCACACGCACGGACGGCCCGGGGGAGGGGCGAGCGCCGGGGCCCGGACCTCGGCCCACGACCCCTGGGACGGCGGCGCGGGCGAGGACCGTGAAGCGGCCGGGCGGCGGCCCCGCGACGAAGAGGCCGAGCGTCCCCTCGGCTTCCTGGTGGTCACCTCCATGCTGCTCACCGGCTTCGACGCGCCCGTGGAACAGGTCCTCTACCTCGACCGGCCGCTGTTCGGCGCCGGCCTGCTCCAGGCCATCGCCCGCACCAACCGCCCTTACCGCAACAAGCGGTGGGGCCAGGTGGTGGACTACATCGGTGTCGGGCCCGAGCTGGCGAAGTCCATGACCGACTACGAGGAGGCGCACCTGAAGGCCGTCCTCGGCTACGAGAACGTGTCCTTCGACCACCTCGACCCCGACAGCGGTGCGGAGCAGCCGGCCACGGGCCGGATGTGGCTCCAGACCGACGCGGCGGCCGAAGCGCTCCTCGCCGACCTGTTCAAGCGCCTCGACGACTTCCTGGCCGGGCTGGGCGCGGGGCGGCTCGTCGACGAGGCGCAGCGCGAGGACCTGCTGGCGGCGCTGGAGGACCCGCTGCTGCGGGGCGAGTTCGACGAGCTGGCCCGGGACTTCTTCAACGCGCTGGGCGCCGTCCTGCCCCGGCCGTTCGCGCTCCGGTACGAGGCCTTCGCCGGGCGGCTGGGTGAGGTGCAGTACCTCGCCCGCGCCCGCTACCTCGACGGGCGGGACCAGTTCAGCCCGCGCCGCTACGGGGCCAAGGTGCGCGCACTGATCGCCTCGCACCTCAAGGCGAACGGCATCGTGGAACGCGTCCCGCAGGTGGAGCTGGGCGCGCCCGACTTCATGGAGCGGGTCGAGGCCAACACCGATCCGCGGGCCCGGATCTCGTACCTGACGAGCCGGATCCACACCCACATCACGGCCCGGCTGGAGACGCCCGGGTCCGGCTATGAGGTCTTCAGCGAGCGCCTGGAGGCCGTCATCCGGCGGATGGGCACGGACTTCGAGGAGGCCGCCGCGGCGCTCGCCGGGCTCGTCGAGGACATCGTCGCCTCGGAACGAGAGGGCGGGCAGGAAGCCGGGGCAGGGCTCGACCGCTGGACCGAGAGGCCGGTGTACGCGCTGCTCGCCCGTGAGCTGGACGCGGCGGGCGGGCCGCTGGTGCCGGACGGGACCGACCTCCACCAGGCGGCACGCGATGTCACCTGGAAGATCGCGGGGCTGGTGCGCTCCCCGAACTTCACGACGCTGCCGGACGCGCAGGATCGCGTACGCAAGGAAGTGCGGATCTACCTGGAGGAGGAGCTGCACGTCGACTGGTCGGCGACCGGACCGGTCGCCGGCTTGCTGGTCGAGCTCGCGCTGCACCGGCACGGCGACTTCCTGCGCTACCCGTCGCGCCACGACCGCTGAGACCGTGGCACCCGACTGTCTGAGCCGGGTGGTAGGAATGCCGGGTGAGTACCTCGGTCCAGCAGGCGATCGCCGCACTACCCCTCCCCGAGGGGTGGAGCTGGCGCGTCGAGTCCCGCCCCCGGCGGCGGACCCTGGGCATTGACGTCACGCCGGACGGGGAGGTGCTCTTCGCCGTACCGGCCGACGCGGATCCGCGAGCGGTTGCCGCAGCTGTACGCTCCCGGCTGCCCCGCCTCGTGGATGAGGTACGCCGCCGTCGCGCCCGCCCCGCCGAGCCGGTCAAGGAACTCGTCGGTGGCAGCAGCTTCGCCTACCTCGGGCGCCGGTACCGGCTCAGACCGGTTCCGGCGCCCGAGGTAGGGCACGTGCGGCTGCGAGCCGGATGGCTGGAGCTTCCTGAGCCCGCCACGCCTTCGGCCGGTTCCGAGGCCCTGGCCGCCTGGTACAGCGAGCGGGGGCACCGGTGGCTCACCTCACGGATGCCCGCGCTCGCCCTCCGAGTGGGGGTACGGCCGAGCGGGATAGTTGTGCGCGACCTCGGGGAACGTTGGGGTTCGTGCGGCCCCGACGGGCTGATCGCCGTGCACTGGGCCGTCATGCAGTTGCCCGCGAGCCTGGTCGATTTCGTCCTCGTGCACGAACTGTGCCACCTCAAGGTGCCGGGGCACGGTCCTGCCTTCCGGCGGGAGATGGGTCTGGCCCTTCCCGGGTTCGAGCACAGCGAGGAGCTGTTCGCGCGGGACGAACCGTTTCTGTGGCGCGGGGCGGTCCGGTAGGCCCAGGTGGGCCCGCAGCTCAGGCGACGGTCAGGACGATCTTGCCGGTGGTGCGGCCCTGCTCGCCGATCTCGTGGGCCTTCGCCGCCTGCTCCAGCGGCAGCACCGTGTCGACCAGAGGCTTCAGCAGGCCCTGCTCGACGAGCGCGGCGATCTCCCGCAGACCGCCCAGGTCCGGCTCCACCAGGACCCAGGAGGCGTGCACGCCCTGCGGGTCGGCCGGGAGGGAGTCGGGGCCGGGCAGGGTCACCAGGTGGCCGCCGGGCTTCAGGACCTTCAGGGAGCGCAGGGTGTAGTCCCCGCCGATGGCGTCGATCACGACGTCCACGTCGGCGACGGCGTCCTCGAAGTCCGTGGTGCGGTAGTCGATCACCTCGTCGGCGCCGAGCTCACGCAGCAGCGCGTGCTTGCCCGCGCTCGCGGTGCCGATCACGTACGCGCCGCGGGCCTTGGCGATCTGCACCGCCAGGTGGCCGACGCCGCCGGCCGCCGCGTGCACCAGCACCCGCTGTCCGGCGCTCACCCCGGCCGTGTCCACCAAGGCCTGCCAGGCGGTCAGCGCGGCCAGCGGCAGGGCCGCGGCCTGTACGTGGTCCAGCCCGGCCGGCTTGGGGGCGAAGTGCCGGGCCGGAGCCGTCACGTACTCGGCGTACGCGCCGGCCTGCTGCGGGAAGCGGGGCATCCCGTAGACCTCGTCGCCCACCCGGTGGAGGGTCACGCCCGGTCCCACGGCCTCCACGACGCCCGACACGTCCCAGCCGACCGCCGGCACCGGGCCCCACGGGATCAGGGCGCCGCTCTCGCGCGTCTTCCAGTCCACCGGGTTGACCCCGGCGGCGTGGACCCGGACCAGGACCTCGCCCATGCCGGGCTCCGGACGCTCGGTCTCGGTCTCGACGAGGACCTCGGGTCCGCCCCACTTGCTGACGACGACGGCGCGCATGACATGTCTCCTTGCTGGATTCCCACCGGCCGGTGTCCCGACCGATGACCTCACTCTGGCCGCTCGCCGACCCGCGCGGTGTTGGCCGTACGGCCACCATGTGTCAGGATCTGGCCATGCACCGAATCGCCGTACTCGCCCTCGAAGGGGTCCCTCCGTTCGAGCTCGGCATCCCCTCCCGGGTCTTCGGAAACGCCCAGGACGAGGCCGGGAACCCGCTCTACGAGGTGACCGTCTGCACCGCCGACGGCCTGCCCGTGGCCAGCGACGCGGGCTTCACCGTCGGCGTCTCGGCGGGCCCCGAGGCCCTCGCCGCCGCCGATACCGTGATCGTCACGCCCACGCACGCCATGGACGAGCTCGCGCACGGCGCCCCCCTGCCGCAGCCGCTGACCGACGCCCTCGCGGCGATCCGGCCCGGCACCCGGCTGGTCTCCCTCTGCACCGGCTCGTACGTGCTGGCCGCCGCCGGACTGCTCGACGGCCGGCCCGCCACCACGCACTGGCTGCACGCGCCCGAGTTCCAGCGGGGCTTCCCGCGCGTCCGGCTCGACGAGGAGGTCCTCTTCGTCGACGACGGCGACGTCCTCACCTCGGCCGGCGTGGCCGCCGGCATCGACCTCTGCCTCTACCTGATCCGTCAGGACCACGGCACGGGCGTCGCCAACCGGGCCGCACGGCTCTGCGTGGTGCCGCCCTGGCGCGACGGCGGCCAGGCCCAGTACATCGACCGCCCCGTCCCCGAGCCGACGCTCGCCACCACCACCGCCACCCGCGCCTGGGCCCTGGAGCGCCTCGCCGAACCGGTCACCCTCGGCGAGCTGGCCGCGCACGCCCGGATGAGCCTGCGCACCTTCACCCGGCGGTTCCGCGACGAGGTCGGCATGACCCCCGTGCAATGGCTCACCGCGCAACGCCTGGAACTGGCCCGCCACTTGCTGGAGTCCAGCGACCTGCCCGTCGACCTGGTGGCCCACCGCGCAGGCTTCGGCTCGGCCAACTCCCTCCGTCAGCACATGCGTTCCACCCTCGGCGTCTCCCCGATCGCCTACCGGCGGACCTTCCAGCCCGCATCGGCGTGACCTGCGAGGTAATCGCCGTCGGGGCCGACGCCCTGGCAGGATCGGATCAACGGCCCGCACCGGCGGCCCGGTTCACAGGGGAGCAGACCATGACCGCGTACGCGATCGCCCACATCCGTCCCGAGACCATGAACGAGGACATCCTCCGGTACATCGAGACGATGCAGTCGACCATCGACCCCTTCGGCGGCCGCTTCCTCGTCCACGGCAAGGAGGTCGAGGTCCTGGAGGGCCCCTTCCCCGGCACCGTCGTCATGATCGGCTTCCCGGACATCGAGAGCGCCCGCGCCTGGTACGCCTCCGACGCCTACCAGGCCATCCTCCCGCTGCGCACCGACCACATCGCCGGCGAGGTCATCCTGGTCGAGGGCGTCCCGGTCGACTACGACGCCTCGACGACGGCCGCCGCCCTGCGCGCGGCCGCGGGGCTCTGACGATGGGCAACCGTGCCGTGTTCGTGCTCTCGGGCCCCGGTGGCCCCGGTGGCCCCGGTGGCCCCGGTGGCCCCGGTGGCCCCGGTGACCCCGGTGACCCCGCGGGTCACACCCGCCATCGCTCCTCGTACGGCGCCGTCGGGCTGGACCTCGACCTGCTGGCCGGGCCGGAGGTGGCGCTCCCGTTCCTGCGCGACCACGTGCGGGAGGACGACTGGTACCCCGACGACATGGTCGAGGCGGGCGTCCTCGCCGACGAGGCCCGCCGGCTCCTGCTGCTCTTCGCCTGGGAGGGGCCCGTCGCCTCCCTGCGCACCCGGGCCGCCACCCTGGAACTGCTGAGGTGCGCCTGGCCGGGCTGGGAGGTGCGCTGGCTCCACGACGGCCAGACCGGGCTGCGCACCCACCTCGGGCTCGACCCGGGGGAGCGGGACACCGACGTGTACCCCGGCCCGGCGCTGGACCGGGACGACGAGGAGCTGGCCGACCCCGACCCGCTGGTCGCGGTGGTCACCATCGGCGCGGACCGCTGCCACGTCCTGGCCGACATAAACGACCACCCCGTCGAGGAGGGCCCCGCCCTCCTGGAGCGGCTCCGGGACGCACCCGAGCACGGGAGCCACCGGCTCCGGGCGGACGCCGGCATCCACGTCGATCCCGAGCGGCGCCGGGTCGGCTGGTGGCTGAACACGGCCCGCGCCCACGGTGGCGCCCTCGCCGACCGCTGGCCCGGCTGGACCGTGGAGTTCTGGGAGGACCGCTGGGCCGAGCACGAGCGGGCCTCGGGCGGCCGCTTCGCGCCGCCCGCACCGGACCGCGCCGCCGCGCTGGCCGACGTACGGGACCAGGCCCTGGAGCGGTGGGCCGGGCCCCGGGGCGACGTACGGGCCCGGCTCGTGGCGGCGCTCCCGAACGCCACCATCGGCCACGGCTTCGGCCCGGCCGTCCCCGCGGAGCGGGCGGCCGCCGCCCGCGCCGCCGTCCTGCGGGCGTACGCGGCCGCCGTCGGCACCTGACCTCGGCCTTCGGGCCCCGCGCGCGCCCGGGGGTGCGAGCATGGGCGGTATGGCTACTCACTTGATCACCGGTGCCGGCTCCGGCATCGGCGCCGCCGTCGCGGCCCGGCTGCACGCCCGCGGCGACGACCTCGTCCTCCTCGCCCGGGACGCCGGCCGCGCCCGCGAGCTCGTCGGCCGTTACCCCGGCGCCACGTCCCTCGTCGGCGACCTCGCCGACCCCGACCGGCTCTCGTGGGCGTTCTCCAAGCAGGCCGTCCCGGAGCGGATCGACTCCCTGCTGCACATCGCCGGGATCGTCGACCTCGGACCGGTCGGCGAGCTGCGACCCAAGACCTGGCACCAGCAGCTCAACGTGAACCTGATCGCCCCCGCCGAGGTCACCCGGCTGCTGCTGCCCACCCTGCGCGCCTCCCGCGCCGACATCGTCTTCGTGAACTCCGGCGCCGGACTGCGCGCCCACGCCGACTGGAGCGCCTACGCCGCCTCCAAGCACGGACTCAAGGCGCTCGCCGACTCGCTGCGCGACGAGGAGAAGCCCCACGGCATCCGCGTCACCTCCGTCTACCCGGGCCGCACCGCCAGCCCCATGCAGGCCAAGGTGCACTCCCAGGAGGGCAAGGACTACGACCCGGCCGCCTGGATCGACCCCGAGTCCGTGGCGACCACCATCGTCATGGCCATCGACCTGCCCCGTGACGCCGAGGTCAACGACCTGAGCGTCCGGCCGGGCCGATGAGCGCCGGCGCCACCGGCGTCGGCTCGCTGCCCGGCGGCGACGCCCGCGAGGCAGCGAAGACCGTCACCGGGTCCTTCGAGGAGTTCCCCTACCTCGCCGAGCTGCCCGCCCGCGGGCCCGGCGCCGACATGATCGGCCGCTCCCTCGGACTGCTCGTCGACATGTACGCCCACGTCGAACCCAGCGGCTGGCGCATCAGCGACCGCCCGGGACGGGACTCGAAGCGGTCCCGGTCCTGGCTCGGCGAGGACCTCGACGCGCTGGAGGAGTTCACCCAGGGCTACACCGGCAAGCTCAAGGTCCAGGCCGTCGGACCGTGGACGCTGGCCGCCGCCCTGGAACTGCACGGCGGCGAAGCCATGCTCCAGGACCCGGGAGCCTGCCGGGACCTGGCCGGATCGCTGGCCGAGGGCCTGCGCGAGCACCTGGCCGACGTACGCAAGCGCATCCCCGGGGCCCAGGTCGTGCTGCAGCTCGACGAGCCCTCCCTGACCGCCGTCCTGCTCGGCCGGGTCCGCTCCGCGAGCGGCTACCGGACCTACCGCGCCGTCGACCGGCAGGTCGTCGAGGGAGCGCTGCGCGACCTGTTCGCCGTCCACGACGGGGAGGTCGTGGTGCACTCCTGCGCGCCCGAGGTCCCCTTCGCACTGCTCCGCAGAGCCGGCGCCACGGGTGTGTCGTTCGATTTCTCGCTGCTCACCGAGCGCGAGGACGACGCCATCGGGGAAGCGGTCGAGAGCGGCACGAAACTCTTCGCCGGAGTGGTGCCCGGCACCGACGCCCCGTTGTCGGACCCGGGCGGTAGCGTCATGGGTGTCAGGAAGCTTTGGCGCAGGCTGGGACTGGCCCCGGGGACTCTGGCGGAGTCCGTCGTGGTCACCCCCTCGTGCGGTCTGGCGGGCGCTTCACCCGCCTACGCCCGCGCGGTGCAGGCGCATTGCGTCAGGGCGGCGAGGTCGCTCGCCGACAACCCTGAGTGACGGTCGAAGACGGGCCACGGGAGGACACGGCATGGCAGCCGAACAGCAGGACACGGCAGTACCGACGGCGGTGCGTGATCAGCACGCACTGCTCGCGGAGCAGGTCGAGGAGCACCGCTTCCGGTACTACGTGAACGACCAGCCGGTCGTCAGCGACGCCGAGTTCGACCAGCTGCTGCGCTCGCTGGAGGCACTGGAGGAGCAGTACCCGGAGCTCCGTACGCCCGACTCGCCCACCCAGAAGGTGGCCGGGGCGTACGAGACGGACTTCGCCTCCGTAGAGCACCGGGAGCGCATGCTCTCCCTCGACAACGCCTTCGACGACGAGGAACTGGCGGCCTGGGCCGAGCGGGTGGCCCGGGACGTGAACACCTCGGACTACCACTACCTGTGCGAGCTCAAGGTGGACGGCCTCGCCGTCAACCTCACCTACGAGAACGGCCGGCTGACCCGAGCGGCCACCCGCGGCGACGGCCGCACGGGTGAGGACATCACGCCCAACGTCCGCACCATCGCCGAGATCCCGGACCGCCTCCAGGGCGACCGGATCCCGGCCCTGGTCGAGATCCGCGGCGAGGTCTACTTCCCGATGGAGAAGTTCCAGGAGCTCAACGCCCGTCTGGTGGAGGCGGAGGGCAAGCCCTTCGCCAACCCCCGCAACGCGGCGGCCGGTTCGCTGCGGCAGAAGGACCCCAAGGTCACCGCGAGCCGTCCGCTGCACATGGTCGTGCACGGCATCGGCGCCCGCGAGGGCTTCGAGATCGAGCGCCAGTCGCAGGCGTACGAGCTGCTCCACGAATGGGGGCTGCCGACCGCCCGGCACAACAAGGTGGTCTCCACCCTCGCCGAGGTCCGGGACTTCATCGCGGACTACGGGGTGAACCGGCACTCCGTGGAGCACGAGATCGACGGCGTGGTCGTCAAGCTCGACGAGATCGCCCTCCAGGGCCGGCTCGGCTCCACCGCGCGCGCCCCGCGCTGGGCCATCGCCTGGAAGTACGCGCCCGAAGAGGTCAACACCAAGCTGATCGACATCAAGGTCGGCGTCGGCCGCACCGGTCGTGTGACCCCGTACGCGCAGGTGGAACCGGTGAAGGTGGCCGGTTCCGAGGTGGAGTTCGCCACCCTGCACAACCAGGAGGTCGTCAAGGCCAAGGGCGTCCTCATCGGGGACACCGTCGTGCTGCGCAAGGCGGGCGACGTCATCCCCGAGATCCTCGGCCCGGTGGTGGACCTGCGCGACGGCAGCGAACGGGAGTTCGTGATGCCGGCCGCGTGCCCGGCCTGCGGGACGGAGCTGCGGCCCATGAAGGAGGGGGACATCGACGTCCGGTGCCCCAACGGTCAGACCTGCCCCGCCCAGTTGCGCGAACGGATCTACTACCTCGCCGGCCGGCAGTCCCTGGACATCGAGAACTTCGGCATCGTCGCGGCCGCCGCGCTGACCGGCCCGCTGGAGCCGGCGACGCCGCCCCTGCTGGACGAGGGCGACCTCTTCGGCCTCACCATCGAGCAGCTGCTGCCCATCAAGGCGTACGTCCTGGACCAGGACAGCGGGCTGCCCAAGCGGGACCCCAAGACGGGCGAGGAGAAGATCGTCAGGGTCTTCGCCAACCAGAAGGGCGAGCCGAAGAAGAACGCCCTGGCCATGCTGGAGAACATCGCCGCGGCCAAGGACCGCCCGCTCGCCCGCGTCATCAACGGCCTGTCCATCCGCCACGTCGGACCGGTCGCGGCCGAGGCCCTCGCCCGGGAGTTCCGGTCGATCGAGCGCATCGAGCAGGCCACCGAGGAGGAGCTGACGGCCACCGAGGGCGTCGGCGCGATCATCGCCGCCTCGCTCAAGGAATGGTTCGCCGTCGACTGGCACCAGGAGATCCTGCGCAAGTGGCGGGAGGCCGGGGTCCGGATGGAGGAGGAAGGTTCCACCGAGGACGAGGGACCGCGGCCGCTGGAGGGCCTGACCGTCGTCGTCACCGGCACTTTGCAGAGCCACACGCGGGACGGCGCCAAGGAGGCCCTGCAGAGCCGCGGCGCCAAGGTCACCGGATCCGTGTCGAAGAAGACCTCCTTCGTCGTGGTCGGCGACAACCCCGGCTCGAAGTACGACAAGGCCATGCAGTTGAAGCTCGCCGTCCTCGACGACGCCGGATTCGCCGTGCTGCTGGAGCAGGGGCCGGACGCGGCACGCGAGGCCGCGCTCCCGGTGGACGGCGAGGGCGCGGCGCAGTAGTACCGAGGGGGAATCGCCGAAGGGGAGTAGCGAAGGCGAACGGATGCGTGGCGTGCGGCCGTACGGGCGGGCGCACGCCAGGCGCGGCGAACGGTGGTAAACGGCCGGTACAAGGCTGGTCGCAGGGCGGTGAGCTGTCGGATCATCGGATGGGTGACAGGGGGGCCCGGTCCAAACTCACCCGTTCGGCGGATACCGTACTGATGAGGATGGCTGGGTCGCATTCGGGCAACCACTGCCGACCGCTGCCCCTGGGAGCCTCGCGCGTCCTACTGTTGAGGGGTGCGCCTGTCGTGCACGGCTGCAGGATGCGATTTCGGCCGTGGTGGCATGACATCGGGGCCATCGCGTGACATCGGCATCGCCGGCTGTGAGAGGTACGGGCATGAAACCCACCGAAAGCGCCGACCCGTCACCTGAATTCGGCGGGGAAATCCCGTCCATGCGGGCGGGCAGGACGGGCAGGATCGGTCTCCTGGGTGCCAGGACACCCAAGACCCGACCGGTCCCCTCCGGTGCGCGCGGGCAGGAACGGCGCGGCGCGCTGCCGTTCGTCGTCGTGGGCCTCGCCGTCACCGTGCTCACCCTGGGCATCGTCTCCGCGCTGAGCGGTCGTCATGCGCTGTTCCCCGGCGGGCCGGTCGGCTGGGCGCTGGCCATCCTCACCGGCATCATCGTCGGCCACCTCGTCGCCCTCGGCCGCGATCGCTGGTGGGGCGGCACCGGATCGGGCGCGGCCCTCACCCTCGGCGTGCTCATCCTCTACGGATGGGTCCCCGCCGGACTCGTCTCGCTGGCCGTGGTCTCCCTGGTGGGGGCCGCGCGCCGGCACCGCTGGCGGCAGGGACTGCTGCACGGCTCCGTGGACATCCTCGGCATCGGCGTCGGAGCGCTCGTACTCGCCGCCTTCGGCGAGGTGCCCTCCGTGGAGTCCCCCTGGCTTCCCGCCTACTGGGGGCTGGAGGCGATCCCCGAGATCGTCCTCGTCGCCGTCGCCTACCTGCTCGCCACCCGGTTCCTGCTCTGGGTCGCGCTGGCCCCGCGCGGCGACGGGCTGCCCACCGTCGCCCGTACCGCCCTGCTCCGGCAGGCCTTAGTGGCGGTGGCGCTGCTCGGCATCGCCCCCCTCATCTGCGTCGTCGCCGTCAGCCGGCCGGTCCTGCTGCCGCTGTTCGCCGTACCCCTGATCGCCCTGGACTCCACCCTCTGGATCGCCCGGGCCCGCGCCGAGGAGCAGCTGCGGGACCCGCTCACCGGACTGCCCAACCGGCAGTGGCTGCTGGAGCGGGCCTGGTCCGCCCTCGACGAGGCCGAACGTTCCGGCACCCGGGCCGCCCTCGTACTCATCGACCTGGACCGCTTCCGGGCGGTCAACGACACCCTGGGGCACCTGGCGGGCGACCGCCTGCTGCTCCAGATCGCCGAACGACTGCGCCAGGCCCTGCCCGAGGACGCCGAGGCGGCCCGGCTCGGCGGCGACGAGTTCGCCGTCCTGCTCCCCTTCGCCGACTCCACCACCAGCGCCCAGCGCATCGCCCGCCACCTGGTCGCGGAACTCAGCTCCCCGCTCGACCTGGACGGCCTCACGCTCGTCCTGGAGGCCAGCGCGGGCCTCGCCGTCTTCCCCGACCACGCGCTCGACGCGGAGGGGCTGCTGCGGCGCGCGGACGTCGCGATGTACCAGGCGAAGCGCGACCGCACCGGCGTCGAGGTGTACGAGTCCAAGCGGGACAGCAACACCCCCGACCGCCTGGGCCTCCTCGGCGACCTCCGCAGGGCCCTGGACGCCGGGGAAGTGGAACTCCACTACCAGCCGAAGGTCCGCTTCGACGGCCAGGTCGCCGGGCTCGAAGCCCTGGTGCGCTGGGTGCACCCGGAACGCGGACGGGTGTCCCCGGACGAGTTCATCGCGATCGCCGAGACCTCCGGGCTGATGCCGCACCTGACCGAGTACGTCCTGGAGACCGCCCTCGCCCAGGTGGCGCGGTGGCGGGCCCAGGGCCTCAAGGTCCCGGTGGCCGTCAACGTCTCGCCCCGCGACGTCCACACCCCCGGCTTCGCGGGCGCGGTCGCCGCCCGACTGGCCCGCCACGGGGTCCCGGCGAGCGGGCTGCAGCTGGAGATAACGGAACACGTCCTGCTGGAGGACCCCCAGCGAGCGGCCGACACCATGGCCGGGCTCACCGGGCACGGCGTGAAGATGTCCCTGGACGACTTCGGCACCGGCTACTCCTCGCTCGTCCACCTGCGCCGCCTGCCGGTCAGCGAGCTGAAGATCGACCGGTCGTTCGTCGGCCGGCTGGCCGTCGACACGCAGGACGCGGAGATCGTCCGCTGCACGGTGGACCTGGCGCACTCGCTGGGCCTGCTGGTCGTGGCGGAGGGCGTGGAGGACGACGAGACCTGGGAGCGGCTGCGGGACCTGGGCTGCGACGCCGTCCAGGGCTGGCTCGTCGCCGCCGCCATGCCCCCGCAGGAGGCCACCGCCTGGCTGCTGGCCCGCGGCGAGCGCGGCTGGCGCCGCCCGGCGGACATCACGGCGGAACTCGCCGCGGCGGAGGCCGACGCGGTCTGACCGCCGTCGGCCCGGCAGGGCGCGGCACCGCTGCCGGGGCTCCGCCCCGGACCCCCGCGCCTCAAACGCCGGCGGGGCTGGATGTGGCCGACGCCGGCACCTTCCAGCCCCGCCGGCGTTTGAGGCGCGGGGTGCGGGGCGGAGCCCCGGATCTTTGCCTCGCGCAGCGGCCCGTCCCGGCATCCGCGCAAACCGTTTCGCAGGCCGAGCGCCCCGCCCCATAGGATTGGGTCCGAAACGAAACATCCACCCACCCCCAGAGGATCGCTGCATGCCTGGCATTACGCGCGAGGAGGTCGTCCACCTCGCTCGGCTGGCGCGCCTTGAGCTGTCCAGCAACGAGCTGGATCACTTCGCCGGACAGCTCGGCGACATCATCGGCGCGGTCGCCCGCGTTTCCGAGGTCGCCGACCAAGACGTCCCGCCGACCTCCCACCCGCTGCCGCTGACGAACGTCATGCGCGCGGACGAGGTCCGTCCGTCGCTCACCCCCGAGCAGGCGCTCTCCGGTGCTCCCGCCCAGGAGCAGCAGCGTTTCAAGGTGCCGCAGATCCTGGGGGAGGACTAACAATCATGGTCGACATCATCAAGCTCACGGCCGCCGAGACCGCCGAGAAGATCGCCTCCGGCGAGCTCACGGCCGTCGAGGTGACCGAGGCCCACCTGGCCCGCATCGACGCCACCGACGAGAAGGTCAACGCCTTCCTGCACGTGGACCGCGAGGGCGCGCTCGCCCAGGCCCGCGCCGTCGACGCCAAGCGCGCGGCCGGCGAGAAGCTCGGCCCGCTGGCCGGCGTCCCCCTCGCCCTCAAGGACATCTTCACCACCGTCGGCGTTCCGACGACCGTCGGTTCGAAGATCCTCGAAGGCTGGATCCCGCCCTACGACGCCACCCTGACGCGCAAGCTGAAGGAAGCCGACGTCGTCATCCTCGGCAAGACCAACATGGACGAGTTCGCCATGGGGTCCTCCACCGAGAACAGCGCCTACGGCCCCACCGGCAACCCCTGGGACCTCACCCGGATCCCCGGCGGCTCCGGCGGCGGCTCCGCGGCCGCCCTGGCCGCCTTCCAGGCCCCGCTCGCCATCGGCACGGACACCGGCGGTTCCATCCGCCAGCCCGCCGCCGTCACGGGCACGGTCGGCGTGAAGCCCACGTACGGCGGTGTCTCCCGCTACGGCATGGTGGCCTTCTCCTCCTCCCTCGACCAGGGCGGGCCCTGCGCCCGTACGGTCCTGGACGCGGCCCTGCTGCACGAGGTGATCGCCGGACACGACCCGCTCGACTCCACCTCCATCGACGCCCCGGTCCCGCCGGTCGTCGAGGCCGCCCGCAACGGTTCCGTCGCCGGAATGCGCGTCGGTGTGGTCAAGCAGTTCGCCGGTGAGGGCTACCAGGCCGGCGTCGTCCAGCGCTTCAACGAGTCGGTGGAGCTCCTCAAGGAGCTCGGCGCCGAGATCGTCGAGCTGGACTGCCCCTCCTTCGACCTCGCGATGGCCGCGTACTACCTGATCGCGCCGTCCGAGTGCTCCTCCAACCTGGCCCGCTTCGACGCCATGCGCTACGGCCTGCGCGTCGGCGACGACGGCACGAAGTCCGCCGAGGACGTCACCGCCCTGACCCGCGAGGCCGGCTTCGGCGACGAGGTCAAGCGCCGCATCATCCTCGGCACGTACGCCCTCAGCTCCGGCTACTACGACGCGTACTACGGCTCCGCCCAGAAGGTCCGCACGCTCATCACGCAGGACTTCGAGAAGTCCTTCGAGAAGGTCGACGTGATCGTCTCCCCGACGACCCCGACCACCGCCTTCCCCATCGGCGAGCGCACCGACGACCCGCTGGCCATGTACCTCGCGGACCTGTGCACCATCCCGACCAACCTGGCCGGCAACTCCGCCATGTCGCTGCCCTGCGGCCTGGCACCGGAGGACGGTCTCCCGGTCGGGCTCCAGATCATCGCCCCGGCGATGAAGGACGACCGGCTCTACAAGGTCGGCGCCGCCGTCGAGGCGGCCTTCGTCGCACGCTGGGGTCACCCGCTGCTTGAGGAGGCACCGTCCCTGTGAGCACCAGTGCACTGACCAAGGCCAAGGGCTTCAAGAAGTCCAAGACCGGCACCTACCTGTCGATCGGCACCACCGCCTTCGGCGCGATCAGCGTGATCAAGCAGGTCAAGAAGGCCCGCAGCGAGCACGACGTGCTGAAGCTGGTCGACGCCGCCGTGTCCGCCGCCGCCATCGTCACCGGCCTCGCGATCCTGTACCGCGAGCTGAAGCGCCTGGGCGACGACGACGTCCTGCTGGGCTGAGAGGGAAAGTTTCACCGTGACCACCTTCACCGAACTGCTCTCGTACGAGGACGCTCTCGCCTCGTTCGACCCCGTCATGGGCCTTGAGGTCCATGTCGAGCTCGGCACCAAGACCAAGATGTTCTGCGGCTGTTCCACCGAGCTGGGCGCCGAGCCCAACTCGCAGACCTGCCCCACCTGCCTCGGTCTGCCCGGCTCCCTGCCGGTCGTCAACGCGATCGGCGTCGAGTCGGCCATCAAGATCGGCCTCGCGCTGAACTGCGAGATCGCCGAGTGGTGCCGCTTCGCCCGGAAGAACTACTTCTATCCGGACATGCCGAAGAACTTCCAGACCTCCCAGTACGACGAGCCCATCGCCTTCAACGGCTTCCTGGACGTCCAGCTGGAGGACGGCGAGATCTTCCGCGTGGAGATCGAGCGCGCCCACATGGAGGAGGACACCGGTAAGTCGCTGCACGTCGGCGGCGCCACCGGCCGTATCCACGGCGCGTCCCACTCCCTGCTGGACTACAACCGCGCCGGCATCCCGCTCATCGAGATCGTCACCAAGCCCATCGAGGGCGCGGGCGAGCGGGCCCCCGAGGTCGCCAAGGCGTACGTCGCCGAGCTGCGCGAGGTCATCAAGGCGCTCGGCGTCTCCGAGGCCCGCATGGACAAGGGCCAGATGCGCTGCGACGTGAACCTGTCGCTGCGCCCGACCCCCGAGTCCGAGTTCGGTACCCGCTCGGAGACCAAGAACGTCAACTCCCTGCGTTCCGTCGAGCGCGCCGCCCGCTTCGAGATCCAGCGCCACGCGGCGGTGCTCACCTCGGGCGGCTCGATCGTGCAGGAGACCCGGCACTTCCACGAGGAGGACGGCTCCACCACGGCCGGCCGCATCAAGGACAACGCCGAGGACTACCGGTACTTCCCGGAGCCCGACCTGGTTCCCGTCGCCCCGGCCCGCGCCTGGGTCGAGGAGCTGCGCGCCGGTCTGCCCGAGATGCCGCGCGTGCGCCGCAACCGGCTCCGCGAGGAGTGGGACGTCACCGAGCACGACATGCAGTCGATCCTCAACGCGGGCGCGGTGGACTCCATCGTCGCCACGATCGAGGCCGGTGCCGACTCGACCGCCGCACGCAAGTGGTGGATGGGCGAGCTGGCCCGTAACGCCAACGAGCAGGGCGTCGTCGTCGACGAGCTGCCGATCACCCCGGTCCAGGTGGCCCGGGTCGCGGCCCTGGTCGCCGACGGTTCGCTCAACGACAAGCTGGCCCGCAAGGTCCTCGAAGGCGTCCTCGCCGGCGAGGGCACCCCGGACGAGGTCGTCGAGAAGCGCGGCCTGAAGGTCGTCTCGGACGAGGGCGCGCTCGGCGCGGCCGTGGACGAGGCCATCGCGGGCAACGCGGCCATCGCGGACAAGATCCGCGGCGGCAAGATCGCCGCCGTCGGCGCCCTGGTCGGAGCGGTCATGAAGACCACCCGCGGCCAGGCCGACGCGGCGCGCGTCAAGGAACTCATCCTGGAGCGCCTGGGCGTCTCCGAGTAGTCCCCTTCTCGTACGACGGCCCCGCACCGGACTTCCCGGTGCGGGGCCGTCGTCGTTCACACTGGTACGGGGTGATCGCGCGACCGGCGCGCGGTCGGTGGTGGACACGGGGGGGTGCGCCGGTGGAGATCGGTGCGATGGTCATCGCGGTGGCGGGTGTGGCGGGCACGTTGGGCGGCGCGCTGCTCACCCAGCGAGGTGCGGAGCGCACGAAGCGCCGTGAGATCGAGCTCGTGCGCGCCCACGACGAGAAGCGCGAGAACCAGGCGCTACGGCGCACCTGTTACACGGATCTGAACCGGGACGCCCGCCAGTTCACCACCGCACTCAACCGGCATCTGCACACCCTGCGGGAACGCGTGGTCGAGGACGCCGACCGGGCCGCGCTCGACGCGGCGAAGGACGCCTTCCGTGACCGCTACTCGGAGGCACAGATGATCGCCCCCGATCAGGTCCTGGCGCCCGCGTCCTCGGTGCACCACGCCCTGACCGCGGTCTACGGGCAGGTGAAGCGCCTGGAACGGGGCTCGCCGGACCCGGGGGAGTCGATGGAGGCGGCGGTGGAGGCCCAACAGGGCATCTGGGACCCGCTACGGGAGATGCGGGCGGCCATGCGCGCGGACCTCGGCGTGGTCTGAGCCGGACGGCCGGGCGGGGCGCGCGGCCGATCGGCGCCCGTTGCCGGGCGCGGGGCGGGGAACTGCTGTCCGGGCAGCTTCCGTTCGCCGCGCGCCCGGCCGAACGGGTCGCGCCGGGAGGCGGGTTCCTGTCGGAGCGCGCCGCCGTCAGCGCTTGAGGACGGGGGCGGCGATGACGGCGTTGCCGGTGTCGCGGCAGCCCTCCTCCACCTTCAGGCGCAGGCGCAGGGCCCCCTTGATGTCCAGGGACTTGGTGACCGGCTTGCCCAGGTGGACGGCCTCGGAGAAGAGCGCGGGCTTGTCGTCCACGGAGATGGTCACGCGGGCCTGCTCCATGGTCGAGCCGTCGTCGACGCCCACGGTGAACTCCAGCGTGGACCAGGCGCGGTTCACGTCGTACTCGACCGTCGCACCGTAGTAGCAACTGCCGAGGAGGGCGGCCCCGTACTCCTTCGTGTTCAGCTTGGCGGAGCCCACTTCGAAGTGCTGGACCTCTCCGACCGACGACAGCACGGTCAGATCGGCGACGTTGCTGTCCTTCACCGAGCCCGGATCCCCCGGGCTGGAGGAGGAGTCCGGGGAGGCGGATCCCTTGGGGGAGGCCTCGGAGGGCGTGGGTTCGGCGGAGTCGGTCGCCCGCGCCGAAGCCGACGCCTGAGGTGCGCTCGTCCCGGCGGGCTTGTCGCCCCCCGCGGTGTTCTCCTTGTCCTTGTCGCCCAGGAGCTGTACGCCGACCACCGCGAGGGAGGCCAGCACCAGCACCGCGGCCACCGAGCCCAGGATCAGCCCGGTCCGCCGCTTCTTCTTCGGGACCACGGGCTCCGGGGCGGGGGCCGGGCTCAGGTTGTACGTCGGCCCGTATCCGGCGGGCACCGACCCCGGATCCGGCTGCGTCCGCGGGGCAGTGGTGGGCGTGTGCGGGGGGACCGGGGCGGGCTCCGGGACGGTGGCCGCTTCCGACCGTACGGGCTGCGCCGGCTGCTGCACGGGCTGTTCGGGCTGCGCCGCCGGGGCGTACGCGGGCGGCGGCGTGACCGGTTGCGGCGGGACCACCGGCGGTGGGACCACCGGCGGTGGGATCACCGGCGGTGGGGGCGTGGCAGGCCTGGGCGGGGTCTCCTGCGCCGCCCGCTGCGAGGTGGCGGTGGTCGTGGACACCACCGCGTGGCGGATGTCCTTCATCCAGCCGGCCAGGTTCACCGGCCGCTTCCCCGGGTCCGCCGAGTAGATGGCGGCGATCCGTGCCCGCTGCTCGGCGTCCAGCACGGCGATCTGCGGCAGCGCGGTCAGCGCCCGCGCCAGCTGCTCCGGGGTGGCCGGCGGGGACTCCCCGCTCAGCAGGAAGTACGCGATCGCCCCGAAGGCGTACCGGTCCGTACCCGGGGTGCGCTTGCCGTCGAAGACCTCGGGCGCCGCGTAGCCCGGGGTGAACCAGACCTCGGCGGTCTGGTGGTCGGCGGTCAGCTTGCTGAGGCCGAAGTCCACCAGGGTGGCCTGCCCGTGCGCGTCGACCATCACATTGCCGGGGGAGAGGTCGCCGTGGATCACCTGGCGCCCGGAGGGGGTGGCCTTCCCCGAGTGCAGCCAGTCCAGGACGTCGGCCAGCTGCTCCAGGGTGCGCATCACCTCGCGCCGCTCGGCGGCGGTGGACAGCGTCCGCTCGGCCCGCCAGTCCCGTAGGTCCAGCCCGTCCACGTGGTTCATGACGAGGACGAGCGCCCGCCCCGTCAGGGTCGAGGACTCCCCGGGCCGGTGGATCGGCGGACCCTCGAAGTGCTCGCGCACGCCCACGACGCCGGGCCGGTGGACGAACCGCAGCAGCTCGGCCTGCTCGTTCCACTTCTGGCTGATCCGGTCGAAGATGTCCGGCGTGATGGTCGTCTTGGAGTCGAGCACTTTGACGACCACGGGTTCGGATCCGCCGGCGAGTTCGATCTCGGCGAGATAGAGCACGGCCTCTCCGCCGCGTCCGATCGAGCGGAGCAGGCGGTACCGGTCCACAGCCGCGTCCGGACCGATGTGCAGGTTCTGACTGGTCAATGTCCCCCACCTCAAGGTGCTTTGAGAGGCCATCAGCTTCCGGTGGGGAGGGGCGCGCGGTCAACGGGAATCGGAAATCTCCGTCGGGGTTCACCCTTTCATCGGCGGGCCGTCGACGGCCCCGGGCCGTGGGCGGCGACCGGCGGCGATCGACGGCGACCCCGTCGTCGACGTGGGTGCCCGGACATGCCGCCGGGCGCCCGGCTCCCGGAACCGCCCCAGGGGCGGATTCCGTTCGCCGAGCGCCCGGTCGACGAGGGCGGCTGCGGTCAGCCGGTCAGCCGGTCAGCGGGTCGTCCGGGCGGCCTCCGGAGCGGTGAAGAAGGCCAGCCGGGCCGGCTTGGCCGGGAGGTAGATCTCGGGCAGGTCGATCTCCGGGAGCACGACCTCGGGTCCGAGGACGAAGCCGGTGCGTTCCATGAGGGAGATGGCCTTGGTGTTGCGGCGGTCCGGCTCCACGACCACGCGCCGCGCGGACTCGTCGGAGAACACGAACCCGATGAAGACGGTCATCAGGGAGCCGGTGAAGCCGTGCTCGGCCGGGCCCTTGGTCGGGCCGATCAGCAGGTGCACGCCGACGTCCCCGGGCAGGACGTCGTAGCACTCGCCGACCCGGTCCTCGGCGCAGTCGTACGTCTGGAACAGGGCGACCTGCTCGCCGTCGCGGCTCACCATGAAGGCGTGGTGGGTGGTGCGGCGGTCGATGTCCTCGTAGATCTCCTGGACCAGTTCGAGGCCGGCCTCGCCCATGCCCCAGAACCGGGCCCGGTCCTGCGTCACCCAGCTGTGGATCAGCGCCGAATCGGCCGCGGGGTCGACAGGGGTGATGGTGACGGTGCCGAAGCCCTCGACGACCTGGGTGTGTACGGGCCGGCGCACGGAGGGGGCGGAGGTCATATCGATTCCTTGCTGAGCCGGGTCCAGTCGGTGACGACGGGGACGAGTTCGCACTGTGCCCACAGCGGCAGCTGGTCGCGGTGGTGGGGTGAGCCGGTGACACCGTCCGCGCCCATCGGGACCGCCCACAGGCTGTCCTCGCGGCGGGCGAGGTCCCAGACGTAACGGGCCGCCGAGGCGCGGGCGGTGAGGTCGGTGAAGCCGGGCACGGTGGAGGTGGCGTTCACGCAGTCGTGGTCGCCGCCGAGGCCGGGCCACTCGGTCGCCTCCAGGTCGGGCACGGCCTGCCAGGGGGTGAGGCGGTGGACCTGCGACCAGGGGGTGTCGGGGGTGTCGGCCGCGGCCGTCTCCTCCAGGGCGGCCCGGACGTGCGCCGCCCGGTCGAGGCCGGGGACGAGGGAGGTGGTGAGCAGGCCTTCGAGGGCGTAGCCGATCTTCGGGACCAGGTACAGCCAGGGGTGGAAGACGGCCGGGCCGGGGGGCGCCCCCCACAGGCCCTCGAAGACGGGGTCGGCGGCGAAGCGGCGTACGGTCGCGCTGCGGAAGGCCGAGAAGACGGTGGCGTCGGTGCTGGCGGCCGCCATGTGCCGGTCCCAGGCCAGCAGCCGGGTCCGCAGGGCCTGGGCCGCCGGGGTCAGGTCCTCGAAGTCGGGCAGCAGCGCGAGCAGCGGCGCGGCCGAGGCCAGGTGCGTGTCCCGGTGTACGTCGGCCATCGCCTTCGGGGACCAGTCCGCGGAGCCGCTGAGCAGCTCGCGGATGCGGTCGGCGCGGTGCGGGGGCGCGAACTCCACGCCGAGCGGGGAGGCGATGCCGCGCGCGTTCGCCATCACGGCGAAGCCCTGCACCGGCTCGGCGGGGGTCGGGGCCCAGCCCTGCCAGGCGTGCTGCGGATCCCAGGCGGGCACGGGTCGCAGCCGGTTGGTGCGGTGGCGCAGCGGCACGGCGCCCGCGACGCGGTGCAGCAGGCCGCCCTCGGAGTCGGCGGCGTGGACGACGTTGACCGGCTCGGCCCAGCCGTCGAAGGCCCGGTCGATGTCGGCGACGGTGCGGGCGCGCAGCAGGGCGGGGAGGGCGGCGAAACCGAGGTCCAGGCGGACTCGCGGCGGGTAGCGCAGGGAGAGGGTCTGGGGGCTGCCGTCGGCGTGGCCGTCGGCTTCGGCGTGCGCGTCGGCGCCGAGGTCGCCGTCCGCGTGGACGATCACCGGGCCGCGCGGGGTCTCCAGGACCTCCACCTCGATGTCGTCGCCGTCGGCCACGGTGATGGTCTCGGTGTGGCGGGAGACGGGCTCCCAGACGCCGTCCGCGCCGAGGGCCCGTACGGTGCCGTCGTCCGCACGGCGCAACCGCTCGACGTACA
This sequence comes from Streptomyces sp. CLCI03, assembly GCF_053615355.1. Taxonomy (NCBI): domain Bacteria; kingdom Bacillati; phylum Actinomycetota; class Actinomycetes; order Kitasatosporales; family Streptomycetaceae; genus Streptomyces; species Streptomyces sp. CLCI03. Next base: position 2,588,592 of record NZ_CM132132.1, on the reverse strand, counting down.
GGTCCTGGTAGTCGGACATCGCGTTGGTGATCGCCCAGGCGGCGGTGCCGGTGTGCCCGAAGTGGCCGAGGCCGGGGACGCCGGGGACGGCGAGGCCCAGGACGTCGTAGTCCGGGCAGGAGAGACGTATCTGCTGGTAGACGCCCGGGTCCTCGATGAACCGGTGCGGGTCGCCCGCGATGATCGCCGAGCCGGTGGTGGTGCGGTCGCCCGGCACCAGCCAGCCGTTGCTGCCGGCCGTGCCGGGGCCGTCGGTGGCGAAGAGGGTGAGCGCCTCGTCGCCGAGGGCGCGGGCCACGCGCTCGCGCCACAGTTTGGTGGCGAAGCCGGCGAACAGGATGTGCGTGGCGATCCAGATGGCCAGCGGCACCCACGGCTCCCACGGGGTGGGGGTCAGGCCCGTGCGCGCGAAGCGTTCGTCACGGGCGGCGCCGGCGGCGAGTCCGTCGTTGACGCCGTCCACGTACGCGCGCACCCAGGCGGCGGTGGCGGGGTCGTCGGCCTCCATGGCCTCGTAGCAGCGGCGGGCCGTGTCGGCCAGCCGGGACTGGCGGGCGAAGCGGTCCCAGGTGACGGCGTCCGCGCCGAGGAAGGAGGCGCTGGAGCCCTCGGAACGGTGCCGCTCGACCTCCAACTGCCAGGCGCGGTCGAAGGCGGTGACGCGACCCTGGGAGTGGACGAGCCGGAGTTCGTCGGAGGCGCGGAGGTGGGGGATGCCCCACCGGTCGCGGTACACCCCGTAGGATTCCGAGGTCTCCGCAGAGGGCTCGCCCCGGTTCGCTCCGTGCGACCGGGCGTCGCCGTTCTCGCTGCTGGCACTGCTCACGCTGCTCACACTCTTCCCCGACGTGCGTTTAGGTTAGGCTGACCTAACTATAGGGGCGCTAGGGGAGGGGTCGGACATGGCGGTCGGCAAGGGCTGGGAGGGCGTGGTCCTCAAGCTCATGCGGGGCAAGGACTTCACGTTCACGGTCACGGGAGCGGAAGACCTGACGGAGAACTACCGCCGCGTGAGCTTCACGGACGGCGGGCTGCTCGCGGCCGCCGGTGCGTCGCTGCACCCGACGATGTGGGTGCGCGTCTGGTTCCAGGGCGCGGGCAAGCCGCACCAGCGGGCCTACACGCTCGTGGACCCGGATCCGCAAGCGGGCACCTTCAGCTTCGAGTTCGCCCTGCACGACGGGGTCGCCAGCGCCTGGGCGCGCGACGCCGAGCCGGGCGACACGGTCGAGGCCACCGTCCAGGGCACCGGATTCACGGCCCCGACGCCGGCCCCGGAGCGCCTGCTCGTCATCGGCGACTCGGCGTCCTTGCCGGCGATCAACTCGCTGCTGGACACGTACCCGCAGACCCCGGCGACCATCTGGTTCGAGACGCAGCACGACTCGGACGAGCGGCTGCCGATGCGGGTGGAGCAGGGCCGGCACGACATCCGCCGGGTGCGGCGGGACGGCGCGGCCCTGGCCGACCGGGTGCGCGCCGAGCTGCCCGCGCTGGCCGGGGACCCGGAGGCGGCGTACGTCTGGCTTGCGTGCGACACGGTGACGACGCGCGCCCTGACGGCGTTCCTGCGCAAGGAACTCACGCTGCCCAAGCACCGGGTGAACTCCCTGGGCTACTGGCGTCCGGAAGCCTGAGCGAACCGCGGCCCCACGGCGCCTCGGGCCGCCCGGCGCGTCCGGCACCCGCAGCGGGTGTCCTGCCGGTCAGGGCGGGCTCGCGGCGCCCGGCACCGCTCCCTGATCCCACCCTGACCGACAAGACACCCCCCTACGCGCCGGTCGTGCCGTCGATCCCCTCGCGGAGGAAGTCGGCGTGGCCGTTGTGGCGGGCGTACTCGTGGATGAGGTGCAGCATCACCAGACGGAGCGAGGCCTCCTCCTTCCAGCTCGGCACGTACGCCGTCACGTCCAGGGACTCGGCGGCAGCCTCGATGCGGCGGGCGTGCGCGACCTCGTCCTCCCAGGCGGTGAACGCCTCCTCGCGGCTGGAGCCGGAGGCGTCGTAGGCGGCCTGGAAATCGTGCGTGTCCGACCATCGGTGCGGGAGGTCCTGGCCGTCGAGGACGCGGCGGAACCAGTGCCGCTCGACCTCGGCCATGTGCCGGACCAGCCCCAGCAGGGACAGCGTGGACGGGGGCATCGAGGCGCGGCGCAGCTGTTCGTCGGTGAGGCCCTCGCACTTCCAGGCGAGGGTGGCCCGGTGGTAGTCGAGGAAGGTCCGGAGGGTCTCGCGTTCGTCCCCGGTCAGGGGCGGGCTGATGCGTTCCATGACAGTGATCCTGCCGGTTACCGCCGTGCCGGCACAGAGCCGGACCGACCCCACCCTACGAGGCGGAAGCGGTCCACATGTACGGCACCGTCATGCCCAGTACCCCGAAGCCCAGCCGCTCCAGGATCGGGCGGCTGTCGTCCGACGCGTCCACCTGCAGATAGGCGATACCCAGCTCCGCCGCCAGGCGCGCACGGTGGGCGACCAGCAGGCGGTAGATGCCCCGGCCGCGCCACTCGGGGATCGTGCCGCCACCCCAGAGGCCCGCGAAGGCCAGCCCCGGCCGCATCTCCATCCGGGCCGCGCTCACCGGGGTGTCGCCCGCCATCGCGAGCACCGCGGCGATCGTGTCCGGCTCGTCCCGGAGCTTGCCGAGCAGCTGCTCCCGGATCCGCGGTCGCTCCCTCCCGAAGGCTTCCCTGTGGACCCGCATCATCAGGTCGACGCCGGCCTCGTCCGTCACCACCCGCAGCGTGATGCCCTCCGGCGGCTCCACCGGCAGCTTCGCGAGCTCGGACACCAGGCCCACCATCAACGTCTCGGGCGGCTCCGGCACGAAGCCCGCCGCCCGCAGCCGGTCCCCGAGGTCCGCGGGCCGGTCGTAGTCGTACAGCTTCCACTCGAACTCCGGACAGCCGCGTCCCGCGAAGAACGCCACCTGCGCCGCGATCTCCGCGTCCGCCGTCCCCTCGTCGAGGTCCGACCAGAGCACCCCGTTCCACCCGAGCGCGGGCGCGACGTGGCGTACGACGCCGCCCGCCCGCTCCACGTGCCCCCGCGGGGCGTCCGCCTGCGCGCCTTCGCGCACCTCGGCGTCGAAGTGGGCGCGGACCTTCACCAGTTCATCAAGATCGATCGTCATAGCCCCAGCTCACCAGTGTCGAGCGGGTGCCACAACTGCATTAGCCTCACCCCCGTGAACCACGACTCCACCATCTACACCGGTAAGGCCACCCCCGACGCGGCCGCCGACCGCGGTTGGCTCCTCGGCCACTTCAAGGACCCCTCCGATCCCCGTCACAGCGAGGACGTGGAGATCAAATGGGGTGTCCACCCGAAGGGAGACGAGCGGGAGCGGTGGGCGACCGCCGAGAAGCGCACCGCACTGCTGGTGCTGATCAGCGGACGTTTCCGGCTGGAGTTCCCGGGGCGCACCGTCGTCCTCGCCGAGCAGGGGGACTACGTGCTCTGGGGACGCGGCGTCGACCACTCCTGGTACGCGGAGGAGGACGCCGTCGTCCTCACCGTCCGGTGGCCCTCGATCCCGGGCTACCGGGTGGACGAGCCCGAGGACCGGCTGGAGGCGGGATCCTCCACCCGCTCCGCGCTGTGACGATGCACACGAAACGGGCCAACGATCACGAAACGCTGAGATCGTTGCGGATGTAGACCATCTGCGCCGAGCCTTCCCGGGGGGGATCCCCCGGGCCCCTCGGCCGGGCCTTCACGCGTTCATGCGTCTTTGCGGCGGGCTGACTCCCGGTAAAGATCCGAACCACCAGGGAGCACGTCCGTTGGCTGTAATCGCACGCTGGTGCATGCGCCACCGTCTCTTCGTCGTGCTCATCTGGCTGCTCGCCCTCGGCGGGACCGCGGCCGCCGCCGTGTCCGCCGGGTCGTCGTTCTCCAACGACTACGAGGTCCCCGGCACCGAGTCCGCCCGGGCGAACGCCCTCCTGCGCGAGGGCTTCCACGGTCAGGGCGGCGACACCGACACCATCGTGTGGCGGGCCCCGGACGGGCAGAGCGTGCGCACCCCGGACATCGAGCAGCGCATGACCCGGGCCCTGGAGAGCGTCGCCGGGCTCCCCGGCGTCGGATCGGTCGCCGGACCCTACGGCCCCGCCCCCGAGAGCGTCGCGCGGATCAGCCCCGACGGGCGCACCGCCTACGCGGTCGTGACCTTCGACCAACACGCCGACTCCGTACCCAAGGGCCAGGCCCGAGCGGTCGTCGACGCGGCGAAGAACCCCACCACCGAGGCCGGCGGCCTTCAGGTCGAACTGGGCGGTCGCGCCATCCAGCTCACCGAGGCCCCCACCGCGCACCTCGCCGAGGTCATCGGTGTCGCCGTCGCGGCCCTGGTCCTCTTCCTCGCCTTCGGCTCGCTCGCCGCGAGCCTGCTGCCCATCGCGACCGCCCTGGTCAGTGTGGGCACCGCCTATTTCGGCATCACCCTGCTCGGCCACGCGATGCCGGTCGCCGACTTCGCCCCGATGCTCGGCACCCTCGTCGGCCTGGGCGTGGGCATCGACTACGCGCTGTTCATCGTCACCCGGCACCGCAAGGGCCTGACCCGGGGCAGCACCGTGGAGGAGGCGGCCGCGAACGCCGTCGCCACCACCGGCCGGGCCGTCGTCTTCGCCGGTGCCACCGTCTGCATCGCCCTGCTCGGCATGCTGGTGCTGCGGCTGAACTTCCTGAACGGCGTCGCGATCGCCGCCTCCGTCACCGTGGTGCTGACGGTCGCCGCCTCGGTCACCCTGCTGCCCGCCCTCCTCTCGTACATAGGCATGCGGGCCCTCTCGTGCCGCGAGCGCCGCAGGCTCGCCGCCGAGGGCCCGCGTCCCGAGCAGACCTCCGGCTTCGCCGTCCGCTGGTCCGCCTTCGTCGAACGCCACCCCAAGCTGCTCGGCATGGTCGCCACCGCGGTCATGGTGGTCCTGGCCCTGCCCACGTTCTCCCTCCACCTGGGCACCTCCGACCAGGGGAACAACCCCGCCACCTCCACCACCCGGCAGGCCTACGACCTGCTGGCGGAGGGCTTCGGTCCCGGTACCAACGGCCCCCTCACCGTCGTCGCCCGGCTGGACGGCGCCGGCGACCGGCTCGCCGTGGACCGGCTCGCGGAGGCACTCCGCACGACCGAGGGCGTCGCCGCCACCGGCCCCGCCGTCCTCAACCGCAGCGGCGACACCGCCGTCCTGACCGTCGTACCGGACTTCGCCCCGCAGTCCCGGGCCACGAGCGACCTCGTCGACAGACTCCGCCAGGACGTCGTACCGGCCGCCGGCCACGGCAACTCCCTGCAGGTCCACGTCGGCGGTGTGACGGCCGCCTACGACGACTTCGCCGAGGTCATCATCGGGAAGCTGCCGCTCTTCGTCGGCGTGGTCATCGCCCTCGGCTGCGTGCTCCTGCTGCTGGCCTTCCGGTCCATCGGCATCCCGCTCAAGGCGGCGGCCATGAACGTCGCCGCCGTCGCCTCCTCCTTCGGCGTCGTCGTCGCCGTCTTCCAATGGGGCTGGGGCAGCGAGCCGCTGGGCCTGGGCAGCGCAGGCCCGATCGAACCCTTCCTGCCCGTGATCATGGTGTCCGTCCTGTTCGGACTGTCGATGGACTACCAGGTCTTCCTCGTCAGCCGGATGTACGAGGAGTGGCTGGAGACCGGCGACAACCGGCGGGCCGTGCGCGTGGGCCTCGCCGAGACCAGCCGGGTCATCAACTCGGCCGCCGTCATCATGATCTCCGTCTTCCTGGCCTTCGTACTCAGCGGCGACCGGATCATCGCGATGTTCGGCATCGCGCTCGCCGCGGCCGTCGCCCTCGACGCCTTCGTGCTGCGCACCCTCCTCGTCCCGGCCCTGATGCACATGCTCGGCGGGGCCAACTGGTGGCTGCCCGCCTGGCTCGACCGGTGCCTGCCCAAGATCAGCATCGAGCCCCCCGAACACCACCCGCATGCAAGACTTCCGGAGCAGCGGCCCGCCGTGGACCTCGCCACGAGCGAGGTCGGCGCCGAGCCCGCCACCAGCTCGCGGTGATCCGGCCGGCCGCCGCCCGAGACCCAAGGAAGAACGAGCATGTTCTCGACAGCCCTCGCCGAAGACGCCCAGCTGTTCCCGCTGGAGGCCCGGCACGCGGAGGAGTTCTTCGCGCACATCGAGCGCGGCCGCGCGTTCATAGGCCGCTACATCGGCTTCCCGGACCGGGCCGCCGACCTCGACTCCGCCCGGGCCCTGCTCGCCGAGTACGCGGTGAAGGCGGCCCAGGACGGCCCCCGGCTCTTCGGCATCCGGCTCGACGGCACGCTGGTGGGCGGGGTCCTCTTCCGGGTGTTCGAGGCCGATCGGGGGAACTGCGAGATCGGCTGCTGGCTGGAGCCCGACGCGGCCGGTCGAGGCCTGGTCACCAAGGCCTGCCAGGTCCTGATCGACTACGCCTTCGGTGAGCGCGGCATGCACCGCGTCGAGTGGCACGCCGCCGCCGGCAACACGAAGAGCCTCGCCGCGGCCGCCCGCCTCGGTATGACCCGCGACGGCGTCATGCGGGAGAACAACCTCCACCGCGGAGTCCGCCAGGACACCGAGATCTGGTCGATCCTCTCCCGCGAGTGGGCCGCGAACCGCTCCGCCTGAGCCCCGTCCGGGCCCCGTCCCGGGTCGCCCCGCCACGGGCCCCGCCGACCACGGGGCCCACCACGGCCGGAACCTGCGGATTCTCAGAAAACTCTCAGACAGGGCGCCTACGGTGCCCCGCATGGACACCACGAAGACCCCCGCCCCGAACGCCGCCGAGGCGGACACCGACCCGGTCGCCCTCGAAAAGACCGAGACCACCCAGCCGGCCGAGGCCGCAGCCGACTCCACGGTCACCGACAAGGTCACCGACGAGGTCACCGACGCGGACCTGGACGACGAGGCGCTCGCCGAGGACGAGGCCGAGGACCGGGAGCCGAGCCACGTCGGATCCGCGGCCTTCGCGATCGTCGCCGCGGGTCTCGGTGTCGTCGCCCTCAGCGGCAGCTGGGTCGCGGGCATCGTGTCCGAGCGTGCGAGCATCGCCGCCCGACTGGAGCTGACCCAGGCCGCCGACGCCAACGCGCAGATCGCCGCCCAGTTCGTCGACCCGTGGCACACCACCGCGATGGTGAACGGCATCTTCTCCGCCCTCGCCCTGATCGTCGCCACCTTCGTGCTGGCCCTCCCCGCCTTCAGCAGCCCCGAGCGGATCCTCCCCACCTGGGTTCGGTCCGTCTCCTGGGCGGGCATCGGACTGGGCGCCCTCGGCATCCTGCTCTTCGTCCTCATGTACTTCGACCTCCTCCTGGCCATTCCCAAGGCGGCCGGAGCCGGCGCCTAGGCACCCTCCTGGGGCAGCGCCTTAGACCCGCACGACCGACCAGGGGCTCCCCGGCCCCGGACTAAGGCGCCCCGCCCCCGGCAGATGCGGCATGCGACCGATGTGCCGGTACCCCCTGGGACGCGAATCTTGGATCACACCGAACGAGGTGCCCGAGCAACGCCACCAGGGAGCAGAGATGTTCGAGTACGAGATCGCCACCGCCGTCCGCAACGCCGACCTCATGCGTGAGGCGGCCGAGTACCGCGCGGCCCGGACGGCGGGGACGGCGCACCGCGCCTCCTCGCCGGACCAGGAACACGGGAGGCGGGTGAGAACCCTCCGGAGCCGGTTCACCCGCTCCGCCCGCTCCACCCCCGCGGCCCGCTCCGCGTGCTCCGCGCCGCGCGCCGCGTGAACTGACCCGTGATGAGAAGCGCACCGTCGGCGAGTGCCGCCGGGCAGGACCTCTGTGCGATGCTCGGCGGCGTGGAGAGCAGATCTGTCAGCCCGGTGTTCGTCGGCCGAGCCGATGAACTGGCCGTACTCACCGACGCACTGACCCGGGCCGCCGGGCGGGAACCGCAGGCGATGCTCATCGGGGGAGAGGCCGGAGTCGGCAAGACCCGCCTCACCGAGGAGTTCCTCTGCGAGGCGGACCGTCGCGGCGCCGTCGTCGCCGTCGGAGGCTGTGTGGAGATCGGGGCGGAGGGCCTTCCCTTCGCCCCGTTCTCGACGGCCCTGCGCACCCTGCACCGGCTGCTGCCCGAGGAGTTGGCCGCCGCTGCCGCCGGCCAGGAGGACGAACTCGCCCGCATCCTCCCCGAACTCGGCGACACCCCGCGCGGCCCCCACGACGAGGAGAGCACCGCCCGGCTCTTCGAACTGACCGCCCGCATGCTGGAGCGCCTCGCCGCCGACCGCACCGTCGTCCTCGTCCTGGAGGACCTGCACTGGGCGGACACCTCCACCCGGCACCTGCTCTCCTACCTCTTCCGCACCCTCGGCAGCGGCCGGCTCGTCGTCGTCGCCACCTACCGCGCGGACGACGTGCACCGGCGTCACCCGCTGCGCCCCCTCCTCGCCGAACTCGACCGGCTCCGCACCGTCCGACGCATCGAACTGGCCCGCTTCAACCGGGCCGAGGTACGCCGCCAACTCGCCGGGATCCTCGCCGCGCAGCCGGACGAGGCCTTCGTGGACTCCGTCTTCGACCGGTCCGACGGCAACGCCTTCTTCGTCGAGGAACTCGTCGCCTCCAAGGAGAGCGGCTGCCGCACCGGACTCACCGAATCCCTGCGCGACCTGCTCCTCGTCCGCGTCGAGGTGCTCCCCGACGAGACCCAACGGCTGGTGCGCATCGTCGCCGAGGGCGGCTCCACCGTGGAGTACCCGCTGCTGCGCGCCGTCGCCGGGCTCACCGAGGACGAGCTGATCGAGGCGCTGCGCGCCGCCGTCGGGGCCAACATCCTGCTCGCCACCGCCGACGGCGACGGCTACCGCTTCCGGCACTCCCTGGTCCGCGAGGCCGTCAGCGACGACCTGCTGCCCGGGGAGCGGGCCCGCGTCAACCGCCGCTACGCCGAGGCCATGGAGGCCGACGGTTCGCTGGTCCGGGCCGAGGAGCGGGTCATCCGGCTGGCCAGCTTCTGGTACCACGCCAACGATCCCGCCAAGGCGCTGCCCGCCGTACTGGCCGCCTCCGTGGCGGCCCGCCGCCGACACGCCTACTCGGAGCAACTGCGGCTGCTGGAGCGGGCCATGGACCTGTGGGACAGCGCCCCACCGAGCGTCCGCGAGGCGCTCCGCCCGGCGGACTACACCGAGGTGTACCCCCCGTGCGGCTGCGACCCGGCCACCACCGCCCTCCAACGGATCGACCTGCTGGCCGAGGCCACCGTCGCGGCACGCTACGGCGGCGAACGCGACCGCGCCCTGAAGATCACGAAGATGGCGCTGCGCCTGCTGGAGGACGACCACGACCCGCTCCGGGCCGCCTGGTTCTGGACCGAACGCTCCCGACTGATCGCCGGACTCGGGCGCGGCGACGGCTGGGAGGAGATAGCCAAGGCCCAGGACCTCGTCCGGGGGTTGCCCCCGTCCCAGGTGCACGCCGAGGTCCTGGTCCGGGCCGCGAGCTGGGGCATGCTCCACAACCCGGGCCCCGACAACCTCGCCGCCGCCGAACGCGCGGTCGAGTACGCGCGCATGGTCGGCGCCGAGGAGACCGAACTCAACGCCCGGATCACGGTCGGCGCTCTGCGCGCCGACTCCGGCGACGGAGCCGGCGGCCTCGCGGAGATGCACGCGGTCGTGGAACGGACCACGCAGCTCGGACTCACGATGCTGGCAGGGCGTGCGCATATCAATCTCACCTCTCAGCTGGAAAGTCTGGGACGGTCCCACGAAGCCGTGGAACTCGCCGAACAAGGGGCCGAACTGGTCCGGAGGTCCCGGCTCCTGGACAGCGAGGCCTGGGTCTGCGGGAACATGGCCGAGAGCCTCTACAGCCTCGGCCGCTGGGACGAGGCCGCCGAGGCGGCCCGGCGCACCCTGCTGGTGGGCCAGAGCGCCGCCCCGCGCGGCTGCGCCTCGGCCCGCCTCGCCTACCTGGCGCTGGCCCGAGGGGAGTTGGCCGAGGCGAACCACCAGCTCGCCGCGGCCCACACCCACTACGGCACCCACGAGACCCAGCCCCAGCATCAGATCCCGCTCCGCCGCCTCGCGATCGGCGTGGCCGCGGCGGAGGGCCGGATCGCCGACGTCCGCGCCGAGACCTCCGCTGCCACCGCCCACGGATTCCCGCTCGGGCAGCACCGCTACGCCTGGCCGCTGCTGCTCGCCGCCGCCACCGCGGAGGCGGACGCCCGGGGGCTCCCGGCCGCCGAGGCCGGCCGGGACGAGGCCCTGGCCGTGCTGCGTACCGCCGCCCGCTGCCTCGCCACCCCCGTCCCGGTGTGGGCCGCCCACGCCGAGTACGTCCGGGCCGAGCTGCTCCGGGCCGAGGCCCGGGACACCCCCGCCGACTGGACCGCCGTCGAGACGGCCGTCCGCCCGCTGGAACGCCCGTACCTGCTGGCCAAGGCCTGCCACAGGCTCGCCGAGGCCCTGCTGGCCGCCGGTGACCGGGAGCCCGCGGCCGCCCTGCTCCGCGAGGCCTACGCCACCGCCGAACGGATCGGCTCACGCACGCTGCGCGAGGACCTGGCCCTGCTGGCCCAGCGCGCCCGCCTCCCCCTGACCGACGCCGACCACGCCGTCGCCCCGCCGGCCCCCGAACCCGACCCGGTCGAGGCGCTCGGGCTGACCAGCCGCGAGCGGGACGTACTGCGCCTGGTGGCGGCCGGCAGCACCAACCGGAAGATCGCCGAGGAGCTCTTCATCTCCCCGAAGACCGCGAGCGTGCACGTCTCGAACATCCTCGCGAAGCTCGGCGTCGCCAGCCGCGGCGAGGCGGCCGCCCTCGCCCACCGGCTGCGCCTGTTCGCCGCGCCCGCCCCGGTCAGTCCTCGTCCGGAGGCTGCTCGTCCAGGCGTATGAGCACCTTGCCGGAGTCGAGGTCTATCGGACCCCGTCCCGGATCGTTGTCATTGACGTCGGTCCGGGACAGCTCCAGCCGCTTCTTCTCCTCGTTCGTGTGCTTGCGTCCGGGGTTGAACAGCTCCTCGATCATGTTGAACACCGCGCCCACCACACCCTTCGTCGCCTGCCCGGGATCTGTCGGTCACCGCACGGTCAGGGTCAGGATCCTGTCGTCGCCCGCTTCCGGTGACCCGCGTCCGTCCGTCTCGCTCGTGACCAGCAGCATGCGGTCCCCGCCCAGCGGCACCACCGTCCGCAGTCGGCCGTACTCGCCCTCAAGGAAGGCCTCGGGCCCGGCCACCGGCTCCGTCCCGGCCAGCGGGATGCGCCACAGCCGCTTGCCCTTCAGCCCGGCCATCCATATCGAGCCCTCCGCCCAAGCGATCCCGCTCGGCGAGGCCTCATCGGTCTTCCACACGGCCACCGGGTCCTTGAAGCCGGGCTTTCCCGCCTTCCCCTCGGCCTCGGGCCAGCCGTAGTTGGCACCGGGCTCGATCAGATTCAGCTCGTCCCAGGTGTTCTGGCCGAACTCGGCCGCCCACAGCCGTTTGTCCTTGTCCCAGGCGAGGCCCTGCACATTGCGGTGCCCGTAGGAGTAGACGACGGAATCCGCCTCCGGATTGCCGTGCACCGGATCCCCGTCCGGGGTCATCCGCAGGATCTTGCCGCCCAGCGACTCCTTGTCCTGCGCGAGCCCGGTGTCACCGGTCTCACCCGTCCCCGCGTAGAGCATCTTGTCCGGGCCGAACGCGATCCGGCCGCCGTTGTGGATGAGGCCTTTGGGAATCCCCCGGAACACCGTGTCCGGGGCGCCCAGTTGCTGCCCGGCAGGTCTCTGCTCGTCGTACCGCAGCCGGGCGATGCGGTTGTCGGACTCGGTCGTGAAGTACACGTACACCAGACGGTCCGACGCGAAGGTCGGCGACAGCGCGAGGCCCAGGAGTCCGCCCTCCCCGCCCGGCGCCACCCCCGGCACCTCGCCGATCGGGGTCACCGCCCCCGACCCCGCCGCGACCCTGCTGATCGTCCCCTTGTCCCGCGAGGCCACCAGCAGGTCCCCGCCCGGCAGCGGGGCCACACCCCACGGCGACTCCAGCCCCTTGGCCACCTCGCCGGTCACCGTCACGGCCCCCTTCGCCGGCGGCCCGGTGGTCTCCGGGGACGCGGACGGTCTCCCCGACGGCCCCGGTGACCCGGCGCCCGCCGAGGCCGTGCCCGGTGGGGAGCCGCCCGGCCCCGTGCCCGGTGCGCCCTGCGGCGCACACCCCGCCGCCAGCAGAGCGCCGCAGCCGGCCAGCGCGAACGCCGCCAGCACCCCCCGGCGCCACCCGCCCACGCGCTCGGATCCCGCCTGCCCGGGAGAACTTCCGTATCGCATCGCCCTGCTCCCTTCCGGTCCTCCGATCGTGCCCTTCATCCGTCTCAACAGCTCCGGCAGTTCACGAAGTTCCACCACTCGTACACTCGATCGAGTGGTTGTCGCGCCGACCCGCGCCGGCCCAGCGCCGACCCCGCGCCGACCAGGGTCAGTCCCAGGCTCCCACCTCGACCGGAAGGGACGCGATCTCGGTCAGGTCGTCGGCCGAGAGCCGGACCTCCGCCGCCCGCGCGTTCTCCGCCGCCCACGGCGCCCGGTCGGCCCCCGGCACCGGCACCACCTGCGGCCCCTGCGCCAGCACCCAGGCCAGCGCCACCTGCGCGACCGTGACCTCGGGGCCGTGCCGCCGGGCCACCTGCCGCAGCCCCGCCAGCAGCACCTGGTTCGACGCCATCGCCTCGGCCGTGAACCGCGGATGCCGGGCCCGCACGTCCTGCGGCTCGAACCCCTCACCCGGCGTGAGGGTCCCCGTGAGGAACCCGCTGCCGAGCGGCATCGCCGCCAGGAACCCGACCCCGCGGGCCGCACACCACGGCAGCAGCTGCCACGCCGCCTGCGGGGACCACACCGACAACTCCGCCTGCACCGCGCTCACCGGGAACACCTGCTGCAGTCGCTCCAGGTGCCGCAGGGTGGTCCGGTACCCCCGGTCCCCGCTCCGCCCGGCTCCCGGCCCGGCCCCGGCGCCCAGCGCGCAGAAACCGAGCGCCCGCACCTTGCCCGCGCCCACCAGCTCGGCCATGGCCCCCCAGGTCTCCTCCACCGGCACGTCCGGATCCACCCGGTGCAGCTGGTAGAGGTCTATGACATCGGTCCGCAGCCGCCGCAGCGAGGCGTCGCACGCCCGCCGGAGATAGCCGGGCCGCCCGTCGGCGACCACGTGCTGGTCACCCGCCCGCAGACCCACCTTCGCCGAGACGAACGCCTCGGACCGCCGCTCCCGCAACACCCGACCGAGCAGCAGCTCATTGGTGAACGGCCCGTACACGTCGGCCGTGTCCAGCAGGTTCGACCCCAGGTCCAGCGCCGTGTGCACGGCGGCCAGCGACTCCTGCCCCCGCCGCCGTGACGGCGCGTACGCCCAGCTCATCGGCATACAGCCGAGGCCGACGGCGCCCACCGTCAGCGCCCCCGCCCCGATCGACCTGCGCTCCACCCCTGCGTCCCCCTCCGGTTCCGGCCATCAAACTAACGGCTTGATCCGGATGCCTTGGCATAGCCTCGTGATCATGACTGCAATGACCCCGGATGTCTGGCTCCCGTTCCCCGCCGAGGAGATCGAGGGCCTCCCCGACTCCTTCCGGTACCGCCTCTGGGACGGCGAGGACGCCTTCCCGGCCGATCCCGCCGACTGCGTCTTCTACGTGACGCCCTACATGAAGTCCCCCGAGGTCACCGTGCGCCCGCTGGCGGCGATGCCCGCGGTCCAGGTCGTCCAGACACTGACCGCCGGCATCGACGACGTGCTGGGCCGCCTCGGCGACCTGCGTCCCGGCGTACGGCTGTGCAACGCGGTCGGGGTCCACACGGCCAGCACCGCCGAACTCGCCCTCGCGCTGACCCTCGCCTCCCTGCGCGGCATCCCCGGCATGGTCCGCGGTCAGGACCGCGAGGAATGGCGCTCCGGCTTCTACGACGCCCTCGCGGACAAGTCGGTTCTGATCATCGGCTACGGATCGATCGGCTCCGCCATCGAGGACCGGCTCGTGGCCTTCGAATGCGGCCCGGTCGCACGGGTGGCGCGTACGGCACGGGCCGGCGCGCGCGGGCCCGTGCACGCCCTCGCCGACCTCCCCGCGCTCCTGCCCGGCGCCGACGTGGTGATCCTCGTGACCCCGCTGACCGACGCCACCCGGGGCCTGGTCGGCGCCGACTTCCTCGCACGGATGAAGGACGGCGCCCTGCTGGTGAACGTGGCGCGCGGTCCCGTCGTCGACACCAAGTCCCTGCTGGCGGAGGTGGAGTCGGGCCGACTGCGCGCGGCACTCGACGTCACCGACCCGGAACCGCTGCCCGCCGGTCACCCGCTCTGGCATGCTCCGAATGTCCTGATCACACCTCATGTCGGCGGCAGCAGCTCGGCGTTCGAGCCGAGGGCCAAGCGGCTGCTGGCCCGCCAGCTCACCCGGTTCGCCGCCGGAGAGCCGGTGGAGCACACGGTGTTGATCACCGAGTGACGCGTGATGCCCACGCTCCGCAGTCACTCGAATGCGCTGCGTGGGCACAACTCCCCGATCGGTAACGGAGAGTAGAGAGACTATGTCTCTGAGTGACGAAAGTGGTGTATCGTCCGGAAGAAGGGGCTGCGCCACGAACGTCTGGCGCTGGGGAGTGATCGGACACTTTGGGGGGCGACGGGCGATGCACGGCCAATGGACGAAGGATCCGATGCGGTACAGCCGCCGGAGGCGACGCGGCCGAGACTGGGCTGCACGGGAACCAGGCAGCGAGGGGGACCGGTGAGTACCCCGGGGGCGGCCCTCCTGAACCGGGGCGGAGGCAAGGGTCTGGCGATGCAGCTGCTCCTCGCGGTGGTCAGCGGCGGGTACGCCGTCGGCGCCGCCCTCAACTGGGGCTCGGAGGAAGTCGCCGAGATCATGGGCGACTTCGGACTCAGCGCGGCCGGCTTACTCGCCGCGGTCTCCTGCTACTCCTACGCCAGGGCGATCGACAGCCGCGAACGCCCCGCCTGGTTGCTCTTCGCCTTCTCCTCCCTCATGGGAGCCTGCGGGAACGCGGTCTGGGGCTGGTACGAGGTGATCCTGGGCGAGGAAGTGCCGAAACCCTCGCTCGCCGACTTCGCCTTCCTCTGCTTCGCCCCGCCCGCCATCGTGGGTCTGCTCGTCCTCGCCAAACGCCCGGTCACCCGCGCCGGCTGGGTGTGCCTCGGACTCGACTCCTGGCTCATCGGCGGCTCCCTGCTCACCCTCTCCTGGAGCCTGGCCCTGGCCCACGCGGCGCGGACCGCCCAGTCGGGGGCCCCCGGCAGCGTCCCGCGCGCCGCGCTCTCCCTCGCCTACCCGCTCCTGGACATCGCGCTCGTCTCGATGGTCCTGGTCCTGCACTTCCGGCGCAGCGAGACCAACCGGTCCGCCGTCAACACCGCCATCGCGGCCCTGGCCCTGACCGTGCTCAGCGACGCCCTGTTCACCTCGCCCCTGCTGAGCGCCGAGTACCAGTCCGGACAGCTGCTCGACGCCGGCTGGTTCGCCGGATCGCTGCTCCTGGCCTACGCGCCCTGGGGCGCCCGGCGCCTCCACCCGGGTCCGGAGCCGGCCGGACGCCCGCGGATCGACCGGACGCACAGCCGCCCGATCACCGGCTCGCTGCCCGCCCTCACCCCGTACCTCGCGGCCGCCGTGTGCACCCTCGGGATCCTGTACAACGTCGTGGACGGCCGGAAGGTGGACCGGATGGTCGTCTTCACCGGCTGCACGGTCGTGCTCGCCCTCGTCATCCGGCAGGGCATCATGCTCCTCGACAACATCGCGCTGACCCAGGAACTGGCCCAGAAGGAGAACCACTTCCGCTCCCTGGTCCAGGGCTCCAGCGACGTCATCATGATCGCCGCACCCACCGGGACCCTGCGCTACGTCAGCCCCGCCGCCGCCGGGGTCTACGGCCGTGAGGCGGAGGAGCTGGTCGGTACCGAGCTCGCCACCCTGATCCACCCCGACGACCTCGGCCGGGTGGTCCACGAGGTGCGCCGCTTCCTCGCCGCGCCGCCTACCGAGGAGCCCACCACCCGCATCGAGTGCCGCTTCAAATCGGGCGGCGGCGAATGGCTCAACGTCGAGTCCACCGTCAACCGGCACCAGGGCGGGCTCATCCTCAACAGTCGGGACGTCACCGAACGGGTCCGGCTCCAGGCCCAGCTCCAGCACAGCGCCGAACACGACCCGCTGACCGACCTGCCCAACCGGGCCCTGTTCACCCGGCGCGTGCGCCAGGCCCTGACCGGCCGGCGCGCGGGCGACCACAGCACCGCCGTGCTCTTCATCGACCTCGACGGCTTCAAGGCGGTCAACGACACCATCGGCCACCAGGCCGGTGACGAACTGCTCGTCGAGGCCGCGCGCCGGCTCCAGGACTCGGTCCGCGCCGGGGACACCGCGGCCCGCCTCGGCGGCGACGAGTTCGCCGCGCTGATCCTGGGCGACGGCAGTCGCGACCCCGGCGCCCGCGAGTGCCAGGTGCGTGAGATCGCCGACCGGCTGCGCACCACCCTCTCCCAGCCGTACCGGATCGGCGGCAGCGAGGTCCGCGTCGCCGCGAGCATCGGGGCGGCCTTCGCCGACCCGGGCATCACCCCTTCGGACCTGATGCGCAACGCGGATCTCGCGATGTACCGGGCCAAGGCCGGCGGCAAGGACCGCGTCGAGATGTACGCCCCCCAGATGCAGGCCGA
This sequence comes from Streptomyces sp. CLCI03, assembly GCF_053615355.1. Taxonomy (NCBI): domain Bacteria; kingdom Bacillati; phylum Actinomycetota; class Actinomycetes; order Kitasatosporales; family Streptomycetaceae; genus Streptomyces; species Streptomyces sp. CLCI03. The sequence continues at coordinate 2,571,892 of NZ_CM132132.1, read as the reverse complement.
GGTCGTACGCAAGGCCGAGCTGGCCGGCAGGCTGCGGACCGCGTTGCACGAGGGCGAGTTCGCCCTGCTGCACCAGCCCGTGGTCTCGCTGGCCACCGGCGAGGTGTCGGCCGTGGCCGCGCAGGCCCGCTGGCGCTCCGCCCAGGGGATCCTCTTCACCCCCGCGGAGTTCCTCCGGGTCGCCGAGTACAGCGAGGGCGGTGCCGGCGGGGCGGGTGGCCCCGGCGCCGCCGGCCACGACGCCTCCCGCACCGCCGAGCTGGGGCGCTGGCTGCTGGAGGAGGCCGTGGAGCAGGCCGCCGACCGGCACCGGGCCGGGCACGACGTGCCCGTGGCCGTGCGGATGACCGCCCAGAGACTCCTGGACCGATCCATGCCGCTCGGCTCCGTGGAGGCCCTGCTGACCCGGCACGGGCTGCCCTCCGGGGCCTTGGTCCTGGAGCTGGCCGTATCCGACCCCAGAGTGCCCTTCGACGACCTGGAGCGCCGTCTCGCGGCCCTGCACCGGCTCGGGGTGGGTATCTCCCTGGACGGCTTCGGCAGCGGCTACGCGGCCATCAGCGCCCTGCGTCGCCTCCCCGTGGACATGCTCAAGCTGGACCGGGGTCTGGTGGAGGGCGTGGTCGAGTCCGCCCGGCTGCACAAGATCACCGCCGGTCTCTTGCGGATCGCAAACGACCTGGGCATGCGGTCGGTGGCAGACGGGGTGGACCTGCCCGAGCAGGTCCTGGCACTGCGCGCGATGGGGTGCACGCACGGTCAGGGAATGGCGTTTTCCGGCCCGCTCGACGAGTACAGGCTGCGGCGTGCGCTGGTGCGCGGTACGTTCCCAGTACCGGGCGGAGCGGCCCAACCAGCACTGGCCGGTGGTTCCCCCGGGGGCTCCATGGCCATCCGTAGAGGCTCACATAATGAGACGCCCGTCCCACCTACTTGACATCACCCTCCCGCCAGAGGGAGGGTCAATGCCATGCGCACCCGAATTCTCGTACTTGGAAAGCGCGTCGGCTGAAGCTGGGACCTGCATGTCCCCGCTCAACACCCCCGACGCGCTCCCCTCGCTTGCCTCTTGGCACGAGGGGTTTTTTGTTGCACTGGCACAGAGTCGAATCCGCGTAAAACCCTCAGCTTCGAGAAGAGAATGCCGATGACCGAGCAGGCCACCGGGGCCCACCATCCGCAGCCGCGGCCCCGTTCCGGCGGACAGCAGTCCGCCGCAGTTGAGCACGTCACGGGTGCGCAGTCCCTCATCCGCTCTCTCGAAGAGGTGGGGTGCGACACCGTCTTCGGTATTCCGGGCGGCGCCATCCTTCCCGCGTACGACCCGATGATGGACTCCAAGAAGGTCCGTCACATCCTGGTCCGCCACGAGCAGGGGGCAGGCCACGCCGCCACCGGCTACGCCCAGGCCACCGGCAAGGTCGGCGTCTGTATGGCCACGTCCGGCCCGGGCGCCACCAACCTCGTCACCCCGATCGCCGACGCGCACATGGACTCCGTCCCGCTCGTCGCGATCACCGGCCAGGTCTCCTCCAAGGCGATCGGCACCGACGCCTTCCAGGAGGCGGACATCGTCGGCATCACGATGCCGATCACCAAGCACAACTTCCTGGTCACCAAGGCCGAGGACATCCCGCGGACGATCGCCGAGGCGTTCCACATCGCGGCCACCGGGCGCCCCGGCCCGGTCCTGGTCGACATCGCCAAGGACGCCCTGCAGGCGAAGACCACCTTCTCGTGGCCGCCCGCCCAGGACCTCCCCGGTTACCGGCCGGTCACCAAGCCCCACGCCAAGCAGATCCGCGAGGCGGCCAAGCTCATCTGCCAGGCCAAGCGCCCGGTCCTGTACGTCGGCGGCGGCGTCATGAAGTCCGGCGCGACCGCCGAACTGAAGGTCCTCGCCGAGCTGACCGGCGTCCCGGTCTGCACCACCCTGATGGCGCTGGGCTCCTTCCCCGACAGCCACCCGCTGCACGTCGGCATGCCCGGCATGCACGGCTCCGTCACCGGCGTCACCGCGCTGCAGAAGTCGGACCTGCTGATCGCGCTCGGCACCCGTTTCGACGACCGCGTCACCGGCAAGCTGGACAGCTTCGCCCCCTTCGCCAAGATCATCCACGCGGACATCGACCCGGCCGAGATCGGCAAGAACCGCGCGGTCGACGTCCCGATCGTCGGAGACGCCCGCGAGGTCATCGCCGACCTGATCCAGGCCGTCCAGGCCGAGCACACCGAGGGCAACGCCGGCGACTACACCGCGTGGTGGAACGACCTCAGCCGCTGGCGCGACACCTACCCGCTGGGCTACGACCTGCCCGCCGACGGCAGCCTCTCCCCGCAGCAGGTCATCGAGCGGATCGGCGCGCTCGCCCCGAAGAGCACGATCTTCGCGGCCGGCGTCGGCCAGCATCAGATGTGGGCCTCCCACTTCGTCAAGTACGAGGAGCCCCGCACCTGGCTGAACTCCGGCGGCGCCGGAACCATGGGCTACGCGGTCCCCGCCGCGATGGGCGCCAAGGTCGGCATGCCCGAGCGCACGGTCTGGGCGATCGACGGCGACGGCTGCTTCCAGATGACCAATCAGGAACTGGTCACCTGCGCCCTGAACAACATCCCGATCAAGGTCGCGATCATCAACAACGGTGCGCTGGGCATGGTCCGCCAGTGGCAGACGCTGTTCTACAACCAGCGGTACTCCAACACCGTCCTGCACGCCGACGAGACCGGTCACGACACGGTCGGCTCGCAGCTCGGCGAGTCCGTCGCGCCCCGCAAGGGCACGCGCGTCCCGGACTTCGTCAAGCTGTCGGAGGCCATGGGCTGCGTGGCGCTGCGCTGCGAGGACCCGGCCGACCTGGACAAGGTCATCGCCGAGGCCAACGCCATCAACGACCGCACCGTCGTGATCGACTTCATCGTCCACGAGGACGCCATGGTGTGGCCGATGGTCGCCGCCGGTACCTCCAACGACGAGGTCATGGCAGCCCGGGGCGTCCGTCCCGACTTCGGCGACAACGAAGACGACTGAGCCGAGAGAGCCGAGAGAGAGAACGCCCCACATGTCCAAGCACACGCTCTCCGTCCTGGTCGAGAACACGCCCGGCATCCTCGCCCGGATCGCCGCCCTGTTCTCCCGCCGCGGGTTCAACATCGATTCCCTCGCGGTCGGCGTCACCGAGCACCCCGACATCTCCCGCATCACCATCGTCGTCAACGTCGAGGACCTCCCGCTGGAGCAGGTGACCAAGCAGCTGAACAAGCTGGTCAACGTGCTCAAGATCGTCGAGCTGGAGTCCCACAACGCCATCGAGCGTGAGCTCGTCCTGGTGAAGGTCCGCGCCGACAACGAGACCCGGTCGCAGATCGTCGAGATCGTCCAGCTGTTCCGCGCCAAGACGGTCGACGTCTCCCCGGAGGCCGTCACCATCGAGGCCACCGGCGGCTCCGACAAGCTCGGCGCGATGCTCAAGATGCTGGAGCCCTTCGGCATCAAGGAGCTCGTCCAGTCCGGCACGATCGCCATAGGGCGTGGCGGCCGGTCCATCACGGACCGCAGTCTGCGCGCGCTCGACCGCAGCGCCTGACCCGGCCGGCACGGCGGCCGCGGCACAGCGGCCGCCGGAGCCGCGGCAGACACGCTCGGCCCGCATAGCGAGACCGAGAAACTCAGATTCCGTTCCCCGCCGTACGGTGGGAGCAACACCAGCGCACCAAGGAGATATCCCAGTGGCCGAGCTGTTCTACGAGAACGACGCCGACCTGTCCATCATCCAGGGCCGCAAGGTCGCGGTCATCGGTTACGGCAGCCAGGGCCACGCCCACGCGCTGTCGCTCCGTGACTCCGGCGTCGACGTCGTCGTCGGTCTGAAGGAGGGCTCGAAGTCCAAGGCCAAGGCCGAGGAGCAGGGTCTGAAGGTCGTCCCCGTGGCCGAGGCCGCCGCCTGGGCGAACGTCATCATGATCCTCACCCCGGACCCGCTGCAGGCCGAGATCTACGAGGAGTCCATCAAGGAGCACCTCGAGGAGGGCGACGCGCTCTTCTTCGGCCACGGTTTCAACGTCCGCTACGGCTTCATCAAGCCCCCGACCAACGTGGACGTCGCGCTCGTCGCCCCGAAGGGCCCGGGCCACCTGGTCCGCCGTCAGTACGAGGAGGGCCGCGGCGTTCCCTGCATCGCCGCCGTCGAGCAGGACTTCAGCGGCTCCGCCTTCGCGCTCGCGCTCTCGTACGCGGCCGGCATCGGCGGCACCCGCGCCGGCGTCATCAAGACCACCTTCACCGAGGAGACCGAGACCGACCTGTTCGGTGAGCAGGCCGTCCTCTGCGGTGGCGCCTCCGCGCTGGTCAAGGCCGGTTTCGAGACCCTGACCGAGGCCGGCTACCAGCCGGAGATCGCGTACTTCGAGTGCCTGCACGAGCTGAAGCTCATCGTGGACCTCATGTACGAGGGTGGCCTGGAGAAGATGCGCTGGTCGGTCTCCGAGACCGCCGAGTGGGGCGACTACATCACGGGCCCGCGCGTCATCACCGACGCCACCAAGGCCGAGATGAAGAAGGTCCTCGCGGAGATCCAGAGCGGCGAGTTCGCCAACACCTGGATGGCCGAGTACAAGGCCGGTCTGCCGAAGTACAACGAGTACAAGAAGGCCGACGAGGAGCACCTGCTGGAGACCACCGGCAAGAAGCTGCGCAAGCTGATGAGCTGGGTCGACAACGACGAGAGCTGATCTCGTGACGGCGGGGCCGGGACACGCGAGTCCCGGCCCCGCCGCGCATCACCGGACGGGTGTCGCGCGCCGGGAATCCGGCCCCGGCGGGCGCGGCTTGTCCACCCCGGCCAACCACGGACGGGTGATCCTTCCGTACAGGCGGAAATCCGGCCCGCCGGCGCCACTACACTGCTCAACACATACGCGTCAGGCCCACAGTGTCGTGCGTCTTCCACGCGGCTACCCCCTCCACCGCCTGCGGCCGTCGGGACGGCCGTCCGCACTGGACTTGTGAGGACCCACGTGAGCTCGAAACCTGTCGTACTCATCGCCGAAGAGCTGTCGCCCGCCACCGTCGAGGCGCTGGGCCCGGACTTCGAGATCCGGCACTGCAACGGCGCGGACCGCGCCGAGCTGCTGCCCGCGATCGTCGACGTCGACGCGATCCTCGTCCGCTCCGCCACCAAGGTCGACGCCGAGGCGATCGCCGCGGCCAAGAAGCTGCGGGTCGTCGCGCGCGCCGGTGTCGGTCTGGACAACGTGGACGTCTCGTCCGCCACCAAGGCCGGCGTGATGGTCGTCAACGCGCCGACCTCGAACATCGTGACCGCGGCCGAGCTGGCCTGCGGCCTGCTCGTCGCCACCGCCCGCAACATTCCGCAGGCCAACACCGCCCTGAAGAACGGCGAGTGGAAGCGGAACAAGTACACGGGTGTCGAGCTCAGCGAGAAGACCCTCGGCGTCGTCGGCCTCGGCCGCATCGGTGTCCTGGTGGCGCAGCGCATGTCGGCCTTCGGCATGAAGATCGTCGCGTACGACCCCTACGTACAGCCCGCGCGCGCCGCCCAGATGGGCGTCAAGATGCTGACGCTGGACGAGCTCCTGGAGGTCGCCGACTTCATCACCGTGCACCTGCCCAAGACCCCCGAGACCCTCGGTCTCATCGGGGACGAGGCCCTGCACAAGGTGAAGCCGTCGGTCCGCATCGTCAACGCCGCCCGCGGCGGGATCGTCGACGAGGCCGCCCTGTACACGGCCATCAAGGAGGGCCGCGTCGCCGGCGCCGGCCTCGACGTGTACGCCAAGGAGCCCTGCACGGACTCCCCGCTCTTCGAGCTCGACCAGGTCGTCTGCACCCCGCACCTCGGCGCGTCCACGGACGAGGCCCAGGAGAAGGCCGGTGTCTCGGTCGCCAAGTCGGTGCGCCTCGCGCTCGCCGGTGAGCTCGTACCGGACGCCGTCAACGTCCAGGGCGGCGTCATCGCCGAGGACGTCCGTCCGGGTCTGCCGCTCGCCGAGAAGCTCGGCCGCATCTTCACCGCCCTCGCGGGCGAGGTCGCGGTCCGCCTCGACGTCGAGGTCTGCGGCGAGATCACCCAGCACGACGTCAAGGTGCTGGAACTCTCCGCCCTCAAGGGTGTCTTCGAGGACGTCGTCGACGAGACGGTCTCCTACGTCAACGCCCCGCTGTTCGCGCAGGAGCGCGGCGTCGAGGTGCGGCTGACCACCAGCTCGGAGTCCCCGGACCACCGCAACGTGGTCACCGTGCGCGGCACCCTGTCGGACGGTCAGGAGGTTTCGGTCTCCGGCACGCTCGCGGGCCCGAAGCACCTTCAGAAGATCGTCGGCGTCGGCGAGTACGACGTGGACCTGTCGCTCGCCGACCACATGGTGGTCCTGCGCTACACCGACCGCCCCGGCGTGGTCGGCACCGTCGGCCGCGTGCTCGGCGAGGGCGGTCTGAACATCGCGGGCATGCAGGTCGCCCGTGCCGAGGCGCACGGTGAGGCGCTCGCCGTCCTCACCGTCGACGCCGCCGTTCCGGCGAACGTCCTCGCGGACATCGCCACCGAGATCGGCGCCGTCTCGGCGCGCACGGTCAGCCTCGCCTGAACCCGCGAGGGTGATGACGTGAGGGAAGGGCCCGGGGGAGACCCCGGGCCCTTCCGCGTTCCCTCGGCCGCGTCCGGCGGCGGGCGGTTCAGGTGTACGACGCCTCGCGCGGGCGGTCTCCGGCACGGGCGGCGGGCTCCGCCGCGGGCGGGGCGGGCGCTTCGATCCCCCGCATCAGGGCCGCGGCGAGCACGGCCGCCCCGAGCAGCAGCGCCGTACCGCCCCAGGCCGCGTACTGCATTCCGTGGACGAACGCCTCCCGGGCCATGGCCAGCACCCGCTCCCCGGCCGGCCCGCCGAGGTGGTGGGCGGTGGCGACGGCCCCGCCCAGGGTCTCCCGCACCGCGGGCTCGGAGCCGGCCAGGTCGTGGCGGTAGACCGCCGTCCCCAGGCTGCCGAGCACCGCCATGCCCAGGGCGCCGCCGAACTCCGTCCCGGTCTCCAGCAGCGAGGCGGCGGAACCGGCCTTCTCGGCGGGGGCCGAGGCCAGCGCCATGTCGGACACCAGGGACAGCACGGTGACGATGCCCGAGGCCAGCACCCCGGCGCCGGTGAGGATCAGCCAGAGGGAGTCGGTGTCCACCAGGCTGATCAGGACGAATCCGCCGGCGGCGAGGACGAACCCGCCGGCGATCACATAGGCCCGGTCCACTTTCCGGGCGAGGGCGGCGGAGACCGGGGCCGCGGCGCCGATGACGACCGAGGGGGCCAGGCTCCACAGGGCGGCTTCCAGGGTGCCCATGCCCAGCACCGACTGCAGGTACTGGGTGGTGAAGTAGGCCGAGCCCATCATGGCGAAGGCGGCGAGGGTGTTGAGCCCGATACCGGCCCCGAAACCGCGGCCCGCGAACAGCGCCCGGCTCACCATGGCGTCCGCACGGGAGCGCTGGCGGCGGACGAAGGCGTACCCCAAGGCCAGTCCGACGACGAGGCAGCCCGCGTAGAGCGGTTCGAAGCCCTCGGCGGCGATCTCCTTCAGTCCGTAGACGACCGGCAGCACGGCGGCCATGGACAGCGGGACGCTCAGCAGGTCGAAGCGGCCGGGGGCCGGGTCCTTGAACTCCGGTACCAGGAGCGGGACCAGGAGCAGCAGGAGCAGCATCGCGGGCACGTTGACGAGGAAGACGGAGCCCCACCAGAAGTGGTTCAGCAACACCCCGCTGAGCACCGAGCCGAGGGCGATGCCGCCGGTCATGGCCCCGGACCAGATGGCGATGGCCTGCCCGCGCTGCTTGTCGTCCTGGAAGAGGTTCCGGACGAGGGCCAGTGTGGAGGGCATCAGGGTGGCGCCGCCGATGCCGAGCAGCACGCGGGCCGCGATGAGCATCTCGGCACTGGTGGCGTAGCCGGCGCCGATCGAGGCGAGGCCGAAGGCGGTCGCGCCGATCAGCAGCAGCTTGCGGCGGCCGATCCGGTCGCCCAGCGAGCCCATCGTGATCAGCAGGCCGGAGAGGGCGAACGCGTAGCTGTCGAAGATCCAGAGCTGCTGGGTGGAGCTCGGGTCGAGCTGGTCGGTGATGGCCGGGACGGCGAAGTAGAGGACGGAGACGTCCATCGAGACCAGGAGCAGGGGCAGCAGGAGGACGGTGAAGGCGGTCCATTCGCGGCGGCCGGCACGGCGCGCTGTGGCAGCGGGGGTGGCAGCTGGGGTTGTCATGAGCAGGAATATACATACGTCTTAAACGTTCGTCTATGACGACTGTCTAGAACTGTCGTCTAGGACACCTGTCTTGCTACCGTGTGGCCATGGGACATCGCGAAGATCTGCTCGAAGGTGCCAAGAAGTGCCTGGTCGAGAAGGGGTTCGTGCGCACGACCGCGCGCGACATCGTCAGCGCCTCCGGGACCAACCTGGCCTCCATCGGCTACCACTACGGCTCGAAGGACGCCCTGCTCACCCAGGCCTTCATCGGCCTGATGGAGGAGTGGGGCGCGGTCTTCCAGGACGGGCTCGACGGCGACGGCGGATCGCTGGAGCGCTTCCGCGCCCTGTGGGAAGGCGTGCTGGCGCAGCACGAGAAGTCCGGCCCGGTCTGGGCGGCAAGTCTGGAGGTGGCGCTCGGCCGGGACCAGCGGCCGGAGTTGAGGTCCATGCTCGCGGCCTCGCAGGCCGACGGGCGCCGGGGGCTGATCTCCATGCTCACCGGTACCCCGGAGGACCAGCTCGACGAGCGGGACGTGCGCACGCTGGGCGCCTTCTACCAAGCGCTGCTGAACGGCCTGATGATCCAGTGGCTCTTCGACCCGGAGTCGGCCGCGACCGCGGAGGAATTCACCGAGGGCATGCGGCGCGCGGCGGAGGCGATGATCCGTCCCTGAGCCGCCCCTGAGCCGCCCCTGGGCCGCCCCTGGGCCGCCCCTGGGCCGCCCCTGGTCCGTTCCTGATCCGTCCCGGATCCGGACGTGCCCCGGGCCCGACCGAACCGGACGTCCCCCGAAGGGTGTTGCCGGGAGGCCGCGCCCTACGCCAGGCGCGCGGCTTTGAGGGCCATGTGGAGCAGCAGGCGGTCCTCGCCCTCGTCCAGGTCGAGGCCGGTCAACTGCTCGACCCGGGCCAGTCGGTAGTAGAGGGTCTGGCGGTGGATGCCCAACGCGGCGGCCGCGCGGCCCGCTTGGCCCGCGCAGTCCAGGAAGACCTCGGCCGTACGGGCGAGGTCGCGGTGGGTCGGGGCCAGCAAGGTGCGCGCCGCGGGGTCGTCCACCGGGTCGGCGGCGAGCGTCGCCAGCATCCGGTACGGGCCGATCGTCGACCACTGGGCGACCGGGCCGAACCGGGGCTGGGCCGCCGCCGCCCGGGCGGCCGCGACGGCCTGCTCCCAGGCGGCCGGCAGGTCGGCGAGTCCCCGCACGGGGTCGGCGACGCCGGCGGTCACCCCCCGGGCCGTGGCCGTGGCCGTGGTGGCGGCGGCCCCGGCGCTCCCGCCCGAGGCCTTCCCGCCCGAGGCCTTCCCGCCCGAGGCCTTCCCGCCCGAGGCCTTCCCGCCCGAGGCCTTCCCGCCCGTGGCCTGGCCGGTCGCGCCCTTCCCGCCCGGCCCCGTCGCCTGTGCCGTGCGCGGCAGCAGCCGGGTCACCGCCGCCAGGGCCGGAGCCAGCGCGTCCGTCGAGCGCAGCCGGAGCAGTACCGCCAGAGCCGGGTCGCCTGCGGCTTCCCGCCCGGGCCCCGCTCCCGCTCCCGTACCCGCACCCGGACCGGCGGCGCCGCCCGGCTCGGCCCCGCCCCGCCGCGGTACCACGCACACCGCCGCCGCGCCCGGTACCGACGCCGGAGCCTCCCCGGGCCACGGCGTCACACAGACCGCCGCGTGCAGTCCGTCCCCGCCGGGGCCGAGGGCGGCCCGCAGCGCGGCCACCGCCATGTCCTGCTGCCAGCCCCGGCCGGCCGTGAGCACCGCCAGGAACTCCCGTGACAGGTCGGCCCCGGCCTTCGCCTCCTCGGCGAGCAGCACCCCGATGCGCTGGGCCACCTCCATGGCCGCGTCGAGCGCCGCCGGCTCGGGCCCGGGCTTGCCGGGCTCGTGGTCGAGCAGCCATACGTAGCCCTGCACGATGCCCCGGTACCGCACCGGCAGGCAGATCCGCCCGCGGAACACCCCGGCGTCGGGCGCCGCCGGGATCCGGACGGGCCCGGTGGCGCGGGCGATGCCGAAGGCCTCGAACCAGGAGCGGACGTCCGCCGTGGACTGCCGGGTCAGGATCGAGCGGGTCCGTACCGGGTCCATCGCCAGATCGTCGTCGCTGTCGTGGGCACCGAAGGCGATCAGGCGGAAGTCCCGGTTCTCCAGGGTCGCCGGGGCGCCGAGCAGCGCGGAGATCTCGTCCACCAGGTCCTGGTAATCGCCCTTCACGCGGACATTCTCCCACCCCGGCAGGGACCCTTCAGACAGATGTATGAGATCCGGGACACGGATGCGTGACAGCTGTCGATGGCAGAGGATCAAAGCGATCCTTAGGTTTCACGGTGGTTTCACTTGCGCTTTTCTTTCTGCCACCCGCTGGAGGTGCCCCGTGCTGGGTCCCGTGATCCTCGCCGCTTCGCGCAGCGACAAGATGCGTCGTATCGTCTCCGCCGCCCCGGTGACCAAGCCCGTGGTGAATCGGTTCATCCCCGGCGAGACCGTCGATCAGGTCATCCCGATCGTCGAGGAGCTCACGCGCAACGGCCTTGAGGTCACCCTCGACGTCGTCGGCGAGGACATCACCGAGGTGGCGCAGTCCCACGCCGCCCGGGACGCCTACCTCCAGCTCATCGAACGCCTCGCGGAGCTCGGCCTCGGCGAGAAGGCCGAGATGTCCGTCAAGCTGTCGATGTTCGGCCAGGCCCTGGAGGGCGGCCACGAGCTGGCGCTCGCCAACGTCCGCCCGGTCGTCGAGGCCGCGGCCGCCATCGGCACCACCGTGACGCTGGACGCCGAGGACCACACCACCCTCGACTCGATGTTCGCCATCCACGAGGAGCTGCGCCGCGACTTCCCGCAGACCGGCTGCGTGATCCAGGCGTACCTCTTCCGCACCGAGGCCGACGCCCGCCGCCTGGCCGCCGCCGGCAGCCGCGTCCGCATCGTGAAGGGCGCCTACAAGGAGCCCGCCGAGGTCGCGTACCTGGACAAGGCGGAGATCGACAAGGCGTACGTCCGGATCCTGAAGATCCTCATGGACGGCGAGGGCTACCCGATGATCGGGTCCCACGACCCCCGCCTCATCGCCATCGGCCAGGAGCTCGCCCGCAAGGCCGGGCGCAAGCTGGACGAGTACGAGTTCCAGATGCTGTACGGCATCCGCAGCGAGGAGCACCTGCGGCTCGCCGCCGAGGGCCACCGGATGCGTGTCTACACCGCGTACGGCACGGACTGGTACGGCTACTTCATGCGACGCCTCGCGGAGAAGCCGGCCAACCTGCTCTTCTTCGTCCGCTCGATGATCACCAAGAACTAGGCACCCCACTAGCTCAAGGAGTTACCAGCCCCATGGATGCTGTGACCCAGGTCCCCGCGCCGGTCAACGAGCCGGTCCACTCGTACGCCCCCGGCACCCCGGAGCGCACGCGGCTCGAAGCGCAGCTCAAGCTGCTGTCCGAGAACCCGATCGAACTCCCGATGACGATCAACGGCGTCAAGCGGATGGGTGGCGGTGAGCGCTTCGACGTGGTCCAGCCGCACGACCACAAGTCGGTGCTCGGCACCTACGCCAACGCCACCCAGGCCGACGCCCAGGAGGCCATCGACGCCGCCCTCGCCGCCGCCCCGGCCTGGCGCTCGATGTCCTTCGACGACCGCGCCGCGATCATCCTGCGCGCCGCCGAGCTGCTGTCCGGCCCGTGGCGCGAGAAGCTCGCCGCCTCGACCATGCTGGGCCAGTCGAAGACCGCGCAGCAGGCCGAGATCGACACCCCGTGCGAGCTCGTCGACTTCTGGCGCTTCAACGTCCACTTCGCCCGCCAGATCCTGGCCGAGCAGCCGGTCGCGAACTCCGCCGGCGTGTGGAACCGCAGCGACCACCGCCCGCTCGAAGGCTTCGTCTACGCGATCACGCCGTTCAACTTCACGGCCATCGCCGGCAACCTGCCGACCGCCCCCGCCCTCATGGGCAACGTGGTCCTGTGGAAGCCGTCCCCGACGCAGACCCACTCCGCGATCCTCCTCATGGAGCTCCTGGAGGAGGCCGGCCTGCCCAAGGGCGTCATCAACCTGGTGACCGGCGACGGCATCGCCGTCTCCGAGGTGGCCCTGAACCACCCCGAGCTGGCCGGCATCCACTTCACCGGCTCGACCAAGACCTTCCAGTACCTGTGGAAGACGGTCGGCAACAACATCGAGAAGTACAAGTCCTACCCGCGCCTGGTCGGCGAGACCGGTGGCAAGGACTTCGTCGTCGCGCACCCGTCCGCGGACCGCGCCGTCCTGAAGACCGCCCTGACCCGCGGCTCCTTCGAGTTCCAGGGCCAGAAGTGCTCGGCGTCCTCGCGCGCCTACGTCCCGGCCTCGATCTGGAACGACGGCTTCAAGGAGGCCTTCGCGGCCGAGGTCGACGGCATCACCATGGGTGACGTCCGCGACCTGACCAACTTCATCGGCGCCGTCATCGACGAGCGTTCCTTCGCGAAGAACAAGGCCGCGATCGACCGCGCCATCGCCGACCCGACCTGCGAGATCATCGCCGGTGGCACGTACGACGACGCGGAGGGCTACTTCGTCCGCCCGACCGTCATCGCGTGCACCGACCCGGAGAACGAGGTCTTCACGACCGAGTACTTCGGCCCGATCCTCGCCGTGCACGTCTACGAGGACGCCGATTTCGACGCGATGCTGGCCCAGATGGAGTCCGTCTCGGCCTACGCCCTGACCGGCTCGATCATCGCCGCCGACCGTTACGCGGCCGCGGACGCGATGGAGAAGCTCCGCTTCGCGGCGGGCAACTTCTACATCAACGACAAGTCCACCGGCGCCGTCGTCGGCCAGCAGCCCTTCGGTGGTGGCCGCGCCTCGGGTACCAACGACAAGGCGGGCGCCGCGTCGAACCTGATGCGCTGGACCTCGACCCGCTCGATCAAGGAGACGCTGGTCGCGCCGACCGACTACGCGTACCCCCACATGGGCTGACCGAGCCCCCGCCTGACCTCCGCCCCCGTTCCGGTACCCCCAAGTCCGGAGCGGGGGCGGTATCCATTTCCCTCACCGGCAACTCCTGCCGGCCTGACCGAAGTTGTCGTGTACGGCGACCAGCTCCGCTACCCGGTCCCGGTGACCCGGGGGAGACAACCACCACCGTGCCGCGACCATCTGCCGCGCGGCCACCGGACTTCCGCACCGCACCTGCCTCGGCTGGGCCGAAGCGGGGCTGATCGACCACCGTCGACCGGTCCCGGACGCCGAGGACGAAGGGCAGCGCCTCCTCGAATCGCTACTGGTGACCGAGCCGGCCGACGGGCTCCGGGAGGGCGACCTGCGCGACGGGGCCCTCTTCGGCTTCACCTCCGCCCGGCCGGCGATCGCCCGGGACGGCCTGTCCCTCGCACTGCACCCGGCCATGGCGGACCGGGTCCTCGCCACCGTGCTGCCGCGCATCGACCAGGACGACGGCGGACTCCGCGGAGTGCCGGGCCTACGCATCGTCCCACGGCGGGGAGGGCCCACTGTTGCTGACCACGGTGATGGTGACGGCGGCCGTGCTCGGCGTCGCCAAGGTGGTGCGGGGGACTGGTTGATCCTTCGGCAGGGGCGGGCCGCCATGGACGCCGGCAGCGCGGAGGACCGGGTGCGGATCGGGATGCGGCTCGCCGAGGCCCTCGGGGGCGGGCCGGCCGCCGAGGCTGCGGGGCAGATTCCGGAGCAGCCCGGCGGCGAGGTGGTCAGACCTCGACCATGACCTGGTCCAGGGACTTGCGCAGGAGGTCCGGGACCTCGCAGTCGTCCGCCGGGTAGCCAACCGGGACGACCGCGAAGGCCTTCTCGTTCTCCGGGCGGTCCAGGACGTGGCTGAGGAAGCGCATCGGGCTGGGGGTGTGGATCAGCGCCGCCAGCCCGGACAGGTGCAGGGCGGACAGGAGCATGCCGACCGCGATGCCGACCGACTCGTCGACGTAGTAGTGCTTGCGCTTCGTCCCGTCCGGGCCGAGCCAATAGCGCTGCTGGAAGACCACGATCAGCGCCGGGGCGTCCGTGAGGTGGGTCTTCACGGCGTCCGTGCCGATGGGACGCAGGGCGGCGAGCCATTCGTCGCCCAGCCTGCCGTCGTAGGACAGCTGCTCCTCCTGCTCGGCGGCGGCCCGGATCTGCTGCCGGACGGCAGGGTCCTTGACCAGGACGAAGGTCCACGGCTGCTGGTGCGCCCCGGATGGGGCGGTCGCGGCGCAGGCGATGGCGTCCCGGACCACCTGCTCGGGCACCGGGTCGGGGGAGAAGTGGCGTACGGTCCGCCGCTCCTCCATCCGGGCCCGCAATCCGGCGGCGCGCGCGAGGGATTCCTCGTGCGGCATCCGCTCGGGACGGTAGGCGACCGGACGGTAGGGATCACCGTGGGTGGGCGTCCACCGCCCGGTCCCAGGGGCTGTCCCGGAGGTGGTCCCGGGTGTGGTCTCAGGCGACATGGAGCAGATCATCACGCCGCCGTGCGACCCGCCGCCAGAGCCGTACACGGATCTCGCGCACGATATGCACGGACTCGGGCGATTTCGGAGGTGGTGATCACCGGTCGATTCCGCGTGCGGAACGCGCTCTTCCAGCGGCGTGACCCCGGGCCGGTGAACCCGTTCCCGAGGCCGCCCGCGGACCCCGGGTACGGGTGGACCACCCCGCCCCCACCGGCCGTACGCACCTTCGGCGGGCTGGGCGGCGAGGCCGCGGCCCCGGTGGACCACCGGGCCCGCACCGTCCCGCCGGCCAGGCACGCGCCCGCCCCGGTCGGCCGTGCGAGCCACGGACGGCCCGGCCGGGCGGCACTCCGGGTTTCGAACCCCCCGGCTGTTTCCGGCCTTTCCCGGCCGCACCCGGGCCGCCGGCGCGCGTTGGTACGGTCGTCCGATGGAGAACCTCGTACGGCACACGGCGGAGCTGACCGGTACGGAGCTCCGCGAGATCCGGACCCTGCTCGACGCGGCCTTCGACGGTGACTTCGCCGACGAGGACTTCGAGCACGCCCTCGGCGGGATGCACGTGCTGGTCCGGGACGCGGGCGGTGACCTCGTCGCGCACGGCAGCGTCGTCATGCGGCGGGTCGTGCACCAGGGGCGGGCCCTGCGCACCGGGTACGTGGAGGCCGTGGCCGTACGGGCCGACGCGCGCCGCCGCGGCCTCGGCGGGCAGGTCATGGCCCGGCTGGAGCAGGTGATCGGCCGGGCGTACGTGCTCGGGGCGCTGTCGGCTTCGCAGGACGGGGCGGCGCTGTACCTGGGCCGCGGCTGGCAGGTGTGGGGCGGGCGGATCGGCGCGCTCTCGCCGGACGGGCCCGTCCCGCTCCCGGAGGAGGAGGGGTCCACGTACGTGTGGGCGCCGCCCGGCGGGATCCGACCGGACCCGGCCGGGCGGCTCGACTTCGACTGGCGGGACGGGGACGTGCTCTGAGGGGTGCCCGGCCCCTGCCCGGAGCAGGAATCCGGCGTGTCCCGGGTGGGTCCGGCTACGAGCCCGAGACGCTGGGCGCGCCCGTCTCGATGTGGCCCGTGCAGCGGCGCGACCAGGTGCCGTCGGAGTCGGCGAGGATCGTGAAGTCGTACCAACCCTTGCTGTAGGCCACGGCGTTGAAGTGGTCCTCGCGCGAGGAGTTCGCCGGGACCGTGTACGTCCACGGGCCGTCCGTGCGGTAGGCGTTCGCGCGGATCGTGAAGGTGACGGGGGAGCCGGAGGAGTTCTTCATCTTGAAGTAGACCGCCGGCTTGCCGGTGCCCGGCTCGACCGCGAAGCGGGCCACCACCTCGATGTCCTTGCCCGGCTTCGACGCGTCGCCGATGAAGCGCCGCAGGAAGCGGTTCGGCCCGTGCATCGAGATGTCGTACTTGCCCGAGCCGTGCCCGAGGCCTATGTGGAAGTAGTCGCCGGCGGTGCCGCCCGGGTCGACGGTGTACTGCCAGGGTGTCGTGTCCCGGTGCTGGTGCGGGTGGATCGAGAAGTGCGCCGCCCGCTTCGCCTCGGCGCCCTGGTTGGCCATCGAGAACCAGGCCGTGATCTGACCGGCCGGCCCGAACTCGAAGCGGTCCAGATTGCCGTTCACCTGGTACGGCAGCGCCCGCGCGGGGCGGGTGCCGGGTTCCTGCGCCGGGAGGGCGTTGTCCTGCGGCGCCGGGTTGGGGAGCGGGGCGCAGGTCGCCTGGCCGATCACCTTGGCGGTGGACGGCAGACCGGCGGGGTACCCGTGGACCGGGTGCGCGAAGTCGAAGACACCGGTCAGGTCGCCGACCACCTTGCGGCGCCAGTCGCTGATGTTCGGACAGGTGGCGGGGGTGCCGAGGGCGGCCGTCCACTTCTCCATGAACCGCAGCACCGAGGTGTGGTCGAAGACCTCCGAGCTGACCCAGCCTCCACGGGTCCACGGCGACATCACGATCATCGGGACGCGGAAGCCGAGCCCGATCGGGATCCCGTCGAGGTACTCGCCGGGCGTGCCGGGCGGGGCCACCGGCGGCGGCACGTGGTCGAAGAACCCGTCGTTCTCGTCGTAGTTGAGGAAGAGCACCGTGGAGTCGAAGACCTCGGGGTCGGCGGCCAGGGCGCGGTGGACCAGGTCCACGAAGTGGGCGCCGTCCCCGGGCGGGGCGTAGGGATGCTCCGAGAAGGCCTCGCTCGCCACCACCCAGGACACCTGGGGGAGGGTGCCCGCCACCACGTCGGCGCGGATCGCGGCCGCGATGTCGTCCGGGGTGGAGCCGGTGACCTTGGGGACCGAGCCCATGCCCCGGTCCCGCAGCGGATCGCCGGGGGCGGCGTCCGTGAACCTCTTGAAGTAGGCGAGCCCGTTGTCCCCGTAGTTGTCCTGGGCGTTCTGGTAGACCTTCCAGCTCACGCCGGCCCGCTGGAGGGCCTCCGCGTACGTCTCCCAGGTCAGCCCGGACTCCTCGCCGCCGTCCTTGCTGGTGGCGTCGATCTTGCCGCTCCACAGGAAGGTGCGGTTCGGGCCGGTCGCGCTGAGGGCGGAGCAGAAGTACGCGTCGCAGATCGTGTAGGTGTCGGCGAGGGCGTAGTGGAAGGGGATGTCCCCCCGGTCCAGGTGGCCCAGGGTGCGGGCGTTGCCCACGCCGGTGACCCAACTGTCCAGCCGGCCCTTGTTCCAGGCGGCGTGCTGCGAGGTCCAGCTGTGCGGGAGGTCGCCGGTGCACTGGGCCAGCGTCTTGCCGTCGACGCCGCCCGCCGGCGGGGTGGCGGACAGCTTCCACGGGTACCGGCGGCCGACCCGGTCGGGCTGGTCGAACATGCCCCAGCCGCCGGGGAGGTTGCCGGCGGCGCGGTCACCGAACCCGCGGACACCCTTCAACTTGCCGAAGTAGTGGTCGAAACTGCGGTTCTCCTGCATCAGGATCACCACGTGCTTCACATCGGTGATGGTGCCGGTCGCGGCGGCCGCGGCCGCCGTCGTCGATGCGACCACGGGCAGGGTGGCGCCCGCCACGAGCCCGGCGCCGATTCCCACGAAACCTCTGCGGCTGATCGGTGTCACTGGCCTCTCGCCTCCCACTCAAGTGCCCCGTCGACACATCGACGGAAAGAGTGGCGGTGCCGGGTTCAAAGGTCTACATCCGTGCGGTAAGAAATCGGTGAACTTAAGGGTGGCCGGAATCAAGTGCCGATCCGGACGAGCATCTTGCCCAGATTTTCCCCGCGGAGCATGCCCAGGAAGGCCTCCACCGTGCCTTCGAATCCCTGGACAACGGTGGTGTCGGTACCGACCCGGCCGCTGCGCAGATGAGGGACGAGGAAATCCTCCAACTCGTCCTGCAGATTGGTGTGATTGCGAACCAATACCCCTTCCAGACGGAGGGACTTGTGGACGACCTCGAAGAGGTTGCGGGGCGCGGCCGGCGAGCGGTCCCCGTGGTACGTCGAGATCGCGCCGACCCAGGCGACCCGCCCGTACTCGCGCAGCGAGCCGATCGCCCCTTCCAGGTGGTCCCCGCCGACGTTGTCCACGTAGACGTCGATGCCGTCCGGGGCGGCCTGCGCGAGCTGCTCGCCGACCGGGCCGTCGTGGTAGTCGAAGGCCGCGTCGAAGCCCAGCGTGCCGGTGAGGTGGCGGACCTTGGCCGCAGAGCCCGCGCTGCCGATGATCCGCCGGGCGCCGAGCAGTCGGGCGATGTGGCCGGTGGCCGTGCCGACCCCGCCCGCGGCGGCGGAGACGAAGAGGTCCTCGCCGCTGCGCAGGGCCGCCGTCCGGGTCAGGGCGGCGTAGGCGGTGAGTCCGGTGCCGCCGAGGACGGAGAGGTAGGCCTCCAGCGGGACGCCGTCGTGGCCGCGCAGCTTGCGCGTCCCGTCCACGCCGAGGGTGACCAGGGCATGGGTCCGCCAGCCCGCGCGGTGGAAGACCAGATCGCCCTCGCGCAACCCCGGGTCGCGGGAGGCGAGCACCCGGCCCACCGAGCGGCCCTCCAGCGGGGCGTTCAGCTCGAAGCCGCCCTCCCCGCCGTCCATCATGCCCCGGTGGTACGGGTCCACCGAGAGCAGGAGGTTCTCGACGAGCGCGGTGCCGGGACCCGGCCGCGGGACCGGGGAGGAGACGTACGTGAAGTCCGCGGCGCCGGGGAAGCCGGTGGGGCGGGCGATCTGGTGGACGGCGTGAGCGGTGTTCGTGGTCATGGGCCCGACGCTAGGAAGGAATGGGTGACCCGGGCAGAGGGTTGCGTTCATGGAACGCGCACATCCATGAACGCCGCTCATATGACGAGGTGAGAGCCCCCGTGCCCGACCTGCTGCCCCAGGAACTGCGGATCCTGGTCGCCGTCGCCGACAGCGGTGGCTTCTCCGCCGCCGCGGCCGCGCTCGGCCTCACCCAGTCGGCCGTCTCGCACTCGGTGCGCGGCAGTGAGACCAAGGTCGGCGCGGTGCTCTTCGAGCGCGGCCGGGCCGGGGCCACACCCACCCCGGCGGGGGAGCGGGCCGTCGCCCTCGCCCGCCGGATCCTGCGGATGTACGAGGTCCTCGGCGCGGAGGTCCGGAGCGCGGGCCGGGGCGCGGGCCGTGGCGTGGTGGAGGGGGTGCTGCGGATCGCAGCGTTCCGCAGCGCGGCCCTGCACCTGCTGCCGCCCGCGCTGGAACGGCTCACGGCCCGGCACCCGGGCATCCGCCCCGAGGTCCGCGTGGTGCGCGAGATCGGCGCCGGCACGGCCGGGGAGGTGGCGGCGGGCCGCGCCGACCTGGGCATCGCCACCCTGGGCGGCTCGCAGGACGTGCCCCCCGGCCTGCTGACCGGGGTGCTCACGCAGGAGGCCTACCGCCTGGTCCACCCGGCCGGGCACCCGGATCCGAAGGGCCTGCCGCTGATGGACTGGGACGAGAACTGCGGCTCCTACACCCGCTCCTGGTGGCGGGCCCAGGACTGGATCCCGCGGGCGACGGTCAAGGCGGAGGACGACGCCATGGTGCTGACGATGGTCGGCCGCGGGCTCGGTATGGCGATCATGCCCGAGCTGTCCCTGAGTGAGGCGACCGAGGCGGTGGACATCACCGATCTGGGCCCCTCGGGGCCGGTGAGACAGGTGGGATACGTCACTACGGCGGAATCAGCCTCAACTCTCGCCGTATGGGCTCTGATCAGGGAACTTCGCTCCGAGAAGGGCTGAAACGGATCCACTGGACGGGGCTTTCCGGGGGAGTGCGCGTCTCAGATAGTAGGAAGCCCGAGTAATTGCCGAGACATACAACCGGACCTGCCCTAGCTTTGTAGAAGCCGAACGTCTCGCCGATCAGGCGAATGGCGGTCGAGAGCGCGCGCCCCTGGCAGGCAACCCCTGCGGCGCATCGCTCCCCGCCTCTTCCGGCGCCTTGAAGGAACCCCTCATCCGTGGCCCCGCCACGCCGTGATCTCAAGGAGTCGATCACCATGACCGCTTCCACCGCCACCCGCCGCGTCCGCCACAGCTCCGCCTCGGCCGACGACCGCAAGAACGCCGCCGCCGCTCTCCAGCGCGCCCTCGACCGCCGTGACAACGGCGGGTCCACCGGCCACTGACCTGCGCCGCCCGAGACGTTCTGCGTCCCCATTCGTCCACATGGTGGACGCAGAATGTCTGAGGGCTGGGACACGGAGTACGGTTCCGTCATGTCGACCAGCATCAATCTCGCAGTGATCCCCGGTGATGGCATCGGCCAGGAAGTCGTGGCTCAGGGACTCAAGGTCCTTACCGCGGTCCTGCCTCAGGATGTGAAGCTGGAGACCAAGCAATACGATCTCGGCGCCCAGCGCTGGCACCGCACCGGTGAGACCCTCCCGGAGGCGGAGCTCGAAGAGCTCAAGCACCACGACGCGATCCTGCTCGGCGCCATCGGCGACCCGTCGGTCCCCTCCGGCGTGCTGGAGCGCGGTCTGCTGCTGAAGCTCCGCTTCGCCTTCGACCACTTCATCAACCTGCGCCCGTCGAAGCTGTTCCCGAACACGGCCACCCCGCTCGCCGGCCGCCCGGAGATCGACTTCGTCGTGGTCCGCGAGGGCACCGAGGGTCCGTACACCGGCAACGGCGGCAGCCTGCGCACCGGCACCCCCGCCGAGGTGGCCACCGAGGTCAGCGTCAACACCGCGTACGGCGTCGAGCGCGTCGTCCGGGACGCCTACGAGCGGGCGAACGCCCGTCCCCGCAAGAAGCTGACGCTGGTCCACAAGAACAACGTCCTCGTGTACGCGGGCCACATGTGGAAGAACATCTTCGACAAGGTCGGCCAGGAGTACCCCGAGGTCACCACCGACTACCTGCACGTCGACGCCGCGACGATCTTCTTCGTCACGCAGCCCGAGCGCTTCGACGTCATCGTCACGGACAACCTCTTCGGTGACATCCTCACCGACCTGGCCGCCGCCGTGACCGGCGGAATCGGCCTCGCCGCCTCCGGGAACATCAATCCGACCGGCGCCTTCCCGTCCATGTTCGAGCCCGTCCACGGCTCGGCCCCGGACATCGCCGGCACCGGCAAGGCCGACCCGACCGCGACGATCCTCTCGGTCGCCCTCCTGCTGCGTCACCTGGGCTACGAGGCCCAGGCCGTCCGCATCGAGGACGCGGTCTCCGCCGACCTCGCGGAGCGTGACGGAACCTTCCGCTCCACCGACGCGATCGGCGACGCCCTCGCCGCTCGAGTAGCCGGCTGACCCGGCAGCTCCACCTCAGGAAGCCGTCGGGTCACAATGGGACCCGGCGGCTTCTCCTGTGCGGCCCCGGGTGCCACCATCTCCCCTGGGCCGCTCTCCCCGCTTCTCCGAAGCCTGCCCGCGCGCGATAATCGAACGCGAGGCCGCGGAATGCGGGGAAGCTCGGACGTCCTAGTACGCCGTGAGCGCGGTCCGCCATACACAACCGGTGAAGGACAAGCACTCATGACGACGCCCACGATCGAGCTCAAGCCCTCCTCGAACCCGCTGTCCGATGCGGAGCGCGAGGCGATCCTGGCCAGCCCCGGCTTCGGCCGCCACTTCACCGACCACATGGTGACGATCAAGTGGACCGAGGGTCGCGGCTGGCACGATGCCGAGCTGGTCCCGTACGCGCCGCTCGCGATCGACCCGGCGAACATGACGCTGCACTACGCGCAGACGATCTTCGAGGGCCTCAAGGCCTACCGCCAGCCCGACGGCACCGTGGCCACCTTCCGCCCCGAGGCCAACGCCGCGCGCTTCCAGTCCTCCGCGCGCCGCATGGCCATGCCGGAGCTGCCCACCGAGCTCTTCATCGAGGCCTGTGACGCGCTGATCAAGCAGGACCGTGCCTGGGTGCCGGACTCCGGCGAAGCCTCGCTCTACCTGCGGCCGTTCATGTTCGCCTCCGAGGTCGGCCTCGGCGTCCGCCCGGCGAACGAGTTCCTCTTCATCGTCATCGCCTCGCCCGCCGGCGCGTACTTCCCCGGTGGCGTCAAGCCCGTGTCCGTCTGGCTCTCCGAGGACTACGTCCGCGCGGTCAAGGGCGGCACCGGCGCGGCCAAGACCGGCGGCAACTACGCGGCCTCGCTGGTCGCGCAGGCCCAGGCGGCCTCCCACGGCTGCGACCAGGTGGTCTGGCTCGACGCCGTCGAGCACCGCTGGATCGAGGAGATGGGCGGCATGAACCTGTACTTCGTGTACGGCGACCGCATCGTCACCCCGGAGCTCACCGGCTCGCTCCTTCCCGGCATCACCCGCGACTCCCTCCTCACCATCGCCCGCGACCTCGGCTACACCGCCGAGGAGGGCCGCCTGACCACCGAGGACTGGCAGCGCGACAACGAGAACGGCACCCTCACCGAGGTGTTCGCCTGCGGTACCGCGGCCGTCATCACCCCGGTCGGCTCGGTCAAGTCCGAGCGCGCCAACTGGATCCAGGGCGACGGCGAGCCGGGCCAGGTCACCATGCGCCTGCGCAAGGCGCTGCTGGAGCTCCAGACCGGCCACAGCGCCGACACCCACGGCTGGATGCACCCGCTGGGCTAGTCCCCGCGCGTGCCACGCGACAGGCCCGCACCCCGGATGTCCCGGGGTGCGGGCCTGTCGCGTACGTACGGGGGTGCTCAGGCGTTCGCGGGCTCCTCGGCGGCGGCGACCGCGGGGGCCGGGGCGGGGGAGCGGCGGGCGGTGAGCGCGGTGTACACGAGCCCACCGGTCAGGCCGGACAGGACGAAGGAGCAGTCCACGCCGCCGGTGAGGGCGAGCAGCGGGCCCTCGTAGAAGGGGGTGGTCACGGCGAGCAGGCCGACGCCGGCGCCGATCGCCCAGGAGGCGGTGGCGGCGACGTTCCATCCGGAGCGGAACCAGTAGATCCCGCCCACCGAGCGGCGGTTGAAGACCTGGAGCGCGTCGGCGTCGTAGCGCCCGCGACAGCGCACGTACCCGATGAGGGTGATCACGGCCCACGGGGTGCCGATCGCGGTCAGCACCAGCACGAACGAGGTCATCGCCGACTGCACGTCCCACTCGAAGGAGCCGATGAAGACGAAGGCGGTGGCGACGGCCGCGGCGACCAGGGTGGCCGTGGTCCGGGTGGCCTTGGGCACGATGGCGTCGAGGTCGAGGCCCATCGAGTAGAGCATCAGCCCGGCGTTGCCCACGGAACCGGCCGCCGCGGCGGCGAGGAGCGGGATCAGGTACCAGAAGGGCGAGGCCGCCACCAACGGGCCGGCGTACTCGGCTCCGGCCCGGGCCGCGAGCGCCGTGTAGGTGCCGAACAGCTGCGGGATCAACAGGCCGAAGAGCAGCCCGAAGCCGGTGGCCCAGAGGACCTTGCGGGAGCTGTGCCGGCGCGGGGAGATGTAGCGGGTGTAGTCGCCGAGCAGGGTGATGAAGGCGACCGGGCCGCTGAGCCCGGCGGCGACGGCGGCGAGGATCCAGGTCGGCCAGAAGGAGCCGAGCAGGTACGCGGTCTCCGGCGGGGCGGCGGTGGTGAAGTCCCCGGAGTAGGCGAAGACGCCGATGGCCAGCAGGACCACCATCCCGATGGCCAGGATCTTGCTCATGCGCAGCAGCAGCCGGTAGCCGAAGACGGCCGCGACGACGGTACACGCGGCGAGTACGCCGTACATCACGCCCCGTGTGGCCCCCGTGTCCGGCAGTCCGGTGAGCCGTGAGAGGACGCCCACCATCACGTCGCCGCCGATCCACAGGGTCAGTGCGGTGTAGCCGAGCGAGAGCAGCAGGCCCACCACCGAGCCCACGAGCCGGCCGCGTACGCCGAACTGTGCGCCGCTGGAGGTCGAGAGGTTGGTCGCGGTGCGCAGGGAGACGAGTGCCAGCGGCGCGGTGAAGGCGATACCGACGAGGGTGCCGGTCACGATGGCGGTGACCGAGGACCACAGTCCCAGTCCGAAGGACGGGGGCAGCCAGCCGAAGACGATCACACCGAGGCAGAGGTTGGAGCCGAGAAGGATCGAGATCAGGTCACGGGGACCGCTCGTCCGCTCGTCCTCGGGGATGGTGTCGACTCCGCGCTGTTCGATGGGCATGGGGGACTCCCTTGGCAGGGCGGGGGGTGGTTGCGCTTTGTTTGAGCGACACTCAATGTGACCCAAGGTCTGCCCCCAGGTCAATGATTCCCTGCAAGGAAATGAAGAGTTAGAGTGATGCTCTAACCCATCGACTCAAGAGGTGGTGGATCGGCGTGCGGCTGACCCCTACGGAGCGCGACCGGCTGCTGCTCCGCAGTGCTGCGGAGCTGGCCAGGGCCCGGCGGGCCCGTGGCCTGAAGCTGAATGTCCCGGAGGCCACCGCGTTGATCGCGGACACGGCCTGCGAGGCGGCGCGCGACGGCAAGCGGCTCGCGGCGGCCATCGATGAGGCCCGCAGGGTGCTGGGTCCCGACGACGTCCTGCCGGGCGTCGCCGACGTGGTCACCGAGGTCCACGTGGAGGCCGTGTTCGACGACGGATCCCGCCTCGCGGTGATCCCGTCCCCCATCCAGGGCGCGGTCCCGCTCGGGGACGACGCCCCGGGCGCGGTCGTCCCCGGACCCGGCGCCCCTCAGCCCGAGCCGGTCCTGCACCTGCACGTGCGCAACACGGCCGCCGTGCCGGTGAGCGTGACCTCGCACTTCCACTTCTTCGAGGCGAACCCGCGGCTCGACTTCGACCGGGCCGCCGCCTACGGCATGCGACTGTGCGTGCCCGCGGGCTCGTCCGTCAGGTTCGACCCCCACGGCGAGGGCGAGGTCGGCCTCGTCCCCATCGGCGGCGACCGCATCGCCGTCGGCTTCGCGGGGCTGGTCGACGGGCCCCTGGACGCACCCGGCGCCAAGGACGAGGCCCTGCGCCGCGCGGCGGCCTGCGGCTACCTCGGAGTCACCGCCGTGGATCAGGACGGAGACCCGGCATGAGCAGGAAGACCCCGCACAGCGATCACTGTGCGCCGGGCGGTCGGCACATCGATCCGCACGAGTACGCGTCCGTGTTCGGCCCGCGGGCCGGGGACCGGGTGCGGCTCGGCGACTCCGGGCTCACGGTCCGGGTCGAGTACGACGCGCAGCGGCCGGGCGACGAGTTCCTGGCCGGTTTCGGCAAGACGGCCCGGGACGGCCTGCACCTGAAGGCCGCCGCCGTCCGTGAGACCTGCGACGTGGTGATCAGCAACGTGCTGGTCATCGACGCCGTCCTCGGTATCCGCAAGGTGTCGATCGGTATCCGCGAGGGGCGGATCCACGCGATCGGCCGGGCCGGCAATCCCGACACCCTCGACGGGGTCGACGTGGTCGTCGGCACCGGCACGACGATCGTGTCGGGCGAGGGTCTGATCGCGACCGCCGGAGCCGTGGACACCCACGTCCACCTGCTCTCCCCGCGCATCATGGAAGCCTCGCTCGCCGCGGGTGTCACCACGATCATCGGCCAGGAGTTCGGCCCCGTCTGGGGAGTCGGCGTCAACTCCCCGTGGGCGCTGAAGCACGCCTTCAACGCCTTCGACGCCTGGCCCGTCAACATCGGCTTCCTCGCCCGTGGCTCCTCCTCGGATGCCGCCCCGCTGGTCGAGGCCCTCACCGAGGGCGGCGCGTCCGGCTTCAAGGTGCACGAGGACATGGGCGCGCACACCCGGGCCCTGGACACGGCGTTGCGGGTGGCCGAGGAGCACGACGTGCAGGTGGCCCTGCACAGTGACGGCCTGAACGAGTGCCTGTCGGTCGAGGACACCCTGCGGGTGTTGGAGGGGCGGACCATCCACGCCTTCCACATCGAGGGCTGCGGTGGTGGGCACGTACCGAACGTGTTGAAGATGGCGGGCGTGCCGAACGTCATCGGCTCCTCCACCAATCCCACGCTGCCGTTCGGGCGGGACGCGGTCGCCGAGCACTACGGGATGATCGTCTCCGTCCACGACCTCAAGCCCGACCTGCCCGGCGACGCCGCGATGGCCCGCGACCGGATCCGCGCCGGAACCATGGGCGCCGAGGACGTCCTCCACGACCTGGGCGCGATCGGCATCACCTCCTCCGACGCCCAGGGCATGGGCCGCGCCGGCGAGACGATCCGCCGCACCTTCGCCATGGCCGCCAAGATGAAGGGCGAACTCGGCCCGATGGACGGCGACGGCGAGGGCGACGACAACGCCCGCGTCCTGCGCTACATCGCCAAGCTCACCATCAACCCCGCCATCGCCCACGGACTCGCCCACGAGATCGGCTCCATCGAAGTCGGCAAACTCGCCGACATCGTCCTGTGGCGCCCCCCGTTCTTCGGCGCCAAACCCCAACTCGTCCTCAAGTCCGGCTTCCCGGCCTACGGAGTCACCGGCGACCCCAACGCCGCCACCGACACCTGCGAACCACTCGTCCTCGGCCCGCAGTTCGGCTCGTACGGGGCCACGGCCGCCGACATCTCCGTCGCCTTCGTCTCCGCCGCGGCCGCGACCCTCGGCAGCGACGAGATGCCGACCCGCCGGCGCCGCGTGGCCGTCCGCGGCACCCGGGGCATCGGCCCGAAGGACCTGCTGCTCAACTCCCGGGTGGGCGCGGTCGATGTGGACGCGCGCAGCGGACTGGTCTCCCTCGACGGGGAACCGCTGCGCTCCGAAGCCGCCGAATCGGTCTCCCTCAACCGCCTGTACTTCCTGTAAGTCAGCACAGCCCTTAAGGACCCACCTGCCATGACCAAGCCTGTCGACCACGGCTTCCGGATGCCCGCCGAGTGGACGCCCCACGAGCGCACCTGGATGGCCTGGCCCAGCCCCAACCCCACCTTCACCAACGCGCAGGAACTCGCCGAGGCCCGCGAGGCCTGGGGCGCCGTCGCCCGCGCCGTCCGCGCGTACGAGCCGGTGACCCTCGTGGTCTCGCCCGGCGACGCGGAGAGCGCCCGCGCCGTCGTCGGCGACGACGTCCAGCTGGTCGAGCAGGAACTCGACGACGCCTGGATGCGCGACATCGGCCCGACCTTCGTCACCAACGACGCCGGCGAGCTCGCCGCCGTCGACTGGACCTTCAACGGCTGGGGCGCCCAGGAGTGGGCCCGCTGGGACCACGACTCCAAGATCGCCCGCCATGTCTCGGACGTGATCGGCACCCGCACCTACAGCACCGAACTCGTGAACGAGGGCGGCGCCATCCACGTCGACGGCGAGGGCACCGTCCTGCTCACCGACACCGTCCAGCTCGGCGAGGGCCGCAACCCCGGCTGGACCCGCCGGCAGGTGGAGGCCGAGATCCACGCCCACCTCGGCACCACCAAGGCGATCTGGCTCCCGTACGGCCTGGCCGGCGACTACGGCACCTACGGAACCCAGGGCCACGTCGACATCGTCGCGGCCTTCGCCCGCCCCGGCGTCGTCATGGTCCACACCCAGCTCGACCCGGCCCACCCGGACCACGAACGCTGCAAGACCATCGCGGCCGTCCTGCGCGCGTCCACCGACGCCCGCGGGCGACAGCTGGAGGTCGTGGAGATCCCGGCGCCGACCGTGCTGGAGGAGGACGGGGAGTGGGTGGACTACTCGTACATCAATCACTACCTGTGCAACGGCGGTGTCGTGCTGTGCGCCTTCGACGACCCTCGTGACGAGGAGGCCGCCGAGATCTTCCGCGGACTGTTCCCCGAGCGCACCGTGACCCTCGTCGACGCACGTACGATTTTCGCCGGGGGTGGCGGTATCCACTGCATCACCCAGCAGCAGCCGAAGGTCTGATCCGCAGACGACCGGCAGCCGACCGACAAGGAGTGGGTCCATGGTGGCGGGTGGAGTACCGGTACGCGCGGCGCGGAAGAACGCGCCCCCGCGCGAGGACGTACTCGTCGCCGCCATGGCCACGATCGCCGAGCGCGGCCTGGAAGGCCTGACCATGGCCGGACTCGGCCGCGAGGTCGGCATGAGCAGCGGCCACCTCCTCTACTACTTCCGCAGCAAGGACGAGCTCCTGCTGCAGACCCTGGAGTGGAGCGAGGCGGAACTGGGCGGCGAGCGGCGGGCCCTGCTCGCCCGCCGCGGTCCGGTGAGCGAGCGCCTGCAGGCGTACGTGGACCTGTACGTGCCCACCCGCCCCCGCGACCCGCACTGGACGCTGTGGCTGGAGGTCTGGAACCGCTCCCAGAACGCGGGCCCCCAGGAACGCGACCGGCAGGCGGCCATCGAGGGCGCCTGGCACCGCGACCTGGTGGCCCTCCTCGCCGAGGGCATCTCGCGCGGGGAGTTCCGCCCGGTCGACGCCGAGCGCGCGGCGACCCGGATCCGGGCCCTGCTCGACGGATTCAGCATCCAGCTGGCGGTGGGCCTGCCGACCCTGGACCGCACGGCGATCCTCGCCCACGTGAGGGAATTCCTGGTGGAAACCCTCTCCCCACAGCACTAGGGCCTGTCTTTCGGATCATGCCGGGCCCGCGCCATGGACCGCCCGCGCGACGCGTTGCCCGCATGGTGAGATACCTGTCCATCGACGGTGGACGATGTGGCAGACTGCCGGCGTGCCTGCTCAGCTCATGATTATCGCCAGCAGCGCGCCGGTCCCCAGTGGCCGCTGAACCGCGGAAGAACTTCGCGGAAGCGGCCACCGTGCCTCGGACCCGCGCGCAGACCTCTCGCTACCCGCGAGAGGTTTTTTCGTTTCCCGGACCATCCGTACCGGGAGCGGACCGCGCGCGATGATGGGGGCAGTGACGGCGGCCTGCCCCCTCAGGCGGGCATCCGGAACCACTCATCCGACAGGAGTCAGATCAGCATGACGACGACACCAGAGGCGGCGACTGCGCTGTCCGAAGGCCTGGACGACAGCTTCCACGTCTTCGACACCACCCTGCGCGACGGCGCGCAGCGCGAGGGCATCAACCTCACCGTCGCCGACAAGCTGACGATCGCCCGGCACCTGGACGACTTCGGAGTGGGCTTCATCGAGGGCGGCTGGCCCGGCGCCAACCCCCGGGACACCGAGTTCTTCTCCCGCGCCCGCGCGGAGATCTCCTTCAAGAACGCCCAGCTCGTCGCCTTCGGCGCGACCCGACGCGCGGGCGGCTCGGCCGCCCAGGACCCGCAGGTGCGGGCCCTGCTGGAATCCGGCGCCCCGGTCATCACGCTCGTCGCCAAGTCCCACGACCGCCACGTCGAACTCGCCCTGCGCACCACCCTCGACGAGAACCTGGAGATGGTCCGCGACACCGTCTCCCACCTGGTCGCCCAGGGTCGCCGCGTCTTCGTCGACTGCGAGCACTTCTTCGACGGCTACCGGGCCAACCCGGAGTACGCGAAGTCCGTCGTCCGCACCGCCCACGAGGCCGGCGCCGACGTGGTCATCCTCTGCGACACCAACGGCGGCATGCTGCCCGCCCAGGTGACCGCGACCGTCGCCACCGTCCTCGCCGACACCGGCGCCCGCCTCGGCATCCACGCCCAGGACGACACCGGCTGCGCCGTCGCCAACACCCTGGCCGCGGTGGACGCCGGCGCCACCCACGTCCAGTGCACGGCCAACGGGTACGGCGAACGCGTCGGCAACGCCAACCTCTTCCCCGTCGTCGCCGCCCTGGAGATCAAGTACGGGCGCAAGGTGCTCCCCGACGGGGCGCTCGCCGAGATGACCCGCATCTCGCACGCCATCGCCGAGGTCGTGAACCTCACCCCCTCCACGCACCAGCCCTACGTCGGCGTCTCCGCCTTCGCGCACAAGGCGGGCCTGCACGCCTCGGCCATCAAGGTCGACCCCGACCTCTACCAGCACATCGACCCCGAGCGGGTCGGCAACACCATGCGGATGCTGGTCTCCGACATGGCCGGCCGCGCCTCCATCGAGCTCAAGGGCAAGGAACTCGGCGTCGAGCTGGGCGGGGACCGCGCACTGATCTCCCGGGTCGTGGAGCGGGTCAAGGAGCGCGAGCTCAAGGGCTACACCTACGAGGCCGCCGACGCCTCCTTCGAGCTGCTGCTGCGCGCCGAGGCCGAGGGCCGCGCCCGCAAGTACTTCCGCATCGAGTCCTGGCGGGCCATCGTCGAGGACCGCCCGGACGGCACCCACGCCAACGAGGCCACGGTCAAGCTGTGGGCCAAGGGCGAGCGGATCGTCGCCACGGCCGAGGGCAACGGCCCGGTCAACGCGCTGGACCGGGCGCTGCGGGTGGCACTGGAGCGGTTCTACCCGCAGCTCGCCAAGTTCGAGCTCGTCGACTACAAGGTCCGCATCCTGGAGGGCACGCACGGTACGGAGTCCACGACCCGCGTGCTGATCGCGACGACCGACGGCGAACGCGAGTGGTCCACGGTCGGTGTGGCCCCGAACGTGATCGCGGCGTCCTGGCAGGCCCTGGAAGACGCGTTCACCTACGGCCTGCTGCACGCGGGCGTCGAACCGGCCGAGTAGCCTCGCCGGGCCCGGGTCCGCCGGAGCCCACCTCGCCGGGCTTCGGCCCGGCGAGGCCCTTATGTCCAGCTCACACGGGAAAGTGCCGGTTCCGGTAGCGTCTTCGATATGAAGACCAGGCTGATGTCCGTACGCTTCGGATCGCTGCTGGCCGGTCTGCTGCTGGGGCTGTCGGCGACCGCCCTCGCCGCCGCGCCGCAGGCGTCGGCGGCCGACGGGGTCGCCGCCGTGGGGGAGGCCCTCGCGAAGGGCCCGGTCTACGTCGCCCCCGGGGCCGAGGCACAACTGTCCACGGCCCAGGCGGACGCGCTCGCGAAGAAGATCGAGGACGCGGGGAAGCCCGTGTTCGTGGCCGTGCTGCCGGCGACCGCCGAGTTCCCGCCGGACAAGGTGCTCGGCGCGGTCCGTGCCGAGACCGGGATCACCGGGCTCTACGCGATCCGGCTCGGCGACGGCTTCGATGCCGGTGCCGACCGGGTCGTCATGCCGAACAACGCCGTACGCAACCTCACCGAGGCAGTGAAGACCGGCGCACCGGTCAGCGCGAACACGCAGCTCAACAACTTCGTGGATCAGGCCCTGAC
Source organism: Streptomyces sp. CLCI03 (assembly GCF_053615355.1). Lineage (NCBI taxonomy): Bacteria > Bacillati > Actinomycetota > Actinomycetes > Kitasatosporales > Streptomycetaceae > Streptomyces > Streptomyces sp. CLCI03. The sequence goes on along the minus strand of NZ_CM132132.1, from coordinate 2,540,794 downwards.
CCAGGTCAAGGGCAGCGCCCCCGCCTCCTGGGGCACCACCGGAGCCGATCAGGGCGCCCCGGTCGGCGGGCTGATCGCCCTCGGGGCGGTGGCCGTGGTGGGCGGCGGCGGTGCGTACGCGCTGGTCCGCCGCAACCGGAAGAAGAAGGAAGAGACCCGGCGCGAGGCCGTCGCCCGGCTGAGCGTGGTCGTCGACGAGGACATCACGGCCTTCGGCGAGGAGCTCGAACGGCTCGACTTCCACCCCGGCGAGCCCGGCGCCGACGACGCCATGCGGAAGGACTACGAGCAGGGGCTCGACTCGTACGAGAAGGCCAAACAGATCATGGCCTCGGTACAGCGCCCCGACGAGGTCAAGGGCGTGACCCAGGCGCTGGAGGACGGCCGCTTCGCTCTGGCCACCCTCGACGCGCGCCGACAGGGCAGGCCGCTTCCCGAGCGCCGTTCGCCCTGCTTCTTCGACCCGCGCCACGGGCCGAGCACCGAGGACGCCACCTGGGCCCCTGCCGGCGGGGCGGCCCGAACCGTGCCGGTCTGCACGGCGGACGCCGTACGACTGCGCGACGGTCTGGACCCGGCGGTCCGCACGGTCGACACGGACCGTGGGCCGCGGCCGTACTACGACGCCGGCCCGGCGTACGGTCCCTGGGCCGGCGGGTACTTCGGCGGCGGCATCCTGCCCGGCCTGTTGGTGGGCACCATGCTCGGTTCGATGATGTCCAGCCCCGCCTACGCCTCGGACTTCGGCGGCGGCGCGGGCAGCGGCTTCGAGGGCGGGGACGTCTCCGGCGCCGACTTCGACCCGTCCGACTTCGGAGGCGGGGACTTCGGCGGCGGTGGTTTCGACGGGGGCGGCGGCTTCGACGGCGGGGGCGGCTTCTGACCGCCCCCGGTTCCGGCGGTCGACCGTCAGGCCTGCTTGATGGCCGAGATGTCGAAGGTCAGCTTCACCTTGTCGCTGACCATCACACCGCCGGCCTCCAGGGCGGCGTTCCACGTCAGACCCCAGTCGGAGCGCAGGATCTCGGTGGAGCCCTCGAAACCGACGCGCTCGTTGCCGTAGGCGTCGGTGGCCGAGCCGTTGAACTCCAGGTCGATGGAGAGCGGGCGCGTGACGTCCTTGATGGTCAGCTCACCGGTGATGCGGTAGGCGTCCCCACCGAGCTGACGCGCCTCGGTGGAGCGGAAGGTCATCAGCGGGAAGGTCTCGGCGTCGAAGAAGTCGCCGCTGCGCAGGTGACCGTCGCGGTCGGCGATGCCGGTGTCCACGGAGGCGATCTTGACGTCGATGGAGGCGGTGGAGCGGGCCGGGTCGGCGCCGTCCAGGTGCAGGGTGCCCTCGTGCTCGGTGAAGGCCCCGCGGACGTTGGTGACCATCGCGTGGCGGACGGTGAAGCCGATGCTGCTGTGGGCGGGGTCGATGACGTAGTCACCGGTGAGGGCGGCGAGCGCCGGGTCCACCGTCAGGGTGGCGACGGCGGCGCCGTCCTGGACGTTCACGTTCTGGTTGCGGCGGGTGAAGAGACCCATGACTTGCTCCTCGGTCGTGTGCTGCTCGGTTCGATAATCTGTTGAATCTTCAACGACTTCAACGAGGACGACGCTAGACCCATTCCGTTCAAATTTCAACATCTAGGCGGGGTGTCAGGTCTTTTTGTGAAGGTCCCACAACGGGCGAGTGCCCCGTCTGGCGGAGTCCGTACATCCACCGGGCGTACTGTGCGGGCCGGACAGCGGAAGACTCCCGAGACTGTGCGGAATGAACGGAGGTTTTTCATCGCGATCTTCGTAAGGTCGGTACATGACCGTTGTGGACCAGACCCCGAGCGAGCCGACGGACGCCCGAGGGCGCGTGGCCGAGCTGCACTCGCTGCGTGAGCAGGCGAGGCGTGGACCGAGTGACCGCGCGACCGAGACGCAGCACGCGAAGGGCAAGCTGACCGCTCGTGAGCGGATCGCGTTGCTGCTCGACGAGGGTTCCTTCCGGGAGGTCGAGCAGCTGCGCCGGCACCGGGCGACCGGGTTCGGCCTGGAGAACAAGAAGCCCTACACCGACGGTGTGATCACCGGGTGGGGCACGGTCGAGGGCCGGACGGTCTTCGTCTACGCGCACGACTTCCGGATCTTCGGTGGCGCTCTGGGCGAGGCCCACGCGACGAAGATCCACAAGATCATGGACATGGCCATCGCGGCCGGTGCGCCGCTGGTCTCGCTGAACGACGGCGCGGGCGCGCGTATCCAGGAGGGCGTCTCGGCGCTGGCCGGGTACGGCGGCATCTTCCAGCGCAACACCAAGGCCTCGGGCGTGATCCCGCAGATCTCGGTGATGCTGGGCCCGTGCGCGGGTGGCGCGGCGTACTCGCCGGCGTTGACGGACTTCGTGTTCATGGTCCGTGAGACCTCGCAGATGTTCATCACCGGCCCGGACGTGGTCCGCGCGGTGACCGGCGAGGAGATCACCCAGAACGGCCTCGGCGGCGCGGACGTGCACGCCGAGACCTCGGGCGTCGCGCACTTCGCGTACGACGACGAGGAGACCTGCATCTCCGAGGTCCGCTACCTCATCTCGATGCTGCCCTCCAACAACCGCGAGAACCCGCCCGTCCACGAGACGTCCGACCCGGCCGACCGGCGCAGCGAGGTCCTCCTGGACCTGGTGCCCGCGGACGGGAACCGCCCGTACGACATGCTCAAGGTCATCGAGGAACTCGTCGACGAGGGCGACGTCCTGGAGATCCACGAGCGGTGGGCCCGCAACATCATCTGCGCGCTGGCCCGGATGAACGGCCAGGTCGTCGGTATCGTCGCCAACCAGCCCGGCCACCTCGCCGGTGTCCTGGACATCGAGGCGTCCGAGAAGGCCGCCCGCTTCGTCCAGATGTGCGACGCCTTCAACATCCCGATCATCACCCTGCTGGACGTCCCCGGCTTCCTGCCGGGCGTCGACCAGGAACACGGCGGCATCATCCGCCACGGCGCCAAGCTGCTGTACGCGTACTGCAACGCCACCGTCCCGCGGATCAGCCTGATCCTGCGCAAGGCCTACGGCGGCGCGTACATCGTCATGGACTCCCAGTCCATCGGCGCGGACATCACCTACGCCTGGCCGACCAACGAGATCGCCGTGATGGGCGCCGAGGGCGCGGCCAACGTCATCTTCCGCAAGCAGATCGCGGACGCCGAGGACCCCGAGGCCATGCGGGTGCGCATGGTCAAGGAGTACAAGGCCGAACTGATGCACCCCTACTACGCGGCCGAACGCGGCCTCGTCGACGACGTCATCGATCCCGCCGAGACCCGCGAGGTCCTCGTCAGCGCCCTCGCGATGCTCCGCAACAAGCACGCCGATCTGCCGTCCCGCAAGCACGGCAACCCGCCGCAGTAGCAGCGAAGGAGACCCGCCACCACATGACCACCGCCACCGACACCCTGCTCCGCGTCGAGAAGGGCAACGCCGCCCCCGAGGAACTCGCCGCGATCACCGCGATCCTCCTCGCCCGCGCCGCCGCCATGCCCGAGGAGACCCCGGTACGCCTGCCCGGCCAGGCCGGCTGGCGCCGTCTGGAGCGCACGCCCGGCTTCCGCGCCCCGCACAGCTGGCAGGGCTGAGTTCCCGAGCCCCGAAGGCCCCGCACCCGTCCAGGGTGCGGGGCCTTCCGCGTACCCGCCGTCGGACCCGTCGTACCCCTCGCCCCCCGCCGGGGCGCCGGCCGTGCGAAGACCCGTAGGCGCCCGCACCACGGCGCGGCCGTGGTGCGGGGGCTCCCGCGGCATGGCGAAGGCCCCCGCGTCGCGTGACACAGGGGCCTGTCGGGTGCGGCAGGGCTGCTACCGCAGGCGCGCCATGAGGGCGTGCTCGACGAGCGTGATGAGCGCGCTCTTGGCGTCCGCGCGGTGGCGGGCGTCGGTGGTGATGATCGGAGCGTCCGGGCCGATCTGCAGGGCCTCGCGGACTTCCTCCGGCGTGTAGGCCTGGTTCCCGTCGAAGCCGTTGAGGGCCACGACGAACGGCAGGCCGCTGTTCTCGAAGTAGTCGACGGCGGGGAAGCAGTCGGCGAGACGGCGCGTGTCCACGAGGACGACGGCGCCGATGGCGCCGCGGACCAGGTCGTCCCACATGAACCAGAAGCGGTCCTGGCCCGGGGTACCGAAGAGGTACAGGATCAGGTCCTGGTCGAGCGTGATGCGGCCGAAGTCCATGGCGACGGTGGTGGTCGTCTTGTCACCGGTGTGGGTGAGGTCGTCGATCCCGGCCGAGGCGCTGGTCATCACGGCCTCGGTGCGCAGCGGGTTGATCTCGGAGACCGCGCCGACGAACGTGGTCTTGCCCACGCCGAAGCCGCCCGCCACCACGATCTTCGCGGAGGTGGTGGAGCGGGGAGCCGCTCCGCCGTTAGAGCTTGCGAAGTCCACTGAGCACCCTTTCGAGCAGTGTCACATCTGGCTGGCCACCGGCAGACTCGTCGCCGCCGGGCTGGTGAATGGCGACAAGGCCCGCCTCAGCCAGGTCGGCGACGAGGATACGGGCGACACCAAGAGGAATGGAGAGAAGTGCCGAGATCTCCGCTACGGATTTGATCTCCTGGCACAGGCGGCAGATGCGCTGGTGCTCGGGCAACTGCCCTTGCAGACGCGCGGGATCCGCCGTGGTACTGACCAGCGCCTCGATGGCGAGCTGGTAGCGCGGCCGAGTACGGCCGCCGGTCATCGCGTACGGACGCACCAGCGGGTTGTGGGCCTTCGGCGCCGGCTGCCGCGCGGCGCGCGGAGGCTGCTGCTGAGGCATCTGGTACTGGGGCTGCTGGGGCTGTCCGTACTGCTGCTGCTGGTAGGGATGCTGCTCCGGTACCGGCCGGCTGGGCGCGGAGGGAAAGTTGAAGCGGTTCTGGTCGTGCCCACCCTGCGGCTGCTGCGCGCCGCCATAAGGATGTCCTCCGGGTGTTGTCACGTTTCCTCCTCCGACTCCAAGAACGCAGTACTCCCTGTGGAACCGCGCCACCGCACCCTATGGTGCGATGGCGCGAAACGCACTGCCTGTCTGCTAGTTGAGAAGACTTCCTTGCAGCTCGGCACGCAGATCCGGAGTGAGGACACTGCCCGCGCGATCCACCAGAAGAGCCATCTCATAGCCTACGAGGCCGATGTCGCACTCCGGGTGCGCGAGCACCGCGAGGGACGATCCGTCCGAGACGGACATGAGGAAGAGGAACCCTCGGTCCATCTCGACCACGGTCTGGTTGACGGCGCCACCCTCGAAGATGCGGGAGGCACCGGCGGTCAGCGAGGTCAGTCCGGAGGCCACGGCCGCCAGCTGATCGGCGCGGTCGCGCGGAAATCCGTCGGACATCGCCAGAAGAAGGCCGTCGGCGGAGACCACCACCGTGTGGGACACCCCAGGGGTGTTGTCCACGAAGTTGGTGATCAACCAGTTCAGGTTCTGTGCCGCCTGGCTCATCGGGCTCACACTAACGCTCCTGGTCATAGCTGTTACTTGACTGCTCAGAACCCGCGCTGCGTCCCTGCTGGACACCGCGCCGCAGGTTGCTCAACCTGCCACGGACGTCCTCCGGAGCGCGGGAGACCTGGGGGCCGCCCTGCGGGGTCGTCTCCGCTGCGCCCTCGACCAGGTTGGCCTTGGGCACTCGCCGAGGGAGACCGGACGGGGTGACCCCGCCCGCCTTCGGCTCACGGAGCTTTCCGGCCTGCTGCCAGCGTTCGTCGTTGCGCGAACGCCAGGCGGCGGTGCCTTCAGTTCCCTCCGGTGCCCGCTCCGTCTCGGCGGGCTGCTGCTGACGCGGCGACCGCTGTTCGAAGAGGGATCCGGTGGACTCCGCTTCCTGCTTCCCGGGCGGCCACTGCTGCTGGCTGCCGCGTCGCGGCAGGCCCGCTCCGGTCATCGCGTGACCGGTGTCGGCAGCGGCACCCGGACGGTCGAAGCCTACGCGCTCCGGAGCCGGTTCGGGGACGGCCTGGGATTCCGATTCGGTCCCGTAATCCTGCTGGTAGGCAGCCGGATACGTGTTCTGTTCGGGCCATTCGGCCTGCCCTGACCTGGCATCGAAACCATTGTCGTAGCCCTGAGGGGCCGACTGCTGGTCCGCGTAGCCGTCTTCCGTATAGCCGTAGTCCTGCTGCGGGTACGCCTCGTAGCCCTGCTGTGCCTGCTGAGCCTCGTAGGAGGTGTCGTAGGCCTGCTCGGACTGCTGCTCGTAGCCCTGGTACTCCTGGTACCCGTGCTCCGGCTGAGGTTCCGGATACTCCTGGGCGGAGTACTGCTGCTGTTCCTGCGGGTAACCCACCTGGGCCGCCAGGGCGGCTCTGCGTTCCTGCTGTCCCAGGGACCGGCCGACCGGGTCGGCGGCAGTGCCGTCGGAGCCCTGCTGGTCGTACCGCGAGTCGTCGAAGCCGAGCTCGGCGGCGGTGCGCAGCGGGGGCGCCTGCTGGGCCTGCTGCTCCGGGATGATCTGCGAGACCGTGAAGTCGTCGTCCGGGATGCCCTCGCCACCGCCACCGTGGGTGATGGCGTCGGGGAGCATGATCAGCGAGGTGGTACCGGCTGCCTCGCCCGAGGGGCGCAGCTGGACACGGATGCTGTGGCGGTCCGCCAGCCGGCCGACCACGAACAGACCCATGCGCTGCGAGATCGCGGCGTCCACGGTCGGCGGGTTGGCCAGCTTGTGGTTGATGTCCGCGAAGTCCTCGGCGGTGAGGCCGATGCCCTTGTCGTGGATCTCGACCATCACGCGGCCGTCGGGCAGACGCGTGGCGTTGACGCGGACCTTGGTCTGCGGCGAGGAGAACGTGGTGGCGTTCTCCAGCAGCTCGGCGAGCAGGTGCACGAGGTCGGTCACGGCCTGGCCGTGGATCTCGGCCTCCGAGACACCGGAGAGCTCGATGCGCTCGTACTGCTCCACCTCGGAGGAGGCGGCGCGCAGCACGTCGACGAGCGGGACCGGCTGGTCCCAGCGGCGGCCGGGCTCCTCGCCCGCGAGGATGAGGAGGTTCTCGCCGTTGCGGCGCATACGGGTGGCCAGGTGGTCCAGGCGGAAGAGGTTCTCCAGCTGGTCCGGGTCGGCCTCGTTGTTCTCCAGGTCGGTGATGAGGGTCAGCTGGCCCTCGATCAGCGACTGGTTGCGCATGGAGAGGTTGGTGAAGATCGCGTTGACGTTCCCTCGCAGGAGCGCCTGCTCGGCCGCGAGCCGGACCGCTTCCCGGTGGACCTGGTCGAAGGCGCGCGCGACCTCGCCGATCTCGTCCTGGGAGTCGATGGGGATCGGGAGGACACGGGTGTCCACCTTGCCGGGATCGGTGCGCGAGAGCTGGTCGACGAGCATCGGCAGGCGCTGCTCGGCGATGTCGAAGGCGGCGGTGCGCAGGCGGGCCATCGCGCGGCCCATCTGGCGGGCCATCATGCCGGCGAGGATGAACGCGGCGAGCAGGGCGACGACCACGATGGCGCCGTTGACGATCGCGTCGGTTCGGGCCTCGTCGGAGACCGCGACGGCGTCCTTGACGGCCTTGTCGAGGAGTTCCTTCTCGACCTCGTCGTACCCGTCGAACTTCGCGGTGGCGGCGGCCTGCCAGAAGGCGGGGGTCGTCCCCGTCTCGGAGAGCTTCTTCTTGCTCTCGCTGTTGGCGATCGCGTCGGTCATGCCGGCGAGCGCGGAGTCGCCGATCGTGGGCGGGGGCAGGAAGCGGACACCTGCCTGCTCGGCCTGGTGCTTCGCCTCGGCGATCTTGGCCGCGCCCTCCTCGGACTTCTTGGCCATGACCGCCTTGAGGCGGTTCACGTCGTCCTCGGTACCCGCCGCGACGTACTCGCCGATGGCGATCTCTTCGAGGTAGGCGTAGGAGGAGAAGGCCACGAGCTGGGCCTTGCGGGTGTTCTCTTCGGCGCTCGGGCGCACCAGCAGGTGCGTACCGACGGCGCGCTGCAGCGAGTTCGCCGCCTTGGCCAGCTGGATCGCGTAGACCATGCGACCGTACGAGGTCACGTTGCCGGTGCCGAGACCGAGCTCGTTCGCGAACTGCATGAGGTAGTGCTGGACCAGCACATAGCCCTCTTCGGTCGGGATGGGCCCGGCCGTCCTGGGCAGATCCTTCTTGGGGCTCTCGATGGCCGCCTGGTACGCCTTCTCGCGTACGGCGTCCAGCTTGGGCTCCTCCGCGCGGAAGAGGTCCAGGCGTCGCTCCAGGCCGAGGTTCTTCGGCATGTCCTGGACGGCCTTGTCGAACTTCTCCTTGGCCGCGGTGGTGTCCGCGTAAGCCTTGAGGACCTTCGGGTCCTTCGTCTGGCCGTTCAGGAGGGGCTCGGCGGTCAGGTCACGCTCGTTGAGCAGTGCCTGGCTGTAGCCGGAGGCCGCCTGGACGACCGTGGCTATCTTCTCGGCGTCCTTGGCCTCGTTCCAGGTGTCGATGGAGCCCTTCACCTGGAAGCCGCCCATGACCAGACCCACGAGGGCCGGCACGAGCAGGATGGCGTTCAGACGGGTCGGCACACGCCAGTTGCGGGGCGAGAACCTGCTGCTGCTCCCGCTGCTCGCGGGCGGGTCCACGGGCACGTCGACGGGCGACGCGGCCGCTCGCGGCGGCGGGGTGAAGTTGCCGCGCGCGGGTTCATCCGCGGGGCTTGCGATGCTTCGCCTCACTCGACCAACAACCTCTCGGCGGTGCTACTAGCTAGTTCGTTGAATTCCAGCACGGTTGACGGCCGTGTTCCAAACAGTTGAAACCGGCCGCACCCAGAAGCTTATGCCCTACATAAATCGGACATAGAGAGCGTCCTGCGGCAAAAACAGGGGCAGTTGTGCGCGCAGTGATACCAGGCGACCGCACCCTGTGGCCGAGTGGCCGTAATTCACTGTCGAAACGTTATGAAGGAGAGGGGCGGGCCGTGTCGTAGGACACAGCCCGCCCCTCCCGCGCGACAACTGAAACCGTGTTACTTGAGCCGCGCCATGAGGGCGTGCTCGACGAGCGTGATGAGCGCGCTCTTGGCGTCCGCGCGGTGGCGGGCGTCGGTCGTGATGATCGGAGCGCCGGGACCGATCTGCAGGGCCTCGCGGACTTCCTCCGGCGTGTACGGCTGGTGCCCCTCGAAGCCGTTGAGGGCCACGACGAACGGCAGACCGCTGTTCTCGAAGTAGTCCACCGCCGGGAAGCAGTCGGCGAGACGGCGCGTGTCCACGAGGACGATCGCGCCGATGGCGCCGCGGACCAGGTCGTCCCACATGAACCAGAAACGGTCCTGGCCCGGGGTACCGAAGAGGTACAGGATCAGGTCCTGGTCCAGCGTGATGCGGCCGAAGTCCATGGCGACGGTGGTGGTCGTCTTGTCACCGGTGTGGGTGAGGTCGTCGATCCCGGCCGAGGCGCTGGTCATCACGGCTTCGGTGCGCAGCGGGTTGATCTCCGACACGGCTCCGACGAACGTGGTCTTGCCCACGCCGAAGCCGCCCGCCACCACGATCTTCGCGGAGGTGGTGGAGCGGGGAGCCGCTCCGCTAGATGTTCCGAAGGCCACTGAGCACCCTTTCGAGCAGCGTTACATCCGGCGTGCCGCCGGCCTCTCCATTGCCCGGCTGGTGGATGGCCACCATTCCGGCCTCCGCCAGGTCGGCGACGAGGATCCGGGCGACACCGAGCGGCATCGACAACAGTGCGGAGACCTCGGCGACCGACTTGACCTCGCGGCACAGCGTGCAGATGCGCTGGTGCTCGGGGAGCAGGCCGGACAGGTGCATCGGATCGGCGGTGGTGCTGACCAGCGCCTCTATCGCGAGCTGGTAGCGGGGCCGGGTCCGGCCGCCGGTCATCGCGTACGGACGCACCAGCGGCTGATCGCCTTCCGAGTACGAGTCTCCGTACGAATCGGAGTAGGCGGGGGGCGGGGTCATTGATCCTCCGGGCTGGACAGCAGTGGTCAGCGTGCCGTCTTACGGGGCGGCCGGTGGGGGGAACGGGATGACGGCCTGGCGGGCGTACTGGATTCAGGGGCGGGGCCCCGATCTCCCGGCCGGTAGTACCGTCCGGCCGGGAGAGTGGGAAGTCAGCCGAGCAGACTTCCCTGCAGTTCGGCGCGCAGGTCCGGGGTGAGGACACTGCCCGCGCGATCCACCAGAAGAGCCATCTCGTAGCCCACGAGGCCGATGTCGCACTCGGGGTGCGCCAGTACGGCCAGCGAGGATCCGTCCGAGACGGACATGAGGAAGAGGAATCCTCGGTCCATCTCGACCACGGTCTGGTTGACGGCGCCACCCTCGAAGATGCGGGAGGCACCGGCGGTCAGCGAGGTCAGTCCGGAGGCCACGGCCGCCAGCTGATCGGCGCGGTCGCGGGGGAATCCTTCGGACATCGCCAGAAGGAGTCCGTCGGCGGAGACCACCACCGTGTGGGACACCCCGGGGGTGTTGTCCACGAAGTTGGTGATCAACCAGTTCAGGTTCTGTGCCGCCTGGCTCATCGAACTCAACTAACGCTCCTGCTGGTAAGTGGGGTCGATGTGGTAACTGCCGGTCGCCGGTCCGTTGTTGCCGGCCTGACGGCCCTGCTGGATACCGCGTCGGAGGTTGGTCAGACGGCCACGGACGTCGTCCGGGGCGCGCGAGACCTGGGGACCCGCCTGCGCCTCGGCCTGCTGCTGCGCGGTGCCGGCCACGAGGTTCGCCCGCGGGACCCGGCGGGGCAGGCCCGAGGTCGTGATGCCGCCTGCGGCGGGCTGACGCACGCGTTCGGCCTGGCGCATCAGTTCGTCGTTCGGCGAGGACCGCCAGCTGACGGTCGGCGTGGTGCCGGTCGCCGTGGTGGCGGACTCCGAGGCCGACTCCTGGCCGCGCTTCGGCAGCGGCTGCTGCTGCGGCGCCGCCGGAGCGGACTGCTGACCCTGCTGGGGGATGGTCGTGGCCGGTCCCTGCGCGGGGGGCTGCTGCCCCTCCTCGCGGAACCAGTTCGACTCCAGGGTGTCGAAGATCGGGCTACGGGCTTCACCGGAGCTCGGGGCCGGGGGCAGCGCCTCCGGCCGGTGGGCCTGCGGCAGCCGCGGGGTCTCGGGGCGCGCGGCCGGCGCGGGTGCGTACCCGTTGCCGGCCTGCGGAGCCTGAGCCTGGGGCTGCTGCGGGGCGTGACCGCCGACACCGGGGCCGCCGGGACGCTGGGGCTGGTAGCCCGGGCGCTCGAACTGGCCGGTGGTGGACGGGTTCATGGGACCCCGCACGTCCGGACGCTCGAACTGTCCGGTCGTGCTGTTGCCGCCGTCCGCCTGGGGCATCGGGGCGTTGTAGTCCGGGCGGGCGAACTCGGCCGTCGAGCCGGGGCCCGAGAGCTCGTCGTGACCGCGGGCCTGGTCGCTGCCCCAGCTGGTGGCCTGCGGGCCGGGGAGCTCCGCACGGGGAGCCCCACCACGCGGCGGGAGCTGCGGGCGCGGGCCGTTCGGAGCCGGCGCCGCGGGAGCGGCCGGCTGCTGGGGCTGCTGCTGCGGCTGGGGACGCTCGAAGCCGTTGCCCTGCGGGAATCCGGTCGGACCGGAAGCCGGACGGGCCTGCGGGCCACCACCGAATCCGGCACTGGCGACCGGACCGCGGGCCGGCAGCGGCCCACCGGAACCGAAGGCACCCTGCCCCTGACCCGCGGTGGTCGGACCCTGCTGCGGACGGCCACCGGAAGCACCGGGACCACCCTGCTGCGGGCGACCGCCCTGCGGACCCTGCGGACGCTGACCGGCGGCGCCGTCGCGACCCGGCAGAGCGGCGCGCTGGCCGCCACCGGCGACCTGACCGCGCTGCGGGCCCGAGCCCACGGACGGACGCGCGGACGCACCGCCCACGGCACCCTGCCCACCGGGAGCACCCGGAGCGCCACCGGGGCCGCCCTGACCACCCTGGCCCGGCATCGGAGCCGGCTTCTTGCCGCCCTGGGCGACGTCGACCGGCAGCATGACGAGGGCCGTCGTACCACCCGAGTCGGAGGGGCGCAGCTGGATGCGGATGCCGTGTCGCAGGGACAGGCGGCCGACCACGAACAGGCCCATGCGGCGGGAGACGGAGACGTCCACGGTCGGCGGCGACGCGAGTCGCTCGTTGATCGCGGCGAGGTCCTCGGGGGAGAGGCCGATACCGGTGTCGTGGATCTCGACGAGCACGCGCCCGTCGGGCAGCGCGTGACCGGTGACCTTGACCTTGGTCTGCGGGGAGGAGAACGAGGTGGCGTTCTCCAGCAGCTCGGCGAGGACGTGCACGAGGTCGTTGACCACGCGGCCGGCGACATCGGTGCCGGGCACCGAGGCCAGCTCGACACGCTCGTACTGCTCCACCTCGGAGGCGGCGGCACGGAGCACGTCGACCAGCGGGACGGGGCGGGTCCACCGGCGACCCGGCTCCTCACCCGCGAGGACGAGGAGGTTCTCACCGTTACGGCGCATGCGGGTCGCGAGGTGGTCGAGCTTGAAGAGCGAGGACAGCTGGTCCGGGTCGGCCTCGCGCGACTCCAGCTCGGAGATGAGCGAGAGCTGGCGCTGGATGAGGCCCTGCGAACGACGCGAGAGGTTGGTGAACATCGCGTTGACGTTGCCTCGCAGGAGGGCCTGCTCGGCGGCGAGGCGGACGGCCTCGCGGTGCACGTCGTCGAAGGCCGCGGCCACCTGGCCGATCTCGTCGCGGGTGTGCAGACCGACGGACTCCACCGTCGTGTCCACGTCCTGCGGGTCGGACTCCGAGAGCTGCTTGACGAGCTCGGGCAGCCGGTCCTGGGCGACGCGCGTGGCGGTGTCCTGCAGGCGGCGCAGCGAGCGGATCATCGAGCGGGCCATCACGAAGGCGCCGACGAGGGAGACACCGAGGACGAGGAGGATCAGGGCACCGTTGATGATGGCGTCCTGCTGGGCCTCGTTCTTCAGCTCACGGGCCTTCTGCTCCATCTCCTCGAGCAGCGTCAGCTCGATGACCTTCATGGCCTGGAGCTTGGTGCCGTCGGCGTCGTACCAGTCGAGCCACGAGCGGTTCTTCTCCCGGAGGAACGCGTCCTGGCTGGCCAGGACACGACGGGAGTAGCCGTCGGCGGTGGAGATCTCGGAGTTGCTGTCGCCCAGACCGGCGAGGAGCTCCTCGGTGCGGCCCTGGTAGACGAGTCCGAAGGTGGTCTTCGCCTGCTGCTCGCCCTTCTGGGCGGAGAGGGCGTAGAGCCGGTCGTTCTCCTTCAGCTCACCCTGACGCTCATTGGTGTCGGGGAGCGAGGCGGCGATGATCGCGCGCTGGATGGAGGCGTACTCCTTGGCGGCGGAGAACGCGGCCAGGGCACGGGTACGCTTGATCATCTCCGGGTTGGAGGTGGCCTGCGCCATGTCCTGGGAGAGCGAGAGCAGCGAGACGATGACGGCGTTGTACTCGGAGACGGTCTGCTGGGCGCCGTTGACGTAGGCCCGGGTGCGGATCGTCTCGATGTTGGTGAGCTGGCGACCGATCTGCAGGACGTTGTTACGGATCGACCGGAGGGTGTCGTCCTTCTCGCCCGTGCTGTCGACCTTGTCGGTCGCGGCGGCGAAGGCCTTGGCGGCGGTGTCCGTCTGCTGACGGACGACGTCGACCTGGCTGGTGGTCCTGCCCTTGGAGAGCGACAGCGGACCCGCGGAGAGGTCGCGCTCCTCCTGGAGCATGGCGGCCAGGTTGGTGGCCTGTCGCGTCATCGTCGTCAGCAGCTGCATGTGCTCCAGCTGCGCGATGTCGTTGAGCGAGTCGTTGATACGGAAACCACCGAGCGTGGTGGCGGCGACGACCGGCAGGGTCAGCAGCGACACCAGTCGCGTGCTGATGCGCCAGTTCTGCATGGCGAGACGAGAACCGGGCCCGCTGGGGGCCTTCGGTATCGCCACGTCCTGCTCAGCCGGTCCGGCAGGCGCGGCGGGTGCGGCTTTCGCCTTGACCCTGGCCTTCACGGACTTCCCACGGCCCTTCGCCTTCACCGCGGCGGAGGTGTCGGGGCCTGCGCCTTCGACAGCCGGCCCGCGGTTCTGGGCGTGCTGGGGCGAGGAGCCACGGTCGGTCCCGCCGCGCGGCTCCTGCTCCGCCGCAGCGCTGCCATCCCTCTTGAATCGTCCCTGCACTAGCGTCGCAACCTCTGGACCAGGCGTCCCGCCGGGCGACCGGTGGGACGGTGTCGAGTCGTGGGGCACTTGCCGCCCCATGGTGGTCGTCGGTGACCGGCGCGTCTTCCTCTCCTTGCCACCGCGCTCGGCGCGGTGTCGCGCCACCTGCGCGCCGGCTGATTCCCGCGGCGGTCCCGCGAATTCCAGCACAGTGGAGGATCTCCAACAAGGTGCGAGCGCCGGCCCGGAGAGTCGGTCACGACTTGTGACAGAAGGGCTACACCCTGTGCGACTGCATTCGGTAGAAACCGGACTTACGCCATCCAAACAACGCGGCTGTCAAGGTGTCCCAGTCGAGATGATCAGGAGCGGAATGACGCATTCAGTGGCGCAATGTCCGTTTCGAGGGGTCGAGTTGACTGTCCAATATGCCAGTAATGTCGGGTCAAGGGTGAGCAAACTCACACAGCCATGGCCATTACTTCCCGGTTCGCCGGGGGATTCAGATGTTTAGCCTTGCCCCTTAAAGGGTTGGCGCCAGGGTTGGTGCATGCGACAGCCGACACTCACAGATCGAACCGAGGACCCCGAACTCCGATGAAGACGACGACGATGTTCCGCAACATAGCCAACCCCCGCCGCACGACCCTTGCGCACCTCAAGGACGCCGAGGAGCTGCAGGCGGCACCGGCCACCCCGGAGCACTCCGTCGAGCTGCCGACGCAGACCGCGAACCCGCGCCGCACCATCCTCATGAACGTGCCGGTCGCCGCCGCCGCGGAGTAGCCACCCCGCAAAGGAACGTGAAGCGCCGCTGCCCGCCGCGTTAGCCTGGGGTCCGCAGACTCCAGCCAGCGGAAATACAGAGGGGCAGACGCAACAGGTGCGCATCGCCAGGTTCTCGATCGACGGCAACGTCGCGTTCGGCGCGGTCGAGGGCGACGGCGCCCCCGGCGACGACTCCACGCTCGTGCTCGACATCATCAAGGGCATCCCCTTCGCGGACTTCGAGCTCTCGGGCACGAAGGTCCCGCTGAGCAAGGTCCGACTGCTGCCGCCCGTGCTCCCGAACAAGGTCGTGGCCATCGGCCGCAACTACGCGGAGCACGCGGCGGAGCTCGGCAACGAGGTCCCCGACGCCCCGATCACCTTCTTCAAGCCCTCCACCTCGGTGGTCGGCCCGGGCGACCCGATCACATATCCCTCCTTCTCCCAGGACCTCCACCACGAGGCGGAGCTCGCCGTGGTCATCGGCCGGATGTGCCGGGAGGTCCCGAAGGAGCGCGTCAAGGACGTCATCCTCGGCTACACCTGCGCCAACGACGTCACCGCGCGCGACGTCCAGAAGCGGGAGAAGCAGTGGGCCCGGGCCAAGGGCTTCGACAGCTCCTGCCCCCTCGGCCCCTGGATCGAGACCGACCTGGACCCGAGCGACCTGACCATCCAGTGCACGGTCAACGGCGAACAGCGCCAGCTCGGCCGCACCAGCGACATGGTCCGGTCCATCGAGGACCTGATCGTCCACATCTCCGAGGCCATGACGCTGCTCCCCGGCGACGTCATCCTCACGGGGACCCCGGCCGGAGTCGGCCCCCTCAACGTCGGCGACGAGGTCGCCGTCACCATCGAAGGCATCGGCACTCTCACCAACAAGGTGATCAAGCGTGGTTAACGGACCCGTCCGCGTACGTTTCTGTCCCTCCCCGACCGGCAACCCCCACGTGGGCCTGGTCCGGACCGCACTCTTCAACTGGGCGTTCGCCCGCCACCACGGCGGTACGTTCGTCTTCCGCATCGAGGACACCGACGCGGCCCGCGACTCCGAGGAGTCCTACGACCAGCTGCTCGCCTCGCTGCGCTGGCTCGGCTTCACCTGGGACGAGGGCCCCGAGGTCGGCGGCCCGCACGCCCCGTACCGCCAGTCCGAGCGCATGGACATCTACGCGGACGTCGCGAAGAAGCTGCTCGACGGTGGCTACGCGTACCACTGCTACTGCTCCACCGAAGAGCTCGACGCCCGCCGCGCGGCCGCCCGCGCCGCCGGCAAGCCCTCCGGCTACGACGGCCACTGCCGCGAGCTCACCCCCGTGCAGATCGAGGCGTACCAGGGCGAGCACCGCCCGGCGATCGTCCGCTTCCGGATGCCCGACGAGCCGATCACCTTCACCGACCTCGTCCGCGGCGAGCTGACCTTCACCCCGGACAACGTGCCGGACTTCGGCATCGTCCGAGCCAACGGCGCCCCGCTCTACACACTGGTCAACCCGGTCGACGACGCGCTGATGGAGATCACGCACGTCCTGCGCGGCGAGGACCTGCTCTCCTCCACCCCCCGCCAGATCGCCCTCTACAAGGCGCTGATCGAACTGGGCGTCGCCAAGAGCACCCCCGCCTTCGGCCACCTGCCGTACGTGATGGGCGAGGGCAACAAGAAGCTCTCCAAGCGCGACCCCGAGGCCTCGCTCAACCTGTACCGCGAGCGCGGCTTCCTCCCCGAGGGCCTGCTGAACTACCTCTCGCTCCTCGGCTGGTCCTTCTCCAAGGACCAGGACGTCTTCACGATCGAGGAGATGGTGTCGAAGTTCGACATCGACGGCGTCAACGCCAACCCGGCCCGCTTCGACCTGAAGAAGGCCGAGTCGATCAACGGCGACCACATCCGCCTGCTGGACCCGAAGGCCTTCGCGGACGCCTGCGCCCCGTGGCTGCAGGCCCCGCACGCCAACTGGGCCCCCGAGGACTTCGACGCCGAGGCCTGGGCACGGATCGCCCCGCACGCCCAGACCCGGGTGACCGTCCTGTCGGACATCACTGCCAACGTCGACTTCCTGTTCCTGAAGGAGCCGGTGTCGGACCAGGCCTCGTGGGACAAGGCGATGAAGGGCGAGCCGGCCGCGCTGCTCACCACGGCGCGCGCCAACCTGGAGTCGGCGGACTGGACGGACCCCGAGTCCCTCAAGCAGGCCGTCCTGACCGCCGGTGAGGCCCACGGCCTCAAGCTCGGCAAGGCCCAGGCGCCGGTCCGCGTGGCCGTCACCGGCCGCACGGTCGGCCTGCCGCTCTTCGAGTCCCTGGAGATCCTGGGCAAGGAGCGGTCGCTGGCCCGCATCGACGCGACGCTGGCGAAGCTCGCCGCGTAGCTCTCGACGTACGTCCCGCGGGGGGCGGTGGCCGGAACGCCCGGACACCGCCCCCTGCGGCGTTGTCGGAGGCGGGCCCTAGGCTCCGGGAGAACGATCACCACTCGCTCCCGCACTTCGGAGGCACCCGTGCCGATGACCCCGCCCGACTACGCCTGGCACTTCACCCCGGGCTCCGCCTTCACCCACCAGGACGGCACGACGGGGACCCTGGCCCCGGTCGTCATCGGCGAGGTGACCCTGCCCACGGGCAGGGTCGTCGCCTGCGACCCCTTCGTCTGCCTCGGGCAGGACGAAGTCGAGCCGTTCAGTGTCGTGGTGGAACCGGGTCGGTACCGGGCGGAAGCCGCGATCGCCACGCTGGTGCGCCCCGGGGCCCCGCAGGGACCCCGCCCGCACACCCGGGTCGCCGCCGCGCGTCTGGTGATCCGCGACACCCCGACCACGAGGTGGGAGATGGCCGTCGACGAGGGTCAGGACCCCGCCTCCCTCGGCGAGGACGAGTTCTACGGCTACGGCGTGGACGCCGGCACCGGCTGCTTCTACGACGCCTCCGCCGACGGCTCCTTCCCCGGCACCGAGGACGAGGAGGGGGCGGTGTGGGCCGCCATGGAGACGGTCGGGGACGGCCCGGCCGTCTTCCTGGCCGAGGGAGAGGACGGTCACACCCTCGCCGGCTTCACCTCCGGGTGGGGCGACGGCTGCTACCCGACCTGGATCGGGCGCGACGCCGAGGGCCGGGTCACCTGTTTCGTGACGGACTTCCTGGTCGTACCCACGGCGCTGGTGCCCGCGGCGTAGGCTCGGCCCCATGCCGATCCGCGCCGTGCTGTGGGACATCGACGACACCCTCTTCGACTACACCGGGGCCGATGCCGCCGGACTCGCGCGCCAGTTGGAGGCCGAGCGGCTCGCGGAGCGGTACGGGACCCCCACGCAGGCGCTCGCGCTGTGGCGGGAGATCACCGACCGGCACTGGGCGCGCTTCGCGGCCGGCGAGGGCACCTTCCAGGGGCAGCGACAGGAGAGGGTGCGGGAGTTCCTGGAGCGGCCCGCGATGACCGCGGACGAGGCCGACGCCTGGTTCGACCGGTACGTGGAGCACTACAAGTCCGCCTGGGTCGTCTTCCCCGACGTGGTTCCCGCGCTCGACGCCCTCGCGGCCGACTACCGGCACGGGGTGCTCTCGAACTCCTCCACCGCGAACCAGGACCCGAAGCTGCGCGACCTCGGTCTGCGCGACCGCTTCGAGGTGCTGGTCTGCGCCGTCGAACTCGGGATCAGCAAGCCCGAGGCGGGAGCCTTCCTCGCCGCGTGCGAGGCGCTCGGCCTGCCGCCCGGCGAGGTGGCGTACGTGGGGGACCAGCCGGAGATCGACGCGCGGGGTGCGCGTGACGCGGGATTGACGGCCGTCTGGATCGACCGCACCGGTGGCCGCGGCCCCGGGCCCGAGGGGGCGCACCGCATCGAAGGCCTTGACCAGCTCCCACAGCTGCTGGCACGGGATACCCGTTTTGGAGCACGGTCAGGCATCCGGTAATGTTCTTTCTGCGCCGCCGGAGCGGGCCGAAAGGCCGGACGGAGGCGCCACCCGAAGAGAAACCCCGGTGAGGGGTTGACTTTTGGTGGGGTATGGTGTAATTGGCAACACGAGGGTTTCTGGTTCCCTTATTCTAGGTTCGAGTCCTGGTACCCCAGCGCAGTGCAGCAGTAACGCAGTGCTTTGCCCCCGTTGTGTAGCGGCCTAGCACGCCGCCCTCTCAAGGCGGTAGCGCCGGTTCGAATCCGGTCGGGGGTACAGATCCTTCCCGCGAGATCTCCAGGGTCGCACCCGGACGTCTTGATGCAGGATCGCTAGGGCCCCCGTTGTGTAGCGGCCTAGCACGCCGCCCTCTCAAGGCGGTAGCGCCGGTTCGAATCCGGTCGGGGGTACTGTTGGTCTGGTCTAGACCACTTTGGGCTATAGTGTAATTGGCAACACGAGGGTTTCTGGTTCCCTTATTCTAGGTTCGAGTCCTGGTAGCCCAGCGCAGTAACAGCAGCACCAGCTAGCCCCCGTTGTGTAGCGGCCTAGCACGCCGCCCTCTCAAGGCGGTAGCGCCGGTTCGAATCCGGTCGGGGGTACGCATCGAAGAGGCCCTCCGCGTTCATCGCGGAGGGCCTCTTCGCCGTTCCGGAAAAGTTGGTTCACTCCTCACACCGCCCCAGGGAATGCCACCATGATCCCTGAGATGATGGTGGAGGGCTGGGTGTGAACGACTTCCATGCTGTCGCTGGGCTGCGTGCGACCGAGGCGAAGGTGCTGGAGGCATCCGGGCACACCCTTGGGGCGGTCTACCTCGCGGGGTACGTCGTCGAGTGCCGACTGAAGTCGTACCTGCAGTTGAGCGGCATTCCGTTCCCCCGTAGCGGCGCGGCGGGGCACAACTTGCGGGGGCTGTGGTCCTCGGCAGGATTTACGGCTCCCCGGGGGCATAGTGAACTCTTCCTCAGTCACTGGGGGACGGAGTTGCGCTATGCAGTGGAGCTGCCGAAGGGTGTCGATGCCGCCGACCTGCTGAAGGGTGGCGTAGACCTCGCAGCGTGGGTGTCCACGCGCATCAGAAGTGCTGGGTCGCGACAGGCGGGCAGGGGCAGAGGATCCCGGAGATGAAGGAGATTCCGACCAAGATGTCAGTCCACGATGAGCAGATCGGCGAGATCAGGCGATGCGCTGAGGCCAGCGCCCCCGGTGCTGAGGTCCATGTCGTCAGCGATGCGTCCGGCCTCATCGTGCGTGTGGTGTCGGACGGATATGCGGCGATTCCGTATGTCGACCGCTTCGACTGCACCTTTGGCGATCTCACGTCCGGTGCACGTGAGGCAGTCCACACGTGGGAGCTGCTCGCGCCGGCAGAAGTCTCCTGGTACGGCGACCTCGCCGTGGAGCAGACGAGTCAGCCGGGTTGGTCCGCCGCCTTCGACCGGGCAACCGCAAGCGAGCCGGCCGGGATCGTCTTTGCCAGTGATCTGGACGAGGACCTGGACTCTGCGCCGGTGGTCACCTTCTACAGCCTCAAGGGTGGTGTGGGGCGAAGCACCGCGCTGGCGGCCGTGGCGCGCAAACTGAGCGCCGAGCACGGTTTGAAGGTGCTCTGCATCGACATGGACCTGGAGGCCCCAGGGCTCGATGCCCTATTCGGAATCGAAGGAGACGTGGCTGCCGACAAGGGCGTGGTGTCAGCACTCTTGCAGTACGAGTTCGGGGGTGATGTCCCGATCTTGGAACACGTGGTCCCGGTGGACGATGCCGGGCGGCTGTACTGCCTGCCGGCCGGCAAGCTGGACAGCGCCTACGCGGCGCAGCTTCGTTCGCTGGAGCCGGAGATCTGGTACCGCGAACGCGTCAATGCGCTCCATCGGCTCGTTGACGACGCCCGCAGTTCCAACTTGCATCCGGACGTCATTCTGATCGACTCGCGTACGGGAGTGAGCCCGGTGGCGGCGCCGTTGCTCTTCGACGTCTCCGACATGGCCGTGGTGTGCTTCCACCCGCATGGTCAGGCGCGGCTCGGCACCGAGTTGCTGGCCAGGGCTCTGCTGAGGTCAACCACGCGTCGAAGCCGGGCGGGCAACGAGCTGACCCCTGAACCGAGGTTTGTCGTGTCCCCCATGCCGCCGGGTCTCAGCGCCACCCGGCTGGCGGAGCGTGCGAGGTCATGGGTGGAAGGGTGGGTCGAGCCCTTTACCTCGGCGCGGACAGGGGTGTCTCCGCTCTCGGCCGATGAGATCACCCACGTGATCCCCTACAGCGCGGACGTTGCGTTCTCGGACACGGTTGCGACCTCCAGAGCTCAGCTGACCCCGTACAGCAAGATCGCCGACTGGATCGTTCAGATCGTGCCCGAGCGGGCGCCCGAGCCGGGGCTGCACCAGCGCACGTCGGCAAGCAAGGCGGCAGCGCTCCAGCAGCTGTCCTTCTCCACCGGTACGGCTGAACTGCTCGACCACGATGAGTTCTTGCAGGACTACGTCGTCACTCGCCAGGTGAACGAGACTGCAGACCCGGATATTCCGCTGATCATCGGGCGCAAAGGCACCGGAAAGACCGCTCTGTTCCGGTGGTTGGCCGCTGGTGGGTCGGACGGCTGGGCGCCGGTTCTGGTCACGACGCCGAACCAGTTTGCAGATCGCCCTGACTGGTCGTTCGGGGCGGACAACTATGGCGCCATCGACGGTGCTCTCGTGGCCAAGGGCCTCGACTGGGGCTCCTTCTGGCAAGTTCTGGTGGCTCTCGCCATTTACCGGACGCACGCTCAGCATTGGGACATCGGAGCCCCTCACCCGGCGATCCGTGGCATCGAGGAAGGCGACTACGCCGCCACCCGTGCCATTGTCGAAGTGCTCTCCGACCCGATGGGGCCCCTGGAGTGTGCAGACTGGCTGCGACGGGTGGACGCACGCGGTGATCGCCTGCTGCTGCTTTTCGACGGCTTGGACACGGCTTTCGGTCACTCGCCTGACCAACGGATCCGACGGTCCACTGCCATCGCGGGGCTGCTCACCAAGCAAGCTGATCTGGCGCCGCGCCTCAAGAATGTGCGGATGAAGATTCTTGTGCGCCAGGACATCTGGCAGGGTCTGCGCTTCGAGAACAAGAGCCACTTCTTCGGACTCTCCCGCCGGCTCCAGTGGGAGGAGCGCGAGGAGTACTTCAAAGTCGTACTGAAGCGGGCAGTACGAGCCGAGGCCTTCAGGGACATTCTGGCGGCCTTCGACGAGAACCTTCCGGGGCTCGATGTCGCCTCTTGGAGCCCTGACCAGGTGGCTGCAGCGTGGGGTGCGCTGGTGGGAGAGCGCATGCGAGGTGAACGGACTGCCTTCACCTCAAACTGGGTGTGGAATCGGCTGGCCGACGCGAATGGAGACCACTCGCCACGGGCGCTGCTACAGCTCTTCGCAGCCGCTCTTGTCTGGGAACGTGACGAGGAGAGGCGGAGCGGATACGACCGCTCGGTCCTGCGCCCCCGGAGCCTTGCTTTGAGCCTGGAACGCGTCAGCGATCCGGCGCTCTCCGCTCTGTTGGACGAGGAGTTCCAAGAGCTCCAGCAGGTGGCCGCAGCCTTGCGGGAGTACGGAAGGACGCCCGTTAGCGAGGATGTCCTGGAGGATGCCCTGGGTAAAACGCCGGAAGACCTGATCGGCCTGGCCCAGGAGGCGGGGCTGATCGCTCCCATCGAGAGCGACGGGTCGCCCCGTTCCTTCCGGGTGCCGGACCTCTACCGGTGGGCCCTCAGCGTGACCCGCCGAGGACCGATGTAACCGAACGTGATGCAGGGGCCGCTGCCCGGACGTGTGCGGCGTCGGCGGCGGCCCCTGTCGGGCTCGTGAGGATGACGTCGAGGTGTTCCGCCCACCTCGAGAGGCGGAATTTCAGGGAATCGCTGCTCAGCCGGAGCGGCGCAGCGCCTCCGTGAGTCGGGCGGCCGCGTCGATGACGGCCTGGGCGTGCATCCGCCCCGGGTGGCGGGTCAGCCGCTCGATCGGCCCGGAGACCGATACGGAGGCCACCACACGGTTCGACGGCCCGCGCACCGGCGCCGAGACGGAGGCCACGCCGGGCTCCCGCTCGCCGATCGACTGCGCCCAACCGCGACGCCGTACGCCCGAGAGCGCCGTCGCCGTGAAGCGCGCGCCCTGAAGGCCGCGGTGGAGCCGCTCGGGCTCCTCCCACGCCATCAGGATCTGCGCGGCCGAACCGGCCTTCATCGGGAGCGTCGAGCCCACCGGGACGGTGTCCCGAAGGCCCGAGAGCCGCTCCGCGGCCGCCACGCAGATGCGCATGTCTCCCTGACGGCGGTAGAGCTGCGCGCTCTCTCCCGTCACGTCACGGAGGTGGGTGAGTACCGGTCCCGCCGTGGCCAGCAGGCGGTCCTCGCCGGCCGCGGCGGCGAGCTCCGCCAGCCGCGGTCCGAGGATGAACCGGCCCTGCATGTCCCTCGCCACCATCCGGTGGTGTTCCAGTGCCACGGCAAGGCGATGTGCCGTGGGTCGTGCGAGCCCTGTCGCCGCGACCAGCCCGGCGAGGGTGGCCGGACCGGACTCCAGTGCGCTCAATACCAGAGCTGCCTTGTCGAGAACGCCGACGCCGCTAGAGTTGTCCATGAAACGATATTCGCGTCTCACACTGTGAAACGCAAGTTCAATTTTTCCAAGAACGAGCGAGTCTGTATGTGCGGGTCCACGAACCACTGGGTCCGAGCCGTCGTCCGGGACGTGGGGTACGGGCGGCACGGCGCACAAGATCTCTATGAAGCGCCGGCACAACCGGCCGGCCGGAGGGAAAGCGATGGGTAGGACACTCGCGGAGAAGGTCTGGGACGACCATGTCGTCCGGCGCGCCGAAGGCGAGCCCGACCTCCTCTTCATCGATCTGCACCTGCTGCACGAGGTGACCAGCCCGCAGGCCTTCGAGGGGCTGCGTCAGGCCGGCCGCAAGGTCCGACGCCTCGACCTCACCATCGCGACCGAGGACCACAACACCCCCACCCTCGACATCGACAAGCCCATCGCCGACCCGGTCTCCCGCGCCCAGCTGGAGACCCTGCGGGCGAACTGCGCCGAGTTCGGCGTGCGCCTGCACTCGCTGGGCGACGTCGAGCAGGGCGTCGTCCACGTCGTGGGACCGCAGCTGGGTCTGACCCAGCCCGGCACCACCGTGGTCTGCGGCGACTCGCACACCTCCACGCACGGCGCCTTCGGCGCGCTGGCCTTCGGCATCGGCACGAGCCAGGTCGAGCACGTACTGGCCACCCAGACGCTGCCCCTGGCCCGCCCGAAGACGATGGCGATCACCGTCACCGGCGCACTGGCCGAGGGCGTCACCGCGAAGGACCTGATCCTGGCGATCATCGCCAAGATCGGTACCGGCGGCGGCCAGGGCTACATCCTGGAGTACCGGGGCGAGGCCATCGAGAAACTGTCGATGGAAGCCCGCATGACGATCTGCAACATGTCGATCGAGGCCGGTGCCCGCGCGGGCATGATCGCCCCTGATCAGACCACCTTCGACTACCTGCAGGGCCGCGACCACGCCCCCACCGGCGAGGACTGGGACGCGGCGGTCGCGTACTGGCGGACCCTGCGCACCGACGACGACGCGGTCTTCGACGCGGAGGTCGTCATCGACGGCGCCGCGCTGTCCCCCTTCGTCACCTGGGGCACCAACCCGGGCCAGGGCGCGCCGCTGTCGGCCCACGTCCCCGACCCGGCTTCGTACGAGGACGCTTCGGAGCGCCTGGCAGCCGAAAAGGCCCTGGAGTACATGGGGTTGACCGCCGGACAGCCGCTGCGGGACATCAAGGTCGACACCGTCTTCGTAGGTTCCTGCACCAACGGCCGCATCGAGGACCTGCGCGCCGTCGCCGGCATCATCGACGGCCGCAAAGTCGCCGACGGCGTACGGATGCTGGTCGTCCCGGGCTCGGTCCGGGTCGCCCTGCAGGCCGTGGAAGAGGGCCTGGACAAGGTCTTCAAGGACGCCGGCGCCGAGTGGCGGCACGCGGGCTGTTCCATGTGCCTGGGCATGAACCCCGACCAACTGGCGCCCGGTGAACGCTCCGCGTCCACCTCCAACCGCAACTTCGAGGGCCGGCAGGGCAAGGGCGGGCGCACCCACCTGGTCTCCCCGCAGGTGGCCGCCGCCACCGCGGTGCTGGGCCATCTGGCCTCGCCCGCCGACCTGTCCGCCGCCGACGCGACCGCCGGAGTCTGAACCATGGAAGCCTTCACCACCCACACCGGCCGGGCCGTCCCGCTGCGCCGCAGCAACGTCGACACCGACCAGATCATCCCGGCCCACTGGCTGAAGAAGATCACCCGCGACGGGTTCGAGGACGGGCTCTTCGAGGCCTGGCGCAAGGACCCGGAGTTCGTCACGAACCGCCCGGAGCGCGCCGGGGCGACCGTCCTGGTCGCCGGCCCCGACTTCGGTACGGGTTCCTCGCGCGAGCACGCCGTCTGGGCCCTGCAGAACTTCGGCTTCAAGACGGTCATCTCCTCCCGCTTCGCCGACATCTTCCGTGGGAACTCCCTGAAGAACGGTCTGCTGACCGTCGTCCTCCCGCAGGAGACCGTCGAGCAGCTGTGGAAGCTGACGGAGGCCGACCCGACCGCCGAGATCACGGTCGACCTGGTCGACCGCCAGGTGCGAGCGGAGGGCGTCGTCGCGGAGTTCGAACTCGACGACAACGCCCGTTGGCGTCTGCTGGAGGGCCTGGACGACATCTCGCTCACCCTTCAGAACGAAGCGGACATCGCCACCTACGAAAGCGCCCGACCCACCTTCAAGCCGCGCACGATTCAGGTCTGATTCCTGCCTGATCAGCGCTTATTCACCTTCTGGTGATCACATCGACAACACTGTGCCCCTCGCCCTCCGGCGGGGGGCGCAGTCGTTTGTTGAGGCCCCGTGAGGCGACAACTCGCCCCAGATGGCACAATCTGTGCATGGAACGCGACAGTCAACTCCAGCTCTACGAACTCGTCGCGGACCGGTTGAAAGAAGCACACACACGGGTGCGCTCACTGCAAGTCCCGGAGGGCGTAAGGATGGCGCTGTCCCGGAAGCTGTTGGTCGTCACGGCCGCGGCGAAGCATGATCTCGCCGATGCGGCCAGGCGCCTGGACAGGTTGATGAAGGACCTCGACGAGGGTCGATTCCCTGAAGGCGACTGATGCGAAGGAACTCCGTAACGGCCTACAGCGTTGCGGCACTAGGGTGATTAGCCCGTTTCGTGTTTGATTTGCGGTATATATCCGCCTAACGTGCGAAATAAGCTTGAACACATTCGTTCTGGCGAAGTCTCCGAAGGGGAAGACGTGAACAAGGCGCAGCTCGTAGAAGCGATTGCCGACAAGCTGGGCGGCCGTCAGCAGGCCGCGGATGCTGTCGACGCGGTACTGGACGCGATCGTCCGCGCTACCGTCGCGGGCGACCGGGTCTCGGTCACGGGCTTCGGCTCGTTCGAGAAGGTCGACCGTCCGGCCCGTTACGCCCGCAACCCGCAGACGGGTGAGCGCGTCCGGGTCAAGAAGACCTCTGTGCCCCGCTTCCGTGCCGGCCAGGGCTTCAAAGACCTGGTCAGCGGCACCAAGAAGCTCCCCAAGGGCGGCGAGGTGTCCGTGAAGAAGGCGCCCAAGGGCAGCCTCACGGGTGGTGCCTCCGCCACGGTCAAGAAGGCCGCCGCGAAGAAGGCCACCACCGCCAAGAAGGCCGCGGCGAAGACCACGGTCGCCAAGAAGGTCGTGGCCAAGAAGGCCACCGCGACCGCCAAGAAGGCGGCGGTGAAGAGCACCGCCACGGCCAAGAAGGCCACCGCGGCCGCCAAGAAGACCACCACCGCGGCCAAGAAGGCCACGCCCGCCGCGAAGAAGACCACCGCCGCGGCGAAGAAGACCGCGCCGGCGGCCAAGAAGGTCACCGCAGCGACGAAGGCGCCCGCCAAGAAGACGGCGACGCGCAAGGCCACCGCGAAGAAGACCACCGCCCGCAAGAAGTAGGGGCACGCGTCACACAGGCCGGGCCGGCTTTCCCCGTGCGGGGGAGCCGGCCCGCGGTGCGTTCGGCCCACCGGAGCCCCGTCCGGGGCGCGGGCGGGCGTGCCTTCAGAACGTCTGCAGCGTCACCAGGGTGATCCGCAGGTTCGCGCCCGCACCGTCCGTCTCGATCCGGACCCGCTGCCCGGGCCGCAGCAGCCGCAGGCCGCCCGCGTCGAAGGCCGGGGCCTCGAAAGGCACCGGAGTGCCGTCGTCCAGCAGCACACTGCCGCTGCGGGTCTGGGAGTCGTACGTGTACGCGGTCGCCTGCATACGGGCACTGTATCGGGCGGTGTGACGCCCCACGCCGAGGGTGAGAGCGGTCCGCAGATCGGCCGCCGTGTCCACGTCCCGGCGCACGCTGTCGACGTCCGCCAGCGCGATTTCCACCGCCCCCGAGGCCGAATGCCTGGCCCGTGACGGCCCACCGAACGAGGGGGCCAATTCCACGTCCGGAGCGGCGGAAAGCAGAGTCGTCCCGATTCCGGCCGCATCCGCCAGAAATGCCCGCGGAAATACCGAAGCGTTTTCGAGCACGCGTTGCAATTCCGGAGGTCTCAGCGCCGGCAGATCGGCGTTCAGCGCGGCCACCGCGGCGCCCGGCCGGCCCGACCGCACCGCCCGCGCCCCGTGGTCCAGGGCCGCGTTGAGCCCGGCCGCCGGGGCGTCGGGGACGATCCGCGCCCCGAGCCGCGCCAGTTCCGTACCGGCCGCGGCGTCGTCCGTGACGACCACCACATCCGCGACCGCCGCGCAGGCCAGGGCTCCCGCGACGGTGTCCTGGGCGAAGGCCAGGGCGAGGCCCGGACGAGAGGTGCCCACGGACCGCGCGAGACGGCTCTTCGCCACCGCCAGAGGCTTCAGCGGGACCACCAGACTCCAGACGGCGTTCGTGACGGACCCCTTCCCTCCGGTGCGCTGCGGCACATCCTTCGGCCATGGTCAGGTCATGGCCGGGTCATGTGTCGGCCCATTGTCACCTCCGCCCGGGCAACCCGGGAGTCCGGCGGGGTGAGCGGGGCGTACGGTGTTCTCGACAGAGACCGGGCGTGGGGTGACACTTGTCCGGCCGACGAGGTGCCCAAGCCGCGCACCGGTCCTAGAGGAAGGTGTCCGAGTGTCCCGCCGCAGAATCGGCTTCTGGTACCGCCTGGCGGCGGTCATCGCAAAACCGCCGCTGGTAGTGCTCTTCAAGCGGGACTGGCGGGGAATCGAGCACATTCCGGCCGAGGGCGGATTCATCACCGCCGTCAATCACAACTCGTATCTGGACCCGCTCTCGTACGCGCACTTCCAGTACAACAGCGGCCGCGTGCCCCGATTGCTCGCCAAGGCGGCCCTCTTCAAGGTCCCCGTCGTGGGGGCGATCCTCCGTGGCAGCGGGCAGATCCCCGTCTACCGGGAGTCCACCAACGCCCTGGACGCGTTCCGGGCCGCCGTGGACGCCATCGAGCGCGGTGAATGCGTGGCCTTCTACCCGGAGGGCACCCTCACCCGCGACCCCGACATGTGGCCGATGGCCGGCAAGACCGGTGCCGCCCGCGTCGCGCTGATCACCCGGGCACCCGTCATCCCGGTGGCCCAGTGGGGCGCGAACCTCGCGATGCCGCCCTACGCCAAGGAGAACAAGGTCCGGCTCTTCCCGCGCAAGACCCTCCAGGTGCTCGCCGGACCGCCGGTGGACCTCTCCGCCTACTACGACCGGGAACCCACCCCGGAGGTTCTGCGGGAGGTCACCGAGGTCATCATGGCGGCCATCACCGCGCTGCTGGAGGAGGTGCGCGGCGAGACCGCGCCCGAGCAGCCGTACGACCATCGCAACGCCAGGGCGGAACAGCGGCGCAAGGCCGCAGGGGAGGGCAACAAGTGACACGTCCCGTGAAGGCGACCGTCTTCGGAACAGGCTCCTGGGGCACGGCCTTCGCCATCGTGCTCGCCGACGCGGGCTGCGAGGTGACGCTGTGGGGCCGCCGCCAGGAGGTGGTCGACTCCATCAACACCGGCCGGACCAACCCGGACTACTTCCCCGGTGTCGAACTCCCCGCGAACCTCCGGGCCACCACCGACCCGGCCGAGGCCGCGGCCGGCGCGGACTTCACCGTCCTCGCCGTCCCGTCCCAGACCCTGCGCGAGAACCTCGCCGCGTGGACGCCCCTGCTGGCCCCCGACACCGTGCTCGTCTCCCTGATGAAGGGCATCGAACTCGGCACCGCCAAGCGGATGAGCGAGGTCATCGAGGAGGTGGCCAAGGTCCCCGCCGAGCGCATCGCGGTGGTCACCGGCCCCAACCTGGCCGCCGAGATCGCCGCCCGCCAGCCCGCCGCCTCCGTCGTCGCCTGCGTGGACGAGGGCGTGGCCCAGCGCCTCCAGGCCGCCTGCCACACCGCGTACTTCCGCCCGTACACGAGCACCGACGTCACCGGCTGCGAGCTCGGCGGCGCCGTCAAGAACGTCATCGGCCTCGCCGTCGGCATCGCCGACGGGATGGGCCTGGGCGACAACACCAAGGGTTCGCTCATCACCCGCGGACTCGCCGAAGCCACCCGCCTCGGCGTGGCCATGGGCGCCGACCCGCTCACCTTCTCCGGCCTCGCGGGCCTCGGCGACCTGGTCGCCACCTGCTCCTCGCCGCTCTCCCGGAACCACACCTTCGGCACCAACCTGGGCCGCGGGATGACCCTGGAGGAGACCATCGCGGTCACCAAGCAGACCGCCGAGGGCGTCAAGTCCTGCCAGTCGGTGGCGGATCTGGCACGCCGCCACGGAGTGGACATGCCGATCACCGACACGGTGGTGGACATCGTCCACCACGGCAAGCCCACCCTGGTCGCGCTCAAGGATCTGATGGGCCGCAGCGCCAAACCGGAACGTCGCTGACTCCATTCCGCACGTCTGAGCGGGTACTCTCGTGGCGATATGAGCAGCGAGAACCTCCCCCAGACCCCTGAGCAGCAGGGCCGCAAGCCCCGCGTGGCCGTCGTGTTCGGCGGCCGCAGCTCGGAACACGCCATCTCGGTCGTCACGGCGGGCGCCGTGCTGCGCTCCATCGACCGCTCCAAGTACGAGGTGCTGCCCATCGGCATCACCACGGACGGCCGATGGGCGCTGACCGCCGACGAGCCCGAGCGGATGGCCATCGCCGACCGCAAGCTCCCGAGTGTCGAGGAGCTCGCCGACTCCGAGGACGGCGCCGTCGTGCTCTCGGTCGACCCGGCCAGCCGCCAGGTCGTCTACACCGAACCGGGCGCCGTCCCCAAGGCCCTGGGCGAGGTCGACGTCGTCTTCCCCGTCCTGCACGGCCCGTACGGCGAGGACGGCACCCTCCAGGGCCTCCTGGAGCTCTCCGGCATCCCGTACGTCGGCTCCGGCGTCCTCGCCTCCGCCGTCGGCCAGGACAAGGACTACATGAAGCGGGTGTTCACCTCCTTCGGGCTGAGCGTCGGCCCGTACGTGACCATCCGGCCCCGCGAGTGGGAGTCCGACCGGGACGCCGCCACGGGCAAGATCCTGGACTTCGCCGCCGAACACGGTTGGCCGCTGTTCATCAAGCCCGCCCGGGCCGGCTCCTCCATCGGCATCACCAAGGTCGACGACGCCTCCGGCCTCGACGCGGCGATCCGCGAGGCCCGGCGCCACGACCCGAAGATCATCGTGGAGGCGCTGCTGCGCGGCCGCGAGATCGAGTGCGGCGTCCTGGAGTTCGAGGACGGGCCGCGCGCGAGCGTCCCGGCCGAGATCCCGCCGGTGTCCAGCCACGACTTCTACGACTTCGAGGCGAAGTACATCGACTCCGCCTCCGGGATCGTGCCCGCCCCGCTCACCCCGGAGCAGACCGCCGAGGTGCAGCGGCTCGCGATCGAGGCCTTCGAGGCCGCGTCGTGCGAGGGCCTGGTGCGTGCCGACTTCTTCCTCACCGAGGACGGCAGCTTCGTCATCAACGAGATCAACACGATGCCGGGCTTCACCCCGATCTCCATGTACCCGCTGATGTGGCAGAAGACGGGCATCGAGTACCCGGAGCTGGTGGACAGCCTGATCCAGGCGGCCCTGCGCCGCTCCACCGGCCTGCGCTGAGACCCGAGCGTCGTCCCCACAGCCGACCGCCCGCCGACCGCCTTCGAAGGCGGTCGGCGGGCGGCGGTGTGCAGGGTTCCCGGCATGCGGCGACGGGCGCGCGGCACTCAGTAGGAGGAAATGCCCTCGGGCACGGTTGCCGAGATCGCCGTGGACAGGCCGACCAACATCCCCGCGTCCGTGGCATGCTCCTTGTCGACCTGGACCTCGGTGTAGGCCAGCCGCATCCCGGTGGTGAACCGGAACCCCCCGCCCGAACCGTCGCCCAGCTTCTCCAGCAGCCAGGCCACGCCGTTCACGTGGACGCCGTCCTGCTTCGGATCGAGCATCTTGGGGGGCTTGGGGATACCGCACCGCAGTACGATCGCCGAACCGCCCCACGCGGCGGTCAGATCGGATTCCGGTTCGGTTCGGGTCCGCGCCAGGCCGGCCACCTTCTCCGGGAGCTCCTTGTGCAGTGCCGCACAGAGCCGCGCGACGTCGTCGGGCGGCGTGGGCGGAGGAGTCACCCGGGCTTCGGATCCGCCCGGAGAGCACGCCGCGACGGCCAGGAGGGCCATCGAGGCGGGCAGGGCCGACAGGGCGCGGACACGCAGGGGCCGGTGGTGGAGGGACATCACCGGCCAAGAGTAGACGGGGGCTACAGATGGACCACCGGGCAGGTCAAGGTGCGGGTGATCCCCTCCACCTGCTGGACCTTGGCGACGACCATACGGCCGAGGTCGTCCACGGTGTCGGCCTGGGCACGCACGATCACGTCGTACGGACCCGTCACGTCCTCGGCCTGGATCACCCCCGGGATCTGGCCGATGGACTCGGCGACGAACGACGCCTTGCCCACTTCGGTCTGGATAAGGATGTACGCCTGTACCACGGAACCTCCAGGGCGGCCACGAGGATCATTTCCCCTAACCTTCGGGTGGGCCCCACACGATTGAACGGGCCGGGGGAAGAAGGGACGCCACGGTACCGCGTCGCCGTGCGCCGCGGGGAGACCCGCGGGCCCGGCGCCACGCACAGCGGGGCGTACGGAGAGCAGAAGTTGACGTATCTGTTGACGGTACCCAGAGCTGAGACGGCTCGCGACCGCAAGCGGACTGGGCAAGAAGGGGCACAGCGATGAAGGGCACTGTCGGCGAGCTGGGGGAGTTCGGGCTGATCAGGGAGCTCACCTCACGGCTCACCACCACCCCGGCGGTCCGGCTCGGACCGGGCGACGACGCCGCGGTGGTGTCCGCCCCCGACCGGCGCGTCGTGGCGAGCACCGACATCCTCCTGGAGGGCCGGCACTTCCGGCGCGACTGGTCCACGGCCTACGACGTCGGCCGCAAGGCCGCCGCGCAGAACCTCGCCGACATCGCCGCCATGGGCGCGGTGCCGACCGCGCTGCTCCTCGGCCTCGTCGTCCCCGCCGAACTCCCGGTCACCTGGCCGACCGAGCTCATGGACGGGATCCGCGACGAATGCCAGGTCGCCGGCGCCGCCGTGGTCGGCGGGGACGTCGTCCGCGGGGACGTCATCACCGTCGCCATCACCGCCCTCGGCGACCTGCGCAACCACGAACCCGTCCTGCGCTCCGGCGCCCAGCCCGGCGACGTCGTCGCCGTCACCGGCTGGCTCGGCTGGTCCGCGGCCGGCTTCGCCGTGCTCTCGCGCGGCTTCCGTTCCCCGCGGGCCTTCGTCGAGGCCCACCGGCGCCCCGAACCGCCGTACCACGCGGGCCCCGCGGCCGCCGGACTCGGCGCCACCGCCATGACCGACGTCAGCGACGGCCTGATCGCCGACCTCGGGCACATCGCCGACGCCAGCAAGGTACGGATCGACCTGCGCTCGGCGGCGGTCGACATCCCGACCCAGATGCACGACATCGGCCAGGCCGTCGGCGTGGACCCCCTGCAGTGGGTCCTCACCGGAGGAGAGGACCACGCGATCGTGGCGACCTTCCCGCCCGACGTGAAGCTTCCCGCCCGCTGGAAGGTCATCGGCGAGGTGCTCAACCGTTCCGCGCTGCCCCAGGTGACCGTCGACGGGGCGCCCTGGACCAGCACCGGCGGCTGGGACCACTTCGGGACCGACCCGGCCCCCCAGGACGGCGTGCTGTGAGCACCGCCCCGCCGCTGTGCCTGACCGTCGCCGGATCCGACTCCGGCGGCGGCGCGGGCATCCAGGCCGACCTCAAGACCATGCTGGCGCTCGGGGTCCACGGCATGAGCGTGGTGACCGCCGTGACGGCGCAGAACTCGCTCGGGGTACGGGGAGTCTGGGAGCTGCCCGCCGAGGCCGTCACGGCCCAGTACCGGGCCGTCGTGGACGACATCGGCGTCCAGGCCGTGAAGACCGGGATGCTCTCCTCCGCCGACCTGGTCGAGACGGTGGCCGCGCTGCTCGCGGACACCCGCGCGCCGGCCGTCGTGGACCCCGTCGGGGTCTCCAAGCACGGGGACGCGCTGCTCGCCGCCTCGGCGCTGGACGCCGTACGCAAGGAACTGCTGCCGCGGGCCACCGTGGCCACCCCCAACCTGGACGAGGTGGCCCAGCTCACCGGCGTGGTGGTGGAGACCGAGGACGACATGCGGCGGGCCGCCGACGCGATCCTCGACCACGGGCCGCGGTGGGCGCTGATCAAGGGCGGACACCTCGCGGCGCACGGCCACCAGGCGGTGGACCTGCTCACCGACGGCACCGAGGAACGCTGGCTGCGCGCCCCCCGCCACGACAACCGGCACACCCACGGCACCGGCTGCACCCTCGCTTCCGCGATCGCGGCGGGCCTGGCCAAGGGACTGACCGTCCCGGAGGCCGTCACGGCCGCCAAGGAGTACGTCACGGGCGCCATCGCCGCCGGCTTCGCGCTCGGCGGGGGCATCGGCCCGGTGGATCACGCCTGGCAGTGGCGCTGACCTCGAACCTGCCGCCCGGCCGGACCTCCGGCCGCGCGGTCGGCACGGCCCACGGCCGGGCTCAGAGCAAGGCAAAAGGCCGGCTCACCAGAGGTGAACCGGCCTTTTTGGCAACCGGAAAGGGCTGCGCTACGACGGGAGGCGTCAGCGCGAGACCTTGCCGGCCTTGATGCACGAGGTGCAGGCGTTGAGGCGCTTCGGCGTCCCATTGACCACGGCACGGACGCGCTGGATGTTCGGGTTCCAGCGACGCGAGGTGCGGCGGTGCGAAAAGGAGATGTTGTTGCCGAAGCTGGGCCCCTTGGCGCAAACGTCGCAGTTGGCAGCCATAGGTCACTCCAAGACTTCAGATGCAATTACAGTGAAACCGGCGCACCGGATTCAGAGATCTGAAGTGGTTTGCCGGGGGAATGGCCCGACTCTCGCCGGGCAACCGGAGCAGCATACAACGACTGCGTCCGTCCAAGAAAACTACCATGGTCGCCGCTGCCCCCGCCCCGCGGTCCCGACCCCCGGGCGGTCCTTCGTTACCCTGCGGTGAACCCTGGCCCGCACAAGGAGGAACGCCCGGTGCCGCACGAGCCTCAGCCGCAGCCCGCCGACGAGCTCGACGCCGAAGCGGTGCGCACCTGGAGCTCCCTCGCCCTGGCCGCACTGGGCCGGGCCCGCGAGGACATCGACGCGATCAACGTCTACCCGGTCGCCGACGCGGACACCGGCACCAACCTCTACCTCACCGCCGAATCGGCCGACCGCGGCCTCGCCGACGCCTTCCCCGAGGTGACCGACGGCACAGGGCGGACCACCTCCCTGGCCGAGGCCGTACGGGCCTGGGCGCACGGGGCGCTGGTGGGAGCCCGCGGGAACTCCGGGACGATCCTGGCGCAGCTGCTGCGCGGAGTGGCCGACGTACTCGGCGACGAACCCGCCGGGCCCGCCGAACCGGGGGAGCCGCGCCCCGGCGTACTGCTGGCCCGCGCGCT
The DNA here is from genome assembly GCF_053615355.1 of Streptomyces sp. CLCI03. Taxonomy (NCBI): domain Bacteria; kingdom Bacillati; phylum Actinomycetota; class Actinomycetes; order Kitasatosporales; family Streptomycetaceae; genus Streptomyces; species Streptomyces sp. CLCI03. Next base: position 2,506,047 of record NZ_CM132132.1, on the reverse strand, counting down.
CACCCGGGCCGCGGAGGAGGCGTACGCGGCCGTCGCGCACCCGGTGGAGGGCACCATGCTCACCGTCGCCGGCGCCGCCGCCCGGGCCGGCGAGGCGGCCGGAGCCGCCGCCGGGACCGCGGCCGAGGTGGCCCGCGCCGCCTACGACGGAGCCCGCGCCGCCCTGGCCGAGACCCCCGGGCAGCTGGCCGCACTGGGCCGGGCCGGGGTCGTCGACGCCGGCGGCTGCGGGCTGGTCGTCGTCTTCGGCGCCCTGTGGCAGGCGCTGTCCGGCCAGGAGCCGGCTCTCGAACCGGTCCGCGGCCGCGCGGTGCCCGTACCGCAGTCGCCGGACCCCTGCGCGCAGGAGGAGGACGGGCCCGCGTACGAGGTGATCTACCTGCTGGAGGCCTCCGAGGCGGCCGTCGGCGAACTGCGCGAACGCCTCGACGGACTCGGCGACTCGCTGGTCGTGGTCGGCGGCGACGGACTGTGGAACGTCCACGTCCACGTCGACGACCCCGGCGCCGCCGTGGAGGCCGGAGTCGTGGCCGGGCGGCCCTACCGGATACGGATCACCCACTTCGGGGACGAACGCCGCCGGGCACGGGGCGAACGCGCCCAACGGGCCGTGGTCGCCGTCGTCCCCGGCGAGGGACTGGCCGGACTCTGCGGCGAGGCGGGAGCGACCACCGTGCTGGTACGCCCCGGGGAGCCGCCGGCCGTCGCCGAACTCCTCGACGCGGTGCGCCGCGCGCACGCCCGCGAGGTGGTGCTGCTGCAGGGCGGCGCCGACCTGCGCGCCGCCGCGGCCGCGGCGGCCGAACAGGCCCGCGCCGAAGGCGTACGGGTGGCCGTGATCCCCACCCGCTCCGCGGTCCAGGGCCTGGCCGCCCTCGCGGTGCACGACCCGGAGGGCAGCTTCGACGAGGACGTGGTCGCCATGACCGCGGCGGCCGGAGCCACCCGGTACGGGGAACTGGCCGTCGCCGAACGGCAGTCCTTCACCTCGGCCGGCATCTGCCAGGCCGGCGACGTGCTCGGACTCATCGACGGGGACGTCGCGGTCATCGGCGCGGGCCTGCCCGAGACCGCCGAGGCCGTTCTGGACCGGATGCTGGGCTCCGGCGGCGAACTCGTCACCCTGGTCCTGGGACCCGATGTACCGGACGCCGTCGCCGAACGCCTGGAGGCCTACGTCCAGCACGGCCACCTCGCCGTGGACACCGTCACCTACCGGGGCGGCCGGTACTCGGCACCGCTCCTCATCGGGGTGGAATAGCGGGCTTGTCAGCGCGATGGTGTGCAATGGAACACGTGCCCGCGCTCGACGAAGACCTCAAGAAGACACTCGGTCCCGCCACCGCCAAGGTGCTGGCCGAGCAGCTCGGCCTGCACACGGCCCTGGACCTGCTCCACCACTACCCGCGGCGGTACGCCGAGCGCGGCGAGCTGACCTCGCTGGCCGAGCTCTCCGACCAGATCGACGAGCACGTGACCGTCGTCGCGCAGGTCGCCGACGCCCGGATCCTGACCTTCAACGGAGGCCGCGGCAAGCGCCTGGAGGTGACCATCACCGACGGCAGCGGCCGCCTCCAGCTGGTCTTCTTCGGCGCCGGTGTGCACAAGCCGCACAAGGACCTGCTGCCCGGGACGCGCGCCATGTTCGCGGGCAAGGTCGGCATGTTCAACCGCAAGCTCCAGCTCTCCCACCCCGCCTACGAGCCGCTCTCCCAGGACGCCTCCGACCGGGACGCCGCGACCGCCTTCGCCAACCAGCTCATCCCGATCTACCCGGCCTGCGCCAAGATGGAGTCCTGGAAGATCGCCAAGTGCTTGGACGCGGTGCTGCCCAGCGCCCAGGACGCCGTGGACCCGCTGCCGACCACCCTGCGCGAGGGGCGCGGACTGGTCCCGTTGACCGAGGCGCTGTCGAAGATCCACCGGCCGGGCACCAAGGCCGACATCGAGGACGCCCGCCGGCGCCTGAAGTGGGACGAGGCCTTCGTCCTCCAGGTCGCCCTGGCCCGCCGCCGGCACGCCGACTCCCAACTCCCGGCCGTCCCGCGCCGCCCCGCCCCCGGCGGCCTGCTCGACGCCTTCGACGCCAAGCTCCCCTTCACGCTCACCGACGGTCAGCAGAAGGTCTCGAAGGAGATCTTCGACGACCTGGCCACCGAACACCCCATGCACCGCCTCCTCCAGGGCGAGGTCGGAAGCGGAAAGACGATGGTCGCGCTGCGGGCCATGCTCGCCGTCGTCGACAGCGGCGGGCAGGCGGCCATGCTCGCGCCCACCGAGGTGCTCGCCCAGCAGCACCACCGCTCCATCACCGAGATGATGGGCGAGCTCGCCGAGGGCGGCATGCTCGGCGGCTCGGACCAGGGCACCAAGGTCGTCCTGCTCACCGGCTCCATGGGGATGCCGGCGCGCCGCCAGGCCCTGCTCGACCTGGTCACCGGCGAGGCCGGGATCGTGATCGGCACGCACGCGTTGATCGAGGACAAGGTGCAGTTCCACGACCTCGGCCTGGTGGTCGTGGACGAACAGCACCGCTTCGGGGTGGAACAGCGCGACGCGCTGCGGTCCAAGGGGAAGCAGCCCCCGCACCTGCTGGTCATGACGGCGACCCCGATCCCGCGCACGGTCGCCATGACCGTCTTCGGCGACCTGGAGACCTCCGTCCTCGACCAGCTGCCGGCCGGACGCTCCCCGATCGCCACGCACGTGGTGCCGTCCCAGGACAAGCCGCACTTCCTCGCCCGGGCCTGGGAACGGGTCCGCGAGGAGGTCGAGAAGGGGCACCAGGCGTATGTGGTCTGCCCCCGCATCGGCGACGGGGAGGACGATCCGAAGAAGAAGCAGGCCGCCGAGGAGGCCGACAGGCGGCCGCCGCTCGCGGTCGTGGAGATCGCCGAGCAGCTCACCCGCGGACCCCTGGCCGGGATGAGCGTCGAGGTCCTGCACGGCCGCATGGACCCCGCCGACAAGGACGACGTCATGCGCCGGTTCGCCGCCGGCGAGGTCAAGGTGCTGGTCGCCACCACCGTCATCGAGGTCGGGGTGAACGTCCCCAACTCCACCGTCATGGTGATCATGGACGCGGACCGGTTCGGCGTCTCGCAACTCCACCAGCTGCGCGGCCGCGTCGGCCGCGGCTCCGCGCCCGGCCTGTGCCTGCTGGTCAGCGAGATGCACGAGGCGAGTCCCGCCCGGGCCCGGCTGGCGGCCGTCGCCGCCACCCTCGACGGCTTCGAGCTCTCCCGGATCGACCTGGAACAGCGCAGGGAGGGCGACGTCCTGGGCCAGGCCCAGTCCGGAGTCCGCTCCTCGCTGCGCATGCTCGCCGTCATCGAGGACGAGGAGGTCATCGCCGAGGCCCGGGAGGAGGCCACCCGCGTCGTCGCCGAGGACCCCGCCCTGGAGGGCCTGCCGGGCCTGCGGACCGCGCTGGACGCCCTGCTCGACACCGAGCGCGAGCAGTACCTGGAGAAGGGCTGACCGGTACGACCTATCGTTGGAGTGCCGCGGCAGCGCCGTGGCACTCCACCCACCGCCGTACCGAAGGACCCCAGATGACCCGCGTGATCGCCGGCAGTGCCCGCGGGCGACGGCTGGCCGTGCCCCCCGGCACCGGCACCCGGCCCACCTCGGACCGGATGCGCGAAGGCCTCTTCTCCACCTGGGAGTCGCTGCACGGCGTCGAAGGGGCCCGGGTGCTCGACCTGTACGGCGGCTCCGGCGCCGTGGGCCTGGAAGCGCTCTCCCGGGGCGCGACCCACACCCTGCTCGTCGAGGCCGACGCCAAGGCCGCCAAGGCGATCCGGGACAACATCCGGACGCTGGGCCTTGCCGGCGCGGAGTTCCGCGCCGGCAAGGCCGAGCAGATCGTGGCGGCCAAGGCCGCCGGGGACCCGTACGACATCGTCTTCCTGGACCCGCCGTACGTCGTGGACAGCGCGGACCTGCGGGAGATCCTCCTCACACTCCGGTCCAACGGCTGGATCACGGACGATGCGCTCGTCACCGTGGAGCGCAGCACCAGGAGCGGCGCCTTCCCGTGGCCCGAGGGCTTCGAGCCGCTCCGGTCGCGGAAGTACGGCGAGGGCACCCTGTGGTACGGCCGCGCCGACTCCACCCACGAAGACTCATGAACGAGGGAGTTCAGTTGCGCCGCGCCGTCTGTCCGGGGTCCTTCGACCCCATCCACAACGGACACCTCGATATCATCGGACGGGCCTCCAGGCTGTACGACGTCGTGTACGTCGCCGTGGGGATCAACGAGTCGAAGAAGGGCCTGTTCACCGTCGAGGAGCGGATGGAGCTGATCCGCGAGGCGACCGCCGACTACGGGAACATCCAGGTCGAGTCCTTCCACGGTCTGCTCGTCGACTTCTGCAAGCAGCGGGAGATCCCGGCCATCGTCAAGGGTCTGCGCGCGGTCAGCGACTTCGACTACGAGCTCCAGATGGCCCAGATGAACCTGGGTCTGTCGGGCGTCGAGACGCTGTTCGTCCCGACGATCCCCAGCTACAGCTTCCTGTCCTCCTCGCTGGTCAAGGAGGTCGCCACCTGGGGCGGCGACGTCGCCCACCTGCTGCCGGCGCACGTCCACGCGGCGCTCCTGGAGCGGCTGCGCGACCGCTGACCGACCGACAGGGCGTCAGGCGGTGTCGGGGGCCCACCCCGTGGCCTTACAGTCGTCCCGTCCGTCTCAGGAACCGCCTGAGGCCGAGAGAGTGCGAGCCCCCATGGACGTGCAGAAGAAGCTCGACGAGATCGTCGCGGCCGTCGGCGGCGCCCGGTCCATGCCCATGTCGGCCTCCTGCGTGATCAACCGCGCCGAGCTGCTGGAGCAGCTCGAAGAGGTGCGCCAGGCGCTGCCCGGCTCCCTCGCGCAGGCTCAGGAGCTCATCGGCGGCCGGGAGCAGGTGGTCGAGGAGGCCCGCCGGGAGGCGGAGCGGATCATCGACGCGGCCCACAACCAGCGCGGTTCGCTGATCTCCGACACCGAGATCGCGCGGCGCTCCCAGGCCGAGGCGGACCGGATCCTGGAGGAGGCCCGCCGGGAGGCGGAGGAGATCCGGGCCGAGGCCGACGACTACGTCGACAGCAAGCTCGCGAACTTCGAGGTCGTGCTGACCAAGACCATCGGTTCGGTGGACCGGGGCCGGGAGAAGCTGCTGGGCCGCGGACCGGGTCTGGACGAGCACGGCTACCCCGACATGGACGCCCCCGAGCGCAGCCACGACCCCGAGACGCAGCGGCAGCAGGCGGACGCCTACGTGGACACCAAGCTGGCGACCTTCGAAGCGGTGCTCTCCAAGACCCTGGAGGCCGTGGGTCGCGGTCGCCAGAAGCTCCTGGGCCGGGTCCCGACGGACGACCTGGGGGTCCACATGGCCGCCCAGGACGCGGTCGGCGGACAGCAGTCCCGCTCGGCGAGCGACTCTGACTTCCTGGCGGGCCTGGCCGAGCCGGAGCCGCCGCACGGGCAGGCGCCGATCCCGGCGCAGGCGGAGCCCGTGTACGACACGTACGCCTACCAGCAGCCCGCCCAGCCGCCTCAGCCCGCCGCCCAGCAGCAGGACGCGTACGCCTACCAGGACCCGTACGGCGGCTACCAGCAGCAGTCGGACCCGTACGGGGCCTACCAGCAGCAGCCCGACCCCTACGCCGGGTACCAGCCGCAGACCCAGCAGCCCTCGCTCGACGAGACCAGCCTCTTCGACACGAGCATGATCAACCTGGACCAGCTGCGTCAGTACGAACAGGGGCGGTAGGGCCGGATTGGGCGCTGGGCGCCGCGCCGGGTATCCTGGCTGTTCGGTCGCGCGTATGCACCGCGATCCATGCTGCCCTGGGGCGGCGGAATTTTTGATCTTCAGCGATCTGTGAAAGCAGGAACGGCCCTGAATACCCGCCTCGACCACCGCAACCCCCTCGTGTTCGACACGCACGAGCTGGGCCGGCGTCCTGGTGCCATGCAGCGGCTGTCCCGTGAGATCGCGGCACCGGCGGACTTCGGTCTCGTCGGCGTCATCGGAGTGCCGGAAGGCGCCCCGGTAAAGCTCAACCTCCGCCTTGAGTCGGTCATGGAAGGGGTGCTTGTCACAGGCACCGCCCGTGCGCAGGCCGTAGGGGAGTGCGTAAGGTGTCTGGAGTCCGTCGAGCGCGAGCTCAAGGCGGACTTCCAGGAGATGTTCTCGTACCCTGACGCCGACGACCGGAGCCGCTCCAAGGCGGAACCGGCCGACGACGCCGAGGACGACGAGGACACGCTCTTCCTCGAGGACGGTTTGTTCGACCTCGAACCCGTGCTGCGGGATGTGGTGGTGCTCGCACTGCCCATGCAGCCGGTGTGCCGGGAGGACTGTCTCGGACTGTGCCCCGATTGCGGGCTCAGCCTGAACGACGACCCGGACCACCACCATGACGCCGTCGACATCCGTTGGGCGGCATTGCAAGGACTCGTCGTGACCGATCAGGACGACGAGAAGGACAACATGAGCGGCACTGCCTCTGACGGAGTTCAGGGCGCCGCCGAGAAGCAGGAGAAGTAGCCGTGGCTGTTCCGAAGCGGAAGATGTCGCGCAGCAACACGCGCCACCGCCGGTCGCAGTGGAAGGCTGCGGTCCCCACCCTGGTTTCGTGCGAGCGTTGCCAGGAGCCGAAGCTCCAGCACATTGCGTGCCCGAGCTGCGGCACCTACAACAAGCGCCAGGTCCTCGAGGTCTGAGCGGCTGGTGAGAGGCGCAATGTCTGAGCTGTCCAACGCTGAGAAGCAGGCAGACAGTAACAACGCGGCCTCGTCCCACAAGCTTCTGGAAGGGCGGCTCGGGTATCAACTCGAGTCCGCCCTTCTGGTGCGTGCACTGACCCACCGCTCGTACGCGTACGAGAACGGCGGTCTGCCCACCAACGAACGCCTGGAGTTCCTCGGGGACTCCGTGCTGGGCCTGGTGGTCACGGACACGCTGTACACGACCCACCCGGATCTCCCCGAAGGCCAGCTGGCCAAGCTTCGGGCCGCGGTGGTCAACTCGCGCGCACTGGCGGAGGTCGGGCGCGGCCTCGAACTCGGCTCCTTCATCCGGCTCGGCCGGGGCGAAGAGGGCACGGGTGGCCGGGACAAGGCCTCCATCCTCGCCGACACCCTTGAAGCGGTGATCGGCGCGGTTTACCTCGATCAGGGCCTCGACGCGGCCTCGGAGCTGGTTCACCGGCTCTTCGACCCGCTCATCGAGAAGTCCTCGAACCTCGGGGCCGGCCTGGACTGGAAGACCAGTCTCCAGGAACTCACGGCGGCCGAAGGCCTTGGCGTGCCCGAGTACCTGGTCTCCGAGACCGGTCCGGACCACGAGAAGACCTTCACTGCTGCCGCTCGCGTCGGTGGTGTCTCGTACGGCACCGGCACCGGCCGCAGCAAGAAGGAAGCGGAACAGCAGGCCGCGGAGTCCGCATGGCGTGGGATCCGCGCCGCCGCGGACGAGCGGACCGCAGCCGCGGCAGCTGCCGCGACCACCGCTCCGGCCGAGGTCCCGGCTTCGGCCGGGACCGAGAACGGCGGGGTGCCGACGCCCGCCGACTCGGCGCCGGACGCCTGACCCTTCCTTCGGTACGTACCCGCCCGTCCCTGCCTCGCAGGGGCGGGCGGTTGCCGTTTCCGGCGGCCGGTACGCTCGCCGGGAGCGTCAGATCCACTCCACCGGAGGTGCCCCGTGCCCGAGTTGCCCGAAGTCGAAGTCGTGCGGCGGGGGCTGGAGCGCTGGGTGGCCGGGCGGACCGTCGAGGCCGTCGAGGTCCTGCATCCGCGGGCCGTTCGGCGGCATCCGGGCGGCGGGGCCGACTTCGCGGCGCGGCTGCGCGGGGAGACCGTGGGAGTGCCGCGGCGGCGGGGCAAGTACCTGTGGCTGCCGCTGGAGGGCCGGGACCTGTCCGTGCTCGGGCACCTCGGGATGAGCGGGCAGTTGCTGGTGCAGCCGCAGGACGCCCCCGACGAGAAGCACCTGCGGATCCGGGTGCGCTTCGACGATGACGCCGGGACGGAACTGCGCTTCGTGGACCAGCGGACCTTCGGCGGCCTCTCGCTGCACGAGGTCGCGGCCGGCAGCACCGACGGTCTGCCCGACGTGATCGCGCACATCGCGCGCGACCCCTTGGACCCGCTCTTCGACGAAGGCGCCTACCACCTCGCGCTGCGCGCCAAGCGGACCACCGTCAAGCGGGCGCTGCTGGACCAGTCGCTGATCAGCGGGGTGGGCAACATCTACGCGGACGAGGCGCTGTGGCGCGCCAAGCTGCACTACGAGCGCCCGACCGCGAGCCTCACCCGCCCGCGGAGCGCGGAACTCCTCGGCCATGCCCGGGACGTCATGAACGCAGCCCTCACGGTCGGCGGCACCAGCTTCGACAGCCTCTACGTCAACGTGAACGGGGAGTCGGGCTACTTCGATCGTTCGCTCGACGCCTACGGGCGCGAGGACGAACCCTGCCGTCGCTGCGGTACGCCGATACGGCGCCGCCCGTGGATGAACCGGTCGAGCTACTTCTGCCCGCGCTGTCAGCGGCCGCCGCGCGTGGCGTCGTAGGACTCCCGGGCACCCAGTACGGCCGTCATGTTCCCCTCCAGGCAGTGGATGAGCGCGAGCAGCCGGTCCGCGACCTCGACGCCGAGCGGGGTCAGTTCGTAGTCGACGCGCGGGGGGTTCGTGGGCTGTGCCTCGCGGTTGACTATGCCGTCGCGTTCCAGCGCGTGCAGGGTCTGCGAGAGCATCTTCTCGCTGACGCCCTCCACGCGGCGGCGCAGTTCGTTGAAGCGGCACGGGCCTTCGCGCAGGGCGCCCACGGTGAGGCTGCCCCAGCGGCCGGTGACGTGCTCAAGGGTTTCCCGAGACGGGCAGGCGCGCGCGAAGACGTCGAACGGTTGCTCGGTCTCGATCGCTTCGGTACAGGCGGGGGTCTCCATGCGGACCAGCGTACTCCCCGGCAGCGCTAACCCGAGGGTTGCGCTTTCTAAAAGTTAGTGATTCTCTTTCTCTCGTCGCACCACGCCCTGTGCCGCGACGAGAGTTTTCCCGAGGGAGAGATCAGCCTTGTCCGCAATCACGCACACCCCCGTCGTCTCGATCGCCTACCACTCCGGCTACGGCCACACCGCCGTCGTCGCGGAGGCGGTCCGCAGCGGCGCCGTGGACGCCGGGGCGACCGTTCACCTGATCAAGGTCGACGAGATCGACGACGCCCAGTGGGAGCTGCTCGACGCCTCCGACGCGATCGTCTTCGGCTCCCCGACGTACATGGGCACCGCCTCCGGCGCCTTCCACGTCTTCGCCGAAGCCTCCTCGAAGCGCTGGTTCGGCGACGCCTGGCAGGACAAGGTGGCGGCCGGCTTCACGAACTCCGCCTCCAAGAGCGGCGACAAGCTGCACACCCTGCAGTTCTTCCAGATCCTGGCCGCGCAGCACGGCATGAGCTGGATCAACCTGGGCCTGAAGCCGGGCTGGAACTCCAGCACCGCCTCCGAGAACGACCTGAACCGTCTCGGCTTCTTCGCCGGCGCCGCCGCGCAGTCCAACTCCGACGAGGGCGCGGACGCGGTCCACAAGGCCGACATCGCGACCGCCGAGCACCTGGGCCGCCGGGTCACCGAGCAGACCCGCATCGTCATCGCGGGCCGCGCGGCCCTGGCCGCCGCCGCGGTCTGAGCCCCGGGGCTCGCCTCAGAAACCGAAGTCCTGGGTCCACCAGGGGCCACCGGCCGCGACGTGGACGCCGACACCCAGGGTGCGGAACTCGCAGTTCAGGATGTTCGCCTTGTGGTCCGGGCTGTTCATCCAGGCCTTCATCACGGCCTCGGCGTCACCCTGGCCGCGGGCTATGTTCTCGCCGCCGAGGCCTGCGATCCCGGCCTTCGTGGCACGGTCCCAGGGGGTGTTGCCCTCGGGGTCCTCGTGGCTGAAGAAGCCGCGGGTGGCCATGTCCAGGCTGAAGGCTCCGGCCAGGGTCGCGAGCGGCGGGTTGGCCCGGACCGGGCCGCACCCGGCCAGCGCGCGCTCCTGGTTCACCAGCTCGACGACGGCGGCCTCCTCCGCGGAGTGGCCGTCCAGGGGCGGGCGAGGCGCGGGGGTGGCCGACTTGGAGGGGGTCGGGGCGGGAGCCTGGCTCGTGGTGGGGGCCGGGGCGGTCGGCGCGACCGGTGCGACCGGTGCGGCGGGGCTCGTCCGGGGAGTCCTGGGGGACGGGGCCTTCGCCGACGGAGCCTTCGCCGACGGGGCCTTGCTCGTCGGGGCCGGCGCGGCCGAGGACGAGGGTGCGGCGCTCGGCGAGGCGGACGGCGACGCGGATGCGCTCGGCGAGGCCGAGGGGCTCGGGGAGGCGGATGGCGACGGGGTGGCCGAGGCGGAAGGCTTCGGGGAAGCGCTGCCCGAGCCGGTACCCGCGGAGGCGCGGCCGGACAGGTTCACGAGGCCGTCCTGCCGGCTCAGCGCCGCGCCGGGGTCGTTCGAGGCCTTGGCCTTGGCCGACGGGGTGGGGGACTCCGTAGGACTGACCCCCACATAGGGGAAGGATCCGGCGACCGGCACCATGCCGGTGGTGACGGCCGCGGTGCCGAGGGCTACGGCCACCGAGACGCCCAGCAGGCCGGTGCGCAGGGCGGTGCCGCGCTTGCCGCCGCTGTGCGGCGCGGCGGGGAGACGGTGACGGCCCATCGGAGCGTGCCTTCCTTGCCGGTTCAAGATCAACCCTTACCCACCCAAATGGGTGAGTTCATTGCTGCGCGACTGTACGCCATGGGCCCCAGGGGGCGATGTGACCCGAAAGTGCCGGTCCGGTTAGCGTTCACGCATGAATGAAGAGGTCCGTCTGACCGCCTGGGTGCGCGGCCGTGTGCAGGGAGTGGGCTTCCGCTGGTTCACCAGGGAGAACGCCTTGGAGATCGGCGGGGTCGTCGGCTTCGCGCTCAACCTCGACGACGGGCGAGTGCAGGTGGTCGCCGAAGGTCAACGTGAGAATTGCCACCGACTGCTCGACTGGTTGCGCTCCTCCGACACGCCCGGGCGGGTGGACGGAGTGACAGAGATCTGGGGCACACCGCGCGGTGGCTACGACGGATTCGGGATGCGATGACCGATCGACTGATCATGCACTCATCACATCTCTGAGCTTCCGCACACGGTCGGAACTGCGCATTCGTCGCCGACGCGTTGCCGACGAGGGTGATCCGTGGAAGGCTCGAAGATGAGGATGATCTCCACACCCCTTGCGGGGACCGGGGCGCCCGCGGATACGGGGCGTGATCGTGTTGACCGTCAAACTTTTTGGTGAGACGCTGGAAGCCCCGCGCACCTGAGCTGTTTGGCAGTGTTGGCAGTAGTAAGCGCAGTGACTGTCAGTCGCTGCCGGACATCCGCGGGTGCGATTCCCTCACGACCCACACCGCTTCGGTCGGTCACTCAGTGTGGAGGACCATCCATCATGGCAAAGGCGCTTCTCGGTTACGTCGGCGGTTCCGACCCGCGACTCCTCGCCGAGATGCGACGGCTTCAGCAGCGCGTCCAGGACCTCGAGTCCGAGCTCGTACGGATTCAGTCCGAAAATGACGCGCTGAACGCGGCCGCCGCTCAGCACGACGGAGACTCGCTGCTCGGCAGCATCGACATCGACGTACCCCAGGCGGAGCCTGCGCTCACCTGACCCGTGCTTCACCCGACGCTCGACTCCAGCCCCGCATGATCTGCAAGGGACGCTTCGGCGTCCCTTCTTTCTTTCCGCGTCCTCCGCACCTTCTTCCTCTTCCGCCTCGTGCGCGCGGTCTTCCCGCGCCCCCTTCCCCCGACGGCCGTGCCAGGGACCACAGGGCCAGGTGGGGGGCCTGATCCCATTGGCGTCAGTTGTGCCCAGCACCTTCATGGGTGAAACCGAACGCGAAAGGTAGAGTCCGGCGGCGTGCACCTCAAGTCCCTGACCCTGCGTGGCTTCAAATCCTTCGCGTCCGCCACCACCCTGCGCTTCGAGCCCGGAATCACCTGTGTCGTGGGCCCGAACGGATCCGGCAAGTCCAATGTGGTGGACGCGCTGTCCTGGGTCATGGGCGAACAGGGAGCCAAGTCCCTGCGCGGCGGGAAGATGGAAGACGTCATCTTCGCCGGGACCACGGGGCGCCCGCCGCTCGGGCGCGCCGAGGTGTCCCTGACGATCGACAACTCCGACGGCGCACTGCCCATCGACTACGCCGAAGTCACCATCACCCGCATCATGTTCCGCGGCGGCAGCAGCGAGTACCAGATCAACGGTGACACCTGCCGCCTGCTCGACATCCAGGAGCTGCTGTCCGACTCGGGCATCGGCCGCGAGATGCACGTCATCGTCGGACAGGGGCAGCTGGACTCCGTCCTGCACGCCGATCCGATGGGCCGCCGCGCCTTCATCGAGGAGGCGGCAGGCGTACTCAAGCACCGCAAGCGCAAGGAGAAGGCGCTGCGGAAGCTGGACGCGATGCAGGCCAACCTCGCCCGCGTCCAGGACCTGGGCGACGAGCTGCGGCGCCGGCTCAAGCCCCTGGGACGGCAGGCGGCGGTCGCCCGACGGGCGGCCGTGATCCAGGCGGACCTGCGCGACGCGCGGCTGCGCCTGCTCGCCGACGACCTGGTCGTGCTGCGGCGCGCCCTCGACGCGGAGATCGCGGACGAGGCGGCGCTCAAGGAACGCAAGGAGGCCGCCGAGGCCCAGCTCGCGGGCGCCGTGCGGCGCGAGGCGGAGCTGGAGGAAGCGGTGCGGGAGCTCGCGCCGCGCCTGCAGCGGGCCCAGCAGACCTGGTACGAGCTGTCGCAGCTCGCCGAACGCGTCCGGGGGACCACCTCCTTGGCGGACGCCCGGGTCAAGAGTGCCTCGGCTCCGCCCGAGGAGGAGCGGCGCGGCCGCGACCCCGAGGAGATGGAACGGGAGGCCGCGCGGATCCGCGAGCAGGAGGCGGAACTGACGGCGGCTCTGGAGGCGGCCTCACGGGCGCTGGAGGACACCGCCGAGCACCGGGCGGAGCTGGAGCAGGAACTGGCCGCCGAGGAACGCCGGCTGCGGGACGCCGCGCGGGCCATCGCCGACCGGCGTGAGGGACTGGCCCGGCTGACCGGGCGGCTCGGCGCGGCCCGCTCCCGCGCGGGGGCGGCACAGGCCGAGATCGACCGGCTCGTCACGGCGCGGGACGCGGCCCGGTCCCGGGCCGCCGCCGCGCAGGAGGAGTACGAGGCCCTGGCCGAGGAGGTCGGCGGCCTCGACGACCCGTCGGCCGACACGGACCACGAGGACGCGCGGGACCGACTGGCGCGGGCGGAGGCCGAGCTGTCCGCCGCCCGGGAGGAACTGTCCGAGGCGGAGCGCTCCCGGGCGGCCGTCTCGGCCCGGCGTGACGCGCTGGCGCTGGGGCTGCGCCGCAAGGACGGCACGGGCGCGCTGCTCGCGGCGCGGGAGCGGCTGGCCGGGCTGCTGGGACCGGCGGCGCAGCGGCTGTCGGTGACCCCCGGGTACGAGGTCGCCGTGGCCGCCGCACTGGGCTCGGCCGCGGACGCGCTGGCGGTGGCCTCCCCCGGAGCGGCGGCCGAGGCGATCCGCCACCTCCGTGAGACGGACGCGGGCCGCGCCACCCTGCTGATCGCCCCGGCGGCGCCCGGCGTCCCGGGCCAGGCCTCGGCCGGACCGGCGGACGGGGCACAGGAAGCCGTCGCCGGGGGAGCGGCCACCGGGGGAGCGTTCCCCCACCCGGCTCCCTCCCGGGACGGAGACCTTCCCTCGCCCGCCCCGCGGCCGGCGGCGAGCGTGGGTACGTCCGCCCAGGCCCAGGCCCCCGAGCCGGTCGCGGCCGGCGGGCCCACGGGTGCTCCCGTACCGGCCGCCGAGCTGGTCGGCGGGGACGCGCAGGTGCGGCGGGCCGTGGAATGGGTGCTGCGGGACCACGTCGTGGTCGCGACCCTGGACGCGGCCGAGGCGCTGGTCGCGGAGCGGCCCGACGCGGTGGCCGTGACCCTCGACGGCGACGTGCTCGGCGCCCACCTCGCGCACGGCGGTTCCGCCGGCGCGCCCAGCCTGATCGAGGTGCAGGCCGCCGTCGACGAGGCCGCGGCCGAGCTGGACCGGTTGGCCGTACGGTGCGCGGAACTGACCGAGGCCCGCACGGCCGCCCAGAACCACCGTCAGGACGCGGCCGCCCTGGTCGAGGAGCTCGCCGAGCGGCGGCGCGCCGCCGAACAGGCCCGGGCCGGGGTCGCCCAGCAGCTCGGGCGCCTCGCCGGGCAGGCGAAGGGCGCCGCGGGCGAGGCCGAACGCAGCGCCGCCGCCGCGGCCCGGGCCCAGGAGGCCCTGGAGCAGGCGCTGGCCGAGGTGGAGGAGTGCGCGGAGCGGCTCGCGACCGCCGAGGAGATGCCGGTGGACGAGGAGCCGGACGGCTCCCGGCGGGACCGGCTCGCGGCCGACGGCGCCAACGCCCGGCAGACCGAGATGGAGGCCCGGCTGCAGCTGCGGACCCTGGAGGAGCGGGTCAAGGGGCTGGCCGGCCGCGCGGACTCGCTGGACCGCGGAGCCCGTGCGGAACGCGAGGCCCGGGCCCGCGCCGAGCGGCGCCGGGCGAGGCTGCGCCACGAGGCGGAGGTGGCCCGGGCGGTGGCCGACGGCTCCCGGCAGCTCCTCGCGCACGTGGAGGTGTCGCTCGGCAAGGCCGACGAGGAGCGGGTGGCGGCCGAACGGGCGAAAGGCCTGCGCGAGCGGGAGCTCGGCGAGGCGCGCCACCGCGGCCGGGAACTGAAGGGGGAGCTGGACAAGCTCACCGACTCGGTCCACCGGGGTGAGGTGCTCGGCGCCGAGCAACGGCTGCGCATCGAGGCGCTGGAGGCCAGGTCGCTGGAGGAGTTCGGCATCGAGGCCGCCGGGCTGGTCGCCGAATACGGCCCCGACCAGCCCGTACCTCCGTCCCCGCCCGCCGACGGCGAGGTGTTGCCGGAGGATCCGCAGGACCCGCGCAACCGGCCCGGTCCTTTCGTCCGGGCCCAGCAGGAGAAGCGGCTCAAGGTCGCCGAGCGCGCGTACCAACAGCTCGGCAAGGTCAACCCGCTCGCGCTGGAGGAGTTCGCCGCCCTGGAGGAGCGCCACCAGTTCCTCAGCGAGCAGCTGGAGGATCTCCGTAAGACGAGGGCCGATCTCCTTCAAGTCGTGAAGGAGGTCGACCAGCGCGTCGAGCAGGTCTTCACCGAGGCCTACCGGGACACGGCCCGGGAGTTCGAGGGCGTGTTCTCGCGCTTGTTCCCCGGCGGCGAGGGCAGGCTGATCCTCACCGACCCCGACAACATGCTGACGACCGGCATCGACGTGGAGGCCCGTCCGCCGGGCAAGAAGGTCAAGAGGCTGTCGCTGCTCTCCGGCGGCGAGCGCTCGCTGACCGCCGTGGCGATGCTGGTGTCCATCTTCAAGGCGCGCCCCAGCCCGTTCTACGTGATGGACGAGGTCGAGGCCGCGCTCGACGACACCAATCTGCAGCGGCTGATCCGGATCATGGAGGAGCTCCAGGAGAGCTCACAGCTCATCGTCATCACGCACCAGAAGCGGACGATGGAGGTCGCGGACGCGCTCTACGGCGTCTCGATGCAGGGCGATGGCGTCTCCAAGGTGATCAGCCAGCGTCTCCGCTAGATCGATCATTCAGATAGTGAAGGCAAAGCCTGACACTCTGTGGGGCGATTGCGACCACTCCGACTCTTGACTTCAGAAAGTGAAGCCATAGGCTCTGCTCTGGCGTGTTGACGTTCAGGTGGTGGTGCGCAGTTTGCTGTGCGCCACTAGAGGAACACGCGCAACGACGAATCCCCCACACAGCCCGCCGTTGCCGCCGGGCCCAGGAGCGCACCTTGACCAGCACAGCGAACGCACCCGCGTCAGGCGGTGGAAACCCGGCTCAGCCCGACCACCTCGGCCACGTCATCTTCATCACCGCGGCCGCTGCCATGGGCGGTTTCCTCTTCGGCTACGACAGCTCCGTCATCAACGGCGCGGTGGAGGCCATCCGCGACCGCTTCGACGTCGGCTCGGCGGCGCTCGCCCAGGTGATCGCCGCGGCGCTGATCGGCTGCGCCATCGGTGCCGCCACCGCGGGCCGCCTCGCCGACCGGATCGGCCGCATCCGCTGCATGCAGATCGCGTCCCTCCTGTTCACGGCGAGCGCCATCGGTTCGGCCCTGCCGTTCGCCCTCTGGGACCTCGCCATGTGGCGTGTGATCGGCGGCTTCGGCATCGGCATGGCCTCCGTCATCGGCCCCGCCTACATCGCCGAGGTCTCCCCGCCCGCCTACCGCGGCCGGCTCGCCTCCTTCCAGCAGGCGGCCATCGTCATCGGCATCGCCGTCTCGCAGTTGGTCAACTGGGCCATCCTCAACCTCGCGGGCGGCGACCAGCGCGGTGAGATCGGCGGGCTCGAAGCCTGGCAGTGGATGCTCGGCGTGATGGTCGTGCCGGCCGTGATCTACGGCCTGCTGTCCTTCGTCATCCCCGAGTCCCCGCGCTTCCTCGTCTCGGTCGGCCGCACGGAGAAGGCCAAGGAGGTCCTGCGCGAGGTCGAGGGCTCGGGCATCGACGCCGACGCCCGTATCCGCGAGATCGACCACTCCATGCGCTCCGAGGTGAAGTCCACCTTCAAGGACCTGCTCGGCGGCCGCTTCGGCTTCCTGCCCATCGTCTGGATCGGCATCGGCCTCTCGGTCTTCCAGCAGCTGGTCGGCATCAATGTGATCTTCTACTACAGCTCCTCGCTGTGGCAGTCGGTCGGCATCGACGCGAGCTCCTCGTTCCTGTACTCCTTCGAGACCTCGGTCGTGAACATCATCGGTACGGTCATCGCGATGATCTTCGTGGACCGGCTCGGTCGCAAGCCCCTCGCCCTCATCGGCTCCGTGGGCATGGCGCTGTCGCTGGGCACGGCAGCCTGGGCCTTCTCGTTCAAGACCGGAACCGGCGACGACATCTCGCTGCCGCACGCGCAGGGCATCACCGCCCTGGTCGCGGCCAACCTCTTCGTCCTCTTCTTCGCCCTCTCCTGGGGCGTGGTGGTCTGGGTGCTGCTGGGCGAGATGTTCCCCGGCCGTATCCGCGCCGCCGCCCTCGGCGTGGCCGCCGCCGCGCAGTGGATCGCCAACTGGGTCATCACCGTCACGTTCCCGTCGCTCTCCGACTGGAACCTCTCGGGCGCCTACATGATCTACACGTTCTTCGCCCTGCTCTCGATCCCCTTCATCCTCAAATGGGTGCCGGAGACCAAGGGCAAGGCGCTGGAGGAGATGGGGTAACCACCCCCGCCAACGCCCCTTCTCCTCGATACTGCCCCGGCTCAGTCCTTGAGCCGGGGCAGTACCTGTTCGCACAGCAGGTGCAGGCTGCGCCAGCCCTCGTCCAGCGGCATCCCGCCGCACAGCGGGTGCAGGACCAGGTTCCCCGCCTCGCCCGTGGCCCGGCCGTACGCGACGGCCTCGTCCGGGGTGAGGATCCGGTACACCCCCTCCGCGCGCAGCTCGGCCACCGAGCGCGCGGCCGACCGTACGGCGCTGCGGATGTCCTTGGACTGCCAGGACGCGTACATGCCCGCCTCGTGCAGGAAGCGCTCGCCGTGCTCGGCCCAGACCCGGTCCGGGTCCTCCGCGATGTGCAGCAGCGGGGTCTCGGCCGCCGGCATCATGCAGAAGCCCTCCGTGCCGTACTCCGCCAGCCGCGCGGTGTAGTACGCCTCCAGCTCCGGCAGGTGCGCGCTGGGGAAGAAGGGCAGCCCCAGCCGGGCGGCGCGGCGGGCCGCGGCCTCGGAGCTGCCACCGACCAGGAGCAGCGGGTGCGGCCGGGTGAACGGCGTCGGGGTGACCCGTACCGTGCGGCCGCGGAATTCGAACGGCTCGCCGGTCCACGCCTTCAGCAGGGTCTCCAGCAGCTCGTCCTGGAGCCGGCCGCGCCGGCCCCACTCCACGCCGTGCTGCTCGTACTCCTCGGGCCGGTAGCCGATGCCCGCGACCGTCACCAGGCGGCCGCCGCTCAGCAGGTCGAGGACGGCGATGTCCTCGGCGACCTTCAGCGGGTCGTACAGCGGGCCGATGATCGCCGAGACGGTGACCGCGATCCGGCGGGTCGCGCCGAAGACCGCGCCCGCGAAGGCGAAGGGCGAGGGCAGCCAGTTGTTGTCGGTGCCGTGGTGCTCCTCGGTCTGGACGGTGTCGATCCCGCGGTCGTCCGCGTACCGGGCCATCTCCAGGGCCGCCTTGTAGCGGGCGGAGAGGGACTCGGGGGTGCCGTTCGGGTCGACGAGATTGAACCGGGCCACGGTGATGGGCATGGAGAAGTCCCCCTTCGCCGGAGGTGGGTGGGCGGGCGAAGGGGGACGTTAGCTGACGTTGCGTCAGTTGGACAGGGATCCGGCGGGCTCGCGCTCCCCGGCCGGGGCGGGTGCCGCCGGCGCCGTGCGCGGCAGTACGGCGTACAGCACGCCGGAGGTCACGATGCCCGCCACCCAGCCCAGGCCGTTGCGGCCGATCCAGGTCCCGGCGAGCGGCCCGGCGAACCAGTCGACCTCGGTGAACAGCAGCCCCACCAGCAGGGCCAGGGCCCAGGCGGTCATCGCCTGCCAGGCGAAGCCGCCCTTGTACCAGTAGGCGCTGGTCCGCGTGGTGTCCAGCAGCGCGGGGCCGTCGTAGGTCGTGCGGCGCAGCATGTCCACGCCGAAGACGCCGATCCACGCGGAGAAGGCCACGGCCAGCAGGGTCAGGAAGGAGATGAACGAGCCGAAGAAGCTGGTCGCGACCACCATCAGCAGGAAGCCGAAGACCAGGCTGATGAGCGCGTTGACGCTCACGGCGGCGGCCCGCGGGACCTTGATCCCCAGGGTCTGCGCGGTGAAGCCGGCCGAGTACATGGACATCGAGTTGATCAGCAGCATGCCGACGACCGCGATGAGCAGGTACGGGACCGCGATCCAGGTCGGGAGCAGTTCGCCGATGAAGGACAGCGGGTCCTGGGCCGAGGCCAGGTCCGGGGTGCCGACGGCCATGACCGCGCCCATCAGGACCATCGGGAGCACGACCACGCCGGCGCCGCCGATCGTCGCGCCGACCATGCCCTTGGAGGAGGCGGTGCGCGGCAGGTAGCGGGTGAAGTCGGGGCCCGAGGGCACCCAGCTGATCCCGCCGGCCGCGATCGTGCCGATGCCCGCGATCATCATCGCGCTGGAGCCGGCCGGCTTGCCGAAGACGGCGGACCAGTCGGTGGTGAAGAGCAGGTACCCGAGGACGAGCACGCTGAAGGCGCCGAAGAGGTACGTGGACCAGGTGGAGCAGACGCGCAGCGCGTTGATGCCCAGACCCGAGACCACGAAGGTGCAGCCCACGAAGAACACCAGGGTCACGACGATGAGCGGGGTACTGCTGCGGACCCCGAACAGCAGGTCGAGCACGGTCAGCACGGCGTAGGCGCCGCTGACCGCGTTGATGGTCTCCCACCCCCAGCGGGCCACCCAGATCAGGGCGCCCGGGAAGAGGTTGCCGCGCTGCCCGAACACCGCCCGGGACAGGGCCATGCCGGGCGCGCCGCCGCGCTTGCCCGCGATGGATATCAGGCCGACGAGCCCGTACGAGAGCACCGGCGCGGCGACCGCGACGACGAGCACCTGCCAGATGTTGAGCTTGTTGAAGATCACCAGTCCCGCGCCCATGGTCAGCAGCAGCACGCTGATGTTGGCGGCGACCCAGGTGGGAACGAGCTCGCGGACCCGGCCGGTGCGCTCGCCGTCCGGAACGGGTTCCAGACCGCGGGTCTCGATCGCGGTTTCGGCTGCGCCGTCGGCAGGCTCGGCAGACATACGGGTGCTCCGTCGGGGAGGTTATGAGGGGAAGTCGTTCATCATCATGGATGTACCGCTAAAAGCACAAACAGAGGCTTACGTCCTGGTCCGCGCGCCCAGGTTCCCGGCTCCGGCGTGGCCGTGGCCGATACTGGGGGAGTTATGGACATCCTCATCCTTGCTGTAGTCATCGCCCTGGTCGCGGTCGGTGTGATCAGCGGGCTCGTGGTCAGCAGCCGCAAGAAGAAGCAGCTGCCGCCGCCGGCACCGCCGAGCACGCCGACCATCACTGCCCCGCCTGCCGAGCCGCAGGTGGGGGAGGACGCCGTAGAGACGGCGGAAGAGCCGCGCCGCACGATCGAGGAGGTCGGGCTCCCGGAGGCCGAGGCTCCCGCCCCGGCGCCGGTGGTCGAGCCGGAGGCCCCGGCCGCACCCGAGATCGAGGTGCCCGAGCCCACCGCCGGGCGGCTGGTCCGGCTGCGCGCCCGCCTCGCCCGGTCGCAGAACTCCCTCGGCAAGGGGCTGCTCACGCTGCTCTCGCGCGAGCACCTCGACGAGGACACCTGGGAGGAGATCGAGGAGACCCTCCTCGTCGCCGACGTCGGCGTCGTGCCGACCCAGGAGCTCGTCGACCGGCTCCGCGAGCGGGTCAAGGTGCTCGGCACCCGGACCCCGGCGGACCTGCGGGCCCTGCTCAAGGAGGAGTTGCTGACCCTGGTCGGCACCGACCTCGACCGCGTCGTGAAGACGGAGAGCGGCGAGGACACCCCCGGCGTGATCATGGTCGTCGGTGTCAACGGCACCGGTAAGACCACCACCACCGGCAAGCTGGCCCGGGTGCTCGTCGCCGACGGCCGCAGCGTGGTGCTCGGCGCGGCCGACACCTTCCGCGCCGCCGCCGCCGACCAGCTCCAGACCTGGGGCGAGCGCGTCGGCGCCCGTACGGTACGCGGCCCCGAGGGCGGCGACCCGGCCTCGATCGCCTACGACGCGGTCAAGGAGGGCATCGCCGAGGGCGCCGACGTGGTGCTCATCGACACCGCCGGTCGCCTGCACACCAAGACCGGCCTGATGGACGAGCTCGGCAAGGTCAAGCGGGTCGTGGAGAAGCACGGTCCGCTCGACGAGATCCTGCTGGTCCTGGACGCCACCACCGGGCAGAACGGCCTGACCCAGGCCCGTGTCTTCGCCGAGGTCGTGGACATCACCGGCATCGTGCTGACCAAGCTCGACGGCACCGCCAAGGGCGGCATCGTCATCGCCGTCCAGCGCGAACTGGGCGTCCCGGTCAAGCTCATCGGTCTCGGTGAGGGCCCGGACGACCTGGCGCCGTTCGTGCCGGAGGCGTTCGTGGACGCCCTGATCGGCGACTGAGAGCGGCCCTGACGGACACCGATGCCCCCGCGTTCCGGTCGGAACGCGGGGGCATCGTCATGCCGTCGTGGGCGTCGTCGGGTCCGCCTCAGGCCCTAGCGGCGCAGGCGGTGGCAGATGTAGGCGAGGGTCCCCAGCAGCAGCCTGGCCTGCGGCGGGCCGCCGGCGGAGTCGAGCGCGGGCGGCCGCAGCCAACCGACCTGGCCCAGCCCGGCGCGGTCGGAGGGCGGCGCCGTCACGAAGGCGCCGTGGCCCAGGGCGCGCAGGTCGAGATCGGCGTCGTCCCAGCCCATCCGGTACAGCAGCTGAGGCAGTTCGGCCGCCGCCCCCGGGGCCACGAAGAACTGCGCCCGGCCGTCGGCGGTGACGATGACCGGGCCGAGCGGCAGCCCCATCCGCTCCAGCCGCACCAGCGCACGCCGCCCGGCCTCCTCGGAGACCTCGATGACGTCGAAGAAGCGGCCCACGGGGAGCAGCACGGCGGCGCCCGGGTACTCGCTCCAGGCCTGGGTGACCTCGTCGAGGGTGGCCCCGGCCGGGACCGTGGGGGCGAACGCCAGGGGGTGCGCGCCGGGTTCGGGGCACCGGGCGTCCCCGCAGGAGCAGTCGCGGGCGGGTGCTGCGGCGCGGGCGCCGGGGACCACGTCCCAGCCCCACAACCCGGTGCACTCCGCCACCGCCGTGCACTCCGAGGTCCGGCCGCGCCGCCGGGTGCCGGAGCGGAACTCCTTGGTGCTGCGGCTGCCGCCGATCGTGAAGCCCATGCCCATGCCCCCTCCAACGGGTCGGACGTGCCGGTGGTTACGAAGCAGGTGCGACGAGCTCGACGGGACCTCTGCCGGCAGCCCCGCCGCGGGGTGTCCTGCGACGCCGCCCGGCGCACTCCTCGCCGCGCGCGCCCCGAGCGCACTCCAGTCCACCGATCCGCTTTCACCTCGGTGTCAAGTGAATCGCGCCTGGCGGGTGGCTAGTTCATTCGAAGGGGTGGCGAATGGTGGCGTTTCTGGAATCGACCTCGCCGCAGGGGTGATCGTAGGATTACTTTCGGTACACGAAACCGAAGGCGACCCATCCGTGGGTATGCCGGAGGCAATATGTGAAGGACCTGTGAAGGTCCCTGGTGACGCACGCCGTCCCGGCCAAGGTTTCGTGTGGAAGAGGCTGAGCGGATGGGGGCGTTCCAGTGAGCGGCAACGGCGCAAGCGGAACGAACGAGGATGCTGTTGCGCGCAACGACCAGCTGACCTCGTGGTTCGTCCGCAGCGGTTGGTCCAAGGGCGAACTCGCCCGGCAGGTCAACCGTCGGGCGCGCCAGATGGGTGCCCACCACATCAGCACGGACACCTCCCGGGTGCGCCGCTGGCTCGACGGTGAACAGCCCCGCGAGCCCGTCCCGCGCATCCTGTCCGAGCTGTTCTCCGAGCGCTTCGGCTCCGTCGTCGCCATCGAGCAGCTCGGCCTGCGCACCGCCCACCAGACCCCCTCCGTCTCCGGGGTCGACCTGCCCTGGGCCGGTCCGCAGACCGTCGAGCTCCTCGGCGAGTTCTCCCGCAGCGACCTGATGCTGGCGCGCCGCGGCTTCCTCGGGCCCTCGCTCGCCCTCTCCGCAGGCCCCGCCCTGATCGAGCCCATGCAGCGCTGGCTCGTCCCGGCCCCGGCCGCCGACCCGGGACCGCGCGGGGCGGGGCCGACGGGGGCCCTCGGCGGCCACCGCCCGCCCCGGCTCTCCGATCCGGAACTCGACCTCCTCGACGCCACCACCGTCATGTTCCGCCAGTGGGACGCCCAGTGCGGCGGCGGACTGCGCCGCAAGGCCGTCGTGGGCCAGCTCCACGAGGTCACCGACCTGCTCCAGGAGAACCACCCGGCCCCGGTCATGAAGCGGCTTTTCAAGGTCGCCGCCGAACTCGCCGAACTGGCCGGCTGGATGAGCTACGACATCGGCCTGCACCCCACCGCGCAGAAGTACTTCGTGCTCGCCCTGCACGCCGCCAAGGAGGCCGGTGACAAGCCCCTCGGCTCGTACATCCTCTCGGGCATGAGCCGCCAGATGATCCACCTGGGGCGCCCCGAGGACGCGCTGGAACTGGTCCACCTCGCGCAGTACGGCAGTCGCGACTGCGCCGGCCCGCGCACCCAGGCCATGCTGTATGCGATGGAGGCCCGCGCGTACGCCAACATGGGCCAGCCCAGCCGCTGCAAGCGGGCCGTGCGGATGGCCGAGGACACCTTCTCCGACGTCGGCTTCGCGGGCGAGCCCGAACCCGACTGGATCCGCTTCTTCTCCGAGGCCGAGCTGAACGGCGAGAACTCCCACTCGTACCGGGACCTGGCCTATGTGGCCGGGCGCAGCCCCATGTACGCCTCCCTCGCCGAGCCCGTCATGGAGCGGGCCGTCGAGCTCTTCGAGAAGGACGAGGAGCACCAGCGCTCCTACGCCCTCAACCTCATCGGCATGGCCACCGTTCACCTGCTCCAGCGCGAGCCCGAGCAGGCCGCCGTCCTCGTCGACCGAGCCCTCGACGTGGCGGGAAAGGTGCGGTCCGAACGGGTGAACACCCGTCTGCGCAAGACCGTGGACGCCGCCGCCCGTGAGTACGGCGACGTCGCCGAGGTGGTCCGGCTCACCGACCACCTCGCCTCCCGGCTCCCCGAAGCCGCGGAGGCCGTCTGACGGCCCACGCGGCCGCCCCCGAAGCCCCGGCCGCGGCAGTCACCCCGTGAAGCCCGATCAGGCTCCCCCAGCCAGGACATCCGGGTCACTGCCGCGGCCGGCTTTCGTGATCCACCTGTTCATTGACGCGTAACACGCCCGCCCTCTTCGTCACGGGCGCGAAACACCGAGCGGCGCCGCCGGAAACCGGCCTGCGCGAATCTCAGGGTCATTAACCGGCCGGCCTCCCCAGCCAGGCCGGACACCCCGTTTTACGCCGCTCAGGTTTTCACGATCGCCCGCACGCGAACGTACCGACGACGAGGAGACGCCGATGGCATCAGCCATCACGACCCTCGCGGCAGACGCCCCGACGCTGTCTGCCGCGAACACCGGGTTCATGCTCATCTGCTCCGCCCTGGTCATGCTGATGACCCCGGGACTCGCCTTCTTCTACGGAGGCATGGTCCGCGTCAAGAGCAGCCTCAACATGCTGATGATGAGCTTCATCAGCCTCGGGATCGTCACGATCCTGTGGGTCCTCTACGGCTTCAGCCTCGCCTTCGGCACCGACTCCGGCTCCCTCATCGGCTGGAACTCCGACTACGTCGGCCTCAGCGGCATCGGGATCACCGAGCTGTGGGACGGCTACACCATCCCGGTCTACGTCTTCGCCGTCTTCCAGCTGATGTTCGCCGTGATCACCCCGGCCCTGATCAGCGGCGCGCTCGCCGACCGCGTGAAGTTCGGCGCCTGGGTCCTGTTCACCGCCCTGTGGGTCACCGTCGTCTACTTCCCCGTCGCCCACTGGGTCTGGGGCGCCGGCGGCTGGCTCTTCGAGCTCGGCGTCATCGACTTCGCGGGCGGTACCGCGGTCCACATCAACGCGGGTGCGGCCGCCCTCGGCGTGATCCTGGTCATCGGCAAGCGCGTCGGCTTCAAGAAGGACCCGATGCGCCCGCACAGCCTCCCGCTCGTGATGCTCGGCGCCGGTCTCCTGTGGTTCGGCTGGTTCGGCTTCAACGCGGGCTCCTGGCTCGGCAACGACGACGGCGTCGGCGCGGTCATGTTCGTCAACACCCAGGTCGCCACCGCCGCCGCCATGCTCGCCTGGCTCGGCTACGAGAAGCTGCGCCACGGCTCCTTCACCACCCTGGGCGCCGCCTCCGGCGCGGTCGCCGGCCTCGTCGCGATCACCCCCTCGGGCGGTGCCGTCAGCCCGCTCGGCGCGATCGCCGTCGGCGCGATCGCCGGTCTGCTGTGCGCCATGGCCGTGGGCCTGAAGTACAAGTTCGGCTACGACGACTCCCTCGACGTGATCGGCGTCCACCTCGTCGGCGGTGTCGTCGGCTCCCTGCTCGTCGGCCTCTTCGCCACCGGTGGGGTCCAGTCCGACGTGGCCGGTCTCTTCTACGGCGGCGGTCTGGAACAGCTCGGCAAGCAGGCCATCGGGGTCTTCGCCGTCCTCGCCTACTCTCTGGTGGCATCGGCGCTCCTCGCCTTCCTCCTCGACAAGACGATCGGGATGCGGGTCTCCGAGGACGACGAGGTCGCCGGCATCGACCAGGTCGAGCACGCCGAGACGGCCTACGACTTCAGCGGAGCCGGCGGCGGAGCCGCCTCGCGGAGCACCGCTGCCCCCGCCCCCTCCGCCGCGAGCAAGAAGGTCGACGCATGAAGCTGATCACCGCGATCGTCAAGCCCCACAAGCTGGACGAGATCAAGGAAGCCCTCCAGGCCTTCGGAGTCCAGGGACTCACGGTCACCGAGGCCAGCGGCTACGGCCGCCAGCGCGGCCACACCGAGGTCTACCGCGGCGCCGAGTACCAGGTCGACCTCGTCCCCAAGATCCGCATCGAGGTCCTGGTCGACGACTCCGACGCCGAGGAACTGATCCGGGTGATCGTGAGCGCGGCGGCCACCGGAAAGATCGGTGACGGCAAGGTGTGGAGCGTCCCCGTGGACTCCGTCGTACGGGTCCGCACCGGCGAGCGCGGCGCTGACGCGCTCTAGCTGACAGGAGCCCTGGGTGACGAGCGTCGAAGAGAACACGGACCACACGGCCGACTCGGGACCCAGCGGATACGCCGCGGCCCGGCTGCGACTCCTCCAGGAGGAGTCGCGGTCCGGGCCTTCGCGCCGTTCCGCCCTGGCCGGGCTGACCGACCAATGGCTGAACGCCCTGTTCACGAACGCCGTACGGGAGACGGGCGTCCGCGGTGCCACGCTGGTGGCCGTCGGCGGCTACGGGCGCGCCGAACTCTCCCCGCGCAGCGACCTCGACCTGGTGCTGCTGCACGACGGCAAGGCCGAGCCGCGGGCGCTCGGCGCCCTCGCCGACCGCCTCTGGTACCCGGTGTGGGACCTGGGCCTCGCCCTGGACCACTCGGTACGGACCCCCGGCGAGGCCCGCCGGACCGCCGCCGAGGACCTCAAGGCGCACCTCGGCCTGCTGGACGCCCGCACCGTCGCCGGGGACGCCGGACTCCTCGCCGGCCTGCGCACCTCCGTACTGGCCGACTGGCGCAACCAGGCGGCCGAGCGGCTTCCGGAACTGCACTCCCTGTGCCGCGAGCGGGCCGAGCGGGCCGGCGAACTGCGCTTCCTGCTCGAACCCGACCTCAAGGAGGCCCGCGGGGGACTGCGCGACGCCACCGCGCTGCGGGCGGTCGCCGCGTCCTGGCTGGCCGACGCCCCGCGCGAGGGCCTCGCCGAGGCCCGGCGCCGGCTCCTCGACGCCCGGGACGCCCTGCACCTGGTCACCGGCCGGGCCACCGACCGGCTCTCCCTCCAGGAACAGGACCAGGTCGCCGGCCGGCTCGGACTCCTCGACGCGGACGCGCTGCTGCGCGAGGTGTACGAGGCCGCACGGGTCGTCGCCTACGCCGGCGACGTGACCTGGCGGGAGGTGGGCCGCGTCCTACGCGCCCGCGCCGCCCGGCCCCGGCTCCGCGGACTGCTGGGCAGCCGCGGCGACCGGGTACCCCCGCGGGCACCCCTCGCCGAGGGCGTGGTGGAGTCCGACGGCGAGGCCGTGCTGGCCCTGGCCGCGCGCCCCGACCGCGATCCCGTCCTCGCCCTGCGCTTCGGCGCGGCCGCCGCGCAGGCGGGTCTGCCCGTCTCCCTGCACGCCGTACGCAGACTCGCGGCGCAGGGCAAACCGCTCCCGGTGCCTTGGCCGGCCGAGGCCCGCGAGCAACTGCTGACCCTGCTGGGAGCGGGGGAGCCCACAGTGGCCGTCTGGGAGGCCCTGGAGGCCGAAGGCCTGATCACCCGGCTGCTCCCGGACTGGGAGCGGGTGCGCTGCCGCCCCCAGCGCAATCCCGTCCACACCTGGACCGTGGACCGGCACCTGATCGAGACGGCGGTACGGGCCTCCGCCCTCACCCGCCGGGTCGGCCGCCCCGACCTGCTGCTGATGGCCGCGCTCCTGCACGACATCGGCAAGGGCTGGCCGGGCGACCACTCGGTGGCCGGCGAGACCATCGCCCGCGACGTCGCCGCCCGCGTCGGCTTCGACCCGCACGACGTCGCCGTCCTCGGAGCGCTCGTACGGCACCACCTGCTGCTGATCGAGACCGCCACCCGGCGCGACCTGGACGACCCGGCCACCGTCCGCGCGGTCGCCGACGCCGTGGGCTCGGTGGGCACGCTGGAGATACTGCACGCCCTGACCGAGGCGGACGCCCTGGCCACCGGGCCGGCCGCGTGGAGCGCCTGGCGCGGATCCCTCGTGGCGGACCTCGTCGCGCGGGTCGCCGCCGTACTGCGCGGCACGACCCCGGCGGCCGGCGAACCGGAGATCCCGACCACCGAACAGGAACGCCTGGCCGTCGAGGCCCTGCGCACCGGTGAACCGGTCCTGGCGCTCCAGGCCCGCCAGGAGGAGGACGCGGTCGGCGTGGACCTCGTCGTCGCCGTCCCCGACCAGCCGGGGGTCCTCCCGGCCGTGGCCGGGGTGCTGGCCCTGCACCGGCTCACGGTGCGGGCCGCCGATCTGCGTTCCATGGAGCTCCCGGACCGACTCGGTGAGGTTCTGGTGCTGAGCTGGCGGGTGGCCGCGGAGTACGGCGCGCTGCCGCAGGCCGCCCGGCTCCGTACCGACCTGGTCCGCGCCCTGGACGGCTCGCTGGACGTCCCGGCGAAGCTCGCCGACCGCGAGGCGGCCTACCCGCGCCGGCGCGGGGTGGTCCCGCCGCCGCCCCGGGTCACCGTGGTACCGGACGTCTCCGCCCTGGCCACGGTCCTGGAGGTGCGCGCACCGGACGCCGTGGGCCTGCTGCACCGGATCGGCCGGGCGCTGGAGTCCGGGGGCGTCCGGGTCCGCAGCGCGCACGTCTCCACGCTGGGTGCGAACGCGGTGGACACGCTGTACGTGACCACCCCCGAGGGCAAGCCGCTGGACCCCGCGGACGCGACCGCCCTCGCCGGGCTGGTGGCGGCAGCCCTGTCCTAGCGGGGGCGCCGGTGAGGCCGGATCTTCCGGCCTCACCGACGTTCGGGGCGCGGGGTCCGGGGCGGAGCCCCGGGAAACGGCGAAAGGGCGGGGCGGGGAGAGGCTCCGCGCGGCGGCGGCCCCGCACCAGGAGCAGGCAGGTCCCCGAACGGGGGAAGGGCCCGATACCCTGGGGGACGACCACAACGCCCCCGACCCGAGGAATCGCGACCACCGTGTTCGATACGCTCTCCGACCGCTTGGCGAATACCTTCAAGGGCCTGCGCGGCAAAGGCCGGCTGTCCGAGGCTGACATCGACTCCGCGGCCCGGGAAATCCGTATCGCGCTCCTTGAGGCCGACGTCGCCCTCCCGGTCGTCCGCTCCTTCATCGCGAACGTCAAGGAACGCGCGCGCGGTGAGGAGGTCAGCAAGGCCCTGAACCCGGGCCAGCAGGTCCTGAAGATCGTCAACGACGAGCTCGTGACGATCCTGGGCGGCGAGACCCGGCGGCTGCGGTTCGCCAAGACCGCCCCCACCGTGATCATGCTGGCCGGTCTCCAGGGTGCCGGTAAGACCACCCTCGCCGGAAAGCTCGGCCTCTGGCTGAAGGGGCAGGGCCACGCCCCGCTGCTGGTCGCGTGCGACCTCCAGCGTCCCAACGCCGTCAACCAGCTGAGCGTCGTCGCCGAGCGCGCCGGCGTGGCCGTGTACGCGCCCCAGCCCGGCAACGGCGTCGGCGACCCGGTCCAGGTCGCGAAGGACTCCGTCGAGTACGCGCGGACCAAGCAGTTCGACATCGTCATCGTCGACACCGCCGGCCGCCTCGGCATCGACTCCGAGCTGATGCAGCAGGCCGCGGACATCCGTGACGCCGTCAGCCCCGACGAGATCCTCTTCGTCGTCGACGCCATGATCGGCCAGGACGCGGTCAACACCGCGGAGGCCTTCCGCGACGGCGTCGGCTTCGACGGCGTCGTGCTCTCCAAGCTCGACGGTGACGCCCGAGGCGGTGCCGCGCTCTCCATCGCGCACGTCACCGGCAAGCAGATCATGTTCGCCTCGAACGGCGAGAAGCTCGACGAGTTCGACGCGTTCCACCCCGACCGCATGGCGGGCCGGATCCTCGACATGGGTGACATGCTCACCCTGATCGAGCAGGCCGAGAAGACCTTCTCGCAGGCCGAGGCCGAGAAGATGGCGGCCAAGCTCGCCAAGGGGCCCAAGGAGTTCACGCTCGACGACTTCCTGGCCCAGATGGAGCAGGTCCGCAAGATGGGCTCCATCTCCAAGCTGCTCGGCATGCTGCCCGGCATGGGGCAGATCAAGGACCAGATCAACAACATCGACGAGCGCGACGTCGACCGCATGGCCGCGATCATCAAGTCGATGACCCCGGGCGAGCGCCAGGACCCGACGATCATCAACGGCTCGCGCCGCGCCCGTATCGCCAAGGGTTCCGGTGCCGAGGTCAGCGCGGTCAAGTCGCTGGTCGAGCGGTTCTTCGACGCCCGCAAGATGATGTCCCGCATGGCCCAGGGCGGCGGCATGCCGGGCATGCCCGGCATCCCCGGGATGGGCGGCGGCCCCGGTCGGCAGAAGAAGCAGGTCAAGCAGGCCAAGGGCAAGCGCAAGAGCGGCAACCCGATGAAGCGCAAGGAAGAGGAGGCCGCTGCCGCGGCCCGCCGGGAGCAGGGCCCGCAGGCGATCGAGCCCGCAGCCGGCGGCAACCCCTTCGGCCTTCCGACGGGCGGCCAGAACGGCGGGGACTTCGACCTGCCGGACGAGTTCAAGAAGTTCATGAAGTAGCACCCGCGCACGTGGGTGATCCGGGCCCCGGCCGTGTTCGCACGGTCGGGGCCCTGCTGTTCTCCGCCGGCGCGATGGCCGGATTTATCCCTTATGGTCGGCCGGGAGGATGGCAGAAGGAGGCGCCCCGTGCCCAGCCCCACCCCCGTACCTCCCCGCGACAGGGCCGACACGCCATGGCGCTCGGAAGGCGCACCGCCCGCCGCCGCGCCGAAGCGGCGGATGCCCGGCGGCTGGCGGGGGCTGATCCTCACCGCGCTGATCGTCTACCTGCTGGCCAACCTGGTGCTCTCGTTCTTCAACGAGGGGGACGAGCCGACGATCTCGTACACCGAGTTCAGCAAGCAGGTCGCCGCCGGCAACGTCTCGAAGATCTACTCCAAGGGCGACGCCATCCAGGGCGAGCTCAAGGCGAAGCAGCCACTGCCCGACGGCGACAAGGGCGACTACACCAAGTTCGTCACCCAGCGCCCGGCCTTCGCCGACGACGCGCTGTGGGCCGACCTCACCAAGCAGAACGTCACCGTCACCGCCTCCCCGGTCGTCGTGCAGCGCAGCTTCCTCGCCAACCTGTTGCTCTCCCTCGCCCCGATGCTGCTGCTGGTCCTCCTGTGGGTGGTCATCGCCCGCCGGATGGGATCCGGGGCGGGCGGCATGGGCGCGCTGGGGCGCAAGGCCCCGCCCAAGCCGGTGGAGCTGCAGACGGGCTCCCGCCGCACCACCTTCGAGGACGTGGCGGGCATCGACGAGGTCGAAGGGGAGCTCAACGACGTCGTCGACTTCCTCAAGAACCCGCAGGAGTACCGGAAGATGGGCGCCCGGATGCCCGGCGGAGTCCTGCTGTCCGGTCCGCCCGGCACCGGTAAGACCCTGCTGGCGCGGGCGGTCGCGGGCGAGGCAGGGGTGCCCTTCTTCTCCGCCTCCGCCTCCGAGTTCATCGAGATGATCGTCGGGGTCGGCGCCTCCCGGGTGCGCGAACTGTTCACCGAGGCGCGCAAGGTGGCCCCCGCCATCATCTTCATCGACGAGATCGACACCATCGGGCGGGCCCGCGGCGGCGGCAACGCCATGGGCGGCCACGACGAACGCGAACAGACCCTCAACCAGATCCTCACCGAGATGGACGGCTTCTCCGGCTCGGAGGGCGTGATCGTGCTCGCGGCCACCAACCGCGCGGACGTGCTGGACCCGGCGCTCACCCGGCCCGGCCGCTTCGACCGCATGGTGGTCGTCTCCCCGCCCGACCGGGTCGGCCGCGAGGCCATCCTGCGCATCCACACCCGCGACATCCCGCTCGCCGAGGGCGTCGACCTGGGACACGTGGCCCGCACCACCCCCGGGATGACCGGCGCGGACCTGGCCAACCTGGCGAACGAGGCCGCGCTGCTGGCCGTCAAACGCCGACAGACGCAGGTGACCGGGGCGGACCTGTCCGACGCCTTGGAGAAGGTCCAACTGGGCGCCGAGCGCCCCCTGGTCATGCCGGAGGAGGAGCGCCGCCGCACCGCCTACCACGAGAGCGGCCACGCCCTGCTGGGCATGCTCCAGCCGGGCGCCGACCCGGTCCGCAAGATCACCATCGTGCCCCGCGGCCGCGCGCTGGGCGTCACCCTCTCGACCCCGGACGCCGACCGCTACGCCTACACCGAGCCGTACCTGCGCGGCCGCATCATCGGCGCGCTCGGCGGCATGGCGGCCGAGCACGTCGTCTACGACGTCATCACCACCGGCGCCGAGAACGACCTGGAGCAGGTGACCAACATCGTCCGCGGCATGGTCGGCCGCTGGGGCATGAGCGAACGGATCGGCCGCCTCACCGCGATCCCCTCCGACGGACAGGGCCCCTACGGACTCTCCGCCGCCCCCGCCACCCTCGACGCGGTCGACCACGAGATGCGGCGCATCGTGGACGAGTGCTACCTGGAGGCCTGCCGCCTGCTGCGCGAGCACCGGCCGCAGTTGGACGCCCTGGCGGAGGCCCTCCTCGCCAACGAGACCCTGGACGAACCGGCCGCCTACGCCGCCGCGGGCATCGCGCGGCTGACGAAGGGGCACGGCACCGACTGAGGAGCGGGAACCGCCGTCAGTCCACCCGGGCGATCACGTACCGGAAGATGTTCGGCAGCCACACGGCGCCGTCCGGTCGCTCGAACGGGTGAAGCGCCTCGGCCAGCTCCTTCTCCGCCAGTACGGAATCGGCCGGTTCGAAGGGCGCGGCGCAGGCCGCTCCGCCGGGCCCGTCGCCCGCACCGGGGTAGAGGCCGGTCGACAGCAGCCCGCGTACCGCGCTGTCCACGTCCGCGTACCCGAACGGGCAGAACACCCGCCCGGAACCGTCCGGCCGCAGCCCGGCCCCCTCCACCAGCGCGTCCAGGTCGCGCGGCGCGGGCCCGCCGCCGAGGACCGAGGGCACCGTGCAGCGCTCCGCGGGGCCCCAGTCGGCCAGCACCACCGCCCCGCCGCGGCGGACCGCGGGCAGGGCCGCCGCCAGAGCCGCGGGGGCCGGGGAGAAGGCGAGCAGGGCGTCGTACGGGCGCGGCGGGGCCTGCGGCCCCGGCGGAGCCGCCAGGACCTCCAGCAGCCGTTCACGGGCCAGGGCCCGCCGGGCCGGATCCGCCTCCACACCCGTGGCCACGGCTCCCCGCCCGGCCGCGAGCAGCAGGGCCAGGCCGGCCCCGCAGTCCAGGCCGAGCAGCCGGTCTCCCGGCCCGACCTCCAACCGGTCGTAGACCGCTTCGTACAGCGGCACGAGCATCCGTTCCTGGATCTCCGCCCAGTCCCGGGCTACGAGCGTCGCCGTCGGCGTCGGTGTCATCGAAAGAGCGCTCCTGATTCCGTCTCGCCCCCTTGCCCCCGTTGCCAGAGAACTCCCCATTCGCCCCCGCGTCCAGAGGAGCGCGCCACCCGATTCACGCATCGTGTGCCGGGCGCCGTACGATTCGCGGCATGGCAAAGGCACCCGTTCTCACCCCGCAGGCGGAGGATTTCCCCCGCTGGTACCAGGATCTGATCAACAAGGCCGAGCTGGCCGACAACGGTCCGGTCCGAGGCACCATGGTCATCCGACCGTACGGCTACGGCCTGTGGGAGCGGATGCAGCAGGAGATGGACGCGCGCATCAAGGACGCGGGCGCCCAGAACGCGTACTTCCCGCTGTTCATCCCGCAGTCGTACCTGACGAAGGAAGCCGAGCACGTCGAGGGCTTCGCCCCCGAGCTCGCGGTCGTCACGCACGGCGGCGGCAAGGAGCTGGAAGAGCCGGTCGTCGTCCGGCCCACCTCCGAGACGATCATCAACGACTACTTCTCCAAGTGGGTCCAGAGCTACCGCGACCTGCCCCTGCTGATCAACCAGTGGGCCAACGTGGTCCGCTGGGAGATGCGCCCGCGCGTGTTCCTCCGTACGAGCGAGTTCCTCTGGCAGGAGGGCCACACCGCCCACGCCACCTACGAGGACGCCCGTGACTACGCCGCCCGCATCCACACGGACGTCTACGGCGACTTCATGACGAACGTGCTCGGCATCGACGTCGTGCTCGGCCGCAAGACCGCCAAGGAGCGCTTCGCCGGCGCCATCAACACCCTCACCCTTGAGGGCATGATGGGCGACGGCAAGGCCCTGCAGCTGGGTACGAGCCACGAGCTCGGCACCAACTTCGCCAAGGCCTTCAACACCCAGTACCTGTCGAAGGAAGGCAAGCAGGAGCTCGTCTGGCAGACCTCGTGGGGCGTCTCGACCCGCATGGTCGGCGGCCTGATCATGTCCCACGGCGACGACAACGGCCTGCGGGTCCCGCCGCGCCTGGCCCACGTCCAGGTCGTCGTCATGGCGATCAAGGGCGACGAGGCCGTGGCCAAGGTCCGCGAGCTGGGTGCCCAGCTGAAGGCCGCCGGCCTGCGGGTGCAGGTCGACGACCGCGTCGACACCCCCTTCGGCCGCCGCGCCGTGGACTGGGAGCTCAAGGGCGTACCGGTCCGCATCGAGATCGGCCCCCGCGACCTGGAGGCCGGCACCGCGATGCTGGCCCGCCGGATCCCGGGCGGCAAGACCCCCGTGCAGATCGACGCCCTGGCCGACCTGCTGCCCAAGGTGCTCGACGAGGACCAGGCGCAGCTGCTGCGGGAGTCCCGCGAGCGCCGGCTGGCCCGTACGTCCGACGTCGCGACCATCGGGGAGGCTGCCGAGGCCGCCGTCGCCGGTGGCTGGGCGCGGATCCCGTGGGCGGACCTCGGCCCCGAGGGCGAGGCGAAGCTGGCCGAGCAGGCCGTCTCCGTGCGCTGCCTGATCGCCGAGGACGGGTCGGTCCCGGAGGCGGACGACGCCCCCGGTACGCTCGCGATCGTCGCGCGCTCGTACTGATCGGGCCCACCGGCTCGTGTGCCCCGGCGTGCGGCTCGTGCCGCGCGCCGGGGCCGGTTCATGTCGGCCGACCGGGGTCCACCCGGTCGATTTGGTCGACGTTACGTACCGACTCCTCCTGAGATCGGCGCACCCGTCCTCGTCAGGACGCATGAGTGTGAACTGACTGGTACGTGCAAAAAATTTGGAATGGCCCGGAATCGGAACACCCGGGCACCTCGGCTCGTTGTCACGACGTGAGCACGACACCACCTGTTCTTGCCGCAGAGCTGGCGCAGGCGTGGGCCGATATTCAGCGGTACCACCCCGAGCTGCCTGACCTTGCCGCGCCCGAGTCCCTGATCGGAGAGTCCTCGTCCGCCTGCGGCGCCGAACTCTCCTTCGAGCGACTGCTGCACGAGGCAGTCCACGGCATCGCCGCCGCCCGCGGTGTCCGTGACACCTCGCGCGCCGGCCGCTACCACAACCGCAGATTCCTTGCGATCGCCGAGGAAATGGGGCTGGACCACTCCGAGGAGCCACACGCGAGCAGCGGCTTCTCCTTGGTCACGCTCAATCCGGAGGCGAAGCGGCGCTACCGGCCCACCATGGAGCGACTGCAGCGCGCGCTGAAGGCGCACACGGCCGCGACCGCGGCCGACACCAAGCGCAGCTTCCGGGGACCGGCCGCCCGGCACGGCTCCTCCGGCGGCGGCGTGCGCGTCAAGGCGGTCTGCGACTGCGGGCGCAACGTACGGGTCGTCCCCTCCGTGCTGGCCCAGGCGCCGATCGTGTGCGGCGGCTGCATGAAGCCCTTCCGGATCCCCGACGTGGCCATCGCGGCGGCCTCCTGACCGCCTTCCCCGCCGCCGCCGGAGCCACCGCCCCATGGCGAGGCGGGCGCCGGGCCGTCGCCCCCACCGGGGCGGCCGCCGCCGGCGCGCGTGGGTGACCCGTACCGCCGTACCCCCGGCGGGCACCGGTCCTGCCCGCCCGGCTGAGCGCGCCGCAGGCGTATGGCACAATGGCTAGCTGTACTCGACAGTCGCATAGGACCCCTCTCTCCTCCGGCTGACGCGTCCATCGGGCACCCGAGTACCGCAACCCCACGTGGCATCTCATGTGCCCAACCACGTCAAGTTCAGGAGACACCACTCCAGTGGCAGTCAAGATCAAGCTCAAGCGCCTCGGCAAGATTCGCCAGCCGCACTACCGCATCGTCGTCGCCGACGCCCGTACCCGTCGGGACGGTCGCGCGATCGAAGAGATCGGTATCTACCACCCGACCTACAACCCGTCGCGCATC
This sequence comes from Streptomyces sp. CLCI03, assembly GCF_053615355.1. NCBI lineage: Bacteria > Bacillati > Actinomycetota > Actinomycetes > Kitasatosporales > Streptomycetaceae > Streptomyces > Streptomyces sp. CLCI03. Next base: position 2,470,302 of record NZ_CM132132.1, on the reverse strand, counting down.
GAGGTCAACGCCGAGCGTGCGCAGTACTGGCTGTCCGTCGGCGCCCAGCCCACCGAGGCTGTGCTCGCCATCCTGAAGCTGACCGGTGACTGGCAGGCCCACAAGGGCCTCCCCGCCCCCGCGCCGCTCCTGCAGCCGGAGACGAAGGAGAGCAAGCGTCGCTCCTTCGACGAGTTCGCCAAGGCCCTCGAGGGCATCGGCGAGGGCAAGGGCGAGGCCATCACGCAGAAGGCCAAGAAGGCTGACAAGAAGGCGGACGAGGCTGAGGCCGCCGCCGAGTCGACCGAGGCCTGAGCATGCTCGAGGAGGCTCTTGAGCACCTCGTGAAGGGCATTGTGGACAACCCCGACGAAGTGCAGGTCGCCTCGCGCAACCTGCGCCGCGGGCAGGTGCTGGAGGTCCGGGTTCACCCCGACGACCTCGGCAAGGTGATCGGCCGTAACGGCCGCACCGCGCGTGCCCTGCGTACCGTCGTGGGCGCCATCGGCGGCCGCGGGATCCGCGTCGACCTCGTCGACGTGGACCAGGTCCGCTGAGCAGTTGATTCACCGGCACGGGCCGGGGAGGGCGTTGGTCGCCCGCCCCGGCCCGTGTCGTTTCTGCCCCCGGGCAGGAGCGACCATTGATGTGAGCAACCACGCCGCAGTAAGGGAAGAGCACAGTGGAGTTGGTAGTCGCGCGGATCGGCCGCGCCCACGGCATCAAGGGTGAGGTCACCGTCGAGGTGCGCACCGACGAGCCGGAGCTGCGACTGAGTCCCGGCGCCGTGCTCAGGACGGAGCCCGCGACGGCGGGACCGCTGACGATCGAGACGGGCCGCGTGCACAGCGGGCGGCTGCTGCTCCGCTTCGCGGGCGTCAAGGACCGCACCGGAGCCGAGGCGCTGCGCAACATCCTCCTGATCGCCGAGGTGGACCCGGCGGAGCTCCCGGAGGAGCCCGACGAGTACTACGACCACCAGCTGATGGACCTGGACGTGGTGCTGGAGGACGGCACCGAGATCGGCCGGATCACCGAGATCTCCCACCTGCCCTCGCAGGACCTCTTCATCGTCGAGCGGCCGGACGGCACCGAGGTGATGATCCCCTTCGTGGAGGAGATCGTCGCCGAGATCGACCTGGAGGAGCAGCGGTGCGTCATCACCCCGCCGCCGGGACTGATCGACGAGCGTGACGCCGTCGTCGTCTCCAGCCGGGACGAGGACGCCGCGGACGCCGAGGGCGCAGCGCACTCCGGGGACGACGCCTGATGCGTCTGGACGTCGTCACGATCTTCCCCGAGTACCTGGAGCCGCTGAACGTCTCCCTCGTCGGCAAGGCGCGCGCCCGCGGGCAGCTCGACGTACACGTGCACGACCTGCGGGAGTGGACGTACGACCGGCACAACACGGTGGACGACACCCCGTACGGCGGCGGTCCCGGCATGGTCATGAAGACCGAGCCGTGGGGCGAGGCCCTCGACTCCGCGCTGGCCGACGGGTACGAGGCGGGCGCGCACGGCCCCGTCATGGTCGTCCCCACCCCCAGCGGCCGGCCCTTCACCCAGGAGCTGGCCGTCGAGCTCTCCGAGCGGCCCTGGCTGATCTTCACCCCGGCCCGGTACGAGGGCATCGACCGCCGGGTCATGGACGAGTACGCCACGCGCATGCCGGTGTACGAGGTCTCCATCGGCGACTACGTGCTGGCGGGCGGCGAGGCCGCCGTACTGGTGGTCACCGAGGCCGTGGCCCGGCTGCTGCCCGGGGTGCTCGGCAACGCCGAGTCGCACCGCGACGACTCCTTCGCGCCCGGCGAGATGGCGAATCTGCTGGAGGGGCCCGTCTACACCAAGCCCCCGGTGTGGCGCGGCCGCGACATCCCCGAGGTGCTGCTCAGCGGGCACCACGGGAAGATCGCCCGCTGGCGCCGGGACGAGGCCTTCCGTCGGACCGCGCAGAACCGGCCCGACCTGATCGAGCGCTGCGAGGCCGCCGGCTTCGACAAGAAGGACCGGGAGATCCTCTCCGTCCTGGGCTGGCGACCGTCCGCCGACGGCCGATTTTGGCGCAGGGTCGAAGCCGTGGAAGAATAGGCGGCTGCTGTGTGCTCGCGGGCGCCCCTGCCACAGGGGGACCGTCGTCCGTCGGGTCCCGCGGCTCCCGAATTCTCTACGGAAACCCGCATCGGCGACCTGTGGCGTCATGCGAAGAAAGCAGACGAAGAACATGTCTCACCTGCTCGACGGCGTCAACGCCGCCACGCTCCGCTCGGACGTCCCGGCCTTCCGCCCGGGTGACACCATCAACGTGCACGTCCGCGTGATCGAGGGCAACCGCTCCCGTATCCAGCAGTTCAAGGGCGTAGTCATCCGCCGCCAGGGTGCCGGTGTCTCCGAGACCTTCACCGTGCGCAAGGTGTCCTTCAGCGTCGGCGTGGAGCGTACCTTCCCGGTCCACTCCCCGATCTTCGAGAAGATCGAGCTCGTCACCCGCGGTGACGTTCGCCGTGCCAAGCTGTACTACCTCCGTGAGCTCCGCGGCAAGGCCGCGAAGATCAAGGAGAAGCGCGACCGCTGAGGTAACTCCCGGAGTCCGGAGGCGGCCGGATAGGCTCGCCCTTGATGGACACCGAAGCACCTCACACGCAGCGCGGCCACTCGTCCCCCGAAAAGGGGGACGGGCGGTCGCGTTTTGCGTTGTCCCGGGGCGGGCGAACGGCCGGTGGGCCTCCCCTGACCTGGCGCCGTGCCGGCGTGCTCGGGGTGATCTGCACCGTCTTCCTGCTGCTGTTCAGCAACTTCGTGGTCCAGCCCTTCCTGATCCCGAGCCGCTCGATGGAGCCGACGCTCCAGGTCGGGGACCGGGTGCTGGTCAACAAACTGGCGTACCGGTTCGGCGAACAGCCGCGCCGCGGGGACGTGGTGGTCTTCGACGGCACGGGCTCCTTCGTACGCGAACGGCCCGAGGGCAATCCGATCGGTACGGTGCTGCACGGCGCGGCCTCGGCGCTCGGGCTGGCCGAGCCGTCCGACACCGACTTCGTGAAGCGGGTCGTGGGGGTCGGCGGTGACGACGTGGTGTGCTGCGACGCCGGCGGGCGGGTCGCGGTCAACGGCGTGCCGCTGGCGGAGCCGTACCTCCACCCCGCAGACGCGCCCTCGGCGGTGCCCTTCCGGATCGTCGTACCCCTTGGGACCCTCTGGGTCATGGGTGATCATCGTTCCCAGTCCCGGGACTCCCGGGACCACCTGGGGGAGCCGGGCGGGGGGATGGTGCCGGTGGGGAAGGTGATCGGGCGGGCCGACTGGATCGGCTGGCCGCTCTCGCGCTGGGAATCCGTGGGCGGCGGCCATGGGTAGCCGCGGGCGGCCCAAGGGCGGACGGGACTGGGATTTCGAGCCCGAACCCGAGCCGGAGCCCACGCCGCCCCCGCCGATGGTCGGCGGCCGGGTGGAGGGCGGCCGGGCCGAACGGCGCCGGACGGCCCGCAAGGTGCGCCGGCGCCGCCGTACGCGCCGGGCCGGTGAGGTGCCGCTGCTGGTCGTCGTGGCGTTGTGCATCGCCCTGCTGCTCAAGACCTTCCTGGTGCAGGCCTTCTTCATTCCGTCGGGCTCGATGGAGCAGACGATCCGGATCGGCGACCGGGTCCTGGTGGACAAGCTGACGCCGTGGTTCGGCTCCGAGATCGAGCGCGGCGACATCGTCGTGTTCAAGGACCCCGGAGGCTGGCTCAAGGGCGAGGCGGCCCGCCCGCCCAAGGACCCGATCGTGGTCAAGCAGATCAAGCAGGCACTGACCTTCATCGGCCTGCTGCCCTCGGCCGACGAGCAGGACCTGATCAAGCGGGTCATCGGCGTCGGCGGGGACACCGTCAAGTGCTGTGACGGCCAGGGCCGGGTCACCGTCAACGGATCGCCCCTCGATGAGCCGTACGTGAACCCGGGCAACGCTCCTTCGGACAGCACGTTCGAGGTACAGGTGCCGGAGGGCCGGCTCTTCGTGATGGGTGATCACCGCGCGAACTCCTCCGACTCCCGGTTCCACCTCGACGAGGGCTTTCAGGGCACCATCCCCGAAAGCGGGGTGGTCGGGGAGGCCGTCCTGATCGCCTGGCCCTTCGGGCACTGGACCCGGCTGGAGCAGCCGGCGACCTTCCGGATGGTGCCCGATCAGGCACGGCGCGAGGGACGCGGCCGACGACGGCGCCGTCGGGGCACGCCGTTCGCATAGTGTGTCCTCGGTCTCCCGCGCCTTAGGGAACTCCCGCTCGTTAAGGGAGGGGAGGGCCCGTGCCGCATTCGGCGTGGGCGGCAATCGCGAGTGAGGAGTGGATGTGGGGGACGTGGCGGTAGGCGCACGGTCCGGACGCGACGAAGGCGAGGAGCGGCCGGACGACGCCGTCAAGCGCGAGACCGAGGAGGACGGCGATGCCAAGGAGCATGTGCAGCGGTCCTTCTGGAAGGAGCTCCCGCTCCTCATCGGTATCGCCCTGCTGCTGGCCCTGCTGATCAAGACGTTCCTGCTCCAGGCGTTCTCGATCCCGTCCGCCTCGATGCAGAACACCCTGCAGATGGGCGACCGGGTGCTGGTGGACAAGCTGACCCCGTGGTTCGGCTCCGAGCCGGAGCGCGGCGAGGTCGTCGTCTTCCACGACCCGGCGGACTGGCTGTCCGGGCAGCCCACTCCCGAGCCGAACATCTTCCAGCAGGTGCTCAGCAAGATCGGCCTGATGCCGGACGCCTCCGAGAAGGACCTGATCAAGCGGGTCATCGCGGTCGGCGGGGACACGGTCGAGTGCAAGAAGGGGGGACCGGTCGTCGTCAACGGCAAGGAGCTGGACGAGCCGTACATCTACCCCGGCAACACCCCGTGCGACGACCTCCCGTTCGGCCCGATCACCGTGCCCAAGGGCAAGGTCTGGGTCATGGGTGACCACCGGCAGAACTCCGAGGACTCCCGCTACCACCAGCAGGACTCCACCAAGGGCTTCGTCCCCGTGGACAAGGTCGTCGGGCGGGCCGTGGTGGTCGCGTGGCCGGTCACCCGTTGGGCCACCCTGCCGGTCCCGGACACCTTCGACCAGCCGGGCATCGGCAACCAGGCCGCGGCGACCGCGCTCGGTCTCGGGGCCGCCGGACTGGCCCCGGTCGGGCTCGGCCCGGCCGCGCTGGGGCTCGCCGGAGCCGTCCCGCTGGTCATGTGGCGCAGGCGGAAGCCGGCCGGAAGCCGTACCGACGGGTAGGGTGCCGCCCAGGTCGACGATCCCGAAGTGTGTGGGGGCGCTGCAATGGGCGGTACGGAAGCAATACGTGGTGGCAAGGATGGCCGCGGCGGTCTCGGCAATGTGCTGTCGGGTATCGCCGTGGCCATCGGCTTTGCGCTCTTCCTGGGCGGTTTCGTGTGGGGCGCGGTCGTCTACCGGCCCTACACGGTCCCCACCGATTCGATGATGCCCACGGTGCGGCCCGGGGACCGGGTGCTGGCGGAGCGCATCGACGGCGGCGACGTGCGCCGCGGGGACGTGGTCATCTTCACCGACTCCCTGTGGAGCGACTCCCCCATGGTCAAGCGCGTCGTCGGCATCGGCGGCGATGTCGTGAAGTGCTGCGGCGCGGCGGGTGATCTGACCGTCAACGGCGTCCCGCTGGACGAGCCCTACGCCGACACCAGCAAGCCGGAGACAGGGCTGGAGATGCCCCCCGGACAGACCGCGCCCACGGGGACCCCCTTCGAGGTGGCGGTCCCCGAGGGCAACCTCTTCCTGCTGGGCGACCGGCGGGCCTCCTCCCTGGACTCCCGGGCCCATCTGCAGGAGGCCGGGCAGGGGACCGTGTCCCGGTCGGCCGTCAGCGCCCGTGTCGACGCCCTGGCCTGGCCCGAGATGAAGATGCTGGAACGGCCGGCCACGTACGAGGCCCTGCCCGGCGGGATCTCACGGTCGGGGCCGCTGCGGCTCCAGGTGGTGGTGGTGCTCGTCGGGGCCGTCCTGGTGGCCGCGGGGGGCGCGTACGGGCCGGTCGCCCGGGTCCTGGCGCGCGGCCGACGGCGGGAGCCGGCCGGTGTCCGCTGACCCGGCCGCCGGGCACGGCCGCCGGAAGGTGTCACGGGTGATCCTGCTGGACCCGGCGGACCGGATCCTGCTGCTCCACGGCTTCGAACCGGCCGACCCGAGCGACGACTGGTGGTTCACCCCCGGCGGCGGACTGGAGGGGGCCGAGAGCCGGGAGCAGGCGGCGCTGCGCGAGCTGGCCGAGGAGACCGGGATCACCGAGGTCGAGCTGGGTCCGGTGCTGTGGCACCGCTACTGCTCGTTCCCGTTCGACGGGCGCCGCTGGGAACAGGACGAGTGGTACTTCCTCGCCCGGACCACCCGGACCGAGACCGAGATGAGCGGCCTCACCGAGCTGGAACGGCGCAGCGTCACCGGAGCGAGGTAGTGGACCTCCGAGGAACTTCTGGCGGCCCATGAGACGGTGTACCCGACCAGACTCGCCGAGCTGCTCCGTACGCTGCTCGACGACGGTCCTCCGGGTGAGCCGGTGGTCCTGGCCCCGGAAATCGTTTAGGGGCGCAGGGGCCTGGCGCACAATAGGGGGACGCACGGCTGAAGGGGAACATGCCATGAGTGCCGAGGACCTCGAAAAGTACGAGACCGAGATGGAGCTGAAGCTCTATCGGGAGTACCGCGACGTCGTCGGGCTGTTCAAGTATGTGATCGAGACGGAACGCCGTTTCTACCTCACGAACGACTACGAGATGCAGGTGCATTCGGTCCAGGGGGAGGTGTTCTTCGAGGTCTCCATGGCCGACGCCTGGGTCTGGGACATGTACCGGCCTGCTCGCTTCGTGAAGCAGGTACGCGTGCTGACCTTCAAGGACGTGAACATCGAGGAGCTCAACAAGACCGACCTCGAACTGCCCGGCAGCTGAGCACCGCCGCCGGCCGAACCGCCTCACCCGCACGGGTGAGGCGGTTCTCCACATCTGCCGGACCGTCCACCAAGATCCACAAGGTGGGCGCGGGTGCGGGACCGTCGGTGCCGGAGGTGGTGCCGGATGAACGCGAAGAGCGTGGCACAGCGGGCATTGGGGCGGTACGGCGAGGACCTCGCGGCCCGGCGGCTGACCGAAGCCGGGATGACCGTGATCGCACGGAACTGGCGGTGCCGCGGCGGCGAGATCGACATCGTCGCCCGGGACGGGGACGCCCTCGTCGTCTGCGAGGTCAAGACCCGCCGGGCGGGTGAGTTCGAGCATCCCATGGCCGCCGTGCGGCCGGCCAAGGCCGAGCGCTTACGCACGCTCGCCGGGCGCTGGCTCGCCGACCACGGCGGCCCACCCCCGGGCGGGGTACGCATCGACCTCGTCGGGGTGTTGCTGCCACGGCGCGGCGCCCCCTCGGTGGAACACGTGCGGGGGGTGGCCTGATGGGCTTCGCGCGAGCCTGCTCCGTGGCCCTGGTCGGCGTCGACGGCGTGGTGGTCGAGGTGCAGGCCGACCTGGAGCCCGGCGTGGCAGCCTTCACCCTGGTGGGGTTGCCGGACAAGACCCTGGTCGAGAGCCGGGACCGGGTGCGGGCCGCCGTGGTCAACTCGGGGGCGGCCTGGCCGCAGAAGAAGCTCACGGTTGGGCTGAGCCCGGCCTCCGTACCGAAATCCGGCGCCGGCTTCGACCTGGCCGTCGCGGCGGCCGTGCTCGGCGCGGCCGAGGTCGTCGACCCGGGTGCGATCGCCGACCTCGTGCTGATCGGCGAGCTGGGGCTGGACGGCCGGGTGCGCCCGGTCCGCGGGATCCTTCCCGCGGTCCTCGCCGCGGCCGAGGCCGGCTACCGACAGGTGGTGGTGCCGCGGCAGTGTGCGGCCGAAGCCTCGCTCGTCCCCGACGTCTCCGTCCTCGGCGTCGGCAGCCTCCGCCGGCTGATCGCCGTCCTGACCGGTGGCGAGGTCCCCGAGGAGGAACCCTACGAGCCCCCCGGCCGCCCGGACCCGATGCTGGCCGGACTCCTCGTCCCGGGAGCGGGGCTGGGCACCGGCCTCGCCCGGGGGCGGCCCGGCCGGGAGGACGGCTCGGACTTCCCCGACCTCGCGGACGTGGCGGGGCAGCACACGGCGCGCCGCGCGCTGGAGGTGGCCGCCGCCGGAGGACACCACCTCTTCCTCAGCGGACCGCCCGGCGCGGGCAAGACCATGCTGGCCGAACGGCTGCCCCGGCTGCTGCCGCCGCTCACCCGTCAGGACTCCCTGGAGGTCACGGCCGTCCACTCGGTCGCGGGAATCCTCCCGCCCGGCGAGCCCCTGATCGCCAGGCCGCCGTACTGCGCACCGCACCATTCGGCGACCATGCAGTCCCTGGTGGGCGGGGGGACGGGGATCCCGAGGCCCGGGGCGGTCTCCCTCGCCCACCGGGGCGTGCTCTTCCTGGACGAGGCCGCGGAGTTCCACAGCCGGGCGTTGGACGCGCTGCGGCAACCCCTGGAATCGGGGCACGTGGTCATCGCCCGCGCGGCGGGAGTGGTGAGACTGCCCGCCAGGTTCCTGATGGTGCTCGCCGCCAACCCGTGCCCCTGCGGGCGCCACACCCTGCACGGCGCCGGGTGCGAGTGTCCGCCTTCGGTGATCCGGCGCTACCAGGCCCGACTGTCCGGGCCGTTGCTCGACCGGGTGGACCTGCGCGTGGAGGTCGAACCCGTGACCCGTGGCGACCTGATGGGGCAGGGCGGCCGCGGGGAATCCACCGCGGCCGTCGCCGAGCGGGTGCGGCAGGCCCGGGAGCGCGCCGCCGCCCGGCTCGCCGACACACCGTGGCGGCTCAACTCCGAAGTGCCCGGCCAGGAACTGCGCACCCGGTGGCAGGCGGGACCCGGCGCGCTGGCCCCGGCCGAGCGCGATCTGGAACGGGGCCTGCTCACCGCCCGCGGGCTGGACCGGGTGCTGCGCGTCGCCTGGACCGTGGCCGACCTACGGGAACGGGACCGGCCCGAGGCGCTGGACGTGGCCGTGGCGCTGGAACTGCGGACCGGAATCGCCCGCGGGGCGATGTCACTGCCGGGAGCCGGGACATGACCGGCTCCGAGGACGCGGAACTGCTGGCGCGGGCGGCGCTCACCCGGGTGCTGGAGCCCGGGGACGCCCACGGCGGGCGATGGCTGCGGGAGTTCGGCGCGGTGCGGCTGATACGGCTGCTGACCGACCCCGGGACGGAGCCGGACACTCCGTCCGGGGTGGGGCCCGAGCGGCTCGCCGGGTACCGCAGGCGGGCGGCGCTGGCCGACCCCAGGCGGGACGTCGCGGACGCCGCCGAGGCGGGCGGCCGGTTCGTCTTCCCGGGATCGGCGGAGTGGCCGACCCAGCTCGACGACCTCGGCGACGAGCGGCCCGTCGGACTGTGGCTGCGGGGCAGGCCCAACCTCCGTACCTGGGCGCTGCGTTCGGTCTCCGTGGTCGGAGCCCGCGCCTGCACCCCGTACGGCGCGCACATGGCCCAGACCCTGGCCGCCGGACTCGCCGAGCGGGGTTGGGTCGTGGTGTCCGGCGCCGCGTTCGGGATCGACGGAGCCGCGCACCGCGGGGCCCTCGCCTCGGGCGGGGCGACCGCCGCGGTGCTCGCCTGCGGGGTGGACGTCGCCTACCCGCGCGGACACGCCGGGCTGCTCGGCCGGATCGCCGGGCAGGGGCTGATCCTCGGGGAGCTGCCCCCGGGCAGCCACCCGACCCCCAGCCGGTTCGTCCTGCGCAACCGGGTCATCGCCGCCCTCACCCGGGGCACGGTCGTCGTGGAGGCCGCGCACCGCAGCGGCTCACTGGTCACGGCCCGCCGCGCGCAACGCCTGGGTCGGTTCACCATGGGCGTCCCCGGCCCCGCCACCAGCGGGCTCTCCGCCGGCGTGCACGAACTGCTGCGCGGCGAGGCCGCGCTCGTGACCGACGCGGCCGAGGTGGTCGAGCTGGTCGGGGCCATGGGGGAGCTGGCGCCCGAGCGGCGCGGTCCCGTGCTCGCCCGGGACCTGCTGGACCCGGACACCGCGCGGGTGCTCGAAGCGCTGCCCGCCGGCCGCCCGGCGGACGTGGCCGCGCTGGCACTTGCCTGCGGCATCGGCGCCGATGAAGTCATCGGCAGACTGTACGAACTTCACTCTCTGGGGTTCGTCGAACGGCAGGGCGACGGCTGGCAGTTGAGCAGACAAACGGCTGGAGGAGGCACACAAACCGCAGCCGCCCGGCGAGGCGGTCGTTGACCTGGGGCGTTCCGGTGAAAGAGTGAAAGCGATGAGAGACGCGGTCTTCCCGGTGGCGGTCACCGGGACCGAGCGCCAGGCGCCGGTCCCGGGTCGCGCGCGCGAGTCCGGGCGCCTCCCGGGCCCCGCGCCATCCCGTACTCTTCGCGCACCGCGACAATCTCGTCACGCTACGCTCCCAAGGAATCCGGCTCCGGCAAAGGCGAAGCATGCCCCAGCACACCTCAGGGTCCGACCGCGCTGCGGTGCCCCCCGCTGCCCGCGGCAGCGTGCGGTCCACCGCGCCCTCGTCCCTGGAGGTGCTGTGGCGTTCGTACAAGGAGTCGGGTGACGAGCGGCTGCGGGAGCAACTGATCCTGCACTACTCGCCCCTGGTGAAGTACGTGGCCGGCCGCGTCAGTGTGGGCCTGCCGCCCAACGTGGAGCAGGCCGACTTCGTCTCCTCCGGGGTCTTCGGGCTGATCGACGCCATCGAGAAGTTCGACATCGAGCGGTCGATCAAGTTCGAGACGTACGCGATCACCCGGATCCGGGGCGCGATGATCGACGAGCTGCGGGCCCTGGACTGGATCCCGCGCTCGGTCCGGCAGAAGGCGCGCGCCGTGGAGCGGGCCTACGCCACGCTGGAGGCCCAGCTGCGGCGCACCCCGACGGAGATCGAGGTCGCCGGGGAGATGGGGATCGGTGTGGAGGATCTGCACACCGTCTTCAGTCAGTTGTCGCTGGCCAACGTGGTCGCCCTGGAGGAGCTGCTGCACGTCGGCGGGGAGGGCGGCGACCGGCTCTCGCTGATGGACACCCTGGAGGACACCGCCGCGGACAACCCGGTGGCGGTGGCCGAGGACCGCGAGCTGCGGCGCCTGCTGGCGCGAGCCATCAACACGCTGCCCGAGCGGGAGAAGACCGTGGTGACCCTCTACTACTACGAGGGACTCACCCTGGCCGAGATCGGCAATGTCCTCGGCGTCACCGAGAGCCGGGTCAGCCAGATCCACACCAAGTCCGTTCTGCAGTTGCGCGCAAAGTTGGCAGATGTGGGGAGGTGAGCTTGCGCTACCTCCGTAGAGTGGATGCGTGCCCAGGATTCGAGCGGCCTCCGTGGCCGAGCACCGGTCGATGCAGCGCGGCGCCCTCTTGGACGCCGCGCGATCCCTGCTGTCCGAAGGCGGGACGGAGGCGCTGACCTTCCCCGCCCTCGCGGAGCGGACCGGGCTCGCCCGGTCCTCCGTGTACGAGTACTTCCGCTCCCGCGCCGCCGTGGTCGAAGAGCTGTGCGCCGTGGACTTCCCCGTGTGGGCCGCCGAGATCGAAGCGGCGATGGAGCAGGCCGAGTCGCCGGAGGCGAAGATCGAGGCCTACGTGCGCAGCCAGTTGGGGCTCGTGGGCGACCGGCGCCACCGCGCGGTGGTCGCCATCTCGGCCAGCGAGCTCGACGCGGGCGCGCGGGAGAAGATCCGTGCGGCGCACGGCGGGCTCATCGCGATGATCGTCGAGGCGCTGAGCGCCTTGGGGCACGCGGAGCCGAGGCTGGCCGCGATGCTGCTCCAAGGCGTCGTGGACGCCGCCGTGCGGCGGATCGAGCTCGGCGCGGCGGAGGATCCCACCGTCGTGACGGAGGCCGCTGTCGCCATGGCCCTGCGGGGCGTCCGGGGCTGAGGCCCCCGCCGCCGCGCCGTGGGCCCCGCGCGTCTCACCCCCCGCTCGGGTTTGTCGGGAGCAGCCTCGGGGTCGGGCGGGGGAGCGACGTGAGCGGGTTGAGGTACACCTCGCCCGCCAGAAGACCCCAGTGCAGGCAGGGCGCCGGGCAGTGCGAGCCCTCCGTCAGCACCGCCACCACCTGGCCGGCCGTGACCTGCTCGCCCTCCGTGACCAGGGGTCGGACCGGCTCGTAGGTGGTGCGCAGCCCGTTCGGCAGGGTCAGCGAGAGCACGCCGCGCCCGGCGACGGGCCCCGCGTGGTGGACCCGGCCGGCCGCGACCGCCCGGAGCTCCGCGCCCACCGGCGCGGACAGGTCCACCCCGCGGTGACCGGCCGCGTAGGGGGTCGGCGGCGGGTCCCACCAGCGGGCCACCGACAGTGGGGCGGGCAGCGGGCGGACCCCGGGAAGGGCCGCCTGGGCCAGGGCCAGGAGCAGGCTGAGCAGCAAGGTCGTCATGGACCCCAGCGTCCCGCGCGCGCTCGGAGCACTGCCCGCGCCTGTGGACGGCCGGCGCACTGTGGACGACGGCGTCACCCGGCATACCGCCGGGTCCCGTACACTTCTTGTGGCGATCCGGGTCACCGGGTCGACTTCGCACGCCCCGGCGCCAGGCTGAAACAGCCAGGTGGCAGCGTCTCTCGGTCCCCTCATGGGGGCAGGGCGCGGTGGGGCGTCAGGAACCAAACCGAGAAACCAAGGAGATGGCCATGGCCGTCGTCACGATGCGGGAGCTGCTGGAAAGCGGCGTCCACTTCGGTCACCAGACCCGCCGTTGGAACCCGAAGATGAAGCGCTTCATCTTCACGGAGCGCAACGGCATCTACATCATCGACCTGCTGCAGTCGCTGTCGTACATCGACCGCGCCTACGAGTTCGTGAAGGAGACCGTCGCGCACGGTGGCTCCATCATGTTCGTCGGTACCAAGAAGCAGGCCCAGGAGGCCATCGCCGAGCAGGCGACGCGCGTTGGTATGCCGTACGTCAACCAGCGGTGGCTGGGTGGCATGCTCACCAACTTCTCCACCGTCTACAAGCGCCTTCAGCGTCTGAAGGAGCTTGAGGCGATCGACTTCGAGGACGTCGCCGCCTCGGGTCTCACCAAGAAGGAGCTCCTGGTCCTCTCCCGCGAGAAGACCAAGCTGGAGAAGACCCTCGGTGGTATCCGCGAGATGTCGAAGGTTCCCAGCGCCGTCTGGATCGTCGACACCAAGAAGGAGCACATCGCCGTCGGTGAGGCGCGCAAGCTCCACATCCCGGTCGTCGCGATCCTCGACACCAACTGCGACCCCGACGAGGTCGACTACAAGATCCCGGGCAACGACGACGCGATCCGTTCCGTCACCCTGCTCACCCGCGTGATCGCCGACGCCGTCGCCGAGGGCCTCATCGCCCGCTCCGGCGCTGCGACCGGTGACTCGAAGCCGGGCGAGAAGGCCGCCGCCGAGCCGCTCGCCGAGTGGGAGCGCGACCTGCTCGAGGGCGAGAAGAAGGCCGACGAGACCGAGGCCGCTCCGGCTGCCGAGGCCCCGGCCGCCGAGGCTGTCGAGGCCCCGGCCGCCGAGGCTGTCGAGGCTCCGGCCGCCGACGCCGAGCAGGCCTGACCCACTGAGAGCGCCCGGCGTTCACACGCCGGGCACTCGCAGCACGGACGATGACGGCGGGGGAGCCGCGCCTGAGGCGCGGCGCCTCCGCCGTTCACCCGTAGATCTACGACTTCGAGAGAGAATCACAGACTCATGGCGAACTACACCGCCGCTGACGTCAAGAAGCTCCGCGAGCTCACCGGCGCCGGCATGCTGGACTGCAAGAACGCGCTCGTGGACGCCGACGGTGACGTCGACAAGGCCCAGGAAGCGCTCCGCATCAAGGGTCAGAAGGGCGTCGCCAAGCGCGAGGGCCGTTCTGCCGAGAACGGTGCGGTCGTCTCCCTCATCGCCGACGACAACACCTCCGGTGTCATCGTCGAGCTGAAGTGCGAGACCGACTTCGTCGCCAAGGGCGAGAAGTTCCTGGCCGTCGCCAACCAGCTGGCCGCCCACGTGGCCGCCACCTCCCCGGCCGACATCGAGGCGCTGCTCGCGTCCGAGATCGAGCCCGGCAAGACCGTCACCGCTTTCGTCGACGAGGCCAACGCCAACCTCGGCGAGAAGATCGTCCTGGACCGCTTCGCGCAGTTCAGCGGCGGTTACGTGGCCGCGTACATGCACCGCACGATGCCCGACCTGCCGTTCCAGATCGGCGTCCTGGTCGAGCTCGACAAGGAGAACGCCGAGGTCGCCCGCGGCGTCGCGCAGCACATCGCCGCGTTCGCCCCGCAGTGGCTGTCCGCCGAGGACGTTCCGGCCGAGAAGGTCGAGTCCGAGCGTCGCATCGCCGAAGAGGTCACCCGCGCGGAGGGCAAGCCCGAGGCTGCCATCGCGAAGATCGTCGAGGGTCGCGTCAACGGCTTCTTCAAGGACGCCACGCTGCTCGGCCAGGCGTACGCCCTGGACAACAAGAAGTCCGTCCAGAAGGTTCTGGACGAGGCCGGTGTCACCCTGAAGCGCTTCACCCGCATCAAGGTCGGCATCTGAGTCCGTCCGTACGCGACGGACACCGGACCCCGGTAGGGTCTGAAGCAGTCGTCCGCGCTCGCGCGAGACGACCGCAGATCTGACGAGGAGGCCATTGCCGTAGAGGGAACCGCAAGGACCCACCGGCAATGGCCTTCTTCGTATGTGCACGAGGAGATCTCCATGAATCAGGGCGTGGACCCCCACACCGCATCCGACGACAAGAGCGACCAGGACAAGAAGGGCCGCCGCTTCATGCTGAAGCTGTCGGGCGAGGCCTTCTCCGGTGGCGGAGGACTGGGCGTCGACCCCGACGTCGTCCACGCCATCGCGCGTGAGATCGCCGCGGTGGTCCGCGACGGCGCGGAGATCGCCGTCGTGATCGGCGGCGGCAACTTCTTCCGCGGCGCCGAACTCCAGCAGCGCGGCATGGACCGGGCCCGGTCCGACTACATGGGCATGCTCGGTACCGTCATGAACTGCCTCGCGCTCCAGGACTTCCTGGAGAAGGAGGGCATCGACTCCCGCGTGCAGACCGCCATCACGATGGGCCAGGTCGCGGAGCCGTACATCCCGCTGCGTGCCGTCCGGCACCTGGAGAAGGGCCGCGTCGTCATCTTCGGCGCCGGCATGGGCATGCCCTACTTCTCCACCGACACCACGGCCGCCCAGCGCGCCCTGGAGATCGACGCCGAGGCCCTGCTCATGGGCAAGAACGGTGTCGACGGGGTCTACGACTCCGACCCGAAGAAGAACCCGGACGCGGTGAAGTTCGACGCGCTGGAGTACAGCGAGGTCCTCTCCCGCGACCTCAAGGTCGCCGACGCCACCGCGATCACGCTCTGCCGCGACAACAAGCTTCCGATCCTCGTTTTCGAGCTCCTGGCCGAGGGCAATATCGCCCGCGCCGTCAAGGGTGAGAAGATCGGCACGCTCGTGAGCGACCAGGAAACCCGGGCCTAGCAGTCCGCTGCCGGACCGAGCGAGCCGCAGGGCGGTTCGCCGGCCCCGCCCGCCCGCCTGAACCATCCATATCTGACATGCAGGAGCACGTGGTGACCGAAGAGATCCTCCTCGAGGCCGAGGAGAAGATGGAAAAGGCCGTCGTCGTCGCCAAGGAAGACTTCGCCGCGATTCGCACCGGCCGTGCGCACCCGGCGATGTTCAACAAGATCGTGGCGGAGTACTACGGCGCCATCACGCCCATCAACCAGCTCGCCTCCTTCTCGGTGCCCGAGCCGCGCATGGCGATCGTGACCCCGTTCGACAAGAGCGCCCTGCGCAACATCGAGCAGGCCATTCGCGACTCCGACCTCGGTGTCAACCCGAGCAACGACGGCAGCATCATCCGGGTGACCTTCCCCGAGCTGACGCAGGACCGCCGCAAGGAGTACATCAAGGTCGCGCGCACCAAGGCCGAGGACTCCAAGATCTCGCTCCGCGCCGTCCGTCGTAAGGCCAAGGACGCCCTCGACAAGCTGGTCAAGGACAAGGAGGCCGGCGAGGACGAGGTGCGTCGCGCGGAGAAGGAGCTCGACGACACCACCGCGAAGTACGTCGCGCAGGTGGACGAGCTCCTGAAGCACAAGGAAGCCGAGCTCCTCGAAGTCTGATGAACGACTCTTCCTGGCAGCCGGAGCCGGTTCCGGCGGGTCCCGCATACGATGCGCAGGTGGGCCCGCACACTCGGCCCATGCCCATCGTGCCCGATGCCGCCGGCCGTGACTTCGACGACCGGGAAGCACGCGATCGGGGGGTCGCCGCCGACAGCGGCCCCCTCTTCCGCGCCGATACGCCGCCGCAGGAGCCCATGCCCAGCCCCCCGCCTCCGCATGCCCAGCAGCCGCAGGACGCCTCGCCCCCGCCGCCGAAGAAGCGCGCGGGCCGGGATCTGCGCGCCGCCATAGGTGTGGGCGTAGGTCTCGGCGCGGTGATCTTCGCCTCGCTGCTGATCGTCAAGGCCGTCTTCGTCGGCGTCATCGTCGTCGCGGTCGTCGTCGGCCTGTGGGAGCTCACCTCCCGGCTGCAGGAACAGAAGGGCATCAAGGCCCCGCTGGTCCCGCTCGCGGTCGGTGGCGCCGCCATGGTCATCGCCGGATACGTCCGGGGGGCCGAGGGCGCCTGGGTCGCCATGGCCCTGACCGTGCTTGCGGTCCTGGTGTGGCGGATGACCGAACCGCCCGAGGACTACCTCAAGGACGTCACGGCGGGCGCCTTCGCGGCGTTCTACGTGCCCTTCCTGGCCACCTTCGTCGCGATGCTGCTCACCGCCGACGACGGCGCCGAGCGCGTGATCACCTTCCTCCTCCTGACCGTGGTCAGTGACACCGGCGCCTACGCGGTCGGCTGGCGCTTCGGCAAGACCAAGCTCGCGCCGCGCATCAGCCCCGGCAAGACCCGCGAGGGACTGTTCGGCGCGGTGGCCTTCGCGATGGCGGCCGGCGCGCTGTGCATGGAGTTCCTGATCGACGGCGGCTCCTGGTGGCAGGGCCTGCTGCTGGGCCTCGCGGTCGCGGTCAGCGCCACCCTGGGCGACCTGGGCGAGTCGATGATCAAGCGGGACCTCGGCATCAAGGACATGGGCACCCTGCTGCCGGGCCACGGCGGCATCATGGACCGCCTGGACTCCCTGCTTCCGACGGCCCCCGTGGTGTGGCTGCTGCTGGCAGCCTTCGTAGGCACCGGCTGACCTGCGAAAAGGCGTCGCAGGACGCCGGGCGGTTACTCTTGGAAGGCGCGCTGCTTCTGCGGCGCGCCTTTCGTCTTACAAGGAGTACCTGCCATGGCCCGCCCCGTTCCGGGAGAGCTCACCTTCGTCGCCCCTCGCGGGGCCAAGAAGCCGCCCCGGCACCTCGCCGACATGACCCCGGCCGAGCGCCGTGAGGCGGTCGCCGCGATCGGCGAGAAGCCGTTCCGGGCCAAGCAGCTCTCCCAGCACTACTTCGCCCGGTACGCGCACGACCCGGCCGAGTGGACCGACATCCCGGCCGGCTCGCGGGAGAAGCTCCAGCAGGAGCTGCTGCCGGACCTGATGAGCGTCATCCGGCACATCTCGTGCGACGACGACACCACCCGCAAGACCCTGTGGAAGCTGCACGACGGCACGCTCGTCGAGTCCGTGCTCATGCGCTACCCCGACCGGGTCACCATGTGCATCTCCTCGCAGGCCGGCTGCGGCATGAACTGTCCGTTCTGCGCCACCGGCCAGGCGGGCCTGGACCGCAACCTGTCCACCGCCGAGATCGTGCACCAGATCGTCGACGGCATGCGCTCGCTGCGCGACGGCGAGGTCCCCGGTGGCCCGGCCCGGCTGTCGAACATCGTCTTCATGGGCATGGGCGAGCCGCTCGCCAACTACAACCGCGTGGTCGGCGCCATCCGCCGGCTCACCGACCCGGAGCCCGACGGCCTCGGCCTGTCGCAGCGCGGCATCACCGTCTCCACCGTCGGCCTGGTCCCGGCCATGCTGCGCTTCGCCGACGAGGGCTTCAAGTGCCGTCTCGCCGTCTCGCTGCACGCGCCCGACGACGAGCTGCGCGACACCCTCGTCCCCGTGAACACCCGCTGGAACGTCCGCGAGGTGCTCGGCGCCGCCTGGGAGTACGCCGAGAAGTCCGGCCGCCGGATCTCCATCGAGTACGCCCTCATCCGCGACATCAACGACCAGGCCTGGCGCGGTGACCTCCTGGGCAAGCTGCTCAAGGGCAAGCGCGTACACGTCAACCTGATCCCGCTCAACCCGACGCCGGGCTCCAAGTGGACCGCCTCGCGGCCCGAGGACGAGAAGGCCTTCGTGGAGGCCATCGCCCGCCACGGTGTGCCGGTGACCGTACGGGACACCCGGGGTCAGGAGATCGACGGAGCGTGCGGCCAGCTGGCCGCCTCGGAACGCTAGATTCCGCCTCTGTTCGACGCTATTCGGCCACGGGGTACCCTGTGGCCGAACCAATTTCATATTCCGACAGGGGAGCGCCACAGCGCTGAGAGTGCGGTATCCGTCATCCGCAGACCCTCTGAACCTCGCCCCGGTCATTCGGGGTAGGAAGTTCGGTCACCACTCTTGCTGTTGCGCCCTGCCCGGCGTCCGCTCTCGCAGAGCGCCGGGCAGGGCCGCGTCTTCTCCTGGACATCCCAGGAGGAATCAACCGATGAGCACCACCAAGAAGATCGCGGGCGTCGCGCTCGTGGCCGCGCTGGGCGTCACCACGCTCAGCGCCTGCGGCGACACCGAGGACAAGCCCGCCGGCGCGAGCGACGCCCCGAAGTCCAAGACCGTCACGCTCGTCTCCCACGACTCCTTCAACGTGACCGAATCGGTCCTCAAGGAGTTCGAGCAGCAGAGCGGCTACACGGTCAAGGTGCTGAAGTCCGGGGACGCCGGCGCGGCCCTGAACCAGGAGATCCTCACCAAGGGCTCCCCGCGCGGCGACGTCTTCTTCGGCGTCGACAACACCCTTCTCTCGCGCGCCCTCGACAACGGCATCTTCACCCCGTACGAGGCCAAGGGCCTCGCCGAGGTCAAGCCCGAGTACGTGCTCGACAAGGAGCACCGGGTCACCCCGATCGACTCGGGCGACATCTGCGTCAACTACGACAAGGCGTACTTCGCCGAGAAGAAGATCGCCCCGCCGCAGACGCTGGACGACCTGACCAAGCCCGAGTACAAGAACCTGCTGGTCACCGAGAACGCCGCGACCTCCTCGCCCGGCCTCGGCTTCCTGCTCGCCTCCGTCGGCAAGTACGGCGAGGACGGCTGGAAGGACTACTGGAGCAAGCTCAAGGCCAACGGCGTCGAGGTCGTCGACGGCTGGGAGCAGGCCTACAACGAGCGCTTCTCCGGCTCCGCGGGCGGCAAGAAGGCCAAGGGCGACCGCCCGCTGGTCGTCTCGTACGCCTCCAGCCCGCCGGTCGAGGTCCTGTACGGCGAGCCCCAGCCGACCGAGGCCCCCACGGGCGTGGCCACCGGCACCTGCTTCCGCCAGATCGAGTTCGCGGGCCTGCTCAAGGGCGCCAAGAACGAGGAGGGCGGCAAGGCCCTCGTGGACTTCCTGGTCAGCAAGAAGTTCCAGGAGGACATGCCGCTCCAGATGTTCGTGAACCCGGTGACGAAGGACGCCGCCCTGCCGGAGCTGTTCACCAAGCACGGCGTCGTGGTCGAGAAGCCGGAGAACGTGGCTCCCGAGACCATCGCCAAGAACCGTGAGCAGTGGGTCAAGGCATGGACCGCGCTCGTCGTGAAGTAAGCGGTACCAAGGAGCCGGGCGTGGCGTCGGGGGGCGCCACGCCGGGCTCCGGCCCCCGCGAGGGGGCACGGGCGACCGCCGTGCGGTTCGCCCTGATGGCCGTTCCCCTCGCCTTCTTCGGCCTGTTCTTCGCCTACCCCGTCGCCGCGATCGTCGGACGGGGCCTGAAGACCGACGAAGGATGGCAGTTCGGCCGGTTCGCGGAGGTGCTGGGCCGCCCCGACATCGCCGACGTGCTGTGGTTCACCACCTGGCAGGCGTGCGCCTCCACCCTCCTCACCCTGCTGATCGCCCTCCCCGCCGCATACGTCTTCGCGCGCTTCGAGTTCCCGGGCAAGCAGCTGCTGCGCGCCGTGGTGACCGTGCCCTTCGTGCTGCCGACCGTCGCGGTCGGCACCGCTTTCCTCGCGCTGCTGGGACGGGGCGGGCTGCTGGACGAACTGGCGGGGGTCCGGCTCGACACCACCGTCTGGGCGATCCTGCTCGCGCACGTCTTCTTCAACTACGCCGTCGTCGTCCGCACGGTCGGTGGGCTGTGGGCCCAGCTCGATCCGCGCCAGGAGGAGGCCGCCCGCGTGCTGGGCGCCGGCCGGTTCACCGCCTGGCGGCGGGTGACGCTGCCCGCGCTGGCCCCGGCGGTGGCCGCCGCCTCCCTGATGGTGTTCCTGTTCACCTTCAGCTCCTTCGGCGTCGTACTGATCCTCGGCGGACCCGCGTACTCCACCCTGGAGGTGGAGGTCTACCGGCAGACCGCGCAGCTCCTGGACCTGCCGACGGCGGCCGTCCTGACGATGGTGCAGTTCGCCGCGATCGGCGCGATCCTCGCCGTGCACGCCTGGACCGTGCGCAAGCGCGAGACCGCGCTGCGGTTGGTGGACCCGGGCCGCACCACCCACCGGCCGCGCGGCTGGGCGCAGCGCACGCTGCTGGGCGGGGTGCTGCTGACCGTCGCGCTGCTGATCGTGGCGCCGCTGGGCGTCCTGATCGAGCGGTCCTTCGACACGCCCGGCGGCTACGGCCTCGGCTACTACCGGGCTCTGCGGGACGCGGGCGCCGGCGGCGGGACCTTCCTGGTGGCGCCGCTGGAGGCGATCTGGAACTCCCTGCAGTACGCGCTCGCCGCCACCGCGATCGCCCTGGTCGTCGGGGGGCTCGCGGCCGCGGCGCTGACCCGGCGCGGGGGCCGCTTCGTACGCGGCTTCGACGCGCTGCTGATGCTGCCGCTCGGGGTGTCCGCCGTGACCGTGGGCTTCGGCTTCCTGATCACCCTGGACGAGCCGCCGCTGGACCTGCGGACCACGTGGATCCTGGTGCCACTGGCACAGGCCCTGGTGGGCGTGCCCTTCGTCGTACGCACCATGCTGCCGGTGCTGCGCGCGGTCGACGGGCGGTTGCGCGAAGCCGCCGCGGTGCTCGGCGCGTCGCCGCTGCGGGCCTGGCGCGAGGTGGACCTTCCGCTGGTGCGGCGGGCGCTGCTGATCGCGGCCGGGTTCGCCTTCGCGGTGTCCCTGGGGGAGTTCGGCGCGACCGTGTTCATCGCGCGGGCGGACCGGCCGACGCTGCCGGTGGCCGTGGCGCGGCTGCTGGGGCGGGCCGGTGAGCTGAACTACGGGCAGGCGATGGCCCTGAGCACGATCCTGATGCTGGTGTGCGCGGTGTCCCTGCTGCTGCTGGAGCGACTGCGACCCGACAAGACCTCCGGAGACTTCTGATGACACTGCTTCAGCTGGAGGGGGTGTCGGTCCGCTTCGGTGAGCGCGCGGCCCAGTACGCCCTGGACGGCGTGGACCTCACGGTCGTCGAGCACGAGGTCGTGTGCGTGCTGGGACCGAGCGGCAGCGGCAAGTCCACGCTGCTACGGGTCGTCGCCGGACTCCAGCGGCCGTCCGCCGGGCGGGTGCTGTTGGGCGGCGCCGACCAGGCCGGCGTCCCCGTGCACCGGCGGGGCGTGGGCCTGATGTTCCAGGACCACCAGCTCTTCCCGCACCGCGACGTCGGCGCGAACGTCTCCTTCGGGCTGAGGATGCGCGGAGCCGGACGGGCCTCGTCCGCGGAGCGGGTCGCGCAACTGCTGGAACTGGTCGGGCTCCCAGGGGCCCAGGCCCGGGCGGTGGCCTCGCTGTCCGGCGGTGAGCAGCAGCGCGTCGCGCTGGCCCGGGCACTGGCCCCGTCACCGAGGCTGCTGATGCTCGACGAACCGCTGGGGCAGCTGGACCGGGGGCTGCGCGAGCGGCTGGTGGTGGAGCTGCGCGGGCTGTTCTCCCGGCTGGGCACGACCGTCCTGGCCGTCACGCACGACCAGGGCGAGGCCTTCGCACTGGCCGACCGGGTGGTGGTCATGCGGGACGGCCGGATCGCCCAGGCCGGCACCCCCCTGGAGGTGTGGCAGCGGCCCGCGTCGGAGTTCGTGGCCCGCTTCCTCGGCTTCGAGAACGTGGTCCCGGCCGTGATCTCGGGCGACGCGGCCGCCACCGCGTGGGGCAAGGTCGCGGTACCGGACGGCTCCCCGGAGGGGGAGCAGCGGCTGCTGATCCGCCCGGCCGGGGTCGTGCTCTGCGCGGCGGGCCTGCGGTGCGAGGTGGTGTCCCGTACCTTCCGCGGCACGCACGTCGCCCTACGGCTGCGGCCGGAGGCGGGGCCGGTGCTGGAGGCCGAGTGCGGCCTGGCGGGGGCGCCGGCCGTGGGCGACCGGGTCGCGGTGACCTTCACCCCCGCCGAGGTGGTCGTCCTTCCGCCGGAGACCCCCTGACGGGGGTGTCCGTCAGGGACGGATGCCGTCGCAGGCGATCGGCAGGTGGCGCGGGCCGCGCAGGACCGAGTTCTGACGGTACTGCGGCGGGTCCTCCAGCAGCCGGGGGTTCTCCAACCGGCGGGCGAGCTCGCTCAGCGCCAGCTGGGCCTCCTGCCGGGCCAGCGGCGCCCCGAAGCAGCTGTGGATGCCACTGCCGAGGCCGAGGTGCTGGATGTCCTTGCGGTCGGGGTCGAAGCGGTCCGGGTTCTCGAACCGCTTCGGGTCACGGTTCCCGGAGGCCAGCATCAGCCACACCGACGCGCCCTTGGGGATCGTGACTCCGGCGACCTCGATGTCGGAGAGGGTGGTGCGCTGGGGCAGCAGCTGTACGGGCGGCTCGTAGCGCAGCAGCTCCTCGACGATCGGGACCGCCAGATCGGGGTCGTTGCGCAACCGCTCCAGGGCCTCCGGGTGGCGCAGCAGCGTCAGCATCCCGTTGGTGATGAGGTTGACCGTGGTCTCGTGGCCCGCGATCAGCAGCAGCGCGGAGGTGCTGAGCGCCTCCATGGTGGTCATCGCGCCGTCCGGGCCGTCCGCCGTCGCGAGCTGGGACAGCATGTCGTCGCCGGGGTTCTTGCGGCGTTCCTCGATCAGCCCGGCCAGGTACATGCCCAGCTCCATGCGGGCGTCCGTCGAGCCTTGGCCGCGCTGGGTGGGGTCCGCGTCCGGGTCGGGGTCCAGGCTGGCGGCCAGGGTCTCCGCCCAGACGTGGAAGCGGGGTTCGTCCTCGCGGGGGATGCCGAGCAGCCGGCAGATGACCGAGACCGGGAAGGGGTAGGCGAACTGGTCGACCAGGTCGATCCGGTCCAGCTGCCCGGTCTCCTTGATGCCATCGATCAGCCCGGTGACGAGGCCGCCGAGTTCGTCGCGCATGTCGTGCACCCGGTGCGGGGCGTGCGGCGGGCCGAACGGCCGGTTCGTCATCCGCCGCAGCCGGTCGTGGTCGGGCGGGTCGAGCTTGAGGAAGGACGGGGGCAGCGTCGTGCCCTCCTCGTCGGACTGCTCGCCCAGCAGATCGTCCCCGGTCGCCTTCAGGTTCTTGGCGTCGGAGCTGATCCGAGGGTCGTGCAGCAGGCTGTGGATCTCGTAGTACGTGCTGACCACGTAGGGGCCGTCCCCGTCGTGGGACACCGGGGTCTTGCGGAGCTCCTCGTACAGCGGGTACGGATTCGCGCGGTTCGCGTAGTCGATGATCTCCCGCAGCAGGGCTTGGGTCATGACAGGTCCTCGTGATCCTCGGGGGAGGGCGCGGTGCGGCGCGGCCGGTGGCGCGGGGCGGAGGTGAACGTCATCTTCCGGGGGTGAAGGTCATCTTCCGGTCGGCCGGTGAATAGCCGCTCAGCGTGATGGTCGGCCCGTGGGTGGGGACCGACGGGTCCGGGAAATCGGCCGGCAGCGGCTTGGCTCCGTCGGGCCTGCGGTCCACCGTGGAGAACTCCGGCGGGAACGGGGCCGTGGCCTCGATCTGCTGCTCGTAGAACGGCAGCCAGCGGCAGTTGTCGAAGGTGACGGCGGCGATCAGACGCCCCTGGTACCCGTAGGCGGCGGCGAACCGGCGCTCGGCGAGCGAGCCCTGGGTGATGAGGATCTCGGTCCCCATCGGCGGTACCCCGACCGACTTGATGTTCACGCCGAACTGTGAGGACCAGAACGCCGGAACCCACAGGTGGGGGCGGCGGTCGGCGCTCTCGCTGAGCATGTTGTGCGCGGCGGTGTCGGCCTGGGCGACGGCGTTGCCCCAGTGCTCCAGCGACAGGAACTGGTAGCCGAACAGGGCGTGCGGGGAACGCGCCACGTCACCCGCCACGTAGATGTCGTCGGTGACGATGCCGCGGACGTCGAAGGCCCGGCAGCCCGCGTCGCAGGCGATGCCCCGCGGACCCGCGCCCAGCCCCGAGCCGGCGAGCCACTCGGTGTTGCGCTGCGCGCCCAGCGAGACGACCACCACCTCCGCCTCGATGGTCGATCCGTCGGAGAGGTGCGCGGCGCGGACCCGCCCGGAGGGGTCGCCCTCCAGCGAGGTCACCATGACCCCGGTCCGCAGGTCGACGCCGTTCTCGCGGTGCATCTCGGCGGCCACCGCGCCGATCACCCCGCCCAGCGCGCCGACCAGCGGCGCGTCGCCCCGTTCGGCGACAGTGACGTCGAGGCCGCGCTCCCGGCACGCGGAGGCGATCTCGGACCCGGTGAACCCGGCCCCGATGACCAGCACCCGGCGGGGACCGGCGGCCAGGGCCCGTTGCAGCCCTTCGCCGTCGTCGCGGGTGCGCAGGACGAACACGCCCTTGAGGGCGCCCTCCTCCGGGTTGGGCCACGGCCGGGCGCGTACACCGGTGGCGATCAGCAGCCGGTCGTACTCGACCTCGTCGCCGTTGCCGAGCTTGACCCGACGGGCAGCCATGTCCAGGCCGGTGGCCGGGACCCCGAGCCGCCAGTCGGCGTCGATCGCCCGGCGGCGGGGGAGCGCCGTGTGGTCGGCGACCGCGTTGCCCAGCAGGACCTGCTTGGACAGCGGCGGCCGGTCGTACGGCTCGTACGGTTCGTCGCCGATCAGCGTGAGCGAACCGGCGAAGCCCTTCTCGCGCATGGTCTCGGCGGCCCGCAGACCGGCCAGAGAGGCACCGACGACGACGATGCGGCCCTCGCGCTTGAGGTGCTCCAGGGCTCCGTCGTGTGTTCCTGCAGCGGTCACTGGGCGCCTCCGGAACGGGAACCGGCGCCGGCCACGGCATCCGGGGTCACCATGTTCGCCATGTCCTCGTCCGTGATCTCCAGGAGGATGGCCTGCACCGGGCAGGCGGCCACGGCACGCAGGACGTCCTCGCGCTGCGCCGGATCCGCCTCAGGGTTGTAGAGCAGCGACTCGTCGCCGTGCATGGCGAAGACATCGGGAGCGAGGAATGCGCACTGGGCGTATCCCTGACAGCGGTTGAGGTCGACGACAAGCCTCATGACGGTTCTGCCTTTCCCTCGGCCGTTCCTCCCCGTCACCCCCCCGGAGTCCCCCGGTTCTTCCCCTTCCCACCAGCATGCACGCGGCGCTCGCGGGCCGCCTGCCGGAGTAAGGACCTCCAGGTCAGGGCGGTTCCGTGGGGGTCGGAGGCCGGTGGGCGGTGCCGCGCCGGACGCGCAGGATGTACAGGCTGACGATCAGTGCCCAGGCCGGGAACACCATCTCGGACCAGGGCACTCCGGAACCGACCACGAGCAGCACCAGGCCGACGACCGTGCCCAGCAGGGCCAGCGGCCGCGGGAAGACGCCGAGCATCCGCCCGATCGTCGAGGTCGCGAGGACGAAGACGGCCGCCATCCGCATGGCGTACGTCGCGAGGAGGGTGTAGGCGTAGTGGCGGCCGAAATCGGAGGGCGTGCCCTCGGCCAACACCGTGCCGGCCGCCGCGGCGGAGGCGAACAGGGTGGCCACGAAGACGAATCCGCTGCCGAGGAACACGGTGGCGACGAAGCGGTCCTCGGCGGAGCCCGTGTGCGCGCGCAGGGCGCCCATGAACCAGAGGAAGAAGATGCCCGCGAAGGGCACGATCTCCAGTGCCACTTGGACCGCCCAGTGTTTGTCCGGGTCGATGGGCACGTCGGCGGCGTTGCCCGACGGGACGGCGATCCGCATCAGGACGATCGCGACCCCGAGCAGCAGGGCGAAGGCGATTCCGGCCATCCCGGCCGCGCGTGGTGTGTTGAGCCGATCGGTCGTGGGACTCACGGACCCTCACTCTCTCCCCCGGTCCAGCAAGCGGCAGTCATCGCCGCGCCACCACCGGGGGCGGCCGACCGGGTGAGGGGCCCGGCCGGCCGGTGGGTCAGCCGACCGGCTCCGGTACCGGGGCGACGGCTCCCTCGTCGGCCCCCTCGTGCTTGCCGTACCAGGCGACCGCCACCGCTCCGGCGACGGCCATGACGAAGCCGAGGACCGCGAGCCAGGCCAGGCCGGGGCGGGAGGCGTCGCCGAGCCACAGGACGCCGATGGCGCCCGGCAGGACCGTCTCGCCGACGACCAGCGCCGCCGTGGCGCCGTTCACCGAGCCGATCTGGAGGGCGACCGTGTGCAGGTACATGCCGCCGATGCCGGCCACCAGGATGGCGTAGAGGGCCGGGTCGGTGAGGAGGGTGGTGAGGTCGAACGGGTCCACGCCGTTCAGGATCCGGACGCCGACGCCGAGCGCGCCGAAGCCGAGCCCCGACAGCAGGCCCGCCAGGATCGCGGCGCCGCCACCGAGGAGGCGTACGGCCACGGTGCCGCCCACCATCAGCAGCAGGGTGATCCCCAGCAGCCACCAGTGGGTGGACATCGGCGCGTGGTGGCCGCCCTCGTGGCCCGCGGCCGTGGCCAGCAGCACCAGCGCGGTGCAGACGACCCCGATCGAGGTCCACTCCTTGCGGCTCAGCCGGATGCCGAGCATCTTCACGCTCAGCACGGCCGTGATCACCAGGTTGGCGCTGATGACCGTCTGGGACAGGAAGAGGGGCAGCAGGCGGGCGGCCAGGGCCCCGAGCCCGAAGCCCACGAAGTCCAGGATGGTGCCGACGATGAATTCCCAGGTCATCGCCGCTTTCGCGGTGGACGACAGGTTGGGTCCGCCGTGGGCGGTCACTCCGGCGGCGGTCGGGGACATGCGTGCGGCGCGGCGGGAGCCGACGGCTTGCAGCACGGATCCCGTGCCGTAGCAGATGGACGCCGCGACAGCGGTCAGCAGGCCTATGAGCACCAAGGGCTCCGTTCACGTCTGGCAGGTTTTGCGTTACCTCTGCCAGACGTGAGAACGGCCCGGAAAGTTGCTTCCGGAGCTCAGTTCATCGAGGCGAGGACGTCCGGGACCTCGTCCACCGAGTCGACGAGCGCGATCCGGGACTCCATCGCCCGGCCGCGCGCCAGTGCCTGGAGCAGGGGCCAGGCCGGGAGGTGCTCGGTCCAGTGGGCGCGGCCGACCAGGATCATCGGCGCCGGCTCGCCCCGGGACTCGTAGTAGTTCGCGGTGGTGTTGTCGAAGATCTCCTGGACCGTGCCCGCCGCGCCGGGCAGGAAGACCACGCCCGCGTTCGAGCGGGCCAGCAGACCGTCCTCACGGGTGGCGTTCGCGAAGTACTTCGCGATGTGTCCCGCGAAGGCGTTCGGCGGCTCGTGCCCGTAGAACCAGGTCGGGATGCCCACCGAGTCCCCGCCGGCGGGGAAGCGCTCGCGGACGGCGAAGGCCGCGCCGGCCCACTCGGACACCGACGGCGCGAAGGAGGGGGCCTTGGCCAGCAGCTCCAGGGCCTCGGCGAGCGCCTCGTCCGGGGCCGGTGCCAGGTAGGCGCCGAGGTTGGCGGCCTCCATCGCGCCCGGGCCGCCGCCGGTGGCCACCATCAGCCCGGACCGGGTGAGCGCCCTGCCCAGCTCGGCGGCGCCGCGGTAGTGCGTACCGCCGCGGGCCATCACGTGGCCGCCCATCACGCCCACGACCCGGGCACCGGCGAGGTGCTCGTCGAGGGCGTCGGAGATGGCGTCGTCGTGGACGGAGCGGAGCATCGCGGCGAAGACGTCGCCGTCGGACCTGGTCTCCTGGAACCAGGCGAACGCCTCGGCGTCCGGGGTGGCCTCGTACCCGTCGGGCAGCCCGGTGAAGAGCTCCTCCGGCGTGTACAGCAGACCCCGGTACGGGTCGAACGGCAGGTCCGGTACGGGCGGGAAGACCAGCGCGCCGTCGGCGCGGACCTTCGCCGCCGCGTCGGGCTCCATCGCGCAGCCCAGGAACACGGCCGTCGAGGTGTCGGCGGCGAGCAGCGCGAAGGTCCGATCCAGCAGGTTGACCGACTGGATCCGGTAGCCGCTGAGCGAGCCGCGCGCCACGACCTGGTCGAATTCGGCGAGCGTCTCGATCTCGATGTCTGGGTTGACCATTCGGCCCACCCTAAGGGCTGCTCGCGTCAGCGGGTCAACGCCAGCGACGTCAGCTGCGCCACACCCCAGCTGAGCGGTACGCACACGGCCAGGAGCGCGGTGGCCCGCAGACTCGCGGCGGTGCGCAGCACGTTGGACGGGGCGCCCAGGTCGAGCAGGGCCCTGCGTCCGGGCTCCCGGCCTCGGCGGGCCTCCACCACGGATGTGAGAAGGGTCGCGGCGGCGCACAGGGCCACCAGCGCGACGGCCGGCCAGGTCAGCGGGCCCAGCGGGGCGGGCAGCCCACCTCGGTCGCGCAGGGCGAACGCGGTCAGGGTGCCCGCGGCCACCGAGCAGAGCACGCCCAGCGGAGGGCCGATCCGGGGAGCCTCCTCCTGGAGGGTTCGCCCCGCCAGGAGTCGCAGCGCTCCCGGGCGCACGGCTTGGACGAGGCTCCCGCAGGCGTAGGCGAGCCCCGGTCCGGCGAGGGCGAGCCCGACCGCGGTCAGGGACCAGCCGATGAGCATCCCCCCGTCGCCCCGGCCGGCGTAGGCCGAGGCCGCGAGCCCGCAGGCGGTCAGCGCGATGCCCCAGGGCAGCCCGGTCCGGGGGGCGAGCGGCGGGTGCGGGCGCAGCGCGAGGGCGGTGGCGGCCGAGGCGGTCAGCGGGATCAGGGCCAGCAGGGTGAGGGCGGCGGCCACCGGCAGCGGCTGGTCCGCGTGGAGCAGCGCCGCCCCGGTCCCGTCGAACGGGAGCCCGGCCAGTTCCCCGCGCAGGTGGAGGAAGACGGCCAGGGCCAGGGCGCTGCCCAGGGCGCAGGCCACGGCGGTGGAGATCGCGGCGGCCAGCATGAGCCGAACGGGTCCCAGCCCGGCGGCGTCGAGACCCTCGCGGGGCTGGGTGGCGGGGTCGGCCCGGGCCACCACGACGGCGAAGTGGACGGTGACGGCCAGCGGGATCAGGGCCCACAGCAGGCGAGGGAACGATCCGGCGGGCTGGGCCACGGCCCCGGCGAGTACATAGAGGAGCAGGAAACCGGTTCCGGCCGAGGCCGCGGCGACGAGGAGCCGCCGCAGCTGGACGAGCGGCCGGGAACCGCGGGCTAGGCGGAGAGCGAGCACGCGGCCTGGTCCTCCGTGGTGTCGGCGACGGGGGAGGCGGCGGCCGCGGCCCCCGCGAGGCGGCCGTCGAGCAGGGCGATCCGGCGGTCCGCGACGGCGGCGGTGGCCTCGTCGTGGGTGGCCAGCAGCACGGTGATGTCGTGGGAGCGGGCCGCGGTGGTGAGCGTACGCAGCAACAGGGCCCGCTCGGTGCGGTGCAGCGGGGCGGTGGGCTCGTCGGCGAAGATCACCGCGGGCTCGTTGACCAAGGCCCGGGCGAGCGCGACCCGCTGCGCCTCGGCACGGGTCAGCGCGGCGGGGCGCTTGCGGGCGAGACCCGCGATGTCGAGCCGGTCCAGCCATTCGCAGGCGGCGTTGCGGGCGGCGCGGTGGGAGGCCCCGGCGAGCAGCAGGGGCAGGGCCGCGTTCTCCCAGGCCTTCAGCTCGGGCAGCAGCTGGGGCTCGTGGCCGATCCAGCCGAACCGGTCGCGGCGCAGCCGTTCGCGGATGAGCGCGCCCATGGTGTGCACGGGGACGCTGTTGAACCAGACCTCGCCCTGTTGGGGCCGCAGTTGCCCGGACAGGCAGCGGAGCAGGGTGGTCTTGCCGCAGCCGCGGGGGCCGGTCAGGGCGAGGATCTCACCCTGGCGGACACCGACGGAGACGTCGACGAGGGCGGGGGAGCCGTCGTGGGAGTAGTGAAGGGACCGAGCCCACAGGACGTCATTGTCAGGCGGGGCATTGTCCGGTGGAGCCACCATGGCGTACACCTCCGTCCGAGGGAACGAAGCGGAGCCGGTCGAAGTCACTGGCGCCGCAATGAGATGTAAAGAGATGAACGTCTTGGATGGTGACAGCACACGGCCCGGACCCCCACGTTCTCACTCGAACGGAGGATCCGGGCCGTGTGGTCGGACCAGTGGAGCCGGGCTGCCTGGCGCCTGGTTACAGCTTGGTCCACGCCTCGGTGAGCACCGAGCGCAGGATGCCTTCGATCTCGTCGAAGGTGCCCTGGTCGGCGATCAGCGGCGGCGCGAGCTGGATGACCGGGTCACCGCGGTCGTCGGCCCGGCAGTAGAGGCCGTTCTCGAAGAGCGCCTTGGAGAGGAAGCCGTAGAGCACGCGCTCCGTCTCCTCGTCCGTGAAGGACTCCTTCGTGACCTTGTCCTTGACGAGCTCGATGCCGTAGAAGTAGCCGTTGCCGCGGACGTCGCCGACGATCGGCAGGTCGTGGAGCTTCTTCAGCGTCGAGAAGAAGGCGCCCTCGTTGTCCAGCACGTGCTGGTTGAGGCCTTCCTTGTCGAAGATGTCGAGGTTGGCCAGCGCGACGGCCGAGGAGACCGGGTGGCCGCCGAAGGTGTAGCCGTGCAGGAAGGTGTTGTCACCCTTGTAGAACGGCTCCGCGAGGCGGTCCGAGATGATGCAGGCGCCGATCGGGGAGTAGCCCGAGGTCATGCCCTTGGCGCAGGTGATCATGTCCGGCACGTAGTCGAACTTGTCGCAGGCGAACATCGTGCCCAGACGGCCGAACGCGCAGATCGTCTCGTCGGAGACGAGCAGGACGTCGTACTCGTCGCAGATCTCGCGGACCCGCTGGAAGTACCCGGGCGGCGGCGGGAAGCAGCCACCGGCGTTCTGCACCGGCTCCAGGAAGACGGCGGCGACGGTGTCGGCGCCCTCGAAGAGGATCTCCTGCTCGATCTGGTCGGCGCACCAGCGGCCGTAGGCCTCGGGGTCGTCGCCGTAGATCGGGGCGCGGTAGATGTTGGTGTTCGGCACCTTGTGCGCGCCGGGGACCAGCGGCTCGAAGGGGGCCTTCAGGGCCGGCAGGCCGGTGATCGACAGGGCGCCCTGCGGGGTGCCGTGGTAGGCGACCGCACGCGAGATGACCTTGTACTTGGTGTGCTTGCCCTGGAGCTTGAAGTACTGCTTGGCGAGCTTCCACGCGGTCTCGACGGCCTCGCCGCCACCGGTGGTGAAGAAGACCTTGTTCAGGTCGCCCGGGGCGTAGTGGGCGAGACGCTCGGCGAGCTCGACGGCCTTGGGGTGCGCGTACGACCAGATCGGGAAGAACGCGAGTTCCTGGGCCTGCTTGTAGGCGACCTCGGCCAGTTCCT
This sequence comes from Streptomyces sp. CLCI03, assembly GCF_053615355.1. NCBI lineage: Bacteria > Bacillati > Actinomycetota > Actinomycetes > Kitasatosporales > Streptomycetaceae > Streptomyces > Streptomyces sp. CLCI03. Next base: position 2,438,717 of record NZ_CM132132.1, on the reverse strand, counting down.
TGCGGCCGTGACCGGCGTTGACCACGAAGAGGCCGGCGAGCCCGTCGAGGTAACGCTTGCCCTTGTCGTCCCAGATGTAGGTGCCCTCACCACGCACGATGGTGGGGACGGGGGAGTTCTCGTACGACGACATGCGGGTGAAGTGCATCCACAGGTGGTCGTACGCGGTCTTGGAGAGGTCCTGGCTCACGGGCTATCGAGTTCCCCACATGTAGGTCTGCTTCTTCAGCTTCAGATAAACGAAGCTTTCGGTTGATCGCACGCCGGGGAGCGTGCGGATCTTCTTGTTGATCGTTTCGAGCAGGTGGTCGTCGTCCTCGCAGACGATCTCCACCATCAGGTCGAACGACCCTGCGGTCATGACCACGTATTCGCACTCGGCCATGGCGGTCAGTGCGTCGGCCACCGGGTCGAGGTCGCCCTCGACGTTGATGCCGACCATGGCCTGGCGTCGCAGGCCCACGGTGAGCGGGTCGGTGACGGCGACGATCTGCATGACGCCCTGGTCGAGCAGTTTCTGCACCCGCTGGCGCACGGCCGCCTCGGAGAGGCCCACGGCCTTGCCGATCGACGCATAGGGACGGCGACCGTCCTCCTGCAGTTGCTCGATGATCGCCAGGGACACAGCATCGACCGAAGGGGACGGTTGTCTGTTCCTGGAATCTGCGCTTCGACTGACCACGACCTCACTGTGCACGAGGGTCGTCTGTTCCGCAAGACGGAATCGATGAAATCCGTTGTTTGGCGACTCGGATCTCACTGATTTCGTAGGTGGTGGCGTCCGGGTCTGTCGAAAGCCTCCGCCGAGGGGCTAGGCTTTGGTAAACGTCTCAATCGTTGGACATGTGATCAGGAGTGTGGCTGTAGTGACCACCGAACTGCGTCGTCTGCGCAACTACATCGGCGGGGAGTTCAAGGACGCCGCCGACGGGCGGACCACCGAGGTGGTCAACCCGGCCACCGGCGAGGTGTACGCCACCGCCCCGCTCTCGGGCCAGGCCGATGTGGATGCCGCCATGGCCGCTGCCGCGGCCGCCTTCCCGGGCTGGCGCGACACCACCCCCGCGGAGCGCCAGAAGGCCCTGCTGAAGATCGCGGACGCCTTCGAGGCGCGCGCGGACGAGCTCGTCGCCGCCGAATCGGAGAACACCGGCAAGCCGCTGGCCCTCACGGCCAGCGAGGAGCTGCCCCCGATGGTGGACCAGATCCGCTTCTTCGCGGGTGCCGCACGGCTCCTGGAGGGCCGCTCGGCCGGCGAGTACATGGAGGGGATGACCTCGATCATCCGCCGTGAGCCGGTCGGCGTCTGCGCCCAGGTCGCGCCGTGGAACTACCCGATGATGATGGCCGTGTGGAAGTTCGCCCCGGCCATCGCGGCGGGCAACACCGTCGTGCTCAAGCCCTCGGACACCACCCCGGCCTCCACCGTGCTGATGGCGGAGATCATCGACTCGGTACTGCCCAAGGGCGTCTTCAACGTCATCTGCGGTGACCGTGAGACCGGCAAGGCCATGGTCGAGCACTCCACCCCGGCGATGGCCTCCATCACCGGCTCGGTGCGCGCGGGCATGCAGGTCGCCGAGAGCGCCTCCAAGGACGTCAAGCGCGTCCACCTGGAGCTCGGCGGCAAGGCGCCGGTCGTGGTCTTCGAGGACGCCGACATCGCCAAGGCCGTCGAGGACATCGCGGTCGCCGGCTACTTCAACGCCGGCCAGGACTGCACCGCCGCCACCCGCGTGCTCGTGCACGAGTCGATCCACGACGAGTTCGTGGCCGCGCTCGCCAAGGCCGCCACGGACACGAAGACCGGTCAGCCGGACGACGAGGACGTGCTGTACGGCCCGCTGAACAACCCGAACCAGCTCAAGCAGGTCGCGGGCTTCATCGAGCGCCTCCCGGCCCACGCCAAGGTCGAGGCGGGTGGCCACCAGGTCGGCGAGAAGGGCTACTTCTACGCCCCGACCGTGGTCTCCGGCCTCAAGCAGGACGACGAGATCATCCAGAACGAGGTCTTCGGCCCCGTCATCACCGTCCAGTCCTTCGCGAACGAGGGTCAGGCCCTGGAGTACGCGAACGGCGTCGAGTTCGCCCTCGCCTCCTCCGTGTGGACCAAGGACCACGGCCGCGCGATGCGGATGTCCAAGAACCTCGACTTCGGCTGCGTGTGGATCAACACCCACATCCCGCTCGTCGCCGAGATGCCGCACGGTGGCTTCAAGAAGTCCGGCTACGGCAAGGACCTCTCCGCCTACGGCTTCGAGGACTACACGCGCATCAAGCACGTGATGACCTCGCTCGACGGCTGATCGGCCGCATCGATCACAGCACAGCGTTGACGGGGCGGGCAGTAGACAACATGTCTATTGCCCGCCCCCTCGCGTTCGCCGAGGCTGTGCCCATGCCTGAACTCGCCTTCTCCCGCCGTTCTGCGCTGTACGGCCTCGGTGCCGCGGGCCTGTCGGCCGCCCTCGCCGGCTGCGGTGTGCCCGCCGCCTACGTCCCCGAGGAAGGTCGCCGGGGTCAGGACCGTTCCGAGCGGGACCGCAGCGTCGTCTTCTCCAACTGGCCGCTGTACATCGACACCGACGAAGAGGACGAGGAGCGCCGCCCGACGCTGGAGGCCTTCTCGGAACGGACCGGTATCGAGGTCCGCTACACCGAGGAGATCAACGACAACGACGAGTTCTTCGGCAAGGTCAGTCCGGCCCTGATGAACCGGCAGGAGACCGGCCACGACCTGATCGTGGTCAGCGACTGGATGGCCGCCCGCTTCGTCCACCTGGGCTGGGCCCAGAAGTTGGACCGCTCGGCCCAGCCCAACGTGACCCGCCACCTCGACCCGCAGCTGCGTTCCCCCGCCTTCGACGAGGGCCGGCTGCACACCGTGCCCTGGCAGTCGGGGATCACCGGGATCGCCTACAACCGCAAGGCCCTGGGCCGGGAGATCAAGTCGGTCAAGGACCTGTGGCAGCCCGATCTGGCCGGCAAGGTCACGCTCTTCTCCGGCCTCGACGAGTCCTTCGCCCTGCTGATGCAGGGCAACGGCGTGGACGTCACCCGCTGGACCGAGTCCGACTTCCACCGCATGTGCGACCAGGTCGAGAACATGGTGAAGAAGAAGCACATCCGCCGCTTCACCGGCAACGACTACACCTCCGATCTGAGCAAGGGCGATGTCCTCGCCTGTCAGGCCTACTCCGGTGACGCCATCCAGCTCCAGGCCGACAACCCGGACATCGAGTTCGTCGTCCCCGAGGAAGGGGCCGAACTCTGGGCGGAGAGCCTGCTCGTCCCCAACCTGGCCCGGCACAAGGCCAATGCCGAGGCCCTCATCGACCACTACTACGACCCCGAGGTGGCCGCCTCCCTCGCCGCCTCCGTCAATTACGTGTGTCCCGTCCCCGCCGCCCGCGAGGTCCTGGCGGCCTCCGACGACCAGGAGACCGTCGAACTCGCCGAGAACCCGCTGATCTTCCCGGACGACGACATGCGCAAGCGACTGGTCGTGGCCCGGGACATCTCCTCGGCCGAGCGCCGGTCCCTCGCCAAGCGGTGGAACGCGATCGTCGGCCTCTGACCCGGCGTCGGTCGGTGGTGTTGAACACGTTCAGGAATTTGGCTGAACGTGTTCAGAAATAGGCGTAGGCTTCCTTCCATGAGCGAGAGAAGCGCCCTTCAGCGGCGGATCCGTGCCTGGTTGACCCTGTTCCTGATCTGCCTGGTGCTCAGCGGCCTCACCGCCTTCCCCCTGGTCAGCGAGCTCCGCTGGGCCAACGCCCTGATCGACCACGAGTGGCTGCGACGGGTGGGCGACGGACTGGAGCGGGCCGACGCCGACTACCCCTTCCTTCTCTACGGAACCGACTGGCTCGCCTTCGCCCACCTCGTCATCGCCGTCTTCTTCTACGGGGTCCACCGCGACCCCGTACGCAACATCTGGATCGTCGAAGCCGGCATGATCGCCTGCGCCGGAGTGATACCGCTGGCCCTGATATGCGGCCCGATCCGGGGCATCCCCTTCTGGTGGAGCGTCATCGACATGTCGTTCGGCGTCTTCGGGGTGATCCCCCTGCTGGTGCTCCGCCGCATGATCAAGCGACTTGAGGCCATGCCCGCTTGATGCCTACCGCGCGAAGGCCGCCATCACGATGCCCATGACCACCCGGTTCGTCTCCTCGCCCTTGGCGTTCGTGGAGTTGACCGAGTAGACCAAGGTGCGGGACAGGTCCCGGGTCGCGCCCATGCCGGTGTTGTACCCGTGCCGGCCACCGGTCTTGCCCCACAGCACCGTGCCGTCCGGCAGGGTCATCCTGGACATCCCCGCGGTCATCGTGGCGGCCTCCCCCTTGCCGAAGGTCTTCACCGCGGGCACCGTGAACATCTCTTCCAGCTGGGCCGCCGGCACGACCCGCCCGCCGAACAGGGCCTTGGTGAACCGCTCCAGATCCGCCGTGGTCGAGATGATGTCCCCCGCCGCCCAGCGGTCGGAGGAGTTCCACTCGGTCACGTCCCGCAGCTCCCGGGAGCCGTCCGCCCGGGCTATCGCCTGGTACCCACGGTTGTGCGGACCATGGATCCTCGTCTGCGTCCGCGACGGGAACGAGGTCTGACGCAGACCGAGCGGCCGCAGGATCCGCCGGCCGACCGCCTCCTCGTACGAGGTGCCCGTCACCTTCTCGACGAGCACGCCCAGCACGGTGTAGTTGATGTTCAGATAGTGCTGAGCCGTACCCGGGGCGAACTCCCGCGGCTTCGCCAGGGCATCGGCGATCCGGTCGTGCGGGTCGGTCACGTCGAAGCGGTGCTCCCACTGCGCCTCGAACGAGTCGCCGGGGCCGTCCGCGGCCGGTATCCCGCTGGTGTGGTTGAGCAACTGCCGCACGGTGACCGCACCGTAGGAATCGGGCACGGTCCCGGGAAGGTACCGCCGGACCGGCCGATCCAGGTCCACCCGGCCCTCGGCCACCAACTGGAGCACCACCGCCGCGGTGAAGGTCTTGGTCACCGACCCCGCCCGGAACCTCCCCTCCTCGACGGCGGCCCGACCCGTGACGACGTCCGCTACACCGGAACTGCCCCGCCAACTCCCGCTCGTACCCCCGACGCGGACCAGCGCGGCGGTCGCGTCCCTGTGCTCCGCCCCCAGACCGGCGATCGCCCGCTCCAGCACCGCGGCATTCGGCGGGGCGGAGACGAGGGGCGCCGTGACCCCCGCCGTCACCCCCGCCGGGACGGGAGCCGGCGCCGCGTGCGCGACGACCGGTCCGGACGCGATGCCCAGGACCAGAGCGGCGGCGATCAATGTGCGCGTGCGAGCCTTCATGACGGAATCCCCCTGTGAGTTCACCGGGCCACCGCGGCCCGGACACCTCAATGCTCCAGCTCACAGGGGTCGTCGCGGATCACCCACGGGAGGGGTCTTCACCGGTACGACAACTCACCGGCGCGAGGGATACGACACGCCGTCCCCTCACTCCCCGGAGGGAGCGCCCGCCGCGATCAGGCCCGTCTCGTACGCGCAGATCACCGCCTGGATCCGGTCCCGCAGCCCCAACTTCGCCAGCACGTTGCCCACATGCGACTTCACCGTGTGCTCGCTCACCACCAGCGCCGCCGCGATCTCCGCGTTCGACAGCCCCCGCCCCAGATGGAGCAGGGTCTCCCGTTCCCGCGCCGTCAGCACCTCCAGCCGGTCCGCCGGCAGCTCGCTCCGCGCCGAGCCTCCCGTCACCGCCGTGTACTCCTCGATCAGCCGCCGCGCCACCGAGGGGGCCAGCAGCGACTCGCCCGCCGCCACCACCCGCACCGCGTGCACCAGGTCGTCCCGCCGCACGTCCTTCAGCAGGAACCCGCTCGCCCCCGCGTGCAACGCCTCGTACACGTACTCGTCCGAGTCGAAGGTCGTCAGCATCACCGTGCGGCACGCGCTCCCGGCGGAGATCGCCCGGCACGCCTCGATCCCGTCCAGCACCGGCATCCGGATGTCCAGCAGCGCCACGTCCGGCGCGAGCCGGTCCACCGCCGCGACCGCCGCGGCCCCGTCCCCGACCTCCGCCACGACCTCGATGTCCTCCTGCGCGTCCAGGATCATCGAGAACCCGCTGCGCACCAGCTCCTGGTCGTCGGCCACCACCACACGGATCGTCAATTCCCCACCTCCAGCGGCGAGGTTACAAGGGACACCCGCACCGCATACCCGACCCCGCCCGGCCCCGGACCGCACTCGGCCGTTCCGCCGTGCGCCGCCGCCCGCTCGCGGATGCCGATCAGCCCGTGCCCGCCCGAGGCGCCGCCGGGCCCCCGACCGTCGTCCGTGACCGTCACCGTGAGCGTCCCCGGCCCGTACGCCAGCGTCACGTCCGCCGTCGCGGCCCCGGCGTGCCGCACCACGTTGGTCAGGGCCTCCTGCACCACCCGGTGCGCGGTCGCCTCCAGAGCGGCCGGCAGCTCGCGCACCGCGCCCGTCCGCTCGTACGACACCCGCAGCCCACCGGCCCGCACCCGGTCCACCATCTCCGTCAGCCCGGCGATCCCCGGCTGCGGGTTCCGCGGCGCGGCGCCGTCGGTACGCAGCACACCCAGCATCGCGCGCAGCTGCGTCATCGCGTCCCGCCCCGTCTCCGTGATCGCCTCGAAGGCGGCCTCGGCCCGTTCCGGGGCCCTGCGCACGGCCACCGGGCCGGCCTCCGCCTGCACGATCATGATGCTGACCGCGTGCGAGAGGATGTCGTGCATCTCCCGGGCGATCCTGGCCCGTTCGCGTGCGGCGGCCTGCTCCGCCTCGATCCGGTTGGCCCGCTCCAGTTCGGCGGCGCGCGCCTCCACGGCCGCCGTGTAGGCCTGCCGCGTGTACTGGAGTCGGCCCAGGGCGTAGGCCGCCGCCGAGACGAAGAGCGTGAACAGCAGTTCCCGCGCCGTCCCCGTCTCCCAGCCCACCGACAGGGCGACCACCACCGCACTGGCCAGCCCCGTGGCCGCCCGGACCCGTGGGGTGCACCGCAGGGCGACCGTGTAGAAGGCGATGAGGCCCGCGTACGGCATCGGCTGACCCGGCCCGTCGAGCGTGACCTCGTAGATCCCCCCGAGGACCAGGATCGCCACCAGGACGCTCACCGGCGCCCGACGCCGCCAGATCAAGGGCAGCACGGCGGCCGTGGTCAGCGCGTACGAGGCCCAGGTCACGGGCGGGAGTTCGGGCGACCGAGGCACGACGAACGGCATCGTGACGGCCGCCTGCACCAGCAGCGTCAGCCCCAGGTCCTGCCGGCGGGCATCCGCGTTGCGGACCCGCTCGCCGAGGGCCCGTATCACCGCCCGAGCCCGGCCCGTACGGCCGTCAGCGCGTCCAGCCGGTTCGTGGTGATCGAGTCGACCCCCGCCGCGACGAGGCCCTTCATCGTCCGCCTGGTGTCGGCGGTCCAGGCCGACACCAGCAGGCCGTCCCGGTGGAGCGCGTCCACCAGCTCCCGGCTCACCAGCCCGAAGCGGTAGTTGAGCCAGCGCGGCGCCATGGTGTCGATCAGCGGCCGCCGCGGCGGCGAGAGCGAGGTCCAGGTCAGTGCGATCTCCGCGCCCGGATCGGCGGCGCGGACCGCCAGCATGGTGTTGGCGCCCCCGCAGTAGTACGTGCGCTCGCGCGCCCCGCACTCGCGGACCTCGCCCACGACGATGCGTACCGCTTCGGGGGTGGCGCCGGGCAGGTCGAGCATCAGCCGGCCCGTCCCGGCGGCCGTCAGGGCGTCGCGCAGCGTCGGGACCCCGCCCAGCGTCAGCCCCTTCAGCTGTGGGGCCGTGACGTCGTCGAGGCGTACGTCGTGGCCCCACAGCCGCTGGAGCGTGTCGTCGTGGAGCAGGACCGGCACCCCGTCCCGGGTCAGCCGTACGTCGATCTCGACGGCGTCCGCCCCGCGCGCGAACGCGGACCGGATCGAGGCCAGGGTGTTCTCACGGACACGGTAGGGATCGCCGCGGTGGCCGACGGCAGTCAGAGTGCTCATGTCCCCATTCTCAGGGGCGCAGTTGTCGGACAGGCGTCAGCGCGCGAGCCATTCGGTGGTGTACGTGTCGATCTCCGCGGTCAGCTTCGCCTTGCCGGCCGGGTCCAGGAAGGAGGCCTCGACGGCGTTCTTGGCGAGCTGCGCGAGCCCGCGCTCGTCGAGGTCGAGGAGGCGGGCGGCCACCGCGTACTCGTTGTTGAGGTCGGAGCCGAACATCGGCGGGTCGTCGCTGTTGATGGTGACGAGCACGCCCGCCGCGACCATCTCCTTGACCGGGTGCAGGTCGAGGTCGGTCACCGCGCGGGTGGCGATGTTGGAGGTCGGGCAGACCTCCAGGGCGATCCGGTGCTCGGCGAGGTACGCGAGCAGCTCCGGGTCCTGGATGGCGCTGGTGCCGTGGCCGATGCGCTCGGCGCCGAGCTCGCGGATGGCGTCCCAGATCGTCTCCGGGCCGGTGGTCTCGCCGGCGTGCGGGACGCTGCGCAGTCCGGCGGCGCGGGCGGCGTCGAAGTACGGCTTGAACTGCGGGCGCGGGACACCGATCTCGGGGCCGCCGAGGCCGAAGGAGACCAGGCCCTCGGGGCGCAGGTCGACGGCGAGCCGGGCGGTCTCGGCGGCGGCCTCCAGGCCGGCCTCGCCGGGGATGTCGAAGCACCAGCGCAGGATGACGCCGAGTTCGGTCTCGGCCGCCCGACGGGCGTCCTCGATGGCCTCCATGAAGGCCTTCTCGTCGATGCCGCGGCGGGTCGAGGAGTACGGGGTGATGGTCAGCTCGGCGTAGCGGATGTTCTGCCGGGCCATGTCGCGGGCGACTTCGAAGGTGAGGGTGCGCACGTCGTCCGGGGTGCGGACCAGGTCGACCACCGACAGGTAGACCTCGATGAAGTGCGCGAAGTCGGTGAAGGTGAAGTAGTCGGCGATGGCCTCGGGGTCGGTGGGGACCTTCGAGTCGGGGTGCCGGGAGGCGAGCTCGGCCACGATGCGCGGGGATGCCGAGCCGACGTGGTGGACGTGGAGTTCGGCCTTCGGCAGCCCCGCGATGAAGGGGTGCAGGTCGGTCATGGGGGTGCCTCCGGGAGGGACGCTGGTGCGGGCGGGTCGGGATTCATCGTAGGCACGCCCGTGACTGTCGGTGGCAGCGCTTAGCATGGCTGTACGAGAGGGGGGCGCCGTATGACCGACAGCAGTCCCGAGCCGCGAGACCCGTGGGCGCCGTTGGAGCGGCCGGCGGTCGAGCTGGGCAAGTCGCAGGGCGGGCAGGGCACACCGGGCGTGTCGGGCCCTCCGTCCGTGCACGATCAGCCGACGCTCGCCGGGATGCCGGGCGACCAGTTCCCCCCGCCCGCCCAGCCCCCGGCCCAGATACCGACGCCGACGCCGACCCAGCACCCGATGGCCGGTCCGCCCGCGTCCGCGGCGTACGGGTATCCGGCCCAGCCGGGCTACGGGTTCCCGGGCGACGCGGGATACCCCGCGCAGCCCGGACAGCAGGGCTATCCCGGATATCCGGGGTACCAGGGGTATCCCGGCCAGGGTGCGTACCCGCCCTACGGGGTGCAGCGCAGCAACGGCTTCGGCGTCACGGCGCTCGTCCTCGGGATCCTCGCGGTCGTCGGCTGCATCACGAGCTTCTTCGCGCTGGCGCTCGGGACAGCGGCCGTCGTCTTCGGCGTCCTGGGCCGCGGCAAGGCGCGCCGCGGCGAGGCGGACAACGGTGGCATGGCGCTCGCCGGGATCATCCTGGGCGCGATCGGCATCGTGCTGGGCGCCGTGATGGTCGCGATCGTGTTCGCGGGCTTCATGGAGCGGGGATCGGGCAGCGACTCGCCCTACGACAGCCCCTACGACAACTCCCAGGTCCGCGAGAAGGTCTGACCGGGCCGCCTCAGGAGGCCCACGGCCAGTCGGCGTCACGACCGGACTCGATCAGGGACACCATGCGGAAGGCCCCGTCGGTGAGCCCGCCGAAGGCGTGCCGGTTCGCGGTACCGGAAGGCGCGTGCCCGACCCGGTAGCCGGCCAGGTTCCAGGTGTAGACGGGAACCGTGAGCGGTACCTCGACCGTCGGATCGCCCCCGTAGCCGTACGAGGCGGCCTGCTCGTCGGTGACGATCAACACCCGGTCGTGACCGTCGTAGTGCTCCTTCACCGCCTTGGCCGTGTAGGTCCCGCCGAGGTCCCGGAACCGCTCCAGCACCTTGAGTACGGACTCGCCGCGGCCGCACCGGACCGCCTCGCTGGTCGTACCGAACTGCACCAGGTCGGCCTGCTCGGCCCGCAGCGCCAGCGCCGTTCCGAAGACGGCCGCGGCGTCCGCCCGGTTGAGTTCGGAGCGGTCCGACAGCGGGGACCCCATCGACCCGGAGCGGTCGACGAGGATCAGCGTCCGGCCGGGCAAGGCCGGTACGTTGGCCAGCGAGTGGCCGAGTGCCTGCTCCAGCGGGTACGCCCAGCGCAGCGAGGACGCGTGCCGATAGGCGGCCAGGTAGCGGAAGGGGAACTGTCGGGATCGGGCGACGACCTCCGGGTCGGAGATCCTCGCGGCGACCTGCGCGGCCACCGCGTCCGAGACCCCGGCCCGGTCGAAGTTGCGCAGGTTGCGCAGCAGCGCCATCGCACCCATGGACGGGATGACCGCTTCCCAGGCGGCCGCGTCCATCGGCCCCCGCAGCCAGCCGGCCAGCGACTCCCAGGTCATGCCCGCCGCCGCGAGCCGCTCGGCCCCGTCCGGGGCGAGGACCACGGCGCGCCGTTCGGAGACCGGCAGCTCCATCAGCGCCCGGTGGGCGACCAGGGTGCGGTTGCCCGCCGGGACCCGCGCCTCAGCAGGGTTGTGCCTGCGGTCGAGGGCGTGGCGGAACAGCTCGCCCTGCCACGGTTTGGCCGGGTCGGGGGAGGCGTGCACGAGGTTGAGGACGTCACCGAAGCGGTAGGCCTTGGAGTCGGTGTCGTACTTCAGGAGCGAGGTGGCGGAGTAGAGCCGGCGCACCGCGTCGGCGATACCGCGCTTGACGGGCTTGGGCACATTGCGTCCGTACGTCGCCGTCCAGTAGGCCAGCAACTCACCGGGCTCGTCGGCGCGCCGCAGCACGGAGTCGACCACCTGACGGTTCGAAGGGCCCTCGGTGACGCCCGCCTCCAACCGCGCCTTCACGTACTCGGCGGCGCCGACCAGTGAGGCGGTCCGCAGGTGCGCGTCCTGGCGCAGCCAGCCCAGCAGACCGGCCGTCCACGCGGGATCCTCGACGGCGAGGGTGCGCACGAGCGCCGCGAACCGGTCGTCGCGCGCCTCGCCGCTCTCGTACGCGGTCCGCTGCGTCACGAAGTTGGCGACGGCGAGCAGGAACAGCTCGGAGCGCGGGTCCCGCAGGTGGCCGGGACCGCCCTGAGCGGTGCGGGCGGGTCCGGCCGAACGGACCGGCGAAGTGGGCCGGCCGGGCGCCGACGCGGCCGCGCGCAGGTTGAAGCGAGACATGGGAATCCCCCCGAATTCGACGGAAGCGGGGAGGCGTTGCGTGGGGGATGCCCGAGATCGGAAGTCGGCGGCGGATTTTGTGCCCGACGAGCTACCTGGCTGCTCCACCGGCCCGGTTCCTCGCGGGTGACGAGCCGGTGGGATTCGAACCCACGACCTCCGGGTTCCCAGAAGTAACCGTCGCCTGCGCACCGGGCATCCCCCACGCGTGCCTCCCGAGATCAAGGGGGCGGCGGCCTGGATTCTTCGGAGAGGAAGGAGCCGCGGCCCGCGCACCGGGAGGTGCGTGACGTAGGTGTCCAGAGATCGGAGTCGACGAAACCATGCGGTGCTCTACCAGCTGAGCTACACCGGCCGGAGCCGGCGGCGGGATTCGAACCCGCGGCAGTCGAAGTAGGTCTCGCCTTCGCACCTGGACGGGCACCACGCTAGGGCACCCCCCCCCGCGGCGCCCGTCACGCATTACTTCCCGTGCGGGCCCGTGCCCCGGACCTCCGCCGCCGACAGCGGTGTCACCGTCCTGCCCCGGCCCTCGACGGCGGCGGCCCGGCGCCGCCCGGTCACGCCGGAGCCTGCCGGAGCTGTTCCCGGGCCTCCATCAGCGCGAAGCCCAGCAGGTTCAGCCCGCGCCAGCGCGCCGGGTCCAGCGCGCGCTCGTCGTCGGCCGCCAGCCCGATGCCCCAGATCCGGTCCATGGGGCTCGCCTCCACCAGCACCCGATTCCCGGTGCCCAGCAGGTACCCGCTCAGCGCCGGGTCGGAGCCGAACTTGTGCACGCTGCCCTCCACCACCAGGGCGAACCGCTCGCGCTCCCATATCGCGTTGTCGAAGCCGCGTACGAGGCGTCCGACCTTCTTGGCCTGGGCGGGGCTCTGCGCCGCCACCGCGGCCCGCTCCGCCTCGGCGTCGCCGAAGAGCCGGGCCTTGCCGGCCATCATCCAGTGCTCCGCGGTCGCATATCGGACGTCACCGACAGTGAAAGAAGCGGGCCACCACTGGCTCAGGCAGCTGGGACCGAGCCTGCCGTCCGGCTGCGGGCGGTGCCCCCAGAACGGCAGGTACTTCACCCGTTCACCACGGCTGACCTGCTTGATCAGGTCGTCGATCATCTCCATGCACGCGAGTCTGACAGTCGCCACTGACACTTCGTACGGGATTTTCGGTGTGCCTCGACACATGGTCGACCGATTCCGTCGCGTAATCAAAGAGCAACAACGGAATCACTTGGCCGAGGGCATCACCTCTGCCAGGATCGGCACTCAATTCGAGCTGTAGCTCGAACTGTAGCTACGGAGAGCGTGAGAGCGTTATGGGCAACCGCTTCCAGGTCAAAGACCGCTTCGCAGACGGCGCGCAGTACATCGACGGGCACCTGAGGCCCGGCACCTCCGGACAGTCACACACCGTGATCGACCCGGCGACCGGCGACGAGGTCCTGACCTACGAGCTCGCGAGCACCGCGGACGTCGACGAGGCCGTCGCCGCCGCCAAGAGGGCCTTCCCGGGCTGGTCCGGCGCCACCCCCGGCGAGCGTTCGGACGCCCTGCACAAGCTGGCCGCCGTACTGGCCGAGCAGGCGGAGGACTTCGCGTACGCCGAGTCCCTGCAGTGCGGAAAGCCGATCAAGCTGTCCACGGAGTTCGACGTACCGGGGACCATCGACAACACCGCGTTCTTCGCGGGCGCGGCCCGCCACCTCCAGGGGCAGGCGGCCGCCGAGTACTCCGGCGACCACACCTCCTACGTCCGCCGTGAGGCCATCGGGGTCGTCGGCTCGATCGCGCCCTGGAACTATCCGCTCCAGATGGCCGCCTGGAAGATCCTCCCGGCGATCGCCGCCGGCAACACCATCGTCCTCAAGCCCGCCGAGCTCACCCCGCTGACCTCCCTGATGTTCGCGCAGGCGGCCAAGGACGCGGGCCTGCCCGACGGCGTGATCAACATCGTCACCGGCGCCGGCCGCGAAGCCGGAGAGCACCTGGTGGGCCACCCCGACGTGGTGATGACCTCCTTCACCGGCTCCACCGCCGTCGGCAAGCGGGTCGCCGAGATCGCCACCGCCACCGTCAAGCGGCTCCACCTGGAGCTCGGCGGCAAGGCCCCCTTCCTCGTCTTCGACGACGCCGACCTGGAGGCCGCCGCCCACGGCGCCGTCGCCGCCTCCCTCATCAACACCGGCCAGGACTGCACGGCCGCCACCCGTGCCTACGTCCAGCGCCCCCTGCACGACGCCTTCGTCGCCCGGGTGGCCGAGCTGATGGAGAGCGTCCGCCTCGGCGACCCCTTCGCGCCCACCACCGACCTCGGCCCGCTGGTCTCGTACGCCCAGCGCGACCGGGTCGCCGGCTTCGTCGATCGGGCCCGCGGCTACGCCACCGTCGTCACCGGCGGCGAGATCCCGTCCGGCGACCTGGCCGAGGGCGCGTACTACCGGCCCACCCTCATCGCCGGCGCGGCCCAGGACAGCGAGGTCGTCCAGTCCGAGATCTTCGGTCCGGTCCTCGTCGTCCTGCCCTTCGACACCGACGACGAGGGCATCGCGCTGGCCAACGACACCCCGTACGGACTCGCGGCCTCCGCCTGGAGCCGTGACCTCTACCGGGCGAACCGGGCCACCCGCGAGATCAAGGCGGGCTGTGTCTGGGTCAACGACCACATTCCGATCATCAGCGAGATGCCCCACGGGGGCTACAAGGCCAGCGGCTTCGGAAAGGACATGTCGGCCTACTCCTTCGAGGAGTACACGCAGGTCAAGCACGTGATGTACGACAACACCGCGGTGGCCGAGAAGGACTGGCACCGCACGATCTTCGGGGACCGTCCGTAACCACCCGCGGCCGACGCCGCATGGGCCCACCGCCTGACCAGCGGTACACCTCCCGAAAGGGCACAGCGCATGGAGCAGTTCGAGCCCGACCGCCTCTCGGCGGCGCAACTCGCCGCGATGCGGCGCAGCCTCACCGACGGGCGCGGCGCCCTCACCCGCCGCTCGTTGCTGCGCGCCTCCGGAGTCGGAGCGCTCACCCTCGGAGGGTTGGCCGCCCTCACCGGGTGCGGGATCCCGCCCGCCAAACGTGAGGGCGACGCCGCCGTGGCCTCCGACGACCACTCGGACCGGGAGAAGGAGATCAACTTCTCCAACTGGACCGAGTACATGGACACCAGTGAGGACGAGAAGAGCCGTCCCACGCTGGAGGAGTTCACCAAGCGGACCGGCATCAAGGTCAAGTACACCGAGGACATCAACGACAACGTCGAGTTCTTCGGCAAGATCCGCCCCCAGCTCGCGGCCGGCCAGGACACCGGCCGCGACCTGATCGTGGTCACCGACTGGCTCGCCGCCCGCATCATCCGTCTCGGCTGGGCGCAGAAGCTGGACCCCGCGCACCTCCCGCACGCCTACGCCAACCTGATCCCGCAGTTCCGCACCCCGGACTGGGACCCGGGACGGGCCTACAGCTACCCGTGGACCGGCATCGACACCGTCATCGCCTACAACGAGAAGGCGACGGGCGGCAAGAAGGTCGACTCCGTCACCCAGCTGCTCGACGACCCCTCCCTCAAGGGCCGCGTCGGCTTCCTCACCGAGATGCGCGACAGCGTCGGCATGACCCTGCTCGACCAGGGCAAGGACCCGGCGAAATTCACCACCGCCGACTTCGACGAGGCCATCGGCCGGCTCCAGAAGGGCGTGGACAAGAACCAGATCCGCCGCTTCACCGGCAACGACTACACGTCCGACCTGGACAAGGGCGACATCGCCGCCTGCCTCGCCTGGGCCGGCGACATCATCCAGCTCCAGGCCGGCAACCCGGACATCAAGTACGCCATCCCCGCCCCCGGATACATCACCTCCAGCGACAACCTGCTGGTCCCCGCCAAGGCCCGGCACAAGGCCAACGCGGAGAAGCTCATCGACTTCTACTACGAACCCGAGATCGCCGCCCAGCTGGCCGCGTACATCAGCTACGTCTGCCCGGTCGAGGGCGTCAAGGACGAACTGGCCAAGATCGACCCCGAGCTCGCGGACAACCCCCTGATCGTCCCGGACAAGGCGATGGCCGCCAAGGCCCACGCCTTCCGCTCCCTCACCAGCGAGGAAGAGACGGCGTACGAGGAGAAGTTCGCCAAGCTCATCGGCGCCTGACGCACGCCTCACGGCGAGCCGGTCCCGCCGGACCGCGACCCCGACCGCCGGACCCCTCCGGCGGCGGCGCGGACCGACCGACCGGCTCCGCCGAGCCTTCGCCCCCTTGCCCCACCCAACCCCGGGACCATCCATGACTGACAAGACCGCGGGCGGCGACGTCCGCCTCTCCGGGATCAGCAAGCACTACGGCACCTTCACCGCCGTGCACCCGCTGGATCTCACCATTCCCCAGGGCTCCTTCTTCGCCCTGCTCGGAGCCTCCGGCTGCGGGAAGACCACCACCCTGCGCATGATCGCCGGCCTGGAGGAGCCCTCCACCGGCACCGTGCACCTCGGCGACCGCGACGTCACCGACCTGCAGCCGTACAAACGCCCGGTCAACACGGTCTTCCAGAGCTACGCGCTCTTCCCGCACCTGAGCATCTTCGAGAACGTCGCCTTCGGGCTGCGCCGCCGCGGCATCAAGTCGGTCAAGAAGCAGGTCGACGACATGCTGGAGCTGGTCCAGCTCGGCCAGTTCGCCCAGCGCAAGCCGCACCAGCTCTCCGGCGGCCAGCAGCAGCGCGTCGCCGTCGCCCGCGCCCTGATCAACCACCCGCAGGTGCTGCTCCTCGACGAGCCGCTCGGCGCCCTCGACCTCAAGCTGCGCCGTCAGATGCAGCTGGAGCTCAAGCGGATCCAGACCGAGGTCGGCATCACCTTCGTGCACGTCACGCACGACCAGGAGGAGGCCATGACCATGGCCGACACGGTCGCCGTGATGAACGGCGGCCGCGTCGAGCAGCTGGGCGCCCCCGCCGAGCTGTACGAGAACCCGGGCACCACCTTCGTCGCCAACTTCCTCGGCACCTCGAACCTGATCGAGGCCACCGTGGAGACCGCCGGTACCGGCGCCGCGGCGGGCTCCGGATCCGAGATCGTCGTCTCCGCCTCCGGCGCCACCCTGCGGCTGCCCGCGGCCCGCTGCGCGACCACCCCGCGCACGGGCGGAAAGCTGCTGGTCGGCGTGCGCCCCGAGAAGATATCCCTGGTCCACGCGGACGAGGAGCACACCATCGCGACCGGCCGCAACAAGATCTCCGGGCGGATCGCCGACTCCTCCTTCATCGGCGTCTCCACCCAGTACGTCATCGACAGCCAGGTCTGTCCTGAGCTGGAGGTGTACGTCCAGAACATCGAGCGGGACAGCCGCCTGGTGCCGGGCGCCGAGGTGATCCTGCACTGGAACCCGGAGCACACCTTCGGCCTCGATGCCGATCAGGACATCGACGCGGGCATCGAGACGGTGGAGGAGAGCGCATGACGACCACCGCGGCGCCGCCCCAGGCGCCCGCCCCTGCCGAACCCCCGGTGCACAAGGCGTCCCTGCGCAAGCGGCTGATCCCGTACTGGCTGCTGCTCCCCGGCATCCTGTGGCTGCTGGTGTTCTTCGTCCTGCCGATGATCTACCAGGCCTCCACCTCGGTGCAGACCGGCTCCCTCGAAGAGGGCTTCCAGGTCACCTGGCACTTCGGGACCTACTGGGACGCCTTCACCGAGTACTACCCGCAGTTCCTGCGCTCCCTGCTCTACGCCGGCACCGCGACCGCGCTGTGCCTGCTGCTCGGGTACCCGCTGGCCTACCTGATCGCCTTCAAGGCGGGCCGCTGGCGCAATCTGCTGCTGGTCCTGGTCATCGCCCCGTTCTTCACCAGCTTCCTGATCCGCACCCTCGCCTGGAAGACGATCCTGGCCGACGGCGGCCCGGTGGTCGGCGTCCTCAACAGCGTCGGCTTCCTCGACGTCACCAGCTGGCTCGGCATGACCGAGGGGGATCGGGTACTGGCCACGCCGCTCGCGGTGGTCTGCGGTCTGACCTACAACTTCCTCCCCTTCATGATCCTGCCGCTGTACTCCTCGCTGGAGCGCATCGACACCCGCCTGCACGAGGCGGCCGGGGACCTGTACGCGCGCCCCGCCACGGTCTTCCGGAAGGTGACCTTCCCGCTCTCGATGCCCGGCGTGGTCTCCGGAACCCTGCTCACCTTCATCCCGGCGAGCGGCGACTACGTGAACGCCGAACTGCTCGGCTCCACGGACACCCGGATGATCGGCAACGTCATCCAGTCGCAGTACCTGCGGATCCTCGACTACCCGACGGCGGCCGCGCTGTCCTTCATTCTCATGGCGATCGTGCTGATCATGGTCACCATCTACATCCGCCGAGCGGGGACGGAGGACCTGGTCTGATGCGCAATCCCCTCACCTGGCTCCGGCGCAACCTGGTCGTCATCGCGGGCCTCGGCACGCTCGCGTACATGATCCTGCCGAACGTCGTCGTCACCGTCTTCTCCTTCAACAACCCCACCGGGCGGTTCAACTACGCCTGGCAGGAGTTCTCCCTCGACGCGTGGAAGGACCCCTGCGGGGTCGCCGACATGTGCGGTTCGCTGTCCCTCTCGCTCCAGATCGCGCTGTGGTCCACCCTCGTCGCGACCGCCCTGGGCACCGCGATCGCCTTCGCGCTCGTGCGCTACCGCTTCCGGGCGCGCGGCGCGGTCAACTCGCTGATCTTCCTGCCCATGGCCATGCCCGAGATCGTGATGGCGGCCTCGCTGCTCGCCCTCTTCCTCAACATGGGCATCCAGCTGGGCTTCTGGACGATCCTGATAGCCCACATCATGTTCTGCCTCAGCTTCGTCGTCGCCGCCGTCAAGGCGCGTGTCCTGTCCATGGACCCGCGGCTGGAGGAGGCCGCCCGCGACCTCTACGCCGGCCCGGTGCAGACCTTCGTACGGGTCACCCTGCCGATCGCGGCGCCCGGTATCGCGGCGGGCGCGCTGCTCTCCTTCGCGCTCTCCTTCGACGACTTCATCATCACCAACTTCAACTCGGGCAACACCGTCACCTTCCCCATGTTCGTGTGGGGCTCGGCCCAGCGCGGTACGCCCGTGCAGATCAACGTCATCGGTACGGCGATGTTCGTCATCGCGGTGCTGGTGGTCCTCGCCGGCCAGATGGTCGGCAACCGCCGCAAGAAGGCACAACCGAAGTAGTTCGGGAAAGCACGTCATCAGTTCCGTAGGGAGTTGGAAGACATGGCCCCAGTCGCCATGCGTAGTGTTGCGAAATCCCTTTCCGAAGCGAAGCCGGTCTCGTACTGGCTGGACGACCCCGGCAAGCCGGCCCCCGAGCCGGCGCTCACCTCCGACGAGCGCTGCGACCTGCTGGTCATCGGCGGCGGCTACAGCGGACTGTGGACCGCGCTGATCGCCAAGGAGCGCGACCCGGGGCGGGACGTCGTACTGATCGAGAGCAAGGAGGCGGGCTGGGCCGCCTCCGGCCGCAACGGCGGATTCTGCGCCGCCTCCCTCACCCACGGCCTCAGCAACGGCATGGCCCGCTGGCCCGGCGAGCTGGCGAAGCTGGAGGAGATGGGCGCCCGCAACCTCGACGCCATCGAGGAGGCCGTCGCCCGCTACGGCATCGAATGCGACTTCGAGCGGACCGGCGAGATCGACGTCGCCACCGAACCGCACCAGGTCGAGGAGCTGCGCGAACTGCACGAGGAGGCGCTGCGCCTGGGACTGGCCGACGGCTCCGAGTGGCTGGACGGCGAGGCCATGCGCGCCGAGGTCGACTCACCGACCTTCCTCGCGGGCCTCTGGGACCGCGAGGGCGTCGCCATGCTCAACCCGGCGAAGCTGGCCTGGGGCCTCAAGCGGGCCTGCCTGGAGCTCGGGGTGCGGATCTACGAGAACACCCGCGGCCTGAAACTGGCCCAGGCCGGCTCCGGGACGACCGTGACGACCCCCTACGGCACGATCCTCGCGCGTCGGGTCGCCCTCGGCACGAACATCTTCCCCTCGCTGGTCCGTCGGGTCCGCCCGTTCACCGTCCCGGTCTACGACTACGCGCTGATGAGCGAGCCGCTCGACGAGGCCCAGCTGGCCGCGATCGGCTGGAAGCGGCGGCAGGGTCTCGGCGACAGCGCCAACCAGTTCCACTACTTCCGGATCACCCGCGACAACCGGATCCTGTGGGGCGGCTACGACGCGATCTACCCCTACCGGGGCAAGCTCGACTCCGAGTACGACCACCGCCCCGAGACCTACCTCAAGCTCGCGGAGCACTTCTTCACCGCCTTCCCGCAGCTGGAGGGCCTGAAGTTCAGCCACGCCTGGGGCGGTGCGATCGACACCTGCTCGCGCTTCTCCGCCTTCTTCGGCACCGCGCACTCGGGGAAGGTGGCCTACGCGGCCGGCTACACCGGGCTCGGCGTGGGCGCCACCCGGTTCGGGGCGGAGGTGATGCTCGACCTCCTGGACGGGCTCTCCACCGAACGCACGCGGCTGGAGATGGTGAAGTCCAAGCCGATGCCGTTCCCGCCCGAGCCGTTCGCCTGGACCGGGATCGCGCTCACCAAGTGGTCGCTGGCCCGCGCGGACGCCCGCGGCGGGCACCGGAATCTGTGGCTCAAGGCGATGGACAAGCTCGGCCTCGGCTTCGACAGCTAGTCCATCGAGTCCGTCCGGTCCGTCGTGTGCGGATCGCGCCGGGCGTGCTCGCGGCGCGATCCGCCCGTCACCGTGTGACCTGATTCACTACCATGGAGTAACGAAACCCGCGTCATACCCGCGCCCGGCCCCGCTCTCTCCAGGTGAGAACCCCACACCTACAGGGAACGGAGGCCGGGCGATGACGATTCCGGGGGCCAAGACGGCGGTGGAATGGCTGGTATCGGTGGCGCCGGATCCGGACGCCTGCCGGCGGGAATGGGAGCGCAACCCCCTCGGGGTCGCCCTGCTGCCCGCCGGCCACCGCTGGGACGTACTGATCCTGCCCGGGGAGCTGGGGCGGCCCACCCTCGACGTGCTCCGCCTGATCCTCGACCGACCCGGCCCGGTGCTCGCCGATTTCGGGGCCACGTGGCGGAGCCAGGCATCGATGCCGAGGCTGGGCTTCTTCGTGCCCGCGGGCACGTCGTCGCGGTGGCTCGGCACCGGTGTACGGGGTGCCGGTCGCGGGAGCTGGATCGTGGTCCCGTATCCCGGTCGGGCCGCAGGCGGGTTCCGCTGGCTGGAACTCCCGGACGGCGAGGGGACGCTCACCGACCCGGCCGTGCTGGAGCTCGCGATGCACGAGGCGGCCGCGTGCGTGCTGACGCATGGAGGCCGGAAGTCTTGACAAGGGTATTGGTCTGGACCATCTTGGGCGCCGCTGACCCCCTCCATCCCCCCATGCCCCGGAGGCAGTTGTGCGCAGAGCCCTACCCCTTCTCACGGCCGCCGCCCTCGCGGTGGCCGGCTTCCTCGCCGCGGGCCCGCCCGCCGCGGCGGCCGACGCCGACCTCGTACGCAACGGCGGATTCGAAGCCGGACTCGACGGCTGGAGCTGCTCCGGCGGCAGCGGAGCCGCCGTCACCACACCCGTCCACCTGGGAAGTTCCGCCCTGCGGGCCACCCCGGCCGGCCAGGACAACGCCCGCTGCTCCCAGACCGTCACCGTCGCGCCCGACTCGACGTACACGCTCGGCGCGTGGGTGCAGGGCGCGTACGTCTACCTCGGCGCGAGCGGCACCGGTACCACCGACGTGTCCACGTGGACGCAGACGCCCGGAGCGTGGAAGCAGCTGACGACCACCTTCCGCACGGGCCCGTCCACCACCTCGGTGACCGTGTACACCCACGGCTGGTACGGCCAACCCGCCCACCTCACCGACGACCTCACCCTGGTGGGCCCGGACCCCGGCGGTCCCGGCGGGCCCCAGCTCCCGGCCGCCCCCACCGGCCTGACCGCCTCCGCCACCTCGTCCACCTCCGTCGCACTGACCTGGTCGGCGGTGCCGGGCGCCACCTCGTACACCGTCCACCGGGACGGCGCCGCGCCGCTGTCCGTCACCTCCGCCTCGGCGGCCGTGACCGGCCTCACCGCGGCCACCACCTACACCTTCCGGGTCAGCGCGGCGAACGCGGCGGGCACGTCCCCGCAGAGCGCGCCCGCCACCGCGACCACACCCGGTGGCGGTGGAGGCGGCGGCGGTGGCCTGCCCGCGCACGCGCTCGTCGGCTACCTGCACGCGAGCTTCGCCAACGGCTCCGGCTACGTCCGGATGGCCGACGTACCCGCCTCCTGGGACGTCATCAACCTGGCCTTCGGCGAACCCACCTCGGTGACCTCGGGCGACATCCGCTTCCGGCTCTGCCCGGTCGCGGAATGCCCGAACGTCGAATCCGAGGCCGAGTTCAAGGCGGCCGTCAAGGCCAAGCAGGCCGCCGGCAAGAAGGTGCTGATCTCGATCGGCGGCCAGAACGGCCAGGTCCAGCTCGCGAGCACGGCCGCCCGGGACACCTTCGTCTCCTCCGTCAGCAAGATCATCGACGAGTACGGCCTCGACGGCCTGGACATCGACTTCGAGGGCCACTCCCTGTCCCTGGCCACCGGGGACACCGACTTCCGGGCGCCCACCACCCCGGTGATCGTGAACCTCGTCTCGGCCGTGAAGACCCTGAAGGCCAAGTACGGCCCGGACTTCGTCCTGACCATGGCCCCGGAGACCTTCTTCGTCCAACTGGGCTACCAGTACTACGGCTCCGGCCCCTGGGGCGGCCAGGACCCGCGCGCCGGCGCGTACCTCCCGGTCATCCACGCCCTGCGCGACGACCTCACCCTGCTCCACGTCCAGGACTACAACTCGGGCTCGATCATGGGCCTCGACAACCAGTACCACTCCATGGGCGGCGCCGACTTCCACATCGCCATGACCGACATGCTGCTCACCGGCTTCCCGGTCGCCGGGAACACCGCGCGGGTCTTCCCGGCCCTGCGCCCGGACCAGGTCGCCATCGGCCTCCCGGCCACGACCAACGCGGGCAACGGACACACCTCACCCGCGGAGGTGACCAAGGCGCTGAACTGCCTGACGAAGAAGACCGACTGCGGGACGTACCAGCCCCACGGCACCTGGCCGGGGCTGCGCGGCCTGATGACCTGGTCGATCAACTGGGACCGCTTCGGCGGCTGGGAGTTCAGCCGGAACTTCGACGCCTACTTCGGCGGCTGAGCCGATCGGTCCGGCCGGCCCTTGCCGGGCCGGCCGTGCCGGTCGGCCCACGCCACGCCCAGCAGCAGGGGTGTGCACATCAGCAGGCTCGCCAGGACGTCGAGCGGCCAGTGCCACCCCCGCAGGATCAGACCGACGGCCGTCGCCCCCGTGAGGACCAGGGCGACGGCCGTCGGCCATGCCCGGCGGGTGTACGGGCGCAGGAGCAGCGCCGCGCCGAGGTAGGCGACGGCCGCGGTGGCCGTGTGGCCCGAGGGGAAGTAGCCGGCGGCCCAGGGTTCCAGCGGGCCGGGCCGGCCGGTCCACTCCTTGAACGGGATGACCAGCGCCGGCACCAGGGCCATCGCCAGGCCCGCGGCCCCGGCGGCCAGGGCCCGCCCGCGCCGGGCGGCGTAGGCCATGGCCAGGACGAGCACGGGGACGGCGACCGGGACGTTGCCGAGGTCGGAGAGGCGCTCGGTGACCGGGTCCGGGACGGTGCGCACCAGGGCGCGGCTGAGCGCGTGGTCCGGGGTCAGCAGTGGGCCGGAGACCAGCACCTGCCAGGTGACCAGGGAGAAGAGGAGGCCGCAGACGGCGGCGATCAGGAGAGGAGTGGCCGGCCGTCCCGGAACAGGGGGGATGGTTCCGGGACGGCCGCCCGGACCGGGTTGCCGGGCGCCCCGGGGGGTTTGGGGCGAACGGCTGTCCGATCGGTGAGGAGTGTGCGCGAACGCATGCCCAGTACGGTGCTGGGGAAGCCCAGTACTGGTGTCGCCCCCGGTTTCCCTGGAGCGGGGTGTCTCACTCATCTGCAGAAACCGTACGGCAGCGAAAGGGGGACCGACAGCAGGATCGCGCTCCCGCCATCGGCCCCCCACAGCTTCTTCACAGCGTCCGCCCGTTACCGCCGGTAGCTACCGGTTGCGGCGTGCGCACGTTCTAGCCGTTCGATCAGATGGCCGTGCCGATGGCCGCGAACGCGGCCTCGATGAGGTCCAGGCCCTCGTTCAGCAGGTCCTCGCCGATGACGATCGGCGGGAGGAAGCGGAGCACGTTGCCGTAGGTGCCGCAGGTGAGGACGAGCAGGCCCTCGGCGTGGCAGGCCTTGGCGAGCGCGCCGGCCGCCTCCGGGAACGGGGTCTTGGACACCGGGTCCTTGACCAGCTCGATCGCGATCATGGCGCCGCGGCCGCGGATGTCGCCGATGATGTCGTACTTCTCCTGCATGGCCGTCAGGCGGGCCTTCATGACGGACTCGATCTTCTTCGCCGCGGCGTTGAGGTCGAGCTCCTTCATGGTCTCGATGGAGCCGAGCGCACCGGCGCAGGCCACCGGGTTACCGCCGTAGGTGCCACCCAGGCCACCCGCGTGCGCGGCGTCCATGATCTCGGCGCGACCGGTCACGGCGGCGAGCGGCAGACCGCCCGCGATGCCCTTGGCGGTGGTGATCAGGTCCGGGACGATGCCCTCGTCCTCGCACGCGAACCACTGACCGGTGCGGCAGAAGCCGGACTGGATCTCGTCGGCGACGAAGACGATGCCGTTGTCGTTGGCGAACTTCACGATCGCGGGCAGGAAGCCCTTGGCCGGCTCGATGAAGCCGCCCTCGCCGAGGACCGGCTCGATGATGATCGCGGCGACGTTCTCGGCGCCGATCTGCTTGGTGATCTGGTCGATCGCCTGGGCGGCGGCCTCGGGGCCGCAGTTCTCGGCGCCGGTGGGCCAGCGGTAGCCGTAGGCGACCGGGACGCGGTAGACCTCGGGGGCGAACGGACCGAAGCCCTGCTTGTACGGCATGTTCTTCGCCGTGAGCGCCATGGTGAGGTTCGTGCGGCCGTGGTAGCCGTGGTCGAAGACGACGACGGCCTGGCGCTTGGTGTACGAACGGGCGATCTTGACGGCGTTCTCGACGGCCTCGGCGCCGGAGTTGAACAGGGCCGACTTCTTGGCGTGGGTGCCCGGGGTCAGCTCGGCGAGGGCCTCGCAGACCTCGACGTAGCCCTCGTACGGGGTGACCATGAAACAGGTGTGGGTGAAGTCGGCGAGCTGCGCGGAGGCGCGACGCACGACGGCCTCGGCGGAGGCGCCGACCGAGGTCACGGCGATGCCGGAACCGAAGTCGATCAGGCGGTTGCCGTCGACGTCCTCGATGATGCCGCCGCCCGCGCGGGCCGTGAAGACGGGCAGCACGGAGCCCACGCCACCGGCCACGGTCTGCAGGCGACGGGCCTGCAGCTCCTGCGACTTCGGGCCGGGGATCGCGGTGACGATCTTGCGCTCCTGCGGAACAGCGGTCATGGAGGGCTCCTGGGGGGTGTTTTCGGACGCACTTGTCTCTTTGTCCGCAGGCTAGGCCCGGGAGCGGGGGTCCTGCATGCTCCGTTCGGTAGTGATCACCACGTGTCCTTGTCCGTGACGGCCATAGGAAGGACGCGGGCACGCGTCTTGTGGACGGCACGGCGAACCGGAGCACGCGTACGGACCCACGGCCGGCGTCGGGCAACTACATTGAGCGACGCAGCGCAGGCACGGGCAGGGGGCAGGGGTTTCATGGACACCGACGGCACGCACGACGGACAGGCGACCCGCTCGGATCGCATGCCGAGACCTGCGGCCGCGCCCCCGGCACACCCCCCGAAGCCGCGCCACGCACCGGACCGGGGTCCGACCGTCGCCGACTGGCTGCGCACCCCTCGCCCGGACGCCGAGCCGGGCGTATGGCGCTACGGCCACACTCCGCGCGCGGAGGTGGAGCCGCCGACGGCCGCCGACCGGGCGCTCGCCACCGGAGCCGTCATCTCCTTCCTGGCGTGCGTCCTCGTCTGGTCGCTCATGCGCAATACGTACATCCCCTTCTGGGACGCGCCGCTCAACCTCTTCACCCCCGACAGTTGGTACGCAGCGAACGGGGAGCCCGTCATGGGGACGGGCGGGATGCGGGCGAAGCCGATCTACGAACTGCTCTTCGTCTCGGCGCTCCTCTACGGATTCGGCCGGCTCGGCAGCTGGAGGACCGCCTGGAACCGCCTGATCGTCGCGCGCGGGCCCTGGGCTCCGGCCCTCGCCGTCGTGCCGTTGGCCTGGGTCACGCTGCTCCTCGTCGACAACTACCAGCTGCCGCTCCGGCAGCTGGTCCTCTCCTTTCTGCCGTACGCCACGGACCGCGACAACCTCGCGATGGACAGTGCGGCGAAGACCGCGATCGACGTGGCCGTCGTCCTGGCCTTCGCCTGGCTCGGCGGCGCCGGCCGCCTGCTGCGCCGGCTCCTGCCGACCTCGACCCCGGCGGGACCGGACCGCCCCCGGGTGACGCCGGCCGACGAGCAGGAGGACGACCCCGCGCGGTGGCCCCAGTTGCGGGCCGCCGGGCTCGGGGACCTGGCCGAGCGGTTGGAGGCGGAGGCCGGGCGTGGGCGGATGAACGATGTGGACTACACCCGGATCCGGCGCGCGTGGGACTCCGTGCGCGTCGACCCCTCGCGCATGCGGGCCTTCGCCGACGCCGTGCGCGACAAGGGCGCCGGCGCCTGTGTGCACCCGTCCGGGGCGCGGGACCTGCCCGTGCGGGCCGCCCGGCACGATCTGCTCGCCCGGCAGGTCCTGCTCGGCACCGTCGAGGACGGCACGCGCAACCCCTACCCCCGCCGTGGCACCGCCCTCGCCCTCGACCCCGACGTGCTCGGTACCTCCCTGCTCGCCGTCGGGCCCTCCGGCACCGGCAAGACCCGGCACCTGGTGCGGCCCGTCGTCGAGTCGCTCTCGCTCCAGGCCCTCGCCGGCCAGGCCGCCGTCGTCGCCGTCGGAGCCACCGGTGCCCAGCTCGGCCCGGACGCCGCCTTCGACGTCGTGGTCCGCGTCGGCGACCCCGCCTCCGTCTACGACCTCGACCTCTACGGCGGCGCCACCGACCCCGACGAGGCCGCCACCCTGCTCGCCGAGGCCTTCGTCGGGGACGTCCCCGGGATCGACGTACGCCGGGCCGCGACCGCCCTCGCCCAGCTCCTCGGGCCGTTCCGGGCGGCGTACGAGCGCTTCCCGGCCGTGCCCGAGCTGCGCGAGCTGCTCGACGGGCTGCCCACCGCCCTCGACACCCTGCGCCGCGACCTCGCCGGGCAGCACGCCATGCTCCGCGAGCTCGACGCCCGAGCCCGCCAGCACGGTGCCCCCGCCGATCCCGGCCCGGCCCTCGCCGACCGGGTGGCCCTGCTGGACCGGCCCGTCTTCGCCGGCTTCTTCGACACCACCGGCCAGGGCCGGCCGTTCTCGCTGCGCGCCCTGGAGCACCCGATCCGCGTCCGTGTCGACCTTCCCGAGCGCGGGCACGCCGACGCCTCCCGGATGCTGGCCCGGCTGCTGCTCGCCCAGTTCAACGCCGCAGCGGCCGCCCGCACCGACCGCTCCCTCTTCGCCTTCCTCGCCTTCGACGACGCCTCCCACACCCTGACCGCCGGCACCGTGCGGGGCGTCCAGAGGTTGCGCTCGGCGCACGCGGGCGTGCTGCTCACGCTGCGCACGCTGGACGACGTACCGGAGGAGCTGCGGACACCGCTGCTCGGGTCCGTCGGCTGCCGGATGGCCTTCTCCGGGGTCACCACCTGGGACGGCAAGCGGTTCGCCGAGGCCTGGGGTACGGAGTGGGTGGAGACGCGGGACGTCACCCACCGCACCGTCTTCGCCGACCAGCCGCTCACCCGGCTGATGCACTCCTTCCGCAAGCTCGTCACCGGCAAGGCCGTCACCACGGACGCGGTGACCGTGCGCCAGGTGGAGCGCGAGCGGTGGTCCGCCTCGGACCTGGCGCACGCCGTGCCGCCGGGGCACGCGGTGCTGTCGCTGACCTCGGTACGCGGGGAACGCGCGGCTCCGCTGCTGGTCCGCCTGGCCGGAACGTCCTGACCCGCACCTCGACCCGTACGAGGTGGCAGAATCGAGGGGAGTCGTTCGTACGACACGGCGAAAACCGTCGGCGGTCTGCCTCCTGACCCTCCCTCTCGCCCCCTCCCGCTAAGGCCACTGGTAACCGATGCCGCTCACCCTCGCCTCACTCGTCCAGCACTCGGCGCTCAAGCTCAGCGTCCGGGCGGGGGAGGGGCGCCTCGACACCCCGGTGCGCTGGGCCCACGTCAGTGAGCTCGCCGATCCCGTCCCCTACATGGAGGGCGGGGAGCTGCTCCTGATCACCGCGATGAAGCTGGACGCGGGAGACCCGGAGGAGATGCGGGCCTACGTACGCCGCCTCGCCGCCGCCGGGGTCGTCGGCATCGGCTTCGCGATCGGGGTCAACTACGAGGAGATCCCCGAGGCGCTGGTCGAGGCCGCGCGGACCGAGGACATGCCGCTGCTGGAGGTACCGCGGCGGACCCCCTTCCTCGCGATCAGCAAGGCCGTCTCCGCGGCCCTCGCGGCGGACCAGTACCGGGCCGTGACCGCCGGGTTCGAGGCCCAGCGGGAGTTGACGCGGGCCGCGCTCTCCGTCGACGGCCCCACCGAACTGCTGGTGAAACTGGCCGCGCACGTCCACGGCTGGGCCGCCCTGTACGACACCTCGGGCGCGGTCGTCGCGGCCGCACCCGACTGGGCCGCGCGCCGCGCCGCCCGGCTGACCCCCGACGTGGAACGGCTGCGGGAGCGTCCGGCGCCGGCGAGTGCCGTGGTCGGCGGCTCCGAGGACCGCGTCGAACTCCAGTCCCTGGGCACGGGCCGGCGGGCCCGCGGCGCGCTCGCCGTCGGTACCGCGGCCCCGCTCGGCACGGCCGAGCGATACGCCGTCCACTCCGCCGTCGCGCTGCTCACCCTCACCACCGAACGCTCGCGCTCGCTGCACGACGCCGAGTCCCGGCTGGGGGCGGCGGTGCTGCGGATGCTGCTCGCGGGCGAGGCGGACCACGCGCGGTCCGTGGCCGGGGACCTGTACGGGGCCCTGCTGGAGGCGCCGTTCCGGATCGTCGTGGCCGAGCCGGCCCTCGCGGGGACCGCCCAGCCGGAAGGCCTGGCGCTGCTGTCCGACGCTGTGGAGTCGGCCGCCGCCCGGACCGGGGAGGCGCTGCTCGTCGTCCCCGAGGCGGGCCGACTCGTGGTCCTGGCCTCCGACGGGGGCTCGGCCGTCCAGGCGTGCGTGGACCACGCCGAGGTGCTGGAGGCGAGGCGCGGCCGGGACGCGTCCGGGCCGGAGCCGGACGAGCTGGTGGTCGGCCTGTCCGCGCCGGCCGGACCGGGCAGTGTGGCGGCGGCCCTCAAGCAGGCCGACCAGGCCCTGGCCGTGGCCCGGCGCCGTGGCCGGCCGATGGTGGAGCACGAAGACATGGCGGCGGGCTCGGTCCTGCCCCTGCTGGCCGACGACGCCGTACGGGCCTTCGCGGACGGCACCCTGCGCGCCCTGCGGGAGCACGACGCGACCGGGCGCGGCGACCTGGTGGCCTCGCTCCAGGCCTGGCTCTCCCGCCACGGGCAGTGGGACGCGGCCGCGGCCGACCTCGGCGTGCACCGGCACACCCTGCGCTACCGGATGAAGCGGGTCGAGGAGATCCTCGGCCGCTCCCTGGAGGACCCGGACGTCCGCATGGAACTGTGGCTCGCCCTCAAGGCCACCTCCGCTCCCTCCTAGGCCGTCTCTTTCGGATCTTGCCGGGCGACCCCGCGTCGTCCGGTGCCGCGCGACGGCGTCCGACGCCGGGCGGCGAAGTCCGGGCGATCCGGAAGGGACGACCTAGGGGCCCCGCTCGGCGCACCGGACAGTGACAAAGCGGCGAAGCGCGACGACCCGCCGCTCCATCAGGGACAAACGCCGAAACCCCGACGGAGTTCTACGGTGGAGGGGTCAGGACCCACCGCACACTCTCGAAGGGCCGGGATTCGCATGACTTCCACCCACGCCTTCTGGCTCGCCGGCCGCCAGGCCACCGGCGAGGACAGCTTCGACGTCCACTCCCCGTGGGACGGCCGACTGGTCGGCACGGTCAGCGTGCCCACCGACGAGCAGGTCGAAGAGGCCGTGGCCGCGGCGTACGCCGTGACGGCGGAGTTCTCCGCGACCCCCGCCCACGTCCGCGCCGCCGCCCTGGACCACGTGTCCAAGCGGCTCGCCGAGCGCACCGAGGAGATCGCCCAGCTGATCTCCGCCGAGAACGGCAAGCCCGTCAAGTGGGCCCGCGGCGAGGTCGGCCGTGCGGTGTCCGTGTTCCGCTTCGCCGCCGAAGAGGCCCGCCGCTTCAACGGTGGAGAGGCCCAGCGCCTGGACACCGACGCCGGTGGTGTCGGCCGTCTCGCGCTGACCCGCCGCTTCGTCAAGGGCCCGGTCCTCGGCATCGCGCCGTTCAACTTCCCGCTGAACCTGTGCGCCCACAAGGTGGCCCCGGCCATCGCCGTCGGCGCGCCGATCATCCTCAAGCCCGCCCCGGCCACGCCGCTGTCCGGTCTGATCCTGGGCGAGCTGCTCGCCGAGACCGACCTCCCGGCCGGCTCCTGGTCGGTCCTGCCGGTCGCGAACGACAAGATGCCGGCCCTGGTCAAGGACGAGCGCCTGCCCGTCATCTCCTTCACCGGTTCCGACACCGTCGGCTACGCCATCCAGCAGTCGGTGCCCCACAAGCACTGCACCCTGGAGCTCGGCGGCAACGCCGCGGCCGTCGTCCTGGACGACTGGTCCTCCGAGGCCGACCTCGACTGGGCCGCGACCCGTATCGCGACCTTCTCGAACTACCAGGCCGGCCAGTCCTGCATCTCCGTGCAGCGCGTGATCGCCGACGCCTCCGTCTACGACCGCCTCGTCGAGAAGGTCGTCGAGAAGGTCCAGGCCCAGGTCACCGGTGACCCGTCCGACTCCGCCACCGACGTCGGCCCCCTCGTCTCCGAGGCCGCCGCCCAGCGTGTCGAGTCCTGGGTCGACGAGGCCGTGGCCGGCGGAGCCAAGCTGCTCACCGGCGGCAAGCGCGCGGGTGCCTCGTACGAGCCCACCGTCCTGGCCCACGTGCCGGACGGCGTCAAGCTCGCCACCGAGGAGGTCTTCGGGCCGGTCCTGACGCTGAAGAAGGTCGAGAACACCGACGAGGCCTTCGCCGCCGTCAACGACTCGAAGTTCGGTCTGCAGACCGGCGTCTTCACCCGCAACGTGCAGACCGCGTTCCGCGCCCACCGCGAGCTCGAGGTCGGCGGTGTGATCATCGGCGACGCGCCGTCCTACCGCGCCGACCAGATGCCGTACGGCGGCGTCAAGCAGTCCGGTGTGGGCCGCGAGGGCGTCCGTTACGCGATGGACGACTACACGTACGAGCGGGTCCTGGTCCTGACCGGCCTCGACATCTGATCTCGTACGGCCAAGAGCCGGCGGCCGGAGCCTACTGTGCGGGGGCTCCGGCCGTCTCCTTTTCTCGGGGCTCGGTTCGCCTCGGCTCGGTTCGCCTCCGGGGCGCCGGTGCCGGCTCCAGGACGGCGCGCCCCTTCGGCTCACCCGCCCGGGCGTAGGCGCGCCGACGGGCCGGATTTCCCTCGCTCGGACGGCCCGGCTTTTCCCGGCGGGCCGGAGAGGGTACGACTCACAGGTAGCACCGGCCAGTAGGCCGGTACCACCGACTCCGGCGGCGAGGTGAGTCCCCTCATGTCCGCAACACAGCCCAAGGTGACCGAGCGCGAGGCACGGCAGGTCGCGGAGGCGGCCCGGGAACAGGACTGGCGCAAACCCAGTTTCGCCAAGGAACTGTTCCTCGGACGCTTCCGGCTCGACCTGATCCACCCCCATCCGCTCCCCGCCGACGAGGACGTCCGGCGGGGCGAGGCCTTCCTGGCCCGGTTGCGGGAGTTCTGCGAGACCCGCATCGACGGGGCCCTCATCGAGCGCGAGGCGAAGATCCCCGACGAGACCGTGCGCGGCCTCAAGGAGCTCGGCGCCCTGGGCATGAAGATCGACCCCAAGTACGGCGGCCTCGGTCTCACCCAGGTCTACTACAACAAGGCGCTGGCCCTCGTCGGCTCGGTCAGCCCCGCCATCGGGGCGCTGCTCTCCGCCCACCAGTCGATCGGCGTCCCCCAGCCGCTGAAGATGTTCGGCACGCAGGAGCAGAAGGACGCCTACCTGCCCCGCTGCGCCACCACCGCCATCAGCGCCTTCCTGCTCACCGAGCCCGACGTCGGCTCCGACCCGGCGCGCCTGGCCACCACGGCGGTCCCCGACGGCGACGACTACGTGCTCGACGGCGTGAAGCTGTGGACGACCAACGGGGTCGTCGCGGACCTGCTCGTCGTGATGGCCCGCGTACCGAAGTCCGAGCACCGCCGGGGCGGGATCACCGCCTTCGTCGTCGAGGCGGACTCGCCGGGGATCACCGTCGAGCACCGCAACGCCTTCATGGGCCTGCGCGGCCTGGAGAACGGCGTCACCCGCTTCCACCAGGTCCGGGTCCCGGCCGCCCAGCGCATCGGCGCCGAGGGCGCCGGGCTCAAGATCGCCCTGACCACGCTCAACACCGGCCGGCTGTCCCTGCCCGCCATGTGCGTCGGCGCCGGCAAGTGGTGCCTGAAGATCGCCCGAGAGTGGTCCGGCGTACGCGAACAATGGGGCCGACCGGTCGCCCGCCACGAGGCGGTCGGCGCGAAGATCTCCTTCATCGCCGCCACCACCTTCGCCCTCGAAGCGGTGGTCGACCTCGCCTCCCAGATGGCCGACGAGGACCGCAACGACATCCGCATCGAGGCCGCCCTCGCCAAGCTCTACGGCTCCGAGATGGCCTGCCTGATGGCCGACGAACTCGTCCAGATCCGCGGCGGGCGCGGCTTCGAGACCGCCGAGTCCCTCGCCGCCCGCGGCGAACGCGCCGTCCCCGCCGAGCAGATGCTCCGCGACCTGCGCATCAACCGGATCTTCGAGGGCTCCACCGAGATCATGCACCTGCTGATCGCCCGCGAGGCCGTCGACGCCCACCTGTCGGTGGCGGGCGACCTCATCGACCCGGAGAAGGCACTCGGCGACAAGGCCAAGGCCGGGGCCCGCGCCGCCGGGTTCTACGCCCGCTGGCTGCCCAAGCTCGCCACCGGCCCCGGCCAGGTCCCCGGCACCTACCGTGCCTTCCACCCGAGCGGCCACCCCGACCTGTCCACCCACCTGCGCTACGTGGAACGCAGCGCCCGCAAACTCGCCCGCTCCACCTTCTACGCCATGTCCCGCTGGCAGGGTCGGATGGAGACCAAGCAGGGCTTCCTCGGCCGGATCGTCGACATCGGCGCCGAACTCTTCGCGATGAGCGCGGCCTGCGTCCGCGCCGAGCACCTGCGCGCCACCGGCGCCCACGGACGCGAGGCCTACCAGCTCGCCGACGCCTTCTGCGAGCAGTCCCGGCTGCGCGTCGAGGAGCTCTTCGGCCGGCTCTGGTCCAACACCGACGACCTCGACCGCAAGGTGGTCGCGGGCGTACTGTCCGGCACCTACGCCTGGCTGGAGGAGGGCGTCCTCGACCCCTCCGGTGACGGCCCCTGGATCGCGGACGCGACGCCCGGACCCTCGACCCGCAAAAACGTGCACCGCCCGATCCGCTGACCTGCGATCATCGCCGGACGTCGGACAGACGTACGAGGATGAGTACGAGTACTGGTACGCGTACGAGCACAGCGCGAGGCGGACGAGAACGATGTCGACGGCCGAGGAAGACCGCACCAGCCGACGGCTGGCCTGGTGCGTGGCGCACCTGCTGCGCCACGCACCGGACCACGTCGTCACCGACATGATCGGCAGGCTGGACGAGCCCACCCGCAAGTACCTGTGCCGGGACGAATGGCTGTCGGCCTCGACCGTCACCCTGCTCCTGCGCCACGGCGGCGCCACCGACCGGACCTTCATCGCGCGCAACCCCCGGGTCGTCGGCCGGCCGCTCCCCGGCCTGCCCGGACCCGCCCGCTACGCCCGCCGCCGCACACCCCCCGAACTCCTGCCGGTGCTCCGCGCCGAGCTCGGTAGGGACCCCTCCGAGGAACCGCCGGACGTGACCGAGCTCGCCGGCCTGCTGCGCCGGCACGGCCGGCGCGGACCGCGGGTCCCGCTGGACATCCTGGCGCCGGGGTACCGACCGGACCCGGGAGCGCTGCTCGCCGAGCATCTGCGCGAGCCGCTGCCGACCGGTGCGGTCGAGGCCCTGCTGCTCGCCCTGGACCTGCCCCTGGAGACCGTCCACGCCTTCCTGGCCGCCCCGCAGGGGCCGTCGGACGGGCGCTCCTGGCACCGGCCCGCCGTCCGCGCCGTGCGGATGGGCCGGGTCACGCACGAGGAACTCGTCACGCACGTCGCCCCGGCGTACCGGACCCTGCTGCTCGCCCGCCTCCCCGACACCGCCGGTCTGCGCTGGACCCTGCCCGAACAGGCCGGCATGCAGACGGCCGTCCTGCGGGCCCTGCGCCCGCTGGGGGACGACCCCCGCCTGTGGGCGGAACTGCTGCGGCACGCCCCCGGACACCGGGGCCCGCTGCCCGCCCTGGTCGCCGCACTGACCGACGGCACCGTGCCCGAGGCGGCCGACGCGGGTCAGCCCGGCCCCGACCTCGTCCGCGCCGTACGCCACCTGACGCCGACGGCCGGCGAGCCCTACGGGGGCGTGGAACGCGAGCTGGCCCTGACGAGCCTCGCCGTACCGATGGACAGCGTCGCGGAGGACATCCGCTGGGTGCGCGACTGCCTCGACCGCGGCCTGCTCACCGGCCAGGACGTGATCCGGCACAAGCTGCCCGCCTGTTGGGCCCTCGACCAGGACCACTGGCTGGGCGACGTGGACCATCCCGACCGGCACAACCGCCCCGCGGCCGTCCTCGCCTCCCACGCCGAGGCCGACCGGCTGCTGGCCCTGGCCCTCGACGAGGACCCCGAGGCCTGGTGGACCGTGGCCCGTACGCTCCCGGAGTTCGCCGGAACCCTCCCGCACCTGCTCCTGCGGGTAACGGAAGGGGGCTCCGTGTCCGGCCGCTCGTGACTTGCGGCAACAATGGGGGGCATGAGCGACCGCCCAGCCCCCCTCGCCGACCCGCACCTCCTCTTCGACCCCGCGGCCGGCCTCCGGGACATCGTCATCCTCGGGTCCACCGGGTCCATCGGGACCCAGGCCATCGACCTCGCCCTGCGCAACCCCGACCGGTTCAGGGTCACCGCGCTGTCCGCCGCCGGCGGGCGGGTGGAGCTGCTGGCCGATCAGGCCCGGCAGCTGCGGGTCAGGACCGTGGCCGTGGCCCGCGAGGACGTCGTACCGGCCCTGAAAGAGGCGCTGAGCGCCCGGTACGGGCCGTCCGAGCCGCTGCCCGAGATCCTGGCCGGTCCGGACGCCGCGGCCGAACTCGCCGCCTCCGAGTGCCACACCGTCCTCAACGGCATCACCGGTTCCATCGGCCTCGCGCCGACCCTCGCCGCGCTGCGGGCGGGCCGGACCCTGGCCCTGGCCAACAAGGAGTCGCTGATCGTCGGCGGCCCGCTGGTCAAGGCCCTCGCGAAGCCCGGCCAGATCATCCCCGTGGACTCCGAGCACGCCGCGCTCTTCCAGGCGCTGGCCGCCGGCACCCGCGCCGACGTCCGCAAGCTCGTGGTGACCGCCTCCGGCGGCCCCTTCCGCGGCCGTACCCGCGCCGAGCTGGCGAAGGTCACGGTCAAGGACGCGCTCGCCCACCCCACCTGGGCCATGGGCCCGGTGATCACCGTCAACTCGGCGACCCTGGTCAACAAGGGGCTGGAGGTCATCGAGGCGCACCTGCTCTACGACATCCCCTTCGAGCGGATCGAGGTCGTCGTCCACCCGCAGTCCTACGTGCACTCGATGGTGGAGTTCACCGACGGCTCCACGCTCGCCCAGGCCACCCCGCCGGACATGGGCGGCCCCATCGCGATCGGCCTCGGCTGGCCCCAGCGGATCCCGGACGCGGCCCCCGCCTTCGACTGGACCAAGGCATCCACCTGGGAGTTCTTCCCGCTGGACACCGAGGCCTTCCCGTCGGTGGGCCTCGCCCGGCACGTGGGCACCCTCGGCGGCACCGCCCCGGCCGTGTTCAACGCGGCCAACGAGGAGTGCGTGGAAGCATTCCTGGCAGGTCGGCTGCCGTTCACAGCAATCATGGATACGGTCTCTGCCGTGGTCGATGAGCACGGGACACCTGAGTCGGGAACCTCCCTGACGGTCCAGGACGTCCTAGAAGCGGAGGCCTGGGCCAGGGCCCGGGCGCGGGAGATGGCGGCTCGGGCCGCCGCGGAGGCGCGCGCATGACACTACTGATGACGGTGCTCGGGGTCGTGGTCTTCGCGGTCGGCCTGCTGGTCTCCATCGCGTGGCACGAGCTGGGGCACCTCTCCACGGCCAAGATCTTCGGCATTCGCGTGCCGCAGTACATGGTGGGCTTCGGCCCGACCATCTGGTCGCGGAGGAAGGGCGAGACCGAGTACGGGATCAAGGCCATCCCGATGGGCGGCTACATCCGCATGATCGGGATGTTCCCGCCCGGCGAGGACGGCAAGGTCACCGCCCGCTCCACCTCTCCGTTCCGGTCGATGATCGAGGACGCGCGCTCGGCCGCGTACGAGGAGCTCCAGCCCGGGGACGACACCCGGCTCTTCTACACGCGCAAGCCGTGGAAGCGCGTGATCGTGATGTTCGCCGGGCCGTTCATGAACCTCGTCCTGGCCGTGGCGATCTTCCTCACGACCCTGATGACCTTCGGGCTCAACACCCAGACCACCTCGGTCGCCACCGTCTCGGACTGCGTCATCCAGCAGAGCGAGAAGCGCGACAAGTGCGCCCCCGGCGACCCGGCCGCCCCCGCCAAGGCCGCGGGCCTGAAGGCCGGCGACAAGATCGTCGCCTTCGACGGTCGACCGGTCGGCGACTGGTCCGCCCTGCAGAAGGACATCCGCGCCACCGTCGGACCCGCCACGATCACGGTGGAGCGGGCCGGGCAGCGGGTGGACCTCAAGGCGAACCTGATCGAGAACAAGGTCGCCAAGACGGACGGCAGCGGCCGCTACGTCAAGGACGAGTACGTCACCGCGGGCTTCCTCGGCTTCGCCCCCGCCTCCGGCTACGTGCCGCAGTCCTTCGGCCAGTCCGTCGACCGCATGGGCGAGATGATGCAGGCCGGCGTGGAGTCGCTGGTAGCCCTTCCCTCCAAGGTCCCGGACCTGTGGAACGCGGCCTTCAACGGGGCCGAGCGCAAGCAGGACAGCCCCATGGGCGTCGTCGGCGCCGCGCGGGTCAGCGGTGAGATCTTCACCCTCGACATCCCCGCCCAGCACCAGCTGGTCTTCTTCCTCAACCTGCTGGCCGGCTTCAACCTCTCGCTGTTCCTGTTCAACATGCTGCCCCTGCTCCCGCTCGACGGCGGGCACATCGCCGGCGCCCTGTGGGAATCGCTGCGGCGCACCGTCGCCCGGATCTTCCGACGCCCCGACCCCGGCCCGTTCGACGTGGCGAAGCTGATGCCCGTCGCGTACGTGGTCGCGGGCCTGTTCATCTGCTTCACCCTGCTGGTGATGGTCGCGGACGTGGTGAACCCGATCAAGATCACCTAGTACGGGGGGGGCTCTACACCGGCACCACCGGAGCCGGGCACGGATCGTGCCCGGCTCCCTACGTTCGGGTGGCGGACCCCTCGGATGCACGGCCCGCGCCGTGGTTGGCGTAATCTCGAAGCCTGGAGCCCGCCGATCTCGGGACCTTGATCCACACCTTGGGGTTGCACAGCAGATGACTGCCATCTCTCTCGGAATGCCGGCCGTACCGACGAAGCTTGCCGACCGCAGGGTCAGCCGCAAGATCCAGGTCGGCAAGGTGGCCGTCGGCGGCGACGCACAGATCTCCGTGCAGTCGATGACCACGACCAGGACCTCCGACATCGGGGCGACGCTCCAGCAGATCGCCGAGCTCACCGCCTCCGGCTGCGACATCGTCCGCGTGGCCTGCCCCACCCAGGACGACGCCGACGCCCTCGCCGTGATCGCCAAGAAGTCGCAGATCCCGGTCATCGCCGACATCCACTTCCAGCCCAAGTACGTGTTCGCCGCGATCGACGCCGGCTGCGCCGCGGTCCGGGTGAACCCGGGCAACATCAAGCAGTTCGACGACAAGGTCAAGGAGATCGCGAAGGCCGCGAACGAGACGCGCACGCCGATCCGCATCGGTGTGAACGCCGGCTCCCTCGACGCCCGCCTGCTGAAGAAGTACGGCAAGGCCACCCCCGAGGCGCTGGTCGAGTCCGCGCTCTGGGAGGCCTCCCTCTTCGAGGAGCACGGCTTCGGCGACATCAAGATCTCGGTCAAGCACAACGACCCGGTCGTCATGGTCAACGCCTACCGCCAGCTCGCCGCCGCCTGCGACTACCCGCTGCACCTGGGCGTCACCGAGGCCGGCCCCGCCTTCCAGGGCACCATCAAGTCCGCCGTCGCCTTCGGCGCGCTGCTCTCCGAGGGCATCGGCGACACCATCCGCGTCTCCCTCTCCGCCCCGCCGGCGGAGGAGGTCAAGGTCGGCATCCAGATCCTGGAGTCCCTGAACCTCAAGCCGCGCCGCCTGGAGATCGTCTCCTGCCCGTCCTGCGGCCGCGCCCAGGTCGACGTCTACAAGCTGGCCGAGGAGGTCACGGCGGGCCTGGAGGGCATGGAGGTCCCGCTGCGCGTCGCGGTCATGGGCTGCGTCGTCAACGGCCCGGGCGAGGCCCGTGAGGCCGACCTCGGTGTCGCCTCCGGCAACGGCAAGGGCCAGATCTTCGTGAAGGGCGAGGTCATCAAGACCGTCCCCGAGTCGAAGATCGTGGAGACCCTCATCGAAGAGGCGATGAAGATCGCCGAGCAGATGGAGAAGGACGGCGTGATGAGCGGCGAGCCCACCGTCGCCATCGGCGTCTGATCTCGGCGAGCGATTCCGCGTCGTCAGTGGCCCCGGTGCCGTTCCCGCAGTTCGGGGGCGGGCCGGGGCTCTTTCGTGACCTCGGACGCGGCATCCCCGGGCGCCGCCGGGTACAGTGCGGAGATCAGCAGACTTGCATGGTGAGGCCCCAGTGTTGACGCAGACCACCACCCGGGTCCTTGAGCCCAGTGATCTCGACGCCGCGATGGAAATCCTCGGACGCGAGCCGGTCGAGAACGCCTTCGTCACCTCCCGGGTCCAGGTCGCCGGACTCGACCCCTGGCGCCTGGGCGGCGAGATGTGGGGCTGGTACGCCGACGGCGAGCTCCGCTCGCTCTGCTACGCCGGTGCCAACCTGGTCCCCGTCTGCGCCGGCCCCGACGCCGTACGCGCCTTCGCCGACCGGGCCCGGCGCACCGGCCGCCGCTGCTCCTCCATCGTCGGCCCCGCCGAGGCCACCCGACTGCTGTGGCAGCTCCTGGAGCCCACCTGGGGCCCGGCCCGCGAGGTCCGCTCCCACCAGCCGCTCATGGTCATCGAGCGCCCGTCCACCACGGTCGAGGCCGACCCGCAGGTCCGCCGGATCCGCAAGGACGAGATGGAACTGATCATGCCCGCCTGCGTGGCCATGTTCACCGAGGAGGTCGGCATCTCCCCGATGGCCGGTGACGGCGGGCTGCTCTACCAGGCCCGCGTCGCCGAGCTCGTCGCCAGTGGCCGTTCCTTCGCCCGCGTCGACGACGGCAAGGTCGTCTTCAAGGCCGAGATCGGCGCCGCCACCGCCCGCGCCTGCCAGATCCAGGGCGTGTGGGTCGACCCCGAGTTCCGCGGCCTCGGCCACTCGGAGACCGGCATGGCCGCCGTCGTCGCCTACGCGCTGCGCGACGTCGCCCCCGTGGTCAGCCTCTACGTGAACGACTTCAACACCGCCGCCCGGGCGGCCTACCACCGCGTCGGCTTCCGCGAGGTCGGCGCGTTCATGAGCGTCCTCTTCTGACACCCGCTTCCGACACCGCCCGCACCTGATCGCAGCCGCGGGCGACGGACCTCGGCTGTGGCATTCCGGCAGCCCCGTACCGCGAAGTAAGGTCGCCGCATGCTGCCTTCCGGAGTCCGAATCGCTCCCCTCGACCTCGCCGCCCGCGTGGACGAGGCCCTGCGCGTACAGGCCGTCGCCTTCGGCCTCAGCGAGGAGGAGGTCGGCATCCGGCGCTACATCGTCCAGCGCCACATGACCTGCCGCGGCGCCCGCGCCCTCGGGGCGTTCGCCGAGGACGGCGCGCTCACCGGCTTCGTGTACGGGATGCCGAACGACCGCACCCACTGGTGGTCCACCATCGTCGAGCCCTACCTGCGCGCCGGCGGCCACGAGGACTGGCTCGACGGCTCCTTCGTGATCACCGAGCTGCACGTCCACCCCGGCTTCCAGGGCCACGGCGTCGGCCGCGCCCTGATCACCGGCATCACCGACGACGCCGCCGAGCCCCGCTCGATCCTCTCCGCCATCGACACCGAGAGCCCCGCCCGCGGCCTCTACCGGGCCCTCGGCTACACCGACCTCGCCCGCCAGGTCCACTTCCCGAGCGCGAGCCTGCCGTACGCGGTCATGGGCGCGCCCCTGCCGCTGATCAGGCGCTGACCAGGCACTGAAACCGGTACCGCGGGCCGCCGGGCCCCCGGTAATCTCCCGACATGTCTACGCAACACGTGCAGCGCATGTCCCGCCTCATGGCCAAGACCCTCCGCGAGGACCCGGCCGACGCCGAAACCCTCAGCCACCGGCTCCTGGTCCGCGCCGGCTACGTCCGACGCAGCTCCGCCGGGGTGTGGACGTGGCTGCCGCTCGGCAAGCGGGTCCTCGACAACGTCTCGCGGGTCGTCCGCGAGGAGATGGACGCGATCGGGGCCCAGGAGGTACTGCTCCCGGCCCTGCTGCCGAAGGAGCCGTACGAGGTCAGCGGACGCTGGTCGGAGTACGGGGACCTGCTGTTCCGGCTGAAGGACCGCAAGGGCGCGGACTACCTGCTCGGACCCACGCACGAGGAGATCTTCACCCTCGTGGTGAAGGACCAGTGCACCTCCTACAAGGACCTGCCGGTCATGCTCTACCAGATCCAGACCAAGTACCGGGACGAGGCGCGGCCCCGGTCCGGGGTGCTGCGCGGTCGCGAGTTCCAGATGAAGGACTCCTACTCCTTCGACGTGTCCGACGAGGGGCTGGAGGAGTCCTACCGACTCCACCGCGAGGCGTACGTCCGCATCTTCGAGCGGCTCGGCCTGGACCACCGGATCGTGTCGGCCGTCTCGGGCGCCATGGGCGGTTCGGCGTCGGAGGAGTTCCTCGCCCCGGCCGAGGCGGGCGAGGACACCTTCGTGGACTGCCCGTCCTGCGACTACGCGGCGAACACGGAGGCCGTGACCTTCGCCCTGGCCCCCGTCTCCGCGGAGCACCCGGCACTGGAGGAGGTGGACACCCCGGACACCCCGACGATCGAGACCCTCGCCGCGCACCTGGGCGTACCCGCCTCCGCGACGCTGAAGAACCTCCTGGTCAAGGTGGACGGCGAGATCACGGCGGTGGGCGTGCCGGGGGACCGGGAGGTGGACCTCGGCAAGCTGGGGGAGCACCTGGCCCCGGCGGTCGTGGAGTTGGTGACGGCCGAGGACTTCGAGGGCCGCCCGGACCTGGTACGCGGCTACGTCGGCCCGCAGGGCCTGGACAAGGTCCGCTACCTGGCCGACCCCCGCGTCGCGCCCGGCACTTCCTGGGTGACGGGCGCCAACCGGGCGGACACGCACGCCCGGAACGTCGTCTGCGGGCGGGACTTCGAGGTGGACCGGTACCTGGACGTGGTGGTCGTGGAGCCGGGCGACCCCTGCCCCTCCTGCGGGGCGGGGCTGAAGCTGGACCGGGCGATCGAGATCGGGCACATCTTCCAGCTGGGCCGCAAGTACGCGGACGCCTTCGGCCTGGACGTCCTCGGCCGCGAGGGCAAGCCGGTCCGGGTCACGATGGGCTCCTACGGCATCGGCGTCTCCCGCGCGGTGGCGGCGCTGGCCGAGCAGACGGCGGACGAGCGCGGTCTGTGCTGGCCCGCGGCGGTGGCCCCGGCCGACGTCCACGTGGTGGCGGCGGGCAAGGCGGTGCCGCTCGCGCTCGCCGAGGAGGCGGCGACGACCCTGGCCGCGGCGGGACGGCGGGTGCTGCTGGACGACCGGCCCGGCCTGTCGCCCGGCGTGAAGCTCACGGACGCGGAACTGATCGGCGTGCCGTGGATCCTGGTGGCGGGCCGCCGCTCCGCCGACGGGGTGGTCGAACTCCAGCACCGCGCCACGGGCACCCGCGAGGAGCTCCCCCTGACGGAAGCCCTGTCCCGCCTGACGTCGTAGCACCGGGAAACGGGCAAAGGGCGGGTCGGGGCCGGCTCCGCGCGGCGGCTAGTCGCGCAGCCCCTCCCGCTCCTCCTCCGGCGGCGGCGCGTCCAGCATCAGGCCGTCCGCCGGCCCGCCGAGCGCGTCCGGCACCGGGGCTCCGTCGAGCGCGTCCGTATCCGCGTCGGCGACCTCGGCCGGCCCGGGGCCTTCGGAAGCCGGGCCGGCCGGGGCCGGTTCCTCCCGCGCGGGCGCCGCCGCCGGCGGAGGGGCCGAGCGCTCGAGGAAGCGCAGCAGCTCCACCGGGAAGGGCAGCACCAGCGTGGAGTTCTTCTCGGCGGCGACCGCCACGATCGTGTGCAGCAGGCGCAACTG
Organism: Streptomyces sp. CLCI03; assembly: GCF_053615355.1. Taxonomy (NCBI): domain Bacteria; kingdom Bacillati; phylum Actinomycetota; class Actinomycetes; order Kitasatosporales; family Streptomycetaceae; genus Streptomyces; species Streptomyces sp. CLCI03. The sequence goes on along the minus strand of NZ_CM132132.1, from coordinate 2,396,473 downwards.
CAGCGCCGCCGGCTGCTCCGACATGACCTCCGCCGCCTCGGCGAGCTTGTGCGAGGCCTGCAGCTCCGCGTCCGCGTTGATCACGCGCGCCCGGCGCTCCCGGTCCGCCTCCGCCTGCCGGGCCATCGACCGTTTCATCGTCTCCGGCAGCGACACGTCCTTGATCTCGACCCGGTCGATCTGCACGCCCCAGCCCACCGCCGGGCTGTCGATCATCAGCTCCAGCCCCTGGTTGAGCATCTCCCGGTTCGACAGCAGATCGTCCAGGTCGGACTTTCCGATGATCGACCGCAGCGAGGTCTGGGCCATCTGCGAGACGGCGAAGCGGTAGTCCTCCACCGCCACGATCGCGCTCGCCGGGTCGACGACCTTGAAGTACACGACCGCGTCCACCCGCACCGTGACGTTGTCCCGGGTGATGCCCTCCTGCGCGGGCACGGGCAGCGTCACGATCTGCATGTTGACCTTGCGGAGCCGTTCCACGAACGGAACGATCGTCGTGAAGCCGGGCTGGCGGATCTCCTCGCGCAGCCTGCCGAAGCGGAAGACCAGGCCCCGCTCGTACTGCTTGACCACCCGGGCGGCGGCGCCCACGTAGACGACGGCGGCCACACCCGTGGCGATCGCCGCTGTCAGCAGTTCTTCGACCATGACGGCCCCCTGCCGGACATACCTTGATATCTACGGTATGCCCTACAACCAGGCGGCGAACTCCAGCAGCAGTTCCGCGTCCCTGCGCCGCCCCGCGGCCAGCGCGCGATTACCCGACTCCACCGCCCGGAACAGCGTCCAACCCCGCAGCCGCTCCCGGTCCACCTCCAGCGCGTCCGCCAGCTTGTTCACCCGGCGCCGGGCGCCCGCCGCCCCCGCGGAGGAGGCCACCTGGTCCTCCAGCCGGTCCCGGACCAGCCGCGCCAGGTCGTACGCCCGCTCGCCGACCAGCGGATCGGGGCCCACTGTCAGCCACGGGGCCCGCTCGCCCGCGAGCACCTTGCCCTGCCGGAAGTTCCCGTGCAGCAACAGCTCCTCCGGCGGGCCCGCCACCAGCTCCGCCCGCATCGCCAGCGCCGTGTCCGCCAGCGCCCGGGTCTCGGCCGGAGCCGACCGCAGGGCCGCCGACTGCCACTCGGTGCGCTCCGCCACCGTCTCCCACCCGTGCCCGGCCGGCGGCGCCACCCACAGCCTGCGCAGGGTGCCGCTCGCCTCCAGCAGGGCCTTCGCCTCCGGCAGAGACCTCAGCGACACCTCCGGGTGCAGCCGCTCCAGCAGCAGCGCCCCGTCGTCGTCGTGATGCCGCGTGTCGAGGACCCGTACGGCCCCGAAACCGCCCCAGTGGGCCAGTGCGGCCAGCTCCCGGTCGGGCCGGGCGTGCGGGGGCGCCAGTTTCAGTGCGGCCGGGGTCCCGTCGGCGTAGGTGACGAGGACCACCAGGCTGCTGCGGCCACCCGGGGCCTGCACCCGACGGGCCGCCACCCCGCGCCGGGACAGCGCGGCCTCGGTGAGTCGGGGCAACTGCCCCAGCCAGTCCGTGTCCTGCGCCGTCTCCGGCATCTCGCCGAGCGCCCGTACAAGCCGCTGCGGCGGTTCGAAAGCCATGCGTGCGTGGTCCCTTTCAGCTGTGCCGGGCCCGTTGCGCCTCGTCAGCGCGTTCCGTGAGCCCAGGGAAGGCTACGCCGACACCACGCCAGCGTGCCGCGCGCACTGCCGCCGCGGTCAGCGCGTCGGCCGCCTCGCGGCGCAGCGGACCCTCCGCGGCACGCACCAGATCGGAGTACGCGCCGGCCACCCGGTCCTCGATCTCGGCGGCCAGCCGCTCGGCGTCGGCCGGGGTGCGGACCTCGAACGGCAGGGCGTACGCGGCCTCCGCCGGCCGGGGTGCGCCGCCCAGCTCCCGTACGGTCCGGGCCAGCGCGTCCCGCCGCGCGAGGTGGACGCCGTACGACTCGCGGGCCTGCGCCGCACGGGCGCCGCCGGACCGGGCGCCGATCACCCCGTAGCCGTAGGCGGCCGCGTGCTCGGCGGCGAGCGCGGCCTGGGCGGCCTCCAGGGCCCGGCCGGCGGGGGAGGGTTCGGGCTTCACGAGGTGGCTCCGGGGTTCGAGGTCAGCAGGTACGCGTGTACGGCGCCGCAGGCGGCGACCGAGGCCAGCAGCCGGGCCAGCTCGCCGGGGGCCCCGGCCAGGTCGATGGTCCGCGACTCGGACAGGCCCCGCTCGGCGTCCGCGAGCGCGCTCAGCGCCTCCTCGGGCTTCGGCGGCACCGGCTCGCCGCTCGCCGCGGGCGCGGCGGCACCCGTACCGCCGGACCGGGACGGGGAGGGCGACGGCGCGGCCGAAGGAGTGAGGGACAGGGCCGCGGTATGGGCGGCGACGGCGGCCCGCAGCGGGGCGAGCCGCGCGGCCAGGGCCGGATGGGCGGCCGTGGTGGCGTCGTAACGTTCCAGCAGTCGCGTACTGTCACGAACGGCGCTCTCCCGCATCCGCCGTTCGAGTGGAATCGTGACGTCGGCGTCGGAAGCGCCGCCGTCCGAGCACCCGGTGAGCAGCGCGGCGCCTGCCACGCCGGCCGCACCGGCGAGCAGGCTCCTGCGCGAGGGTCTCGAAGGCTGGGTCCAGGACACGGCGACGTCCTCCGGGTGATGACGGGACAGATGGCGGGACTGCCGGCGGGCAGGGTGTGATCACGGTACCCGGGGCCCTGTCCACAGGGCGGACGGCAACACCCTCCGACACCGGATACCCTTTGACCTGACACACGACGGAAACCACAACAGCACACGCGGCCGAGGAGTCACCCGGATGAGCACCACCCAGAGCGACAGGCTGCGCGGACTGCTGGAGCCGCTCGTCGCCGCCAAGGGCCTGGACCTCGAAGAGATCGAGATGTCCCGGGCGGGCAAGCGCCGGATGCTGCGGATCATCGTGGACTCCGACGAGGGCGTGGAGCTGGACGCGTGTGCCGAGCTGAGTCGCGAGGTCTCCGACAAGCTCGACGAAACCGATGTGATGGGTGAGGACGAGTACGTCCTCGAAGTGAGCTCGCCGGGCGCCGACCGCCCGCTGACCGAGCACCGTCACTACGTACGGGCGATCGGCCGTCTCGTGAAGTTCCAGCTCGCCGAGGGCGGGGAACTGATCGCCCGCATTCTCGAAGTCGACGACGAGGGCCTGGACCTCGAAGTCCCGGGCGTGAAGGGCCGCAAGGCGACCGCCCGGCGTATCGCATTCACCGACATCGCCAAGGCGCGTGTCGAGATCGAGTTCAACCGCAAGGACAAGAAGGAAGAGGAGGCGTAGCCGTGGACATCGACATGAGTGCCCTGCGGGGTCTGGTCCGGGAGAAGGAGATCTCCTTCGACCTGCTCGTCGAGGCGATCGAGTCGGCCCTCCTCATCGCGTACCACCGGACCGAGGGGAGCTTCCGCCGCGCTCGCGTCGTGCTGGACCGCACCAATGGTCACGTGGTCGTGTGGGCGACGGAAGACCCGAGGGATCTCGAAGAGGGCCAGGAGCCCAAGGAGTTCGACGACACGCCGTCGGACTTCGGCCGGATCGCCGCGACGACCGCCAAGCAGGTGATCCTGCAGCGTCTGCGCGACGCCGAGGACGACCTGACCTTCGGCGAGTTCGCCGGCCGTGAGGGCGACGTCATCACCGGCGTCGTCCAGCAGGGCAAGGACCCCAAGAACGTCCTCGTCGACATCGGCAAGCTGGAAGCCATCCTGCCGGTGCAGGAGCAGGTGCCCGGCGAGGAGTACACGCACGGCCTGCGCCTGAAGGCGTACGTCGTACGGGTGGCGAAGGGCGTCCGCGGTCCGTCCGTGACCCTCTCGCGCACCCACCCCAACCTGGTGAAGAAGCTCTTCTCGCTGGAGGTCCCGGAGATCGCCGACGGCAGCGTCGAGATCTCTGCGATCGCCCGTGAGGCCGGTCACCGCACCAAGATCGCCGTGCGGTCCACCCGCTCGGGTCTCAACCCGAAGGGCGCCTGCATCGGCCCGATGGGCAGCCGCGTGCGCAACGTGATGGCCGAACTGCACGGCGAGAAGATCGACATCGTCGACTGGTCGGACGACCCGGCGGAGATGGTCGCGAACGCGCTGTCACCCGCGCGGGTGAGCAAGGTCGAGGTCGTCGACTGGGACTCCCGGTCCGCCCGGGTGACCGTGCCGGACTACCAGCTGTCGCTGGCCATCGGCAAGGAGGGCCAGAACGCCCGCCTCGCCGCGCGGCTCACCGGCTGGCGCATCGACATCCGCCCCGACACCGAGGTCTCCCCGGACGCCGACCGCGACCGGGACCGGGGCGGGGAATAAACCGGTACCGTCCGGGCTTGCCCGGACGGTAGACAGGGTGCACGGCCGCCGCCGAGGCGGCGGATACAAGACAACACAACAGCCGTTCGATCTTTCCCCCGCGACTTGTCGGGAGAGAGGTCGGTGCGGGGAGGTAGACTTAGGCGTGTCTGGCCGGACGCAAGCCCGCGCATGCCCCGAACGCACCTGTGTGGGGTGTCGGGAGCGAGCGGCCAAGAACGATCTGCTGCGCGTCGTGGCGGACGGGGACGCATGCGTCCCTGATCCACGCGGCACGAGGCCGGGACGGGGTGCGTACGTGCACCCCGCCGTGGTCTGCCTCGACCAGGCGATTCGCCGCCGTGCGTTCCCCCGGGCCCTTCGGTCCGCCGGAGCGCTCGACACGGAGAACCTGCGCAATGCCGTGGCCGATGAGGCCGGGCACACCGTAAAGAAGTAGTACGGCACGGATAACCGTGCGGTCAGGTACCTCGCGAGTTGGAAGTAGGTCGAGATTGCGATGAGCACTCGATGAGTACGCGATGAGTACGCCCATGAAGTAGCGACGGTCCGGCGTAACCCGGACCTAAAAGGAGCGAAGTGGCTAAGGTCCGGGTATACGAACTCGCCAAGGAGTTCGGAGTTGAGAGCAAGGTCGTCATGGCCAAGCTCCAGGAACTCGGTGAGTTCGTCCGTTCGGCGTCCTCGACGATCGAGGCGCCGGTTGTACGCAAGTTGACCGACGCGCTGCAGGGCCCCGGCGGTAACGCCGGCAAGTCCGCCGCGAAGCCGGGTGCGCCTCGCAAGGCCGCCCCCGCCAAGCCCGGGGCTCCCACCCCGGGTGCCGCCGCACGTCCCGCTGCGCCGAAGCCCGGCGCACCGGCCCCCAAGCCGGTCGTCGCGGAGGCTCCGGCCGCCGCAGCGCCCGCACCGGTGACTCCGGCCGCCTCCGGCCCGCGTCCCGGCCCGAAGGCTCCGGCCGCCCCGAAGCCCGCTCCGGCGGCGCCCGTGGCGACCGAGTTCTCCGCGCCTCCGGCGGCCCCGGCCGCCCCGGCGCGCACCGAGCGTCCCGCCGCGGCTCCCGGCCCCCGCCCGGCGCAGCAGCGTCCGGCCCAGGGTCAGGGTGGCCAGGCCGGTGCCCGTCCCGGCGCCCCGCGCCCGGCCGGCGCCACTCCCGGTGCCCCGTCGCAGCGTCCCTCCGGAGCCCCCGGCTCCCAGGCGCCGCGTCCGCAGGGTGCCCGTCCGGCGGGTCCCCGTCCGGGCAACAACCCCTTCACCTCCGGCGGCTCCACCGGCATGGCGCGCCCCCAGGCGCCCCGTCCGGCCGGCGCGCCCCGTCCCGGTGCCCCCGGCGCCGGTGGCGGCCAGGGTGCTCCCCGCCCGCAGGGTGGTCCCGGCGGCGCTCCGCGTCCGCAGGGTCCCGGCGGCGCCCGTCCGACCCCGGGCGGCATGCCGCGTCCGCAGGGCGGCGCCCCGCGTCCCGGTGGTGCTCCCGGTGGTAACCGTCCGAACCCGGGCATGATGCCGCAGCGTCCCGCTGCCGGTGGTCCCGGTCCCCGGCCCGGTGGCGGCCCCGGTGGCCGTGGTCCCGGTGCGGGTGGCGCAGGTCGTCCCGGCGGTGCCGGTCGTCCCGCGGGCGGCGGCTTCGCCGGTCGTCCGGCCGGTCCGGGCTCGCGTCCCGGCGGCGGTGGCGGCTTCGGCGGCCCGCGTCCCGGTGGCGGCGGCTTCGGCGGCGGTCCGGCCGGTGCCGGTGGCGGCGGTCGTCCCGGCTTCGGTGGTCGTCCCGGTGGTCCCGGTGCCCGTGGTGGCACGCAGGGCGCCTTCGGTCGTCCCGGTGGTCCGGCCCGTCGTGGTCGCAAGTCCAAGCGTCAGAGGCGCCAGGAGTACGAGGCCATGCAGGCCCCGTCCGTCGGCGGCGTGATGCTGCCGCGCGGTGGCGGCGAGACCGTGCGCCTGTCGCGCGGTGCCTCCCTCACCGACTTCGCGGAGAAGATCAACGCCAACCCGGCGTCGCTCGTCGCCGTGATGATGAACCTCGGCGAGATGGTCACCGCCACGCAGTCCGTCTCCGACGAGACGCTCGAGATGCTGGCCGGCGAGATGAACTACGTCGTCCAGATCGTCAGCCCGGAGGAAGAGGACCGCGAGCTCCTCGAGGGCTTCGACATCGAGTTCGGCGAGGACGAGGGCGGCGAGGAGTTCCTGCTGCCGCGTCCGCCGGTCGTCACCGTCATGGGTCACGTCGACCACGGTAAGACCCGCCTTCTCGACGCCATCCGCAAGACGAACGTCGTCGCGGGCGAGGCCGGTGGCATCACCCAGGGCATCGGTGCCTACCAGGTCTCCACCGAGGTCAACGACGAAGAGCGCAAGATCACCTTCATCGACACCCCGGGTCACGAGGCGTTCACCGCCATGCGTGCACGTGGTGCGAAGTCGACCGACATCGCGATCCTCGTGGTCGCGGCCAACGACGGCGTCATGCCGCAGACGATCGAGGCGCTCAACCACGCCAAGGCCGCCGGCGTCCCGATCGTCGTCGCGGTCAACAAGATCGACGTCGAGGGTGCCGACCCGGTCAAGGTGCGCGGTCAGCTCACCGAGTTCGGTCTGGTCGCCGAGGAGTACGGCGGCGACACGATGTTCGTCGACATCTCCGCCAAGCAGGGTCTGCACATCGACTCCCTGCTGGAGGCCGTCGTCCTCACCGCCGACGCCTCGCTCGACCTGCGCGCCAACCCGGAGCAGGACGCTCAGGGTATTGCGATCGAGTCCCACCTCGACCGTGGCCGCGGTGCCGTCGCCACCGTCCTCGTCCAGCGCGGTACCCTCCGCGTCGGCGACACGATGGTCGTGGGCGACGCCTACGGCCGCGTGCGCGCCATGCTCGACGACAAGGGCAACAACATCGAGGAAGCGGGTCCCGCGACCCCCGTCCTGGTCCTGGGTCTCACCAACGTCCCCGGCGCCGGCGACAACTTCCTCGTCGTCGACGAGGACCGCACCGCCCGTCAGATCGCCGAGAAGCGTGCTGCGCGCGAGCGCAACGCCAACTTCGCCAAGCGCGTCCGCCGGGTGTCCCTGGAAGACCTCGACTCGGTCCTCAAGGCCGGTCTCGTCCAGGAACTCAACCTCATCATCAAGGGCGACTCGTCCGGTGCGGTCGAGGCTCTCGAGTCCTCGCTGCTCCAGCTCGACGTCGGCGAAGAGGTCGACATCCGCGTCCTGCACCGTGGTGTGGGTGCGGTCACCGAATCGGACATCTCGCTGGCGATGGGCTCCGACGCCATCGTCATCGGCTACAACGTCCGTGCCGTCGGCCGTGCCGCGCAGATGGCGGACCGCGAGGGCGTCGACGTCCGCTACTACTCGGTGATCTACCAGGCCATCGAGGAGATCGAGGCGGCCCTGAAGGGTCTCCTCAAGCCGGAGTACGAAGAGGTCGAGCTCGGTACGGCGGAGGTCCGCGAGATCTTCCGCTCGTCCAAGCTGGGCAACATCGCCGGTGTCCTCATCCGGTCCGGCGAGGTCAAGCGCAACACCAAGGCGCGGCTCCTGCGCGATGGCAAGGTCATCGCCGAGAACCTCACCATCTCCGGTCTGCGCCGCTTCAAGGACGACGTCACCGAGATCCGCGAGGGCTTCGAGGGTGGTATCAACCTCGGTTCCTTCAACGACATCAAGATCGACGACGTCATCGCGACGTACGAGATGCGCGAGAAGCCCCGCGCGTAAGCGCGGGGCACATCGCACCGTGTCGTAGCTCGTCACACCGGGGCCGGTCGGCGGAATATCCGTCGATCGGCCCCGGCCGTTGCGTGTACGGTTCTGGTGACCCTGCCGAGCGACGGCCGGCAGGCCACCGAACCCGCACCGGCGGGATATCCGGAACTGCATGTACGTGGGGACTCTGTCCTTCGATCTGCTCCTCGGCGACGTCCACTCGCTGAAGGAGAAACGCTCCGTGGTCCGGCCCATCGTGGCCGAGCTCCAACGCAAGTTCTCCGTGAGCGCGGCTGAAGTGGGCGACCAGGACCTGCACCGCAGGGCCCGTATAGGGGTCGCCCTGGTGAGTGGGGACGCGGGGTTCCTCTCGGACGTACTGGACCGCTGCGAGCGGCTGGTCGCGGCGCGTCCGGAAGTGGAGCTGCTGTCCGTACGACGGCGCCTCCACGGTGATGAAGACTGATAGCAAGACATAAGAAGGAGACGGACCAGTGGCCGACAATGCGCGGGCGAAGAAGCTGGCGGACCTCATCCGGGAGGTGGTGGCCGAGAAGCTGCAGCGTGGAGTCAAGGACCCCCGCCTCGGTACGCACGTGACCATCACGGACACCCGGGTCACCGGCGACCTGCGGGAGGCCACGGTCTTCTACACGGTCTACGGCGACGACGAGGACCGCGCCAGCGCGGCTGCGGGCCTGGAGAGCGCCAAGGGCGTACTGCGCTCCGCGGTCGGCCGGGCGGCGGGCACCAAGTTCACGCCCACCCTGACCTTCGTCGCGGACGCCCTCCCGGAGAACGCCAAGACCATCGAGGACCTCCTCGAAAAGGCGCGGACCTCCGACGCCCAGGTGCGCGAGGTGTCCTCCGGCGCCCAGTACGCCGGCGACGCCGACCCGTACAAGAAGCCGGGCGACGACGAGGACGCAGCCGCCGAATGAGCAACGCAGGGAAGACTCCGGACGGCCTTGTCATCGTCGACAAGCCGTCCGGCTTCACTTCGCACGACGTGGTCGCCAAGATGCGCGGGATGGCCAAGACCCGCCGCGTCGGCCACGCGGGAACACTGGACCCGATGGCGACGGGCGTCCTCGTCCTCGGCGTCGAGAAGGCCACCAAGCTCCTCGGCCACCTCGCGCTCACCGAGAAGGAGTACCTGGGCACGATCCGCCTGGGCCAGGACACCCTGACGGACGACGCCGAAGGCGAGATCACTTCGTCCACGGACGCCTCCGGGGTCACCCGGGAAGCCGTGGACGCCGGTATCGCCAAGCTGACCGGCGAGATCATGCAGGTCCCGTCCAAGGTCAGCGCCATCAAGATCAAGGGTGTGCGTTCCTACAAGCGCGCCCGCGACGGCGAGGACTTCGAGATCCCGGCCCGCCCGGTCACGATCTCCTCCTTCCAGGTGTACGACATGCGCGAGGCGGAGGCCGAGGACGGCACGAAGGTCGTCGACCTCGTCGTCTCCGTCGTCTGCTCCAGCGGTACGTACATCCGCGCCCTCGCCCGTGACCTGGGCGCCGACCTCGGCGTCGGCGGGCACCTGACCGCACTGCGCCGCACACGGGTGGGCCCGTACAAGCTCGACAAGGCGCGGACCCTGGACCAGCTCCAGGAGGAGCTGACCGTCATGCCCATCGGCGAGGCTGCCGCCGCGGCCTTCCCGCGCTGGGACCTGGACGCCCGGCGGGCCTCGCTGCTCGCCAACGGCGTGCGGATCGACATGCCGCAGGAGTACGAGTCCGGCCGCACGGTCGCGGTCTTCGGACCGCAGGGCGGGCTGCTCGGTCTCGTCGAGAGCAAGAACGGAAAGGCGAAGTCCCTCGCGGTCTTCGTCTGACGATCGGGTGTTGACGTGGAGCGGTGAGCGCACAAGGACTGCCGCTCACCGCTCCACGACCCCCCTCGGGTAGGTCTCTATCCACCCTGACCCCTGTATTCACCCGTCCGAGCAGGCGCTCGGAGTGAAATCAGGGAGCGTAAGGGGGCGCTTTCGCCTCGCGTGCTTTTCGTGCTGATCTTCACCTGCCTACCGTCGTGAGCACGGGGCGTTGCGGGGGAGTGGGTGCGGCCATGGCGGAGCTCGTCAAAATCTGTGATCCGGCCGGGCGGGAGCGCGGCAGCGGGTTCGTCGCGGACGACCGCGGGACGGTCGTCACCAGCCACGAGGCCGTCGACGGCCTGCCCCGGGTCGTGCTGCACGCCCCCGGCCGGACCTGGCTGGCCGAGGCGGCCGACGTGACCGCGCTGCCGGCCCTCGCGCTGGCCCTCATCCGCACGGACGGGCTCGGCCTGCGGCCGCTTCCGGTGGCGCCGCGCGAGGTGATCGATCCCGGAACCTACGTACGGCTGCCCGCGCGCGGATGGCGGCAGGCGCGGGTACTGGGCGGCACGGAGGTCGACTACCCGGCGACGGACCGGTCCCACGCGGTGCCCGCGGGCGTGGCCGTGGAGCTGGCGATCGGCACCGACGGCCGGGACGCGCTACGGCTGGGCGGGGAGGCCTGCGGGGGCCCCGTCCTCGACGCCGACTCCGGAGCGGTGCTCGCGGTGGTGGGCACCGCCCTGCGGGCGGAGCACCGCTCCGGAGGCTTCGCGGTGGCCCTGCGGGCAGCCGCCGGGGCCGATCCGCACGGCCCGCTGGCCGCACTGCTGGAACGCAACGCCGCGACCGTGCCCGGCCACGGAGCCGATCTGAACCTCGCCGGGGCACTGGAACTGACCGCGACCACACTGGGCGCCTCCCTCCTCCCGGACGGCCCCGAACCCGTGGAACGCCCGGGCATCGCCGCCGAACTGGACGCCTTCACCACCGGTGACCGCCCGGTCCTCGGCCTCGTCGGGGACCCCGGCACGGGCCGCACCACGGAGCTCGCGGCCCTGGCCGTACGCCGCGCACGGGGCGCCTGCCCGGCCCCGACGCTGTGGCTGCGCGGCGCGGACCTGCGCGCCACCGACACCTCCCTGGCCGACGCGGCCACCCGCGCCCTCACGGCGGCGGCCCGCATCGTGGGGTCAGCCGGTTCCGCCGGGGCCGGGGGCGTGTCGGGGCCCTCCCCGCAGGGCGCCGAACGCAGTGCCGTCCGACGTTCCGACCCCGCGTCACGTTCGGCGCCCGAGGAGACGCCCCGGCGCGCACCCGGCCCCGGCGGAACCCCGCCCGACACCGGTCACAGCCGCCCCGCCTCCGGCACGGGCTCCGGCGGGGCTCCCGGCACGGGCTCCGGCGGAACCATCCCGGCCGACGGGTGCGGCCGACCGGTCCCGGCGGGAGCCGCGGCCCACCTCGCCGACGTCGTCGCCCGCGCCGGCCGCCGCCTCCTCGTCGTCCTCGACGCCCCGGAGGAGATGCCGCCGGAGCTCGCCCACCGGCTCGCCCCCTGGACCACCGCCACCGCGGCGTGGCTGCACGCCACCGGCACCCGGCTGGTCGTCGCCGCCCGACCCGAGTACTGGGAAGGGGCCGGCGCCCTCTACCCGCCCGAGGCACTGCACACCCCGGCCCGCTCCGCCCGACGGCTGCCCCCCGCCCTCCCGCTCGCGGACCTCGACGCCGCCGAGGCCGAGACCGCCCGGGCCCGCCTCGGCATCCCCGCCGACGCCGTCCGGGAGGCCGACGCCCGGCATCCGCTCACCCTGCACCTGCTCGCCGGGATCCGGGCCGCCGAGGTCACCACCGGCCGGCCCGGCCGCGACGAGGTCTTCGCCGCGCACCTGGACCTGCTGTGCCTGCGCACCGCCGTCCGTATCGCAGCGGCCTGCGCCGACGCCGGCGGCGCCCGGGTCCACGGACCCGGCGTCAAGCGGCTCGCCGCACGGGTGGCCGGCCGCGTCCACGAGGCCGCCCGGCGCGCTCTGGGACCGGGCCAGGGGCAGCTGGACCGGGCCTCCTTCGAGGAGCTGTTCCCCTGGCGCACCGGCTGGGCCTCCGCCGTGCTCACCGAAGGACTGCTGCTGCCCGCCGGGCCGGGCTACCGCTTCGCCCACGAGGAGCTGTCCGACTGGATCCAGGCCGGCCACCTGGACGTGCCGACCGCCCTCGGCCTGCTCGTCCACGGCCCGGCCGAGCCCGGGCTGCCCGTGCCCCGACACCGGATCGGGCCCGTCCTGGAGGCCCTGCGCCGGCTCGCCCCCGACCGGCTGCGCGGCGAGCTCACCGGGCTCGTCCACCGACTCAACCGCTTCACGGAGGAACCGGAGCGGGCCGGCCCGGACCGCGCCTGGTGGGCCGCCCGACTGCTGCGCGAGACCCTGCTCCGGGCCCCGGACGCCCGTCCCCACCTGCCCGTCCTGCACGCCCTCGCCGAGCACGTGGCCCGGGCCGGCCCGGGGGAGTTCGGCGGCTGGTTCTGGAACCGGCTCCGGCTGCCCGAGCCCGACCGCCTCGACCTCTTGCGCCGGCTGCTGCCCGCCGACCCCGCCGAGGCGGTTCCCGGAGACCGCTACCTCGACGCCGCCGCCCGCCGCCTCGCCCGGGACCCGCGGCGCGCCCAGCCCCTGCTCTGTGCCTGGTTCACCGACGGGCGCCGGCTGCGCGGCCGCCCCGGGGCCACCGTCGCCACCGCCGCCCAGGCCCTGCTGCACACCCACCGCGGCCTCGCCGTGGACGACCTCACCGAGGCGCTCGTCGCCGCCGCGCACCCGCGCGCCGACGAGCTGCTCGCCGTACTCGCCGAGGAGGAGCCCTCCGCCCTGTGCCGGGCCGTCGACCGCTGGGCGAGCGACGAACGCCCCGGGCGGCGGGTCGCGGCCGCCACCTACGGGCAGGCCACCGCCCCGCACGTGCGCACCCCCGCCGACCGCGAACTGCTGCGCCGCGCCGCCCAGGCGCTGCTCGCCCGCCCCGCCGACGCCACCCTGCACGGCAGCGCCCTGGCGATCCTGCTCCGCGACCCGCAGGTCCGCGGCCGCTACCTGCCCGACGCCTTGGCCTGCTTCCGCGATCCCGAGTCCTGCTCCCGGCTGCCCGCGGAGGCACTGGTCGCGGCCCTGCCCGTGCTGCCCGACCCGGACGAGGTGTTCGCCGCCCTGCGCGCCCGGGCCGACGGGGAGGTGGTGCGCGCCCTGGCCGCGCTGACCACGCCGGGGCTGGCCCGGCGCGCGGCCGAGCTCGTGCGGGAGCACCTCGCGCGGTGTCCCGGGGACGCCCCGCACGCCGCCTTCTTCGTGGACCGTCGGCTCGACCAGGGTCCGGCCGCCGCGTCGGTGGTGCGGCCGCTGGTCCTGGACCTGCTCTTCGGCGCCCCGGCCGGCGTGCGTGCCGAGCTGGCCGTCGTCCTGGCGGCGCCCGGCGGGGCGGCCTCGCACCCGCTGCGCGGGGAGCTGGCCGACACCCTGCTGCGCGAGGAGGCCGATCCGGACGTGCTCGACGTGTTCCTCGGAGCCGTCGCGGCCGGGACCACCGGGCGCCCGCAGGACCGTACCCGCGAGCTGCTGCGGCGCACCGGGCGGCAGCTGCTGCGGACTCCGGGCGGGCCGGCGGTCTTCGAGCGGAGGACCGTCGAGCTGGCCCGGACCGAGCCGGCCTTCGGGGCGCTGGTGGCCCGCTGGCTGGCGACGGCGGAAGCGGAGGCCGCGGCCCTGCTCGGGCCGAGCGCCCGACGGACGGTGGAGACCCTGAGCAGGGCGGCCGTGGATGTGACGTGACGACAGACACGGTGGTGGATCGAGTCAGATGCCGATGCGGGGCACCGGCCACGGGCATGGCAGTCTTAGACCTGCAATCGGCAATCAGTTCAAGGACTAAACGGGTTCGGGCGAGGAGCGGTCACAGTGCAGCGCTGGCGTGGCTTGGAGGACATCCCCCAGGACTGGGGACGCAGCGTCGTCACCATCGGCTCCTACGACGGCGTGCACCGGGGACATCAGCTGATCATCGGGCGGGCGGTGGCCACGGCGCGTGAGCTCGGCGTCCCCTCCGTGGTGGTCACCTTCGACCCGCACCCGAGCGAGGTGGTCCGCCCCGGCAGCCACCCGCCGATCCTGGCCCCGTACGACCGGCGCGCCGAGCTGATGGCCGGGCTGGGCGTGGACGCGCTGCTGATCCTGCCGTTCACGGCGGAGTTCTCCCAGCTGTCCCCGGCCGACTTCATCGTGAAGGTCCTCGTCGACAAGCTGCACGCGCGCGCCGTCATCGAGGGGCCGAACTTCCGCTTCGGCCACCGGGCCGCCGGGAACGTCGACTTCCTGCGGGAGCTGGGCTCCACGTACGACTACGTGGTGGACGTCGTGGACCTGGTCGAGCGGGGCGAGGCGGGCGGCGGGGTGCCGTTCTCCTCGACGCTGGCGCGCCGGCTGGTGGCGGAGGGCGACATGGACGGTGCGGCCGAGATCCTGGGGCGTCCGCACCGGGTCGAGGGCGTGGTGGTGCGTGGTGCGCAGCGCGGGCGCGAGCTCGGCTACCCGACGGCGAACGTCGAGACGCAGCCGCACACCGCGATCCCGGCGGACGGGGTCTACGCGGGCTGGCTGACGGCGGACGGCGAGCGGATGCCCGCGGCGATCTCGGTGGGGACGAACGTGCAGTTCGACGCCACCGAGCGGACCGTGGAGGCGTACGCGATCGACCGCGTCGGGCTGGATCTGTACGGGATGCACGTCGCCGTCGACTTCCTCGCGTACGTACGGGGGATGGCGAAGTTCGAGTCGCTGGACGGGCTGTTGGAAGCGATCGCCGACGATGTGAAGCGGGCGCGGGTCCTGACGGACTCGTACGACCTGAAGCGCTGACGGACGCGACGAAGGGCCCGTACCACCCCCGGGGGTGGTACGGGCCCTTCGTCGTGCCGTCGGTCAGCCGAGACGCGGGTCGCGCGGGGGCTGTTGCGGCTGGGGCGGCTGCTGCTGCGGGGCCTGGGGCTGCTGCCAGGGCTGGCCGGGCTGCGGGTACGGCTGGCCGTAGGGCTGGGGCTGCGGCGGCTGCTGGTACGGAGACGGGCCCTGGGGCTGCCCGTACGGCTGCGGCTGCTGAGGCGGCTGCTGCCCGTAGGGCTGCTGGGGAGCCTGAGGCTGCTGCGGCGCACCCCAGTGTCCTTGCGGGGCCTGCTGCTGGGCCCGCAGGAAGTCCTCGGCCACGAGCGCGGAGAGGTTGAAGTACGCCTCGCGCGTCTTGGGCCGCATCATGTCGAGGTCGACCTCGGCGCCGGCCGCGAGGTGTTCGTCGAACGGCACGACGACGACACCGCGGCAGCGGGTCTCGAAGTGCTGCACGATGTCCTCGATCTTGATCATCTTGCTGGTCTCGCGGACCCCCGAGATGACGGTCAGGGAGCGCGAGACGAGGTCGGCGTACCCGTGGGCGGAGAGCCAGTCGAGGGTGGTGCTGGCGCTGCTGGCGCCGTCCACGGACGGGGTGGAGATGATGATCAGCTGATCGGCCAGGTCCAGGACGCCGCGCATGGCGGAGTAGAGGAGGCCGGTGCCCGAGTCGGTGAGGATGATCGGGTACTGGCGGCCCAACGTCTCGATGACGCGGCGGTAGTCCTCGTCGTTGAAGGTCGTGGAGACGGCCGGGTCCACGTCGTTGGCGATGATCTCCAGGCCGGAGGGCGCCTGGGAGGTGAACCGGCGGATGTCCATGTACGAGTTCAGGTACGGGATCGCCTGGACCAGGTCCCGGATGGTGGCGCCGGTCTCGCGGCGGACCCGGCGGCCGAGGGTACCGGCGTCGGGGTTCGCGTCGATGGCCAGGATCTTGTCCTGGCGCTCGGTGGCGAGGGTTGCTCCGAGGGCGGTGGTGGTCGTGGTCTTGCCGACGCCGCCCTTGAGGCTGATGACGGCGATGCGGTAGCAGGACATGACCGGGGTGCGGATCAGCTCCAGCTTGCGCCGGCGCTCCACCTCGGCCGCCTTGCCGCCGAAGCGGAACCGGCCGCCGACACCGTTGTTGTTGTTCTTGGGCTTCTGCTTGTTGCGCAGCAGGCGGTCGGAGGACAGCTCGACGGCGGCGGTGTAGCCGAGGGGCGCCCCGCCGCCGGTCTGGCCGGCCGAGTAGCGCGGGTCGTGCGGTTGCGGCTGCGGCTGAGGTGCCGGCTGGTGTTGGTGCTGCGCGGGCTGCTGCTGCCCGGGCCCGGCGGACCACTGACCGGCCGTACGGGGGTCGTAGGGCTGTGGCGGGGCCGGGGCCGGCTGCGGCTGCTGGGGCTGCGGCGGCGTGGGAGCCGACGGAGGGAACGGGTAGCCGTCCGGGGTCCCGAACGCGGGCGGTGGCGAAGGCAGTTCACCACCGGGTCCCCCGAACGGGGCCTCCGCGACGGGCTGCGGCGCGTCCACGGGGCCGGCCGGCGCGGGCGCCGACACCACGGCGGGCTGCTCGGCGGGCGGCAGGACGGGCGTTCCCTCGGCGGGAGTGTCCTGCGGTCCGGCCCAGGGCGCGGGCGGACCCTCGGCGACGGGGTCGGCGACCGGCTCCGCGACGGGGGCCGACGGCAGGGCCGGGTACGGGGTGACCGTGTCGACGGGCGGCAGCGCCGGGAACGGCGTCGCGGGCGGGGTCTGCGCCGGAGCCGGCTCCGGAGCGACCTCCTCGACCGGGGGCAGGGGTACGGGCACCTCGGCGACCGGGGTCGGGTCCGGGAAGACCGGGTCCGGGGACGGCGCGATCGGAGCCTCCTCGACCGCAATCGGAGCCGGAGCCGCCACGGGAGCCTCGACCGGAGCCGGAGCCGGAGCCTCGATCGGCGCGGGAGCGGGCGCCGGAACCGCAGCGGGGGTCGCGTACGGCAGGCTCGGCTCGACGGGAGCCGGGGCCGGGTCCGTGATCGGTGCGGGAACCTCGGCCGGGGCCGGGGCCGGTGCCGGAACCTCGGCCGGAGCCGAAGCGGGGGCCGGAGTCTCGATCGGGGCAGGGGTCGTGGCCGGGGCCGGGGTCGAGTACGGCAGGGCCTGCGCCTGGTACGGCGGGGCCGCCTCGACCGGGGCCGCGGGCGCCGGCGGGAACGGAGCCGGCAGCCCCGCCCCGTCGGACGGCGTCCGCGGGACCGGCGGAGCGATCCGCATCGTCGAGGGAGACTCCGGCTCCGACGGGCGGTGGGGCTCGAAGCCGCTGCCCTCGGGGAGCCCGGGCACCTGCGCTGCCGGGGCCCCACCCTGCATGTACCAGGCGGGCGGGGTGTAGTCGATGGTGAACTCGCCCGTCACATCGGGCTCCGCGTCGGACTGATCGTCCGTCGGGACGTCCCACGTCCCGCCGCGCCTCTCGTTCCGATCGCCGCTCACTGGTCCTCCTGGTCTGTCGAACACTGGTCCGGCGCCCACCTCGCCGCGCCCGGACCCAGCCTAATCGCGCCCCGACGCCACTGTCCGCCCCCCTCAGGGGGCCGGGTCAGTCGATGCGCCGGGCCCCGCCGAGCAGGCCCGTCTCGGCGTCCGTCCCCTGGGTCATCACGAACTGCCGGTCCCGCGGCGTGCACCACAGGGTCACCCCGTCGCCCAGCGTCGGCAGGGAGTCCACCGCCGGTCTCGGGAGCCGCATCAGACGCCCGATCTGCTCCGCCTCGTCCGGTGACACCCGCTGCACGCCCACCAGGGACGACTGCTGCAGCAGGCGCGGCGCCGTCGGACTCAGGTACGGCAGCAGGGTCAGCACCGACTGCCAGGGCCCGGCCACCACGCGCCCGCGCGGCGGCCGCATGCCGCAGTCGCGGATCACCAGCACCGGGCTGCCCGCGGAAGCGCCCTGCGGCGGGATCCGTCCCACCTCGTGCAGGGTCACGCACTGCTGCCCGCCGCCCGCGGCCTGGGCCAATCCGGACCACACCTGCCCGCGCCCGGTCTCCACCGCCACGCGCGCACCCGTGGCCGCCGCGCGCAGTGCCAGCACCTGGGCGGTCCACAGACCGCCGATCAGCGTCACCTCGTACGGCGTCGGCCGGTTGATGCCGAGCACCGCCGACCGGCCCTCGGCGTCCACACCGATGACGACCCCGTCGTCCCCGACGGGCAGGGCCAGCAGGTCCAGGTCCGCGGCGGGCACCACGTGCCGCTCCCGACGCGGGCCGACCAGCCCGAATCCGCCCCTCATCGCGTCCCTCCCAGCGGCAGCGAAGCCAGCAGCCCCGGCACCTGTTCACGGTCGAGCCGGACCAGGCCGGTCTTCACGCCCCGTGCCGTCCTCTCCAACTCCCGGCGGGCCGAAACGAGTTCCTCGTCGCTCCGACCCGTCACCCGTACGTGTCCGGTCAGGGTGACGCCCTGTCGCTCCGCCGGGGCCATCGTCAGGCTGAAGTTGGTCGCGAGCGCGGGCAGCGAGGTGAGCAGCGCCACGAACTGCGGCAGCGCCGCACCGGCGCCCCCCAGCTGCGGCCAGCGGCCTATCCAGTACGTCGTGTGCCGTCGGTCGTCGCAGCGCCAGGTCCGCGAGGTCTCCTCGGTCCGCCGCCCCGTGCTGTTGGAACGCCCGGCCTGGGTGATCGCCATCGGGTTCGCGCACGAGGAGGTGGCCAGTGCCGCGGTCAGTTCCTGCTCGGTCAGCACGGTCGCCGTGAACCCGGCCCCGGCCAGCCGGCTCGCCAACTGGTCCGCCGCGCGCACCAGGCACCGCTGCGCACCTTCCAGACCGCCGCCGCGCGCGGTGACCGCCTCCGGGCACAGTTCCGGGTCCAGCTTGAGCGCAATCCACGTCAGCCGGACCGCCGGGGTGCCCGTCCGGGCCTGCAGCGGCGCGTAGTTGCGCGTCGCCATCGATCGCTCGGGCAGGTGCGGGGCCGGCGCCGGCTGGGTGTGCTGCACGAGCTGCGCGGACTCCAGCCGGATACCGTCCACTTCGAGGATGTCCCGGACGACGGCCAACGGCAGCGGTCGCGCCGCCCGGTCGGGCCGCAGCGCGGTGGCGTCCGTGTCCACCTGGACGACCGCGGTCAGGAAGGTCCCGTCGCCGACCATCCCGACCGGACGCCGGTCACGGCCGCTGAAGGTGAGGGTGCGCAGGGCCGGGTCCGCCTCGACCAGCGGGGCGAGCCCCGGCTCCGTGCCCGCGGGCACGGTGAAGGCGGCGGCCCGGCGCCGGCGGGAACGCAGCGCGAGCGCGCCACCGATCCATTCCGGCAGGGAGCGCTGGTGGCGGCGTACGACCGCGAGCACCACGAGGACGAGCGCCATGACACCGGCGGGAACCAGCAGCAGCGGTTCGACCACCCAGGCCACCAGCATTGCGGCTGCCGCGACTTGGAGCAGCACGAGCTGTTGCAGTCGGAACGGTCCGAAGCGGCCGGGGCTCGACTTCGGATGCGGCGTCACCCCGACACGTGCCGGTGCGGGCGCGCCGGTCTGCTGTTCCGTCGCGGTGGCCATCACTCGCGCACTTCCCCTTTCCGGGGCCGGACCCCGTGAGTCCGGGCGCTGCGCGGCACCTGCCGCACGTCCCCGGAATCTCCCCAATCCACCCCAACAAGCCCTGATTGACCCGGTGCGGAGGGGGCTGGGCGGCAGCCTCACCCTACCCGGCCCCTTCATACCGTCCGTCAAGAGGCATAGTAGGTGCCCGGTCCGACAAACGAGGCCCGGGGACCGTACTCACCGGCCGGGCCGTGCGGGGAGAAGCAGACGGTCATGGCATCACGACGTGATGAGCTCAACGCGTACACCTTTGCGAAGCGGCGCACGGTGGCCGCGTTCCTCCAGCCATCCGCCACGGGAACCGAGGAAGGCGCGCCGCGTCCGCTGCGCGCGATCCTTCCGGGGGTGATCGTCGGCGTGCTCGTGCTCGCCGGGTTCGGCGCCTGGGGCATGTTCAAGCCCACGGCCCCCAAGGGCTGGGCGGAGCCGGGGACCAGGGTCATCGTCGGCAAGGAGTCGACGACCCGCTACGTGGTCCTGACCACGAAGGTGGGCGGCAAGGACCAGACCCGGCTGCACCCGGTGCTGAATCTCGCCTCCGCCCGACTCCTGCTGGATCCTACGAAGTTCAAGGTGATCCAGGTCGACGACAAGGTCCTGGACGCGGGCAACCCGCCGCGCGGGCCCATCATCGGCATCCAGTACGCCCCCGACCGGCTCCCCTCCAAGGAGGAGGCCGGCAAGGCCAAGCGCTGGGCCGTCTGCCAGCAGCCCGGCGGCAACGGCCGTGGCGTGCAGACCGCCACCTTCGTGCTCGCCGACCGCGAGGCGGCCCGGACGGACGACGCCCGCAGGCTCACCGACACCCAGTCGCTGTACGTGCAGACCACGGCCCCGGGCCAGGAGCGCTACCTGGTCGACGCTGCCGGGACGAAGTACAAGTTCCCGGAGGGGACCCCGGCCGCCGGAACGATGACCAACGCGCTGGTCGGCACCGGCGCCACCCCGCAGCAGGTCAGCCCCGAATGGCTGGGGACCCTCAACTCCGGCGAGGACCTGTCCTTCCCGGCGCTGCCCGGCAAGGCGGGCACCGACGCCGGGGTGAAGGGGCTGGGCACCGCCGACAACAAGGTCGGCATGGTGCTCCAGGCGCAGACCGGCTCCGGCGCGCAGCACTACGTGGTGCTGCCCGGGAAGGTCGCCCCGGTCTCCGACTTCGTCGCCTGGCTGCTGATCTCGGCGCCCGCGACCGACGGCCTCAACATGCACGGCAAGCCCCGCGAGGTCGACCTCCAGTCGATCAACCCGGACCCGGCCCCGTTCGCGGGCGACGTCAAGTGGCCCCAGAAGAAGACCGAACGCATCAACCAGACGACGCCGCCCGCCGGCAACCAGTCCGGTGGGGCCAACAACCGCGACACGGTCTGCAGCGTCCTGCGCTCGGTCGACGGCCAGGGCAACCAGACCCTGAGCACCTGGGCCGGCACCGGCTTCCCGATCGACATCACCGCCAGCGGCACCAGCTCGTACGTCACCCCGGGCTCGGGCCTGCTCTACACCCAGGTCCAGGGCAAGCAGACCACGGCCGGTGGCTCCCTCTTCCTGGTCACCGACACCGGGCTGCGGTACGCCGTCCAGGCCAACGGCGACAGCGACAGCGAGCAGTCGAAGATCGGCGCGCCCGACCAGTCGAAGGCCGGTGCGGACGGCCGCCCCGAGGCCAGCCAGGCACAGGTCCGGCTCGGCTACGGCAACGTCACCCCGGCCATGGTGCCGATCGCCTGGTCGGAGTTCCTCTCCAAGGGGCCGCGCCTGGACACCAACTCCGCCCGTCAGCCCCAGGGTTCGTGAGGAAGCCGCCGATGACCCAGACCCACGCGTCCCGGCGGGCCCTCCTGGCCGCCGCCTTCGCCCTCACCCTGGCCTCGGGCGGCACGGGCACGGCAGCCGCCGCCACGGGCGCCGCGCCGCAGCCCCCGTACGCGCTGCGCCTCGACGGCGCGGGGGAGTGCACCTTCCCGATGAAGAAGCAGATCGAGGACCGGCCCTGGGCCCTCCAGCGACTGCTGCTCGACGAGCTCTGGGCGCAGACCAAGGGCAAGGACAAGAGCGGCAAGAGCGTCCGCGTCGCCGTCATCGACACCGGCGTGGACCGGGCGAACCCGCAGCTCAGCGCGGCCATCGACACCGGCGCCGGCAAGGACTTCGTCGACCCGAAGGGCGGCGACGGCACCATCGACACCGTCGGCCACGGCACCAAGGTCGCCGGTCTGATCGCGGCCCGACCCCAGCAGGGCACCGGCTTCGTCGGACTGGCCCCGGACGCCACGATCATCCCGATCCGGCAGAACGACGGGCAGGGCAACGGCAACGCCGCGAACCTGAGCCAGGCCATCGACCACGCGGTGGCCAAGGGCGCCCAAGTGATCAACATC
This sequence comes from Streptomyces sp. CLCI03, assembly GCF_053615355.1. Classification (NCBI taxonomy): domain Bacteria; kingdom Bacillati; phylum Actinomycetota; class Actinomycetes; order Kitasatosporales; family Streptomycetaceae; genus Streptomyces; species Streptomyces sp. CLCI03. Next base: position 2,374,745 of record NZ_CM132132.1, on the reverse strand, counting down.
TCCCAGGACACCGACGCGCAGCTGTCCGCCGAATCCGACCTCGGCAAGTCGGTCCAGAAGGCCGTCGCCGCCAACGTCGTGGTCGTGGCCTCGGCGGGCAACGACGGCATGAGCGGCCAGAAGCGCAAGACCTACCCGGCGGCCTTCCCCGGCGTGCTCGCCGTGGGCGCCTCGGACCGCAACAACGAGCGGGCCCAGTTCTCCCAGCCCGGTGACTTCATCGGGGTGGCGGCGCCCGGCGTCGACATGGTCTCCACCGTCCCGGGCTTCGGCCAGTGCATCGACAACGGCACCAGTTTCTCCGCGCCGTACGTCGCCGGAGTCGCCGCCCTGCTGCGCGCCGAGCACACGGACTGGTCCGCGCAGCAGATCGTCTGGCAGATCCAGAACACCGCCGAACGCACGATCAAGGGCCGTGACGACTACGTGGGTTGGGGCGTCATCGACCCGGTGCGCGCGCTCTCCCACGACCAGGAGGCCCCGAAGGCCCCGGTGCCCGACCCCGGCCCGCCCCCGGCGGCCGCCCCGGAGGCGGCGCCGCTGCGACTGACGGAGACGGCCCAGGAGCGCCAGGAGCGGTACGGCACGTACGCTCTCGGCATCGGGGCGATCCTGATCGCCGTCATCGCCGGAACGGCGACGGTCGTCCGCGACGCCCGTCGCCGCAAGCGCCGTTTGCAGTGAACGGTCACAGTTCATCTACGGAAGCGCCCCACCGGTGTTGGGGCTGTCAGATGAACTGGCTAGAGTGACACCAGGCTTCACGAGTGTGATCGGGGGATCGCGTGGAGCGGAGGGGGACGCCCGAGGGTGCGTGGCTCGAAGCCGCGCCGGGTCGTGTCCGCTCCGCTGCGCAATCCGCCGGTTCTGCCGGCGAATTGAGAAATGAGGAGCTTCGATGAGCACGAACACCTTCGGACTTGCAGACGATCCGGTCATCAAGGCGAGGACCAAGATCGAAGAGACGGGAACGGCCGTCTCCAAGCAGGCCCGCGAGCTGGCTGACATCCTCGCCACCGTGAGCGCCGGCTGGACCGGTGTCGGTGCCGAGGGGTTCAAGCGGGCCCAGGTGATGCTGAACGAGGACCACGACGAGATCCGTCGTCTGCTCCGCGTCCTGCACCACGCGGTGTCCGAGACCAAGAACCTGACCAACGCCCAGGACGACGAGGTGCAGGCGGCGTTCCGGCAGGGGATCCAGTCCATCTCCGGCCTCAACAGCATCTGACCCACGTCGTTTTCAGGTAACGCGCTCAGCGAGAAGGAGAAGCACATGGCTGCCGACGACGGCCACACAAAGGTCCGGTATGACAGCGTCCAGCAGATGGCCACCCGCATCCGCCAGGTCTCGAAGAACATCATCGACGACCTGGAAGCGATGGAGCGGGCGGTGAAGGTCGTCACGGACACCTGGGACGGTGAGGCGCACGGCCAGTACGTCCAGCTCCAGACCAAGTACCGCACCAAGGCCGACCACATGAAGGACATGCTGGAAAAGGTCGCCCAGCTGGTCGAGCGCGGCAAGGACGACTACCGCGCCACCGACAAGAAGGCCTCGCAGCTGTTCACCGAGGCCTTCTGAGCCCGGTCGCCGACAGGTCCGCACACGCCGAAGGGGCGCGCCCGCACCGGGCGCGCCCCTTCGGCATGGTCCTGCAGTCCCCTCAGGGACGGTGCCGGTCGAGGTCGAACTCCCCGTCCCTGGCCCCCAGTACGAAGGCCTCCCACTCGGCGGCCGTGTAGCGCAGCACCGTGTCCCGGTCCAGCGAGGACCGCATGGCCACCGCCCCCTCGGGAAGCCGGGCGATCTCGACCCGCTCCTCGTCCGGGCTGGTCCCGGGCGGCCCCTCCCACTCCACGCCGCTGATGTCGAGCGCGTACAGCTCGTCCTTCTCCTGCTGGGTGCCCATGGGCGGCCTCTCCCTCGGTGGCGCGTGTTCACCGCCGATTATCGGTGCTGCGCCACCGACCGGGAGAGGTTTCCACCCGATCCTTCCCGGTCGCCGGCTCCTGACAGGTGTCCGGCCACCGGGAAGGCGATCACATGTGGCCCGGCATCCGCCCGAGCTGCACCAGCGAGGTCCCCCGCCGGCGCGAGGCGAAGTACGCCCGGCCCGGCGGCATCGGACGCGGCCGCACGGTGCCGACGAGGTCGCCCTCGGACGGGTCGCCGGACAGCACGATGCCCTGCGCGCCCAGCTCCTTGATCCGCTGCATGAACGGCTCGTACAGAGAACGCGAGGCACCCGCCGTGTTGCGGGCGATGATGAAGCGGACGCCCGTGTCCCGTGCGAACGGCAGGAACTCCACCAGCGGCGCCAGCGGATTGCCCTGACTGGTGGCCACCAGGTCGAAGTCGTCGATCACGATGTACACGTCCGGACCCGTCCACCAGCTGCGGTCACGCAGCTGCTGCGGGGTGACGTCGGTCGGCGGCTGCCGGCGCGAGAACACCCCGCCCAGCGCCTCCATGTGCATCTGCAGGGAGCTCGCCATCGGCGCGTACTCCAGCAGGTGCTCCTCCGGCAGCGCCCCGAGCAGGCTCCGCCGGTAGTCGCCGACGACCAGGCGCGCCTGGTCCGGCGTGTAGCGCTCGGAGATCTGCTTGGCGATGAGCCGCAGCAGGTTCGTCTTGCCCGACTCGCTCTCGCCGAAGACGAGGAGGAAGGGGTCGGTCTCGAAGTCGACGAACACCGGCTCCAGGTTCGTCTCGTCGATACCGATCGCGATCCCACGGTCGGGGTGCTCCCCGCCCTTGGGCAGCTGGTCGGAATGGAGCAGCCGCGGCAGCAGCCGCACGCCCGGAGCCGCCTGCCCCGACCAGTTCTGCTTCACCGCCTCCACGAAGGCGGCCGTGGCCTCCGACAGGTCCCCCGCGTCGTGCGAGCCGTCGATCCGCGGCAGCGCGCCCAGGAAGTGCAGCTTCTCCGCCACCTGACCGCGGCCCGGCATCCCGGGCGGAACGTTCGCCGCGACCTTCCGGTCGAACTCGGAGTCCATGGTGTCGCCGAGCCGCAGTTCCAGCCGGCTGAGCATCTGGTCCTTGAGCGCGGCCCGGACCTCCATGTAGCGCGCCGCCGTGATCACCACGTGGATGCCGTAGCCCAGACCACGGGAGGCGATGTCCGTGACGATCTGCTCCAGGCCGTCGTACTCGCCCTTGAAGTTGCCCCAGCCGTCGACGATCAGGAACACGTCGCCCCACGGCTCACCGGGCAGGTCGCCCGCCGCCCGGCGCCGCCGGTAGGTGCCGATCGAGTCGATGTTGTTCGCGCGGAAGAACTCCTCGCGACGGTTGAGGATGCCCCCCACCTCCGCGACCGTACGCCGGACCCGCTCCGGGTCCAGGCGCGAGGCGATCCCGCCCACGTGCGGCAGCTCGGAGATCGCCGACAGACTGCCACCGCCGAAGTCCAGCCCGTAGAACTGCACCTCGCGCGGGGTGTGCGTGAGCGCGAACGAGGAGATCAGCGTCCTCATCAGCGTCGACTTGCCCGACTGCGGACCACCGACCACCATCAGGTGGCCCGCCGCACCCGAGAAGTCCCGGTACAGCACCTCGCGCCGCTGCTCGAACGGCTTGTCGATGAGGCCGAGCGGTACGACGAGCCCACCGGGCCGGGTGTACCCGTCCGCGTGCAGCCCGCGCTCCGCGCTCGGCGCCAGCGCCGGCAGCAACTGGTCCAGCGGCGGAGCCTGGTCGAGCGGCGGCAGCCACACCTGGTGCGCCGGCACCCCCTGACCCTCCAGCCGGCTCACGATCACGTCGAGCACCGTGTCCGCCAGCGCGTCGTCCTCGCGCACCGACTGCGCCGCCAGGTACGCCGGGTCCGGGGCCGCGTACACCACCGGCACCGGGGCCGCCGTGAACAGCGCGGGCCGCCGCTCCACCGGGAACTGCCCCACCGACAGGTCGGGCCCGCCCGAGCGGTAGGTGCCCGAGACGTACGCCGCCTTGAAGCGGGTCATCTCGTCCGTACCGAACTTCAGATAGCCCGAACCGGGCACCGACGGCAGGTGGTAGGCGTCCGGCACACCGATCGCGGTCCGCGACTCCGCCGCCGAGAAGGTCCGCAGACCGATCCGGTACGACAGGTACGTGTCCAGGCCGCGCAGCTTGCCCTCCTCCAGGCGCTGCGAGGCCAGCAGCAGGTGCACACCCAGCGAACGGCCGATGCGGCCGATCTGGATGAACATGTCGATGAAGTCCGGCTTCGCCGTCAGCAGCTCGCTGAACTCGTCGATGACCAGCACCAGCGAGGCCAGCGGCTCCAGCGGGGCACCGGCCGCGCGGGCCTTCTCGTAGTCGTGGATGTTGGCGTAGTTGCCCGCCGAACGCAGCAGCTCCTGGCGGCGCTGCAGCTCACCGCGGATCGAGTCGCCCATGCGGTCCACGAGCGTGAGGTCGTCCGCCAGGTTGGTGATCACCGCAGCCACGTGCGGCATCTGCCCCATGCCGGTGAAGGTCGCACCACCCTTGAAGTCGGCGAGCACGAAGTTCAGCGTCTCCGAGGTGTGCGTGACCGCCAGACCCAGCACCAGCGTGCGCAGCAGCTCCGACTTGCCGGAACCGGTCGCGCCCACGCACAGACCGTGCGGACCCATGCCCTCCTGCGCGGCCTCCTTCAGGTCCAGCATGACCGGAGAGCCGTCCTCGCCGACACCGATCGGCACGCGCAGCCGCTCACCGGCCGACCTCGGCCGCCAGGTCCGCGCCACGTCGACCGCCGCCGCGTCACCCAGGTTCAGCAGGTCGGTGAAGTCCAGATTGGCCAGCAGCGGCTCGTCGTCGTCCCCGCCGCCCGTGCGCATCGGCGCCAGCTGCCGGGCCAGGGCCTCCGCCGCGGGCAGCGACAGGGTGTCCGGCACGCCCTCGTACGCGATCCCCGCGCCCGACTCCAGCCGCAGCCGACCCGGCCGCACCACGACCGACAGCCCACCGCGCTGCTCGTCCAGCTCGCCCGCGACCACCTCGACGATGGTGACGCCCTGCAGGCCCTCGGCCGCCGCGAACACCGAGTCCGGCGGCACCATGCCCCCGTCCAGCACGACCACCAGGTGCGGCTGGTCCAGCACCGGCGACACCTCGCGGCTGAACCGCGGCCGGCTCTCCAGCCGCGGGGCCAGCAGCCCCTCCAGCTCGGTGAGGTCGTCTCCGAACAGCCGCTTCGTACCGGCCCCGTCGACCTGACCGGGGACCTGCGTGTGCGGCAGCCACTTCGTCCAGTCCCACGACGGCACCGCACCCGGCGCGGCCACCACGGCCACCACCAGGTCCTCGGGGGAGTGCAGCGTCGCCAACTGCGCCACCATCGCCCGCGCGGTACTGCGCGCGGACTCCGGCTCCCCGGACACCGTCACGTGGTAGAAGGCGCGTATCGACAGCGCCATCGGCAGCCCGTCCAACGAGGAGTGCACCTTCAGGAACCGCTGCATCGCGCCCGCGGTCAGCGGCTCCAGCTCGTCCACCGGCGCGGTGTCCGGCGCCACCAGTGGCGTCGCCAGGCGCTGCGCGCCCAACCCGAGTCGGGCCTGCCCGAAGTCCTGGTCACCGACCCGCCGCTCCCACAGCCGCGAGCCCTCCGCCACCACCGACCACAACTGCTCGGGGGCCGGGTGCAGATACAACTGCGCGTCGCGCTGCGCCCGCGCGGTCCGACGTACCTGACGGCGCGTCTGCGCGAGATATTTGAGGTAGTCCCGGCGCACATCGGCCATTTGCCCCTGCGTACCACGCCGGTGGCGCACCAACTGGGCGACCACCATGGCCACCGTCGACACCAGCATCAGCACACCCATGATGCGCATGAAGGGGGCCGCGCCCGGCATGAAGAAGAAGACGACGGAGGAGCCCATGCCGAGCATCGGCAGGAGCTGCATCAGCATGCCCTCCTGCTGCCCGCGCGGAAGTTCGGGCGGAGCTTCCAGCCGCAGCTCCTCCGCGGGAACCTCAGGCGGCAGGGACCGCGGCGGGCGTTTGACGACGATCTGGCTCACCGGAGCATCAATCCCTCGAAAACGGACGGGACGTCGCAACCGGCGCCCCCAAGTCCCGGGCGCGAAGGGGGTCTCCCCCACGCGACGGTGATCCTACTTGCCGACAGTCGGTCATAAGCCCGGTAGGGTGGCGCGCGCAGCATGCGCATCCGCGAATCGTCCGCCGGTGCGGGCACCAACCAGGGGGGTCACACAGGTGAGTACGGCCGGGACGACGGGTTTCTGCAGGGTCACCGTCGTGGCCCCCGACAGCCGCATCGACGTCGCCCTCCCCGAGGACATCGCCGTCGCCGACGTCTACCCCGAGCTGCTGCGCCTCACCGGCCAGACCCAGCCCGTGGGCGCCCCGACCGGCTTCCACCTCGTACGCCGCTCCGGCACCGTCCTCGACGGTGCCCGGACCCTCGCCGGCCAGCAGGTGCTCGACGGTGAGGTGCTGAGCCTGCGCCCCTTCGCCGAATCCCTGCCGCCCGCCGTGTTCGACGACGTCTCCGACGCCGTCGCCTCCGCCGTCGTCCGCGACCGGCACCGCTGGAGCGACGACATGCTGCGCGGCGCCGGCCTGGCAGGCGCCGCCGTGCTGCTCGTCATGCTGGGCTTCGTCCTCTGGTACGCCGACCCGCTGCGCCACGACATGCACGGCCTGCCCGGGATCATCGCGGGCGCCGTCGGCATCCTCCTCACCGCCGTCGCCGGCGTGCGCGCCCGGGTCTACCGCGACCGGCTCTCCGCCGTCGCGCTCGGCCTCGGCGCCCTGCCGCACCTGATGATCGCCGGCTCCGGGATCATCGCCCCGGCCGTCGGCCAGGGCCCCGGCCGCCTCCAGTTCCTGCTCGGCTGCGTCTGCGCCCTGGTCGCCTCCGTCGCCCTGGTCGCGCTCACCCCCAGTGGCGACGCCCCCTTCGTCGCGGCCACCTTCGTCGCCGCCACCGGAACCCTCGCCACCTTCGTGGCCATCGCCACCGAGGCGTCCGCCACCGACACCGCCGCCGTCTGCGCGCCCGTCGCCATCGGCCTCGTCGCCTTCCTCCCCGGCCTCTCCGCCCGCTTCGCCCGCCTGCCCATCGGCTACGCCGCCCCGCAGAGCGCCACCGAGGATTACGAGACCCCGGACCGCTACGAGACCGAGCCCTACGGCGAGCAGTCCGGCTCCGACCAGCACGAGGCGGCCGGTACCCCGCTCGACGCCGAGGCCATCGCCGCCCAGGCCCGCCGCGGCCACGAGATGCTGCTCGGCCTGGTCGGCGGCTGCGCCGCGGTCGCCGTCGGCGCCGCCGCGGTCCTCGGCTTCTCCGAGAACACCTGGGGCCGCCTGCTGGCGCTCGCCACCGGCCTCGCGATGCTGCTGCGCGCCCGCCTCTTCCGTTACACCTCCCAGGTGGTCTGCGCCCTGACCGCGGGCCTCGTCGCCATCGCGCTGCTGATCCTGGGCATGGCCCTGCACCCGCCGACCGAGCTGCTCGAAGACCTCCTGCTCAAGCACGACAGCAGCGGCCTGGACCTCCGTACGATCTGGCTGACCGCCGCCGTCGCGGCCGGCGCCGCCCTCCTCGCCGGAATTGCGCTGGTCATTCCCCGCAAGGGTCTGTCACCCTTCTGGGGGCGGCTGCTCGACCTCACCGAGGCGGCGGTCCTGCTCAGCCTCGTACCCCTTACCCTGGCCGTGCTGGACGTCTACTCCCGCGCCAGGTCTCTCACCAGCTGAGACGCGGCGGAGCGGCAGCCTGGTACGCTGTGTGACGGCCGTTTGTGTACGCGTCCCCCGGACCCCTCGACACGAGGATCTGTGGACTGCGCTCAGCGGACCCCGCCTCCCGAGTAACGGAAGCTCCCCAGAGACTCAGACCTGGGGCACTCGGTGGCAACGAAGACCTATCACGAGGAGTACGCGTGCCGCTCGACGCCGCTACGAAGAAGCAGATCATCACCGAGTTCGGTGCCAAGGAGGGCGACACCGGCTCCCCCGAGGTCCAGGTCGCGATGCTCTCGCGCCGCATCTCGGACCTCACCGAGCACCTCCGGACGCACAAGCACGACCACCACTCCCGTCGTGGTCTGCTGATCCTGGTCGGCCAGCGTCGCCGCCTGCTGCAGTACCTGGCCAAGAAGGACATCCAGCGCTTCCGTGCGCTGGTCGAGCGCCTCGGCATCCGCCGCGGTGCGGCCGGCGCCAAGTAAGACGCCGTGAAGGGAGCGGTTCCCACATCCGGGGGCCGCTCCCTTTGCTGTACGTGCGGGACGGACCGGACCCTTTGTAGTCTGGAACGGACGCACGTGTACGTCCGACGACGAGACGTGCACAACTGAAGAGGAGGAGCGCCCTCCCACGCCGCCGGTCCTCGGTAGTGGCACCCGGAATGCCCCCAAGGGCAACGAACCGGGTGCTTCGATCGAAGACCGGCCCGCACGCCAGGAGCGCTTCTCCGCAACCGTCCACCGCCACACGGGCGGCGGACGGAGACGACGAAAATGGAGAAAACGCTAGTGGAGAACGAGACCCACTACGCCGAGGCCGTCATTGACAACGGTTCCTTCGGCACCCGCACCATCCGCTTCGAGACGGGCCGTCTGGCCCGCCAGGCCGCCGGCTCCGCCGTTGCCTACCTGGACGACGACACGATGGTGCTGTCCGCCACCACCGCGTCGAAGAAGCCCAAGGACCAGCTCGACTTCTTCCCCCTGACGGTGGACGTCGAGGAGCGGCAGTACGCGGCCGGCAAGATCCCCGGCTCCTTCTTCCGCCGTGAGGGCCGCCCCTCCGAGGACGCGATCCTCACCTGCCGCCTGATCGACCGCCCGCTGCGCCCGTCCTTCAAGAAGGGCCTGCGCAACGAGATCCAGGTCGTCGCCACGATCATGGCGCTCAACCCCGACCACCTGTACGACGTCGTCGCGATCAACGCCGCGTCCGCGTCCACCCAGCTGGCCGGTCTGCCCTTCTCCGGCCCGATCGGCGGCGTCCGCGTCGCGCTGATCCGCGGCCAGTGGGTCGCGTTCCCGACGCACACCGAGCTCGAGGACGCCGTCTTCGACATGGTCGTCGCGGGTCGCGTCCTGGAGGACGGCGACGTCGCGATCATGATGGTCGAGGCCGAGGCCACCGAGAAGACCATCGCCCTCGTCAAGGGCGGCGCCGAGGCGCCGACCGAGGAGGTCGTCGCCGCCGGTCTGGACGCCGCGAAGCCCTTCATCAAGGTCCTCTGCAAGGCCCAGTCGGACCTGGCCGCCAAGGCCGCCAAGCCCGAGGGCGAGTTCCCGGTCTTCCTGGACTACCAGGACGACGTGTACGAGGCCCTCGCGGCCGCCGTCAAGGGCGAGCTCTCCCAGGCGCTGACCATCGCGGGCAAGCAGGACCGCGAGGCCGAGCTGGACCGCGTCAAGGAGATCGCCGCCGAGAAGCTCCTCCCGGCCTTCGAAGGCCGCGAGAAGGAGATCTCCGCCGCGTACCGCAGCCTGACCAAGGCCCTGGTCCGCGAGCGCGTCATCAAGGACAAGGTCCGCATCGACGGCCGCGGGATCACGGACATCCGTACCCTCGCCGCCGAGGTCGAGGCCATCCCGCGCGTGCACGGCTCGGCGCTGTTCGAGCGTGGCGAGACCCAGATCCTGGGCGTCACCACCCTCAACATGCTCCGCATGGAGCAGCAGCTGGACACCCTCTCCCCGGTGACCCGCAAGCGCTACATGCACAACTACAACTTCCCGCCGTACTCCGTCGGTGAGACCGGCCGCGTCGGCTCGCCGAAGCGCCGCGAGATCGGCCACGGCGCGCTCGCCGAGCGCGCGATCGTGCCGGTCCTCCCGACCCGCGAAGAGTTCCCCTACGCGATCCGTCAGGTGTCCGAGGCCCTCGGCTCCAACGGTTCGACGTCCATGGGCTCGGTCTGCGCCTCCACCATGTCGCTGCTGAACGCCGGTGTGCCCCTCAAGGCCCCCGTCGCCGGTATCGCCATGGGTCTGATCTCCCAGGAGATCGACGGCAAGACGCACTACGTCGCCCTCACCGACATCCTCGGTGCGGAGGACGCCTTCGGCGACATGGACTTCAAGGTCGCCGGCACCAAGGAGTTCGTCACCGCCCTCCAGCTGGACACCAAGCTGGACGGCATCCCGGCCTCCGTCCTGGCCGCGGCCCTCAAGCAGGCCCGCGACGCCCGCCTCCACATCCTCGACGTGATGATGGAAGCGATCGACACGCCGGACGCCATGTCCCCGTTCGCCCCCCGGATCATCACCGTCAAGATCCCGGTGGACAAGATCGGTGAGGTCATCGGGCCCAAGGGCAAGATGATCAACCAGATCCAGGAGGACACCGGCGCCGAGATCACGATCGAGGACGACGGCACCATCTACATCGGTGCCTCCGACGGCCCGGCCGCCGAGGCCGCCCGCGCCACGATCAACTCGATCGCCAACCCGACCATGCCGGAGGTCGGCGAGCGCTACCTGGGTACGGTCGTCAAGACCACCACCTTCGGTGCCTTCGTCTCCCTCATGCCCGGCAAGGACGGCCTGCTGCACATCTCGCAGATCCGCAAGCTCGCCGGTGGCAAGCGTGTGGAGAACGTCGAGGACGTGCTCGCGGTCGGTACCAAGGTCCAGGTCGAGATCGCCGAGATCGACCAGCGCGGCAAGCTCTCGCTGGTCCCCGTGATCGACGGCGAGACCGCCGGTGACGACGCTGACAAGGACGACTCCGACAAGTGATGTCGCGTAGTTCCCGTGTGACGGCCCGCCCCTCTTCGGAGGGGCGGGCCGTCGCCCGTACCCAAACCCTCCTCAAGGGCAGCAACGGCATCGGCACCGTCCGGCGCACGGTCCTGCCCGGCGGACTGCGCATCGTCACCGAGACGCTGCCCTCCGTCCGCTCCGCCACCTTCGGCATCTGGGCGCACGTCGGCTCCCGTGACGAGACGCCCACGCTGAACGGCGCCACGCACTACCTGGAGCACCTCCTCTTCAAGGGCACCCACAAGCGCAGTGCCCTCGACATCTCCTCCGCGATCGACGCGGTCGGCGGCGAGATGAACGCCTTCACGGCGAAGGAGTACACCTGCTACTACGCCCGGGTGCTCGACACCGACCTGCCGCTGGCCATCGACGTGGTCTGCGACATGCTCACCGGCTCGCTGATCCGCGAGGAGGACGTCGACGCCGAGCGCGGGGTCATCCTCGAAGAGATCGCGATGACCGAGGACGACCCGGGCGACGTCGTGCACGACCTGTTCGCGCAGACCATGTACGGGGACACCCCCCTGGGGCGCCCGGTCCTCGGCACCGTCGACACGATCAACGCGCTCGGCGCCGACCGGATCCGCCGCTTCTACAAGAAGCACTACGACCCGACGCACCTGGTCGTGGCCGCGGCCGGCAACGTCGACCACAACAAGGTCGTACGCCAGGTCCGCGCCGCCTTCGAGAAGGCCGGCGCGCTCACCCGTACCGACGCCGAACCGATCGGCCCGCGCACCGGCACCAAGCGCATCCGCACCGCCGGCCGCGTCGACCTGGTGAACCGCAAGACCGAGCAGGCCCACGTGGTCCTCGGCATGCCGGGCCTGGCCCGCACCGACGAGCGGCGCTGGGCGCTGGGCGTACTGAACACCGCCCTCGGCGGCGGCATGTCCTCGCGCCTCTTCCAGGAGGTCCGGGAGAAGCGCGGTCTGGCCTACAGCGTGTACTCGTACACCTCGGGCTTCGCCGACACCGGTCTCTTCGGCGTGTACGCGGGCTGCCGCCCCAACCAGGTGCACGACGTGCTCCGGATCTGCCGCGACGAGCTCGACAAGGTCGCGACCGAGGGACTGGCCGACGACGAGATCAAGCGGGCCATCGGCCAGCTCTCCGGGTCCACCGTCCTCGGCCTGGAGGACACCGGCGCGATCATGAACCGGATCGGCAAGAGCGAGCTGTGCTGGGGCGACCAGATGTCGGTCGACGACATGCTGGCCCGGATCGCCGCCGTGACCCCGGACGACGTCCGCTCGGTCGCACAGGATGTACTGGCACAGCGGCCCTCGCTCGCGGTGATCGGCCCGCTGAAGGAGAAGCAGGCCGCCCGTCTCGACGAAGCGGTCGCCTAGTTCCGTACGGCAAGTAAGGAAGCGATATGAGCAAGCTGCGCGTGGCGGTCCTCGGAGCCCAGGGCCGCATCGGCGCCGAGGCCGTCAAGGCGGTCGAGGCCGCCGAGGACATGGAACTGGTGGCGGCGCTCGGCCGCGGCGACAAGCTGGAGACGCTGGCCGAGGCCGGCGCCCAGGTCGCGGTCGAGCTGACCACCCCGGCATCGGTGATGGGGAACCTCGACTTCCTCATCCGCCACAACATCCACGGAGTGGTCGGTACCACCGGCTGGACCGAGGACCGCCTCGCGCAGCTGGGCACCTGGCTCGACGGCGCACCGGAGACCGGTGTGCTCATCGCCCCGAACTTCTCCATCGGCGCCGTCCTCACCATGAAGTTCGCCGCCCAGGCCGCCCGGTACTTCGAGTCCGTCGAGGTCGTCGAGCTGCACCACCCGAACAAGGTCGATGCCCCCTCGGGCACGGCGACCCGTACGGCGCAGCTCATCGCGGCGGCCCGCGCCGAGGCCGGCCTCGGCGCGCAGCCCGACGCCACCGCCACCGCCCTCGACGGCGCGCGCGGCGCGGACGTCGACGGCGTTCCGGTGCACGCCATCCGCCTGCGCGGCCTGCTGGCCCACCAGGAGGTGTTGCTCGGCGGCGAGGGCGAGACCCTGACCATCCGTCACGATTCCCTGCACCACAGCAGCTTCATGCCGGGCATCCTGCTCGGTGTGCGCCGCGTGACGCAGACCCCGGGCCTCACCTTCGGCCTGGAACACTTCCTCGACCTGGGCTGACCGGACTGATTCACGATGCGCGCGAAGATCACGTACTTCCTCACGGCCGCCGTCCTGGTGGTCTACTTCGTCCTGGTCGGCAGCCGGGGCCTGATGCTCATCGAGCACGGGACCCTGCTCACGGTCACCTTCGGGGTGGCCGTGCTGATCCTGCCGGTCATCGGTGTCTGGTTCCTCTGGCAGAACACCCGGTTCGTCACGCGGGCCAACCACCTCGCCACCGAGCTGGAGGCCGAGGGCGGCCTGCCCGTCGACGAGCTGGAGCGGGACAAGTACGGGCGGATCCTGCGGGATTCCGCCGACGAGGTCTTCGCGCGCCGCAAGGCCGAGACCGAGGACGCGCCGGGGGACTGGCGCAGCTGGTTCCGCCTCGCCGTCGCCTACCACGACGCCCGGGACACCCCGCGGGCGCGCAAGGCGATGCAGCGGGCGATCGCCCTGCACGACAAGAAGCCCGTACAGGTCTGATCCCTGTACGGGCTTCCGATGGCGGTTCCGGCCGGTCAGGCGGCCACGGGCCGGTATTCGTCGGCCCAGGCGCCCACCGTGTCGGCGGCCCGGTCGAAGGCCTCGGTCCGCGACAGGAAGTCGGCGTTGTGGTCGGTCAGCAGCACCGGCGCCTCCGCGCCGCCCTGCGCGGACATCGTCAGCGCCTGCCCCTGCACCGTCCTGGGCAGCCCGAGCCAGCGCACCGGCTGCTGCACCGTACGCAGCTCGCCGATCTCGCTCCACGCGGTGGTGCGGGTCACGAAGAACCCGACCCGGCGCAGCCCCGCGGGGCTCACCCAGACGCCGATGCGCAGGGTCTGCACCGCCGATCCGACGACCGCGAGCGCGGCGATCAGGCAGATCACGGCTCCGCCCGAGCCGCCCGCGAAGGCGACGATCATCGTGGCCAGCAGCATGAAGGCCGAGAGCAGGAGCAGCAACGCGCCGATACCCACGCGCCAGGGGCCGGGCCGGTAGGGCCGCCGCCAGCGGTCCTGGTCGGCATGGGCCAGGATCTCGTCGCCGTCGCCGTCGTCATCCACATCGGATACGCCGTCGGCCGTCAGGAAGGGCAGGGGCACGGCTGGACCTCACTCACATGCACGTTCGGTTGGGCTGTGCCCGTGAGGCTACCGCCCCTGGGACGCCTCCGACTGCTGCGACTTCTCCGGCGCCTTGCTCGGCTGCAGTGCGGGCATACCGAGGAGCAGTGAGCCCGCGAGCCCCGCAACCACGGTCAGTCCGACCAGAGTACGGGCGACCAACTGGGTCCTCCCCAGGCGCTCCCGCGGCGGCGGAGTGACATTGCTTCGGAATCGGTCGGCCTCGGAGACGAAGGCGAACGGGACGGGTTCGCGCCGGAGGAACATCAGAACGAATCTCCTCGGGTGGGTGGGTGTGCGTTCCGTCAGGTAGGACGTACGGGCCCGTCAATTGGTGCCGGATTTCGGGACATTAGGAAAAATTCACGGCGGTGCGTCAGCTGTACGACACCTCTCACCGGTCCCGTGGGCACCCCGCCCTGCGCGTGCGTCTGCGCGGCTCGCGCGAGGGGCGCCGTAGAGTGGGCGCGCCCCAGGACGCACGTTTGGAAGGACCCCCGGTGAGCGAAACCGCCGCTTCAGATCTGAAACCCAGCTTCCGCAGTGACGTGACGGTGGAGCTGGTGAAGCACTCCGCCGCCGACTCCGACGTACTGTGGGCCGCTCGCGTCTCCACGGCCGGCGAGCAGTCGCTGGAGGAGCTGCAGAAGGACCCGGAGCGTTCCAAGGGCCTCATCAACTATCTGATGCGCGACCGCCACGGCAGCCCGTTCGAGCACAACTCGATGACTTTCTTCATCAGTGCCCCGATCTTCGTCTTCCGTGAGTTCATGCGTCACCGCGTGGGCTGGTCGTACAACGAGGAGTCGGGTCGCTACAGGGAGCTGGAGCCGGTCTTCTACGTCCCGGACGCCGAGCGCAAGCTGGTCCAGGAGGGCCGCCCGGGCAAGTACGTCTTCGTCGAGGGCACCCAGGCGCAGCAGGAGCTCACCGCCCGCGTCATGGAGGACTCCTACGTGCAGGCCTACGAGGCCTACCGCGAGATGCTCGCCGCGGGCGTGGCCCGGGAGGTTGCCCGTTCGGTCCTGCCGGTCGGTCTTTTCTCGTCGATGTACGCCACCTGCAACGCGCGCTCGCTGATGCACTTCCTCGGTCTGCGGACGCAGCACGAGCTCGCGGCGGTCCCGTCCTTCCCGCAGCGGGAGATCGAGATGGTCGGCGAGAAGATGGAGCAGCACTGGGCGAAGCTCATGCCGCTGACGTACGCGGCCTACAACGGCAACGGTCGCGTTGCCCCGTAAGGGCCGATACACCTGCGGCGTACAGATGTACGCCGTCAAGTCCTAAGTGTCCGTATTGCGACGTTTCGTAAAGTTCATCTAGGCTGATCAAACGGACCCGGCACTGCTTGAACCCCCGAGCAGGCAGTGCCGGCGTCCAACACCCCGTTGACGTCCCCCGAGGGGACACCGCGAGCATGGCAGCGAGTAGCGTGTTACCCATGGCTCCGATCTCGACTCCGCAGACCCCCTTCGGGCGGGTCCTCACCGCCATGATCACGCCGTTCACGGCGGATGGCGTACTCGACCTCGACGGCGCGCAGCGGCTCGCCGTCCACCTGGTGGACGCAGGCAACGACGGCCTGATCATCAACGGCACCACCGGTGAGTCGCCGACCACCACCGACGCGGAGAAAAACGACCTCGTACGAGCCGTGCTCGAAGCCGTCGGAGACCGCGCCCACGTGGTCGCCGGCATCGGTACCAACGACACCCGCCACACGCTCGAGCTGGCCCGCCAGGCCGAGCGCACCGGTGCCCACGGCCTGCTCGCCGTCACCCCGTACTACAGCAAGCCTCCGCAGGAAGGCCTCTTCCGGCACTTCACGGCGATCGCCGACGCGACCGAGCTGCCGGTCATGCTCTACGACATTCCCGGCCGCAGTGGTGTCCCGATCGACACCGAAACCCTGGTACGACTGGCCGAGCACCCCCGTATCGTTGCCAACAAGGACGCCAAGGGCGACCTCGGCAGGGCAAGCTGGGCCATCGCGCAGAGCGGTCTGGCCTGGTACTCGGGCGACGACATGCTGAACCTGCCGCTCCTGTCGATCGGCGCGGCGGGATTCGTCTCCGTCGTCAGCCACGTGGTCACCCCCGAGCTGCGCGCCATGCTGGAGGCCCACCTGGGCGGAGACGTCCAGAAGGCGACCGAGATCCACCAGAAGCTGCTCCCGATCTTCACCGGCATGTTCCGTACCCAGGGTGTGATGACCACCAAGGGCGCGCTCAACCTGCAGGGTCTGCCCGCGGGCCCGCTGCGGCTCCCGCTGATCGAGCTGACCGCCGAAGAGATCGCCCAGCTCAAGATCGATCTTGCTGCCGGCGGGGTACAGCTCTGACAACAGACTTCACAACTGAATAAGAACGAACAAACACATACCGAACAGACAACAGCAAGTGCACGAATGACATGCGCGCCACGTGCCTTCCGGGGTACGTGGCGTGCGTGGTGAGGAGACACTTTTGAGCCATCCGCATCCGGAACTCGGTCCGCCGCCGAAGCTGCCCAAGGGCGGCCTCAGAGTCACCCCCCTGGGTGGTCTCGGCGAGATCGGCCGCAACATGACCGTCTTCGAGTACGACGGCCGTCTGCTGATCGTCGACTGCGGCGTCCTCTTCCCCGAGGAGGAGCAGCCGGGCATCGACCTGATCCTGCCGGACTTCTCGTCCATCCGGGATCGCCTCGACGACATCGACGGCATCGTCCTCACGCACGGCCACGAGGACCACATCGGCGCCGTCCCCTACCTCCTCCGGGAGAAGGCGGACATCCCGCTGATCGGCTCCAAGCTGACGCTGGCCCTCATCGAGGCCAAGCTCCAGGAGCACCGCATCCGTCCCTACACCCTTGAGGTGAAGGAGGGCGAGCGCGAGGCCCTCGGCCCGTTCGACTGCGAGTTCATCGCGGTCAACCACTCCATCCCGGACGCCCTGGCCGTGGCCATCCGTACCGGCGCCGGCATGGTCGTGGCCACCGGTGACTTCAAGATGGACCAGCTCCCGCTGGACAACCGCCTCACCGACCTGCACGCGTTCGCGCGTCTGAGCGAAGAGGGCATCGACCTTCTCCTCTCCGACTCCACGAACGCCGAGGTCCCGGGCTTCGTCCCGCCCGAGCGTGACATCTCCAACGCCATCCGCGGGGTCTTCGCGAGTGCCCAGAAGCGGATCATCGTGGCGTCGTTCGCCAGCCACGTGCACCGCATCCAGCAGATCCTCGACGCCGCCCACGAATTCGACCGCCGGGTCGCCTTCGTCGGCCGTTCGATGGTCCGCAACATGGGCATCGCCCG
>NZ_CM132132.1:0-2352500 GCF_053615355.1 Streptomyces sp. CLCI03 | reverse complement strand
GGCCGAGGGGTAGGCAAATCCGTCCCTCATACAAGGCTGAGACCTGATGCCGAGCCGATTGTGGTGAAGTGGATGATCCTATGCTGTCGAGAAAAGCCTCTAGCGAGTTTCATGGCGGCCCGTACCCTAAACCGACTCAGGTGGTCAGGTAGAGAATACCGAGGCGTTCGGGTGAACTATGGTTAAGGAACTCGGCAAAATGCCCCCGTAACTTCGGGAGAAGGGGGGCCATCACTGGTGATCGGACTTGCTCCGTGAGCTGGGGGTGGCCGCAGAGACCAGCGAGAAGCGACTGTTTACTAAAAACACAGGTCCGTGCGAAGCCGTAAGGCGATGTATACGGACTGACGCCTGCCCGGTGCTGGAACGTTAAGGGGACCGGTTAGTGACCTTTCGGGGTTGCGAAGCTGAGAACTTAAGCGCCAGTAAACGGCGGTGGTAACTATAACCATCCTAAGGTAGCGAAATTCCTTGTCGGGTAAGTTCCGACCTGCACGAATGGCGTAACGACTTCTCGACTGTCTCAACCATAGGCCCGGTGAAATTGCACTACGAGTAAAGATGCTCGTTTCGCGCAGCAGGACGGAAAGACCCCGGGACCTTTACTACAGTTTGATATTGGTGTTCGGTTCGGCTTGTGTAGGATAGGTGGGAGACTTTGAAGCAGCCACGCCAGTGGTTGTGGAGTCGTCGTTGAAATACCACTCTGGTCGTGCTGGATGTCTAACCTCGGTCCGTGATCCGGATCAGGGACAGTGTCTGATGGGTAGTTTAACTGGGGCGGTTGCCTCCCAAAGGGTAACGGAGGCGCCCAAAGGTTCCCTCAGCCTGGTTGGCAATCAGGTGTTGAGTGTAAGTGCACAAGGGAGCTTGACTGTGAGACCGACGGGTCGAGCAGGGACGAAAGTCGGGACTAGTGATCCGGCGGTGGCTTGTGGAAGCGCCGTCGCTCAACGGATAAAAGGTACCCCGGGGATAACAGGCTGATCTTCCCCAAGAGTCCATATCGACGGGATGGTTTGGCACCTCGATGTCGGCTCGTCGCATCCTGGGGCTGGAGTCGGTCCCAAGGGTTGGGCTGTTCGCCCATTAAAGCGGTACGCGAGCTGGGTTTAGAACGTCGTGAGACAGTTCGGTCCCTATCCGCTGTGCGCGTAGGAATATTGAGAAGGGCTGTCCCTAGTACGAGAGGACCGGGACGGACGAACCTCTGGTGTGCCAGTTGTCCTGCCAAGGGCATGGCTGGTTGGCTACGTTCGGGAGGGATAACCGCTGAAAGCATCTAAGCGGGAAGCCTGCTTCAAGATGAGTATTCCCACCTCCTTGAGAGGGTAAGGCTCCCAGTAGACGACTGGGTTGATAGGCCAGATGTGGAAGCCCGGTAACGGGTGAAGCTGACTGGTACTAATAGGCCGAGGGCTTGTCCTCAGTTGCTCGCGTCCACTGTGTTAGTTCTGAAATAACGAACAGCTGTGTCAACACCAGCATGTTCAGAATTTCATAGTGTTTCGGTGGTCATAGCGTTAGGGAAACGCCCGGTTACATTCCGAACCCGGAAGCTAAGCCTTTCAGCGCCGATGGTACTGCAGGGGGGACCCTGTGGGAGAGTAGGACGCCGCCGAACAACCCGCCCTTTTAGCTCAGTCGGTAGAGCGTCTCCATGGTAAGGAGAAGGTCAACGGTTCGATTCCGTTAAAGGGCTCCACTTGAAAAGGCCCCCGCCGGTTGGCGGGGGCCTTTTTTGTTTTCCGGTACGGACGTGTAGCCGTCCGAACGGCCGGCCGCAGGGCGCTCCCCGGGCCGGAGGGGCGGGCCGTAGCCGAGCTGCCTACCATGGATGTGAAGGGTAGATAAGGTACGTTCCGGCGGCTTCGAGGTGCCCCCACGGGCCGCTCGGTTGGCCCAGGAGGCGTGATGACCGTACCCCCCGACGCAGCGGCACCACAGCACACGCAGAACGATCCCGAGGACGTCCTCAAGCACCTCGGCAGCACGTGGCACTGGGCTCTCGGCTTCGCCCTCGCGACCCTGATCCCCGGCATTCTGGTGCTCGTCTGGCCCGACGAGACGCTGCACATCCTGGCCGTCATCATCGGCCTGCAGCTCCTGGTGGCGGGTGCCTTCCGCTTCGTCACCGCCTTTTCGCACAGCAGGGACGGCGGCAGCCGGCTGGCGGGTGTCCTGATCGCCATGCTCGCGTTCCTGGCGGGCGTCCTGGTCCTGCGCCATCCGATGCAGACGATCGGCGCGCTGTCCCTGATCATCGGGGTGTTCTGGTTGCTGTCCGGAGTGCTCGCGGCGTTCACCGCGATCGCCGATCACACCCTCGTGCACCGCGGCCTGCAGTTCGGCCTGGGTGCTCTCGGCGCCGTCGCCGGCATCGTCGTGCTCTGCTTCCCCGTGGACTCCGCCGTGGCCCTGACGCGGCTTCTGGGGCTCTGGCTCGTCCTGCTGGGCGTCTTCGAGCTGGTGATGGCCTTCGCCCTGCGCTCCGCCACCCGTCGGATCACACCGGCCCGTCCGGGGTGAACACCGAGCGGCCACCGACTCGTACGACCGAAACCTGGGCCCGGCATCCGCCGGGCCCAGGTTTCTCGCCGAGGTACGCGCCGGCTATTCGCCCACGCGCTGTTCCGGGACACGGAAGGCGAGGATCGCCATGTCGTCCGAGGCGGGTTCGGCGGCGAAGCGTTCCACCGCGCGCAGGACGCGGGAGGCGACCGCGCCCGCAGTGAGCCCCGTACAAGTGGTGAGGACCTCGGTGAGGCCGTCGTCGCCCAGCATGCGGGTGCCCTCACGGCGTTCGGTCACACCGTCGGTGACGCAGAGCAGCACGTCGCCGGGGTCGAGGGTGAGGGTCTGCTCGTAGAGGTCCAGGTCGTCGATCACACCCAGCAGCGGCTGCGGATCCGCGGCCGCGTCGACCTGGCCGTTCGGGCGCAGGCGAAGCGGCAGCGGATGGCCCGCGCAGACGACCTTCATGAGGGCGCCGCCGTCGGGCTGGGGGTGGAGCTCGCCGTACAGGAGGGTGAGGAAGCGACTGCGGGCGCCCTCGTCGAGGATGGCCGCGTTGAGGCGTTCGAGGACCGCCGGGCCGCCGAGGCCCTCACGGGCCAGCAGACGCAGGGCGTGCCGGGCGAGGCCGGTGACGGCCGCGGCTTCCGGGCCCGTGCCGCAGACGTCGCCGATGGCGAAGCCGTACGCGCCGTCGCGGATCGGGAAGACGTCGTAGAAGTCGCCGCCGACCTCGTTGCCCTCGCCGGCCGCTCGGTAGATGACCTCGACCTCCATGCCGGGGATCGCGGGGGAGCCGGGCGGCAGCAGACTGCGCTGGAGGGAACGGCTGATCGCGGTGCGCTCCGAGTACAGGCGGGCGTTGTCGAGGGCCAGGGCGGCCCGGCGCGAGAGGTCCTCGGCCAGTTCGAGGATCTCCTGGCGGAAGTGCTCCTCGCGCGGCTTGCCGAGGGTGAGCATGCCGATCACGCGGTTGCGGGCGAGGAGGGGCAGCACCACCGTCTCACCGCCGACCGCGGTCGTGGCCTCGGCCCACGGGCGGGCACCGGCCTCACGGACCGGCTCGGGCGGACTGACCCGGGAGAGCAGCTCCTTGAGGCCGTCGATGCGCTCCTCGTCCTCGTGGAGGACGTAGGAGAGGTACGGGTCGGAGGACTGGTCGGCGATCGTGTAGACGGCGCACCAGGTGGCGAGGGTCGGGACGGTCATCTGGGCCATGAGGGCCAGGGTCTGGTCCCGGTCGAGGGTGCCGGCCAGCAGGTCGGAGGCCTCGACGAGGAAGGAGAGGGAACCGCGGCGCAGTCGCTCCAGTTCACCGAGGCGGGCGGACTCGACGGCGAGGGCGATGCGGTCGGCGGCGAACTGCAGGTGCAGGGCCTCTTCGTTGGAGTAGCGGCCGGGAGTCTCGGCTGCGACGCCGAGGGAGCCGGTGAGGCGGCCCTCCACCTTCAGGGGGACGGTGACCGCGGAACGCATGCCGGTGGCCTCCAGGAGCGGAACGGCTCCGGAGGAGGCGATCAGGTCGTCGTGGACGGCGGGCATGCGGGCGGACCCGTAGCGGTTGGTGCCGGCCTCGACGGGGACACGGGCGAAGCGCTGACGGGTGGACGGCAGGCCGGTGGTGGCGCGGACCTCCAGCTCGGTCTCGTCGTCGGTGGCGAGCAGCAGGAAGGCGGCGTCGGCGTCGAGGAGGTCGCGGGCGCGTTCCACGGTGCGCTGGAGGAGGCCGTCGAGGTCGTCGGGGGCCGGGGAGCCGATGAAGACCTCGAAGGGGTCCGTGGGGCGGGGATCGGTGAAATGGCCGCTGTCGCTCGTGGGCACCCGTACCGGGGTCTGGAGCACGGCGCGCTCGTCGTCGTGGACGAGCAGGCAGACGATGGACGGTTCGCCGTGGGCGTCGCGGACCCGCAGGTGCGAGGCGAAGACGGGGATGACGCGGCCGTCGGCGCCGCGGACGCCGTAGCTGCCCTCCCAGCGGGACAGGCGCAGGGCCTCGGCGATACCGGTGCCGGTGCCGGGGGTCTGCGGCCAGGCGGCGAGCTCGGCGAGCGGGCGGCCGAGGGCCTTCTCCGCGGGGTGCCCGAAGATGTGCTCGGCGTCCTCGTTCCAGGCGGAGATCGCGTCGTCCGAGTCGATCTGGAGGACGGCGACGCGGACCCGGCTGTCGGCCAGGGGCAGCAGCTGGTCGGGGACCACAGGGCCCGCGGAGCGGGTACCGACCGGCCGGTCTGGCAGGTCGAGGCGGAACCACACGTGCTTGTGGGTGGCGGTGTACTCGACGCCCCAGCGGGTGGCGAGGGCGGCGCACAGCATCAGGCCGCGGCCGTTCTCGCGGTCGGGGTCGGCGTAGGGGCGTTCGCCGGGGTGCTGGAGCGGCAGCTCGCGCTCCGGATACCGGTCGGCCACCTCGACGCGTACGCCGCCGTCGGCGCGCAGGCACAGCACCTCGGCCCGGGTGCCGGCGTGGACCACGGCATTGGTGACGAGCTCGCTGGTGAGGACCACCGCGTCGTCGACGATGTCCGCGAAGCCCCAGCCGTGCAGGGTGTCGCGGACGAATCCACGGGCGGCGGCGACCGAGCGCCCGAGAGGATCGAAGCTGGCAGCCGCCCGTGCCGTGATCACTGGTCTCCTTCGACGCGGTTGGACATCGGGTGCCAGGTTACTTACCTTCGCGGCCGGCATGGTGCCGTCGTCAGGGATTCCACCCGCAGGGTACGGCGGGTGTGCGATGGTGCCGAAGTGTTATGGCCGGGTTCGGCCAGGGTGAAACACTGGGCAGGCTTGCAGAGCCGGCTTGTGACGAGTCAGGCGTCCGGTGGAAATGTGGTCGACCCTTTCGGGAGGGACACGGTGGAGTCTGGCGCAGCGGTGCGGCGCACGGGAACGCGGCCGAAAGGCGGTCGTTCGCGGCGCAGTGGCACGACGGAGGTCGATACCGCCGCTCTGAACCGGCTGCTCACGGCCCTGGTGTCGATGCGGGACGGGAATTTCCGCAAGCGGCTGACGGTGTCCGGCGAGGGCGTGATGGCGGAGATCGCCGCCGTCTACAACGAGGTCGCCGACCGTAATCTCCACCTGACCGGGGAGTTGTCCCGAGTTCGGCGGATGGTGGGCCGCGAGGGCAAGCTGAGCGAACGGCTGGAAACGGGCGCCTGCGAAGGCTCGTGGGCGGCCGCGATCGACGCCTCGAACCAGTTGGTGGACGATCTGGCGCGACCGGTGTCCGAGGTGGGCCGGGTGCTGTCGGCGGTGGCCGAGGGCGATCTGGACCAGCGGATGGATCTGCGGACGCAGGCGGCCGAGGGGGCCGGGCATCCGCTGCGCGGCGAGTTCCTGAAGGTCGGGCGCACGGTCAACAACCTGGTCGACCAGCTGTCGGCGTTCACCGACGAGGTGACGCGGGTGGCGCTGGAGGTGGGTACCGAGGGCAAGCTCGGTGGTCAGGCCCAGGTGCGCGGGATGTCAGGATCCTGGAAAGATCTGACCGACTCCGTCAACACGATGGCGTACCGGCTCACCGCTCAGGTACGTGACATCGCTCTCGTCACGACGGCGGTCGCCAAGGGCGACCTGTCGCGCAAGGTCACGGTGCACGTGGCCGGCGAGATGCTCCAGCTGAAGAACACCGTGAACACGATGGTGGACCAGCTGTCGTCCTTCTCCTCCGAGGTGACCCGCGTCGCCCGCGAGGTGGGTACGGAGGGCGAGCTGGGCGGCCAGGCGAAGGTGCCCGGGGTCGCGGGCGTGTGGAAGGACCTGACCGACTCGGTCAACACCATGGCCGGGAACCTGACGGCCCAGGTGCGCGGGATCGCGCAGGTGACCACGGCGGTCGCGAACGGCGACCTGTCGCAGAAGGTACGGGTGAGCGCGCGCGGCGAGGTGGCGCAGCTGGCCGAAACGATCAACCAGATGACCGAGACGCTACGGACCTTCGCGGACGAGGTCACACGTGTGGCCAGCGAGGTCGGGGCCAAGGGTCTGCTCGGCGGTCAGGCGCAGGTGCCGGGGGCCGCGGGGACGTGGAAGGACCTCACCGACTCGGTGAACACGGTCTTCCGTAACCTCACCACCCAGGTGCGGGACATCGCGCAGGTGACGACGGCGGTGGCCAACGGCGACCTGTCGCAGAAGGTCACGGTCGACGTGGCCGGCGAGATGCTGGAGCTGAAGAACACCGTCAACACGATGGTGGACCAGCTGTCCTCCTTCGGTGCTGAAGTGACGCGTGTGGCCCGTGAGGTCGGCGTCGAGGGTGAACTCGGCGGCCAGGCGCAGGTGCCGGGGGCGGCCGGGACGTGGAAGGACCTCACCGACTCGGTGAACACCGCCTTCCGGAACCTCACCGGTCAGGTGCGCAACATCGCGCAGGTGACCACGGCGGTGGCCAACGGCGATCTGTCGCAGAAGGTCACGGTCGACGTCTCCGGCGAGATGCTCCAGCTGAAGAACACCGTGAACACGATGGTGGACCAGCTGTCCTCCTTCGCCGACCAGGTCACGCGGATGGCGCGGGACGTGGGTACGGAGGGCCGGCTCGGCGGCCAGGCCCGGGTCGAGGGGGTGTCCGGCACCTGGAAGGAGCTCACCGACTCCGTCAACTTCATGGCCGGGAACCTGACGTCGCAGGTGCGTCAGATCGCCCAGGTGACGACGGCGGTGGCCCGCGGTGACCTCTCGCAGAAGATCGACGTGGACGCCAGGGGCGAGATCCTGGAGCTGAAGAACACCATCAACACGATGGTCGACCAGCTCTCGGCCTTCGCCGAGCAGGTGACCCGGGTGGCCCGGGACGTGGGTACCGAGGGTCGCCTCGGCGGTCAGGCGCAGGTGCCCGGTGTGGCCGGCGTGTGGCGTGACCTGACGGACTCCGTGAACGGCATGGCCGGGAACCTGACCTCGCAGGTGCGCAACATCGCGCAGGTCGCGACGGCGGTGGCCCGCGGTGACCTCTCGCAGAAGATCGACGTGGACGCCCGGGGCGAGATCCTGGAGCTGAAGAACACCCTCAACACGATGGTCGACCAGCTCTCGAACTTCGCGGAGCAGGTGACCCGGGTGGCGCGCGAGGTGGGTACCGAGGGCATCCTCGGCGGCCAGGCGGAGGTGAAGGGGGTCTCCGGCACCTGGAAGGACCTCACGCAGTCCGTCAACTTCATGGCGAACAACCTGACGTCCCAGGTGCGCAACATCGCCGAGGTGACCACGGCCGTGGCCATGGGCGACCTCTCCAAGAAGATCACGGTCGACGCCAAGGGCGAGATCCTCGAACTGGTCACCACCGTCAACACGATGGTGGACCAGCTGTCGTCGTTCGCCGAGCAGGTGACCCGGGTGGCCCGTGAGGTGGGCTCCGAGGGCATCCTCGGCGGCCAGGCCCGGGTGCGCGGGGTGACCGGCATCTGGAAGGACCTGACCGACAACGTCAACCTGATGGCCAACAACCTGACCTCACAGGTGCGCAACATCTCCCAGGTCTCGGCGGCGGTCGCCAACGGTGACCTGACGAAGAAGGTCACGGTCGAGGCGCGCGGCGAGGTCGCGCAGCTCGCCGACACCGTCAACACGATGGTGAAGACCCTCTCGTCCTTCGCGGACGAGGTGACCCGGGTGGCCCGTGAGGTGGGCACCGAGGGCCGCCTGGGCGGTCAGGCGCACGTGCCGGGCGTCTCGGGCACCTGGAAGGACCTCACCGACTCGGTGAACTTCATGGCCTCCAACCTGACCGGTCAGGTGCGCCAGATCGCCATGGTCACGACCGCCATCGCCAAGGGCGACATGACCAAGAAGATCGACATCGACGCCCGCGGCGAGATCCTGGAGCTCAAGACCACCATCAACACGATGGTCGACCAGCTGTCGTCCTTCGCCGACCAGGTGACCCGGGTGGCCCGCGAGGTGGGTACCGAGGGCATCCTGGGCGGCCAGGCGCGCGTCCGGGACGTCGACGGCACCTGGCGGGACCTGACCGAGTCCGTGAACGAGATGGCCGGGAACCTCACCCGGCAGGTGCGCGCGATCGCGGCCGTGGCCACCGCGGTGACCCGCGGCGACCTCAACCTGAAGATCGACGTGGACGCGGCGGGCGAGATCCAGGTCCTCCAGGACAACATCAACACGATGATCGCGAACCTGCGCGACACCACCTTGGCCAACAAGGAGCAGGACTGGCTCAAGGGCAACCTCGCCCGGATCTCCGCGCTGATGCAGGGACGCCGGGAGCTCGACGACGTGGCCTCGCTGATCATGAGCGAGCTGACCCCGGTGGTCTCCGCGCAGCACGGTGCCTTCTTCCTGGCGCTGCCGGCCGGCGGTACCACCGAGATCGGGACGGAGGGGGGAGCGGACGGTTCGTACGAGCTGCGGATGCGCGGGAGTTACGCGTACGCGGGCGGTCAGATGCCCATCTCCTTCCGGCCGGGGGAGGGGCTGATCGGGGCGGTCGCCGAGGAGAAGCGGATGATCCTCGTCGAGAACACCCCGCCCGGCTACCTGAAGATCTCCTCGGGTCTGGGCGAGGCGCCGCCGGCGCACGTCATCGTGCTGCCGGTGCTCTTCGAGGGGAAGGTGCTCGGCGTCATCGAGCTGGCCTCCTTCACGCCCTTCACCCAGATCCAGAAGGACTTCCTCAGCCAGATCGCCGAGATGATCGGTACGAGCGTCAACACCATCAGCGTCAACTCCAAGACGGAGATGCTGCTGAAGCAGTCGCAGGAGATGACCGAGCAGCTGCGCGAGCGCTCGGACGAGCTGGAGAACCGGCAGAAGGCTCTGCAGGCCGCCAACGCGGAGCTGGAGGAGAAGGCCGAGCTGCTGGCCCAGCAGAACAGGGACATCGAGGTGAAGAACACCGAGATCGAGGAGGCCCGGCAGGTCCTGGAGGAGCGCGCCGAGCAGCTCGCGGTCTCGATGCGCTACAAGTCCGAGTTCCTGGCGAACATGTCGCACGAGCTGCGGACCCCGCTCAACTCGCTGCTGATCCTGGCCAAGCTGCTCGCCGACAACGCGGAGGGGAACCTCTCGCCGAAGCAGGTGGAGTTCGCCGAGACCATCCACGGCGCGGGTTCGGACCTGCTGCAGCTCATCAACGACATCCTCGACCTGTCGAAGGTCGAGGCCGGGAAGATGGACGTCTCGCCGACCCGGATCGCGCTGGTGCAGCTCGTGGACTACGTCGAGGCGACCTTCCGGCCGCTGACGGCGGAGAAGGGCCTGGACTTCTCGGTACGGGTCTCCCCGGAGCTGCCCGCCACGCTGCACACCGACGAGCAGCGGCTGCTGCAGGTGCTGCGCAACCTGCTGTCGAACGCGGTGAAGTTCACCGACACCGGGGCGGTGGAGCTGGTGATCCGGCCGGCCGGCGCCGATGTGCCCACCGCGATCCGGGAGCAGCTGCTGGAGGCCGGATCGCTGCGGGAGGCGGACGCGGACCTGATCGCCTTCTCGGTCACCGACACCGGGATCGGGATCGCCGCGAGCAAGATGCTGGTGATCTTCGAGGCGTTCAAGCAGGCGGACGGGACGACGAGCCGCAAGTACGGCGGCACCGGGCTGGGGCTGTCCATCAGCCGGGAGATCGCCCGGCTGTTGGGCGGTGAGATCCACGCGGCGAGCGAGCCCGGCCGCGGGTCCACCTTCACGCTGTACCTGCCGCTGCACCCGAGCGAGCTGCCGCCGCAGGGGTACGCGCCGCCGACGCCCGGCGGTGCCCGCGGCGAGCTGTACCGCAGGTCCCTGGACGGGGGCCGGCCCTCGTTGCCGGGAAGCCAGGCGGGTCCGGCGGCCATGCCGTCGGTGCAGGCGCAGCCGGTGCGTCCGGCGCTGTCGGCGGCCGAGCCGGCCGGGCAGGGGCAGGGCGGCGGGGCCGCGCTGTTCCGGCGGCGGCGCAAGGCGGCGAGCGATCTGGAGCCGCGTACGGCGGTGCCGGGTCAGCCGAACGTCGTGGGGGCCGAGGACGGCTGGGGCAACGCGGAGGACGAGCTCCCGGTGGTGCCCCGGTCGTACGACTTCCACGGCGAGAGGGTGCTCATCGTCGACGACGACGTACGCAACGTCTTCGCGCTCACCAGCGTGCTGGAGCAGCACGGACTGGCCGTGCTGTACGCGGAGAACGGGCGGGAGGGCATCGAAGTCCTGGAGCAGCACGACGATGTGACGGTCGTGCTGATGGACATCATGATGCCCGAGATGGACGGGTACGCGACGACCTCGGCGATCCGGCGGATGCCGCAGTTCGCGGGGCTGCCGATCATCGCCCTGACGGCGAAGGCGATGAAGGGGGACCGGGAGAAGGCGATCGACTCCGGTGCTTCCGACTACGTCACCAAGCCGGTCGATCCCGACTATCTGCTGTCGGTGATGGAGCAGTGGATGCGCGGTAAGTGATCGCCGGGAGGGCAGAAGGACAACGATCGCTGACTCACTGTGCCCGATGCGGTGTGGGAGGGCGGTGAACGGGGAACCTTCTGCTCTCCCACCACGTTTCTGCTTCGTGCACAGTGACATCTTGGTGACAGGGTGTGGCGATCTCGGGACTGGGGCTACGATGACCGGCACAAGGACGGACGGCGCAAGGATGCCGTCCTCTGGGGCGGGGCCCGGCGCACAGGCCGGAGCCCGGAGCCGGGGAGGCCCCATGCCGGGGCGAGGAGGACAGGGCATGGTGCAGAAGGCCAAGATCCTCCTGGTCGACGACCGGCCGGAGAATCTGCTGGCGCTGGAGGCCATCCTCTCCGCGCTCGATCAGACACTGGTCCGGGCGTCGTCGGGGGAGGAAGCGCTCAAAGCGCTGCTGACGGACGATTTCGCGGTCATCCTGCTGGATGTCCAGATGCCGGGAATGGACGGATTCGAAACGGCCGCGCACATCAAGCGGCGGGAACGGACCCGGGACATCCCGATCATCTTCCTCACCGCGATCAATCACGGTCCGCACCACACGTTCCGCGGCTACGCGGCGGGTGCGGTCGACTACATCTCCAAGCCCTTCGACCCGTGGGTGCTGCGGGCCAAGGTCTCGGTCTTCGTGGAGCTGTACACGAAGAACTGCCAACTGCGGGAACAGGCGGCCCTGCTGCGGCTCCAGCTGGAGGGTGGCAGCTCGGGCGGCGTGGACGCGGGCAAGGAGACGGCCGGACTGCTGGCCGAGCTCTCCGCCCGCCTCGCGGCGGTCGAGGAGCAGGCCGAGGCGCTGACCAAGCAGCTCGGCGAGGATTCGGCCGACGCCGGCGTGGTGGCGACCGCGGCGCACCTGGAGCGCAAACTCACCGGACTGCGGCGGGCACTCGACGCGCTGGAGCCGGGGACCGCCGGAGGGGCTCCGGCCCTGCCCGCGCAGAACTGACCGTACGCGGGTCGGTACTGGCGGTGCGTCAAAGCGCCTACGGAGCCGACGACACGAACGGGTGAAGGGGTGGGCACGCGTGTCCACCGGCGTGCGCACCGGTAACCTCGGCCCCATGGCCTCACGTACGTCCGGTAAGGGTTCCCAGAGCACGGCGGGCACCGCGAAGGGCCGCACCGGCCGTACGGCGGCGCCGGCGAAGAAGGCCGCGCCGGCGCGCAGGCCCGCGGCGAAGAAGCCCGCGCCCGCCAAGCGCGCCCCGGCCAAGAAGGCCGCGGCCAAGCCCGCGCCTTCCCCGACCGGGGGCGTGGTGCGGTTGGTGCGCGCGCTCTGGCTCGGCTGCGCGCACGCGGTCGGCGCCGTCTTCCGCGGGATCGGCCAGGGGGCCAAGAACCTCGATCCCGCTCACCGCAAGGACGGCGTGGCCCTGCTGCTGCTCGCCCTCGCGCTGATCGTCGCCGCCGGTACCTGGTCGAATCTGAGCGGTCCCGTCGGGGATCTGGTCACGATGCTGATCACCGGTCTCTTCGGGCGGCTGGATCTGCTCGTCCCGATCCTGCTCGGCGTCATGGCGGTCCGTTTCATCCGCCATCCCGAGCAGACCGATGCCAACGGCCGCATCGGCATCGGGCTGTCGGCCCTCGTCATCGGCGTCCTGGGCCTGGTCCACATCGCCTGCGGGGCGCCCGGCCGGGACGAGGGCACCACCGCGATGCAGAACGCGGGCGGGCTCATCGGCTGGGGCGCCTCCAAGCCGCTGATCTTCACCATGGGCGCGCCGCTGGCCGTGCCCATGCTGGTACTGCTCACGATCTTCGGCCTGCTCGTGGTCACCGCCACCCCGGTCAACGCGATCCCGCAGCGGCTGCGCAGGCTCGGCATCCGGCTCGGGATCATCGCCCCGAACGAGTACGACGAGGGCTACGGCGAGGCCGAGGGCGTCGCCGGCGAGCGGCACGACCCGGAGCGGTGGCGGGCCCGTGGCGAGGCGGGCGAGGGCCCCGGCGACCCGGTGGACGAGGCCGAGGAGGAGGCGCTGGCCCGGCGCCGCAAGCCCCGGAGGAGCCCGGCCCGGCCCGCAATGGATCGGGGGATGGACGCCGTCGACGTGGCCGCGGCGGCCGCCGCCGCACTGGACGGGGTGGTCTACGGCGGCATGCCGCCCTCCCCGCTCGTCGCCGACCTCACCCAGGGGATCACCACCGAGCGGGACGGCGCGGAGCTCACCACTCCGGTGCCGGAAGCCCGCGCGGAGCGTCCCGTGCCGGACCGCACCCCCGAGCGCGCGCCCGGGAGCGTCGTCGACTCCGCGGCCGAGCCCGCCGCCGGGCCGCCGCACGCCACCACGGCCGCCGCCTCCGGGACCCTGTCGGTGCCCGACCTGACCAAGGCCCCGCCGCAGGCCCAAGCGCTGCCGCCGCGCGCCGAACAGCTCCAGCTGCGCGGGGACATCACGTACGCGCTGCCCTCGCTCGACCTGCTGGAGAAGGGCGGGCCCGGCAAGACCCGCAGCGCCGCCAACGACGCGGTGGTCGCCTCCCTGCGCAACGTGTTCACCGAGTTCAAGGTCGACGCGGACGTCACCGGCTTCACCCGGGGACCGACCGTCACCCGGTACGAGGTCACCCTGGGCGCCGCGGTCAAGGTCGAGCGGATCACCGCCCTGACCAAGAACATCGCCTACGCGGTGGCCTCGCCGGACGTCCGGATCATCAGCCCGATCCCGGGCAAGTCGGCGGTCGGCATCGAGATCCCGAACACCGACCGCGAGATGGTCAACCTGGGTGACGTCCTGCGCCTCGCGGACGCTGCCGAGGACGACCACCCCATGCTGGTCGCGCTCGGCAAGGACGTCGAGGGCGGCTACGTGATGGCCAACCTCGCCAAGATGCCGCACGTGCTGGTCGCCGGCGCCACCGGTTCCGGCAAGTCCTCCTGCATCAACTGCCTGATCACCTCCATCATGGTCCGGGCCACCCCGGAGGACGTCCGGATGGTCCTCGTGGACCCCAAGCGCGTCGAGCTGACGGCGTACGAGGGCATCCCGCACCTGATCACGCCGATCATCACCAACCCCAAGCGGGCCGCCGAGGCGCTCCAGTGGGTCGTGCGCGAGATGGACCTGCGCTACGACGACCTCGCCGCCTTCGGCTACCGGCACATCGACGACTTCAACCAGGCCATCCGGGACGGCAAGATCAAACTGCCGCCGGGCAGCGAGCGGGAGCTCAGCCCCTACCCGTACCTGCTGGTGATCGTCGACGAGCTCGCCGACCTGATGATGGTGGCCCCGCGTGACGTCGAGGACTCCATCGTCCGCATCACCCAGCTGGCCCGCGCGGCCGGCATCCACCTGGTGCTCGCCACCCAGCGGCCCTCGGTGGACGTGGTCACCGGTCTGATCAAGGCGAACGTGCCGTCGCGCCTGGCCTTCGCCACCTCCTCGCTCGCCGACAGCCGGGTCATCCTCGACCAGCCCGGTGCCGAGAAGCTGATCGGCAAGGGCGACGGGCTGTTCCTGCCGATGGGCGCCAACAAGCCCGTCCGCCTCCAGGGCGCCTTCGTCACCGAGGACGAGATCGCCGGCATCGTCCAGCACTGCAAGGACCAGATGGCGCCCGTCTTCCGGGACGACGTCACCGTCGGGCAGAAGCAGAAGAAGGAGATCGACGAGGACATCGGCGACGACCTGGACCTGCTGTGCCAGGCGGCGGAGCTGGTGGTCTCCACGCAGTTCGGGTCCACCTCGATGCTCCAGCGCAAGTTGAGGGTGGGCTTCGCGAAGGCGGGGCGGCTCATGGACCTGATGGAGTCACGGGGCATCGTCGGCCCGAGCGAGGGCTCGAAGGCGCGCGACGTCCTGCTGAAGGCCGACGACCTGGACGGAGTGCTCGCCGTGATCCGGGGCGAGGCCCATCCGTAATGAAATCGCGGGCAACCGTTTCCCTTGGGCCCGCGTCAAGTTGAAGAGAGGTGGCGGTAGGCGCGCGAGAAGGCTCGCGGCGCCGGGCCGCCGCACCCGAGCACGACCTCCCTTCGCCATTCGGATGGCGTAGGGAGTGCACCCTCCGGTTGCTCCACCCTTTCGTCACCCCCCTAGACTGGACTTCCAGCAGGTGGCTACACGCTCGAAAGGCGCCCACGTGTCCATCGGCAACTCCAACTCCCCCGAAGAAGAGCGGCCTTCGACCGACGACCGGTCCGAGGACCGCATCGTCGAACGTCCCGTCGAAGGACCGTCCATCGGGACGGCCCTCAAGAAGGCCCGGATCGCCGCCGGGCTCACAGTCGACGAGGTCAGTTCCACCACCCGCGTGCGCATCCCGATCGTGCACGCGATCGAAGAGGACGACTTCACGCGGTGCGGCGGCGACGTCTACGCCCGCGGTCACATCCGTACGCTCGCCCGTGCCGTGGGCCTCGATCCGGCACCCCTGGTCGAGAGCTACGACGCGGCCCACGGCGGTCGGCCGGCACCCACGCCCGCCGCGCCGATGTTCGACGCCGAGCGGATCCGCCCCGAGCGGCAGCGGCCCAACTGGACCGCGGCCATGGTCGCCGCCATCGTCGCCGTGATCGGCTTCGTGGGCTTCACCGCCTTCAGCGGTGGCGACGAGAAGGACAAGCGCCCGGTGGCGGAAGGTTCCGCCTCCCCCAAGCCCGCCCCCAAGCAGAGCGGCGCCAAGCCGGCCGCACCGCCCCAGCAGACCCCGCAGGCACCCAAGCCGGAGCCCTCGGACAGCGCGATCGCCGCCGCGCCCAAGGACCTCGTCACCGTGGTCCTGACGGCCGACACGGGCGAGAGCTGGATCTCCGCGAAGGACTCCACCGGCCGGCTGCTCTTCGACGGCACCCTCACGCAGGGTGAGTCCAAGACCTTCACGGACAAGGAATCCGTCGACCTCGTGCTCGGCGACGCCGGAGCCGTGAAGCTCTTCGTGAACGGCAAGGAGATCAAGGACGACTTCCAGCCGGGTCAGGTGGAGCGTCTGAAATACACGAAGGCCGACCCTCTCCAGGACCAGCCCCAGGCGGGCTGACACGGGACCGCCCTAGGGCGGAAGGCTTGATCCGGATCCCCGGGGTGCTGCGCCGCACCCCGGGGATCTTGCTGTAGGGGGACTTGCGGCAGGGGCCGACGCCGGGACGAAGTAGTCTTGAGTCCATGCCCGAACGCCGTACCGTCGCCCTTGTCACTCTTGGCTGCGCCCGTAACGAGGTGGACTCGGAGGAGCTCGCAGGCCGCTTGGCGGCGGATGGCTGGGAGCTCGTCGAGGACGCCGCCGATGCGGACGTAGCCGTCGTCAACACCTGCGGCTTCGTCGAAGCCGCCAAGAAGGACTCCGTAGACGCCCTGCTGGAAGCCAACGATCTCAAGGATCACGGCAAGACCCAGGCCGTCGTCGCCGTCGGCTGTATGGCCGAGCGCTACGGCAAGGAACTCGCCGAAGCGCTTCCCGAGGCCGACGGAGTCCTCGGTTTCGACGACTACGCCGACATCTCCGACCGCCTCCAGACCATCCTCAACGGGGGCATCCACGCCTCCCACACCCCGCGCGACCGGCGCAAGCTGCTGCCGATCAGCCCGGCCGAGCGCCAGGCCGCCGAGGTCTCCCTCCCGGGCCACGCCCAGGAGCCGGTCGCCGAGGCCCCCGCCGACCTGCCGGACGGGCTCGCGCCCGCCTCGGGTCCGCGCGCGCCCCTGCGTCGCCGCCTGGACAAGAGCCCCGTCGCCTCGGTCAAGCTGGCCTCCGGCTGCGACCGTCGCTGTTCCTTCTGCGCCATCCCGTCCTTCCGCGGCTCCTTCATCTCCCGCCGCCCCAGCGACGTGCTGGGCGAGACCCGCTGGCTGGCCGAGCAGGGCGTCAAGGAGATCATGCTGGTCTCCGAGAACAACACCTCGTACGGCAAGGACCTCGGCGACATCCGGCTGCTGGAGACCCTGCTGCCCGAGCTGGCCGAGGTGGACGGCATCGAGCGCGTCCGCGTCAGCTACCTGCAGCCCGCCGAGATGCGGCCCGGCCTGATCGACGTGCTCACCTCGACCCCCAAGGTCGTGCCGTACTTCGACCTGTCCTTCCAGCACTCGGCCCCCGACGTGCTGCGCTCCATGCGCCGCTTCGGTGACACCGACCGCTTCCTGGAGCTGCTGGACACCATCCGCTCCAAGGCCCCCACGGCCGGCGTCCGCTCCAACTTCATCGTCGGCTTCCCCGGCGAGAAGGAGTCGGACTTCGCCGAGCTGGAGCGTTTCCTCACCCACGCGCGCCTCGACGCCATCGGTGTCTTCGGCTACTCCGACGAGGACGGCACCGAGGCCGTCACCTACGAGAACAAGCTGGACGAGGACACCATCGCCGCGCGGCTCGCGCACATGCAGCGGCTCGCCGAGGAGCTCACCTCGCAGCGCGCCGAGGAGCGCATCGGGGAGACCCTCGAAGTGCTCGTCGAGACCGTGGAGGCCGTCGACGAGGACGGCGAGGGCGCCTACGGGCGCGCCGCGCACCAGGCGCCCGAAACGGACGGCCAAGTGGTCTTCACGGACAGCACGGGTCTGGTCCCGGGGCGTATCGTCACGGCAAAGGTGGTCGGCACCCTGGGTGTGGACCTGGTGGCCGAGCCGCTCGGCATGGATCTTGAGGAGGCGGCCGGATGACCGGAGTCCCGGCATCTGCGGCGGGCGAGGCCGGCCGCCGGCCCGTACCCGGCGCGAAGCTGGGGGCCGCGGCGGTCAATCAGGCCAGCCTGTGGAACATCGCCAACATCCTGACGATGATCCGGCTCGTGCTCGTGCCGGGCTTCGTCCTGCTGCTGCTCGCCGACGGCGGCTACGACCCGGCCTGGCGCGCCTGGGCCTGGGCCGCGTTCGCCGTCGCCATGATCACGGACATCTTCGACGGGCACCTGGCCCGGACGTACAACCTGGTCACGGACTTCGGCAAGATCGCCGACCCCATCGCCGACAAGGCGATCATGGGGTCGGCGCTGATCTGTCTCTCCTGGCTCGGTGACCTCCCCTGGTGGGTGACCGGGGTGATCCTCGGACGGGAGCTCGCGATCACGCTGCTCCGGTTCTGGGTCATCCGCTACGGAGTGATTCCGGCCAGCCGGGGCGGAAAGATGAAGACCCTCGCCCAGGGCACGGCCGTGGGCATGTACGTCCTCGCACTGACCGGGGCGCTGGCGACCATGCGCTTCTGGGTGATGGCGATCGCCGTCGTGCTGACCGTCGTCACCGGTTTGGACTACATCCGTCAGGCGGTCGTGCTGCGCCGCCAGGGTCTCGCCGCGGAGCGGGCCGCTAAGTGACCCACGCGGCGGGGGATTTTCCGGCGGCACAAGCCGCGCCGGGAGCGGTGGATGTGACCGCCGTGGCCGCGGATGCGCTGCGCCTGCTTGCGGAGAGTGACCAGACCCTCGCGGTGGCGGAATCGCTGACCGGCGGCATGGTCGCCGCCGAGCTCACGGCCGTCCCCGGAGCCTCCCGATCCTTCCGCGGCTCGGTCACGGCGTACGCGACGGAGATCAAACACCTGCTCCTCGGGGTGGACGCGGGACTGCTCCAGGCCGAAGGCGCGGTGAACGCGCAGGTCGCGGCGGAGATGGCGGCCGGCGTACGGCGCGTGATGGGCGCTTCGTGGGGGATCTCGACGACCGGAGTGGCCGGTCCGGAGCCGCAGGACGGGCAGCCGGTGGGCACCGTTTTCGTCGCGGTGGACGGTCCGACGAGCAGGAAAACGGTCCGTCTGAGGTTGAAAGGCTCCCGGGCGGAAATCCGTAGGGAGAGTGCACGCACAGTGCTCAGGCTTCTCTCGGACCAACTCCGCGAGAATGCGCGGGGGCAGGATACGGAACAGAACGGGGGGATTTGATGTTTGCAGCCCTGAGTGAACACGACATCGCTCCCCGCACGGCCGCGGCGCGAGGCGGTACGGTGGGGCGTGAAGGATGCGGCTACACGGTCAGAGGAGGGAGCCACCGATGATTCTGCTCCGTCGCCTGCTGGGTGACGTGCTGCGTCGGCAGCGCCAGCGCCAGGGCCGTACTCTGCGCGAAGTCTCCTCGTCGGCCCGAGTTTCTCTCGGCTATCTCTCCGAGGTGGAGCGGGGGCAGAAGGAGGCATCCTCCGAGCTGCTCTCCGCGATCTGCGACGCGTTGGACGTACGGATGTCCGAGCTGATGCGCGAAGTCAGTGACGAACTGTCGCTGGCCGAGCTGGCACAGTCGGCCGCGGCAAGCGAACCGGTCACTGTGCCGGTCCGCCCGATGCTCAATTCGGTCTCCATGGCTTCGGTCACGGGTGGACCGGAGCGGGTGACCATCAAGGCGCCTGCGGAAGCGGTGAATGTCGTAGCCGCGTGAGTGAGCACGTGCGTGTTTGAGCGTGGCCGGAGCCCCGGCCGGTGCCTGGTGCACCGGCCGGGGCTCCCGGCCGTTCTGGGTGCGGGGGCGCGGAGGGTGCGGGAGGATGGGGCCGTCCGGGTTCCGGCCCCTGGGAGGCAGTCGTGCGGCGGTTGCTGCGCATACCCGCGGTGTCGGTCCTCGCGTTGACGGTGGGGGCGCTGTGGTGGTGGGCCGTGTTGAGGCTGCTGCTGGCGCCAGCCGAGTCCGGGGCCGTGGAGGGCGCCGTGGCGGTGGGCGGCTGGGGCCTGGGACTGCTGCCGGTGCACTGTGTGCCGGGCCCGGTGCGCAAGGCGCGGCGCTCGGCGCCACGGGCGGTCGAGGGGGCTACCAGGGCATGGACACCCCACCGTTCGGGCGAAGGATCTGACCCGTCATGAAGGACGAGGCGTCCGAGGCCAGGTAGAGCACCGCCCGGGCGATGTCCTCGGGCTCGCCGACCCGGCGCAGCGGGGACATGCGGACCATCGCCGCCTCGGTCTGTTCCTGGACCTCGGGGCTGTGGCGGCCGGTCATGGGGGTGCGGATCCAGCCCGGGGCGACCACGTTGACCCGTATGCCGTGCGGGCCGGCCTCGGTGGCGAGGGTCCTGGTCAGCTGGACGACGGCGGCCTTGGCGGCGCTGTAGCAGAGCAGGCCCGGCTGGGCGGCGTCCACGGCCCCGGAGGCCATGGTGACGATGGAGCCCGGGCGCCCCGCCGCGATCATGGAGCGGGCGGCCTCCTGGCAGGTGCGCAGGACCCCCTTGAAATTGATGTCCAGGATCCGGTCGAGATCCTCGTCGGTCGTCTCCAGGACGCTGCTCGTGTGCATGACCCCGGCGATGGCGGCCGCGACGTCGAGCGGGCCCGCCGCGGTGACGGCCGCCCGGACCGCGGCCCGGTCGGTGACGTCGAGAGGGTGGACGGTGGCGGCGCCGCCGGCCTTGGTGACGAGGGCGGCCGTCTCGGCGAGGCCCTGCTCGTCGAGGTCCGCGCAGTGCACGTGCGCGCCCGCCTCGGCGAGCAGGACGGCGGTGGCGCGGCCGATGCCGCTCGCGGCGCCGGTGATCAGGGCGGTGCGGCCGACGAGGCCGTACGGGTCTGTGGGTGTGGGCATGCCGGGACCGTACGACCGTATCTGACGGACCGTCAATCGATGTGCGCTGCCGCTTCCCGTGCGCTACGGGGTCGGGCCCTGCTGACAGCGGGGGCACCAGTAGGTGGGGCGGCCGTCCTGGGGGGCCTCGCGGACGGGGGTGCCGCAGCGCAGGCAGGGCCGGTGCGCGCGGCCGTACACGAAGAGGTCCTGGCCGGGGCGACGGCTGCCGGTGGTGTTGCGGTGCCCGGGCCGGTCGCCGATGTTCGCGGACAGCAGCCGGTGGGCGGCGGCGGCCAGCCGGGGGAGGGCCGACTCGGGGAGCGCGCCGACCGGGGTCCACGGGGTGACCTGGGCCAGGAAGCAGAGCTCGGCCTTGTAGATGTTGCCGATCCCGGCGAGGTTGCGCTGATCGAGCAGGGCCTCGCCGAGGGCCCGCTCGGGGACGGCGATGAGGTTCGCGGCGGCGAGGTCGGGATCCCAGTCCGGGCCGAGGAGGTCGGGGCCCAGGTGACCCACGACGCGGTCCTCCTCGGCGGTGCGGATCAACTCCAGGACGGGGAGGCGGTAGCCGACGGCGGTGTGGTCGGCCGTGCCGAGGACGGCCCGGATCTCGTGGGCGGGGCCGCCGCGCCACTTCTCGCCGGAGGCGAAGACGTGCCAGGCGCCGTCCATCCGGAGGTGGCTGTGCAGGGTGAGGCCGCCCTCGAAGCGGGTGAGGAGGTGTTTGCCGCGAGGGGTGACGTCGAGGGTGACGCGGCCGGTGAGGTCGGCGGTGGCGAAGCGGGGGACCCGCAGGTCGCTGCGGGTGAGCACGCGGCCGGCGAGGACGGTGTGGAGCCGGGTCGCCGCGCGCCGGATGCTGTCGCCTTCGGGCATGGCTTCATTGTGCCGGTCCCCGCGGGGCGGGGGAGGGACCCGGTACGGCGCGCACGCGGCGCCGACGGGCCCGTGGCGGCCCGTGCCGGCGGCGGTGACGTCGCTGGGCTGCCGAGGAGCCGGGCGGCGGATGCGGGCCCTGCGGCGGGCAGCTCCCGCAGGGCCCGTGCACGGGGCTACTTCCAGGTGATGGCCTCGCTCCTGTTCGCCGCGTTGTACGGGTTGCCCCCGTACGCGGCGCCGGCCACCTTCGTCCGGTCCGACGGAGCGAGGGCTATCGCGCACGTCGTCTGGGTCTGACCGTTGGTGAAGCCCTTCGGCATGGACTCGCCCTTGCACTTCTCGAACCTGCCGATGACTGCCAGGCTCTGGGCCGGGGTGCCGTCGCCGAGCAGACCACTGACGTGGCCGACCGAGGCGTACGTCATGTCCGTGGTGCCGATGTTCTTGACCGTGTAGCGGATGTAGTACGGGACCTTGCCGTTCGCCTTGTCCCCGAGGCCCAGCCCCTCCAGATCGGCGGGCGTGCCCTGCTCGATCGCGGTGACGGTGAGGGCGATCCGGCTGCCCTTGAAGTCTCCGTAGTCGTACGGGACCTCCGCGGCCTCGCCGATCTTGAAGACCTGCCCGGGCTTCGCCGTGCCCGGGGCGCCGGCGGCCGCGCCGGCGTCGGTGGACGGGCCGGTCGGGGCGGCGGAGGCGGCCGGGGCGCTGCCCGGGGCCGACGCGGCCGGCTGCGCCGTCGCCCCGTCGTCGCCGTTCTCGCAGCCGGTCAGGGCCAGGCCGGCGACGACGGCCAGGCCGACGGCGGCGAAGGCGGTCTTGCGCATGCTGATGGTGCTCACTGTTGTTCTCCCCCATGACTGTGCATTGCCAGTGCAACGCCTGTGATCATCTTGATAAAGGATCAATAAGCGGATTGGCCAGCCGAGAGGGGCCCGACAGTGATTCTGTGACATGTTCAGGACGTGAGTGGAACGCTCCGTGCCGCTTGCGGCCGTCAGGAACGCATACGCAAACCTCGCGGGGTGGCGTGGAAGCCGGCCGCCTCCAGGGCCGGGCCCAGCGGCGAGGTCAGGGCCGCCGCCGCGTTGATCCGCTCCACCGTGAGGGCCGGGAGCGTGCCCGCGCGGGAGGCGGCCGCCAAGGCGGTCGTGGCCGCCGCCAGTCGCGGATCCTCCGGGGCCGGCCAGGCCAGCAGGGTCTTGCCACCGCGCTCCAGGTACAGGGTGAGCTCCCCGTCCACCAGGACCACCAGGGAGCCCGCCTTGCGGCCGGGCTTGTGGGTGGCCCCGGCCGGGGGCTCGGGCCAGGGCAGGGCCGCGCCGTACGCGTTCGCCGGGTCGGCCGCGGCCAGCACCACCGCCGCCAGCGGGGGCGGGGTCCGCTCGGCGGCCCGGAGCCGGTCCACCGCGCCGTCCATCGCGAACTGGGCCGCGCCCAGCCCCTCCACCACATAGCCCCGACGGGCCTGGCCGCTGTCCTCGAAGGCCGACAGGACGCGGTAGACCGCGCTGAATCCGCCCTCCACCCCTTCTGCGGCGACCGCCCCGCGGGTCACGACCCCGTGCCGGTCCAGCAGCGTGCGGGCCAGGGCATGGGCCCGGTGCGTCGGATCGGGTGCCGCGGCCGGCAGCAGGGACCAGCGGCCGGAGACCGTGGGCGGCCCGGTACGGGACACGGTCGCGCTGAGCGTGCCGTACCGACCGCGGGGCACGGTGCGCCGGGCCCGATGGGCCGTCGAGCCCGCCGTGCGGCCCGAACCGAGCAGTGAGCGCAGCGGCGCCAGGGTGTCGTTGGTGAGCCGGCCCGACCAGGCCAGGTCCCACACCGCCTCGGAGAGCGCGACGTCCGACACCTCGGGGAACTCGCCCCGGATCGACTGCGCGATCTGCCGGAAGAACAGGCCGTACCCGCCCGCCAGCGACGCCAGGACCGCCTGGTGCAGGGGGCTCTGCTCCAACGGGTGCGGTGGGGGCAGCAGCATCGGGGCCGCCTCCGCCAGATAGAGCGAGACCCAGCCGTCCTTGCCCGGGAGGGCGCCGGCGCCCGCCCAGACCACCTCGCCCGCGGTGGTCAGCTCGTCCAGCAGGCCCGGGGAGTACCCGGCCACCCGGGACGGGAGGATCAGACGCTCCAACGCGGAGGCCGGGACCGGCGCGCCCTGGAGCTGCTCGACCGCCCGGGCCAGCCCGTCGAGACCGCGCAGGGCTCCGCCCAGGTGCTGCCACTGGGGGAGGAAGGTGGCCAGCGAGGTCGGCGGCACCGGTTCCAGCTCCTGGCGGAGCGCGGCGAGCGAGCGGCGGCGGAGCCTGCGCAGCACCGTCGCGTCGCACCACTCCTGGCCGATGCCCGCCGGGTGGAACTCGCCCTGCACCACCCGGCCGGCCGCGGCCAGCCGGTGCAGGGCGCCCTCGGTCACCGCCGCACCCAGGCCGAAGCGGGTGGCGACGGCGGCCGTGGTGAAGGGTCCGTGGGTGCGGGCGTACCGGGCGAGCAGATCCCCTAGGGGGTCCTTGACCGGCTCGGTGAACGCCTCCGGGACGCCGACGGGCAGAGCCGTGCCCAGTGCGTCCCGCAACCGGCCCGCGTCCTCGATCGCCGCCCAGTGGTCCGCGCCGCCGATCCGGACCGGGATGGCGCGGCGGGCCTCGACGAGCTCCCGCGCCCAGGCCGGATCCGCCCCGCGCTCGGTCAACTGGCCCGGTGTCAGCGGGCCCAGCAGACGCAGCAGGTCGGCC
This sequence comes from Streptomyces sp. CLCI03, assembly GCF_053615355.1. NCBI lineage: Bacteria > Bacillati > Actinomycetota > Actinomycetes > Kitasatosporales > Streptomycetaceae > Streptomyces > Streptomyces sp. CLCI03. The sequence goes on along the minus strand of NZ_CM132132.1, from coordinate 2,328,542 downwards.
ACCGACTCGGGATCCTTGGCCCGCCGGTCCTCGGTGAGCCACTGGAGCTCCCGCTCCAGCTCCTCCAGCACCTGCGCGTCCAGCAGCTCGCGCAGCTCCGCCTGACCGAGCAGCTCGGCCAACAGCCGGGAATCCAGAGACAACGCCGCCGCCCTGCGCTCCGCCAGGGGCGAGTCGCCCTCGTAGAGGAACTGGGCCACATACCCGAAGAGGAGGGAACGGGCGAACGGCGAGGGCTCCGGGGTGGTGACCTCGACCATGCGCACGCGGCGCGCCTCGATGTCCCCCATCAGCTCGGTCAGACCGGGCACGTCGAAGACGTCCTGGAGACACTCCCGCACGGCCTCCAGCACGATCGGGAAGGATCCGAACTCCGAGGCCACCTGCAGCAGCTGGGAGGCGCGCTGGCGCTGCTGCCACAGCGGCGTGCGCCGGCCGGGGCTGCGGCGCGGCAGCAGCAGGGCGCGCGCCGCGCACTCACGGAAGCGGGAGGCGAACAGCGCGGAGCCGCCCACCTGGTCCGTGACGATCTGGTTGATGTCCCCGTGGTCGAAGGCGACATCGGCCGCGCCCAGCGGGGCCTTCTCGTCGTCGAACTCGAAGCCCTGCGGAGCGGCCGGGTCGTGGTCCAGCAGGTCCATGGACAGCAGGTCCAGGTCGGGCAGGCGCAGCACGATCCCGTCGTCGGCATGCATCACCTGCGCGTCCATGCCGTACTTCTCGGCGAGGCGGGCGCCCAGCGCCAGCGCCCACGGTGCGTGCACCTGCGCACCGAAGGGGGAGTGGACCACGACGCGCCAGTCGCCCAGCTCGTCACGGAACCGCTCGACCACGATGGTCCGGTCGTCGGGGACGTGGCCGCACGCCTCGCGCTGCTCGGCGAGGTACGCCAACACGTTCTCGGCGGCCCAGGCGTCCAGGCCGGCCGCCACCAGCCGCAACCGGGCGTCCTCCTCACCGAGGCCACCGAGCTCGCGGAGGAACGCACCGACCGCGCGCCCCAGTTCGAGCGGCCGACCCAGCTGGTCGCCCTTCCAGAACGGCAGCCGGCCCGGCACTCCGGGGGCGGGGGTGACCAGGACCCGGTCGCGGGTGATGTCCTCGATCCGCCACGAGGTGGTGCCCAGGGTGAAGACGTCCCCGACACGGGACTCGTAGACCATCTCCTCGTCGAGCTCCCCGACCCGGCCGCCGCCCTTCTTCGGGTCGGAACCCGCGAGGAAGACACCGAAGAGGCCGCGGTCGGGGATCGTGCCGCCCGAGGTCACCGCGAGGCGCTGCGCCCCCGGCCGGCCCGTGATCGTGCCCGCCACCCGGTCCCAGACCACCCTCGGCCTGAGCTCGGCGAAGGCGTCCGACGGATAGCGCCCGGCCAACATGTCCAGCACCGCGGTGAACGCCGACTCCGGCAGCGCCGCGAACGGCGCCGCCCGCCGCACCAGGGCGAGCAGGTCGTCCAACTGCCAGGTGTCCATCGCGACCATCGCGACCAGCTGCTGCGCCAGGACGTCGAGGGGGTTGGAGGGCACCCGCAGCGACTCGATCGCCCCCGTGCGCATCCGCTCGGTGACCACCGCCGCCTGCACGAGGTCGCCGCGGTACTTGGGGAAGACCACCCCGGTGGAGACCGCGCCCACCTGGTGCCCGGCCCGGCCCACCCGCTGCAGCCCGGAGGCCACCGAGGGCGGGGACTCGACCTGCACCACCAGGTCCACCGCGCCCATGTCGATGCCCAACTCCAGACTGGACGTGGCGACCACGGCCGGCAGCCGGCCGGCCTTCAGGTCCTCCTCCACCAGCGCCCGCTGCTCCTTGGAGACCGAGCCGTGGTGGGCGCGGGCCAGCAGCGGCGGAGCGCCCAGGGCGGCCCCCGACTGGGCCATGATCTCGGCCGGGGGCGCTCCCTCCGGCATCTTCTCGCCCATGGCGCGCTCGTACGCGATCTCGTTGAGCCGGTTGCACAACCGCTCGGCGAGCCGGCGGGAGTTGGCGAACACGATCGTCGAGCGGTGCGCCTGCACCAGGTCGGCGATCCGCTCCTCCACATGCGGCCAGATCGACGGCTTGTCCCCGCCCTCCTTGCCCTCCGTCGCGGGGGAGCCGCCCAACTCACCCATGTCCTGCACCGGGACGACCACCGACAGGTCGAACTCCTTGGTCGAAGGCGGCTGGACGATCTCCACCTTGCCGCGCGGCGCCAGATAGCGGGCCACCTCGTCCACCGGCCGGACCGTCGCCGACAGACCGATCCGGCGCGCCGGGCGCGGCAGCAGTTCGTCCAGCCGCTCCAGGGAGAGGGCGAGATGGGCGCCGCGCTTGGTCCCGGCGACCGCGTGCACCTCGTCCAGGATCACCGTCTCGATCCCCGTGAGGGCCTCCCGGGCCGCCGAGGTCAGCATCAGGAACAGCGACTCGGGCGTCGTGATCAGGATGTCCGGCGGGCGGGTGGCCAGCGCCCGCCGCTCGGCGGGCGGGGTGTCACCGGAGCGGATCCCCACCCGGATGTCCGGCTCGGGCAGGCCCAGACGCACCGACTCCTGGCGGATCCCCGTCAGCGGGCTGCGCAGATTGCGCTCCACGTCGACGGCCAGCGCCTTCAGGGGCGAGACGTACAGCACCCGGCACCGCTTCTTCGACTCCGCGGGCGGCGGGGTCGATGCGAGCCGGTCGAGGGCGGCGAGGAACGCGGCCAGGGTCTTGCCGGAGCCGGTGGGGGCCACCACCAGCACGTCCGAGCCCTCCCCGATCGCCCGCCAGGCGCCCTCCTGCGCGTCGGTGGGCGTGACGAAGGCCCCCGTGAACCACGAGCGGGTCGCGGGGGAGAACGAGTCGAGCGCAGCGCCTGCCATGCCCCCATCGTGCACCCGGCCACTGACAACGGGCCGGACCTGGGGAAACGCGCGACGCGGGCGGGGCGCAGAATGGGGGGATGGGGACGGACGAGGGCGCCGGGGGCCGCCGGGAGTGGGCACGGCACTGGCAGTACGCGGAACTGCCCGGGCTGGACCTGCTGCGCGCCCACTACGTACGCCACACCTTCCCGCGGCACGCGCACGACGGGTACGTCATCGCGGCCGTCACCGGAGGCATCGAGGAGATCGGGCTCCCCGGCCACGTGGTGCACGCCGGGCCGGGCAGCGTGGTCCTGATCAACCCCGAGGTACCGCACACCGCGCGCGCCGGGGTGCCCGAGGGTTGGGCGTACGCCACTCTCTACCCCTCGCGCGAGCTGATCACCGAGGTCGCCGAGGAGATCGGCACGCTGCGCGGCACTCCCGGCTTCACCGCCGACATGATCTCCGACCCGCGGGGCTCGCAGGCCATCACCGAGATCCACCGGGCCGCCGAGGCCGGGAACGCGCTGGCCGCCGACACCCTGCTGCGCGGTGTGGTGGCGCGGATGCTGACCCGGCACGCCGGACCGCTGCCCGCCCGTACGGTCCGGGGCGCGGGCGGCGCCGACGCGGCCGCGGCACGCGCCCTGCTGCAGGAGCGGATGGCCGACCCGCCGTCACTGGAGCAACTCGCCGCGGAACTCGGTACGAGCCCCTTCGCCCTGCTGCGGGCCTTCCGCGAGCGGTACGGGATGCCGCCGCACACCTGGCTGACCGACGCCCGCGTCCGGCAGGCCCGCCGGCTCCTCGACGCGGGCACGGCTCCCGCGGAGGCGGCCGTCACCGTGGGCTTCACCGACCAGCCGCACCTGAACCGACACTTCACCCGCATCGTGGGGGTGCCGCCCGGCGCGTACCGGCGGGAGCGGACCGGATAGGCCGGCTCGCGCCGGTGGGGCCGTCTCGCGCCGGGCGCGCAAGAACGTACAAGACCGGCCGGCCCCGCCCTGCGTAGTTTCGGGGCGTGGGAGAACATCAAGCAGTGATACAGGGGACCCCCGAGGGGGTCTCCGAGGGGCGGCCGCGGGCCGCCGTCGTCCGCGACGCGCTCGGGGTCGGGGTGGCCGTCGGGCTGTCCGGGTTCGCGTTCGGGGTGACCGCCGCCGGCGCCGGCATCAGCACCCTGCAGGCCTGTGTGCTCAGCCTGCTCGTCTTCACCGGCGCCTCGCAGTTCGCCCTGGTCGGAGCGCTCGCGGCGGGTGGGAACCCCTTCACCGCCGCCGCCGGGGCCTTCTTCCTCGGGACCCGCAACGCCTTCTACGGGCTGCGGCTGTCCCAGCTGCTCAAGCTGCCCCGGCCCGTGCGACCGCTGGCCGCTCACTGGGTGATCGACGAGACCACCGCCGTCGCGCTGGCCCAGCCCGACCGGAAGTCGGCGCGCCTCGGCTTCACCGTCACCGGGCTCACCCTCTACGCGCTGTGGAACCTCACCACCCTGCTGGGCGCGCTCGGCGCCGAGGCCATCGGGGACACCCGGGCCTGGGGCCTGGACGCCGCCGGCCCCGCCGTGTTCCTGGCACTGCTGGCGCCGATGCTGAAGACCTCCACCGAGCGGGCGGTCGCCGCCCTCGCGCTCGTCCTCGGGCTCGGCTTCCTGCCCGTACTGCCCGCCGGCGTGCCCGTGCTGATCGCGGCCTTCGCCGCCCCCGTCGTGCTGTGGATGAAGGGTCGCCGTCCGTGAACGTCTGGATCGCCATCGGCCTCACCGTCGTCGGCTGCTACGCCGTCAAGCTCGCCGGGCTGCTCGTCCCCGCCGGGGCCCTGGAACGGCCGCTCGTACGCCGTCTGGCCGCCCTGCTGCCGGTCGCCCTGCTCGCCGCGCTCACCGCCCAGCAGACCTTCAGCACCGGGTCCGCCCTCGTCGTCGACGCCCGCGCCGCCGGGCTCGCCGCCGCCGGGCTGGCGCTGCTGCTGCGCGCCCCGTTCCTGGTCGTGGTCGCGGCCGCCGTCGTCGTCACCGCGGGGGTACGGGCCCTGGGTGGCTGACCGTCGCGGGCAGACGCCCGTAGGCGCGCAGGGTGAGCAGGGCCTCCAGGGTGGCGATCGGCCGCCGCTCCAGCGAACTCCCCGGCGCCCAGGCCCGCCGGCGTACCGGCCAGCCGCCGTCGGGTTGCTGCTCGGAGGCCAGGAAGTCCAACGAGCGGCGCAGCTCCGCGTCGGTGAACCAGCCGCGGGCCAGCGACTCCGGCCGTTTCGCGTAGTCGTGCGGATACAGCCGCTCGCCCGGCGCGTAGCCGGGGGCCTCCGGGTACTCCGCCCGCCGTACCGGATCGAGCACCACGAGCCGCTGCTCGCGCACCAGCCGGCCCAGCCGGTCCGCGGCCGCCGCCGCGCGCGCCCGGTCGGGGATGCCGTCGAGGAAGGCCACCGCGCTCTGGACCTCGTACGGATGCGTGTGGCGCAGGTTCTCGACCCGGTCCCAGCAGAAGTCCGTGGCCCGGAAGAGCCAGGCGTGCCAGACCCGGTTGCGGTGCAGTACGCCGACCACCGGGCCCGTGGTCAGCAGCTCGCCCGGCGGGTCGTCGTGCATCGGGTGGTAGGGGGCCGCGGGATAGTCGCGCGGGGCCGGGAAGACCACCGGAAGCGCGCCGTCCCCGGTGGAGACCCCGGTCAGGTGGCGGCAGAGCCGCTCGATGCGCTGCCCGGCGCAGCGGCCCAGGCTGTCGAGCACGCGCAGCGCGTGCGCGGTGTGCAGCGGCTGGCTGAGCGGACCGCGAAGATCCGGATCGAGTGCGTGACCGTAGCCCCCGTCCGCGTTGAGATACGAGCCGAGGGCCGTGTCCACCGGGTCGGCGTCCCCGCCGAGGAAGTGGAACGCGAACCGCCGCTGCTCCAGCACACGGGCCGTGAGCCAGATGAACCCCTCGGCGCGGGCCAGCGGGGTCTGTGGGGATCGTGGGGTCTGCGAGGAAGCTTCGTCTCCGGGCATGCGTGCAACCTAGGACGCGGTGGTGCGACGGGGAGGGCCGAACGCGGGCGGTGCACTCTCCCGGGGCGGGATACTGGGGGCATGCGGTTGACGATTTTCTGGGAACGGATGGCGGAGCACTTCGGCGCGGCCTACGCCGACTCCTTCGCGCGCGACCACGTCATGACGGAACTCGGCGGGCGCACCGTCCACCAGGCGTTGGACGCGGGCTGGGAGACCAAGGACGTGTGGCGCGCGGTGTGTTCGGCGATGGACGTGCCGGCTTCGCTGCGCTGACGCCGCCTTGACGCCGCCCTGGCCGGCGCGCTGTTTCGCCGTGGTGGGCGGGGGTGGGACAGACTTGGCGCCGTGGCAGCCAGCGAAGAGACGACCGACCAGTCCGCCGAGGCGCGAGGAGTGACACCGCCGGAGCGGGTGGAGGAGCCGGGGACGCCGGTTCCGCCCGTGCCGCCGACCCCACCACCCTCCGGTGCCGCCGACGCCGCGGACGCGCGCATGCCGCGCTGGCTGCCGCGCGCCGTGATCCTCGTACTGGCCCTCGTGGCCTGCTTCCAGCTCGGCAGCTGGGCCTTCCACCAGCTGATAGGCCTGCTGGTCAACATCCTGATCGCGTTCTTCCTCGCGCTCGCGATCGAGCCGGCGGTGTCCAGGATGGCCGCCGCCGGCATGCGCCGCGGGCTCGCCACCTTCGTGATGTTCCTCGCGGTCTTCGTCGTGACCGCGGGCTTCCTCGCGCTGCTCGGCTCGTTGCTCGCCGGGCAGATCGTCGCCATGGTCGAGGGCTTCCCGGGCTATATCGACGCGGTGATCAAGGCGATCAACTCCACCTTCCACACCGAACTGTCCCGGCTGGAGATCCAGGAGAGCGTGCTGCGCTCCGACTGGCTGCGCAAGTACGTGCAGAACAGCGCGTCCGGCGTGCTCGACGTGTCCGCCACCGTGCTCGGCGGACTCTTCAAGCTGCTGACGATCGGGCTGTTCTCCTTCTACTTCGCCGCCGACGGACCGCGACTGCGGCGCGCGCTGTGCTCCGTACTGCCGCCCGCGAAGCAGGCCGAGGTGCTGCGCGCCTGGGAGATCGCCGTCGCCAAGACGGGCGGGTACCTCTACTCGCGCGGGCTGATGGCCTTCATCTCCGGTGTCGCGACCTACATCGTGCTGGCGGTCCTCGGGGTGCCGTACGCGCCCGCGCTCGCCGTGTGGGTGGGGCTGGTCTCGCAGTTCGTCCCCACCATCGGCACCTACCTCGCGGGCGCGCTGCCGGTGCTGCTCGCCTTCACCGTCGATCCCTGGTACGCGCTGTACGTACTGGGCTTCGTGGTGATCTACCAGCAGTTCGAGAACTACGTCCTGCAGCCGAAGCTGACCTCGAAGACCGTGGACATCCATCCGGCGGTGGCCTTCGGATCGGTCATCGCGGGCACCGCCCTGCTGGGCGCGGTCGGGGCGCTCATCGCGATCCCGGCCGTCGCCACGCTGCAGTCCTTCCTCGGCGCGTACGTCAAGCGCTACGAGCTGACGCGGGACGCGGAGTCCTCTACTTCCCGTCGGCGTCGACGCGTACGACTGCCAAGGCTTCGCTGACGGTCGCCTCGACGGCGGCCTTGTCCAGACCGAGGCCGCTCAGCGGGCCCTCGCCGTTCTCCAGCTCCAGGAGTGCGAGCAGGACGTGCTCCGTACCGACGAAGTCGTGGCCCAGGCGAAGGGCTTCGCGGAAGGTGAGTTCGAGGGCCTTCTTCGCGGACGCGTCGAAGGGGATCAGGTCGGGCACCTCCGGCTGGGCCGGGGGCAGCAGGGCGGTCACGGCGGCGCGCACGTCGTCGACGGCGATCCCCTGGGCGCGCAGGGCGTACCCGGCGAGCCCCTCGGACTCGGCGAGGAGGCCCAGGACCAGGTGCTCGGTGCGGATCTCGGTGCCGCCGGCGGCGCGGGCCTCGTTCTGGGAGGTCATGACGACGTTGCGGGCGCGCGGGGTGAACCGGCCGAAGCCCGCGTTCGGGTCGAGGCCGCCGGCGCCTTCCTTGTCGGCCTTGGGGACGAAGCGCTTCTGGGCCGCCTGGCGGGTGACGCCCATGCTGCGGCCGATGTCGGTCCAGGAGGCGCCGGAGCGGCGGGCCTGGTCGACGAAGTGGCCGATGAGGTGGTCCGCGACGTCCCCGAGAGCCTCCGCCGCGACGACGGCGCCGCTGAGCTGCTCCAGGGGGTCGGTGTGGACCTTGTTGATGGCCTCGATCAGGTCGTCGAGGCGTACCGGATTGGTCATGCGAACGGGTTCCACCGAAGGGTTCGTCATAGGTGCAACCGTAGGTTGACACCTCGATGAGTGTCAACCCTGGGTTGTCACTCAGGTGGGGAGTGTTCATGAGCGCGGAGCCGGGGCGGCGGTGCCATCCTGTGGAGGAGAGTCGAGACGCGGAGGCCGCCATGGGGTTCTACGCCGAGCAGGCGGTGCCGCGGATCCTCGACGTCGCCTGCGGGGCCAGGACGGCTCGGCCGCTGCGGCGCCGGGTCTGCGACGGGCTGACCGGCGAGGTCGTCGAGATCGGCTTCGGCGCGGGGCACAACGCCCCCTTCTATCCGCAGGGCGTCACGAGCGTGTCGGCGGTCGAGCCCTCCGACGTCGCGTGGCGACTGGCCGCCAAGCGCGTACGGGACGCCCGCGTCCCGATCCGAAGGGCCGGCCTCGACGGCCAGTCCCTGCCCTTCGAGGACGACGGTTTCGACTCCGCCCTGTCCACCTGGACGCTGTGCACCATCCCGGACGCCGTGGCCGCCCTGCGCGAGCTGCGCCGCGTCCTGAAGCCCGGCGGCACCCTGCACTTCGTCGAACACGGACTCGCCCCGGCGGGCGACCGGCGCGTGCGCCGCCTGCAGCGCCGGCTCGAACCGCTGAACAAGCGGCTGTTGGGCGGTTGCCACCTCACGCGCTCCGCCCCGGACCTGCTGGCGGCGGCGGGATTCACGATCACCGCCCTCGACGTCTTCTACGAGGAGGGGGCGCCGAAGTTCCTGTGCGCCGAATCCCTCGGGACGGCCGTCTCCCCCTGACCGACGACCGACCGACGACCCGTCACGAACGACCGACGACCCGTCACGAAACCATCACGAGGGGGACGGGCCCGGAGCGGCCCTGGCAGCATCGGTCGGACCGATCCAGGGGGGTTCCAGGTTCCATGAGATTCCGTGTGCGCGTCCCCGTGGCGACCCGCGTCGCCTTCGTCGCGGCGACCGTCGTCGCCGGCGCGTCGATGCTCGGGGGCTGCTCCCGGTCCCCGGCCGATCGACTGGAGGAGTGGTACAGCTCGGGAGGCGAGGCCCAGATCAAGAAGCTGAACGAGGACGCCGGCCGGGTCAACGAGGTGAGCATGCGCACGATCGACGTCCAAGGACCCGCCTGCCAGGACCTGTTGGCCCAGACCGCCAAGGCCGAGAAGATGGACCCGATCCCGGACGAGGCCGCCCAGCGGTACTGGAAGGAAGCCCTCGGCGGATTCCGGCGGGGCGCGGGTGAATGCGCCGACGGGGCCGCGAAGAAGGAAGAGATCCAGGTCTCCCGGGGCATCAGGGTGGTCCAGACGGAAGGCCTCCCCAAGCTGGTGAGCACCGTCTCGATGATCAAGGCGGGTCTGGCGGCGGCCAAGTGACCTGAACGGGCCCGATGCCGGTGGTGGCTGCCGACTTCCGCGCCGTTGCCGGTACCGGACGCCCACGGCAGGCCGGAGGAGATCCACTCCTGGGGCTTCTCCGGCGACCGACGGACGGCCTCTCCACCCTGGGCGGGGGACACCTCGCGCGGTCATCGTGTCGATCCCCGCGCGGGGTGCTGCCTAGGCTGCTCGCATGGCTCATGCGAAGACCTCCTACGTCTGTCTGTCCTGCCGGGCCTCGTTCAAGCAGCCCTACGACAGGGACCGGGAGCGGATCTGCCCGCGGTGTGCGGGGGCCCTGGTCCATGTGGGCTCGGCCTTCGCCGCACCCCCGCGCCGGGACACCGCGGGATGGCGGACCCTCTCCGTGCTGTTGAACGCGGGCGTGCGGTTCCACAAGAGCTGCTGCGGCGGGCCGGGCTACCGGCCGCGCACCCTGCACGAGGTGCGCGAGCGGATGGCGTACGCGCGGCGGACCGGCACCCCCTTCGCGGAGGCGCTCGTCCTGCGTGACCTGCCGTGACCGGGCACGACGCCCTCGCGCGGCTCGTGACGCCGCCGACCGCGCCCGTCGAGGACCGCGGCGACCGGACCGCGGCCGAGACCGCGCTCGGGGTACGGCTGCCCGACGACTACAAGTGGCTGGTCGCCACCTATGGATGGGGGGAGTTCTGCGATCTCCTCCACCTCCACACACCCTTCGGCACGAACGGGTACAACCGCGTCGAGTGGCAGAGCGCGCATCCGACGGAATCGCCGGAGCACGGCCGCGAGCGCTACCCCTACCCGCTGCACCCGGCGCCGGGCGGGCTGCTGATCTGGGGCACCACCATGGACGCCGACCGGCTCTGTTGGCTCACCGACGGGGAGCCCGAGGAGTGGCCCGTCGTGGTGTGGAGCAGCGAGGGCTGGTACGAGACCCACCCCACGGGCGCGGTCGCCTTCGTCGAAGGCTGGGTCGGCGGCAGCGTCCACTCCCGCCTGATCGGCGCGATGGATCCGGACCTGGCGCCCTGGTTCAACACCTTCCGGCCCCGTGTCGACCGGTGCCTGGTCCTGTCCGAGGGGCTCTTGCCCCATGACGAGCGACTGAGCCGCCTGCGTACGGCGCTGGCCCCCACCACGGACCGCGGCGCGTGGCGCTCGCAGCGCGACGGGAGCGGACAGGACCACTTCGCGACCCTCGACGCCGACTGGCTGCTCACCTACGACACCCCCCACCCGCACCAGATCCGGATCGCCTTCCCGCCCGAGGACACGGAGCGCGTCCGTCGCCGGCTCTTCGCCGCCGCCGAGCTCATGGAGTGCCGGGTGCTGGAGGTCACGACCGCGGCGGGGACCCCGCTGGAGACCTGGGACGCGGCCACGGACGAGGACGAGTAGCTCGGCGCCCGCGGGGTCCTCGCAGGTGGGGGAGGGGTGGGCGTGGCGCGCTTGACACGGAAATCGAACATCCATTCTGATGGGTTATCCACAGCCGAAACGCTCGTGGAGGCGCATTGTCAGTGGCAGGCATTAGCGTCAGTGACGTGAAGCGATCGACTCAAGCAAACCGGGTGGAACCCATGGCAGGCACCGACCGTGAGAAGGCTCTCGACGCCGCTCTCGCACAGATTGAACGGCAATTCGGCAAGGGTGCGGTCATGCGCCTCGGCGACAAGCCGAACGACCCCATCGAGGTCATCCCCACCGGGTCGACCGCGCTGGACATCGCCCTCGGCGTCGGCGGGCTGCCCCGCGGCCGTGTGATCGAGGTGTACGGCCCGGAGTCCTCCGGTAAGACGACCCTGACCCTGCACGCCGTGGCCAACGCACAGAAGGCCGGCGGCACCGTCGCCTTCGTGGACGCCGAGCACGCGCTCGACCCCGAGTACGCCAAGGCCCTCGGCGTCGACACCGACAACCTCATCCTGTCGCAGCCCGACACCGGCGAGCAGGCGCTGGAGATCGTGGACATGCTGGTCCGCTCCGGTGCGCTCGACCTGATCGTCATCGACTCCGTCGCGGCCCTCGTGCCGCGTGCGGAGATCGAGGGCGAGATGGGCGACTCGCACGTGGGTCTCCAGGCCCGACTGATGAGCCAGGCGCTCCGGAAGATCACCGGTGCGCTCAACCAGTCCAAGACCACCGCGATCTTCATCAACCAGCTCCGCGAGAAGATCGGCGTGATGTTCGGCTCGCCCGAGACCACCACCGGTGGTCGCGCGCTGAAGTTCTACGCCTCCGTTCGCCTCGACATCCGCCGCATCGAGACCCTCAAGGACGGCACGGACGCGGTCGGTAACCGCACCCGCGTCAAGGTCGTCAAGAACAAGGTCGCGCCGCCGTTCAAGCAGGCCGAGTTCGACATCCTCTACGGCCAGGGCATCAGCCGCGAGGGCGGTCTGATCGACATGGGCGTGGAGCACGGCTTCGTGCGCAAGGCCGGCGCCTGGTACACGTACGAGGGCGACCAGCTCGGCCAGGGCAAGGAGAACGCCCGCAACTTCCTGAAGGACAACCCCGACCTCGCCAACGAGATCGAGCGGAAGATCAAGGAGAAGCTGGGCGTGGGTGTCCGCAAGGACGCCGCCGCCGAAGCGGGTGCGGACGCGACCGACGCCGCGGCCACCGCCGTGCCCGCCCCGGCGTCGAAGGCCAAGACGACGGCCAAGGCCGCCGCGGCCAAGAGCTGACCCGTGCGGGAGCAGGAAGGGGGCGGCGAGCGCCGGCGCGGTCGTGAGGACCGTCCGGAGCTGCCGCCCCAGAGCCCGGAGGAGCAGGCGCGGGCGATCTGTCTGCGCCTGCTCACCGGGAGCCCGCGGACCCGGCGCCAGCTCGCGGACGCCCTGCACAAGCGGGGCATCCCCGAGGAGGTGTCGCAGCAGGTCCTCTCCCGGTACGAGGAGGTGGGCCTGATCGACGACGCCGCCTTCGCCGGAGCCTGGGTCGAGTCACGGCACCGCGGCCGGGGCCTGGCCCGCCGGGCGCTGGCCCAGGAACTCCGGACCAAGGGGGTGCACGCCACCCTCGTGGAGGAGGCCCTGGAGCAGCTGGACTCCGACCAGGAGGAGCAGACCGCCCGGGAGCTCGTGGAACGCAAGCTCCGTTCCACCCGGGGCCTGGAGCGGGACAAGCGGATCCGGCGTCTCGCCGGGATGCTCGCCCGCAAGGGATACCCGGAGGGCATGGCCCTACGGGTCGTGCGCCGGGCGCTGGAGACGGAGGGCGAGGACGCCGACGACCTGGGATACCCCGGGGAGTGAGCCGGTGGGCCCGGGGTGGGGGTAGCCCCCGGGACCGGACGCCGGGACACGCCAATGTCAGGGGCATGGCACGGCGGCAGAGTGGGCCGCATGATGCTGCGTTACGCCCTTCAGACCGTCAGGGACCGCAAGGCCGGTTTCCTCGGCGCCTTCGTCGCACTGCTGTGCGCGACCGCCCTCGTCACCGCCTGCGGGACGCTCCTGGAGACGGGACTCCGCGGAAAGATCGGCACCGAGCGCTACGCGGCCGCACCGATCCTCGTCTCCGCCGACCAGAACGTCCACGAGACCACGGTCAAGGAGAAGAAGGGCGGACGGACCAAGACCAAGCACAAGGCCAAGCCCGTCGCCGAGCGGGCCTGGCTCCCCGCCGCCACCGTGGACACCGTCCGCGCCGTGCCCGGCGTCGAGCGGGCCGTCCCCGAGCTCACCTTCCAGGCCGTCCCCCTGGTCAAGGCCCCCGGGAAGCCGCTGCCCTCCTACGGGCACGCCTGGAGCTCCGCCGCACTGACACCCTTCACCCTCACCGAGGGCCGTGCCCCGCGGAGCGGGGACGAGGTCGTCGTCGACCGTGCGCTGGCCGCCCGCGCCGGACTGAGGACCGGCTCCGAACTCCCCGTGCAGTCCACCGGCGAACCCAGGACGTACCGCGTCAGCGGGATCGCGAAGACCGACCGGGGCGACCTCGTCCGGCAGAGCACGCTCTTCTTCGGCGACGACGAGGCCCAGCGGCTCGCCGCCCGCGCCGGCCAGGTCAGCGCCATCGGAGTGCTGCCCGCACCCGGGGTCGGCGCCACCGAGCTCGCCGCCCGGGTCGAGCGGGCCCTACGGGGCACCACCGCGCAGGTCGCCACGGGAGACGAGCGCGGCCCCGTCGAATTCCTCGACGCCGCCGGTGCCCGCGTCAAGCTGGTCTCCATGGGTGGCGCGATGGGCGGCACCTCGCTGCTCGTCGCGATCCTCGTGGTCGTCGGCACCTTCGCGCTCTCCGTCCAGCAGCGCTCCCGCGAACTCGCCCTGCTGCGGGCCATCGCGGCCACCCCGAGGCAGCTACGACGCATGATCGGCCGGGAGGCGCTGCTCGTCGGCCTGGCCGCCGGCGTCGCCGGAGCGCTCGCCGGGCTGCCGCTCGCCGCCTGGCTGCACGGCCGGTTCGTCGCCGCCGGCGTCGTCCCCGTCACCCTGGAGCGCACCGCCGGCGTCTTCCCGATGTTCGCGGCCGTCGCCGCCGGCCTGCTCGGAGCATGGGCCGCCGCCCGGATCACCGGCCGCCGATCGCCCGGATCCGCCCGGCCGAGGCGCTCGCCGAAGCCGCCGTCGAGCGGGGGCGGCCCGGCTGGGTCCGCGGCGTGCTCGGGGTGTTGCTGCTGGCGGGCGGGGCGGTCCTGGTCGTCGTACTCGGCTCGCTGCGCACCGAGCCCGCCTCCACCCCGGTCACCTTCCTGGCCGTGGTGGTCCTGGCCGGGGCGGTCTCCCTGCTCGGCCCGCTGCTGGTGCGGGCCGCCACCGCGCTGCTCGCCGGCCCGCTGCGGCTCGCCGGCCCCGGCGGCCACCTGGCCACCGCCAACCTGCGCGGGAACGCCACGCGCATGGCCTCCGCCGTCACCCCGCTCGCGCTGCTGATCGGGATGACCTGCACCGTGCTCTTCATCACCCCGACGCTCGGGGACGCCGCCCGGTCCCAGGCCCGCGACGGGATCCGCGCCCAGTGGGTCCTGGCCGCGCAGGGGCCCGGCGTCACGCGGGAGGCCGCCGAGCGGATCCGACGCACCCCGGGGGTCACGGCGGCCACCGAGATCGTGCACACGTCCGTACGGGTGGGTCTGACGAAGTACGCCGCGCAGGGCGTGACCCCGGCCGGGTTGACCCGCACCTGGGACCCCGAGGTCACCGGCGGCAGCCTGGACGGCTTCGGCGAGGGGAACGCGGCGGTGAGCGAACTCGCCGCCGACCAGCTGGGCCTGAGGCCGGGGAGCCCGCTGAAGCTGACGCTGGGCGACGGCACCCCGGTCACCCTGACGGTCTCGGCCGTGTACGCGCGAGGGCTCGGCTTCGGCGATCTGACGCTGCCGCAGAAGCTGGTCGCCGCGCACGCGGACAATCCGTTGGCCGACAGCGTGCTCGTGGCGGCGGAACCGGGTTCGGGGACCGGGCGGGAGCAACTGGCCGCGGCGGTGGCTGCGTTTCCCGGCGTACGGGTGCTGTCCGCGACGGACGCCGACGCGGCACGGGCGGAGCGGCAGGACGCCGGGGCGGAGATCAACCTGCTGGCGATGGGGCTGGTGCTGGCCTTCACCGCGATCGCGGTGGTGAACACGCTCGCGATGTCGACCGCCGAACGGTTCCGGGAGTTCGCGATGCTGCGGCTGGCGGGGGCCAAGCGCCGGCAAGTGCTGCGGATGCTGCGGGCGGAGGCGCTGGCGGTGGCCCTGATCGGGACGGCCCTGGGGTCGGGGATCGCGCTGGCGGTACTGACCGCGTTCAGCGTGGGCATGACGGGTGCGGCGGCGCCCGCGGTGCTGCCGGTGGCCTACGCGGCGGTGGTGGGGGTGTCCGGGCTACTGGCCCTGGCCGCCACGGCCCTCCCGGGGCGGGCGGCGTTGCGGGTGGCGCCGGTGGCTGTCGCGACGGCGAAGGGGTAGCCACCGTACGGGGATCAGGCCTCGGGACCGCACCGCTCACGCGGGGCGGTCCCGAGGCCGTCGTACGTGCCACGCCGTTGCCGGGGCGCCGACCCCGGACCCCGGAGAGCTCAGGCGGGGGTGACCGGGAGCCCGGCCGTCCTCCAGGCCTGGAAGCCGCCCGTCAGGTCCGTCGCGTTGTGGAGGCCCACGGCGTGGAGCGAGGCGGCGGCGAGGCTGGACGCGTAGCCCTCGTTGCAGATCACCACCACCTGGAGGTCGTGGCTCGTGGCCTCGGGGAGGCGGTGGCTGCCGTGCGGGTCCAGGCGCCATTCCAGCTCGTTGCGCTCGACCACCAGCGCGCCCGGGATCAGCCCGTCCCGCTCGCGCAGGGCCTGGTAGCGGATGTCGACCAGGACGGCCCCGGCGCGGGAGGCGGCGTACGCCTCCCGCGCGTCCACGCGGGTGTAGCCCGTACGGACCCGCTCCAGCAGCTCGTCGATGCCGATCGGGGCGCTCACTGCCAGTCCGCCGGACGCTCGACGTGCTCCAGGTCGAGCACCGGGCCGCTGCGGCTGTAGCGGCGGATCAGCGGGAGCGGCGGGTAGTAGGCGTGCACGGAGATCGCGTGCTCGGCCGGCGACTCGTTGAGGACCTCGTGCACGTGGTGCTCCCGGAAGGCCCGCCCCGAGCCCGCGTCCAGCGTGCGGTGGCGGTCGACGTCCGGGGCCAACTCCAGGGACTTCCAGCCCTCCGAGGGCAGCCGCACGGCCAGCGAGTGTTCGGTGAGCCGACCCCGGGCGGTGGCGAACGCGCCGCGCGATTCGGCGTGGTCGTGCCAGCCGGTGCCGGTGCCCGGCGGCCAGCCGATCAGCCACGCCTCACTGCCGCCCGGCCCGTCCAGCCGGACCCAGGTGCGGCCCTGCGGATCGAGTGGCAGCGAGGCCACGATCGCGGGGTCGGCCGCCGTGCGGAGGGCGAAGTCGAGGAGTTCGGCGGCCGTGGGGCCCCCTGCCGCCGTGCCGGACTCCGGGGCGTACGAGGGTGCGGATGCGGGTGCAGACATGAAGAAGGACCGTTCCTGGGTTCGCGGAGATGCGCGCAGGCCGGTGGACGGCACGGGGCGCGCGGAGGGAAGGGCGAATCAGCAGGAAGGGCGACACACGCAGCCCGCGTAGCGGAGCAGGTCCATATGGACCCTCCGCCACAGGCGTACGTCGTTGCCGGTCATTCCGCGAGTGAACCACGGAGTCCCGGACACGGTCAATCGATCACCACGGTCGGTGTCGGCGCCGACTTGGCGGCAGGCGTCGCCTTGGAGGGCGTCGGCACCCGGGAGGCGGGTGCGCCCGCCCGGACCGTGTCCGCCGCCTCGTACAGCTCCGCCGGGCGGACTCCCGCGAAGGTCGCCGCCAGGTGCCCGTCCGGCCGGACCAGCAGCACGGTGTGCGCCGGGGCCCCCGGATAGCTGTCCGCGACCAGCAGGTCGGTGCGGACCGGGAGGGCGCTCACCGCCGCCGCGAGGCGGGGCATCAGACCGGCGCCGAGCCAGTGGCGCCGGTCCCAGACCCCGGTGCCGGGGGCCACCAGGACCACCAGGAGCCGGCCCTGCCCGAGCAGGTCCCGCAGGGGCACGGTCGCCCCGTCGGGCGCGGTCACCGGGACGTTCGCCACCGGGCCGCCCGGCTCCGTGGCCGTCGGCACCTCCCGGACGGCGACCGGCGGGGCGTACGTGGGCTCCGCGCCCAGCGGTCCGCGCCCCAGGTGGCCGTCGGTGAGCAGGGATTCGGCGCTGCGCGCGGCTCCGGGGAGGTAGGTGCGCAGGCCGCCCCCGGCCCGCAGAGAAGGCATCGCCTGGTCGGCCGCGCGCAGCCGGGAGGCGACCGCGGTGCGCCGCTCGCCCTCGTAGCTGTCGAGCAGGGCCTCGGAGGCCCCTTGGTGCCAGGCCAGGGAGAGCTTCCACGCCAGGTTCTCGGCGTCTCGGAGCCCCTCCTCCACGCCCTGGGTTCCGAGCGCGCCCAGCAGGTGGGCGGCGTCTCCGGCGAGGAAGGCGCGCCCGTCGCGCCAGCGCCGGGCGAGCCGGTGGTGCAGGGTGTGGACCCCGGTGTCGATGAGGTCGTACGGGGGTGTGGTGCCGCCGCACCAGACCGCGAGGGTGTCGCGGATCAGGGTCACCAGCGCGTCGGGAGTCACGAGCTCCCCGCGGGGCGGAAGCAGCCAGTCCAGCCGCCAGACCCCGTCGGGCAGGGGCCGGGAGGTGACCTCCTGCGGCGGGCTTCGGTGCAGCAAGGCCTCGCCGGGCCACGGCAGTTCGGTGCGCAGCGCGGCCACGGCGTGCCGCTCCACGGCGGTGCGGCCGGGGAAGCGGATGCCGAGGAGCTTGCGCACGGTGGAGCGGGCGCCGTCGCAGCCGACCAGGTAACTCCCGCGCCACCAGGTGGTCTCGGCGCCCCGGGTGTGCGCGGTGACGCCCCGTCCGTCCTGCTCCAGGGAGTCCACCTTGCTGTCGGTGACCAGCTGGACGAGAGGGTGGGCCGCGGCGGCGTCGCGCAGTCCGCGCGTGAGCGCGTGCTGCGGCAGGTGCAGGGGGGCCGGGTGGTCCTCGAAGGTGATCCGCCGGTCGGGCCGGCTCCGGCGCATGGTGCGCCAGGCGGCGAAGTACGCTCCCTCGTCGCGCAGCGTCGTACAGCCCAGTCGGTGTGCCATGGCCGCCGTTTCGGCGTGCAGCACGACGGTGCGGGCCGGGCGGACCTCCTCCTTGCCGGGCCCTTCGTCGAGCACGACGGAGGGCACGCCCGCACCCGCGAGGGCGAGCGCGAGGGACAGCCCGACGGGGCCCGCGCCGACGACGATCACCGGGTCCATGGCACGGCTCCCGATGTCCGGTATGTGATCACAGAACGTATGCAACCCACTGTAGGTGCCCGCGTCAAGTGACCCTGGTCGGCCGGGCGGTCTCGGAGCCGAGAAGTCCGAACGCTGTAGGGCTTTCGGTCGACCCAGAGGAGGTGCGTGCCCGATCGGTCGAACTCTGGACAGCAGTGGCTGCAAAAGAACGTTGATTATCAGCCGGACTGGCGCCCCGAGAGTCCTTTCACTTGTTGATTGCGCAGTATTCAGGCATTTGATGGCCGTAAATAAGCGGTGCTTGTCGGCCGTAGATTCCGGAATCAATCCATCGATTTCTCTGTATGCTCAGGTGAAGCTCAAAGGATTGATATTTCCTTGCGTGACCTCACCGGGCGTGGAATTGTGATTGATGCGCAGGGGGCGGAACGCGCCCTGCGGATGAAGGGGGTACGGGTTCGACCCCTGCAGCATGGTTGGTGCTTCAAGTATCTGCAATCGATGAAGGGTGAAGAAGGTTGCTGAAGGATATTCGCCTTCGCGCTGTCGCTGCTCCGGCGGTTGGCCTGCTCATGGTCGGCGTCTTTTCGCTCGGTGCGGCTACATCTGCGTCGGCTGCCACACAGGCGCGCCCTACCGGGTGCCACTACGAGAGTCCTGGAAAGTGGGGGGCGGTCGCCTGGTGTGACAGCCATAACGGCGGGTCGTATCGGGTGAACGCCATATGTAAGGACGAGGAGACCGGGAAGGTGGAGTGGTGGTTCGGGCCGTGGAAGCAGCTCGGGACGTCCATTGGGTACTGCAATGGCGCCTATCGTGCAATCTCTGCCGGAATCGAGACGTCGCCTCGCAACAACACCTGAGTGTGGCTAAGTAAATCGAGAAGGGATTGGTCAAATGAAGAAGGCGTTTGCGGCATTGACCGCCGCCGCGGCAATGGCAGTCCTCGGACTTCAAGGGACGGCCACTGCAGCCACCACAGGGTGGCCGGATGGCTGCTCCTGGGGGAAAGTCCCTGAAAGTAATGGTATTTCGGCCATCTGTAGCAACAGTAATGGCGGAAGGTGGAAGGCGCACGCCGTGTGCCGTCCGTGGAACGGCGACCCGATCGTTACGGTTGATGCGGTGGCTTGGAGCGACAGTAACGCATCGTACGCCTTCTGCCCGCCGTTCACTCTCGTCAAGAGCGGCGCGGTCTGGACCAGGTCCTACTAGCCGAATCACTCGCCGGCGTCACGTTGCACGCTTTGCGTCGGTAGCCCGTGCGCGTTAGGTAAACCTGGCACCCCATCGGGCCTCCCGATGGGGTGCCAGGCGCGTTGCAGCTCCTGAGGGTAGGCACTCTGTGAGTGTGATTCGGTTTGCGCTCTGCCGATCCGTCCACTGATCACGGAAGCAGTAGCCGATAGGGGTCCGATCGGCTCTCTCTTTATCTCAGGGCTATATGGTCGTCGGCGCGGCTGTTGTCGACTCGTACCTTTGAATGTGCGGCATCCATGCTTCTGTATCTATGTCCTGAGTTCGGCTGCGCCAGGCGAAGGTGTGAGTGGACGCTGTCGATCACGCGATGCCGGCCGGAACTCAGCCATGCAGGGGGTGCTTAAAAAGAAGGGAAATCGATGAGGCGTCCTTGAGTATCGCACCGAGTCGACTCATGGTGGGCAGCGCCGCTTGGACGTCAGACGGGCAACGCGCTCACGATGGCCCGCCCAGTCCGCGTGCGCAGGAAATGTGTTGAGGACGGTCGGTGGCCCAGCCCCGCCGCACGGTGCATCGAGCCGCCTGGTACGGGACCCGTCCCGCAGCGTTGTGCAGCCCAGGTGCTCGCCTGTGGTGGAGGTATAGGACTGCAGGTCGACGGAGCGAGCCGACTGGGGCCTCGTCGTGCACAGCGGAGGGCATGCCATGGGCGGCCAGGCGAAGGCAGCCCGAGGGCCCCGCGCCGACGGCGATCGGCAAGTCTACGAAGTGGCTCCCCGGTGTCCGGTACGTGATGGCGGAACATATGCAGTTCATCGGAGTGCCTGCGTCAAGCGATGGGGCCCTGGGCACGCGTGTGGTGCGGCGGATGTCATCCGCCGCACCACACGTGCCATGCCTATGTATTGCCGAGTGCCAGCTACCTGGTGCCCGGGTGTGTTGCCTCTGCGCGACGTGGCAGTTCAAGCCCTGCTCGTCGGCCACTTGGGTCAGGGAGCCTTGCCCACACCAGCCGCGCCGCCTGCATCGACCTCGGCCACGTCGCCTTCGAGGACGGCGCCGGTACCCTTCTTCGACTGACGCAGCCGCTTCTCGAGTGCGGAAGCCAGCGTGGTCAGGGTGAAGTTCACCGCGATGTAGATCAGGGCGATCACGACCATGGTCGCGATCGTGTTGCTGTAATTGGCGGAGATCTGCCGGTTCATCGACATCAAGTCGGCGAAACCCAGGAAGGCGCCACCGAGCGCCGTGTCCTTGAGGATCACAACGAGCTGGCTGACCAGCGCGGGCAGCATCGCCGTGACGGCCTGCGGGACCAGGACGTACATCATGGTCTGACCCTTGCGCATGCCGATCGCCTTTGCCGCGTCGGTCTGACCGCGGGGCAGCGACTGGATGCCGGCCCGGACGATCTCAGCGATGACTGAGGCGTTGTACAGGACGAGACCCGTGACAACGGCATACAGAGGCCGCAGGTCGGAGCTGACGGTTCCGAGCATGACGTACAGCGCCGAGCTGAAGATCATCAGGATGAGGACCGGGATCGCGCGGAAGAACTCCACGACCGCGCCGACCGGCACACGCACCCAAGCGTGGTCGGACAGCCGGGCGATACCGAGGATCGCGCCCAGCGGCAGCGCGATCACCATGGCGATCAGACCTGCCTTGAGGGTCTCGACGAGGCCGGGCAGCAGGAACGTCGTCCAGATCTGGCTGTCGGTGATGAACGGGGTCCACTTGTCGGCCTCGAGCTGGTTCTTCTCGGCCATGCGGTCCAGAATCCACCACAGGGCCAGCGCTACCAGCACTGCGAAGACGCCGGTGTAGATCCAGTTGCGGAGCTTGGCCTTGGGGCCGGGCTCGTCGTACAGAACGGAGCTCATCGCTTCACCGCCACTCGCTTGGCCACCCAGCCCAGAAGCAGGCCGGTGGGCAGGGTAAGCAGGACGAAGCCGAGGGCGAATACCCCGAAGACCGCGAAGAGCGCGTCCGCCTCGTTCTCCAACATTTCCTTCATCAGCAAGGCCGCCTCGGCCACGCCGATGGTCGCCGCCACCGTGGTGTTCTTGGTGAGGGCGATCAGCACATTGGTGAGCGGTCCGACGACCGCCCGGAAGGCCTGGGGGAGCACGATGAGGGTGAGCACCTGGAAGAAGCTCAGCCCCAGCGCACGGGCGGCCTCGGCTTGGCCGACGGGCACAGTGTTGATGCCCGAGCGCAGCGCCTCACAGACGAACGTGCCGGTATAGGCGATCAGGCCCAGGATGGCGAGCCGGAAACCGATCTCCTTGGAGTCCCCACCCGCGAGCGTGATGCCCAGGGTCTGGTCCAGACCCAGTGAACAGCCGAGGACCAGCAGGGTCAGCGGAGTGTTTCGTACGACGTTCACGTACGCCGTGCCGAAGGTCCGCATCAGCGGGACCGGGCTGACCCGCATCCCGGCCAGCATCAGGCCCCAGATCAGGGACCCGACCGCCGAGTAGAGGGTGAGCTGAACCGTCACCCAGAAGGCTCCGAGCACGTCGTACTGCCCGGAAGTAAGAAAGTCGAACACGTTGCCCTGCGCTCTCCCCAGGATGGCCGGTGAGGCGTGCCGCTGCCCGCGGTAGGCGGGCAGCGGCACGCCTCACCGATGAATCAGCTGCCTTCGGTGATCTGCGGGGCCGGCTCGGCCTTGTAGTTGGCGGGACCGAGGTTCGCGTCCACGGCCTTCTGCCACGAACCGTCCTCGACCATCTTCTTGAGCGCGGCGTTGACCTTGGTCTGCAGGTCCTTGTCGCCCTTCTTCAGACCGATGCCGTAGGGCTCGTCGCTGAGCTTCAGGCCGGCCAGCTTGAACTTGCCCTTGTTCTTCTCCTGCGCGGCGTAGCCGGCGAGGATCGAGCCGTCCGTGGTCAGCGCGTCCACGGCCTTGTTCTCCAGGCCGGTGAGGCACTCGGAGTAGCCCGGGTACTCGCGCAGGTCCGCCTCGGGAGCCAGCTTGGTCTTGACGTTCTGTGCAGAGGTGGATCCGGCGACCGAGCAGAGCTTCTTCTTGTTGAGGTCCTCGGCCTTGGTGATCGAGGCGTCGTCGGCGCGGACCAGCAGGTCCTGGTGGGCCAGGAAGTACGGGCCTGCGAAGTCGACCTTCGCCTTGCGCTTGTCGTTGATCGTGTAAGTAGCGACGACCAGCTTGACGTCGCCGTTCGAGATCAGGTTCTCGCGCTCGGCGCTGACGGCCTGCTTGAACTCGATCTGGTCCGGCTGGTAGCCGAGCTCCTTGGCGACGTAGGTCGCGACGTCGACGTCGAAGCCGGTGAACTTGCCGTCCGGGGTCTTGAGACCCAGACCGGGCTGGTCGTACTTGATGCCGATGACGATCTTGTCCTTCTTGGCGCCACCGGACGCACCGCCGTCACTGGCGGCGTCCTTGTCGCCGCCGCCACACGCGGTCGCGGTCAGGGCAAGGGCGACGGCGACGGCCGCGGCCGCAGCGGCCTTGGAGATCTTCATGGTGAACTTCCCTCGGATGAGACGTTGTTGAACGACGAGCGACGCTTACGGCGCACGCGCGGCCGACAGGAACGATCCGGCGGTGATCCGCATACGGATGACTACCAGACGTGAACCTCAGTGGTGCAGGATCTTCGACAGGAAGTCCTTGGCGCGGTCACTGCGCGGGTTGCTGAAGAACTGCTCGGGGGTGGCCTCTTCGACGATCTTGCCGTCGGCCATGAAGACGACCCGGTTGGCCGCCGAGCGGGCGAAGCCCATCTCGTGCGTGACGACCACCATGGTCATCCCCTCGCGGGCGAGCTGCTGCATGACCTCCAGCACCTCGTTGATCATCTCCGGGTCCAGGGCCGAGGTCGGCTCGTCGAAGAGCATCACCTTCGGCTCCATGGCCAGCGCCCGGGCGATGGCCACACGCTGCTGCTGACCGCCGGAGAGCTGCGCCGGGTACTTGTCGGCCTGAGTGCCGACGCCCACCCGCTCCAGCAGCGACAGGGCCTTCTCGCGCGCCGTGGCCTGGTCGGTCTTGCGGACCTTGAGCTGGCCCAGCATGACGTTCTGCAGCACCGTCTTGTGCGCGAAGAGGTTGAACGACTGGAAGACCATGCCGACGTCGGCGCGCAGCCGGGCCAGTTCCTTGCCCTCGGAGGGCAGTTCCTTGCCGTCGAGCGTGATCGTGCCCGAGTCGATGGTCTCCAGGCGGTTGATGGTCCGGCACAGCGTGGACTTGCCCGATCCCGAGGGACCGATCACCACGACTACCTCACCGCGGGCAATGCTCAGATCGATGTCCTGAAGCACGTGCAGCGCGCCGAAGTGCTTGTTGACGTTGCTCAGTACGACCAGGTCGTCTGCGGCACCGGCCGCGTCCTGCACGTCCTTGGTCACTGATACTCCGCTCATCGGCTTCTTGCTCCGTCCTCCTCGGTTGGGAGGACAGTAGTGACGTGACGCGCACAACGTCATCACATCTGAGGGAGAATTGAGGATAACGATCCGGCCTCTTCCGGATACGCTCCGTGCGCGGTGCCCGCGTGGTCGATCATGTCCGCGTACCGGGTGCATAACGGAAGGCGCGCCGGGGCGGGACCCCCTTGACGTGGGAGTCCGCATCGGCGTGGATGCATGGTGGCCCTCTGTGCGGCCCCACGTGTGACCATGCGTGGTGAGATCCGAGTGGGAGAAGAGGAGAGGGGGACGGTATGAGACTGCTGCTCGTCGAGGACGACGACCATGTCGCGGCAGCGCTGTCCGCGATCCTCGCCCGGCACGGCTTCCAGGTCACCCACGCCCGCAACGGTGAAGAGGCCCTGCAGGCGCTCCTGCCCGCCGGTACGCCGACCGGCCCCCAGCCCTACGGCGTGATCCTGCTCGACCTCGGTCTGCCCGACCAGGACGGCTACGAGGTGTGCGGCAAGATCCGCAAGCGCACCGCCACGCCCGTGATCATGGTGACGGCGCGGGCCGACGTACGCTCCCGCATCCACGGCCTGAACATGGGCGCCGACGACTACGTGGTCAAGCCCTACGACACCGGCGAGCTCCTCGCCCGTATCCACGCCGTCGCCCGGCGTACCGGAGCCGCCGACGAGGCCGCCGCCCCCGGCTCCGGCACGCCCACCACGGTCCACCTCGGCTCCGTCAGCATCGAGCTGCCCAACCGCCGGGTCAGCGTGGACGGCGCCGACGTACCCCTCACCCGCAAGGAGTTCGACCTGCTGGCCCTGCTCGCGCAGCGGCCCGGAGTCGTCTTCCGCCGCGAGCAGATCATCAGCGAGGTGTGGCGCACCAGCTGGGAGGGGACCGGGCGCACCCTGGAGGTCCACGTCGCCTCGCTGCGCTCCAAGCTGCGCATGCCCGCCCTCATCGAGACCGTCCGTGGGGTGGGCTACCGGCTCGTCACCCCGGCCGCCCCGTAGGGGCCCTCCGTCGTGCGTGCCCGTCTGCTCCCTCTGCTCATCATCCTGATGGCGGGCACGCTGCTGGCCCTCGGTTTCCCGCTCGCCGTGAGCCTGGCCGCCGGGCAGCAGCAGCGGGTGGTGGTCGACCGGATCGACGACAGCGCCCGCTTCGCCGCCCTCGCACAGTTCGTCATCGACGCCGAGGGCTCCGGATCCACCGGCGCCGCCGAGCGCCGCGACACCCTGGGCAAGGAACTCGCCCGCTACCAGACCCTCTACGGCATCCGCGCCGGCATCTTCTTCCGCGACGACAACGCCCTCGTCCGGTCCCCGAGCTGGTGGACGCTCCCGGAGTCCCGAGAGGGCCGCAAGGCCCTTCTCGACGCGCTGGCCGGCCGGCGCAGCCACGATCCGCCGCAGGTGTGGCCCTGGCAGACCGACGGCAGACTGCTCGTCGTCTCCCCGGTCGTCCTCGACGGCGACGTGGTCGCGGTCGTCGCCACCGAATCCCCGACCGACGAGATGCGCGGCCGGGTCCTGAGGGGCTGGCTGCTGATCGCGGGCGGCCTCGCCGCAGCCATGCTGGTCGCCTTCGGCGCCGCCCTCAGGCTCACCAGCTGGGTGCTCAAGCCCGTGCAGACCCTGGACGCGGCCGCCCACGGCATCGCCACCGGACGGATGAACTCGCGCGTCGCGGCCGCCGGTGGCCCCCCGGAACTCCAACGCCTGGCCCACTCGTTCAACGAGATGGCCGACAACGTCGAAGAGGTCCTGGAACAGCAGCGGGCGTTCGTCGCCGACGCCTCCCACCAACTGCGCAACCCGCTCGCGGCGCTGCTCCTGCGGATCGAACTGCTCGCCCTCGAACTGCCCGAGGGCAACGAGGAGATCGCCTCCGTGCGCACCGAGGGCAAGCGCCTGACCCAGGTCCTGGACGACCTGCTGGACCTGGCGCTGGCCGAGCACGCCTCCGCCGAGATCAGCCTCACCGACATCGGCGCCCTGACGGCCGAGCGGGTCGCCGCGTGGCGCCCGTACGCCGAGGAGAAGGGCGTACGGATCACCGAGACGGGCCGGACCGCCATCACCGGGTGGGCCGACCCCATCGCCCTGTCCAGCGCCCTCGACGCCGTCATCGACAACGCCCTCAAATTCACCCCCACGGGCGAGGAGGTCGACGTGTCCGTCTCCACGGCGGGGCGTTCCGTCCGCGTGGTCGTCGCCGACCGCGGCCCCGGCCTCACCGAGGACGAGTTGCTGCGCGTCGGCGACCGGTTCTGGCGCAGCGGCCGCCACCAGAACATCAAGGGCTCCGGGCTCGGCCTGTCGATCTCCCGGGCCCTGCTCGCCGCCGGTGGCGGGTCCCTCTCCTACGAGAAGAACCCGCCGCACGGGCTGCGGGTGACGGTGGCCGTCCCGCGCACCGACCCCCAGGGCGCCTGAGCCCGAGCCTCGGCCTCGGCCCCCTTCGGCAGGCTGCCGCTACCAGACGAGGGTGGTGCGGGCCGGCTCCGACACCGCGTACAGCTCGTCGACGGCGCGGACCTCGAAGGCCGCCGCCCGCTCCCGCCCGGCGCGCGGGACGGCGGGCAGGTACAGGGCGGTGCCACAGGTGCCGCCGAGGAAACGCCGGGTGCCGTCCGGGAGGACCCGCCACACCTCGTGGTGGCGCGGCCGCCCGCCCCGACCGGCCGCCGCCCGCCAGGACAGGCGCAGCCAGGCCCGGTCGTCCTGTCGGGCCGAGGCGTCCACGACCGGAGCCGTGGGCGGGGCCGGGCGCCGGGTGCGGGTCCCGTCGTGCACCGACAGGGCGCCGATACGCCACACCACCGGCTTCCTCCCGGGCGCGGTGATCCGTACCGCAAGGCCGTACGCGGTCCTGCCCGCCAGAGCCGTGAGCCCGGCCCGCGTCGTGCGCCAGCCCTGCCCGCTGTCCCGGGTCCGGGCCGGCACCCACGTGTACGGGACCGGCTCGCCGGGACCGGACGGCTCGCGGACGGCCACGCCGACCTCCACCGTGACCGGCTCCGACGACCCGGTGGCGTGCACCACTTCCAGGACCGCCCCGCGGGTCAACGGCAGCCGCGTCGCATGCAGTCCGATGATCACCGGCGCGGTGGGGACCCCCTCCACCAGCAGGCTGGAGCCGCCGCGCCAGGCGTCCGCGAAGTCCAGGGTGACCGAGGGCCGCGCCCCGGCGGTGTCCACCGCCCAGCGGCGGCCCGGGAGCCGGTCCTGGAGCCCGAGGTGGTTCCAGGGGACGTCCGAGACGACCCTGCCGCCGTCGAACCAGCGCAGTCCGTGCCCGGTGTTGAAGGAGCAGGCGAAGGGCAGAGCGGTGACGGTGGACCGGTCGGCGACGACCGTGGCGGGAGCCCGCCAGCCGGAAGCGGGTGCGGGCGCGGGCCGCGACGGGTCCAGGGACTCGCCCGTCCAGAACCGGTCGTCGGCGCGGTGGAAGGCCCCGGGGGAGCGGTCGGTGAGGTGGTTACGGGTCCACTCGGGCCGGTAGAAGCCGAAGCCGACGACGTGATCGCGCTCGCGCGGGACGATCGCGTCCCAGTCCACGACGGAGTCCCAGCCGCGGGACTCGGTGTCCACGGCGGCCCACAGCTCGTGGCGGGAGCGGCCGAGACGGTCGGCGAGCGCGCCCGAGGCGGCCAGGGTCTGCGGGGTCCAGCGGAAGTCCACGAACATCGTGTCCGCGACCTTCCCGGCCCGGTCCTCGAAGAACTCCTGGTTGAGCGCGTTGAGGGCGCCCTGCCAGCCCACCCGGCCGGTGCTGTTCATGGCGTCGTACCAGGTGATGCGCAGGCCGTGGGGCTCGCCACCGGCCCGCAGGGCGCGCAGGAACTCCCGCATCCGGGTGGCCAGCGCGCTGTCCCCGCCGTCGGTCTCGGCGTTCACGAACCAGCCGTCGAAGCCGTACGTCCGCGCCACCTCGACGAGCTTGTCGGCGATCGGGAAGCGGCCGAGGGAATCCCGCCGCACGAGGTCATGGGTCCACCGGAGGTCGCCGCCGTAGGCGACGGGCGGCAGGAACACGTTGCCCAGCACCCGGACCCCGTTGCGGTGCGCGGCGTCGACCACGGGCGCGTTGGGCGCGAGCACGATGCCCTCGCCGGCGGACCCGCCCCAGAAGACCAGCTCGTCGATGTACGCCCAGTGCGTGAGCGCGTAGTGGTCGGCGGTCGGGGAGCCCTGCGACGGGTTCCCGGCGGTGGGCCCGAAGGAGACCAGGGAGGCGATACGGGCCTGGCCGGCGCGGGCGGTCCGGTTCGCCGGGACCGGGGTGAACCGCCGCGCCAGGGGCACGGTCGAGGTGTTGTGGGCCAGATCGGGGTCGCTCTCGGGGGTCCACCGGCTGAGCGAGCGCCACACGATCCCGGGGCCGGGGTTCCCCGAGGGGAGGGAGTCCGGGAACCAGTACGAGGCGTACGGGGCCAGGTCGGCCGGGGCGGAGGCCTGGCCCGGGGCCCGGCCCGGTGCTCCGAGGGCGGGCGTCCCCTCCGGTAAGGGCGGGGGCGCGGTGGCGGCCCGGGCGCGGCCCGCCAGTCCCAGCACCGCGGCGGCCCCGGCCCCGGTGGCCAGCACCCTGCGCCGGGTCGGACGTATCGCGGCGGGCGGCGTCCGCGGATCGACGCCGTTGTCGGTCTCGGGCATGCGGGGCTCCTCACGAGGGGATCGGGGCGGGGTGGGGCGGGGCCGGGCGAGGTGCGGTGGGGCGGATCAGGCCGGGCCGGGAGTCAGGTCGGGTCAGGTCACGTCGTGGACGCGCAGCACCTCGGTGATGCCGCGCGCGGCCAGGTGGGCGGGATCCGAGGCGCGCTCCGCGAGGACCACCGCGGGGCGGACCCCCTGGGCCGTCAGCGAGGCCCACGCCTCGAAGAAGGCCCCGCCCGGGGCGCACACCGAACGCCCCGGAGCCCGCGCGGCCCCACCGACGACCTCGCCCCCGTCCCCGCCGATGTCCACGACGAGCGCGGTGGACCGCGGGGCCGGGCGGTGCGCACGTCCCCGCCACCGCGCGGCGATCCGGGCGATGGCGGCGCCGGCCGGTTTGGTCCGGCGGTCGTTGGTGAGCAGGCCGAGGCCGTACTCCAACTCCGGGAAGTCCGCGAGCTCCCGGGACACGTCGTGCGAGCACCACCAGGTCACGCCCCACAGGTCCGGGCAGTCCAGGGCGTTCGCGACGGTGGCCTCGGTGAAGCGCGCCGCGTGCTCCGGCGGGATCAGCGGCGCCGGGGCGCCGACCTCCTGGAGCCACACCGGGCGGTGCGGGTCCAGCGCCCAGGCCTTGGAGAGCTCGATCAGGTACGCGGCATGCTGCTCGGTCGCCGTCCCGCTCCGGCCGTGGCGCTGCGCGGTGCCGTTGAACACCCAGGAGTGCACGGCGGTGACCCGGCCCAGCCGGGCCGCCTGGGCCGCGGTGAAGGGGTGCCCGTCCTGGTACCAGGCGGCGTCGTACTCGGCGTGCAGGTGCAGCCGCCCCGGCGCGCCCTCCTCGCAGGCGGCGAGCATCCGCTCCAGCCAGTGGCCGGCCTGGTCCGGGGTGATCCGGTCCGGGTCGGGGTGCGGGGCGCCGGAGAACTGGTTGATCTCGTTGCCGACCGTCATGCCCAGGAAGTTCGGCCGGTCGGCGAGGGCCGCGGCCAGCGTGCGCAGGTACTCCTGCTGCGCGGCGACCACGTCCGGGTCGGTGAAGATGCTGCGCCGGTGCCAGGTCCGGGTCCAGGCGGGCAGGAAGTCGAAGCTCGACAAGTGCCCTTGCAGGCCGTCCACGTTGACGTCGAGCCCGCGCTCGGCGGCCGCGTCGGCGAGGGCGACGAGCTGCTCGACCGCGCGCGGCCGGATCAGCGTCCGGTTCGGCTGGAAGAGCGGCCACAGGGGGAAGACGCGGATGTGGTCCAGCCCGAGTGCCGCGATCGAGTCGAGGTCGGCCCGCACCTCGTCGAGATCGAAGTCCAGCCAGTGGTGGAACCAGCCGCGGGACGGCGTGTAGTTGGCGCCGAAGCGGAGCACGTCATCGGGCACGGGGCGTCCTGGAGTTCTGGAGTACGCGCGTACTCGACGAATTCACCGGATGCGCCACAACCTGCCGGTGCGGATGAGGAAAGTCAACAGGGCGACCGGTCGTCCCGCGCCCGTGTACTTATGCGCTTCAGTCCAGTTGACACACGGGTTGTGTGCCGAAGACCCTGAGGAAACTAATGCGCTTTAGTTGTGCCTGACGGCGTGGGGGCGGGCGGAAATGGACAGCGGTATTTCGGTCACCTCGACCACCGCTCCGGCGCCCGCGCGTCCCGTCCGCGGACACCACCGGCGGTCGGCCGGGCCGGCGGCGCGCGAAGCTCCGTGGGCGTGGCGGATCATGGATCGTCATAAAAGCGTCCTGGCGGGGCAGGATCGCGTACGGTCCGGCCGTCGACATCCGTATTCCGCCATCAGCTTTCCGCCACGTGTGAGCGCACCCGAAGGACGAATGAGGCAGTCCATGGCCCGCAGACCCACGATCAAGGACATAGCCCGGCAGGCCGGCGTCTCGGAGAGCGCCGTCTCCTTCGCGCTCAACGGTCGGCCGGGCGTCTCGCAGGACACCAGGGCCCGGATCCGCCGCGTCGCCGAGGAGCTCGGCTGGCAGCCCAACAGCGCGGCCCGGGCCCTGTCCGGCGAACGTTCCGGAGCCGTCGGCCTGGTCCTCGCCCGGCCCGCCCACACGCTCGGCGTCGAGTCCTTCTTCCTCCAACTCGTCTCCGGCATCCAGGAGGTCCTGGCCGCCGCCCGGACCGCCCTGCTCTTCCAGGTCGTCGAGGACATCGACGCCGAGTGCGCGGTCTACCGCCGCTGGTGGGCCGAGCGCCGGGTCGACGGTGTCCTCGTCGTCGACCCGCGGACGAGCGACCCGCGACCGGCGCTCCTGGAGGCACTGGGGCTGCCCGCGGTCACCATCGGCGAGGCCCTGCCCCAGGAGGGTGAGGGTGGGGGCGGGACCGATCCGGCCGCTGCCGGGGCCACACCCGCGGCCGGACCCTTGGCCGCGCCCACAGCTCGACCTGCAGCCCGACCTGCGGCCACACCCGCGGTCCCGTCCGCGGTCCCGTCCTCGGTCCTGTCCTCGGTCCGGGCCGACGACGCCGGTGCCATGGCCCAGGTCCTGGAGCACCTCCACGGGCTCGGCCACCGCCGGATCGTGCACGTCGCCGGGCTCCCCGGCCTCGCCCACACCGTCCGCCGGATGGAGTCCCTGCGGTCCGAGGCCGCGCGTCGCGGGCTCGGCCCGGACCAGGTGCGCTCGGTGTTCACCGACTACTCCGACACCGAGGGCGCGGCGGCCACCCGCCGGGTCCTCGCCGAGCCGGAGCCGCCCACGGCCCTCGTCTACGACAACGACGTGATGGCCGTCGCCGGGAGCGCGGTCGCCGCCGAGCTGGGCATCCCCGTCCCGGGCAGGCTGTCGATCGTGGCCTGGGACGACTCCGCGCTCTGCCGGGTCACCCATCCCCGACTCACCGCTCTCGTACGGGACACCGCCGGCTTCGGACGGCTGGCCGCCGGCGAACTCCTGGCCGTCCTCGCGGGCGACCCGCCGGGGGTGCGGATCAGCGAGCGGCCCCGGCTGGAGCCGCGCGAGAGCACGGCGCCGCCCCCGGCGCATACTTAACCCTGAAACCTTCCTGGAGCCGCCACCGTGATCATTCCCAGCGTCCCGTTCTCCGCACCGCGGGCAGCCGCGGAGGCCTCCGGGCCGACCGTGGCGATCGACATCGGCGGCACGAAGATCGCCGGTGCGCTGGTTCACCCCGACGGCACGATGACGGCCACCACCCGCCGCCCGACCCCGCGCGGGGTGGACGCCGACGGTGTCATGGCGGCGGTCGCCGAGGTCGTCGCCGATCTCTCCACGTCGCCGCTGTGGGCCTCGGCGCAGCGCTGCGGGATCGGCAGCGCCGGGCCGGTGGACACCTCCCGGGGCACGGTCAGCCCGGTCAACATCGGAGCCTGGCGGGACTTCCCGGTCCAGGAACGGATCGCGGCGGAACTCGCGGCGCACGGGGCCGACCTGCCGACGGTGCTGGCCGGTGACGGGGTGGCGATGACCGCCGCCGAGCACTGGCTGGGCGCGGCCCGGGGCCACGCGAACGCGCTGTGCATGGTGGTCTCCACCGGCGTGGGCGGCGGCCTGATCCTGAACAACCAGCTCCACCCCGGCCCCACGGGCAACGCGGGACACATCGGCCACATCAGTGTGGCCTTCGACGGCGAACCGTGCGTCTGCGGTGGCCACGGCTGCGTCGAGTCGATCGCCTCGGGTACGGCGATCGCCCGCTGGGCCCGTGAGCAGGGCTGGACCCCGTCGGCCGGCGGAGCGGGCGCGGCCAGCGACGGGGGAGGGAACGGTGCGGGAGGCGCGGGTGGCGCGAACGGTGGGCGGGATGCCACGGCGGCCGGGGTGGCCGCCGCCGCTGCCGAGGGCGATCCGATCGCCTTGGCCGCCTTCGATCGGGCGGGCCGGGCCCTGGCCGCCGCCATCGCGGCCACCGCGACCCTGGTGGAGACGGACATCGCGGTCATCGGCGGCGGAGTGGCAGCCGCCGGCGACACCCTGTTCGCCCCGATCCGCAGCCACCTCGCGGCCTACGCCACGCTCTCGTTCGTCAAGGACATCCAGGTGGTGCCGGCGATGCTGGGCACCCATGCGGGACTGATCGGCGCGGCCGCGGCGGCGAGCATGCTGCTGCCTTCACCGTCGTCACAGCCGTCCGCGTCGTGAACCCGGTCGGGAACCCCGGGAACCCGAAGGTCGTCGTGACCCCCGGGCTCGCCGGGTCAGGGCTTGACGGACCGGTAGTACCGGCGGGCGCCCTCGTGCAGATCCACGGGGTCGGTGTAGATCGCCGTCCGTAGGTCCACGAGCTGCGCCGCATGCACCTCACGCCCGACGGGGTCGCGACTGAGGATCACCGTCCGCGTCAGCTGCTCGGTGAGCTGGGGGTCGGTCCCGGCCATGGTCACCAGCAGGTTCGGTACGGCCAGCGTCGACACGGCGCTGGTGTTGCGCGCCCGCGCGTAGGTGTCCTGCGGCATCACGGCCGTCCGGTAGTAACGCGCCGGGGATCCGCTCTCCTGGAGCTGTTCCACCAGGTCACCGAGTTGCACGAGCCGGATGTCGAAGCGCTCCGACAGCTCCCGCACGGCGTTCGTCGGCAGCCCGCCCGACCAGAAGAACGCGTCGATCCGGCCGGCCTCCAGCTCGCTCGGCATGCTGTCGATGCCGATGGACACCGAGGTGACGTCCAGCACCGGGTCGATCTTGGCGGCCCTCAGCAGCCGCTCCGAGACCAGCCGCACCCCGGACCCCGGCTGACCGATCGCCACCCGCTTGCCGCGCAGGTCACGGGCCGACTGGACCGGGGAGTCGGCCGGGACCACCAGCTGCACGTAGTCGTCGTAGAGCCGCGCGACCCCGCGCAGTCGGTCCGCGCCGGCCTTCTGGTCGAGCTGGAACTTGGCGACCGCGTCCGCCGTCGCCACCGTGAAGTCCGCCTCGCCGGTGGCCAGCCGCTTCAGGTTCTCCTGCGAGCCCTCGCTGGTCTCCAGCCGTACGTCGACGCCGGGCATGTCCCGCTTGAGCGCCTGCTCCAGCAGTTCCCCGTAGCGGTGGTAGACCCCGGCCCGCGCGCCCGTGCTGAAGGTCAGCTCGCCCTGCGGTTCCGGGTGCCCGAAGGGCTTCAGCCACCAGGTCAGGACTCCGAGCACGGCGAGTACGGCCACCAGGACCCGCAGGGCGTGGCGCCTGCTGATCCGGGGCGGTACGAGAGGCATGGCCGCGATCCTGCCACCCGTCCGCCGTCCTGTCACGGCGCGGGTCTTCCGGGGGCCTGCGCGCGGAGCCTTCCCAGCAGGGTGTGCGCGGCCGGTCCGGGCGGTCCGTCCGTGCGCCAGGCCAGTGCGACCCGCCCGGTCAGCCCGGGCTCGGTGATCCGCAGCGCGCACAGTCCGGTGCCGGTGCCGGTGCCGAGGCCGCCGGTTGTTCCGGTGCCGGCACCCGTCGAGCTGCCGGAGGCCGGGCCCGCACCGACGTCGGCCCCTGTGCCCGCTCCCGACTCGGCACCGGACGGCACCACCGCCACCCCCAGGCCCCGCGCGGCCAGCCGGACCAGCACGGCGGGCGCCGCCGCCTCGAAGTCCACCCGCGGGGCGAAACCGGCCTGCGCGCACGCCCGCTCCAGCACCCCGCGCAGCCCGGTCCCGCGCGGCAGGCTGATCAGGGCCCGCCCGCGCAGGGCGGCCAGCGGGATCTCGCCGTCCACCGCGGCCGCCCCCAGCGGGTCGTCCGCCCGCACCGCCGCGACCAGGGGTTCGTCGAGAAGCACCTGGCAGGAGACGCCCGGCGGCGGCTCTCCCGCGAGACCGACCACCGCCAGGTCCAGCTCCCCGCGCAGCAGCGCGGCCGACATCCGCTCCGAGGTGTCCTCGGACAGCGCGATCTCCACCCCGGGGTGCTCGTCGTGGAAGGCCCCGAGCACCTCCACCACGTCCAACCCGTCCACCGCCGCCGAGGCCGCCCCCGGGATCAGCCCGAGGGCCACCCGCCCGCGCAGCAGGCCGGAGAACTCCTCGGCCGTCCGCCGCACGCCCTCCACCGCCGCCAGCGCGGCCCGCGCGTACGAGAGCACCGCCCGGCCCGCCTCCGTGGGGGTCACCCGCCGCCCGGACCGGTCGAGCAGCCGCTGCCCGAGCTCGCGCTCCAGCTGCGCGACCTGTGCGCTCACCCCGGGCTGCGACACGTGCAGCCGCGCCCCGGCCCGGGTGAAGCCGCCCTCTTCCACCACGGCCACGAAATAGCGCAGCTGAGCCAGTTCCATAACCGCGGATTCTAGATCGTAGAAGCACCCACTCTTGGACTTATGACAGGTCCCCCCTCGACGCTGAGGTCATGAGCCGATCAGCGCCCCGACCCTCCGGACCCACCTCCCGACCCACCTCTCGTGCCTCCGTGAGCCGCCGTACGATCGCCGCGGCCGTCGCCGCCGAACGCCGCGAGCTGGCCGACGTACTGGACGCGCTCACCCCGGAGGCATGGGACGCCCCGTCGCTGTGCACCGGTTGGCGCGTCCGCGAGGTAGCCGCCCACCTGTCCCTCGGCTTCCGCACCACCCTCCCCGGCTTCGCCCTCGAACTGCTGCGGGCCCGCGGCGGCCTGCACCGGATGACCGACCGCACGGCCCGCCGCGACGCCGCCGCCCTCACCACGCGTGAGCTGGCCGAGCTGCTCCGCGAGAACGCCGGCCACCCGTGGAAACCGCCCGCCGCCGGGCCCACCGGAGCCCTCGCCCACGACGTGGTCCACGGCCTCGACATCACCGTCGCCCTCGGCCACCCGCGCCGCGTCCCCGAGGACCGGCTGCGGCTCCTCCTCGACGCCGTCACCCCGCGCTCCCTGCGCTTCTTCGGCGCGGACCTGACCGGTGTCCAGCTGCGCGCGCAGGACCTGGCCTGGTCCCACGGCGAGGGAACTCCCGTGTACGGGGAGGCCCAGGACCTGCTGCTCGTCCTCTTCGGCCGCCGCCTCCCCCCGGGTCGGCTGAACGGGGGACCGGAGGGCCACCGGGTACCGCCTACCCTTGTTGCATGACCAGCAGCGACCGGAGCCAGGCAGTGGACGTGAAGCGAAGCTACGAGGTGCGCACCTACGGGTGCCAGATGAACGTGCACGACTCGGAGCGGCTCTCCGGTCTGCTGGAGGACGCCGGCTACGTCCGGGCGCCCGAGGGCGCCGACGGCGACGCCGACGTCGTGGTCTTCAACACCTGCGCGGTCCGCGAGAACGCCGACAACAAGCTGTACGGCAACCTCGGCCGGCTGGCCCCGATGAAGACCAAGCGCCCCGGCATGCAGATCGCCGTCGGCGGCTGCCTCGCGCAGAAGGACCGCGACACGATCGTGAAGCGGGCCCCCTGGGTCGACGTCGTCTTCGGTACGCACAACATCGGCAAGCTCCCCGTGCTGCTGGAGCGCGCCCGCATCCAGGAAGAGGCACAGGTCGAGATCGCCGAGTCGCTGGAGGCCTTCCCCTCCACGCTCCCGACCCGCCGCGAGTCCGCGTACGCCGCCTGGGTCTCGATCTCCGTCGGCTGCAACAACACCTGCACCTTCTGCATCGTCCCGGCCCTGCGCGGCAAGGAGGAGGACCGCCGACCCGGCGACATCCTCGCCGAGGTGGAGGCCCTGGTCGCCGAGGGCGTCTCGGAGATCACCCTGCTCGGCCAGAACGTGAACGCGTACGGCTCGGACCTCGGTGACCGCGAGGCCTTCAGCAAGCTGCTGCGCGCCTGCGGCCAGATCGAGGGCCTGGAGCGGGTCCGCTTCACCTCCCCGCACCCGCGCGACTTCACGGACGACGTGATCGCGGCGATGGCCGAGACCCCGAACGTGATGCCGCAGCTGCACATGCCGATGCAGTCCGGATCGGACACGATCCTGAAGGCGATGCGCCGCTCGTACCGCCAGGAGCGCTTCCTCGGCATCATCGAGAAGGTCCGCGCCGCCATCCCGCACGCGGCGATCTCCACCGACATCATCGTGGGCTTCCCCGGCGAGACGGAGGAGGACTTCCAGCAGACGATGCACGCGGTGCGCGAGGCCCGCTTCGCGAACGCGTTCACCTTCCAGTACTCCAAGCGCCCCGGGACCCCGGCGGCCGACATGGAGGGGCAGATCCCCAAGGAGGTCGTCCAGGAGCGGTACATGCGCCTGGTCGCCCTGCAGGAGGAGATCTCCTGGGACGAGAACAAGAAGCAGGTCGGCCGCACCCTGGAGGTCATGGTCGCGGAGGGCGAGGGCCGCAAGGACGGCGCCACGCACCGCCTCTCCGGCCGCGCGCCCGACAACCGCCTGGTCCACTTCACGAAGCCGGAGGCGGAGGTCCGCCCGGGTGACGTGGTCACCGTGGACATCACCTACGCGGCCCCGCACCACCTGCTGGCCGAGGGCCCGACGCTGACCGTCCGCCGGACGCGCGCCGGCGACGCCTGGGAGAAGCGCAACGCCGCCCCCGCCCAGCCGGCGGGCGTCATGCTCGGCATCCCGACGCTGGGTGTCCCGGCGCCCCTGCCCGCCGTCACGTCCGGCTGCTCGGTGCCCGCCTCCTCCTGAAGCACGGTCCGAGGGGTGCGGGAGGCGCGGTGACGCGCCTCCCGCACCGTCGGCGTGTCCGGCTAGGCTGCGGATCATGCTCGTAGCCGCCGCAGTCTGTCCTGCCCCGCCGCTGCTCGTGCCGGAGGTCGCCGCGGGGGCCGCCGCCGAACTCGGCGACGCCCGCACCGCCTGCTCCGACGCGCTGGCGGTGCTCGCCGCGTCCCGGCCCGACCTGCTGGTCGTGGTCGGCTCCGCCGCCGAGGGCGGCGCCTACGACCAGGGCACCCCCGGCAGCTTCGCCGGCTTCGGCGTGGACCTGAGCGTCACCCTGGGCCCCGACCTGGGCGAACCGCCGAGCGGCCACGCCACCGGGGCCGTCCTCCCGACGTCCCTCGCGGTGGCCGGCTGGCTGCTCGGGCAGGCCCGCTGGGCGGCCGCCCCGGTCGCCGGAGCGGCCGTCGCCGCGGACCTCGCCCCGAGCGGCTGCGGCCTCCTCGGCGCGGACCTGGGCGCTTCCGCCGAACGGGTGGCCATGCTGGTCCTCGGGGACGGCAGCGCCTGCCGCACCCTCAAGGCCCCCGGTTACCTCGACGAGCGCGCCGCCGCCTTCGACGCGGCCGCGGCTCGCGCGCTGGGCACCGCCGACGTGGCCGCGCTGGCCGGGATCGACGCCGCTCTCGCGGCCGAGCTCCAGGCCGCCGGACGGGCCCCCTGGCAGGTCCTGGCCGGCGCCGCCGAGGGCGCGGAACTGGAAGGGCGCCTGCTGTACGAGGACGCGCCCTACGGCGTGGGGTACTTCGTCGCCGCCTGGTCGTAGCCGCCTGGTCGTAGCCGCCCGGTCGCAGCCGCCCGACGGCAGCCGCCCGGCGGCCACCCGGGCGCCGGACCGCGCCCGACAGGGCTCGTGGAGCCGAGAGGGTGGCGGTAGGGGTCAGGAACGGCGAAAGGGGCGGGGGACCGGCCGCAGCCGGTCCCCCGCCCCTTTCGCGGACCGCGTCAGGAAGCGGCCGGCGGCGTCGGCCCGCCGGGAGCGTCCTTGTGCGCGATCTTCCCCAGGGCGTCCTTCGCCTTGCCCGTCCCGCTCGTGATCTGGCCGCTGTACTTGCCCTTGGTCTTGGAGTCCACGGCCTTGGCCACCTTGTCCAGACTCTCGCCGATCCTGCCCTCGTGCTGCAGGGCCAGGTCGCCGACCTTGTCCTTCGCCGGACCGAGCTTGGCCTTCAGATTGTCCAGCAGGCCCATGGGTCACCTTCCGTTGGCGGTCACTACGTGCGGGCGCCCTCACCGGTCTCGCTGTCCGCGGCCACTGGGGCCGCCAGCTGCTTCGGAATCTCCACGACTGCCGCCTCCGGAGACTTCTCGGCAACAGGCTCGGCCTCCTCGGCCGCACCGGGCTCCGCCGTCAGGTCCACCGCCGCGACCTCCTCGGTCACGACCTCGCCCTTACGGCGAAAAAACCGATCAAAAACGCCCATGTCTACTCCCGTAACGTTACTCGTGTGAGTGAAGTTCCGCGTGGACCGAACCGGTCTGCGCCGGGCGTACGCAGGGCGTATGTCCGGCCGGAACCTCGCCAGGGCAACGACCCCACCCGCACCCCGTCACGTAACTCGATCGGGTACATGCCGTGAGGTTTGCGAGACTGGGGCCGTGAGGAAAGCAGCCCCCGCCCCGCGGGTCATCGCCGTCGTCGGTCCCACCGCGGCAGGAAAGTCCGACCTGGGCGTAGCCCTGGCCCGCCGATTCGACGGCGAAGTCGTCAACGCCGACTCCATGCAGCTGTACCGGGGGATGGACATCGGCACCGCCAAGCTGACGACCGAGGAGCGCGGCGGTGTCCCGCACCACCTCCTCGACATCTGGGACGTCACCGACACCGCCAACGTCGCCGACTACCAACGGCTGGCCCGCCTGGAGATCGACAAACTGCTCGCCGAGGGCCGCACCCCCGTCCTCGTCGGCGGATCCGGCCTGTACGTCCGCGGCGCCCTGGACGTCATGGAGTTCCCCGGCACCGACCCCGAGGTCCGCGCCCGCCTGGAGGAAGAGGTCACCCTCCGCGGCTCCGGCGCCCTGCACGCCCGCCTCGCCGCCGCCGACCCGGCCGCCGCGCAGGCCATCCTGCCCAGCAACGGCCGCCGCATCGTCCGCGCGCTGGAGGTGATCGAGATCACCGGCCGCCCCTTCACCGCCAACCTGCCCGGCCACGAGTCCGTCTACGACACCGTGCAGATCGGCGTCGACGTGGCCCGCCCGGAGCTCGACGAGCGGATCACGCTGCGGGTCGACCGGATGTGGGAGGACGGGCTCGTGGACGAGGTCCGCGCGCTGGAGGCCCGCGGACTCCGTGACGGAATCACCGCCTCCAGGGCGCTGGGCTACCAGCAGGTGCTGGCCGCGCTCGCAGGCGAGTGCACCGAGGACGAGGCCCGTGCCGAGACCGTCCGGGCGACCAAGCGATTCGCCCGCCGTCAGGACTCGTGGTTCCGCCGCGACCCGCGCGTGCACTGGCTCAGCGGGGCCGCCGCCGACCGGGGGGAACTCCCCCGACTCGCGCAGTCGTTGGTCGAACGAGCGGTCACAGCCTGATCACGTGATGGCATCGGGACGCCTCACGCGCCAGTAGCGGGGCCGGGGGCGTGCCATCATCAAACTCCAGCGGGTGCGATCACCTGCGATGAACGGCGGCGTACTGAGTCCGAGTGGGGAGGGCGCGTGGCGATGGAGGCCGGCCCTCGTGACACCGGGCGGGACGACACCCAAAGGGAAGCGGACCCGATGCTTCTGGACGGGACGGACGGAACGGACGGGCCCCCCGGGCTCGGGCTGCCCGCCGATCCGGCACGACTGACCCCGGACGGCCCGGACACCCCGGACTCCGCCGAGGCGGAAGCCGCCGCCGGACCCGAGTTCGAGGTCGAACTGCGCCCGCAGCGTCGCCTGCGCCTGTGGCAGATCGCCCCCATCGCGATGCTCGCCGCCACCGGTTCGCTGATGTTCGCCTTCCCGCTCGCCTTCGAGTTCGGCGACGGCGGTGCCGTGGTCGCCATGCTCGGATTCCTGATCAGCTGCTGCGCCGGAGGCTGGGGCATGATGGCCGCCCGACGGGTCGGCTACACCTGGCCCGGGCTCCCGGCCCGGGGGAGCGGCCGCCGCCCCGACTGGCGCATGGCCGCGCTGTACGCCGTCGTCGCGCTGGCCGTCGTAGGACTCGCCGTGTACCGGGTCGCCCGGCTCCGCTGACCGCCCCTCGGCAGGTTCCGCCCCTCGGACGGTCCGACACCTCTGAGCTGCGGCTCGGTACCATGGCCCGGTGACGCAGACCACCCTCTCCTTCCTCAAGGGCCACGGCACCGAGAACGACTTCGTGATCGTCCCGGACCCGGACAACGCCATCGAGCTGCCCGCGTCCGCCGTCGCGAAGCTGTGCGACCGGCGCGCCGGGATCGGCGCGGACGGCGTCCTGCACGTCGTCCGGTCCGCCGCCCACCCCGAGGCCGCACACCTGGCCGACGAGGCGGAGTGGTTCATGGACTACCGCAACAGCGACGGCTCCATCGCCGAGATGTGCGGCAACGGCGTCCGCGTCTTCGCCCGCTACCTCCAGCACGCCGGACACGTCGAGCCCGGCGACCTCGCCGTCGCCACCCGCGGGGGCGTCAAGCGCGTGCACCTGGACAAGACGGGCGACGTCACCGTGTCCATGGGCCGCGCCGAGCTGCCCGAGGGCGAGGTCACGGTCAGCGTCGGCGAGCGGAGCTGGCCCGCGCGCAACGTGAACATGGGCAATCCGCACGCCGTGGCCTTCGTCGAGAGCCTCGACGACGCCGGCACCCTGTACACCGCCCCGCCGTTCAGCCCGGCGTCCGCCTACCCGACCGGGGTCAACGTCGAGTTCGTCGTCGACCGCGGCCCCCGGCACGTCGCCATGCGCGTCCACGAGCGCGGCTCCGGCGAGACCCGCTCCTGCGGCACCGGCGCCTGCGCCGTCGCCGTGGCGACCATCCGCCGCGACGGCGTGGACCCGGCCGTCACCGGCGACGCGGTCGCCTACACCGTCGACCTCCCCGGCGGAACCTTGATCATCACCGAACACCCCGACGGCCGGATCGACATGACGGGACCGGCCGTGATCGTGGCCGCGGGGGAGTTCGACAGGGCCTGGCTCACCGAAACGGCTTTCGCGTGAAGCTTCCCTCTAATGGGTGATCCGTTTCACGCTGAGCGAGAGGTGGACTGCGCCACGTGGTGGGGTCGGTAACATCAGGCACCGGCCCTGAGGGCTCACCCCATGCCCACCACCGCCGGTCGAAGCCGCCGGAGGTGCCCATGAGTGCAGAGGCCACGAACCCCGAAGCACACCCCGAAGCGCGCCCTGAGCTCCGCAGACGGGGGCGGACCAGGCTCGATCTGCGCCGCCTCGGGCGCGCGGCCCTGCTCGGGCCGACGTCGCGAGACCGGCTTCCGGACGCCATCGGTCACGTGGCCGAGGCGCACCGCGCCCACCATCCGGACGCCGATTTGTCCATTCTGCGCCGTGCGTATCTCCTCGCGGAGACCTCGCACCGCGGCCAGATGCGAAAAAGTGGTGAGCCGTACATCACACATCCGCTCGCCGTTACCTTGATCCTCGCCGAACTGGGCGCCGAGACCACGACCTTGACGGCCTCTCTGCTCCACGACACCGTCGAGGACACGGACGTGACCCTCGATCAGGTGCGGGCGGAGTTCGGCGACGAGGTGTGCTTCATCGTCGACGGCGTCACCAAGGTGGAGAAGATCGACTACGGCGCCGCCGCCGAACCCGAGACCTTCCGCAAGATGCTCGTCGCCACCGGCAACGACGTCCGCGTCATGTCCATCAAACTCGCCGACCGGCTGCACAACATGCGCACCCTGGGCGTGATGCGCCCCGAGAAGCAGGCCCGCATCGCCAAGGTCACCCGCGACGTCCTCATCCCGCTGGCCGAACGGCTCGGCGTCCAGGCCCTGAAGACCGAGCTGGAAGACCTCGTCTTCGCGATCCTGCACCCCGAGGAGTACGAGAGCACCCGCGCGCTCATCGCCGCCCACGCCGGGGAACGCGACCCGCTGCCCGCCATCGCCGACTCCGTACGCGGCGTCCTGCGCGAGGCCGGCATCGCCGCCGAAGTGCAGGTACGGCCCCGGCACTTCGTCTCCGTGCACCGCATCGCCCGCACCCGCGGCGAGCTACGCGGCTCCGACTTCGGCCGCATCCTCGTCCTCGTCGGTGAGAACGCCGACTGCTACGCCGTGCTCGGCGAGCTGCACACCTGCTTCACCCCGGTCGTCTCGGAGTTCAAGGACTTCATCGCCACCCCGAAGTTCAACCTCTACCAGTCGCTGCACACCGCCGTCGCCACGCCCGAGGGCTACGTGGCCGAGGTCATCGTGCGGACCCGGCAGATGCACCGCGTCGCCGAGGCCGGCGTGGTCGCCCTCGGCAATCCGTACGCCACCGCGACGCCCGACGCCACCTCCACCGACCCGGACGAGGAGCGCGTGGACCCCACGCGGCCCGGCTGGCTGTCCCGACTGCTCGACTGGCAGCAGTCCGCGCCCGACCCCGACACCTTCTGGACCGTGCTCCGGGCGGAGCTGGCCCAGGACCGGGAGATCACCGTCTTCCGGGCCGACGGCGGAACGCTGGGCCTACCGGCCGGGGCCAGCTGTATCGACGCCGCCTACGCGCAGCACGGCGCGGCGGCACACGGCTGTATCGGCGCCCGGGTCAACGGGCGCCTCACCTCCCTGTCCTCCCCGCTGTCCGACGGGGACACCGTCCAACTGCTGCTCGCACAGGACGCCTCCTCCGGACCCGCCGTCGAGTGGCTGGACCACGCGCGGACCCCGGCGGCCCGGATCGCCATCAGCAGCTGGCTCGAAGCCCACCCCGACCGGGCCATGGCCCCCACCTCGGCCGCCCGCGCGCCGCTGTCGGTGGTCGGAGCCCGCGGCGGCGGCGGCAACGCGGTCGCCGACCTCCCGGACGCCACCGTGCGACTCGCCGGGTGCTGCACCCCCGTGCCGCCGGACGCCGTCGCCGGCTTCCTGGTCCGCGGCGGAGCCGTCACCGTGCACCGCATCCACTGCGCGGCGGTGGCGCAGATGCGGGCCGTGGGACGCACCTCCGTCGCCGTGCACTGGCGGGCCACGGCGGACTGCCGGGTCACCCTGCGCGCTGAATCGTTCGGCCGCCCGCATCTGCTGGCCGATCTGACCGAAGCCATCGCCCGCGAGGGCGTCGAGGTGGTCTCCGCGACCGTGGAACCGCCGGTCGAGCAGCGCGTCCGGCACAGCTACACCCTGCAGCTGCCCGACGCGGCCGGGCTGCCCGCGCTGATGCGGGCGATGCGGGACGTGCCGGGCGTGTACGACGTCAGCCGGGTGTAGCCGCCGGGCGCGTGCCGACGGCCGTGCCCGACGCCCGCCCGCTCGATGGCGCACGAAGCCCGTCCGACGCCCGCCGGGTGCCCGCCCGGTGGCGACGTAGGCCGGGACGGCTCCGGACGGCCTCGTTCGGGTGGACCCGTCGCGCGCCGTTCGCGACCGCGGCGCGGGCGCTGGTAAGCGGTGGTGGATGCAGCTCTCCTCCCCGCGCCTGCGCGCCGCCCTGCTCGCCGCGGCCTCCCTCACCCTCGTCGCCGCCGTCCTGCCCCCGCCGACGCCCCTGGGCATCGGCGACCGGCTCTTCCCGGAGCTCGGGAACCCCGGGTACGACGTGCTCTCGTACGACCTGTCCTTCGCCTACAAGGACAACCTGACCCCGCTCGACGCGGTCACCGTCATCGACGCCCGCGCCCTGGACAGGCTGGAGCGCATCAACCTGGACTTCACCCACGGCAAGGTGGCGTCCGCCGAGGTCAACGGGGA
Source organism: Streptomyces sp. CLCI03 (assembly GCF_053615355.1). Lineage (NCBI taxonomy): Bacteria > Bacillati > Actinomycetota > Actinomycetes > Kitasatosporales > Streptomycetaceae > Streptomyces > Streptomyces sp. CLCI03. The sequence continues at coordinate 2,284,734 of NZ_CM132132.1, read as the reverse complement.
GCCGGCGCGGTTCGAGAGCGTCGGGGAGGACCTCGTCCTCACGCCCGCTCACCCGGTGGCGGAGCGCATGCCCCTCCGCATCACCATCCGGCACACCAGCGACCCTCGGGGCCGTGGGGACGGCGGCTGGGTGCCCACGGCGGACGGCCTGGCCATGGCCAATCAGGCGGACGCCGCCCACCGCGTCTTCCCCTGCAACGACCACCCCGCAGACAAGGCGATCTTCACCTTCCGGATCACCGCCCCGACCGGGCTCACGGCCGTCGCCAACGGGGAGTCGGTGGCCCCGGCCGTGCGGCTCGGACCCACGACGACCTGGACCTACCGGACCCGGCACCCGATGGCCACCGAGCTGGCCCAGGTCTCGGTGGGCCGTTCCGCCGTCGTGCACGGCACCGGACCGCACGGGCTGCCGCTGCGCGACGTGGTGCCCGCCCAGGACAGGGAGCGCCTGGATCCCTGGCTGAAGAAGACCGCGGGCCACATCGAGTGGATGGAGGAGCGCGTCGGCCGCTACCCCTTCGAGAACTACGGGGTGCTGATCGCGCGGGCCACGACCGGATTCGAGCTGGAGACGCAGACCCTCTCGCTCTTCGAGAGCGCCCTGTTCGCGGGTGAGGGCTACCCCGACTGGTACGTCGAGTCCGTGATGGTCCACGAACTCGCCCACCAGTGGTTCGGCGACAGCGTCACCCCGCGCACCTGGTCCGACCTGTGGCTCAACGAGGGACACGCCACCTGGTACGAGGCCCTCTACGCCGACGGGCTCGGCAAGTACTCCCTGGAACGGCGCATGCGCGAGGCGTACCAGCGTTCCGACCAGTGGCGGGCTGCGGGCGGCCCGCCGGCCGCCCCGAAGGCCGCCGCACCCGGAGAGAAGATCGGGCTGTTCCGGCCGGTGGTCTACGACGGGTCCGCGTTGATCCTCTACGCCCTGCGCCAGGAGATCGGCGCCGAGGCCTTCGACCGGATCGAGCGGCGCTGGGTCTCGGACAACCGCGACGGGATCGCGGGGACGGCCGACTTCGTACGCCTGGCCTCGCAGGAGGCGGGCCGCGACCTGACCGCCTTCCTGAACCCCTGGCTGTACGGGACCACCACCCCGCCCATGCCGGGACACCCGGAGTGGAGCGGCACGGCGGCCGCGGCACCCGGCAAGGCCGCCGCGACCCCTGCCAAGGCGTCCTGAGCCTCCGCCCTCCGCGGCATCCGGCAGGGCCGCGGCGGGCGGGAGCGCCGAATAAAGGGTGTGACCGGTGAGGAACGGGCATGTCACCATCGACGGGGCCGCGCGGGGAATCCCCCGGCGGTGTGACACGTTGGACGTGACAGTTAACGTGACACTGCTATTCGAATCGACGTAAGGATCCAATGACCTCCTCTTCTTCCCCTTCCCAGGACGCGCGGGACGCACAGGATGCGCGGGACCCGCAGAGCTTCACCGAGAGCCTTCGGGCCGATGCCCTGATGGAAGAGGACGTCGCCTGGAGCCACGAGATCGACGGAGACCGGGACGGCGAGCAGTTCGAACGCTCGGAGCGCGCGGCCCTGCGCCGCGTGGCCGGCCTCTCCACCGAACTCGAAGACGTCACCGAGGTCGAGTACCGGCAGCTGCGCCTGGAGCGTGTCGTGCTGGTCGGCGTCTGGACCTCCGGCACGGTGATCGACGCGGAGAACTCCCTCGCGGAGCTCGCCGCCCTCGCCGAGACGGCGGGTGCCCTCGTGCTCGACGGTGTGATCCAGCGCCGTGACAAGCCGGACCCGGCGACCTTCATCGGCTCGGGCAAGGCGCGTGAGCTGCGGGACATCGTCATGGAGAGCGGCGCCGACACCGTCGTGTGCGACGGCGAGCTCAGCCCCGGCCAGCTCATCGCCCTCGAAGACGTCGTCAAGGTGAAGGTGGTCGACCGGACCGCGCTGATCCTCGACATCTTCGCCCAGCACGCCAAGTCCCGAGAGGGCAAGGCGCAGGTCGCGCTCGCGCAGATGCAGTACATGCTGCCGCGACTGCGCGGCTGGGGTGCCTCGCTGTCCCGCCAGATGGGTGGCGGCGGCGGTGGCGGCATGGCCACCCGAGGTCCCGGTGAGACCAAGATCGAGACCGACCGGCGACGGATCCGCGAGAAGATGGCGAAGATGCGCCGGGAGATCGCGGAGATGAAGACCGGCCGTGACATCAAGCGGCAGGAACGGCGCCGCAACAAGGTGCCCTCGGTCGCCATCGCCGGTTACACGAACGCGGGCAAGTCCTCACTGCTCAACCGCCTCACGGGCGCGGGCGTACTGGTGGAGAACGCGCTGTTCGCCACCCTCGACCCGACCGTGCGCCGGGCCGAGACGCCGAGCGGCCGGGTCTACACCCTCGCCGACACCGTCGGCTTCGTCCGGCACCTGCCCCACCACCTGGTCGAGGCCTTCCGCTCCACGATGGAGGAGGTCGGGGACTCCGACCTGATCCTGCACATCGTGGACGGTTCGCACCCGGCACCGGAGGAGCAGCTGGCGGCGGTGCGCGAGGTGATCCGCGAGGTCGGCGCGGTGAACGTGCCCGAGATCGTCGTGATCAACAAGGCCGACGCCGCGGATCCGCTGGTTCTGCAGCGACTGCTGCGCATCGAGCGGCACTCCATCGCCGTCTCGGCGCGGACGGGCCTGGGCATCGAGGAACTCCTCGCGCTCATCGACTCCGAGCTGCCGCGACCCGAGGTCGAGGTGGAGGCCATGGTGCCGTACACGCGCGGCTCGCTGGTCGCCAAGGCGCACGCCGAGGGAGAGGTGATCTCCGAGGAGCACACCCCGGACGGCACCCTGCTCAAGGCGCGGGTCCACCAGGAACTGGCGGCGGACCTGGCGCCGTACGCGCTCGCGAAGCGCTGAGCGTGCCGGACCGCGCGTGACGGTGTGACGGCTGAGGCCCCCCTGCGGTGCAGGGGGGCCTCAGCCGTTCGGTCACGCCAGGGGTCCTACTTGAACTTGCGGCTGACGGCGTCGAAGATGCCCTTCGCCTCCGGACCCAGCCGGGGTCCGGCCAGCCAGCCAGCCTTGGCCGGCCCGATCGAGGTGTTCGACACCAGTGCCGGCTTGCCGTCGGAGCCCGCCGACACCCAGCCGCCACCGGAGGAACCGCCGGTCATGGTGCAGCCGATCCGGTACATCACCGGGTCGTTCGCGTTCAGGGACAGCCGGCCCGGCCTGTCCGTGCACTGGAAGGCACGCTGGCCGTCGAACGGAGCCGCCGCCGGGTAGCCCGTCGCCGTGACGCTCCCGACCTTCGGTACGGCCTGCGCGTTGAACTCCACCGGGAGCGCGGAACCGACCGTCTCCTCCAACGACTTGGTGCTGCCCTTCTCGGGCATCACGTGCAGCACGGCGAAGTCGTACGGGGCACCCGCGCCACCGGTCGGACCGCCGCCCGCGATCCACTGGTCCGAGGTCTGCGCCCAGTCGCTCCACCAGACGCCGAACGGAGCCACCTGGTCGCGGGGCGCACCCTTGAGCTGCGCCGCCTGCTTGCCCGCGTTGTTGTAGGACGGGACGAAGGCGATGTTGCGGTACCAACCGCCGGCCTTGCCCGCGTGCACGCAGTGGCCCGCCGTCCAGACCATGTTCGACTTGCCGGGGTGGGCCGGGTCCTTGACCACGGTCGCCGAGCAGACCATCGAGCCCTCGGGGCCGTCGAAGAAGACCTTGCCGGCCGCCGGAACGCTCGTGTGGTAGGGCGGGGTGGCCTGCTTCGCCGCCACCGGTGCCGGGACCGGGTCGCTGACGCCCTGGTCCTTGCCCGCGTCGGGGTCGACGGCCGGGCGCTGCGGCTGCTCGGCGTCACGCATGCGGTCCGGGTCCCACAGGCCCTCGATGACGGGGTTGATGTAGTCGCCGGCCTCGCGGAGCCAGTCCTCCCGCTTCCAGTTCTTCCACTCACCCCCCTTCCACTTCTCCAGGTCGATACCGTGCTCCTTGAGCTTGTCCTTGAGCTGGTCGGGGATCTTTATCCCGTCCTGGCTCGGCAGACTCGCCGCCACGGTCGGCTTGGCGTCGCCGCCGGCCTCCCCGTCGCCGGGGCCGCAGGCACCCGCGGTCAGCGCGAGCGTGGCCGCGCACAGAATCGCGGTGACCGGTCGGTTCGATCGCATGTTGTTCGTCCCCCTGGGAGTTCGAGGAGTGGAGTGCAGGCCCCCACTATGCCGCTGTCGCACAGGACGACCTAGGCCGGGGCCGTGGTTCCTGGCGTTCTCCCCTTACGGGACAAGGATCTTGAGTCAACCCGTGATCCCTCGCCGTCACCGTCGTTGGTACGTACGGGGGATGGGGGAGCAGCGTTCATGTTCGAGACGCAATCCGGAAGAGCAATCCGTGCGGGAGGACCGACACTCGTGGCTGTCACCGAGCCGGCCGCGGCGGCGGCCGCGACAGAGATCCCGCCTCAAGTACCGCAACAGGGAACCCGGGGGACGATTCCGGACGGGTCCGATGATCCGGACGCACGAGGTGGAGCGGGCGGTGCCGTCGCCTCCGAGGGCATCCTGCGCAGGCAGGCACAGCGGGAGTCCGCCGCCCGGACGTACGCCCGCTCGCTGCCCATCGTCCCGGTGCGGGCCCGCGGACTGACCATCGAGGGCGCCGACGGGCGGCGTTACCTCGACTGCCTCTCCGGCGCCGGCTCGCTCGCCCTCGGGCACAACCACCCGGTGGTGCTCGAAGCCATCCGGGGCGTCCTCGACTCCGGGGCTCCGCTGCACGTGCTGGACCTCGCGACCCCGGTCAAGGACGCCTTCACCACCGAGCTGTTCGCCAACCTGCCGCCCGCGCTGGCCGCCGACGCGCGCATCCAGTTCTGCGGGCCGGCCGGTACGGACGCCGTGGAGGCCGCCCTCAAACTGGTGCGCACCGCGACCGGACGCTCCGGGCTGCTCGCCTTCACCGGGGCCTACCACGGGATGACCGCCGGAGCCCTGGACGCCTCGGGAGGCGCCCCCGAGGTGAGGGTGACCCGGCTGCCCTACCCGCAGGACCTCCGCTGTCCGTTCGGCGTCGGCGGCCCCGAGGGCGCCGAACTCTCCGCGCGCTGGACGGAGAACCTGCTGGACGACCCGAAGGGCGGGGTGCCCGCCCCCGCCGCCATGATCGTCGAACCCGTGCAGGGCGAGGGCGGGGTGATCCCCGCCCCGGACGGCTGGCTGCGTCGGATGCGCGAGATCACCGCGGCGCGGGGTATCCCGCTGATCGCCGACGAGGTGCAGACGGGCGTCGGCCGGACCGGTGCCTTCTGGGGAGTCGACCACGCCGGAGTGGTGCCCGACGTCATGGTCCTCTCCAAGGCGATCGGCGGGAGCCTGCCGCTCGCGGTGATCGTGTACCGGGCCGACCTGGACGTGTGGGCCCCCGGCGCGCACGCGGGCACCTTCCGCGGCAACCAGCTCGCCATGGCCGCCGGTACCGCCACGCTCGCCTTCGTCCGCGAGAACCGGCTCGCCGAGCGCGCCGCCGCCCTGGGGGAGCGGATGCTGACGGCCCTGCAGGGCCTGGCCTGCGGCCATCCCTGTATCGGGGAGGTACGGGGCAGGGGCCTGATGATCGGTGTCGAACTCGTCGACCCCGACACGGGGGCCGCCGCACCGGCCCTCGCCGCCGCCGTCCGCCAGGAGTGCCTGGACCGCGGCCTCATCGTCGAGATCGGCGGCCGCCACGGCGCCGTGGTCCGCCTCCTTCCCCCGCTGACCCTGACCGACGAGCAGGCCGCGGCGGTCCTCGACCGCCTGGCCGACGCCATCCAGGCCGCCGCCCGCCGCACCCACTGACCCGTACACCGAGGACCCGCGATGCCAGACCCGCACCAGTCGACCCCCGTCACGGAGACCCAGCCGCTGTCTCCCGACCGGCTCGCCCCACCGCCGGGACCGGCCCAGGCGCAACCGGCCCCCGAGGCCGCCGCCCCGGGGCGGCCGTCGTCGCCGCCGGTCGGCACCACGGCGCCGTTGCGGGAAACCGCGGAGCCGCCGGCGCCCACGCCCCTGCCCGACGTACCCGCGTCGCAGGATCCGGCTCCGGCCGTAGGCGCGCCGGCCCGCCTCGGACCCGCCGAGGACACGCCGACCCCGCCCCCGGCCGGCACGCTGCCCCACCCGGACGGGACCACGGCCGAGCACCCGCGGCAGGACCCGGCGGGCGCACCCGACACGCCGGATCAACTCCCCCCGCTCGTCGCCGCGCCCGCCGTCACCGGGTCCGGGGCCGCCACCGCCGCCGAGGCGACGCCCACAGTGCCCCGGCAGAAGGACGGCACACCACCCCGGCCCCGCACCGGATGGACGAGCCCCCTCCGGCTGGAGCCGACCACCCTGCCCGACCTCCTCAACCACCCCGACCCGGCCGTCGCCGCCGAGGCCGCGGCGGTGGAGAACCTGCTCCGCTGCTGGGTCCGCGAATCCGGTCTCGGCCGTCCCGACGGCCCCGCCGGAACTCCCTTGCGTATCCCCCTTCCCGCCTCCGGCACCGCCCTGCTCGTCCCTGTACGCCACTGGTCCCACGCCGGCTGGCACCGATTCGGTGCGGTCCGCCTCGAAGGCACGACCGCCGCCGCGCCCTCCCTCGACGCCGTCACCATCGCCGCGCTCATCGCCCGTGAGGGCACGAGCGGCGGTCGGAGCGTCGCCGACCTCGTCGGCCGCGTCGCCGACTCGGTCCGCCGCACCGCCGAATTCATCGCCGACCGGCGCAGACGCCCCACCGCCCCGGCCCCCGTCGGTGGGGACCGCTTCCTCACCGCCGAACAGGCGCTCCTGCTCGGCCATCCCCTCCAGCCGGACCCGAAGAGTCGCGAAGGACTCTCCGAGGCCGAGGTACGCCGCTACTCACCCGAACTCCACGGCTCCTTCCCCCTGCACTGGTTCGCGGTCGAACCCGCCGCTCTCGCGAGCGAATCTGCCTGGACCGAGAGCGGCCGCCCCGTCTCCGCCCCGCAGCTCCTCGGTCGGCTCGCCCCCGGGCTCCCGTTGCCCCACGGCACCACCCCCCTTCCCCTGCACCCCTGGCAGGCCCGCGACCTGCTCCAGCGCCCCGCCGTCACCGCCCTCCGCGACGCGGGACTTCTGCACGACCTGGGCCCGCACGGCGAGCCCTGGTACCCCACCTCCTCCGTCCGCACCGTCCACCGCCCGGGCGCCCCCGCGATGCTCAAGCTCTCCCTGGGCCTGCGCATCACCAACTCCCGCCGCGAGAACCTCCGCAAGGAACTCCACCGCGGCGTCGAGGTGCACCGGCTGCTCCGCACCGGCCTCGCCGAGCAGTGGCAGGCCTCCCACCCCGCCTTCGACATCGTCCGCGACCCCGCCTGGGTCGCCGTGGACGCCCCGGACGGAACCCCGGTCCCCGGACTCGACGCCCTGCTGCGCCACAACCCCTTCCGTTCGGGCGACGACCCCGTATGCATCGCCGCGCTCACCGCTCCCCGCCCGTGGCCCGGCCGGACAACGATGAGCTCGCGCCTCGCCGAACTCGTCACCGGCCTCGCCACCGCCACCGGCCACACCACGTCCGCCGTCGCCGCCGAGTGGTTCCTGCGCTACCTCGACCACGTGGTCCTGCCGGTCCTCGCCTTCGACGCACTCGCCGGTATCGCCCTCGAAGCCCACCAGCAGAACACCCTGGTGCTCCTCGACCCGGCCGGCTGGCCGATCGGCGGCCGCTACCGCGACAACCAGGGCTACTACTTCCGCGAATCCCGCCGCGCGGAACTGGAGCACCGGCTCCCCGGCATCGGAAGCGCCAGCGACACCTTCGTCTCCGACGCCGTCACCGACGAACGCTTCGCCTACTACCTCGGCATCAACAACGTGCTCGGCCTCATCGGCGCCTTCGGATCCCAGCGGCTCGCGGACGAACGAGTCCTCCTCGCCGCCTTCCGCCGGTTCCTCGCCAAGGCCGCGGGCCTCGGCCCGCTCCCCGCACGGCTGCTCGACTCGCCCACCCTGCGCTGCAAGGCGAATCTGCTCACCCGCCTGGGCGGCCTCGACGAGCTGGTCGGCCCCGTCGACACCCAGTCCGTCTACGTCACCATCACCAACCCCCTTCACGATTGACGCGTCGGCGCCGACGCGGAGAAGAGCCCCCGATGCCCTCCACCGACACCCCGGCCCCAGCTTCGGCCGCCGGACCCGCCCACGACATCCGGTCCGCCGCAAGGATCACCGAAGCCACCGGCAGCACGCGCGAACAACGCCTCGACGTCGACCTGTTGCCCCTGCTCGCCGAGGCCGACCTGCTCGATTCCCCCGCCATCTGGGGCAGCGTCACCACACCCGCCGGAGCATTCCGCCTCGAACCCGTGCGGCCCGGCCGTGACCTGGAGCTCCTCACCGGTTGGATGAACGATCCCGAAGTGGCCGCCTACTGGGAGCTCGCCGGCCCCGCCGCGATCACCGCCGCCCACCTACGGGCCCAGCTCGACGGCGACGGCAGCAGCATCCCCTGCCTCGGCTTCCTCGACGGCACACCGATGAGCTACTGGGAGATCTACCGGGCCGACCTCGACCCGCTCGCCGGGCACTACCCGGCGCACCCCCACGACACGGGTATCCACCTGCTCATCGGAGACGGAACGAACCGCGGCCGCGGACTGGGAACAGCTCTGCTGCGCGCCGTCGCCGACCTGGTCCTCGGCAACCGCCCCCGCTGCACACGCGTCGTCGCGGAACCGGACATCCGCAACACCCCCTCCGTATCGGCCTTCCTGAACTCCGGTTTCCGCTGCTCCGCGGAAATCGACCTTCCCGAGAAGCGGGCCGCCCTGATGATCCGGGAGCGGGTGCTGCGCAATCTCCTCTGAGTGCCGCCCCACAAACCCCGACCGACGTCGGCAGCTTCGCACCTCTCCCTTCGATAACTCTGCGTGACGAAGCAAAGTTCCCGACCTCCGAGGAGCCCCGTGCCGAACTTTCCCGCAGCCCCCGAAACGGCCGAACCCGCCGTGCCCCCATCGCCCCAGCACCCCCGCACACCACCCGAACTCAACCGCACGACCTGGGACTTCGCCGCCCGCCGGCTGCTCGCCAAGATGCTCGGCGAATTCGCCTACGAGGAGATCATCCGGCCCGTCCCCGCACCGGCCGCCGCCGGCGACGCCTGGACCCTGGTCCTCGACGACGGCAGCAGCCTGGGCTTCCGCGCCCGCCGCCGCTCGTACGGCAGCTGGCACGTCACCCCGGACACGATCACCCTCACCCCACCGGCGTCCGCGTCGCCCTCACCGACCGTGCCCGGCGGCCTCGGGAGCCCCACCGCCTTCGGGGACCCGTACGCCTTCCTCATCCGGGCCCGTACCCTCCTCGGCCTCGACGGGCCCACCCTCGGTCACCTCGTCCGTGAGCTCAGCGCCACCCTCACCGCCGACGCCAGGCTCGACCACACCGCACTCACCGCCGACGTCCTCGCCGACCTCGACTACGCCGCCCTCGAAGGTCACCAGACCGGGCACCCCTGGCTCGTCCCCAACAAGGGCCGCATCGGACTCTCCGCCTCCGACACCGCGGCCTGGGCGCCCGAGGCCCGCACGCGTCAGCGACTGCCCTGGCTCGCCGCCCACACCTCGCTCGCCGCCTACCGCGGGACCGCGGGTCTGGAGGACCCCGCCCGCCTCTACACCGCCGAGCTCGGCCCCGTCACGCGGGCCACCTTCGACCGGTGCCTGCGCGACCGCGGCCTGGACCCGCTGCATTACCTCTACCTCCCCGTCCACCCCTGGCAGTGGGACGAGGTCGTCCTCCCCCTCTTCGCCCCGGCGCTCGCCTCCGGAGCCCTGGTACCGCTCCCCGCCGACCCCGACGTGCGACTCCCGCAGCAGTCCGTCCGCACCTTCCTCAACCTCAGCCGCCCCGACCGGCACAGCGTGAAACTGCCGCTCTCCGTCTTCAACACCATGGTCTGGCGCGGACTGCCGTCCGACCTCGCGCTCGCGGCCCCCGCCGTCACCGCCTGGATCCACTCCCTCCGTGACGGCGACCCCTTCCTCCGCGACGAGTGCCGGGTCGTCCTCCTCGGCGAGGTCGCCTCCGTCACCGTCCGTCACCCCGTCTACGACGAGCTCCCCGAGGTCCCGTACCAGTACAAGGAGCTCCTCGGCGCGATCTGGCGCGAACCCCTCACCGGCCTGCTGGCGCCCGGCGAGCGTGCCCGCACGCTCGCCTCCCTCCTCCACACCGATCCGCGCGGCCGGTCCTTCACCGCCGAACTCGTCGCCCGGTCCGGGCTGACCCCCACCGTCTGGCTGCAGCGCCTCTTCGCCGCCCTGCTGCCGCCGCTGCTCCACTTCCTCTACCGATACGGCACGGTCTTCTCCCCGCACGGCGAGAACACCATCGTGATCTTCGACGAGCACGACGTCCCCGTCCGGCTCGCGGTCAAGGACTTCGTGGACGACGTCAACATCACCGACGAACCGCTGCCCGAGCTGGAGGCCCTGCCCGACGAGGTCCGAGCGGTGCTGCTCACCGAGCCCGCCGACTACCTGCCCCAGTTCATCCACTCCGGGCTGTTCGTCGGTGTCTTCCGCTATCTCTCCGCCCTGTGCGAGGACGGCCTCGGCGTCCCCGAGATCGAGTTCTGGTCCCTCGTACGGGCGGAGATCCTGCGTCACCAGGCGCGCTTCCCGGAGCTCAAGGAGCGCTACGAGCTCTTCGACCTGCTCGGCGAACGCATCGGACGGCTCTGCCTGAACAGGAACCGACTGTACGAGGACGGCTACCGGGACCGGCCCGACCGCCCGCACGCCGTGCAGCACGGCACCGTACCCAACCCCCTGTACCGGCCATGATTGCTCGCCGGGGCTCCCACTGTCGGTGCGGCCCCGTAGGGTTGGCAGTGCTATGACGAAGCCCTCCCTCCCCGACCTGCTGCACGCCGCCGTCTCCGCCGTCGGCGGCACGGAGCGCCCCGGCCAGGTGGCCATGGCCGAAGCCGTCGCCGAAGCGATCGACGACAACTCCCACCGCCTGATCCAGGCGGGTACCGGCACCGGTAAGTCCCTCGGCTACCTGGTGCCGGCCCTCGCCCACGGCGAGCGTGTGGTCGTCGCCACGGCGACCCTCGCCCTCCAGCGGCAGCTCGTCGAGCGCGATCTGCCACGGACGGTGGAGGCACTGCACCCGCAGCTGCGCCGCCGCCCGCAGTTCGCCATGCTCAAGGGCCGGTCCAACTACCTCTGCCTGCACCGCCTGCACGAGGGCGCTCCGCAGGACGAGGAGGACGGCCTCTTCGACCAGTTCGAGGCGGCCGCGCCCACCAGCAAACTGGGCCAGGACCTGCTGCGCATGCGCGACTGGGCGGACGAGACCGAGACCGGGGACCGTGACGACCTGACCCCGGGCGTCTCGGACAAGGCCTGGTCGCAGATCTCGGTCTCCTCCCGCGAGTGCCTGGGCGCGACGAAGTGCGCGTACGGCGCCGAATGCTTCGCGGAGGCCGCCCGTGAGCGTGCCAAGCTCGCGGACGTGGTCGTCACCAACCACGCCCTGCTCGCCATCGACGCCATCGAGGGCGCGCCCGTGCTGCCGCAGCACGAGGTGCTGATCGTGGACGAGGCGCACGAGCTGGTCTCCCGGGTGACCGGCGTCGCCACCGGCGAGCTCACCCCGGGCCAGGTCAACCGGGCTGTGAAGCGTGCCGCCAAGCTGGTCGACGAGAAGACCGCGGACGCCCTCCAGACCGCCTCCGAAACCTTCGAACGGGTCATGGAGCTGGCCCTCCCCGGCCGGCTGGAGCAGATCCCCGAGGATCTCGGCTACGCGCTGATGTCCCTGCGGGACTCCGCCCGCAATGTGATCTCGGCGATCGGGGCGACCCGGGACAAGTCCATCCACGACGAGGACGCGGTACGCAAGCAGGCACTCGCCGCCGTGGAGAGCATCCACGGGGTGGCGGAGCGGATCACCAACGGCTCCGAGTACGACGTCGTCTGGTACGAGCGCCACGACCGCTTCGGCGCCACCCTCCGGGTCGCCCCCCTGTCGGTGTCCGGCCTGTTGCGCGAGAAGCTGTTCGAGGACCGCTCCGTGGTCCTGACCTCCGCCACCCTCAAGCTGGGCGGTGACTTCAACGGTGTCGCGGCCTCTTTGGGCCTGTCCGCCGAGGGGGTGGAGGGCGACGACGTTCCCGTCTGGCGCGGCCTCGATGTCGGCTCGCCCTTCGACTATCCCAAGCAGGGCATCCTCTACGTGGCCAAGCACCTGGCCACGCCGGGCCGCGAGGGAACCCGCGGCGACATGATGGACGAGCTCGCCGAGCTGATCGAGGCGGCCGGTGGCCGCACCCTCGGTCTCTTCTCTTCCATGCGCGGCGCCAAGGCGGCCGCCGAGGAGCTGCGCGGCCGGCTCGACAACCCGATCCTGCTCCAGGGCGAGGAAACCCTCGGCGAGCTGATCAAGTCCTTCGCCGCCGATCCGAAGACCTGTTTGTTCGGGACGCTGTCGCTCTGGCAGGGCGTGGACGTGCCCGGCCCCAGCTGCCAGCTCGTGGTCATGGACCGGATCCCCTTCCCCCGCCCCGATGACCCGCTGATGAGTGCCCGACAGAAGTCGGTCGAGGAGCACGGCGGCAACGGCTTCATGGCTGTCGCGGCCACGCACGCCGCTCTGCTGATGGCTCAGGGCGCGGGCCGTCTCGTACGGGCCTCGGGCGATCGGGGTGTCGTCGCGGTCCTGGACCCCCGGCTGGCGACAGCCCGGTACGGAAGCTTCCTGCGGGCCACCCTGCCCGACTTCTGGTACACCACGGACCGCAATCAGGCCCGGCGTTCCCTGGCGGCGATCGACGCGACGGCCAAGGCCGACGGCAAGTAGTTCACAGCTCGGCTGCTCCGCGGATCCACTGTTCCGTGGAGCAGCCGGATCCGCGAGCCCGCCGGTCCTACCTGCCGGCCCCACCGGTTCCAGGGCATGAACAACCCCCGGAACCGGCGCAGTGGGTCCCGGGGGCTGAATGGGGGCGGCGGGGTCAGACCCGACGCAGTACCGCGACGACCTTGCCGAGGATGGTCGCCTCGTCGCCGGGAATGGGCTGGTAGGCGGCGTTGTGCGGGAGGAGCCAGACATGGCCGTCCTCGCGCTTGAAACGCTTGACCGTGGCTTCGCCGTCGAGCATCGCGGCGACGATGTCGCCGTTCTCCGCGACCGGCTGGCGACGCACCGTGACCCAGTCGCCGTCGCAGATGGCGGCCTCGATCATCGAGTCGCCGACGACCTTGAGGACGAAGAGCTCGCCGTCGCCGACCAGCTGGCGGGGGAGCGGGAAGACGTCCTCGACCGACTCCTCGGCGAGGATCGGGCCGCCGGCCGCGATCCGGCCGACCAGGGGAACGTAGGAGGCCGCGGGCTTGCCGGTGGTGTCCGTGGGCTGCGAGCTCGGCTGGTCGGAGCCGCGTACCTCGTAGGCCCTCGGGCGGTGCGGGTCACGCCGAAGGAAGCCCTTGCGTTCCAGGGCCATCAGCTGGTGTGCGACCGACGAGGTGCTGGACAGGCCGACCGCCTGGCCGATCTCCCGCATCGACGGCGGGTACCCCCGACGCTGCACGGAGTCGCGAATGACCTCGATGACCCTCCGCTGCCGGTCCGTGAGCCCGGAGCTGTCGGCGCGGATGCCTGGAGGGCGACCTGGCAGCGAGCGTGCGGGGCGTACTACGGGCTCCGCATCCGGGTTCAGGTTTGCGTCGTTCATGGCATGCACCGGCTCGAGTCGGCTCTGGGAGCGGTTCTGGGCAGTGATGGCGGCACTGTCTGCGGTGGTGGTCACGTCGGCCCCTCTCGAAATGTTCTCCCTAGCTGGACAACGGTAGTAGCTTTCGAAAGGTTGCGCCAAACACACGTTCGAGTGAAAAATCGCAGATCGTCCAGCGTGGGCATTTCAAGAGGTGTATGGACGATCGGTTCGCCGAACGCGGGTTCGGCTCGACATCCGCCGCTTACGGTACCCTTCCCGGTCGGATCGCCACCTTCCGGGCCTGTGCCCAGTGTGGCACCGCGAGACCTCGTGTCCGCCCAACGGACACCGCGACACGCGGAGTCGCGCAAATCCGCCGCAACCCAAGATCTAGTGGTTGGATGAGCGCTGCCACCCAGAGGTTGTGGTCCTCGGGTCTTCCGAGGGGGCCGGCATCGCATATGCTGGTGGCTGCTCCACGAGCCCCCGACAGAGTCCGTCTCCGTCGTTGAGGGGCTCCATGGGGTGATTCGGTCGTGCCAAAAGGGAGGGTGAGGGAACCATGCACTGCCCCTTCTGCAGGCACCCCGACAGCCGCGTCGTCGACAGTCGCACCACGGACGACGGCACGTCGATCCGCAGGCGCCGTCAGTGCCCCGACTGCTCCCGTCGCTTCACGACGGTGGAGACGGCCTCGCTGATGGTGATCAAGCGCAGCGGGGTGACGGAACCCTTCAGCCGTACCAAGGTCATCTCCGGCGTGCGCAAGGCGTGCCAGGGGCGGCCGGTCACCGAGGACGCCCTCGCCAAGCTCGGCCAGCGGGTCGAGGAGGCGCTGCGCGCCACCGGGAGCGCCGAGCTGACCACCCACGACGTGGGTCTGGCCATACTCGGCCCGTTGCAGGAGCTCGACCTGGTCGCGTACCTGCGGTTCGCCTCCGTCTACAAAGCTTTCGACACCCTTGAAGACTTCGAGACCGCTATCGCGGAACTCCGCGTTCCGCGGTCTCATCCTGAAGAGTGCGAGCTCGGGAGGACCGCCCAGGTCCCCGTGCCCGCCTCCGCCGCCGACTGATCGGACCACCCGTGCCGCGGCGCTCACGCGTCGTGACACGGCCGCTCGGCCAGGCGAAGAGACGTAGATACAAGACACAGCATCGTGCCGCGGAATATCGATGGCACTTTAGGGCGTTTTTGCCCGCATATGGGAGGAAGCGGCATGACAGAGACGGCGAGCGGCTCGGCACGTGGTTCCCGCGCCAAGGGGACCAAGGCTGCCAAGGGCGGCCTGCGTATCGAGCGCATCCACACCACCCCGGGCGTGCACCCTTACGACGAGGTGAGCTGGGAACGCCGTGACGTCGTCATGACCAACTGGCGCGACGGCTCGGTCAACTTCGAGCAGCGTGGCGTGGAGTTCCCCGACTTCTGGTCGGTGAACGCGGTCAACATCGTCACCAGCAAGTACTTCCGCGGCGCCGTCGGCACCCCGCAGCGCGAGACCGGTCTCAAGCAGCTCATCGACCGGATCGTGAAGACGTACACGAAGGCCGGCGAGGACTTCGACTACTTCTCCTCGCCCGCCGACGCGGAAATCTTCGAGCACGAGCTGACCTACGCCCTGCTCCACCAGATCTTCAGCTTCAACTCCCCGGTGTGGTTCAACGTCGGTACGCCCCAGCCGCAGCAGGTCTCCGCCTGCTTCATCCTGGCCGTCGACGACTCCATGGAGTCGATCCTCGACTGGTACAAGGAAGAGGGCATGATCTTCAAGGGCGGCTCCGGCGCCGGCCTGAACCTCTCCCGCATCCGCTCCTCCAAGGAGCTCCTCTCCTCCGGCGGCAACGCCTCCGGCCCGGTCTCCTTCATGCGAGGCGCCGACGCGTCCGCAGGAACGATCAAGTCCGGTGGCGCCACCCGCCGCGCGGCCAAGATGGTCGTCCTGGACGTCGACCACCCGGACGTCGAGGCCTTCATCGAGACCAAGGTGAAGGAGGAGGAGAAGATCCGTGCCCTGCGCGACGCGGGCTTCGACATGGACCTGGGCGGCGACGACATCACGTCCGTCCAGTACCAGAACGCCAACAACTCCGTCCGCGTGAACGACGAGTTCATGACGGCCGTCGAGAACGGCACCCAGTTCGGCCTGCGGGCCCGGATGACCGGTGAGGTCATCGAGAAGGTCGACGCCAAGGCGCTCTTCCGCAAGCTCGCCGAGGCCGCGTGGGCCTGCGCCGACCCGGGCATCCAGTACGACGGTGTGATCAACAACTGGCACACCTGCCCCGAGTCCGGCCGCATCACCGCGTCCAACCCGTGCAGCGAGTACATGCACCTGGACAACACGTCCTGCAACCTCGCCTCGCTCAACCTGATGAAGTTCCTGAACGACGACGGCAAGGGCAACCAGTCCTTCGACGCCGAGCGCTTCGCCAAGGTCGTCGAGCTCGTCATCACCGCGATGGACATCTCCATCTGCTTCGCGGACTTCCCGACGCAGAAGATCGGCGACAACACCCGCGCCTTCCGCCAGCTGGGCATCGGCTACGCCAACCTCGGCGCCCTGCTGATGGCCACCGGCCACGCGTACGACTCCGACGGCGGCCGCACCCTCGCCGCGTCGATCACCTCGCTGATGACCGGTACCGCGTACAAGCGCTCCGCCGAGCTGGCCGCCGTCGTCGGTCCGTACGACGGCTACGCCCGCAACGCCGAGTCCCACAAGCGCGTCATGAAGCAGCACGCCGACGCCAACGCCGTCGCGCCGCGCACCGAGGACCTGGACAACAGCATCTGGGCCGCGGCCACCGAGGCATGGCAGGACGTGCTGCGCCTCGGCGAGAAGAACGGCTTCCGCAACTCCCAGGCCTCCGTCCTCGCGCCGACCGGCACCATCGGTCTCGCGATGTCCTGCGACACCACCGGTGTCGAGCCGGACCTGGCCCTGGTCAAGTTCAAGAAGCTCGTCGGCGGCGGCTCGATGCAGATCGTCAACGGCACCGTCCCGCAGGCCCTGCGCCGCCTGGGTTACCAGGAGGAGCAGATCGAGGCGATCGTCTCGCACATCGCCGAGCACGGTGTGGTCGTCGACGCCCCGGGCCTGAAGGCCGAGCACTACTCGGTGTTCGACTGCGCCATGGGCGAGCGCTCCATCTCCGCGATGGGCCACGTCCGCATGATGGCCGCGATCCAGCCGTGGATCTCCGGCGCGATCTCGAAGACGGTCAACATGCCGGAGACGGCGACCGTCGAGGAGATCGAGGAGATCTACTTCGAGGCGTGGAAGATGGGCGTCAAGGCGCTCGCGATCTACCGCGACAACTGCAAGGTCGGCCAGCCCCTCTCCGCGAAGAAGAAGGAGCAGGAGAAGGAAGAGGTCACCGCCAAGGCGGAGGAGACCATCCGCGCCACCGTCGAGAAGGTCATCGAGTACCGCCCCGTCCGCAAGCGTCTCCCCAAGGGCCGCCCGGGCATCACCACCTCCTTCACGGTCGGCGGCGCCGAGGGCTACATGACGGCGAACTCCTACCCGGACGACGGCCTGGGCGAGGTCTTCCTGAAGATGTCCAAGCAGGGCTCGACCCTCGCGGGCATGATGGACGCCTTCTCGATCGCCGTCTCGGTCGGTCTGCAGTACGGCGTTCCGCTCGAGACGTACGTCTCGAAGTTCACGAACATGCGCTTCGAGCCGGCCGGCATGACGGACGACCCGGACGTGCGGATGGCGCAGTCGATCGTCGACTACATCTTCCGCCGCCTGGCGCTGGACTTCCTGCCCTTCGAGACCCGCTCGGCCCTCGGCATCCACACCGCCGAGGAGCGCCAGCGTCACCTGGACACCGGCTCCTACGAGCCGCTCGAGGACGAGCTGGACACCGAGTCCCTGATGCAGGCGGCCCCGCTGGCCGCGGTTCCGTCGGCCCCGAAGCCGGTCGTGACCGCCTCCGTCCCGTCCCCGAAGACGGCGCACAGCAGCGCGGAACTGGTCGAGATGCAGCTCGGCGTCTCCGCCGACGCCCCGCTCTGCTTCTCCTGCGGTACGAAGATGCAGCGCGCCGGCTCCTGCTACATCTGCGAGGGCTGCGGCTCGACGAGCGGCTGCAGCTGACCGTGATGCCCGCACGGGCATGAGATAGCTGTTCAGGTGGGGTGTTCGCGGTGACGCGGACACCCCATCCGGCGTTTCGCCGACGCCGTGTTCGCACCGCGCGCCTCAGACCTCGCATGCCCGGGCCGGCTCGTCCGCGCGCCGGTCGAGCCGACCGAGGTGGGTGCGGAGCTTCTCCAGCACTCCCGGGCACGGACGCAGCGAGCCGTCGAACGTGTCACCAGCCCGGGCACGGTGCGCGATCGCGTGCTGGGCGGCACCCTCGCGGAGCTGCTCGGTCTGTGACCGTGGGGGGACGTACGTGAGCGGGCGCGTCAGTGGGGGATGCGGCGGGAGGGGCGGGTGACCAGCTCCTCGCGGAACTCGGCGATCCGGGAGTGGACCTGGCGCATCAGGTGGGTGTCCTCGATGCGGTCCAGATAGAGGCAGCGCGCAGCCAGGCCCGGCAGGTCGAAGGCGAAGCACAGGGACATCAGCGGGTTCACGAACAGCTCGCTGCCCCGCGTGCGGCTGGTGAACTGCACGTCGCCGAAGGAGCCCCGGACCGCCGCGGCGATCGAGCCGTTCACGATGCTGGGCCGGTCCGGCGTCCGGTCCTGGGCGTGGGCCACCGCGTCGAGGAAGAGCGCGCCCTCCCTGGTGGCGCGCGGTATGGAGAACGCGCCGAGGTAGGCGCCCGCGCGCTCCAGCGCCGCGATGTTCTCCAGCACCAGGCCGTGACTGACCCCGTGGTACGCGTCCACGCCGAAGCCCACCGACACGACGAGACGTTCCGGTACGTCCTCCAGAGCGGCCAAGGCGGCCACGCTGGTGAGGTCCTCCTCGGGGGTCCCGAGGCCCGCCTCGTCGCCCCGCATCAGGATGTCCGTGCCGCCGTCGACCAGGACGATCGCGTCGATGCGGTGGAGGTCGACCAGCGCGCGGTAGGCGGCGCGCAACGGCTGCACCCCGGTCTGGGGGAAGGCGTACACGGTGTCCGGATAGCCGTGGATCGCCAGCCACTGGGCAAGGGTCCGCTCGGGGAAGTAGGACAGGTGGGGTGCGGAGTCGGGGGTGACGGCGGCGAGGTCGGGAGCCACCCACGCCTCGGTGGGCAGGCCGGCGAGGGTGCTGAAGGAGAGGTTCGCCAACTGGACCCGCTTGCCCTGGTGCATGAGGGACAGGGCGACGGGGAGACCGGCGTAGATGTCGAAGCCGCCGCCCGCACCTGTGACCAGGATGCTCTCGGCGTCGGCGAGGCGGTCGAAGAGCGGGTTGGAGTGCAGGGCCGTCATGGTGATCATTGTGCGGGGAGCGCAGGACCGCGCGCCTGTGGATTTCGCGGCGGTACGACGGCCGACGTGGCGGGGGAACGGGGAGATGGTCGGTCATGTGGAGCGGTGACGAGCTGGACCTGGACGCGTATCTGGAGCGGATCGGATATCAGGAGGAACGGGAGGCGTCCGGGGAACTCCGGCCGGACCTCCGCACGTTGTACGCAGTGCACCGCGCCCACACCGCCGCCATGACCTTCGAGAGTCTGGACGTCCTGCTCGGCCGCCCCGTCGCACTGGACCTCAAGGCGATCGAGGGAAAGCTCGTGCACGCCCGCCGCGGAGGCTACTGCTACGAGCAGAACTCGCTCCTGGCCGCCGCCTTGGAGCGGATCGGGTTCGAGGTCTCCGGACGCGGTGCCCGGAACCGGACCCGAGGCGACTCCGTCCTCGCCGTGACACACGCCGTCCTCGTCGTCACCGTCGCGGGTGAACCATGGCTGTGCGACGCGGGGTTCGGCTTCCAGGGACCTCGGGAACCGGTGCCGCTGGCGCGTCCGGGCACCGAGGTGCGGCAGGGCGAGTGGACGTACCGCGTCCGCGAGGAGGAGGACGGCGTCCTCGTGCTGTGCCTGCTGCGCGGCGACACCTGGCGCGACCTGTACGCCTTCTCCCCGCAGCACTACCACCCGGTCGACTACGTCGTGCTCAACCACTACAGCTCCAGCCATCCCGCCTCCTCCTTCACCGGGCGGCTGATCGTCCAGCGGCCGGGCGACGGCGTCCGCCAGGCGCTCGTCGGGCGGGAACTCACCCGACTGCACCCCGACGGCCGCGTCGAGCAGGAGATCATCGGCCCGGACGAGCTGCTCGCCGTGCTCGACCGGGAGTTCGGGCTTCGGCTGCCCGATCGGGATGCGGCGGAACTGGTACGGATCCACCGCGCCGAGGACTGACCGGGGCCCCGCCTGGCCCGTACGATGGCGCCGTGCTGGTCAAGTGGATTCGCTGCACGGTGACGGACCGACGCGGGTTCGAGCGCGGGCAGCGAAAATGGGCGGGGCTGCCGGGCGAGCCGGGATTCCGGGGGCAGGGCGGCGGCTGGAGCCGGGGCCGGCAGGGGGTCGCGCATGTCTTCGCGTTCTGGGAGAGCCGGTCCTTCTACGACTCCTTCATGGCCCGCTCGCACGACCGGCTGGCCGCCTCCCAGAACGGCACCTACACCGATCTGCGGGTCACCCTCTTCGACCACCGCTTCGACGTGAAGACCGGCTTCGAGCCGCGCTTCACCGACGCCGACGTCGTCCGGGTCGCGCACACCCGGGTCAGGGAGGGGCGGGTCGACCACTTCGCCCTCATGCAGGAGAAGGTGTGGAATCCGGCGATGGCGGGCTCGCCCGGCATGATCCGGGGCCTCTTCGGAGAGGCCCCGGGTCGGGAGTTCCTGGTGCTCTCGATGTGGCACGCCGCCGCCGAGCACGGCAAGTACCGGCAGGAGCGGGTCGAGCGGCTCTCCCTGCGCGCCCAGATCCAGGCCGACGTCGAGGCCCTCACCGGCGATGTCGTCGACCTCGAACCCTCATGGACGGTATGACCGTACGATGACCGCCGCCGTCCGCTCGGCGTGCCCGAACGGCGGGCCGCCCGGGGGACGAATAGGGTTATGGGATGGTTCGACCACGGCGCATCGTCCTTGTCCGACACGGGGAATCGGAGGGGAACGCCGACGACTCCGTGTACGAGCGGGAGCCCGACCACGCACTGCGGCTGACCCCCACCGGACGCGAGCAAGCGGCGACGGCCGGAGTCCGGCTGCGCGAGCTCTTCGGCACCGAGACGATCAGCGCGTACGTCTCCCCGTACCGCCGCACCCTGCAGACCTTCCGTGAGCTCCGGCTGGACCCGACCCGGGTGCGGATGCGCGAGGAGCCGCGCCTGCGCGAGCAGGACTGGGGGAACTGGCAGGACCGGAACGACGTACGGCTGCAGAAGGCGTACCGGGACGCGTACGGGCACTTCTTCTACCGGTTCGCGCAGGGCGAGTCGGGGGCCGACGTGTACGACAGGGTCGGGTCCTTCCTGGAGAGCCTCTACCGCAGCTTCGAGGCCCCCGACCATCCCCAGAACGTGCTGCTGGTGACGCACGGGCTGACGATGCGGCTGTTCTGCATGCGCTGGTTCCACTGGTCCGTGGCCGAATTCGAGGCCCTGTCCAATCCGGGCAACGGCGAATTCCGGGTGCTCCTGCTCGGACCGGACGGCCGGTACCGGATGGACCGCCCGTTTGAGCGGTGGACCACACCCGAGCCTTATGACCTGGACGGCTAGAGTGGCCCGCGATGACGCCTGATTCCACTCCCGAACGGCGCTACGCGCGCGCCATGGCCAGCCTCCGAGGGCTGGCGCTGGGTGACGCCCTCGGCTCCCAGTACTTCGTCCCCGTGAACTACCCACTGCTCAAGCGGCGCGAGCTGCCCACCGGCGCCGAGGCGTGGCAGTGGACCGACGACACCGAGATGGCCTGCTCGGTGGTGGCGGTGCTGGCCGAGCACGGGCGGATCGACCAGGACGCGCTCGCGAGTTCCTTCGCCCACCACCACGACTTCGACCGCGGCTACGGGCCGGCGGTGAACCGGATGCTGCGACTGGTGCGGGAAGGCGAGGACTGGCGCACGCTGGCCGCCGAACTCTTCAACGGGCAGGGCTCGTGGGGCAACGGCGCCGCCATGCGGATCGCACCGCTGGGTGCCTGGTACGCCGACGACCCGGAGCAGGCCACCCACCAGGCGGAGATCTCCGCCTACACCACCCACCAGCACCGCGAGGCCGTGTGCGGGGCGATGGCGGTCGCCGCGGCCGCGGCCATCGCCGCGAGCACCGACGCCCCGCCGAAGGCCTCCGACCTGCTGGACGGGGTGATCGCATTGGTGCCGCGCAGCGCGGTGGGCGCCGGGCTGCGGCGTGCGCGGGACATGCTGGACTACGGCGACGCCACCACGGTCGCGGCGGTCCTGGGCTGCGGGCGGCGCACGAGCGCGCACGACACCGTGCCCTTCGCCCTGTGGTCGGCGGCGCGGGCGCTGGACGACTACGAGAACGCGTTCTGGACCACCGCGCAGGTGGGTGGCGACGTCGACACGACCTGCGCGATCGTCGGCGGGGTGCTGGGAGCGCGCGGGGACGCCGCACTGCCCGCCGCGTGGCTGGCGCGTACCGAGGCCCTGCCGGCCTGGCTGCCGGAGGTCGCCGCGGGCTGACGCGCCCGCGGCCCGATCGGAGAGGCCACCGGGGGAGTTGGCGGCCTAGCGGTGCCTCGGCCTCGTTCGCGAACTCACCTACGTCCGGCGCCCGTGAAATATCCCGCTCCGATTGTCACGGTCCTGCCACAGCACTCTTTTGATCCTGTTCAAAACTGCATCGCGTCGGCCTACCCTGTCCGCATCGCCGCCCCACCCTGAACTCCGGGGCGGCCGACAGGGGAGGGAACCTGATGTCAGAGAACACGGGCGGGGCGGACGAAGCCCGGACCGAGGGCGCGGCCGACGCACAGGCCACGGCCGGGAGTTCGCCGGCGAAGCCGAACCCGGCCGGAGCTCCGCCGGCGAGGCCGAACCAGGCCGACGGCAGACACACCGGCGCGGCCGGCCCGCCCCCGGGCGTGCAGTTCGGCGCGGCGCCGCCGAACCCCTGGCAGGTACAGCAGCGTTCGACCTCGCCCTCCTGGGCCACACTGGTGCGCCCCGCCGAGGCCGCCCCCATCCGGACCGCGACCCTTGTCGCCGTCCTCGCCTCCGGACTCGCCACCGCGCTGCTGCTCGGCGACGGCATGGGTCCGGGTCTGCTGCTCGCGGTGGTGCCCGCCGTCGTCGCGGCCTACGTCGCCGCCCGTGAGGCCCGGCGCGGCGCCCGACCCTGGACCGTGGCCTGGGTGATCGGCTGTATAGCCCTGCTCGCGGTCCCGGCCCTGCGTGACTCCGCCTGGCCGGCCACGCTGGCGATCCTGTCCGCCGTCCTGCTGGGCGCACTGGCCCTGCACGGCAGCCGCACCTGGCCCGGCGTCCTGCTCAGCCCGCTCGGGTTCCTCGACGCCGCCGTGTCCGGGGTCGGCTGGCTGTTGAAGGGCTTGCGCACACGGGGCGGCGGCAACAAGGACCGCTGGTTGCCCATCGCCAAGGCGACCGTGGTGGCCGCCGTCCTGCTGCTCCTCTTCGGCGCGCTGTTCGCCTCCGCCGACGCCGCCTTCGCCGATCTGCTGGGCGACCTGATGCCCGACGTGTCCGTCGAGGACGGGCCCGTCCGGTTCATGCTCTTCCTCCTCGGCGCGATCCTCGCGCTCGCCGCGGCCCGCACCGCCGCGGCCCCGCTGCGCTGGGACCGGATCAAGGTGGCTCCGGGCAAGCCGCGTTCCCGTGTCGAATGGGCCCTTCCGCTCGTCGTGCTCAACCTGCTCTTCGCCGGCTTCAACGCCGTACAGCTGGCCGTCCTGTTCGGCGGTTACGACAAGGTCCTCAAGAGCACCGACCTGACCTACGCCGAATACGCCCAGGAGGGCTTCTGGCAACTGCTCTGGGCCACCCTGCTCACCCTCGTCGTGATCGCGCTCGCCCTGCGCTGGGCCCCGCGCTCCGGAGCGGGCGACCGCCGCTTCGTCCGGATCGTCCTCGGGGTGCTGTGCGCGCTGACCCTGGTCGTCGTCGCCTCCGCGCTGCGCCGGATGGACCTCTACGTGGAGGCGTACGGGCTGACCAGGCTGCGTGTGTCGGTGGCCGCGATGGAGCTGTGGCTCGGGCTGGTCATCGTACTGATCATGGCGGCCGGGCTGTTCGGCGGACGCTGGCCGGCGCGCGCCTTCGCGGGCAGTGCGGCCGCGGCCGTTCTGGCCTTCGGCCTGCTCTCCCCGGACGGGATGGTCGCCGAGCGCAACGTGGCCCGCTTCGAGGAGAACGCGAAGATCGACCTCTCCTACTTCCAGTCCCTGTCGGCGGACGCCGTTCCCGGCCTGGACCGGCTGCCCGAGCCGCAGCGGTCCTGCGCCCTGCGCGGGATCAACGACGAGCTGGCCGACGCCGGGGACGTCCCCTGGTACGCGATGAGCTGGGGCGAGTACCGGGCCCGGCAGATCCTGCGGGACCGTCCGGTGACCGCCTCGTACGAGGTCTGCTCGCGCCTGGGCGCCTTCGGCAGCCGCGTCGAGTACTAGGTCTCGCACCGCAGGATCCGGGACGGCGCGTACGGGGCCGGGCGCGGGGATCGTTCCCCGCGCCCGGCCCGGCTCCGTACGGACGAGCCGGCTCAGGCGGCCGGGCCGGCCTTCGCGGCGGCTCCGGCCAGGGCCTCCAGGTCGCTCTTGCGCACCCGGATCACCAGCAGGGCGGTGGCCAGGGCCAGGCCCGCCATGGCGACGGCGGCGTAGAACGCGGTGGAGATGCCGTGGGTGAGCACCAGGTCACCCCAGGGGTCGGGCAGGAAACCGGTCTCCTTGAAGGCGGCGATCTGTTGGGGGTCCGCCTGGGTCATGAAGGACGGGACCTGCTTCGTGGCCTCGTCGCGACTGGCCGTGCCGAAGACGGTGACCAGGATGGACAGGCCGAGCGAGCCACCGACCTGCTGGCTGGCGTTGAGCAGCCCGGAGGCCGCGCCCGCCTCCTTCTGGGCCACACCGGAGACGGCGGTGAGGGTGAGGGTCACGAAGTTGAGGCCCATGCCGAAGCCGAACAGCAGCATCGGCCCGAGCACTCCGGAGACGTAGGAGCTGTCGGTCCGGATGAAGGTCAGCCAGGCCAGACCGGTTCCGGTGAGCGCGGACCCGGCGACCATGAAGGGCTTGGGCCCGAAGCGCGGCAGGAAGCGCTGAGAGAGGCCGGCGGCGGTGATGATCGCGACCGTCACCGGCAGGAAGCCGAGGCCGGATCGGATCGGCGAGAACCCCAGCACGTTCTGCACGAACTGGACGATGAAGAAGAACATGCCGAACATCGCGGCGGCGAGGCCGAGCATGATCACGTAGGTGCCGGTGCGGTTGCGGTCGGCGAACATGCGCAGCGGGATGATCGGCTCGCGGGCCTGTGACTCGATGACGACGAAGAGCGCCAGCAGGACGAAGGCCGCGGCGAACGAGCCGAGGGTGATCGCGTCGCGCCAGCCCTTCTCGGCCGCGCTGATGAATCCGTACACGAGGGAGGCCATGCCACCCGTGGAGGTGAGGGCTCCGGCGATGTCGAAGCGGCCGGGGTGGCGCTCGGACTCGGTGATGTAGAGCGGGGTCAGGACCGCGATGAGCACGCCGATCGGCACGTTGACGAAGAGGACCCAGCGCCAGTCGAGCCACTCGGTCAGCATGCCGCCGGCCAGGAGGCCGATCGCGCCGCCGCCCGCGGAGACGGCGGCGAACACCCCGAACGCCCGGTTCCGCTCGGGCCCTTCGGGGAAGGTCGTGGTGATCAGGGCGAGGGAGGTCGGCGAGGCGATCGCGCCGCCGACCCCCTGCAGCGCGCGGGCCGCGAGCAGCTGCCAGGGCTCCTGGGCGAAGCCGCCCAGGAGGGAGGCCAGCGTGAAGAGCAGGATTCCGGCGAGGAACACGCGGCGCCGGCCCAGGATGTCGCCCGCCCTGCCGCCGAGCAGCAGCAGGCCGCCGAAGGTGAGGGTGTAGGCGCTGAGCACCCACGAGAGGTCGGTGGTGCTGAAGTCGAGGGCGCTCTGGATGTGCGGGAGCGCGATGTTCACGATCGTCGCGTCGAGGACGACCATGAGCTGGCACGCGGCGATGACGGCGAGCGCCACTCCGGGGCGCCCCTCCCGGCGTGCCGCGCCCGGTATCCGAGGTGTGGCGAGTTGAGAGCTTGTCACTGAGGATCCCCCCAAAGTGAAATAGTGAACGCATTCGTTCACTGCGGGTCCACGGTAGGAGCCGCGCCTTAGTGAACGCAAGCGTTCACTAAGGCTGAAAATACGTGCGTCGAACGCGCAAGCCGGTCGGAGGTGGGGAGATGGTGGGTTCGCGCTGGTCAGCGGCGTCGCCGGGGCGCAGACGGGGTCCTGAGCTCGAACGGGCGATTCTCGACGCCGCGTTGGAGCAGCTGAGTACGGTCGGCTGGAACGCGCTCACCATGGAGGGTGTCGCGTCCGGCGCGCACACCGGCAAGGCCGCGCTCTACCGTCGCTGGCCGTCGAAAGCGGACCTGGTGGCCGATGCGTTGCGCAGCGGTCTGCCGCGGATCGGTGACATTCCCGACTGTGGTTCGATCCGCGAGGAGCTCTATCTGTTGTGTGTGAGTACGCGGGACGTCATGCACTCACGCGCCGGGCAGGCCTTGCGGTCGGTGCTTCACGAATGCGATCACATGCATGCGGATCGGTTTCACGGAGTCATCTGGTCCGGTCTGCACGAGCCGGCTCAGCGCCTGATCAGGGAGCTTGTGGAGCGCGGAATCGCGCGAGGTGACGTCCGGCCGGACGCGACCGGTCCGTTTGTCGTGGATGTCATTCCGGCGATGCTGATGTACCGCGCCAAGGTGTGCGGAAGCGAATGGGAGGACGTGGACATCGCGGCGCTGATCGACGAGGTGATGGTGCCGCTGCTCAGGGTGTGAGACGCGGCGGGGGCGGCTCGGGGCGCGCGGAGCGGCGTTCGCGTCCGATCGAGGGCGGGTCGGACCGGGGCGGGGGTGTGCAGTCGGCTCGGGGCGGCGTAACCTTGCTGGCGCCATGCCGTACGAAGCACCCACCCACACCGTCGAACGCTCCCTCCGTGCAACCACCGGCGCCAAGGTCATCGCCGGGGTCGACGAAGTCGGACGAGGGGCCTGGGCCGGACCCGTCACCGTGTGTGCGGCGATCACCGGCCTGCGCCGGCCGCCCGCCGGGCTCACCGACTCCAAACTGCTCACCCCCAAGCGGCGCGATGCCCTGCTCGATGTCCTGGAGGGCTGGGTCACCGCGTACGCCCTCGGGCACTCCTCGCCCGAGGAGATCGACGAACTCGGGATGACCGCCGCCCTCCGACTGGCGGCAGAGCGCGCGCTGGAGGCGCTGCCGGTGCGGCCCGACGCGGTGATACTCGACGGTAAGCACGACTACCTCGGCCCGCCCTGGCGGGTCCGTACGGTGATCAAGGGCGACCAGTCCTGCATCGCCGTCGCCGCGGCCTCGGTCATCGCCAAGGTCCGCCGCGACCGCATGATGGCCGAACTCGGGGGACAGGGCGGCGGAATCGAGGACTTCGCCTTCGCCGCCAACGCCGGGTACCCCTCGCCGGTACACCGGGCCGCGCTGGAGGAGCTGGGGCCCACCCCCTACCACCGACTCTCGTGGTCGTACCTCGACGCGCTGCCCCGGTGGCGCCACCTCAAGAAGGTGCGCCGCAGCGAGGAGTCGATGGAGCTGGAAAACGGAGGCCAACTCGGCTTCGATTTCTGATCGCACGCCTGTGCCACCGACCGGTACGTTTCGTACCGGTGTTTGATAGATGTCAACTCATGCCTCTCACCCCCGCCATCGAGGAGCCTCAGATTCACGAGAGTGCCCAGGGTCCCCGCGTCACGCCGGCCGCGAGCCGCACCGCGCAGACCCCCCGCCCTGTACCTGGTCCGCGTCCCGCCGCCGTACCGCGGCCCGGCCGCCCCGGTCCCGCCAGGCCCGCACCGCCCGCGCAGCGTGCGCCGCAGGCCACCCCCGGACCCGTTCCCGTAGCCCCCACCGCACCGTCCGTCTCCGCGGCGGTGCCGCAGGTCCAGCTGATCCCGGCCTCCGCCGAGGGTGCGCTGGACGCGGCCGAAGAGGCCGTCGACCTGCTGCTCGACACCGGGCGCGCGCCCGGCGACATCCTGGTGCTCACCAGTGGCGACCCGCACCCGTGGGCCGCTCACGAGCTGTCCTTCGGCGAGGCCGCGTACTGGGCCCTGCACGACGCCGGGGACGACGTCTTCTACGCGGACGCGGCGCAGGTCCAGCGCGCCGCCGGCCGTCCCGTCGTGGTCTTCGCGGCCAACGGCGGATCGGTCGACACCATCGCGGGTGCCCTGCCGGTCGCGCTCACCCGGGCGGGTGCGCTGCTGATCGTGTGCGGCGACCCGCAGCAGATCAACTCCGTGCTGGGTGCGGGCGTCTGACGCCCTGTACCCCGGCACGGGCGAGGGGCGGGGCGGGCCTCGGGCCGGCCCCGCTGAAGCCCGCGCCGGGGCCCGAGTCGGTACCTGACGCCTGATCCGCCGTACGCCCGTTCTTGGGTGTACGGCCGTGAGGCATGCCCGCGGGCATGCGGACCGCGGCGTCGTACGAGCGTGCGCGGGCACAGGTGGCAGTCGTACGGGCCCGGGCCGTGCGCCGGGGCTGCACGCGCGGGCCGTAAGAGGTCAGCGCGCGGCGGTCCGGCGCAGGGCCTCCGCCGCTCCGCCCCCGGTGTGCAGAGCCAGCGGGGAGAACTCGGCGACGGTGTCGCCCAGGCGCTGCGGCCGCGAGTCGGAGCTCGGGCGCCGACCGCCACGGCCCTCACCCAGCACCTGCCAGCCTCCATGGGTGAGCGTGATGTACGCGCCGCAGCGCAGGCCGTGCAGGGTGCAGGCGTCCCGCAGCCCCCACATCCACGCCCCGTCCTCCTCGGTCCACCGCTCGTCACCCTCGCGGCAGTAGAGCAGCACGGCCGTCCGTACGGGCGTCCGCCGCCGCAGGTCGTGCGGGAGGACCCGGCGCAGCCGGGACAACAGGGCATTGCGGTACTCCCAACCGTCGGCCGAGGTCGACCGCTGCACGAAGGAGGCGCTCGCCACGAGCTGCTCCTCCGGGCCGAGGACGGCGATGACCGCGGTCGAGGGCACGGGGCTGTGCCGGGAGTGCAGCCCGCTGACGACCTCGCGCGGATTGCGCAGCAGTGGAATGCCCGCCGCCGTCCATTCCGCGGGTTCCAGCAGTCTGCCGTGTCGGCTGGTGCCGCCGGTGGCTGTTGCCAGGGACGTGGTCGGGGGCGGCGCGAATCCGAAGGTCACGGTCCTCCCTTCGGGTACACGCCCGCGAACGGGCACGGTGGAGTCAGGGCGCGCCGCAGCGCGGCCCAGGAGGGTGCCGAGGAGCCGAGCGGGAGCACCCCAATTCTCGCGTGGCTTCTGAGCGTGCGGCAACGAGCAATTGACGCCGCCGACCGGAATTCGCCGGTATGCCGTTCATATCCTTGCCCCGCCACGCCGAAGATGACGCATTCGGCTAGCCCTGAAGCGCCAGCACCAGCGGGAACACCTCTTTCGCGCCTGCCCGCCGCAGCAGCCGGGCGGCCACCGCGATGGTCCACCCGCTCTCCGCACGGTCGTCCACGAGCAGCACCGGGCCCGCGGACGCCGCCAGCGCGTCGGCCAGCGCGGGGGGCACGGTGAGGGCCTGGTGGAGCCCCCGCACCCGCTGCGCGCTGTTCGAGGACACCGACCCGAACTCCGCGGCCTGGTCGGTATAGGCGAGCGCGCCGAGCAGCGGCATCCGCCCGATCTCCGCGATCCGAGCGGCCAGCGAACCGATCAACTCAGGGTGGCTGCGCGAGGGCAGCGCGACCACGCCCACCGGCCTGGCAGGCGCGTCCGGAGCGCCCGAGGCCCAGCCGCCCGGACCGCGGGCCCAGTCGGCGAGCACCGCGACCACGGCCTGAGCGACATCGTCCGGAACCGGCTGGTCCGGAGCCTGCGGGGCCAGCATCGGGCGCAGCCGGTTGCCCCACCCGATGTCGGACAGCCGACCCAACGCCCGGCCCGTCGAGGCCTGCTCACCGGCGGGGATGCGCCCCTTGAGGTCGACGCCGACCGCGGCGAGCCCGGTCGGCCACATCTTGCGCGGCTCCAGCTCCACGCCAGGGCGGCCGAGTTCACCGCGCGCGGTGTCCAGCGCGGTGCTGGAGACCTCCGCCGTGAACCGGGCCCCGGCGCAGTTGTCGCAGCGGCCGCACGGCGCCGCCTCCTCGTCGTCCAGCTGGCGGCGCAGGAACTCCATCCGGCACCCGGTGGCCGCGGCGTAGTCGCGCATGGCCTGCTGTTCCGTCGCCCGCTGGCGGGCCACCCACGCGTAGCGCTCGGCGTCGTAGGCCCAGGGCTCGCCCGTCGAGGTCCAGCCGCCCTTGACGCGGTGCACGGCGCCGTCGACATCGAGCACCTTGAGCATCGTCTCCAGCCGGGTGCGGCGCAGATCGACCAGCGGCTCCAGGGCGGGCAGCGACAGCGGCCGACCGGCCTGCGCCAGAACGTCCAGTGTGCGGCGCACCTGCTCCTCCGGCGGGAAGGCCACCGAGGCGAAGTACTGCCAGATCGCCTCGTCCTCCCGGCCGGGGAGCAGCAGGACCTCGGCGTGCTCCACACCACGACCGGCGCGGCCGACCTGCTGGTAGTAGGCGATGGGGGAGGAAGGCGATCCCAGGTGCACCACGAAGCCGAGGTCGGGCTTGTCGAAGCCCATCCCGAGGGCGGAGGTCGCCACCAGTGCCTTGACCCGGTTCGCCTGCAGGTCGTCCTCGGCCTGCTGGCGGTCCGCGTTCTCCGTCTTTCCGGTGTACGAGGACACGGTGTGCCCGCGGTGACGCAGGTAGGCGGTGACCTCCTCGGCGGCCGCCACGGTCAACGTGTAGATGATCCCGGAGCCGGGCAGCTCCCCGAGGTGGTCGGCGAGCCAGGCCAGTCGGTGCGCCGCGTCGGGCAGGGTCAGCACGGCCAGACTCAGGCTCTCGCGGTCCAGCGGACCGCGCAGCACCAGAGCGTCCGTACCGGCCCCCGTGCCGAGCTGTTCGGCGACGTCGGCGGTCACACGTGCATTGGCCGTGGCGGTCGTGGCGAGCACCGGGACCCCCGGAGGCAGGTCGGCCAGCATGGTGCGCAGGCGGCGGTAGTCGGGGCGGAAGTCGTGACCCCAGTCGGAGATGCAGTGCGCCTCGTCGACCACGAGCAGGCCGGTGGCGGCGGAGAGCTTGGGGAGGACCTGGTCGCGGAAATCGGGGTTGTTGAGCCGCTCCGGACTCACCAGCAGCACATCGACCTCACCCGCCGCCACCTCGGCCTGGATGCCCTCCCACTCCTCGGGGTTGGCGGAGTTGATGGTGCGGGCGCGGATCCCCGCCCGGGCCGCGGCCTCGACCTGATTGCGCATCAACGCGAGGAGCGGGGAGACGATCACGGTGGGTCCGGCGCCGCTCGCCCGCAGCAGGGAGGTGGCGACGAAGTACACCGCGGACTTGCCCCAGCCCGTGCGCTGGACCACCAGCGCCCGCCGCTTGTGCGCCACCAAGGCCTCGATCGCCAGCCACTGGTCCTCGCGCAGCCTGGCGGTGCCCGTGGGGTCGCCCACGAGACGGGCTAGGACGGAGTCGGCCGAGGACCTCAGGTCTGCGTTCATGCCCCCATGCAACCTGATGCCTCCGACATCGCGCCAATGCCGCTCCGGGCCTGTGGACGGCGGCGCCGGGAGCGAGGCGAGGGCGCGGCGGGAGTTATCCACAGGGCTTTCGGGATCGGATCATGCGCGGGACCTTCGTGGCATGACGAACAACCACGAATCACGCACCCCGTCCGGCCGTCCCTCCATCAGCCCGTCCGGAGCCGCCACCGGACCCCAGATCACCCTGCGCAGCCCGGCCGAACTGGCCGACGCGCTGCCCTACATGCTCGGCTTCCACCCGACCGACTCCCTCGTCATGGTCGCCGTGCACGGCGAGGGCGGACGCTTCGGCGGGCGGCTCCGCGTCGGTATCCCCAGCTCACCCACGGAATGGGAGGACACCGCCCGGCAGGTCGCCGAGTGCCTCGTCCGGGGCAGCGAACGGCGCGGCGGCAAGCCCGACGGCATCGTCGTCTACCTCTGTCAGGAACCCACCGGGGAGGAGAACGGCCGGCGGGTGATGACCCGGCTGCGGCCCCTCGCCCAGCGGATCCGGCTGGCCTGCGGCGCTCTGGACGTGCCCGTACTGGAGGCCCTGTGCCTGTCGGAGGGGCGGTTCTGGTCCTACGTGTGCCCCGACGAGCGGTGCTGCCCGGCCGAGGGCAGCATGCTGGCCGCCGTCGGTACCTCGGTGCTGGCCGCCACGGCCACCTTCGCCGGACTCCAGGTCCGGGGCTCCCTCAAGGAGATCGAGAGCAGGCTGGCACCGCTGCGCGGTGCCGTGGCGGAGGAGGCGGAACAGGCCCTGGACCGGGCCGCCGCCGCCCTGATGCCCAGGATCCTCGACGGGGCCACCCGCGAGGAGGTCGGCGCCGAGACCATCGCCCTGGCGCGGACCCTGATGCGGCGCATGACTCTCGCCCCGCCCGTCGAGGGAGGCGCCCACGCCGACGACTGGGACGACGCGCTGCTCGGCCACGACGAGGCCGCCGCACTGATCCTCGGCCTCCAGGACCGCGAGATCCGGGACATCGCCGCGGAATGGATGGAGAAGGAGGAGGCGGCCCCGGCCCTGCGGCTGTGGCGGGCCCTGGCAAGGCGCTGCGTCGGGGCCTACGGCGAGCACGCGGCCGCTCCGCTCACCCTCGCCGGCTGGGTCTCGTGGTCCACGGGCGACGAACCGACCGCCCGGATCGCCTTCGGCCTGGCCCTACGGGCGGACGCCGAGTACCGCTTCGCGCAGCTGCTCCACCACGCCTGCAACGAAGGGATCGACCCCGAGGGGCTGCGGCAGTGCCTGCGGGAGGAGCGGCGCCGACGGGAACCGCGGCGAAGCCGCCCCTCCGCCGGAACCCGTCCTCCCGGTCGCCGGAACCGGCCGACCCGCCGTGGATCGCGCCGTACCGCGAGGAGCGAACAGTGAGCGCGCACCGGTCCACCTCGTCCGGCGGTCCGGTGCGACGGCTCCGGTACGCCTCGGGCCCGCCCCGTTGGCGCGGGCCTCACCCCGAGGACGCCCGGACGGCGCCCGGGACCGTGACCCGGGCGGGGTCGGGGGCGTTCAGCTGTGGGGTGGTGGGGGACCGGCCGCGCCGCCGCCCAGCTGAATCCACCGGAGCGCAGACAAGGCGACACATGTCTCACCTCGCACCTCCTCGCCCAGCCGGCGTGCCCGCCGCCCGCAGGACCGAACTGCCGCCCGTGCACGACGCCGTCATCTGCGTCTCCGCGCCCTGTCTGGCCATCTCACCGGAACACGGCCAGCTGACCGGGCAGGGGATCGAAGGGATCTACCGGTCCGGGCGCCGCCTGCTCTCCCGCTGCGTAGTGCGCGTCGGCGGCCGGGACCCGATCGCGGTCCAGGGACGCAGCCTCGCCGCCGACCGGGCCGTCTTCACCGCGACCGTGCGCACCGGCGCCGAGCCCGGCCCCGACCCCGACATCGGCGTGGAACGGGTCCGGCACGCGGACGGCACCGAGCGGATCACCCTGCGCAGCTTCTCGGCCCGGCCGGTACGCCTGCCCGTGGAGGTGCTGCTCGGCACCGACCTGGCGGAGCTGGCCGCCGTCGCCGCCGGCCGGGCCGGGCCGGAGGTGCCCGCCGGGGTGCATGCCGCCGGGCTGCGCTGGAGCACCGGCGAGACACAGGCCGTGACCGCAGCCGAGCCGCCGCCGGACGACGCGCTGGCCTCGGCCGGGCTGCTGCGCTGGCAGCTCGAACTGGCTCCCGGCGAATCCCGCACCATCGAGCTGCGGACCACCCAGCACCGGGTGGGGCGAGCCCCCGCCGGGCAGGTGGCGAACCCGCTGGCCGACGCCCGGGCCGAAGGGGACGATCCGCGGGCCGAGGCATGGTTCCGGACCAGCGTCCAGGACCTGGGCGCGCTGCTCCTGCGTGACCCCGAGCGGCCGGGCGACGCCTTCGCCGCGGCGGGAGCGCCCTGGCGGCTGGGCCTGGCACCGGCGGAGTCGCTCTGGGCCGCGCGGATGGCGCTGCCCCTCGGGACCGGTCTCGCCGCTGCCACCCTGCGCATCCTCGCCCGCACCCAGATCGAGGCTCCGGGGCCGGACCACGGGAAGATCCCGGGCCCGCTGCGCGGAGCGGGCGCGCAACTTCCACCGGGGTGCACCGGCACGGAGGCGACCCTGGCCTTCCCCGCGGTGCTGGCCGAGGCCCGGCTCTGGGGGATGCCCGAGGAAGAGGTGGCCCGGCTGCTCCCGGCCGCCGAGCGGTGCCTGCAGTGGCTGCGGGGCGCCTTGGGGGAGGACGGCTTCCTGGCCGACCCCGACCCGGGTCCGCGCCGCTGCGAGACCCAGGCCCACGCCCATCGGGCCGCGGTGCTCGGCGCCGACCTGCTCGCCGCGTGCGGGCGGCCCGGAGCCGAGGAGTGGCGGGATCGGGCGGTCGGGCTGCGGGAGCGGTTCCGGGCCCGATTCTGGATCGACGGTCCCGACGGCGGCCGGCCCGCCTCGGCCCTCCACCCCGACGGGAGGCCGCTGCCACGACTCACGGGGGCCACCGCCCACCTGCTCGACACCGGACTGCTCGGCGGCGGTCGGCTCGCCCCGGGGCTCTTGGACCGGACCCGGGCCGAGCAGCTAGCCCGACTGCTCGGAGCCCCCGCCATGGACTCCGGATGGGGGCTGCGGAGTATGGCCGTGAAGGAGCCGGGCCACAACCCGTTCGGCCACCGCTCGGGCGCCGTGAGGGCGTACGAGAGCGCGGTGGCCGTGGCGGGCCTGGCCCAGGCCGGCTTCGAGAAGGAGACCGCGGGCCTGCTCGGAGGTCTGCTGGACGCGGCGGAGGCCTTCGGATACCGGCTTCCGGAGATGTTCGCGGCCGAGCAGCGCACCACGGGCAGCGCCCCCGTGCCGCACCCGGCGGCCTGCCGCCCGGCCGCCGTGGCCGCGGCGGCCGGGATCCACGCCCTGACCGCCCTTGCCGGCATCCGCCCCGACGCCCCCGCGGGCACGGTCGCCCTGGCACCCCTGCCCGGAGCCCCGCTGGGCGGGCTCAGACTCTCGGGTCTTCGGGTCGCGGGGGAGCCCTTCGCCGTCCGGATCAGCCGGCTCGGCCTCGGCATGGTGGAGGAGGCGGCCGATGCGCTCCAGTTGGGTGGCTGAGCATCCGCACCCCGTTCCGGCCGGACCGTCCGCCCGATCGAAGGCCGCCGCCTTCGGGGTGGTGCCTTCAAGGTCACCAAAGCGCTGTTTATCGTCAGGCAGACGACTATGATCGCGGCATGTCGCCCTACGACCCGTCGGCCTATCCGCCCTTCGCCGTCACCGTCGACCTGGTCGTACTCACCGTGCGGCGCCACGCGCTCTGCGCGCTGGTCGTCCGCAGAGGTGAGCAGCCGTTCCAGGGCCGCTGGGCGCTGCCCGGAGGTTTCGTCCGCGGGGACGAGGACCTGGCGGGGGCCGCCGCCAGGGAGCTCTCCGAAGAGACCGGCCTCTGCGCGCACGACCCCGCCCTGCCCGGCGCGGGCAACGGGGCGCACCTCGAACAGCTGGCCACCTACGGCGATCCGAAGCGCGATCCGCGGATGCGTGTCGTCAGCGTGGCGCATCTGGTGCTGGCTCCTGACCTGCCTGCGCCCCGGGCCGGGGGAGACGCCAACAGCGCGCGCTGGGCCTCGGTCGACGAGGTGCTGGCCGGCACCGACGAGGACTCCACGGGTCTCGCCTTCGACCACGCCAGGATCCTCGCCGACGGTGTGGAGCGGGCCCGCTCGAAGATCGAGTACTCCTCGCTGGCCACGGCCTTCTGCCCGCCGGAGTTCACCGTCGGCGAGTTGCGCCGGGTGTACGAGGCGGTCTGGGGAGTGTCCCTCGACCCGCGCAACTTCCACCGCAAGGTCACCGGCACTCCCGGATTCCTGGTGCCGGCCGGAGGTACGACGACCCGTCAGGGCGGGCGTCCGGCGCAGCTGTTCCGGGCGGGTGGGGCCACCCTGCTCAACCCGCCGATGCTGCGTCCGGAGGTCTGACGCCGCGGAGTACGAGGCGCCCTGGGGGATGGCCGGACCGCTGTTCCCGACGCCCGGACCGGGTCCGGACCCGCCGTCCGTGCGGAGCCCGGGGGCGGCAGTATCGGCATTCCATCGGACCGGTTGCGCTGAATATCGGACATATCGCGTTATCTTGCTTGCGGTACCCACCCTGCCGCTGAGCGGTCTCACCCCCCGCGAGAGAAGCGATGCTCCAGGCCATCGGACTCACCAGCAAGCCCCGCCCCCACGCCCCGCCCCTTGTGGACGACCTCACCTTCGAGGCCCGCCCGGGGCATGTGACCGCCCTGCTCG
The DNA here is from genome assembly GCF_053615355.1 of Streptomyces sp. CLCI03. Taxonomy (NCBI): domain Bacteria; kingdom Bacillati; phylum Actinomycetota; class Actinomycetes; order Kitasatosporales; family Streptomycetaceae; genus Streptomyces; species Streptomyces sp. CLCI03. Next base: position 2,248,546 of record NZ_CM132132.1, on the reverse strand, counting down.
GCGAGCCGGGATCGGGCAAGACCACCGCACTGCGGCTCATGCTCGAACTCGAACCGGGCCGCGGCGTCACCTACTTCCGCGGCCGCGCGCTGCACCGGATCCCGCACCCCGGCCGTGAGGTCGGCGTGCTCCTGGGCGACGTCCCCGGCAACCCCGCGCGGACCGTCCGCAACCAGCTGCGGATGCTCTGTGCCGCCGCCGGGGTGCCTGCCTCCCGGGCCGACGCGATGCTCGAGGTCGTCGGCATCGCGGGGCTGCGGGACCAGCGGCTCGGCTCCCTGTCGCTCGGCATGGAGCGCCGGGTCGCGCTGGCCTCGGCGCTGCTCGCCGATCCGTGCACCCTGCTGCTCGACGAGCCCGGTGCCGGACTCTCCCCACGCGAACGCGGTTGGCTGCACGGCCTGCTGCGCGGCCACGCCTCTCTCGGCGGCGCGGTGCTCTTCACCACCGACGACGCCAAGGAGGCCGCCCGTAGCGCCGACCGCGTCGTCAGCATCGAGGCGGGTCGGCTCGTCGCCGACCAGGACGCGGCGGACTTCGCCCGGACCCGGCTGCGGCCGCGGGTCGCCGTGCGCACCCCGCACGCGGCCCGGCTGGCCGACGTACTGGGCCGGGAGGCCCGCGCCGCCCGGCGTTCGGTGGAGATCGTCGCGGAGAGCGGCAGCCGCCTGTCGGTGTACGGCAGCAACTGCGCCGAGGTCGGCGAGGCGGCGTTCCGGCACGGGGTGCTGGTCCATCAGCTCGCCGACGAGACGGGCGACGCCGGTGCGTCGACGGCGCCGGTCCCGGCCGCGCGCACCGCGGCCGGAGGCCCGCCGGAGCCCGGCACGGTCCGCACCGCGGCCACCTCCGAGACCTCCGACGAGTACTCCCGGCAGATCCGCTCCGGGCGCCCGGCGTCGGCCGTGCGCCGCGTGGGTGGCCCGCTGCGACCCCTGCGTTACGAGTTGCTCCGGGTCTTCGGGACCGCCACCCCCGTCCTCACCGCCGCCCTGGTCGTCGCCACCTCCGTCCTCACCGCCCTGGTCCTCGCCCGGACCGGCCAGACCCCGCAGAACCGGCTGCTCGCCGCCTGGCCCGAACTGCTGCCGCTGCCGCCCGCCGCGCTGGGGGCGGGACTGCTCGGCGCGCTGGCCTTCGGCGAGGAGTACCGCTACCCCGCGCTCGCCGCCGACCGGGGCACCGTGCCCCGGCGGATGGGACTCCTCACCGCCAAGCTGGGCCTCTGTGCCGCCCTGGCCCTGCTGCTCGGCGCCCTGACGGTGGCCGCCGACGCCGCCGCCCTCGCGCTGGTCTTCGACAGCGGCCCCCTGCGCACCCCGGTGGAGTGGCTCTCCCCGGCCGTGAGTTGGGCCGGGCTGCTCATCGGCTGCGCGTGGGCCGGCGTACTGGCCTCCGGTGTCTTCCGGTCGGCCACCGCGGGGCTCGCCGCGGTGCTCGCCGTACCGGTGATGGTGGTTCCGCTGGTGCGCAAGGCGCTGGAGGGTTCGGCCGCGTACCCCTCGACCGGACTCGCGGCCCGCCTGCGCGGCCTGACCTGGGGGCAGTGGCCGCCGGAGGTCGACCGCGTGCTGGTGGGAGCCCTCCGGGTGATGGCCCAACCCGTGGGGACCGCACTGGTGTTGTCGCTGATGGTCCTGTTGTGCGCCTATGGGTTCACCGGACTGCGCAGCCGGGTCCGTTGGTGATCGTTCGGATGCGGGAGAAGTCGCGGAGAGGACCGTTGCGGTCCGTGTCGCGTCAAGCGGATCGCAACTCCCCGCAAAAGGCCCGATTCTTTACGATAAGTCGTCAATTGCGTAGGTGGCACCGATCACCCTTTCGTGTGCTTTTCACCAAAGACCTCAAGGGTCATGGAGGCACGGCCGACAAAGGATTCGTGAGTACCCTTGCGCACACCATGATGACCGCCGCCCGCCACGCCGACTCCGGCCTCGCCGGCCCGGGCGAACTCGACCGCTACCCCTACGCGGAGACCCCCGGGTCCGACCGCGTCGGAGCACCCCACTGGGACGGTGCCGACGTCGAGTTGAGCCGCGTGGGCCGCCGAGCGGCAGGCAGCCGCGGACGCGGACTCCACGGCCAACTCGTCCAGCAGCTTGGCCAGATGATCGTTTCCGGTGACCTCGGCGCGGACCGTCCGCTCGTCCCCGAGGAGATCGGCCAGCGTTTCGAGGTCTCCCGCACGGTGGTCCGCGAATCGCTGCGGGTCCTGGAGGCCAAGGGCCTCGTCAGCGCCCGCCCCAACGTCGGCACCCGGGTCCGTCCCGTCGCGGACTGGAACCTGCTCGACCCCGACATCATCGAATGGCGCGCGTTCGGCCCGCAGCGCGACGACCAGCGCCGCGAGCTCGGTGAGCTCCGCTGGACCATCGAGCCGCTCGCCGCCCGCCTCGCCGCCGGTCACGGCCGCCCGGACATCCAGCAGCGCCTCGCGGACATGGTCGAGATCATGGGCCACGCCCTCGGTCAGGGCGACGCGATCACCTTCGCGCGCGCCGACAACGAATTCCACGCGCTCCTCATCCAGGTCGCCGGAAACCGCATGCTGGAGCACCTCTCCGGCATCGTCTCCGCCGCCCTCCAGGTCTCCGGCAGCCCGATCACCGCCTGCGACCGCCCCAGCGAGACCTGCGTCGCGCACCACGCGCGGATGGTCGAGGCCCTGGCCGCGGGTGACGCGACGGGCGCCGAGAACGCCATGCGCCAGCTTCTGACGGTTCATCCGGAGGTCGAGCGCGTGGTTCCCGCCCCGCGCGAGCACTGACGGGCGGACGCGCGGGGGCGCGGGGGTGCAGAACATGTCGCCGGGCCCGGTCGGGTCCGGCGACACCGGCGTGAGGCCCCGTTTCGTGGCGGTTCGGCACCCGTGACACGCCAGGTTCGACCACAGGAGCGGCACTCCTGAGTACGGGGTGTGACTCGGGCCACGAAGATTGGGCGTAACGCTCTGCGAGGTCACGCGATGACGTAAGAGGTGATGGCCGACGGAGGGAAGACAGCAGCCCTTGGGGGTGCTGTGCAGCTCCCCGGCCCCTGCCCGCGCCGCCGGCCCATCCCCGGTCAGTGGTCGTCGGCTCCGGTCCAGCACCACCAGGCCCGGGGTCGGAAGCCGTTCCCATCGTTCCGAGAGGTTGTTCGTGTCGGCCAGCACATCCCGTACGCTCCCGCCGGAGATCGCCGATTCCGAGTCTGTGATGGCGCTCATCGAGCGGGGCAAGGCCGAGGGGCAGATCGCCGGCGATGACGTGCGTCGGGCCTTCGAGGCTGACCAGATTCCTGCGACCCAGTGGAAGAATGTTCTGCGCAGCCTCAACCAGATCCTCGAGGAAGAGGGTGTGACGCTGATGGTCAGTGCCGCGGAGTCGCCCAAGCGCACCACCCGCAAGAGCGTCGCAGCCAAGAGCCCGGCCAAGCGGACGGCCACGGAGACCGTCAAGAAGACGGCGGCCAGGACGACGGCAGCGCAGCCCGCGGCGACCCCCGTCCCGGCGGACGCGGAGATCGTGGAAGCTCTCGCGGGAGAGCCCGGAACGGAGCCCGCAGCCAAGAAGACGGCGGCGAAGAAGACAGCGGCCAAGAAGGCCGCGCCGGCCAGGAAGACCGCAGCCAAGAAGACGGCGGCGAAGAAGACCGCCTCCAAGAAGGACGCGGACGAGGGCGCCGAGGACGAGACCCCTGACGAGGGTCCCGACGCCGCCAAGGCCGAGGCCGAGGAAGAGGAGGAGGGCGGGGAGAACAAGGGCTTCGTCATCTCCGACGACGAGGACGACGCCCCCGCCCAGCAGGTCGTGGTCGCCGGAGCCACCGCCGACCCGGTCAAGGACTACCTCAAGCAGATCGGCAAGGTCCCCCTCCTCAACGCCGAGCAGGAGGTGGAGCTCGCCAAGCGCATCGAGGCGGGTCTGTTCGCCGAGGACAAGCTGGCGAACTCCGACAAGCTGGCGCCCAAGCTCAAGCGCGAGCTGGAGATCATCGCCGAGGACGGCCGCCGCGCGAAGAACCACCTGCTGGAGGCCAACCTCCGCCTCGTGGTCTCCCTCGCCAAGCGCTACACCGGCCGCGGCATGCTCTTCCTGGACCTGATCCAGGAGGGCAACCTGGGTCTGATCCGCGCGGTCGAGAAGTTCGACTACACCAAGGGCTACAAGTTCTCGACCTATGCCACGTGGTGGATCCGCCAGGCGATCACGCGCGCCATGGCCGACCAGGCACGCACCATCCGCATCCCGGTGCACATGGTCGAGGTCATCAACAAGCTCGCCCGCGTCCAGCGCCAGATGCTCCAGGACCTGGGCCGCGAGCCCACCCCGGAGGAGCTGGCCAAGGAACTCGACATGACCCCCGAGAAGGTCATCGAGGTCCAGAAGTACGGCCGCGAGCCGATCTCCCTCCACACCCCGCTCGGCGAGGACGGCGACAGCGAGTTCGGTGACCTCATCGAGGACTCCGAGGCGGTCGTCCCGGCCGATGCCGTGAGCTTCACGCTGCTGCAGGAGCAGCTGCACTCGGTGCTCGACACCCTGAGTGAGCGCGAGGCCGGCGTGGTCTCGATGCGCTTCGGCCTCACGGACGGCCAGCCCAAGACCCTGGACGAGATCGGCAAGGTCTACGGGGTCACCCGTGAGCGGATCCGCCAGATCGAGTCGAAGACGATGTCGAAGCTCCGGCACCCGTCCCGCTCCCAGGTGCTGCGCGACTACCTGGACTGATCGGGAGGCCTCGGCGGCGGCCCCTGCCGCCGCCGAAAGCCGATGGGCGGCACAGGGCGAGGGTGGCCGCGCGGGTGCGCTCGGCCACCGGGCGTCCCACTCTGGGTGGAGTCATGCACACTCGGAGTCAGGAGGCCTCATGCGTCGTCCCTTTGCCCGTGCTCTGGCGGGAGCGCTGACCCTGGCGGCGGGAGCGGCCGCGGCGCCGTTCGCCCAGGTGCCGCAGGCGGCCGCGGACAGTGTGGTGATCGGCGGGAAGCCGGTGAAGGTGGCCGACAGTCCCTGGGTCGTCGCCCTCGCCAGCCGTGACCGGTTCGGGGGTACGCGGGGCGGGCAGTTCTGCGGCGGCGTGGTCGTCGCCCCGACCAGGGTGCTGACGGCCGCGCACTGCCTCGGCAGCCAGGTGCTGGGCGGTCCGGTCGAATCCGTGGCCGACTTCCGCGTGATCGCCGGGCGTACGGAGCTCAGGGCGGCCGACGGCCGGGAGATCGCGGTGCGCGGGGCCAGGGTGAACCCGGCCTACGACCCGGCGAGCAACGCCGGAGACCTCGCCGTTCTGGAGCTGGCCGAGTCGGTGCCCGTCGACCACGTGCTGCCCATGGCCGGGGCGGGACACCCCGCCTACGCGGCCGGGACCGAGGCCGCGGTGTACGGCTGGGGGGACACGAGCGGCTTCGGTGACTACGCGTACGGGCTTCGTGCCGCCGGGGTGACGGTGCTGGCGGACGAGATCTGCGTGCGCGCCTACCCCGGGGACGCGGACGGGCAGTACCGCGCGGAGTCCATGGTGTGCGCGGGGGACAGCGCCGGGGGCAAGGACGCCTGTCAGGGCGACAGCGGCGGGCCACTGGTGGCGCAGGGGCGGCTGATCGGGCTGGTCTCGTGGGGCCGGGGCTGCGGGCGCGCCGACAGCCCGGGGGTCTACACGCGCATCGCCCCGTTGGTCGACTTCGCACTGGCCCCGGAGACGGGCGCGCAGCCCGGGAAGGTGCGGGACATCCGGTGGGACGCCCGCGGGGCCTCCCAGCCGTACGCAGGGCCCGTACAGGGGCATCGCACGCCTTAGCGGCAGGGTCGCGGACGTGAGGACGGGCGGCACCCCTGGGTCTCAGGGGTGCCGCCCGTCGACCGGCCTGGCCGGTCCTGGCTCGTCGGATGCGAGGTGCAGGCCTGTGTCAGCGGTCCTCGGGTTCGGCATTGGCAGCCGGAGCGGACGTGAGCCGCTCTGTCTCATCCTGTATTTCCGCGGCGATCTTCTTGAGTTCCGGCTCGAACTTGCGCCCGTGGTGGGCGCAGAAGAGCAGTTCACCGCCGCTCAGCAGGACGACGCGCAGATATGCCTGGGCGCCGCAACGGTCGCATCGGTCAGCGGCCGTCAGCGGGGTCGCGGGTGTCAGAACAGTAGTCACGTCGCCTCTTCTCTAGCTCGACGAGCTGTCGTACCAGGGTCAACATCCAACCAGGCCGAAAACGTTCCCGCTCGCGGCTTTTCCTCGAAACTTCCTTCCGAAGCTGGCCGGCTGTTGCCGGTTGGCGGCGAAGGAGCCGTATTGCGTTGCTTTACGGTTTCGCGTTGTCAGTCGTGCGCTTGTTGCAGTTCCATCCTCCCCCGGCGAGAGTGCCAGGTTGTGAATGAGGACGTGCCCGAACCCTAAATGGTTCATGCGCGGAAGGGAACGTGATGTTTCCTTCACCCGCGCGGGGGATCGAACACTCGTACGGATCTGGACTAGGCTGAGCAATGCGCGAGGGTGGCGTTGCATCGGCTCTACCTGGCCTCGGTACCCTTCGAGCGGCACCCGAGCCACCCCTGCGCCCGACCGGGCCAGAAAAGAAATTCAGCGAGGAGCGAACTGCGTGACCGCCGACACGTCCGTGCCTTCCAGCGCGCTGCTGTCCGGAGCAGACCGGGACGGTTCCAACTACACCGCGCGGCACCTGCTCGTCCTCGAAGGGCTGGAGGCCGTCCGCAAGCGCCCCGGCATGTATATCGGCTCCACCGACAGCCGGGGCCTCATGCACTGCCTGTGGGAGATCATCGACAACTCCGTCGACGAGGCCCTGGGCGGGTACTGCGACCACATCGAGGTGATCCTGCACGAGGACGCCTCCGTGGAGGTCCGGGACAACGGTCGCGGCATCCCCGTGGACGTCGAGCCCAAGACCGGCCTGTCCGGCATCGAGGTCGTCATGACCAAGCTGCACGCCGGCGGCAAGTTCGGCGGTGGCTCGTACGCGGCCTCCGGCGGTCTGCACGGCGTCGGCGCCTCCGTGGTCAACGCCCTCTCCGCCCGTCTCGACGTCGAGGTCGACCGCAACAGCGCGACCCACGCCATCAGCTTCCGCCGCGGCGTGCCGGGCATGTTCACCGAGCAGGGCGCCGAGAGCCCCTTCGACCCGGCCAACGGCCTGCGCAAGGTCAAGCGGGTCGCCAAGGGCAGGACGGGCACCCGGGTCCGCTACTGGGCCGACCGCCAGATCTTCCTCAAGGACGCCCGACTCAATCTGGAGACGCTCTACCAGCGCGCCCGCCAGACCGCCTTCCTCGTCCCCGGCCTGACCCTGGTCGTCCGCGACGAGCGCGGCATCGACGGGGCCGGCAAGACCGAGGAGACCTTCCGCTTCGACGGCGGCATCAGCGAATTCTGCGAGTACCTCGCCCAGGACAAGGCCGTCTGCGACGTCCTGCGCCTGAGCGGCACGGGCACCTTCAAGGAGACCGTCCCGGTCCTCGACGACCGCGGCCACATGACCCCCACCGAGGTCACCCGTGAGCTCGGCGTGGACATCGCCCTGCGCTGGGGCACGGGGTACGAGACCAACGTCAAGTCCTTCGTGAACATCATCGCCACCCCCAAGGGCGGCACCCACGTCTCCGGCTTCGAGCGCTCGGTCGCCAAGACCGTGAACGAGGTCCTGCGCTCGGCCAAGCTGCTGCGCGTGGCGGAGGACGACGTGGTCAAGGACGACGCGATGGAGGGCATGACGGCGGTCGTGACCGTCCGGCTCGCCGAGCCGCAGTTCGAGGGCCAGACCAAGGAGGTGCTCGGCACCTCCGCGGCCACCCGGATCGTCGCCGCCGTGGTCGCCAAGGAGCTCAAGGCCTTCCTGACCTCCACCAAGCGTGACGACAAGCAGCAGGCCCGCGCCGTGATGGAGAAGATCGTCGCGGCCGCCAGGACCCGGATCGCGGCCCGACAGCACAAGGAGGCCCAGCGTCGCAAGACCGCGCTGGAGACCTCCTCGCTCCCCGCGAAGCTGGCCGACTGCCGCAGCGACGACGTGGACCGCAGCGAGCTCTTCATCGTCGAGGGCGACTCCGCCCTCGGCACCGCGAAGCTCGCCCGGAACTCGGAGTTCCAGGCGCTCCTGCCGATCCGCGGCAAGATCCTCAACGTCCAGAAGTCCTCGATCTCGGACATGCTCAAGAACGCCGAGTGCGGAGCGATCATCCAGGTCATAGGAGCCGGCTCGGGCCGGACCTTCGACATCGACGCCGCCCGGTACGGCAAGATCGTGCTGCTCGTCGACGCCGACGTCGACGGCGCGCACATCCGCTGCCTGCTGCTCACGCTCTTCCAGCGGTACATGCGGCCGATGGTCGAGGCGGGCCGGGTCTTCGCGGCCGTGCCCCCGCTGCACCGGATCGAGCTGGTCCAGCCGAAGAAGGGCCAGGACAAGTACGTCTACACGTACTCGGACAACGAGCTGCGCCAGACCCTTCTGGAGTACCAGCGCAAGAACATCCGGTACAAGGACTCGATCCAGCGCTACAAGGGCCTCGGCGAGATGGACGCGGACCAGCTGGCGGAGACCACGATGGATCCGCGCCACCGCACCCTGCGCCGGATCAACATCGGTGACCTGGACTCGGCCGAGCAGGTCTTCGACCTGCTCATGGGCAACGAGGTGGCGCCACGCAAGGAGTTCATCACGAGCTCCGCGGCGACCCTGGACCGTTCCCGCATCGACGCCTGATCCGGGTGCCGCCGGAGCCCGGCGGCACCCGGCACCGAACGCGCCACGGCATACCGGCGCTCATCGCTCCATCACCTGTTGGAGTGAAGAGCGCCGGTACACCAGTCCGGAAAGCGCCCATTCCGCACATCCTTGTGTGCACGCGGCCAATGCGGCAGCGGACAAGGAGAGTTCGGTGGACAAGCACGAAGGTCGTGATACCGGAACGATCCGGCTGGACGACCCCTGGTACGACGCACTGGCCGTCGGGTGGGGCGAGGGTGAGGAAACGTCCCGGCCGGCCCCGGTCCCCGGTGGCGGACGCCCCGCCCCCGGTGCATCCGACATCTACCTCGAAGTGCAGCGCAGTGCCGCCTTCCAGGAGGTGCGCGCCCGCTACCGCAGGTTCGTCGTCCCCGCCACCGCCGGGTTCTTCCTCTGGTACGTCGCCTATGTGGTCGCCGCCACCACCGCGCCCGGCCTCATGGCCCGGCCCGTGGTGGGCGCGGTCAACGTGGCCATGCTGGCGGGGCTCGGCCAGTTCCTCAGCACCTTCCTGCTGACCTGGGCGTACGCCCGGCACGCGCGGCTGCGGCGGGACCGGGCCGCGCTCGATCTGCGCTGGACCGTCTTCGAGCAGGAACGCGGTCAGGACCGGACCCGGGCGAGGAGGGCGGGCCGGTGACCACCGAACACCAGACCCTCGCGCTGATCCTGTTCAGCCTCTTCATCGCCGTGACCCTCGGCATCACCACCTGGGTCAGCCGGAACCGGCACGGGTCGGCCGAGGAGTTCTATGCCGGCGGGCGACTGTTCTCCCCGATGGAGAACGGTTTCGCCATCGCGGGCGACTACATGTCCGCCGCCTCCTTCCTCGGCATCTCCGGCCTGATCGCCCTCTTCGGCTACGACGGCCTGCTGTACTCGGTGGGCTTCCTCGTGGCCTGGCTCGTGGTGCTGTTCCTGGTCGCCGAACTGGTCCGCAACTGCGGGCGTTTCACCCTCGCCGACGTGGTCGCCGCCCGGATGAGCGAGCGTCCGGTGCGGATCGCGGCGGGCACCTCCTCGGTCGTGGTCTCCGTCCTGTACCTCATCGCGCAGATGGTCGGCGCGGGCAGTCTGGTCGGCCTGCTGCTGGGGAATTCGAGCGCCGTCGCCCGGACCCTCACCGTGGTGGGGGTGGGCGCGCTGATGGTGGTCTACGTGTCCTTCGGCGGGATGCGGGCCACCACGTGGATCCAGATCGTGAAGGCCGTGCTGCTGATGGGTGGCGCGATCACCCTGACCGTGCTCGTGCTGCTGCGCTTCCACGGGAACTTCGACCAGTTGCTCACCAGCGCCGCCGACCGCAGCGGGCACGGGCGGGCGTTCCTCGGCCCCGGCCTCAAGTACGGCGGCGACTGGACCGCCCGGATCGACTTCATGAGCCTCGGTCTCGCCCTGGTCCTCGGGACCGCCGGGCTGCCGCACATCCTGTCGCGGTTCTACACGGTGCCCACCGCGCGGTCGGCCCGCCGCTCGGTGGTGTGGGCGATCGGGCTGATCGGCGGCTTCTACCTGATGACCATCGTGCTCGGTTTCGGGGCGGCCGCGCTGGTGGGGCCGGACGAGGTGCGGGCGTCCAACGCCTCCGGGAATACGGCCGTCCCGCTGCTGGCGGCCTTCCTCGGCGGGGGTGCCGGTACGACCGGGGGCGCGGTGCTGTTCGCCTTCGTCGCCGCCATCGCCTTCGCCACCATCCTGGCGGTGGTGGCCGGCATCACCCTGGCCTCCTCGGCATCCGTCGCGCACGACCTGTACGCCTCGCTCAAGCGCCGGCACGCCCGGCAGCGCAGCGAGGTCGCGGTGGCCCGGGTCGCGGCCGTCGGCATCGGGGCGGTCGCGATCGCGCTCGGACTGCTCGCCCAGGACCTCAACGTGGCGTTCCTGGTGGGGCTGGCCTTCGCGGTGGCGGCCTCGGCCAACCTGCCGGTGCTGCTGTACTCGCTCTTCTGGCGCGGCTTCACCACGCGCGGAGCCGTCTGGTCGGTGTACGGAGGCCTGATTCCGGCGGTGCTGCTTGTGCTGATCTCGCCGGTGGTGTCGGGCAGCGCCGAATCCCTCTTCCCCGGAGTGGACTTCCAGTACTTCCCGCTGCAGAACCCGGGGATCGTGTCCATCCCCCTGGGCTTCCTGGCGGGCTGGCTGGGTACCGTCACCTCGGGCGAGGAGCCGGACGAGGCGAAGCACGCGGAGACGGAGGTCCGCTCCCTGACCGGAGCCGGAGCGGTCTGACCGGAGCCGGCGCGGTCCGAGCGGAGCCGGAGCGGTCCCAGCGGCCGGCTCCCGTCAGGCCGGCCCCTCCGACGGGAGCCAGGTGTAGCGGTGTTCCGGTCGGCCCGTCTCGCCGTAGCGCAGGGCGAGGCTGACCCGGGCGGTGCGTTCGAGGAGCTTGACGTAGCGCTGGGCGGTCTGTCGGCTGATGCCCGCGCGGTCGGCGATCTGCTGGGTGGACAAGGGGCCTTCCGCGGACCGCAGCACCTGGCGGACGAGCTCCGCCGTGCCGGCGGAGTGGCCCTTGGGGAGTTCGTTCGGGGATCCCGCTGCGGCGAGGGCGCCGAAGATCCGGTCCACCTCGGCCTGTTCGGCCTCGCCGCCCGTGTCCAGGGTGCGGCGCAGGGATCCGTACGCCTCCAGACGCCTGCGCAGTCCGGCGAAGGTGAAGGGTTTGACCAGGTACTGCAGGGCGCCGAGGCGCATCGCGGCCTGCACGGTGGCGAGATCGCGGGCGGCGGTGACCATGATCACATCGGTGCGGTGGCCGAGTTGGCGCAGGCGCCGCACCAGGTCCAGGCCGTTCTCGTCCGGGAGGTAGTGGTCCAGGAGGACCAGGTCCACAGGATGCGAGCCGAGGAACTTCAGGGCCTCGGCGGCCGAATGGGCCCGCGCCGTCACCTGGAAACCGGGAACCTTCGCCACGTACGCCGCGTTGATCAGGGCAACACGCACGTCGTCGTCGACGACCAATACGTGGATCGGGGTCTCGTTCACCGCAGGGCCTCCGGGAGTACGACGGAGAATTCCGCCCCTCCGTCCGCTGCTTCACCGGCCCGGGCGCTGCCGCCCTGCCGCTCCGCGAGCCGGCGTACGAGGGCGAGGCCCAGCCCGCGCTCGCGGTGGGCCTTGGGCTGCTTGGTCGACCAGCCCTCCGTGAAGATCTCCTCGCGGCGCGCGGCGGGCACCCCGGGGCCGCTGTCGCGCACCCGCAGCACGGCGGTACGACCCTCCGCGCGCAGCTCCACCTCGACCAGGGGCGCCGCCGAACCGGCGGCCGCGTCCAAGGCGTTGTCCACGAGGTTGCCGAGGATCGTGACGAGGCCGCCCGGGTCCACCAGGCGGTCGGGGAGGAGGCTGGTGCCGGCCAGACGCAGCGGGACGCCGCGTTCCGCGGCGACGGTCGCCTTGCCCACCAGGAGAGCGGCCAGCAGGGGGTCGTGGACCTTCTCGGTGACCTGCTCGGCCGTCGTTCGGTGCACGCCGGCGACCTCGGTCACGAACTCCACCGCCTCCTCGTGCAGGCCCAGCTCCAGCAGGCCGAGGAGGGTGTGGAGGCGGTTGGCGTGCTCGTGGTCCTGGGCGCGCAGGGCATCGATCAGGCCTCGGGTGGAGTCGAGCTCGCGGCCCAGGTGCTCCAGCTCGGTGCGGTCGCGGAGGGTGGCGACGGCGCCGCCGTCCTCGGTGGGCATCCGGTTGGCCACCAGGACGCGGGAGCCTTGCACGGTGAGCAGGTCCCGGCCGGTGACGCGGCCCGACAGGACGTCGGCGGTGCGGCCCGTGCCCAGTACGTCCTCCAGCGGACGCCCCGCGCAGCTGCCGGCGGCGTCCGGGGCGAGGCCCAGCAGGCGGGCGGCCTCGTCGTTGACCAGCCGGACCCTGCCGTCGGGGGCCAGGGCGATCACGCCCTCGCGGATGGAGTGCAGCATGGCCTCGCGCTCGGCGAGCAGGCCGGCGATGTCGGAGAAGGCCAGATCACGGGTCTGCCGCTGGATCCGACGGGAGAGCAGACAGGCGGCGAGCGCACCGGCCGCCAGAGCGCCGCCCGCGTAGGCGAGCAGGCCGGGGATCGCACCGAGCAGCCGGTCGCGGACGCTGTCGTAGGCGATGCCGACCGAGACGGCGCCGACGATCTCGCCGTCGGCCGCGAGGAGCGGGACCTTGCCGCGGGCGGAGCGGCCCAGGGTGCCCTCGTCGATCTCCATGACCTCGCGTCCCGCCAGTGCGTCGCTCGGGTCGGTGGAGACGGGCAGCCCGATCCGGTCGGCGCTCGGGTGCGAGCGGCGGATGCCGTCCAGGTCGAGCACGACCACGTACTCGGCGCCGGTGGCCCGGCGGATCCGCTCGGCCGAGGACTGGACGGGGCTGTCGGCCGAGGCCCCGGAGGACAGGACCCCGGCGGCCAGCGCGGGGTCGGCCGCGGCGCTCTGCGCGATGGCCAGGGCGCGCCGCATGGCCTGGTCGTCGAGCTGGGCGCTGAGTGGTGCCAGGAACAGTCCGGTCGCCAGTACGGCGACCCCGGCGGCGATGGCCAGCTGGGTCAGCAGGATCTGGGAGACGGCCCGTCTGGGCAGCCCGAGGCGCCGAGCGCTCAAGAGGGGGAACCGCATGGGCAGCAACGGTAGGTCGGCTCCGGTGCAAGCGGAATGCTTACGCCCGACTTGTCGGTTACCCCACTCCCGTCATGCCCGGACCGTGTTCCAGGCCTCACTGCGGGTGAAGTAGGTGTCGTAGAGCTCCTGGACGTCCAGCAGGGACTCCGGCGGCACCTTGCCGTAGGCGACCCGCTCCAGGTGGCGGAAGTACGCGAACCGTTCGATGCCGGGTGTGATGACGATGAGGATGTCGGCGTTCTCACCGGGCGCGGCGGCGAACGCGTGGTCGAGGCCGGGCGGCACGATGACGAGGTCTCCGCGTTCCGCGGTCACCACCTGGTCGCCCGACAGGAGCTGCGCGGTGCCGTCGAGCAGGTAGAACAGCTCGGCGGACCGGGTGTGGTGGTGGGGCGCGGCGCCGTTCGCGCCGTCCAGCAGGCTCACCCGCTGTGTCGACAGGGCGCCGCCGGTGGACGTGCCGTCGGCGAGGAGTCGGACGGTGGTCGGGGCGGCGCCGATCGTCTCGGCCTCGGTCGAGCGCACGATCACCGATTCGTCGAAGGAAGGCACGATCAGGGACATGGCTTCTTCTCCTGGTGAGAGGGGGCGGAAGGTGGGGCTGGCGGGCTGGCGGGCTGGCGGGCTGGCGGGCAGGTGGTCAGGCCTGGGCCGGCTCGGCGGCCGTGCGGACGGCCGGGGCCGGGCGCTCCCGCAGCAGGAGGACCGCGGTCAGGGCGACGGCGAGAGCGGTGGCCCCGTGCACCCCGTAGGCATGACTCGCGGGCCCGCCTTCGGTGGCGACGATCACCATGTCGCCGGCCGGGACGAAGGTGATCGCCGCCATCGCCCAGCCGAGCGCCCGCCGCTGCCCGGTGAGCAGGAGCGCGAGGATGACCAGGCCGGTCGCGATGTCACGGACGCCTTTGACGGTGAGGAAGCCCGTGCCGTCGTGCTGCGGCCAGGTCGGCAGCCCGAAGCCGGCGGCGGTGGCCTGTGGTGCGAACAGGTAGCTGAGGCCGACGTACACGATGAACAGGGCGCCGGCGGCGGCCAGGGCGGTGGCGAGGTGCTTGAGGGACATGACAGCTCTCCTGAAGGTGGGCGGGGAGGGGCGGCGGAGGAGGGGGGATCAGCGTGGTGCGGCGGTGCGGCGGACGGCCCGTACCCGGCGGGCGTAGGCCGGGCGCCCGACGGTGCGCCACAGCAGGCGTCCGGCGAGGGGCAGGCCGGCGAGCATCGCCGCGCGCTCGGTCCGGTCGGCGTCCTCCAGGACCATCCCGAGGAAGAACAGCAGCTTGGGCTTGGGCGTGCTGGTCAGGAAGTGCTCGCCCAGCCGGTCCCACTCGTCCGCGGACAGGTGGCGGGCGGCGAGCGGCAGGAGGGATTCCTCCTCGTCGTCCAGGTGCTCCCGCAGCACGGTCCGGTGCTCGGCGAGCAGCGAGACGAGCGTGTCGCGTTCCGCCTCCCCGGCCCGGCGCTCCCAGGCGGGCAGAGCCTCGTCCGCGGCGGCCAGGCTCGCGGCCACCCGCTCGTGCTGGTCCTCCATCCGCAGGACGAGATCCGCTTCGAGGTCGACCCGGGTCATCAACGGTGGCCACAGGTAGGCGTCCTCGCCGTGGTGGTGGCCCGTCAGGCCGAGCCGGTAGTCGCGGAAGTGGTCCCCGAGGAGTCGTGCCCGCGCCGTGTCGCCGGGGGCGACCGCGGCGATCAGCTCGACCAGCAGCCGAGCCTCGCGGCGCAGGCCGCGGTGGATGACCACCATCTCGTGGGTGTGGGGTCGCGCCGCGCTCCGTCCTGCCCGCAGTGTCCGTGCCGTTCCTGATCGCGTCGTCTTCATGGAAAGAGACTCGGCGCCTGTACATGGAGGGTTCTTGGAAGCCACTTGGAGCGACCCGAGCGACCGGAGGATCGGACGGAGCTCTGACGCCGTTCGGCTTTGTACGGGCGGGAGTTGGTCGAATCCGCGTAGGTTGGTGCGGTCATGGTCCACATACGCGTACTCGGTTCCTTCGCGGCCGAGCGGGACGGCGAGACGATCCCGCTCGGCGGCCACCGGCAGCGTTCCGTACTGGCCCTGCTCGTGGCGGCGCGTGGCCGGGTCGTGTCCGTCGACCGGATGATCGAGGAACTCTGGCAGGGGGCGCCGCCCGCCCGTGCCGTGGCCTCGCTCCAGGCCTACGTCTCCAACCTGCGCCGCCTCCTCGAACCGGGCCGGGCCCCGCGCACCCCCGCCCGGCTGCTGGTGAGCGCGCCGCCCGGGTACGCGCTGCGGCTGCCCGACGACGCCGTCGACGCCTGGCGCTTCGAGCGGCTGCTCGCCCGGGCCCGCGCGGCCCTGCCGGCCGAGCCGGACACCGCCGGAGCCCTGCTCCGCGAGGCGCTGGCGCTGTGGCAGGGGCCGGCGTACGCGGAGAGCGCCGACGAGCCGTGGGCCCACGCGGAGATCATGCGGCTCGGCGAGCTGAGGCTGGCCGCCCGCGAACTCGGCGTCTCCGCCGGGCTGCGAGGCGGCGCCGACCTGGCGGCCGCGGTCGCCGAGGCCGCGCTGCTGACCCGTGAGGAGCCGCTCCGGGAGGAGGCCTGGCGCCTGCACGCCCTCGCACTGTGGGCGGCGGGCCGACAGGCCGACGCACTCGCGGCGCTGCGCCGGGCCAGGACGGTCCTGGCCGACGAGGTGGGACTGGATCCCGGCGCCGCCCTGATCGAGCTGGAAAAGGCGGTCCTCACCCAGGACGGCCATGTACTGCGCGAGGCCACCCGGCCACCGCAGACGGTGCCGGCCGCGCCGCCGGAACGGGCGCCGCTGCTCACGGAGCCGGCCGCCGACGGGATCGAACCGTTCGTCGGGGCCGAGCCGTTCGTCGGGCGCGAGGAGGAACTGGCCCGGTTGACGGCGCAGGCGCATCGGGCCCGCGCGGCCGGCCCCGGCGTCGCGCTGGTCAGCGGCGAGGCCGGGCTGGGCAAATCGGCGCTGCTGCGCGCCCTCGACGACCGGCTCCGCGCCGACGGCTGGCTCGTCGCCTTCGGCCGCACCACCGATGCCGAGGGCGCGCCACCCGCCTGGGCCTGGGTCGAAGCACTGCGCGCCCTCGCCGAAGCCGCCCCGCCCGAGCCCGCGGCTGCCGCCGCGCTGGCGCCCCTCCTGTCCGAGGACGCTCCCGCCACCACCCACGCGCCCGGCGGCGAGGACGTCGCCGCCGGGCGGTTCCGACTGCACCGCGCCGTCGGTCGGTGGCTGGCGCGGGCCGCCGGCGAGCGGCCCGTCGCCGTCCTCCTGGACGATCTGCACTGGGCCGACGCCGAGACACTGGCGCTGCTGTCGGGCGCGGCAGACCTCCCCGCGGGTACGGCCCTGCTCCTCGTCGGCGCGTACCGGCCGGAGGACACGGAGGGTCGGCTCGGCGACACCCTGGCCGGCCTCGCCCGGCGCGCACCGGCCCGGATCGCGCTGCGCGGTCTCGCGGAGGAGGCCGTGGCCGAGCTGGTCCGTGCGGTGGGCGGCCCGCGGGTCGACGCCGAGGTGCTGGCCGCGCTGGCCGAACGTACGGGAGGGAACCCCTTCTACGTCCGGGAGAGCGCCAGGTTGTTGGGCAGCGAGGGCTCGCTCGTGGCGCTGTCCGAGGTTCCCGAAGGCGTACGTGACGTGCTGCGGCGTCGGCTCGGACGCCTCCCCGAGCCGGTGGTGTCGGTGCTGCGCCTGGCCGCGGTCGCCGGAAGGGAATCCGACGTCGAGGTCCTGGTGGGGGCGGCGGACACCGGCGAGGACGGCGTACTGGGCGCGCTGGAGGCCGGCCTGCTCGCCGGTCTGTTGGTCGAACCCGAGCCGGGGCGGATCCGGTTCGCCCACGCGCTGGTACGCGACACCCTGCTGGCGGACCTCAGCCGGCTCAGGTCCTCGCGGATGCACGGCCGGATCGCGGTCTGCCTGGAACGGCTCGCCCCGGACGACGTCTCCGCCTTGGCCCACCACCACGTACGCGCGGCCTCCTCGGCGACGGCGGCGAAGGCCGTCGCCTACTGCCTGCGGGCCGCCCGGCTGGCCGAGAGCCGCTTCGCCCACGACGTGGCCGCCGCGCTGCTCGCCGAGGCCGTGGAGTGCTTCGAGCGGGTCCCCGCGCAGTCCGGCGGCGACCGGGACGCCGAACGCGTCGAGTTGTCGGGCCGGCTGGTACGGGCCCAGGTGCGGGCGGGAGCGGTCATGGCCGCGCGGACGACCCGGCGTACGGCGATCGACCGTGCGGTCGGCGCGGGCCGGGACGACCTGCTGATCGCGGCGTTCACCGCATGGACCGAGCCGACGCCGTGGCAGACGCGCCCCTACGGTGTGGTCGACGCACCGGTGGTGGAGCTGCTGGAGCGGCTGCTGGCGCAGCCCGGTCACGAACCCGCCGTACGGTGCCTGCTGCTGGGCGCGTACGCCGCCGAGCTGTCCGACGCCAAGGTGGCGAGCGTACGGGAGGGCGCGCGCGAGGCGCTCGCCCTCGCGGAGGGCACCGGCGACCCCGTGCTGCGGGCCGGGGCGCTCGCGGCGCTGGTCAAGGAACTCGACGCCGACCTCGAATGGCCCGAACGCGCAGCCCTGGGAGGCGAACTCGAACGGATCGGCGCCGCCCACGAGCTGCCGGGCCACCAGTGGTACGGGATGTTCATCCGCTCCACGGCGTCGGCCGCTGAGGGTGATGTGGCCGATGCCCGTCGACTCGTGGGCCGGTGGACGCAGTTCGCACGGACCTACCGGATGCCGGGGCCGGCCGCCGTCGGCGAGACCGTCGAGGCGACCTGGGCCCATGTCGAGGGGCGGTTCGAGGAGGCGGAGCGTCTCTACCGGCAGGCGGCCGCGCGGATGGCCCGGCAGGGGTCCCCGCACGCGGAGGGGATCCTGGCGATCGCCGTCGCGACCCTACGGGCGAGCCAGGGCCGGCTCGCGGAACACCTGCCGCGGCTACGGCAGGTGTACGCGGCCTTCGGACCGCCGGCCGGTGACCTGCTCGCGGTGGCGCTGGCCGCCGCGGGCGAGGAGCGGGAGGCACGCGAGATCCTCGACCGGGCGGGTCAGCTGCGGACGGACTACTTCTTCAAGGTCTTCGCGACCTTCCGGGCCATGACCCTGGTCACCCTCGGGGAGCGGGCGGGCGCCGAGGAGTTGTACGCGGCCCTGCTGCCGTACCGCGACGCCCCGCCGGTCTCCTCCGGGTTCACCGTGGCGGTCCGGCCGGTCGCCCGGACCCTGGGCGAGCTGGCCGTGCTGCTGGGCCGCGAGGACGAGGCGGCGGGCCACGTCGCGCGCGCGAAGGCCATCGCCGGGCCGTGGCACAGCCCGTGGGGGGCCGCCTGACGCCTGACGTCGGGAGCCGGAGCCCGCCCCAGCCGATGCCCGGCCGGGCCCGTCACGGCATCGGCTGGGGCGGGCGGGGCCCGTGGTACTGCCCGCTCGGCCGCATACGCAGCGGCCGCTCCTGGTACTCCTCCAGCGCGTGCGCCATCCAGCCCGCCGTACGGGCCACCGCGAAGACGGTCTCCCCGGCCTCCGCCGGCATCCCGCACGAGACCGTCAACACCGCCAGTGCCAGGTCCACATTGGCGTGCAGCCCGCCCTGCCGGGCCATCACCGCGGCCACCTCGCGCGCCGCGTCCAGCGCGGGACCGGCCTGCTCCAGCCCTTCCAGCCGGGCGAAGAGCGCCCGCGCCCGCGGGTCCTCGCCCTGGTACAGCCGGTGGCCGAGTCCGGGAACCCGGCGCCCCGCCCGCAGGTACTCCGCCACCACCGGCGCGGCCCCGCCCTGCTCCAGCACCTCCACCAGCATCCGGTGCGCCAGCCGTCCCGCCGCGCCGTGCAGCGGGCCCTCCAGAGCGCCGAGCCCGGCGGACACCGCCGCGTACGGATGGGCCCGCGCGGAGGCGGCCACCCGTACGGCCAAGGTCGAGGCGGCCAGGTCGTGGTCGACCAGGAGGGCCAGCGCCAGGTCCAGCACGGACAGCGCGTCCGGGTCCGGCTCCCGTGCCGTCAGCCGCGACCACAACCGGCGGGCGATCCGTCCGTCCCCGGACCACCGGGTCGCACCCGCCGTGGGGAGCGCGCCGACGAGCGTGGGGATCAGGGCGCGCGCGGAGCCGAGCACCGCCTCCTCCGACAGGTCGAAGCGCAGCGGGTCCGCCACCGCGGCGGCGGCGACCGCCACCCGCAACCGGTCGATGGGGCCGCCGTGTTCCGGCAGGGCGGCCACCGCCCGCCGGGCCGCCTCCAGGGCCTGCGGGGGAGCGGTGAACCGGGCCCCGGGCGTGAGGGTGCCCGTCCACAGCCACTCGGCGACCTCCTCGTAGCGGTACCGGGAGGCCAGCTCCACGGCATCCACGCCGCGGAAGTAGTACCGGTCGGGCTCGATGAGGGTGAGCGCCGTACGGACGGAGGGTTCTCCGGTGGGTGCCGCCGCCTCGCGTCGGCTGCGCCGGGCCAGCGCCTCCACCTCGGCGGCGTCGAAGCTGCTGCCCCGCCCGGTGGGATCGCGGCGGCTCGTGAGCTGGCCCCGGCTGACGTACGCGTACACCGTCGCCGGTTTCACCCCGAGTGCGCGGGCCGCCTCCTGCGTGGTGAGTCTGCGCCCGCTGTCCGTCTGGTCGCTCATGACCCACACCCTACAGATGGATATTACTGTTGATTCAATCAATATTGACAGCGATTGAATCCATCATGGATGGTCGATCCATGAACACCACCTTGGAAGTACCCCGCGGCCTCGCGGGGGTCGTGGTCACCGAAACCGCTCTGGGTGACGTCCGGGGCCGGGAGGGCTTCTACCACTACCGCCAGTACTCGGCCGTCGACCTCGCCGCCACCCGCACCTTCGAGGACGTGTGGCACCTGATGTTCCGCGGCACGCTCCCGGCCGACGCCGCCGGCCGCGCCGCCTTCGCCGCCGAGATCGCCCCCCTGCGCCGACTTCCCTCGGAGGTGCGGGACGCCCTGCCCGCCCTGGCCCGGGCCACCCGGCTCTCCGGCCCCCTCGCCGGGCTGCGCACCGCGCTCTCGCTGCTCGGGGCCTGCGCCGGCTTCCGGCCGGTCTACGACCTCGACCCCGACCGCCGGGCCGCCGACGCGCTGGCTGCCTGCGCCGCCGTACCGACCCTGCTGACCGCCCTGCACCGACTGGGGCAGGGCCTGGAGCCGGTGGAACCGCGGGACGACCTCCCGTACGCCGCCAACTACCTCTACATGCTGACCGGCCGGGAACCCGACCCGGTCCGGGCCCGCGCGGTCGAGCGGTACCTGATATCCACCGTGGACCACGGCTTCAACGCCTCGACCTTCACCGCCCGGGTGATCGCCTCCACCGGAGCCGATGTCGCGGCCTGCCTGACCGGGGCGATCGGCGCGCTCTCCGGCCCCCTGCACGGTGGCGCCCCCAGCCGGGCCCTGGACACCCTCGACGCCATCGGGACCGTGGACCGGATCGGGCCGTGGATCCGGGAGCAGGTCCTGGCGGGCGACCGGATCATGGGCTTCGGCCACCCCGTCTACCGCACCGAGGACCCCAGGTCCCGCATGCTGCGCGAGATCGCCCTCCGGTTCGGCGGCCCCCTCGTGGACTTCGCCGTCGAGGTCGAGCGCCAGGTCGAGGAGATCCTCGCCGAACTGAAGCCGGGCCGCGAACTGCACACCAACGTGGAGTTCTACGCGGGCGTGGTCATGGAGCTCTGCGGACTCCCGCGCGAGATGTTCACGCCCACCTTCTGCGCGGCCCGCGTGGTCGGCTGGAGCGCGAACATCCTCGAACAGGCCACCGATCCGAAGATCATCCGTCCGGCCGCCCGGTACACCGGCCCCACTCCTTCCCACCCCGTGCCGCCCCTGCGCTGACGGAAGCCGGCTACGATCGACCGGGTGAACAGCAGGCAGCCCATCCCCGTCGTCGTCCTCGCCGGTTTCCTCGGATCCGGCAAGACCACCGTGCTGAACCACCTCCTCGCCGGTCGCGGCGGCACCCGCATCGGGGTGGTGGTCAACGACTTCGGATCGATCGAGGTCGACGCGATGTCGGTGGCCGGCCAGGTCGGTGACTCGATGGTCTCCCTCGGCGGCGGCTGCCTGTGCTGCGCCGTCGACGGCAGCGAACTCGACGCCTACCTGGAGAAGCTCTCCGCACCCGTCCACCGGATCGACGTGATCGTCATCGAGGCGAGCGGGCTGGCCGAGCCCCAGGAGATGATCCGGATGCTGATGGCCAGCGAGAACCCGGACATCCGGTACGGCGGCATGGTGGAGGTCGTGGACGCCGCCGAATTCGACGCGACCCGGGCCAGGCACCCGGAGACCGACCGCCACCTCGCCGTCGCCGACCTGGTGGTGCTCAACAAGACCGACCGGGTGGACGCGACGGAACGGGCCCGGATCGAGCGGGAGCTGGCCGTGCTCTGCGCCCCGGGCACCCCGGTCGTGGGCGCCGACCACGGGCGGATCGACCCGGAACTCCTCTTCGACCGCAGGCCCTGGACCGAGACCCGGGGGCAGCTCTCCTTCGAGGACCTGCTCGCGGAGGCCGACGGCCACGGCAACGGCCACGACGGCTGCGGCCACGCGCACGCCGCCTACGAGAGCACGGAGTTCACCAGCGAGCACGCCCTGTCCCCGCGCCGGTTCATCGACTTCCTCGACCGGCGCCCGCCCGGGCTCTACCGGATCAAGGGCTTCGTCCACTTCGGCGTGCCCGGGCACGACGACTGCTACGAGGTCCACGCGGTCGGCCGCTTCCTCCGCTTCGCGCCGAGGCCCTGGGGGCGGGGCGAAGCACGCGTGAACCGGCTGGTCCTGATCGGCTCCGGCACCGACGGGCCCGGACTGCTGCGTGAGCTGGAGGCCTGCCGCGAACCGGCCCCGCACGAGGCGAGCCCC
This sequence comes from Streptomyces sp. CLCI03, assembly GCF_053615355.1. Classification (NCBI taxonomy): domain Bacteria; kingdom Bacillati; phylum Actinomycetota; class Actinomycetes; order Kitasatosporales; family Streptomycetaceae; genus Streptomyces; species Streptomyces sp. CLCI03. The sequence continues at coordinate 2,226,362 of NZ_CM132132.1, read as the reverse complement.
GAGAGCATGTGGTGCGTACTGCGGTACGTGGCCAGGCCCGAGCCCGGGACGGAGCCGGAGGCCGAGCCGGATCCCTCGGTCGAGGGCTGAGGGCTGAGGGGCCGGGCTGAGGGACCGGGCCGAGGAGCCGGGCCCGAGGAGCCGCGAGCCCCGACTGATCGGCGGGGCTCGCGGACAGGACACCTCCTAGGCGACCTCGACGCCGAACTCGCCCAGCAGGTCCTCCAGGCCGCCGCGGTAGCCCTTGCCGCCGATCACGAAGTCCCAGTCGCCGTTGGCCCGGTGCCGGAACGAGCCGAGGACCAGGGCGGTCTCCCCGGCGCGCCCGTCGGAGACGTCCAGCCGGCCCAGTTCCTCACCACCCGCGGACAGCAGCCGGATGTGGGCGTCGGTGAACCCGGCGAGGTCGGCGTGCGGATCGACCTCCGGATCGATCGCGGCCACGAGGACCAGCCGGTCCGCCTGCGACGGCAGGGCGTCGAAGGAGACCTCCAGCGCCGCCTTGTCGGGAGCCGCGTGCTCACGGGCCCGTACCGAACCGTCCGGGGTGCGCGGGTTGTTGAAGAAGACGAAGTGGTCCTCGCTCAGCACCCGGTTGCCCGTGCAGACCAGCGCGCACACGTCGAGGGCGACCGAACCCGACCAGGACATGCCGAGCACGTTGTGGTCGGCCGGAGGAGCCGGTTCCGGTACGGGCGCTCGCCGGGCCGGGGCCGCCGGGGAGCCGTCGCCGAGCCGGCCGCGCAGTCCGTACTGGTGGAGCAGCTCGACCAGGTCCGTCCCGGGAACCAACTCCAGCGGCTTGCCGTTGGCGAAGGTGTACGACCCGGGCCCGAAGGACGCGGTGGTGACCAGCACCCCCTTGTTCGCCCCCTTGTCCTGGACCGTGCCGTACAGATCACGCACGGCCGTCGGAGGCACCGTGTTCCGGTAGCGCTTGACCTGCACGACGATCCGCCCGCCCCGGATCGGCGCCGGGTCCACCGCCTCCACGTCGACCCCGCCGTCTCCCGACCGTTGCGTGGTCACCGCCTCCATGCCCATCGCCCGGAACAGCTCGGCGACCAGGTTCTCGAAGGCGATCGGGTCCATCGCGAAGAGATCCGGCTCGTCCTCGTCCGCGTCGCCCGCGTGCCCACCGTGGCTGACGACATCCCCGCCGACCTCGTCGGGCCGGCGCCCGGGGCGCACCGCCGTCAGCTGGTCGGGCCGCGTCGACAGCAGCCCGCCCAGCCCCGAGACCAGACAGTCCACCGCGCTGACCTGCTCCAGCCGCAGCCCGGCGAAGGCGCTGCGCGCCGCCGGTACCGTGGCGAGCACGAACCGCGCCTCCTGGCCGGTCACCGGATCGTGGCAGTCCACGAAGCCGTTGACCACGACCGAGTCCAGCACGTCGAACTCGTCCGCCGCGTACAGCTCGCGCACCACCAGCAGCACGCACTGGGCCAACAGGTCCCGGTACAGCGCCCGGCGTTCCGTGACCGGGCGGGGCTTCACCTTGTCCTGGTCCGTGCTCGGGAGGTACTGCACCGCCCGGGCCTCCGGCACCACCGCGTACCCGGGCAGTTCCCAGTCCAGCACCAGCTGGCGCGCGGCCGGGTCGTACGCAGCCGTCACCTGCCTCGGCAGCCGCTCGGGCCAGGCCGTCGAGGCGTACAGGGCCGCCGAGAAGTACTCCACCGCCGCCTCGGCGTCACCCGCGCGCAGGGCCTCGGTCAGTTCCGTGAGCCCACCGTTGTGCGCCAGCGCCCCTGCCATCTGCTCCGCCGCCCACCGGTCGTACTGCTGGCGGTACGCGGCCAGTTGCTGCCGGCGTTGCGCCTCCGCGGCGTTCGCCGCCTGCCAGGCCTGGGTGTAGCGGGCGTGCGCCTCCCGCTCCGCCTGCGCCCGGTGATTCGAGCCGAGCGTCCAGCCGCTGCTCTGCCGCTGGAAGTCCTCGATGCGGGGCATCGGTACCGGATGCGCCAGGGCGCCGGGGTCGAACGGCTGCAGCCCGTCGGGCCGGGCCAGGGCGGATATCCGGAACGCCGGTGCCCGGCAGCCCGCGGCCAACAGACCCTTGAGGGCCTCGACCTCGGCGTCGAACTGCGCGGTGCGCCGCAGGGCCTCGGCCTCGCGATACTGCCGGTGGCTCCGGTTCGCGTCCCGTTCGTGGGCCCGCTGCCGGCGTTCGGCCTCCCGCTGCTGGACCAGCTGCGTCTGTTGCTGCCGGCGCTGCGCCTCGGCCCAGTTCCCGATCAGTCCGCTGCCCGCTCGACGGCTCATCAGCTGCGTTCTCCCCCCACCGCGTCCACGGGGAAAACACTAGTCGGCATTCGGGTGGTACGTCCCCCCGGTCGTACCACCCGAATGCCCTCCCGCGCCCTACAGCGCGGCCCCCGCCAGTGCCGCGACCGCCGACGGCAGCGCGGCCCCGGAGCCGTCCCGACGCGGGTCCACGGCCGGCAGTTCGGCCGGCGTGCCGTTCGCCGCCGCCGCGCGGACGGGGGCGCCGCCCGCCCAGGCGAGGACCAGTACGTCCTCGCCCTTCAGGAACCGCTGGCAGCGCACGCCACCCGTGGCGCGGCCCTTGCGCGGGTACTGGTCGAAGGGGGTCAGCTTCCCGGAGGTCACCGAGTCGTCCAGGGTGCCGTGCGAGCCCGCCACCGTGAAGACCACCGCGTCCCGCGCCGGGTCCACGGCCGAGAAGTGGATCACCTTGGCGTTCTCGGCGAGCTTGATGCCCGCCATACCGCCCGCCGGGCGGCCCTGCGGCCGGACCTGGCTCGCCGGGTAGCGCAGCAGCTGGGCGTCGTCGGTGATGAAGACCAGGTCCTCCTCACCCGTGCGCAGCTCGACCGCGCCGACGATCCGGTCGCCCTCCTTGAGGGTGATGACCTCCAGCTCGTCCTTGTTCGCCGGGTAGTCCGGCACGACGCGCTTGACCACGCCCTGCTCGGTGCCCAGCGCGAGGCCCTGCGAGGACTCGTCCAGCGAGGTCAGGCAGATCACCTTCTCGTCCGCCTCCAGCCCGGAGAGGAACTCCGAGACCGGGGCGCCGCCCGCCAGGTTCGGCGCGGCGTGCGTGTCCGGCAGCTGCGGCAGGTCGATCACCGACAGCCGTAGCAACCGCCCGTACGAGGTGACCGCGCCGACATCGGCCCGGGCCGTCGCTGCGACCTGCGAGACGATCAGGTCGTGCTTCGCCCGTGCGCCGCCCTCCTCCTCCGGCAGCGCCTCGCCGTTCGCCGTACGCGCCAGCAGGCCCGTCGAGGACAGCAGCACCCGGCACGGATCGTCCGCGACCTCCAGCGGAACGGCCGCCACCGCGGTGCCCGCGGACTCCAGCAGCACCGTGCGGCGCTCGGTGCCGAACTTCTTCGCGACGGCCGCCAGTTCCGCGGAGACCAGCTTGCGCAGCTCGCTGTCCGACTCCAGGATGCCGGTCAGCTCGTCGATCTCGCCGGTCAGCCGGTCGCGCTCGGACTCCAGCTCGATCCGGTCGAAGCGGGTGAGCCGGCGCAGCGGGGTGTCCAGGATGTACTGGGTCTGGATCTCGCTCAGCGAGAACCGCTCCATCAGCCGGGTCTTGGCCTGCGCCGAGTTGTCGCTGTCCCGGATGAGCCGGATGACCTCGTCGATGTCGAGGAGCGCCACCAGCAGGCCCTCGACCAGGTGCAGCCGGTCGCGGCGCTTGGTGCGGCGGAACTCGCTGCGCCTGCGGACGACCTCGAAGCGGTGGTCGAGATAGACCTCCAGCAGCTCCTTGAGGCCCAGCGTCAGCGGCTGCCCGTCCACCAGCGCCACGTTGTTGATGCCGAAGGACTCCTCCATCGGCGTCAGCTTGTAGAGCTGCTCCAGCACGGCCTCCGGGTGGAAGCCGTTCTTGATCTCGATGACCAGGCGCAGGCCGTGCGAGCGGTCGGTGAGGTCCTTGACGTCGGCGATGCCCTGGAGCTTCTTCGAGCCGACCAGGTCCTTGATCTTCGCGATGACCTTCTCGGGGCCGACCGTGAAGGGCAGTTCGGTGACGACCAGGCCCTTGCGGCGCGCCGTCACGTCCTCCACGGCCACCGTCGCGCGGATCTTGAAGGTGCCGCGCCCGTTCTCGTAGGCGTCCTTGATGCCCGAGAGCCCGACGATCCGGCCGCCCGTCGGCAGGTCGGGGCCCGGCACGAAGCGCATCAGCGCCTCCAGGTCCGCCTGCGGGTACCGGATCAGGTGACGGGCTGCCGCGATGACCTCGCCGAGGTTGTGCGGGGGCATGTTGGTGGCCATGCCGACGGCGATTCCGGACGCGCCGTTGACCAGCAGGTTCGGGTACGCGGCGGGCAGGGCGACGGGCTCCCGCTCCTGGCCGTCGTAGTTGGCGGTGAAGTCGACGGTGTCCTCGTCGATCGACTCCGTCATCAGCGAGGTGGCGTCGGCCATCTTGCACTCGGTGTAACGCATCGCGGCCGGCGGGTCGTCGTTGCCGAGCGAACCGAAGTTGCCGTGGCCGTCGACCAGCGGCAGCCGCATGGAGAAGGGCTGGGCCATGCGCACGAGGGCGTCGTAGATGGACGCGTCACCGTGCGGGTGGAGCTTGCCCATGACCTCGCCGACGACACGGGCGCACTTCACGTACCCGCGGTCGGGGCGCAGGCCCATCTCGTTCATCTGGTAGACGATGCGCCGGTGCACCGGCTTCATGCCGTCCCGGGCGTCGGGCAGGGCACGGGAGTAGATCACCGAGTACGCGTACTCGAGGAAGGAGCCCTGCATTTCGTCGACGACGTCGATGTCGAGGATCTTCTCCTCGAAATCCTCCGGCGGCGGGGTCTTCGTGCTGCGGCGGGCCATCGCTGCGCGGCTCCTTAACCAAAATGGGGTGTGCTGGCTGTCGGGTGGGGTGTCTGATCGGGTCTGGCGGGGTCTGGCGGTCTTGTGGTGTCCGGCGAGGGTACGACGCGGACCATTGTGGCCCGACGCACCGACAACGCCGACTCCGACCCCGGGGGTCCCCCGGACGGAGTGCGGGGGAGTGACCCGGGAACTTATCCGGCGGTCGGCGCGCTTGCATACAGTGGCAGGTCGATAAGAAATCTCTGCATCGCGATCGAAGGGACCACATGCCCATGGGTCACACGGCCACAGCCCAGGCCGGCTCCGGCGGCCTGACAGCGACCGAGCACCGGCTGGCCAACGGCCTACGCGTGGTGCTCTCCGAGGACCACCTGACCCCGGTCGCCGCGGTCTGCCTCTGGTACGACGTCGGCTCGCGCCACGAAGTCAAGGGACGCACCGGCCTGGCTCACCTCTTCGAGCACCTGATGTTCCAGGGGTCGGCGAGCGTACCCGGCAACGGGCACTTCGAACTGGTCCAGGGCGCCGGCGGTTCCCTCAACGGCACCACCAGCTTCGAGCGCACCAACTACTTCGAGACGATGCCGACGCACCAGCTGGAGCTCGCGCTCTGGCTGGAGGCGGACCGGATGGGGTCCCTGCTGGCCGCCCTGGACGACGAGTCCATGGAGAACCAGCGCGACGTCGTCAAGAACGAGCGCCGCCAGCGGTACGACAACGTCCCGTACGGCACGGCCTTCGAGCGGCTCACCGCCCTGGCCTACCCCGAGGGTCACCCGTACCACCACACCCCCATCGGCTCCATGGCCGACCTGGACGCCGCCTCCCTGGAGGACGCGCGCGCCTTCTTCCGCACGTACTACGCGCCCAACAACGCGGTGCTGTCGGTCGTCGGGGACATCGACCCCGAGAAGACCCTCGCCTGGGTCGAGAAGTACTTCGGCACCATCCCCGCGCACGACGGCAAGCAGCCGCCCCGCGACGGCTCGCTGCCCGACATCATCGGGGAGCAGCTGCGCGAGGAGATCGTCGAGGAGGTCCCGGCGCGTGCGCTGATGGCCGCCTACCGACTGCCGCACGACGGCACCCGCGAGTGCGACGCCGCCGACGTGGCGCTGACCATCCTGGGCGGCGGCGAGTCCTCGCTGCTGCACAACCGGCTGGTGCGCCGCGACCAGACGGCCGTCGCGGCCGGCTTCGGCATGCTGCGCCTGGCCGGGGCGCCCTCCCTGGGCTGGCTGGACGTCAAGACCTCCAGCGGGGTCGAGATCCCCGCCATCGAGGCGGCCGTGGACGAGGAGCTCGCGCGGTTCGCCGCCGAGGGCCCGACGGCCGAGGAGATGGAGCGCGCCCAGGCGCAGCTGGAGCGCGAGTGGCTGGACCGGCTGAGCACGGTGGCCGGCCGCGCCGACGAACTGTGCCGCTTCGCGGTGCTGTTCGGCGACCCGCAGCTGGCGCTGACCGCCGTCCGGCGCGTCCTCGACGTCACCGCCGAGGAGGTGCAGGCCGTGGCCGCGGCCCGACTGCGCCCGGACAACCGCGCCGTGCTCGTCTACGAGCCGCTCGCGGCCGACGAGTCCGACCAGCACGACGACTCCGACGAGAACGAGGGGGCGGAGCAGTGAGCGACACGGCAGCCGTCACGATGACCTTCCACCCGCAACCTCAGGCCGGCGAGCCGCAGCCGTGGGCCTTCCCCGCCCCCGACCGCGGTCAGCTGTCCAACGGGCTGACCCTGCTGCGCTGCCACCGGCCGGGCCAGCAGGTCGTCGCGGTCGAGGTCAACCTCGCCGCCCCGCTGGACGCCGAGCCCGAGGGCCTGGACGGCGTGGCGACCATCATGGCGAGGGCGTTCTCCGAGGGCACCGACAAGCACTCCGCCGAGGAGTTCGCGGCCGAGCTGGAGCGCTGCGGCGCCACCCTCGACGCGCACGCCGACCACCCGGGCCTGCGGGTCTCGCTGGAGGTCCCGGCCTCCCGGCTGCCCAAGGCGCTCGGTCTGCTCGCCGAGGCGCTGCGCGCCCCGGCGTTCGCCGACGCCGAGGTCGACCGGCTGGTGCGCAACCGGCTCGACGAGATCCCGCACGAGCTGGCCAACCCGCAGCGCCGCGCCGCCAAGCAGCTCTCCAAGGAGCTCTTCCCGGCGTCCCTGCGCATGTCGCGGCCGCGTCAGGGCACCGAGGAGACGGTCGCCCGGATCGACTCCGCCGCCGTGCGCGCCTTCTACGAGGCCCACGTACGCCCCGCCACCGCCACCGCGGTGGTCGTCGGCGACCTGACCGGCATCGACCTGGACGCCGTACTCGCGGACACCCTGGGCGCCTGGACGGGCAACACCGCCGCCGCCCTCCCGGTGCCGCCGGTGACCGCCGACGACACCGGCCGCGTGGTCATCGTGGACCGGCCCGGCGCGGTCCAGACGCAGCTGCTCATCGGCCGGATCGGGGCGGACCGCCACGACCGGGTGTGGGCGGCCCAGGTGCTCGGCACGTACTGCCTGGGCGGCACCCTCACCTCGCGCCTGGACAAGGTGCTGCGCGAGGAGAAGGGGTACACCTACGGCGTGCGCGCCTTCGGTCAGGTGCTGCGCTCCACCGCGGACGGCAAGGGCGCCTCGATGCTCGCCATCAGCGGTTCGGTGGACACTCCGAACACCGGACCGGCGCTCGAGGACCTCTGGAAGGTCCTGCGCACCCTCGCCGAGGGCGGTCTGACCGACGCCGAACGCGATGTCGCCGTGCAGAACTTGGTGGGCGTGGCCCCGCTGAAGTTCGAGACGGCCGCCTCGGTCGCGGGCACCCTCGCCGACCAGGTCGAGCAGGAACTGCCGGACGACTACCAGTCGCATCTGTACGCCCAGCTCGCCGAGACGGGCACGGTGGAGGCCACCACGGCGGTCGTCAAGGCCTTCCCCGCGGACCGGCTGGTCACCGTCCTCGTGGGCGACGCCGCGCTGATCGAGGAGCCCGTACGGGCCCTCGGGATCGGCGAGGTCTCGGTCGTCTCCAACTGACGGTCGGGCGAAGGCCTTTTGAGGGCCGGCCGAGGGTTTCGGCAAGGGGTTCCGGTGACTTGGTCACCGGAACCCCTTTTGTCCGTTTAATGGCGAGGTTGCTTGTATGCGGTGTGGCGTACGCAACAAAAAGGCGCGTCTGTTTGGCGATTGACTGATGATCCGCCTAGCGTCAGCCGTGCTGTTCGTCAGTTGTGCCCGCCGCACCCGCGGCACCGGACAGCGATCGCCGAGTCCCCGTCAGGCGCGAGCCTGGGGAGCCGGGGACCCACATGCGTCCCTGGGGTGAATCGGACCCCCTCGCAAGAGGAGGCCCGTAGGAGACCTTCCTGCTCCGAACCCGTCAGCTAACCCGGTAGGCGAGAAGGAAGGAAAGGATCAAACCCTTCATGGCGTTTGGCAGTCGTCCCGCTGGTACCGGTAAGCACCGTGGCTCCAGCCGTCTGAGCAAGAAGACCGCCGGTTACGCCGGTATCGCCGCGATCGCCACCACGGGTGTCGTCGGCTCCCTCGCCGCCCCGGCCTTCGCCGCGGACAACCACAGCAGCACCATCGGCCAGGACAACGGCCTCGGTGCCGTCGTCGTCGCCGAGGACCTTGCGGGTGACATCACCGAGCAGGCCGATTCCCAGCACCGCGTCGCCGAGCAGGACGCCGCCAAGGCGCAGGCCGAGGCCGACGCGAAGCAGCGGGCCGCCGAGGCCAAGCGCATGGCCGAGGCCAAGGCGAAGGCCGAGCGCGAGGCCGCCGAGCGCGCCGCCCGCGAGGAGGAGCGCAAGCGCCTCAACACCTTCGTCTCCCCGCTGGACGACTCCTACGTCAGCACGCAGTACAAGGCGGGCGGCGGCATGTGGTCCTCCGGCAGCCACACGGGCATCGACTTCCACGCGGCCTCCGGCACCTCGGTCCACGCGGTGGGCCTGGGTACCGTCGTCGAGGCCGGCTGGGGTGGCGCCTACGGCAACAACGTCGTCATCAAGCACAACGACGGCACCTACACCCAGTACGGCCACATGACCTCGCTGAACGTCTCCGTCGGCGAGCAGGTCACCCCGGGTCAGCAGATCGGCCTGTCGGGCTCCACCGGCAACTCCAGCGGCCCGCACCTGCACTTCGAGGCCCGCACCGGCTCGCAGTACGGCTCGGACATCGACCCGATCGCGTACCTGCGCTCGCACGGCGTCAGCCTCTGACCTCGGCGCCCCACGCATCGCACCGCTTCACCGAAGACCCCGGCTCTCCGAGCCGGGGTCTTCGTGTGTTGCGCCTTTGTGCAAATGTTTCGTATTTCCGGCCGCTCTCGGAAATTATCGTGTGTTGCAATAGAGTCGCAGCACGCGCATGTGCGTGCAATGACGCTGGCAGTCGGAAATAGGCGGAGGTTCGGTCTTGCGTATTCCTGCGCACGCGGTATGCACAGCAATCCGCGACGACATCGTCTCCGGGGTGTTCGAGCCGGGCGGCCGGTTGACCGAGGAGGTGCTGGCCCGCCGGTACGGGGTCTCGCGCGTCCCGGTGCGCGAGGCCCTGCGGACCCTGGAGTCCGAGGGGTTCGTGACCACACGGCGCCACGCGGGGGCGTGCGTGGCCGAGCCGACCGAGCAGGAGGCGGCGGACCTGCTGGAGCTGCGGATGCTCCTGGAGCCGCTGGCCGCCGCGCGGGCCGCCCGACGGCGCACCGACGCGCACCTCAAGGTGCTGCGCGGACTGGTCAGGCTGGGGCAGGAGCGCGCCAGGCGGGGCCAGGGGGAGGATCTGCGGTCCCTGGGCGGCTGGTTCCACGAGACGCTCGCCCAGGCATCCGGCAGCCCCGGGCTGATCTCGCTGCTCACGCAGATGCGGCACAAGATCGCGTGGATGTACGTGGTGGAGGCTCCGGCACGGCCCGTGGAGTCCTGGGCGGAGCACGGGGCGGTCGTGGACGCGGTGGCGCGCGGCGACGCCGAGCGGGCGCGGGCGCTGACCGCCGTCCACGCGGATCGGGCGGCGGGGGCGCACCGACTGCGGCTCCGCCCGACGGTGAGCACTTCGCAACCTGCCGTAAACATGTCGAGCGGTCGGCATTAACAGGAGCCGTATACAAAGGATGGGATCGCGTGAATTCGCCGCGCGACGGCCGATCGATTTCGAATCGGGTCGAGGCGTCGTGCGTAATTCCCATGAGGAATGATTCGGCGTGCGCCGGATTCCGGCGAGGCCTTTTCTTCGCCGCGCGATATTTCTCGGCATACGCCGCTCTCGGGTCCGCCGCGAAGCCGGGTGATCGCGTCGGGCGGCGCCGCCCCGGGTTCTCGTCACGTGGTGGGTCCCGAGCGGAACGACGAAGCCGCGGCCCCCGGATCGGGAGCCGCGGCTTCGCGCGTGGGGTCGAACCCGAAGGGTCAGACGGTCTCGGGGAGCTCCTCGAGACCCTCGGCGACCAGCTTCGCGAGGCGGTCGAGCGCGGCGTCCGCACCCTCGGCCTCGGAGGCGAGGACGATCTCCTCGCCGCCCTGGGCGCCCAGGCCCAGGACCGCCAGCATGGAGGCGGCGTTGACGGGGTCGCCGCCGGACTTCGCGATGGTCACCGGGACGCCGGAAGCGGTCGTCGCACGGACGAAGATCGAGGCGGGACGAGCGTGCAGGCCCTCGGCCCAGCCGACGTTGACGCGGCGCTCTGCCATGGTGATGCCCTTCAGGTTCTTACGGTTGTCTAGACCAGTCTCTCACGACGCCCGGAATGCTCGGGCCTACCATCGGCCTGAATTTTCCGCCGTTCGACCTTCCCCAGCTTGCCCTGATATGTCCCGTCCTGCCTCATCCGCCGCGCGAGGGCTCCACGGCCTGATCCGGCCGTAAGGTAGGCCCATGACCATCGAGTCGGACCCCTCCTACCCGGCCCACTGGGAAGCCGATGTCGTCCTCCGTGACGGCGGCACGGCCCGGATCAGGCCCATCACCACCGAGGACGCGGGCCGGCTCGTCAGCTTCTACGAGCAGGTCTCGGACGAGTCGAAGTACTACCGCTTCTTCGCCCCCTACCCCCGGCTCTCCGACCGCGACGTCCACCGCTTCACGCACCACGACCACGTGGACCGGGTCGGCCTCGCCGCGACCATCGGCGGGGAGTTCATCGGCACGGTCCGCTACGACCGCATCGACGCCGCCGGCCGGCCCGCCTCCGCACCCGCCGACGAGGCCGAGGTCGCCTTCCTCGTCCAGGACGCCCACCAGGGCCGCGGGGTCGCCTCCACGCTCCTCGAACACATCGGCGCGGTGGCCCGGGAGCGCGGCATCCGACGCTTCGCCGCCGAGGTGCTGCCCGCCAACACCAAGATGATCAAAGTCTTCACGGACGCCGGCTACCAGCAGAAGCGCAGCTTCGAGGACGGCTCCGTCCGCCTCACCCTCGACCTCGAACCCACCGCCGAATCCCTCGCCGTGCAGCGCGCCCGCGAACAGCGCGCCGAGGCCCACTCGGTGCAGCGGCTGCTGGCCCCCGGTTCGGTGGCCGTCGTCGGCGTCAGCCGCTCCGGCGGGGGCGTGGGCGCGGCCGCCCTGCGCAACCTGCGCGACAGCGGCTTCCACGGCCACCTCTACGCGGTCAACGAGGCCGTCACCCGCGACCTCCTCGACGGCGTACGGGCCTACCGCACCATCGAGGCCATCGGCGCCCCGGTCGACCTGGCGGTCGTCGCGGTCCCGGCCGACCGGGTCCCGGACGCGGTGGCGGCCTGCGGCGAGCACGGGGTCCAGGGGCTCGTCGTCCTGTCCGCCGGATACGGGGAGAGCGGCCCGGCCGGACTCGCCCGCCAGCGCGAACTGGTGCGGCAGGTGCGCTCGTACGGGATGCGGCTGATCGGGCCGAACGCCTACGGGGTGATCAACACCGCGCCCGAGGTGGAACTCAACGCCTCCCTCACCCCCGCGCCGATGCCGACGCGCGGCCGGATCGGCCTGTTCACACAATCCGGGGCGATCGGCATCGCCCTGCTCTCCGCGCTGCTACGACGCGGCGAGGGCCTGTCCTCCTTCGTCTCCGCGGGCAACCGCGCCGACGTGTCCGGCAACGACATCCTCCAGTACTGGTACGACGACGAGGCGACCGACGTCGCCCTGCTCTACCTCGAAACCCTCGGCAACCCGCGGAAGTTCACCCGCCTCGCCCGCCGCACGGCGGCCGTCAAACCGGTGGTCGTCGCCAAGGGCGGCCGCCACAGCCCGGCCGGACACGTGGTCCCCGACACCCGGCTGCCGGACGCCACCGTCTCCGCCCTGCTGCGCCAGGCCGGCGTCATCCGCGTCGACACGGTCACCGAGCTGGTGGACGTCGGCCTCCTGCTGGCGGCGCAGCCGCTGCCCGCCGGACCCCGCATCGCGATCCTCGGCAACTCGGAATCCCTCGGGATCCTGACCTACGACGCCTGCCTCACCCAGGGCCTGCGCCCCCTGCCGCCGCTGGACCTGACGACGGCGGCGGCGCCGGCGGACTTCCGCACCGCCCTGACCGACGCGCTCCGCTCCGAGGACTGCGACGCGGTGGTGGTCACGGCCATCCCGTGGGTGAGCGAGGACGCACCGGAGGACGACCTGGCCGGCGCCCTGCGCGCGGCGGTGGCCGCCCACCCGGGCAAGCCGGTCGCGGTGGTGCACGTCGAGCTCGGCGAGCTCGCCCTGGCGCTGTCCGCCGTGCGCGGCGTCCCGCACACCACGTCGCCGCGGAGCTGGGGCCCCGTGCCGGACCAGGCACCCCAGGCCCCGCCCGGGGCGCCGGCCGCGGCCGGGGACAGCATCCCCAGCTACCCCGCCGCCGAACGCGCGGTCAAGGCCGTCGCCGAGGCCGTCCGGTACGGGCAGTGGCGCCGGGCCGCCGCCGAGGACGACGGGCGGGTCCCCGAGTACGAGGACATCGACGAGCCCGGAACCGCGCAGCGGCTGGCCGGGCTGCTGACCGACGTCGACCCCGGCGCCGTGCTGACGCTGACCGACCGGGACGCCCGCGAGCTGCTCGCGGGCTACGGCATCCGCGTCCTGCCGACCCTGCCCGCGCCGAGCGCCGACGCGGCCGCCCGCGCGGCCGGGGTGCTGGGCTACCCGGTGGCGCTCAAGACCACCGCCCCTCACCTGCGTCACCGCGCGGACCTGGGCGGCGTACGTCTCGACCTCACGAACGAGACCGAGCTGCGGCGCTCGTACGAGGAGCTCACCGACGCGCTGGGCAAGCCCGCCGAGCTCCAGCCCGTGGTGCAGGCCATGGTGCCCCGCGGGGTCGACACCGTCGTCCGCTCCGTCATCGACCCCGCTGCGGGCGCCGTCCTCTCCTTCGGGCTCGCCGGCGTCGCCTCCGAGCTGCTCGGCGACACCGCGCACCGGCTCGTCCCGGCCACCGACCGGGACGCCGCCGGACTGATCCGGTCCATCCGGACCGCGCCCCTCCTGTTCGGCTGGCGGGGCAGCGACCCCGTGGACACCCCCGCCCTGGAGGAACTGCTGCTGCGGGTGTCCCGCCTCGTGGACGACCACCCCGAGGTGATCGGCGTCTCGCTGGAGCCGGTCGTGGTCGCCGACGAGGGCCTGTCCGTGCTCAGCGCCACCGTCCGCGTCGCCCACCCGCCGGCCCGCGGCGATCTCGGTCCGCGGACCCTCCCCAGTTACTGACCGGGTACGGCGCGGCCTGAGGGCCCCGTACGGGCCTTAGGATGGACCTCATGGCGAAATCCGGTACGACGACCCAGGGGCTGCGCACGGCGATCGAGCGCAGCGGCTACTACCCGGCCCTCGTGGCCGAGGCCGTGGAGGCCGCGGTGGGCGGCGAGCCGATTTCGTCGTACCTGGTCCACCAGGAGACGACCTTCGACTCCAACGAGGTGCGCCGGCACGTCACCGTGCTGGTCCTGACGGGCAACCGCTTCATCGTCAGTCACACCGACGAGCAGGCCGCCGACGCCGGGTCCCCCTCCCCGTACGCGACCACCTCCACCGAGTCGGTCAAGCTGTCCAGCATCTCCTCCGTGGTGCTCAGCCGCGTCGTCGCCAACCCGGAGTCCTACACCCCCGGCACCCTGCCCCGCGAGGTCGTCCTGACCATCGGCTGGGGCGCGGTCTCCCGGATCGACCTGGAGCCGGCCGCCTGCGGCGACCCGAACTGCGACTCCGACCACGGCTACACCGGCAACTCCACCGCCGACGACCTCAGCCTGCGGGTCAGCGAGGCGGGCGACGGCCCGGAGGCGGTGCGCCAGACCCTGGTCTTCGCGCAGGCACTCAGTGAGGCAACAGCAGCCACGTCCGCCACCCCCGCCCGCTGATGGCGTACTCCGCGGCACAGGAGTGGCCCGAGCCGGAGCTGCTGGACCTGGCGGGCGCCCCCGTCCCGGAGTACGGCGCCGGGTCGCTCGCCGACCTCCTCCCCACGCTCGTGGCCGGCCAGGGCGTCCCCGGTTTCACCGCCGCGATCCCCGAGCTGACCCCGGCCGACCGGAACTGCGTGTTCCTGGTCGACGGCATGGGCTGGGAGCAGATCAAGGCCCACCCGGACGAGGCCCCGTACCTCACCTCCCTGCTCGGCAGCTCGCGCGGCGGCACCGGCCGCCCGATCACCGCGGGCTTCCCGGCGACCACCGCCACCTCGCTCGCCTCCGTGGGCACCGGCCTGCCGCCCGCCCGCCACGGCCTGCCCGGCTACGCCGTCCGCAACCCCGCCACCGGGGAACTGATGAACCAGCTCCGCTGGCACCCGTGGACCTCGCCGAAGCCCTGGCAGCCGTATCCGACCGTATTCCAGCAGGCCGACAAGGCCGGGGTGGCGACCGCCCAGGTGTCCTCGCCCGCCTTCCAGACCACCCCGCTCACCAAGGTCGCGCTGAGCGGCGGCACCTTCCTCGGCCGGATGACCGGCGAGGAGCGGATGGACCTGGCGGCCGAGCGCCTCTCGGCCGGCGACCGCTCGCTGGTCTACACGTACTACAGCGAGCTCGACGGGGCCGGCCACCGGCACGGCGTGGACTCCGACGCCTGGCGCGGCCAGCTGATGTACGTGGACCGGCTCGTCCAGCGGCTCGCCGAGCAGCTGCCGCCGCGCACCGCCCTGTACGTGACCGCGGACCACGGCATGGTCGACGTCCCCTTCGACGAGGAATCCCGGATCGACTTCGACGAGGACTGGGAGCTCGGCGCCGGCGTCGCCCTGCTGGGCGGCGAGGGACGGGCCCGGCACGTGTACGCGGTGCCGGGCGCGCAGGCCGACGTACTGACCGTGTGGCGCGAGGTGCTCGGCGACCGGTTCTGGGTCGCGAGCCGCGAAGAGGCCCTGGAACTGGGCTGGTTCGGCGCGCCGGGGGAGTGCGACGAGCGGGTGCTCGGGCGCATCGGCGACGTGGTGGCGGCCGCTCAGGCCGATGTCGCGATCACCGCCTCGCGCAACGAGCCGAACGAATCCGCCCTCACCGGAATGCACGGCTCCATGACCGCGGCGGAGCAGCTCGTCCCGCTGCTCGAGATCCGCACCTGACCCTCGCCCGACACCCCGTACGCCCCCGCCCCACCACCTGCCCACGACCCGAAAGGTCCGTACTTCCCATGCCCGAGCTGGTGTTCTTCTCCGGAACGATGGACTGCGGAAAGAGCACGTTGGCGCTCCAGATCGCGCACAACCGCGATGCGCGGGGGCTGCAGGGCGTGATCTTCACGCGGGACGACCGGGCGGGTGAGGGCAAGCTCTCCTCCCGGCTCGGCCTGGTGACGGAGGCGATCGAGGCGCCGGAGGGCATGGACCTGTACGCGTACCTGGTGGCTCAGCTCTCGCAGGGGGGCAAGGCCGACTACGTGATCGTGGACGAGGCGCAGTTCCTGGAGCCCGAGCAGATCGACCAGCTCGCGCGCATCGTCGACGACCTCGACATGGACGTCTTCGCCTTCGGCATCACGACCGACTTCCGTACGAAGCTGTTCCCCGGCTCGCAGCGGCTGATCGAGCTGGCGGACCGGCTGGAGCAGCTCCAGGTCGAGGCCCTGTGCTGGTGCGGGGCGCGCGCGACGCACAACGCCCGTACGGTGGGCGGGGAGATGGTGGTCGAGGGCGCCCAAGTGGTCGTCGGCGACGTGAACCGCCCGGCGGAGGAGATCGGCTACGAGGTCCTGTGCCGCCGCCATCACCGCCGCCGCATGACGTCGGCCGCGGCCCAGGCCGGCGCCCTCTCCCCGGACGTCCTCCCGGTCAACCACGCCTGACCACCCGTCCCGTGGTCCCTTCCGGGATGGTTCTGCCGCCTTTCGCCGCAGGTCAGCCGCCCCAGCAGGGCGTCCGGGCGCCGACGGCCTCTGCGCCGGCCCCTATGCGGAAGGCCAGGCCCGTGGTGAACTCCGGGCCGAGGGACTGACCGCACTGCTCGCTGAGTTCGCGGGGCGACAAGAAGACGACGGCGGCCTGACGGAAGTGCCCCTCCTCGCCCTGGGTGAAGCACACCTCCAGGTCGGGATCGGCGACCTCTCCCTGCAGGGGGTGCTCCCACTCGTCGTGGACCGCACCCGTCTGTCGGAGTACCGCTACGGCCACTGGTTGCCACACCCCGGACACGAACTGGACGAGCACATGAATTACCCCCAAGTCCCCGTACGGCTGCTCGCCCACGAGTCCTTGCCCGGTATCGCCGACGCGTTCGGGGCCATGGACGGCCGGCGGGCTTGACATCCGTGCGGCGGGCACCGCCCAGGAACCCTACGTCGGACTCGGTGAGGACGGGGTGCTGATCAGCCAGGACGTCGGCGGCGGATACCTCTGCCGCACGCAGGACGGCGCCGGCGACGTCATTATCGAAGCCCGCAACGTACTGCCCGACGAGTGGGTCTTCGTCGGATACACCCCGGGCTTCGTCGACAGCGACCGGATCCTGGTCGTGACGGGCGAGGAACAGTGGGCAGAGGAAGGCACCCACCTTCTCCTCGATGCACGCACACTCGAGCCTGTCGCCGAACTCGACTACCCTCACGTTTCGGGAGTTGCGGCCGTGCCGCTCGGTGACGGCACATGGCTCACCCACGACCACGAGACAGTGCAGCGCTGGACGACGGCCTGACCGCCCCGCCCCCGGGCCGAGGGCCGGCAGTCGCCCGTTCGGTGGATCCGATGGAGCGGCCGTGAGCCAGGAAGCGTATCGCCGAGAGCTCGATTATCTGATCCGGTACGCGCACGACGACTGGCTCGGGTTCTCCGTCGTCAGCGGATCGGTGGGCGGTCTGCTCGGACGCGGCGCCTCCTTCGAGGTGCAGCTGGGGCTGCTCCTGCGGATCGTCGGCGATCTGTATGACGCCGGAGCGCGAGCGGGCGATCTGACGGAGTCGACAAGCGAGCCGTTCCTGCCGTGGAACGCGGACAAAGCCGAGGCCCTGACCCGGATCGCCGCGGAGGTCGAGCCGCATTCCCGATTGCCCGAGTCCGGTGACGTCTGCTGGTTCGCGGTGCCCTGAGCCGGATACGGGTCTCCCGCGGCATGACATCGATCCGCGGGAGCGGAGATCGGGTGCGGCCGAGCGGAGGGGCGGCTACGCCCTGACCGGATCGGCCTGCACCACGACGACGGCCGGCCCGTGCGACCCGGACTTCGGGCCCTCGGGTGGGCCGTACACTCGGCCCATGGGTCGCACACGTTCCTCGAGGCAGTGCCTGCAGCAGGCCGCCTTCGGGATGCGCCCGACCGCCGGGACCGCGACCGTCGTCGACCCGGCCGACGAGGTCCTCGCCGTAGCGCCCAAGACGCGCCGTACGGCCCTGCACGGCCACGGCTAGCGCTTCGCGCCTCCGGCCCCTCCGCTCCACATCACCACAGCAGCTTCCCGGCATGCCGCCGGCGCTGCCGCCTGGCTACGGCCGCACGCCCGGGCCCGAGCCCCCTCGAAGGGATCATTGTGAAGCTGAGCGAATTGCTGGCCGGGCAGGAGCACCACGTCCTCCAGGGTGATCCGGACACGACGCTGATCACCGCGGGAACCACCTTCGACGCCGACCGGGTGATGCCGGGCTCGCTCTTCATCGCCGTACCCGGACACCGGGAGGGCGGTCCGGCCTCCGTCCCGCCCGCCCTGGCCCGGGGCGCCGCCGCCGTCCTGGTCGACGGCAGTGAGCCCGCCCTGCCGGCCGCGGTTTGGCCCCCGGGCACCTGCGTCGTCCGGGTCCCCGACACGCGGACGGCCGCGGCGGTGGTGACCTCCCGCTACTTCGGCGAGCCCGGGAAACAGATGGACATGGTGGCGATCACCGGCACCAACGGGAAGACCTCCGTCTCGTACATGGTCGAGTCCGTCCTGCGGATCGCCGAGGGCTCCAGGGTGGGGGTGATCGGAACCGCCGGCAGCAGGATCGGCGACGAGCCGATCCCCATGCCGCCCTCGGTGCTGACCACGCCCGAATCCCCCGACCTGCAGTACCTGCTGGGGTACATGCGCGACCGCGGGGCCGCCGGCGTCGTGCTGGAGGCCACCTCGATGGCGCTGCTGACGCACCGGGTGGACCGTACGTTCATCGACGTCGGGGTCTTCACCAACCTCACGCAGGACCATCTGGACGACCACGGGACGATGGCGGACTACCGGGACGCCAAGCTGCGGCTCTTCCAGGGCCTGTGTCGGCGTGCGGTGGTCAACGCCGACGATCCGGTGGGCGCGTCCATCGTGTCGATGATGCCGGGCGCGGTGACCACGTACGCCCTGGACCGCCCGGCCGACTACCGTGCCACCGACCTCGTGGTGAGTGCCTCGGGTACGCGGTTCACCCTCCACCACGCCGGACGCGCCTACCCGGCCTCGATCCCCGCCCCCGGCCGGTTCTCGGTGGCCAACGCGCTGGCCACGGTGGCGGCCTGCCACGTGCTGGGGCACGAACTGGGCCCCCTGGTCGAGGCGCTCGACCTGATGCCTCCGGTCCCGGGCCGGCTGGAACGCTTCCGGACCCCGCTCGGCACCTCCGTGATCGTGGACTACGCCCACTCGCCGGACTCCCTGGAGAAGGTCCTGATCACCATCCGGGGCTTCGCCCGCGGCCGGGTGATCACGGTCTTCGGCTGCGGCGGGGACCGCGACACCACCAAACGCGCCGAGATGGGCCGGATCGCCGGGACCCATTCCGACCTCTGCGTCCTGACCTCGGACAATCCCCGCAACGAGGACCCCGAGGCCATCCTGGACCAGGTCTCCCACGGACTCACGGAGACCGACACCCCCTTCCGGCGCCACGCCGACCGCCGCCGGGCGATCGCCTTCGCGCTGTCCGAGGCCGGCCCCGACGACACGGTCCTGATCGCCGGCAAGGGCAGCGAGCCGCACCAGATCGTCGGCGAGGAGCTGCTCCCCTTCAGCGACATGGCCACCGTGCGCGAACTGGCCCAGCCCTAGGCCGTCCACGCGGCACGGGGCTGCCGCGATTCCAAGGCCCGCCGGGCACGCCCCGTATCGTGAGGGCATGAAGGGCATGAAGGGCATGAAGGGCATGAAGGTGTACCGGAGCACTGCTGTGCGTGTCGACGCGATGCTCGAAGACTTGCGCGCGCTCGTCGAGGTCGAGTCCCCGTCGCGCGACCTCGACGCGCTGAACGCCTCGGCCCGCGTCGTGGCCGAGGTCATCGAGGGCCGGCTGGGTGGGCGGGCCGTCCTGGTGGAGAGCCAGGCCGGGCCGCACGTGCACTGGTCGGGCGGAGGCGAGCCCCGGGTGCTGATCCTCGGTCACCACGACACCGTCTTCCCCCTGGGGACGCTGGCGCGCCGCCCCTTCCGCGTGGAGGGCGGGCGCGCGACCGGCCCCGGTGTCTTCGACATGCTCGGCGGTCTGGTCCAGGCGGTTCACGGCCTGGCGGCGCTGGACGACCTGTCGGGCGTGGAGGTTCTGGTGACCGCCGACGAGGAGGTCGGTTCCGGTTCCTCCCGGGCCCTGATCGAGGAGCGGGCCCGTGCCTGCGGCGCGGTGCTGGTGTTCGAGGGCGCGGCCGAGGGTGGCGGCCTCAAGACGGGCCGTAAGGGGTGCGGCACGTTCGAGGTGGTCATCAAGGGTCGGGCGGCGCACGCGGGGCTGGAGCCGGAGGCCGGGGTGAACGCGTTGGTCGAGGCGGCCCACCAGGTGCTGGACATCGTGGCGCTGGGCCGGCCGGAGATCGGGACGACGGTCACGCCGACCGTGGCGTCGGCGGGAACCTCGGACAACGTCGTTCCGGCGGAGGCGACGGTGCTGGTCGACGTCCGGGTCGAGTCGGTCCGGGAGAAGGAGCGCGTCGAGTCGGCGATGGCGGCACTGGCCCCGCATCTGGACGAGGCGGAGATCGTGGTCCGCGGTGCCGTGGGCCGGCCCCCGATGCCCGAGTCGGCGTCGGCCGAGTTGTTCGAGATCGCGCGGCGACTGCTGCCGGGCATCGAGGGCAAGGCCGTCGGCGGCGGCAGCGACGGCAATTTCACCGGCGCGCTGGGGGTGCCGACGCTCGACGGCCTGGGAGCGGTCGGCGGTGGCGCCCACGCCGACCACGAGTACCTGCTGGTCGACGCGATGGCGGAGCGGGCGCAGCTCGTCACCGGACTGGTGAACGCGATCCGCGACGGCGGAACCGGCCGCTGAGCCGTTCCGTCATGTGCGACTGACCGTCGGGCGGGGCGCCGTGAGGCGGCGCCGGGCGAGGAGGCCGCCGACGCCGGGGACGGCCGACAGCGCGACGGTCATCCGGTCCGCTTGCGGTTCACGGACGGTGGCGATCAGGACGATCAGGTAGGCGCAGCCGTGCAGGGGGCCGACGGCCGAGGCGACGGCGCGCAGGTGAAACGTTCCGAGGTTGCCCAACAGGACGACCATGGTGCCGAGTTCCAGGAGAGCGGCGGTCCGTAGGAGGGGGCCGGGTCGGTGCATGTCAGGCTCCTGTGGTGGATCCGGGGCGGACGATCATCAGGACGGTCACCGTCGCCCACAGCAGGTTGAACAGTCCGGTGTGCATGCTCAGTTGCCCCACTGTCCGCCGGGTGGTCGCGGCCTCCCGCGGATCGAGGGTGCCGTCGAGGACGGTCAACGTCGTTGCCTGACGGGGGAGTACCAGGATGCCCAGCACGGCCGCGGCCGCCGCGGTCAGCGCGATCGAGGTGAGCAGCCAGGGGCTGCTCAGCACGTCGAGGCTGTGGGCGGTCGCCAGCCCGAACACCGGTACCACGACCGCGATCACGGCGTAGACCCGGCAGATGCGGTGCAGCGTACGGGCCTCGGCGCGGGCCGCCGCGTCGCCGGGGGCGGCCAGGGCGCGGCGGGCCGTCGGGGGGAACATGCTCGCGGCGACGGTGACCGGGCCGATGGTGATGACCGCCGCCAGGACATGGACGGCGAGCAGGAATTTCGTCACGGGGTGATCCAGGTGGTCGGGAGCGGGCGGGCGCCGGAAGGTCGATCGGACGGCCGATCGGACGGCCGATCGGAGGGGCGCCGTGGACACCGACGCTAGGTGCGGGTACGCGATCGGCGGAAGTGGCTGGAATGCCGGCCATCAACGGATTGTGGCCAACCGCGATCTGTGGCGGTCGAACGGCTGTGACCTGCTGGAACCGGTGCCGGTGTCGAAATTCCGGCGTGAGGCCCGGACCGCGCCCGGCTAAGGTCGGGCCATGCATACCGTGGCCGTGCTCGCCCTGGACGGCGTGATTCCGTTCGACCTGTCCACCCCGATCGAGGTGTTCGCGCGGACCCGTCTCCCCGACGGCCGTCCGGCCTACCGGGTCCGTGTCTGCGCGCCGGCCGAGGAGGTCGACGCCGGGGCGTTCGTACTGCGCGCGCCGTGGCCGCTGGCGGAGCTGGCCGAGGCGGACACGATCGTCCTGCCCGGTGTGGCCGACCCCGCGGCACCGGTACCCGAGGAGGTCCTCGACGCGCTGCGCCAGGCCGCCGCCCGGGGGACCCGGATCGCCTCCATCTGTGTGGGGGCCTTCGTCCTGGCCGCCACCGGACTCCTGGACGGCCTGCGCGTCACCACCCACTGGTCGGCCGCCGGGTTGCTCGCCGCGCTCCACCCCGCCGTCGAGGTGGACCCGGAGGTGCTCTACGTCGACAACGGACAGCTGCTCACCTCGGCCGGCGCCGCCGCCGGGCTGGACCTGTGCCTGCACATGATCCGGCGTGACCTCGGCTCTGCGGTGGCCGCGGACGCCGCCCGGCTGTCCGTCATGCCGCTGGAACGCGACGGCGGGCAGGCACAGTTCATCGTCCACGACCAGCCGCCGGCCCCGCGGGGATCGGTGCTGGAGCCGCTCATGCGGTGGATGGAGGACAACGCCCGCCGCGACCTCACGCTCGACGAGGTCGCCGCCCACGGCGGCATGAGCGTGCGGACCCTCAACCGGCGCTTTCGCGAACAGACCGGCACTTCGCCACTGCAGTGGCTGCACCGGGCCCGGGTCCGACAGGCGCAGTATCTGCTGGAGACCACCGCGCACCCCGTCGAACGGATCGCTGCGCAGGTCGGCTTCGGTTCCCCCACGGCATTCCGGGAGCGCTTCAAGCGACTCACCGGAACCAGCCCGCACGCCTACCGACGCACGTTTCAGGTGAAGGATCGGACTGCACGGAATTCCACGCGAACGGTGCCACAGCGGCCCTGACCCGGCGGGCCGCCCACGACACCGAGTGGCCCCCGGCGGCGTACGGGCGGACAGAGCCGGAAGGCCGGCGGAGCAGGGTGCTCCGCCGGCCTTCCCGGGTGTCACCGCGGCGGCCCTACGCCCGAGGCCCGGTTCCAGCGCATTCGTGACCAGGGGAGGGCGAGTTCGGCCCGGTCCGTGATCCGGTGCGGGGCCAGGGAGTCGACGGCGACCGCCTCACGGTGGCGGGCGTACACGCCGTCCACGTACCGGTGGCCGGTGTCGGCGGCGATGAACACCACCGTGCGTTCCGGGGCCCGGGAGCGTTCCCACCGGGCGGCGAGGTAGCCTGCCCCGGTGGACAGGCCGGCGAACACCGCGTGCCTGCGGAGCAGGTCCACGCTGCCGGCCAGGGCGGCGTCGAAGGAGATCCAGTGCAGCGTGTCGTACGACGCGTGGTCGACGTTCCCGAACGGGATGGAACTGCCGATCCCGGCGATGATGATCTCGGGATCGGCGACGTGCTCGGCGCCGAAGGTGACACTGCCGAAGGGCTGCACGCCGACGAGTTCGACATCGGGGGAGTCCTCCCGCAGATAGCGGGCGAGGGCTCCGGTGGAGGCGCCCGATCCGACGCCGCCGACCAGGGTCAGGCCGCCCCCGTCCCCGCCCGTCGCCCGCCGGATCCGCTCCGCCACCGCCCGGTAGCCCAGGTAGTGGATGTCGTCGTGGTACTGCCGCATCCAGTGGTACTCCGGGTGCTCCGCGAGGATCTCGTGGATGCGCGCGACCCGCCGCTTCTGGTCCAGCTTCAGGTCGTCGCAGGGCTCCATCCGCTCCAGCGTCGCCCCGAGCACGGCCAGTTGGGCGCACAGCGTGCCGTCGACGGTCGTCGACCCGACGATGTGACAGCGCATGCCGTGCCGGTGGCAGGCCAGCGCGAGGGCGTACGCGTAGATCCCGCTGGAGCTGTCCAGCAAGGTGTCCCCGCGCCGCACCGCCCCCGTGTCGAGCAGATGACGGACCGCGGCGAGGGCCGAGACGACCTTCATGGTCTCAAAGCGCAGGCAGACGAGCCGGTCGTCGAGGCGTATCAGGTCGGGCCGGCCGATGGCCTCCGCGATGTGCTGGTCCACTCGGGAACTCCTTGGTCGGGAGGGAAGGGAAGGTCGTGAAGACGCGGGTCGCGGCGATGCCGTTGCTGTCCAGGGCCCGTACGCAGCCACGGATCCGGTCGCGCAGGCCCGGGGCGGCCGGGTCGAGGAGCAGGCCGGCCACCGCGCCGCTGTGCGCGATCTGGACCCCCAGTGTCCCGAGCCGCCGTCCGATATCGGTGAGGGTGTCGAACTCCGGGTGCCGCAGCAGCTGTTGACCCTGCCGGGCGCTGGCGCTCGCGACCTGGCCGAGCAGGGCCGCGTCACCCGTGGCCACGGCCCGCCGCAGCAGGGCGCGCAGCCGCTCGAAGGCGCGTACCTCCCTCCCGTCGTACGTGGGGACCGGCAGGGCGAGGGTGTCCACGGGCGCTCCCCCGCCCAGGGTGCAGCCCACGACGACCAGCGGCGGCAGGCAGGGGCCGAGGACCTCCAGCACCCGCCCCTCGCGCTGGGCGAAGAGCACCGGGCGGGCGTCGAGCATCAGCGGGTCGCAGGCCCGTTCGGCGCGCACCGCCAGCCGGGCGACGGTGCCGGGCGCCAACCGCACCCCGTAGGCGTCCGCGACCGCGCGGACGACGGCTATGACATCGCTGGTGGAGCTGCCCATGCCGAGGCCCACCGGGATGTCGCCGGTGATCCGCAACTCCCCTCCGCAGGGCGGCTCCCGGCGCAGCCGCGCGCATTCCTCGACGGCGAGGGCCGCGGCCCGGGCGGCCTTCGTACGGCCGCCCGGCCGGACGGTGAGCCGCTCCGGCGGGGTGTCGGGACATCGGGTGAACTCGGCCCGGCTGCCCATGCCGGTCATCGGCAGGGTGACGAGGCCGGCGCACCGGCGCCCGGTGGCGTCGAGGAAGACGCCCTGGAGGATCTCGCCGTGATGGCAGGCGGCGTGCCCGGTGCCGCGGTGGTCGGGGGGCAGGCTCACGGCCGCCCCGCCGTGCGGTAGCGGTACAGGGTCGTCGGGTCGGCGCTGAACTGGGAGAAGGGGAAGGGCTCGGCGGACAGGGCGGTCACCCCGGAGCCGAGGAAGGCCCGGGCCACCGCGCTGCCGCTCTGCGCGTAGACGACCAGCGGGACGCCCCGGGCACGGCAGCGGGCGAGGACGGTGTCGAAGGAGCCGTTGCCGAGGGTCATGCCGGTGGCGACCACGGCGTCGGCCTGCTCCAGCACCGCGTGCATGTCGGTGGTGACGGGATCGCCCCACTGGGTGGCTTCGAGGTTGAAGTCGCACGGCAGCGGTACGCCGCCCCGCTCGCGGATCGCCGCGACCAGCGGGTTCACCACCCCGATGAGGCCGACCCGGGCGCCCGCGGCGACGTCCAGCAGCCCGGCGACGGCCGCGTCCCGGGCCCGGGCGCGTACCTCGGGGGTGCCGGCGGGGAGGACGACCGGCTCGGCTCCGGCGTCGCGGTGCGGGAGTTGCCCGGCCAGGTACGCGTCGAGGGCGGCGATCCGTAGCGGGCGCGGGGCCTCGCGCAGCAGGACGTCGAGCCGGGTGCCCGAGGCGTCGCGGCAGATCGCCGGGTCGATCTCGCCGGCCTCGAAGGCGCAGCCGCCGAAGGCGCCGCCGAGGCGGACCAGGACGTACTGGTTGAGGTAGGTGGTGTCGCCGCCGGCCAGTCGGGTGCCGTGGTGGATCCAGAACACGCTGGTCGCCACGAATTCGCTGGGCGACGGGCCGTGCGCACCGGCCAGGACGGACGTGATCAGGGCGTCGACGGTCGGTGCGGGCGCGGTGGTCGGGAGGTTGGTCATGACGTTCCTTGTCGAAGTGCGGGTGCGGGTGCGGGTGCGGATGGGGGTGCGGGTGCGGGTGCTGGCGCGGGTACGGGTACGGGTGGGTGCGTGGTGGCGTGGAGGGGGCCCCGGTAGGAGACGGCGGTCCGGCCCAGGCCGTCGGTGGTCAGTTCGGCGTCGACCTCGAAGAACCGCGCGAGGCGCTCGGCCGTGAGGACGGCGGCGGGCGCGCCGGAGGCGACCAGCCGGCCCTGGTGCATGAGCAGCAGCCGGTCGCAGTGGCGGGCGGCCAGGGTGAGGTCGTGCAGGGCGACCAGGACCGTCTGCCCGGTGCCGGCGAGCAGTTCCATGAGTTCCCACTGGTGTTTGACGTCCAGGTGGTTGGTGGGTTCGTCGAGGAGCAGGCCGTAGGGCTGCTGGGCGAACGCGCGGGCGATGTGGGCGCGCTGTCGTTCGCCGCCCGACAGGCCCTTCCAGGAGCGCCCGGCGAGCGCGCCCAGGCCGACCCGGTCCAGCGCGGCGGCGACGACCGCCCGGTCGGTGGCGTCCGGGCCGTGCCACCGGTCGCGGAAGGGGGTCCGCCCCAGCCCCACGACGTCGGCGACGCGCAGGTCGGTGTCGAATCCGGAGTCCTGCTCGACGAAGGCGATCCGGCGGGCGATCCGGCGGGCGCTCCAGTCCCGGATCGAGAGGCCGTCGTAGCGCACCGTGCCCGCGTCGGGCACGCGCAGGCCGGCCAGGCAGCGCAGCAGCGAGGACTTGCCCGAGCCGTTGGGGCCGAGCAGCCCGACCGTCTCGCCCGGCGCGATGTCCAGGTCGACCCCACGGACGACGGGAGCGCCCGAGACCGACCAGCTCAGTCCTTCGGCGGTGATCCTCACAACTCACCCCTCCTGCGCAGGACGAGGAGGAAGAGCGGCACGCCGAGCAGCGCGGTGATCACGCCGACCGGGATCTCACGCGGTGCGAAGGCGACCCGCGCCAGGGCGTCGGTCCACACGAGGAACACCGCGCCCGCGAGCGCCGCGTGGGGGAGCAGCACCCGGTGCAGCGGACCGGCCAGCAGGCGTACTCCGTGCGGGACGATCAGCCCGACGAACCCGATGGCGCCGACGGTGGCCACCGCCACCGAGGTCAGCACGGCCGTCACCACCAGCAGCAGCATCCGGGTGCGCCGTACGCCGATCCCCAGCGAGGCGGCGGTGTCCGCGCCGAACGCGAGGCCGTCGAGGGCGTTCGCGCACAGCCGGGCGATCACCAGCCCGAGCGGGGTGACGATCGCGCAGACCACGACGGCGTCCCAGCGGGCCGGGGCCATCGAGCCCAGCAGCCAGTGGGTGAGGGCCCGCGTGGTGTCGGCGTCGGCCGAGGCCATCAGGACGAGCGAGGTCAGGGCCGTGAAGAGCTGCCCGACGACCACACCGGTCAGGACGATGCGCCCGGAGTCCAGGCCCGTCCGGTACAGCAGCGCCAGCAGCAGGCCGAAGGAGAGCAGGGCGCCGACGAGGGCGCCGCCGGTGATCCCGAGGGTTCCGGCGGCCGCCCCGGACAGCGGCAGGACGGCCACGACGACGGCCCCGGCCGAGGCACCGGAGGACACGCCGAGCAGGTACGGGTCGGCCAGCGCGTTGCGCGTGACGGCCTGCAGCACGGTGCCGCACACCGCGAGCGAGGCGCCGACCAGCGCCGCCATCAGCACCCGCGGCAGCCGCAGGTCCCAGACGAGCGAGTCCAGCAGCGGCGGCAGCGGTTCCACGGCCAGGCCCAGCCGGGCCCCGAGCACCCGGCCGAGGTCGCTCCATCCCACCTCGGCGCTGCCGATACGGGTCCCCGCCGCCACCGAGGCGACCAGGACGAGCACCCCGGCGAGGAACAGCCCCGCCCGGGCCGGCCCTCCGGACCGAGGGGACCTGGCGGGTGCCGTGCGCACCGGCAACGCGCGGGCGGCGGGAAGCAGCAGGTCCACCGCCCCCGGGTCAGCGGACATAGCCGAGGTCCTTCATCCCCGCCGCCAGCAGCCCCAGGGCGTGCACGGAGCGTACGGAGGGGTCCAGTTCGATCCCCGGAACCTCGACGATCCTGTTCTCGCGGACCGCCGCCAGCTGGGAGACCATCGGGTCCCCGGCCATCGCGGCGCGCTTCTCGGCGGCGCTGTCGCCGGGCCGGCCGCGCTCGCTCAGGTCGCCGATCACGATGAAGTCCGGGTCGCGCCGCGCGACTTCCTCCCAGGAGACCTCCGGCCAGTCCTCGGCCACGTCGTCGAAGACGTTCTTCGCCCCGACGATCCGGCTCATCTCACCGGGCAGGCCGGTCCCGCCCGCCACGTAGGGCATCCCGTTGAAGACCGAGTAGAGGTGGACGACGGTGGGCTGCCGTCCGTCCCGGGTGGTGGCCCCACGGGCCTTCTCGCCCGCCTCGGCGACGGCGGCCCGCTGTTCCTGGGCGAGCCGCCCGGCCCGTTCCTCGACGCCGAAGGCCTTGCCGAGCCGCTCGTAGTCGGAGAAGAGCAGTTCGAAGGGGGGCTTTCCGGACTCGCCGTGCTGCGGGCAGTCCACCGCGCTGACGAAGGTGGGGACCCCCAGGGCGGCCAGTTCCTCACGGGTGCCGGCGCGGTCCTTCGTGTAGAGGTCGGCGGAGCCCGCCACCACGAAGTCGGGCGTGGCCGAGCGCAGTTGCTCACCGGTGGCGATCTTGGGGGCGATGACCGGGACCTTGGCGTAGGCCTCCTGGTACCGCGCGGGGATCCGCGTCTTGAGGTTGGCCGTTCCGGCCATCCGGTCCTGGAGCCCCAGTTCCAGCAGGGTCTCGGTCGAGGTCTGGTCCAGGGCGACGGTGCGTCGCGGGGGTCGGTCGAAGGTGAGCTGTCGCCCACAACTGTCGAAGGCCGCCGCCCGGGCGGCGGGTTCGCCCCTCGGTGCGTGGTCGTCGGTGGGGGTCGAGCAGCCGGTGGTGGCGAGGGCCAGGGTGAGGGCGCAGGCGAGGGGGATGCCGATCCGGGCGCGGTGGCGCATGGGTTCTCCGGTCTGGGACGTGCGTGGGTGTGGTCGAGCACCGGGCAGGAGTGCCGCGCTCGAAGGGTACTGTAATGGTTATCGTTTTCATTAACACCCCCGGGTCGAGGTTCGCCGAACCGCGCCCCGGCACCTGCCGACGAATGAGGAGCACCCCACCGTGGCGACCACACCCGTGCCCGCGACGACCGAGACCGGTCCACCGCCCGCCCGTTCCGTCCTGCGCGACACCGCGTTCCTGCGCCTGTGGGCCGGAACCACCGCGTCCGGGCTCGCGACCTGGGCGCTGCCCTTCGTCCTGGGCCTCGCCGTCCTGCACCGCGAACTCGGCGCGGCCGGCCTGGGGCTGGTCCTCGCGGCCCGCACCGCCGGCTTCCTCGTCGCCGTCGCCGTCGGCGGGGTGCTGGCCGACCGCCACTCGCGCCGGGCCGTCGTGCTCTGGTCCGCCCTCGCGGCCGCGGCCGCGGCCCCGCTGCTCGCCCTCGGACTCGGCCGCTCCCTGCTGGTGATGACCCTGGCCGCGGCCCTCGCGGGCGCGGGCCAGGGAGCCTGCCGCCCCGCCTTCCAGGCGCTCACCGCCGAGGTCGTCGCCGCCGACCACCGGCAACAGGCCAATGCCGCCATGACCATGGCGGTTCGGACCTCCACCTTGGCGGGCCCCACCCTGACGGCCCTGCTCGCGGCGTTCGTCGACGTGGGAACGCTGCTGCTGGGCATCGGCCTGCTCTGGCTGGTCGCCGCCCTCCTGCCGGGCCGCGGCGCCCCGACCGCCGGATCGGTCGCCGGATCGGTCGCCGGGTCGACGGCCCCGGCCCCGCGCGCCTCCCTGCGTGCCGAGTTCGTCGACGGCATACGCGAGGCCCGCCGCCACCCCTGGTTCCTCGCCGGCCTCGGCGCCCTGACCGCCGTGATCGCGCTCGGCTACTCCGCCACCGGCGTCGCCCTGCCCCTCATCAGCCGCGACCGCTACGGCACCGGCTGGGTCATGGCCGCGGCCATGACCGCGTACACCGTGGGCGCACTCGGCGGGGCGCTGGTCACCGCCCGCCGGCGGCCCCGCTCCCAGGGCTGGAGCGCCTTCGCCGGCCTCGCCCTCTACGGTTTCGCACCGCTGAGCCTGATGCTGCCGGTCCACCCCGCCGTGGTGATCGCCGCCTACGTCGTGGCGGGCGTCGGGATCGAGCTGTTCAACGTGCCCTGGTTCACGGCCACCCAGCGCGAGGTCGCCCCGGACAAGCTCGCCCGCGTCTCCTCGCTGGACTTCCTCCTGTCCTACGGCCTCGCCCCGGTGGGCCTCGCCCTCATCGCCCCGGCCATCGGAGTCTTCGGCGTCACCCCGGTCCTCGCCGTGTGTGCCGCGGTCTGCTTCCTGGTACCCGCCGCGGCCGCCCTCGCGCCCACCGCCCGGCACTTCGGGCGGCCCCCGGGGCCGAGGGCGCACTGAGTTCAGCGTCGCGGGCGCACCAGGGCGAAGACCGCGCCCTCCGGGTCCGCGACCGTGGCCTGCCGCCCGCGCGGGCCCTCCCGGGGCGGGTCGACGACACGTCCGCCGAGCTCGACGACCCGGGCGGCCGCCACGTCGGTGTCCTCCACCTCGAAGTACGCCATCCAGTGCGGCCCCCGGTCGTGCGGAAGCGAACGGCCGACACCGTGCACGGCGGCCACCGGGCGCCCCTCCAACTGCAGGGTCAGGTAGTCGAAGTCGTCGGAGGCCGTGGCGTGCGTCTGCGCCTCGTGGCCGAAGACGTGCTCGTAGAACTTCCCGACCGTCGAGGTGTCCTGGGTGACCAGCTCGTTCCACACGGGGGTCCCCGGCCCGCGGTACGGCCGGGTGCCCATGAGGCTCTGCGCCTGCCACAGCCCGAAGATCGCGCCCAGCGGGTCGGAGCAGATCGCCACGCGCCCCGCGATACCGGCGTCCAGCGGACCCACCGCGACCGTGCCCCCGCAGGCGCGGACCGACTCGGCGGTCGCGTCGGCGTCGTCCGTGGCGAGGTACGTCGTCCAGGCCACCGGAAGATGCCGGTCCGGCGGCATCTCGCCGATCCCGGCCACCTCGTGGCCGTCCAGCACGGCGCGGACGTACGGGCCGAGCTGCTCGGGTCCCGGTTCGTACTCCCACCCGAACAGGTCGGCGTAGAAGTCCTCGGTGGTCCCGAGGCCGTGCACCATGAGGCTCACCCAGCACGGGGTACCGGGCGTGCGCCGGGTTGGTTCCGCTGCCTCGGTCATGTCAGCCGTCTCCTCCGTCGTGGCGCTTACCGGTGCTGATGCTTCCACTCCCGGCGGCTCGGCGCGCCCCGACCGGGCCGCATAAATGCGGCCCGGCACGGAGTTGACCGGATCGGTTCGGCCCGTCGATGACGGCGCTGTTACGCCCGTGACGGGCGGGGAGGAAGATGGCCGGCATGACTGCGAAATCTGTGATCGTCGCCGCCGCCGAACTGAGGAACGAGCTGGCGGGCCCCCGCCCGCCGGTGCTGCTGGACGTCCGCTGGCAGCTCGGCGGCCCTGACCAGCGGCCCGCCTACGAGGCAGGACACCTGCCCGGGGCGGTGTACGTCGACCTCGACCGCGAACTGGCAGGTCCGCCCGGGGCGGGCGGCCGCCACCCGCTTCCGGACCCGGAGGCCTTCGGGGAAGCCATGCGGAGGGCGGGCGTCAGGGCGGACGGGCCCGTCGTCGTGTACGACGGCGGACTGGGCTGGGCGGCGGCCCGGGCGTGGTGGTTGCTGCGCTGGACGGGTCACCCGAACGTGCGGGTCCTCGACGGCGGCTTGGCCGCCTGGACGGCGGCCGGCGGCGCGGTGACGGCCGATCGGGTGACTTCCGTCGAGGGCGATTTCAAGCCAACTCCGGGGGCGGTCGGACTGCTGGACGCCGACGCGGCGGCCCTGCGCGCGCGTGCGGGGGTGCTCCTGGACGCCCGCGCGGGGGAGCGCTACCGGGGCGAGGTCGAACCGATCGACCCGGTCGGCGGCCACATCCCGGGCGCGCTGTCGGCCCCGACCACGGAGAACGTCGGTCCGGACGGGCGCTTCCTGCCGGCGGACGTCCTGCGCACCCGGTTCGAGGCGCTCGGCGCGTCCGAGGGGGCCGCGGTGGGCGTGTACTGCGGCTCGGGGGTGTCCGGGGCGCACGAGGTACTGGCCCTGGAGGTGGCCGGCATCGAGTCCGACCTCTACGCTGGCAGTTGGTCCGAATGGTCCGGCGACCCGGCCCGCCCGGTGGCCACGGGCCCGGACCCCCAGTAGGCCGAACCGCCGCCGGGCAGGACCCGGCGGCGGCTCTCCCGCTGCTCCCGCCGCTACTCCTGCTTCTTGCGGCGGGTGCCGAAGACGATCTCGTCCCAGCTCGGTACCGCCGCCCGACGCCCGGGGCGGACCCCGTCGGCCTCGGCCTGGCGGTCGGTGGTTCCCGTCAGGCGGTCCCGGTGGCCCGCCACCGTGCGCGGCATCAGGACGTCGGCGTACGCGGCGCCCGCGCCCGCCGAGGCGGCGGGTGCCGGCGGCTCCTCCGCCTCCGGTTCGGTGTCGTCCGGGGTCTCGGTGCGGTCCGGGACCACCATGTCGCCGCGGAAGCTCGGGACCGCCTCCAGCAGGCTGGTGAGGGTGTCCCGTTCCTCCTCCGGCTCCGGTACGGGCGCCGGTCGGGGTTCGACCCGCTCCAGCTGCCGGTCCAGGGCGCGATCCAGCGGCCGGTCGCGCGGCAGCCTGGCGATCCTCGGTACGAACGGGAAGCTCGGCTCCGGCGCCGCCGGCAGGTCCTCCGACTCACCGATCAGGGAGCGGGCCTCGTCGTCCACGGCCACGACCAGGCGGCGCGGCGGATCGTAGGTCCAGCTCGCCGAGTGCGGCTCGCCCGCGACCCGGTAGACGAGCAGGACCTCCCAGGTGCCGTCGTCACGGCGCCAGGAGTCCCACTGGACGGACTCCTTCTCGGCCCCGCGCAGACCGAGGCGCTCCTGCACGGCCTCGCCGAGCTGCGGACCGGTGTTCTCACCGGGGCGGCGTACGGGCGTCTTGCGGGCGCGCTCGGCCATGAACGCGCGCTCGGCGAGCACCGGGCCCTCGAAGCGGCGTACGCGGTCGACGGGGATGCCGGCGAGTTGAGCGACCTCCTCCGCGGAGGCACCGGCCCGTATGCGGGCCTGGATGTCGCGGGGGCGGAGGTGGCTCTCCACCTCGATCTCGATCTGGTTCAGACGCGCGCGATCGTTGCGGACGGCGGCTCGGAGCCGCTCGTCGATCGGAAGCGTGTACTCCGTGCTGTCCGCAGCCTTGAGCACCAGTCGTGTGCCGTCATTGGAGACGGCCACGACACGCAGTTCGGGCATGGGGACCTCCCGGGTGGTGCCTGCCGACGTCACGTGCGTCGCTGCTTCCGCTAGTCGAGTGTGGCCTGCCCGGGTGCAGCCTGCCACAACCTTGCCGAGTTAAACCGGCGTGTCGGGCATGCGCCCTTGATCGCCGTTATGGCACGGTTACCTGTTGGGCACGCACAGTGACCGAACGGTTACTGTGCGCAGCAGGCGCCCGTGCAATACCGCGGCATCACCGGTCTTTGAGTGCCGTGTTCCATCCGTCGGCCCCCTCTCCCGAGTCCGGACATCCGAAAGGAAGGACGGCCCCAGGGCTCGCCACAGTACTCCATTCGGGCCACCTGGGTGGACCGCCGCGCCGCCGAACTTTCCTCGGACGGCGGGAGTTGGCCTGCCCTCGATCGGGTCCGACCTGCGCCCGTGGTCCGTTTTCGGGTGTCTTGCTTCACATAATCACCAGAAACGGAACTATCTGCTTCGCTCGGCGGTCGGTAACTCCTGACAGAGGAGAAGCGCGAGAGGCGGGACGCACCGGGTATGGCGAGGGGTCAGGAAGCGACGCGGGACGCCGAGGACGAGCCGGAGACGAAGAAGCTCGACCTGAGCGCGGCCCAGGTCGCCGGTTCCTCCCTCGCCACCGTCGCGGCGGCCCTGCTCGCCTCGAAGATGGGCGTCTACGGAACCATCCTCGGAGCCGGAGTGGTCAGCGTCGTCGCCACCGCGGGCGGGCCCGTCATCCAGCACCTCTTCCGGCGCACCGGCGACCAGCTGCGCGCCGGAGCCCGACCCAGGGGTCGTCAGGTACCCGCGCCCGGCGCGCGGTCGAAGGCGGCGGACAGCGCGGCCACGGGGCTCGGCACCGGGGAGTTCGGCGAGGCCACCGTGCACGGCACCCGGGTGCGCGGGTGGAAGCGGACCGCGGTCGCCTCCGGCGTGGCCTTCGCCGTCGCCATCGGCGGACTCGGCACCTACGAGGCCATGGCCGGCACCTCCGTCAGCGACGGCGGCGGCACGCTCTTCTCCGGAGGCACCCGCAAGGTCGGCCAGGACCGGCCGACCCCACCCCACCAGGAGCCGGGCGCCGAGGAGAAGAACGGCGAGGAAAGGGGCGGGCCGACGCCCGGGCCGGGAACGTCCCCGAGCCCCTCGTCCTCGCCCTCGTCGGGAGGTCGGAGCCCGAGCCCCGGACCGAGCCCCTCCGGCTCCGGGAAGCCCGGCGCCGCCACGGACCCGACACCCGGCGCCTCCCCCTCGAAGGAGACCCCGAGTTCGTCACCGCCCCCCACGTCGCAGGCCCCGACGACCGGCCCGGACGCCTCGCAGCCGGCGGCGCGGCGGAGCGCGCCCTGACACCGGACCGACTCAGTCCCCCAGAACGCGCCGCAGGTAGTCGTTGCCGAAGACCCGGTCGGGGTCCAGGCGGTCGCGCAGCGCGAGGAACTCGCCGAAACGCGGGTAGGCCTCCGCGAAGTACCCGGCGTCCCGCGTGTGCACCTTGCCCCAGTGCGGACGGCCGCCGTGCGCGGTGAAGATGGCCTCGGCCGCGGTGAAGTAGGCGTGGTACGGGGTGTTCTTGTACATGTGCACCGCGATGTACGCCGTGTCGCGCCCGGAGGCCGTCGACAGCGTGATGTCGTCCGCCGGGGCCGTCCGCACCTCCACCGGGAAGCTGATCCGCAGCCCCGAGCGGTCGACCATCGCCCGCAGCTCCCGCAGCGCCTCGACGACCTGCCCGCGCGGGAGGGCGTACTCCATCTCCACGAAGCGCACCCGGCGCGGGCTGGTGAACACCTTGTACGGGATGTCCGTGTAGGTGCGCGCCGACAGGGCGCGGCTGGCCACCCGGGCGATGGAGGGGATGGTGGCCGGGACCGCGCGCCCCAGCGAGTTGACGGCCTGGAAGAGGCCGTTGGAGAGCAACTCGTCCTCGATCCAGGCGCTCACCGGTCCGGGCGGGGCGGCGGGACCCTGGCTGCGGTTGTTCCGCTTGGTGTTGCAGTTGCCGGTGTGCGGGAACCAGTAGAACTCGAAGTGCTCGTTCTCCGCGAAGTGTTCCTCGAACTCCGCCGTCACCCGGTCGAACCCCATCGGTTCCTCCCGGGCGGTCAGGAAGAAGATCGGCTCCACGGCGAAGGTGATCGCGGTGACGATGCCGAGCGCGCCGATGCCGAGCCGGGCCGCAGCGAAGACCTCGGGATTCTCCTTCTCGGAGCAGGTCAGCAGCCGACCGTCGGCGGTGACCAGTTCCAGGCCGCGGATCTGGGCGGCGATGGAGGCCGAGTCGCGGCCGGTGCCGTGCGTGCCGGTGCTGGTGGCGCCGGACACCGTCTGCTCCATGATGTCGCCCATGTTGGTGAGCGACAGGCCCGCCGCGGCGAGGGCCTGGTTCAAGTCCTTCAGGACCGTGCCCGCCGCCACCGTGACGATGCCCGCGGCCCGGTCGATCGACCGGATCCCGGCCAGGGCCTGCGGGCGTACGAGCACCCCGTCGGTCGCGGCGGCCGCGGTGAAGGAATGGCCGGTGCCCACCGCCTTCACCCGCAGCCCGTCCTCGGCCGCCCGGCGGACCGTCTCCTGGAGTTCCCCGACCGAGGCAGGGGTCACCGTGCGGGCCGGTGTGGCGGTGATGTTGCCCGCCCAGTTATGCCACGCGGTCCGTTCCTTGCTGCTCTGCCCTGCTGTCGCCGTCCCCATCGATTGCTGGCACCTCCCCTTGCGCCGGCCTCGTCAGCCGGCGGTATCCCGCGAACGCAACCGCCGCCGCGGCCACTCCCGCCGAGACGGAGACGACGTACCCGGTCTGCGCCCCGGCTGCGTCGACGACCCAGCCGGTCACGGAGGACCCGACCGCGATTCCGACCGCGAGGCCGGTGCTGATCCAGGTCATGCCCTCGGTCAGCTTCGCGTGTGGCACGTGCGCCTCGATCAGGGCCATCGTGGTGATCATCGTGGGAGCGATGGCGAGGCCTGAGACGAAGAGCGCCACGGCCAGAAACGGA
Source organism: Streptomyces sp. CLCI03 (assembly GCF_053615355.1). Classification (NCBI taxonomy): domain Bacteria; kingdom Bacillati; phylum Actinomycetota; class Actinomycetes; order Kitasatosporales; family Streptomycetaceae; genus Streptomyces; species Streptomyces sp. CLCI03. The sequence continues at coordinate 2,190,738 of NZ_CM132132.1, read as the reverse complement.
AGGTTCCCGGCCAGTAGGAGGGGGATCATACTCACGGCCATCGCACTGATGCCCAGGATCCAGCGAGGTTCGGCCTTGCCCTTGAAGTGCAGCAGGCCGAAGACGATGCCCGCCAGGCAGGATCCGAACGCCCAGATCGCCAGGAACACCCCACCGAGGGACTTGTCGCCGTGCTCCGCGGCGAAGGCCAGGGTGGCCACGTCCACGGAGCCGAAGATCGCGCCGGTCGCGACGAAGGTCGCCACCAGGACCTGCAGGCCCGGGGAGCGCAGCGCCGAGGACCGGTCGGTGTGCTCCTCGTGGGGATGCGGCTTCGGCTCGGTGGCGGTCAGGGCCGTCAGCCACCACACGCCCGTCAGCAGGAAGACGAGGGCGACCACCGGGCCCGCCTCGGGGAACCAGCCGGCCGAGAGGGTCGCGGCCAGCGGCGGTCCGACGATGAAGCAGAGCTCGTCGACGATGGACTCGAACGAGTAGGCCGTGTGCAACTGGGGGGTGTCGCGGAACAGGGCCGTCCAGCGGGCCCGGACCATCGATCCGACGCTGGGCACGCACCCGGCGACGACGGCGAAGGGGAAGAGGGTCCAGCTCGGCCAGCCGTTCGCCGCGGCGATCAGCAGACCGGTCACCGCGGCGGCCGCGACCAGGGTGGCCGGGCGCAGCACCCGGCGCTGTCCGTACTGGTCCACCAGCCGCGAGATCTGCGGGCCCACGGCCGCGGCGGAGAGCGCGATGGTACCGGTGAGCGCGCCGGCGAGGCCGTAGCTGCCGCCCAGTTCGGTGATCATCGTGAGGACACCGATGCCCACCATGGACAGCGGCATCCGGCCCAGCAGGCCGGCGGCTGTGAACCCCTTGGTGCCGGGGGTCGCGAATATCGCGCGGTAGGGACTGGGCAAGGTGGTGCCCTCCGTAAGGGACGTGGTTGGCTCACACAGATTACGTCTGCCGACAAGGCGCCCGCATGGGGAAAATACCGACAGGAAGTAAGGGTGACCTTACCTGCTGTCCGAGGTGTGGGACGGGCCGGGTCCGTTGCCCGGGCGCGGGCGCCGGGTGGCAGGATTCGAGGCATGTCAGACCAGCTTCGTGCCCCCGACGGCGGCTCCGCCGCCCCTTACGACGCCCTCCTGCTGCTGTCCTTCGGCGGCCCCGAGGGACCGGACGACGTCGTGCCCTTCCTGGAGAACGTCACGCGCGGGCGCGGTATCCCGCGCGAGCGGCTCAAGGAGGTCGGGCAGCACTACTTCGGGTTCGGCGGGGTCAGTCCGATCAACGGGCAGAACCGCGAGCTGCTGGACGCGCTGCGGGGGGACTTCGCCGGGCACGGGCTGGACCTGCCGGTCTACTGGGGCAACCGGAACTGGGCCCCGTACCTGACCGACGTCCTGCGGGAGATGGCCGCCGACGGGCGCCGCCGCATCGCCGTGCTCGCGACCAGCGCGTACGCCTCGTACTCGGGCTGTCGCCAGTACCGCGAGAACCTCGCCGACGCGCTGGCCACGCTCGCCGAGGAGGGGGTCGAGCTGCCGCGGGTCGACAAGCTGCGCCACTACTTCAACCACCCCGGCTTCGTGGAACCCATGATCGACGGTGTGGTCGCCTCGCTCGCCGAGCTGCCCGAGGAGGCGCGCTCCGGCGCGCACCTCGCCTTCACCACCCACTCCATCCCGACCGCCGCCGCGGACACCTCCGGTCCGATCGAGGACCACACCGAGGACGGCGAGGGCGGGGCGTACGTCAAGCAGCACCTCGACGTCGCCAAGGTGATCGCGGACGAGGTGGCCGCACGCACCGGGACCGCGCACACCTGGGAGCTCGTCTACCAGTCCCGCAGCGGCGCCCCGCACATCCCGTGGCTGGAGCCGGACATCTGCGACCACCTGGAGACCCTGCACGCCGCCGGCGCGCCCGCCGTCGTGATGGTGCCCATCGGCTTCGTCTCCGACCACATGGAAGTCCTCTACGACCTGGACACCGAGGCCACCGCGAAGGCGGCCGAGCTGGGCCTGCCCGTGCGCCGCTCGGCGACTGTCGGCGCCGATCCGCGCTTCGCCGGTGCCGTACGGGAGCTGGTGCTGGAGCGGGCCGCCAGGGAGCGCGGGGAGAAGCCCGCGGAGTGCTGGGTCGGCACACTGGGGCAGAGTCATGACCTGTGCGCGGTGGGCTGCTGCCCGGCGCGGGGCCCCCGGCCTGCGGCCGCGGGCGTGGACAGTCCGTACGCGTAGGAAGTGGGACCGTGATCTCCGACGAGCTGAAGGCCGAATTGCTGGACGTGGGCCTGGAGGCCGCCCGACAGGCCGGAGCCCTGCTGCGCGACGGCCGCCCGGCCGACCTGGCCGTCGCGGCGACGAAGACCAGCCCCATCGACGTGGTGACCGAGATGGACATCGCGGCGGAGAAGCTGATCACCGGCATCCTCGCCGAGCGGCGGCCCGAGGACGGGCTGCTGGGGGAGGAGGGCGCGGACACCCCGGGGACGAGCGGGGTGCGCTGGGTCGTCGACCCGCTGGACGGCACCGTGAACTACCTCTACGGGCTCCCGAGCTGGGGCGTGTCCATCGCGGCCGAGTACGGCGGTGAGACCGTGGTGGGCGTCGTGGCGGCCCCGATGCGCGGGGAGACCTACCACGCGGTCCTCGGTGGCGGCGCGTGGCTGGGCAGGACCCCGCTCGCCTGCCGGCCGGCGGCGCCGCTGGACCAGGCGCTGCTGGGGACCGGCTTCGCGTACGTGCAGACCCGGCGGGCCCACCAGGCCGAGGTCGCGGCGCGGATCATCCCGCTGGTGCGGGACATCCGGCGGGGCGGCTCGGCGGCGCTGGACCTGTGCGACGTGGCCGCCGGACGGATGGACGGGTACTACGAGCGGGGGCTGAACCCGTGGGACCTGGCCGCCGGTGACCTGATCGCCCGGGAAGCCGGAGCCCTGACCGGGGGCCGTCCCGGTGAGCCGGCCTCGGGCGAGCTGACCCTGGCCGCCACGCCGGCCGTGTTCGCCTCGCTGCAGCCGCTGCTGGAGCAGTTCGGCGCCTGGCACGACTGAAAGCACGTGGACCCCGGCCGCCCACTGGGGCGCCCGGGGTCCACGTCGTGCGGAGGTCGTGCGGAACGTGCGGGGGTCGTGCGGAAGCCTGGTGCGTTCGGAGCCGTGTACGAGTCGTGCGGGAGTCGTGCGAGTACGGCGGGCCGGCCGATCGGGGGATCAGCAGGCGGGTACGGCGGCCGATACGGGGACACCGTGCTCGGCGGCCAGGCGCTGGAGATCCTCCAGCTCCGCCAGTTCCACTTCCGCGAGGAAGTCGTCGCCCGTCTCGCGGGCGTGCCTGAGGTCCGACTGCGTGTTCCTGATGCGCTGCAGGAGACCCGCGGTGAATGCGTCCATGGTGGGTTCGCCCCCTCTTCGTGGGTCGGCGGCGGCGTGGCTGTCCGCCGTCAGGGAGTGGATGGGGTGTGATCTCGTCCTCCCCTGCGCCCTGGTCCCAGAAACCTCGGCAGGCCAGGGAATCCTCACTTCCGCCCCGTCAGCCCCTCCACGAGCCGCCTTACAGCCGGTTTACGGCCGAAACGTGCAGGATGGGCGACGCAATACACGTGTGCCCTTCTGGGCTCGGAGGAAGGAAACGACGTGCGCGTACTCGTCGTCGAGGACGAGCAGCTGCTCGCCGATGCGGTGGCCACCGGACTACGCCGGGAGGCCATGGCCGTGGACGTCGTGTACGACGGCGCCGCCGCCCTGGAACGGGTCGGCGTGAACGACTACGACGTGGTCGTGCTCGACCGGGACCTCCCGCTCGTGCACGGTGACGACGTGTGCCGGAAGATCGTCGAGCTCGGCATGCCCACCCGCGTGCTGATGCTGACCGCCTCCGGCGACGTCAGCGACCGGGTGGAGGGCCTGGAGCTCGGCGCGGACGACTACCTGCCCAAGCCCTTCGCCTTCACCGAGCTGACCGCCCGCGTGCGGGCCCTCGGGCGGCGCACCACGGTCGCGCTGCCGCCCGTACTGGAGCGGGCCGGCATCAAGCTGGACCCGAACCGGCGCGAGGTGTTCCGAGAGGGCAAGGAGGTCCAGCTGGCGCCCAAGGAGTTCGCGGTGCTGGAGGTGCTCATGCGCAGCGAGGGGACCGTCGTCTCCGCCGAGCAGCTGCTGGAGAAGGCCTGGGACGAGAACACCGACCCCTTCACCAACGTCGTGCGGGTGACCGTGATGACCCTGCGCCGCAAGCTGGGTGAGCCGCCCGTCATCGTGACCGTGCCCGGTTCCGGATACCGGATCTGATGCGCGTGGCAACCACCCCGGCGCCACCGGCTGCGCCACCGAAACCGACATGGGACCCCGGGCAGCCCGAGGGTCCCTTCCCGTGGCTGCGGCCGACCATCCGGATACGGCTCACGCTGCTGTACGGCGGGATGTTCCTGATCGCGGGGATCCTGCTGCTGTCGATCATCTACCTGTTGGCGGCGCAGGCCCTGCGTGAGGGCAACGCGCTCATGTACGAGATCGTCGGCGGCCAGAACGTCAAGGTCACCAGCCCCACCTGCCCCGTGGTGAGCATCAACCAGTCGTACGACGAGTTCAACTCGGCCATGAAGGCGTGCGCGCTGGAGCAGCGCCGCCACGCGCTGGACGACCTGCTGAGCCGCTCCCTGATGGCCCTGCTCGGCCTGAGCATCATCGCCTTCGCCTTCGGCTACGCGATGGCCGGCCGGGTGCTCTCGCCGCTGGGGAAGATCACCCGGACCGCCCGCCGCGTGGTCGGCTCCGACCTGACCCGGCGGATCGAGCTGGACGGGCCGGACGACGAGCTCAAGGAGCTCGCCGACACGTTCGACGAGATGCTGGACCGGCTGGAGCGGGCCTTCACGGCCCAGCAGAGGTTCGTCGCGAACGCCTCGCACGAGCTGCGGACCCCGCTCGCGATCAACCGGACTCTCCTGGAGGTCCACCTCTCCGATCCGGGTGCTCCCGTCGAGCTCCAGCAGCTCGGGAAGACCCTGCTCGCCACCAACGAGCGCAGCGAGCAGCTGGTCGAGGGCCTGCTGCTGCTGGCCCGCAGCGAGAACCAGATCGTCGAACGCAAACCCGTGGACCTGGCGGAGGTCGCCTCGCGCGCCGTCGACCAGGTGCGCGGCGAGGCCGAGGCGAAGGGCGTGGTGATACGCGGCGAGCGCGCGCCGGCCGTGGTCCAGGGCAACGGGGTGCTGCTGGAGCGGATCGCCCTGAACCTGGTGCAGAACGCCGTCCGGTACAACGTGCCGGAGGACGGCTGGGTGGAGGTCGTCACCGAGGCCCAGCACGATCAGGCGGTCCTCCTGGTATCGAACACGGGTCCCGTTGTTCCCGCGTACGAGGTGGACAACCTCTTCGAGCCCTTCAGGCGGCTGCGTACGGAGCGCACGGGCAGCGACAAGGGTGTCGGACTGGGTCTGTCGATCGCACGCTCCGTGGCGCGCGCACACGGCGGCAGGATCCAGGCGATGCCTCGGGAAGGCGGTGGCCTCGTGATGCGTGTCACTCTTCCCTTGTGAGACCCCGGCCCCGTGTTCGCTTTTGGCTGAATGCTTGCCCTGTGAAAACAACCGGTCCTGTGTGATCGATCACAGTGGTCGGTGTCGGGCCATGTGCGTTCAGTGACTCCGGCGCGGCCGGAAAGCCCGGGAAGTCCGGGTTTCCGGCCCCTCGGATGGCGGGAAATACACGGGGTGGCGTTTGTGCATGACGGCCCTCGGACCGTGTACGGTCCCGCTCGTCATCCCAGCCAATCGTCCTTCGGGCGGGCGGCTGGGTGTCGATTGAGTAACAGACCTTGATGTGAGGCAAAATCTCCGCCTCAGGTCGGGCACAAGTCCGGCCTCTCGTGCGTTACGTGCGCTGAGACACCGCTAACACCCAGAGGGGGAGAGCGAACAATGGCAACGGACTACGACACCCCGCGCAAGACCGACGATGACGTCGACAACGACAGCATCGAAGAGCTGAAGGCTCGGCGCAACGAGAAGTCGACCTCGTCCGCGGACATGGACGAATTCGACTCTGTCGAAAGCATGGAGCTTCCCGGTGCGGACCTCTCCAACGAGGAGCTGGCCGTCCGGGTCCTGCCCAAGCAGGCCGATGAGTTCACCTGCATGAGCTGCTTCCTGGTGCACCACCGCAGCCAGCTGGCACGTGAGAAGAACGGTCAGCCGATCTGTCGCGACTGCGACTGATAGGCGTCTGCCGTGGCTGGCTCCACACCCTTTCGGAAGCGACGCTTCCGGAAATCTGGTGATCCGGCGGAGACGCAGGTGGCATCCATGGATCCGGAAACGGCTCCTGGGGCTTCCGGCGGCTCCGCCAGTGCGGCGATCGCCATACCTTCCGGCACCGCCCCGGCGGTGCCGTCGGAAACCGATCCCGACGAAGGGTCCCGACACCGCTTCGGGGCTCGTCGGATGCAAGCCGTCAAGAACGGTGTGCGCAAGGGTGGTGAAAGCGTCAAGGACGCCGCCCTCTACGTCACCGACAGGATCATCGAGAACGCACCGCGCGTTCCGGTTCGGGACCTCGCGACGCTGCGCGCGCAGTTCCCGGGCCTCGGCCCCGAGCAGCTCGCCGAAAAGCTGGTCTCGGGCGCCTGCGCCGCCACCTCGACCGTGGGCGCGGGAATCGGCGCCGCGGCCATGCTGCCCGTGCCGCCCGCCATGCCGGCGGAACTGGCGGCCGAGATCACAGCGGTCGCGGCCATCGAACTCAAGCTCATCGCCGAACTCCACGAGGTGTACGGCCGACGCCCCCAGGGCGGCGTCAAGGAACGCAGCCTCGCCTACCTGACCGCCTGGACGGAGGAGCGCGGGGTCGACCTGACCAAGCCGACCACGCTGAACGCGGCGCTCGGCGGGCAGGTGAAGCGCGAACTGCGCCAGCAGATCATGAAGCGGATGTTCCGCAGCCTGCCCAACCTCATGCCGTTCATGGTGGGCGCCGCCGTCGGCGCGGTCATGAACCGGCGGGACACCCGCAAGCTCGCCGAGAAGGTCCGTGGTGACCTGCGCAGGCGGGCCGTGGCCTGGGAGTCCCTGAACTCCCTGCCGCCCCTGGAGCGGCCCGTACAGCCCCTTCCCGAGGCCACCAGGATCGCACTGGAGGCCGCGGATCCCTCCGCGCAGGGCTGAGGTCCCCCGCCGGGGCGATCCGCCCCGGCCGGGCCACCGATGCCACCGGCCGGTCAGGCCGCCTGCTCGCGGGCGGCGAGCAGGGCCGCCACCAGGGCCTTCGGCTCGCGGGTGGACACGTAGACGTACGGGGTCGGGTCGGCCGGATCGGTGACCTCGACGCGGACCGCGGTCGGCACGTAGCTGCGCATCAGCATGAAGGCCCGCGGATCCGCCTTGTACGTGCGCCAGGCGCGCGACTCCTCGGCGTCCAGGATCTCGGGCTCACCCAGGGCCGTCACCGGGATCCGCGCGTCCCCGGCCGCCAGCGCACCGCCCACCACGCGCACGCGCGCGGAACCGTACGAACTCACGACCAGACCGGCCAGCGCGGTGCCCCCGACCAGCCCGACCAGCAACGGCATCGTGCCCAGCGGCAGCAGCATCAAGGCGCAGGCGAGGCCGACCAGTACGGCGATGCCCCACCAGGAGCGGGGGGCGGTCAGACGTTCGTCGTGGTGCGCGGTGGAGAGCTGCATGCGGTCAAGCCTGCCACGAGGCGACCGGTGGGTAGCCGCGCGGGTAAGGTCTGCGGCTGTGAGTGGACGAAACACAGCGTTGACGCCCCCGGCCGACGCCGCCGCGCCGGTCAGGCACCCTGACGCGCCCGCCCCCGGCGAGCTCCTCGGCGCGCACTACGAGCACTGTTTCGGGTGCGGCGGGGGCCAGCCCCACGGACTGCACCTGGAGGCCCGGGCGGGCGAGGGCGTGAGCGTCACCGCCGAGTTCACCGTCAAGCCCGCGCACCAGGGCGCACCCGGTCTCGCCCACGGCGGGGTGCTCGCCACCGCGCTCGACGAGACGCTCGGTTCCCTGAACTGGCTGCTGCGCGTCATCGCGGTGACGGGACGGCTGGAGACCGACTTCGTGCGGCCCGTGCCGGTGGACACCGTGCTGTACCTGGAGGCCGAGGTCACCGCTGTCGCCGGGCGGAAGATCTACTGCACGGCCGTCGGCCGGACAGGCGGACCGCAGGGCCCGGTCGCCGTACGTGCCGACGCCCTCTTCATCGAGGTGAAGGTCGACCACTTCATCGACAACGGACGGCCCGAGGAGATCCAGGCGGCGATGGCCGACCCGGACCAGGTCAGGCGCGCACGCGCCTTTGAGGTGAACCCCTGATGTCCCAGAGCAACCACGACTCCCACCGGCCGGTCGACGTACTGATCCGCCGCGTCGACCCGGAGGTGCCGATTCCGGCATACGGGCACCCCGGCGACGCCGGCTGCGACCTCGTCACCACCGAGGCCGCCGAGCTGGAGCCCGGCGAGCGCGCCGTCCTGCCGACCGGAGTCTCGATCGCCCTGCCCGACGGGTACGCGGCGTTCGTGCACCCGCGGTCCGGCCTGGCCGCACGCTGCGGGCTCGCGCTCGTGAATGCCCCGGGGACGGTGGATGCCGGGTACCGTGGGGAGATCAAGGTGATCGTGGTCAATCTCGACCCTCGCGAGAGCGTCCGGTTCGAGCGTTTCGACCGCATCGCCCAGCTGGTTGTCCAGCGGGTCGAGAAGGTGCGCTTCCACGAGGTGGCGGAACTTCCCGGCTCGGCCCGGGCCGAGGGGGGCTTCGGCTCCACCGGCGGGCATGCGGCCGTGGCCGGATCCGGGGCTGGTCAGCAGGGTGGGAATGGCTACGCTTCGGTCGTAACCGACCGGGAAGGACAGTGACGTGTTCGGACGTCGCAAGAAGAACGACTCCGCCCATGACGGCGGCGCGACCGAGCAGGTCGTGGACGGCGTCGCCGAGCAGGACGACGCGGGCGAGCAGGACAGCGTCGCCCCGCGTCGGGTGAACCTGCCGCCGGCCCCGCGGCCCGACGGCCCCTGGGACGTCTCCGAGGTACTCGGGAACCCGGCCGACGGTCGGGTCGACCTGGGCGGCATCCTCGTCCCCGGTGTCGAGGGCATGGAGCTGCGCGTCGAGGTCGCCGGTGACGCGATCGTGGCCGCGACCGTGGTCCTGGGCGACAGCGCCGTGCAGCTGCAGGCCTTCGCCGCGCCCAAGAAGGAAGGCATCTGGGGCGAGGTCCGCGAGGAGATCGCCGCGGGTATCACCCAGCAGGGCGGCATCATCGACGAGGCCCAGGGTTCGCTGGGCTGGGAGCTGCGCGCACAGGTGCCCGTACCGCTCCCGGACGGGCAGACCGGCGCCCAGCTGGTCCGCTTCGTCGGCGTCGACGGCCCGCGCTGGTTCCTGCGCGGCGTCATCTCCGGCCAGGGCGCCGTGCGCCCCGAGTCGGCGGGTGTGCTGGAGCAGATCTTCCGGGACACCGTCGTCGTCCGCGGTGACGGCCCGATGGCTCCCCGCGACCCGATCGTCCTGAAGCTGCCGAACGACGCCCAGATGGTGCCGGACGGCGTGCAGACGGACGACCAGGAAGGCTCCCGCTTCGGCGGTGGCATGGGACAGCTCGACCGAGGCCCGGAGATCACCGAGGTCCGCTGACCTCGGACGACCCCCGCGCACAGGGGGGCTCGTCATGTGTTTCGGCCGATGGGCCCCACTCCTCGGGAGTGGGGCCCATCGGCTTGTCGGCGCTGTGCCGGTGCCGGTGCCGGTGCCGGTGCCGTCCTCGTGCTCGCGCCCGTGCCCGTGCCGTGTGGCTGGGCCCCTGCCGTGCCGGCGTCGTGCCCGTGCCGCGTCAGGGATCCGTCAGGGATCGGCGTCGGGCCCCGGATCGGTGCGTGCGCGGCGTGGACGTCCCGGAGAATGGGGCGCATGGGACGCGGCAAGCTCAGGATCTACCTCGGCGCGGCACCCGGTGTGGGCAAGACCTACGCGATGCTCTCCGAGGGCCATCGCCGGGTGGAGCGCGGCGCGGACTGCGTCGTCGGCTTCGTCGAGCATCACGGCCGGCCGCGCACGGAGGTCATGCTCCACGGCCTCGAACAGGTCGAGCGCAAGGCCCTGACGTACCGGGGGGCCGCCTTCACCGAGATGGACGTGGACGCGCTCCTCGCCCGCCGGCCCGCCATAGCGCTGGTGGACGAACTCGCACACACGAACGTACCGGGCTCGCGCAACGCCAAGCGCTGGCAGGACGTCGAGGAGCTGCTGCGGGCCGGCATCGACGTCGTGTCCACCGTGAACATCCAGCACCTGGAGTCGCTCGGCGACGTGGTCGAGTCGATCACCGGGGTCCGGCAACGCGAGACCGTGCCGGACGAGGTGGTCCGCCGGGCCGACCAGGTCGAGCTGGTCGACATGTCCCCGCAGGCACTGCGCCGGCGGATGGCCCACGGGAACATATACAAGCCCGAGAAGGTCGACGCGGCCCTGTCCAACTACTTCCGACCGGGCAACCTCACCGCCCTGCGCGAGCTGGCGCTGCTGTGGGTGGCCGACCGGGCGGACGAGTACCTCCAGCAGTACCGGGGCGAGCACGACATCCGCACGACCTGGCAGGCGCGGGAGCGGATCGTCGTCGGGCTCACCGGCGGGCCGGAAGGACGCACGCTCATCCGGCGGGCCTCGCGGATGGCCGCCAAGGGATCCGGCAGCGAGATCCTGGCCGTCTACATCGCCCGCAGCGACGGGCTGACCGCCGCCTCGCCGAAGGAGCTCGCCGTCCAGCGGACCCTGGTCGAGGACCTGGGTGGAACGTTTCACCATGTCATCGGCGACGACATCCCCGACGCCCTGCTCGCCTTTGCACGCGGGGTCAACGCCACCCAGATCGTGCTCGGCTCCAGCCGCCGCCGCTCATGGCAGTACGTCTTCGGGCCCGGCGTCGGCGCGAGCGTCGCCCGCGACTCGGGGCCCGACCTCGACGTCCACATCGTCACGCACGAGCACGTCGCCAAGGGCCGCGGCCTGCCCGTGGTGCGCTCGGCGGCCCGGCTCGGGCGGACCCGGATCATCGCCGGCTGGGTGGTGGGGACGATCCTCCCCGTCCTGCTGTGCCTGCTGCTCACGCACGTCGACGCGGACCTCGGCCTCGCCAACGACATGTTGCTCTTCCTGTCGCTGACGGTGGCGGCCGCACTGCTCGGCGGGCTCTGGCCGGCCCTGGCCTCCGCCGCCCTCGGCTCGCTGCTGCTGAACTACTTCTTCGCGCCGCCGCTGCACCGGTTCACGGTGTCCGACCCCAAGAACATCGTCGCCATCGCCGTCTTCTTCGGGGTCGCCGTCTCGGTGGCCTCCGTGGTGGACCTGGCCGCGCGGCGGACCCACCAGGCGGCCCGGCTGCGCGCCGAGTCCGAGATCCTGTCCTTCCTGGCCGGCAGCGTGCTGCGCGGCGAGACCACGCTGGACGCCCTGCTGGAGCGGGTCCGCGAGACCTTCGCCATGGAGTCCGTGGCCCTGCTGGAGCGGGCCGGCGACGTGGAGCCGTGGAAACCGGCCGGCAGCGTGGGTCCGAGTCCCGTCGCCCGGCCCGAGGACGCCGACGTGGACATGCCCATCGGGGACCACATGGCCCTGGCCCTGTCCGGACGGGTGCTGCCCGCCGAGGACCGCCGGGTGCTCGGCGCCTTCGCGGCGCAGGCGGCCGTGGTCCTGGACCGCCGGCGGCTGGTCGACGAGGCCGAGGAGGCCCGCCGCATGGCCGAGGGCAACCGGATCCGCACCGCGCTGCTCGCCGCCGTCAGCCATGACCTCCGTACGCCGCTGGCCTCCATCAAGGCGTCCGTGAGCTCCCTGCGCTCCGCCGACGTGGAGTGGAGCGAGGAGGACCGGGCCGAGCTCCTCGAAGGCATCGAGGACGGCGCCGACCGCCTCGACCACCTGGTGGGCAACCTGCTCGACATGTCCCGGCTGCAGACCGGCACCGTCACCCCGCTGATCCGCGAGATCGACCTCGACGAGGTGGTCCCGATGGCGTTGGGCGGCGTACCGGAGGACAGCGTGCTGCTGGACGTGCCCGAGACGCTGCCGATGGTGGCGGTGGACCCGGGGCTGCTGGAGCGGGCCGTGGCCAACGTGGTGGAGAACGCCGTCAAGTACAGCCCGGCGGGGGAGCCCGTCCTGGTGGCGGCCAGCTGCCTCGGCGACCGGGTCGAGGTGCGGGTCGTCGACCGCGGGCGGGGCGTGCCCGACCAGGCCAAGGACCGGATCTTCGCCCCCTTCCAGCGGTACGGGGACGCCCCGCGCGGGGCCGGCGTGGGCCTCGGGCTCGCCGTCGCCCGCGGGTTCGCCGAGGCCATGGACGGCACCCTGACGGCCGAGGACACCCCCGGGGGCGGGCTGACCATGGTGCTCACCCTGCGCGCGGCGGTCGGCGTCCGGGCGGAGGATCCGACGGCAGCGACGGCAGCGACGGCAGCAATGCAACAGACGGCAGCGACGGATCCGACGGATCCGACGGATCCGACGGATCCGATGGAACCCGTGGAACCGATAGAACTTGATCACGACCGTGATCGGATGACGCGACAGAAGGCAGGACCTCAATGACCCGGGTGCTCGTGGTGGAAGACGAGCCGCAGATCGTCCGAGCCCTTGTGATCAACCTGAAGGCGCGCAGGTACGAGGTCGACGCCGCGGCCGACGGCGCGACCGCACTGGAGCTCGCGGCCGCCCGCCACCCCGACGTCGTCGTCCTGGACCTCGGACTGCCCGACATGGACGGCGTCGAGGTGATCAAGGGTCTGCGCGGCTGGACCCGGGTACCGATCCTGGTCCTCTCCGCCCGTCACAGCTCCGACGAGAAGGTCGAGGCGTTGGACGCGGGCGCCGACGACTACGTCACCAAGCCCTTCGGCATGGACGAGCTGCTGGCGCGGCTGCGCGCCGCCGTCCGCCGGGCGGAGCCGGCCGCGGGTTCCGGCGAGGACGAGGTCATCGTCGAGACGGACGACTTCACGGTGGACCTGGCCGCCAAGAAGGCCGTGCGCGAGGGCCGCGACGTACGCCTGACGCCCACCGAGTGGCACCTGCTGGAGGTCCTGGTCCGCAACCGCGGCAAGCTGGTCAGCCAGAAGCAACTGCTCCAGGAGGTCTGGGGTCCCTCGTACGGCACCGAGACGAACTACCTGCGGGTCTACATGGCCCAACTGCGGCGCAAACTGGAGGCGGACCCCTCGCACCCGCGGCACTTCATCACCGAGCCGGGCATGGGATACCGCTTCGAGCGGTAGTGCGCACGCCGGTACGCTTCCTGTATGAGTGCTGAACCGCGTCCCGAGAAGCCCGCGAAGCCGGCCAGGCCTGCGGGCCGGTTCCGCCGGATGATTGAGCGGCTGTCCACCTCCCAGGAGGAGCTGCATTCGGCGGAGCTGCAGGAGGACGCAGAAGCCGCGGGGTGTACGCGGATCTGCGACTGCCACGACCGTCAGATAGTCAAGGTGACCGGAACCCTGCGTACGGTCACCCTGCGGCCGCGTGCGGGCGTCCCCGCCCTGGAGGCCGAGCTCTTCGACGGCTCGGCCGCACTGGACGTGGTCTGGCTCGGGCGTCGCTCGATCGTGGGAATCGAGCCCGGTCGCCGCATGATCGCCTCGGGGCGCATCTCCATGACCCACGGCCGTCGGGTGCTCTTCAACCCGAAGTACGAACTCCGCCCCCTCGGACAGGAGCACTGACCGGTGACGTCACTCGACAAACCGACCACCCCGCAACCGGCGGGGCCGCGCCATGCCGCCGCCCCTTCCGAGGACCAGAAGGCCGTGACCCAGGCGGCGCTCTTCGATGCCTTCGGCGGCATCCGGGGCACCGTGGAGACGATGCTCCCGGGCCTGCTGTTCGTGATGATCTACACGATCAACAAGAACGTGCAGATGTCCGCGATCGCCGCGGGCGCCGTCGCCGTCCTGCTGGTGATCGTGCGGCTCGTCCGCAAGGACACCGTCAAGCACGCCTTCAGCGGTGTCTTCGGCGTGGGCGTGGGCGTGGCCTTCGCCCTCTTCACGGGCTCTCCCAAGGGCTTCTACCTGCCCGGCATGATCTACGGTGCGGGTCTGGGCGTGGCCTTCACGCTCTCGGCGCTGGTGGGCTTCCCCCTGCTCGGCGTGATCCTGGGGCCGGTGTTCAAGGAGAACCTCTCCTGGCGCACCCGCAACCCCGGACGCAAGCAGGCGTACGTCAAGGCCAGCCTGGCCTGGGGCCTGATCTTCCTCGCCAAGTACGCGATCCTCTTCCCGCTGTACTTCTGGGGCGACGCCACGCAGCTGGGCTGGGTGCTGGTCGCGCTGAAGCTTCCGCCGATGGTGCTCGCCGTGTACTTCACCTGGCTCTTCCTGGCGAAGGCGCCGCCGCCGATCAACGTGATCGCGGAGTGGGAGGCCAAGGAGGCCGCCGAGGCCGCCGCCAAGGGGCCGAAGGCCTGACGGGCCGCAGCAGACGCCATGGGGCGGGACCGACCTACGAGGCCGGTCCCGCCCCATCGCGTTGCCGCCACGGCTCCGGGCGGTGGCGCGTGCCGCGAGCTCCCGGGGACGGAGCGACAAGGCCGCCCTTCGGGGGCTTCCGGTCCGCTCCCGTCGGACCGCTGCGGCGCGACGGCCGAAGGACGCGGGTCCGGGCCTCCTGCCGTGCGTCCGTGGCTGCGCCCGCCGCGTTCGGGGCGGCGCGCGGGTGGGCCCGTAGAAGCCGACGACCAGGGAAGCCGCCCCCGGCACGGGGTCGCAGGCCAGGAGCGCGTGCCCGCGGCCGGAGGGTCTGCCTGGCGCGCGGGCCCGGCCCCGCCCGGCCGGCGGCGGACGCATCCGGGACGGCAGGGCGACGGGGAAGCCCGAAGGGGGCGCGCCCCGTGGGCGCGCCCCCTTCGTCGTCGAGCGTGCCCGCAGGGCTAGCGGCGGGCCTGGAGGAGGTCCTCCAGCTGCTCCTCGCGGGCCTGGGCGGCCACGAAGAGCAGCTCGTCGCCCGGCTCCAGGGTCTCCTCCCCGTGCGGGGTGAGGACCCGGTTGCCCCGGATGATCGTGACCAGCGAGGTGTCCTCGGGCCAGGAGATGTCGCCGATCTGGGTGCCCGCGACCGAGGAGTCGGCCGGCAGGGTCAGCTCGACGAGGTTGGCGTCGCCGTGGCTGAAGCGCAGCAGCCGTACCAGGTCGCCGACGCTCACGGCCTCCTCGACCAGGGCCGACATCAGGCGCGGCGTGGACACGGCGACGTCGACGCCCCAGGACTCGTTGAAGAGCCACTCGTTCTTCGGGTTGTTGACGCGGGCCACCACACGCGGGACCCCGTACTCGGTCTTGGCGAGCAGCGAGACGACGAGGTTGACCTTGTCGTCACCGGTGGCCGCGATGACCACGTTGCAGCGCTGCAGCGCGGCCTCGTCCAGCGAGGTGATCTCGCAGGCGTCGGCCAGCAGCCACTCGGCCTGCGGGACCCGCTCGACCGAGATGGCCGTCGGGGCCTTGTCGACCAGGAGCACCTCGTGGCCGTTCTCCAGCAGTTCACCCGCGATGGAGCGACCCACCGCGCCCGCACCGGCGATCGCGACCCTCATGCGTGTGCCTCCTCGGGCCCTTCGGCGAACGCCGCCTCGACCTTGTCGATCTCGTCCGTGCGCATCATCACGTGGACGAGGTCGCCCTCCTGCAGGACCGTCGCCGACGTGGGCAGCATCGCCTCGCCCAGGCGGGTGAGGAACGCCACGCGGACGCCCGTCTCCTCCTGGAGCTTGCTGACCTTGTGGCCGATCCACGCGGAGGAGGTGTGCACCTCGGCGAGCTGCACCCCGCCGCTCGGGTCGCGCCACAGCGGCTCGGCGCCCGAGGGGAGCAGCCGGCGCAGCATCTGGTCGGCGGTCCACCGCACGGTGGCGACGGTGGGGATGCCGAGGCGCTGGTAGACCTCGGCGCGCTTGGGGTCGTAGATGCGGGCCGCGACGTTCTCGACGCCGAACATCTCGCGAGCCACGCGGGCGGCGATGATGTTGGAATTGTCACCACTGCTGACGGCGGCGAAGGCGCCCGCGTCCTCGATTCCCGCCTCCCTCAGGGTGTCCTGGTCGAAGCCGACACCGGTGACGCGGCGGCCGCCGAAGCCGGCGCCGAGCCGGCGGAATGCGGTGGGGTCCTGGTCGACGACGGCGACCGTATGCCCCTGCTGTTCCAGGGTTTGCGCGAGGGCGGAGCCCACTCTTCCGCAACCCATGATGACGATGTGCACGGCCGTCCTTCCGGCTGTCAGCGACTCGCTGGTTCCCAGCCTCATTGCATGCTCTGTTTCAACAGGGTCTCAGACCATGGCCCAAGCTACACACGGGTGGTCACCCATGGGACCTGTTGCGCCGCAGTGGTGGCGTGGGTGGGGAGGAATTGCGGTGGGATTGCGGTATGAGGGGGTGGGGGGTTCGTCAGGCTGATTTCGAACGCTTACGATCCTCTGCGTGTCCAAACTGACCGACGTGCCCAAACGGATCCTGATCGGCCGGGCGCTACGCAGCGACCGCCTCGGAGAAACACTCCTTCCCAAGCGGATCGCCCTTCCCGTCTTCGCCTCCGACCCGCTGTCGTCCGTGGCATATGCCCCCGGCGAGGTCCTGCTGGTCCTGTCGATCGCGGGCGTGTCGGCGTACCACTACAGCCCCTGGATCGCACTCGCGGTCGTCGTGCTGATGTTCACCGTCGTGGCGTCCTACCGCCAGAACGTCCACGCCTACCCCAGCGGTGGCGGCGACTACGAGGTGGCCAACACGAACCTCGGGCCCAGGGCCGGCCTCACCGTGGCGAGCGCCCTGCTCGTCGACTACGTCCTGACCGTCGCCGTATCGATCTCCTCCGGGGTCGAGAATCTCGGCTCCGCGGTGCATTTCGTCATCGAGCACAAGGTGCTCTCGGCGACCGTCATGATCCTTCTCCTCACACTGATGAACCTCCGCGGTGTGAAGGAATCCGGCAAGCTCTTCGCGATTCCGACCTATGTCTTCGTCGCCGCCGTATTCGTCATGATCGGCTGGGGTGCCTGGAAGGGCATCGTCCTCGGCGAGACCCTGACGGCGCCGACCGCCGACCTGGAGATCAAACCCGAGCAACAGGGGCTGGCCGGCTTCGCGATGGTCTTCCTGCTGCTGAGGGCCTTCTCCTCCGGCTGTGCGGCCCTGACGGGCGTCGAGGCCATCAGCAACGGCGTGCCCGCCTTCCGCAAGCCGAAGAGCAAGAACGCCGCGTCCACCCTCGCCTACATGGGCGGCCTGGCGGTCACCATGTTCTGCGGGATCATCGGCCTGGCCATGGCCAGCGACGTGCGGATGGCCGAGAACCCGGCCGAGGACCTGCTCAAGGGCGGCGTCCCGGTCGGCCCCGAGTACATCCAGAACCCGGTGATCTCGCAGGTGGCCGAGGCCGTCTTCGGAGACGGCAGCTTCCTCTTCATCCTGCTGGCCGCGGCCACCGCGCTGGTGCTGTTCCTGGCCGCGAACACCGCGTACAACGGCTTCCCGTTGCTCGGCTCGATCCTCGCGCAGGACCGCTACCTGCCGCGCCAGCTGCACACCCGGGGCGACCGGCTCGCCTTCTCCAACGGCATCGTGCTCCTCGCCGGCGCGGCCATCCTGCTCGTCTGGATCTACGACGCGGACTCGACCAAGCTGATCCAGCTCTACATCGTCGGCGTGTTCGTCTCCTTCACCCTGAGCCAGATCGGCATGGTCCGGCACTGGAACCGGCACCTGAAGACGGAGCACGACGGCGCCGCCCGCCGCCGGATGCACCGCAGCCGGGCCATCAACGCCTTCGGCGCCTTCTTCACCGGCATGGTGCTGGTCATCGTCCTCGCCACCAAGTTCACCCACGGCGCGTGGGTGGCCCTGCTCGGCATGCTGATCTTCTACGGCACGATGAGCGCGATCCGCAAGCACTACGACCGCGTCTCCGCGGAGATCGCCGCCGCCGAGGGCCCCAGCGAGGACAGCGTGCGCCCCTCCCGGGTCCACTCGATCGTCCTGGTCTCCAAGGTCCACAAGCCCACGCTGCGCGCGCTGGCGTTCGCCAAGCTGACCCGCTCGGACACCCTGGAAGCGCTCAGCATCAGCGTCGACCCGGCCGAGACCAAGGCCCTGCGCGAGGAATGGGACCGGCGCGGGATCAACGTCCCGCTCAAGATCCTCGACTCCCCGTACCGCGAGATCACCCGCCCGGTGGTCGAGTACGTCAAGGGCCTGCGCAGCGAGAACCCGCGCGACGCGGTCAGCGTCTACATCCCCGAGTACGTCGTCGGCCGCTGGTACGAACACCTCCTGCACAACCAGAGCGCGCTGCGCCTCAAGGGCCGGCTGCTCTTCACCCCCGGTGTGATGGTCACCTCGGTGCCCTACCAGCTGGAGTCCTCCGAGCTCGCCAAGCGGCGGGCGAAGAAGCGCCAGGACTGGAACGCCCCGGGTGCGGTACGCCGCGGGCCGGTGGACACGCCGCGGCCGCCGAAGGAGCCCACCGCGAAGGGCTGAGCAGGTTGGTGAACGGCCGGACGAGATCCACGTAAACTGGTGGGTCGGTCGTCCGGCCGTTTTCCGTTGTTTCAGTTTTTGGAGTCTCCCCACCATGACGAGCGTCGAGCAGAACGAGAAGCAGTCACTGGTCGGGGAGGAGTACGAGGTCGAGGTCGGCCCCGTCGCGCACGGCGGACACTGCATCGCCCGGACCGAGGACGGCCGCGTCCTCTTCGTCCGCCACACCCTGCCCGGCGAGAAGGTCGTCGCCAAGGTCACCGAGGGCGACGTCGACTCCCGCTACCTGCGCGCCGACGCGATCACCGTGCTCGACGCCTCCAAGGACCGCACCCCGGCCCCCTGCCCGTACGCCGGCCCCGGCAAGTGCGGCGGCTGCGACTGGCAGCACGCCAAGCCCGGCGCCCAGCGCCGGCTCAAGGGCGAGGTCGTCGCCGAGCAGCTGAAGCGGCTCGCCGGCCTGACCCCGGAGGAAGCCGGCTGGGACGGCACCGTGATGCCCGCCGAGGGCGACAAGCTGCCGGCCGGGCAGGTGCCGCAGTGGCGCACCCGCGTGCAGTTCGCCATCGACGAGGACGGCAACGCGGGCCTGCGCAAGCACCGCTCGCACGACATCGAACTGATCGACCACTGCATGATCGCCGCCCCGGGCGTCTCGGAGCTCGGCATCGAGCAGCAGGACTGGCCGCAGATGGCCACGGTCGAGGCGATCGCGGCGACCGGCTCCCAGGACCGCCAGGTCGTCCTGACCCCCCGCCCCGGCGGCCGCCTCCCCCTGGTGGAGCTGGACAAGCCGGTCTCCGTCCTGCGCGTGGAGGAGAAGGACGGCGGGGTCCACCGCGTCCACGGCCGCCCCTTCGTACGCGAGCGCGCGGACGGCCGCACGTACCGCGTGGGCATGGGCGGCTTCTGGCAGGTCCACCCGCAGGCCGCCGACACCCTGATCAAGGCCGTCATGCAGGGCCTGATGCCGCGCAAGGGCGAGATGGCCCTCGACCTCTACTGCGGCGTCGGCATCTTCGCGGGCGCCCTCGCGGAACGCCTGGGCGAGACGGGCGCGGTGCTCGGCATCGAGTCGACGAAGCGCGCGGTGGAGGACGCCCGCCACAACCTGGCGGACTTCCCGCGGGTCCGCATCGAGCAGGGCAAGGTCGAGCAGATCCTGCCGAAGACCGGCATCACGGAATGCGACCTGGTCGTCCTGGACCCCCCGCGCGCGGGCGCGGGCAAGCAGACGGTCCGCCACGTCACGGGCCTCTCGGCACGCCGCATCGCGTACGTGGCCTGCGACCCGGCGGCCCTGGCCCGCGACCTCGGCTACTTCAAGGAGAACGGCTACAAGGTCCGCACCCTCCGCGTCTTCGACCTCTTCCCGATGACGCACCACGTGGAGTGCGTCGCGATCCTGGAGCCGGTGGGGAAGAGCCTCTGAACTGCAGCTTCTCGACATCCTCTGTTTGGCCGACCTGATTTCGGAGGGCGCGGGCGGCGCTCGTCCGACTCCGGATCGCGGGCGGCGGACAGCAGGGCCACGCGCCGCGCGAGGGCTGCGAGGGCAAGGCGGGATTCTCCCGGGCGGTCCGGCCCCAGGCGTGACCGAACCGACCCAGCCGGTCGCCGAGTTCCCCTTCGCTGAGGGGATCCCCGTCGAGGAGGGACAACACCCTTTGGGTGAAGTCGTGCTGCTTCCGCACTCGCCCGATCTCGAAGGGGGACCGCGGAACATCCCGCTCTCGGGGTGCTCCAGGAACCGCTCCGACGCCCGCCGGTGTCCTCGTCGGTGAGTGCGTAGGTCGTCGTGAGGTACTGGGTGGGACTGCCGCGCAACTGCGCGGCGGCCGGCGTGGGCCTCACGACGTTCTCCTCTGCTGCGTACCAGGTCGTCGAGCCGGCTCAGGTGTATACGGACCTGACGACATCGTTCCTGGGTATGCGGGTCGGCCATTGATTCCGGCCAGTGCGTGGCCGGTGCCCGTCCGATGCCCGCCAGGCGGCAACGGATCCTCGTACAGTCTTTGCACCTGTGTGGTGATCTTGGGGGAGCGGTACACATGACCGATACGGAGCATCCATATCCCGTTGCGGAGTTCCTGACGGCGGTGCGCGCCGAGATCCTCGCGGAGCACCGGAACGACGCCGAGGGTGCCGTAAAGGTCGCGCTCTCCAAGGGGCGGCTCCTTTCGTACTCCGAAGGGGCCCGCGAGTATCTCTTCGAGTGCCGGAACTGGCACGACGGTCTGGACGGTGTTCCCGTTCTCGCCCGGCCGTCCCGCTCCCGGAAGGCCTGGGACCCGGCCGAGGCCTCTCGTGCCCCGGACGGCACCGTACGGCTCGTGACGAAAGCCGACTTCGGGGCGGCGCCCACCAACATCCAGATCCGCAAGGACGACTC
The DNA here is from genome assembly GCF_053615355.1 of Streptomyces sp. CLCI03. Lineage (NCBI taxonomy): Bacteria > Bacillati > Actinomycetota > Actinomycetes > Kitasatosporales > Streptomycetaceae > Streptomyces > Streptomyces sp. CLCI03. Next base: position 2,169,826 of record NZ_CM132132.1, on the reverse strand, counting down.
GTCCAACTGGGCCGCCCTGTCGGAACGTCTGGAGGCCGTCGGCCAACAGGACAGTCCCATCGACGCAGGGCACGCCGGCTGGCTGGTCGGCCGCGGTACCCCTCGCACCGGCCGTGCCGAGAACCCGGGGCAATGGGTGGCGGACTGGGCAGGGCTTCAGCTCAACCCGCGTCAGCGTGACGCCGTCGCGCAGGCGCTCGCCAGTGAGGTGCTGTTCCTGTGGGGACCGCCCGGCACCGGAAAGACGGACGTCGTCGGCCACATCGTCGAGGGCAGCTTCCGCCAAGGGCTCAAGATCCTCTTCCTGGCTCCGACGAACGTTGCGGTGGATCAGGCCCTGGAGCGGATGTGCTCCCTCCTGGAGCACGAGGAGGGCTTTGCCGAGGGGATCGTCCAGCGGGCCGGGAACATCGTCCTGCCGTCGCTGCGCAGTCGCTACGGAGACCAGGTCGACCCGAGCAGGATCGCGGCGCTGCTCGTGGAGAGCATCGACCGGCAGATCAGCACGGCGGCCGACCAGCTCAAGGGCGCGAGAGCGGCGCTGGCCCTCCACGACCGGGTACGGGACCTGGAGTCGGACCTGGCCACCGCCGTGGGGGAGACGGCCGCGGCCGGCCGCGACCAGGCCGCAGCGACCCGGACGGTGCTTGCAGCGGATGCGGCGGCCGCACAGCTGCGGTTGGCGATCGACAAGGTGGGGCCGCCGACAGGCTTTTTCGCGGAACGAAAGGCCGCGAAACTGCGGGACCTCCACTCCGCCCTGGAGGACGAAGCGTTCCGCGCGTCGCAGGCCCGGGAAATCGTCGCGAGTGCCGCCCGTCGCCATACCGCAGGTGGACAACAGGCGGCCGAAGCCCGCCGCGCCCTGCCCGCTGCCTACGCCGCGGTCGTGGGGATCCCGCCCAGGGAGACCGTCGCCGAGACGGCTGCCTCCCTCCAGGTGCGACTCGACGAGCTCGACCGAAAGCGCAAGCGCATCCACGACGAGGTCCGGTCCCGCTGCCGGGTGCTCGGAGCCACCGTGGCCAAGGCCGTCCAGTCGAGGAAACTGCTCGACGAGATCGACGTCGTGGTGATCGACGAAGCCGGGATGGTCAACCTGCCCTCGGCCTGGTTCGCCGCCGGCCTCGCCCGCAAGCGGGTGATCGTGGCCGGGGACTTCCGCCAGCTCCCCGCCGTGACCAAGGGCGACGGGGACCGGCAGGCGAGCGAGGAAGAAAGGTCCCACTCCCGAGAGTGGACGGCGCGGGACGCCTTCCACGCCGCCGGGCTGGTCGACCCGTCCGGGCGGGTACGCCAGGACCCGCGCCTGGTGGCGCTCGACACCCAGTACCGGATGCGGGAGCCGATCTGCGCGGTCGTGAACGAGGTGGCGTACCCGGACGCGCCCCTCAAGACCGGGCGCGGCAACACCACCCGTCTGCCGTTCGCCCCGCTCATCGACTCCCCGGTGATCCTGATCGACACCTCCGGCCGTCGGATTCCCGGCGGCGGCCGCAAGCCCCACATGACGAACGCCGTCCACGCCGCCGTCATCCACGAGCTCGTCCGCGGACTCCAGTACGAGGGCGTCCTGCCCGGCCGCAAGTGGCAGGACGTCCCCGAAGGGGAGCGGGCGACCGACCGGCTCGCCGTCATCTCCCCGTACCGCGAGCAGGTCAAGGCGCTCAAGAGCAGCCTCACCCACCGGTTCGGGGAGGACTACGACGGCCTGGTCGACACCGTCCACCGGTTCCAAGGCAGCCAGCGCCCCGTCGTGCTCCTCGACACGGTCGCGGGCGCAGGCAAAGACCCCGGCTTCTTCTACAGCGGAACAGGGCTGTCCTCGCAGACCTGCCGCCTCCTCAACGTCGCCCTCAGCCGGGCCCAGGACCACCTGGTCGTCGTGGCGGACGTCGCGTTCCTGCGCAAGTACCTGGCCCCGCACAGCGAGGCCCTGGCGATGGTCGACCACCTGGAGGCGCACGCGCAGACCGTCTCCGCCGACCAGCTGATCCCCATCCTGGACGCCGACCAGCTGGCCCACCTGTCGGAAGAGGACCTGGTAAGGCCCGCCTTCTTCGAGCACAGCGAGGTCGCGGCCGCGGTCGAGTGGGATGTGGAACGGGCGCAGCACAGCATCGAGCTGTACTCCGCGTTCATGGACCGGGCTCCGGTCGGCCGGTGGGCACGGCTACTCGGACCGAGGACGGCCGTCGGTATCCAGGTCACGGTCTTCACCCGCCCACCGGAAGAGCAGCAGGAACCCTCCCGCGTGGCGCGGCACCGGGAACTCGTCCAGCAACTGGAGGCCGCCGGCTGCCGGGTCGAGTTCCGGGACCGCATGCACGAGAAGGTCCTCATCCTGGACGGGGCGGTCCTCTGGCACGGCTCGAAGAACCTGCTCGCCAACATCGGGCCGACGGACCTGATGATGCGCTACACCGACCCGGCCTCCTGCGACCGCGTACGGAAGCTGATGGAACACACCCGCATGGAACGCCCGGCCCGAGGGCCGTGGCGCCCGGCGGAACAGGACGCTCCGGCGCCGCCCGAGGTTCCGGCCCAGCGGGCGCCGACGCCCGACAAGGTGTACCCGGGACTGGTCCGGGACGGCCGCCTGTACCTCAAGGTCCCGTACGAGCAGAAGGACGAGGCGAAACGCCTGCTGAGCGCCAAGTGGGACAAGCAGGCGGGGCACTGGTGGGTCGACGCCACCAAGATCACGCCGGAGCAGGCGGCGCGCTGGCTGCCGTAGGGGGACTGATGCAGGGAAAGCGATACGACCAACGCGTGCTCGTGCTGGTCGAGGTGCGGGGGGAGCAGCGCGACTGGGACGAGGCGGAGCGGGCCTTCGACCAGCAGGGCTGGCCGGTCGTCGCTGCATTCGCCCGGGGGGAAGGCGCCTCGCGGGGCGTGCTGAGCGCGGACACCACGGCGCGACTGTACTCCGTCGAGGTGCGGTTCTTCGGAGCCCGCAACCGGCGCACCGAGCAGGCGGCCGAATGGTGGGTGCAACGGCTGGCACGCAGAACCAGGCTGGAGATGTACGCCCGACGCTGTGAGCCGGTGGACCGGGATCGGGAGCAATTGACCGGCTGGCGGGCACATACGGTGGCTCACAGGCCGCCCCGTGTGCCCGATCCGAGACCCTTGACGCCGATGGCACGGCTGCGCCGATCCGCTGTGATGGCACGCGCGCGCCTCGCCGAGGGTTCCGGTCGGCACGACACAGGCACCCTGGTGAGGGGGACGGCCTCGGAGGCCCTGCGGCTGTCGCGGATGGACCTGCCCGGAGGTTCCGCCCCCGAGGCCGCCATCGACGTGCGAACACGCCATGGCCGGGAGCGAAGGCACATCGTGCAGCGGCGTGAGGAGGACCATCGGCGTGTCACGTCCCGCGTCATGGCCTGGACGTTCGCCATGCTGTTCTGCGTGGTCGTCGCCCGGCAGGCGAGCGGTGCGCGAACGTGGGTCTGGGGCACCGCCGCGGTGTTGTGCCTTCTGTGGTCCGCTTGGTTGACGCGCGACGTGTTCGCGGAGGGGGGCCGCGTGGGGAGCATCCTCACGTGGGGCGTGGCAACCGTGTTCCTCCTTGCCGTCGCCTTGGGCGCGGACATGGGGGAAACGAGGGGCTGGACCCCCGTGCAAGTACTGTCGGTCTTCGCCGTCACGGCTACGTCCACAGGAATCTGGCTGCTGGTCCGCCAGTGGACGTGGGGCGAATGGCTCGCCTGGGCCGCACCGTTGCTCTTCGCGCTCGTCGCGTCCTGTGTTGTGGCTTCGGGGTCGGTGATGCACGCGCTGTACGCCGACAGCCTGGACCTCACACCCGATGACCTCGATGTCCCCGCGCTGTGGCAGGCCGCTTCGGCGCTCAAACTCTTGAGCTTTCTGAGCTTCGCCCTGTTCGTACCGGCCTTGTGGGGCATTGCGAAGCACGTGCACGCGTCATTCGTCAGCCCCGTCGAGCGGTTCGGTGTTCTGTCGTACGTGGTCGCCCAGGTGGCGGTGGTGCTGTTCTGCACGCTGGGAGCGCTGGACTCGGCGGGGGACGCGGTGAAGGAGCTCCGTACGGCTGCGGCCCAGAAGGCGGAACTGCCCTCCTATTTCGGGGTGGAGCCGGAGTGGATGTGCGTGGAGCCGACCGTCTTGGCGGCGAAACTCAGCAGCCGGGGTGGCGTCCTGCGACCCGAGCGGCCGTACGTCTCCTTCGGGGAGGCCGGAGGAACGGTGTCCTTGTGGGACGAGCCGGCGGGCAAGGCGTTGCAGATGCCGGCCGAGCAGGTGCGCCTCGTACCGGCCGCGGACGGCAGGGTCCGGTGCACGTTCTCGTACGAGGCCCTGCCGAAGGGAGACTGACCCGCGCCAGTCCGCGAAGAGGTCGGGTCCGCCGACCGGCTGGAGCGGGACATGCTGGACATCTGGAGCCGGCACCTGGGTACGCAGGTGGGCCCGGAGGACAACTTCTCCGCGTTGGGCGGCAACTCGCTCCTGGTCGTCCGCGTACTGGCCGAGGTCAAGGAGCTCGGTGCACCGAAGATCGCCGTGCGGGACTTCTACCGGAACTCCTTCGCACGGCATTCGGCGCCGTCCAGGAGCAGCCCGCCTCCCGGCGGGCGTTCCGGACTACTCAGGGACCGCGGCCGCCAGTACCCAGCGGGCGCCGCCCCGCGCGCGTTCCGTGGTGAGCGTGCCGGCCACCAGCGCGAGACGTTCCCGGATTCCCGTCAGGCCGTAGCCGGGGACGTGGTCGGGGCTCTGCGAGGTGGGGCTCGACGTGACGTTGTCCACCGTGAGGCGTACGTAGCCGTCGGCGTAGTGGAGGCCGACCTCGACCCGTTCGCCAGGTGCGTGTTTGGCGGCGTTGGTCAGGCTCCCTCGCGCTCTGCACGAGGCAGACGGCGGCGGTCGGCGAGAGGCGGCGGGGTTCGCCCGAGAGGCTGAGCCCGACCTCGCCCGGATGGTGGGAATCGTGGGCCTCCACCAGCCGCCGCAAGGCGTCCGGCAGTGACGGCACGTCACCTCGCAGGGCGGCCACGGCGTTACGGGCCTCCGCGAGCCCCTCGTCGGCCAGCCGGTTGGACCTGAGGACCCGGGCCAGCGCGCCCTGCGAGTCGCCCTTCTCGATCAGCGCGGCGGCCACCTTGAGCTGGACCGTCAACGCGCCGAGCGAGTGGGCCAGTACGTCGTGCATCATCGTCCGGGAGGGCCTGATGTCCCTGCTCGATCTGATGGACGACATGGAGGTGGTCGGCGGAGCCGGTGACGGGGTGGAGGCGGTGCGGGCAGTCGGTGAAACCTCCCCGGACGTGGTGCTGATGGACATGCGGATGCCGCGGATGGGCGGTGCCGAGGCGACCGCGCGGATCCTCGCCGAGCACCCGGACGTCACGGTGCTGGCCCTGTCCACCTACGCCGACGACGAGTCGATCGTCGCCGTCCTGGCGGCCGGCGCCCGCGGCTACCTGACCAAGGATGCCAACCGGGAACAGATCGCCATGGCCATCCGCAACGCGGCCCACGGACAGGCGACGTTGGACCCCGAGGTGACCCGCAGGCTGGCCGCCGCGCTCGGCGCGGCGGGCTCCGCGGCGGCCCCCGCCGCCTCGTCCGGACGCGCCGGCGGACAGCCGGAGCGGGAGCGCCGCCGGGTCTTCCCCGACGGCCTCACCGGCCGCGAGGTCGACGTACTGCGGCTGATCGCAGACGGGTTGAGCAACACGGAGATCGCCCGAGCCCTCTTCGTCGAGGAGACGACGGTGAAGACGCACATCAACAACGCCTTCGCCAAGATCGACGCCCGCAACCGGGCCGATGCCGTGCGCTACGCGTTCCAGCAGGGCCTGGTCCAGCTCTGAGCATGGCCCGTACAAGGCAAGGGCCCTCCCCGGCCACGGCGTGGGCCGCCGACCAGCGCTGCCCCTACCCCTGTCCCTGCCACGCGGCGAGGAACGGACTGGGCTCCCCGTTCCAGGACACCCGCAGGGTCTCGCGTGCGCGGGTGCAGGCGACGAACAGGAGGCTCAACTCGGCCAGGCGGTCCTCCTGGTGCTGCTGGGCGTCCACCTCCACGGGTGTCAGGGCCGAGGTCAGCGGAACGACGCTGTCGCTCACACCGGCGACGGCGACGCAGCGGAACTCCAGGCCCTTCATCCGGTGCATGGTCCCGATGCTGATGCCGTCGCCCGACGCCTGCGTGCCACCGAGGAGCCGGACCGGCAGATCGGCCCGCTCCAGCGCGTGCGCGATCTCCTTGCCCAGTTGCACGTACCGGACGGCCACCCCGATCTCGTCCGGTTCCACACCGTCGGCCAACCACTCGGTGACGCGCTCGGTGAGCTCCGCGATCTCCTCGGCCTTGCTGCTCGCCGCCCGCAGTTCGGGGTGCGCGCCGTTCAGCACGGACCGGTAGCCCGCCAGCGACTCGGTCCCGCCGTCCATGTCGTCCGGGTGCTCCCGGTCGAGCAGGGACGTCGACCACTGCAGGATCTCGTGCGTGGTGCGGTAGTTGATGCGCAGCCGATGGGACCGTCCGGTCACGTTCACGCCGAGTCCGCGCAGCGACACCTTGTTCCCGTAGATGCGCTGGTGCGTGTCGCCGGCGATGAACAGGTCGTCCGGACCGGGTGCCACCGACGCCCGCAGCAGCCGCCATTGCGCCGGATGGAGGTCCTGGGCCTCGTCGATCACCACATGGCGGAACGGGCGGTCGGTACGCGGTTCCAGCAGCCGGGTGGCCTCCGCGCACACCTGCAGGAAGGTCCACTCGCCGGCCTGACGCAGTTCCTTCGTGAACGCCTCGACGGCACGCCAGACCTGGGCCCGCCGCAGCGGGCTGAGCGCGGTGCCCCGACCACTGCGGGACGCCTTGAGGTAGGCCTCGGGCGAGCGCAGGTCCTGGGCCAGGACGACCTGCCGCCACTCCTGGTCGAGGAAGGCGTCGCTGTAGTCGAGATCGAGCCTGCGGGCGAGGGCGTTCCAGCGGGAGTTGATCTCCTTCTGGCCGGTCAGGATGGTCAGCGGGGCGCCCCGGTCCTCGCGGACGAGCTGGTTCGCGAGGGCGTCGACGTTGACGACGCGGATCTTCGCGCGCAGCGCCTCGTCCGGGATGAGCAGTTCGAGTCCGTGGCGCAGGTCGGCCGCGAGGTTCCGGGTGTAGGTGGTGAGCAGCACCGATTCGTCGGGCGCGTCGTCCGGCAGCTGCCGCGCCAGATGGAGCGCGCGGTGCAGGGCCACCACGGTCTTGCCCGTGCCGGGGCCGCCGGTCACCCGGGCGGGCCCGTTGTAGGAGGGGTGGTAGGCGATGCGCCGCTGGCTGGGGTGCAGGAAGACCCGCCACGCGTCGAACGGGCGCGACAGGACGTCGAGCAGCTCCTCGGGCCCGGAGAGCAGGGCGATCCGGCCCTGCGAGCGGGCCATCGCGGCGGCGAGTTCGTCGCCGGCGGGCGCCTGCTGGGCCGCGTCGGCGGCGCGTTCGGCCTGAGCGGCCACCGACTCGCGCCAGACGTCCTCCGGGCTCAGCCCCGCGGCCAGGCCGGCGAGTACGTCGTACTGCTGCTCGGGGAGGATCTTGCGGAGGGCGTCGAGGTGGGCCTCGGTGCTGAGGTTGCGTACGAGGGGGAGCAGATCGGGATCGATGCCGAGGCGGATCAGCTCCTTGTCGGCGACCTCGGCGAAGAGCCGCGCCTCCGCCACGTGTGCGGCGTACCGCACGTCGGCGGCGGCGCGCTCCAGGGCGATGTCGTCGCGCAGTTCGATGCCCTGGGTCGCCGAGTTCACCGTCGCCCGGTGGCTCAGCGCCCAGTCGATGGCGTCGTCGTGCGCCATGACCTTCAGGAGGAGGAAGCTGTCTCCGGATTCCGGTGCGAGCACGACCCCGCGCATGAACTTGTTGACGCGGATGGTGCGGATCCGCGGATCGCGGGGGTTCTCCAGCTTTTCCAGGTGGAGCCCGGCATGGCGGTGCTCGCGGAACTTGTCGAAGACCTCGTGGACCCGCTTCTGGACGGTCTTCTCCAGCCGGGCGAACTCCAGGAGGAAGTCCTTGTGGATTCCCAGCGTCGCCATGTGTGCCCCCGGGTCGTACGCGTGCCGACGTTTCGACTGATCACCGTACGGTACGGGGCGCCAATGGCTCCTCGGTAGCGAGGGTTCGGGGAGTGGACGGGCCTGCACGCCGGGAGCGGGGGTCGACGGTCCGCAGGCCGGTCGCGTCCATGCCGCAGACGCGGGTCGCGGTCACCACCGTGCCGACGTCGCGCTCGCTCCCGAACGACCACGCCACCGTCCCGTCGGCGAGCCGCAAGGTCACGGGGGCGCGGGTTCGCCCATGTCAGTGGCCGACGGGCAGGCCGTTCGGTTCCTTGATGCGCTTCATGATGATCTGCGAGTTGACCTCGGTGATACCGGTGAGGGCCGTCAGCTTCTCGATCCACAGGCGCTCGTACGCCCGCAGGTCGGCGACGGCGATCCGCAGCAGGCAGCCGGGGCTGCCGAAGAGGCGGTAGGCCTCGATGACGTCCGGGATGTCCTGGAGGGCCGCCTCGAAGGCTTCCACCGACTCTCGGTCGCGCCGCACCTCGACCGAGACGAGCACCTCGAAGCCGCGGTCCACCGCCTCCGGGGAGATCACCGCGCGGTAGCCCTGGATCACCCCGTCCTGTTCCAGCTGGCGCACCCGGCGCATGCAGGGGGAGGGGGTCAGTCCCACGCGCTGGGCGAGTTCCTGGTTGCTCAGGCGGCCGTCGGCCTGGAGCTCGCGCAAGATTTCTCGGTCAATGGCGTCCATGACGCAATTATCACCCAGCGTTTGTGAACGGGCCTGAGGGAAAACGCAATCACATTGCGCGTAGATCGCTCTATCATTGCTGCTTTGAGTACATATGTACGAGTGACGTACTAGTGACACGAGTGACACGAGTGAAGGGCGGCCACGGCCGATGGGACGGATCGTCGTGATCAGCACCGGCGGGACGATAGCCAGCCGCTGGCAGGGTTCCGGCTTCGCAGCGGACGCCGACGGGAACGAGGTGATCGCCACCGCACCACTTCCCGAGGGCATCACCGTCGAACTCGTCGACCTGTTCAGCGTGAACAGCCCGCGTCTCACCACCGCACACCAGCTCACCCTGCTCCGCACCGTGCACGAGGTGCTCGCCGACCCCGGCGTGGACGGCATCGTCGTCACGCACGGCACCGACACCCTGGAGGAGTCGGCGTTCCTCCTCGACCTCCACCACCACGACCCGCGTCCGGTGGTCTTCACCGGCTCGCAGCGCCCCATGGGCACCGCCGACGGGGACGGCCCGGGCAACCTCTACGACGCCCTGCTCACCGCCGCGAACACGCGCGGGCTCGGCGTACTGATCGCCTTCGCCGGACGGGTGCACGCCGCCCGCGGCACCGTGAAGACCCAGGCCGTGGAGCTGGACGCGTTCGCCGACCCCTCGAAGGAACTCTTCGGGAAGATCGGCTTCGGCAAGGTCACCATCCTGCGCGCCCCGCAGCGCCCGGTCCCGCTCCCGCTGCCCTCGATGCCCGAACTCCCGCCGCGCGTGGACATCGTGGTGCACCACGCCGACGGCGACCCGGTCCTGCTGAACGCCGCCGTCGAGGCGGGCGCACGCGGCATCGTTCTCGTCGGGACCGGTGCGGGCAACGCCACCCCGGAGATCGTGGATGCGGTCCGGGCCGCCGTCGGCCGCGGGGTCCTCGTCGCGCTGACCACCCGGGTCATGGCCGGACCGGTCACCGAGATCTACACCCACGGCGGCGCCGTGGACCTGGTGGCCGCCGGAGCCGTCCCGACCGGAACCCTGCGCGCCGGACAGGCCCGTATCGCGGTCCTCTCCGCGCTGCTCGCCACGGACAACAAGGTCGAGCAGGCCCGGATCCTGCGCGAGGCACTGGGCGCGGGAGACTCGGTACTCGTCGGGGCATAACCCTCCGCTGCGGCGTCGGCGACCGTGAGGCTCCGGGCCAACGGTCGCTACGCTGCGGGGGGTTGCATGGAGCCCGGGACGATCGGGATCCGACCTGGACGTGACGGGGCGGCGCCCACCGGGCGCGGCCCCGTCCGTCCTCAGCTCCCCGCGTTCCCGAACGCCGCCAGGATGCGGTCCGCCGCCGACGTCGGGGTCACCGTGCCCGCCCGGACCGCGGACTCCAGGTCCGGCGCGAGGTTCCGTACCGCCGGGTCCGCCCGGAGGCGTTCCAGCAGTTCGTCGCGGACCATCGACCAGGTCCACTCCACCTGCTGCGCCGCCCGCTTCGCCGTCAGCCGGCCGCCCGCGTCCAGCAGGGTCCGGTGCTGCTCCAGCCGGCTCCACACCTCGTCCAGCCCGGTCGACTCCCGCGCGCTGCACGTCAGCACCGGCGGGGTCCAGGCCGCGTCCACCGGGTGCATCAGGCGCAGCGCGCCCGACAGTTCCCGGGCCGCGGCCTTCGCGTCCCGCTCGTGCGGGCCGTCCGCCTTGTTCACCGCCAGGACGTCGGCCAGCTCCAGGACGCCCTTCTTGATGCCCTGCAGCTGGTCGCCCGTACGGGCCAGGGAGAGCAGCAGGAAGGAGTCCACCATCCCCGCCACCGTGGTCTCCGACTGGCCCACGCCGACCGTCTCGACGAGGACCACGTCGTAGCCCGCCGCCTCCATCACGATCATCGACTCGCGGGTGGCCTTGGCGACCCCGCCCAGCGTGCCCGCCGAGGGCGAGGGGCGCACGAACGCCGCCGGGTCCACCGACAGCCGCTCCATCCGGGTCTTGTCGCCCAGGATGGAGCCGCCCGTACGCGTCGACGACGGGTCCACCGCGAGTACCGCCACCCGGTGGCCGAGCCCCGTCAGCATCGTGCCGAACGCGTCGATGAAGGTGGACTTGCCCACCCCCGGCACCCCGCTGATACCGATCCGGCGGGCCCGGCCGGCGTGCGGCAGCAGCTCCGTCAACAGGCCCTGCGCGAGCGCCCGGTGAGCGGGCAGGGTGGACTCGACGAGGGTGATCGCGCGCGCGATGAACGCGCGCTTCCCGTCGAGCACCCCCTTCGCGTACGCCTCGATGTCGATCTTCGGCACCGGCGCCCGCCTACAGCTCGTGGCCCAGGTCCGCGGCCAGCCGCGTCACCAGGTCGTGGGCCGCGTCCGGGATCACCGTGCCGGGCGGGAACACCGCGGTGGCGCCCATCTCCAGCAGCGTCGGGACATCGGCGGGCGGGATCACCCCACCCACGACGATCATGATGTCCTCGCGGCCCTCCTCCGCCAGCTGCTCGCGCAGCGCCGGTACGAGGGTCAGGTGACCGGCCGCCAGCGACGAGACGCCCACCACGTGGACGTCCGCCTCGACGGCCTGACGGGCCACCTCCGCCGGGGTCTGGAACAGCGGGCCGACGTCCACGTCGAAGCCCAGGTCGGCGAAGGCGGTCGCGATCACCTTCTGGCCGCGGTCGTGCCCGTCCTGGCCCATCTTGGCGACCAGGATGCGCGGACGGCGGCCCTCCGCCTCCTCGAACCGGTCGACGAGCGCACGGGTGCGCTCCACGGACGGGGACTCGCCTGCCTCGGTGCGGTACACACCCGAGATCGTACGGATCTGGCTCGCGTGCCGCCCGTACACCTTCTCCAGTGCGTCCGAGATCTCACCCACGGTCGCCTTGGCGCGTGCCGCGTCCACCGCCAGCGCGAGGAGGTTGCCGTCGCCGCGCTCGGCGGCGTTCGTCAGCGCCCGCAGCGTGTCCTGGGTGACGGCCTCGTCGCGCTCCTCGCGCAGCCGCCGCAGCTTGGCGATCTGCTGGGAGCGCACAGAGGAGTTGTCGACCTTGAGGACGTCGATCGCCTCGTCGTTCTCCACCCGGTACTTGTTGACGCCGATCACCGGCTGCCGGCCCGAGTCGATGCGCGCCTGCGTACGGGCGGCGGCCTCCTCCACGCGCAGCTTCGGGATGCCCGCGTCGATGGCCTGCGCCATGCCGCCGGCCGCCTCGACCTCCTCGATGTGCTGCCAGGCCCGCCGCGCCAGGTCGTACGTCAGCTTCTCGACGTAAGCGCTGCCGCCCCACGGGTCGATCGACCGGCAGGTTCCCGACTCCTGCTGCAGCAGCAGCTGGGTGTTGCGGGCGATGCGCGCCGAGAAGTCCGTCGGCAGCGCGAGCGCCTCGTCGAGGGCGTTGGTGTGCAGCGACTGGGTGTGGCCCTGGGTCGCCGCCATCGCCTCGATGCACGTGCGCGTCACGTTGTTGAAGACGTCCTGCGCGGTCAGCGACCAGCCGGAGGTCTGCGAATGCGTGCGCAGCGACAGCGACTTGGCGTTCTTCGGGTCGAACTGCTTGACCAGGCGCGCCCACAGCAGGCGGGCCGCGCGCAGCTTCGCGACCTCCATGAAGAAGTTCATGCCGATCGCCCAGAAGAACGACAGGCGCGGCGCGAACGCGTCCACGTCCAGGCCGACCGCCTGCCCGGCGCGTAGGTACTCCACGCCGTCGGCGAGGGTGTACGCCAGCTCCAGGTCGGCCGTGGCCCCGGCCTCCTGGATGTGGTAGCCGGAGATGGAGATCGAGTTGTACCGGGGCATCTTCTGCGAGGTGAACGCGAAGATGTCGGAGATGATCCGCATCGAGGGCTTGGGCGGGTAGATGTAGGTGTTGCGGACCATGAACTCCTTGAGGATGTCGTTCTGGATGGTCCCGGCGAGCTTGTCGGGGGAGACGCCCTGCTCCTCCGCCGCCACGATGTAGAGCGCGAGGACGGGCAGCACCGCGCCGTTCATCGTCATCGACACCGACATCTTGTCCAGCGGGATCCCGTCGAACAGCTGCCGCATGTCGTAGATCGAGTCGATCGCCACGCCCGCCATGCCGACGTCGCCGGTCACGCGCGGGTGGTCGCTGTCGTAGCCGCGGTGCGTCGGCAGGTCGAAGGCCACCGACAGGCCCTTCTGACCGGACGCCAGATTGCGCCGGTAGAAGGCGTTCGACTCCTCGGCCGTGGAGAAACCGGCGTACTGCCGGATCGTCCAGGGCTGGTTGACGTACATCGTCGGGTACGGGCCGCGCAGGTACGGGGCCACACCCGGGTACGTCCGCAGGAAGTCCAGGCCCTCCACGTCCCGCCCGGTGTAGAGCGGCTTGACGCCGATGCCCTCGGGCGTCTCCCACAGCAGGTCGGCGGCCGCGGTGCCGGTGGACTCCTTCACCGAGGCGCGCCACTGCTCCTCGGTCACCCCGGCGGAGGAGGAGGGGTCGAGCGCCAGCTCGGAGAAATCGGGGATGCTCAAGACGGCACTCCCATCCGGTCGAGTACGGAGGACAGCACGGCGACGGCGTCACAGCCGGCGAAGACGTACTCGTCCACGGAAGTCTCGGCGGTGCCCGGCCGGCCGGCGAGGAAGACGGTCGTGGCGCCGGCCGCGCGCAGCGCCTCGGACACGGCCGCGGCCTGCTCCTCGTACAGCGCGTCGCTGGAGCAGAGCACGGCCATGCCGTCCGCCCCGCTCGCGGCATAGGCCTCGGCGGCCGTCGTCGGATCCACCGACACCGGAACGTGTACCGGTTCGATGCCGCCCGCCTGGAACAGGTTCGAGGCGAAGGTGGCGCGCGCGGTGTGCGCGGCCGCCGGGCCGAGCGCGGCGAGGAAGATCCTCGGCCGGGCGCCGGTCGCCGCCAGGTGGGCGTCGCTACGGGCCCGCAGGGCTTCGTAGGCCTCGTCGCGCCGTACGCGCGGCAGTCCGCCGGTGGGTACGGCGGGCGCGGGCTCGCGGACGACCGGCTTCTCCGAGAGCAGCGGGAACTCGCTGACGCCCGTGATCGGCTCGCGCCGCTTCGCCAGCTTCTCGGAGCGCGCGGCCCAGGTGGCGGCGAGCCGCTCGGCGACCAGTCCGGAGCGCAGGGCGGCGGACTGACCGCCGGCCTTCTCCAGGGTCTGGAAGAACCCCCAGGCGGCGTGGGCCAGTTCGTCGGTGAGGCGCTCCACGTAGTAGGAGCCGCCGGCCGGGTCGATCACCCGGGCCAGGTGCGACTCCTCCAGCAGGATGGTGGAGGTGTTGCGGGAGATCCGGCGCGCGAAGGCGTCCGGCAGGCCGAGCTCGTTGTCGAAGGGGAGCACGGTCACCGCGTCCGCACCGCCCACACCCGCGGCCATGCAGGCCACGGTGGTGCGCAGCATGTTCACCCAGGGGTCGCGGCGGGTCATCATCACCGGCGAGGTCACCGCGTGCTGGAGCTGGGCACCCGCCTCCGGGGCCCCCGAGGCCTCGGCGATACGGGCCCACAGCCGGCGCGCGGCGCGCAGCTTGGCGATGGTGAGGAACTGGTCGGCGGTGGCGGCGTAGCGGAACTCCAGCTGTCCGAGGGCGGCTTCCGTGCTCAGTCCGGCCTCGGTGAGGGCGCGCAGGTAGGCGACGCCGGTGGCCAGGGACAGGCCCAGCTCCTCGGCGGCGCTGCCACCGGCCTCGTGGTAGGGCAGCGCGTCCACGGTCAGGGCGCGCACGCCGGGCCAGCCGGCGGCGGCCTCCACGGCCAGCTCGACGGCGTCGGCCGTGTCCAACACCTCACCCGTGCGGGCCTCGTGGCCCAGGGGGTCGGCGCCCAGGGAGGCCCGAGCGGCCTCGGGGGCCACCGCGCTCTCGGTGAACAGGCGCAGCAACGCGCGGGCGGCCTCGGCGTATTGGGCTCCGGCGTCCAGGGTGATGGGGGCGAGGTCCAGGTAGACCCCGTCCAGTGCCCGGGCGAGGCCCTCGATCGGGAGACCGTGGTGGCCCACGGTGAGCCAGAGGGAGGTGACCCCGTTCTCCAGATCGGCGAGGGCCGCCTCGTTCACGCGTACCGGATCGGTGCCCGCGAGGCGCTGGCGTACGTCCCAGCCGTTCGTGGTGGTGCCTTCCGGTTTGCCTCCGCGGACGAACGGGGCGAAGCCGGGGAAACCGGTGTCGATGACCGCCCCGTCGGGCGGCGCGGTGTACAGCGGGCGCGTGGTGAGCCCGTCCTCGATTGGGGTGGACAACGCGTCTTCTGCGGCCTCGCCGGAGACTTCCTTGCCCGACTTGCGCAGTACGCCTTCTACAAGGCGCTGCCACTGCTCATGCGTCGCGTCAGGGAACTCGGCGGCCAGGGAGAGCCCGTCGTCAGGCAGGACCGTCATGGCTCGAATGTAGGGGAGCGTGCTCAGGTGGCACCATACCGGCGGGTGTGATCTCGCCCTCTCGGGCCATGCCGAAGGGGTCCTGGAACACCCGGCTGAGCAGCACGGTTGCGGCCGCCTCCGGAAGTACGGCAGGTCCCGCGTGCGGTACCACGATGCGCCCGGGATCGTCACAGACGTGCGAGAGCTCCATCGCGGCGTCCCGGATCTCCTCCAGATATGCCTCGTCGAGGACGCTCGCCAGCTCGGTCACGACCATGACCGCCGGATTGAAGACATCCAACAGAAGAGCCGCCGCGCGGCCCACCGCGCGGGCACGCTCGCGCAGCAGCCGATCGGCACGCGGATCACCGGTGGCGGCCGCGTCCACCAGCAGGTTCACCGAAGGGTCCGGAACGATGCCCCGGCGCACGGCCTCGGCGCCGAGCGCGGTGTCGGACGCGGTCGCCTCCAGGCAGCCGGTGCGTCCGCACGCGCACGGGGCCTGCGAGCGCGGCACGGGCAGATGGGCCACGTCACCGGCCGCCGCGCCCGGCCCCTGGTGCACGGTCCCCTCGATCCCGAAGGCGGCGTCGACGACCCGGCCGATGAACAGGTGCACCAGGCTCCGGCGGGCTTCGGGCCGGCCGAAGAGGATCTCGGCCCGGGCGACGGCCCGGGCGTGGTTGTCGACCCCCACGGGCAGCCCGAGCGCGGCGGACAGCTCGGCGGCGAGCGGCTTGCGGCTCCATTCCAACGCGGGGTGGCGTACGACGGTCCCCCGGTCGGGGTCGACCCAACCGCCCAGGGCCACGCCGACCCCGAGGAGCGGCCGCCCGGAGTCGTGGGCGTCGAGGAAGCGGCCCAGTTCGGCGGCGATGTCGGCGGACAGCCCCTGCGTCGGGCGCCCCTGGTGCGGGAAGGCCCGGCGGGCGAGCAGCTGTCCGCGCAGGTCGACGAGGCTGAAGGTCGAATGCGGCACGCCGATGTGCAGCCCGGCGGCGACCGGCCCGCCGACGGCCCCGGTGTGCAGGTCCAGCGGGATCCGCGGTCGCCCCACCCCGCCACCGGGCCCGGGCAGCTCGCGCAGCAGCCCGCCGCGCAGCAGCCCGGTGGTCTGCCGGGACACGGCGGCGGGACTGAGCCCGCTCAGCGGGGCGATCGCGCTGCGCGCGACCGGCCCGTGGTCGAGCACCGTCCGCAGCACGGTGGTGGCATTGGCGGCGGCCCGGCTGTCACCGGCCATACGCGTCACGCGGTCTCCTCGGTGGGTGAGGGGGCGTCCGGCCGATCGGGCCGGGCTCGCGGATCGCCCCCTGGGGTGTGTCCCCCGATCATGCCGGGTCTCCTGCGGGGGGCTCGGCGGGGTGATGCGGCTCCTGGGGCGTGCCGGCGAAGCCCGAGCGCTTCGTCCAGGTCCTGCCGGAGGAGCCGGGGCCCGTCCGAAGCGGTGCGCCCCGTCAGGCCCCGGACGCGTCCGGAGCCTGACGGGGCCTGGTGGCGCCGGGCTCCTCCGACAACAGCCGAAAGTGCCGGCCCGGGCCGAGCCGACCCGCCGACGGTCGGGACCATCGGGCACGTCCCGGCCCGGGCCACGTGAGCGGTGAGCGGGCGCGGATCCCGGCGAAAGCGTGGCGGCCGCATTGCGGGGCCATGAATTCCGGCCACGGTTTTCGGCCGCCGAGGGAGGTCCGCAGACAGGTCGAGGGGTGGGGGAAAGCGCAGGTCGTAGGTGGTGCGCGGGGTGGGCGTGGGGGCGGTCCGGAAGTGCGTTCGGCGGCCACGGTCGGGGGTTGACCCCCGCCGGGGGCCACTGACACGCTCCGGGACATGTCCGCGAACGCACTCCTCGCCCCGCGGCTCCACACCACCGGCCTCTGTATCGAGCCGGGCGCGTGTCCGGGCCGCTGTCCGGCCCTCCGCCGGGCCTGACGCCGCCGAGCCGGCGGCCCGCCCGACCGGCCCGCCCGGTCCCGGCCCGCGTCGGCGCCCCCTGTGGGGCCGCCCCGTAGGGTCCCTCCGGCCGCGCCCGCCCGACCCCGCTCCCGTCCGGTGGTGCACCTCCAGGGGTGGTGCACCACCGGGACGCCCCGTGCCGGGGACCGGCCGGGGTCGCCCGAGGGGCCTCCGCGGCCCCGGGCGGCCGGCTCCGCACCAGCTCGCACCCGCAGCACCGTGCACCCGCACTCGTCACCGCACCGTAGGCGTCACCCGCACCCCCGCACCCGTACCGCTCGGCGCAGCGCAGCGCCCGACTGCCCCGTCACCCTATTTCTTCCGCTGCGGAAATAATCCCGCGGCACCGACCCAGGGAGTTCCCATGGCCACTGCCACCACCGCCACCACCGCCACCACCGTCACCAGGATCGGCGGCCGCATCGGAGCCGAGATCGGCGGCGTACACCTCGGCGGCGACCTGCCCGACGGCACCGTCGCCGAGATCCGGGCGGCCCTCCTCGCCCACAAGGTCGTCTTCTTCCGCGGCCAGGACCACCTCGACGAGGCCGGTCACGAGGCCTTCGCCCAGCTGCTCGGCGCCCCCGTCGCGCACCCCACCGTCCCCTCCGCGGACGGTCGTTACGCCCTCGGGATCGACTCCCACCACGGCGCCCGCGCCAACCAGTGGCACACCGACGTCACCTTCGTCCCCGCCTACCCCGCCTTCTCCATCCTCCGCGCCGTCACCATCCCCCCGTACGGCGGCAACACCCTCTGGGCCAACACCGCCACCGCCTACAGCAACCTCCCCGCACCGCTGCGCACCCTCGCCGACAGCCTGCGCGCCGTCCACTCCAACGAGTACGACTACGCCGCCCTCAAGCCCGACGCCCTGCCCGAGGCCCTGGCCCAGTACCGCGAGGTGTTCACCTCCACCAAGTTCCTCACCGAGCACCCGGTGGTCCGCGTCCACCCCGAGACGGGCGAGCGCACCCTGCTCCTCGGCAACTTCGTCCAGCGGATCAACGGCCTGACCGGCCGGGACTCCCGCGCCCTCCAGGACCTCTTCCAGTCGCACATCGAGAGCCCCGAGAACACCGTCCGCTGGCAGTGGCGGGCCGGCGACGTCGCGATCTGGGACAACCGCGCCACCCAGCACTACGGAGTGGACGACTCCGACGACCACGAGCGCACCCTGCGCCGGGTCACCGTCGACGGCGACGTCCCGGTCGGCCCCGACGGCGAGCCGTCCCGCCTGATCAGCCCGGAGGCCGTCCCGGACCCGGCCTTCGGCATCCCCTCGGGCGCCTCCACCACCGCCTGATCCAGCCGCTCCCCGTACGACTCCCAAGGAGCCCCCGTGCCCCATCTGCTCGCCATCACCGGCAGCCCCTCCGCCCACTCCCGTACCGCCGTCGTCGCCGACCACGTGGTGCGCCGGCTGTCCCACTCCGGCTTCGACACCGCGCACCTGTCCGTGCGCGACCTCCCCGCCGCCGACCTCCTCGCCGCCCGACGCGGCGAACCCGAGATCCGCCGGGCACTCGAAGCCGTCGCCGAGGCCGACGGCCTGGTCATCGCGACCCCGGTCTACAAGGCCTCGTACACCGGACTGCTCAAGGCCTTCCTCGACCTGCTCCCGCAGGACGGCCTCGACGGCAAGACCGTCCTGCCGCTGGCCACCGGCGGCAGCCTCGCCCACGTCCTGACCATCGATTACGCCCTGCGCCCCGTGCTCGCCGCCCTCGGCGCCCGACACGTCACCGCCGGCCGGTTCGTCCTGGACTCCTCCGTCGAGCGCGGATCCGGCCCCGACCGGCTGCGGCCCGAGGCCGAACTGGACCTCTACCAGGCCGTCGACGAGTTCGCCGCGGCACTGCGCGCGGCGCCCGCCGCCGCCGTCACCGCAGCCGCCGCCCTCACCACCACCCCGTAGCACCGCCGCCACCACGCGACCCGCACCGACAAGGAACCGTCATGCCCGCAGCGTTCACCTCGACCACCACCTCCCGACGCCAGTTCCTCGCCCTGCTCGGCATCTCGGCGGCCGCGGTGAGCTGCGGCACGGCCACCGCGGGCAGCGGCGGTTCCGGCGCGCAGATCAAGACCCTGAAGTACCAGGGCTCGGTCGGCGCCGTCACGCTCCCCGAACTCGCCGCCGACCTCGGCTACCTGGAGGACCTCAAGCTGGAGTGGGTCGGCAACACCATCAGCGGTCCGCAGGACATCCAGTCCGCCGCCACCGGCCAGACCCACTTCGGCGGAGCCTTCAACGGCGCGATCGTCAAACTCGCCTCCAGCAAGGCCCCCATCAAGGCCGTCATCTCCTACTACGGCGTCGACCAGCACTCGTACAGCGGCTACTACGTCCTGGAGGACAGCCCGATCCGCTCCGCCCGCGACCTGCTCGGCAAGAAGGTCGGCATGAACACCCTGGGCGCGCACTCCCAGGCCGTCCTCGACATCTACCTGAGCCGCAACGGTCTCGCCAAGGCAGACTCCTCCAAGGTCGAGTCGCTCGTCGTGCCGCCCGTCAACACCGACCAGGTGCTGCGCCAGAAGCAGATCGACGTGGGCGTGCTGGGCGGGATCCTGCGCGACAAGGCCGTGGCCGCCGGCGGGATCAGACCGCTCTTCAGCGACTTCGACCTGCTCGGCAAGTTCAGCGCCGGCTCCTACATCATGACCGAGCGCTTCATCAAGCAGAACCCGGACACCGCGCGGACCTTCGTGACCGGTGTGGCCAAGGCCATCGAATGGGCCCGCACCACCCCGCGCGAGGAGGTCATCGCCCGGCAGACCGAGATCGTCACGAAGCGCGGCCGCAACGAGGACACCGCCACCCTCCAGTACTGGCGTTCGTACGGGGTCGCCGAGACGGGCGGCCGCATCGAGGACAAGGAGTTCCAGCTCTGGCTGGACTGGCTCGGCGAGCGCGGCGACATCAAGCAGGGACAGCTGCGGCCCGCCGACCTCTACACGAACGAGTTCAACGGCTTCGGGAAGGGCTGATCCGCCATGGCGAAGATCGTGTTCGAGGAAGTGACCAAGACCTTCCCGACCAAGGACAAGAAGAGCAAGGAGCAGTTCACCGCACTCGACGGCATCGACCTGGAGATCGAGGCGGGGGAGTTCGTGGTGGTCGTCGGCCCCAGCGGCTGCGGCAAGTCCACCCTCCTGGACCTGCTCGGCGGGCTGACCCGGCCCTCGTCCGGCCGGATACTGCTGGACGGCGAGCCCGTCACCGGGCCGGGCCTGGACCGCGGCATCGTCTTCCAGCAGTACGCCCTGCTGCCGTGGCGCACGGCGCTCGGCAACGTGGAGTTCGGCCTGGAGGCGACCGGCGTCCCGCGCCGTGAACGCAAGCAGAGGGCCCGGGAGTTCCTGGACCTCGTCGGCCTCACCGGCTTCGAGGACCGGCACCCGCACGAACTGTCCGGCGGCATGCGCCAGCGCGTGGCCATCGCCCGCTCGCTGGCGTACGACCCGGACGTCCTGCTGATGGACGAGCCGTTCGCCGCCCTCGACGCGCAGACCCGCGAGTCCCTCCAGGACGAGCTGCGCCGCATCTGGCAGCGCACCGGGAAGACCGTCGTCTTCATCACGCACGGCATCGAGGAGGCGGTCTACCTCGGTCAGAAGGTGGCCGTCATGACCTCCCGCCCCGGACGCGTCAAGGAGATCGTCCCGGTCTCCTTCGGTGCCCGCGGCGACGGCTTCCAGGGCGAGGACCTGCGCTCCAGCCCCGAGTTCGCCCGCTACCGCCACGAGATCTGGACCCTGCTCCACGACGAGGTGGCCCGTGCCCAGCAACTGGAGAAGGAGGAGGCCACCGTATGACCACCGACATCACCACCCCCGCCGAGGCCCCGGCCGACCGACAGGCGGTACGCGAGGCGGTACGGGAGGACACGGCGCCCGCGGCTCCCGCGGCCGCCGACCGGGAGTCCCGCGGGCCGCGGTCCGGTCTCCCGTCGCTGCTGGTACGCCGACTGCGCGGCGCCGGCCGGGCGGCCACGGCACCCGCCCCAGAGCGGACCCCGACGGCCCCGGCGACCCCGGAGGCATCCACGGCCCCGGTGACCTCCGCGCCCCCGGAGGCACCCGCCACCGGGCCGGACGCCGCGCCCGCGCCGAAGGGCCCCGCCGCCCCGGGCGCCGGTCGGGGCACCGCCCACGGCCGGCCCGCCCCGTCCCCCGTCCGGAAGGCCGCCGGGGCACTCGGCCGGTGGCTGCGCGCCACCGCCCTGCGCTCGGCGGCCCTCGTCGCCCTGCTCGTCCTCTGGGAGACCGCCCCCCGCCTCGGCCTGGTCGACGCCACCTTCCTCCCGCCGGTCAGCGAGGTCGCCACGGCCTGGTGGGACCTCCTGGGCAACGGCCAGCTCGGCCAACACACCCGGGCCAGCCTCGCCCGCTCCTTCGGCGGCTTCGCCATCGCCGTCGTCGTCGCGGTCCCGCTCGGCCTGCTCATCGGCTGGTACCGGCCGGTGGCCGCGTTCCTCGGCCCGCTGCTGGAGGTGTTCCGCAACACCGCCGCACTGGCCCTGCTCCCGGTCTTCGTGCTGCTGCTCGGCATCGGCGAGACCTCGAAGGTCTCGATCGTCGTCTACGCCTGCCTCTGGCCGGTCCTGCTGAACACCATCAGCGCGGTGGGCAACGCCGATCCCACTCTCGTGCGACTGGCCCGCTCGATGGACCTGTCCACCCCCAGGCTCTTCCAGAAGGTGATCCTGCCGTCGTCCGTCCCGGCCATCTTCACCGGCATCCGGCTGGCCGGCGCGGTCTCCATCCTGGTCCTGGTGGCCGCCGAGATGATCGGCGCCAAGGCGGGCCTCGGCTACCTGATCAACGCCTCGCAGTACAACTTCGCGATCCCGCAGATGTACGCGGGCATCATCACCATCTCCGCCGTCGGCGTGGCCTTCAACCAGCTGCTGGTCACGATCGAACGCCGCCTGAGCACCTGGCGCGTCCCCGTCTGACGCCCGCGCCGTCCGGGCCCGCCACCGCACGCAACGCCACCGAACACAGGGAACAGCCATGACCGCGAACCGCACCCTCCACCTCAACGCCTTCCTGATGAACGCCGGTCACCACGACGCCGCCTGGCGCCACCCCGACAGCCGGCCCGAACTCATCACCGACCTGCGGTACTTCCAGGACCTGGCCCGCACCGCCGAGCGCGGACTGCTCGACTCCATCTTCTTCGCCGACGGCGTCGCCCTCTGGGGCAAGGCCCGCCACAACGCCCTCGGCGGCTTCGAGCCGCTCACCCTGCTCTCCGCCATCGCCGCCGTCACCGAGCACATCGGGCTCATCGCCACCGTCTCCACGACCTTCAACGAGCCCTACAACCTGGCCCGCAAGTTCGCCTCCCTCGACCACATCAGCGGCGGCCGGGCCGGCTGGAACATCGTCACCTCCGGCACCGTCGACGAGGCCCGCAACTTCAACCGCGACGAGCACCTGGAGCACCACCTCCGCTACGAACGCGCCCGCGAGTTCCTCGACGTCGCCACCAAGCTCTGGGACAGCTGGGAGGACGACGCGATCGTCCTCGACAAGGAACGCGGCATCTACGCCGACACCGACAAGCTGCACCCGGCCGCCCACCGCGGCGAGCACTTCGGTGTGGCAGGGCCGCTCAACGTCCCGCGCTCCCCCCAGGGCCACCCGCTGCTCGTGCAGGCCGGATCGTCCGAGGACGGCAAGGAGTTCGCGGCTCAATACGCCGAGGCGGTCTTCACCGCCCAGCAGACCCTCGCCGACGGCCAGACCTTCTACAAGGACCTCAAGTCCCGCCTCGCCAAGTACGGCCGCGCCGAGAGCGACCTCCTCGTCCTGCCCGGCATCGCCCCCGTCATCGGCTCCACCGAGGCCGAGGCGAAGGCCCTGGAACAGCAGCTCACCGACCTCCAGGTGCCCGAGTACGGCCTCGCCCAGCTCTCCGGCATGCTGAACGTGGACCTCACCGGCCTGCCGCTGGACGGTCCGCTCCCGGACCTGCCCGAGGAACGGGACGTCAACGGCAACAAGAGCCGCTTCACCCTCGTCGCCGAACTCGCCCGGCGCGACGGCCTGACCCTGCGCGAGCTGATCGCCCGCCTCGGCGCCGGCCGCGGTCACCGCGTCTTCGCCGGTACCCCCGAGCAGATCGCCGACCAGCTCCAGGAGTGGTTCACCCAGGGAGCCGCCGACGGCTTCAACATCATGGCGCCGGTCCTGCCCACGGGGCTCACGGCCTTCGTCGACCACGTCGTGCCGATCCTCCAGCGGCGCGGGCTGTTCCGCACCGAGTACACCGGCGCCACCCTCCGCGAGAACTACGGCCTCGCCCGGCCGGTCAACCGGCACACCAAGGAGAGCGTATGACCGACTACGCCGGCGACGTCCTCGTGGTCGGCGGTGGCCCGGCCGCCACCTGGGCGGCGCTGGGGGCCGCCGAGGCGGGCGCCCGCGTCGTCCTCGCGGACAAGGGCTACTGCGGGACCAGCGGCGCGACGGCCGCGGGCGGCACCGGCGTCTGGTACGTCCCGCCGGAGCCCGCCTCCCGGGAGGCGGCCATGGCCTCCCGGGAGGGCCTCGGCGGGTACCTCGCCGACCGCCGCTGGATGGCCCGGGTCCTCGACGAGACCTACGACCGGATGAACGAGCTGGCAACGCACGGCCGCTACCCCTTCCCGACCGGCCCCGACGGGCAGCCGCTCCGGGGCGGCCTGCAAGGCCCCGAGTACATGCGGCGGATGCGCATCCGGATCCGCCGGGCCGGGGTCCGCGTCCTGGACCACAGCCCGGTCACCGAGCTGCTCACCGACGCGGACGGCACCGTCGCGGGAGCCGCCGGCTACCGCCGCCAGCTGCGCGAGTCCTACCGGGTCCGGGCCGGCGCCGTGGTCCTCGCCACCGGAGGCTGCGCCTTCCTCAGCGGAGCCCTCGGCACGAACACCGACACCGGCGACGGGGCGCTGTTCGCCGCCGAGGTCGGGGCGGACCTCTCCGGGATGGAGTTCTCCAACGCCTACGGCATCGCCCCCGAGGGCACCTCCGTCACCAAGACCGCCTTCTACTCCTTCGCCACCTTCTACCAGGAGGACGGCAGGGTCCTGGAGGGCGCGGCGAGCCAGGGCGGCCGCTCGGTGATCGCCCGCGAACTCCTCACCGGCGCCCGGGTGTACGCCCGGCTGGACCGCGCCGACGAGCCCGCCCGGGCCGCGATGCGCCTCGCGCAGCCCAACTTCTTCCTCACCTTCGACCGGCTCGGCATCGATCCCTTCACCGACCGTTTCGCCGTCACCCTGCTCGCCGAGGGCACGGTCCGCGGCACCGGCGGCATCCGCATCACCGACGACGACTGCGCCACCGGGGTCCCCGGGCTGTACGCCGCCGGGGACGCGGCCACCCGCGAGGAGATCTGCGGGGGCTTCACCGGAGGCGGCAGCCACAACGCCGCCTGGGCCATCTCCTCGGGCAGCTGGGCCGGCCGGGGCGCCGCCCGGTACGCCCGCTCCCTCGGTTCCGCCCGGACGGCGAGCCGTCCCGTCACGGGCGCCGGCGGGGCGGGCCTGCGCCCGACGGGGAGCGCGGCCGGCGCGCCGGACCACCGCGAGGCCGTGGCGCTCGTACAGCGGGAGGTGCTCCCGTACGACAAGAACTACCTCCGGCACGGCGAGGTCCTCGCGGCCTCCCTGCGCACCCTCGACGCGGCCTGGTCACAGCTGCGCGCGGGTCTGCACGGCGAGGGGGCCGACCTGGTCAGGGCCCGGCAGGCGGCGGCGATGACGGCGCACGCGCGGTGGATGTACGCCGCCGCCCTCGCCCGGTCCGAGTCCCGGGGCATGGCCAAGCGCCTCGACCACCCGGACCAGGACCCCGCCCAGCACCACCGGATCCTGGTCGGGGGACTGGACCGGGTGTGGACCAGGCCCGCCGCGAGGGCGGGGGTGGCCGCATGATCGAACTGGTCTCGGCAGAGCGCTGCATCGCCTGCGACAAATGTGTGGAGGTGTGCCCGACCGATGTCTTCGAACGGGGCCCCGAGGGGATTCCGCTGCTCGTACGGCAGGAGGACTGCCAGACCTGCTTCCTGTGCGAGGCGAACTGCCCGGTGGACGCGCTGTTCGTGGCCCCGCTGACCCGGCCCCTGCCGGAGGACCCCGCCGTCCGGGACGAAGCGGGGTTGGTGAGCCGTGGGCTGCTCGGCAGCTACCGGCGGGAGATCGGCTGGGGGGAAGGGCGGACGCCCGGGGCGCTGCGGGCGATCGGGCCGCCGCTGGGCCGGTCCGCGCCGCCGATCACGTCCTGAGCGCGAGCGCCGCCGGAGCCCTGCGCTCCGGCGGCGCTCGTACGTGCGTGGCGGGCCGGTCAGACGGTCAGGACGATCTTGCCGCGGGTGCGGCCCGCGGCGCTCAGCTCCCAGGCCTTGGCGGCCTCGGCGAGCGGCAGCGCGTGTTCCACGTTGACCGTGAGCTTGCCCGCGTCGGCCAGTTCCGCCAGGAAGGTCAGGTCGGCGGTGTCCGGGCGCACCCACAGCTGGTGGGCGCCCTGGGCGGCCGCGTCGTAGTCCGCGATGGAGACCACCCGGTGGCGTTCCTTGACCAGGGACTGCAGCGTCGCGATGACGTCGTCGCCGTAGAAGTCCAGGGCCGCGTCGACGCCTTCGGGCGCGAGCGCGCGGATCCGGTCCGCCATCCCGTCGCCGTACAGCACGGGCTCCGCGCCGAGGGAGCGCAGGTAGTCGTGGTTGTGTGCGCCCGCCGTGCCGATGACGCGCAGGCCGAGCGCGACCGCGATCTGCACGCCGAAGGATCCGGTGCCGCCGGCCGCGGAGTGGATGACGACGGTCTCGCCGGCCCGGAGGCCGACGCGGGTGAGCGACTGGTAGGCGGTGAGACCGGCCAGCGGGAGGCCCGCGGCCTGTTCGAAGCTCAGCTCACGGGGCTTGCGGGCGAGGGTGCGGACGGGGGCGGACACCAGTTCCGCGTAGGTGCCGAGCTCGACCCATTCCTTGCGGACGTAGCCGTAGACCTCGTCGCCGACGGCGTGGTCGAAGGTGTCCTCGCCGACCGCCTCGACGACTCCGGCCACGTCCCAGCCGGGTATGACCGGGTAGCGGACTTCGAGGATCGGTTCGAGGTATCCGGCGGCGAGCTTCCAGTCCACCGGGTTGACCCCGGCGGCCTTGACGCGCACGAGCACCTCGCCCGGTCCCACCTTGGGCCGAGGCAGGTCGACGAGCTGAAGGGGGGCGGGAGTTCCGTAGGCGTTGTATGCGATGGCCTTCATGATCGGCCCCAACGCGGGTCCGCGGCCGGGTATTCCGGACCGTCAGGCCGGCAGGGTGTTGCGGTGCGAGCTCCGTCGGGCCGCGCTGAAGAGCGCCTGGATCTGCGTACCGGCCTGCTCGACGTCGTCGAGGGGGGAGGGGAAGGGCAGCCGCACGTCGCGGTGGCCGCGACGTTCCTCCAGCCGCAGGGTGATCCCGTAGCGGTCCATGGCGACCGGTAGCGCGCGGAGCACGGTGGCGGTGGGCAGCGGCCGGACCAGCCGCAGCAGCAGGGTGACGAGGTCGTGGTGGTCGTCGAGGAGGTGCGTGAGCATGCCCGCCTCGTACGGGGACAGCGGGTCGGGGCAGGCCGCGTCCAGCTCGTCGAGGCCGACGTGCGAGCGGCCCTCCGGGGTCTCCAGGACGGCCCGGTCGAATTCCATGCAGGTGGAGTCGGCGCCGGAGCCTTCGGCCAGATCGGAGTAGGGGGTCAGCAGGCGGCCCAGCACGGTGACGCGGGCGCGTACCCGGTCCCGTACGGGGGTGGGGGCGATGTCAGTGAACTCCAGCCGGATCGAGGGCCGGTACTCGCACTCGCCGCCGGGCTCCGCGGGGTGCAGGTGCAGTCGGCCCATGGGGTCGCTGCCGTCGAGGTGGCGGACCTCGGAGCGCAGTCCGTCGGTGACCACGGTCATGGAGTGGGCGGCGGTCAGGATCGACCGGATGCGCTCGGCATCGGTGGGCCGGTCGGCCGGGGTGGCGGGGGCACCGAACAGGCGCATGCGGATCTCTCCTCGTCCGAGTGACTTAGGTATGCCTAACCTAACCTATCTGGCTCTCCGAGAGTACCCGGGACGCTCGTGTCGTTGTTGGGCTGAACGGGTGAAACGCGAGAGGATGGGGGGATGCACATGAAGCGCACGGCCGAGGCGGCCCGGTGAGCAGGTACGACGTCACCGACGAACAGTGGGAGGGGCTCGCGCAGGTGGTTCCCCTGCGCAGTCGCAACGAATGGCCCTCCCGGGTGGACCACCGCACGATTCCCACTGCGCCCGGGGCGTCGGCGGCGGAGCAGCGGCGCTTCGTGGTGATCAGAGTTCAGATCTTCGCGGACGCGCGGGAGGTGGCGGAGTACCTGATCGCGCAGATCCCGGTCCTGCTCGACCTCACCGGGGCGGACAGCGAAGTGGCCAAGCGGATCCTGGACTTCAGCAGCGGCGTGGTCTTCGGCCTGGGCAGCGGGATGCACCGGGTGGACCGGAACGTCTTCCTGCTCGCGCCGGTGGGGACCGAGGTCGAGGGGATCGCGGCCGCGGCCGTCCCCCGATCGTAGGAAGGTCCCCGCGAGGGAACGGTTCGCCGGAGCCACGGGGGGTCCGGCGGGCCGTACCGTCCCGCGCATGGACGCCATTTCGGACGCGGCGGCGGTGGGCGCGCCCGCCACCGTCGCGTTAGCCGACACCCCCGCCGGTCCCGTTCCCGCCGCCCGTCTCGTCGCCCCTCCGGCGGCCCCTCCCGCCGCCGCTCCGGCGGCCGAGGTCGAGACCAGGGCCGACGTCGATGCCGCCGTGCCGCCCGGAGCCCCGCCCGCGCCTTCCGCCATCGGGTCGGAGGAGGGCGATGCGCCCGTCGTGCCCGCGCAGACCCGCCCCACCGGCCCCGGCCGTCCCGCAGAGCCCGGCCGGCGGTACCCGCGGCCCGTGGTCACCGAGCTGCGGCTCTCCGCCTTCGGGCCGCACCGCTCGGCGGTCCACCCGCTCGGCCCCCTCACCCTCTTCGCCGGGCCGAGCGGCAGCGGCAAGTCCCAGGCCCTGGCCGCCTACGAGGCCCTGGCCGGGCTGGGTTCCGGGGCCACGCTGGAGGAGGCCTTCCCGGACCCGCGCGCCCGCATCCCCGACCGGGCCGTCCCCGACGCGCAGCGCCGGCGCGGGTTCCGCCTCGGCTGCACAGTGGACGGACCCGCGGGCCCGGTCCGGCTCGACCTCGCCGTCCAGGCCGAGCCCACGCTGCGGATCGTCGGCGAACGACTCTCCCAGGGCGGGCAGATCCTGCTCGCCACCGCTCTGCGTGACCCCGGCCGGCGCTCGGTCCAGGCCGCCTGGCTGACCGGTGGCGCCGTCGGTGTCACCCGGGCCCCGCTGCCCGACGACCGTCTCGGCACGGCACTGCTCCCGCTCCGCGTCGCCGGTTCCACCGCGGGTCAGCGTCAGGTGCTGGCCGCCGCCGAGCAGGTGGTCGTGGCCCTGCGCGCGGTGTTCCCGTGCGACCCCCGTCCGGACCGGATGCGCGCCGCCGTCGCGCCGGGAGAGGGCCGGCTGCTGGGCGACTGCGCCAACCTGGCCGATGTGCTGCGGCGGACCCGTAGCGAATGCGGCACCCGCCACGCGCTGCTGGCGGAGGCGGCCCGTACGGGCTGCGCCGGGTCCGTGGCGGGGCTGGACGTACGAGCTCCCGCGGGCGGCGGCCCCGTCGAGGCGGTGCTGGACCGCGGCCCGGGCCGGCCCGCGACCGAGCTGGCCCGACTGGGCGCGGGCGAACTGCGCTTCCTCGCGCTGGCGCTGGTCCTGCTCACCGGGCCCGGGGTGCTGGCCATGGACCCGGCGGCCGAACTGCTGTCCGCGCGGCAGGCCCTGACGGTGCTGGCCGACGACTTCGACCGCGGCCTCGACGGGCGTCAGAGCGCCGAGCTGCTGCGCCTGGCCCTGCTGTCCTGCGGCCGCGGCCACATCCGGCTCGTGGCGGCGGTGGGGGAGGGGACGGCCGCGGCCGCCCGCGACCTCCCGGGTGTCGCGATGGTAGACCTGGGGGCATGAACGAGACGCCGGCGGTGGAGAACCAGGAACAGCCCGAGCGACGGCCGGAGCCATCGGAGGGGCGGCCCGGCGGGCGGATCGGGGACCGTCCCGGCGACCGCCCCGACGAGCGGCTGGACCTGCTGCAGCGCCGGCTCGCGCGGTTCGCGGCCGCGCGCGGCTGGGAGCCGTACCACACGCCCAAGAACCTGGCGGTGGCGCTCAGTGTGGAGGCGTCCGAACTGGTCGAGATCTTCCAGTGGTTGACGCCGGAGCAGTCGGCGAAGGTCATGGAGAAGCCGGACACGGCCCACCGCGTGGCCGACGAGGTGGCCGACGTGCTCGCGTATCTGCTGCAGTTCTGTGAGGTTCTCGGGGTGGATGTGCTGGATGCGCTCGCCGCGAAGATCGAGAGGAACGAAATCCGCTTTCCCGTGCCGGGTACATCGACACCGAATCGTCACTCTTCGGAGTGATGGACTCATCCACAATCACATTTGTGTCCACATTTTCCGAATACCCCTGGCTTTACCGGCTCGTTGCCCTCACTCTGGGTAGTGGTGAGGACGGCGGGATGTCGTGCGGACGGGGGACGGCATATGGATGCGGTACGGCTCATCGCGGCCGGCCGGCACGCGCTGGCACAGAGTGGGGTCGCGTGGGACATCGTGGGCGAGGCCTGGCAGGCCCAGGCGCTCGCGCAGGGCGTAGGGAGCTATCTGGCGGTCACCGGGCCGCCGGAACTGAGACCGGAGGCACGAGGACTGGGGGAAGCGGGAGGAAGAGGCTGCGGGGTGCTCGACCGGGCGGCCCTGCGCGGAGAGGGCAGCGCGCCCGAGTATCCGCCGAGAGCCGCGCAGTTGAGCGAGGTGTCGGACGTCCGGCAGACGATGCTCGGACTTCAGGCGCTGCTGGGTGAAGTGGGCATAGCCCTGGTCGGAGTGGCCTGCGGGACGGACGACGAGGCCCTGTACTGGCAGTGCATAGAGTCGATCGACGCGGCCGACGAGTCGAGCGACCGGGTGCGGGCGATCCTGCGCCGCATGACGGTCCGTGAGCGAGGCTCCGCCTCGGGCGTGGCCTGAGGGTTACACGGAGGGGGTCCCGCC
Source organism: Streptomyces sp. CLCI03 (assembly GCF_053615355.1). Taxonomy (NCBI): domain Bacteria; kingdom Bacillati; phylum Actinomycetota; class Actinomycetes; order Kitasatosporales; family Streptomycetaceae; genus Streptomyces; species Streptomyces sp. CLCI03. The sequence goes on along the minus strand of NZ_CM132132.1, from coordinate 2,139,634 downwards.
GTGCTCGGCGGGACCCGCGTGGTCAGGACGACCGGAAGGTCCGGCGCTCGCCCTCGGGGGCGCGGTCCGTGGAGGCCTGGAGATCGGCGTCGAGCCGGGACAGGTCGGCGTTCAACGCCGCCATCAGGTCTTCCATCTGCTGCAGCAGGCCCTTCGGCGCGCCGTCCCCCTGGGCGGGTGCCGCCGGCTCCTGCCCCGCTCGCTCGTGTGCTGCGTGCGCTGCCCGTCCGGTCGGTCCGGTGTGTCGGTGGGTATCCGGCACGGCCTCGTGGGACATGGCGGCCTCCTCGGCCCTGGCCCTTCCAGGGCGGAAGGGGGCGGTGGACGCGCCTGCGGGACGCCGCCGGCGCGTGGGCCGGGCGGTCCGGCTCCGTCCGAGCCAACGATCACCGTCCGGGCCGGTCACTGGCGCGCCGGGGCGTGGACCGTCCGGTTGACGAAGATTCACCCTGCCGGGGCGGAAGTGCAGGATGGGGGTATGGATCTTCGCGTTTTCACCGAGCCCCAGCAGGGCGCGAGCTACGACACCCTCCTGTCCGTCGCCAAGGCCACCGAGGACCTGGGCTTCGACGCGTTCTTCCGCTCCGACCATTACCTACGGATGGGATCCGCCGACGGCCTTCCCGGCCCCACCGACGCCTGGATCACCCTCGCGGGCCTGGCCCGGGAGACCGAGCGGATCCGCCTCGGCACCCTGATGACGGCAGGAACCTTCCGGCTGCCCGGAGTCCTCGCCATCCAGGTGGCCCAGGTCGACCAGATGTCCGGTGGCCGCGTCGAACTGGGTCTCGGCGCGGGCTGGTTCGAGGAGGAACACAAGGCGTACGGCATCCCCTTCCCGGCGGACCGGATGTCCCGGCTGGAGGAGCAGCTGGCCGTCGTCACCGGCCTGTGGGCCACCGAGCCCGGCGCCACCTTCGACCACGCCGGCACGCACTACCGGGTGGAGAACTCGCCCGCGCTGCCCAAGCCCGCCCAGGCCAAGGTTCCCGTCCTCGTCGGCGGCCACGGCGCCAGGCGCACCCCGCGGCTCGCCGCCCGGTACGCGGACGAGTTCAACATGCCCTTCGCGTCCGTCGCGGACAGCGCGCGCCAGTTCGCCCGGGTCCGGGAGGCGGCCGAGGAGGCCGGGCGGGGACCCGACGACCTCCGCTACTCCAACGCCCTCGTCGTCTGCGTGGGCAAGGACGACGCCGAGGTGGCCCGCCGGGCCGCCGCCATCGGGCGGGACGTCGACGAACTCAAGGCCAACGGCCTGGCCGGTACCCCGGACGAGGTCGTGGAGAAGATCGGCGCGTACGGCGCCGTCGGCGCCTCCCGCGTCTACCTCCAACTGCTCGACCTCCACGACCTGGACCACCTGGAGCTGATCTCCGCCCAGGTGCTCTCCCAGGTCCGATAGCGAAGGGGACCACCGTGCCACGCGCGTCCGGCCCGCTCGCCGAAGCCCTGGCCCACCGGGCCGTACTCCTGGACGGCGGGCTCAGCAACCAGCTCGCCGCCCAGGGCTGCGACCTGTCCGGCGACCTCTGGTCGGGCCGGGTGCTCGCCGAGCACCCGGACCAGGTGGCGGCCGCCCACACGGCGTACGTCCGGGCCGGCGCCGAGGTACTGATCACCGCCAGTTACCAGGTCGGCTACGAGGCCTTCGCCGCCCACGGCCACGACCGCGCCGAGACCACCGCCCTGCTGCGGCGCAGCGTGCTGCTGGCCGCCCGGACGGCCGAGGCCGCCGACCACGAGGTGTGGGTGGCCGCCTCCGTGGGCCCGTACGGAGCGGTACTCGCGGACGGCTCCGAGTACCGCGGCCGGTACGGGCTGAGCGGGCGCGCGCTCGCCGCCTTCCACCGCCCCCGCGTCGAGGCCCTGCTCGCCGCCGGCCCCGACGTCGTGGCCGTGGAGACGATCCCGGACACCGACGAGGCCGAGGCACTGCTCACCGTCCTCGCGGAGACCGGCGCCCCCGCCTGGCTCTCCTACACCGTCGCCGCCGGCCGCACCCGGGCCGGGCAACCCCTCGACGAGGCCTTCGCCCTCGCCGCCGCCTCCCCGCAGGTCATCGCGGTCGGCGTCAACTGCTGCGATCCGGCCGATGTCCTGCCCGCCCTCGAAGCGGCCGCCGCCGTGACCACGAAACCGCTGCTGGCCTACCCCAACGACGGCTCGGTCTGGAACGCCACCACCCGCACCTGGCACACCCCCGACGACCCCGTCCCCTGGCCCACCCGGGCCTGGCACGCCGCCGGCGCCCGCCTGATCGGCGGGTGCTGCCGCATCGGCCCGGACCGGATCGCCGCCCTCGGCCCGCTGCCGGCGGAGCGGCGGCCGTAGGAACCGCCCGGTCGAAAAACCAGAGGCAGACGGGGCGGGTGACCAGCAACAATCGGTCGTGTGTTCCTGACGATCTCCACCACCGGCTCCCCCGAACGACCCGCCACCGACCTGGGCTACCTGCTGCACAAGCATCCCGGGAAGACGCAGGCGTTCTCCACCTCCCACGGCACCGCCCACGTGTTCTACCCCGAGGCCTCGGCCCAGCGGTGCACGGCGGCCCTGCTGCTGGAGGTGGACCCCGTCGCGCTCGTCCGGCGCGGCCGGGGCAAGGGCCGGGGCGGAGCGCCGGACGCCGCGCTCGCGCAGTACGTGAACGACCGGCCGTACGCCGCGTCCTCGCTGCTCGCCGTCGCGCTCAGCGGAGTGTTCCGCACCGCGCTCAAGGGGCAGTGCGCCCTGCGCCCCGAGCTGCCGGAGCAGACCCGGCCGCTGCGCGTCGAGATCCCGGTGCTGCCCGCCCGCGGCGGCGCCGCGCTCGTGCACCGGCTGTTCGAGCCGCTCGGCTGGGACCTCGTACAGGCCGATCCCGTACCGCTCGACGATCAGTTCCCCGAGTGGGGCGACTCCCGCTACGTACGGCTCGTCCTGGAGGGCGAGCTGCGCCTCGCCGACGCGTTGCGGCAGCTCTACGTGCTGCTGCCGGTCCTCGACGACGCCAAGCACTACTGGATCTCCGCGGACGAGGTCGACAAGCTGCTGCGCGCCGGAGACGGCTGGCTCGCCGCCCACCCCGAGAACGGCCTGATCTCCTCCCGCTACCTGGCCCGGCACAAGCGCCTGACCCAGGACGCCGTCGAGCGCCTGGAACTGGTCCGCCTCGCCGAGGCCGACGGCAGCGAGGTCGAGGAGATCGACAACGCGGTGGACGAGACCCGCGACACCGAGGAGCGGCCCGTGCCGCTCGCCGTGCGGCGGCGCGAGGCGATCCTCGCCGCCCTGCGGGGCGCCGGTGCCCAGCGGGTGCTGGACCTCGGCTGCGGCCAGGGCCAGTTGCTCCAGGCGCTGCTCGGCGACCCGGCGTACTCCGAGATCGTCGGCATGGACGTGTCCGTACGGGCCCTGCAGATCGCGGCCCGGCGGCTGCGGCTGGACCGGATGGGCGAGCGGCAGAGCGCGCGCCTGAAGCTCCTGCAGGGCTCGCTCGCGTACACCGACAAGCGGCTGGCCGGCTACGACGCGGCCGTGCTCAGCGAGGTCATCGAGCACCTGGACCCGGAGCGGCTGCCCGCCCTGGAGTACGCGGTCTTCGGCTCCGCCCGCCCCCGCACGGTCCTCGTCACCACCCCGAACGTCGAGTACAACGTGCGCTGGGAGACCCTGCCCGCCGGGCACGTCCGCCACGGCGACCACCGCTTCGAGTGGACCCGCGCGGAGTTCCGGGCCTGGGCCGACGACGTCGCGCGACGCCACGGCTACGGGGTCCGGTACGTGCCCGTCGGCGACGACGACCCCGAGGTCGGTCCGCCGACCCAGATGGCCGTCTTCACCCAGCACGACACCACCGACACCACGGACCCCACCCACACCACCCACACCACTGACACCCCGAAGGAGGGCGAGGCAGCATGACCGGCACCGAGACCGAGACCCCCCGTACGCGCACACTTCCCGTCACCGACCTGGCCCTCGTCGTCCTGATCGGGGCCACCGGATCGGGCAAGTCCACCTTCGCCCGCAAGCACTTCAAGGCCACCGAGGTCATCTCCTCCGACTACTGCCGGGGCCTGGTCAGCGACGACGAGAACGACCAGAGCGCCAGCCGCGACGCCTTCGACGTCCTGCACTACATCGCGGGCAAGCGCCTCGCCGCCGGCCGCCTCACCGTCGTCGACGCCACCAGCGTCCAGGCCGACGCCCGCCGGCAGCTGGTCCAGCTCGCCCGCGAGCACGACGTCCTGCCCATCGCCATCGTCCTGGACATGCCCGAGCAGGTCTGCGCCGAACGCAACGCGGCCCGCCCCGACCGGGCCGGCCTGCCCCGCGCGGTCATCCAGCGGCACCGCCGCGACCTGCGGCGCTCGCTGCGCGGCCTGGAGCGCGAGGGCTTCCGCAAGGTGCACGTGCTGCGCTCCGTCGAGGAGGCCGAGACCGCCGAGGTGGTCCTGGAGAAGCGGTTCAACGACCTCACCCACCTCACCGGCCCCTTCGACATCGTCGGCGACATCCACGGCTGTTCCTCCGAGCTGGAGACCCTGCTCACCAAGCTCGGCTACGAGGACGGGGTCCACCCCGAGGGCCGCACCGCCGTCTTCGTCGGTGACCTCGTCGACCGCGGTCCCGACAGCCCCGGCGTGCTGCGCCGCGTCATGGGCATGGTGAAGTCCGGCAACGCCCTGTGCGTGCCCGGCAACCACGAGAACAAGCTCGGCCGGTACCTGAAGGGTTCCAAGGTCCAGCGGACCCACGGCCTCGCCGAGACCATCGAGCAGTTGGAGGGGGAGCCGGAGGAGTTCGTCCAGGAGGTGAGGGAGTTCATCCGCGGCCTCGTCAGCCACTACGTCCTCGACGGCGGCAAGCTGGTGGTCTGCCACGCCGGGCTGCCCGAGAAGTACCACGGCCGTACCTCCGGCCGGGTCCGCTCGCACGCCCTCTACGGGGAGACCACCGGCGAGACCGACGAGTTCGGCCTGCCCGTGCGCTACCCGTGGGCCGAGGACTACCGGGGCAAGGCCGTCGTGGTCTACGGACACACCCCGGTGCCCGACACCACCTGGATCAACAACACGATCTGCCTCGACACCGGCGCCGTCTTCGGCGGCCGGATGACCGCCCTGCGCTGGCCCGAGCGCGAACTGGTCGACGTACCGGCCGAGAAGGTCTGGTACGAGCCGGTCAAGCCGCTCGTCGCCGAGGCGCCGGGCGGGCACGACGGCCGCCCGCTCGACCTGGCCGACGTGCACGGCCGCCGGGTCGTGGAGACCCGGCACCTGGGCAACGTCAACGTGCGCGAGGAGAACGCGGCGGCGGCCCTGGAGGTCATGAGCCGCTTCGCCGTCGATCCCCGTCTCGTGCCGTACCTGCCGCCGACCATGGCGCCCACGGCCACCTCCCGCGAGGAGGGCTACCTGGAGCACCCGGCCGAGGCCTTCGCCCAGTACCGGGCGGACGGCATCGCCCAGGTGGTGTGCGAGGAGAAGCACATGGGCTCCCGCGCCACGGTCCTCGTCTGCAAGGACGCCGACGCGGCCCGGACCCGCTTCGGCGTCGACGGCCCCACGGGCTCGGTCTACACCCGCACCGGGCGGCCCTTCTTCAAGGACCCGGAGGTCACGGAGGAGGTCCTCACCCGGCTGCGCTCGGCGGTCACCGACGCCGGCCTCTGGGAGGAGCTCGACACCGACTGGCTGCTGCTCGACGGGGAACTGCTGCCCTGGTCCCTGAAGTCCACCGGTCTGCTGCGCAACCAGTACGCCGCCGTGGGCGCGGCCTCCGGCGCCGTCTTCCCGAGCGCGGTCGCCGCCCTGGAGGCGGCCACCGCCCGGGGCGTCGACACCGGCGAACTGCTGGAGCGCCAGCGCGGGCGGGCCGCCGACGCGGCCGCCTTCACCGACTCCTACCGGCGCTACTGCTGGACCACCGACGGGCTGGAGGGCGTCCGGTTCGCGCCGTTCCAGCTGCTGGCGGTGGCCGGGCGGTCGCTGGCCGCGGTGCCCCACGACGAGCAGCTGTTCTGGCTGGACCGGCTGGTCGCCGCGGACGAGGCGGCCGGAACCGGACTGCTCCGCCGCACCGGCCGGATCCTGGTGGACACCGCGGACGAGGAATCGGTGCGGGCCGGTACCGACTGGTGGCTGGAACTGACGGCGGCCGGCGGCGAGGGCATGGTCGTCAAGCCGCTCCAGGCGTACGCCAGGGACGGCAAGGGCCGACTGGTCCAGCCCGGGGTCAAGGTCCGCGGACGCGAGTACCTGCGGATCATCTACGGCCCGGAGTACACCCGTCCGCAGCAGCTGGAGCGGCTGCGCGAGCGGTTCCTCGGGCACAAGCGCTCGCTCGCCCTGCGCGAGTACGCGCTCGGGCTGGAGGCGCTGGACCGGCTGGCGGCCGACGAGCCGCTGTGGCGGGTCCACGAGGCCGTCTTCGCGGTGCTCGCGCTGGAGTCGGAGCCGGTCGACCCCCGGCTGTGAGCCGGCACCTTCGCGGGAGCGGGCCGCGTCAGCACGGCCCGTAAAGGGGTGGCCCCCGTACGGCCTCGAATTAGGTCGTATGGGGGAACTTTCGCGGAGAACTCCGGGAAAACCACCGGCGGGATCGTTCATCCAGGGCAGCGGAATGTCCGCGACCCTGGAAGGACGGAACGTCACTTATGAAGATGACCGCGCGCGGAAGCATTGCGGCACTCATGACCTGTATGGCTGCGGCCGGAGCGGCCACCCCGGCCATGGCCCAATCGGTGCCGGTCGATCTCCCGCTCGACGCCCTGAAGACCACGCTGGGCGTGGACACCCCGCGCGTGGGCACGGGCGTGCCGATGCCGGTCGTGGGAGCGCCCGAGTCGCCCCGCTTCCACAAGGGGAACATGCTCCCGACCCCACTGCTCCCGTCGGTCCCGGTCGGCACCGAGCTCGGCAGCACCCTCGTCACCTCGCCGGTGCCGAACCTGCTGGGCAAGCCGGAGACGGACGGCGAGGGTTCCGTCGAGGCGCCGGCCACCGACCTGCTCGCCCGGACCCCGGGTCTGGTCGCCGGCGGTCTGCTGACGATGCCGGACGCCTCCAACTCGGGGGTGCCGAACCTGACCATGCCCGAACTGGGCCTGACCACCCCGGAGCTCACGGGCGCTCCCTCGGCGCTTCTCGGCCTCGCGACCCCTCGCTGAGCGGACGCCACGTCAAAAAGCCGTTCGGTCTGGGAATGTGTACGGCATGGGATTCCATGTCGACTCCGAGACCGGGCGGCTCCGCCGCGTCATCCTCCACCGGCCCGACCTGGAGCTGAAGCGGCTCACACCGAGCAACAAGGACGCGCTCCTCTTCGACGACGTGCTGTGGGTGCGCCGGGCCCGCCAGGAGCACGACGGCTTCGCGGACGTGCTGCGGGACCGGGGCGTGGAGGTCCACCTCTTCGGTGACCTCCTGTGCGAGGCCCTCGACATCCCGGAGGCGAGACACCTCGTACTGGACCGGGTCTTCGACGAGAAGGAGTACGGGCCGCTCGCCACCGACCACCTGCGCTCGGTCTTCGACGGGCTGACCTCCGCGGACCTCGCGGAGGCGCTGGTCGGCGGGATGACCAAGCGGGAGTTCCTGGAGCGGCACGCCGAGCCGGTGTCGGTGCGCTTCCACGCGCTGGACCTGGACGGTTTCCTGCTGGGCCCGCTGCCCAACCACCTCTTCACCCGGGACACCTCCGCCTGGATCTACGACGGGGTGTCGATCAACGCGATGCGCTGGCCCGCCCGGCAGCGCGAGACGGTCCACTTCGAGGCGATCTACAAGCACCACCCGCTCTTCACCACCTCCGGTGCCTTCCACTACTGGTCGCAGGGGCAGCAGGACTACCCGTCGACCATCGAGGGCGGGGACGTCCTGGTCATCGGCAACGGGGCGGTGCTGATCGGGATGAGCGAGCGGACCACCCCGCAGGCTGTGGAGATGCTGGCGCGCGGTCTGTTCGCGGCCGGTTCGGCGAAGACCATCGTGGCCCTCGACATGCCGAAGTCCCGGGCCTTCATGCACCTGGACACGGTGATGACGATGGTCGACGGAGATACGTTCACTCAGTACGCCGGACTCGGCATGCTCCCCTCCTACACGATCGAGCCGGGCGGCGGTCCGCACGAGCTGAAGGTGACCGACCACCCGGAGGACCACATGCACCGGGCCATCGCGGCGGCGCTCGGTCTGGACTCGATCCGGGTGCTGACCGCGACGCAGGACGTGCACTCGGCGGAGCGCGAGCAGTGGGACGACGGGTGCAACGTGCTCGCCGTGGAGCCGGGCGTGGTGGTCGCCTACGAGCGGAACGTGACGACCAACACGCACCTGCGCAAGATGGGCATCGAGGTGATCGAGATCCCGGGCAGCGAGCTGGGCCGGGGCCGGGGCGGACCGCGCTGCATGAGCTGTCCGGTCGAGCGGGACGCGGTCTGAGGCGGCCGGACCTGGGGGAGGAGTCCCGGGCCTGGGGAAGACCCCGGGCCCGGTCTGTATATCAATACAGAGGATCGTATAGACTTCCAACATCCCCTGTCACCGTGACGCTGGAGCGACCCCATGGCCACCGACCTCGCCGGCCGTAGTTTTCTCAAGGAGCTGGATTTCACGGCCGCCGAGTTCCGCGGTCTGATCGAGCTGGCCGCCGACCTGAAGGCCGCCAAGAAGGCCGGGGTCGAGCAGCGCCTCCTCCAGGGCAGGAACATCGCGCTGATCTTCGAGAAGACCTCGACGCGGACCCGCTGCGCCTTCGAGGTCGCCGCCGCGGACCAGGGCGCGCACACCACCTACCTGGATCCGGCCGGCTCCCAGATGGGACACAAGGAGTCGGTCAAGGACACCGCCCGGGTGCTCGGCCGGATGTTCGACGCGATCGAGTACCGGGGTGACAGCCAGCAGGCCGTCGAGGAACTCGCCGCCCACTCCGGCGTCCCCGTCTTCAACGGCCTCACCGACGACTGGCACCCGACCCAGATGCTGGCCGACCTGCTCACCATGACCGAGCACACCGCCAAGCCGCTGGACCGGATCGCCTTCGCCTACCTCGGCGACGCCCGCTTCAACATGGGCAACTCCTACCTCGTGACCGGCGCGCTGCTGGGCATGGACGTACGGATCGTCGCGCCCCGGGCCTACTGGCCCGCCGAGCCGGTGGTGGCCGCGGCGCGGGAGCTCGCGGCGGAGAGCGGCGCCCGGCTCACCCTGACCGAGGAGGTCGCCGAGGGGGTCGCCGGCGCGGACTTCGTCGTGACCGACATCTGGGTGTCCATGGGGGAGCCCAAGGAGGTCTGGGACGAGCGGATCGCGGCCCTGTCCCCGTACGCGGTGACCATGGACGTGCTGCGCGCCACCGGCAACCCGGACGTGAAGTTCATGCACTGCCTGCCGGCCTTCCACGACCTCGGTACCAAGGTGGCCCGGGAGATCCACGAGCGGCACGGGCTCGACTCCCTGGAGGTGACGGACGAGGTGTTCGAGTCGGAGCACTCCGTCGTCTTCGACGAGGCGGAGAACCGGCTGCACACCATCAAGGCCGTGCTCGTCGCCACGCTCGGCCGGCCCGGCCGAGGTGACGCATAGTCATGCGCCGGTGGGGCCGGTCCGCCGCGCGGGCAGGGTGAACCACACGGCCTTGCCGTGCGGGGTGGGTCGGTGTCCGCAGTCGGAGCTCAGGCTCCGGATCAGCAGCAGGCCGCGGCCGTGCTCCTGCCAGGGGTCGGGCCGGTCGGCGTCCGGACGGGCCGACAGGTCCTCGGGCGGGCAGGGATCGCCGTCGTGGACCTCGACCTGGCAGCCCTCCGCCAGCAGTTGTACGACCAGCTCGATCGGGGCGCCGGAGCTGGTGTGCTCCACGGCGTTGGCGACCAGCTCCGCCGTCAGGAGTTCCGCGGTGTCCCGGTCCGCGGGCGCGTCGGTGTCGGCCAGTGCGGTGCGGACGAGGGCGCGGGCGAGGGGTACGGCCGCCGCCGTGTGGGGCAGGGCGATCCGCCAGGCGGAGGCGTCGGACAAGGAAAGGTCATCCGTTCCGGGGTCGGGGGGTCGGCTTCGGGCTCGGATCCGGGGAGGGAAAGTAGACATCCCACTTTCAACGATACGAAGTCGAATTCTCATTCCGCAGGCGCCCCCTGGATCCCGGATCCGACCCCCGACCGCCAAGATGTCGCGCTTCTGTGACGGCAGTCACGATCTGGTGATACCGTCGGTGGGGTGAGCCCCTTCATCGGTTCCACACCAGCGACCGAACGGTGGCACCACCTCCGGGTCACCCGGCAGGACGGCGTCGCCACCGTCACCTTCGACCGCCCCGAAAAGCTGAACGCGCTCACCTTCGGCGCCTACGCCGACCTGCGCGATCTGCTCGGCGAACTGTCCCGTGAGCGCTCCGTGCGCGCCCTCGTGCTCGGCGGCGAGGGGCGCGGCTTCTGCTCCGGCGGGGACGTGGACGAGATCATCGGCGCCACCCTCGCCATGGACACCGCCCAACTCCTCGACTTCAACCGGATGACCGGCCAGGTGGTCCGCGCCCTCCGCGAATGCCCCTTCCCGGTGATCGCCGCCGTGCACGGAGTGGCCGCCGGAGCCGGAGCCGTCCTCGCCCTCGCCGCCGACTTCCGGATCGCCGACCCCACCGCCCGCTTCGCCTTCCTCTTCACCCGCGTCGGCCTCTCCGGCGGCGACATGGGCGCGGCCTACCTGCTGCCCCGGGTCGTCGGCCTCGGCCACGCCACCCGCCTGCTGATGCTCGGAGAGCCCGTGCACGCGGCCGAGGCCGAGCGGATCGGCCTGCTCAGCGAGCTCACCGAGGAGGGCAAGGCCCACGTACGGGCCGCCGAACTCGCCGCACGCCTGGCCGCCGGCCCCGCCCTCGCCCACGCCCAGACCAAGGCGCTGCTCACCGCCGAGCTCGACATGCCCCTGGCGGCGTCCGTGGAACTGGACGCCAACACCCAGGCCCTGCTGATGCACGGCCAGGACTACGCGGAGTTCCACGCCGCCTTCACCGGGAAGCGGCCGCCGGAGTGGAAGGGCAGGTAGCCACATGACTCCTGGTGCCATGCGGGTCGCCGTCGTCGGCGGGGGACCGGGAGGGCTCTACGCCGCCGCGCTCCTGGCCCGCCAGGGCCACACGGTGGAGGTCTGGGAACGCAATGCCCCGGACGACACCTTCGGCTTCGGCGTGGTGCTCTCCGACGAGACCCTCGGCGGCATCGAGCGGGCCGACACGGTCGTCCACACGGCCCTGAGCGCGGAGTTCGTGCGCTGGGACGACGTGGACATCGTGCACCGCGGCCGGCTGCTGACCTCCGGCGGCCACGGCTTCGCGGCCATCGGGCGGCGCAGGCTGCTGGAGATCCTGCACGAACGCTGCGCCGGCCTCGGCGTCCGCCTCCGCTTCCGCTCCGAGGCCCCGGCCGTGGCCGAACTCGCCGCCTCCCACGACCTGGTGGTCGCGGCCGACGGGGTGCACAGCGCGATCCGGGAGGCCGGCGCCGCGCACTACGGGCCGACGCTGACCGCCGGACGCTGCCGCTACATCTGGCTCGCCGCCGACTTCGCCTTCGACGCCTTCCGCTTCGAGATCGCGGAGACCGAGCACGGGGTCATGCAACTGCACGCCTACCCCTACGCCCGCCCGTCGCCCGACCACCACCCCTCATCGGGGCCCTCCGGGCCGCGGAATCAATTCGGAGCCTCCACGGTGATCGTGGAGATGCGCGACGAGGTGTGGCGGGCGGCCGGCTTCGACCTGTGCGACGAGGACGAGTCGGCGGCCCGCTGCGCCAAGATCTTCAGCGAGGCCCTGCGCGGGCGCCCGCTGCACGGCAACCGCTCCACCTGGACACGGTTCCGTACCGTCGTCAACACGCGCTGGTCGCACGACAACGTCGTCCTGCTCGGCGACGCGGCGCACACCGCCCACTTCTCCATCGGCTCCGGCACCAAACTCGCCGTGGAGGACGCGCTCGCCCTCGCCGAAGCGGTGGGCGCCGCACCGGACGACGTCCCGGCCGCCCTCGCCGCGTACGAGACGGCCCGCCGCCCGGCGGTCGCCAGCACCCAGCGGGCGGCGGCCGCAAGCCGACAGTGGTTCGAGGAGATCGCCGGATACGTCGACCAGCCCGCCCGGCAGTTCGCCTTCAACCTCCTCACCCGCAGCCGCCGGGTCACCCACGACAACCTCCGGCTGCGCGACGCACGCTTCACCCGAGCGGTGGAGAAGGACTTCGGCTGCCCGGACGGCACCCCGGCGATGTTCACCCCCTTCACCCTGCGGGGCCTGACCCTGCGCAACCGGGTCGTCGTCTCGCCCATGGACATGTACGCGGCCCAGGAAGGCGTGCCCGGCGACTTCCACCTCGTGCACCTGGGGGCACGCGCCCTCGGCGGCCCCGGCCTGGTGATGACGGAGATGGTCTGCGTGTCCGCCGAAGGCCGGATCACCCCCGGCTGCACCGGCCTCTACACCCAGGAGCAGACGCTCGCCTGGAAGCGGATCGCCGACTTCGTCCACACCTCGGCGCCCGGCACCGCCCTCGGCGTCCAACTCGGCCACGCGGGCCGCAAGGGCTCGACCCGGGTGATGTGGGAGGGCATGGACGACCCCCTGCCCGAGGGCAACTGGCCCCTGGTGGCCGCCTCGGCGCTGCCCTACCGGCCCGGCGTCTCGGCGCTCCCGCGCGCCCTCGGGCAGGACGACATGGTCGCGCTGCGCTCCGAGTTCGCGGCCGCCGCCGTCCGCGCCGCCGACGCCGGGTTCGACCTGCTCGAACTGCACTGCGCCCACGGCTATCTGCTCTCCGGGTTCCTGTCCCCGCTGACCAACCACCGTGACGACGAGTACGGCGGCTCCCTGGAGAACCGGCTCCGCTTCCCGCTGGAGGTCTTCGACGCCGTCCGCGCGGTGTGGCCCGAGGACCGCCCCATGACCGTCCGCCTCTCGGCCACCGACTGGGCCCCCGGGGGCACCTCACCCGAGGAGTCGGTGCGGATCGCGGCCGCCTTCGCCGCCCGCGGCGCGGACGCCATCGACGTCTCGACCGGCCAGGTGGTCGCGGACGAGGCCCCCGAGTACGGGCGCTCGTACCAGACCCCGTACGCCGACCGGATCCGGGGAGCGCTCGGCGTCCCCGTCATCGCGGTCGGTGCCATCTCCTCCTGGGACGACGTGAACTCCCTGCTGCTGGCCGGCCGCGCCGACCTCTGCGCCCTCGGCCGCCCCCACCTCTACGACCCCCACTGGACCCTGCACGCGGCCGCCGAGCAGTCCTACGAAGGCCCGGGCGCGCCCTGGCCGGCCCCGTACCGGGCGGGCAGCCGCACCCCGCCGACGGGCCGGGGCTAGCCGGCCGTACCGTCTCGGCGGTCCTGCCGGACCCGGGGGATCGCCGGGTCCGGCAGAGGAGACGCCAGGGGCGCGGGGCCGGAGCCTACGGCTGCTCGATCGGGACGAACAGGGCGTTGACGGTCCGGTTCACGTTCATGGTGAGCTGGTAGTTCGGGTTGTTCCCCTCCAGCTCGACACCGTCCACGGCCCAGGCGTCGAAGCGGAAACCGGCGTTGGGGACGGTGGTGACGGTGACCTGCGTGCCAGGGTCGTACGGACCGTACTCGCTGACCCGGACCGTGCCCGCGCCCACGGGGTCGTGCAGCAGGGTGAGGGAGGTGCGGTTGGTGACGAGGGAGGCCCGGTGACCGGCCAGGGTGTCCGCGTTCTGGAAGGCGACGGCGGCGTTGTTGTTCTGCGCGTTGCCCAGGATCTGACCGTTCCAGGTGCGCTCCGGGGTCGAGTACGAGTTGACCACGTTGCAGGCCTGGGGGCAGGCGTTGGAGTAGGCCATGAGCGTGCGGTGCTGGCCGTTGGGCGTGACCCAGCCGTAGTTGAACGTGCCCGCCGGGGTGGCGCCGCCCTGGCGGGTGACCGTCAGACGGTCGTGCTTCATGCCGAAGTTGTGGCCGATCTCGTGGGCGAGGTTCTCCCAGGCCGTCACGGACCGGCGGTCGGGCCGAGGTTCACCCGATCACGGTGGGGACCGGCCCGTCAGACCGCGACGATCTCGGTGCGGTCCTCGACCGGGGTGTAGCCCAGACGCAGGTACACGCCGTTGCTGGTGGCGTTGGCCAGGTCCGTGAAGAGGAGGACCTCGGCGGCTCCGGTCGCGTACGCCGCTTCGCTCGCCGCGTGCGTGACCCCGGCGGCGTAACCACGGCCGCGGTGCTCCGGCGGCGTGTAGACCGGGCCGATACGGGAGGCCGAGCCGAGCACGCGGGAGAAACCGGCCAGCGAGACGGGGTCCCCGGCCCGCTCCCACAGCACCGCCCCGCCGTAGGAGATCCGGTCGCGCAGCACGGGCTCGGAGGCGCTGCCCGGCACACCCGCTTCGGCCTTGAAGGCCGTGACCCACTCCAGCAGCAGCGGGAGGTCGGCCTCGGTGGCGGGCCGGGCCCGCCCGGCCGGGGCGGGGTCCGGAACGGCCAGGGCGGCCAGCCGGTACAGGCGCTGCTCCTCGGAGGTCCGGGTGGGCCGCCCCCAGGCCTCGGCCAGCACCCGGGCGTCCGCGCGGCGGGCGTTGAGCGTGCGGACCCCGGCGAGCAGCGGTTCGCCGGCCAGCTCCGCCCCCAGCGCGCGGACCGCCTCCTCGGGCACCACGCCGAGGTGCAGCGGGAACGGCGGGGTGCACAGCAGACCACCGGCGACGGCCCCGTCGGCCCCGGTCCACCAGCCGAAGAAGGGGGTGTCGCGGCCGTAGGCACCGGTGCCGCGCCGGGCCAGGGCGTCGGTCACGCTCAGCAGGACGGTGTTGGGCACGGGCCGCGCGGCCAGGGCCGGGCCCGCCGCGCGGACGAAGGCCGCCAGATCCGTGGTGAAGGTCCAGTTCATGGCCCATCGTGGCGCGGCCCGCGGTCGGCCCGCACCCGGATTTCCGCCCCGGTCCGCGAGCCGGCGGCCCGGGGAGCCGAAGCCGGCCGGTCAGGGGCGCGCGAAGCGCTCCCCGTCGGCGCGCAGCCGTTCGTGCAGCTCGGCGAAGACGGCCGCCGCCCGGTCACCCGGCCAGTCCGCCGGGAGTAGGTCCCGCGGCAGGCCCGGGTCGGCGTACGGCAGCCGGCGCCAGGTGTCCAGCGCCAGGAGGTAGCCCCGGTAGGCCTCTTCCGGGGTCGGCTCCGGGCCCGACCGCAGGGCGCGCAGAACGGGCTCGTGCAGGTCCAGGAATTCCTCGTGCTGTTTGGCCAGGGCCGCCAGGTCCCACCAGCGGGCCACCGCCTCGGCGGTCGGGGCGAATCCCAGGTGGGCGCCGCGGAACAGTTCCACGTACGGGGTCAGGTGCAGCCGCTCCAGGGTGTGCGCGGTCTCCTCGGCGAACCGGGCCGGAGCGATCCACACGCCCGGCGCCACCGCGCCGAAACCGAGCCGGGCCAGCCGCGAGCGCAGCAGGTGCCGCTTGTTCCGCTCCTGCTCCGGGACCGAGAACACCGCCACCAGCCACTCGTCCGACAGCTGCGGGCTGCCGTAGATCCGGCGGTCGCCGTCGTCCAGCAGCTGTCGGGCCTCCTCGGAGAGCCCGTACGCCGCCGAGCCGTCCGCCGTGCGCTCGGGCAGCAGGAAGCCGCGCCGCTTCAGCCGGGACACCGACGAGCGGACGGACGGGGCGTCCACGCCGGCCGCGCCCAGCAGGCGGATCAGCGCGGCCACCGGGACCGGGCCCTCGAAGGCCCGCCCGTAGGCTCCGTAGAACGTGACGATCAGGGATCGCGGGGTGTGCTGCTCGACCACGGGTTCACTCTAGATCCTGCGGGGCGGGTCGGGTCGGGCGTCGGGTTCGCGCAGCCGGAAGCGCTGCAGTTTGCCCGTGGCGGTGCGGGGGAGGGCGGGGAGGAAGACGAAGGAGCGGGGGCACTTGTGCGGGGCCAGTTCCGCCCGCATGAAGGTGCGCAGGACCTCCTCCGTCAGCACCGCGCCGTCGCGTGCGACGGTGTACGCCACCACGATCTGCCCGCGGCGCTCGTCGGGGAGGCCCACCACGGCCGCCTCGACCACGTCCGGGTGGCGCAGCAGGGCCTCCTCCACCTCGGGGCCCGCGATGTTGTAGCCCGCGGAGACGATCATGTCGTCGGCGCGGGCGACGTAGCGGAAGTAGCCGTCGGGATCACGGACGTAGGTGTCGCCGGTCAGATTCCACCCGTCCCGGACGTACTCGCCCTGCCGTGGATCGGCCAGGTAGCGGCAGCCCACCGGGCCGCGCACGGCCAGCAGTCCCGGCTCGTCGTCCGGGACCGGCCGACCGGCCCGGTCCACCACCCGGGCCTCCCAGCCGGGGACCACCCGGCCCGTCGTACCGGGCCGGATGTCCTCGTCGGCGGCGGAGATGAAGATGTGCAGCAGCTCGGTCGCCCCGATGCCGTTGATGATGCGCAGGCCGGTGCGCTCGTACCAGGCCTGCCAGGTGGCGGCGGGCAGGTTCTCCCCGGCCGAGACGCAGCGGCGCAGCGCCGACAGGTCGTACATGCCCACGTCGTACGGGCCCAGCGCGTCCAGCATCGTCCGGTAGGCGGTGGGCGCGGTGAACAGCACCGTCACCCGGTGTTCGGCGAGGGCGGGCAGCAGCCGGCGCGGTACCGCCTCCTCCAGCAGCAGCGCCGAGGCCCCGGCGCGCAGCGGGAAGACGACCAGCCCGCCGAGGCCGAAGGTGAAGCCGAGCGGCGGGCTGCCCGCGAAGACATCGTCGGGGCGGGGCCGCAGCACGGTGCGGGAGAAGGTGTCGGCGACCGCGAGCAGGTCGCGGTGGAAGTGCATACAGCCTTTGGGTCGCCCGGTGGTCCCGGAGGTGAAGGCGATCAGGGCGACGTCGTCGGCCGAGGTCGGGGCGGCCGGGAACGGGTCGGGGTGTCTCTCGGCCAGCCGGAGCAGATCGTCCGGGGCGGTGCCCCCGTACACGGTGATCCGCAGCCCCGGCACCTCCGCCTTGACCAGGTCGTCCAGCACGTCCGCGTGGCACAGGGCGTGCCCCACCCGAGCCATCGCGCACACCGTGGCCAGCTCCTGCGCGCGCTGCTGGGGCAGGACGGTGACGGCCACCGCGCCCACCTTCATCACCGCGAGCCAGCAGGCGGCGAGCCAGGGGCCGGTGGGCCCGCGCAGGAGCACCCGGTTGCCGGGGACCACGCCGAGGTCGGTGGTGAGGGTGTGGGCCAGGCGGTCCACCCGCTCGCGCAGGCCGCCGTACGTCCACACCTCGCCCGTGGAGCTGCGGAAGGCCGGGCGGTCGGCGCCCGCCGGACCGAATCGGGCGATGGTGGCGTCCAGCAGCTCGACCCCGCAGTTCAGGCGGTCCGGGTAGGCCAGTTCGGGCAGCTCGAAGACGAGCTCCGGCCAGGTGTCCGCGGGTGGCAGATGGTCACGGGCGAAGGTGTCGGTGTGAGCGGAAGGCTTGAGGTCCAAGGCGGGTCGCCCCCCTTGCGGCGGTCCGGGGTGGGGTGGAGCCGGCCGTGCGGTGGTTCCCCCGGCCGCGGCCGGAAGGTCCTTCCAGGAGCGTATCGTGATGGTGACGGCAGTCAACAGGACGCGATAGATGCGGGGATGTTCGGATGACCGGATTCGCGCTCGGGGTGGACCAGGAGGAGTGGTGCGGGCAGCTGCGCGCACTGGCGGCGGAGCGGCTGCGGCCACTGGCCGAGAAGGGGGAACCGGGGCGGGTCAACCGCCCGCTGCTGGCGGCGTTGGGCGAGCTGGGCCTGCTGGAGCGGGTGTTCGCCTCGGGCGCGCTCGAACTGTGCCTGCTGCGGGAGTCCCTCGCCTACGGTTGCACGGAGGCCGAGACGGCGCTCGCCCTGCAGGGACTCGGGGCGTACCCGGTCCTGCGGGCGGGCAGCGAGGAACAGCGGGAGCGCTGGCTGCCGGGGGTACGCGCAGGGCGGGCGGTGGCGGCCTTCGCGCTGAGCGAGCCGGGGGCGGGCTCGGACGCGGCGGCGTTGGCCTTGGCGGCGACGGCCGATCCGGCCGTCGACCCGGCCGCCGGTGGCGGCTGGCGGCTCAGCGGTGAGAAGTGTTGGATCTCCAACGCCCCCGAAGCGGATTTCTACACCGTGTTCGCCCGAACGGGCGAGGGGCCGGGGGCGAAGGGGGTCTCGGCCTTCCTGGTCCCGGCCGACCGCCCCGGACTCTCCGGCGCACCCCTGGACATGCTCTCGCCGCACCCCATCGGCTCCCTCACCTTCGACGGGGTGCCGGTCGGCCCGCGGGACCTGCTCGGCGAACCCGGGCGGGGGTTCCGCGTCGCGATGGACACCCTCAACCTCTTCCGGCCGAGCGTCGGCGCGTTCGCGGTGGGTATGGCACGGGCCGCGCTGGACGCGACACTCACCTACACGGCGGACCGGACCGCCTTCGGCGGAACGCTCAGCGACCTCCAGGCGGTGGCGCACCGGGTGGCCGAGATGGCCACCCGCACGGAGGCGGCCCGGCTGTTGGTGTACGCGGCGGCCGGGGCCTACGACCGCGGCGCGGGGGACGTCCCGCGCCGGGCGGCGATGGCGAAGCTGCTGGCCACGGAGACGGCCCAGTACGTGGTCGACCACGCGGTCCAACTCCACGGCGCGGTCGCCCTCCGACGCGGCCACCTGCTCGAACACCTCTACCGGGAGGTGCGGGCACCGCGGATCTACGAGGGGGCGAGCGAGGTGCAGCGCACGATCATCGCGAAGGAGCTGTACGCGGGGGTGGTGACGCGATGAGCCTGGAGCGGATCAATCCGGGAGAGCTGTCGCCCGCGACGGGCTTCTCGCACGCGGTCGCGGCGACCGGCACCCGGCTGGTGTTCCTGGCGGGCCAGACCGCTCTGGACGGTGCGGGCAAGGTGGTGGGCGAGGGCCTGCCGGAGCAGTTCGAGATCGCCCTCACCAACCTCCTGACGGCCCTCGCCGCCGCCGGCGGCACCCCGGCGGACCTGGCCCGGGTGACGGTGTACACGGTGGACGTGGCGGCGTACCGGACCCACGCGGCCGAACTGGGCCGCATCTGGCGGCGGTCGGCGGGTCGCGACTACCCGGCGATGGCCGTCATCGGCGTGGTCCGACTCTGGGACGACCAGGCCTTGGTCGAACTGGACGGGGTGGCGGTGCTCGCCTAGGGGGTGTCTTGTCGATCGGGGCGGAACAGGGCGCGGTGCCGGGCGCCGCGAGCCCGCCCTGATCGGCAAGACACCCCCTAGGGCTCCGGTGGGTCGGCCCGGCGGGTCGTCGGTGCCGGGGCGCTGCCCCGGGCCCCGCCGGGCGCTGCCCGGACCCGCGCCTCAAGCGCCGGCGGGGCTGGGTGGTGCGACTGCCTGGTTCCGTGCGCGCAGACGGCGGTACTCGTCCGTCCGGACGCCGCCCACGCCCCAGTTCTCCAGCTCCACCTCGTCGATGAGGACGAAGGTGGTTGCCGGATCCTTGTCGAGGACCCGGACCAGCAGGTCGGTCACACCCGCGATGATCTCGGCCTTCTGGGCGGCGGTGGCGCCTTCACGGGTGATCCTGACATTGACGTACGGCATGGTGAGGATGTCCTTCCGGTGGGGAGGGGAGAGGTGTCGGCTCAGGCGCGGCCGGTGACGTGGCCGCCGTCCACGCGCAGGGCGTGGCCGGTGACGAAGGTGGCGCCCGCGAGGTAGAGCACCGCCTCGGAGATCTCCGGGACCTCGCCGACCCGGTTCAGCAGGGCGAGTCCGCCGAAGGCGTCCACGTCCGAGCCCGCGTGCAGCGGGGTGCGGATGATGCCGGGGGACACGAGGTTCACGCGGATGCCGTCGGCGGCGAGTTCGGCTGCCAGGCTGGTCGTCAGCGCGTGCACCCCCGCCTTGCTGACCACCGGCGCGGAGGACGGGAAGCCTGCCAGCGCGTGGTCCACCAGGACGGTGCCGATGTTGACGATGCTGCCGCCCCGGCCCTGCGCGCGCAGCGCCCGTACCACGGCCTGGGTGGTGAGGTAGGTGCCCTTGAGGTTGCCGGTCAGGAAGCCGTCGAGCTCTTCCTCGGTGACCTCGGTGAAGGGCTTGGGGGCGAAGGTGCCCGCGTTGTTGACCAGGACGTCGATGCGGCCGAAGCGGTCGAGGGCGGTGCGGACGAGGGCCTCGCCCGTCGTCGGCTCGGCGATGGCGCCCGCGATCCACGCGATCCGCCCGGGGTGGCCGAGGGTGGCCGCGGCCTTGGCGAGGCGGTCGGCGTCCCGGCCGTTCAGGACGACATTGGCGCCGCTCGCGAGGAAGGCGCGGGCGATGTCCAGGCCGATGCCGCTGGAGGAACCGGTGACCAGGGCGGTCGTGGTCGTGGTGTCGTCGATGTCCGTGTGCGTGTCGGTCATGGCGCTGTGCCTCTCGTCGGTGTCGTCCGTCGGGGTTCCGACCGGCTGACACCACGAACCTAGGAGCGCCCAACTCATAACACCACGACGAACTTTGGATCGTGTGATAATCCCGGGTTATGGATGTGGATCTGCGTGACCTGGAACTCCTGGCCGCCACCGCCGAGGCCGGCTCGCTGACCGCCGCCGCCGAGCGGCTCTACGTGAGCCAACCCGCCCTCAGCCAGCGGCTCACCCGGCTGGAGGCCCGCCTCGGCATGGCCCTCTTCGACCGCAAGGGCCGCCGCCTGGTCCCCAACGCCGCGGGCCGCCGACTGCTGGTCGCGGCCCGCCAGGTCCTCGGCGAACTGGACTCGGCGGCCCGGGACCTGCGCGAGATCCGTGACGGGCGCGACCGGCGGGTCCGCTTCACCGCGCAGTGCAGTACGACCTTCCCGTGGCTGCCGCCCGTGCTCCGCGCCTTCCGCGAGCGGGCGCCGGACATCGACGTGCGCATCGAGACCGTCGCCGACGACGCGCCGATCCCGGCCCTCCTCGCCGACCTCGTCGACGTCGCGCTGGTCACCAAGCCGGACCTGCAGATGGACCGGGTGTCGCTGACCAGGCTGTTCGAGGACGAGATGGTGGCGGTGGTGCCCGCCGGCCACCCGTGGGCCTCGCGCGCGCACCTGACCGCCCGTGACTTCGACGGCGCCGACCTCGTCCTCTACGACTTCTACGACCAGAAGCGGATCCCGTCGATGCCGCTGCCGATCCCCGTCGGGGCCCGGCCGGCCCGGATCACCACCATGCCGGTGGTGACCGATCTGGTCATCGAGATGGTGGCCGGCGGCCAGGGCGTGACCGTGCTGCCCAACTGGGTGGCCGCACCCTACGTGGCCTCGCACGGTCTCGCCCTCGTCGCCATCGGCGCGCAGCCCCTGACCCGCACCTGGTTCTGTGCCACCCGCACCGGACCGCGCCCGCCGCATCTGGAGGCGTTCGTCGAGGAGTTGACCGCCCGGCTCACCACCCCGCACAGCGTTTAGGGGGCGTCCAGGAGGCGGCCCATCCATTCCTCGATCCCGGCCACCGTGCGCGGGAGCGCGCCCGACATCAGGCGGGCGCCGTCCGCCGTGATGACCAGGTCGTCCTCGATGCGGACGCCGATGCCCCGCAGCTCCGCCGGGAGGGTCTCGTCGTCGGGCTGGAGATAGAGGCCCGGCTCCACCGTCAGGACCTGCCCCTCCTCCAGGACGCCGTCCAGATACGTCTCGGCCCGCGCCTTCGCGCAGTCGTGCACGTCCAGCCCCAACATGTGGCCGCTGCTGCACAGCGTGTACCGCCGGTGCAGGTCGCCCTCCGCGTCCTTCAGGACGCCCCGGTCCGCCAGGCCCTCCGCGATCACCCGCATCCCGGCCCGGTGGAAGTCCCCGAAGCTCGCTCCCGGGCGCAGGGCCGCGATGCCCGCGTCCTGGGCGGCCAGGACCAGTTCGTACACCTGGCGCTGGACGGGGGAGAAGCGGCCCGACAGCGGGAGGGTGCGGGTGATGTCCGCCGTGTAGAGGGTGTCCGTCTCCACGCCCGCGTCCAGGAGCAGCAGTTCCTCGCCGTTCAGTCGGCCGTCGTTGCGGATCCAGTGCAGGGTGCAGGCGTGGGCGCCGGACGCCGCGATCGTCTCGTAGCCGGTGCCGTTGCCCTCCGCCCGGGCGCGCAGACCGAAGACCCCCTCGATCCAGCGCTCCCCGCGCGGATGCGCCAGCGCGCGCGGCAGGGCCCGTACGACGTCCTCGAAGCCCGCCGTCGTGTGATCGACGGCCAGCTGGAGCTGCGCCACCTCCCAGGCGTCCTTCACCAGCCGCAACTCCGACAGCGCGGAAGCGAGTTCGGGGTCGGAGGCCGCGTCGCGGCCCGTCGGTCGACCGAGCCGGTCCCGGTGCGCGCAGCGGATGCCGGTGAGGCGTTCGGCCTCCGCGAGGTCGGGCCGCCGGCCCACCCAGAACTCCCCGTACCGGCGGTCCCGGTAGAACTCCCCGTCCTCGCCCGCCCGCGGCGAGCGCGGCCGCAGGTACAGCACGGCCTCGTGGCCGTGCGGACCCGACGGCTCCATGACCAGGACGTGGCCCGCCTGGTCCTCGCCGGTGAGGCCGGTCAGCCAGGCGTACGCGCTGTGCGGCCGGAAGCGGTGGTCGCAGTCGTTGGAGCGGACCTTCAGCTCCCCGGCCGGGACGATCAGCCGCTCGCCCGGGAAGCGGGCCGAGAGCCGCGCCCGGCGGGCCGGGGTGACGTCGTGCCCGGGCACGCGGGCGGAGTCGGGCAGCGGGCTCGCCGCCCAGTTCCCCGCCATGAACCGGGACAACTCCGGTGACACCGGACGGTCGTGGCTGCCCGTGTTGAGGGGGGCGGGAGCGTGGGAGGAGGCGTCGGCGGGGGCTTCGGTCACGAGGACTCCCTCAAGAAGTTGTGAACTGGTGTGCGCACAGGTCTTGTCAGTGCAATTTCACATTACTATGTTACAGCTCACATCGCGGCACGTTAACCCCCGTCAAACGCCGTGTGACGCAGGGCAGTTCACGCACCACCCCCCACCTCACCCTCTCCAATCAGGAGTTCTCGGTGCTCAAGCACAGAGCTGTGCGCTCTTCCCTTCTCGCCTCCGCCGTGGCCGTGACCCTCCTCGCCACCGCGGGTCAGGCCACCACGCAGGCCGCCGAGTTCGCGGCCCCGGCATCCTTCACCGGCGCACAGGCCGCCCCGGCCGCCCCCGGCCCCACGGGGAACCCCTTCGACGAGGTCGACCGCCTGGCCGACCCGAAGGACAACACCCCGGCGCCGGCTCCGGCCCCGGGCGGGCAGAACATCACCGGGCAGGTTCCGGGCGCCGCGACCGCCGCCGCGCCCGTCGACGACCTGCAGAAGCGCGGGAGGACGGCCAAGGCGGCCCCCACCGCGAAGAGCGTCGCCGCGGGCGTCCCTTGCACCCTCGACGGGATCACCGGACTCACCCCCGAGCAGTTCGCCGACTTCCTCGCGGACCAGGCCGTGCTCGCCGACGGCTGTCTGCGCGGCCTCATCTGGACCTGGGACGCCCGCCTGACCCCGGTCATGTCGGACGCGCACGTGCAGGCCGTCTCCCGCCGGATATCCGCCCTGGCCGCCGCCCACGACGGCCGTAACCCCTCCCACCTGGAGGAGATGTTCACGTACCTGCACGCCGTCGCCTACCACGACTACTCGCGCCCCGAGATCGACGTCACCGACGCCCCCACCGTCGACGCCATGCGCCGCGCCATCGCCGACTTCGGCGCCGCCGCCCACACCTTCGACGCGACGCCCTCCAACGCCCGCACCCTGCGCGAGGCCCTCTACGCCGGCAGCGCGCCCGGCCTGCGTCAGCACCAGCTCGGCCTCATCAAGAAGGTCCTGGCCACCATGGACCCGGCCCACCCGGCCACCCACCTCGACGCCGGCTGGGGTGGCGCCGCGCTGGCCGCGCTGTCCGTCTCCTACCTGGGCGTCTACCCGGGCAACCAGGACGCGGCCTTCCACTCCGCCGTGGCCGCGGACCCCGCCTACCGCGACGCCTTCAAGGCCTTCGCCGGCTACACCCACCTCAAGGGCACCGGCAACGCCTGGGTGGTGCGCGACGCGCTGAGCGAGTACGCCCGGTTCGGCCAGGTCGAGGGCCTGCGGGACCGGGTCGTCGCCGACCTCGGCGCGATGCTCGGCCCGGTCCGGGCCGCCTTCGGCGACGGCAGCGAGCCGTGGGCCAAGATCGTCTCCTGGCTCAACGTCTACGAGGCCTGCAAGCCGTACGGGGTGTGCAAGGAGGACATCGAGAAGCAGCTCTTCCCCTCCACCTACTCCTACGACAACGGCGCCATCAAGGTCCGCACCGCCCTGGACCGGGCCACGGTCGACCAGCTCTACTACGCGAGCAAGCAGGTGAAGGCCCAGTACCACCGGGTGCTCGGCACCGACCAGCCGCTCGCGGGCGACCCCAACACCACGCTGAACATCGTGCTCTACGCCTCCCGCGCCGACTACGTGAACTACCACCCGATCCTGACCGGCTACGACACCAACAACGGCGGCATCTACATCGAGAACGGCGCCACCTTCTACACCTACCAGCGCCGCGTCCCGCAGGACTCCTCCCTCACCCTGGAGGAGCTCTTCCGGCACGAGTACACGCACTACCTCAACGGCCGCTTCGCCGTGCCCGGCTTCTTCGGCCAGGGCGAGTGGTACGAGAGCGACCGGACGACCGCCATGGACGAGGGCACCGCCGAGTTCTTCGACGGCGCCACCCGCGACAACGGCATCGCCGTCCGCAAGTCCCTGGTCAAGAGCATCATCAGCGACACGGCCGGCGGCGGCCCGCGCATGAGCGTCGAGCAGCTGCTGAACGCCACCTACGACGGCGACGGCTTCCGCTTCTACAGCTACGCGGGCACCTTCTTCGAGTTCCTGTGGACCGAGAAGCCCACGCTGCTGCGCGAGATGTACACGCACCTGCGGAACGACGACGTGGCGGCGTACGACGCCTGGCGCCACCGGATGGGCGCGGACACCTACCTCCAGCGCGACTACGACCGCTTCCTGGACGCGCAGATCGCCAAGGTCGACCAGCTCTACGTGCCGAACACCTCCTTCACCCCGAACGACCGACTGCGCGACGCCGCGCTCGCCTCGGTGAAGTCCTCCTTCGCCACGGCCACGCAGAACACCCCGGACTGCACGGAGAACGGCGACGCCGCCAAGCGCCGCTTCACCTGTACCGGTCGGATCACCGCGAACCTGAAGAACTGGCGCAACGGCGACCAGGTCTTCAAGGACATGTCGGAGACGGTCGACTACTTCATCCTCGACCGGGCGGGCGCGGCCTCCAACAACCTCGCCGACATGAACTGCTCCTTCGGTCCGGTGGAGATCTGGACCAACAAGGTCGCGGGCACCTCCAGTTACAGCTGTGAGGGCCCCCTCCGCGGCTGACCGGCACCCGGCCCGGCGCCACCGCCGGGCCCACGCCGGCCCGGCCCCGGACCGGTCCCGCATCCGAGGGGGGTGCGGGACCGGTCCGGGCGTCTGGGCAGGCCCTAAAGAATGTGACATATTACTGCCGTGCTCAAGAGACACTCCCTGGACGCCGTGATCATCGGCGCCGGCGTCGTCGGGGCGGCCTGCGCCTACTATGCGGCCCGCGCCGGACTCTCCGTCGCCGTGGTCGACCGGGGCCCCGTGGCGGGCGGCACCACCGGTGCCGGCGAAGGCAACCTGCTGGTCTCCGACAAGGAGGCCGGACCCGAACTCGACCTCGCCCTGCTGTCCACCCGGCTGTGGACCGAACTCGCCGCGGTCCTCCCGCGGGAGATGGAGTACGAGCCCAAGGGCGGGCTCGTCGTCGCCCCCGACGAGAGGACCGTGAAGGCCCTGCGGACCTTCGCCGAGGGCCAACGCGCGGCCGGCGTCGACGCGGTCGAGGTGGCGGCGGACGCCCTGCGTGACCTGGAACCCCACCTGGCGCCCGGCCTGGCGGGCGGTTTCCACTACCCGCAGGACGCCCAGGTCCAGCCCGCCCAGGCGGCGGCCCGACTGCTGGCCGCCTCAGGTGCCCAGGTGCACCTCGGCGAGGAGGTGACGCAGATCCTGCTGGAGGGGGGCGTCGTGCGCGGGGTGCGCACCCCGCGCCGCGAACTCCTGGCCCCGGCCGTGGTGAACGCCGCCGGCACCTGGGGCGGCCGCATCGCCTCCCTGGCCGGGGTCACCCTGCCCGTCCTCCCGCGCCGCGGCTTCGTCCTGGTGACCGAACCCCTGCCGAGGGTGGTCCGCCACAAGGTCTACGCCGCCGACTACATCGCGGACGTCGCCAGCGGCTCCGCCGCCCTGCAGTCCTCGGCGGTGGTCGAGGGCACCCCGTCCGGCCCGGTCCTGATCGGCGCCACCCGGGAGCGGGTCGGTTTCGACCGCACCCTCTCGACCGAGGCGCTGCGCCGCCTGGCCGGCCAGGCCGCCGCGCTCTTCCCGGTGTTGGCCGACGTCCGGGTGATGCGCGCCTATCACGGCTTCCGCCCCTACCTGCCCGACCACCTCCCGGCGATCGGCCCGGACCCGCGGCGCCCCGGACTGCTGCACGCCTGCGGCCACGAGGGCGCGGGCATCGGCCTGGCGCCCGCCAGCGGAGCGCTGATCGCCGCCGCCCTGACGGGGGCCGAACCGCCGCTCTCCCCGTACCCGTTCCGCCCGGACCGCTTCGCGGCGGCGCCGCTCGATCCCGACACCCCCGAGGAGCAGCACTGATGCGCAGCCCCCGCTCGCTGGTCGGCGGCAGCCCGGCAGCCGCGCACGAGATCACCTTCGACGGCCGGGAACTGCCCGCCCTGCCCGGCCAGAGCATCGCCGCCGTGCTCTGGGGAGCGGGCATCCTCGCCTGGCGGACCACCCGGGAGGGCGGCGCCCCGCGCGGCGCGTTCTGCGGGATCGGCAGCTGCTACGACTGCCTCGTCACGGTCAACGGCCGCCCGAACCAGCGCGCCTGCATGGTTGCGGCCCGGCCGGGGGACTCCGTCACCACCCAGGAGGGAACCGGCCGTGCCGACCTCGCCGTCTGAACCCCTCGCCCCCGCCGCCGGCGGGCTCGTCGACCTGGCCGTCGTCGGGGCCGGCCCGGCCGGCCTGGCCGCGGCCGTCACGGCCGCCCATCTCGGGCTCCGGGTCGCCCTGTTGGACGCGGGCGACCGCCCCGGCGGGCAGTTCTACCGCCACCCCGCCCCGGGCCTGGGCGCGGCCCGCCCCGAGGCCCTGCACCACGGCTGGGCCGCGTTCGCGACCCTCGAAGCCGCCCTGCGGACCCACGCATCGGCCGGCCGGATCACGTACCTCCCGCTCCATCACGTGTGGGCCGTCGTCCCTGCGGACCCGAGCGGACCGAGCGCCCCGACCGGGACGCGCACCGGGGAGGCGGGACAGGCCACGGAGTGGATCCTGCACGCCGTCGCCGGTCACGCCCCCGAGGAGGAAGCCGCCGCGGTCACGGCCCGGGCGGTGCTCATCGCCACCGGCGCCTACGAGCGGCAACTGCCCTTCCCCGGCTGGACCCTGCCGGGAGTGGTCGGGGCCGGCGGCGCGCAGGCCATGCTCAAGGGCGGGCTGGTGCTGCCGGGCAGGCGGGTCGTCGTCGCCGGGAGCGGGCCGCTGCTGCTCGCCGTGGCCGGGTCGCTCGCCGCCGCCGGAGCCACCGTGCCGGCCGTGGTGGAGGCCGCCGCCTACACCGCGTACGCCGGCCAGGTCCCCGCCCTGCTGCGCAATCCCGGCAAGCTCGTCGAGGGGGCCGGCTACGGCGGCGCGCTGGCCCGCCACCACGTCCGGCTGCTGACCCGGCACGCCGTCACCGAGGCGCACGGCACCGACCGGGTCGAGGCCGTCACCGTGGCCCGGCTCGACCGGGACTGGCGGCCGCTGCCCGGCACCGCCCGGCGGATCCCCTGCGACGCCCTCGCCGTCGGCCACGGGCTGGTGCCCCAACTGGAGTTGGCCACCGGCCTCGGGTGCGGGACCCGGCCGTCCTCCGACGGCACCGTCGCCCTCGTCCTCGACGCCGAGCAGCGGACCTCCGTCCCCGGCATCTGGTCGGCGGGCGAGACCGGTGGCATCGGCGGAGCCCAACTGGCCATGGTCGAGGGCGAACTGGCCGCGCACTCCGTCGCGGGCGCACCGCCCGGGGCGCGTCTCGTCCGCCGCCGGGCCCGGCTGCGGGCCTTCGCCGACGCGATGGCCGCCGCCCACCGCCCCGGCGAGGGGTGGACCGGGTGGCTCCGGGACGACGCCGTCGTCTGCCGCTGCGAGGAGGTCCCGGCCGGGCGGATCCGCGAGGCGGCCGACGACCTCGGCGCGCGGGACGCCCGTACGGTCAAACTCCTCACCCGTGCCGGCATGGGCTGGTGCCAGGGCCGGATGTGCGGCCCGGCCGTCGCGGCCCTGGCCGGGGAGGAGCCCGCGCCCGACCGGCGGCCGCTGTCCTGTCCGGTTCCGCTGCGCCACCTCGCCGAACTTCCGCCCGCCACGCACTGATCGGGGCGCCGGGGCCCTTGTGGCCGCCCCACACCCGCTAGTAAAATGTCACACACCACACTAGGGAGCTCTCACATGACCCACGCGCACACCCCCGCGCCCCGCACCCGCCCCTGGCACGGAATCATGGTCGCCACCGCGCTCCCGCTGCGCGAGGACCTCAG
Source organism: Streptomyces sp. CLCI03 (assembly GCF_053615355.1). NCBI lineage: Bacteria > Bacillati > Actinomycetota > Actinomycetes > Kitasatosporales > Streptomycetaceae > Streptomyces > Streptomyces sp. CLCI03. Next base: position 2,111,099 of record NZ_CM132132.1, on the reverse strand, counting down.
CGTCGACCACGACGCGTACGCCGAACACGTGGCCTGGCTGATCCGGAGCGGCTGCGACGGCGTGGTCCCCAACGGCTCCCTCGGGGAGTACCAGACCCTCACCGACGAGGAGCGGGCGCGTGTCGTGCGCACCGCCGTCGAGGCCGCGGGTGACGGCGCCCGCGTCATGCCCGGCGTCGCCGCCTACGGCAGCGCCGAGGCCCGCCGCTGGGCCGACCAGGCCGCCGAGGCCGGCGCCGGCTCCGTCCTGCTGCTGCCCCCCAACGCCTTCCGGGCCGACGAGGACGCGGTACGCGCCCACTACGCCGAGGTCGCCCGCGCCGGACTGCCCGTCGTCGCGTACAACAACCCCATCGACACCAAGGTGGACCTGACCCCGGACCTGCTCGCCCGGCTGTACGCCGACGGCTCGATCGTCGCCGTCAAGGAGTTCAGCGGGGACGTGCGCCGCGCGTACGAGATCGCCGAGCTCGCCCCCGGCCTCGACCTGCTCATCGGCGCCGACGACGTCCTCCTCGAACTCGCCCTCGCGGGCGCCGTCGGCTGGATCGCCGGCTACCCCAACGCGCTCCCGAACTCCTGCGCCCAGCTCTACCGGGCCGCGGTCGCCGGGGACCTGGAGACCGCCCTGCCGCTCTACAAGTCCCTGCACTCGCTGCTGCGCTGGGACTCCAAGACCGAGTTCGTCCAAGCCATCAAGCTCTCGATGGACCTCGCCGGGCGCCCCGGCGGCCCCACCCGCCCGCCCCGCTTCCCGCTCGCCGGCGAGATCGAGGCCGCCGTCCGCGCCGCCACCGAGAAGGCCCTCGCCGAGGGCCTCAACTAGTCACCGGGGGACCGCACATGCGCACGCGTCACGTCTACCACGCGGTGGACTCGCACACCGAGGGCATGCCGACCCGGGTCATCACCGGGGGAGTCGGGGTGATCCCCGGCGCCACCATGGCCGAGAGGCGGCTCCACTTCATCGAGCACATGGACCACGTCCGGACCCTGCTCATGTACGAGCCGCGCGGGCACTCCGCGATGAGCGGCGCCATCCTGCAGCCCCCGACCCGCCCGGACGCCGACTACGGCGTCCTCTACATCGAGGTGTCGGGCCTGCTCCCCATGTGCGGGCACGGCACCATCGGGGTCGCCACCGTCCTCGTCGAGACCGGCATGGTCCCGGTCGTCGAGCCGATCACCACCGTCCGGCTCGACACCCCGGCCGGGCTCGTGAGCGTCGACGTCCGCGTCGAGGACGGGGCGGCCACCGCCGTCACCCTCACCAACGTGCCCTCCTTCGGCGTCGGCCTCGACCTCAAGGCCGACGTGCCCGGCCTCGGCACGGTCACCTACGACCTGGCCTACGGCGGCAACTTCTACGCCTTCGTCGAACTCGATGCCCTGGGACTGCCCTTCGACCGCGCCCGCAAGGACGACCTGCTCGCCGCCGGGCTGGCCGTCATGGACGCGATCAACGCGGGCCCGGACCGGCCCGTCCATCCCGAGAACCCCTCCATCGCCGGGGTCAAGCACGTCTACCTCGCCGCCCCCGGCTCCGACGCCCACCGCTCCCGGCACGCCATGGCCATCCACCCCGGCTGGTTCGACCGCTCGCCCTGCGGTACGGGGACCAGCGCCAGGATGGCCCAGCTGCACGCCCGTGGCCTGCTGGAACTCGACACGGACTTCGTCAACGAGTCCTTCATCGGCACCGAGTTCACCGGCCGGCTGGTCGCGGAGACCACCGTCGGCGGGCTCCCGGCCGTGATCCCCACCGTCACGGGCCGGGCCTGGATCACCGGAACCGCCCAGTACTTCCTCGACCCGACCGACCCCTTCCCCGGAGGGTTCCTGCTGTGATCACCGTCCGCACGGTGGACTACCACACCGCCGGCGAGCCCTTCCGGATCGTCGACAGCGCCGCGCCGGGCATGCCACCGGTCCCCGGGGACACCGTCGCCGAGCGCTGCGCCACGGTCATCGGCCCGGGAGGCTCCGGAACCGCTCCGCGCCGGGGCGCGCTGGACGACGTACGGCGCCTGCTCGTGCAGGAGCCGCGCGGGCACGCCGGGATGTACGGGGGGTTCGTGGTCCCGGCCGACGACGACGGCGCCCACTTCGGCGTGCTGTTCTGGCACAAGGACGGCTACTCCACCGCCTGCGGCCACGGCACCATGGCGCTCGGGGCCTGGGCCGTGGACACCGGCCGGGTCGCCGCCCCGGACGACGGGGACGTCCCGGTGCGCGTCGACGTACCGTCCGGGCGGGTCACCGCCACCGTCCACCGGGCCGGGGGCCGCACCACCGGGGTCACCTTCCGCAACGTCCCGGCGGTGGTGGGCGCGCGCAAGGTGCCCGTCGCGACCTCCGTCGGGCTCGCCGAGGTGGACATCGCGTACGCCGGGGCCTGTTACGCCTCCGTCCGCGCGCGCGACCTCGGCCTGGACGTGTCCCGGGCGGCGCTGCCCGCCCTGGTACGGGCCGGACAGGAGGTCCGGGCGGCGCTGGCCACCCACCCCGCCACCTGGCACCCGGACGGCCCGCTGCTCTCCGGCGTCTACGGGGTGATTCTGTACGAGGAGCTGCCCGACACCCCCTTCGGACCGCACCAGCGCAACGTCACCGTGTTCGCCGACGGGCAGATCGACCGCTCGCCCTGCGGCTCCGGAACCTCGACGCGGCTCGCGCTGCTGGCGCAGGACGGGCGGCTCGGCCCGGGGGAGGACCTGCTGCACGAGTCCGTCACCGGCACGGTGTTCACCGGGCGGATGGCGGCCGGCGGGGTCACCGAGGTCACCGGCACCGCCCACCGCACCGGCGAACACGCCTTCGTGGTCGACCCGCACGACGCGCTCGGTACCGGATTCCTGCTGTGACGGGCATCCCCCAGCTCGCCGCCGACCGGATGGCCGGCCTGATCGGTCCGGCGGCGGCCGCCGACGCCGTGGCCGCCGCCCTGCTCGGCGGCCTCGACCCGGAGAGCTGCCCGCCGCGTTCCGCGATCGAGGTGCCCGGCGGGGGCGAACTGCTGCTGATGCCGGCGGCGTCCGGCACGTACGCCGGGGTGAAGATCGCCGGGGTCGCGCCGGGCAACCCGGCCCGCGGACTGCCCCGGATCACCGGCTCCTACCTCCTGCTGGACGGGCCCACCCTGCGCCCGCTGGCCCTGCTCGACGGCGCGGCGCTGACCACCCTGCGCACCCCGGCGGTCTCCGCGTTGGCGCTGCGTCACCTGGCGCCGACCGGTCGCCCGTTGCGCCTGGTGCTCTTCGGCTCGGGGCCGCAGGCGTACGGGCACCTGGAAGCGACCCTGGCCGTACGGGAGCTGGTCGAGGTGGTGGTGGTCGCCCGGGACCAGGGGCGGGCGCGGGAGCTCGCCGGGTACGCCCGCACCCTGGGCCCGGCCGCCCGGACCGGCACCCCGAAGGAGGTGGCCGACGCCGATCTGGTGATCTGCTGCACCACGGCCCGGGAGCCGCTCTTCGACGGGCGTCTGGTCGGGCCGGGCGCCACCGTCGTCGCGGTCGGCTCGCACGAGCCGACGGCCCGGGAGACGGACACCGCCCTTGTGCGACGGGCGGCGGTGTACGTGGAGTCCCGGGCGGCGGCCCTGCGCGAGGCGGGGGACCTCCTGGTCCCGGAGGCCGAGGGGGCCATCGGACCCGGCCACATCAGCGGCACCCTCGCCGACCTCGTCGGCGGGCGGATCCCGGCGGGCGGGCCGCGGAGTTGTCCACAGCTCTTCAAGAGTGTGGGCATGGCCTGGGAAGATCTCGCTGTGGCGGTCGCGCTGTACGAGGCCACCGGAGTGTGAGCAGCGCAACGTGACATTGTACGCTGTTGCTCTCCTCGTCGGTGGTGTACGGGGGTCTCGGAGGAAAAGCAATGGGTGACCTGAAGCAGCACAGTCTCATCAAGGCCCAGGAACGCCTCCGCGACCAGGTCGGCCACGCCCTACGGGCCGCGCTGATAGCGGGTGAGCTGCGCCCCGGCAGCGTCTACTCCGCACCGGGCCTCGCGGCCGAACTCGGCGTCTCGGCCACCCCCGTCCGCGAGGCCATGCTCGACCTGGCCCGGGAAGGGCTGGTCGAACCGGTCCGCAACAAGGGCTTCCGGATCACCGAGGTCAGCGAGCGCGACCTGGACCAGTTCACCGAACTGCGCACGATGATCGAGGTGCCGACCATCGGCCGGATCACGAAGATCGCCACCGCCGAGCAGCTGGAGGCGCTGCGCCCCATCGCCGAGGAGATCGTCACCAGCGCGCGGGAGCACAACCTCATCGGCTACCTGGAGGCCGACCGCCGCTTCCACCTCTCCCTGTTGGCCCTCGCGGGCAACGACCGGCTGGTGGAGACGGTCGGTGACCTGCGCAAGCGGTCCCGGCTCTACGGCCTGACCGGCCTGGACGAGGCCGGCAAGCTGGTCTCCTCGGCGGAGGAACACATCGAGCTGCTCGACCTGATGCTGAGCGGCGACGCCGAGGCGGCGCAGGAGTGCATGCTCCGCCACCTCGGCCACGTGCGCTCCCTCTGGGCCCAGGGCCGCGACGAACCGGTCGGCCGCACCCCGGGGGTCCTCGGCTCCGGCCTTTAGGGCCTGTCTTTCGGATCAGGCCCTGGCCGCGACACCCCGCCGGCCCCTGGGTGGACGCCGCTTCCGTCCGTACGCCCGGCCGCGGATCAGCAGGGCGCGCGGCCCGCGTCGCGGTTCGCCTGCGGGCGGTCCGCCGAGATGATCGCCGCCTCCGGGCGCGGGACCGGCGTGCCGTCGGGCAGGAGCAGCACCGGCGGGTCCACCACGGTGCCCACCTCGCCCGCGGTGCTGCTCGCGGCCGCCGCCGTGACCCGCCCCCGGGGCTGCGGGGAGAGCACCGCCGTCTCCCGCACGTACGCCACGAAGCTCTCGAAGTCCCGCTGGTGGCGGTAGGGCTCCTCGAACTCGGAGAGGGCCGGATAGCCGTCGCTCGCGAGGAGCGTGTACGAGGGTGCCGCGAGCCGGTAGCGGCGGCCGAGGTCCAGGGCGACCCCGTCGACGAAGACGTCGGCGGGGTCCACCCGGTCGCCGACCGGGCCCCGGGCGTCGAAGCTGTAGCGCACGTTCCGGGAGACGGCGAGCGGCGCGAAGCGCAGTTCGCCGGCCTCCGTCGTCGTCCACTGCTCCTCCAACGCGTCGTGGATCCGCTGTCCGCCGACCCACGCGCTGACGATCGGATCGCCGAACCCGACGGCCCGCCAGGCACTGCCGAAGGTGACGGCGCCGCCCGAGGCCGGGTCGAGGACGAGGTCACCGGCGATGATCGCCTGACCGACCCGGGGCGCCGCGGCGACCACGGCGAGCTCGGCCGGGACGTTCGGGTGGATGTTGGCGTCGTTCTCGGGATCGGTGGGTCTGCTGCCCGCCCACAGCGCCCAGTCGGCGGCCAGGTTGCCCATGGTGCTCTCGCCGGCCGTGTTCCGGGTGCGCAGGAACGAGCCGGTCTGCCGTCCGATCGAGGTCCGGTCGCGCGCGGCCGCCTGCCCCGCCCAGTAGGTGACGACCTCCCGCAGCTCCGGGTGAGGTGCGATGTCACGGGTGTTGGGGTGATTGGTGGAGACGGTCAGTTCCCGGATCACCCGGCCGGTGAGCGGGTCGAGCCGTAGGTTGATCTCGTTGATGACCTGGCCGTAGCAGCCGGCCTCGACGAACGGGCGGGGGACGCCGTTCGGGTCGGGGATCATCATGTTGAACCGGGTGTGCCAGTGCCCGGTGACGATCGCGTCGATGTCCGGGGAGACCCGCAGCGCGAGGTCGAGGGCCGGCCCCGAAGGGTCGACGCCGCTGTTGAAGTCGGCTCCCGCCACCGCCCCGTCGTGCAGGCTGAGCACGATCGCGTTCACCCCCTGGCTCTTGAGCAGCGCGGCGTAGTGGTCGGCGGTGGCGACGTCGTCGAGGGTGGCGAGGCCCGGCTGGTAGGAGCCGGGGAAGCGTTCGCTGCCCACGGCGGTGAGGTGGATGAACCCGATGGGCAGCTCCCGGCCGTCGGCGGTGCGTACCCACTCGATGTTGTAGGCGGGCAGGACCGTCCGCCCGTCCTGGCCGCGGACGAGGTTGGCGCTGTAGTAGCGGAAGTCGGCGCCGTGGAAGCGCAGGCCGGCGGAGTCGGTGAAGGAGGTGTCGCGGCCCTCGACCGGGAAGGGGATGCCCTGCTCCATGTGGCGCTGGAGCATGGCGGGCGACTTGTCGAACTCGTGGTTGCCGGCCGTCGCGAAGTCGAGCCCCATGCGGTTCAGGGCCTCGATCGTCGGCTCGTCGGCGAAGGCCGCGGCGTCGAACTCCCAGCCGGAGAAGGCGTCTCCGGGGGTGAAGAAGAGGGAGTTGGCGCGCCCGTCGCGGAGCCGTTCGAGGTGCGCGGCCATGTACGCGACACCGCCCACGGTGTAGCCGATGCCGCCGTTGCCGACGATGACGGAGTTGCTGCCGGGTGCGCCCTGCAGGAAGCCGTGCAGGTCGGTGATGTCGAGGAGCTGGACATCGACGTACTCGACGGCCGTGGCGGCGTCCCGGGCGGCGTCGGTGGCCCGTGCGGGGACCCCGAGCGCGAAGGTCGCCGCCACGGCCCCCACCGCGGTGAGGAACTCCCGCCGTCCGGGCTCGCGCCGTCCGGGCTCCCGCAGCCCCGGCTGCCCTCGCGCCGTGTCCCGCCGCCCCGAACTCCTGTTCCACTGCGTGGCCTTGGCCGTGGTGATCACATCGGGCATGTTCTCGCCCGCCGGGTGGGCTGTCGCGGCGACGCGCCGCCCGGCCGTTTTGGACACGGCTGGATAACGGCGGCTCCCACCCCTTGTCAGTGCAATTTCACATTACTATGTTACCGGTCACATCCTAGAGCGCGGCCCTTCACTGGAGTGACCCATGACCAAGCGCACCCAACTCGCCCTCGCCACCGCCCTGGTGGCAGCTCTCGCACTCGGCGCCTCGGGCTGCTCCGACACCAAGAAGGGCTCCGCCGGCTCGGGCGGTTCCAACCCCGCCGCCGCCAACGACGGCAAGATCCTCGGCGGGACCCCGGTCAAGGGCGGTACGCTCACCGTCCTGTCCAACCAGGACTTCGCGCACCTCGACCCCGCCCGCAACTGGACCATGCCGACCATGGACTTCGGCACCCGGCTGCTCTACCGCACGCTCGTCACCTTCAAGGCCGAGCCCGGCAAGGCCGGCAGCGAGCTGGTCCCCGACCTCGCCACCGACCTCGGCACCTCCTCCGACGGCGGCCGCACCTGGACCTTCACCCTCAAGGAGGGCGTGAAGTACGAGGACGGCAGCCCGGTCAAGGCGCAGGACATCAAGTACAACGTCGAGCGCTCCTTCAGCCCCGACCTCACCGGCGGCCCCGACTACGCCGCCCAGTACCTGGCCGGGACCGAGGGCTACAAGGGTCCGCTCCAGGGACAGCACCTGGACTCCGTCAAGACCCCCGACGACCGCACGATCGTCTTCGAACTGAAGCGCCCGGTCGCCGAGTTCTCCGCGACCGCCACCCTGCCGACCTTCGCCCCCGTGCCCCAGGCCCAGGAGAAGGGCACCCAGTACGACGCCCGCCCGTTCTCCTCCGGCCCGTACAAGATCGAGTCGTACGACCGCGACAAGAAGCTGGTCCTCGTCCGCAACGAGCACTGGGACCCGGGCACCGACACCGTCCGCAAGGCCTACCCCGACAAGTTCGTCGTCGTCATGGGCCTCAAGGGCGGCCAGATCGACGACCGGATCATCGCCGGCGAGGGCGCCGACGCCTCCACCGTCCAGTACGCCGACATGCGGCCCGAGAGCGCCCCCAAGGTGCTGCCCAAGCCGGAGATCAAGGCCCGGCTGCTCGCCGAGTCCCAGGGCTGCACGGAGATGCTCCACCTGAACAACTCCCGCGCCCCCTTCGACGACCCGAAGGTCCGCGAGGCCATGCAGTACGCCGTCGACAAGGAAGCCGTCATCACCGCGGGCGGCGGCCCGGCCCTCAACGAGATCGCCACCGCCTACCTTCCCCCGGCCCTCTCCGGCGGCAAGCAGGCCGACGTCCTGAAGATCGCCCCGGCCGGCGACCCGGCCAAGGCCAAGGAACTCCTCAAGGTCGCCGGCAAGGAGACCCTCAAGGTGTCCCTCTCGGTCTCCACCGGCGACAAGGGCAAGGCGGAGGCCATCCAGCAGGGCCTGTCCCGCGCCGGCATCGAGGTCGTCATCGACACCGTCGACCCGGGCGCCTACTACGACGTCATCGGCGACCTCTCCACCACCCCCGACATGACCCTCACCGGCTGGTGCCCCGACTACCCCTCCGGCTCCACCTGGATCCCGTTCGTCTTCGACGGACGCACCATCAAGGAGAAGGGCAACCAGGGCAACTACAGCCAGTTCCGCGACGAGGCGACCATGAAGCGGATCGACGAGATCAACGCCATGGCCGACGCCAAGGAGGCCAACCAGGCCTGGATCGACCTCGACGCCGCCCTGATGGCCAAGTCCCCGAACGTCCCGCTCCTCCTGGAGCGCAAGCCGCTCCTCGTCGGCACCAACATCGCCGGCGCCTTCGGCCACCCCGTGTGGACCGGCACCATCGACTACGGGACCGTCGGCCTCAAGGACCCCGCGAAGAGCCAGGGCTGAGGTCCCGAGAGATCCCCGCAGCCATGACCACCACCCCGTCCACCGCCGCGTCGGACACCTCCGCCGCGCCCGGCCCGGCCGGCCGGGAGGCGAAGGAGGTCCCCCCGGGGAGCAGCCCCTGGCAGCTCGCCCGGCGGGAGCTCCGCCGCCGCCCCGCCGTCCGCGTCAGCCTCTGCGTCGTCCTCCTCTTCGTCCTCATGGCCGTCACCGCCCCTTGGCTGGGCGCCCTCGGCGGCTGGTCCCCGAACGAGTTCGACAAGACCGCCGTCGACCCCTACCTCGGGGGCCAGCCGCTCGGCGCCCTCGGCGGGATCAGCCCCGAACACTGGCTCGGAGTCGAACCCGTCACCGGCCGCGACCTGTTCGCCCGCGTGATCAACGGCGCCCAGGTCTCCCTCCTGATCGCCTTCGCCGCCACCGCCATCGTGGTCGTCGCCGGTACCGCCGCCGGGATCGCCGCCGGCTACTTCGGCGGCCGCACCGACACGATCCTGTCCCGGCTCATGGACCTGACCATGTCCTTCCCCTCGCTGATCTTCATGATCGCGATGCTGTCCGTGGCCAAGGACGTCAACCGGATCGTCCTCATGACCACCGTCATCGGGGTCTTCGGCTGGCCCGGCGTCGCCCGCGTGGTCCGCGGCCAGACCCTCTCCCTCAAACACCGCGAGTACGTCGACGCCGCCCGCGTCGGCGGCTCCGGCCCCTGGCGGATCCTGACCCGCGACATCCTCCCGGGCGTCTCCGGACCGGTCATCGCCTACACCACCCTGCTGATCCCCGGAATGATCAGCACCGAGGCCGCCCTCAGCTACCTCGGCGTCGGCGTCCGCCCGCCCACCCCCTCCTGGGGCCAGATGATCGCCGAGTCCGTGGCCTACTACGAGACCGACCCCATGTACTTCGTCATCCCCAGCGTCTTCCTCTTCCTCGCCGTGCTCGCCTTCACCCTGCTCGGCGACGCCCTGCGCGACATCCTCGACCCGAGGGGCGGCCGCAGTTGATCCTCTACTTCGCCCGCCGGCTGCTCGCCCTCGGCGGCGTGCTCCTCGCCATCGCCGCCGTCACCTTCCTCATCTTCTACGTGCTGCCGTCCGACCCGGCCGCGGCCGCCTGCGGCAAGACCTGCAGCGCCGAGCGACTGGCCGACGTACGCACGTACCTGGGCCTCGACCAGCCCCTGTGGCGGCAGTTCACCGACTACCTCACCGGCATCTTCACCGGCCGCACCCTCGGTACCGGCCAGTACGCCGTCGACTGCGACTTCCCCTGCCTGGGCTACAGCTACGAGAACTCGCTGCCCGTGTGGGACCTGCTGATGGACCGACTCCCGGTCTCCGCCTCCCTCGCCGTCGGCGCCGCCGTGCTGTGGCTGCTCCTCGGGCTCGGCGCCGGGGTCACCGCCGCCCTGCGCAAGGACACCGCCACCGACAAGGCCCTGATGGTCGGCGCCGTCGCCGCGGCCTCCCTGCCCGTGTACTTCACCTCCGTGATGCTCATCTACGGCGTCATCCGCGTCGCCGGCCTCCTGCCCTATCCCACCTACCAGGCCTTCGGCGAGGACCCGCTCGCCTGGGCCACCAACCTGATCCTGCCCTGGATCGCCCTCGCCCTGCTCTACGCCGCCATGTACGCCCGCCAGAGCCGCGGCTCGATGATCGAGGCGATGGCCGAGCCGTACATCCGTACCGCCCGCGCCAAGGGCATGCCCGAGCGCACGGTCGTCGTCAAACACGGGCTGCGCTCCGGCATGACCCCGATCCTCACGATCTTCGGCATGGACCTCGGCGGACTGCTCGCCGGCGCCGTCATCACCGAGTCCATCTTCGGACTCCCCGGCATCGGGCGGCTGTTCTACGGCGCCCTGGTCAACTCCGACCAGCCCGTGGTCCTCGGCGTCACCCTGCTCGCCGCCTTCTTCATCGTCGTCGCCAACCTCCTCGTCGACCTCCTGTACGCCGTCATCGACCCGAGAGTGAGGTACTGATGGCAGCCGACACCGCCGCTCCGCTCCTCGCCGTACGCGATCTGCGCGTCACCTTCACCACCGGGCGGGGGACCGTACGGGCCGTCGACTCGATCGGCTTCACCGTCGAGGCCGGCCGCACCCTCGGCATCGTCGGCGAGTCCGGCTCCGGCAAGTCCGTCACCTCGCTCGCCGTCATGGGCCTGCACCGCGGCCCCGTCGAGGTCAGCGGCTCCGTGGCGCTGGCCGGACGGGAGCTGACCGGACTACCGGAACGCGAACTGTCCAAGGTCCGCGGCCGCAGGATGGCCATGATCTTCCAGGACCCGCTCTCCAGCCTGCACCCCTACTACACGGTCGGCGAGCAGATCGCCGAGCACTTCCGGGTGCACTTCAAGGCCGGCCGGGCCGCCGCCCGCAAACGCGCCGTCGACATGCTCGGCGAGGTCGGCATCCCCGAACCGGCCCGCCGCGCCGGGGAGTACCCGCACCAGTTCTCCGGCGGCATGCGCCAGCGCGCCATGATCGCCATGGCCCTGGCCTGCGAACCCGACCTGCTGATCGCCGACGAGCCGACCACCGCCCTGGACGTCACCGTGCAGGCCCAGATCCTGGAACTGATCGCCCGGCTCCAGCAGGAACGCGGACTCGGCGTCGTGATGATCACCCACGACCTGGGTGTCGTCGCCCGCGTCGCCCACGAGGTGCTCGTCATGTACGGCGGCCGCGCCGCCGAACAGGCCCCGGCCGACGACCTGTTCGCCGACCCCGCCCACCCCTACACCCGGGGCCTGCTCGACTCGCTGCCCCGCCTCGACACCGCCGACGACGTCCCCCTGCCCTTCATCCCCGGCTCCCCGCCCTCCCTGCTCGCACCCGCCCCCGGCTGCGCCTTCGCCCCGCGCTGTCCGCGGGCCGCCGCGCGCTGCGTCGACGTACGGCCGGAGCCGGCGGCGTACGGGGACGGCCCCGAGCGGACCGTGGCCTGCCACTTCGCCGGGGACCGCACCGCCCAGGAGGCGGCCCGATGACCGAGACCGCCACGCCCCTGCTGTCCGTACAGGACCTCACCATGACCTTCCCCGGTCGACGATCCGTGACCGGGCGCCGGGGGGCGCCCGTGCGCGCCGTCGACGGGGTCTCCTTCGACCTGGCGGCCGGGCAGACCCTGGGCCTGGTCGGGGAGTCGGGCTGCGGGAAGTCCACCACCGGCCGGATGCTGGTACGGCTGCTGGAGCCCACCGCCGGCCGGGTCGCCTTCGACGGCAAGGACATCAGCCGCCTCTCGCCGTCCGCCATGCGCCCGCTGCGCAAGCACATCCAGATGGTCTTCCAGGACCCGCACTCCTCCCTCAACCCGCGCCAGACCGTGGCCCGGATCATCTCCGACCCGCTGCTGGTGCAGGGCTGGAGCGCGGGGGACGCCCGCCGTCGGGCCGCCGACCTGATGGAGCTCGTCGGACTGATCCCGGAGCACATCGACCGCTACCCGCACGAGTTCTCCGGCGGCCAGGCCCAGCGCATCGGCATCGCCCGCTCGCTGTCCACCAGCCCCCGCCTGATCGTCGCCGACGAGCCGGTCTCCGCGCTGGACGTCTCCGTGCAGGCGCAGATCGTCAACCTGATGGAACGGCTACGGGCCGAACTGGGCCTCGCCTACGTGTTCATCGCGCACGACCTGTCGGTGGTCAAGCGGGTCAGCGACCGGGTCGCCGTCATGTACCTCGGCAGGATCGTCGAGATCGGGGACAAGAAGTCCCTCTACGAGAACCCGCAGCACCCGTACACCCGGGCGCTGCTGTCCGCCGTCCCGCTGCCCGACCCGGCGGCGGAACGGCGGCGGGAGCGGATCGTGCTGCTCGGCGACCCGCCGAGCCCGGCCGCTCCACCTCCGGGCTGCACCTTCCATCCGCGCTGCCCCAAGGCGCAGCAGATCTGCCGCACCGACCGCCCGCTCCTGCGCCCCGCCGCCTCCCGCGAGGTGGCCTGCCACTTCCCTGGTGACTGACGGGGACCCAAGGGAAGCGGCGGTGCCCCGGGGACAAAGGCGTCCCCGGGGCACCGCCGTACGCCGCTATCGCCCCATCCGCCCCCGCAAGGATGCTCGGCTACGCTCCCGAGAACGACATCGAGGAAGCGAGGCGCGCGCCGCATGGCCGACCAGGGGATATCGGGGAACATCCGGCGCGGGACGGTGGTGACGGTCGCGTCGGCGGTCCTCGTGTCGCTGCTGCACGCCGTGGCGGGCTTCTTCGTTCTCAATGCGCTGCTCACCGAGTCCGAGGGGCCATGGGACCGGTCCGTGACGCAGACCGCCCGTCTGATGGCCGGGCTCGGCCTGGCGGTGGAGCTGTTGGCCGTCGCGGTCACGGCGGCCTGCGTGAACACGGGCCGCCTGAGCCGTTGGTGGTACGCGCCCGTGACGGCCCTGGTGCTCACCGCGCTGGGCCGGATGGTCTTCGCCCCGCAGCCCTGACCGGCCGACCGGGCACGCCCCGCCGGCGAGCGCCGGCGGGGCGTGCAGGGCCCGTGCTCAGGCCAGTTCCCGGCGGAAGAACTCCAGCTCCAGCGCCATCAGCTTCTCCCGGGTGCCGCCCGGGGTCATGTGGGTGACCCCGGGGAGGGCCAGGAGCTGGTGCGGGCGGCCCGCGTCCGTCAGCGCCTGCGACAGCCGCAGGGTGTGGGACGGGTGGACGTTGTCGTCGGCCAGGCCCGTGATCAGCAGCAAGGGGCGGGTCAGTTTCGGGGCGTCGGGGATGAGGGAGTCCCGCTCGTAGACGTCCGGGTGCTCCTGCGGGAGGCCCAGGTACCGCTCGGTGTACGCCGTGTCGTAGTGCCGGAAGTCGGTCGGCGCGGCGCCGGCGGCCGCCGCGTGGAAGACGTCCGGGCGGCGCAGCACCGCCATGGCCGAGAGGTAGCCCCCGTAGGACCAGCCGCGCACCCCGACCCGGCCGAGGTCGAGGTCGGTGTGGCGGGCGGCGAGCGCGTGCAGCGCCGCGACCTGGTCGTCGAGGGTGACCTCGGAGAAGCCCCGGTACATGGCGTGCGTGTAGGCGGGGGAGACGTACGGGGTCCCGCGGTTGTCGATGGTGACCACGGCGAAGCCCTGGTCGGCCCACCACTGGCGGTGCTGGCGGCGGCGCTGGTCGGCGGTGATGTCCTGCATGCCGGGGCCGCCGTAGCCGTCGACCAGGACGGGCAGCCGCCGGCCGGGGACGTGGTCGCGGGGCAGCACGAGGGCGGTGGGGATGCCGCGCTCGGTGACCCGTTCCAGGACGGCGTCCACCCGGTAGGGCAGCGGCTCGGACAGGTCGGCGGGGGTGGACTCCCGCCCGTCGGGGGTGCGTACGGTGCGCCGTACCCCGTCGGCGTCGGCGGTGGTCAGCAGCAGGGTGCCGGCCGACGCGGACACGGTGTGCACACCCGGCCCGTCGGCGACCGGGGTCAGTTCCCCGGTGTCCGGGTCCAGCAGCAGCACCTGCTGCTCGGACGGGTCGCGCAGGCCCGCCTCGATCAGCAGTCGGCCCTCGTGGACCCCGGCCACGGCGCGGACCTGGATCCCGTCCCCGGTGAGGAGCGCGCCGTCCACCGCGAGGGCGCGGGCGGCGCCGTTCGGGGTGTCGGCCGAGGTCAGCATCCGCCCGTCGGCGAGGCGGGTCGGGGTGCCGGGGACCAGCGGGTCCACCCACTGCGGATGCGTGGTGCGGGACAGTTCCCGGGTGCGGCCGGTGGCCGGATCGGCGGAGAGCAGCAGGACGCATCGCTGGAGCCGGTCCTGGACGGTCAGCAGGATCTCGGTGGCGGACTCCCAGCCCGCGTCGGAGACGTACGGATAGGTGTCGGCGTCCCAGTCGAGCCGTATCCGGGTGCCGCCGGCGCCGAGCACCCACAGCTGGACGTCGGCGTTGGGCCCGCCCGCCTCGGGGTAGGCGAAGTCCTCGGCCGGCAGCTCCGGGTGCGCCGGGTCGGCGAACCAGCGTCGCTGGAGCGCGGATTCGTCGACGCGGGCGGCCAGCAGGGTGACCCCGTCCGGGGACCACCAGTGGCCCCGGGTGCGGCCCAGCTCCTCGGCGGCGGCGAATTCGGCGAGGCCCCAGCGGGCCCCGTCGTCGGGGCTGATCCGGCCGCCCGGGGCGACGTACAGGACGTCGTCGGCGACGTACGCGGTGCGCGAGCCGTCGGCGTTGGGTCGCGGGTCCAGCGCGGGCCCGGCGGCCGGGATCTCCTTGGGGTTGCCGGCGCGGCCCGCGGCGACCTCGAAGAGCCGCCCGTACAGTGCGAAGACGGCGTGCAGGCCGTCGCCGGACAGGGCGTACGAGCCGATGCCGGCGGCGACGAGCCGGGTCCGCTCGCGCAGCCGGCGTTCGGCCACGGGGAGGGGGCCGGGCTCGGGGCACAGCTCGCGGGGATCGGCGAGCCGGGTCTCGGCGCCGGTGGTGGTGTCCAGTACCCAGAGCGAGTCGAAGGCGTCGGTGGGGCCCGTCGACCGGAGGAACCAGAGCAGTCGGCCGTCGTCCCCGAAGGAGAAGGCGCGCGGGGCGCCGTAGGTGAAGCGGGCCGTGCTCGCGGAGAGCCTGAGGAAGTCATCCATGATCGTAGTGTGACATGTGAAATGTCACCACTACTAGGCTGTTCGAGTGGTGGCCCCAGAGGCGCGGGCTTAGCGTCGAAAAGGTGGATCCGACCCCAACGCCGAGCAACAGCGGGACCGAAGGCAAGGTCCGGGGAAGCGGCAGCGGACTCGCCCTGTTCGTGATCGCCTCCTGCCAACTCATGGTGGTTCTCGACATCACGATCGTGAACATCGCGCTGCCACACATCCAGACCGCTCTCGGATTCTCGACCGAGAGCCTTTCCTGGGTCGTCAACGCCTACACCCTCGCGTTCGGCGGCCTGCTGCTCCTCGGCGGCCGCATCGGCGACATCCTCGGCCGCAAACGCGTCTTCATTTTCGGAGTCCTGCTCTTCGGGCTCGCCTCGCTCCTCGGCGGACTCGCCCAGAACGAGGGCCAGCTGATGGCCGCACGGGCCCTCCAAGGCGTCGGCGGCGCCATCGCCTCGCCGACCTCCCTCGCCCTGATCACCACCACCTTCCGCGAAGGCCCGGCCCGCAACCGGGCGTTCGGCGTGTTCGCCGGAGTCTCGGCCGCCGGCGGTGCGATCGGCCTCCTCGCGGGCGGCATCCTCGTCGAATGGCTCGACTGGCGCTGGGTGCTCTTCGTCAACGTCCCCATCGCCATCGTGATCGCGGTGCTGGCCACGAAGGTCCTGCGCGAGTCCGAACGCCACCCGGGACACTTCGACCTCGCGGGCGCGCTGCTGTCCACCCTGGGCATGGTCTCGCTGGTCTACGGCTTCATCCGGGCGTCCCAGGAGGGTTGGCGCGACCCCGTCACCCTCGGCTCGTTCGGCGCCGCCGTGGTCCTGCTGACCCTCTTCATCCTCAACGAACGGCGCTCGCCGCAACCGATCACCCCGCTGCACATGTTCGCCGACCGCAACCGGGCCGGGACCTACGGCATCATGCTCATGCTCGCCTGCGCGATCTTCGGCATGTTCTTCTTCCTGACCCTCTTCGTGCAGATCGTGCTGGGCTTCAGCCCGATCCAGGCCGGCCTCGCCTTCCTGCCGGTCAGCGCCGTGATCGCGGTCGGCGCCGCGATCACCGCGAAACTGCTGCCGAAGTTCGGACCCAAGCCCTTCATGGTCACGGGCGCGCTGTCCTCGGCGGCAGGCCTCGCCTGGCTGACGCAGACCGACGTGGACTCGACGTACCTCGGCAGCATCCTGGGCCCGATGCTCCTCTTCGCCCTCGGCATGGGCCTGCAGTTCGTCTCGCTGACGCTGATGGCCCTGTCGAACGTCTCCGACCGCGAGTCGGGCGCGGCGTCCGGCCTGCTGAACACGATGCAGCAGGTGGGCGGCTCGCTGGGCCTGTCGATCCTGGTGACCGTCTACGGCACGGCGAGCCGCAACGAGGCCAAGCAGCAGATACCGGAGTTCCTCAGCACGGCCGGCCCGGTGCAGAAGGCCCTCTTCCAGCGCACCGGGCAACTCCCGAAACCGTGGGGCGACCAGGTCCTCACCTCGGGCATCAGCGCCGCCTTCATCGTGGCGTCCCTGTTCACCCTCGTCGGAGCGCTGATCGCGCTGTTCGTCATCCAGGTCCGCCCCTCGGACCTCGCCCGCCTCCAGGGCAACCACAAACCGGCGGCGGACCGGACCTGAGGGCCCGGGGGCGGGGGCTCGGACAGAGGCGGGGATCGGGCGAGCCGCTACACCGCCGTGACCCGAGCGGCGAAGGCGTCCAGGTTGTCGGACATGCGGGCGAGTCGCTCGTCGAGCGTCAGCGACTCCTCGTACTGCCCGGTGCGCAGCTTCGCCTGGCGCTTGCCGCGTACGTACAGGGGGCAGGCGAGGTCCGCGCAGATGTACGTGCCGACCGTGTTGCCCTCACGGCCGCGGGCGCCCGCCAGCGGCGCGGCGAGCAGGGTGACCCCGGACGAGGCGTGACCCGTCAGGCAGATCTGACACAGGCTGGACTTCACCACGCTGGTGCGGCCGACGGCCGGTACGCGCAGCGAGATCCCCAGCGGACCGGCCCCGTCCGCCCGGGGCAGCACGAGGTGGGCCCGTAGGGGCGCTCCCGGGTCCACCCACCCCAGGAAGTCCAGTTCCTTCCAGGGCAGTTCGGCGAAGTCGAGCGGCAGGCGCAGCCGCGTCGCCTCGCCCTTGGTGCAGTTCACGAAGGACGAGCGGATCTGTTTCTCGGTGAGTGGTTCCACGGGCATCGACCCTACGACCCGCCCTGTCCTGCCCGCATCCCGTATTTCCGTGACAAGAAACCCCCTAAGGGGTGTCCGGGCGACGGATCCGGCAGCGCGCCGGGCCGGTCGTCCGCAGGGTGATCCCCGCGCCGACCGGGATCTCGGTGTCCACGGCCTCGAACTCGTAGGCCCGCAGGATCATCGCCAGCGCGATCACCGACTCCAGCATGGAGAAGTGCTGCCCGATGCAGGCGCGCGGCCCCCCACCGAACGGGAACCAGGCGTAGCGCGGCCGCCCCGCCTCCGCCTCGGGCGTGAAGCGCTCGGGGTCGAAGCGGTCCGGGTCCGGCCAGTGGTCGGGATGGCGGTGCGTCACCCAGGGCGCCAGGATCACGTCCGCGCCCGCGGGGACGATGTGCTCCCCGATCCGGGTGGCGGCGACGGCCTTGCGCCCGATGACCGGCGCGGCCGGATACAGCCGCATGGCCTCCTTGAGGACCTGGGTGAGGTACGGGAGCCGCTCCAGGTCGGCGGCCTCGGGCGTACGGTCGCCCAGCACGCGGGAGACCTCCGCGCGGGCCCGGTCCTGTTGCTCGGGGTGGAGGGACAGCAGGTGCAGGGCGAAACAGAGCGAGGTGGCGGTCGTCTCGTGCCCGGCGAGCAGGAAGATCAACACCTGGTCGCGCAGCTCGGAGGCGTCGAACTCCCCGTCGTCCGAGCTCTTCGCGGCGGCGAGCAGCGTCAGCAGGTCCTCGCCGGGAGCCCCCGTAGCGGCCCCGGCCCCGTCCTCGGTAGCGGCCCCGGCCCCGTCGCGCCGCCGCTCCGCGATGATCCGGTCACACACGCCGTAGAGCTCGTCCAACGCGGCGGCGGCCCGCCGGTTGCCAGGGGTGGGCCAGTGGCGCGGGATGTTGGCGGGGGAGTAGCCGCGGCGCAGCACGTACTCGGTGATGACCGGAAAACATTCGGCCACGACATCGGCGGTGGCCTCGACATCGGTGCCGAAGAGGATGCGCGCGACGGCCCGCAGGGCGAGGTGCGCCATCTCGTCGGAGACGTCGATGACGCCGTCGAGGGCGTCTCCCCAGGCGTCGACGACGGATCGGGTCTCGGCGGCGATCGCCTCGGCGTAACCGTCCACGCGACGGCGGGTGAACAGCGGCTGCACGAGCCGGCGCTGGCGCAGGTAGTCCTCGTCCTGGCTGGTCAGCAGCCCGTTGCCGAAGGACTCCCGGACCTCCTGGTAGAAGCGGTTGTCCTTGCGGAAGCGGGCCGCGTCGGAGGCGAGCACCTGCTGCGCGCCCGCGGGGGAGAAGACGCAGTACAACTCGGCGCGCATCCCGGGCGGACCGGCCGTGATCCGCACCAGGTCGCCGTGCCGGTGCTGGGCGCGCAGATAGGTCCCGAGGGAGTCGGACCTCAGGTCGAGGAGGGAGCCGAGCAGCGGCATCCCCGCCGGTCCGGGAACCTCCGTACCCGTACCCGTACCCGTACCCGTACCCGCATCCGCACCCGTGTCCACGTTCGCGTCCACCGTCATGGCCCCCCGCCCCTTCGTCCTACGGAAGCCCGATTCTGCCGCTCCGCGCCCTGCCTGGCGAGGACACGGGCTCATCAGGCCGCACTGTGGCCTGATCGCGGTCCCGCTGGCATGGCGATCACCGGGGGGTGTGGCCACACTGGATAGGGCTACCGTGCGTGTTGTCCTCCGAGGTGATCGCTCATGTGCCGATGGCTCGCGTATTCGGGAACTCCCCAGCTGCTCGAAACGATCCTCTACAAACCGGCCCACTCGCTGATCGACCAGAGTCTCCACTCCAGACTGGGTGTGGAGACGACGAACGGTGACGGTTTCGGCGTCGGGTGGTACACGGAGGAGGACACGGGTACCCCGGCGACCTTCAGGGACATCGGCCCCGCCTGGAACAACCGCAACCTGCGGGAGCTCGCGGACCACGTCCGCTCACCGCTGTTCTTCGCCCACATCCGGGCGTCGACCGGTACGGCGGTGCAACAGACGAACTGTCACCCCTTCCGGCACGGCCGCTGGATGTTCATGCACAACGGGGCCATCGCCGAATTCCACCGGATGCGCCGGGACCTCACCCTGCTCATCGACCCCGCGCTGTACCCCGATGTCGAGGGGACGACGGACTCCGAGGTGATGTTCCATCTCGCGCTCACCCTGGGCCTGGAGGCGGACCCGCCGGGAGCGGTGGCCAGGATGGCGGGCGTGGTGGAGCGCGTCGGCCACGAGCACGGCGTGCAGTACCCGCTCCAGATGACGCTCGCCATCAGTGACGGCGAACACCTCTGGGCCTTCCGCTACTCCAGCCAGGGCGAGTCGAGGTCCCTGTTCTACAGCAGCCGGGTGGAGGCGCTGCGCAGGCTGCACCCCGACATGGAATTCCTCCAGGAGGTCTCCGACGAGACCCGCCTGGTCGTGTCGGAACCCCTGGGTGATCTCCCCGGAGCCTGGAACAAGGTCCCGGAGAGCAGCTACGGCATCGTCGGCCCCGGCGGCGACGAACTCCTCTCCTTCACCCCACAGGCCGCGTAGGGCCGGGGGCGGTCAGTAGCCCCAGCGCTGGCCCACGCTGTCGTCGTCGCGGCAGTGGATCGTGCGTCCGTTGGCGTCCCGCCCGGACGTGCCGACATCGGCCTTCCGGCATATCTGACCGGCCTTGTAGCAGTTGCCGGCGTTGGAGCGGGGGTAGCAGTCGGCGGTCGCCTCGGTGGGCTCGGGCGCCTGGGTGCGGGTCCGGGTGGGAGCCGGCGGGGCGGGGGCGGCCTTGGTGGGCGCGGGCGCCTTGGTGGTGGGCGGCGCGTCGACCGGGGCCGGAAGGGTCGGTGCCGCCGTGGTGGGTTCGGCGCTCGGGGTCGCGGCGGCACTGGCGCTCGGACTCGGACTGGCCGCCACCACGGAGGGGCTGGGGCTGGGGGTCGCGCCGACGGTGGCGGTGGCGGTGGCGCTGCTTCCGGGGTTGCCGGCCGGCGCGGCGGGGTCGCAGGCGGCGAGCGACAGAACGGCGGCGAGGACGACGAGGGCGCCTCTGCAGCGCTTCTTCATCACGTTCGGTCTGGTGCGGTGCGGGATGTCCATCGGTAACTCCTGGGTCGTGAGTGCTCCTTGAGCGGCGCTCAAGATACCCAGAAGGTTGAATTCGATACCAGTGTTGACCGGGGATGAGATGGAGGACGGATTCGACGGCTCGGCGTAGGTGGCGCCGTTTCAAGTCGGTTGATGGCGCACCGGATTGTGTAAGACGCTGGTCGCCGGCGTTCGGGCGGGCCCGCGACTGGGCCGTCGAGCGGCTCACAGCGAAGAGAGAGTGCCACCGATGAACGCATCTCCACCGGTCCGACCTGTTCCCGTCAGCGGGTTTCCTGAATGGCTCCCTGAAATCCGGATGGTCGAGCAGAAATGGCTCGATCTCGTTCGGTCGGGCTTCGAGAGCTATGGGTTCTGCTCCATCGAGACGCCTTCGGTCGAGCCCCTTTCCGTACTCACCGCCAAGGGCGAGACCTCCAACGAGGTGTATGCGCTGCGCAGGCTTCAGGAGGACGCCGACGACACCGGTGACTCCCGGATCGGGCTCCACTTCGATCTGACGGTGCCGTTCGCGCGCTACACGGCCCAGCACTTCAACGAGCTGGTGTTCCCGTTCAAGCGCTATCAGATACAGCGAGTATGGCGTGGCGAGCGGGCTCAGGACGGGCGATTCCGCGAATTCACGCAGTGTGACATCGACGTGATCGACGTCGACCACCTGCCGGCGCACTTCGACGCCGAGCTGCCGCGCGTGATCCACGAGATCCTCACCGGGCTGAATCTGCCCGCATGGACGATCGGCATCAACAACCGGAAGGTCCTCCAAGGGTTTTACGAAGGGCTCGGCATCGACGATCCGTCCGCGGTGATCCGCGCCGTCGACAAGCTGGACAAGGTCGGCCCGGAGGGCGTCGCGAAGATTCTTTCCGACGAAGTCGGACTGTCCGCGCGGACCGTGGATTCCTGCCTCGCGCTCGCCCGGACGCGGGGCACCGGCTCGGCCGTCGTGGAGGACGTCAAGGCCTTGGGCGTGACGTCCGACCTCCTCACCGAAGGCCTCGCCGAGCTGAGTCACGTACTGGATTCCCTGGACGACCTGCCGGCCGGCGGTGTCGTTGCCGACCTCTCGATCGCCCGCGGGCTCGATTACTACACGGGAACGGTCTATGAGGGAAAGTTCGTCGACTGGCCGAACTACGGGAGCATTTGCTCGGGCGGGCGCTACGAGAACCTGGCCGGCTCCTTCATCCGGCGCCGGCTCCCGGGTGTGGGAATGTCGATCGGACTGACGCGCATCTTCGCCAAACTCCTGGCGGAGGGGCTGCTGGACGCCCCCGCGAAGTGCCCCAGCGACGTACTCGTGGTCGTTCCGCGGGACGACCGCCGCAACGAGGCAGAGGCCACGGCGGCGCGCCTTCGCGGGCGGGGGATGAATGTCGAGCTCTACCACCAGGCCGACAAGGTGGCCAAGCAGATCCGCCACGCCTCGCGGAAGGGCATCCCGTTCGTCTGGTTCCCGCCGTTCGAGGAGGGGGCGGCGCACGAGGTGAAGAACCTGGCGACGGGCGAGCAAGTGGCGTCCGACCCCACGACCTGGCTCCCGGCCCCGCGCTGACGGCCCCCGCCCCGGACCCCGAACGTCAGGCCCGCGGCTTGCGGTGCCTGCCCTCCCGCTTCCCCGACGCCGGCTGTTCCTCGGTTCGGGGTCGGGGCTGCGGCGCGGGGTGGAGCAGGCGGCAGGCCGCCGCGTAGTCGTCGACCACGGTCACGGTCACCCACTGGAACCCGTCCCACTCCAGGATGAGGCGCGGGGCCCCGGGGTCGAGGTGGGCGGCGCGTTGCGGTCCGGTGCCGAGGGTGAGTGCCGTGAGCTCGCCGGGCTTGCGCAGTCGCCCTTCCCGGCGGGCGGCCCAGCGGTCGAGCGGTTCGTCTTCGCGGTTCATCCGAGTGCCTCCGTCGAACGGTGCGGGCACCCTACCGCTCTCCGACGCGGGGGGAGGGGCAGGTCTTCACCTGCGGACGGCCCGGGTGAATCGGCTCGTTCGGCGGCGAGGCCGTACGCGCCTCCGCTTCAATGGCCACCATGGAACTCCGCGAGAAGCACCCGTGGGCGGCCGCCCACCACAGGGTCGGCACGGCTTCCGCACGGGGTGAGTGCACCTGGGGAGCTCCGTGCTCCCTCCCCGCGGCGTGGAGCGTGCGGGTCGGCGCCGCCGCCGGCGACAGCTGGTGGGCCGCCTGCCGGGATCACGCCGCCGCGTCCACGGTGCTCTCGCCCGACACCGCCGGCTGATCACCCCACGGATCCGCGGGCCCGGGCCGCCGAAGGCGGCCCAGGGGGACGGGAACCCGTCCTGACCCGCGGCGTGCTCAGATGTCGCGGAAGGTCTCGATCTGGGCACCCACCGAGTTGAGGCGCTCGGCCAGTTCCTCGTAGCCGCGGTTGATCACGTAGACGTTGCGCAGCACCGAGGTGCCCTCGGCCGCCATCATCGCGAGGAGCACGACCACCGCCGGGCGCAGGGCCGGCGGGCACATCATTTCCGCCGCGCGCCAGCGGGTGGGGCCCTCGACCAGGACGCGGTGGGGGTCGAGGAGTTGGAGGCGGCCGCCGAGGCGGTTCAGGTCCGTCAGGTAGATGGCCCGGTTGTCGTACACCCAGTCGTGGATCAGGGTCTGGCCCTGGGCCACGGCGGCGATCGCCGCGAAGAACGGGACGTTGTCGATGTTCAGCCCGGGGAACGGCATCGGGTGGATCTTGTCGATCGGGGCTTCGAGCTTCGAGGGGCGGACCGTGAGGTCGACCAGGCGGGTGCGGCCGTTGTCGGCCGTGTACTCCGCCGAGCGGTCGTGGTCCAGGCCCATCTCCTCCAGGACCGCGAGCTCGATCTCCATGAACTCGATCGGCACCCGGCGGATGGTGAGTTCCGACTCCGTGACGACCGCGGCGGCGAGCAGGCTCATCGCCTCGACCGGGTCCTCGGAGGGGGAGTAGTCGACGTCCACGTCGATGCTCGGGACGCCGTGGACGGTGAGCGTGGTGGTGCCGACGCCGTCGACCCGGACGCCCAGGGCCTCCAGGAAGAAGCACAGGTCCTGGACCATGTAGTTGGAGGAGGCGTTGCGGATGACGGTCACGCCGTCGTGCCGGGCCGCGGCCAGCAGCGCGTTCTCGGTGACGGTGTCCCCGCGCTCGGTCAGCACGATCGGGCGGTCCGGGGAGATCCCGGGGACGACCTTCGCGTGGTAGATCCCCTCGGTCGCGGTGATGTCCAGGCCGAAGCGGCGCAGGGCGATCATGTGCGGCTCGATGGTGCGGGTGCCGAGGTCGCAACCGCCCGCGTACGGGAGGCGGAAGGTCTCCATGCGGTGCAGCAGCGGGCCCAGGAACATGATGATGCTCCGGGTCCGGCGGGCCGCGTCCGCGTCCATCGCCTCCATGTCGAGGCGGGCCGGCGGGATCAGCTCCAGGTCCACGCCGTCATTGATCCAGCGGGTGCGGACGCCGATCGAGCCCAGGACCTCCAGGAGGCGGTAGACCTCTTCGATGCGGGCCACCCGCCGCAGCACCGTACGGCCCTTGTTGAGCAACGAGGCGCAGAGCAGGGCGACACACGCGTTCTTGCTGGTCTTGACGTCGATGGCGCCGGACAGGCGACGGCCGCCCACCACGCGCAGGTGCATCGGGCCGGCGTAGCCCAGGGAGACGATCTCGCTGTCGAGCGCTTCACCGATGCGCGCGATCATCTCAAGGCTGATGTTCTGGTTGCCGCGCTCGATCCGGTTCACCGCGCTCTGGCTGGTGCCGAGGGCGTCGGCGAGCTGACTCTGTGTCCAGCCGCGATGCTGCCGGGCGTCACGGATGAGCTTGCCGATGCGTACGAGGTAGTCGTCTGCCATAGGGGCACGCTATCTCAGATATGAGATGACTCCCGCGCTGGGTGCGGCAAATGGGTGAATTGAGTGGTTGTTACCGACCATCAAGTCCCATCACGGGGCTCCCGTGGGCGTGATGGTCGACGATCCGCCCCAGCAGTCGGGTGAGCTGCTCCCGCTCCTGGGTGGACAGCGGGGCCAGCAGTTCCTCCTGGACCGCCGTGAGGATCTGTTCCAGTTTGCGCAGGTGTCGCCGGCCCTGCGCGGTGAGGGTGACGACGTTGCGCCGGCGGTCCTCGGGGTCCGGGGTCCGCTCCACCAGTTCGCGTGCGGCGAGTTCGTTGATGACGGCGACCAGGTCGCTGCGGTGGATGCCGGTGCGGGCGCTGAGGGTGGCCTGGCTCGCCGGGCCGGACTCCTCCAGGGCGACCAGCGTCGCGTAGTGCCACGTACGGGCGTCCTCCCCGCTCAACCCCTCGGTCACGAGCCGCTGCGCGTGGGTGGAGGCCTGCGCCAGCAGGCGGCTGGGCAGTTCGCGCAGCCGTGCGGGGACGTGAGGGGCGTTCTCTTCCGGGGTCATGGGGCGATGTTATCCATTGCGTTGGTGGCACTAACGATATAACTTCGTTGGTGCCGCAAACGTTAGTCACTCCAACGATTACTGGAAAGGGCCTCCCATGCCCACGATCGACGTACTCGACTCGACGATGTACTACGAGGACCACGGCGGCGACCGCGCGCTTCCCGGCGGCGTGCCCTTCGTGTTCCTGCACGGCAACCCGACCTCCTCCCACCTCTGGCGGGGCGTCCTGCCCCGGATCGCGGGCGGGGTCCGCGTCCTGGCCCCGGACCTCATCGGGATGGGACGCTCCGGAAAGCCGGGCGGGGAGTACCGCTTCGAGGACCACGCCCGCTACCTGGACGCCTGGTTCGACGCCCTCGGACTCGACGAGGTGGTGCTGGTCGGGCAGGACTGGGGCGGGGCGCTCGCCTTCGACCGGGCCGCCCGCCACCCCGGGCGGGTCCGCGGCGTCGCCTTCATGGAGACGATCGTGCGGCCGCTGAGCTGGGCGCAGTACCCGCCCGCCGCGCGGGCCCGGTTCGAGGCGATCCGCACCCCGGGCGTGGGGGAGGAGATGGTCCTGGACCGGAACGTCTTCATCGAGGACAGCATCCGGCAGACGGTGCTGAACCCGATGGGCGAGGCGGACCGCGCCGTCTACGCCGCCCCCTACCCGACCCGCGAAAGTCGGCTGCCCATGCTGCGGTGGGCCCGCTCGCTGCCCATCGACGGGGATCCGGCCGATGTGCACGCCGTCGTCGAGAAGTACGACGCCTGGCTGGCGGACAGCCCGGAGGTGCCCAAGCTGCTGCTCACCTTCGACGGCTCGCCGGCCCTGATGGTCGGCCCGGAGACGGTCGCCTGGTGCGAGGAGAACGTCTCGGCGCTGGAGAGCGAGTACTGCGGCCGGGCCGCCCACCTCTGCCCCGAGGACCGGCCCGAGGAGATCGCCGCCGCGCTCAACTCCTGGGCCGCCCGCCACGGCCTCGCGGCCGCCGGCTGAGCCCGGCGGCCGAACCCGCGACGGCCGGGCCCCGGTGGGAGCGGCGCCCCGCTCAGTGCTTGCAGGCGTGGTGGCGCCCCCCTGCGTGCACCGTCGCGTACGAGGCCGGGCGCGGGCCCGAGGCGGCGCCCGCCACCCGCGCCGAGGCCGCCTTCCCCGACGCCGAATCCGCGTCGTGCACCACGCGCCCGCCGACCAGGGTCATCCGTACCCCCGTCCCGCTGATGTCGGCCACCGGGCAACGCGTCACGTCCCGGTCCAGCACCACCAGGTCCGCCGCCCGGCCCGGCTCCACCGTGCCGGTCAGCTCCTCCTGGCGCAGCTGCCACGCCGTCCCCGAGGTGTGCATCCGTAGCACCGCCTCCCGGTCGAGACCCTCCAGTTCGCGGTACAGCGGGCCCGCCCCGAAAGCACCCTGGCGGTCGATCGCCGTCCGCAGCTGGTTCCACACCTGAAGGGCGTCCACCGGCCAGTCGGAGCCGCCCGACAGTCGGGCCCCCGCCTTCTGCAAGCTCCGCGCCGGGTACATCCACCGGTGCCGCTCGGGTCCGATGTAGGGCAGCAGTGCCTCCATCGTCCAGGTGTCCTTCGCCGCCCACTGGAGCTGCATGCACGCCGTGACACCCAGTTGGGCGAAGCGCCGCAGGTCCGCCGGGTCCACGAGCTGCAGGTGCGCCACGGCGTTGCGGGCGTCCCGAAGGCCCGTCACCCGTTTGGCGTACGCGTACCCGTCCAAAGCGGTACGTACCGCACGGTCGCCCAGCCCGTGCGCGTGCATCTGCCAGCCCGCCCGGTTGAAGGTGGCGGCGAGCCGCCCGTAGTCCGCCGCCGAGGTGTACAGCTCGCCCCGGTTGTCGGTCGGCCCGCCCTTCCCGTCGAGATAGGGCTTCAGCAGCGCGGCGGTCTGCGCCGGGTACTCGATGACCCCGTCCAGGAACACCTTGACCATCCCGAACCGCAGCCCCCGCACGCCCGAGAACTCCCGCCGCAGGCCCCGCGCGTACGCCAGCGAGCCCGCCGGGTCCTTGGTCTGCTCCGCCTCCAGCCGGATCGCGGGCACGATCCGCTGCGGCAGCTTCCCGGCCGCCGACAGCGCCTGGTACAGCTCCAGTTCGTGCCGTCCCACCAGGGCGTCCATCATCGTCGTGACCCCGGAGGCGGCCGCCAGCTCCAGCACCTTGGCGCAGGCGGCGACCAGGTCGGCCCGGGTGGGCTCCGGGATGTGCCGCCGCACCAGGCCCTGGGCGTCGTCCTTGAGGACGCCCGTCGGCCGCCCGTCCGCGCCCTTGACCACCTTGCCGCCGACCGGGTCGGGGGTGGCCGCCGTGATCCCGGCGATGTCCAGGGCCCGCTGGTTGGCCCACAGGTTGTGGCCGTCGCCGCCGACGAGGGCGATCGGCCGCCGGGTCGCCAGCGCGTCCAGCATCGAGTGGTGGGGGTTGGTGCCCGTGGGGAGCAGCCCGACCGGATTCCAGTCCTCGACCACCAGCCAGGCGTCGGGTTCCGCGCCCGCGCCGCCCGTGTCGGCGAGGAAGCCGGTCAGGATCTCCTGGAGCTCGGCCAAGGTGGTCTCGGCGCCCTCCAGCGAGGGGGACAGCGAGCGCTCGCCCGCGCCGAGCGGGTGGACGTGGCCGTCGTGGATACCGCTCATGACGGTGTTGCCACGGGCGTCGACGACCTCGGTGTCCCGGCCCACGTGGCGGCGCAGCGCCGCGTTCGTCCCGGTGGCCCAGATCTTCCCGTCCCGGCCGACCGCGACGGCCTCGACGCGCGCCCGGCCGCCGGTCCCGGTGAACACCGAGGCGTTGTGGACCACCAGGGCCGCCGAACCGCGCCGGGTGGAGGAGGGGGCCGAGGGTGTGGGGGAGGCGGCGGCAGGGGAGGCCCCCAGCAGGCCGGCCGCCCCGGCGACCCCGGTGATGCCGGCGGCCGCGAGGAGTCCCCGGCGGGACAGGTGCGAAGAAGACGTCATGCCCACTCCAAACGTTGGTGTGGCCAGGACACTGTTTGATTAACCGCTTAACCAGAAGCCGCCTCCACCGACGAAATCCGTACGATGGCCGCGTGCCAGAGCACCCACCCGCGCCGGGACCGACCCTCGCCGACATCGCGCGCGCCGCCGAGGTGTCCACCGCGACCGTCTCCCACGCGCTCAACGGCACCGGCCGCCTCGGCGAGTCCACCCGGCGCCGGGTCCGCGAGGTGGCGGGCGCGCTCGGCTACGGTGCCCGCCGCGGCCCGCGCACCCGCAGCCTCGGTGTCGCGGTGACCACGTACGCGGGGGACGCCTGGGACTTCGTCGGGATCGCCTACTTCTCCCGCCTGCTCACCGCCGCGACCTCGGCCGCGCACGCGCACGGGTACGCCCTGACCACCCTGCCCGCCGACCGGGGCGCCGAGCCGCTGTGGCACACGCTCGCCGTGGACGGGATGCTGCTGCTCGACAGCCCGGCCGGTGACCCGGTGCTGCGGGCCCTACGGGCGCGGGGTCTGCCGGTGGTCTTCGACGGCCGGCCGCCCGACCCCTGGCCGGCGGACGTCTGGGTGGACAACGACCACACCACGACCACCCGCGAGGTGCTCGACCACCTCGCCGCCTCCGGAGCCCGGCGGATCGCCCTGCACTCGGGCTACGGGCGCGAGTTCTACACGGGGGCCGTCACCTCGACCTACGAACAGTGGTGCGCGGAGCGCGGCCTGGCTCCGCTGCTGGTCCCCTTCGACCCCGAGGACACGGCGGGACACGCCTTCGACCCCGCCTTCGCCGGGCCGGACCGCCCCGACGCCGTGTACTGCGTGTACGACCCGGGGGGCCACCAGGTGCTGGCCGCCGCCGCGCGCCACGGCCTCCGCATACCCGGCACGCCCGGCATCCCCGGCACGCCCGAGGAGCCCGGCGCCCCGGGGCACGACAGGGGGCTGCTGCTGGTCTGCGCGAGCGAGGATCCGGCGTACGCGGAGACCGAACCCGCCGTGACCACCGTCACCCTGAATCCGGAGCGGATCGCCGCTTCGGCGGTGTCTGTCCTGGTCAACCTGATCGAATCCGGGCATGCGGAACCGCCTGGTCAACGGATGGTCCCGGCAGGACTGCGAGTGCGCGCCTCGTCCCTCCCCCCGGACATGTACTAGAGTTATCTCGACATCGAGATATCTGCCGAAGGCGTACCGCAGCCGCCCCCGCTGGTAAGGGTTACCTAACTTAGCCCTACCTTAGCGGATTGGCCAAGGGGCGTGGCGGCAGGATTGCGGTAATACGCGCGAATTCATGCATGAAGGAGACTGTCGTGTCGGCGAACAGCTTCGACGCCCGCAGCACGCTGCAGGTGGGCGACGAGTCGTACGAGATCTTCAAGCTGGACAAGGTCGAGGGCTCCGCCCGCCTTCCCTACAGCCTGAAGGTCCTGCTGGAGAACCTGCTTCGCACCGAGGACGGCGCGAACATCACCGCCGACCACATCCGGTCGCTCGGTAACTGGGACTCGCAGGCCCAGCCCAGCGAGGAGATCCAGTTCACGCCGGCCCGCGTGATCATGCAGGACTTCACCGGCGTCCCCTGCGTCGTGGACCTCGCCACCATGCGTGAGGCCGTCAAGGCCCTCGGCGGCGACCCGGCGAAGATCAACCCGCTCTCGCCCGCCGAGATGGTCATCGACCACTCGGTCATCGCCGACAAGTTCGGCACGAAGGACGCCTTCGCGCAGAACGTCGAGCTGGAGTACGGCCGCAACAAGGAGCGCTACCAGTTCCTGCGCTGGGGCCAGACCGCCTTCGACGACTTCAAGGTCGTCCCCCCGGGCACCGGCATCGTCCACCAGGTCAACATCGAGCACCTGGCCCGCACGGTCATGGTGCGTAACGGCCAGGCGTACCCCGACACCCTCGTCGGCACCGACTCGCACACCACCATGGTCAACGGCCTGGGCGTGCTGGGCTGGGGCGTCGGCGGCATCGAGGCCGAGGCCGCGATGCTCGGCCAGCCGGTCTCCATGCTGATCCCGCGCGTCGTGGGCTTCAAGCTGACCGGCGAGCTGCCGACCGGCACCACCGCCACCGACCTGGTGCTGACCATCACCGAGATGCTCCGCAAGCACGGCGTCGTCGGCAAGTTCGTCGAGTTCTACGGTGAGGGCGTCGCCGCCACCTCCCTCGCGAACCGCGCCACCATCGGCAACATGTCGCCGGAGTTCGGCTCCACCGCCGCGATCTTCCCGATCGACGACGAGACCCTGAAGTACCTGCGCCTGACCGGCCGCGACGCCCAGCAGGTCGCGCTCGTCGAGGCGTACGCCAAGGAGCAGGGTCTGTGGCTGGACCCGGCCGCCGAGCCGGACTTCTCCGAGAAGCTGGAGCTCGACCTCTCCACGGTCGTCCCCTCCATCGCCGGTCCGAAGCGCCCGCAGGACCGCATCGTCCTGGCCAACGCCTCCCAGCAGTTCGCGCAGGACGTGCGCAACTACGTCAGCGACGACGAGGAGGCCGGCAAGGAGTCCTTCCCGGCGTCCGACGCCCCGGCGTCCTCCAACGGTGTGCCGACCAAGCCCACCCTGGTGACCCTGGCCGACGGCACCTCCTTCGAGATCGACCACGGCGCCGTCACCGTCGCCGCGATCACCTCCTGCACCAACACCTCGAACCCCTACGTCATGGTCGCCGCGGCGCTCGTGGCCAAGAAGGCGTCCGAGAAGGGCCTGACCCGCAAGCCGTGGGTCAAGACCACCCTGGCCCCGGGCTCGAAGGTCGTCACCGACTACTTCGACAAGGCCGGCCTGACCCCGTACCTCGACAAGATGGGCTTCAACCTCGTCGGGTACGGCTGCACCACCTGCATCGGCAACTCCGGTCCGCTGGACGAGGAGATCTCGAAGGCGATCAACGAGGCCGACCTCGCCGTCACCTCGGTGCTCTCGGGCAACCGCAACTTCGAGGGTCGCATCAACCCCGACGTCAAGATGAACTACCTGGCCTCCCCGCCGCTGGTCGTCGCGTACGCCATCGCGGGCTCCATGAAGGTGGACATCACCAAGGACGCCCTGGGCACCGACACCGACGGCAAGCCGGTCTTCCTCGCGGACATCTGGCCCTCCGAGGCCGAGGTCAACGACGTCGTGGCGAACGCCATCGGCGAGGACATGTTCAGCAAGTCCTACCAGGACGTCTTCGCGGGCGACGCCCAGTGGCAGGCGCTGTCGATCCCGACGGGCAACACCTTCGAGTGGGACCCGCAGTCGACCTACGTCCGCAAGCCCCCTTACTTCGAGGGCATGACGATGGAGACCACCCCGGTCTCCGACATCGCCGGTGCGCGCGTGCTGGCGAAGCTGGGCGACTCGGTCACCACCGACCACATCTCCCCGGCCGGTGCGATCAAGGCCGACACCCCGGCCGGCAAGTACCTCACCGAGCACGGTGTCGAGCGTCGCGACTTCAACTCGTACGGTTCCCGCCGTGGCAACCACGAGGTCATGATCCGCGGCACCTTCGCCAACATCCGCCTGCGCAACCAGATCGCGCCGGGCACCGAGGGCGGCTTCACCCGCGACTTCACCGTCGACGGCGCGCCGGTCTCCTTCATCTACGACGCCTCGCAGAACTACCAGGCCGCCGGCATCCCGCTGGTCATCCTGGCGGGCAAGGAGTACGGCTCCGGCTCGTCCCGCGACTGGGCCGCCAAGGGCACCGCGCTGCTCGGCGTCAAGGCCGTCATCGCCGAGTCCTACGAGCGCATCCACCGCTCGAACCTGATCGGCATGGGTGTCCTCCCGCTGCAGTTCCCGGAGGGTGCCACCGCGGCCTCCCTGGGTCTGACCGGCGAGGAGACCTTCTCCTTCACCGGTGTGGAGGAGCTGAACAACGGCACCACCCCGCGCACGGTCAAGGTGACCACCGACACCGGCGTGGAATTCGACGCGGTCGTCCGCATCGACACGCCGGGTGAGGCGGACTACTACCGCAACGGCGGCATCATGCAGTTCGTGCTCCGGAACCTCATCCGCGGCTGAACCACCGCATAGGCGCCGAAGGGCCGTATCCCCGTCGAGGGGGTACGGCCCTTCCGTTCGTCCGGCGGCGTGTCCATGTGACGGACAGGTCTCAACTCGGAAAAACTGGTGGCCAGAAATGTGCATGATCTTGCTCACACGAGCGCGAGTGGACTATACCTGTGCCCGTCCGGATCACCGCGAGACGAGCGGCTCCGGGCCGGGGGGTGGGCGGGGACCTGTGGTGATGTCCGCATGCACGGTCACCACCGTGAATCTCCGGCCTCCTTCACACTTCTGACGAAGGCGAGGACATGAGCATGGGATCCACTGGTGAGGGCCTCGGACGCCGCGACCTGATCAAGCGCTCCGCAGCACTCGGACTGATCACGGTGCCGACGATGAGCTTCCTGTCCGCCTGTGCCTCCGGCGGCGAGGAGAACTCCACGAAGGGCCCGGCCAAGGCGCCGGTGACCAAGGAGAACCCCTTCGGCGTCGCCAAGGGCGGCAAGCTGGACGTCGTCGTCTTCAAGGGCGGGTTCGGCGACGACTACGCGAAGGCCTGGGAGGCCGCCTTCGACAAGAAGTGGGGCACCACCAGCTCCCACCTGGGCACCCAGGAGATCACCGCCAAGCTCCAGCCCCGCTTCAACGCCGGGAACCCGCCGGACGTCGTCGACGACTCCGGCGCCCAGCAGATCAAGCTGGACGTGCTCGCCAAGGGCGACCAGCTCGCCGACCTCACCGCCGTCCTCGACTCGCCCTCGCTCGACGACCCGACCAAGAAGGTGCGCGACACCCTGGTCGAAGGGGCCTACGAACAGGGCCTGCAGGGCGGCAAGTTCGTCGTGCTGAAGTACGTCTACGCCGTGTTCGGCTTCTGGTACTCCGGCAAGCTCTTCAAGGAGAAGGGCTGGGCGCCGCCGAAGACCTGGGACGAGTTCCTGGCCGTCTGCGCCAAGGCCAAGGAAGCCGGCATCGGCGGCCTCGCCCACCAGGGCAAGTTCCCGTACTACATCAACGTCGTCATCATGGACCTGATCGCCAAGAAGGGCGGTCTGGACGCCATGAAGGCGATCGACAACCTGGAGCCGAACGCCTTCGAGGGCAACCCGGCCGCCCTCGCCGCGGTCGAGGCGGTCTACGAGGTGGTGGAGAAGGGCCTCCTGATGCCCGGCACCAACGGCCTCACCCACACGGAGTCACAGACCGCCTGGAACCAGTACAAGGCCGCCTTCATCCCCTCCGGCTCCTGGCTGGAGAACGAGCAGCTGAAGCAGACCCCGGAGGACTTCGACATGAAGTTCCTGCCGATGCCGCTGCTCGCCGACAGCAAACTGCCCTTCGAGGCCATCCGGGCCGGCGTCGACGAGCCCTTCATCGTCCCGGAGAAGGCCGCCAACAAGGCCGCGGGCTTCGAGTTCCTCCGCTCGATGCTGTCCCGCGAATGGTCGACGATCTTCGCCCAGCAGGCGAACTCGCTCACGGTCGTCAAGGACGGGGTGGACCCGAGCGTGAAGCTGCGGCCGGGCACCCAGTCGGCGGTCGAGGCGCTCAAGGCCGCGGGCAGCAACACCTTCAGCTACCGCTACCCCGACTGGTACAGCGAAATGGACACCGAGATCCAGAACGCGTCCAATGAGCTCATGGCGCAGCGGATTCAGCCGAAGGAGTGGATCAAGCGGGCCCAGGCCGCGGTGGACAAGGCGGCCAAGGACCCGAACGCCAAGAACAACAAGCGCGCCTGACCCCGCAGGGACGGACACCATGAGCCAAGTAGCCCGGAGGAAGGGGCGGGCCGGTTTCATCACCGGCTTCCTCTTCGCACCCCTCGCGCTGTACCTGACCTTCGTCATCTGGCCCTACGTACAGACGTTCGGGTACTCCTTCACCAACTGGAGCGGCCAGTCCCCGACGTTCGACTTCGTCGGCATGGACAACTACGCGACGTTGCTGTCGGACGAGGTCTTCCGCGGCGCCCTCTGGCACAACCTGCTGCTCCTGGTGTTCGTCCCGCTCGTCACCATCCTGCTCGCCCTCTTCTTCGCCTTCATGGTGAACGCGGGCGGGCGCGGCGGGGCCGGCGGAGTGCAGGGAGTCGGCGGATCGCGCTTCTACAAGGTCGTCTACTTCTTCCCCCAGGTCCTCTCCCTCGCCATCCTCTCCGTGCTCTTCGGCGCGATCTACCGCAGCGACGAGGGCGGCCTGCTCAACGGCTTCCTGACCAGGATCGGCGTGATCGACGCCGCCCACCCGGTCGAATGGCTCAACGAGCCGAACCTCGTCCTGTGGTGCCTGCTCCTCGTCGTCGTCTGGCACGGCGTCGGCTTCTACCTCGTGCTGTTCTCCGCCGCCATGCAGTCCGTCCCCAAGGACATCTACGAGGCCGCGCTGCTCGACGGCGCCGGGCGCGCCCAGACCTTCTTCAAGGTCACGCTGCCCCTGCTGTGGGACTCGGTGCAGACCTCGGCGGTCTACCTGGGCATCGCCGCCATGGACATGTTCGTGCTGGTGTCGACCATGACCTCGGGCCAGTTCGGTGGCGGACCCGACCACCACAGCGAGGTCATGTCGACGGTGCTGATGCGCAACTTCCTCTACTTCGGCAAGAGTGGGTACGCCTGCGCCATGGGCGTGGTCATGCTCGCCCTGACCATGATCCTCTCCGTCATCACGCTGCGCGCCACCCGCCGCGAGCGCATCGAGTTCTGAGCGGAGTTTCCACGATGACTGCACAGTCCACAGTGATCAAGGCTCCCGGCGAGAAGGCCGCGGAGCGGGCCGGCGGCGCCGGACGGCCGGGGAAGCGGGCGGGGCGCCGATCCGAGGGCATGGCCCTCAACGTCTTCTCGCACGGCTTCCTGGTCGTCTGGGCGATCATGATCGTGCTGCCCCTGCTCTGGCTGGCGCTCGGTGCCTTCAAGACCGACGCGCAGATCGGCGGCTCGGCCCTGAGCTGGCCCTCCAACTGGCACTTCGACGCCTTCGGGCGGGCCTGGACGAAGGGCATCGGAGGCTATTTCGCCAACACCCTCATCGTGCTGGTGTTCTCGGTCCCGCTGACCATGCTGTTCGGCTCCATGGCCGCGTACGTGCTGGCCCGCTACCCCTTCACGGGTAACCGGCTCATCTACTACTTCTTCGTCAGCGGGGCGATGTTCCCCGTCTTCCTGGCGCTCGTACCGCTCTTCTTCATGGTCAAGCGCTTCGACATGCTGAACACCTACCAGGGCCTGATCCTGGTGTACGTCGCCTACTCGATGCCCTTCACCGTCTTCTTCATGCACTCCTTCTTCCGGACGCTGCCGACGGCGATCCACGAGGCGGCGGTCATCGACGGGGCCTCCGACACCCGGATCTTCTTCCAGGTGATGCTGCCGATGGCCAAGCCCGGTCTGATCAGCGTCGGGATCTTCAACATCCTGGGCCAGTGGAACCAGTACATCCTGCCCGCCGTGCTGATGCAGCCGCAGACCAGCGCCGACCCCGAGCGGTACATGCTCACCCAGGGGCTCATCCAGCTCCAGTACCAGATGGGCTACGAGACGGACCTGCCGGTGCTGTTCGCCGGCGCCACCATCGCCATGGTTCCGATGCTGGTGGTCTACCTCTCCTTCCAGCGCCAGATCCAGTCGGGCCTCACCTCGGCGACCCTGAAGTAGAGCCTCAGGGCCGGGTCCCGTCAGGAGCCTTGTTCAGCCTGTAGAGGTATCCGGGACCCGGATCGCCGATCTGCCGGACGATCCGGGGGTTCTCGGCGGTGCCGCCGACGTCCCACACGGGCAAGGTGCACCCGGGGATGTCGATGCGCACCTTCTGCGCCCGGACGTCCGGGCCGCCCTCGTAGACCCAGGTCCCGGAGCCCCAGCAGCCCGGGTACGGGTCGTAGGGGTAGTCGAAGGCGAAGCGCCTGCCGACGCCGGTGGCGGTGACCCGGCCGTCCGAGGTGAAGACCAGGTCGTGGCCCATGCCGTCGTTCCAGAGGCCGACCATGGTCTGCGGCCCGATCCTCGGCGGCTCGTACGCGGGCAACAGGCCGACGGCCAGCCCGAGCGCGCCGAACAGCCCCGTCCCCACCACCACACCCGTGCCCCACCGCGCCACCCGCCCCAGCAGCCGGTCGTCCCGGGGCAGGGCGATCAGCGCGCCCGCCGAGAGCGAGGCCGTGGCCGAGACCCAGAAGAGCAGCGTGGCCCGCGCCTGCGTGTCGTTGTACGTCGCGTAGCCGAAGACGGGCGGCGTCAGCAGGGCCGCCACGATCAGCGGCGCCGACCACCAGGCCGCGTGCCTGCCGAGCCATCGGCCGAGGAGGTCGGCCAGCGCGACCGCCGGCAGGACGAAGACCAGCGACAGCAGGAAGGAGATGAAGCCGATGAGGGGCACGGTGGCGACCAGGTCCGCCCCGATCTCGACCCAGTCCGGGCCCCTGTCCGGCGGCGGCTGCGTGTGTACGTACAGCACGACCACCACGACCGTGAGCGCGACCTCCAGGAGTCCCACCAGCGTCGAGACCACCAGCACGACTGCGTACGACCGTTTCTGATGCACGATCAACCCCCCTCGTGGCACGGCGAACCCACGGTCCGCCCGGCCGGCGACGTCCTGCAGTCATAGTGCCGGCCGGACTGAACGTGTTCAATTCATTCTCCTACAGCCAGGTGCCGAAGCGGCGGATGTACCAGGTCTTCACGAGCTGGGTGAGCGTGCAGTACGCGAGCAGCACGCCGATCAGCCACGGGAAGTAGCTCGCCGGCAGGGCCACGAAGCCCAGCGAGGACGCCAGCGGCGAGAAGGGCAGCCAGAGCCCGGTCAGCACCGCGAGGACGGTCATGACCATCACCGGCCAGGAGGCGCGGGACTGGATGAAGGGGATCTTCCGGGTGCGGATCATGTGGACGATCAGGGTCTGCGAGAGCAGGCCCTCGACGAACCAGCCGGACTGGAAG
Organism: Streptomyces sp. CLCI03; assembly: GCF_053615355.1. Taxonomy (NCBI): domain Bacteria; kingdom Bacillati; phylum Actinomycetota; class Actinomycetes; order Kitasatosporales; family Streptomycetaceae; genus Streptomyces; species Streptomyces sp. CLCI03. Next base: position 2,074,321 of record NZ_CM132132.1, on the reverse strand, counting down.
AGGGACTGGCTCGCCTCGCTGTTCGCCGCGAACACGTGCCACATGATCAGGAACATCGCGATGTCGAAGATCGAGCTGATCGGGCCGATCGTGACCATGAAGCGGCCGATGCCCTTGGCGTCCCAGTTGCGGGGCCTGCGCACGTACTCCTCGTCCATCCGGTCCCACGGGGTGGCCAGCTGGGCGATGTCGTAGACCAGGTTCTGGACCAGCAGCATGATCGCGAGCATCGGCTGGAAGGGGATGAAGGCGCTCGCGACCAGGACGGAGAAGACGTTGCCGAAGTTCGACGACGCCGTCATCTTGATGTACTTGATCGTGTTGCCGAAGGTGGTGCGGCCCTGGAGGACGCCCTGCTCCAGGACGGTGAGGTCCTTCTCCAGCAGGATGATGTCGGCCGACTCCTTGGCGATGTCCACGGCGGTGTCCACCGAGATGCCGACGTCGGCGTCGCGCAGCGCGGCCGCGTCGTTGATGCCGTCGCCGAGGAATCCGACGGTGTGGCCGCCGGCCTGCAGGGCCCGGACGATCCGGGCCTTCTGGACCGGGTTGACCTTGGCGAAGACCGTCGTACGGGCGGCCAGCGCGCGCAGTTCGGTGTCGTCCAGGTCGTCGGTCTCGGGGCCGAGCACCACCTGGCCGACGTCGATGCCGACATCGGCGCAGACCCGGGCGGCGACGAGGTCGTTGTCGCCGGTGACCACCTTCACCGCGATGCCCTTGTCGGCCAGGCCCTGGAGGGCTCGGGCCGCGTCGGCCTTCGGCGGGTCGAGGAAGGCGAGGAAGCCGACCAGCGTCAGCCCCTCCTCGTCGGCGACCGTGTAGGTCTCGCGCGGGCTGTCGATCGTGCGGGTGGCGACGGCGAGGACGCGCAGGCCCTGACGGTTGTTGTCCTCGGCGATCCGGGCGACGTGCCACCGCAGCTGCTCGGTCAGCTCGACCGTCTCCCCGCGGTCCGTCATGTGCGTGCAGAGGTCCAGGACCTCTTCGACGGCACCCTTGGTGATCATGATGTGCTCGCGCCGTCCGAAGTCGCCGACCAGGGAGTTGCGGGAGAGGACCACGGACATCCGGCGTCGGGCGAAGTCGAAGGGGATCTCGTCGACCATCGAGAACCGTGCGTCGACGACAACCTCCTCGGCCTCGTCGACGCGGTCGATGACCGCTTGGTCCATCAGGTTCTTCAGGCCGGTCTGGAAGCGCGAGTTGAGGTAGCCGTACTCCAGCACCTCGCCGTCCTCGTGGCCGTGCACGTCCAGGTAGCGGTCCAAGGCGATCCGGTCCTCGGTGAGGGTGCCGGTCTTGTCCGTGCAGAGCACGTCCATCGCGCCCAGGTTCTGGATCGCGTTCAGTCGCTTGACGACCACCTTCCGCCTGGACATGGCCACCGCGCCGCGCGCCAGGTTGGCGGAGACGACCATCGGCAGCATCTCGGGGGTCAGTCCGACGGCGACGGCGATGCCGAAGAGGAGGGCCTCGTCCCGGTCGCCCTTGGTGAAGCCGTTGATCATGAAGACGACCGGGACCATCACCAGCATGAAGCGGATCAGCAGGAAGCTGACCTTGCGCACGCCGGTGTCGAAGTTGGTCTGCGGGCGCTCGCCGACGAGCGAGCCGGCCATCGAACCGAAGTAGGTGTCGGCGCCGGTGGCGACGACCACCCCGGTGGCGGTGCCGGAGGTGACCGAGGTACCCATCAGGGCCAGGTTGTCGGCCTCCACCGGGTCCGTGGTCCCCTGCCCGCCGAGGTCCGGAGTGCGGGTGTCGGCCTTGGCCACCGGCAGGGACTCGCCGGACAGCGCGGCCTGGCCGACATTGAGGTCCTTGGCGGTGACGATCCGCAGGTCGGCCGGGATCAGGTCGCCGGCCGCCAGCTTGACCACGTCGCCCGGGACCACCTGGTCCATGGGCACCTCGAACGTGGTGGGCGCGGAGCCGCTGCCGGCTCGGCGCTGCACCGCGCACGTGGTGGTGACGAGCTTCTTCAGCGCGTCGGCGGCGCGGCCCGAGCGGAATTCCTGCCAGAAGCGCAGCAGTCCGCTGATCCCCACCATCACGGAGAGGATGACGACGCCCGGGTCACCGGGGTCCTGCCAGTACATGACCGCCGCGAGGAGGACCAGTACGGCGATGAAGGGGTTCCCGTAGGCCTTGGCCAGCTGGAGGTACCAGCGGGGGGCGCGCTCGTGGGCGACGGTGTTGGAGCCGTGCCGCTCCAGGCGCAGCGCGGCCTCGGCGTGGGTGAGGCCGGCCGAGGAGGTGTCCACCTCCTGAAGGACCTCGACGCCCGAGCGGGCGCTGATCCCGGCGAGCCGCTCGCCGACGAGGCGGGTACGGGCCTGGAGCTCGGCGGCCTTGCGCTCGCGGCGGGAGCGGCCCGGCGGTGCGAGGGTGGTCGGGGTACGGGGGGTGAGCATGGTCATGACGAATACCTCCCTCCACGGTGTCCGGGCAGCGCGGAGCCGCGCGGTCACGTGGAGTGATCATGGGTCGGCGCACGACGGCCCGATGGGCCCGCGGCACGCCGGTGGGCATGGATGACGCACGCCAGGCGGAGTTGGCAGGGCATGCGGAAGGAAGGGAGTGTGGAAGGAGTGAACGCGAAGGAACGCGAAGGAACGCGACGCGATGCGAACGGAACGCGAGCGCGCACGGGGCAGGCGGTCCACCGCTGCCGTGCGTACCCGGAGAGAGGTCAGCCGGTCACAAGGTCAGCCGACGAGAGCAACGAGAGCGCTGCGAGGACTTCGATCGGGACTCATCCCGAACACCTCCTTGCGTAGCGCGGTCATTGCACGACGCCAGGTCCGGCCGAAAGGGCCGCAGAGGACCGGCGTCCCAGCGACCGTAGCACGATCCAACAGCCGCTTCTCTCCCTCTTTGGTCCGGTACCGGCCCTTTCATGCCGTGTCAGCCTCTTGACGTGTGGAGGGGTAAAGGCTCGACTTAAGGTTCACAAGTTGGAGAGATGCCGGGGTCTCGGAGCATGAAGCCGTGACGTGCCCCGGCCGGGGGGCGACGGCTGGCCGTCGCTAATGGGCAGGAGTGGATGAGTCGTGCAGACTCCCGGATCGCAGTCGTCACTGCATCGCGCGAATCTCGAACGGGTCGTGCGGGCGGTGCGGCTCGCGGGATCGCTGACCCAGGCGGAGATCGCCCGCGCCACCGGACTGTCGGCGGCCACGGTCTCCAACATCGTCCGGGAGCTGAAGGACGGCGGGACCGTCGAGGTCACCGACACCTCGGCCGGCGGCCGCCGGGCGCGCAGCGTCTCGCTCAGCGGTGACGCGGGCATCGTCATCGGGGTCGACTTCGGCCACACCCACCTGCGGGTGGCGGTGGGGAACCTGGCCCACCAGGTGCTGGCGGAGGAGTCCGAGCCGCTGGACGTCGACGCGTCCTGGGCGGACGGCTTCGATCGGGCGGAAGCCCTGGTCGGACGCCTGATCGCGGACATCGACGTGGGGCTGGAGAAGGTCATCGGCGTCGGGCTCGGCGTGCCCGGCCCGATCGACGTGGAGTCCGGGACCCTGGGCTCCACCGCGATCCTGCCGGGCTGGGCGGGCATCAATCCCCGCCAGGAGCTCTCGCAGCGCCTCGGGGTGCCCGTGTACGTGGACAACGACGCGAACCTCGGCGCCCTCGGTGAACTCGTTTGGGGGAGTGGGCGGGGAGTGAAGGACCTGGCCTACATCAAGGTGGCCAGCGGCGTCGGCGCGGGCCTGGTGATCAACGGCCAGATCTACCGCGGACCCGGTGGCACGGCGGGCGAGATCGGGCACATCACCCTGGACGAATCGGGGCCGGTCTGCCGCTGCGGCAACCGGGGCTGCCTGGAGACATTCACGGCGGCCCGGTACGTACTCCCGCTGCTCCAGGGCACGCACGGCCCGGAGTTGACGATGGAGCGCGTGGTCGAACTGGCCCGCGAGGGGGACCCGGGCTGCCGCCGGGTGATCACGGACGTGGGTCGGCACATCGGCAGCGGCGTGGCCAGTCTGTGCAACCTCCTGAACCCCAGCCGCGTGGTGCTGGGCGGCTCGTTGGCGGAGGCCGGTGAACTCGTCCTCGCCCCCATCCGTGAATCGGTGGGGAGGTACGCGATCCCCAGCGCGGCCCGGCAGTTGTCGGTGCTGACGGGGAACCTGGGAGGGCGGGCCGAGGTGCTGGGCGCACTGGCCCTGGTCCTCAGCGAGATGGGCGATTCGACACTTTTGTCAGATCATGGAAGTGGAGTGCGAGCTCCAGCCGTCTTGTCTTCAGGTAGATAACGAATGGCACCGTTGTCATCTCGTTAAGAATTCACTCCTTGACGGCAAAACGCGGCCGGGGTTGACTCACATCCACCTCGGCCGCGCCGCTGCGGCCTCGTCAGGGAGGTTCAAGTAATGAACACGCGTATGCGCAGAGCCGCCGTAGCTGTCGCCGCTGGTGCCATGGCCGTTTCGCTCGCTGCCTGTGGCAGTGCCAAGGAGGCCGGCGACACGACGAAGGAGTCCTCCGGCGCTGCCAAGGGCGATGCGATCAAGGTCGGTCTGCTCCTGCCGGAGAACCAGACCGCGCGCTACGAGAAGTTCGACAAGCCGCTGATCGAGAAGAAGGTCGCCGAGCTCACCGGCGGCAAGGGCGAGGTCGTCTACGCCAACGCCAAGCAGGACGCGACCACGCAGAACTCCCAGGTCGACACGATGATCACCAACAAGGTGGACGTCCTGATCATCGACGCGGTGGACTCCAAGGCCATCGCCGGCTCGGTCAAGAAGGCCAAGGAGGCCGGTATCCCGGTCGTCTCCTACGACCGCCTGGCCGAGGGCCCGATCGACGCGTACACCTCCTTCGACAACGAAGAGGTCGGCAAGGTCCAGGGCAAGGCGCTCCTGGAGGCGCTGGGCGACAAGGCCAAGGACGGCCAGATCGTCATGATGAACGGTTCGGTCACCGACCCGAACGCCAAGCTCTTCAAGGCCGGTGCCCACTCCGAGCTCGACGGCAAGGTGAACGTCGGCAAGGAGTACGACACGGTCGAGTGGAAGCCGGAGAACGCCAACACCAACATGGCGGCCGCGCTCTCCGCGCTCGGCAAGGACAAGGTCATCGGCGTCTACTCCGCCAACGACGGCATGGCCGGCGGCATCATCACCGCCCTCAAGGCCGCCGGCGTCTCCCCCCTGCCGCCGGTCACCGGCCAGGACGCCGAGCTCGCCGGTGTGCAGCGCATCGTCGCGGGTGAGCAGTTCATGAGCGTCTACAAGCCGTACGCCCCCGAGGCCGAGGCCGCCGCGAAGATGGCCGTCGCCCTCGCCAAGGGCGGGAAGCCCGAAGGCACCACCTCCACGGTCGACAGCCCCACCACCAAGGGCGTCCCGTCCGTGCTGATCCCGGTCGTCTCGCTGACCAAGGCCAACATCAAGGACACCGTCGTCAAGGACGGCGTCTACTCGGTCGACGAGATCTGCACCGACAAGTACGCGGCCGCCTGCGCCGCCGCGGGCCTGAAGTAGCGGCCCCCGTCGCCTCCTCGTGAGGCGACCCCACGTGCCTGACCGGCGCCCCTCCCCTCCATCCCCGCCACCGGGCGGGGCGCCGGGCAGAAACGTTCCTCCCCCATTCGTCCCCGCTCCTGCTCTTTTGCACGACATCCCCGCCGGTCAGGCGGCGAAGGAGATGGTTCATGTGTCCGCTGCGCCCGTGCTGGCGTTGCGAGGGGTCTCGAAGCGGTTCGGCGCCGTTCAGGCCCTCACCGACGTAGAACTCGAGATCCACTCCGGTGAAGTGGTCGCCCTCGTAGGCGACAACGGTGCCGGAAAGTCCACGCTGGTCAAGACGATCGCCGGCGTGCACCCCATCGATGAAGGTGTCATCGAGTGGGAGGGGCGCCCGGTCGCCATCGGCAAGCCGCACGACGCCCAGAACCTGGGCATCGCGACGGTCTACCAGGACCTGGCGCTGTGCGACAACATCGATGTCGTCGGCAACCTCTTCCTCGGCCGCGAGCTCAAGAGCTTCGGCATCCTCGACGAGGTGGAGATGGAGCGGCGCGCCCGCGAGCTCCTGACCACCCTGTCCATCCGGATCCCCAGTGTCCGGATCCCGATCGCCTCGCTCTCCGGCGGTCAGCGCCAGACCGTGGCGATCGCCCGTTCCATGCTGGGCGAGCCCAAGCTCGTCATCCTCGACGAGCCCACCGCCGCCCTCGGTGTCGAGCAGACCGCACAGGTCCTCGACCTGGTGGAGCGGCTGCGCGAGCGCGGCCACGCCGTCATCCTCATCAGCCACAACATGGCCGATGTGAAGGCCGTCGCCGACAAGGTGGCGGTCCTGCGGCTGGGCCGCAACAACGGTGTCTTCAACGTCGCCGACACCTCGCAGGAAGAGATCATCTCCGCCATCACCGGTGCCACGGACAACGCCGTGACCCGCCGGGCGGCCCGCACCTCGGAGGCCGGCAAGTGAGCACCCAGAACCCTGCCACCGGGCCACTGGACAAGGGCCCCGTCGATCAGCAGGAGCACATCGACCCGGTCAACCCCGCGGCCGCGCACGACGCGATCCCGGCCGTGGACCCCCGCCTGCTCGTCCGGGAGGAGGGCCTCTCCGGGTACGTCGGCGAGTTCAAGCGGAAGCTGAAGGCGGGCGACCTGGGTTCCCTCCCGGTCGTCATCGGCCTGATCGTCATCTGGTCGATCTTCCAGGGGTTGAACTCGAACTTCCTCTCCCCGGAGAACCTGACCAACATCGCGATCACGATGACCGGCACCGGCATGATCGCCATCGGCATCATCTTCGTGCTGCTGCTCGGTGAGATCGACCTCTCGGTCGGCTCGGTCAGCGGTGTCTCGGGCGCGATCGTCGCCGTCCTCGCCGTCACCCACGGCGTGAACGAATGGCTGGCCATCCTGGCGGCCATCGTGGGAGGTGCCCTGATCGGCTCCATCCACGGCTTCTTCTTCGCCAAGATCGGCGCCCCGGCCTTCGCCGTCACCCTGTCGGGCCTGCTCTTCTGGCTCGGCGCGATGCTGCAGATCCTCGGCAGCAACGGCACGATCAACATCGACTCCGACGGCGTGGTCGGACAGCTGACCACGTACTTCTTCTCGGACGTGGCCGTCGCCTACGGGCTGGCCGCGCTCGCGGTGGCTGGCTACTTCCTCGCGGCCTTCCTGGACGCGAGGCGCCGCGAGGCGGCCGGGATGCCCTCCCGACCGCTCGCCGAGATCCTGCTGCGCACCGGCCTGCTCGCGCTGTGCACCTTCGGCCCCGCCGTGCTGTTCAACCAGTACAAGGGCCTGCCGCTCGCGGTGGTGCTCTTCCTGCTGGCCCTGGTCGTCACGGACTTCCTGCTGCGCCGCACGACCTTCGGGCGAAACGTTTTCGCACTGGGTGGCAGCGTCGAGGCCTCCCGTCGTGCGGGTATCAACGTCACCCGCATCCGGATCACGGTCTTCGCGATCTCCAGCACCTTCGCCGCCATCGGCGGCCTGTTCTGGGCCTCCAAGATCGCGGCGGCCAACCAGAGCGCCGGCGCCGGCGACCTGCTGATGAACGTGATCGCGGCGGCCGTCATCGGCGGCACCAGCCTCTTCGGCGGCCGGGGCCGGACCTGGAACGCCCTCCTCGGCGTCATGGTCATCGTCTCGATCCAGTACGGTCTGGCCCTGGAAGGCATCGCCACGCCGATCCAGTACATGATCACCGGCGCGGTGCTGCTGGCGACCGTGGTGATCGACTCGGTGACGCGCAAGACCCAGAAGACGGCCGGACGCGCCTGATCGCGCGTCCGACTCCCCGCCGGAGTGATGTCCGGCGGTAAGACCGGTCACAGTGCCCGGCGCCACTTCTCGTGGCGCCGGGCATCCGTGCGTGCACGAACGGGGTACTCATGTACGGGTATACGCCCGTATGTGATGTGTGGCCGTCAGGCCGTACGTACATGTATGACAAAGGTGTGACTCCCTCGGGACGGCCCGATGACCGCGGCCGGGGGCGGAACATTAGACTCGACAGACCAGCAAGCAACTGCAAGGAGGCACGGGTGCTGCTGACCCGCATCAAGGGACCGCGCGATCTGGACCGGCTCAGCCAGGAGGAGCTCGACCAGCTCGCGGCCGAGATCAGGTCCTTCCTCGTCGACGCCGTCTCCAAGACCGGCGGGCACCTCGGCCCCAACCTCGGGGTGGTCGAACTGACGATCGCCCTGCACCGGGTCTTCGACTCGCCCAAGGACAAGGTCCTCTTCGACACCGGCCACCAGGCCTACGTCCACAAGCTGCTCACGGGCCGCCAGGACTTCGCCGGCCTGCGCACCAAGAACGGTCTGTCCGGCTACCCCTCGCGCGCCGAGTCCGACCACGACGTGATCGAGAACTCGCACGCCTCCACCGTGCTCGGCTGGGCCGACGGCCTGGCCAAGGCCAACGAGGTGCTGGGCCGCGAGGACCACCACGTCGCCGCCGTCATCGGCGACGGCGCGCTGACCGGTGGCATGGCCTGGGAGGCGCTGAACAACATCGCCGCCGCCAAGGACCGCCCGCTGGTCATCGTGGTCAACGACAACGAGCGCTCCTACGGCCCCACCATCGGTGGCCTCGCCAACCACCTGGCGACCCTGCGCACCACGGACGGTTACGAGCGCTTCCTGGCCCGCGGCAAGGAGATCCTGGAGCGCACCCCGGTCGTCGGCAAGCCGCTCTTCGAGACCCTGCACGGCGCCAAGAAGGGCCTCAAGGACTTCATCGCCCCGCAGGGCATGTTCGAGGACCTCGGGCTCAAGTACATCGGGCCCATCGACGGCCACGACATCGAGGCCCTGGAGTCCGCCCTGCAGCGCGCCAAGCGCTTCAGCGGCCCGGTCATCGTGCACTGCCTCACCCAGAAGGGCCGCGGCTACACCCCGGCCCTGGAGCACGAGGCGGACCGCTTCCACGCGGTCGGCGTGATCCACCCGGACACCGGCCTGCCGGTGAAGACCGCCGCCGCCAGCTGGACCTCCGTCTTCGCCGACGAGATGGTCAAGATCGGCCACGAGCGCTCCGACATCGTGGGCATCACCGCCGCCATGCTCCACCCGGTCGGCCTCAACAAGTTCGCCGAGGCCTTCCCGGACCGGATCTACGACGTGGGCATCGCCGAGCAGCACGGCGCCACCTCCGCGGCGGGCCTGGCCACCGGTGGCGTCCACCCGGTCTTCGCGGTGTACGCGACCTTCCTCAACCGCGCCTTCGACCAGGTCCTGATGGACGTCGCCCTGCACAAGTGCGGGGTCACCTTCGTCCTGGACCGGGCCGGTGTCACCGGCGACGACGGCGCCTCCCACAACGGCATGTGGGACATGTCCATCCTCCAGGTCGTCCCCGGCCTGCGGCTCGCCGCGCCGCGCGACGCCGAGCAGCTGCGCGCCCAGCTCCGCGAGGCCGTCGAGGTCAAGGACGCCCCGACCGTCGTGCGCTACTCCAAGGGCGTCGTCGGCCCGGCCGTCCCGGCCGTCGGCAGGATCGGCGGCATGGACGTCCTGCGCGCCCCGGGCGCCGAGGTCACCCGTCCGGACGTACTGCTCGTCTCGGTCGGTGCGCTCGCCCCGATGTGCCTGGAGATCGCCGACCTGCTGGACAAGCAGGGCATCTCCACGACCGTGGTCGACCCCCGCTGGGTCAAGCCCGTGGACGAGGCCCTGGCCCCGCTCGCGGACCGGCACCGGGTGGTCGTCACCGTCGAGGACAACGGCCGTACCGGCGGTGTGGGCGCCGCCGTCTCGCAGGCCCTGCGGGACGCGGGTGTCGACGTACCGCTGCGAGACTTCGGTATCCCGCAGCGCTTCCTCGACCACGCCCTCCGTAAGGAGATCATGGCCGAGATCGGCCTGACCGCGCCGGACATCGCCCGGCAGGTCACGGGCCTGGTCGCCAAGCTGGACGGCCGCTACGACAGCGAGCCGGCCGCCGCCGTCGACTAGTCCGGAACTCGCCACGCGCGCCGTTCGTAGATCGAGGCGCGGTTGCACGTCACGGGCCGGGAGATCACTCTTGAGGAGTGGGCCTCCCGGCCCGTTCGTGCGTCGTCACCTCTCGGAGGCGTCGGTGAGCAAGGATCTGAACAGCCCATTCCGTACGAAGACGGTGGAGCAGTCCATCCGCGACACGGAGGAGCCGGAACACGCGCTCCGGAAGTCGCTTTCCGCCTGGGACCTCACGGTCTTCGGTGTGGGCGTCATCATCGGCACCGGCATCTTCGTCCTCACGGGCATCGCCGCCCGGAACAACGCCGGTCCCGCCACCGCCCTGGCCTTCGTGGCCGCGGGCATCGTCTGCGCCCTCGCGGCGCTCTGCTACGCCGAGTTCGCGTCCACCGTCCCGGTGGCCGGATCGGCGTACACGTTCTCGTACGCCTCGATCGGTGAGCTGCCCGCCTGGATCATCGGCTGGGACCTGGTGCTGGAATTCGCACTCGGCACGGCGGTGGTCGCGGTCGGCTGGTCCGGGTACGTACGCCACCTCATGGACACCAACCTCGGCTGGACCCTGCCGACCTCCCTGTCCGGCCCCGATGCGGGCGGCCACTTCGACCTGCTCGCGTTCCTGCTGGTCCTGGTGCTGACGTGGATCCTGGTCGTCGGGACGAAGCTCTCGGCCCGCATCACCGCGGTCGTCGTCGCCATCAAGGTGACGGTCGTGCTGCTGGTCATCGTCGCGGGCCTGTTCTTCATCAAGGCCGACAACTACTCGCCGTTCATCCCGCCGGCCCAGCCACAGGCCGAGGGCGTCAGCGGCTGGCACTCGCCCCTGGTCCAGTTGATGTTCGGCTACGAGCCCACGAACTTCGGCGTCATGGGCATCTTCACGGCGGCCTCGCTCATCTTCTTCGCCTTCATCGGTTTCGACGTGGTGGCGACGGCGGCCGAGGAGACCAAGAACCCCCAGCGGGACATGCCGCGCGGCATCCTCGGCTCGCTGCTGATCTGCACCGTGCTCTACGTCGCCGTGACCCTGGTGGTCACCGGCATGCAGAAGTACTCGGAGATGTCCCCGACCGCGCCACTCGCCGAAGCGTTCAAATCGGTGAACCAGCCGTTCTTCTCGGGCGCCATCAGCCTCGGCGCGGCCGTCGGCCTGATCACCGTGTGCATGATCCTGCTGCTCGGCCAGACCCGTGTGTTCTTCGCGATGAGCCGCGACGGACTGCTGCCGCGGGTCTTCTCCGTGACGCACCCGAAGTACCGGACCCCCTACCGGGCGACCCTGCTGCTCGGCGGCATCATCGCGATCGTCGCGGGCTTCACCAGCCTGGAGACCCTCGCGGAACTGGTGAACATCGGCACGCTGTTCGCCTTCGTGGTGGTCGCGCTGGGCGTGATCGTCCTGCGCAAGACCCGCCCCGACCTGCACCGGTCCTTCCGCACCCCGTGGGTGCCGTTCGTCCCGATCGTGTCGATCGCGGCCTCGCTCTGGCTGATGCTCAACCTGCCGGCCGAGACCTGGCTGCGCTTCGGCATCTGGATGGTCATCGGCGTCATCGTCTACTTCGCCTACGGCTACCGCAACAGCCGGCTGCACAAGGTCGGCCAGAACGCGGAGTTCTGAGCGCGGGGGTACCCCGCACATGACGCGGCGGGCCCGTACGGGAGTGATTCCCGTGCGGGCCCGCCGCGTCGTACGTCCGCCGGGGGCTCAGCCCTTGGCGGGGGAGTTCTTCGCCGAGGCGGGGACCTTCTGGTCGGTGCGCAGGGCCTCCCACAGCTGGGTCGCCTGCGGCTCCGCCACGATCACGCGGTTCGGGTCCACCTTGTCGTAGGCGACCGGGAGCATGATCGTCTCCATGGTGTCCGGGTCGACGCCCTTCATGCTCTGCGCGAAGTCGGACAGCGCGGTGAGCGAGGCGAGGTCGGAGTCGGTGGTCAGCGACCTGGTCCCGGCGTCGGCGAGCTTGTAGAGCCGCGCCGGGTTGCCGAGGGCGTCCTGCTTCTTGATCTCGGACAGCATGGCCATCATGAACTGCTGCTGCAGGCCGATCCGGCCGAGGTCGCTGCCGTCGCCGTAGCCGTAGCGGGTACGGACGAACTTCAGCGAGTCGGTGCCGTTGAGTCGGTGCGGGCCGGCGTCCAGCTTCAGGCCGCCCTTGGCGCCGCTCATCGGCTTGTCCAGGGTGACGGTGACCCCGCCCAGCGCGTCCACCAGACCCTTGAAGCCGGCGAAGTCGACCTCGACGAAGTGGTCCACGCGGACGCCGGACATCTGCTCCACGGTGTTGACCACACAGGCCGGACCGGCGAGCGAGTAGACCGAGTTGAACATGACCCGCTTGGCGGACGGCAGCGTCTTGCCCTTGCCGTCCTTGCACTCGGGCCGGGTGATCAGGGTGTCGCGGGGGATGCTCACCGCGGTCGCCTTGGCCCGGCCCTCGGGTATGTGGACCAGCATCGCGGTGTCCGAGCGGGCACCGCTGACATCGCCGTGGTCGAGATCGGCGTTGGCCCCGGCCCGCGAGTCGGAGCCGAGCACCAGGATGTTCTGGGCGTTCGCGACGACCTTCTTGGGCCGGTTGTCACCGATCGCCTGGTCGAGGTCGACGCTGTCGATGTTGGAGTTCAGGTGGCTGTAGGCCCACCAGCCTGCCCCGGCCGTGCCCAGGATCAGCACGGCGACCAGCAGCAGGGTGATCCGCAGAACGCGGCGGCGGCGCTTGGGCCGCGCGTGCTTTTCCGTCATGGGGGTGAATCTTAGACAGGTATTCGAACGGCTGTGGCCCGCCCCCCGGAAGGGGCGGGCCGAGCCGTGGAACAGCCCTCCGAGACCCGGACTAGGCCGGGATGCTCGCGAGGCCGGGGGCGAGGAACTTCTTGCCGTTCACGCGCTCCGAGACGCCTTCACGGTCCAGGTACGGCGTGATGCCGCCCAGGTGGAAGGGCCAGCCGGCGCCCGTGATGAGGCAGAGGTCGATGTCCTGGGCCTCGGCCACGACACCCTCCTCCAGCATCAGGCCGATCTCCTGCGCCACCGCGTCCAGGACGCGGTCGCGGACCTGCTCCTCGGTCAGGACGGAGTCGCCCTGGACCAGGAGCGCGGCGACCTCGGGGTCCAGCTCCGGCTTGCCGGAATCGTAGACGTAGAAGCCGCGCTTGCCGGCCTTGACGACCGCCGCGAGGTTCGGGGAGACGGTGAACCGCTCCGGGAAGGCGCGGTTGAGGGTCTCGGAGACGTGCAGACCGATCGCCGGGCCCACGAGCTCCAGGAGCACCAGCGGGGACATCGGCAGGCCGAGCGGCTCGATGGCCTTCTCCGCCGTGACGACCGGGGTGCCCTCGTCGATGACGTTCTGGATCTCGCCCATGAAGCGGGTCAGGATGCGGTTCACGACGAACGCCGGGGCGTCCTTGGTGAGGACCGCGGTCTTCTTCAGCTTCTTGGCGACACCGAAGGCCGTGGCCAGCGAGGCGTCGTCGGTCTGCTCACCGCGGACGATCTCCAGCAGGGGGAGGATCGCGACCGGGTTGAAGAAGTGGAAGCCGACCACGCGCTCCGGGTGCTGGAGCTTCGAGGCCATCTCCGACACCGACAGCGACGAGGTGTTGGTGGCGAGGATCGCGTGCGCCGGGGCGACCGCCTCGACCTCCGCGAACACCTTCTGCTTGACGGACATCTCCTCGAACACGGCCTCGATGATGAAGTCCGCGTCCGCGAAGCCCTCGGCCTTGTCCAGGACACCGGTCACCAGGGCGGTCAGGCGGTTGGCCTTGTCCTGGTTGATGCGGCCCTTGCCGAGCAGCTTCTGGATCTCGGCGTGGACGTAGCCCACACCCTTGTCCACGCGCTCCTGGTCGATGTCGGTGAGGACCACCGGCACCTCCAGGCGGCGCAGGAACAGCAGCGCCAGCTGCGAGGCCATCAGGCCCGCGCCGACGACGCCGACCTTGGTGACCGGACGGGCCAGGGACTTGTCCGGGGCACCGGCCGGGCGCTTGGCGCGCTTCTGCACCAGGTTGAAGGCGTAGATGCCCGAGCGCAGCTCGCCGCCCATGATGAGGTCGGCCAGGGCCGTGTCCTCGGCGTCGAAGCCGGCCTGCAGGTCGCCCGACTTGGCGGCGGCGATGATGTCCAGCGCGCGGTAGGCGGCGGGAGCGGCGCCGTGCACCTTGGAGTCCGCGATGAAGCGGCCCTTGGCGACGGCCGCGTCCCAGGCCTCGCCGCGGTCGATCTCGTCGCGGACGACCTCGGTGGTCCCGTTCAGGACGTTCGCGGTCCACAGGAGCGACTGCTCCAGGAAGTCCGCGCCCTCGAACAGCGCGTCCGCGATGCCCAGGTCGAAGACCTGCTTGCCGCGCAGCTGCTTGTTCTGGTTGAGCGAGTTCTCGATGATGACCGAGACCGCGCGCTCGGCGCCGATCAGGTTCGGCAGGATGGCGCAGCCGCCCCAGCCGGGAACCAGACCGAGGAAGACCTCGGGGAGCGAGAAGGCCGGGATGGCCTTCGAGACGGTGCGGTAGGTGCAGTGCAGACCGACCTCGACACCGCCGCCCATGGCCGCGCCGTTGTAGTAGGCGAAGGTCGGGACGGCCAGCGCCGAGAGGCGCTTGAAGACGTCGTGGCCGCCCTTGCCGATGGCGAGCGCCTCGTCGTGCTTCTTCAGCAGCTCGACGCCCTTGAGGTCGGCGCCGACCGCGAAGATGAACGGCTTGCCGGTGATGCCCGCGCCGACGATGGAGCCCGCGAGGGCCTCCTGCTCGACCTGGTCGATCGCCGCGTTCAGGTTGGCGAGGGACTGCGGGCCGAAGGTGGTCGGCTTGGTGTGGTCGAAGCCGTTGTCCAGCGTGATGAGCGCGAAGCGCCCGGCGCCGAACGGCAGGTCCAGGTGGCGGACGTGCGCGGACGTGACGACCTCGTCCGGGAACAGCTCGGCCGCGCCCTTCAGGAGCTCAGCGGTGGTGCTCACTTGGAGTCTCCCTCGGCGTTGAAGTTCGGGTTCTCCCAGATGACGGTCGCGCCCATGCCGAAGCCGACGCACATGGTGGTCAGGCCGTAGCGGACGTGCGGCTGCTCCTCGAACTGACGGGCCAGCTGCGTCATCAGGCGCACGCCGGAGGAGGCGAGCGGGTGACCGAAGGCGATGGCGCCGCCGTACTGGTTCACGCGGGCGTCGTCATCGGCGATGCCGTAGTGCTCCAGGAACGCGAGGACCTGGACCGCGAAGGCCTCGTTGACCTCGAAGAGACCGATGTCGTCGATCGTCAGGCCGGCCTGGGCCAGGGCCTTCTCGGTGGCCGGGATCGGGCCGTAGCCCATGACCTCGGGCTCGACACCAGCGAAGGAGTACGAGACCAGGCGCATCTTGACCGGGAGGTTGTTCTCCCGGGCGAAGTCCTCGGACGCGATGATCGCGGCGGTGGCGCCGTCGTTGAGACCGGCGGCGTTGCCCGCGGTCACGTTGCCGTGCACACGGAACGGGGTCTTCAGGCCGGCCAGGTTCTCCAGCGTGGTGCCCGGGCGCATCGGCTCGTCGGTGGTGACCAGGCCCCAGCCCGTCTCACCGGCCGCCTCGTTGGTGTTGCGCACCGAGATCGGGACCAGGTCCTGCTGGATCTTGCCGTCGGCGTACGCCTTGGCGGCCTTCTCCTGCGAGCGCACGGCGTACTCGTCGGCGCGGAGCTTGGTGATCGTCGGGTACCGGTCGTGCAGGTTCTCGGCGGTCATGCCCATGAACAGGGCGGACTCGTCGACCAGCTTCTCGGAGACGAAGCGCGGGTTCGGGTCCACGCCCTCACCCATGGGGTGACGGCCCATGTGCTCGACACCGCCGGCGAGGGCGACGTCGTAGGCACCGAAGGCCACACCGCCCGCGACGGCGGTCACGGCGGTCAGCGCGCCGGCGCACATGCGGTCGATGGAGTAGCCCGGGACGGACTGCGGGAGGCCCGCGAGAATGCCGGCGGTACGGCCCAGCGTCAGGCCCTGGTCACCGATCTGCGTGGTCGCGGCGATGGCGACCTCGTCGATCTTCTTGGGGTCCAGGTCCGGGTTGCGGCGCAGCAGCTCCCGGATCGCCTTCACGACGAGGTCGTCGGCGCGGGTCTCGTGGTAGATGCCCTTCGGGCCCGCCTTGCCGAACGGGGTGCGGACGCCGTCGACGAAGACGACGTCCCTGACGGTACGAGGCACGTTGGCTCTCCTCCAGGTGCGGGGTGGCACTGCTGCGCGGGGGCGCGTTCGGCATACGTTGCTGAGCGCCCGCTCACCCGACCATGCTACTTGCGGGTAACCAATGTGCACACCCCCTCCCGGAGGAGCGGCGAAGGTCACACTCCCTCCCGGGTGCCGGTCGCTCGCGCCCCGACCGATCGGACCCGTCCGGCCGACCCGTTCAGGTCACGTGCACCCGCCTCCCGGCCGTGATCGTGGCGCCGCCCCCCGGCAGTCCCGATCCTGACCGGGCCGGAGCGTCCCCTCCGGCCCGGTCGACGGAGGATGCGAGCAATGGCCACCACCCCACCCATCAACCACCAGGTCGCGCACGTCTCTGCGGTGCCCGCCAACGCAGGTCAGACCGTCCAGCTGTACGTGCGCGAGTACGACGGCACGCCACCCGGCCCCAACGCGCAGCGCAAGGTCGTCCTGATGCTGCACGGCCGCAGCGTTCCCTCGGTCGTGGCCTTCGACCTCCAGCACGACGGCGGCAGGTACAGCTGGGCGCAGTACCTGGCCAAGGCCGGCTTCGACGTGTTCCTCATGGAGCTCACCGGCTCCGGCCTGTCGCCGCGACCCGAGATGGACAAGGCCTGCAACGCCAACCCGCAGCACCAGGAGATCCTGAACCCGAACCCGCTGACCTACACCTGCACCCCGCCCTACCCGCACGAGCTCGGCAACTCCGCGAGCGAATGGGGCGAGGTCGACGCGGTGGTCGAGTACATCAAGGCGAAGCGGGGCGTCGCCAAGGTGTCGCTCGTCGGGCAGTCCGCCGCCGCCTTCGTGTTCGGGCCGTACGCGATCCAGCACCCGGGCAAGGTCGAGAGGATGCTGCTCCTCGCGCCGATCTACCCGCCGGCCGGCCGCGCGAGCGTACCGCCGAAGAGCTTCGGCGCACCGGTCCCGTCCTTCCCCGTGTCCACCCCGGCCTCCCTGTTCGGCTTCCCGATGAACCTGTCGAGCCGGACGGGGCTGGAGAGCGCCTGGGACAAGGAGGTGCGGTCGCCGAAGCAGCGGGCGGCGGGCGTGGTGGAGGCCGTGTGGAAGGAGCTCATGGCCGTCGATCCCGTCGGAAAGGCCTGGGGAGGCCCGACGGCGGGCGCGCCCGAGGGCGTACTGCGGTTCCGCAACTCCTACTGGTGGGGCTGGAACCAGGACACCGTCCCGATCGGCGGCGTCCTCGGCGACAAGGTGCCGGTGATGATCGTCTACGGCGAGCACGACGCGACGGCGAACTCGCCCACCTTCTCGGTCCCGGCCTTCTACGACGCGGTCCCGGGCGTGCGCAAGCTGATGTTCCGGGTGTCCTGCGCCGGTCACTCCATGGTCTGGGAACGCCAGTCCAAGGTCCTGCACCGGCTGTCCAAGCAGTGGCTGAAGCACGGCAAGGTCGACGACCTGGAGAAGGGCAGCTTCTACGTGGACGAGGACGGCGCCTACTCGGACACCGTCTAGCCACGCCGTCCCGGGAGGCCCCCGCTGCGGACGGCGGGCGGGGGCCTCCCGACGCGTGCTCGCTCAGGCCGCGCGCATACGACGGAAGACGACGTAGCCGACGGCACCCGCCGCGGCCGCCACCCCGGCCGCGCCCAGCAGCCAGGGAGCCGCCTGCCGGACCGCGCTCGCCTGCGGCGCGACCTCCGGGTCCTGGCAGTGGTCCCCCACCGCCGGGGTCACCCGGTAGCGGGCCCACTCCCTGGCGGGCTTGCCCTTCTCGTTCCAGTGCACGACGTAGAGGCCGGGCTCGGCGGCGCACCGGATGCGGACGGTGGCGCTCACCAGCTTGCCGCCGTGCATCACGACCGGCTGCACGAACCCGGGGGACGTCAGCTCGACCTTGCCGTCGTTGCCCATCGCCAGCCCGTCCCTGGCCTCGAGCTCCCCACCGGGCTCCACGGAGCGTACGTCCCAGGGCCCCGACGGCCACTCCCAGCCCACGGGGTACCGCTCCTCCATGGACTCCGGCGGCCGCGCGGCCACCTGCCGCGCGCACTCCGCACGCTCGGCGGCATCGGCCGGCGCCACACGGACGCCGCCCCACAGCCGGTCGATCTTCGAGGTGTTCTCGTCCCCGGTGGGCGAGCCGAACCGCACCTCGTAGGAACCGGGTTCGGTCGTACAGGAGATCGTCGCCACCGCCTTGAGGAGGCTGTCGTCCGTCCGGAACGTGCCGTCGGCGGCAAAAGCCGGGGAGGTGATCCGGACACCGCTGAACGCATCCCCGGACCGCAGCGCCTCGGTCGTCACACCGACCCGCTCCCCAGGCCTGACCGACAGCTCCGCATCGCTCGGCACCTGCAGGGGCGGATCCGCGGCCGACGCGCTCCCCGCTCCCGCGACCAGGAGCAGCGTGAGCGCTGCCACGGCACCGTTACGAAAGGCTCCTAAATGCACAGGCCCCATCTCTCTTCCCTCGATCGACAACCAGAGCCCCCGGCACCGGGCCGGGGGCTCCTACGGGTGGGACCGGATCGCGGTCCGCCGGTTCAGGCGGTCGCGGCCAGGGCCGTGACCAGGGCGGGGGTCACCAGTTCGATCTGCCAGGGTCGGGCACCGTAGCCGGCCAGGACCTCCGCCACCGCGTCCGCGTGCAGCCGCTGCGGCGGCTCCCAGCACAAACGGCGGACGGTGTCCGGGGTGATCAGGTTCTCCTGCGGCAGGTTCAGCCCCTCCGCCAGCGCCGAGACGGCCGCACGGGCCGCCGAGAGCCGGGCCGCGGCCGCCGGGTCCTTGTCCACCCAGGAGCGCGGCGGCGGGGGACCGGCCGGGGTCGCCCCCGGCTGCGGCAGCTCGTTCTCGGGCAGGGCCTTCGCCCGGTCCACGGCGGCCATCCACTGGTCCAGCTGCCGCCGGCCCATCCGCTGCCCGTAGCCGGGCAGGGCGGACAGGGTGTGCACGTTGGTCGGCAGGGCGAGCGCGGCCTCGACGATCGCGGCGTCGCCCAGCACCTTGCCCGGCGAGACGTCACGCCGCTGGGCGATCCGGTCGCGGGACTCCCACAGCTCCCGTACGACCGCCATCTGCCGGCGTCGGCGCACCTTGTGCATGCCGGACGTCCGGCGCCACGGGTCCTTGCGCGGCGGGGCGGGCGGGGCGGAGGCGATGGCGTCGAACTCCTGGCGGGCCCATTCCAGCTTGCCCTGGCGGTCCAGCTCCTTCTCCAACGCGTCCCGCAGGTCCACGAGCAGCTCCACGTCCAGGGCGGCGTAGCGCAGCCACGGCTCGGGGAGCGGGCGGGTGGACCAGTCGACGGCGGAGTGGCCCTTCTCCAGCGCGTAGCCGAGCACGCTCTCGACCATCGCGCCGAGTCCGACCCGGGGGAAGCCGGCGAGGCGACCGGCCAGCTCGGTGTCGAACAGCGAGGTGGGCACCATGCCTATTTCGCGCAGGCAGGGCAGGTCCTGGGTGGCGGCGTGCAGGATCCATTCGGTGCCGGACAGGGCTTCGCCCAGTGCGGACAGGTCGGGGCAGCCCACCGGGTCGATCAACGCGGACCCCGCACCCTCACGGCGCAGCTGCACCAGGTAGGCGCGCTGGCCGTAGCGGTACCCGGAGGCCCGTTCGGCGTCGACGGCGACGGGGCCGGTGCCCGCGGCGAACGCCGCGACCACTTCGGCGAGGGCGTCCGCGTCGGCGACCACCGGGGGAATCCCCTCACGGGGCTCCAACAAGGGAGTCGGCAGCCCACCGGGCGGAACAACGACGTCGTCCGAGGGGCCGCCCCCGGTGGTGGTGCGCAGGTCTGCTGCGGGATCTTGGGCGTCGGTCACCGGTCAAGGGTATCCGTGTATACGACGCGCCCGTCGCCGGAACGTTCCGTCGACGGGCGCGGGCGGTATGCGGGGCGTTCTCCCGGGGTATTCCGGGGGTCTCCCGGCAGGTTCCCGAGCGGCGGCTCCCGGGGTGGATATCCGGGGGCTCCGGCCGGCGGTCAGTGGATGATCCCGGTACGCAGCGCCACGGCGACCATGCCGGCGCGGTCACCGGTGCCCAGCTTGCGGGCGATGCGGGCGAGGTGGGACTTGACGGTCAGGGCGGACAGGCCCATCGAGACGCCGATGGCCTTGTTGGACTGGCCCTCCGCGACGAGGCGCAGGACCTCGACCTCGCGGCCGGAGAGCTCTCGGTAGCCGCCCGGGTGGCTCGGGGCACCCGGGGGGCGGCGGTGCATACGGGCGGCGGCAGCGCCGATGGGGGCGGCGCCGGGCCGGGTGGGGAGCCCGATGTTGGTCCGCGTACCGGTGACGACGTAGCCCTTGACGCCGCCCGCGAGGGCGTTGCGCACGGCGCCGATGTCGTCGGCGGCGGACAGGGCCAGGCCGTTGGGCCAGCCGGCGGCCCGGGTCTCGGAGAGCAGGGTGAGACCGGAGCCGTCGGGCAGGTGTACGTCGGCCACGCAGATGTCGCGCGGGCTGCCGACGCGGGGGCGGGCCTCCGCGATGGACGACGCCTCGATCACGTCACGTACTCCGAGGGCCCACAGATGGCGGGTCACGGTGGAGCGGACGCGCGGGTCGGCCACGACGACCATGGCCGTCGGCTTGTTCGGGCGGTAGGCGACCAGGCTTGCGGGCTGCTCGAGAAGAACGGACACCTAGGCCTCCTGGGGGAGTGGCGGGACGGCCGGCTCGGGGAAGGAAGCCGGTGCGAACCGTGCGGATGGTCACCCACTCCTTCGGCACGTCACCCGCCCGGCTTTAGGGAATGATCACGATTTGGTGAGTAACAATTCGGGCAATTCGGACGCACGATCGATCATCGGTTGATCAGAAGCCCGCAAGGGACGCCGTCTTTCGACCGACCGACCTGTTCTTCGCTCAGTCGTTCCGGGTCGCGCGCCGCATCCGGCGGCCGTCCGGCCCCGTGGCTACGGGTGGTGCGGACCGCGACGCTGTGGCAGGGAGACCACACCCGTCGCCGTGTCCGTGGGACCCACCGGCGGCAGCCCCGCGACCTGGCACAGCAGTTCGCACCACGCCGACAGGTGCGCCGAGGTGTCCGGCACCCCGCCCACACCCTCGCGCGGCGTCCACGAGGCCCGGATCTCGATCTGCGTGGCCGGCCGCCGCTCCGCGAGCCCGCCGAAGTAGTGCGAGCCCGCCATCGTCACGGTGCCGCTCGCCTCCCCGTACGCCAGCCCGCGCGCCTGCAGCGCCCCCGTCAGCCAGGACCAGCACACCTCGGGCAGCAGCGGGTCCGCAGCCATCTCCGGCTCCAGCTCCGCGCGCACCAGCGTCACCAGCCGGAAGGTCCCCTGCCAGGCGTCGTGCCCGGACGGATCGTGCAGCAGGATGAGCCGACCGTCGGCCAGGTCCTCCTCGCCGTCCACCACCGCGGCCTCCAGGGCGTAGGCGTGCGGCGCCAGTCTCTGGGGCGGTTTCGTGGGGTCGATCTCGATCCCCGGACGCAGCCGGGCCTTCTTCAAGCCGTCGACCGCCCGCCGGAACGGGAGCGGGACGGAGCTCTCCTTCGCGCTGTCCATACCCTCGGCGCCATCTGAAAATCGTCCCTGAGCCGCAGCCATGCGGGGAAGACTAGGCGGAACGAGCGCCCGCGCGCCGCAGGGACACCCTCGCCGGGTCGGACACTTCTTCATACGTGCGAAGATTTGGGTCGTGAGCGCCAACACCCGCCCCACGGGCCAGCCGAGTCAGACGTACGATTCCGCCTTCCTGAAGGCGTGCCGGCGGGAGCCGGTGCCGCACACCCCGGTGTGGTTCATGCGACAGGCGGGACGCTCACTCCCGGAGTACCGCAAGCTGCGCGAGGGCACGCAGATGCTGGAGTCCTGCATGCGGCCCGACCTGGTCACCGAGATCACCCTGCAGCCGGTGCGCCGCCACAACGTGGACGCGGCGATCTTCTTCTCCGACATCGTCGTCCCGCTGAAGGCCATCGGCGTCGACCTGGACATCAAGCCGGGCATCGGCCCGGTCGTCGCCCAGCCGATCCGCCGCCGCGAGGACCTCGCACAGCTGCGCGACCTCACCCCGGAGGACGTCTCGTACGTCACCGAGGCGATCGGCATGCTCACGGGTGAACTGGGCGCCACGCCGTTGATCGGATTCGCGGGCGCGCCTTTCACCCTCGCGAGCTACCTGGTCGAGGGCGGCCCCTCCAAGAACCACGAGCACACCAAGGCCCTCATGTACGGGGACCCGCAGCTGTGGGCCGACCTCCTGGACCGCCTCGCGGAGATCACCTCCGCCTTCCTCAAGGTCCAGATCGAGGCCGGCGCCTCCGCGATCCAGCTCTTCGACTCCTGGGTCGGCGCCCTCGCCCCGGCGGACTACCGCCGCTCGGTGATGCCCGCCTCCACCAAGGTCCTGGAGTCCGTCGCCTCCTACGGAGTGCCGCGGATCCACTTCGGCGTGGGCACGGGCGAGCTCCTCGGCCTCATGGGCGAGGCCGGCGCCGACGTCATGGGCGTCGACTACCGCGTCCCGCTCGACGAGGCCGTGCGCCGGGTCGGCCCCGGCAAGGCGCTCCAGGGCAACCTGGACCCGGCCGTGCTCTTCTCCACCCCCGAGGCCGTCGAGGCCAAGACGGACGAGGTCCTCGCGGCCGCCGCCGGCCTGGAGGGTCACGTCTTCAACCTGGGCCACGGCGTCCTCCCGACGACCGACCCCGACGCGCTGACCCGCCTGGTGGACTACGTCCACACCCGCACCGCGCGCTGACCCGCACCCCGCCGCATCATGACCGGGCGCACCGCGCCGTCCGGTAATGATGTGGCGGACGCGGGGGGCCGGTCGGCAGGGTGTGTGCATGAGTCACGAATCCGCCCGGATCACCACGCCCATCATCCCGGACCTGCTGCGCGGCGCCTTGGACCTGGAGCGCACCGAGCACGGGCTGCTGCCGCACCGGCTGCCCGCCCGGGCCCGCGCCCAATGCGCCGACGGCGATCTGGCCACGGTCGAGGCCCAGCCCTCCGGGGTGCGGCTGGCGTTCCGCACCCGGGCCACCGTCATCGAGCTGGACACGCTCCGCACGAAGATGGCCTACGACTGAGCGCCGCCCCGTCCCGACGGCCTGTACGACCTGCTGATCGACGGCCTGCCGGCCGGTCAGGGCCATGTCGGCGGCGGCAACGTCCTCCAGGTGGACATGGCCACCGGCGCCACCGAGACCCGGCCCGGCCCGCCCGGGACCGTACGGTTCTCCGGCCTCCCGGACCGTGCCAAGGACGTCGAGATCTGGCTGCCCCACAACGAGATCACCCAGCTGGTCGCCCTGCGCACCGACGCCCCCGTGGAGACGCCGCCGGAGACGGGCCGCCGCCGGTGGCTGCACCACGGAAGTTCGATCAGCCACGGCTCCGACGCCGCGAGCCCCAGCACCACCTGGCCCGCGCTGGCCGCCGGCCTCGGCGGGGTGGAACTGACCAACCTGGGCCTGAGCGGCAACGCGCTGCTCGACCCCTTCACCGCCCGGGTCCTGCGCGACACCCCGGCGGACCTGATCAGCGTCAAGATCGGCATCAACCTCGTCAACCGCGACCTGATGCGGCTGCGGGCCTTCGGCCCCGCCGTGCACGGGTTCCTCGACACCGTGCGCGAGGGCCACCCCACCACCCCGCTCCTGGTCCTCTCGCCGATCCTGTGCCCCATCCACGAGGACACCCCCGGCCCCAGCGCGCCCGACCTCGGTGAGCTCGCCGAGGGGCGGCTGCGGTTCGAGGCCGCCGGTGACCCCGCCGAACGGGCCTTCGGCAAGCTGACCCTGGGCGTCATCCGCGAGGAGCTGGCCCGGATCGTGCGCCTGCGCGCCGCCGACGACCCGAACCTGCACCTCCTCGACGGCCGCGCCCTCTACGGCGAGGGGGACACGGCCGAGCTCCCGCTGCCGGACGCCCTCCACCCGGACGCGGCCACACACCGCCGGATGGGTGAACGCTTCGCGGCCCTCGCCTTCGCCCCGGACGGCCCGTTCGCGCCGCCGGCCGTCCTCTAGGAGTGTCTAGACGGCGGCGCGGACCGCTGCGACGGCCTTGCGGGCCGCCACCAGGATCGGGTCCCAGACCGGGGAGAACGGCGGCGCGTAGCCCAGGTCCAGGGACACCATCGCGTCGACCGTCATGCCCGCCGTGAGGGCGACCGCCGCGATGTCCACCCGCTTCGCGGATCCCGCGCCACCGACGATCTGGACCCCGAGCAGGCGGCCCGTGCGGCGTTCCGCCAGCATCTTCACCGTCATCTCCGCCGCGCCCGGGTAGTAGCCCGCGGTGTTGGTGGAGGTGATGGTGGCCGTCACGAAGCGCAGGCCCGCCTCCAGCGCGTCCCGCTCGCGCAGCCCCGTACGGGCGATCTCCAGGTCGCAGACCTTGCTGACCGCCGTCCCGACCACCCCGGGGAAGGTCGCGTAGCCACCGCCCACGCCCGAGCCGATGACCTGACCGTGCTTGTTGGCGTGCGTGCCCAGCGGGATGTGCCGGGTGCGGCCCGCGACCAGGTCCAGGACCTCCACGCAGTCGCCGCCCGCCCAGATGTTCTCGTGGCCGCGGACCCGCATCGAGAGGTCCGTGAGCAGGCCCCCCGAAGGGCCGAGGGGAAGTCCGGCCGCGCGGGCGAGCGCCGTACGGGGCTCCACGCCGATGCCGAGCACGACCACGTCGGCCTCGTACTCCTCGCCCCCCGACGTGGCCACCGCGCGGGCCCGACCCTCCTCGTCGGTGAGGATCTTCGTCACCTCGGCGCGGGAGACCGTACGGATCCCCATCCGGTTCATCGCGCTGTGCACCAGGCCGCCCATGTCCGGGTCCAGCGTGGCCATCGGCTGCTCGCCCCGGTGCAGGACGGTGACCTCGTACCCCCGCGCCACCAGGGCCTCGGCCATCTCCACGCCGATGTACCCCGCGCCGACCACGACCGCCCGGCGGCCCTCCGTGCGCCGCAGGGTCTCCATCAGTCGTTGGCCGTCGTCCAGGCTCTGGATGCCGTGGACCCCGTGCGCGCCGATGCCGGGGAGCCGGGGGCGGACCGGGCGGGCGCCCGTCGCCAGGACCAGCTTGTCGTACTCCGTCCAGGATTCGGACCCGGTGTCCAGATCGCGGGCGCGGACCCGGGACCCGGAAAGATCGAGCTCCACGACCTCCGTGCGCATGCGCAGATCGATGTCCCGGGCCCGGTGCTCCTCGGGGGTACGGGCGATCAGGTCGTCGCGTTCGGCGACCTGACCGCCGACCCAGTACGGGATCCCGCACGCCGAGTAGGAGGTGAAGTGCCCGCGCTCGAAGGCCACGATCTCCAGCTCCGCCGGGCCCTTCAGCCTGCGGGCCTGCGACGCGGCGGACATCCCCGCCGCGTCACCGCCCACCACCACCAGTCGTTCCGTCGCCATCGTCCGTACCGCCCCTTCACCACCGTCGGATGGTGAACACGCTACGGCCGAACGCGCGTTCAGTCCTGTACGTCCGCCTCCGCGTCCGGAGCCTTCCGGGCCGCCGGTACCGTCGGCCGCCACGGCGCCGGGGCCGACTTCGGAGCCGCCGGACGCCACCGCCGGTAGACCCGGAACAGCACCAGCACCACCGCGGCCGTCAGCGCGAACGGCAGCACCGCGCCCACCGCCACCGTCAGATAGCGCACGACCTTCGTGAAGACGTCCCAGCCCCCGCCCAGAGCCCCCAGGAAGGTGGGCTCCTTCTTCTTCTCCTTCTTCTCCGGCTCCGGCTTCGCGGCCGGCTCCGAGACCTCCAGCGTGATCGTGCCCAGCGAGGTTTGGTCCTTCAACGCCGTCTGCTGCGCGAGCAGCGACTCCAGGTCGGACTGGCGGCGCGACAGCTCGCTCTCCAGCATCACCACCTCGCTCAGCGCCGAGGCCTTGCCCATCATCTCCCGCACCCGTGCCACGCTGGCCTGCTGCGAGGCGACGCGACTGCCGATGTCGGCGACCTTCTCCGTGACGTCCTGCGCGTCGACCTTGCGGTGCAGGAGCTTCCCGCTGCCCTCCATGGCGCCGAGCACGGCGTCGTAGCGCTCGCCCGGCACCCGCAGGGTCAGCGTCGAGGTCATCCGGCCGTTCTCGCCGCGCTTGGTGGACTCGTTGCCGACGTAGCCGCCCGCGTCGTCGGCGGCCGTGCGGGCCGCGGCGAGCGTCTTCTGGACGTCCGCCGTCTCGATGCCGAGCGTCGCCGTCCGGATGACGTTCGGGCGGACCGCGACCGGCGGCCGGTCGTTCTTACCGGTGTTGCTGGAGGAGCCCGCGGCGCCCGCGGACCCCGCCGGCGCCGGGGCCGCCGCGGCGCCCTCCGGAGCCTTGCCGTCGGCGGCGGGCGCCACCGCGGCCTTGTCGTTCGCGGAGCCCTGGCCGCTCGCCCCGCAGCCGGTGAGGGCGAGCGCCCCGACCAGCGAGAGGGCGGCCAGGGCCGCCGCGGAACGGTGTCTGTCGAAGCTACGCATCGCTGTGAACCCCCGAGGATCGGCTGGTGTTGCCGGTTCGACGTCCAGAGTCCCGTCGCGGGTTTCGAATCCACGGTCCCGGGGTGATCCCGATGAGGTCACGGTCCGGCCTCGGAGATCGGTCTGAGACGATGTGTCCATGCACGAAGCGGACATGCGTACGGATCGGCCGGGAGGCTCACCCCGGTCCGCCGGCTCCCCGGGCCACGCCGTCGTCATCGGCGGCGGTATCGCGGGCCTCGCGGCAGCCCACCGGCTGCTCGCCGAAGGCGTCCGCGTCACCCTGCTGGAAGCCGGACCGCGGCTCGGCGGCAAGCTGTACTCCGGTGAGCTCGCCGGCGCCCCCGTGGACCTCGGCGCCGAATCCATGCTCGCCCGCCGCCCCGAGGCCGTGGCCCTCGCCGAGGCCGTGGGCCTGGCCGACGCCGTGCAGCCGCCCGCCACCGCCACCGCCCACCTGTGGACCCGCGGCGCGCTACGGCCGATGCCGCGCGGCCATGTGATGGGCGTCCCCGGCGACCTGGGACCGCTCGCCGCCTCCGGGGTGCTCTCCGCCGAGGGACTGGCCCGTATCGAGGCCGAGCGGACGCTGCCGCCCACCGAGATCGGCGACGACGTCGCCGTCGGCGAGTACGTCGCGGCCCGCCTCGGCCGCGAGGTCGTCGACCGGCTGGTGGAACCGCTGCTCGGCGGGGTCTACGCGGGCGACGCCTACCGCATCTCCATGCGGGCCGCCGTGCCCCAGCTCTTCGAGGTCGCCCGTACGCACGCCCTCCTGGGCGACGGCGTCCGCGCGTTGCAACGCCGGGCGCAGGCCTCGCCCCAGGCGGCCGGCCCGGTCTTCGCCGGCATCGACGGCGGTGTCGGACGGCTCCCGATCGCCGTTGCCGAGGCCTGCCGCGCCGCGGGGGCCCGGCTCGTCACCGACACCCCCGTCAGCGAGGTCGTCCGTACGACCGAGGGCTGGCGGGTGGTGGCCGGCGCCGAGGTCGTCGACGCCGACGCCGTGATCCTGGCCACGCCGGCCGGGGCCGCCGCACGGCTGCTGGACGGGCTCGCCCCGGCCGCCGCCGCCGAACTGCGGGGGGTCGAGTACGCCTCGATGGCCCTCATCACCATGGCGTTCCGCCGCTCCGACCTGCCGGAGGCCGTCTCCGACGGCGGCGCCAGCGGATTCCTCGTACCGCCCGTCGACGGCCGGACCATCAAGGCCTCCACCTTCTCCAGCAACAAGTGGGCCTGGGCCGGGACGGATCCCGACCTCTTCCTGCTGCGCACCTCGGTCGGCCGGTACGCCGACGAGAAGGACCTGTCGCGCGAGGACGGCGAGCTCGTCGACGTGTCCCTCGACGACCTCGGCGGGGCCGTGGGCCTCGCGGCCCGGCCGATCGCCTCCACCGTCACCCGCTGGGAGGGCGGACTGCCCCAGTACCCGGTCGGCCACCTCGACCGGGTCGCCCGGATCCGCACCGCCGTCGCGGCCCTGCCGGGCCTCGCGGTGTGCGGCGCGGTCTACGACGGTGTGGGCATCCCGGCCTGCGTCGCGAGCGCCGGCAAGGCCGTGGACGCGGTGATCGCCGCGCTCGGCCCGCGTACGGCACCCCTGGCACAGACCACTGATCAGCGCACGGGACAATAGGCACATGACTGCACCAGAGAAGATTCCCAACGCGGGGAAGAAGGCGAAGGACCTCAACGAGGTCATCCGCTACACCCTGTGGTCCGTCTTCAAGCTGAAGGACGTTCTTCCCGAGGACCGCACCGGCTACGCCGACGAGGTCCAGGAGCTGTTCGACCAGCTTGCCGCCAAGGACATCACCGTCCGCGGCAGCTACGACGTCTCCGGCCTGCGCGCCGACGCCGACGTCATGATCTGGTGGCACGCCGAGACGGCGGACGAGCTGCAGACCGCCTACAACCTGTTCCGCCGCACCAAGCTGGGCCGCGCCCTGGAACCGGTGTGGTCGAACATGGCCCTGCACCGCCCGGCCGAGTTCAACAAGTCGCACATCCCGGCCTTCCTGGCCGACGAGGTCGCGCGCGAGTACGTCAGCGTGTACCCCTTCGTGCGCAGTTACGACTGGTACCTGCTGCCCGACGAGGACCGCCGCCGCATGCTCGCCGACCACGGCAAGATGGCCCGCGGCTACCCGGACGTGCGCGCCAACACCGTCGCCTCCTTCTCCCTGGGCGACTACGAGTGGCTGCTGGCCTTCGAGGCGGACGAGCTGTACCGCATCGTCGACCTCATGCGTCACCTGCGCGCCTCCGAGGCCCGCATGCACGTCCGTGAAGAGGTGCCCTTCTACACCGGGCGCCGCAAGTCCGTCGCCGACCTGGTGGCCGGGCTCGCCTGAGACCTCCCCTGGGGGGAAGGACCGGAGGACGACCACACCGTCAGGTGAGTTCCTCCGGTGGATCGGGAGGCTGGTCCGGAAGACGGCCCCTGCCCCCGAAACGACGCAGCCGGAGATCCCGCCCGGAAGTTCAGACGACAGGCGGCAGCAGCGCCCTGTGGGCGCTCGCTGCCCGGTCGTCCAGCGACACCGGTGCGGGCTCCGGATGCGGCGCACACGTGACACGCCACCCGGGGGTGGCGCCCGTCAGCAGATACCGCTCCACGTGACGGTCGACGCAGCCGTTGCGGCCGCCGACCACTCCGTGGGAGCCGGCCCCCGTCTCCGTCACCAGTGAAGCCCCGGCGCCGAGCCGCCGCTGCAGTTCCAGCGCTCCCGGGTACGGCGTCGCCCCGTCCCGCTCCGCCGCGACCACCAGGGTCCCCGGCAGCCGCTCCGGCTGCGCCCCGACCGCCACCGGCCGCTGCCGCTCCCGTACCGGCCAGGAGGCGCACGGGAGGTTCAGGAAGGCGTTGGCCCAGGTCTCGAACGGGGCCCTGCGCGCCAGTTCGGTGTGGTCGCGGTCCCAGGTCTCCCAGTCCGCGGGCCAGGAGGCGTCGTTGCACAACACCGCCGTGTACACCGCCGTCGCGTTCTCCGCCTCGGCCGCCGCCCGGGGGTCCGGGGCGGCCTGGGCGGTCAGCCGCGCGGGATCGCCGCGCAGGAAGGCCGCGAGGGCCGCCGCCCGGTCCGGCCACACGTCGTCGTAGTACGCGGCCTGGAGGTAGGCGGCCCGTAGCTCGCCGGTGCCGACGACCCCGCCCGCCGGAGTACGGGCCACGGCGTCCCGCACGCGCGCGTAACTCGCCTGCACGGCCGCCGGGGTGGTGCCGAGGCCGTACGTGGCGTGGTGCCGGGCCGCCCAGGCGCGGAAGTCGTACCAGCGGCGCTCGAAGCCGGCCGACTGGTCGAGGTTGTTGCGGTACCAGACGCGGCGCGGGTCGGGGTCGACCGCCGAGTCCAGGACCATCCGTCCGACGCGCCCCGGATGCAGGGTGGCGTAGACGGCGCCGAGGTAGGTGCCGTACGAGGCGCCCATGAAACTCAGCTTCCGCTCGCCGAGCGCGGCCCGCAGGACGTCCAGATCGCGGGCGTTGTTGAGCGTCGTGTAGTGCGGCAGGGCCGCGCCGGCCCGCCGCGCGCAGCCGCGGGCGTAGGCCCGGGCGGCCGCCAGACGCTGCGCCTTGTACACCGGCGAGGGGTCGGCCGGGACCTGGGTCGGACCCTTGGCCCCCCGGGCGGGGTCCTGGCAGGACAGCGGGGCGGAGCGGCCGACGCCGCGCGGGGCGTAGCCGACCAGGTCGTAGGCGGCGGCGATCCGCTCCCAGCCGGGGAGGTCGGCGAGCAGCGGGAAGTACATGCCGGAGGCTCCGGGGCCGCCCGGGTTGTGGACGAGCGCGCCCTGGCGGACGGCGCCGCGGGCGCCGGTCGCGGCGACCTTGCTGACGGTGAGGGAGATCTGCGGGCCGTCGGGGCGGGCGTAGTCGAGCGGGACGCGCAGGGTCGCGCACCGGACCGGGGCGGGCAGTTCCTCGGCGTCGGGGCAGCGGCGGAAGTCGAGGCCGCCGCTGCCTCCGGCCGTGGCCCGGGCCGCCGCGCGGCGGGCGACCAGGGCGGCGCCCGCGGCCGCGGTGGCCGTCTCGCCGGTATCGCCGGTCGGGATGGGCGGGCTCGGCCGCGCGGCATGGGCCGGTCCGCAGAGAAGTACGGAGAGCGCCGCGCCGGCCGCCGCCCGACCCGCGAGTCCCGTCCGCATGGCGGCCCCTCCCTCTCATCCGATGAACCGATGAGAGGTCGGGGCGCCCTCCTTGTAAAGGATCACCGGCCGGTGTCGGCGTCGATGGCCCCGTTGCCGCGGATTCCGACCCCGGTTGCCGTACGCCCGGGGGTCAGGAGCTGCTGCCGCAGCTGGAACTGGACGAACTGCCGCAACTCGACGAACTGCCGCAGCTGGAGCTGGAGGAACTGCCGCAGCTGGAACCGGACGAACCACCGCAGCTCGAACCGGACGACCCGCCGCAACCGGAGCCGCCGCCCGAGGACCCGCAGCCCGAACCGCCGCCGCAACTGGAACCACCACCGCCGTCGCTTCCGGCGCACCAGACGATCGGCAGCACCTCGGCCCCCGACCACTGCGAGGAGCTGTCCGTGCTGTGGGAGCGGGTGTGCGACTGGGCCGCGGCCAGCCGGGTGCCGCGCACCGCGGGCACCAACTGCTGCCGCAGGTACGGGTCCCGCAGACCCCGGAGCCCGAACAGCGCCGTCTGCACGTGCGGGGTCCGGTCGGTCACGTGGGCGGAGCGGATCGCACGCAGCGCCCGCGCCCCGGCCTTGGTGACCCGGCTCTTGGCACGGGCCGCGCAGACCAGGCCGACCACGATGCCGCCCACCAGGACGACCGCCACCTTCCCGATGAACGGAATCCCGGAACCGGAATCGAGGGCGAGCCCCACGACGGTCAGCACCAGCGACACCGGGAACAGCAGCAGCGCGCACACCACGGCCTGGATCAGCCCGTGGCGGCGCGCGCGGCGCAGCCCGGATCCGGGCGGGGTGATCAGCCCGCGGTCGGCCAGCGCGCCCCCGATCTCCTGCACGGCCGGGTCGCACATGGCGCCGTAGCGCACCTGGTAGAGCCATCCCGAAGGTGCCGCCCGGTGGGCCTGGAGGACGGCCCGCTCGGCGGAGTCGACGGCCCGTGCCCCGGGGCGTACCTGGACGATGCCCGGGCCGCCGGCCACCAGCCGGCCGTCGCCGAGCATGGAGACGAGGGCGGCGTCCACGACGGTGCCGGGGCCGCCCACCAGGAAGGCGGCCTCGGACAGGTCGTGCAGCACGGGCGCGGGTCCCGCGGGCGCGGACCGGGCGACGCCGAGCCTGACCATCAGCAGGACGGAGGAGAGGACGACGGCGATCCAGATCGCCACGGCGAGGAAGTTCATGCGGCTCTCCCCGACAGCGTCCGGACCCAGCGCACGATCCGGCGGGGCGGTTCTGCCCCGGCCCGGTCCCGCCACCAGGTGGTGAGCCGACGCCGGGCGGCCGGATCGGCCGGCAGGTCCCGGATCAGCAGGTCCTCGGCGAAGTCCAGCGCGTCCCGACGGTATCCGGAGGTCATCGGGCGGCCCTTGGCGTAGGAGAGGAAGGCCTCACGGTACGGGTCCGGGCCGCCCAGGATCACGGGCAGCTCGGGAGCCACCTTCGCGACCACGTCGGCCCGCTTGGCGGCCAGTGCCCGGGCCTGCACCCGGATGCGCCGGCGGTCGAAGCCCTCGGGTACCGGGGTACCGGCCACCAGGGCCGACAGCAGCGCGGCCTGGCCGAGCGCCACCCGGGTCCGGGTCGACTCCGCGACGGGACCCGACTCCGCGACGGGGCCCGACTCCGCGACCCGGTCCGGCTCCGCGGCCTGCTCCGGGTCCGGCTCGGTGCGCGCCGCGTCCGCGGACCCGGCGGTGATCGGGGCCGCGGGCGCGGCCGGTCCGGCCGTCACCACGGCGCGGCTCGCGGCCAGTTCGCCCGCGAGCTCGGCCTCCGAGGGGAAGTCGTCGTCCCGCTCCAGCAGGACGCCCGCCGGTTCCACCCGGGAGCGCAGCTCGGCCAGCAGGTCGAGGACCACCGGCGGGACCGGGTGCGCGTGGGTGTCGTGCCAGACGCCGGCCCGCTCGATCCCGCCCGCCACGTGCACGTACGCCAGTGCCTCCAGCGGGATGGCGTCCAGCACGGCGGCCGGGTCCTCGCCCCGGTTGACCCGGTTGGTGTGCAGGTTGGCCACGTCGATGAGCAGCCGGACACCGGTCCGCTCGACCAGCTCCGTGAGGAACTGCCCTTCCGTGAGCTCCTCGCCCGGCCACGCGAACAGCGCGGCGATGTTCTCCAGGGCGAGGGGGACCGGCAGGGCGTCCTGCGCGATCCGCACGTTCTCGCACAGCACGTCCAACGCGTCGCGGGTGCGCGGTACCGGCAGCAGGTGCCCCGCCTCCAGCACCGGCGAGGAGGTCCGTACGAAGGCGATGTGCTCGGTGACGAGCGGCGCCCCCAGCGCCACCGCCCGCTCGCCGAGCGCCGCCAGCTTCGCCGCATCGGGGCGGTCCGCGCCGCCGAGGCCGAGCGAGACCCCGTGCGGCACCACGCGCGTGCCCCGCTCGCGCAGCCGCAGCAGGGACTCGGGCAGGTGGCCCGGGCATACGTTCTCGGCCACCACCTCGACCCAGTCCAGGCCGGAAAGCCGCTCGACGGCGTCCGCGATCTCCGGCCGCCAGCCGATGCCCACCCCCAGGTGTGCCATGGGCTTCATGTCCCCTCGCCCCCTCTCGTCGTACCGTGTGCCGGTGTCATGGCCCCGACGGAGTCGCGCCAATCGCTGGAGGGGACGTTCAGAGGAACATTTGAGGTTCCCACCGGCCGGGGAACCTCGCCGGAGCCCGCCCCGCGGGGCTCGACCCGGCGGATCCCACCCCTCGGAGTTCGCCCCTCAGAGGCGGGCCCGCAGCGCCGGATGGTCGGCGACCACCGTCGCGCTGCCCGGCGCGATCTCGGTGAACCCGGCGTCCCGGACCACCGGCAGCCCGCTCCCGCTCAGCTCGGCCCACCGCTCGCGCGGGGCCGTCCGTACCGCCAGCCGGAAACCGGAGTCCTGCCAGGAGGCCCGCTCCGCCCCGGCCAGCTCCCACCACGCCAGCTGCGCCGCGTGCCCGACCTGGGCCATGGCCTTGCCGGCCGACATGTCGAGGCCGGGGTTGAGCCACAGCACCGGCAGCCCCGGCTCCACGGTGGCGGCGACCGGCTCCGGGTCGTCCAGATCGGTGCCCGACACCTGGAGCTTGGCCAGTTCCTTGGGCCACCCGTCGAGGGGCACCGGCGGGAAGACCCGCACCAGCGCGCCGTCCCCCGCCACCGTGACGCCCGGCAGGGTCTCGGCCTTGCGCCACTCCGCCCCGCGCGCCCGCCGGACCACCTTGCGGATCCGGGCGTCCTGCCAGTCGCGGACGGCCTGGGCCCATGCGCCCTCGCCGTGCGCCCGCTCGTCGGTGAGCAGGACCAGTACGGCGCGGGCCGCCGTCTCCAGGGCGTCCGTCCGGGCGGGCGGCTCGGCCTTCTCGATCCGCACCACCAGCGGCAGCACGAACTGCGGTGCCTCGTCGCGCAGTACGTGCTCCTGGCGGAAGGGGCTGTCCGCCCCGACCGCGGGGCGGCCGGAGATGTCGTCGGTGTGCTGG
Organism: Streptomyces sp. CLCI03; assembly: GCF_053615355.1. Lineage (NCBI taxonomy): Bacteria > Bacillati > Actinomycetota > Actinomycetes > Kitasatosporales > Streptomycetaceae > Streptomyces > Streptomyces sp. CLCI03. The sequence goes on along the minus strand of NZ_CM132132.1, from coordinate 2,040,134 downwards.
CTGCTCATCCCGCCAAGGATGCCGGCCTCCGCCTTCAGGCTGATGCCCCGGGTGGTCGGCCCGGGTGAGGATCGGAGCCATGAAGAGTGATCTTTTCGCGTCCGAGAACCTCGCCCAGGCCGCCGTCGCCCCGGGCATGACCCTGCAGAACGCCAAGTCCGTGAAGTACACCGTCAACGGTGAGATGCTGGCCCGCCAGGGCTCGATGGTCGCCTTCCGCGGCAACCTCCAGTTCGAGCGCAAGGGACAGGGCATAGGCGGCATGCTCAAGCGCGCCGTGACGGGCGAGGGCCTCGCGCTCATGTCCGTACGCGGCCAGGGCGAGGCCTGGTTCGCGCACCGGGCGGGCAACTGCTTCATCATCGACTTCGAGCCGGGTGACGCCCTCACCGTCAACGGCCGCAACGTGCTCTGCTTCGACCCGACCCTGTCCTACGAGATCAAGATGGTGAAGGGCGCCGGCATGACCGGCGGCGGACTCTTCAACAGCCTCTTCACCGGCACCGGCAAGCTCGCCGTCGTCTGCGACGGCAACCCGATCATCATCCCGGTCACCGCCCAGGCCCCCGTCCACGTGGACACGGACGCGGTGGTCGGCTGGAGCGCCCAGCTGGAGACCGGCCTGCACCGCTCCCAGTCGGTCGGCTCGATGATCCGCGGCGGCTCCGGCGAGGCCGTCCAGCTGAAGCTGAGCGGCGAGGGCTTCGTCATCGTCCGCCCGAGCGAGGCCGTCGAGACGGTGACCGCGCATTGAACCTGACGGCCGTGGGCCGCCGCTACGGACGGCGCCGGCCCTGGGTGCTGCGCGCGGTCACACTCGAACTCCCGCGCGGCGCCCTCGTCCGCGTCGAAGGCGGCAACGGCGGCGGCAAGTCCACCCTGCTGCGGCTCGTCGCCGGGATCGAGGCCCCGACCGAAGGGCGGGTCGCCGGCCGCCCGCCGCGCACCGGCTACGTACCCGAACGCTTCCCGGCGGCGCTGCCGCTCACGGCCGCCGACTACCTGACCCACCTGGGGCGGGTGCACGGCCTCCCGCGCGCCGAGGCGGTGCGCCGCGCCGCCGACGGGCTGGAGCGGTTCGGCGCCGCCGCGTACGCCCGCACACCGATGGCCGAGCTGTCCAAGGGCAGCAGCCAGAAGGTCGCCGTCGCACAGGCCCTGCTCGCGGAGCCGGGGCTGCTCGTCCTCGACGAGGCGTGGACCGGACTCGACGCGTCCGCCCGGGCGGAGCTGGACCGGGCCGTCCTCGAACGCACCGCCGCCGGAGGCACGGTGGTGTTCGTCGACCACGACCCTCGGCGGCTCGCGGGCGCGGCCGACGCCCACCACCGGCTCGAAGGCGGGACGCTCGTACCGGTGTCGGCGGCGGCCGGGCCCCGGGTGCGGATCCACGCCGTCGGCCCACCCGGATGCGCACCGCCGCCGGACCTCCCCGCCGCGCCGGCACCCGGCGGCGGAGTGCTGCTCACCGTGGACGCCGCACGCTCCGACGCGGTCCTGTACGACCTGCTCACCGCCCGGCCGCCCTGGCACATCCGCGCCGTGGAGGAACTCCCGTGACCGCCCTGCTCCGCTACCAAGGCGCCCTGCTGCTGCGCTCCCAGCGCTGGCTCGCACCCCTGATCGCCTACGCCGCCCTCGTGGCCGTCGGCATCCGGCCGGGCGACCCGGTGTCGGACTCCCTCGGGCTCGTGGCCGCCGGTCTGGTCCCGGCCGCCGCCTGGCTGGTCCGGATCTGCGTGGGCGTCGAACCCGACGCGGCCCGCGCCTGCACGGCGGCCGCCGCCGGTCCCGTACGGGTGCACGCGGCGGCCCTGCTCACCGCGTCGACCGGGGCGCTGCTCGCCGGAGCCGCGGCCGCCGCCGCGGCCCTGCTGACCGGCGACCGGTCCGGCACGGCCCCCGGTCGGGCCGCCCTCGCCGGGGCCCTCGCGGTGGCGGTTTGCGCGCTGACCGGCGCGGCGGTGGGCGCCCTGTGCAGCCGGCCCCTGGTCCGACGCCGGGGCCACGGGATCCTCGCAGCGACCCTCGGCTCCCTGCTCGCCCTGATCCTCGCGGTCTCGCCGGCCCGCGGCGCGGTGTCCGCCCTGGTCACGGCGGGCCGCTCGGGGCCGGTGCCCCTCCCGCTCACGGCCCTGGCGGGCGCGCTCCTGCTGGCCGCCGGGGCGGGCACGGCGGCCTGCCTGACCGCCGCGCGGCGGAGCTAGACCGGCCGCCATTCGCGGCTCCGGAGAGTGACGATATGTAACTTTGAGTGAATATCCGTTCGTGGGCGGGGATGTCCGTTCCCGTAGTTGTGGCCGCTCCGTCCGAACGACGGAGGGCCTCCCCTCCAGGAAAGGACGCACATGAAGAAGCTGGCTTGGGCTGCGCGGGGCATGTCGGTCGTATCGGGAGCGGTCCTGCTCGGGACGCTCATGGCCCCGTCCGCGGTCGCCGACGACGGCCCGGGGAGCACCATGGATCCCAGTAGTTCCATGGTGGCGGGCAAGAAGTGCGGCGCACGCGACGTCAGCTCTGCCGCTCCGGACTTCGTCGCCTTGAGCGGCGTGGTCTTCCGTGTCGCGAGCGACGCGCAAGGGAACTCCTTCCTCAACGACAGCCGGACCCCGGGCGTGTGGATCAACCTCGGTGCTCTCGCCGGCGCGCCGACGTGCGTCATCGGCACCGCGGCCTCGGTCACCGAGGCCGCGGTGGGTCGCCTCGTCGTCACGCTGCTGACCGAGAACGGGGCACAGCACGAGGCCGTGTGCACCACCAGCAGCACGGCGTTCACACCGTCGAACATCGTGGCGGCGTGCGGCAGCGGGTTCTCGCTCCTCCCGAACACCCCCGTCATCATGAGGTAAGGCCGGCACGCCGAGGGGTGTCGTGCCGACAAGCGGCACGGCACCCCTCAGTCCACGTCGGCGGGGGAGGAGCCGCCCGGGACGAGGAGGGAGGGTTCGCCCGTGCCGTTCGCCGGGGTGGACCAGATGTCGCTCGCGCGGCCGCCTCGGCCCGGTAGGGCGTAGGCGAGGGTCGTGTCGTCCAGCCACGCGGCCTGGTCGTCGACGCTGTGGGGCTCGGCCAGTGGGTGTTCGCGCATCGTCGCCAGGTCGAGGACGTACAGCCGCCACGGGGACCGGGGATCGTCGGAGACCTTCTTCTTGAAGGCGACGCGGGTGCCGTCCGGTGACAGCGAGGGGCATTCGGCGTTCTCCCGCAGCGCCTTCGCCGACCAGGCGCGCAGGTCGCCCTCGACGAGGTGGGTGGCGCCCCGGGTGGAGACGGTGGCGTAGAAGCGGTTGTCGTCGGCGGCGAAGGTCACGCCCCAGTAGTTGACGTCGGAGTCGTGGTGCCGGGCCCCGTCGAGGGTCAGCGGGATCTGCTCGATCGACTTGATCAGATAGCCGGTGCGCAGGTCCAGGATCGCCGTCCGGGTGGAGAACGCGGCCGTGTTGTAGGAGTCGCCGGTCGTGAAGGTGGTCCAGGACAGGATCTGGCCCGAGGCCGAGACACGGGCCCGGTTCGGGATGCCGGGCACGGTCACCTTGCGGACCTCCCGCAGGCGCCGGTCGAGCACGAGGGCCTCCGTACGCGCCGGCGCCCCCGGCAGTTTGCGCAGGCACAGGGCATGGCCCCCGGCGGTGTGGAAGCGGTCGCAGGACGGGCCGCCGGTCACCCGCGGCAGGCCCGGGCCGCCCTGGCGCGCGATCCGCCCGCCGGCCGCGTCCCGGAAGTAGAGGCCCGGCTCCAGGGCGCCGAACGAGGCGTCGGCCTGCTGTGCGGGCGGCCGTTCGCGGTGCCGCGCGTGCAGTACGTAGCCCAGGGAGCCGCCCGCCAGCAGCAGTACCGCGGTGACGACCAAGGCCAGGCGCAGCCGGCGGGACGGGGGATTCACGGGACCTCCTGGGGGGCGGCGGGAGCGGCGGGCAGGATCCGAGAGGCGGCCGCGAGCGCCCCGGCCAGCGCGAGGGCCGCTGCCCAGAGGGCGGGCCGCTGCCCCCAGAGGGTCCACGCCGCCCCGAAGCCGGCGGCGCCCAGCAGCCGGGCCAGCGCCTGGCCGGTCTGCAGCACCGCGAGCCCGCCCGCCCGGCCGGCCGTGGGCAGCGCGGGGGCGGCGAGCGCCATCAGCACCCCGTCGGTGGCCGCGTAGAAGATCCCCAGCAGGGCGAGCACCCCCACGACGGTCGGCACGCGGACGGGGGCGAGCAGCAGGGCGTAGGCACCGAGCAGGGCGCAGTGCCCGATCAGGAAGGCCGTCCGGCGGCCGGTCCGGTCGGCGAGCCGGCCCGCGGGGACGGCGAGCAGCAGGTAGACGGCGGCGGCCCCGAGCGGCAGCAGCGTGAACAGGGCGGGCGGCAGGTCGAGTTCGCGCAGGAGCAGCAGGTAGAGGAAGGCGTCGCCGATGGTGGTGGCGCCGAGCAGGGCCGAGGCGTACAGCACCCGGCGGAACACGGGGTCGCGCAGGACCGGACGCCGAGGCGGGGGAGTCGGGGCCGGGGCCGGCCCGGACGCCACCGGCCCTCGCGTCACCGGCCCGGGCGCCGCCGGGACGTACGCGACGAGCAGCAGCACGCCGAGCAGGCCGATGGAGAAACTGACGGCGAACACCGCGTCGTAGGCGTCGGCGGTCGCCCACAGCACGGCGAACGCGGCGAGCGGCCCGAGCAGGGCGCCCGTGGTGTCCATGGCGCGGTGCACGCCGAAGGAGCGGCCGAGGCTCTCGGGGGGCCCGCTGAGCGAGATGAGGGCATCGCGCGGGGCGGTTCGGACGCCCTTGCCCAGCCGGTCGGCGGCGAGCGCGGCGGCGATCCCGGCCGTGGCGCCGCCGGCGAGCAGCAGCCCGAGCCGGGAGAGCGCGGAGAGCAGGTAGCCGGCCCCGGCGACCCGCTTGTGGTGGCCGCCCCGGTCGGCGAGCCGCCCGCCGAGCAGTCGCACGAGGGCCGTGGCCCCGTTGAACATCCCGTCCAGGAAGCCGAACTGCAGGGGCGTCAGGCCCAGACCCAGGACGAGGTAGAGGGGCAGCACCGCCGTGACCATCTCGGAGGAGATGTCGGTGACGAGGCTGACCGTGCCGAGCGCGAGGACGGCGGCGGGGACGCGCCGCCGGACCCCTGGGGGGCGGGGCGGCGCGTCCGGGCGGCCGTTGGCGGCCAGGTACATCAGTGGCAGCTGTACTTCGGGCTCGTGTCCTTGACCTGGCCGTCGGTGGCCACGTAGGTCCACCCGTAGCCGGAGTCGGTGAAGTCCAGCTTCACCACGCCGTACGGTCCGCTGATCCGCTTCTGGCTGTTGGGCTGGACCTCCTCGATCGGGTAGGGCTCGGCGCCGCCCATCCCGCCGACGATCTCCACGATCCCGTCGGCCGTCGCCCGGCCCTCGGGGTCCTGCGGGGCGAACCGTTCGTAGTGGTGGTCGTGCCCGTTCAGGACCAGGTCGGCCTTGGCGGCGTAGAGGATCTTCCAGACCGGTTTGGAGACGGGGTCGTTGCCGTGTCCGCCGGAGGAGTACAGCGGGTGGTGCCAGTAGGCGGCCACGCACGGCCGGGTGTTGGCGGCGAGGTCGGCCTTCAACCAGTCGATCTGGGCCGCCTTGTCGAAGGAGTTGGAGTCGAGGGCGACGAAGTGCCAGTTGCCCTCGTCGAAGCTGTAGTAGCTCTTGCCCTGCGGGTAGGCGATGCTGCCGAAGTACGACTTGTACCCGGCGAGCGGGCCGGCCGGGTCGTACGTCTCGTGGTTGCCGGGGACCGGGCGGGTCTTGGCCTTGAAGGCGCCCCAGCTCTTGTCGTAGTAGGCGCGGTAGTCGGACAGCCGGGCGTCGTCGTACTGGTTGTCGCCCATCGTCAGATAGAACTTCGGGTCGATGCGCTGCGCGAGCGCCGCCGTCTTCGGGTGCGCGCAGCCGCTGTCGGACGCCGTGCACTGCGCGGCGATGTCGCCTGCCGCGACGACCGTGAAGGAGCCGCCCGGCGGTGGCCCGCCCCCGACGGTGCCGTACACCTCGGCCTCGAAGAGCGAGTAGCCGTACGAGGTGCCGCGCGCGGTGCCCTGGACGCGCAGGTAGCGGCCCTTGCCGGACAGGCCGGTCCAGTCGTCGACGCCGCCGTTGCCGGCGCTCTCGACGGCGATCGGGGTCCAGGCCGCGCCGTCGGCGGAGACCTCGACGCGGTACGCCTTGGCGTAGGCGGCCTCCCAGGTGAGCCGGACCCGCGAGACGGTGGCCCCGGCGCCGAGGTCGACCCGGATCCACTGCGGGTCCTTGCCCTCGGCGCTGGCCCAGCGGGTGGCGGGGTCGCCGTCGAAGGCGTTCCTGGCGCCCAGCGAGGAGGACTCGGTGGAGGAGGCGGTGGCGGGCTTCCCGCGGGATATGAGGGGGTCGGCGGCGGCCCCGGCCCGGCCGGGCCAGGCCAGGAGGAGCCCGCCGACGAGCGTGAGTGCGGCGAGGCCGGTGAGGCCGGTGAGGAGGAAGGTGCGGAGTCTGCCGCGTAACAGAAGAGGGGGTCGAGCGGAGGCGTTCAGGCGCATACCTGGAACTCCCTGCCTTGAGGGGCGGCGAGAGCTGGACACTGGCGCGGGACGCCGCACCCGCCCGCGGACGCGCGGGGGCGGCGCCACGGCGGCCGGGTCAGAGCTCTCACTGAGCGCGTCATGCCCGTGGGGGTGGGCACCGCGCCAAGCCGCCGCCCGGGACACTAACAGGAAGGAAAGTTTCCTACCAGTGTGTGCGCACCACATGTCCGAGAGCCGTCGACCGGTAGGCTCGTCCGCATGGACCGGTCGGACGAGACCCCGTCGTACTGCCCCGCCCCCGCCGAACCCGCCCCGGACGGCCGGGTGCCGGGCCCGCCCTACGCGGACTGCCCGCAGTGCGGCAAGCCCACCGAGTACGGGGTCGCCACCCCGGGCGTGGTGCTCTGCCCCGTGTGCGAGTGGCAGGAGGCCCAGCGCACCGCCTGCTCGGGCTAGGCCGTCCCTTTCGGACCTTGCCGGGCCCGCGGGTGATTCCGCGCTATCTGCCGATCAGTTCGGAGACCTTCACGAACCGGTAGCCGCGCTTGCGGAGTTCCGGGACGATCCGGCGGACGGCCTCCTCCGTGACCGGGGCCGCGCTGCGCGTGCAGTGCATGACCACCACCGAGCCGGGCTTCACGCCGCCGAGCACCTGCTCGGCGACGGCGACCGGGTCCTTGGCGAAGGCGTCCCCGCTGACCACGTCCCACTGGACGGCCGTGACCTTGGCCGTGGACAGGGCCCGCAGTGCCTGGTCGTCGTAGCAGCCGCCGGGGAAGCGGAAGTACGGGACGGTGTTGACGGCGCCCGCCTGCTTGAAGGCGGCGAAGGCCCGGTCGACATCGGCGCGGGCGGCCGCGCCGTCGAGCGCCGGCAGCCCGTAGCAGGGGGACGTGAAGGCGTGGTGGCTGTACGAGTGGTTCGCGATCTCGAAGTTCGGGTCGGTGCCGATCGACTTGGCCTGGTCCGGGTACTCCTCGGCCCAGCGGCCCGTCATGAAGATCGTCGAGGGCACCTTGAGGGTGCGCAGGGTCGAGATCAGCGCGGGGTTGTCGAAGTGCTCCCCGTCCGCGGCGCGCGGCCCCTGATCGGAGGTCATGTCGGCGTCGAAGGTCAGCGCCACGGTCTTGTCCGTCCGCTGCTTCGCCCGTTCGAAGACGGGGGTCAGGCCGTTCGGGCCGGGCGCCATGGTCGGGGGCTTGGCGGGCGCACCGGCCTGCGGGGACGCGGCGGGCGCTCCGGCGGCGGACGCCGAGGTGGAGGCGGAGGCCGAGGCGGAGGTCGAGGCGACGGGGGTGCCCATACGGGCTTCGCGGCCGGCGTCCGGCGCGCCGGCGCCGCCCCCGCATCCCGCGAGCGCGGCGCCGAGCACCGCGGTGGCAGCTGCGGCAGCTACTTTGCGTACGGAATTGGTCACGTACGTAAAATATATGACTAACTGATCAGAAGAATGAACGACAGGCGGTCGGGCGGAACTCAGCTCGCCAGCAGCCTCCTGCGGCACTCCTCGACATCGAACTCCCCCTTCGGGTACTGCGGATCGATGTCGTCCAGGTGCTCCCGCAGCAGTGTGCTGATCGCCCAGTTGCGGTACCACTTGCGGTCCGAGGGCACCACGTACCAGGGCGCCTCGTCCGTGGAGCAGCGCTCCAGCGCCACCTCGTACGCCTCCTGGTACGCGGGCCACACCGTGCGCTCCTCGATGTCGCCCACGTTGAACTTCCAGTGCTTGTCCGGATTGTCCAACCGCTGCAGGAGCCGGGCCCGCTGCTCCTCGTAGCCGATGTGCAGGAAGACCTTCACCACGGTCACGCCGTCGTCCGCGAGGGCCTTCTCGAAGCGGTTGATCTGGGCGTACCGGGCGCGCACCCGGTTGCGGGGCACCAGCTCGCGGACCCGGGCGATGAGCACGTCCTCGTAGTGGGAACGGTCGAAGATACCGATCTCGCCCGGCCGGGGGAGCTCCTGCTTGATCCGCCACAGGAAGGGGTGGCCCAGCTCCTCCTCGGTGGGTGCCTTGAAGGCCTTGATCCGGCAGCCGGAAGGGTTGAACAGGCCGATCACGTGCTTGAGGGTGCCGCCCTTGCCGCTGGTGTCCATGCCCTGGAGGACCAGCAGCACCCGGCGGCGGTCGCCGGCGGTGCTCGCCGCGTACAGCCGCTCCTGGAGGGAGCCGAGCGGCGGCGCCAGCAGAGCGGTGGCAGCCACTCCGGCCGCCTTGTCGACGGGGCCGCCGGGGGTCGCGGAGGGGTCGATGCCGCCGAGGTCCGGCCGCTCGCCCGGGGTGACGCGCAGCAGCTCCCGCAGCGGGCGGGCCCCGAAGCCCTCGGCGGCGGACCGCTCACCGGACTTCCCGGGCTTCTTCGATTTCCCGTGCTCCGCGTCCTTCGTCGGCTCGGCGTTCTTCGCGTTCTTCGCGTGCTTCACGCTCTTCGCGTTCTTCGCGGGCTCGGCGGACTTCTCCCGCGTCTCCCGTTTCGCCCGCTTGTCCGGCTCCTCCAGCCGCTTCTCGGACGACTTCGCCGATTTCCGCTTCTCGTTCTGCTTCCCGGCCATCGCTGACCACCCCTGTCCCGTCGGTTCCGTCCGATCTTCCAGCAGACCGAACGGGAGCGCGAGATCAGTGCCAGGGCCCCGTCACCGCGAACGTCGTCCCCGGCGCGTAGGCGTTCACGAACATCGTCCGCCCGTCGGGGGAGAAGGTGACCCCGGCGAACTCCCCCCACTCCGGGGCCCCGGGGCCTCCGATGTCCTCGGCGTTGCGGGCCATCGGGTAGACCTCACCGCCTTCCGTCACCCCGAAGACGTACTGCGCGCCGCCGCCGTCCTCGCACACCATCAGTCCGCCGTCCGGGGCCAGGCAGATGTTGTCGGGGGAGTCCCCGGGCAGCGCGATGTCGGCGGCCGGGCCGAAGCGCACGTCCAGGCGGATCGTGGAGCGCCGCGGGTCGTGGAACCACACCTGCCCGTGGTGGTCGGCAGCCGAGCCCTCGCCGCTGCGCGCGAAGCTGGACACGAAGTGCACCCCGCCGTCGCCCCAGTAGCAGCCCTCCAGCTTCTGCGCGTGGGTGATCCCGCCGGGCCCGAAGTCCTGGAGTCGGATCGGCGTCCCGGCCGCCGACGGGTCGGGTACGGGGACCCACTCCACCGGGAACTCCGCCCCGGGTTCGTCCACCACCGCCAGGTCCGCGAGCCCCGGCACCCGCAGGGCCTCCAGCCGGCCCCCGGCGCGCAGCGAGCCGAGCCCGCCCAGCGGTCGCTCCGGCAGGAACCGGTAGAACAGCCCGAACGGCCGGACGAAGGCGTCCTCGGTCTCGTAGACGACCCCGCGGTACGGGTCCACGGCGACGGCCTCGTGCGCGAAGCGGCCCATCGCGGTGAGCGGGACCGCGCCCGAGCGGTGCGGGTCGGCCGGGTCGACCTCGAAGACGTAGCCGTGGTCGCGGGTGTAGCCGGTGGTGCCCGCGCGGTCCTCGGTCTCCTCGCAGCTCAGCCAGGTGTTCCAGGGGGTGCGGCCGCCCGCGCAGTTGACGGCGGTCCCCGCGAGGGCGACCCGCTCGCCGGTGACCCGCCCGGCCGCGTCCAGCTCCAGGGCGGTGCAGCCGCCGAGGGCCTCGGGGTCGTAGGTCAGCCCCGGGACCGCGGGGACGCGCAGGGCGGCGGTGGTGCGGTTCTCGTGGTTGCGGACGAGGCGTACCCGGCCGCCGTCCGCCCCGAAGGCCGCCATGCCGTCGCAGTTGGCGGGTACGGGTCCCTCACCGGAGCGCAGCGGATCGCCGGCCCGGGACAGCACCCGGTACGTGAACCCCGCGGGCAGGTCGAGCAGCCCGCGCGGATCGGCGACCAGCGGCCCGTACCCCCGGCCGGTGCCGGGGGTACGGGTCCGCGGGGCCCGGGCGGCGGCCCGGGAGCCGCCACCGGCGAACAGGGCGCCGAGGGCACCGCTGAAGGCGATCCCGCCCGCGGCGAGCAGGCTGCGTCGGGTGAGGGACATCGGCGGCTCCCGGCGCGGCATCAGAGCGCGGGCTTGGGGCGGGTGGTGCCCGGAAGGCAGGTCACCGCCCGGTTGAAGGTCTCGAACAGGCCGTCGGGGTTCTTCTTCCACAGCCACATGTGCAAGGCGTAGTGCACGGGCTGGCCGGGGAAGTTGCCGGGCTTGGGGCCCTTGAAGGGGATCCCGAACATGCTGGGGCGGTCGTCGTCCGTCGTCAGCTTCTGGTCGCGGTCGTAGAGCAGCCACTGGACCGCCACGAGCCGCTTGCCGCCGCGCCCGTCGTCCTCGTAGAACAGCGCGGCCGGCTTCTTCGGGTCGAGGGAGTTGTCGTACTTGTGGTTGAAGTGCGGGTAACCGAGCGCGCCGGGGCCGGCCTTGTCGACGACGCAGTACTGGTCGGGCTTGTAGCCGTCCGCCACGGCGTTGGCGTGGACCTGATACCTGGCGGTCGCCGCGTACGTGAGGGCCCGGTCGCCCTGGGCCCGGCCGGGGCCCGGGTCCGCGGCGGCGAGCGGAGCGGCGACGGCCGCCAGGGTGAGCGAGGCGGCTGCCGTGAGGGCCAGGGCGAGACTACGGGCCATGCGCGGGCTCCTTGTGACGGGCTGTCTGGGGCACCTGCAGCCCTTCCCCGGGCCGCCGCGCCCGCCACACACTCGGCCCGGACGGTCGACCGCCGATCGGCTGACGGTCGCCCGCACCCGTACCCCGACCCGCCCCGGCACCCGACGCCGCCGGCTCACTCGAACGGGAACGGCGTCGTTTCGCGACGTACCCGCGCGGGGAACCGGTGTTGTCCCCAGCAGGCGAGTGCAACGGAGGGTACGGACCATGGCGCAGCAGGATGCGGCACCGGACGGCGGCGGAGAGCTGCACGAGATCGTGTCGGCCGTGTCCAGGGGCGCGCCGGAGTACCGGCAGTGCCCCCATCCGATGTACGCCGCCCTGCGCGAGCGGGATCCGGTGTGCCGGCTGACCCCTCCCCACGGGATCGACACGTACCTCATCACCCGTCACGACGACGCCCGCGAGGCGCTGTCGGACCCCCGGTTCAGCAAGAACATGCACGGCGCCATCGACACCTACCACGCGGTGTACGGCAGCTTCTTCGACGCCCTCGACGACAACGTGCTCTTCTCCGACCCGCCGCGGCACACACGGCTGCGGCGCGTCCTGCGGAGCGCCTTCACCCCCCGACGGGTGGAGCAGATGCGTCCGAGGATCACCGAGATCGCCGAGCAGATCCTGCGCGAGTGCCGAGCGGCGGCGGGCACGGTCGACCTCATGACCTCCTTCGCGTTCCCGCTGCCCGTCGCGGTCCTGTGCGAACTGATGGGCATCCCCCAGGAGGACCGCCCGGAGATCCTGGAGCAGTTCGCGGTGGTGACCCGCTCCCGCTTCGACCCCAGCAGGAAGGCGGAGCTGAAGGCGGCCGAGGAGCGCCTGCAGCACCGGCTGGAGCGGCTCATCGCGGACACGCGCGCGCACCCGTCGGACTCCTTCCTCAGCGACCTCCTCCAAGGGGAGGAACAGCTGGAGGATCCCGAACTGGTCGCGTCGCTGTGGGTGCTGTTCTTCGCCGGCCACAAGACCACCGCCTACCAGATCGGCAACTCCGTCCTCAACCTGCTGCTGCGCCCCGATCAGGCGGCCCTGCTGCGCGAGGACCCCGCGCTCATCCCGCGGGCGGTCGAGGAGATGCTGCGCTTCGAGGGCTCGGTGGAGACCTCGACCTTCCGGTACGCGGCGCAGGACGCCGAGATCCGGGGTACGCGGATCCCCGAGGGCTCCCTCGTGCAGATCGCGATCTCCTCGGCCAACCGGGACCCCGAGAAGTTCGACCTCCCCGACGAGCTGGACGTGACCCGCGAGGGCCTGCAGGGCACGCACCTGGGCTTCGGGCACGGCACCCACTACTGCCTGGGGGCGCCGCTGGCACGGCTCGAACTGGAGATCGCGCTCGCCACCCTCCTGCGGGAGTTCCCGGAGATGGAGCTCGCCGACGCGCGGGAGACCGGGAAGGCGTGGCTCAAGGGGCCGGTTCCGGCGTTCCGGGGCCTCGAACACCTCCGGCTCGTCCTGGAGCCGGCACGGGAGCGGCAGCCGGCCCCCGTCCGACCCGACGCGGACCCGGGCGAGGCGTCCCTCGCCTCCGTGGCCTCCGGTAGGTAACCCAGACCCGACGGGCGGTGGATCGGCATGACGGATTCCATGAGTACCTCCGCGCTGCGCCTCCTGGGGACGCCGGCGGACGAACTGCGCATCGCCGCGGTGGGCACCAGCGAGGTCATCCGGGTCGCGCGGGGTTCCTCCGCGCCGGGCACGGACGCGGCACGCGCGGTCCAACCGAAGATCGACATGCATCATCACTTCTGCGCGCCGCAGTGGCGCGACTGGGCCGCGCACCACGAACTGATCCACCCGGACCGCCTGCCCCCGTGGTCCCGGCTCGACACCGAGGCGGCGATCCGCTTCATGGACGACGTGGGCATCACGACCGCCGTCCTCAAGCCGATGCTGCCGGCGCGCTACCGGTCGTCGGCGCAGCTGCGCGAAGCCGTCAACATCACGCTGCAGTCGATGATCGAGGTGGCGCAGTCGCATCCGGGGCGGTTCTCGTACTACGTGCCGCTCTTCCTGGACGACGTGGAGGCCTCGTCCTGGGCCGTGCGCCGTGGGCTCGGGCAGCTCGGGGCCGTCGGGGTGAACGTGACGGCCAACTACGGGGGCGTCTACCTCGGTGATCCCGCCTACGACCGGCTGTTCCACGAGCTGAACGACTTCTCCGCCGTGGTGGACACCCACCCCCACAACCTCCCGGACGGCCCGTGCGGCCCGCCCGCCGGGTCCGGCCCGCCGTCCGGCCCGTCCGGTGCGTCCGGCCCGCCGTCCCGGCCCGGTGCGTCGGGTCCGCCCGGTGGGTCGACGGTCCCGGGCATCCCGAACTTCATGTGCGACTTCCTGCTGGACACGACACGCGCCGCCGTGAACATGATCAGCAGGAGGACCCTGGACCGCTTCCCGGACATCTCCGTCGTCCTGCCGCACGCCGGGGGCTTCCTGCCGTACATCGCCACGCGCCTGCAGGCCCTCGGGCGGTTCTGCGAACCGCGCGTCGAGCCCGCCGCCGTCCGTGACCACCTCAGCCGCTTCTACTACGACACGGCAGGCCCCATGGCGCCCGCCGCGACCCTGCTGGAGCACGTCCCGGCCGACCACATCCTCTTCGGCACGGACTGGCCCGCCGCCCCCGCCGACACGGTCACGGACCTGGCACTGCCCGCCCTGGAAGCCGACCCGGCCTTCACGCCGGAGCAGCTGCGGGGGATCTACCACGGCAACGCGCTGCGCCTGATTCCGCAGCTGGCGACCGCCTGACGGGGGTGCGGGCCGCACGCGGCGGCCCGCAGCCCCGCCGGAGCGGGACGATCAGACGAGCTCGGCGCTCAGGGTGATCGTCGTACCGGTCAGGGCCTGGCTGACCGGGCAGTTCTTCTTGGCGTCCTCGGCGGCGGCGGCGAAGCCCTCCGCGTCCAGCCCGGGGACCTCGGCGCGGACCGTCAGGTGGATGCCGGTGATGCCCTCGCCCGGCTGGAAGGTCACATCGGCCTTCGTCTCCAGGCGGGTGGGCGGGGTGCCGGCGCCGTCCAGGCCGTGCGAGAGGGCCATCGAGTAGCAGCTGGAGTGCGCGGCGGCGATCAGCTCTTCCGGGCTGGTCTTGCCGTTCGCGGCCTCGGCGCGCGAGGGCCAGGAGACCTCGAACGAGCCCCGGCCCGAGGAGTCGAGGCTGACCGTGCCGGCGCCCTTGAGCAGGTTGCCTTCCCAGACGGTGTGCGCGGTACGCGTGGTGGCCATGGTGATCCCTTCGAAGATGTGGGAAACGGCCGGGCTCCCGAAAGGGCCCGGCGTCCCCAAACCTACTGGGAGACCAGGGGCTTCGCGTCGCGCGCCAGGGCGGTGAGCCGCGATATGGCGCGGAAGTACTTCTTCCGATAGCCGCCGTTCAGCATGTCCTCACTGAACAACTCGTCGAAGGGGACACCGGAGGCCAGCACCGGGATCTCGCGGTCGTACAGGCGGTCGGCCAGGACCACCAGCCGCAGCGCCGTCGACTGGTCCGGCACCGGGCCGACGCCGGTCAGGCAGACGGCCGTGAGGTCGTCGGTCAGCGCGCCGTAGCGGCTGGGGTGCACCCTGGCCAGGTGTTCGAGCAGACCGGGGAAGTCGTCCAGGCTCGCGCCCTCGGTCGCGTACGCCGCCTTGGTGACCTGCTCGTCGGAGAAGGGCGCCGGGGCCTCGGGCAGACCGCGGTGGCGGTAGTCCTGGCCGTCGATCCGCAGCGGCCGGAAGTGCGCAGACAGTCCCTGGATCTCGCGCAGGAAGTCGGCGGCGGCGAAGCGGCCCTCGCCGAGCTTGCCGGGCAGCGTGTTGGAGGTGGCGGCCAGCGCCACACCCTGCTCGACGAGGCGGCTGAGCAGCGAGGACACCAGGACGGTGTCGCCCGGGTCGTCCAGCTCGAACTCGTCGATGCACAGCAGCCGGTGTCCGCCCAGGGTCTGCACGGTCTGCTGGAAGCCGAGCGCGCCGACCAGGTTGGTGAGCTCCACGAAGGTGCCGAAGGCCTTGAGCGCGGGCTCGGCCGGGGTGGCGTGCCACAGGGAGGCCAGCAGGTGGGTCTTGCCGACGCCGTAGCCGCCGTCGAGGTAGACCCCGCGGGGCCCGGTGGGGGCCGCCGGCTTCTTCGCGAACCAGCGCTTCTTGCCGGCACCGCTGGCGTGCGCGCCGCCGAGACCTGCGGCGAAGCCGCTCAGCACGGTGACGGCCTCGGCCTGGCTGGGCTGGGTCGGGTCCGGGTTGTACGTGTCGAAGCGCACCGAGTCGAAGCGCGGCGGCGGGACCATCTCGGCCACCAGCCGCTCGGCGGGCACCCGCGGCTCGCGCGCGCAGAGGGCCTGGGGCCCCGCGTCGGCTATGGAGGGCCGGCCGGAGGTGTAACCGGAGGTGGAGAGAGATGTCGACACAGCTCTCAACTCTACGGGGCGTGGCACACTGCACCGATGCGACGCCTGTTCCCTGTGACCGATCAGACATCAGCCTCGCCCCAGGAGCGGGACGACCGCGAGTGGTCGCTCGACGAGCTGGCGGACGCCTACGCGTACCCCGCACTGAAGGCGGACGGCCACTGGCTTCGGGCCAACATGGTCTCCACCCTGGACGGGGGCGCCCAGCACGACGGCCGCTCGCAGCCCATCTCCGGCGAGAGCGACATGCGCATCTTCGGCACCCTGCGGGCGCTGGCCGATGTGGTGGTCGTCGGCGCGGAAACGGTTCGCCAGGAGGGCTACCGTCCGGCACGCGCCCGGGAGGCCTTCGCCGCCCGCCGCGCCGCCTCCGGCCAGGGCCCGGCGCCCGCCATCGCCGTGGTCACCGCCGGCATGGACCTGGACTTCTCGCTCCCCCTGTTCACCTCCCCGCTGGTGCCGACCCTGGTGGTCACCGGGGCCGCCGCGCCCGCCGACCGGGTGGCCGAGGCCGCGCGGGCCGGGGCCGAGGTCGTGGTGGCGGGGGACGGCGCGGGCGTGGACCCCGCCCGCGTGGTACGGGAGCTCGCCGCGCGCGGGCTGCGCCGCCAGCTCACCGAGGGCGGGCCCCGGCTCCTGGGCCAGTTCGTGGCCGCCGACGCACTGGACGAGCTGTGTCTGACGATCTCCCCGATGCTCGTGGCGGGGGGCGCCCAGCGGATCGCCGGAGGCCCCTCCGTCACGGTTCCGCACCGGCTCGCGCCCGCCTGCGTACTGGAAGAGGCCGGGTTCCTCTTCACGAGCTACCGTCGGATCTGACAAGACGCGGAATTTGTCGTTCCGCTTTGCTTCCGCCGGGTACAGAACTGGGCAGGTATGTCTGCGCAGGGCCCCGTGCGACAGCGGGGCAGGATGGTTTCCGCAGGGGTCGGCCGGCCGGCCTCGGCCCATGAAGGAGAGGGCGTCCGTGTTCACGAGCGTATTGATGATCGAGCAGCCGCTGACCGCGGTGGACGTGGACTTCGTCACCACCCTGCACGGGGACGACGCGGTCTCCTTCATCGTCCTCATGCAACCCCGGGGCGACCAGGACCGACTGCTCCGCGCCATCGACGACGTAGCGCTCGGTGAGATTCCGGAGGCCATCCGTGAGGGTGACGAGCCCGAGGGCGAGGCCGCCCTCGGCCCGGCCGCGCACGCCCTCGCGCACTCCCTGAACGCGCTGCGCGCCAAGGGCGCCAAGGCCGTCGGACAGCTCGTCGAGGACCACCCGCTCGACAAACTGAAGTCCGTCGTGGACGAGCACGACGCCGACGAGGTGATCGTCCTGACCGCCCCGCACTTCGTGGAGGAGTTCTTCCACCGGGACTGGGCCTCGCGGGCCCGGCACAAGGTCGGCGTTCCCGTGCTCAAGCTCTTCGCCCACAACGAATAGGCTTGGGGCCAGTCAGAGCCCCACGCGCACCCGCAAGAAACACGATCCTGGAGCGACCTGAATGAAGCCCGGCCTGCCGACCGCCATGGAACGGCCCCACTTCATCGGCATCGGCGGCGCCGGCATGTCCGGCATCGCGAAGATCCTGGCCCAGCGCGGAGCGCGGGTGGCCGGCAGCGACAGCCGCGGTGACTCCGAGACCGCCGAGGCGCTGCGCGCCCACGGCGCCACGGTGCACGGCGGCCACGCGGCCGACAACCTCGCCGCCGACTCCACCTGCGTGGTCGTCTCCAGCGCGATCCGCGCCGACAACCCGGAGCTGGCCCGCGCCGCCGAGCTGGGCATCCCCGTCGTGCACCGCTCCGACGCGCTGGCCGCCCTGATGGACGGGCTGCGGCCGATCGCGGTCGCCGGCACGCACGGCAAGACCACCACCACCTCGATGCTGGCGGTGTCCCTCTCGGCCCTGGGCCTGGACCCCTCGTACGCCATCGGCGGCGACCTGGACGCCCCCGGCTCCAACGCGCACCACGGCGAGGGCGACATCTTCGTCGCCGAGGCCGACGAGAGCGACCGCACCTTCCACAAGTACACCCCGCAGGTCGCGATCATCCTCAACGCGGAGCTCGACCACCACGCGAACTACGCCTCCATCGACGAGATCTACGAGTCCTTCGAGACCTTCGTCGGCAAGGTCGTGCCCGGCGGCACCCTCGTCGTCGCCCACGGGCAGGAGGGCGCCGCCGAGATCGCCCGCCGCGTCGCGGGCAGGGAGGGCCTCACCGTGGTCACCTACGGCGAGGAGGAGGGCGCCGACGTCCGCATCACCAAGATCACCCCGCGCGGCCTGACCAGCGAGGTCACCGTGATCCTGGACGGCCGGATGCTCACCTTCACCGTCTCGGTCCCCGGCCGCCACTACGCCCACAACGCCGTCGCGGCCCTCGCCGCGGGCGTGGCCCTCGGCATCCCGGCGCACAACCTGGCGAGCGCCCTCGGCAAGTACACCGGCGTCAAGCGCCGCCTCCAGCTCAAGGGCGAGGCCGCGGGCGTCCAGGTGATCGACTCCTACGCGCACCACCCCACCGAGATGACCGCCGACCTGGAAGCCATCCGCGGTGCCGCCGGCGACTCCCGGATCCTGGTCGTCTTCCAGCCGCACCTCTTCTCCCGCACCCAGGAGCTCGGCAAGGAGATGGGCGAGTCGCTGGCCCTCGCCGACGCCTCCCTGGTCCTGGACATCTACCCGGCCCGTGAGGACCCGATCCCCGGCGTCACCAGCGAGCTCATCATCGCGGCCGCCCGGGCGGCGGGAGCCGACGTGACCGCCGAGCACGACAAGGCGGCCGTCGCCGACGCCATCGCGGGAATGGCCAAGCCCGGTGATCTCGTTCTCACCATGGGCGCGGGCGACGTCACGGACCTCGGTCCGGCCATCCTCGCCCGGCTGTCGAGCTGAAGGTACGAGGGAGCGGGAGAGTCATGTCCTACGAGGTCGAGAAGACGGACGAGCAGTGGCAGGCGGAGCTGACCCCGTCCGAGTACCAGGTACTGCGCCTGGCGGGCACCGAGCCGGCCTTCCGCGGTGAATACACGGACACCAAGACCGAGGGCGTCTACTCCTGTCGCGGCTGCGGGTCCGAGCTGTTCCGCTCGTCGGAGAAGTTCGAGTCGCACTGCGGCTGGCCGTCCTTCTACGACCCGAAGGACACCGACGCGGTCGAGCTGATCGCGGACACCTCGCACGGGATGGTCCGCACGGAGGTCCGCTGCGCGAAGTGCGGCTCCCACCTGGGCCACGTCTTCGAGGGCGAGGGCTACCCGACCCCGACGGACCAGCGGTACTGCATCAACAGCATCTCCCTGCGGCTGTCCCCGACGGAGGGCTGACGCGCACGCGCGGTCCCCGGGCCGCGCGCCCCGGCCGCCTCGACGAGCCCCGGACCCCGACGGGTTCCGGGGCTCTCGCGCACCCCGGCGGCGTCCGTACGCCCGCCTCGGGAGGTCACCTCACCCGCCCGGGGCCGCGAACGCCCGGGCGACGGCCAGGCTGTCCTCATGGACGTGGTGCCGGATCCACGGCGTGGCGCCGCGACCGTGCTCGGCCTCCGGCCGGTCGAGCTTCCGGTCGCCGCGCTCGGCGTACAACGCGGCGATGCGCTCGGGCCCGCCACGACGATCACCTCCGAGGTGAACCAGGCCGGTCTCCTCCACCGGTTGACCGGCGGCCGGAACCGGCCGGGGCGGCCTTGGTGTCGAGTACGTCGCGGTTCGATTCCGATCCGATCTCTGGCCTGCGATGATTTCCCGGAACTAGCACGCTTCGGGCTCGGAAGACACCTATCCGAAACTCCGCCATGTCTGGTTATGATCGGCCTCCCGCCGTCCCCCGCTCGCGAGGACCGATGTCTCCCACAGAACCCGAAGGCATACGACGGCAGTCGACGACCCGTCGGCGACGCACCGTGCGTCTGCGCACCCTGCTCATCTGGCTGGCCGTGGTCCCCACGGTCGCGATGGGCACCCAAGTGACGGTGACCGCACAGCGGTTGCTGGCCCAGTCGGAGAAGCTCCGGTCCGACGTGGCGGCCGCCGAGCAGGTCGGCGCCCCGCTCTACACGCTCATGGTCGACATGCAGGCCGAGCGGACGGCGACCGCCGCCCGTTGGGCGGGCAGCGACAACTCCGAGGGTGAACTGCGCGTCCGGCGCGAGGCCACGGACCTGGCCGCGGCCGAGTTCCGGCGACTGGCGGTCGACCCCTCGCGGTCCTTCTCCGAGGTGACCCGGCAACTGGAGAAACTGGCCGCGTACCGGCAGCGCGCCGATGCCCGCAGCGGCGCCGCCGACAGCACGCTGGCCTACTACTCCGAGGTGATCGGCAAGGTCATCCAGGTGTACCAACAGGAGTTCAGCCACGCCGAGGACGCCGAACTCGCCCAGGCGAGCCGCCCCGTGGTGTCGATGCTCCAGGCCACCGAGATGGTGGCGCGCGAGGACACCGTCCTGGCCCTGGCCGGGCCGTCCGGGGAACTGACCTTCGTCGGCTACGACCAGTTCGTCAGCGCCCTGGGCGCCCAGCGGTACCTGCACGAGGCGCTGATCGTGCCGCACCTGACGGCCCGGGACCAGCGGTTCTACGAGCGGGTCGTGGGCTCCGCGGACTGGCAGACCAAGACCCGCATCGAGAGCGCGGTCCTCTCCGGCCACAAGGACATCGTCACGGGCATCAGGCTGCCCGCCGAGGTCGGCGGCTGGTCGTCCGCGCACGCCAACTTCTCGGTGCAGATGACCACGCTCAACATCGACCTGGCGCGCTCGGTCCTCGCCCGCGGCGAGGCCAAGGCCGGGGAACTGCAGACCGAGGTCGCCTGGCTGATCGGGGGCAGCGCCGGCGGGCTGCTCGCCGTGGTGGTCGTGGTCTTCTTCACCACCCGGTCGGTGCTCCGCCGCCTGAACGACCTTCACGAACGCACGGTGACCGTCGCCGAGGAGACCCTCCCCGACGTCGTCGCCCGGCTCCAGCGCGGCCAGTCCGTGGACCCGGACGCCCTGCCGGCCGTGACCGGGGACCGGGACGAGGTCGGACGCATCAGCGACGCCTTCGCCCGAGCCGTCGAGGTCTCCGTCGACGGACACCGCCGACTCGCCGCCGAGCGGCACGGATTCGGTCTCTTCGCCTCGGGTATCGCCTCGCGCACCGGAAACCTGGTCAGCCGCCAGCTGAGCCTCACCGAGGACCTCCAGGACACCTTCGGCCACGACGAGGCGCTGCTCGCCGAGCTGATGCGGGCCGACCAGTTGACGGTCGGCATGCGGCGGCAGATCGAGAACCTCCTCATCCTGGCGGGCGGCGAGGTCCCCGACCCGCACACCGAGCCCATGCGCGTCGCCGACCTGCTGCGCGAAGCGGCGGCGGAGGTCGAGGACTTCCGGCGCATCGAGCGCCAAGCCCTGGACGAGACCAGCGTGGAACCGAGCGCGATCAGCCAGATCAGCCACCTGCTCGCGGAGCTGCTGGACAACGCCACCCGGTTCTCCCCGCCGAAGTCCAAGGTGGTCATCCGCGCCGAACTGGTGACGGACGGCCTGTCGGTCGAGATCGAGGACCGCGGGCCGCGGGTGAGCCCGGAGCGCTACGAGGAGATGAACGGGCGCCTGCACGAGGCTCCGCCGTACTCCGTGCTGGCGCAGAACGCGCACCGGCTCGGCCTCTTCGTGGTCGGTCACCTCGCCGACCAGCTCGGCGCGACGGTCACCCTGCGCCGTTCGGTGTACGGGGGCACCTCGGCGGTGGTGATCCTGCCCCGGCACCTGCTGGTGGCGTCCGACCCGCAGGCCCCGCGCGAGATCGAGCCGCAGCCCCGGGTCCTGGAGTTGCTCCCGGCCCCGACCCGGGCCCCGGCCGCCTCCGTGTCGAGCGTGCCCGCGGTGCGCGAGCCCGTCCCCGAGCATGCCCCCGAGCCCGAGCCCGAGCCCGAGCCCGAGGCCCAGCCCGAGCCCGAGCCGGTCGTGCACACGAGCGCCGGGCTGCCGAGCCGCCGTACGAAGGCACCCGTGGCGGTCGCCGCGGCCGTGCCCGCGCCCGCGCCGGCACTCGTACCCGTACCCGTACCGGCGGCGCGTCCGGCCCTCCCGGAGCGCGTCCCGCAGACCCACATCGCCGAACAGCTGCGCGAGCCCCGCGCGCAGGAAAGCGTGGTCCGGCCCGACACCGCGACACCCGAAGAGGTGGCCGATGCCTGGGCGGACTACGAACAGGGGACCCAGACAGTGGAAGAAGAGCTCCGACGGGATCAGCCATGACCACCTCACCGAACACCACGGCAGCCAACGACGCGATCTACAGCGTCCTCGACAACAACCTGAGCAGGATCGCCGGCGTCCAGGGAGCCGTGCTGCTCTCCAACGACGGCATCAAGCTCAGCGCCTACCTGCTGGACGAGCCCCAGGCCGAGCGCATGGCGGCCGCGGCCTCCGGCATCGCGTCCACGATGAAGGCGATATCCCGGGAGATCGACGGCGGACGTGTCATCCGCCAACTCGTCGAGATGGACGACCGGTACCTCTGCATCGTCGGCTGCGGCGAGGGCAGCACGCTCATCGTGGTGACCTCCCGCAAGGCGCGCCTCGGCGAGCTGGGCGGCGAGGCCGTACGGACCGCCCAGGCGCTCGGCGAGTGGCTGGGCACCCCCGAGCGCGGCCAGCCGTCCGCGTAATGCCGCAGGACGAGCCACAGTCGCAGCCGACAGGCCGCCGCCGCACGCGGCTGTACGCCCTGACCGACGGGCGTACGGCCGCCGCGCACACCGTCCTCACCATGGACACCACCATCACGGCGGCGGCCGACGGCGAGGTGGACGGGACCCTGCCCACCGAGTGGCAGGAGATCCTCGCCATGTGCGCGCCGCCGGGCGGGCGGGCGGTCGCCGAGATAGCGGCGCGGATGCACATCCGCCTCACCCCGATGACGCTGCTCCTCGGCGAACTCGCCGACCGCGGGCTGATCCACCACCGGCCGCCCCTGGCGGTCGCCGAGACCACCGACGTCCACCTGCTCCAGAGAATCAGGGACAGCCTTGCCCGGATATGACACGACCGCCCCGCGGGATCAGGAACGACGAACGGACCCGGTCAAGATCCTCGTCGCCGGTGGGTTCGGGGTCGGGAAGACGACCCTGGTGGAGACGATCTCCGAGATCGAGCCACTGCGCACGGAGGAGCGGCTGACGTCCGCCGGGATCGGCGTCGACGACCTCGACGGCATCGAGTCCAAGACGGTGACCACCGTGGCGATGGACTTCGGCCGGCTCACCCTCACCGACGCCGGTGTGGTCCTCTACCTTTTCGGCACGCCCGGCCAGGAGCGCTTCTGGTTCATGTGGGACGACCTGCTGAACGGGGCGCTCGGGGCGATCGTGCTGGTCGACACCCGCCGCCTGGACCGCAGCTTCCCGGCGGTGGACTTCTTCGAGAGCCGCGGACTGCCCTTCGTGGTCGGCGCGAACTGCTTCCACGGCGAACAGCCCTACACCGCCGAGGAGATCGGGGCCGCGCTGCACCTACGGGACCCGAACACGCCCGTCCTGATGCTCGACGCCCGCTCCCGTACGGACGTCCGCGGCTCCCTGCTCGCGCTGCTCGACCTGCTCATCGCCAAGGCGCAGGCCCCGGCGACCGTCAGCGGCTGAGCTCCGGCCGGGATCCGGTCACCGAGGCCAGGTGGTCCGCCAGGTTCCGGTGCGGGGCCCAGCCCTGGGCCCGGGCCCGGCCGAGGTCCAGGACCACCGGGTGCGCCAACTGGTCCACCGCGTAGCGGCTGAGGGCCGGTTCGGTCCCGGACACCGTCGCCACCGCCTCCGCGATCCGGGCCGCCGCGCCGGCCACCGGCAGCGGGAGGTGCCGGATCCGGGCCCGGACGCCGTGGGCGCGCAGGACCGCGCGGACCGCCGCGTCACGGCCGTACGGCTCCGCGTCGGCGATGTTGTACGCGCCCGGCGCCCAGCCCGCCGCGCGCAAGGACGCACGGGCCAGGTTCTCCACCGCCGTGAGACTGAGCCGTACGTCCGGGCCGGGCAACAGCAGGGTGCCGGCCCGGACCCGGGACAGCAGCCGGGGCAGCAAAGTGGTGTCGCCCGGCCCGTACACGGCCCGCGGCCGCAGCACCACCGCCCCGGCGGCCAGCGCCAGGTCCTCGCCCTCCGCCTTCGTCCGCCCGTAGGCGTTCAACTGCCCGGCACGCGGGTGGTCCTCGTCGACCAGGCCGCGGTCGTGCCGGGGGTCGTAGACGCTGGCGCTGCTCACCCACACCACGGGCCGCCCGCCCGCAGCCCCGAGCAGTCGCCGTGTGCCGTCCACGTTCACCGCGCGCATCAGCGCGGCGGCCCGCGAACCGGGAGCCGGATCGCCGACGGCCGCCGCGCAGTGCACCACCAGCTCCACGCCCGTCAGGTCCGGCTGCTCCGCGGCCGCGTCCCAGGAGCGGTGCCTGCCCACCGGGCCCGGCCTGCGCCCCAGGCACACCACCTCGGCGCCGGCCGCCGCGGCGGCCCGGGCGACGTGCCCGCCGCAGAAGCCGCTCGCGCCGGTGACCGCGATCACGCCCGGCTCCCGCGGAGCCCGGCCCGTACGGTCAGCACGCGCCAGCCCGGCAGCGCCGCCCCCCGGTCCACCCGGGCCCGGGTCACCACCGGCCGGTACGGGGCCAGCGCGCCCAGGACGTCGGCCAGTTGGGCCCGGGCGAGCCGGGCCCCGGGGCACGCGTGCGGTCCGGCGCCGAACACCAGCCGATCCACGGCCGGGCCGGCGGGCCGCCGGGCGTCCGGGTCCCGCCGGTGCGCCCCGGCCGCGTGCCGGGCGACCAGCAGCAGCCGGTCGCCGCCGCGCACCGGGCAGCCGCCCACGACCCCGTCCGCCGCGGCCACCCGGGGCAGCAGCGGCGAGGCCGCGGTGACCCGCAGCAGCTCGTCCGCGAGCACCGGCCGCAGGCCCTCGTCCGCGGCCTGCTCCCACAGCCCCGCGTCCGCGCACCAGGCCACCGCCCGGGGCAGCGCGGCCACGGTGGTGTTGACGGCGGCCACCGCCACCATCGCCGGCAGGGCTTCGCCGGACGGTCCGAGGAGCAGGCGGAGCCCGTCGGCGGCGTGAGCCGCGGCCGCCTCGGCGCGCGGGCGGCGCGGCCCCGGCAGATGGCTGCGTACGGAGGCGGCCGCGGCCCGCGCCGCCGCCTCCGCGACCGCCCGCGGATCGGCGCCGGACCCCAGCAGGGCGCACACCACCGAACCGGACAGCTCCCGCGCGAGGTCGACGAGGTCCACCTCGCCGCCCCGATCCAGCGGCGCGAGCCCGTGTGCGAGCAACGGTCGCCAGAGCGACCGCAGATCCTCGACGCCTGCCCCGCCCAGGGAGCCGGCGAGACCCCGCCGGTCCGCCCGGTGCCCGGCGCCCTCCTGGTCGAACAGCACACCCCCGGCCCCGGCCGCGCCGTCGCCCAGGGCCGACCGCGCGGCCGCGCCCGTCGTGCCGGCCGCCGTCCGGTCGAGCGGCAGCCGGGTCAGGGCCTCCCGGTAGGCCTGCGGGCCGTGCACGAGCAGGGTCCGGCCGAGCCGGCGCACCGGACGCCCGCGGGTGGCGGCCAGCAGCCCGAACAGCAGCGGATGGCTGCGCAGATAGACGCGGCGGTCGCGCCGCCGGGCGCGTGTCTGGGACACGGCGGTCATCGGCCGGACACCTCCAGCCGGCGGGCCGCCAGCGCGGCCGTCGCCGCCCGGTCCGGTTTGCGCGAGCGCCCCGACAGCGGGATCCGCGCGAGCAGCAGGGCGTCGGGCCGGGCCGTGCCCATCCGCCGGACCGGCTCCGACAGGGCGGCGCGCAGGGCCTGTTCGTCCGTACCGCGCCGCGGCTGTACGACGGCCACGAGCCGTTCGTCGCCTTCGCCCGCCGGGATCCCGACGAGCACGGCCAGCTCCACCCCGGGGACGTGCAGGGCGGGCTCGTACAGCCCCGGGTAGATGTTCTCCGCCCGGCGCAGCACCATGTCCTTGGTCCTGCCTTCGAGGACGATGCGGCCCGCACCGTCCAGCCGTGCCCGATCGCCCGTCCGCACCCACGGGTCGGGCTCCTCCCCGAGGTAGCGGTGGCGGGCGGCGGGGCCGGACAGCAGCAGCTGCCCGCTGCCGTCCGGCTCGGCGCGTACGCCGGGCAGTGGCGCCCCGACCAGGTCGCCGGGCTCCCCGGCCGCCTCGAACGCGGACTTCTCCCGTGCCTCGACCGCGGCGGCGGGGAACAGTTCGGTCAGCGCGTACACCCCCCAGGCTTCGGCCGCACCCGCCGCCCGGACGCGTTCCAGCAGCCCGGCGCCGGCCGGGGCCGAGCCCGTCCACACCCGGCCGTGGAAGCGGGCGCCCGCGCCCAGCGCGTCCCGCAGCCGGGGCGGCGTCAGATAGGTGTCCTGGGGACGCAGTCGGTCCAACTGGCGCGCCAGGACGCGGGAGTTGCCCGCCGGGAGGGCGACGGCCGCGCCCCGGGCCAGCGAGGGGACGAGGACGAAGAAGGTACCGCCGAGCACCGGCAGGTCCCCGCGCGCGTCGAACAGGGCGGAGACGGTGCTCATGCCGGCGGCCAGACTCGCCCGGGTGTGGACGACGGCCCGCGGCAGGGAGGTGGTCCCGGAGGTGAACACGATCACCGCATCGGCGTCCCCGTCCCGATCGGCGCCGGGCGCGGGCACACCCCGGCGGGACGCGCCGAGGTCCAGCGCGGGCGCGCAGCCCGGCAGCCGGGGCCCGACCGTGGCCACCGGCCCCAGCTCGGCCAGGTCCGGCAGCGCCAGGTGGGCCCGGCGGGCCAGCGGCCGGGCCCAGCCCGCCACCGCCTGCGCGGCCGCGTCGGCCAGCACCAGCGCGGGCCGGGCCAGTGCCAGGCGGGCGCGCAGCACGTCGGGCCCGGCGCCCGGGTCCAGTACGGCCCCCCGCAGCCCGAGCCGCCACAGCGCGAGCAGCACGGCCAGGGCGCGCGGACCGGGGCGCACGGCGACGCCGACGGTGTCCCCGGTGCGCAGGCCGCGCGCGTGCAGGGCCGCGGCGAAGGCGTCCGCCAGCTCGGCGAGTTCGCCGCGGGTGACCCGTACCCGGGGTGCGCCGGTCCGGGTGGCGGTGAGCACGGCGGGCCGCTCGGGCCGGGCGCGCAGCGCGTGGTCGAGGTGGTCCAGCATCAGCGGGGGTCGTCCGTTCCGTGCGTGCCGCTGCCCTGGTCCAGGTACCAGCGGGCGGTGCCGGCGAGCCCGTAGGCCCGCAGGCGCCGCGTCGAGTTCTCCACGACCATCTCCCGGCAGTGCGTGATCCGGTCGGTGTGGCGGCGTACGGCGTTGAGGAAGAGCCGGTCGGTCGGTGACGGGCGCCGGGGCATGCCACCGACGGTCAGGTACAGCTCGGCGGTGATGGCCATGTTGTTCCCGGCGTGCATGCGGTACGGCGCCCGGTAGCCGCGGCGCCGGGCGTGCTCGGGCCGTAGCCGGCCGAACAGCGCGGCGAGGGCCACCAGCGCGCCGAACCCGGCCCGACCCACCGGTCCGTGCTCGTCGCGCCGGGCCACGATCCGCCCGCACACCAGCCCGGGGCTACGGATCAGCGCGCCGCGTGCGGCCCCGGTCCAGCCGGGCCCGGGCAGGCAGTCGGCGTCCGTCCGGGCGAGCAGGGCCGCGCCGCGGTCGATCGCGTACCGGAAGCCGGTGTCCACGGCGGAGCCGACCCCCTTCTCCGGCTCCTCGATCACCTCCACCGGGAAGGGCGCGCCGGCCGCGAACGCGCGGGCCACGGCGCCCGTGCCGTCCGTCGAGGCGTTGTCGACGACCAGCAGGGTGAAGTCCCGGTCCCGCTGCGCCGCGAGCGCCCGCAGGGTGTCGGCCAGTCGGGCCTCCTCCTCGTGAGCCGGCACGACCACCCACATCGGCGGGGCGGCGGCCGTCACGACTTCTCCCAGACCATCGTCATGATGCTGATGCCGCCGCCCAGACCGACGAACAACACCCTTTCCCCCGGATCCAGTTCGCCGAACACCCGGTCCAGCTGGAGTCCGATGCTCGCGCTCGCGACATTGCCGAGCTCGGGCACCGTCACCACCAGCTTCCCGGCCGGCACCCCGGTCAGCTCCGCGAACCGCTCCAGATACGGCACCGTCACCTGGTGCACCAGCACCTTGGCGAAGCCGTCCACGTCCATCCCCACCCGGTGCAGCGTCCGGTCGATGACGGCGGTGCCCACCTTCTCGAAGACGCCCCGCAGTTCGTGCCCGTCGCCGCGGAAGTAGGTGTACGCGTCCCCGCGCGGGTGTCGTGACCCGCCGCCCGGGATGCCCCCGACCTCCCAGTGCTCCGAGTGGGTCTCGGTGTCCACGTCGATGATCCCGCCGCGCTCCACCGCCTCCACGACCACGGCCGCCCCCGCGTCGCCGAAGGTGTATCCGGCGAAGCAGTCGCGCAGCTCCGCGAGGTCGGCGGGGTCCCTGCGCACCGCCCGGCTCGGCGTCTCACCCGTGACCACCAGGGCTCGCCGCGCCCGCCCGGCCAGGATCATGGAGCGGGCGAGGTCGATCCCGTTGACGAAGCTGTTGCAGGCGTTGGTGACGTCCACGGCGTGGGCCCGCGAGCCCAGTTCGGCCTGCACGATGTGCGCGGTGGCCGGCTCGACCAGATCGCGGGAGGCGGAGGCGAACAGCAGCAGGTCGACGTCGAGCGGGCCGAGTCCGGCGGCGTCCAGGGCCCGCCGGGCGGCGCCCACCGCGAGGGTGGAGGCGTACACGCCCTCGCCCGCGACCCGGCGGGAGACGATCCCGGTGGCCTGGGTCAGCAGCCTCGGCGGCAGGGTGAGCCCACTGCGGCGCGCCACCTCCCGCTGGAGCGCGTCGGAGGAGCGCACCTCGTCGGGCAGCAGGCTGCCGACGGCGGTTATCCCGACGCGCGGCAGCGGATCACATGGCTGAATGAACATGCCCACACGATGACAAGCCGGCCGGTCCGGAACCTGAGTACGCGTGCTCAGTTCGGCACCCCGCACCGCACAGGCCGGCTGAGTACGGCGGCCGGGTGGACGAGCGCCCACCCGCCCGTCCCTGCCCAACTGCAGGACAGCCGGACCCCGTTTACATAGGGTGAGACCACAGGCCAAGGGGGAGGGTGGGACATGGCAGCACGCCGATTACCGGTGCTGGCGCAGTACCGGGACGACGCGGTGACCCGGCTGCTGTGCGCGGGCGCACACCTCGACGAGCACTTCGCCCGTCAGGTGGACGTGGATCTCACCGAGGACCGACTGCGCGCAGCCGGACCCTCCCTCGGCATCGACCTGGTGGCCCTGGCCCGCCACGCGCGGGCCTGCGTACGCCGGACCGACCTGCGCGACCGGCGCCTCGCCGGGCTCTGCGCCGTCGGCGTGTGGGCGGCGGTACCGGTCGCGCTGTACGGGCTGGTCGCGGGGCTGCCCGCGCTCGCCCTCGGAGCCGCCGCCGTGCTCGTCCTCACGTACGCGACCGCCTGGACGCTGGTCCGGCGCACCGAGAACGAGGCCCGTACGGGGGCGCTCGGCGTCGAGCACGGCACCGACCGGCCGGGGGACCTCGCCCCCGCGGTGGAGGCGGAGGCGGAGGACCGGCTGCTGGAGCAGGAGCGGGCCAACGTCGTCCCGTACACGGCGAGCGCCGAGCGCACCAGCCCGTTCGTCGGCAGCGGCTCGAAGATCAAGGAGATGGTCTGGCAGCCCATCGACGTGAGCCGCCCCGCCGAAGACCCGGTCGGCGGCGGCAAACTGACCATCAAGCCCTTCGACGCCGTCGACCTGCACAGCTTCGTCGCCCGCGAGATGGAGCACATCGCCGGACTCAAGGGCCTGCGGGCCGGCAACCGGCTCTACGTGATAGGAGATCACGTCTCCTACGTCGGGCCCGACCTGCTCCCCGACGCGCAGCGCCGCCCGCGCGCCCGGATCCCCAAGCAACTGGTGCAGGCCGGGGTCGTACAGCCGGGCGCCGGCATGCGCACCTACCTCAGCCTGGAACGGACCGGCGAGGGCGGCCGCGTCATCGTCTCCATGCACCTCCGGGCCAGGCTCCAACACCCCAGCCTCACCTGGGAGGTGGCGGCGTACGGGATCCCGCCGCTCCAGGCACGCTTCTACCGGGTGCACACCCTGCCCCAGGGCGGCTGGGAGCGCTGGTGGAGCCTGACCTCCTTCGCCACCGCCACCACCGGATCGGCGCTGCTCGGCGCCCCCGGACGGCTGGTCCGGCGGGCCTCGGCCCGGAGCGAGCGGGCCAGGTCGCTGGAGCGGACGCGCCGCGAGATCGACCGACGGCACCTGCGCTTCGACTACGGAGCCGTGGACAGCCTCCGCGAGCGGGTCGCCGACTGGCGGCAGCTGGGGTTCTCCGAGCGGACGGACTCCCAGGACTTCCTCCAGCGGCTGCAGCAGGGCGTACTGATCGCGACCGAACGGTTCCTGAAGGACCACAACGTCGACACCAGCTCCTACGACCAGGCGCAGCAGGTGATCAACACCCACACCTACACCTTCCAGGGCGACATCCACGCCAGCAACATCGGCGCCCACGGCACCGTCAACCAGGCCGGTCAGGCCCACGGCTCGGGGAACCCGGCCGGGCAACCCTGAGCGAGCGAGCACGAGGAGCACACGCGTGAGCACCTACAACTTCCACGGGAACGTCTCCGGTCCCAACAACATCGGGGACCACGGCACCATCAACATCGGGCAGCAGGACACGGCCGCGCAGACCCTGAGCCTCGCCGCCGAACTCGCCCGGTGGCTCCGGGCGGAGGGGGCGTCGCAGGACCGGCTCGACGCGGCCCAGGCCCTGCGCGGCGAGCTCGACCGGGCCGGGCAGGAGGGTCGCGCCGCCGAACCGGGCCTGATCCGGCGGTCGCTGGAGACCATCACGCTCGGGCTGGGCGCGGGCAGCACCGGTCTCGCCCTCGCCCAGGAACTCGGCCGCCTCCTGGGCTGACCCGGCTCATCCCGCCCGGGCGGCCCGGCGCACCCCGCCCGGGTGGGACGGGCGCACCCGGGCGGGCCGGCTCACCTGGCCCGTACGACCGCCCGCGCGCCGCCGAAGTCCAGCTCCAGCCCCGAGCGCAGCGGCACGGTCTGCCCCGGGCCGATCTCCTGCGTGCTGCCGTCCGCGCGGGTGCCCGTCCACGCCGACCCCGAACGGTTGGCGAGCCCGAACTTGCCCGGCCGCTGAGGATGTTCGGTCAGCTGCGCCACCAGCGTGTCGTCGCCGTAGTCGTGCCGGGCCGGCTCCGGCGCCAGGTGGTGCGCCTGCACCCGTGAGGACCGGTGCAGCAGGATGTGGTGCTCGGTGCGCGGCGGGGGCGTGGTCAACACCAGCCGGGGCGGCAGCACCAGCGCGTTCCCGCAGCTCCAGCAGGCGCCCGGGGAAGCGGACCGCGGCTCCGTCATGTTCTGCTTCCCGCAGTGGGCGCAGTCCACGACCGCGTCGAGGACCGCCCGGAGCGCGTCACGCCACTGCGACTCCCGCACCCGGCCGGCCGGGTCGTGCAGGCCCCGGGTGAAGTTCCTGGTGAACAGGTCGCGCAGGGAGTCGGGCACCACCGCCCAGGTCGCCAGGACCGTGGCGTGCTCCACGGGATCGGGAGCGTTCGACCGGTCCAGCGGGTCGAAGAGGAACAGCGGGTCCTTCCCGTACAGCTTGCGCTCGGCGGCCTCGTCGAAACAGCGGATCGCCAACTCGCGCCGGCCCATCAGCGGATGGTGGTTCATCAGCAGCATGAACAGCAGCACCGACAGGGAGTGCAGATCGCTCTGGGTGCCGGGGGAGACCCCGGGCTCGCCGCGCACCAGCTCGGGCGCCATGAACGCCATGGTGCCCGAGATGCCCGTGCTGTCGCCCTCGACCACCGCGTTGTCGTTGTCGCAGACCAGTACCTCGCCGGTGGTCGGGTCGAAGAGCAGGTTCCCCCACGAGATGTCCCGGTAGGCGATCCCGCGCGAGTGCAGCGCCTGGTACGCCTCGACCGTGTAGAGGCAGGCGGTGAGCAGGGCACGGACCGTGGTCCGCAGCTTGCGGCGGAAGAGCAACGGCAGGCCCTTGAACCGGTCCGGGCGGATGTCCATCAGATAGCCGAAGCCGCCGCGGCCGTCGCCCACGAAGTCCCGGGGCCACAGGAAGCGGTCGTCGTCGAAGCCCCGGTCCACCAGCTGGCGGACGATGTCCTCCTGCTCCCGTGTCGCGCAGGCCGGGTAGTACCACTTGAGGGCCTGGTCGCCGGCCGCGGTGCGCACCCGGTAGACCTCCCCCTGGCCGCCGGCGCCGAGCAGGTCGAAGACCTCCACACCCAGGCCGCTGTCGGCCGTCAGCCGGGTACCGCTGTCGAGCATCCCGCTCATTCGTCACTCCTGTACGGGTCGGTCATGTCGGCCGGATCGGCCGGATCGGCGGCGCCCCCGCCGGCGGGCGGCACGCCGCCCGGTTCGGTCAGGGCCGTCGCGGTGTGCCAGGCCGCCACCAGCGTGGTGTCGTCCCCCGAGTGCTGCGAGGCCTTGGTCAGCCACTGGGGCAGGACGGCCCGGACGCACTGCGGACCCTCCGCCGACAGCCGGTCGTCGAGTCCGGCCATGAACTGCCGGAAGCCGCTGTCCGAGGCGAAGCTCTTCGACAGCCCGTCGGTGGAGAGCGACACCAGCCGCGGCGCCCGCCCCGGGGCCGTCACCGGCGCCCAGTGCGTACGCACCCGCAGCCAGGCCTGCGGGGAGCACAGGGACTCCGTCTCGTCGCCCAGATCCGCCTCGTCCGGCGCGAGCGGTACGGTCACCTGCCCGTCCTCGGTCACCACGGCCAGCTCCCCGTCACCGAGCTGCCAGGCCGCGAAGACCCGGGGGGTGAGCACGGCGCCGACGAGCGTGCTCCCGTACAGCACCAGCTTGTCCGTCGGGGACAGCCCGGGCTCGCCGTGCGAGCTGCTGCGCTCCCAGTGCCCGAGCGCCGTCTCCTGCCAGGCGCTGACCAGCTGGCGCGGCAGCGTGTACTGGGCGTAGTTCATCAACCAGGCCAGGCTGGGCGGCCGCGTCCCGCCCCGGGGCTCGGCGAGCGCGGCGAACTGCCGGGCCTGCTGGACGAACAGGTCCACGGCGAACCGGGACCCGAGATGACTGCGTGCGTGCACGGCCGATCCGTGGCCGTCGGCCACCGCCATGATCAGGGGCTGCGCGGCGGTGCCGAGGCCCTCCGCGTCGTGGTGGTCCTGGTTGCGCGCCTTGTTCACGCCCTGGACGCTGCCCTGGAGCGTGTCCCAGAGCGGCAGCGGCCCGTGGGTCATCCGCAGGGGCGCGCTCACCACACGTCGTCATCGTCGTCGGCGAGCACGGGCGGGGCGTACGGCGGCTGCTTCACGGTCGCGTCCCCGAAGCCCGCCACCGGCTGGGAGGCCGCCTTCACCGCGGCCGTCGAGGCCCAGCGGATCGCCGCCGCAAGCTGCTTGGGGCTGTTCGCGTCCAGTGGCTGGAGCTCGGGATTGCCCAGGAACTCCTGGAGCACGCCGCGGTCGGCGTCCGCGCCGATCGCGATGGCCACCCGGACCGCCTTGCGGCCCCACGGGGTCGCGTCCACCGCCCGCAGCCCCGCCTTCCAGTCGTCGGTCGGCACCCCGTCCGAGACCAGCGCCAGCACCGGCTTCAACGCCCGCTGCGGCATCGGCGGGGTGTCCAGTTCGCGCGCCGCGAGCTGGAGGGCCTCACCGAGATTGGTCATCCCGTCCACCTGGACGTCCTGCCAGGTGAACTGCTCCACCGGCACCGGGTCTTTGTGGTGCCAGCGGGCCGTCGTGGAGAACGTCATCGTGCGCAGCAGCAGTTGCGCCGCCGGATTGTCCTGCGCGACGGAGAGCATCTCCGGGATCGCTTCTCTGATCGCGTAGTTGAGCTGGCCGATCTTCTCGCCCTGCATCGAATACGAGCAGTCGATCAGCCAGATGAAATGGACGGGCCGGTTCGCCATCGGCCCGCCGGGGATGTCACTCACCGCGTGTCTCCTTCAACTTCCGCTCCATTGCGGGATGTACCGCACCAGCGCCGCCACCGCGGCGGCCGCCGTCATCACGACCGCCGACACGAACAGGGCGGCCATCATCCGCCGGCCCCGAGTGATCTGCGGTGTCATCATGGGGTGTTGCTCCTTTCCTCGCCGTGCCCGACCTGCGCGTCCCGCGCGCCTTCCGTGTCCGGCCGGGGTCGCGGGACCGGGTGGGTCCGGGTGTCCGCCCCGACGGGCCTGTCCGGCCGCTCGCGCCCGTCCCGGGCGAGCCCTCCGACGCGCAGTCCGGTCCGGGACAGCAGCCACAGCACCGGCTCCGCCGCCCGCCGCCGCTCGCTGTCCAGGGCGCCCGCCCCGGTCGCGGCGCGGGCGCTGACCACCCAGTACCGGGCCGCCGCGAAGTCGTGGCCGAGGGCCCGGACCAGCTCGTCCAGCCCGATCGCGGCCAGCCACTCCTCCACCGGTTCCGCCGGTCGCGGCAGCGAGTCCAGCCGGTCCAACGCGTCCCGCTTGGTCACCACCGCGGCCACGGGCAGGCGCCCGCGACGGCCACCGAGCCCCTGCAGCTCGCCGGTGAACCCCGCGTACGTCTCCACCGGCCCGAGGTCGGCCGGCCGGGCGGCCTCCGCCCGCTCCGTGTCGCCCGCGTGCAGGGCACGGCGTACGACCGGCGCGGCGAGCACGTCGGTCACCAGCAGGACCCCGTCGGCGTGCGCGAGGTAGCCCTGGCCGCGGGTCGTGTCCGCGTCGCGGAAGGACTCGCCCATCGGGTCGTACAGGTAGAGCAGCCGGCGCCGACGGCCGTGCCCGACCAGCAGCATCAGGGCGCGCGGCTGCCCGCCCTGGGTCTTGAGGGTCCACCCGGTCCCGTTCAGCTGCTGCCCCAGGGTGTTGGCCTCGCGGAGGTCGTCGGGGGAGGCGTACTCCACCGTCAGCCGGGAATCGTGCGACCAGGACCTCAGACCGTCGAGCACGGCCGCCAGCAGCATCGTCTTCCCGGCGGAGGTGCCCCCGATCAGCGGCAGGTGCACGACCCGGGTGGTGCCGACGGACGGCGGCAGGCCGCGGTCGCAGTGCGGGCAACGGGCGGAGAGCCGCCGCCGCCCGGTCATCAGCGTGCTCGGCAGGGCCTTGCCGCAGCGGCAGACGTGCCGCAGCGCGCCGAAGGCGCCCGGCCGCAGCTCGCGGTGGGCGGCGTCGCAACCCGGGCACAGGTGCACGGCCAGCGGGAACGGCCGGTAGCAGCCCGGGTAGGGGCACTTCATCCGGATGCCCAGGGCCAGCTTCCACAGCCGCTCCGCCGCCCGCCCCGCCCAGGTGGCGGCCAGGGCGGCCAGCGCCACCAAGGCGATCTCCGCGGCGAAGAACAGGGCGACACCGGCCAGCAGGACCGAGGCGAGCAGCGCCGACAGCAGCGCGGCCAGCGCCGTACCGGGAGCCAACAGGCGCAGCAGCAGCCGGCCGAAGGCGTTGTCGACCAGCTCGCCGGTCTGCCCGTGCCGGCCGCGCAGCAGCCGGCGGCGCACCACCAGGCCCAGCCAGTGCCGGGTCAGCAGGTACCAGACGGTCAGCGCGGCGGCCTGCCCGGCGAACCGGGCGTCCAGCCACATCTGCCCGGCCCAGTACGCGGGCCGCGCCGGCTCGGGACCGGTGTACGGGGTGATCCGCGGGTCGCCGCCGCCCGGCGGACGCGTCCGGAAGGCGGCCCAGGCGGCCGACAGGGCGAGCACCAGGAACCGCCACAGCCCGTACCCGAGGCACACGGCGACCCCGACCGCCCCGGTGAGGGCGCCGAGGATCCGCGCGATCAGCTCCGGATCCGTCACGTCAGACCCCGTCCCCACCGGCCGTGCCGCTGCCGCTGCCGCCGGCGGAGCCGGATCGGCGCCCCGCGAAGCGTTCGCGCAGCCGACCGAAGGCCCCCGGCCGCTGCCAGGCGCGGAACTCGTCCGCCCAGCGCCCGCCCAGGTGGGCCAGCGACTTCTCCACCTCGGCCAGCTCGGCCGGTGTGAGGCTCCGTACGGCCGGCCGCAGCACCCCGTCGAGGAGATCCGTACGCGTCTCCTGCCAGGCCGGGCCGGCCTGCGGCTGGGAGGACCACACCGCGAAGCAGTCCGCCGCGTGGTCCGGATCCAGCCGCAGCCGGTCACGGACCGCCGGTGTACGCGCCTGCGCCCGATAGGCGGCCAGCAGCTCCGCGTCGTTGCTCTCGATCAGCGCCCGCAGCTCGCTGTCCGGGCGGTCCCCGGCCAGCAGCCGCGCGCACAGGGCCGCGTACGCGCTCCGAAGGGGTCCCGGCTCCGGGTCCAGCGACCGCAGGTCCAGCACCTGGCGCACCCAGCCCCCGCCCGCCGGGCCCGACCGCAGGTTCCGGGCGAGCTCCAGCAGCAGCAGCGACGGCCGCAACCCGGCCGGGATCTCCTCCTGGAACTGCCCGAGGAGTTCCGGAGCCAGCTCCGCCGCCTCGGCGTCGCCGGCCGGGGCCCCCACGGCCGCCCGCACGAGCAGCTCCCAGGTCCCGGCCTCCCGGTGGACCTGCGCCCCGGCCGCCATCAGCACCAGCCCGGCTTCACCCGCACCCGGCGGCTCCCCGTCCCACACCAGTCGCATCGCGGTCCGCAGCACCAGCGGCTCCGCGTACAGCGAGACGCCCGACCCGGCCAGCAGGGCGTTCAACGCCCCGACCCGGTCCGCGGCGGCGCCCGCGGGCGCCGACGCGGCCTCGGCGCACATCCGCAGGTGCGGTCGCGCGTCGGCCGCGGTCGGCCGCAGCGCGGTGCGTTCGAACAGCCGCCGTCCCGCGGCCGGATCACCTGCGGCCAGCGAATCCAGCCGGTCGAGCACGAGGGCCCGCAGCACGGGCAGTTCGGCCAGTGCGGCCCGCACCCCCGACCCGTACGTCCCCTCCGGATCGGTGAGCAGCGCGAGCGCCAACTGCCGTGCGACACCGGGCAGCAGGTCGCTCACGTCCACCCCGAGCACCGACGCCACCCGCAACAGCCCGGCGGGATGCCCCGGTTCGGCCGCGGGGCCGTCCAGGGCCGCCCGCAGGCCCGGTTCCAGCTCCGTCGCGAGCCGGCCGCGCGCGGCCGCGCCCAGGGCGCCCGCGGTGGGCAGGTCCGCGGGCGGCGCGCCGGTCCGTACCGCCTCGGTCAGGGTCAGGGCCACCAGCGGTTCGCACACCGCGGGCGGGGCCCAGCCGTCCAGGGCGGCCAGCAGCCGCCCGGCCGCGGCGACCTCCGCCGGGTCCCGGTCCTCGGCCGGGCGGCCCAGCGCCAGGGCCAGAGTGTGCAGCCGTACGTGGTCCAGCGCGTCCCGGTGCCCGGCGACCCAGTCGGCGGCAGCGGCCCGGCCGGGGGAGGGCAGGGGGAGGTCCGCGGCCAGGGCGAGCGCGGCCAGCGGGCCCGCGTCGTAGGGCCCGGCGGCCAGCCGCCGCACCTCGGCGACCAGATCCTGGCGCTGCCCCTGCCAGACCCGCGCGGCGGTCTGCGCCCACACGTCCGGCTCCAGGGCGGCGGGAGCGGTGGACCGGGTGGTGTCGTAGACCCGGTAGCGGTGCTCCTGCCCGGCGAGGCCCGGCCCGTCCTCGGGCATCACCCCGATGATCTGCTGCCGGGCGAGCTGCGGCCGCCGGGTGTAGGTGGTGAAGGTGAGCCACTGCCCCCGCTGGTGCGGCAGCACACTGCACGCGAGCATGATCCAGCGGGCCACGGCCTCGCTGTCCGCCTCCACGAGCACGATCTGCGGGGCGTCCGGGTCCTCCCCGAGCCGGCGCACGTCGGCGAAGAAGCCGGCCAGCCAAGGGCCGCGGGCGGCGACGAAGGAGGCCAGAGCGGCCCGGTCGAGGCGGCCCGGCGCGGGCACCGCCGCGAGAACCGGAGCGCCGTCCCGCGGGGTCGCGGTGGCCCACTGCGGTGAGCCCCAGGCGGTGATCGGCAGCTCGCCCACGGCCGGACCGGAACCGGCGGGCTGCGGCAGGTGCACCGCGTGGGCGTGGAAGTTGCCCCAGCGGCCGCTGTAGTCCGCGCCCGTGTACACCGAGCGCGCCAGCAGCCGGCTGCCGTCCGCCAGCACGTTCAGGCTGAGCGCCTGCGGGAAGGCGGCCAGCTCCTGCGGCCCGGGGCGCGAGGGTGCGTCCCGGGGCGGCTCGTAGCCGATCAGCTGCTCCGCCTCGCGCAGCAGCGCGGTCGGCACCCCGGGGCTGACGGCGGTGAACCGGAAACCGGAGCCGTCGGGACCGGGCGGCGCCGAGGTGTAGTGCAGTTGCGCGAGATTCATGAGTTCCCCTCGGAGCCGGTACGGCCGGCCGTGCCGGCGGTGCGACCGGGGCCGGCGGCGCCACCGGTGCGCGGCAGCAGCCCGCCCAGTCCCAGCAGCCACAGCAGCGGATCCTCCACGCGCAGCGGCCGCGGCCCCGACTTCGGGGCGTCGGCCGGCGCGTCGGCGGGCGGCGCCGAGCCGAGCGCCGACAGCCCGAACAGCGACAGCTGGGCGAAGTCCCGCTCCAACTGCCGCAGCAGCGAACCCGAGTCCCAGCCGTCGAGGAGCGTGCGCAGCTCCTCGTGCACCGCCCGCCGGTCCTCCTCGTCCAGCGCGCCGGCGCCGTGGTCGGCGTTGCGCAGCAGCGGCGAATGCGGCTCCAGCAGCGGCGCCAGCGCGTCCGTCTTGGTCACGGCCACCGCCACCGGGGTGGTGACCCGGCCACGCGAGGAACCCCGGCCGTGGGCCCGCAGCTGTGCGGCGAGGTCGGCGGCGATCTGCTGCGGCGGGGTCTCGATGACGGGCAGCGGCGGCCCCTCGTCCACCGGCAGCCGGTCGCGGACCGCCCGCATCTGCAGCGGGTCCACGAGCAGGATGATCCCGTCGGCGGCGGCCAGGTAGTGCGTGTAGCGGTCCATCGCCTCGGCGTCGGCGAGGTCCTCGCCCGCCGCGTCGAAGAACACCAGCGCGGTGTGCCGGCTGCCGTCCCCGCGCAGCCGGCGCCGCAGCGGCAGGCTCAGCCGGTACAGCAGCGGGTCGTTGAAGCCGAGGGCCGCCGGTCGGGTGGCCTCCGGCAGCCGCAGCCGGTCGTAGAGGTCCTCGGCCAGCTCGCGGTCGCGGCGCTGGGTCTCGCCGCCCATCGCGGTCACCGAGGCCCCGTAGGCCCGGCCCACCCTGCCGCGCAGTTCGTTGAGCAGGACCGAGACGTAGGTGCTCTTGCCGGAGGCCTTGGGGCCGAGCAGGGCGATGATCCGGGTGTCCTGGTCGCAGTAGTCGCTCGGGAAGTCGCTGTGGCAGCGCCGGCAGACCCGTACCGGGGTGGACCCGCCGCAGGCGGGGCAGTCCGCGCGCGATCCGCCCCCGTACGGGGGCAGGTGCCGCCCGAGGCCGCGCGCGGCGGCGAAGACCGGGCCGCGCATCTTCAGCGCGGGCGGCACGCTCGGCCCCTTGAAGTCGGCCCATATGGTGTCGAGTTCGGCGGCGCAGGGCTTGGCCCCGCGCACCCCCGTCGGGGACATCTGACAGCGGTAGGGCAGCCGGGCCGCCGGGGACCGGTCGAAGCAGTAGGGGCAGACGACGGAGGTCATGTCAGTGGATCACCAGGGTGGGGAGAGGGGGCTCTTCGAGCCGGACGGAGGCGGCTGCGCCGCCGAGGAGAAAACCGCGGAGGGCGTACGGGCGGCCGGGTGCGACCGCGGTGTCGATCGGGCGCTCCACCGTGCCCGTGCCCGTCCCGGTGCTCGCGGCCGCGGCCGCGAGTTCGGCCCCGGTCACCCGGCACACGGTCGGGCCGTCGGCCGGGCCGCTCGGGCGCCGCGGATCGCGGCCGCCGTCGCCCCGGGCCACGAGGACGAAGCCGGGGAGGTCGGGGTGGTCGGGTCCGGGTGCGCCGCCCGGCGCCCGTACGGTCACCCGTAGGACAGCGGGCCCGCGGCGCAGTCCGCGCCGGGCGCCGGGCACCAGCTCGTAGGAGATGGCCACGTCGGCGGGCAGTTCGGCCCGCGCGTCGGCGCCGGGGGAGGCGAGTACGGAACGGGCGCTGCGCGGTGCGGCGTGGACCTCGACGGCCAACGCGGCCGGGGTGACCGGCAGGCGCAGGCCCTCGCGCAGGAACACGCTGCGCGCCACGGCGAGTTCGGTGCGCCGGCCGTCCTGGGTGACGGCGGCGGTGACGGTGCCGGCGGCGCCGGGCCAGTCGAAGCCGACCTCGACCACGTCGGGCGCGGCCCGCCGCAGGACGAGGCCGGTCACCGGCAGGGGAGCCTCGACCAGGACGGAGGGTCCGGCCACGGCCCGCGCGCCCAGCACGGACACGGCGGACACGACGGTCTGCGATCCCGGGGGCGGGTGCCCGACACAGGCCGGGCCGTCCCCGGCCGGGCGACCCGTGCCGGGCAGGCCGGCGCCAGGGACGCGCGCACCAGGGACGCTCGTGCCGGCGACGCTCGTGGTCGGGTCGTCCGTGGCCGCGTCCGTCCATCCGGGGGCGGCCCAGTCCAGCGGCGGCGGCAGTTCGGCCGCCGTCAGCTCGGCCCGCTCGGCGGGGGTGGTACCGGGCCACCGCACCAGCCGCACCTCGGCCCCGTCGCCACCGGTCCGACGGAACTCCACCCCGCCCGCCTCCCGGGGCCGCGCCGTCAGGGTGAGCACGGGTTCCGGCCAGGCGTGCACGGTGACCGGGACGGTCACGGGCGCGGACAGCGCACCCTGTTCGGCGCCGCCCTTCGGGGCGTACCGGGCCCGCACCACCCACGCGTACCGCCCGGGCGTCGGTCCCTCCACGCGCAAGGTCTCGCGCGAGCCCGCCCGCGCCACCGGCGGCACCGGGACGGGCCCTCGCGGCCCGGTCAGCGTCACCTCGCAGTGGACCGCGTCCGGCGGAGCGGTCCACGAGGCCCCGATCCACCCGTTGCCGTCGACGGCGGCCGGCTCGGTGACCGCCGGGGCGACCGACAGCGGGGCCGCGATCAGCGGCGGTCCGTCGACGGTGCCGTCGGCCCGCAGCGGCAGCGCCACATGGCGGATCTCCTCGCCGATCCCGGCGTCGGCGTCGACGAGCACTCCGCCGACCGGCCGCCCCGGCACCTCGGCGAGCGGGGCGCCGGCCGGCTCCCCGCGGGTGAGCCGCACCACCCGCCAGCGCGTGTCCCCGAAGTCTCCGCTCGGCCACCGCAGTTCGACACCGCCGGGGACGAGGACGGACACCGGCGGGCCGGGGTCCCCGGGCTCGGGCCGGTAGGTGCGGACCAGCCCGCGCACCGCGCGCGGGCAGTCGCCCGCCAGCGCCGCGGCCTCCTCGTAGTGCAGGCAGGCCCGCCCCGGATCCCCCTGCTCCTCGGCCCGCCGGGCCACCGCGAGCACGGTGTCGGCGGCGGCCGTCCGGGCGGCCAGCTCGGCGAGGAGGGCCGCCAGCGGCCGGTCCTCGCCCGCGGGCGGCAGCAGGGCGGCCCGGCGCGCCGCGGAGCGGATCCGGTGCCCCAGTACGTCGTCGCGCAGGGATTCGGCGGCGGCCCGTTGCCCCTCGTCCAGCCGGGCCCGCCGGGCGGCCGCCCGGACCAGCGCGGCGGCCTCGGCCCGGTCCACGCCGAAGCCGGTCGCGGTGGCGGGCAGCTCTCCCTGGGGATGGTCCTGGAGCAGGTGGGTGAGCTGGTACAGCAGGATCCGGCGCAGGGCGGCGGGGTCCGCGTCCTGGATCGCGGCGAGCCGCTCCAGCAGCCAGGCCGCGGCCGGCTCCGGCCGGTCCCGGCGCAGCGACCGGAGCACTTCGGGGCCCACGTGCCGGCGCCGACCGGGCCCGGTGACGGCGAAGATCCCGTCGAGGAGCCGTAGGCGGCCGCCGGGCGGGGTCAGTAACTCGCCCAAGTGGCTTAATCCGAGGGTCTGTTGCGCGGAGAGGAGTTCCCCGTACCCTCCCACGAGCGGCGACAGCGGCAGGCCGGAGAGCGCACGGGGCAGCCCGATGGCATGCCCGAAATCGGTCCCGGCCATCCGTTCTGCGCCCCCCGTGCAGTGTGTGGGAGGTCATTTCAGCAGATACGCAGGTCGTTCGGGAGCTCTTTTCGTTCTCCAGGTGTACGGCGCAGTGTCACGAAGTGATCTCCGGCCGGTACCCCGGGACCGCTGTCCTTGGGGCGCCCCTCGACTCCCCCCTCACCCGCAGAGGTCGTCACCCCATGGCAGAACTCAACCGTCGCAGGTTCCTGCAGATCGCCGGTGGCACCGCCGCCCTCACGATGCTGAACGACAGCATCGCGCGGGCCGCCGCCATCTCGGCGCAGGGCACCACCGGAACGATCCAGGACATCGAGCACGTCGTGGTCCTGATGCAGGAGAACCGGTCCTTCGACCACTACTTCGGGGCGATGAAGGGTGTCCGGGGCTTCGGTGACCCGCGTCCGGTCCTCCAGGACAACGGAAAGTCGGTCTTCCACCAGTCGAACGGCACGAAGGACATCCTGCCCTTCAACCCGCAGATCCAGGACCTCGGCATGCAGTTCCTGGAGGGGCTCAACCACGACTGGGCGGGCGGCCACCAGGCGTACAACAACGGCAAGTACGACAAGTGGGTCCCGGCCAAGACGGCCACGACCATGTCGTACATGACCCGGAACGACATACCGTTCCACTACGCCCTCGCCGACGCCTTCACGGTGTGCGACGCCTACCACTGCTCCTTCATCGGAGCCACGGACCCGAACCGCTACTACATGTGGACGGGTCACACCGGCAACGACGGGACCGGCGGCGGCCCGGTCCTCGGCAACCAGGAGGCCGGTTACGGCTGGAAGACCTACCCCGAGCGGCTGGAGTCCGCCGGGGTCTCGTGGAAGGT
The DNA here is from genome assembly GCF_053615355.1 of Streptomyces sp. CLCI03. NCBI lineage: Bacteria > Bacillati > Actinomycetota > Actinomycetes > Kitasatosporales > Streptomycetaceae > Streptomyces > Streptomyces sp. CLCI03. The sequence continues at coordinate 1,997,825 of NZ_CM132132.1, read as the reverse complement.
CTACCAGGACATCGGCGACGGCCTGAACGCCGCCGGTTCCTGGGGCTGGATCAACGACGCCTTCCGCGGCAACTACGGCGACAACTCGCTGCTGTACTTCAACAACTACCGGGGCGCCCAGCCCGGCAGCGCCCTGTACGAGAAGGCCCGCACGGGCACGAACGTCAAGGCGGGCGACGGCTACTTCGACCGGTTGCGCGCGGACGTCGTGGGCGGCACCCTGCCCCAGGTCTCCTGGATCGCCGCCCCCGAGGCGTTCAGCGAGCACTCGAACTGGCCGACGAACTTCGGCGCCTGGTACATCTCGCAGGTCCTGGACGCGCTGACCGCGAACCCGGCGGTCTGGGCGAAGACCGCCCTGTTCATCACCTACGACGAGAACGACGGCTTCTTCGACCACGTGGTCCCGCCGTACCCGCCGGCCTCCTCCGCCTGGGGCCTGTCCACCGCCGACGTGTCGAAGGACCTCTACGCCGGTGGCGGCGGCTACGCGGCCGGACCGTACGGGCTCGGCCCGCGCGTCCCGATGATCGTGGTCTCCCCCTGGAGCAAGGGCGGCTACGTCTGCTCCGAGACCTTCGACCACACCTCGGTCATCCGGTTCATGGAGAAGCGTTTCGGCGTGCAGGAGCCCAACATCTCCCCGTGGCGCCGCGCGGTCTGCGGCGACCTGACCTCGGCCTTCGACTTCACCCGGGCCGATGCCGCGCCCGCCGCGCTCCCGTCCACGGCCGGGTACGTGCCGCCGGACAAGGACCGCCACCCCTCCTACCACCCGACCCCGCCGGCCACCGGCACCCTGCCCCGGCAGGAGGCCGGCTCCAAGCCGACCCGCGCGCTCGGCTACAGCCCCTACGTGGACGGTGCCCGCACCACATCCACCGGCAAGTTCACCCTCACCTTCGCCTCCGGACCGACCCTGGGCGCCCATTTCCACAGCACCTCGGGCAACCGCACGGACGGCCCCTGGCCCTACACGGTCGAGGCGGGCAAGACCCTTGTCGACACCTGGTCCACCAGCAGCTCGACCGGCAACCAGATCAACCTCACGGTGTGGGGTCCGAACGGCTTCCTGCGCACCTGGAAGGGCCCGGCGAAGAAGGCCGGTCCCGAGGTCACGGCCCGCCACCTGGCGGCCACCGGCAACCTGGCCCTGACCTTGACCAACTCCGGGACGGCGGCCGTCAACCTCACGGTGACCAACACCTACGGCGGCGCCGCCCGGATCCTGCGGGTGGCGGCCGGTGCGACGGTCTCCCACACGGTGGACCTCACCGCCTCGGGCCGCTGGTACGACGTGCAGGTGGTCTCCGACGCCGACGCCACCTTCCTGCGCCGGTTCGCCGGGCATGTGGAGACCGGCGCCCCGGGCGTCTCCGACCCTGCGATCAAGACCGTCTGATCCGGTCCTCCGGTGCGCGCAGCAGCCGCCGTTCCAGGACCGGGAGGTCCGTGGGACGGTGGCCGCGGGCGTGCCGGAGCAGGAGATCCCGCGCGGTGTCGGGGACCCGGCGCCGCTTCGGGTGCCGGGTCGTGAACTCCTCGCTCGCGAAGAACCGCACGGCCCCCTCCAGCCCGGTGCGGTCCGTCTCCCGCACCGCCCAGGCGAGTTCCTCCGTCGGCCTCCCGGCCGGCAGCCGGACGGGGGCCCGGTCCGCGAGGAGCCACGCCGCGTCGCGCGGTTCCTCCCGTACGGCGCCCAGCCGGCCGAACACCACGGCCGACGGCACCCCGGGCGCGTGCGCGGGCCCGGGATCGGTGCCGCGGGCCAGGTCGGCGGCGTACTCACGCAGTCCCGCCGGGGCGGCCGCCGCCCACCGGTCCCGGTGCCGGGCCGGGAGCCCGGCGGGGTCCAGCGGATCGAACAGGGGCCGGAGCGGACCGGACGGCGGGGCGGACCTGATGCGCCCACCGCCGGCTTCGTACAGCGAGACCCCGCCGTCCCCGTGGCACATGCAGGCGAAGTCGTCGTGCGGTTCGCCCCGCGGCCACAGGGCGAGCACCTCCGCGATCTCGGCCCGGTCGAGGATCTCGGCGTCCGGATGGTGGGGGTGGTGCGGACGGTCGGCGGCGATCCGGGAGGCCGTGACGGCGATGCGCACCGTGCGCGATGTCGGCTTCACGGTGTGATCGTAGACCCGGTGGGCAGAACGTACGGGTCCGTTTCGTCGCCCCCGTCACCGAGGGAGAACGCATGGCCATCGCCCACCGCAGGATCGGCACCGGACCCGTCCGCGTCATCGTGTTGCACGACTGGTTCGGCACCTCCGCGAACTGGGGTTCCGTCCTGGACCACCTGGACCCCGAGGGCTTCAGTTACGTCTTCCTCGACTACCGCGGCTACGGCGACCGCCGCGACGTCCCCGGCCGCCACACCCTGGCCGAGATCGCCGACGACGTCCTCGAACTCGCCGACCAGCTCGGCTGGGACACCTTCTCCCTCCTCGGCCACTCCATGGGCGGCAAGGCGGTCCAGCAGGTCCTCGTCCGAGCCCCCGAGCGGGTGGAGAAGCTGATCGGGCTCGCCCCGGTCCCGGCCGCGCCGTACCTGATGGACGACGCCACCCACGCCCTCTTCCACGGCGCCGCCACCGACCCCGAGAAGCGCCGCGTCATCCTCGACCTGGTCACCGGCAACCGCGTGAGCCGCCACTGGCTCGACCGGATGGTCGCCCACTCCGTCACCGTCTCCCGCCCCGAGGCCTTCGCCGGCTACTTCGCGAGCTGGCAGCCGCTGGACCTGTCCGCCGCCGTGAAGGGCAACACCGTCCCGGTGCTCGTCCTCGTCGGGGAGTACGACCTCGCGATCACCGCGGATGTGATGCGGGACACCTGGCAGGCCTCGTACCCGGACTGTCGGGTCGTGACGGTCCCGGGCTCCGGCCACTACCCGCCGCACGAGACCCCCGTGGCCTTCGTCACCGAGGTGGAGGCCTTCCTCCGGATCTAGCGGCCCGGCCGGTCCGGCCGGGCACACGAAAAATCCCGTGGGGTACGAGGAATCTCGTACCCCACGGGATCGACAGGGTGAGTGACGGGACTTGAACCCGCGGCCACCTGGACCACAACCAGGTGCTCTACCAACTGAGCTACACCCACCACGAAGGGCGGCGGACCGCCCGTTCGATGTGCAAGCACAGCATAGCCGATCAGGGGGGTGGTCCCGCGACGCGATATCGGCCTCGGCCCCCGCCGGGAGGCGGGCCGCCGCAGGGTACGGGGCTTCCCCGGCCGGGAGGCGACCGGCGTGGCCGCCGCCCTCGCCGCGCGGCTCACGGCAGGATCACCCGTATGACACGTGAACCCGCACCCTTCACGGCCGATGACTACGCCGCCCGGATGGCCGCCGCCGCCCAGACCGCAGCCGACGCGGGACTCGCCGGCCTGCTGATCTCCCCCGGCCCCGACCTCACGCACCTCACGGGCTACCGGCCCACCGCCGAGACCGAGCGGCTGACCCTGCTCGTGCTGGCCGCCGGGCAGGACCCGGTGCTCGTCGTGCCCGCGCTGGAGGCCCCCGACGCGGCGCGGGCCCCGGGCGCCACCGCGCTGACCCTGCGGGACTGGGCCGACGGGAAGGACCCGTACGCCGTCACCGCCCCGCTGCTGGACTTCCGCGGCCGCTTCGGGGTGAGTGACAACACCTGGGCCCTGCACCTGCTGGGCCTGCAGCGGGAACTGCCGAACAGCTCCTACGCGCCGCTCACCGACTGCCTGCCCATGCTCCGCGCCGTCAAGGACGAGCGGGAGCTGGAGCGCCTCGCCGCGGCGGCGGCCGCCGCCGACGCCGCCTACGCGCAGGTCCTCCACCTCCCCTTCGCCGACCGCCGGGAGAGCGACGTCGCCGCCGACCTGGCCGGCCTGCTGCGCGCCCACGGCCACTCCCAGGTCGACTTCACGGTCGTCGGCTCCGGCCCGAACGGGGCCAACCCGCACCACGAGGCCGGCGACCGCGTGATCCGCCGCGGCGACATGGTGGTCCTCGACTTCGGCGGCCTGCGGTACGGCTACGGCTCCGACATCTCCCGCACCGTGCACGTCGGCGAGCCCACCGCCGAGGAGCAGCGGGTCCACGACGTCGTCCGCGAGGCCCAGCAGGCCGGCGTGGCCGCTGTCCGGCCGGGGGTGCCCTGCCAGGAGATCGACCGGGCCGCCCGCGCGGTGATCACCGAGTTCGGCTACGGGGACCGCTTCATCCACCGCACCGGGCACGGCATCGGCGTCACCACCCACGAGCCCCCGTACATGGTCGAGGGCGAGGAGCAGCCGCTGGTCCCCGGCATGTGCTTCTCCGTGGAGCCGGGCATCTACCTGCCGGGCCGGTTCGGGGTCCGCATCGAGGACATCGTGACCGTCACCGAGGACGGCGGGCGCCGCCTGAACGACGCCCCGCGCGAGCTGGCCGTCGTGGAGTGACCCTCACGGGGCGAGGACGACCGCCGTCTCGCCCGGTACGTGGATCCGCCCGTCGGGACCCGGATGGGCGACCGGCTCCCAGGCGGCCAGCACCCGTACCCCGTTGCGGCCCAGCGCGATGGTCACCGGGTCCGGGGAGAGGTTCACGGCCACCCGGACGTCGCCCCGCCGGAAGGTGAGCCAGCGCCGCTCCTCGTCGTGGGCGACCCGGACCCCCGCCAGGTCCGGGTCGCGCAGGTCGTGATGGGTACGGCGGAGCGCGATCAGGGTGCGGTACCAGTCCAGCAGGCGGGCGTGGACGGCCTGTTCGGGCTCCGTCCAGTCCAGGCGGGAGCGGTCCCGGGTGGTCGGGTCCTGCGGGTCCGGGATCTCCTCGGCCTTCCAGCCGTGCGCCGCGAACTCCCGGCGGCGGCCGGACCGTACCGCCTCGGCGAGGTCCGGGTCGGGATGGTCGGTGAAGTACTGCCAGGGCGTGCGGGCGCCCCACTCCTCACCCATGAACAGCATCGGAACGAACGGCCCCGTCAGGGCCACGGTCGCGGCGCACGCCAGCAGCCCGGGGGAGAGCGAGGCGGAGAGCCGGTCGCCGAGCGCCCGGTTGCCGATCTGGTCGTGGGTCTGGGTGTAGCCGAGGAAGCGGTGGGCCGGGGTGCGGCGGTGGTCCACCGGACGGCCGTGGGTGCGGCCGCGGAAGGAGGACCAGGTCCCGTCGTGGAAGAAGACCCGGGTCATGGTCTTGGCGAGGGCGCCGAGCGGGGCCGCGGCGAAGTCGGCGTAGTACGCCTGGGATTCGCCCGTCAGCGCGCAGTGCAGGGCGTGGTGGAAGTCGTCGTTCCACTGGGCGTGCAGGCCGATGCCGCCGGCGGCGCGCGGGGTGGTGGTGCGCGGGTCGCAGCGGTCGGACTCGGCGATCAGGAACAGCGGGCGGCCGGTGTCGGCGGCCAGTTCGTCCACGGCCGCGGACAGTTCCTCCAGGAAGGTCAGCGCCCGGTCGTCGGCCAGCGCGTGCACGGCGTCGAGCCGCAGCCCGTCGATCCCGTAGTCGCGCAGCCAGGCCAGGGCGCTGCCCAGCAGATAGGCGCGCACCTCGTCGGAGCCGGCCGCGTCCAGGTTCACCGCGGAGCCCCACGGGGTGTGGTGGGTGTCGGTGAAGTACGGGCCGAAGGCCGGCAGGTGGTTGCCGGACGGGCCGAGGTGGTTGTGGACCACGTCCAGCACCACGCCCAGTCCCGCCTCGTGCGCGGCGGCCGTGAAACGGGCCAGGCCGGCCGGGCCGCCGTACGGTTCGTGCACCGACCAGGGCGCGACCCCGTCGTACCCCCAGCCGTGCCGCCCGGCGAACGAGCAGACCGGCATCAGCTCCACGTGCGTGACGCCGAGGGCGGTGAGGTGCCCGAGCCGGGCGGCGGCCGCGTCGAAGGTGCCCTCGGGGGTGAACGTGCCGATGTGCAGCTCGTACAGGACCGCGTCCTGGAGGCGGGTGCGCGACGCCGGCGCCCGCCGTGGGGCGAGGGCCTCCAGGTCGACCACCGCCGACAGGCCGTCGGGGCCGTCGGGCAGCCGCCGTCCGCGCGGGTCCGGGCGCGGGCCCGCGCCGGGGCCGTCGCCGTCGAGCAGGAATCCGTAGCGACTCCCGTCGGCGGCCGGGGCCTCGGCGATCCACCAGCCGTCCCGGTCCGGATCGCGTGCCATGTCGTACGTCGCCCCGTCGAGCAGCATGGCGACGTGCCCTGTCAGTGGTGCCCACACCTCGAACTGCACGGACGGTCCCCTCGTCGGCGGCGGTGTCCAGCATGCGTATCGTGCCCATCATTCCGGGCGTGGCGTGGGAGTTCTGGACACTCCGCCCCCGACGGGCCGACAATCACCCTGTGACGTCCAGTTTCGAGATTCCCGCCTTCCCCGCGCCGCGGCTGTCCGACGCCGAGCGCGACCGGGCGCTGGGCCAGCTCCGGGAGGGCGCGGCCCTCGGCAAGCTGTCCCATGACACGTTCCTGCGCCGGATGGAACTCGCCCTGGTCGCACGCCGCTCCGAGGACCTGGCGGTGCTCACGGCCGACCTCCGGACCCGGGACGCCACCGAAAGCCCGTGGACCCGTCGGCTGTTCGGCTGGGTCGGCCGGGCCTCGGCCGTCTCGCTCGGCGTACGGCGCGCGTGGAACGCCGAGCGCCTGCCCAAGCTGCTGCTGCCGCACCCGAGCGCGGCCGCCCTGCGGATCGGCCGCGACCCCGGCAACGGGCTGCGGCTCAGCCACGAGACGGTCTCCCGGGCGCACGCGGAGCTGAGCATGCGCGGCGGGGTATGGGTGCTCAAGGACCTCGGCTCCACCAACGGGACCACGGTCAACGGGCACCGGGTGACCGGCTCCGCGGTGGTCCGCGACGGGGATCAGGTCGGCTTCGGGAACATGATCTTCCGGCTCTCGTCGAGCTGAGGACGAGGCCCCCGCGTCCGCCTACGGTGCCCCCGCCGGTCCGGCGCCGCGAGCGGGCGCGCAGGATGACGGTCATGGAACACACCACCGTCATCCGCCGCGCACGCGTGGGGGACCTGCCCCGCCTGGTCGAACTCGTCCACGAGCACGTGGCGTACGAGAAGTCGGCGCCGCGCCCGCCGGGCCTCGCCGAACGCCTCGGCCCGCAGCTGTTCGCCGAGGACGCCCGGCTGTGGGTGCTGCTCGCCGAGACCCCGGACGGCACGGTCGCCGGATACGCGGCCTGCTCCGCCGAGTTCGCCTTCTGGGACGCCCGGTACCACCTCCACATGGACTGCCTCTACCTGGCGGAGGAGGCCCGCGGCCACGGCCTCGGCGCCGCCCTGATGGAGGGCGTGACGGACCTGGCCCGCGCCCTCGGCCTGGACCAGGTCCAGTGGCAGACCCCGGACTGGAACGAGGGCGCGATCCGCTTCTACGACCGCCTCGGAGCCACCGGCAGGCCCAAACTGCGCTACGCCCTCGCGGTGGAGGCCGCGCCGTTCACGCCGTGAGCAGGCGCAGGCCCAGATCCGCCGCGTCGAGGTCGGCGAGGTCGCCGTTGCGTTCGGCCCATCGGCCGGAGGCGAGGTCGTCCCCGAGGCTGCGCACCGCCCGCCCCTCGGCCTGCGGACCGACCCTCGTCCACACCGACATCGCACGGCGCACCCGCTCCTCCAGATAGGCCTCCGGTCGGCGCCAGTACGCCTCGAACAGGCCGTCGGCGCAGTCCCACGGGACGGGCACCGGCTCGGCACGGGCGCCGATCGCGTCGGCCATCGCGGCGAGCGAGGGGAACCGCGCGAGGACGCCGGCGAACTCGGGGACCGTCCTGGACCCCCTGACCGGACAGGTGTCCCGCAAGGGGCGGGACTCGCTGGTCCTTCCCGTCACCAGTGAGGTGTTCAGCGCCCACCTGGCGGACTGTCTGCCGCTCGTCCAAGAGGTCCTCGGTCACCGGGCCGAGCTCGTGCAGTCCTTGACCGTCCTGACGGCGCACGGCGAAGGCGGCCACTTCGGCATCCACACGGACGCCTCACGCGTGCGGGACGTGAGCCGGGCCCTGTCCGCGGTGTACTACCTGCACCGCACGCCCCGCGGCTTCGGAGGCGGCCAACTCCGCCTGTACGACACCGTGGTGGAAGACGGCCGGGCGCGGCCGGGGGAGTCCTACCGCACCGTCGAGCCCGAGCACGACACCATCGCCTTCTTCCCCTCCGGCGCCTTTCACGAGGTGGTGCCGTCCACCTGCCCGAGCGGGCGTTTCTCCGACCACCGGTTCACCCTCACGACATGGATCTCCGGCGGGGAGCCCGCCGCGGTCCCGCAGGCGCGCCGGCCGGACGCCCGCCGGCCGGACGTCTGGCGGTGGTTGGCGGACGCGGCCGAAGGCACCCGCCCCCTCCACGACGCGGCCGAGGACCACGACGGAGCCAGGCCGGTGGCCCTGCCGCCGCCCGGCCCCGACACCCGCCTGGGACCGGGCGGCATGCGGCCCCCGACCTGACCTGACCCGATCTGCCTCAGCCCGGCCGGCCGGCCGCCACGAGACGGTCGTAGGCGGCCAGGACGGTCCGGGACTGGTGTTCCACCTGGGTGGCCACCGGGACCCAGCGGGCCTCGAAACGGTCCGCGAAGTCCTCGCACCACCCGGTGACCAGCCGGTCCAGCCCGGGTGCCGCCGGATGCTCCTGGGCACGCAGCACCCGTAGCAGCATCGCGGCGGCACGCAGCGACAGCCGGCGCCCGAAGGCGTCGATGCTGGCGACGTACGCCGCCGTGGCCTCGGTCGGGGCCCCGACCGTCCACGCGGCCGCCACCTGGGGGATCAGCGCGAGCGTCCAGTCCACCGCGCGCAGCAGGGGCGCCGCGGCCGGGTCCTCGTACGACCGCGGGTCCTGCGGTACGTGGGCGCCGCCCCGGACCCCGGCGACGAGCGCGGCGTCCGAGGTGAGCCGCTCGGCCAGCATCCGTAGGGCGCCGCGCGGGTCCGGATGCGGGGTCGGATCGTCCACCAGGTCGGAGGCCCACATGGGGACTTCGACGATGGCGGTCGTGCCGGCGTAGCGGTGGGCGTGGTACCAGGTGCTCAGCCGGGTGTCCTCCGGGTGGAAGGCCCCGGCGGCCTCGCTCCCCGGCTGCGGGATCACGAAGATCCCGGGCCCGGGGGAGGGCCAGCCGGCCGCGTCCGAGGCCCCGTTCTCCACCGGGATGCGCAGGTCGGCGGCCGACGTCGCGAACGGCTCGGCGAGGCCGGGGATGTCCCGGGTGAGCTGCACCCAGGAACCGCCGAGGTCGGTGGCGTGCAGGGAGACCTGCAGCACGGGCCGGAGCTCGTCGATGAGCGCGGTCAGGGCCAGGGTCTCGGGCGGCAGCCGGTCCGGGGGCAGTAAGGACGGCGCCCACTCGGGTTGTTCGGGGCCGGGCGGCCGGAAGAAGTTCCGGTGGTAGTCCAGCAGTGAGTACGGAAGCGGGGTGCGGTGCAGGTTCGCGCCGTCGGGGTCGGCGCAGAGCAGGAAGTGCCAGCCGCAGCCGGCCCGCGGCGTCGGGTCGTCGAGGAGACGCCGGGCGAGCGAGAGGGCGGTGGCGCCGCCGACGGGCTCGTTGGCGTGCGCCCCGGCGACGACGAGGACACTGCGTTCGGCCCCGCGCGGGGCGCCGCCCGTCGCGGCGACGGACAGCACCCAGAGGGGCTGCCCGGCCCGGGAGGTGCCGGCCTGGCGGAGCCGGACCTCGTCGGGGTGTTCGTCCGCCAGAGCGTGGGCGGCGAGCCCGAGTTCCTGCGGAGTGGGGTAGCACATGTCACGGAGGAGAGTCACAAGGGATGCCATGCCCCGAGGGCCCGCCGCCTACTGCTCCCAGGGCTTCGCAGTTCCCCCGATCGACGAGAAAACCCCTGGCCAAGGCCTGCGGACCCGGCCGGTCGCGGCCGGCGCCGCCGACCGGCTCGCCCCGGGCTACCGCTGGTGCAGGCCGCGTCCCGCCAGGCTGAGGAACGCCTCCCCGACCGCCTCCGACAACGTCGGGTGGGCGTGGACGTGCCGGGCCACATCGGCCGGCTCCGCGTCCCACCCCACGATGAGTTGGCTCTCCGCGATCATCTCCGACACGTGCGGCCCCACCAGGTGCACGCCGAGCACCCGCCCGCCCCGCTCCGCGACCACCTTCACGGTGCCGCCCTGCCCGTGCACCATGCCCTTGGCCACGGCGGTCAGCGGCATCGTGTTCACCACCACGTCGTACGCCGCCTCGCGCGCCTGTGCCTCCGTCAGCCCGACGGCGGCGGTCTGCGGGGCCGAGTAGGTCACCCGCGGCACCGCCGCGTAGTCCACCGGCGCGCTCGCCACCCCGGCCAGGGTCTCGGCGACCAGGAGCCCTTCCGCGAAGGAGGCGTGGGCCAGCCCGAGCGAGGGCGGTGGCAGCAGGTCGCCCACCACATGGATCCCCGGGACGGCGGTCTCCAGCCGCGACCAGTGGGCCGGAACCACGAACCCCCTCTCGTCGGTGGCCAGTCCGGCCGCCGCGAGGTCCAGGCCGTCGGTCACCGGGACCCGCCCGACCGCCACCAGCAGCCGCTCCGCCCCGATCTCCAGCAGCTCTCCGCGCGCGGTGCGCACGGTGGCCCGGACGCCTCCGGAGGCGAGGCGCTCGGCCCCCTCCATCCGGGCCCCGGTCCGCACGTCGATCCCGCGCTTCTTCAGCCCCCGTGCCAGATGCCGGGACACGTCCGCGTCCTCCAGCGGGACCAGCCGGTCCGCGGCCTCGACCAGGGTCACCTCGGCGCCCATGGAACGGTGGAAGGAGGCGTACTCCACCCCGATCGCCCCGCCGCCCAGCACGAGCACCGAAGCCGGCAGGCCGGGCGCGAACAGCGCGTCGTCGCTGGTCACCACCGTGTGGCCGTCGGGCTCCAGGCCGGGCAGGGTGCGCGGCCGGGACCCGGTGGCCAGCACGATCCCCCGGGTGGCGGTGAACTCCCGTCCGTCGTCGATCCGTACGGTGCGTGGCCCCGTCAACCGGGCTCCGCCGCGCACCACCCGTACCCCGGCGTGCTCCAAGTGGCCTTCCACACCTTTGTGGTTTCGGGAGACGATGTCGTCCCGGGTGGCGGTCAGGGCCGACCAGTCGATCGACTCCACGCCCGCCCGGACCCCCCAGCGCTCGCGTGCCTCGGCGATGCCGTCGACGAGTTCCGCCGCGTGCAGCATGGCCTTGCTGGGGATGCAGCCCCGATGCAGGCAGGTTCCGCCTATCTTGTCGCGTTCCGCGAGGAGGACCCTCAGGCCCAGGGCCGAGGCGCGCAGGGCGGTGCTGTAGCCGCCCGTTCCGCCGCCGATCACGATCACATCCACGGTGCTGTCGTCGGTCATGTCGCCAGCCTGTCGCTCCCGGCGGGTCAAGTCCAAGGAAATGATCTTCTGAAGTTCATGCAGGATCTTTATGCTTCGCGGTCATGAGCCTGCGCCAGATGGAGTACTTCCTGGCCGTCGTGGAGGAGTCCTCCTTCACCCGCGCCGCGGACGGTCTGCACGTCACGCAGCCCGCCCTGTCGCACCAGGTCAAGGCCCTGGAACGGGCCGTGGGCGGAGCGCTGTTGGAGCGCAGGCCGCGTGGGGTCCGGCTCACCCCCATGGGCCGCGCCTTCCTCCCGCACGCGCAACTCGCCGTCCGTAGCGCCCGGCAGGCCGAACGGGCCGCCCGCGCCGCCGCCGGGGTGGCCGGAGGCGAACTGCACATCGCCACCGTGCACGCGCTGGCCGTCGGTCTGCTCCCGGGGGTCGCCGCCCGCTGGCGGTCCCTGCACCCGGGGGTGTCCCTGGTGCTGCGGGAGTACGGCAGCACCGAGGCGCTGGAGGAGCAGCTGGAACGGGGCGTGGCCGACCTCGCGGTGGGCCCGGAGCCCGCGGGCTGGTCGGGGCCGCTGCTGCGGATCGGCAGGGAGGAGCTGGTCCTCGTCGTCCCCTTCGACGATCCGCTGGCCGGCCGCGGGTCCGTCGGCCTCGCCGAACTCGCCCACCGCGACTGGATCCGCTGCGCGATGGAACCGTTGGTGGACGGGGTCCTCGTCCTCGACCGGGCGTGCGGGGCGCTCGGCTTCACCCCGCACACGGTGCTGCGTACGGAGCACACCTCGACGGCCGTACGGATGGCGGCCGCCGGGGTGGGCGTCGTCATGGCCCCGGCCCACATGGTCCGCGGCGCCGTCGGCGAGGACTGCGTCCTGCTCTCCCTCGACCCGCCGTGGCACCGGCCCCTGGCGGTCTTCTCCCGGGTCCCGCTGACCGGCGCCGCGGCCGCCTTCGCGGAGCTGATCGGCGCCCGCTCCGTACCGGATGCGGCCCCGGACGCGCCGCCGCACTGAGCGGCGGGCCGCCCCGGCGCCGTCCGATCACCGGCGCAGCCAGACCCCCACCGGGTGGCCGTCCAGCAGGGCGGCCACCTCGGTCGAACCGCTGTGCGACTCGGTGTCGTCCCCGGATCGGGAGGGCGGGGCGGAGGGGGCCAGGCGGGTCCAGGTGCCGGGAGGCAGGTGCAGGTGGGTGTCCCGCCAGCCGCCCGACGCGGCCAGGCGGTGGGACAGCCGGGTGGCCGCCACCAGCAGCCCGGGGGCCCGGGTGAAGGCCAGCAGATGGTCGGCCGCCGGGCCCCGGGCCAGGACCGGCGCGTAGCCCCGGAACAGCTCCGGCCGGTCCCGGCGCAGCCGTAGCAGGGTGGCCGTGAGCCCGAGCTTCTCGTCGGCCGCGTGCTCGGGGGCGGACCCGTCGTCCAGGCGGGCCAGGGCGTGGCGGGGGAAGTGGACCGGACGCCGGTTGTCGGGGTCCACCAGCGCCCGGTACTCCGTCTCCGCGCCCTGGTAGACCTCCGGGACCCCCGGCATCGCCAGGTGCAGCAGGGTCATGCCGAGCAGGTTGGCCCGGGCCGCCCCGGCCAGCTCCGCCGGGAGGTCGAGCGGATCCCGGACGTACCCGGCCACGCCCGCCTCGTACGCCTCGTCCGGCTCGGTCCAGCTGGTGTGCAGGGCCGCCTCGCGGACCGCCTTCAGCAGGGCGTCGGCCAGTCGGGGCCCGGCCTCGGGAACCTTGCCGAGGCCCAGCGCGGTCTGCCGGGCCACCCAGGCCAGCTGGGGGTCGGGCCCCTCGGGGCGGCCCATCAGCTCCGGCGCCTGGGACAGCGCCGAGATCCGGGCCCGGACGTCCGCGCTGCGCTTGGTGTCGTGCGTGGACAGGACGGTCCCGGCCGCGGGCCACTCCTCGGCGAGGGCGGCGCAGTACGCGTGGAACTCCGCGGTCGACACCGCCGGCCGCCCCGGCTCCCCGCCGACCTCGGTGGCCGACAGCAGCGGCGCGTACCGGTAGAAGGCACGGTCCTCCAGGGACTTGGCGCGCAGCGCCGCCGAGGTCTGGGCGAACCGGGCGGCGAAGGCCGGATCCCGCAGCAGCAGCTCGCGTACGGCGGCCACCGCGCCGGGGCCGGCCGCCGCGGCCGCCTGCTCCAGGGCCCGCGGCGGCAGCTCCGGCTCGCCGGGGTACGGCCGGTACACCGGAAAGGCGATCAGCAGCTCCCGCACCGCCGGAGCCAGTTCCTCACCGGCACGCCGTTCCAGCGCGCCCAGCTCGGCGGCCAGATCGCCGGTCAGCACCTCCCGCGCGGACGCCCGGGCCGTCTCCGGCCAGTGCGGCAGCCCGGTGGTCTCCCCGTACCGGGCCGCCAGTTCCGCTTCGCCCTCGGGGTCGGTGAAGACCCCGTCCACCCGGTGCAGGGCGTCGTAGCCGGTGGTTCCCGCCACCGGCCAGGCGGACGGCAGCCGCTCCTCGCGGGCCAGGATCTTCTCGACCACCACCCAGCAGCCGTCGCCGGCCGCCGCCCGCAGCCGCCGCAGGTACTGCTCCGGGTCCGCCAGACCGTCCACGTGGTCGATCCGCAAGCCCTCCGCGACCCCGTCCCGGACCAGCTCCAGCACCTTCGCATGGGTGGCGGTGAACACCTCCGGATCCTCCACACGGACCCCGATCAGATCCGAAATGGTGAAGAAGCGGCGGTAGTTGAGGCCGGTGCGGGCCTCACGCCACCAGGCCGGCCGGTACCACTGGGCGGCCAGCAGCTCGGGCAGCGGCAGCCCCGAGGTGCCCTCCCGGAGCGGGAAGTGCTGCTCCCCGTAGCGCAGCACCTCGCCGTCGACCTCCAGCTCGCAGGAGTCCACCGGCCCGGCCAGCACCGGCAGCAGCACCTGCCCGCCGCCCGCCTCCCAGTCGATGTCGAACCAGCGGGCGTACGGCGAGGCGGGGCCGTCCCGCAGCACCTCCCACAGCGGCCGGTTCAGCCGCAGCGGGGTCGGCACCGCCATGTGGTTGGGCACGATGTCGAGGACCAGGCCGAGCCCGTGCGCCCGGGCGGCTCCGGCCAGGGCCCGCAGGCCGGCCTCGCCGCCGAGCTCGGCCCGCACGCGGGAGTGGTCGGTGACGTCGTAGCCGTGGGTGGAACCGGGCGCCGCCTCCAGGACCGGGGAGAGGTGCAGGTGCGACACGCCGAGCGAGGCGATGTACGGTACGGCCGCCTCGGCCGCCGCGAAGGGGAACTCGGGGCGCAGCTGGAGGCGGTAGGTCGACGTCGGAGTGACCGGTGTCGGAACGTCAGATTCCGATTCGGGGGTCGCGTGCGGCTGGCTCATGAGAACGTACGTACCCAACCTGCCGGATTCCGTGCCATGACCCAATGCATCCGAGTGACTGCGCCGGGTTAATGTCGATCAAGTGGTTGGAACCGTCAGCACGTATCGAAAAGTCATCGCCCTGACCGGGCCCCTACTTCCGCTCGTCTCTTTCCTCGCCCGACTGCCCGTCGCGATGTCCCAGTTCGGCAGCTTCCTGCTGGTCGCCCAGACCAGCGGATCCCTCGCCACCGCGGGCACGGTCGGCGGCGCCCTCTCCCTCGGGCAGGTCCTCTTCGGACCCGTACTCGGCCGGCTCGCCGACCGCCACGGGCAGCGCCCCGTCGTCCTGGCCGCCGCCGCCGTCAACGCCGTGGCCACCGCCGCCCTCGTCGCCGGGGCGCTCACCCACCTGGCCACCGTCCCGCTCGCCGCGATCGGCGCCCTCACCGGCGCCTCCGTACCGCTGATCGGACCGCTCGCCCGCACCCGCTCGGTGGCCCTGGCCCACCGGGCCCGGTCCGACGAGAGCGTCGTCGGAGCCGTCCACGCGCTCGAAGGCACCCTGGACGAGGTCTCCTTCGTCTTCGGGCCCGCCCTCGTCGGACTCGCCGCGCTCCTCGCGCACCCGGCCGTCGCCCTCGCCGGCGCGGCGGGCCTCGTCGCCGTCTTCGGCACGATCTACGCGCTGCACCCGACCGCCGCCGTCACGGCCGGCTCGCCGGCCCCGGACCGGGTCCCGGGCGGCCGGGTCCGCTCGCCCGGAGTGGTCCACGCCGTACGCGGCTCCCTCGCCCTCCAGGGCGTGATGTTCGGCGCCTGCCAGGCGGGCATCACCGCGCTCACCATCCGGCTCGGCGTCCCGGACCAGGCCGCCGTCGTCTACTCCGCCATGGGCGTGGTCAGCGCGGTCGTCGGCATCTCGCTCGGCGGGTTGCCCGCCCGCTTCGGGCTGCGGCTGCGCTGGCGGGTGGCCACCGCCGCCGCCCTGGTGCTCTCGACGCCGCTGCTGTTCACCGACGGCCTGTGGCCGCTGTACGCCGTCGTCACCGTGCTGGGCGCGGCCTACGCACCTCACCTGATCACCGCGTTCGCGCTCACCGAGCGGGCCGTGGAACCGGCCCGGCTCTCCACCGCGATGGCCTTCGCCGCCAGCTGCCTGGTGGCCGGGCAGGCCACGGCACTGGTCGTCTGCGGGCGCCTCGCCGAGGCGTACGGGCCCGCCGGGGCCTTCGCCGTGGCCGTCGGGGCGGCCGCGCTCTGCCTGCTCCTCGCCCTCGTCACCGCGGAGCCCGCCGCCCGGACGCACCCCACGCAGGCGCGCTTCCCGGGCCCGCGGACCGACTCCTCCCCGGCGACGGACGGGAGCGGCGTCGCCTACGCCGGGCGCTGAAGCACCACCAGGCACCGCCCCGTCAGCGCCACCCGGTCACCCGCCGCGTACTGCGGCCCGGTGCCGGGTGGCAGTACGTCCGCCCGCGCCGTGTCCACCACCAACCGCCACTGCGTGCCGTGCCCCGCCGGAACGGTGAAGTCCTGTGACTCCGCGCCCGCGTTGAACATCAGCAGGAACGAGTCGTCGGTGATCCGCTCGCCCCGGGTGCCCGGCTCGGAGATCGCCTCCCCGTTGAGGAAGACGGTCAGCGCCTTCGCGTGCTGCGCCTGCCAGTCCCGCGCCCGCATCTCCTCCCCGTGCGGGGTGAACCAGGCGATGTCGGACAGCTCGTCGTGCGTACCCTCCACCGGCCGCCCGTGGAAGAACCGGCGCCGCCGGAAGACCGGGTGGTCGCGGCGCAGCCACACCATCCGCCGGGTGAACTCCAGCAGCGACGGGGCCGGTTTGCCGGGCTCCGGCCAACGCACCCACGACAGCTCGTTGTCCTGGCAGTAGGCGTTGTTGTTGCCCTGCTGGGTACGCCCGAACTCGTCGCCGTGGCTGAGCATCGGGACCCCCTGCGACAGCATCAGGGTGGCCGTGAAGTTGCGCATCTGGCGTGCGCGCAACTCCAGGATCTCCGGATCCTCGGTCGGCCCCTCCACCCCGCAGTTCCACGAGCGGTTGTGGGTCTCGCCGTCCCGATTGCCCTCCCGGTTGGCCTCGTTGTGCTTCTCGTCGTACGAGACCAGGTCGTTCAGGGTGAAACCGTCGTGGCAGGTGGTGAAGTTGATCGACGCCAGCGGTCGCCGCCCGTCGTCCTGGTACAGGTCCGAGGATCCCGTCAGCCGGCCCGCGAACTCCGCGAGCGTGCGCGGCTGCCCGCGCCACAGGTCCCGTACCGTGTCCCGGTACTTGCCGTTCCACTCGGTCCACAGCGGCGGGAAGTTGCCCACCTGGTAGCCGCCCTCGCCCAGGTCCCACGGCTCCGCGATCAGCTTCACCTGGCTGACCACCGGATCCTGCTGGACCAGGTCGAAGAACGACGACAGCCGGTCCACCTCGTGGAACTGGCGGGCCAGCGTCGCCGCCAGGTCGAAGCGGAAGCCGTCCACGTGCATCTCGGTGACCCAGTACCGCAACGAGTCCATGATCAGCTGGAGCACGTGCGGGGAGCGCATCAGCAGCGAGTTCCCGGTGCCGGTGGTGTCCATGTAGTGCCGCGGATCGTCCGCCAGCCGGTAGTACGAGGCGTTGTCCAGCCCCCGGAAGGACAGCGTCGGGCCCAGGTGGTTCCCCTCCGCGGTGTGGTTGTAGACCACGTCGAGGATCACCTCGATGCCGGCCTCGTGCAGGGCCCGGACCGCCGACTTGAACTCCAGCACCTGCTGGCCGCGGTCGCCCGACGCGTAGCCGTTGTGCGGGGCGAAGAAGCCGATGGTGTTGTAGCCCCAGTAGTTGCTCAGCCCGTCGTTGACCAGCCGGTGGTCGTTGACGAACTGGTGGACCGGCATCAGCTCCAGCGCCGTCACCCCGAGCTTGGTGAGGTGACCGATGACCGCCGGGTGCGCCAGCGCCCCGTAGGTGCCGCGCAGCTCCTCCGGAAGGTCCGGATGGTGCATGGTCAGACCCTTGACGTGGGCCTCGTACAGCACGGTGTGGTGGTACTCGTGACGCGGCGGCCGGTCGTTGGCCCAGTCGAAGTACGGATTGACCACCACCGAGCTCATCGTGTGCGGCGCGGAGTCCAGATCGTTGCGCGAGTCCGGCCGACCGAAGTGATAGCCGTACACCGCCTCGTTCCAGCTGACCCGACCGCTGATGGCCCGGGCGTACGGGTCCAGCAGCAGCTTCGCCGCGTTGCAGCGCCGCCCGCGCTCGGGCTCGTACGGTCCGTGCACGCGGAATCCGTAGCGCTGGCCCGGCATCACGCCGGGCAGGTACGCGTGACGGACGAAGGCGTCCGTCTCGCGCAGCTCCACGGCGGATTCCGACCCGTCGTCGTGCAGGAGGCACAGCTCGATGCGTCGCGCTGCCTCCGAGTAGACCGCGAAGTTGGTGCCGGCGCCGTCGTACGTGGCACCCAGCGGATACGCCTGTCCCGGCCAGACCTGCATAGATAACGACTCTTCCCTCGTTGCCCGAAGATGTCCCGGCCGACCCGGCATGGACCACGTCCCTGCCAGATCTTCCCCGAAAGAGGGGCCGCAAGCGCGGACTTGGCAGGGGTCCTATTGGGTGACCCGCAGACCTGATATGCGGGTCAGCGGACTGTGTGCGCATCGGATAATGGGTCAACGGACGGTCGCGGTAAGGGCCGTCGGGCTGCACCGGGCCGCGCGCGCGGAGTACCCTTCCGTGATCACTGGAGACGGGCGTCCAGACGCAGAAGGCGGTGCACGGGTGAGCTCGGGAGGTCTGGAGCTGCCCCCTGGTGACAGCAGTCACGAGGGTGGCCCGGCGGACGCCCCAGGGGGTGTCCCCGGCGGGACACCCGCGGGGATCCCGGCCGGGGCGGTCTCCCTGGCGGGCGGACCGGCCGAGGCCGGGGACGCGGGGACCGGCGTGGAGCTGGACTGGGGCGCGGAGGCCTGGAGCGAGGTCCGCACCCGGGCGCAGCGGGCCGGCCGTGCGTACATCTGGCTGAATCTCATCGAACAGCGCCTGCGCGCGGTGGTCGGGGCGGTGCTCCGGCCGATCTACGAACCGGTGCACGGCACCGACGACTGGGTCGTGGCGGCCGCCGGACCCGCCGGGCAGGAGTGGGTGCAGCGGGCCGTCGCCGTCCGCGAGGTCAGCCGGCGCAAGGGCTACCTGCTCGACTCGGCCGACGACAACGTGCTGAGCTTCCTGACCCTGCCCCAGCTGCGCGAGCTGATGGTCCAGCACTGGCCGTGCTTCGAGCCGTACTTCGACGACCGGCGCGAGATCGAGCTGGCCCTGGACGAACTGGAGGTCACCCGCAACGTCGTCTCCCGCAACCGGGCCCTGTCCCGGCCCGTGCTGGAGCAGGCGGAGCGGGCCTCGGCGCGCCTCCTGGAGGTCCTGGGCGGGGTCTCCGGCAGCCCGTCGGCGGAGCGGCTGCCGATCGACGCCGTCGAGGACCTGGTGGGCGACCGGTACGCGGACGTCATCTCGGTCCACCCCGACCGGGTACGGCTGCAGCGCCAGCTCCCGGCCGAGGACCTCTTCGGCGGCGCCCGGCGGCTGGACGCCATCGGCATAGGGCTCAACCTGCTGGTCCAGAACTTCTCGGGCCGAAGACTCGTCCGGCTCACGGAGGCCGGCTGCCGGGTGCGGCTGCTGTTCCTGAACCCGGCGAGCAGCGCCGTGAAGCGGCGCGAGCGGGAACTGGGACTGCGCAAGGGCGAGCTGAGCCGCTCGGTCGAGATGAACATCCTGCACGTCCGCCGGGTCCGGGCGGGACTGCGGGACCCCTCCCGCTTCGAGATCCACGTCTTCGACGAGACCCCGCGGTTCACCGCCTACCTGGTGGAGGGGCAGTCCTCGGGCATCGCGGTGGTCCAGTCCTACCTACGACGGGCACGCGGCATGGAGTCCCCGGTCCTGGTACTGCGCGGCGGCGGGCGCGGGGTGCCGAAGGACGCGGAGCACGGGCTGTTCACGACGTACCGGGAAGAGTTCGAGTCGATGTGGGAGGACTCCCGACCTGTGTCCTGACACCGGGCGTGGCGGCCCCGGCGCGCCCCCGGCGGCCTGGCTGTCAGTGCCCCGTGGCAGGCTGAAACCCGTTGACCGAAGGTGTACGGGGGAGGGGCACGGGGTGGAGGACTGGCGCGGCATGGGGGACTGGCACGGCGGTGTGCTGATCGGATTCGATCTGGAGACGACCGGCACGGAGCCGGGGGAGTCGCGGATCGTGACGGCGGCCCTGGTCGAGGTGCGGGGCGGAGCGGTGGGCGAGCGGCGCGGCTGGCTCGCGGACCCGGGGATACCGATCCCGGAAGGGGCGTCGGCGATCCACGGGATCAGCACGGAACGCGCGGTCGCCGAGGGACGCCCGGTGCGGGAGGTCGCGGACGAGGTCGCCGAGGCCCTGGTCGGGCACTGGCGCACGGGCGCGGTGGTGGTCGCGTACAACGCGGCCTTCGACCTGACCCTGCTGAGCGCCGAACTGGCCCGGCACGGGCTGCCGTCGCTGGCCGACCGGCTGGGCGGGGCGGCACGGACCGGACCGGTGGTGGACCCGCTGACCATCGACCGGGCCGTGGACCGCTACCGGCGGGGCAAGCGCACCCTGGAGGCGGTCTGCGGGGTGTACGGGGTCACCCTCGACGACGCGCACGACGCCGGGGCGGACGCGCTGGCCGCGGTCCAGGTGGCCCGCGCGATAGCCGAGCGGCATCCGGAGGTGGCGGGGCTCAGCCCGGCCGACCTGCACGCGCGGCAGAGCACCTGGCACGCCCGCTGGGCCCGCGACTTCCAGTCGTACCTGCGCCGCCAGGGCACCCCGGACGCGGTGATCGACGAGGCCTGGCCGCTGCGCGGCCTGATCCCGCCCCAGGGCCGACCCGCCTGAGGACGTCTAGAACGAACGCCACCGGGCTTCCCGGTCGCCGTCCCTGAGGGAGGCCACGCGGCGGCGGAACTCGGCCCGTGCCGCCGGGTCGGCGGGGGCGTGCTGGGCGACCCAGGCACAGCTTGCCGTCTCCCGGGCGCCGCGCAGGACCGCGCAGCCCTCCCAGTCGCGGACGTCCCACCCGTACGCCGCCACGAAGGCCTCGTACTCCTCGGACGGCATGCCGTACCGGTCCCGGGAGAGCGCCATCACCACCAGGTCGTGCTCGCGCAGATCGACCGACACGGTCTCCAGATCGACCAGGGCCGGACCGTCGGGGCCCATATGGACGTTGCGCGGCAGGGCGTCCCCGTGGATCGGGCCCCGGGGCAGCCGCGGGGTCAGGGCCGCCAGTTCACCCGCGTAGGCGTCCCGGCGGGCCCGTAGATAGGCCGCGTCGGCCGGGGCCACGGCATCCTGCGCCAGCCGCAGCCAGCGCTCGACCCCGGCCAGCAGGTCCCGCGCGGGCAGGGCGAAGGGCGGCTCGGGCAGTGCGTGCACCAGGCGCAGCAGCGCCGCCAGGTCCGCGGGCCCGGCGGGCCGTACCGCGTCCGGCAGCCGGTGCCACAGGGTCAGCGGGTGCCCGTCCACCAGCCGCGGCTTCGGCTCGGCCGCGCGGACCGCCGGGATCCCGGCCTCGGCGAACCAGCCGGACACCGCGAGTTCCCGTTCGGCCCGCTCCAGCAGCGCCGCCTCCCGTCCCACCTTCACCACCAGGTCGCCGATGGCGAAGACCGCGTTCTCGCCGAGCGCGAGGAGGACCGGCGCGCCCGAGGTGCCCGGACCGTCCGGAGTGCCCCTGGTCAGGCCCGCTGTCGCCAGTACGTTCCGTGCCCGTGCCTCGTCCATACCGCCGCTCCCGCCCCTCGCCGTGGATCCGCTCCCGCACGTCAGTATGTGGTGGCTTCCGGCAGGTGGCCCGATCCTGGAGTCATGTGCGCCGAACATGCCGGACGCGCCGACCGGGGTCCCTCGGTCGTGACACGGCGCGCCCTGCGCACCACCCTCTCCGCGTGCGCCTCGTTCTTCGTGTGCCTGTACGCGCTGGACCGGCCGGTGGCGGCGACGTACGCGCTGTTCGCCGCCGTGTCGATGGCCGCCCTCTCGCACATCCCCGGTACCGGACGCCAGCGGGCGGCGGTCATGGCCAAGGCGACCCCCGCGGCCTGGCTGCTGCTGACGATCGGCACCTACCTGGCGATCCGGACCTGGAGCGCCGTGGTCGGCATGCTCCTGATCGGCTTCTTCCTGGCCTTCGTGGCGGCGGCCGGGCCCCGCGCGGCGGGCGCCGCCCCGGGGCTGCAGCTGCTCTACATCCTGCCGTGCTTCCCGCCGTACGCGCCGGACACCCTCCTCGAACGGCTCGCGGGGGCGACCTTCGGCCTGCTGCTGCTCATCCTGGCCGAGGTCTTCCTCCTGCCGGAGAAGCGCGGGCCCACCTACCGTCGGACGGCCGCCGACGCGGCCGACACCGCCGCCCGTTGCGTCGCCGAGCTGGGCCGCGCACCGTACACGCTGTCCGCCGCCTCCGCGGAGACGGCCAAGGAGGCCGGCGGATCGCTCCGGCCCTTCCGGGTCGACGAGGCCGACCGTCCCGCCGGGCCGGGCCTGCGGGACCGCGCCCTGTCGCACGTGGGCCTGGCCGCCCGCACGCTCCTGGCCCGCCTGGTGAACCTGCCCCCGTCACCCCCGCCCCCGGGCCCCGTGCCCATGGAGCAGGAGGCGGAGGTGCTGACCGCGGTCGGCCGGGCCGTCACCGAGACCGCGGACCTGCTGGACGGCAGGGCCGACACGACCGAGGCGGCCGACGTGCTGCGGCGCGTACGGGAGCGGGCCGCCACCTCGGCGGCGCGCGAGGCACCCACGACCGCCGCGCGGGGCCGTCGGCGGGCGGCGGTGCTGGAGGTGACGGACGCGGCCGTGGCCCTGGCGACAGCTGCCGAGCTGGCCGTACGGGGCCGGCACGCGCGGGTGCCCGAGGACGTCGACTCGGGCCGGTTCTGGTACGCGGGCAAGCACGCGCCGCGCCTGTGGTGGCACCGGCTGGCGGGCCACGCCGGGCCGCGCTCCGTGTACTTCCAGAACGCCGTCCGGATCAGCCTCGCGCTGGCGGCCGCCCGTACGGTCGCGGGCGTCGACTCCTTGCCCCACGGCTTCTGGGCGATGCTGGCCGTCCTCAGCCTGACCCGGACCACCGCCGCCCAGACCCGGGCGACCGTCCGCGTGGCGATCACCGGCACCATGCTCGGCGCCCTGGTCACGGGCCTGCTGCTGGCCCTGATCGCCGGCCACACCACCGTCTACGCGATCGCCCTGCCGTTCGTGATGTTCACCGCGTTCCAGGTGGGGCCGGTCCGGGGCGTGGGCTGGGCCCAGGGCCTGTTCACCCTCACGGTGGCCTTCGTCTTCGCCCAGCTGGCGCCGGTGACCTGGCAGCTGGCCGAGGTCAGGATCCTGGACGTGATCATCGGCAGTCTGATCGGTGTGGTGTTCGGCGTGCTGGCCTGGCCGCGCGGGGCACAGCGGGAGCTGCACCGGGCGGTCGCCCTGCTGCTGACGACGGAGGCCGAGACGGTCGAGCGCACCACGGCCGCCGTGGTGGAGGGAGGACCGGGGCAGGTCCCCGACGACCGGCCGCTCCAGCACGCGCTGACCATGGCGGAGTCCGCGTTCGCCCAGCACCAGAGCGAACCACGGACGACGACCGAGGACCCGACCACGGACTGGCAGGCGGCCATGATGTCGGGCCACCACGTGCTGTGGGGCTCGCGGCGACTGTTCGTCCGCGGCGGTCCGGCCGTCGGGCCGGCGAACGGTGTCCGGCTGGACCACCGGGCGGCCGGGGTGGCCACCCGGATGCGGAAGGCGGCCGAGTGGGCGGGTGCGGGGGCGGGGGAAGCCGTGGATCCGCGCAGCGGACCGCCCGTGCCCGGCGGGCCCGCCACGGACGGTCCGCCGGGGGTCTCC
The DNA here is from genome assembly GCF_053615355.1 of Streptomyces sp. CLCI03. Taxonomy (NCBI): domain Bacteria; kingdom Bacillati; phylum Actinomycetota; class Actinomycetes; order Kitasatosporales; family Streptomycetaceae; genus Streptomyces; species Streptomyces sp. CLCI03. The sequence goes on along the minus strand of NZ_CM132132.1, from coordinate 1,974,366 downwards.
TCGCCCCGGTTCTTCGCCGCGCTCGCCTGGCTCAACTCCCTCGACGTCGACGTCGACCGCATGACGGGCGCGGATCACCCGTTCGGCCCAGCGGGTCCGAACGGCGCGTCGGGTTCGCCGGGCCGGTCCTGAAGCCACCGGAAAGAAGTTGCACGAGACGTATCGTCTCGCTTACGGTTGGATCATGACCACAGCGAAGCCCGCCCACATCGCCATGTTCTCCATCGCCGCCCACGGACACGTGAACCCGAGCATCGAAGTGATCCGGGAGCTCGTGGCCCGGGGCCACCGCGTCAGCTACGCCATCCCCGCCTCCTTCGCCGAGAAGGTCGCGGAGACCGGCGCCACGCCCGTGATCTACACCTCCACCCTCCCCACCGACGACGCGCCGGAGGCCTGGGGCACCGAGCTCATCGACAACGTGGAGCCGTTCCTGACGGACGCCGTCCAGGCGCTCCCGCAGCTCGCCGCCGCCTTCGAGGGCGACGAGCCCGATCTCGTCCTCCACGACATCACCTCCTACCCCGCGCCCGTGCTCGCCCACCGCTGGGGGGTCCCGGCCGTCTCGCTCTCCCCGAACCTCGTCGCCTGGGAGGGGTACGAGCAGGAGGTGGCCGAGCCGCTGTTCGCCGAGCTGAAGGCCTCCGCGCGCGGGCAGGCGTACTACGCCGCCTTCGCCGCCTGGCTCGGCGAGAACGGCCTCGGCGAGGACGTCGACCGCTTCCAGGGCCGCCCGCGGCGCAGCGTCGTCCTCATCCCCCGGGCGCTCCAGCCGCACGCCGATCGTGTCGACGGGTCCGTGTACACCTTCGTCGGCGCCTGCCAGGCCGATCGCGGCACCACCGAGGGCACATGGCAGCGGCCCGCGTCCGCCGAGGGGAAGAAGGTCGTCCTCGTCTCGCTCGGCTCCACCTTCACCCGGCAGCCGGCCTTCTACCGCGCCTGCGTCGAGGCCTTCGCGGACCTGCCCGACTGGCATCTCGTCCTGCAGATCGGCAAGTTCACCGACGAGGCCGACCTGGGTCCCGTCCCCGCCGGTGTGGAGGTCCACCGCTGGGTCCCCCAGCTGGACATCCTGCGCCAGGCCGACGCGTTCATCACCCACGCGGGCGCCGGCGGCAGCCAGGAGGGGCTCGCCACCGCCACCCCGATGGTCGCCGTCCCGCAGGCCGTCGACCAGTTCGGCAACGCCGACATGCTCGTCTCGCTGGGCGTGGCCCGCCACGTCCCGATGGCGGAGGCGGACGCCGCGACCCTGCGCGAGGCGGTCCTCGGACTGGTCGCCGACCCCGAGGTCGCCGCCCGCGCGGAGGCCGTCCGCGCAGGGATGGCCACCGAGGGTGGCACGCGGCAGGCCGCCGACCTCATCGAGGCCGAATTGTCGTAGGAGGGTTCTAGGGTGCGCCCATGGCGAAGAAGGCGATGACGACGGCGAAGACGACGGCGAGGAAGAAGTACGCGGCCCTGCTGCGCGGGATCAATGTCGGCGGGAACAAGAAGGTCCCGATGGCGGAGCTGCGTTCGCTGCTGGAGGGGCTCGGCCACGGCGACGTGCGGACGTACCTGCAGAGCGGCAACGCCGTCTTCAGCAGCGTGCGGCAGGACCCGACGGACCTCGCCCGGGAACTGGAGGCGGCCATCGAGGCGCACTTCGGCTTCCGCGTGGCGTGCCTGGTGCTGGACGGCACGTACCTGCGCGGCGTCGCCGAAGCCTGTCCGTTCCCGGCCGCGGAGCTGGAGGGCAAGCAGCTGCACGTCACCTTCTGCTCCGAACAGCCCGGCCCGGAACGCTTCGCCGCGCTCGACGAGGCGGCGTACCTCCCCGAGGAGTACCGGATCGGTGACCGCGTCGTGTACCTCCACGTCCCCGAGGGCCTGGGCCGTTCCAAGCTCGCCGAGGCCCTCGCCAAGCCCGCCGTCGTCAAGGGCCTCGACGTGACCACGCGGAACTGGAACACCGTCGCCAAGCTCGTGGAGCTGACCGCGCCCTGATCCCGGGCGCCGAACGAAACAGGTGTGCGCCCCGAGCCGGTGACGTCTACAGTCCGGTTGTTCATCGGGAGGGGAAACGTGCAGATGAGAACAGTCGGACGGCTGGCCGCCGCAGTCGCGTGGGGAGCGCTGGCGGTGGCCACGGCCGGATGTGGCCAGGGGGCGTACGCCCCCTCGTCGAACGGGGGCGCCGCGCCCGCGACGTACGCGGGGATCACGGATCTGCCCGAGGCCCTGGCGGCAGACGGTACGACGATCACGGTGGGGGACCCGCTCGCGAAGACGGTCGTCCGGCTCTACGAGGACCCCAGGTGCCCGGTCGTGGTCGATTTCGAGTCCACCGGCGCCAAGGCGATCCGCGCGCAGACCCTCAGGCGCCAGGTGAGGACGGAGTACACGCTCGCCTCCTTCAAGGACGTCAGGCTGGGTGGCGACGGCTCCAAGCGCGCCGTCAACGCCCTGCGCGCCGCGCTGGACGGACAGAAGTTCGCCGAGTACCACGCCGTGCTGATCGACAACCAGACGGCGGTCGAGGAGTCGGGCGGCTTCACCACGGAGCGTCTGCTCGAACTCGCCGATCGGGTCCCCGGTCTGCGCGGCGAGGCCTTCGACACCGCGGTGTCCACGATGAAGCACCAGGACTTCGTCACCGCGTCGCAGTCGGCGTACGAGCACACGGGCGACGACCCGATCGGACCGGGCACCCCCTCGTTCGGAATCAACTCCGAGCTGGTCCCGGAGGAATTCCGGGGGCTCTTCTTCGAGGAGCAGCTCGCCGAGGACCTGTTGACCATGGTCCGGTCGGATCCCTCCGGCTGGCAGAACTACCAGTCGTAAGGCGCGCCCGCCCGCACGGGAGTTCTGCGTGCCCCGGCGGTCACACGGGCGGCCGGATGTGCCAGGCTCGGGGCATGCGTTACATCATCATCGGCGCGGGCGCGGTCGGCGCCACCATCGGCGGACGGCTCGCGGAGGCGGGCGGTGAGGTCGTCCTCGTCGCCCGCGGCGCGCACGCGCAGGCCCTGCGGGCCGAGGGGCTGCGGCTCACGACGGCCGACGGGACCCGGGTCCACCGGCTGCCCGTGGTCACCGGACCGGACGAACTGGGTGAACTGCGCCCCGACGACGTGCTGTTGCTGTCCGTGAAGACCCAGGACGCCATCGCCGCGCTCGACGCGTGGGGCGACGCGGAGGTCGCGGGCGGCGGTACGGCCGCCCAGCGACTGCCGGTGCTGTGCGCGCAGAACGGTGTGGAGAGCGAGCGGCTGGCGCTACGGCGCTTCGCGCGCGTGTACGGGGTGTGCGTATGGCTGCCCGCCACCTTCCTGGAGCCGGGCGTGGTCTCGGCGTTGTGCGCGCCACTGACCGGCATCCTGCACGTGGGCCGGGCCGCGGGCGGCACGGACGCCCTGGCCCGGTCCGTCGCGGCGGACCTCGCCAAGGCCGGCTTCGGGGCGCCGGAAGCCCCGGACGTGATGCGCTGGAAGTACGCGAAGCTGCTGGGGAACCTGGGCAACGCGATCCAGGCGACCACCGGACCGGAACCGGACCCGGCGAAGGCGGCGCTGCTGCTGCGGGCCGTCCGCGAGGGCAAGGCCGCCTTCCGGGCCGCCGGCATCCCGTACGCCTCGGACGCCGAGCAGGCGCTGGCCCGCGACGGCAAGGTGGAGCAGCCCGCCGGCGTGCGGGGCGGCTCGTCCTGGCAGAGCCTGGCGCGGGGCACGGGCTCGGTGGAGGCGGACTACCTCAACGGGGAGATCTCCCTGCTGGGCCGGCTGCACGGGGTACCGACGCCGGTCAACGACGTCCTGCGGCACGCGGCGAACATCTTCGCCCGGGAGGGCCTGCCGCCGGGCGCCATGTCGATCGAGGACCTGACGGCCCTGGCGGACGAGGCGGCCGCCCGGGCCTAGGCCGTCTCTTTCGGATCTTGCCGGGCCCGGCGGCAGCGCTCGACAGCCGCGCTTGGCGGTGCCGGGCGGGTCGGGGATACGCTGGCGGGGAGTCTCTACGTCCGCCGGTCCTCGTCGAGCTGTCCGACCGCAGCGGTAGGAGCGACCCGGATTCGCCCCGGATCCGACCCGGGGACGAAGAGCGGGCGCTCCGTGGCCGACCGGGCTTCGACGCGAACGCGGTGCGTCGCCCGAGGTCGAGGCGATCCCCGCCTGCGTACCCCTTCAGGCCGGTGGATGGTCCGTCACACGCCTGCCCTCGTGAGGGAGAGCGGCCGTGAGGTGACCACCATCGAGGGGCTGGGCTCGCCCGGCAACCTGCACCCGATGCAGCGGCAGTTCCGCGACGCCCCGGGATTCCAGTGCGGCTTCTGCACCGCCGGAATGATCATGACCTCGGCGACCTTCAGCGAGTCCCAGAAGGCCGATCTGGCAGGGGAGTAGCCGGATGTGAAGACGCGGGGGTACCACCGCGACCGAACTGGCACAAATGAGGCCCAACGAGGGTCGATATCGGGACATTGTAAACAAAATAAATGATCAAGGAAGTAGGTTCTATAGCTCTCTTTCGGCCCGCGATTCCTCAAGGAATGCTCAGATATATGCATTTTCCTGCGCGCTGGACGGCTTGATCACATAGATTCTGCTCAGCGAAAAGGCCACTCCAACGGGGGGTGGGTCACATGCTGGAGGAATTCATGCTGCCCAGGGTGAAGACGACCGTGACCGCGGGCGTTCTGGCTCTCACTGCCAGCCTTCTTTCCACTGGAAATGCCATGGCGGCAGATCACTGCCAGCCGCACGACTATCGCTCGTACACCTCGAACGGGAGTTCCTGGCACTCTTACGATTCCGGAATTCTCAACAACTCGTCCGCAGGCACCATCACCAAGACCTTCACCCACTCGTCGAACAAGTCCAAGAGCACCGAGGTCTCCGCGGAGGTCGGCCTGACCGCCAACGCTGTCGTCGCCGAAGTCAACGCCAAGTTCGGGGTGTCGACCGCGGTGACCGCTTCGTACACCACGTCGACCCGGTTCACGGTCACGGCGCCCCCGCGTACGAAGGTCACGTACAAGGACGGGATTCTCCAGCGGGCGTACACCGTCAAGAAGGTCCACACCTACAGCAACTGCACCACTCGCACGACCTACGGCAAGGTCCTGGCCATGGAGAACTACTCCGAGGCTCGCTGACCGACCCCGCTCCGAAAGGAAGCGGAACGGTCGGTCGATTACGGGGGAAACTGGAGGAGAAAGTCCTGATTCCCTCGGACGGAAAGTCCGAAGGAGTCGTGGAGACCTACCGGGAACTTCCCGCACACGAATGCCCCCACCCCTCGGGTGGGGGCATTCGTGTGCGGTGGGCCCGGACGTGCCGCGAGAGGTGTCAGGCGGACAGGGCCGGCAGGCGGGACGGCGCCGTCGCGGCCGCGTCGAAGCGGTGCAGTAGCAGTCGGGCCAGTTCCGGGGCCGCGCCCAGGACGTCCGCGACGACGTCCGCGCCCGCGGCCTCGGCGCCGGCCGTGATGCGGTCCGGGAGCCGGCCCGGGGCGATGACGTACGGGGCCACCGCCACCCGTACGAAGCCCTCGGCGCGCAGGGCCCGTACGGCGTCCTCCGTACGGGGCAGTGCGGCGGAGGCGAACGCAGGCCGCACGGCACACCAACCGGTGCGCCGCCACTCCCGCGCGGTTTCAGCGATCACTGCGATCGCCTCCGGGTCCGTGGAGCCGGCGGACGCGAGCACCACGGCAGTGGTGGCGCGGTCCGCCGGGGTGAGGCCGGCTTCGGAGAGCCGGCGTTCGAGGGCCGTCAGCAGGAGCGGGGACGGCCCGAGGACGTCCGCCACCCGCACCGACAGCCCCGGCAGGCGCGAGGTCGCCTCGGCGAGCGCCGCCGGGATGTCGGACTTCGCGTGGAAGGCGCGGGTCAGCAGCAGCGGGAGCGCCACGACCTCCCGTACGCCCGACAGATAGAGCGAGGACAGCGCCTGCCCCACCGTCGGGGTGTTGAAGTCGAGGAAGGCCGTCTCCACGCGCAGCCCCGGCCGCAGCGCCCGCACCCGCCCGGTGAGGGCGTGCACGGTCGCCGCGTGCCGCGGATCGCGGCTGCCGTGGGCGATGACCAGGAGGGCGCGGTCCATGGCGATCAGCTCTTCGCCAGGAGGCCGCGGCTGCGCAGCACCCACCGCTCGACCGGGCTGAAGACCAGCAGGTCGATGGCGATGCCGACGACCAGGATCAGGATGATCGCGAGGAACACGCCCGGCAGGTCGATGTTGTTGCGGCCGTTCTCCAGCAACTGGCCCAGGCCCAGGCCCAGGTCGGGCGAGGAGGCGATGATCTCGGCGGCCATCAGCGAGCGCCAGGAGAAGGCCCAGCCCTGCTTGAGGCCGGCCAGATAGCCGGGCAGCGCGGCCGGCATGACGATGTGCCGGGCGCCCCGCAGACCGGTGGCACCCAGGGTGCGGCCGGCCCGCAGGTACAGCGGCGGGATCTGGTCGATGCCGGAGACGAGGCCGTTGGCGATGGACGGGACGGCGCCCAGCAGGATGACCGTGTACATCATCGCGTCGTTGAGGCCGAACCACAGGACGGCCGGCGGCACCCAGGCCACCGACGGCAGCGACTGCAGGCCTTGCAGGATCGGGCCGATCGCGGCGCGGACGAACTTCACCCGGGCGACGAGCAGTCCGAGCGGCGTACCGATGGCCAGGGCCAGCAGGAAGCCGAGCAGACCGCGGGAGACGCTGGTCCAGATGACCTCCAGCAGCGTGCCCTTGACCCACATGTCGGACAGGCTGTCCCACACCGCGGACAGCGGGGGCAGCTTGGTCTCCTCGGTCACGTGCGTCGCGACGAGGACCTGCCAGACCAGGAGCACCAGGCTCACGGCCAGGACCGGCGGGAGGACCTTCTTGACGAGGACCTCGCGGATCGGGGTGCGGTGGGTCTGGACCGCGTCGAGGGCGTCGAGGCCCGCCTCCAGGCCGGCCAGGTCGTCGGACTTGCCCGTGGCCTTCGAAGTGATGTCAGTGCTGGCCATGGCGGCGGATCTCCCCACGCAGGTGTTCAGTGATCTCCAGGGACAGTTCCGCGACGTCCGCGTCCTCGATGCGGCGCGGCTGCGGGATGTCCACGGTCCATTCCTTCGCGACCCGGCCGGGTCGGGAGGAGAGCAGGACCACGCGCTGGGCGAGACGGACGGCCTCGCGCACGTTGTGGGTGACGAAGAGGACGGACAGACCGCCCGTGGCGGAGCCGCTCGTGTTCGCTTCGGCCCAGATGCGGGTGAGCTCGCCGTGCAGCACGTCCCGGGTGATGGCGTCGAGGGCCGCGAACGGCTCGTCCATGAGCAGCAGCCGGCTGTCCTGGGCGAGCGCCCGGGCCAGTGCCACGCGCTGGCGCATACCGCCGGACAGCTCGTGCACGCGCTTGCCGTACGAGCCGCCGAGGCGGACCAGCTCCAGCAGCCGCTCGGCCTCCGGGCGGCGCTCGGCCTTGGCCACCCCGCGCAGACGCAGGGCGAGTTCGATGTTCTTGCCCGCGGTCAGCCACGGGAAGAGGGCGTGCTCCTGGAACATCAGGGCCGGCCGGCCGCCGGGGGCCTCGATGGACCCCGCGGACGGCTTGTCCAGACCCGCGACCAGGTTCAGCAGCGTGGACTTGCCACACCCCGAGGCACCCAGGATGGTGACGAACTCGCCGGGAGCGACATCGAGGCTGATGTCGTCCAGGACGAGTTGCGATCCGGCCGGGCCGGAGAAGGACTTCGAGACGTGCTCGATGCGGGCGGCGTGCGTCTGCTCCAGGGCGGAGCCCTCGGCAGCCTTGGCAAGCGTGGTGGCCATGGTCGTCACCTCCTGGGATTGCGGGGTTGCGGGGTTACTTGGCGCCGAGGCCGGCGTCGGAGACCTCGGGCTTGCCGGCGGCCTTGAGCACCTTGTTGAGGAGCGTCAGGTCGTAGATGCCGGCGAGGTCGGGCTGCTCGATGAGCCCCGCCTTGACCGCCCAATCCGACTGGGTCTTCAGGGTCGCGGCGAGCGGGTCGTCGGTGATGGCGATGCTGGGCCACGCCGGGTCGATGACCTTCGCGTCGAGCGGCTTGCCGCCCTCGGCTTCGAGGCGGGCGTTGGCGGAGGCCTTGGCCTTGTCCTGGTTGGCGTGGATCCACTCGTTGGTCTTGACGGTGCCGCGCAGTACGGCCTCGACGACGTCCGGGTGTTCCTTGAGGAACTTCTGGGACACGATGATGTTCGTGATCACGAACTTCTTGTCGGGCCACAGGGCGGTCTCGTCGAGGAGGACGGAGCCGCCGTCGGAGACGAGCTTGGAGGCCGTGGGCTCGGGTACCCAGGCGCCGTCGATCGAGCCCTGCTTGAAGGCGTCGGGGGTGACCTTGTTGTCGGTGCGGACGACGGAGACGTCGCCCTTGCCGGACTCGGGGTCGACCTTCCAGCCCTTCTCGGAGATCCAGTTGAGGAACGCGACGTCCTGCGTGTTCCCCTTCTGGGGGGTGGCGATCTTCTTGCCCTTGAGGTCGTCCAGGGTCTTGATCTTGTCGGGGTTCACGACGAGCTTGACGCCGCCGGAGGCCGAGCCGGAGATGATCCGCAGGTTCGAGCCCTTGGACTTGACGTAGCCGTTGATCGAGGGGGAGGGGCCGATGAAGCCGATGTCGAGAGAGCCACCGTTGAGGGCTTCGATCTCGGACGGGCCGGCGTTGAAGGACTGCGGCTTGATCTTGGTGCCGCCCAGTTCCTTCTCGATCAGGCCTTCCTGGAGGCCGACCAGCGCGGTGGCGTGCGTCAGGTTGGGGAAGTACCCGATCCGCACCTCGGCAGCCGAGAGCTTCTTACCCGCGTCCGCCGTGTCGGCGGTCTTCGGCTCGTCCTTCGTGGCCTCGGAGCCGTAGCCGCAGGAGGCGAGCGCACCGATCAGGAGCGGCAGGGCGGCGGCTGCGACGATGCCGCGGCGGAAGGTGGTGCGGGTGCTGGCGGTGGCAGGCACGGGAGGACTCCCTCTCGTGACGGCGTCATCTCATGACGCACGTCTTCGTTTGTGGAACGAGGTCGGGTACGGCTCGTGGGGGGTGTGGGCGCGCATGCGGTGCACGTACGTCATCGCGCACATCGCGCAACCCCTCCCTGGCCGCTGCCGAGAGCACCGCTGCCTACGCGGCCGCCCTCCTTCGCGAAGGTCGAGTAGATGTCGGGAAGCATGAGCTAGAAGTCCCAGCCTTCCTCGTCGGCCTGGACGGTCGTCTCGGCCTGGGAAGCGAAGGACTCGCCCGCCATGCCCGCCGCCAGGGTCGTTCCGTCGGCCGGGTCGATCAGCAGGAAGGACCCGGTCCGGCGCGAGTCGGCGTACGCGTCGAGCGCGAGCGGCTCGGCGGTGCGGACGACGACGCGGCCGATGTCGTTGGCCACCAGCTGCCCGGGGTTCGGGTGCTGGGACAGGTCGTCCAGGGTCAGCCGCGAGGGGATCTCCTTGACGATGGCCTTGACCGTGCGCGTCGTGTGCTTGATCAGCACCCGGGCGCCGACGGAGAGGGGCTGGTCGGCCACGTGGCAGACGGTCGCCTCGACGTCCTGCGTGGTGGCCGGAGCGTTCGCGGACGGCGCGATCAGGTCGCCGCGCGAGATGTCGATGTCGTCCTTCAGCCGCAGCGTCACCGACTGCGGGGCCCAGGCGATGTCCACGCTCTCGCCGAGCGCGTCGATGCCCTCGATGACCGAGGTCCGGCCGGACGGCAGGACGGTCACGGCCTCTCCGACGCGCAGCACGCCGGAGGCGATCTGGCCCGCGTAGCCGCGGTAGTCGGGGTGCTCGGCGGACTGCGGACGGATCACGTACTGCACCGGGAAACGCGCCGGGCAGGCCGTGAGGTCATGGCTGACCGGGACGGTCTCCAGGTGCTCCAGGACCGTCGGGCCGCCGTACCAGTCCATGTTGGCGGAGGCGTCCACGACGTTGTCGCCGGCCAGCGCGGAGATCGGGATCGCGGTGATCTCCGGGACGCCCAGGTCGGAGGCGTACGCGGTGAACTCCTCGGCGATGGTCGCGAAGACGGACTCCTGGTAGCCCACCAGGTCCATCTTGTTCACGGCCAGGACCACGTGCGGGACGCGCAGCAGCGCGGCGACCGCCGCGTGCCGGCGGGTCTGCTCGATCACGCCGTTGCGGGCGTCGACGAGGACCACGGCCAGGTCGGCGGTGGAGGCGCCGGTGACCATGTTCCGGGTGTACTGCACGTGCCCCGGGGTGTCCGCGAGGATGAACCGGCGGCGCGCGGTGGCGAAGTACCGGTACGCGACGTCGATGGTGATGCCCTGCTCACGCTCGGCCCGCAGGCCGTCGGTCAGCAGCGCGAGGTCGGGGGCCTCCTGGCCGCGCTGGGCCGAGACGGCCTCGACGGCCTCCATCTGGTCGGTCAGGACCGACTTGGAGTCGTGCAGCAGCCGGCCCACCAGGGTGGACTTGCCGTCGTCGACGGAGCCGGCGGTCGCGAAGCGCAGCAGCGTGGTCGCTGCGAGGTCGGCCAAGTTGGCGACCTGATCGGTGGTGCTGGTCATGTCTAGAAGTACCCTTCGCGCTTGCGGTCTTCCATCGCGGCCTCGGACATCTTGTCGTCGGCGCGGGTCGCGCCCCGCTCGGTGAGACGGGAGACGGCGATCTCGGCGATCACGGCGTCCAGCGTGGTGGCGTCGGAGTCGACGGCGCCGGTGCAGGACATGTCACCGACGGTCCGGTAGCGGATGAGCCGCGTCTCGGGCGTCTCGCTCTCCTTCGGGCCGCCCCACTCGCCGGCCGTCAGCCACATGCCGTTGCGCAGGAACACCTCGCGCTCGTGGGCGAAGTAGATCTCCGGCAGCTCGATGCCCTCGCGGGCGATGTACTGCCAGACGTCCAGCTCGGTCCAGTTGGAGAGCGGGAAGACACGCACGTGCTCGCCGGGGGCGTGGCGGCCGTTGTAGAGCTGCCACAGCTCGGGGCGCTGGCGGCGCGGGTCCCACTGGGAGAACTCGTCGCGGAGGCTGAAGACGCGCTCCTTGGCGCGGGCCTTCTCCTCGTCGCGGCGGCCGCCACCGAAGACGGCGTCGAACTTCAGGCTCTGGATCGCCTCGGTCAGCGGCACGGTCTGCAGCGGGTTGCGGGTGCCGTCCGGACGCTCGCGCAGCTTGCCCGCGTCGATGTACTCCTGGACGGAGGCCACGTGCAGGCGCAGGCCGTGCTTCTCGACCGTACGGTCGCGGTACTCCAGCACCTCGGGGAAGTTGTGACCCGTGTCGACGTGCAGCAGCGTGAACGGCACCGGCGCCGGCGCGAACGCCTTCAGCGCCAGGTGCAGCATGACGATGGAGTCCTTGCCGCCGGAGAAGAGGATCACCGGCTTCTCGAACTCGCCCGCCACCTCGCGGAAGATGTGCACGGCCTCGGACTCGAGGGCGTCGAGGTGCGACAGCGCGTAGGGCGCATCCGTCTCGTCGTGGACGTGTGCGACGGTCGTCGTCATGCCAGACCCCTCTCGGTGAGCAGCGCGTGCAGGGCCGAAGCCGACTCCCGCACGGTCTGCGTGTGCGACTCGATCCGCAGGTCCGGGGAGTCCGGCGCCTCGTACGGGTCGTCGACCCCGGTCAGACCGGAGATCTCGCCCGCCGCCTGCTTGGCGTACAGGCCCTTGACGTCACGCTCGGAGCAGACCTCGACCGGGGTGGCCACGTGGACCTCCAGGTACGAGGTGCCCTCGGCGGCATGCCGCTTGCGGACGGCCTCACGGCTGTCCGCGAACGGTGCGATCACCGGTACCAGCGCCTTGACCCCGTTGCTCGCGAGGAGTTCGGCGACGAAGCCGATCCGCTGCACGTTGGTGTGCCGGTCCTCGCGGGTGAAGCCCAGGCCCGCGGAGAGGAACTCGCGGATCTCGTCCCCGTCGAGGACCTCCACCCGGTGTCCTTCGTCGCGCAGCCGCTCGGCCAGCGCGTAGGCGATGGTGGTCTTGCCCGCGCTCGGCAGCCCGGTCAGCCACACGGTGGCGCCCTGGTCGCTCACGCTCATCTGCTCTGTCTCCGTAGGTTCTTCGCCGGTCGTCATCAGCCGTGCAGTCCGCACTCGGTCTTGCCGCGCCCGGCCCACCGGCCGGCCCGCGCGTCCTCGCCCTCGGCGACGCGCCGGGTGCACGGGGCGCAGCCGACGGAGGCGTAACCGTCCATCAGCAGCGGGTTGGTGAGTACGCCGTGCTCGGCGACGTACGCGTCCACGTCGTCCTGGGTCCAGCGGGCGATCGGGGAGACCTTGACCTTCTGCCGCTTCTCGTCCCAGCCGACCACCGGGGTGTTCGCCCGGGTCGGGGACTCGTCGCGGCGCAGCCCCGTCGCCCACGCGGTGTACGCCGTCAGGCCCTCTTCCAGCGGCTTGACCTTGCGCAGCGCGCAGCACAGGTCGGGGTCCCGGTCGTGCAGCTTCGGCCCGTACTCGGCGTCCTGCTCGGCGACGCTCTGACGCGGGGTCAGCGTGATGACGTTGACGTCCATCACGGCCTCGACCGCGTCACGGGTGCCGATGGTCTCCTCGAAGTGGTAGCCCGTGTCGAGGAAGACCACGTCCACACCGGGGAGGACCCGCGAGGCCAGGTGGGCGACCACCGCGTCCTCCATGGAGGAGGTCACGGCGAACGTCTTGCCGAAGGTGTCGACCGCCCAGCGCAGGATGTCCGACGCGGAGGCGTCCTCCAGGTCCCGGCCCGCCTGCTCGGCCAGCGCCTTCAGCTCCTCCGCCGTGAGACGCACGTCTTGAGTGGTGGTCATATCCCGTCCCCTCCCGCTGATCCCGGTGAATCCGACCGAACGCCCCGGGCCAGCAGCCCGAGGTACTTCAGCTGGAAGGCTCGGTTGCAGGACCTGCATTCCCACGCGCCGTGACCCGCCTCGTGGGGAAACAGGTCCTCGTCGCCGCAGTAGGGGCAGTAGAACGGTGCGGCGCGCTCGCTCACGAGAGGCTCTTCTCGTCCGCGCGGGCGACCCACGCCGCGAAGCGCTCGCCGTCCTCGCGCTGCTCCTCGTAGTGCTTGACGACCCGCTCGACGTAGTCGGGCAGACCCGCCGAGGTGACCTTGAGGCCGCGGACCTTGCGGCCGAAGCCGGCCTCCAGGCCGAGGGCGCCGCCCAGGTGGACCTGGTAGCCCTCCACCTGGTTGCCGTCGTCGTCCAGGACCAGCTGACCCTTGAGACCGATGTCCGCCACCTGGATACGGGCGCAGGCGTTCGGGCAGCCGTTGATGTTGATGGTGAGCGGCTCGGCGAAGTCCGGCAGGCGGCGCTCCAGCTCGTCGATCAGCGAGGCGCCGCGCGCCTTGGTCTCGACGATGGCCAGCTTGCAGAACTCGATGCCGGTGCAGGCCATCGTGCCGCGACGGAACGGGGACGGCTCGACCCGCAGGTCCAGCGCCTCCAGCGCCTCGACCACCGAGTCGACCCGGTCGGCCTCGATGTCGAGCACGATCATCTTCTGCTCGGCGGTGGTGCGCAGCCGGCCGGAGCCGTGCTGCGCCGCCACGTCGGCGATCTTGGTCAGGGTGGCACCGTCGACGCGACCCACGCGGGGCGCGAAGCCGACGTAGAACTTGCCGTCCTTCTGCTGGTGGACGCCCACGTGGTCGCGCCACCGGCCGCTGGGCTGCGCGGGCGCGGGCCCGTCGGTCAGCTTGCGCTTCAGGTACTCGTCCTCCAGGACCTGGCGGAACTTGGCCGGGCCCCAGTCGGCGACGAGGAACTTCAGACGGGCGCGGTTGCGCAGCCGGCGGTAGCCGTAGTCGCGGAAGATCGAGATGACGCCCTCGTAGACGTCCGGGACCTCGTCCAGCGAGACCCAGGTGCCCAGGCGCACACCCAGCTTGGGGTTGGTGGACAGACCGCCGCCGACCCAGACGTCGAAGCCGGGACCGTGCTCGGGGTGCTCCACACCCACGAACGCGATGTCGTTGATCTCGTGCGCCACGTCGAGCAGCGGCGAGCCGGAGATCGCGGACTTGAACTTGCGGGGCAGGTTGGAGAAGTCCTTGTTGCCCACGATGCGGCGGTAGATCTCGTCGATGGCGGGCGTGCCGTCGATGATCTCGTCCTGGGCGATGCCGGCGACGGGCGAACCGAGGATGACGCGGGGCGTGTCACCGCAGGCCTCGGTGGTGGACAGGCCCACGGCCTCCAGCCGGCGCCAGATCTCCGGGACGTCCTCGATCCGGATCCAGTGGTACTGCACGTTCTGGCGGTCGGTGAGGTCGGCGGTGCCGCGCGCGAACTCCTCCGAGATCTCGCCGATCACGCGGAGCTGCTCGGTGGTCAGCCGGCCGCCGTCGATGCGGACGCGCAGCATGAAGTACTCGTCGTCCAGCTCCTCCGGCTCCAGGATCGCGGTCTTGCCGCCGTCGATCCCGGGCTTGCGCTGGGTGTAGAGGCCCCACCAGCGCATACGGCCGCGCAGGTCGTTGGGGTCGATCGAGTCGAAGCCGCGCTTGGAGTAGATCGTCTCGATGCGTGTCCGCACGTTGAGACCGTCGTCGTCCTTCTTGAACTGCTCGTTGCCGTTGAGGGGCGTGTGGTGTCCGACGGCCCACTGGCCCTCGCCGCGGTGACGGCCGGTCTTGCGGCGCGCGGCGGCTGCGGGTGCGGCTGCGGGCGTTTCGGGGGTGGCGGCCATGGCGGTACGTCCTTCTTCGGCGGCTCGAGGCAAGGGCAGGGGGAGGCGGCGGCGCTCCCCTGCGGGCTCGGCGACTCCGAGCGGGTGCGGCTGATTCCCGCTCCGCGCCGGGGTTGCCGGCGGGCAGGGCGGTACTACGGCCTCAGGGGGCTAGCGGGTGATCGGCGCGTCCGCGACGGCGGGGACAGCGGCGATGTGCGGCGTGGCTGGTTCCGTCAGCGGGCCGGACAGATGGCGCTGGACATGCGGCCGAGGTCGACGTGCCGCCGACTCACCAAGGCAATTCCAGCTCCATTCATGGCGGAAGCGTGTCATGTGCCGATTGGAGGAGTCCACTACTGTCCACGATTCGGACGAACTCGTCTCGAAGGATGGGACGACGTGACGGGGGTCACGCATGGAACGCCGGTGAGGCCGGGTATGTCAGCCTCGCCAGGGAGAACCTCGCCGCGGTAGCCGGGGGAGTTTCGAGGCGCGGGGCGCGGGGGCGGAGTCCCCGCAGCGCCGCCGCGCCCGTTGTGTTCGGCCGACCGGCCCCGGAGGGGCTACGCGCCGGGCCAGGGGCCAGGGGTCGGGGTCTCCACCTTGGACTCGGTCTCCGTCTTGAAGATCTTGAAGCCGCGCCGCTCGTAGTTGCTCATCGCCGTCGGGCCGTCCTGGCTGCAGGTGTGCACCCAGACCCGCCGGGTCGGTGCCCGGTCCGGCCAGCGCTCCGCGAGGTCCCACGCCCTTCGGACACCGACGGACAGCAGGTGCCCGCCGATGCGGCGGCCGCGGAAGTCCGGGAGGAGACCGAAGTACATGATCTCCACCACGCCGTCGTCCTGCGGGTCGAGCTCCACGTACCCGGCCGGCGTGCCCCGGTCGTACGCCACCCACGTCTCCACACCCGGCCGGTCCAGTTGCTCCACCCACTGCGCGCGGGTCAGCGACAGCCTGTCCGTCCAGTGGATGTCGCCGCCCACCGAGGCGTAGAGGAAGCGGCTGAACTCGGGGGAGGGGACCTCTGCCCGCGAGATCGTGATCTCGTGGCCCGGAACGGCCGCCGGGACGAGGTCCGACGGGGAGGTCATTTCCAGGGACCAGGTGGTGAGGGTGATGGTGCTCATGCAGCTCAGGGAATCATGCCGGGCCCCGTCCGGCCCAGGCGGGCCCGCACCACCGTGGGCGCGGTGGAGTGCGGGAGCAGTCCGGCCGGGTCCTCGGGGCGGATCAGCTCCACCTCCACGTCCTGCGCGAACCGGTACGGCCGGTGGGTGAGGACGCCCGCGAGGTGGCGGCGTACCCGGGACAGCTCCGCGCGGACCGTCACCGTGCGCGTCGGGTCGCCGAACAGCTCCCCGGCCAGCTCCGCCGCCGAACGCCCGCGCGGGCTCTCCGCCAGCAGGAACAAAAGCTCCGCGTGGCGCGGGCTCAGCTCCTGCGACCAGCTCCCGGAGGGCCCGTACACCGTCGCCGACCAGCACCCCGCCCGGCTCAGGTCCAGGACGATCCGGGTCACCGGCGCCGTGCCGCGGCCGTCCTGGTCGATCCGTAGCAGCCAGCCGCCGGGCAGCGGCTCCACCACGCACTCCCCGAGCCGCGGCACCCACACCCGGCCCGGCCCGAAGGTCTTCGGCAGCCGGATCCGCTCCGCCGGGGCCAGGCCCGTCACCGCCGCCGTCCAGCCGTTCGGGTCCACGGCCAGTGCCCGTCCCGGCAGCCGGGCCAGCAGCGGGGCCGCGACCGTCCGCAGCAGCTCCAGCGACTCCAGGTGCCGCAGCCGCAGCTCCCGCTCCGCGAGCCGGGCCACCGAGGTCACCCACGCCAGCGTCGCCGGGTGCATGGTGGCCAGCGGCCCGCTGACGTCGACCACGCCCAGCAGCCGCCCGTCGCGCGGATCCCGTACGGGCGCCCCGGCGCAGGTCCAGTCGTGATGGCTGGAGACGAAGTGCTCGGCCGAGAACACCTGCACCGGGCGCCGGGCCACCAGGGCGGTCCCCACCCCGTTCGTGCCGACGACGGCCTCGTCCCAGTCGGCCCCGACCGCGAAGCCGAGCCGGTCCGCCTTGCGCAGGATGGAGGAGTGGCCCTCCCGCCACAGCAGCCGCCCGTCCGCGTCCGCGACGACCATGATGTGCAGGGCCTCGTCCAAGGCGGGCAGCAGCCCCTCGCGCAGCACCGGCAGGATCTCCCGCAGCGGCGACACGTGCCGCCGCTCCTCGGTCTCGGCGGCCGACAGCATCCGCGAGCGCGCGTCCCGGTCGGGGTGCACCCCGCCGGCCAGCATCCGGCGCCAGGACTCCGCGATCTCCGGCCGGGGCGCGGCCGGCGGCCGGTCCCCGGCCAGCGCCGCCGCCCGGACGCCTTTGAGCAGACGTGCCGCCGCTCGCGCGTCCATGGCCGAGATGCGTGCCACATCGACCGTGCTGCCTGTGGTGTCGGCCACCGGAACCTCCCCGTGCGAACAGGACGTACGACGCAGGCCGCCCGGGAGGTCCGCGCGGGCCGCTTCCCCGGGCACCCCGACGGGCGACCGCCGACTCAAAGGTTGCAACGGTATGCAACTCTCGCCAAGTCCCGTTCGCACGACCGAAACTGTCCGGACGCCGCAGAGCGGCGTGCCGGCTCCTCCTCGGGGCTTCGGATCAGGGGTGGTGCCGAGTCGGCGCGGCGCCACCTCTGTACCGGTGATGGGCCCGGATCCCGGCTGGGAGCGGTTTGGGGACCGCCGTGGAGCCCGACGGGGGCTCTCTCCTAGCCCGTGATCCGCGCCCGTTCCACCACCGCGCGCAGATCCAGGCTGTGCGGCAGCGTGCCGAAGGCCGTGCCCCAGTCGCCGCCGAGCCGCGAGGCGCAGAAGGCGTCCGCGACCTCCGGCGGGGCCCACCGCACCAGCAGCGATCCCTGGAGCACCAGCGCCATGCGCTCCACCACCCGGCGGGCCCGCGCCTCGATGCCCTCCAGATCGGCGAGATCCGTCAGCAGGTCCTTGATGGCCGAATCCAGCCGGTGGTCCGCGCCCCGGGCCAGGCCGACCTCCTGGAGGAAGGCGTTCAGCGCCTGCGGCTCGCGCTGCAGGGCGCGCAGCACGTCCAGCGCCTGCACATTGCCCGAGCCCTCCCAGATGGAGTTCAGCGGGGACTCGCGCAGCAGTCTCGGCAGCCCCGACTCCTCGACGTAGCCGTTGCCCCCCAGACATTCCAGGGCCTCCGCCACCATCGGCGTACAGCGCTTGGTCACCCAGTACTTGGCGGCGGGCACGGCGAGGCGCAGGAAGGCCTTCTCCTGCTCGGTACCGGCGTCGTTGGCGGCCGCCAGACGCAGGGTCAAGGTGGTGGCGGCCTCCGACTCCAGGGCGAGGTCGGCGAGCACGTTGCGCATCAGCGGCTGGTCGATGAGCGGTGCTCCGAAAGCGGAGCGGTGCTCCGCGTGGTGCACGGCCTGGGTCAGGGCCTGTCGCATGAGGGAGGCCGAGCCGATGACGCAGTCCAGCCGGGTCGCCGCGACCATCTCGATGATGGTCCGCACCCCGCGGCCCTCCTCACCGACCCGCCGCGCCCAGGTCCCGTCGAACTCCACCTCGCTCGACGCGTTCGACTTGTTGCCCAGCTTGTCCTTCAGCCGCTGGATCGCGAAGACGTTGCGGGTACCGTCCGGCAGCACCCGCGGCACCAGGAAGCACGTCAGTCCGCCCGGTGCCTGCGCCAGCACCAGGAAGCCGTCGCTCATCGGAGCCGAGCAGAACCACTTGTGTCCGGTCAGCAGGTATTCGCCGGAGGCGTCCAGCGGCACCGCGGCCGTCGTGTTCGCCCGTACGTCGCTGCCGCCCTGCTTCTCCGTCATCCCCATGCCGAAGAGCACACCGCCCTTCTCGGCGGCCGGCCGCAGCCCCTGCTCGTACACGTGCGAGGTCAGCCGCGGCTCCCATTCGGCGGCGAGCACCGGATCGGTGCGCAGCGCCGGTACGGCGGCGTGCGTCATGGAGATGGGGCAGCCGTGCCCCGCCTCGGCCTGCGACCAGATGAAGAACCCGGCGGCCCGGCGCAGATGCCCGGCCGGCCTGCCCCAGGCGTCGGTGAGCCCCGAGGTCACCGCGTGTCCGAGCAGCCGGTGCCAGGCCGGGTGGAAATCGACCTCGTCGATCCGGTTCCCGTACCGGTCGTGCGTCCGCAGCTTGGGCGGATTCTCGTTCGACTGCACACCCCATTCCTGGGCCTGCGCGGAACCGGCCGCGCGCCCGAGGTCGGTGAGCTCCTGCCTTACCTCGCCGAGGAGTTCGGGTTCCGCGGCCGCGAGGTGACGCTCGACGCCCTCGGTGAGGGCCCGATCGCCGCCGTAGACGTCGTACCCCACCAGGGGCGGGGCCTGGTTGCTGACTGTGTGGGTGGTGGCTGCCATGCGGATACCGTAAGGATGTGCAGCCAGCAAAAGAAACACCCGAGCGGACCCCAGGACGGCTCCACCGGGCCCGCGCCCTCTACCGCAACGTCTCGATGCGCAAGATGGGCTGGCTGCTGCTGAAGGACACCGTCAACTCGTGCATCGAGTACCGGATCCTCGGGCTCGCGGCCGAGGCGGCGTTCTTCACGCTGCTCTCGCTGCCCCCGCTCTTCCTCGGCCTGCTGGGTCTGCTCGGCTACGTGGACGGCTGGACGGACACCCGCACGGTCGAAAGCATCGAGGAGAACATCCTGGCGGCGGTCGGCACGGTCCTGTCCGACCGGGGCGTCAACGACATCGCCCGACCCCTCCTGGACGACGTCACCCGCAGTGGCCGGCCCGACCTGATCTCGCTCGGTTTCGCCTTCGCCCTGTGGTCGGGATCGCGGGCCGTCAACGTCTTCATCGACACCATCACCGTGATGTACGGGCTCGACGGCCAGCGCGGCATCGTCAAGACCCGGCTGCTGGCCTTCCTGCTCTACATCATCGCCCTGCTGATCGGCGCGATCGTGCTGCCGCTGATGGTGGTGGGACCGGACGCGGTGGTACGGCTGGTGCCCTGGGGCACGGAAGTGATCGCGGTCCTGTACTGGCCGACCGTGACCCTGCTGTCCATCGCCTTCCTCACGACGCTCTACCACGTGTCCGTGCCCGTGCGCTCCCCGTGGATCGAGGACGTGCCCGGGGCGCTGGTGGCCCTCGCCATGTGGGTGCTGGGCTCGTTCCTGCTGCGGATCTACCTCACCAACACGGTGGAGGGGCCGACGATCTACGGATCACTGGCCGCGCCCGTGGCCGTACTGCTGTGGATCGGCATCTCGGCCTTCGCGGTGCTGGTCGGGGCCGCCGTCAACGCCGCGATCGACCGGGTCTGGCCCTCCGTGGCCACGGCGGCGGCGCGCGAGGCGAACGAACGGGCCCGTGAGGCGGAGGCCGCGCAGCTGATCGCGCGGGCCGCCGCCTGGCGGGCGATGGCGGAGGGCGAGTCGGAGGACGACGAGGACGACGGGATGCCGTCGGAGTTCCCGGAGCGGTGGTCGAAGTTCCTGCCGCCCGAGGACTACCACTCCCGGCTGCGCAAGCACTGACCGAGGGCCGGGCGGGGTGCCCGAGCCGCCCGGCCCGTTCCGTCCCGTCCCACTCCCTCCCTCTCTCCCTCCCGGACCGCCCTATGTCATTCCGGGGCCTTCACACCCCAGGCGGTGAGCAGGCCGGGGGAGAGCGCGGCACAGTCCGGCGAGTCCAGGTAGCGGATCGCCGCGTCGATCGTCGCGTCGTCGACCAGCCCGGTGGCCGTCATCGGCTCCCGCGCGCGCTCCCAGGTATCGGCCCAGAACCGGCTGATGGGGCTGCCGGGCAGCAGCGGCGGCACGAGGATCTCGGCGCCCACGGACAGCAGACCGGCCTCCCTCAGGTGCGCGGGGTAGTCCGGAACCCAGGAGACGTCGGTGCCCAGGCTGTCCCCCAGCCCCTGCCACATGGCCCGCATCACCCGGCCGTACGTGGTCGTCGGCGCGGCCGGGGTGGTCAGGTCGACCGCGTCGCCGAGGACCAGGACACCGCCCGGGGCGACCAGGGAGGCGAGCTTGCCGATCATCCGCGGCCAGTTCCGCAGGTGCATCAGCACGAACCGGGCGTGCACCAGCCGGAACCGTCCCGGAGCGAAGTCCAGGGCCGTGACGTCCGCCTCCAGCGGGGTGAGCCCGGGCGTCGGGTGCGCCGTGAGGAAGGTCGTGTCCCGGTCGACGGCGACGACCTCCGAGACCCCGGCCCGGTCCAGGAGGAGCCGGGAGACCGTGCCCGTTCCCGCGCCCACGTC
Source organism: Streptomyces sp. CLCI03 (assembly GCF_053615355.1). NCBI lineage: Bacteria > Bacillati > Actinomycetota > Actinomycetes > Kitasatosporales > Streptomycetaceae > Streptomyces > Streptomyces sp. CLCI03. The sequence continues at coordinate 1,953,482 of NZ_CM132132.1, read as the reverse complement.
CAGGCAGCGCCAGCCCGGCCCGGCGCCCAGCGCGCGCAGCCGGGCCAGGGTGAAGTCGTCGTAGGCGAGCGCACCGAGGTCGATGCGGTCGTCCTCGCCCGGCAGCTCGGGCCGGAACACCGCCTCGCCGTAGCGTCCGCCGGCCACGCCGTCGGGACGCGCCGGGTCGTCGTCGGGGAGATTCACGTCCGGACCTCTTCACGGGGCGGGAAAGGGGATGCGGCGGGTGCGGCGGACGAAGCGGATCCGGCGGGTACCGGGCGGATCCGAGGGGCGCGGCGGATGCGGCCCGCATCGGCCGCATCCGCCGCCCCCCGATCCTCCACCGGCGCCCTCCCGTCCCACCGAGGCGCGCCGGGCCTGATCCGAAAGAGACGCCCGGTCCTCAACCTGGAGTGGTGTACGAGGAAGCGCCGTCCGACCTGTGGCCCTCCCGCGCGGTGCGCCGGGCGTCCGGGTTGGTCGAGGCGTACGTCGAGGGGTACGGGGACGCCCGCGCGGGCTTGCCGTTCGCCGAGGTCGCCTGCGTCGCGGGGTACGCCGACCAGGCGCACTCTCCCGTGAGGTGCGGGCGCCGGCCGGGACGACGCCGCGGGCCTATGCCGCCGGAGCCGACGGGGCGAACAGCGAGACGCCGCCGCCGTCCGGATCGAGCACGACGGCGTAGCGCTGGCCCCAGAAGGCGTCCCAGGGCTTCAGGTGTCCGGTGTGCCCGGCGGCGGTCAGTTCGGCGTAGAGCGCGTCCACCTCGGCGGGGGAGTCGCACAGGAAGGCCAGGTCCCGGCGGCCGTCACCGGTGGGCGGGGTCCACGACGGGTCGAAGGAACGGATGGTGTCCTCCGTGTCCCACGCGATCCGCAGGCCCCCGGGCAGGACGGCCTCCACATGCGGCAGGTCGTCGGCCTCGGCCGGGATGTCCAGCCCGAGGCGGCGGTAGAAGGCGAGCGAGGCGGCCATGTCGGAGACCACCATGCCGATCAGGTCGAATCGAGGAGTCATGGCAGCAGGCTAGGCGGGCACCGGGCGCCCGTCTTGAACGAATCGGACACGCGCCGCATCGTGTTCCGCCGGCACCCCTGGGGCGTGTCCGATCGTGCCCCGGCCCGGAAGGGCGTGTTCGAACTCGGCAGGCGACGCGACCGGCCGTCCGGCATCAGCACGGGCGGCGGGCCGCCACCACCGCGCAGGCGAGCGCCAACGGCAGCTCCGCGCCCGCCGCCAGCAGCAACGCCGTCCCCTGACCGCCGGTCCCGGCCGAGGTCGTCACGTCGAACCAGGCGTCCATCACGAGCAGCGCGGCCGTCGCCGCGGCGATCGGGGACGCCCGAGGATCTCGCCGGCGCAACAGCGCCCCGGTCCCGGTCAGCCCGGCGGCGAGCATCAGGTCCAGGCCGATCCACGCCGTGGACCAGTGGGAGACCTCGGTGGTCCGCGGCATCGTCTTCGCGAGCACCACCACCCAGGGCAGCAACACCAGTCCGGCGCCGGTGAGTACGGTGGCCGTGCCGGGCGCGCGCAAGGCACGGGTACGGGGCGTGCGGGGCGTGCGGGCGGTGCGCCAGGCGCGGGACTGCGGGGCGACGAGGGCCATGACGAGGGTCTCCTTCCCGCCCGGCGGTCCGTCCTCCGGGCACACCACCAGCCTCGTCGGCCGGGCCCGTCGGATCAGTAGCCCCTCGATCCGGATCGGGGGTGGCACCAGGTACACCCCCGGGCGGGTGCCCGCATGATGGCACGCCTCTGATCAGTGCGATTACCGTACTGATATGGCAATTCGCGGGGGCGCGCCGAGGCGTACGTACACCTGGATCACGGCGCACGCACCGTGGTCGGCGTGGGCCTGGCGCAACACCACCTTCACCGCGGCCGCGATCCCGGCCGCCCTGCCCGTGCTCCTCGGCCTCACCGCCACCGTCATGGCACCCGGGCCCGGCACGATCCCACCGCTCCTGATCCTGCTGCTCGGGCCGCTCCTGACCCGGCTCCAACGCAGCCGGTTCCGGACGTTGCTGGGCCTCGACGTACCCGAGGTCGAACGGGAGGGCGGCCGGTTCACCCCGTTCGCGGTGGCGCGACGCCTGCGCTCCGAGTCGACCTGGCGGCAGTACGGCTACCACCTGCTGGTCAGCCCGCTCGCCGCCGTCGCCGGCGCAGTGGTGGTGCTCGCCTGGGCCTTCGGCACCGCCGCCACCAGCGTCTACGGCTGGTTCTGGATCCTGCCCGCCGACACCCGAACTCCCGGCTGGACCAACGACTACGACGCCGTCACCGTCGGCGGCGTCCTCCTGCTGCTCGCCGCGCCCTGGCTCGCCGCCCTCTTCGCCCGACTGGACTCCGTGGCCGCGGCCGCCCTCCTCGGCCCGAACCGGGCCCGCGAACTGGAGCGGCGGGTCGAGGACCTCGCGGAGAGCCGGGCCGGGGTACTGGACGCCGCCGACCTCGAACGCCGACGGATCGAACGGGACCTGCACGACGGGGCCCAGCAGCGGCTGGTCGCCCTGGCCATGAACCTCGGCATCGCCCGCGCCACCCTCACCGACCTGCCCGCCGAGGCCAAGGCCGTCATCGACGAGGCGCACCGGGAGGCGAAGGAGGCCATCGAGGAACTGAACAACCTGGTACGGGGCCTGCATCCGGCCGTGCTGGAGGATCGCGGACTCGACGCGGCGCTCTCCGGGGTCGCCGCCCGGGCCCCGTTCCCCGTCGAGCTGACCGTGGACATCGAGCAGCGGCCCGGGGCCACCGTCGAGGCCGTCGCCTACTTCGTGGTCTCCGAGGCCCTGGCGAACGTGGCCAAGCACGCCCGGGCGGAACGCTGTCGCGTCCACGTCGTACGCGCCCCGGCCCCCGACGGCACCGCCCGCGGCGGCGACCTGCTGCGGATCACCGTCACCGACGACGGCGTGGGCGGCGCCGATCAGGCCCGCGGCACCGGCCTGGTGGGCCTGCGCAAACGCGTAGGGTCCGTCGACGGAACCATCATGATCGAAAGCCCCCTCGGGGGTCCGACCGTCATCACCGTGGAGCTGCCGTGCGGGCTGTGATCGCCGAGGACTCCGTCCTGCTGCGCATAGGACTCGTCAAAGTCCTCGACATGGCCGGATTCGAGGTGGTCGCCGAGACCGGCGACGCCGAAGGTCTGCTCGCCGCCGTCGAGGAACACCGACCCGAACTGGCCCTGGTGGACGTGCGGATGCCGCCCGGCTTCACCGACGAGGGCGTCCGGGCCGCCCTGATGATCCGCCAGGAGAGCCCCGGCACCGCGGTGCTGCTGCTCTCGCAGTACGTGGAGGAGCGCTACGCCGCCGATCTGCTGGCCACGCAGACCCGGGCGGGCGTCGGCTATCTGCTCAAACAACGGGTCGCCGACGTCGAGGAGTTCATCGACGCCGTGCGCCGCGTCGCCGCGGGCGGCACCGCGCTGGACCCGCAGGTCGTCGCCCAGCTCCTGCTGCGCCGCGGTGGCGGCCCGGACCCCCTGGGTCGGCTCACGCCGCGCGAGCGCGAGGTCCTGGCCCTGATGGCGGAGGGCCGCTCGAACGCCGGGATCGCCGCCGAACTCGTCGTGAGCGAGAGCGCGGTGGCCAAACACATCAACAGCATCTTCGCCAAGCTCGACCTGCCCCCTGCCGACGGCGACCACCGGCGGGTCCTCGCCGTCCTGCGCTTCCTGGACGGCACGTCGTGACCCGGACCGACCGGCCGCACCGCACGCAGCGCCTGGCCTGGATCACCGCCACCCTGTTCGGCGCGGTCCTCGTGGTGGCACCGGCCACCTGGCAGGTCCGGTCCTGGGGGAGCACCCGGAGCGACACCCTGCACGGCGGCAGCGACGGCCGCCCGGTGACCGCGGTGGAGATCGTCGGCGGCGACGCGGACGTCACGGTCACCCCGCGAGCGGACCGGCAGGTCGACTACCGGGCCAAGGTCAGCTGGTCCCTCAGGACGCCCACCATCGAGCGGAGCCGACTCGGCGACACCCTGCGGCTGACCCCGCACTGCCCCGGCGAGGGCTTCTGGCCGGTCGGCGGGACGGGCTGCTCGGTCCAACTGGCGGTGACCGTACCCGTGGACGTCCCCGTGAAGGTGACGACCCGCTCCGGCCGGATCGCGGTCAGCGGGCTGGCCGGCACCGTCGACGCGGAGGTCGACTCCGGGCAGGTCGAGCTCGTCGGGCTGCGCGGCGCCCTGCGGGCGAAGGTCCGCTCGGGCCGGCTGGAGGCCACCGGACTCGCCTCGGACCGGGCCGAGATCCGGGTCGGCTCGGGCCGGGCCGTCGCCGGCTTCGTCACCCCGCCCGACGGGATCACGGCCCGCGTCGGCTCCGGCCGGCTGGCCCTCACCGTGCCCGCGGCCACCCGCTTCCAGGTCCGATGCGAGGCCGGAGCCGGCCGCTGCGACGTGCCGGACGCCCTGCGCGACCCCACCTCGACCCACAGCCTGGACATCGAGGCGGGAGTCGGCCGCGCCCAGGCGGCGTACCCCGACGGGCCCTGGTCGGCTCCCGGCACGGACGACGCCGCGACCCCGGACACATAGACCCGGAAAAAGAAGTGGCCCCCGCGGGAGCGGTCTTGTTACGGTGCATCCGTTCCCGCCGACCGGCGAGGAGACGATCAGCATGTGCATGGACCCGGAGGTGAGTTCGTTGATGACTGTCATCGCGCAGGGCGCTGCCCGCACTCAGAAGACCATCAATGTCACTTCTGTGGTCTCCGGCTGACCTCACACCTCTTCGCGCGCCGCCACCGAGCGAGCGCCCGCGGCCGGGGCCACCCTGTGAAGGGTTTCCCTTGTCTTTCTCCGCTCTCCCGTCCGTTTCACACACCTCGCTCCCGCACGCCCTCGCCGCCCTCGGCTGGGACGACGCGTGGGAGGCCGAGTTCGCCCCGTACGCCGAGCAGGGTCTCGTGCCCGGCCGTGTCGTACGCGTCGACCGCGGCCAGTGCGATGTCATGACCGCGGACGGCATCGTCCGCGCCGACACCGCCTTCGTCACCCCCCACGACCCGCTCCGGGTCATCTGCACCGGGGACTGGGCCGCCGTCGAGGCGTCCGGCAACCCCCGCTACGTGAAGGCGTACCTGCCGCGCCGGACCGCCTTCGTACGGTCCACCTCCTCGCAGCGCTCCGAGGGGCAGATCCTCGCCGCCAACGTCGACCACGCCATCATCGCGGTCTCCCTCGCCGTCGAGCTGGACCTCGGCCGCATCGAGCGCTTCCTGGCCCTGGCCTGGGAGTCGGGGGCGCAGCCACTGGTCGTCCTCACCAAGGCCGACCTGGTGCCGGACGCGGCCACGCTCGGCCATCTGGTCCAGGACGTGGAGGCCACCGCTCCGGGCGTGCAGGTACTGACCGTCTCCTCCGTCACGGGGGAGGGCACGGACGTGCTGGCCGCGATCGTCGGCGACGGCACCAGTGTGCTGCTGGGCATCTCGGGCGCCGGCAAGTCCACCCTGGCCAACGCGCTGCTCGGCGCCGAGGTCATGGAGGTGCAGGCCGCCCGCGAGGTCGACGGCAAGGGGCGGCACACGACCACCACGCGCAACCTGCTCGCCCTGCCCGGCGGCGGCGTCCTGATCGACACGCCCGGACTGCGCGGCGTCGGGCTGTGGGACGCCGAGACCGGGGTCGGCCAGGTCTTCTCGGAGATCGAGGAGTACGCCGAGAACTGCCGCTTCCACGACTGCGCGCACGAGGCGGAGCCGGGCTGCGCGGTGTTGGCCGCGCTGGACTCCGGCGAGCTCGCGGACCGTCGTCTGGAGAGCTACCGCAAGCTCCTGCGGGAGAACCAGCGGATCGTCGCCAAGACGGACGCCCGGCTGCGGTCGGAGATCCGCCGTGACTGGCGCCTGAAGTCGGCGGAGGGCCGGGCCAACCACGCCGCCAAGCGTGGCGGCCGGGTCTGAAACCCGGCCGCGGGTCGGGGTGCCGCGGGCCGGCACCCCGACTTCGCCCGGGACCGCCCTCAGCGGGTACCGCGGGTGATCCGCCGGAGCGCCGACAGGGCGTACCGGCCGTCACGAGCCCCGACCCCCCGCTGTCGCCCTTCCACCCCTGAGCAGGGCGTCAGCACCCGGCGCCGTACGGCGACGCCCCGCCGCCCGCGCACCGCGGGGGCCGCGCTCCCGGGACGGTCAGAGCCCCCACGCGTGGACGCGTTCCGGGTGGATCCGGATCACCTCCGGGCTGAAATGGGCGCCCAGCTCGTGCGGGCCCGTCTCCAGCGTGGCCCGGCCCCGGATCTCGATACCGCGCACCCGCCACGGCCGGGTGCTCACCAGGTCGTCCACGACCAAGGACAGCCGGGGGTTCCCGTGCAGGTTGCGCCACTTCTTGGTCGTGCCCATCGCCATCCCGCCCACCAGGATCGTCCCGTCCTCCTGCGGGAAGAAGCCCACCGGGTTCGCCTGCGGCTGCCCGGCCGCGTCCACCGTGGCCAGCCGGCCCAGGTGCTGGGAACGCAGATAAGCCATTTCGGCCTCGCTGAAACCCTTGAAGTCCGTCATACCGCCCACCCTCGCAGCCTCTTTTCGTTACCGCATCGGGCTGTCGACCTAGGGCCCGCGGGCAGGGCCCCGGGGCGTTCAGTCGGCCCGCGGGGCGCCGCATCGGGGGCATCGTCGCGCGTCGCGTTCGGTGTCCAGGGCCCCGCACGCGGCGCAGACGAGGTGCAGGAGGCAGGCCGGCTCACCGGCGTCCGACGTGATCGGCGGGGCGTCGTCACCCGCCCGGACGTCGACCGGGTCGGCGGGCTGCGGGGCGAGGCGGGCCGGCTCGTCCCGAACGGACTCGTCCATGAGAGCTCCACGACCGATCGAGGCAGGGGCTGAGAGCCTATCCACCGAACGCGCGAGCCGCACGAGGGCGTTCCCGCGCCCTCCGACGGGTCGCTACGCCGCCACCACCGCCCCGACCCACGCCCCCACCACCATCAGGCACGCGAACAGCTCCACCAGCACGCTCGTCCCCACCGCCCGCATCACCGCCCGCACCGACGCCCAGGCCTCGCCGTGCGTGCCCAGGCGCATCCGCTCGCACAGGTAGATGCCCCCCACGAAGCCCGGTACCGCCCCCACCACCGGAACCAGTACGAAACCCAGCACCGCCCCGGCCCCCGCGAACACCGCCATCCGGGAGGTGATCCCCAGCCCCCGCACCCGTCGGGGCGGCAGCAGCCACTTCACCACCTGCACCACCAGCAGCAGGGCCGTCGCCGCGACCAGCAGCGACCAGGCGAGCGTCGAGCGCACGTGCAGCGCCCACCACAGCAGCCCCGCCCACACCAGCCAGGTGCCCGGCACACCCGGGATCAGCACTCCGACCACCCCGAGCAGCAGCACCAGCCCCACCAGCAGCAGCTGAGGCAGATCCATGCGCTCAGCCTGACCGACCTGGGGCTATCGGGCCACCCAGCCCCGCTCGTACGCGTGCCAGCCCAGCTGTAGCCGGGTCGTCACCCCGGACAGCTCCATCAGGCCCTTGACCCGGCGCTGCACCGTCCGCAGCCCCAGCTCCAGGTGTTTGGCCACGCTCGCGTCCGTCATGCCCGCCAGGAGCAGCGAGAGGATCTCCAGGTCCGTGGCGTCGGGGCTGCCACCGGCCTCCTCCGCCGAACCGGCCGCCCCCAGCCGTAGCGGCAACGACTCCCGCCACACCGCCTCGAACAGGCCCGTCAGGGATTCCAGCAGCCCCGGGGCGTGCACCACCAGCGCCGCCGGCTCCGCCCCGCGGGCCGTCAGCGGGACCATGGCCAGGGTCCCGTCCGCGATCACCAGCTTGGTCGGGACCCGCTCCGTCACCCGGACCCGCTCGCCGCGCGCCAGCGCCGTCGACGCCTCCCGGATCCCGCTCGGCGCGGTCAGCACCTCCCGCTCGATGACCACCCGGTACTCGACCCCGCGGACCGACGCCCGGTCCTCCGCCTCGTTGTCCGTCCCCGTCACCACCTGCGGCCGGCCGGTGACCAGCGCACAGACCTCCTTCTCCGCGCCCAGTTGGATCTGGTGGAAGCGGTGCGCCACCGCGCTCGCGCCCTGCACCACCTCCACGAGGTCGTGCACCGCGGGCTCGGTCGCCTCCGCCCGGTACTCCTCGGCCAGCAGCGCCGCCGCCCGCTCCGCCTGCTCCAGCTCGTGCCGCTGCTGGGTCAGCAGCGCCCCGAGGGCGACGCCGGGCGGGGCCGCCACCCAGCGCCCGGGCCGGGCCGAGGACTGCGCCGCCAGACCCTGACGCTCCAGATGGCGCAGGGCCCGTTCGGTGTGCTGCACCGGCAGCGTCAGCCGGTGCGCGAGGTCGGGTACCTCCGCGGCACCCAGCGCGACCAACGCGCGGTACGCCGACTCCTGGCCCTCGTCCAGCCCTATGGCACCCAGCAACCCGTCCACCCACCTTTCGACACGCGCCTGGCGGGAAGCGGCCACGGCGCAAACCCGCCGCGGACATCATCGCCGCACCTGCCGCCACTCTGCCAAGGTGACGCCACCGCAGCACCAACATCCGCCGGCCGGAAGCCATTTACGCGGCGCTTTCGTCGTGCAACGCAGCAGTTGGCCGGAATTCACCTGGGGAGAGCGATGCGTCCGATATCGCGTACGGCACTCGGGGCGGCCACCGCGGCCGTCCTGGCCGTCACCGCCGTCGGCCCGACGGCCGCGCAGCCGGCCGACGGAGCGCCCGGAGCGGGGAAGAGACCGCTCGTCGGAAGCGAGGCCGCCGGAAAGCAGCCGACCACCCCGGTCACGGTGACCCTGGTCACCGGCGACCGGATCCTGGTCTCCACCGACGCGGCCGGTCGCACCGCCGCCACCGCGATGCCCCGCACGGACGGCTCGCAACCGCTCGTACAGACCCGGCAGTCCGGCCAGGACCTGTACGTCTACCCCGAAGCCGCGGTGCGGGCCCTCGCCGCCGGCACGGTCGACCCCGAGCTGTTCAACGTCACCGGCCTGGTCCGGCAGGGCTACGACGACGCGCACACCGAGAAGCTGCCGCTCATCGCGGTCTACGACGGATCCGTGAACGTGGCACGCAGCGCCCCGCCCACGCCCCGCGGCGCCGACCGCTCCCTCGTCCTCGGCTCCATCGGCGCCGTCGCCCTCGCCGCCGACAAGGAGCAGGCCGCCGCCTTCTGGTCCGACGTCACCGGTACGGACGCCCGCGCGCGCTCCGTCTCGGGCGGACTGAAGAAGCTGTGGCTGGACGGCAAGGTCCGGGCGAACCTGGAGCGGTCCACGAAGCAGGTCGGAGCCACCGCCGCCTGGGCCGCCGGGTACGACGGCAAGGGCACCAAGGTCGCCGTCCTCGACACCGGCACCGACCTGGACCACCCCGACCTCAGGGGCCGGGTCACCGCCTCGAAGAACTTCACCGACTCCGACACCGACGCGGACCGGCAGGGGCACGGCACCCACACCATCTCCACCGTCGGCGGCTCCGGCGCCGAGAGCGGCGGAGCCAAGAAGGGCGTGGCCCCCGGCGCCGAACTCCTCAGCGGCAAGGTGCTCGACGACGCGGGCTACGGACTCGACTCGTGGATCATCGCCGGCATGGAGTGGGCCGTGCAGGCCAAGGCCGACGTGGTCTCCATGAGCCTCGGCGATCCCTCGCGGACGGCCTGTGACGACCCGCTGGCCGCCGCCGCCGAACGACTCTCCCAGCAGGGCCCGCTGTTCGTCGTCGCCGCCGGCAACACCGGCCCCGGCAACAACACGGTCTCCTCACCCGGGTGCGCCCCCTCCGTCCTGACCGTGGGCGCCGTCGACCGCGACGACACCACGGCCACCTTCTCCAGCCGCGGCCCGGCCGGCCTCCAGCACACCCTCAAGCCCGAGATCGCCGCCCCCGGCGTCGGGATCTCCGCCGCCGCGGCGGGCGGCCGCGGGGTGTACGCGTACCGGTCGATGTCCGGCACCTCGATGGCCACCCCGCACGTCGCGGGCGCCGCCGCCGTCGTCAAGCAGCGCCACCCCGACTGGAGCGCGCAGCAGATCAAGGCCGCCCTCGTCGGCTCCGCAGCCACCGCGGTCCCCGGGGACGTACGGGAGACCGGTGCCGGCCGCCTCGACGTGAAGGCCGCCCTCGACGCCACCGTGACCGGTGCGCCCGCCGTCCAGGGCGGCACGTACAGCTGGCCGCAGGACCGCAGCGACCGCACCACCGTCGAGGTCCCCTACACCAACACCGGCAGGACCCCCGTCACCCTGAACCTGGCCGTCGAGAAGGTCACCGGCAACGACGGCTCGCCCGTCCGCGCCCAGGTGGCCCGCCTGGAACGGCGTACGGTCACCGTCCCGGCCGGCGCCACCACCAGGGTTCCGCTCGCCCTCGACCCGGCGGCGAAGCTTGAACGCTCCCAGTACGGGGACCTCACCGGCCGCGTCGTCGCCACCGGGAACGGCGTACGGGTCTCCACCCCCTTCTCGCTCTACGTCGAACCCGAGACGGTGACCCTGCGCGTCAAGCTCGTCGACCGTGCGGGCGAGCCGGCCGCCGGTCCCTCCTCGCTGGACGTGATCGGCACCGACGACGCCACCGGCGAGCGCCGCTTCAACGAGGGCGCCACCGACCAGGTCTACCGGGTGCGCCCCGGCGCGTACTTCCTCTCCGCCTTCGTCGCCACCCCCGACGCGGGCGCGGCAGAGGGGGACAGGCTGCTCGACTCCCTCACCTATCTCGGCCGCCCCCAGATCGAGTTGAAGAAGGACACCACCGTCGTCCTGGACGCCCGTAAGGCCGGGCGCCTGGACATCGCCGCCGACCGGCCGATCGAGGCCCGCAACACCACCCTCGGATTCGCCCGCAGTTGGGACGACGTGTGGCTGCACGCGGGCACCGCCATGGGCGGCCGCACCATCCGCGGTTTCTACGCCTCCGTCGAAGGCCGTGCGAAGGAGGGCGCGTTCGAGTTCGCCTCCTACTGGCGGGCGGCCGCGCCGCTCGTCTCCGAGCTGAAGGTCGTCGGCGGCCCGGTCCTGCACCCGATCACCGCGTCCACCGGCAGCGACAACCTCGACGGAACCGGCGGCGCCCCGCTGGTCGACGCCGGCTCCGGCACCCCCGAGGAACTCGCCGCGGCGGGCGCGAAGGACGCGGTCGTCCTCGTGAAGGCGGTCGACGGCTCGCTCCACGAGGTCGCGCGGAACGCACGGGACGCCGGCGCCAAGGCGGTCCTCGCCCACCGCGACACCCCCGGCCGCTGGACCGGATCCACCGGCTACGCGGGCGGCGCGCTGCCCGCGCTGACCATCGAGGCCGCCGAGGCGAAGGCCCTGCTGGCCCGGCTCGTGACCGGCAAGGTCGCCCTGTCCTGGAAGGCCGAGGCGAACAGCCCGTACGTCTACTCCCTCGCCCTCCCCGAGAAGGGAGAGGTCACGGGCGGCCGCACCCACCGGGTGCGCGACCGCGACCTCGGCCGGACCGAATCCACTTACCACTCCATGGGCGTGGCCGCCGACTTCATCGACCTGGCCGGCGCCTACCGGCCGATCGGCACCGCCGTGTACTTCGGAGGCATCGAGACCGTCGCCGCCCCGGGGACGCGCACCGAGTACCACTCCGCCGGCGACACCGCCTGGGACCAGCTGCTCTCCAGCAGCTTCCCCTGGGGCGAGTTCATGGTCGGCGAGCAGCGCGCCTACACCAAGGGGCAGCGGACCACCGCCACCTGGTACGACGGGGTCACCGGCCCCGTGGCGCCGCGCGACGTGGCGGGCCGGGAGACCCTGGCCGCCGAGCGGCAGGGCAACCTGATCGGCTTCGCCCCCGCCATGTGGGGCGACAGCGCCCACGCCGCCCAGCCGGGCTCCTTCGGCGACATCGGCTCACTGGAGCTCAAGCGGGGCGGGGAGGTCGTCGGGGAGAGCTGGTACCCGTTCGGGGTCTTCGAGGTGCCCGCCGAGGAGGGCCGCTACGAACTGACCCAGTCCATCGAGAAGATCGGCCCGCCCGCCCGCGTCTGGCAGCGCTCCACCGCGGTGCGGACCACCTGGGGCTTCACCTCGAAGCTCGACGCGTCGGCGTACTCGCAGGGGCTCGGGATCCTCTTCCCGCGGTACACGGCCCCGCTGGACGGGACGAAGACGGTCGCGGCGGCGAACGGCCTGAGCATCGGGCTCGGCGTCACCGGCCACGCGGGCTACACGCCCGGCGCGCTGAAGTCGGCGAAGCTGTCGTACTCCTACGACGGCGAGCACTGGACGCAGGCGACGGTGAGCGAGCGCGGCGGCCGGTGGAGCGCCGTCGTCGACCACGCCGGAGCGTCCGGCAGGCCCGTGTCGCTGATGGTCGAACTGACCGACGCGGAGGGCGCCACGGTCACCCAGACGGTCGTGCGCGCGTACGACGTGCGCTGATCCGTACGACGGGAACGGGAGGGGTTCACCGGACCGCGGTCCGGTGGACCCTTTTCCCGCATTCGGCGTTTTCCGCCCCCATGGGGGGCCGAGAATGAAGCCATGAGTCAGCAGGGCGCGGACGACTGGTGGCAGAAGCTCTACGAGGGCCCGGACGCGGGAGCGGAACCCGACCCGGGGGACACCCTGGACAACCGGTTCCGTTCGGCGGCGGGGGTGACGACCGACCCGGCACCGGCCACCGCACCGGCCACCGCACCGGCCACCGCACCGGCCGTGGCGTCGGGCACGGCCCCTGCCACGGGCCCGGCACCGGACCTCGCACCCGACCAGGGCCCGCCGCAGCCGCCGCGCGCCCCGGAGCCGCTGCTGCCCGGCCCCCGGCAGGGGGAGCCGGTGCCCACCCCGACCCTGCCCAGCCTCCCGCCGCCGCGCGATCCCCGGGCGGGCGACGCGACCGGGTACGCGCTCGGGGGCGTGGACGTACCACCGGTGCGCGGACCCGAGCTGCCGGTACGGCACCCGGAGGCGCCGAGCCCGGAGGCCTGGTTCGATCCGGCGCCGCGACAGGCGCCCGTCGCCGAGCCCGAGCGGGAGACCGATCCTGAGGCCGATCCCGAGGCCGGGCCCGGAGAACGGGCCGAGCAGGGGCCCGGGCCGGTGGCGGCCGGACCCGAGGCCGTGCGGCCCGCGGTCTCGCACCTCGGCGACCGCGCCCCCACGTACGCCCCCGAACCGGGAGCCCTCCCACCCGCCGACCCGGCCGCCCTCGACGCGCTGACCCCGGACACCGTCCTGGAGGGCGCCCGCTACGGCAGCTACACCCTGCGCGCCGCCTCCCTGCGCGGGGACTCCGCCCGCTACCGCGGCGAGGCCCGCCGCGACTTCCTGCTCACCGCCCGCTTCGGCAGCGGCGACGACGCGCTGATCCTGGTGGCCCTCGCGGGCGGGGACCGGGCCGCCCCCGGTGCCGCCGAGGCCGCCGCCGAACTGTGCCGCACCGTCGCCTCCGCCGTGGGGCGCAGCCAGGACAGGCTGGCCGAGGACATCCGCGCCGGGCACCGCGACGCCCTGCGGTCGGGCCTCCAGCGCCTCACCGACCGCGGCTACGGGCGCCTGCGGGCCCGCGCCGCCGAGCTCGGCCTCGCGGAGTCGGCGTACACCGCCGGGCTGCGCGGGCTGCTGCTCCCGGTCGACCCGCAGTGCCGCACCCGGGTGTGCTTCGGCGCCGGCGCGGGCGGGCTGTTCCGGCTCCGCTCGGGCCGGTGGCAGGACCTGGAGCCCGCCGGGTCGGCCGAGGACAAGGAGGGCGGCGACGGCACCGAGGGCGGTTTCCGCTTCCGGGCCGCCGTGGCCCGGCCGGGGGACACCCTGCTGCTGTGCTCCGGGGGCCTGGCGGAACCGATGCGGGAGGAGGCCGCCCTCCCGGCGGAGCTCGCCGCGCGCTGGGCCGACCAGGAGCCGCCGGGTCTCGCGGCCTTCCTCGCGGACACCCAGCTCCGCCTCAAGGGCTACGCCGACGACCGCACGGCCGCCGCCGTCTGGGAGGCGTGACCGGAGCACCCGTGGCCCCGGTGTCCCGTCGACGCAGCCTGCTCACGCCGGTGCGCCCCGCGGCGCGTGGCCGCGGGGCGCACCGTGAGATTCAGTCGACCAGCTCCCCGTTGCGCGTTCCGCCCTCGCAGATGTTGTTCGCCCCGACCTTTCCGCCACCGTCGATGCACTCACCAGGGGTGGGGTTCTCGGTGACCGCGACGGTGGGGGTGGTAGGGGCGGCGGACGCGGCGGCAGCGCCGGTGAGGCCGAGTCCGGCGAGGGCTGCCGTGGCGATGACGGCGGCGAAGATTCGTCGAATGCGCATATGGTTTCCCTTTCACGGATTGCTCGGTTGGGGCACTACTCAGCTTGATCTTCACCCATGTGGGTGGCGCGTTTGATTACTCCATTCGGGTGAAGTCGGTCGGGCCGCCGGTTCCGGTCGGACCGCCGTTCTCGCCGTCGCCGCCGACATGTGCAAGGTGGGGGCGACGCGCTATCTTTCCCCGAACGGCAAGGGCGCATCGTAGGCTCCTTCACCGACCGGAACCGTCAAGGGGTGTCGATCTCGGGCGATGGTGGTTTCTCGATGCCGGTGGGAGATTTCCTCCCCCTGGTGCAGTACGGCCCGCCCACCGAAGTGGTCCTCTTCGACAACTCATCGCTCGGAACGGCCGAGTCGGAGGCGTCGGTTTCCGGCCTGCCCTCCTGGGGGCGACGATCAGGAACCCGGCCTGCGTGGCCCTCGCGGTGCGGCCGGTGCGTACGGGGTCCGCGTGGAGCGGCCCCAGCAGCTCACGAGGGCTGTGAAGGGCGCGGTCCGGCACCGGGGACCCGCTCCGGCGGACGTGGCCACGGACCTGGTCGCCTGTCGATTCCTCCGAGGACCGGTGCCGGAACGGTGACCGGATTCGTACGGTCCGTCGGCAGGGTCGTGGGGGACGCAGGAGTGGAACGCATGATCCGGACGCCTCGTTCCGACCCCCGCGACGTGCCCCGCCCGTAAGCCCGCAGGAGTGCGGAACCGCCCGGGGGGCATGCATCCCGTAGACCTGTTCGAGAGCAAGGACACGGGAGGGACATCGCCGTGCGGGTGGGGGCGAAGACCGGGAAGTTGTGGGGGAGAGGGAGGCCGGTGCCGCGTGAGCCGTCCGCCGACGGGGACGGGGAACCGGTGGACACGCTACGGATCACCCGGAGCGTACGCCGGGCCGACCTGAAGGCGGTCGGCGAAGTCCGGCGGGCTCTGCGGGAGTTGATGCGCCACCGATGCCGGACCGACGCCGCCGAGGTGGCCGAACTGTTGATCACCGAGCTCGTCACCAACGCGCTCGTCCATACCGACCGGGGTGCCGAGGTGCACGCGAGCCTCACCGCCACCCGCTTACGCGTGGAGGTCCGGGACTACGCCGCACGCCGTCCCCGGCCGTACGTACCGACCGCCGACGACGGTACGCACGGCCGGGGACTCGTGCTGGTACAGGAACTCGCCGACGACTGGGGCGTGGACGCGCTCGCCCTGGGCAGCGGCAAGGTGGTGTGGTTCGAGCTCGACGCACGGCATGACGCAGGGCCCGCCTGAACAGGCGGGCCCCACGGGGTTTCCCCGAATTTCACGGACCGGGTCAGCCGAACTGCTGCTCCAGATCCTTCAGTTTGCGCTCCAGCGAGTCCAGCCGGGGAATGGTCTGGGTGTCGTCCTCGGCGGTGAGGTCCACCGTCCGGGCGCCGGTCACGTCAGTGGGTTCGGTTCGGTTGACGGCTTGCAGGGAGGGCCGGCGTCGTAGGGGCAGTTGTCCTGTTTCCGGTATGGCCGGCTCCGCGCCGACCGGCGCGGAGCCCGCTCCCTGCGTCAGTTCCGGGAGCTCGACCTGGCGGCCGCGGGACCGCCCGAACGCCCGGTTCTGCCGGCCCAGCGCCTTGATGCGCGCCCGGTCCAGCCGGTTCTGATCGCGCCTGCGGTGCCGGTCCTGCTCCCGCTCCTTCTTGTCCTCGCGCACCTCGTCCACGGCCTCGTCGAGGGTGCGCACCCCTTCCAGCAGCATGAGCGACCAGGCGCCGAAGGTCTCCCGGGGGGCCCGCAGCCAGCGGACCATCCGGATCTGGGGCAACGGCCGCGGGATCAGGCCCTGTTCGCGCAGCGCCGCCCGGCGGGTCTGCTTGAGGGCGCGGTCGAAGAGGACGGCCGCCGAGAGCGACATCCCCGCGAAGAACTGCGGGGCTCCGTCGTGGCCCATGCCCCGCGGGGCGTGCACCCAGTTGAACCACGCGGCCGCGCCCGCGAACAGCCAGACGAGCATGCGCGAACCGAGGGCCGCGTCGCCGTGGCTGGCTTCGCGCACGGCGAGCACCGAGCAGAACATCGCGGCGCCGTCGAGGCCGAAGGGGACCAGGTACTCCCAGCCTCCGGTGAGGTTGAGGTTCTGCCGGCCGAACCCGACCAGTCCGTGGAAGGAGAGCGCGGCGGCGACCGCCGCGCAGCAGAACAACAGGACGTACGAAGCGGTCCCGTAGACGGCTTCCTTGCGCCGCCGCCGTTCCTCGCTGCGCTCCCAGCTGTCGTCGGCCGCGGCCTTCTCGCTCTCGCGCTTGCCACGGGCCAGTACCGCAACTGCCGCAAGTACGCCCAGGATCAGCAGGCTGCCGGGCAGCAGCCAGTCCAGCGATATGTCGGTCAGTCTCATGCGGATGTCCCTTGCCTCGCGTATGCGGCTGTGCGGCTTTCCGGGCGCCATAGTGGCGTAGCCGGTGTGCCGTGCACGCGGGTTTCGGGGCAAGTCGACGCCATCGGGGGGAGGGGCCCGCCGGATAGGGTGTTGTGACTCGAACTGGAGACCGTACAGACTGAGTTGCGTTCGATTACGGTCAGTCGTACGGGGTGGGTTCAGGCGGCGGTCGCCGCGAGGCGGGCGACGCGGTCGGCGTCACAGGTCCGGGGACAGGTGACACAGGTGTCCTCGGGGCGGATGGTGTAGAAGAAGCAGCAGCCGGCCCGGTCCCGCGTGGGCAGCTCCTCGCCCTCGGGTCCGGTGAGCGTACGGAAGCCCGCGCCCCCGGTGTACGGGGCGGTCGAGCCGGGCAGCAGCGCCTCCAGCTCGGCCATGGCGCGCTGCTCCTCGCCGAGCAGGTTGCCGATGTACCAGAGGCTCTCGACGACCTCGTCGGTCACCATGCCCCACAGGGCGCGGCGGCCACGCCGCATGCGCGGGCCGAAGCCTTCCAGCAGCGGTCCGAGGTGCTGGGCCACCGCGGCCCGCACCTCCTCGCGCAGCGCCTCCTCGTCGGGCACGACACGCGCCCCCGGGAGTGCGGCCGCCGGATCGTCCGGCAGGCAGGCGAATTCCCCGACGCGCACGCTGAGCCGTCCGAGGGTCCGGTGGAAGGCCACCTCGGTGACCGGGAACCGTGGGACCCGCCGGTGCAGGAACCACGGGAGGGTGATCAGCAGGCAGGCCGGCCAGGCGTACCGGTGCAGCCCGAAGCCCGCGATCACATCGGGTCGGGCCTGGGTCCCGTAGTCCCTCAGGACCTGGGCGTTGTCCCAGGCGAGGAAGGCGTCCAAGGCCGGCCCGCCGGCGGCGAGCTCGTCCGCGCCGACCCATCCCGCACCGCGAGGGAGGGGTTCGTCAGCGGTTCGCTCGTTCACCCGCAACCCGCTGTACGCCTCGGCCAGCCTGGCGAACGCATCCGTCACCGCAGAGCCGGACGGGGCGGATGTGACAGCCGGAAAGGTCGTGACGGTCATGACGGGCCACCGAATCACAGAATCACACGATCGTTAACAGGTTAGCCTTACCTTACCTGATTCGGATCGATCCGCACCCCTACCGGCGAGTCACGTCACTTATTCTCAAGGGCAGGTCGAGACCCGGAGGAGGACCGCGTGCACGAAACGGCCCACGCCCGGGTACCCGCACAAAGGCAGAAGGTGTTGCGCCATTCGGTGCGCGGTCAGGTGCTCGACGCGCTGCGCGCGGCCCTGATCGACGGAGAGCTGGTGCCCGGGGAGATCTACTCGGGCCCGGCCCTGGGGGAGCGGTTCGGGGTCTCCGCGACCCCGGTGCGCGAGGCGATGCAGCAGCTGGCCGTGGAGGGGGCGGTGGAATGCCTCCCGAACCGGGGCTTCCGCGTGCTCTCGCGCACCCCGAGGCAACGCTCCGAGCTGGCCGAGGTACGGGCGCTCCTCGAAGTCCCCGTCATGCTCCGGCTGGCCCGCACGGTGCCCGCGGCCGACTGGGAGGCCCTGCGCCCGGCGGCCGCGGCCACGGCCGAGGCGGCGGCCGCCGGTGACCTGCCGGGGTACGCGGAGGCGGACCGGGGCTTCCACCGGGCGGTGCTGCGACTGGCCGGCAACGATCAGCTGGTGCAGGTGGCGGAGGAACTCCACCGCCGGGCCCAGTGGCCCCTGCCGGGCGCTCCGCGGGTCCGGCGGGCCGATCTCGTCGCCGACGCGGCGGAGCATGCGGCACTGTTGGAGGCGCTGATCGCGCGGGACCTCCCGGTGGTGGAGTCCCTGGTCCGCGAACACTTCGCGGGCTCCCCGGCCTGACCGGTCCCCGACCCCTGCCCCGCGCCTCCCTTTCAGCCCCGCCGGCGTTCGAGGCGCGGGCGCGGAGCGCCGTGCGGGTACCGGAAGCTACGCAGCAGGCGACGGGGTCGGGTGGTGGAGTTGGTCCGCCAGCCAGGTGGGGATGCCGCCCAGCAGGTGGAACAGGCGGCGGGCCTCGGCGCGCAGCCGGGTGGCCTCCGGTTCCGGTTCGGCCTCGGCCAGCGCCGCCAGCGCGGGCGCCGTGCCGATCAGGAAGCCCAGGTCCTCCCGGATGCGCAGGGACTCGGCGAAGCCCTTGCGGGCCTCGGCCACCTCCCCGTCCCGCAGGGCCAACGCGGCCAGGTGCCGCCAGGTGAAGGACAGCAGCAGGGTGTCCCCGTGCGCCTCCGCCCCCGCGTGGGCCCGGTGGTAGGCGGGCCGGGCCGACTGGGGCGCGTCCGCCAGGTGCTCGGCGACGAGCCCCCGCCGGAAGTCCAGCAGCGGGCGGGTCCGGGAGTTCGGGGACAGCAGGGCCGCGGCCCGGCCCAGCGCGGAGCGGGCCTCGTCGGCCCGGTCGCGTACGCCGAGCACGGTGGCGGCGTACGCCAGCTGGCCCCGTTCGCACGCGGCCGCGCCCCGGTCGTCGTCGTCCTGGGAGACCGCCTCGGCGATCCGCAAGGCGTCCTCGGCCTCGGCCCAGCCCTGCCCGGTGAACAGGCAGCGCTCCACCAGCAGCGCGGTCCGCTGCACCGCGGCTTCGGCGCTGCCGGCCTTGCCGACGTGCGGCGTCAGCAGCGCCGCCGCGTCCGTCCAACAGCCGCGCGAGCGCAGCCGCCATATCGCCCGCTGGAGGGGGTCGTCTCCTCCGGTTGTTCCGGCACCCGACATGGCGGTGTCCGCCACATTGCCCTCCCCAAAGCATGCAAGCAGCACATCGTTGAGCCCTGGGGCGAAATGAGAGCACGGATTCAGGGCCTCGGCCAAGGGGTTGGGTGAACTCTTTCACAAAGTCCGGACGGATCATCAGCCGCCCCGTGGCCGAACCCCGCGGCCCCGGGGCGGATCTTCTCAGCTCATCCGCAGTGCCAGGAAGAAGTCGAGCTTGTCCTCCAGCCGGGAAAGGTCCCGCGACGTCAACTGCTCGATTCGCCCGACGCGGTAGCGCAACGTGTTGACGTGCAAGTGCAACCGCGTCGCACAGCGGGTCCAGGAACCGTCGCAGTCGAGGAACGCCTCCAGCGTCGGGATCAGCTCCGCGCGGTGGCGCCGGTCGTAGTCCCGCAGCGGGTCCAGCAGCCGGGCCGTGAAGGCGCGGCGGACGTCGTCCGGGACGAACGGCAGCAGCAGCACGTGCGAGGCCAGCTCGTGGTGGCCGGCCGCGCAGACCCGGCCCGGGCGCGCCGCGGCCACCCGGCGGGCGTGCCGGGCCTCCTCCAGCGCCCCGCGCAGCCCCTCGGCGGAGTGCACGGCCGCGCTGACGCCCAGCGTGAGCCGGCCGTCGTCGGCCAGACCGGCGGCGAGGGGGTCCCGTACGGTCGCGAGCAGCTCGTCGGCGTGCAGGGCGGAGTCCGGGCCCTTGTCCTCCCCGGCGTCCCCGGAGAGCGAGGGCAGCGGGACCAGGGCGATGGCCTCGTCACCCGCATGGGCGACCGCGATCCGGTCCGAGGGCTCGGGCCCCGAGACGGACGGGTCGACGAGGATCTCCTCCAGCAGCGACTGGGCCACCGGGCCGCCGGGGATGTCCCCGCCTTCCCAGTCCACCCGGGCCACGACGACCTGCCAGTGCGGGGCGGCGCCCAGGCCGGGCAGCAGGACCGGGGCCGCGACCCGCAGACGGGCGGCGATCTCGGCGGGCGGGGCACCCGTCTGGACCAGTTCGAGCACCTCTTGTGCGAGACGGCGACGCACGGTGCGGGCCGCGTCGCGCCGGTCCCGCTCCACGGCGATCAGCTGGGTGACGCCCTGCAGCAGGTCGAGGCGCTCGGCGGGCCAGTCGCCCGCGTCCGCCTCGACCGCCAGCAGCCAGTCCGAGAGCACCGTCTCGCGCACGTCACGGGTGCCCGGACCGGCGGCTCCGCGCCCGTGTCCCCTGATCGGGAAGAGGGAGTAGGTAATACCCTGGATGGAGATCCGATGCGGCCCCCTACGGCCCGTCCGGACCGCCGCAAGGTGCTCGCTCGCCAGTGCTGCGCACACGCCCGGCGCCAGCGGCTCACCGGCCCCGGCGATCTGTCGGCCGGTGGGGGACAGCACCCAGGCCCGGAGATCGAGGTCGGTGGTGAGCAGATCGAGCACCACGTCGGGGCCGCCGCCGGCCGGACCCGAGGTCATCAGCCGGCGGTGTCGGTCCACGACGGCCGCGAGGTCTCCGGCGCGCTCGCCCGAGACCTGCCGGACGACGTACTCCGTGATCGTGGCGAATGCAACGTCCTCGTTCACGGCGAACAGCGGCAGCCGATTGCGCACACAGGCCGAAACAAGATCATCCGGAATGGCCTGGAGTTCGGCCTCGCCCGCGGCGAGCCCGGCGACGCCCGCGCTCGCCAGGATTCGTACGAATGGCTCGGAGTCGGCTGAATTTCGTCTCCAGGCCAGGCCGGTCAGGACCAGTTCGCCCCCCGACAGATATCGGCTGGGATCGCGTAGGTCGGTCGTCATGACCCCGCGGACCGTCCGGTCGAGTTCACCCTCGCCGCCGAGCAGCCGCAGCCCCAGCGCCTCGGTTTCCAGCAGTGCGCGCAGCCGCATGATGTCGCCGCCGATCTGTCTCGAATGTTGCCGTTGGAAATCGGGCAGGTCGTCGCATCCTGCCTTTCATACGAATCTACAAGACGAGGGAGGCCGTCAGCCAACTCCTTCATGGTTTCAGTGACTGCACCCGGGGGCGAGCGGCTTGTGTACTGGGTCCACACCGCGTTAACAGCACGTGAACGACCAGTCGAGGACTCGCAGGCTTCCTGGCTTGAAGTAAACGACACGATGAAGAAGAAGAGAGCCGCTCATGGACTTCCTTCGCCCCGCAAGCTGGGAGGAGGCACTCGCCGCCAAGGCCGAGTTCCCCTCGGCCGTGCCGATCGCGGGTGGTACCGACGTGATGGTCGAGATCAACTTCGACCACCGTCGGCCCGAGTACCTCCTGGACCTGAACCGCATCGGTCTGCTGCGGGAATGGGAGGTCGGCGAGGACGTGGTCCGTCTGGGCGCCTCCGTCACGTACACACAGATCATGGAGAACCTCCGCACGGAGCTTCCGGGACTCGCGCTCGCCTCGCACACGGTCGCGTCCCCGCAGATCCGTAACCGCGGCGGTGTCGGCGGCAACCTCGGTTGCGCCTCGCCGGCCGGCGACTCGCACCCCGCGCTGCTCGCGGCGGGCGCCGAGGTCGAGGTGGAATCCGTACGCGGCTCGCGCCTCATCCCGATCGACGAGTTCTACACGGGGGTGAAGCGCAACGCGCTCGCCGCCGACGAGCTCATCAAGACCGTTCACATCAGGACGGCGGACGGCCCCCAGCAGTACTCCAAGGTCGGCTCCCGCAACGCGATGGTCATCGCGGTCTGCGCGTTCGGTCTGGCCCTGCACCCCGGGACCCGCACGGTCCGCACTGGAATCGGTTCGGCCGCGCCGACCCCGATCCGGGCGAAGGTCGCCGAGGAGTTCTTGAACGCCGCGCTCGAAGAGGGTGGCTTCTGGGAGTCCGGCAAGGTCATCACCCCGTCGATCGCCAAGCAGTTCGGTGATCTCGCCTCCGGCGCGGCCAACCCGATCGACGACGTCCGCGGCACGGCGAAGTACCGCCGTCACGCGGTCGGCATCATGGCTCGCCGCCAGCTCGTCTGGACCTGGGAGCAGTACCGCGGTACCGGCAACGGCCGCTCGCTCGAAGGGGCTGCGTAATCATGCGCGTCAATTTCACGGTCAACGGCCGTCAGCAGGAAGCCGACGACGTGTGGGAGGGCGAGTCCCTCCTCTACGTCCTGCGTGAGCGCCTGGGCCTGCCGGGCTCCAAGAACGCCTGTGAGCAGGGCGAGTGCGGTTCCTGCACCGTCCGTCTCGACGGCGTGCCGGTCTGTTCGTGTCTGGTGGCGGCCGGTCAGGTCGAGGGTCGCGACGTCGTGACCGTCGAGGGCCTGGCGGACTTCTCCAAGCAGCGTGACGAGCACGGCCACGGCGGTGCCTGCGGTACCGGCGGCGGCTGCGGCGGCAAGGGCGTGTCCCTGGACGCGGCCAAGCGGTGGCAGGCGCACGGGTCCGGTCGAGCGGCTGACTCGCAGACCGGCGAGGGCGTGGAGCTCTCCACCGTCCAGCAGGCGTTCATCGACGCCGGCGCCGTCCAGTGCGGTTTCTGCACCCCGGGTCTGCTGATCCAGGCGGACGCGCTCCTGGAGGAGAACTCCTCCCCGTCCGACCAGGACATCCGTGAGGCCCTGTCCGGCAACCTCTGCCGCTGCACGGGTTACGAGAAGATCCTCGACGCGGTCCGCCTCGCGGCCGCCCGTCAGTCAGAGGCGGTCTGATCATGGCGCAGAACACCCGCACCGTGCCCGCCGGTACGCCGACGAACGTCACCCAGAAGCACACCAAGGGCGGCATCGGCGAATCGATTCTCCGCCCGGACGGCACCCTCAAGGTCACCGGCGAGTTCGCGTACTCCTCGGACATGTGGCACGAGGACATGCTCTGGGGCCAGACGCTGCGCAGCACCGTCGCCCACGCCGAGATCGTCTCCATCGACGTCTCCGAGGCGCTCGCCATGCCCGGCGTGTACGCGGTCCTGACGTACGACGACCTGCCGGCCGAGATGAAGAACTACGGCCTGGAGATCCAGGACACCCCGGTGCTCGCCGACGGCCGGGTGCGTCACCACGGTGAGCCGGTCGCCCTCGTGGCCGCCGACCACCCGGAGACCGCCCGCCGCGCCGCCGCCAAGATCAAGATCGACTACCGTGAGCTGCCGCTCGTCACGGACGAGGCCTCCGCGCTCGCCCCCGACGCGCCCCTGATCCACGAGAACCGCGACGACCACCACATCGGTCACGTCCCGCACCCGAACATCGTGCACCGCCAGCCGATCATCCGCGGCAACGTGGAGGAGGCGCGCAAGCGCGCCGACGTCATCGTCGAGGGCGAGTACACCTTCGGCATGCAGGACCAGGCCTTCCTCGGCCCGGAGTCCGGTCTGGCCGTGCCCTCCGAGGACGGCGGCGTCGAGCTGTACGTCGCCACCCAGTGGCTGCACTCGGACCTCAAGCAGATCGCCCCCGTCCTCGGTCTCCCCGAGGAGAAGGTCCGCATGACGCTCTCGGGCGTCGGCGGAGCCTTCGGTGGCCGCGAGGACATCTCGATGCAGATCCACGCCTGCCTCCTGGCCCTGGCCACGAACAAGCCGGTCAAGATCGTCTACAACCGGTTCGAGTCCTTCTTCGGCCACGTGCACCGTCACCCGGCGAAGCTCCACTACGAGCACGGCGCCACCAAGGACGGCAAGCTCACGCACATGAAGTGCAGGATCGTCCTGGACGGCGGGGCGTACGCGTCCGCCTCCCCGGCGGTCGTGGGCAACGCCTCCTCCCTCTCGGTGGGTCCGTACGTCCTGGAGGACGTGGACATCGAGGCGATCGCGCTCTACACGAACAACCCGCCCTGTGGCGCGATGCGCGGCTTCGGCGCCGTCCAGGCCTGCTTCGCCTACGAGGCCCAGATGGACAAGCTCGCGGCGAAGCTGGGCATGGACCCGGTGGAGTTCCGTCAGCTGAACGCGATGGAGCAGGGCACGATCATGCCCACCGGCCAGGTCGTGGACTCCCCGGCGCCGGTCGCCGAGCTGCTGCGCCGGGTCAAGGCCCGCCCGCTGCCGCCGGAGCGCCAGTGGGAGTCCGCCGGCGAGAGCGCGGACGTGCGCGCGCTGCCCGGTGGCCTCTCCAACACCACCCACGGCGAGGGCGTCGTGCGCGGCGTCGGCTACGCGGTCGGCATCAAGAACGTCGGCTTCTCCGAGGGCTTCGACGACTACTCCACCGCCCGCGTGCGCCTGGAGGTCATCAACGGCGAGCCCGTCGCGATGGTCCACACGGCCATGGCGGAGGTCGGCCAGGGCGGTATCACCGTCCACACGCAGATCGCCCGTACCGAGCTCGGCGTCACGCAGGTGACCATCCACCCGGCCGACACCCAGGTCGGCTCCGCCGGTTCCACGTCCGCCTCCCGGCAGACGTACATGACCGGTGGCGCGGTGAAGAACACCTGCGAGGCCGTCCGCGAGGCCCTGCTGGAGATCGGCCGCCGCAAGAACGGCTCGTACCACCCGGCGTGGGCCACGGCCGAGCTGCTCCTCGAAGGCGGCAAGGTCGTCACCGACGGCGGCGAGGTCCTCGCGGACATCGCCGACATCCTGGGCGACGAGGCCATCGACCTCGAACTCGAATTCAGGCACGCGCCGACCGAGCCCTTCGACCTGGTCACCGGCCAGGGCAACGGCCACGTCCAGTACACCTTCGCCGCGCACCGCGCGGTCGTCGAGGTGGACACCGAGCTCGGCCTGGTCAAGGTCGTCGAGCTGGCGACCGCGCAGGACGTCGGCAAGGCGCTCAACATGCTTTCCGTGGTCGGTCAGATCCAGGGTGGTACCACCCAGGGTCTGGGCGTCGCGATCATGGAAGAGATCATCGTGGACCCGAAGACCGCGAAGGTGCGCAACCCCTCCTTCACGGACTACCTGATCCCGACCATCCTGGACACCCCGACCATCCCGGTCGACGTCCTGGAGCTCGCCGACCCGAAGGCCCCCTACGGCCTGCGCGGTATGGGCGAGGCCCCGACCCTCTCGTCCACCCCGGCCGTCATCGCGGCGATCCGGCAGGCGACGGGTCTGGAGATCGACAAGACGCCGATCCGTCCGGAAGCCCTTACCGGGACCCTCTAGGACGGCGTGGTCCGGGGGCCGTGAGGCTCCGGACCCCTCAGACTCTCCGGGCGGTGTGCATGGGAACGTCACACTTCACGCCACACCGCCCGGAGGACGTACGAAGTACCGCACCGCTCGCGGTCCCTTCACCTGGCAGTACCCCTGCAAGAACCCTCGTAGTACCAGCGGTCACCCCCGCGCTACCCGCAGTAAACGCAGTGAACATTCGCGTCGCCTCGGGCCGTCACCCCGGGTCGTGCAGCCAAACGCAGCATCCCAAATCCCGCGTCTCCAATCTCCAAGCGGGTGCCCCTTTGAACCTTGGGAGTTAGGCACCATGACCCAATCGTCAGTAGAGCCCAAGACCACCGCGGAGGACGCCGGCGACGGCTCCCAGCCGCCCGCCGGACGGTCCTGGCTCGACCGGTATTTCCACATAACGCACAGAGGGTCCAACGTCGGCAACGAGGTCCGTGGCGGTATCACGACCTTCATGGCGATGGCGTACATCCTCCTGCTCAACCCCCTGCTCCTGTCGGGCAAGGACGTCGCCGGCACGGTGATGGACGGATCGGCGATCATCACCGCCACCGCGTTCGCCGCCGCCGTCACGACGCTCCTCATGGGCTTCGTCGGCAAGGTGCCGCTCGCCCTCGCCGCCGGTCTCTCCGTGTCCGGCGTGCTGGCCTCGCAGGTGGCCCCCCAGATGACCTGGCCGCAGGCCATGGGCATGTGTGTGGTCTACGGTGTCGTGATCTGTCTCCTGGTCGTCACCGGCCTCCGAGAGATGATCATGAACGCGATCCCCCTCGCGCTCAAGCACGCCATCACCATGGGCATCGGCCTCTTCGTCGCCCTGATCGGCTTCTTCAAGGCCGGCTTCGTCGGCAAGGGTCCGGAGTTCGGTCCCCCCGTCCAGCTCGGTGCGGTCGGCGAGCTGTCCGGTTGGCCCGTGCTGCTCTTCTGCATCACCCTGATCGCCATCTTCATGCTCCAGGCCCGCAAGGTGCCCGGCGCGATCCTGATCGGCATCGTCGGCGGTACCGTCCTGGCCGCGATCCTCAACGCCGTCGTGGACATCGACCCGAAGGCCTGGAAGAACGGCCCGCCGACGCTGGACGGCTCCGCGGTCTCGATGCCGAACTTCTCGCTCTTCGGTGACGTCTCCTTCGGCGGCTGGGGCGACGTCGGCTACATGACGGTCGGCATGATCGTCTTCACGCTGGTGCTCGCCGGCTTCTTCGACGCCATGGCCACCATCATCGGTGTCGGTACCGAGGCAAAGCTGGCCGACGACAAGGGCCGCATGCCGGGCCTGTCCAAGGCGCTCTTCATCGACGGCGCCGGTGGCGCCATCGGTGGCGTCGCGGGCGGCTCCGGCCAGACCGTCTTCGTCGAGTCCGCGACCGGTGTCGGCGAGGGTGCCCGTACGGGCCTCGCCTCCGTGGTCACCGGCCTGTTCTTCGCCGCCTGCCTCTTCTTCACCCCGATCACGCAGATCGTCCCGGGTGAGGTCGCCTCCGCGGCCCTGGTCGTCATCGGCGCGATGATGATGCAGAACGCCCGCCACGTGGACTGGGCCGACAGCGCGACCGCGATCCCGGTCTTCCTGACCGTCGTGATCATGCCGTTCACGTACTCGATCACGGCCGGTGTCGCCGCCGGTGTCATCTCCTACGTCGCCATCAAGATCGCTCAGGGCAAGGCCCGGGAGATCGGCGGCTTCATGTGGGCACTGACCGCGATCTTCGTGGTGTTCTTCGCCCTGAACCCGATCGAGCACTGGCTCGGGGTCGGCTGACCCGGAACCATCCGACTCACCACGTGACCGCACCTCCACGTAGCCGATCCGCGCGACCGCCGCGCGTATCCGATACTGGAACCGAACCTCCGAGGAGGCCCCCATGCTGGACATCGCCGAAGAGCTGAACCGGTGGGTCGAGCAGGGGCGTGACTTCGCCGTCGCCACCGTGGTCGCGGTCGGCGGGAGCGCGCCCCGGCAGCCCGGGGCCGCTCTCGCCGTCGACAGCGAGGGCACGGCCATCGGGTCGGTCTCCGGTGGATGTGTGGAAGGTGCGGTCTACGAGCTGTGCCGGCAGGCGCTGGAGGACGGCGAAACCGTCCACGAGCGCTTCGGGTACAGCGACGACGACGCTTTCACCGTGGGCCTGACCTGCGGCGGAATCATCGACATCCTGGTCACCCCGGTCCGCGTGGGCTCTCCCGCACGGGAGGTCCTCGCGGCCGGGCTGGCCGCCGCCGCCCGCGGCGAGGCCGCGGCGGTGGCCCGCGTCGCGCAGGGCCCGGCCGAGCTCATGGGCCGCGCCGTGTTCGTCCGTACCGAAGGCGCCCACCAGGGCGGCCTCGGCGGACACCCCGAGCTGGACCGGACCGTCGCCGAGGAGGCCCGCGCCATGCTCGACGCCGGACGGACCGGCGTGCTGGAGATCGGCGCCGACGGCAGGCTCTGCGGCGAGCCGCTGAAGGTCCTCGTCGAGTCCAGCGTCCCGCCCCCGCGGATGATCGTCTTCGGTGCCATCGACTTCGCCTCCGCCCTCGTACGGATCGGCAAGTTCCTCGGCTACCGGGTGACCGTGTGCGACGCGCGGCCCGTCTTCGCGACGAAGACCCGCTTCCCCGAGGCGGACGAGATCGTCGTCGACTGGCCCCACCGCTACCTGGAGGGCACGGCCGTGGACGGCCGGACCGTCCTGTGCGTGCTCACCCACGACGCCAAGTTCGACGTCCCGCTCCTCGAACTGGCCCTGCGACTGCCCGTCGCCTACGTCGGCGCCATGGGCTCCCGCCGCACCCACGAGGACCGCAACGAGCGACTGCGCCAGGTCGGGGTGACCGAGCTCGAACTGGCCCGGCTGCGCTCCCCGATCGGCCTGGACCTCGGCGCCCGCTCCCCGGAGGAGACCGCGCTGTCCATCGCCGCCGAGATCGTCGCGAACCGCCGCGGCGGCACCGGCGTGTCCCTGACCGGCGCGCACATCCCGATCCACCCGGACCTCTCGCACACGATGCTCGACCGGATCGGCTCCGTCGCCTGAAGGCGTGACGGCCGAACGTGAGAAAAGGGCGCACCCCGTGGGGGTTGCGCCCTTTCGACGTTCCCCCTATCTTACCCGCCGGTAAGAGGAGGCACCCTCTCCATCCCTTCCCCGTACCGGAGTTGAGCGGATGTTGCGTACCGTGCGAACCCTCGGCCTGCTGGCCGCGGCCACCCTGCTCACCGCCTTCACCCCGGCCCCGGCGGCGCCCGCGCCCGCGGCCGCTCCGGGCGACGGCCTGCGCGAGGTGTTCTTCGTCGGGAACAACTGGGAGGGGACCGCCGACGTCCTCGCCTCCACCGGCGACCTCGCCAAGGTCGGCCGGATCGACGTGATCCCCGACAAGGCGGACCGGCTGCGCGAGATCTACCTCAACCCCGTGAAGCTCGCCTTCTTCCTGGGCATCCGCGAGAGCGCGGGCGAGGGGCACGACCAGTTCGTCGACGACATGTTCACCACCCCGGACGGCTCCGCCGTCGTCGTCTCCCGCCCCAGCTTCGCCGACGTCGTGTCCATCGACGTGGCCACCGGACGCGTCAACTGGCGCTTCCCCGTCTCCGGATTCCGCTCCGACCACATGGCGGTCTCGCCGGACGGGACCCGCGTCGCCGTCTCGGCCTCCACCTCCAACACCGTGCACGTCCTGGACATCACCACCGGGCGACAGGTCGGCTCCTTCGGCACCGGGGACAAGCCGCACGAGAACACCTTCACCCGGGACGGCCGCTTCCTGTGGAACAGCTCCATCGGCGAGGTGAACACCGCCCTGGACGCGCCCTGGTTGGACTGGACGAAGGGCGACCGCAAGATCACCGTCGTCGACGCGCAGACCTTCCGCACCGTCCGGGTGATCGACATGCGGGAGCGGCTCGACGCCTTCGGCCGCCGCGACCTGTCCGACGCCGTCCGACCGGTGTCCTTCAGCCCCGACGAGTCGAAGCTCTACTTCCAGGTGTCCTTCTTCAACGGCTTCCTGGAGTACGACGTCCCCTCCGACCGGATCACCCGCCTCAAGACCCTCCCGATGAATCCCGCCACCAGCACCGACCGCACCACCTGGGTCAACGACTCCCGCCACCACGGCATGTCCATGAGCCCCGACGGGGCGAAGCTCTGCATCGCGGGCACCATGGACGACTACGCGACCGTCGTGGACCGCGCCACCCTCGCCGAAGGACCGCTCGTGCCCGCCGCCAAGCCGTACTGGGCCACGGTCTCCGGCGACGGCAGCGCCTGCGTGATCTCCGAGAGCGGCGCCGACCGGGTCACGGCCATCGACTTCGCCACCGGCGCCAAGCGGGTCTCCGTACCCGTCGGCGACCATCCGCAGCGCGTCCGGCTCGGCCACGTCCCGACCGGCTGGACCGGCCCCGCCGCCCGGTAGGCCATGTCGACCGGGTGTCCTGCCCGACGGGCCGGGGCGGGGAGCGGCGGGACCGGGCCGGCCCGGACGCTCAGCCCACCGTCACGGTCGGCTCGTACCGGACGGGGAAGTTCACCGAATTGGCGATGAAGCAGGCCCGGTGGGCCTCCTCGTGCAGTGCGATCGCAGCGTCCACCATCGACGCGTCGCCGACGGTGATCCGGGGGCGCACCACGGCCTCCGTGAACCGCCCGCTGTCCCCGGCCGTGCCCATCGTCCCGGCCGCCTCGTCGACGTAGGAGGTGACCACCACGCCGCCCAGCGTACAGAAGTGCAGGTAGGAGAGCATGTGGCACTGGGACAGGGCGGCGAGCAGCAGTTGCTCGGGGTTCCAGCGGGAGGCGTCTCCGTGGAAGGTCGGGTCGGAGCTGCCGAGGATCACCGGCAGTTCCCCGGCGGCCACCTCGTGGGCCCGTGAGTAGGCGCGGTAGTGACTCGTGCCGGTGCCGAGGTTTCCGGTCCAGGTCACGCGGGTGGTGTAGGAGTGCAGTCGAGCCATGGCGGCTGCTCCCTCTCCAGGGCGGGGGGGCGGGGCGGGACGGACGCGGGTGGGCGGAAGCCCGGGACACGGCGGCGGCGTGGCCGGTCCGTGCCGCGCGTCCACCTGGATCGTACGGCCCGCCACTCCTGCCGGGCCGTCCCGCACCGCAGCCCGTCGTACCACTCGCCCGCCGGAGCGACCGGAAACCCATGGCCGGCGGCCCTTATGGGATGACCGGTCAGAGATGACCGATTAGTCTCGCGATCATGGTGGACATCCGCGAGGTACCCGAGTCCGACATCGACCGTGCTCTGGAGCTCGCCTACCTGGTCTTCCACGACCGGCCCGAGAAGGAGGTCCGGGAGAGACACCACGCCCTGCTCGCGCGTTGCGACCGGATCGGCGCCTACGACGGCACGGTCCTGGCCGGCTTCATGGCCGCGCACGACTTCCGGCTCTCGGTGCCCGGGGCGGACCTGCCCTGCCCCGGGCTCACCTTCGTCGGCGTCGCCCCCACCCACCGCCGACGCGGCCTGCTCACCGGGCTGATGACCGCGATGCTGCGGCGGACCGCCGACGCCGGCAGCCCGCTCGCCGCCCTCTGGGCCTCCGAGGCGGCGATCTACGGGCGCTTCGGCTACGGAAGCGCCACCACGGGCGTCACCATCGAGATCGACTCCACCCGCCCGCTGGCCCTGCGCATCGACCCGGACCGGCGCCCGCTGCGCCTGGTCGACCCGCAGGAGGCCGTCGCCGTGGTCGGGCCCTTCCACGAGGCCGCCCGCGCCGGCCGGGCCGGCCGCCCCACCCGCAGCGCGGAGCGCTGGTCCCAGGAGTGGCTGGCCGAACAGGACGAGGAGGACGAGGAACTGAGCCCGCCGCGGATCATCGTCCTCGGCGAGGCGGACCGACCCATCGCCGGCTACGTGCTCTACCGCACGAAGCCGGAGGACGGCGCCGGAGCCGCCCGGGTGCCCGGCCTGGTCCGGGTCGACGAGCTGGAGGCCGACACCCCGGCCGTCGCCGCCGCGCTCTGGGAGTGCGTGGCCTCCCTCGACCTCACCGGGACGGTCCGCGCGTGGGGCCGTCCCGTGGACGACCCGCTGCTGCACTTCGCCGCGGACCGGGACCAGGTGCGGGTCACCTCGCAGTTCCCCGCGCTCTGGCTGCGCCTGGTCGACGTACGGGCGGCGCTGACGGAGCGCTCCTGGGCGGCGCCGGTGGACGTCGTGCTGGAGGTGCACGACGCGCACATGCCCGCCAACGCCGGGCGGTTCCGGCTGGCGGCCGGGCCGGACGGGGCCACGTGCGAGCACGCCGACTCCGCCGCCGACCTGGCCCTGGACGTGCGCGAACTGGCCGCCTGCTACCTCGGTGGGACCCGCGCCCAGGAACTCGTCGCCGCCGGGCTGGTACGGGAGCACACCCCCGGCTCGGCGGCGGCACTGGACGCGGCCCTGCGGACGGCCGTACTGCCGCACACGGCGGACGAGTTCTGACGCGGGGCCACATCGGGGGCGGTCGGGCCGGCCGCCCCCGAACGCCGGGATCAGGCGGGCAGCGAGATCCGCGCGGCGGACATCCCGAAGCCGGCGCCCAGGACGGCGGTGGCCAACCGATCGGGCCGCGCGTGCAGGTCCTCCGGCCGGTAACGCCGGATCTTCTGATGCCAGTTGAGGATGCCCGCGTGCCAGTCCTTCAGCTCTCCCACGTACGCGTCCAGGGCCTGCCGGGCCGGCCGGTCGAGCTTCCAGTCGTCGTAGAGCAGCGGCAGCTGCGTCGCCACGATGTGCTCGAACTCCTCGGTGCGCCGGGTCATCAGCTCATGACAGATGCCCAGGGCCTGCGGGTAGTCGATGCCGAAGAAGGTGCGGGCGACCAGGATGTAGTTGTGGACCTCACCCTCGACCTCCACCTCCTTCTGGTAGGAGTAGATGTCGTTGATCATGCAGGCGGCGTCCGCGACCGCGTTCTCCAGGGACCGGATGGTCCCGGAGGCGTAGATCTCCTCGGGGATGCCCCGGCCCCGGTGCCCGAGCCGACACAGGTACATCGTCAGGTGGCTGCCGAAGGTGTGGCGGCGCATCTCCGCGTAGTCCACCGGGTCCGGGACCCGGTTGCGGATCTGGTTGTCCACCTCCCACAGCCAGCTCTCCAGCATGCTCACCAAGGTCGCCCGGAACTCGGCACGGTGCTCGGCGGCCATCGCAGCGGTCGTACGCACCCACAGATCGCCCAGCGCGCGCTCCATCGCGGTCACCGGCTCCGGCTGCTCGGCGTGGTCCACCGGGATCATGGCGATCAGGCGGGCCGTCGTCGCCTTGGCCGCCGGAAGGTTCCTGCCCTGGGCGAAGACCACCGGGTAGTAGTCGTCCCCGTACGTGCCCCAGGTCAGCCAGCAGGCGTTGAGGGCCAGCTCCTGCGGCGTCGCGTCGGGGTCGATGCCCGCCGAACAGAGCGCGAAGTCGAAGCCCCGCAGCCGCTCCTCGGTCCAGATCGCCGAACCGGGGTCGCCGGGCTGCGGGTCCAGCAGGCCCATTCGACGGGACCAGGCCACGGACTCCTCGCGCGCGTGCGCCAGGTGCGGGCTGATCCGGAGCCGGTGCGGCATGTAGATGTCGGGGACGACCGAGGGACCGGTGCGCTCGAAGGGGACGTGCGTGAAGGAGCGGTGCCGCAGTTCCATCGAACGCCGCGTGAACACGGACCGCAGATCGAGCGCGGTGGTGCCGAGCCCGGACGGCTGGAAGGGCAGGGCCGCCGGGGCGGTGGGCCTGGCCTCCTTGTTCATGTAGCGGCTGGAGACCATGTGCCACTCGTGGCCGCCGGACTGCCAGTCCTGCAAGCCCTTGGCGTAGGCGAGGACGGCCGCGATCTCCGTCGGGTCCAGCGCGTGGTCGGCGAAGAGCAGGGGGAGCTCGCCGATCGCGGTCTGCTCGAACTGGTGGAGGCGGGAGGTGAGCAGGTCGTTGGAGGCCTCGGCGGCCTCCTGGGTGGTGCAGCCCAGGAAGGTCTCCAACACCAGCACGGCATTGGAGAGTTCGCCCTCGTCGGCGACCTCCCGCTCGTAGGAGAAGAGGTCGTTCCTGATGTGCACGGCGTCGGCGAAGGCGTCGCGCAGCACGCCGAGCGGGCGCGAGTGCGCGACGCGTGCGGGCACTTCGGCGCACACGTACTCGATCAGGCCGGCCGACCAGGGGGCGCCGCCCACCTTGCGGCGCATCTCGATGTATTCCAGCGGGTTCGCCACACGCCCGATGTTGATGTTGGCGAGCTCCCACATGGACTCGTCGAGAAGGTTCTTCGTGGACAAGGAGAACCGTTCCCGCCAGTCCGCGGACATCGCGGGGACCGTCCGCGCCCAGAGGTCCGCGAGCCCGGCCTCCACCGGGTTGGTCGGCTCGGGGAACCCGTCGGACAGGTCCATGGGCATGAAGGCCGCGAGCCGGTCCAGGTACCGCTTGGCACCGTCACGGTCCTGCGAGCGCTTGTACATCTCCAGGAAGTGGTCGTCGAAGAAGAACACCCACACGTACCAGTCGGTGACCAGAGCGAGC
The DNA here is from genome assembly GCF_053615355.1 of Streptomyces sp. CLCI03. Classification (NCBI taxonomy): domain Bacteria; kingdom Bacillati; phylum Actinomycetota; class Actinomycetes; order Kitasatosporales; family Streptomycetaceae; genus Streptomyces; species Streptomyces sp. CLCI03. The sequence continues at coordinate 1,919,643 of NZ_CM132132.1, read as the reverse complement.
GCGTCGCGGTCGCAGTCGGGGTGGGTGTACGCGCAGAGCAGCGCGTAGTCGTGCGAGTCGAGGTCGCTCTCCTCCCAGACGCCCGAACCCTCCAGCATCCCGAAGCCGCGCGCCCACCGCTTGGTGTGGGCCCGCGCGTGCTCCAGGTGGGGGTTCAGTCGTGCCGGATAGGGCACATAGAAATCCGGCAGTTGAAACGGCTGCGTCACGGCGGGGTCGGCCTTTCTTCCATGGGTGCGGGGGCCCGGTCGACCCGGACCCCCGCACGAGATCAGCAGTGCCCTACCCCTGGTGACCGCGGGATAAGGGGCGGTTCACCGCTTCAGGTGAGGATCCGGGCTTCCGCCGGCGCGGGCCCCCCGCACCGGATAACGCTGGGGACGTCGCAGGTCCCCCCGCGACGGGCCCGCCCGGCTCAGGTGACCGAGTCGTCGTTCTGCGGTGCGGGCGACTGCCGGGGGATCGACGGCGAACGGCGCCGCGGATCGTGGCCGAACTGCTCCGCCTGCATCGCGTACATGGAGGCGTACCGGCCGCCCAGCGCCATCAGTTCGTCGTGGCCGCCCCGCTCGACGAGCCGGCCCTCGTGGAGTACGTAGATGACGTCGGCGAACCGCACCCCGGACATCCGGTGCGTGACGAGGACGACCGCGCGCTCGGGGCCGGCGAGGCCCCGGATGCTGTCGAAGGCGGCGATCTCCGCCTCCGGGTCGAGCGCCGACGTGGGCTCGTCCACCACCAGGACGCGGGCGTCGCGGAAACGGGTGCGGGCGAGACCGATTTTCTGCCACTGCCCGCCCGACAGCTCCGAGGCACCCCTGAACACCCGGGCGAGCAGCGTCTCGTAGCCGTGCGGCAGCTTCTCGACGATCCGGTCGGCCCCGGCGTACCGGGCGGCGGTCACCACCTCCGCGGCCTGGTCGACGGCGCGTTCGGGGTCCTCCTTCCCCGGGCGTCCGATGGCGATGTTGGTACGGGCGGTCACCGGCCAGCGTTCGAAGTCCTGGGTGAGGAGCGCGACCCGGTCGAAGACCTGCTCCCGGTCGGCGTCCCGCACGTCCACCCCGTCCCAGGTGACCGAACCCGAGTCGGGCAGGTGCAGACCCGCCAGCAGTTTGACGAGGGTGCTCTTGCCGGAGCCGTTCTCGCCGACCAGGGCGACCACCTGGCCCGCCTCGATGGTGAGAGAGACCCCGCTGAGGGCGGGCTCGTCCCGGTCCGGGTAGCTGAAGTCCACGTCCCGCAGCCGCACCGCGGCGAGCCGCTCGGGCAGCGGGGCCCCGCCGGACGGGATGGCGCGGCGGGCCGCCTCGGCGACGAACCGTTCCAGGTCCCGTACGTACAGGGACTCCTCGTGCAGGGTGTTGGTGGTGGCCACGAGCGCCCCCAGGCTCGCCGAACCGGTGCGCACCGCGATCACGGCGGTACCGGCGACGGCGAGGTCCATCCGGCCGGAGACGATGAGCGCGCCCATCGCCCCGTAGGTGACCAGGGCCGCGAGGCCGGAGAGCGCGGCGGCCAGCAGCTCGGTGGCGGCCTTGTCCTTGGCGAGGCGGGTGGCCTCGCTCTCGGCGACCTCGGCCATGTTGCGGTAGTGGCCCAGCAGGTAGCGGCCGACGCCGTGCACCCGTACCTCGGGGGCCGACGTGCGGGAGATCAGCAGCTGGCCGATGAGCCGGGCGGCCCGTACGTGCTCCACCCAGGTGATCATCGACAGGTAGCGGCGCTGCGCCACCCGCATCGCGCCCCAGCCGCGCGGGGCGGCGATCAGCAACAGCATCGGCAGCAGCAGGGGGTGCAGGACGGTCAGCACCCCGGCGGTGGCGATCAGGGAGATGACCCCGCCGAGGGTGGCCACGCAGGCGCCGACCGTGCGGCGGGCCGAGGGCGGACCCCACTGGGCGCTGTCCAACAGCCGCCGGAACTCCCCGTCCTCGATGGCCTCCAGCTCCACCTCGACGGCGGCGCTCAGGTACTGCTCGTACGCGGCCCGTTCGACCTTGGGCTCCAGCCGTCCGGCGGCCGCCGTGGAACGGGCGGCGAGCACGGCCCCCAGGACGGCGACCAGCGCCCCGGCGGCGAGGGCGGGCAGGGCCGCGTACAGCCGGTCGGCGGCGCTGCCCTCGCTCAGCAGCGTACGGAGCACATCGCTGATGACGAGCAGCCCGACGGCGGAGGTGATCCCCTGCCCGGCCTCGGCGGCGGCGACGGTGAGCAGGGCGGGCCGGTCGGTGTCCCGGGCGAGGCGCAGGGTTCCGCCGACCATGCGGGGCATGGAGCGCAGGGTGGTCAGCAGCCGCCCTTCGAGTTGGGCGTATTCGTGGTTGGACCAGCCGGCGTCGTAGCGCAGGGGCCCGCCGAAGAGGCGCCGTTCGCTCTCGGAGACGGCGGGCTCGGGGGCTTCGGGTCGCTTGAGGAGCCTCATGCGCGGCCACCCCCGCCCGGTGTCGGGTCGAACGCCACATGAACGTGCACGGATCGCAAGATTCCTCCCGAGGTGCCGCGGCTGCGCACTGACGCCGCATGAACGTGGCTGCTCAGAGCGGCGTCACGGGACCGGGGGAACGAATGCCCGCACACAGGTGCGACCACGCGTCGGAGCCCATGCGCCGTGCGGAGACCCGGCGTTCGAACCACCCGTAGGTGTCGATGCCCCCCTTCGAGGGATTGCGCGGGGTGCGGCGGGGGTGGGCCTTCGGCCGGTCGCCCGTCGGATCAGGCGGCCCGGATCGCCCGGTCGATCTCGGCCCCGGTCCGGGCCACGACGACGGGCCACTCGTCCCTGAGGGCCGCCGGCAGACGTGCGTGGTCCTCGTCCCGCCGGATCATGGTCGGCCCGCCCGGCACGATGAGCACGGCGTCCAGCCGCCGCAGCAGGTCGGCCAGGAGGTCCATGACCCCGCCCCCTCCGAAGCGGTTGAAGGTGATGCCGGTCGGATCGTTCAGGTACACCCCGGCCTCCTCGCCGTCCGCCGTACTCACCTGCAGGAAGCCGATCTCGGGGTCCCGGGCCACCGCGTGGGGGTCGAGGATCTCGTGGGCGGCGCCCATGTCCAGCGACGCCGGCTCGCCGTTCTCGAAGCGGCATACGAAGATGTCGAAACTCATGGAGTCCATTCTGGCGAGGGGCGCGAGCTGCCGGGAGGCGCTCGGAGGGAAGGAGCTTCGTGCGCTGCGCGTCCGTCCGCGTGTACCGCTCCGAGCCCGACGGGGGGCGGAGCGGGCACGGCCCCCCCGAACCGTCGGAGCCCTGAGCCCTGAGCCCTGAGCCTTGAGCGGGGATGTCTCCCCGGGGTGTCGGAGCGTGGGGTGATTGTCGGATTGGGTTAGGTTTGCCCCGATATTCGTTTCGGGGATCCGAGAGGGACGCTCATGGCGATCGATCTGGACAAGGTGCTCGACAAGGCGTGGGCCGACAAGCCGCTCGCCGAGGTGCTCGCGGCACCCGTCGCCGCGCTCAAGGGCGTCAGCGACGAGGACGGCGAGCTGCTGCACCAGGCCTTCGGGGTCAAGACCGTCGCCGACTTCGGGCAGCTGAAGTACGTGCGCTGGGCCCAGGCGCTCGTCGCGCTGAACCAGACGGTCAAGGCGTAGTCACCCACCAGGTCCGCGTGCTCGGGGCGCGTGGGCCTGAACGAAAGAACCGTCCCCCTCACCCTTCGGCAGGGTGAGGGGGACGGCCTGTGTTCCGGGGAGCGGACTACTCCGCCTCGCCCTCCAGGTTGCCTTCCGTGTCCAGGTAGACCTGGCGCAGGGATTCGAGGATCTGCGGGTCCGGCTTCTCCCACATGCCGCGCGACTCGGCCTCCAGCAGGCGCTCCGCGATGCCGTGCAGGGCCCAGGGGTTGGCCTCCTCCAAGAAGGCGCGGTTGGTCGGGTCCAGGACGTACGTCTCGGTGAGCTTGTCGTACATCCAGTCCGCGACCACGCCCGTGGTGGCGTCGTACCCGAAGAGGTAGTCCACCGTCGCCGCGAGCTCGAAGGCACCCTTGTAACCGTGGCGGCGCATCGCCTCGATCCACTTGGGGTTCACCACACGGGCCCGGAAGACACGCGAGGTCTCCTCGACCAGGGTGCGGGTCTTGACCGTCTCCGGGCGGGTGGAGTCACCGATGTAGGCCTCGGGAGCGGTACCGCGCAGGGCGCGGACCGTGGCCACCATGCCGCCGTGGTACTGGAAGTAGTCGTCCGAGTCCGCGATGTCGTGCTCGCGGGTGTCCGTGTTCTTCGCCGCGACCGTGATGCGCTTGTACGCCGTCTCCATCTCGTCCCGGGCGGGGCGGCCCTCCAGACCCCGGCCGTACGCGTAGCCGCCCCACACCGTGTAGACCTCCGCGAGGTCGGCGTCCGTACGCCAGTCGCGGGAGTCGATCAACTGCAGGATGCCGGCGCCGTACGTGCCCGGGCGCGAGCCGAAGATACGGGTCGTCGCGCGCCGCTCGTCACCGTGCTCGGCCAGGTCCGCCTGGGCGTGCGCCCGGACGAAGTTCTGCTCGGCCGGCTCGTCCAGCGAGGCCGCGAGCCGCACCGCGTCGTCCAGCAGGCCGATGACGTGCGGGAACGCGTCGCGGAAGAAGCCCGAGATGCGCAGCGTCACGTCGATGCGCGGGCGGCCCAGTTCGTCGAGCGGGATCGGCTCCAGGCCGGTGACGCGGCGCGAGGCCTCGTCCCAGACCGGGCGGACACCGAGGAGGGAGAGGGCTTCCGCCACGTCGTCGCCCGACGTGCGCATCGCGCTCGTGCCCCACAAGGACAGGCCCACCGAGGCAGGCCACTCGCCGTTGTCGGTGCGGTAGCGGGTGAGGAGGGACTCGGCCAGGGCCTGGCCCGTCTCCCACGCGAGGCGGGAGGGGACGGCCTTGGGGTCGACCGAGTAGAAGTTGCGGCCCGTCGGCAGGACGTTGACCAGGCCGCGCAGCGGCGAGCCCGAAGGGCCCGCCGGGACGAAACGGCCGTCCAGGGCGGCGACCACGTGGGCGATCTCGTCCGTCGTGCCGGCCAGGCGCGGAACCACCTCGCGGGCCGCGAACGACAGGACCGCCGCGACGTCCGCCGGGTGGTCCGCCGCGACCGAGGACACGGCGTCCAGGGACCAGTTCGCGTCCTCCATCGCCTGGACCAGGGCGCGGGCCTGCTCCTCCACGGTGTCCGCCGAGGTACGGGTGGCCTTGGACTCGTCCAGGCCGAGCGCCTCGCGCAGACCCGGAAGGGCCGTCGTACCGCCCCAGATCTGCCGGGCGCGCAGGATCGCGAGGACCAGGTTGACCCGGGCCTCACCGGTCGGCGCACCACCCAGGACGTGCAGACCGTCACGGATCTGGGCGTCCTTGACCTCGCACAGCCAGCCGTCGACGTGCAGCAGGAAGTCGTCGAAGCCGTCGTCGTCCGGGCGCTCCTCCAGACCGAGGTCGTGGTCGAGCTTGGCGGCCTGGATCAGCGTCCAGATCTGCGCGCGGATGGCCGGCAGCTTCGCCGGGTCCATCGCGGAGATCTGCGCGTACTCGTCCAGGTGCTGCTCCAGGCGCGCGATGTCGCCGTACGACTCCGCGCGCGCCATCGGCGGCACCAGGTGGTCGACCAGCGTGGCGTGCACCCGGCGCTTCGCCTGGGTGCCCTCGCCCGGGTCGTTGACCAGGAACGGGTAGATGAGCGGCAGGTCACCGAGGGCGGCGTCGGGCGCGCACGCGGCGGACAGGCCCGCGTTCTTGCCGGGCAGCCACTCCAGGTTGCCGTGCTTGCCCAGGTGGATCATCGCGTCGGCGCCGAAACCGCCGTCCTCGGCGCGCGCCTGGATCCACCGGTACGCGGCCAGGTAGTGGTGCGAGGGCGGCAGGTCCGGGTCGTGGTAGATCGCGATCGGGTTCTCGCCGAAGCCGCGCGGCGGCTGGATGAGGATGAGGAGGTTCCCCCGGCGCAGGGCCGCGAGGACGATGTCACCCTCCGGGTTGGCGGAGCGGTCCACGAACATGTTGCCCGGGGCCTCGCCCCAGTGCTCGGTGACGCTGTCCCGCAGCTCGGCCGGGAGCTCGGCGAACCACCGCTTGTAGTCGGCGGCCGGGATCCGGACCGGGTTACGGGCCAGCTGCTCCTCGGTCAGCCAGTCCTGGTCGTGGCCGCCGGCCTCGATCAGGGCGCGGATCAGCTCGTCGCCGTCGCCCGAGACCAGCCCCGGGATGTCCTCGGTCGGACCGAAGTCGTAGCCACCGGCGATGAGGGTGCGCAGCAGCTCCACGGCGCTGGCCGGGGTGTCGAGGCCGACCGCGTTGCCGATGCGCGAGTGCTTGGTCGGGTACGCGGACAGGACCAGCGCGACCTTCTTGTCGCGGCGCTCGATGTGCCGCAGACGGGCGTGGCGTACGGCGATCCCCGCGACGCGGGCGGCCCGCTCGGGGTCGGCCACGTAGGCGGGCAGGCCGTCCTCGTCGATCTCCTTGAAGGAGAACGGGACGGTGATCAGACGGCCGTCGAACTCGGGCACCGCGACCTGCGTGGCGGCGTCCAGCGGGGAGAGGCCCTCGTCGTTCTCCTCCCAGGCGGCGCGCGAGCCGGTCAGGCACAGGGCCTGGAGGATCGGCACGCCGAGGCCGGCGAGCGCGCCCGCGTCCCAGGACTCGTCGTCGCCGCCCGCCGAGGCGGTGGCGGGCTTGGTGCCGCCCGCCGCGAGGACGGTGGTGACGACCGCGTCGACCGACTCCAGCGCGGCGATCAGCTCCGGCTCGGGGGTGCGCAGCGAGGACACGTACAGCGGCAGCGCCTGGGCGTCGTGGCCCTCGATCGCGTCGCACAGGGCGTGCACGAAGAAGGTGTTCCCGCTCATCTGGTGGGCGCGGTAGTACAGCACCGCGACCCGCGGGCCCTCGGTGCGCCGCGGGGTGCGCTCCAGCGGTCCCCAGGTGGGGGAGGCCGCGGGCGGCTCGAAGCCGTGACCGGTGAGCAGGACGGTGTCGGAGAGGAACCGAGCCAGCTGCTCCAGGTTCGCCGGACCGCCGTGGGCGAGGTAGCCGTGGGCCTCGGCCGCGATGCCGATGGGGACCGTGGAGGCCTCCATGAGCTGGGCGTCCGGAGCCTGTTCGCCGGTCAGGACCACGACCGGGCGGGTCTGGCCGGGGGACAGGAGCAGGTCGAGGCCGTCCTGCCAGGCGCGGAGGCCGCCGAGGAGGCGTACGACGACCAGGTCGACCCCGTCGAGGAGGCCGGGCAGGTCGTCGAGGGGGAGACGGGAGGGGTTCGCGAACCGGTACGGGACGGGGCCGTCCGCCGTGTTCGCTGCGCGGGCGCTGAGCAGATCGGTGTCGGACGTCGACAGCAGCAGGATCATGCGGCGGCAGGCCTTCCTCGGGGTTTCCGCGCCCCGGGCAGTGTGAGGACAGCGGGAGTTCCTGACTCACCCCGGGCGCCGGATCGCTCCGCGGGGTTCACAGTGGCGGGACCGCGCCGGAATTGCACCGGGCTTCCTCCCATGTCGCCGTCCTCGGCGACGGCGGGCCGTGTGGTCCGCCGGAAGGTCATCTTAGGGGCGAGTGGCTCCCGCCGGGGTGGGCGGGGTGGCTCCGGCCGGGTGGCTCCCGCCGGGTGCTCCCGCGGGGGTGGGTGGGGTGGAGCGGGTGGCGTGCCGGTGCGGCGCCGCTGCCGGGGCTCTGCCCCGGGCCCCGCGCCTCAAACGCCGGCGGGGCTGGAGGCGTGGGGTGGGGGTGGACGGGTGGGTGGGGCCGAATGGGGGTGCTGGGTGGTGGCGGGGGCGAATGTCGCTGGTCGGGGTGGTGACGGACACAGGTCCGGGGGGCGCAATCGTGGGTATGCTCGCGGCCATGCCCCAGCCCCCTTCCGCCGCATCGCGGGACGAACCCGTCATACGGGAGCGCGGCGACGCCTGCCCCGGCGCGCTGCGGCTGCACGCGGCGGACGACGGGTTCCTGGCGCGGGTCCGGGTACCGGCCGGGCTGCTCACCGTCGAGCAGGCCTCGGCGCTGGCGCTCGCCGCCGACCGGTTCGGGGACGGGCACCTGGAGCTGACCTCGCGCGGCAACGTGCAACTGCGCGGCCTGGCCGACGGGTGCGGCGCCGGGCTCGCGGAGTTGCTGGACCGGGCCGGGCTGCTGCCCGCGCCGAGCCATGAGCGGGTACGGAACATCGTGGCCACGCCCCTGTCCGGCCTGGACGGACCCGACCGGCCCGACGCGTCGGCCCGGGCCGTGGAATTCGACCGGCTGCTGTGCGCCGCCCCCTGGGCCGCCGCGCTGTCCGGGCGGTTCCTGTTCGCCTTCGACGACGGCCGCGGCGACGTGGCCGCGCTCGCCCCCGACGTGACCGTGCTCGGCCGCTCCCGGGGCCGGGCGCTGGTCCGGCTCGGCCGGGCCGCCGACGCCGTGGAGCTGGCCGGATCGGACGCCCCCCGGGCGGCGCTGCTGGCCGCCCGGTACTTCCTCGACGTCGCCGCCGAAGCCGGTACGCAGGCCTGGCGGGTGGCCGAACTGCCCGCCGAACACATCCTGGACGAGCGCGAGTTCGCTCGGCGGCTCGATGCCGCCGGCATCGCCTGCGTGACCCTCGGCGCCGTCGCATGGCCGTCCGCGGCTCCGCCCCGGCCGGGGCCGTCGATCGGGCCCGACGGCCACGCCACCCTGTGCGTGCTGCCCCCGCTCGGCCGGCTCGACACCGCGCAGTGGCGGCTCCTGGCGCAGGCCGCGGACGAGGGGAACGGCGGCCTGCGGATCACCCCGTGGCGCAGCGTCGTCCTGCCCTCGGTGCCCCTGGACGTGCCCGCCCGCATCGAGGACGCCGGGCTGGTCGTCACCCCCGACAGTTCCTGGCAGTCCGTCACCGCCTGTACCGGGCGCCCGGGTTGCGCGAAATCCCTCGCGGACGTACGGGCCGACGCGCGGGCCGTCGCCGACCGGGCGCGCGGTCCGCTGCCCGTGCACTGGTCCGGCTGCGAGCGCCGCTGCGGGCATCCGCGCGGCACCGCCTGGGTGGATCTGGTCGCCACCGGCTCCGGATACCGGCTCGCCGCACCCGGCCGCCCCGTACGCGACGACGTACGGCCCACCGAACTTGCCGCGGCACTCGCGGACGCCCGCACCGACCCCGACGTAGTGAAGAAATGAGCGAGTACACCGTGTTTGAGTACGAGAAGGACGGCGCGGCCATCTACCGCCAGTCCTTTGCCACGATCCGCGCCGAGGCGGACCTCTCCGGGCTGCCCGACACGGTCGCCCAGGTCGCGGTGCGCATGATCCACGCCTGCGGAATGACCGACCTCCCGCAGGACCTCGGGTACACCCCCGAGGTCGTGCTGCGCGCCCGCGCGGCGCTGGAGGCGGGCGCGCCGATCCTGTGCGACGTGCAGATGGTCGCCAGCGGTGTCACCCGCAAGCGGCTGCCCGCCGACAACGACGTGATCTGCACGCTCTCCGACCCGGCCGTACCGGAACTCGCCGCGAAGATGGGCACCACGCGCAGCGCCGCCGCCCTGGAGGTCTGGCGCGACCGCGGCCTGCTGGAGGGCTCGGTCATCGCCGTCGGCAACGCGCCGACCGCCCTGTTCCGGCTGCTGGAGATGATCGAGGAGGGCGCCCCGCGCCCCGCCGCCGTCATCGGGGTCCCCGTCGGTTTCATCGGCGCCGCCGAGTCCAAGGACGCCCTCGCCGCCCACCCCTCGGGCCTCGACCACCTGATCGTGCGCGGCCGGCGCGGCGGCAGCGCGATGGCCGCCGCCGCCCTCAACGCCATTGCGAGCGTGGCCGAATGAGCGACATCGCCAAGGGACGGCTGTACGGGGTCGGGCTCGGCCCCGGCGACCCGTCGCTGATGACCCTGCGCGCCGTCGAGGTGATCGCCGAGGCCGATGTCGTGGCCTACCACAGCGCCCGCCACGGCCGTTCCATCGCCCGCTCGATCGCCGCGAAGCACCTGCGCGCCGACCACGTCGAGGAACCGCTGGTCTACCCGGTCACCACCGAGACCACCGACCACCCCGGCGGCTACCAGGGGGCGATGGAGGAGTTCTACGAGGCCGCCGCCGCCCGGCTCGCCGCGCACCTGGACGCCGGCCGGACCGTCGCCGTGCTCGCGGAGGGCGACCCGCTCTTCTACGGCTCGTACATGCACATGCACAAGCGGCTCGCCGACCGGTACGAGGCCGAGGTCATCCCCGGCGTCACCTCCGTCAGCGCCGCCGCCGCCCGGCTCGGCACCCCGCTCGTCGAGGGCGAGGAGGTGCTGACCATCCTCCCCGGCACCCTGCCCGAGGAGGAGCTCACCGCCCGCCTCGCCGCCACCGACTCGGCGGTCGTGATGAAGCTCGGCCGGACCTTCCCCGCCGTCCGCGGCGCGATGGAGAGCAGTGGTCGGCTCGCCGAGGCCCGCTACGTCGAACGGGCCACCATGGCCGGCGAGCGCACCGGACTCCTCGCCGACATCGAGGCCGACAGCGTGCCGTACTTCGCCGTCGCCGTGCTCCCCAGCCGCATCGGCAACCCGGGCAGCGTCCCGTCCGGCCCCGGCGAGGTCGTCGTCGTCGGCACCGGCCCGGCCGGCCCGCTGTGGCTCACCCCCGAGACCCGGCGCGCCCTCGCCGACGCCGAGGTCCTGGTCGGCTACACCACCTACCTGGACCGGGTGCCCGTCAAGCCGGGCCAGATCCGCCACGGCTCCGACAACAAGGTGGAGTCGGAGCGCGCCGAGTTCGCCCTCGACCTCGCCCGGCGCGGCAAGCGGGTGGCCGTGGTCTCCGGCGGCGACCCCGGTGTGTTCGCGATGGCCACGGCGGTCCTGGAGGTGGCCGGGCAGGCCGCGTACAAGGACGTGCCGGTACGGGTCCTGCCGGGGGTGACCGCGGCCAACGCGGCGGCCGCCGCGGCCGGTGCCCCGCTCGGCCACGACTACGCCACCATCTCGCTCTCGGACCGGCTCAAGCCCTGGGAGGTCATCGCGGAGCGGCTGCGCGCGGCCGCCGCGGCCGACCTGGTGCTCGCCCTCTACAACCCGGGCTCGCGCAGTCGGACCTGGCAGGTGGCCCAGGCCCGGGAGCTGCTGCTGGAACTGCGCTCGCCGGAGACCCCGGTGGTCGTCGCCCGCGACGTGGGCGGCCCCGAGCAGTCGGTGCGGATCGTCACGCTCGCCGAACTGGAGCCGTCCGAGGTGGACATGCGCACGATCCTGCTGATCGGCTCCTCGCAGACGCAGGTCACCGAGCGGGCCGACGGTTCGAGGATCACCTGGACGCCGCGCCGCTACCCGTGACCGGGTGAGGCGGGACGCGGCGGTACACGCGGGAAGGCCCGGTGCGACGAGCGCACCGGGCCTTGCCCGTACGGTGGCGCCTCAGCGGGAGCCCGACGCACCGCCCGCCGGCGCCGCGTCCCGCTCCAGCCGGAACAGCACGTTCGGACGCAGCGGTCCTTCGGGCGCGTCGGGGTCGTCGAAGTCGTCGGCCGGGTTCCGGGTCATCCCGAGCTTCCGCATCACCGCCTGGGAGCGGAGGTTGCCGGCCGTGGTCACGGCGAGGAGCTCGGGGAGCCCCAGCGTGTCGAAGCCGTGGGCCACGACCGCCCGCGCGGCCTCGGTGGCGTAGCCCACGCCCCAGGAGGCACGGGCGAGCCGCCAGCCGATCTCCACCCCGGTGAACGGCATGCCCTCGTCCACGTCGTCCATGCCCGCGAAGCCGATGAACTCGCCCGTGGCCCGGACCTCCACGGCCCACCAGCCGTAGCCCCGCCGGTCGAAGGCGGCCCGGAACCGCGCCATGGAGGCCTCGCTCTGCTCACGGGTGAGCGGGTCGCCCAGGTGCTCCCGAACCTCGGGATCGGCGTTCATCGCCGCCCAGGGGCCGAGGTCGGAGTCCCGCCAGGGGCGCAGGACGAGGCGTTCGGTGTGCAGCACGGTCATGCCGTCCACCCAACGTGACCCGGCCCCGGCAGGCAATTCCTTTTCCCCGGGGCAGAACCGGAGCCTGGCTACCGGCTCGTGGCGAGCCAGTCCCGCACGGCCTCGACGGAGCCCGTCTCCGGCACGCCCGCCGGCACCGCAGGGCGGCGTACGACGAGCACCGGGATGCCGGCCTCGCGGGCCGCGGTGAGCTTGGGGGCGGTGGCCGAGCCACCGCTGTCCTTGGTGACCAGGACGTCGATCCGGTGCCGGGCGATCAGCCCCCGCTCGTCGTCCAGGGTGAACGGACCCCGGTCCAGGAGCACTTCGAGGCGCGGCGGGACCGGCGGCGCCGGCGGGTCCACCGAACGCACCAGGAACCAGGTGTCGGTGAGGTGCGCGAAGGTGTGCAGGCCCATCCGACCGGTGGTCAGGAACGCGCGGGAGCCGAGGGCGGGCAGCCGGTCGGCCGCCTCGTCGAGGGAGTCCACGAAGGTCCAACGGTCGCCCGACCGCGGCGTCCAACCCGGCCGCCGCAGTGCCAGCAGCGGTACGCCCGTGCGGGCGGCCGCCCCGGCCGCGTGGAAGCTCATCCGCTCCGCGAAGGGATGGGTGGCGTCCACGACATGGGTGACGTCGTGGGCGACGATCCAGGCCGCGAGGCCCTCGACGCCGCCGAAGCCACCGACGCGGGTCTCGCCGGGCGGGAGCACGGGCGAGGTCACCCGGCCCGCGAGCGAGGTGGTCACCCGGCCCGAGGGGGCGGCCGCCAGCGCCTCCGCGAGGCGGCGGGCCTCCGTCGTACCGCCCAGGACCAGGACGTGGCGGGCCGGGCGCCCGTCCGGGCTGGGCTCCGGGCGGGGCTCCGGGCGCGGGTCCGGACGGGGGGCCGACTCAGCAGACATGCCGGTCACGCTCGGGCGAGTACAGGTGGCTGTCACGGAACTGCTCCGCGCCCAGCGTGCGGCCCACCACGATGACGGCGGTGCGCACCAGCCCGTGTTCCTTCACCTGCGGCGCGATGTCGGCCAGGGTGCCGCGCAGGATCAGCTCGTCGGGGCGCGAGGCCATCGCCACGACCGCCACCGGGCACTCGGCCCCGTAGTGCGGTAGCAGCTCGTCGACGACCCGGTCCACGTAGCGGGTGGCCAGGTGCAGCACCAGCAGCGCGCCGCTGCGGCCCAGCGTGGCCAGGTCCTCGCCCGGCGGCATGGGCGTGGCCTGCTGGGCGATCCGGGTCAGGATCACCGTCTGCCCGACGGTGGGGACGGTCAGTTCCCGCTTGAGGGCGGCGGCCGCCGCGGCGAAGGCCGGGACGCCCGGGACGACCTCGTAGGGGATGCCGGCCGCGTCCAGCCGCCGCATCTGCTCCGCGACCGCGCTGAAGATCGACGGGTCGCCGGAGTGCAGCCGCGCCACGTCCTGGCCCGCCGCGTGGGCCCGTACGTACTCGGCGACGATCTCGTCCAGGTTCAGCTGCGAGGTGTCGACCAGGCGGGCGTCCGCGGGGCACTCGGCCAGCAGCTCGCGCGGCACGAGGCTGCCCGCGTACAGACAGACGGGGGCGGCGGCCAGGGTCCGGGCGCCGCGCACGGTGATCAGGTCGGCGGCGCCGGGGCCGGCACCGATGAAGTACACGGTCATGTTCGATCCTTCTCCTCGGTCGACCCGGCGGTCGAGCCCTCCGACTTCGTCACGGACCACTGGGTGACCGGCATCGCCTGCCGCCAGCCCGTGAAACCACCGACCGGCACGGCGTGCGCGACGGCGAGCTTGACCAGTTCGCCGCCATGGCGTCGGTAGCGCTCGGCGAGCACCGCCTCCGATTCCAGGGTGACGGTGTTGACCACGAGCCGGCCGCCGGGGGCCAGCGCGTCCCAGACCGCGTCCAGCAGGCCGGGGGCGGTCAGCCCGCCGCCGATGAACACGGCGTCGGGGGCCGGCAGTCCGGCCAGCGCCTGCGGCGCGGCCCCGACGACCACGCGCAGGCCGGGGACGCCCAGCGCCGCCGCGTTGCGGGTGATGCGCCCGGCCCGCTCCGGGACGCGCTCCACGGCCACCGCCCGGCACGACGGGTGCGTCCGCATCCACTCGATGCCGATGGAGCCGGAGCCGCCGCCGATGTCCCACAGCAACTCGCCGGGGGCCGGGGCCAGCGCGCACAGGGTCGCGGCCCGGACATGGCGCTTGGTGAGCTGCCCGTCGTGCTCGTACGCGGTGTCCGGGAGGCCCGGGGTCGCGCCGAGCCGCGGCGCGTCGTGGGTCGGGTCGCGGCGGCAGTCGAGCGCGACCACGTTCAGGGGGTCGGCGGGCGCGTGGTCCCAGGTGTCGGCGTGGCCCTCGTACGTGTCCTCGCGCTCGGACCCGAGCTGTTCGAGGACCCGCATCCGGCTCGGGCCGAAGCCGCGCTCCCGCAGCAGTGCGGCGATCTCGCCCGGGGACGCGGCTCCGGCGCTGAGCACCAGCACCCGGCGTCCTTCGTGGAGCGCGGCCGCCAGCCGGGCCACCGGGCGGCCGACCACCGTGACCACTTCGGTGTCCTCCAGCGGCCAGCCCAGGCGGGCGCAGGCGTAGGACACCGACGAGGGGTGCGGGTGCACCCGCAGGGACCGCGGCCCGAGTTCCTCGGCGAGGGCGCGGCCGATCCCGTAGAACATCGGGTCGCCGCTGGCCAGCACCGCGATCCGGCGACCGGCGTGCTCGGCCATCAGCTTCGGCACGGCGGGCCGCAGCGGGCTCGGCCAGGCCACCCGCTCGCCGGCGCACTCGGCCGCCGGCAGCAGGTCCAGCTGGCGCGGCCCGCCGATCAGCACCTCGGCCGAGGTGAGAGCGGAGCGGCCGGCGGCGGAGAGCCCGGCCCAGCCGTCCGCGCCGAGGCCGACGACCGTCACGGGCATGGGGGGCGGCGGGGAGCTCACTGCGCGGTTCCTCGGGGACGGGAGCGGGAGGGGGTGAAGAGGGCGGACCCGCCGCAGCCTACTGGCCTGCGGATCCACGACCCGCGCCGCCCTGGCTCCGGCCCGGCGACAGCAGCGGAACACCCCCGCACTACCCTCGGTAACCCAGTGCCTTTCACGAGGGAGCCGCCATGCCGGGCCGCAACGCCACGCACATCCCCGACCAGAGCGGCCGCGTCGCCGTCGTGACCGGGGCCAACAGCGGGATCGGGTACGTCACCGCCCGCGAGCTCGCCCGGCGCGGCGCCCAGGTGGTGCTGGCCTGCCGGAGCGCGGCCCGCGGCAGGGCCGCCGTGATCCGGCTGCGCGCGGAGGTCCCGCGGGCGCGGGCGGAGTTCCTGCCGCTGGACCTCGCCGACCTGGCCTCCGTACGGGAGTTCGCCGCCGCCTACGGGCAGCTGCACGCCTCGCTGGACCTGCTGATCAACAACGCGGGTGTGATGGCCCTGCCGTACGGGCGGACCGTCGACGGATTCGAGACGCAGTTCGGGGTCAACCACCTCGGGCACTTCGCCCTGACCGGACTGCTGCTGCCGCGGCTGCGCGCCGCCGCCCCAGGGGCCCGGATCGTCAACGTCTCCAGCGGCTTCCACGTGCTCGGGCGGATCGACCCCGACGACGCGGGCCTCGCCGACGTCGGCGGCGAGCACGGCTACCGGCGCTGGATCGCCTACGGCCGCTCCAAGACCGCCAACCTGCTCTTCACCCACGAGCTCGCCCGCCGCTTCACGGCCGCCGGCTCCCCGA
The DNA here is from genome assembly GCF_053615355.1 of Streptomyces sp. CLCI03. Lineage (NCBI taxonomy): Bacteria > Bacillati > Actinomycetota > Actinomycetes > Kitasatosporales > Streptomycetaceae > Streptomyces > Streptomyces sp. CLCI03. The sequence goes on along the minus strand of NZ_CM132132.1, from coordinate 1,904,074 downwards.
TCACCGCCGTCGCCGCCCACCCCGGCTACGCCTCCAGCAACCTCCACTCCGGGGCGTCGAAGCTGGAGGGCCCCACCCTCACCTCACGGGTGGCCGCCCTCGGCAACGCGGTCCTCGCCCAACCCACCTCCTCGGGCGCCCGACCCACCCTCCACGCCGCCACCGCGCCCGGGGTCGAGCCGGACGCGTTCATCGGCCCCCGGTTCGGCTGGCGCGGGGCCCCCGCCCGGTCCTGGCGGGCCGGCTGGACCCTCGACGACACGTCCGGCGAGAGGCTGTGGGCCGCCTCCGAGAAGCTCACGGGAGTCTCGTACGCCGCCCTGCCGCGCTGAGCGGATCGCGCCGGCGCCCCGGCACGAGTCCGCCCGCCCCCGGGTCGCCTCCGGGCGCCCCGGCTCGGGACTGCCGCGCGCGCCCCCCGCACAGCAGAATCTGCGGCATGAACGACGACGAGCCGGACAACCACCCAGAAATCCGCGGCCGTCACGACCGCATCGACCGTCCTGGCCGGGGCCCGGGCCGGGACGGGTCGCCTCGGCCGCGCCGATCTCCTCGGCGGAGGCGGGCAGCAACAGCGCCATGTCCCGGTCCCGTCGATGTGCTGCCTGCTGCGCGATGCGTGCCGACGAGTCCGGCGACGCGGAACCCGAGACCGTTCAGGACTTGGTGGAGCGCTCGTACAGGGCGCGGACCGCGTCGCCGAAGCGGACGCTGTACGAGGTCTCCTCGTCCCCGCCCCCGTCCCGGCCGCCGATCACCCCGACCAGGGTGCCGCGGCCGGTCAGGACCGGGCCGCCACTGGTCCCGTTGGGTACGTCCGCACAGTCCAGCCGCACCTGCGTCGGCCCGGCCAGGACGGCCGTGTTCCGGCACTCCACCGGCTGCTCGGCGTAGTTCGGATAGCCCATGAGGCGGGCGGGCGCCGGTAGTTCGGTGCCGAAGTCCATGGTCAGGGCGCCCGTGACGTCCTCCAACCGCTGCCCCGGATAGCCCGGCCGGCGCAGCCGGAGCAGGGCGACGTCGTGATCGGGGTCCTGGTCCTGCGTCCAGTGCGGGTCCACGTCGATCCGGGTCGGCACCCAGATGCCGAACGGGGCCACCCCGTCCCGGTAGCCGGGCGCGAAGGCCAGATTGGTCCGGAAGCCGCCGGCGTACACGCAGTGCGCGGCGGTGGCGATGAGGTCGCCGCGCGGGGAGTGCACCACCACGGCCGAGCAGTGGTGGTCGGGGTCGCCGTCGCCGCCCGGGGAGAACAGCGCGCCGACGGCGGGCTCGGCCGGGGCGGGCCGGGCCTCCAGCGGGTCGGAGGGCTGCCACCCGGCGTACCGCCAGTCCACCGTGCCGCCGCCGGTGAAGGCCTTGTCGTCCTTCGGCGGCTCCGGGTCCTCCCGCACGATCCCGTCCAGCACCGCGGCCGCCGTCCTGTCGGCCCGCTCGGGGTCCTGCTGGTAGACGCCCTGCGCCGGATCGCCGTCCGCGCGGGTGGCGGCGATACCGCGCAGCTCCCAGGCGGCGTATCCGACGCCCGCGAGGACCACGGTGCACAGCAGGCCGACGACCATGGAGCCTCGCGGGGCGGACCGGCGGCCCCGCTCCCGTTCCCGCCCGTCAACCTTGCCGACCATGTGGTACTCCCGCCCCAGACGCATTCAGACTCTTCGTTCGATGGGGGAGCGGCGGCCCGGGTTCCGAAGGGCGGACGTGTCCGTGCTCACAGCCCCCGCAGCCGATTCCCCGGCCGGCGGCCCCCGATCCGCCCGCGCACGCCGAACTCGACGTTCCATGGCCCCTGTTACCCCCGCCGGGCTATGGTGCCGGGCGGGGGACGACTGCGCGAGGGGGGCCGGGCTGCGATGCGTTTTCTCTTTGTCCACGGTACGGGCGTACGGCGCGAGCGGCACGACAGGTTGTTCGCCCTGGTCCGGGAACGGCTGACGGACAGATTCCACGGAGCGGCCGTCGAATCCTGCTACTGGGGCGACCGGTTCGGCGCGACCCTCGGCGCGGGCGGCCGCTCGGTGCCCGGAATGCGCCCCGCCCCACGGAGCGCGCCCGACGCCGTGGACGCGGAGACGGCCGAGTGGGCGCTGCTGCTCGCCGACCCGCTGTGCGAGCTGCGGGTCCTGGCCGAGGTCGGCCGGCCCGGTCCCGGCGATCACGACGGCGGACACGGGGCCGACGCCGCCCACGCCGACGAGGACGCGGGCCACGACGACGGCTTCGCGATGCCCGGCGTACAGGCCGCCGGCCCCCGGGTGCTCGCCCTGCTGGAGGCCTTACCACCGGCACCGCCACGCACCGGTGACGAGCTCGGCGCCCTGCTGCACGGCACCGGCCTCGTCGCGGGCTTCGCCGCCGCCCTGGACTCCACCGCCGACTCCGCCGAGGCGGCCCGGGCCGCGGCCCGGGCCACCGACGAGCCGCAGGCCCGCGAGTTGGCCACCGCCCTCGCCCGGGCCGTGACCGCCACCGCCCTCGCCACCGCCGCCGTCACCGACGAGGCCGACTGCACCGCCGCCGAACGCGACCGCCTCGTCGAACTGCTCACCACCCGCCTCGGCGGCGACGGCCGGGTGCCGGGCGCCCGCGTCGCCGCCGTCCTCGGCCGGCTCGCCCTACGGGTCACCACCCAGCCGCTCCTCGACACCCGACGCGGCTCCCTCACCGTCGGCGCCACCCCCGTGCTCGGCGACATCCTGCGCTACCAGTCCCGCGGCCACGAGCTCCGCGACTTCCTGCACACCCGCATCACCGCCGCTCCGGGGCCGACCGTACTCATCGGCCACAGCCTCGGCGGGATCGCCCTCGTGGACCTCCTCACCCTCGCCGCCGCCCGCGGCGAGGCCGTCCCCGGAGCCGAGCTGCTGGTCACCGTCGGCTCCCAGGCCCCGTTCCTCCACGAACTGGGCGCACTGGCCGCGCTCGAACCCGGAGCGAAGCTCCCGTACGGCTTCCCGCGCTGGCTCAACGTCTACGACCGGCACGACGTCCTCTCCTACCTCGCCGAACCCGTCTTCCCCGGTGACGCGCGCGTCACCGACCACGAGATCCGCAGCCGTCAGCCCTTCCCGACCTGCCACAGTGCCTACTGGAAACAGCACTCCCTCTACGAGCGGATCGAACAGGCGGTGACCGAGGCGGAGATCGGGTGACTCCCGCCGACTTCCTGCCCCCGGCCCTCGGACCGCAGCGCACCTTCGCGCTCGTCGCCGGGGTCGAGCGCTACGACATCAGCCACCGCTGGAACCTACGGGGCCCGGCCCGCGACGCCCTGCGCTTCGCCCGGTGGCTGACCGGCCCCGCCGAGGTGCCGCCCGGCAACGTCCGGCTGCTGCTCTCCCCGCTCGACGAACCGGGCGACCTCGACTGGACGGACGCCCCGGCGATGACCGCCCTGCGCACGGCCTACCGGCCGGCGACCGAGGAGAACGTGAAGTCGGCGCTCCTCGACGAACTCCCCCAGTGCGACGGCGACCTGCTGTGGATCTTCTGGGCCGGACACGGCTACCTCGGGCCGCGCGAGGAGCTGATGCTGCCCTGCGCCGACGCCCGCCCCAGCCAGATCAGGCACCTCAACCTCGACTCGGCGCTGCGCTGGTGGCGCACCGACCTCGTCAAGCAACGCCGCTTCCCGCTCCAGGCCGCGCTCGTGGACTCCTGCCGGGTCGACGCGCCCCGCGACACCCGCTGGAACTTCGGCAACACCGACTACGGCGGCGGGAGTTCCGTCCCGGGCCGCAGACAGTTCCGGCTCTACGCCTCCCGCGAGGGCGAGGTCGCGCAGAACGACGCCGAGCGCGGCGCCGGCCGGTTCACCGAGGCCCTGCTCGGCGAACTGGGCGGACGCTCCGTACGGGAGAGCGTCAGCGGGCTGCCCGGCGCCGCCCTCAGCATCCACCGCACCTTCCAGGAGCTGCGCGAACGCGGCGAGGGCTGGCAGCTGCCGCAGTTCATCGTCGACCGGGACTGGGACGCCTGCTCCTTCCTCGACGACGACCTGACCCGGGCCGCACTGCCCCGGGCCGCCAAGCTCGACCAGGCGGCCTGGGACGGCCTCGGCACCCTCTTCGAGGGTCGCGAGCTGCCCCGCTGCGCCCACGAGGCCTACGCGTGGGCGTTCAAGGCGGCCGGCTGCACCACACCGGTGCACGCGGGCCTGCCGGGGGAGGGCCTGCTGGAGGTGGTCCAGGACCTGGACGAGCGGCAGGGCGGCCGCGGCGGGATGCCGCTGGCCGTGCCCTTCGTACGCTTCCTCGCGGACCGGGCCGCCACCGCGGGCGACACCCCGTGGGCGGACCGGCTCGGGGAGTGGGTGCGCGCCACCCGCGAGCGCCTCGCCCTGCCGGTGCTGCCCCCGCCCCCGCCGCCCGCCCGGCGGACCGTCGTGCACGTGCGGCTGGAGACGCCGCCGGGCGGGGAGACCGGGTTCCTGGCCCGGATGTGGCTGCGCGGCGAACAGGTCCGACACATCTGGGAGTCGGAGGGAGCGCCGGTCGGACTGGACCGGGTACGGGAGGAGCTCGTACGGCAACTCGCGCTCATCGGCGGCGCGTCGGAGCCCGACGGCGACGCCGGGCGGCAGGCGTACACCGTCGTGGACCGCGTCGAGTTCCACGTGCCGTACGAACTGCTCGACGCCGACTTCGACCAGTGGCCGGTGCCCCGCGGGCCGGCCGGCCGGCGCCGCGCCCTCGGCCTGCTCCACCAGGTGGTGGTGCGCTGCCCGCAGGAGCGCGCGGACACCCGGGCCGAGTGGCACGGCACCTGGCGCTGGCTGCACGCCCAGGGCGGCCGGCACCCCGACGCGGTCCGGGTCGTCACGGACGACGAGGTCACCGACGCGCTCGGGATGGAACTGGCCGCGCAGCCACCGCCCGCCTGCGTCCTCGCGCACACCACGGCCGCCCCGCACGCCGGGCTGCTCGAAGCCGTACTCGAAGGGGGGCTCCCCGTGGCCGTATGGCGGCGCGGCGGCGGCCTGCCCGCGCCCGCCCTCCTCGACCTGCTGGCTCCGACCGGGCCGGACGGCCGCCCCGACCCCGGCGCACTGGACGTGCTGGCCCTGCCCGCGCGCGTACGGGAGGTGCGCCGGGCGGCCGCAGTCGGCGCGGCGGGAGCCGCACGCGCCGCCGCGGGAGCCGCACACGCCCACCAACCACCCACAGGGGCAGACCAGTTGGTGCTCCTGTGGGACGATCCCGACGACATGCCGGGCCTCCGGTCCCTGGCCTGACCCCGACCACCGACCGACGGCGGAACCGAAGATGGAGGCAGAGGCAGTGGTGAAGGACTGGTGGCTGTACCACGGGACCGGCGAGGGCGCGGACCGGCGTGCCCGCCTGGAGGCCGGATTCCCGCCACCCTGGCGGGACTTCACCGGCGCCCCCGACCCCGGATACGCGCCGCCCGGGTGCGCGGGAGCGGCCTGGGAGCGCACCTGGCGGCGCGGCGAGGGCTACGTACCCGACGAACCGGAGAAGGACGTGGTCAACACGGCCCTGCACCTGCGCAGGCCGCTGCTCGTCACCGGGAAGCCGGGCGTCGGCAAGTCCACCCTCGCCTACAGCATCGCCTCCGACCTGAACCTGGGGCCCGTACTGCACTGGCCGATCACCAGCCGGACCGTCCTGCGGGACGGGCTGTACCTGTACGACGCCATCGGCCGCCTCCAGGAGGCCGGGCTGGAGCAACTGCGCACCCCGGGAGCACACCACGCGGCGGCCGAGGCCACGCCCCCGGCCCTGACCGAACCCGCGACCGCGACGCCGCCCGCGACCGCGCCCGCGCAGGACCCTCCCTCCGCACCGTCGATCTCCCGCTATCTGCGCCTCGGCCCCCTCGGTACCGCCCTGCTCCCGCAGGACCGCCCCCGCGTGCTGCTCGTCGACGAGATCGACAAGAGCGACATCGACCTCCCCGGCGACCTCCTCACCGTCTTCGAGGACGGCGGCTTCCTCATCCCCGAACTCGCCCGCCTCGCCCAGGAGGACCCCACCGTCGCCATCGGCACCGACGACGACCCCGACGCGGTCGTACGGATCACCCAGGGCCGCGTCCAGTGCCGCTACTTCCCCATCGTCGTCCTCACCAGCAACGGCGAACGCGACTTCCCGCCCGCCTTCCTGCGCCGCTGCGTCCGCCTGCACCTGGAGCCGCCCGGCCCGGACAAACTCGCCCGCATCGTGCGCCGCCGGCTCGGTGTCGACATCGATTCCGGCGAGGAGTACCAGGACCTCGTCCAGGCCTTCCTCGACCGCGGCGAGGACGGCGACCTGGCCACCGACCAGCTCCTGAACGCCATCCAACTCCGCCTCGCCGGCGCCTGGTCCGCGCCCGCGGACCGCGAACGCTTCCTCGCCACCGTCATGCAGCACCTGACCGGGCCCACGGCGTGATCGACAAGCTGCTCGCGGCCCTCGCCGACGGCACCGACCGTGCCGACGGCAGCGTCCCGAGCACCGGCATCGGGGCGGAGGAGATCGCCGACATCCTGTGGCTGGCGGCCCGGGTGGACCCCGCCGGGGCCCACCCGCCCGGCGACCCCGGCGCCGACCCGCCGGGCGAGCGGCCGCCGCCCCCCGACCCCCCTGCACCCGAGCCCGGCCCCACCCCCGGGGCCGGCGCCCCGCCCGGCGGCGAGCCGGCCGTCCAGCTCTTCCCGGCCGCCCGGCGCGAGTTCGCCGGGAAACCGGCCGACGAGGCCACGGAACGCCGCGGCTCACCCCTGCGACTGCCCCGCGCCGCCTCCCTCGACGACCCGCTCGCCCTGATGCGCTCCCTACGGCCCGTCGGTCGACGCTCCATCGGCGGCCCGGGGGAGGAACTGGACGAGCAGCTCACCGTGGAACGCAGCATCGAGCGCATGGTGACGACCCCGGTCCTGCGCCCCGCCGAGAGCCGCTGGCTGGACCTGGCACTGGTCGTCGACACCCACCACTCCATGCTGCTCTGGTCGGACCACGTGGACGAGCTCCGCCGCGTCCTGACCCGCAGCGGGGTCTTCCGCGACGTGCGCACCTGGCAGCTGACCGGGACCGGCCCCGGCGCGACCCCGATGGTCACCCACGGCCACGACGGCCCGCCCCGCAACCCCCTGGAACTGGCCGACCCGGCGGGCCGCCGGCTGATCCTCGTCCTCTCCGACACCGTGGCGGGCGGCTGGCGGGAAGCCCCGATGCGGAACATGCTCCGGCACTGGTGCGCCCACAACGCCGTGGCCGTACTGAACGTCCTGCCCGAACGGCTCTGGACACGCGGCGCCGTCCGGCCCGTCCCCTTCGCCGTCCGCGCCGACCGACCGGCCGCCGCCACCCGCTCCTGGCAGCGGGTCCCGGCCGCCCGCAGCGCCCGCGCCGGCCGTCGCCGCACCGCCGCCCCGCCCGGCCTCCCCGTGGTTCCCGTCGTTCCCGTGGTCGGGGTCGCCTCCGGCAGCCTGGCCCGGCTGGTGCGGGTGGTCTCCGGGGACGGCCGGTGGCGGCGCCTGGCCTGTCTGCGCCTGGACCCCGAACCCGCCGCCGCGAGCGCCCCGGAGGATCCCGCCCCGGCCGGCGGCCTCAGCGCCCTGGACGTGGTGGAACGCTTCCGGGCGAGCGCCTCGCCGACGGCCCAGCGGCTCGCCGCCCACCTGGCCGCCGTGCCGCTGACCCTGCCCGTGATGACCCTCGTACGGAGATCCCTGCTGCGCGACTCCGAGCACGGCCACCTCGCCGAAGTCGCCCTCGGCGGGCTCTTCGAGACCTGGGAGGACGAACGGGACCCGGGGGAAGTGGAGTTCGAGTTCCTGCCCGGCGTACGGGAGGCGTTGCTCGGCTCGCAGCTGCGGGGGGACGTGGCCGCCGTACGGGAACTGGTCCGGCGCCGGGTCTGGGAGTTCATGTCCCGCAACCGCAGCACCGGCCCGGACTTCTCCGCGACCCGGGTCACCACGGGCCGGGACGGCGTGCGCCGCGTGGCCGAGGGTGCCCTGCCGTTCGCGGCGCGACCCCCGCGGGAGCCGGGCCTGACCGACCGGGTCGTCCGGGTCCGCCACGACGCCATGCCCGAGCCGCAGGAGGTCGGCACCCTGCTGACGCCACGGCTGGTCCTCACGGTCGGCGAGGCACCACCCGCGCCGGGCGCGGTGACCTGGGTGCGGCCCGCCGACCGGGAGATCCCCTGCCGCACGGTGTGGTCCGACGACGCGACGCCCCGGATGCTTCTCCTCCGGGCCGACGAAGACCTGGTGGACCCGGCCCTCTGCGCCGAGCCGCTGCCCTGGCTGACAGCGGCGGACCACCACCGCGCGGACCGGCTACGGATCGACGGCCGCACCGACCAGGGGGACCCGCTCGCGCTGACCGGCGAGTCGGCCCCGCACGACGGCGGCCGCAACGGCGAACTCGTCCGCCTCTCGGGGGAACCGGAGGGCTGGACGCACTTCCGGGGCGGCCCGGTCTCCGTCGACGGCGCGCTGGTCGGCGTCGTCCACACGGTCTGGCGCAACCGCATGGTGTTCCTGCTGGCCGACGCCCTGCTGGAACAACCGGGCTTCCGCGCGGCGCTGGAGGGATCCGGGCGGGCCCAGGACCCGGACACCGGGGTGTGCCTGGCGGTACTGCCCGGCGACGACGGCTTGATCCCGATCGGGAGTTCGCCGATCTCGGAGACGAGGGACATGCTGGTCGAGCTCATCGCGCGGGCCCGTGTCGGCGGGCGGCTGAGTGGTGGCCAGGGGGACGAGCCGCTGCTCGTCGCCGTGGAACCGCCGGGTGCCCACGCCAGGGCGGGGCACCTGCTGTCCGCGCTGCGCGGGGTGGCGGTCGGGTACGGAGACCGGTGGATGGAGGGGACGCATCCTTCCCTCGCCGTGGCCTTGGGCATCGGGCCGCGCGAGGCCGGCCGGCTGGTCCGGCATCCCGCGGTGCTCGGGCTGCTGCGGCGGACGGCCGCCTCCGGGACGCTGGTCCTCGCCGTGTCCCACCGCCTGCACGCGGATCTCGACGGTCTGTTCGGGTTCCCCGATCCGGTCGAGCTGGAGCGGGTGGGCGCGGCGGACGAGGGCTGGGTGTCCGTCGGCCCGGAACCCGCCGCCGAACGGCTCGGGTACGTCCTGATGGAGGCCGACCGGCTCCTGGCCGAGACCGCCGACTGGCCGACCTGCGGGGTCGACGTGGGCGGGTCGGCGGCCTGTGTCGGCATCCGACTGCCCGGGTTCGGGCGGTGCCTGGCGCACCTGGAGGCGGAGGAGGAGCGGGCCTACCTGGCGACCCTCGCCCAGGGAGCGCCGGTGGACCTGCGGGGCACCACCTTCGCGGACGGTCTGCTCCCACGCCTGCTCTCGGCGCTGGAGCCCCGCTCTTCGGGACCGGTCCGGTTGGGGCCCGCCGCCTTCGAACGGGCGCACTTCGTGGACGACTGGAACCGGGTGGACGTCGAGTTCACGGACCGCGCCTCCTTCGTACGGGCCGTGTTCACCGGCCGGGCCGCGTTCGTGGGAGCGACCTTCACCGGCCCCGCCTCCTTCGACGGCGCGGTGTTCCAGGACGGCGGCGCCTTCGACCGGAGCCGCTTCCACGCGGCGAGCGGCTTCCGGCGTACGGTCTTCCGCGGCCCGGCGGCGTACACGAACGCCGTGTTCCGCGGGGAGGTGTCCTTCGCGGGAGCCGTGCTGGAGGACGCCGCGGACCTGAGCGCCATGCACGTGGCCGGCGCGGCCGACCTCGCGGGCACATCCTTCGGCGGTCGGGTCAGACTGAGCGGGACCAGGTTCGCCGGCCCCGTCACCTTCGCGTCCTCCACCTGGGAGCGTGAACTGACCAGCACCGACACCACGTTCGAACAGCCGGTGGACTTCCGGAACGCACACTTCGGGAGCGGGGTCCACTTCCAGGGCGTGCGTTTCAAGGCCGACCCGCAGCCCCCGCTCCCCGGCTGGCCGGAACGCTGGAGCACCGAGGAGCGCCCGTACGGGGGCCGGGACATCCGGCTGATCTCCGGCGACGGCACCTGACAAGGCCGCCCGGGCGGCCTCAGGCCCCGGTGTGAGAGGCCTCCAGCCGCCGCTCCGGCCGGTCGGCCGCGGGCGGCAGGCTCGCCTCGATCTCGTCCAGGGCCCGGCGGGCGGTGGCGATCCGCGCCCGGACGTCGGGCTCCGCCCCCGGCGTCGGGGCGCGCTTCGCCTCGTCCTCCATCTCGCGTGCCTCGTCGAGGGAGTTGAGGACCACGCCGATGAGTACGTTCACCAGCACGAAGGAGGCGAGCAGCGCGTAGGAGGCGTAGTAGATGATGCTCAGCCGGGAGATCTGCAGCCCCGCGCGGACGGCGTCCGTCAGACCGTCGAGCGTGGTCAGCAGGAAGAGCGTGAGCATCGCGCGGCCCACGGAGCCGTAGTGCCCGGGGTCCGACCTCGCGAAGCAGACCCAGCCGATCATCGCGTACACGTACAGCACCAGCGCACCGACGAACAGGAAGCTGGCGGTGCCCGGCAGGCTGCGGCCCACCGCGATCAGCAGGATGCGCAGGTGCGGCAGGAAGCGGGCGGTGCGCAGCACCCGGGCCAGGCGCAGCAGCCGGAGCAAGGTGGTGTTCTCGCGGACGAGCGGGACGAAGGCGGAGGCGACGACCGCGAGGTCGAAGAGGTTCCACGGGTCGCGGAAGAATGCTTTCGGCCGGTCCGCGCAGGCGCCCACGCGCAGCAGCATCTCCAGGGTGAACAGGGCCAGGCAGCAGTTCTCCGCGCCCTGCAGCACGAGCCGGTACTCCGCGGCGAGGCCGCTGTAGGTCTCCACCCCCATCAACGCGGCGTTGAAGAGGATCGCGCAGAAGACGACCATCCCGAAGGCGGGGGCTTCCGTGGCCACCCGGCATCGGGCTGCCAGCTTCATCCGACCGCGTCCGGCCGGCCTCGGGTCTGTCATCGTGCTCCTCGTACTCTCGTCTGAGCCGCGGGCGAAACGGCGGCCCACCCCTCTAACGCCCCACCGTCGATCGGGTTTCACCCCTTTCCGCCCCCAATGCGCCGCTGCGTGATGTTCTCCCCGATCCGGCGGCCGGCCCGGGACCCGGTTCCGTTCCCGAAGGCCGTCGCCGATCGGGCCGTCGCGAGCCGGGCTCAAGTGCGTTGCGTGAACAGTCGGTTGATCTGCGGGTGGGCCGGCCCCTCGGCGCATATGCTCGGTTCGTGCACCCGCACTCCGTACATGCGTACATGGTGCATCTGTGCTTCCGTATGCCTCGCAGCCGTAAGGGGACCGTGCCGTGAGTGTCCGTATCCAACCCTCCTCCCAGGTGGACGAGAGCGCCGAACTCGGTGAGGGAACCACGATCTGGGATCTGGCGCAGATCCGTGAGGAGGCCCGGCTCGGACGCGGGTGCATCGTCGGGCGCGGGGCCTACGTAGGGCCCGGCGTACGCATCGGCGACCACGTGAAGCTGCAGAACTACGCACTCGTCTACGAGCCCGCGGTCCTCGGCGACGGGGTCTTCATCGGCCCCGCGGCGGTGCTCACCAACGACTTCTACCCGCGCGCCGTCGACCCCGAGGGTCGGATCAAGCGCGACGGCGACTGGGAGGCCGCCGGGGTCGTGGTCGCCGAGGGGGCTTCGCTCGGGGCCCGCTCGGTGTGCGTGGCCGGGGTGCGCGTCGGACGCTGGGCGCTCGTCGCGGCCGGCGCCGTGGTGTCCAAGGACGTGCCGGACTTCGCGCTCGTCGCGGGTGTGCCGGCGCGACGGATCGGGTGGGTGGGCCGGGCCGGGGTCCGCCTGGTGGAGCGCGAGGGGGAACCGGGTGCCTGGGAGTGCCCGCGCACCGGAGCGCTGCACGAAGAGAAGGACGGCACGCTCATCGAGCGAACCTGACGGAATGTCGGCAATTTAGGGCACCGGCATTTCCTCAAAACCGCAATCAACGAACATCCGCGGGCATAACGTGTCCCTGCACACGGGATCTGAGCAGGCAACAGGCCATGTTCAGTGGGGGGTTGTGTACGACGAGGGCACCGGGGCAGTGCCATGGCCGGCGCGGGCACACCCGCGCCTGCTGACACTGCCGTTCACGCGTGTCCCGGTCCGAGGCATCGCTGGGGGGATCCAGACGCCGGCCTTCGGACGGTTCGTGCCATCGGCGTGACATCGCCGCGGGCACGGACGCCGTCATGCGCAGTCCCCCTCCACGGAGCGACGACCGCCAGGTCCGTCCGAGGAGAACGATCAGAGGGGGTAGGTGTGTTGGAGCCGAACAGCTCGGACATACGGGGTGCGGGGAGCACCAGGGGAATCGGGGTGGGGACCCGATGAACACCACACGATTAGGAGCACTGGCCCACGAGGACCAGTCGCTGCACGCCCTGGCCGAGCGGCTGCTCGCGCTGGCCGAGGCGGGGCTACCGGCGATGTACCTGCCGGACGAGGAGACCTTCGTCTTCACCCGGGCAGGGGTCATCTCACCCGAGGGAACCCCCGTCCTGGAACAGCGGGGAACGAGCACCCGGTACGCGGCGATCACCGCGCTCGGAGCCCGCTTCCTGCCCGAGGACCGGCAGCGCGCGCTCTTCGGCGGGCACACCGCGCAGGAGTTCACGGGGCTGCTCGTGGAACGCCTCCCCGGGGTGGTGAACCTCGGCGACGCGGCGCTCATCGCCTGGGCCGCCGCGGAGACCGGCCACCCCAAACTGGCCGACGCGCTCGACCGGGTGGCCACGCTCGACGTACCCGGGCGACCGCAGTACACGGTCGAGGCCGCCTGGGTGCTCTCCGCGCTCACGGCCGCGCGCGCCGTGGTGGACGTGGAGGAACGCCTCGCGGCGGCCCGCGTACGGCTGCTCGCGGCACGGATCGGCGACAGCCCGCTCTTCCCGCACGCCACCGAGCCCGGACTGGTACCCGGCTACCGAGCCCACGTGGCCTGTTTCGCCGACCAGACCTATCCGCTGCAGGCACTGGCCCGGCTGCACGCGAGCGGCGACGACCCGCAGGCGCTGGCGGCCGCCGACGCCTGCGCCGCCCGCATCTGCGAACTGCAGGGCGACGGCGGACAGTGGTGGTGGCACTACGACGCCCGCGAGGGCGGCGTGGTGGAGGGCTACCCGGTCTACAGCGTGCACCAGCACGCGATGGCCCCGACCGCCCTGTTCGACCTGGCCGAGGCGGGCGGCACCGACTTCGGCGCCGCGATCCGCCGCGGCCTGCGCTGGATGACGGACGTGCCCGAGCTCGCGGACCCCACCGGGAACCCGCGGGAGTCGATGATCCGCGAGGACTTCGGCGTCACCTGGCGCAAGGTCTACCGCGGCGACCCGAAGAAGGCCGTCCGGGCCGCCCGGGGGCTCACCACCCGCGTGGCACCGCACGCCCGGCTCGCCCCGCTCGACCGGATCTTCCGACCCGGCGCCGTGGACCGCGAGTGCCGACCGTACGAGTTCGGCTGGATGCTCTTCGCCTGGCTCGGAGGGCCCCGGAGATGACACGACGAGAGTCCCTCTTCGGGGTCCCGCTCGACCCGCTGACCATGGACGAGACCGTACAGCGCTGCCTGGACGCCGTACGGCGCGGCGAACAGATCGAGATCGGCATGGTCAACGCGGCCAAGCTGGTCAACATGCGGCGCGACCCCCTCCTCGCCGAGGCGGTCGCCGGCTGCGACCTCGTCCTGGCCGACGGCCAGGCCGTGGTCTGGGCCGGCCGGGTACTGGGTGTGAAACTGCCCGAACGGGTCGCCGGAATCGACCTGTTCATGCGGCTGCTGGCCGCCGCGGAGGTCGCGGACATCCCCGTCTACCTGCTCGGAGCCCAGGAGGACGTCCTGGAGATGATGCTCGGGCAGATCGCCGAGCGCTTCCCGAAGCTGCGGGTGGCCGGCAGCCGCAACGGCTACTTCGGCGACGGTGACCAGGAAGGCATCGCCGACGCCATCGCCGACAGCCGGGCGCGGCTGCTGTTCCTCGGCATGACCTCACCCAAGAAGGAGATCTTCACCGCCGGCTACGGCAAACGCACCGGGGCCCACGTGGTCCACGGCGTCGGCGGCTCCTTCGACATCCTCGCCGGCATCACCAAGCGGGCCCCCCTGGTCTGGCAGCGGATGGGGCTCGAATGGTTCTACCGCACCCTCCAGGAGCCGCGCCGGCTCGGCAAGCGCTACCTCACCACCAACGCTGCCTTCCTCCTCATGACGGTCCGGGAACTCATCCACCGCACACCGTCCGCCCCTTCCGCTTCCGCGAACAGGAGTTACTGATGCGCGTCGTCGTCGTGGGACAGGGATACGTCGGACTTCCGCTGGCCATCCGGGCCGCCGAGGTCGGGCACCAGGTGATCGGGTACGACGTGGACACCCGGCGGGTCAAGAGCCTCGCCGCCGGTGAGTCGTACGTGGAGGACGTCTCCTCCGAACGGCTGGCGCGCGCACTGGCGCGCGGCACCTACCGCCCCAGCGAACTGGCCCGGGACTGCGGCGGCTTCGACGTCGCCGTCGTCACCGTGCCCACACCCTTACAGGACGGGGCCCCCGACCTGCGCTACATCGAGGAGTCGGCGCACACCCTGGCCCGCTTCCTGCGCCCGGGTGCCACCGTCATCCTGGAGTCCACCACCTACCCGGGCACCACCGAGGAACTGTTCGCGCCCATCCTGGAGGACGGCTCCGGCCTCACCGCGGGCGAGGACTTCCACCTGGGCTACAGCCCCGAACGCATCGACCCGGGCAACACCGTCTGGGGCTTCCAGCAGACCCCCAAGGTGGTGTCCGGCGTCGACGCCCGCTCCCTGAAGGCCGTCGAAGCCTTCTACGGGGACCTCGTCGACACCACCGTGCCCGTGCGCTCCCCCAAGGAGGCCGAGCTGGCCAAACTGCTGGAGAACACCTTCCGCCACGTCAACATCGCCCTCGTCAACGAGATCGCGATGTTCGCCCGCCACCTGGACATCGACGTCTGGCAGGCCATCGAGGCGGCGTCCAGCAAGCCCTTCGGCTTCATGAAGTTCACCCCCGGCCCGGGCGTCGGCGGCCACTGCCTGCCGATCGACCCCTCGTACCTCAACTGGCGGGTCCAGCGCGAACTCGGCCAGAACTTCCGCTTCGTCGAACTGGCCAACGACATCAACAACCACATGCCCGAATACGTGACGCGCCGCGTGATCGACGCGCTCAACTCCAAGCGCCGCTCGGTCAACGGCTCCAAGATCCTGCTGCTGGGACTCGCGTACAAGAAGAACACCGGCGACGCCCGGGAGTCGCCCGCCGTCCGCATCGCCCAACTGCTCCTCGACATGGGCGCCAAGGTCCGCGCGGCCGACCCCCACGTCGTCGAGAGCATCAAGGTCGACGCCCGCCTCGTGCGGGTCGAACCGACCCGCAAGGAACTGGCGGCCGCGGACGTCGTCGTCCTGCTCACCGACCACGACTCCTTCGACTACCGGATGGTCACCGAGCACGCCTCCTACGTCCTCGACTGCCGCAACCGGGTCTCCGGACCCACCGTGGAGGTGCTCTGACCCCGTGACCAGGATCGTCTGCGTGGCCGGGGCCCGGCCCAACTACATGAAGATCAAACCGGTGATGGACGCACTGGAGCGCCGCGGCGCCGACGTGATCCTCGTCCACACCGGGCAGCACTACGACGAGTCGATGAACGACGTCTTCTTCCGCGACCTCGGCATCCGGCCGCCCGACCGCTACCTGGGCGCCGGATCCGGCAGCCACGCCCAACAGACCGGTCGGGTGATGGCCGCCTTCGAGCCGCTCGTCGAGGAACTCGCCCCGGACGCCGTCGTGGTGGTCGGCGACATCAACTCCACCCTCGCCTGCGCCCTGGTCACCGCGAAGGCCGGCCCCCTGCTGGCCCACGTGGAGGCCGGGCTGCGCAGTCGGGACTGGAGCATGCCCGAGGAGGTCAACCGGGTCGCCACCGACCGGCTCAGCGACTACCTGCTGGCCCCCTCGCCCGACGCCGCCGTGAACCTGCGCGCCGAGGGCTACCGGGACGACCAGATCCACGTCGTCGGCAACGTCATGATCGACACCCTGCTCACCAACCTGGACCGGGCCAGACGGTCGGACGTCCTGGACCGGTACGGGCTGACCCGGGGCGGCTACGGCCTGGTCACCCTGCACCGGCCGGCCAACGTGGACGACCCGGGAGCGCTGCGCGGCCTGCTGAAGGCACTGGGCGAGATCGCCGACCGCTGTCCGCTGCTGCTGCCCGTGCACCCGCGGGCCGCCGAACGGCTCTCCGAGCTGGGCGTGCCCGACGGCATCCGACTGGTCCCGGCCGCCGGATACCTCGACTTCATCGCCCTGCAGGACTCCGCCCGCGTGGTCCTCACCGACTCCGGGGGCGTCCAGGAGGAGACCACCGCCCTGGGGGTGCCCTGCGTGACCCTGCGGGAGAACACCGAGCGCCCCATCACCGTCGAGGAGGGTACGAACGTGCTGGCGGGCACGGACCCGGAGCGCATCACGGCCACCGTGCACCGGGTCCTCGACGATCCTCCCGCCCCGCGCTGCCCCGAACTCTGGGACGGCCGGGCGAGCGAGCGCATCGCCGCGGTCCTGCTCGACGGACCGCCCGCACACACCAGGCCGCGCCCCACCGACCTCGTCCCGCGCGGGGCGGCCACCGAACAACAGCACGTGCTGTAAACGCAATGCGAAGGGGAAGACCATGGATCTCGCGGAGATCTGGCGGGTCATGCGCAGACGCTGGTACGTGCTGCTGCCCGGACTGCTGATCACGGCGGCGCTCACCGCCGCCGTGTACCTGCTGGTCCCGGTGGAGTACCGGTCGCAGAGCACGGTGACCCTGCTGAACTCGAAGAAGGCCACGGTGGCCTTCGACGGCAACCCCTTCCTGAGCACCCAGGCCTCGCTCACCGGGATGGCCGACGGCCTGGCCCGCAACCTCAACTCCGACGACGCCAAGGCCGACCTCAAGTCCCTCGGCGTCACCGGAGTGCACGAGGCGAAGATCGCCGACAACGCGCTCGGCCCCTACATGTGGCTGAGTGTCGTCGGGACCGACCAGGCCGCCGTGCTGAAGTCGGACGAGATCCTCACCAAGTACGCGGAGAAGCGACTGCTGGAGTTCCAGACCCAGCAGTCGGTGACCCCCGACGCCATGATCCGGATGGCCACGATCGTGCCCCCGCAGAAGCCGGAGGCGCAGACCAAGGCCAGGCTCCAGTTCCTGATCATGGCGGGCGCACTGGGCTTCGTCCTCAGCCTGGTGGCCACCTTCTTCGTGGAGGCCCGAAAGCGCCGGGGGGCCTCGCCCGGCAAGCACCGACCCGCCCCCGCCGAGGGCGGCGAGAGCGGCGAGGGCTCCGACGCCGACGCCGGTGACCCGACGGCCACCCTGCGCATGACCGTCGCCCATCCGGCCGGCTCCGGCGCCGCCGGCTCCCGTACGGCCGGATCACCGTGACCGGCCCCGCCGCGGACACCGCGAGCGACACCACCCCGGCCCCGGCGCCGTCGCTCGGCCGCAAGGTCGGCTCCGCGGCCAAGTGGAGCCTGATCAACACCGTGGTCATGCGCCTCGGGAACTTCGCCACCGGCATCGTCCTGGCCCGCTTCTTCCTCGGCCCCGAGGCCTGGGGCGTGTACGGGATCGCCCAGACGGTCCTGCTGGTCCTCCTCTCCGCGAACGAACTCGGCGTCTCGCTCGCGATCGTGCGCTGGGAGGGCGACCCCCGCCGCTTCGCGCCGACCGTCCTCACCCTCAGCGCCGCCTCCAGCTGCCTGCTGTACGCCGTGCTCTTCGCGGTCGCCCCTGCGGTGGCGGGGGTGCTCGGCTCGCCCGAGGCCTCCGGCGTCCTGCGGGTGATGTGCCTGTGCGTGGTGCTCGACGGACTCTCCCAGGTCCCCGCCGGCTTCCTCACCCGGGAGTTCGCGCAGGGCCGGCGGATGGCCGTCGACGGCCTCAACTTCGTCCTCAGCACCGCCGTCACCCTGCTCCTCGCCGTCGACGGCTGGGGCGCCATGAGCTTCGCCTGGGGATCCGTGGTCGGCAACGTGGCCGCGCTCATCGGCTGCTGCCTCGCCGCACCCGGCACCCTGAAGTTCGGCTGGGACCGGGAACAGGCGCGGGCGCTGCTGAAGTTCGGACTGCCGCTCGCCGGTGCCAGCATGCTCGCCCTCGGCGTGGTCAACGTGGACACCATGGTGGTGGGCTCGGCCCTGGACCCCCTCGCCCTCGGCTTCTACGTGCTCGCCTTCAACATCTCCGGCTGGCCCGTCCGCATCATCTCCGAGGCCGCCCGCCGCGTCTCCTTCGCGGGCTTCTCCCGACTGGCCGACTCCCCACAGGCGCTGGCCGCCGGATTCGCCCGCGCCCTCGGCGTCGTGATGGCCGGCACCGTCCCGATCTGCGTCCTGCTCGCCGCCCTCGCCGCTCCCGTCGTGGAACTGATCTACGGCGAACGCTGGCTGCCCGCCGCCCGGGCCCTGCCCTGGCTGATGGCACTCGGCCTGGTCCGCATCGGCTGCGAACTCGCCTACGACTGCCTGGTGGCCATCGGCCACCGCCGCTCGCTCATCGGCGTCCAGGGACTGTGGCTGATCATCCTGATCCCGGCCCTCGTGATCGGCGCCCGCACCGGCGGGATCGTCGGAGTCGCCCAGGGGCACGTCCTGGTCGCCGGGGCCGTCGTGGTCCCGGTCTTCCTCCTCGCCCTGCACCGCGGCGGCATCCGCCTGGGCACCGTCGCCCGGGCCTGCGCCTGGCCGCTGCTCGGCGGCGCGGTGATGTCCGCCGTACTCCTCCTCCTGGAGCGGTACCTGGGAGATGGCGTCCTCGCGCTCCTGGCGACCGGAGCCGCCGGAACCCTCTGCTACGTCCTGTGCGTCCTGCCCGGCCGCGCATTACTCAAAGGCTAGACAGCTGTGACACAGCACCGAAGGCGCCTGACGGCGTGGCTGCTCGCCGGAGTGGTCCTCGCCGTCGTCCTCACCCTCTACCAGGCCGACCGCACCGCCGTGAGCGAGCACGCGGCCGCCCCCGGCGCCACCGAGCCCGCCACCCCCTCCACCACGGCCCCGGCCCCACCGTCGGCCTCGGCCTCGCCGACCACCTCCGGCCCACCCTCCCCGACCGCCTCGCCGTCCGGGAACGAACCGCCGCCCACCACCCCCGCCTGCACCTCGCCCGGCACCTGCGGATTCCCCGACGCGAGCACCACCGGCCCGCGGATCGCGCTGGAGCGGCACGACACCGGGAACATGTCCGTCAAGCAGGACGGCATGGTCATCAAGGGCTGGGACATCCGCGGCTCCCTCGACATCTACGCCGACGACGTGACCGTCATCGACAGCAGGATCACCTCGACCAACTGGTGGGGGATCAACCTGCGCCCCGGTTTCAGCGGACTGAAGGTCCTGCACACGACCATCACCGCCGTCCCCGGCAAGGGCCCCGACAACGGAGGGGTCAACTACGCGGTCTCCAACATGGGCGGCAGCTCCATCGAGGTCGGCTGGTGCGACATCTCGGTGTTCGGCAACGCCCTGTCCATGGGGCAGGGGGACCTGCACGACAACTACGTCCACGACATCGTGGCCTTCCGCAACCAGGGCGGCGAATGGCAGCACACCGACGCCGTCATCAGCGGCGGCGGCAACAAGGGCCGGCTGACCATCCGCCGCAACACCCTGCTCAACTCCACGGCGGTCGACAAGGGCGCCACCGCGGCCGTGGGCCTGTTCGCCGACACCGGAGTGGTCTCCTCCGTGATCGTCGACGGCAACTGGCTGGCCGGGGGAGCGTACGCCCTCTACGGCGGCGGCCCGGGCGCCACCGGCATCCAGGTCACGAACAACGTCTTCTCCACCCAGTACCACCCGGCCGCCGGCGCCTACGGCGCCGCCACCGCCTGGAACGCGACCGGCGCCGGGAACGTGTGGAAGGGCAACCGCATGTCCGACGGCCGCCCCGTCGAACCCCCACCCGCCTCCTGACCACCGAGAGGACCGACAGGACATGATGCGCCGGATCGCGCGGGCCCCCTGGGAACTGCTCAAGCGGACCTTCGGCTGGCTGGTGCTCTTCGAAGCCCGGAACAAGGTCCTGCTGGCCCCCTCCGCCCTACGGCTGCGCCGCTTCGAGGACGCCGAGACCCACCGCCTCGCCGCTGACCTGGGCGAACCCCCGGCCGCCCTGGTCGCCACCGTCATCCCCACCCACCGACGCCCCGAGGCACTACGGGCCGCCGTCCGCTCCGCCCTCGCCCAGACGGTCACCGACCATGTGGTCATCGTCGTCGACGACGGCGCCGGCCTGCCCGAACTCCCCGCCGACCCGCGACTGTTCGCAGTCTCCCTGGCCCGCAACACGGCGACCGCCGGTGTCGTGCGCAACGTAGGGATCCGCCTGACCAGGTCGCGCTACGTGGCCTTCCTCGACGACGACAACCTCTGGGAGCCCGACCACCTGGAGCAGGCCCTGGCCACACTGGAGGCACCCGACGGGCCGGACGCCGTCTACACCGCCCTGCGCAGGGTGCTGCCCGACGGCACCGACCGGGACGTCCTCTCGGTCCCCTTCGACCGCCGCCGCGCCGCACACGAGGCCTTCCTGGACACCAACGCCTTCGTGGCACGGCGCACCCGGTCCCTGCACTTCAGCCGACTGCGCCGCACCCCCGAGGTCCTGCCCCGCGAGGACTGGGAACTGATCCGCCGCTACGCCCGCCACCACGAGGTACGCCACCTCCCTCGGGCGACGGTCCGCTACCTGGTCAACCCGGAAAGTTTCTGGACCAGTTGGGATCAGACGCCCCCCGCTCCGTCTCCTCGTACGTGATGCCGTGCCGGCGCGCGATCCGGTTGAGTCGGGCCGGGTGCAGTCGGCCGTCGACGGTCAGGTGCGGTCCGGCCTCGATCATGTCCTCCACGAAGCACTCCCAGCCGCCCGGCGAGGAGATCTGCAGCACCCGCGGCGGCCCACCGGGACCGGGGCGCAGCGCGTGCGGTACGCCGTGGGGGAGCAGGACGAACTGCCCGGCGGTCAGGGTGTGCGAGCGGTCCTCGAAGTCGACGAGGAGTTCACCGTCGAACACGTACACGCTCTCGTCCGCGACATGGTGCGTGTGACGCGGGATCTCCCGCGCCAGCACCACTTCGAGGAGGGAGAAGCGCCCTTCGGTGTCCGCCGTGGCGGCCTTCACCGAGAAGGCGGGCGGCAGCGGGATCCGGCCCGGACGGGCCGCTCCCGCGTCGAGGAGGACGAAGCGTTCGTCGGACATGGGTGTGGTCCTTTCCTGGAAGGGTGGGGGACGGAGCCGGACGTGCCGGTCCGGGCTCAGCGGGCCTGCCGTACGCCGCGGCGCCAGACGTCGACGATCGCGCCGAGGGCCGAGACCTCCTGTGTCGGATCGCCCTCCACGAGCAGCAGGTCCGCGCGCAGCCCCGGGGCGATCCGGCCCCGGTCGGCCAGGCCGAAGTGGTGGGCCGGCAGGGCGGTCGCCGCGGTCAGCGCCTCCCGCGGGCTCAGCCCGCCGTCCTGGACGAGCAGCGCCAGTTCACGGTGCAGACCCGCGCCGTGGGCCGGGGCGAACGGGGTGGCGTCGGTGCCGGCGAGCAGCGGGACGCCCGCCTCGCGCAGCGCGCGGAGCGCGCCGACGGCGGCCGGGTACCGGCCGGGAGGCACGCACGTCGCCGCGCCGGCCCCCTGGGCGTCGACCGCCTCGAAGTACGCCAGCGTGGACACGACGAACACGCCTTGGTCGCGGACCCGCCGGGCGAGGCGTGCGCACGCCGGGTCCCGCGGGGCGAGATCGGCCCACACATGGGCGAGCCCGTCCACTCCCGCGTCGAGCGCGGTGACCACGTCGGTGGCGGTGACGGCGTGCGCGACGACCCGGAGCCCGGCCGCGCGGGCGGCCGCGGTCAGGGCGCTCGCGACCGCCGGGGACATGACGGGCAGATCGGCGCCGTGCACGGTCCCGTCGTCGATGACGAGCTTGAGGAAATCGCTGCCCTCGGCGAGGCGGGCCTTCACGAACTCCGCCGCCCGCTCCGGATCCGCCACGAAGTCGATCTCCGACACGTCCTCCGGGTCGAGCAGGGTGCCGGTCAGCGCGGCGATCAGCTGGGTCGGGTGTCCGCCGGGCGCGGTCGCCAGTAGGCCGGCGCTGCGCAGATCGGCCACGTCGTCGCGGTCGGCCGCGAGCCGCCGGTGGCGGGCGAGCGGGCGCGGCAGGCAGAACATGTCGAGCTCGGTCGTGACCCCGTGGCGCAGGGCTTCGGCGAGACTGCCGTCGAAGACGTGGGTGTGCGCGTCGATCAGCCCCGGCACCAGGGTCCTGCCCCGGCCGTCGACCTCGACGTCGGCGTCCTGGGCCGCCCCGGGGGCGGACACCGCCACGACCAGGTCGTCCTCCACGACCACGTCCTGGACACCGGCGGCCTGCCGGCCGTCGAAGACGCGGACGCCGTGGATCCGTGTACGCATGAAAGGCCCTCCTCTGTGCGCCGGGGCGGCCCATCCACCCCGGACGCCACCACAGAGGGCGGACCCGGCTCCGGCTGTGACATCGCGGCGGCCCACCGTGACACGGCTCACACCCGGGCCGCCGCGTGTCACACTCCCGGCCCGGGCGACCTCTTCGGTCACGGCAGACAAGGAGGACGCATGACCGCCACCCCGCCGCCCCACCCGCTCGACTCCGTCACCGACCGCTTCCTCGGCCACCGCGAACTGCTCTTCTCGGTGGTCTACAACATGCTCGGCACCGTCGCCGACACCGAGGACACGCTCCAAGAGGTGTGGTTGGCCTGGTCCGCCCGGCACCGCAGACCCGACGCCGAGCCCGTCGAGAACGCCCGCGCGTACCTCGTCCGGATCGCCGTGAACCAGGCGCTCGCCCGACGGGCGGAGCTGGGCCGCCGTCAGGAGAGCTACGTCGGCACCTGGTTGCCCGAGCCCCTCGCCGCCGTCGAGGACCACGCCGGCGAGGGGGTCGAGCGGGCCGAGGCGCTGTCGATGGCGCTGCTCGTCGTCCTGGAGACGCTGTCCCCGCTGGAACGCGCCGTGTTCGTGCTGCACGAGGTGTTCGGATTCACGCACCCGGAGATCGCCCGCATCCTGGACCGTTCGCCGACGGCCGTCCGCCAACTCGCCACCCGGGCCCGCCGCCACGTCCACGCCCGCCGACCCCGCCACCGGCCCGAGGCGGACCTGCACGCCCGGGTCACCGAGCGCTTCGCCGCGGCCGCGCTCGGCGGGGACCTGCGCACGCTCCTCGAACTCCTGGCGCCCGACGTCACGCTCTGGACCGACGGCGGCGGCAAGGGTCCGGCCGTCAGCCTGCACCCCGTCCACGGCCGCGACCGGGTCGCCGCCGTGTTCATGGCGGTGGCGCGCGCCCTCCCGGCGGAGGGTGTCGACCTCCGCCACCGCCGGGTGGCCGGCGACCCCGGAGCGCTCGTCTTCGCCGACGGCGGTCCGCTCGCCGTCGTCGTGGTGGACCTGACCCCCGAAGGGGACAGGATCATCGGCGTCTACTCGGTCACCAACCCCGACAAGCTCACCGGCATCACCCGCCGGGCGACGTCACGGTGAGCGTCACGGCCCGGGCGTGGCCCGTAGCGCCGCCGGGTCGGCCAGGGCCTTCGCGGCCGCCAGGCTGGCCGGCCGGCCGAGCAGCGCGCGGGAGGTCTCCCGCAGCAGTACGGCCGCCCGGAACGCGGCGGTCGCCGCCGCCCCGTGCCGGCGCCCGTAGAGCCGCACCCGGTTGAGCGTCAACAGGGTCCACAGCCGGGGCGACACCTGCGAGTCCCCGCCCAGATGGGTGGCCGTGGCCGCGGGCTCCAGCCGGGTGACGAAGCCGAGGTCGCGGGCCCGCAGGCAGTACTCGGTCTCCTCCGAGTACAGGAAGAACGACTCGTCCCAGGCCCCGCAGGCCTCCAGGCACTCCCCGGACAGTGCCATCAGCGCGCCCGTCGCCCAGTCCGCGACCGTCGCCCGCTCGTACGCGGCCGGGTCGGTGACCATCTCGCTCCAACGCGGGAACCGCCCGGCCCGACGATTGCCCAGCACCGCCTCGCCGAGCGCCCGGGTCACCCGCGACTCCCGGCGCAGCGAGAGCAGCAGCGTACGGCCGTCCTCCTCGTACAGCAGCGGGACGCTGATCCCCACCCGGGCGCCGCCGGGCGTCCCGGTGCCCAGCGCGTCCACGAGCACCTTGGCGCAGCCCTGCCTCATCCGGACGTCCGGATTGCAGACCAGGGCCGCGCGGAAGCCGCCCTCCCACGCGGCGGCGGCCGCCAGGGCGGCGTTCACCCCGGCCGCGTAACCGGCGTTGCGGCCGGTCTGGACGACCGTCGCGTCCGGGGCCAGGGACCGGATCAGCTCCACGGTGTCGTCGGCCGAGTCGTTGTCGGCGACGACCAGGCGCCAGTCGAGCCCGGCCATGCCCTCGGGCAGCGAGGCGAGGAACTCGGGGAGCACGGCGGCGCTGTTCCAGGTGACGACGAGGACGGCTATCGGGCCGCCACCCGGCTCCGGTCGGCGGACGGCGGTCGGTTGGTCGAACTGCATGGGGACTCCACGGTTGCGGGCTCCGGCGCCGTACGCCGGATGAAGCCGAGGTAGCTGCCTCCGGCGGCGATCGTCAGGAAGAACACCCCGGCGAACATCGGGAAGCTGAGGGCGTCGAAGGTGGCGGCGATGACGAGGGAGACCAGGGCGGAGGCGAAGAAGGCCTGCCCCAGCTCCCGGTCGGACTCGGTGCGGGCCAGCCGCCGGATGGCACCGCCCTGGTGGATCCCGGTGAACAGGAGGACCAGGAGGGCGAGCAGCCCCACCAGGCCCATCTCCGCCAGGGTGAGCATGTACTGGTTGTCGGTGAAGAAGAACAGTTCGGGCAGGAAGGTCCCGAAACCCCTTCCGAACAGGGGACGTTCGGTCAGATAGGGGACGATCGCGCTGTACTTGACGGTACGGGCCTGGGTACTGCTGTCGGAGTTCGACACGAACGAGGCGAAGAGCGCCGTGATGGTGCCGATCAACCCCGGGATGATCACCTTGAAGCAGGCCACCGCGCCCATCAGCAGCCCGATCGCCGCCCACCGCCGCTCCGGCTTCCAGCGCAGCACCATCACCAGGACCACGATGAGCGCCCCGATGATGGAGGTCCGCGACACCGTCAGCGGCAGCGCGCCCCCCATCAGCGCCACCGGGGCCCAGCGGCGCCAGGCGCGCAGGTGCCGGCGTACCGGATCGAAGGCCTGCTGCACGGCGAAGGGCAGCAGGATCGCGAGCATCCCGCCGAACTCCAGGGGCTGCGCCGTCGTCGCCCGCGGCCGGGTGAAGGAACCCCGGTCCAGGGTGGTGATCTGGGCGACGCTCGACTGCAGGCCCGGGATGCTGATGCTGTCGGCGACGTTCGTCGCGGTGAAGAAGTCGTAGAAGCCGATGGCGGCCACCACCGACCCCATCACCACGGCCCGGCGCAACAGCACGTCCAGACGCTCGCGGTCCTGGATCCCCGCGGAGACCAGCACCACCAAGGACACCCAGACGAGCAGCCCGATCAGTCCGCGGTCCGCCGCCAGGACCTCCTTGTGCGAGCTGCCGCGCATCGCGTTCGCGAGGTAGGAGCCCAGGACGGAGAAGGCCAGCAGGCACATCACCACCCGCGGCAGCCGGGTACCGGGAGCCGGCCGGATCCGGCCGGTGATCCAGGCCGCCAGGTACCAGAAAAGGCACAGCAGTGCGAACACGTTGGCCGGAGTGCCCACCCCGCCCATCCCCGGCAGGGTCAGGTTCGAGGGGATGAAGAAGGCCAGCGCCAGATAGCCGCTGAGCAGGGCGGTCGCGTCCAGCTGTCGCCCCCACGGCTTGCGGCGCCCGCGCCCCCGGGCCGGGGCGGCCTCGGCCGCGCGCCTGCGCCGGATCGCCGCCAGCAGGCTGTCCGTCAGGAAGGAGAGGACGAAGGCGGCGGTGGTGCCCAGGATGACGACGCCCAGCACCTGCTGGTAGCGGCTCTTCATCTGCGGCACCGGGGTCTGCGGCAGCACCACGGGAGCCGTCTGCACCATGTACGCGGGCTGGACCTCGGCCGCCGCCTGGAGCGCGTTGAGCGTCTCCCCGGCGAAGGCGGTCAGCTTGTTGGTCTCCTCCAGCACGTTCTCCCGGTCGGTCCCCGTGACGGTCAGCGTGAGCATCGGCCCCGAGGTGTTCGCGGCGAACCCGACCGTGTAGGGATCGGTCACACCGATGCCCTGGAGGTCCCGCGCCGCGTCCGTCCCCGACAGCGTCCTGATCAGCACGTCCGCGGTGACCACCAGCGAACCGCCGGCGTTCGCGATGGGATTGCCGAAGGCGGGGGCCAGTTCGGCCACCGCCGTGGAGTCGAGCAGCGCCACCGAGCTCTGCGACTGGTAGGCCACCGGCACCGAACGGTACAGGTGGGCCCCCGCGAGCAGACTGATCAGCGTGATCGGCACCATCACGTACCAGCGGCGCCGGAGCACCGCGACGATCTCACCGATGCTCATGAACACCCCCCGAGGGAAACGCAATTGATGGCGGACCTACCCGTGTCCTGGAAAGATCGGTCACAACGGAAGGAATCCCTGTGTCGCCTGGTGAGTTGATCCGTGCGCTGCGTCGGCGCTGGTACGTCCTGATGGTGGCGGCGGTGCTCGCGGCCGCCGGAGCCGTGCAAGTGCTGCACCCCACCCGGACGTACCTGAGTACGGCGATCGTCGTGCTCAAGCCGCCGGTCACGGACAACCAGCCCAACCAACTGGCCAATCTGCAACCACCGCTCGCCGCCGTCTCCTACGCCGCCGTGCAGCAGCTGGACTCGCCCGAGGGGGCCGAGGAGCTGCGCGCCGCCGGGGTACGCGGCACGTACCGGCTGATCCCGCGGAACAGCGGGACCAGCGTCACCCCGCGCTATCTGATCCCCTCGCTCCAGATCCAGGCGGAGCAGGCGGATCCGGCCACCGCCGACACGGCCGTCCGCAAGATCATCGAGGTCTGGACGAAACACCTGACGGACCTGCAGACGCAGCAGGGCGTCCCGGACTCCGCGCGGATGAGCGTGACGCTGCTGGTACCGCCCACCTCGGTGGCGCAGACCGGCAACAAGAGCCGGGGCCTCGCCGGGGCCGCCCTGCTGGGCGGGGTCGGAGGCGTGGCGGTGGCCCTGTGGACCGACCGGCTCCTGACACGCCGGAGCCGGCGCCGGCAGCGGCACGAGGCCGCCACCGACGCCGGTCCGGTGGTCCGGGCCGAGGAGCCCGAGCGGGCCGCCCTCGCCGGGGCGACCCGCTGAACACGGCGTTCGCGTCATCAAATCCCTCGACGCTTCCACGACCGCCACCACAGCCACTCGCGCCCCCGGTCGGCCACGGCCGAGAGCACGAGCGGCTGGAGGTACGGCATGGTGCGCGCCCCGATGCGTCGACGCCTGAGCAGCGCCCGGTACTCGGCCAGCTTCGTGTACTCCCCGGGCAGGCACTCGGCGGCGAACTCCACGAGCTCGTCGACCGGTACCACCGCCGTACGGCCCCGGTCGTACGCCCGGTAGGCGCGCCGCAGCGCGTACCGGGCCAGCCGGGTACGCGCCGACAGCGCCAGCCGGTCGGACCCCGGCAGCAGCCCGCCGCACTTGGCGAGCACCGAGTCGAAGGCGACGAGGCGCTGGCGCAGGTCGTCGAGCTGCCCGCCGAAGTCCGTGGTGGACATGTTCTCGCCGTGGACCCGGTAGAAGGCCTGGTCGGCTCCGCGGATGTAGCCCACGTCGGCGTGCGCCGCGAGACGCATCCACATCTCGATGTCGCCGGCGTGCGGCAGCTCGGGATCGTAGCCCCCGACCTTGCGCTGGAGGCTGGTGCGGACCACCACCTCGGGTGAGGTGATGCACCCGGTGCCCTCCCGGAACCGCCGGTCCAGCCACCATCGGCCGGGATACACGACCGACCCGGTGCTCCGGGTACGGGCCGCCGGCAGCGGCCCGCCGTGCCGGAAGCGCAGCGGCCTGCCGTAGGCGAAGCCGGCCTCCGGATGCGCGTCGAGCAGGGCCGCGGCGCGCACCAGGGCCCCGGGGACCAGCCGGTCGTCCGCCGACAGCAGGGCCACGTAGTCCCCGTCGGCCCATTCCAGCAGGCCCTCGTTGTAGGTGGCGATGTGGCCCTTGTTGGTCTCGTGGACCCGTACCTCGATCCGCGGGTCGGTGGCCGCCAGCGCGCGGGCGACCTCCGCGGAGTCGTCGGGCGAGGCGTCGTCGATGATCAGTACCCGTA
Organism: Streptomyces sp. CLCI03; assembly: GCF_053615355.1. NCBI lineage: Bacteria > Bacillati > Actinomycetota > Actinomycetes > Kitasatosporales > Streptomycetaceae > Streptomyces > Streptomyces sp. CLCI03. The sequence goes on along the minus strand of NZ_CM132132.1, from coordinate 1,875,849 downwards.
CGTCGACGCCCTCCTGCTCGTCCAGCACGCTCTTGACGCAGTCCGCCAGGAAGTGGCCGTACTTGTAGCAGGGGATCACCACGCTGACCGTGCTCACTGCCCGCTCACCTCCGTGGACAGCCCCTCCTGCAGGGCGGGCGGCGCCGTGGTGGTGAAGATCGGGCCGACCCAGTAGTTCACCGAGCCGAAGGTGTTCGACGGGAAGGCCGTGGCCGCCCCGTACTTGTAGAGCCCGTTGGCACTGCCCGCCGTGTCGGCCGGTGCCACCAGCGGATAGGAGCGGTGAGCGCCGGTGAAGTAGCCGCCGTCCACCGAGTAGTTGCCGTTCGGCGCGTGGTAGGAGGCCACGTACGTGGTGCCCGCCGTGATCGGGACCGGGGTGGCGAACTGCAGCTGCTGCCAGCCCGTCAGGGTCTCGCTGCCGAAAGTGCCGGTGGCGAGCAGGGTGCCGGAGGCCGACCACAGGCTGCCGGTGTGCGTACCGGTGTTGCCGGGGCCCTTGTAGAAGGTGACGCCGGTGATGTAGCCGTTCACCGCGGACTGGAAACGGGTGCCCAGTTCCACGGAGTTGGCGTCGTCACCCACGTTGGCCGTGCTCGGCGTCGCGGCGCCGTTCCACAGGGTGCACGGGCAGTTGACCGTCGGCGGGCTCGCGCTGGTCGTGAAGTTCCACGTGACCGGGGCGGCCATCGTGTTGCCCCACAGGTCGGAGGCCTGGACGGACGCCGTGTAGGTGGAGTTCAGGGCCAGCTCGGAGGACGGGGTGAAGGTCGCGCTGTTGGACGCGCCCAGCACCTTGGTGCCCGGGACGGTGGCGCCGCCGGAGTCCTTCACGGAGAACACCAGCGTGTCCGCGTCGACGGCGTTGCTGAAGGTGGCCGTCATGGCCGCCGTGATCTGGGTGCCGGTCGCCGCGGACTGCGGCGAGGTGGCGGTGACGGTGGGCGGGGTGGTACTGGCGGTCGCGGTGTCCAGGACCGCGTCCACCCAGTAGTTGCTGCCGGAAGCGGCGGTGGACGGGAAACCGCCCGTGCCGCTGTAGCGGTAGACGCCGTTGCCGCCGTCGGTGCCGCTCCTCAGCGCGGTGAGCGGGGCCAGGCCCGCGTCGCTCGCGGCGAAGGTGTTGTCGAAGGAGTAGCCGCCGTGCGGGGCGAAGTAGGAGGCGACGTAGGTGGTGTTCGCCTTGACCGGGACCGGCGTGGCGAAGTTCAGCTGCTGCCAGCCGGAGGCCGTCTCGTTGGTGAAGGTACCCGTGGCCAGGCGCTGGCCGGTGCTGCTCCAGAGGCTGCCCGTGTGGGTACCGGTGTTGGCGGGGGACTTGTAGAAGCGCACGCCGGTGATCGAACCGGCCACCGAGGAACGGATCTTCACGCCGAGCTCGACGGCGCTGCCGTCACCGGCGTTGACGGTGCCCGGCACGGCCGCGGCGGGCCACACCGTGCAGGGGCACTGCTGGGGTCCGACCGTCAGCGGCACCGTGGTGGTGGCGCCGATGTTGACGCTGTCGTCCACGGCGCGCACCTTGATCTGCGCCGCGCCCGGGACGGTCGGGGTCCACTTGTAGCTCCAGGACGCCAGGCCCGTGGTCGCCTTCCAGGTGGTGCCGCCGTCGGTCGACACCTCCACCCGGGCGACCACGCCGCCGCCGGTGTCGGCGGACGTGCCCGTGATGGTCACGGGCCGCAGCGCCGGTACGGTCGCGTTCGCCGCCGGGCTGGTCACCGTCACGCCCGGGCCCACGGTGTCCGTGGAGGCGGTGGAGGCGACCAGGTCGCTCTGCAGGGACCGGGGCTGCACACCCATGTCGGCGAAGACGTTCACCGTGGCCTGCTGCATCCGCTTGTCCGCGGTGACCACCGTGTCGTCGGGGTTGCCGGTCGGCATGTTGGTCAGGCCCCAGGACCACTGGACCGTGCCCGCGCCGAACACCAGCGCGTGCGAGGTCTGGTCGCGGAAGGCCACCAGGCTGTGCGTGGCGGTGCCGTTGCCGTAGGTGTTGCCGTAGTCCTTGAGGAGCTTGCCGTCCTCGATGTCCACCGTGGTGGAGGACATCGTGATCTGCCCGGCGGGCCTGCTGGCGTTCTCCACGTCGCTGTCCCACTCGTAGCCGAGCGTGCCGGTGGGGAACGTGGCGGTCTGCGAGGGGGTGAGGTTCGCGACCGTGGTGTTGCGCCACAGCCGCTGCTTGGCGAAGGTGCCCGGCACGGTGATCGCGTCGCTGCGGTAGCCGTTGACGCTGAACATCGAGCCGGTCAGCTGGTTCTGCGGCTGGAAGGGGCGGCCGTTCGTGGCGCTGGCCGGGTCCATGAAGGTGCCCGTCCAGATCCCGCTCGGGTCGGGGATGCCGTTCGGCTGCGGGAAGGACAGCTTGGTCTCCTTGTACGAGACCAGTGTCCGGTTGGCGGTGTTCGCGCCGTCGATGCTCGGCGCCAGTCGGGTCTTCCAGAAGACCTCGTTACCGCTGAAGTACGTCTGGTGGACCCCGGCCCGGCGCGCGTTCAGCGCGTTCGTGAACTGCTCCTGGGTCCAGTACTCGTCGTGCCCGGACGACAGGAAGACCTTGTGGTTCTGCAGCAGGGTCCCGCCGCGGACCGACATGTCGATCCCGGACATGTAGCTCACGTCGTAGCCGTTGCGCTCCAGCCAGGCGATCATCTGGAACTCGGACCCGTAGATCCCGTTGTCCCCGCCGATGTCCATCGGCCGGTTGTAGCTGACCTCGTACGCCCGTCCGTCCGGGGCGGGGCCGCCGCCGTCGTACAGGTCCTGGCCGCCGTAGTTGTTGTACGCCTGCCAGGTCTGGTCACTGGTCTGCACGACGATGTCGGAGTGGCTGGAGTCGTTGCGGACGACGAACGGGTACGGCATCACACCGTTGCCGTCCGCCTGGTCGAAGTTGACGACGTAGAGCCCGGACACGGCGTCGGCCGGTACGGTCCACGTCGCGGTGACGGGCCAGTTCCCGCAGTCGACCAACCCGGTGGCGGCCTTCTTGGCGCAGGTCGCCGGATTGCCGCCCGGCGCGAAGTTCGCCGGATAGGTCTGGGCCGCCTGTGCCGGGGTCGACATCAGGCGCGCCCCGCTGCCGCCGTAGTGGCCGAGGCGGTAGACCGAGACCTTGTACGACGTCGGTGACTGGATCTTGAACTGCACGGTCTCGCCGGCCTGGACGCTCGTCTGGGCCGGGAAACCCTTGATGTCGCCGTACGCGCTGGGTGCGAACCAGTCCTCCATCGGTGTGCCGGGCTTGGAGTTCTCGCACACGACGGCGTTCGTGGTGGGACCGCAGGGATCGACCGCACCGGCCACCGCCGCCGGTGGCAGGACCGTGGCCATCAAGGCCGCGATCACGGTGAAGAGACCGTAACGGAGCAACCTTGTCCGTTTGTTCATCTGGACCTCATTGTTTGCGTGAGCGCGTGGGGTCAGCGCAGGGCGTTGCGGAGGGTTTCCGCGACCCGCTGCTGCTGGGCCGCGGTGATCTGCGGGAAGAGGGGGAGCGAGAGCATCCGGTCCGCCGCCTGTTCGGCGTGCGGGAAATCGCCTCGGGAGTGCCCGAGATGGGCGAAGGCCGGCGTCAGGTGGACCGGCGCCGGGTAGTGCACACCCGCGCCGATGCCCTCCGCGTTGAGCTTCCCGACGACGGCGTCGCGGTCCGCTCCGGCCACCCGGACGACGTACAGGTGCCACACGTGGACATTGGCCGCGTCCGTGACCGGCAGGGTGAGGCGGCCGCCGGCGGCGAGGTCGCCCAGCAGCTCGTCGTAGCGGGCGGCGGCGGCCCGGCGGGCCGCGTTCCCCTCGGCGAGCCGGGCCAGTTTGGCCCGCAGCACCACGGCCTGCAGACCGTCGAGGCGGCTGTTGAACCCGGCCACGTCGTGGCGGTACTTGGCGATGCCCCCGTGGTTGGCGAGGGCCCGGACCAGGTCCGCGCTCTCCTCGTCGTCGGTCACCACCGCGCCCGCGTCGCCGTACGCGCCGAGGTTCTTGCCCGGGTAGAAACTGGTCGCCGCGATGCCCCCGCTGCCGGGGGAGCGGCCGTCGCGGGTCGCGCCCTGGCTCTGCGCGGCGTCCTCGACGATCCTCACGTGCGCCGGCAGGCCCGCCGCCAGCGCCTCGGTGTCCGCGCACTGCCCGTAGAGGTGGACGGGGACCACCGCGCGGGTGTCCTTGCCGACGGCCTCCAGAGCGGCCCGCGGATCCATCAGCAGGGTGTCGGGGAGGCAGTCCACCAGCACCGGCCGGGCACCGATGCGGGCGACGGCGCCCGCGGTGGCGATGAAGGTGTTCGCGGGCAGCACCACCTCGTCGCCGACCCCCACCCCGCTCACGCGCAGGGCGAGTTCGAGGGCGTCGGTGCCGTTGGCGACCCCCACGCAGTGCCCGACCCCCGCGAAGTCGGCGTACTCACGCTCGAAATCGCGGACCTCCGCACCGCCGATGAAAGCGGTGTCGGCGAGCACACGGTCGAAGCCTGCCCGTAACTCCTCGGCGACCTCGGCGTGCGCCGCCTTCAGGTCGACGAGCGGTATCTGGTTCATACGACTGTGCTCCCCATCCGTGTCTCCGGCCACCGGCCGGCCTTCTCCTCGCCATAGGCCCGCAGCTCGTCGAGCGCCGGGCCCCCCGCCGCGCGCAGCCGGCGGGCGGGGCTTCCGGCCCACACCTCACCGGGCGGCACATCGGCCAGAACCGTGCTTCCCATCCCGGTCAGCGACCAGGCGCCGACGGACGTGCCCTCGCGCACCAGCGCTCCCGCGCCCACGTACGCCCCGCGCCCCAGCCGCACCCCGCCGCCGAGGCGGACGCCCGAGGCGAGCGTGGCGAAGTCCCCGACCCGGTCGTCGTGGGTGAGCACCACGTGCGGCATCACCGCCACGTGGGACCCGAGCCGGACGGCGGCCGTCAGCACGCAGTGCGCGAGCAGCACCGAGCCCGCGCCGAGCAGCGAGGACCCCGAGACCACCGCCGTCGGGTGGACCACCGTCGCGTACCGGCTCCCGGGCAGCCCCAGGCGCCGTACCAGCCGGGCCCGCACGGCGTAGTCACGCGGACTGCCCACGCAGACCACCACCCGGGCCGCGGGCAGTTCGTGCACGAGGTGGCCGGCGCCCAGCACCGGCACCCCGTCGACCTCCTTGCCGTGCAGCCCCGGATCGTCGTCGAGGTGCCCGAGCAGCCGCCAGCGCGGAGCCCGGCCGGACGCGGCCGCCGCGGCGGCCGCGTCCCGTACCGCCTGGGCGGTCTCGCGGGCGAACCCGCCCGCCCCGACGATCAGCAGATCCTCGGTCCGCGGCGGCGGGCCGCTCATCCGCCCGCCTGTTCGCGCAGCACCGCCACCACCCGGTCCTGCTGCTCCCGCGTCATCGTGTGGAACAGCGGCAGGATGAGGGAGTCGCGGCTGATCCGCTCGGTGACCGGCAGCGGCGCCGCGCCGTGGCCGGCGTACGCGGGCTCCAGGTGCGAGGCCATGATCCCGCGCCGGGCCGAGATCCCGGCCTCGGCGAGCGCCGCGAGCAGCTCGTCCCGGCCGACGGGGAAGTCCTCGGCCGGCAGAACCCAGTACGACTGGAAGTTGCCCTGGCCGTGACCGGGGTCCCGGAGCGGGCGCAGCCCCGGGATCGGGCTCAGCAGCTCCGTGTACCGGGCCGCGAGGGCGCGCCGTCGGGCCACGATCTCGTCCAGCTTGCCGAGCTGCACCAGGCCGACCGCGGCCTGGATGTCGGTCATCCGGTAGTTGTAGCCGACCTCCAGGTAGCTCTCGACGACCGGCTTGCTGCTGGCGTGGCGCTGCGCGGCGGACACGTTCATGCCGTGCTCGCGCAGCCGGCGCAGCCGCTCCGCCCATCGCGCGTCGTCCGTGGTGAGCATGCCGCCCTCGCCGGTGGTGATCACCTTGCGGGGGTGGAAGGACCAGGCGGCGAGCAGCGCGCCGTGGCCCACCGACTTGCCGCCGACCGTCGCGCCGATGCCGCAGGCGGCGTCCTCCACCAGGGCCACGTCCCAGTCGGCGCACACCGCGCGCAGCGCGTGCACGTCCGCGGGCACCCCGCCCTGGTGGACGGCGATCACCGCCTTGGTCCTCGGCGTGCGCACCGCGTCCACGGTGGCCGGGGTGAGGTTGCCGGTGGCCTCCTCGACGTCCGCGAACACCGGTCGGGCGCCCACGTAGCGCACGGCGTTGGCCGTGGCGATGAAGGACAGCGAGGGGACGATCACCTCGTCGTCGGGTCCGAGGTCCAGCGCGATCAGGGCCAGGTGCAGGGCGGTGGTGCACGAGCTCACCGCGATGCCGTGCTCGGCGCCCACCCGCTCGGCGAAGGCCCGCTCGAACTCGGCGACCCGCGGTCCTTGGGCCACCCAGCCGGAGAGCACCGCGTCGGCGGCGGCCTTGGCCTCCTCCTCGCCCAGCCACGGCACCATCACCGGGATCCGGGCGGGGGCGGAGACGGGAGCGGCGTCCGGGACGGCGGCGGGAGCGGCGTCCGGGGTGCTCATCGGCCCGCCTCGGTGGCAGCCGCGGCAGCGTCGGCGGCGCGCTCGGCCCGCCACCACCGCACCAGGTCCCGCAGGCCGGTGCGCAGGTCGATCTCGGCGGTGAAGCCGAGCCGCTCCGCCGCCCCCGAGGTGTCCGCGAGCCGCCGGGTGACGCCGTTCACGGCGCGGGCCGGCCCGTGCTCGGGCACCAGACCCTCGGCGCCCATCGCCTCCAACAGGCCGTTCGCGAGCTGGAGCAGGCTGGTCTCCGTGCCGCTCGCGACGTTGAACACCTCGTCGGTCAGGTCCGACTCGGCGGCCAGCAGGTTGGCGCGCGCGATGTCCCGGACGTCGACGAAGTCCATGGTCTGCAGGCCGTCGCCGAGGATCAGCGGCGGCTCGCCCGAGGCGATCCGCTCCATCCAACGGATCAGCACCTCGGTGTAGAGGCCGTGGATGTCCATCCGGGGGCCGTACACGTTGAAGTAGCGCAGGGCCACGTAGTCCAGCCCGTACATGGAGTGGAAGCTGCGCAGCACCCCCTCGTTGAAGGCCTTCGCCGCGCCGTAGAAGGTGTCGTTGTTGTACGGGTGGTGGCGCTCGGTGGTCGGGAACTCCTCGGCCAGGCCGTACACCGAGGCCGAGGACGAGGCGATCACCTTGCCCACCCCGGCGGCCGCGGCCGCCTCCAGCACGTTGAAGGTGCCGTCCACCATGACCTCGTTCGCCAGCCGCGGGTCCTCCGCGCACTGGGTGATCCGGATGGCGGCGAGGTGGAAGACCAGCTCGGCGCCCTCGGTCGCCTTCCGTACCGTGGCCACGTCGCGGATGTCGCCCTCGACGACCTCCACCACCCCGCTCGGCAGGGAGCGAGCCAGGTTGGCGGTCCGCCCCCGCACGAAGTTGTCGAGCACGACGACCTCACGTGCCCCGTTGTCCACCAGCAGGTCCACCAGGTGCGAGCCGATCGTGCCCGACCCTCCGGTGACCAGAATCCTCTTGCCTCGTACGCTGCTCAACGTCCTGCCCCCCACTGAATGTTCTGTCGTGGTCTTGCGAGTGATCGGATGACGGAGGGTCAACGCCCGGTGCGCAGTCCGACGACCGCTCCACGGAACTCCAGGCTCCGGGAGGCGGCTTCGAGGATGTCCAGCACCTTCAGTCCCGCCCGGCCGTCCGTCAGCGGCGGCCGTCCCGTCGTGATGGACGCGGCGAACTCCTCGACCATGCTGCGCAGGGCCTCCTTCTCGCCGATCGCGGGCGCCACCATGTCGCCGGTCCGGTAGGAGACGAGCATGTCCCGGCGCTCGTCCGCGTCGATCTCCTGCGGGGCGCTCAGGTCCACCCCGCGGTCGAACACCGCGACGCGCTGGGTCGGGTTGAGGTCGTCCCACACCAGGGTGCGCTTGGAGCCGCCGACCATGGTGGTGCGCACCTTGGTCGGGGAGAGCCAGTTGACGTGCACATGGGCGATCGCGCCGGTGTTCAGCTGGAGCGTCAGATAGGCCACGCAGGACTGGCCGGCTCCGATGGGATCGGCTCCGTGCGCGGCGACGGCGACGGGCTGCACATGGTCCGGGAGGATGAAGTCCAGGACGGAGAGGTCGTGGGGGGCCAGGTCCCACAGGACGTCGATGTCCTTCTGGACGAGCCCCAGGTTGATCCGTACCGAGTCCACGTAGTGGATCTCACCGAGTTCGCCCGAGCGGACCATCTCGCGGATCCGGCCCACCGCGGGGGTGTAGCAGTACGTGTGGTCGCACATCAGCGTGAGACCGCGCTCCTCGGCCTCGTTCACCAGCCGCAGCCCGTCCTCGTACGTGGCCGCCAGGGGCTTCTCCACGAGGACGTGCTTGCCGGCGCGCAGCGCGGCCAGCGCCACGTCGAGGTGCGTGCCCGCCGGGGTGGCCACGGCGACCGCGTCGACCTCCGGGTCGGCGAGGACCGCCTCGTAGTCGCCGGTGGCCTGGACCGTGGAGTACGCGCCGAGCACCTGCCGGGCCCGGTCCACGTTCAGATCGCAGAGCCAGCGCAGCCGGAACCGGTCACTGGACTGGAAGTTGCGGACGAGATTGGGGCCCCAGTAGCCCGCGCCGACCACGGCGACACCTAAGGGGGCGGACCCCTTGCCGGTGACGCCCGCGTCCTGACCCGCGCCCTGCCCCGCGTCCTTCGCGGTGTCCTTCACGGCGTTTCCCTTCCTTCCGCGCACGCCGGACGGCGTGTCGCCAACTCATGGCCGGGACGCGTGTGAGGGAGGGAAATGCCGTCGACGGCAGCCCGGACGCCCGCGCGTCCCGTGCGTGACCTGCTCAACGGTGATGGCCCCCCACAACCGATGCCCTACGTGATTCGAGTGCTTCGCCCCCCGGCCCGACCGCCTGTTCCCCACAAGCAGCCGAACCCGTACCGCCTACCGCCTTCGCCAGGTGCCGGACATCGGCGTCGCCGAAGCGTGCCGAATCCGGTCGGCGCCGCTCAATCTAGTCCACCGGGCGTACCCCCGGGCAGAGTTGACGTAATCGCCTGGCGCGGGTGTTCGACCATGCATACTGCCCGGGTGACCAGCATCGTGATACCGGCCCACAACGAAGGCCGGGTCATCGGCCGGCTCCTCGACGCGCTCCTGGCCGACACCTCGGTGTCCGGGCCCGACATCGTCGTGGTGTGCAACGGCTGTACGGACGACACCGCCCGCGTGGCGGCCGGGCGCGGCGCCCGCGTACGCGTGGTCGAGATCCCGACCCCCTCCAAACATCGGGCACTTCGGGTCGGCGACGAGCACGCGAAGGGCTTCCCCCGGCTGTACGTGGACGCCGACGTCGTCATCGGGGCCGCCGACGTACTGGCCCTGGTGGGCGCCCTCGAACGGAACCCGGAGCTGCTCGCCGCCGCCCCGGGCCGGGACATCCCGCTGGCCGGCTGTGCCTGGCCGGTGCGGGCGTACTACCGGGTGTGGCAGCGGCTGCCCGCAGTCCGTGAGGGGCTGTTCGGCCGGGGCGTCATCGCCGTGACCGGGCCGGGGCACGCGCGGCTCGCCGCGCTGCCCCCGCTGATGGCCGACGACCTGGCCGCGTCCCTCGCCTTCGGACCGGGGGAGCGGCGCGTGGTCGAGGCGGCCCGGGTGGTCGTCCGCCCGCCGCGCACCTGGTCCGACCTGATCCGGCGGCGGGTCCGGGCGGCGACCTCCTCGGCCGAATTCGAGCGCTACCAGGCGGCGCGGCGGGCCGAGGCGCCGGAGCCGGTGTCGGTGTCGGAGCGGGCGCCGGAGCGGGCGCCGGAGCCGGTGTCCGAGCAGACCGCGCGGACGGGCACGGCGGATCTGCGCGCCCTGCTGTGGGCCCGGCCGGCGCTGCTGCCGGGGGTGGTGGTGTTCGTGGTGGCCGCGCTCGCCGCCCGCCGGGGCTCCCGCAAGGCCATCCGGGACCAGGACTTCTCCACCTGGCTGCGGGACGAGAGCAGCCGGCAGGGCTGACCCTCCCTCCCCGCACCCGCTCCACCCATTCCACCCCGGCCCGGGTCGGTGGCGGGGCGAACGGCCACATCCGGTCGAACGCCCCACCGTTGGCCCGTACAACCATTAGGGTTCCACTCGCACGTTCGAGTGCACTCAAGTCCGTCGGCATCGGGAGCTCTTGAGCATGTACCTCGCGGACCGTTCCGCGCCCGCGCCGGAGGGCGCGAAGACCGCTCCGGACCGGGGACCCGTCCGGGCACCCGCGGTCGCCTCGACCGTCCTCGCCCTGGGCGCGGTCAGCATGATCACCGACATCTCCTCGGAGATGGTCACCGCCGTGCTGCCCCTGTACCTGATCGCCGGGTTGGGCCTGAGCCCCCTCGGCTTCGGGGCGCTCGACGGCGTCTACAACGGGGTCAGCGCACTCGTGCAGCTGACCGGCGGCCACCTCGCCGACCGGGTCCGCAACCACAAGCTGATCGCCGGCATCGGCTACGGCCTGTCGGCCCTGTGCAAACCGCTGCTCCTGTTCGCCCACAGCCTGGGCCCGATCAGCGTGGTCCTCACCCTGGAACGCACCGGCAAGGGACTGCGCACCGCCCCGCGCGACGCGCTCATCTCCCTCTCCACACCACCCGAGTTACAAGGGCGCGCCTTCGGTGTGCACCGGGCCATGGACACCACCGGGGCGCTGCTCGGGCCGCTCGCCGCCTTCCTCATCCTGAGCCTGACGGTCGACGGCTACGACGCCGTCTTCGGCGTCAGCGCCTGCGTCGCCGTACTCGGTGTCGTGGTGCTCATGCTCTTCGTCCCGTCCGGCGGCGACCCGGGGCCCACCCCGCCCGCCGCCTCGGTGAAGGCCGCCTCGGTGAAGGCCGCTTCGGCGAAGGCCACCGCCGCCACGGCCCGTGACGCGGACCGGCCGGCCCCCGTACGGCTGCGCGACGCGCTCGGCCTGCTGCGCCTGCCCCGGCTGCGCAACCTGGCCATCTGCGCCGTCCTGCTGGGCCTGACCACCGTCAGCGACGCCTTCGTCTACCTGCTCCTGCAACGCCGCACCGGTATCGGCGACCAGTGGTTCCCGCTCATGCCGCTGGGCACCGCCGCCGTGTTCCTGCTGCTCGCCGTGCCCGCCGGGGCACTCGCCGACCGGATCGGCCGGCGCACCGTCTTCCTCACCGGGCACGCCCTCCTGTTGGCCGGCTACGCACTGCTGCTCTGGGCTCCCGCCTGGCCCGCACTGCCGTTCCTCGTCCTCGCGCTGCACGGCATGTTCTACGCCGCCACCGACGGCGTGCTGCCCGCCGCCGTCGCCGCCACAGTCCCCGGGGAACTGCGGGCCACCGGCATGGCCCTGGTCGGCACCGGCCAGGCACTGGCCCGCTTCGGTTGCTCGCTCGCCTTCGGCGCGGCCTGGACCCTGTGGGGTACGGGCCCGGCCCTGGCCGCCGCCGCGGCCGGCCTGCTGTGCTGCGCGGCCGTCGCCGGCTTCGTCCTGCGCCCGTCGGCGCCGCAGGACACCGGATGAGAACCGATCCGACCCGAACCGATCCGACCCGAACCGACTCGCCCCGATCCGACCGACCCGAAGCCCGTGAGGCCCCCCAGATGACGCTGTCCCCGTCCCGTCGCCTGCTCGTCCTCGCGGTGGCGGTGCTGCTGCTGGGAGGCCTCGCCACCACGCTGGTGCTGCGCTCCGCCTCCCGCGACGACAAACCGTCCGCGGGCGGCCCGACGGTCACCGCCGGGACCGTCACCCTCGACCGCCCCGGCTCCCTGACCTTCCTCAACGGCGGGCAGGGTCCGCACCGCGGGGCCCTCGCCTCCGTCCCGGCCGACGCACCCGACTCCGGACGCACGGCCTCCGAACTCGACTGCCGCCGCTTCTACGCCGCCGCCGGTACGGGCGTGTGCCTGCGCTCCACGCCGGGCGCGCTCGCCCAGGACAACACGGCCCTGATCGTCGACTCCGAACTGCGCACGCTGCGCAGCTTCCCCCTCGCGGGAACGCCCAGCCGGGCCCGGGTCTCACCCAGCGGCCGGTTCGCCGCCTGGACCGTCTTCGTCTCCGGCGAGTCCTACGGCGCCGCGTTCTTCTCCACCCGTACCGCGATCGTGGACACCCGCACCTGGAAGCTGGAGGCGAATCTGGAGGAGTTCGCCATCGACATGGACGGCCGGGAGCACCGCGCGCAGGACGTGAACTTCTGGGGGGTCACCTTCTCCAAGGACGACGACACCTTCTACGCCACCGTCTCCACCGGCGGCGAGACCCACCTGGTCAAGGGCTCGATCTCGGGGCGCAGCGTCAAGACCCTCGCCAAGAACGTCGAATGCCCCTCCCTGTCCCCGGACGAGACGCGCATCGCGTACAAGAAGCGGGTCCGGGCCGGGGCCTCGCTCTGGCGCGAGCACGTGATGGACCTCGGGACACTGCGCGAGCACGCGCTCACCGAGAAGCGCAGCGTGGACGACCAGGCCGCCTGGCTGGACGACCGGACCCTCGCCTACGGCCTGCCCACCGACGGCGCCGCCGACAGCACGGACCTGTGGACCGTCCCCGCGGACGGCGGCGGCGCCCCGCGGCTGCTGGCCCCCGGAGCCTCCTCCCCGGCCCTCCTCCGCTGACACCCTCGGCCGCGGAGGACGTCAGGCCCGGTCCACGAAGGCCCGTACCCGCTCGACGAGCGCGGCGTTGTCACGGATCCAGCCGTAGTGCGGGCCGCCCGGCGCACCTTCGGGGAGCACCAGCTCCGCGTACGTCACCCGCGCGCTCGTGAGCTTGTCGCACAGCCCGCGCACCCCGCCGGGCGGCGCCATGGCGTCGCCCTCGATGGCCACCGCCAGCACCGGCAGTTCCATCCCGGCCAGCCAGGGCTCGAAGTCCACCGGCGAGGACGGCACGTCGTAGCGGCCGGTCCGGACCTGGGTGGCCATGTCCCGCAGGACCTGCGCGGAGTCGTTCCCCAGGACCCCCAGCCGGCGGCCGGGGAAGTACCCGTACACCGCGGCGAAGACGGCCGCGAACTGGAACCCGGCGAGCATCCCCAGATTCCGCGGGAAGGGCCAGCCGCGGTAGTGGCAGGACGGGACGCCCACCAGGACCGCGCCCGCGGCCATGTGCGGCTCCTGGCTGAGGTAGAGCGTGCCGAGCTGCCCACCGAGGCTGTGCCCGAGCAGGAGGCGCGGCGCCCCGGGGAACGCGGCGGCGACCGCCCGGAACAGCGCCGGGTAGTCGTACGCCACCATCTCGTGGTAGCCGTAACGCACTCCGCGCCGCACCTGGACCGAACTCGTGCCCTGCCCCCGCAGCTCCCCGAGGACCACCTGGAACCCCGCCTCCACGAGGGCCTCCGCCAGGGGTGTGTAGGAGACGGCCCGGGTCCCCATGGCGGGCATGCACACCAGCACCGGCGCCGACGGGTCGTCGGGCGTGCGGTGGAACCGGACGTGGACCGTGGCCCCGTCCTCGGCGCGCACGGTCTCGGTGGTCACTTCGACGGACGCGATGACGGACCTCCCTCGCTCAGGGCCATCCTGCGCACTGCGCGGAGCACATTCAACGGTTTCCGATCCCGGGCCCCGTCGGCCTGCCGCGACAATGAGCGGGGAGAACCGACGTGGAACCCCGCGGTCCGGAGAGCTCGTCAGATGAGTGCAATGATGCGAACGTTCAGATATCGGTTCAGGAGCCCGCTCGGCGGACTGGCCGCAGACCTTTCGGCCCGCGCCCTGCCACCGGGCGAAGCGGCGACTTCCTCCGTGGTGATCCACCGAGGAGTCCGTCTGCTGCTGCCGGAGGCGAGCCTCCACCGGGAAGACCTGGCCTGGCTCTCCTTCGTCGTGGCGCTGCGTGCCGAGGAGCTGGGCGCCAGGTGCCCGGAGGGCGCGCACCTTGAGATCGTCTCCCTCGACTTCCCGCTGACCGACTACCGGCCGGAGGTGGCCGGCCTCGCCATGGACGGGTGGCTGCGCGCGGAATTCGACCTGCCCGACACCGGAATCGCCTGCGCGTACGTAGGCGGAGCCGACCCCTACGCCTTCGCGTGGGGCGGCGACGACACATCGGAGAACCGGCCGTGACCGGCATCGCATTCCTCGCCTCGTTCCTCAGGACCGGCCGCCTGCACGGGATCGGCATCGGCTCCACCCTCGGCGAGGTCGACCGGGCGATCCGCCACCGCTTCGTCGACGTGGTCGACGAGGAGGGCGAGTCGCTGCGCCGCGACTACGGATTCGTCGAGTTCTCCTTCAACCCCGGCGACGAGTGGGTGATGTCCGGCGGCTCCATCGAGCTGCACCGGCTCGCGTCCGGCCAGGACATGGCGAAGGCATGGGCCCGGACCATGGGGGTCGAGTTCCCCCGCCACGTCGCCTGGGCGGACGTGCGCGAGGAACTCGGACGCGTCCCCGGAGCCCCGGAACTGACGGTCGGCGACCAGGGCGGCTTCCTGGAGTACCGGGCGGCCGCGTCGAACGTCTCGGTGATCGTCGTGGACGACGAGGAGGAGGAGCGGGGCTACCACGCGGGGCACGGGGACGTGTGGAGCGTCAGCCTGTGGGCACCGGTCCGGGCGTGACCCTCGAAGCCAGGGGGACAGGTGACCGTACGGTCATCCCCCGATCTGGGCCGGTCGGGTGCTTGACCGGCCTGGAGGGGATGGGGTGCGGCCGGAGCGGGCACGTGCACACCATGGCCTTCGAACATCCCGCGAAGAAGGGCGGCCAGGGGCGGCTCGGACCATTCGAGAAGCTGGCGGAGCTGGCCTCGAACTTCACCAGCTCGCCCGCCTTCTCGGTGTTCTGCGTCCTGCTGGTGGCCGCCTTCGTCGCCGCCCACCTCGCCCACCTGGACACGAGCTGGCAGCACCTGTTCGGCGACGCGATGGGCGCGGTCGCCCTGCTGCTCCTGGCCCTGCTGAAGAACTCCGAACGCCGGGCCGAGCACGCGATCCAACGCAAACTCGACGCGATCGCCGCCGTTCTCCTGGAACAGGGCGAACGCCAGGGCGAGACGGGCCGGGCCCACAAGAACCTGGCCGAGTCCATCGGAATCGAGGACGGCGACTAGGGCCTGTCTTTCGGATCATGCCGGGCCCGCGACGCCTGGCACCGCACATCGCCGCGTTCTCGTCGGTCGTCGATGCTCCGCATGGACGCCCTCCTCGGCCTTGCGACGCACGGCACCAGACGCCGCGGGCTGACCCGGCCTGATCCGAAAGACGGGCCCTAGTAGTGCTTTGTTAGCTGGTCTTGTCGCGGTGGGTGTCTGGTAGTTCGCTGGCTGTATGAGGGCTGGGGAGCTTGCGGCGGTGCGGGGTCGGTTGGAGGAGTTCGCGTCCGAGGTCTTCGCGCCGCTGGTGCGGCGGGACCAGCGTGAGAAGGGCGCCTTGTATCTGCGGGGCCTGTTGCTGGAGGGCCGACGGAAGTCGATGCAGCCGATGGCAGACCGGCTCGGTGTCGATCACCAGCGGTTGCAGCAGTTCATGACGTCCTCGACCTGGCCGGTCGAGGACGTCCGGGCCCGTCTGGCATGGCGGGCGGTGGCGGCGGTGCGGCCGCAGGTGTGGGTGGTGGACGACACCGGTTTCCCCAAGGACGGCAGGGCGTCCGCGGGGGTGGCCCGGCAGTACTCGGGCACCCTGGGGAAGGTCGGCAACTGCCAGATCGGCGTCAGCGTCCATGCCGCCTCCGACACCGCCTCGTGCCCGTTGTCCTGGCGGCTGTTCCTGCCCGCCGCCTGGGACGGCCCCGACGCCGAGGCCCGCAGGCGGGCCTGCCGGATCCCCGACACCGTCCACCACCGGGCCAAGTGGCAGCTCGCCCTGGACATGCTCGACGAACTCGACGCCACCGGTCTGCGGCCCGCCGTCCTGGTCGCGGACACCGGATACGGTGCCAACGCCGACTTCCGCCGCGGCCTGGAGGACCGTGGCCGGGCCTACGTGCTGCAGGTCAAAGCCGAGATGACCGCCCACGGCGAGGACGCCGAACCCCACCAGCCGGCCTACGGCGGCCTGGGCCCCCGGCCGCTGCCCCGCTACCGCACCCGCCCGGTCTCCCTACGCGAGCACGTGCTGGCCGCAGGCCGCGGCAGCGGCCGGACCCTGTCCTGGCGCAAGGGCTCGAAAGCGGCGATGAGCTCGCACTTCGTGTTCCTGCGGATCCGTCTCGCCGGCCGCCGTCCCCGACCGACAGAGGACGGCACGATCCCGCTGACCTGGCTGATCGCGCAGTGGCCTGAAGGCGAGGCCGAACCGGTGAAGTACTGGGTCTCGAACCTGCCCGCCGACATCCCCGCCAAGGACCTCGTCCGCCTGGCGAAAGCCCGCTGGCGCATCGAGCACGACTACCGCGAGCTGAAGACCGCTCTGGGCCTGGACCACTTCGAGGGCCGCTCGTTCACCGGCTGGCACCGGCACGTCACCCTCGTCACCGCCGCCCACCTGTTCCTGACCGAACAACGGAGGAACCCAAAAGCCCCTGCCAGGGCCTGACCCTCTACCAGGCCCTGGACCTCCTCCAACACCTCATCGCCACCTGGACCGGCACCTGCCCCACCTGCCAGCAAACCGTGCCATGGCAGCCCTACGACACCACCTAACAAAGCACTACTAGGCCGTCTCCCGGCATCGGCCGAGCCATCGGAACTGGATGTCGTCCGGCTCCTCCCGACGCTCCAGCACTCCCGCCGCCGTCAATCGGAGCAGCACCTCGTGCAGGGCGTTCCCCAGCGGGTTGTCCGTCCAGAACACCCCCTTGACCTGGGTGAACGTCTCGTCCTTGGGGAAAATCCCGAGCGAACGGCCCACCACGAAGGCGGCGCCGTCCCAGTCGGTCCAGTCGGCCAATCCCTTGGAAAGATCCACACGGTGATTCTGCCAGGGCTTCCGGACACCCCCAGGCGCCTGTCGGAGCAGCCCGTAGGTCATCGCCACGACCCTGGCGCACCTGCGGTCGCTGACGTCGAGCTTCGCGAAGACCCGCAGGAGACGCGTCCTCACCGTGGCCGCTCCGATGAACAGCCCGCCGGCCTCTCTCCGCGTTCGACGACCCGTCGGTCGCACTCCACGAGGGCAAGGGAAGAAGCAGCCCGGCGGGCGACCCCAGGGCCGAGCGGACGCCCGAAGAGGCGCTTTCGAGTGACGCCCCCGCGCTGCCTCGGCCGCGGGCGCCCGGATCTCCCCGACCATCTCAGGCGGCCGGTCATCTTCCGGCCACGGGCCGCCGACCAGGCCGGGCACCGCCGCGCGCGGCGCCGGGCCGCCGCTGGGAGATCCCTTGTACGTCCTGCTCCTCGCGAGCGCGTTCAACAGCCTCACGCAGCGCGTCCACGCCGAGCTGCGCGACCACGGCCACCGCGTCGCGGTCGAACTCGCCCTGCCCGGATCCTCCCTGGCCGACGCCGTACGCGGCCACCGCCCCGACCTCGTGCTCGCCCCGATGCTGCGCACCGCCATCCCCGAGGAGGTCTGGGCGGCCCACACCTGCCTGGTCGTCCACCCGGGACCGGTCGGCGACCGCGGTCCCTCCTCCCTCGACCGGGCCGTCCAGGACGGCGAGTCCCGGTGGGGCGTGACGGTTCTGCAGGCCAACGCCGAGATGGACGCGGGCGACGTGTGGGCGAGCGTCGCGTGCCCGGTGCCGCCGGTCGGCAAGAGCGACCTCTACCGCGGTGAGATCGCCGACGCGGCGCTGGAGGCGGTCCTGCTCGCGGTGGAACGGTTCGCCTCCGGTACCTACACCCCGCGGCCCCAGACGAGCGGCCACGCCCGCCCGCCGCTGCGCCAGGAGGACCGCCGGATCGACTGGGGGAGCGACACCACCGAGGACGTCCTGCGCGCGCTGCGCGCCGCCGATTCGCAGCCCGGCGTACGCGACGACGATCTGCTCGGCGGCGCCTGGTACCTGCACGGCGGGCACCGCGAGGAGCACCTGCGGGGCCGCCCCGGCGAGTTGCTGGCGACCCGGGCCGGGGCGCTCTGCCGGGCCACCGCCGACGGGGCCGTCTGGATCCGGGAGCTGCGTGCCCGCCGCCTGCCCGGAGGGCCGGCCCCCCTCAAGCTGCCCGCCACGCTCGCGCTCGCGGACCGGCTGCCCCCGCTGCCCGAGGTCCCCGCCCCGGCGGAGGCCGGCCCCCACCACCGCACCTGGTCCGACATCGGCTACCACGAGGAAGGGCAGGTCGGCTTCCTGTCGTTCTCGTTCCCCGGCGGCGCGATGAGCACCGCGCACTGCCGCCGGCTGCTGGACGCCTACCGGACCGCCCGGACCCGCCCCACCACCGTCCTCGTCCTCGGCGGCGGCCGTGATTTCTTCTCCAACGGCATCCACCTCGGCGTCATCGAGGCCGCGGCCGACCCGGCCGAGGAGTCCTGGGCCAACATCAACGCCATGAACGACCTGGTCGAGGCGGTGCTGACCACCACCGACCGGCTCGTCGTCAGCGCGCTCGGCGGCAACGCCGCCGCCGGCGGCGCCATGCTCGCCCTCGCCGCCGACGAGGTCTGGTGCCGCGCGGGCGTCGTCCTGAACCCGCACTACCGCCTGATGGGCCTGCACGGATCCGAGTACTGGACGTACATCCTGCCGCGCCGCGTCGGCCCCGCACTCGCGGACCGCCTCACCACCGAGGCCCTCCCATTGAGCGCCGCCACCGCCCACGGGCTCGGACTGGTCGACCGTACGGTCCCCTGCACGCCCGGGGACTTCCCCCGCGAGACGGAGCGCCTCGCGGCCCGCCTCGCCGCCCTCCCCGCCACCGCCGCCCGGATCGCCGGGAAGAAGGCCGCGCGCGAACGCGACGAGGCGCAGCGGCCGCTGGCCGACCACCGCCGGGCCGAGCTGGCCCTGATGCACGCGACCTTCTTCGATCCCGACGCCCCCTACCACGCCCTGCGCCGCGCCTTCGTCCGCAAGGAACGCCCGACCGCCACTCCGCTCCATCTGAGCGGGTCGGCCGTCAGGCCGCGCGGTGTCACTGGACTGGCCGCACCTGACGCGGCGCCCGGGCCGGACTGCTGTTAGCAAGAAAGGTGTGGGTGAGGCAGGCCGCCTCCCCACCCCTTCCCGATCACCTCCCCGAGGAGCCGTCCCATGGCCACTGCGACTAAGGAATCGGTCGAGGACCCGCTGATCCACATCCTCTGGATCAACGCGGGTCTGAGCTGCGACGGCGACTCCGTGTCCCTGACGGCGGCGATGCAGCCGAGCATCGAGGAGATCGTGACCGGTGTACTGCCCGGTCTGCCGAAGATCGCCGTGCACTGGCCGCTGATCGACTTCGAATGCGGCCCGGTCGGCGGCGCCGACACCTTCATCGAGTGGTTCTTCAAGGGCGAGCGGGGCGAGATCGATCCCTTCGTCCTGGTGGTCGAGGGATCGATCCCGAACGAGAAGATCAAGCCCGAGGGCTACTGGTGCGGCTTCGGCGACGACCCGGAGACCGGTCAGCCCATCACCACCAGCGAGTGGATCGACCGCCTCGCCCCCAAGGCCCTCGCCGTCGTGGCCATCGGTACCTGCGCCACCTACGGCGGTATCCACGCGATGGAGGGCAACCCGACCGGTGCCATGGGCGTGCCCGACTACCTGGGCTGGGACTGGACCTCGAAGGCCGGTATCCCGATCGTGTGCGTCCCGGGTTGCCCGATCCAGCCGGACAACTTCTCGGAGACCCTGACCTACCTGCTCTACCAGGCGGCCGGCTCCGCCCCGATGATCCCCCTCGACGACAAGCTGCGCCCGACCTGGCTCTTCGGGGCCACCGTCCACGAGGGCTGCGACCGCGGCGGCTACTACGAGCAGGGCGAGTTCGCCGAGACCTACGACTCCCCGCTCTGCCTGGTCAAGCTCGGCTGCTGGGGCCCCGTCGTCAAGTGCAACGTTCCCAAGCGCGGCTGGATGAACGGCATCGGCGGCTGTCCCAACGTCGGCGGCATCTGCATCGCCTGCACGATGCCCGGCTTCCCCGACAAGTTCATGCCGTTCATGGACGAACCTCCCGGTGCCAAGGTCTCCACCCGCGCGAGCGGCGCGTACGGCGCGCTGATCCGCAGGCTCCGCTCGGTCACCGCCCACACCGTGGACGAGGAACCGAGGTGGAGGCAGACCGGCCGCGCCCTGACCACGGGCTACCGCCCGCCCTGGTGACGGGCCCGGAATCCCACGGAAGCACCCCCCAACTCCAGCTCTCCGCACCGAAGAAGGGTCACGGCAGAAACGATGACACCGAAGACGAAGGCGGCCGCAGACGGCAGCGGCCTGGTGGAGATGGCCTGGGATCCGATCACCCGGATCGTGGGCAGTCTCGGCATCCACACGAAGATCGACTTCAAGCAGAAGCGGGTCGCGGAGTGCTACAGCACCTCGTCGGTCTTCCGCGGCTACAGCGTCTTCATGCGCGGCAAGGACCCCCGCGACGCGCACTTCATCACCAGCCGCATCTGCGGCATCTGCGGTGACAACCACGCCACCTGCTCCGTGTACGCGCAGAACATGGCCTACGGGGTGAAGCCGCCCCACCTCGCCGAGTGGATCATCAACCTGGGCGAGTCGGCGGAGTACATGTTCGACCACAACATCTTCCAGGAGAACCTGGTCGGGGTCGACTACTGCGAGAAGATGGTCCGCGAGACCAACCCGGGCGTCCTGGAGCTCGCCGAGCGCACCCCCGCCCCGCACGCCGGCGAGCACGGCTACAGGACCATCGCCGACATCATGCGCTCCCTCAACCCCATCGAGGGCGAGTTCTACCGCGAGGCGCTCCAGGTCTCCCGCTACACGCGCGAGATGTTCTGCCTGATGGAGGGCCGCCACGTGCACCCCTCCACCCTCTACCCGGGCGGCGTCGGCACCATCGCCTCCGTCCAGCTCTTCACGGACTACATGAGCCGCCTCATGCGGTACTGCGAGTTCATGAAGAAGGTCGTCCCGCTCCACGACGACCTGTTCGACTTCTTCTACGAGGCCCTGCCCGGCTACGAGGAGGTCGGCCGCCGGCGCGTCCTCCTCGGCTGCTGGGGCGCCCTCAACGACCCCGAGTACTGCGACTTCACGTACGCCAACATGACCGACTGGGGACGGAAGATGTTCGTCACCCCGGGCGTGGTGGTGGACGGCAAGCTGGTCACCAACGACCTCACCGAGATCAACCTCGGCATCCGCATCCTGCTCGGCAGCTCGTACTACGACGACTGGCAGGGCCAGGAGCAGTTCGTCACCCACGACCCGCTCGGCAACCCGGTCGACCCGCGCCACCCGTGGAACCAGCACACCATCCCGGCCCCGCAGAAGCGCAACTTCGACGACAAGTACAGCTGGGTCATGTCCCCCCGCTGGTTCGACGGCAAGGACCACCTGGCCCTGGACACCGGCGGCGGCCCCATCGCCCGCCTGTGGTCCACCGCCCTGTCGGGCCTGGTCCACACCGACTACGTGCAGGCCACCGGCAACAGCGTCGTGATCACCCTGCCGCGCACGATGACCAAGCCCGAGACCCGCTTCGAGTGGAAGATCCCGAAGTGGAGCAACGCGCTGGAACGCAACCGCGCGCGCACCTACTTCCAGGCCTACGCGGCCGCCATCGCCCTGCACTGCGCCGAGAAGGGCCTCGCCGAGGTCCGCGCCGGGCGCACCCAGACCTGGGAGAAGTTCGAGGTCCCGGACGAGGGACTCGGCGTCGGCTTCACCGAGGCCGTACGCGGCGTGCTCTCGCACCACATGGTGATCCGCGACGGGAAGATCGCCAACTACCACCCGTACCCGCCGACCCCGTGGAACGCCAGCACCCGCGACACCTTCGGCACCCCCGGGCCGTACGAGGACGCCGTGCAGAACACCCCGATCTTCGAGGAGAACACCCCGGAGAACTTCAAGGGCATCGACATCATGCGCGCGGTCCGCAGCTTCGACCCCTGTCTGCCCTGCGGAGTCCACATGTACGTCGGCGGCGGCAAGACGGTCAAGACGATGCACGTGCCCACCGGTCTGAGCGGACTGGGCGGATGAGGGCCGCGATCGACGGCCCCGAGGCCGGGCGCCGGGTCGAGGAGGTCCTCGACCGGCTCGCCGCCACCGGAGACCGGGCGGCCTGCGCGGCGGCCGAGGAACTGGTGCGCGTCCTCATGGACTTCTACGGCGCCGGGCTCGCCCGGATCGTCGAGAAGGTCGGGGACGGCCCGCTGGAGCCGGTCTACGGCGACGAACTCGTGGCGAGCCTGCTCTCCCTGCACGGCCTGCACCCCGAGGACGTGCACACCCGCATCGACCGCGCCCTCGCCGCCCACGGCGAACCGCTGGAACTGCTGGGCTTCGACGCGGACACCGGCGTCCTGCGACTGCGCCCCGCCGCCGCCTCCACCGGCTGCGGCTGCGGTTCGGGCGCCGGCGGCGGACGCGACGCCGGGCGGACCCTGGAGGACACCCTGGCCTGCTTCGCCCCCGAGGTGACCGGCGTGGAGCAGGAGCCCGCCGCGGCCCCCGCCCCCGCCCTCCTGCAGATCGGCACCCGGCCCCCGAGCCCGGCGCGGGTGCCGTGAGCGGGCCCGGGCTTCTGCACGACGGCCCGCGCGCCCCGCGCGGGCTGCGCCGGTTCGCGGGCCCGCGCCCGCCCCGGCCCGAGACCTGCGAACTGTGCGGGGTCGCCGTGCCCCAGGAGCACCGCCACCTGGTGCAGACCGAACAGCGCGCGCTGATCTGCGCCTGCACCGCCTGCGCCCTGCTGTTCGACCGGCCGGGCGCGGGCACCGGCCGGCTGCGGGCCGTACCGGACCGCTACCTCACCGACCCCGCCCACCGGCTCGACGACGGCGCGTGGGAACTCCTCCAGATCCCGGTCGGCGTCGCGTTCTTCCTCCGCAACGCCGCCCTCGACCGGCTGGTCGCCCTCTACCCGAGCCCGGCCGGCGCCACCGAGAGCGAACTCGACCCCGAGACCTGGCAGTCCGTACTCGGCAGCGGCCGACTGTCCACGCTCCTCGAACCCGACGTCGAGGCGCTGCTGCTGCGGCGGTCGGAAGGCCGTACCGACTGCTACCTGGTGCCGATCGACATCTGCTACGAGCTGGTGGGGCGGATGCGGCTGCTGTGGCAGGGCTTCGACGGCGGGGCGGAGGCCCGGGCCGCGCTGAAGACCTTCTTCGAACAGGTGGAACGACGGGCCAAGGCCCTGCCCCCGGCGGCCGACGAGGACGGGATCCGATGACGGAATTCGCCTTCACCTGCACCGGGGTACGCGCCGACCCGTACGCCGCCGGCCCCACCCTCGTCTTCCGGCTGCGGATCACCGCGGCCGGCGGCGCCCCGGTGCACGCCATCGCCCTGCGCTGCCAGATCCGCATCGAACCCGCCCGGCGCGGCTACGGCCCCGCCGAGGCGGAAGGGCTCGCGGACCTCTTCGGCGAGCGCTCCCGCTGGGGCAACACCCTCCAGCCCGTGCAGTTCGCCCAGGTCTCCGTCATGGTCCCGAGCTTCACCGGCGAGACCGAGACCGACCTGGTCGTGCCCTGCACCTACGACATGGACATCGCCGCCACCCGGTACTTCGAAGCCCTGGCGGAGGGCGAGGTGCCGCTGCTGATGCTGTTCTCCGGCACCGCCTTCACCGGCGACGCCGGCTTCCGCGTCGAACCGGTGCCCTGGGACCGCGAAGCCGCGTACCGGATGCCCGTGGCCGTGTGGCGCGAGATGGTCGAACAGCACTTCCCCGGCTGCGGCTGGCTCCGGCTGCCCCGCGACACCATGGACGAGCTGCTCGCCTTCCGCTCCCGCCACGCCCTCGCCTCCTGGGAGGCGACCGTACGGGCCCTGCTCGACGCCGCCGGCCCGCCGCGGCCGCCGGACGCCTCGGGTCCCGTCCGGCTGGGCGCGATCCTGCCGCGCCTCACCGAGAGGGCGGCCCCGTGACCACGACCACCACCCCCCACTCCGACTCCCCCTCCCGCTTCGCGGTCGCCCGGCAGGTGGCCGACGCGGTCCTGCTGGAGGGGTACGTGCTCTACCCCTACCGGGCCTCGGCCGCGAAGAACCGGCTGCGCTGGCAGTTCGGTGTCCTCGTGCCCCCGGCCTGGGGCCGCGCGCACGAGGAGCACGTCTTCCAGCAGACCGAGATCCTGATGGAACCGCGGGGCGCGGCGACCCTCGCCCTGGAACTGCGCTTCCTGCACGCGCAGCGCCGTACGGTCGAACAGGCCACGGACGACGCCGGTTTCACCGAGGTCACCGAACTGCACCTGACCGACCGGGTCCTCGTGCCCTGGGACGAGGGCACCGAGGAACGGGTCGAGGTGAGCGTCCCCGTCGCCGAGCTGCTGGGCGAGGACGGCGTCACCTTCCCCTTCCACCGCCCCGCCCGCGTGGACACCGAGCCCGTCCAGGACGCCGACGGGCACACCGTGGGCCGCCTGGTACGCCGTACCGAGGAGATCGAGGGCGTGCTGAGGCTGCGCGCCACCGAACTCCCCGGCGCCTACCGGGTACTGAGGCTCCGGGCGGTGGTGGAGAACACCAGCCCGTGGACCCCGCCCCCCGGAGCGGGCCCCGTCGACCGCGAGGCCGCCCTGCCGCACTCGCTGGTCGCCGCCCACCTGCTGCTGGGCCTGGACGCCGGATCCTTCCTCTCGATGACCGACCCGCCCGAATGGGCCAGGCAGGCCGTCGCCGCCTGCGAGAACCGGCACACCTGGCCGGTGCTCGCGGGCGAGCCCGGCCGCGCCGACGTGGTCCTGTCCTCCCCGATCATCCTGGAGGACCATCCCGCCATCGCCCCCGAGAGCGTCGGCGCCATGTACGACGCCACCGAGATCGACGAGATCCTCGCCCTGCGCACGGCCGCCCTGACCGAGCAGGAGAAGCGCGAGGCCCGCGGCACCGACGCCCGGGCGGCCGCCGTGATCGACCTCGCCGAGTCGATGCCGCCCGAGGTGCTGGAGCGACTGCACGGCGCCGTACGCGCCCTGCGCGAGGTCACCGGACCCGAGCAGCCGCCGCTCATCGCCGAACTCCCCTCCGAGGACGTGGTGTTCCGGCCCGACACCCCCTGGTGGGACCCGGCCCGGGCGGACACCGCCGACCCGGCCCGCGACCGGATCACGATCGACGGAGCCTCGGTCGGCCCCGGCAGCCGCGTCCGGCTGCGCCCCGGGCTACGGCGCACCGACGCCCAGGACCTGTTCGTCCAGGGCCGTACCGCGCTGGTCGAGGCCGTCCTGCACGACGTCGACGGGGGAGTGCACCTCGCCGTCACCGTGGAGGACGACCCGGGCGCGGACATCCGGCGGGAACAGGGCAGGTTCCTCTACTTCCAGCCCGACGAGGTCACCCCCCTGGAGGACGCGTGAGCGACCGGGTCCTGATCGCGGGCATCGGCAACGTCTTCCTCGGCGACGACGGCTTCGGCGTCGAGACCGTACGGGCGCTGGCCGAGCACCCGCTGCCCGACGGGGTCGAGGTGGTGGACTTCGGTGTGCGCGGCGTCCACCTCGCCTACCAGCTCCTCGACGGCTACGACACGCTCCTGCTGGTCGACGCCACCGCACGCGGCGGCGAGCCGGGCACGCTCTACCTCATCGAGGCGGACGGCTGCGCGAGCACCGGCCCGGCCGGCGCCGAGGCACCGCCGCCACCCGCCCTCGACGGCCACCAGATGTCCCCCGACGCCGTCCTCGCCCTGCTGGACACCCTGTGCGCCGGGACCGGCGCCACCCCGCCCCGGCGCACCCTCGTCCTCGGCTGCGAACCGGCCGCTGTCGAGGAGGGCATCGGACTGAGCGCACCCGTGGCCGCCGCCGTACCGGAGGCCGTACGCACGGCCTTGGACCTGGTCCACGGCCGGCTCCACGACGAAACCGACCGGCCGCGGACGGAACCGACCGGCCTCGCCGCGAACTGAGGAGACATCCATGAAGAAGGCCTTCATCGGCGGGGCCGCGGTCGCCGCCCTCACCGCCGTCCTGCTGCAGGTCCTCCCCGACATCCGCCGCTACCTGCGCATGCGCCGGATGTGACACCGCCGCGGGCGCGGCCGCCGGCGCGGGCGCCCGAATGGCGTACGGGGCGTGCCGCGCACCGGCGTGCCCGACCGCACGGACCCCGTCCCGCCGGTTCAATGAGCCCCGGCAGGACGGAGTCCGATGCACGAGATGTCGATCGCCATGGCCGTCGTGGGCCAGGTGGAAGAGGCGGCCCGGGCGGGTGGCGCGCAGGCCGTCACCTCCGTACGGCTGCGGGTCGGTGAGCTGGCGGGCGTGGTGCCCGACGCGCTGGCCTTCTGTTTCGAACTGGCCTGCGCCGGAACGGTCCTCGAAGGCGCCGCACTCGTCACGGAGTCGGTGGAGGCCCGCGCCCGCTGCGGCTCCTGCCCCGACACCTGGGCGGTGGGCATGCCCCCCGAGCTGTGCTGTCCCGGATGCGGCAGGGCCACCGAGGTGGAACTGCTGTCGGGCCGTGAGCTGGAGATCCTCAGCGTGCGCTGGGAAGACGGCCCCGCCGGTGCCCGTACCCGCGAACCGATTCCCGAGGAGGCCTGAACCATGTGCCGAGTGGTCGATCTACGGCAGGCGGTACTCGCCAAGAACGACGTCGCCGCCCAGGTCCTGCGCACCGAACTCACCGCCCGCGGAACGACGGTGGTCAATCTGCTCTCCAGCCCCGGCAGCGGCAAGACGGCGCTGCTGGAGCGCGAACTGCTCCTCGCGCGGGAGCGGGGCGTGGCCGTGGCCGCGCTGACGGCCGACCTGGCCACCGAGAACGACGCGGTACGACTGGCCCGTTCGGGCGTACCGGTCAAGCAGGTCCTCACCGACGGGCTGTGCCACCTGGAGGCCGCGATGCTCGGCCGGCACCTGGACGGCTGGCTGCCCGAGGACACCCGGCTGCTCTTCGTGGAGAACGTGGGCAACCTGGTCTGCCCGGCCGGATACGACCTCGGGGAATCGCTGCGGGTGGTGCTCGCCTCGGTGACCGAGGGCGAGGACAAGCCGCTGAAGTACCCGACCGCCTTCGGGCTGGCCCAGCTGGTGGTGGTCACCAAGACCGACATCGCGCGGGCCGTCGAATTCGACGAGGCCGCCTTCCGCGCCAACGTCGAGCAGGTCAATCCCGGTGTGGAGATCGTCCTCACCTCGGCGCGCGCGGGCGACGGCCTGGGCGTCCTGCTCGACCGGGCCCTGGCGGCCGGGTCGGGCGCGGGGACGCACACACCGGTGATGGCCCGTCAGCAGCACGGCCACAGCCACGAGCACGGACACGACCACGACCACGACCACGAGCACGAGCGTGACCACGACCACGGCCACGACGAGGGCGGCCACGATCACGAGCACGAGCACCCGCACGTCCACACGGTCGCGCAGACCCGCTGATGGAGGCGGTGCAGCGGCGCCGGATCACCGTCCGGGGCGTGGTCCAAGGCGTCGGCTTCCGGCCCTACGTCTACACCCGCGCGACCGGGCTGGGCCTGGCCGGGCACGTGACCAACACCCCCGAGGGCGTCGTCGCCGAGGTCGAGGGCGCCCCGGCGGCGGTGGTGCGGTTCTGCGAACGGCTCGCCGCGGACGCGCCCCCACTGGCCGTCGTCGACGCCGTCGACCACTGGGAGGTGCCCGTCGCGGGCGGCACCGGATTCACCATCATCGCCTCCCGGACCGGCGGCCCCGCCCGCACCCTCGTCTCCCCGGACGTCGCCACCTGTGCCGACTGCCTCGCCGAACTGGCCGACCCGGCCGACCGGCGCCATCGGCACCCCTTCATCACCTGCACCCACTGCGGGCCGCGCTTCACCATCGTCACCGGGCTGCCGTACGACCGCTCCCACACCACCATGGCTCCCTTCCCCATGTGCCCCGACTGCGCCCGCGAGTACGGGGACCCGGCCGACCGCCGCTTCCACGCCCAGCCCGTCGCCTGCCCGGCCTGCGGCCCCCGCCTCAGGCTGCTCACCGGCCGTCCGCCCCGCGAGCGCGCCGGAGCCGACCCGGTGGCCGGGGCCCGACGCCTCCTGGTGGCCGGGGCGATCCTCGCCGTCAAGGGCCTGGGCGGCTACCACCTGGCCTGCGACGCCACCGACGCGGGCGCGGTGGCCGAGTTGCGCCGGCGCAAGGCGCGCGGGGACAAACCCTTCGCCCTGATGGCCCGGGACCTCGCCGACGTCGAGCGGTTCGCGCACATCGGCCCCGAGGAACGGGCCCTGCTCACCGGCGGCGTACGGCCCGTCGTGCTGCTGCGCCGCCGCGCCGGTACCCACGGCCCGGAGGGCGTCGCCCCCGGCTGTCCCGACCTCGGCGTGATGCTCCCGTACACCCCCGTCCACCACCTGCTGCTCGGCCTGCCCGGGGATCCCCCCGGTCCCCGGCTGCTCGTCATGACCAGCGGGAACCTCTCCGGGGAGCCGATCGTCACCGACGACGAGGCCCTGGAGCGGCTCGCCGACCTCGCCGACGGCTGGCTCACCCACGACCGCCCCATCCACGTGCCGTGCGACGACTCCGTGGTGCGGGTGTGCGACGGCGAGCCGCTGACCGTACGGCGCTCGCGCGGGTACGCCCCGCTGCCGCTGACCCTGCCGGTGCCCGTCCCCGCGAGCCTCGCCGCGGGCGGGGACCTGAAGAACACCTTCTGCCTCGGCGAAGGGCGCCAGGCCTGGCTGTCCGCCCACATCGGCGACATGGACGACCTCGCCACCCGGTACGCCCTCGAAGGCGCCGAGCGGCAGCTGGAGTCCATCACCGGCGTCGCCCCGGTGCTCCTCGCCGCAGACCGGCACCCCGGCTACCGTTCGACCCGGTGGGCGGAGCGCGCCGCGGGCGCCCGCCCGCTCGTCCGCGTCCAGCACCACCACGCCCATATCGCCTCCGCCCTCGCGGAGCACGGTCTGGACGGGGGCCGCCCGGTCATCGGGGTCGCCTTCGACGGCACCGGCTACGGCGACGACGGAGCCGTCTGGGGCGGCGAGGTCCTCCTCGCCGACTACGCCGGATTCACCCGGTTCGCCCACCTCGCCTACGTCCCGCTGCCGGGCGGCGACGCGGCCGTGCACCGCCCGTACCGGATGGCACTGTCCCACCTGCGGGCCGCGGGCATCGACCGGAGCCCGGACCTGCCCTGCGTGGCCGCCTGCCCGCCGGGGGAGATCCAGCTGCTGGAGCGGCAGTTGGAACGCGGGCTGAACTGCGTCCCGACCTCCAGCATGGGCCGCCTCTTCGACGCCGTCTCCTCCCTGGCCGGCATCTGCCACCTGGCCGGCTACGAGGCGCAGGCCGCGATCGAGCTGGAGGGCGCCGCCCTGGGTGCGCCCGAAGCCGATCCCGGACCCGGCTACGCCTTCGACCTCCGCGCGGCGCCCGACCCCGACGGCGGGCCGGTCACCGCCGATCCGGCGCCCGTGCTCGCCGCCGTGGTGGCCGACGTACGCGCAGGCACGGACCCGGCACTGATCGCCGCCCGGTTCCACAACTCCGTCGCCGCCCTCGTCGCCACGCTCTGCGCACACGCGCGCGAGCGGCACGGCCTGGACACCGTCGCCCTGACCGGCGGGGTCTTCGCCAACACCCTGCTCTCGACGGAATGCGCCCGCCGACTGCGCGCGGCCGGCTTCACCGTCCTGCGGCACGGCCGGATCCCCCCGAACGACGGCGGGCTGTCCCTCGGCCAGCTCATGGTGGCCGCCGCACAGCACATGCCCTGAGACACGCCCTGACACGGCCCCTGACACGGCCCCTGACAGGGACCCTGACACACCCACAGCAAGGAGAGACCCATGTGCCTGGCGGTGCCCGGCAGAGTGCTCGACATCGGGGAGAAGGACGGCACCCGCATGGCCACCGTCGACTTCGGCGGTGTGCAGAAGGAGGTGTGCCTGGAGTACCTGCCCGACCTCCAGGTGGGCGAGTACGCCATCGTCCACGTGGGCTTCGCCCTCCAGCGCCTCGACGAGGAGTCGGCCAAGCAGACCCTCGAACTCTTCGCGCAGCTCGGCATGCTCCAGGAGGAGTTCGGAGACCCGTGGGAGCAGGCCGCCGCGGTCGGCGGCGACCCCTGGCCCTTCACCGACGACCCCGACCTCGAACCAGGGCCCGCGTCCGAGGCGGCGCCCGCCCACGCCGCACCGCAGGAGGAAGGCCGACCGTGAAGTACATCGAGGAGTTCCAGGACCCCGACCTCGCCCGTCGGCTGCTCGACGACATCCATGCCACCGTGACCCGGCCGTGGGCCCTGATGGAGGTCTGCGGCGGCCAGACCCACACCATCATCCGGCACGGCATCGATCAACTGCTGCCGGAGCAGGTCGAGTTGATTCACGGACCGGGCTGTCCGGTGTGCGTCACCCCGCTGGAGGTCATCGACAAGGCGCTGGAGATCGCCTCCCGCCCCGACGTGATCTTCTGTTCCTTCGGGGACATGCTCCGGGTGCCCGGGACCGGTCGCGACCTGTTCCAGGTGCGCAGCGAGGGCGGCGACGTACGCGTCGTCTACTCCCCGCTCGACGCCCTGCGGATCGCCCAGCAGAACCCGAAGCGCCAGGTCGTCTTCTTCGGCATCGGCTTCGAGACCACGGCGCCGCCCAACGCCATGACGGTCCACCAGGCGAAGAAGCTGGGCATCCCCAACTTCAGCCTGCTGGTCTCCCACGTGCGGGTGCCCCCGGCGATCGAGGCGATCATGCGGTCGCCGAGCTGCCGGGTCCAGGGCTTCCTGGCCGCCGGGCACGTGTGCAGCGTGATGGGCGTGCGCGAGTATCCCGAACTGGCCGCGCGCCACCGGGTCCCGATCGTGGTGACGGGCTTCGAACCGCTGGACATCCTGGAGGGCGTACGCCGGGCCGTGCGGCAGCTGGAGCGCGGCGAGCACACCGTCGACAACGCCTACGCGCGCGCCGTACGCCCTGAGGGCAACCCGGCCGCCCTCGCCATGCTGGAGGACGTCTTCGAGGTCACCGACCGGGCCTGGCGGGGCATCGGCGTCATCCCCGACAGCGGCTGGCGGCTGTCGGAGCGCTACCGGGACTTCGACGCCGAACACCGCTTCTCCGTCACCGGGATCAACACGCTGGAGCCGGCCGAGTGTCGCAGCGGCGAGGTGCTCCAAGGGCTGCTGAAACCGCACGAGTGCGAGGCCTTCGGCACGCTGTGCACCCCGCGCAGCCCGCTCGGCGCCACCATGGTCTCCAGCGAGGGCGCCTGCGCCGCGTACTACCTCTACCGGCGGCTGGAGCTGGGCACCGTGCCCGCGGCCAAGGCCGCGAACGCCGCGAACCCCGCGGTGACCGCCCCGACCGCAGCGAGCGCCCCGCTGGAGGCGAGCCCCGTTGTCTGACACCGCACTCGACATCACCGGCTGGACCTGCCCGGCCCCGCTGCGCGACCGCCCCCGCGTGGTGATGGGCCACGGCGGCGGCGGCGCGCTCTCCGCCGAGCTGGTCCAGCACCTGTTCGCCCCCGCCTTCGGCGGCGACGTCCTGGCCCAGCTCGGGGACTCCGCGGCCGTCTCCCTGGGCGGGGTCCGGCTGGCCTTCTCCACCGACTCGTACGTGGTGCGGCCGCTGTTCTTCCCCGGCGGCTGCATCGGCGACCTCGCGGTCAACGGCACCGTCAACGACCTCGCCATGAGCGGCGCCCGAGCGGCGTACCTGTCCTGCGGGTTCATCCTGGAGGAGGGCGTCGAGATGTCGGTGGTGGCGCGCGTGGCCGAGGCCATGGGCGCGGCCGCGCGGGCCGCGGGCGTGGAGGTGGCCACCGGCGACACCAAGGTCGTGGAGGCGGGTCGCGGGGACGGCATCTACCTCAACACGGCGGGCATCGGGATCATCCCCGACGGGGTGGACCTGCGCCCGCAGCGTGTCGTCCCCGGTGACGTCGTCATCGTCAGCGGCGAGATCGGCCTCCACGGCGTGGCGATCATGAGCGTCCGCGAGGGGCTGGAATTCGGCGTGGACATCCGCAGCGACTGCGCGGATCTGGGCGGCCTCGTGCGGAGCATGCTCGCGGTCACCCCCGACCTGCACGTCCTGCGCGACCCCACCCGGGGCGGGCTGGCGGCCTCCCTCAACGAGATCGCGGCCGCCTCGGGCACCGGCGTCGTGATCCAGGAAGGCCGTGTCCCGGTCCCGGCGGCCGTCGCGAACGCCTGCGCGATCCTCGGACTCGACCCGCTCTACGTGGCCAACGAGGGCAAGCTGGTCGCCTTCGTGCCCCGCGAGCACGCCGACGCCGTCCTCGACGCCATGCGCGCCCATCCGCTGGGCCGGCACGCGGCGGTGATCGGCGAGGCCGTCGACGCGCACCCGGGCCTGGTCGTGGCCCGCACCGCCCTCGGCGGCACCCGCGTGGTCGACCTGCCGATCGGGGAGCAGCTGCCGCGCATCTGCTGACCGGTGCGCAAGATGGGTGCCGGCCCCGATGTGCGGGGCCGGCCGGGCGGGCGATGCTGAGGGTCTCCGCGAAGTCCCCTTCCGGTCGGCGCCGGGAGCCGGAAGGCGCCCCGCGGACCCGCAGCGCCCGCGGACCCGCAGCGGCCCGCGGACCCACAGCGCCCGGGGACCTACGGAGCCCACGGACCGCAGGCCCACGGACCGCAGGGCCCGCGGAGCCACGGTGCCCGCCGCCGCTTCGCGGACCTGCCCCGGACGACGAACACCCCCTGCGTCTCGACGGCGTCGACGCGGAGCGGCTCGTGCCCTCGGCAGCGCATCCGCACCCGCACCCTCGCCCTCGCCCGGCCCACGGAAAGGAGCGGGGCCATGCCGGCATCCCACGACACGAGGACCACCGGTCCGAAAGCCCCGGCCGGGCCCCGGCCCCGCCGGCGCGCGTACCGCCGGGCCGGCGCCTGGCTGGCCGTGGCCCTGGGGGTCTGGGCCGCGGTGGCCGGGGCAACCCTGCCCAACGGGCTCGTCCTGGCGGCCGGCCTGGTCGTGGCCGCCCTGGCGGTCAACCGGCTGGGCGCGGAGCCCCGTACGCACCGCCGGGCGAAGCCGATGGCCCCGCCCTGATCGGCGGGACCCAGCCGCTACGGTCGCCCGGCCGGATCCTGGTCGGGAGCCGGCTCCGCGGCGCTCTCCGGGGACCTGGCGGGGGAGGGCACGGCGGGGAGCAGCGGGGCGCGCACCGCACGCCGCTGCCTGAACCACGCGGCCAAGGGCTCGGTGTAGCGGGCGGTGAGCGGCCCGATCACCACGAGGATGAGCACGTAGGCGGTGGCCAGCGGCCCGAGGGCCGGTTCGATGCCGGCGGTGACGGCGAGACCGGCGATGACGATCGAGAACTCGCCGCGCGCGACGAGCGTGCCCCCGGCCCGCCAACGGCCCTTGACCCCGACCCCGGCCCGCTTCGCGGCCCAGTACCCGGTGGCGATCTTCGTGCAGGCGGTGACCAGGGCCAGCGCGAGCGCCGGCAGCAGGACGGGCGGAATGCTCGCCGGGTCGGTGTGCAGGCCGAAGAAGACGAAGAACACGGCGGCGAACAGGTCCCGGAGCGGGCTGAGCAGCGTGTGCGTACCCTCGGCCACCTCACCGGACAGGGCGATGCCGACCAGGAACGCGCCGACCGCGGCGGAGACCTGCAACTGCTGGGCGATGCCCGCCACCAGCAGGGTCAGGCCGAGGACCACGAGGAGCAGCTTCTCCGGGTCGTCGCTGGAGACGAAGCGGGAGATGACCCGGCCGTAGCGGACGGCGACGAACAGCACCGCGCCCGCCACCCCGAGGGCGATCGCCAGGGTCAGGCTGCCCGCCGCGAGACCGACCCCGGCCAGCAGCGCGGTGACGATCGGCAGGTAGACGGCCATGGCCAGGTCTTCCAGGACCAGCACGCTGAGGACGACCGGGGTCTCGCGGTTGCCGAGCCGCCCGAGGTCACCCATCACCTTGGCGATGACGCCCGAGGAGGAGATCCAGGTGACCCCCGCCAGGACCACGGCGGCCACCGGCCCCCAGCCCATCAGCAGCGCGGCGATCGCGCCCGGTACGGCGTTGAGGGTGAAGTCGACCAGCCCGGCCGGGTACTGGGTCTTGAGGTTGGAGACCAGGTCGGTGGCCGTGTACTCCAGACCCAGCATCAGCAGCAGCAGGATGACGCCGATCTCGGCGCCGATGGCCACGAACTCCTCGCTCGCGCCCATGGGCAGCAGTCCACCCGTGCCGAAGGCGAGACCCGCCAGCAGGTACAGGGGTATCGGGGAGAAACGGAAGCGGCCGGCGAGCCTGCCCAGCAGACCCAGGCCCAGGATGATGGCACCGAACTCGATCAGGAAGACGGCGGAGTGCACAGGCGATCACTCCCGTCCGAGTATGGAGGCGGCCGCGTCGACGCCCTCGCGGGTGCCGATCACGATGAGCGTGTCCCCGCCCGCGAGCCGGAAGTCGGGCGCGGGGGAGGGGCGGGCCTCGGCCCGGCGCAGGACCGCCACGATGGAGACGCCGGTCTCCGTCCGCATCCGGGTCTCGCCCAGCAGCCGGCCGTTCCAGTGCGAGTGCGCGGACAGCTCGATGCGCTCGGCGACCAACCCGAGGTCGGTGGTGTGCAGCACGTTGGGGCTGTGGTGGGCCGGCATCAGGGCGTCGATCAGCGAGGCGGTCTCCGCCCCGGTCAGGTGCAGGGACTGGGCGCACGCGTCGGGATCGTCCGCGCGGTAGATGTTCACCGTACGGGTCCCGTCGCGGTGGGCGATCACCGACAGGTGGCGGTGCTCGCGGGTGGTGAGGTCGTACTGGACCCCGATGCCGGGCAGTGGCGTGGTGCTCATCCGTGGAGCAGGCACAGCTCTGTCCCCCCTTGCCTCGTGTTCGACGGTGGTGCGGCGCGGCCCACGGAAGACGGGTTCCGGCTGCCGCGCGGGCTCATCGTGCCATCTCGTGCAAGGGGCCGGATATGGGTGTCGGCACGGATGGACAAGGCCCCCGCCGCACGACAGGCTGAGGCGGGGACACCGGTCCCACCGCAGGTCACCGCAGGTGCGTGAACGCATCGACGGGGATAGTGGAAGCGAGCGGTCCGCCGGAGCGGCGGACCTCGGAGCGAGAGGAAGGACGCCCGTGTCGCTGTACTGGCGGATCTTCCTGCTCAACGCGGCCGTCCTCGTCACCGCCGTCCTGCTGCTGCTCGGCCCGGTCACCGTCTCCACCCCGGTCCTCTTCGGCGAGGCCGTGGTGCTGCTCGCCGGGCTGGCCGCCATGCTCGTCGCCAACGCCGCCCTGCTCCGGATCGGCCTGGCACCGCTCGGCCGGCTGACCCGCGCGATGAGCGCCGTCGACCTGCTGCGCCCCGGCGGCCGGGCACAGGTGGAGGGCCCCGCCGAAGTGGCCGAGCTGACCACCTCCTTCAACGCCATGCTGGGCCGCCTGGAGGCCGAACGGGCCGGCAGCAGCGCCCGCGCCCTCTCCGCCCAGGAAGCCGAACGGCGGCGCATCGCCCAGGAACTGCACGACGAGGTCGGCCAGACCCTCACCGCGGTCCTGCTCCAGCTCAAGCACGCCGCCGACCGCGCCCCGGCCCCCTTGCGGGAGGAACTCCGCCAGGTGCAGGAGACGACCCGCACCAGCCTGGACGAGATCCGCCGCATCGCCCGCAGGCTGCGCCCGGGAGTCCTGGAGGAACTCGGGCTGCACAGTGCCGTACGCGCGCTGACGGCCGAGTTCACCAGCGGCTCGCTGACCGTGCGGCACGTCATCGGCCCCCATGTGCCCCCGCTGGACGAGGCGGCCGAACTCGTCGTCTACCGGGTCGCCCAGGAGGCCCTGACCAACGCCGCCCGGCACGCGGGCGCGAGCGAGGTCGAGGTGCACCTGTCGGGGCGACCCGACGGGGCGGTCCGGCTCCTGGTCCGCGACAACGGCCGGGGCATCGGCGCCGTCGGCGAGGGCGCGGGGATCCAGGGCATGCGGGAACGGGCCCTGCTGATCGGCGCCGACCTCGCCATCGGGAGCGGCCCGCGGGGCGGCACCGCCGTCCGGCTGGACGTACCGCCCGTCACCACGGCCGCCGCCGCGAGCACGGAGGACACCCCTTGACCGATGCCGAGCGTCCGCCGACCCGTGTCCTGCTCGCCGACGACCACGCCCTCGTACGGCGCGGGGTCCGGCTCATCCTCGACGCCGAGCCGGACCTGACGGTGGTCGCCGAGGCCGGGGACGGAGCGGAGGCCGTCGCCCTGGCCCGTACCGGGGAGGTGGACCTCGCCGTCCTCGACGTGGCGATGCCCCGGATGACCGGACTGCAGGCCGCCCGGGAACTCTCCCGGCTGCGGCCGGAGCTGCGCATCCTCATCCTGACCATGTACGACAACGAGCAGTACTTCTTCGAGGCGCTCAAGGCCGGGGCCGCGGGCTACGTCCCCAAGTCGGTCGCCGACCGCGACCTGGTCGAGGCGTGCCGGGCGGCGATCCGGGACGAGCCGTTCATCTATCCCGGGGCCGAGACCACCCTCATCCGCAACTACCTCGACCGGGCCCGCCAGGGCGACCCGTTGCCCGCCCGGGCCATCACCGAGCGCGAGGAGGAGATCCTCAAGCTCGTCGCGGAGGGCCACTCCTCGAAGGAGATCGGTGACCTCCTGGTCATCAGCGCCAAGACGGTGGAGCGCCACCGGGCCAACCTGCTCCAGAAGCTGGGGATGCGCGACCGGCTGGAGCTGACCCGGTACGCGATCCGGGTCGGGCTCATCGAGCCGTAGGCCGTGCCGTTCCTTTCGGCCGGCCGGCGGTAGCAGCCCGTCGCCCGCACCCCATCCTCGTAGCTACGAGGTGGCGCGGTGCGGCCCCCGACCCCAGCATGACGCGGGAGACCGCCCGTCCGGGCGCCGTCCGAGGGGCCGGGAGGGGAAGACGTGCTGCGGTATCCGAACAGCAGGCTGTGGGCGGTGGTGCTGATGTGCTGGGCGGGACTGGTGTGGGCAGGTACGCCCGCGCCGGCCGCGGCCGCGGCCGGCGCCGCCGCCCCCGCCGCCGCCTCCGTGGCGGCGAAGCCGCCGTTCCAGCTGCCGTTCCCGTGCGGGACCACCTGGCAGCTCAACACCTGGGGCCACGACCCCGCGCTCGACATGGTGGTGGAGGGCAACACCGGCTCCGACGCCCTGCCCGTCCTGGCGTCCGCCGCCGGCACGGTGTCCGCCACGTACTGGACGAACGGCTCGGGCAACACCCTCCAGATCAACCACGGCAACGGCTGGTTCACGGCCTACTACCACCTGAAGGACGACCCGGCGACCTACGTCAAGAAGGGCGACCCCGTCCAGCCGTCCACGCGGATCGGCCGGATCGGTACCACGGGCGCCTCCCAGTGGTCCCACCTGCACTACGAGCAGCGCTACCTCGCCTCCGGCGACTTCACCGACGAGAGCCACCGCGTCCCGGCCCACTTCGACGGGATCGAGTACTCGGGAACCGCGAAGGAGTGGCCGAGCGTCACCAGCCGCAACTGCGCCGGCACCCCGCCCCCGGCCTGGCAGGACTGCCCGCCCGGCCACGTCTGCTTCTACTCGGGGGCCGACGGCACCGGTACCGTCTGCCGGTCCGCCGTCGACGAGCCCCGGAGCACGTGCGGACTGCGCCGCTCCTTCTTCAACAACGGCACACCGCAGCCGGGTTACGACCACGTCCAGGTGTACTTCCGGGAGGGCGGCAGCGCCTGCCTGCACCGCGGCTGGGACGAGGGACGCGGGAACCTCCCCGCCGGGGGCCGGACGATCGACCGTTTCCAGTGGCGCGGGGAGTGCTGAAGACAAGCCATTGTTGTGGGAATGATTGATTCCGCCGGCTAGCCTTCCCCTGCACCTCCGGGGAAGGAAGCAGCGTGAACAGCATCATCGTGGTTCCGGGGCCCACCATGTCCCCGACCGCACAGATCCGCCTGGCACCGGGGCAGACCCTCCGGTTCGGCCGTGAGCCCGCCCCCCACCCGTACGGCGCCCGGGCGGGCGGGGGCGGCCCGCACACCCTGCGGGTCCCGCACGCCGGCGTCTCGCGTTCGGCGGGGGAGATCGGCGCCACCGCGACGTACTGGTCGCTCAGCAACTTCTCCCGCTCGGCGACGTACGTGGTCGAGAACCCGGAGGGCGCCGGCGAGCACATCAAGGTGGGCCCCGGCCGGCTGGACGCACCGGTCCCCTTCGAATTCGCCCGGCTCGTCCTGCCCGCCGGCTCCGAACTGCTCACCCTGGACGTCTGGGCGCCGCGCCACGACTACGCCGACCGGGACGCCCCCGGCGAGCCCGACGGGGAGCCGACCGTCGTCCCCTTCCCGCTCGACCGCTCCAGCCGGTACTTCCTGGTCCTCACCGCCCTCTGCGAGCCCAGGTTGCGCGGCGCACCGCACGCGCCCCTGCCCACCGTCGAGCAGGTGGTCGAACGGCTGAGACCGTCCTGGGCCGCGGCCAACCGCGCCGCCGTGCAGTGGAACATCGACTACCTCGCGGTCAAACTGCGCCTCAAGCCCGGCCCCGACA
The DNA here is from genome assembly GCF_053615355.1 of Streptomyces sp. CLCI03. Classification (NCBI taxonomy): domain Bacteria; kingdom Bacillati; phylum Actinomycetota; class Actinomycetes; order Kitasatosporales; family Streptomycetaceae; genus Streptomyces; species Streptomyces sp. CLCI03. Next base: position 1,837,484 of record NZ_CM132132.1, on the reverse strand, counting down.
CCGTGGATCCGGGACCACGGCTGGTCGGCAAGAAGGAGACCCTGGTCTCGCTGGCCCTGCGCTTCGACCTCGTCCGCGAGCAGGACCTGGCGGCGCTACCGGCCGCCCCGACCGGTACCGCCCGCTGACCGGGAGAGCCGGGCACCCCGGCGCACTCACCGTCCCGGCCGGCTACCGGGTCGGCCCCTGGGTGGTCGGGCACCTGCTGGGAGCCGGCGCCTTCGGCAGCGTGTACGCCGCCCTGCGCGCCGAACCCGAGCCGGCGCTGCCCGGCCGGGCCGCCCTCAAGGTCCTGCCGACCGGTACCCGCACCCCCCGTCAGTTACGGCACCTGCGCGAACTCGCCGAGCGCGAGACCGAAGTACTGCGCCGGGTGCGCACACCCCGGCTGATCCGGCTGTACGAGGTGCTCACGGTCGACGACCCCGGCCGGCCCGAACTCGACGGCGCCACCGTCCTCGTCCTGGAGGAGGCGGCGGGCTCCCTGGACTCCCTGCTGGCCGACGGCGTGCCGCGGACCGGACCGGCCCTGCTCGCCCAGATCTGCGAGGGGCTCGACCAACTGCACGGGGCCGGCTGGGTGCACGGCGACCTCAAGCCCGGCAACGTACTGCTGATGGCCGACGGCACGGCGCGGCTGGGCGACTTCAACATGGCCGCCGAGCTGGAAGGCACCCACGCCTACTCCCCGGCCTTCGCCACGCCCGACTACACCCCGCCCGACCTGCTCTGGTCGGAAGTCGGCGAACGCGGTACGAAGATCCGCCCGTCGGCCGACGTCTGGGCCTTCGGGGTCCTCGCCCACGTCGTCCTGACCGGGGCGCTGCCGCTGCCCGGCGGCACGCCCGCCGCCCGCCGGGACGCCGCGCTGCGCTACGCCAGGGGAGCGGAGGAACTGCGCCTGTCCCCGGAACTGCCGGAGCACTGGCGGGACATCGTCCGCGACTGCCTGGCCCGAAGACACGAGGACCGGGCCGCGCACACCGCCGCGTCGCTGCTCCGGAGGGTGAAGGCGGCGGCCGAGCAGGTACCCACAATCTCCTCACCCGCCCCACCGGCCCCATCCGTTCCCCCACCGGCCCCACCGGTTCCCCCACCACCCCGGCGGCGGGGCCGCGCGCTGATCGCGGCCGGCACGGCGGCGCTCGCCGGCCTGGGCGCCCTCTGGGCCTCGGGCCTGTTCCACCTCGGTGACACCACCGGGGCATCGGGGTACGACCGGTGCTGGCGCGGAGCGGTCTGCTTCTTCTCGCAGGAGGACGGCCGCGGCGAGATGTGCTCCTGGGTCGACGGCGGCGCCGACTGGATCGAGGGCCCGGCCCCCTGCCCGTGGACGGCCCGCACCGCGCCCCGTTCCGTCTTCAACAACGGGTTCGACCTCACCGAGGGGGCGTCCAAGGTCGACGTCGTCTACTTCGGCCGGGCGGCCCAGCAGGAGCTGCTGGGCTGCGTGAAGGTGGGGACGAGGACCAACCTGAGCGGCACCGTCCGGCCGCGCTCCCACGCCTGGGTCCCGAACTGCTGAGGGCCGACCCGGCCGGATCCCGGCCGACCGACCGAGCAGTTCGAGCCAAACGCCGGACCGCCCCGGCGCTACGCGACCTCGATCCCGTACCCGCGCACGAGTGCTTCGAGACCGTGGTCGTAGCCCTGCCCGACGGCGCGGAAGCGCCACTGCGCGCCCCGACGGTAGATCTCGGCGAGCAGCAGGGTCCGTTCGCTGGTGGTGCCGTCGAGGGTGGCCTGCGCGGTGGCCTGCGCGTCACTGCCGGGGGTGAGGCTGATCTGGACCGCCCCGACGTTCCCGAACGTGGCCGTACCGTCGATGGCGGCGGCGATGGCGATCCTACGGGCGGCAGGGGGCAGCGTGGCGAGGTCGATGGTGATGCTCTGCTCGGTCGGGCCGTCGCACAGGAGCCGAACGGCTCCGTCCGGGCTTTCGGGCGCGCCGTAGAAGACGAAGTCCTCGTCACAGGAGACCTGTTCGTCCTCGTCGAGGACGAAGGCGACCACGTCGATCTCGCAGTCCGTCCGCCGCGCCCAGGAGGCAACGAGGTGCCAGCGGCCGGCGGTGGGCAGGGCCGGGAGGTCGAGGACTCCGCCGCGCGGGAGGACCTCGGTCGTCGACGCGCCGGCTCCGAGGGGGGAGTCCACCGGCTCGGGGGCCGGCGTCCCGAGCCACGCGGGGTCGTGGACCGGTAGCCCCAGGGAGGTGACGCGAGCCATGCGGCGATCGCTCTCACCGCCGGGCAGGAGCACGATGTCGGTGACGCTCGCCGACAGGTTGATCGCGGCGGCCCCGCCCATCTCCACGACACGGGCCCGGGAGGCGGCCGCCTCCTCGTGGGTGCCGCCCAGCACCAGGACCCGGCGCCGCCCGAACGGCTTCGGGGCGGGCCGGGGCTCGGCCTGCCTGGGCACGGCCTGTCGGGGCACCGGGGCCGTAGCCGTAGCCGCAGCCGTGGCGGGAGGCTGCGCGGCGACGGGAACCTCCGGCGCGTGCTTCTCGTGGGGCGTTCCGGGACGTACGTCCGCCAGCAGCGCGAGGAACGCGTGCTCGTCGAGGACGGTGACCCCCTCGGCCACCGCCCGTCGGGCCTTCGCGGAGAGCGCGTTCGCGTCGTTCGTGACGAGGACGCTGGTGTGACGGCTGACCGACGTCATCACGTTCAGGCCGCTCGCGACCGACCGGGCGACGAGCTCGATCCGGGCGATCTCCGTCTCACCCGTCACGGCGATCTTCATCCCCTGGACGAGCGGATCGCCGGGCTTCAGCGGGCCCGGGTTCCGGTACGCGCACGGGGCCTTCGGCAGCTTCGGTGCGAACCGCGGGTCCTGCCGAGGCGGGCAGGGCACCAGGGGGAGCTGCAGGTCCAGCCGTACGGCCTCGGCGAGCGAGGCGCGGAAGATCCCCGCGAGGACACGGGTGTCGTCGAGCGCGTCATGGGCCCTGGTCTGAGGTACGCCGTAGTGGGCGGCCAGGGAGGCCAGGCTGAGGTCGGCGGTGGGCGGCTCCACCCGCCGGTTCAGGGCCAGGGTGCACAGGCGCTGGGTGACGGGCAGGTGGAGCCCGGCGCGGGCGAACTCGTGGGCCAGGAAGTCGTAGTCGAACTGCGCGTTGTGGGCCACCAGGACCCGGTCCTGAAGGAGCGCGCCGATCTGCTCCGCGACCTGGTCGAAGGTGGGAGCGTCCCGCAGCCGTTCCGCGGTGAGCCCGTGGACGTGCACGGGGCCCGGATCGCAGCCCGGGTTCACCAGGGTGGTGAAGTCCCCGGTCGGCGCACCGTCCGGCCCGAAGGTCAGCACCGCGATCGAGAGGACCCGGTCGCGCCGTGCGATCAGTCCGGAGGTCTCGACATCCACCAGGGCCCAGTTGTGCGCGTAATCGGGCAGGCAGGAGACGTCGAGCGCCGCGGATACGGTAGTCATACGGGCAATGATCGACCGGACGCCGTCACCGATTCAAGCCGAATGGCCATTTCGAGCCGGGCACCGGCCGGGGGCGGGTCGGGCGGGAGGCGACGCGGCCGGCGCACCGACGCGGTGCGCGTCGCCTCGGGCGAATCCCGTTGGTGGGGCGGGGAACGACCCCGTTAGCATCCGACGATGATCACGCCGGCGGACCAGGACTTCCACGATGCGCTGCGCCGAGCCGATGTCGCTTGGTTGACCGACCGTCTCGACGCGCGGAACTGCCCGCCGGCCGTCCTCGGCCCCCTCGTCCGGCACGACGATTCCCGCGTACGGCGTCTGGGACTGGCCCTCCTCGACGAGCGCGTCACCTCGGGCCGTACGGGCGACGACACCGATACGGCCGAACTCGCGAGGCTGCTGCCGGTGGTGGTACAGGGACCGCCGGAGGAGGCGCTCGTCCTGGCACGGCTCCACGAACGACTCGGGCCGTACCGCCGAGGGCTCCGCCGGCCGTCGTGGCGCACCGTCGACCTGCCGGCCGGCGTGCGGATCGCCTGGCTGCGCGCCGAGATCCTCAACGAGCCGACGGTGATCCGGACGGAGCGACCCGGCGAACCGCTCTACCAGGCCGTGCGGGGAATGACCGTCACCCGCGCGCACCGGCCCGACCACCTCGTGAACGAGCTGGCGGACAGCGGCGATCCGGTCCTGCAGGCCGCGGCGCTGCGGCTGGCCCGGCAGGGGTTGCACGCCGGCCTGCTGGCTCCCGCACGGGTCCGCGCGTGCGCGGTCGGCCTGCTCGGTGTCGACAGCGCAGCCGTCGTCGCTGCCGCGGTGCGTGAACTCGCCGAGCCCTGGGCGGCGCTGGACCCGCTGCCGGCGGCGCGACTGTCCCCGCTGCTCGCCGCGGACCCGGTGCTCGCACGGCCCGAGGTCGCCGAAGCCGCGATCACGGCCGCCGCCCACCACGGGCACCGCGACCTGCTGCGCCAGGTCGTCGACGATCCCGATCTGCCACCGGGCCTTCGGCGGCGCGGGATGGAACTGCTCGGCGACCTCGCGGACCGCGGTGACATCGGCGCCTTGACGACCGTCGCCGCACGGGACCCGCTGCTGTTCGGTGCGCCGGCCGTGGCATGCCTGCGCGGCCTCCACCGACGCGGGCACTTCCCCGACGCGGCGCACGTCCCCACCGTCATCGGCCTCGCGTTGGCCGATCACTCGATCCCACCCCACGAGATCGCGACGATCCTGTTCACCTCCCGACAGGTGATGTTCCGGGCGCTGGTGGATACGGACGTGGACGATCCGAGCTGGCCGCGGCGGCTCGCGCTGCTGGTCGCCCTGGCCGAGCAGGGGGCGCAGGAGCTGCCGATCGGGGACACGATCACCCGACTCCTCCCGTCGACCGCCCGGCCGGGACCGTTTCTCGACGCGATCCGCGCCCTGCGCCACACGGATGCCGAGGACGCCGTGCTCGCTCTCCTGCCCTCCCGTCCGGCGGCGGCCCTGGAGGCCCTGGAGGCCATCGGCGGGCACCGGACCACGACAGCGCTGAGCGAAGGACTCGGTCTCGCCACGGCGGAGAGCATGGGCGTGATCGCACCGCACCTGCGCGCGGTACGCCACCACGCCCTCGACGTGCTGTGGCATCTGACCCACGATCCGGCACAACGACGTGCCCTTCTCGTCCGTCTCGATCCCACCGACCTGCCGACCCGCATCGCGGCGGACCTCGGTGGCCCGGACGAACGGGAACTGGCCCTGCTCGGTTCCCACCTGGACCCGAACCGGCCGGTCGCGGCCTTGTGCCGACTGGCCGCCCACGGCGGCGCCGGCACGCTGCCGGTCATCGCGGACCTGCTCCGGCGCATCGTGGCCGAGCTCGCCGCGTCCTGGGAACCGGGCGGAGCCGCCCCGCGCGGCGAAGGCGGCCGACCGGGCGGGGAACCGGTGGTGCCCCCGGAGGTCCTCGACGCCGTGCGCGACCTGGGCCGTCGGCTCCACGAGCGGAGACGGATCAGGCCGTCCTGCCTCCTCGACGCGGCGACCGCACGCGAGGCCGGAGACGTACTCGTCGCGACCATGGGCCTGGATCTGCTGGACCGGCCCGGACTGTCGAGCGGCGAGCGGGCGATCCTGCTCGAACTCCTGCTCCGGGCCCCGTACGCGCGTACCCGGATGCGGGTGCACCGCCTGCTGCGGGACCGCGACCGGCACGTACGCAAGCACGTGATCGCGTTGCTCGCCCGCGACGCCACCGGGGACGACGCGCAGGCGTTGTCGGCCACCTTGATCGCACTGACCACCGCCGACGACATCCAGACCGTCCGGCAGGCGCTGCTCGCACTCGGCCACGCGCGGGCCCGCTGGGCCTCCACCGCGATCGCCGCCTGTCTCGACCATCCGAACATGAACATCAAGAAGACCGCCGCCGACGTGCTGGTCCGCGTGGGGACGCCCACGACCGTACCGGCACTGCTCCTGTGGCTCGGGCGCCACCACAATCCAGGGCTGCGCGGCTCGCTCGTCGCGGCACTGCGCGCCATCCTCGGCGAGGCGTACCCGGCGACCGTCCTCGCCGCCGCCGAACACAGCGAGGACGACCGCGCCCGGGAACTGCTGCTGGTGGGCCTCGACCGCACCCTGTCGGCGCGCTCCGTCCTCGCCCTGGACGACCAGGCGGCACGGGTCGCACCGACCCTGCTCGCCCTGGTGGCGGCCGGCCGGGTCCGCCTCGCTTCCGGGACGATCGAGCAGCTGACCGCGGCCCTGCACGCGCACGGCATCACCCCGCCCGCCGCGCCGGAGCCGGCGGCGGACATCGAGGACGACCCGGAGGTGAGGTCGCTCACGACGCGGGGCTGGAACCCGTCGGTCGCGCTCCGCGTGGCCGAACGCCATCAGCGGACGCACCCCGCGCGGTTGCGGGTGCTGCGGCCCATGCTGCCGGACTGGCTCCGGTTGGCGGACTCCGAACCCGACGCCCGAACCCGCGTCCTGGGCCTCGTCCTGCGCCTGTGCCCCGGACCCTGGACGACCGAGGAACTGACGGCCTTCGCCCGGTGCACGGGGCTGCTCCTCGACACGCTCGCCGAGGCCTCGGACGGAGACCGGCACGACCTCGTCGCGGTACTCGAAGCGGTCGCGCCTACCCTGCCGGCGGCTCTGAAACCGGCGGTCGTCGACGCGGTACGCGCGCTGCCCCCCGGCCCCGCGAGCCGCTCCGTACCGACACTGCTCCGCGCCCTGGGCGCGGTGCCGGTCCGGGCCGACCTGGAACAGGCACTCGCTTCGGCCCGCCGCGGCGCCGATCCCTGGCAGGCCGAGACCGCTGTGCTGCGCGAGGCGTTCGCCGCCCCGGGGCCCCCTGCGCCACCCCCGCCCGCCGAGGCCCAGGCGTGGCGGGTCGCGCTGGACGCGGCCGTACGCACGCCGAGCGCCCTGGAACGATTCCGGCAACTCCGCACCCCGCACGAGGGCGTCCCGGGCTCCCGGGACCGGCTCGCCGCACTGATCGATGTGTACGCCGGCGCCGCCCCCGAGGTCCGACCCGCCCTCGTCGACTGGATGACGGACATCCAGCCGCTCGACGCACCCCCCTGGACCATCGCCGAAACCACGCGGGCGCAGCGGCAGGGGCTTGCGCGGGCGCCGCGGAGCGTGCGCGTCGCCGACCTCGACCAGCCTCGTTCGACCGCACAGCGGGAACGCCTGCTCGCCATGGTGCGGGCACCCGAAGCGGAGCACCGGCACACCGCGGCCCGGGCCCTCCTGAAGTGGCCCGAGCCCGAGGCCAGGCTTCCCGTGCTCCGGGCGTTCCTACGAGGCCACATCGACATACCCGTCGGCGCCGACCTGGCCCGCACACTGGACGCCATCGGCGAGACGGAACTCCGCGCGGACGACATCCTGCGCGACCGGGTCGCCCTCGTGGCGAGCCGGCTCGACCCGCGCGACCTGGAACCGCTGGTCCCGCTCCTGCTGGAATGGTGGGAACACGAGCCGGCGCCCGCCCGTTCCGCCGCCGGGCGGACACTGGGCCTGGTCCCCTCCGACGTGGTGGCGGAGCACCTGGGCGAGCGGCTCGACGCCGGCGCCTGGGGCTTCCTCGACCTGCTCCGCGGACGCCCCCTGCTGCGCACCCCGGCGCTGACGCGGATCCGCCACCGACTGCGCGCCGAAGGCCGTGACGACCTCGCGGACTCGCTGCTCCTCGTCGAGGGCCCGCTGCGTCGCCCGGACGACGCCGCACGGCAGGACGCCGCGGCGCTGGCGAGCCTCCGCGACCCCGCACCGGCCGCGGCGACCCGGGCGTCGCAGCCCCCGTCCCGGCAGCAGCTGTTGGACCAGGCCCGTACCGGTGACCCGGTGCGGGTACGCCGAGCGCTCGCGCGACTGGTCGAGGGACACCGCGGCCCCGACCCCGATCAGGACCCCCGACTGCGGGACCTGATCGGCGAACTGCTGCGTCATCCCAAGCCCAAGGTCCGCCTCCACGCCCATCGGACCTCGCGGGCCGTGCTGGACCGGCAGACCTACCTGCACCACACCGCGATCCTGCTGCACGACCCCCGACCGGACCTGGTGCTCACGGCGATCCGGACCCTCTGTCACGCGAATTGGGCGCCCGCGCTCCCCGCATTGACCGGACTGCTGGAGCACTCCCATCCCGTCGTCCGCAGGACGGCGGCCCAGGGGCTCGTCGACCTGGGCGAGCGGGCGATCCCCCCGCTCACCCACGCCGCCGTCCACGCCCGCCCCGACAGACGATCCCGCTACACAGCGGTGCTCGAACAGATCAGGACCGCCGAGGACGGCTAGGCGGCGCGGAGGGAGGGACGGCGGCCGGGGAGGGCAGGTGTCGTGCGGTCACTCGGTGCCGAACCACGCCTCGGCGAGCGAGTCGAGGGTGGGCTCGGGCGGTTCGGGCAGGTCTTCGAAGTACCGCGGCAGGTTGCTGTAGACGTGGAGCAGGGTGTGCGCGAGGAGTTCGCGCGGGTCGAATGCGTGTCCGTAGGCCTTCATGACCCGTCCCAGCAGGCGGGGGTCGCCGCAGGACACGTACAGGCCGACGCCGACGAAGTCGTAGGCACGATCGCCGATCATGGCCGGTTCGAAGTCGATGAGTCCGGTCAGCCGCCAGTCGTCGGGATCGACGATCAGGTGCTGCCGCATGACCTCGGTGTGCAGCAGGGAGCGGGGCCGGTCCGTGGCGAGCGGGACGGAATCCAGGAAGTCCGGGATCTGCTCCAACCATCGCTCCGGCAGGTTCCGTTCGCGCTGTCGCCCGACGGCTCGGGCGCGGCGCTCCGCCAGGGCGGTGTCCCAGTTCTCGGGCCCCAGGACATCGGTGAGGGGCGCGGGGTCGAGCGAGTGCAGGACGGCCAGGGCTTCCCCGACCTCGGTGGCGATGCGGTCGCGCTCGGCTTCCGGAATCCGCGGCCAGGCCTTCGCGAGGCCTTCCCCGGGAAGCTGGGACATCAGGACGTAGCGCCACCCGTTCTCGTACTCCCCGAACTCCACCAATTCCGGTACGGGGATCGGCAGACGTCCCTGGAGGTACTCCAGAACCCGGTGCTCGGTGAGCGCGTCCTCGACCCACATGCGCGGAAAGAGCTTGAGGACGTGCCGGTCACCGAGCGCGTAGACCGGTTCCGAGCCGTCGGCGTACCTAACGGGCCGGACATCGGCGAAACCGAGACGGGCACAGAGGTCTTCCACGCCGGGCCGGAGTGCTTCGTCGTCCGGGATGACGGTGTCCCACTGTTCGTCTGTGTCCACGGCAGGCAGCATGGCCATCACCGTATGCGAGGGCGATGCGTCGGTAAAGATCTTCAGTGGACGCCCGGTGCGGGGCGGGCCGGCGGCCTCCATGACCGGCCCACAACATGCCTCGAAGCGGGCGTGCTCATCGCGTTCACGCCGGTCGGCGCGATGTGTCCGCGGCGAGCGAAGGACCGTTGCCATCGGTGAAGCCCAAGGCGCAAGCGAACGAACGGCTTTCAGGACGCCGACCACCGCCTCACGGCGATCGCATCATCCTCTCCCGAGGAAACCCGTCGACAAGGACGGTTGCCGGAGGATGGTCCTCCCCGTGTCGGAAGGAATACGACCCGAATGGAAATGATCGGTTTCTACCGGGAGATGGACCCGGAGAACGCTGCCGTGTTCCGCGAACCCATCGAGGACAAGGTGCGGGATCGGACGCCCTACCCGAAGGCTGAGGTCAAGCGATACCTCGACTCCGGACACCCGATCTTCGACATCATGGAGTCGACGATCGATGTCATCGAGGGCACCTTCCGCGTGCCCGGCGGATCGTCGCTGCTGTCCGACGGCCGTTTCGTCTGGCGCGTGGACCTCGCCGCTTACATCGAGCGGTACAACCTCGCACTTCCGGCGGAATTCGTCGAGCATGCCGGCGGCCACGGATTCTCGATGCCTGCTGAAGACCTGCCGACCCTGCGCGCCGTCTCCGAGGCGGCGTCGAGCGCCCTGGGGTTCCGCGTACCCGGCGCATCGGGTGCCCGCCTACCCACTTGAGTTCCGGCATGTCCTCGAAGCCTTGGGAGGGCATGCTCGCGACCGTGGGGGCGCGGCGGCGCGACGACTCGCGCCCGGACGCCCTCGACGTCAAGCGGCTGCGCCGCCCCCGCCCACAGGACTGCCGCCGGCCGGAAAGGGAGGCGGCCCCGCACGTCCGGACGAGACCGGGGGAAGACGATCACCAGGATGAGCAGGAGGCAAGGGTCCCGATGAATCCGTACGCCTACGTGCCCGCCGACGATCCGCTCTTCGGCGCGGTCCGGATCGAACTCGACCACGAGGCCGGGGCGCTGGACGTGCGCGGGGACGGTCTGCCGCCGGTCGAGATCCGGCGGGCCCCGCACACCGTGCCGGAGAGCCATGTGCCGATCGGGACGCGCGACCCCGAGCACCTCACCCCGTGAGCGAACCTCGGTCCTCCACCGGGGGCAGCAGGTGGGAGCAGGTCGAGCGGGCGACGAAGGCGATGCCGTCGTAGTCCTCGGCGGGGACGAGCGGTGCGGTGTTCAAGCGGTACAGGAAGGGTTGGACGTTGGCGCCGAAGCTGCGCTGCGCGTGCGGGGCGTGAAGCCAGGACGCGGCGTCGGCGGCGGAACCGGCGGCGCGGAGGTCCGCGTAGAAGTCGCCGGGTACCGCGTGCGTGAGTCTGGCCTCCAGGGAGCGCATGCCGGTGCCGATGCGGTGGCGGATCGGCGGGCGCCGGAGGTCGGTGCCGCGGCGGGCCAGGAAGGAGCCCTTGCCGAAGAGGAGGGCCAGCGCGTAGTAGGCGTCGCCGTACCGTTCGCGGAGTCTGCTGCCGAGGGCCGGCACCTGGTCCCCGTACGTGCCCTTCGCGATGTGCCCGTTGTGTGCCCAGACCATGACGCGCGGACCAGGGTCGTCGTCCACGAGCCGTGCGACGGCCTCGGCCATGTAGCGGTCACGCGCGGCGTACACGCCGTCCTCGCCGGCCGAGGCTGCCAAGGGCAGGGTCACCAGGTCGGCGGCGCGGACCAGGATCCGCGCGTGTTCCAGCACCTCTTCGGCGTCGTCGCCGGGACCCGACCGTTCGACGTGGTCCGCGACGAGGCGCGCGACCTCCTCGGCGCGCCGCATCAGGGCCTTGTCCGGGTCCGGAAGCGAGCCCGGGCGGGCCCGCGCCAGTACGCCCACGTCGCCGACGCGTCCGGCCTGATCGGGCGCAGCCCGGAGCAGAAAGGCGGCGACGGCCTCGACCGAGTCGGCGCAGAGCTGGGGGTCGGTTCCCACGAAGCGGATCCGGCGTCCTTCCGGCAGGTCGCGGTTGTGGGCGCGCAGCCACTCGACGAGGTCGACCATCTCGCGGGTGCGCCAGGTCCAGAAGCCCAGCCTGGCGACAAGCCGTTCGGGGGAGCCCACGCCGTACCGGACGTACGCGTCGAGCGCGCGGGCGGCGGACTGACTGGCCTCCATGGCCAGGGTGGTGAACCCCTCCTCACGGACCAGGAACTCCACGATGCGGTGCTTCAGCCGGAAGAACTCGGCCGTACCGTGCGTGGATTCGCCCAGACCGACGATCCGTGTCTCCCGCAGTGCCTCGCCCAGGGGCTTCAGATCCTCCACCGGCGCGCCCGGGGTCAGGGTGCTCAGGGGGTTGGCGTGCTCGTTCAGCCATCGGGCGATGTCGTCGGGCACCGTCTTGCCTCTCCTCACCACGTGCGGGAGGCGGCCCACGGTCGCGCCCCGGCCTCCCGCACCCGTTCATGGGCCAGTTGGTCGCTTCCCGGCAGGCCGCGAGGATCTCCTGAAGGTCCCGTTCGGCGTCCGGTCGGCCCTGCCCGGAATACACTCCCGCGACGCCGACGACAACTTCCTCCACCCCCGCCCGAGCGTATTCGGCCGGCTGCGCGGCGATGTGCCCGGACATCGACGCGCTACGGGCCGCTTTCAGGTGTTCGCAAGAGCCAGGTCGATCAAGGGTGCGGATGCACGGTCTACAGCCAGTCGCGCTTCTTGAAGATGACGTACAGGCTGACGCAGACCACTGCCATCAGCAGGATCGCGAAGGGGTAGCCGCCTGCCCACTTCAGCTCCGGCATGTCCTCGAAGTTCATGCCGTAGATCGTGCCGACCAGGGTGGGGGCGAAGAGGATGGCGGCCCAGGCGGAGATCTTCTTGAAGTCGTCACCCTCACACCGCTGACCTGCGTAAATCGGCTGCACGAGTGGTCTGACCTGGAGTGATCGACGTTTCCGAGTCTTTCATCCTGCTGCCCGTTCATGCAGCCGATTCTCCCCAGCCGCCCCCCCCAGCGAGGCCTCATTCCCCCCAGATTCCCCCCAGCAGAGGCAGTCCCCGGCGGCGTATTGCCGCTGGCTGGCTGGGACCGTGATCCCTGCGGGAGCCACCCCTTGTGCACCACAACAGCGCCGGCGAGCGGCCCAACCGACCAGTCGCTCCGCGGGTCAGGAATCCGCCGAGGCGCGAGCCCCTCTGCGTGCCGACAGTCCTCGCATCAGGCGGGCGGCGCCGGCCGCGTAGGCGATGCCGAAGAGGAGCGAGGCCAAGAACGCCAGGTGCCGGGAGAACCCGTCGATGAGCGGGAAGATTTGCCAGTGGGTCAGGTAGATGTACAGGGAGCTGGTCGCGAGGAGGCCGGCCAGTTGGTTCAGGCGCTCCCAGCTGGGGAGGCTGGGCACCCACACCAGGAGCACGAATCCGGCGACGACAATCGCCTCGCGCCCGGGGTCGCCGGGGAAGAAGCCCGGCACGGTGGCCAGGGCCGCGAGGGTGACCAGGAGGCGCTGTCGCACGGTGGCGGCCTTGGCGGCGGCCCAGCCGAGGGCGAACAGCCAGAAGACGGTGACGGCGTCGGGGATGTGCTCGCGCTCCGGCAGCCCGACGAGGTCGTACCGGGTGAGGAGTCCCAGGCCGGCGAGGGCCAGGGGCAGGGCGTACGGGAACCGGCGCTCCGCCCGGTCGGCTGCGGGCAGGCCCAGGAGGCCGACGGCGGCGATCAGGATGTAGACGAGGGCCTCGATGAACCAGAAGTGCATACCGGTCTTGAGGCCGGCGGGGCCCATGACGCTGTCGAGCAGGAAGAGATTGGCGAGCGTGTAGTCGTCGTTGAGGAGCAGGATCAGGCCGATCCAGGCCATGCTCGGCAGCGCGACGCGGGCGAGGCTGGTCCAGCCCCGGCGTACGCGTACGCGCCGTTCGGCAGAAGTGAGCTGGAAGCGGGCGAAGTTGTATCCGGCGACCGCGAGCAGGATGTGCGCCCCGCCCTTGATGCCGAACACCTGGATGTGCGAGCCGACGATGCAGAAGATGGCCAGGGCGCGGAGCGCGACGCTCGTCTCCAGGGTCCGCCTGCGGGAGGTGTCCGCGTGCTCGGGCGGCCTGAGGTCCCGGATCGGTGTCGTGTGCCAGCCGGCCGGCAGGTGACCGAGCCGCTCTTCGAGCTGGATCGACATCTCCACGTACGAGAGCGAATCGCCGCCCAGGCTGACGAAGGAGCTGTCGTCCGTCACGTCCGAGCGGTCGAGGACCCGTGCGTAGAGCAGGTGTAGGGGTTCGGGGGCGCCGTCCGGCGTGGCCGCGGGGCGGGTGGTGGTGTCAGTGGTGCTGTCGGGCGCCTGACGGGTCAGGTTGCGCACGGCCCGGTAGTCGGGCTTGCCCGAGGGGAGGCGGGGGAGGGTGGCCAGGACGCGGACATGGACGGCGCGGGCCGGCAGACTGCAGTCGCGGGCCACGCGCCGGGCTATCCGGCGGGCGTCCCGGTCGTGGCCGCCGACGGCCGCGATGCGCAGTGCCTCGTCGTCGCCGGTGCACAGGGCGCTGACGCCGTGCCGGGCGAGCATCGCCTCGACCTGCCCGGGGTCGATGCGCAGGCCGAGGATCTTCGCGAACCGGCTGCTCCGGCCGACGATCTCGTACAGCCCGTCGGGCGAGCGGCGCGCGATGTCGCCGGTGCGGAGTTCGTGCACGGTCCGGCCCAGCGCGAGGTCGCCCGGGGAACGGGCATAGCCGAGCATGACGTTGGGGCCCGAGTAGACCAGTTCGCCGGTGTCGTCGTCGGTGCCATCGGTGCCATCGGTGCCATCGGTGCCATCGGTGCAGTCAGGGCCGTCGGCGCTGTCGAGTAGCGGCCGAAGGCGGAAGGAGCCGCCGGGGATGGGGATCCCTGCCGCCTCGGGGCGGGATTCCGCGAGGTGCGGCGGCAGGTAGGCCATGCGGGCCGTCGCCTCGGTCTGGCCGTACATCACGAAGAGCTTCCAGCCGGCTGCGCGGCCGAGTGCGGCGTAGCGGCGGACCTGGTCGGGTGCCAGGCGCCCGCCCGCCTGGGTGACGTAGCGCAGGTGGGGCAGTTCCATGGCGGCGAAGCCGACCCGGTCGAGCAGGTCGAAGGTGTAGGGAACCCCGGCGAGGGCCGTCCCTCGCGCGGCTTTGAAGAGCTCCCAGAAGCAGGTGTCGGCGACCGACAGGTCGGTCAGGATCAGTCCGGCGCCGCGCAGGAGGTGGCTGTGCACGACGGACAGGCCGTAGCAGTAGTGCAGGGGCAGGGTGGTCGCGGCGCGGTCGGTGTCCCGGATGTCCAGGTACTGGGCGATGGACTCCGCGTTGGTCTGGAGGTTCTCGTGCGACAGCCGGACGAGCTTCGGTGATCCGGTCGAGCCCGAGGTGCTGAGCAGCAGGGCGAGGTCCGGGTGCAGGTCGTGTGCCGAGACCTCGCGCCGCTCGTCGAGCAGCATGTCCTCGCCCTCGGGGCGGGCCACGACGTCCGGGTCGTACGCGTCGATCAAGGACTGGACGGCTTCGGGGTGGTCGCCCGGTACCAGGAGGACGGGGTGCCCGGCCGCGAGGGCGGCGAGGTGGACGACGATGGCGTCGACGGTGTTGGTACCGACCAGCAGGACCAGGCGGCGTTCCCGGCCGAGGCGGCGGGCCGTCCTGTCCACTCGTACGGCCAACTCGGCATAGCTGACCGTGCCGTCGGCCGTGATGACGGCGGTCCGGTCGCCGTGGGCGGCGAGGCCGAGGGCGAACGGGACGGACGCGGTGCCTGGGAGTAGGTCGGGAAGGACTGTCACGGGCGCATTTTAGGAATGCCTTACCTCACCGGATAGTCACAGGAAAGTCACAGATGACTCATGGAAGATCCATAGAAAAATAAGCGGTAGGGTCGGCTCCGCCGATGGGTGGGCGCGGTCGAACTGTTGCGTGCATCACCCTTGACCTTTAGGTTAGCTTTACCTTACTTATGGGGCATTACCCGGTTCTCCGCTGCCCTTGCAGGAAGGCTTCCCATGCGACGCCCCTTGGTCCGACGCCTGACCGCGCTCTTCGCGGCGGCACTCCTCCTCCCCGCCGTTGCAGGCTGCGGCGTCGACGAGGACGACGCAGGGCTCGTCATCTACTCGGGCCGCAACGAGAAGCTGGTCAAGCCGCTCCTGGACGAGCTGGAGAAGGCCGTCGGCACCACGGTCGCCGTCCGCTACGGCGAGAGCGCCGAACTCGCCGCCCAGATCCAGGAAGAGGGCGGCAAGACCAAGGCCGGGCTGTTCTTCTCCCAGGACGCCGGCGCCCTCGGGGCCCTGTCCACCAAGGGCATGCTGGAGAAGCTTCCGCAGGCGTCCCTCGACAAGGTGGACCCCGGCTTCCGCGGCGGCGCGGGCGACTGGGTGGGCACCTCCGGGCGGGTCCGCGTCCTCGCGTACAACCCGGGACAGGTCTCCAAGGTCCCGGACACCGTTCACGATCTGGTCAAGCCGGAGTGGAAGGGGAAGGTCGGCTACGTCCCGACGAACGCCTCCTTCCAGGCCTTCGTCACCGGCATGCGCGTCCTGGAGGGCGACGACGCCACCCGCACCTGGTTGAAGGGCCTGAAGGCCAACGAGCCGAAGGTGTACGACAACAACCTCAAGGTGCTGGAGGCGGTCGGCAAGGGCGAGGTCTCGCTCGGGCTGGTCAACCACTACTACTGGTACGAGCAGGTCGCCGAGAAGGGCGAGGCGAAGGTCAAGGCGAAGATCCACTTCCTCCCCGGTGGTGACGCGGGTGGCCTCGTCAACACCGCCGGTGTCGCCATCGTCAAGGGAACCGACCAGGCGCCGGTCGCCCAGAAGGCCGTCGACTTCCTGCTCTCGGAGAAGGCGCAGAAGTACTTCGCCGAGGACACCAAGGAGTACCCGCTGGCCTCGGGCGTGACCAGCACGGTCAAGGGCCTTCCGCCGCTGGCCTCCCTGGGCGCACCGAAGATCGACCTCGGGAAGCTGGAATCGCTTCAGGAGACCCTGAAGATGCTCCAAGAAGCCGGGATGGTCTGACCCTCATGCCCTCCACGGATCCCGTCACGCCGACGGATCCCGCCACTGCCCACCGCCCGGACGGCGCCACCGCGCGGAGCGGGCGGTGGCGTGCCGGCCGCCGGCCTCCCGTCATCCTGCTCGCTCCCGCGGCCGTCGCCGCGGTGTTCGCCCTGCTGCCCCTCGGATACCTCGCCGTCCGCTCCCTGGAGCGCGGCCCGGCCTTCGCCTGGGACGTCATCGCCGACGAGCGCACCGCCCAACTGCTAGGCCGCAGCCTCGGACTGGCCGTCGTGGTCGTCTCGGCCTGCCTGGTCCTGGGCGTCTCCCTGGCTTGGCTGACCGTACGCACCGACCTGCCCGGCGCCCGGGCCTGGTCCGTGCTGGTGACCCTGCCGCTGGCCGTGCCGAGCTACGTCGCCGCCTTCGCCTGGCTGTCCGCCTTCCCGGAGCTGGCCGGCTTCACCGGGTCGGCCCTCGCGCTGACGTCGGTGAGCTTCCCGTACGTCTACCTGCCCGTCACCGCCGCCCTGCGCGGCACCGACCCGGCGCAGGGGGAGGTAGCCCGCTCCCTCGGCCACGGCCCGCTCAAGACGTTCCTGCGGGTGACGCTGCCGCAGGTGCGGCCCGCCGCCGCCGGCGGGGCGGTCCTCGTGGCGCTGTACGTGTTCTCCGACTTCGGCGCCGTGTCGCTGATGCGGTACGACACCTTCACGCGCGGCATCTACACCTCCTACCGGGCCAGCTTCGACCGCACCCCGGCCGCCGCCCTCAGCATCGTCCTCGTGGTGATGACGATCGCCCTGGTCGCCGCCGAGGCGCGGACCCGCGGCCGGGCCGGCCACGCGAGAACGGGCGGCGGCACCGCCCGCCCCGCCGTTCCCGCCGCGCTGGGCCGCTGGCGGGTGCCCGCGCTGGCCTGGTGCGCGGCGGTCACGGGCGTCGCCGTCCTCACCCCGCTGGCGACGCTCGGGTACTGGCTGGCCGTCGGCAACTCCGCGACCTGGGACCCGGCCACGCTCCTCGACACCGCCGCCACCACCCTCGGCGTCGCCGCCGCGGGAGCCGCGCTCACCACCCTGCTCGCCCTCCCGGTCGGAGTGATCGCCGCGCGGTACCGCGGCCGGACCGCCCGACTGCTGGAGCAGTCGGCCTACGCCGGGCACGCGCTTCCGGGCATCACGGTGGCCCTGTCCCTGGTCTTCTTCGCGGTCCGCTACGCCGAACCGGTCTACCAGGAACTCCCGCTGCTGGTCTGCGCGTACGCCGTGCTCTTCCTGCCCGTCGCCGTCGCGGGGACCCGCGCGGCCGTGCTCCAGTCCCCGCCCGTCCTGGAGGACGTGGCCCGCTCGCTGGGCCGCTCCCCGCTGCGCGTGCTGCGCGAGGTGACCGTGCCGCTGGCCGCCCCCGGGGTCGCCGCCGGAGCCGCGCTCACCTTCGTCGTGTGCATGAAGGAACTCCCCGCCACCCTCCTGCTGCGCCCCACGGGAATGGACACCCTGGCCACCCGCCTGTGGACGGAGACCGGCACCGGATCCTTCGCCGCCGCCGCGCCCTACGCCGCTGCGCTGATCCTGCTGGCCGCCATCCCGTCTTATCTCCTCGGAAGGCACCGCACATGACCGACCTGCAGATCGCCGGACTGGCCAAGGCGTACGGCCCCGGTGCGGCGCCGGTCCTCGACGGCCTCGACCTCACGGTCCCCGGCGGCGCGCTGACCGCGGTCCTCGGTCCCTCGGGCTGCGGCAAGACCACGCTGCTGCGCATCATCGCGGGCTTCCTGCGCGCCGACGCGGGCACCGTCACCCTCGACGGACGCGCGCTCAGCGGCCCCGGGGTCCACCTTCCGCCCGAACGCCGCCGCATTGGCATCGTGCCCCAGGAGGGCGCGCTCTTCCCGCACCTGAGCGTGGCCCGCAACGTCGCCTTCGGCCTGACCACCCTCGACCGGTCCACCCGGCACCGGCGCACGGAAGAGATGCTCGAACTCGTCGGACTGGCCGGCTACGGCGACCGCATGCCGCACGAGCTGTCCGGCGGCCAGCAGCAGCGCATCGCCCTGGCCCGGGCTCTGGCACCGCAGCCCGCCCTGGTCCTCCTCGACGAGCCGTTCAACGCCCTCGACGCCGCCCTGCGCGCCGGCGTACGGGCCGACGTGCGCGCAGCCCTGCGCGCCACCGGAGCCACCGCCCTGCTCGTCACCCACGACCAGCAGGAAGCCCTCTCCACGGCCGACCTCGTCGCCGTCGTCCGGGACGGCCGCGTGGCCCAGTGCGCCACGCCGCACGAGGTGTACAGCCGTCCCGCGGACCCTTGGGTGGCCGCATTCGTCGGTGACGCGGTCCTCGTCACCGGCACCGCGGACCAAGGCGCGGCGGCCACCGCGCTCGGCCGTATCCCGCTGACGGATCGGTCCCGCGGGGTCCGCGACGGCGTGGTGCTGCTCCGGCCTGAGCAGCTCCGACTGACCGACCCGGATGGGGCCGAAGCCCGTGGCACGGTGACTGACGTCCGCTTCTACGGCCACGACGCCATGGTCACGGTTGCGGTGGACGGCCTTGACCAGCCCATCGACGTCCGAGTCCCCACCCCTGCCGCCGCACGCCCCGGCGAGCGCACAGGGATCGAGGTAGTGGGGAAGGCGACTCTGCACTCCGCCGCCGTGTGATGTGCCCGAATCCGAGGTGTACATCGTGACTGGTATGCGGACCTACAGCCACGAGGCGCATCACCAGGTCCGGCTACCGCTTGGAGGATTCCAGGTTGGGGCCGGCGGGGCACCTCGGTGAGGTAGCCGAGAAGGCTTCGGGGCCCCGCCGTAGAGCACGGCCCCGCACAGGCGCCGCGGCTCTGAAACGTCGGACTCGGGCACTGCGCCTGCTGTGCTCCGGGCAGTACGTCTGGCATCCCGTACTCCGTCCTGGACGGGACCACCGGAGGCACACTCGCGCCCCGGGTCCTCGTCCAGCGGGCGGCCGGGGATCCGCAAGGCCAGCCACCCGGAGCACCCCTGCGGCACCTGGAGACAGACTCGGGCAATTCGGAGCCACTCTGCCCGCTATCGCCCCGACCGCGAGACCTTGATCGAGGCGAGCGGCGTACGGGGGTCGTGGCTGACTGCGGCGATTGCTTTCAGTCCTGCCGTCGCCTCTGTCTGGTCCGGCCGTGCTCGGCCGCCAGCAGTTCCCGGCCGCAGCCACGCGCACTCGGACGGGCCCGTTGCGGCGGACGCGAGGCACCAGCTGGCTGCCAGTCGATTCTCCCCACATTCCCCCCAGGGTCTGTCAGTGTCACAAAAGGCCTGGTCAGGGGCCGGTCTGAGGCAAGGTGAGGAGATCACCCGCATGCATTCTCCCCAGGGACCCCCCACGGCCGCTTCTGGGCCGTCCTGTGAGTGTCGCGAGAGCGAAGTGCGAAGTGCGACTGAGCGGGATACGAGGGGCTCAGAGCCAGTCCCGCCGCTTGAAAATCACGTACAAACTGATGCAAACCATCCCCATGAGGCAGATCGCAAGGGGGTATCCGAAGCTCCAACCCAACTCAGGCATGGTCTCGAAGTTCATGCCGTAGATCGTGCCGACCAGGGTGGGGGCGAAGAGGATGGCGGCCCAGGCGGAGATCTTCTTGAAGTCGTCACCCTCACACCGCTGACCTGCGGAAATCGCCCGAACAGACGGTTCGACCTGCGACGATTGGCCTTTCCGCCTCTTTCACCGTGCTGCCAGTTTGTACGGTCGATCCTCCCCAGCCGCTCCCCAACGAGGCTTCGTTCTCCCCGGATTCTCCCCAGCCGCGGCTGCCTCTGAAGACGGATCGCCGCTGGTCGGGACCGCGAAGCGCCTGGCGTGACCGGCTACGCGACGTAGTGGCAGCGAGGCGGGAGCCGGTGGCCGTCGCCCACGGGCCCGCCTCTGGCCGGAAAGGGAACCGGCCCACCGCGTCCGGACGAGACTGGGGGAAGACGATCACCAGGATGAACAGGAGGCAAGGGTCCCGATGAATCCGTACGCGTACGAGCCCGCCGACGATCCGCTCTTCGGCGCGGTCCGGATCGAACTCGACCATGAGGGCGGGACGCTGGGCGTGAGCGGGGACGGTCTGCCGCCGGTCGAGATCCGGCGGGCCCCGCACACCGTGCCGGAGAGCCATGTGCCGATCGGGACGCGCGACCCCGAGCACCTGACTCTGCTCGTCGACGGTGCAGAGGAGACCCTGCGGCCGTCCAAGGGGTTCCTGACCCGGCGCTCGTACCGGGTCGAGGTCGTCTCAAGGGCGCGGGAGTGCAGCTATCTGCTGGTTCCGGACTCCCTCGGCACCAGCCGGCTGCTGCGGGACGAGCGGCTGCTCGGCGTCTTCACATCGAGCGGCGACGGGCGCGTGTCGGCCGACTGGGAGGCGGCGAGCGAGTCCGAGCGTGCCAGGGACCCGTACGACGCGTCCGTGGGGTACGGGCTCGCCGCGGCATTCGGCACCGGTGCCGAACCGATGTGGCAGCTCACTCTGAACGCCGCGCTCGACCTGTGGCCGTGAGAGAACCTCAGTCCTCCGCCGGGGGCAGCAGGTGGGAGCAGGTCGAGCGTGCTACGAACGCGATGCCGTCATAGTCCTCGGCCGGGACGAGCGGGGCGGTGTTCAAGCGGTAGAGGAACCGTTGGACGTTGGCGCCGAAGCTGCGCTGCGCGTGCGGGGCGTGCAGCCAGGGCGCGGTGCCGGTGGGGGAACTCGCGGCGCGGAGGTCCGCGTAGTAGTCGCCGGGCAGGGCGTGCGTGAGTCTGGCCTCCAGTGAGCGGAGGCCGGCGCCGATGCGGTGTCGGACCGGCGGGCGCTGGAGGTCGTTGCCGCGGCGGGCCAGGAAGGACCCCTTGCCGAAGAGGAGGGCCAGCGCGTAGTAGGCGTCGCCGTACCGTTCGCGGAGCCTGCTGCCGAGGGCCGGCACCTGGTCCCCGTACGTGCCCTTCGCGATGTGCCCGTTGTGTGCCCAGACCATGACGCGCGCACCAGGGTCGTCGTCCACGAGCCGTGCGACGGCCTCGGCCATGTAGCGGTCACGCGCGGCGAGCACGCCGTCCTCGCCGGCCGAGGCTGCGAAGGGCCGCGTCACCAGGTCGGCGGCGCGGACGAGGATCCGCGCGTGTTCCAGAGCCTCGCCGGCGTCGTCGCCGGGACCCGGCCGCTCGGCGTGGTCCGCGACGAGGCGGGCGATCTCCTCGGCGCGTCGCATCAGGGCCTTGTCCGGGTCCGGAAGCGAGCCCGGGCGGGCCCGGGCCAGGACGTCCAGGGCGCTGACGCGCCCGGCCTGATCGGGCGCAGCCCGGAGCAGAAAGGCGGCGACGGCCTCGACCGAGTCGGCGCAGAGCTGGGGGTCGGTTCCCACGAAGCGGACCCGGCGCTCTTCGTGCAGGTCGCGGTTGTGGGCGCGCAGCCACTCGACGAGGTCGACCATCTCGCGGGTGCGCCAGGTCCAGAAGCCCAGCCTGGCGACAAGCCGTTCGGGGGAGCCCGTGCCGTACCGGACGTACCCGTCGAGCGCGCGGGCGGCGGACTGGCTGGCCTCCATGGCGAGGGCGGTGAACCCCTCCTCACGGACCAGGAACTCCACGATGCGGTGCTTCAGCCGGAAGAACTCGCCCGTGCCGTGGGTCGATTCCCCCAGACCGACGATCCGTGTCTCCCGCAGGGCCTCGCCCAGGGGCCTCAGGTCCTCCATCGGCGCGCCGGGGGCCAGGGTGCTCAAGGGGTTGGCGTGCTCGTTCAGCCACCGGGCGATGTCGTCGGGCACCGTCTTGCCTCTCCTCACCGCGTACGGGAGGGCGGCACGCGGGCGTGCCCCGGCCTTCCGCACCCGTTCCTGGGTCAGTTCGTCGCCTCCCGGCAGGCCGCGAGGATCTCCTGGAGGTCCCGTACGGCGTCCGGTCGGCCATGCTCGGAATACACTCCCGCGACGTTGACGACAACTTCGTCCACCCCCGCCCGATCGAATTCGGCCAGCTGTGCGGCGATGTGCCCGGGCGTGCCGTAGAGGAAGACTCCGGAATCGACCAGGGCGCGGGCGCCGAGCCCCGGGCGGCTGTGGTGGACGCGCAGGCCGGCGCGGCGCAGCATGTCGCAGTAGTGCGGCCCGGCGAGGTGGACGTGGGCGGCCGCGAAGGCGAGCCGGTAGGCGTGGCGCCCGGGGCGGTCGACGGCGGCGTGCACGACGGTGACCATGCGGGGCACCGGGCGGCCCGACTCGGCCGCGCCCTTCGCCATGGCGGGCAGCAGGGTGTCCTCCCTGTAGCACCGCGAAGCAGCGTGCCGTGCGCATATATGGTCGCGTCGAATTCAGGGCGACGGTGCTGGGCGCTGCTCCCGGCGAGGTGCGGTTTCTGTGCCCGGTTCACCCTCTGCCGCACATTCTCCCCAGATTCTCCCCACGGGGCCTCTGGGGGCGTTGTCCAAAGTTCGCTTGCGCTAAGTTGATCAAGCGTGTGAGGTGGGTCGTTACAGCCAGTCGCGCTTCTTGAAGATGACGTACAGGCTGACGCAGATCACTGCCATCAGCAGGATCGCGAAGGGGTACCCCGCGGCCCACTCCAGTTCCGGCATGTCCTTGAAGTTCATGCCGTAGATGGTTCCCACGAGTGTGGGTGCAAAGAGAATGGCGGCCCAGGAGGAGATCTTCTTGATCTCCTCGTTCTGCTCGAAGCCCGCTTCGGCCAAGGCGCGCATCTCGGCGTTCTGTTGTTGGGAGACCAGGGTGGCGTTGACCGTCAGGATCTCCGTGAGGGCCTGGCGGAAGCCGTCGACGCGCTCGCTCGTGTGCGTCACGTGGTCCGCCACGTCGCGGAGGTAGCGCTGGAGTTCCTCGTCCGTGCCGTACTTCGCGAAGCCCGCCATCAGGCCGTGGAGCATGCCGACCAGGGGGCGGGTGGCGCGTTGGAACTCGACCATCTCGCGGGAGAGTTCGTAGATGCGGCGGGAGACCGCCGGGTCGCCGCGGAAGACCTCCGTCTCGATCTCGTCGATGTCGGTCTGGACGCCCTCGACGACCGGGGCGTAGCCGTCGACCACCGCGTCGAGGATGGCGTACAGGGCCGCCTCCGGGCCGAGGGACAGGAGTTCCGGGTTGCCCTCCATCCGGCGGCGGACCGCGGAGAGGTCCGGGGCGCCGCCGTGGCGGACCGTGATCAGGAAGTCCGGGCCGACGAAGATGTGGAGCTCGGCGAAGTCGACCTCCTCCTGCGCGTCGAGGTAGCGGGCGGCGCGCAGGACGACGAAGAGGGTGTCGCCGTAGCGTTCCAGCTTGGGGCGCTGGTGGGCTTCCAGCGCGTCCTCGACGGCGAGTTCATGGAGGTTGAACTCGGCGGCCAGCGAGTGCAGTTCGGGCTGGGTCGGGCGGTGCAGCCCGATCCAGGCCATCCCCTCGGGCTCCTCGCGCAGCTGCCGGAAGGTGTCGGCGAGGCTGGTGGGGGAGGCGATCCGGCGGCCGTCGCGGTAGACGGCCGAGTCGATCACGCTGCGGTGGTTCGGGGGAGCGGGGGCCGCCGGTGCGGGCTGCGGGCCGGTCGGCGGTCCTGCCGGAGGGGTGGCGCCGGTCGGGTCGGCGGGGCGCCGCCACCCCGCGCGCTTCGCGGCGGACGGGGAGGGGCGGCGGTCTGGACGCTCCGACATCGCAGGTCAGCTCCCGGTCCAACGTATGTTTACGGGCAAGGGGCAGGATATAGGGGAGAAAGGGGCGGTCGGGGCCGAGCAGGGGGGTTTTCGGCCCACTTCGGATCGTGGTTGCGGACCGGATCTGTCCGCAAAGAGGGCTAGTTTGCTGCCATGGCTTCCAGGACGACACACCCCGTACTCGACACCCGCGCTCTGAACCGTGCCACGCTCGCCCGCCAGTTGCTGCTCAGCCGCGCCGAGATGTCCGCCGGGGACGCCGTCGCGCACCTGCTCGGGCTGCAGGCGCAGAACGTGAAGCCGCCCTACTTCCAGCTGCACGCCCGGCTCGCCGACTTCCGGCCCGCCGAGCTGGCCGGGCTCATGGAATCCCGCCAGGTCGTCCGGATGGTCACCATGCGGTCGACGATCCACACGCACACCGCCCACGACGCCCTGACCCTCAGGCCCCTCGTCCAGCCCGCCCGCGATCGCGAGGTCACCTACTTCCGCAAGGGGCTCACCGGAGTCGATCTGGACCACCTCGCCGAGCGCGCCCGCGCCTTCGTCGAGAGCGAGCCGCGCACCATGGGCGAGATCCGAGAGGAACTGCTCCAGGAATGGCCCGACGCCGACCCGCAGTCCCTGTCCGTCGCCGCCCGCTGCCGGCTGCCGCTCGTGCAGGTCACCCCGCGGGGCGTCTGGGGCCGCAGCGGCCAGGTCCGACTCACCACCGTCGAGAACTGGCTCGGGAAGCCCGCCGGCACCGCGCAGCCCGTGGACGATGTCGTACTGCGTTACCTCGCCGCCTTCGGACCCGCTTCCGTCAAGGACATGCAGACCTGGGCCGGACTGACCCGGCTGCGCGAGGCCTTCGAGCGGCTGCGCCCGGTTCTTCTTGTTCTTCAGGACGAGAACGGCGTGGAACTCTTCGACCTCCCCGACGCCCCCCGCCCCGACGCGGACACCCCGGCCCCGCCGCGCTTCCTCCCGGAGTTCGACAACCTCCTGCTGTCGCACGCCGACCGCACCCGCGTGGTCGCCCCGGAGATCAAGGGGCGCACGTGGACGGGGAACCAGGCCCACTGCACCCTGCTCGTGGACGGGTTCCTCGCCGGCCTGTGGAAGCTGGAGGGGCGGGCCCTCACCGTCGAGCTCTTCGGCCAGGTCCCGAAGGCGGCCGAGGAGGAGATCGTCGCCGAGGGGGAGTTGATGGTGGAGGGATTGGCCGAGTCCGGTGGGGTTGGTGGGGCCGATGGCCCCGGTGGGGTGTCCGTACGGTTCGGAGCGATCAAGCCCTGACACACGGCACCCCGCCCCTTACGGCACCCCGCCCCTTACGGCACCCGCTCCCTACGACACCCGCCCCGTGCGGTCCCGGATGGTCCCGCGTCGTCAACTCGCGGCTGACGCCGCACTGGTGGTCCGTACACCGAAGGCGGCACGATGCCCGTCATGACGACCGAGAGCACGCAGGACGACGCCACCGCCCGATTCCTGGCCGCGCGGGACTTCCTACTGGAACGCCGCGGCGACTACGAGGCCGCCCACGCCGGATTCACCTGGCCCCGCCCCCACCGTTTCAACTGGGCCCTGGACTGGTTCGACCACATCGCCGCCGGGAACGACGCCGACGCCCTGCGCATCGTCGAGGAGGACGGCACCAGCCAGAGCCTCAGCTTCGCGGAGCTCGCCGTACGGTCCGGCGCCGCCGCCAACTGGCTCCGCGGGCAGGGCGTCGCGCCCGGCGACCGGATCCTGGTCATGCTCGGCAACCAGCGCGAGCTGTGGGAGGTGATGCTCGGCGCCATGAAACTGCGCGCCGTCGTCATCCCCGCCACCCCGCTGCTGGGCCCGGCCGACCTGCGCGACCGGGTCGAGCGCGGCCAGGTGCGCCATGTCATCGCGCGGGACCTGGACACGGCCAAGTTCGACGAGGTGCCGGGCGACTACACCCGGATCGCCGTCGGGGACCAGGTCCCCGACGGGTGGCTGCGACTGGCGGACACGGCGGCCGCCGAAGGCGACTTCACGCCGGACGGCGAAACCCTCGCCACCGACCCGCTGATGCTGTACTTCACCTCCGGCACCACCGACCGCCCCAAGCTCGTCGAGCACACGCACGCCTCGTACCCCATCGGGCACCTCTCCACCATGTACTGGCTCGGGCTGCGCCCCGGCGACGTCCACCTCAACATCGCCTCGCCCGGCTGGGCCAAGCACGCCTGGTCCAACCTCTTCGCCCCGTGGAACGCCGGAGCGACCGTTTTCGTCCACAACTACACCCGCTTCGACGCCGAGCGGCTGATGGCCGAGATGGACCGGCACGGCGTGACCACCTTCTGCGCCCCGCCCACCGTGTGGCGGATGCTGATCCAGTCGGACCTCACCAAGCTGGCCCGGCCCCCGCGCGAGGCCGTCGCCGCCGGGGAGCCGCTCAATCCGGAGGTCATCGAGCGGGTCCGCGCGGCCTGGGGCGTCACCATCCGTGACGGCTTCGGCCAGACCGAGACCACCCTCCAGGTCGGGAACTTCCCCGGCGTACCCGTCAAGCCCGGCTCCATGGGCCGGCCGGCGCCCGGCTACGAGATCGTCCTGCTGGACCCGGTCACGGGCAAGGAGTCCGCGGACGAGGGGGAACTCTGCGTGGACCTGCGCACCCGGCCCGCCGGGGTGACGACCGGCTACCGCGACGACCCCGAGCGCACGGCCGAGGCCATGGCCGACGGGCTCTACCGCACCGGTGACATCGCCGCGCGCGACGCCGACGGATACCTCACCTACGTCGGGCGCTCCGACGACGTCTTCAAGGCCTCGGACTACAAGATCAGCCCGTTCGAGCTGGAGAGCGCCCTGCTGGAGCACGAGGCGGTGGCCGAAGCCGCCGTCGTCCCGGCCCCGGACGCGCTGCGGCTCGCGGTCCCGAAGGCGTACGTCACCCTCGCGGGAGGCTGGGAGCCCGGTCCGGAGACGGCCCGGGTGTTGTTCGAGCACTCCCGCGCGGTGCTGTCCCCGTACAAGCGGATCCGCCGCATCGAGTTCGCCGAACTCCCCAAGACCGTGTCCGGCAAGATCCGCCGGGTGGAGCTGCGGGAGCTCACCGCGGCCGGGTCGGCCGGGGAGTACGACGAGGCCGACCTGAACTGAAGGGGCCGGGCCACCCAGGAGTACGGGCTGCCGCGCGCGACAGCCCGTACGGGGGGACGGCCGACCCGCCTCCCCGCATGGCGTTACGCGGGCAGGTGCGCCTCGATCGCGGCGATGACCTCGGGCGCCTCGGGCTCGGTGCGCGGGCGGAAGCGCGCCACGACCTCGCCGGCGGGGGAGATCAGGAACTTCTCGAAGTTCCACTGGATGTCCCCGGCCGTGCCCTCCGCGTCCGGGGTCTTCACCAGCTCCTCGTAGAGCGGGTGCCGGTTCTCGCCGTTGACCTCGGACTTCTCCAGCATCGGGAAGGTGACGCCGAAACCGGCCGCGCAGAAGGTCTGGATGTCCTCGGCGCTGCCCGGCTCCTGCTCACCGAACTGGTTGCAGGGCACGCCGATGACCGTGAAGCCCTTCGCCTCGTACGCGAACTGCAGGCGGGCCAGTCCCGAGTACTGCGGGGTGAGACCGCACTGCGAGGCGGTGTTCACCAGCAGGATCGCCTTGCCCTTGTGGGCGGCCAGGCTGGTGGGCTCGTCGGACAGGGTGGTCAGCGGGATGTCGTACAGGCTCATCGGGCTCTCCTGGGCAGGAAGTAGGCAATGCCTACGAGCTTAGGGGGTAGCTTGCCGATCCCGCCGGGTCCTCCCGTTCCGGGGCGCCCTACGCGTCCGGGCCGACCAGCGCGTCCGCCGGGTCGTTGACCGGCTGCGGCATGCCCGTCAGATCCATGACGAAGAGCGGTATCCCGAGATCGTCCGCGCGGGCCCGGGCATCCTCCGTGTAGCCCGCGAGCGCGAAGTAGACGCTGGTCGCGGAGGCCGTGAGCCCGTTCAGCCAGACGCACTCCACCGCCCGCAGCCCGGCCGGCGCCGTGGTCGGGTCCACCTGGGCGACCAGGCCCGGAGCCCGCAGGTCCACGGTCGCCGCGGGAAGCGGACGTCCGTCGGGCTGCCGCACGTCCCGGAAGCCGAGCCAGCGCAGGTACAGCGCGGCCGTGGCCACCGCGTCGCGGGCCGTACGGATGGTCACCGGCCGGAACGCG
Organism: Streptomyces sp. CLCI03; assembly: GCF_053615355.1. NCBI lineage: Bacteria > Bacillati > Actinomycetota > Actinomycetes > Kitasatosporales > Streptomycetaceae > Streptomyces > Streptomyces sp. CLCI03. The sequence goes on along the minus strand of NZ_CM132132.1, from coordinate 1,809,440 downwards.
GGGCGCGGCACCGGTGGGGCCGGCGGCGGCGGAATGTGCGCCGGGCGCCCATCGGCGGCTCCGCCGGCTCCGCCCGCGTGCCCGCCCGCCGGACCGTCCACCCGCCCGGGCCCGATGCTGTCCGGATCCGGCCGCCGGGCGGTCGCCGGGGACGCGCCGGCCGGACCGACCGGGGTCCCCGTCCCCTCCGGCGGATGCACCGGAATGAGAACCACCGTCCCGCACGAGCCGCAGCCCAGCTCGGGATGCGGCCACTCGCTCTCCCGCCCGCAGGTCGTGCAGCGCACCGTCACCCAGGTGTCCGACCACGTCCGGTGGGTCAGCGGAATCGGTGGCGCCGACAGGTCCAGCGGGGGATGGACCGGGCTTCCGCACGCGCAGGGGAAGACCGGGGCGGTGTAGCCGTTCTCGCGCAGGCACGCCGGGCAGCGCACCGGTACCGCTTCCGCCATGAGACCTGGACCCCCTCCGTCGCTGTGCGTAGGTCCATGCTCCACCACCGGCGACGGTCGGGGGAGGCCGCACGCCTTTTCCGGGGGTTTCCCGTCGACGGATCAGTGATTTGTACAAGTCGGCGACCGACTTGCGGCTTTTGGTGCCTTCCGGGGCCCCGTACCGCCTTGACGTCGCAGGAGTCGCCGCTTAGCTTGTTCCGTATAGCAGAACAAAACTTCCGGATTACGGAAAAGCCTGACCGCCAGACCCGCAGGAGAACTCGATGCCTCGTATGACAGCCGCCGCCGCTGCAGTGGAGATCCTCAAGCTCGAGGGTGTCGAACAAGCGTTCGGCGTCCCCGGTGCTGCGATCAACCCGTTCTACCGCGAGCTCAAGAACGTGGGCGGCATCGCGCACACCCTCGCCCGCCACGTCGAGGGCGCTTCGCACATGGCCGAGGGCTACACGCGTGCCAAGGCGGGCAACATCGGTGTCTGCATCGGTACTTCGGGCCCGGCCGGCACGGACATGATCACCGGCCTGTACTCGGCGATCGCGGACTCGATCCCGATCCTCTGCATCACCGGTCAGGCCCCGGTCTCGAAGCTCCACAAGGAGGACTTCCAGGCCGTCGACATCGCCTCGATCGCCAAGCCGGTCACCAAGAAGGCCACGACCGTCCTGGAGGCCGCGCAGGTCCCGGGCGTGTTCCAGGAGGCCTTCCACCTGATGCGCTCCGGCCGACCGGGCCCGGTCCTGATCGACCTCCCGATCGACGTCCAGCTGACCGAGATCGAGTTCGACCCGGAGACCTACTCCCCGCTGCCGGTCTACAAGCCGCAGGCCACCCGCGCCCAGGCCGCGAAGGCCCTGCAGTTCCTGCTGGAGTCCGAGCGCCCGCTGATCGTCGCCGGTGGCGGCATCATCAACGCCGACGCCTCCGACCTGCTGGTCGAGTTCGCCGAGCTGGTGAACGTCCCCGTCATCTCCACCCTCATGGGCTGGGGCACCATCCCGGACGACCACGAGCTGGCCGCCGGCATGGTCGGTGTGCAGACCGCGCACCGCTACGGCAACGCGACCTTCCTGGAGTCGGACTTCGTCTTCGGCATCGGCAACCGCTGGGCCAACCGTCACACCGGTTACAACCTGGACGCCTACACCAAGGGCCGCAAGTTCGTCCACGTCGACATCGAGCCCACCCAGCTCGGCAAGATCTTCGCCCCGGACTTCGGCATCGCCTCCGATGCCAAGGCCGCGCTGGAGCTCTTCATCGAGATCGCCAAGGAGCTCAAGGCCGAGGGCAAGCTGCCGGACTTCTCCGCCTGGACCGCCTCGGCGCAGGACCGCAAGGCGACCCTGCAGCGCCGTACGCACTTCGACAACATCCCCCTGAAGCCGCAGCGCGTCTACGAGGAGATGAACAAGGCGTTCGGTCCCGAGACCCGCTACGTCACCACCATCGGCCTCTCCCAGATCGCGGCGGCGCAGTTCCTGCACGTCTACCGCCCGCGCAACTGGATCAACTGCGGCCAGGCCGGCCCCCTCGGCTGGACCATCCCGGCCGCGATCGGTGCCGCCACCGCGGAGCCGGAGACCCCGATCGTCGCGCTGTCCGGCGACTACGACTTCCAGTTCATGATCGAGGAGCTGGCGGTCGCCGCCCAGCACAAGGTCCCCTACGTCCACGTCCTCGTGAACAACGCCTACCTGGGTCTGATCCGGCAGGCGCAGGGTGGCCTCGGCATCAACTTCGAGGTCAACCTCGAATTCGAGAACATCAACACCCCCGAGCTGGGTGTCTACGGTGTCGACCACGTCAAGGTCGCCGAGGGCCTGGGCGTCAAGGCCATCCGCGTCACCGACCCGGACAAGCTGGGCGAGGCCTTCGAGGAGGCCAAGAAGCTGGCCCAGGAGTTCCAGGTCCCGGTCGTCGTCGAGGCCATCCTGGAGCGCATCACCAACATCGCGATGAGCAAGACGGTCGACATGAGCGACGTCACCGAGTTCGAAGAGCTCGCGACCGAGCCGGGCCACGCCCCGACCGCGATCAAGGCCCTGCAGGTCTGATCCGCGACAGCGCCGGAACGACGCGGCCCCCGTTCCTCCTTCCGGAGGGGCGGGGGCCGTTCGCGTGATTCCCTACGCGGTCCGGGGCGCCTACGAAGCCCTCAGGGCGCCTGCGGGAACCGGACGGGTACGGGCACGGCGATCAGCGTCATGGGGCCGTCCGCCCCGGCGACGACGAACTCCACCGACGCGTCCGGCTCGGGCGCGCGCGTCGGCACCCCCGTGACCTCGTACGCCGTCGCGAACGGTGTGTGCCACAGCTCGTCGGAGGTGAGGAGGGCGCCGTCGTCGTCGAGGGGCCCGCCGGCGATCTCCATGGTCAGCGGATCGGCGTCGACGGCCGGCGTGTGGTGCGACCAGCTGAGCACGAGGGTGTCGGCGCCGCTGTCCAGGCACATCGCGTCGATCAGCACGACGCCCATCTCGTCCAGGACGCGGTCCAGCTTGTAATCGGACACGGCCAGGGGGGAGGAGAGCTCGACGAGATCGGGGGTGTGGAACATCCGCAGGGCGAACTCCCCGAACGTCGCGGCGGCCAGCCCCCGCAACCGCACCTGTTCCTCGGCCGCCGCCACCAACACGGCGGGCCGGCCCTGTCGCAGGGCGGCCGTGGCCGCGGACTCGCGTTCCCCGCCCGGGCCGGCCTCCTGTAGGGCCGCCAGCAGGCTCCTGCCCTCGTCCGTCAGCAGGGCGCGGAACGCCTGAAGATCCGTCCGGCCATTCAACCAGGGGGCCGCTCCGCAGTGCGAGGCGTGGGCTTCCGCCGCACGAGAATCGGGCGGCCCGCCGAACACCGGGTCATCGTGCCGAGACGGCAGCGGTGTTGTGCAAAACCTGACAACCTGAACGGACGCTGATCAGCCCGGGAGGACCCGCCATGACCGAAACCCTGACGGATGCCGTCGACGCCAGTGGCGACGATGCCGATCGGGAGGCCGTCGAGCACGAGCGGGCCGAGTTGCGGGAGTTCATCAAAGGGCTGAGTGCGGACGACATCAAGTCGGGCAACTGGTTCACCAAGCTGCTCGCCCAGGCCCTGAGCTCCTACACCGACAGGGTCAACTGGCAGTACTTCCAGGACCGGTACGAGGGCGTACCCTCGGACGCCGTCGTCGACCAGCGGATCAAGATGGCGGCCCGGTACGCCGCGCTCGAAGGCGGACTCTCGGCCGGGGCCTACACGGCGGCCGTCGCCGCCACCCTCGGAAGCCTCGGTGGCGCCTCGCCGGCGACCGTCCCGGCCGCCGTCGCGACCATGATGGTCGACGTCGCGTTCATCACCCGGCTCCAGCTCCGCCTCGCCCACGACATCGCGGTCCTCTACCGGGTCCCGCTCGACCTGTCCGACCCGGACGACATGTGGAAGCTCATCCGGGTCGCCTTCACGATCAAGGGCGGTGAAGCGGTCCGGGAGGGCGTGGTCAAGGCGATCCCGGTCTTCGTGCGGCCGCTGATCAAGCGCTTCTACTCCGGGGCGGTACTGAGCGCCGCGAGGGGACTCCCCGTCGTCGGCAAGTTCCTCCTGCAGCGCAACGTCATCAAGATCGATATCCCCGTGGTCGGCGTTCCCCTCGCGGTGGTGTTGAACCGCTATACGACGCTGCTCGCGGGGCGGCACGCGCAAGCCGTCTTCCGGAACGAGGCGCGGGTGGTCGAACTCGCCGAGGGCCTGAGCAGACGGAGCCGGCACCCGCAGTTGATGCTGTGGGTCGCGTGGCTCGTCATCACGGCGGACCAGAAGATCGCCGACGACGAGGCGCTGTTGATGCGGCACCTGGTGAGGCTGGTCCGGGACCGGCACCAAGTGGTCGATGAACAGTTCGCCCACCTCGTCGACGTGGATCCCGCCGAGGTGTGGCGACGCCTGGACGCCGAGCCGGGGGACGTGAGCGACCTCCTCGACGTGGCCGACCGGGTGGCCGCGGTGGACGGTGCCGTCAACGCGCGCGAGAAGGCCGTCATCTCCGAGCTCCAGGACCGCTGCCGAAGGAGCTGACCACCGCCCGACGGCGCGCGGTCGGCGCGGCAGGACGTTCGCGCCGCCGGGTGGAGCCGTGTGGTGCCACCGGCCCCGTACAGCGCGTCCGTTCGGGGCTCGGCCCGCGTGCGTCGGCAGCCACCCGCCGGGGCGGAGCGGCCCGGCGCAGCACACTGGCCGGGCCCTCGCAGCCGCTGCGAAGGGCCGGGGGAGAGTGAGGTGAGCCGGGTGACGCGGGCTTCGGCGGACGGACGGGGCGGGCAGGGCGGGCAGGGCGGGCAGGGCGGGCAGGGCGGGCAGCGCGACGGCCGTGACGGCGCCCGCAGCGAGGGGGGTGGTGACGGCGCGGACGTCGAGCGCGGAGGGTACCGACAGGAGCTGAAGCGCACGCTGGGCTCCTTCCAGGTGTTCGCGATCTCGTTCGCCTTCATCTCGGTGGCGGTCGGCGTCTTCGGGACCTACGACGAAGTGCTCCGCACCGCGGGGCCGGTGGGCATCTGGCTCTGGCTGAGATCGCCGCGGTGGGGCAGACCTTGGTGGCGCTGGTGGTCGCCCAGTTCGCTGCCCGCATTCCGCTCAGCGGCTCCTCCTACCAGTGGGCCTCCCGGTTGGCCAACACGAGAATCGGCTGGTGGTTCGGCTGGCTGACCTTCTGCTACCTGGCGATCGCCGTGCCGGCGATCGACAACGCGCTGGCGAGCCAGGCGTTCATGCCCCCCGTCGGCATCACCGAGAACGAGGACACCGCGCGCGTGATCACGTTGGTGGTGCTGATCGTCCAAGCCGTCGTCGCCATCGCCTCGACGCGTCCGGTCAGCTGGATCAACTCGGCGGCGGTGGGGCTGGAAGTGGCGCTCGTCGTGGTGGTGGCGATCGCCCTCTTCGTCGCCGTGGCCGTCACGGGGGACGGTTCGACGGGCAACCTCACCTCGCGCGGGGTCGCCGCGCACGCGCCCGACTACTTCGCGGTCGGCGGCGGGCTGATGCTGGCGATGATCATGGGTCTCGCCACCCTCGTGGGCTTCGACTCCGCGGCGAACCTGGCCGAGGAGGCCAAGGACCCCCACCGCAGCGTCCCGCGTGCGATCGTGGGGTCGGTCGTCGCCGCTGGAATCCTCGGCATGCTCTTCCTGATCGCGCTCACCGTCTCGTTCGAGGACGTCCCGCGGATCAGCGCCGACGGGTCGCCGGTCGCGGCGATCATGCGCGAGAACCTGGGCCCGGCCGCCGAGAAGGTGCTGCTGGTCGCGATCTCGTTCGCGTTCTTCGGCGCCGGGATCGTGGTGATGGTCTCCTGCTCGCGGCTCGTCTACGCGATGTCGCGCGACGCACGCTTCCCCGGGTACCGGGTGCTGCGGCGGGTGAACCCCCGTACGCAGACACCGGTCCCGGCGACCCTGCTGATCCTCGCGCTCGGGTTCGTCCTGATGGTGGCGCTGCCCGGTGCGGCGCTGCTGGAGCTGATCACGGCGTCGACGATCCTGCCGGCCCTCATCTACGGGGCCACGATCGTGCTCTACCTGGCCGTGCGCGGCCGCCTCGGCCGTCGGGAGGGCGCCTTCGACCTCGGACGCATGGAGCTGCCGGTCGCGCTCTGCGCGCTGGTCCGGACTCTGCTCGCGCTGTTCGTGCTCGTGACCCCGGGGGAGGCGCTGGTCCCCGTCGTGGTGGTGGGCGGCCTGCTCCTCCTGGGAGGGCTGTTCTTCCTCGGGATGCTGCTGTTCGACCGCGAGGCGCTGGACACCGAACCCGGCGCCGACATCGACTGGTAGGGGACCGGCCCGTCGCCCGTGCGATGCTGACCGCGCCTGATGAGGGGGAGACATGACCGAATTCGGATATCCGCGCGCCCGCGACCAGGTCCTCGCCGTCCGGAGCGAACTGGCCGACCAGGTCGTCCTGGCCCTGCGCACCGCCGGCCTGCCCGCTTTCCGCGAGGACGTCCCCGACGGCCCGGACGGGTCGGGTGCGGTGGTCATGATCGATGCCGACGCCGAGACGGGCTCGGCGGCTGTCTCCGTGGGATGGAGGTGCGGCCCCGGCGTGGCCGAGGCCGCCCTGGACGCCCTCGTCGCCGGAAGCCCCCGCGCCGCACCGGCCGCCCGCCGGCCCGGGGCGATCGCTCTCCACATGCAGGGTGCGCTGATCAGGCTTCTGCTGTCGGCGGGGTTCCTCGCGACGCCGGAACACGACCTCGTGAATCCGGACCTCGTCCTGGTGTTCGGCCGGACGTCCGACCTGCCGGCCGCACTGCGGCCCACGTTCGTGCCACCGGGAAGCCCGTAGCGGGCCGCTACGGCCGGGCGGCTACGACCGGGCCGACACGACAAAGCGCCGAGTCACGGGACCGTCCGTGACTCGGCGCTCTGGTTGTTACCGCCCGACGGTGCGAGGCTGGCGCGACAGGACGTTCGCACCGCCGGGCGGAGTGTGTGGGGAGGTGGGGTCCTCCGCGTGCAGGGGGCTCTGTGCGTAGCCCCTGTACGAAGAGGACGGGATTGGCTGGGACCGTGGCGGGCGGGCGACGAGAACTCCGGCGTCGTCTCCCTCAGGTCAAGAGACGGGCCTCGGAACCCATTACCACCGCACTGGCTCGCTCGCTCGCCACGGTCCTCGTCCTGCCCTCACCGTGTACCACCCCTCATCCGGGTCCACGGGTCGGGCTGAGCACCCGGGGCCTGACCTCCCGTCAGGCCCCCGGTACATCTGGGTGGCTCAGGCGTCGCGCAGGGCGCGGACGGCCTCCTCGACGCGCTTGCCGTAGTCGGCGTCGGCGGCGTGGAAGTGAGCCAGGTTCTTCTCGATGACGTCTTCGAGGGTGACCTGCGACAGGCCGCCGGCGATGTTCGCCACCAGACGCTGCTTCTCGGCCTCCGACATCAGGCGGTAGAGCTCACCGGCCTGGAAGAAGTCGTCGTCCTTGGTGTGGGCCGGGGCCTCGTGGGTGCCCGTGTAGCCGGAGACGGCCTTCGGGGCGCCCAGCGCCAGACCGGTCTCGGCCGGACCCTGGTACGAGTTGGGCTCGTAGTTCTTGTCGTGGCGCGAGCCGTTGCGCAGCGCCATGACACCGTCGCGGCCGTAGTTGTCGGCCTTCGTCGCCTTCGGGGCGTTGACCGGCAGCAGGGTGTGGTTCACACCGAGGCGGTAGCGCTGGGCGTCGGCGTACGCGAAGAGTCGGCCCTGGAGCATCTTGTCCGGCGAGGCGGTGATGCCCGGGACGAAGTTGTTCGGGGAGAAGGCGGACTGCTCGACCTCGGCGAAGACGTTGTCCGGGTTGCGGTCGAGGACCAGGCGGCCCACGCGCTGCAGCGGGTAGTCGCTGTGCGGCCACACCTTGGTGAGGTCGAACGGGTTGAAGCGGTAGTCCGCGGCCTCGGCGGCGGGCATGATCTGCACGTACAGGGTCCACGAGGGGTTCACACCGCGCTCGATGGCCTGCAGCAGGTCGGTCTGGTGCGAGTTCGCGTCCTTGCCGACGAGCTCGGCGGCCTGCTCGCCCGAGAGGCTGCGGATGCCCTGGTTCGTCTTGAAGTGGTACTTGACGAAGAAGGCCTCGCCCTGCTCGTTCGTCCACTGGTACGTGTGGGAGCCGTAGCCGTTCATGTGACGGTACGACGCCGGGATACCGCGGTCACCCATGAGCCAGGTGATCTGGTGCGTCGCCTCGGGGGCGTGCGCCCAGAAGTCCCAGACGTTGTCCGGCTCCTGCTTGCCCGTGAAGGGGTCGCGCTTCTGGGAGTGGATGAAGTCGGGGAACTTGATCGGGTCCTTGATGAAGAACACCGGGGTGTTGTTGCCGACGAGGTCGTAGTTACCCTCTTCGGTGTAGAACTTGAGGGCGAAGCCGCGCGGGTCGCGGACCGCGTCCGCGCCGCCGAGCGAGTCGGCGACGGTGGAGAAGCGCAGGAAGGTCTCGGTCTTCTTGCCGACCGTGTTCAGGAACGCGGCGCTGGTGTAAGCGGTGACGTCGTCGGTCACCTCGAAGTAGCCGTACGCGGCCGAGCCGCGGGCGTGCACCACGCGCTCCGGGATGCGCTCACGGTTGAAGCGGGCGAGCTTCTCCAGGAGCTGCTGGTCCTGGACCAGGAGCGGGCCACCGACGCCGGCGGTGGCGGAGTTCTGATTGTCGGCGACCGGGGCGCCGGACTCGGTCGTCAGCGTGCGCTTCGACATGGTGACCTTCCGTACGGGGTAACTGCTGACGGAAAGCGTCTTCCGTCATGCGGAACAGCCTAATTTCGGCACGAACTAAACGTCAACAGTTTGTTGAACGAAGTTGAAGTGTGAGTGGTGATCCGGACGGCGCCGGCACTTGGGCGCGACAGGACAGGTGTCAGCACCGACGCCATCCGGAAACTCAGGTCCCCTGCGAGAGGGGAGGTGCTCAGATCTGAGCGCCGGAGAGGCGCTCGACCGCACGGAGCAGGGCGGAGTGGTCCAGGCCGCCGTCACCCTGGGCGCGCAGCGAGGCGACCAGCTGGGCGACGACCGCGCCGACCGGGAGGGCCGCACCGACGTTGCGGGCGGCGTCCGTGACGATGCCCATGTCCTTGTGGTGCAGGTCGATCCGGAAACCGGGCTTGAAGTCGCGGTTCAGGAAGTTGTCCTTCTTGCGGGTCAGGACCGTGGAGCCGGCCAGACCGCCGTTGAGGACGTCCAGGGCGGCGGTGAGGTTCACGCCGGACTTCTCGAGGAAGACGACGGCCTCGGCGCACGCCTGGATGTTCACCGCGACGATGAGCTGGTTGGCGGCCTTCACCGTCTGGCCGGAGCCGTGCGGACCGCACAGGACGATGACCTTGCCGAGGGCTTCGAGGATCGGCAGGGCCGCGTCGAAGTCGGCCTGCTCGCCACCCACCATGATCGACAGGACGGCCTCGATGGCGCCGGCCTCGCCACCGGACACCGGGGCGTCGATGACGCGGATGCCCTTGGCGGCGGCGTTCTTCGCGAGGTCGATCGAGGTCTGCGGGGTGATCGACGACATGTCGATGATCAGCGCACCGGACTTCGCGTTCTCCAGGATGCCGTTCTCACCGTAGGAGATGGCCTCGACCTGCGGGGAGGCGGGCACCATCGTGATGATGACGTCGGCGTCCGCCACGGCCTCGGCGATCGAGCCGGCCGCGGAGCCACCGGCGGCGGCCAGACGGTCCAGCTTGTCCTGCTCCAGGGTGAAGCCGGTGACCGAGTAGCCGGCCTTCAGGAGGTTCTCGGCCATGGGGGAGCCCATGATTCCGAGGCCGATCCAGGCAATCTTGGGGAGGTTGCTCATGATGAGGGTCCTTCTCTTAATGCTTTGTACGAAAAGTGCGTGAAGTGCCTGGCTGATCGCCCGGACTTTGTCCGACTACTTCGCGGCGCGGGCCTCGGCCGGCAGCCATGCGAAGGAGGCGGCAGCGTCGGCGGCCTTGTACTCCAGGCCTACGTAGCCCTCGTATCCGGCCTTCTTCAGCTGGTCGAGCAGCTCCTCCAGGGGCAGCTCGCCGGTGCCGGGGGCACCGCGTCCCGGCTTGTCCGCGATCTGGACGTGCCCGGTCTTGGCGGCGTACTTTTCGATGACCTCGGAGAGGTCCTCATCGTTCATCGCCAGGTGGTACAGGTCGAGCAGGAACTTGGCGTTGCCGAGGCCGGTGGCCTCGTTCACCTTGTCCACGACCTCGATGCCGGCCGGCGCGCTCACCAGGGGGTAGAGCGGCGACTCGGGCTTGTTGAGGGTCTCGATCAGGAGGATCGCGCCGACGCGGTCCGCGGCCTGGGCCGCCACGACCAGGTTCTTCAGGGCGAGCTCGTCCTGAACGGCCGGCTCCACGCCTTCGACCCGGTTGCCGTAGAGGGCGTTCAGCGCCTTGCAGCCCACCGAGGCCGCGAAGTCCGCGGCGACGTTGATGTTGGCGTTGAAGCGCTCCGACTCCGCACCGGGTACCGAGACCGCACCGCGGTCCGGGCCCGGAAGCTGGCCGGCGTAGAAGTTCAGTCCCACCAGCTGGGTGCCGGCGTCCTCAAGAGCCTTCTTGAGGGCGTCGAGCTCCGACTGTGCGGGGGTGGGGGTCTCGATCCAGGGCCACCACAGCTCGACCGCCGTGAAGCCCGCCGCGGCGGCGGCCGCGGGGCGCTCCAGGAGCGGGAGTTCCGTGAAGAGGATCGACAGGTTCACATCGAAGCGCTGGTCCGTGTATCCCATGAGGGGTGTGCGCTCCTTCCGTATTGCGGAAGTTATTTTCTGTCTGATGGAAGATTGCATGGGGTTTCGCGTCGATGTCAAGTGCGGACTCCCGGAAAGTCCTCCCCGCCCGTCGCCCGACCGCCACCCCCCGAGGAGGTGCTGTCGCGCCACCCCTTCCCGCCCGGGTAGCTTGACGGCGTGCGATTGAGAGTGGAGTTCACGACCGAGCCCTTCGATCTGGAAGAGGCTCCTGCCCATGCCGTGGCGGCCCGCGAGGTCATCCAGAAGGCCCAGCTGGACGCGGTGGACGTCGGTCCGTTCGGCAACACCGCCGAGGGCGAGGCCGACCGGGTGCTGGCCGCCGTGGAGGCGCTGCTGCGCGACTCCCTGGAGGCCGGCGCCACGCGTGTCTCGCTCCAGGTCAATGTGATCGGGGAGGAGATGTCATGACCGAGCCCCGCGACCACCCCTTCGTCACCGCGGTCAAGCCGCTGGTGGACGCCATGGGCGGCGAGCTGATGGATCCGGCCCTGGCGCAGCCCGACGACGTCGTGCTGACCTGGGAGGGTCAGGACCTGCTGGCCGTGCGCCTGCCGCAGCTCTCCGACTCGCTGGATCACATCCTGGCGGCCCTGGAGCGCCGGTACGGCGTACCGTTGGCCCAGCTCGATCGGAAGTCCAAGCAGGACGTCGTGCGGATATTGGAGGCGCGGGGCGCCTTCTCCGTGCGGCACGGCGTGGAAACGGTCGCGGGCGCCCTGGGCGTCAGCCGCTTCACCGTCTACAACTATCTGAACCGGGATTCGAACGCCCCGAAGGGCGCCGGTAAGAGCAGCCAGGAGTGAAGGCAGGCTGACTCGCGGTGACGAGCCGCCGCCCGATTCACCCGGGCGGCGGCTTTTGTGTACGGGAAGTTTCAACAAAGTGTTGACGCCGTGTTGTCGAGGGCGTTAGCTATGCGCAGCCCGTCAAAGCAACAACAGGCCACGGAGGCCTACCGTGACTTCGAGTCCGACCCCGGGTCTCACCCGGTTCAACACCTTGGACGACAGCGCGGCCACGGCCGAGTTGCACGAGGTGTGCGCCAGTTCGGCGTGGGGGAGCAAGATGCTCGCCCAGCGCCCCTTCACCACCGCAGAGTCCCTGTTCGCCGCGAACGAAGCCGCCATGGCGGAGCTCACCGCGGACGACCTGGGCGAAGCGATGGGAGGCCACGCGCCGATCGGCCGGCCGAAGCCGGGGGACCCGACCTCCGCCCGCGAGCAGCGCGGCATGGCCGGCGCCTCGGAGGAGCTCAAGAACGAGCTCCTCGAACTGAACCTGGCCTACCAGGACAAGTTCGGCCACGTCTTCCTCATCTGTGCCACCGGTGCGACCGGTGAGTTCATGCGTGACGCGGTCAAGGTCCGGATCGACAACTCGCCGGAGCAGGAGCGGGAGATCGCCCGCAGCGAGCTCGTCAAGATCAACAAGATCCGCCTCACCCGTCTCGTCGAACGCGCAGAAGCAGAAGGAGCGTGACCATGAGCACCGAGACCACCGCGTCGGTGTCCACGCACATCCTGGACACCAGCATCGGCAAGCCCGCCGAGGGCGTCGCCATCTCCCTGTCGGCCCGTACGGGGCTCGACGGCGAGTGGGCGGCCCTGGGCGGCTCCGCCACCGATGCGGACGGGCGCTGCAAGGACCTGCCGGCGTTGCCGGAGGGCACCACTCACGTGCGTCTCGATTTCGAGACCGAGACGTACTTCTTCAAGAAGCAAGCCGAGGCGCAGCAGGACGCCCCCCGCGTAAGGGACAGCGGTGCGTTCTTCCCCGAGGTCACCATCACCTTCGCGGTGAACCCGGGCGAGCATTACCACGTACCGCTGCTGCTCAACCCGTTCGGCTACTCCGTTTACCGAGGGAGCTAGCATGGCCACGATTCTGGGCCAGAACCAGTACGGCAAAGCAGAGAACCGCGTCGTCAAGATCACGCGGGACGGCGACACGCACCACATCAAGGACCTGAACGTCTCGATCGCCCTCTCCGGCGACATGGACGACGTCCACTACTCCGGCTCGAACGCCAACTGCCTTCCGACGGACACCACCAAGAACACGGTGTACGCCTTCGCCAAGGAATACGGCATCGAGTCCGCCGAGCAGTTCGGCATCCACCTGGCGCGCTGGTTCGTCACCAGCCAGGAGCCGATCAAGCGCGCGCGCATCCGGATCGAGGAGTACGCCTGGGACCGGATCGCCACCTCGGACGCCAACTCCAAGTTCATCGGCTCCGACGAGGTGAACCACTCCTTCGTCCGTCAGGGCGCGGAGACCCGCGTCACCCAGATCACGTACGACGGCACGAACTGGGAGGTCATCTCCGGCCTCAAGGACCTCGTCGTCATGAACTCCACGAACTCCGAGTTCTGGGGTTACGTGAAGGACAAGTACACGACGCTGAAGGAGGCCTACGACCGCATCCTGGCCACCCAGGTATCGGCTCGCTGGCGCTTCAACTGGTCGGACGACGAGCAGCGGATGCCCAACTGGGAGAAGTCCTACGCCGAGGTCCGCAAGCACATGCTGCAGGCCTTCGCGGAGACCTACTCCCTGTCGCTGCAGCAGACCCTGTACCAAATGGGTTCGCGCATCATCAACCACCGTTCGGAGATCGACGAGGTCCGCTTCTCGCTCCCGAACAAGCACCACTTCCTCGTCGACCTGGAGCCCTTCGGCCTCAAGAACGACAACGAGGTGTACTTCGCCGCGGACCGTCCCTACGGTCTGATCGAGGCCACCGTTCTCCGGGACGGCGTCGACGCCCGCATTCCCGTGGACATGACCAACCTCTGACGCGGCACGCGCGCCCCGGGGCCCCGCAGTGGCCCCGGGACCGCGCGACACACCCCCACGCTTGCTGAATCGGCACCCGGACGTATCACACGGGGCGGCAGTACTGTCAGCTGTCAAGGCCCCCGGCTCCGGCACTCAAACCTCCTGGGTCCTGCCGTGCCCGCACCGCCACTGAAAGCACGAGGATGTCCCATGGCAGCATCGGCAGCCCATGACAGCGCGGTCGAGCGCATCGTCATCGAGAACTGTGCGATCGCGACCGTCGACGCCGACGACACCGAGTACGCCTCGGGCCACGTGGTCGTCGCCGGCAACAGGATCGAGTTCATCGGCGCGGGCAAGGCCCCCGAGAACCTCGACAATGTCGTTCGCCGTATCGACGGCACCGGGCACCTCGTGACCCCCGGTCTGGTCAACACCCACCACCACTTCTACCAGTGGATCACGCGTGGTCTGGCCACCGATCACAACCTCTTCAACTGGCTCGTCGCGCTGTACCCGACGTGGGCGCGCATCGACGAGCAGATGACGTACACGGCCGCGCAGGGCTCCCTCGCCGCGATGGCCAAGGGTGGTGTGACCACCGCGATGGACCACCACTACGTCTTCCCCAAGGGCTCCGGCGACCTGTCCGGCTCGATCATCCGCGCCGCGTCCGAGATGGGTGTCCGCTTCACCCTCGCCCGCGGCTCGATGGACCGCAGCGAGAAGGACGGCGGTCTGCCGCCGGACCACGCCGTCGAGACCCTCGAAGGCGCGCTCGCCGACACCGAGGCGACCGTCAAGAAGTTCCACGACGCCTCGTTCGACTCGATGACCCAGGTCGCCGTCGCCCCGTGCTCCCCCTTCTCGGTCTCCACCGAACTGCTGAAGCAGGGCGCCGAGCTGGCCCGCCGCCTCGGCGTACGCATGCACACGCACGGCAGCGAGACGGTCGAGGAGGAGAAGTTCTGCCACGAACTCTTCGGCATGGGCCCGACGGACTACTTCGAGTCGACCGGCTGGCTCGGCGAGGACGTGTGGATGGCGCACAGCGTCCACATGAACGACTCCGACATCGCCGCGTTCGCCCGTACCAGGACCGGTGTCGCGCACTGCCCGTCCTCCAACGCCCGTCTGGCCGCCGGCATCGCCCGCGTCCCGGACATGCTCGCCGCCGGTGTCCCGGTCGGCCTCGGCGTGGACGGCACCGCCTCCAACGAGTCCGGTGAGCTGCACACCGAGCTGCGCAACGCGCTGCTGATCAACCGCCTGAACCCGGTCCACCGCGAGCGCGCCCTGAACGCGCGCCAGGCCCTGCGCCTCGGTACCTACGGTGGCGCCCAGGTCCTCGGCCGCGCCGACAACATCGGTTCGCTGGAGGTCGGCAAGTGCGCCGACCTGGTGCTGTGGAACCTGAACACCTTCCTGCACTCCTCGATCGCCGACCCGGTCACCGCGCTGGTCTTCGGTGCGGCGGCCCCGGTCACCGCGTCGTTCGTGGGCGGCAAGCAGATCGTCGAGAACAACCGTCTCCTCTTCGCCGACGAGGACGCCATCGCGGTGTCCACGCGGGCAGAGGCCCAGCGCCTCGCGCGGATCTCCGCGCAGGGCTGATCCCACGGAGTCCGGCCGGGGGGGACGGCCCCCGGCCGGCGCCGCGGACCCGAGCGGGGTCCGTGGGCAGCCGTTCCCGGGTAGCGCCGGAGGAGAGATCCGAAGGCGCCCCGGGGGCGGTGACTCGTCACCATCCGACCCGCGGCGCGCGTATCGCGCCCTCGCCGCGGCACCTCCAGCTCACGATCCGGTCCGGCACGTGCCGGGGGTCCTGAGCCGCACCACAGCGCGGAACCGATGATCGGGCGACTCGTTTCCGCACCCCTTGGGACAAGTATTCGCACCACCACAACCGCATACAGGCTCGACTCGCACCCGCTTTCGCACCACCTCCAAGACACCACGTCCCTGCCGGCGTGTTCAACCGAACGGAGGAAGCCGTGGCCCAGGCGCCCAGGTTTCGCAAAGACGCAGTCGCAGTACCGGGGGAACCGGGGACACCGGGGATACCGGAGGAAAGGCATCCGGTCGATGAGACCCTGCCTCCACTGAAGATGTTCACGAGCGGCCTGCAGCACGTTGCCGCCATGTACGCGGGCGTCGTGGCCCCGCCGATGATCGTCGGCCCGGCCGTCGGACTCTCCGCGACCGAGACCGCCTTCCTGATGGGCGCCTCGCTCTTCACCGCAGGCCTCGCCACCCTTCTCCAGACCCTCGGATTCTGGAAGATCGGCGCCAAACTCCCCTTCGTCAACGGCGTTTCCTTCGCCGGAGTGACCCCGATGATCGCCATCGGCAAGGGGGAGGGGGAGAACGCCCTTCCGATCATCTTCGGCGCGATCATCGTCGCCGGGGTCGTCGGCTTCTTCGCCGCCCCCTACTTCGGCAAGCTCGTCCGCTTCTTCCCGCCGGTGGTGACGGGTACGGTCATCACCCTCATCGGCGTCTCGCTCCTGCCCGTCGCCTTCAACTGGTCGCAGGGCGGGAACAGCACCGCCACCGACTACGGCTCCATGCGCAACATCGGCATGGCCGCCGTCACCCTGGTGATCGTCCTGCTGATGCGCAAGTTCCTGCGCGGCTTCCTCCAGCAGATATCCATCCTGCTCGGCCTCGTCGCCGGCACCCTCATCGCCCTCCCGCTCGGCATGACCAGCTTCGACGCCGTCAAGAACGCCTCGGTGGTGGGCTTTCCGACGCCCTTCCACTTCGGCGCCCCGCAGTTCCAGGTCGCGGCCATCATCTCGATGTGCATCGTCATGTTGGTCTGCATGACCGAGTCCACCGCCGACATCCTGGCGCTGGGCAAGATCGTCGGCCGTCCGGCGGACGCGAAGACGATCGAGGGCGGTCTGCGCGCCGACACCCTCGGCAGCGCGATCAGCCCGCTGTTCAGCGGTTTCATGTGCAGCGCCTTCGCCCAGAACATCGGCCTGGTCGCCATGACCAAGGTGCGCAGCCGCTTCGTCGTCGCGGCGGGCGGCGGGATCCTGATCCTGCTGGGCCTGTGCCCGATGGCGGCCTCCGTCATCGGCGTGGTCCCGCTGCCGGTGCTCGGCGGCGCCGGCATCGTCCTCTTCGGGTCGGTCGCGGCCAGCGGCATCCAGACCCTGGCCGGGGCCGCCATGGAGAAGGGCGAGAACGCCCTGATCGTCGCCGCCTCCGTCGGCATCGGCCTGATCCCGATCGCCGCGCCGGAGTTCTACCACGCCTTCCCGAAGGACCTGCTGGTCGTCCTCGACTCCGGCATCAGCACCGGGTGCGTGGTGGCCATCCTGCTGAACCTGGCCTTCAACCACCTCGGCGCCAGGAAGGGCGCGGCCTCGGGGGCCGCGCCCGACCCGGTACCGGTGCACTGAGACCCGGACCCCGTCCGGGCGACACGGCGGCGCGTACGCCACCCACTGCGGGTGTGGCGTACGCGCCGCCGTGTCTGTGTCCGTACCCCGCTCAGCAGGTCGAGTGGAAGAGCCCGCCGACCCGCCCGCCCCGGGCCAGCCGGTTGTAGATCTCCACGGCCTCGGGCGTCGGCGCCACGTGCACCTCGACCCCGGCCGCCCGGAGCACCTCCAGTGTCTCCGGTACCACCCCGAGGCGGCTCTCCATGCCCTGGCCGAGTACCACCGCCGTCACCCCGAGGTCCAGGAGCTCACGCACCTCCTGCGGCTGGATGCCCGGATCGTGCCGCGTACCGTGCTCGGACCAGTCCCACGGGCGGCCACCGCCCGGATGCAGCCGCATGTCCTTGCCGGGCGCCAGCCCCTCGGCCTCGATCCGGCCCCACGACAGGTGCGTGACGCGCGGGGACCGGTCGGCGGACGGGGTGGGCGACGGGGGAGTCCACAGCATCAAGTTGCTCATCAGCTCGGCCTGTTCGATCGCGTCGTCCAGCGCGTGGTGCGTGTGGCGGCGCCGCGACAGCAGTTCGCGCGGCATCCGGCCCTTCACGGCGGCCCGCAGCGGCACCCGCGCCTTCGTCGCGTAGAGGGTCTTCATGTCCAGGCAGCCGGAGTGGCCGAAGGGGCTGTCCCCGCCGAACCGGATCAGATACCAGTACAGGAAGGTCCAGTCGTAGGACGCCGGGTAGCCGCACATCACCGGCTGCGCGCCCGCCGACACCTCCCGTACCCAGGCTCGGAACTCGGCCATGGCCACCGCCGGATCGGCGCCCTCCCGTACCAGGCGGTCACGGTCCAGCCCGCTCACGGCCAGCGCCTCGGGCACGAACTCCTCGCCGATCGGACGCAGTTCCCGGTAGAAGGTGAGCTGTTCGGGATCGGCGGCCGTATACGAAGCGCCGTCCTGGCGGCCCGCGACCGAAGCCCCGAAGCTGATCATCGAATACGGCCCGGGAATGGGTCCGTCGGCCTCGATGTCGACGGAGATGTAGAGACTGGGACGTGCGTCACGGGCTGCCATACGCCCGAGCATGTCAGCCGGCCACCCGATGATCACCCTCTTTTCCGGGGGCCGCGAGACGCGGAATCGCCGCCCGGCCGTCCGGGAGGGACCATGGGAAGCGGGGTGCCCCGGACCGAAGCCGGACCGAAGGAACAGCCATGTTCGCAAACAGCAGGGCATTCAGCGGATTCGCCGTCGACGACCTGGACAAGGCCAGGGAGTTCTACGGCACGACGCTCGGCCTGAACGTCTCGCGGGACGAGGAGATGGGCCTGCTCCGCCTGGACCTCGCGGGCGGCACCACGGTCATGGTCTACCCGAAGGAGGACCACCGCCCCGCGACGTACACGATCTTGAACTTCCCCGTGGACGATGTCGAACGGGCCGTCGACGAGCTCACCGCGCGCGGTGTCGCGTTCGAGCGCTACGAGGGCTTCGACGCGGACGCCAAAGGCATCGTGCACGGCGAGGACGGCATGCCCACCATCGCCTGGTTCAAGGACCCGGCGGGCAACATCCTCTCCGTGCTGACCGGCCCCGACACGCACTAGGGGTGGCTAGTACACGCGTGCGTCGGCGTGCTCGCGTACCGCGATCCTGGCCAGCTTCGTCAGCATCATGCCGTTGCGGATGGCGACGATGTAGTCCACGGGCAGTCCGTGCATCCGGGTGCCGGGTCCCCGCAGGGGGTGCCAGTCGAGGGTGAAGAGGGTGTTCTCGCCCCAGGGCGCCAGGTGCATGGCGATGCGGGCCGCCCCGAAGGGTTCCGCCCGCGCCTCCAGTTCCAGTCGGCGCTCCGGTTCGCACCTGCGGACCACGCACGTGTCGTCGAGGGTGAGGGGGCCGGCGCCGACCCGGACCTTCAGCCGGGCCCCCACCTGCGGCCAGTGCGGATCCGCGTCGAGGACCTCTTGGGTTCCCGTGACCCACTCGCCGTAGCGGTGGCCGTCGGCCAGCAGGCGCCAGACCTCGGACGGCGTGCTCAGGATCAGGCGGCGGTTCCGGGCCACGCCGATCACGCTCCTTCCGGATCCGGCGCGCCGCGTCGGGCCCGCGGTCCGTCGCCCTGTCCGTCACCCCAGACTCGCGCCGAAGGGCCGCTCGCGCAGTCCCACTGACCCGAACGGGCGCCCGGGTGGGCTCCACCGGGCGCCGCCTCGCCCGGTGGAGCCCGCACGTGGGGCCTCCCGGACCGTCTAGGAGGCCGGGGTCAGGAACATGCCCGTCTGGTCCCCGCCCGCGGTGTTCTTGCAGCTGAAGCCGGAGCTCGCCGGCTGAGCCACGACCAGGGCCAGGCAGCGCCCCGCGGCCAGCTGACCGAAGTAGTTCGGGTGCATGGACTCCTGGATCAGCCCCTGCGACTCGTTGTTGTCGATCCAACGCGCCCACTCGCTCGTCTTCGCCGAGGCCGCAGCCGTGGAGGTCACCTGCTTGCTCGCCTTCGCACAGACCTCGCGGCCCTGCATCATGTCCCGCAGGTCCAGGAACTGCACGCCCTTGGCCGCCGCGACGCCCTTGATCCGGTTCGCGATCTGCGGCACGAGCGAGTCCCGCGCCCAGTCGGAGTCCCGGTTCCAGAAGGGGCACCCGCCGGTGTTGAGCCGGCTCCAGTCGCTCTGCGTGTACCGGTTCTCCGCGCCGCGCGGGATCGGCGACGGGTAGGACTGCAGCACGATCCGGTACGAGGAGTCGGCGTACCCGGCCGCGCGCATCACGGCCCGGATCTCGTCCACGGACTTGCCGACCTTGCCCATGACCGCGTCGATCTTCTGGTCGACGCCGACCTGCTGGTCGTCGTAGCAGTACGAGTTCCACAGGACGAAGTCGAGCGCGCAGTCCGTGATGATGTCGGCGAAGCCGAGGTCGTTGCCGCCGATGGACAGGGCGATGACCTTGACGTCGTGGCTCGCGGCCACCGCGGCGAGCTGATCGGCCTGGGGGGCCTCGCCCTTGTAGGAGACGCCGCCGTTGGAGGAGCGGAACACGTTGTCCGAGACCGCCCCGGAGCACGCGAGGTTCACGGCGACGTCGGCGATCGCCCCGGCGCTGCGCACCTCGGCCGAGTCGGAGCGGTGGCATCCGCCCGCGGTGGTCCCGTAGACCCGGGCGGGGTCGTAGGTGCTGCCGCTGACCCAGCCGCGGTCGGTCCCGTTGCGACTGCCGCTGTTGGTCAGGCTGTTGCCCTTCCAGCGCCCGGCCTCGCCGGAGATGTAGCTGTCGCCCATGGAGACCACGGCGGTGGGGCCGGTCCCGGGGCTCGCGGCGGAGGTTCCGGCTCCGCCGGCCAGCAGTGCGCTGACGGCGAGCGGCACGACCATTCCGGCTCCGGCGAGTCGTCGCACCCGACTGCGGTCCCGGTCCTTGCTGACGTTGCGGAATCCGATCACTGCGGAACTCCTGCGTTCGGCCACGCCGAAGTCGGCGACGACTGCGTCGCGTGGCTGGGAAGTGGGGGTACCGCCGGCCGGTGGCATCGGAAAGGTGACACGGGCCCACTTGTTACCGCTAGGTACAAGCAAGTTACGAACGAGTAACGACCGACCGGTCGTTCGGGAGCTGATTCCTCCTGTTGTGGAACGCAAACGGCTCCGCCCCCGCGCCGTGAGGCGACGGGGGCGGAGCCGGCAGGCTTCGACCGCTGTGCGTTTCAGCCGAATCCGGGGATCAGCCGACCAGCTGGTCGTACGCGGGGAGGGTGAGGAAGTCCGCGTAGTCCGCGTCCAGGGAGACCTGGAGGAGGAGGTCGTGGGCCTGCTTCCACTTGCCGGCCGTGAAGGCTTCCTCGCCGACCTCGGCGCGGATCGCGGCCAGTTCCTCGGCGGCGATCTTGCGGGTCAGTTCGGCCGTGGCCGTCTCGCCGTTCTCGAAGACGACCCCCGCGTTGATCCACTGCCAGATCTGCGAGCGCGAGATCTCGGCGGTGGCCGCGTCCTCCATCAGGCCGAAGATGCCGACGGCCCCCAGGCCGCGCAGCCAGGCCTCGATGTAACGGATGCCGACCTGGACCGCGTTGCGCAGGCCCTCGTACGTCGGCCGCGCGTCCAGGGAGTCGATCGCGATGAGCTCGCCCGGGGCCACCGAGACGTCCTCGCGCAGTCGGTCCTTCTGGTTCGGCTTCTCGCCGAGCACCGCGTCGAAGGAGGCCATCGCGATCGGGACCAGGTCGGGGTGGGCGACCCAGGAGCCGTCGAAGCCGTCGCCGGCCTCGCGGTCCTTGTCGGCCTTGACCTTCTCGAACGCGACCTTGTTGACCTCGGCGTCCTTGCGGGACGGGATGAAGGCCGCCATGCCGCCGATGGCGTGCGCGCCGCGCTTGTGGCAGGTGCGGACCAGCAGTTCGGTGTACGCCCGCATGAACGGGGCGGTCATCGTCACCGCGTTGCGGTCCGGCAGGACGAACTTCTCGCCGCCGTCACGGAAGTTCTTGACGATGGAGAAGAGGTAGTCCCAGCGGCCCGCGTTCAGGCCCGCCGCGTGGTCGCGCAGCTCGTAGAGGATCTCCTCCATCTCGTACGCGGCGGTGATCGTCTCGATCAGGACGGTCGCGCGGACGGTGCCCTGGGGGATGCCGACGTAGTCCTGGGCGAAGACGAAGATCTCGTTCCAGAGGCGGGCCTCCAGGTGCGACTCCGTCTTCGGCAGGTAGAAGTACGGGCCCTTGCCGAGGTCGATCAGGCGCTTCGCGTTGTGGAAGAAGTACAGGCCGAAGTCCACGAGCGAGCCGGAGGCCGGGCCGCCCTCGAACCGCAGGTGACGCTCCTCCAGGTGCCAGCCGCGCGGCCGCATGACGACGGTGGCGAGCTGGTCGGCGGGCTTCAGCGCGTACGCCTTGCCGGTGCGCGGGTCGGTGAAGTCGATGCGGCGCTCGTAGGCGTCGATCAGGTTGAGCTGGCCGAGGACGACGTTCTCCCAGGTGGGAGCGGAGGCGTCCTCGAAGTCGGCGAGCCAGACCTTGGCGCCCGAGTTCAGGGCGTTGATGGTCATCTTGCGGTCCGTCGGACCGGTGATCTCCACACGACGGTCGTTCAGCGCGGCCGGGGCCGGCGCCACCTTCCAGTCGCCCTCGCGGACCTGTGCGGTGTCCGGGAGGAAGTCGAGGGTGGAGGTCCGGGCGATCTCGGCACGGCGCTCACCGCGACGGGCGAGGAGCTCGGCACGGCGCGGGGCGAACCGCCGGTGGAGCTCGGCCACGAAGACGAGGGCCGCTTCGGTGAGGACTTCGTCCTGCCGGGGCAGGGGCTCGGCGTCGACGATGGCCAGCGGGGACGGCGCTGGTGCGGACATAACTGTCACTCCTTCAGCGGCGGTGCCTGGCGGCCGCGGGGAATGCTCGCGCGAGACGGCACGCAGTGCCGTCGGGTGTGGAGAGTTCCGAACTACGGTCGCGGGCGCCGTCTGTGGGTTCAGGGCGCTTCTGACCAGTGGATAGTAATTTCCTCATGGTGGAAGTTCAATGGTTTGTTGATGTCGAGATTCTCTGAGTCGACAGATTCCACTTGCCGGTGGCCCTCAGTGCCACTGTCGTCACGCGGTGCTCAGAGGAGTCGTGCCAGGTCGGGCGGCGTATCGATGTCGAAGGCCTCCGCGACGTCGGAGCACTCCACCAGCACGAGCTCTCCGGCGTGGCGCGCCAGATGGACCCGGGCCCCCTGGTCGCCCGTCGCCGTCGCCGCGATGTCCGCCCAGCGCTCCGCGCCGAACAGCACGGGATGCCCACGCTCCCCGTCGTACGCCGCCGCCACCAGACTCGTGGGGGAGCGGTACGCCGCCAGCACCCGGGCCACGGCCGCCCGGCCGATCCCCGGCTGGTCCACCAGCGAGACCAGGGCCGCGCCGGCGCCCGTAGCGGCCAGGGAGGTGAGGCCGACCCGCAGGGACGAACCCATCCCCCGCGCCCAGTCCGGGTTGTCCACGACCACGCAGCCGGCCAGGTCCGCGCGCTCGCGGACCTCGGCCGCCGAGGCGCCGAGCACCACGTGCACCGGGTCGCAGCCCGCCTCGCGCAGGACCCGTACGGCGTTCTCGACCAGCGGACGGCCGCGATAGGGGAGCAGCGCCTTGGGTCGCCCACCGAGCCGACGGCCGCCGCCCGCCGCCAGGAGCAGGCCCGCGATCACGGGGGAGCCCGGGATCACGGGCGGATCGGAGTGTGTGTGGGATGACATGCCACCGATTCTCGCCCCTGCGTGCGCGCGGGTGACCGCCGCGCCAGGGTGCGCCGTACGGAGGCCAGTGCGGCCCCGATCCGCAGCGGACGGGCGATCCGGTTCTCGGCGGCGGCCAGCAGCGCGCGTTCGTCACGGTCGGTCAGCATCTCGCCATCTCCTTGCCAATCGAGGGCCAATACGGCGAGTCTGGTCCTCGATTGGCCTGGCCGTCAGAGCCAATCAGGGGAGGTTGGCATGGCAAACGGGCGAGTGGTCCAGACAGCGGACAGAACCATCGGCAGCCGCCAGCTCGCGGCCCTGCTGCCCGCCGACGTCCTGGCCCGCCCCGGCTACCGGGCGCTCGCCGACGCCGTCCGCACGCTGATCCTCGACGGCCGCATCGCACTGCACGTACGGCTGCCCGCCGAACGCGAGCTCGCCGAGGCGGTCGGCGCCAGTCGGGCCACCGTCACCGGCGCCTACGACCTGCTGCGCGAGAGCGGCTACGTCCGCAGCCGACGCGGCTCCGGCACCTGGACCGAGCTCCCGGACGGCCACCGCCCCGTCGGCGCCCACGCCCTCCTCGGCGCCGGCGGCTACAGCGCCGACGGCGACCCCGGCGTCGACCTCGCCATCGCCGCGATGGGCGCCCCGCAGGACAGCCTCGCCGCCGCCTTCGCCTGGGCGGCGCCCCGGCTGCCCGGGCTCGCCCGGGACCCCGGCTACCACCCCTTCGGCCTGCCCGACCTCCGCACCGCCGTCGCCGACCGCTTCACCCGGCGCGGGCTCCCCACACGCCCCGAGCAGATCCTGGTGACGGCCGGCGCCCAACAGGCCTTCTCGCTGGTCGTCAGCCTGCTCTGCCGACCCGGGGACCGGGTCGTCACCGAGAACCCGACCTACGCCAACGCCCTCGACGCCCTGCGCCACGCACGGCTGCGCACCGGATCCATCGCCGTCTCCGACGCGGGCTGGGACCTGGAGATAGCCGAGTCCACCCTGCGCCAGACCGTGCCCAGGCTGGCGTACGTGATCCCCGATTTCCACAACCCGACGGGCGCGCTCATGCCCCCGGAGCAGCGGCTGCGCCTGCTCGCGGCGACCCGTGCCACCGGGGCCTGGCTGGTCGTCGACGAGACGATCGCCGACATCGCGCTGGACGTGCCCGCCCCCGCGCCGCTGGCCTCCCTCGCCCCGCGCGGCGGCGCGGACCACGTGATCACCATCGGCTCGCTCAGCAAGACGCACTGGGGCGGGCTGCGGGTGGGGTGGATCCGGGCCTCCGCGAAGATGATCACGGAGCTGACGGCCGTGCGGGTCTCCGCCGACATGACCGGCTCCGTGCTCGACCAGCTGGTCGCGCTCCCGCTGCTGGACACCATGGACCGGGACCTGCCCGACCGGCTGGCGCAGCTCCGGAGCCGGCGCGAGGCCCTCGTGCGGGCGCTCCAGCGGTACACCCCGGAATGGTCCTGGCAGGTCCCACCGGGCGGCCTCTCGCTCTGGGTCGACCTGGGCGAGCCGGTCAGCTCAGCCCTGTCCGAGCGGGCCGCCGCGGCCGGGGTCCACATCGGCCGCGGCGCCCGCTTCGGAGTGGACCCGGGCACCTTCGAACACCGGCTCCGGATCCCGTACACGCTCCCCGCCGACCGGCTCGACGAGGGCGTCCGCCGCCTCGCGAGCGCCTTCCACGAGGGCGTGCCGCTGACCCCGGCGGTGGAGCGGCCGCACTGGGTGGCGTAGCCCCCACCGGGGCGGGTGCTACGGGGTGCGGATCAGCCGACGGGTGGCGGCCGCCGCGACCGCCGAGGTGCGGGAGTCGACACCGAGCTTGGCGTAGATGTGCACCAGGTGGGACTTGACGGTGGCCTGGCTGAGGAAGAGCCGCTTGGAGATCTGCTGGTTCGACAGACCGTCCGCGACCAGCTGCAGCACCTCCAGCTCCCGCTTCGTCAGCGCCTCCGCCGGGGTCCGCATCCGGTCCATCAGACGCAGCGCCACCGCCGGGGCCAGGGCCGACTGGCCCGCCGCGGCCGTCCGGACGGCCGCCGCGAGCTCCTCCGGCGGGGCGTCCTTGAGCAGGTAACCGGAGGCGCCCGCCTCCACCGCCGCCAGGATGTCCGCGTCCGTGTCGTACGTGGTCAGCACCAGCACCCGGGGCGCGCCCGGGCGGGCGGTGATCAGCGCCGTCGCCTCGGAGCCGTGCATACCGGGACCGGGACCGAACTGCAGGTCCATCAGCACCACGTCCACCGGCTCACGCGCGGCCAGCTCCACCGCCCGCTCGGCGGTCGCGGCCTCGGCCACCACCGCGAAGTCCGGTTCGGTGTCCAGCACCGCGCGCAGCCCGGCCCGGACCACCGGGTGGTCGTCGGCGAGCAGGAGACGGACGGTCACAGGGCCTCCACGGCGTCCGGAAGTTCCGCGTGTTCGAGGTTTTCGAGGGGCAGCGGCAGGGTGACGGCCACGGCGGTGCCCTGCCCGGGGTCGGACTCCACGGTGAACAGCCCGCCCAGGGTCTCGGCGCGCGAGCGCATCGCGGGCAGCCCGAAACCGCCGTCCCCGGAGCCCGCCGAGCCCGGAGACACCGACGCCGGGTCGAAGCCGTGCCCGTCGTCGACGATGTCCAGGGTCACCGAGGCGTCCATGAAGGTCAGGGTGATCTCGGCGCGCCCGGCCCGCGCGTGCCGCACCACATTGGCCAGCGCCGACTGGGCGACCCGCAGCAGGGCCACCTCGTACGGGGTGGGCAGCACCCGTGGGGTGCCGCTCAGCGAGAACCGCACGTGCGGCCCCGGCACCCCCGCGCACAGCCGCTCCAGCGCGGCCGCCAACGACCCGTGCTCCAGGTCCGGCGGGGTGAGGGCCCGAACGAAACGACGGGCCTCGGCGAGGTTCTCCTGGGCCGCCTCGCGCGCCCGGGCGATGTGCTCCAGCGCCGGGGCCTGCGCCGGCAGCGCCCGCTCGGCCGCGCGCAGCAGCAACTGGATGGAGGACAGGCCCTGGGCGAGGGTGTCGTGGATCTCCCGGGCGAGGCGCTCCCGCTCGGCCAGGATCCCGGCGCCCCGCTCGGCCGCGGCCAGCTCGGCCCGGGTGGTGATCAGCTCCTCGATCAGCTCCCGGCGGCGCTCGCTCTCGCGGTACAGCGCCTGGTAGCCCAGCACGGTCGCCACCGCCACCGCCCCGCCCAGCAGCGGCCCGAGGAAGGCCCCGGGGGTCGCCGCGCCGCTGTGCGCGACGAACCCGCCGATGGCCGCGCAGGCGGTCACCGCGACGGCCGTGACCCCCCAGCGCAGCCGCAGCAGGTGCAGCTCCAGGAAGTACAGCGGGAAGGCGATCCAGAGCCCGTCGGGGGAGACCACGAGCAGGGCCGCCCAGGTCGCGCCGAGCCCGGCCAGCCACAGCGCCCCGGCGCGCGGCGAGCTGTGCACGGCGGGGGCCCGAACACCGCCCGCGTAGACGAGGGCGAGCACCGCGCAGGCGGCGATCACCCAGCCGGCCCGGGCCGCGGGATCGGTGACGGCCCGCCCGGCGGCGAGCGCGAGCAGGCCGAGGAGCAGCGCGTGCAGGCACAGCCGCAGCACCTTGGACACGGGCGTCAGGGCACGCGTGGCGGGGGAGACGGAGGAAAGGGGAGCAGTCATGTCCGAACCAGCGTAAGTGGGGGCGGACCGGCCCCGGTCAACCGAAAGTTCGATGTCCGGACGCACCCTTCGATACGAGGATCACTACGGTGGCGCGATGCCTTGTGTCCACGCGGAAGACCAAGGTGGGGGACATGTTCGTCGCATGGAGAGATCTACGGTTCGCCAAGGGCCGATTCGCCCTCATGGGGTCGGTCGTGCTGCTCATCACACTGCTGGTGGGACTGCTGTCCGGACTCACCTCCGGCCTGGCCCGGGAGAACATCTCGGCCATCACCGGTCTGCCCGCCACGCACCTGGCCTTCGCCGCGCCCACCGGGGACCAGAAGGTGTCCTTCACCAACTCCCAGGTGGCCGAGCCCGCCTGGCTGGCCTGGCGGGCTCGGCCCGGGGTGAAGGCCGCCGAGCCGCTCGGCATCCGCACCACCAACGCCGTCTCGGGTGAGCGCACCGCCGCGGTCTCGGTCTTCGGGGTGGACCCCGCCGGGGGGCTCGCACCACGGGACGCCGGCCTCACCCAGGGCCAGGTGGTCCTCACCGAGAAGGCCGCGAAGGAGCTGGGCGGCCTGACCGCCGGGGCCAAGCTCAAGATCGGCCCGCTGGAACTGACCGTGGCGGGCGTGTCCGGGACCGCCGCCTACAGCCACACCCCGGTCGTCTGGATGGACCTCAACGACTGGCAGCGCGTCGGCAACCCCGGCACCTCCATCGACACCCTCGCCACCGTCGTCGCCGTCTCCGCCGGCGCCGGTGCGGATCTCGCCGCCGCGGACCGGGCCGCCGGGACCGAGGCGCAGACCGTGGACGAGGCCCTGGGCGCCATAGGCTCGTACCAGGCCGAGAACGGCTCGCTGCAGCTGATGCGCGGCTTCCTCTTCGCCATCTCCGCCCTGGTCATAGGCGCCTTCTTCACGGTGTGGACGATCCAGCGCAGCGGGGACATCGCCGTCCTGAAGGCACTGGGCGCCTCCACCCCGTACCTGCTGAGGGACGCCCTCGGCCAGGCCGTCGTGATGCTCGCCATCGGTACCGGGCTGGGCACCGCGCTCGCCGCCGGTTTCGGCGCGCTGATCAGCGGCGGCCCCGTGCCCTTCGTCCTCGACGCCGCCACGGTGCTCGTCCCCGCCGCGATCATGATCCTGCTCGGCGCGCTGGGCGCTGCCCTGTCCATCCGGCGGATCACCGCCGTCGACCCGCTGACCGCCCTCGGGAGCGCCCGATGACCCTCCTCGTCCACGACGTCACGCTGACCTACCCCGACGGCGAGAGCCGGCTCACCGCCCTGGACGCGGTCGGCCTGGAGGTGCCCGCCGGTACGCTGACGGCGGTCATCGGGCCCTCGGGCTCCGGCAAGTCCAGCCTGCTCGCGGTGGCCGCGACCCTCGTCACCCCGGATTCCGGCCGGGTCGTCGTCGCCGGTCAGGACACCACGGAGCTCGGCCCCGCCGAGAAGTCGGCCCTGCGCCGGGAGAAGATCGGCATCGTCTTCCAGCAGCCGAACCTGCTGGCCTCGCTGACCGCCGCCGAACAGCTCCAGGTCATGGCGCACCTGTCCGGCCGCCCCGCGCGCGCGGTGCGCCGGCGGGCGCTGGAGCTGCTGGACGCGGTGGGGCTGGCCGACAAGGCCGACAAGCGCCCCCACCAGCTCTCCGGCGGCCAGCGGCAGCGGATCAACATAGCCCGCGCCCTGATGAACGAGCCCGCGGTGCTGCTGGTCGACGAGCCGACGAGCGCGCTCGACCACGAGCGCGGCGCGGCCGTGCTCGACCTGCTGGTCACCCTGACCCGGGAACGCTCCACGGCCACGGTGCTGGTCACGCACGACCACACCCATCTGGAGCGGATGGACCGCACGGCGACGATGACGGACGGCGGTCTGACGCTCGCCGCCGCCCCGGCGCGTTGAGCGGCGCGGACACGGACCCGGACACGGACGCGGACCCGGACACAGGGATACGCGAAGGCCCCGGCCGCCCCTCGGAGCGAGGGGCGGCCGGGGCCTTTCCGTAGGACCGCGTGAACCTACGCGGGGCTCTGGTTGGCCAGCGCCACCGAGAGCTCGGCGGCCACGCCCTGCAGGATCGGCACGAAGGACTCGGCCACCGCCTCGGTGACCCGGCCCGCCGGACCCGAGATGGAGATCGCGGCGGCGGTCGGCGAGTTCGGCACCGACACGGCGAGGCAGCGGACCCCTATCTCCTGCTCGTTGTCGTCGACCGCGTAGCCCACCTTGCGGACCTGCTCCAACGCGTCGAGGAAGCCCTCGGGCGTGGTGATGGTCTTCTCGGTCGCCGCCGGCATACCGGTGCGGGCCAGCAGGGCCCGTACCTCGTCGGCCGGGGTGTAGGCGAGGAGCGCCTTGCCCACGCCGGTGGAGTGCGGCAGCACCCGGCGGCCGACCTCGGTGAACATGCGCATGGAGTGCTTGGAGGGCACCTGGGCGACGTAGACGATCTCGTCGCCGTCGAGGAGGGCCATGTTCGCCGTCTCCCCGGTCTCCTCCACCAGGCGGGCGAGGTAGGGGCGGGCCCAGGTACCGAGCAGGCGCGACGCGGACTCGCCGAGGCGGATCAGGCGGGGGCCGAGGGAGTACCGTCGATTGGGCTGCTGGCGTACGTAGCCGCACGCCACCAGCGTGCGCATCAGGCGGTGGATCGTGGGCAGGGGCAGACCGCTGGCGGCGGAGAGCTCGCTGAGGCCGACCTCACCCCCGGCATCGGCCATGCGTTCGAGCAGGTCGAAGGCGCGCTCGAGGGACTGGACGCCACCGCCGGCGGCGGGGGTCTTCGAGGAAGCGTCGGTGGTGCTGGCGCTGGACGTCGGCACGGCGCGGTCCTTTCGGTGCTGGCAGGCAAGGGAGCAGCCTACCCGGCGGTCGGCGTCCGTCCCAGTGCTGGGGTCGAGGTCGTCGTCGCCGGTCAGAGAGGGTTTGTCCTGGTGGCGGACGTCCTCCGGAAGTTATCCGCCCGGTTGCCGGTGGTGATAGCTACATTCTGTATAGCGAAATCTTAATTCCATCCTGTGGAAACATCCAATTGCGGTCCCGGTGGGTCGGTGGTCCGTCCGGACGCTCTTGACTGGGTACCGATCGCCGGGAAGACTCCGTCAACAGAACGTTGAATTTCGCTCTGTGGAAGTAGATGGGGAGGTTCGATGGCCGACGCGGCTGTGGAACTGGTACTGCGCTCGACGCGCGTCATCACCCCCGAGGGGACGCGCGCCGCATCGGTGGCCGTCGCCGGCGGGAAGATCGCGGCCGTGCTGGCCTACGAGGCCGAGGTACCGGCCGGAGCCCGGCTGGAGGACTTCGGCGACGACGTCCTGCTCCCCGGCCTGGTCGACACCCACGTCCACGTCAACGACCCGGGTCGCACCGAGTGGGAGGGCTTCTGGACGGCCACCCGCGCCGCGGCGGCCGGCGGCATCACCACGATCCTCGACATGCCGCTCAACTCCCTGCCGCCGACCACCACGGTCGACAACCTGCGCGTCAAGCAGGAGGTCGCCCGCGCCAAGGCGCACGTGGACGTCGGCTTCTGGGGCGGCGCCCTGCCGGACAACGTCAAGGACCTGGCCCCGCTGCACGACGCCGGCGTCTACGGCTTCAAGTGCTTCCTGTCGCCCTCGGGCGTGGACGAGTTCCCCGAGCTCGACCAGGAACAGCTGGCCACCTCCCTCGCCGAGATCACCGGCTTCGGCGGCCTGCTCATCGTGCACGCCGAGGACCCGCACCACCTCGACGCCGCCCCCGTCGTCCCCGGCCCCAAGTACGCCGACTTCCTCGCCTCCCGGCCGCGCGACGCCGAGAACACCGCCATCGGCAACCTCATCGCCCAGGCCAAGCGGCTGAACGCCCGCGTCCACGTCCTGCACCTGTCCTCCTCGGACGCGCTGCCCCTGATCGCCGCCGCCAAGGCCGAGGGCGTGCAGATCACCGTCGAGTCCTGCCCGCACTACCTCACCCTCACCGCCGAGGAAGTACCGGACGGCGCCAGCGAGTTCAAGTGCTGCCCGCCCATCCGCGAGGCCGCCAACCAGGACCTCCTGTGGGACGCGCTCGCCGACGGCACCATCGACTGCATCGTCTCCGACCACTCGCCCTCCACCGCGGACCTGAAGACGAGCGACTTCTCCACCGCGTGGGGCGGCATCTCCTCCCTCCAGCTGGGCCTTCCCGCCATCTGGACCGAGGCGCGCCGCCGCGGCCGGACCCTGGAGGACGTCGTCCGCTGGATGTCCGCCGCCCCGGCAGCCCTCGCCGGGCTGGCGCAGAAGGGCGCGATCGAGGTCGGCCGCGACGCCGACTTCGCCGTCCTGGCCCCTGAAGAAACGTTCACTGTGGACCCGGCCGAACTCCACCACCGCAACCAGGTCACGGCGTACGCGGGTAAGACCCTGCACGGCGTCGTGAAGTCCACCTGGCTGCGTGGCGCGCGGATCGCCGACCACGGCACCCCGACCGAGCCCACGGGCCTCCTCCTCGAAAGGCAGAACTGACAAGTGGCGATCGAATCCTTCACCGGTAACGCGAACCCGTACGGAGGCGGCGACCCGTACGCGGACTACCGCACCGCGGAGTTCCCCTTCACCCAGTACGCGAACCTCGCCGCCCGTGAGCTGGGCGCCGGTGTCATCGCCGCCAACGACGAGTTCTTCGCCCAGCGCGAGAACCTGCTGATCTCCGAGGCCGCGCACTTCGACCCCGAGGACTTCGGCCACAAGGGCAAGGTCATGGACGGCTGGGAGACCCGCCGCCGCCGTGGCGTCTCCGCCACCCAGCCCTGGCCGACCCCCGAGGACCACGACTGGGCGCTCGTACGCCTGGGCGCCCCCGGCATCATCCGCGGCATCGTGGTCGACACCGCCCACTTCCGCGGCAACATGCCGCAGGCCGTCTCCGTGGAGGCCACCAACTGGGCGGGCGCCCTCGCGCCGACCCCGGAGGAGCTCCAGGGCGACGACGTGAAGTGGACGACCCTCGTCGCCCGCACCCCGGTCGGCGGCCACGCGGCCAACGGCTTCGAGGTCGACGCCGAGCAGCGCTTCACCCACCTGCGCGTCAACCAGCACCCCGACGGCGGCATCGCCCGCCTGCGCGTCTACGGCGAGGTCCTGCCCGACCCGAAGTGGCTCGACGCGCTCGGCTCCTTCGACGTGGTGGCCCTGGAGAACGGCGGCTCCGTCCAGGACGCCTCCAACCGCTTCTACTCCCCGCCGACCAACACCATCAACCCGGGCCGCTCCCGCAAGATGGACGACGGCTGGGAGACCGCGCGCCGCCGCGACAACGGCAACGACTGGATCCGCTACCAGCTCGTCGCCGAGTCCGAGATCCGCGCCGTCGAGATCGACACCGCGTACCTCAAGGGCAACTCGGCCGGCTGGGCCTCGCTGTCGGTCAAGACCGGCGAGGAGGGCGAGTGGACGGAGTTCCTGCCGCGCACCCGCCTGCAGCCCGACACCAACCACCGCTTCGTCCTGGACGCCCCGGCGGTCGGCACGCACGTCCGGATCGACATCTTCCCGGACGGCGGCTTCTCCCGCCTGCGCCTGTACGGCTCCCTGACGGAGTCCGGCGCGGCGGCCCTGACGGCCCGCCACCAGGAACTGGGCGGCTAGTCGCGCAGCACGCGGAGCCCGCCCCGAGGGCCGACACCCCCGGGGCGGGCTCCGCCGCTCCCGGCATCCGGGGCGCGGGCGCGAAATCAGCCCCGCCGGGCGTCCGGGCCTGAAATCAGCCCCGCCGGCGTTTGAGGCGCGGGGTCCGGGCGGAGCCCCGTGCAGCGGACCCGCACCGGCCCGCTGTCGGGGGCGCCGCCCCGAATCCGCCCGCACGCCCGGCCGGAGGGCCCCGCACGCCCGGCCCGAGGGCTACGCGGCGTGCCCGCCGTCGACGGCGAACTCCGCGCCCGTCACGTACGCCGCCTCCTCGCCCGCGAGGAACGACACCAGCGCCGCCACCTCCCGCGGCGCACCGAACCGCCCGAGGGCCGTCAGCGCCGCCTGCGGCCCCGCGTAGGGTCCGTCCGCCGGGTTCATGTCCGTGTCCACCGGCCCCGGGTGCACGATGTTCGCCGTGATCCCGCGCCCGCCCAGCTCTCGGGCGAGGGCCTTGGTCAGCCCGATCAGCGCCGACTTGCTCATGGCGTAGAGCGTCCCGCCCGGACCCGGCACCCGCTGGGTCATGCAGCTGCCGATCGTGATGATCCGCCCGCCGGACCCGAGGTGCGCGGCCCCGGCCTGCGTCGTGTGGAACACCCCGCGCACGTTGACCGCGAGCACCCGCTCCACATCGGCCGGTGCCAGCTCCGCCAGTGGCCCGAGCAGCCCCACGCCGGCGTTGTTCACCAGGACGTCGAGCCGCCCGAACTCCGCCACGACCCGCTCCAC
This sequence comes from Streptomyces sp. CLCI03, assembly GCF_053615355.1. Lineage (NCBI taxonomy): Bacteria > Bacillati > Actinomycetota > Actinomycetes > Kitasatosporales > Streptomycetaceae > Streptomyces > Streptomyces sp. CLCI03. The sequence continues at coordinate 1,776,334 of NZ_CM132132.1, read as the reverse complement.
CACGGAACCCGCGGCCACCGGGTTCCCGACATCCGCCCGCACGGCCAAGGCCCGTCGCCCGAGCGCCTCCACCTTCCCGACGACCTCCGCCGCGGCCCGCGCGTCGCTCACGTAGGTGATCGCGACGTCGGCCCCGTCCTCGGCGAGCCGCAGTGCCACGGCCGCCCCGATCCCCCGGCTCCCACCGGTCACCAGGGCCACGGTGCTGTCGCTGTCCATGCTGTCCTCCGCTCGATTGGTTGCGATTTCAATCAAACTTCGCAGGAGGGAGCCTGGCCGGCCGGAATCCGACCTGGCGTTCCCCACCTCCGCCGGGGGACCCCGGCGGCGAGGAGAGCCGGTCTCCGTCGCCTTGACGAAACGGGTGGGGGGCTCGCGTGGCGCGGCGATGAGTTCCGGCGGCTCCGGGAGTCTGGATCCGCGTAAGGACCACCGAGCGAGGAGCACAGAGCCATGGGGAAGCTGACCCTGACCACCTTCGTGACGCTGGACGGCGTGATGCAGGCACCCGGTGGGCCCGAGGAGGACCCCAGCGGCGGGTTCGACTACGGCGGCTGGGTCGCGCCGTTCGTCGACGAGGGGATGGGGGAGTTCATCACCGAGGTGTTCGCCCGGGCCGGGGCGTTCCTGCTCGGGCGCAAGACGTACGAGATCTTCGCCGCGTACTGGCCCGAGCACGACGACCCCGCCGACCCCGTACCCGCCAACCTGAACCGGCTGCCCAAGTACGTGGCCTCGACCACCCTCGACGAGCCGGCCTGGGGGCCGGTCACCGTGCTCGACGGGGAGCACCTCCAGGGCGAGATCGTACGCGTCAAGGACACGCTGGACGGGGAGTTCCAGGTGCACGGCAGCGGGCAGCTCGCCCAGTGGCTGCTGGCCCGGGACCTCGTGGACGAGGTGAACCTGCTGGTCTTTCCCGTGGTCCTCGGCGCCGGGCGGAGGCTGTTCCCCACCGGCGGGCTGCCGACCGCCTACGAGCTGACGGGTTCCCGCACGACGCCGGCCGGCACCGCCATCCACACCTACCGGGCGACGGGCCGGGCCGCCTTCGGCACGGTCGGCGCATAGGGGCCACCTGGCGCCGTGGGCCGGATTCGCGGCCCGCGGACGATCCCGCGGCGGACCGACCGCCTAAATCGCCGGCGCGCGCCCGGCGGCGGCGGGATGATGCGCAACGTCCGGACCGCCCAGCGAGGGAGCTGTGATGACCGACGTCGCATCCGAGGCCTCCGGGCCCCACCCGCACGTCCGTGCGGCCGGCGGGGCGCTGCGCGGCACCCGCGAGGACGGCGTGGCGGTCTTCCGCGGCATCCCCTTCGCCGAGCCACCGGTGGGCCCCCTGCGGTTCGCCGCACCGCGGCGCGCACGGCCGTGGGACGGGGTGCGGCCCGCGGTGTCGTACGGTCCGCCGCCCCCGCAGGGCGGCCACTTCGGCATGGACGTACTGGCCCGGGAAGCGGCCGGCGACGACTGGCTCACCGTCAACGTCTGGTCGCCCGAGCCGGGACCGGACGCCGAGCTGCCGGTCATGGTGTGGATCCAGGGCGGCGCCTACTCGATCGGCATGTCGGGCCTTCCCGAGTACGACGGCGGCCGCCTGGCGCGCGACGGCGGTGTCGTCGTGGTGACCTTCAACTACCGGGTCGGCCTGGAGGGGTTCGGGCAGATCGAGGGCGCGCCCGCCAACCGGGGCCTGCTGGACCAGGTCGCCGCCCTGGAATGGGTGCGCGACAACATCCGGGCCTTCGGCGGCGACCCGGACCGCGTCACCGTCTTCGGCCAGTCGGCGGGGGCCGGGTCGATCGCCGCGCTGCTCGCGATGCCGCGGGCGGCCGGGCTGTTCGCCCGGGCCGTCGCGCAGAGCGTGCCGGCGACCTACTTCTCGCCCGAACTCGCCGCCGACATCGCCGCCGCCTGCGCCGCCGAGCTGGGCCTGCGGCCCACGTCGGCCGACCTGTCCGGGGTCGATCCCGCCCGGCTGTGCGCCGCTGCCGACGGGGTCGGCTCCGCGATGGACCGGTGGGCCGACCGCTGGGGCCCGGTCGCGCACCGGGCGATCCCCTTCTCGCCCGTCGTCGACGGCGAGATCCTGCCCACCACACCGTGGCAGGCCCTGGCGGACGGTGCCGGCCGGGACGTCGACCTCCTCGTCGGCCACACCCGCGACGAGACACGGCTGCTCACCGCGCTCGACGGACTGCTGGGCCGGATCACCGAGGAACAGGCGGAGTCCGCCCTGCACGCCTACGGCCCGGGACGGGACGCCGCGGACCGCTACCGCGCGGCCTTCCCGACCGCGGGACCCGACGAACTGTACGAGCTGGTCGGCTCCGACTGGCTGTTCCGCATGCCGTCCCTGCACCTCGCCGAGGCCCGGACCGCCGCCGGTGGCCGTGCCCACGTCTACGAGCTGACCTGGCCCGCCCCGGGCATGGGCGGCGCCCTCGGCGCCTGCCACGGCCTCGACGTGCCGCTGGTCTTCGGCAACCTGGAGCGCGGTCTGCCCGCGGCGCTCATCGGCGAGCGGCCGTTCCCGGAGGCGGAGGAGGTGTCCGCACGCATGCGGCGTGCCTGGACGACGTTCGCCGCCCACGGCGACCCCGGCTGGCCCGCGTACGACAGCGGTCGGCGCCTCGTGCAGCTCTTCGACACCCGGCCGGCCCTCACCACCTACCCGGAGGAGGCCTCCCGGCTGATCTGGCAGGACCACACCTTCCCGGCCCTGCCGCTGCTCGGCTAGCGCCGGTCCAGTGCCAGCTGGACCACGCGGCCCTCGCGCAGGACCAGGAGGTCCGGGGCCTCGTGCTCGTAGAAGCGGATCCGGCCGACCGGGCCCGGCGGGCGGATGTGGGGGGCCAGGAGCATCAGGAGGTCCTCCAGGTCGGGGAGCAGCTCCGCGTGGATCTCCTGGCGGGAGGTCAGGGCCCAGCCGCCGCGCACGCCCGGCCCGAACTCCCCGACGAGCATGCCGCCGACCCGCCACGCCGGGCCCCGGGACGCCAGGAGGCCGTCCGGCGATGTCAGCTGCCGCCGCACCTCCGCGAGCACGTGGTCGGGCGTGGTGTCGAGCAGGTCGAACGCCAGGTCCAGGGCGTAGAGATCAGCCATGTCGCCGATGCTACGGGGCCGGGGTCGCGGGCCCGGAAAGGGGTCGCCCGGCATGATCGGCTCCGGTACGGTGTGCCCGCACCCGTGCGAGCCGCCGACGTCTCCACCCCCGATGAGCCGTGGAGACCTTCGTTGACCGTGATCTCGCCCGCCCTCGAAGCCGCCCCCCGCCGCTCCCCCCGCGCCTGGCTCGCCGATCTGCCCGTGCTGGCCGTCGCCGTGGTCTGGGGCGGCAGCTACCTCGCGGCCAAGGGCATCACCACCACCCACACCGTCGTCGCCGTGCTCGTGCTGCGGTTCGCGCTGGTCCTGCCCGTACTCGTCGTCGCCGGCTGGACGCGGCTGCGCGCGCTGCGCCCCGCCCAACTGCGCGGCGCCGGGCTGCTGGGCCTCGTACTCGGCGGGATCTTCCTCCTGGAGACCTACGGGGTCGTCCACACCTCCGCCACCAACGCCGGGCTGATCATCAGCCTGACGATGATCTTCACCCCGCTCGCCGAAGCGGCCGTCAGGAAGCGGGCGCCGTCCGCCGGTTTCCTCGGCGCCGCCGCCGTCTCCGTCGCCGGGGTGGTGCTCCTCACCCAGGGCGCCGGCTTCACCGCGCCCAGCGCCGGCGACCTGCTCATCCTCGGCGCCGCCCTCGCCCGGACCCTGCACGTCCTGCTCATGGCCCGCGTCGAGGCCGTCCAGGACGCCGACTCGCTGTCCCTGACCACCGTGCAGCTCGGCGCCGCCGTCCTCGTCTTCGCCCTGCTGGCCGCCGTGCCCGGCACCGGCGACAGCCCCTGGGCCGCCGCCGCCGGCTTCGGGCCCGCCGAATGGGCCGGGCTCGTCTTCCTCTCCGTCTTCTGCACCCTCTTCGCCTTCTTCGTGCAGATGTGGGCCGTACGCCGCACCTCGCCCTCCCGGGTCAGCCTGCTGCTGGGCACCGAACCCCTGTGGGCCGCCGTCGCCGGCATCGCCCTCGGCGGCGACCACCTCGGCCCCCTGGGCCTGGCCGGGGCCCTCCTCGTCCTCGTCGGCACCGCCTGGGGCCGCCGCGCCGTGGTCCCCGCCGCAGGGACCCCCTGAGCGTGTCCGGAAAGCGCCGCAGCCGACGCTGATCACCCGCCGTACTGTGGCCCGGTGCCCCCCTTACAGAGCCGGCAGGTCCGGGAGTTCCTCCAGCCGCACCCGGCGCCGCTCGCGGCGCGAGAGTTCGCAGGCCTCGGCGATCCGGAACGCCGCCAGCGCCTCCCGGCCGTCGCACGGATTGGGCCCCTCGCCCCGCACCAGCTGGACGAAGGCCGCCAGTTCGGCCTCGTAGGCCGGGGCGAACCGTTCCAGGAAGCCCGTCCACGGCTTGCTCGCCGCGGGCGGGCCGTGCGGTTCGGTGGAGGAGATCGGCGTCCGGTCGTCCAGCCCGACGGAGACCTGGTCGAGCTCCCCGGCCAGCTCCATCCGCACGTCGTACCCGGCGCCGTTGCACCGCGTGCCGGTGGCCGTCACCAGGGTGCCGTCGTCCAGCGTCAGTACGGCCGCCGCCGTGTCGATGTCGCCCGTCTCGCGGAACAGGGCCGGACCCGCGTCCGAACCGGCCGCGTACACCTCGACCACCTCGCGTCCGGTCACCCAGCGGATCATGTCGAAGTCGTGCACCAGGCAGTCCCGGTACAGCCCGCCGGAGGTCGCCAGGTACCCGGCCGCGGGCGGCGCCGGATCGCCCGTCGTCGTCCGGACGGTGTGCAGCCGTCCCAGGGCGCCCGAACGGACCCGCTCCCGGGCCGTGCCGTAGCCCGCGTCGAAGCGCCGCATGAAGCCCACCTGGAGCAGTCCGCCCGAGGCCGTGACCTCCCGCAGGGCCGCGAGGGTCCGGTTCAGGTCGGGAGCCAGCGGCTTCTCGCAGAACACCGGCAGCCCACCACGGATCGCCCGTACGACGAGATCCGCGTGCGCCTCGGTCGCCGACGCCACCACCACCGCGTCGACGCCCCAGGTGAAGACCTGCTCCACGGAGGGCGCGGCGGTGGCCCCGAGCCGGTCGGCGAGGCGCGCCGCCCGCGCGGGGTCGGCGTCCGCGAGCAGGAGCGAGCCAGCCTCCGGGTGGCGGGCGAGTACCGCCGCGTGGAAGGACCCGATCCGGCCCGTTCCGATCAAGCCGATGCGCATGCACTCAACCTGACCCTGTCGGCGGAACCTGTCAATCCGCCCGCGCATGTCAACCTGGCCGGGCGTGCCCCGATGACCCTTCATGGTCGACTGTGGCGGATACTGAACGGCTGGACCGGAATGGAGCCGGAATGACCGGATTGGTGGCCGGCTCGACGACGGACCGCATTGGTGACGAGGGAAGGGCGCGGCGACGTGGCTAGGGTTCGGACAGGGGTACGCGTCGTGGGCGCCGTGCTCGCGGCGGTACTGGGGGCCTCGCTCGCGGGCTGCAGCAGTACGGGCGGCAAGCGCGCCGAGGAGCGCGCGCGGGCCGCCGAGGCGGGCCGACCCGCCGTCTCCACGCCGCGCTGGACCTTCGCGATGGTCACGCACGCGGGCGACGGCGACACCTTCTGGGACATCGTGCAGAAGGGTGCCAAGGAGGCCGCGGCGAAGGACAACATCAACTTCGTCTACGCCCACGACGACCAGGCCCAGCAGCAGGCGCAGTTCGTGCAGAACGCGATCGACCAGAAGGTCGACGGGATCGTCGTCAGCCTGGCCAAGCCCGAGGCCCTCAAGGACGTCCTCGCCAAGGCCGCCAAGGCCGGCATCCCGGTGATCACGGTCAACTCCGGATCCGCCCAGTCCGCCGAGTACGGGGCGCTGACCCACATCGGCCAGGACGAGGTGATCGCCGGCGAGGCCGTCGGCACCGAGCTGAACGAGCGCGGCAGGAAGCGGGCCGTCTGCGTCCTGCACGAGCAGGGCAACGTGGGCCACGAGCAGCGCTGCGCCGGGGCGAAGAAGACCTTCTCCGGCACCATGGAGAACCTCTACGTCGAGGGCACCAACATGCCCTCCGTCCAGGCCGCGATCCAGGCACAGCTCCAGGCCGACCCGTCCATCGACGCGATCGTCACCCTGGGCGCCCCCTTCGCGCCCACCGCGATCAAGGCCAAGGACGCGGCCGGCAGCAAGGCCGAGGTCGACACCTTCGACCTCAACGCCTCGGTCGCCCGCGACCTGAAGTCCGGCGCCCTCGGCTTCGCCGTCGACCAGCAGCCCTACCTCCAGGGCTACGAGGCCATCGACCTGCTCTGGCTCTACCGCTACAACGCGAACGTGCTCGGCGGCGGCCGCCCGGTCCTCACCGGCCCGCAGATCGTCACCGCGGACGAGGCCGCCAAGCTGGAGGAGTACATCAAGCGGGGCAGCCGATGAGCACCACCGCACCGGCCGACGGGCTCGACGAACGGCTCGCCCCCACCTCGGCCCTGCGCAAGCTGCTCGCCCGCCCCGAGCTGGGCTCGGTGGTCGGCGCCGTCGCCGTCTTCGTCTTCTTCTCCATCGCCGCCCCCAGCTTCCTCCAGGCCTCCAGCCTCAGCACGGTCCTGTACTCGGCCTCCACCATCGGGATCATGGCCGCCCCCGTGGCCCTGCTGATGATCGGCGGCGAGTTCGACCTCTCCGCGGGTGTCATGGTCACCACCTCGGCGCTGGTGAGCTCGATGTTCAGCTACCAGATGACCGCGAACGTCTGGGTCGGCGTCGGCGTGTCCCTGCTGGTCACCCTGGCCATCGGCTTCTTCAACGGGTTCATGCTGACCCGCACGAAGCTGCCCAGCTTCATCATCACGCTCGGCACCTTCCTGATGCTGACGGGCCTGAACCTCGGCTTCACCAAGCTGATCACCGGCACGGTCTCCACCAAGACCATCGCCGACATGGAGGGCTTCGCCTCCGCCCGCGCCCTCTTCGCCTCGCAGTGGAACATCGGCTCGGTCACCCTCAAGGTCACCATCCTGTGGTGGTTCGCCATCGTCGCCGTCGCCACCTGGATCCTGCTGCGCACCCGCGCCGGTAACTGGATCTTCGCCGTCGGCGGCGGGGCGGACGCCGCCCGCGCCACCGGCGTGCCCGTCGTGAAGACCCGGATCGGGCTCTACATGGGCGTCGCCCTGTGCGCCTGGATCTCCGGACAGCACATCCTCTTCTCGTTCGACGTGGTCCAGTCGGGCGAGGGCGTCGGCAACGAGTTCCTCTACATCATCGCGGCCGTCATCGGCGGCTGTCTGATGACCGGCGGCTACGGCTCAGCCATCGGCTCGGCGGTCGGCGCCTTCATCTTCGGCATGACCAGCAACGGCATCGTGTACGCCCAGTGGAACCCGGACTGGTTCAAGTTCTTCCTCGGCGCGATGCTCCTGCTGGCCACGCTGCTCAACGCATGGGTCCGCAAGCGGGCGGAGGCGAGCAAGTGATCGCGACCGACAAGGGCACCACCACGACCGCGCCCGGGGCGGACCCCGCCCTGGTGAAGCTGACCGACGTCAGCAAGTTCTACGGGAACATCCGCGCCCTCCAAGGAGTCTCCCTGGAGGTCTCGGCGGGCGAGATCACCTGTGTCCTCGGCGACAACGGCGCCGGCAAGTCCACCCTCATCAAGATCATCGCGGGGCTGCACCGGCACGACGCCGGCACCTTCGAGATCGAGGGGGAGGAGACCGTCCTCGCCAACCCCCGCGCGGCCCTCGACCACGGCATCGCCACCGTCTACCAGGACCTCGCCGTCGTCCCGCTCATGCCCGTCTGGCGGAACTTCTTCCTCGGCTCCGAGCCCACCAAGGGCCGCGGCCCCCTGCGCCGCCTCGACGTGGACCTCATGCGCCGCACCACCCGCACGGAGCTGCTGCGCATGGGCATCGACCTGCGCGACGTGGACCAGCCCATCGGCACCCTGTCCGGCGGTGAACGCCAGTGCGTGGCCATCGCCCGCGCCGTGTACTTCGGGGCGAAGGTCCTCGTCCTCGACGAGCCCACCGCGGCCCTCGGCGTGAAACAGTCCGGAGTGGTCCTCAAGTACGTCGCGGCCGCCCGGGACGCGGGCCTCGGCGTGGTCCTGATCACCCACAACCCGCACCACGCGTACCTGGTGGGGGACCGTTTCGTGCTCCTCAAGCGGGGCACCATGGCGGGCAGCCACACCCGCGACTCGATCACGCTCGACGAGCTCACCCGGCAGATGGCGGGCGGATCCGAGCTGGACGAGCTGAGCCACGAACTGGAGCGAGTGGCAGAATCGGGGGCAGGCGCCCCACACGCCACGGCCGCGACGGACCGCGCAGCCGGTCGGAGCGGCCCGGCCGACGACGCCGACCGGACCCCCCGAACCACCGCACCCAAGAGGGACGACACGACTCGATGAGCACGTACCGGGATTTCGCGCTCACCCACCGGGGGTCGGCGCGAGGCACCGTCCTGCGGACCATCGGGACCCGGGAGCGCCGGTCGCACCTGACGGCCCCGCGCGTCCCCACGGTCGGCATCGACATCGGCGGCACCAAGGTGATGGCCGGCGTCGTCGACGCCGACGGGATCATCCTGGAGAAGATCCGCACGGAGACCCCGGACAAGTCCAAGAGCCCCAAGGTCGTCGAGGACACCATCGTCGAACTGGTGCTGGACCTCTCCGACCGGCACGACGTCCACGCGGTCGGCATCGGCGCCGCCGGCTGGGTCGACGCCGACCGCTCCCGCGTGCTGTTCGCACCCCACCTGGCCTGGCGCGACGAGCCCCTGCGGGACGCGCTCCAGTCCCGGCTCGCGGTCCCGGTCATGGTCGACAACGATGCCAATACCGCCGCCTGGGCGGAATGGCGCTTCGGCGCCGGCCGCGGCGAGGACCACCTCGTCATGATCACGCTCGGCACCGGCATCGGCGGGGCCATCCTCGAAGGCGGCCAGGTCAAGCGCGGCCGGTACGGGGTCGCGGGCGAATTCGGCCACATGCAGGTCGTCCCCGGTGGCCACCGCTGCCCCTGCGGCAACCGCGGCTGCTGGGAGCAGTACAGCTCCGGCAACGCCCTGGTCCGCGAGGCCCGCGAGCTGGCCGCCGCGGACTCCCCGGTCGCGTACAACATCATCGCCAAGGTCGGCGGCAACGTCCACGAGATCACCGGACCGCTGATCACCGAGCTGGCCCGGGAGGGCGACGCCATGTGCGTCGAGCTGCTCCAGGACATCGGCCAGTGGCTGGGCGTCGGCATCGCCAACCTCGCCGCCGCCCTCGACCCCTCCTGCTTCGTCATCGGCGGCGGCGTCAGCGCCGCCGACGACCTGCTGATCGGCCCGGCCCGGGACGCCTTCCGCCGCCACCTCACCGGTCGCGGCTACCGCCCCGAGGCCCGTATCGCCAAGGCCCAGCTCGGGCCCGAGGCGGGCATGGTCGGCGCCGCCGACCTCGCCCGGCTCGTCGCCCGCCGCTTCCGCCGCGCCACCCGCCGCCGGGTCGAGCGCTACGAGCGGTACGAGCGCTACGCGCAGCAGCTGGGTCGCCGCGACCCCGCCGCCGCCCCCGGCCCCGACGACCAGGACGCACAGTGAACCCGCCCACCCTGCCCCACCAGGCCTCCGCCCCCGACGCCGAAGGCGCCCCGACGCCCACCGCCGAGGACCGCAGGCACGTCGTCAAGCGCCGCTGGATCACCGCGATCATCATCCTGCTGCTGGTCGGCGTACCCGCGGGCTACCTGGCGATCTCCACCCAGCAGAGCCGCGAGAGCGGCCGCGACAAGGCCGCCAAGGTCGGCGCGTCCCAGGTGCGCCCCGGCTGGCCCTCCAAGGTGCAGCGCAGCATCTACGAGGTCCCGGTCCCGGACAAGGCCTGGCGCGTCGGGTTCCTGGAGACCAACAACTGGCGCACCAGCCGGCTGTACGTCCAGTTCGCGGTCACCCCGCAGGAACTGGACGGCTTCCTGTCCTCCCTCGGCATCGACCGCGAGGACCTGACCCCCGGCGTCTCGATCTCCGCCCACGACACCTCGGTCGCCGGCTGGGACTGGAAGCCGAAGACCCCGTGGCGGGGCACCACCCTGGAACAGGACGACCCGCGGCCCACCCGCGACATCACCGTCGACCTCACCGACCCCAAGGTCTCCAAGGTCTACGTGGTCTCCTCCACCACCCCCTGAGCCCCCCGAGCCCTTAGCCTTGGGATCATGAAGCTCACCAAGCGGCTGCATTCCTGCGTTCAGTTGGAGAAGGACGGGCGCACGCTCGTCATCGACCCGGGCGCCTTCAGCGAACCGGACGCGGGCCTGGGGGCGGACGCCCTGCTGGTCACGCACGAACACCCCGACCACTTCGAGGAGGGCCGGCTGCGGGCCGCCCTCGACGCCGATCCGGCGGTCGAACTGTGGACCCTGCGCAGCGTCGCGGAGAAGCTCGCCCCCGCCTATCCGGGCCGGGTGCACACCGTCGGCCACGGCGACGCCTTCACCGCGGCCGGGTTCGAGGTCCAGGTGCACGGGGAGCTGCACGCGGTGATCCACCCGGACATCCCGCGCGTCACGAACGTCGGCTACCTCGTGGAGGGTTCCCTCTTCCACCCCGGGGACGCGCTGACCGTGCCCGGAGTACCCGTCGAGACCCTGATGGTCCCGGTGCACGCCCCCTGGAACAAGGTCTCCGAGGTCATCGACTACCTCCGCGAGGTCAAGCCGCGCCGGGCCCTGGACATCCACGACGCCTACCTCGCCGACATCGCCCGGCCGATCTACGACAACGTCCTGGGCGCCCTCGGGGGCACCGACCACGGGCGACTCACCGCGGGGGACTCCGCCGAACTGTGACTGTCGGTGCCGGGCGGTAGGTTGGCGCGTATGCGTATCGCCACCTTCAACGTCAACTCCATCACCGCCCGGCTGCCGCGCCTGCTGGCCTGGCTGGAGAGCTCCGGCACGGATGTCCTGTGCATCCAGGAGACCAAGTGCTCGGAGGCGCAGTTCCCCTACGCCGAGCTGCGCGAGCTGGGCTACGAATCGGCGGTCAACGCCACCGGCCGCTGGAACGGCGTCGCCCTGCTCTCCAAGGTCGGCCTGGAGGACGTGGTCCTCGGACTGCCCGGCGGGCCCGACTACGAGGGCGTCCAGGAGCCCCGCGCGATCTCCGCCACCTGCGGCGGGGTCCGGGTCTGGTCGGTGTACGTGCCGAACGGGCGCGAGGTCGAGCACGACCACTACGGCTACAAGCTGGAGTGGTTCCGCTCCCTGGCCACGGCCGTCGCCGAGGACGCGGCCGGTCCGCGCCCCTTCGCGGTGCTCGGCGACTTCAATGTGGCCCCGACCGACGAGGACGTCTACGACCCGGCCGTCTTCGCGGGCCTCACCCATGTCACCCCCGCCGAGCGGGCCGCCCTGGAGGCGCTGCGCGCCGCCGGCCTCTCGGACGTGTTCCCGCGCGCGCTGAAGTACGACCGTCCCTACACCTTCTGGGACTACCGGATGCTCGCCTTCCCCAAGAACAAGGGCATGCGCATCGACCTGGTCTACGGCAACGAGGCCTTCACGAAGGCCGTCACCGACTCCTACGTCGACCGCGAGGAGCGCAAGGGCAAGGGCGCGTCCGACCACGCGCCCGTCGTCGTGGACCTGGACCTCGGCGTCTGAGGATGTCCGGACCGGCGGATCCAGGCGCGCCCTGTGGTCAGCGGCGGATCCTGGTGCGACGCTGGGCGGTATGAACATCCCTTTCCTGGGCAACTGGCTGAACCGAAGCGAAACGGAACAGGGTGCGGGACTCGCCGCCGCCCTCGCGGACGACCCCGAGGGTGTCGCCGAGTTGTTCTCGGAGTGCGAGATGCTGCGCGTCCAGGCACGGGCGGCCGGGCTCGAACTCGATGAGAGTCAGGCCTCGTTGGAGGCACTGGACCAGCTGATGCCGCGCTGGCGGCGGGATCCCGAGGCGGTGCCCTGGCTCGGCAACGACGCCGGCTTCTATCTCGGGACGGTGATCATCCGGACCGTTCCGGGGACCGCCTGGCTGGTGTGGCCCGACGGCCGGCCGGTGATCCGGCTGGCCTCGGGCCGGGAGCTGAACGTGATCGAGTCGGGCGTGTCCTGGGCGATGACGGGGTCCCCCGAGCTCAGCCAGGCCTACGCGGAAGCCTCCGAAGGCTGACGTTCCGGCGTGTCGTGGTCCCTCTCGCGTGCGAAGTGCCCTTCCGTACCTGGATAGTTTGCGCCGGCCCCGACGCATCGCGACCGGGACCGGGAACGACTTCGAGAACGACTCCGACAAGTGGGCAGGGCAGCACATGGCCGTCGAACCGTTGATCGAGCTGCGGGACGTCAACAAGCACTTCGGTGCGCTGCACGTACTGCGGGACATCGACCTCACCGTCGGCCGCGGGGAGGTGGTGGTGGTCATCGGCCCCTCCGGTTCCGGGAAGTCCACCCTGTGCCGGGCGATCAACCGACTGGAGAGCGTCGAGTCGGGCACGATCCTGATCGACGGGGAGGCGCTGCCCGCGGAGGGCAAGGAGCTGGCCCGGCTGCGCGCCGAGGTGGGGATGGTCTTCCAGTCCTTCAACCTGTTCGCGCACAAGACCGTGCTCGCCAATGTCTCGCTCGCGCAGGTCAAGGTCCGCGGCCGCAAGCGGGGCGAGGCGGACCGGCGCTCCCGGGAGCTCCTGGAGCGGGTGGGCCTCGCCGACCAGGCCGAGAAGTTCCCGGCCCAGCTCTCCGGCGGTCAGCAGCAGCGCGTGGCGATCGCCCGCGCCCTCGCCATGAACCCCAAGGCCCTGCTCTTCGACGAGCCCACCTCGGCACTCGACCCGGAGATGATCAACGAGGTGCTGGAGGTCATGCGGCAGCTCGCCCGCGAGGGCATGACCATGATCGTGGTCACCCACGAGATGGGCTTCGCCCGCTCCGCCGCGAACCGCGTGGTCTTCATGGCCGACGGACAGATCATCGAGGACCGCACCCCGGAGCAGTTCTTCACCGCCCCGGAGAGCGACCGGGCCAAGGACTTCCTCTCCAAGATCCTCAAGCACTGACGGCACCGGGCACGGGCACCGAGCACCGCCGGCCGTGGATCACTGCTCGCGCAGCGGCACCGACACATAGCTGGGGTCGGTGCGCGGCGAGGAGAAGGTCAGCTGCGCGCCGAGCGGGTTGTGCTCGATGTACAGCGGGTCGACGGTGTCGACGACGAGGGCGAGCCGGTGGCCCGCGGGGACGTCGTAGGCGGTGGAGAACAGCTCCAGGTCCACCCCGAAGGCCTGGCCTGGGGTCTTGCCGTGGAAGGTGTACGGGGCGTTGCTGACGAGCTTGCCGATGCCGAGCGGGCCGACGTCGTAGAGGTACGCGACGAAGGTGCCGTCACCCTTGGTGGGGGTGACCGTGGTGTGCAGCTTCGCGGTGCCGCGGATCCGGCGCGTCCGGTCGTGGCGCTCCGACTGCCAGACGGCCGCGAAGGCCCGGGGCAGGAGCGGGACGGAGGCGATCGGCGGCGCCTTGACGAACTGGTCGAGGGCGCTGGACAGGAGCAGGATGCCGCCGTTGGCGCCGGAGTCGACATTGGCGAAGAGGTGCTCGCTGTCGGAGAGGGCGAGCTTCTCGGTGCCGCCGGCGCCGACCGACTTCCAGTCGGCGTAGCCCTCGTAGCCACCGTCGCTGCGGGACTTGATCTGTACCGGGGCCTCGGTGTCGACGCCGTTGCGCTCGCCCTTGAGGTAGCGGTCGAACCAGCGGTGCGCGTTGGTCCAGGTGTCGTTGGGCAGCCCGAGCAGGCCGGTTCCCTCGGCGGTGGCGTGGTCCCCGGGCCGGAACTCCAGACGCTTGGGTCCGGTCAGCCGCTCGTAGAACTTCGCGTACTGGTCGGGCGGGAAGATGGTGTCGCCCCAGGCGTTGCCGAGCATGATCGCGGCGCCGTTGGCGTTGATCCGGTCCACCTGCTCGGAGGCCGAACGCCGCCTGCCCCACTCGATCATCTCCTGCTCCTTGTCCAGCCGGGAGCCGAGGAAGTTGCCGAGCAGCGTCTTCAGTTCGGGTCCGGGGCGGCCGGTGAGGTATCCGGCGGCGCCGAGCATCGCGGCGGCCTGGACGTGCTGGGTGCGACCGGAGTAGATGGACTCGATCAGGTCGGCCCAGCCGCTCATCGCGACCACGGCCTTGACACGCGGGTCCTGGGCGGAGGCCAGCAGGGTGATGCCGGCGGCGTACGAGACCCCGCCGAGGCCGATGCGGTCCGCGTCGGCGGGGGAGTTGGCGAGCGCCCAGTCGATGACGGCGCTGACGTCGGCGATGTCCGGCGGGCCGGCCACCTCGATCTCGCCGCCGGAGAGCCAGAAGCCGCGCGAGGTGTAACTGACCACGACGTAGCCGGAGTCGGCGAGCTTCTTGGCCTGGGCGATGTATTCGATCTGCGGCAGGCCCCAGCTGGTGGGCAGCACGATCAGCGGGTACTTGCGGCCGCTCTCGGCCCCGGCCGGGGTGAAGACGTTGCCCTTGAGGGTGATTCCGCCGTGCCCCGGGATGTCGTGGAAGCGCACCTGCGACGAGGCGTCGGCGGCGGCTGCCACGGTGGTGGCGGGCGCCGCCTGGGCCTGGTGGGGGGTCAGGCCCAGGGCGGTCGCCGCCAGCAGGGTCGCCACGGCCGCGGCGGTGGTGGTGCGGTGCATCTCTCGCTCCTCGCGTACGCCGGGGTTGTCAAAGTGACCCGACGGTAACGGGAGCGAGTTACCCAAAGTAACCCGTGAGTAAGTTACGCACTGGTAACGATTGGATGCCAGGGGTGGACCGGCCCGCGCGGAGCGGCCGTCAGCCGTTCTGCGGGGTGCCGGACTGGGCGCTCTTGGCCTTCCACTGGTCCCAGGTCAGGTTCCACTCGCCGTAGCCGTTGCCGATGTCGGCGTTGCCCTTGGAGCCCTCGCCGACCACCTCGAAGGCGTCACCGATCTGGGACTGCGCGAAGAAGTCCTTGGCGTTGGCGTCGCTCATCCCCACACAGCCGGAACTGCTGTTGGAGCGGCCGAAGTTGGCCTCGTTCCACGGGGCGGCGTGCGCGTACATGCCCGACCAGGTCAGCCGCATCGAGTAATCGACCATCTTGTCGTAGGCGTTGTCCAGGCCCACCGTCTGGGAGTCCATCCGGATGGTGCCCTCCTTCGACATGATCACCATCTTCCCGGACCAGGACGCCTTCTTGCCGCCCGGAGTGCCCGCCGAGATCGGGATCGTCTTCTGCGTCTGGCCGTCCTCCGTCACCGTCAGCTTCTTGGTGTCGAGGCTGACCTGGACCCGACGGTCCTTTCCGATCTTGAACTCGGTGTTGTAGTCCCGGGCGAACATCCCCCCGCCCTTGCCGGAGTCCACACCGTTCAGGTGCATCTCGACCTTCACGTCGGTGCCGGACTTCCAGTAGTCCTTGGGCCGCCAGTCGACGCGGTCGTTGCCGGAGTGGTCCTTGATCCAGCCCCACGAGCCCTCGGTGTTGTTCGAGGTGGTGACCTTGAGCTGCTTCTCCACCTCGGCCTTGTTCGTCACCGGGTTGTCGAAGACGAGCGACACGGGCATGGCCACGCCCACCGTGCTGCCCTTGGTGATGTTGATCGAGACCTTGTTCACCTTGTCGGCGGCGCTCGTCCTGAACTGCGTGGTGGCGCTCTGGCTGTCGGTGTTCTGCGCCTCGACCTTGTACTCCGCGCCGGCCGGGGCGTTGCGCTCCGAGGTCCAGCTCTTCCCGTCGTCGGCTATCTTCCCCGGCAGCTCCGCGCCCTTGGCGTCGGTCACCTTCACCTGGGCCAGCTTGCCCTCGGCGACGGTCACCGTCACCGGCTGGCCCGCCTTCACCTGATCGCCCGTGAGGTTCACCGAGACCGCCATGGGCGCCTTCGGCTTCGCGTCGTCCTTGCCCTTGTCGTCGCCACCACCGTCGCTCCCGCCCGAACAGGCGGTGAGCGCGGCGGCCAGAAGTGCGGTGCCCGCCATGGCGGTGCGGCGTATACGGCTCAACGAAGGGCCCTTTCCAGGAGCGGTGGGGAGTGACGTTCGCAAAGGGAGATGCCAACGACCCGACTTTAGGTTCCGTGATCGGCACAAAACCTCGTCCTTTCCCTTGTGACGTCGACCGCAGCGAAACGGTCATCATCCGGTCACAAACGCCGCGCACGGCGGTCACGGGCGGCTGTGAGAGTCCTGTGAGAGACCGTCAGGACGACAGGAAGGCCGTCTGCCGTGTGCGCACTGCTCGTGACCCCCGCCCAGCAGGACCATGACCAGGACCGGGAGCTCCGCGTGCGTGCCCTGTCCGTCTCGGAATACCAGGCGTTCCTTTCCCGCCACGGCGGGGCGAGCTTTCTCCAGTACCCGTCCTGGGCGCGCGTAAAAGACCTTTGGCGCTCGGAAAGGGTCGGTTGGCACTATGCGGACGGCCAGATTCAGGGCGCCGGTCTGGTGCTCTATCGGCAATTCCCCGGCACCCGGAAATACTTCGCCTACCTTCCCGAGGGCCCCGTCGCCGACTGGTCCGATCCGCACATCGACCGCTGGCTGAACCCGCTCATGCGCCACCTGCGCTCCGCCGGCGCCTTCGCGGTCCGCATCGGCCCCACCCCCGCCTACCGGCGCTGGGACGCGACCACCGCCAAGGCCGCCTCCGGGCCCGGCCGACAGATATCCGACGTGCTCGCCACCGAGGTCGACCCGGTGGGCGCCGCCCTCGCCGACCGGCTGCGCACCCGCGGCTGGACGCGGTGCGGCGGCGAGGACGACGGCGACGCCCAGCCCCGCCACGTCTTCCGCGTCCCACTGGCCGGCCGCACCCTCGACGAGGTCTGGGCGGGCCTCAACCAGGAATGGCGGCGCAACGTACGCAAGGCCACGAAGTCCGGCGTGGAGACGGTCATCGGCACCGCCGCGGACCTCCCCGAGTTCTACCGCCTGCTGCGCATCACCGAGGAGCGCGACGGCTTCCGCCTCGGCCGCTCCCTCGCGTACTACGAGCAGCAGTACCAGGTCCTCAACGAGGAGGCACCCGGCCGCATGCGGCTCTACCTGGGCATCCACCAGGGCGAGATCCTCGCCGCCCACACGATGATCACCGCCGGGGAGCGGGTCTGGTACCAGACCGGCGCCTCCGCCGACCACCGCCGCGAGGTACGCCCCAGCAACGCCCTGCAGTGGCGCATGATGTGCGACGCCCACGCCCTCGGCGCACAGGAGTACGACATGCGCGGGGTACCCTCCACCCTTGACCCCTCGGCGCGTTCGTACGGGCTGCTGCGCTGGAAGCTCGGCACCGGCGGACAGGTCGTCGAGACGCTGGGAGAGTGGGAGATACCGATGGACGGAGTCGCCAACACGGCGCTCTACAAGGCGTTCCAGGCCTACCTGGCCCGCCGGTGACCGCCACCGACACCGACAGCGGCACCAGAGCGGACACCGCACCGGCGAGCGCCGGAGCGTCCTCGGGCAAGACCTCCGTCCTGCGCAGCGGCGCCCTCATGGCGGCCGGTTCCGTCGTCTCCCGCGCCACCGGCTTCATCCGCTCCGCCGTCGTCGTCGCGGCGCTGGGCACCGAGTTCCTCGGCGACAGCTACGCCGTCGCCAACACGGTCCCGAACATCATCTACATGCTGCTCATCGGCGGCGCGCTCAACGCCGTCTTCGTACCCGAGCTGGTCCGGGCCGCCAAGGAGCACGCGGACGGTGGATCCGCCTACACCGACCGGCTGCTCACCGCCTGCACCGTCGCCCTCCTGGCGCTCACCGCCGCCGCCGTCCTCGCCGCCCCGCTGATCGTCTCGGTGTACACCCCCTACGACGGCGCCCAGGCGAGCACCACCGTGGCCCTGGCCCGGTACTGCCTGCCGCAGATCCTCTTCTACGGACTCTTCACCCTGCTCGGGCAGGTGCTCAACGCCCGCGGCCGGTTCGGCGCCATGATGTGGACCCCGGTCCTCAACAACCTCGTCATCATCGGCGTCTTCGGGCTCTTCCTCCACCTCTCCCACGACGGGGCGGCCGGCCTCACCGCCGACGAGACCCGCCTCCTGGGTCTCGGCACCACCCTCGGCATCGTCATCCAGGCCCTCGCCCTCGTCCCCTCGCTGCGCGCCGCCCGCTTCCGCTGGCGCCCCCGCTTCGACTGGCGCGGCAGCGGCCTCGGCCGCCCGCTGCGCAACGCGGGCTGGACCGTCATGCTCGTCCTCACCAACCAGATCGCCTACTGGGTCGTCACCCGGCTCTCCACCACCACCGGCCGGCACGCCGTGGACGCCGGACTCGCGGGCGGCGCCGGCTACACCGCCTACAGCAACGCCTACCAGCTGTGGATCGTCCCGCAGGGCATCATCACCGTCTCCCTCGTGACCGCCCTGATGCCCCGGATGAGCGCGGCCGCCACCGACGGCGACCTCGCCGCCGTGCGCCGCGACATCTCCTACGCCCTGCGCTCCAGCGCGGCCCTCGTCGTGCCCGCCGCCGCGCTCTTCGCCGCCCTCGCCCCCTGGGTGATGGGCAGCGTCTTCGGGTACGGCCGCACCGACGCCGCCGACATCGAGGTCATGGCGGGCATGCTCATCGCCTTCGCGCCCGGCCTGATCGCCTTCTCCGCGCAGTACGTCCTCTCGCGCGGTTTCTACGCCCTCTCCGACACCCGGACCCCCTTCTTCCTGAACCTGGTCATCGCCGCGCTCACCGCCGGGCTGTCCGCCGCCGCCTACGTCCTGCTGTCCCCGCGCTGGGCCGTCACCGGCATGGCCGGCGCCTCCTCCGTCGCCTTCCTCTCGGGCGCCGCCGTCACCGCCCACACCCTCACCCGGCGGCTCGGCCCGCGCGAGGGCACCCGTACGCAGCGGCGCGCGACCGCCGTACGGACCCACCTGCGGCTCCTGGTCGCCTGCGCACCGGCGGCCGCCGCCGCGTACGCGACCGCCCGCGCCACCGAGCGGTTCGGCGACTTCGCCGCCGTCGGGGCGGGAACCGCCGCCCTGGCCCTCGTCGTCGTCATCCTCGCCGGGCCGCTGCGCCTGACGGAGATCACCGACATGCTGGACTCCCTGAGGCGCAGGACCGGCCCACAGCGGAGGTAAGGCCCCGCAACACCTTTGGGATACTGACCGGATGCCACGCGTACTGCTGATCGAGGACGACCCTTCCATCCGCGAGGGGGTCGGCCTCGGCCTGCGCCGCCGGGGCCACGACGTGAGTTCCGCCGAGACCGGAGAGGAAGGGCTGGCGCTGATGGGCGGCTTCCGCCCCGAGCTCGTCCTGCTCGACCTGATGCTGCCGGGCATCAACGGCGTCCAGGTCTGCCGCCGCATCCGCGAGACCAGCCAGGTGCCGATCATCATGCTCACCGCACGCGGCGACGACTTCGACATCGTCGTCGGCCTGGAGGCCGGCGCCGACGACTACATCGTCAAACCCGCCCGCACCGAGGTCATCGAGGCCCGCATCAAGGCCGTCCTGCGCCGGCTCAGCGACCCGGTGGGCGCCCGCCCGGGAGTCGAGCGCCACGGTGAGCTGAGCATCGACCGCGCCGGGCTGAGCGTCGCCAAGAACGGCGAGCGCGTGCCCCTGGCCCCCAGCGAGATCAAGCTCCTGCTGCACCTGTCGGCCTCGCCCGAGCAGGTCTTCTCCCGCCAACAACTCCTTGAGTACGTGTGGGACCACAGCTACCACGCCGACGCCCGGCTCGTGGACGCCTGCGTCCGCCGGCTGCGCACCAAGGTCGAGGACCCCGACGCGAGCCCCCGCTACATACAGACCGTGCGCGGCTTCGGCTACCGCTTCGGTCCGCTGTAGGCGACCGTGCGACGGATAGCGCCGCTGGGCCTGCGCACCCGACTGATCGCCGCCTTCCTGCTGGTCGCCGCGATCAGCGCGGTGACCACGGCCGCCCTCACCTACCAGCAGGCGCGCAACGCGATCCTCAAGCAGACCCAGGACACCGCCATCAGCACCCTGCGGGACCAGGTCGAGCAGCAGGAGTTCCGGCTTCCGCTGGACCAGCAGGAGGTCCAGCGCATCGTCATCGAACTCGGCAAGCGCGGCAAACCGCACCCGTGGATCATCTTCGGCGAGTACGGCAGCGTGCGGGTCTCCACCAACCCCGGCACACCGACCTCCAGCGTCATCACCGACGATCTGCGCAGGAAGGTCCGCAGCCACGACTACACCGCCTTCCAGCGGGTCGAGGACCAGCGCGGCAACCCGTGGCTCACCGTCGGGGTCCCCGCCTTCATCGAGCACAACGGCTCCACCGAAGCCACCGGCGCCGTCTTCTACGCCAGCGTCCCGCTCGCCACCGAGAAGCAGACCGTCGAAGCCATGGTCGACGCCGCCAAGCAGGGCGCCGTCCCGGGGCTGGCCATCGCCATCGTGCCCGCCCTGCTGGCCGCCCGTAGCGTCCTGCGGCCGGTCCGCGACATGCGCCGGGCCGCCCAGAACCTCGGCCGCGGCCGCCTCGACACCCGGATCGAGGTCAGAGGCGCCGACGAGCTCGCCGGACTCGCCCGCACCTTCAACGAGACCGCCCGCGCCCTGGAGCAGTCCGTACGCGAACTCCAGGACGCCGAGGTCCGCGCCCGCCGCTTCGCCTCCGACGTCTCCCACGAACTGCGCACCCCCCTCGCCGGGATGCTCGCCGTCACCGAGGTCCTCGACGAGGACGCCGAACGCCTCGACGCCGACACCGCCAAGGCCCTGCGCCTGGTCAGCGCCGAGACGGGCAAGCTCGCCGTCCTCGTCGAGGACCTGATGGAGATCTCCCGCTTCGACGCCCGGGCCGCCGAGCTCAACCTCGACGACGTGGACATCGCCGAAGCCGTGCGCAAGACCCTGGAGCGCCGCCACTGGGTCGACGACCGCGTCGTCACCGAACTGCCGGACCGGGTACGCGCCCGCCTCGACCCGCGCCGCTTCGACGTGATCCTCGCCAACCTGGTCGGCAACGCCCTCCGCCACGGCGGCGCGCCCGTACGCGTCACCGTACGGACCGCACCGGGCGAGCACGGCGAACGGCTCCTGATCGACGTCGCCGACAGCGGACCCGGCATCGCCCCCGAGGTACTGCCGCACATCTTCGACCGGTTCTTCAAGGCCGACGCGGCCCGGACCCGCTCCGCCGGCAGCGGACTCGGCCTCGCCATCACCCTGGAGAACGTCCGCCTGCACGGCGGCACCCTCCTCGCGGCCAACGGGCCCACCGGGGGAGCGGTCTTCACCCTCGACATGCCGCTGGAGGCCCACGCGTGACCGGGCACGGAACGAGATCCCGGGCGGCCGCGGCCACGGCGACGCTGGTCGGCTGCGCCCTGCTGCTCACCGGATGCGGGATCAAACGCACCGATGTGATCGACAGCGGCCACTCCGCCACCGTCAAGGTCTCCGGGGGCAACAAGAGCAACTTCCTCTACTTCGTGGCCAAGGACGGCGACCGGCTCGCCCCGAGCCCCTTCAGCCTGGCGGAGGGCTACCGGCTCAACCCCGTGGTGCTGTTGCGGCTGCTGCTCGACGGCCCCCGCGGCCGGGCCGCCGAGGTCGGGCTCACCACGGCCCTGCCCCGGCTGCCCGCCGGACAGGAGGAACAGATGGCGGTGAGCCCGTACACGCACGAAGGAACGACGGTCCGGGTGCCGTTCGCCGTGGGCGACCTGTCGGACCTGGCCCGCATGCAGATCGTGTGCACCATCGGCACCGCCGTCCTGACGGACACCCGCAGCCCCGTCATCCTGCAGGGCACCGACACCACCCTCCCGGCCGCCGACTGCGACCGGAAACGCTGACCGCCACGGCGCACCCCCCGGCCGTGGCACCGCACCCTTGCGGCCGGGGGCGCCCACCCGTCACGGTGGCCCCATGGACCACGCCGCGGACGTCCCCGACGTCTTCGACCCCCGCATCTACGCCTCCGGCATCCCGCACGAGCGCTACCGGCTGCTGCGCGAGCGGCACCCCGTGGCCTGGCAGCCGGAACCGGAGATCCAGGGCTGGCCCGCCGGCCCCGGCTTCTGGGCCGTCACCCGCCACCGCGACGTCGTACGGGTCCTGCGCGACCACCGGACGTACTCCTCCTGGCTGGGCGCCACCCAGATCCGCGACCCCGACCCCGCCGACCTGCCCTTCCTGCGCCGCACCATGCTCAACCAGGACCCGCCCGAGCACGGCCGGCTGCGGCGGCTGGTGTCCCGCGCCTTCACCCCCGCCCGCGTCGACGCCTTCGCCGCGCGGGTACGCGAGCGCGCCCGCACCCTGCTCGCCGCCGCCCGCCACGACGCCGAGGACGGCTCCGTCGACCTCGTACGCGCCGTCACCGACACATACGCGCTGCTGAACCTCACCGACCTGCTCGGCGTCCCGGACACCGACCGGGCCCTGCTGCTGGAGTGGACCGTACGGATCATCGGGTACCAGGACCCCGACGACGTCCCCGAGCCGCTCCTCGGCCCGGACGGCACCCCGCTCAACCCGCGCTCCCCGGCCCTGCTCGGCGAGATGTTCGCGTACGCCCGCGAACTGGCCGACCACAAGCGCGCGCACCCCGGCGACGACGTGATGACCGCCCTCGCCGAGGCCCGGCTCGACCCGGCCGAACTGGAGATGTTCTTCTTCCTGCTCACCGTCGCCGGCAACGACACCGTCCGCAGCGCCGCCCCCGGCGGCCTGCTCGCCCTGGCCGAGGCCCCGGACGCCTACCGCCGACTCGCCGACGGATCCGTCCCGTTCGACCGGGCCGTCGACGAGCTCCTGCGCGTCCACCCGCCCGTGCTCAGCTTCCGCCGCACGGCCGCCGTCGACACCGACCTGGCCGGTCAGCCGATCCGCGCCGGGGACAAGGTGGTGGTCTTCCACGCCTCCGCCAACCACGACGAGCGCGTCTTCGCCGACCCGGGCCGCCTGGACCTGGCGCGGACGCCCAACCCGCACGTCTCCTTCGGGGACGGCCCGCACGTCTGCCTCGGCGCCCACTTCGCCCGGCTCCAGCTGCGCACCCTCTACGAGGAGTGGTGCGCGGCCATGCCCGCGCCCGAGCTGGCGGGACCGCCGCGCCGGCTGGTCTCCAACTTCATCAACGGGATCACACGGCTGCCGGTTCGGGTGTCAGGGCGGCCCGGGTGACATCGGCGGCGAGCTCGGTCACATCGGGGCCGTAGGCATCGGAGTTGACCACCTTCAGCACCAGGCAGAAGGGATCCTTCTTGTACGTGCGGGCCAGCCGCTCGTGATGGCGGGCGAGATAGCGGGCCGCGGCCTGGTTGCTGACCGCCGTCTGCCCGGACAGCAGGAAGACGGGACGGCCGCCCTGGGCGCCCGTCAGCCTGGCGAGCAGCACGTACTCCACCCGGCCCTTGGCCCACCGGTAGCTCTCGCCGCCCACCTGGATCGCGCCCCGGTCCTCGTGTTCCTGGGTGTCGACGTTCACCCGTACCCCCGGCAGCATCGAGGCCAGGTGCGCCACCGTACGGGTGTTGGACGTCGGGCCGCCGACGCAGAACTCGGCACGCTCGCCGAAGCCCTGACGCGCCTCGTCGTGCGTGACGATCTGGACGTTGGCCCCGCAGTCCTTGATCAGCGCGGATATCTCCAGCAGCGCGAACGCGTCGTTGCGGTGCACCGACGACTCCTTGCCGCCCATCTGCCGGTTGACCACGAACAGGCACTCGGCGCCGGCCGGCAGTCCGAAGAACCCCTGCTTGCGGCGCAGCGAACGGCGCCACAGATAGGTCCGGGCGAACCAGCCGAACCCGCCGCTGACGGCGGTGGCTATCACCCCGAGCACGATGTTGCGCACGTCGTCGTTCATGCGGCGGATGGTAGCGGCCGGGTGGCCTTCCTGACGCGGGGGGTGCGGTGAAGTTACGCTGCGCCGACCAGATCTGACAAGCCGTCGACCGGAGGAACCGGATGCGTGCTCCCGCCGCACGTCAGTTAGCGCTCGTCGCCCTCGCCGGGGCGCTCGTCTCCACCGGGGCCGCGGCCCCGCCCACCACGACCACCCCACCGGCCAAGGTGCCGGTCGCCGCCGGCTACGGCGGGGCCGTCGCCAGCGTCGACGCCGACGCCTCCGCCGCGGGCATCGCCGTCCTGCGCTCCGGCGGCAACGCCGTGGACGCGGCGATCGCCACCGCCGCCGCGCTCGGGGTGACCGAGCCCTACTCGGCGGGCATCGGCGGAGGCGGCTACTTCGTGTACTACGACGCCCGCTCGCGCCGGGTGCACACCATCGACGGCCGTGAGACCGCCCCCGCCACGGCCACCGAGACCCTCTTCCAGGAGAACGGCCTGCCCATCCCCTTCGCGGAAGGCCAGACCAGCGGCCTCGGCGTCGGTGTGCCCGGCACCCCCGCCACCTGGAAGAGCGCCCTCGACGCCTGGGGCACCCGCCCGTTGGACACACTGCTGAAGCCCGCCGAGAAGCTGGCCCGCGACGGCTTCACGGTGGACGCCACCTTCCGGGCCCAGACCGAGCTCAACCAGGACCGCTTCAAGGACTTCCCGGCCACCGCGAAGCTCTTCCTGCCGGGCGGCGCCCTGCCGGGGGTCGGCACCACCTTCAAGAACCCGGACCTGGCCGCCACCTACGCCGA
Source organism: Streptomyces sp. CLCI03 (assembly GCF_053615355.1). Classification (NCBI taxonomy): domain Bacteria; kingdom Bacillati; phylum Actinomycetota; class Actinomycetes; order Kitasatosporales; family Streptomycetaceae; genus Streptomyces; species Streptomyces sp. CLCI03. The sequence goes on along the minus strand of NZ_CM132132.1, from coordinate 1,751,715 downwards.
ACTCCGCCGCAAGGGGACCGGCGCCCTCTACCGCGGGCCCCTCGCCGAGGACATCGTCCGGGCCGTGCGCACGCCCCCCGTGGACCCGGCGGCCACCCGCAAGGTCCGCCCCGGCGACCTGACCACCGCGGACCTGCGGGCGTACGCCACCAAGCGGCAGGACCCGACGCGGGTGGGCTACCGAGGTCTGGACGTGTACAGCATGGCGCCCTCCTCCTCCGGCGGCACCACCGTCGGCGAGGCGCTGAACATTCTGGAGCGGACGGACCTCTCGAAGCTGTCCGAGACGCAGTACCTGCACCGCTTCATCGAGGCCTCGCGGATCTCCTTCGCCGACCGGGGCCGCTGGGTCGGCGACCCGGCGGCCGTGGACGTGCCCACGCGCGAGCTGCTCTCGCAGCGGTTCGCCGACTCACGCGGCTGCCTGATCGCGCCCGACCGTACGCTGACCAGCCCGCTCGCCCCCGGTGACCCGCGCCACCCGGCGCCCTGCGGCGGCTCCGGCCAGGCCGCCCCGACCCCGTACGAAGGGGAGAACACCACCCACCTGACGGCCGCCGACCGCTGGGGCAACGTGGTCTCCTACACCCTGACCATCGAATCCACCGGCGGCAGCGCCATCACCGTCCCGGGCCGCGGCTTCCTGCTGAACAACGAGCTGACCGACTTCTCCTTCGCCCCGGCCGCACCCGGGGTCCCGGACCCGAACCTGCCCGGCCCCGGCAAGCGGCCGCGCTCCTCCATGGCCCCGACGATCGTGCTGGAGGACGGCCGTCCGGTGCTCGCGGTGGGCTCCCCGGGCGGCGCCACCATCATCACCACCGTGCTGCAGACCCTGATCGGCCACCTGGACCGGGGTCTTCCGCTGGTCGAGGCGATCGCCGCACCGCGGGCCAGCCAGCGCAACCAGACCACCACCGAGCTGGAGCCGGGCCTGTGGAACAGCCCGGTGCGCGCGGAGCTGGAGGCGATCGGCCAGGCCTTCCGGCAGAACCCGGAGATCGGCGCCGCGACCGGCGTGCAGCGGCTGCCGGACGGCCGCTGGCTGGCGGCGGCCGAGACCAGCCGCCGGGGCGGCGGCTCGGCGATGGTGGTCCACCCGCACGGGAGGCCGTAGCGACACTGCCCAGGGGGCGCCTAGAGCGCGGTGAGGATCCGCGGACCGTCGGCGGTGATCGCGACCGTGTGCTCCGAGTGGGCGGCGCGACTGCCGTCGACGGTGCGCAGCGTCCAGCCGTCCGCGTCGCAGGTGTAGTCGTCCGTACCGCCCGCGATCAGCATCGGCTCGATGGCGAGGACCAGGCCGGGACGCAGCGGCATCCCGCGTCCCGGCGGGCCCTCGTTGGGCACGCCCGGGTCCTCGTGCATGCTGCGACCGATGCCGTGGCCGCCGAAGCCGTCGGGCACCCCGTACCCGGCGGCCCGGCAGGTCGCGCCGATGGCGTGGGCGATGTCGCCGATCCTGTTCCCCGGTACGGCGGCGGCGATCCCGGCCGCGAGGGCCGCCTCGGAGGTCTCGATCAGCCGGAGGTCGGCGGGGCGGGCCCGACCGACCGTGAAGCTGACGGCCGCGTCGCCGGCCCAGCCGCCGAGCAGCGCCCCGAAGTCGGCGCTGACCAGGTCGCCGTCCTGCAGCGGGTGCTCGCCGGGGATGCCGTGCACGATCGCGTCGTTGACCGAGAGACACACCGAGGCGGGGAAGGGCACCGGTGCGAACCTCGGCCGGTAGCCCAGGAAGGGCGAGGTGGCGCCGGCCTCGCGGAGCACCTCGCGGGCCACCCGGTCCAGGTCCAGCGGGGACACCCCCACGTCGGCGGCCTCCCGTACGGCGGCCAGGGCGCGGGCGACCACCCGGCCCGCGGCCCGCATCTCGTCGATCTCTCGGTCCGTCTTCAGTTTCACCATGCCAATAACTATACCGGTATAAGAATAACGGGATAGTTATTGGTGTGCGGGGTAGGATGACGCCATGGTCCGTACCCCCCTCACCCCCGAAGAGCGCGAGCGCGGCGAGCGGCTCGGCGTCCTGCTGCGCGAGGCCCGCGGCGACCGGAGCATGGTCGAGGTCGCCGCCGGCGCCGGGCTCTCCGCCGAGACCCTGCGCAAGATCGAGACCGGCCGGGCGCCCACCCCCGCCTTCTTCACGGTCGCCGCCCTCGCCGCGGCCCTCGGCCTCTCCCTGGACGACCTGCTCCGCCGCTGCGTCGTCGTCCCGGTCTAGGGCCTGTCCTTCGGATCATGCCGGGCCCGAGCCTGCCGTTCGGGCGGGCCCGCAGGCCAGACGGACCAATCCGCGGTGGGAGGTCCGAGGCGCGGGGCAAGCGTGAAGGCGTGTCAGCCATGAACGCATCCAAGCGCGTCGGATTCGCAGTCGTCGGCGCCCTCTTCGCGGGCGGCCTGCTGCTCGCCGCCTGCGCCGCCCCCGAAGGCCACGACGCCGGCGACGTGGTCTTCCACCACCCCGGCGTCGTCGTCAGCCACGGCGGGCTCCGGCAGGCGAAGCAGATGGTCGCGGCCGGCAAGGAACCCTGGTCCTCGGCCTACCGGTCACTCCTGACCAGCCGCTACGCCTCGCTCGACTACACCCCGCACCCGGCCGACGTGGTGCCCTGCCCCTTCAACAGCGGCCCGCAGTCCTGCCTCGACGAACGACAGGACGCGATCGCCGCCTACACCCACGCCCTGCTGTGGTCGGTGAACGGCCGGACCGCCCACGCGCGCAAGGCCGTACAGATCATGGACGCCTGGTCGGCCGTGATGAAGACGCACCGCGAGGACAACGCCGCACTCCAGGCCGCCTGGTCCGGATCCAGCTGGGCGCGCGCCGCCGAGATCATGAACGCCGACTACCCCGACTGGGGGCAGTCGCGGGTCGACCGGTTCAAGCGGATGCTGCGCACGGCCTACCTGCCGGCCGTCCGCACCCAGGTGCCCGCCTACAACGGCAACTGGGAACTGGCCATGACCGACGCCGCCGTCTCCATCTCCGTCTTCCTGGAGGACCAGGAGATCTTCCGGGAGTCGCTGGAGCGGTTCCGGGCGCGCGTGCCCGCGTACTTCTACCTCCGGTCGGACGGCCCGCGCCCGATGGCCCCGCAGTACGCCGCCATCCGCACCGCCGACCAGGTCAAGGCGTACTGGTTCGACCAGGGCACCTACGTCGACGGCATCGCCCAGGAGACCTGCCGCAACCTCATGCACGTCGGCTACGCGCTCGCCGCGTCCGCGCACATCGCCGAGACCGCCTGGCACCAGGGCGTCGACCTGTACGGCGAGCAGTCCGCCCGGCTGCGCACCGCGCTGGAGTTCCACGCGAAGTACCAGCTCGGGGCCGAGGCCCCGCCGTGGCTGTGCGGGGGCAAGGTGGAGCGGACCATGGGGCCCGACCTGGAGGTGGCCCTGCACCACTACGAGACACGGACCGGCGCGAAGCTCCCGTACACCCGCGCCCTGGTCGAGAAGACCCGGCCGGCCGGGACGGACGAGCTGTTCGTGGCCTGGGAAACGGTCAGCCACGGAGAGGCGCCTTGATCGGCAGGACACGCCCTAGGGTTCGGTCATGGATCTCGAAGAGTTCGGCAGGGCGCGGTACGTCAGTCTCACCACCTTCCGCAAGGACGGCACGCCCGTGGCGACGCCGGTGTGGGCGGTGGCCGACGCGGGTGAGCTGTACGTGTGGACGCGCAGCGATTCGTGGAAGGTCAAGCGGATCCGCAACAACGGGCGGGTCACCGTCACCGCGTGCGACATGCGCGGGCGCGTCGAGGAAGGGGCGCAGGCGCGGGAGGGTGAGGCCCGGCTGCTCGACGAGGCGGGTCTGCGGCGGGTGCGGAAGCTGATGTCGCGCAAGTACACCTGGCAGTTCTGGTTGGTGGACGTGCCCGCCGCCCTGGCGCGGCGCGGCAAGCGCCCGCACACCGCGATCGCCGTCAAGCTTTGAGATTCCCGTAGCCCGCCCGTAACACGGGTGGGGTCCAATGCGGTCATGGAGACCGCGACTTCGCTGGCGATCAGTCAACTCTCTGGATATTTGCGGGGATTGACACAGAGGCTGGATCCCGGGGCAGGCTGGTACGGGGAGTTCGTGCGCAGGGATCCGGAGGGCCTGAAGGCCTGTCTCGACGGGGCGGCGATGCCTCCGTGGGACGTGGTGGAATCGCTGCTGCGGGACCTGGCCGGGGCCCGGGGCGCGGAGTTCGCGGCGCGGGAGACCGTATACGCGGCCCAGCTGCGGGCGGCGGCCGTCGCCGTGTGGGACCGGCTGCCGGGCGGCGAGGGCGAGCTGCGGTCCCTGCTGGCGGCGGCCGCGGAGCAGCGGGCCGCATCGCAGACGGCCCTGCGGAGCCTGACCGTACGGCTCGGCCGGGCCGCCGACCGGGCCGAGACGGACGCCCTCACCCGGGAACTTTCCTGGGCCCAGGACGACGTGGCCCGCGCGGCGGCCCGTCACGAGGATCTGGCGGCCCGACTTCGGGCCCTGCGGGCGGGCCCCGAAGGCCCCTGGCCGATGCGGCAGGAGACCGCGCAGTGGCTGCCCGGGGTGCCCCGGCAGCGGGAGGCCCGCCCCGAACAGGGCCCTGGATCGCACCCCGCACCGCCCTCGGAGCCGGGTCCCGCACCACGTCCCGGGCCGGAGGTCGCCCCTTCCGAGGAGCCCCCGGCGCGGGCCGAGGCGCCGGTGGGCCGGGCCGAGGGGCGCTGGCTGCGAGGTGCCCGGCGCGCCGGAGGCGCCCGGTACGCGGGCTCGGCGGCCCCCACGGCTCCGGCGTTCACCCCGCCGCCGGGGCACCCCGGCGGGGACGGCACTCCGGGCGGCCTTCCCGGTGCGGCGCTCCCCGCGCCGCGCGGAGCCCGCTTCGGTGTCCCGGACGCGCCCGCACCCGAACCCGGGGCTCCCGGCGGCGGCGAGGCCGCGCCGCACCCCGTATCCCGCCCCGTACCCCGTCCCGAGCAGGCGCCGGGACCCTCGGCCGGTGTCCCCGGAGCGGTCGCCGCCGCCCTGCTCGCCCTGCGCGCCCAGGGCCGCAGCGGTGAGGCGCACGTCCTGCTGTGCGAGGCCGCGGCCCGGCCCGCCGAGCAACTGCCCGCACTGGCCGCCGAGCTGACCCGGGCCGGGCTCGCGGCCGACTGGGCGACCCTGCTGTGGGAGGCGGCCTCCCTCCCGCCCGAGCGGCTCGCGGCGGCAGCGGCCGCCCTCGGCGCCGCCGGCCGGGAGGCCGACTGCGACGCCCTGCTGCGCCAAGGCGTCTCCCGCCCGGCCTCCGAGGTCGCCGACGCGGCACTCGCCCTCGACGGCGCCGGCCGGATCCGCGAGGCGGACGCCCTGCTCGGCGCCTTCGTCCGGGTGCGCACCGCCGAGGAGGCGGCCGGCCTGGCCCGGCACGATCCGCGGTGGTTCGCCCCGAGGCTGCTCCGGGCGGCCCGGGCGCTGCCCGGACCCCGGCACCGCGACCTGCTCCACGCGCTGCGGGTGGCGGGCATCGCGGATGCGTAGGGGTACTGATCCGCTCGTCTCCTGACCGCATTCGACCGCGTGGCGACGTAACGTGATCGACTACTCCAACCGCGCACGGCGCTCTTGCCCCACGCTGTGACGAGGCCTACGTTCTACTCCCTACGTACACCGTCTACGTGCGTAGAACTCGGCGTTCCCGTCGCGAGGAGCAGCTCATGGCCCAAGTCGTCCGCGCCGCGCTGGTCCAGGCCACCTGGACCGGAGACACCGATTCGATGATCGCCAAACACGAGGAGTACGCCCGCCGGGCAGCCGCCGAAGGCGCGCAGATCATCGGCTTCCAAGAGGTCTTCAACGCCCCCTACTTCTGCCAGGTCCAGGAGCCCGAGCACTACGCGTGGGCCGAGGCCGTCCCCGACGGCCCGACCGTACGCCGTATGCAGGACCTCGCCCGCGAGACCGGCATGGTGATCGTCGTACCGGTCTTCGAGCTGGAGAGCGAGGGCTTCTACTACAACACCGCCGCCGTCATCGACGCCGACGGCAGCTACCTGGGCAAGTACCGCAAGCACCACATCCCCCAGGTCAAAGGTTTCTGGGAGAAGTACTACTTCCGCCCGGGCAACCTGGGCTGGCCCGTCTTCGACACCGCCGTCGGCAAGGTCGGCGTCTACATCTGCTACGACCGCCACTTCCCGGAGGGATGGCGCCAACTGGGCCTGGCCGGAGCCCAACTGGTCTACAACCCCTCCGCCACCTCCCGAGGCCTGTCCGCGTACCTGTGGCAGCTGGAGCAGCCGGCGTCGGCCGTCGCCAACGAGTACTTCATCGCCGCGATCAACCGGGTCGGCCAGGAGGAGTACGGCGACAACGACTTCTACGGCACCAGCTACTTCGTCGACCCGCGCGGTCAGTTCGTCGGGGACGTCGCCAGCGACAAGGACGAGGAACTCGTCGTCCGCGACCTCGACTTCGACCTGATCAAGGAGGTCCGCGACCAGTGGGCCTTCTACCGCGACCGCCGTCCCGACGCCTACGGAGGGCTCGTACAGCCGTGACCAACCCGACCCCGCTCCACAGCCGCCACCGCACCGTCCTGCCCGACTGGCTCGCGCTCTACTACAAGCACCCCATCGAGCTCACCCACGGCGAGGGCCGCCACGTCTGGGACGCCGACGGCAACCGCTACCTCGACTTCTTCGGCGGCATCCTCACCACGATGACCGCCCACGCCCTGCCCGAGGTCACCAAGGCCGTGTCCGAGCAGGCCGGGCGGATCATCCACTCCTCCACCCTCTACCTCAACCGGCCGATGATCGAGCTGGCCGAGCGGGTCGCCGCCCTCTCCGGCATCCCCGACGCCCGGGTCTTCTTCACCACCTCCGGCACCGAGGCCAACGACACCGCCCTGCTGCTCGCGACCACGTACCGCCGCTCCAACCAGATCCTGGCGATGCGCAACAGCTACCACGGCCGGTCCTTCTCCACCGTCTCGATCACCGGGAACCGCGGCTGGTCCCCGACCAGCCTCTCCCCGCTGCAGACGTACTACGTCCAGGGCGCGGTCCGTACCCGAGGCCCCCTCGCCCACCTGGACGACGCCGCCTTCACCGCGGCCGCCGTCGCGGACCTGGAGGACGTGCTCGGCCAGGCCCGCGGGGGAGTGGCCGCCCTCATCGCCGAACCCGTCCAAGGCGTCGGCGGCTTCACCTCCCCGCCCGACGGCCTCTACGGAGCCTTCCGCGAGGTGCTGGACCGCCACGGCATCCTGTGGATCAGCGACGAGGTGCAGACCGGCTGGGGCCGCACCGGCGACAACTTCTGGGGCTGGCAGGCCCACGCCCAGAACGGCCCGCCGGACATCCTCACCTTCGCCAAGGGCATCGGCAACGGCATGTCCATCGGCGGCGTCGTGGCCCGCGCCGAGGTGATGAACTGCCTGGACTCCAACTCCATCTCCACCTTCGGCGGCTCCCCGGTCACCATGGCGGCCGGCGTCGCCAACCTCGCGTACCTGCTGGAGCACGACCTCCAGGGCAACGCCCGCCGCGTCGGCGGCCTGCTCCTGGAGCGGCTGCGCGCGATCGCGGCCACCGTGCCCGCCGTACGGGAGGTCCGCGGTCGGGGCCTGATGGCCGGCCTCGAACTCACCAGGCCGGGCACCGACGAGGCCGACCCGGACGCGGCCGCGGCCGTCCTGGAGGCGGCCCGCGAGGGCGGCCTGCTGCTCGGCAAGGGAGGCGGGCACAACACCAGCGTGCTGCGCATCGCGCCGCCGATGTCCCTCACCGTCGCCGAGGCGGAAGAGGGCGCCGAGATCCTCGAACAGGCCTTGCGCAGCATTTGAGTAGGGGGATCACATGAGCATCCGCACCCTGATCCGCGGCGGCCTCGTCGTCACCGCCTCCGACGAACTGCACGCGGACGTCCTGATCGAGGACGGCCGTGTGGCGGCGCTGGCCGCACACGGCTCGGCGGCCGCCGAGGCCTGGACGGCCGACCGTACGATCGACGCGACCGGGAAGTACGTCATCCCCGGCGGGGTCGACGCGCACACCCACATGGAACTTCCCTTCGGAGGCACCTCGGCCTCCGACACCTTCGAGACCGGAACCAGAGCCGCCGCCTGGGGCGGCACCACCACGATCGTCGACTTCGCCGTGCAGAGCGTGGGCCACTCCCTGCGCGAAGGCCTCGACACCTGGTACGCCAAGGCCGACGGCAACTGCGCCGTCGACTACGCCTTCCACATGATCCTCTCGGACGTCAACGAGAGAACGCTCAAGGAGATGGACCACCTCGTCGGCGAGGGCGTCACCTCCTTCAAGCTGTTCATGGCCTACCCCGGGGTCTTCTACAGCGACGACGGGCAGATCCTGCGCGCCATGCAGCGCGGCGCCGCCAACGGCGGGCTGATCATGATGCACGCCGAGAACGGCATCGCGATCGACGTCCTCGTCGAGCAGGCACTCGCCCGCGGGGAGACCGACCCCCGCCACCACGGCGAGGTCCGCAAGGTCCTGCTGGAGGCCGAGGCCACCCATCGCGCCATCCAGCTGGCGCGGGTCGCGGGCGCCCCGCTGTACGTGGTCCACGTCTCGGCGCAGGAGGCGGTCGCGGAACTGGCCGCCGCCCGGGACAAGGGGCTCCCGGTCTTCGGGGAGACCTGTCCGCAGTACCTGTTCCTGTCCACGGACAACCTGGAGGAGCCCGACTTCCAGGGCGCCAAGTACGTCTGCTCCACCCCGCTGCGGCCGAAGGAACACCAGGCGGCACTGTGGCGGGGCCTGCGGACCAACGACCTCCAGGTGGTCTCCACCGACCACTGCCCCTTCTGCTTCCGTGGCCAGAAGGAACTGGGCCGGGGCGACTTCTCCAAGATCCCCAACGGGCTGCCGGGGGTGGAGAACCGCATGGACCTCCTCCACCAGGCCGTCCTGGACGGGCACATCAGCCGCCGACGCTGGATCGAGATCGCGTGCGCGACCCCGGCCCGGATGTTCGGCCTCTACCCGCAGAAGGGCACCATCGCGCCGGGCTCCGACGCCGACATCGTCCTCTACGATCCGCACGCCGAGCAGGTCATCTCCGCCGAGACGCACCACATGAACGTGGACTACTCGGCGTACGAGGGCAGGCGGATCACCGGACGCGTCGACACCGTGCTCTCGCGCGGCGAACTCGTCATCGACCAGCGCGAATTCACCGGCCGGGCCGGCCACGGGGCCTTCGTCCCCCGCTCCACCTGCCAGTACCTGTAAAGCTCAAGGAGCCGCCCCATGGACTTCGGCCTCGTCCTGCAGACCGACCCGCCCGCCTCCCAGGTCATCAGCCTCATGAAGCGCGCCGAACGCAACGGCTTCCGCTACGGCTGGACCTTCGACTCGGCGGTCCTCTGGCAGGAGCCGTTCGTCATCTACAGCCAGATCCTGGAACACACCCGCAAGTTGCACATCGGCCCCATGGTCACCAACCCCGGCACCCGCACCTGGGAGGTGACCGCCTCCACCTTCGCCACCCTCAACGACATGTTCGGCAACCGCACCGTCTGCGGGATCGGGCGCGGGGACTCGGCGATGCGGGTCGCCGGACGCAAGCCCAACACCCTGGCCCGCCTGGGCGAGGCCATCGACGTCATCCGGGACCTGGCCGAGGGCCGCGAGGCCCTGGTGGACGGCAACCCGATCCGCCTGCCGTGGGTCCGCGAGGGGAAGCTCCCCGTGTGGATGGCCGCGTACGGGCCCAAGGCCCTGGCCCTGGCCGGGGAGAAGGCCGACGGATTCATCCTCCAGCTCGCCGACCTCTACCTCACCGAGTGGATGGTCAAGTCGGTGCGCGAGGCCGCCGTGGCGGCCGGCCGCGACCCGGCGGAGATCACCATCTGCGTGGCCGCCCCCGCGTACGTCTCCGAGGACCTCGCCCACGCCCGCGACCAGTGCCGCTGGTTCGGCGGCATGGTCGGCAACCACGTGGCCGACCTGGTCGGCCGCTACGGCGAGCACTCCTCGATGGTTCCCGACGAGCTCACCGAGTACATCAAGGCCCGCGAGGGCTACGACTACAGCCACCACGGACGGGCCGGGAACCCGTCCACCGACTTCGTCCCCGACGAGATCGTCGACCGCTTCTGCCTGCTGGGCCCGGCCGAGGCACACATCGAGAAGCTTCGCGCCCTGCGCGACCTGGGCGTCGACCAGTTCGCGGTCTACGACATGCACGACGCGCGGGAAGCCACGATCGACGCGTACGGCCAACACATCATCCCGGTGCTGCGCGACTGACGCCGCGCCCGGCGCGGGGCCGCGCGGACCCGGAGGACCGATTCCGGGCCCGCGCGACGGCCAGGTCTTACGGTCAGGCCTTCCTGCGGCCACCCAGACCCAGGCCCACCAGGACCGCCGCCGCGAGGACGATCACCGCGTCGAGCGCCAGGACCGTCCGCACCCCGTCGAACAGCGAGGCCTGCGTGGTGGCCAGGACACCCAGCATCGGGATCCCGATCGTGATGCCGACCTGCTGGGTGGTGGTGACCAGGCCGGTCGCCAGACCCTGCTGCTCGTCCGGCACACCGCTCGTCACCACGAGCCCGTACGAGATGATCGCGCCGAGGTGGCACATGCTGGCCAGCGAGACGGCCACGGTCGCGAGCAGCGCGCCCGACTGCGGGCCCACCCCGAGCAGCGCGGCGCCCAGCAGGCCCTGGCCGAGCAGCGAGCCGACCAGGGTGCGGCGGGCACCGAACCGGCCGATCACCTTCGGCGCGTACGACCCGGCGACGACGGAGGCGAGGCCCTGCACCCCGAAGACCAGTCCCGTCCGGAAGGACGACAGCTCCAGCGTCTCCTGGAGGTACAGCGTCAGCACGAACACGACCGTCGACATCATCGAGAAGGTCACCAGACCGCCGACATTGCCCCAGGCGACCGTGCGCCGCTTCAGCATCGGCAACGAGACCAGCGGAGCCGGCGACCTCGACTCCACCACCACGAACGCGACGAGCAGGAGCAGCCCGAGCACCAGCGTGCCCCGGACGTCCACGTCACCGAAGCCGCGCCGGGCCGCCGTCGACAGGGCGTAGATCAGCGCGAGCAGACCGCCGGTCACGGTGACCGCCCCGGGCACGTCCAGCCGCGGCCGCTCCGTGGTGCGCGATTCCGGCAGCAGCCCCGGCGCCATGAACAGCACGATCACCGCGGTCACCGTGAGCAGCCCCATCGTGGAGCGCCAGCCCAGGGTGTCGGTCATGACACCGCCGAGCACCATGCCGACGGTGAAGCCGAGGGACAGCAGGGTGCCGGAGATGCCGAGCGCCTTGTCGCGCAGCGGGCCCTCGGGGAACGTCGTCGTCAGCAGGGACATGCCGGTGGGCACGATGACCGCCGCGCCCAGCCCCTGCAAGGCGCGCCCGGCCAGGAAGGAGGCCGGATCCCAGGCGAGGGTCGCGAGCAGGGAGGCCGCGCCGAAGAGCGCCAGGCCGGTGAGGAACAGCCTCTTGCGGCCGTACAGGTCGGCGATCCGGCCGAAGAGGAGCAGGAAGCCACCGGACGGCAGGGCGAAGGCGGTGATGGCCCACTGGAGGGCGGACCGGCCGAGGCCCAGGTCCTCGCCGAGCACCGGCAGGGCCACGTTCAGTACGGAGAAGTCGAGCGCCACCATGAACTGGGCGGCGCAGAGCACGAAGAGCACCCATCGGGCCCGGCCGGAGAGCCGGTGGTGCTCGGGGGCCGCCGTGTGCGGCCCGTCGGTCGTTGTCTGTGTGTCGATCGCCATGGCCACCACCCTCGCGGCCCGGGAATCTTCGTGCGGAGTGGGAACTTATCCTGTTGGTGGCACCAACAGGCAGCCGGACAGGGGGACCCGTGGCCACACCGACCGCGCAGCACAGGCGGCCCGAACTGCGCGAGTTCCTCATGAGCAGACGGGCCCGGATCACCCCGACCGAGGCCGGCCTGCCGGACGGCGGGGCCCGCCGCCGCACCCCGGGGCTGCGCCGCGAGGAGGTCGCCGTGCTCGCCGGGGTCGGGGTCTCCTGGTACCAATGGCTGGAACAAGGGCGCGACATCACGGTGTCCGGGCACGTCCTGGACGCGGTGGGCCGGGTGTTGAAACTGAGCAGCGCCGAGCGCCGCCACCTGTACGTCCTCGCCGGGCTCAACCCGCCCGCCCTTGAGGTCGCCCCGGGCGAACGGGGCAGGTGCGACGGCCTCCGGCGGCTGATCGAGGCCTGGATGCCCTTCCCCGCGCACATCATGGACCGGTACTGGAACACCGTGATGTACAACGACGCGGCCTCGCTGGTCTTCGGGATGCGCCCCGAGATCACCCAGAACTGCCTGATCGCCTTCTTCACCGACCCCATCTACCGATCACGTTCCCCGCAGTGGGCGGAGATCGCCCGCGTGGTGGTCGCCCAGTTCCGGGCGGCCTGCTCGGAGAGCCCCCACGACGAGGGCTTCCGGGCCGTGATCGACGAGGCCCGGGAGCTCAGCCCGGAATTCGCCGAGCTGTGGGAGCGGGGCGACGTCCTGCCCGGGGGACAGGTCGAGAAGCAGATCGAGCACCCGGTGACCGGAACGCTGCACGTGGAGTCGACCCAGCTGCGCGTACCCGCCCGCCCCGACCTGGCGATCGTCCTCCACACCCCGCTGCCGGGCACCGGCACGGCCGAGAAGCTGGAATGGCTGACCTCGCCCGAGGGCCGACGCGGATCGATGTTCCCGCTGGCCGGCTGAGTCCCCGGGCCGGTTCACCCGGTGGACACCCGACGGCCGGCAGCCGGTACGGAATCGGCGGTGGGGTTTGTCGGTCGGGCGTGCTTTGCTGGAGGCATGATCGATGAGTTCCTGGCCCAGGGCCTGTCCGATGTGGAAGAAGCCGTCCGCAAGGCGGCGGCGATCGAGATCATGCCGAGATTCAGGCAGCTCGCCGAGCACGAGGTCGACGAGAAGAACGGCCCCCACGACCTGGTGACCGTGGCCGACCGCAAGGCGGAGGAGCACCTCACGGCCGCCCTGACGCGGCTGCTGCCCGGCTCCGCCGTGGTCGGCGAGGAAGCCGTGCACGCCGACCCGGGTGTGTACGCGGCGCTGCGCGCGGACGCCCCGGTGTGGATCGTCGACCCGGTCGACGGCACCCGTCAGTTCGTGAACGGCGACCCCGCGTTCTGCACCCTGGTCGCCCTGGCCCTGCACGGGGAGATCCTCGCCTCCTGGACCTTCGCCCCGGCACTGGAGGAGCTGGCCACCGCCGTGCGCGGGCAGGGCGCGTACCTCAACGGCGAGCGGATCCGAAGCGGTTCGCCCGAGCCGGGCGCCGCACTGCGCGTCGCCATCGCCCACCCGCTCTACACGAGCGACGAGAACAAGCGGACACTGGCCCGCCTGGACGTCCCCGGCGTCGCGGCCCGCCCCTGCGGCTCGGCCGGCCTGGAATACCTGAAGGTGGCCCGCGGCGAGATGGACGGCCTGGCCTTCACCTGGCCCTCGGCCTGGGACCACGCGGCCGGGCTGCTGATGGTCGCCGAGGCCGGCGGCACCCAGAGCACGGTCGACGGGGTCCCCTTCCGGGTGGACCGCGACAACGCGCTGCCCTTCGCGGTCGGGCGTGACGAGGCCACCACCGTACGCATCCGGGAGCTGCTCCGGGGCGCCTGACCGGACCGGCGCGGCCGGGCGCGGTCGAGCCGGGTCCGGACGGACCGGGCGGCGGAATATCCTGGGGGCGCGGGCGCGCCGGAGACGAAGGAGTCGCAAGTGCCGTCGATTCTCGATGTGGTTGTGGTGGGAGCGGGGCCGAACGGGCTGACGGCCGCGGTCGAACTGGCCAGGCGCGGCTTCTCGGTGGCCGTCTTCGAGGCCGGAGACACCGTCGGCGGCGGCGCCCGGACCGAGGAACTCACCCTCCCCGGCTTCCGGCACGACCCCTGCTCCGCGGTCCACCCGCTCGGCGCCGGCTCGCCGGTCTTCGCCACGATGCCGCTGGGCCGGTACGGGCTGGAGTGGCTGCACGCCCCGCTGCCCATGGCGCACCCCTTCGACGACGGCACGGCCGCGGTCCTGTCCCGCTCGGTCGCGGAGACGGCCGCGTCCTTCGGGCCGCGCGACGCGGGCACCTACCGGCGCCTGGTCGGGCCGTTCCTCGGTAAATGGGACACCCTGGCCCGGGACTTCATGTCCCTGCCGAGCACCGCGCTGCCCCGGGACCCGCTCACGCTCGCCCGCTTCGGACTCGCCGGCATGCCGCCCTCCACCTGGCTCCTGAGCCGTTTCCACGACGAGCGGGCCCGCGCGCTGTTCGCCGGCCTCGTGGCCCACGTCATCGCCCCGCTCAGCGGGATCGCCACCAGCGCCGTGGGCCTGGTCTTCGCGCTGGCCGCGCACGCGAACGGCTGGCCGATGCCGCGCGGCGGTTCCCAGTCCGTCTCCGACGCCCTCGCCGGCTACCTGCGCGACCTCGGCGGGACCATCCACACCGGCTTCGAGGTCAAGCGGCTCGACGACCTCCCGCCCGCCCGCACCTACGTCTTCGACACCTCACCGACCGCCCTGGCCCGCATCGCCCGCCTGGGGCGCGCCTACGACGGCTACCGGTACGGCGCCTCCGTGTTCAAGCTCGACTACGCGCTGGACGGCCCGGTCCCGTGGACGGCCGAGGCACCGCGCCGCGCCGGCACCGTCCAGATCGGCCCGCGCGTCCGCGACATCGACGCCGCCCTGCAGCTCGCCTCCGGCGGCCGGGCCCCCCGCGCCCCCTTCCTCATCACCGCGCAGCCCACCCTCGTCGACCCGAGCCGGGCGCCCGAGGGCAAGCACGTGTTCTGGGCGTACGGACATGTCCCCGCGGGTTGGGACGGCGACCTCACCGAAGCCGTCGAGACCCAACTGGAGCGTTTCGCCCCGGGCTTCCGCGACCTCGTGCTCGCCCGCGCCACCGCCGGCCCGCCCCAGCTCGCCGCCCGCAACCCCAACTACGTCGGCGGGGACATCGCCTGCGGGGCCGCCTCCGGCCTCCAGCTCCTGCTGCGCCCCAAGCTCTCCCTCACCCCGTACACGACGGCCCACCCTGCCGTCTTCCTCTGCTCCTCGGCCACCCCGCCCGGCCCGGGCGTCCACGGCATGTCCGGGCACAACGCCGCCAAGGCGGTATGGCGACACCTGCGAAAGGGCTCCTGATGGTCCGTATCACCCTGGTCCGCGGCGACATCACCGCGGAGAAGGCCGACGCGATCGTCAACGCGGCGAACTCCTCGCTGCTCGGCGGCGGCGGGGTCGACGGCGCCATCCACCGGCGCGGCGGGCCGGAGATCCTCGCCGCCTGCGAGGACCTGCGGCGTTCGCACTACGGCAAGGGGCTGGCCACGGGCCGAGCCGTGGCCACCACGGCCGGGCGGCTCGCCGCGGGGCACGTCATCCACACGGTGGGCCCGGTCTGGTCACGCGACGAGGACCGCTCCGCGCTGCTGGCCTCCTGCTACCGCGAGTCGTTGCGGATCGCCGACGAACTGGGAGCCCGTACGGTCGCCTTCCCGGCCGTCTCCACCGGCATCTACGGCTGGCCGATGGACGACGGCGCCCGGATCGCGGTGGAGACCGTGCGCGGCGCCCGTACCGAGGTCGAGGAGGTGCGGTTCGTGCTCTTCGACGACGCGGCCTACCAGGCCTTCGCCGACCGGGTCGGCGCCGTCTAGGAGGCGTCGACCCACGCGCGCGTGAGGCCAACTGCCTTGCGCGGGCAACGGAAGGCGATGCGAATATCAGTTTTTCGATGTCGGATGGATCACGTTTACAGAAGTCGCAGGCCGGTTCGACAATGGCGCGCATCCCCAACGGCTTTTCGAACGAGGGTTGCTCATGCTCAGTGGACGCTCCAGCCTTGTCTCCGCGCCCGACCACGAACTGACGGCGTCGATACGCGAGGGGGCGGACCAGGAAGCCGTCAGGATCCTCTACGAACGGCACTGGCGGAGCGTGTTCCACTACGCGCGTAGCTGCTGCCGCAGCGCGCACACCGCGGAGGACCTCACCTCCGAGGCCTTCGCCCGGACCCTGGAAGCCGTCCGGGACGGCAACGGCCCCGAATCCGCCTGGCGTCCGTACCTGTTGACCGTCGTGCGGCGTACGGCGGCGCAGTGGGCGGCGTCGGAGCGGCGCACCGAGCTCTCCGAGGACTTCGAGCGCTGGTGCGAGAAGCATCTGGGCCTCGTCGACGCCGAGAGCTCCGAGGACCGCATGCTCCGCCACGAGGACCGCCAGTTGGTGTCGCGCGGGTTCCGTTCGTTGCCGGAGCGCTGGCAGGCGGTGCTCTGGTACTCGGAGGTCGAGCGGCAGCCGGCGAGCACGGTCGCCCGCCTCCTCGGGCTGAGCCGCAGCGGCGTCTCCTCGCTCAACGCCAGGGCCCGGGAGGGGCTGCGCGAGGCGTACCTCGCCGCGCACCTGCGACTCACGGGCGGGGACGAGGAGTGCCGGCGCTACGGCTCGCTCCTCGCCGCTTCCGTGCGCAAGCCCGATGCCCAGGTCAAGCGGTTCCTCGCGGCCCACCTCGACTCCTGCTCGACGTGCCGTCGGGCGGTGCGGGAACTCACCGACCTGAACGAGCGGATCGGTGCCGTCCTCCCGGTGGGGATCCTGTTGTGGGGCGCGGAACGGCTCCTGTCCGGCGGTGCGGCCGCGACCGCCGTCGCCGGGAGCGCGCAGCCCCTCGTTCCGGCCGTGCCGGACCCGACGGTCACCGGTTCGCTGCCGGCCCACGGACTCCACTGGGGGGCCGGGGCGGCGGCCGTCGCCGGTGTGGTCGTCGCCGTCCTCGCTTCCGGCCCTCCGCCGGCGCGGTCCGAGCCCGCCGTGCCCCGCGCGGCCGCCCCCTCCACCATGGCGCCGGCGGCCGCCCCGGTGCCCGCGCGGACGGAGGGTCCCCGCCCCACGAAGGCGCCGACCCCCACCGCCGTGGCCAACGCCGTCGCGACCGCCATGGCCACCGCCAAGGCCACCCCCACCACGGCGGCACCGACCGAGCCGCCCGTCGTGGCCCGGGTACCGGCCCCGCTCGACCGGACGACCCTGCGGATCGCGGCCACGGGCCGCTGCATCGAGATCCCCGACGCGTCGACGGCGTCCGGCGTCCAGCCGCGCGAGGCGGGCTGCGACGGCAGCGCCGCGCAGCAGTGGGACGTACTCATGCCGTACAAGGGGGACCGCGGCCGGCTCCAGCTGCGCAACACGGCGACCGGGCTCTGCCTGCGGGGTTCCGGCACGAAGGAGGAGGGAGCGCCGGTCGTCCAGCAGGACTGCGACGCACGCGACCGTCGCCAACTGTGGTGGCTCCACTCCAGGAACGGGACCTTCGGAAGCTTCTTCGACCAGGACGGGGTCATGGTCATGGGGCTGTCCGACCCGTGCGCGGGAGACCCCGGCCGACCGCACAGCCCGCACATCACCACGAACCGCGACCACGGCAACTCGCCCGCCCACTCGATCCGGTTCGACGGCGTCCTCCTCGACGACCGGATACCGGACGTGAGCTCCCGCAGGACCTGACGGGCGCGGGCGGGGGACCGGGCGCAGAACACCGCCCGGACCGCCGGCCCGTCCGGACCGCCGGGCCGCCCGCCCGCGGGACCCGGCGGTCAGCGCGGCGAGCGCCGGGACCCGCCAGGGGTCGGTCGCGGGTACGTCCGGGACTGCTTGACACTGCCGAACGCGAAGCTCGACTCGATCGACGCGATCCCGGGGATCGCGTGGATCCGGTGGCGCACCAGGGATTCGTAGGCCTCCAGGTCCTCGATGACGACCCGGAGCAGATAGTCGCTGCTGCCCGCCATCAGGTAGCAGTCCTGGATGTGCTCGATGACCGCGACGTGCTCCTCGAACAGCCGCACCGCCTCCGCCGTGTGGCGTTCCAGCCGGATCCGGACGAAGACGGTCACCGGGAGGCCGAAGGCGACCTGGTCGACCATGGCCGTGTAGCCGCGGATCAGGCCCGCCTCCTCCAGCCGCCGGACCCGGCGCAGGCAGGGCGACGGGGACAGTCGCACGCGGTCGGCGAGGTCCTGGTTGGACAGGCGCCCGTCGGCCTGCAACTCCCTGATGATCTGCAGATCGACTGCGTCCATGGTCACTCCTTGGCAGAATCTGCCCCAAACGTATGTCCGAGCGACAGAACTGGCAATCGGCTGCCCCGCCCCACGCTCTAGCGTTGCCCAGGCACGGACCGGATCGGTCCGGGTCTCAGAGGCTGGAGCACTTCCTTGGTCGCGACGAACACCACCCGGGCGACCCTGCCTCCCGATGCGGCGGGCCCGCGGGCCGGACACCCCGGCCGGCGCGGGCTCTCCCCACAGGCCGAGGGCATGCTGGCCCTGCTCGTCACCGTGTCGATCTGGGCGGCCTTCGCGCTCAGCGCCCGGGCCCTGAGCGGCTCCTCGTTGCTGCCCGCCGACGCCGCTCTGCTGCGCTTCGGCGTCCCCCTCGTCGTCCTCCTCCCCGCCCTGTGGCGGCGCCGGCGCGCCATCGCCGCGGTGCGTCCGGGTCCCGCGGTGAAAATCGTCTGCGGTGCGGGGGTGCCGTTCTTCCTGGCCGCGATGCACGGCGGCGCCCTGACCTCCGCAGCCTTCGTCGGCTCCATCGTGCCCGGCATGGTCCCGCTGTTCGTCTCCGCGATCATGATCCGCCGGGGCCACGGCGCCCCCCGGGGCACCCAGGCCGCCGGACTCGCCCTGATCGCGGTCGGTGTGGCCGCCCTCGTCTGGCGCTACGTCGTCCCCGTCGACACCGACGTACTCGCCGGCGCCGGCACGCTCCTGGTGGCCAGCGGCCTGTGGGCCCTCTACACCGTCGGGCTGCGCGAGGTCGACCTCGACCCCATCGGGTCGATCGGACTGCTGTGCCTGCCCTCCTTCGCGGTGATCGGCGCCCTCGTACTGACCGGGGTGCTCCCCACCGGCATCGCACACGCCGCGGGCAGCGACATCGCCCTGTTCCTCGTCGTGCAGGGGCTGGGCGTCGGCCTGTGCGCGGGCCTGCTGTACGCCTTCGCCATCCGCCGCCTGGGAGCCGAGCGCAGCGCCGTCGTCGGCAGCCTCAGCCCCGTCGCCGTCGTCCTGCTCGCCGTCCCGCTGCTCGGCGAGACGCCGACCCTCGCCGTCCTCGTCGGCGTCCCCCTGATCACCGCCGGCGTCGTTCTCGCGAACCGCCGCCCCCGACCCGAGGTTCCCGCAGATGCTTGAGCTCCTCCCCACGCCGCCCACCGACCCGCTGTGGGACCTGACCTACGAGTTCGGCGGCGACGAGCGGCCCGAACGCCTCAACCTCGTCCTCGGCGTCTACCGGGACCAGACGGGCACCACCCCCGTCATGACCGCCGTACGCGAGGCCGAGATCCGGCTGGCCGAGCGCTCCGACTCCAAGGAGTACCGCGGGCTCTCCGGCAACGCCGCCTTCAACCGCTCCCTGCTGGAGCTGGTCCTGGGCCCGACCGGCCCCACCGACCGGGCCGCGGCCGTCCAGACCGTCGCCGGCTCCGGAGCGCTGCGACTGCTGGCCGACCTGATCTGCCGGACCCGGCCGGGCACCACCGTGTGGATCAGCGATCCGGCCTACGTCAACCACCGCCCCATCCTGGAGGCCGCCGGGCTGCGCGTGCGCACGTACGGCTGGCGCGACGCCGACGGCGGCTTCGACACGGCCGGGGTGCTGCGGGAGCTGGCGGACGCGCAGCGGGACGACGTGGTCCTGCTCCAGGGCTGCTGTCACAACCCCACGGGCGTGGACCCGCTGCTGGACGACTGGGAGGCGCTCGCCGAATCGGCCGCGCGGGGCGGCTGGGTGCCCTTCGTCGACCTCGCCTACCACGGCCTCGGCGACGGCCTGGAGGCCGACATGCTGCCCACGCGGATGCTGGCCGCGCGGGTACCGGAAATGCTGATCGCGGTCAGCTGCTCGAAGAACTTCGGCCTCTACAGCGACCGCGTCGGCTGCGCCATCGTGCTCGGCGCCTCGGACCGGGCCGTCCGGCACGCCGAGACCGCCCTGCAGAACGCCGCCCGGACCCTCTACTCGATGCCGCCCGAGCACGGCGCGGCCGTCGTGACCACGATCCTCCAGGACGAGGGGCTGCGGGCCGCCTGGCGCGCCGAGCTGGAGGTCATGCGCGGCCGGATCATGGACAACCGCGCCGACCTGGTCGCCCACCTGAGCGCCCTCGGCTGCGCGGAGCAGGCACGCTCGCTCGCCCGCCAGAAGGGGATGTTCTCCATGCTGCCGCTGTCCGCGCAGCAGATGCTCCGGCTGCGCAGGCAGTACGCCATCTACGGCACGACCTCGGGGCGCATCAACATCGCGGGCATCCCGGCCCACCGGATCCCCTGCCTCGCCCGGGGCATCGCCGGAGTCATCGACACGACCGACACGCCCCGCACGCCGCCCACGCTCCCGCGGCAACTGTCCGGACCGGCCGCCGCCCTGCAGGCCTGAGGCGGTCGTCGTGCGGGGGAAAGCGCGGGGGACGCAAGGGCCCCGCGGGACATGACAGTCCCCGGCAGTCCGTCGATTCCATGAGCCATCCGCCGTCGCCGATGGCTCCCCTGGTCGACAAGTGCTGCCGGGGGCCTGGCCAGAGCCTGGACAAGGGTCACGCGGGCCTGAGGACGTCTCCAGAGGGAGGTGCGGCTCTTTCCGGTTTTCCGGTGTATTCATGAGTTTCCTCCCAATTCGCACCTAGTCAAGGCCCTGTCCGGACGTAGTCTGTAAAGAAATCCGCGTCGCGCTCGGCACGAGCCCGACGGAAGGGGCTGCCATGACCACATGGCCCGTTCCACGAGCCGCACCAGGGCCCGGCGCCACGCTCTGGGCGCCCGAAACGGTCACCGCCGATCCGTACAACGCCCAGACCCCCGCGGCCGCCCTGGTCGAGCCGGTCACCCCCGTGGGTGCCTTCTTCGTACGCGACCACTTCGGCATCCCCCGGATCCCACCCGGCCGCTGGCGGCTACGCATCGGCGGCCCCGCGGCCGCCGCCCCCTTCACCCTCGGCTACGACGAGCTCCTCGCGACGGAACACCGGGAACTCGACGTCGTCGTGGAATGCGCCGGCAACGGCCGCGGCCTGATGACGCCCCGCCCGCCCGGCCTGCCCTGGGGCCGACAGGCCGTCGGCTGCGCACACTTCGCCGGCGTCCCGTTCCGCCTCCTCGCCGAACGCGCCCTCATCGGACCGACCGCCGTCGAGATCGTCTTCACCGGAGCCGACTCCGGCCCCGTGCACGGCCGCCGAGCCGCCTTCGAGCGCAGCCTCCCGCTCGCCGCCGCCCTCCACCCGGACACCCTCCTCGTCACCCGCATGAACGGCGAGCCGCTCACCCCCGAGCACGGGGCACCGGTCCGCCTCGTGGTCCCCGGCCGCTACGCCGTCGCCGACGTGAAGTGGCTGGTCGGAGTCCGGGCCGTCGCCCACCCCTTCACCGGCCTCTTCCAGAGCGAGCAGTACCGCTACGTGGCCTCCCGCGGCACCCCCGAGGGCCCGGTGACCGACGTCCGCGTCACCTCGATCGTCACCGAGCCCGAACCGGACACGGCCGTGCGCCGCGGCCACGAGACCCTCGTCCGCGGACGCGCCTGGTCGGGCGGCGGGACACCACTGCGCGGCGTCGAGGTGCGGGCCGAGTACGAGGACGACGACCGCCACCGCGAGCGCGGCTGGCACCCGGCCCACCTCGAACCGCCCACCGGCCCCTACGGCTGGAGCGGCTGGTCGTACCGGTGGACACCGCAGCGGCCCGGACCGTACCGGCTGGTCTCCCGCGCCACCGACGCCCACGGCGACACACAGCCCCCGCACGCCCCGTGGAACGCAGGGGGCTACGGCTGCAACACCGTGGCCTGCGTGGACGTGGTGGTCGTATGAGCGACGACCGCGCCCCAGGGACCGCACACCGCCCGCCGGACCGCGCCCCGGCGGGGATCGGCGGACACAGAGCCCCACGCCCACGCCTCGGATAGGGTGAATCGGTAGGAATCAGGCCCCCCGGGGTGAGGTCGGTGCGTTGGACACTTACCAGGCGACGAGCGAGGTGCCGGACCCGCCGGCCGCGGCTGTCGGGTACGCGGGCGTACTCAGCGAGCTGCTCCCGATCGCCCTGTGGCGGGAGGACGCCGACGGGCGCATCGTCGAGTGGTCCCTGGCCGCCCAGGACCTCCTCGGACACCGCCCCGAGGACATCATCGGCCTCCCCGGCAGCGCCGTGCTCGTCCCCGAGGCCAACCGCGAACTCGCCGACCAGCTGACCCGGCGCGTCCAGTCCGGCGAGACCGTCGTCGGCACCCTGCCCGTACGCCACCGCGACGGCCACCGCGTCCCGATGGAGATGTGGATCGTCCCCGCCGCCGACCCGCAGGGCCGGACGGGGGCCCTGCTCATCGCCGTGGAGACCTCCGAAGTGCTCCACATGCGGGACTCGCTCGCCGCACTCCAGAGCCTGTTCACCCAGTCGCCCATAGGACTCGCCACCCTCGGCACCGACCTGCGGTTCCTCCGCGTCAACGACGCCCTGGCCCGGATGAACGGCGTCTCCGCCGCCGAACACCTCGGCAAACGACTCACCGAGGTCGTCCCCGGGGTCAACGCCGCAGCCCTGGAGTCGACGATGCGGCAGGTCCTCGACCAGGGCACCGCCGTCGTCGACGTCCGCCGCACCGGACGCACCCCCGCCGACCCGGAGAACGACCGCACCTGGTCCTGCTCCTACGCCCCCCTGCTGGACGGCTCCGGCCGGGCCCTCGGCGTGATCGCCTCGCTCATCGACATCACCGAGGGCCAGCAGGCCCAGGCCGACGCCGAACGGGCCCGACACCGCTTCGCCCTGCTCGCCGAGGCGGGCACCCGCATCGGCACCACCCTGGACCTCCACCAGACCGCCCAGGAGATCGTGGACGTGCTGGTGCCGCAGCTCGCCGACTCCGCCGACGTACAACTGCTCGAAGCGGTACTGGGCCCCGACGAGGGCCCCGTCCCCACGGCCTCCACCCGCGGTGTCCTGCGCCGCCTGGCCGCCCACTTCCCCGACCCGACCGCCCCCACCGCGAAACTCACCGCCGGCCAGACCTTCCAGATCCCCATGGGCACCACCTACGAGCAGGTGATCTCCGAGGGACGGCCCATGAACCTCTACCTCGCCGACATCCCGGCACTGATCACCTCCCCGCGCGCCGAGGCACTGCGCACCTACCTCGCCACCCTGGGCTCGGCCCGCCTGGTCCCGCTCGTCGCCCGCGGCACGGTGCTCGGCGCCGTCGCCGTGACCCGCACACGCGCACGGGAACCCTTCGACGAGGAGGACAGCGTCCTCGTCGACGAGCTGGTCGCCCGAGCCGCCCTCAACATCGACAACGCCCGGATGTACACCCTCCAGCGCCAGGCCGCCCTGACCCTCCAACGCAGCCTCACCAATCACGCGCTGCCCGAGGTCACCGGCCTCGAACTCACCGGGCGCTACCTGCCCGCCAGCGACCACGACGTCGGCGGTGACTGGTACGACGTCATCCCGCTGCCCGGCGGCCGCACCGGGCTGGTCATCGGGGACGTCATGGGCCACGGGATCCACGCCGCCGCCGTCATGGGCCAGCTCCGCACGGCCGTACGCACCCTCGCCCGCCACGACGTGCCCCCGGCGGAACTCCTCCGCTCGCTCGACGCCGTCGTCGCCGAACTGGGCGAGGACGAGATGGCCACCTGCGTGTACGCCGTCCACGACGAGGCCACCGGCGCCTGCGTGATCGCCCGGGCCGGCCACCCGCCGCCCGCCGTCGTCACCCCCGACGGGAACATCACCTTCCTCGACGGCCCGCCCGGCACCCCGCTGGGCACGGGCGGCCAGGACTTCCGTACCGAGGAGCTCCGGCTGCCCCCGGGCAGCCTGCTCGTGCTCTACACCGACGGCCTCATCGAAGCCCGGGACCGGGACCTCGACCAGGGCATGGCCCAACTGGCGGGAGCCTTGCAGCGGGTGGACCAGCCCCTGGAGGAACTGTGCGACGGGATCCTGCGGCGGCTGCTGCCGTGCGCCCAGCAGGACGACGTCGCCGTGCTGCTGGCCCGCACCCGGCCGGTGTGAACCGCCCCCGGACCACCGGCCCGGATGCCGCGGCTCACCAGGCCAGGTCCTCCAGCGCGTCCAGGTCCAGCGGGACCTCCGGCTGCGGCTCCGAACCCCCGGTCAGCGGCAGCTCGGCCCAGATCACCTTGCCGCGGTCCGTGTAACGGGTGCCCCACCGGGCGGCGTACTGGGCGACGAGGAACAGCCCGCGCCCACCCTCGTCGGTGGTCGCCGCGTACCGCAGATGCGGTGAGGTGCTGCTGCCGTCCGAGACCTCGCACACGAGGGCGCGGTCGCGCAGCAGCCGCACCCGCACCGGCGCGCTCCCGTACCGGATGGCGTTGGTGATCAGCTCGCTGAGGATCAGCTCGGTCGTGAAGGAGATCTCGTCCAGCCCCCACGCGGCGAGCTGCGCCGCGCCCGCGTTGCGCACCCGCGACACGGCCGAAGGCTCGCCCGGTACCTCCCACTCGGCGATCCGATCCGCCTCCAGCCGCCGCGTGTCGGCGATCAGCAGGGCGATGTCGTCGCTCGGCACCGGGAACAACATCGCGGCGAGCACGTCCGAGCAGGCCTGGTCGGGGCTGCGGCCGGGCCGCGACAGCGCCTCGCCGAGCATCCGCAGTCCGGAGTCGAAGTCGCGGTCCCGGTCCTCCACCAGGCCGTCGGTGAACAGCACCAGCCGACTCCCCTCGGGGAGCGTGAACTCGGCGGCCTCGAAGGGCATGCCGCCGACGCCCAGAGGCAGCCCGGCCGGTAGCTCGGGGAACTCGACGTCCCCGCCGGGGCGGATCAGGGCCGGCCCGGGATGGCCGGCGCTGGCCATTCGACACCGCCCGGAGACCGGGTCGTAGACCGCGTACAGACAGGTGGCACCGGTGACCCCGGCCGGCTCCGCGGCCCTGTCCGAGGCGTCCTCGCCGCCGTCCGTCCCGTCCCCGTCCGGGAGCCCGCTCCCCGTGGCGTTCTGGTCGATCCGGTTGATCAGCTCGTCCAGGTGCCCGAGCAGCTCGTCGGGCGGCAGGTCCAGGGTGGAGAAATTGTGCACCGCGGTCCGCAGCCGGCCCATCGTCGCCGCGGCGTGCACCCCGTGCCCCACGACATCGCCGACGGCCAGCGCCACGCGGCCCCCCGGCAGCGGGATCACGTCGAACCAGTCCCCGCCCACCCCCGCCTTCGCGGGCAGGTAGCGGGAAGCGACGTCCACGGCGTTCTGGGCGGGCAGCACCCGGGGCAGGAGGCTGCGCTGGAGCGTCACGGCCACCGCGTGCTCGCGGGTGAAGCGGCGGGCGTTGTCGATGGAGACGGCCGCGCGCGTCCCCAGCTCGGCCGCGAAGGAACGGTCCTCCTCGTCGAAGGGCTCCGGGGTGTCGGCGGCCCGCCAGAAGTTGGCCATCCCCAGGACCACGCCCCGGGCCCGCAGCGGTACGGAGATCAGCGAGTGCAGTCCGTAGTCGAGCGCCACCCGGGTGCCCTGGGAGTCCTGGGCCCGCCAGCCCATGGCCGCGTTCAGATCGGCCGCGAGCACCGCCCGCCCGGCGTCCAGGGCCGCCGCCATGGGAGCCGTCGGCACGACGAAGCGGATGATGTCGCCCACCGGCTGGAGCGGCGAGTCGGCACGTACGCCGGTGATCGCGGCCCGGCGCATCTCGGTGTAGATCCCGGTGACCAGGGACGGCTCGTCCCCGTGCAGCACCGGCTCCAGCAGCTCCACCGTGACGAAGTCCGCGAACCGGGGGACGGCGACCTCCGACAGCTCCTCGGCGGTCCGCACCACGTCCAGGGTGGTCCCGATCCGCACACCGGCGTCGTAGAGCAGCTGCAACCGGCCGCGGGCCACCTCGGCCCGGCCGGAGAGCGCGGCGAGCTCCGTGGAGTCGCGCAGGGTCACGACGCTTCCCGTGGACATGCCCTTGTACTGCGCGGTGGGCCGCACGTTGACGGCGAGCAGCCGGTCGCCCGCCAGGTGCACCTGGTCCGTCACGACCTCGCCGGAGGCGAGCAGCTCCGCGGTGCGCGGGTCCAGACCGAGATCGGTGACGTGCCGGTTCTCGGGGTCGGGCGGCAGGCCGAGCAGCCGGCGGGCCTCGTCGTTGGCCAGGACGAGCCGCTGGTCGGCGTCGATGATGACCACGCCCTCGCGGACGGCGTGCAGGACGGCCTCGTGGTGCTCGTTGATCCGGCTCATCTCGGCCGCGCCCAGGCCCCGGGTCTGGCGCCGCAGCCGACCGCTGACCAGGGCGGCGCCACCGGTACCGAGCAGCAGGGCGCCCGCGGCCGCACCGAGCAGGAGCGGGAGCTGGCCCTCGACGACCTGGGAGACGTTCTCCACCTCTATGCCCGTGCCGACCAGGCCGACGACGACGCCGTCGGCGTTCCGTATCGGGACGACGGCCCGCACGGCGTCGCTCGGCTCGCCCCGGAAGGTCTCCGTGAAGGCGTGCCCGGCGAGGGCGCGGCTGAGGTCACCGGTGGCCCGTCGGCCGATCAGCTCGGGCCGCGAGTCGGTGTAGCGGACCCCTTGGGTGTTCATGACGGCGATGAAGTCGAGGCCCGAGCCCTGGCGAGCCGCCTCGGCCAGCGGCTGGAGCACGGCCGTCGGATCCGCCGAGAACAGCGCCGCCGCGATACCGGGAGCGTGCGCGAAGGCCTCGGCCGCCGCGAGCGAACGGTGCCGGGCGTCGCGCTCGCTGTCGTACCGGGCCTGGAACACCAGGGCCGACGCGCCCGCGGCGATCAGCAGGAGCACGATCATCGCCTGGAGTGCGAAGACCTGACCGGCGACGCTGTGTGCCCACCGGGACAGGCGCGCGGACAGGCGCGAGCCCCACCCGGTCGGCTGGCGACCAAAACGTCCGGTCATGAGCCCTTTCTAACACTGTCCGGAGGGTTTGGTGCGGCGGCCGATGCGCAGGCGGCCGCACGGTACGCGCGAGGGCCGAGACCGACGTACGCGGTGAAGTGCTGGCGGAAGGTGACCTCACTGGCGAAGCCGGCCCGCCGGGCCACCTCCGGCACCGGATGGTCGGTGCGTTCCAGCAGCCTGCGGGCCGCGTCCAGCCGGTGGCCCAGGAGCCACCGGTGCGGGGTGGTGCCGGTGGCGGCGGCGAAGTGCCGGGCGAAGGAACGCGGGGACATCCCGGCCCACGCGGCCATGGTCGCCACCGACAGGGGCTCGTGCAACGAGCGCAGCGCACGCGCCCGTACGGCGGCCAACGCCTCGGCCGTCCGGTCCGCGGCCGGGACGGGCCGGTCCAGGTACTGGGCGTGGTCCCCGGTGCGGAAGGGGCCCGTCACCATGGAACGGGCGATGGCGGCCGCGGCCTCGGCGCCGTGCGCCTCCCGGACCAGGTGTAGGCACAGGTCGATCCCGGAGGCCACCCCGGCGGAGGTCCACAACCCGCCGTCCTCGACGTAAAGAGGGGCGTCCTCGACCACGATCCCCGGGTAGCGGGCGGCGAGCTGCTGGGCCAGCCACCAGTGGGTGACCGCCCGCCGCCCCTCCAGCAGACCGGCCTCCGCGAGGATGAACGCCCCCGCGCACAGGGCGGCGACCGGCACGCCCCGGCCGTGCGCCTCACGCAGGGCCGCGAGGACCGGCCCGGGCGTCGGATCGGCCGGCTCGGCCAAGGCCGGTACGACGACCAGGTCCGCGGTGGCCAACCAGTCCAGCCCCCGGTCGGGGGCCAGGGTCAGCCCGCCGGGCAGTGGGATCGGCCCGGGCTCCAGGGCGCACCGGCGCAGCTCGAAGCCCGGCACCCCGACACGGCTGCGGTCGGGGCCCCAGACCTCGGTGATGACGGCGAGGTCGAAGCTGCGGATGCCCGGCTGGACGAGGATCGCGACACGGCGCATCGAGCCAGTCTGCCAGGAGGTCAGGACTGCCAGGCCGGCAGGATCCCATCGGTACGGGGCCTCGCGGGCGCTGTCGGGCCTGCGGCCCGGCCGACAGCATGGAGCCATGACGACGACCGCGATCGAGATCGCCCCCAACAGTGCCCTGCTGGTCATCGACGTGCAGAAGGGCTTCGACGAGGAGTCCTTCTGGGGGCCCCGCAACAATCCGGCGGCCGAGGACAACATCGCGGCCCTGATGGACGCCTGGCGGACGGCCGGCCGGCCGGTGGTCCTCGTCCGGCACGCCTCCGTACAGCCCGGCTCCGTCCTCGCCGCCGACCACCCCGGGCATGCCTTCAAGGACCTGGTCGAGAAGCGGAGCGAGGGGGCCCTGGTGGTCACCAAGACGGTGAACTCGGCCTTCTACGGCACCCCGGACCTGGCCGACTGGCTGACGGCCCACGGCATCGGGCAGCTGGTGCTGGTCGGCATCCAGACCAACATGTGCGTCGAGACCACGGCGCGGATGGCGGGGAACCTGGGCTACGACGTGCTCGTGCCGCTCGACGCCACGCACACCTTCGACCTCACCGGGCCGGAGGGACTCTCCCTGACCGCGGACGAGCTCGCCCGCGCGACCGCGGTGAACCTCCAGGGCGGCGGCTTCGCCCGCGTGACCACGACGGCCGCCCTGCTGCGATAGCCCCGCCGGCGGCAAGTCTCGGCCCAGGCCCGACCATTTCCAGCCTCGCCGGCGTTTGAGGCGCGGGGTCTGGGCGGAGCCCCAGGGAACCCGGCTCCGCCGGGCACCGGGCTCCGCCCGCACCCGCGCCTCAAACGCCGGCGAGGCTGGAAATGGCGAGGCCGGATCGCCAGGCGGAGCCGGTACGGCTGAGGGCCCGGACCCCGCACGGGGGGGCCGGGCCCTCGGAGGCCGGACGGTCGCGTCAGAGGACGTCGGCGGCGATGTTCGCGGCGACCTGCTCCAGCAGGGGACCCGCGTTCGGGATGGACCTGGCCGGGTCCGGCTCCAGATCGGTCAGCGGGTACGCCTTGCGGATGCCGGCACCCTCAAGGGCCTCCTGGGACAGCAGCAGCCGCCCGCAGACGGCCACCACGGGCTTGCCCGCCGCGCGCGCCGCGGCCGCGACGCCCGCCGGGGCCTTGCCGTGCAGGGTCTGCTCGTCCAGGGAGCCCTCACCGGTGATGACCAGCGTGGCGCGCTCCAGCGCCGGGGCGAAGCCCAGCACCTCCAGCATCAGCTCGATGCCGGGACGGAACGTCGCGCCGAGCAGCAGGGCCCCGTAGCCGACGCCGCCCGCGCCACCGGCACCCGGGAGCACCGCGCACTCGGCGGCCTTCGCGCCGATCGACTTCTCCAGCACCACCGCGAAGTGCGCCAGTGCCGCGTCGAGCGTCGCCACGTCCTCGGGCGAGGCGCCCTTCTGCGGGCCGTACACCGCGGCGCAGCCCTTCGGGCCGGTCAGCGGGTTGTCCACGTCGCTCGCGAGGACGAACTCCACCTCCGCGAACCGCGGGTCGACGCCGGACAGGTCGGCCGAGGCCAGCTCGGCCAGCGCGCCGCCGCCCGGACCGACCGGTTCGCCGTTCGCATCCAGGAACACCGCGCCCAGCGCGGCCAGCATGCCGGCGCCGCCGTCGGTGGTGGCACTGCCGCCCACACCGAAGACGATCGTGCGCGCGCCCGCGTCCAGCGCGGCCTTGAGCAGCTCGCCCGAGCCGTACGTGGTCGCCGTCAGCGCGGCGAAGGTGCCGGCCGGCAGCAGCTGCAGCCCGGAGGCCTCCGCCATCTCGACCACCGCGGTGCCCTCGCGCAGCGCGAAGGCGGCCGTGACCTGGTCGCCGAGGGGTCCGGTGACCCGTACCTCCCGCCGTTCGAAGCCCGCTGCGACGGCTGCCGCGACCGTTCCGTCGCCGCCGTCCGCGACGGGGAGGGTCTCGATCTCCACGTCGGGTACGGCCCTGCGAAGGCCGGCCGTCACCCGCTCCGCGACCTGAACGGCCGTGAGCGAGCCCTTGAATTTGTCCGCGGCGATGAGCACGCGCGCGGCCTCGTTTACTGCTCCGTCCGTCACCTTGCTATTCCCTTGCTATCGAACAGTGCAGTCGCGCCGCCATGAGCTTATCCGGAGGATCCTCCTATGCCCATGAGTGGCCTGGGCCACACCCGGCGTGCCATGCCCCTAAATGGGGATATACGCCTGCATAGTGTGGCCGCATGAGCGCGGAATCGCTGGATCAGCCACGTCCGGACACCCCGGGAGGGGGAGCGGACGGTCCGGTGGACGGCGCGCCCGACCGTACGGTCGTCACCGTGGGTGTGCTCGCCGTGCTGGCCGTCGTCGCGTGGGCGGCCCTGGGCAAGGACTCCTTCGACACGGCGTCGGCCACCGCGCTCTCCTGGGTGCTGGGCAACTTCGCCTGGCTGTTCGTGATCGCCGCCGACGTCTTCCTCGTCATGTGCGTCGTCCTCGCGATCAGCCGGTTCGGCCGGATCCGGCTCGGTGCCGACGACTCCGAGCCCGAGTTCACCAACCTGGCGTGGATCGCGATGATGTTCAGCGCCGGTATGGGCATCGGCCTGATGTTCTACGGGGTGGGGGAGCCGCTCACCCACTACCTGGCGCCGCCCCCTGCCTCCGGCGCGGCCCCTCGTACCGGCGCCGCGGCGCTCGCGGCCATGGAGTACTCCTTCTTCCACTGGACCCTCACCCCCTGGGCGATCTACGGCATCGCCGGCCTCGCCCTGGCCTACGCGACCTTCCGCAAGGGCCGCGGCAACCGTCTGAGCTCAGCCTTCGTCCCCCTGATGGGCGAGGAACGGGCAGCCGGCCCGGCCGGCAAGGCCATCGACCTGCTGGCGGTCTTCGCCACCGTCTTCGGCACCGCCACCAGCCTCGGCCTCGGCGCCCTCCAGGTCTCCAAGGGGTTGAACCTCACCACCGGCGTCGAGGACTCCGTGACCTTGGAACTGATCATCATCGGTTCCCTGTCGGCGGCCTTCGTCCTGTCCGCCTTCTCCGGCCTGCACAAGGGCGTGAAGTGGCTCAGCACGATCAACCTCGTGCTGGCCGCCGTCCTGATGCTCTTCGTCTTCGTCCTCGGCCCGACCGTCTACATCCTCGACGTGATCCCCGCCGGCGTCGGCGGGTACCTGAGCGAGCTGGTGCCCATGGCCAGCCGCACCGGCGCCTTCACCGACTCCAAGTGGCTCGGCGCGTGGACGATCTTCTACTGGGCGTGGTGGCTGTCCTGGGCGCCGTTCGTCGGCACCTTCATCGCCCGCATCTCGCGCGGCCGCACCATCCGCGAGTTCCTCATCGGCGTGCTGCTCGTCCCCAGCGGGGCCACCGTGATCTGGTTCTGCGTCATGGGCGGCACCGCCATCCGCCTCGACTCCACCGGCGCCGTCGACTTCGCCGTCACGCTCAAGGACGGGACGGAGGCCTCGCTCTTCGCGATGCTGGACGCCCTGCCGCTCGCCACGATCACCTCGTGGGTCGCCATGATCCTGGTCATGACCTACTTCGTCACCAGCGCCGACTCGGCCTCCCTGGTGATGGGCTCGCTCACCAGTCGCGGCTCCCTCAACCCGCCCACCTGGCTCGTCGTCACCTGGGGCGTGCTGATGGCCGCCGTCGCCGCCGTGCTCCTCGTCGCGGGCGGCCTGAAGTCCCTGCAGACCGCCACCATCCTGGTCGCGCTGCCCTTCGCCGTCGTCATGCTGCTGCTCTGCTGGGCCCTGCTGAAGGAGCTCCGTACGGACCCGGGCGCCGGACCCGCCCGTCACCACCCCCTGCACGGACTGCGGGACGCGGTCCGGGCCATGGTCGGCGACGCCATCACCGAACAGGGGGCGGCCCACCCGGCCCGCCGCCCGCGGGGCCTCGCGGAGTCCGGGAGCCGGCGCTACCAGGACCACGAGGGCGGGGACGGGAACGGCGAAGGCCCGGGCTCCTCGCCGGGCCCGTCGCGAAGGACTTAGGGTTGCGGCGTGACCACCGCAGACGACTACGCCACGTACATCGCGAGCCTGCCCCGGGTGCTGGCCGGCGCGGCCGCCCTCTACCGGGACGCCGAGGGCCGGGTCCTGCTCGTCGAGCCCAACTACCGCGAGGGCTGGGCCCTGCCGGGCGGCACCGTCGAGTCGGACCAGGACGAGTCCCCGCGCACCGCGGCCCGGCGGGAGAGCGCCGAGGAGATCGGCATCGACCTCCCCCTCGGTCGCCTGCTGGCCGTCGACTGGGTGCCGGGCCCCGGCCGCCCGCCACTGGTCGCCTACGTCTACGACGGCGGGGTGCTCGACGAGGCCCAGTTCGCCTCCATCACCCTGCAGGAGGAGGAGCTGATCTCCTGGCGGCTCGTCGAACCCACCGAACTCGCCGCGTATCTGCCCGCACCGCTCGGGCGGCGCATCCAAGAGGCGTACCGGATCGCGCAGTCCGGCGAGGGCGCCGTGGAACTGGAGAACGGCCGGCGCCCGGTGGCCCCGTAAGCGGGACGCGCCGTAACAGCGGACTTACCTCGACCAGGACAGAATCAGAAGATGATCACGATGTACGCCTGGCCCAGCACCGCCGACGGGCCCGACGCCCTCCCCATGGTGCACTTCACCACCGACCAGCAGGCCGGTGGTGAAGTCACTCCGGAGGGGACCCCGGTCTGGCTGTTCGACACCGCGATACGCGAGGGCGGCTGGGCGCAGTTCACCGATTTCGAGGGCTGGTCCGTCCCGGCCGCCGGTTGGCAGGCCTTCTACCGCCGCGAGGACGACCTCCTCGCCGTCACCGGACCCGGCTCCTGCGAGGGCTGGTACCAGGGCAACCTCGGCGCCGACCCCGACTGGGTGGCCGCCGCCGCCACCCAGCAGAGCGTGGTCCTGCTCGCCGCCCCGATCCAGCACCCCTCGCTGTACAACTACGCCGTGGAGGCCGGGGCCGCCTTCGCGCTGCTCGTTCCGCTCCTCGTCGTCTGAACCGACCCGGACCCGATCACGCCAGGAGCTTGGCCTTGGCGCGGTCGAACTCCTCCTGGGTGATGTCGCCCTTGTCCTTCAGGGCGGACAGCTTGTGCAGCTCGTCCGCACTGCTGCCGGAGCCCGCCGTCTTCTGGACGTACGACCGGAAGGCGGCCTCGTTCTCCTGGACCTGCTTGATGTCCCGCTCGCCCATGCTCTTGCCCCGGGCGATGAGGTAGACGAACACGCCCAGGAAGGGCAGCAGGATCACGAAGATCAACCATCCCGCCTTCCCCCAGCCGCCGAGGCTGTGGTCACGGAAGATGTCCGTGATGATCTTGAAGAGCAGGAAGAACCACATGATCCACAGGAACAGGTACAGCATCGTCCAGAAGATGTTGAGAAGCGGATAGTCGTCCATGCCCGACTCCGATCATGTAGCGGTATTCCATTCATACAGCCGCTGCAAAAGGACCGCATTTCGGAATGGGGCCGCGCCGAGCCCGCTTTCGCGGTCGGGGGTCAGAACAGTTCTCGGACGTGTTCCCCGGACTCGAAGGCCAGCAGCCGCACCTTGCGGTCGAGCCCGCCGCCGTAACCGGTCATCCCGCCCGACGCGCCGATCACCCGGTGGCAGGGCACGATGATGCCGACCGGGTTCTTCCCGTTCGCCAGGCCCACCGCGCGCGAGGCGTTGGGCTTGCCCAGCCTGGTCGCGAGCTCCCCGTACGACCACGTCTCGCCGTACGGGATCCGCACCAGCTGATCCCAGACACTGCGCTGGAATTCGGTGCCCTCCAGGCGCAGCGGGAGGTCGAACTCGGTGAGCTTGCCGGCGAAATAGGCGGTCAACTGGCGCGCCACCTCGGGGAACGGCTCCTCCGCGGCGGCCACCCGCTCACCGAAGGACTCCTCGGCCGGTCGGTGCCGTTGCCCGGTCATGTAGAGGCCACTGAGCACCCCCTCCGTGGCGACCAGGGTCAGCGGGCCGTACGGGCTGTCGACGACGGTGTGCGTCTTGGTGCTGTTCATCGTGGATCGCATCGCTGGTGCTCCTCAGACGGGCAGGTGGTTGATGGGGTGGGCGTCCGTGGCCCACAGGTACTGGACGGCGTACGCACGCCAGGGCCGCCACGTGGCCGCGCGCGCCGTGAGCGCCGAGGGGGTGGACGGCAGCCCGAGCCCCTGCGCCGCCCGTCGGATCCCCAGATCCGACGGCAGGAACGCGTCCGGGTCACCGAGCGCCCGCATCGCGATCACCTCGGTGGTCCACGGACCGAAGCCGGGCAGCGCCGAGAGCTGCGCCCGCGCCGCCTCCCAGTCGCTGTCGAAGCCGAGCGCCAGAGAACCGTCGGCGAGCGCCGAGACCAGGGTGGTCAGCGTGGCGCGCCGACTGCGCGGCAGGGCCAGCGCTTCCGGGTCCAGCCCGGCGAGCGCCTGCGGGGAGGGGAAGAGGTGGGTCAGCCCGCCCAGCGGATCCTCGATCGGCTCCCCGTGCGCGGTGACCAGCCGGGCCGCGTGCGTACGCGCCGCCGCGGTGGAGACCTGCTGGCCCAGCACCGCCCGTACGGCGAACTCCGGCGCGTCGACCGTACGGGGCACCCGGCGCCCGGGGGCCTTGTCCACGAGCGGGGCCAGCAGCGGGTCGGCGCGCAACTGCTCGTCGACCGCCTCGGGGTCGGCGTCCAGGTCGAGCATCCAGCGGCACCGACTGATGGCGATGGTGAGGTCGCGCAGATCGGTCAGCGCGAGCCGGCAGCCGATGTGGTCGGGCTGCGGGGTCAGGGCGACGACACCGGTGCCGTAGGGCAGGCGCAGCGTGCGACGGTAGGCGCCGTCACGCCACTCCTCGACCCCGGGGACGGCGGTCGCGGCGAGGTGCCCGAAGAGGTTGTCGGGGTTCAGCGGGGCCCGGAACGGCAGCCGCAGACTGATCGTCCCGGGGATCCGGGGCGGGGCGTTCCGGCCGCGGCCGGCCTTGACGGCCCGCTCCCGCAGCTCGCTCGGGGACAGGGCGAAGACCTCGCGGACCGTGTCGTTGAAGGTCCGGATGGAGGAGAACCCGGCGGCGAAGGCCACGTCGCCCATCGGGAGCTCGGAGGTCTCGATGAGCAGTCGGGCGGTCTGGGCGCGCTGGGCCCGGGCCAGGGCGAGCGGACCGGCCCCGAGCTCGGCGTTCAGCTGACGCTCGACCTGGCGGGCCGAGTAGCCCAGCCGGGTGGCCAGCCCCGGCACGCCCTCGCGGTCCACCACGCCGTCCTGGATCAGCCGCATCGCGCGCGCGACGGCGTCGGCGCGGGCGTTCCACTCGGGCGAACCGGGACTCGTGTCGGGCCGGCACCGCTTGCAGGCCCGGAACCCGGCCTGCTGGCAGGCGGCGGCGCTGGGCAGGAAGGTCATGTTCTCGACCTTCGGCGGCACGGCGGGGCAGCTGGGGCGGCAGTAGATCCGGGTGGTCAGCACGGCGGTGAAGAACCAGCCGTCGAAGCGGGCGTCCTTCGACTGCACGGCCCTTACGCAGCGCTCGGTGTCGGTGTGCATGGCTCTAGGATCCGGTGTCGCGGAACCGCCGGCTGGCGGTTTTCCGACATCAAGGCTAGTCGGGTGCCGGGAGTGGTGGGGGCGGGGCCGGGTCCGGGGGGGGGGCGGGGACACTCCCCACCCCGCCGCCGACCCCGGCCCAGGCCTCCACCGCCCCCGGGAACGGCAGAAGGCCCCCGGATGCCATCGGCATCCGGGGGCCTTCTCCGGTACAGCTAGCGCAGCGAGCCCGCTCGGGCCTCGCGGCGGTTGTGCCGGAAGGTGTTGGCCTTCCGGGTCGTCGCGAAAAGCGGAATGGTCGCCGCCATCGCGATCTGCAGGGCGCAGCCGGTCTGCAGCAGCAGCTGACCGCCCGGGGCGTCGAACGCCCAGGCCGCCAGCAGCCCCATCGCGCTGATGATCCAGCACAGCATCGCCACCGCGAGAACGCCCCGCGGCTTGGGGTACTCGACCCGGCTCACCATCAGCCAGGCCACCCCGATGATCGCCAGCAGCGTCGGGACGAACGGCAGCTCCAGCAGCACGATCGAGACGACCGTGAGCGCGCCGAAGGGGCTCGGCATGCCCTGGAACATGCCGTCCTTCATCGTCACGCAGCTGAATCTCGCGAGTCTGAGCACCACGGCGAGCAGCACCACGATCGCGGCCAGGGCCGACATCTTCTGGTGCGCGTCGACGGCGACCATGCCGTACACGAGCACGAAGTAGGCCGGCGCGAGGCCGAAGCTGATCAGGTCGGACAGGTTGTCCAGCTCGGCACCCATCGGCGAGCTGCGCAGCTTGCGGGCCACGATGCCGTCGAAGAGGTCGAAGACCGCGGCGAGCAGCATCAGTATCACTGCCGTCGCGGCGCTGTTACGGGCCATGCCCGATTCGCCACTGCCGGTGAGGTGCGGGATGAGGATTCCGGTGGTGGTGAAGTACACCGCCATGAATCCGCACGTCGCGTTACCGAGAGTGAGGGTGTCCGCTATCGACAGCCGCAGCGAGAGCGGCATGTCGTCTTCGGCGGACTCCTCCTCGGCAGGTTCGGGAACCCAGCCCGCGGCCGGAGTCTCAGGGTCAGTCACGGTCAATTCGTGTCACCCCCGCGGTGGTGGCCTGACCGACCTCGACCGCGACCTCGACGCCCTCGGGGAGGTAGATGTCGACGCGGGAGCCGAAGCGGATCAGACCGATGCGTTCGCCCTGCTCCACCTTGGTTCCGGCCGGCAGGTACGGGACGATGCGACGGGCGACGGCGCCGGCGATCTGCACCATCTCGATGTCACCGAGTTCGGTGTCGAAGTGCCAGACAACGCGCTCGTTGTTCTCGCTCTCCTTGTTGAACGCCGGGACGAATCCGCCGGGGATGTGCTCCACGGACGTCACCGTGCCCGCGAGGGGCGCACGGTTGACGTGGACGTTCAGCGGGCTCATGAAGATCGCGACCCGGGTCCGTCCGTCCTTCCACGGCATGATGCTCTGCACCACACCGTCGGCGGGCGAGATGACACGGCCCTGAGCGATCTCACGCTCGGGGTCGCGGAAGAACCACAGCATGCCCGCGGCGAGCGCGGTTGCGGGCACGGCCGCCGCGGCCCAGCGTCCGGACTTGCGGGCCCGGGTGAGGCTGAGCGCCGCGGTGGCGACGGTCGGCAGAAGCCACGGCGATGCTCCGCGCGCGAGGCGTACGCCAAGGAGGCTGTCGCGAGGTGCAGAGGTTTGGCTGTGGGGCATGGATGACCTTCGTAGCGGGTGATTGCCGCGCCGCAAACAGGGGGACGGGACGGCGGCTTTACTGGAATGCTATCGGTTGCGCGCAACAACTGGGCAAGCCAGAAGCCGAGTCGATGACGGTCAGCCAGTCACTGCCAGTGATCCTTTCGCAACGAACCCATGGATGATTCGCTGCAAAAGGGACTTTCAGCCCTGAAGCCGGTACTCCTCGAGCAGGCGTCGCCCGATGATCATTTTCTGGATCTCGGCGGTACCTTCACCGATCAGCAGCATCGGGGCCTCCCGGTAGAGACGCTCGATCTCGTACTCCTTCGAGAACCCGTATCCACCGTGGATACGGAAGGCGTCCTCGACGACCTCCTTGCAGTACTCGGAGGCGAGGTACTTCGCCATCCCTGCTTCGAGGTCGTTTCGTTCCCCGGAGTCCTTTTTGCGTGCTGCATTCACCATCATCGCATGGGCGGCTTCGACCTTGGTAGCCATCTCGGCCAGCTTGAACTGAATCGCCTGGTGCTCGGCGATCGCCTTGCCGAAAGTGTGACGTTGCTGGGCATAAGAGACACCCAGCTCGAAAGCACGCTGAGCGACGCCACAGCCACGCGCCGCCACGTTGACGCGGCCGACCTCGACCCCGTCCATCATTTGGTAAAACCCTCGGCCCGTCTGCCCGCCGAGTACCCGATTGGCCGGAATGCGCAGTCCGTCCATGATGAGCTCGGTCGTGTCGACGCCCTTGTAGCCCATCTTGTCGATCTTGCCGGGGATGGTCAGGCCGGGACGGACCTCACCGAAGCCGGGTTCCTTCTCGACGAGGAAGGTCGTCATCGACTTGTGGGGCGCCGTGCCCTCGGGGTGTCCTTCGTCACTCCGGACGAGAACGGCGACCAGGGTGGAGCTGCCACCGTTCGTCAGCCACATCTTCTGGCCGTTCAGGACGTACTCGTCGCCGTCCTTCACCGCCTTCGACGAGATGGCCGACACGTCGGAGCCCAGCGCCGGCTCGGACATCGAGAACGCGCCGCGCACCTCGCCCAGGGCCATGCGGGGGAGGAAGTGGTCCTTCTGCTCCTGCGTGCCGTGCTGCTTGAGCATGTACGCCACGATGAAGTGGGTGTTGATGATGCCCGAGACGGACATCCAGCCACGGGCGATCTCCTCGACGCACAGGGCGTAGGTGAGGAGCGACTCACCCAGGCCGCCGTACTCCTCCGGGATCATCAGGCCGAAGAGGCCGAGTTCCTTGAGGCCGTCGACGATCTGCTGCGGGTACTCGTCGCGGTGTTCGAGCTCGGTCGCGACCGGGATGATCTCCTTGTCGACGAACTCCCGGACGGTCTTGAGGATCTCCCGCTGGACGTCGGTCAGCCCGGCGGTCTGGGCGAGTCGGGCCATGGCTACTTCCCCTGTTCCTTCAGCGTGGGGCGGCCGGGCTGCTCGCCGCCGCGCTCCTTGATGTACGTCTCGGTCGGGACCATCACCTTGCGCCGGAAGACGCAGACGAGGGTGCCGTCCTGCTTGTAGCCCTTGGTCTCGACGTAGACGATGCCGCGGTCGTTCTTCGACTTCGACGGGGTCTTGTCGAGGACCGTGGTCTCGCCGTAGATCGTGTCGCCGTGGAAGGTCGGCGCCACGTGCCGCAGGGACTCGATCTCCAGGTTGGCGATGGCCTTCCCGGAGACGTCCGGCACGGACATGCCGAGCAGCAGCGAGTAGATGTAGTTGCCCACGACCACGTTCTTGCCGAAGTCGGTCGTGTTCTCGGCGTAATTGCTGTCCATGTGGAGCGGGTGGTGGTTCATGGTCAGCAGACAGAAGAGGTGGTCGTCGTACTCGGTGACCGTCTTTCCGGGCCAGTGCTTGTAGACCGCCCCGACCTCGAACTCTTCGTACGTGCGTCCGAACTGCATGGGTCTCAGGCCTCCGGGATCTCGAACTTGGTGGTGCGCTGCATGCCCGCGGCGCGGCCCTTGCCCGCGATGACCAGGGCCATCTTGCGGCTGGCCTCGTCGATCATCTCGTCGCCGAGCATCGCGGAGCCCTTCTTGCCGCCGGCCTCCGAGGTGCACCAGTCGTACGCGTCGAGGATCAGCTCGGAGTGGTCGTAGTCCTCCTGGGAGGGGGAGAAGACCTCGTTGGCCGCGTCGACCTGACCCGGGTGCAGCACCCACTTGCCGTCGAAGCCCAGCGCGGCGGCCCGGCCGGCCACCTCGCGGTAGGCGTCCACGTCGCGGATCTGGAGGAAGGGGCCGTCGATCGCCTGCAGGTTGTGCATGCGGGCCGCCATCAGGATCCGCATCAGGATGTAGTGGTAGGCGTCCGCCGGGTAGCCGGGCGGCTGCATGCCCACGACCAGGGACTTCATGTTGATCGAGGCCATGAAGTCGGCCGGGCCGAAGATGATGGTCTCCAGACGCGGCGAGGCGGCGGCGATCTCGTCGACGTTCACCAGACCCTTGGCGTTCTCGATCTGCGCCTCGATGCCGATCTTGCCGACCTCGAAGCCCATGGTCTTCTCGATCTGGGTCAGCAGCAGGTCCAGCGCCACGACCTGCTGGGCGTCCTGGACCTTCGGCAGCATGATGCAGTCGAGGTTCTGGCCGGCGCCCTCGACCACGGTGACGACGTCACGGTAGGTCCAGTGCGTGGTCCAGTCGTTGACGCGCACGACGCGGGTCTTGCCGGTCCAGTCGCCGTTGTTCAGCGCGTCCACGATCGTGTGGCGGGCGCCTTCCTTGGCGAGCGGCGCGCAGGCGTCCTCCAGGTCCAGGAAGACCTGGTCGGCCGGCAGGCCCTGGGCCTTCTCCAGGAACCGCGGGTTCGAGCCGGGTACCGCGAGGCAGGAGCGACGCGGGCGAAGGCGGTTCACCGGGTGGACGGGCGTGGTCATGCGGGGACCTCCGTGCTTGCAACGAATTCGTTGTTCATGTCGAGGGGGGCGAGCTTGTTGGCCTTGCGGATCTCGTCGACGATACGGCCGATGATCTCCGTGATGCCGAAGTCCTTCGGCGTGAAGACCGCGGCGACACCCGCGGCCTTGAGCGTCACGGCATCGGCGTTCGGAATGATGCCTCCGACGATGACGGGGATGTCACCCGCCCCCGCCAGTCGCAGTCGCTCCAGGACGTCCGGGACCAGAGCGCTGTGCGAACCGGACAGGATGGACAGTCCCACGCAGTGCACGTCCTCGGCCAGCGCCGCGGAGGAGATCTCCTCCGGCGTCAGCCTGATGCCCTGGTAGACCACCTCGAAGCCGGCGTCGCGGGCTCGCACGGCGATCTGCTCGGCGCCGTTGGAGTGCCCGTCCAGGCCGGGCTTGCCGACCAGCAGGCGCAGCCGGCCCGAGCCGAGCTCGTCGGCGGTGCGGGACACCTTCTCGCGGACCTCGTGCATCGGCGTGCCGGGCTCGGCGGTGACCGCGACCGGGGCCGAGGAGACCCCGGTGGGGGCGCGGAACTCGCCGAAGACCTCGCGCAGGGCGCTCGCCCACTCGCCGGTGGTGACACCGGCGCGGGCGCACTCCAGCGTGGCCTCCATCAGGTTCTCGGTGCCCGCCGCGGCCTCCTTGAGGCGCTCCAGCGCCTGCTGGGTGGTGGGGAAGACGAACGGGTCGCCGTTCCCCTGGCGGTCCGAGGACTCCTGGCGCTCGGCGCGCCAGCGGCCGATCCGCTCGACGGTGAAGGCCTCCGTTGCCGGGTCGACCGTCATGATGGCGCCGTCCAGGTCGGCCGTGAGCGGGTTCTCCTCGGTCTGCTGGAAGCAGTTGACACCGACGATCTTGTCCTCGCCGGCCTCGATCCGCGCCCGCCGTTCGGCGTGCGAGGAGACCAGCTCGCCCTTGAGGTACCCGGACTCGACGGCCGCCATGGCGCCGCCCATCTCCTGGATCCGGTCGATCTCGGCCAGGCAGTCGGCGACCAGGGAGTCGACTTTGGCCTCGATGACGTGGGATCCGGCGAAGATGTCGTCGTACTCCAGCAGGTCGCTCTCAAGTGCGAGGACCTGCTGGATGCGCAGCGACCACTGCTGGTCCCAGGGCCGGGGCAGACCCAGCGCCTCGTTCCAGGCGGGCAGCTGCACGGCGCGGGCGCGGGCGTCCTTGGAGAGGGTGACCGCGAGCATCTCCAGCACGATGCGCTGGACGTTGTTCTCCGGCTGCGCCTCGGTGAGTCCCAGGGAGTTGACCTGGACGCCGTAACGGAAGCGACGCTGCTTCGCGTTCTCGATGCCGTAGCGCTCCTTGGTGACCTTGTCCCAGATGCGGCTGAAGGCGCGCATCTTGCACATCTCCTCGATGAAGCGGACGCCCGCGTTCACGAAGAAGGAGATCCGGGCGACGACCTCGCCGAAGCGCTCCTCGGGCACCTGGCCCGAGTCGCGCACCGAGTCGAGGACCGCGATCGCCGTGGACATCGCGTACGAGATCTCCTGGACCGGGGTGGCCCCGGCCTCCTGCAGGTGGTAGCTGCAGATGTTGATCGGGTTCCACTTCGGGATGTGGTTGACCGTGTACGCGATCATGTCCGTCGTCAGCCGCAGGGACGGCCCCGGCGGGAAGACGTGCGTCCCGCGCGAGAGGTACTCCTTGACGATGTCGTTCTGGGTGGTGCCCTGGAGCTGGGCGATGTCCGCGCCCTGCTCCTCGGCGGCCACCTGGTAGAGCGCCAGCAGCCACATGGCCGTGGCGTTGATCGTCATCGAGGTGTTCATCTGTTCCAGGGGAATGTCCTGGAACAGCCGCCGCATGTCGCCCAGATGGGAGACCGGGACCCCGACCCGGCCCACCTCGCCGCGGGCGAGGATGTGGTCGGGGTCGTAGCCGGTCTGCGTCGGCAGGTCGAACGCGACCGACAGGCCGGTCTGGCCCTTGGCGAGGTTGCGGCGGTACAGCTCGTTGGACGCCTCGGCCGTGGAGTGGCCGGCGTACGTCCGCATGAGCCACGGACGGTCCTTCTGGCGCTCTGTCATCTCAGGCTGTCCCTTAGGCCTTTGAACGGTCTCAGACGTTGCGGAAGCGGTTGATGGCGTCGAGGTGCTTGGCGCGCATCTCGTGGTCGCGGACGCCCAGGCCCTCCTCGGGGGCCAGCGCGAGGACGCCGACCTTGCCCTGGTGGAGGTTGCGGTGGACGTCGTAGGCGGCCTGGCCGGTCTCCTCCAGGGAGTAGACCTTCGACAGCGTGGGGTGGATCTTGCCCTTGGCGATGAGGCGGTTGGCCTCCCACGCCTCGCGGTAGTTGGCGAAGTGCGAGCCGACGATCCGCTTCAGCGACATCCACAGGTAGCGGTTGTCGTACTGGTGCATGTAGCCCGAGGTCGAGGCGCAGGTGGTGATGGTGCCGCCCTTGCGGGTGACGTACACCGAGGCGCCGAAGGTCTCGCGGCCCGGGTGCTCGAAGACGATGTCGATGTCCTCGCCGCCGGTCAGCTCACGGATCTTGGAGCCGAAGCGCTTCCACTCGCGGGGGTCCTGGGTGTGCTCGTCCTTCCAGAACTTGTAGCCCTCGGCGTTGCGGTCGATGACCGCGGTGGCGCCCATGGCCCGGCAGATGTCCGCCTTCTCGGGGCTGGAGACCACGCAGATCGGGTTGGCGCCGCCGGCCAGCGCGAACTGGGTGGCGTAGGAGCCGAGGCCGCCGCTGGCGCCCCAGATCAGGACGTTGTCGCCCTGCTTCATGCCGGCGCCGTTCTGGGAGACCAGCTGGCGGTAGGCGGTGGAGTTGACCAGACCGGGGGAGGCGGCCTCCTCCCAGCTCAGGTGGTCGGGCTTCGGCATCAGCTGGTTCGACTTGACGAGCGCGATCTCGGCCAGGCCGCCGAAGTTGGTCTCGAAGCCCCAGATGCGCTGCTCGGGGTCGAGCATCGTGTCGTTGTGGCCGTCGGAGGACTCCAGCTCGACCGAGAGGCAGTGCGCGACGACCTCGTCGCCCGGGTTCCAGGCGTTGACGCCGGGGCCGGTGCGCAGCACGACGCCCGCGAGGTCGGAGCCGATGACGTGGTAGGGCAGGTCGTGGCGCTTGGTCAGCTCGGACAGGCGCCCGTAGCGCTCCAGGAAGCTGAAGGTGGAGACCGGCTCGAAGATCGAGGTCCACAC
The DNA here is from genome assembly GCF_053615355.1 of Streptomyces sp. CLCI03. Classification (NCBI taxonomy): domain Bacteria; kingdom Bacillati; phylum Actinomycetota; class Actinomycetes; order Kitasatosporales; family Streptomycetaceae; genus Streptomyces; species Streptomyces sp. CLCI03. Next base: position 1,708,514 of record NZ_CM132132.1, on the reverse strand, counting down.
GGAGTTGTAGTTGACCGAGGAGGCCATGACGGCGACCAGGGCCTCGCCCGGGCCGAGCTCCGGCACCGGGACGTTGTCCAGGTGGAGGGACTTGCGCGGGTCCTTCTCGCGTGTCGTCAGCCCCGCGAACATCTCCGCCTCGTCCTTGTGCACGGTGATCGCGCGGTACGAGTCGGGCAGCGGCAGGGCTGCGAAGTCTGCGGCGGTGGCGGACTGCGACTGAATCGCGTCCAGGATGTCCTTCACGGTGAGCCTCCGGCTAGCGCTGATGAGGGTGCGCTGAGGTAAACGGGGTGCGTGGTGCGGGTGTGGTGTGCCGTCGGTCCGGCTGGTGCGGTGCTGCTGGGCTACGCCCGTGGTGAGGCGTGCGGTGCCTGGTGACGCAGGCAATCCGGGGCGCGTTCCACGCCGTGTGGGCGAGGGTCGCGGGGACATCCGGACGACTTCAACGTATGGCACCCCGTGTCACCCGGCAAGGCACCGCGTGCCAAAACTTTCTCTCATTTGCCGATTGACCTGCACCGATGAGCGATGATCGATCAGAGTTACCCGCGAGTAGGGGCAAGTCGGGCAAACGAAAGCGGCCGCCCCCGGAACGGGAGCGGCCGCTGTGACATGAGTGACGCGACGAGCGTGACTACGTGGTGCGCAGTGCCTCTTCGATGGTGCGCATGACCTCGTCCAGCGGGGCATCGGTGCGGGCCACCGCGACCAGCACCTCGCCCTGCGTACGCACCGCCGCCGGAGCGGCCGGCGCCGAGCCCGGGGTACGGCCCGCGCCGATGCCCGAACCGAAGGTCTTCCGGACGATCGAGAAGGCGTGGTCCAGCTGCGCCTCCACGTCCCCCTGGCCCCCCGCGCGCAGCCAGCGCCGCAGCACGTGGTTGTGGGCCGTGACCACCGCCGAGGCGGCCACCTCGGCCAGCAGCGGGTCGTCGTTGCCGTCGTGGTGGTCGTGCTCGTCGAAGTGGGCGAGCAGGTAGCGGGTGAACAGCCGCTCGTACCGGGCCACCGAGGCGATCTCCCGCTCCCGCAGCGCCGGCACCTCGCGGGTCAGTCGGTAGCGCTCCACCGACACCGCCGGCGAGGCGGCGTACATCTTCATGACTTCCTTGATCCCGCGGCACACCGTGTCGAGCGGGTGCTCGTGCGCCGGGGCCACGTCCAGGACGGCCTCGGCGCGGGTCAGGGTGTCGTCGTGGTCCGGGAAGATCGCCTCTTCCTTGGACCGGAAGTGTCGGAAGAAGGTCCGCCGCGCCACCCCGGCGGTCGCGGCGATCTCGTCGACCGTCGTCGCCTCGTACCCCTTGGTCGCGAAGAGCTCCATGGCCGCGGCGGCGAGCTCGCGGCGCATCTTGAGCCGCTGGGCGGCCGCCTTGGTGCCGGCCGGACTCTCCGGGCTGTCGGAGGCCGTGGCGGCGCGGGGCGAGGTCTTGGCGGGCTGGGACATAGAGCGAAAGTACTTCATTCGTGCAGGGGAGCGCGCCTGCGGGGGGTGGGAGAGGGGTGGATGCGGGGGAGAGCCCGCACTGGGCTCGTGAGGGTTGGCCCGCCGTGAGGGTCCGGCGGGCCCGAGCAGCCCTCCCCACGCATCCGGCTCGTGGCCCGACGGATTACCGGCGGGCGGCGTACTCACGGAATCCGCGGCCGGTCTTCCGGCCCAGGCAGCCCGCCGCCACCAGGTGCTCCAGCAGCGGGGACGGGGCCAGGCCCGGGTCGCGGAACTCCTTGTGGAGGACCTTCTCGATGGCCAGCGAGACATCCAGGCCGACCACGTCGAGGAGCTCGAACGGGCCCATCGGGTAGCCGCCGCCCAGCTTCATCGCCGCGTCGATCTGGTCGATGTCGGCGTAGTGCTGCTCGACCATCTTGATCGCGTTGTTGAGGTACGGGAACAGCAGCGCGTTCACGATGAAGCCGGCCCGGTCGCCGCAGTCCACCGGGTGCTTGCGCACCTTGAGACAGATCTCGCGGACCGTGGCGTGCACGTCGTCGGCCGTCAGGACGGTCCGGACCACCTCGACCAACTTCATCGCCGGGGCCGGGTTGAAGAAGTGCATGCCGATCACGTCCTGCGGACGCGAGGTCACCCGGGCGACCGCGATGACCGGCAGCGAGGAGGTGGTGGTGGCCAGCACCGCACCCGGCTTGCACACCTTGTCCAGGGCCGCGAACAGCTCCTGCTTGACCGCCAGGTCCTCGGCGACGGCCTCGACGGCCAGATCCACCTCGGCGAACGCGTCCAGCGACCCCGCCGGAGTGATCCGCTCCAGGGTCTGGGCCGCGCCCTCCTCGGTCAGGCGGCCCTTGGACACCGCACGGCCCAAGGACTTCCCGATCGCGGCCTTGGCGGCCTCGGCCTTCTCCTGGCTGCGGGCGGCGAGCACCACGCTGTAGCCGGCCTGCGCGAAGACCTGGGCGATCCCGCTCGCCATGGTCCCCGAGCCGGCCACGCCGACCGAGCTGACGGGACGACCGCCGCCCACCAGCGACCCGTCCAGCGGGGTCTGCAGGTCACGGACGATCACCGAGCTGCCCGGCGCCTCGTACGTGTAGAAGCCGCGACCGGACTTCTGCCCGGTCAGGCCGGCCTCGGCGAGCTGGCCCAGGATCGGGGCCGGGGCGTGCAGCCGGTCGCCGGAGGAGGCGTACATGGCCTCCAGGACCGTACGGGCGGTGTCCACGCCGATCAGGTCGAGCAGCGCGAGCGGGCCCATGGGCAGCCCGCAGCCGAGCCGCATGGCCGCGTCGATGTCCTCGCGGGAGGCGTACCGGGCCTCGAACATGGCCGCGGCCTGGTTGAGGTAGCCGAAGAGCAGGCCGTCGGCGACGAAGCCGGGCCGGTCGCCGACCGGGACGGGCTCCTTGCCGAGCTCGCGGGCCAGTTCGGTGACCGCCTCGACGGCCGGCGGAGCGGTCAGGACGCAGGAGACGATCTCGACCAGCTTCATCGCCGGGACCGGGTTGAAGAAGTGCAGGCCCAGCACGCGCTCCGGACGCAGCGACTCGGCGGCCATGCGCGTCACCGACAGGGCGTTCGTGCCGGTGGCGAGGATGGTGTCGGGCCGCACGATCGCGTCGAGCTCGCGGAACACCTGCTGCTTGATCTCGTACGACTCGGGCACGACCTCGATGACCAGATCGGCGTCGGCGGCGGCGCCCAGGTCGGTGAAGGTGCGGAAGCGGGCGAGCACGTCCGTCCGCTCCTGCTCGGTGAGCCGCTCCCGGGAGACGGAGCGCGCGGTGGCCGCGGCGAGGGCGGTGGCGGCCCGGTGGGTGGCGGCCTCGCTGATGTCGATGCCGATGACCTCGCGACCGGCCCGGGCGAGGACCTCGGCGATGCCGGTGCCCATCGTGCCGAGGCCGACGACGGCGATGGTCCGGAGGGTGGGCTGACTGGACTGACGGTCCATCGAGGGACTCCAGTGGAAGAGGGTGACGACTGAGGGGGCGCGCGGCGCACGGCGCGCGCGGATGCCGTACGGAAGAGCCGTGCGGTGGAAGGGCCCGGGGTGAGGGGGCCCGAGGAGGGGAGCCCGCGGGGAGACGACTCCCTGGGGCGAGAACGGCGGAACCCTGTCCCGGGGTCACACCGTGGAATACGAACCGACCGGCACGAGGCGGCTGCGTCACCAGGCCGCCTTCGTACGTGTTGAAACGACAGTAACTCGCCGGTAACTGGTCCGCCAGAGCGCGGAGATGTGACCTGTACCGCCCAAATGTACCGATCATCGATCATCGATCAACCGGCTGTCTCCGATGTCCCGAAACCCGGCACGGCGACCGCTGTGTCCCCCTAGGGTGGCCGGGTGAACGACGTGCTGGAGCGCCTGCGGGCGGAGGCGGGACCGTCACCCGAGTACGAGGTGCTGCTCACGGCCGCCCCCGACGGCCTCGCGGCCTCCCTGACCTCGGCCGGGCTGCCCCTGTGGGCCCGCGAACTGGCCGCGTACCGGCTGGGCCTCGCCGGAGACCGCCGGGCCTTCGAAGCCCTCGTGCTGCTCCTCAACCACCGGGACCCGGCCCGCTGCGCGGCCGCCGCCGAGGCGCTGGCCGTCCTCGACGACCCGCGCACCGCCCGAGCGGCGGCGGCCCTCGCCACCAACGGCCTGCGCACGGCCTACGCCCTGCAGCCCGTGCGGCTGCTCACCGCCCTGCGCGCACCCGAGTCCGTACCGGCCCTGCTGGCCACCCTGGGGCGGCTGCTGTCCCCGCACGAGCCGTACTGGCGGGTGGCCCTGGCCTGCGTCGAGGGCCTGGGCGCCCTCGCCGACCCCCGCGCCCGGGACCTCCTCGTCCGCGCCCAGTCGCACCCCCGGCTGGCGGTGGCGGCGACGGCCGCGCTGCGCGAGCTGGGCCGTTGATCGCGGCCCGCTATCCGGCGACGACCGCGAAGGCCTCTATCTCGACCAGGAGTTCGGGCCGGAACAGTGCCGAGACCTCGACCGCCGAGGAGGCCGGGAGGCGGTCGGCCGGGATCACCGCGTCACGGGCCTCCCGTACCGCCGGCAGGTGGGCGACGTCCGTGACGAAGTAGGTGAGCTTCACGACGTCGTCGAAGGTAGCCCCGGCCGCCGCCAGGCACCGGCGCAGGTTCTCGAACACCTGCCGGGCCTGGGCGGCCGGATCCCCCTCGCCCACGACCTCGCCCCGCTCGTCGAGCGCGCACTGTCCGGACACGGCGACGAAGCGCCCCGTGCCGAGGACGACATGGCTGTGGTGCGGGCTCGGGGCGACTCCTTCCGGCGCGGCGATACGGGTGAGAGGGCTGCGGGGCGACGGTGTCGTGGTCATGGACACGATCTTGCCCGCTCGCCCTCCCGCCCCGATCCGTGGGGCGTCAGCCCCGGAAGCCGAGCAGGCCGTGCAGGGCCGCGCCGCCGGCGGACGCGGGCACCGCGCGCGTCGCCGTGGTCGGCTTCGGCGCCGCCTGCGCGGGGCAGGTGGCGTCCGAGGCCTTGCCCGTCGTCAGATACGCCGACACCTTCTCGTCCAGGCACTTGTTGCCGCTCAGGGCGATGCCGTGGTTGCCGCCGCCCTCCTCCACCACCAGGGCCGAGCCCGACAGCTTCTCCCGCATGATGAGCGCCCCCTCGAAGGGGGTCGCCGCGTCCTCCGTCGCCTGGAGCAGGAGGGCCGGCGGGAGATCCGCGTTGGTCACGTCCGGCGCGTCCAGCGGCTCCGTCGGCCAGAACGCGCACGGGGCGTTGTACCAGGCGTTGTTCCAGGTCATGAACGGCGCCTTGGCGTGGGTGCGCCACATGTCAGCCCGCCACTGGTTCCAGTCCTTCGGCCAGGCCGAGTCGCGGCACTGGACCGCCGTGTAGACGCTGTAGCCGTTGCCCGCCGAGGGCTCCACCGCGCCGAACCGCTCGTAGGCGGCCACCAGCGGCTTCGGGTCCTTGGCCACCGTGTACGCGGCGAAGGCCTCGGCCAGGTTCGGCCAGTAACCGTTGTAGTACCCGCCCGGCATGAAGGTGTCCTCCAGCTCCGCCGGACCCACCTTGCCGCCCGCCGGACTCTCCCGCAGCGCGTCCCGCATCGCGTACCAGGCCCGCTCGACCGCCGCCGGGTCCGTGCCCAGCTTGTAGGTGGCGTCGTACCGGGCCACCCAGGCCAGGAAGGCCTTGTGGCGGGCGTCGAAGGCGAGGTCCTGGGAGAGGTTGTCCTCGTACCAGACCCCGGCCGGGTCGACCACGGAGTCCAGGACGAGCCGGTGCACGCGGCCCGGGTGGAGCTTGGCGTACACCGCGCCCAGGTAGGTCCCGTAGGAGTAGCCGAAGTAGCTGATCCGCTCCGCGCCCAGAGCGCCGCGCAGCGCCTCGATGTCCCGGGCGGCCGAGACGGTGTCGATGTACGGGAGCACGTCCGCGTGCTTGGTCCCGCAGGACTCGGCGAAGGAGCGCACCCGGTCCAGGTTGGCCCGCTCGGTGGCCTCGTCCATGGGGACGGAGTCCGGCCGGGCGGGCTTGAAGTGGCCGGCGGCGCAGTCCAGGGTGGGCTCGCTCTTGCCGACGCCCCGCGGGTCGAAGCCGATCACGTCGTACTGGGCGGACACCTCCTTGGGGAGGGCGGAGGCGATGTAACCGGCGAGGCTGAGGCCGCTGCCGCCCGGGCCACCGGGGTTGACCAGCAGCGGGCCCTGGGAGGTGGGGCCGGTGTGCGGGACCCGGGTCAGGGCGAGGGTGATCTGCCGGCCGTCGGGCCGTGCGTGGTCGAGGGGCACCTTGAGGGACGCGCACTGCAGCGTCGGGTAACGCGGAGTCTTGCAGCCGGTCCAGCGCAGCGCGGCCCGCGCCGGCGCCTGGGCGGCCGGATCGGCCGGTGCGGCGGGCGCGGCCGTGACCGGGCTCGCGAGAGCGGCGGCGACGGTGGCGGCGACGGTGGAGATCGACAGCAGGACAGCGGCGCGCTTCTTCAAGGGGTGGAGCATGAGGCCTCCCAGCCGAGGGTTCTGGGCGGAATCGTCCCGGAAACCGCGCCTGGAAGGCGGGATTGGGCCGCTGATTGGCCCGATGTGATGACCGCTCAGGCGGCGTCGACGATCACAGGAGACTGAGCTGAGTGGCCCCGGCGGGCGCGGAATCGTCGGGACGCTCCGGAACGACGATCCTGCGGGCCTCGCCCCGGCGGGCCGGGCCGATGCCGAATTCGGCCGCCAGTTCGTGGACTTGGCGGGTGATCCGGCGCTGGTACCAGGTGGGCGCGTACGAGCCGCCCGCGTACATCCGCTCGTACCGGGGGACCAGGTGGGGGTGGTGGGCGCCCAGCCAGGCCATGAACCACTCGCGCGCCCCGGGCCGCAGATGGAGTACCAGGGGTGTCACGGAGGTCGCGCCGGCCTCGGCCACGGCCCGTACGGTCGCCCGCAGCTGCTCCGGGGAGTCCCCGAGGAAGGGGATCACGGGGGCCATCAGCACCCCGCACTCGATCCCGGCGTCGGTGAGGGTCCGTACGGCGGCGAGCCGGGCGGCGGGGGAGGGGGTGCCCGGCTCGACGGTCCGCCAGAGCCCGGTGTCGGTGAAGCCGACCGAGACGGAGATGCCGACCTCGGTGACCTCGGCGGCCTCCCGCAGGAGGGGGAGGTCGCGCAGGATGAGCGTGCCCTTGGTCAGGATCGAGAAGGGGTTGGCGCGGTCGCGCAGCGCCTCGATGATCCCGGGCATCAGCCGGTAGCGGCCCTCGGCACGCTGGTAGCAGTCGACGTTGGTGCCCATGGCGATGTGCGCGCCGGTCCAGCGGGGCGAGCCGAGCTCGCGGCGCAGCAGTTCGGGGGCGTTGGTCTTGACGACGATCTGCGAGTCGAAGCCGATGCCGGTGTCGAGATCGAGGTAGCTGTGCGTCTTGCGGGCGAAGCAGTAGACACAGGCATGACTGCAACCCCGGTACGGGTTCACGGTCCATTCGAACGGCATGCGCGAGGCGCCGGGCACCCGGTTGACGATCGACTTGGCGCGTACCTCGTGGAAGGTGATCCCCCGGAACTCGGGGGTGTCGATGGTGCGGGTCACGACGGCTCCGGCCCCGAACAGCGCGGCCGGCCCGGCGGATCCCTCGGTCAGGTTCTCCCAGCGCATGAGGCGCCTCCCTCGGTAGCTCTGGCGCCGAGAATAGAACAAACGTTCCCATGATCGTGCGGGCCGAATGCTCGGGGTACGAGGAGCCGCCGCCGAGACCGTCGGGCCGGCCGGTCGGGAGGAGTTCGCCGTCGCCGTGAGTGCCGGCCCCCTTGGCACCGGCACGTACTCACCCTCGACGGCTGGTGGTACGGGGAGGACGAACCCGCCGTCCACGGCGACTGCGACGGCCCGGACGCCTGCGTCCACCGCCCGCCCCTGCCCTTGCTCCGGGGGGCGACCAGGAGCGGGTACCTGGAGGAGCTGCCCGGGGACACCCTCCTGGTCAAGCTCCGCTGCCACGTCCGACCCGGATTTGGGCCACCGCCCCGGAGGTGGTTGGCTTCGCCGTGACGAGCGGACACAACTGCTGGAGGAACAGCTATGGCGCAGGTCGAGGCCACCACGGAGCGGATCATCGCGGCTGACGCGGAGACCGTGTTCGACGCGCTGGCGGACTACACCGGGACCCGCAAGAAGCTGCTGCCCGAGCACTTCAGCGAGTACGAGGTGCGCGAGGGCGGCGACGGCGAGGGCACCCTGGTGCACTGGAAGCTGCAGGCCACCAGCAAGCGCGTGCGCGACTGCCTGCTGGAGGTCAGCGAGCCCACCGACGGTGAACTGGTGGAGAAGGACCGCAACTCCTCGATGGTCACGACCTGGCGGGTCACCCCCGCCGGTGAGGGCAAGTCCAAGGCCGTGGTCACCACCGTCTGGAACGGCGCCGGTGGTATCGGCGGCTTCTTCGAGCGCACCTTCGCGCCCAAGGGCCTCGGCCGGATCTACGACTCCGTGCTGGAGAACCTGGCCACCGAAGTGGAGCGCTGAGCAACGGCGTTGACGGTGAGGCCGCAATCGCGGCCTCACCGGATCGGGTGAACCCGGCGCGCCGACCGTCCGCAGGCCGCGCGCGGGCGGACCGGGAGGGCCACGGTCGGCAGGGCCACGGGCCGGCGGGTCGCCGCCTGGACGCCGCGCACCCGCGGGCCGCGCACCCGCGCGCCGAGGGTCCGCCACCGCGCGCCGCGCCGGGGCGTGCGCCCCACGGCCTCCGGGGATCTCGGCGGCTAGGGTGGCACCCTGAGCGCAACCGACCGCCCGGGGGCCCGATGAAGATCCTCATCTCCGCCGACATGGAAGGCGCCACCGGCGTCACCTGGCCCGCGGACGTGCTGCCCGGAACGCCGCAGTGGGAACGCTGCCGCGCGATGTTCACCTCCGACGTCAACGCCGCCGTACTGGGCTTCTACGACGGCGGAGCCGACCAGGTCCTCATCAACGAGGCGCACTGGACCATGCGCAACCTGCTCCTGGAGAAGCTCGACGCCCGCGCCGAGATGATCACCGGCCGGCACAAGACCCTCTCCATGGTCGAGGGGGTCCAGCACGGCGACGTCGACGGCGTCGCCTTCGTCGGCTACCACACCGGAGCCGGCTCCGAAGGGGTCCTCGCCCACACCTACCTCGCCAACTCCATCACCGGAGTCTGGGTCAACGGGACGCGCGCGAGCGAGGGGCTGCTCAACGCGCACGTCGTCGCCGAGTACGGGGTCCCCGTCGTCCTGGTCACCGGCGACGACCTCACCTGCGTGGACGCCGCCGGATACGCCCCCGCGGCCGTGACCGTAGCCGTCAAGGACCACGTCTCGCGCTACGCCGCCGTGTGCCGCACCCCGGCCCGTACCGCCGCCGACATCCGGGCCGCAGCCAAGGAGGCCGCAGCCCTGGCCGTCCGGCACGAGCCGGTCCGGGGCGGCCCCTTCACCGTGGAGCTGGAGTTCGACGCCGCGCACCTGGCGATGTCCGCGACGGTGGTCCCCGGCGTGGAGCGGTCCGGCGAGCGCAAGGTCGCGTACTCCAGCGAAACCATGTACGAGGGGATCCGGGCCTTCAAAGCGGTCACGACGGTCGTCTCGGCGGCCGTGGAGGAGCAGTATGGCTGACATGTGCGCAATCAACGCCGAGGTCCCGGCCGGCGCCGCCCACGCCGCCCGCGTCGTCGACACCGCGGATGCGGTGGAGATCGTGGACGCGGTGGCTCTCGACGAGGCCGTCGGGTTCACCTCCGACCTCATCAGGATCGACACCACCAACCGGGGCGGCGGCGACTGCCGCGAGCGCCCCGCCGCCGAGTACGTCGCCGAGCGCCTCGCCGCCGCCGGCCTGGAGCCGCTCCTGCTGGAGCGCACCCCCGGCCGCACCAACGTCGTCGCCCGGATCGAGGGCACCGACCGCGGCGCCGAGGCCCTCCTCGTCCACGGCCACCTCGACGTGGTCCCGGCCGAGGCCGCCGACTGGAGCGTGGACCCCTTCTCCGGCGAGGTCCGCGACGGGGTGGTCTGGGGGCGCGGCGCCGTCGACATGAAGAACATGGACGCGATGGTCCTGGCCGTCGTACGGGCCTGGGCGCGCGCGGGAGTCAAGCCGCGCCGGGACATCGTGATCGCCTACACCGCCGACGAGGAGGACAGCGCGGTCGACGGCTCCGGCTTCCTCGCCGACCACCACCCGCACCTCTTCGAAGGCTGCACCGAGGGCATCGGCGAGTCCGGAGCGTTCACCGTGCACGGCGGCCCCGGCGGCCGCACCCTCTACCCGATCGCGGCGGGTGAGCGGGGCACCGCCTGGCTGAAGCTGACCGCGCACGGCACCGCCGGTCACGGCTCCAAGCCCAACCGGGCCAACGCCGTCAGCCGGCTCGCCGGTGCCGTCGCGCGGATCGGCGCGTACGAATGGCCGGTCCGTCTCACGGACACGGTGACCGCCTGCATCGCCGAACTCGCCGCCTTGCAAGGCCTGTCGGTGGACCCGCGGCGGCCGGACCTCGACGTCGACGAGCTCCTCGACGCACTCGGCCCGGCCGGCGCCCTGGTCCGCGCCACCGTCCGCAACAGCGCCAACCCGACCATGCTGAGCGCCGGTTACAAGCTCAACGTGATCCCCGAACACGCCACCGGATACGTCGACGGGCGGACCGTGCCCGGCGGTGAGGCCGAGTTCGTCGCCACCCTCGACGCCCTCACCGGCCCCTACGTGCGGTGGGAGTTCCACCACCGGGAGGTCGCCCTGCAGGCCCCCGTGGACGGGCGGACGTACGCGATCCTGCGCGAGTCGGTCGAGCGGTTCGACCCCGACGGCCACGTCGTCCCCTTCTGCATGGCGGGCGGCACCGACGCCAAGCAGTTCTCCCGCCTCGGCATCACCGGCTACGGCTTCTCCCCGTTGAAGCTGCCGCCCGGCTTCGACTACTGGGCGCTCTTCCACGGCGTCGACGAGCGGGTGCCCGTCGACGCCCTGCACTTCGGCGTCCGCGTCCTCGACCACGCGCTGCGGACCCTGTGAGCGGGGCCCGGTGATGACGGCGACGACCCGGCCCTACGGCAGTTGGCCCTCACCCATCGACGCGGGCCTCGCCGCCTCGCTCGACGGGCGGCCCGAGTACCTCGGCACGGTGGGCCCCGAGGTCTGGTGGACCGAACCCAGGCCCGAGGAGGCCGGCCGCCGCACCCTGGTGCGCCGCCGCCTCGTCGACGGCGAGCCCGAGATCACCGAACTGCCCGCCCCGTGGAACGTGCGCAGCCGCGTCACCGAGTACGGGGGCCTGCCCTGGGCCGGGGCCGAACGGCCCGCCGACGGACCCCTGTTGGTGTTCGTCCACTTCGCCGACCAGCGGCTGTACGCCTACGAGCCCGACGCGCCCGGCGGCCCCGAGCCGCGGCCCCTCACCCCCGTCTCCCGGACCGGTGGCGGCCTGCGCTGGGCCGACCCGGTGCTGCGGGGCGGCGAAGTGTGGTGCGTGTTGGAGGAGTTCACCGGGCCCGGCCCGACCGATGTGCGGCGCGTGTCGGCCGCCGTACCGCTCGACGGCTCGGCGGCCGAGAACCGCGGCGCGGTGCGGGAGTTGACGCACGACCGGTACCGGTTCACCACCGGTCCCCGGCTCTCCCCGGACGGCCGGCGCGCCGCCTGGCTGGTGTGGGACCACCCCCGGATGCCGTGGGACGGTACGGAGCTGCGGGTCGCGGAGGTCACCGACGGCGGGGAGCTCGCCGACGCCCGGACCGTGCTCGGCGGCCCCGACGAGGCCGTCGCCCAGGTCGAGTGGACGGCCGAGGGAAACCTCCTCGCGGTCAGCGACCGCGGCGGCTGGTGGAACCCGTACAGCGTGGATCCGCGGACCGGCTGGGCGATCAACCTCTGCCCGCGGGAGGAGGAGTTCGGCGGACCACTGTGGAAGCCGGGGCTGCGCTGGCTCGCACCGCTCCCCGGGGACACCCCGCACACCGCGGGCTCGGGGGCCGGGCTCGTCGCCGTCCTGCACGGACAGGGCTCCTCGGTGCTCGGCATCCTCGACCCGGAGAGCGGCGACCTCGTGGACGCCGCCGGGCCGTGGACCGCATGGCAGCCGACCCTCGCCGTGCACGGCACCCGGGTGTACGGGGTCGCCGCCAGCCCGCGCAGCGCGTACGAGGTGGTCGAGCTGGACACCGCCACCGGGCACGCCCGGGCGGTCGGCGCGCAGCGCCCGGACCCGGTGGACCCGGCCTACTACCCGGAGCCGCAGAGCCGCACCTTCCTCGGCCCCGACAACCGCCAGATCCACGCGTACGTCTACCCGCCGCACCACCCGGCCTGCCGGGCCGCCGCCGACGAACTGCCCCCGTACGTGGTGTGGGCGCACGGCGGACCCACCGACCACGTGCCGCCCGTACTCGACCTGCAGATCGCCTACTTCACCTCGCGCGGCATCGGCGTGGTCGAGGTGAACTACGGAGGCTCCACCGGCTACGGCCGCGCCTACCGGGAGCGGCTGCGTGAGCAGTGGGGCGTGGTGGACGTGGAGGACTGCGCGGCGGTGGCCCGCGCGCTCGCCGCCGAGGGCACCGCCGACCCCGCCCGGCTCGCCATCCGCGGTGGCAGCGCGGGCGGTTGGACCGCCGCGGCCTCGCTGGCCGCCACCGACCTGTACGCGTGCGCCGCGATCATCTACCCGGTGCTGGACCTGGTGGGCTTCGCCGAGGAGACCCACGACCTGGAATCCCGCTACATCGACGGCCTGGCCGGGCCGCCGCAGACCCTGGCGGTCATCAACCGCGACCGTTCGCCGGTGGCCCGGGCCGACGCGATCACGGCGCCGTTCGTCCTCCTCCAGGGCCTGGAGGACCCGATCTGCCCGCCGGCCCAGGCGGAACGGCTGCTCGACGCCTTGCAGGGGCGCCCGGAGCCGGTGCCGCACGCGTACGTGACCTTCGAGGGCGAGGGCCATGGTTTCCGCCGGGCGGACACCATGGTGCGCGCGCTGGAGGCCGAACTCTCGCTGTACGCCCAGGTCTTCGGCATCGAACGCACCGACGTGCCACGGCTGGACCTGGACCTGGACCTGGACGGCTGACGCGGGGCGCTCAGACCCCGGGTGACGGCGCCGAGTCGATCACCGGGCGAGAAGCCAGACCCGTACCGGTCCGATCGCCGTGAACCCGGCCCGGACCGCCGCCGCCAGGTCCTCCCCGTGCTCGTAGCCGACCACGTCCAGCTCCGGCCACCGGTCGGAGACCGCGCAGAGGACACCCGCCCAGGCGGCCCCGAACAGGTTGGACACGCCGACCACACCCCCGCCGGTGCTCGCGACGGCCCCGGCGACGATCCGACCGCCGGCGCGCCCGGCCAGGAAGACGATCCCGTCGCGGAGCAGGGCCGGCCGGAACAGCCGGTCGCCCCCGTGGCCGTCGAAGGCGGCCTCCCAGGCCGCCAGTTCCTCGGCGTCCGCGACCTCGGACCACTCCAGCCCGGCCGCTTCCCCCTCGGCCTCGGGGAGCGGGTCCCCGGTGGGCCGATGGATCCACTGCGCCTCGAACAGAACCTCGAAGCCGTCCCCGGCCAGGTCCAGGTCGGCGAAGCTGTCCTTCACGGAGCAGCCGGGCGAGTCGATGTCGACACCCCGGACGACGCTCCCCGCCGACACGGCCGGCTGCAGGGTGACGGCATCGGGATACATCGGCGGAGTCCGCCGCGCGCTGAACCACAGGCGCTCGCCGTCGTATCCGGGCATCAGCCCGTGCGCCCGACCGACCGCGTCACACCACGCTGCGTTGTTCACAGCGGCCCGGCGGAGCACCGTCGTCCGCGTCGTCTCGTCCATGATCACGCGGTGATGCTGCCATCGACCGGCGGTCGTGTCGATCGGATGGTGCGATCAAGATACTGCGGCTGTGCCCGGGAAATGTCGGGCTCCGCGGGGGCGCATCGCACAGGATGGGGGGATGCGAACCCTCGTGCTTCTCGACGCCCCCTCCAACCTCGGGCTGCGTCCGCCCGCGCCCGGCGTCGTGCCGGGTGTCTACAAGCTCGCCGGGGCCCTGCGTGAGCAGGGCCTGCTGGCTCGACTCGGTGCCGTCGAGGGCGGGGTGGTGGTGCCGCCGCGCTACGACCGCGGGGACTGGCGGGAGGGCGACGGCGTGTTCCACGCCGAGGCCCTCGCCGCGTACACCGTCACCCTCGCCGACCGGATCGAACGACACCTGCGGGCGGGCGAGTTTCCCGTCGTGCTCGGCGGCGACTGCTCCATCCAGCTCGGCGCGGCCCTCGCCATGCGCCGCCTCGGGCGCTACGGGCTGGCCGCGATCGACGGCTCCGCCGACTTCCGCCACCCCGGCAACGAGGCCGTCAACGGGCCCGTCGGCGCCGCCGGCGGCGAGGAGCTGGCCCTCTCCACCGGCCGCGGCCAGGCGGATCTCGCCGACCTGGAGGGACGCGGTCCCTATCTGCGCGACGAGGACGTACGACTGTTCGGGCTGCGCGACGGCGACGCGGACCTCGCCGAGCTGCACGCGGCCCGGATCCCGGTGGCCACCGTCGGGGACATCCGCCGACGCGGCGCCGGACCGGTGGCCCGGGCGGCGCTCGACGGGCTGCACCCGCCGGACACCGCCGGGTTCTGGGTGCACCTGGACGCCGACGTGCTGGACCCGAGCGTCATGCCGGCCGTGGACAGCCCCGACCCCGGAGGTCTGCTCCCCGACGAACTCGCCGAGCTGCTCGCCGTCCTGGTGGGCTCGCCGCGCTGCGCCGGGCTCAACGTCACGATCTACGACCCGGACCTGGATCCGGACGGGCGTGCGGGCGTCCTCCTCGCCGACCTGGTGGCGGGCGCCTTTGCGTAATCCTGACCGGTGGTGATCCGCGGAACCCCTGTGCACCGGCCGCCGTGGCGTGTTCCATTTCCTTCATGGCCACCACCGTCCGACGCGCCGTACTGACCCTCCCCGCCGCCCCGTTGGGCGCGGACAACCCGCTGCCCGCCCTGCGCGCGCCCGACGAGGCGCACACCCTGGACGAACGTGCGCGCGAGGGGATGCCGCGCGACATGGCGCGGCAGATCGGCTACGAGCCACTGCGTTCCCTGCTGCCCGTACGGATCCGCGACGGGTACGGACGGCAGCGCGCGGAGCGGGAGTTCGAGTCGATCGTCATCGAGAACGACCACCTGCGGGTGACCGTGCTCCCGAGCCTCGGCGGGCGCGTCCACTCGCTCGTGCACCTGCCGACCGGACGGGAACTCCTCTACCGCAACCCGGTGTTCCAGCCCGCCAACTTCGCGCTCAACGGAGCCTGGTTCTCCGGCGGCATCGAGTGGAACACCGGCGCGACCGGGCACACCACCCTGTCCTGCGCCCCGGTGCACGCCGCGCTCGTCCCGGCCCCGGACGGGGGCGTGATGGTCCGGCTGTGGGAGTGGGAGCGGCTGCGCGACCTCCCCTTCCAGGTGGACCTGTGGCTGCCGCAGGACTCGGAGTTCCTCTACGTCGGCGTCCGCGTCCGCAATCCGCACGAGCGGCCCGCCCCGGTGTACTGGTGGTCCAACATCGCCGTCCCGGAGGACGCGGGCACGCGCGTGCTCGCCCCCGCCGACGAGGCCTGGCACTTCGGCTACGAGCGGTCCCTGCGCCGCATCCCCGTACCGGAGTGGGAGGGTGCGGACCGCACGTACCCGCTGCGCGGCGAGTATCCGGCCGACTTCTTCTACGAGGTCCCGGACGGGGCCAGGCCCTGGATCGCCTCCCTGGACGCCGCCGGGCACGGGCTCGTGCAGACCTCCACCGCGCGGTTGCGCGGGCGCAAGCTGTTCGTGTGGGGCGCGGGCGGTGGCGGCCGGCGTTGGCAGGAGTGGCTGACCGAGCCGGGCACGGGGGGTTACGCGGAGATCCAGGCGGGGCTGGCCCGGACCCAGCTGGAGCACGTACGGCTGGAGGGCGGGGCGGAGTTCAGCTGGCTGGAGGCGTACGGGCCGCTGTCGGCGGAGCCGGCGCAGGTGCACGGCGCGGACTGGGCGGCGGCCCGCGGCGCGGCCGAGGGTGCGCTGGACACCGTACTGCCCCGGGAGCGGGTGGAGGCGGCGTACGAGGAGTGGCGCGGCAGCGCCGACACCGAGCCGGGGGAGCGGCTGGCCCGGGGCTCGGGCTGGGGCGCGCTGGAGCTGCTGTGCGGGCGCTTCGAACTGCCCGGCACCCCCTTCGGGGAGGACCTGCTGGAGGAGGAGCAGGAGCCGTGGCTCCAGCTCTGGCGCACGGGCGCCCTGCCGGCGCCGCGCCGGGTGGTCCCGCCCGGGCCGAGCCTGGTCGCCCCGCACTGGCGGGACATGTTGGAGACGGCCCCGGCGGATCCGCTGACGGAGTACCACCTGGGCGTGGCGCAGTGGCATGCCGGGGACGTGGCCCAGGCGGTACGCAGCTGGGAGCGCGGGCTGGCACTGGCCCCCTCCCGGTGGCCGTTGCTGCGGTGCCTGGCGATGGCGGACGCCCTGGCGGGCGACGTGGCGCGGGCGGCCGACGGGTTCGCGGCGGCCTTCGAGGACCTGGCCGTGGAGAGCCGTGGCGGCGAGCCGTGGTCCGCCGCGGAGTCGGCGCTCGGCCGGGAGGCGATGGTCGCCCTCCTCGCGGCGGGCCGGCTGCCCGAGGCCCGCGCCGTCTGGGACCGGCTGCGGCCCGCCCTGCGTGAGCAGGGCCGCTTCCGGCTCCTCGCGGCCCGGCTGCTCGCGGCCGAGGGCCATGTGCGGGCGGCTCGTCGGGTCTTCGAGGACGGGTTCGAACTCCCGGACCTGCGGGAGGGTGAGGAGACCCTGGCCGAAGTCTGGTCCTCCCTCACCGACTGCCCGCTGCCCGCGCGCTACGACTTCCGGATGCGGCCGCCTACTTCTTGATCTTGTCGATGCAGAGCACGAACCTCTTGCCCGAGGAGCGCCGGCCGCCGCTGGTCTGCTCCTGGTAGCCGATGTCGGAGACGTTCTCGCACTTGGCGGTGTCCAGCGTGTCCTGGTGCACCTGGACCACCTTGTACTCGGCGGTGGCGCCGCCGCACTCGACCATCTGAAGGTCGGGCGAGATCTGGGTCCCGTTGTTCTTCAGGCAGTCGCCGGCCTTGGCGTGGTCGGCGTCGTCCTGGCTCAGGAAGTAGCCCACGCCGACGGCGATGAGGACGGCCACGACGCCGATGATCTTGAGGATCTTCAGGACGCCCATGCCCCACGCCGGGCGGGCGGCGCCGGCGGAGCGGACCACGGCTGGGGACCCTGCCCCTGTCCCTGCGGCGGCTGCCGGCCGTACGGGCCGGGCTGGCCGGGCTGGCCGTACGGGCCGGGCTGGCCGGGCTGGCCGTAGGGGCCGGGCTGTCCGGGCTGGGCGTACGGGTTGGTGCCTGGCTGCGGCGGATGGGTCATGGGTGTGTCCCCCGATGTGCGTGACGCGTTCATTGACGTGCGCACGCTGTATCAAGGCGCCGACACTCCCACAGCCGAGCCCCTACCGCGTCAGGCCCGGCACAGGATCTCGGCGTTCAGGACCGAGAACCACGCGTCGGGGTCCGCGCCCCAGGCGTGCCAGGCCTCGGCGACCGCAGCCAGTTCCGCGTCCGTCGTGTGGCCGCCGCCGGTGGCGTTGGCCGCGTAGGCGGAGGCCTGTGTGCGGTCCGCCCACAGGGTCGACCACCAGGCGGTTTCCTCCGGGGTGGCGAAGCACCAGGCGCTCGCCGAGGAGGTCACGTCCGTGAAACCGGCCTGTCGGGCCCAGGCCCGCAGATGGCGGCCGGCGTCCGGTTCGCCGCCGTTGGCGCGGGCCACCCGCCGGTACAGACCCAGCCAGTCGTCCAGGCCCGGCGTGGCCGGGTACCAGGTCATCGCCGCGTAGTCGGCGTCGCGCGCGGCCACGATCCCGCCCGGCCGGCACACCCGCCGCATCTCGCGCAGCGCCCGTACCGGATCGCCGACGTGCTGCAGCACCTGGTGGGCGTGGACCACGTCGAAGGAGTCGTCCGGGAAGTCCAGCGCGTGGACGTCGGCGGTGGCGAAGGACACGACATCGCCCAGGCCGCGTTCGGCGGCGTGCGCCCGAGCCTGTGCCAGGACGTCCTCGGCGGCGTCGACAGCGGTGACGTGGCCGCCCGGTGCGACCAGTTCCGCCAGGTCCGCGGTGATGGTGCCCGGGCCGCAACCGACGTCCAGCACCCGCATCCCCGGGCGCAGCTCGCCGATCAGGTACGCGGCGGAGTTCTCGGCGGTGCGCCAGCGGTGCGAGCGCAGCACCGACTCGTGGTGGCCGTGCGTGTAGACGGCGGTCTCCTTGGCGGTCTCCTCGGCGGCTTCCGCGGCGGCGGTTCCCCTGGCGTCGGTCATGACCGGCCCCCTCCTCGTTTCCTCGTCGAAGCGTTGGTCGAAGCGTTGGTCCCACCGTAGACGATCAGTTCGCCATCTGAGATCACCGTTTTGACATGTGGACGGGAGGCTTGTGCGCCAAGGGCGTCGGACAGGGCGGTGGCAGGGTGACGGAGGTGCGAGGAGAGTGGCTGCAAGGGGCACATCTCCATGGCGGAGGGCGGTGAGGGTCATGACGGACGCGCTGCTCGAACGGCACGCCGAGGCGCTGAGGCTCTTCGGCGAGCGGGTGCGTGACATCCGCGGCGACCAGTGGGGAGCGCCGACCCCGTGCGCGGAATGGAACGTGCGGGAGCTGGTCAACCACGTCACCGCGGAGCAGCTCTGGATCCCGCCGTTGGTCGCCGAGGGGCGGACCGTCGAGCAGCTGGAGGGCAGCTTCTCCGGGGACGTGTTGGGCGACGACCCGGTCGCGGCCTGGGACCGGGCCTCGGCCGCCGCGCACGCCGCCTTCGCCGCGTCCGGCGCGCTGGACAGGGCGGTGCGGCTGTCGTACGGTTCCGCGCTCGGATCGGCGTACTGCTCGGAGCTGACCGCCGACTGTGTCGTGCACACCTGGGACCTCGCCCGGGGCATCGGCGCCTCGGACCGACTGCCCGACAGCCTCGTCGAGTTCTCGATCAAGGAGATCATGCCGTACGCCGACGGGCTCGCGGCCAGTGGTCAGTACGCCGAGCCGGTGGAGGTCCCGGCGGGCGCGGACGCGCAGACCAGGCTCCTCGCGATGGTCGGGCGCGAGGGCTGACGCGCCGCCGGGCGGGCGCCGCGCGGTACCGCACACCCCATCCCGCTTTCGAGAGCCGAGAGCCGAGAGCCGAGAGCCGCTAGCCGCGAGCCGCGTCCCACGCCCCGCACAACAGGCGTACCGCCTCAAATAATCGTATAAAGGTCAGGTCTGGCGGGGAGTCGTGCGGCAGCGCGGGGCTTCGCGGAGCCCGGCGGGCCCGGCAGGGCGAGCGCGGAAGGCGGGAAGCGGTGGCGGGGATGCAGCGCACGGCGGCGGAGGGCCGCGGCCCGGTCCGGTACGGCCCACCCGCCCCCCAGCCCGGCCTGCCCGTACTCCCCGAGCTGGTCTCCGTCCTCGCCGCGGCCGCGGGGCGCGCCGCCCCCGAACCCCCTGGCGGCGGCGAGGCCCTACGGGAGGCCGCCTGTCGACATTGGGGGCGCCGCGGGCTCCCCACCGCCCCCGAGAACGTGGCCGCGGGACCCGGAGCGCCCGCGCTGCTCCTGGCCCTGCTCGGGGCGTACGGGGGAGACGTGATGCTGCCCCGGCCCTGTCCCGCGTGGTGGACCCCGCAGGTCCGGCTGCTGGGCCGGCGGGCCTACCACGTGCCGACCCCGGCCGAGTGCGGCGGCGTACCCGACCCCTACGCCCTGCTGGAGACGGTACGACGGGTGCGCGCCGAGGGCGGTGACCCGCGCGTGCTGCTGCTGTCGGTCGCCGACGACCCCACCGCGACCGTGCCGCCGCCCGAGCTGGTGCGCGAGGCCTGCGAGGCCGCCGAATCCGCCGGACTGTTCGTCGTCAGCGACGAGAGCTGGCGCGACACCGTCCACCGGCCCCACGACACCCTGGTCCTGAGCCCCGCCGAGATGCTCCCCGAGCAGGCGGCCGTCCTCGTCGACCTGTCCGGCTCGATGCTGCCGGCCGGCTGGCCCGCCGCCGTCGCCCGCTTCCCCGACACCCCGCGCGGGACCTGGCTGCGCGCCCGTACCCTCGACGTCCTCACCGCCACCGGAGCGATGGTCGCCGGCCCCGTCGCGGGGGCCGCCGCGCACGCCCTCGACGAACCCGACGCCGTCGCAGGGCGCGCGTACGCCGCCGCCACCCTGCACGGCGTGGTGGCCACCGAGGCGCACCGGCGCCTGCTCGCGGCCGGGGCCCTGGCCCGGCCCCCACAGGCCGGCCGGCACCTGTACGCCGACCTCACCCCGCTGCGCGCCGGCCTCGCCCGGCACGGGGTCGGCGACGCCATGGAACTGGAGGACTGGCTCGGCGGCCGGCTCGGCGCGCCCACGCCCGGCGGGCAGCGGTTCGCCGACGAACTGGGCGCGCTGCGCGTGCGGTTGTCCACCGGGCCACTGCTGGGAGCCACCCCGCAGGAGCGGCTGGCGGCGCTCACCGCCCGCGATCCGCTCGCGCTCCCGCACGTACGCGACTCCCTGGAACTCCTCGGATCAGTCCTGGCCGGGCTGGCCTGACCGCCACCCGACCCCGGTGAACGGAGACTTCGCGATGAGGGACCGGACGGACGCCCCCGCCCCCGCCCCCTCCGCCCCCGTGGTGCCGGCACGACCCGCCGCCACCCGCGCGCCGCGCCCGCTCGGTGAACACCGACGCTGGCCGCGCTCCTTCGCCGACCGGCTGACCACCCCGCTCCCCGGGTCCGCGCCTACGCCCGGCTCGCCCGCGAGGGCGCCTTCCGGCCCGGCCCCGAAGGGCTGCGCGGCATTCCCGACCTGCCGTACGAGCCCGGCCCGTTGCCCTCCGTGCCTCTCGGCGGCATCTGCGTCACCTGGGCCGGACACGCCAGCTGGGTACTGCGGATCGGTGGATCGACCGTGCTGACCGACCCGGTCTGGTCCCGGCGGATCCTGGGTACCCCGGCCCGGATGACGCCGGTCGGGGTGCGCTGGGAGGACCTGCCGCCGGTGGACGCGGTGGTGATCAGCCACAACCACTACGACCACCTCGACGCCCCCACCCTCAAGCGGCTGCCCCGGCACACGCCCCTCTTCGTACCGGCGGGCCTGGCCGGTTGGTTCCGCCGCCGCGGCTTCACCCGGGTCACCGACCTCGACTGGTGGGAGTCCGCCGAACTGGGCGGCGTACGGTTCGAGTTCGTCCCCGCCCATCACTGGTCGAAGCGGTCGCTGATGGACACCTGCCGGTCCCTGTGGGGCGGCTGGGTCCTCACCGACACCCGGGGCGCGGCGCCGCGGAAGCTCTACTTCGCGGGTGACACCGGCTACGGGCACTGGTTCGGCGAGATCGGCCGCCGGCACCCCGGCATCGACCTCGCCCTCCTGCCCGTCGGCGCGTACGCCCCGCGCTGGTGGCTCGGCGACGTCCACGCCGACCCGGAGGAAGCCGTCCGGGCCTACCTCGACCTCGGCGCCCGCCGGATGGCTCCCATGCACTGGGCCACCTTCGTCCTCTCCGCCGAGCCGGTCATGGAGCCCCTGCACCGCACCCTGGCCGCCTGGTCCGGGGCCGGCCTGCCCCGCGAGGACCTCTGGGACCTGCCGGTCGGCGCTTCCCGCACCCTGGCCCCGGAACCGGCCGGGTCCGAAGACGGAGACATGGGCGCGGACGGGACGGAGGCGAGGGCGAAGGCGGAGGCGGCGGGGGAGGCGTGACGCGGCTTCGTGGCTCCGTCGGCCGGCTCAGTGGTGCCAGGCCCGGCCGCCCACGTTGTGGACGAACCGCTGCAGCACCTTCAGGGTGATCAGGTACTCCTCGTCGGAGATCCCCGCGTGCCGCTCGTCCCACAGGTCCCCCTGCAGGGTCGCGGCCTTGTCGTAGAACTCCCGCCCTTCGGGGGTCAGTTCCAGGCGCCCCCCGTCGTCCTGGGTGATCCAGCCCCGGACGACGACGGTGTCCAGCTCCTCGGACAGCGTCTCCTCGCCCACCGCGAGGTAGCCCCGCAGGGTCGCGGTCAGCTCGTCCCGGGTCCTGACCTCGTCGCCCGCCAGGGCGACCCGGGCCAGGATCCACCACTGCGGCTGGGTGGTACCGAGCTCGGCGAGGGCGCCGCGGGTGCGGTTGACGACCGCGTCGTAGGCGGCCCAGCTCCAGTAGCCGATGGGCTGGCGGATCAGTTCGGCGTCTTCGTGCGAGTACTCCATGGCGGATCGACTCCCCGTCGGCGGTGCGGTGCGCCGAGGCGCGCCGCGGTGTGGTGTGGTGGGGCGCGCTGTGGTGCGTTGTGGTGGGGTGCGCTGGGCAAGACCCTATGAACTCAACCGCACTTGAGGTCCAGCCCCCGGCGGAACCCGTCCCGATCGCGCCCCCGCGAGCGCGGAGCGGGGGGTGGCCACGCAGGGGGAGCGGGCGCGCCACCGGGGTGCCGGGGGTGGTCGCCGTTGATAAAATGTGGTGGTTCCACCCGCGTCGGGGGCCGAGCGCAACGGTCGTGATGCGCGCATGAAGACCTGCTGGGCGATCCGCCGCCGGCCGACTCTGCTCGCGCCCTGCGTGGCCCTCCTGCTCGCGGGCGCCACCCTCGCCCCCGGATCGACCGCCTTGGCCCTCGCGGACCCGTCACCCAGCCCCACGACCGCTCCTTCGGCCGAGGCCTCCGCCCCCGCCCGCGCCCCCGCCCCCACTCCCGCCGCCTCGGCGCTGAAGCCCATCGATCCGGCCGCCTTCCAGGCCTCCGTCGCACGCCTGGCGAAGAAGCTGATGGTGCCCGGAGCCATGGTGCTGCTCCGCACCCCGCAGGGCACCTACCGGGCCGCCGTCGGCACCGTCGAGCGGGGCAAGGCCGAGCCGCCGGACGCGCGGGACCACTTCCGGATCGCCTCCAACACCAAGACGATGACCGCGGCGCTGATCATGCTCCTCGCGCAGGACGGCGAGCTGCGGCTGAGCGATCCGGTGTCGAAGTACGTCGCGGACGTGCCGAACGGCGCGAACATCACCGTCGCCGACCTGCTGAAGATGCGCAGCGGGCTCTACAACTACACCGACGCGCCCGAACTCGCCGCCGCCCTGGACGCCGACCCGGGGAGGGCCTACACCCCGCGGGACGTCCTGGACATCGCCTTCCGGCGGCCCCCGAACTTCGCGCCCGACACGGACTACGAGTACTCCAACACCAACTACGCCCTGCTGGGCCTCGTCGCCGAGAAGGCCGCCGGCCGCCCGCTCGCCCAGCAGTTCCGGGAGCGACTGTTCACCCCGCTGGGCCTCGCCGGGACGTCACTGCCGGACATCCACGACCGGTCCCTCGCCGAGCCCTACGCGCACGGCTACATGTACGGCGGCACGGCCTACGCCCTGGTCGACAAGCCCTACCCGGACGCCCTGCGCGAGGCGGCGGAGGCGGGCACCCTCGCACCCGTCGACCACACCCACCAGAACCCCTCCTACGCCACCGCCGCCGGCGGAGCGATCTCCACCGCCGAGGACCTGGCCGGCTGGATCAAGGCGCTGGTGACGGGCAAGGTCCTGGCCCCGACGACCCAGCGCCAGTGGCTGGAGAGCCCCCAGGCCGAGGACCCGGCGGCGCCCGACGGGCAGAAGTACGGCTACGGCATCGCACACCAGAAGTTCGGCCCGAACGCGGAGATGTTCTTCCACGGCGGTGAACTCCCCGGCTTCAACTCCTTCATCGGCCACGACCCGGTCGACGACGTCACGCTCGTCGTCTGGACGAACCTGACCCTGTCACCCGACGGCCGGACCACGGCCCAGGCCATGCTGCCCACCCTCCTCGACCAGATCTACACCGGCCTCGACCTCCCCACGCCCTGACCTCGCCCTGACCTCGCCCTGGGCATACGAGTGGCCGACGGCCGCTGTGATGGCGTGGCTCCCGCGCCGACGGCCGAGGCTTCCTAGGGTCGGCGGGGGTCGGCACCGGGCCGGCCGATCGTCCGGATCGGGTGGGTGAGTCGTGGAACGCATGACGGCCGAGTCAGGAACGCGAGAAGCCCCGGCCGCCCGGCGGTGGCCCCGACGGCTGGCCGCCGCGGTGGCGCTGCTGATGCTCTGCCCGCTCCCCGCGGGCGCTGCGGGAGCTGCGGGCGCCGCCCAGCCCGGTGACGTAGGGTCGCCCGCCGGTCCACCCCTGTACGTGTCCGACTACGGCAACAACCGCGTGGTGTCCCTGCCCGCCGACGGCGGGGAGCAGAGCACCGTCCCCCTCGACGGCCTGGTCCGCCCGACCGGCATGGCCTGGGACGCCGCGGGCCGCCTCCACGTCTCCGACACCGGCAACAACCGGGTCCTCGTCCTGCCCCCGAACGGCGGGGAACAGGCCGTCGTACCCACCGTCGACCTGTCGCGCCCGCTGGGACTCGCCGTCGACCAGGCCGGGAACCTCTACATCGCCGACAGCTTCAACGACCGGATCGTCAAGGTGCCGGCCGGCGGCGGGACCCAGACGACCGTCCCCACCACCGGGCTGCTGCACCCGTGGGGGCTGGCGTGGGCGCCCGGCGGGCAGCTGTACGTCTCCGACTTCGTCAACGACCGCGTCGTCAAGGTGGCCGTGGACGGGAGCGGCCAGACCACCGTGCCCACCACCGATCTCTCCCAACCGACCGGACTGGCCCTGAACGCCGCCGGTGACCTCTACGTCGCCGACAGCGGCAACAACCGAGTGGTGAAGCTGGCCGCGGGCAGCGGTGCGCAGAGCACCGTGCCCGTCACCGGCCTCAACTCCCCGTTGGGCCTCGCCCTCGACGGCTCCGGCCACCTCTACGTGGCCGACGGCTTCAACAACCGGGTGGTACGGGTCCGCGAGACGGGCGAAGGACAGGTCACGCTCGCCTTCACCGGCCTCAACACACCGACGGGGCTCTCCTTCCCGCCGGCCGCCGCGCGACCGGGACACGGCACGGGCCGGTAGCGGCCGACGGGCGTCGGCCGGAGCCCCCTCACGGCATCGGCCGGGGCCCGTTCACGGCTTCGGCCACAACCGGCGCCACAGCGGGGGCCCCGCGCTGATCGCGAGGGCCAGGCCGACCGCCAGGGCCACGCCCTTCCAAGGCTCCGCGAAGAGCGTGCCGCCCAGGATGCCGATCAGGCCGTACGTCGCCGCCCAGGCCAGGCAGGCCGGGGCGTCGCCGCGGGCGAAGCGGCGCAACGGCATCTGCGCCAGCAGACAGGCCAGCATCACGGGGATCCGGCCCGCCGGGACCAGCCGCGACAGGACCAGGACCAGGACCCCGTGCTCGTCGAGCCGCGTCCGCGCCTGCTCCAGCCGCTCCGGTGTGGCCCGGCCGCGCAGCGTCTCCAACCACCGCGAGCCGCCCCGTGAGCGCACCCCGCGCTGCCCGAGCCAGTACAGCGTCATGTCCCCCGTGAACGCCGCCACCGCCGACACGGCGAACACCAGCAGCACGCCGTAGGGCGGCGACTGGTGGTGGAAGGCCACCACCGCCGCCGAACTCACCAGCGCGCCCGTCGGGATGACGGGTACCAGGGCACCCAGCGCCACCAGCAGGAACAGCGCCGGGTACCCCACCGCCTGCTGGGTGCTCTCCGGCGGCACCTGCCCGGCCGCCGCCGCGAACTCGCGCCACGTCACGGCAGCCGCACCCGCTCGCCGTGCCGCGGCACCCGGACGGTCACCTTGGGCGCCAGTCGCCGCGCGAGCCGCTCGAACTCCTCGCCCGGCGCGTGGAATTCGTGCGGCCGTACCGCGTCCATCCCGACGGGCCAGTACGTCCCGTAGTGCACCGGAACCGCCGCCGCGGGCGCCAGTCGGGCCAGCGCCTGCGCCGCCCGCCCCGCGTCCAGGTGCCCCGGTCCGAGGTAGGGGCCCCAGCCGCCCACCGGCAGCAGGGCCACGTCCACCGGCCCGACCTCCTCGGCCATCGTGTCGAACAGCCCGGTGTCCCCGGCGAAGTAGGTCCGCGCCGCGCCCCGCACCACGTACCCGAGCGCCGGGCACAGGCGCGGCCCGAACGGCAGCCGCCGCCCGTCGTGCCGTGCGCCGACCGCCCGGACCCGTAGGCCGTCCCGTACGGGGACCTCCTCGCCCGGCGCCACCTCCGTCACGGCCAGCCCGCGCAGCCCGGCGACCCGCGCCAGCCCCGGCACGGCCCGGCGCGCCCCGCGCGGCACCAACAGCCGGGTGCCGGGCGCGAGTCGTGCCAGCGACGGCAGATGCAGATGGTCGGCGTGCAGATGCGAGATCAGCACCACGTCGGCGGCCGCCGCCTCGGGCGGAGGGAGCGCCCCGCGCCGCCGCCGCAGGTGCGCGAGCCGCCGGGCGAACAGCGGGTCCGTGAGCAGCCGGACCCCGGAGTCCTCGACGGTGCACGTGGCATGACCCCACCAGGTGATCTCCACCGGCACCCGGCCTCCCTCCTCACGCCTCGTTCACGACCCTAGGGGGTGTCTTCCCCGCGCGGCCGCTCGGAATCGGATCTCGGCCGTCCCCTCCTCTACGCGGGAGTATCGGAGTAGGGTCCGGCGGCATGGAAGAGTTGCGCGTGGCCGCGATCACCAGCCTGGCCCCGCTCGAAGACCTCGACGCCGACCCGTTCGCCGTGGACACCCGCGGCCAGCACGCCATGTGCGCCCGCTGGGCCGCCGACCGGGGCTACGTCGTGACGAGGCAGTTGCTGGTCTACGGGCTGCGCGCCGACCACTGCGGGCTCTGGTCCGACGTCGACACCGGGCAGGTCGACCTGTTCGTCGCCGCCAACCCCCGGGTGCTGGCCCGCGCGCTGCGCTCCGTCGAGGAGTTCACCGCCGAGTGCGAGCGGCGCGGCGTACGGCTGGAGACGGCCGGGGGCGAGGAGCCCCGGTACACCTCGGCGATGAAGGCCGAGGTGCACCGCAGGCTGTCCATGCCGACCGCCGGCTACGACGGCACCTGACGCCCGACCTCCGACGCCTGACGCCCGACGCCCGGCACCTGCACTCCGGACATCCGACCCGCCCCGACCCGCCCGCTTCGCACCCCTGTGCGCCCGCCCCTTCGCCCGACCGGGCGCGCCGGGCTGTGCGAGCCTGGAGGGCGGGAGCGGGCTCGCGGGAGGTGGCGGCGTGGGGCGAGGACGGTGGCGGACCGCGGGCAGTGCCCTGGTGCGGGTGCTCCTGGTGTGGGCCGTGTCCACCCTCACGATGCTCGCCCTGGCCGGGATCCTGCCGGACTTCCGGCTGCAGTCCGACGACGGCGACAGCATCACGCAGATCGGGCTGACCGCCGCCTGGGCCGCCGGCGCCTTCGGCCTGCTGAGCGCGCTGGTCTGGCCGGTGCTCGTCCGTGCCCTGCTGCTGGTGCCCGCGCTGGTGCTCGGTCTGCTCGTCTTCTTCCTCAACGGCTCGCTCCTGCTGATCGCGCTCAGCCTGATCCCGGACGGCCGGAGCGAGGTGGCCCCCGAGACCGCGGTGGTCGTCGCCGCCGTGATGTCCGCGGTCGCGTCGGCGACCTCCACCGCCCTCGCCGTGCGCGACGACGAGGCCTACCGGCGGCGGCTCTACCGGCTCGCCGACCGCCGCCGCCGCAGGCAGGGCCGGACGGGCCCGGCCCGGGACGGCGAGGCTCCGCCGGGCCTGCTCATGCTCCAGTTGGACGGGGTGGGGTACGAGGAGTTGCGCCGCGCGTGCGCCGACGGGTTGATGCCCACCGTGGCCGGGCTGCTGGACGGCAGCCACCGCGCCCGCTCCTGGCGTACGGACTGGTCGAGCCAGACCGGTGCCAGCCAGCTCGGCATCCTGCACGGCTCCAACTTCGATGTGCCGGCCTTCCGCTGGTACGAGAAGGACACCGGCGAGGTGATGGTCTGCAACCGGCCGACCAGCGCCGCCGAGCTGCAGCGGCGGGCCATCGGGCGCACCGGGGACGGCGGACTGCTCACGCTGGACGGGGCGAGCCGGGGCAACCTGTTCAGCGGCGGCGCCGACCAGCTGGCGCTGGTGCTGTCGGTCTCGGCCCGGCGGGGCCGGGCCAACCGGTCCCGCGCGGGTTACTTCGCGTACTTCTCCGATCCGGCCAACGCCGTCCGTACGGCCGGGTCCTTCGTGGCCGAAGTGGTCCGGGAGGTCGTCCAGTCGCTGCGGGCACGGATCCGCGGGGACCGGCCGAGGGTGTCGCGCGGCGGGCTGTACCCACTGATCCGGGCCTTCGCGACCGTGGTCGAACGGGACGTGGTCGTCGCGGCCGTCATCGGCGACATGCTCGCCGGGCGCTCCGCGGTCTACGCCGACCTGGTGGCCTACGACGAGGTCGCGCACCACTCGGGACCGCGCGGCCGGGACACCGACCGGGTGCTGCAGCGCCTGGACCGCAGCCTCGCGCTGATCGTCCGGGTCGCCGAGCACGCGCCGCGCCGGTACCGGATCGTGCTGCTCTCCGATCACGGCCAGAGCCCGGGGGAGACCTTCCTCGGACGGTACGGGCTGACCCTCAAGGACCTCGTCCGCGCGGGCTGCGGACTGCCGGTCTCGCGCCGGGCCGGCCGGACCCGTAGCGGGGCCGAGGCCCGGGCGGCCGTCCTCGCGGCGCTCCACCGGCCGGTGGAGGAGGGCGAACAGGCGCATCCGGGACCGGGTTCCGATCCGGTGGTCCTGGCGTCGGGCAACCTCGGCCTGATCTCCTTCCCGGACATCCCCGGCCGGGCTTCGCGGGCCCGCGTCGAGCGGGCGCACCCCGCCCTGCTCGCCACCCTCGCGAACCATCCGGGCGTGGGGTTCCTGCTCGTGGACGGGGTGGTGCTGGGCCGGGACGGAAGGGCGGCCCGACTGGACGTCCCGGGGGAGGCGGAGGAACTGCTGGCTCCCTTCGGCCCGGGCGCCGCCGAGGCCGTCCGCCGGACCGACACCTTCCCGCACGTGGCGGACGTGATGGTGAACTCGGCGTACGACCCGCGGACGGGCACGGTGCACGCCTTCGAGGAGCAGATCGGCTCGCACGGCGGGCTGGGCGGCGAGCAGGGACACCCGTTCCTGATGTGGCCCACGGAACTGTCGGACCCCGAGGAGGAACCGACCGGGGCGGAGGCGGTGCACGCCGTGCTGCGGCGCTGGTTGCGGGAGGCGGACGGGCCGCAGGTACCGGTGGCCGTGGCGGCGTCCGAGGCGGTCGGAGGGCCGGTGGCCGCGCCCGCGAGCGAGGCGGTCACCGTGTCCGTGCCCGCGGTCGAGGAGGTCGGCGAGCCCGTGGGGCCGCCGCTGGAGGAAACCCCGCCCGACGACGGAAAGAGCGGAAGCCTTCCTTCCGCAGGGGTGCCCGCACGGGACGAAATCCGCTGATTTTGTGCCGCATGCGCGGTGGTCAACCATGTGTTGACCTGACCAGCATGTGAGACATCCAGAGGCACACCACCGATGACCAGCACCGCAACCCTGCCCACCGAGGTCGCCGCAGCCCCCGAGCGTGGCCGCGACCCCCATGCACGCCGCTTCGGCCTCCCCGTCGCGACCTGCCTGGTCATGGGCAACATCATCGGCGGTGGCATCTTCCTCCTCCCCGCCTCGGTCGCCCCCTTCGGCACCATCAGCCTCGTCGCCTTCGCCGTCCTCACCGTCGGGGCCGTCGCCCTCGCGCTGGTCTTCGGCCGGCTCGCCGAACGCCACCCGCAGACCGGCGGCCCCTACGTCTACGCCCGCGCCGCCTTCGGCGACTTCGCCGGCTTCCTCGCCGCATGGAGCTACTGGATCACCGCCTGGGTCTCGAACGCGGCCCTGGCCGTGGCGGCCGTCGGCTACCTCACGGTGCTGTTCCCCGCCGCGGGCGAGCACAAGTGGTCCATGTGCCTGGCCGCCCTCGCCGTCCAGTGGCTCCCGGCCCTCTCCAACCTGGCGGGCACCCGCTACGTCGGCGCGGTCCAGGTCGTGGCCACCGTACTGAAGTTCGCCCCGCTGCTCCTGGTCGCCGTCGGCGGGCTGTTCTTCTTCGACCCCGCCAACCTCGGTCCCTTCCGGGCCACCGACCAGAGCGCGGCCGGCGCCGTCTCCGCCTCCGCGGCGATCCTGCTCTTCAGCTACCTCGGTGTCGAGTCCGCCACCGTCAGCGCCGGCGAGGTCCGCGACCCGGCCCGCAACGTCGGCCGGGCCACCGTCCTCGGCACGGTCGGCGCCGCCACCGTGTACCTGCTCGGTACCGTCGCCGTCTTCGGCCTGGTCGCCCACGACCGGCTGGTGTCCTCCACCGCCCCCTTCACCGACGCCGTCAACTCCATGTTCGGTGGCACCTGGGGCGGCACCGTGGTCGCCTGCGCCGCCGTGATCTCGATGCTCGGCGCACTCAACGGCTGGACCCTGCTCAGCGCGCAGACCCCCTACGCCGCCGCCAAGGACGGGCTCTTCCCGAAGGCCTTCGAGACGAAGAGGCGCGGCGTCCCCGTCGTCGGCGTGATCGTCACCGTCGCCCTCGCCTCCGCCCTCACCGTCTACAACTACACGGCCGGAAGCCAAGGCGTCTTCGAGAGCCTCGTCCTGATCACCACCTTCACGGCGACCGTGCCCTACCTGCTGGCCACCGCCGCGCAGATCTACTTCCTGCTCTCCGGGCAGCGCGAGCGGGTCCACCCCGGCCGGCTGGCCCGCGACGGCGTCCTCGCCGCCCTCGCCTTCGGCTTCTCGATGTGGCTGGTCGCCGGGTCCGGCTACGCGGCCGTCTACCAAGGCGTGCTCTTCCTCTTCGCCGGTGTGCTCGTGTACGCCGCCATGTCCGCCAGGAAGCACCGCGCCGCCGCGTCCCCCGCGGAGTAGCGTGGAAGAAGGGGCCGGCCAGG
The DNA here is from genome assembly GCF_053615355.1 of Streptomyces sp. CLCI03. Lineage (NCBI taxonomy): Bacteria > Bacillati > Actinomycetota > Actinomycetes > Kitasatosporales > Streptomycetaceae > Streptomyces > Streptomyces sp. CLCI03. The sequence goes on along the minus strand of NZ_CM132132.1, from coordinate 1,677,776 downwards.
GGGCGCCAAGGAACCGCCATGTCCGCGATGAGGAAGAGCATCGACATCGACCGCAGGCCCGAGGACGTCTACTCGTACCTGACGGACCCCACACACCTGCCGGAGTGGCAGGACAGCGCCGTATCCGCCGTCCCGATCGGCGATCTCCCCGTGCACGTCGGTTCGAGGATCCTCGTCACCCGGCAGATCGGCCGCCGGCGGGTCCCCACGACCATGGAGTTCGTGGAGCTCGACCCGCCGCGGAGCTGGCACGTGCACGGGATCGACGGACCGGTACGACCCGATGTGCGCGGCACCATCGAACCCCTCGACGGCGGTACCCGCTCCCGCGTCACCCTGGACGTCGACTTCGAGGGCCGCGGCGTGGGCCGGGCCCTCGTCCCCCTCGTGGTCCGGCCCATGGTCCGCAAGGAGATGCCCCGGGGCGAGGAGAAGCTCAAGCACCTCCTCGAAACCTGAGCCTTCGCGGACGGGCGCGAAAACCGGATGCCCCGGGCCGTGTCCCCGCCGCCTACGAGCTCTGCGGCACCGCCGGGGAGCACCCGGACCCGCTCCTGGTCACCTGGCGCGCAGGGAACTCCACCCCGGTCCCCGACTGGGAGACCGCCTTCGCGCACGCCCTGACCCGCAGCGTCTGCGCCGCCATGGAGGTCGCCGGCGGGCGCCGCGACCGCGCCGAGGCCCGCGACGTGCCGGCGGCGCGCGTCGTCTTCTGCGACGCGGCGCCCTACGACGCGGGCTATGTGCCCTCGACCGAGATCGCGGGACGGGTACGGGTCCGCGGCCGCGGCGGCACCGAGCTGCAGCCGGGCATCGACCTGCTGCATCGGGCGGAGGACTTCCCGCCCGGGGCGCCGGTCCTGGTGATCACGGACGGCTGGTGCGACACCCTGCGGATCCGGCGCGAGCACGCCTACCTGATCCCGCAGGGCGCCTCCCTGCCGTTCACCCCGAAGGGTCCCGTCTTCCGCCTGACCTGGCCTGGCCCTACCTGAGCGGACGCAGAACGCCCCCGACCCGCGGATGAGCAGGTCAGGGGCGTTCCGGAGGAGATCGACTCAGTCGAGGTAGTCGCGCAGCACCTGCGAACGCGACGGGTGGCGCAGCTTCGACATGGTCTTGGACTCGATCTGGCGGATGCGCTCACGGGTGACCCCGTACACGCGACCGATCTCGTCCAGGGTCTTCGGCTGGCCGTCGTTGAGGCCGTAACGCATGGACACCACGCCCGCCTCGCGCTCCGAGAGCGTGCCCAGGATGGACTGGAGCTGCTCCTGGAGGAAGGTGAAGGAGACCGCGTCCGCCGGGACGACCGCCTCGGAGTCCTCGATGAGGTCACCGAACTCGCTGTCGCCCTCCTCACCCAGGGGGGTGTGGAGGGAGATCGGCTCGCGGCCGTACTTCTGGACCTCGATGACCTTCTCGGGGGTCATGTCGAGTTCCTTGCCCAGCTCCTCCGGGGTGGGCTCACGGCCCAGGTCCTGGAGCATCTGGCGCTGCACACGGGCGAGCTTGTTGATGATCTCGACCATGTGCACGGGGATGCGGATGGTGCGCGACTGGTCGGCCATGGCACGCGTGATCGCCTGCCGGATCCACCAGGTCGCATACGTGGAGAACTTGAAGCCCTTGGTGTAGTCGAACTTCTCCACGGCGCGGATCAGACCGACGTTGCCCTCCTGGATCAGGTCCAGGAAGAGCATGCCGCGGCCGGTGTAGCGCTTGGCGAGGGAGACCACGAGGCGGAGGTTGGCCTCCAGCAGGTGGTTCTTCGCGCGGCGGCCGTCCTCGACCAGGATCTCCAGCTCGCGCTTGAAGGCGGGCTTGTGGTCCTCCTCCTCTTCGAGCTTGTACTCGGAGAAGAGACCCGCCTCGATGCGCTTGGCGAGCTCCACCTCCTGCTCGGCGTTGAGGAGCGGCACCTTGCCGATGAGCTTGAGGTAGTCCTTGACCGGGTCGGCGGTGGCTCCGGCCACCATGACCGTCTGCGCCGGGGCGTCGTCCTCGTCGTCGTCGGACAGCACGAAGCCCTGGGTGCCGCCGGCCTTGGGCGCCTCGTCCTCGGCCTCGTCGGCGAGGTCCTCGGCAGCCCAGTCCTCGCCCTCGACGACGGGGGTCTCGCCCTCGTCGGCGTCCTTGGCGCTGGTCTTCTTCGCCGCGGTCTTCTTCACGGCGGTCTTCTTGGCGGCGGTCTTCTTGACCGTGCGCTTCTTCGGCTCGGCGGCGGCCTCGGCCGACGTCTCGTCCTCGATGGCGGCGGCCGACGAAGCGGATATCGCCGTGGCGGTGGTGGCGGCCGTGGCCGCGGCGGTGGCCGCGGTCTTCCGGGCGCCGATGGGGCGCGGCGCGGCGGTGGCCTTCTTGGCCACGGTGCGGGCCGGGGCGGCGGCAGCCTTGCGGGGCTTCTTGGCGGCAGCCTTGGTGGCGGGGGCCGCGCTGACGTGAAGGGCGACACCCTCCTCGTCCAGGACCTGGTTCAGGCTGCGCAGGACCCGCTTCCACTGGTCCACCGGGATGCGGCCGGCCTCGAAGGCCTGGCGCACGTCGTCACCGTTGATGTGACCCTGCTCGCGGCCGCGCTCGACGAGCGCGACAAGGGCCTCGGATTCGGCGATCTCCGGAGGGAACGTACGGGACGGGCTGAGCGACACAAGGAGCCTCTCGTTGCGAACAGATAAATGGTGGGCGGGACATCATCGCGCGAACTCGGGAAACAGACCCGAGGGGGGTCTGTATTCCGGGCCGCGCGAGGACACCTGTCGGTTCATCGCATGCCCGAGTCGATTCGTTACGCGCTGAATTGAGTGACCTGCGCCACGCTGTGGCCGCGCAACCCGATCCGGCGTAGATCCGTCCGCCCTTCAGATCAGCCCGTTTTGCGGGCTTCGATGAGGAAGCGGGCGGTGTGAGCGACGAACGGACCTTCACGTTCGATCTGTTCGTGGAGCTCACGCAACCGGTCCCGGTACTGCCCGACCGTGAAGCCGGGCACCATCCAGATCACCTTCCGTAGAAAGTAGATCACGGCTCCGATGTCGTGGAACTCCGTGCGCAGTCGCTCGGATCGCAGATCGAGGACTTCGAGGCCGGCCGCGGTGGCGTCGGCGACCGCGTCGTCGGGGTGCCGGCCGCGCCGGATCTCCTCCGGCTGCGGGCCGAGGAAGTACTCGACGAGCTCGAAGACGCTCGCCGGGCCGACCTGCTGCGAGAGGTAGCTGCCGCCCGGCGCCAGCACCCGCGCGATCTCCTCCCACCAGATCGACACCGGGTGCCGGCTGGTCACCAGCTCGAAGGCCGCGTCGCCGAAGGGCAGCGGCGGCTCGTCGGCGTCGGCGACCACCACCGCGCCCAGCGGGTGCAGCAGCCGCGTCGCCTTGTCGATGTTGGGCGGCCACGACTCGGTGGCGACCGTCAGTGGTGGCAGCGGAGCGCATCCGGCCAGGACCTCACCCCCGCCGGTCTGGATGTCCAGCGCGGACCGGACCTGGGCCAGGCGCTCGCTCATCAGTTTCTGGTAGCCCCAGGAGGGGCGCTGCTCGGTGGCCCGGCCGTCGAGCCAGGAGAAGTCCCAGCCGTCCACGGAGACGGACTCGGCCTCGGCGACAAGATGGTCGAAAGTACGCGTCATGCCTTGATCGTCCCAGGTCGGACGCCCGACAACCACCGGATATGTCGACTACAGTGGTCGGCGGGCCGTGACTGGCGTTCGGGTGGATCACCACCGGGGAGCGGCCCGGCGTACCTGTGGACCTCCGGTACGTCGACTGCCGCGCGCCTGGGCGAACCGCGATCCGCAGCGACGTTCAGGAGACCCCGTGACGACTGCCCAGACTGCCCCCGCCCCTGCCGCCGGATCCGCCCGGCTGATGGACGGCACGGCCCTCGCCCGCCGCATCTCGGAGCAGACCGCCGCCTACGCGGCGAAGATCACCGAGCGCACCGGCATCGCGCCGTGCCTGGCGACCGTGCTGGTCGGCGAGGACCCGGCCTCCGTGACCTACGTCCGCATGAAGCAGAACCGCTGTGCCAAGGCGGGGATCACCTCCCGCCACGTCGAGCTGCCGGCCGGGACCACCACCGAGGAGCTGGTGGCCACCCTCACCGAGCTCTCCGAGGACCCGCAGATCAGCGGCATCCTGCTCCAGCACCCCGTCCCGCACCACATCGACGAGCGGGCCGCCTTCGAGGCCATCGCCCCGGGCAAGGACGTCGACGGGGTCACCATGCACTCCTTCGCCGCCATGGGCTTCGGGCTGCCGGGCTTCGTCTCCTGCACCCCCGGCGGCATCATGCGCCTCCTCGCCGCCTACGACGTGGACCTGACCGGCAAGCACGCCGTCGTCGTCGGCCGCAGCGCGATCCTGGGCAAGCCGGCCGGGATGCTGCTGCTGGAGCAGAACGCCACCGTCACCTACTGCCACTCCCGCACCCAGGACCTGCCCTCGATCGTGCGCCAGGCGGACGTCCTGGTCGCCGCCGTCGGCAAGGCCGAGTTCATCCGGGGCGAGGACATCAAGCCCGGCGCGGTCGTCCTGGACGCCGGGTACAACGAGGGCAACGTCGGCGACGTGCACTTCGAGTCGGCCGCCGCCCGCGCCTCGCTGATCACCCCGGTCCCTGGCGGTGTCGGCCCGATGACCATCGCCGTCCTGCTGGAGCAGACCGTGCAGGCGGCCGCCGCACAGGCCGGACTGGACCTCGCCGAGCTCTGATCCCACCGCGCGCGGACCCTCGTAGGACGCCCGCGCCCACGCCTCCACGCACGCCCCGGCCCCTCGGTCCGGGGCGTCGTGCGTTCCCGGGGACAGGGGACAGCGGACAGGGGACAGGGGGCACGGAGGCCCGGGACCCTCAGGCGCCGACCGGGCCGGGGGTCAGGTCCGGCGACCCGGCGGTCGCCGCGTCACGGGCCGCGGCGACGATGTCGGAGGTACGGAACGCCTGGGCCAGGGCGGTCAGGGGCAGCCGGCCCAGGCGGTACGGCTGCGGGATCGCGGCCGGCGCCGGCACGGATCCGCTCGCGGCGGCCGCCTTGAGGCGGCAGGCGGCCGCCAGGACGGCTGCGTCCGCGACCGTGGCGGCCCGCGCCTCGCTCAGGCCCCGGCCCCTGGCCGCCTCGTACGCGGCGTCCCGCACCCGCGGATCGCACCAGGCGGCCAGCGCCAGGATGCCGTCGTCGATGACCGACTCGCGGTGGATGAGCCGGATCCCCACCGGGGACCACCAGGTCAGCGGAACGACCCGGCCCTGGGTCGCGGCGAACCCGCGCAGCGCCTTCCACAGCGGGCGCAGCCTCCGGTACTGGCTGAGGGCCACCCAGGTCGCCGACCCGCCGACCAGGGGCACGAGGAACCCGGCACCGAGCAGCAGCCCGGCGGCCCCGGCCAGGGGCGGCGCCACGTCCGTGGACAGGTACACCAGGTCGTGGCCGGTCCAGCGGGCCACGACCGAGGCCCACTTGGCGGCCAGGTAGGCCAGGTCCATCAGCCCGGCGACCACGATCAGGGCCAGCCCCGTGCGCAGCGGGCGCAGTGCCCGGTCCGCGCGCGTCAGCCACTTGCCGCACAGCCAGGTCAGGGCCGAGGTCCCCATGGTGTGCGCCAGGAGGAAGCAGACGATCATCTCGCGGATCCAGGGCGTCGTCGCGTAGTACGTGTCCAGGTCCTGGAGCCGCTCCACCGGCGCGTCGCCGATCACGAACAGGACGACGATGGCCGCGGTCGCGGTGCCGAACACGGCCGTGGTCAGCCGGGTGGCCCGGCGCACGGCCGCGGGCGGCCCGCCGCGCCACTGCAGGACCAGGACGACGCACAGCCCGGAGAACACCGTGCACAGGCCGAACACCAGGGGCGCGGAGAAGTTGACCACGCCGGTGTGGCGGTTGACCGAGGCGATGGTCGACGGCGTCGCGAGGAAGTTGATGGGCGCCCCGACGGCGAGCAGCGCGCACGCCGTCCGGTTCAGTGGCCGGTCCCGGTCCCGGCGCAGCTTCGGCAGCTTGATCAGCAGCGCCAGGACCATCAGGGAAGCGGGCAGGAGCGGCAGGATCCTGTCGCTCATCGGGCCTGTCCGACGGCGTCGGCGGGGCCGACCGGGTCCTCCTCCGTCGGGCCGGTCCCGGCGGTGCCCGTCACGGCCGCGGTGCCGGTGCCGGTGCCGGTTGCGGGCGTCGTGCCCGGTGCCCGGTCGAGCCTGGCGACGGCCCGCTCCGCGGCGGTGAGCGGCGGCGCCTTCAGCGCGCCCCGGTCCGAGGCGCGTGCGACGTGCCAGACCACCGACGGGTGGAGCCAGTGGGTGGGCGCGATGCTCATGGTGAGGACCTTGAACAGGGCGGCGGTGAGCGCCTCGTCGGTGGTCGCCCCCGTCATCAGCCGGTTGACGTACCCGTTGAGCAGCCCGGTGCCGGCGCGCGGCTTCATCCCGGTGGCCCCCGGATACAGGATGTCCTGCGACGTGGCGAGCTCCCAGGCGGTGCTGACCTGCGGCGCGATGACGCGCTGCGCCGCGCGGCCGATCCCGGGATGCCCCAGACCCTTGGCCCGCAGCAGGGCGCGTACGGCCAGGAGCCCCTGGGCCGCGACGGTCATGCCCTGTCCGTACAGGGGGTTGAAGGTGGCGACGGAGTCGCCGACGGCGAAGAAGCCGTCGGGCAGCTCGGCCTTCTCGAAGTAGATCCGGCGGTTGGCGGTGCCCTGGGTGACGGCGACGTCCGTCAGGGGTCTGCGGCCCTCCAGGAGCTCACCGACGATCGGGTCCCGGACGGACTTGGCGAACGGGATGAACGCGTCCGGGTCGCCGGTCGGTTGGCCGCCGCGGGTCCCGGAGAGGGTGGCCTGCCACTGACCGTTCTCGATCGGGACGATCGTGGCGGTCTGCCCGGGCACGGGGACCCGGGGGTCGGACTGGACGTTGACGATGGGGAAGCCCATCTCGTGGGCCCCGGGCGGCGCTTCGAAGATCCTCGTCGCGTAGACGAGGCCCGAGTCGACCTCGGCCTGCCGGATACCGGTGACGCCGAGCGCCTGGAGCCAGGTCCGGGCGCGCGAGCCGCGCCCGCTCGCGTCGATCACGAGGTCGGCGCTCAGCAGCCGGCCCGCTTCCTCCGGGGTGTCGACCAGGACGCCGGTGACCCGGGACGCCGTGCCCTCCAGGGCGCGCACCCGGCTGCGCTGGAGCGTGGAGACCCCTTTCAGGCCGGTCACCCGGGCACGGATCACCGAGTCGAGGAGGTCGCGGCTGCAGGAGATGTTGAACTGCTTCTCCCCGCAGCGCGGGATCCAGCCCTGGGCGGTCTTGGTGACCAGGTCGGTGGGCAGGCTCCGGCGGATGGCACCCGCCTTCGTCCAGTCGTCGGTGATGCCGGGCAGGATCCGCTCGATGGCCCGGGCACCGCCCGACCACAGGAGATGGGTGTGCCGGGCCTGCGGGAGTCCACGGCGCGGGGCCGGACCCTCGGGCAGCGGGTCGGCGTCGATGACGGTGACCGTGGCGTGCTCGGCGAGGACAGCGGCCGCGAGGAGGCCGGCCAGACTGCCGCCTATGACGACTGCGTGGCGGGGCGGGGAGGACTGGTTCATCGTGGCGTGCTCTCTGTCAGGGCCGTGCTGAGGGCATCGGCGCGAGGGATGCGGCGACCGGCTGGTGCGGGTCACGGCGTGGCACGGGGCTTCCCCAACCGAGTGAGGACTTGATGCGCTCGATGGCTTCGGGGAGCTGCTGCTCCCGGGGCGACGGCAGGAAGGAGCGCAGGGTGTTACCGAGGTGCAGGCCGAAGGTCTCGGCGCGGATCTCCGCCGGATCCCCCTGGTCGGCACGGGCGGCGGCCTGCCGGACCATCGCCTCCAACCCGGCGTCGGAGGCGAGCAGTTCGGCGAGGCGACCGGGGTGACCCGCCAGCCGGGCGGCCGCCAGCATGCCCGGACCGACGCTGTCGCCGGTCCCCTCGTCCAGGTGCCACAGCTCGTGGCAGGCGATGACCAGCTGGTGTTCGGGCCGGGTGTGCTGCTCGACGACGATCAGGTCGACGTCGTCCAGCTCCAGCCACAGCCCGCTCGCGGTGTCGGGCGGGAAGGAGGTGAAGTGGACATCGACCTTCCGCTCTCCGCCGCGCCGTACGGCGTAGGCGGCGCACAGCGCCCCGATGATCTCCCCGGCATCGGCCGGGGGCGCCAGGCGTGCGCCCTCCAGCAGTTCGGCGGCCAGCTTGCGCATGGCCCGTGTGGTCCTCATGGTGCTTCTCCCTCGGCGGCGGCGCCCTCGATCGGCGCCCCGCTCTTCGTGCCCGGAACTCCGAGCTGCCCCTCGCGCGCGAGGAGGTCGTCCAAGTGGTCGGCCAGCGACTTCCAGCCCTGCGGCGACAACCTCCCGGCCCGGGTGACGATGCTGCGTACGTCGTGCGCGCGCAGCACCGCCAGCATCGGGTTCTCCCGGTCCCGCACCGCCGACTCCAACTCGCCCTCGACCAGGGCGAGGGCGCCGGCGAGCGCCTCGCGGTCGTCGGCCAGCAGGAAGCCGCCCTCGACGCCGTAGAAACGTTGGATCCCGGCGGCCGCGGCGAGGTTCGGCAGGCCCTCGCCCTGGGCCAGGCGGGTCAGAGACTGTCCCGACGCGTCGAAGGACTTGGCGATGGCCGCCAAAGAGTGGGGCTGGCCGTCCTCCCGTACGCGGGTCCGACGCAGGTGCTCGAACCGCAGGTGCACCTGCTCCTTGAGCGGGAGCCGGGGCGGTCGCCCGTCCAGGGTGAGCCGGATGGCCTGGGGGGTCATGCCGGTGAGGTACGAGAGGTGTTCCAGGTCGTCCCGGCCGTCCGAGACGGTGGTGGCGGACAGGGCGAGGGCCCGTTCCACCGCGCTCTTGCTGTCGGCCAGCAGGAATCCGGCGTGAACGCCGAAGAACCGCTGCACACCGGCCGCGTGACCCATCCGGGGCAGCCCGGTACCGGCGTTGAGCGGTCCGAGGGAGGCGCCGGGGGCGTCGAAGTCGTCGGCGATGGCGGCCAGCGGCCACTCCCGGCCGTGCTTGTCGCGTCGCGTGGCGCGCAGCCGTAGGAACCGCTGGTGCACCCGCCGCTCCAGCGGCGCCTCCACGGCGGTGCCCGCCACCACCTGGGGTATGCGCCCGGGGTCGACGCCGGACAGATGGCTCAGCCGCTCCACCGCGAGCACCTCGTCGGGGTCCTGCCCGTGCTCCTGCGCCAGCGCCCGGGTACGACGCCAGATCGCGGCGAGATCGGGTCGGGCGGCGGCTCGCACCGGCGGATTCTCCATATGTCGACAAGGCGTTCGAGTGATTCGGGCACCGTGAAGCCTAGCCTCCCGCCCCTGGCCGAACCAGGGGAACCCCAACGTTTCCTGCCGTACAGCTCAAAAAGGGTTGGCATCGGCTCGCGCCGAAGCGGTACGACAAGCTCCGTGCGCACGGCGGTCGTTGGCGGAGGAGGTGGGCGGGGGAGCCGGTGCGATCGACGTATGACCTCACTTCAGGCGGATGCCGCGTAGAGCCCCGCGTGCGCTGCGGGCCACCGCGCCCGACAGGCGGAGCGGGCCCGCCCCGAGCCCCTACCCGCTGACCGTCCGGATCCGCCTGCGCGGCGAGACGGTCATCTGGTCCGACCTCATGTACCCGGGCCCCGACGGAACCACCGTCGAGGAGGTCCGCTTCCACCTGGAGCAGTACCTGGGCGAGATCGAGCGCGCCTACGCGGCGTCGGAGCTCCACGAAGCGGTCGTCCGGCCACCGGGCCCGATCCGCATCGCCCCGGACCCCTCGTTACCTCGGAGGTAATCGACCCTCCCCGCGGCTCCCGGCACAGTGGACGCATCGGGTTCCGGGGCCGCGCACTCGGTCCCGGGATCCGTGTCCCACCAGGCCGTTCGACCTCGATGGAGGCTGATTTCCCATGTCCGCGACCCCGCTCGCCGGCTTCGCCCGCAACCGTGTCCCGCACGCCGCGCTGCGCCGCTTCCTCGCCCTCGACTCCGTCGTCACCACCGCCAACGGGCTCGCGTACGTCGCCTTCTCCGCCCCGCTCGGCCGGCTCCTCGGGGTCGGGCAGGTGCTGTTGCTCGAACTCGGGATCCTGCTCACCGTCTACGGGCTCGGCGTCGGATGGCTCGCCTCGCGGCGGCAGCCGCCGGTCCTGCCCGTGAAGCTCGTCATCGAGACGAACTACGCCTGGGCCGCCCTGAGCCTGGTCTCCCTCGCGCTCTGGTTCGAGCCCACCGCCGCCGGCCTGCTGTGGATCCCGATGCAGGCCCTGACCGTGGCCGGCTTCGCCGTGCTCCAGCAGATCGCCCTGCGTGCGGGCTCAGCCTCCCAGTGAGCGCAGGTACTTCACCGTCGCCGGGTCGGCCGGGAGCATCGTCTCGATGGCCAGCTCGGCGACGGTCACGTCCATCGGCGTGTTGAAGGTCGCGATGGACGACACGAAGGACAGCAGGTGCCCGTCGTGCTCGATCACCAGCGGCAGCGCGATGTAGGCGGTGGGCTCCTGCGGGGCGCCGTCGCCCGGCCGCTCGGCGACCGGATACGCCGACACCTCCTCGTACAGGGCGCGCAGCGGCTCCGAGCGGGCCAGCGCGATCTGCCGTTCCATCTGCGCCAGCAGGTGCCCGCGCCACTCCTTGAGGTTGTGGATCCTCGGCGCCAGACCCTCGGGGTGCAGGGTGATCCGCATGGCGTTGAGCGGCGGGGTCAGCAGGTGCTCCGGCAACCCGTCCAGCAGCATCGCGATGCCCTGGTTGGCGGCGACGACGTTGTACACCGCGTCCACGACCAGCGCGGGATAGGGCTCGTACCCCGTCAGCAGGCGGGCGATGCCCTCGCGCAGCGTCTCCATCGCCGGGTCGTCCAGCGCGGTGTGCGCGTAGCGCGGCGCGTAACCGGCCGCGAACAACAGGGTGTTGCGCTCCCGCATCGGCACGTCGAGATGGTCGGCGAGCCGCAGCACCATCTCCTCGCTCGGCCGGGACCGGCCCGTTTCGATGAAACTGATGTGCCGGGACGAGGAGTCCGCGCGGCCCGCCAGCTCCAGCTGGCTGATGCCGCGCCGCTCCCGCCAGGCGCGCAGCAGGGTGCCCACACTCGTCGTCGGACTCGTCGTCGTCATGCACACGACGTTAGCTGAGCGGGGGCGGGCGCTCAGCCCAGGTCGAAGAGGTTCCGCAGGCCCAGCCGGTAGCGCCATCGGTCGTGCCGTTTGGCCGCCTCCAGTTCAGGCGCCCGGTACATCGGGTGGACCACGCACCGTGCGGCGTCCGAACCGTCGCGGTCCAGCAGGGCGTTGACGGCCGCGCGCGCCGAGGCGTTGGCCCCCTCCATCGTCGCCAGGTCGATGTCGACGGCCACGTAGTCCCCGCTGAGGAAGAAGTTCGGGATACGGGTGCCCGCGCTCGGTCGGTTGTACAGGGTGCCGACCGGGTGGATCAGCAGCTCGTCCTGGTTGGTCGGGTGCGGGGTGCCGATCCCGTCCACCCCCGGGTCCAGGAACCACGAGTGCAGCGTGGTGTCGGTCAGCAGGGCCTTCCCGGTGTCGTTGAGGGAGTCCTTCAGCTGCGCCCACACCTCCCGCGCCACCTCCTCGCGGGTGCACTGCTTGGCCGTCTTCCCGTACAGGATCCCCGGCTTGTCCCACTCGGAGATGTCCACCGACAGGCAGTCGACCGCCGTCCCGTCGCCGTAGTCCGCCGGAAAGTCGCGGGACGGCCAGTGCTCGGCCTGCTGGATCGCCGTCAACGACCAGGGCGAATCGATGCAGTTGAGGTGGCCGTGCACCAGCTCGGCCCGTTCCGTCAGATAGAACTGGATGCCGGTCATCCAGTCCGTCTCCAGCTTGTCGCAGCGTCCCAGCATCGGATCGGCGGCGCGCAGGGCCGCGCTCCAGGTGCGGCGGGCGTGCTCGACGGGCAGCGCGCTCACGTAGTGGTCGGCGGTGACGGTCCGCGCGGCGCCGTCCGGCCCCTCGACGGCGACCCCGCTCACCCGACCGCCCGCGTACCGCACCTCCCGCACGGTCCAGCCGATCCTGAACTCCACGCCGAGGGAACGCAGATGGGCCTCCCAGGGGTCGATCCAGGCCTCGTTGGTCGGCAGGTTCAGGATCCGGTCGGGCGGGCCGTCCGCCCCGCGCCCCAGTGCGTTGAGGACGAAGGCCTCGCCGAGGGTGCCGACCGTGCGGGTGGAGGCCTCCTCGGCCTTGGTCGCCACGATGTTGCGGGTGATGCCGACGGCGAGGATGCGCCGGTACTCGTTCGACATCCGTTCCGCGCGCACGAAGTCCCACCACGGCGTCCGCTCCCACACCTCCTCGCGCCGTTCGTCGCAGCTGGTGAGGAAGACCAGCACGCGGTCGACGAAGTACGCCGTCTCGTGCGGCGGGAGCCGGACCAGTGTCTGCAGGATGCCGGCGAGGGCGCGCCGGATCTCCTCGGGCGTCAGCTCGGCGGGGGAGTGCCCGGGCCAGGGGATGGGTCCGCGCAGGTCCTCGCGCCCGGCCGCGCGGGCGAACATCATCTCGCGCGGGGCGACGAGGTTGTCCCACACCCCGGCCGCGTTCCCGGGGAAGGGGATGCGCCGCATGGTGTCGGGCAGGTTGTGGTAGATGCCGGGGATGAACCGGAAGCCGTGCTCGGCGGGCAGCGGCCGGCGCCCGCCGCGGGCGCTGTCGGGCACGTCCATGCTGCGCGCCTTGCCGCCGAGGGCGCGGCGCTCGTACACCGTCACGGCGTAGCCGCGCTCGGCGAGTTCGTGCGCCGCGGTCAGGCCCGCCACCCCGCCGCCGAGCACCGCGACGCGCCGTCCGGGGGAGGCCGGTCCTGCCGCGGCGGCCGCCGCGGGCGCGGCTCCGGCCCCGGTCAGGGCCGCACCGGCGGCGGCCGCCGCGCCCGCGCCCGCGATGAACGTACGCCTGGAACTTCCTGTGCCCGCCATGGCGAATGCCCCCTCGTTACCGCTGGTAACAGTCCGTTCGGCGCAGGAGCATATGGGGGGCGCGCCGGACCTGGAAGGCGTAGAAGTACCCGAGCGCACTATGGCGCGAAAGGATTGTTCCACCGTGCACTGTGGGAACCTTGACTACACGTCACGGGGAAAAGGAGCCGGTGCATGCCGAGTGAGCCGCTGTCACAGAAGGAGATCGAGGACCGGTTGCGGGAGCTCCCCGGCTGGGCCTTCGAGGACGACCGGATCTTCCGCACCTACCGGCTGGGCGGCCACTTCGCCGCCAGCGCCCTGGTCGCCCATATCGCCAGCGTCCAGGAGGAGTTGAACCACCACTCCGACCTGACCCTGGGCTACGACACGGTCCGGCTCTCCGTGAACAGCCACGACGCCGGCGGGGTGGTGACGGAGTCCGACTTCGCCCTCGCCGAACGCGTCGAGGCCCTCGCCCCGGCCCACGGTGCGGCCTAGCCGATGACCACGCACATACCGTCCGTGAGATCCCTGCTCGACTACGACGCCGAGGCCGAGGCCTACGACACCACCCGCGGCGGCACCCCGCGCGCCGAGGCGGCGGCCGCCGCCGTCCTCGAACTCCTCCCCGCGGACACGCGCACCCTCCTCGACCTCGGCTGCGGCACCGGCATCGTCACCAGCCGGATCAGCCGCCCCGCCCTGCGCGTCCTGGGCGCGGACGCCTCCCACGGCATGGCCGCGATCGCGGCGCGGCGCGGCATCCCGGTGACCCTCGCCGACGCGGCCCGGCTGCCGATCCGGTCGGCGTCCCTGGACGCGGTGAGCGCGGTGTGGCTGCTGCACCTGCTGCGCGAGCCGGGCCTGGTGCCGGCGGTGATCGCCGAGGCCGCCCGGGTGCTGCGACCCGGCGGGGTCTTCCTCGCCACCGTGGACAAGGACTCGGCGCACGACGTCGGCAGCGACATCGACGCCGTCTTCGCCGCGCACCTGACCCCGACCCCCTCGGACGCCTCCGGGGAGGTCGAGGCCTACGCGGCCCGGGCCGGACTCCTCGCCGTCGGCGAGGCGCGGTTCACCGGCCACGGCCAGGGCCGCACCCCGCGCGGCTCCGCCGAGTCCCTGCTCGCGGGCCGCTACGCCTCCCGCATCGTCCCGCGCGGCATCACCGCGCGGGAACTGGCGGACCGGCTGGAGCTGCTGCCGGACCAGGACGTCCCGCGCGCGGAGCCGACGTACCGCATACGGAGCTTCGTCCGCGTCTGACCGGCGCGACGCGGCGGGACGGGACGTCCGGATCCGGACCGGTCACACGTCGAACTCGGCCGGGTCCGGACCGATCCGGCGGCCCGTCGCGCCCGAGCCGAGGGCGTCCAGCGCGGCCATGTCGGCGGCCGACAGCTCGAAGCCGAACACGTCCAGGTTCTCCCGGATACGGGCGGGGGTCACCGACTTCGGGATCACGATGTTCCCGTGCTGCAGGTGCCAGCGCAGTACCACCTGGGCGGCGCTGCGGCCGTGCGCGGCGGCGATCGCGGTCACGGCCGGGAGCGTCAGCAGCTCCTTGCCCTGGCCCAGCGGGGACCAGGCCTCGGTGGCGATCCCCCGCTCGGCGTGCACGGCGCGCAGCTCGGCCTGCGGGAAGAGGGGGTGCAGCTCGACCTGGTTCACGGCCGGGACCAGCTCGCTCTCGGCGGCGATGCGCGCCAGGTCGGCCGGGCGGAAGTTCGACACGCCGACCGCCTTGGCGCGGCCGCTCGCCGCGATCTCCTCGAAGGTCTTCCAGATGGCGACGAAGTCGTCGCGCATCGGACGCGGCCAGTGGATCAGGTACAGGTCGACGTGGTCGAGGCGCAGCTTGGCCAGGGAGTCGTCGAAGGCGCGCAGCACCTGGTCCCGGCCCCACTTCTGCTTCGGGCCGTTCCACAGCTTGGTGGTGACGAACAGCTCCTCGCGCGCCAGCCCGGAAGCGGCGACGGCCTTGCCGGTGCCCGCCTCGTTGCCGTAGATGGCGGCCGTGTCGATGCTGCGGTAACCCGCCTCCAGGGCGGTCCCGACGGCGCGCTCCGCCTCCGCGTCCGGCACCTGCCAGACGCCGTAGCCGAGCTGGGGCATGAGCGTGCCGTTGTTGAGCTTGATGGCGGGGACCTGGTTCACGTCTGGTCGTTCCCTCACGTCGTCGGCGCGTAGGCGCGGTGGCGGAAAAACGTCGTACGAGGGGCGACAACCGGCCTCCCGTACGACGTATTCCCGCCATCCGCCGTGTGTCGTCCTCACGCCGTCCCGAGGTACGCCTCCCGGACCAGCGGATTCGCCCGCACCTCGGCCGCGGTGCCCTCGGCCAGCACCGTCCCCAGATCCAGTACGACGACCCGCGCGCACAGCTCCATCACGAACGCCACGTTGTGCTCGACCAGCAGCACCGCGCAGCCCTCCCGCTCCGCCAGCCGCCGCACGACCTCCGCGAGCCGGTCCCGCTCGGGCGCGGACATGCCCGACGCCGGCTCGTCCAGCAACAACACCCGCGGCGGATCGGCCACCGCACGGGCCAGCTCCACCATCCGGGCCTGCCCCACGGGCAACCCGCCGGCGTACGAGGCCCCGAGTGCCCCGATCCCGCAGTCGGCCAGCACCCGCTCGCCGCGGGCCCGGCGCTCGCGCTCCCGGGCGCGCCGGGTCGGCAGGGCGAGGAGATCCGCGGCCGGCCCGCCCCCGCCGCCCCGCCACTCCTGCGCCACCAGCAGGTGGTCGGCCACGCTGAGCTGTCCGAACAACTGCTGCCGCTGGAAGGTCCGGCGTATCCCGTGCCGGGCCCGCCAGACGGGGGAGCGGCGCGTGACGTCCGCCCCGTCCAGCAGCATCCGCCCCTGGTCGGGGCGGCGGATCCCGGACAGCACGTCGAACAGCGTGGTCTTCCCGGCGCCGTTCGGCCCGATCAGCCCGCACACCTCGCCCGCGCGGACCCCGAGATCCACCCCGGTGAGCGCCCGTACGCCACCGAAACGCACACCGACCCCGCGGGCCTCCAGCACGTACCCGCCCGGGCTCATGTCGCCATCCCCAGGTAGGCCTCGGTGAGCCGGTCGGCCTCCACCTGGTCCCGGGGGCCGCACCAGGAGACCCGGCCCTGGGAGAGGTAGGCCACGGTGTCGGCGATCCCGAGGATCTCGGCCGCCTTCTCCTCCACCAGGAGCAGCGCCGTCCCGGCGTCACGGAGCTCGGTGAGCAGCGCGTACACCTCCTCCACCACGCGCGGGGCGAGCCCGAGGGAGGGTTCGTCGGCGATCAGCACCGCGGGCGGCCGCTGGAGGAGCGGAGCCAGGGCCAGCATCTGCTGCTCCCCGCCGGAGAGGGCTCCGGCCGGGACCCGGCGCCGCTCGGCGAGCCGCGGGAAGCGCGCGTAGACGGCGGCCCGGGCGTCGGCGTCGTCGAGGTACAGGGCCAGATTCTCCTCGATGGTGAGCGCGGGGAAGATCCCGCGCCCCTCGGGGGCGAGCAGCACCCCGGCCCGCGACCGACGTACGGCCCCGTCCCGGGTCGCGTCCCGCCCGCCCACGTACACCGCCCCGGCCCCGACCGGCAGCAGCCCGGCGGCGACCCGGCAGGCGGTGCTCTTCCCGGCGCCGTTGGGCCCCAGCACGGCGAGGATCTCGCCCGCGCGGACGGCGAGATCCACCCCGTGCAGCACGAGCCCCCCGTCGTACCCGGCGGTGACCTCGCGCAGCTCCAGGGCGACATCGGCCCCGCCAGGGGGCCCGTCCCGGCGGTAGCTGGGGGAGATCGAGGCGCGGGGGTTCGGGGGCGGAGCCTGCGACGGGTCCGGGGCGGAGCCCCGGGAAGAGGCGGCGGCGCGCCCGGCGGCGGCGCGCCGCCGGGCGAGCCGCACCGGAACCGCGGCGCAGTACCCGTCCGGGTCGTTGGCCAGGGCCAGCCCCGCCAGCCCGAACAGGATCACCGGCAGGTGCGCGGACTCCGTCACGTAGTCGGACAGCACCCGCGGAGCGACCGCGAACACCAGCCCCGCCACCACCGCGTACTGCGGCCTGCGCACCCCCGCCGCCACGACCACCGCCAGCCACACCAGCCCGGTCATCGCCGTGAAGTCCGTCGCCGTGATCCGGGTGTTGTACGAGGCGTACAGCACGCCCCCGAACCCGGCCAGCCCCGCCGACACGGTGAACAGCAGCAGTTTCGTGCGCAGTACGGAGACCCCCGAGGCGACCGCCGCCGCCGGGGCCGACCGGACCGCCAGCATCGCCCGTCCCGACGGCGAGTTCCGTAGCGCGGTCAGCCCGGCCGCCACCAGCGCGACCAGGACCACCAGGGCCACCCCCAGCGCCCGGTCGTCGGAGAGGTCCACCGGCCCGAACACCGGCCGCGGGATCGGCCACCCCGCGTCGCCGTTGCGCAGCCACCGCAGCTGGAACAGCACCTGATCCGCGAGGAAGGCCAGCGCCAGCGTGGCCAGGGCCAGGGATCTGCCCCCCAGCCGCAGCGCAGGCAGCGCGACGAGCGCCCCCAGCAGGGCCGCCACGCACGTGCCCACCGCGAGCGCGGCCACGAAGGGCCAGCCCCGGCTCATGAGCAGCCCCGCCACGAGTGCCGCGCCGGTCACGAAGCTGCCCTGGGCCAGCGAGACCATCGCCCCGAGCCCGGTCACCACCGTGAAGGACATGAACACGAGCGCGACGGCCAGCCCCTGGGCCAGCAGCCCGCTCCAGAAGGGTGTGGTGACGGTGTAGAACGCCACGCACAGGAGCGCCGCGCCCGCCGCCCACACGCCCCACCGCCGAGACCAGGAGGCCCCCGCCAGATGGTCGACCGGCGGCGGGTCCACGGCCGCGACCCCCGCCGCGCGGGCCCGGCGGGTCAGCACCAGCAGCCCGCCGAAGAGGATCAGGAAGGGTACGGCCGTACGGAAGCCGGTGACGGACTCGGCGAAGGACGCGTACCCGGCCACCAGGTTCTGCAGCACCCCGAGCCCGAGTCCGCCCGCGAAGGCGAGCGGCACGGACGCGAACCGTCCGATGACCGCCGCCGTGGCCGACACGAACAGGAACAGCGTGAAGTCGTGCGCCGACAACCCCAGCAGCGGTGTCGCCAGCACACCGGCCAGCCCGGCGAGCCCCGAGGCGATCATCCAGGCGACCGACGACAGCCGGTCGGCGCTGATCCCGCGCAGCTCGGTCAGCGAGCGGTTGTCGACGGCGGCCCGCAGCCGCAGCCCGAGCCGCGTGTGCCGCATCAGCACCCACAGGGCCACCGCCACCAGCGCCGTCACCACCCAGGTGATCAGCTGGTCGGAGTCGATGCCGACGCCGTCCGCGAGCTGCCAGGACTTCGCCGGGCTGGGTCCCACTCCCGGCAGTCCGAACTGGTTCTCCGCCGGCAGCACGGGCACGCCCGCGTCCGCCAACAGTTCCACCGCCCACAGCCCGGCGGCCGGCAGCGCCACCAGCAGCCCGATGGTGGCCACGATCTGCGCGGTCTCACCGACGCGGGCCAGCCGCCGGAACATCAGCCGGTCCAGCCCCCAGCCGAGGCCGGGGGCCAGGACGCACACCACCAGCAGGGCGGCCGGGACGGCGGGCCAGCCGAGGCCCGAGTGCAGCTCGTAGAAGGTGAGCGCGCACAGGTAGGCGGTGGCCCCGTGCGCGAAGTTGAACAGTCCGGACGCCGAGTACGACAGCACCAGCCCGGTGGCGAGCAGTGCGTACAGGGCGCCGGAGACCAGGCCGCTCAGTACGAAGACGAGCAGATCCCCCATGTCGCTGCCCTACTTGAAGGGGATGGGTTCGTAGCACTTGAACGGTACGGAGACCTCGTACGCGCCGTTCTTCAGCTGTACGAGCGCCCCGCAGCCGAAGCTGTCCTTCTGCCCCTTGGGCTCGGAGCGGTCGCCGACGAGCGTGCCGGTGTCGGAGAAGCCCTGCGCGGCGGCCTGGAAGGATTCGACGGTCAGGTCCTTGCCGGCCTTCTGCGCGATGGAGACGAACAGGTCGGCCGACATGTACCCGGTCAACATGTGCATGTTGAGCGGGATTTCCCGGCCGCCCGCGGCCGCCTTGATGTCGGCCTTGAACTGCGCCATCTTCGGATCGGTCGACTCGAAGGGCTGGAACTGCAGCAGTACGTGCACCCCGTCGAGGGCCTGCTTGGTGGCGTCCTTGGCGAGCAGCCCGGGGTCGTAGTCGGTCGGGTCGGAGAGCAGGCCCTGGTAGCCGCTGCGCTTGAGCGCGGTGAAGAGCCCGATGTTGTTCGGGGTCTGCATGACGGAGACGACGGCGTCGGGGGCCTTGCCGTCGTTCGCGGCGAGGATCTCCTTCACGTACGCGGACCAGTCGCTCGGGACGGCGGTGGCGGGCACGGAGGCCTTGGCGTAGGAGACCTTGAACCCGGCACTGGCGAAGCCCTGCTGGAAGGTCCGGATGCCGAACTTGCCGGCGTCGCTGTCGTTGGCGATGATCGCGACCGATTTACCCTGGGCCCCGCCGAGGATCTGGCCGATGCCCTCGGGCCAGGTCTGGTTGAGGGTGCCGCCCGGGGTGGGGACCAGGCAGCCGTTGAAGCCGTAGATGTGCTTGGGTCCGCAGAAGGACGGCAGGGTGCCCCAGCCGAAGGTGGGGACCTTCTCCTGCTCCAGGAAGTCCGCGCCGGAGAAGGTCACCGAACTCATGGGGGCGACGGCGAAGACCCTGTCCTGTTGGACGAGTTTGCGGGCGGCCGCCAGGTTCTTGGCGGGGTCCTGACCGTCGTCCTCCGCGCCGAGGTAGTCGATCTTCCGTCCGTTGATCCCGCCCTCGGCGTTGGCCCGGAGGTAGCGGGCCTTGGCCCCGAGGTCGGTGTCCTTCTTGCTGTAACCGCCGGCGCTGGTCATCGAGACGATCCCGCCGACCTTGACGGAGTCGGCGCTCACCCCGCGGGAGTTGCCGGGCGCGTCGCCGCCTTTGCCGGGGGAGCTGCCGTTCGTGGAGGCGGAGTTGCAGGCGGAGACGAGCGCGAGGGCCGCCGCCGCGGCGGCCAGGGTGCGGATCGGACGCAACATGTCGGGGATCCCCTCCGGTCGGAATCCCCGCATTCTGTGCGTGACCTGACGGATCGTCAATATTGTCGACGAGCGGAAATGACGAACCGTCAGATTCCCGTTCAGGAGGAGTACAGGGCCGCGACCTCCTTCGCGTACGCCTTCTCGATCGCCCGGCGCTTGAGCTTCAGCGACGGCGTCAACAGCCCCCGCTCCTCCGTGAACTGTTCACCCAGCACCCGGAAGGTACGGATCGCCTCCGCCTGCGAGACCAGGGTGTTCGCGGCCACCACCGCCCGCCGGACCTCCGCCGTCAGCTCGGGGTCCCCCACCAGCGCCTTCGCCGGCAACTGCGGCCGGCCGCGCATCGACAGCCAGTGCGCTATCCCGTCCATGTCCAAAGTGAGCAGCGCCGCGATGTACGGCCGGTCGTTGCCCACCAGCACGCACTGCGACACCAGCGGATGGGAACGGACCCGTTCCTCCAGCGCGGCGGGCGCGACGCTCTTGCCGTTGGAGGTCACCAGGATGTCCTTCTTGCGCCCGGTGATGGTCAGGTACCCGTCCCCGTCCAGCCGGCCCAGGTCCCCCGTGGCCAGCCACCCGCCGCGCAGGACCGCCTCCGTGGCGCGGGGGTCGTTCAGGTACCCGGAGAAGATGTGGCTGCCGTGCAGCCAGACCTCCCCGTCGTCCGCGATGTGCACCGTACTGCCCGGGATCGGCCGCCCCACCGTGCCGTACTTGGTCGCCCCCGGCGGGTTCGCCGTGGCCGCCGCGCACGACTCGGTCAGCCCGTACCCCTCGAACACCGTGATCCCGGCCCCGTCCAGGAACAGCCCCAGGCGGCGCGACATCGCCGATCCGCCCGACATGGCGTGCCGCACCCGGCCGCCCATCGCCTCACGGACCTTCCCGTAGACGAGCCGGTCGAAGAGCTGGTGCTCCATGCGCAGCGCGGCCGAGGGTCCCGGCCCGAGGCCGAAGGCCTTGCGCTCGCGCGCCTCCGCGTACCGCACGGCCGTCTCGACCGCCCGGTCGAAGGGGCCCGTGCGTCCCTCCGCCTCCGCCTTGCGGCGCGCGGCCGCGAAGATCTTCTCGAAGACGTACGGGACGCCCAGCACGAAGGTCGGCCGGAAGGCGGCGAGATCGGGCAGCAACTCGGCCGCCGCCAGGACCGGTTGGTGGCCCAGCTTGACCCGTGCCCGGACGGCGGCCACCTCCACCATCCGCCCGAACACGTGCGCCAGCGGCAGGAAGAGCAGGGTGGACGGCTCCTCGCCCTGCCGGGCCTGGAAGACCGACTCCCAGCGGTTGACCAGCGTGTCGGTCTCGTACATGAAGTTGGCGTGCGTGAGCACGCACCCCTTCGGCCGGCCCGTCGTCCCCGAGGTGTAGATGACGGTGGCGGTCGCGTCGGGCGTCACGGCACCCCGGTGCCGGTGCACGACGTCCTCGGCCATCCCGCGGCCGTCGGCGACGAGCCCGTCCACCGCCCCGGCGTCGAGCTGCCACAGCCGGCGCAGGTGGGGGAGCCGGTCGATGACCGAACCCACCGTCATGGCCTGGTTCTCGTCCTCGACCACGCAGGCCGTGCAGTCGGAGTCGAACAGGATCCAGTGCACCTGATCGGCGGAGGAGGTCGGATACACCGGGACGGGCTGGGCGCCGATCGCCCACAGGGCGAAGTCGAAGAGGGTCCACTCGTACCGGGTGCGGGACATGATCGCGACCCGGTCCCCGAAGCGCACCCCCTGGGCCAGCAGCCCCCGGGCGAGAGCGAGCACCTCGCCGGCCAGCTCCCGGGACGTCACGTCCCGCCAGACCCCGTCGGTCTTCCGGCCGAGCACCACCCGGTCCGGCTCCTCGTGGGCGTGCTGGAAGACGATGTCGGCCAGGCCGCCGACGGGCGCGCCCGTGACGACGGGTGGGACGGTGATTTCGCGCAAGGCCCCGCTCCTCTCCGCGCGCCGCGGTGAACGTACCGCATGGTCAACAGGGGTTCACCGGCCTTTCGATAACTCCACAAGACCTCCCCAGTGATCACGGTGTTCACGCCGTTGACGTGCGACTGAGCCGGTCCGCGCCGGAGAGCACGGCCGCGGCCAACGCCTCCGCGGCCGCCGACGGACGCGGCCCGCGGAGCAGCGCGAACTCCACCGGTCCGAGCTCCGGCAGACCACCCACGCGCACCAGCCCCGGCGGGATCAGCCCGCGGGCGTGCGCCATCACGCCGAGCCCCGCCCGGGCCGCCGCGATCAGGCCGCTCAGGCTGCCGCTCGTGCACGCGATCCGCAGGTCCCGCCCCTCCCGTTCCAGCACCTCCAGCGCCCGCGCCCGGGTGATGCCCGGCGGCGGGAAGACGATCAGCGGAACGGGTCGCTCCGGGTCCACCCGCAGCCCTTCCGCGCCGATCCACACCAGCCGGTCCCGCCACACCAGCCGGCCCCGCTCGTCCCCGGGCCCCCGCCGCTTCGCCAGCACCAGGTCCAGTCGCCCCGCGTCCAACCGCTCGTGCAACGTCCCGGAGAGCTCCACCGACAGCTCCAGATCCACCTCGGGATGCTCGTGCCGGAACCCTTCGAGGATCTCCGGGAGCCGTGTCAGCACGAAGTCCTCCGAGGCCCCGAACCGCAGCCGCCCGCGCAGCCGGGTCCCCGCGAAGAAGGCCGCCGCCCGCTCGTTCGCCTCCAGGATCGTCCGCGCGAAGCCGAGCAACGCCTCCCCGTCCTCCGTCAGCCCCACACTGTGCGTGTCCCGGACGAACAGCGGCCGCCCCGTCGCCTCCTCCAACCGCCGCACGTGCTGGCTCACCGTGGACTGCCCCACCCCGAGCCGCCCCGCGGCCTGCGTGAAGCTGAGCGTCTGGGCGACCGTGAGGAACGTACGCAGCTGCACCGGGTCGTACATACCGCCACGGTAGCCGCTCATCACGGATCGCGATGGCAGTGAGTGCGGTGTGCGGGTTTCCCGATGAGCGCCCACCGCCGACCATGAAGGGAGCACCCCGAGCACCAGCACCCCGAGCACCACCCCGAGCCCCCGCCCCGACAGCAAGTGAGCACCCCCGCATGCGCCGCCCGCACCTCCCCGCCCGGATGCCCCTGGACCCGTACATCCTGGCCCTGCTCGCCACCGTGGGCCTCGCCGCCCTGCTCCCGGCCCGCGGCCCGGCCGCCAACGCCGCCGACCTCGCCTCCACCGCGGCCGTGGCCCTGCTCTTCTTCCTCTACGGCGCCCGGCTCTCCACCCGCGAGGCCCTCGACGGCCTGCGCCACTGGCGGCTCCACCTCACCGTGCTCGGCTGCACCTTCGTACTCTTCCCGCTCCTCGGCCTCGCCGCCCGCGGCCTCGTCCCCGGCCTGCTCACCGCCCCGCTCCACGGCGGCCTGCTCTTCCTCTGCCTGGTCCCCTCGACCGTGCAGTCCTCGATCGCCTTCACCTCGATCGCCCGCGGCAACGTCCCCGCCGCGATCTGCGCGGGCTCCTTCTCCAGCCTGGCCGGCATCGTCCTCACCCCCCTCCTCGCCGCCGGCCTGCTCGGGGGCGACGCGGGCGGCTTCTCCCTCGGCTCCCTCCTGAGGATCACCCTCCAACTCCTGTTGCCGTTCCTCCTCGGACAGGCCCTGCGCCCCTGGGTCGGTGACTTCCTCGTCCGCCACAAGCAGGTCCTCGGCCACGTCGACCGCGGCTCGATCCTGCTCGTCGTCTACGCCGCCTTCAGCGCGGGCGTGGTCGCGGGCATCTGGCACCAGGTCAGCCTCCCCGGGCTCGCCGCCCTGATGCTGGTCGAGGCCGTCCTGCTCGCCGTCATGCTCCTCGCCACCTGGTACGGCGCGGCCCGCCTCGGCTTCGGCCGCGCGGACCGCATCGCCATCCAGTTCGCCGGGTCCAAGAAGAGCCTGGCCGCCGGACTTCCCATGGCGAGCGTGCTGTTCGGGGCCCACGCCGCCTTGGCCGTGCTTCCGCTGATGCTCTTCCACCAGATGCAGCTGATGGTCTGCGCGGTCATCGCCCGGCGCCGCGCCCAGGACCCGCTGCCCGAACTCGCCGCCGACCGTGTGGCGGACGTCTCGCCCGTGCGCCGACGGCCCGCGCCCCGGGCCCGTTAACGTTCGGTGGTGACCTGGATACGCCCGCTCGCCGCCCATGCCGAACGCCCCTGCACGCTGGTGGTCTGCCGTGGCTGCTGTTGCGGTGACCCGCGCAAGAACCCCGGCTCCGACCACGCCGGTCAGCTCGCCCGGCTGCGCGAGGCCGCCGCCGCTTCCGGGGGCCGGCTGGCCGTCCGTACGAGCGACTGCCTCGGCCCCTGCGCCCAGGCCAACGTCATCGTGGTCCAGCCCACCACCGAGGCCCGCCGCCGCGGCGCCCGCGCGGCGTGGTTCGGCTGGGCCCTGGACGACACCGCGACCGACGAGATCATCGCCTGGGCCGAATCCGGCGGCCCGGGCACCACCCCGATCCCGCCCACCCTGGACCTGCACCGCATCGACCCGCCGACACCGAAGCCGGCCAAGGAGTCCGCACGCCGCTCACGCCGGGGGCGCTGACGTGCGGAACCTCGCCGCGCGGTGCTCGTGCTGTTCGGCTTGCAGGCCGGCGACGGGTGGTTCACGCTCCACGGCACCGGCAAGGGGGGCACCGAAGGAGACGGCAGTGACGTGCGGGCCTCGTCCTGGGCAGCCACGAACGTGGCAGGGTGCTGTTCCGGCGCACCGCTACAGGGTGATCCGCTCCTCGCCCGCGTAGATGTTCATGTCCGGTCCCCTCAGGAAGCCGACCAGCGTCATCCCCGACTCCAGGGCCAGGTCCACCGCCAGTGAGGACGGCGCCGAGACGGCCGCCAGCACCGGGATGCCCGCCATCACCGCCTTCTGCACCAGCTCGAAGGAGGCCCGGCCCGACACCAGCAGGACCGTGCCGGCCAGCGGGAGCATCCCGGATCGGTACGCCCGGCCCACGATCTTGTCCACCGCGTTGTGCCGGCCCACGTCCTCCCGCAGGTCGAGCAGCTCGCCCTGCGCCGTGAACAGCCCGGCCGCGTGCAGCCCGCCCGTCCGGTCGAAGACCTTCTGGGCCTCGCGCAGCCGGTCCGGCATCGCGCACAGGACCTCCGCGGGGACCCGTACCGGATCGGCGGCGAGCCCCGGGAAGCGGGTCGCCGTACGGACCGCGTCCAGGCCGGCCTTTCCGCACAGGCCGCACGAGGAGGTGGTGTAGACGTTCCGCTCCAGGGTGATGTCGGGCACCGGGACCCCGGCGGCCAGCTGCACGTTCACCACGTTGTAGGTGTTCGAACCGTCCTGCGTCGCCCCCTCGCAGTAGGTGACGGCCTGCACGTCCGAGGCGGCCGCGAGCACTCCTTCGCTGACCAGGAAGCCCACCGCCAGGGCGAAGTCGTCGCCCGGCGTACGCATCGTGATGGCCAGCGGTTTGCCGTTCAGCCGTATCTCCAGCGGCTCCTCGACCACCAGCGTGTCCGGCCGGACACCCGCCGAGCCGTTCCGGATCCGGACGACGCGACGACGCTCGGTGACCCGTCCCATGGTGATCAGCACACCCCTTCTGTTCCCGCCCGTTTCCGACAAGCTCATTGTCGCGGTTCCGCTTCCCGCGACGCTCCCGGCAGGTGGATCCTCGGGAAGCTCCAAAATCCGGTGCCGGAATCCTGTCGGGTCACACGCACACGTACCCACCAGTAGCAGGCAAAGCTGGGTGATCCTGACTTCCGTACAAGGGGGGACCCCGCCCATGACCGGTTCACGCGTGGTGGCGCTAGGGCACTACCAGCCCGCGAAAGTGCTCACCAACGAGGACCTCTCGGCCATGGTCGACACCACCGACGAGTGGATCCGGTCCCGCGTCGGCATCCGCACGCGCCACATGGCGGGCCCGGACGAACCGGTGGACGAGCTGGCCTACCAGGCGGCGGGCAAGGCGCTGGCCGGCGCCGGCCTGACCCCGGACGACATCGACCTGGTGCTGGTCGCCACGTCGACCGCGATCGACCGTTCGCCCAACATGGCCGCGCGCGTCGCCGCCAAGCTGGGCATGGGCGGCGGCCCCGCCGTCATGGACATCAACGTCGTCTGCTCGGGCTTCACCCACGCCCTGGCCACCGCCGACCATGCCATCCGGGCCGGCTCCGCCACCCGCGCCCTGGTCATCGGCGCCGACAAGATGACCGAGATCACCGACTGGACCGACCGCACCACCTGTGTGCTCACCGGCGACGGAGCGGGCGCGGCCGTGGTCGAGGCCTGCGAGGAGCCCGGTATCGGCCCGGTCCTGTGGGGATCGGTCCCGGAGATGGGCAACGCGGTCCGGATCGAGGGCTCGCCGCCGGTCTTCGCCCAGGAGGGCCAGTCCGTCTACCGCTGGACCACGAGCCAGCTGCCGCCGCTCGCCCGCAAGGTGTGCGAGAAGGCCGGAGTCACCCCGGAGGAACTGGCCGCGGTCGTCCTCCACCAGGCGAACCTGCGGATCATCGAGCCGCTCGCCGCGAAGATCGGCGCCGTCAACGCCGTCGTCGCCCGCGATGTCGTCGAGTCCGGCAACACCTCGGCCGCCAGCATCCCGATGGCCCTGTCGAAGCTGGTCCAGCGCGGGGAGATCCCCTCCGGCGCCCCGGTCCTGCTCTTCGGCTTCGGTGGCAACCTCTCCTACGCGGGCCAGGTCATCCACTGCCCGTGACGGCTCCCGCGGCCGCTGCCTCCTCCGCCGGTTCGGTGGGGGAGCGGCGGCCCTCGGCGGCCAGCGCCCCGACCAGGACGCACGCCAGGGCCACCAGCTGGCCGGCTCCCGTCCAGCTGGTTCCCACCGGGACGGTGGCGAGCGCGAGCACCAGGGCGGCGGCGCGGTAGCGCGCCGGTCCGATACCCAGTGCCGCGCGGAAGGCCAGGTCCCCGGCGAGATAGAGGGCGACCCCACCCGCCAGCGCGACCGCCGGGCCGGTGTGCAGGTGCTCGCCGAGGTGACCGATGGTCTTCTTCACGCCCGCCGCGAAGACGGCGATGCCCAGGAGCATCGGCAGGAAGGCGTAGTAGTAGGCGACCATCGCCAGCTTGAAACGCCGCTCCGCCGGGGTCCGCTCGAAGACCTCCTCGGCCCGGCCCTCGTCGCGCACGAAGTACATCCACCACATCGCCGACGCGATCGTCAGGGCCAGGAACGCGCCGGCCGCGATACCGAGGGACAGCGGCAGCGAGCCCACCCCGATGCCGATCGCGATCACGGACTCACCGAAGACGATGATCAGCAGCAGACCGTGCCGCTCCACCAGGTGCGCCGCGTTCATCCCGCCCAGCTGATCACCGACCGTCTGCCCGGGACCTTCGACCGTCTCGGCCACCTCGGCCGCCTCCGCCGCCCCGCTCGCCGCGACCCGCTGCACGACCACCGGCGTCACGAACTGCAGGAGCAGCGCCGACATCCACAGCCCCCAGGCAGGCAGCCCGTCGAAGAAACCGGCCGCCGTCACCGACAACGCGCACAGCACGTTGGGCAGCGCGAACCACAGCACGCCGCGCCCGTGCGCCTGGGTGAACAGCGCGCCGTGGACCAGGACCACCAACAGGTACCCGAGGCCGAAGGCGATACCGCCGGCCCCGAAGGCGGTCGGTACGGCCAGGGCGCAGACCAGGAACGCCCCCATGGCCAGCATCAGCAGCACCCGCCGGACCGTCCGGTCCGGCGGCACCTGGTTGGTCAGGTGCGCGTAGCCCCCGTACATCCAGAAGAGGACGGTGAAGATCAGTACCACCTGCCCGGCGCCCCGCGGAGTCAGGTCGTCCGCCAGAAGCACCGTCAACTGCGTGATGGTGAAGACGAAAACGAGGTCGAAGAACAGCTCCAGCGTGCTGACGCGGTGCTCGGATTCCATGCGCGGCTCCCCCCGGACGTGTGCGCAGCCATCCGACCGCCCGGCCGCCCCTGATGTCCAGCCCGTATCGACATCCGGCTGCGAGACGATCCGTCTCGCTAGGGTCGTCGGTGTATGCGTGCAGGTCAGCCCGGCGTGGCGGATGATCACCGCCCGGATATGTGGTCGGAGCCCCGCCGATCCTTTGCTATTGTTGTCCATGTCGCCGCGGGAAACCGGGGCCGACCACCTGGTCCGGGTGGCGGAATGGCAGACGCGCTAGCTTGAGGTGCTAGTGCCCTTTATCGGGCGTGGGGGTTCAAGTCCCCCCTCGGACACAAGAAGCAAGAGCCCCACACATCGTGTGGGGCTCTTGCCGTTCTCCCGGTCCGGTCCGGCGCTCCCGGCCGGTCACGGGCCCAGGACCACCAGGCCCGTCGGGGTGCTCAGGCTCCCCGGGGGGAGCGAGGTGAAGGTGTGGGGCAGTGACAGTCGGGGCTGGTCGGTGTCCGGGACGGCGTCGAAGAGGTAGGCAGTGGCGGCCGCGGTGTCGCTGACCAGGTGGGGGCCGCCCGCCGCGGTCGAGCCTCCGGTGATCGGCGTGGGGAAGAGCCGCCGCAGGTGCCGCAAGGTCTCCGGGGTCACCGGGGCCGGCATCGGCCGGGGCCGCCCGACCGGAGCCGCCTCCTCGGCGGCGACCGCCGGGGCGTCCGGGGGGATCGCGCCCGTCAGGAGCAGGGCCAGGAGCACCGGGACGGCCTTGCGGCGCAGGGTCTCGGTGGCCGCGCCCAGCCGGTGGGCGTGGCTCGCGGGCAGCGAGAGCGCGAGGCTCCCGGCGGCGATCCCGGTGGCGATCGGGACCGCCGAGCAGACGACCCCGGGGGAGTACTCGCGCAGGTCGAACACGGGCGCGCCCGGAGCCACCGCGTCCAACGCGCTGAACAGGACCCGACTGTCGGTGATCGTCCGTGGGGTGAGCCGCGCGGGCCGGTGCCGGGCCACATGGTCGGCGCGGCCGTCGTGGTCGAGCTGGGTCAGCAGGCACTTGCCGACCGCGCTGGCGTGCGCGGCGGCCCGGAAGTCGACCCACTCCCGCACCGGCGGGGTCGCGGGCCCGTCCGCCATCTGCGTGATCCGGACCTCGCCGTCGGCGTACCGGCCGAGGTACACGGCGGCGCCCGCGCTGTCCCGGGCCAGGGCCAGGGTGCGCTGGAGCTGCCCGGCCAGGCCGTGCCCGCCGGGGGCGGCGAGCCGGTCCAGGGCGGGGCCGCGCCCGTAGACCCCGAGCGCCGGGCGGACCGCGTACTCCTCCTCGCACAGCATCGCGAGCAGCGGCCGCAGTTCCCCCTCGGCGAGGCCGGACTCCCGGGCGAGTTGGGCGGCTCGCACCCCCAACGGGTGGCGCTCCAGGACGCGTACGACGGCCAGCGCGCGGCGCGCCTGTGTCAGTGCCCGGCCCGTCTCCGCCCGGCCGGCGGTCCCGCGGCTCGCCTCCGTCAGCGCCGGGTGGCGCAGCGGGCCGGTGGCCGGGCGGAGCGGGACCGCCGGCCGCGGCGCCGAGGCCGACACGGTCACGGGCTGGGGCAGGAACGCGGCCAGTACCCCGGACAGTCCGGGCCGCGGCAGCGGCACCGGGCCCAGGTCGGGATCCTCGCGCTGGTCGACGTAGCACAGCACGGCCGCCTGCGTGCACAGCCGGACCTCCCGCAGATCCCGTCGGCCGCCCGGCCGGAAACCGCGCCGGCCCAGCTCGCGCGCCCAGTGCCGGGCGTCGTGGTGCTCGCCGCGCCGCGAGTGGTCGAGGAAGAGGCAGTACGCGGCCACGGAGGTCCGCGGACTCCCTGACCCGGCGGCGAACTGCCACCAGAAGCGGGCCCCTTCGCGCAGCCCGGCCAGGTGCAGCAGACAGCCGAAGACGACGGCCCCGGCCAGGTCGGTGTGTCCGTCGGTCAGGAAGGAGTCGAGGTGCGCCCCGGCCTTGGGCGCGCACGCGGAGGCGAGACAGACGGCCTTGAGGTCGCGCCGGGCCCGTTCGGCGTCGAGGGGGCAGTCCCGGGCGGGATCGCTCCAGCCGTGCACCGACCGGCGTCGCGCGCGGTGGCCGGACGGCGGGTGCGGTGTGGCGCGCAGCAGCCGGGCCTCGGCGGCACCGAGGTCGTAGTGACGGTAGCGGTCGCGGACGCCGGCCCGGGCGAGGAGTTCGGCCAGGGAGCGGGGGATCGGGTCGCGGTCCTGGCGCTCCTGCCGTTCGGAGCGCCTCATGATTCGGTGGATTCGGGGGGCGCGGCCGATTCGGGGGACGCGGCGGACGTGGCGAGCAGACGGGCGAGCCGCCGGTGGGCCTGTCCGAGGTGGGAGCGGATCGTGGCCTCGTCGACGCCCATCACGGAGGCGGCCTCACCGGGGGTGCACTGGAGCCCGTACCGCAGGAGTACGGCGTCACGTTGCCGCTCGGCGAGCCGGGAGACGGCGGAGTAGAAACGGATGGTGTCGGTCAGCACCTCGTACCGGTCGGCGTGGACCTCCTTCAGGGCGGCCTCGAAGGCGCTGATGTCCATCGGCTCGGGGCGCTGCTCCCCGGGGTGGCGCCGTCGCTGCCGGTGGACCAGACAGTGCTTGAGGACGGTCCAGGCGTAGGCGTCGAGGCGGTCCATGTGGAGCATCCGCAGCCACTCACCCATGATCGAGTCGAACGTGGCGTCCACGGCCTCCTCGGCCGCCGCGTCGGAGCCCAGCTGCAGATAGGCGAACCGCATGTACGCGGGCCGCCGATTGGCGTGGAAGGCCCAGTACGACAGGCGCGCCGTCGGATCCCACTGGCTCATGGGAGTCGGCCGCCGACGCCGGCTCGGTAGTCCCACGGCCCCACCGGACTCCTCCGGTCCGCCATCGTTCACCGCTCCACCTCATCCCCTGTGCGCTGAACAGGAAAGCAGCGCGGGCGCACTCGGGGGGCGCAGAGAAGAAACCTGGAAGCAATGTGTCGTGGATGATCGACCTGTGATCGATCTCGATCACGCACGGCTCCAGCCAGCACGTATGCATATGCCCGCTGCCGGTGCCATCGCCGAACCCCCACGGTCGAACCCTCCGTCGCCCATGCCACCGCCGGCTCCTGGACACCGGTCGGGTGCCCCGCGGTACCGCTGTAACATGGGCCCGATCGCGAGGGCCGTGACGGAGAGGTCACAGCCCTCGCTTTTGCGTTACGTCCACCCAAGTACAAATGCGGCGCGTGGCCTCACGGCGGTTCGATACGATGAACCGCATTCACAATCCGTTACGTCACGTTGTACCGCACAGAGGAAATGGAGCATCCGAGGATGGCTCGACACCTGATCACCAGCGCGCTTCCCTACATCAACGGGATCAAGCACCTGGGCAACATGGTCGGGTCGATGCTTCCGGCGGATGTGTACTCCCGGTACCTCCGCCAGCGCGGCCACGACGTCCTCTACATCTGCGCCACCGACGAGCACGGCACCCCCGCCGAACTCGCCGCCAAGGAGGCCGGCGTCTCGGTCGCCGAGTTCTGCGCGCAGGCCCACGACGCCCAGAAGGCGGTCTACGACGGCTTCGAGCTGTCCTTCGACTACTTCGGCCGCAGCTCCTCCGCGCAGAACCGCGAGATCACCCAGCACTTCGCGCGCAAGCTGCAGGAGAACGGGTTCATCGAGGAGCGCGCGATCCGGCAGGTGTACTCGCCGGTCGACGGCCGCTTCCTCCCGGACCGCTACGTCGAGGGCACCTGCCCGCACTGCGGCTACGACAAGGCCCGCGGCGACCAGTGCGAGAACTGCACCCGCGTCCTCGACCCCACGGACCTGATCGAGCCCCGCTCGGCCATCTCCGGCTCCACCGAGCTGGAGGTCCGCGAGACCAAGCACCTCTTCCTCCTGCAGTCCAAGCTCCAGCACGAGGTCGAGGCCTGGGTCTCCGAGCACGAGGAGGAGTGGCCGCAGCTCGCCTCCTCCATCGCCCGCAAGTGGCTGACCGAGGGCCTGCACGACCGCGCCATCACGCGTGACCTCGACTGGGGCGTCCCGGTCCCGGCCGACACCTGGCCCGAGCTCGCCGCCGAGGGCAAGGTCTTCTACGTCTGGTTCGACGCCCCGATCGAGTACATCGGCTCGACCAAGGAGTGGGCCGACCTGGACCCGGCGAACCGCGACTACACGTCGTGGTGGTACGAGGCCGAGGACGTCCGCTACACGCAGTTCATGGCCAAGGACAACGTCCCGTTCCACACGGTGATGTTCCCCGCCACCGAACTGGCCACCCGCGAGCCGTGGAAGAAGGTCGACTACGTCAAGGCCTTCAACTGGCTGACGTACTACGGCGGCAAGTTCTCCACCTCGCAGAAGCGCGGCGTCTTCACCGACCAGGCGCTGGAGATCCTCCCGGCCGACTTCTGGCGCTACTTCCTCATCGCCAACGCACCCGAGTCCGACGACTCGTCCTTCACCTGGGAGCACTTCCAGGCCACGGTCAACAAGGACCTCGGCGGCACCCTCGGCAACTTCGTGAACCGCGTACTGACCTTCTCCCGCAAGAAGTTCGGTGACGACGTCCCCGCCGGCAGCCCCGCGGGCGAGGCCGAGGCCAAGCTGGGCGAGCAGATCGCCGAGCTGCTGGCCGAGTACGAGGGCCACATGGACGCCCTCCAGTACCGCAAGGCCGCGGCCGCGCTGCGCGCCCTGTGGTCGGCCGGAAACGCGTACCTCGACGAGAAGGCCCCCTGGCTGGAGGTCAAGACCGACCTGGAGGGCGCGGCGCTCACCCTGCGCACCGCGATGAACCTCATCCACCTCTACTCGGTGGTCTCCGAGCCGTTCATCCCGGCCTCGGCGCGCGCCATGCGCTCCTCGTTCGCGCTCGCCGACGACACGGCCACCTGGATCACCCCGGAGCAGGCCCGCTCCCTGGACGCGGTGCCGGCCGGTACCCCGTTCACGGTGCCGCCGGTGCTGTTCGCGCGGGTCACGGAGGAGGACCTGGAGTCCTACCGCGAGCGGTTCGGCGGTAACCCGGAGGCCTGAGGCCCCCGCAGGGCCCGGTGACAACGGTGTGAGGGGCACGACCCGTCGGGGTCGTGCCCCTTTCGCGTGCCCCTTTCGCGTGCCCCTTTCGCGTGCCCCGCTCGGTAGGGAAAACCCCACCGCGGACCGTCCACCTGGCCGTGCAGACCGGGCGGCGCGGCGCGGCTGGAATGGGGCCATGACCCTTTCCCCTACCGCCCGGTGGACCACCGGCTGGCTGCTCGCCGCCGCGTGGGCGCTGTCCTTCCCCCTGTTCTCCGCACTGGCCCCGCACCGGCTGTGGGGCTGGTGCGCCGCCGCCGGATACCTCGGGGCCGCCGCGGCCACCGCACTCGGCCGCCGCCGCGCGGCGCTCGCGGCCGCCCTGCTGGGCGCCGTCGCCGTACCGCTGCTGTGGCTGGTCCTGACCGGCCAGGGCCAGTCGGAGGTGACCGTCATCGAACGGTCCGGCCGGCTCCTGCTGGACTCCGGCCGGCTCTACGTCGACCGGCCCGCGCAGGTCGAGGAGTACACCCCCTACCTGCCCGGCATGGCTCTGCTCGGCGTACCGCGGGCGCTGCTCGGGGGCGACGGCAGCGGGGACGGCTGGGTGGTGCGGATGCTGGGGGACGCCCGGATCTGGTGCGCGGCCGCGTTGTTCGGCTGCCTGTGGGCGGCCCGACGCCTGCTCGGGGGCGGGCCGGCTGGTGGGTGGGGCGATGGGCCGAGCGGTGGGCCGGGCCGGCTGTTGCCCGTCCTGGCGGCCTCGCCGGTGGTGGCCCTGCCCCTGACGGTGAGCGGGGTCGACCTGCCGCTGGCCGGGCTCTGCTGCCTGGCCCTGGCGGCCGCCGCCTCCGGGCGGCCCGTCCTGACCGGGGCGGCCCTCGCCGGGGCGTGCGCGCTGAAGTGGACGGCACTGCCCGCGGTCGCCGTGGCCGTCGCCCTGCTCGCGGTCCTCCGCGGCGGACGGCCCGCGGTGCGCTGCGCCCTGGTGGCGGCCGGCGGTACGACCCTGCTGGTGCTGCCGGCCGCCCTTCTCCAGCCGGCGGAGCTGTGGCGCCAGGTGTTCGCCTTCCCCACCGGGCGGGCGCCGGTGCCGACCCCGGCGAGCAGCCCGCTGCCCGGGCGACTGCTGACCGAACTGGGCCCCTGGGGCTGGTACCTCGCGATGGGCCTGCTGCTGTCGGGAGGCCTCGCGGTCGCCCTCTCCCTGCTCACCCGGCCGCCGCGTACGGTGGTGGCCGCGGCCGACCGTCTTGCCCTCGGCCTCACGCTGGCCTTCCTCCTGGCACCGGCGGGCCGCTTCGGCTACCTGGCGCTGCCGGTCCTCCTGGCGGTCTGGGCCCGCTCGGTGGCCGTACCGGGCGTCTCGCGCGTGGTGACCGGATCCTTCCGGCTCCGGCCGTCCGGCGGCGGGCGGCCGACGGCGCGGAACGAGCGGCCGGGAGGCCATTTCGCCTGATGGCCCCCGCACATCGGATCGTTGAAATACTCTTCCGCTCGTGGATCAGCTGATCGCCGAGGACCCGAGCCGTATCGGACCGTACCGCCTGATCGCCCGGCTGGGCGCGGGTGGCATGGGCCTGGTCTATCTGGGTCGCTCCGAGGGCGGCCGTACCGTCGCCGTGAAGGTGGTCCAGGCGGAGTTCGCCGGGAACCCCGAATTCCGCAGGAGGTTCGCCCGGGAGGTGGCCGCCGCGCGGCGGGTGGGCGGCAGTTGGACGGCGGCGGTGCTCGACGCCGACACCGAGGCCGCCGTGCCCTGGGTGGCGACGCAGTACATCCCGGGACCCGACCTGCAGACCGTCGTCGCCCGGCAGTTCGGCCCGCTGCCCGAGGACTCGGTACGCACCCTCGCCAACCGCCTCGCCCTCGCCCTGCGGGCCG
Source organism: Streptomyces sp. CLCI03 (assembly GCF_053615355.1). Classification (NCBI taxonomy): domain Bacteria; kingdom Bacillati; phylum Actinomycetota; class Actinomycetes; order Kitasatosporales; family Streptomycetaceae; genus Streptomyces; species Streptomyces sp. CLCI03. The sequence continues at coordinate 1,643,077 of NZ_CM132132.1, read as the reverse complement.
TGCACGAGGCGGGCCTGATCCACCGCGACCTGAAGCCGTCCAACGTCCTCGTCACCGTCGACGGGCCCCGCGTCATCGACTTCGGCATCGCACGAGCGATGGACAGCCTGACCGGGGACAGCCTGCACACCCGCACGGGCATGCTGATCGGCTCGCCGGGATTCATGTCCCCGGAACAGGTCCGCGGACTCGAACTGAGCCCCGCCAGCGACGTCTTCTGCCTCGGCGCGGTCCTCGTGTACGCCGCCACGGGACGCATGCTCTTCGGCGCCACGGACACCGGGCTGAACGCCCACCTCTTCCGGATCGCCGAGGAGGAGGCGGACCTGACCGGGGTCCCGGAGCCGCTGGTCGAACTCGTCGGCGCCTGCCTGCACAAGGACCCGGCCCGGCGTCCCACCCCCGAGGAGGTGGCGGCGCGTACGGCGGCGGACGCCGCCGGGGAATGGCTCCCGGGCGCGGTCCTGGCCGAACTGGGCCGCCATGCGGCGCGGTTGCTGGACTACGCACCGGCGTCACCCGTACGGGGCGGCGGCGGGGCCGGAGCGGGCGAAGCCCCGACCGAGGACCCGCCCGCCGGGCCGTCGGACCCCCGCCTCGTACCGGCGCAGTCCCGGCAGGACGCCTCCCCGTATCCGACACCGCCCCCGCCGCCCGCGTACGCCCCCACGCCCCCCGGCCACTTCGGCCCCGCGGACGGCTTCGGCCCGCCCCCGGGCCCCGCACCCGGCGACCCGTCCGTCGCCGACGCGACCCCGCACCCCAGGCGATGGTGGGGCCTGGCGGTCCTCGCCCTGACGCAGCTGTCGGTGCTGGTCGAAGCGGCGCAGTTCAGCCTGCTGGGGCCGCAGATCCATGCCGATCTCGGCCTCGGCGCCGACGCCTTGAACCCGGTCTTCGGCGTCTACCTGGTCACCCTCGCCGGACTCCTGCTGCTCGGCGGCCACCTCACCGACCTGCTCGGGGCCCGCCGGATGCTGGTGGCCGGACTGATCGGTCTCGCGGCGAACGCCGTGTTCGGCGGAGCGGCCTCCGGGGCGGGGCCGCTGATCGCCTCCCGCGCCCTGCAGGGGGCCTTCGCGGCCCTGCTGGTCCCGGCCGCGCTGTCCCTGGTGGTCACCGGATTCACCGACCCCCGGGAACGCGGCCGAGCCTTCGGGATCTACGCGGCCGTCGCCGCCGGCGGCAGCGCGCTCGGCGTGTTCACCGGCGGGTGGCTCGCCGAGACCCTGACCTGGCGCTGGGCCCTGTGGTCGGTCGTGCCGCTCGCCCTGCTCGCCCTGATCGGCACGCTCACCCTGCTGCCCGACCGTCCGGGCCGCACCGGGGCCCGCTTCGACGGACCCGGCGCACTCCTCGGTACGGCGGGCTCCGCGGCCCTGGCCTACGGCCTCGCCGAGGTCGAGACGGTGGGCTGGGGCGCCGTCCGGAGCCTGGCGCTGTTCGTGGGCGGCATCGCGTTGCTCGCCGCCTTCCTGTGGTGGCAGCGGCGGACCTCCGGCCCGCTGCTCCCCGCGTACGTCCTCGCCGACCGGAACCGCCTCGCCTCCCTCCTGGCCGTCCTCTTCACGGGCGCCGCCCTGGTCGCCCTCCTCCCCGCCCTCGGCTTCTTCGCCCAGCAGATCCGCGGCGAGGGTCCGGCCGCCGCCGGGACGGCCCACCTGCCGCTCGTCGCCGCCGCCCTCGTGACCGCCACCCAGGTCTCCGCCCGCCTGCTGCCCCGCACCGCCCCCCGCGCCCTGATCCTGCCGGGCCTGGCGGTCACGGCCCTCGGCCTGGCGCTGTTGGCCGGTGCGGGAGGTGCGGCCGGCTACGCGACCGGGGTACTGCCCGGCATGCTGCTCACCGGCATCGGTCTGGGCCTGGCCCTCGTCCCGCTCTACGCCACCGCGACCGCCGGGGTGTCCCCGCAGCACGCCGGCGGGGCCTCGGCAGCCCTCGGCGCGGCCCACCACCTCGGGCAGTCCATCGGCGGAGCCGTGCTCGGCACCGTCCTGGTGAGCCGCCTGGACCGGATCTCCCAGGACACGGACGTGTTCGCCCGGCTGTTGGACGCCTACACCACCACCCTGTGGTGCGCGGCCGGCGGCCTCGTGCTCGCGGCCCTGCCGATCGCGCTGCTGATCAGCTCCCGGGCCGCGCGACGGGACGCGAACCAGGCCGTCCCGTACTGATGGCACGCCGCTTGTCATACTTTCCGGATGGACGGCGGAGCGGTGGAGGCGGCGCGGCACTGGCTGGCCGAACAGGGCGTCACCCAGGTGCGCGGCGGGTGGGTGCGCCACGAGCAGCCGGACGTGCTGCTCACGGCCAACGACGTGGCGCACACCTGGGCCGGCGACGTGTTCGCCGAAGACCTGGACGCCGCCGGCCGGCTGCGGCTGGCCTTCGGGCTGCTGGACCTCCTGGACGAGTACTGGGTCACCTGCGAGATCCGGTTCGCGGACGACAGCTCCGAAGGCCCTTTGCCCGCCGACGTCCTGTGGGACGGCTACCGCCGACGCCTGGAGGCGGACGAGGAGGTCGAGGCCGTCACCTACTCGCTGTGGGTGGACTGGTTCGAGGACCGCGCCACCTCCGCGAAGGCCTTCGCCGAGGTGCTCGGCAACGACATCGAGCACGTGGTGACCGACCCGTCGCAAGCCCCGCTCCGCCGGGCCCGCCGCGTCCTGGAGTGCTCGGGCCCGGTGCCCTGGTCCGTGAAGGAGCCGACCTACCGCACCGCCCTACGGCTGCCCGCCCTGCACCCGGCGCTCTTCCGCGGCCTCCGGGCGAGTTTCCACGACGTGTACGGCGACCTGGAACCGGCCGCCGCGTCGGCCCTCCTGGACCGGTTGGACCTCCCGGTGGACACCCCGCACCTCGCCGAGCTGCGCCAGGTGCTCGCCGCGGGACACGCGAACCACCACCGCAGCCCCGCCGCCCGGGACGACGCGGTGCGCTCCTGCTTCTGAGGTAGGCCTAGGCCTCGGCGTCCTGGCCCGACAGGTGGGCCAGGACCGCAAGCACCCGGCGGTTGCCCTCGGTGGCGTCCAGGTCGAGCTTCATGAAGATGCTCGACGCGTGCTTGACCACGGCGGCCTCGGTGATGAACAGCCGCGCCGCCAAAGCCTGGTTGTTGAGGCCCGAGGCCATCAAGGTGAGCACCTCCCGCTCGCGCGGGGTCAGTCGCGCCAGCGGCCGCTGCTCCGACTGCCGGCTGAGCAGGACCCGTACCACCTCCGGATCGATGACCGTACGCCCCTCGGCGACCTGTTGGAGGGCGTCGAGGAACTCGGCCACCTCCCCGACCCGGTCCTTGAGGAGGTAACCCAACCCGGCCGCCGAAGCCCCCGTGAGCAACTGGGTGGCGTACGCCGTGGCCACGTACTGCGAGAGCACGAGCACGGGCAACGAGGAGTCCCGGGACCGCAGTTCGAGCGCGGCGCGCAGCCCCTCGTCGCGGAAGTCCGGCGGCATCCGCACATCGGTCACGACGGCGTCCGGCCGCTGCGCCTCCACCGCCCGCACCAGCTCCTCGGCGTTCCCGACGGCGGCGAGGACCTGGTGCCCGCCACGGGTGAGGAGCTCCGTCAACCCGGCGCGCAACAGCACGGAGTCCTCGGCGAGGATCAGCCGGAGCACGGGACCTCCACCCGGAGTCGGGTCGGTCCGCCCACCGGACTGGACACCACCAGCCTGCCCTTCAACATCGCCACCCTGTCCGCGAGTCCCGCCAGTCCCGCTCCCGCGCCCGGATCGGCGCCGCCACGACCGTCGTCGGTGACGGTGAGAGTGAGCCGGTCACCCTCGACCTTACCGACGACGGCGACGTGCGAGGCGCCGCTGTGCTTGGCCGCGTTGGCGAGCGCCTCGGTGACCGTGAAGTACGCCGTGATCTCGACCGATTCGGCCAGCCGGGGCACGTCGAGGTCCACGGACACCGGCACGGGATGGCGCAGGGCGACCTCGGCGACGGCCGCCGCCAGCCCGTGGTCGGTGAGGACCTGTGGATGGATACCCCGGACGAGGTCGCGCAGTTGCTCCAGGGCGACCTTGGCCTCGCCGCGCCCCCGGGCCACCAGGGCGGCCGCGCCGGCCGCCTGCGGGATCCCGCGCAGCTCCAGCTCGGCGAGGCCCAGGGTCATGCTGAGGGCGACCAGCTGCTGCTGCGCGCCGTCGTGCAGGTCCCGCTCGATACGCCGCCGTTCGGCTTCGAAGGCGTCGACCAGGCGCACCCGGGAGCGGGTGAGTTCCAGGATCCGGTCGGTCTCCACGCGCGGCCCGAGGAGCAGCCGGGCCGTCTTCACCTGGGCCCCGGTGAGCAGGGCGCCCGCGTACGCCGCCACCGTCATCGCCACCAGTCCGACCGCCGTGCCGCCCAGGGCCTCCAGCGGCCCGGAGACCTGCCGGCCGGGGATCAGCATCACGTGGTCCGGGGCGATGGCCCAGACGATCGCCGGGGTCGCGACGAGGATCAGGGCGAAGGCCAGCAGGGTGATCACGGCGAACCCGGCCGCCCCGAAGACGGGCCCGAGCAGGGTGGCGTACGCGAACTCCCGCCAGGTGGCCCGCTCCCGCAGCCGGGTCCGCAGCCAGGCCGCCGGTCCGGCCCCGGCGAGGGAGGTGTGTGGGTCCGGTACGGGCACGGGCTCCACGCACCGCAGCCGCCACCGCTCCAGCGCTGCCAGCGGCACCCCGGCGGCGACGGCGCCGATCAGGATCAGCAGCCCGATCCCGACCACCGCCAGCGCCACGCCGACCCCGAGGAGCACCACGAGGACGATCAGTACGGGGTAGCCGATGAGGAACCCGCTGCCCAGGTACGCCCAGCACCGCCAGGGCCACCACGAGCCGAGGAACCGCAGCGGTCGGCGTATCGCCGTCAGGACGGCGACGGGCGCGGGGCCGTCCCGTTCGGGGAGGGGGAGGGAGTCGGACATGTGTCCCCAGCTTAGGGGTGTCCCGCCGGTCGGTATGGAGCGGGGCCGGCGCCCGCACCGGCCCTTGACGAGGCGTCACATCGCCGCGCCCAGCGCCAGGAAGCCGCAGATCAGCACGAGGAGGATGGCCAACAGGGGCCAGACGAAGCGTAGGTACTTGTCGTAGCCGACCTTGGCCAGGGCGACACCGCCGATGGTCACCGCCGAGGTGGGGACCCACAGGTTCATCCAACCGCTCGCCGACTGCCAGGCCGTGACGACCAACGCGCGCGAGACGCCCGCGAAGTCGGCGAGCGGGGCCAGGATGGGCATGACGAGGGTGGCGTGTCCGGAGGTGGAGGGGATCAGGAAGGCCAGGGGGAGGTTGACCAGGAAGACGATCACCGCGAAGAGCGTCGACGAGGTGCCCTGCACCGCGCCCTCGATGGAGTGCAGGACGGTGTCGGTGATCCTTGAGTTGTTCATGATGACGGTGACCCCGCGCGCCAGCATGATGACCAGGGCCGGAGAGATGAAGTCGGCGGCGCCCTGGACGATCGTGGCGCTGATCTTCGCCTCGCCCATCCCTGCCACGAGGCCCACGAGCACGGAGGCGCACAGGAACAGCGCCGAGAGTTCCGGGAAGGACCAGCCCAGCTCCCAGGCGTACGGGGCGGCGTCCGCCTCGCCGGTGAGCGCGCCGGCCCAGGGGACCACCGAGAAGATCATGAAGCCGAAGACCACGGTGACCAGCACCAGCACCAGCTTGTGCAGCCGGGTCAGTTCCGGAGCCACCTCCTCGGCGCCGGTCGCCTTCTGCTCGCGGTCACCGGGGAGGAACCCGCACACGGACCTGGCCGGGTCCTTCTCGACGCGCTTCGCGTACCGGACGACGTAGAGGATGGTCACGGCCGTCAGGACCACCCACATCACGAAGCGCAGCGCGATGCCGTCGCCCAGCGAGATGTCGGCGGCCGCCGAGGCCACGCCCGTCGCGAAGGGGTTCACGGTGGAGCACAGGACCCCGATCCCCGCGCCCAGGATGGCCGTGCCGACGGCGACCATCCGGTCGTAGCCGAGGGCCAGCATCATCGGCACCAGCAGCCCGTAGAAGCCGAGGGTCTCCTCCGCGAAGCCCTCCACGGTGCCGAGGACGGAGAACACCAGCATCACGGCGGCGATCAGCAGGGCGCCGCGGTCGCGCAGCCGATGGGCGAGGCGGGCGATCCCGCGGTCGAGGGCGCCGGTGGCGAAGACGACGGTGATGAACGCGCCGATGGCGAGGACGAAGAGGAAGACGCCGGCGCTGCCGTACAGCTCGCCGCTGAAGGTGGGCCCGACCTCGCCGGTCTTCTCGTCCCGGATGCCGTAGAGGCCGTTCACGGGGGCCAGGAAGAGGTCGTTCAGCCGGTCGACGAAGCTCTGGGTGTCCGGGACCCGGTGGTAGGTGCCGGAGATGGGCGCACCGCTGTCGTCGCGGTCGTACCGGCCGGCCGGGACGAGGAAGGCCAGCAGCCACACCCCCACCGTGACCAGGGCCAGAACGGTCAGCGCGCTCGGAAGGCGGAACCCTTTGCCGGCGGGCTCCTCCGGAGCGGGCGAGGGGGCCGGATCGGCGGGGGTCGGGGGCGCGGGGGGAGCCGGGGGAGTCGCGCTCAACGGGTACCTCGGCTGTCCGGTTCCATCCGCCACCATCCCTGAGAGGGTCCGCTCCTCCGATCATGGAGCGGCGCGGTGGCGGGTGCCGTGGTGGGCTGCGCCTGCCGGGTGAACGGAGGCGCGGCGGCGGGTGTCAGCCTCCGGTGCGTACGAAGGTCGACACCGCGGTGTCGAAATACCCGCGGGCCTCGTCGGCCTGGCGGACCGGTGAGGACACCCACACGTCGTACAGCCGACCGTCCTCCTCCCAGCACAGGTCACGCGTGTGTCGGGGGCCCTCGGCGGGGGAGAAGCCGTCCCAGGTGAACAACCAGAGGGCGCCCTGCCGGCCGTTCCGCGAGGTCATCTCGACCTGGGCGTCCCGGTAACCGGGGTTGGTGCCCGGCCCCTTGGCGTGGGCGCGCTGATGGACGGCCAGCGGGCCGCCCGACTCGGGCTCCGCGATCTTGATGCCGATGCGGAAGGTCTCACCGGGTGACATGTAGAAGATCCGCGGACCTTCCACCTTGCGGGTGAAGCCGAGGGGTACGGCGAGCGAGAAGCCCTCCGGGTCGGTGACGACGTGGTAGCCGGCGGGCGCGGGCCTGTCGTCGGACGAGGGGGAGACCGTGCCGGTCCGCTCGCCGGGGGTGGTGGAGGCGGGTGCGGACGGTTGACCGGCCGCCCCGCTCGTGGAGGTCCGCCCGCCGCGCTCGCCGTCGTCCGTGAGCAGCGCGGCGGACACGCCCGCCCCGGCGATCGCGGCCACCAGCAGGGCGGCGATCAGCGCCGCCCCCGGGCGCCGCTTCCCCGGCGCGCTCACGGGGGCGGCTGCGGGCACCGGAGCCGGTACGGGGGCCGACACGGGCGTCGGCGCGGCCACCGGGGCCGCGCCGGGGTGCGTCGGGCCGTGCGGAACGGGCGTGCGGGGGGTGGGGGCAGGCGCGGCCGGCGCCTGCGGAGCGGGGCTCGGCACGGCCGGGGCCACCGGGGCGGACCGCGTCGGGGTGTACGGCGCCGCGGCCGCCTCCGCGCAGGCCCGCAGCATCTGTTCGGCCCGCTCCGCGCCGAGCCGCCCGGCGGGGTCCCGTTCCAGCAGTCCCCGCACCACCGGCAGCAGCGGCCCGCACGCCTCCGGCGGCCGGATCTCGTCGAAGACCACCGCGTGCAGGATCCCGCCGAGGGAGTCCCGCCGGAAGGGCGAGGTACCGCTGAGAGCCGCGCACAGCAAGGCGCCCAGCGACCACAGATCGGCCTCGGGTCCCGCCGGCGTCTGCCCCGACATCCGCTCGGGCGCGGTGTATTCGGGGGAACCGACGAAGGACCCGGTGGTGGTCAGCGTCGTGGCACCCGAGACCTGGGCGATGCCGAAGTCGGTGAGCACGGCCCGCCCGCCCGGGGCCTCCAGAAGGACGTTCGCCGGCTTGATGTCCCGGTGCAGCACGCCGGCCGCGTGTGCCGTGCGCAGCGCGCCGACCAACGCGATCCCGATCCGGGCCGCCTCCGCGACATCCACCGGGCCGGTTCGGGAGAGCCGGTCGGCGAGGGAGCCGCCCTCGACCAGTTCCATGACGATGTAGGGGAGTTCGCCGTCCTCGACGATGTCGTGCACCACGATGATGTGCGGGTGCTTGAGCTGCGCGGCCGCCCGTGCCTCGCGGAGCGTGCGCTCACGCTGGTGCCGGGCCTCCTCCTCGGACAGTGCCGGGTCGAGCGCGACCTCCTTGACCGCGACGTTCCGGCCGAGCAACTGGTCGGTGGCGCGCCACACGATGCCCATGCCGCCGCGTCCGAGCTTGGCGTCCAACCGGTAGCGCCCTGCGATCAGCCGGGCGTTCGCCCCCTCGGTCCCCATGGCGACATCATGCCGCATCCGCGATATGCACCCGTCCGCGGCGTGTCGAAGCCGCCCCTTGATCGTTTCTTCACCGGTAGCCCTTACTTCTGCTGCGGATTTCGGGAGGCGCGCGGTGACCGCTTGGCAGTACTTCGCCGGGGCGGGCCTGGTGGCCGCGCTCTGCCCGCTGCAGGGCCATGTGGCGGTCGCGGGCGAGGACGACGGCGACGGTTACGGGGCCCGCGTCGACCTGTGCGTGCCGGCGGGGCGGCCGGAGCGGCCGGTCTTCCGGCCGCCGTCCGGACTGCCCTCGGTACGGGTGGTCGTACCCGGCGCCGAGCGGCCGACCGTGCGTCATCCGGGGCGGCCCGCCGGGTCCGCCACCCCCGCGGGGCGGCCCGCGCGGCCGGCCGAGCCCGCGCCGCCGAGCCCTCCGGGCGGTGGGGTGCCTTCCGCGGAGGCGAGGGCCGGGGGGTCGCAGCCGCCGGAGCCCGCGGCGGGTCCCGAGGATCCCTCCGCACCGGCGCCGGCCGACGCCCCCGCCCCGCCCGCGGCCGGGGCCGCCGTCGCACGGGTGAGCGCCTTCCACGTGCGTCCGTACCGCTCGGTGGCCCTGGAGCGGCGCGGCCCGGGCGGGATGTCCACCGTGACGCTCATGGTCGTCGTCACCACCCCGGCCGTACTGGCCGCCGCCGCCCTGCGCCCCCGCTCCAAGAGCCGCGGCTGACCGACGCCGCCGTTCCCCCTTCACCCACCGACGTCACCCACCGACCCACACCGGGAGAATCCACGTGTCCGAATGGCTGGTCCTGGCCATCGCCATGGCGCTCGTCTGCGCCCTCGTCCTCGCCATCACCGCGATCCGGCACCGCCGGGCCGCCGACGACGAGGACACCAGCGAAACCCCCGATGTCATCGAGTACATGACGATGATGGTGGGCGTGGTCTACGCGATCGTGCTGGGCCTGGCCATCGCGGGCGTCTGGGAGGCGCGCGGCGCCGCCGAGGACAGCGTGCGCCGTGAGGCCCAGGCCCTGTACGAGGTCACCCAGCGCGCCGACGTCTACCCGGCGGCCGTCCGCGACCGGATCCGGGGCGAGGTGGACGCGTACGTCTCCCACACCGTCGCCGTGGACTGGCCGCTGCTGACCTCCGGCGACGGCGCCTCGGCCGAGGGCGCCGTGCTGCTCGGCAAGCTGCGGACCGACGTCACGCACCAGAGCCCGGCGAACGAGCTCCAGGCGCAGGCCTACCAGCCCCTGCTGGACCACATCGCGGCCGCCGACGACGCGCGGCACTCGCGGACGCAGAGCTCCGAGTCCACCCTGCCGGGGGTGGTGTGGTTCGGGCTGCTGGTCGGCGGGCTGGTCACGATCGGGTTGATCTTCACCCTGCAGATCCGCCGCTCCGGCCGGGAGTTGCTGCTCGCCGGACTGTTCAGCGCGCTGATCGTGTTCCTGCTCTTCATGGTGTGGAGCTTCGATGCGCCGTACGGGCGGGAGGGCATCGATTCGGCGGCGCCGTTCCAGGATCTGTTCCCGGTGAGCGCGACGGCGGCCGTGGCCGCCCGCTGAGCGGTGGCGACGGCCGGCGGGTCGTCGCCGCTACACGCTCACCTCGCGCCGGACCGCCTGCACCACCGGTGAGTGGCGCAGCGCGTGGGAGATCCGGAGCAGGTCGCGGGGACCGTCGGCGGTGTCGAGGATCGTCTCCTCGTCCTCGCCGATGATCTTTCCGTCGGGGTCGGCGGAGCGGGCCCGTACGGCGGCCGCGACCATGGCGGCCTCGGCGACGGCGCGGGCCGTCTCCTCGTCGGCGCCCTCGGCGACGGCGCTGTCGTAGGCGCCGTCGCGCAGGCCCTTGTCGAAGTACGGCCCGAGGTGCAGGAAGCCGTCGTGGATGTCCGACTCGCGCTGGATCACGCGCAGTTCCGCCGCGGACCACCAGGCCATCTGCACGGAGGGCGTGCCGCTGGGCGCGGAGATCTGCACCTCGTGCCAGAGCGGGCCGAGCCGGCGGTACGTCGCCCAGATCTGCCAGTGGTCCGACAGCCGCTGGCAGACGAGCGGGACCACGAAGCCCATCGCGCTGATCAGGGCCCCGAGGGAGGCGAGCGGCGGAGCGGCGTAGGTGCTGAGGCCGTCGAGGTCGTGACCGGTCCAGCGGGCGACGACCGCGGTCATCTTGGTGGCGTCGTAAGCGAGGTTGAAGATGTAGCCGATGACGATGATGACCAGGCCGACCCGCAGCCAGCCGCAGACCTGGAGCGACCAGCGCCAGCACAGGACCACCATCACCACCGCGGCCACGCAGTGCGCCAGCAGGTAGAGGGCGATCATGTGGCCGATGTACGGCGTGTTCGCGTAATAGGTGTCGAAGTCGCGCAGGCGCTCCTGCGGGGCCTCACCGAGTGCGAAGAGCACGACCAGGGCGACGACCACCGCGCTGTAGCCCTGGATCCAGCGGCGCGAGATGCCTTGGGTCCGTTCGGCCGGTCCGCCCCGCCAGTTGACCATCAGGACCAGGCAGGAGGCGCTGAAGGCGGTGATCAGGCAGTAGACGAGTGGGGCCGAGACGTTGACGATCCCGGTCCAGCGGTTGACCGCCGCGATGGTGGGCGGGGCGGCGAAGGTGAACACCGCGCCGGCAAGGGTCAGCAGGGCGACGACCGACCGTAGGAGCGGGTCGCGCCAGTTGTGCCGCAGGGCCGGCAGCTTGAAGGCGAGTGAGACCGCCATCGCGGCCGCCGGTATGTAGTAGTCCTGGCCGTTCAACGCTCGTTCCTGTGCCCCCGGTAGCCCAGCGAAGCCTCGATCCGGCCCGCCAATTGATCGCGCTGGACCGGAGCGCGGTGGCTCGCCGATCCGGCCAGCCAGTTCCGACACCGACTACCGAGCAGTAAGCCGAAGGTTTCGGCCTCGGTCTCCTCCTGGACGTCGGCGCGGGTGCGCGCGGCGACGCGGCGCACGGTCTCGCCGATGTCGGCCTCGTCGGTCAGCAGCCGCGCGGCGACGGCGGCGCCGTCGACGTGGTGACTGCAGTGACCCGCCTTCATGTGCCACAGCTCGTGGCCCAGGATCACCAGTTGGTGGTCCGGGGCGGTGCGTTCCTCGATGACCACGAGATCGCGGTCCGCCATGTCGAGCCACAGGCCGCTGGCCGTCCGCGGTGGGAACGAGGCCATCCGGAAGTCCACCCGGCGGCCGCGGTGTCTGCTCATGCCCTCGCAGAGGGCAGCGTAGAGGTCCATGGGTTCCACGGGGGCGGTCAGCCGGATGCCGGCCACCAGCTCCCCGCACAACCGCCGCTGCTCTCTGCCTATGCTCACCGTTCTCCCCGTCGGCGCGGATCCGGATCAGGACTCAAGGATCAGACCCAGACTTTCGACTGGGTCAGGATTCGTTCGGTTTGACGCTTTCGAGGAGCATGTCCAGCCATTCGGTCACCTTGTCCCGGTGCTTGTCGCTGGGCAGTTGGGCGGCGCGCCAGGCGATGCCCCGTACACCGTGGTTCTGGAGGAGTCTTGCCAGTGGATCGCCCGCCGATGCGCCCGAGGCCGGTACGGTTTCCCGCGCCCGGCCAGCGAAGTCCTGGAGCAGCTGTTGTTCCGTCCGCTGGAGCGCGTCGGTGAGGGCGTCCGCGTCGTGCGCCGTGAGGAAGCCGGCGTGCACTCCGAAGAACCGCTGGATCGCGTCGCAGTGTTCCATGGTGGGACGCCGGTCGCCGTTGATCAGCGCTCCGGCCTGCTGCCGCGACATGCCGGCGCCGTCCGCGATCTCCTGCTGGGTGTAGCGGCGGCCGTTCGGTTTGACGCGGGTCCGCCGCAGCAGGTCGAGACGTTGGAGGAAGCGGGTCTGCAGATCGGGTTCGCCGGCCGGCCTGCCGTCGAGCAGGGTCCTGACCACGTCCGTGGGTACGCCGGAGGCCTCGGAGAGCCGCCGCAGGTCGAAGACCTGGTTACGGTCGCGGCCCATCTTTCCCGCGAGTTCGGCGACACGCGTGATGGTGGCTGCCAGGGGTGCGTCGGCCACCGCGACGGGAGCCGGGAAGCCGTCTGTCACCAGTGGTTCTCCTAGATCGCGCGAAGTCGGTATGGGCACATGGTCGGCTTCTGGAATCTAGCCGCTCTCGCCCGTAAGGGCTAGAACGTGCCACAGCTGTGGCGGGAATGAGCTGTCAAGAGGCTGGAATTGCCACAATAGTTGACACTCGAATGAAGTCGGTAGCAGGATCGCCACACGGAAATGAAGATCCAGACCGGAGGAGGGGGAGCTCTCAGTGCCACATCTCGCAGCGGTGGGCCCGTCCGATGGACTCGCCCGAGCCGTTGAAGAGCGCCTGACGGGCGAAGAACCCGCCCGCGGTGCCGTGCGGTCGGAGCGACGCAAGGAGATTTTGCGCCAGCGCCGCGAGGAGCTGGGCCTGAGTCAGGAAGACCTCGCCGCCCGATTGCGCATCAGCGTGCGCGCGTACGGGAATTGGGAAAGAGGTCTGGTCAAGGAGTGGACGGACCGCAAACTGCTCGCCCTGGCCGAGTCCTTGGAAATGAGCGAGCGGCAATGCTTCTGGCTGTTCCGCGTCATGGTGGACCGCGATCCGCCGCCCACGTGGCGGGCCGCCGAGGAGAACCGGCTGCCCGACGATCCGGCGCAGCGTGACTACCTGTGCGACTACGCCGCCCTCATGGAGTCCGTGCCGTACCCGAGCTTCCTGGTGGACCACCGCTGGGACGTGGCCCTGACCAACTCGGCCTTCGACCAGCTCTTCCGGTCGGTGAGACCCCACCCGACGGCCCTGCCGGACGACAACTTCCTGCGCTTCGTGCTGTTCCACCCGGACGCGGCAGCCGTGCTGGAGGACCATGAACCGGCCTGGTGCGTACCGCTGCTGGCCCAGTTCGCGACCGCGCTGGCCGGCGCCCCCGAGGACGAGGGGCTGCGCAGCATCCGCCAGGAGGTGGCCCGTGACCCGTTCATGGAGGCGGCCTACCGGTACGGCGTGCCGCACTGGCTGAGCACCCACGGGACCGACGCCGCCGAGCTCGACGGGGCGGTGCGCACCGTGCGCCACCCCGACCCGCGGTGGGGGCTGGTGCGGTGCCGGATGGTGGCCGAGACCAGTCGGATGTTGGGCGAGATGGGGCTGACCCGGATCACCCTGATCCTTTCGACGCCCACGGGCGCACCGAGCGGCCCCGTCCGCGGCGGCGGCTTCACCCAGCAGCAGGGAGCCAGGCTGCGCGCCGTGCCGTCGCCGGTGGAGTGACCGGCCGGGGCAGACTGGTGCCCGCGGACGTGTGCCGTGGCTTCCGTGCCGCCGATCGTGGCATCGGCCGTCACGGCGGCGGCGTCGGCGACGGGATCTGCACTGGCGAAAGGCGGTAGGGGCGTGCGGCTGACGATCCTCGGTGGGGGCGGCTTCCGGGTCCCGCTCGTCCACGGGGCACTGCTCGGCGACCGCGCCGAGGGCAGGGTGTCCCAGGTGACGCTGTACGACGAGGACCCGGCGCGGCTCACCGCCATGGCCCGGGTGCTCCGTGACCAGGCCGCGGCCGCGTCGGCGGCCGATCCGACGGTGGACCCGCCGACCGTGACGGTCACCGGGGAGCTCGACGAGGCCCTGCGCGGGGCCGATTTCGTCTTCTCCGCCATTCGCGTCGGTGGCCTGGAAGGGCGCGCCGCGGACGAGCGGATCGCCCTGGCGGAGGGTGTCCTCGGCCAGGAGACCGTGGGCGCCGGCGGGATCGCGTACGGCCTGCGGACCGTGCCGGTGGCGCGCGAGATCGCCCGCAGGATCGCCCGCCACGCCCCCGAGGCATGGGTCATCAACTTCACCAACCCGGCCGGGCTGGTCACCGAGGCCATGGCCGAGGTGCTCGGCCGGCGGGTGATCGGCATCTGTGATTCCCCCGTGGGCCTCGGCCGGCGCATCGCCCGGTTGCTGGGCGCCCGGCCGCAGGACGCCTGGATCGACTACGTCGGCCTCAACCACCTGGGCTGGGTGCGCGGGCTGCGCGTCGGCGGTCGCGACGAGCTGCCCCGGCTGCTGGCCGACACCGAGGCGCTGGAGTCCTTCGAGGAGGGCCGGCTCTTCGGGGCCGAATGGCTGCGCTCGCTCGGCGCGATCCCCAACGAGTACCTGCACTACTACTACTTCAACCGTGACACCGTACGGGCGTACCAGGAGGCCGAGCAGACCCGCGGGGCCTTCCTGCGCGACCAGCAGCGCGGCTTCTACGCCGAGGCCGCCCGGGCCGGGGCGCCGGCCGGGGCGGCGCTGGCCGCCTGGGACCGTACCCGGGCCGAGCGCGAAGCCACGTACATGGCCGAGAACCGCGAGGCGGCAGGTGCCCCGGAGCGCGAGGAGAGCGACCTCGAATCCGGCGGCTACGAGAAGGTCGCGCTCGCGCTGATGCGGGCCATCGCCCGGGACGAACGGGCCACACTGATCCTGAACGTACCCAACGGCTCGACGCTGTCCGTCCTCGACGCCGAGGCCGTCATCGAGGTGCCCTGTCTGGTCGACGCGAACGGCGCCCACCCGGTGGGCGTCGCACAGCTGCCCCTGCACGCGGTGGGGCTGGTGACGGCGGTCAAGGCCGTCGAACGGGAGATCCTGGCGGCGGCCGCGAGCGGATCGCGGACCGACGCGGTCAAGGCCTTCGCGCTCCATCCGCTCATCGACTCGGTGGGCGTGGCCCGACGCCTGCTCGACGGGTACGCGGCGGCGCATCCGGGCCTCGCCTACCTGCGCTGATCCCGGAAGGCGCGTCCCCCGTACGGCTCACCGCCGCATGCGCCCGGGCGGGCGCGCTGTGACAGTGCGAGGGTGACGACTGCCCCCGCCGAAGCCGCCGCGCCCCCCGTGATCGACCGGCGGCGGCGCAACATCATCTTCGGCACGATCATGCTCGGTGTGCTGCTCGCGGCACTCGACCAGACGATCGTCGGGACCGCGCTGCCCACGATCGTGGGGGACCTGGGCGGCGGCGACCACATGTCGTGGGTGGTCACCTCGTACCTGCTCGCCGAGACCGTGGCCACGGTCCTGGTCGGTAAGTTCGGCGACCTCTTCGGCCGAAAACTGATCTTCCAGATCTCCGCCATCGTCTTCATCAGCGGCTCCTTCCTGTGCGGCCTGTCCGGCAACATGACCTTCCTGATCGTGTGGCGCGGCGTCCAGGGTGTCGGGGCCGGCGGCCTGATGGTCACCGCGATGGCGCTGATCGCCGATGTGGTGCCCCTGCGCGAACGCGGCAAGTACCAGGGCATGATCGGCGCCGTGTTCGGGGTCGCCACGGTGATCGGACCTCTGCTCGGCGGATTCTTCACCGACCAGCTGTCCTGGCGGTGGTGCTTCTACGTCAACGTCCCGATCGCGATCCTCGTCGTCGTGGCGGCCGCGAAGACCATCCCGGCGGTCCGCGCGTCGGGCCGGCCGGTCATCGACTACCTGGGCATCGCGCTGGTCGCCGTGGGCGCCGGCGCGCTGATCCTGGGCACCAGTTGGGGCGGGAACGAGTACGCCTGGACCTCGCCGGTCATCATCGGCCTGTTCGCGGGCGGCGCGGTCGCGCTGGCGCTTTTCTGCCTGGTCGAGACGCGCGCGGCGGAACCGATGCTGCCGATGCGGCTCTTCCGCAACCCGGTCTTCTCCGTGTGCTCGATCCTGAGCTTCGTCGTCGGGTTCGCGATGCTCGGCGCGATGACCTTCCTGCCGACCTACCTCCAGTACGTCGACGGGGACTCGGCCACGATCTCGGGCGTCCGCACCCTGCCCATGGTCATCGGCCTGCTGATCGCCTCCGTGTTCAGCGGCAACGTGGTGAGCAGGACCGGCCGGTACCGGATCTTCCCCATCGTCGGGAACGCGGTCCTGGGCGTCGGCCTGTACCTGCTGTCGCTGATGGGTCCCGGGACCGGCACCCTGCTGGAATCGCTGTACATGTTCGTGCTCGGAACCGGCATCGGCCTGTCCATGCAGGTGCTGACGATCGCCGTGCAGAACACCGTCGACTACGCCGACCTCGGCACCGCCACCTCGGGCGTCACCTTCTTCCGTACGCTCGGCAGCGCCTTCGGGACCGCGGTCTTCGGAACGATCTACGCGAACCACCTGGGGCCCGAGCTGGAGGCCGCGTACGTGGAGGCGGCCCGCCTCACCGGGCAGGATCCGGAGCAGCTGGCCAAGGCGGCGTCCACCCCGGAAGGGGTGCACCGGCTCCCCCCGGAAGCCGCCGCCCCGGTGATCGACGCGTACGCGCAGGCCCTGCAGTCCGTGTTCGTCTACACCGTTCCGGTCGCCGTGTTCGGTTTCGTCGTGGCGCTCTTCCTCAAGCAGGTGAGGCTGCGCGACAGCGCCCGCGCCGGTTCCACGGACATGGGCGACGGCTTCGGCTCACCGGCCACGGCCTCGGGGGATTCGGCCAAGTTGCTGGAGCTGGCCGTCGGCAAACTCGTGCGGAACATGGGCGCGGACACGGCGCGGGGGATCGTCGAAGGCTCCGACACGCGGCTGGACATCGCGGGCGCCTGGGCGGTGATGCAGGTGGAGGTGCTGACCCGGACCATCGGCCACGCCGGCATCGGACTGATCGCGGGCCGCCGGTCGCTGCCGCCGGAGGTGCTGGTCCCCGTCTACGAGCGGATGGAGGACGAGGGCTTCCTCAGCCGGGAGGGCAGCTTCTTCACGCTCACGGCGGCCGGGCAGCGGGAGGCCGACGTCATCTCGAAGGCGTGGGGCGAATGGCTCAAGGACCAGTTGGAGAAGGACCGGGGGCGGCCGCGGAGCGCCGAACTGCGGGTCGCGGCGGACGCGATCGCCAAGCGGTTGCTCGAGGAGGATCTGGGGGAGGGCAACTTCGCGCCAAAGGTGGTGGTGCGCCACTAGATCCGGGCCCGGAACGGAACCCCGCGGGGTCGTCCGTCGTCCTCCCCTTCGAGGCGGTCGGACAGCCGGGCCGGTAGCCGGACGACGGACGAGGGGGCGCTCGTGAGCATCACACTGGCCGAGGAGATCATGCTGCTGTCCCTGGACGACGAGTCCGGGGCGGCGCGGCAGCGCCAGTCGGCGGGTTGGGCCGTGGCGGGCGCGCTGCTGCTCGAACTCGTCCTGGCGGAGCGGGTGTCGGTGGCGGGCAAGTACCTGGAGCTCAGCAGCACCGAGCCGACGGGGGAGGAACTGCTCGACGGACGCATCCGGTTGCTGGAGACCTGGCTCCGGGGGCGCGGGAAGCGCCGGGTGACGGACTGGCTGACGAAGGACCAGCCCAAGGCGGTCGGAGCCACCCTGGAGAGGCTCGGTGAGCGCGGGCTGGTGGTCGCCCAGGTGCACAAGGTGTTCGGGGTGTTCCCGCAGCGCCGCTACCCGGAGGAGGACGGCACCGTCGAGAGGGCCCTGCGCGAGCGGCTCCGCGAGGTGGTCCTCGAAGGCGCCGAGCCGGACGAGCGCACGGCCGGGCTGATCGCGCTGATCCACTCGGCCAAGCTGCACCGGCTCGCGTTCCCCGACCGGCAGCCCGACGAGGTGACCGCCCGGATGGCGGAGATGGCCGCCGGCCGGTGGGCGGCCGAGAGCGTCCGGGCCGCCATCCGTGACATGCAGGCCGCGATGGTGACGGTGACCGTCGTGACGGTCCTGACGGCCACCTCCTGACGGCCACCTCCGACGGCCCGTCTCCTGAGGGATTCGGCCGCTCAGGCGCTCGGTGGCGGGCTCGCGACCGGGTAGGCGTACGAGGGGACGGGCGGCAGCGTCGTGAGGTCCGGGCGCCAGGCGCGCAGCACGCCCGCCGACGGGGCGTAGAGGGCCGAGGGGATCTCGGCGGGGGCGAACCACTGCCAGCGGGCGATCTTGTGCGGCTCGGTGACGGCCGGGACGCCCTCCGCCGAGGTGGTGACGGCGGCCGCCGTCAGCCGGGTGATCCCGGCCTGCGCGTCGATCTGCACGGACAGGATCCGGATCGACTCGGGGGCCGCCCGCAGGGCCGTCTCCTCGGCGAGTTCCCGGGCGGCGGCAAGCTCGAAGCCCTCCCCGGGGTCGACCTTGCCGCCGGGCAGCTCCCAGCGGCCGTCGTGCGCCTGGCCGAGCAGCACCCGGCCGTCCGCCGCCAGGACGACCAGTCCGACGCCGACGACGGCCTGGGGCTGCGGCACGGCACGCTCGGGGCGTTCGCCGGTGGGGGTCATGGACGTCCTTCCGATGGAGGGGTGGGCCGGGCCCGGACGTGGATCCGCTCGCCCTGGGGGCCGAACAGGCTGAGGAACTCCGCCGGCTGCGGACCCGCGTTGAAGAAGGCGTGCGGGGTGCGCGTGTCGAACTCGGCGGCCTCACCCGGACCGAGCACGAGGTCGTGCCCGCCGAGCAGCAGCCGGATGCGTCCGGCGAGCACGTACAGCCACTCGTAGCCCTCGTGCACCTGCAGTTCGGGCTCGGGCGGCGGGCCTTCGAGGGGCGGGAGGATCTGCTTGAAGGCGTGCACCCCGCTGAACTTCCGGGTCAGCGGCACGTAGGTGCTGCCGTGCCGGACGAAAGGACGCGGCCGGATCCGGGGGTCCCCGGTCTCCGGGGCACCGACCAGCTCGTCGAGCGCCACCCGGTGCGCCCTGGCCAGCGGAAGCAGCAGCTCCAGCGTCGGCCTGCGCTGTCCGGACTCCAGCCGGGAAAGGGTCGAGAGCGAGATGCCGGTGGTCTCGCTGAGCTGGGCCAACGTGGTGCCGCGCTGTCGGCGCAGGGCACGCAGCCGCGGACCCACGGCGGTGAGCACGTCGGCGAGTTCCTCGTCCTGTTCCTCGGTGGCCATGGATCCATTTGCCACTTCGGCAAGAACATTTGTCAAGCGGGCCGCCGTGGGCGGACCCTCGAAGGCATGGACAACGCAAGCGAGACCTCCTTCGACGTGGTGGTCGTGGGCGGCGGGGCCGCCGGGCTGGCCGCGGCGCTGACCCTGGTACGGGCCCGCCGTTCGGTACTGGTCATCGACTCCGGCAGCCCGCGCAACGCCCCGGCCGCGCACATGCACGGATACCTCGGGCAGGACGGGCGGAGCCCCGCCGCGCTGTTGGCCGAGGGCCGCGCGGAGGTGACCGGGTACGGCGGGGAGATCCGCCCCGGCACGGCCGTGGCCGCGGACCGGCTGCCCGACGGGAGCTTCCTGGTGCGCTGCGGGGACGGCACGACCGTCCGGGCCCGCCGGCTGCTGGTCGCCACCGGCCTGGTGGACGAGCTGCCCGCCGTGCCGGGCCTCGGGGCGCGCTGGGGGCGGGACGTGCTGCACTGTCCGTACTGCCACGGCTGGGAGGTCCGGGACCGGCCGATCGCGGTGCTGGCCGACGGGCCCCTCGCCGTGCACCAGGCCCAGCTCTGGCGGCAGTGGAGCGGGCGGATCACCCTGCTGGCGCACACCTGGCGGCTCACCGCCGAGGACCGGGAACTGCTCGCCGCCCTCGCGGTCCCGGTCGTCGAGGGCGAGGTGACCGGCCTCGCGGTCCGGGAGGACCGGCTGACCGGCGTGACCCTGGCGGGCGGCGCGGTGGAGGAGTGCGAGGCGCTGGTGGTCGCCCCGCGGTTCACCGCCCGCTCGGGCGTGCTCGGTAGCCTCGGCCTGCCGACCGTCGTCATGGAGCGGGACGGCGCGGCCGTCGGCACCTGCGTCGCGTCCGATCCGGACACCGGGGCCACCGCCCTGCACGGGGTCTGGGTCGCGGGCAATGTGACCTCCCCGCTGGAGAAGGTGCCGGGCGCTGCCGCCCAAGGGGTGCGCGCGGCGGTGGCCGTCAACACCGACCTGATCGAGGCGGAGACCCGGCGGGCGCTGGAGGCCCACCGCGCGGGCGCCGTCGTGTGAGGGGGGAGTGAGCGGAGACGGGAGAGGTGACCGCCTGAGCTGTTCTCGGACATCTGTGCGGGTTTCGGTCGCCTCCCGTTCGCGCAGGCTCTGGGCGGTGTGATCGTCGTACGGTCCAACGGCTCGGGGGGACGCTCCATGGCACATGTGCTGGTCATCGGCGGAGGTGTCGCGGGGGCCGCCACCGCCCTGCTCGCGGCGCGGCACGGACACACGGCGGAGGTCTTCGAGCGCGATACGCGGGCCCCGGGCACGGCGCTCGACCGTGACTTCTTCGGCTGGCGGCGGCCGACCGTACCGCAGGCCGCCCAGCCGCACGTGCTGCTCGGAGCCGCCCGCAACGTCCTGCGCGGCGATCTGCCCGACGTCCACGCGGAGATGCTCCGGCTCGGAGCCCGCGAACGGAACGAGCTCGACTGGTTCGACGTACGTCCGCCCGCGTGGCCCGGCGACGACGACCTCGTGATGCTCCAGGCCCGACGCATCGTGCTGGAAAGCGCCCTGGCCACGGCGCTGCGCGCGGAACCGGGGGTCGTCGTCCGGTACGGGGAACCGGTCAACGGGCTGATCACGGCCCCGGGCTCGTCCGAGGGCGCCGGGATCCAGGTGACGGGAGTGACCACCGAGACCGGAAGCTACCCGGGGGACCTCGTCGTGGACGCCGGTGGGCGGCGCGGCGGCACCGAACGCAGGCTGGCCGAGGCCGGCTGCAGGCCGCCCGTCGTGGAACGGCACCGCACCGGCCTCGCCTACTTCTGCCGCTGGTACCGGCTGCCCGACGGGGTGGACGAGGGGCCGCGCCGGCCGTGGGCGGTGACCGGCGGGCCCTTCGCCGGGTGCGCCGTCTTCCCGGCCGACAACCGGGTGTTCGCCGTGACGCTGTTCGTGCACACCACGGACACCACGCGCTCGGCTCTGCGCGACCCCGCCGTCTTCGAGGCGGCGGCACGCGCCTTCCCGCCCGGCGCCGCCTGGCTGGGGCCGGGCGCCGAGCCGCTGTCGGGTGTCCTGGCCACGGCGAGCCTGGACAACCGGTGGAGCGCGCTGGTCGACGAGGCGGGGCCGGTGGTGACCGGGCTGGTGCCGGTCGGGGACTCGATCACGCACACCAACCCGACCCTCGGACAGGGCACCTCGCTCGCGCTGTGGGCGGCGCGCCGGGTGGCCCGTACGGCGCACCGGGACCCGGGATCGGCGCGGTACGCCGCAGATCACCACGCCTGGGCGGAACGCACCCTGAAGCCGTGGTTCGACTTCCAGGTCGTCGCGGACGCGGCGATCGGTGAGCGCTTCGCGACCCGGGCGGTGCGCGGCGGGACGGCGCGCGAGGTGTCCGCGCTGTTCGACTGCGCGCTGGAGGACCCGGTGGTGATGCGGGCGCGGGCGAGGGTCCGGCACCTGGTGGAGCCGCCGGAGCGGGCGTACGCGGATCCGGAGATCCGCGCCCGGGTGACGCGCTGGCTGGCGGATCGGCCGCACTACGCGCCGAACGCGGCGGGGCCGGACCGTGAGGAGTGGGAGAAGCTGACGGCGGGCTGAGGCGAGGCGGCGGGCCGCTCAGTCGGCGGTGGGGCCGAGCACCTCGGCGAGGTCGTATCCGACGACCTCCTCCAACTGGGTGTAGGTGCAACTCTCGGGGGTCCGGTCGTCCCGCCAGCGGTGGAACTGGGCGGTGTGGCGGAAGCGGTCGCCCTCCATGTGGTCGTACTTCACCTCCACGACCCGCTCGGGTCGCAGCGGCACCCAGGACAGGTCCTTCTTGCCGGTCCAGCGGCTCTGCGCGCCGGGCAGCCGGGCGCTCTCGTGGGCGGACTCCTCGGCCCAGGCGGCCCACGGGTGGCCGGCCGGGTCGGGCATCCGCAGGGGTTCGAGCTCCTCCACCAATTCGGCGCGGCGCTTCATGGGAAAGGCGGCGCACACGCCCACGTGTTGGAGGGCGCCGTGGGCGTCGTACAGGCCGAGCAGCAGCGATCCGACAATCGGACCGCTCTTGTGGAAACGGAAACCTGCGACGACGACGTCGGCCGTACGTTGGTGTTTGACCTTGAACATGAGGCGGGCATCGGGCCGGTAGCGGAGATCGAGCGGTTTGGCGATCACCCCGTCGAGCCCGGCGCCCTCGAACCGCTCGAACCACTCCTGCGCGAGCGCGGGATCGGTGGTCGCGGGCGCGAGATGAACGGGGGGCCGAGCGGTGGAGAGGGAACGGACGAGGGCGGCACGGCGGTCGGCGAGCGGGCTGTCGAGCAGCGAGTCGTCGCCGAGGGCGAGCAGGTCGAAGGCGACGAAGCCGGCGGGCGTGGTCTCGGCCAGCAGGGCGACGCGGGACTGCGCGGGATGGATCCGCTCGGTCAGCCGGTCGAAGTCGAGACGCCCGCCATGAACGATGACGATCTCGCCGTCCATGACGCAACGGCTCGGCAGGTTGTCCTTCAAGGCCTCCACCAGCTCGGGAAAATACCTGGTCAGAGACTTGCCGGTGCGGCTGCCCAGCTCGACCTCGTCGCCGTCGCGATACACGATGGCCCGGAAGCCGTCCCACTTGGCCTCGTACTGCATCCCGGGCGGGATCTTCGCCACGGACTTGGCGAGCATCGGCTTCACGGGCGGCATCACTGGCAGATCCATGCCTCCGATTCTGCGGTGGTACGTCCGGACCCGCCCGGTATGCGCGCATGACCGGGCCCGCCTACCGTGGCGCACATGGGTGCTGCCGGTAATGCGATCGAGCTGGAAGCGGGCGGGCGGACGGTACGGCTGTCCAGCCCGGACAAGGTCTACTTCCCGGAGCGCGGCCTCACCAAGAGGAATGTGGCCGAGTACTACCTGGCGGTGGCACCCGGCATCACGCGCGCCCTGCGCAACCGGCCGACGACGCTGGAGCGCTTCCCGGACGGGGTGGAGGGCGAGTCGTTCTTCCAGAAGCGGGCACCGAAGAACCTTCCCGACTGGATCCCCACCGCCCGCATCGCGTTCCCGAGCGGTCGCACGGCCGATGAGATCTGCCCGACCGAACCGGCCGCCGTCCTGTGGGCGGCCAACCTGGGGTGCCTCACCTTCCACCCGTGGCCGGTGCGGCGCGAGGACACCGACCGCCCCGACGAGCTCCGGATCGACCTGGACCCGCAGCCGGGCACGGACTACCATCACGCGGTGGCGGCCGCCCATGAACTGCGTGCCCTGCTGGAGGAACTGGGTCTGCGGGGCTGGCCCAAGACCTCGGGCGGTCGAGGGCTGCACGTCTTCGTGCCGATCGAGCCGCGCTGGACCTTCACCGAGGTCCGCCGGTGCGCCATCGCCCTCGGCCGGGAACTGGAGCGCCGCATGCCGGGCAAGGTCACGACCGCCTGGTGGAAGGAGGAGCGAGGCGAGCGGATCTTCGTCGACTACAACCAGACGGCACGCGACCGCACGATCGCCTCCGCCTACTCCGTCCGCCCCCGCCCGCACGCCCCGGTATCCGCGCCGCTGCGCTGGGACGAGGTGGACGACGCGGAACCCCGCGACTTCGACATCGTGACGATGCCGGCCCGCTTCGCCGAACTGGGCGACCTGCACGCGGACATGGACGAGCACGCCTTCGCCCTGGACGCCGTACTGGAACTCGCGGCCCGAGACGAGCACGAGCACGGCCTGGGGGACATGCCCTACCCCCCGGACTACCCGAAGATGCCGGGCGAGCCCAAGCGCGTCCAGCCCAGCCGGGCGAAGCACGAGGACTGACGGTCGGCAGGTGGCACACCGCCCGGGACGAGCCGGGCCCATAAAACAACACGAACGATCGTGCTAATATCTCCACATCGGCTTGCCTCGGCATCTGGCCGCCCTGAGGAGAATTCCGGAGAACCCGCACATGCACCCCATGGCTTCACTCCTGAGCACCACCCTCAACATCACCAGCCGGCTCGCCCCGGGCCTGGCAGGGCCCCGGGCCTTCGCGCTCTTCGTCAAGCCTCTCGGGCGTGCGCGACCAAGGCCCGAGGAGGCGCAGGTCATGGCGCGGGCCGAGAGCGGGCGGATGGTGGTGCGCGGCACGGCCGTGACCACCTACCGGTGGGGGGACGGGGGCCGGCCCGTGCTGATCGTGCACGGCTGGTCCTCGCGCGCCTCACGGTTCGCCGGCTTCGTCGAGGCCCTGCGCGCCCAGGGCCGCACCGTGATCGCCTTCGACGCGCCGGGGCACGGGGAGTCCAAGGGCCGGTTCTCCACGATCCTCGACTACCGCGCCATCATCGGCCGACTGCACGCGGAGCACGGTGACTTCTCGGCCGTCGTGGCCCACTCCTTCGGCGTGGTCGCCACCTTCTCCACGCTGAACGACGGCATACCGGCCGACCGCGTCATCGGCATCGGAGGCGTGGCCCACTTCGACTATCTCGTCGAGCGGTTCCGGGCCGGGCTGAACCTCGGCGAGGAAGTCGGCCACGTCCTGCGCACCCATGTCGAGCGCCGACTCTTCCCCGGCGATCCCGACATCTGGCAGCGCCTCGACGCCCGCCGTCGCCTTCCCGGCACGCCGGCGCCGATCCTCCTCTTCCACGACACGGAGGACGACGTGATCGACCCCACCCAGTCCCGCGCGATCGCCGCCGCGTACGGCCCGCAGGCCCGCCTGATCGAGACCACGGGCCTCGGCCACCGCCGCATCCTGTCCGACCCCGCCGTCATCGCGACCACGGTCGATTTCGTGCTGTCCGAGCCGGCGCCCGAGCCCACCACCGCGACCGTGCGGCGAGCATGAAGGCAGAGGTCAGGAGGGCGAACTGAACGCGGGCGGCCGCTCCGGGAGTTCATCCGGATCGGCCGCCACCGCGCGCAGTCGGCGCAGAATCCCCCGGCCGGCCCGCTCGTACGCCAGCGGGTCGCCGTGCAGTACGGAATGCGCGTTGGCCAGTTCCATCAAGGCCGTCAACTCGAAGGTGACCTGAGGTACCTCGTCCGCGTCGGCCGCGTCCCGGAACCCGCCCGTCAGCCGCGCCTCGTCCAAGAGCCGCTCGATGTACCGCGTCCAGTCGGCCCGCGCCTTGGCGATCTCGTCCCGTACCGGGCCGGGGCGGGCATCGAACTCCGCGGAGACGGAGTAGAAGAAGCAACCGCCGGGGAACACCCGGCGCCCGGAGTAGTCGAGCCAGCGCTCGCACAGCCGCCACACCTTGGCGAGACCGTCGGGGTCGCGGTGTACCGGCCGCACCACCTCGTCCTTGAACACGTCCACAGCGGCACGGACGGTGGCGAGCTGCAGGTCCTCCTTGGAGCCGAAGAGCGCGAAAACCCCGCTCTTGCTCAGGCCGAGATCAGCGGCGATCTTCCCCAGGGACAGGCCTTCCAGGCCGTCCACGGAAGCGATGTTCATCGTGCGGTCGAGAACGACCCGCCGCGTCTGGTTGCCGCGTTCCACGCGTCCGTCAGCCATGGCTCCATCTTACCGAACGCACGATCGTTCACTCTGTGCGGAACGGTCTCGATGTCAGTGGGGGATGCGATGCTCCGGGGGACGAGGCAGGGCGGGAAGGGGGCAGGGTCGACCTGGTGCCGAGGGAAGAAGACGGCCGGTGGTCGGCGTACCTGCGCGCGGGGATGACAGCGTGTTGATCAGTCGTTGATCGGACGTCCATCCGCGGCGACCAGGATCACCGGCATGTCGATTAACACCACTACCGCAACCACTGACACCGCTTGGTACGACCTCGCCCTGTGCGCCCAGACGGGCCCCGGCTTCTTCTTCCCGGAGCCCGGCTCCTCCCTGCGCGACGCGAAGCGGCTGTGCGGGGCGTGCGAGGGGCGGGCTGCGTGCCTGGAGTACGCCCTGGCCAACGACGAGCGGTTCGGCGTCTGGGGCGGTCTCTCGGAGTCCGAGCGACAGGCCCTGCGCCGCCGCTGATCAGGTGCGTGTCGCCTTCCCACTCCCGCGCACCAACCCCACGCGCCGCGCGAGCTCGAACCCCTCGCCACCGCACTCCTCCCGGCGTGGCGTGTGGGGGACGACGCGCACGGGATAGTGCCCACCGACGGGCGATACGACGCCACCGAAGCGGGGGTCGCCCGCGAACCAGATCCGGTCCGGGTGGCCGTCTTCCATGGTTTCGACCGGGACCGGGAACGGGATGACGCGGAACATGGCGGTGAAGTCCCCCCGGAACGGAACGGCGATGGTCGCGGGGCTCCCGGGCGGCCTGCGCGGGTGGCGGCACGGCCACTCCTGCCAGGGGTAGGCCTGGAGCACCGCGGCGACTCTGCGCCGCCGGAGGTACGTGACGACCACCCATGGCAAATAGGGCGTCCCAATAATGATCATGATGATGAAGGCCCAGGCCGCGCGGCGGCTCACGCCGGAGCAGGATAGGGCGATCAGTGGAGGAACGCCGAGACTGAGTACCCAGATGAGGCGCCGGACCACCAGTCGCTTGTAGCCGACCACAGTCGGAGGGTGATCCCAGGCCGTCTTGGTGAGGGTGACGCTCACAGGAGTACCTCCAGGATGCGTGAGACACCCGAGACCGTCGAGCTCTGCGCAGCCGGGTCGGGGTCGGAGAAGGCAAGGGTGTGCGCGATCGCTTCGAGGATGTCTGTGTAGGAGCCCGCGTGTTGGGAGGACGCAGTGGTCAGATCGAGGATGAGTAGATGGCGCCCGTCCGGATGGGTGGTCACAGCCCTGGCCTGAAAGGGGCATCGGGCCACGTCGTGTAGGGACATCGTCCCGGCGACGAGACAGCAGGGGCGGGCGGAGGGCAGCTCGATGAACCTGCGGTCGGCGCTGGTCCACAAAGGCGAGCGGGCAATCGCCAGGGCGGTACGTGCCACGGCGAGGCGGGGGTTGGGCTGTTCGATCCGTCGTACGGTCAGGGAGAACAGTGACGTGGCAACGCTGGCAGGCTCCTCGGGATGAAATCCGAACGCGGTGTGCACGACCTCGTGCTCTGCCAGCCCCTCGAGTCCGTCGATAAGCCGGGATAGTTGTTGCTGTGCCTCGGAGCCGCCCAAGGCCTCGGCGAAGGCGTCCAAAGTCGCTCTGTCCTCGGGGCTGACGTCGTAGAAGCCTGGAGGGAGACGGAACCAGACGGGCGGAAGACTGCCCTGACGCATCATGGCCGCAGCACCGACAAGACATGGCCTGACTTCCTGACGGCCGAGGGAGCGTCATCTAGGACCCCTCGGGTGCCGTCCACGGCAGTCGAGCTTTGCTCCAGCGTCTCGCTGTCCGAAGCGTAGTCCCCTGCAGCGGTTGCCGCGCCCGTTACTGCAACCGCTACACCTACTCGATCCCTCGCGTCCTGCGACGACGACCGCATGGCCCATCCAGTCAGTGGACTGTCCAGCTGCCGCAGGTCGTCCGAAGTGTTCCACGCCGTTTGCCTGAAGGCGGTGGCCCCAGGGGCAAGCCCCGTCAGGGCGCTGCCTTCGGGGGCTGCGGCCATGGCCGCTCGGGCCGCCGCCGTGCCTGCCTTGGCGCCGGAGGCGACGGCCGCCACGCCCGGGACTGCGCCGGCGGTGTCTCCCAGGAGCGTCACGCTGCTCTTCCAGAAGTCCGCGTCGAACTGGCCCTTGGTGAATCCGTCGCTCAGGGATTTCCGGAACTTAGGGTCCGAGGTGTGCATTGCCAGAGCGGCCAGGGACAGGCCGCTGCCGACGAGCATGATCGCGAGTCCGGCCGGCGGGCAGACAAGGGCCACGCCCACACCGATCGCCCCCAGGATCGCCGACGCGTTCGACATCGCGTCCGCCGGGTCCTCGACGATCTTGTTCCAGATCGAGGCCAGGAGGCCCGGTTCCTTCGGGGCCAGTCGGTCCGTCGCCGCGTTCAGGGTCTGTGCCACCCGGCGGGCGGCCGTGCCGTGCTCGGAGGCGAGTTCGCGGGCCAGGCGGCGGGCATCGGTGACGGCCTCCTCCGTCTTCGCCGCCGCGGCCCGGGCCTCGTACTGCTGGGCCAGCGTGCGGTGGGCGACCAGGGTGTCGTGCCAGCCCGTGAGTCGGCGGGCCGCCTCCGCGAGGGAGGCGTGGGCCGCGCCGAGGTAGCGGGGGAGGTCCTGCGAGAGGGAGGCGCGGAAGGCGGTGGCGGCCTCGCCCTGCCAGGCCGAACTGTGGGAGACCAGGTCCTTCAGCACCCGGGAGGCCTCCCCGAGGGAGGTGGCCGAGGCGCTGAGCTTCTTGGCCAGGGCCAGGACCGACGCGGGATCACCGGGGGCCGGGTCGAAGCCCAGCGCCGCGTACTCAGTCACGTGCGGCCGCCGCCCGGAGGAAGGCCGCACGCACGGCCTGATCCAGCTCCGCGTACTCCGAGGCGCTGCGGTCCACGCCCTCCCGGAGGTCCTTGACGCGTCTGGTCAGCTCCCGCGTGCCGTAGGCCCAGCGTTCCTGGAAGCCGTCACACGCCGCGTCGAGGTCCGCCGTGCCCAGCTGATCGGGCCGTACGTGGTCCAGGGCGCGCCGGGCCTCCCGAAGGGAGACCAGCGAGGAGTCCAGGGCGCGCGTCAGACGGGTCAGCTGGTCGATGTCCACCTGGAGCGAGGTCATGACGCGAAACCCTGGCAGAGCGCGGCTCTGCCAGGGCAATCGGCGTCACTCGCCCGAGCGAGCGGAAATCGGTCAGCCCTTGCGGGCGGCGAGGCGGGCGGCGCGGGCGGCCAGCTTCTCGTCGAACTTGCGGGCCTCGGAGTCCAGGCCGTTCATGAACAGGCCGAGCTCCTCCTGGGCCTTCTGGCCCTCGGGGCCGAGGCCGTCGATGTCCATGATCTTGAGGAAGCGGATCACGGGGCTCAGCACGTCGTCGTGGTGGATCCGCAGGTTGTAGACCCCGCCGATGGCCATCTGTGCGGCCATCCGCTCGAAGCCGGGCATGCCGTGGCCGGGCATCCGGAAGTTGACGACGACGTCGCGCACGGCCTGCATGGTGAGGTCCGGGGCGAGCTCGAAGGCCGCGCCCAGCAGGTTGCGGTAGAAGACCATGTGCAGGTTCTCGTCCTGCGCGATGCGGGCCAGCATCCGGTCGCAGACCGGGTCACCGGACTGGTGGCCGGTGTTGCGGTGCGAGATGCGGGTCGCGAGCTCCTGGAAGGCCACGTACGCCACCGAGTGCAGCATCGAGTGGCGGTTGTCGGACTCGAAGCCCTCCGACATGTGCTGCATGCGGAACGCTTCGAGCTTGTCCGGGTCCACGGCGCGCGAGGCCAGCAGGTAGTCGCGCATCACGATGCCGTGGCGGCCCTCCTCGGCGGTCCAGCGGTGCACCCAGGTGCCCCAGGCGCCGTTGCGTCCGAAGAGCGTCGCGATCTCGTGGTGGTAGCTCGGGAGGTTGTCCTCGGTCAGCAGGTTCACGACCAGCGCGATCTTGCCGATGTCGGTGACCTTGGACTGCTGCGGGTCCCAGGCTTCGCCGTCCTCGAAGAAGCCGGGGAAGTTCCGGCCCTCGCTCCACGGGACGTACTCGTGGGGCATCCAGTCCTTGGTGACCTTCAGGTGGCGGTTGAGCTCCTTTTCGACCACTTCTTCCAGCGCGAACAGCAGCTTGGCGTCCGTCCACGCCTCCGAGCTGCCGAGGTGGGGAGAGGTGATCGTCACGGGTACTCCTGGGTGTAAAGCGAACTACCTACGGTTCCGTAGCCTACGGAGTCGTAGGTTAAGCGTGACATCAAGGCCAGCCAACCCCCCGGTAGGTGTATGTCCGGTTACATCCAGCTATCTATGCAGTTTATGAGCGGCCTGAGCGGGCTTCGAGGGGCCGAAAACACGCCGGCAGGTGGTTCGCGAGCCCCGTTCCGACGCGAAAAAATTGATTCCGCTTGACCGGTCGGCCCGCGCCGATCCGGCCCCGCGCCGCCCACCCGCCGGCAGGCCGGCGGGTCCGTGCAGGACCCACCGGCGACGCCGACGCCGACGCGCTGTCACTCACCCGACCACAGGGTTTCGCGGACCTCCTCGGCCGTGGTCGGTCGCAGCTCGCCGTCCAGCAGGAGCCATCGCGTGATGCCGATCGACTCCAGGAACGGCACGTCGTGGCTCGCCACCACGAGCGCGCCCTCGTACGACTCCAGCGCGTCGGTCAGCTGCCGCACGCTCGACAGGTCCAGGTTGTTCGTCGGCTCGTCCAGCATGAGCAGCTGCGGAGCCGGCTCCGCCAGCAGCAGGGCCGCCAGTGTCGCCCGGAAGCGTTCGCCGCCCGACAGCGTGCCGGCCGGACGGTCCGCCCGGGCGCCGCGGAACAGGAAGTGCGCGAGTCGGGCCCGGATCAGGTTGTTCGTGGCCTGCGGGGCGAACCGCGCCACGTTCTCCACCACCGAACGGCTCTCGTCCAGCACGTCGAGCCGCTGCGGCAGGAACCGCGTCGTCACGTGCGCCACCACCGCCCCGGACTCCGGCGCGAGCTGCCCCGCGATCGTGCGCAGCAGGGTGGTCTTGCCCGAGCCGTTGCGGCCCACCAGGGCGATCCGCTCCGGACCCCGCAGTTCCCACTCGCCCGGCACGGCGGCCCCGTGGGCCAGGCGCAGATCGCTCAGCGTCAGGACCTGCCGTCCCGGCGGGACCTGGGTGGCGGGAAGCTGGATCCGGATCTCGTCGTCGTCGCGCACCGCCTCCACCGCCTGGTCCAGGCGTTCCTTCGCCTGCGCCAGTTTCTCGGTGTGCATGATCCGGTGCTTGCCCGCCGACTCCTGGGCCGCACGCTTGCGTGCGCCCATCACGATCTTCGGCTCGCGCTTGGTGTCGTACATCTTCTGTCCGTACCGTTTGCGCCGCGCCAATGTGACCTGCGCGTCCGCCAGTTCGCGTTTCTGCCGCTGTACGTCGGCCTCCGCGACCCGGACCATCCGCTCGGCCGACTCCTGCTCGGCGGCGAGCATCTCCTCGTAGTCCGTGAAGTTGCCGCCGTACCAGCGCACTTCGCCGTCGCGCAGGTCGGCGATCTGGTCGACCCGCTCCAGCAGTTCCCGGTCGTGGCTGACCAGGAGCATCACCCCGGACCAGGACTCGACCGCCGCGTACAGCCGGCTACGGGCCCGTAGGTCCAAGTTGTTGGTGGGCTCGTCCAGCAGCAGGACGTCGGGGCGGGCGAGCAGCAGGGCGGCCAGCCGCAGCAGTACGGACTCACCGCCCGACAGCTCGCCGACGGTGCGGTCCAGGCCGATCCTGGCGAGACCGAGCTGGTCGAGCGTGGCCAGGGCCCGCTCCTCCACGTCCCAGTCGTCGCCGACGGCCGTGAAGTTCGCCTCGGTGGCCTCGCCCGCCTCGATGGCGTGGAGCGCGGCGCGGGTGGTGCGGATACCGAGTGCCTCGTCCACGCGCAGCGCGGTGTCGAGGGTGATGTTCTGCGGGAGGTGTCCGACCGAGCCGGCGACGGAGGACTGGCCCTCGGTCGGGGTCAGTTCGCCGGCGATCAGCTTCAGCAGGGTGGACTTCCCGCAGCCGTTGAGCCCGATCAGGCCGGTGCGGCCGGGGCCCACGGCGAGTTGGAACCCGTCGAAGACGGGGGTGCCGTCGGGCCAGTCGAAGGACAGGGCGGAGCAGGTGATGAAAGCAGGGGCATGACTCATGGAGGCCTCCAGGTTGCGTGAGTGGTGCGTGCAACGCGGGGAGACAGCCGACGGTTCAGCCGCAGGGCGTGGTGGTCGGTGTCTCGAACCTCAGACGAGCAATGTCCTGCTCCGTTTCGACGGGGATGGGCCGTCTTCGAAGCTACGGGCGGCCGTGGCCGCCCGCAAACGAATTACTCAGCAGCTGTCTCTCATCAGCTCGGCCAGGCTGTGGTCCATGTCCAGGTAGAGGTGTTCGAGGCCGGGCGGCACCACCGTCGCCGCCCGCTCCAGGAAGCGGTGCAGCTCCGCAGTCAGCATCAGCACGATCGCGACGCCCTCGGTCGCGTGGAACTCGATGGTGGTCCGGTCGCCGTCGTACGGGCGCACCCGTACGTCGCCGTAGCCCGACGGGCGGTCCAACCCGGACTCCAACAGCTCGCGCGAGAAGGTCCACGAGACCTCGACGCCCTCCAGCGTGGCGGGGGCGGGGAAGGCCATGCGCACGGCGAACGGATCCGCACGGTCGTAGCAGAGGGTGACGGGCACGGTCTCGACCTTCGGCGCGGTGGCGACCAGACGGGCCTGTGCGGCCTGCTCGATGACAGTGATCAAGGCTCACTCCCTTGCGGCGGATCTGCTGCCGGGCTGTTGGTGGGGCCCGGCAACCCGATAGACGCCGGAATCGGCAAATCCGTGCATGGGCCGTTGCGTGAGCTGTGTCACCGATTGGCTGGAACCACTCCGTGTGATCGCACAGAGTGACCGGACGGGTGATGTGCCCGAAGGCGGCCCCGCGCCGCGACGGGTCCGGGGCACCTCCGAGAAGGGCCGGTAACCGATCACTCCACAGGCGTAAGGCTCCGCGCCGAGGCCGCGTAGAGGGCGGCGGAGACGGTCATGCCGACCGGCAGGGAGAGGTCGATGCCGCCCAGGGCCGAGGCGATCGGCCCGGTGTAGAGGGTGTTGACGCACAGAGCGGCCGCGCCCACCCCGGCCACGAGCGCGAGGGCACCGGCGAGATGGACGCCCCCGGTGTACCAGAAGGGGCTGCCGGTGCTCTCGTCGGCCGGCGCCCGGCCGTCGTAGCGGAACCGGCGCAGCAGGATGTCGGTCGCGTAGATCGCCATGACCGGGCCGATCAGGACGACGATCAGCTGCAGGGAGTTGCTGACGGTGTCCAGGAGGTTGGAGACGAGCAGCCCGTACAGGGTCAGCGCGACGGCGACGGCACCGTCGAACAGGACGCTGACGGAGCGTCGGATGCGGATCCCGACGGCCTGCAGGGCCAGCCCGGCACTGTAGGCGGTCAGGGCGTTGACGGAGATCGTGCCGAGGATCAGGGCGAGCAGCAAGACCGGGTGGAACCGCCCGGGCAGAACCTTCTGCAGCGCGGCCTGGGGATCGCTCATGTCGACCGCGGTCGCCGCGAAGGCGCCCAGCGAACAGACGACGACGCTGGGCACGAAGGCTCCGAGGGCCGTCCAGCCGATGATCGCCCTCCGGAGCCACCGTGGTGCTCGGATCCGACTGGCCGATCGCCCCGTACCCGCCGCTCGGCGTGATGGGCGGCGCCCGCCACCGCCGACCCAGCCGCGACCTCACCCAGGCCCCGCACGGTCCCGAGCAGGCCCTCACCGCGCTCCAGGCCCTCCAGGGCATGACCGTCAACGCCGCCCGTGCCGCGGGCGAGGAGCATCTGGCGGGCCGGATCGCCCTCGGCCGCCGCGCCGACCTGACGGTCCTCGCCGACGACTCGCTCACCGTCGCCGCCACCGAACTGCCGCAGCTGCCCGTGCTCCTCACCGTCCTCGACGGCGGCGTGACCCACCGCGACGCGCGCCTGTGACCCGGCCACGGGGGCTGGGGCAGGTGCGACGGCAGGGGCCGGAAGGCGCCCTGGACGGCGCATCCGGGGTGCGTTAGCTTCCCGCGCCATGAGACTTCTGGAACTCGGAATCGGCATGTGCGCGGCAACCCTGGTCGTGGGAGTACTGGCCGCGCCCGCCCAGGCCGATGCGGCCCCGGCCACCGGCCCGGCCCCGTTGGCGCAGGACTTACGCGGCGCCGGCTGGGCCCTGAAGGACACCGGGAAGGGCGACGTACGCTTCCGCGGACTCGCGGCGGTCACCCGGACCACGGCCTGGGTGGCCGGTTCCAAGGGGACCGTGCTGCGCACCGTGGACGGCGGCCGCAGCTGGCGTGACGTCTCGCCACCCGGCGCGGTCGCGGAGGGCCTGGAGTTCCGCGACATCGAGGCCTTCGACGCACGGCGCGCCGTGGCCCTGTCCATCGGGGAGGGCGAGGCCTCCCGCGTCCTGCGCACCGAGGACGGCGGAGCCACCTGGACCGAGGCCTTCCGCAATCCCGACCCGCGCGCCTTCTACGACTGCCTCACTTTCTTCGACGCCCGCCACGGCCTGGCCATGAGCGATCCGGTGGACGGGAAGTTCCGCATCCTGGCCACCGACGACGGCGGCCGCACCTGGCGGGTCCTGTCGAACGGGGGCATGCCCGAGGCGCTGCCGGGCGAGGCGGGCTTCGCCGCGAGCGGCCAGTGCCTGGTGAGCTCCGGCCCGCGCGACGTGTGGCTGGCCACCGGCGGCGGGGCGCAGGCCCGGGTGCTGCACTCCGCGGACCGCGGCCTGACCTGGCGGGTCGCCGAATCCACCGTCCCGGCGGGCGATCCGGCGCGCGGGGTCTTCGCCCTCGCCTTCCGGGACCGTACGAGGGGACTCGCGGTCGGGGGTGACTACCGCACCGGGCAGGCCTCCCCGCGGGCCGCGGCCGTGTCCGCCGACGGGGGACGCACCTGGCGTCAGGCCGCGACACCACCGCCGGCCTATCGCTCGGGCGCGGCCTGGTTCCCGTACAGCCGGGGTACGGCGCTCGCGGTGGGGCCCACCGGCACCGATGTGACCACGGACGGGGGTCGCGGCTGGCGGCCCCTGGAGGCGGGTTCCTTCGACACGGTCGACTGCGCGCCGGACACCGGATGCTGGGCGGCGGGGGAGAAGGGACGCGTGGCGCGGCTGGAACGGCTCCGCTGATCAGCCGGCCGGCGCAGGCGGGGCCGGCGGGGCCGGCGCGGGCGAGGACGCGGGCGGCGTCGGGGTGGTGACGAGGTCCATGCCCGGGTAGCGCCCGGCGGTGAAGCCCGCGGCCCGGTAGACGGGCTCGCCGTCCGGGCTCGCGTGCAGCTGCACGTAGTGGATGTCGATTTCACCGAGCCAGGCGACCAACGCGTCGACGATCCGGCGGCCGTGACCCCGCCCACGGGCGGGCGCGTCGGTGACGATCCCGTCGAGGTAGCCGCGCCGGCCGTCGGTCCACAGCGGACCGGGCAGATGGTAGGTGACCCAGGCCATGCCGGTGGCGAGCAGCGGTTCGCCGGGGGCTCCGCCGACGACCAGGCAGCGTACGTCGGGGCGGTCGCCGACGCGTTCGAGGAACCAACTGCGGGCGACCTGTCGCCAGGCGGCCTCGGCGGGCCCGGGGTCGACCCCGAGGGCGTCGAGCGCGGCGGCGCGCAGGCGTATGAGCTCGGCGACATCGGCGGGAACGGCGAGGCGCGGCTGCATGAACACTCCGGTGGGTGAGGGCGGTCGAGGGGTTCTGGGGGGACGTCCGGTCGGTCGGGCCGGATCAGGGAGCGGAGTCCGGTGCGAGGGGTCCCCGGGCACGCCACGGCCGAAGGGAGCATCGCCAGACGGACCGTGGGGCTTGCGTGGAGCCCGGACGAACGGGACAACCTCGGGCCCGGGGGGGCTCCGGGGCATGGGAACGCCCGCGTGCCCGACCCGCACGGCACGCCACGGCAGCGGACGCCCCGGGTTCGACCGGCAGGATCCACGAATGACGGCCCAAGGGGCCGTTCCCGTTCCGGTGCGGACGTACTCATGTGTTCCGACACCTTGGTGCGGTGCGGGCGGGCCGTGCGACGACCCGGTGAACGCTGCAGGTCACCGCGCCGGGCGGGCTCGTCCGGCCCCTCCGCCTTGCGATGCTTCCCCTCGGCCCCGTGGGCCTGGGGAGACGCCATGGCACCGACCGCCCGGGCTCGACCGGCATCATCCGAGAGCGGGCCTACGTGACCGGGTTCTCCCGCACCGTCGACAGGTCCGCGGAGGTTTTCGTGGCGATGAACTCGGTGATGGTGTAGGCGCAGACACCCGCCACCGCGAAGGGGTCCTCGGCCGCGATCCGCTCGATCTCCGCCCGGGACACCCCACCGGCCAGGATCACGCCGCCGTCGCGCGGGACCTTGCGCCCCGACGCGAGGAACACGCCGGCGGCGTAGTAGCCGTCCAGCCAGGCGATGTGAGCATCCATCTGCTCTTCGACGGACTCAAGAGGGGCGGTGTAGCTGAGCTCCATGACGAACATGATCGCCAGGCTACCCTCGCTCCATCATGACGAGTGTGAAGACCCCCGCCGACGAGGCCGAGGCCCGGGCGATACAGGACGAACTACGCCATCAGGTCGTGCTCACCGAGCCCGGCCCGCCACCCGGCCGCGGCCTCGTCACGGGCGTGGACGTCGCCTACGACGACGACCGCGACCTGGTCGCCGCCGCGGCCGTGGTGCTCGACGCCGCCACCCTGGAGGTCGTCGAGGAGGCCACCGCCGTGGGGCACGTCAGCTTCCCCTACGTGCCGGGGCTGCTCGCCTTCCGCGAGCTGCCGACCGTACTGGCCGCCCTCGACTCCCTGAAGACCGGGCCCGGCCTCGTCGTCTGCGACGGCTACGGCCTCGCGCACCCCCGCGGCTTCGGCCTCGCCTGCCACCTCGGGGTGGTCACCGGACTCCCGACCATCGGCATCGCGAAGAACCCGTTCACCTTCACCTACGAGGAACCGGGCGCCCGGCGGGGCGACAGCGCCGCGCTCCTCGCGGCCGACCGGACCGAGGTCGGTCGGGCGCTGCGCACACAGGACGGGATCAAGCCGGTCTACGTGTCCGTCGGGCACCGGGTCTCGCTGGACAACGCCTGCGCGCACGCCTTGGCCCTGAGCCCGCGCTTCCGGATCCCCGAGACCACCCGCCACGCCGACTCCCTGTGCCGCCGGGCGCTGCGGGAGGCCTCCTGAGGCACCCGGTGCGGGTGCCGTGCCCCGGCCCGGCCTGACCGGCGACCGACCGGCCGTGCGTCAGCGGGCGTCCGCCACCCGGAAGGTGATCCCGGCCTTCTGGAGGCGGGCGATCAGGGCGTCGCCCATCGCCACGGCCGTCGTCAGCTGTCCGGCCACCTCCGGCAGGGCGTCGTGGGCCAGGCACAGCGCCGACTCGGCCAGCATCTTCGCCGTCTCCCCGTAACCGGGGTCGCCGCCCGCGACCTCCGTGAACACCCGCCGGCCGCCGCCCTCGCCCACGAACCGCACGGTGAACCAGCTGCGCGCGCGGCGCTCCGCGTCCGGCCCCTGGCCCGGCTCCCAGCGGTTCATCAGCCACCGCCGGGCCGGTGGCACCTGCGCCAGGGCCACCGTCGCGCCCAGCGCCGCCGTACCGCCCACCGCGACCGGCAGGTGCTTGACGGAGGCGTAGTGCCGGTAGCGGAAGTCCGGGCCGTAGCGCTCCAGCGCGGCCGCCGACCGGGCCACGATCCGCGGGTCCAGCGAGGGCAACGGCATCGCCCACGTCCCGGTCTCCCGGCTGAACCGCGGCACCCCCACCGGCCCGCGGGCCCGCCGCCCCAGCAGCCGGGGCTCGTGCAGCCGGCGCTCGCGCGCCGCGGCCAGGGTCTGGGGGCCGCGGCTCAGCGCGGTCAGCGCGGAGGCCAGGGTGCCGCCGGAGAAGAAGGCGTTGGACCGCATGAACCCGTCGACCGCCAGCGGGACCCCCCGCGGCAGCTGCCGGACCGTGAAGTACGCCCCGAGGTCGGCCGGGATCGAGTCGAAGCCACAGGCGTGCACGATCCGCGCCCCGGTCTCCCGGGCCCGTGCGTCGTGCTCGACGTACATGCGGTCCACGAACTCCGGCTCGCCCGTGAGGTCCACGTAGTCCGTGCCCGCCTCGGCGCAGGCGGCCACCAGTTCCGCCCCGTACCAGATGTACGGGCCCACGGTCGTGGCCAGCACCCGGGTGGACGCGGCCAGCTCCCGCACGGCCGCGGGGTCCTGGGCGTCGGCCCGCAGCAGCGGCAGCCGGGCGCACGCGGGGTCGATCGAGGCCAGCCGTTCGCGCAGCCGCTCCAGCTTCGCCGTGTTCCGGCCGGCCAGCGCCCACCGGCAGCCGGCGGGCGCGTGCGCGGCGAGGTACTCGGCGGTGAGCGCGCCCACGAACCCGGTGGCGCCGAACAGCACGACGTCGTAGGCGCGTTCCGGCCGGTCGTGCGGGACAGTTGCGTTCATGAACGGCTCCTCCCAGGGGGTTTCGGTGGCCGAGGCTAGCGTGATGCTCGGCCGCCGGTACGAGCGGGTACGCCGCGCCGGGCGGGCCGGGCCCGGCAAGATCCGAAAGGGACGGCCCGGACGCTCCGGGGCCGGGCCGTCACCCGGAGCCCCGCCCGGGGGCTTGTGTTCGATGGAACACGTTCCTAGCATCACTGGTGTTACATCAGTTGTGTCACATAGCCGCACACCACGCACACCATGCACACCAGAGCCGCTGGGGGCCCGATGGCAGTGACAGGGAACGGGAACCGGGACGCGAGCGGGCCCGGCCCGCTCGCCGGGGTGCGCGTCGTCGAACTGGCGGGCATCGGCCCCGGACCGTTCGCCGCCATGCTCCTCGCCGACCTGGGCGCCGACGTCGTACGGGTGGACCGGCCCGGTGGTGGCGGCCTCGCGGTCGATCCGGCCTACGACGTCACCAACCGCGGCAAACGCTCCGTCCTGCTCGACCTCAAGTCCGCCGACGGACCGGCCCGGGTCCTCGACCTGGTCGAGCGGGCCGACGTGCTCCTCGAAGGGTTCCGGCCGGGGGTCGCCGAGCGCCTCGGGGTCGGACCGGCCGAGTGCCACGCCCGCAATCCGAAGCTCGTCTACGGCCGGATGACCGGCTGGGGCCAGGACGGCCCGCTCGCCGAGAGAGCCGGGCACGACATCGCGTACATCGCCGTCACCGGCGCACTCGGCATGATCGGGAAGCCGGGGGAGCCGCCGGCCGTACCCGCCAACCTGGTCGGGGACTACGCGGGCGGCTCGCTCTACCTGGTCATCGGGGTCCTCGCCGCCCTGCACCACGCCCGCGCCACCGGCACCGGCCAGGTCGTCGACGCGGCCATCGTCGACGGCACCGCCCACCTCACCGCCATGATCCACGGAATGATGGCGGCGGGCGGCTGGCAGGACCGCCGCGGCGCCAACCTCCTCGACGGTGGCTGCCCCTTCTACGGCACCTACGAGACCTCCGACGGCGGGTACATGGCGGTCGGCGCGCTGGAGCAGCAGTTCTACGACGCCTTCGTGGAACTCCTCGGCATCGAGGACCAGGCCCCGGCCCGCAAGGACCTCGCCCGCTGGGGCGAGCTGCGGGAGGTCGTCGCCGCACGCTTCAGGACCCGTACGCGCGCCGAGTGGACGGCCGTGTTCGAGGGCAGCGACGCCTGTGTGGCGCCCGTGCTCTCGCTGCGCGAGGCCCCGGACCATCCGCACCTCGCCGCCCGCGGGACCTTCACCGACCTCGGCGGGATCGTTCAGCCCGCGCCCGCGCCTCGCTTCTCGACGACCCCGGGTGCCCTCACCACAGGACCGGCGCAGCCGGGTGCGCACACGGAGTCGGTCGCGGCCGACTGGGACGTACCGGCCCTGCTCGCGCAGCAGGAGGAGAACTGATGGAACTGTCCATGATGCTCGACTACGCCGCAGACCCGCGCCGGGCCGCCGACCAGGCCGCCGCGCTGGAGTCGGCCGGGCTCGACGCCGTATGGGTGGCCGAGGCCTGGGGCTTCGACTCCCCGACGATCATGGGCTACCTCGCCGCCCGCACCGAGCGGCTGCAGATCGGCTCGGCGATCCTCAACGTCTACTCGCGCACCCCCGGCCTCATCGCCCAGACCGCCGCCGGCCTGGACGCGCTCTCCGGCGGCCGGGCGTTGCTGGGTCTGGGTGCCTCCGGCCCGCAGGTCGTCGAGGGCTGGCACGGGATGCCGTACGACAAGCCGCTCGGCCGGACCCGGGAGACGGTCGAGCTGTGTCGGCGCATCTGGCGCCGCGAGACGATCGACCACCACGGCATCACCGACATGCCGCTGCCGCCCGAGAAGGGCGGCCGGCACGGCAAGCCGCTGAAGATCCTCACCCGCCCGGTCCGCCCCGCGATCCCCGTCTACATCGCCTCGCTCGGTCCCGCGAACGTGCGACTGACCGCCGAGATCGCGGACGGCTGGCTGCCCACGCTCTTCATCCCGGAGAAGGCCGCCGCGGTGTGGGGCGGCCCGCTCGCCGAGGGCGCCGCCAAGCGCTCGCCGGAGCTCGGCCCGCTGCGGACCGTCGCGGGCGGCCTGCTCGCCATCGGCGACGACGCGGCCGCCGCACGGGACCTCGCGCGCCCGCAGATCGCCCTGTACGTCGGCGGGATGGGCGCGGTCGGCAAGAACTTCTACAACGACCTGGCCGTCGCCTACGGGTACGAGGAAGAGGCCCGGCGGATCCAGGAGCTGTACCTCGCCGGACGCAAGCGCGACGCAGCCGCCGCCGTCCCGGACGAGTTCTGCGAGCTGATGACGCTGTGCGGGCCCGAGGGGTACGTGCGCGAGCGCGTCGAGGCCTTCCGCGAGGCGGGCGTCACCATGCTCAACGTCACACCGGTCGGCCCCGACCCGGCCAAGCTGATCGAAACCGTCAAGAGCTGGCTCTAGGGGGCCCCGATGCAACGCCGCATCTTCGACGCCGACCACGAGGCGTTCCGCGAGACCGTACGCACCTTCCTCAGCAAGGAGGTGCTGCCGCACTACGAACAATGGGAGAAGGACGGCATCGTCAGCCGCGAGGCCTGGCGGGCCGCGGGCCGCCAGGGGCTGCTGGGCCTTGCCGTCCCCGAGGAGTACGGCGGCGGTGGGAACACCGACTTCCGCTACGCCGCCGTGATCGCCGAGGAGTTCACCCGCGCGGGGGCCCCGGGGCTGGCCATCGGCCTGCACAACGACATCATCGGGCCCTACCTGACCTCGCTCGCCACCGAGGAGCAGAAGCGCCGCTGGCTGCCCGGCTTCTGCTCCGGCGAGACCATCACCGCCATCGCGATGACCGAGCCGGGCGCGGGCTCCGACCTCCAGGGGATCCGGACCACCGCCGAGGACCACGGCGACCACTGGGTGCTCAACGGCTCCAAGACCTTCATCTCCAACGGGATC
The DNA here is from genome assembly GCF_053615355.1 of Streptomyces sp. CLCI03. Lineage (NCBI taxonomy): Bacteria > Bacillati > Actinomycetota > Actinomycetes > Kitasatosporales > Streptomycetaceae > Streptomyces > Streptomyces sp. CLCI03. Next base: position 1,602,060 of record NZ_CM132132.1, on the reverse strand, counting down.
CTCGCCGACCTGGTGATCGTGGTCGCCAAGACCACCCCCGAGGGCGGGGCGCACGGACTGTCGCTGCTGGTCGTCGAGCGTGGTGCGGAGGGCTTCGAGCGCGGCCGCAACCTCGACAAGATCGGCCAGAAGTCCCAGGACACCGCCGAGCTGTTCTTCGACGACGTACGCGTCCCGAAGGAGAACCTGCTCGGCGAGCTGAACGGCGCCTTCGTCCACCTGATGACCAATCTCGCGCAGGAGCGGATGGGCATCGCGATGGCCGGCATCGCCGCCGCCGAACACCTGCTGGAGATCACCACCCGGTACGTGAAGGAGCGCGAGGCCTTCGGCCGTCCGCTGGCCAAGCTGCAGCACATCCGGTTCGAGATAGCGGAGATGGCCACCGAGGTCGCCGTCACCCGGACCTTCCTCGACCGCTGCATCACCGACCACTCCAACGGCGAACTGGACCATGTGCACGCCTCGATGGCCAAGTGGTGGGCCACCGAACTGCAGAAGCGCGTCGCCGACCGCTGCCTGCAACTCCACGGCGGCTACGGCTACATGAGCGAGTACCCGGTCGCCCGAGCCTTCATCGACGGTCGTATCCAGACCATCTACGGCGGCACGACCGAGATCATGAAGGAGATCATCGGTCGTTCCCTGCTCGGCTGACCTCCCTCTTCCTTCCTCCCCCTGGACACCTCCGAAAGGCTTGACCAGTGAGCACCGAAGCTTACGTATACGACGCGATCCGCACCCCGCGCGGCCGCGGCAAGGCCAATGGCGCCCTGCACGGCACCAAGCCGATCGACCTGGTCGTCGGACTCATCGACGCCCTGCGCGAGCGCAACCCGGGCCTCGACCCCGGCACCATCGACGACATCGTGCTCGGCGTCGTCGGCCCGGTCGGCGACCAGGGCTCCGACATCGCCCGGATCGCGGCCATCGCCGCCGGCCTCCCGGACACCGTCGCCGGTGTACAGGAGAACCGCTTCTGCGCCTCCGGCCTGGAGGCCGTCAACCTGGCCGCCGCGAAGGTCCGCTCCGGCTGGGAGGACCTGGTCCTCGCGGGCGGCGTGGAGTCCATGTCCCGCGTCCCGATGGCCTCCGACGGCGGCGCCTGGTTCGCCGACCCGATGACCAACTGGGACACCGGCTTCGTCCCGCAGGGCATCGGCGCCGACCTGATCGCCACCATCGAGGGCTTCTCCCGGCGCGACGTCGACGAGTACGCGGCCCTCTCCCAGGAGCGTGCCGCCGCCGCCATCAAGGACGGCCGCTTCGCGAAGTCCGTGGTCCCGGTCACCGACCGCAACGGTCTGATCGTCCTGGACCACGACGAGTTCGTCCGCCCGGGGACCACCGCCGACACCCTCGCCAAGCTGAAGCCCTCCTTCGCCGACATCGGCGAGCTCGGCGGCTTCGACGCGGTCGCGCTGCAGAAGTACCACTGGGTCGAGAAGATCGACCACGTCCACCACGCCGGCAACTCCTCCGGCATCGTCGACGGCGCCTCCCTCGTCGCCATCGGTTCCCGCGAGGCGGGGGAGCGAAACGGCCTGACCCCGCGCGCCCGGATCGTCTCGGCGGCCGTCTCCGGCTCCGAGCCCACCATCATGCTCACCGGCCCCGCCCCCGCCACCCGCAAGGCCCTCGCCAAGGCCGGCCTGACCATCGACGACATCGACCTCGTCGAGATCAACGAGGCCTTCGCCGGTGTCGTCCTGTGCTTCGTCAAGGACATGGGCCTGTCCCTCGACAAGGTCAACGTCAACGGCGGCGCCATCGCGCTCGGCCACCCCCTCGGCGCCACCGGCGCGATGATCCTCGGCACGATCGTCGACGAGCTGGAGCGTCAGGACAAGCGCTACGGCCTCGTCACCCTCTGCGTCGGCGGCGGCATGGGCGTCGCCACCATCGTCGAACGCCTCTGATCCGTCCTGTTCTCCCTGCCCACCGGACCTTCCGAAACGAAAGCAGTGACCATGAGCGAGTCCACCACGATCCGCTGGGAACAGGACGAGACCGGCGTCGTCACCCTGATCCTCGACGACCCCGACCAGTCCGCCAACACGATGAACCAGGCCTTCAAGGACTCCATCGCGGCGATCGCCGACCGCGCCGAGGCCGAGAAGGACTCCATCCGCGGCATCATCTACACCTCCGCCAAGAAGACCTTCTTCGCGGGCGGCGACCTCAAGGACATGATCCGGCTCCGCCCCGAGCACGCGCAGATCGCCTTCGACACCGGCACCGAGATCAAGCGCTCCCTGCGCCGGATCGAGACCCTCGGCAAGCCCGTCGTCGCCGCCATCAACGGCGCGGCCCTCGGAGGCGGCTACGAGATCGCCCTCGCCTCCCACCACCGCGTCGCCCTCGACGCGCCCGGCTCCAAGATCGGCCTGCCCGAGGTCACCCTGGGCCTCCTCCCCGCCGGTGGCGGTGTCACCCGTACCGTGCGCCTGATGGGCATCGCCGACGCGCTGCTCAAGGTGCTGCTCCAGGGCACCCAGTACACCCCGCAGCGCGCCCTGGACAACGGCCTCGTGCACGAACTGGCCGCCACCCCCGAGGAGATGCTGACCAAGGCCCGCGCCTTCATCGACGCGCACCCCGAGTCGAAGCAGCCCTGGGACGTACCCGGCTACAAGATCCCGGGCGGTACACCGTCCAACCCGCGGTTCGCCGCCAACCTCCCGGCCTTCCCGGCCAACCTGAAGAAGCAGCTGAACGGGGCCCCGTACCCGGCGCCGCGCAACATCCTGGCCTGCGCCGTCGAGGGCTCCCAGGTGGACTTCGAGACCGCGCTGACCATCGAGGCCCGCTACTTCACCGAGCTGGTCACCGGCCAGACCGCCAAGAACATGATCCAGGCGTTCTTCTTCGACCTCCAGGCCGTCAACGCGGGCCGCAGCCGCCCGCAGGGCGTGGAGCCCCGCAAGGTCCGCAAGGTCGCCGTCCTCGGCGCCGGGATGATGGGCGCGGGCATCGCCTACTCCTGCGCCCGCGCGGGCATCGAGGTGGTCCTCAAGGACGTCTCGCTCGATGCCGCCACCAAGGGCAAGGCGTACTCCGAGAAGCTGCTCGACAAGGCGCTCTCCCGGGGCCGGACCACCGAGGCGGGGCGCACCGAGCTGCTCGCCCGGATCACCCCGACCGCCGACGTGGCCGACCTCGCGGGCTGCGACGCCGTCATCGAGGCCGTCTTCGAGGACACCTCCCTGAAGCACAAGGTGTTCCAGGAGATCCAGGACGTCATCGAGCCGGACGCGCTGCTGTGCTCGAACACCTCCACGCTGCCCATCACGGGCCTCGCGGAAGGCGTCGCGCGCCCGGTCGACTTCATCGGGCTGCACTTCTTCTCGCCCGTCGACAAGATGCCGCTCGTGGAGATCATCAAGGGGGAGCGGACCGGCGACGAGGCCATCGCCCGTGCCTTCGACCTGGTCCGCCAGATCAACAAGACGCCGATCGTGGTCAACGACTCGCGCGGCTTCTTCACCTCGCGCGTCATCGGCCAGTTCATCAACGAGGGCGTGGCGATGGTCGGCGAGGGTGCCGAGCCCGCGTCGATCGAACAGGCAGCCGCCCAGGCCGGTTACCCGGCCAAGGTCCTCTCCCTGATGGACGAGCTCACCCTCACCCTGCCGCGCAAGATCCGCAACGAGACCCGCAAGGCCTTCGAGGCCGAGGGCAAGGCGTGGACCGAGCACCCCGCCGACGCGGTCATCGACCGCATGGTGGACGAGTTCGAGCGTCCCGGCCGCAGCGGCGGAGCCGGCTTCTACGAGTACGACGAAGCCGGCAAGCGCGCCCGCATCTGGCCGGGCCTGCGCGAGCACTTCGCCAAGCCCGGGTACGAGATCCCGTTCGAGGACATGAAGGAGCGGATGCTCTTCGCCGAGGCCCTGGACACCGTCCGCTGCCTCGACGAGGGCGTCCTCACCTCGATCGCCGACGCCAACATCGGCTCCATCATGGGCATCGGCTTCCCGGCCTGGACGGGCGGCGTGATCCAGTACATCAACGGCTACGAGGGCGGCCTGCCCGGCTTCGTGGCCCGGGCCCGCGACCTCGCCGACACGTACGGCGAGCGCTTCACCCCGCCGGCCTCGCTGGTCGCGAAGGCCGAGCGCGGCGAGACCTACGCCGACTGATCCGGTGACAGCCTCGGGCCCGCCCCCCAGGGGCGGGCCCGAGGTGTTCCTCCGGTCAGTCCTCGGACACGGCCAGGTGGGCGAACAGCCCGTGCTGCCGGGTCCCGTCCGGGGCGGACCAGCCGGCCAGGACCCGTCGTCCCGCGCCGTCACCGGCGGGAGCGGGACGCAGTACCCGGCACACGGTCAGGGTCGACACGGGGCCCTCCTCCATCATCGGGCCCACGGTGACAAGGCTCGCGTCGGCGGTGTCCGTCACGGTCCCGGGGCCGGTCGGGCACCCCGGCACCCCGGCCCCCTCGGTCCGGACCTCGACCGTCGGGTCGGGGGTGTCGTTCTCGTTCTGGTCCTGGGCCGTCGTCCGGCCCGCGAGCAGGGCCAGCAACTGCTCGACCAGGACGGGGTCGTGGGCCCCGTCGTAGATCCAGCGACGGCCCAGCACGCCGTGCTCGGAGGTGCCGATCAGGCCGTCCTCTGCGCCCTTGAGCGGAGCGCCGCGGTAGGTCAGCGGGACCAGGTAGGTCACCGGATCGTTCCCGCCGGCGTCGGTGACCACCATGAACTCGATGCCCACCTCGCCCTCGGGGTCGTCGAGCCGGAATCCACCGGCCTTGGAGAGCTGAGGACCGCCCGAGCCACCCCGGTACCAGGGGCGCAAGGGCAGCCAGCCGGCGAGGAGTTCGAGCTTGCCGGGCGACATGGTCGTGCGATGGATGACTGCCATGATCGGCAACCTACCCGGGCGGCGGGGGTGCCCGCCTGCCGGCCCGCCCGCCGTCCACCGCCCGTCGTGCCGCCCGCCGCCCACCGCCCGTCGTGCCGCCGGCCGTGCCGCCCGTCATGCCTCCGGTTCCGAGGCGAACGCCGCCCGCAGTTCCTCCCGTAGCGACCGCTGGAAGGCCGTCACCAGCGCCTGGACCACCATCGGCTGCATGTGCGCCGACAGCGCCTTCATCGACTCCACCCGCTCCGGATCGCTCTCGCCCCGGGTGAACGGCCCCCACACCTCGTCCCGGAACAGCGCCGTCAGCTCGTGCGCCGCCGACCGGGTGTGCTCGATCAGCACCCCGCGCGCCGCCAGGATCGTCTCGTGGGCGATCGGTACGTCGAGCAGCGCGACCCCGAGCCTCAGCAGCCCCACGTCCACCCGGAACCCGTCCCCCGCGGCGGCGAGCACGTTCATCGCAGTCAGCCGCCGGACATCGGTGTCCGACAGGCTCCGCCCCGCCCGCTTCTCCAGCTCCTCCCGCGACACCTCCTGCGCCGCGTCCGGAGCCCAACTGGCCACCATCGCACGGTGGATCGCCAGGTCGTGGGCGCTCAGGTCGTCCGGCAGCGCGTCCAGATAGCGCTCGATCGCGGACAGGGTCATGCCCTGGTGCTGCAGCTCCTCGATCAGCGCCAGCCGCGACAGGTGTTCCGGCCCGTAGTGCCCCACCCGACGAGGGCCGATCACGGGAGGGGGCAAAAGCCCGCGGGTGCTGTAGAAACGAACGGTGCGCACGGTGACGCCCGCCCGGGCCGCCAGCTCGTCGACGGTGAGCATCGGCTCGGGTGCCTGGTCGGCCATCGTCTGCGCCTCGCTCTCTGCTCCACAGCTTGGGTTCAACAGTATTGCTGTCGCACCAACGATGTGAAACGGCCAGGAGCTGCCCATGACCACGAACCTGCGACTGCCCGGACGACCCGAAGAGATCACCCTGCCGGCCCTGCTGGCCCGCAACGCCGCCGAGTACGGGGAGCTCCCCGCCCTGTCCTGGCGGGCCGGCCCCGACGCCGCCGAGTGGACGACCCTCACCTGGGGCGAGGTGCGCCGCAAGGTCGCCGTCCTCGCCTCCGGATACGCCGCCCTCGGCGTCGAGCGCGGCGAACACGTGCTGATGATGATGGGCAACCGCCCCGAGCACTGGCTCAGCGACCTCGCCCTCGTCCACCTCGGCGCCGTGCCCGTCACCGTGTACGGGACCTCCGCGCCCGAGCAGATCGCCCACATCGCCCGACACAGCCGGGCCCGGGTCGCCGTCGTCGAGGGCGCCCGCGAACTCCTGCGGTGGGAACCGCTGCTGACCGACCCGAACGTGCCCCTGGAGCGGCTCGTCGTGGCCGAGGCCGCCGAAGCCGGCAGCCACTCCACCTACGGCTCCGTGTACTCCGGCGGGGTCCGGCTGCACCGCGCCGACGCCTTCGAGAAGGCCTGGCGGGAGACCCGCCCCGAGGACCCGCTGACGGTCGTCTACACCTCCGGGACCACCGGGGACCCGAAGGGCGTACGGCTGACCCACCACAACCTCATGCTGCAGGCGATCCGCCTCGACCGGCACGTGGATCTGCCCGAGCACGCCGAGCACATCTGCTACCTGCCCTTCGCGCACATAGCCGAGCGGGTCCTCGGCATCTACCTGCCCCTGCTCCGGGCCTCCCACGTACGGCTGTGCGCGGACCCCGCCGCCGTGTCGGGGGCGGTCCGGGAGCTGCACCCGGTGCAGTTCTTCGGCGTGCCCCGGGTGTGGGAGAAGCTCGCCGCCTCGGTCCGCGCGGTCCTCGCCCAGCTCCCCGAGGCGCAGCGCGCGGCCATCGAGGCCGCGAACGACCTGGCCCGCGCCCGGGCCGCGCACCGGGAGCGCGGCGAGGAGGTGCCGGCCGCGCTCGAAGCCTCGTACGCCCGGGCCAAGGAGCAGGTGCTGGACCCGCTGCTGGGGCTGGCGGGCATGGACCGGCTGATGTGGACGGCCAGCGCCACCGCGCCGATGCCGATCGACGTGGTCCGCTTCTGGGCCGGCTGGGGCATCACCATCATGGACGCCTGGGGGCTGACCGAGACCTCGGGCGTGTGCACGGTCAACAGCCCGGACGGCTTCCGCCTCGGCTCGGTGGGCCGTCCGATCGAGGGGCTGGAGCTGAGGCTGGCCGAGGACGGGGAGATCCTCACCCGGGGGGCGACCGTCTTCGGCGGTTATCTGCGGCCGGACGGTTCGGTGGAGAGCGCCGCGGACACCGAGGGCTGGTTCCCGACGGGGGACATCGGCCGCCTCGACGAGGACGGCTACCTCTGGCTGACCGACCGCAAGAAGGAACTGATCATCACCTCGAACGGCAAGAACGTCTCGCCCGCCCTGGTGGAGAACACCGTCAAGGAACACCCGCTGATCGGCCAGGCCCTGGTGCACGGGGACGGCCGTTCCTACCTGGTCGCCCTGCTGGTCCTGGACCCGGAGCTGGCGCCGGTCTGGGCCGCCGCCCGCGGCATCGAGGCGGCCTCCCCGGCCGAGCTCGCCGCGCACCCCGCCGTCCGGGCGGAGATCGCCCGCGCGGTGGAGGCGGCCAACGCCCGGCTCAACCGGACCGAGCAGATCAAGCGGTACCGGCTGCTGACGCAGGAGTGGGGCCCCGAGACCGGGGAACTCACGCCCTCGCTCAAGCTCCGCCGCCGGGTGGTGCGTGACAAGTACGGCGCGCTGATCGACGGCCTGTACGACGACCCGTACGAGGCGCCCCACGGGGAGCCCTCCGGGGAGCCGTCCGAGGAGCCGTCCGCGTCCGCGTAGCCCGGACGGACCGGTGCGGTGGGCGGGATCGTGCCCACCGCACCGGTGTCGCGGAGCGGGTGAACCGCCGCGCGGGCGCCCTACGACCCTCATCGGCCGATATGAGCTTAAATGTGAAATACATGATGCTCTGTCACGATATGTGGTTCCAGTCCTTCGGGGAAGGGGGCTTCGTTGCCGGCCGATCAGCCTTCCCGCACGGACAAGGTGGTCTTCGGGGTCACCGCGGGCCTGACCCTCGCCTTCGTCCTCTGGGGCGCCGTGGCGACGGACTCGCTGGAGAGCGTGTCGAGCAGCCTGCTCGAAGGGCTCATCCACAACGGCGGCTGGGCCTTCATGCTCGCCGCCAGCGGCTTCGTCGTGTTCGCCCTCTGGCTGGCGATCAGCCGCTACGGCCGGATCCGCCTCGGCCACGAGGACGAGGTCCCGGAGTTCCGCACCGTCTCCTGGGTCGCCATGATGTTCAGCGCCGGCATGGGCATCGGGCTCATGTTCTACGGCGTCAGCGAACCCCTGGCGCACTACGGGACGCCCCCGCCCGGCACGCATCCGGTCGACTCCGCCGAGCGGATGCAGACGGCGATGGCCACCACCCTGTTCCACTGGACGCTCCACCCGTGGGCCATCTACGCGGTCGTCGGGCTCGCCATCGCCTACAGCACCTTCCGACGCGACCGCCGCCAGACGATCAGCGCCGTGTTCGAGCCGCTCATCGGAGTCCGGCACGCCCACGGGGGCGCCGGCCGGGTCATCGACATCGTGGCGATCTTCGCGACCCTCTTCGGCTCCGCCGCCTCGCTGGGCCTCGGGGCTCTCCAGATCGGCAGCGGATTCCAGGAGCTGGGATGGATGGACTCGGTCGGCACCGCGCTGCTCGTGGGCATCATCGCCGTCCTGACCGTCGCCTTCGTCGCCTCCGCGGTCTCCGGTGTGGAGCGGGGCATCCAGTGGCTGTCGAACATCAACATGGTGCTCGCCCTGCTCCTGGTCGTCTTCGTGTTCATCGCCGGGCCGACCATCATCGTGCTCGACCTGCTGCCCACGTCCCTGGGCGCCTACCTCGGCGACCTTCCCCAGCTCATCGGCCGTACCGAGGCCACCGGCGCCGGCGAGGTCGCCGAGTGGCTGGGCAGCTGGACTGTCTTCTACTGGGCCTGGTGGATCTCCTGGACCCCGTTCGTCGGCATGTTCATCGCCCGGATCAGCCGCGGCCGCACCATCCGGCAGTTCATCGGCGGCGTCATCCTCGTACCGAGCACGGTCAGCCTGGTGTGGTTCTGCGTCTTCGGCGGCACGGCCATGAAGCTCCAGGAGAGCGGCGACCTCCCCAAGGAGAGCACCCCGGAGGGACAACTCTTCGGGCTGCTCCAGCAGTTCCCCGCCGCCACCTTCATGAGCCTGCTGGTGATGGTCCTCGTCGCGATCTTCTTCGTCTCCGGCGCGGACGCCGCCTCCATCGTGATGGGCACGCTCTCCCAGAAGGGCGTCCTCGAACCGTCCCGGCCGGTGGTCGTCTTCTGGGGCGTGGTCACCGGTGCCGTCGCGGCGATCATGCTGCTCATCGGCAACGGGGAGGGCGACGCGCTCGCCGGACTGCAGAACCTGACGATCCTCGTGGCGGCGCCGTTCACCCTGGTCATGATCGGTATGTGCGTGGCGCTCATGCGCGACCTGCGCCGGGACCCGCTCATCATCCAGGGCGAACAGGGCGAGGAAGCGGTGGCCGTGGCCGTGGCCGCGGGCCACGAGGAGTACGGCGGCGAGTTCGAGATCCGCATCGGCCCCTCCGGCGACCCGGAGGCGGACACGACGGACACGACGGGCACGGACGCGGCCCGGCCACCCGACGGCCGTCCCTGACGAGCGGGGCTGTCGGGTCGGGCCGTACCGGCGCGACCCGACAGCGAACGCTCAGCGTCCGATCAGCGGGTAGTGGTCGGAGAGGTTGGTGTACGTGTAGGAGGTGCCCCAGCTGGAGACCGTCCAGGGCGCCGACTGCTCCTTGACCACGTTGTTCTCCCAGCCCGCCGGGCGGGCGTTGCCCTTGCGGTAGAGGACGTAGTCCAGGTCCTCGCGCGGGTCGGTCGGGTAGCGGTACTTCGCTATGGAGTTCAGCGCGGTGTCGAAGGAGTACGGGTGCCCCGTACGGCTGTCGGCGTCCGCCAGGTCGGCGTTCGCCAGCAGGCTCGCGTACTCCGGCGTGCGCGAGTCGACGTTCAGGTCGCCCGCCACGATGACCTGCTCGTTCGCCGGGATGTTCTTCCCGTCCAGGAAGGCGTCCACGGCGCGGAACTGACGGGCGCGCATCTCCGCGGCCTCGCCCGCGCCACAGCCCGGGTCGGTGGACTGCGCGTGCGTACCGACCACGTGCACCTTGGTGCCGTTCACGTTCAGCACGACATAGGCGAAGCCCTTGTTGGACCACCAGTCGGCGCCGCAGGCGTCCTTGTAGACGACCTGCTCCTTGCGCAGGATCGGCCACTTGCTGAGGATCGTGACCCCGCCGTCCTCCGGGGTGGTGGCGGAGTACGCGCCGCCCGTGGCGTCCCAGCCGCTCTTGCTGCGGCCGACGACCGGGGTCTGGTACGGGTACTGCGCGGCGGAGTTCGCCTTCAGCGCGTCCGAAGAGCTGTTGTCGAAGGCCTCCTGGAGCACGACCACGTCGTGGCCCTGGTAGAAGGAGGTCCGGGGGATCTCGGCGGCCCGGTGGTCCTGGCCCCAGTTCGGGTACAGGTTCTTGCTCATCAGGAACACGTTGTACGACAGGACGCTGAGCCGCGGCGCGGCGGCGGTCTCCGCCGCCGAGGCGGCGGGCGCGGTGGTGGCGGCCAGCGCGCCTGCGGCGACCGCGGCGACGGCCGTGGCGGCGGCGCGGCGCGAGCGGGGCGAGGAAAGCAGCATGGAGGTCTCCATCATTCCTGCGGGGGAAGATCGACGCCGTCATACAAGCAGCAGCAGTTACCTCTGGGTAACACCCGTGCAGAGACTTTCTGTCCGTAGGACGGCCGTCCGGTGCTCGCATACTTGTCATATGACGAAGACGGACTCCGTACACCCCGCCGGACCTGCGGCCACGCGCCGCACCGACCCCGAGCCGCCGCCACCCGGCGGGGTGCTGTGGACCATCGCCGGTGACGTCCGGGCCCTGCTGATGCTGCCCGCCGCCTTCACCATGCAGGTCGCCCACCCCGCCATCGCGGCCGGTGTCGACGAGTACTCCGTCTTCCGCACCGACCCCTGGGGCCGCGGCGAGCGTTCCCTGCGCTCGGTCCAGCTGTGGGTGTACGGCGGGGAGGAGGCCGCCGAGGAAGGCCGCCGGGTGCGCCGCCTGCACAAGGACATCCAGGGCACCGACACCCGCGGCCGCCGCTACCACTCCCTGGACCCCGCCTGCTACGCCTGGGTCCACGCCACCGGCTTCCCGGTCTACCTCTACGCCGGGCGCTACCTGCTGCGCCGCTTCACCCCGGCCCAGGAGCGGCAGCTCTACCAGGAGTGGCTCCAGGTGGGGCGCATCCTCGGCCTGCGCGACCGGGACATGCCGCAGAGCATCGAGGAGTACTGGACGTACTGGGGCCGGATGCTGGCCGAGGAGATCGAGCCCACCGCCGTCGCCCGCGAGCTGATCTCCACCGAGGTGAAGTTGCCCCGGCCGCCGGCCGGCTCGCCGGCCGTGCGCCTGCTGCTGAGGCTGACCTGGCCGGTGCTGCGGGCCGCCTTCCTGCGCCTCCGGGCCTTCGTCACCGTCGGCTACATGCCGCCCGAGGCCCGCGCCGCGATCGGGCTGGAGTGGAGCCCGGCCCAGGAGCGCACGCTCCGGCGGTTCAGCACGGTCGTACGGCTCCTCGTACCGCTGCTGCCCGAGCGGCTGCGGTACCTGCCGATCGCCTACCGGGCGCGGGCCGCGTGGCATGCGGGCCGCCGCTGACGACCCTCCGTGCGCCCGCGGCCCCCGCCGGATGCGGGGGCCGCGGGCGGTGCGGACTCAGTGCCGGTGGCCGGGCCCGGCGCCGTGCTCGGTGTCGTGGATCGTGTCGGTCGCCGCGATCTTCTTCCAGGACTTCGGCTCCGCGGCGGGCTTCGCCGGGGAGGACTGCCGCGACGAGCGGGCCGTGGGCCCCGCCGCCGACGGGTTCAGGGCCGAGGCCTCGGGCTTGCCCGGGGTGTACAGCCAGGTCTCGAAGAGCTGGGCGAGAGGCTTCTTCGAGACCTTCTCGGCGTACCGGACGAAGTCCCCGACCTTGGCGTTGCCGTAGGCCCGCTCGGTCGGCCAACCCTTGAGGATCTCGAAGAACTTCTCGTCGCCGATCTCGTTGCGCAGCGCCTGCAGGGCGATGGCCCCGCGGTCGTAGACGGCGCCGTGGAACTGGTTCTCCGGACCGGGGTCACCCGGCTTGACCTGCCAGAACGCGTCCTCGGCCGGGCGCAGGGCGTAGGCCCAGTCGGCCAGCTCCTGCGCCGTGCCCTCGCCCTCCTTCTCCGACCAGAGCCACTGGCTGTAGCGGGCGAAGCCCTCGTTGATCCAGATGTCCTTCCAGCCCTCGACGGACACGCTGTCGCCGTACCACTGGTGCGCCAGCTCGTGCACGACCACCGAGACGTTGGCGCCGTTGCGGAACTGCGCCGGCCCGTAGAACGGCCGTGTCTGGGTCTCCAGGGCGAAGCCGGCCGTCACGTTCGGCACGTAGCCGCCCAGCGCGTTGAAGGGGTACGGCCCGAAGACCCCCTCCAGCCACTCGGCGACCTCGCCGGTCCGCTCCACGCTCGCGCGCGCCGCGCCCGCGTTGTCGCCGAGGTCCTTGCTGTACGCGTTGAGGATCGGCAGCCCGCTCGCCGTCTTGTCGGTGGTGATGTCGAACTTGCCGACGGCCAGGGTGGCCAGATAGGTGGCCTGCGGCTTGTTGGAACGCCAGTTGTACCGGGTCCAGCCCAGCCGCGAGGTCTGGGACTGCAGCACGCCGTTGCTGATGGCCTGGGTGCCGTCGGGCACGTTGATCGAGACGTCGAAGGTGGCCTTGTCCAGCGGGTGGTCGTTGCTGGGGAACCACCAGACCGCCGAGTCGGGCTCCTGCGCCGCGACCCCACCGTCGGGCGTACGCTGCCAGGCGCTCCAGCCGTCCACCTTGAACTCCGAGGGCTTCCCGGCGTACTTGACGACGACGGACAGCGGGGTGTTGCGCGCCAGCGGCTTCGCCGGGGTGACCTCCAGCTCGTGGGAGCCGGACGTGGCGAACTTCGCCTTGACCCCGTTGACCCGGATCTCGCTGACCTGGAGGCCGAAGTCCAGGTTGAAGCGGGACAGGTCCTGCTTGGCGGTGGCCAACAGGGTGGCCGTGCCCTCCAACAGGTCCGTCTTCGGCTGGTACTGCAGGCGCAGGTCGTAGTGCGACACGTCGTATCCGCCGTTGCCGCTGGCCGGGTAGTAGGGATCGCCGATACCCGGGGCGCCCGAACCCGAACCCGCCGCCGACGCCGGGATCACCAGCAGGAGGGAAGCGGCGAGCACGCTCGGGGCGATGACTTTGCGGTGCACGAATGGCTCCAAGTGGTAGGGGAGACAGATCGGTTCACAGAGTGGTCCAAGGCCTTGTCGTTCGACCGTATTCACCCTTGACCGTTCAGGTCATGTCCATGGCCCCTGCTGTCACACGATCGCCATTCGGCCGTCACGCGTCCGCGCGCGGGACGGTGCCGCGACCACCCACGGGGGTACCGCCCACCCCGGCACACCCGCCCCGGCCTGCGCACCGACCGCCAGGAGCCCCCTTCCCGAAGCCGCCACCACCCGCCCGACCCTGCCCGAGGGAACGTCCGGATCACCACGACACCCCTTGCGGTACACCCACCCTTGTGCGGCCGCCCCGCCCCCGGTCGGCGGTGCGGAGCGACCCCGCGCGGGGAGCGGAGGAGCGTGGGGCTCGATCCCCCTGTCCGGCGTACCGGACAGTAGGTACCGTGCCGCGCATGACCCTTCACCCGCGCGCCGCGCGACGCTGTTGGCACACCGCCGTCAATCCGCTGCACTCCACCGTCTACTTCTCGCCGGAGATCGCCGAGGAGTTCGCCGCCCTCGGGATAACCGACCCGGTCGCCGTCAACCTCGCGCACCGCTCCGCCGCGATGGGGGCCGTCGGGGCCGGCGCGGTCACCGCCGCCTTCTACAACTACCGGCACGACGTCGTCGCCCGGCACCTGCCCGCCGTCTGGGACACCGTCACCCCCGAGCAGGCCCTCGCCGCTCGGCTGCGCGCCGCCGACGCCACCCTGACCCGGCTGCTCGGCGAAGAGACCGTGAAGTCCCCCGAGGTCGCCGAAGCCGCCGACCTGGCGATGCGGGCCACCGAGCGCTGCACCCGGCACGCCCGCACCCTCTACGCCGCCCACGCCGACCTCCCCGTACCCGAGGCCCCGCACCTGCGGCTGTGGCACGCCACCACCCTGCTGCGCGAGCACCGCGGCGACGGCCACCTCGCCGCCCTGCTCCTCGCGGGCCTGGACCCGGTGGAGGCCCTGGTCAGCCACACGGCCACCGGCAAGGGCATGACCCCGAAGCGGATCAAGGGCATACGCGGCTGGACGCAGGACGACCTCGACGCCGCGGCCGACCGGCTGCGCGAGCGCGGCGTCCTCGACGCCGACGGCGACCTGACCGAGGAGGGCACGGCCCTGCGCGAGCGACTGGAGAGCGAGACCGACCGCCTCGACGCCGCCCCCTACGAGCACCTCGGCGCGGACGGCCTGGCCCGCCTCACCGAACTCGGCGGCGCCCTCGTCCTCAAGGCCGTGACCGCCGGGGCCTTCCCGCGGGACCTGATGGGCAGGGCCTGACGGGCAGGGCTCCGCCCGTCCGCCACCGCCACCTGCCACAATTGGCAGCCTTCCAGTGCAAACGAAGGCAGGCGGGACCCGATCGTGACGACGTCCATCGAAGGCAGGATCGCCGAGGAGCTCGGCGTACGGGAGCGGCAGGTCAAGGCCGCCGTCGAGCTGCTCGACGGCGGCTCCACCGTGCCGTTCATCGCGCGCTACCGCAAGGAAGCGACCGAGATGCTCGACGACGCCCAGCTGCGCACCCTAGAGGAGCGGCTGAGGTACCTGCGGGAGCTGGAGGACCGCCGCGCGGCGGTCCTGGATTCCGTACGGGAGCAGGGCAAGCTCACCGACGAACTGGCGGCGCGGATCGCCGCGGCCGACACCAAGGCCCGGCTGGAGGACATCTACCTGCCCTTCAAGCCCAAGCGGCGCACCAAGGCGCAGATCGCCCGCGAGGCCGGTCTGGAGCCGCTCGCCGAAGGCCTGCTGGCCGACCCGTCCGTCGAGCCGGTCGCCGCCGCGGCCGCGTTCGTCGACGCCGACAAGGGCGTCGCCGACCCGGCGGCCGCCCTGGACGGCGCCCGGGCCATCCTCACCGAGCGGTTCGGCGAGGACGCCGACCTGATCGGCGAGCTGCGCGAGCGCATGTGGGGCCGCGGCCGGCTCGCGGCGAAGGTCCGTGAGGGCAAGGAGGAGGCGGGCGCCAAGTTCGCCGACTACTTCGACTTCGCCGAGCCGTTCACCGCGCTGCCCTCGCACCGCGTCCTCGCCATGCTGCGCGGCGAGAAGGAGGACGTCCTCGACCTCGTCCTGGAGCCGGAGGACCGCGAAGACACAGCGACGCCCGGCCCGTCCACCTACGAGGGCATGATCGCGCGCCGCTTCGGTGTCGCCGACCGTGACCGTCCCGGCGACAAGTGGCTGGCCGACACGGTCCGCTGGGCCTGGCGTACGAAGATCCAGGTGCACCTCGGCATCGACCTGCGGACGCGACTGCGCCAGGCCGCCGAGGACGAGGCCGTACGGGTCTTCGCCTCGAACCTGCGCGACCTGCTGCTCGCGGCCCCCGCCGGCACCCGGGCGACGCTCGGCCTCGACCCGGGCTTCCGTACCGGTGTGAAGGTCGCCGTCGTGGACGCGACCGGCAAGGTCGTGGCCACCGACGTGATCTATCCGCACGTCCCCGCCAACAAGTGGGACGAGTCCCTCGCCAAGCTCGCCCGCCTGGCCAAGGAGCACGCCGTCGAGCTGGTCGCCATCGGCAACGGCACGGCCTCCCGCGAGACCGACAAGCTGGCCGGGGACCTCATCACGCGCCACCCCGAGCTGAAGCTCACCAAGGTGATGGTCTCCGAGGCGGGCGCCTCCGTGTACTCGGCCTCCGCCTTCGCCTCGCAGGAACTGCCGGACATGGACGTGTCGCTGCGCGGCGCCGTCTCCATCGCCCGCCGCCTGCAGGACCCGCTCGCCGAACTCGTCAAGATCGACCCGAAGTCGATCGGCGTCGGCCAGTACCAGCACGACCTGTCCGAGGTGAAGCTCTCGCGCTCGCTCGACGCGGTCGTCGAGGACTGTGTGAACGGCGTCGGCGTGGACGTCAACACCGCCTCCGCGCCGCTGCTCTCGCGGGTGTCGGGCATCAGCGGCGGCCTCGCCGAGAACATCGTGGCCCACCGCGACGCCAACGGCCCCTTCCGTAGCCGCAAGGGCCTCAAGGACGTGGCCCGGCTCGGCCCGAAGGCGTACGAGCAGTGCGCGGGATTCCTGCGGATCCGCGGCGGCGACGACCCGCTGGACTTCTCCAGCGTGCACCCCGAGGCCTATCCGGTGGTCCGGGGCATGGCCAAGACCGCGGGCAGCGAGGTCGCGGCCCTGATCGGCAACTCCGGTCTGCTGCGTTCGCTGCGGCCGGAGCAGTTCGTCACCGAGGCCTTCGGTCTGCCCACCGTCACGGACATCCTGCGCGAGCTGGAGAAGCCGGGCCGCGACCCGCGCCCGGCCTTCAAGACGGCCACCTTCAAGGAGGGCGTCGAGAAGATCGGCGACCTGGCCCCCGGGATGATCCTGGAGGGCGTCGTCACCAACGTGGCCGCCTTCGGCGCCTTCATCGACATCGGCGTCCACCAGGACGGGCTCGCGCACGTCTCGGCGCTGTCGAAGAACTTCGTCAAGGACCCCCGGGACGTGGTCAAGCCGGGCGACATCGTCCGGGTGAAGGTCATGGACGTGGACATCCCGCGCAAGCGGATCTCGCTGACCCTGCGGCTGGAGGACGAGGCCGGGGCGGAGCGCGGCGCGGGCGCGCCCCGGCAGCGCGAGGACCGACGGGGCGGTGGCGGCGGTGGCCGGCCGCCGCAGCAGCGCGGCGGGTCCGGTAACCGCGAGGGCGGCCGGAACCAGGGCCAGGGCGAGCGCGGCCAGGGCGGTCAGGGCCGTCGGCAGGGCGGCGGCAACGCCCCCGCCCCCGCCAACAGCGCGATGGCGGACGCCCTGCGCCGCGCGGGCCTCACCGCACCCGAGGAGCGCCGCAAGAAGTAGCCCCCGTCAAGGGCGTCTTGAGGCCACCCGACAGGCGCGGGCCGCGTACGGAGTGGCCGAATAGCTTCCCCACCTGGGGACTTGCCTTGCCAACTCGCGTACAAGATCTGTAGGCATGGTGGAACGCCCGTTCGTCACTCGGCGGACGGGCTTCCGCGTTTTCCCCTCAGGACCGTATTCCCCGAGGCCGCCTCGAAGGCACAGGACGTCATGCCCATGCCCACACACGCCTACCACCGTTGCCCCGGAAAGGGTCCGAAGAGGGATCACATGCCCCACCGGCAACTCAGCATTCGCAAGAGGTGCGAGCAGATTCTCGGCCATCTGGATCTGACCCACCCGTTCTCCCTCGACGACCTGTGCCGCCGGATAGCCGAGCGGCGCGGCCGTCCCATCCGGCTCCACCCGCTCCCCAAGGAGGCGGCCGAGTCAGGAGTCTGCGGATTGTGGGTGGGCACGGCCGGCGTCGACTACGTCTTCTACGAGGCGCAGACCACCCCGCTGCACCGGGAGCACATCGTCCTCCACGAGCTGGGCCACATCCTCTTCGGTCACCACTCCCTGGAAGGGGAGGAGACCGACGGGCACGCCCCCGTGGTGCTCGGGCGCACCAACTACACCACCCGGCAGGAGCAGGAGGCGGAGATGCTCGCCAGCATGATCCGCATCCGCACCGCGAACCTCGCCCCCCGGTCCGCGAACGGCGCGCGCGGCACCCTGGCCCGGCTGGAGTCGGCCATGGGGTACGAGCGGGGCACCGATGGCAACTGACCTGACCGACCTCGGCAACTGGCTCGCCGTCCCCAGCGTGGTGTGCCTGTGGGCCGCCGTCCTGCTCCGCGCCCCCGGAGCCCTGCGCTCCCCGCAACAGCGCGGCCTGTGGCTGGCCGTCGCCACCGCCGCCGCCGCGATGACCCTCAACCTCCCGGACGTGGTCGCCTACGCGATGAGCCGCGGCTCCGGCTACGCCCACACCATCGGCCTCGTCCGCAACCTCATCGGCGTGCTCTCGGCCGGCGCCGTGCTCTACTTCGTGGCCGCCACGACCCGAGGCCGCAGGCTCCAACTCACCGCCTGCGTCGCCACCGTGGCCTGGCTCATCACCCTCCTCGCCCTGGACGCGGCCGCCCCCGACCACGGCACGCACACCATGCCCCCGGTCGGCGACCCGGTGCCCTCCCTCGCGTACTGGCTCGTGCTGATCTCCGCCCATGTGGTCGCCAACATCGTCTGCGTGGCCCTGTGTTCGCGCTACAGCCGGCGTACCGAGAGCCGGGGCCTGGCCGCCGGCCTGCGGCTCTTCGGCCTCGGAACCGCCCTCGCCGGACTGTTCTGGCTGGCCTACCTGCTCAAGGCCCTCTTCGGCAGCACCTGGGCGATGCCCGCCCTCCCGCTGCTCATGAACCTGCACGGCCTGCTGCGCGCCGCCGCGATCCTCGTGCCCACCCTCTTCACGCTCCGCCGCACCTGCGCGGACATCGCCACGACCTGGCGGCTCTGGCCGCTGTGGCGCGACCTGGTCGAAGCGGTGCCGCACGTGGCCCTCAACAAGCCGCGCGCCTGGCGGGTGATGGAGCTGCTGTGGCCGCCGGTCCCGCGCAACCTGCTCGTGTACCGGAAGGTCATCGAGACCCGCGACGCGATCCTGATCCTGGGCGAGTACGCGGCCCCGGGCGCCATGGAAGAGGCCCGCGGGCAGGTCACCGGCCACGGGGTCCCCGAGCAGCGGGCCACCGCCGCCGCGCTGGCCCGCGTACTGAAGGAGGCCCGGCAGGCCAAGCTCGACGGAGCGCCCGGGCGGCCGGGCGAGGCGGCCGCGCTGGAACTGCCCGCCGCGATCCACACCTCGCAGGAGGGCGGGGACCTGGCGGACGAGGCCCGGTTCCTCGTCGACGTCGCCCAGGCGTACGCCGCGCCCGCCACCACAAGGAAGTGAAACACCTCGTGACCACCGTACTGATCACCGGCGCCAGTGCCGGACTGGG
Organism: Streptomyces sp. CLCI03; assembly: GCF_053615355.1. Taxonomy (NCBI): domain Bacteria; kingdom Bacillati; phylum Actinomycetota; class Actinomycetes; order Kitasatosporales; family Streptomycetaceae; genus Streptomyces; species Streptomyces sp. CLCI03. The sequence continues at coordinate 1,583,037 of NZ_CM132132.1, read as the reverse complement.
CGCGGCCTTCGCCCGGGGCTTCGCCGCCAAGGGCTGCGACCTGGTCCTCGTCGCCCGCGACAAGGACCGGCTCGACGCCGTCGCCGCCGAACTGGCCCGGGAATACGGCACCGCGTCCGAGGTGCTGCCCGCCGACCTGCTGGACCCGGCGGACTGCGCGCTCGTCACCGAGCGGCTCGCCGCGTCGGCCCGGCCCGTGGACATCCTGGTCAACAACGCGGGCTTCGGGCTGGCCGCCCCCTTCCCGTACAGCCCGGTCGAGGACGAGGAGCGGATGCTCGACCTGCTGGTCAAGGTCCCCCTCCGGCTCACCCACGCGCTCCTGCCGGGCCTGCGCGCCCGCCGCCGGGGCGCGGTCCTCAACGTCTCGTCGGTGGCGGGACTCCTGCCGACCGGGACGTACGGCGCCGCCAAGGCCTGGATCACCGCCTTCAGCGAGTCGCTCCGGGTGGACCTGGCACCGTACGGGGTCCGGGTGCTGGCCGTGGTCCCCGGCTTCACCCGCACCGAGTTCCAGCAGCGGGCCGGGATGGACGTCAGCGCGCTGCGCGACGCGGTCTGGCTGGAGCCGGAGGCCGTGGTCGCCCAGGCCCTGAAGGACCTCGCCCTGCGCCGACCGGTCAGCGTCACCGGCCTCCGCTACCGCGCCTACGCCCTCGCCGTCCGGCACCTGCCGCGTACGTTCGTGGCCGCCAGGATGGCCCGCGAGCGCCGGGCCCCGGCGGACCCGACCGCATGAGTGCGACCGTGGAGCGGGCCCGCGAGGCCCTGGCGTCGGGGCTGCCGCCCGTCGAGGTGTACGCGGCCCTCACGGTCGGCGCCGACTTCCAGGACACCGCCCTCGCGGTGTGCGAGGCGCTCGGCATCCCGCGCGCCGACGTGCAGCGGCGGCTGCGCGGCGCCGAGGAACTGTGGGGCGACTTCGCCCCCGGGGACGAGGAGTTCCTCGGGGAACTCCTCGACCTCATCGGAGTGTTCGACGTCCACGTGGTGCTGGACGAGTCCGGCGAGCGGGTCCGCCGGCTCCTGGGCCGGTCCATGGGCGTCCTGGGCGGCATCGCGAGCGGGGCGGCCTTCAGCATCGGCCGGAAGCTGGACACCGGCCGCCTGCCCGAGGCGTACACCGTCCTCGTCGGCCTGCCGGTCCGCGAGGCACGCGAACGCTGTGCCCGGCGGGACGCCTCGGGGAGTCGCCCTAGAGCTCGGTGACCTTGCCGCCGGAGACCTCCAGGCGGCGGGTCACGTGCACGGCGTCCAGCATGCGGCGGTCGTGCGTGACCAGCAGCAGGGTGCCCTCGTAGGCGTCGAGCGCGGCCTCCAACTGTTCGATCGCCGGAAGGTCGAGGTGGTTGGTCGGCTCGTCCAGGACCAGCAGGTTCACCCCGCGCCCCTGGAGCAGGGCCAGCGCCGCCCGGGTGCGCTCGCCCGGCGAGAGGGTGCCCGCCGGGCGGAGGACGTGGGCCGCCTTGAGGCCGAACTTGGCCAGCAGGGTGCGGACCTCGGCCGGCTCGGTCTCGGGGACCGCCGCGCAGAAGGCTTCGAGCAGCGGTTCGTCGCCGAGGAACAGGCCGCGCGCCTGGTCGACCTCGCCGACCAGGACGCCGGAGCCGAGGGTGGCGGACCCGGAGTCCGGTGCCAGCCGGCCCAGCAGGACGGCGAGCAGCGTGGACTTGCCGGCGCCGTTGGCCCCGGTGATCGCCACCCGGTCCGCCCAGTCGATCTGCAGGCTCGCCGGACCGAAGGCGAAGTCCCCCCGCTTGACGGCCGCCTCGCGCAGGGTGGCCACCACGGACCCGGAGCGCGGGGCCGCCGCGATCTCCATGCGCAGCTCCCACTCCTTGCGGGGCTCGTCGACGACCTCCAGCCGCTCGATCGCCCGGGCGGTCTGGCGGGCCTTGGCGGCCTGCTTCTCGCTGGACTCGCCGCGCAGGTTCTTTCCGATCTTGTCGTTGTCGGAGGCCTTGCGGCGGGCGTTGCGCACACCCTTGTCCATCCAGTTGCGCTGCATCTGGGCCCGGCCCTCCAGGGCGGCCTTCTTGTCCGCGTACTCCTCGAACTCCTCGCGCGCGTGGCTGCGGGCCCGCGCGCGCTCCTCCAGATAGGAGTCGTAGCCGCCGCCGTAGAGGTTGATCTGCTGCTGCGCCAGGTCGAGTTCGAGCACCTTGGTGACCGTCCGGGTGAGGAACTCGCGGTCGTGGCTGATGACGACCGTGCCGGCCCGCAGCCCCTTGACGAAGCGCTCCAGCCGCTCCAGACCGTCGAGGTCGAGGTCGTTGGTCGGCTCGTCGAGCAGGAAGACGTCGTAGCGGGAGAGGAGGAGCGAGGCCAGGCCCGCCCGGGCCGCCTGGCCGCCGGAGAGCGCCGTCATGGGAAGGTCGAGACCGACGGCGAGCCCGAGCTCGTCGGCCACCTCCTGGGCCCGCTCGTCGAGGTCGGCGCCGCCGAGGTTCAGCCACATGTCCAGCGCGGTCGCGTACGCGTCGTCCGCGCCCGGCGTTCCGTCCACCAGGCCCTGTGTCGCCGCGTCCAGCTCGGCCTGGGCCGCGGCCACGCCCGTACGGCGGGCCAGGAACTCCCGGACCGACTCCTCGGGCCGACGCTCCGGCTCCTGCGGGAGGTGGCCGACGGCGGCACCGGGCGGGGAGAGCCGCAGCTCCCCGGTCTCGGGGGTGTCCAGCCCGGCGAGCAGCCGCAGCAGGGTGGACTTCCCGGCGCCGTTCACGCCGACGAGGCCGATGACGTCGCCGGGGGCGACGACGAGGTCGAGATCGGCGAAGAGGGTGCGCTCACCGTGCGCGGCGGTGAGCTTCTTGGCGACGAGGGTTGCAGTCATGATGTGCCGATCCTATCCGCGCCCGGACGGGGCCCGGCATGGCCGGATAGGTGGGAAGCACGTCATTGCGGCCATCGCGGGGGCGGAACACCATGAAGCCATGGGGTCATCGCCGCACGACGTGCTCGTCCTCCTCTACGACGGGGTCCAGAGCCTGGACGTGACCGGTCCGGTGGAGGTGTTCGCCGCGCTCGCGCACTTTCCCGGGCGGGCCGGGTACACGATCCGGACCGTCTCCCCGCAGGGGAAGCCCGTCCGCACCGGCAGCGGCCTCACGCTGGTGCCGGACGGGGAACTGGAGAGCGCCCGACCGGGGCCCGGGACGACGGTGCTGGTCCCCGGGGGACGGTTCACGGCGGACTTCGAGCCCCGGCTCACCGACTGGCTCCGGACCCACGGGGGAGGCGTGGAGCGGCTCGTCTCCGTGTGCACGGGAGGGCTGCTGCTCGCCGAGGCGGGACTGCTGGACGGGCGGCGGGCGACGACGCACTGGAACGCCTGCGAGCGGATGGCGCGCGACTATCCGGCCGTCGCCGTCGACCCGGACCCGATCTACGTACGGGACGGGCCGGTGGCCACCTCGGCCGGGGTCACGGCGGGGATCGACCTCGCCCTGGCGCTGGTGGAGGAGGACCACGGGCAGGACGTCGCCCTGACGATCGCCCGGCACCTGGTGGTGTTCCTGCGCAGGCCCGGCAACCAGGCGCAGTTCAGTGCGCAGCTGGCCGCCCAGACGGCCCGCCGGGACCCGCTGCGGGACGTCCAGCAGTGGATCACCGAGCACCCGGGGGAGCAGCTGGGCGTCGAGCAGCTCGCCGCCCGTGCCCGGCTCTCGCCGCGGCACTTCGCGCGGGCCTTCCAGGCGGAGACCGGGGTCACGCCCGGCCGGTACGTCGAACGGGTCCGGGTGGACCACGCCCGGCGGCTGCTGGAGGAGAGCGGGGAAGGGATCGCACAGATCGCCCGGGCCTGCGGTTACGGGAACCCGGAGGCGTTGCGCCGGGCCTTCGTGCGCAACCTCGGCCAGCCGCCGGCCGAGTACCGCCGCCGCTTCGGCACGGCGGGCCCGGGTCCGGGCCCCTGAGCGCCGCCCCGGCGCACCCGGAAGAAGAGAGAGAACCGCCCACGCGGGCGGAGCCGTGTTCGGACCGACGCTCCGGAGGAGCCATGCAGATCGCCGTACTGCTCTACGACCACTTCACCGCCCTCGACGCCATCGGCCCCTTCGACACCCTCGGCCGGTTGACCGACGCCGAGGTCGTCTTCGTCTCGGAGCGGCCGGGGCCCGTGCGGACCGACAACGGCTCGCTCGCGCTCGTCGCCGACAAGGGGCTCGACGAGGTCACCCGCCCCGACATCGTGATCGTGCCCGGCGGGCCGCATCCCGACCGGGAGATGGCCAACCCGGTGGTCATGGACTGGCTGCGCGCCGTCGACGCCACCACCACCTGGACGACCTCGGTGTGCACCGGATCCCTGCTGCTGGCCGCCGCCGGGCTGCTCGACGGCCGGCGGGCCACCAGCCACTGGCTGTACCTGGACCAGCTGCCGAACCACGGGGCCGAGCCCACCGGCGAGCGGGTGGTGTTCGACGGGAAGTACGTCACGGCCGCCGGGGTGTCCGCCGGGATCGACATGGGGCTCACCCTGCTCGGCCGGATCGCCGGTGACGACTTCGCCAAAGCCGTGCAGCTGATGACCGAGTATGATCCCCGGCCGCCCTACGACGCCGGCTCGCCCGACAAGGCCCCGGCCGCCCTCGTCGCGATGCTGCGGGGCGGTGGCACGCCCGGCTGAGGGCCGTCCGTCACGGTGTCCAGGTGAAGCGGGGGGACCGGCGCTCCAGGAACGCGGCGACCCCCTCGGCGGTGTCCGCGCTCCCGGCGGCCTGGTCCTCCCAGTACGCGTCCCGGTCGGTCCGGCCGTCCGCGAACTCCTTGGCCGCGGCCTGCGTCAGCTGCGAGCGCGTGGCCAGGATCCGGGTGAACTCGACGACCCGCTTGTCCAGTTGCCCGGCGGGCAGCAGTTCGTTCAGGAACCCCGCGCGCAGCGCCGTCTCCGCGCCGATCAGCTCCGCGGAGTAGAGGAGGTACTTGGCCCAGGCCGGGCCGACCAGGGCCGCGAGCCTGCGGGTGGAGGACGCCGGGTAGACGATGCCCAGCTTGGCCGGGGTCACCCCGAAGGAGGCACCCTCCTCGGCGAAGCGCAGGTCGCAGGCGGCCGCCAGCTGGCTGCCACCGCCCACGCAGAAGCCGCGGATCGCCGCCAGGGTCGGCTTGGGGAAGGCGGCCAGGGCCTCCTCGGCGGCCACCGCCAGGACTCGCGGGTCCTCGGCCCCGGCCGCGCCGGCGTCCCCGGTCAGAGAGGAGATGTCGGCGCCCGCGCAGAAGGTCGGTCCGGCCCCGGTCAGCACGAGCACCCGTACGGCCGGATCGTCCGCCAGGCCCGTCAGCAGCTCCGGGAGCGCCCGCCACATGGCGGCGGTCATGGCGTTGCGTTTGGCGGGGTGCGAGATGACGACCGTGGCCACCCCGTCGGCGACCGTGTGCAGGAGCTGTGCGTCCAGGGCTGCGTCCATGCGCCGGATGCTATCCCGCGCGGTCATACCTATGATCAAGGGAGTCCTTGCGAGGAGGTGGCACGTCCATGGGCGCAGACCGTGCGAAGGCCGGCGGCCCGGAACCGCAGCGGGACAAGAAGAAGCTCAACCGCAGTTTCGCGTTGATGACGGCCCTCGGGGTGGTCCTGGTGCTGGCCGGTCTGGTCGGCCTGGTCTACACGGGGGTGGCCACGCTCACCTCGATGTTCCTCTTCGGCTGGCTGCTGCTCCTCGGCGGCGTGGTGGGCCTGCTGCAGGCCGTCCAGGCACGCAGGAGCAACTACTTCTGGCTCGCCGTGGTCGTCGCCGCGATCAACCTGGCCGCGGGCTTCGTGATCCTGCGCCGCCCCGAGGCGAGCGCCGAGGCACTGACCATGTTCGCCGCGCTGCTGTTCCTCACGGCAGGGGTGTTCCGGCTGGTCGGGGCGCTGGTGGTGCGCGGCGCCAATTTCGGGCTCGCGGTCGTCCAGGGCGCCTTCGGGATCCTGCTGGGCTTCCTGATCCTCTCCAACTGGCCCGGCAACAGTCTGTACGTGATCGGAACGTTCTTCTCCCTCGCCCTGCTGTTCGACGGGCTGAGCCTGGTGGCCATGGGCATGGGTTCCCGGCGCATCCTGGGGTTGGTCAGGGAGGACGAGGCTCCGGCGGGGGCGGCCGCGGCGGCGTCGGCGGGCGAGGCGGCCGTGAAGCGACCGACAGAAGATCAGGAACAGTCGAACAACTGACTCTGTCATACGCCGGCGGTCAGAAAGTGTCCGATAGGCGCTGACTTTTGGTCAGCAGTCGGGTCCGGACCAGCCCGTTCCCCACTCTTGTCGCGTGGAGACGATCGAGCGCGAAGACGGGGGACGGAAGATGGATGTCAGCGGGAGCGTCCCGCCAGCCAAGGCGGGTGAGGTGGAGGCTCCGGGCGACCCCCTCGCCTACGAGGGAGTGTGGAGGTTCACCGCACCCGCCGTTGAAGAATCCGTTCCGCAGGCCCGCCGTGCGGTCCGGGACCTGCTCGGGCGCCAGGGGGTGCCGGCCCATCAGGACCTCGTCTACTCCCTGCTCCTGATCGTCTCCGAGCTGGTGACGAACTCGGTCCGGCACGCCGCCCTGCTCTCGCCGGAGGTCGCGGTCGAGGTCGCGATCGGCCGTGAGTGGGTCCGGGTGGCCGTGGAGGACAACCACCCCTACCGGCCCAAGGCGCTGGAGGCCGACTTCGGCCAGACCGGCGGCCGTGGCCTGCTCCTGGTCCGGGAGATCACCCTGGAGGCCGGCGGGGTCTGCGACGTCGAGCACACCTCGACCGGCGGCAAGGTGATCTGGGCGGCCCTGCCGCTCACCGCCCCGCCGACCGCCGGCTGAGCGGCGGCCGACGGGCGGGCGGACAGCGGGACGGCGTACGGACTACCAGCCCGCCGCGTCGCCGGTCAGCTCGCGGATCGCGGGCCGCGCCGCGTCCAGCACGGTCATGAACCAGGCCGAGAACGGCACTTCGGCGTGCCGCTTCGCCAGCTCCTCGGCGGTCACGAAGGCCGTGTCCTCGACCTCCTCCGGATCCGGCCGCACGACGGTCTGCGCGAGTCCCACGAACAGGTGATTGAACTCCTGCTCCACCAGACCCGAAGCGGGGTCCGGGTGGTTGTAGCGCACCGTCCCCGCCTGCGCGAGCAGCGAGGGCGACAGGCCCAGCTCCTCATGGGTCCGACGGGCCGCGGCCGCGAACGGCGACTCCCCGGGGTACGGGTGCCCGCAACAGGTGTTCGACCAGACGCCGGGGGAGTGGTACTTCCCGAGGGCCCGCTGCTGGAGCAGCAGTCGGCCCTGCTCGTCGAAGAGGAACACGGAGAACGCCCGGTGCAACAGGCCGGGCGCCTGGTGGGCGGAGAGCTTCTCCGCCGTGCCGATGGTGTTGCCGGCCTCGTCGACCAGTTCGAGCATGATCGGTTCTTGAGTACCGGTGCCGTTGGACGCGCTGTTCGCGGCGGTGGCTGGTGTGGTCGGCATACCCATCCTTCGCTTCGGACTTCGGCCTTCAGTCTGCCGTACAAAAGAGGCTTGTCCCCACTTCGGAGATCCACGCATGTCCGCCCCCCGTCGCGTGCTAGGCGACGAGGGGCGGATCACCTCACGTGTCATTCATATGACGTTGTGTGCGCGTCAGACTCCGAACGGGGCCGGATAGCCGATCGTCCCCACCGGCACCGGGCGGGAATCGTCCAGCACCAGCGCCATCATGGCCTCGTCGGGCACCTCGAAGGGGGCCCGGATCCCGAAGTGCGACGCCGGCACGAAGCCGAAGCGCGGGTAGTACTCCGGGTGCCCCAGGACCAGGACCAGTGACTCCCCGCGCTCCCGGGCCGCCGCCAGCAGGGCCCGTACGACCGAGCTGCCCGCGCCCGAGCGCTGCCGGGCCGGATCGGCCGCCACCGGGGCGAGCGCGAGCGCCGGGACGCCGCCGACCTCGCACCGGGTCAGCAGGGCGTGCGCCGCCACCGAACCGTCCGGGGCCTGCGCCACGTACGACAGCCCGGGCAGCCAGGCCTCGTCGCCGCGCAGCGCGTCCACGAGGTCGGCCTCCAGCGGAGTTCCGAACGCCGCCAGATTCACCGCCCGTACGGCCGCCACGTCGGCCGCGGTCTCCGGCCGGGCGGGCCAGGCGTCGCCGTCCCCGGCGCTCACCGGGCGCAGGACGTAGCCCGTGTACCCGTACTCGTGCCCGTGGCGGGCCCGTACGTCGAGCTCCTCGCGCGTCGCGGCCAGGGCCCGCGCCATCGCCGGGCCACCGGTGCCGGACAGGGTACGGACCCGCTCGGCGAGCGGGCCGTAGTACTCGGCCCAGTCGGAGTCGGGCAGCTCGTGCACGCCGAGCACCTGGTACCCGGCCGCCTGGGCGGCCGCGAGATTGCCGGCGGTGGTGCGCAGCGCGTAGTGCGGGTCCCAGAAGGCGCGGGCGCCCGCGGACGGCCGCGCGACCGACCACTGGCACTCGGTCAGCACGAGGGTGCCGCCCGGGGCGAGCAGTCGCTTCCACCGCGCGAGCGCGGCGTCGAAGCCGAGGAGGTAGGCGGAACCCTCCGCCCACACGAGGTCGAAGGAACCGTCCTCGAAGCCCTCGTCCGGGAGGGCGCCCATGTCCGCCTCCACGGTGCGGACCCGGTCGGCGAGACCGCGCGCCGCGGCGGCCGCACGGAGTTCGTCGAGGAAGGGGGCGTGCAGGTCGACGGCGGTCACCTCGGCGCCGGCCGCCTTGGCCGCGCCCGCCTCGGCGGCGAGCAGCAGTGCGCTGCGGCCCGGGCCGCAGCCCAGGTCGAGGACGCGCGGCCGCTCGGGCAGCGGTCCGCACAGGGACAACAGGTGGCGGGTGCTCGCGTCGGAGCCCGGAGCCTGCCGGGGCAGGCCGTGGTGCAGGGCGAAGAATGCGTGCGTGAAGTCGTCGGCGCCGTCGAGGTCGACGGAATCGTCGAAGGAATTGCTGTCGGTCAACGTGAACCCTTGGAACGGGGGCTCCGGCCGACGAGGCCCAGCTGTGTGATCAGGCCCGGCCGGATGCCCGGAAGGAAGGGGAGATGTACCGGAGTTCGCTGCGCATGGCCGCGACCACTACGACGGTCATCAACCCACCTCTTTCCACTCGACACGTTCAGGGGCGTGTCCACCGTAACATCCGGGCCGTTTGTGGTACCGCGCCGTGATCGTCAATGATGATCGGAACCCGGCCCCGGGCCCGAATATTCGGCTTATCAGGGCGTAAACGGGTGGTGAACCCCTGCCTCCATTCATCCGATAGCCTCTGCCGACGTGCTGCCGCCCCATAAGGGCGCGCGTTCGCAATCCGTTACAAGGAGTGAGTTCGTCTGCCGACCGTCATCCTCACCGGCCTGCCGGTCCCCGGATCACCGCTCGCGGACGAGCTGCGCTCCCTCGGCTTCGACGTCCGCCCGGCCGCCGGCCCCCAGGACGCCGCCGCCGCGCTGGCGGGCGTACCCGCCGACCAGCGGGTGGCCGTCGTGGACAGTGCCTTCGTCGGGCACGTGCACGCGCTGCGGCTCGCGCTGACCGACCCGCGCTTCGACGCCTGCGCCGTCACCGGTGCCCTCGCCGTCCAGGCCGGGGCCCGCGGCGCCCTCGACAAGGCCGCCGCCGAGGCCGCCGGTAGCGGCGCCGACGAGGCGATCCCCTACGCGGACCGGCTCGCGGCCGCCGTCGAGGCCGCCGGGACCACCGTCCAGCGCCCCGAACTGGGCACGCTCGTCGCCACCGTCCCCACCGCTCGCGCGGAGCGGGACGCGGCGACCGCAGCCGTCGCCGCCGTCGACGACGAGGCAGTCCGCCTGCGGACCGCCGTGAAGTCCCGCGACGGCTTCTTCACCACCTTCTTCATCAGCCCGTACTCGCGCTACATCGCCCGCTGGTGCGCGCGCCGCGGCCTGACCCCGAACCAGGTCACCACCGCCTCGCTGATCACCGCACTGATCGCGGCCGGCTGCGCCGCCACCGGCGAACGCTGGGGCTACGTGGCGGCCGGTGTGCTGCTCCTCGTCTCCTTCGTACTGGACTGCACCGACGGGCAGCTCGCCCGCTACTCGCTCCAGTACTCGACGATGGGCGCCTGGCTCGACGCCACCTTCGACCGCGCGAAGGAGTACGCCTTTTACGCGGGACTCGCGCTCGGCGCGGCCAGGAACGGCGACGACGTCTGGGCCCTGGCCGTCGGCTCCATGATCCTGATGACCTGCCGGCACGTCGTGGACTTCTCCTTCAACGAGGCCAACCACGACGCCACCGCCAACACGTCTCCCACGGCCGCCCTGTCCGGCCGGCTCGACAGCGTGGGCTGGACCGTGTGGGTCCGCCGGATGATCATCCTCCCGATCGGTGAGCGCTGGGCGATGATCGCGGTCCTGACCGCCTTCACCACCCCCCGGATCGTCTTCTACGCCCTGCTGATCGGCTGCGCCTTCGGAGCGCTCTACACCACCGCCGGCCGGGTCCTGCGCTCCCTGACGCGCAAGGCCACCCGCACCGACCGGGCGGCCCAGGCGCTGGCCGACCTGGCCGACTCGGGTCCGCTCGCCGAGCTCCAGGCCCGCTTGCTGCGCGGCCGCGCCGGATCCTTCGGTTCCGTGTACGTGGCGGCCCTCGGCACGCTGGTGATGATCGCGGGCACCGTGTTCCTGCCGTTCGGCGACCCCCGGCTGATCGCCGTCGCGGTGATCTATGTCATGGCGGCCGGGCTCGCCGTCGCCGCGCCCCTCAAGGGCGCCCTGGACTGGCTGATCCCGCCGCTGTTCCGGGCCGCCGAATACGTCACCGTCCTCGCGTTCGCCGTCAAGGCGGACGTCCCCGGGGCCCTTCCGGCGGCATTCGGCCTGATCGCGGCGGTCGCCTACCATCACTACGACACGGTGTACCGCATTCGCGGTGGCACCGGCGCGCCCCCGCACTGGCTGGTGCGGACGATCGGCGGCCACGAAGGCCGGGTCCTGCTGATCACGGCCCTGGCGGCCGTCCTCGTGTCGCGCGAAGCGGACTTCCCTGTCGCGCTCACGGTCATGGCCGTGTTCGTGGCACTCGTGGTGCTCGTGGAGAGCATCCGATTCTGGGTCTCCTCCGGAGCACCCGCCGTACATGACGAAGGAGAACCAGCATGATCGGCCTTGTACTCGCTGCCGGTGCCGGACGCCGTCTGCGTCCCTACACCGACACCCTGCCCAAGGCGCTCGTGCCGGTCGGCCCCGAGGGCGACGAGGAGAGCCTGACGGTCCTCGACCTCACGCTGGGCAACTTCGCCGAGGTCGGCCTGACCGAGGTCGCCATCGTCGTCGGCTACCGCAAGGAAGCCGTGTACGCCCGTCGTGAGGCCCTGGAGGCCAAGTACGGCGTCAAGATCACGCTGATCGACAACGACAAGGCCGAGGAGTGGAACAACGCCTACTCCCTGTGGTGCGCGCGTGAGGTCCTGGGGCAGGGTGTGATCCTCGCCAACGGCGACACCGTCCACCCGGTCTCGGTCGAGCGCACCCTGCTCGCCGCCCGCGGCAACGGCCAGAAGATCATCCTCGCCCTCGACACGGTCAAGAACCTGGCCGACGAGGAGATGAAGGTCGTCACCGCCGAGGGGAAGGGCGTCCAGAAGATCACCAAGCTGATGGACCCCGCGGACGCCACCGGCGAGTACATCGGTGTCACCCTCATCGAGCCCGAGGCCGCCGAGCAGCTGGCCGAGGCCCTGAAGACCACCTTCGAGCGCGACCCCGACCTCTACTACGAGGACGGTTACCAGCAGCTCGTCAACGACGGCTTCACCATCGACGTGGCCCCCATCGGCGACGTGAAGTGGGTCGAGATCGACAACCACGACGACCTCGCCAAGGGCCGGACGATCGCATGCCAGTACTGACGAGGCTCATCCCCTCGCCCGTCGTCGTCGACATCAGTCGCGGGGCGATGGACGACCTGGCCGGCCTCCTGGCCGACCAGCGGATCTCCGCCTCCGGCAAGCTGGCCATCGCGATCAGCGGGGGCTCCGGCGTGGCACTGCGCGCCAGGCTGGAGCCCGTGCTGCCGCACGCCGACTGGTACGCCGTCGTCGACGGCACCATCGACTCCGCGGTCAAGCTGGCCGACGACATAAAGGGCCGCCGCTACGACGCCGTCGTGGGCCTGGGCGGCGGCAAGATCATCGACGTGGCCAAGTACGCCGCGGCGCGGGTCGGGCTGCCCATGGTGGCCGTCGCCACCAACCTCTCGCACGACGGCATCTGCTCGCCGGTGTCCATCCTGGACAACGACAACGGCCGCGGTTCCTACGGTGTGCCGACGCCGATCGCCATGGTGATCGACCTCGACGTGATCAAGGAAGCCCCGGTCCGGTTCATCCGCGCCGGCATCGGCGACGCGATCTCCAACATCTCGGCGATCGCCGACTGGGAGCTCTCGCACAAGATCAACGGCGAGCCCGTCGACGGCCTGGCCGCCGCGATGGCCCGTACCGCCGGTGAATCCGTGCTGCGCCACCCCGGTGGCTGCGGCGACGACGAGTTCCTCACCGTGCTCTCCGAGGCGCTGGTGCTCTCCGGCATCGCCATGTCGATCAGCGGGGACTCCCGCCCGTCGTCCGGCGCCTGCCACGAGATCAGCCACGCCTTCGACCTGCTCCACCCGGGCCGCTCCGCCCTCCACGGCGAGCAGGTCGGCATCGGCGCCGCCTTCGCGATGCACCTGCGGGGAGCCGCCGAGACGTCCGGCCTCTTCGTCGAGGTGCTGCGCCGGCACGGTCTGCCGGTCGGGCCCGAGGAGATCGGCTTCAGCGTCGACGAGTTCGTCGCGGCCGTCGAGTACGCCCCCCAGACCCGCCCGGGACGCTTCACGATCCTGGAGCACCTCAACCTGTCCGCCGCCGAGATCAGGGACGCTTACGCCGACTATGTCAAGACCATCCGTAGCTGAACTGCGGCCCGTCGTCCACCCCGCGGGCGTGAAGGACCGGGTCAGCGGCGAGCACTGGGGCGGGCGCCTCTACATGCGCGAGATCTCCCTGCGCATCACCCGCCACCTGGTCACCACCAAGGTCACGCCCAACCAGCTGACCTACCTGATGACCCTCGCCGGCGTCCTGGCCCTCCCGGCCCTGCTGGTGCCGGGCATCCTGGGCGCCGTCCTCGGCGTGGTCGCGGTCCAGATGTACCTGCTGCTCGACTGCGTCGACGGCGAGGTCGCCCGCTGGAAGAAGCAGTTCTCGCTCTCCGGCGTCTACCTCGACCGGGTCGGCGCCTACCTGTGCGACGCCGCGGTCCTCGTCGGCTTCGGCCTGCGCGCCGCCGACCTCTGGGGCCCCGGCGGCGCCGACTGGCTGTGGGCCTTCCTCGGCACCCTGGCCGCACTCGGCGCCATCCTGATCAAGGCCGAGACCGATCTGGTCGGCGTCGCCCGCCACCAGGCCGGCAAGCCCGTGGTCAAGGACGCGGCCGCCGAGCCGCGCGCGAAGGGCATGGCCTTCGCCCGCCGCGCCGCCGCCGCGCTGAAGTTCCACCGCCTGATCCTGGGCATCGAGGCCTCGCTGCTCATCCTGGTGCTGGCCGTCGTCGACCAGGTGCAGGGAGACCTCTACTGGTCCCGCGTCGGTGTCGCCGTACTGGCCGGCATCGCGATGCTCCAGACCGTGCTGCACCTGGTGTCCATCCTCGCCTCCAGCAGGCTCAAGTGAGTGCCCCGCTGCGGCTGGGCGCCGTGATCATCACCATGGGCAACCGGCCCGACGAGCTCAAGGCGCTCCTCGACTCGGTGGCCCGCCAGGACGGCGCCCCGATCGACGTGGTCGTCGTGGGCCAGGGCGTGCGGGTCACCGGCCTGCCCGAGGGCGTCCGGAGCATCGACCTCCCCGAGAACCTGGGCATCCCTGGCGGACGCAACGTCGGCATCGAGGCCTTCGGCCCCGGCGGCCGCGACGTGGACGTGCTGCTCTTCCTGGACGACGACGGTCTGCTGGAGCGCACCGACACCGCCGAGCTGTGCCGGCAGGCCTTCGCCGAGGACCCCGCGCTCGGGATCATCAGCTTCCGGATCGCCGACCCCGAGACGGGCGTCACGCAGCGCCGGCACGTGCCGCGGCTGCGCGCCTCCGACCCGATGCGCTCGTCGCGCGTGACCACCTTCCTGGGCGGCGCCAATGCCGTCCGCACGACGGTGTTCGAGCAGGTCGGAGTGCTGCCGGGGGAGTTCTTCTACGCGCACGAGGAGACCGATCTGGCCTGGCGGGCCCTCGACGCAGGGTGGTTGATCGACTACCGCTCGGACATGGTGCTGCTGCACCCGACCACTGCCCCCTCCCGGCACGCGGTCTATCACCGTATGGTGGCTCGTAACCGGGTGTGGCTCGCCCGCCGTAACCTGCCCGCCCCGCTGGTCCCGGTCTACCTGGGCGTCTGGCTCCTGCTGACGCTCGTACGGAAGCCCTCGGTACCCGCGCTCAAGGCCTGGTTCGGCGGTTTCCGCGAGGGATGGACCAGTCCCTGTGGACCCCGCCGCCCGATGAGATGGCGAACGGTCTGGCGGTTGACCCGGCTGGGTCGACCTCCTGTCATCTGACCAGCTCGCGTCTGGGAACATGACGCGATCACGGGCTTCGAGCCACCAGCCTGATGCCCACCTGGCCGCATCTTGAAGACGAAAGTTTCAACTTGTGAGTGACACAACCCACGACGGCGCCCTCGCCACGAGCAGGCCGCCGTCCGACGACGCGGGGCTGAGTCCCGCGGAGCTCGCCAGGAAGTACGGCCTCTCGGTCAGCGGCGCCAGGCCGGGCCTCGGCGAGTACGTGCGGCAGCTCTGGGGCCGGCGCCACTTCATCATGGCCTTCTCCAGGGCCAAGCTGGTCGCGCAGTACAGCCAGGCGAAGCTCGGCCAGGTCTGGCAGGTGGCCACCCCGCTGCTGAACGCGGCCGTCTACTGGCTGATCTTCGGCCTGATCCTCGGCGCGGGCCGGGAGATGCCCAAGGGCGTCTACGTCCCCTTCCTGATGATGGGCATCTTCGTCTTCACCTTCACCCAGAGCTCGCTGATGGCGGGCGTCCGGGCGATCTCGGGCAACCTCGGGCTGGTCCGGGCGCTGCACTTCCCGCGCGCCTCCCTGCCGGTGTCCTTCTCGCTCCAGCAGCTCCAGCAGCTGCTGTACTCGATGATCGTCGTCTTCGTGATCGCCATCGCCTTCGGCAACTACCCGCGGCTCTCCTGGCTGCTGGTCGTCCCGACCCTGGCGTTGCAGTTCGTCTTCAACACCGGCCTCGCCATGATCTTCGCGCGGGCGGGCTCCAAGACCCCCGACCTCGCGCAGCTGATGCCGTTCGTGATGCGTACCTGGATGTACGCCTCCGGCGTCATGTTCCCGATCGGGGTCTACCTCAAGGACCAGCCGCAGTGGATCAGTGACGTGCTGCTGTGGAACCCGATCGCGATCTACATGGACCTCATCCGGTTCGCGCTGATCGACGACTACGGCAGCAGCAACCTGCCCCCGCACGTGTGGGCATTCGCCGTGGGCTGGGCCGTGGTGATCGGCATCGGCGGCTTCGTGTACTTCTGGAAGTCTGAGGAGCGTTACGGCCGTGGCTGACAACACCCAGGGGCGCGTCCCCACCGTGATCGCGGACGGCGTCCACATCGTCTACCGGGTCAACACCGGCAGCAGCGGCAAGGGTGCGGCCACCGCCGCGCTCAGCAAGATAGTCCGCCGGAAGAAGGGCGACTCCCCGGGCGTCCGGCGGGTCCACGCCGTGCGCGGGGTCTCCTTCACCGCCTACCGCGGCGAAGCCATCGGCCTCATCGGTTCCAACGGCTCCGGCAAGTCCACCCTGCTGCGCGCCATCGCGGGCCTGCTGCCCTGCGAGGAGGGCAAGGTCTACACCGACGGCCAGCCCTCGCTGCTGGGTGTCAACGCGGCCCTGATGAACGACCTCACCGGCGAGCGGAACGTCGTTCTCGGCGGTCTCGCGATGGGTATGAGCCGCGAGCAGATCAAGCAGCGTTACCAGAGCATCGTCGACTTCTCGGGCATCAACGAGAAGGGCGACTTCATCTCCCTGCCGATGCGTACCTATTCCTCGGGTATGGCGGCGCGCCTGCGCTTCTCCATCGCGGCGGCCAAGGACCACGACGTTCTGATGATCGACGAGGCGCTGGCCACCGGTGACCGCAGCTTCCAGGTGCGTTCCGAGGACCGGATCCGCGAACTCCGACAGAAGGCCGGCACGGTCTTCCTGGTGAGCCACAACAACAAGTCCATCCGCGACACCTGTGACCGGGTGCTGTGGCTGGAGAAGGGTGAGCTCCTGATGGACGGGCCCACCGAGGAAGTCGTCTCGGCATACGAGAAGGCCACCAACGGCTGAGCTCCGGGTCGCGCGGCGCCCTCTTCCGGCGCTTTTCCGCTTCACCCGAAGGCCCCCGCCGCTCAGCGCGGCGGGGGCCTCAATCGTGTTCTCGCATTTCGCGGCGACATTCGGTGGCGGAGCGAATACCCCGGAGGGCTCCGCGACGTTCTACCGCGTAAGCTGAGGCGGTCCCCAATCGCGGCAAGAGGGGACGATTCCCCGCAGGTGAAGGGCCTTGGGGCAGCCCGGGGAATCCCTCGGCGGCGTGTCCGAAATAGGATGTAATGGGTCGGCAGTGTAGAACGGGAGATGTGACGGCAATGGCTACGGGAATTCTCCGGCCCCCAGGCACGACGGCCGTCCCCGCCCCGGGCGGCGGGCGGTGACCCCGGGGCACGGCATCCGACCCCTGGCCGACCCGGTCCACGTGAGCGCCACCCTCGACAAGGCGGCGGCGGAGAACTTCCCCGTCGCCCCCGTCTTCCTGCCCCGCGCCTGGCGCGACGGACTGACGGCCGTCTACGGGTACGCCCGCCTCGTCGACGACATCGGCGACGGCGACCTCGCCCCCGGCGGACACGACGCCGTACTCCTCGGACTCGACCCCGCCGCGGTCGACGACCGGCCCGCCATGCTCGACGCCCTGGAGGCGGACCTGCACCGGGTGTTCGGCGGCACGGACGGCCCCCCGCGGCACCCGCTGCTGCAGGCCCTGCGGCCCGTCGTCCGCGCCCACGACCTGACCCCCGAGCCGTTCCTCGGGCTGATCGAGGCCAACCGCCAGGACCAGCGGGTCACGCGCTACGAGACCTACGCCGACCTGGTCGGCTACTGCGAGCTGTCCGCGAACCCGGTCGGCCGCCTCGTGCTCTCCCTCACCGGCACCAGCACCCCCGAACGCGTCCGCCGCTCCGACGCCGTCTGCACCGCCCTGCAGATCGTCGAACACATCCAGGACGTCGCCGAGGACCTCGGCCGCGACCGCATCTACCTGCCCGCCGAGGACATGCGCCGCTTCCACGTGACCGAGGCCGAGCTCGCGGCCCCGTCCGCCGGCGCCTCCGTACGCTCCCTGATCGCGTTCGAGGCCGAGCGCGCACGCGAGTTGCTGAAGGAAGGCACCCCGCTCGTGGGGAGCGTGCACGGCAGACTCCGGCTGCTGCTCGCGGGCTTCGTGGGAGGGGGGCGAGCGGCTCTACGAGCCGTCACCGCCGCCGGTTTCGACGTACTCCCCGGCCCGCCCAAGCCCACCAAGCACGGCCTGCTCCGCGAGGTGGCCGCCGTCCTGCGCACAGCGCCGAGAAAGGGGTGAGCCCGACCGTGGAGGGCCTCACACACGCGTCCGCACCGGTCCAGGCCGCCTACAGCTACTGCGAGGCCGTCACCGGTGCCCAGGCACGCAACTTCGCCTACGGCATCCGCCTGCTGCCGACCGACAAGCGGCAGGCGATGTCCGCGCTGTACGCCTTCTCGCGGCGGGTCGACGACATCGGCGACGGCACGCTGGCACCCGAGGCCAAGTTCGCCCGGCTCGAGGAGACCCGCGCCCTGCTCGGGCGGATCCGCGCCGAGGAGATCGACGAGGACGACACCGACCCGGTCGCCGTCGCCCTCACGCACGCCGCGCGCCGCTTCCCCATCCCGCTCGGCGGCCTCGACGAACTCATCGACGGGGTCCTGATGGACGTCCGCGGCGAGACCTACGAGACCTGGGACGACCTCAGGACCTACTGCCGCTGCGTGGCCGGGGCCATCGGGCGGCTCTCGCTCGGCGTGTTCGGCACGGTGAACGGCTCGGGCCTCGCGGCGGCCGACGCCGAGCGCGCCGGTGAGTACGCCGACACCCTCGGACTCGCCCTGCAACTCACCAACATCCTCAGGGACGTTCGCGAGGACGCCGGCAACGGGCGCACCTACCTGCCCGCCGAGGACCTCGCCAAGTTCGGCTGCTCGGACGGCTTCGGCAGCGAGCGGATGCCCGCCGGCGCCGACTTCGCCGGGCTCGTCCACCACGAAGTCCGGCGCGCCCGTGCCCTGTTCGCCGAGGGCTACCGGCTGCTGCCGATGCTCGACCGGCGCAGCGGCGCCTGCGTGGCCGCCATGGCCGGTATCTACCGGCGGCTGCTGGACCGCATCGAACGCGAGCCGGAGGCGGTGTTGCGGGGCCGCGTGTCGCTGCCGCCGCACGAGAAGGCGTACGTGGCCGTGCGCGGCCTGTCCGGCCTCGACGCGCGGACCGTCTCCCGCCAGAACACCCGGAGGCGAGCCTGATGACCACGACCGCTCTCGCCGGGCCCGGCCGGACCCGGACCCGAGCAACCACCGAGCGGGCGGCCGCGTCTCTCCCCAGGGACTTCGCGCCGGGCACGGCCGCGGCGCCCACTCGGTACCGTCCGGCCGGCCCGGAGGGCCACCGCACCACGGGGGAGGGCACATGACCGGCTTCGAAGAGCACGCCGTGGTCGTGGGCGGCGGACTCGCCGGTGTCACCACCGCCCTCGAACTCGCCGACGCCGGGCTCCGCGTGACCCTGCTGGAGGGCCGTCCCCGGCTCGGCGGACTGGCCTTCTCCTTCAAGCGCGGCGACCTGGAGGTCGACAACGGCCAGCACGTCTACCTGCGGTGCTGCACCGCCTACCGGTGGTTCCTCGACCGCGTCGACGGCGCGGCCCTCGCGCCCCTGCAGGACCGGCTCGACGTCCCCGTCCTGGACGTCGCCCGCAAGGGCGGTCCGCGCCTGGGACGGCTGCGCCGCAGCGCCCTGCCCGTGCCCCTGCACCTGGCCGGATCACTCGCCCGCTACCCGCACCTCTCCTTCGCCGAGCGCCTGAGCGTCGGCCGGGCCGCCCTCGCGCTGCGCCGCCTGGACCCCGCCGATCCGGCGCTGGACGGCCTGGACTTCGCGACCTGGCTCGGCCGCTACGGGCAGTCCGCCCGGACGATCGAGGCGCTGTGGGACCTGGTCGGCGTCGCCACCCTGAACGCCACAGCCGAACAGTCCTCGCTGGGCCTGGCCGCCATGGTCTTCAAGACCGGCCTGCTCTCCGAGAACGGCGCCGCCGACATCGGCTGGGCCCGGGTACCCCTGGGCGAACTGCACGACACCCTCGCCCGCAAGGCCCTCGACGCTGCCGGCGTACGCACCGAGCTGCGCTCCCGGGTCACGGACATCTCGCGCATGCCCGAGGGCGCGTGGCGGATCGACACCGAGGAGGAGTGCCTGGAGGCGGGCACCGTCGTCCTCGCCGTCCCGCAGCGCGAGGCGCACGGACTGCTGCCCGCAGGCGCCCTCCCCGACCCCGACAAGCTCCTGGACATCGGCACCGCGCCCATCCTCAACGTCCACGTGGTCTACGACCGCAAGGTGCTCAAGCAGCCCTTCTTCGCCGCCCTCGGCTCCCCGGTCCAGTGGGTCTTCGACCGCACCGAATCCTCCGGACTCCCGGACGGCGGCCAGTACCTGGCGCTGTCCCAGTCCGTGGCCCAGGACGACATCGACGAGCCCGTCTCGATCCTGCGCGCCAAGTACCTGCCCGAGCTGGAGCGACTGCTGCCCGCCGCGCGCGGCGCCAAGGTACGGGACTTCTTCGTCACCCGGGAGCGGACGGCCACCTTCGCCCCCACCCCCGGCGTCGGCCGGTTGCGCCCCGGGGCGCACACCGACACGCCGGGGCTCTACCTCGCCGGTGCGTGGACTGCCACGGGCTGGCCCGCGACCATGGAGAGCGCCGTCCGGAGCGGACTGAGCGCGGCCCACGCCGCACTCGCCGCGCTCGGCCGCCACCGCGAACACCCTCTGCAGGAGGCGGCATGACGAGCACCATCAGCAGCACCGGCACCACCAGCACCACGAGCACAGCACGTACAGGAACAAGAGGAGAGCCAGTGAACCCGGGGAACCCGGCTGTCGAGAACACGGATGCCAGTGTGGGCACAGCCGGAGGGGGCGTGGAGAAGGCGGACACGATCGCGCTCCTGGAACGCGGCCGTACCCTCTCGACCCCCGCGCTCCGCGCCGCCGTCGACCGGCTCGCGGCGCCCATGGACACCGTCGCCGCCTACCACTTCGGCTGGATCGACGCCCAGGGCAACGTGGCGGACGGCGACGGCGGCAAGGCCGTGCGTCCCGCGCTCGCGCTGCTCTCCGCCGAGGCCGCGGGCGCCGCGGCCGAGGTCGGCATCCCCGGCGCCGTCGCGGTCGAGCTCGTGCACAACTTCTCGCTGCTGCACGACGACCTGATGGACGGCGACGAGCAGCGCCGCCACCGCGACACGGTGTGGAAGGTGCACGGACCGGCCCTCGCCATCCTGGTCGGCGACGCCCTGTTCGCCCTCGCCAACGAGGTCCTGCTGGAGCTCGGCACCGTGGAGGCCGGCCGCGCGACCCGCCGGCTGACCACCGCCAGCCGCAAGCTCATCGACGGCCAGGCGCAGGACATCTCCTACGAGCACCGCGAGCGCGTCAGCGTCGAGGAGTGCCTGGAGATGGAGGGCAACAAGACCGGCGCCCTGCTCGCCTGCGCGGTCTCCATCGGCGCCGTGCTCGGCGGCGCGGACGACCGTACCGCCGACAAGTTGGAGGAGTACGGCTACCACCTGGGCCTCGCCTTCCAGGCCGTCGACGACCTGCTCGGCATCTGGGGCGACCCGGAGGCGACCGGCAAGCAGACCTGGAGCGACCTGCGCCAGCGCAAGAAGTCCCTGCCGGTGGTCGCCGCCCTCGCGGCCGGCGGGGAGGCCTCCGAGCAGCTCGCCGAACTGCTCGCCGCCGACGCCAAGAGCAGCGACTTCGAGAACTTCTCGGAGGAGGAGTTCGCGGCCCGCGCGGCGCTCATCGACGCGGCGGGCGGCCGCCGGTGGACCGCCGACGAGGCGCGCCGCCAGCACGCGATCGCGATCCGGGCCCTGGACGACGTCGACATGCCGCAGCGCGTGCGCGACCAGCTCGTGGCCCTCGCGGACTTCGTCGTCGTGCGCAAGAGGTGATCGCCACCCGACAGCGGATATGAATCGCGAGTCGCCGGCCGGCGCCGCCACCTGAGCGTGGCGCGCACCGGCCGACGGCAGACCCCAGCACAGCAGAGGACACTGTTCTAAGGGGAAGCCATGACAGCGACGACCGACGGCAGCGCCGAGGGCGCCGGCGCCGGCAGCGAATCCACCCCGGGCGCCGTACCGCCCGGCCCCGCGGGCCGCACCGCGGGCCTGGCCGCCGGGCCCCCGGCACCGCCCCCGGTCCCACCGGCGCCGACCCGGCTCGGCCGGGCGGGCCCGCGCGCCGAGTACGCCCCACCGGGCCTACCAGGCCGGCTCGGCCGCCTCTCGCGCCCCGGGGCGGGGCGGACCACCGCCCGGGACTCGGTGCGCGACACGACCCGGGACGCGGTGCGGACCACCGCCGACCTGCGCCGCCCGCCGGACGGCATCGGGCCGGGGGTGTACGAGGCCGCCGCGCGTGCCACCCGGAACCTGCTGGAGCGCCAGGACCCCGAGGGCTGGTGGAAGGGCGACCTGGAGACCAACGTCACCATGGACGCGGAGGACCTGCTGCTGCGGCAGTTCCTCGGGATCCGGGACGAGGCCACCACCCGGGCCGCCGCCCTCTTCATCCGCGGCGAACAGCGGGAGGACGGCACCTGGGCCACCTTCCACGGCGGGCCGCCCGAACTGTCCGCCACCATCGAGGCCTATGTCGCACTGCGCCTCGCCGGGGACGCGCCGGACGCCCCGCACATGAGCCGCGCCTCCGCCTGGATCCGGGCCCACGGCGGGATCGCCGCGGCCCGTGTCTTCACCCGGATCTGGTTGGCCCTCTTCGGCTGGTGGAACTGGGACCACCTGCCCGAACTCCCGCCCGAGCTGGTCTTCCTGCCGCCCTGGGTACCGCTGAACATCTACGACTTCGGCTGCTGGGCCCGCCAGACCATCGTCCCGCTCACCGTGGTCTCCGCGCTGCGCCCCGTCCGCCCGGCCCCCTTCGCCCTCGACGAGCTGCACGCCGACGCGCGCACCCCCAACCCCGCCCGGAGACTCGCCCCGCTGACCAGCTGGGACGGCGCCTTCCAGCGGATGGACAAGGCCCTGCACGTCTACCGGCGCTTCGCACCCCGCCGCCTGCGCAAGGCGGCGATGGCGAGCGCGGGCCGCTGGATCGTCGAACGGCAGGAGAACGACGGCTGCTGGGGCGGGATCCAGCCGCCCGCCGTGTACTCGGTCATCGCCCTGCACCTGCTCGGCTACGACCTCGGGCATCCGGTGATGCGCGCCGGTCTGGAGTCCCTGGAGCGGTTCGCGGTGTGGCGCGCGGACGGCGCCCGGATGATCGAAGCCTGCCAGTCCCCGGTGTGGGACACCTGCCTCGCCGCGATCGCGCTGGCCGACGCGGGCCTGCGCCCGGACCATCCGGCGCTGGTCAAGGCCGCCGACTGGATGCTCGGCGAGGAGATCGTCCGCACGGGCGACTGGGCCGTGCGCCGGCCCGGCCTCGCCCCCGGCGGTTGGGCGTTCGAGTTCCACAACGACACCTACCCCGACATCGACGACACGGCCGAGGTGGTCCTCGCCCTGCGCCGCATCAAGCACCCCGACCCGGCCCGGGTCGAGGGCGCCATCGCCCGCGGGGTGTCCTGGAACCTCGGCATGCAGTCGCGGAACGGGGCGTGGGGCGCCTTCGACGCCGACAACACCAGCCCCTTGCCGAACAAGCTGCCTTTCTGCGACTTCGGCGAGGTCATCGACCCTCCCTCGGCCGACGTGACCGCCCACGTGGTGGAGATGCTCGCCTTCGAGGGCCGGGCGTCGGACGCCCGGACCCGACGCGGCATCGCCTGGCTGCTGGCCGAACAGGAGCCGAGCGGCGGCTGGTTCGGCCGCTGGGGCACCAACTACGTCTACGGCACCGGTTCGGTGGTCCCGGCCCTCGTCGCCGCCGGGATCGCCCCCGGGCATCCCGCGATCCGGCGGGCCGTGCGCTGGTTGGAATCCGTACAGAACGACGACGGCGGGTGGGGCGAGGACCAGCGCTCCTACAAGGACCCCTCCTGGGCCGGGAAGGGCGCCTCCACCCCCTCGCAGACCGCCTGGGCGCTGATGGCCCTGCTGTCGGCCGGGGAACGCGAGGGCAAGGCCGTCGAGCGGGGCGTCGCCCACCTCGTGGAGACCCAGAAGGAGGACGGTACCTGGGACGAGCCGTACTTCACCGGCACCGGCTTCCCCTGGGACTTCTCCATCAACTACCACCTGTACCGGCAGGTGTTCCCGCTCACCGCGCTCGGCCGCTACCTGTACGGGGAACCCTTCGCCCCGGCCGGAGCGCACCCGGCACCGGCCGGGGAAGCGTGATGTCCCCCGCCGACGGGGACCGGGGCCGCCCGAGCGACCCGCTGCTGGTGGCCTGCGCGCTGCGCATCGAGCAGGTGGCGCTGCGCAGCGCCGGCCGCGGCGCCGGCCGCGGATCGACCGGCGGGCACGTCCTGCTGCGCACCGGGATGGGCCCGCGCGCGGCCGAGCGGGCCCTCGGCCGGGCACTGGAGCGGCCGGGAACGGACCGGGCCGCCGTCCTCGCGACGGGGTTCTGCGCCGGGCTGGTCCCCGGCATGCACCCCGGAGACCTGGTCGTCGCCGAGGAGACCCGGGATCCGCGGGGGATCGTCACCTGCACCGGCAGCGTCCTGCTCGCCGAGGCACTGGCCCGGGCCGCGCCCGGCCGGACCGTGCACCGCGGCGCGCTGACCGGATCCGACCACGTCGTCCGCGGCCAGGAGCGCGCGCAGCTGCGCGCCACCGGCGCCATCGCGGTCGACATGGAGTCCGCGGCCACCTTGTGGACCGCCTCCCGGGGCGGTGACCGTCCGGTTGCGGCCGTCCGGGTGATCGTGGACGCTCCGGAGCACGAGCTCGTCCGTATCGGCACGGTTCGCGGGGGAATATCGGCCTTCCGTGTCCTGCGTGCCGTACTGCCCGCGTTTCATGAATGGCACCGTTCGTTGCTGCTCCCCAGGAGGTGAGCCAGATGGCCATGCCGCTGCGCCAGTCCATCAGGGTCGGGACGTATCTTCTCGAACAGAAGCTCCGCAAGCGCGAGAAGTTCCCCCTGATCGTCGAACTGGAACCGCTCTACGCCTGCAACCTGGCCTGTGAGGGGTGCGGGAAGATCCAGCACCCGGCCGGGGTGCTCAAGCAGCGCATGCCGGTCGCCCAGGCGGTCGGCGCCGTGCTGGAGTCCGGTGCGCCCATGGTGTCCATCGCGGGCGGCGAGCCCTTGATGCACCCGCAGATCCACGAGATCGTCCGACAGTTGGTGGCGAGGCGGAAGTACGTGTTCCTCTGCACCAACGCGATGCTGCTGCGCAAGAAGATCGAGAAGTTCACCCCTTCCCCGTATTTCGCCTTCGCCGTGCACATCGACGGTCTGCGCGAGCGCCACGACGAGTCGGTGGCCAAGGAAGGCGTCTTCGACGAGGCGGTCGCCGCCATCAAGGAGGCGAAGAGGCGTGGGTTCCGGGTGACGACCAACTCCACCTTCTTCAACACCGACACCCCGCAGACCATCATCGAGGTCCTCAACTACCTCAATGACGACCTCCGGGTCGACGAAATGATGATCTCGCCCGCCTATGCCTACGAGAAGGCACCCGACCAGGAGCACTTCCTCGGCGTCGAACAGACCCGAGAGCTCTTCAGGAAGGCCTTCGCGGGCGGCAACCGGCGGCGCTGGCGGCTCAACCACTCCCCGCTCTTCCTGGACTTCCTGGAAGGAAAGGCCGATTTCCCCTGCACGGCCTGGGCCATTCCGAATTACTCCCTCTTCGGCTGGCAGCGGCCCTGCTATCTGATGAGCGACGGATACGTTCCGACGTACCGCGAGCTCATCAACGACACCGACTGGGACAAGTACGGCCGCGGAAAGGACCCGCGCTGCGCGAACTGCATGGCGCACTGCGGCTACGAGCCCACCGCCGTCCTCGCCACCATGGGCTCCCTCAAGGAATCCCTGCGTGCGGCCCGCGAGACGATCGCGAGCAACCGGGGCACGTCGGCATGACCGGGCGGCCACGGGAGGAAGGGGGCGGCCGAGGCTTCGACCTCGGCGCCCTGCTGGCCGAGCGCGGGGCGGAACGGTACGAGCTGCACGCCCGGCACCTCAACCACCAGCTGCCCCGCATGCTCCACACCCTCGGCTTCGACAAGGTCTACGAGCGGGCCGAGGGCGCCCACTTCTGGGACGCCGAGGGCAACGACTACCTGGACATGCTGGCCGGGTTCGGGGTGATGGGCCTGGGCCGGCACCATCCGGTCGTCCGCCGGGCCCTGCACGACGTCCTGGACGCCCAGCTCGCCGACCTCACCCGCTTCGACTGCCAACCGCTGCCGGGACTGCTGGCCGAGAAACTGCTCTCGTACAGCCCGCACCTGGACCGGGTCTTCTTCGGCAACAGCGGCACCGAGGCGGTGGAGACGGCCCTGAAGTTCGCCCGGTACGCCACCGGGCGCCCCAGGATCCTCTACTGCGACCACGCCTTCCACGGGCTGACCGCGGGCTCCCTCTCGGTGAACGGGGAGAGCGGGTTCCGCGACGGCTTCGCCCCGCTGCTCCCCGACACGAGGATCACGCTCGGGGACCTCGCCGCCCTGGAGCGGGAGCTGAAGCGCGGGGACGTCGCCGCCCTCGTCGTCGAGCCGATCCAGGGCAAGGGGGTCCTGGCCGCCCCGCCCGGATTCCTGCTCGCCGCGCAGGAGATGCTGCACCGGCGGGGGGCGCTGCTCATCGCGGACGAGGTGCAGACCGGCCTCGGACGCACCGGCGACTTCTACGCGTACCAGCACGAGCCGGGCGTGGAACCGGACCTGGTGTGCGTGGCGAAGGCGCTCTCGGGCGGGTACGTCCCGGTCGGTGCGACCCTGGGCAAGGACTGGATCTTCAAGAAGGTCTACTCGTCCATGGACCGGGTGCTCGTGCACTCCGCGAGCTTCGGTTCCAACGCCCAGGCCATGGCGGCGGGCCTCGCGGTCCTGTCCGTCATGGAGGACGAGGAGGTCGTGGCGAACGCCCGGGTCATGGGCGACCTGCTGCGCGGGCGCCTCGCCGCTCTGGTGGACGAGTACGAGCTGCTGCACGAGGTGCGGGGGCGCGGGCTGATGATCGGCATCGAGTTCGGCCGACCGTCCTCGCTGGGTCTGCGCAGCCGGTGGACGATGTTGCAGGCGGCCCGCAAGGGGCTCTTCGCACAGATGGTCGTGGTGCCCCTGCTGCAGAAGCACCGGATCCTCACCCAGGTCTCCGGGGACCACCTGGAGGTGATCAAGCTGATCCCGCCGCTGATCGTGGACGAGGGGGACGTGGACCGGTTCGTCGGGGCCTTCCGCGAGGTCATGGACGAGGCGCACGGCGGGTCCGGGCTGATCTGGGACTTCGGCAGGACGCTGGTGAAGCAGGCCGTCGCCACGCGCTGACGGCCCGCCCACCTGGTGGGGAACCGGTCGGCCGGTTCCCGCCCGCGTCAGACGAGGAGCCGGTCGCGCAGTCGGTCGAGGGTCTCGGGCGTCAGTCCGAGGCCCTCCGCCAGGTAGCGGTCCACCCCGCCCCAGACCTCGTCGATGGTGTCGAAGGCGGCCAGCAGGTACTCGGCGCGGGCGTCGAAGAGCGGCGCGAGCAGCTCCGTCACCTCGGGGGAGCGCTCGCCCGCCGACTCGTCGGTGCGGCGCACGCGATAGCGGCGGTGCGGGGCGTTCGACTCCAGGTAGTCCGTCACGATCGCCTCGCGCTCGACGCCCAGGGCGAGCAGGGTGACGGCGATCGACAGGCCGGCCCGGTCCTTGCCGGCCGCGCAGTGCATGAGCGCGGGGACGCTGTCCTCGGCCAGGGCGTGCACGACCCGACTGTGCTCGGCGGTGCGCTGCCGGATGATCCCGCGGTACGAGTTCGACATCCGGGCCGCGGCCTTGCCGTCGCCCAGGATCTCGCGCAGCTGAGCGAGGTCGCCGTCGCGGACCAGCCGCCAGAACTCCCGTCCGTCGGCCGGGTCCGAGAGCGGGATGTTGACGTTGCGGACGCCGGGCAGCTCGACGTCCGGCCCCTCCAGCGCGTGGTCGGCGACGTTGCGGAAGTCGAAGATGGTGTGGAGGCCGAGCGAGGCGAGGAACTCTGCATCACTTTCGGTGGCATGTGCGAGATGTCCGCTTCGGAACAGTCGTCCCGTCCTGACCGTTCGTCCGTCAGAAGTCGGCAATCCGCCCACATCGCGGAAATTGCGCACTCCGGACAGCTCCGGCTCCTGTATCTGCTGGGTCAAAGCAACTCCTCCGCCACATCGTGGGTCCTGTGTCCGAATTACACTGTTTGGCGCCAACTTGCCATATCCGGAGGCGAGATCGGGCACGTCCCCGTGAGCCAGATCATACGGTGACCGTGAGTGCCTGATCGCTAAAGGCGAATGGCCCCGTCGGGGCGGCTGTTGGCGGTGTCGAATGGACGGAGGGTGACCGTAATTCCGTCGGTCCCTCATGCCTGGTATTCCGTCAGGGAATTCATGGCTTGTTCCCTGCGGCCACAAGGGATTACCTTCGCGATCGATCCGGGTGGACCGCCAAATCCTGCCGCCTCCCGGAAACCGCATCCGACCTATTCGCGCGGCAGGAGCGGGGGAACCAGGTAAGCCGCCGGCCCGGAGATCTTTTCGCCGGGACGGCTCGGGGTGAAGTCGTTCATGGCTGGTACATGTACGGCCGGACATCTCCAGTCCGAACCCGACAGCTCACCTCGCAGGCGCCGGAGAGGAATTCGTCATGCCTGCAAAGGGTAAGCACCGCCGTCCCAAGTCCCTTTCCCTTTCCCGCGGTTTCGCCGTCGCCGGAACCGGTGGCGCGGCCCTCGCGCTGCCGCTGATCGGTGCCGCCGGCGCCCACGCGGCCGGCGCCCCGGCCGCCGCCCCCGCGGCGATCCCCGCGGTGGCCCCGCAGGCCCCCCTCGCCCTCCCGTCGGCGCCCGCCGTCGCCGCACACGCCGCCCCGAGCGTCTACACCGTCGTGCCGGGCGACTACCTCTCCAAGATCGCAGCCGAGCGCCACCTGGCCGGCGGCTGGGAGCAGCTGTACGCCGACAACCGCGAGGCCGTCGGTGGCAACCCGTCGCTGATCCACCCGGGCCTGAAGCTCCACCTCGGCGGTCCCGGCGAGCCCGCCCCGTCCGAGGCCGAGGCGGCCCCGGCCCCCGAGGCCCCGTCCGAGGCCGACGCGAAGCCGGCCGCGCAGGCCGCGCCGAAGCCGGTCCGGGGGCACGCCGAGCAGGCCGCCCCGGCGCGACCGGAGACCGCCGCCGAGCCCGAGGCCCAGG
The DNA here is from genome assembly GCF_053615355.1 of Streptomyces sp. CLCI03. NCBI lineage: Bacteria > Bacillati > Actinomycetota > Actinomycetes > Kitasatosporales > Streptomycetaceae > Streptomyces > Streptomyces sp. CLCI03. The sequence continues at coordinate 1,554,418 of NZ_CM132132.1, read as the reverse complement.
CCCCCGCCGCGCCGCGGTCGGCCGCCGGCTTCGTGGCCCCGGTCGGCGGTGGCATCTCCACCCAGTACAAGGTCGCGGGCGCCATGTGGTCCTCCGGCCACCACACCGGCGTCGACTTCATCGCGGCCATGGGCACCACCGTCAAGGCCGTCGGCGCGGGCACCGTGGTCTCCGCCGGCTGGAGCGGCTCGTACGGCAACGAGGTCGTCATCCGGCACGCGGACGGCAAGTACTCCCAGTACGCCCACCTCTCCCAGCTCTCCGTCTCCTCCGGCCAGAGCGTCACCGCCGGGCAGACCATCGGCCTCTCCGGCTCCACCGGCAACTCGACCGGCCCGCACCTGCACTTCGAGATCCGTACGACCCCGTCCTACGGCTCGGACATGGACCCGATCGCCTACCTCCGCGCCAAGGGCGCGAGCCTCTGACGGCACCCGCCGAAGGACCACCGACACGCGTGAGGCCGGGACCCGAGGGGGGTTCCGGCCTCACGTGTACTTATTCCTTATCCCCCACGTGGTACAGATCACGGTCCGTCAACCCCTCATTACGTTGGCGTAGGTTGGTTACGGGAGTGAAGTATGGGTTCTCGTGGCAGCGACGACGACGAAACTCAAGACCATCGGCTCGTACGCGGCGATCGGGGACAGCTTCACCGAGGGCGTGGGGGACCCGGGACCCGGGGATTCATTTCTCGGCTGGGCGGACCGGCTCGCCGTGCTCCTGGCCGATCAGCGCGAAGAGCACGACTTCCGGTATGCGAATCTGGCGGTGCGGGGGAAGCTCCTCGACCAGATCGTGGCCGACCAGCTCCCGAGGGCCAAGGCCCTCGCACCGGACCTGGTGACCTTCTGCGCGGGCGGCAACGACATCATCCGACCCGGGACCGACCCGGACGACGTGGCGGAGCGGTTCGAGGCGGCCGTGGCCGACCTCACCGGGGCCGTCGGCCACGTCATGATCACCACGGGCTTCGACACCCGGGGCGTACCGGTGCTCAAGCACCTGCGCGGCAAGGTGGCGACGTACAGCGCGCACGTCCGCGCCATCGCCGACCGCTACGACTGCCCGGTGCTCGACCTCTGGTCGCTGAAATCCGTACAGGACCGGCGGGCCTGGGACACGGACCGGCTGCACCTCTCGCCCGAGGGACACACCCGGGTCGCGCTGCGCGCCGCCCAGGTGCTCGGGCTGGACGTACCGGCCGACCCCGACCAGCCGTGGCCCCCGGAGCGGCCGCGCGGCTCGGTGGACGTGACCCGGGACAACATCCAGTGGGCGCGCGAGCACCTCGTGCCGTGGATCGGACGACGGCTGCGCGGGGAGTCCTCCGGGGACCACGTGGAGGCGAAGCGGCCGGACCTGCTGCCGCTCTGACGGGCGCGGGAGCCGGAAGTGGAATCCTTCGGGGTCGGTGTGCGTTGGGATGGTCGTAGAGCGACGACCGTCCTGACCCCATCCTCCCTGGAGGCGCTTTGACCGGCTCCCGTCCCTTGCGTCCGCGGCTGCGTGCCCTGCGGCCCGAAGCCTTCGGTGCGGACCCGTCCGGTGCCCGGCTGGAGCGGATCCGCCGCTCGCCGAACTTCGCCGACGGCGTCTTCCAGAACCCGGTCGGGGCCCGGAACAGGCCCTCGGGTTCGATGGCGGAGTTCGCCAAGATCTACTTCCACCGGGAGCAACGGGTACGGCGCAGCCCCGCCGCGCCGATCCCGGTCCACCCGACGACCCTCGCGGACCTGGCGAAGCCGCCCGCGAGCGGCCTGCGGCTCACCTGGATGGGGCACTCCAGCGTGCTCGCGGAGATCGACGGGCGCCGGGTGCTGTTCGACCCGGTGTGGGGCGAGCGGTGCTCCCCCTTCCCCTTCGCCGGTCCCAAGCGGCTGCACCCCGTCCCGGTCCCGCTGGCCTCGCTGGGCCGGGTCGACGTCGTGGTCATCTCGCACGACCACTACGACCACCTCGACCTGCCGACGATCAAGGCCCTGGCCGGTACGGACACGGTCTTCGCCGTTCCGCTGGGCGTCGGCGCGCACCTGGAGCGTTGGGGCGTACCGGCCGATCGGCTGCGCGAGCTGGACTGGAACGAGAGCACCGAGGTCGCCGGTCTCTCGCTGACGGCCACTCCCGCCCGGCACTTCTGCGGCCGCGGGCTGCGCAACCAGCAGCACACCCTGTGGGCGTCCTGGGTCGTCGCGGGCGACGAGCACCGGATCTACCACAGCGGCGACACCGGCTACTTCCCCGGATTCGAGGAGATCGGCGCCGCGCACGGGCCCTTCGACGCCACCATGATCCAGATCGGCGCCTACTCGGAGTACTGGCCCGACATCCACATGACGCCCGAGGAAGGCATGCGCGCCCACCTCGACCTGCAGGGCGGCACCCCCCGCGGCACGATGCTGCCGATCCACTGGGGCACCTTCAACCTGGCCCTGCACCCGTGGGACGAGCCGGGTGAGGGCACGCTCACCGCGGCCGAGGGGGCCGGGGCCGCCGTCGCGCTGCCGATCCCGGGCCGGCCCTTCGAGCCGAACGCCGCCGACGCCCCGCGCCTGCCGTGGTGGCGACCCTTCGTCGCCGGGGCCCCGGCGGGCGGCCGGGTCGACGGACCCTCGGCCGTGCCCGCGCGGGCCGCCGGGTCGGTGGCGGGAACGGCGGCGCGGGTGGGATCCGCGGCGGCCGGCGGACAGGAGAAGCAGGAATCCGTCGGCTCGTAGCGCGCGCTCCGGACGGATGTCACGGCCGCCCCGACCCGTCGGGGCGGCCGGCGCTCGTCCGGGCCGGTCGACGCGGGGCGGCGCCGGGGCGGTCCCCAGGGCCTGACCGGCGCATTCGGGCTGCTGTGCGAGCGCTCCACCGGGAGCGGGAAGCACCCCCGCGAACTTCGCCAACTGGCCGTCCGGGGTGCTGCGATGGGGTCTAGCGTGGGTATTCGGTGATCAACACCGGGCCCCGGGAACGCTGGGGGCCGGGCCCCACGTACCGAGGACGCAGATGTCCGGACTCCGCGCCGCCCGCCACGCACCGTCGAGACACGCCGTCACCGGTCCCAGCCGGCAGATACGCCCCCTGTTGGTGCGCGCCGCCGTCCTACCCACGCTCGCCGCCGCGCTCAGCGGGGCCGCCGCGGTGATCTTCACCCTCCAGCTCGGCGGAGGAGCCGGCGACCGCGACGCCCGACTGTGGCCCGTACTCACCGGCTGCGCCCTCCTCGTGGTGGGCGCCCTCGCCGCGGCCCTGCTCGGGGCCCAGCGCGCCGGCAAGGCCGTCCGGGACCGGTGCGAGGCGCTGCGCCGCTCCAGCGTGCGCGGCCGGGGCGAGCTGCGCACGGCCGCCGACCGGCTGGAACGGGGCGAGACCCCGCCCCGGCCGGTGCGGGGCGGACCGAGCACGCCGCCGCCCGGCGGGGACCCGGCCGGGATGGACGAGTTCTGGTTGCTCTCGCAGGAGCTGCGCGGCGCCCGTGAAGAGGCGCACACGACGCTCCTGAGGCTGGCCGGACCCACCGCCCCGACCGACACCGAGCGCAAGGTCGAGGTCTTCGTGAACCTCGCGCGCCGGCTCCAGTCCCTCGTGCACCGCGAGATCTCGCTGCTGGACGAGCTGGAGGACACGGTCGAGGACCCGGACCTGCTCAAGGAGCTCTTCCACGTCGATCACCTCGCCACCCGGATCCGCCGTCACGCCGAGAACCTCGCCGTACTGGGCGGCGCCGCGTCCCGGCGCCAGTGGACCCGGCCCATCGACCTGAGCGAGGTGCTCCGCTCCTCGGTCGCGGAGGTCGAGCAGTACACCCGGGTCAAGGTCGTACCCCCGGCCGGCGGCAGCGTGCGCGGGCACGCCGTCGCGGACGTGGTGCACCTGCTGGCCGAACTGGTCGAGAACGCCACGGTCTTCTCCGCCCCCGACACCGATGTGGTGCTGCGGGCCGAGCGGGTCACCGCCGGGATCGCCGTCGAGGTGGAGGACCGGGGACTGGGCATGCCGACCGAGGAACAGCACCGGATGAACGCCCTGCTCGCCGACCCCGACCAGATCAGCGTCCGGCACCTGCTGGCGGACGGCCGGATCGGCCTGTTCGTGGTGTCGGCGCTGGCCCGCCGGCACGGGATCGCCGTCGAGCTCAAGTCGAACATCTACGGCGGTGTGCTCGCGGTGCTGGTCCTGCCGCAGGAACTGCTGGGCGCGGAGGCGCCCACCGCGGCCGATGCGGCGGGGGGCTCGCGGGCCACCTCGTGGGGGACCGGGCAGGGGGCGCCGACGCCGCCGCTGGAGCCGGTGCGGATGCCCCTGCCGACGCCCCTGTCCGAGGGATGGCAGGCGTCCGGAGGCCCGGGGTCCGCCGCCCCGCACGACCCCGCCCGGCACGACCCGGCCCCGCACGGCCCCGAGCCGCGCCCCGAGCCCCGCCCCGCCCCGCACCCCGCCCCGCACCCCGCCCCCGCATCGGCGTCCCCGGCGCACTCCCCGTCCACCCCCGTGCCCCGGCCCCGGCCGGAGCCCCGTCCCGCCCCCCTGCCCGCGCCCCGGTCCGGGGAGGCGGACGGCCCCGGCGCCGTGGCCTGGTCGGCGCCCGCGGTCGATCCCCGGGGCGGGCCCGCCCCGGCTCCGCCGACCGGAGCCGTGGCCTGGTCGGCCCCCGCGCCCGAACCGGAGTCCGCGGTCGACCCCGCACCCGACGCGGGCGACCGGCCACGGCTGCCCCGGCGGCGCGCCCAGGAGCACCTGGCGCCCCAGCTCCGCGAGGCCCCCGCCCCCCGGCGGGCCGCGGACCCCGAGCAGCCGGTGCACGATCCGGGCCTGATGGCCGCCTTCCAACGAGGTTTCGGCCTCGCCCAGTCGGAGAACCAGGCATGACCCCGACCCCTCACCTCATCAGCAAGGAGCGCACCCCATGGGCGGCGAAGTGGCGATGAAGACCGGCAGCCGGCTCTCCGACCTCGACTGGCTGCTCAGCGGCCTGGTGCAGCGCGTGCCGTACACGCGAAGCGCCGTACTCCTCACCGCCGACGGGCTCGTGACCTGCGTGCACGGACTCGACGCCGACAGCGCCGACCACCTGGCCGCCCTCGCCTCGGGGCTGTACTCCCTGGGCCGCAGCGCCGGCTCCCGCTTCGCGGACGGCGCCGAGGTCCGGCAGGTCGTGGTCGAACTCGACACGGCGCTCGTCTTCGTCTCCGCGGCCGGGTCCGGCACCTGCCTGGCCGTCCTCGCCGATCGGGAGGCCGACGCCGGGGTGCTCGGCTACGAGATGGCGATGCTGGTCAAGAGCGTGCGTCCGTACCTCGCGGCCTCGCCGCGGCGGCCCGTCGCCGACGTGGAGCGATGAGGTCCCGCGGGACGGGGGCGTACGCGAAGGGGCGGGACACACCATGGCTCGACGACTCGGCGGGCCGCGTGATGCGCCCGTACACCGCCAGCGGGGGACGGACCCGGCCGGGCTTCACGCTCGACCTGCTCTCGCTGGTGACCGCGACCGGGGTGCGCCCGCACGTCCCGCTCGGGGCGGAGCACACGCTGGCGCTCCGGATGTGTGCGGGCGCCGCCGGCGTCACCGTCGCCGAGGTGGCCGGGCAACTGCGGCTGCCGGCGGTCGTGGTGAAGGTGCTGCTCTCCGACCTGATGGAACACGGGGCCGTCATGGCGCGGGCTCCGCGGTTCCCGGGCGGCGGCTCGTTCGCCGCCGACGACCGGTCCCTGCTCCTGGCGGTGCTCGATGGCCTGCGTAGACGACTGTGACGCCCCCGCGCCGGCCCCGGCCGCCGGGGCTCCGCCCGCGACCTTGAAGATCCTGGTCGCGGGCGGGTTCGGGGCGGGCAAGACCACCTTCGTCGGGGCGGTGAGCGAGATCGAACCGCTGAGCACGGAGGAACTCCTCAGCGGGGTCGGAGCCGGCTGCGATCCGCTGCACGGCGTCGAGGAGAAGACCACGACGACCGTCGCGCTCGACTTCGGCCGGATCACCCTGGACGAGCGCCATGTGCTCTACCTCTTCGGCACCCCGGGACAGCACCGCTTCTGGTTCCTCTGGGAGGAGCTGTGCGCGGGCGCGCTCGGGGCGGTGGTGCTCGCCGACACCCGCCGCCTGGCCGACTGCTTCCCCGCCGTGGACTTCTTCGAGCGGCGCGGGATCGGCTTCATCGTCGCCGTCAACGAGTTCGACGGCGGTCACCGCTACGGGCCCGACGAGGTCCGCGAGGCGGTGGGGCTCGGGCCCGAGGTGCCCGTCGTACGGTGCGACGCGCGCCTCGCGAGCTCCGGGACGGGGGCGCTGGCCGCCCTCGTCCGCCATCTGTTGTGCATGTCCGCAATCAGCTCTTCGTCCTCGGAGTCGGGGGAACCGCCATGACGTACTACGAATCGAACGGACATCTGCTGCTCACGCCGGTGGACCGGGAAGCACCCGCGCGCGCCGTCCGGCTGCGCGAGCTGGGTCTGGGCGAGCGTACGGACGCCGAGCTGGACGCCTTCGCGCGGCGCGTCGCCGACGCGCTCGGCGCACCGTACGCGGGGGTCAACTTCGTCGGCGAGGAACGCCAGTTCTTCGCCGGGCTGCATCATGGCGCCGAGGCTCCGGCGAGCGGCTACCCGGCGCGGGTGCTGGCCCGGGACCACGGCTACTGCCCGCACGTGGTGGTGCGGCGGAGGGCGCTGGTCCTGGAGGACGTACGGGACTTCGCGCGCTTCGCGGGCAACGCGGTGGTCGACGAGAGCGGGGTGCGCTCGTACGTGGGCGCTCCGTTGACGGACCGACGCGGCATCGTCCTGGGCACGGTGTGCGCGGTGGACGTGGTGCCCCGGCGCTGGGGGACGGAGGGACTCGCCACGGTGAAGGCGCTGGCGGCGGAGCTGGTGGCGCTGGTGCACGAGCGGGAGGACCGGGCACAGGCCGCGGGGGAGGACCGGCGGGGGTGAGCGGGACGGTCGGTGGCGGGCGCTACGGTCGCCGGACAAGGGTTCACCGGCTGCTGGAGAAGGAGTCTCGGGGATGGCCACGACCGCGCAGGACGTCCGCCTGATCGCACTGTCCCTCCCGGACAGCACGGAGAAGCCCGCCTGGGGCATGCCGACCTTCCGGGTGGGCGGGAAGATCTTCGTCTCGCTGGCCGACGACGACACCTCGATCGGCGTGAAGTGCCCCAAGGAGGAGCGGGCGGAGCTGATCGCGGCGGAGCCCGAGAAGTTCTTCCTGCGCGCCGGACACGACGACAACTACGCCTGGATCCGGGTGCGGCTCGCGGCGCTGCGGAGCGCGGAGGAGTTGCGCTCCATCCTGATCGACTCCTGGCTCCAGGCGGCCCCGAAACGTCTGATCGCCGCGCATCCGGAACTGACCGGCCGCACCGGCTGAGCGGCCGGAACCGTGGTCGACGCAGAGCCGGGAGCGGAAAGGTGCGCGCGACCACCCCATGAAGTGCGGTATCGTTCTCCTGCGCGTTCAACCAGGGGAAAGCCCAGGTCAGCGCGCATCGGGACGTGGCGCAGCTTGGTAGCGCACTTGACTGGGGGTCAAGGGGTCGCAGGTTCAAATCCTGTCGTCCCGACTGTGCTTCACGCACGTCGGAGGTCGTTCTCTCATCCATGGGGGAGCGGCCTTTCGTGCGTTCCGGGGCGTGGGGGAGTCGCGTGTCCGTGCGGCCGCCACGCCGCCGCGGCAGGATGGCCCCGGGGCTACGTCTTCCGGAGAGGTACGGGCCGATGTGGGTGACCGGCGAGGCGTACGAGCCGTATGTGGGGCGCTGGAGCCGCGTGGTGGCACGCCGCTTCGTTCGCCTGCTGGATGCGGCTCCCGGGGGCAGCTGGCGCGACATCGGGTGCGGCACGGGTGCGGTGACACGGGCCGTGCTGGATCTGGCCGAACCGGAGACCGTCGTCGGCATCGATCCGTCCGCCGGCTACGTGCGGTACGCGCGGAGGAACATCACCGACGCGCGGGCGACCTTCGTCCTGGCCGACGCCGTGAAGCTGCCCTTCGCCGACGCCACGGCATCGGTCGCCGTCAGCGGGCTCGTGCTGAACTTCGTACCGGACGCACCCCGGGCGGCGGCCGAGATGGCCCGGGCGGTCCGACCCGGGGGTCTGGTCGCGGCGTACCTCTGGGACTTCGAGGAAGGCGGCATGGAGGCCATCCGTGCCTTCTGGGACGCCGCGACCGCCCTGGACCCGGCCGCCCGGGACCTGGACGAGGCCGTCAGGTTTCCGCTGTGCGGGCGGGCGCCGCTGCGGGAGCTGCTGGTCGGGGCGGGGCTGGAGGACGTGGAGGTGGACGCGATCGTCGTGCCCACCCGGTTCTCGGGCTTCGACGACTACTGGCAGCCGTTCCTGGGCGGGCAGGGGCCGGCGCCCGCCTACGTGGCCTCCCTGCCCGAGGCGCGTCGCGCGGAGCTGCGCGAGCGGTTGCGGTCGGCACTGCCCCGGGCCGCGGACGGCTCGATCCCGCTGCGTGCGCGGGCCTGGGCCGCACGGGGCCGGCGCGCGGCGTGACCGAGGGGCCGCTCCGGAGCGATCCGAAGCGGCCCCTCGACCTGGTGCGCCCCGCCGGGACGCTCCGCGGCCCGGGTCGTGACGACCCGGGTCAGACGGTCGTGCCCGCGTCGGCCTCCCGTTGCATGCCCGCGCACAGCGCCCAGACGACGAACAGGTTGACGGCGATCAGGATCACGGACCACCACGGGTAGTACGGGAGCCACAGGAAGTTGGCGATCGCGCCGAGGCCGGCGATGGCCACGCCCAGGAAGCGCGCCCAGAGGGCTCCGGTGAACACCGCGCAGCCGGCGAGGACGAGGGCGATGCCCACGATCAGATGGACCCAGCCCCAGCCCGTCAGGCTGAACTCGAACACGTAGTGCCGCGTCACGACGAACAGGTCGTCCCTGGCGAGGGCCGCGATCCCCTCAAGGATCGCCATGGCGCCCGCGAAGACCATCAGGGCGCCCGCGGCGATGGTCGTACCCGATGTGGGCGCATGCCAGGCGCTGGGCGGCGACGAGCTGGTCCGGGGGCTGCTGGCGTCACTGGCCATGTCGGTCTCCTCGGTGGCAGAGCCGCTCCGGCGCACCGGAGTCGGAGTTCCCCCGATTCAGCGTGGCACGGTCACCCTCCGTCGGCACGTGGAGCCGCGACCGGACGCGTGCGCCGCGGGCCGCCGCCGAGGGGCCGAGCCCCGGGGGCCCGGCTAGCCTGGGAGTGCGGTACTCCAGCGCGATCGGAGGGCCGGAGCGATGACCCGTGCCGACTGGCTGCTGGGACCCGGTGAACGGGGCAACCCGGCGACGCGCCTGGACCGGCGCCGCCCGGACGGGGCGGCCTGGTCCCGGGGGAACCACGTACGCGCCCTGGTCCACGGAGCCGTGTACTTCGCGGAGCTCCTGGAAGCCGTCCGCGCGATGGGCCCCGGCGACCTGCTGTTGTTCACCGACTGGCGCGGCGACCCCGACGAGCGACTCGACGGACCCGGGACCGAGATCGGCTCGGTCCTGTGTCGGGCGGCCGAGCGCGGCGTCGTCGTCAAGGGCCTGCTGTGGCGTTCGCACCTGGACGGTCTTCACTTCAGCCAAGAGGAGAACCGCCGCTTCGGCAAGGAGCTGGCCCGGGCCGGCGGGGAGTGCCTGCTCGACATGCGCGTCCGGCCGGGCGGCTCCCACCACCAGAAACTCGTGGTGCTGCGCCATCGCGGTCGCCCGGAGCTGGACGTGGCCTACGTCGGCGGGATCGACCTGTGTCGCAACCGCAACGACGACGCCTCGCACCGCGGCGACCGCCGGTCGCTGCCCTTGGCCGCCGCCTACGGCCCGCACCCGCCCTGGCACGACGTCCAGCTCGCCCTGCGCGGGCCGGTCGTGGGCGACGTCGAGGCCGTCTTCCGTGAACGGTGGGAGGATCCGGCTCCGCTCAGCCGCAGCCCGCTCACCCGCCTGCGGGAGCTGGCGCACCGCGAGGACGTCAGCGCGGACCCGCTGCCGGAGCAGACACCCGATCCGCAGGTCTGCGGCGCGCACACCGTCCAGCTGCTGCGGACCTACCCGAACCGGCTGCTGCGCGGCTACCCCTTCGCCCCCGACGGGGAGCGCAGCATCGCGCGGGGGTACACCAAGGCACTACGACGGGCCCGGGCACTGATCTACCTGGAGGACCAGTACCTGTGGTCCCCCCGGGTGGTGGAGTCCTTCGCCCGGGCGCTGACCCGGCACGCGGGGCTGCGGCTGATCGGGGTCGTGCCCAGCGTCCCGGAGCAGGCCGGCCGGCTCACGCTGCCCATGAACCTGATCGGACGGATCAAGGCCCTGGACGCGCTGCGCCGGGCCGGCGGCGACCGGGTCGCGGTGTACGGGCTGGAGAACGCGGCCGGAACCCCGATCTACGTCCACGCCAAGGTGTGTGTGATCGACGACGTGTGGGCCTCGGTCGGCTCGGACAACATCAACCTCCGCTCCTGGACGCACGATTCCGAGCTGGGCTGCGCCGTCCACGACGAGTGTCCGGACCCGCGGGCGCCGGCCGACCCGGGAGGTCTCGGGGACGGGGCGCGGGCCTTCGCCCGGGAGCTGCGCCTGGAGCTCATGAGCGAACACGTCGAGGCCGGGGCGGCGGCGGACGAGCTGTGCGACCCGGTGGCGGCCTTCGACGCCTTCGCCGAGAGCGCGGCCGTCCTGGACGCGTGGCACGCGGGCGGCCGCCGAGGTCCCCGCCCGCCCGGCCGACTGCGCCGCTACGTCCCGCCGGACCTGGCCGTGACGCGGCGGATGCTCGCGGCACCCCTGCACCACGTGCTGGTCGACCCGGACGGCCGCCCGCTCGGCATGAGGCTCCGCCGCCGGTTCTGAGACGCCTGCTCACGGCAAACCATTGCAAAAACGTACGAACTCATGTCACATAGTGCCCGTTCCCGGCGCGGTGGGTACCGCTTGAGTGACCAAAATGGCGGCGGGTTAGCATATGAGCACCGCCTAGCTCGAAAGATAATCCTGTGACTGTCAATGAGGACTCGTTCACCAGCTGGAAGAACCGCGAGGAGATCGCGGAGTCGATGATCCCGATCATCGGGAAGCTGCACCGGGAGCGGGACGTCACGATCCTGCTCCACAGCCGCTCCCTGGTGAACAAGTCGGTGGTCAGCATCCTCAAGACCCACCGCTTCGCCCGGCAGATAGCCGGTGAGGAGCTCTCGGTCACCGAGACGCTGCCGTTCCTGCAGGTGCTCACCACGCTCGATCTCGGCCCGTCCCAGATCGACATCGGCATGCTCGCCGCGGAGTACAAGAGCGACGACCGCGGCCTGTCCGTGGCCGAGTTCACCGCCGAGGCCGTCGCCGGTGCCACCGGCGCCAACAAGCTCGAGCGCGGCGAAGGCCGCGACGTCGTCCTGTACGGCTTCGGCCGCATCGGCCGCCTCGTCGCCCGCCTGCTGATCGAGAAGGCCGGCTCCGGCAACGGCCTGCGCCTGCGCGCCGTCGTCGTCCGCGGGGGCGGCGAGGCCGACCTGGTCAAGCGCGCCTCGCTGCTGCGCCGCGACTCGATCCACGGCCAGTTCCAGGGCACGATCACCGTCGACGAGGCGAACAGCACGATCATCGCCAACGGCAACGCCATCAAGGTGATCTACGCGAACGACCCGTCCGAGGTGGACTACACCGAGTACGGCATCAAGGACGCCATCCTCATCGACAACACGGGCAAGTGGCGCGACCGCGAGGGTCTGTCCAAGCACCTGCGCCCCGGCATCGACAAGGTCGTGCTGACGGCTCCGGGCAAGGGCGACGTCCCGAACATCGTGCACGGCGTCAACCACGACACCATCAAGCCGGACGAGCAGATCCTGTCCTGCGCCTCCTGCACCACCAACGCGATCGTCCCGCCCCTCAAGGCCATGGACGACGAGTACGGTGTCCTGCGCGGTCACGTCGAGACCGTCCACTCGTTCACGAACGACCAGAACCTGCTGGACAACTACCACAAGGCCGACCGTCGTGGCCGTTCCGCGCCGCTCAACATGGTCATCACCGAGACCGGTGCCGCCTCGGCCGTCGCCAAGGCGCTCCCCGACCTGAAGGCGCCGATCACCGGCAGCTCGATCCGCGTCCCCGTCCCGGACGTCTCGATCGCCATCCTGAGCCTGCGCCTGGGCCGTGAGACCACCCGCGACGAGGTCCTCGACTACCTCCGCGACGTCTCGCTGCACTCGCCGCTCAAGCGCCAGATCGACTTCACCACGGCTCCCGACGCGGTCTCCATGGACTTCGTCGGTTCGCGCCACTCCTCGATCGTCGACGCGGGCGCCACCAAGGTCGACGGCGACAACGCGATCCTCTACCTCTGGTACGACAACGAGTTCGGCTACTCCTGCCAGGTCATCCGTGTGGTCCAGCACGTGTCCGGCGTCGAGTACCCGACCTACCCGGTTCCGGCGGTCTGATCCGTCAGAACGCTCGCCGTCCGACCGGCCGCTTCGACAGGCGGGGTGACGGTGGGAGGGCGATCGATGCCGACACGCATCGGTCGCCCCGCCCGCCGTCCCCCGCCTGTCGTGCGTCCCGGCCCGGTCCGCACGACGCCACGAGAGGGACCGTCCCCGGGGGCGGTCCCGTCCACCGCCGCCGACGCGGTACGAGCCTCACGCCGGGGCCCGCGCCGGTCGCCGCAGCAGGTAACCGGCCGCGGCCACGACCAGTACGGCCATGCAGGCGATGAACACCAGCCCGGCGCCCTCCAGACCGATCGGGCCCACCAGCAACCCCACCCCGATCACGGGCAGCGAGATGCCCGTGTAGGCCACCACGAACAGCATCGAGATCACCGCCGCCCGACGGTCCGGCGGCGAGGCCGCGGCCACCGCGGCCAGGGCCCCGCGGAACGCCAGGCCCTGCCCGACCCCGCCCACGACGGCGCTCGCCACCACCAGCGCCAGCAGGTCCCACCACAGGGCGCCCGCGAGCAGCGCCAGCCCGGCGAGCAGCCCGGCGCAGCCGAGCGGCAGCGACCGGCCCACCCCGATCCGGCCGACCGCCAGTTGCCCGGCGGTCGAGGCGAAGAAGGCCAGCGCGACGATCAGCCCGGTCACCGCGTGGTTGTGCACGTCCAGGGACTCGGCGAGGAACGCGGGACTGACCGAGGTGAACACCCCGAACAGCGCGAAGCCGACGAAGGAGGCGATCGCCGCGGGCGCGAACACGGACCGCACCTGCGGGGGCAGGCCGGGCCGCTGCGGTCGCACGGTGCTCAGCGGCCGCCGGTCCCGCACGGTCTCGGGGAGCCGTGCCAGGACGGCGGCCGAGACGACCACCAGCGCGAGGTGCACGACGAACGGCAGGTACAGCGGCCAGGCGGCGTACTGCGCGAGCACGCCGGCGAGCAGCGGGCCGCAGCCCAGCCCGCCCATGTTGGCGGCCGTCGCCACGAAGGTGGCCCGTGAGGTGCCGCCCTTGGGGGCCAGTTCCATGACGTAGGCCGTGGCGGCCCCGGTGAACAGTCCGGCGGACAGTCCCGACAGCAGCCGGCCGGCGTACAGCCAGCCCATGCCCGTGGCGCACAGGAAGCAGACCGCGCTGGCGGCCGAGAACGCCAGGCCGGCCAGCAGCACGGGCCGTCTTCCGACGGAGTCCGAGGCGTTGCCCGCCAGCAGCAGTACGCCGATCACCCCGAAGGCGTACACGGCGTACACGACGGTCACCATCAGCTCGGAGAAACCGAACTTGTCCTGGTAGAGCCCGTACAGGGGGGTGGGCAGCGTGGTGCCCGCCATGCACACGGCGAACACCGCCCCGCCGAGCAGGCACTGGCGCCACCGCCGGCGATCACCGTCCATGCCGCCGACGGTAACCCCGCCGTCGCGGCTCGGCACGGCGGCGACCGGGCCGTCGGTCAGGGGCGGCCCGCGTGGAGTTCCAGCGGCCCGGCGCCCGTGGCACGGGCGGTCAGGCAGGCGGTGATCTGGCGGCGCAGGGCGGGTTTGACCAGGCCGGGGAGCTCCGCGGGGGTGACGGTGCGCCACTGGAGCAGCTCGGTCGGGTCCAGTCGGATGCGGGCGAGGACGGAGTCGTCGAGGACACCGCCGTCGTAGAGGAAGCGGATACGGGCCGGACGGCCGCTCTTGTGGGCCCAGTTCACGGCGAGCAGCCGGCCCGGGGCGAGGTCCAGGCCCAGCTCCTCGTGGACCTCCCGCCGGGCGGCGGCGCGCGGGATCTCGCCGAGGTCGCTGTCGATGCCGCCGCCCGGCAGGTTCCAGCGGTCGGACCGGCCGTACGCGGGCTGCACCAGCAGGATCCGGCCGTCGGAGCCGGTGAACAGCACGCTCGCCGCGGTCACCGCCTTGGGGCGGCCGGCCCGGTGGTCGGCCGGGGCGAGGGTGCCCGAATGCTCCAGGGCGATGCGCCGAGCCGGGTCCAGTCCGGCGGGGGAGCCGGGCTGGGGCACCCCGTCGACGAGGTGGGCGAAGGAACCGGCGTGCAGGGCGGCCAGCGCGGCGCGCAGCCGGGGCGCGACAGGGGCGGGCAGCAGTGCACAGGCCGCCTCCGGCGGGAGCCAGCGCGCTTCGGTGCCCTCCCCGTCGGGGACGGAGATCGCCGCCACCTCCGCGGGCGGGAGCGGGCCGACGAGATGGACGTGCACGATCAGGGAGCGGCCGGTCGGGCCGGGCGGCCGGGAGTCCACCGCCAGCAGCCGGGCGGCCGGACGGACGAGGCCCAGATCCTGACGCAGCGTGCGGGCCAGCCCTTCCTCCGGGGTCTCGGCGCCCTCGACCGCACCGCCCGGAAGCTCCGGCTCCGACCGGCCGGGGGTGGTCAGTACGAGGACCCGCCCGCGCGTGTCCAGGACGACCCCGGCGGCGGCCACGAGCGGGGAGGGACGGTCGGGCACGGCGGGCTCCTGAGGATCGGGTCGGCGGCGCGAGCTCCATGCCCCGGCCGCGGTGGATGCCCGGCGCCGACGTGCGGGCTCAGGCGCGGGCCAGCAGCAGGCCGCCCATGGTGACCATGGTCGCAGCGACGAGGCCGTCCAGGACCCGCCAGGCGGCCGGACGGGCGAGCAGACCGCTGAGCAGCCGGGCCCCGTAGCCCAGACCGGCGAACCAGGTCAGGCTGGCCAGCACGGCCCCGATGGCGAAGGCCCAGCGCAGGTCCCCGCGGCCGGCGGCGACGGAACCGAGGAGCAGCACGGTGTCCAGGTAGACGTGCGGGTTGAGCCAGGTCATGGCCAGGGCGGTCAGTACGGCCCGGCGGGCGGACCCGGTCGTCGCGCCCTCCGTGGTGAGGGCGGCGTCCGGGGAGGGCCGCAGCACCCGGCGGGCGGCGAGGACTCCGTAGCAGATCAGGAACCCGCCTCCGGCCAGGGCGACCACCGTCAGGGCGGCCGGCCAGGCGGTGACGAAGGCGCCGACGCCGGCGACGCCGAGGGCGATGAGGACCGCGTCGGAGACGGCGCAGACGGCGACCACGGCGAGGACCGCGTGACGGCGCGCGCCTTGGCGGAGGACGAAGGCGTTCTGCGCGCCGATGGCGACGATGAGGGAGAGTCCGCTGCCGAAGCCGGCCAGGGCGGCGCTGGTGATGCCGTAGTTCATGACAGCGACGGTAGGCAGCGAGATCGGTTCAGTACAGCTAAAGATTTTTACGTACCATTAGCGCTTGTGATGGATGAGCTTCCGCTGGACCAGGTACGCACGCTGCTCGCCGTGGTGGACGAGGGCACCTTCGACGCGGCGGCGGCCGCCCTCCACGTGACCCCCTCCGCGGTCAGCCAACGGGTCAAGGCGCTGGAGCAGCGGACCGGGCGGGTGCTGCTGATGCGGACGAAGCCGGTGCGGGCGACCGAATCCGGGGAGGTGGTGGTCCGCTTCGCCCGGCAGCTGGCCCGCCTGGAGCGCGACGCGCGCGCCGAGCTGGGGATGGCCGACGGGATGGGCCCGGTGCGCCTGCCGATCGCGGTGAACGCGGACTCCCTCGCCACCTGGTTCCTGCCCGCGCTGGCGCGGGTGCCGCAGGATCCGCCGGTCTGCCTCGAACTCCACCGCGAGGACGAGTCGCACACGACCGCGCTGCTGCGGGAGGGGCAGGTGATGGCGGCGGTGACCTCCTCGCCCGATCCGGTGGCCGGCTGCAGCGTACGGATGCTGGGGCTGGCCAGGTACCTGCCGGTGGCGAGTCCCGCGTTCGCGGCCCGGTACCTGACGGGGGAGCCGGAGCGGGACCTACGGGAGGCGCCGACGATCGTCTTCGACCGGAAGGACGACCTCCAGGACGCCTTCGTCCGCGGGCTGACGGGGGACCCGGCGAGCGGGGCGGGGCCGGTACGACACCACATCCCGACATCGGAGGGGTTCCGCGACGCGGTGGTCGCGGGGCTGGGGTGGGGGCTGGTGCCGGAGCAGCAGTCGAGACCGCTGGTGCGGGCGGGGCAGTTGGTGTTGTTGGAGCCGCTGCGGCCGATGGACGTACCCCTGTACTGGCAGCAGTGGAGGCTGGACTCGCCCGCCCTGTCGACGGTCGCGGAGGTGATCGCGACGGCGGCCCGGGAATCGCTGCGCAACCCCCCGGCCTGAACCGGATCGACAAGGCCCGGTCCTACCGGGCCCGATCCGAGATGATCGACAGGACACCCCCTAAGCTGCGGACATGGAGTCCTACACGATCGGCCAGGCCGCCCGGCTGCTCGGCGTCAGCGTCGACACGGCCCGGCGTTGGGCGGATGCCGAACGCTTCCCCACCCACCGCGAGGGCACCCGGCGGATGGTGGACGGCCCCGACCTCGCCGCCTTCTGCGTCGAGGCCGCGCAGGAGGGTGCCGAGGGCGAGGAGGCCCCGTACACCTCGGCCCGCAACGCCTTCCCCGGCATCGTCACCGGGGTGAAGCTGGGTACCGTCGACGCGCAGGTGGAGATCCAGGCCGGGCCGCACCGGATCGTTTCGCTGCTGACGCGTGAGGCGGTGGAGGAGCTCGGGCTGGAGGTGGGCGCGCGGGCCACGGCGCGCGTGAAGTCGACGAGCGTGTTCATCGACCGGGTCTGATACGGGCGGCCGGGTCCCCCCCCCCGGGCCGGTGAGCCCGGACGCAGGCGTTCCGGCGGCGATGGCAGACTGGCCGCTGATCCGCCGAAGGGGAGTACGCCGTTGTCCATGTTCAGCAACCTGCGCCGGGTCGTGCGGCGCAGCTACCGGCGGGCCGTCGACCTCAGCCATCCGGCCCGCTCCCCGCTCGGCAGCGCGGTGGTCAACTGCATCGTCTACCGCGACGGGGTGCGGCAGGAGGACTGCGCCGAGGTCGAGGAGGCACTGCGCCGGGTCCGTAAGACGGGTGACGGCTTCGTCTGGATCGGTCTGCACGAACCGTCGAGGTCGGAGCTGGCCGGGCTGGCCGAGCTGTTCGGCCTGCACCCCCTCGCCGTCGAGGACGCGGTGAACGCGCACCAGCGTCCCAAGGTGGAGCGCTACGACGACACGTTGTTCTCCGTCTTCAAGACCGTGCGGTACGTGGAACACGAGGAGCTGACCGCGACCAGCGAGGTGGTGGAGACCGGTGAGCTGATGGCCTTCACCGGCCAGGACTTCATCATCACCATCCGGCACGGCGGCCGCGGCACGCTGGGCCCGGTCCGTGAGGAGCTGGAGGCCGCCCCGGACCAACTGGCCATCGGCCCCGCGGCCGTTCTGCACGCCATGGCCGACCATGTGGTCGACGACTACGTGGCCGTGACGGACGCGGTGCAGAACGACATCGACGCCGTGGAGACGGCGGTGTTCAGCGAGGCCGGTGGCCGCGGCGACGCGGGGCGGATCTACCAGCTCAAGCGCGAACTCCTGGAGCTCCGGCGGGCGGTGGCGCCGCTCGGCCGCCCGCTCCAGCAGTTGGCGACGCAGCCGATACCGGTCATCCCGCCGGAGACCCGAGCGTACTTCCGGAACGTGGCGGACCACCTGATCCGGGCGACGGAACAGATCGGCGCCTACGACAACCTCCTCGACTCCATCCTGCAGGCCCACTTGGCGCAGGTGACCGTCGCCCAGAACGAGGACATGCGCAAGATCACGGCATGGGCGGCGATCGTCGCCGTGCCGACGATGGTCTGCGGGGTGTACGGCATGAACTTCGACCACATGCCCGAACTGCACTGGACCTACGGCTATCCGCTGGTCCTCGGCGTCATGGCGCTCGCCTGCTTCGTCATCCACCGGGGGTTCAGGCGGAACGGCTGGCTCTGACCGGACGCGGCCGTTCCCTGGGGAGCGCCCGGGTATTGAGCTGCCGTCAGCTCTGGTAGTAAAGTTTCCTAACGAAGCTGGGACGCCTCAACTACCAGATGGAGGCCTTGTGTTCACCCCTCGCCGCAAGATGCTGGCGATCGGTGCGTTGCTCGGCAGCGCACTGATCGCCGTCCCTGTCGCAGCCCATGCCACCACGGCCCCCGCCCCCGTGGCGGAGACCGCCGTGGCGGCAGCCGTAGGACTCGACGATCCGGCGAAGAAGGAGATCGCCATGAAGATCGTCTCCAGTGCGGAGAACTCCTCGCTGGACTGGAAGGCGCAGTACAAGTACATCGAGGACATAGACGACGGCCGCGGATACACGGCCGGCATCATCGGATTCTGTTCCGGCACCGGCGACATGCTCGACCTCGTCGAGTACTACACGCAGATCAAGCCGGGCAACGTCCTCGCCAAGTACCTGCCCGCCCTGCGCAAGGTCGACGGCAGCGACTCGCACGCAGGCCTCGACCCGAACTTCACCAAGGACTGGGCGAAGGCGGCCCAGGACGCCGACTTCAGGAAGGCCCAGGACCACGAGCGCGACCGGGTCTACTTCAACCCCTCCGTGAACCAGGGCAAGGCCGACGGGGTCGGCGTGCTGGGGCAGTTCATCTACTACGACGCCATCGTCATGCACGGCGACGGCGGCGACTCCACGAGCTTCCGCAACATCCGCAAGCGCGCACTGTCCAAGGCCAAGCCCCCGTCCCAGGGCGGCAACGAGACCGTTTACCTGAACGCCTTCCTCGACGCCCGGGTCTGGGCGATGAAGCAGGAGGAGGCGCACAGCGACACCAGCCGGGTCGACACCGCGCAGCGGGTCTTCCTGAAGAAGGGGAACCTGAACCTCAACACGCCGCTCGACTGGAAGGTCTACGGGGACTCCTTCCACATCGGCTGACGGTGCGCCCGGAGCCGGGGCGGGAGTCCTCCTCCCCGCCCCGGCCCGCGGTGTCGCGGGGCGATAACGATGTGGGTAACGATCAGAGCAGTGGCGGGGGCGTCAAGTGGGCCTCGTGTGCGGACGTTTCGGACGTTCGGGGACATGGCGCTGCGGTTGTGTCCCGAAGTCGTAACTCCGGTGCCGGAAATCGGGCGGTCCAGCCGATTTGGCCTCCCCATAAGTGGCTTGACCGCGACGTAAGGGGGGCATAAGTTCTGCCCCGGCTTGCTCCACCAGGACGGGCCGAACCAACCGTCCTCTGGGGGGACCCTCATGAACCACTACCTTGACGTTCTGAAGAAGTACGCCGTCTTCTCCGGCCGCGCGCGCCGCCAGGAGTACTGGATGTTCTTCCTCTTCAACCTGGCCGCTGTGATCGTCCTGTCGATCCTCGACGGCGTGCTGGGCACCTCCCCGATCCTGTACGCCCTCTACGTGGTCGCGGTCTTCCTGCCGAACCTGGGCGTCACCATCCGCCGTCTGCACGACACCGGCAAGTCCGGCTGGTGGATCCTCATCGGTGCCGTCCCGCTCGTCGGCTTCATCTGGATCATCGTCCTCCTGGCCACCGCCGGTCAGCAGCAGCAGAACCAGTACGGCCCGGACCCGAAGGCCTACGGCGTCTGATCTGCCGTACGGCCTGATCAAGGCCCGAATGCCTGAGCGTCGCCCCCGGCCGGGAACAGCCGGGGGCGGCGCTCTCGGCATTTCCGGGGGCGGTCGGGCGCCGCGTGACGTGCGTCTCGCGGACTGGCGGCCGGAGGCTGTGCTGACCGGCCCGATCACGAGATATCTTGATGTCGAGCAATGTTGCAGACGAGAGACGCAGACTGTGGAGCGGAGCATCCGGTGACTGACTCGACCATCATCTACACGCACACTGACGAGGCCCCGGCCCTCGCGACGTATTCCTTCCTGCCTGTGATCCAGGCGTACGCGTCGACGGCCGGTGTGAATGTCGAGACCCGTGACATCTCCCTGGCCGGTCGGATCATCGCCGTCTTCCCGGAGTACCTCCAGGAGAGCCAGCGGATCGCCGACGCCCTCGCCGAGCTCGGCGAGCTGGCGAAGACCCCGGAAGCCAACATCATCAAGCTTCCGAACATCTCGGCCTCGATCCCGCAGCTCAAGGCCGCGGTCGCCGAGCTCCAGGGCCAGGGCTACGCACTCCCGGACTACCCGGACGACCCGAAGACCGACGAGGAGCGCGACATCCGCGCCCGCTACGACAAGGTCAAGGGCAGCGCCGTCAACCCGGTCCTGCGCGAGGGCAACTCCGACCGCCGCGCCCCCGCCTCGGTCAAGAACTACGCCAAGACGCACCCGCACCGCATGGGCGCCTGGACCACCGAGTCGAAGACGAACGTCGCCACGATGGGCGAGAACGACTTCCGCTCCACGGAGAAGTCCACCGTCATCGCCGAGGCCGGCACCCTGCGCATCGAGCACGTCGCCGCCGACGGCGCCACCACCGTGCTGCGCGAGTCCGTACCGGTCCTCGCCGGTGAGGTCGTGGACGCGTCCGTCCTGCACGTCGACGCGCTGCGCACCTTCCTGAACGACCAGATCGAGCGTGCCAAGGCCGAGGGCGTGCTGTTCTCCGTGCACCTCAAGGCCACGATGATGAAGGTCTCCGACCCGATCATCTTCGGCCACGTGGTCCGCGCCTTCCTGCCGAAGACCTTCGCCCGCTACGGCGAGACCCTGGCCGCCGCCGGTCTGTCGCCCAACGACGGCCTCGGCGCCATCCTGAACGGCCTGGGCGCGCTGTCCGACGGCGACGCGATCAAGGCCTCGATCGACGCCGAGATCGCCGAGGGCCCGGCCCTCGCGATGGTCGACTCCGACAAGGGCATCACCAACCTGCACGTGCCGTCCGACGTCATCGTCGACGCCTCGATGCCGGCCATGATCCGCACCTCCGGCCACATGTGGGGCCCGGACGGCGCCGAGGCCGACACCCTCGCCGTCCTCCCGGACAGCAGCTACGCCGGCGTCTACCAGGTCGTCGTCGACGACTGCCGCACCCACGGCGCCTTCGACCCGTCCACCATGGGCTCGGTCCCCAACGTCGGTCTCATGGCCCAGAAGGCCGAGGAGTACGGCAGCCACGACAAGACCTTCGAGATCGCCACCGCGGGCACCGTCCGCCTGGTCGACGCCGCGGGCAACACGGTCCTGGAGCAGGAGGTCGCCGCCGGTGACATCTTCCGCGCCTGCCAGACCAAGGACCTCCCCATCCAGGACTGGGTCAAGCTCGCCGTCACCCGCGCCCGCGCGACCGGCGTCCCGGCCGTCTTCTGGCTGGACGAGAACCGCGCCCACGACGCGCAGCTGATCGCCAAGGTCAAGACGTACCTCGCCGAGCACGACACCGAGGGCCTGACCATCAAGATCCTCTCCCCGGTCGAGGCCACCGCCTTCTCCCTGGAGCGCATCCGCCGCGGCGAGGACACCATCTCGGTGACCGGCAACGTGCTGCGTGACTACCTGACCGACCTCTTCCCCATCCTGGAGCTGGGCACCAGCGCCAAGATGCTGTCGGTCGTCCCGCTGATGAACGGCGGCGGCCTCTTCGAGACGGGCGCCGGCGGCTCCGCCCCGAAGCACGTCCAGCAGCTCGTCAAGGAGAACTACCTGCGCTGGGACAGCCTGGGCGAGTTCTTCGCGCTGGCCGCCAGCTTCGAGCACCTCGCGACCACCACCGGCAACGCCCGCGCCCAGGTGCTGGCCGACACCCTGGACCGCGCGACCGGCACCTTCCTCAACGAGGACAAGTCGCCGAGCCGCAAGCTGGGCGGCATCGACAACCGCGGCAGCCACTTCTACCTCGCCACCTACTGGGCGCAGGAGCTGGCCAAGCAGACCGACGACGCCGAGCTGGCCAAGGCCTTCGAGCCGGTCGCCAAGGCGCTGTCGGAGCAGGAGGAGACCATCGTCGCCGAGCTCGTCGCGGTGCAGGGCTCCCCGGCCGAGATCGGCGGCTACTACCAGCCCGACGCCACGAAGGCCGCGGCGATCATGCGCCCGTCCGCGACCCTCAACGAGGCGCTCGCCCTCCTGGGCTGATGCCGACAGCCGTACCCACGCGTCGTCCGTGACGACGTGATCCGCTCCGCCCCGGCCGGCCCCGTGCCCGGCCGGGGCGGAGCCGTGTCCGGGGCCCTCGGGGACCGGGCCGCCAGGGGACTCCTGGCCGCGGAGGGGGCCCTGCGCTAGCGTTCGGGGTCGGTGGCCCCGGGGGCTTCACCGAAACGCTCTGGGGGTTCTGTGGCACGCCGTTCCGACACGTCCTGCGCCGGTCCCGGATGCGCCGGGCTCCTGCTCGTGCTGTTCGTCCTGCCCACCGTGGGCTATCTGCTGGCGGTGCCCCTGGCGCTGCCGGACCTGCTGGCCGAGCAGTCACCCCCGCAGCAGCTGCGGGGCTTCGGCCAGTACCTCGTCGTCTACGCGATCCCGACCGTCGTGGCCCTGCTGCTGGCCGTGTTCGCCTCGCGCCGCCGGTCCGGTGCCCGGTGGCTGGTCCCGGCCCGCGCCCTCGCCCTGCTCGCGCTCGTCGCCGCGGCGCTGTGGTGGACGGAGGGCCAGGTCGGGGACCATCCGGTGTGGAACGTCCGGGCGACGGCCGAGAGCTCGGCCGCCGGTCTGGTGGCGCTCGCCTTCGTCGTGGCGGTCCGCCGGTGGGACGCCACCCGTGGCGGCCCGCGCGTCGCCGTCGGCACCCACCGGCCCGCACCGGGGGAGATCTGGCTGGCCATGGTGCCGCTGCGCGAGGACCCGGCGCGGCAGCTGCGCCACTACTGCGTGGTGCTGGCCGTCCATCCCGGCCACGCGGAGGTCGCCCAGATCACCACCAAGGACAAGGACGGGCGCGCCGACCACATCCGGATCCCCAACGACGGCTGGGACCGGGCCTCCGGGCGCGCCCACTGGGTGGAGTTCGGCCGGACGCCGCGTCTGGTCGACTACGGCATGTTCCTCAAGTCCCGCCCGCAGGGGCGCTGCCCGGCCCCGGTGTGGCGACAGCTCAGCCGGCAGCTGGGCTGATGTCGGCGGCCACCCGGAAGCCGATGTGCCCGGCGGAGCCCGCCGGGCCGCAGCTCGTCGCCCCACGGGTAGCGCTTCTGCTCCGGCCCGCCGCGCGCCGCGAACTCCCACTCCGGCTCCGTGGGCAGCCGGGTCCCCGCCCAGGCGCAGTACGCCTGGGCGGCTCCATGGCGGCGCTGTGCCGCGCACGTGACGGGAGTTCGGTCCGGCGGATCAGAGCTGGTGGATCCGCTCCTGCTCGAAGGCCAGCGGGGACCGCCCGGCCGCCAGGATCCGCAGCCCCGGTGCCACGGTCAGTAGATTCCGTAGCCAGGCCAGGGCGTCCGGGCCGAGTTGCTCGGCGCCGTCCAGGACGAGCAGCATGTCCCGTTCGGCCAGCCACGAGGCGGTGTTCGCCGTCCCTCGGGCCGGTACGGGCATGCCGGGTACGGAGCCCAGCTCGGCCGTCAGCTCCCGGACCCCGTAGCCGCCGTGCCGGGGGTTCATGGCGACGACGGCCACCCCGTCGTAGAAGTTGGACGAGATCCGCCGTGCGATCTCCCGCACCAGCAGGCTCCGCGGTTCGCGGAAGGCCCCCGCCACGGTCAGCACGCGCCCCCGCCGGACGGCGGTGAGCAGCCGGGACATTTCGGCGGACGTCGCCGGTAGCGTTCCGGATAAGCCTGTTTCCTTCATCGACCCGGCTTCCCCCATGGCCCCGGATTTCCCCATCGGCACGATGCCCCCACTGCATGCGTGACCACGTGCGGCACGAGGGTTTTTTCGAGCCGCGTGACGACGATTATGCGCCACTTGCGCCGTAAGGCTAGGGGAATGTCGCATTCCGAAGGACCGGTTCGCTGCGGCCCAGGTGGGGACTTCGTACGGGCCGCCGGACGGGCGGCGTAGTTCCCGTGGTCCGTGTGACGTACGCACCTGAACCCCACGCCCTGGGAACGGTTGTCCGGAAGCCGGGATTGGGCTCTACTGCTGTGCAGCCCCCCAGTCGGGGCATATTCGCGGGAGGGACCAGAATGACAGCGGACCGGCGAACGGACCGGCGAGCACGGCATCGTGCGGGCGCACGGGCACAGGGCGCGGGTCGGGCGGCCGGACCCGTCTCGCACCGGCGCCGACCGGCCTTCCGGGGCCGCAGGCCGCTGCTCGCCACGCTGCTCTCCGCCTTCTTCCTGGTCGGTGTCTGCGCGGCCACCGGAATCGCCTGGGACCCGAGCGACGCGGCTTCCGTGCGGGGGGCCGCGGCCCCCGGCGACCTCCCGGTGGCCACCGGGAACGGCGGCTCGCCCGGCCCGTCCGGCGAGGCCACCCCGTCACCCGTCGCGCCGGCGGCGCCGACCAAGGGCGCGGCCGCCAAGGGCAACCCCGAGAACGCGGTGGACTCCGGGGCCGAACGCCCCACCGGCGCACTGCCCTTCGACATGCCGGCGCCGGCCGCCCTGCGCTCGGGCGGAGCGGGCAAGAAGCTGGTGTTCGCCCACTACTTCACCCCCTACCCGCTCTCCCTCGACAACGCGGCTGCCGACCGGGACTACTACACCCGCAACTACCTGAACCCCGACGGCGAGAGCGGGAAGCACGGCCGCTACGGCGGCCTGCTGCGCGACCGGCCGCTGCCCGTGACCCCCAAGGGCGGCGACTGGGAGTACGCCAACCTCCAGCAGGAGGTGCGCACGGCCCGCGCGGCCGGCATCGACGGCTTCACCCTCGACCTGCTCTCCCTCTCCGGCAAGAACTGGGACCGCAGCAACCTGCTGATGGCGGCGGCCCGTTCGGTGGACCCGGCCTTCAAGATCATGCTGATGCCGGACATGACCTCCCTGAAGACCGACGACCCCCGCGTGCTCGCCGAGGCGATCGCCACCCTCGCCGACGCCTCCGCCGCGCACCGGCTCCCCGACGGCCGCCTCGTGGTCTCCCCCTTCAAGGCCGAGGAGAAGAGCGTCGCCTGGTGGACCGAGGTCATCGCCGTCCTGAAGTCCGAGCACGGCATCCGCACCGCCTTCGTGCCGCTCTTCCTCGACTTCGGCGCCCACAGCGACGAGTTCGCCTCGATCAGCCACGGCTTCTCCGAGTGGGGCAGCCGTAGCTACGTCGGCCAGGAGAGCTCCACGCGCGACGTCCGGCGGGCCCACGACATGGGCAAGATCTGGATGCAGCCGGTGTCGGTCCAGGACGCGCGCCCCAACCAGGGCATCTACGACGAGGCGGGCAACACCGCGACCCTGCGCGCCACCTGGACGCGCGCCATCGAGGACGGCGCGGACTGGGTGCAGCTCACCACCTGGAACGACTACTCGGAGGGCAGCCAGTTCGCGCCCTCCCTGCACAACGGCCACGCGTACCTGGACCTGACCTCGTACTACCTCACCAAGTTCAAGACGGGCAGCTGGCCGAAGATCGTCCGGGACACCCTCTACCTCTCCGCGCGCACGCAGTTCGCGGACGCCGACCCGACGGGCGACCAGTCGCTGGTGATGTCGCTCCGCAAGGGGAGCGCCCCGCCCCGGGACAAGGTGGAGGTGCTCAGCTTCCTCACCGGGGCCGGCTCCGTCCGTACGACCGTCGGCGCCGCGCAGGGCAGTTACGAGGCTCCCGGGGGGATCCACGCGCAGCTGCTGCCGCTGAAGGCCGGCACCAGCTCGGCGCAGGTCGTCCGGGACGGGAAGGGCGGGGTGAAGGTCGACCTGCCGTACCGGGTGGACCACAAGGTGGAGGTGCAGGACCTCCAGTACTACGCGGCGACCAGCGGCCGGGAATCGTAGGCCCGCCGCCCGCCAGCTGCCAGCTGCCACCCCGGGCGGGCCCGTCCGGCGGTCAGGCGCTCGGCGGGGCGAACTCCGGCTGGTCGAGCAGGCGCAGCCAGCTGCCGTCCGGCTGCCGGCGGACGACCTGCGCACGGGCGCCGGAGCCGTCCTTCGGCGGGGTCGAGGTCAGCGCGATGTCACCGCTGACCAGCGTCGGCAGCGGCGCCTCCGGCTCGAAGACGGGGCGGTGGGCCAGCACCTTCTCCCACAGGGCCGAGATCGCCTCGCGGCCCACCGTCAACTCCCCGGGCGGGTACGCCAGCACCGCGTCCTCCTCGTAGAGCGCGGCGACCCCGGCCGCGTCGCCGGCGTTCGAACGCTCGACGAACAGGCGGGTGATGTCCTCGGGCCGCATCGCCTTCTCGTACACGACTACCTCCGTGGGATGGGTACGTCCGCTGCGCTTCGTCCCTCCAGCCTGATCTTCCGGTGACCAGAAGTCCAACAGATGGATCTTCTGGTCACTAGAATCCTCAGTCATGGAACTGAGGCAGCTCGCCTACTTCGTCGCCGTCGCCGAGGAACAGAACTTCACCCGGGCGGCCGAACGGGTGCACATCAGCCAGTCCGGGGTCAGCGCCCAGATCCGCCAACTGGAACGGGACCTCGGCGCCGAGCTGTTCGACCGCTCGGCCCGCACCGCGACCCTCACCGCCGCCGGGGCGGCCGCCCTCGCGCCCGCCCGGGCCGCGCTCGCCGCCGCCGCGGCGGTGGGCCAGGCCGTGGGGGACGTGGCCGGCGTGATCCGGGGCCGGATCACGGTCGGCATGGTCGTCGACTGCACCGTCACCCCGCTCTTCGACGCCCTCGCCGCCTTCCACCGGGCCCACCCCGGTGTGGAGATCGCCCTGCTGGAGGACAACTCCGACCGGCTCGTCCAAGCGGTCCGCGCCGGCACGGTCGACGTGGCCCTCATCGGGACCGCGACCGCCGCCCCGGCCGGACTGGAAGCCCTCACCCTCGTCAGCGAGCGGCTCGTCGTCGCCGTCCCGCCCGATCACCCGCTGGCCCACCGGCCCCGGGTCACCCTGCGCGACCTCACCGACCACCCGGTCATCTGCATGCCCACCGGCACCGGCCTGCGCACCGTCTTCGACCAGGCCTGCGCCGCACAGGGGCTCCACCCGGTGATCGCCCTGCAGGCGGGGGCCGCGGACGCCATGGCCGACCTCGCCACGCGCGGCCTCGGCGTCGCCGTCCTCAGCGAGTCCATGGCCGAGAGCTACCGCGACCGCCTCGCGGCCCGCGTCGTCGACGACGTCGACATCCCCGCCCTGCTCTGCCTGGTCTGGCGCGCCGCGCACGGCCCCGCCGTGCGCGAGCTGCTCGCCCACACGCGCCGAGCCTTCGGCGACGGCCGTGGTCTACCGGAGCCCGCGGCCGCGGGAGATGATCCGAGGGACAGTCGAGCAGCAATCCCGGAGGCGCAGTGACCGAGCCGATACGACCCGCCGGGTCCGCCCAGGAGTTCCCCGGCGGGCCCGCCCTGTTCCGCCTCGACCCCCGCGTCGCCCATCTCAACCACGGCTCCTTCGGCGCGGTCCCCGTCCCCGTCCAGGAGACACAGGCCGCGCTCCGCGCCGAGGCCCACGCCGACCCCGACGCCTTCTTCGTCTCCGTCGCCGACCGCCTCGCCGAAGCCCGTACCCGGATCGCCGCCCACCTGGGCGCCGACCCCGACGGGATCGCCTTCGTCGCCAACGCCACCGAAGGCGCCAACCTCGCCCTGGACGCCGTCCCGCTCACCGACGGCGACGAGATCCTGGTCACCGATCACGGCTACGGCACCGTCGTCGCGGCCGCCGCCCGCCGCGCCCCCCTCACCACCGTCGCCCTCGATCCCCACCTGCCCGACGAGGACGCCGTACGGGAGACCGTGCTGGCCGCGCTGACCCCCCGTACGCGGGTGGCCGTACTCGACCAGGTCAGCTCGCCCACCGCCCGGATCATCGCCTCCCCCCGGCTCCTCGCGGACCTGCGCGCCCGCGGGGTCACCACCGTCGTCGACGGGGCCCACGCCCTCGGCATGCTCGCCGACCCGCTCGCGGGCGGCGCCGACTTCTGGTTCGGCAACCTCCACAAATGGGGCTACGCGCCCTCCGGCAGCGCCGTCCTGGCCGTCGCCCCGCAGCACCGCCACCGGATCAGGGCCCTCGTACCGTCCTGGGAGGACCCGCACGGCTTCCCGCGGTCCGTCGAGAACCGCGCCACCGCCGACTACACCGGCTGGCTCGCCGCCCCCGACGGGCTCGACCTCCTCGAACGCCTCGACGCGGCCAAGGTCCGGGCCCACAACAGCACGCTGGCGGCCCACGGCGCGGCCCTGCTCGCCGAGCTGCCCGGGCTCACCCCGCTCCCGCACGGCGAAGCCCTCGCCATGCGCACCCTGCGGCTGCCGCCCGGGGTCGCCGAGACCCCGGACCGGGCCAGGGAGCTGCGCGAGCGGATCGCGGCCGAGCACGGCATCCGGGTGCTGATCTGGCCCTGGCCGGGCGGCGGCGGCATCCGCGTCTGCGGCCAGATCTACAACCGCCCCGAGGAGTACGAACGCCTCGCCGCCGTCCTCCCGTCCTCCCTCAGGCGCGCCTGAGCAGGTACGTGTCCATGATCCAGCCCTTGCGGGCGCGGGCCTCGGTGCGCAGTTCCTCGATGCGCCCGGCTACCTCCGCGAGCTTGCCCTGCACCAGGATCTCGTCCGGGGTACCGACGTAGGCCCCCCAGTAGATGAAGAGGTCCTGGTCCAGGTGGGCGGTGAAGGCGTGCCGCGCGTCCAGCATCACCACCACGTCGTCCACCTCCTGGGGCCAGCCCTCCGCGAGCCTGCGCCCGGTGGTGATCTGGACCGGACGCCCGACCCGGTTCAAGGTGGTCCGGTGCCGCGCCAGCAACGCCGAGATGCTGCTGATCCCGGGCACGACCTCGTGCTCGAAGGCCACCCGGCCGCGCTCCAGCACCTCGTCGAGGATCGCGAGCGTGGAGTCGTAGAGGGAGGGATCGCCCCAGACCAGGAACGCCCCGGTCTCCCCGTCCGCCAGATCCTCCGCGACGAAGCGCTCGAAGAGCTCGGCCCGCGCACTGCGCCAGCCGTCCACCGTCGGGGTGTAGTCGGCGGGCGTCCGGTCCCGGTCCGGGTCGCGGCCCTCCACCAACCGGTGGCCGGGACGGGCGTGCGCGTCGAGCATCGCCCGCCGCAGCCCGGTCAGATCCGCCTTCTCCTCGCCCTTCTCCAGGATGAGGAATGCGTCCGCCGCGCCGATCGCCCTGACCGCCTGGAGGGTCAGATGGTCCGGGTCGCCCGCGCCTATGCCGATCACTGAGAACTTCTTCACCGGGCTATTGTGCCCATCATGCGAGCCGCCCTGTTCGTCACCTGCGTCAACGACGCGCTCTACCCGCGGACCGGCATCGCCGTCGTACGCCTCCTGGAGCGGCTCGGGGTCGGCGTGGACTTCCCGGCCGCCCAGAGCTGCTGCGGGCAGCCGCAGTACAACACCGGCTACCGGTACGAGACCGAACCGCTGATGCGGCGCACCGCGCGGGCCTTCGCGGGACACGAGTACGTGGTCACCCCCTCCGGATCCTGCGCCGCGATGATCCGCGAGCACTACCCGCGCATCGGCCGGAAGGCGGCGGCGGAGGGGCGCGGCAGCGAGCTCGCCGACGCGGCCGCCGCGCTCGCGCCGCGCGTGTACGAGCTGACCGAGTTCCTGGTCGACGTACTCGGGGTGACCGACGTCGGCGCGTACTTCCCGCACACCGTCACCTACCACCCCTCCTGCCACGGCCTGCGCGGCCTGGGGCTCGGGGACCGGCCGCGCCGGCTCCTGGCCGCGGTGAAGGGGCTGGACCTGGTCGAGCTGCCCGGCGCCGAGGAGTGCTGCGGCTTCGGCGGCACCTTCGCCGTCAAGAACCCCGACGTCTCGACCGCCATGGGCACCGACAAGATCACGGCAGCGGCCGGCACCGGAGCCCAGGTGCTGTGCGGCGCCGACAACTCCTGCCTCGCCCACCTCGACGGCCTGCTCCGCCGCGCGGACAGCCCGATGCGGGCCCTGCACCTCGCCGAGATCCTGGCCGCCACCGAGGAGGAACCGCTGCCGTGAGCGGTACGTACCTGGGCATGCCCCCCTTCCCCGCCGCCGCACGGGAAGCCGTACGGGACGAGGTGCTGCGCGGCAACCTCCGCCGCGCCACCCACACCATCCGCGACAAACGCGCGCGGGCCGTCGCCGAACTCGCCGACTGGGACCGGCTGCGCGCCGCCGGCAAGGCCGTCAAGGACCACACGCTGCGCCATCTCGACCACTACCTGCTGCGGTTGGAGGAAGCGGTCACGGCGGCCGGCGGCGCCGTCCACTGGGCCGCCGACGCGGACGAGGCCAACCGGATCGTCACGGAACTGGTCCGCGCCACCGGCGAACGGGAGGTCGTCAAGGTCAAGTCCATGGCCACCCAGGAGATCGGCCTCAACGAAGCCCTGGAGGCCGCCGGGATCGCCGCGTACGAGACCGACCTCGCGGAACTCATCGTGCAGCTCGGCCACGACCGCCCCTCCCACATCCTGGTCCCGGCCATCCACCGCAACCGGGCCGAGATCCGCGACATCTTCCGCACCGAGATGGGCGACTGGGGCCGACCGGCCCCCGCATCCCTCGGCGACGACCCGCGGGAACTCGCCGAAGCGGCACGCCTGCACCTGCGCGAGAAGTTCCTGCGCGCCAAGGTCGCCGTGTCCGGGGCCAACTTCATGGTCGCCGAGACCGGCACGATGGTCGTCCTGGAATCCGAGGGCAACGGCCGGATGTGCCTGACCCTGCCCGAGACCCTGATCTCCGTCGTCGGCATCGAGAAGGTCGTGCCCACCTTCCGCGACCTGGAGATCTTCCTCCAGACGCTGCCCCGCTCCTCGACGGCCGAGCGGATGAACCCGTACACGACGATGTGGACAGGCGTCACGGACGGCGACGGGCCCGCCGCCTTCCACCTCGTCCTCCTCGACAACGGCCGCACCGACACCCTCGCCGACGAGACCGGCCGCCAGGCCCTGCGCTGCATCCGCTGCTCCGCCTGCCTCAACGTCTGCCCGGTCTACGAACGCGCCGGCGGCCACGCCTACGGCTCCGTATACCCCGGCCCCATCGGCGCCATCCTCAGCCCCCAACTGCGCGGCACCGAAAGCGAGATCGACGCCTCGTTGCCCTACGCCTCCACCCTGTGCGGCGCCTGCTACGAGGCCTGCCCCGTCGCCATCGACATCCCCGAGGTCCTCGTCCACCTCCGCGAACGGGTCGCCCAGGGCGGCCCGGTGACCCGCGACGGCATCCGCGTCACCCTCCGCCCCGCCGACGGCCACACCGCCGAACGGGCCGCCATGCGCGCCGCCCGGCTGCTCCTGGACCACCCGGGGGCCCTGCGCGCCGGGGAGCGCCTGCTGGCCAGGGCCCGGCGGCTGGCCCCCCGACGGCTCCCCGGGGCCGGGCGGGCCTGGACCGACAGCCGCGAACTTCCCACCGTGGCGGCGGAGTCCTTCCGCGACTGGTGGGCCCGGGAACGGAGCACCCCGCGATGAGCGGCAAGGACCGCATCCTGGGCCGCATCCGCCGGGCACTGCCCGACGGCCCGCCCCCCGACGGCCCGTCCACGGAGATCCCCCGCGACTACCTCCATACCCACGGGGTCCGCACCCCCGCCGAGCGGGTGGACCTGCTCGCCGCCCACCTCACCGAGTACCGGGCCGTCGTCCACCGCGCCGACGGCGAGGAACTCCCCGCACTCCTGAGCCGGCTCCTCGCCGAGCGGGGCGCCCGGTCGGTGATCGTCCCGCCCGGCCTGCCCCCGCAGTGGCTCCCGGCCGAGGGCCCCACCCGCGTACCCGACCACGAGACCTCCACCCCGTACGAACTGGACCGGGTCGACAGCGTGGTCACCGGCTGCGCCCTGGCCGTCGCCGAGACCGGCACGATCGTCCTCGACGGCGGCCCCGACCAGGGTCGGCGCCGCATCACCCTGATCCCGGACCACCACATCTGTGTGATCCGGGTCCCGGACCAGGTGGTGGACTCCGTCCCGCAGGCCCTGCCGCTCCTGGACCCGACCCGCCCCCTGACCTGGATCTCCGGCCCCTCCGCCACCAGCGACATCGAACTCGACCGGGTGGAGGGCGTCCACGGCCCCCGCCGACTGGACGTGATCCTGCTGGCGGCGGCGCCCGGGACACAATGAGGGCATGGCATCGCACATCGCCCTCACGGCCCTCCTCGTCCACGACTACGACGAGGCCATCGACTTCTACACCCGCGCACTCGGCTTCGACCTCGCCGAGGACACCCCCCGCCCCGACGGCTCCCGCTGGGTCGTGGTCCGCCCGCCCGGCGCCACCGAATCGGCCCTCCTGCTGGCCCGGGCCAAGGACGACGCCCAGCGCTCCCGCGTCGGAGACCAGACCGGCGGCCGCGTCGGCCACTTCCTGTACACGGACGACTTCGCCCGCGACCACGCCCGGATGACCGCCGAGGGCGTCCGCTTCATGGAGGAGCCGCGCCACGAGGCCTACGGCTCCGTCGCCGTCTTCGAAGACCTGTACGGCAACCGCTGGGACCTCCTCCAGCCCGCCTAGCCCGCCAGCCTCGGCGCCTCCCGCGCGGCATCGACGGCCGGGCCCCCGTCCGCCACCCGGCCGGCCAGCTCCTCGGCCCACCGGACCAGGCCCGGCACGTCGACCCCGTACGGGCTCCCGTCCAGCCCCTCGATCCCGGCGGCCCCGCGCCGCAGCAGCCGCGCCCCGCCGACCGTGTTGCCGCGCGCGGCGTGCGTCAACCCGACGGCGAGCTGCGCGAGCCCCCGCCAGAGGGGAGCCGCGGCCTCCGGCCCCGACTTCCAGGCGTCCTCGAACACCTCGTGCGCGTGGAACGGCATCCCGGCGTCCAACAGCCGCTGCGCCTCCCGCACGGTCTCCTCCGGGGAGCGCACCACCCCCTCGGGCTGCCGCTCCACCCCGGCCTCCCCGTAGGCGAGCGGCCGCCCCAGCCCGTCCCTGGGCCGCGCGCTGCGCGCTCGCCCGTCGACATCCCGATCCCGTGCGTTCACCACCCCATCCTGCCCCGCTCCGATTACCCGTGCATGCACACCCCTCGGCGTGGGGTAATGTTCTGCATGTGCCGCCGGGCAGGGGGAAACCCCAGGTCGAAGGCACAACGGGACGTGGCGCAGCTTGGTAGCGCACTTGACTGGGGGTCAAGGGGTCGCAGGTTCAAATCCTGTCGTCCCGACTCGAAAGAGTCGCAGGTCAGGGGCCGTTTTGGAGTAATCCAAAACGGCCCCTTGATCGTTTTTGGGGACCAGTTGGGGACCAGGGCGGCTAGTGTGGGTCAGGCGGCGGTGACGGCCGTGACTGGCAGCGAACGAGGTGCACGGAGCACCATGAGGTGCGCAGACAGGGCGGCACCAGCTGCCGTGATCTGGCCGGCGTCGGGGTGCAGGTAGCGCTGAGTGGTGGTCAGCGAGCCGTGTCCGGCGATCTTGCGCAGGACGTGAAGCGGCACGCCGGCGTCGGCGAACCAGGTCAGTCCGGTGTGGCGCAGGTCGTGTCGTCGAAGGTGCTCGAAGCCGAGCTCGGTGACGACGTTGTCCCAGTGGGTGGCGTCGCGCAGGACGGCGGTGGAGATGCGTCCGCCGCGGGGGCCGAAGAAGATCCGGGCGTCGGGGCTGTTGCCGGCGGCTGTGAGCGGTCATCCAATTCCCTACTTCCGGCAGGTCCGGCGTCAGTCAATTCCCCACCCTCGTGGTCACGTTTCCCCATGAGGGCGGTGAACGTGGCCGGCAGGGTGATGGTCCGCGGTTCCGGGCTTGTGTTCCCCGTTTCGGGTGGTTTGGTCGCTGCGTCGTCTTCTCTTTCGATTCCTCTGGTTTCCCCATGGGCATGCCGGAGCCGGGTTGAGGGGCCTGACCATCTCGGAGTTGCAGTCGTCCCTCGGCCTACGGGCCGAGAGGTCAACGGACACGCGGGATGGCAAGGAGAACGTTCACCGTGGTCGACATCATCGAGATCTACGTCCACTGGTATGCGGGCCGCTCGAAGAGCCAGGTCGGGGCATCTTTGGGGCTGGACCGCAAGACGGTCAGGAAGTACCTGCGACCGGCCGAGCAGGCCGGGATCACCCCGGGCGGGCCACCGATGGGCGAGGCCGACTGGGCCAAGCTGATCAGGAGCTGGTTCCCGGAGCTGGCCAGCCGACGGCTGAACCAGATCACCTGGCCGGAAATCGAGCACCACCGTGACTACGTCAAAAGCCTGCTCGAGACCACCACCGTCACCACGATCCACCAGCGGCTTCGCGACGAACACAAGCTGAAGGCGTCGTTGTCGTCGTTTCGGCGCTGGGTGCACGAGAACCTTCCCGACGAGGCGGCCAGGTCACGGGTCACGGTGCTGCGGGACGAGGTCGAGCCGGGCTCGGAAGCTCAGATCGACTACGGGTTTCTCGGGCAGTGGATCAACCCGGGCACCGGGAAACGGCACCGGATCTGGGCATTCGTGATGGTGCTGCCGTGCTCGAGGCACATGTTCGTACGCCCGGTGATCTACATGGACCAGAACGCCTGGACCGAGGCCCACGTCGAAGCGTTTCGCTACTTCGGCGGTGTTCCGCGCCGGTTGGTGCCGGACAACCTGCGGACGGCTGTGGACCGGCCCGATCTCTACGACCCGAAGATCAACAAGTCGTACAGCGAACTCGCCTCCCACTACGAGACCCTGCCGGATCCGGCCAGGGCCGCGCATCCGAAGGACAAGCCGCGGGTCGAGCGGCCGATGCCCTACGTCTGTGACTCGTTCTGGAGCGGCCGGCAGTTCACCTCGCTCGAGCAGATGCAGGCCGAGGCCATCACCTGGGCGAGGAACGTCGCTGGCAAGCGGCAGTGCCGGCCGCTGGGCGGGGCCGCCCCGCTGGCGGTGTTCGAAGCCGTCGAGGCCAAGGCCTTGCTCCCGCTGCCGGACAAGCCGTTCGTGCTGGCCCGCTGGTCCGCCGCCACGGTCGGCCCGGACATCCACATCAAGGTCGGCCGCACCCTCTACTCGGTGCCCTGGAAGCTGATCGGCCGAAAGGTCGACGTCCGCTCCACCGCGACCATGGTCCAGGTCTTCCACGAGGGCGATCTGGTCAAGACCCACGCAGCCTTGGACCAGGGCAAACGCACCGACAAGGGCGACTACCCGCCGGAGAAGATCGCGTTCCAGATGAAGACGCCGATCTGGTGCCGCACCCAGGCGAGCGAGGTCGGTGACGCCTGCCGGGAGGTCATCGACCAGCTCCTGGAAGTCAACGCACTCTACCGTCTCCGCGCCGCCCAGGGGATCCTCGGGCTGCGGAAGAAGTACGGCGACGGCAGGCTCGAGGCCGCCTGCACCAAGGCCATCACGGTCGGCGACCCCTCCTACCGCACCATCAAGGGCATCCTGATCGCCGGAACCGAGACCGACCCGGAACCCGAGACCGGCGACGCGGGCGCCGCGGCCTTCCTCCACGGACCGGAGGGGCTGTTCGCCGCCGCCATCCCCACCCAGACAACAGACGAACTCCACGGTGACCAGGGCCGCGACGACGCCCAGGAGGCCGCTCGATGAGCGTGATGGACACCGCCTTGCGCGAGTCCCTCAAGGCCCTGAGGCTCTCCGGGATGCTGGAGACGCTCGACGCCCGTCTGGCCCAGGCCCACGGCGGCGAGCTCGGCCACCTCGACTTCCTCCAGGTCCTCTGCCAGGGCGAGATCACCCGCCGTGAGACCGTCGCCTTCCAGCGCCGGCTCCAGCGGGCGAAGTGCGAACAGCAAGTCACGCTCGAGGAGTTCGACTTCACCGCCTCCCCGAAGCTGCCTGCAGCCCAGATCCGTGACCTGGCCGCACTCCGATGGCTCCACGCCGGAGAGTCCGTCATTTTGTTCGGGCCGGTCGGGGTCGGGAAGACCCACGTCGCCCAGGCCCTGGGCCATCTCGCGATCCGCCTGGGTGCCAACGTCCGCTTCGCGAAGACCAGCCGGATCCTGGCCGAGCTGGCCGGCGGCCACGCGGACCGGACTTGGGAGAAGCGGGTTCGGGAGCTGGTCCGCCCGGATGTCCTCATCCTGGACGACTTCGCGATGCGGCAGCTGACCGCGGCCCAGGCTGACGACCTATACGAGCTGGTCAGCGAACGGCAGGGCCGGTCCCTGATCGTCACCAGCAACCGGGCACCCAGCGACTGGTATCCGCTCTTCCCCAACCCCGTCGTCGCCGAGTCGCTCCTGGACCGGCTGATCAACACCAGCCACCAGGTCATCATGAACGGCCCCAGCTACCGCCCGAACAAGCGCCCCAAGAACCCGACGGACAAGCCGCCGACCAGCTAGAAGGACCAACTCAGACTGTGTGAGAGGGTCGTGCACATGGTCGAGTCCTGGGTCTTCACCGACAGCGCCGTGCCCGCTTCGGCCGCCACGGCGCTGGACGTACTTCAAGAACGGATCGCAGCCGGGCGCCTCGAGACCTGGCTGACGAGCTCGCGCGGCCGTTCCCTGGCCATCAGCAGCAACACCGACCGCGCGATGGTCATGCTCCTCGATGATGAGGCCGATCCCGGCGAGCACGCCCTCAGCCCCGGCGCCAACGGCTCGAGCAGCGGCTTTGTCCTGGCGAACGGACAGCACGACGAGTACCCCGACGAGGACACCGTCCCTCTCACAGAAGCGATGCGGATCGTCCGCCACATCCTCACAACAGGTGTTCCACCCACAGACGCTGCTTGGGCGATCGACCGCTGACGAGGCCAGCACCTGGGGAATTACGTGAAGTCAGACCTGGGGAAATGAGTGACCGTCCACAGCCGTATCGGCAGCAACGGCTCAATCGACCATCACAGTTCATCCGAGACGATCCACGGACGAGACTCCCTCTTTCCCACGGCCAGACCAACGAGCATCGACAGGCACACCTCGACCGGCTTCTGTCAGGACCTCTAACATCGCGACTTATGATCACGGTTGCCAGCTGGAATGTTCTGCACCGCGTCCACGCCGAGAACTGGGGCGAGGACGTCCTGAGGGGTTGCCCGGCCGAGTCTGAGCGGATCGCCGCGGTTACGGCGTTGCTGGTGGGACGAGACGAGCAAGTCATCGCCCTGCAGGAAGTTAGCGGTGACCAACTGGCCAGCCTCCGCCTTGCCCTGGCCGGCCGGAGTATCCACGCGTTGAGGTACCCGCGCGTCCCAGCACCGCGCCACGGGAGCTGCTCGCTGCACGACCCCGAGGAGTACCTCGTGCTCCTGGTCGACGGACCGAGCCGGGAGGTCGCTGCCGAGTCCTTCGAGGACGACCCGGGGAAGGGCGCGCTCGCCGTCGAGACCGCCGGAACGCTGATTGTCGCCACGCACGTGAGCGGCGATCAGCGGCGCACGCGCCAGCTGGCACGCCTGGCCGAATTGGCCGCCTCTTCGCGGGGATACGCAGCAATACTTCTTGGGGACTTCAACACCGACCGTGCCACCGTAGCGTCGGCTCTGGGTACTTGCTTCGCCGTCGCGGACCTCCCGCCGGACGGCCTGCCGACACGGCCGCGCACGTCAGGCTCGAAGTCGCAGTGGATCGACCACGTGGTCGTGCGGGGCGCTGTTGTCAGCAACGCAGCGGTCGAGAGGATGGAGGGCCTCTCGGACCACAATCTGGTCCGCGCGACCGTCACCATGTGAGCTGGGCAACGAGCGGGGGAAGAGACCCGACAACGAGTCACCACCGCCCCTTGCTCGACAGGCCCGAGCTGCACGGTCCACCCCC
The DNA here is from genome assembly GCF_053615355.1 of Streptomyces sp. CLCI03. Lineage (NCBI taxonomy): Bacteria > Bacillati > Actinomycetota > Actinomycetes > Kitasatosporales > Streptomycetaceae > Streptomyces > Streptomyces sp. CLCI03. Next base: position 1,516,586 of record NZ_CM132132.1, on the reverse strand, counting down.
GTCGGCCGACTTTCTCGACCTCGATGAGGGTTGCGCTCTCCCGGAGACGTGACAGCGTACCGAGGAACGGCGAACAGCCAAGTCAAGACAGCCCTCGTCCATGGTCGGGTCGGATTCAGTGCAACGCGAGGATTCCGGCCTCGCGCGTCGACGGCGGGGGACTCTTCGGGGTCGCCGCTCTCCCGGATCTTCGCCCAGTACCGCTTGAGCTGCGACATGGTGGCGTTGACCTGTTCGAGGGCGGCCGTGGATGGGTGGTCAACGTTGCGTCCACAGCCGCCTTCCAGCCGACGGCGTACTTCGCCGTCTATGGCGCGTCCAAGACCTTCGTGCTGAACTTCAGCCTCGCGCTCCGCCACGAGTAACGGCGGCGCGGCATCCGTGTGCTCGCGCTCTGCCCGGGGCCGGTGGAGACCGCGTCGGGCCGGTCCGGCATCCGGCATCCGGCGGAATGAAGCCCGCGCCGAAGCCCCCGAACATCTGTGCCAGCGGCAGGGCCGCCACGCCCGCAAACGGTGGCGGCGGATGGACGCCATTACGGCGCAGGCCGGTCCGATCGTCCCGCCCCCCAACTCCCGGCCGCCCCGGGTTCAGGCATCAGCCGCCAGTCGAAGAGCATCAGCTCCCGCTCCCAGCCGGGCGATCTGGCCAAAGCGTCGGCGGCCTGGGGCACGTGCAGAAGACAGCGGTGGCGCAACAGCTCGCGCCGGTCGGTCAGCGCGACGGTGAAGGACGCGTGGTCCGGATCGCAGCCGGGCCCGGGTCCGCCGGGGGTTCAGGAACATCCGCGCTCACCTCGCCTGCCCGACCCGTGTTCCCAATCCCCGAGGCGCCGGCACCGGACGGCCACCCGGCGCCAAGAACAAACCTGCTGCGCTGGCAGGTGCGGGAGAGGGCGCGGCGGAAGGCGGACCCGAGCCTGGGTGCTCGACTTCCAGAGCATGTACAGGGCGGCCGGGGTGCCCGCGGAGTCGGCGGGCGTGATGCGGCAAAAGAATACCGGGCTCAAGCACGGCCTGGCCGTTGACGTGTTGTGCATGGTGATCATGGTGGCGGTTCTCGCCGTGTCCGTGCACGACAACGCCGCTGCTGTCGCTGGGCGTTCGGTGGTCATCGAGTCACCGGGGCTTGGCCCTTGGCTCATGATCCTTCCAGACATCCGACCACGAGCCATCCGTGGAACTACGTAGATTGCCGCCCTAGTTTCCCGGTTCCCGCATCCCGGTGGGACGTCGACGTTCTACTCAGAGGGAGGCGCGTGAGGTGATGTCCGTTTCGCTCCTTCGGGAGGGGCAAGCGGGCTGGCCACGGCGTCACCGGGCGGCTCCGGCCGCGGCTGGGTGAACAAGCCTTGCTCGGTCTCGACCACGACTGATCCGCAGATCCCACGACCACCTCCGAGATCAGTCGCGGCCTACAGCAGCGCTGCCGCTTCGATTGCTCACGGGAAGATCGCGCGCCAACGGGAGGCCTGCCGCGTGTCCCTCCGACATCGGTCGCAGCCAGCAGCAGTTCAAGTACGTTCACGCAGACGGTTCCTCTTCCGGTCGGCAAAGCAGTTTGCTCTCTTGACGTCCGATGCTTTCTCATGATCTCGGAAGCCGTACAGGGAGGGCGGGATCATGAAATGGCGATGGGACAGGCAGCACCGAACGCAGAAGGGGTTCGGCGGAGCGGAGGCGCCGGAGAGCCGGGTGCTGCGGCACTGGGGCCTTCAGGGCGTGGAGTGGTGGCCGTGGCTGCGCCGCTCGCCGGTGGCCGTCGACCTGCTCGCGTGGTGGGGACACGCGGAGGCCTACCGGGCCCTGGTCGGGGAGGATGCGTACCAGGAGCGGGGGCGCGAGCTGTTGTCCCGGGCGTCCCCCCCCGTGACTGCGCGGCGGCGGGCATGGGGTGCGAACGGCGCATCGACCGGGCGTGTCGCACTCCGGAGATCTGCGCTCTGGAGCCGGCCGCGCCGGGCCGTCGCGAGGGCCCGGCGCCGGGAGCGTGCAGCGGTTTCTACGGGGACACCTGGCTGAGGGTGAGGTTCAGCCCTGACGACCGGCATCGTGCGGTGTCCTGTCGTGAGGACGAGAAGTGGGCATCTCGCCTGTGGGTGGACGGCGTCCAGGTGGAAGCGGACGTGGCCCTGGACTTCGGGGGCCACTGGCAGGGGAACCGGTTCTACGTGGTGCAGGCCATGGGCCCGGACGACCATCCGATGCAGAGATGGGGCCCGGGAGGGGGCTGGATCGCCTCGTTGCTGATCCACGATATCGAGCGGGGCGCCTCGCGCCTGCTCGTGCCGGAAGACACCGAGGCGTGGACCGATCCCCTCGTCGTCCTGACCGGGGACGAGTTGAGGATCTACGCGGACCGGGCGGCCCACGACGCCGACGAACCCGGCCGTGTGCTCCGCCTCGGCGAGGCCGTCGCCGACGACGGCACCGAGCCCGGGACCGACGGCTACTGAAGGAGGGCAGCCGGAATGCAGGGAAAGGTGTCGTAGGGAAGCCGAGCCGGGTGGCCCCGGACTTGTTCCGCACCCGCTTCATGTCGTCTTCCAGCAGCGTCCCCTCTCCACCAGGTTCAGCCACGACGCGCTGGTGGGTGTGAAGTGCAGGTGGAACCGCGGGTGCGCCAGCAGCCACTTCTTCCCGTCCGGTGTCTTGTGGGTGGCGTAGTTGTCGAGGATCAGATGGACCTGGAGGTCTGCGGGCACTCCCTTGTCGAGCTTGGTCACGAACTTCTCGACCTCGGCCGCGCGAAGATGACTTGCCCGTGGCGACTTCCAGGGCCGCGTAGAGGGTGGTGGTGCCGGCGCGGATGTAGTCGTGGCTGCGGCGTTCTGGAACGCTGGGCATCATCGCGGGACCGGCTTGGACCGGTCCAGGGCCTGGATCTGCGGCTTCTCGTCCACGCAGAGGACCAGGGGCCTTCTCCGGCGGGTCGAGGCAGAGCGCGACGACGTCGCGGGCCTTGTCGATAAACAGCGGGCCCGTCAGACAGCTTGAACGTGTGCGACCGGTGCGGGGCCAGGGCGAACGCCGCCAGATCCATGAGACCGTCCACTGCGACATGCCCGTGGCCGCGGCCATCGACCGGGTCGAGCAGTGCGTCACACGACACACCTCAGACCCAGGTCACTAGCGCAGGGCAGGCAGCGACGCTGCCGGTGTGCTGGCAGCTGCCGCTCCGCTGCCGGATGTGGTGGCCGAGCTGACAGTGGCGCGAGGTGTTACAAGACGTTAAAGGGGAACGCCGCCGACCGGTGCTTGCCGCTCAGCCGACTCGTGCAACCCTGCCGTTGTACGCTGCCGGGCTGCCGACACCAGAGCTTGTATCACTGCTTGGTCGGCACTCATCTCGGGGTGCCACTGCACGCCCAGGGCGAAGTGGTGCCGGGTGCTTTCGATGGCCTCGACTGTGCTGTCTTCGGCGTAGGCCGCGACCGCCAGGCCTGCGCCGAGGAGGTCGGCTGCCTGGTGGTGGTGCGTGGCCACCTGTCTGGTCCCGGGCAGGAGTGCGGCCAGACGGGTGCCCGGCACGGTGGTGATGGCATGTGGCGCGAAGAGTCCGAGATACCCGTTGTGGGCGTCGTGACCCACCTTCTCGGGCAGGTGCTGGATCAACGTGCCGCCCGCGTGAACGTTCATCAGCTGCATGCCCCTGCAGATTCCGAGGACGGGAATGTCACGGTCCAGACTGTTCTTGAGGACAGCGCGCTCCCACCGGTCGCGGGCGGGGACCGGAGTCCCCGCACACGGGTGGGGCTCGGCCCCGTACAGGGTGGGATCCAGGTCCTCACCTCCGGCGAGGATGACGCCGTCCAATCGCGCGATGACGTCCGCCGCCGCGCCCGGCGCATCGGGCGGCAGAAGGACGGCCCGGCCTCCGGCAGCCTGAACGCATGTGGCGTACGCCGCGGGCAGCAGTGCGGCGGGCAGCTCCCACTCTCCCCACCGCGCGTCGGTGAGGTAAGTGGTGATTCCGATAAGTGGCTTGCGCACGCAGCGCCCCTTTCCCATGCAGCAGTCAAATCCAGTCAGATGACTGACCGCCCCCTGAAACCCCGGCCCGGCGACGGTTGCGGGCAACGCTGCACGGTGGGGCGCCAGGGCTCCGTTGCACGGACGGCGGTGCACGGGTGCACATCGCGGCATGGGTAAGGGGACGGCCACGGCACGGAGCGAGACGGGTCACGCCCCTTGCCTGGTGGCAGAATCCTGCTGGCGTTCCTCCTTAAGCACAAGAAATGACATCTTCGTGTGAGGTAAGTCAGGCTTAACCCATGCAGATGCCAGATCCCCGCTTGCTCGCCACCTTGGAGTCCGTGGTGCGCCACGGCTCGTTCGCTGCCGCCGCCGGCGAACTCGGTTACAGCGCCCCCGCCGTCTCTCAGCAGATCGCCGAACTCGAACGCCGCGCAGGCCTTCGAGTCTTGGAGCGCCGTCCCGTGCGTCCCACGCCCGCCGGCCAGGTCCTCCTCGATGCCGAACAAGGGGTACGCTCCGCGCTGGCCGCAGCTGCCCTGGAACTCGACGCCCTGCGTGCCGGCACGTCCGGGCGGATCCGGCTCGGCGCTTTCGCCTCGGCCGCCACGAGCATCGTCCCGAAGGCTCTCGCGCAGTTGCAAACGTCGTACCCCGACGTCCGGGTCAGCCTCTCGCAGCTGGAGCCCGAGGCCGGCTACGGTCGGATCAAACGGGGAGACGCCGACCTTGCCCTGACTTATGACTACGACTTCATTCCCCAGCCGCCGCCGCGCACACTGCGCCGGACCCTGGTTGCACGGGACCCCGTCGTGGCGGTGCTTCCCGCAGGCCACGAGCTGGCCAGCCGGGAGGTCATCGACCTGGCGAGCCTGGCCGGCGAGACGTGGGTCGCCGCGCCCGAGGCCGCGCTGCGGCTGGAGCTGCTTGCCCAGCTGGCCAAGACATCAGGCTTCGAGGCCCGACTGGAGTACGAGGGCGACGACTTCAACACCATCCTGGGCTGCGTTGCCGCGGGCCTGTGTGTCGCGGTACTGCCCCGCTTGGCCCTGCCCCGCGGTGTGGCCAATGTTGTCGCGAGACCGCTGGCCAACCCGGAGCTGACACGGTTCATCTACACCGTACGCCTCGACACCCGCCACGCCCCCGAAGCGCTGCTGGCGCTCGAGCGAATGCTGACAACACAAGTCCGGGCAGTCATGGCCTGAGCCCCCGACCAGCCGTTCGGCGGTGCACTGACACATTCGATCATTTGTGAATACATACATCGTGGCGCCCGCCCCAGGTCGGGTGCTGCCAAACAATCGCCCTCGGGAGGCTCCTGGGGAGCTGACCGCTGTCGTGTAGTGACGTGACGCGGAAACCTCTTTCCGCATGAGCGCTGCCGTGATTCGACGTGGCGACATCGTGGCGCTGACTGATCACCGGTCTCGTGGCCGCGAACATGGCAGCCCGGCGTGGGCATGAGCGTCGCCCCCCGACATGGACGCCTCGGCGGTGGAGGAACACCGCCGACAGCCGATCACGCCGGTGGGCGGTCGACCTGGACTGGACGAGACCGATCAGGACTGGCCATGGGCATGAAGACCCGATCGCCGCCGGCCACGACCGAGTCGAGCCATGCGCCCGCCACGATGAGTACTCCCGCCGTGCCCGGCCGTCCCTGCCGGCTCGCAACCCGAGGCCCAAGCACGCGCAGGAAACGGGTGGCGGCTGTGAGCGGGCGCATCATGAGGGTGAGGCGTCGGATACGGCCCTCATCGTCGAGATCGAGATACTGGGTTTCCTCCAACCGCAGGCGACCGACATGACCCGCGGCGCGCAGGACCGCGTGCTGTCCTTCCTGGAACTGTGCCTCGTAGTGGATGCCGGTGAACACTTCGAACACGCTCGTCAGGAGTTCCTCGAGTTCACGGTGCCCCCGAAACGTGAACCGGTCCGTCAGTGGCGAAACGAGCTCAACGTCCTCGGACATAGCGGCTACTGCCGCTCTCGCATCCCCCGCCTCGCCGGCCATTCGCCAAGCTGCGACGTGATCAGTCATGCCATCCCCGCAAGGCGCTCGGCAATGACGAGAGTGCTGGGCGCTGCGCGCCCGCCCGGGCCCGGCTGATCCGAGACCCCCTCCGGACGAACGAACCGCTGGGGACTCGCGGAGTACTCGACCCGTTCCAGCACATCGCCGTCCACGAGTCTGTCGAGCCGATTCTTCAGCAGTGCGCGGGGCACGCCAAGGTCGCGTACCGGATCCTCAAAAGTGTCAATACCGAGAGAGATGTCGCGCAGGACCAGCGGAGACCACCAGTCACCCATGACATCCAGGGCGCGCGACAGCGAACAGGGGAACGCTGCGAATGAGGCACGAGGCATGGCCACAACCTAGTGCATTCAGATTCTGAATGCCCTCACTTAGCCCTTCGGTGGCTGCTGCGTTGGGGCAGCTCCTGGAATTACTATCACTCACGCGGGCGCGAGATCCCGCACTTTGCGTGCGACCGGTGGGTTTGTCCCGAGCTGCATCGGGCGGCAGCTTCCTCATGGCGTGATAGAGGTCTCGGCGAGGGCGATGCCGGCGCTCCCTTGGCGGCAATGCCGATGGTCCTGCCAGTGCCCCACCGATTCGGTCCGCGAATACTCTGCCACCCGACTCGCGTGGTGATCAAGTGGGAGTTTCCGAGTAATACCGATGGAAAAAAACGACCATTTATGGTCGTGTTATGTTTGCCGGGCGCCGCGGCCGTGGGCCTCGGATCGGTATCCGGGGCGCGCCCCTGACGGAGCTACAGCGGGTGGGTGGTAACCGTGCACGCCTTTCTCCGCCGCACTGCGGCGGACCGGGCCGAAGCAGGCTTTACGGGGCTGTATCCGCACGGAAACCAGCAAGCGGGGCGACCGCCGACCATGCCCGAGTGGACCGCTGAAACAATGCCCATCGCCTTGCCCTGATTCCGGGCGGGAAATATCGACGAAATGGAATGACTGGAATGACTCGCCATCAATACCGCTGCTCAGTCCGTTGGTCGGACATGGACGTCTACGGGCACGTCAACAACGCCGTCTTCCTCACCTATCTTGAGGAGGCGCGCAGCGACATACTCGGCAGCCAGGCCGCCACCGCCGGTGTGGACACCTTCACAGCGGGCTGCGTGAGCGCGAAGCACGAGATCGAGTACAAGGCACCCTTGGAGTGGCGCGAAACGCCAGTCACCGTAGAGGTCTGGGTCACCGGCCTCAGGGCGGTGTCCTTCAGCCTTGCCTACGAGGTGAAGGACGAAGGGACTCTGTACGCGAGGGCAGCCTCCACGATGGTTCCCTACGACCTGGAGGGCAAGCGCCCGCGGCGCCTCACCGAGGCTGAACGCGCTTACCTCACGGGATTTCTGACGCAGCAGTGACCGCTTGACCGGGCCGGCCCGGTTCACCCCCGCAGGGGCGACGACCGCTGACATGGGCGACGACCGCCTGCCACGCCCGAGTGGACCCGCTGAACAAGTGCCATCGCCATACCGTGATGCGGGCAGGAAACAACGAAGAAATGAAATGACTCGAATGACATCCCTGCTGCTCGTCCTGGGGGGGCCTCGCCGTCTCAATCCGTCCCCGCCCGCGGCTCATCCGTCGTGTTGCGGGATGAGTAGGTCTCAACCTCCTATGAGGCAGGAAGTCTGACCCGCCTCACTCGCATAGGAAAGAAACAAGTGAAGAATCGCTTTGTCCCCTTCTGTGTTGTGTGTCTGTTGAGTCTGAGTGCGTGTTCCGCAAATGGTCAGGGAATGCAACCCGCCGAGACGTCGGCGAGCACAACTCAGGCGACACTGTACCCGAACACGGATGCAGGTTTCCGGAAGCTGATCATGGCTGTACGTTTTGACGAGGATGTGGTGGCTTCACTGAAGCCGAACTCCGCTGACTACGCAGCGGTCTTCGAGCCGGAGTTCGCGGCCAAAGCCGAGAAGATGTACGAAGAGTGGATCTGGTCCAAGCCCCCCGCCGCGCTTGACGTCGCCCCTGAAAAGACCGAAATCGAGATGGCGAAGGCTACCACGGACGACCTCAGGAATTGGGCGAATCAGCCTAGTGAAGAATTCCCTCTTGGGTATGAGAAGGTGGCCCCTTACTTCAAACCGGGAACGACGATCTACCGGTGGAAGTATCTGGAGCCAGGCGAAGTTCTCGGTAAGGCGTACGACGGAATGGCCTACGTCAATGGGCGCTGGGTGTGGTTCCCGAAGCTGTGGCGCGTCCTCGACTAGCCCTGACCCAAGACCTGTTCCCGTGGTGAGGCATCATTGGCCTCGGGTCTGGGGCGGGGACGTCCTGCGCGCTGGTCAGTGGTTGCGCCTGGCGGCCGCCCGGTGCCGCGGGCGCCTGCGATCAGTCCGCCCGGGGTGGCTCAGGGCGCCCGATGTCGCCTGCGCCGGTGCCGAACTGGTTGAGCTTGTTTGTCAGGCCGGCTCCGCTCTGGTCGTCGACTGCAGCGCGGTTCCGAGGCCCGTTGAAGAGGCGGGAGACGGGGGGTCTACCGCCGCGCGCAGTAAGCACGGCTTATCCAACACAAAGGTGTCTTTACTTGCGCTTACTTCTGTGCGATTGCAGGATTCTGCCGCGAGCAGGAGCGGAGTCGCACGTGCCACCTGCCGCAAACCTCTTCGTCGAGCAGCGCACGTGGTTCCCGTGTGTGATGTCTGCTCCCGAGTCCGGATATGTCACCTCCTCGCAGGCCGAGGTGCGACCGACAACCCGGGCGGGGGCGGAGCAGACAGAGAGCACCGGCGGGCGCCCTGCGTGCAAGAAGGGACAACGAGTGCACCCACCGCTACGGTCGGCCGTTCCCGTACGGTCGGCCGTCAGCCCGCGAGGGAGTCGCGGCCAGCGGCAACTACCTCGGGGAGTGCCGACTTGGGCTTGGTCCTCTTCATCGGAGCGGACCGGTGCAGGCACCTCGTGAGTGCGTGGGGACCAGGTCTCACGGTCAGTGTCGGCGGCGGGCGTCGGGCGTCGGGGCCAGCGAGTCCTGCCTGTAGCCGAGAGTAGTCATCGACGCCTGGTGAGCTGCGCTCCGTCCGTCTCGTGACGAGGGGCCGAACCAGCAGGCGAGGAGACGGCTTGCCGTGCCAGCTGCCGGATGGATGCGATCTGTCGCCGAATTCTCCAAACAGTTGAGCGTTTGACCTCTGATGTTCACGCTTTACCTGTCAAGTGCCCTGAGGCACGGCCTCGGGCCCCACCGATTCAGAAGCGAGTCGAGCATGGTGCGTGTCCGTTCATCCTTGGCACAGTTGCCCGCCTACGTCCCGGGCCGCAAAGTGCCCGGTGCGGTGGTGCTGGCCAGCAACGAATCCCCCTACGGACTGTTGCCCGGTGTAGCCGCAACGCTTACGGAGCTGGCCGGCGGCATGTCGCGCTACCCCGACCTGAGCGCCACCGCACTCGTGCAGGCGATAGCCGGGCACCACGAGGTCGAGCCGGAGCGGATCGCGGTGGGCGCCGGATCCTCGGAGGTCTGCGGACAGCTGCTGCACTCGGTCGTCGGCTTCGGCGACGAGGTCGTCTTCGGATGGCGGTCCTTCGAGGCGTATCCGATTCTCACGGCGGTGGCAGGCGGTGTGGCGGTACGGGTCCCGCTGCGCGACCATGCGCTGGACCTCGACGCCATGGCCGCGGCGATCACCGATCGGACCCGGCTGGTCTTCGTCTGCAATCCGAACAACCCCACCTCCACCGCGGTCGGTGAGCGGGCGCTCCTCGACTTCGCGGACCGTGTCCCGGAAGACGTGCTGATCGTCGTCGACGAGGCCTATCGTGAGTACGCGGATCCGGCGCTGGTCCCCGATGCCCTGGCCCTGCTCGGCGACCGCCCCAACGTGGTGGTTCTGCGGACGTTCTCCAAGGCCTACGGACTGGCGGGACTGCGCGTCGGCTACTGCGTGGCGCCGCCGTGGATCGCCGCTCATGTGCGCAAGGCGCAGGTACCGTTCAGCGTCAGCGCCCTCGCCCAGGAGGCCGCCGTCGTCGCCCTCGGCGAGCGCGCGGAAGTCGCCCGGCGGGCCGCCCTCACGGTCGTCGAACGGGAGCGCGTGACTCTGATGTTGCACGCGCTGGGCTTCGAAGTCCCCGACTCCCAGGCCAACTTCGTGTGGCTACCGCTTGCGGACGAGAGCGCTGACTTCGCCGTCCACTGTCTTGGCGGGCACGTCGTGGTACGCCCGTTCCTCGGGGAGGGCGTCCGGGTGACGATCGGACTGCCGCAGGAGAACGAGGCTTTCCTCGATCTCGCCGCGACCTGGAGAGGCTGAAGGCCGTGCGCCCTGGTCCTTATGAGCGGCATCGCGAACTGCTTCAGCAAGCCGTGCGGGCCCTCGCCGCCGGTGAATGCCGGCGGCCCTTCACGGAGGCGACCGGACAGGATGCTGCCGACGCGGGGATGAGATCGGTCCGAACAGCTGGGAAGGTCTTCGGCTCCCTGCTGGGACGGCCCTTCGATCTCGACCAGCCCGGCGAGCTGGGCCGGGTGTGCACCGAGTCCTCGCCATACGGGATCGGCATGGGCATCAGTTACCCGCGATGCGACCCCGCAGCTCTGGTGGCGGCTGCCGCTCAGGCGACGGCCGGGTGGCGCGCAGCCGGGCTCCGCCGACGAGCCGGGTTGGCCGTGGAGATACTGCGCCGGCTGAACACTCGCAGCCATGAGCTGGCCCTTGCGGCGCAGCACACCACGGGGCAGCCGCCGCAGGCGGCGTTCCGGTCCGCGGGGCCGCGCGCCCAGGACCGTGCGCTGGAGGCCGTGGCCCTTGCCTTCGCGGAGTCGGAGCGCGTTCCGGCGGACCTGAGCTGGGAGAGCGGCCAAGGGACCCAAGGGAGCGGGCAACCGTCGCCGATGCGGGGCACCAGCACCCTGGTGCCCCGCGGAGTGTCGCTGCTCATCGGTTGCCCCGACTATCCGCTCTGGAACGGCTACCCGGGTCTGTTCGCCAGCCTGGTGACCGGCAACCCGGTGATCGTCGCCCCGCATCCGCGTTCCGTGCTGCCGCTGGCCATCACCGTGCGCGTCGCCCGGCAGGTGCTGGCGGAGGCCGGCCACCCACCGGACATCGTGACCCTCGCGGTGGCGGAACCAGCGGAACGGCTGCACGAGAGGCTGGCCACGGACCCGGGGGTGCGCATCGTCGACTTCACCGGATCGGCGCAGTTCGCCGGCTGGCTGAAGGAACACGCCCGCCAAGCCGCCACGTTCGTCGACCGGACCGGCCTGAACACGGTGATCGTCGACTCCACCGGTGACTACCGGGATCTCGTGCGCGGTCTGGCCCACTCCCTGTGCCGGTGCAGCGGCACGGTCCGCACCACGCCGCAGAACATCCTGGTGCCGACGATGGGCATCGCGACCGATGAGGGGCACAAGAGTCTGGGGGACTTCGGCGCCGACCTGGGCGAGGCCGTGGATCGCCTGCTCGGGCATCCCGCACGTGTGGCCAGGCTGCTGGGCGCGATCGCCAGCGATACGGTGCGGGCGGGGCTGGCGGAGGCCACGCGGTACGGCACCGTGCTCCATGCCTCCGGAGCGCTGCGCCATCCGACTCATCCGGCCGCCGATGTGCGCAGCCCCCTGCTCGTCCGGCTGGCGGCGCAGGACGAACGGATCTACGCCAGGGAGTGGCCGGGGCCCGTCTCATTCCTTGTCGGTACCGACTCGACGTCGCACAGTCTGGCGCTCTTCCGCCGCACGGTGGGCCGCCACGGGGCGTCGTACGCCACCGTGCACTCGACCGACCCGCTGGTGCTGGCGGTCGCCGAGACGGCAGCACTGGACGCCGGGGTGCACCTGGTGCAGAACCTCGCAGACGACTTCCCCGCGGACCCCTCCTCAGCGGGCGCGGATTTGCCCCCCGAGGGCGCCCACTTCGTCACCGGGCGGTTCCGGGTGGTGCGGTCTCGGCAGCATGCGGCCGGGACCGCCCCGGCTCCTGTCGTGGAGGCGGCCCCGAGACCGACCCCCATCGGGGCTGCGGAGTCGCCTCGGGCTCCGGCGCCGGCCGCGGGTTCCGCTGCCGCGCTGGTCGACGTCTGAGTGACCGAGCGGTCAGGCAGTCCAGTGCGTCCCGCGTCCCCGCACCTCGTCGAAGACCAGCCAGGTACGGGTCGAGCGCACTCCCGGTACCGCCTGGATGCGCTCCAGCACGACCCGGCGCAGCACCGAGTTGTCCGGAGTGCGGACCAGCACCAAGACGTCGAAGTCGCCCGCAACGAGGGTGACATGCTCGACGTAGGGGATCTCGCGCAGTTCCCGGGAGGTGTCCCGCCACGCATTCTGATCGATCGTCAACGTCACGTACGCGCTCGTGCCGAGGCCGGCACGCTGCGGATTCAGCTGCGTGCTGAAGCCCGTGATGACCTCCTCGGCCATCAGCCTGTTGATACGCGTGTACGCGTTGGCGCGCGAGATGTGCAGCTTGTCTGCGAGCGCCTTGATCGACACCCGGCCGTCGTCGAGGAGCCCGGCCAGGATCTGCCGGTCGGTGTCGTCGAGCCGGACGGCAGTTCGTCCGGTCATGGACTCCGCAGGTGTGTTTTGCTCGGACACTTTGCCCTCCTAGAGCGCGTCGTTCGGCAGTCCGTCGCTGGTTCGCCTGAAACCTTGAACAGATATTCCGCAATGGCGACGATACTCGCGTCAAGTGTCCAGAGAAAGTGAGTGGCCTCCATGCCCGTGAAGAACCTTCGCCAGACGGTCCAGGGCCTCCTGCCGTCCCTCACGCCGGTGCGGTTCGTGGCCGAGGACGGCACGCCGGTGGCCAAGCCCGCGCCCGGCTACACAGAGCCTGCGCCGGAGGCGCTGCGCGAGGCCTATCGGCGGATGGTCGTGGGACGCCGGTTCGACACCCAGGCCACCGCGCTGACCAAGCAGGGGAGGCTCGCGGTCTACCCGTCCAGCCGCGGCCAGGAGGCCTGCCAGATCGGCGCCGTGCTCGCGCTGCGCCCGGACGACTGGCTGTTTCCGACCTACCGCGACTCCGTGGCCCTGGTCGCCCGGGGCATCGACCCCCTTGAGGTGCTGACGCTGCTGCGCGGCGACTGGCACTGCGGATACGACCCGGCCGCCACCCGCGTCGCCCCCCAGTGCACCCCGCTGGCCACTCAGGTGCTGCACGCGACCGGCATGGCGGAGTCGTTGCGGCGCACAGGCGGAGACGGTGTGGCGATGGCCCTCGTCGGGGACGGGGCGACCAGTGAGGGGGACTTCCACGAGGCGCTGAACTTCGCTGCCGTCTTCCGCGCGCCGGTCGTCTTCTTTGTGCAGAACAACAAGTACGCGATCTCCGTGCCGCTGGCCCGGCAGTCCGCGGCCCCCGCCCTCGCGTACAAGGGCATCGGACACGGGATGCGTTCCGAACAGGTCGACGGCAATGATCTGGTCGCCGTGCTGGCGGTGCTGACCGCGGCGGTCGAGCACGCCCGTGCCGGGCACGGACCGGTCCTGGTCGAGGCGCACACCTACCGCATGGACGCGCACACCAACGCCGACGACGCGACCCGTTACCGGGACGCGGCGGAGGTCGAACGGTGGAGTGCCGCCGATCCGGTCAGCCGTCTTGAAACGTACCTGCGGGCCCGCGGCGCCCTCACCGACGAGGATGTCGCGGCGGTGCGGGAGGAGGCCGAGACCCTGGCGACAGAGCTGCGCGGGGGCATGAACGAGGAGTCCGTGCCCGACCTGCTGGAGCTCTTCGACCACGTCTACGCCGAGCCGACTCCGCAGCTGCGCGAACAGCGCGCCCTGCTGGCGGCCGAGCTGGCCGAAGACGCCGCTTCCCCCGCACTCGACACTCAGGAGAACTGACGGCCATGGCCAAGATCACGATGGCGCAGGCGCTGAACGCCGCCCTGCGCGACGCACTGCGCGAGGATGAGCGCGTGCTCGTTTTCGGTGAAGACGTCGGTCCGCTCGGCGGCGTCTTCCGGATCACCGACGGGCTGACCCGCGACTTCGGCGAGCAGCGCTGCTTCGACACCCCGCTGGCCGAGGCCGGCATCGTTGGACTGGCCGTCGGCATGGCGATGGGCGGCTTCCGGCCCGTGGTGGAGATGCAGTTCGACGCCTTCGCCTATCCGGCCTTCGAACAGATCGCCTCACACGTGGCCAAGCTCCGCAACCGGACCCGGGGGCGGCTCGCGCTGCCGATGGTGATCCGTATCCCCTACGCGGGCGGCATCGGGGGAGTCGAGCACCACTGCGACTCCAGCGAGGCGTACTACGCGCACACCCCGGGCCTGAAAGTCGTCACCCCGGCGACGGCCGAGGACGCGTACTGGCTGCTGCGCGACGCCATAGCCGACCCCGACCCGGTGGTCTTCCTGGAGCCGAAGAAGCTGTACTGGTCGAAGGAGGACGTCAACCTCGAGCGGCGCGGAGCGCTGCCGTTCGGGCAGGCGGCGATCCGGCGGAAGGGCCGCGACGCCACGGTCGTCGCGTACGGGCCGTCGGTGCCGGTGGCGCTGGCCGCGGCCGAAGCGGCGGCGGCCGATGGCATCGAGCTGGAGGTCGTGGACCTGCGCACGCTGGTGCCCTTCGACGACGAGACGGTCACGGCATCGGTACACCGGACCGGGCGCTGCCTGGTCGTCCAGGAGGCCCAGGGATTCGCCGGCGTGGGGGCGGAGATCGCCGCACGGGTGCAGGAGCGCTGTTTCCACTCGCTGGCCGCGCCGGTCCTGAGGGTGGCCGGCTTCGACATCCCGTATCCGCCGCCGAAGCTGGAGCACGCGCATCTGCCCAGCGTCGACCGGATCCTCGACGCCGTCGACCGTCTCCAGTTCAGCGACGCGCCGGACACCCGGCACCTGCTGAAGGGAACGGCCGCATGAGCACCGCAGCGCTTCAGGAGCAGCTGTTCCGGCTGCCCGATCTCGGCGAAGGGCTGACCGAGGCCGAGATCATCGAGTGGAAGGTCGCGGTCGGTGACACGGTGACGATCGACCAGATCGTCATCGAGGTCGAGACCGCCAAGGCCGCAGTCGAGGTGCCGGTCCCCTACGCGGGCACCGTGCTGCAACTGCACGCGGAGGCGGGTACGGCGCTGGAGGTGGGGAAGCCGCTGATCACGGTGGGTACGCCGACTTCCGGCCGGCCCGACGGCGCGGGGGAGGGCCCGGGCGCCCAGCCTCCCGTCGATTCGACGTCGGCCGACCCTGCCGCTGAGCGATACCGGGAGGAGGAGCAGGCCGGGTCCGGCAACGTCCTGATCGGCTACGGCACCGGCCACGGCCCGGCACCGCGTCGCCGACGCCGACGCGGGGGCGCCGCGACGGGAGGCGGCACTGGTGCCGAGGCGGCGCCGTCCGGAGAGCTGCACGCTCCCCGGGTCATATCTCCCCTCGTACGCAGGATGGCGCGGGAACACGGGATCGACCTCGCCGCGTTGGCGCCATCGGGTCCCGCAGGGGTCGTGCTCAGACGAGATGTCGAGCAGGCCGTTGGGCGGGCCGGCCAGCTGGCGACGGACCCCGATACCGCACCGGTCACCCCGGACCGGCAGCAGTCGGCGGATCGCGCACCGCACGCTCGGCCGGCGCCGGCCGGCCCTGAGCGCATCCCGCTGCGCGGAGTCCGCCGCGCGGTCGCGGACAAGCTCTCCCGCAGCCGCACCGAGATCCCCGACGCCACCACCTGGGTCGACGTGGACGCGACGAGCCTGCTCCAAGCCCGGAAGGCCATGCAGGCCGCAGACCCCGGCCGCCCCATCGGGCTGCTGGCCCTGCTCGCCCGATTCTGCATCGCCGGACTGCACCGCTTCCCGGAGCTGAACTCCACCGTCGACACCGAGCGGCGGGAGATCGTCCGCTTCAGCGAGGTGCACCTGGGCTTCGCAGCCCAGACCGAACGCGGCCTGGTGGTCCCCGTCGTCCGCGACGCACAGCGCATGACGACCGCACAACTGGCTGCCGAGCTCGCCCGGTTGACCGGGCTGGCCCGCGACGGGGCCCTGCCGCCCGACCGTCTGACCGGCGGGACCTTCACCCTCAACAACTACGGCGTGTTCGGTGTCGATGGATCCACGCCCATCATCAACCACCCTGAGGCCGCTCTGCTCGGCGCGGGCCGCATCGTGGACAAACCCTGGGTGGTGGACGGCGAGCTGGCCGTCCGCAAGGTCATGCAGCTCTCCCTCAGCTTCGACCACCGGGTCTGCGACGGCGGTGTGGCCGGCGGGTTCCTGCGCTTCGTGGCCGACTGCGTGGAACGCCCGGCGATCCTGCTCGCCGACGTCTGATCCACGCCCGCTTCCCCCGCGTCTGCCCAGGCGCCTTGCACCCATAAACCTACCGAACGTTCGGCCAGGAGCTCTCAGTGACCACCGACCAGCATCCCGACTTCTTCGTCCGCCATGCGGCGCTGCTCGACCAGGCGGTGGAGTGTGCCGCCGACCGCACCTACTGGACGCCGTACCCGGAAACCCCCAGTACCTCTGCGTACGGGGCCGAGGCATCCCGGCTGGGCGAGGCCGCCTTCCACGGCCTCCTCGGCCAGCCCTTCCGCATCGAAGGGCATCCGGCCACCGGCACCGTGCCCGCCACCGAGGTTTCGCCCTACGGCTTCCCGCTCGGCGTCAGTTACCCGTACCTGGCGCCCGATGTGGCCGTCGCGACGGCCAAGTCAGCCGCAGTGGCATGGCGCGCCGCGAGCCCGGACACCCGGGCCGGCGTCGCCGCCGAGATCCTCGCCCGGCTGAACGAGGCGACCTTCGAGATCGCGTACGCCGTCCAGCACACCACCGGCCAGCCCTTCATGATGGCGTTCCAGGCCGGCGGTCCACACGCCCAGGACCGGGGTCTCGAAGCGGTCGCCCACGCATGGAACGAGCAAACGCGCCATCCGGTCGCGGCCCGCTGGAGGAAGCCCCAGCGCAAGGGCGGCCCGCTCGTCATGGACAAGACCTTCACCACCGTGGGACGCGGTGTGGCAGTGCTGATCGCCTGCAACACCTTCCCCACCTGGAACGGCTATCCGGGATTGTTCGCGAGTCTGGTCACCGGCAACCCGGTGGTCGTCAAGCCTCATCGACGTGCCGTGCTGCCACTGGCGATCACCGTGCGGATAGCCCGTGAGGTGCTGGCGGAGGCCGGCTTCGATCCGGACGTGGTACTGCTCGCCGCCGCGAAGCCCGACGAGCGCACCGCCCCTGCCCTGGCCACCCACCCCGATGTGCGCATCGTGGACTACACCGGCTCCAGCGAGTTCGGCGACTGGCTGGAGACCAACGCCCGCCAGGCCGCGGTCCACACCGAGAAGTCCGGGCTCAACACCGTCGTCGTGGACTCCACGGACGATTACGCTGGTCTGCTGCGCAACCTCGCCTTCTCCCTGTCGCTCTACAGCGGCCAGATGTGCACCACCCCGCAGAACATCCTCGTTCCCCGCAACGGCTTCCCCACCGACCAGGGGCGCCGTACGGCCGACGAGTTCGCCGCCGACCTCGGCGCCGCCCTGGACAGGCTGCTCGGCGACCCGGCCCGTGCGGCCGCCACCCTCGGCGCGATCGTGAACGACGGTGTCCTGAAGCGCGTGGCGGAGGCGGCGGAACTCGACCGTGTCGCCCATCCATCGAGGCAAATCACCCACCCGGACTTCCCGGACGCGGCCGTCCGTTCCCCGCTGTTGGTCCGGCTCGAGGCCGAGACCGACGAAGAGACATACACGAGCGAGTGGTTCGGGCCGGTCTCCTTCGTCATCGGTACCGACTCCACCGCGCACGGCCTGCGTCTCCTGCACGACACCGTACGGCGCCACGGCGCGCTGACCGCCTCCGTGTACGCCACCGCCGAGGGTGTGCTGGAGGCGGCACGGGCAACCGCGCTGGAGGCGGGCGTGCACCTGTCGGAGAACCTGACCGGCGCGGTCTTCGTCAACCAGTCCGCCGCCTTCAGCGACTTCCACGGCACCGCGGCCAACCCCGCGGCCAATGCCGCCCTCACCGACCCGGCGTTCGTCACCGGACGCTTCTCGGTCGTCCAGTCCCGGCGCCACGCACCCGCAGAGGAGCACGTCGATGCGTGATGATGAGGTCTACCTGATCGACGGGGCCCGCACTCCGCTCGGCCGCCACCGAGGCGCCCTGGCCTCCGTACGCCCCGACGATCTGGCCGCCCTCGTGGTCGGCGAGGCGGTACGTCGCTCTGGCATCCCGGCCGACACCGTGGACGAGGTGATCCTCGGCGCCGCAAACCAGGCGGGCGAGGACAACCGGGACGTGGCCCGGATGGCCGTCCTGCTGGCCGGACTGCCGGACACCGTGCCCGGATACACCGTCAACCGGCTGTGCGCGTCCGGACTGACGGCCGTCGCCTCGGCCGCCCAGGCGATTCGTGCGGGGGAGGCAGACCTGGTCGTCGCGGGCGGAGTGGAGTCGATGACCCGTGCCCCCTGGGTGATGGCCAAGCCCGGCACGCCCTGGGCCCGGCCCGGCGAGGTCCACGACACCTCCCTCGGCTGGCGCTTCACCAACCCGCGCTTCCCGGCCGCGACCAGCCTGTCCATGGGCGAGACCGCCGAGGAGGTCGCCGCCCTGGACGGCATCACCCGCCTCGACGCGGACACCTTCGCGCTGCGCAGCCACCGCAGGGCGGAGGCCGCCCAGAGGGCGGGCCGCTTCAAGGAAGAGATCGTGCCGGTGCGGGTGGCGGACGGCGAGGTGACCCAGGACGAGGGGCCTCGGCCGTCCACCTCGCTGGAGAAGCTCGGCGGACTGCGCACGTCCTTCCGCAGCGACGGGATCATCACCGCGGGCAACTCCTCGCCGCTGTCCGACGGGGCCGCTGCCATCGTGGTGGCGAGTTTGGCGGCGGTCGAACGATACCGGCTCACCCCCCGGGCCCGCGTCGTCACCGCCGCATCGGCCGGGGTCGAGCCCCGCTTGATGGGGCTCGGGCCTGTGCCGGCCACCTTGAAGGCACTCGCCCGCGCGGGCTGGCGGTCCGACGACCTGGACGCCGTCGAGGTGAACGAGGCCTTCGCCGCCCAAGCGCTGGCAGTCGTCCGACGCCTGCGGCTCGACGAGGACCGCGTCAATGCCGACGGCGGCGCCATCGCCCTCGGACACCCGCTCGGCTGCTCCGGCGCCCGCATCCTGCTCACCCTGCTCGGACGCATGGAACGCGAGGACGCCCGACGGGGACTGGCGACCATGTGTGTGGGGGTCGGCCAGGGCGTGGCGATGCTGGTGGAGCGCGTATGAGCACGCGGGACGACACGGCGTACGAGACCCTGCGGGTCGAGGCCGGCGCGGACCGGGTTGTCGTGACCCTGCACCGGCCGGAGGCTCGCAACGCCATCAGCAGCGGCATGATCGCCGAACTGCATCGCGTGTGCGAGGACCTGGAGCGCGCGCCGAGGCTGCTTCTGCTCACCGGGCACGGCGGGGTCTTCGCCGGCGGCGCCGACATAGCCGAACTGCGTTGGCGTGGCCGGGAGGAGGCGCTGCAGGGAATCAACAGCCGTCTGTTCGAGCGGGTACGCAGGCTGCCCCTGCCCACCGTGGCCGCGGTGGACGGCTGGGCGCTGGGCGGCGGCGCCGAGCTTGCGTACGCCTGCGACATCCGGATCGCCGGGCCAAACGCCGTCTTCGGCAACCCCGAACCTGGCCTGGGCATCCTCGCCGCCGCCGGGGCCTGTTGGCGGCTGCGGGAGCTGCTCGGCGAGTCGGTGGCCAAACAGGTCCTGCTCGCCGGGCGGAACCTCGACGCACCTGCCGCGCTCGCCTGTGGGCTGGTCACGGACGTCGTACCGGCCGAGCGGCTGAACGCCGAGGCACACGCCCTGCTGGACCGCATGGCTCGTTCCTCGGCGCTTGCCCTGCGGCTGACCAAGCTCGTCACCGACGCCCCGGGTGCCCATCCGGTGGCTGACGACCTCGCCCAGGCCGTGCTGTTCGAGGGCCGCGACAAGGAGGAGCGCATGACGCGATTCCTGGAGAAGAACGAGAAGAACGGAGGCCGGGCATGACCTTGGCATCAGTACCGCCCGCCGTCGTGGGGGTGATCGGCGGCGGCCGGATGGGGACCGGTATCGCCCAGTCCTTCGCGGCCGCAGGGTCGTCCGTGGTCGTCGTGGAACACGACGAAGCGGCCGCGACCGTCGCGCTGAACCGCATCGCCGACGGGCTGCGGCGGGCCGCCGAGCGCGGGGGGCCCGGCGGATCCGCCACCGATCACGTACCGGACCGGGTCACCGCCGTCACCTCGATCGCCGAACTACCGGCCGACGCCGATCTCGTCGTAGAGGCGGTACCGGAGGACGCCGCGCTCAAGGCCCGGCTGCTCGCCGCCGCCGAGCGGGCCGTGGGGGAGCGGTGCGTGCTCGCCACCAACACCAGTTCCCTGCCGGTCACCGAACTCGCGGCGGCCCTGAAGCGGCCGGGACGCTTCCTGGGCATGCACTTCTTCAACCCGGTGCCCGTCTCCGCGCTCGTCGAACTGGTCCTCACTCCCGACACCACGGGGGAGACTCTGACGGCGGCGGTCGGCTGGACGCACGCCCTGGGCAAGCAGAAGGTCGTCGTCCAGGACTCGCCGGGATTCGCCAGCAGCCGTCTCGGCCTGGCCCTCGGTCTGGAGGCCGTCCGCATGGTCGAGGAGGGGGTCGCCGAGCCGGAGGCCATCGACACGGCCATGCGCCTGGGATACCGGCACCCGATGGGGCCGCTGCGCCTCACCGACGTAGTAGGTCTCGACGTACGGCTGGCCATTGCCGACCACCTGCACAGGACGCTCGGGGAGCGGTTCGCCCCGCCGGCATTGCTGCGGGAGAAGGTCGCCCGCGGCGAGCTGGGCCGCAAGACGGGGAAGGGGTTCTACTCATGGCCGTGACCGATGGTGCGCCCACCGAGGGTCAGGAGCCGGGCCGTCCCGCCCGTCACGGGGTCGCCTACGACGTCACCGACGCCGTGGCCGTCATCGAGCTGCGCGGTCCCGGGAGCGGCAACGCGCTCGACACCCATATGCGCAGCGCCCTCCTCATGGCGGCACGCCGCCTGACCACGGACACCGCACGCGGTGTAAGGGCTGCCCTGATCACTGCCCGCGGAAGGCATTTCTGCGTCGGCCAGGACCTCAGGGAGCACGCCCGGCAGCTGAACACCGCGCCCGAGGCGGCCTTCGCGAACCTTCCCAACGACTACAACCCGCTGCTGAAGGAGCTGCACGGGCTGCCGGTCCCGCTCGTCGTGGCCGTCGAGGGCGCATGTGTCGGGGCTGGGCTCGGCATCGCGCTCTGCGCGGATCTGCGCGTCGCCGCCGAAGGAGCCCACTTCGCGACTGCCTTCACCGGCATCGGCCTGGCCTCCGACTCGGGGGTCGCCCGCGGCCTCGCCCGCCAGCTCGGTCCTTCGCGGACCGCAGGACTCATGCTCCTCGGAGACCGCTTCTCCGCACAGGACGCCGAACGCTGGGGCCTGGTCCACCGCGTCGTGGCGGACGGCTCGGCCACGGCTGAGGGGCTGGCCGTCGCCCGCTCCCTCGCAGGCGGACCCACCGCCGCCCACCGAGAGATCAAGGCACTGCTGCGGTCCGCGGCCACCGCCACGCTGCCGGCCGCGCTGGAGCGCGAAGCCGTGATCCAGCGCCGGCTCGGCGCCACCGAGGACCACCGCGAAGCCGTCACGGCGTTCCTCGAACGCCGCAGCCCGGCCTTCCGCGGCCATTGACCCACTCATCGAGTACGACGGGACACGCATACCCCATGAACACCCCCACCGTCACACCATCCGGGCCCCAGGGCCCCGAGGCCACCTTCGAGGACACCATCGCCCGCGACCAGCGCATCGAGCCCCGGGACTGGATGCCCGACGGCTACCGCACCACGCTGATCAGGCAGATCGCCCAGCATGCCCACTCCGAGATCATCGGTATGCAGCCGGAGGGCGAGTGGATCACCCGGGCACCCTCGCTGCGCCGCAAGGCCATCCTCTTCGCCAAGGTGCAGGACGAGGCCGGGCACGGGCTGTACCTCTACTCCGCGGCTGAGACCCTCGGGGCGGACCGCACGGACATGACGGCGCGTCTGATCGACGGCCGCCAGAAGTACTCGTCCATCTTCAACTACCCGACCGAGACCTTCGCCGACGTCGGCGTGATCGGCTGGTTCGTGGACGGCGCGGCGATCTGCAACCAGGTGCCCCTGTGCCGGACGTCGTACGGCCCGTACGGGCGCGCCATGGTCCGTGTGTGCAAGGAGGAGTCCTTCCACCAGCGGCAGGGGTACGAACTCCTGCTGACGATGATGCGCGGCACCGACGAGCAGCGGGAGATGGTGCAGGACGCGGTGAACCGCTGGTGGTGGCCGTCGCTGATGATGTTCGGCCCGCCGGACGCCGACTCGCCCAACTCCGCGCGATCCATGGCCTGGAAGATCAAACGGCACTCCAACGACGAACTGCGACAGCGGTTCGTCGACATGACCGTGCCGCAGGCCCAGAAGCTCGGCGTCACCCTGCCCGACCCCGGCCTGCGGTGGAACGAGGAGCGCGGGCACCACGACTTCGGCGCCCCCGACTGGGACGAGCTGAAGCGCGTGGTCTCCGGCGACGGACCGTGCAACGCCGAACGGATTGCACGGCGCCGGGCCGCCCACGAGGAGGGCGCCTGGGTGCGGGAGGCGGCCTCGGCCCATGCCTCCAAGCGGGCGACCCGGGTGCGTGAAGGAGCGGCGGCATGAGCGGCACCGACCGGACTTCCGCCGGCGGACCCGTCCGCATACGGGACGAGTGGCCGCTGTACGAGGTGTTCGTCCGGGGCAAGCGTGGACTGAACCATGTCCACGTGGGCTCCCTGCGCGCGCCCGACGACACGATGGCCCTTGTCCACGCCCGCGACCTGTACACCCGGCGCAACGAGGGCGTGAGTGTCTGGGCCGTGCGATCCGACTCCATCGCCGCCTCCACCCTCGCCGAGAAGGATCCCTTCTTCGCGCCCAGCGGCGACAAGGTCTACCGGCACCCGACCTTCTACGACATCCCCGACGACGTACCCCACATCTAGGAGCGGCCGCCAATGAGTCACGAGGATCTGTACGTCGACCACGACAACGCGCAGTGGGCGTTCGGCACCGGATTCACCGACCCCCTGCACGGCATCGACCAGAGGGTGCCGGACGGCATCGACGCCGGAGACCTTGCCGCCTGCTGTCTGGCCCTGGGCGACGACGCCCTGGTGTCCGCCCAGCGGCTCGCCGAGTGGTGCACACGCGCCCCGGAACTGGAGGAGGAACTCGCCCTGGCCAACATCGGCCTCGACCTGCTCGGCCAGGCCCGGCTGCTGTATGCCAGGACGGGACGGGCCGACGGTACGGGCCGCGGCGAGGACGCGTACGCCTACTTCCGTGATCCAGACGGCTTCCGCAACCTACGGCTGGCCGAACTGCCCGGCGGCGACTTCGCCTTCACGATCACACGGCTGCTCGTCATGTCGGTCTGGCGGCTGGCCGTCTTCGAGGAGCTCACCAGCGCTCCTGATCCGGTGCTCGCCGCCATCGCCGCCAAGAGCGTGAAGGAGCTCTCCTACCATTGCCACTACGCCGCGGTGTGGACCGTGCGCTTGGGCGACGGGACTCCCGAGTCCCGTGACCGTCTCAGAACGGCGCTGTTCGACGTCGCGCCCTGGCTGGGAGAACCACTGACCGACCGGACCGCAGCCGGTCTGGGCGCCGAGTCCGCAGTGGTCGCCGACCGGACGCTGCGGCATCTCGCCGACGTCCTGGTGCGAGCGGGATTCGACCCCTCCGAGGTCCTGCCTCTCGGCCCGGCGTCCGCCCCCGCCATACCCGGCTCCGGCCGCGACGGTGACCGTACCGAACACCTGGCGCCGCTCCTCACCGAACTCCAGAGCATCGCCCGCGCACACCCGCAGGCGCAATGGTGACGCTCGCGGATGCCGGCGAGCACCGCCGAGATGCGGCGCACCGCGCCTGGCGTACCGCCTGCGAGATCCCCGATCCTGAACTGCCCATGCTTACCCTCGCCGACCTCGGAGTGCTCCGCGGTGTCGAGGTGGAGCAGGACGGTACGGTCGTCGTGCGGCTCACCCCGACCTACTCAGGCTGTCCCGCCGTGGCCGAGATGCGGGCTGAAGCCGCCACCCGGCTGCAGGCGGACGGCTTTCCCGCCGTTCGGGTCGTCACCGTGCTCGACCCGCCCTGGACTACCGACTGGATCACATCCCAGGGCCGTCTCAAGCTCGCCGAACACGGCATCGCACCACCGGGGCCTCGGCGCCTCAGCGAATCCGGGCCGGTGTGGCTGTCCCTCGGGCCGGCCCCGGCGGATGTGCCCTGCCCGCGCTGCGCCTCGGTCGATACCGAGGAGATCTCACGGTTCGCCGCAACCGCCTGCTTGGCGCTCCGCCGCTGCGGCACCTGCCTGGAGCCCTTCGAGCACCTCAAGGACCTTTGATGACGACCCCCTCCCGTCCCCCCGTCACGGCGCGGACCCGTCTGCGTCCCACCTTCCACGCCCTGCGCGTCGCAGCGGTTGAGGGGCTGTGCTCCGACGCCACCGCGCTCACCCTCGCGATACCGGACCGTCTGGCCGAGGAATTCGCGTTTCTCCCCGGCCAGTGCCTCACCGTGCGCCGGGAGATCGACGGCCGCGACGAGCGCCGCTCCTACTCCATCTGCTCCCCCGTCGGGGAACCTCTGCGTATTGGCATCCGCGTCGTACCCGGCGGCCTGTTCTCTTCCTGGCTCGTCCACGGTGTGCGCCCAGGAGACACCCTTGAGGTGATGGGGCCGGCCGGTGCTTTCACCCCCGACCTCAGCGCAGCCGGTCAACCCGGTGATTCCGGTCAACCCGGTGGCCTCGGCCACTTCGTGCTGATCGCTGCCGGGTCCGGCATCACACCGATGCTGTCGATCGCCGCCTCCGTACTCGCCGCCGACGACTCGTCCCGCATCACCCTCCTCTACGGCAACCGGCGCACCGATTCGGTGATGTTCGCGGACGAACTGGCAGATCTGAAAGACCAGTACCCGGCCCGCTTCCAGCTTGTTCACGTGTTGTCCCGCGAGCCGCGCGGGGCCGAAATGCTCTCCGGCCGCCTCGATGCGGCGCGGCTCACCGCCCTGCTCGATGCCCTGGTCGACACCGACGGCGTCGACCAATGGTGGCTGTGCGGTCCGCACGGCATGGTCCGTGACTCCAGCGCCATCCTGGCCGGGCTCGGCGTCCCGGCTGACCGAATCCACCAGGAACTGTTCCACGCCGATGAAGAGCCGCCCGCCGCCCGCCACGAGGTCTCGGCGATCGGTCTCGCCACGAGCGAAGTCACCGTCGTCCTGGATGGCAGGGTCACCACGTTCCCGGCCCCCCGGGACCGGACCGTCCTCGACGCTGCCCAACAGCTCCGCCCCGACCTGCCGTTCGCCTGCAGAGGCGGCGTCTGCGGGACGTGCCGCGCCCTGGTGACCCAGGGCCGGGGGGACATGCGCCGCAACTACGCCCTGGAGCCCGCGGAGGTGGCCGCGGGATACGTCTTGACCTGCCAGACCCGCCCCGCATCGGACGAGCTCACCGTGGACTTCGACATGTGAGCGCGAACATGTCGACAACGTTCGGTTTTCTCGACGATGAACGATCGGAAACCTGCGCTGGAAAAGGCGCATGCCGTTCGGCACAGTAAGCCCGGGTCAATCAATCGCTCTTTTCGAACAGATGTTCGGTATGACGGGTGAAAGCCTGCTTGCCGCCTTGGTCCCCGACGCGGGAGACCGCGCAAACTCGGGCCGCCCGCAACGTTCGTTGACCGACGGCGTGCGCCTATCGAGATCTTGAGCGGACCGGCAGTAACGGACCGCACTGCATCAACTTATGGAAAGTGAGAGCAAGGCGTGAGTGAGCAGCCGCTCGTAAAGCCCGGAGCGCCCTCCAGACCGGCCCGGCCCAATGTCGACGCTGGAGACGCCGGTTACAGCAAGTCGTTGAAGTCCCGGCACGTCAGCATGATCGCCATCGGCGGTGCCATCGGAACCGGCCTCTTCCTCGGTGCCGGCGGCCGCCTCGCCGAGGCCGGCCCGTCGTTGTTCGTCGCGTACGCGGTTTGCGGCGTCTTCGCCTTCCTCGTCGTCCGCGCGCTCGGCGAACTCGTCCTGTACCGGCCCTCGTCCGGCGCCTTCGTGTCGTACGCCCGGGAGTTCCTCGGCGAGAAGGGCGCCTACACCGCAGGCTGGATGTACTTCCTGAACTGGGCCACGACCGGTATCGCCGACATCACCGCGGTGGCCACCTACACCCACTACTGGGGCATGTTCTCCGACATACCCCAATGGGTGATCGCGCTGATCGCCCTGGCGGTCGTCCTCGCGGTCAACCTGATATCGGTGCGAATCTTCGGCGAGCTGGAGTTCTGGTTCGCAATCGTCAAGGTCGGCGCCCTCGTCCTCTTCATGTGTATCGGCATCTTCCTGCTGGTGACCCAACACTCCGTCGACGGTCACCACCCCGGTCTGTCCGTGATCAGCGACAACGGAGGCGTCTTCCCCAACGGTCTGCTGCCCATGCTCCTGATCACCCAAGGCGTCATCTTCGCCTACGCCGCAGTCGAGCTGGTCGGCGTTACCGCGGGTGAGACCGAGAACCCCGAGAAGATCATGCCCAAGGCGATCAACTCGATCATGTGGCGCGTGGCGCTGTTCTACGTCGGCTCGGTCATCCTGCTCTCCATGCTGCTTCCGTGGAACAAGTACGTCGCCGGCGAGAGCCCCTTTGTGACGGTGCTGTCCAACATCGGTGTCCCCGCCGCGGGCGGCGTGATGAACCTCGTCGTCCTCACCGCAGCCATGTCCTCGCTCAACTCCGGCCTCTACTCGACCGGCCGCATCCTGCGCTCCATGGCGATGTCCGGCTCGGCGCCGAGGTTCACGAGTGCGATGAGCCGCAGCCAGGTTCCCTACGGTGGCATCCTGCTCACGACCGGTATCTGCGTGCTCGGCGTCGGCCTCAACTTCGTCGTACCGGCGGAGGCGTTCGAGATCGTCCTGAACTTCGCGGCGATCGGCATCCTGGCCACGTGGGGCATGATCATGATCTGCCACCTGCTCTTCTGGCGGAAGACGCAGCAGGGCGAGCTGACGCGTCCTGGCTACCGGCTGCCCGGCTCGCCGTGGACCGAGATCGTGACCCTCGGCTTCCTGGCCTCCGTCCTGGTGCTGATGTATGCCGACGGCGGGGCCGCACGCACCACCGTGCTGTGTCTTCCGCTGATCGTCGGAGCCCTCGTCGCCGGGTGGTTCGGCGTGCGCGGCCGGGTGGCCGGCATGCGCAGGGCAGCCGAGGACGCCCAAGCCAGGCCATGACCTCGACGGCGACACATCGGGGCGGCTCGCCCACGCATCAGTGGCGTGACATCACCTGCCTGATACGGGCCGTGCCGCCAACCTGCCCAGGACGCATTCAACGTGCCCTCGTAACGCTCTTCAATGGCCCGGTGGTCGCCTTACGATCGACCGCGCCCCAGGGATTCCTGGCCACCGCACACCCCTCGATACGGCACCCAGCCCTAGAGCCGGAGGCGCTGATCCTTGTAATCCGCCGCCGTCAGCCCGAGTCAACCGCGAGGCGTAGCGTGACATCACACTCTGCGCGTCCGGCACAAGCTCTCCCACGAGAAAGCCAGCTGTTTCAGGCGCTGTCATGTTCGATCTTCACCGGCTCAGACTTCTCAGGGAGCTCAAGCACCGCGGCACGCTGGCCGCCGTTGCCGCTGCCTTGTCCTACAGTCCATCGACCATTTCTCAGCAGTTGTCGCTGCTGGAATCCGAGGTCGGCGTCCGGCTACTGGAACACGTCGGTCGGCGGGTACGCCTCACCCAACAGGCGGAGATTCTCGTCGCCCACACCGAGGCTGTCCTGGAGCGGCTGGAACGCGCAGAGACCGACATCGCGACATCCTTGACCGATTTGACCGGAACACTCCGCATCGCCTCCTTTCAGAGTGCGGCGCTGGCCCTGGTCCCCACCGCACTGAACTTGTTGCATGCCGCTCATCCGCTGCTGCGTGTCCATCTCACTCAGATGGAGCGGGAAAGTGCCATTTCTGCTCTGCTAGCGCGTGACTTCGATCTGATCATCGACGTGGAGTACCCCGGTATTCCCGGTCCCCGGCCCGCGGAGGTGGAGCAGGAGGAGTTGTGTGAGGACACCCTGCATCTGGCTCATCCGGCCATTGGGGGCATGGCCGACCCCATGGAGGCTCTCCTCAGCCTGGCAGGACAGCCGTGGATCATGGAGCCCGAAGGAACCATGGCTCGCCGCTGGTCGATGGCACTGTGCCGCGAAGCAGGCTTCGAACCCGACATCCGTTACGAGTCCACCGATCACTTCCTGCATCTGCGGCTAGCCGAACAGGGTCATGCGGCCGCGCTGCTTCCGGGTTTGGCATGGCACGGCCGTCCCCCGACCGTCCCCATACAGCCACTGCCACGGGCTCATCACAGACGCAGACTGCTCACTGCCGTGCGTCGCGGAGGCGGCCAGCACCCCACCATCAAAGCCGCCCGACAGGCACTGCTCCAGGCTGCTGAGCAGCTGGTGCTGTGACCGCATGAGCCGCGGGGGCCCTGCTCTTGTCAGGCCAGACGTCTGAGCACGTCTTCGACCGCGTCGATGAGCGGATCGCCTTCAGTGCCTGCCCGCCGTATGAGACCCAGTTCGACGTCAGGAAGTTCTGGCAGGCCGCCGTACGCGGCGGTGCCGGGTTCCACGCAGGCGGGCAGTAGAGCCGCAGCGCCGAGGCCGGCCCGGACGGCGGCTTGCACGGCGGCCAGGCTGGTGCTTTCGAAAACAACACGCCATGTACGTCCGTTGGCTTCCAGCGCGTCGAGCACCGGCGTGCGCCAGCGACACGGCAGGGAGAACAGCACGAGAGGGAGGGGGTCAGCGCCTGGATCCAGTCCGGGCCCGACGGCCCATCTCAGCGGCAACCGAATCGTCCAGCGCGGTAGGCCGGGCAGGTAGGACGGATCACACAGGGCGATGTGGATGCGTCCGGAGGAAAAGGCCTCCCTCATGTACGGCCCAGGAGCGCTGACCACTTCCAGCGTCGCTTCGGGGTTAAGGCGGGCAAAATCGGCAAGTGCCTGGGGAAACGGTGCAGCGGCGAGGTCCTCGATCAGTCCCACACCGCAATGACCCGTCACCGTTCGCCTTGTTGCGGTGAGCGCCTGGGCAGACAGGGCCAGGATCCGCTCGGCATAGGGCAGCAATGCCTCGCCAGCCTTGGTCGGGCTCACTCCGGTGGCCGTACGGTGCAGCAGTGGCTGTCCGACGGAGCGTTCGAGCTTCCGCAGCTGCTGGCTGAGGGCCGGCTGGCTGTACCCGAGCGCGGCTGCAGCGCGACTGATACTGCCGAGGCGGGCGCAGCTGACGAACATCCGCAGCAACGACGTCTCTAGATCGCGGTCGAAGGCCATAACCGCACGTTATACGGCCCCCTGTTCATTGGGTAGTTCCATCTGAAGGAGCGAATCATTAGCGTCAGTCCCATGCACTACTTCCACGTCGATGTGTTCAGCTCTCGGCCCTTCAGCGGCAACAGCCTCACTGTCTTCCCCGATGCCGCCCAGCTCAGCAGCGGCCAGATGGCGGCCATCACGCGGGAAATGCGCCACTTCGAATCGATCTTCCTGACAGGTGAGGACGCGGGAGACGGAGCTTGGCGGGCCCGCGTCTTCGACCTCGTCGAGGAACTCGACTTCGCTGGCCACCCTGTCATCGGAGCCGCCTGCGTCCTGCACGCGCTGCACGGCAGTGGCGACCGTGAGACGTGGACGATGAAATTGAAAGCCCGCACGGTGGAGATCACCACACACCGGCGTGGTCCTGGGCGGTACGCGAGCGTGCTGGATCAGGGCGCTCCCTCCTTCCTCGGCCAGCCGGACCGCAAGGACCTGGCGTCTTGGTTTTCGCTGAATGAAGAAGACCTGGATGCGGATCTCCCGCCCGAGGTGGTCTCCACTGGTCTGCGCTACCTGGTGCTGCCGGTACGCAGCGGCGCACTCGAACGGGCCCGGATCGCTTTCGATCTCGACACGCCGCTTTCCAGTCTCGGCGCACAGTTCGCCTATCTCCTCGATGCCGACACCTTGGAGTCACGGCACTGGAACAACGACGGGATCGGCGAGGACGTGGCGACCGGAAGCGGAGCAGGATGTGCCGCCGCCTATCTGCGCCGCCACGGCCGCATCCGCGACGGGGAAAAGGTGGTCCTCACACAGGGCCGGTTCACTGGCCGTCCCAGCCAGATGACGATCAGCGCGCAGGGCCCGAGTGGGGACGTCCGCTCGGTACAGGTCGGCGGCGAAGTCTCGTTCGTCGCGAACGGACGTTTGGAGGAGCTGCCAGCATGAGCGGGTTGCTGGAATACTTCCGGTCCGACAGCCGTCGTCTGGTCGCTGTCGGGTGAACCCATCCGGGGGAGCGGGCCAGATTCGACGCTATCCTTTTGCGGAGTCGGTCACGACTTCTCTCTGACGGCTCGGCCGGTAGAGCGTCGGCGATGTCACGTAAAGGATGCCGCGTCCGGCAGAGCAGTTTCTCGACCTGAGGATTCAAACTGGCGGCCCATTCAGACCGCCCAGCGCCGTCTGGCAGGTTCGGCCGCTTTGGTATATCGCTGCACTGCATCTCCTGATGTCGCCCGCGGCCACGACGTCACCACGCCTGCGAAGGTTTGGAAGACGACTGTCGCTTCGCAAAAGCGCTCCGCCTCCACCAGCGCGTAGGCAAGCGTTCAGGTCGACGAGGTGGACGCGTGCTGCAAGAACCCGGGGCTGAGACAGAGCCGGGTTGCCCGCCCCAGCGCTACGGTTTCCCTCGGCGTCTCGGCCGACACCCTCGGCAGCCAAGCGCTCAAGCCGGCCTGCCACCATAGGAGGCGGTCGCGCCGAGAGTTCCCCCAGCCAGTGGCACTGGCACAGCAAACGTAAGCCGCATCTCGTCAGAGGAAGACCCATGCTCAGATTCCTAGCCGCCGAAGCCGATTCGACGTCCATAAGAGCAGGACAACACGGGCCGGACTCGGATGCCGAATTCCGCGCCGGTTGGTCAGTTGCACAGACTGGATCAATACACTCATGAACGCTGAACTTCCTACCGGATATGAGATATCCGCAGACCCCACCCGCCTCGATCCTGCGCTGATCCACCAGTGGCTGTCACAGGACTCCTACTGGGCCGTTGGTCGATCCAGGGAAAAACAGGACATGGCGATCGCCTGTTCCCTCAACTTCGGCGTCTACGACAGCGTCTCAGGCGCCCAGGTCGGTTATGCCCGTGTTGTCACTGACTCGGCCACCTTCGCCTGGTTGTGTGACGTCTACATCGCACGCGACGCACGTGGCAAGGGCCTGGGAACCGCTCTGGCCACTGCGATCCGGGACCATCTTTCTCCTTACGGCCTGCGTCGAATCCTGCTGGCCACGGCGGACGCGCACGCGGTCTACGCCAAGGTGGGCTTCGCATCACTGGAGAAACCGGAGAAATGGATGACTCTAGGGGAGCAGTGAGCCCCCAAGCACCTCGATACGGGGAACGCGAGACCGGACCAAGGCAGGCGGTGCGAGCTGCCGCAATGCGGTGCGCGGGGAAGCCAAGCGCCTCGCCGTAGTTGCGGTTCGACGGATTCGGAACACCGCTCCGCCGACTCGTCCCAACACGCTGCGACGCTCTTCGGCGTGTGGTCCTATGAGACCGGACGGGATCAGGGAGAGGCATGCCGGAAGACCAGTCGGGCCTGTATCAGGCAGGCGAAACGTTGCTGTTGGTCAAGGTGCCCGAAGCCGAGCCGCTCGTGGGCGGATGGCGCCGGCGGTTCGACTCCTCGGCCGGAGCCAGGCTTCCGGCGCACGTGACGGTGCTCTATCCATTTCTGGACCATGGCCGCATCGATGCCGACGTGCTCGGCGCGCTCGAATTACTCGTTGGTGCCCACGGAGCCTTCGACATCCGGTTCGAATGCTTCGGGCGGTTCCCCGACGTGCTCTTCCTGGTGCCGACACCGGGGGGTCCGCTGCGGGCTCTTACTCAAGCCGTCTGCGAACGATGGCCGGAGGTCCCGCCCTATGGGGGCCGGTTCGTCGAGGTCGTCCCGCACCTGACGGTGGCCCATGGTCAGGAGCGGAGCGTATTCGACGAGGCCGAGGCCGCCCTCACCGGCCGTCTGCCGGTCACCGCCCGCGTTTCGGCGGTTCAGCTTTTGGTTTGCGACGGCGAGTCCTGGCATGAACAGGCGGCCTTTCCCCTGCTCGGTCGAGGTGAATCATGTCGATGAGGTCGTCGCGGCTGGTGAGGTTGCCGTACCGAAGGTCGCAATCCGCCAGAAGGGGTACTTGGAGTTGGATTGTTCCGGACGGGCTGTGGGAATCGCGGAGCCGCTGATCCCACCGTCAAAGGTGCGGCCGCAGGGCGGGCGCCGGCGCGAGCGCATCATGGGCCCGGCGCGCGGCGGGCTACCGCCTCGTACAGACGCCACTCGGCCCCGTGCGGGCCTCCGACACCTGCCTGGCCAGCACCGAGACGCCGGGCAGCAGCACCCTGCGTCTGTCGTTGGATCCATTTCACGACGCGCATACCCCCGAGCCTCCATCCGGGATGGCTTTAGCACTGATGGCGGCAGTCGTCAGCACGGGGCCGACGACCTGACTCGTGCTCATGAGTCCCTGATGCCCCCAGCGTTCCAAGCAAAATTAGGTGTATCTGGTTGATACTGATCCGGCTTGCTGCAGCGCTGCCTATCAAGTCGATCGCCTTGCTGGGGTCGGTCATTTCCCCCGTCAGCAGGCGAGGGAGGTCGACCCCCCCCTCCCTACGCGTGAGTCTTCAAGCGAGTTGATATGTAAAGAGTTTGACTATTTGATGGAGGTCGGCTCTCTTCTTCCATCCAGGAGGCGACCCCCTTGCATGCCCGTATAGGCCCCGCTGCGGGCACAGCGGTTCTGTGCCACGCGTGGTTCTTCTTCGGTTTCCTCTATGAGGAGATCGTCGATGTCCCGAACATGATGATGGGCGCACATGCTGTGGAAGCCCAGTCTTTGTGGGACCCGTATCATTCGGTCACCAACCCGGTCTTCTACTATGCGATCGTGGCTGTCCCGGTACTGGGCTCGCTGGCCTTTCTCTGGCTGAAGCGGGGCGGGCTGTCGCCCGCGAACCAGACTCGCCTGCGACTCGCCACCTGCGGCCATCTCGCTATGGCCGCGCTCACCTTCGTCGCCGTCACGCAAATCAACGGCACGCTGTATTTCGGGCCTCCGATCAACGACCCGGCGCGCGTCGACACACTTGCCTGGGCCTGGTTCGGGGTCAACGCTCTGCGCATCGGGGCCACAGCCTTCGCCACGGTCAAACTCCTCGACTTGTACCTGAACATCTGCGGTACGTCGACACGTTATCCCGAATGACCTGCCTCTCGACTGCCCACCACCGAGGTATCACAGCAGCCGCGTCAACGGGATACACCAGCCCGCAGGCCAGGGCCGAAGCTGGCTCTCACCGTGGCAGCGTGCATTGACGATCCGGCGCGCTCGGGCATCGGCTGCTTCCCCGCGGGGTGCCCCGTCGCGATCGTCAAGGGGCTGGAGGTGGTCACGGCTGAAGCGCCAGGAACGCCGGGCCGGCCGCGTTCGCGCTGCAGATCAAGCCTCGCCACGATCGGGAGCTTTCCTTTCGCAGGTTGGGGGCCACCACGTAAGGGCTGTCCTTCCCACAGCGGGCGGGTGGGCACGGCGGGCTGCCGCATGGTGCTGGAGGCCGGGCGCGGCCGAGCTGGTTGAAGGGCGACAAGGTGGCGGACCCACTCCTCACGATCGGTGGCGTCACCGGGTGACAACCCGCGTCGCGCCCACCTCCGTGGCACCCGTGGAACTCTTCGAAGCCGTGGATCAACGTGAGTAACGTGACGGTGGCGACGGGCCGCTCACGGCAACCGTCAGCGCCTGATCCTGACTTGAGGCTAACGTTCGATTCTCTCGACGATGAATGATCGGAAACTTGCGCTAGAAAAGGTGCTGGCCGATCGGCACAGTAGCTCCGAGTCGATCAACTTGTCGGCTCGCTGGATGTCGGCGCCAGAGCGTCCCCCGCTGGCGTTGTCACACGACCAGCAGGTCGTACAGGAACCGCAGGGCCGACCTGGGCAGAACGACATCTGATGGTTGTTGACGGTGCCCAAATCGTCCAATTCGGGGATGAGGCTACGGGCGACGCGAAGACGACTCTCTTCTCTCTTCAGAGGTGAACGCATGAGCCAGCATGTGACAGTCCTGTGCTGGAACCTCAAACGCAACGGTGCTGGTGACACCACCAAGCGGCGGCGTGCCCACGAGCTGCTGGCATCCCTCGACCCTCACCTCGTCCTCCGCCAAGAGATGGATGGTGCTGCGGCGGACGGCAACCGGATCATGTACGAGGTTGAGGCTGTCCTTGGCTTGCGCGGCTTTCTCGGCCCCCGAGCCTGCACGGCCGTCTTCGCGAACCCGACGCTGTTCCAGCCGCTGAGGGAGTGTGAGGACGTCGGCCCTGTTTGGGTTCATCCACCCACGGTTGCGGTCTTCCGCTTCACACCAGGCGGCAGCCAGTCCCTGCCCCTTGTTGTGGCTTCTTATCACCTGAACCACGCCTCTGCCACAACCCGCCAGGCCGAGGTGGAGCGGCTGACGAAGTGGGCCGACCGCAAGTGGACGATGCCGGACGGCGAGCGGATGCTGATGCCCGCCCTCATGGGCGGTGACAACAACTCCTACCCGGTGCCCGGTCTGGAAGGGGACCTCCCCCTGCCGGATTTGGAACAGATCGCCGACCGGCCGCACCGGCTCCACCGCTCCCACATCGGCCCCGATGGGCAGCGGCTGTTGGACACCTGCCCTGACGAGGCTCTGCGCACCGCCGGCCTGGAGGACGTGGCCCGCTATTGGGCGAACACCCGCGATGGCGACAAGGCAGCCGCGTCCCGCACGATGAACGCCAGTCCGACGCACGGCCCGGACACGCGGATCGACAGGATCTACGCCACGCCCGCCCTACTCGGAGCGGTGAGGGATGTCGACGTGATCGAGGTCGAACCGGGTATATCAGACCACCACATCGTCCGTCTGACCCTTGACGCCGACCGCCTGACCGACGCCCTCACCTACCGGCCCCGGAGGCAAGCCGCGCCAGCTGCATCCGAAACGATCGACGACTGAAGCGCCCACCTTACGACCAAACCGGGACCGGCGCCTGCCGTGGGCCGGCCGCGCTCGGCACCATGCCCGCAAGATCACGTCCACGGGTATCGCCGACGTAAGCCCCAAAGCCGGCACATGGAGGCCGCGGAGACCGACGACGCGCTGGCTCTGTTCGTGCTGCTGATGCAGGTGAGGCTGATCAGCGCCGCGCGCCGCGCGCCGGACCGGGACCGGGTGGCGGCCCGGGGCCGAGTGGCGAAGGCGTCACGGATGCTCGATGGGGTGTTCCGGCTGTGGAGCGAGCAGCAGGACCTGGTTGCCGAGAGCGGCGCGGATCTGGATGCGGGCGCGATGTGGCGGGCGCTGGAGACGGAGATCGGCCAAGGGGACCATCAGAACAGCCATTAACGCTAAGCACTTGATCTTGCGAGAGCAGGACCCCGGCTGGAAGGCGTTCGCCGGGGTCGCCGGTCGCCAGGTCATCCAAGGGGAGTGGCTCCGGCGTTTGGGTGGGGCTGGGCCTGGAGCCGGTCGCGGAGGTCGATCTCTTCGGGGGTAAGCGGCTCCCCGGGGCGGCGGATGCGGACGGGCTTGGGCCGAAGCGGCAGGCCGTGGTCTGCGACGGCATGTTCAGCTTCTGCGAGTGCTCGGTAGAGGGATGCGACGGATGGGGACTTGCCTGCGTTCTTCCCACTTGATGGTGAGCTTCTTCGCGATGTCCGGGACGGGGACGCCCTTGTCCTTACAGTGCGACGGCGAAGGTGTACGGCCCGCCGGAGAAACGCGAGGTCGCCTGGTACCTGGTGGATCGGGCAACCGCGCACAGGATCGGCGGACGGCACCCGCTCAGTTCCCGTTCCGCACCAGCAGCCCGTCCACCAGGTGCTCCAGTGCCTCCGTCATCTCCGTGCGGGTGGCCCCGGGATCGTCCGCGTGCGCGACCATCAGCGCCGCCTCGTCCAGCGCGCCGAGAAGGATGTGGGCCAGCGGCGGTACGGGCCGGGGGGCCAGCGCCCCGGCCGCCATCGCCGCCTCCAGGGCCGCCGTGATCACTCCGAGGCCGTGCTCCTGGCCGATCTCCCGCCACCGCCGCCAGCCCAGCACCCCTGGGGCGTCCAGCAGCAGAACGCGTTCCACGTCCGGCTCGGCGAAGGCGTCGAGAAACGCGCGCGCCCCCGCCTTAAGCGCCTGCACCGGATCCGTGGCGGTCGTCATGACCTGCCCGGCGATCCGCTCGGTCAGCTCCGCCTCGACCGTCTGCACCGTGGCGTCGAACAGATCGTTCTTGTCCCGGAATTGGTGGTAGAGCGCCCCCCGGGTCACCCCGGCGGCCCGGACGATCTCCTCGGTCCCCACCCCCGCGTAGCCGCGCTCGCCGAACAGCGACCGGGCGGCGGCGATGAGAGCCGCCCGGGTCGCCCGGGAACGCTGGGTGTGCTTGGTGCCGGTCGATTCCATCCTGCCCCCTTGAGTTCCGTACAGCCTGTATGCCACTCTACATGCATACAGTCTGTACGTAATTTGCCCCGAAGGGTGCCCGCCATGCCACAGCTCACGCTTGACCAGGGAACCGTCCACTACCGGGACACCGGAGAAGGCGAGCCTGTGCTGCTTCTGCACGGGTACCTCATGGACAGCAGGCTCTGGGAACCGGTCGTCGCCCGGCTCGCCCCAGACTTCCGGTGCATCACCCCCGACCTGCCCCTCGGTGCCCACCGCACCCCGATGAACCCCGGCACGGACCTCAGCCTCCCGGGGATCGCCCGGCTGGTCGCGGATTTGATCGTCGCGCTCGATCTGCCCCGGGTGACCCTGGTCGGCAACGATCTCGGCACCGCCGTCGCCCAGCTCGTCGCCGCCCGTCATCCCGAGCGGATCGGGCGTCTCGTCCTCACCAACGGCGAGTGCTTCGACAACTGCCCGTCACCCTGGTTCAGATCACTTGTCCCCGCCTCCAGGGTGCCCGGTCTGCTCACCCTGGTTTTCCAGGCCCTGCGGCTGCGTGCCGTTCGTCGCATGCCCTTCGGGTTCGGCCTGCTGACCAGGGGCGCACTGCCCCACGATCTGATCGACGACTGGCTGGGGGCCTTCTTCGCCGACCCCGGCGTCCGGCGCGACTGCGTCAAGGTCACCCGTGGGATCGTCCCCACGGCCCTGCTCGAACCGGTAAGGCGGCTCGCCTCCTTCGACCGGCCCACCCTGCTGGCCTTCGCCCGCGAGGACCGGCTCTTCCCCTACGCGCACGGCGAGCGACTGGCCGCGATCGTGCCCGGCGCCCAGCTGGAGACCATTCCCGACAGCCGCACCTGGGTGATGCGCGACCAACCCGATCTGACAGCCCTGCTCATCAGCGAGTTCATCCGCAACACCCCCACCGGCGCCACACCGGCGGACGCCACTCCCGCCTGATCCTGGTCCAGGACCCACTGCCCGTGACGCGCCCTAGTGACCGGGTTTTGAGGTGTGGGCTCGCCCCATGAGCCGTGTTCTGTTTCAGATCATGTGGGTCCGGTGTCCTCATGGCATGGGCGATAACAGGCTGCCACCACTGGTGCTGTCGGAAGCTGAGCAGCTGACACTGCAGAGCTGGGCCAGACGGCGCCCCTCTCGGCGAGACGGACTGCGCGACGGCCCGTGAACACCCGCCTACGTCTGGCGATCACAGAACGGCGACATGCCCGTCCCGACGCCCCCGCCACCCCGGCTGGCGGGCGAGACTGCTTCCCGCCCGCCCGTCTAGGCGTCCGGCCGCGCCCACTCCGATCGAGGGAAACAATGTCCAGAACGCCCATCGCACTCGCCTCGCTGACGTCGCTGGCGGCGGCTGCCGCACTGCTGGCGACCGGCTGTGCGGGAAGGGCCGACGGCGTGGAAGCCAGCGGCTGCCGGGACGACGGAGGCTGGTCAGCGCAGCAACAGGCGCAGTGGCTGCGCTCCGCCGTGTCATTCGATGAGGACGCGTCCGGCGAGGAGGCAGTCGTCGAGGTCCGCCCGCGGGGCACGGCCGACGGCCGGCCGCTGTGCGCACCAGTCACCGTACAGGTCCAGTTCTGGCGGCTCACCGCCACGGCGTCGGGCAACGAACTGAGTCCGGCTCTTCGCGTGCAACTGGGCACGGATGGAAGCGAGAAGCGGCTCTTCGGGCTCCCGCCGGGCCTATCCGCTGCGGAACGCGACGCATGCACCGGCGTCCTCATGGCCGTCTACGCCGGCACCCCCCTGACCGCCGATGAACTGCCCGAAGGAATCGACCGCCTAGGCGGCGACGGGGTACCGGAGGTGACGTTCCGGACCGACCGGCTCGCTGCTCACCGGCTGATTTCGCCGCCGGACCGGGAGCGGTGTGAGGCGGACACCGGGGCGGCGGAAAGTGCCACGACCGCCCCCTCCGCCACCTCAAACCGATGGGGCCTCGACCATCGATGAGCGGCCCCGGCGAGGCCCGCGGAGTCACAGCAGGGCAGAAGCCGTCTCCCAGCCCTCACGACACACGATCACGCGCCGGAGCGGGCCCTGTCTGCGGCCGGCAACGCCTGCCGTAGAGCGGAGTACCTGCTGTCGTGGGCCCGCGTGCCCTCGACGTCCGTCCAGGTCACGGGAGTGACAGCGCGTACTCGGGCGGGTCCGGCGCACAATGAGTACTAACACTGGTGCCGTCGAGAAGGATGAACCCGTGGACGAGCGCAGGGCCGCATCGGTGAACCGGGGCCCCGCCGCAGCGGCGGCGGACGCCGGAGGGCTGGTCACCGCGTGGAGCGACGCGGCCCGCCGCCTGCTCGGCTTCGAGCCCGGGGACGTGATTGGCTGCTCCGTGGCGGATCTGCTGGCCGAACCACTGCCGGTCGATGCCCTGCGCAGCCTGGCCGAGCCGGACGAGTGGAGCGGTACGGTCGTGGTGCAGCACCGGGACGGCCACCCCGTCGAGGTGCGGCTGGACGCGCACCCGCTGCTCGACGGGGCCGGTGCCGTCCACTGGTTTCTCACGGCCACCGTGCCAGAGCCGGCGGCGCAGCTGCAGAAGTGGGCGCTGGAGCAGTTCCCCGTCCCGGTGGCCCTCTTCGACCAGGACGGGCTCGCGGTGTCCACCAACTCCGCGATGGAGGGGGTGATGGGTAGGCCCTCCAGGGATCTGCTCGGCCGTCGGGTGGGCGAATCGGTCGACGGCCTGCGGCGCCTCCCCGGCTTCGAGGGCCTTGGTGACGCGGTGCAGCGGGTCCTGCGCACGGGCGAGACCATGCCGTACGAGGCCTGGCTACACGCCCCCGGCGAGCCCCGCGAACACGCCTGGCTGGTGTCCCTCAGCCCGCTGAAGGACAATGCGGGCCGGATACGAGGCTTGTGTCTGGCGGCCATGGACAGTACAGAGCAGTTCCTCGCCCGGCGCAGACTGAGCGTCCTCAACGAGTCCAGCGTCAGGATCGGCTCCACCCTCGACGTGGCCCGCACCGCCGAGGAACTGGCCGAGGTGTACACGGCGCACTTTGCTGACTTCGCTCTCGTGGACCTGCTGGAGTCCGCGCTGGCCGGGGACGAGACGGGCGCCATGCCCGATGCCGCGCCCGTCTTCCGTCGCACCGCCTGCCGGTCCGTGCTAGAGGGCTGTCCCGAGGTGACGATCCCCGTCGGTGCCACGCACGGCTACCGCAAGGACTCGCCGCAGGGACGCGTGCTGACGGACGGCCGCGGTCTGTTCCACGCCGTCGACGAAGCCGGGCGGCGATGGTGGGCCGCGGACTCCCCTGACAGTGTCCGAAGCATCGACACCCACGGCATCCATACCCTGTTGGTGGTGCCGCTGCGGGCCCGCGGCATCACGCTCGGCCTGGCGATCCTCGGCCGCCACCGGACACCGGAACCCTTCGACGACGACGATCTGCTGCTCGCCAAGGAACTCGCAGCACGCGCGGCGGTGTGTGTCGACAACGCCCGCCGCTACACACGGGAACGCGACACGGCACTCGCCCTCCAGCGCAGTCTGCTCCCGCAGCACGCACCCAGACAGGCGGCCGTAGAGGTCGCCTCCCGTTACCGGCCAGCGAGCTCCCGCGCCGGCATCGGCGGCGACTGGTTCGATGTCATCCCCCTATCCGGAGCCCGGGTGGCCCTCGTCGTGGGCGATGTCGTCGGCCACGGGGTGCAGGCGTCCGCCACCATGGGTCGGCTCCGCACCGCCGTACGCACCCTCGCCGACGTCGACCTCGCCCCCGACGAACTGCTCACCCAGCTCGACGACATCGTCCTGCGCCTGGACTCCGAGCGGACACAGGATGCCGCCGAGGAACCACCGAGCCCGGGCGAGGTCGGAGCCACCTGCCTCTACGCCGTCTACGACCCCATCTCACGCCGCTGTACCATGGCCCGCGCCGGTCACCCTGTCCCGGCCATGGTCACCCCTGACGGCAAGGTCTCCTTCCTCGACCTGCCGATAGGACCCCCCTTGGGGCTGGGCGGTCTGCCGTTCGAAACCGCGGAGTTCGACATCTCCGAGGGCAGCATCCTCGCCCTCTACACTGATGGCCTCGTCCACGCCCCCGACCGCGACCTCGACGACGGACTCGC
This sequence comes from Streptomyces sp. CLCI03, assembly GCF_053615355.1. NCBI lineage: Bacteria > Bacillati > Actinomycetota > Actinomycetes > Kitasatosporales > Streptomycetaceae > Streptomyces > Streptomyces sp. CLCI03. The sequence goes on along the minus strand of NZ_CM132132.1, from coordinate 1,475,852 downwards.
GATGCTCCGCCGGGCCCTCGGCGGCCCCGGCCGTGCACTGGAGGAGATCTGTGACGGAGTCCTACGAAGTCTGGTGCCCGACCGGCCCGCCGACGACGTCGCCCTCCTCGTGGTCCGTATCCGTGCGCTCGAAGCCAGCCGGGTCGCCGCCTGGGACGTACCCGCGGACCCTTCCTCCGTCGCCCGCGCCCGTGCACTGGCCTGCGAGCAACTGGCCACCTGGCACCTGCAGGACCTCGGCTTCGTTACCGAACTCGTCGTCAGCGAACTCGTCACCAACGCCATCCGTTACGGCGGATCCCCCATCCAACTGCGCCTGATCCTTGACACAGCGCTCATCTGCGAGGTCTCGGACTCCAGCAGCACGGCCCCCCACATGCGCCGGGCCCGCGTGTTCGACGAGGGAGGCCGCGGTCTACTGCTCGTCGCCCAGCTCACCCAGCGCTGGGGCAGCCGCCACACCCGCACGGGCAAGACGATCTGGGCCGAGCAGGCCCTGCCCACCGGACGCGCGGAGAACGGGCCTCAGGCACCGTAAGCGACACAGGATCCAGCCGAGGCGCCGTAGGCGGTGGTGGGGAAAAGCCACTCGCGCGGCGATGAGTTCCGTCGTGCGCCGGGTCCATGTGGACGGAGATGCGCTTGTCATCGATCAGGGTCATCAGGGTGTGCGGGCGAGCGATGACCCGACGATCGGTTCCCTGAACGCGGACGTGGCGCGGTTCTGCGCCGGCCTGGATGATCTGGCTGTGCCGTTCCTACTTGGATCCTGGTGTCGACCGCGCCCCTCAGCCGGGTCGGGGCCGAGGGCACCGAGGAGCCGACAGCCGTCGGAGTACCAGAAGGGGAGGCGGGAACGGTCGCGGACGCGGATGCCGAAGTGGACGGCGATGGGGACGCGGGCGCCCGGGAAGACGCCGCCGCAGGGGTCCCGGGGTCACAGTCGCCGCGGGCGGACCGTCAGACGCGCAGGGTCGCCTCCAGAACGGTGACCGCGTGCCCGGTGAGCAGGACACGGTCCGCCCGCAGCTCCGTACTGACCAGGCCGGTGCGGGCGGACGCCTGGAATCCGGTGAGGACGCCGGACCTGCCCAGCCGCGCCGACCAGTAGGGGGCGAGCGCCGTGTGGGCGCTGCCGGTCACCGGGTCCTCGGGGATGCCGTTGGCGGGCACGAAGAAGCGGGAGACGAAGTCGTAGCCGGACCCCGGCGCGGCCGCAGCGGCGGTGACGATGACCCCCCACAGTTCCTCACGCCTGGTCAGGGCCGCGATCGCCCCGAGGTCGGGGCGCAGCCCCCGTACGGCCGCCTCGTCGGGCAGCACGGTCAGGAGATGGCCCAGGGCGCCGGTACGGAAGGTCGCCTCGGGCCGCAGCCCCAGCGCCTTGGCGAGGCCGCCGGGGACGGGGACCTCAATGGCCGGCGCGGCCGGGAAGTCCAGGGTGATCTCCCCCTCCTCCCCGGCATGCGCGATGAGCAGGCCGTGGAAGCGGCTGCGGAACCGCACCGACCCGCTGGCCGGCAGCAGCCCGTCCCGTTCCAGCGAGTGCGCCGTGGCCAAAGTGGCATGGCCGCACAGGCCGACCTCGACGGTCGGGGTGAACCAGCGGATCTCCCAATCGGCCTCGCCCCCGGCCGGCAGCGGCAGGGCGAAGGCCGTCTCCGCGTGGTTCAGCTCCGCGGCGATCTGCTGCAGCCGCGTGTCGTCCGGCCACTCCCCGGCCGGGAGCAGACAGACACCGGCGGGGTTTCCGGTGAAGGGTTGGGTGGTGAAGGCGTCTACGATCTGGATTCGCATGCCAAGAAACTTAGCGAGGCCAACCGTCACCAAAGGAAGGCCAATTCCGCGAGAGTGGCCTGCCTGTCCTGCCCGTCCGGCGGGGCTCTCGTCAGTCGAGGGGCTTGCCGAAGTTGAAGGCGGTCACGGCCATCCGCTCGCGGAAGTAGAAGCGGTGCCTCGACGAAGGGCGGCCGCGGTCTGCTGCTCGTCGCCCAGCTCACCCAGCGCTGGGGCAGCCGCCACACGCACGGGCGAGACGATCTGGGCCGAGCAGACCCTGCCCGCCCGGACCACGGAAGACGAGCCGAAGTGTCCTGGAACCGAGGAGCCGTCCGGCCCGGGCGCCGTGGGCGGTGCGGAGAAGGAGCCATTCGCGCGACGATGAGTTCCCGCCGTGGGCCCCTCCACCGGTCCGTCGCGAGGGCGGTGAGCTACCCCCGAGGGCTTTGTGCCCCGGGTGGGCAGCCCCCTCGGAAGGGGCGCGGACGGCAAGGACGGCGGGGCACCACTGTCGGCGGTGCGGAACGCACCGGGCAGAACGGGACGCCGGGTTGCGAGCGCAGGGCCTCGCGCAATCCGGATTCACAGGCTCCAGGACGCCGCGCGCGACCGCGCTTGTCGGTACGTTCTGACATGCGCGCAACATCCTCCCCCGCAGGAGGCCCCTCCTCGCCTGTCGGCGATCGCGGCGGCGGTCCTGGGCGGGCTCACCGCTGCCGTCACCCCGGCCACGTTCGACGCTGCGTGACACCAGCAGCTCGGTGCTCGTCCAGCGGTGCACCCTGAACTCATTGTGCGCCGGACCCGCCCGAGTACGCGCTGTCACTCCCGTGAGCAGGACGGATTTCGGGGGCGCGCAGGCCCGACTGCGGTGGGCACCTTCGACAGGCGGGGCACCTTGCTGAAGCGGCGGGTGTGGTAGGCGGAGGCGACGGCACAGCGCGAGCGGCACGGCGAGCCGGGCTGTGCGTCACACTTCGCAGGCGTACCGTTCGACATCGTCGGCGTCCGACCGGTTGGTCGGGGAAGGCTGCTGAGGGTCCGTCATGGGTCCGGATTTTCGCACAATGCAAGTCTCAGAAGGAGGTCCGTCCCTCTTTTGCGTGAGAACGGGTTCTGAGAGCCGATCGTAGTTCACTGGCAAAGGATGGCGAGCTCAAGCGGTTAGCGCATCACCGCTGTTCAAGAGGCCGGCGTAGACCTCTGCCGGAGTGCGGTAGCCATGGGTCTTGCGCGGCCGATGGTTGAGTTCATGGGCGATGGGCGATGGCATCCAGGTCGGCATGGCTGAACGTACGGAGGTCCGCGCCCTTGGCCAGGTACTGCCGAAGCAGCCGGTTGGTGTTCTCGTTGGTGCCGCGCTGCCACGGGCTCCGAGGCGTGCAGAGGTAGATCGGCATCTCCCGGCTCGGCGGTGATGGCCTGGTGCTCGGCTGTCTCTCGCCCTCGACACCAGGTGAGCGTCCGCCGCAGTTGCGGCGGGATGCCGAGGAGGCTCATGGTGAGGTGCGGAGTGACCTGCTCGGCCATGATGCCGTCAGGGAGCGCGACGATGGCCCTGTAGCGGCTGGGGCGCTCGACGAACGCAGAGCGGGCTTTTGGGCGAGCTTGGGCCGGCGCCCACACGTGTAGGCGGCCTCGTCGGCGGAAGCGGCTCGGTAGCGGTCCCGGTCACTGTTGCGGGCGATTTCGCGGGAGACGGTCGAAGGCGATCTGCCCAGCCTTCCGGCCAGCTGCCGGGCGGACTCTCCGGCGGTGATGCCTCAGGATATCTCGTCGCGTTCGCCACCGGCTGCTGAGCCGGCGAAAACCCGTAGTCACGCACCTGTGCCTCCACGATCACATGTCATCCGTGGGTGGTGCGCTGATCACTTGAGGGTGCCATCGTTTGTGCGAATCCGGTTCCGGGCCGCTACTTCGCGGGCGACGCCGGTGGAGGAGGGTTCCGGCGGTGGTCTCCTGCGGCGGGGCCGAGTGCGGTGAACGGCGTCGGGTCCGGTCGGCGGCCCGGCAGCGGTCAGTCCGGGTGCAGGGCTTCGGCTCGCTCCTGGAGGGCTTCGAGCAGTGCGCGCACAGGTGGCGTGGGTGGCGTGCCTGGTGCGGTGTAGACGCCGATGCGGCGCTTGGCGGTGGGCGTGACGGGCAGGGCGCGGGTGTCGTTCCGGTCCTCGACGGCCAGGAAAGGGATGAGGGCGATTCCGACTCCCGCCGCGACGAGCGCCTGCATGAAGCGGAAATCGCTGGAGCGACAGACCACCTTGGGCGTGAGGCCGTGCGCGGAGGTGAGCGCGTCGACCGCGTCTCCTAGCAGGTCCCATCCGTGAATCCATGGTTCGTCGGCGACGTCTTCGAGACGGGCCGCTCGGCGCGAGGCGAGTCGGTGGTCGGCGGATACAACCAAGCGCAGGTCATCGTGCAGGAGCGGGTGGTAGGTGCAGCGGGCTGCGGCGTCCTTCCAGCTCGGTGGGGGATGCCTGGTGTTGAAGTGGTAGACGAGGGCAATATCGGCGCGGCCGTCACCGAGGGCGGTCAGAGCCTGAGTGGGTTCGGATTCGATCACCGTTGTGTCGACGTGGGTGTCGCGTCGCGCCGCGAGTGCTGCCAGTGCGGGCGCGAGTAGGAAGGCGCCGGCGCTGGGGAAAGTGGCGACGGTCACCGTGGGCGGGCCCTGGTCACGCAGCTGGGCCAGTGTCCGGTGGGCCCGGTGCAGTTCGCCGTGGACGGTGTCGGCGGTGCGCGCGAGGATCTGGCCCGCCGGGGTGAGGGTGACGCCTCGGGTGCTGCGTTCGAAGAGCCTCAACCCGGCGGCGCGTTCGAGGGCCGCCATCTGCTGGGAGACCGCCGACGGGGTCATCTGCAGTGCCTGAGCCGCACGGGCGAAGCTCCCGCGGTGGGCCACCTCGCGGAACAGGACGAGCCGCTGCACCTCAATCATCAGTTCCCCTTACTGCCTAGTGAGCAATATCGTACTTCTGCTTACGACACATCGATGTCAGCGTGGCCGCATGATGTTCGATGCACGAGAACGCTCCGGGGCCGCCCTGGCTCTCGGGGCGGTATGCCTCATCGGCGGGTCCGTCGCCGCTGCCACCCACCTTCACGGCTATCCGCTCCTCGGCGGGCAGGCCGTCCGCTACGGGCTCGCGACCGTGTTCCTGCTGGTCTGGGCCCGCATACGCAAGCACACCTTCATACGGCCCTCCCCGGCCCAAATGGCATGGGTCTTTCTGCTGGCCGCGACCGGGATGGCCGGGTACGGCGTCGTGCTCGTCTACGCCACCTCGATGACCTCGCCGGGCAATGTCGGTGTCGCGCTGGGCGCCGCACCTTTGATCATCGTCCTGGTCCAGTCCCTGCTCGCTCAGGTGCGCCCCTCCCGGAGTCTGATGGCAGGGGCCCTGGCTGTGGCCTGCGGGTCCGCCGTGGCACAGCTGTCCACCGGCGGCACAGTGCAGTGGAGTGCCCAGGGCTTCGCGTGGTCGTGCCTGGCCCTCACCGGAGTGTGCGCGGTCACACTGCTCGGTGCGCCCGCCACCAAGGCGCTCGGATCGCTGACCGCCATCACCTACGCGTGCGCACTCGCCTCGGGCATGCTCTTCCTGACCGCCGTGATCACGGGCTCGGTCACCGGGACCCCTGTGCTGCGGCGACCGAGCGGCGCCGAGCTCTCGGCGCTGGCCTTCCTCGCCCTCGGCGTGACCACGGTCGTCTTCCTGATGTGGTACGGAGCCGTCGAGCGGCTCGGCACCGGCCGGACCGGCCTCTTCAACGGCCTCATCCCCCTGGCCTCACTTCTGGCCCTGTCCGTGACCGGCACGGCAACCGCCTCCCTCAACCAGATCGCGGGAGCTGCGCTCGTCCTCATCGGCGTCGCCTTCGGACTCCGGGTCAGGAAACGGGACACCCCACCCCCCAGGGCGGCCGCGGCCGAGCACGTGGCGGGCGCCCGCCCCCATAGCTGATGCACTCCCAGGGCCGCCTTGTGACGGGCGGACCGGGGCAGCGACGGACGCGCCTGGCTTGTCCCGGGACTCTCCTGGCCCCAGCCCCGACCCCCGACCCCTGTGGAAGATCAGCCCTACCCGCCGTCGTCGTCATCGTCCAGTTCGGGTGTGTCCGGGTCGCGCAGGGGCCGCAGGGCGCTGGAGGCGGCTGGAGGTGGGGAAGCTGTAGCGACCGAGCACGTTGAGGTTCTCGTGCCCAAGGACCGGCATCAACCTCCTGGGCCACTCCCTGTTCAACATCAAGGCCAACAGCCCCAGGGGCCTTGACCCCGGATGTTGAACACGTATATGCGGCTTGGGCCAGGGTAGTTGCTGTTGGTCGGAGGTCGTTTTCGTAGGCGATCGGGGACCGCTGGCCGAGGCGGGAGTGCCTGCGTCGGGTGTTGTATCGGGTCAGCCGGCGGAACGCGTCGAGCCTGGCCTCGCGCTCGCTCGACCAGGCCTTCCGGCCTTTGAGCGTCTCCCTCTTGAAGGCGGCGTCGAAGCTTTCCGCGGCGGCATTGTCCGCGCTGGAGCCGACCGCGCCCATGCTCTGCCGGACCCCTGCTGACCTGCAGATTTCAGCGAAGGCCCTGCTCGTGTACTGCGATCCGTGGTCGGTGTGCATCACCGCTCCGGCCAGGCTCCCGCGGGTCCGTTCGGCGGCCGCCAGGGCATCGGTGACGAGCTCGGTTCGCATGTGATCTGCGATCGCCCACCCGGCCAGACGGCGTGAGGCGAGGTCGATGACGGTCGCGAGATAGAGCGGCTTCGAACCGCTGACCGGCAGATACGTGATGTCGCCGACGTACTTCGTGTTCACCTCGGATGCGGTGAAGTCACGGTCGATCAGATCCGGCGCCTTCGCCGCGGCCTGATCCGCGAGCGTGGTGCGCTGCCGACGGCGCAGACGGACCCCCTTGAGCCCGAGGTTCCGCATGATCCTCGCGACGCGCTTGTGGTTGACCGCCGGGCCGCCTTCGTCACGGAGTTCGGCGGTGATTCCGGGGGCTCCGTAGGTCGGAGACTTGGTGGGCCTTGCGTATCCGGGCTGCGAGCCCGGCCTCGGCGGTCTGCCGAGCGATCCGCGCGGCCGCGGTGCGGCGCCAGTAGTAGAAACTCGAGCGGGAGAGGCCGAGGATGTCGCAGAGCCGCTTCACGCCGTGACGGCGCTGGTGATCTTCAACGAACTGGCAGCGGTTCACCAGCGCGTCTCCGTCGCGAAATACCGGGCTGCCTTGCGGAGGATGTCGCGCTCTTCCTCGAGCTCGCGGATCCTCTTTCGGGCTGCGGCGAGCTCCGCCTGAACGTCGTCACCACCATCCCCGGCAGCCGCCGGCGCTGAGGAGTGGGCGCCCGGGCGGCGCCCGTCGGCAGCCCGAATCCAGTTCCGCAGCATCTCGGTGTTCACCCCGAGATCGGCGGCGACGGACTTGATGGTCGCCCCGGGCCTCGACCGGTACAGCGCGACCGCGTCCGCCTTGAACTCGGCGGGGTAGTGCTTCATCCCCACGGGGACTCCGTTCTCCTGGACCCGACCTGACCCGACCGCGGGCACCGTCCCGGACAGCCGTGTCCCTCACGCGCCGGGGTCTCGCTAAAGATCTTGTCCCTCCGGATGCCGTGCTGGGTGAGCGCGTCCAGCTGCGAGTCGGGCTCTTGGCACCCGACCCATCCCGCAGCGCGGGCCTACTCGATGACCAGCCCAGGACCGTTCAGGAACGGCGTATTCGTCGCGTTCCGCCTCGACCATCGATTCACCATTCCGGGGAGGGCCTCCCACAGCGTGTGCCGCGTGGTCACCACCACAGGCTCCGCGGAGCGACCGATGCCGCGACCGAGTTCACGATCGACATCGTCGGCGAGCAGCACCAGATGGCTGCGGTTCGTCCACGGCTGGGGACCCCTGAACCCGAATTCACGTACCCACAGCCGCCCGAACACAAGACAGGCGAGCCCCATCGAGACCGGCACTCCGACGAAGACCTCGTATGGAACCGCTGACTCGTAGTCGGGCACGAATGCGGCCACGACCCCGGCGGCTGCGACGATCGCGGCGGTCGTCAGCACGCCGACGCTCCACCAGCGCCTGAGCTGCCGAGTCCGCTCGATGCTCCGCACCACGCAGCGCACCTGGGCGCCGCACTGCGGGCAGGTGAGCGTCCGGGTGACCGTTCCTGCGGGCGGCCGGTCGACCGTGGTGGGGAACAGCGCCCACTGATGGGTGGCAGAGACCACTTTGTACGAGGGCATGCCCACGTAGTGCTGAAGCAGCACCGGTATGGCCGGAGCGACCGGGCGCCGCCCCCATATCCGCCTGGCTTGCTGCTCGGCGGGCGGCTGCGGGGCTCCCTCGGCGGCGGCCTGCGGCGCGGTCCCGGTTTCCGCGGAAAGTGTCACGTACAGATCGCCCCGGCCGTTCCCGTCCCGGTCGGGCACGCCCCGACCCGGTATGCGCAGCGTCGCTCCGTTACCGACGTCGGCCGGCATACGGATCGCCACCGTCCCGTCCAGCCCGACGAACGAGGCGGACACCCCGGGGACGAGCTCGCCCGCGGGCACGGTCAGCACGCAGCGGAGGTCGTTGCCGGTACGGGTGAACACCGGGTGTGGTACTGCCACGACCAGCGCGTACAGTTCGCCGCTGGTGCCGCCGAATGCTCCGTCGGCATCGCCACCGGGTACGCGTACCCAGGTGCCGTCCTCGATGCCGGCCGGAACCGGCACCGTCAGCGTCCTGCGCGCAGTGACGAGACCCTCGTCGTCACAGATTGGGCAGCCCGCGACAGCGCTCGGCGCGCCGGCGCAGGCGGAGCACACGGTCGACAGGTCCACGGCGACCTCGACCTCGTCACCGAAGGCGAGCTGAGCCAGGTCGAGGTCCAGTTGGAAGACCGAGTCGGTGCCCAGCCGGGGCCTTCGTTCGGTTTGGCTCATCGACTCGTCGTCTCCTGTTCGACCAGGGTGCTGTTACGGCACTTCGCTCGGGTGGGTGAACGCCGCGCGGTACGCGCTGGGCGTCAATCCAGTACGTCGTGTTAGACCGCAGCCGCCGCACTCAGTGGCGGCGAACAGCCAGACACTGATGCGAGAGGGCTCGCACCTGCCTGGCTGACTGACAGGTTCAAGGAAGCTCCGGATCGACGAGGTTGCAGGCGGCCAGGGTTCGTGTCGCGCGATCGCCCGCGTTCCTGACCGGGGCGGCAATCAGGCTCCGCCAGAACCCACCGAACGTTCCTTCGTAGTGGGCGATTGTTCGACTTGGGGCTACTGTGCCGATCGACCCGCACTTTTTCTAGCGCAAGTTTCCGATCATTCATCGTCGAGAAATTCGAACGTTAGCCTCAAGTCATGTTCATGCACTGGCGGCTTCCGTGAGGGCCCGTCGCGACCGTCACGGGTGCTCAGATTGATCCACAGCTTCGAGTAGTTCCACGGATGCCGCGGAGGTGGGTGCGACGCCCGGTTGTCACCCATGGTCACCCCCATGGGAGGCGGTCACGCCGCGAGATCCGGGCAACCAGTGGCACCGATCGTTTGCTCCCCTGCAGTGGGCCGTGCCGGGCGCTGACGAGTCGAGACCAGAGCCAACCGCTCGCCGACTGGACCGCGCACCTGTCCGTCATTCGCGATGCCGCCGTGCCGCTAGCCGCGCTCCTGGTCGAGATGGCCGAGCAACTGACCGCCACGGCCGCGGACGCGCCGTTGGCCGCGCTGCGCGCCGCAGGTGTGCTGGAGCGGATCGCAGCCCGGGTCGGCCGGGAGGCCGCCAGCGCGCTGTGCGACGACGGCATGTCCGCCGAAGCGGTGGCCACCGCGCTCGGCACCACCGCTCCAAGGCCCTGGTCCTGCTCCTGACCGCACAGGACAGGCAACGGCACGCACCACAACATCCGCCCTGTTTGGTTTCAGGATTGGCCGGAGTGGATTCCGGTCCGGCCAGGTAGGAGATACCGTCGTGACACCACGCCGGGTGAAAGCTCGTCGACTCGTATTGGCTGATCCTCTCTGCCCCCGAAGCAACTGAACGAGAACAGCCACCTGGGCCGACAAAACGCCAGCTCAGAAAGTGTCGCCCCCGCACCCGCGGGGATGGTTCGAGGGTGCCGTTGGCGATATGTCCGGCAGGGGGTTTGTGTGCGTGGAGGCGAACTATCGCAACTATGATAGTTGGGGTAGGTTGGTGGGATGGAGCCGAAGACGTACACGACGATCGATCTCCGCAAGCAGATGGGTGAGATTCTCGACCGCACCCGGATCGCGGGGGAGCCTGCCGCGATCACCCGCAAGGGCAAGACCCTGGCCTACCTGGTGCCGGCCGAGTGGTTCGAGCAGTACATGGCACAGCATCCGTCGGCCCCCGGCGCCGGCCAGAACGCCGCCTGAAAGGGCCGGACCGCAGGCAGAGCAGGAGTTCCTTCGTCATGACAGCGCAGCCCATTCACTTCGACGGCCCCGGCGGCGAGAAGCCCCGCCAGGTGCCGCCGATGCCCGAACGCACCCCGCAGGCCCTGCGCCTGGCCATTCAGGAACATGCCCCGCATCTGCTGCCGGACTTCGAGGCCCACTGGCGCCGAGCGATCGGCGACGCCTTCAACCTCACCCCGGTGCCAGCCTTCATGCGCTTGTGGTGGACCCAGTACGCCATCGCCCGTGACCCAGGCCTGGAAGCCCACCTGCGAGACCTCGAAGCCCGCGCCGCGAAGTCCGAGGACCCCGAGGAGTCCGCCCGGCTCCTGGCCGAGTACAGCCGGCTGCGCCGCCAGGCGGCCGTGGTGGAGCCCGGTCGGTGACCGATGAGCTCCCACTCCCGCCCTGGAAAATGGACTGGACGGCAGAGGCGCTCCAGGAATTCGAGAGCATGCCCCAGGACGGCAAGCAGCTGGTCCTGTCAGCCCGCGCCGAGCTGATCACCGCCCCGGATCCCTATTACCGGGGCATCGACGCCGACGTGTCACTGCCGCACTGGATCACCGTCCGCCCGCTGGCCTCGACCAGTCCGGGTGGCCCGCACATCGCCGACCTCGCCGGTGGCCGCGGCTGGCTCATCTTCACCTTCGTCCGCCGCCATGCCGACCCTCAGATCACCGTCACCGACACGTTCTGGGCCTGACCGTTCGTCCGTACCAGCAACGCCCCCTGCCCCATACGCTGAGAGCAAGTTGGCCCGGCGTAGAGACCGGCGCTGACCTGGGCTGGACCGTCCTGTCGTCGACCTGCGCCCGCGGGATGGGCCGACGTCCAGCTCCGAGAAGAGACGTGCACCCTCGTCGGCCCCGCGCCCGCGGGGATGGTCCGGTGGCGCCGGATCGGCACCCACAGCATCCTTACAGGGCCCTGCCCGTCGATCCTCTCGCCAGCTCGCGCCGCCGGCGTCACGGCGTGAGGTGCGCTGCTGCGGCCTCTCCCTCGACTCGCCGCCATTGTTCGTACTCCTGGCGCGCGTACGCCCACGCGCCGTCCGGCTCGTCGTCCCACACCTTGTGTTCCAGGCTGATCTCACCCTCGGCGTAGGCGCTGCCGGTCTCGAGTCGAACGCGCGGAGCTTCAAGGCGGCCGTATCGGCGCGGTCCAGGGCGTACTCGGTCATCGTGACCATGGCCCCGTCACTCAGGTACGCAAGTTCGGTGGCGTAGGCGGTCCGGTCAGCGAGCGCGGCCCACCGCAGCAGGAGCAGCCGCCAGGCTGACGAATCCGGGCTCCGCGCCTGGAGCATCCTGCATCACGGCAGAGCCGCATGCAGATTGACCATGCACTTCGGGTTGTCAGCTGAGCCAGTGGCGCCAGCGGGCTGCCGACGACGCCTTCCATGTCGAGATCAGACCGTAGTCGGTTGAACAACAGGGAGCTTCCATGACCGAGTCCCACCGGGGCGGCCCGGTAGATGTCGATGCCAGCAACCACACGTTCTGGCTGGTCGACACCGCACAAATGCCCGGCGCCGAGAGCGGTGAGCCCAACGGTCTCATCGCGGTGACGCAGCCCGGTGCAGCCGTGGTCATCACCGGGGTACACACCGGTCCGGTCGCAGTGACCGTCGAGGTACGGACCACGCCGCCGGAGATGATCAACGCCTCCGAGTGGGACGAAGTCGTGGAAGTCTTCCTCCTGGTTCCCATGGGGCAGCCCGCGGCAGGGATCCTGACGGACGTCATAGCTGCCAGAGCCAGACGGTGTTGTCCAAATCGGTGCCCGCCAGAACGCTGCCGTCCGGGCTGAACGCCCAGTTGTACATCCTGTAGGCAGGGGCCTTGGAGGTGGCCTTGAGCTTGCCGGTCGCCGGATGCCACTGCCGTATTGTGTTGGGGTAGCCGCAGGTGACCAGGACTGTGCCATCCGCGCTGAACCGCACCTCGTCCACGCTCTGGGCCTCGCCATCGTCAACGTTTTCCCCCGCCAAGGTGGCGGTGAGTTCACCTGTCGCCGGGTCCCACAGGGCGACGGTGTCGTCTCCCGAGCCGCCGGCCAGTACCCTGCCATCCGGGCTGAACGCCACCGAGTTCACCCCGAAGGTGGCGCCCTCCAAGGTGGCGGTGAGCTTACCGGTCGCCGTGCTCCACAGCCGGGCCCGGCCCGGGTTGGATGAGCGGCCGCCAACGGCCAAGGTTTTGCCGTCGGGACTGAAAGCCACCGACACGGCAACACCGGAATACCTGATGTGGTCTCTGCCCGCTGGCAGGTGCCGCAGGCTCAAGGTGCCCGCAGAATCCACGCCGGCCAGATTCCTGCCGTCGGGGCTGAACACCAAGGTATGAAAACTGTCGCCTGGTTCGTCGTTGCTGGCGGTGAGGTCGCCGGTCGCCGGATCCCACAGCTGAAGGGTGCCGGAATCTCTGGCGCCGGCCAGGGTCCTACCGTCAGGACTGAATGCCACGGCGAGCACATCGGTCCCGTCGTCCCCGTTGGGCTCTTCGGCTTTGAGGGTAGCGCTGAGCTTGCCGGTCGCCGTGCTCCACAGCCGGATCGCCCCGTCGTCGCAGCCGCCCGCGAGCACCTTGCCATCAGGGCTGAATGCCAGCGTGTTCACAGCGGATCCGACGGAGATCCGCCTTGCCGGTCGTGGTGGAGCTGACGTGGGCCGCGCGGACCGGGAGGGGGTGGCCGAGGACTGGCCGGTCCGGGAAGGGTTGTTGCTGGCCGACCGGGTGAGGTAGATGCCGGCGGGAAGCCCTACAGCACCCACGGCTGCCGCGACGGACAGCAGCATCGTGCGGCGTGTGGGGCGGTGCCGCTCGTCCCGGCTGACGCCGGGCGCGGCGGGAGATCCGGTCGGGGAACCCGGCTTCTCCGTCAGCTCCGGGTCTTCGGGCGGGGACGGGAGAGCCGGGCCGGGCGGCCCGTCGGCCACGGCCGTCTGTGTGAGGGCATGGCTGATGTCCCCCCGTGCTGTCCGGACGTTGCCCGCAGGATCGGCCGGGACATACGGCGGGCCTGGTCGGGCGGAGACGGTCGGAGTACGCTCGGAGCCGGGCCGGACGGTGGGAGGTGCGGGTTCCACCTTGTCCTCGACCGACGGCGCGGCCACGGCAGGCGCCGTCGCGGGGGTGGGGTGGTCGGTGCGTAGACGAACGGCGTGGGCCAGCGGCCCGGGCAGCCAGCCCACGCCCCCGCCCGGCGAACCGCCCTGCCGGGCAGCCAGTCCAGCCAGTTCCTCCAACACCTCCGGCACGCAGGGCCGTTGGTCGGGTTCCTTCGCCAGGCATCGCGCCAACACCTCCCGCAACGCCCCGGGTATCCCTTCCAGGTGTGGTTCCTCGAACACGATGCGGAACAGCAGCCCCTGCACGGACCCCGTGCCGAAGGGCCCGGCGCCGCACGCGGCGAACGCGAGCACCGTACCCAGGGAGAACACATCGCTCGCCGGGCTGACCCGCCGATCCGTCAGCTGTTCCGGCGACATGAATCCCGGCGTCCCCACCACCAGACCGGTCCGTGTCAGCACGGTCGCCTCGCTTGCCACCGAGATCCCGAAGTCGATCACCCGGGGGCCGTCCTCGGCCAGCAGCACATTGGACGGCTTCAGGTCCCGGTGGACCAGTCCGGCGGTGTGGATCGCCTCCAGTGCCTCGGCCAGCCCGGCGCCCAGTGCCGCGACGGACTCCCACGGCAACGCGCCGTACTCGTTCACCGCGTCGGCCAGCGACACCCCGGGGATGTACGCCGTGGCCATCCAGGCCGGCGTCCCATGCGGATCGGCGTCGACCACACCGGCGGTGAACAGCCCGTTCACCCGGCGGGCCGCGTCGACCTCACGCGCGAACCGCCGCCGAAACTCCCGGTCGTCCGTCAGCTCCGGACGCACGACCTTCACCGCCACCGAGCGGCCGCCCCGCGACAGGCCCAGATACACCCGTCCCATCCCGCCCTCGCCCAGGAGCGCCATGATGCGGTAGGGACCTATCTGTCCGGGGTCCTCGCCCTTCAGGCCCGTGAACGCCAGCTCAACGTCCTCGGACATAGCGGCTACTGCCGCTCTCGCGTCCCCCGCCTCGCCGGCCATTCGCCATGCTGCGACGTGATCAGTCATGCCATCTCCGCAAGGCGCTCGGCAATGACGAGAGTGCCGGGCGCTGCGCGCCCGCCCGGGCCCGGCTGGACCGAGACGCCCTCCGGATGAACCGCTCCACTGCAGGTACGACACGTGACGGACACCTCTAGGACCTCTCCGCAGTGGTGCCGAAACACGATCGGCGGACCATCCGGCGCGTGCCAGCGGTCGCCCCACTGGGTGAGTGCCAAAAGCACCGTCACGAGCTCCCGTCCTGATGTGGTGAGCACGTAACGGAACCGCTGGGGACGCGTGGAGCACTCGACCCGTTCCAGCACATCGCCGTCCACGAGTCTGTCGAGCCGATTCTTCAGCAGTGCGCGGGACACGCCAAGGTCGCGGGCCAGCTCCTCAAAAGTGTCAATGCCTAGAGAGATGTCGCGCAAGACCAGCGGTGACCAGCAGTCACCCATCACATCCAGGGAGCGCGACAGCGAACAGTGGAACGCTGCGAATGAGGCACGAGGCATGGACACAACCTAGTGCATTCATATTCTGAACGCACTCACGAATCCGTTTCGGCAGCTGCTGCGCTGGGGCAGCTCCTGGAATTGCCATCACCCACGGGCGCGAGATTCCGCACTTCGCGTGCGACCGATGGTTTGCCCTGAGCTGCATCGGGCGGCAGCTGCCTCGTGGCGTGATAGCCCTTTCGGCGAGGGCGATGCCGGCACCCCATGGCGGGGATGCCAATCGTCCTGCCGGCGCCCACGACCAGTCCGCGAATACTGTGCCGCCGACTCGTGTGGTGATCAAGTGGGAGTTTCCGAGTAATACCGTTGGAAAAAAATGACTGTTTATGACCGTGTTATGTTTGCCGGGCTTTAGCGGCTGTGGGCCGCGGGTCGGCGCCAAGGGATCGCCCTTGACGGAGCTGCAGCGGGTGGGTGAGAACCGTGCACGCCTCACTCCACCGCACTGCTGTGGACCGGGACGAAGCAGGCTCCGCAGGGCTTTATCCGTCACGGAAACCAGCAAGCGGAACGACCGCCGACCATGCCAGAGTAGACCGCTGAGGCAATGCCCGTCGCCCTGCCCCGATTCCGGGCGGGTGATAATGACGAAATGAAATGATTGGAATGACTCGCGATCAATACCGCTGCTCAAGCAGTGAGGAGCACCCCATGGCTGCTCAATTTCGTGAGGCCGTCCCCTTGGTGCACTGCGACCTGCTGCTGGGGCTGATCGGTCAGCAAGTGGAGCGACTGGTGCGGTGGAGCTGGTGGCCACCGGCGAAGGCGGCTGAAGAACTCGAACTCAAGCCCAGCGCGGTATTCAGCCGCACGGCAGGGCCATTGCTGGTCACCTTTGATTCCGGGACGGTTGTCGGCTTCGCCAGCTCTTCCGAACTCCACTCGGTCACGGTATGGCTGGAGAGCAGCGCCGGTACCCCAGTCGAACAGGACGAGGGCCTGCACCCGGTCGACGGCTGCGACCCCGTCTATTCCGACACATCGACCTGCCATGTGAGGGGAAGGCGGTTGGCGTCCATGACCCTGCTGCACCAGCGGAGCGACAGTGTTCTCATGCAGCAACGCCCGTGCCAGGCGGGACTGCTTCTGACATTCGACGGGGGTTCCGAACTACTGCTGTCCCACGGCCTGCATGACGGTTCGGACAGCTTCGCGGTGATAGGTCGGGACGACATCGCCTCCCGCATCGCTCCATACGTACGTCCCCTCGTCCTTCGGCCGGGCATGCGCGAGGAGGGCTGAGCAGGAGGGTGGTCGAGTCCCACGACCACCTCCAAGATCAGGTCACAACTCCAACACCGCCCACTGAGCATCCGTGAGATCTCCCCGCCCCCATGAGCTGTGATCATTCATGCGGCCGCGGACACCTTCCTCGCGCCGGCGGCGTGCTGGTGGGCTCGTACTGCTGTCGAGTCCACCGACACCTCCCAGTCGAGGCCGCCACCAGGACCGGCATCACGGTGGAGACGCGGGCCCGGTTCGGCTACACCGCGCCGGTTGGCACGACCGACGACGGCCGGATGCGACGCCTGACCGTCCACTTGCCGCCCGCGTACGCGCAGCGTCTCTTCGACGCCCGCGCGGCGGGCGCGGGCGATGAGCAGATGCGACAGATCGTTGCCGAGGGACTGCAAGAGGTCTACTTCAAGGACGGCGGGAACCGCGCCCAGGGGCCTTGACCCCGGGTTTTGGACACCGGAGACACTTGGATCTTGGTCCAGGAGAACGGAGTCCCCGTGGGGATGAAGCACTACCCCGCCGAGTTCAAGGCGGACGCGGTCGCGCTGTACCGGTCGAGGCCCGGGGCGACCATCAAGTCCGTCGCCGCCGATCTCGGGGTGAACACCGAGATGCTGCGGAACTGGATTCGGGCTGCCGACGGGCGCCGCCCGGGCGCCCACTCCTCAGCGCCGGCGGCTGCCGGGGATGGTGGTGACGACGTTCAGGCGGAGCTCGCCGCAGCCCGAAAGAGGATCCGCGAGCTCGAGGAAGAGCGCGACATCCTCCGCAAGGCAGCCCGGTATTTCGCGACGGAGACGCGCTGGTGAACCGCTGCCAGTTCGTTGAAGATCACCAGCGCCGTCACGGCGTGAAGCGGCTCTGCGACATCCTCGGCCTCTCCCGCTCGAGTTTCTACTACTGGCGCCGCACCGCGGCCGCGCGGATCGCTCGGCAGACCGCCGAGGCCGGGCTCGCAGCCCGGATACGCAAGGCCCACCAAGTCTCCGACCTACGGAGCCCCGGAATCACCGCCGAACTCCGTGACGAAGGCGGCCCGGCGGTCAACCACAAGCGCGTCGCGAGGATCATGCGGAACCTCGGGCTCAAGGGGGTCCGTCTGCGCCGTCGGCAGCGCACCACGCTCGCGGATCAGGCCGCGGCGAAGGCGCCGGATCTGATCGACCGTGACTTCACCGCATCCGAGGTGAACACGAAGTACGTCGGCGACATCACGTATCTGCCGGTCAGCGGTTCGAAGCCGCTCTATCTCGCGACCGTCATCGACCTCGCCTCACGCCGTCTGGCCGGGTGGGCGATCGCAGATCACATGCGAACCGAGCTCGTCACCGATGCCCTGGCGGCCGCCGAACGGACCCGCGGGAGCCTGGCCGGAGCGGTGATGCACACCGACCACGGATCGCAGTACACGAGCAGGGCCTTCGCTGAAATCTGCAGGTCAGCAGGGGTCCGGCAGAGCATGGGCGCGGTCGGCTCCAGCGCGGACAATGCCGCCGCGGAAAGCTTCGACGCCGCCTTCAAGAGGGAGACGCTCAAAGGCCGGAAGGCCTGGTCGAGCGAGCGCGAGGCCAGGCTCGACGCGTTCCGCCGGCTGACCCGATACAACACCCGACGCAGGCACTCCCGCCTCGGCCAGCGGTCCCCGATCGCCTACGAAAACGACCTCCGACCAACAGCAACTACCCTGGCCCAAGCCGCATATACGTGTTCAACATCCGGGGTCAAGGCCCGGCTCCGCCTACCCCGCGCAGCGGTACTCGCAACGGGCCGGCGGCACCAGCTCAAGGCCTCGGGCCGTCGCCTCGGTCTACGGACGGCCGTGGCGCTCGACGGGCTGCCCGGGCGGTGAGGCTGCGGAGCGGGTGCCCTGTCTTCGCCGCACATGCTTCAGGTTGCGGGTGTGGCCGTCGTCTGTTCGTCGGTCAGGCGGGCCCGCCAGTTGCTGACGTAGTCGTCGGGCATGGACGCCAGGCGGGCGATTTCCCCGTCGCTGCGCCCATCGGACCAGGCCAGGATGCGTGTCACGGTGCGGTTCCGTGCCGCGCGGAAGTCCTTGAGCATGTTCTCGAGGCGTTCGACTTCCTCGGCTTCGCGGACGAGTTGCTGGTCGACGGCGGAGCGTTCCTCGGCGCGCAACCGGCGCAGATGGGCGTCCAGGCCCGTCAGGACCAGACCCTCCTCGTGCGCGGAGTTCTGGAACCCTTCGGCCAAGGCCGCCAGCACGCAGTCGGGGACGTCGGCGAGGGTGGCCCCGGGGGGCTTGGCCGCCTCCCAGGTGCCCCGACCCGCCTCTGTCGTCTCCAGCCAGACGCGGGCGTCTGTCGGAACACGGTCGCCGCACGCCTGCGCGCGGTAGGCGTACAGGGCGGCACGGTGGCCGTAGAAAGTGAAACCGTCCTCGATCTGCCGGTCGGCGGCGCGGCACATCCGCCCCGGTACACCGCCATAGCCGCTCTCGGGAGAGTAGTCGGCGTAGGCATCGAGTTCCGCGTCCGTGGCCAGGCCCCAGGAGGGATCGCACAGACCGGGGTTCATGGCGAGGAACGCGCCGACCTCGACACGCCAGGCAGGGATCGGTGTCGTGCGCAGCCTGGGCCAGCGGAGATCGCCGGAGGGATCGAAGGTGTGGGTCGCGGCCTGCTCGATGTCGTCCCAGGCGGTGGCGGCCTCGGCCGACCACTCCAGTTCGTCGCCCGGTCCGATGCGGTGGATGGAGTCCACGAGCCGCTGCACGGCGGGGAGTATGCGCAGGGCGAGCGCGTGCAGTTCCTCAGCGGTGAAGAAGCGCCAGGAGCAGCCGCGCTGTTCGTCATGGGCCAGGTGGCCGAGCAACTGCACCATTATTCCGGAGGCCGGGACGGCCCCGTCGCCGAGTGCCCTGCGGGGGAGGCCGGGGAGCTGGCTGCCGAGGTCTTCGGACGGGGCCCGCCAGTCGATGTCGCCGAACCATACGGCGCCGTCGCGTGCGTCCACTGCCAGCCACTGGTGGTAGCCCGCACCCGGGCCGTAGCGCTGCTCCTGCTGCTCGGCGTGCTCGTCGTGCCATACGTACTCGCCCGGAGGCGGGTCCAGCTCCACGGCCATGAAGCCGTCCTCGGGGCGGTAGCCGGTGAGGACGCGGGCCGTTCGCGGCGCACTGTCGGCGGCGGTCATGAGGGGGTTCCTCTCGCTGGAACGTCAACCGCCGCAAACGTAGGGCGCCCGTCACACAATAGTTTAACTTTCAGCCACCGCGTCCGGTAGTCGGACAAGCCGGGAGACCTGGCGTCACCACCCGGTCTACGCGCGTGCGGCCGCCGTCAACTTGGCGCATTTCACGTGGGTTCACGCTCCGTTCGCCTCCGGTGGCCGCCCGCCGCAGCCTCATGCGAGCGCGGCCAGCGCTTGCGCGGCGAGCATCTGCTCCAGGTCCAGGACGGCGCGCGGGGCGTGCCGGGTGTCGATGCGGACGGCGTAGATGAAGCGCGTCAACTGCGGCTCGGCCAGGGGCCGGGCCACGACCTGGGTGTTGGCGCGGGGCAGGGCGAGTTGCGGCATGACGGCCACGCACAGGCCTGCGGCCACGAAGCCGAGCACGGTGTTGAAGTCGTCCCCCTCGTATTGCAGGCGGGCCTGGAAGCCAGGCGTCTTGGCCATCTGGGAAAGCAGTTCCAGGCGCAGTGCGGCCTCCGGAGCCGCGATCCAGGTCTCGGACGCGAGGCTGGCCAGGTCGATGACCTCCCTGTCGGCCAGGCGGTGGTGTGCCGGGACCACGGCCACCACCGGATCCCGTGCGACCAGCGTCCGGCGCAGCATCCGGGGCGGCGGGACGGGGATGAAGTCGTAGTCGTAGCTGAGGGCCAGGTCCATGTCCCCCCGCTTGAGCCGGTTGTAGCAGGCCTCGGGTTCCAGTTGGCTGAGGCTGACCTGCACGTGGGGGTAGGCCGCGTGGAGTTGGGCCAGCGCTTGCGGAACGATGCTGGTGGCGGCCGAGGCGAAGGCGCCGAGGCGGATCCGTCCGGCCGTACCCGCGCGCATGGCATCGAGTTCCACCGATGCCGTCGCCAACGCGTTGCGGACGCCCTGCTCGGCGTCGAGAAGGACTTCGCCTGCCGGTGTGGCGCGCACGGGCCGGCGCTCCAGCACTCTCAGGCCCGCGCGGCGTTCGAGTTCGGCGATCTGCTGGGAGACCGCGGGCGCGCTGTAGCCGAGCTCGCGTGCGGCGGCGTTGAAGGAGCCGTGCCGCACGACGGCTTCGAGGGTGGCGAGCAGGCGGGGGTCGAGTCCGTGCACGGAGTTAAGGCTCACTTATCTGTCGCGAAGATGTGTTTTCTTGTGATTGCGGATGAACGCCAGCAGGATTCTTGCTCGCGGCAAGAAAAACGCAAGCCCGCGCTCCCGGATCGTGACCGCCCCTCCACCTTGTCGCCGGGGCGCCCTCCGCCAGTGCCCCGTCCGCCCCGTCCGCCTTTTCTGCCGCAGCCCGCCGTGGCCGGGGACGTCCGGCGGGGCGGGTGTGCACCCGGCCGTCGACGATCACCCCTCACGCCCTGAAAGGAAGTGGTATGACCCAGCCACCACTCATCGGACTCACCACCTACCTGGCCGACGCCCGGTGGGGCGAGTGGGACCTGCCCGCCGCAGTGCTGCCTGCGGCCTACGCCGACTGTCTCCAGGCCGCGGGCGGCCGGGCCGTCCTGCTGCCGCCGGACGCCCCGTCGGCAGCGGCCGATGTGGTCGCACGTCTGGACGCGATCGTCCTGACGGGAGGCGAGGACGTGGATCCCGCCCTGTACGGCGCCCGGCCCCACCCGCGCACGGGGCCGCCGGTCCGCGAGCGCGACCGGTGGGAGCAGGCTGTACTGGCCGCCGGTCTCGCCCGCGACATACCCGTGCTCGGAGTGTGCCGGGGTATGCAGCTGATGAACGTACACGCCGGAGGCACCCTCATCCAGCACCTGCCCGACAGGGTGGGCCATCACGGCCACAACCCCGACCGGGGCCACTTCTGTGCCCACACCGTCACCACCGCGCCGGGGACCCGGATCGGCGCCCTCCTGCCGGGGACCCGCGAGGTCGCCACGCACCATCATCAGGCCGTGGATCGCCTTGGCTCCGGGTTCATCGTGTCAGCCCGTGCGGCGGACGGCACCGTCGAGGCGATCGAGAGCACCCGGCACCGCTTCGCCGTGGGCGTCCAGTGGCATCCGGAGATGGGTGTCGACACGCCGGTGGTGCACGCCCTGGTGGATGCCGCCGGTTCCGCCGCAGACACCGATCGGGCGGCTTCGGTGGCAGGACGGAAAGTGCGCACGGTACGAAACTCGCCGGGCCGGACTTTCCCGACACAGGTGTCTTGACACCCTCCGGCGCACCCATCAGGATCACACCGTGAACCTGTCAGACAGCCAGACAGGTGGCCAGGCCCCGCGGCGCGTCAGCGCGATGGAAGCGGTCTTCGGCCACCTGCGCAGCGCCATCGAGCGCGGTGAGTACGTCGTGGGCGACAAGCTCCCCTCCGAAGCCGAGTTGTGCCGGACCCTGGAGGTCAGCCGGCCCGTGCTGCGGGAGGCGCTCCGAGCCCTCCAAGCCATCGGCCTGACCGCCTCCAAGAGCGGCAAGGGCACGTTCGTCCTGGCGAACACGGTCGAGGACCCCACCTTCGGCGACTACGTCGCCAGCGACCTGCTGGAGGTGCGCCGGCACGTCGAGATCCCGGTCGCCGGGTACGCCGCGCTGCGCCGCACCCCGGAGGACCTGGACCATCTGGGCCATCTGCTCGACCGGATGGAGCAGGAGACCGACACCACCGCGTGGGTGGCGATGGACACCGTCTTCCACCTGGCGGTGGCCGAGGCATCCCGCAACCCCGTCTTCCGCCGCGTCATCGAGGAGATCCGCGACGCACTGGCGCGTCAGTCGACCTTCCTCAACGAACTGGGCGGCCGGCGCGAGCAGTCCAACTGCGAGCACCGGGCGATCCTCGAGGCGCTGGCCGACGGCAGCGAGCACGACGCGGTGGAGGCCATGTCCCACCACCTCCTGCGGGTCGAGACGACCCTCACAGAAATCGTGCGCCCCCAGCGCGCGGCCACCTCCACGGAAGGCAGACCCGAGGCGTGAGCGAGCAGTTCCTCAAAGACGAGAAGCGCCCCACGACCCGTCACGTGGACGCCGGGGACACCGGCTACAGCAAGTCCTTGACACCCCGGCACGTCAACATGATCGCCATCGGGGGTGCGATCGGCACCGGGCTCTTCCTCGGCGCGGGCGGACGCCTCGCCGACGCCGGCCCCTCACTGTTCGTCGCCTACGCCGTCTGCGGGATCTTCGCGTTCCTCGTCGTACGCGCGCTCGGCGAACTCGTCATGTACCGGCCGTCCTCCGGCGCCTTCGTCTCGTACGCCCGGGAGTTCCTCGGGGAGAAGGGCGCGTACACCGCGGGCTGGATGTACTTCCTCAACTGGGCGACCACCGGCATCGCCGACATCACCGCCGTCGCCACCTACACCCATTACTGGCGCCTGTTCTCCGACGTCCCGCAGTGGGTGATCGCGCTCATAGCCCTGGCCGTGGTCCTCACCGTGAACCTCATCTCGGTGCGGATCTTCGGCGAACTGGAGTTCTGGTTCGCCATCGTCAAGGTCGGCGCGCTGGTCGTCTTCATGGCCATCGGGATCTTCTTCCTCGTGACCCGGCACCCCATCGACGACGCCGTGCCCGGTCCGTCCCTGATCACCGACAACGGCGGGATCTTCCCCAACGGCCTGCTGCCCATGCTGCTGATCATCCAGGGCGTCGTCTTCGCCTATGCCTCCGTCGAGCTGGTCGGAGTCGCGGCCGGTGAGACCGAGAATCCCGAGGAGATCATGCCGAAGGCGATCAACTCGATCATGTGGCGCGTCGGCCTCTTCTACGTCGGCTCGGTCGTCCTGCTGTCGATGCTGATGCCGTGGAACAGCTACAGCGCCGGCCAGAGCCCGTTCGTGACCGTGCTCTCCCACATCGGCATCCCGGCGGCCGGCGACGTGATGAATCTGGTCGTTCTCACCGCGGCCATGTCCTCGCTCAACTCCGGCCTCTACTCCACCGGCCGCATCCTGCGCTCGATGGCCGTCAACGGCTCCGCCCCGAGCTTCACCGCCCGGCTGAGCCGCACCCAGGTGCCCTACGGCGGCATCCTGCTCACCAGCGGCATGTGCGTCCTCGGCGTCGGGCTCAACTTCGTCGTTCCGGCGGACGCGTTCGAGATCGTGCTCAACCTGGCCGCCATCGGCATCCTCGCCACCTGGGGCATGATCATGCTCTGCCACCTCCTCTTCTGGCGGAAGACCCGTGACGGCGAACTCACCCGCCCCTCCTACCGCCTGCCCGGCTCCCCGTGGACCGAACTCGTGACGCTGGCCTTCCTCGCCTCCGTCCTGGTCCTCATGTACGCCGACGGAGGAGCGGCGCGCACCACCGTGCTGTGCGTGCCACTGATCGCCGCGGCGCTGGTCGCCGGCTGGTACGCCGTCCGCGGCCGCGTGGCGCGCGCCGCCGCGAAGAGCGAGGGCTGAGCCGGGCGGCGGGCGCGGCCCGTCCCCCCGGGCCGGGCCCGCCGCCGGCCACCCCGGTCAGCAGCAACCCACCACCGAACGAGGCAGTGATGCGCAGCAGTCTCCTCGCGGACGCGCCCGCGATGCGCGAGCCCCAGCATGCACCCGTCGCCCACGTCACCCGGGGCGGCATGATCGAGGGAGTCCACTACGGATCCGTCGTCGTCCTCGGCAGTAATGGCGACGTCCGGTTGAGCATCGGAGACATCGAGGCCGCCTGCTACCCGCGCTCAGCCCTCAAGCCGGTCCAGGCCCTCGCCATGGTGCGGGCCGGGCTGCCGCTCGACGGCGCCCTGCTCTCCCTCTCGATGGGCAGCCACTCCGGCGAGGAGCACCACCTCGCAGGTACCCGGCTGATCCTCGAACTGGCCGGCCTCACCGAGGACGACCTGCGCAACGTCCCCGACGTGCCGTACGCCCCGGCGGTCCGGGATGCCTGGGTGCGCGAGGGCCGCGGGCCTTCCCGGCTCGCCCAGAACTGCTCCGGCAAGCACGCGGCGATGCTGTACCTGTGCAAACTGGCCGGCTGGCCCCTGGAGAGCTACCTCGACCCGGGCCACCCGCTTCAGAGGGCGATCGCCGAGGCCGTCGAGGAACTCACCGGCCAGCACATCGCGAACGTCACCGTCGACGGCTGCGGAGCCCCGCTGTTCGCAGTGTCCCTGCACGGCCTGGCCCGCGCCGCCGCCCGCATCGCCACGGCCGGTCCGGACACCGCCGGGCGCCGGGTGGCGGACGCGCTGCGCCTCCACCCGGAGATGGCCTCCGGCACAGGGCGAGACACGGCCCGGCTGATGCGTGCGGTGCCCGGGCTGCTGGCCAAGGACGGCTTCGAGGGCGTCCAGGTGGCCGCGCTGCCCGACGGCCGGGCCGTCGCAGTGAAGATCGCCGACGGGGCGGACCGGGCGCGTATCCCGGTGACGGCCGCAGCCCTCGCCCGGGCGGGAGTCGAGCCGCGGCTGCTCGCCGGGTTCGAGGGCGAGCCGATGACCGGCGGCGGCCGGCCCGTCGGCGGCATCCAGCCGGTGGCGGCGCTGAACCCGCTCAGCATCCCCGCCACCGCCTGACTCCATCCCCTTTCACCACCTTGACCCACCCACCTCAGGAAGAGGGCCGCACACCCATGACCGCCGCCACCCGCAGCGAACACGACCTGCTCGGAGACCGCGAAGTCCCCGCCGACGCCTACTGGGGCGTCCACACCCTGCGCGCCACCGAGAACTTCCCCATCACCGGGACGCCCATCTCCGCCTACCCGCACCTGATCGACGCCCTCGCCGCCGTCAAGGAGGCCGCCGCTCTCGCCAACGTGGGACTCGGCCTGCTGGAGCCCGCGAAGGCCGCCGCGATCGTCGCCGCCTGCCAGGAGATCCGCGGCGGGAAGCTGCACGACCAGTTCGTCGTCGACGTCATCCAGGGCGGAGCTGGCACCTCGACCAACATGAACGCCAACGAGGTCATCGCCAACCGGGCGCTGGAGCTGCTGGGCCGTGCCAGGGGCGAGTACCGGGACCTTCACCCCAACGAGGACGTCAACCTCGGCCAGTCCACCAACGACGTCTACCCGACCGCCGTGCGGATCGCGACCGTCTTTGCGGTGCGCGGCCTGCTCGGCGCCATGGCCGTCCTCCAGGACGCGTTCGCCCGCAAGGCCGTCGAGTTCCGCGACGTTCTGAAGATGGGCCGCACCCAGCTGCAGGACGCCGTGCCGATGACGCTCGGGCAGGAGTTCTCCGCCTTCGCCGTCATGCTCGACGAGGACCGCAGCCGCCTCGCGGAGGCCGTCGAGCTGATCCTGGAGATCAACCTCGGCGCGACCGCGATCGGCACCGGCCTCAACGCCCCCGCCGGATACGCCGAATCGGCCCGCCGCCACCTCGCCGACATCACCGGGCTGCCCCTGGTCACCGCGGCCAACCTGGTCGAAGCCACCCAGGACTGCGGCGCGTTCGTCCAGATGTCCGGTGTACTCAAGCGCATCGCCGTCAAACTGTCCAAGACCTGCAACGACCTGCGCCTGCTGTCCTCCGGGCCGCGCGCGGGCTTCGGCGAGATCAACCTGCCGCCGGTGCAGGCGGGTTCGAGCATCATGCCCGGCAAGGTCAACCCGGTGATCCCCGAGGTCGTCAACCAGGTCGCCTTCGAGGTGATCGGCAACGACATCACCATCACGATGGCCGCCGAAGCCGGACAGCTCCAGCTCAACGCCTTCGAGCCGGTCATCCTGCACTCTCTGTCGAAGTCCATAACCCACCTGCGCGCGGCCTGCCTCACCCTCGCCGAGCGCTGCGTGGCCGACATCACCGCCAACACCGAGGTGCTGCGCGCCACCGTCGAGAACTCCATCGGCCTGGTGACCGCCCTGAACCCGCACATCGGGTACACGGCCGCCACCGACATCGCCAAGGAAGCCCTCGCCAGTGGCCGGGGTGTGGCCGAGCTGGTCCTGGAGAAGGGCCTGCTGCCGGCCGAGAAGCTCGCCGCCCTGCTGCGGCCCGAGGTGATCGCGGGAACCGGCGCGACCATGGCCTGACAGGGGTCCGCTGTCGGCTTACCGGCCGCGTGCGACTCCGGCGCTGCTCCTCATTCCGGCCGTGGCCAGCCGTGGTGCGGAGGGTGGGGTGGCGGTGGCGGGATGGTGGCCGTTCCCGCTCCACGGCGATGCGGTGGGCGCGGCCGCCTGCGGGTGCGCGGACTCGTCCGAGCGGACGGCGACGACGTAGTCCAGCCCGCGTTCCGCCAGGCCGTGGCGGAACGCGGTGATCTGGCCGTAGCCGGCGTCGGCGACGATCACCATCGGCTCCAGGCCCCAGGCGACCGCCTCGTCAATGAGGTCCAGGGCCAGGCGCAATCTCTCCCGGTGCCCGACCTCTTCGGGTAGGCCGGCTTTTATGCGGCGTTCAGTGTCGTCCTGCCACTCGGCGGGCACAAGCAGGCGCCAGTCGCCGTGGGACCACGCGGAGGTGCTGCGGGCCGTGTCGCTCCCGTGCTCGTGGACCACGTGCGACCGCAGGCCACGATGCGTCGCCGTCCGAGTCGAAACATCCAGCCACCCGTCAGGCCACTGGTACTTCGGAGGGTGCGACCCGGGAACTGCTGTGGAGGGTGCGGTGCCGGCTGGGTGTCGTTCCGTAGTGTTCCAGGAACACCTGCCTCATCGTCTAGGCGGAGCTGAACCCGCAGCGCCTGGCGATCGAGGCCAGCGGCAGTGCCGTGGAGACGAGGAGTTGTGCGGCCGCCTCGGCTCGGGCGGTCCGTACGAACTGGGCAGGTGTCTGTCCGAGCTGGTCGAGGAACAGCCGGGCCAGGTGGCGCGCGCTGACTCCCGCGTGCGCGGCGAGCGCGGTGGCGCCGAGGTCGTCGCCGAGGACCGTGACCACACCGCTCGTACCAACGTCTCTGCCTGACTGGGCATGGGAGCGCGCAGATGTCCGCCAAGCCCTCCGCACCCGCGATATCGGCACCGTGTTCCGCCACGGCCAGCAGTACAGCAGGGCCGGCCAGGCGCGCATCGCGGCTGCCGTCGGCATGACGCAGGCCCGCGTCCGCCATGGACAGCAAGGTGTCCCTCTGGAAGATCTTGGCACTCCGCCCGGTGGAGCGCTCGAGCTGACTCGCCGGTTCCTGGCGGGCGGTCGATGTCCTCGCACACCCGATTGAGTCTTTCCGGGGTCGTGCCGGGTGACGATCAGACGGGCGTGGGCTGTCGCCCGTCAGGGTGTTGTGGAGCCTGGCCAGATGGCCGAGGCGTCGTCGCGGTGCGGGTCGGGCAGCCGGATCGGGCGGACAGGGATGGTGCGTTCGCGGCCTTCGGTGGCGGCCGTCCACGGGGCGGGGTGCCCGGAGTAGCACAGGGTGGTCAGGACGAAGAGGCCGTCGGCGTAGACCTCGACGTACTCGCCAATGGTGAGGATGCGCAGTGTGGCGGCGGGTTCGGTCAGGACGGTCTCGCCGAGCCGGGTCCCCTCGGGGCCGGTGACCCAGAGGTTCTTGCCGTCGCAGCCGACAACGAGGGCGGGGCTGCCGTCCGGGGAATCGGTGCGGAGAATAACGTCGACGGGCCCGGTGAGGCCGATGTCGCCGACTGCGTGCGGGGCGGGGTGCTCCGTTTCCTCGCCGAGCCAGACGTCCAGGCCGGGCCACCATTCCAGGCGGGGCGTCGAACCGTCCAACATGACAAGGGACTTGGGCTGGGCGAGCATCCCGCGGCAGGTCTCGCCGGAGTCAGTGAGGCCGACCCGGCGAGGCGTAGTGTGCAGCACGACGCGGGAGCCATCGGGCGCGACGATGACGCGCGGGGCGTAGGCGCCGGCCGGGCCGAGGGGACCGCGGCGGGTCCAGGGCCCGCGCAGGCTGGGGGCGGTCCACGACTCGAAGCCGCGGGTCGCGCCGATGGAGCCGAGCAGCAGCCAGCTTCCGTCGTCGAGGCGTTCCAGGACCGGGCACTCCAGTTCATCGACGTCACCGGGGGAGATGAGCGGCGGATGGACGGTCCAGTGCTCCAGGTCCGCCGAGGTGGCCAGGGCGACACAGCCGCTGACCTCCACCGGGAGGGAGGCGTCGCTGGCGCAGACGACCATGACCCAGCCGTCCGACGCGTCATCGCGTACGACGAACGGGTCACGCCAGGCCATCTTCTCGCTGGTGCGGTACCAGCGCGGGTCCGCCTCGACGACCGGCCTGGTGCCATGGCGGCGCCAACCGGTGCCGTCCGTGCGGTCCGAGTACGCCAGTCCGACCGACTGGACCGGCCAGCCGCCCGGTGTGAGACCGAAGACGCCGGTGTAGAACATCGTCATTGCGTCGCCGTGCCGGATGGGGTGCATGGTCCACACGGCCTGCTGGTCGAAGCGGCCGGGCAGGCCGTTGCCGAAGGCGGTGCCCTGGGGCTGCCAGTGGACCAGGTCGGTGGAGGTTGCCCGGCCGTAGGAGGTCTCCATCCGCAGATGATCGAACTCCGTTGTCCAGGGCCCCTGCAGGTGCAGCACCGCGTATGTGCCGTCCTCGTCCCGCAGGAGGGCGAAGTCGTTCACGCAGAGGCCGGGCGGGGCGTATCGCATGCACATTCCTGTCGGCTCACAGCGCCCAAACGTATGCGCTGATGCTTGATAACAAAAAGGTCTCTCAAGGATCAGCCCAAGTAAATCCGAACGCAAACGCTTGCGCAACAACGAGGGCGGGTTTACGGTCACGTCACCTGCAGATCACATCGACGTGAAACCAACGGGAGGGAATGCGCCGTGACGGCCAGCATCACCGATGTCGCCCGCGCCGCCGGAGTCTCGACGTCCACCGTGTCCCGCGCGCTGCGCGGACGGCCGGGCGTGTCCGAGGAGGTGCGGACGCAGATCGCGGCCCTCGCCGCCCAGCTCGGCTACACCGCCTCGCGTTCCGCGTCGAGCCTGGCCAGCGGGCGCACCTTCACCATCGGGGTCGTGGTCCCGTACGTGGGCCGCTGGTTCTTCGGCACCGTGGTGGACGCCGCCGAGCAGGTCTTCAGCGCCGCCGGGTACGACGTGCTGCTGTACAACCTGGGATCGCCGGAGACACGCAAGCGTTTCTTCACCAAGCTGCCGGTCCGCAAGCGGGTGGACGCCGTGCTGTCGCTCCTCATCCCTGACGAGGAGGAGTCGGCTGCACTGCGTTCACTCGGGGTGCCGCTGGCCACCACGGTCGGCGGAGCCCGGCTCGGCTTCACCGTCGTCGGCATCGACGACCGGGCCGGAACGGAGAGCGCCGTACGCCACCTGGTGAACCTCGGTCACCGACGGATCGGGATGATCAGCGGGTCCAGTGGGCCGCTGCACTGGACCACCCCCGTCGAAAGGCGCAGCGCCTACCTGGACGTCCTGACCGATGCGGGGATTGAGCACGATGCGGCCCTGGAAGCGGACGGCGACTACACCGTCGAGGGCGGTGAGCGGGCCATGACCGAGCTGCTGGCTGTCTCCCGCCCGCCGACTGCCGTGTTCGCGCAGTCGGATGAGATGGCGATGGGCGCACTGCGCGCCCTGCGCCGCCACCGGCTGAAGGTGCCGGACGACGTGTCCGTCGTCGGCTTCGACGACCACGAACTCGCCGACGTGGTCGGACTGACCACCGTCGCCCAGCCGGTTGCCGACCAGGGCGCCGAGGCCGCCCGGCTGCTGCTGCGGCAACTGGACGAACCCGACGCCGAGCCGCCGGGGCAGGTGCAGATGCCCATCCGTCTCGTCCTGCGCGAGACCACCGCCCCGCCGCGCCTGCGCGGCCCGAGGTAACCCCCCGAGCGCCGCACCCCCACGCCCCGGAAAGCTCCCCCCCGCACTTCGAACCCTCGCCGCAGCACGGAGGCACAAACCATGAGCTCGACCAACAGAAAGTACCGCCGTACCGTCCGTACGGGCCTGGCCCTCGCTCTCCCCGTGGTGGCGCTGGCCGCCTGCGGCTCGGGCGGCGGCACCGATGCCTCCGCCGAGGCCGGAAGCGGCAAGGGCACCATCAGCGTCTGGGCCCACCAGGGCCAGAAGAACGAGGCCGGTGCGCTGCAGAACGCGGTGAAGTCCTTCAACTCCTCGCAGGGTGACATCAAGGTCGACTTGAAGCTGATCCCCGAGGCCGACTACACCAAGACCATCACGGCCACCGACGCCTCCAAGCTGCCGGACGTGATGGAGTTCGACGGCCCGACCATGGCGAACTTCGTCTACAACAAGAAGCTCGCCCCCATCGACACGCACGTCTCCACCGAGACCATGGACAACGCCACCGACGCGAGCAAGGCGCAGGGCGAGGTCGGCGGCAAGCACTACGGCCTGGGCATGTTCGACTCCGGCCTGGGGATCTACGGCAACAAGAAGCTGCTCGACGCGGCCGGGGTGAAGTACCCGACCAGCCTGTCCAATGACTGGACGGCGACGGAGTTCACCGCCGCGCTGGGGGCGCTGAAGGCCATGGACACCGACGGCAAGACCCTCGACCTCCAGGAGACCGGCGGCTACGCCAACGAGTGGGGCACCTACGGTTTCGCCCCGGTCGTCTGGTCCGCGGGAGGTTCCCTCCTCAAGGACGGCAAGGCGGAAGGCGCCCTCGACACCCCGGCCGTGATCTCGGCCATGAAGACCTTCCAGTCCTGGAAGACGTATGTCGACCCCAACACCGACGGCAACGCCTTCGCCAAGGGCCGCGTCGCCCTGAGCTGGGTCGGCCACTGGATGTACCCCGCCTACAGCGAGGCCCTCGGCGACGACCTCGTCGTACTGCCGCTGCCCGACTTCGGCAACGGCCCCAAGACCGGCCAGGGCTCTTGGGCCTGGGGCATCGGCGCCGACAGCAAGAACGCCAAGGCCGCCGGCACGTTCCTGGACACCCTCCTGAACGACGCCAACATCACCGCCATGACGACGGCCAACGGGGCGGTGCCCGCCACCAAGACCGCGCTCGACAAGAGCGAGCTCTACAAGCAGGGCGGCCCGCTCCAGCTCTACGCCGACCAGCTCGCCAAGCCCTGCGGCGACAAGGACATCACCAAGTCCTGCGTCGCCGTCACCCGCCCGGTGACCGCCGGCTACCCCCTGGTCACCTCGAAGTTCAGCGAGGCCCTGAACTCCATCTACGGTGGCGCCGACCCCGAGCGCGCTCTGCAAAAGGCCGCCCGCGCCATCGACCAGGACTTCTCCGACAACGCCGGCTACAAGATCCCGTAGGACCCATCGGCCCGGGCGGCCGCGGCTGCCGCGCCCACCCCGCCAGGAACAGGACCCTCCCGTGACATCCGTGGAACCCGCGCACGCCGCGCCGCCCGGCCCGGAGCAGGCCTCATCCGTGACATCCGTGGAACCCGCGCACGCCGCGCCGCCCGGCCCGGAGCAGGCCTCATCCGTGACATCCGTGACATCCGCGCGATCGACGCGATCAGCGCGGCCGGGCCGCAAGAACCGTGACTGGCTGCACGGACTACTCATGTCCGCCCCGGCCGTCGTCGGACTGATCGTCTTCGTCGGTGTGCCGTTCGGCTACGCCGTGGTGCTCTCCTTCTACAACGTCCGCCTCGGCTCCCCGCTGGAGCCCAGCTTCTTCGGCTTGGAGCAATACCGGAGGCTGTTCACCGACCCCGACCTGTCCGGCCCGTTCCTGCGGGCCCTGCTCAACAACCTGACCTTCGCCGTGTTCGTCGTACCCGTGCAGACGGCCCTGGCGCTGGCCCTGGCGATCCTGCTCAACCGCAAGCTCAAGGCCATCGGATTGTTCCGGTCGCTCTTCTTCATGCCGGTCGTCTTCCCCATGACGCTGGTCGCCGTGATCTGGCGACTCATACTGGCCCGCAGTGACCAGGGCATGCTCAACTCCGCGCTGGACGCGGTGAGTTTCGGCAACTGGGGTGCCTTCGACTGGCTCGGCGACTCCGCCACCGCCATGGCCTCGATCGTCGTGCTGTCCATCTGGCAGGGCGTCGGCTTCCAGATGGTCATCCTGCTCGCCGGCCTCCAGCAGATCCCGGGTGAGCTCTACGAGGCCGCCGAACTCGACCGCGCCAGTCGTTGGCAGCAGTTCCGCCACGTCACCCTGCCCGGCATCCACTCCACCCTCGTCTTCGTTGCGATGCTCACCTCGGTGCTCTCCTTCCGGGTCTTCGACCAGGTGTACGTCCTCGTCCGCGGGGGCGGTCTGGATGAGGACGCCACCCGCACCGTGATGTACCAGGCCGTCACCACCGCCTTCGACCAGAACAACATCGGCCAGGCGTCCGCGATCACCGTCGTCTTCTTCCTGATCGTCGTCGTCCTGACCCTCATCCAGCGCCGCCTCGTCCGGCCCGGAAACGAGGACTGACTCATGGGCACGACCCCTACGCCCCTGCGCCGCTTCATGGACTACGCCGTACTCAGCGTGCTGGCCTCCGTCTTCGTGCTACCGGTGATCTACCTGTTCCTGGGCAGCCTCAAGCCGTCCGACGAGATCCTGGACGGTCTCTCCGGCTTCCTCCCGACCGACCTGTCCTTCGACAACTACTCCGCCGTCCTGAGCAGCCTCAACTCCGACAGCACCGGCTATTTCTGGCGCTTCATGGGCATCTCGCTGCTGCTGGCGTTCGTGGTCGTGACGGGCGGCCTGTTCGTCAACTCGATGGCCGCGTACGGGCTGTCACGGCTGAAGTGGCGCGGACGCGAAGCCGCCTTCACGCTCATTCTGCTGCTGATGTTGGTCCCGTTCGAGTCGGTGGCCGTCCCGCTCTTCTACATGTTCAACGACCAGCGCAACACCCTCTACATCCTGGCGCTCCCCTTCATCGCCAACGCCTTCTCGGTCTATCAGTTCCACACGTTCTTCCGCTCGATCCCACCGAGCATCGAGGAAGCTGCCCGGATCGACGGCGCGGGCCCCTGGCGCACCTTCTTCGCGATCATCGTCCCGATGAGCAAGCCGGCGTTCGCCTCAGTGGCGATCCTGACCTTCCTTATCCAGTGGGGCTCGTTCCTGTGGCCGGTGCTGATGGTCTCCGACCCGTCGGTCCGCCCGCTGCCGCTGGAGATGAGCGTCTTCCAGGGCCAGCAGCCCCCGGACTGGGGCCAGATCCTCGCCTTCGGCGTCCTGCTGGTCCTACCGGTGCTGATCGTCTTCGCGTTCTTCCAGCGGTGGTTCGTCCAAGGCGTGGCCAGCTCTGCGGTCAAGGGCTGAGTCCGGCGCGTGTCCATCCGCAAGGTCAAGGACGAACGCTACGACCGAGCCCCCCGCACTGCGCTTTTACAGAGAGACAGCCCATGAACATCCCCACCAGCAGCGTCACCGTCCTCGGCGAGTGCGTCGCCGACGCCTTCACCGACCCCGCCCTGTCCAGCCCCGCCGATCTCGCCCTGCGCGTCCTGCCCGGTGGCGGCCCCGCCAACACCGCCGTTGCCCTCGCCCGACTCGGCACCCCCACTCGCTTCCTCGCCCGGATCTCCAACGACGTCTTCGGCACCCTCTTCCGCAACCGCCTCAGCGCCTCCGGCGTCGACCTGAGCGGCAGCGTGGCCGCCCCCGAGCCCAGCACCCTGGCCATCGCCGACCTCGACGAGACCCGCCAGGCCACCTACTCCTTCTTCGCCGACGGTGCCGCCGACTGGCAGTGGACCGCCGACGAACTGTCCGACACCGTGCCGGGCGAAACCGTCGCCGTGCACACCGGCTCCCTGGCGCTGATACGCCGCCCCGGAGGCAGCCACATCGAGGACTACCTCGCCAAGGCACGCGAGCACGCCACCGTGTCCATCGACCCCAACGTCCGCCCACTCCTCGTACCGCCCGCCGCCTACCACCAGCGGCTCCACCACTGGTGCGCCGTGGCCGACATCCTCCGCCTCAGCGAAGACGACCTCAGCTTGCTCCTCCCCGGGGCCAGCCCCGAACAGGCCTGCGATACCTGGCACGCGGCCGGCGCGCGCCTCGTCGTCATCACCCTCGGCGGACGCGGCGCCCTCGCCTCCCTCGACGGCGCACGCGTCACCGTCCCGGCCCCGACCGTCGACGTCATCGACACCGTCGGCGCCGGAGACGCCTTCACTGCCGGCTTGCTGCACCGCCTCACCGCACTCGGACACCTTGGCGGCCGACTCGATGCCCTGACCCTCGAAGGCACCACCGACGCCTGCTCCTTCGCCGCCCGCGTCGCCGCCCTCACCTGCTCCGTCCCCGGTGCAGACCCACCCTGGGCAGAACGTTTGGCGTCCCGGCCCGCCCAGAACCCGGGCGCACGAGGGCACATCCACAGCACATGAGCCTGGGTAACGGCGCCAACCCGTGAGAAGCAGGGACTAACCTCCACCTCCACTTCCGCTTCTCAGGACCGGCCCTCGGATACGCCTCGGCTGGCGGGTCTGTAAAATTAACGGTGGTTCTGGAGTTGTCGGGGGTTCAGCGGCGGGCGGCTGGGAGTCGGCCGTCGAAGGTGATGTCGAAGGCGTTCAGAACGGCTTTCCAGCGTGGGGTCCAGCGCTTTCGGCCCTGGCCGGTGGGGTCCAGGCTCATGACGGCCATGCAGACGCACTTCAGAGGGCGGTTCGTGAGTTGATGTCTGTTTCCGGGTGAGGCTGGGGTATGGCTGCTGGGCGGGCGCTCGGCCGGCTACTGCCTCCTGGCGAAGCTGCCAACATCGACTTCGGTGAGGACATCGAGCTTGACCAGGCGTTTCAGCTTGGCGCGGGTGCCCTCGACGTTCTTCGGCAGCAGTTCGTGGTCGAGGGCCTGACAGACGTCGCGGGCCCGGAGGGGTCCGGTGGCCTCGTTGAATACGGTGAGGATGCGGGGGTGGTCCGGGTGCTCGGGAAGGTAGGGCGAGTCCGCCTGGGCGGGGATCCGGTCGGCGAGGGCGGTGACGGTCTTCCGGGTGATCGCCAGATGCTCGAGGTGGATCTCGGCCTCCCGCAGTCGGGCCTGCAGTGCGTCGATCTCGGTGCGGAGGTCCTCGGCCAGGGCCCGGGCGGCGTCCTGCTGGATGCCGAGCGCGTCGAGCAGGGGGTCGATGTTCACGCTGCCATCGCCTGCGCATCGCGCCAGGTGGGGGTGTTCGCGTCGGTGAGCCGGCGGGCCATGACGTGGGTCATGGCCCAGTAGACGCGGGAGGCGGAGGAGGCCGGGCGGTGCTCGTAGTCGCGGACCAGGCGCCGGTGCAGTATCAGGATCCCGTAGGTCTGCTCAACCCTCCACCGCTTCGGCTGCGGAACGAACCCTGTCTCCTGCGGGTTGCGTTCGACGATCTCGACATCGATGCCCATGCCGGATCCATGCGCGACGACCTGGTTCTTGAAGCCCTGGTCGACCAGGGCCTTGCGGACGGTGCCGCCAGCGTGCTCGGCAACCCGGTCCAGCAGGGCGATGCCCACGGCGTTGTCGTGAGCGTTCGCGGCCAGCACGATGACGGCGATGACCAGCCCGAGCACGTCCACGGCCAGTCCCCGCTTGCGGCCCGGCACCCGCTTCGCCGGATCCCGGCCGGTCGTGGTGGCGGGGACCCCGGCAGCCGCACGGACACTCTGCGTGTCCAGAACCACCAGGGTCGGGTCCTCTAATCGACTGGCCCGCTCCCGGACCTGGCGGCGCAGGAGTTCGTGGATGACCTGGTCGGTCCCGTCGTCCCGCCAGGCGGCGAAGTAGTATGTCGCACTCTTCGGCGGCAGATCGTGCGGCAGGTTGGCCCACTGGCAGCCGGTCCGGCCCTGGTAGAGGATCGAGTTCACGATCTCCCGCATCGCGTACGCGCCCTGGTGGCCACTCACCGAGCGATGCCGGTCCTTCCACGCTGTGATCACCGGCTCGACCAGATCCCACTGCTCGTCCGATAAGTCGCTCGGGTACGACTTGCGTTCACTCACTCCGCCACCCCAGCAGACCACCGGCTGCGGACCAGCGGATTCGGCCCGCACCCACACCATCAGGCGACAATAAAAACACACAAAGACTCACGAACCACCCTCTCAGGTCGCCCGTGGGAGTGGGCTGAAAGCCCAGGGCGTGCGCGGCCCGCCCAATCCGTCCGAACCTCCCGAGTGGCGCCTTGGGATGACGACTGGTTGGGGACCAGTTGGGGACCAGTGCCGCTGCACGCAGGTGCACGGCACGCGCATTGGCACACGTTCCTCGCCCTCAAATAGCGCCACATGTCCTGATTGTGGGCCTGGCGCAGCCATCTGGGGGTCAAGGGGTCGCAGGTTCAAATCCTGTCGTCCCGACTTTTCGAAGTCGCAGGTCAGGGGCCGTTTCAGAGCAATCTGAAACGGCCCCTTGATCGTTTTTGGGGACCACTTGGGGACCAACCCGCTTGACCGCGTCAGGTGGCGACCATGATCGGTACCGTGAGCGACCGCGGGCTCGCAACACGCTGAGGTGCGCGAAGAGCGTGGTGCTGGCGGCGGTGACCCGGCGGTCGTCGGGGTGCAGCTAGTACTGCGTGGTGGTGAGCGAGTTGTGCCCGCCGATCGTGTACATACGACCGCCTCGGGGGCCGGTGAACAGCCGAGTTTTGGTGCCCTGGTCTACTACGCGATCGCCAATGCCTCCGCCTGGACCCTCACAGCAGCCGAAGGACGACCGGCGCGGATCATCCCCGTGGTGGGGCTGGCCAGCTGCCCTGGTCCTGGCCTTCGCCCTGCCCGCTCATCGGTGATCACCGGCGCCGCGGTCCTGGCCGCGGGCGCCGCCGCATACGGGATCCGCCGCACGATCACCGCCAGGAAGGAGAAGCGGTGGTAGGGCGCGACGCGCCCTGGGACCAAGGAACCGGCGGTGTACCGGCGCCGCACGGGACGATGTCGCCACCACCACTCCGGCGGCGAAAGGGGCAGCTTCCCATGTCTTTGCTCAACTCCTGGCAGCCGAAGATGAACGCGACGCACGCCTGAACCGCACCGCCGACCTGACGACGACCGGACCAGCCGTGGCACCGGCCGCTGACTGGGCGCAGCCATGCGGCCGGGCCAGCGGGCCCAGCGCTCAAGTGCCCTGTCAACACAGTGGATTTCTGCTCTTCGTTAACGGACTTCTGACGTATTCTTGACGCCTGGTGTGCCGGGAAGTCTGGTCGGCGGTCAGGAGCCATGGGTTCTTCCATGGGCTCCGGCTCTCGCTTTGAAAGGCATCCGTCATGACCGCCATACAGCAGCCCGCTGCGCCTGCGCCCCTGCCAGGCGGGCCCGGCCGCCGGAGTCCGCGCCGTTCGGTCCTTTTCTTCGCGTTCGCTTTCGCTGTGATCGCAGATCCAGTCTCCTCCGTGGCGTACGCCATCGAGGCGGCGCTGCGCGCCCTGCACGGCGATCTCGCCCTGCTGCTGCCGACGATGTCGCTGGTGGTGGGCCTGGTCGTGGTGGTCACCGCCAACTACTGGCAACTGGTGCGCCGTTTCCCCAAGGGCGGTGGGGCGGCGGCTGCGGCCGGGCGGGCCTTCGGGCCGCGCTGGACGTTCGTACCCATCGGCGCGCTCGTCGTCGACTTCGTCCTCACCATCGGCATCTCCATCGCGGCCGCCGCCAGCGCCGTGATCGCCCTCTTCCCCGCCGCCGCGCCCTTCCGTGTCCCGCTCGCCCTGCTCCTGCTGCTGGTCGTCGCCGGGCTGACCTGGTTCGGACACGGCGGGCGGCTGCTGTTCGCCGTCATGACCGTGCTCTTCGTGCTCGTCTGTGTCGCCGTGCTCGTACACGGCTTCGTCTCACCGCACACCATGGGTGAGGCCCCCGCCTCGACGGACCCGGGCCGCTCCGCCGCCCTCGCGGTCGTCCTCGCCTTCCCCGTCGCGATGGCCCTGGCCACCGGCATCGAGGCCCCGTCCACGGCCATCGCGCAGCTCGGCCAGCTCGACGACACCCACCGCCGCCGCTTCGGGCGCGGCACCCTCGCCCTGCTCCTGGTCATCGTCGGGGGCCTCACCCTGGCCCTGACCGCGCTCGCCGTGCGCCTCCGCATCGGCATCCCGGACAAGGACTCCACCCAGATCGCCGACATCGCCCACGCCGCCGCCGGATCCGGCTGGCTCTACGGAGCCTTCCAGGTGACCAGCTCCCTTCTGCTCTTGGCCGCCGCCAGCTCCTCCTTCCAGGCAGGCCCGGGACTCCTCAAGGCTCTGGCCGGCACACCGGAGCGCCCGGGTGTGCTGCCCGAACTGCTGGGTCGGACCAACCGGCACCACACCCCGTACTGGTCCGTCGTCGTCTACCTGGCCGCGGCGGCGGTGATCATCGTGGCTGCCGCGGGGGAGGAGCAGGAGCTCGTCCTCTTCTACGCGGTCGCGGTCTTCGTCAGCTTCCTCGTCGGCCTGCTGGCCATGACCCGCTTCGCCCGTACCGAGCGCAAGCCCGCCCTCGCCTGGCTGAATGCCATGGCGGCCGTCACGGTGGCTTTCACCCTCCTGGTGAACCTCCTCCGTGGCTGGCCCATCCTCTCCCTGGTCGCCACCCTCGCCATCGGCGGAGCCTTCTACCTCCGCTGGGTCCGAGCCGGACGTCCATCCGGCATCGAGGACGTGGAAGCCCGTGCCGAAGCTGACTGATCCGAAGCGGTCACCACATCGACCACGATCCGCAGGCCCGGTCAGCCGGGCCCTTGTACGGCCCACCACAATCACCCATGGCACACACCCACTGAAAGGAGCCCGCATGGGGATCCGCTACGGCATCGGCGCACTGATCGCTGTCACAGCGCTACTGCTCGCCGGCTCCGGCATCGCCACACTCAGCAGTGGCTGGCTGCTGCCCTGGCAGCGGCGGCACATCGTCCGTCTCCGGCTTTTCGGCTGGGCACAGCTCCTGATCGCGATCGCGCTGGGCATCCAGCTGATCGGTCTCCTGGCGGTCGATTCCGCCTACCGCACCATGTTCACCGTGCCCGGCACCGTGGTGTTGCTGTTCGCCCTGGTGTTGATCACGCGTGCGCAGCGTCCGAGAGGCACAGGCCAAGGAGGCTGAGCCCGGGGACGACGGTCCGATTCGCTGGCTCGTCGCCGTCCTCGACATCATGTGTGGGGAAGCCATGCCGCCCGAGAGTAGCCGTCGCATCAGGGCGTCTGACCTGCGCTCCCGCGCGGATTGCGAGCGCGGGAGCGCGGTTGGGCGCACCATGGGATGCGGGGGCCGAGGGGGTGCGACGAGCGGGCAGGAGCCCGTCGATGGTGCGTGGGCGATTGCGGATCTACCTCGGGGCCGCCCCGGGGGTGGGAAAGACGTACGCGATGCTCGAGGAAGGGCAGCGGCTGGCTTCGGCCGGTGCCGATGTGGTCGTCGGTTTCGTCGAGCCGCACGGTCGGCGGCCCACGGCTGCCCTTGCCGAGGGGCTGGAGATCATTTCCCGGCGCCCCATGGAGTACCGGGGTGCGAGCTTCACCGAGATGGACCTGGACGGGGTGCTCGCCCGCCAGCCGCAGGTCGCCTTGGTCGACGAACTGGCCCACACCAATGTGCCCGGCTCCCGCCATGCCAAGCGATGGCAGGACGTCGAGGAACTCCTCGACGCGGGGATCGACGTAGTCACCACGCTCAACGTCCAGCACCTGGAGTCCCTGGGCGACGTGGTCCGGCAGATCACCGGTGTCCCGCAGCGTGAGACCCTGCCCGATGAGGTGGCACGCCGCGCGGACCAGATCGAACTGGTGGACCTGCCGCCCGAGCTGCTGCGCCGACGCATGCTGCACGGCGAGGTCTATCCCTCGGACCGCATCGAGGCCGCCCTCACCCACTACTTCCGCGTCGGCAACCTCACCGCCCTACGCGAACTCGCCCTGCTGTGGCTTGCCGACCGCGTTGAGGAAGGACTGCAGCGCTACCGCGCGGAACACGGCATCACCACCCCCTGGGAAACCCGCGAGCGCATCATGGTTGCCCTCACCGGCGGCCCCGAGGGAGAAACTCTGATCCGCCGCAGCGCCCGGATCAGCGCCCGAGTCCCCGGCAGTGAGCTGCTGGCATTGCACGTCGTACCGAGCGACGGCCTCACCCACGGCGATCCGGCCGCCCTCGCCGCCCAGCGGGCCCTGGTGGAGTCGCTGGGCGGCAGCTACCACCAGACCACCGGCGACGACATCCCCGAGGCGCTGCTCCAGTTCGCGGAGGCCGAGAACGTCACGCAGATCGTGCTGGGCGCGAGCCGCCGCGGAAGGCTCTCCACGTTCCTCCGTGGCGGTGTGGGGCACCGGACGATCCGGCGATCCGGCCCCATCGACGTACTCGTGATCACCCATGAGCACGCCGCCGGCTCGACTTCCCCGCTGCGACTGCCGCACCCGAGCCGCGCCACCGGCCCACGGCGCTTCTGGACGGCGATGCTGCTCGCGGCGATCACGCTCCCGGGCCTGACCGCCCTCTTGGTTCTCCTGGGCGAGCACGTGGATCTCTCCCTCGCCTTGGTGCTCTACCTGCTCGCCGTTGTCGTGATCGCCCTGGTCGGTGGCCTCGTTCCCGCACTGGTGGCCGCTCTTGCCGCGGGACTGCTCGCCGACTACTACTTCACCCCGCCGATGCACTCGTTGCGCGTACAGCACCTCGCCGACGTCATAGCGCTGGTGGTGTACGTCGTCACGGCCGTCATCGTCGGCATGGCTGCGGGTGCGGCCGCACGCAGCACGTACCAGGCCGTCCGCGCGAGCTCCGAGGCCCGGGCACTGAGTCGGCTGGCCACCGCCATGATGCACGGCCAGGACCTGCCGACCTTGCTCGAACAGGTACGGGAGGACTTCGGCCTGGATGCGGTGAGTCTGTTGGAACGCGATACGGGGCATGCCGCCGAGCCCCGCTGGTACGTCGTCGCCAGCACTGGTGAGGATCCACCCGAGCGCCCGTACGACGCGGATGTGGACAGCCCCGTCGGCGACGACCTCACCCTGGCTGCCCGAGGGCGCCCGCTGAGCAGCGATGACCAGCGAGTACTGGGAGCGTGCGCGGCCCAGTTGGGCATGGCCTACTCCCACGGCCGGCTCGCTGCCCACGATGCCGAAACGGGCCTGCGCGCCGAAGCCGAGCACACTCGGGCCTCGCTCCTCCTCACCGCGAGCCGCGATCTGCGGGGCCCACTGCGCACAGCCGACGAAGCGCTGGATGGCCTAGGCGTCGGCACGGATATGAGAGAGAGCCGGAACCTCGCCATAGCTCGGTCGTCGGTGCGGCGTGCGGTCCAGCTTCTCTCGGACCTCGACGAGTTGAGCCGCCTGCACGCCGGGGCACTGGATCTGTATCTGCGACCGGTCGATCTCGACGAGCTGCTGACCGCCGTTCTGGACGACCTGGGTCCTGGTGGCCATGCGATCCAATGCAGCCTGCCGGAGCTGCTGCCCGACGTGATCGCCGACGCGGCGGTGCTCACTCGCGTGCTGACCGCTTTGGCGGCCGAGGCCCAACGCCACAGCCCGCCGGACCGGCCCGCGCGGCTGACAGGCAAGACCCGGGCTGGTCAGGTGGAGATCTACATGACGGACGGCACCAACGACGAAGTGCAGGGAGCGGAACGCGGCACACATCCGAGTCGCACGCCGGACAGTCTGACCCTGCGGATGTGCCGTGACCTCACGGAGACGATGGGGGGCACCCTTGAAGCCGCAGCCGTCGGCCCCGGCTTTGCCGTGACGCTCACGCTTCCGGCGGCGGCCTCCCGGCGGCCGATCACCCCGTCTGCGCCCTCCCCGACGGAGGATCAGTGACTCGCGTCAGCCACTGCCCGGGTGCACAGAAGTCACTGACCGTCGATCACTGCAGGCCTGAGACTTTGAAGACCGTGAGGGCCGTCTCGCGGTCGATACGCTCTGCCAGCCGGCGCAGGGCCGTCTCGCCGCACAGCAGAGTGCCGCGCTGGATCGATGTGCGGGTGTCTGTGTCGACCCGGCGCCACATCGCGGGATTGCGGACCAGGACGGTCGGATCGATCTCGACCTGGCTTCCCTCCGTGTCGCGGAGGATCATCCGCTGGGCCACCCCGTCGGACCACCTGACCGAGACGAGGGAGTCGGTGCGGACAGTGTGTTCCACCAGCAGTCCTCGGGCGCTGAGCAGACCGGGACCTACGGAGACCCTGGACGGCAGCAGGATCACGAAGAAGAGGGCGGCCAGGCCGGTCCAGAGGGCGCCGCGGGTCGCGTCGAGCTTGCCGAAACCCGCGTCCATGGCGAGCAGGGCCGAGTACAGGAGGGACGCGACACCGATGGCCGAGCGCATCTCGCCGGCCCAGTGGATGTCGCGTGTGATAGGCCCTCGAGGCTCCGCGCCGGCGTGAGCACCGGTTGCGGACTGCGTGAAACGTCGTCCCATGGGGGTGACGTTAGGGCCGGTACGGGCCTCGACACCGGACCCTGACGCACCGCTGATGTGATGGCTACGGCATTTTGACGGCGCTCCGGTTCGAGACCAACCCCAGGCCGTTCAGTGGCCTGGCGGGCCGGTGGTGACCGGCGCGGGATTCCACGGTGCGGGGGCAGGCGGTGGCTCGAACGGTCCGGCCCGGTTGGCCATGAGGATCAGCAGCGTCCCGACGACGAGCACGGTGATGACGATGAGGGCGAGCCCGACGGGGTTGCGAGGGTTGTAGTAGTAGCGGTTCGTTCCCCACTTGCTCCGCTTGAAGACCGGTTCGTCGTCGTGATGCACAGGCTGCGTCCTAGCTGGGTCGAAGGTATGGGGAGGCGCGCATTCCCCAGCGGCCATTGCGGTCAGGAGGCGCAGCCCACTGCCTTCTGGGCCGCGGGGAAGTACACGGTCATGAGACGGGTGAGGGCCTCACGGCGTGCGGGTACGTCGGAGGCCTTGATGGGCGGGTAGATCTCGACGACGAACTGGCTGGGTTTGCCCTCGTAAGTGCAGCGTGCGACCGCGACGGCCATGGAGTCGGCAACGCGGGCGGCGTCGCCCACGTCGATCTGGACGGGATCGCCAGAGCTTGCCAAGCGCTGTCCGATGCCACCCATGACGTCTTCGTCCGCCGTGGTCACGTCGCCTTTCACGGTCAGGACGGTGTTCTTGTCCACGGTCAGTTCGCACCGCGGAGCGTGCGGCCTGGCTGCGTACGTCGACTGCTCCAGCTTGGCGCCGGGCGGAAGCAGCGGTGCGGTGAGGGCCGAATCGACGGCCACGCCGCATAGGTCGCCCGGCAGCGCGTACTCCCTGCTCTCGCTGCACCCGGTCACGGAGATCAGTGCCGCGGCCCCCGCGGCGGCCGTCATGGCCGTGCGCAGGCGCTTCACTGGGTGCCTGCCAGACCCTTGGCGGCGACGTTCCCCGTCACTGCGGACGTGTTGATCTCCTGCTCCAGCGTGCGCGGCGTGTAGGGGTGCCCGGGGTTCGCCTTGGCCCATTCCTCGGAGAGAGCCCTCAGCTGGTTCTCCCGGTGCGTGAACGTCTTCGCGTTCTGGTCCTGGACTCCCGCGTCGATCCGCGCCTGTTCGTCGAGCTGCCACTGGTAGGCGAGGGCGTCGACACCTCGTTGCGCTATGTCGCCGA
This sequence comes from Streptomyces sp. CLCI03, assembly GCF_053615355.1. Taxonomy (NCBI): domain Bacteria; kingdom Bacillati; phylum Actinomycetota; class Actinomycetes; order Kitasatosporales; family Streptomycetaceae; genus Streptomyces; species Streptomyces sp. CLCI03. The sequence continues at coordinate 1,432,334 of NZ_CM132132.1, read as the reverse complement.
CCACGGGGATGAAGTTGGCGGCTCCGCCGAAGCCGTGGTAACCCCACTTGGCTTCCCACGTGGGGTCATCCTTGTCGGTCTTGAGGGCCTGGTAGCGGGCCTCTTCGAGGAAGCCGACCGTACGGCCCGCATCTTGCAGCGTCTCGTTGGGGTCACGCGGGTGTTCTGCGTGGATGTCTTTGATCATTTCTCGGTTCATGGCCTCGTTGAGCATGCCGTAGGAATTCTGGTCGCGGGAGACCTGCTTGCTCACCTCCAGGAGGTGGTGGCGGTCGAGCTGGCGGGGGTCGTCCGGCGTGTCCGACATGGCGCTGGCCGAGTGGTGTACGACATCGCTGTGGGCGGAAAGGACCTTGGTCATGTCGTCGCGCATCTCGGAGGGGAACTCGTCGCCGCGCTCGGAGAGGTACTTCAGGGAGCGGTCCAGAACCTGGCGGTGTTCAGGCGTGAGGTCGTCGGGACGCGTTGTCATGTTGTTGGGGTCGACTCCCGTGGCTGCAGAGACCAGGGCGGCTCCCGTGGCCTCCCGCGCGGCGTTGCCGTCCTTGGTGTTGAGGGGTGTGTCGTCGAAGGTCTGCCGGTCGCCGAGGACGTACTGGGCGTTGTCGGTGGGCTGCGTCGCGTTGAAGAACTCCGTCGCGGCGTTCGGGCTGGCGGCCAGGGCGGTCATGAAGCCGGTCATGGGGTCGCGGCCGAAGTCCTCGCCGATGAAGTTCATCTTGGGCACTGGTGGCACGCCGCCGTTCCAGTAGTTGGCCGGGAGCTTCATCTTCTTCTCGGTGGCGACGAGCGCGTTGCCGTAGTCGTTCAGGAAGCGGTTGTCCCAGTCGCCGTTGCGCATGAGGTTGCTCATCACCTGGTAGCCGTAGACCTGGCTGCCGCGGGTCTGGATGCGCTCCTCGCCCAGCTTGACCATGTCGTTCTCCCAGGTGCGCATGGCCGGGCTGTCGGACTGGGTGGCGCCGGCCAGGGTGAGGGAGAGGTTGCGCTGGAAGTCGCCGAGCTGGTCGTGGCGGGAGCGCTGCAGGGTGCCGCCGTCGGAGGGGTCGGCGAGGTCCGCCCAGAAGTCGAGCAGGCCGCGCGGGCCGATGGTGGTGGCGAGCTGCTCCTGGAAGAGCCGGTCGTCCTTGTACTTGGCCAGGTCGGCATTGAGCTTGTCGAACTCCTCGGGGGACATGTCGTCGCCCTTGGTCTTCAGGAGCTTCGCGATCCGGTCGGCGTCCTTCATGGCGTCCGCGGCGCGGTCGCGGTCGTAGTAGGCGGCGTCGGAGAAGCCGTACGGGGTCTGGCTGACCAGCATGGTCAGCGCCTGGGCGGCCGTCGTGTCGCTCTCGGTGGCGCCCTCGAGGATCCGCTGGACCTCGTCGCGGAGGGCGGTCGCATCGGCCTCGGTGTGCTCGGGCACCGTCGTGCCCTTGGCGGCGCGGTCGGGGTGGATGTTCATCGTGACGGTGAAGCCGCCATTGCCCGCCGGCACCACGGTGAGGTTCTTCTCCAGCCCGCGCCGGACGGCCTCGTTCAGCCTGGCCTTGTAGTCGACGAGCTCACCGTGGGTGTCACGCAGGATGTTCCCGATACTGGTGGCCTCGGTGGCGGCGTCGGCGAACTCCTTGGCGGTCTTGCCGATGAACTCCCGGGTCACGGTCGCGTTCACCCCGGCCCAGTCGGCCTTCGCGGCTTTACCTCCGAGGTCGCCACGGGCATCCGACTCCAGCTCCCACAATTTCGTGGCCATGGCCGTCCAGTCCGCGACGGCGGTTGACAGCTTCGAGAAGTCCGCGAAACGCAGTGCGTCCAGGTCCATCAGTGCTGCGCCCTTTCCTCGAATCCTGTATTGAGCTGCGCGAACTTGAACTGGGTGGCGATCCAGTACTCGCCTTCGGCGTGCGCGTTCTGCGTGTAGTCGAGGTGGTTGGAAATGTGGGCGCAGGCGTCCAGCAGCGTTCCCACCTGGTCGTGCCACTTGTCCGCGAGCGTCGAGAGGGCGGTCCCCAGAGCGAAGTCCTTCTTCAAGGAGCCGGCCGCCTCGTGCGTACTGGCCTTGGCATGGTCCCCATCGGTGCCGAGCCTCTGCCGCAGTTTGAATGCGGCGTTTCCTACTGCCGCCAGGTCCTTCTGGGTGACCACCAGATCCCCCTGTGGCCCGGGCCCGCCGCCCCCTCCGGGATCGAGCTGATTGAGCCGCATTGCCGTCTGGTTCGCAGCAGCGGCTGACTTGAGCTCTGCCCATTCGGCATCGAATGACATAGGACCCCCGTGGTGAAAGTGACTTGATCGGTGAGCGAGTTCGGTCCAAGCGAGATCATTGGGCCGGATGAGGCCGGCGGCCTGCGGGGCGTGGCTGGACACCGGTCATCAGAATGTCCAGGCCGCGGCGTGTGGTCACCAGCACGACGCGGTCGTCGTGGCGCAGGACCCGTCCGTGTGGTGGTCGCCAGTTGAAGGCAGGCCGGTCCGTGCGGAATCCGCCGAGTGTGTCCGTCGAGGAGGCCGACCGGCGGCTGGTCGCGGGGCCGACGGCGAGTACGCGCCACTCGTGTTCCTTGAAGGCCTCGTGTATGGAGTGCCCTTCGAGTTCTGGGTGGCCGGCGACGTCCACGACGGTGAAGAGCAGGGATCCGCGCTCCACCGGCATGACCCCCAGCACGTGGCGGCCCATCATCGCGGCGGCGAAGGAGGGCGCGGCCAGCGCCGAGACACTGCGGCTGCGGGTGAGCGCGTCCGGGTAACCGGCGCGCATGGTGCGGGAGACGGTGGCGGCGAAGTCGTCGCCGTACAGGCGCATCACGGCGCGCACGCGAGGGTTGCTCTCGCGGGCTGCCATCACGATGTCGAGGTTCTCGCCGTCGTCGTGGGTGAGGACCAGCAATGACTTGCTGGTGCCGATGCGGGCGAGATCGAGGACCCCGGGAGCGGCGGCGTCCTCGAGCAGCAGGTGCACTCCGAGCTCGCGTGCCAGCGCGACCCCTCGGGCCTGCGGGTCCCGCTCGATGACCACGACCTTGTGGTCGGTCGTACACAGCTGCGCCAGGACGCGCGTGCCGATCTTGCCGAGGCCGACCAGGACGATGTGGTCGTGCAGACCCGTATCCGGTACGTGGTTGGCCGACGCGGTGCGGAAGGCCAGGGTGGCGTTCATGGCGGCGGCCACGACGAGAGGGAGTACGGCCAGGCCGACGAAACCCGCGATGAGTTGGAGGACCTGGCGGGCCGTGGAGTCTTCGGTTGCCGGGTCGCCCATGGTGAAGATGTCCAGCAGTGGCAGGTACACCGACTTCCACAGCGGTCCGTCCTCCACGACGGCCGTCGCCGTGGCCAGTAGCACCACCGCCGCGGCGAGCACCCCGAAGACGGCGGTCACTTCGCGGGAGACGAAGATCTTCCAGGGCAGGTGCCCGAGCCGGTCGCTCAGCCAGCCCCGATAGGCCCGCCGCCTGGCGGGGGACGCCGGCGCGTGGTGGTGGGTCACCTCTTCGAGCATGAGCCGGCCGTGCGTGAACTGCCGGTGGTAGGCGGTAGCGGTGTCGGGCAGCAGCTGGGTGCCGTTGGCGCCCGGTGTTTCCGCGCTGTCCTCGCCCATCGGGTCGTCCATGTGCGTACCGGACAGAACGGCGAGCGTGGCCAGGTCCGTCGCGTGGGGCGGGGTTCCGGCGGGGCGGACCACTCCGCGGAACACCTTGCCCTCGACCTGGAGGGTGGGCCCGTGCCCGACTGCCGCGGCGGCCACCAATTCGGGGACGGCCGTGTCCGCGTCGGAGAGCACCGTCGTGGACGCGTCGATGAACGCGTCGTCCTGCCCGGCGTGCGCGGCTGCTGCCCGGTCGAGGAGCAGTTCGAGATGGCGACCGCGGTCCCGGTTGAACATGCGGATGACCAGGCGTACGGACGGATTGATGCTGCGGGCGAGCAGGGCAGCGGTCATGTTGGTCTGGTCGTCGCCGTAGGTGAGGGCAACCGCCGCGGCACGCTCGACGCCGGCCTCCCGGAGGGTCTGCTCGTCGGGCCGCGCGGAGATGAGCAGCTCCACGGGGGAGCGCGGATCCCGGTGCAGGGCGACGACCTCGGCGCCGTGCCCCTCGCGGCGCGACGGCAGGACGACCGTGACAGCCTCGCCGCACACGGCGTCGAGTTCCTGTGCCAGGCGGTGTGCGAGGCCGTCGTCACCACAAATGATCATGTGTTGGGAGCGCTGCCCGACTCGCGCTCGGAGCTGGAGGGTTGCGGACATGCGGTCAGAACCGCCCTGCTGTCGCATCGGTGGCGATCGGCAGGGACAGGACCATGGTCAGTCCTCCGCCGGGGGTGTCCTCGGGTGTGAGCGTGCCGTCCATGGCCTCGGTGAGTCCCCTGGCCAGGGCGAGGCCGAGGCCGAGTCCGGCGGTGTTGTCGCGGTCGCCGAGGCGCTGGAACGGTTCGAAGGCGCGCTCGCGGTCGTCGGCAGCGATCCCGGGGCCCCGGTCGGCGATCCTGATGTCGACCCGCCCGGCCAGGGCGCTGGCTGTCACCAGCACCGGGCGCTCCGCGGGAGCGTGGCGGACCGCGTTGCCGACGAGGTTGGCCAGCACCCGTTCCAGCAGCGGCGGGTCGGCCTGAAGCGCCGGTACCGACTCAAGGCTCTGCACATCGATGGCGGGCCCGCCGTCGGGCGTCAGGTCCAGCGAGTCCAGCGCGGCCGGCAGGACTTCCTCCAGTGTGGTGGCCCGCAGGTCGAGCGTGAGGGCGCCGGCTTGCAGGCGGCTGAGATCGAGCAGGTTCTCCACCAGGCGGTTGAGCCGGTTCAGGGACACCTCGGCGGAGGTCAGCAGTTCCGCGCGGTCCTCGGCGGAGAACTCGATCTCCTGATTGCGCAGTGAGCTGACCGCGGCCAGCGCCCCTGCCAAGGGGGTCCGCAGGTCGTGGCTGACGGCCCGGAGCAGGGCGGTGCGGAGGCGGTCGGCGGCCTTGATGGGTTCGACCTCGGCGGCGGCCTCGGCCAGCCGGGCCCGCTCGACGGCCGCGCCGACGTGCGCGGAGAAGGCGGCCAGCACGCGGCGTTCGGAGGACGGCAGCGTACGGCCGCGCAGGACGAGGAAGGCCTCGGGGCCCGCCGCCACCACGAGGGCGGGGTCCGTCGCGCCGCCCTTGCCGGGGGCTTCGGGAGCCAGCTCGACGGTGTCCATGCCGAAGGTTTCACGCGTACGTTCCAGCAGCGCCGGGATCGTCTGGTCGCCGCGGACGATGCTGCCGGCGAGGGACGACATCGTCTCCGCCTCGGCCGTGGCACGAGCAGCACGGCGGGAGAGCCGCAAGGACCTGTCCGCGGCGGCGGCCACGGTGGCGGCGACGACGGCGAAGACCACCAGCGCCAGCACGCTGTCCGGGTCGCTCATGGTGAACTCGCCTATGGGCGGCATGAACCAGTAGTTGAGGAGCAGTGCGGCGGTCAGCGCCGCGATCAGCGCGGATGCCACTCCGCCGATGCAGGCCACGCCCACGACGGTCACCAGGAAGAGCAGCGCCTCGCTGGTGAGGTTCAGTGTGCCGCGCATGCGGTCGAGGCCGAGGGTGAGCAGCACCGGGAGCACCACGCCGGCCACGGGTCCGGCGATGAGCCGGGAGGTGGGGAGAGTACGCCGCCGGGACGGGAGCAGCCGGCCGTGGCCCGCCCGCTCGTGCGTGACCATGTGGACGTCGATGTCCTCGGACAGCGCCACGACGGTCTCGCCGATCCCGCGACCGGTGAGGAAACGTTCCAGCCGACGGCGGCGGCTCGTACCGAGGACGAGCTGGGTGGCGTTCTCCGCCATGGCGAAGTCCACCAGTGCGGTGGGCACTTCGTCGCCGACGACGGAGTGGTAGCTGCCGCCCAGGTGCTCGACGAGGGCCCGCTGGCCGGCCAGAGCCGCGTGCGAGACCCCGGCGGCGAGCCCGTCGCTGCGAGCGATGTGTACGGCGAGCAGTTCACCGCCGGCGGACCGGTCGGCGATACGTGCCGCGCGACGGATGAGGGTCTCGCCCTCGGGGCCGCCGGTGAGGGCGACCACGACGCGTTCCCGGGTCTCCCAGACGTCCCCGATGCCGTGCTCGGTACGGTACTTGTGGAGGGCCTCGTCCACCCGCCCGGCCAGCCACAGCAGGGCCAGCTCCCGCAGCGCGATGAGATTGCCGGGGCGGAAGTAGTTGGCGAGCGAGGCGTCGATCCGCTCCGGGGGATAGATGTTGCCGTGTGCCATGCGGCGGCGAAGTCCCTCGGGGGGTATGTCGACCAGCTCGACCTCATGGGCGCGGCGCACGAACTCATCGGGCACCGTCTCGCGCTGCGGGACTCCGGTGATCTTCTCGACGACGTCGCTCAGCGACTCCAGGTGCTGGATGTTGAGCGTGGTGACGACATCGATCCCGGCAGCGAGGATGTCCTCGACGTCCTGCCACCGCTTCGGGTGCCGGCCGCCCCCAGGGACATTGGTATGGGCGAGTTCGTCGATCAGCACCACCTGCGGCCGTCTGGCCAGCAGCGCTTCACGGTCCAGCTCCGTGTATTGGCCGCCACGGTATTCCTGTTCGGCCGACGTGAGGATCTCCAGGCCGTCGAGCTTCTCCTCGGTGTGCCGGCGCCGGTGGCACTCCACAAAACCGGCCACCACATCCGCGCCGCGGGCGGCCCGGCGGTGTGCCTCGTCGAGCATCCGGTACGTCTTGCCGACGCCGGGGGCCGCACCCAGAAAGACCTTGAGCCTCCCCGGCCGTACGGCAGGGTGTCCCGCGTCGGCCACCGGGCCCGCCTCGTGCGTGGTCGTCATGCTCAGAACTTCTCGGGGAAGAACAAGGCCAGGACCAGGTACCCGACCAGGCTGACCGCGACGATGATGCCTACGACAGTTTCCGTGCTCACCCGTACCCGACTCCTCCGCACGTCCTCAACTTCACCAGCGAACAGCAGCGATGACGCGAAGGAAACGGCCCTGACGCACTCCTGACGCGAGTCGACTGGGACTTTGACGGTGTATTGACGGCCGTTGCATCGATAGGGTGAAGGTGGTGTGCCGGGAAGCCTGGTCGGCGTCGCGTGACCGCATGGTCCGCGTCGACTCGGGTGGGGGCGGAATGCGCAGCGTCGTTACGGTCTTGTTCCTCGTGGTGCTGGCCACGGTCGTGGCCACAGGTGCCCGCCGCTGGCGAATCCCCGCACCCTCACTGCTCGTTGTCGCAGGGCTCGTCGTCGCGCTGATACCGGGCACTCCGGAGATCCGGGTCAGTCCGGAGGTCATCGGCCTCATCGTCCTGCCGCCGCTGCTGTACGCCAGCGCCGAGGAACTGTCCTGGCGCGAGCTGCGGCTGGTGTGGAAGCCGGTCAGCGTGCTCGCGGTCGGTCTGGTCCTGGCCTCGGCGGCCGCGGTCGGCCTGGTCGCGTCGCTGCTCACCCCGCTGACCTGGCAGATGGCGCTGGTCCTGGGGGCCGTCCTCGCGAGTACGGACCCGGTGGCGGTCACCGCGCTCGGTCGGCGCCTCGCCCTGCCTCCCCGTGTCCAGGTCCTCGTGCAGGCCGAGAGCCTCTTCAACGACGCCACTTCGCTCGTCCTCTTCCGGGTCGCGGTCGTCGTCGCCGCGGCCTCCGCCGGGGTGTCCTGGCAGGCGGCCGGAACGGAGTTTGCGCTGCTTGCCGGCGGCGGCACCCTCGTCGGAGGAGCGGTCGCCGGGGTCGTGGCGCTGATCCGCCGCAGGACCGAGGACCCGGTACTGGAGACCGTCGTCGCCCTGGTGACCCCGTACGCCGCCTATGTGCTGGCGGAGGCCTTGCACGCATCGGGTGTGACCTCCGTCGTCGTGGCGGGCGTGGTGCTCGGAGGCCGGGCCGACCGGTTCACCAATGCCGGCATACGGATCCAGCTGCACGCCGTCAACGGCACCGTGGTCTTCCTGCTGGAGAGCGTCGTCTTCAGCCTGATCGGCCTCACCCTGCCCGGCCAGGTCGCCGCGCTGACCGCTGCCGACGGGCTCTGGCCGCTGTACGCGCTTGCGGTCGCCGCGACCTTGATCACCGTTCGGCTGCTGTGGGTCCTGCCCCTCTCGGCCGTCGTCCAGCGGAACGCGGGCGTACGTCCCTCCTGGCGCGTCCCGGCCGTGCTGACCTGGGCGGGCACGCGTGGCGTTGTCCCACTGGCCGCGGCCCTCTCCATCCCGGTCGCGGAGGGCGACGGCAGCCTCCTGGGCCAGCGCCCGCTCGTGCTCGTCCTGACCACGTCGGTGGTGGTGATCACCCTCGTCGCCCAGGGTTTCACCCTGGCCGATGTGGTCCGCCGCTCTGGAATCGCCCTCGAACCGGATCACACCGAACGCGAGGAGGCCTCCGCCCGGTGTGCCCTTGCCGCAGCCGGCATCCTGCGGCTGGACGAGGTGTCCGACCTCGAAGCGGTACCGGACGTCGTGGCAGACCGGTTCCGGCGCAGCCTCCAGGCCCGGCTCGAACACGCCCGCGACCGCCTGGAGGAAGCCGACCTGGCTGAATCTGCAGACCAGGTCTATCGGCTGCTGCGCCGTGACCTGATCCGGGTGGAGGCCGTCGAACTGCAGCGCCTCTACGACGAGCACCGCATCAGCGACACCACTCGCCGACGGCTGCAGCGCAGCCTGGATCTGGAGGAGGCGCGGCTGGATCTGGCGAGCTGAGGCGTGTGGGGTGCTGTGATCCTGCGATTCCGGGGCTTCGCCCGGGGGCAAGCACCGCATCCTCGCGTTCGTCCAGAGGTATGGATCAGATCCAGCCGTTGCGCCGGAAGGCGCGGTGGATGAAGACGCAGGCCGCCGAGATCAGGCCAAGGACAAGGGGATAGCCGTATCGCCATTTCAGCTCGGGCATGTGGTCGAAGTTCATGCCGTACACGCCGCACACCATCGTCGGCACGGCAATGATCGCTGCCCATGCCGTGATCTTGCGCATGTCCTCGTTCTGCGCGACGGTCACCTGCGCGAGATGAGCCTGGAGGATCGAGTCGAGGAGTGCGTCGAAGGCCGTGACCTGGTCGGTGGTGCGGGACAGATGGTCGGCGACGTCACGGAGGTAGGGCTGGATGTCCGGGGCGATCGACGGTGACGGCTTGGTCGCGAGGGCCTGCAGTGGCCGCTCCAGCGGTGCCACGGCCCGCTTGAGCTCCATCAGCTCGCGTTTGAGCTGATAGATGCGGCCCGCGTCGCCGTGGCCGGTGTGCTCGGTGAAGACGGCGGACTCGACCGCATCGACATCGGCCTCCATCGCGTCGGTCACGGCGAGGTAGTCGTCCACGACGTGCTCGGCTATGGCGTGCAGGACGGCGGAGGGCCCCTTGGCGAGCTGCTCGGGCGTAGCCTCCAGGGCCTCCCGCAGAGGACCCAGCGAACCGTGTCGGCCGCGCCGGACCGTGACGACGAAGTCGGGTCCGACGAAAGCCATGATTTCGCCGGTGTCCACGACCTCGCTGGTGGCCGTGAGTTCCTTGTGCTCGATGTACCGGACGGTCTTGAGGACCGTGAACAGCACGTCGTCGTACCGCACCACCTTCGGCCGATGGTGAGTGTGCGTCGCGTCCTGGACCGCCAGCGGATGCAGCCCGAACAGCTCGGCGACGCCGACCAGCTCCTCCGGGCCGGGTTCATGGAGCCCGATCCAAACGAAGCCGTCGCCCGTTTTGCGTACCCGCCGGATCGCTTCGTCGGCCAGGCAGTTCCCGGTCTGCCGCACGCCCTCCAGGTAGACCACGCAGTTGACCACGGCACTGCCGAGCGGAGACCGTGCCGGATGGCTGAGGTCCACGGTGCGCCGGTCGGTGCGGCGCACCACGCGGCGGAGACTGCGGATGAACGACACGGTGAGCTCCTTCGGCGGATCGGCAGCCAGTGTGCCGCAGCCGGTGGGGCCGGCGAGAGCCGGGCCCATCACCGGTCCGAAGCGTTCACCTGGCGGGTATACCCTGCTTGATGGCCCAGTCCCGCCGCGTACGCAAGGAAGGTGAGATCCACGATGTGTGGTGAACCTCCTAGTCGAACGCCGCGGGACGCTGCCATGGCCGGACCCTAGCCGGATCCGCAGGCGGCGTCTGCGGCGTGCCCTCGTGCATCCCTACGCTTTCTACTTCCTGCCTGCGGAAGGACTCCGTCGTGTCCGAGCGTCGTCCCCTGCGTGCCCTGCGCGCGTTCAAGAAGCCGGCCAAGCGCCCTGCCGAGCCCCGCCCCATTGCCGAACAGTCCGGCACGGCCGTAGCGGCCGAGCGGCAATCGCCCCGTGGAAACAGCGTGATCACTGCCGCTCTGTACCACGACGGTGTGCGCACCAGCACGCATGACTCGCTCGCCGAGACCTTCCAGAAGCTCCGCGAGGCGGAAGGGGGCATGGCGTGGATCGGTCTGCACAGGCCGACCGAGGCCGAGCTGCTGTCCGTTGCCGAGGAGTTCGACCTGCATCCGCTCGCGGTCGAGGACGCGCTGGAGGCACATCAGCGGCCCAAGCTGGAACGCTACGGCGACACCCTGTTCGTCGTATTGCGTGCGGCCCGCTATCTGGATGACGCGGAGGAGGTCGATTTCGGCGAGCTGCATATCTTCGTCGGACCCGACTTCGTGATCACCGTCCGCCACGGAGCCGCCCCCGACCTGGCAGCAGTCCGACACCGCATGGAGAACAGCTCGGATCTCCTCAAGCGAGGCCCCGAATCCGTCCTGTACGCGATCCTCGACGCGGTCGTCGACGGCTACGCGCCGGTCGTGGCCGGCGTGGAGAACGACGTCGACGAGATCGAAACCGAGGTCTTCAGCGGCGACCCGAAGGTCTCCCGCCGCATCTACGAGCTCTCCCGGGAAGTCGTGGAGTTCCAGCGCGCAACCAGACCCCTGACCAGGATCCTGGAAGGGTTGACCGCCGGGTTCGAGAAATACGGAATCGACGAGGAACTGCGACGCTACCTGCGTGACGTCGCCGACCACGCCACCCACGTCACCGAACGCGTCGACAGCTTCCGCCTCGCTCTCCAGGACATCCTCGCGGTCAACGCCACCCTGGTCACCCAGCAGCAGAACGAGGAAATGAGGCAGCTGGCCCACGCCGGCCATGCCCAGAACGAAGAGATCAAGAAGATCTCGGCCTGGGCCGCCATCCTCTTCGCCCCGACCCTGGTGGGCACGATCTACGGCATGAATTTCGAGACCATGCCCGAGCTCGGCTGGGCCCTCGGTTATCCCTTCGCACTGGGGCTGATGGCCGCCGTGTGCCTCGGGCTCTATGTGATCTTCAAGCGCCGGGACTGGCTCTGAATCCAGGCGGACCAACGCGGCGCGGTGATCGGTCGACCTTGCCTCCTCTGCCAGATCAGGGGAGCCAGTGGGGCTCAAGCGGCAACCGGGGTCGCCCGAACCTCAGGTGTCATGGCACGTCCGGTGACGTGGTGGACGTATTCGCGGGTCAGCCGGAAGCCGGCCGTCCAGGCCAGCAACCGGCTGGGCCGGTTGTCGCGTGAGCAGCACCAGCTCGCGGTGTGTCCCCGTGCCTGGATGTCGGCCGTCAGGCCGGCGACGCAGGCCAGTGCGAGGCGTTCGCGGCGGCGATCGGGCACGGTGACGACCGCGATGTCCTCGTAGGTGCTGCCGAGGAAGTAGGTGCAGGCGACGGAGAGGACCCGACCCCTGGCGAACGCGGCCCAGCCGTGGCCGGAGGCGGCGAGCCCGCTGGGTCCGCCCCAACTGGCATGAATCCAGGCGTTCTCGGAGTTCATCGCGGCCAGTGCCGGAGCGTCTTGGGGAGTCAGCCGCCGCACGGTTGCGCCACGCGGGATGCGGGGGAGGGACACCGGTGCCTGACGCTGGTGGACGTACAGCATCCGTTCCCAGGGGACGACGCGTTCGAATGCCGAGCCGAGCGACGGCCAGAACCGGGCGGGCGTCTCTACGTACCGGTCGGCGAACCGGGCCAGGGCGTTCTGGGTGAGCGCGCTCGGATCGCCGCGCAGTAGTACGTGGTCCGCGCAGCTGACGGCGAGGACGCGCGGCAGGTGGGGGCGGTCGGCCCACCAGAGGCCGACGCCCGTGGTCAGTACGTGCTCGGCGAGTGTCCCGGGACCGGGTGAGCCTGTGGGGAACCAACGGCTCAGGGCGGGGAGCTGCTGCGGGGAGATCTCGATCACGAATGTCTCCAGGTACTGCTGCAACGGGTTCTTGGGCAGGGGGAGCGGGCGGTGCAGGGCAGGAGGCCGCGCAGCTCCGGGCCGTGGCTCGCCTTCAGGCCTTGTGGCCGACGGGCGCAGGCACCAACAGGTTGGTGAGGAGGTGCGTGCGAGGCCGCGTGCCTGCCCGGGGCGAGGGCAGGCACGGGACGGAAGCGGCCGCCCGCCCTACGGGTGACTGTGGGCGGCCGCGGATTGCGATCGGTGCGTCAGCGCACCGGTAGGTGAGCAGCGCGCGAGGCCGGGCGCACCGTATGCGGTGGCCGGTCGTCATGGAGCAGACCGCTGTTCACGTCGTTCATCCAACTGCTTGCTGAGACAGGGATCAAGGCGGTCGCCCAGTCCTTGACACAGCTCTGATACCGGCATGACCGGCCCCGGCCACGACGGGTGTTACCGATCATGGGCCGCACAACCCGCTCCGCCACCCGCGGCTCACCCGCGGGGCAGTGTCACCTTCTCCTGGCCGCAGCCGATACGGCTGGACTCGGCCTCGACGTAGGCGGGCAGCAGGTCGCGGACGAAAGTGAAGTCCTGCTCCCCGAACCTGTCCTTCTGCTCCAGCATGAAGATCACGTCCCCGGTCTGGCACCGCGCCCGGTACACGGCCCGGCTCACGTTGAACGACCCGTACCCGTTGGTGCCCTTGAAGGATGAGCCGCCCTTGAGGAGATCCTGGGAGAAGACGGCGGTCAGCGCCGGGTCCACGACGGTCGTCATCCGGACTGCGGCCCTGGGGTAGCTGCCGGCGGCCTCGCAGATCCGGGCGGCGCCGCCGTCGCCGCTGACCCGGGTACGTGACAGGCTCTCGCGGTAGGCGGCCGGCAGGGCGAGGCCCTTGATCCCGCAGAAGGCGTCCGGCTGGGTGTCCCGCCACGCGACGATGTCCTTCGGCAGGTCCGGTGACCGGTAGACCCCGGAGCAGCCCAGCTCGCGTATGACGCCGTTGGCCGCATCCACCGCAGCGTGGGCCAGAGCGGCGCGGTCCTCCCTCTCGTACTCCGAAGAGACGTCAAGGCCCGCGGGCCCCATGCCGACGTCGACCACGACCGGGCCCTCGAACTGGTCGGGCCTGCCGGTACAGGACTGGGGAAGCGCCAGCCAGGCGCGGGAGGAGGAGGCCATGCCGGGCAGGCCTTCTCCGAGTGCCACCATGCCGGCCGCGAGGAACTCCTCGGGCCACTGCCGCCCGTCGCTTCCGTGGAGACCGTCCAGCTTGTGCACCCGTACGGTCAGCTGCCTTCTGGCCCTGTCGTCCTTGTAACTGGTGATGCGGCACTGGCCGTAGGACAGTCCTTGGCCGTGGGGGTCGGTCTGCAGCGCCTGCTCCTCGACCTCGGTCCTGCGGTCGCCGAAGAGGGAGGACACGGTCGAGTCGCTGAGGGAATCCCAGCAGGGGGCGGGGCCGAGCAGCGGCAGGGTGTCCGTACGCCAGGCGACGGCACCGGCCCCGAGAAGGCCGCCGGCCAGGACGGCCGCGGCGGTGGCCCGGACGGTGCGGTTCCGCAGCAGCCGGCGCACCAACGAGGGCCGCGCGGGAGAGGGAACCGAGGGAACCAGGTCCTGCTCCTTGTCCGGCTGTCGGGCCGGGGTCGTTTCGCTGTCCACTGCCGGTGTCACGCTCTCTCCGTTGTCCGCCGCGCTGCCGCTGTTGTCTACGGTCACCGGTTCTCCCCTGCCTGGCACCCGATGCGCTTGCTCACGGACGCGGTGAAGTTCGCGAACACCTGCGGGTCGTCCGGGCGGCTCCGGCCCTTGAGGCCGGGCTCGACGTTCCCGTAGAACACGGTTCGCCGACCGTCACAGGTGGCCCGCACAAGTCCTTGGCCGTTGCCCTCGGGAAGCCCGTCGAACAGTGCGACCATGCGGGGCTCGGACGCCATCACGAACTGCGCCGCCGGCTCATCGGGCACTCCCCGGGAGCGCCACACCATCGAACAGGTCTGGAGCCGCTCACCGACCACGCCCACCTGCTGCTGATAGGCGGAGTCCTTTCCGAACTCGAAAGTCACCCCCGGAATCCTGCACAGGGGAGTGGAGGCCCTCTCGTCCTTCTCCGCGGTGACCACCATCGGCGAGGTCAGGCGCAGCGGCCTTCCGGGCTTGCAGCCCGCCTTCGACGCAGCGGTGCCGGCCGCGTCCAGCAGCATCCGGGCGACGTCCATCCGGTTTCCGATGGTGAAAGGCATGGCCTTCTTGCCCAGGTGGCCGTCGCCCCAGCTCTCGCTCCGGATCGTGACCGCGGACGGTCTGCCGTCCACATCGCAGGTCTCGGGCAGCACCAGCATGGCCCGATCGCCGCCGACCAGCCCGTTGAGTCCGTCGGGCAACGGCGAGGCCGAACCGTCGAAGAAGTGGGCTATCCACGCACGGCGCTCCTCGGCCGAGGCCGGGACGGGGCCGTACGCGAGGGTGACGCGCTCATCGAAGGTGAGCGGCTCGGTGGAGTCGTCATCGGCGACCGACGAGGCGACGGTGACCGTGCACGTGGCGGTCGGCCTGGTGGACGAGGGCGGCGCCGACTCGGTGGCCCGGCGCGCGGAGCCGGACTTGCCGAGCGCCTCATCACCGAGGAAGGACGGACCGCTGTCCTCCTGCCACGCTCCCCAGCAGTAGCTCGCGCGGAACGGCCAGCTGCCCGTCGCGCTCAATCCGTACAACCCCGCACCCGAGGCAAGAACCACCCCACCTGCAACAAGGGCGAAGAACCTTCCCCGTTGCCTGCCGCCGATGCCCATGACATTCCCCCCTGGTGAACCACGTAGATCACAGCAAACGCACCGATGCTACGTCCGATGCCGATGGTGTTTACGACTCGTTTACGCCACCCCGATGCCCGCCATCAGCAGCGCGTCAGGAAGTGCGGGTTTGTCGTAAGAGGGGCGTCAACGTGGTGCGTTGGCACACGGCGGTGATCGCAGACTGAGTGGCAGGGGGAAGCGGACGACCGTCCGTGATGCGAGGTTGGAGGGCGCGTGACGATCAGCGCCGAGACCACGCCCAGTCCGGACCGCGGGGGGTCGGGCTGAAGCCGGGACGCATCACGGACGGGCCGTCCCGTGCACTGCCGCGCGAGCCTTGCCGTAGGGAAGCCGTCAAAGTCGCACCCACGGCCGTATGGACGTCGTCAACGCCTGCCGAGGCGGCCGAAAACCGATGTTCCCTCCGGTTATCCGTACTCACAGGACGTACAACAGGAAGGCGGCCCGCCAATGCCCCGGGTGCTGGTGGTGGATGACGAACCGCAGCTTGCGCGGTTGCTGGTGATCAATCTGAAGGCGCGGAAGTACGACGTGGACTGCGCGCAGGACGGGGGTACGGCCCTGGCGGCCGTGGCGGCCTGCCGCCCGGACGTGGTCCTGCTGGACCTCGGACTGCCCGACATGGACGGGATCGAGGTGATCAAGCAGCTGCGCGGATGGTCGCAAGTGCCCGTCCTGGTGGTTTCCGCCCGCCACGGCTCCGAGGAGAAGATCCAGGCCCTGGACGCGGGCGCCGACGACTACATCACCAAGCCCTTCAGCATGGACGAACTGCTGGCCCGGCTGGGAGCCGTCATCCGCCGCACACCGACACAGGAGTCGGCCGCCGCGAACGAAGCGGTCGTCGAGACCGAGGAGTTCACCGTAGACCTGCTCGCGAAGAAGGCCAGGCGCAGAGGGAAGAGCATCCGGCTCACGCCGACGGAATGGCATCTGCTGGAGGTCCTGATCCGCAACCGGGGCCGGCTCGTCAGCCAGCGGCGTCTGCTCCAGGAGGTGTGGGGTTCGTCCTACGGAACGCAGACCAACTACCTGCGGGTGTACATGGCTCACCTCAGGCGGAAGCTGGAAGCGGACCCGTCACACCCGCGTCATCTGATCACTGCCCCCGGCATGGGGTACCGCTTCGAGGCATGAGTGCGGCGGAGCCGACGGACGGAGGGCGCCGTCAAGACCCCGTCATTTCTGCGTCTCCCCGCGTATGAAGACCATCAACGTGCCTGGTGGGTCGAACTGTTGAGCCAGATGCTGGCGTGCACGCAGGGCCGTACGAACGGCCCGGGTGTGAGCTGGAGCGCGAGTGACGATCACCGCCGGTACCGAACAGACCCAGGGAGCGGGGGCTCCAGAGACTGTCACGCAGAGCCCCGCACCGGACGCCCGTCGCGTGAGCGTCCCACGTTCGCCGTCAGGAGGGGAGCTGGGAGGAGGGCCGTCGGGACCACGGCCTCCCACCGTGATCGCCCGGGCGGCCCGCCTCCTCGCCGACCGCTACTGGGCCACCTTGCCCGGCCGACTGTGCCTCGCTCGCGCGGCGTGCGTGCTGCTTGCCACCGGGCTGCTGATCCTGCTCGCGGTCGCGGCGACGGGCGCGACCGCCGCTTGGGACGAAACGGCCCAGCACGACGCGCCCCGTACCGTCTCCGCGACCCGGCTCAACCTCGCGCTCAACGACATGGACGCGCAGACGGCCAACATCCTGCTCTCCAGTGGTGATTCCGGTACCGGCAAGGGGCGCCTGGAAGAGTCGTACGCCAAGGCGAGTGGCTTCTACGGAGAGGCGCAGGAGACCATCAGCCGCTCCCTGCGCACGCTCGCCGCCGCCTCGGAAGGCGACCCGGCCACCGAGGCGACCGTCGTGCGGCTCACCGATGACTTCGCGCACTACCAGGAGCTGATCGGACGGGCACTGGAGAACGACAGCCGGCCCGGCGGCAAGGACGCCGCCCGCGAGGACTACCGGACCGCGACCGACCTCCTCACGGGGCGGCTGCTCCCAGAGGCACGCAAGCTCGTTGACGCCAACAATGCGGTGTACGAGCGGCAGTACGTCGCAGCGCGAGGTGACCTCGACGTGCAGCGGACCGCCGAAGCCGTCCTCGGCCTGCTGCTGATCGCCGCGCTGGTACTGCTCCAGATCCATCTCGCGCGCCGGTTCCGCCGGGTCTTCAACCCGGGACTGATCGCCGCCACCCTCTGCGCCGTGGTCGCGGTCGTGTGCGGCGCCCAGCTGCTCACGATCACCCACGACCGGATGAAGGTCGCCCGCCGCGACTCCTTCGACTCCGTCATCGCGCTGTCACGGTCCAAAGCGATCGGCTACGACGCCAACGCCGACGAGAGCCGCTACCTCCTGGACCCCGACCGCCGCCCCCCGTACGAGCTCTCCTTCCTCGACAAGTCGCATCAGCTGTACGGGATTCAGGGCGCCGGACTCGATACGTACGACCGGAGGCTCGCTGACACGTGGGCCACGTACCTGAACAACCACGAGGACAAACGGTTCACCGGCGAGTACCGGCGCGAACTGGACAACATCACCTTCGCGGGCGAGCGGGAGGCCGCCCAGAAGACCGTCGAGGCGTACGCCGTCTACCAGCGCGACGACCGGACCTTCCGGCGGCTGGTGGCCGAGGGCAAGCAGCAGGAGGCCACGGTCTTCTGCATCGGCTGGGCATCTGACACCTCGAACGCCCACTTCGGGGAGTGGATGAAGGCTCTGGACCAGGTCACCGCCATCAACCAGAGGCACTTCGATCTCGCTGTCCGGGAGGGCCGAGGGGCACTGACCACGCAGGGCCCGACGGCCGGCGCGTCGCTGCTGCTCACGGCCGGGTTGACGGTGCTGGGGCTGCGGCGCCGGCTGGCCGAGTTCCGGTGAGGGGGCCGGTGAGCAGTACGGACGCGGGCAGGGGAGGGGAGATCGGTGTGCTTGATGTCCGCTCATACAAGGGCCGCCAGCCGGCCGGGGTGTTCCTCGATCACGAGGTGGCCGGCGTCCGGGATGACGTGCAGGTCGGTGCCGAGCATCGTGCGGACCGCCGGGGCGAGCCGTCGCGGTGGCAGGAAGGTGTCGTGCGCTCCTGTGATGACCAGCCAGGGAACGGCCCGCCCAGGGAGGTCTGCCACCCCAGGAGCTCCACTCGAGCGGGAGTGGCGTGCGACCAGCGTCATCCACTCCACCAGCTCTTCGCGGGGTTGGTGGCCGGGTGAGAGCATGGCCCGCAGGAGCCGGGTGCTGCGTGCCGGAGTCGGCCGGACGAACCAGGCGGCGGAGACGGCGAGCAGCCTGGGTGTGAGGCGCAGCCGGCCCAGTCCGCCGGGGGAGACTAGGACGAGCCGGTCGATGCGCGGTGACGGGCTGGACAGGGCGATGGCGGCACCGAAGGAATGCCCGACCACCACCACGGGCCCGGTCGCGGCAGCAGCGTCGAGGACCTCGCTCAGCCATGTGCCGTACCACGACAGGCGGCCGCCGGAGATCCCGCGGTCCCCGGAGCTGAGGCCGGGCTGTCCGGGGACATCCGGCAGGAGGAGCCGGTGGCCGGCCGTGACAAGGGCGGTGGCCAGGGGCAGGGATGCGGCCGCGTTGAAGTTCGTACCCGGCACGAAGACCACCGTGGTCGGGCCGGAGCCGGCGCTCACCAGGTGGGTCTCTGCTCCGTTGGCGGTCACAACGGTCCGCTTGTGCGGCACTGGCCATGCGTCGAGCCGGCTGGTGCACCAGCGGCGGATCTGCTCCCGGCCCGGCGTGCTGCGGTAGATGGAGTCCACGCGGCGAGTATCGCCCCTCAACCCGCCGCCACTCTTCCGGCTGCCGCCGGTGTGCCGACGGCGTAGTGGGCGTACTCCCGCTCGGGACGGAAGCCGGCGGTCCAGGCGAGCAGGCGGCCGGGGCGGTTGCTCGCAGAGCAGGTCCAGCTGGGGGTGTGCCCTCGGGCCGCTATGTCCGAGCACAGGGCGTTGACGCAGTCGAGAGCCAGGTACTGCAGGCGCGGGTCGGGCACGGTGACGCAGGCGACGTCCTCGTAGGCGGTGCCGAGGAAGTAGGTGCAGGCCACGGCCACGATGCGGTCACCCTGGAAGGCGGCCCAGGCGTAGCCCGAGCGGGCGAGGGCGTCCGGACCGCCCCAGGTGTGGTGAATCCAGCTCATCGCGGGCGGAAGGGTGGTGAGCGCGCGAGCGTCGTGGGCGTTGAGCCTCCGTACGGTCACACCCCTGGGCGGCCGGGTGGCGGGCACGGGGCAGCGCTTGACATACACCATGCGCTGCCACGGCACGACCCGGTCGAACGAAGCCCCGATCAGCGGAAGGAAGCGGCCCGGAGCCTCGATGGAGTGGTCCGCGAAGACCCTGAGATCCCTCGGTATCAGGGCCTGCGGGTCTCCGCGCAAGAGGACGTGGTCCCCGCATTCGGCGGCGATCACGCGCGGCTGGATGACGCGGTCCACCCACCAGCGGCCGGCCTCGGTGGTCAGGACGTGCTCGGTCAGGGCGGCCGAGCCCGGGGCCCCGGTGGGGGACCAGCGAACGAGGGCCGGGAGTCGGTGGGGCGGCAGGTTGATCACGAGGCTTCCTTGTCGGGACATGGAGGCGGGGCGGCCCTGTTCGGAGGGCCGCCCCGCGGAATGGGCTGTTGGCTAGCAGGAGGGCTTGCTGCCGTGGTTGGAGCCCTTCTTGCGGCGGGCCCTCTTCTTGTGTGCGCGCTTGGACATGGACGGGTGTCCCTTCAGGCGGTGTGGCCGACGAGGAGGTCGGCGAGCTTGGTGAGGCGCTTGATCGTGCGGTCCTCGGTGGCGGCGGCGGCCGGGGCGACGCGTTCTTCGCGGTCGTAGTAGGCGCCGTTGACGATCTCGGTGGTGGGGTCGCAGAGGCGTACGACGTGCTGGGCGCCCTCGGCGGCGGATTCGCCTTCGTTGCCGTAGAGGGGGAGCAGACCGGTCTCGCAGACACCGGGGTGGACGGACACGGCGGTGACACGCGGGTCGGAGGCGAAGACGGTCAGCGCCAGCTGCGACTGCGCGTATGCAGCCAGCCGTGAGTAGCGGCGCTCCCGGTTCGGGTCGCTCCACTGGATGGCGGCCGTGCGGTGGAGCGAGGAGGAGACGTTGACGACGCGCCCGCCCGGGTCGCTGGTGAGGGAGGGTTCCAGGAGGTTGGTGAGGAGGTAGTGCGCCAGGAAGTTGACCTGGAAGGCGATCTCGTTGCCGTCGACGGTGAGGGTGTGACGCTCGGGGGCGGCGATGGCCGCGTTGTTGACGAGAACGTCGAGGCGCGGGTGTTCCCGTACGACGGCGTGGGCCAGGTTCTCGACTTCCTCCAGACGGGCGAAGTCGGCGGCGAGCGGTCGCAGCAGGGCGCTGTCGATGCCCTCGGTGGTCACCAGACGGTCGGCTGCAGCCTGGGCCTCCTCGGCGGTACGGCCATGGAGAAGGACGACCGCGCCGCGCTGGGCGAGCTGGCGAGCGGTCTCGTAGCCGATGCCGGCGGTGGCGCCGGTGACGAGGACGGTACGTCCGGACAGGGATGAAGACATGTCGGATTCCTGGAAGAAGGCATGGCTGACGCGCCCGGCGCCCCCGGCGTTGGGCAGGGGGCGAGGGCTCAGGTCATGCGGTGAAGGGGAGGATGCGTACGAAGCCCCGGCCGGAGTCCTTCAGGACGCCGGTGGCAGGTACACGGAGGACGCGCGGCCGATGTCAGAAGGCCGGGCGGACAGCGGGCGCCGTCGGCTGCACCGACGTGACACCGGCACGGCTTCGCCATGACGGTGGCCGATCGTCGTAGCGCGGACCGCTGTTCATGACCCCATCCCAGCGCATCAGGGATGCCGGGGCAAGATCCTGAACGGGACTTTGACGGCCTTCTGATGGCCGTCGGGTGACCGTGCGAATCAGGTCTTCGCGCAGGTCATCAGGGCCGCGTCAAAGATCGACGGCTGTGCGGAAGGAACGCGTCAAGGAGCGTTGCCATGGACGTCGGCCGGGAACAGACTGGCGGAGCGACGGAGCCGGTGACGGTCCGGTGGCACGCGGCTGGAGGTCGGTGACCTGAACACCGCCAAAGGTGCGCATGGTCCGGCCGTGGGGGTACGGGCCGATGCGACCGCGTGCTGGTCAACCGTCGCACAACACATGAGCCGTCCAGCTCCCGGTGTGGGGATACCGGAGTTGGGCGGCTCGCGTGTTTCGGGCGTCAGCGCGCACACCGGCAGTTGATCCCTCCTGGCAAGTACTTGCTAATGTGGCAAGTAGATGTCGAGTGGGCAGGTTCAGGGCTGCTCGGCGACGACGGGAGGGGTGTGCCATGTCTGAACAGGCCGATGCGGTCGCGTCGTTGAAGGGGATTGCGCGGATCGAGGCGAGCGCGCGGGGGCGAAGCGGCTGGTACGTCGGCTATCTCTGGCTGTTCGCCGCGTGGCAGCTCGCTCTCGTCCCGGCGGTGCTGATGTGGCACGGGCGGACGGGGACGCTCGTCAGCACGCTGGCGAACGCCGTTGTGGTCATGGGATTGTCTGTGTTTGCCACGAGGCAGCCCGTGGTCCCGCGCGGTTACGGCGGCAGGCATCTCAGGGTGATCGGCGCCTGGGCGGTCGCCTACGTCCTGACGCTCGTGCTCGGCCTCACCGTCTTCCTGGACAGTGTCGCCTTCGTGGTCGTGGCCGCTGTCGCATGCGCGCTGCCGGCCGCTGCGGCGGCCTGGCGTGAGGCGCGCGCCGTATGACGCCGGAAGTCCCGGTGGGTGCCGGTCAGGGCCCTCATCCGCGACACGGACTCGCACCGCTTCTCGCATCGGCCGTGCGTCTGTCGATCGTCGCGGCTCTCGCTCCTGTGGAGAAGGCCGAGTTCGCCTATGTGCGGGATCTCGTGGAGATCACGGACTCTGCACTGTCGAAGCAGGTCTCGCGCCTGGAGGAAGCGGGCTGGGTGACGGTCGAGAAGGGGCAGGTCGGGCGTCGGCCCCGGACCTGGCTGTCTCTGACCGAGGAGGGGATGACCACCTATCGGCGTCACCTCGCCGCCCTCACGGCCATCGCGGGCCCACTGAGTTGATGCGGGGGACGATCGCCGGCCACAGGATGCGACCGGCGATCATCGGGCCTGGTCCGCGGGCCGGTTCAGGTGACCGCCGATGTCGGGAGTTCCGCGGTGACCGGCGGTGCGCCGCCCGCTATGGGGAGGGTGATGACCATGGTGAGGCCGCCGCCGGGAGTGTCCTCGGCCGTGAGGGTGCCGCCGATGGCCTCGGTGAAGCCGCGGGCGACGGCGAGGCCGAGGCCGACTCCGGCGCCGCGCGGGGCGTCGCCGTGGCGCTGGAACGGTTCGAAGATGCGGTCCTTGGCCTCGTCGGGGACGCCGGGCCCGCGGTCGACGACGCGCAGTTCCACGCGCTCGTGCAGGGCGCTGGCCGTGACGTTGACGGGTTGGCCGTCGGGGCTGTACTTGACGGCGTTCTCGACGATGTTGGCGACGGCTCGTTCGAGCAGGCCGCGGTCGACGGCGATCATGGGGAGGGTTTCGGGGATGTCGAGTTCGACGCTGTCCTCGGGTACGCCGCCCAGGGCCATGGGGACGACCTCGTCGAGGTCGGTCTCGCGGATCAGCGGGACGACGGTGCCGGTGTTGAGGCGGGACATGTCCAGGAGGTTGCCGATCAGTGCGGCGAGGCGGTCGGCGCCGTCCTCGATGCCCTCCAGGAGTTCGGCCTTGTCTTCCTCGGACCATTCGACGTCGTCGGAACGGAGCGAGCTCACCGAGGCCTTTATGCCGGCGAGCGGGGTCCGCAGGTCGTGGCTGACGGCGGCGAGCAGGGCGGTGCGGATGCGGTTGGCCTCGGCGAGTTCGCGGGACTTCTCGGCCTCGTCGACGAGGCGTTGGCGGTCGAGTACGACGGCCGCCTGGGCGGCGAAAGCGCCGAGGACCCGTCGGTCCTCGGCGGGCAGGACCCGGCCGGTGAGGGCGAGGGCCATGTTGTCGCCGATGGGGAGGTCGACATCGGCGTCCTCGGGCCGGCTGACGGGGCTGATGCCGACGGAGGCGGCCGTGGTCCAGGGTTCGACCTCGGTGGTGCGCTCCAGGAGGACGACCGACTGCATGGCGAAGGTCTCGCGGAGGCGTTCGAGGAGGGCGTCGAGGGAGTTCTCGCCGCGCAGGACGCTGCCTGCGAGGAAGGACAGGATCTCGGACTCGGCGCGCAGGCGGGCGGCCTGGTGGGTGCGCCGGGCGGCCAGGTCGACCACCGAGGCGACGGACACGGCCACTCCTACGAAGATCGCGATGGCGACGATGTTCAAGGGGTCGGAGATGGTGAACTCGTGCAGCGGCGGGGTGAAGTAGTAGTTCAGGAGCAGGGACCCGAAGGCCGCCGACGCCAGGGCGGGGAGGAGTCCGCCGAGCAGCGCCGCTGCCACCGTGAAGGTGAGGAAGAGCAGCATGTCGTTGGCGAGCCCGAGCTCGGGGACGATCTGGCTCAGCAGGACGGTCAGCAGCGCGGGGCCCGCGATACCGGTGAGCCATCCCCAGATGATGCGGGAGCGGCCGAGCCGCGCGCCGCGGGCGACGGGCAGGCCACGGCCCTTGGCGGCCTCGTCGTGGGTGACGATGTGGACGTCGAGGTCGGGTCCGGACTCGCGGGCGACGGTGGCGCTGACCCCGGGGCTGAAGACGGACTGCCAGGAGCGGCGGCGGCTGACGCCGAGAACGATCTGGGTGGCGTTGACCCCGCGGGCGAACTCCAGCAGCGCGTCAGGGACGTTGTCGCCTATGACGTGGTGGAAGGTGCCGCCCAGGTCCTCGACCAGGGTGCGCTGGACAGCGAGTTCCTTGGGCGATGCGGAGGTGAGGCCGTCGCTGGCGGCGATGTAGACGGCGAGTACCTCGCCGCCCGCGCCCTTCTCGGCGAGTCGGGCGGCGCGGCGGATGAGCGTACGTCCCTCGGGGCCGCCGGTGAGGCCGACGACGATGCGTTCGCGGGCCTGCCAGGTGGAGCGGATGTTGTGCTCGCCCCGGTACTCCTGGAGGTACTCGTCGACCCGGTCGGCCACCCACAGCAGGGCCAGTTCGCGCAGGGCGGTGAGATTGCCGGGGCGGAAGTAGTTGGACAGGGCCGCGTCGACCTTGTCGGGTTTGTAGACGTTGCCGTGGGCCATGCGGCGGCGCAGGGCCTGCGGGGACATGTCGACGAGCTCGATCTGGTCGGCCCGCCGGGCCACCTCGTCGGGGACCGTTTCGCGCTGCCGGACCCCGGTGATCGTCTCGACGACGTCACCCAGCGACTCCAGGTGCTGGATGTTGACGGTGGAGACGACGTCGATGCCCGCCTGGAGCAGCTCTTCGACGTCCTGCCAGCGCTTGGCGTTGCGCGAGCCGGGCACGTTGGTGTGGGCGAGCTCGTCCACGAGCGCGACCGCGGGGCGGCGGGCGAGGATCGCGTCGACGTCCATCTCGGTGAAGGTGGCGTCCCGGTACTCGATCTCGCGCCGCTCGATGAGTTCGAGGCCGTGCAGCATGACCTCGGTGCGCGGGCGGTTGTGGTGTTCGACGAAGCCGACGACGCAGTCGGTGCCCCGCTCGATCCGGCGGTGTGCCTCGGAGAGCATCGCGTACGTCTTGCCGACGCCCGGCGCCGCGCCGAGGTAGATGCGGAGCTTGCCGCGTCCCATGTTCCGACTCTTTTTCTCTGCTGTGGATCGGACGGGTGACTAGGGTTCGAAGCGGTAGCCCATGCCCGGTTCGGTGATCAGGTACCGGGGGTGGGAGGGGTCCGCTTCCAGTTTGCGCCGTAGCTGGGCCATGTATACACGCAGGTAGTTGGTGTTCTCCCCGTAGGTGGGTCCCCAGACCTCCAGCAGTAGCTGACTCTGAGTGATCAGCCGGCCGGGGTGGGTGATGAGGATTTCCAGCAGGTGCCATTCGGTCGGGGTGAGCCGTACGCTGCGCTCGCCCCGCTGCACCTTCTTCGCGACCAGGTCGACGGTGAACTCTGCGGTCGTGACCACGGAGACTTCGTCGGCCTGCGAAGCCGTCGGGGCTTCATGTCTCCGGGCGGCTGCCCGTAGGCGGGCCAGGAGCTCGTCCATGCTGAACGGTTTCGTCACGTAGTCGTCCGCGCCCGCGTCCAATGCGCGGATCTTGTCCTCCGAGGTGTGACGGGCGGAGAGGACCAGGATGGGGACCTTGCTCCAGACGCGGACGCCCTTGATGACTTCGATGCCGTCCATGTCGGGGAGTCCGAGGTCGAGCACTATGACGTCCGGCTTGTGGGCGGCCGCGAGCCGCAGGGCCGATCCGCCGTCGGAAGCCTCCTCGACCTCGAACTTGCGCGCCTGGAGATTGATCTTGAGCGCGCGGACGAGCTGAGGGTCGTCCTCCACCACCAGCACCCGGGTCATCGGTGTGCAGCCTTCCTTCGTAACGGGCATGGCACGAGGCCGGCGGGGCGCTGGGGCCCCTCCCAGCGGTAGCTGGGGGAGGTCCGCGCCCCGCCGGCGCTCAGACCGTGCGATGTGGAACATCAGCTCTTGGTCAGTGCCTTGAGGGCGATGTTGAGCTCAAGGACGTTGACGCGGGGTTCGCCCATGAAGCCGAGGGTCCGGCTGGTGGTGTGGTCGGCGACGAGCTTCTCGACCTGCTTGACGTCGAGCTTGTTCTGCTCGGCGACCCGGTGGGCCTGGAGCTTGGCGTAGGCGGGGGAGATGTCCGGGTCGAGGCCGGAGCCGGAGGAGGTGACGGCGTCGGCCGGTACGTCCTCGGGCTTGACCTGGTAGCCGGCGGTGGAGTTGTCCGCGATGACGGCTTCCTTGGCGGCGACGACCTGGGCGCAGAGCGTGCCTTCCTCCGCCGCCTTGGTGCACTGGCCGCCCACGGCTCCGTTGTCGGCGGAGCGGTTGGTGGCGCCGGACAGGATCAGCGAGTACTGCATGTTGACACTGTTGCTGCCCAGACCGTTGGAGGGGCGCGGCTGGAACCACTTCAGGTCCGGCCTGGCCGCCTCTTCGGCGTCGTTGGGGTCCTTCTTCGGCAGGTTGTAGCTCTGGCCGATGAGGGAGGAGCCGACGACCTGGCCGCTCTTGTCCTTGATCTCCGAGCCGTTCGCTTTGTCGTTGAACAGGGCCTGGGCGATCCCGGTGACGGCGAGCGGGTAGATGACCCCGCAGATCACGGTCAGGACGAGCAGGGCGCGCAGGCCCGCACCGATCAGGCGGACGGTGCTGGATACGGAATTGTTCATGGCAGATCAGCACGTTCCTAATTCAGGCGAGCCCGGGGATGAGGGAGATGAGCAGGTCGATGATCTTGATGCCGATGAACGGGGCGATCAGACCGCCCACGCCGTACAGCCCGATATTGCGGCGCAGCATCTTGTCGGCGCTGGTCGGCTTGTACTGGACGCCCTTCAGGGCGAGCGGCACCAGCGCGATGATGATCAGTGCGTTGAAGATGACCGCGGAGAGGATCGCCGACTCGGGTGAGGCCAGGCCCATGATGTTGAGCTTGTCCAGGCCCGGGTAGACCACGGCGAACATGGCCGGGATGATCGCGAAGTACTTCGCGACGTCGTTGGCGATCGAGAAGGTGGTGAGCGCCCCGCGCGTGATCAGGAGCTGCTTGCCGATCTCGACGATCTCGATGAGCTTGGTGGGGTTGGAGTCCAGGTCCACCATGTTCCCGGCCTCCTTGGCGGCCGACGTACCCGTGTTCATCGCCACACCCACGTCGGCCTGGGCCAGCGCAGGGGCGTCGTTCGTACCGTCGCCCGTCATGGCGACGAGCTTGCCGCCCGCCTGCTCCCGCTTGATGAGGGCCATCTTGTCCTCGGGGGTGGCCTCGGCGAGGAAGTCGTCCACGCCCGCCTCCTCCGCGATGGCCTTGGCGGTCAGCGGGTTGTCGCCGGTGATCATGATGGTCTTGATGCCCATGCGGCGCAGTTCCTCGAACCGCTCCCGCATGCCCTCCTTGACCACGTCCTTGAGGTGGATGACGCCCAGGATCCGGGCGCCCTTCTCGTCCTTGACCGCGACGAGGAGCGGGGTGCCGCCGGCTTCCGAGATCTTGTTGGCGAGGAGGTCGGCGTCGTCGGAGACCTGGCCGCCCTGCTCCTTGACCCAGGTGATGACCGAACCGGCCGCGCCCTTGCGGGTCTGCTTGTTGTCCACGTCCACACCCGACATGCGGGTCTGTGCGGTGAAGGCGATCCACTCGGCGTGGGCCAGCTCGCCCTGGTGGCGCTCGCGCAGCCCGTACTTCTCCTTCGCCAGGACGACGATGGAGCGGCCCTCGGGGGTCTCGTCCGCGAGGGAGGAGAGCTGCGCGGCGTCGGCGAGCTCGGCCGCGGTGGTGCCCTTGACGGGTACGAACTCCGACGCCTGGCGGTTGCCCAGGGTGATCGTGCCCGTCTTGTCGAGCAGGAGGGTCGAGACGTCGCCCGCGGCCTCGACGGCGCGGCCGGACATGGCGAGGACGTTGCGTTGGACCAGGCGGTCCATGCCGGCGATGCCGATCGCGGAGAGCAGCGCGCCGATGGTGGTCGGGATCAGGCAGACCAGCAGTGCGGTGAGCACGATCATCGACTGCTCGGCGCCCGCGTAGATCGCGAAGGGCTGCAGGGTGACGACCGCGAGCAGGAAGACGATCGTGAGGGACGCGAGCAGGATGTTCAGCGCGATCTCGTTGGGCGTCTTCTGCCGGGCGGCGCCCTCGACCAGGGCGATCATGCGGTCGATGAACGTCTCGCCGGGCTTCGTCGTGATCTTGATGACGATCCGGTCGGAGAGCACCTTCGTACCGCCGGTGACCGCGCTGCGGTCACCGCCCGATTCCCGGATCACCGGGGCCGATTCGCCCGTGATCGCGGACTCGTCGACGGAGGCGACGCCCTCGACGACGTCACCGTCGCCCGGGATGATGTCGCCGGCCTCGCAGACCACCAGGTCACCGATGCGCAGCTCCGCGCCGGGCACCTGTTCCTCGCTCTTGCCGTCCTTGGTGAGGCGGCGGGCGACGGAGTCGGTCTTGGCCTTGCGCAGGGTGTCGGCCTGGGCCTTGCCGCGGCCTTCGGCGACGGCCTCGGCGAGGTTGGCGAAGATCGTGGTCAGCCACAGCCAAGCGGTGATGGCCCAGCCGAACCAGTCCGTCGGGTCCTTGATCGCGAGGACGGTGGTGACGACCGAGCCGATCAGGACGACGAACATGACCGGGGACTTGATCATGATCCGGGGGTCGAGCTTGCGGACGGCGTCGGGGAAGGACTTCAACAGCTGCTTGGGGTCGAACAGGCCGCCGCCCACGCGCCCGCCGCCCGGCTTGTGGCCGGTGGGCACGTCCTGGTGCGGAGCCCTTGTGGGTGTGGCGGTGCTCATGATGCGAGTCCTTCGGCGAGCGGACCCAGCGCCAGGGCCGGGAAGTAGGTCAGACCGGTGACGATGAGGATCGTGCCGACGAGCAGGCCCGTGTAGAGCGGCTTGTCGGTGCGCAGCGTGCCCGCGGTCTCGGGTACGGGCTTCTGCTCGGCGAGCGAGCCGGCCAGCGCGAGGACGAACACCATGGGCAGGAAGCGGCCCAGGAGCATGGCGATGCCGATGGTGCTGTTGAACCACTGGGTGTCGGCGTTCAGGCCCGCGAAGGCCGAGCCGTTGTTGTTTGCGCCCGAGGTGTAGGCGTAGAGGATCTCTGAGAATCCGTGCGCCCCGGTGTTGGTCATCGAGTTGGCCGGGGTGTCCAGCGCCATGGCCGCGGCGGTGAAGCCCAGCACCAGAGCGGGGGTGATGAGGATGTAGCAGGCCGCGAACTTGATCTCGCGGGTGCCGATCTTCTTGCCGAGGTACTCGGGGGTGCGGCCGACCATGAGGCCGGCGATGAACACCGCGATGATCGCCATGATCAGCATGCCGTAGAGACCGGAACCGACACCGCCGGGCGCGATCTCGCCGAGCTGCATGCCCAGCAGCTGGATGCCGCCGCCCAGACCCGTGTACGAGGAGTGGAAGGAGTTGACCGCACCGGTCGAGGTCAGTGTCGTGGCGACCGAGAAGATCGCGGAGGCGCCGATCCCGTACCGGGTCTCCTTGCCCTCCATCGCACCGCCGGCGACATCGAACGCCGGACCGTGGTGGGCGAACTCGGTCCACATCATCAGCGCGGTGAAGCCGATCCAGATGGTCGCCATCGTCGCGAGGATCGCGTAGCCCTGGCGCAGGTTTCCGACCATGCGGCCGAAGGTGCGGGTCAGCGCGAACGGGATGACGAGGATCAGGAAGATCTCGAAGAGGTTCGAGAACGGGGTGGGGTTCTCGAACGGGTGCGCGGAGTTGGCGTTGAAGTAACCGCCGCCGTTCGTACCCAGCTCCTTGATGACCTCCTGCGAAGCCACCGCCCCGCCGTTCCACTGCTGCGAGCCGCCCATGAACTGGCCGACCTCGTGGATCCCGGAGAAGTTCTGGATCGCACCGCAGGCGACCAGGATGATCGCGCCGATCACGGAGATGGGCAGCAGGATGCGGACTACTCCGCGGACCATGTCGGCCCAGAAGTTGCCGAGCTCACCCGTGCGCGAGCGTGCGAAGCCCCGTACGAGGGCTACCGCGACGGCCATGCCGACGGCGGCGGAGACGAAGTTCTGCACCGCGAGGCCGCCGGTCTGTACGACGTGGCCCATGGCCTGCTCGCCGTAGTACGACTGCCAGTTCGTGTTCGCCACGAAGGAGGCGGCCGTGTTGAAGGCCTGGTCCGGGTCGATCGCGGAGAAGCCGAGCGAGCCGGGCAGGACGCCCTGCGCCCTCTGGAGGGCGTAGAGGAAGAGGACACTCACCGCCGAGAAGGCGAGGACGGCACGCAGGTAGGCGGGCCAGCGCATCTCGGCGGACGGGTTGGCGCCGATGGCCTTGTAGATCCACTTCTCCGGCTTGTAGTGCTTCTCGGAGGAGTAGACGCGGGCCATGTAGTCGCCCAGCGGGCGGTAGGCCAGCGCGAGCGCGGCGATCAGTGCGAGGAGCTGGAGCACACCAGCGAGAACGGGACTCATCGGTGGCTAGAACCTCTCCGGGTACACAAGGGCGAGGACGAGGTATCCGAGCAGGGAGACGGCCACGACGAGGCCGACGATGTTTTCGGCGTTCACAGCTTGGTCACCCCCCGGGCGATGAGAGCCACCAGCGCGAACACCGCGACCGTGGTGACGACGAAGGCCAGATCGGCCACCGTGAGCTCCTGGATGAAGAGGGAGGAAATGAATCGGCCAGATGGCCGATGTCGAGATAACCGTGTCTTCAGCCCGGCGTTAAGACACCTTGACGGGGTCCATACGGGCGCAGGGGAACTCTTAACGCCACGCTTACGCGTGAAGCCGTGAATCGCCAGTTAGCCCTGGTGGGACAGGCCGGCTGTGTCCAGGGCGGCGCCGGCCTGCGCGGCCAGCGCGACGGCCACCAGGCGGGCCTCTTCGGGGGGCAGGGGGCGGCCCGGGAGTGGATCGAGGAGGAAGCGGCCGTAGTAGTGGCCTCCGCCGACGACGCGCAGTTCGGTCTCCCCGTCCGGCCAGTCGGCGTACTCGGTGATCCGGCCGCCGCTGCGCAGCCACAGGCTGCCGTCGTGCTGCAGGCGCGGCCGGTGCCCGAGCAGCCTGCCGTACTCGAAGCGGCAGCTGCGCAGGCCCAGCAGGCCGACGAGCTCGCGGCGTACGTACTCGACCACTGCTTCCGGTGAGCTGCCGTCCTCGGCCAGTCGAGCGGTTCCCTGGAGGCTGGACAGGTGCGCGGCGTCGGTGACCACGATCGTCCGGAGCCTCCGTACGCGTACGGCCAGCTGCGAAACGATCAGCCCGACGACGAGCAGGAGGACGGCCGTCTGGATCTCGTCACCGTCGGCGATGGCGAACTGCTGGTAGGGCCTGGTCAGGAAGAAATCGAACCAGGCAGCCGCGGACAGTGCGGCCAGCGCCCCGGCCGCCCGGGTGCCGAGCGCGGCGACCACGACCACCGCGACGACCATGATCAGAGCCTCGTTCGTCGCTGAAAGGTCGGTTCGGAACGGCACGAGCGCGAGCGCAACGAAGAAGGGGATCACGAGGGCCGCGAGCAGGACGGCACGGTCGTGGAGTCGGTACCCGGACATGTGATGCCTCCCGTCCGGACATGACGGTCTTGGTTCAGAACCTCTCGGGCCTGATGAGGGCGGTCACGAGATAGGCAAGCAAAGCGACGGCGACGATGAGTCCGACCACGTTTTCCGCGTCCATCAGCGTGTACTCCCTTGGTTCCGTGGGACATGTGTCGCCCATATCAAGCGTGCCCCGGGTCGATGAAGGAGCCGCGCACCCTGGCGAGGTCTTGACGCACCTCATACGACTTTGCGGCGCCGGCGTCAGGAGTGCGTGAAGAGTGGGGCGGCGGTCGTATGGATTCCGCCAAGAGCACTGGTCATTCGGCCATGCCGTCCCGACGCTGTCCTCACTTTGTCCAATCGGAGGAACAGCGAAGATGGCCATGCACAGGGGAAAGACGACCGTGGCAGGACAGGCGCCGGGCACGGAGGAACCTCCTGATACCGGCGTACGGACGCCTCCCGAGGCACCGGACCGGCACCGGCTGACCGCCCTCCAAGGCCTGGCCGCGCTGTCGCTCGACGCGATGGCCTCCGTCGCATACGGGCCGGAGTCGATCGTGCTGGTCCTGGCGGCAGCCGGTGCCTACGGCCTCGGGTTCACCCTCCCCGTCACCCTGGCGATCGCCGCGCTGCTCGCCGTGCTGGTGGCTTCGTACCGGCAGGTGATCGCCGCGTTCCCGGACGGCGGCGGGTCGTACGCCGTCGCCAAGAAACACCTCGGCCGGCGCACGAGCCTGGTCGCCGCGGCCTCGCTGATCCTCGACTACGTGCTGAACGTGGCCGTCTCCGTCACCGCCGGCGTCGCCGCCTTGACCTCCGCCTTCCCGGAGCTGTACGGGGAACGGGTGTGGATCTGCCTCGGGGTGCTGATCCTGGTCACGGCGGTGAACCTGCGCGGGGTCGTGGACTCCGCCAAGGCGTTCCTCGTACCGACCGCCGTGTTCGTGGGCTCGATCCTGGCCATGGTCGTGATCGGTCTGTTCCGTGACGGCCCGGTGAGCACCGCCTCGGCCGCCGGACACGTCTCCGCGCTCGGGGAAGGCGCCACCACCGTCGGCGCGCTGTTGCTGCTGAAGGCCTTCGCGGCCGGCTGCTCCGCCCTGACCGGCGTTGAAGCTGTCGCCAACGCCGTCCCGTCCTTCCGTGCCCCGGCGGCCCGCCGGGCCCAGCGCACCGAAGTGGCCCTCGGCGCCCTGCTCGGCGTGATGCTGATCGGCCTGTCGGTCCTGATCGGCCGCTTCCACCTCCAGCCCGTGGAGGGCGTCACCGTCCTGGCCCAGCTCGCGGACGCCTCGTTCGGCCACAACGCCGCTTTCTACGTCGTCCAGTTCGCCACCATGGTGCTGCTGGCGCTCGCCGCGAACACCTCCTTCGGCGGGCTGCCCGTCCTGATGAGTCTGCTGGCACGCGACAACTACCTGCCGCACGTGTTCGCCCTCAAGGCGGACCGCCAGGTGCACCGGCACGGCGTGGTGTGCCTCGCGCTCGTGTCGGGTGCCCTGCTGGTGTTCTCCGGCGGCGACACCAACACCCTCGTCCCGCTGTTCGCGATCGGCGTCTTCGTCGGCTTCACCGTCTGCCAGGTCGGCATGGTCCGGCACTGGTACGGCGAACGCCCCAGGAGCTGGCAGGCGAAGGCCGTCCTCAACGGCTTCGGCGCACTGCTCACCGGAGTCTCGGCGGTCGTCGTGACCGCCACCAAGTTCGCCGAGGGCGCCTGGCTGATCGTGCTCGCCCTGCCGCTGATCGTCCTCGCCTTCGAGAAGATCCATCGCGCCTACGTTCGGATCGGCGAACGCCTGGAGCTCGGCCGCATCCCTCAGCCGCCCCAACGCTCCCGCTCTCTGGTCGTCGTGCCCGTCTCAGGGCTGTCCCGACTGACCTGCCAGGCACTCACCGCCGCCCGCTCGCTTGGCGACGAGGTCCGCGCCGTGACCGTCACCCACCCCGCTCCGGAGGACCGTCAGGCGGCCGAAGCCCTACGCCGGGACTGGGAGTTGTGGAAGCCGGGGGTCGAGCTGATCGAAGTCTCCTCGGACACCCGTTCGCTCGGCCGCCCGGTGTCGGAGTACGTGCGCGAGCTGACACAGGCACACCCGGACACCCAGGTCACCGTCCTCATCCCGGAGACGGAACCCGCCCACCTGTGGCAGCGGATGCTGCAGAACCAGCGCGGCTCCGTCGTCGCACACGCAGTCCGCCGCGACACCGACGCCGTCATCTGCCGACTGCGCTTCCGCATCTCCGCGGACGTGCGTTGACGTGCCGTTGACGGTGGCTTGACGCGTCTCGTGCGCCGCCGTCAAGAAGGTGCCAATTCCCCCGCACACATGGGGTTTTCCTCTGGAACGGGCAGTAGTTTCCTGCCTGTTGCGCCGCCGGGGACCTCGACTACTCACATGACGGCCGAGGGGGTCCATGCGAGACAGTCCCCGGCGGCGACACCCCTCACCCGCACCCAGTCCTTGCCCGACCCTGCCGGCAGGGGGGTGCCCAGCCGAACTCACCAGAAGGTCGCTTCATGCCTCCCGCCGCCGCGCAGCACGTTCCCCCGGATCTCGGCACCCCTCCGCGGACCCCGGTCAACCGGCCGTCCAGGAAACGCTCCGGCCAGGTGAACGTGCTGGAGCCCGA
Source organism: Streptomyces sp. CLCI03 (assembly GCF_053615355.1). Taxonomy (NCBI): domain Bacteria; kingdom Bacillati; phylum Actinomycetota; class Actinomycetes; order Kitasatosporales; family Streptomycetaceae; genus Streptomyces; species Streptomyces sp. CLCI03. The sequence goes on along the minus strand of NZ_CM132132.1, from coordinate 1,398,677 downwards.
ACTCCTCGCCACCTCGGCCAGGGAGGCCGTCGCCAAGATCCATCCGCGTGAGCTGGTGAAGAAGCCGGTGCTGTTCGTCGTCGCGGTCGGATCGGTCCTGACCACGCTGTCGGCGCTCATCCACCCGTCGGTCTTCACCTGGGTGATCAGCGTCTGGCTGTGGCTGACGGTCCTGTTCGCCAACCTCGCCGAGGCCGTCGCCGAGGGCCGTGGCCGCGCCCAAGCCGAATCGCTGCGCAAGGCGCGCACGGGCACGGTCGCGCTCCGGCTCAAGCACTGGACGTACGGGACGAACCTGTGCAGTGCCGAGACCGAGGTCGTGACCCCGGCCGAACTCCAGCCCTTCGACTTCGTGCTCGTCGAAGCGGGGGAGCTGGTTCCGGCCGACGGGGACGTGGTCGACGGTGCGGCGATGGTGGACGAGTCGGCCGTCACCGGTGAATCGGCCCCCGTGCTCCGGGAGTCGGGCGGCGACCGGTCCGGTGTCACCGGCGGTACGACCGTCCTGTCGGACTCGATCGTCGTGCGGGTCACCTCCCGATCCGGGAACAGCTTCATCGACCGGATGATCGCGCTGGTCGAGGGCGCCACCCGGCAGAAGACCCCCAACGAGATAGCGTTGAACATCCTGCTGGCCGCCCTGACCGTCATCTTCATCCTGATCGTGGTCAGCATCCAGCCGATGGCCGCGTACGCCGGCGCCGCCCAGTCCACGACCGTCCTGGTTGCCCTCCTCGTCACCCTCATCCCCACCACGATCGGCGCCCTGCTCTCCGCGATCGGCATTGCCGGCATGGACCGCCTCGTGCAGCGCAACGTCATCGCGCTGAGCGGCCGCGCCGTCGAGGCCGCCGGTGACATCAACACCCTGCTCCTCGACAAGACCGGCACCATCACGCACGGCAACCGCGAGGCCGCCGCCTTCATCCCGCTCCCCGGCATCGACCACACCAAGCTCGCGGACGCCGCCCAGCTGTCCTCCCTCGCCGACGAGACTCCCGAAGGTCGGTCCGTCGTGGCCCTGGCCCAGCGGTACGGGCTCCAGCCGGCCGCCGCCGAGGACCTCAGCAACCCCCGTTTCACCGAGTTCAGCGCCCGCACCCGGATGAGCGGGATCAACCTGAGCTGGGACAACGGCGCGGGATGCGCCATCCGCAAGGGCGCGGCCGCACAGGTCATGGACTGGGTGGCGATGCGCGGCGGAACCGTACAGGCGGAGGCCGCTGCCTGGTCCGCTCAGGTCTCGCAATCCGGTGGGACCCCTCTGCTGGTGGCGGTCCACGACTGGGACGGGCCGCGCGTGCTGGGCATCATCCACCTCAAGGACGTGGTCAAGGAGGGCATTCGGGAGCGCTTCGCGGAGCTGCGCGCCATGGGCATCCGTACAGTCATGGTCACTGGCGACAACGAGCTGACGGCCCGCGCCATCGCCGCCGAGGCCGGCGTCGACGAATACCTCGCGGAGGCGACGCCGGAGGACAAGCTGGCCCTCATCAAGCGGGAGCAGGCAGGCGGCAAGCTCGTCGCGATGACCGGCGACGGCACGAACGACGCCCCGGCCCTCGCCCAGGCGGATGTCGGCGTGGCCATGAACACAGGCACCTCGGCCGCCAAGGAGGCCGGGAACATGGTGGACCTCGACTCCAACCCCACCAAGCTCATCGACATCGTCGAGATCGGCAAACAGCTCCTCATCACCCGAGGCGCGCTCACCACCTTCTCCATCACCAACGACGTCGCCAAGTACTTCGCGATCATCCCCGCCATGTTCGCCTCGGCCTACCCGGGCCTCGGCGCGCTCAACATCATGGGCCTGAGCAGCCCCACCTCCGCGATCACCTCGGCGATCATCTTCAACGCCCTGATCATCGTGGCCCTGATCCCGCTGGCCCTGCGCGGCGTCCGCTACCGGCCTGCCTCCGCACACGACCTGCTGCGGCGCAACCTCGGTGTCTACGGCCTCGGCGGCCTGATCCTGCCGTTCGTGGGCATCAAGCTCATCGACCTGCTGGTATCCACCATCCCCGGCCTCGGCTGACGTTCGGCAACGGCTCATCAGAGGAACGTCGGGGCGTCTGAGCCCCCACATACTGCCGTCCACCTGCTTACCGCAGGCTCCTTCCTCTCCTCAGACCACGGCCGCCAAGGCCAGCCAGCGTTGATCCACACTCCGCTGGTTCCCCTGCGGGGGCGGCCTCCGCCGGGCCGCCCCCGCTCCTAGTTCATGACCACTCCCCCGCTCGCCGCAGGCAGGTTGCTGTCACTGGCGCGCGAAGACGTTCACTACTCCACAGGTGGCTCTGTACGCGTTAAGGACGCGTCAGGATTGGCTCAGCCGCGGGCATAAGCGATCAGTCTGCGTACGCTAGCTCAGCCGTCGATGTCGATGGCTGATTCTTTGCCGTACGACAGGAGCACCCCACGATGGCCACCCCTGCCCGCTCCTCGCGCCTGCGCGCGTGGCTGCTGGAAGGCCTGACCGCCGAGAACAGTTCACCCGCAGCCAAGGAGGCAGCGGCCCAGCCCCACGGGCGGCCGTGGTGGCGGGTCATGTGCCTGACGGGTCTCGACTACTTCTCCACCCTCGGCTACCAGCCAGGTATTGCGGCGCTCGCGGCCGGCCTGCTGTCGCCGCTCGCGACCATCGTGCTCGTGCTGCTGACCCTCTTCGGTGCGCTGCCGGTGTACCGGCGGGTGGCCGAGGAGAGCCCGCACGGCGAGGGCTCGATCGCCATGCTGGAGCGGTTGCTGACGTTCTGGAAGGGCAAGCTTTTCGTCCTGACCCTGCTCGGGTTCGCGGCGACCGACTTCCTCATCACCATTACCCTGTCGGCCGCGGACGCCACCGCGCACCTGGTGGAGAACCCGCACCTCACCAGCACCCTCAACGGCCACCAGGTGCTCATCACCCTGATCATGATCGCGCTCCTCGGCGCCGTGTTCCTCAAGGGCTTCAGCGAGGCCATCGGCGTGGCCGTGGTCCTGGTGGCCACCTACCTCGCGCTGAACGTCGTCGTCGTGGCCGTCGGCCTGTGGGAGGTGCTCAGCGAACCACACGTCATCACCGACTGGACGGAGGCTCTGACCGCCGAACACGGCAACCCCTTCATGATGATCGCCATCGCCCTCGTCGTGTTCCCGAAGCTCGCGCTCGGCCTCTCCGGGTTCGAGACGGGTGTGGCGGTCATGCCGCACGTCGAGGGCGACTCCGGCGATACCGAGGAGAAGCCCGCCGGCCGGATCCGTGGCGCCAAGAAGCTGCTGACCACCGCGGCCATCATCATGAGCGTCTTCCTCATCACCAGCAGTTTCATCACCACGCTGCTGATCCCGCCCGCCCAGTTCCAGCCGGGCGGCGAGGCCAACGGCCGCGCCCTCGCCTACCTCGCCCACGAGTACCTCGGCTCCGCCTTCGGCACGATCTACGACGTCTCCACGATCCTGATCCTGTGGTTCGCGGGTGCCTCGGCGATGGCCGGCCTGCTCAACCTGATGCCGCGCTACCTGCCCCGCTATGGCATGGCCCCCTCCTGGGCCCGCGCCCTGCGCCCGATGGTCATCGTCTTTACCCTCATCGCGTTCCTGGTGACCTGGATCTTCGACGCCGACGTGGACGCCCAGGGCGGCGCGTACGCCACCGGTGTCCTCGTCCTGATCACCTCGGCCGCCGTCGCCGTGACCATCGCAGCCCGGAAGGCCGGTCAGCGCGGCTGGACGATCGGCTTCGGCGTGATCTCCGCGGTCTTCGTCTACACCACCGCCGTCAACGTCGCAGAGCGCCCCGACGGCGTGAAGATCGGCGCCTGCTTCATCGCCGGCATCATGGCCCTCTCCCTCCTCTCCCGCCTCGCCCGCGTCTTCGAGCTGCGTGTCACCCACATGGAATTCGACGACATGGCCCAGCGGTTCATCCGCGACACCTCGAACCGCACGATCCGCTTCATCGCCAACGAGCCGGACAGTCGGGACCTCGACGAGTACCGGCAGAAGAAGCAGCAGATCCGCGCGGACAACGACATCCCGGCCGAGGACGACGTCATGTTCGTCGAGGTCACCGTCCTGGACGCGTCCGAGTTCGAATCCAGCATGCGGGTTCGCGGCGAGGTGCTCCACGACCGCTACCGCGTCCTGACCCTGGAGAGCTCGAGCATCCCCAACGCGCTGGCGGCGCTACTCCTGCACGTCCGCGACGAGACCGGCCAGCGCCCCCACATCTACTTCGAGTGGACCGAGGGCAACCCGTTCGCCAACTTCTTCCGCTTCTTCCTGTTCGGCCAGGGCGAGGTCGCGCCCGTCACCCGCGAGGTCATCCGCGAGGCCGAACCCGACCGCACCCGCCGCCCCCACGTTCACGCCGGCTGACCCTGGATCCGGCGTCAATTTGCCGACAGGAATCGCGCCGGCCCCTCGCCAAGGCGAGGGGCCGGCGCGATTCTCATGACGTGACCATCGACTGGCTCCCCGATCGCGGCATCCGCCGGGCGATCCTCGCCCTCGGCGCGGCCGGCCTGACCGTCATCGCCACCGGCGCCCTCCTCGAGGCCCTCTGGCTGCTCGGCCTCGGCGTCTGGGCGGTGATCGCCGCGATGGTGATCGAGCTCGTCTACCGCCCCTAACTGCCGATTGCCCCGGTTGCGCTAGTCCTCCGGCGTCCGCGCCGTACGAGGACCCGGGCCGTGCCGTCCTGGAGCGCGACGACCGTGGGGCGGCCCACGCTGCTGTAGCCAGAGGCCATGCAACTGGATGGACGCCGGCCGGCGCGGTCGTCCCGGTTACTTCGGGTCGCGGTTGAACTGTGCCGTCGACCAGCGGAAGCCGAGCGCGGTCAGGCCGACGCACCAGGCGATCGCGATCCAGCCGTTATCGCCGATCTCGGTGCCGAGGAGGAGGCCGCGCAGGGTCTCGATGGCGGGGGTGAAGGGCTGGTACTCGGCGATCGGCTGGAACCAGCCGGGCATGGTGTCGGCCGGGATGAACGCACTGGAGATCAGGGGGAGGAGGATCAGTGGCATGGCCATGTTGCTGGCCGCCTCGGGGTTCGGGCTGGCCAGACCCATGCCGACCGCGATCCAGGTCAGCGCCAGGGCGAAGAGCACGATGAGCCCGAATGCTGCCAGCCACTCCAGGACGGTTGCGTCTGTGGAGCGGAAGCCGATGGCCGCGCCGACGGCGCCGACGAGGACCACGCTCATGACGGATTGCAGCACGCTGCCGACGACGTGCCCGATGAGTACCGAAGGGCGGTAGACCGCCATCGTGCGGAAGCGGGCGATGAGGCCCTCTGTCATATCCATGGAGACGTACACCGCGGCCCCGATCACGGTGCTGCCGATGGTCATCAGCAGCAAGCCCGGGACGATGTAGGCGATGTAGTCGGAGCGGTCGGCGCCGCCCCCACCGATGCCCGCGCTCATCACGTCGCCGAAGATGTAGACGAAGAGCAGCAGCATCATGATCGGCGTGAGCAGCAGGTTCAGGGTCCCCGACGGATAGCGCCACGCGTGCAGCAGGTTGCGGCGCAGCATCGTGTTGGAGTCGCGTACAGCGAGAGAGAGTGCGCTCATCGGGCTGTCTCCTTGGGCTGGTTGGGGACGTTGGCCGGGATGGTCAGGGCGAAGAACACGTCGTCGAGGTCCGGAGTATGAACGGTCAGTTCGTCCGCCTCGATGCCGGCGGAGTCGAGCCGGTCGAGAATGGAGCGCAGTTCGCGCTGACTGCCGTCGCTGGGGATGGACAGCGACAGTGCCTCGTCGTCCCGGGTGACCTCGCGCAGGGCGTCAGCGGCGGACTGGTACGCGACCGGGTCGGTGAAGCGGAGCCGGACGTGCCCGCCCGGGACGAGCCGCTTGAGCTCCTCGGCGGTGCCCTCGGCGACGATCTTTCCGTCGTTCAACACAGCAATGCGGTCGGCCAGTTCGTCGGCCTCCTCCAGATACTGGGTGGTGAGGAAGACGGTCACGCCGTCGGAGACGAGGCCGCGGATGATGCCCCACATGTTGTGGCGGGAGCGGGGGTCGAGCCCTGTCGTCGGCTCATCGAGGAAGATGATCCGCGGGTTGCCGACCAGCGTCATCGCGAGGTCGAGGCGGCGCTTCATGCCGCCGGAGTAGGTCGAGGCAGGCTTCTTCGCGGCCTCGACCAGGTCGAAGCGCTCAAGGAGTTCGCGGCCGACCCGCCGCCCCTCGCTCTTGGGTAGATGGTGCAGGTCCGCCATGAGGAGCATGTTCTCCTCGCCGGTGATCAGTCCGTCGACGGCGGAGAACTGCCCGGTGACACCGATCGCGGCACGGACCGCCTGTGGGTCGGCGGCCAGGTCGTGACCGCCGACGTGCAGGTCACCGGTGTCGGCGGTGATGAGCGTGGACAGGATCTTCACGGCGGTGGTCTTGCCGGCGCCGTTCGGGCCGAGCAGCGCGAACACGGACCCGGCCGGGATGTGCAGATCGATGCCGTCGAGGACGAGCTTCTCGCCGTAGGACTTGCGTAGTCCGACGGCGGAGACAGCGGTCGGCGACGGGCGACTGTCCACCCGACTGGATGTGGGCATGACAAATGAAGGCATGGCGACTTCCCTTTCGAAGGCAGGAGACGCAGGGGGATGCTGTTTCGGAATTCGGCTCAAGCGAACGTCTGTGACGGCACGTCAGTCATGCGCATCGTCATGGGGAGGGTGTCGATCGCCCTGCCGCGGAGACTTGACCGTCGACGGTGTTGCCTGCGTCGGCAGGGCTGAGTCGGGCCTCGCCGGGGCTGCTCGGCCCACCTCGGCGGGCAGGATCTGCGGCGGCCTCTGGTAGTCGGTCGAACCGCATTTGTTCGCGCCGCGCCGAAGCGATGAGCCGTGCGTGCTATGCCCGCTGAGGTGAGCGGTGGAGGCTACTTCCCGGCCGTGCCGGGTTCCCTGTTGAGGGATTCCTGGTAGGCGTCCGCATAGGTCGGAGAGTCCTTGATCAGGTCGTCACAGAACGCCGCGACGTCGCTGCCGATGAGTTGCAAGACGCCCTTGCCCGCTGCGACGCCCTCCTCGAAGAAGTCGACGATCCCGGGGAGCAGGGGCCCATCAGGCAGGTCGATCGGTCCGACCTTGAACAGGTACTTCTGCATCTCCTTGTAGACGATCTGGTAGTCCGGCGGAAGGGCCTTGACCCGAGCCTTGTGCGCCCGCCACTGCTTCTTGCCCTCGATGATGTCCTGGATGCCCATGTCAGCCTCCCAGCCTGCTCAATTTCCTGGCGACGTTCCTGTTCAACTGCTCGCGCCAGCGGTCGCGATAGGTTCGGGCCCCTTCGCCGCCGGCCAGTGCCGTGCAGAAGCCCCGGATGTCGTCGCCGAGCACCTCCTGGACGCTCTGCCCGTCCGCCGCCGTTTCTTCGAGCAGTCCCAGGGCGGCGTCGAGGATCGGCATCAGGTTGCGGCCGGTGAAGTCCCCGTGGGGGAGCAGGCCGACCTTGATCTGTTCCCACGCCGCCCGGTAGTCACCCGGCAGGGCGGCGGCCCGGGCTTCGAACGCCTTCCATTCCCTGGTGAGATCGCTGCCTGTGATGGTCTCCCAGAAGTTCATCGCCCGCCCTCCTTGAGCTTGTCGATGCGTGATGAGACGTACTGCCATTTCGCCCAGAACTTCGCGAGCTCCTCGCGGCCCGCGTCGTTGAGCGCGAAGAACTTGCGCGGGGGACCGACCCCGGATGGTCGCTTCGTCACCTGGACGAGTCCGTTCCTCTCCAGTCGCAGCAAGATGGTGTACACCGTCCCCTCGATGACGTCGGTGAAGCCCAGCTCGTTCAGCTGACGGGTGATGGCGTACCCGTAGGTCTCCTCGCGGTCGATGATCTCGAGCACGCACCCTTCGAGCGTGCCCTTCAGCATCTCCGTCAGGTCGTCCATCTCAAGTCTTCCTCCTCGGCGTCACCGGTACTGCGTAGTACCGAGTACAGCTATACGGTATCACCGAGTAGTGGAGGGTGCCAGCAATCGGCGAACAGGGACCGGCCCCTGCGATCCGCGCCGCTGCCGGCCTCGAGCGTCTGCCCTCGAGCTGATCGCGATCGAGTGGTGCAAAGCGTCGTCGTCGACCACGTACACGTCCCGGCGCCGCTGCGGATCGCGTCCGCACGGGACGAACCCCCGGCGCTTCGCCTACACGTGGGGGTGCCGCGACCCCGAGCACTACGCCGTTCCCCACGTGCTCGACCTCCGGAGGGAGTCCGGCGGGGCGGGCACCTGGCCCTCCGGCCACGGCGAGACCGTGTGCTTGGGTGCGCAGCTGGCCCGTGTCGAGATGCGGGTCGCGTTCTCCGCGCTTCTCGAGTGCGTTCCCACGCTGCGCATGGCCGTACCGGCCGCGGAGGTTGTCCTGCGTCCCGAGACGCGGGACATCTGCGGGGTGAGGTATCTCCCGGCCGCTTGGGACGCGTGACCGCGAGCCAGTGACAGGTGACGCCGTCTACGGTCGTCCGCCACCGCTGGGGTGCCCGCCTGCGTCGATCGTGTCTGCGGCGCCGTACTGGGACGGTGAACAGACCCCTCGCCGTGCCATGCGGGTCGACCTGGAAAGATGGCGCCCTCGCCCACCCCACTCCACGCCGCAGCCAAGGGAATTGTGACGGTCCGAGAAGAGGCGCGCCTCGCAGATCGCTCCCGGGTGCTCATGTCATGCGTTCAGTTGGGCGCGAATGAGCGAGTCGAGCCGTTCCCACGCCGGGGACGAAGCGTTGACCCTGCCCTGGATGAGGGCGGGGATCTCGGAGTCCGTATCCAGCCCGGGCCGTTCGTCGGACCCGTAGCGCTCCCGATTCGCCTCGGCGATACGGCGGGCGAGGTCGTCGAGGCGCGGGTCGTCGGCGTCGAGGTCGTGCGCGTGGTCGTAGCCGAGGAAGAGCTGCCGTAGCGCCGGGTCGGCCAAGATCTGGGCCTGGTCGTGAAACAGGGTGATCGCACGGTCCGGGTGGGTGGCGAACACGAGGATCCACAAGTCGCGTTGCAGGTCCACCCATCGAGGCGTGAATCCCCAACGGGCCAGGTCCTCCAGATGGGCGACGACTTCGCCGGGGAGCGGTACCAGCCGCCCGGCGGCGAGCCGGTGCAGCCGCCCCTGTGTTTCCTGCAGGCTGCGGATGCGGGCGCCGAGTTCGTCGTCGATCTCTCCCAGCGCCTGCCGGAATTCCTCGTCGCTTGCCGCTCTCAGATCCCGGATACGAGCCAGAGGGACGCCGGCTTCTGCCAGTGTCCGGATCTTGATCAGTTCGACGGCGTCGTTCGCACCGTACCGCCGGTAGCCGGACGCGTCGCGGTCGGGTTCGGGGAGCAACCCCTTGTCGTGGTAGACGCGGACGGTCTTGATCGACACTCCGATGTAGCCGGCCAGCTGTCCGATGGTGATCACGCGCTCATCGTCCCACTTGACCTTGCCCCAGGGGCAAGGTTGCAGCATGGCGTCATGGAGAACACGAATCCCGATCGGGAGACCCTCCGCGAGCTGGCCGACGAGGGCAACGAGACCGCGCTGGACCGGCTGGCCGACCTCGCGGACGCGGCCGGAGACCTCGCGGAGCTGAGCGACCTGTTGGACGAAGGATCCCGACACGCCGGGTTCCTACTCACCCGACGCGCGGTGGCAGCCGGTGACCTGCGTGAGCTGCAACGGATCTCCGATGCCGGATACGAAGATGCCGGAACGGAGCTGGACCGGCTGCTGCAGGCACCGGGCGGTCATCAGGGCTGACGATCCGCCCGGCCGCCGCACCTACGCGATCTCAGCTCGGATGGCTACGCGTCGCGATCGTCCATGACCACTTCTTCCCGCATCTCACCATGAAGACATGAAGAAGCGCAGGCGGCGAACGTGCCTTGGCGTGGCCCTAGACGCCGATGTCCCGGCTCCGGTAGTCCTGCAGGGTTTCCCGCCGGACAAGGAGCCGGGCAGTGCCCTCGTGGACGGCGACGACGGCGGGGCGGCCGACCAGGTTGTAGCCGGATGCCATGGACAGCTGGTAGGCACCGGCAACCGGAACGGCGAGCAGGTCGCCGGGGCGGATGTCGCCGGGCAGGTGCACGTCGGCGGCGAGGACGTCGCCGGCCTCGCAGTGGCGGCCGACGACTGTGGTCGTACGGGGTCCGGCCGCCGAGTGGCGGCCGATCAGGCGGGGCGCGTAGCGCACCCCGTACAGGGCGGGCCGGGGGTTGTCGCTCATGCCGCCGTCGACGGCGACGAACACCTTCTCCCCGGTGTGCTTGACGGCGAGCACCCGGTACAGCGCGACTCCGGCCGGCCCGACGACGGCCCGCCCGGGCTCGATGAGAAGCCGGGGGACGGTCAGCCGGGCAGCGGCGCAGCCCTCAGTGAGCTCCGCCCGCAGCCGTCGGGCCAGCGCGGTCAGGTCCAAGGCGGGTTCACCGGGCCGGTAGGCAATGCCGTGACCGCCGCCCATGTCCAGCTCGGGCAGGACCACGCCGTGCGCGTCACGGACACGCGCCATCAGCCCCACCATCCGGCGCAGCGCGACCAGATAGGGCTTCACGTCGGAGATCTGGGAGCCGATGTGGCAGTGCAGGCCGGTCAGTTCGAGCTGCGGCTGGCCGAGGATCCGCGTGACGGCGTGCTGCGCACCCCCGTCGGTGAGGGACAGACCGAACTTCTGGTCGTCCGTACCGGTGCGGATCTTGTCGTGCCCGCCGGCCGAGACGCCTGGCACCACCCGCACCATGACCTTCTGGCGCCCGTCGGGGCCGACGGCGGCCGCGATCCTCGCGATCTCGGACGGACTGTCGATGACGATCCGCCCCACGCCGAGGCGGAGCGCCGCCGCCAGGTCGCGGGGCGACTTGGCGTTGCCGTGCAGCACGATGCGCTCGGGTGGGAAGCCGGCGGTGACGGCGAGCTCCAGCTCCCCGGCGGAACAGACGTCGAGGCCCAGTCCCTCCTCCCGCACCCAGCGCACCATGGCGCGGGACAGGAACGCCTTGGCGGCGTACAGCACGTCGGCGTCCGGGAACGCGTCCCGGTAGGTCCGGCAGCGCCCGCGCACCTCTCCCTCGTCCAGCACGTAGGCCGGTGTGTCGAACCGGTCGGCGATCTCGGTGAGGGGTACCCCGCCGACGGCCAGGCCGCCGTGCGGGAGTGGCGTCATGGACGCGGGCCATATGGAGAGTTCACGCGCGTCGGTCGGTATGGCGGAGAGGGCGGTGATAGTCATGTGTGATCCCTTCAGGCCGTCCGGGCCGTGGTTCCGGGTGCCTGCGTGACCGGTGCCGCGAGCAGGGCGGTGCTCGCGGCCGCGGTGACCGGGGGAGCGGTGAGGGTCGGGTCGACGGTCAGCAGGTTCACCCCGAGCGGTTCGGACATTGCCCGGAGAGCGGCTTCGGAGAGCCGGATCCAGGGCTGGGCCGTGCCGAGCGCGGCGGCGAGCCGGTCCGGGCTGGTGAAGCCGACGGCGGTACGGGTTCCCAACGGGGTGCGGAACAGCCGCACCACCTGGTGTGCTCCTCCCGGCCGGGCGGGCACGTACAAAGGCCCGGCCGGGGCCTGTTCTTCAGGCTCGGGGTCGTCGTCGTACAGGAACAAACACATGGGGCCCTCCCTGAGGAACCACGAGTGGCGATTGGCGCCCCGGCTGCGGGGAGGCGGGCCGGGGCGCGTCATCGAAGCTATCCCCGCACCCCTGCACCTGTGGCCACCTCGTAACGGGACCCATACGGCGACCGGCCATGTTCTTACGGATCACTGACGGCCGGAGCCACGGGCATCAGAATCCCGTCATGGTTACGGATCTCCGCGTTAGAAGGCCATCAGCAACATCACGTCATCCTCCATTCCGGCTCTTCTATGGGATCTGGTGGACGAAGCAGAGAGGGAAGAGGCCGTGCGAAGAGTCGTGGTCGGTGTGACGGGAACGCCGGGGAGTCTGTCCGCGCTGCACCGGGCGGCCGCAGAGGCCCGCGTGCGCGACGCGGAGCTGCGGGTCGTCCTGGCCTGGCAGTCACCGGGCGGTGAGCTCGGAAGCCGCAACGGCCTCGGGCCCTCCGCCCTGGCGGAATGCCGCGCCGCGGTTGTCGAAAGACTCCGCGAGGTCCTCGATACGGCGTTCGGTGCCGTAAAGCCCGGTGTCACTGTCGCCGGCCTCACGGTACGGGGGACCCCGGGCGCGGCCCTCGTGGACGCTGCCCGCGACGTGGACGACCTCCTCGTCGTCGGCACGGGATCACGCGCCGCGTTGCGCCGCCTCGTCCGCCCTTCGGTGGCTCGCTACTGCCTCGCGCACGCCGCCTGCCCTGTTCTCGTTGTGCCTCCGTCTCCACTCCAGAGCGAGCTCGATGCCGCACGCCGACGCAACTTCTGGAGAATGCCGCTGGACCTGCGGGAGCTGACTCCGTGAGCCGGGTGACGCCATCACCGTGAGGAGGCGAGCCCGTGTCGACGGGGGAACGGGGTCTTTCGGCATGCGATCGACGTGCTCAGCTGACCGCGTGCACTGTCAGCAGCAGTCGCAGCCGGGCGGGCACGTGCAGTTGGCCTCGGTCTCGCCAGGTTTGATCGCGTCGCCGACAGGCATGGGGCCGCAGCAGGACTCGCCGCGCCAGGCGTCACGGCCTTCCTTGACGGCTACGGAGGCGATCACCAGGGCGGCGATCGGGTCGGCCCAGGCACACCCGAGGAGCATGGCCAGCAGCCCGTGACAAACGCCGCGCGCTGCAACCCGGCTCTGCGCCTTGCCGGCGGATGCTGGGCAGCGGTGGCTGCCTCGGAGGTGTCTGCCGCGAGTGCTCCTCCGAGGGGCCCTGGGGACCAGTTGGGGACCATACGGTGTGCGCGATGGCGCACGATAGCCCTCCCCACGCACAACTTGCGCCCTGGGGGTCAAGGGGTCGCAGGTTCAAATCCTGTCGTCCCGACTGTGCTTTACGCACGTCGGAGGCCGTTCTCTCATTGTCGGACGACAGTCGAATGTCAGTGGCCGACGACAGGAAGTGTCAGTGGTCGGCGACATGACGGGTGTCAGTAGGGATTGACGTCGTCGGTGTCGATGGCGCGGAGGCTGTACTGGACGTCGTCGGCCAGGACGGTGTCGCCGTCGGTGGTGACGGTGAGGAGTCCGGCGTCGATCAGTCCGGCGACGGCCTGGGCCCAGGGGCCGTCCTCGTCGGCGGACACGGAACCGTCGTGCCAGGCCTGGTAGAGGACGGCGGCGTCCCGGTCGCTGAGGACGTCGCGCTGGAGGGGCCGGCGATGTGTGCCGTTGGGGTTGCGCCAGGTCGCGGTGTGGTTGCCGAGGTGGATCGCGTTCATCTGTTCGTCGGTGAGGACGTCCATGCGTGGGGCGAGGGTGAAGTGGGCGGGGGCGGCCCGACGCAGCGCGTACGGGCCGCTGAGGCCGGGGGCTGCCCAAGCGTGTTCAAGGGCGTCGATCGTGCGGTCCGTGTCCCAGTGCAGGCATTCGGCGAGGTAGTCGGCGGTCAGCGGGCGGCCGGCGTGCGCGAGGGCGCTCAGGACGGTGACGGCATCGGCTTCGGCTGACGGGTCGGGGGGCTGCTGGACCTGGTGGTGGCGCGGGAGGCGGTAGACCTCTTCGGCGAAGGGGGTTAGGTCGGCGGGGTGGAGGTCGAGGTGCCGGGCGAGTTCGAGGACGACGTGAAGGGGCTGGTTGGGCAGTGCGTCGAGCCGGATGTCGTTGCCCGCAGATGCGGTGCGTCCGGCCGGAGTGTGGAATGGGAAGAGAGGTCGTGGGGCGGGGACGGCGCCGCCGGGCCGCTCCGATCTCCCCACCCGTGCCAGAGGCGATCGAGACCAAGCCGGGAGTCAGCCGTGGCACCACCTGCGACACCGACACGACACCGTGCGAGCAGGGGTTGGGGATCCCTCGCCGCGTTCCTCGCCGTGACCTACGGGGTCGCGGCCGTGGGGGTGCTCGTCTCCCTCGACGCGGGCGCGGTCTACCGGTCCCTACGGCGTCCCGCCTGGGCTCCACCAGCCTGGCTCTTCGGCCCCGTCTGGACCGTCCTCTACGCCACCATCGCCATCGCGGCATGGCTGGTGTGGCGCCATCCGGATCGCCCGCGGGTGCGGCGGGCCCTCACCTGGTGGTCCGTACAGCTCGCCCTCAACCTGGCCTGGACCCCCCTGTTCTTCGGCGCCCGCGAGTACGGACTCGCCCTGCTGGACATCGCCCTGCTGCTGGCGGCGCTCGGCGTCACCCTGGTCCGCTTCTACCGCCTGAACCGTACGGCCGCGTTCCTGCTCGTCCCCTACCTGCTGTGGGTGGCGTTCGCGACCGCCCTCAACGCTGCCGTCTGGCAACTCAACGGGTAGCGCGGGCACCGCGGACGGAGCGGTTCGCCCAGCGGTCCGTGCTGTCCCGCCCTCGCCCGGGCGAGCCGGACCCATCCGCAATGCTGGTGACTTAGGTCGTGGCCTGCCGGGTGACGGTGACGGTGGCTGGTGTGGGTGGTGGCCAGTTGCGGTGTTCGGCTCTCTTGAGAGGCCAGTTGATCGCGACTCATCACCGTGGACGGCACCACCTACCGGTGGAGGCTCCGCGGACGGCCGACCTACGACCAGGGCCTGGTCCATTCACCCCTTACCTACGCAGCCGAACACGCCGAGACGCCGGACACGACACTGGTGATCACCACCAACCAGCCGCACTCGAGCAACTGGTTCGGAACACAAGGCAGCCCAGTCCTGCCTGCTCAGGTCGCTGAGAGCATCCGCACCGCTCTCGCCGCTGGCTGGGCGCCCGAGAACCCCGGCTACCGTTCCACCTCGACCAATCAGCTTGCTTCGTCTCGTCCCACTGACCACCCGGCGCCGCTGACAGCACCACGCGAGCTCGGCCCGCCCGTGGAGGCGCAACCATCCCACCCCAGCTCGGCACTCCTGACGAGCAGGAGCAATTCACTGACACATTTGCGTGTCGTCATGCACTGACATTTTCGTGTCGCCCGACACTCATCCGTGAGAGGACGGCCTTTTCCGTGCCCGGCGTCCTGGTGGTCGCAGTGTGGTCGCATGCCCGGTCCGGGGCTGGTTCGCCGTGGTGCTGTATGCGGGCGGTGAGGGGGAGCGGAGCCGTTGGACGGCTTCGCGGAGGCGCTGGATGTGGTCGCGTGGTGGTCGCAGCCATGCCGGGCGGTCTGTACGCGTGCTGGTCTTCTCGGCTCTGGTCAGCGTGTGGTCGATGGTGTCGACGGCTTCGCGGGCTGCCTGTTGGGTGAGGTGGCTGTAGATGTTCGCGGTCGTCGACAGCGTGGAGTGCCGCAGCGTCTTGGAGACGACGGTGAGCGGCACGCCAGCGGTGATGGTGATCGTGGCGGCCAGATGGCGCAGGTCGTGCACCGAGATCCTGGGGACGCCCGCTTCCTCGGAGAGCCGGTGGAGTCGGTCCAGGACCTGGTGTGGGCCGAGAGGATGGCCGTCGGGCTGGCAGAAGACGAGCCCGGTGAACAGGTTGTTGGGATCTCCGCGGGTTTGGGGAGCTGATCCTGCTCGGTGCCAGAGGGCGGTGGCGACCCTGGGAGAGATGGCCACCCAGCCGCGGCTCGAGCGGGTCTTGGGCGTGGTGATGACGAGGTGGTTGTTGTCGATCGCGGAGAGCGTGCAACGCACATGGAAGACACGCTCAGCCAGGTGGACGTCGTCCCAGTGCAGACCGAGGGCCTCTCCTTTGCGCATGCCGGTGCCGATGAGGAACTCGAACAGGTCGGCCATCTCCGGGTCTGCCCGATGGCAGTGCTGGAGGAAGCGGACGGCCTCGTCCGCGGTCCAGCTCCGCCGCTCGGGCGACGGTGGACGGCGAAGCGCCGGGGGACTGGCGGGGTTGTGGGCGAGGCAGTGCTGGCGGACCGCGTCACCCAGAGCGCTGGAGAGGGTGGCCAGGCAGCGGTAGAGGGTGGTCTTGCCGCGGCCTGCGGCGAGCTCGCCGGTCACGAACGCGGCGATGTGACGGTGCCCGAGCTCGTCCAGCTTGAGGGTGCCGAAGGCGGGCGCGAGGTCGTTGTGGACGTAGTCCCGGTAACGCGCCATGGTGGTCGGCTTGAGCACGAGCGCCTTGGCGGCGAGCTGGACATGCCTGTCATCAAGCAGTGCGGGGTCGAAGACTGCGCCTACAACCAGGACCGTGCCTGCCATGCCCTGGCCATCACGGTCGGAGACACCAAGCACGCGCACTGCGACACCTTCTTCAGCTCCGCGTCCAAGGGCGGAGACCCCGCGGCAACAGGCCGCGTCGGCGCCTGCAAGGTGTCCGGCTGCCGGCACAACGTCCAGTTCGAGTGCCACGCCCCCAACATCACCGTCGGCTACCAGCAGGACAGCGTGGACTGCCTGACGTACGCATCCGCCTGAGCCCCAGCCGAAGCACCGCCCAGCCCCCTCCCCGGCACTGCACGGGTGCCGTGCCACAACGTGCCAGTAGCGAGGCAGAGGCCAGAAGAGACAGTCAGCCCGGGGCCCTCAACGGCCGTTCCTGCAGTTCAGAGACCATGCGCCCGTGCGTGACGTCGCACGCAGTGCAGGGGCCGGGCGTCCCCCTCGGTCTCCACGGACGGACGGGTCAGCCTTTGAGTACGCCCAGAGGGAGGAGGCGTGCGACACGGCGTCCGAGGTTGTTGTGTTCGCTCGCGTCGACGACGACGACGTCCTTGTACGCCTCCGGCGCTTCCTCCGTCACACTGCGCCAGGTGGTGGGACGCACGGCGATCCCGGCTCCGGCGAGTTCCGTGCGCAGTCGTTCGACAGTCATCGCGCGTTGCGCGCGGTGGCGGCTCCGTACCCGTCCCGCGCCGTGGCAGCAGGAGTCGAAGGTCGACGATCTCGTCCTGGATCGCGCGCTCACGGCACACGAGGAGCTGAACCAGATCACTCCGGCTCGACACCCCGATCAGCATGCCATCGTGCGTGCTCGCGGACGCCGACCGCGATCGGCGTCATCAGCTCGGCGACGCTGTGGTGCCGCATGGCAGGTCACTTCCGATCGAGGCGGTGATGCGTCGCCTCACCTCGTCTGTCAGGGCGGCCAAGGGGGGCGATACGGCGGCCACCGGCGCCCGGGGCCTGTCGATCCGGCGTGCCGCCTCCGGCGCCTGTGCGAGATCCGTCTCGAACCTGGTGCGCGCCGATGCCAGGGAGGAGTGCGGACCGACCCGGCGCCCGTCCCGCATCACGGTCCGCAGCAGCGGCTCCGCCCCCTCCGGGACGTCCTCGTCGCGCAGGCCGACGACGTCCTGGAGGCCCGGCCGGCGGAAGACCTGCTTGGGGGCGGGTGCGGTCGCCTTGGCGGAGGAGAGCTTCATCACCGGGCGGCCGTCGTACGCGACGAGCTTGTACGCCGCGTCGAGGTACGGGGCGTCGGCGGCCACGCCCATCTTCGTACCGACCGCGTACACGTCGATCGGCGCCCCGGCCCGCACGAGAACGTCGACCGCGTACTCGTCCAGGCCGCCGCTCGCGATGATCCGCACGCCCGGCAGCCCGGCGGCGTCGAGCAGGGCGCGGGCGCGCCGGGCGAGGGCGTCGAGATCCCCGCTGTCGAGCCTGACCGCGCAGCCGGCCGGGTCGCCCAGTTCGTGGAAGACCTGTGCGGCGGCCTTGACCCCGTGCTCGGTGTCGTAGGTGTCGACGAGCAGGGTGACAGGGCCGGGGTGGGCCCGGACGAAGGCCCGGAACGCGTCGCGCTCGGTGGGGAAGGTCTCGATGTACGAGTGCGCCATCGTGCCGGAGGCGGGAAGGCCGTACTGCACGGCGGCGGCCACGCACGGACGTCTCCGGCGAGCAGGACCAGGTGCGCGGAGACGCGGGCGACGGCACGGCTCAGGGCTGTGGCGACCCGCGTCGCGTTGTGTTCCCAGGAGTCCTCTGCCCGGTTCTGGAATCGGCCCTGGGACATGCCCCCGGGAGCGTTGCGTACGATTTCGTCGTCGGCGCCCGTGATCGTCTGCCGTAGCGCCTCAGTGCCTCCGTTCGGGTAGGTCTCCAGGTCCGCCCCCGAGCGGTCGACGAGGGCCAGGACGTGTGCGGGATGGTTCTGCCGCCACTCCAGCACCGGCAGCAGACGCGGCAGGGCGGTCCTGATGGCCGTGTCGGCCAGGTCCGCTGCCGGCAACTCGGTGGCGAACAGGATCTCGCCCTCGGCCGCGAAGGCGGCCAGGACACCGGATCCCGGCAGGGCCTCGCGGACCCGGTCGCCGAGGGCTTCGATCGTGGCGGTGTCGACCCGCTGGCCGGACAGGCTACGGGCCAGGGCGTGCCAGCGCTGCTGGGCGTCGTCTTCCTGCTCGGGCCGTGTTTCCAGACGGAAGTACACCGAGCACACGGGACCCTCGTGGCGCAGCAGGGACTGCAGGGCGTCCTCCTTGATTGCGGTCATCGGGCTCATCGCTGCCTCCTCGGCGGCGTCACGCTGCCTGTCGTACGGGGCGCTCCCGGCGGGACGGCCGGGGCGCTGGATGCGATCTGGCTATCAGCACACACTCCTCGACCGGCGCCACGGTCGATGTGGCCGCCTGCTTCGCCGCGCAGCTGGAAGCGGCGCTGGAGCAGCTCCCGCAGGACATCCGCGCCCTCGTCATGGAGTCCCTCTCCTGACGAGGCACGGTTCGGCCGGCGGACTCACGCTCGGATGCTCCCCTCGACCTTCGGTACGACCGCGACGGGGCAGAGTGCGTGGTGCAGCAGGGCGTGGGCGACGTGGCCGAGTTGCAGGCCCAGGTAGCGCTCGTGGCGGTGTGCGCCGACGACCACGAGGTCGGCCGCCGCGGTCCGTTCGACGAGGACCTTGTGCGCGGGCCCCTCCACCAGAGCCCTGTGCAGCCGGACTGAGGGGTGTTCCCGCAGCGGCCCGGTGAGGGCCTCGTCGAGCAGGGTGTCGGCACGTGCTTGGTGGTAGAGGCAGGTGCCGTCGGCGAGGGAAGGGTGGTCGACAGTGTCGTGTGCGGGGCAGCGCCAGGCACGGACCGCATCGAGATCGCAGTCGCGTGTAGCGGCCTCGCGCAGGGCGAATCGTACGGCCTCGGGGCCTCCGGGGGCGTCGGCGACGCCGAGCAGGAGGCGGTCGTGTGTGCCGTGGATGCCGGGCTCGTCGCCGCGGACGATGATGACCGGGCACGCGGCGCGGGCGGCGACAGACAGGCTGACCGAGCCCAGCAGGAGGTTTGCGATCTCGCCACGGCCCCGTGAAGCGGTGACCAGGGCCCAGGAGGTGTGGCTCTCCTGAAGCAGCGCGTGCACCGGGTCCTCGGCGAGCACCTCGGTATCCACCCTGAGGTCCGGGTTCCGCCGCTCGGCGCGCCTGGCGGCGACTCCCACGACGTCATGGCCGACCACCTGTCCGGCCAGCCGGTCCTGGCCGGGCGCAGGGGTCTCGTACCGCTCCCACCGGGAGGCGTACACGACCCGCAGAGAGCGTCTGTGCAGCGCCGCCTCGTCCACGGCCCAGTCCAGTGCCTCGAAGCTGGAGTCGGAGCCGTCGAGGCCGACCGTCAGTGGAAGTTCCATCGGAGCCACCGCCCTCTCATCCGTCCCGTACGGCCAGTTCGTCGATTACGGCGGTCACCACGTCGAGCCCCTTCACCTCGGCGAGCAGCCGCGCCGCGTCGGCGCCCGCCACAGGGCCCCGGAGACGGACCACCCCCTCATGGACCACGACCTCCACCGTGTCGGCGGCCTCGGGGAACGCCTCCCGGATGCGGCCCTCCACGCCCGCACGGATGGCCGCGTCGTCCTGGAGCAGGGCGTCCAGCAGGGCGTGGCGGTGGACGGTACCCACGAGCCGCCCGTCCGGCTCGGTGACTGGAACGCGCTTGAGGCGGGAGAGGGCCACCAGCCATGCCGCCTCGGAGACCGTCGTGTCCCCATGGACGGTAATGGCAGGGCTGGTCATCAGGGCCTCGGCCGTCTCCTTGCCGGGCTCGGCAACCGGCCCGGTCTCCCGAAGTCGGCGCACGGCGCTGGGACGGTGCGCCTGCGCGGCGACCACGGCGAGGAGATCGGCCTCGGAGACCACGCCCAGTACCCGGTCGTCGGCGTCGACGACGGGCAGGGACCCGATGCCGTGCTCCGACAGGGCCCGGGCGATGTCGGGGAGGCCGGTGTCGACGGTGACCGACGGATGGGGCACGGCCATCAGGTCGCGTACGAGGAGGGCTGTGCGGGGCGCCCGGGCGGCAGGCCGGGCCGCCTTCGCGGCGGACACGGCCGCGATCGCGCCGAGGTACCGCATGAGGGCGTCCTGCCGCAGCGGTTCGTCGGGCCGCCAGGCGTGCCCCGGCATGGCTCGGCCGGCCTCGGCGCCCGCTGAGTACTTCTCATGCTCGTTCATGGCGCTCTTCTCCAGATGTGGTCCCGCGGTCCGGGCGTCGGGCAGCGGTGCGTCTCCTCCGGTTCAGGCGGCTGTGGTCGTCGACTCGTGTGCGGTGGGGGTGATCAGGCCGTAGTGGCCGTCGTAGCGGTGGTAGAGGACATTCCCCCGGCCGGTGCTGGCGTCGGTGAAGAACACGAACGGCCAGCCGGTGACATCCAGGCGCCCCTTCGCCTCGGTGAGGGTCATAGGAGGGGCAGGGGCCGGGCTGACGGTTAGCGGCACGGACACCGGGCCGATTAGATCGGGCCGCGGGTGCACCTGGGCCAGCCGGTATTCCGCCGTGCCCGTTCGGTACAGGACGCTGTCCTCGCCCGATCCGGCGTCGGTGAACAACTGGAAGCCGTAGTCCAGCCTCTCCAGGTCGTCCGCCGCCTCGTCGGGCGACTCGAAGGCGAGGGTGAACGACTTGTGCCGGACGACCTCCCGCTCCTCGACCGGACGCGGGAAGTAGCCGGGGCGGTGGGCGGGCTCATCGCCGTGCCGCCATTCGTGGGCGGTGTCCGGCGTCTGCGTCCGGCTGCGCCGGGCCTCCCAGTGCTCCGCCATCCGCGCCAGCACGGCCGCGAGCCGGTCCCGGAGAAGATCGGCTGCTTCTGTGGCGCTGCTACCCGCCACGTGGGCCCGGGCCAGCCTGCCGTTGACATCCAGGTTGGCCTGCGCGGTCACGGGGCGCTCAATCGCCGGGTTCGCGAGGCGGGTCAGCTTCACCCGGGCGAAGAGCACCGGCCCCGGTGCCTGGTCGAACATCGCCCGTACCTTGTCCCGAACGTATTCGGCATCCTCTGTGGACACCCGGCCGCGGGTCTCCACCTGCACATCTATGAGGGGTTGTGGTGCCGTTCGTTTCATGATGACCTCCGCTGCGCGACTCGGCGTTCGGCAGTCGGCCTGCCTTGCAAGTTCTGGGCGAGCAGGAGTTCATGAGCCGACCGGACCCCATGCGCCGCTCGCTGCGCGGCGTCCGTTTCCCCCGCCGCCGGGTTCTTCTCCGGCTCCTCGGCGAGGGCTCGTACCGGCTGTGCCAGGGGCTGTACGAGCACCTCTGGGGACGCTCAGCCGGTCCTCGGCGCGCTCGGTGTCCGACATGTTCTCGGTCATGGCCGACCTCTCACCGATGGATCACTCCGCTGACGGTCACGCCGTGGGAAGGCGCACACGCTGTGTGCCACCGGTGCCTCTTCGAGCATGTGCAGAGCGCGCGTCCCGTCGCGTGGCGGGTCCGCGTCCCATCGACGCTTCTCGGGTTCGGGAACTCGGCTCCCTCTGCTTTCTTACTCGCCACCACCCAGTCTTCCTTGGCTACCCGAGACTCGCAGGGGGCCGAACGGCCCTTCCCGGGGCTGAGGGGACCTGTCGCACCATCGTCGTCCCGCGGAGGTGAACCGCGATGACCCCGGCGGTACACCACCGGCCCACTCTGCTGCTGGATTGTGTGGTCCTGACCGCCATGACTGGGCTGCTCGCCACCCGAACAATCCGTGAGCGAGCGGACCACGCGCCGACTCCGTTGGCTGTCTCCGTCTGCCGACCGTCTGTAACTCGACCGCCGACAAGCGGCGAGGGCCGAATGTCCGATGGACCTCCACCCTGCCATGACGCACAGTGGCACGTGACGCCGTATGCCCGCTGTCTTGATCACGGAGGCTTGTCATGACCCAGAGCACCCCCTCTGAGCACGACCGCTTGTCGCTCGTCGAAGCACAGGTGCAGACGCTTGCCCAGGCAGTCCGGGCACTGGCCGAAGGCCTGGAGGCCAACCCCTCACAGGACACGGACGCGTCGGCCCACGCGGCGCGCGGCGCACGGCTCGCTCATGAACTTCTCCTGGCCCAGGGCCTGTAGCACCACGGCCACGCCCGGTTGGCCGAACGGGCAAGGGAGTCGTCGACGTGCGCTGCCGCCTTCTCGGCACGGAAGCGACCGCCGTCTGAGGCGGCTGAGCAATGGGACGGACGGCGTGACGAGCTCCTCGGCGCAGACATGGAGGTGAGCGGGTCGTCGCCGTGCGAGCAGACTGGCCGGTCGCTGCCTTCGCCACCGAGTGCCCCGGCAGGCGGCGCCGCTACAAACGCCATCTTCATCAAGGTCACCCGTCTGGCCCACGATAGTTGGCCCGATCGGGCGTCGTGGCGTTGCCTTGAGTCAGGCGGGAGGCACGTCCCGATGACAGACGGTGAGGCACGCTATGTACGAAATGCGCGTAGGCCCCCTCGGGGAGGGCGTAGCCGGTGTCCTGTGGCATGTGCTCAGCAAGATCGAGCCGCACACGTCACTGTGCGGCTCCCGGCTCCCCGCCGGCGTCTCCCCGACCGACCGAACCGCCCTGCCAGAGCTTTACTGCACGTCGTGCATGGCCGTATTCCGGGAAGCGGTCACGGCTCGGGCCGGCTGAACCGCTTCCCTTGGGCCAGAGGAGTGGGCCCATGCAGCCCTGCGCCACCCCTCTCGGCCGGTGGAGAATTGCCGTGACCTTGCACCATCCACCCGAACATGAAAGACACCACCGTGACCTGATACCAGGGCTCTACACCTGCGCGCCCAGCCCCGGCCGGCCCGCGAAGAATCCGTGGAGGCGAGCCGAGCACGTCGCCGCCGACGCTGCGGCTCACGATGCTTCTGGTGATCACCGTACTGCCCTCACCGGCGCGCGGTGTTCCGACGCATTCGACGCACCGAACGGTGACGGGGGCGTCTGCACAGTGCCGCATGTGTCCCGACGACGGCTCCGCGCCACCGCCCGGGGTTGGGTTGTTCGTTCCGGGCGGAGGCGTCCATGCCGACGCGGGTAATCGGCCCGAGATGCTCGGTCACCACGCCGATCAACGCGGGCAGTTCGGCCTCGATGTCGCGCGTGCGCGGCCACCACGCGCCGTCCAGGAGCCCCTCCCAGGACGGAGTAGTCTCAAGCCGCAGCCGAGCCGTGCCGGGTTTGATCGCGTGCGCCCGGAAGGCTTGGCCCACCGGTCGGATCCCGCCGAACGGGCGTACAGTCTTAACAGTGGGCGACGTTCCCAGCGATCACGAAAAACGGGCTGCCGACGGACAGCCCGGGGGCAGGACCGTGACATGACCACCACCCCCGGCCGAACCTCTTCCCGCGACCTCGCCACAGAGCTCCCGACGCGTGTGTCCCTCACGCCGAAGACCACCCTCACCGGCCAGCTGGACGGGGCCTGGTGGCCGCGCTCGCGCAACCTCCAAGCCGAGCTTCCGCCCCTCGCGGCGGCACTGGACGAGGTCTGGGGACGCATCACGCGCGTCACCGTGAACCCCACCCGCTGGCCTGTCATCCCCCATACGGTGAACACCGGCGGGCACACCATCCACGTGGGCTGGTTCACCGAACAGCACCCCGACAAACTCATCCTGCTCTCCTACACCGTCGGCCGCTGGGACCTGCTCGTGATCCCGCCCGATACCGAGCCCGCCGCCGCGGCCCGCCTCATGGCAGCCGCAGCCATCCCCGGCAGCGTCCTCACCGCCGGCGCTCTCATGGCCGACGAAGCGGCCATTGGCCGTGGTCTACGGGACACCCGAAGCCGCGAGGACACCTGGGAGGGCGAAGGAGGGTCCCGCATGGCACCCTCCAAGCACGGCATCGGGCGGCGGGACCTGCCCCCGCCCGGGGACACCTGGAAGTGAGCGGCGGGGACACACCCCTCGTCCTCGCCACGGCGATCCTCTCCCTGGCCGCAGCCAGCACGCCAACCCGCCCGCGCGGCACCCGGGCACGAGGCACGCCGCCTGTCAATTCAGCGACCCTCTGTGCCGGCATCGTCCGACGCCGACACAGATTCCGCCAGGGCGCATCCGGAGCTCCCGGACTGCCCCGGCCGGACACGCCGAAGTCCGGATCGTCGCGGCCTCGCCGAGACCATCCGTACGGTCACCGAAGCCCTGCCTCACGGCTTCGCCGGAACCGAACAGCGCACCCACCCCCCCCGGCGCCGGTACCCGTCTGACGGACCGAGGCTCACGTCACGCACAAGGGGGACGCAGCCATGGTCCGACTTCCTCGCCCGCGCCGTCCAGCATGCCCACGACGAGGGCGCGGCGGTACTCGCCTCCACAGCGGGGAGGCGCCCGTCGCCCCACCGCGGCCGGGGTGACGGCGACAAGAGGGTCCATGCGAATCACCGAGGAAGGGGCCGGAAGACATGACATCGACGTGGACGACCGCAGGAGTCTTCACCGGCGCGGGTGGCGTCCGTACCGACGAGGACGGGATCGTAACCGGCGAGGTGAGCGTGCGCACCATCTGGAAGGACGGACAGGCCCACATAGCGGTGCAGTACAGCGGTGCCCCCCACTGGTGCGCCGTGACCGGGAGCCCCTTGCCCTGCACTAGCGAACAAGCCAGCCGGGCCTTGCACCAGAGCGCCATCGAGGCCGTTCGGGCAGGCGCCGAGGCCACAGTCCGCGGAGTAACCGCAGAATCCGCCTGAGTGCCGGGACGAGAGGCCGGAAGCCGAAACAGCACGCCCCGAACTGTCTGAATCCTCTGTCCGGGTGGGGCGATCACGGCTCACCCTCGGGCGGCTTGCCGGGCCTGGCGGGTGAGTTCCACGGGGCAGTACGAGTGGCGGAGGAGGCTGTGCGTCGCCCATCCGGGGGCAGGGCCGATGAAACCAGGGGAGCGCCGCCCGCCCGTGATCAGCAGGTCAGGGGTGCGCGCCGCCTCGACCGGAGAGCGGGCCACGGACGTGCTCGTCGCGGACGGCGGCCAGGAGGCTGGTTGCGGCGGCGTCCTCGGTGCCGCGGACCACGATGACGGGTGTCGTGGCGCACGCGGCGACCTTCGGTCCGACCGATCCCAGCAGCCGTGCACGATGTGCAGAGGGCACTCCCGACGCGCCGCATGGGCCGCAGCCCAGAGCACCTCTCTCCGTGTGTGTCGATCCGTTCACGAATCCCGTTCAGGTCCTGCAGGGACCGATCGGCGTCAGCACGCCCATGTCATGTCCCAAAGCCTTGGTTCTGCGCGCTGTGCTGCCCCCGGCCGATAGTGGACGGGTGGACGGTACCTGCCGGTCTGGGCGCGGCGGGAAGTATCGAGGGGAGTGAGTGCGATGCCGGTGTGGCAGGCGATCGGCTTCAGCTGTGGTGGCCCGGCGGCGCGGGGCGGTGTGTCGTGACTCGCCGGAGAGGTGGAGAGTGGGTGCGCGGGGCGGCTGCGGGAGGCGCGCCGGAGTGGCGGCGTCTGACCGCCGAGGGCGTCGGGACCTTCTTCCTGGTCCTGGTGGCGGCTGGAGCCGGTGTGGTCGATGCGGTGTCGCACGGGAAGGTCGGCCCGGGCGCGCAGGCCGTGGCACCGGGGGTCATGGTGCTCGCCTTGATCTACACCCTCGGTGAGACGTCCGGGGCCCATCTCAACCCGGCCGTCTCGGTGGCGTTCGCGGCGCGTGGTGCCTTTCCCTGGCGCAGGGTGCCGGGGTACGTCCTCGTGCAGACGGCCGGAGCGCTGGCGGCAGCGGGATTGCTGCGGGCGCTCTTCGGTCTGCAGGGCGGGCTCGGGGCAACGGTGCCGGGTCCGGGGGTGGCGAGCGGAACCGCGCTCGTCTTGGAGATGGTGCTGACTCTGGGGTTGGCGACCGTGATTCTGGGAACGGCGACCGGGGCCCGCAACATCGGGCACAACGCGGCCATCGCAGTGGGCGGTTACGTCGCGCTCGCGGCGCTGTGGGCCGGTCCGGCCAGCGGCGGGTCGATGAACCCGGCTCGCAGTCTCGGTCCGGCGGTGGTCGGCGGCAGCATGGGGCAGCTGTGGATCTATGTGGTGGGACCGCTGGTCGGCGCGTTGCTCGCCATGCCTCTGGCCTGGATCCTGCGCGGGTCCCCGAGTCCGGAGGCCTCGGTATCGGCCGGGGGCCGATGAGGCAGGCCGGTGAATCCGGATGTCAGCGTTCCCGGACGGACGCCCGGCCGGTGCGCCGAGGACCGGCGGCACGTCGGCCGGGCGCGCGGCCATCACGTCTGTCGGTGTTCGTCGGACCTGTGGGGAACGGTGCCGAAGTGGGGAAGATGGCGGACGAACCATTCCAGCGCGGCGTCGGCCACGGCGTCCAGCGCGCCGGGTTCCTCGAAGAGGTGGGTCGCGCCGGGAACCACGCCGACCTGGTGCTCGCAGCGCAGCCGGGCGGCGGCTTGGCGGTTGAGGTCCAGCACCTGATCGTCGGCTCCGCCCACGATCAGCAGGGTCGGAGCGCGTACGGCTGCGAGGCGGGAGACCGCCAGGTCGGGGCGTCCGCCCCGGGAGACGATCGCGGCGATGTCCGACCGGGGTTCGGCGGCGGCCATGAGCGCGGCCGCGGCGCCCGTGCTGGCGCCGAAATAGCAGACGCGCAGGGGAAGCCGCGCGCGGAGCCAGCCCGTGGCCTGCGTCAGGCGCAGAGCCAGGAGCGGTATGCCGAAGACCTTCGCCCGGTCATTCGCCTCGGCCGGGGTGAGGAGGTCGAAGAGCAGCGTCGCCAGCCCCGCACGGTTGAGGACCTCGGCCACGTGGCGGTTGCGGGGACTGAGGCGACTGCTGCCGCTGCCGTGCGCGAAGACGACGACACCCGCCGCGCCCTCGGGCACGGTCAACAGCCCGGGCAACGCCGTGCCTCCCGCGTCCACCGCCACCTCACCAGTCTGTGGCGGGACCCGACCCGAAGCCTGTGCCGGTGCTGCCGGGCGTGCCCGCGCCGCCTCGGCCAACAGCGCGGCGACCTCCTCGTCTCCCACCTGCGAGAAGTCCTCGTACCATTGGCCCACCGCGGAGAAATGACGGGGCACCGAGAGGCACACCACCTCGTTGGCCTCGCGCCGAAGGTGCTCCAGCGCCTGCGGAGCCGCCACGGGGACGGCCAGGACCACCTGCGCCGCTCCGTGCTCCCGCGCCACCTCGCACGCCACGGACGCGGTCGATCCGGTGGCGATGCCGTCATCCACGATCACGACGGTGCGTCCGGTGAGGGTGATCCGCTCCCGGCCTTGGCGGTAGCGTGCCAGCCGCCGTTGCAGCTCTGCCCGTTCGGCCTCCTCCACCCTGGCGCAGTCCCGTTCGCCGAGGCGGGCCGCACGGACCGTCGCTCCGTTGATCAGCCGTACGCCGCCCTCGCCGATGGCGCCGAACGCCACCTCGGGCTGGAAGGGCACCCCGAGTTTTCGGACCACGATCACGTCCAGCGGCGCGCCCAGGACGCGTGCCACCTCCGCGGCCACGGGCACCCCACCGCGGGGGAGGCCGAGTACCACCGGCTCGGCCAGGCCGAGCCGGGACACCTCACCGGCCAGCTGTCTTCCGGCGGCCGTTCGATCGGCAAAGAGCATGCTGCGCCTCCTTTCGCCGGCCTCGGCCCGTCGGTCGGCGCCCGCCGGGAAGGCGACCGGAAGGACGGGGCGGCAACCAGACGGCTGCGCTGGTCGGCAGGCCGCGGTGGTGAGGGGTTCGAGCCCGGCGGCCCGGCCACCTCCGCATCAGGGAGCCGAAGGGCAGGCACGGCACGAAACCACAACCCCTGACTCCAGGGTCGTACCGGTGCGCGAGGTCCGCACCCGGATGATGCCGGCGCCGCGAACGCACCGTCCAGGCCGCGGGCATCGCGCAGGACCGTGCGAGCGTGCCCCTCGGACTGCGATTCCCGGGTGTCCGATCTCGTCCGGGCTTGCAGACTGGGAAGAGCGGAGCCCGTTGTGACAGGGGGCCGGTGAGAGGGGCAGTGGCGATGGGTACGAGGGATGGCCCTCGGGCTCCCGGCAGTCCACAGGCGCATGTCGACACCGGGCTTGAACGAATCGCAGAGCGGGCGAAAGCTCTTGCTGAAACCCAGGAACGGCTTCGGCGGCTGCTCGACGCGGTGTTCGCCGTCAGCGGGGAGAAGGAGCTGCCAGGTGTGCTGCGCAGGATCGTCTCCAGTGCGATGGCGCTCGTCGATGCCCGCTACGGAGCCATCGGCATCCTCGATGACCGGCACGAAAGACTGACGGACTTCATCGCGCTGGGACTGACCAAGCAGGAGAAGCGCCGCCTCGCCGGCACCGGGAAGCCACAGGGCAGGGGCCTGCTGGGCCATCTGATCCACCACCCCGAACCCCTGCGGGTCGATGGCATAGAAGCCCACCCGGAGTCCTCCGGCTTCCCGCCCGGACACCCGCCGATGCGCACACTGCTGGGGACGGCGATCAGGGTCCAGGGCGAGGTGTACGGGGATCTGTACCTCGCCGAGCGCCGCGACGGCAGGCCCTTCGACGCCGATGACCAGGCCGTGGTCGTCGCCCTGGCGGGTGCTGCGGGGGTGGCCATCGAAAAGGCACGTCTGCTCACCCAGATCAGGGAGAGCGCCGAACGATTCCAGCGCCTGTTGCTGCCCACGCTGCCGGACCTGGCGCCGTTCACCGCCGCCGCGCACTACCGCCCGGCAGAGGGGGCCAAGCTGGGCGGCGACTGGTACGACGCGCTGCTCGTGCCCGGGGGGACCTGCGCGGTGGTCATCGGGGACGTCGTGGGCCACGACATGCAGGCGGCGGCGTCGATGGCTCAGATCCGCAACATGCTGCGTGCCCTGCTCTACGAACGCCACACCCCGCCCAGCGCGGTGCTCACGCAGTTGGACCGCACGCTGGAGGGATCACCGACAACCCCGTCACCACGGTGTGCCTGGCCCTCGTCGAGTCTGCGGGCCGGGCCTGGGAGGTGCACTGGAGTACCGCGGGGCACCTGCCTCCAGCGCTCGTCATCCCTGGTGAGGAGGCCCGGTACCTGTACGGCGACCCGGGCCTCCCCCTCGGCGTGGATACGAGCCACCCTCGCCAGGACCATCGCTGTTCCCTGCCTCCGAAAGCGTCCTTGGTCTTCTTCACCGACGGCCTTGTCGAGCACCCCGACCGGCCGCTCGACGACGGGCTGGCCGCTCTCGCCCGTATCCTCACGGCGCACGCGGACCTTCCCCCGAAGAGGCTCTGCCAGGTCTTGGCCGACAATCAGCTGGGCGACGGTCACGACGACATCGCCCTGCTCGTCCTCCGCACCCCGCCCGGCCCCGGTCCTTGATCAGCCCCTCCTTCACTCCCGTCCGGGACCTCCCCGGCGCGTCCGACGGCCACCCCGCGCACGAGCCTGGTTCATCGCCGTCACCGCTCGCGGCGGTTCCACCGGGGTTCGACCAGCTGCCACTCCCGTTCCCACTGCTGGATTCGGCGCCGGTCGAACGTCCAACGGATCCCCTTGTACGTGCCGCCCACGATTACGCACGCGCCGAGCGCGGCGGCCATGCCCGCGGCGATACCCGTGGCCGTCACGGACTCCGCGGTGGCGGGCGGCGAAGTGGGCTTGCCATCGGCGTCCAGCCAGACCCGTGCCCGTGTTCCCTGCTGCTGCCCGGCTGCCACCGGGACCACGGCGGTGTGGACCCCCGCCTGGTCGTTCCAGCGGACCAGTGCATGTGCCCCGGCACGCGTTCCGGGGCTCCCGCCGTCCTTCCGGGCATCGGCCAGGAGCTCCGTCGCGACGAGGTGCCGCTCGGCCACCTGCGTCCGGCGCTGGTGCTCGAAGTGGGCGTGAGCCGTGCTTCCGCCCGTCCACGCCACCAGCGGCAGCGAGGCGATCAGCACGGCCATCAGTACCCGGTCGAGCCGGCGCTCCAAGCGGTCGGAGGGCCTTTCCAGCGGGTTCGCGGCGCCGCCCGGCAGGCTCTCGTAGCGCCGGTGCCGACGTGCCGGCCCGGGCCCGTTTCCTTCGGAATCTGGTGTGCGCATGGCCAGGCCTCCCGGAACACGGGTGCGACTACCTCCTCCACCTTCGTGCGTCGGCAGCCGGACGGCCATGGGCCCCCCGGTCCCCTTGAGGGGCCCGACCAGCACCTGCGCGAGCTGAGGGGCCAGGGGCCATGCTGGATATCCGGGACAAGACCTCACGACGAGGGGAGTCTGGCATGGGATCGGCGACACGCCCGCAGGCGCAGCCTCCAGCTGCCTGGCCGGACACACCCGTGATGACCTGGACCGTCGGAGAGGCCATGCGGACGGACGTGGTGGCCATCGCCGCCGGCGAGACCGTGCTGATGGCCTGGGAACTGCTGGAGAGGACCGGTGCCGCGCACCTTCCCGTCCTGCTGCCGGACGGCCGGTGCTCCGGACTCCTCGATCGCTTCGATGTCGCGGTCGCGTGCTCCGAGCCCGCCGTCGTGCTCTCGGCACTGGACGTCGGCACGTTGGTGTCGGGGCGTCGGCGGGTGGCGGTCCGGGCGGGGGAAAGCGTGCGCAAGGCAGCGGTCGCCATGACGGACAACGGCTGCGACGCCCTGCCGGTGGTCGGCAGCGGCGGCAGGCTGGTCGGCCTGCTGACAGCCTCCGACATCGTCGCCGCCCTCGTGCGGCACCCGGCCTCCGGGCCCCGAACCGCGGAGGGGAGACCGATCGGACCGTTCACGTTGACCCCGGGACTCGGGCCCCGCCGTGACGACCGGGTGAACCCCGTCCCCTGAGCGGCATCACAGGATGAGGATGAGATGGCCAGGACGAACGCCCGCGCGGCCGCACACAGGGCAGGCCCGGAGCGGTGGCGGGAGCCGGGTGCCGACAATGGACCGAGTGGCCCGCTGCCCGCACGTGAGAGGTCCGTCGGTCTGCCGCCGACGCGGCGCAGAGCCACACCGCAGGGGCGGTCCGTGGACACTATCCGGGTCCGCGAACTGTTCGGCTGATCACCCGTCACCGGCACCCGTAGACGCCCACCACATGACGGCAGGAATGCTCGCTGAGGGCAAGCCGTTCACGGTCATGGCGGATGCAGATACCGGACAGGTCCTGCAGATCATGCAAGAACACCGCGTCCGACGACTGCCCGTCATCGAAGACCATCGGCTGGTCGGCATGATCAGCGAAGCCGACCTGGCCCGGCATCTCTCCGAGGAACAGGTCGGCCACTTCGTCGAAGCCATCTGCGCCACCTCTTGATGGATAAAGGTCATCCGCCGAGGAAGTCCGCACCGGCAACGCCGACATGATCAGCGGTGAGCCGACAGGTCCCTACCACGTGGAGGAAGAGCGGTACAGCGCAGCGCTGTCCAGGGACGGCCATCCGGCTGCACGGCCGGACGCGTCGGCAGGCAGATGAGTGTGGACGCATCAGGATGAGCGAGGACCTACCGGACGCAGGAAGGGAACCCTCCATGCTCCAACGAAAGCAGCGCAAGAACCGCACCGAAGTCACGTTCGTGCTGCCCGTCGACGATCCGCCCGGGCCGGTCAGCGTGGTCGGTGATTTCAACGACTGGCGACCCGGTGCGCACCCCCTCACCACGCGTGAGGACGGAACCCGGACTGTCACGCTGGCGCTGCCCGGCAACCAGAGCCATTCGTTCCGGTACCTGGCCGCCGGTGACTACTGGTTCGACGAGGAACAGGCCGACGGCCATGACGGCCGGAACAGTCGCTTGCACACCTGAGTGGCTCGTGCTGCAGCCGGGGACCTACGCGTGCGCCCGGGTGGCTGCGGGGGCCTCGGATACGGGGTGTTCGGGCGGTGGGCCTGCCGGGAGGCGGGCTTCGTCCTTGACGAACCGAACAGGCCATCGCGCACTGCGGGCCCGGCGGCATCACCATGGCTCAGGTGGATTCCAGGCGGCACCGCACGTCGACCACGCCTTCGACGGCCTGGGCGAGCCGGGTGGCCACGGGGATGAGGTGGGCGTCGCGGACGTGTCCCGTCAGGGTGACGACGCCGTGCGTGACATCGATCTTGATGTCTTGTCGCGAGAGGAGGAAGAGCCGCTCGACGACCTCCCTGAGGACTTCGGCGCGGTTTCGAGCCCGGATCCGCGAGAAGTCGGCGGTGGCCGCCTTCCGCCGCGGCGCTGGCACTGCTCAGGGCCGGGTAGGCGCTCGACCCGGGGCCGACTCGTCCGTGCGCCGGCCGTGGGCGGAGTGTTCGAGTTCGACAGTGGTCTCCGGCGGCTGCCGGAGCGTGTTGTGGACGGTGCAGTGCGAGGCGACAGCGAGGAGGCCGGCGCGCCGCTCCTCGGGCAGCTCCGGAGGCGGGGTGACCACGACGCGCGCCGCGCCCACGCGGGCGGGCGGGCCGGCGGCCATCGCGAACTCCGCCCGTACGCCCAGGCCCGCCCGAGGCAGGCCATGGCGCAGCAGGTAGCGCCCCGCGTAGAAGGCGACGCACGTGGCCAGGGAGGCGGCGAACAGTTCAGTCGGCGTGGGCGCGGTGTCCGTCCCGCCCGCTCCCAGGGGCTGGTCCACGCGAAGCCGGTGTCCGCGCACGTCGACCGCGTACACGTCACCCTCGACATGGGTGACGTCGAGCCGTTGCAGGTCCTCCGACGGCCGTGCCGCTGTGGTGTCCGTCATGGCGGGGCCTCCGTTTCGGGTGGGCTACTGCCACTCTGATCGGCCGGCGGTCCTTGGGCATGGGCCTTTCGGGCCCTTCCGGGGACCTCTCGGCCTCTGAGGGCCGACTCGGCGAGTTCGGAGCACTCCGGGTCAGCCTCGCAGGCGCCGGATGCGAGATCGGCCGGATCGACTCGTCGGCGTCCGGCGGCCCGCTGTGGGGCTGCCAGACGCCACGCCTCATCGAAAGGTGATCAGGCGCCGGCGACCCGAGTCAGGCTGAGCCAGCCGCCCGGCACGCCGGCGTCGTCGACGTCATGGAGGCCCTGCGCGCGTTCGTCGAGCGGACCCGCACACCGACGAAGGGGCCCGCGCCTCCGGGACACGTGCGTGAGCAACCGGGAAGAAGCATGCAGCGAAGATGCGCGTCACCGGCTCTTCCGGAACCTCCCGTTCCCAGTCTTTCGGTCGCTCACGAAGGCCGGGTCGGCGAGAGTCCGGCCCCGCTGCTCCGGGTCGATGCGGTGCGCGGTACAAGAGGCGGGCGATGGCAGCCATGGCGACTGACACTGCAGAAGTGGTACTCGTTGCCTGACCGCGGTCATCCGGTGGTTTCCAGGGTGCTGAGGGCGGCGTCGAGACGGCGGGTGGCCTCCTCGGCGACGGGAGAGTGACCATGACGCCGGGATCTAGGGCCTGGACGGCGGTGCGTTCGCCGTCGGTGCGAACCACGACGTTGCAGGGCAGGAGGAGGCCGATGGTGCGGTCGGCATCCAGGGCCCGGCGGGCGAGCGGCGGGTTGCAGGCACCGAGGATCAGGTAGTCCTCCATGTCGTGCCCGAGCTTGGCCTTCAGGGTGGCGGTGACGTCGATCTCGGTAAGGATGCCGAAGCCCTGTGCGGCGAGGGCCTCGCGGACTGCGGAAACGGTCGTGGTGAAGTCGGCATCGAGGTGGATGGTCCGGTCGTAGCGCATGGCGTCATCCCTGTCCGGGGTGTGTGGCGGGCGGCGGGTAGCCGTCCGGTGTGAGTGGGTTCTCCGCACCGTCAAAAATACCCCTGGGGGTACCCGTGCTAGGCTCGAAAATATACCCCCGGGGGTAAATGTCAGCCGAAAGGAGCATCGTGTTCTTCATCGACACCATCGAGACCGAGGGCCTGGGAAACCGCAGCTACCTGGCGGGCGGCGCGGACACCGCGGTGGTGGTGGACCCTCCCCGCGACATCGACCGTGTCCTGGCGGCGGCTGCCGCGCGGGGCGTGCGCATCTCGCACGTGGTGGAGACCCATGTCCACAACGACTACGTCACCGGCGGCCTGGACCTGGCCCGCATCACCGGCGCCGCCTACCTCGTGCCCGCTGCCGCCCGCGTCTCCTTCGCCCGCACACCGTTCGCCGACGGCAACACGGTGAGTGTGGACGAGGGCATCACCCTGCGGGCGATGGCCACACCCGGACACACCCCGCACCACACCTCCTACGTCCTGGAAGAACGGGGGACGGCGGCCGCGGTGTTCACCGGCGGGTCGCTGCTGATCGGCTCGGTCGGTCGCCCCGACCTGGTCGAGCCGAGGCTGACCGAACAGCTGGCCCGCGCCCAGCACGCATCCGCGCACCGGCTGGCCGCCGAGCTCCCCGACGAGACGCCGGTGCTGCCCACCCACGGGTTCGGAAGCTTCTGCTCCTCCTCCCAGTCCGAGGGCGACGCCACCACGATCGGCAAGGAGAAGGCGGGCAACGACGCCCTGGTCAAGGACGTCGACTCCTTCGTCGCCGCCCTGCTGGCAGGCCTGGAGGACGTGCCCGCCTACTACGCCCACATGGGCCCGGCCAACGCCGAAGGCCCCACCCCGGTGGACCTGACCGCACCCCCGCTGGCCGACGCCGCCGACATCGCCGAGCGCCTGGCCGCCGGGGAGTGGGTGGTGGACCTGCGCAACCGGATCGCGTTCGCCGAAGGCCACATCGCCGGCTCGTTCAACTTCGAGGCGGAAGGCAAGATCGCCACCTACCTGGCCTGGATGATCCCCTGGGGCAAGCCCGTCACCCTCCTCGCCGAGTCACCCGCCCAGCTCGCCGCCGCCCAGCGCGAACTGGTCCGCGTCGGCATCGACCGCCCGGCCGCGGCCGCCACCGGCACCATCCGCGACTGGGTACCCGACGGCCACGCCCTGCGCTCCTTTCCCCGAGCCACCTTCGCCGACCTCGCCGCCCAGGACCCCCGCCCGGATGTGGTCCTCGATGTGCGGCGGGACTCCGAACGCGCCACGGGCTGGATCGAAGGCTCCGTACACATCCCGATCCACCACCTCCACCGCCGCCTGGCCGACGTACCGGCCGGGACGGTGTGGGTGCACTGCGCGGGCGGAATGCGCGCGGGCATTGCCGCCTCCCTGCTGGATGCCGCAGGCCGCGACGTCGTCGCCGTCGACGACTCCTTCGACGCCACAACCGACGCCGGGCTGCCCCTCACCACCGGCACCGGCAGCTGAACCGCTGCCCCCGCCACCCGAGACTCGGAAGGAAACCAGATGCCTCTCCTCCGCCGCGGCACCGCCCGCGTCACCCCCGACCAGGCCCACCAGCGCACCACCGACGGTGACGCCGTCCTCCTCGACGTGCGCGAGCAGGCCGAGTGGAATGCCGGCCACGCCCCCGGCGCCGTGCATGTGCCGCTCTCCCGGCTGGTCACCGGCACCGGCCTGCCCGCCACGGCCCAGGGCCGGCCGCTGTTGGTGATCTGCCGCTCCGGGCACCGCTCCCAGCAGGCCGCCAGACTCTTGGCCGGGCGCGGAGCCGAGGCCGTCGACGTCAAGGGCGGTATGCAGGCCTGGGCATCAGCCGGGCTACCGGTCGTCGACGCAGAAGGAAGCAGCGGCCGGATAGCGTGAGCGCCCTCATCCTCGCCCTCATCGCTGGGGCCGTCATCGGCCTGGCCCTCGGGGCGCTCGGGGGCGGCGGCAGTGTCCTGGCCGTCCCCGCCCTGATTTACCTCCTCGGCTTCACCCCGGCCGCTGCCACCACCGCCTCGCTGATCATCGTCACCGCCACCTCCGCGACCGCCCTCTACACCCACGCCACCTCGGGCAACGTCCGCTGGAAGACCGGCGCACTGTTCGCGGCCGCCGGAATCGTGCCCGCGATCGCTGCGGGCACCCTGGCCGCACGCCTGCCCGAGGAGGTGCTGACCGCCGCGTTCGCCGCGATCGCGGCCCTCGCAGCCCTCAGGATGTTCAAGCTCGCCGACCCCCACCAGCAGGCCAGGCCCGTCAGGCCCACCCGGGCCGCCGGTGCGGGTGCCGGACTCGGCGCGGTCACCGGCCTCCTCGGGGTCGGCGGAGGCTTCCTCGCCGTCCCCGCCCTCGTCTCCGTCCTCGGACTGCACATGCGCGCCGCGATCGGCACCAGCCTGCTGGTCATCACCGTCAACTCCCTCGCCGCGCTCGCCGCCCGCGCCGGCACCAACACGCCCCTGCACTGGGCGGTCATCGCTCCCTTCGCCGGAGCCGCGATCCTCGGAGCGTGGGACGGCAAACGCCTCGCCTCCAAAATCTCCGGTCCCACCCTTCAGCGGATCTTCGCGCTCGTGCTCCTGGCCGTCGCCGCCCTCATGCTCATCGACGCCCTCCGCTGACCCTCCCGCCCGCGACCCGCAACGGCGCCCCACCGCCAGTCGATAACGAGGTGTCCGTAACCGGGCACCAGACAAAAAGGATGGAACACCGCTCATGACCACCCCCCACGCCCTCAACACCGACCAGGCCCGCACCCGCCTGCACGAACTGATCGTCCTGGACGTCCGCACCCCCGGCGAATACGCCACCGGCCACCTTCCCGGCGCCCTCAACATCCCCCTCGACCACCTCGACCATGCCCTCCCCGACATCCGCCACGCAGCCCAGCGCGGCGACCTCCTCGTCGTCTGCGCCTCCGGCGCACGCTCCGAGAACGCTTGCCACACCCTGGCCGCCCACGGCATCACCACCGCCACCCTCACCGGCGGCACAACAGCCTGGGCAGCGGACGGCCACACCCTCCACCACCCCGACAGCGCCCGACGCACCGCCTGGAACATGGAACGCCAAGTCCGACTCACCGCCGGCGCCGTCGTCCTGACCGGCCTCGCGCTGGGCCGCCTGCACCCCGCCTTCCGCCTCGCTTCCGCGGGCGTCGCCGGCGGCCTGGTCTACTCCGCCCTCACCAACACCTGCGGCATGGCCTCCCTCCTCGCCAAACTCCCCCACAACCGTCCCCACCAGGGCGACCTCGACGCAACCCTCGCCGCCCTCCGGGCCGGCTGACCACCCCCGCCCGATACCCCCTGGGGTACCATGGTGTGAGAGCGCACAAAGACAGGAGGCAACCGGTGAAAGTCGACGACGACGCAGTCAACTCAGTCCTCAACCGCCTGCGCCGCGCCCAAGGACAGCTCGCCGGCGTCATCGCCATGATCGAAGCCGGCCGCGACTGCAAGGACGTTGTCACGCAGCTTGCCGCAGTCTCCAAGGCCCTGGACCGCGCCGGCTTCAAAATCGTCGCCAGCGGCATGCGCCAGTGCATGACCGAAGCCGACCAGGGTCAGGCCCCCATGACCGAGGCAGAACTCGAAAAGCTCTTCCTCGCACTCGCCTGACGCCCACGCAGAACGGCCCGGCCCCCATCAGGAGCCGGGCCGTCCGCATACCCGCACCGGCCGGCGCCATGAGCCCTCGCGGTGAGACGCCCACGCCAGACTCGGTACTGTGCGCACGGTGACCAGAAAGACGAAGACGCAGGCCGAAGACAGTGATGACCGCGGATTGTCGGTGCGGGCGTTCACCGCGCTCATGCTGGGCGCCCTTGCCGTCGTAGGGGCGCTCGCCCTGCTGGGTGGCTGGGCCGGACTGATCGGCATCGTGGTCACCGCCGTCGTCCTCATCGGCTTCGCGGCCTCCCGCATGTAGAGCGCACAAATGCCCGCTGGAAGCGAGGGCGCGAGGTGATCCCAGTACCGGTTCGGCGGCTCGGCCGACCGACTGCGGCCGGGCGCCGACTGTTGCCGGAGCCGTCGCCCGGCGAGGACGAGAGCGAGTTGTAGGGGCGCCAGTCAGGTGACGGCAGGGATGTGGCGCTCCGCGAGGACGACGTCCCGCCACTGGCCCCGGTGGCAACCGATGCTCTCTCGAGTGCCGACGATCCGGAAGCCGGCCCGGGCGTGGAGGGCGAGGCTGGCGGTGTTCTCGGGGAAGATGACGGACTGGACGGTCCAGATCATGGTGACCTGGTGCTCTCGCCGTTCACCTACGCCGACGACATGCAGACCTATGGCCCCCGCGGAGGGCGGCCCAGCTTCGAAGGCGTGGAAGGCGGCCAGGGGGAGGCCGTGCGCGCCCGAGGTCGACGGAACCCTGGTCAAGCTGTCAGTCGCCCTCAGGGCTGATCTTTGGCCCACCACAGGAACGCGGCGGCGTGCTGTCGGTTGGTGAAGCCCTCGCCGGCCAGGTCGAGAAGGAGGTCATTGCTCCACAGGATGAGCCGGCCGCGGGTCCAGTTCACCGACTCGGGGGACGGCAGCTCCAGGCGTAGACCATCCGCGCGATCTCGCGCTTGCCGCCGGCCTCGGTCGTGTACTTCAGGATCGTCAGGAAGCGGTCGGGGTACGTCACGCAGAGGACCCTCGTGAGGAGGGCTTCCTTGAAGCCGGTCATGGCGAACGGCTTGGTGCCGGACAGCAGGTGCTCGAGCCGGTCTTCGAGCGGCATGTCGGAAGGTCCGTGCAGGAGGTATTCGATCGTCTGGCGGGTCGCCTCCCCGGCCGCGGTGTCGCCCATGTCGTTCCACGCGGAGTTGAAGGTGGCCTGATTGCCGGGGCGGGCTCCGACCTCGGAGTTGGCGAAGTCCTTGAGGGTTCTGGGGTCGCAGGTCCACAGCCCGCCGGGGGAGAAGATCTGCTGGTACTTCGCCCAGTAGGCCGCCACGTCAGGGTCGAGGTCCGGTTTGACGGCGAGGTACTGCTCCTTCAGCCGGGTCACGCGTTCCAACTGCTCGCGATCGACATCCTCGGCGTTCGGGAAACGGGCCTTGAGGTCTTGGAAGGAGCGGAGCGGCTCCCTATGCGGGACTGTGGGCTCCCTGTGCTCCCATTCATAACCGCACCCGTGCTTCACGAGCCGACGTCCGCCGTCGAACGTGCGGACCACCACGATGTCCTCATCGTCGCTGCACAGTGGACACATGGCCAACGCCATGGCGACCCCCGCTTCGTCGGTGCTTGTGCCCCACTTTGAGCCAATGCACTCTCCGGCCAAGAGCCGCATTCTCGCATCCAGGCAGGGCAGGCGGGGTGCGATCTCCAGCACACGGGCGGATCCCGACATCACTGGCCTGGACGGCAACTTCGCGCCGCAACGCCTGGTGTCCGGTTCGTACAACGAGGTGGCAACGCACGGCGCGTGGGCTTCGGAGGACACCTTGGTGGTGAAGCCGAAACCGACGCGGTACCCGGCATCGATCAGTCGGTCAGCCGGCACACCCTGTCGTCGTCCGTCACCTCGTAGACGTCGATGCGCAGGAGCTGTCGGACGTGGGCGGGGACGCGTGCGGCGGCCTTGAGGGAGGAGGACGGCACGACGAGGGCGTAGCGAGTGTGCGGGTCCTGGCTCGTCATGCGGCGCAGCAGTTGGCCGTAGGCGATGTCGGCGTCGATGCCTTTCTCGCTGGTGCGGCCCTTGGCTTCGCAGATCAGCCGTTCCCGGCCGCGTACGGCTTCCAGGTCGGTCCACCGGTCCGTGGGATCGACGGGTGTCCAGCCTTCGGCCAGCAGCCAGGTGCGGAAGGTGTCGGTAACCCGGTCCTCGTCACTGGCGCGGGCCAGG
Organism: Streptomyces sp. CLCI03; assembly: GCF_053615355.1. Classification (NCBI taxonomy): domain Bacteria; kingdom Bacillati; phylum Actinomycetota; class Actinomycetes; order Kitasatosporales; family Streptomycetaceae; genus Streptomyces; species Streptomyces sp. CLCI03. The sequence continues at coordinate 1,359,160 of NZ_CM132132.1, read as the reverse complement.
ATCTTCTTCAGTGCCGCCAGGTCGGCCGCTTCGTTGCGGCGCAGTCGTCCGCGGCCGTCCGCATCCAGGTCGGCGGGGCGGATGAGGACCAGGCGCAGCCCGTGCGCGGGGATCTGCTCCTCGCGCCGGGCGTCGTACAGGGCGCGCTGCTCGCCGCGGTGGACGCCGCTGACGGTGAGGCGGTTCGGCTTGTCAAAGTGGGGCATCGGCTGGTCGTGCTGCAGTTCGCGGTACTCGACCACCAGCTGATGGCCCGGCCAGTAGGCGTCGACCGGCAGTTGGACTCGTCGGCCGCCTGATCCGGGATCTCCGAGCAGCCAGTCGAACCTGTGCTGTGTCAGGGCGTTCTCCCCGAGGATCCGCTCGCACAACCCAACGACGTACGCCTCATCGCTGCCATCTCTCGTTGCCATGACCGAGCATCCTGCCACCACCCATGGACCAGCAGCACCGAGCTGGCGAAACCCAGAGCCTCGCCGTGCATAAGACCGGCAACGACAAGCACTCGGGCGCCGTCCGTGACGGGAGGCGGGCCTGAGGGCCGAGTGGCGCCCCTTGGGGACCAGTTGGAGACCAGCGCCCACGTCGGTGGGCGCACGGCAGGTACGTATGTGCACGCTGTGCGCCCCCAGATTGAGGCATATGTTGCGAAGTTTCCTCCGACCCCTCGATCTGGGGGTCAAGGGGTCGCAGGTTCAAATCCTGTCGTCCCGACTCGAAAGAGTCGCAGATCAGGGGCCGCTTCAGAGAGATCTGAAGCGGCCCCTGTCTCGTTCTCGGGGGGCGGTCGAGGCCGGTCGGGGGCCGACCCGCCTCGACCGATCGGCCGGACCCCGTCGGACGGTCAGGGGTGACCGACGGGGACGCGGGGCCGCTGGACGTCCTCCGGGTGGGCGGTGTGCAGCACGGCCTCCTCGTAGGCGACGGTGCCTGCCGTGACGAGGGCGTCGATGCCGGCTTCGAGGGTCCGCATGCCGTCACGGTGGCCGGTCGCGATCATGTTGCGTATCTGGCGGGTCTTGCCCTCGCGGATCAGGTTGCGGATCGCCGACGTGCCCACCAGCACCTCGAAGGCGGCCACCCGGCCCCCGCCGCCGCGGGGGATGAGGCACTGGTTGAGGATGCCGACCAGAGTGTGCGCCAATTGCAGCCGGATCTGGGGCTGTTGCTCGGCAGGGAAGACGTCCACGATCCGGTCCAGCGTCTGCGACGCGTCGTTGGTGTGCAGGGTCGCGAACACCAGGTGCCCGGTCTCGGCGATGGTCAGGGCCGCGGAGATGCTCTCCGGGTCGCGCATCTCGCCGAGGAGCAGGACGTCGGGATCCTCCCGCAGGGCCGCGCGCAACGCGGCGGGGAAGGAGTCGGTGTCGGTGCCGATCTCGCGCTGGCTGACCGCCGAGCGCTTGTGCCGGTGCAGGTACTCGATCGGGTCCTCGATGGTGAGGATGTGCGCCGACCGGTGCGTGTTGACGTGGTCGAGGAGCGCCGCCAGGCTGGTCGACTTCCCCGACCCGGTCGGCCCGGTCACCAGCACCAACCCGCGCGGCATGCCCGCCCAGCCGACGACGACCGGGGGGGGGAGCCCGAGTCGCTCCGGCGACGGCACGGTGAACGGGATGATCCGCAGGGCCAGGGCCGACGCGCCGCGCTGCACGAAGGCGTTACCGCGCAGTCTGGCCCTCGCCCCCCAGCTGAACGCGAAATCGATCGGCCTCTCCCGGCGGAACCGTTCCGTGAGTTCCTCGCCGAGCACCCCGGTCACCAGGCGATCGACCTCCGGCTCGGTCAGCTCGGCCCCCTCGACCGGTCGTAGGGCGCCGTCGACGCGGAGGAACGGTCGGGGCCGGTGTCGGCAGGCCGTAGCCGCCGAGCGTGAGGGACGCCCGGCCGCCGCCGGGGACGGTGGCGTCCGTGACGTCGACGGGCGCGCCGGGAGCCGGGGGTGTGAATCCCGTGAGGCCGGTGACGGACGCCGGTTTCGCCATCGCGGCAGGGTAGGTCGTGAACAGCACCGGCTCCGGGGGGATTCCGATCACCGGGCGGAGGTGTCCGGCGGCCGGGCGGTGCCGAGTGTGATGGTCCGGGCGATGATGCCGCGGGTGACGACCTGCGAGCGGACCTGGCTCATCGACAGGTCGACGGCGGCCGTCGGCGCGTAGACGGTGCCGTTGATCACCGGGCGGCTGTGACGGGTGGGCGTGTCGGCGTCGTCGGTCGACTTCAGCACCGCGCAACCGCTGCCCGTGGTGAGGCAGCCGGACAGGGCCCTGATGGACGGGGCTCGGAACACGATCGCGAGTTCGACGCCGTCGAGGCGGACGGCGGCGCCGGTACTGCCCGTGCCCAACGTCGCCGTATGGTCGACGGCGAGTCGGGACACCTGGTCGTCGGTCCTGACCCCGCAGGCGCCGAGGTCGACCACGTCGACACCGACCGCCCCCGCATGGGCGGTCAGGGCGTGGTTCGTGTCGCAGGCGGTACCGGTGCCGGAGACGGTCAGCGCGGTCGTGGGTGGCTGCCTCGGCGAGGGTGGCTGCCTCGGCGAGGGTGGCTCCGTCGGCGAGGGTGGCGCCGGGGTGGTGTCGTCGCCCTGGTGCGCCACGCGCAGCACGACCTTGTCGATCACCGCCCCCGCCGGCAGGGGCGGCATCGCGAACGCGCCGAGCCCGACCGACGCCGACGGGGTGGCCGTGGTGAGCGTCGCGGTCGAGGTGATGGTGTCGATCGCCTGCGCGTTGCTCGGGTCGAGGAACGCCGCGGCGGTGGGCGTCGCGCCGCTGGTCGCCTTGGTGGGCCGTACCGGGAGCGGGGGACGGTGGGCGAGTATCGCCACACTGAACAACTTCAACAGGGTCTTCGTCGCCCAACGGAACATCCTCGGTGCGCCGGGCGGGCTCGGGGTGGTCGACGGCGGCACGCTGCTGACGCGAACCCCGATCGGCACGCCGCAAGCGTTCGTCGCGCTGGCCGTGAACAACAGGACGGCGAAGGTGTACGCGGTCGATCAGGCGAACGCGAAGGTCGCGGTGTTCCGGACAGGATCGGTGTAGGGCCGTGTCGGACCAGTCACGCACCATCCACGAGCGCCCGGTTCACCGGCTGCGACCGGGTCGTCGAACCGCTGTCGCGGGGGTCGGCGTGATCGCGGCGATCATGCTGTCCGCCTGCGCCGGCGACGAACCGCCGGAGCACGCGTTCGACGTCGCCCCGTACGTGCACAAGGGGCACGTGGTCGACTGCGACGCGTTCAAGGCCCAGGCCGACGCGCAAGCGGTGCTGCGAGCGGACGCACTCGACCCGAACGAACTCGACCGGGACGGCGACGGCATCGCGTGCCCGAACCTCCCCGCGCCGAAGGACAAGAAGCCGGTCCACCGCGACTTCATGACCGACGTGGACGGCGCGCCGATCAGCGAGCCGATCAAGCCGACGCCGACGCCGACGTGACCGCGGCGCGAGCGGGGGCGGGCCCGGGGGCCGATGCACCGGGCCCGGGCCCGCCCCCGCTCGTGGATCGCCCCGGCCCCGTCGGACCGGGCCGTACGACGGGTCATTCGCTCGCCGCCGGGGTCAGGGAGGCGTTCCAGAAGTCGGCGTAGCGGCCGCCTCGATGGAGCAGCGTGTCGTGGCTGCCTTCCTCCACGATCCGGCCGTCGGCCAGGAAGACCACGCGGTCGGCGCGCCGGACGGTCCGCATACGGTGCGCGACCATGACCACCGTCCGGCCGGCCATCAGGCGCTCGATGCCCTCGTGGACGGCGGCCTCGTTCACCGGGTCCAGCGCCGACGTCACCTCGTCCAGCAGTACGACGGGCGCGTCCTTCAGCAGTGCCCGCGCGATCGAGACGCGCTGACGTTCGCCGCCCGACAGCCGTGCGCCGCCCTCGCCGACAGGCGTCGCCCATCCGTCGGGCAGCCGCTCGATCACCTCGTCCAGCCCGGCCGCGGTGGCCGCCACCCGTACCTCGGCCTCATCCGCGTCGGGACGGCCGAGGCGTACGTTCTCCTCGATCGTGCCGTCGAAGAGGTGGACGTCCTGGAAGACGATGGCGATCCGGGCCATCAGCACCTCCGTGTTCATCGCGCGCACGTCCACACCTCCCACACGTACCGCGCCGGCATCGACGTCGAAGAACCGTGCGACCAGATGCAGCAAGGTGCTCTTGCCCGCGCCCGACGGTCCGACGACGGCGAGCCGTTGGCCCTCCGGGACGGACAGCGACATGCCGTCGATCACCGTCCGGGCGCCGTGTCGGAAGACGACGGACTCGAATTCCAGGTCATGGCGCACCGGCCGGACCGGTTCGGCCGGCTCCGGCAGCGGCTCGGTGCGCAGCACCGCGTCGAGCCGTGCCAGCTCGTGCCGTGCGCCGCGCAGCCGACCGCCGATCTCCGACAGCGACAGCAGCGGATCCGCGCAGCGCGCGGACAGCACCAGGAACGCCAGGAGCTCCGCGGCGCCGAGGTGCCCGCCGAGCGCGAGGAAGGTGCCCAGGGCCAGGACGACGGTGAACGCCGTCTGCACCGCCAGGGTCAGCCCCACCACACCGGGCAGCGCCGTCAGCGCGGTCCGGCGGGAGGCGCGTCGGACGTCCCGCAACGAGTCGTCGAGCACCTGGAAGCGTTCCGCGGTCCGGCCGCCCGCCCGCAGCACCGGCTGGGCCTGGAGGTATTCGATGACGCGGGCGGTGGCCTCGTCGTCGCGTGCGTGGCGCTCGGCGTCCAGGGCGGCCATCGAGCGTCCCGTCCGTATCTGGATCGCCGCGACGACCGGTGCGGCCGCCAACGCGGCCAGACCCAGCTGCCAGTTGAAGACCAGCATGACGGCGACGATCGTCAGGGGGGTCACCACGGCGGAGACGAACGGTGCCAGCAGGTGCGCGATGACGCTCATCGCCTGGAGGACGCCCCGGCCGGCCAGGCCGGACACCTCCCCGACGCGGCCGGCGTCGTACCAGCCGATGGGCAGCCGGGCCAGATGGTCGCCGAGCCGGTGGTAGGTGCCGCGCAACAGCGTGGTCCCGGCCCGGAAACCGGACCGGTCGCTGACGTAGCGCAGCACCGCGTAGCCGGCGATCGCGGCCCCGAACGCGGTCAGCCAGGGCCACGCGTCCTCGGGCGTGCTCCCGAACAGGGCCCGCAGCACGGGGACCAGCAGGGCGTAGGACGCGCCCTCGACGAGGGCGGTCGCCGTCATCAGGGCCACGGTGCGACGCACCGGCCGGGCGTGTTCGTGGCCCAGTACGCGCAGCAGCATGCGAATCATCGGGGCTCGCCTCCTCGCGACACGCCTTCGTGGAGGTCGCTCCCGTCGGGGACCGCCGATCGGTGGGCCCGTCGGAACGCGGCGAACCTCCCGTTCCGTGCCAGCAGTTCGGCAGGTCGGCCGCGCTCGACGACGACCCCGTCGTCCAACATGACCACGATGTCGGCGTCCATGATCGTCTCCAGTCGATGGGCGATGACCAGAACGGTCCGGTCACCCTCCGGCGCCGTCAGGGCCCGGCGCACCGCCCGCTCGGTCTGCGGATCGGCGAAGGCCGTCGCCTCGTCGAGCACGAGCACCGGGGTGTCGGCCAGCAGGGCGCGCGCGAGCGAGATCCGCTGTGCCTCGCCACCCGACAGCCCGGCGTCCTCGCCGATCACCGACGCGTATCCACGCGGCAGTTCGCGAATCCGGTCATGGATCTGCGCGCGCCGGGCGGCGCGCACCACGTCGTCGTGGTCGGCGTGGGGGACCGCCAGCGCGATGTTGTCCGCGACCGAGGCCCGCAGCAGGGAGACGTCCTGGAAGACGAAGGAGACCGTCCGGTAGAGCTCCCGGGCGGCGAGCTCGCGCAGATCGACACCGCCGATCGTGATACGGCCGTGGGTCGGGTCGAAGAACCGGGGCAACAGCCTTACCAGTGTGGACTTTCCGCTGCCCGACGGCCCGACGATCGCGGTGACCGTCCCCGGTTCGAGCACCAGGTCGATCCCGCGCAGCACCTCGCGGTCGGCCTCGTAGCCGAACCGCACACCACTCAGTTCCACCCGGTGCCCCCGCGGTGCGACCGGGTGCGGGGGCACCGGGAGCGGGCGCACGGCGAGTACCTCCCGGATCCGGCCGACCGCGCGCCCCGCGGCCTGCGTCTCGTCGAAACCGTGGCCCAAGGCCGCTACGGGAGCGGTCAGGCCCAGCCCGAGCAGCAGGAAGGGCAGCAGGTCGGCCGGGACCAGGTCGCCGTTCGTGATCAGCGTCGTACCGCCGATCAGTACGACGAGCAGGACGAACGGCGGCGACAGTACGAGCTGCATCCCCGCGGCGACGGGGGAGACGCCGTGCACCCACCGTCGGAAGGTGTCGACGAAATCGTCGGCGGCCGTCAGGAAGCGACGGTGGGCACGCCCGGATCCGCCGTACGCCTTCACCACCGCGATGCCCCGCACGAATTCGACGACCGAGTCGGCGATCCGTCCCATGCCCGCGTCGAACTCCCGCTGCTCCCGCAGCCGGGCCGGGGTCATCATCAGCGGGACCAGCGCCACCGCCACCACCACCGGGATCAGCGTGACCAGGGTGAGTCGCAGGTTCACGGTGAACAGGTAGACCAGCGACACCAGCGGCACCACGAAGGCGGAGACGAGCTCACCGGGGGCATGGGCGATGAACGGGTGCACGGCGGCGACGTCCTCGCCCACCACCTTGGCCAGCTCGCCGGTCCGACGCCGGGCGAACCAACCGATCGGCACCCGCCCGAGCTGCGCCGCCAGCAGCCGACGGAAGGCGAACTGCACCTGGCCGTCGACGATGTGCCCGATCCCCGACGACGCGGCCGTGCACAGCAGCCGTACGAGCAAGCCGGCCGCACCCGCGACGACGACGCTCCACACGTGACCGTGATCGACCGGGCCGGGGGACAGGAAGGTGCGCCCGAGCTCGACGACCGCCAGCAACGGCAGCAGTCCCGTGAGCGCGCCGACGACCTGGAGGGTCACGACGGCGGCGAAACCCGCGTAGTGGGGGCGCAGCAGCCCGGTCGGACTCCGCCCCGCCGTGGCATCGGCTCCGGGCGGGGGTGCGTACCGCTCCCGCTTCATCGCGAACTCCCTTAAGAGAATTGCCCTTTGGATTTCCGAACGTGTTCCGAAAGTAGCACGGGAGCGGCCGCCGTGAACACGGGATCCGATGCGTACCCGTGGCGGGACGGCGGACGGCGGGGCGGCATGATGGGAGGATGTCCCCAGCGCCCGCACCGCACGGCCGCACCGGCCGACCGCCCCTGACCTCCCGTGCTCAGATCCTGCTGACCGCCCGTCGGCTCATCGACGAGGACGGCTGGGAGAAGCTGACGATCCGCCGTCTGGCCGCCGAGATCGGCATCGGGGCGACGACCCTGTACCACCACATCCGCAACAAGGACGACCTGCTGCTCCTGCTGCTCAACCACCACATCGAGCAGATCGGGCGTCCCCCGCTGCCCGATGAGCCACGCGAGCGCATCGTCATGGCCGCCACCGCGATGCGCGACGCCCTCGCGGCCTGGCCGTGGGTCACGGAGGTCCTCTCGGCCGACGGTTTCGTCGGCCTCCTCGACGAATCGGCGATGTGGATGGTCGAAGCCGTCGTGGCGGGCGCCCACGATCACGGGTGCACGCCCGAGCAGAGCGTCGACGTCTTCCGCAGCATCTGGTACTACACCGTCGGCGAGGTCCTCGTCCGCGCCCACTCCGCCCGCCGAACGGCGGAGGGCCGGCCCTTCGCCCACCGGGACGACCTGGACCCCGCCCAGGTGCCCCACCTGGCCGCCATCGGTGTCCGATGGGCCGAACTGGCCGCACGGGACATCTACCCCGAAGGACTCCGCACGTTCGTCGACGGACTGCTCGCACGCGCCACCCCGCGCGCGAGCGACTGAGCGCGGACCTGACGCGGCACGCGGCAACGCCCCAGGTCCTGGTGCCGGCGTCGCCCGGTGCGCGTGTCACCCTGGTCCCGAGTCGACGGCGGGTGAAGGTACGCGTCGGGATCGGGGGGAAAGAGCGTGGCGGAGCGGGAGACACCGGAGGATCGGCTCGGCGGATTCGTCGACATACTGCGGCAGGCGTCTGCCACGGGGCGTCGCCTCACCAGGACGGAGCTGGAGTCACGCCGCGCCGAGGGCCGGTCGGCGGCCGAGACGGGCCTGCCGTTGCGCGGGCTCATACGGGACCACCTGGCCGCCGCCCAGAGCGTCCGGGCCCGATCGCAGGCGCCGTTGCTGGCCGTGGTCGAACAGGCGGTGGACGCGTTCGTCGAGGGGTACGAGCGCTCCCAGCGCCAGGCGGTCCGTCAGGAGGAGGCGGCCCGCCGCGAGTTCATCGACGACCTGTTGTACGGGCGCAGCGGGCTGGGCCTGCTGGCCCAGCGGGCCGAACGGTTCGGGCTGCGCCTGTCGCAGGCCCACGCGGTGGCCGTGGCCTCCGGCCCCGAACCGTACGGGGACGGCTACCCCGTGGCGCGCCGCATCGAGGAGGCGGTCCTCGGCCGATTCGGGAACCGGCACATCCTGCTGGCCACCAAGGACGGCAGCCTGATCTGCGTGGCGCCCGGCGACCAGCCCGATGTCCTGGCCTACTTCGCCGAGCAGGCGTACGCGGCGACGGACGGCGGCCGGGTCGCCATCGGCCGCTCCCACCCGGGCCCCGGCGGGGTCGTCCACTCGTACGAGGAGGCCCTCAACGCCCTCGACATCGGCGGGCGGATGGGCCTGGAGGGGCCGGTGCTGCACGCCGGTGACCTCCTCGTCTACCCGGTCCTCGGCCGCGACCGGCAGGCCATGGTGGACCTCGTGGAGAGTGTCCTGGGCCCGCTCCACCAGGCACGCGGCGGCCACAAGCCCCTGCTGGACACCCTCATCGCCTACTTCGACAGCGGCTGCGTGGCCACGGAGACCGCCCGCCGGCTCTCGCTGAGCGTGCGCGCGCTGACGTACCGGCTCGGGCGCATCCACGCCCTCACCGGTGCGGACCCGGCCGACCCGGCGGACCGTTACACCCTCCAGACCGCGGTGATCGGCTCACGGCTGCTGGGCTGGCCCGACGCGACGCCCTGACGCCGACCGCGACCCCGACCCGCAGTACCGGGACACGCTTCCGCACTCCCCGCGTCAAGAGGGCGTAAAGATTGCCGGAGGTAGGCAATGTGCGGCATCCGGGTGCGCCGGCACGATGCTCTTGTCCAGCGGTGATGCCGGCCGAGTGGGGAGGTGCTCATGGACTTGTTTCTGGGTCTCGGCATCGGGGGAATCGTCCTGCTGGCCGCCTCGCTGGTGTTCGACGGGGTCTTCGAGGGTGTCCTCGACGGTGCCCTGGACGGACTGTTCGACGGGTGGCTGTCGCTCCCGGTGGTCGCGGGCTTCGTCTCGATGCTCGGTTTCACGGGGGCGATCGTGCTCGGGACCACGGGTCTCGGGCCGGGAGCGGCAGCCGCCGCCGGGGCCGTGGCCGGTGCGGGGGCCGGCTGGTCCACGTACCGGCTGAGCCTGGCCCTCGCCCGGGACGGCAGCGGGGCCGCCCCGCGCCACGGCGAGCTCGTCGGGTCGGCCGGGACCGTGGTCACCGCCATCCCCGCGGGCGGGTACGGCGAGGTCATGCTGCGGCTGGGTGGTCAGCCGGTCAAGTACGCCGCGACCGCGGACGGCCCGGTCGCCCTCGGCACCGAGGTGTGGGTGACGGCGACACCGTCATCGACGTCGGTCGGCGTGCGCGCCGTCGAACGCTGACCCGAGCGCCGAGCGCCGAGCGCCGAGCGCCGTCCCGAGCCCCTCACCTTCACATCCACCATCGATCTGCCCTCGTGAGCGCGGGCAGGGGGGATCCACCATGAGTTCAGTCGTCGTTCCGGTCGTGGGAGTGGTCGTACTCCTCGTCCTGCTCGCGCTGGTCGTCGTCACCCGCTACAAGGTCGCAGGTCCCAGCGAGGCCTTCCTCATCACGGGCCGACGCGGCAAGAAGTCCACCGATCCGGCCACCGGACAGATCTTCACCGATACCAGCGGTCAGAAGGTCGTGGTCGGCGGCGGAGTGTTCGTCGTGCCCTTCGTCCAGCAGCGCTACACCCTCGACCTGTCCAGCCGGCACATCCCGATCGCCGTGCGCGGAGCGGTCACGCTGCGCGGCATCAAGTCGAACCTCGAAGGCGTGGCGATCGTCAAGGTCGGCGGCAACGAGGACGCCATCCGCGCCGCCGCCCAGCGTTTCCTCCAGCAGCAGGACGGCATCGTCGGCTTCACCCAGGAAGTGCTCTCCGGCGCCCTGCGGGCCATCGTCGGCCGGATGTCGGTCGAGGACATCATCCGCGACCGGGCCGCCTTCGCCGGGCAGGTCGCGGAGGAGGCCGAGGCCAGCCTCTCCGGGCAGGGCCTCGTCCTGGACGCCTTCCAGATCCAGGACATCACCACCGAAGGCTCCTACCTGGAGGACCTCGGCCGCCCCGAGGCCGCCCGCGCCAAGCAGGAGGCAGACATCGCCGAGGCCAACGCCCGCCGGGCCGCCGAGCAGGCCCGACTGAAGGCCGAGGAGGAGATCGCGGTCGCGCAGCGCACCCTGTACCTGCGCCAGGCCGAGATCAAGGCCGAGACCGACGCCGCCGCGGCCCAGGCGAACGCCGCCGGCCCGCTGGCCGACGCCGACCGGCAGCAGCAGATCCTGGCCGAGCAGGAGAAGGTGGCCGAACGGCAGGCCGCGCTGACCGACCGACAGCTCGACACCGAGGTCCGCAAGCCGGCCGATGCCCGCCGCTACCAGGCGGAGCAGGAGGCCGAGGCACTGCGCGTGGCCCGCGTGAAGCAGGCCGAGGCCGAGCGCCTCGCCGCCATCGCCGCCGCCCAGGCGGAGGCCGAGCGGGCCCGTCTGACGGGTGAGGGCGAGAAGCAGCGCCGCTCCGCCCTCGCCGAGGCCGAGGCCATCGAGGGCGCCAAGCGCGGTGAGGCCGAACGCGCCCGCCGTGCGGCCATCGCCGACGCGGTACGCCTGGAGGGCGACGCGGAGGCGGCGGCGATCGCGGCCAAGGGCGCGGCCGAGGCCGAGGCGATGCAGAAGAAGGCCGACGCATTCGAGAGCTACGGCGAAGCGGCGATGGCCCAGATGCTGGTCGAGGTGCTCCCGCAGGTGGTCGCCAAGGCGGCCGAACCGCTCGCCGCCATCGACAAGATGACCGTCATCTCCACCGACGGCGCGAACCGGCTGTCCCGCACCGTCGCCGACAACGTCGCCCAGGGCATGGAGCTGCTCGGCTCCACCACGGGCGTGGACCTGACCCAGCTCCTCAAGGGCTTCGCCGCGAGCAGGTCGGCGACGCCCGCCCCGGAGCCGGTCCCGGTCCCGGTCAACGGCAAGATCGCGATCAGCGACTGACGCGGGGCGCCGCCGTCGCCGGACCGTCCCGCGCCTCCCGAGGATCCGCGGTCAGCCGGTGGCGGCGAGTTCGCCGCTGAGGGTCCGGTGCAGACGGGCGCTGGGCTCGTTCAGCCCCGTGATCCGGACGCTCTTGCCGCGCTGCGCGTACCGGTGCTCGATCGCGTCCAGCGCGGCGACCGAGGAGGCGTCCCAGATGTGTGCGGCGGACAGGTCGATGACGACCTCGGCGGGGTCGCCCGCGTAGTCGAAGCGGCCCACGAGCTCGTTGGAGGAGGCGAAGAACAGCTCTCCGGTGACGGTGTAGACGACCCGGCCGCCGTCCGGGTCGGTGACCGCGGTGACGTCGGCGAGCGTGGCGACCCGCTTGGCGAAGACGACCACCGCGGTGACGGATCCCGCCACGACGCCCACGGCGAGGTTGTGGGTGGCCACGACACAGACCACGGTCAGCACCATGACGGTGATCTCGCCCGCGGGCATCCGCCGGAGCGTCGCGGGCGCGACGGAACGCCAGTCGAAGGTCGCGCAGCAGACCATGACCATGACCGCGACCAGGGCGGCCATCGGGATGTCGGAGACGACCGGGCCGAAGACGATGCACAGCACCATCAGGAACACGCCCGCGAGGAAGGTGGAGAGCCGGGTCCGGGCGCCGGAGACCTTCACGTTGATCATGGTCTGGCCGATCATCGCGCAGCCACCCATGCCGCCGAGGAAGCCGGTCACGATGTTCGCGACGCCCTGTCCGACGGCCTCCCGGGTCTTGGAGGACCGGGTGTCGGTGATCTCGTCGACCAGCTTCGCCGTCATCAGCGACTCCATCAGCCCGACGAGTGCCATGGCGAAGGCGTACGGGGCGACGGTGGTCAGCGTGTCGAGCGTGAACGGTACGTCGGGCAGCCCGGGCACCGGGAGCGAGGAGGGCAGCGCGCCCTTGTCCCCGACGGTCGGTACCGCGATCCCCGCCGCGACGGTGATCACCGTGAGGGCGACGATCGCCACCAGCGGGGCCGGCACGGCGGTGGTGATCCTCGGGAACAGCACCAGGAGCGCCAGTCCGGCCGCCAGCAGCGGATACACGGCCCACGGTACGTTCCGCAGCTCCGGCACCTGGGCCATGAAGACCAGGATGGCGAGCGAGTTCACGAAGCCGACCATCACCGAGCGCGGGATGAACCGCATCAGCCGACCCACGCCCAGCGCGCCGAGCGCCATCTGGAACACCCCGGCCAGGATCACCGCCGCGACCAGGTATCCGAACCCGTGTTCCCGGTTCAGCGGTGCGATCACCAGGGCCACCGCACCGGTGGCGGCGGAGATCATCGCGGGCCGCCCGCCGACGACGGAGATGGTGACGGCCATGGTGAACGAGGCGAACAGGCCGATCGCCGGATCCACCCCGGCGATGATCGAGAACGAGATCGCCTCCGGGATCAGCGCCAGGGCGACCACCAGCCCGCCCAGTACCTCGGTGCGCAGCACCTTCGGCGAAAGCCAGGACGGGCGGAAGCCGCGCGCTCGCGCGGAGAGGGAAACGGCGGAGTGGGACAAGGGGAGCAGACCTGTCGGACGGGTGTACGGGGAGGGGGAACGCCCCAAGGTACAGCCCGGTCCGGGGGCCGCCCGTCGCACGCCCGTCGGACGCCGACACCCGGCGGAGCGGAATTCTCCGCTCAGGTCACCCCGACCGTGGCAGGTACCCGGGCGAACCGTCCGGTGCACCCACGCTCAATCAAACCTGCCCACTCCGTTAACATGTTCGACCTGACAATGTTCACGTTGGACCACGATAAGCGGCCGGAAATTGACATCAACGATATCGCGGGTTCTCTCTCGAATAGGCGGCGGCAGCAGCCCCGCCGAGCGGCCTCGACCGCGGGCCCTGCTCTGGGCCGTGGTGAGCGTGATCGCCGTCGGATTCCTCGTCGCACTTGAGCTGGCCGCGCGCTGGTACGACGTACCGGGCCCGATCACCGCCCAGGCGCGAGAGGTGATCTTCGCCCCCAAGTCGGGGACCGTGCTGTACGCCAGCATGGCGCTGATGATGGTGGTGCTCACCTGGCGGCAGCGGTTCATCGGGCTCGCCGCCGCGATCGGCATCGACCTCGTCCTCTGGCTCGTACGGTGGGCGGTCGGCGCCCAGATGATGTTCGGCACCGGCGCGCTGTGGGTGACCTTGGCCTGGGCCGTCATCGCGGTCACCCGCCGGACCGGCAACGAACGCCTCCTGCTGCTCAAGGGCGTGGGCCTGGCCCTGCTGCTGGTGACCGGCCGCAAGACCGGTTACACCTGGCTGTTCATCACCTCCGAGACCCGCCCGACGGTCCTCGACCAGTACGTGGCGACCGCCGACCACGCCCTGGGCAACCCCTCGTGGGTGGTGGGCCGGCTCGTCGAGGCCACCGGCCCGGTCGGCTTCCGCGTCCTGGAGTTCGTCTACATCCAGCTCGCGGTGGCCGCGGTCGCCGTCGCGCTGTACCAGCTGCGCCACGTGGCGACCCTGCGCCGCTTCCCGAGCCACCACCTGGTGCGCACCTTCCTGGTCATCGGCCTGCTCGGACCGGGCATCTACATGATCTTCCCGGTGGTCGGGCCGATCTTCGCGTACGGCGCCGACGGCGGACAGTGGGCTCTGGCCGACCTCTGGCCGAACACACCGCCACCGCTCGGTGCCCCCGGCCCGATGCCCTTCGACGAGATCACCCCGCGCAACTGCATGCCCAGCCTGCACACGGCATGGGCCACCGCGATCTTCATCCACTCCCGCAAGGCCCCGCGGGCACTGCGCTACGCCGGCACCTTCTGGCTGATCGCCACGCTCGGCGCCACGCTGGGCTTCGGCTACCACTACGGCGCGGACATCATCGCCGGCGTGGTCTTCACGGTCACGATCGAGACGGGCCTGCGTTCGCTCGCCCGCGGCTGGGACCGCCCCGGCGTCCTGCTGACCGGCTACGGCTTCGCGGTGTTCGTCGCGTACCTCGTCTCGTACCGCTACCTGTCGACGCAGCTGGCCGCGTACCCGTGGGTGTTCGGGCCGCTGCTGCTCCTGGCGATGGGCTCGGTGATCTACGGCTACGTCCGGACCACGCGGCTGTGGGAACGGCAGGACGCGGCCACCGCGGGAGCGCGGGTGCCGCAGCCACGACGCGAGGCGCAGCCCGAACTGGTGTGAGCGGGCGGGGCCGGCCGGGCCGCACGGACCGGCCCGCCCGTCGCCCCGGGCGCGACGTGCTCGGTCAGGACTTCGGCACGGTGTCGATGTGGTTGCTGCCGTCCCGGTAGAAGCCGTCCACCGTCTTCTGCACGTCCGCCGGGGACACGGCCTCGTCGGCCTTGTAGTAGACCCAGTTGACCTTCATGTCCCACGTGCGCGGATCGCCTGTGAAGGGCAGGTCGACGAACCAGTTGCTGAAGTGGATGTCCATCTTCTCGCGCGGGACGTACTTGCCGGAGCTGGTGAACACCTCCTTGCCGTCCAGGGAGTACGTGACCTTTCCGTCCATGGCGGTGATCATCAGGGTGTGCCAGCCTTCGAGGTCCCGCTCGAGCGTGTGGTTGACCCGATCCGGCGGATCGGCCTTGTACCAGCTGACGTTGTCGAGTCGCGGACCGACCGAACCCCAGCCGCCGTTCGGCAGGTACTCGAAGTCGAGTTCGCTGTAGTCGGCCGAGGAGTCCGCAGGAGAGATCGGGAAGAAGGTCTGGACGACGTGGTCGCCGTCGCGGCCGCTCGTGGGCTTGTCGCTGAAGCGGACCCGGGCGGCGAAGGTCCCCGTGAACAGGTTCCCGCCGGTGCTCTGCACCTCGACCTGCTTGGTGCCCCGCGCGGTGCCGTCGGTGGAGGACCGCAGCTGCAGGACCCGGCCCCCCTGGGCGGTCGTGTCGGCGGGGAAGCCGGCGCCCTCGGTGGACCAGGTGCTCTTGATCCCCGGGCCGCCCCCGTCGGTACGGATCTCCCAGCCGTGGGCCGCGAGCGAGGGGTCGTCGGGGCCGCTGTAGTGGAAGTTGTCGAACAGGGTTCCCGGCGGCCCGGTCGGCGTCGGCGAGGCATCGGCGGCGGGCGCGGCGGCATCGTCACCGGGGCCGCCGGAGCACGCGGCGAGCACGCACAGAAGAACGGGCAGCGTGAGCGCGGTCCACGCGCGGCGACGAGATCTGCGGCGAGGCTGGCTCACACGGGCTCCTCGGGGGAGTAGAGGCGGTTTCCGGACATGCCCTCGCGCGCGGAGATCGGCGGACGGTCCGATGAGGGCGTCATCCTACGACTCCGAGCGAGGACCGCGGCGACCACCGTGGCGGCACCGCGCTCCCCCGGTCGCCACGGTTCCGGAGACATGGCTTGGCTGAAATATGCCCCTCTCTGCACTCGACGGCCGGCAGTCCGGGGCTACCGGTCGGTACCGACAATTGGAGTTTCGATCCGATTACGACCCACGTGCAGATCGACTCAAATGCCATCATGCACCGCAAGTTGCCTCGGTTCGATGCACTAGCGTTCGCCCTGCGATCCAGCGATCCACGTGCCCTGCAATGAAAGGCTTCGCAAGGTGCGCCAAACGATCAATTCAAGCCAGCGTGGACCGGTGCGTCCGGCGGACCCCGAAACGTCTCGGTCGCGCTTCCTGGAGTTCGCTCCCGCACCGGTGTTCGTCGACCGGTCGGGAACGCGTGGCCGCCTGCTGCGAGGTATCGGCTGGCCGGTTTCCGTCGTCGGCGCGATCCTGGCGGTCGCGATGGCCGGCAGCTTGGTCGGTGTCCAGGCGGACGCCCCGGCGATGGGCGTTCCCGCGCAGCCCTCACGGACACCCGTCCCGTCACGCACCCCCGCGCCGTCGCTGTCGCCCGGCGTGTCGTCCGTGTCGACCACGTCGTCCACACCGCGGACGGTCGCGGGGTCCGCGACACCCCGGACGAAGAACTCGGCCGTCGCGTCGAAGACCGCGGTCGCCACGGCGAATGCGGGGGCGACGGCGAAGACGGGGGCGACGGCGAAGCCCGGCGCCACCGCGCCGCGTGGGGCGAAACCCTCGGGCCGCCCGGCCAAGCAGCCCTGATCACCCGCACCACCGTCTCCAGGAGCGTCATTGTCCCGCCACCAGCGCCGCCGGCAGTCCCTGCTCAGGCCGCGCCGACTGGCCGCGCCGCCGCTGCGCTTCTTCATGCCGCTGTCCCTGCTGGCCTGCCTGCTCGCGCTCCTCGTCCTGCGCGGCCTCGCCACCAACGAGGCGTTCCACGACTCACGGATCGCGATCTCGGTCGACAAGGACACCGTGCCGCAGAGCCTGCTCAAGGGCGGCCCTGTCATCGACGCGCGGGGCGCCAGGAACGAGCACCCCGTGAGCTACCACATCCCCGACCGGACCGCGGTGCTGAGCTTCGACGACGGCCCCTCACCCGAGTGGACTCCGAAGATCCTCGAGGTGCTCGCCGCCCGCAAGGTCCGGGCGGACTTCTTCGTGACCGGCGCGATGACCACTCGCAACCCGGAGCTGATTCGGCAGATCGTCGCGGGCGGCCATGAACTCGGCGTGCACACCTTCACCCACCCCGACCTGGTGTACCAGTCCCACGCCCGGATCAGTTGGGAGCTCGCGCAGACGCAGCTGGCGCTGGCGGGCGTCGCGGGCGTCCACTCCGCTCTCTTCCGTCCGCCGTATTCCTCCGACGCCACCGCGATGGACGACTGGAACTATCCGGTGATCAAGTACGTCGGCGCGCGCGGCTACCTCACCGCGTTCATCGACCGCGACACCGACGACTGGAAGCGCCCCGGAGTCGACGCGATCGTCAAGGCCGCGATGCCCGCCAAGCCGGGTGCCGGCGCGTTGATCCTGCTGCACGACGCCGGTGGCGACCGCACCCAGACCCTGGCCGCACTCGTGCAGATCATCGACAAACTGCAGGCCGAGGGCTACCGCTTCACGACCATCTCCGACGCACTCGGGGCCTCCGGCGCGACCGTGCCGGTGGAGGGATTCCAGCTGTGGGCGGGCAAGGGATTCATCTGGGCCACCCAGGTCGCCGTGCACACCCTGCCGGTGCTGGTCTGGCTGCTGGCCCTCGTCGGCTTCCTCAACTTCGGCCGCTTCGCCCTGATGCTCGTACTCGCTCCGATCCACGCCCGCCGGTCCAAAAGGCGGGACGCCTGGGGACCACCGGTGACCGAGCGGGTCACCGTACTGGTCCCCGCCTACAACGAACGCGAGTGCATAGCCAACACCCTGCGCTCCCTCGCCGTCAGTGACCATCCGATAGAGGTGATCGTCATCGACGACGGTTCCACGGACGGGACCGCGGACATCGTCGAGGAGATGGACCTGCCGTTCGTCCGGCTGATCCGCCAGGGCAACGGCGGTAAGTCCAGCGCGCTCAACACCGGGATCGCCGCCGCCTCGCACGACATCATCGTGATGATGGACGGCGACACCGTCTTCGAGCCGTCCACCGTGCGCGAACTGGTCCAGCCTTTCGCCGACCCGGCGATCGGCGCGGTCGCGGGCAACGCCAAGGTCGGCAACCGCGACAGCCTGATCGGGGCCTGGCAGCACATCGAGTACGTCCTCGGCCACAACCTGGACCGCCGGATGTACGACATGCTGGGCGTCATCCCCACCATCCCCGGAGCCGTCGGCGCCTTCCGTAAGGAGGCCCTGCGGCGGGTCGGCGGGATGAGCGACGACACCCTCGCCGAGGACACCGACATCACCATCGCGGTGCTCTGCGCCGGCTGGCGGATCGTCTACGCGGAGCGGGCCCGAGCCTGGACCGAGGCTCCCGCAAGCCTCCAGCAGCTCTGGTCCCAGCGCTACCGCTGGAGCTACGGCAGCATGCAGGCGATGTGGAAGCACCGCGGCGCCGTGACCTCCCGTGGCCCGGCCGGGCGCTTCGGCCGGCTCGGACTGCCGCTCATCGTGCTCTTCGGCGTGGTCGCCCCGTTGCTGGCACCGCTCGTCGACATGTTCCTGCTGTACGGCGTGCTGTTCGGGGACGCCCCGATCACCCTCACCAGCTGGGGCGGCTTCATCCTGCTCCAAGCCGCACTGTCCTGGTACGCCTTCCGGCTCGACCACGAGAAGCCCTGGCATCTGATCAGCCTGCCGATCCAGCAACTGGCCTACCGGCAGCTGATGTACGTCGTCCTGTTGCAGTCCGCGATCACGGCGATGACCGGGGGACGACTGCGCTGGCAGAAGCTCCGGCGCACCGGCGAGGTCGCCGTGCCGGTGGAGGCCCGACCGTGACCGCCTCCCTCGACCTCGGGCGTTCCCAGGACACCGTCCGACTGCGGATCCCCGCCGCTCTGCGCGCCGAGCAGGAGCCGCAAGTCGCGGCGCCGTCCGCACGTACGGGCGGCCGGGACCGCTACCTCGACCTGCTGCGCGCGCTGGCCCTGGGCCGTGTGGTGCTTTACCACAACTTCGGCTGGTTCTGGTTGCCGCTCGTCTTCCCGTCGATGGGCGTGATGTTCGCCCTGGCGGGATCGCTGATGGCTCGCTCGCTCGGCCGGCCCGCCGCCGGCGTGATCCGCGGCCGACTTCGCCGACTGCTGCCGCCGATGTGGCTGTTCGGCGCCGTCATGATCGCGCTCCAGATCCACGCGGGCTGGGGCCCCCGGTCCGAGGGCCACCCCACGTGGTGGTGGGCCGAGCTGTCCTTCTGGATCCTGCCGCTGAGCACCCCGCCGTACGCGGACGAGCTGTCCGGCTTCCCGTTCGTGGAACACAGCTGGGCCGCGCAGATCATCGTCCCGCTCTGGTACCTCCGGGCGTACCTCTGGTACGTCCTGCTCTCGCCACTGCTGCTTCGGGCGCTGCGACGATTCCCGGTGCTGACGCTCGCCGCCCCCCTGGCGACGGTGATCGTCATGAACGCGTTCTTCGCCGACCAGGAATTCGTCTACGGCCGGCTCTGGGAGACCGCCAACGACTTCGCCACCTTCGGCGCCTGCTGGATCCTCGGCATGGCCCACCAGGAGGGGCTCCTCAAGAAGATCCCGCAGTACGTACTGCCGTCCGTCGCGCCGCTGATCATGGTGGCCGGCTTCTGGTACCTGCAGACCCGTCCGGTCGATCCGACCGTGGTGACCGACATCGAGGCCTGGCCGATCGCCCAGGCCCTGTGGTCCTTCGGCTTCGTCGCCGTCCTGCTTCACGTCAGCCCGGCCTGGGAGCGGTGGCCCAGGCCGCTGGAACGCTGGAACGGCCTGGTCGGCCTGCTCAACGCACGCGCCGTCAGCTTCTACCTCTGGCACCAGGTCGCACTGGTGGCCGCCGTCCCGTTGATCGACCCGCTCTGGAGCGTCCCCTTCGTCTACGCGCACTTCCAGTGGCTGTTGGCCAGCCAATGGTTCACGCTGCTGGTGGCGATCCCGTTGCTCGGCCTGCTGGTGCTGACCTTCGGGTGGATCGAGGACGTGGCCGCCAAGCGGTCGCCGCGGCTCTTCCCGTACCCGCGCCGCCTACGGGGCAGGCGTCGGGCCGCCGACTGATCGGGGCGCTCCCGGTACGGGGCCGCCGCGAGCGGGCACGCGGACGGGGCCGACGGCTGCGCCGTCGGCCCCGTCGCTCGTCGGGAGGGATCAGCAGGTGCCGGCCGGTCGCTCCCGGACCACCAGGTCGGTGGAGCCGGTGGTCGCGTCCAGCCAGGTGACCTGGCGGCCCGCGCCCGCCGCCGGGTAGCTCTGCTCACCGCGGTTGCAGGAGACCCGTTCGCGGCGGGAGCCGTCGGTGGTCAGCTGCCACAGCTTGGGCAGTGTCTCGTTGCGGTAGCGCGTGTCGGGCGTCTGGGCGACGAGGGTCAGCGCGTCCTGCGAGACCGTCAGGTCGGAGGCGATGAAGGCGCCCGGCTTGTGCTCGCTGCTGACGATGAAGGCGCCGCGGCCGTCCAGGCCGGAGCTGATGACCGACGTCAGACCGCCGTCGCTCTCGTCGGTGTCGGCCAGCCAGAACACGTTCTTGCCGTTGATACCGGTCTGGCCGAGGCTCACCGGCTCGTCGAGCTGCTCCGTCATGACCGCCTTGCCGGTGGCGAGGTCGACGACCTCCACGCCCAGCCGGTAGGAACCGGCCTCCGGGTAGAGCTTCGCGTAGGCGATCTTGTTGTCACCGATGGAGGGGAGCGCGGTCAGCGTGTTCCACCTCTTCCCGTCGGTGAAGACCGGGGCCTTGTCGGTGGGGCGCAGGTAGCCGACGTGCCGGCCGCCGAGGATGTCGTACTCCTCGAACACGACCGTGCTCTTCTCCACCCGCAGGCCCGCGACGCCGGTCACGGAGCTGTACAGGGTCTTGATCGGGCCGCCCGCCACGGGGCGGGAGAGGACGTCGACCGAGGTCGGGCCGTACGCCGTCCACACCACGGTCTTGCCGTCCGTCGCCGGGGCGGTGTGGTAGCGGCCGTCGTTGGGGCTGATCACCTTCGGGGCGCCCTTGCCGTCCAGGCGGCCGGCGTACACCGAGTAGGGCTCGGAGCCGTCGTCGTCGGACTTGGAGGCCGTCCACCAGCCGCCGCCCGCACCCACTCCGGAGTCGGTGGTGTTCAGCTTGCCGAAGAGGGTGTCGGTGTCGACGCCGAGGGCCTGCTCCCAGCCGGGGACGATGCCGTGGGCGTTGAACGACCGCTTGACCGCGTTCTGCTGGCCGGCGGTCGCGCCCAGTGCCTTGGCCGCCGCGAGCACCGCGCCCCGGGCCTCGGTGAACCCGTCGATCGGCGTCATGTACTCGGTGACCGCCTTGTACACGATCTTGTCCGCCAGGGCGCCGCCCAGGTCCTCGCGCATGTCCCACAACGCGCCGGAGAAGATCGTCGAGTTCAGGTGCACGCCGCCGTTGTCGGTGGCGAACGACACGCCCAGGAAACTCTTCGAGGTGGTCGCCCCGTCGTTGAGGTCGCGCAGGGCGCAGTCGGCGGCCGCCTTCGTGCGGCACAGGTCCTCGCCGATCAGGCCGGCGGTCGGATCGCCCATCGGCGTCCCGTTCGCGGTGACGTCGATCGCGTTGCCGAAGTAGTCGGCCAGGGCCTCGTTCAGGGCGCCGGACTGGCCCGCGTAGACCAGGTTCGCCGTGTGCTCGATGACGCCGTGGGTCATCTCGTGGCCGACGACGTCCGTGTCGGCCGACATCGGCTTGAACTCCTTGTCCCCGATGCCGTAGACCATCTTGGTGCCGTCCCAGAACGCGTTGGCGTACGGCTGGCCGTAGTACGTCACGCCGACCAGGGAGTTGACGGTCCCGCCGTTCCCGTCGAGGCTGTCGCGCCCGAAGTTCTTCTTGTAGAAGTCGTAGACCTGGCCCGCGTTCCAGTGGGCGTCCACGGCTCCCGAGTCCGTCGCCGCCGCGCCGAAGGAGGTGTTCGGGGAGGAGAACATCGTGATGCCGGAGGGCCACCTGCCCGAGGTCTCCGACACCGACTTGCCACGGGCGTCCCACGTGGACAGCAGGCTCTTGCTCGTGGTGCGCATACGGCCCGCGTCCGCGAGGAGGTAGCTGCCGGCCGCCGGGTCGTAGGCGATGTCCAGCGAAGCCGCGGCGCCGCTCAGCCGGGCCCCGGACCCGGTTTCCGGGACCAGGTTCGCGGGAGCGGCCGGCGGGCCGTCCGCCGTCGGGCTCTCGGCGAACTCACCGGCCGCCGAGGCCGCCGGGGCCGCCATCGTCTTCAGCGCGCTGTACTGGAGCGCCGAGTAGCCCGAGCGGGCGTCCACGTACACCTCGTCCACGACCGGTGCCCCGGTGCCGGGCGCGGTGCCGCGCACGGTGACGCGGTAGGCGAGGACACCGGCCCCCTTGGGCAGGACGACGAGCCCCTTGGCCTCACCGGTCATGCCGGTGGCCGCCGGATCACCGGACTCGGACCGCGGTGCCTGGCCCTTGTCGAGAGCCGCTCCCAGCCGGCGGGCCGTGGCGGCCACCGCGCGGCGGACCGCGACGTCCTCCGCCACCTGCGGGGTCACGCCGGTGCTGAGGGCGGTGAAGTAGTGCCCCGAGGTGCCGGTGACCACGCGCTTGCCGTCCTGCTTCTGCATGCGCACGACGTACTGGCCGCCCAGGACGGGGACACCGCGGTGCTTCTGCTGCAGCCGGACCGTCTCGTCCTCGGACCCGGTGGCCGTCGCCGCCAGGGGGACGAGGTCGCTGCCCGCCCGGGGGATCTTGTAGCGGCCCTTGTTCGCGGCGAGGTGCTGCCGTGCCGCGTCGGCCGGGGCGGCCTTGGCGTCCACGGGCTCCCGTATGCCCTCGACGAGCACCGGGGTCGCGGTGTCCTGGCCGGGTAACGCGTTCGAGGGGCCGGGGTCCGCGGCCCAGGCCGGCGACGCCTGCAAGGTCATTGCGGCGGCCAGCAGAACCGCGATCGCTCCGGCGGAGCGGAGGTCTTTC
The DNA here is from genome assembly GCF_053615355.1 of Streptomyces sp. CLCI03. NCBI lineage: Bacteria > Bacillati > Actinomycetota > Actinomycetes > Kitasatosporales > Streptomycetaceae > Streptomyces > Streptomyces sp. CLCI03. Next base: position 1,336,409 of record NZ_CM132132.1, on the reverse strand, counting down.
CGCCATATCTGTCGTGCGGCAGGGGTGGATGCCGTAGAACCTGCGCTGAGCTCGGGCAAGGGGTCTCCTCAACCATGAGTGCCTGATGCGTTGCTGTGAGTTGCCGCCATGCAAGCGGCGCGGACGGCTCCCGACCAGAGCCGGGACCCCCTCAGAAGTGGCCATGCACACTTGTGGGGGCTCTGTGAAGGCGGTCAAAATCCCCGGCATGATCGAAACCGACCCGCACGACAGGACCCCGGCCCGCACGCAGGAAGACAGCCGGCCGGTGACGCACACGGCCGCCGATCCGGCCTCCGTGCTGCGCGTACTCATCCAGCGCAGGCAAGCCCTCCTGCACCAGGAGTCGGCCGACCTCAACTCCCTGCGCTCCTACGCCGACCGGCTGGCCCACCGGCTTCCGCCGCAGCCCGCGCCACCCCCCGACGCGCCGGCCGGCATCGAGATCCTCACCGGCACCGAAGCGGCCCGGGCCCGCCTCGACACCCTGCTCGACACCGCGGAGACGGAGGTGCTGATCCTCGACCGCACCGAAAGAGCACCGGAGGCTCCCGGACGGGAGGAGGCCGGGGCCGGTGCGGTCGGGGCCGCCGGGGCGGTGGGGGCGATCGGCTGGGACCGCATACGCCACCTGCTGGCGCGCGGCGTCGTCGTACGGACCGTCACCGACCGGCGGGGCACCGACTTCCCGGACCGGGCGAAGGAGCTGATCGCCCTCACCGGACTCGGCCTCCAGGCCCGGATCGGCCGGCGCCTGCCCACAGGCCTGGTCCTCGTGGACCGGCGTACCTGCCTGCTGCCCCCGCAACCCGACATCGACGACGGAGCCGACGGGGTGGACGGAGCCGGGGGAGTCGACGGGGCGGCCCTGGTGTTCGGCGACTCCCTGGTGCACCGGGCCGCGCTGCCCCTGTTCGAGTCCCTGTGGGCGCGCGCCACCCCCGTGGGCAGCCCTGGCAGTCCGCTCGTCGCGGACCAGCGGGAACTGCTCGGGCTGCTCGCGTCCGGTCTGAAGGACGAGACCATCGCCCGCCGGCTCGGGGTGCACGTGCACACCGCGCGCCGGCGGATCACCCGCATGCTGGAGGAACTCGGCGCCGACACCCGCTTCCAGGCCGGTGTCCAGGCCGCCATCCGCGGCTGGCTGCAGCCGCACCCCGATCCGGACGGCGAGGCAGGGGGGCCGGGAGCGCACTTCACGGGGTCCGGCGCCGCCGGTCCGGCCGCCGCTTCGGCCGCGGGTCGGTCCGTGGGGCGGGGCGCACCCCACGATCTCCTGCTACGCCCGCTCCACCCCGAGCCCGGCCCGTGCCGTGAGCCGCGCGGGGGCGAGGCGGTGGACCCGGCACGGCACCGTTGAGCGGACCTCACCGACCACGGCCGTCGGGGCGGGTCAGGCCGTCCCGGTCCGGATGCCGTCGGTGGTCCGGCGACGGCGCCGGACCGGAGCCGCCCGGCCGCGGTGGCTGACCACGGCCGGGGACGTGGCGACGAGCGAGCCGTCGCCGGGAACGGGGCCCGTGCTGCGCACCAGGCGCCCCTAGGGGGCGTCCGTGGGCGTCGTCGCCCGGGGTTCGGCGCGGATGCCGGTGATGACCACCGTGATGAGGCAGAACGCGATGACCGTCTCCGCCCAGAGGAACGCGATGTAGTCGAGCAGGCAGCCGATGGGCGGGGAGCCCGGGGCCGTGTTGCGGAAGGCGGCCAGCGCGAAGAGGGTCGCGGCCATCCAGCCGAGGGCGGGCCAGGTCAGGCCCTTGCGTCGGGTGACCAGGTACCAGCCGCCGATCAGGACCGAGACGGCGAGCGCCCACATGGCGAGCATCATGAAGACGGCGAAGACGAAGACGCTGTTGGACCGGGCCAGGCCGATGTCGAGGACCGCGATGCCCTGCGTCGTCGAGGCGTCGACCGTCGCCGAGAAGAGGACGTCGTTGTTGGAGAGCGTCACGCGGACCGGGACCTTCTCGCCGCCGAGCACCGCACCGAACTCGACGTCCGCCCCGTAGGTGTCGAAGGGGTAGTCCGTGATCGAGCCGCCCGTCAGGGCCACCGGCACGTCCGTCGTGGCGATGCGCTGGTGGGCCTTGAAGGTGAGGTCGCCCCGGGTGGCCGTGGACGTCAGGACGGTGAGGTCCTCGGTGGGGGAGACCCCGTCGGCCTCGGCCAGGGCGCCCCGGGGGGTGACCAGGACGCGCAAGGTCATCTCGCGGCCCGCGGCGTCGACGCGCTGGATCGTGGCGTCGATGTCGACGCGGTCCCGGTCGGCGCGCCCCGCCGTGTACACCGTGTCCAGGGCCTGGCGTTCCCCGAACTGGAGCCACGCCCCCACGGTGACCGCCGCCACGATGGCGATCAGGACCAGGCCCGGCAGCAGCGGGACGCGGCGCGCGGGTCGTGCGGGGCGGTGGGAGTTCGACAAGGTGGCTCCGGTGGTGCGGGCTACGGCGTGCGGGCCGGGGCGGGGCGGGCCGCGGGGTGTGCCGGGGGTGGCCGCTGACGGATCAGGCGTCAGGCGGCGGGCTTGCCGGGCTGGTCGTGGGTCGAGCAGTGGATGCCGCCGCCGCCCGAGGCGATGGTGTCGATCTTCACCATGACGACGTCCCGCTTGGGGAAGTGCTCCCGCAGGATGCCGCGGGCGCGGTCGTCCGCCTTGCGGTCCCCGAACTGCGGCATGAACACCGAGTCGTTGGCGACGTAGAAGTTGGCGTAGGTGGAGACGAAGTCGTCGCCTTCGCCCGTGATCCGGTTCAGGTCGGGCTGGGGCAGGTCGATGACCTCGAAGCGGCGGCCGCGGGCGTCCGTCGACTTCGACAGGACGGACTTCGCCTGGTCGGCGGAGCGGGACCAGGAGTCCGGCGAGGTGCTGGGGTGGGCGCGGTCGAGCAGGACCACTCCGGGGGCGGTGAAGCGTACGAGGCTGTCCACGTGCGCGTCGGTGATGTCCTCGCCGCGTACGCCGGCCAGCCAGATGACCTTCTGGACGCCCAGGGTCTGCTTGAGCTCGGCCTCGATGGTGTCCCGGGACTTCCCCTTGTTGCGGTTGTCGTTGACGATCGAGCTCTCGGTGACCATCAGGGTGCCCTCGCCGTCGGTCTCGAAGGAGCCGCCCTCGGCGACGAGCGGGGCCTGGACCCGGGGGATGCCGTACTTCTGCAGCAGCAGGCGCCCCACCTGGGCGTCGTTCGTGTGCTCCTGCTTGTTGCCCCAGCCGTTGAAGTTGAAGTCGACGCCGACGACCTTGGCCCCCTCCTCGACGAACACGGGGACGGTGTCGCGGGCCCACAGGTCGTCGACGGCCAGCGGGATCACCTCGACCTGGGAGCCGACGGCCTTCTGGGCCGCGCTCACCTGGTCGGGCCGGGCCATCATGATCACTTCTTCGTAGTCGCCGACGGCCCGCGCGATCCGCGCGATGTCCTCGCGTACGTAGGGCAGGTCCTGCTCCCAGACCGAGGCGAGGGCCGGCCAGGACATGAAGGTGCGGGTGTGGCTCTCCCACTCGGCGCCGAACCGGCGCTTTCCGTCCGCGGTGGGCTGGGGGGAGCCGCCGGCTCCGGTCTGCTTGCCGGATTCGGCGGGACCGCAGGCGGCCGCGCCGAAGACGGCGGCGCCGATCCCGGCGAAGGTACGGAGGACGGACCGGCGGGTGGGGGGAGTGAACGACACGAGGGGACTCCGATCGTGTGCTGGCGGAGCGAGGGGCGTCCGGCCAGGGCGGGCACGGGAGGCGTGGCACAGGCCGGCGGGCCGGGCCCTATCCAAAGGGTGCACGCTTTGCACCGAGAACATCCGATACGCACGGGTAAGTGGTGCGGCCGGATGTCGTCCACTGTTGCACTGACTGGAATTTCAGTCAATTTACGGGGTGAGGGAACCGAGCTGCCCGATCTCGACCCCGATCGCCCCGCGCATCAGGTCACGGGCGTGCGCCGCGGGCAGCAGGCCGCTCAGCCAGCGACCGCTCAGCCCCTCCAGCAGGGCGGTCAGTCGTTCGGCGGCGGCGGTGACGGCGGTGTCGGGTGCGGCCGGGCACGCCGCGGCCAGCAGGTCCGCGACCTCCTCCACCCAGGCCGCGCCGGCCGCGGTGAGCTCGTCGCGCAGTTCCGGGTCGAAGATCGTGTGGGACCGCAGCTCCCCCCAGGCCGTACTGTTCTCGCGCACCTCGGGCAGGTCCTGGAATTCGAGCAGCAGGATCCGCTCCAGGAGTCGGTGCGGGTCCACGGTCGAGGGAGCGGCGCCCACCTCGTCGGCGGCACCCGTGTAGCGGTCGGCCCGGTCGCCGATGAAGGTCAGGGCGTGCCGCAGGATGCCGGTCCGGTCCTTGAAGTGGTAGTAGATCAGGGCGGTCGACACGCCGGCCTCGGCCGCCAGATCGGTCACCCGCAGTCCGCGGACCCCGCGTCTGGCGATGACCCGGGCGGCGCCCTCCAGGATGGCCCTTCTTCGATCCGACACCGGTCGATCCTCCCTTCTGGCGGTGTGCGTCTCGCATTGTCACACATTGACTGAAACTTTAGTTAGCGGCACGATGCGGCCCAGGTCATTGCCGCATCGTTGAAAGAGCCACCGCATGTTCGCTCAGCTTCCCGGCGTACAGTCCGCCCTCACGGCCCTGTCCGCCGACGACCCCCACGAGATCGGTGGCTACCGCCTCCACGCCCGGCTCGGCTCCGGCGGCATGGGGGTGGTCTACCTGGCGTACACGCCGGGCGGACGGCCCATCGCGCTGAAGGCCGTCCGGCGCGAGTTCGCCGCGGACCCGGAGTTCCGCGAGCGCTTCGCCCAGGAGGTGGCGAGCGCCCGCCGGATCCATGGCCTCTTCACGGCGCAGGTGGTCGACTCGGGCGAGGACGACCACACCCCGTGGCTGGCCACGGCCTACGTGCCGGGCCCCTCGCTGCACGAGGTCGTGCGGCGGCACGGGCCGCTGCCGGTGCGGACGGTGCTGCTGCTCGTCGCCGGCATCGCCGAGGCCCTCCAGGAGATCCACCGGGTGGGCGTCGTCCACCGGGACCTCAAACCGGCGAACGTGCTGGTCGCGGGGGACGGGCCACGAGTGATCGACTTCGGTATCGCGCGCGCCGCCGACGCCGCCGCCCTGACCGGCGTGGGCCTACGGATCGGCACCGCCGCCTTCATGGCGCCGGAGCAGGCGCTGGGCCACCCGGTGACCCCGGCGACCGATGTCTTCGCGCTCGGGGCGCTCGCCGGGTTCGTCGCCGGCGGGGTCCCGCCCTTCGGGAACGGCCCGGAGTCCGGCGCCCTGTACCGGGTGGTCCACGAGCAGCCGGACCTCGGCCGGATCCCGCACGAGTTGCACGAGCTGCTGTCGTGGTGCCTGGCCAAGCGTCCGCAGGACCGTCCCACCACCGCCGACCTGATCGCGGCCGTCCACGCGCACCCGCTCGTGGGGCGGCGACCGGAGTTCACCGACGGCTGGCTGCCCCGTCCGGTGCTGGCGGAGGTCGGGGGCCGGACGGGTGCCGACCCGGACGCGGGGGTGGCGGGGTCCGGGTCGTCCGCGGGCGGTGCGGGCGCCGCCGGATCCGATCGGCCCGGGCAGCCCGTACCGGAGCGCCGTCAGGCGACGGTGGCGGCGGCCGCGTACCCCGCGCCCGGTCCGGGCGGGACCATGCCGTACGCCCCGAGCCCGAGCCCGAGCCCGAGCCCGAGCCCGGGCCCCGTCCCGCATCGGGCGTCGAGCCCGGCCCCGGTCCCGGCCCCGGCTCCGGCTCCGGCCCCGGAGGCGCCGACACCCCCGGCGCGCCGCGACCGGCGGCGCGACCGGAGCCGGCTCCCCGTGGTCGCCCTGGCGGCCGCCGCCCTGCTGGCGTGCGGTGGCGGCGCCTACTGGTTCGGCCTCCCCCCGGAGGAGGGCGAGACCCCCGCCGCGGAACCCGCCGCATCCTCCTCCGGGCCCACGGCGTCCGCGTACGTGCCCGGATATGCGCAGGCCGAGCTCACCGCCCCGGATTCCGGTTATGAGTTCGACCTGCGCGCCGGGAAGGTGGTCCCCGTCGAGAGCGCCGCCTGGTACCTCGCCCGCGGCTCCGACGCCTTCGTGCTGCCCGAGGAGTCCGACGCGTTCGTCGCCGACGGAAACGGAGACCTGACCCCGGACGACTGCGCCCGAGGCATCGAGACCCGGCCCGTGACGACCCTGCCGTTCAAGGCGCTCGCCAAGGAGCGCCCCTTCTGTGTGCGAAGCCCTGACCAGCGGGAACTCGCGATCGTCCGGCTCGTCGAGGCGACCTCCGCAGGCTCCGTGACGATCGCCGTCGACCACTTCCGCAAGAGCTGATCCCCCGAAGTGGAACCACGTCCGCGCACCGTCGCGACACGCGGAAAGGTTGACTGAATTTTCAGTTAAGGCAAGGATGCCGTCCATCCCGCCCCTCCTCATCAGGGAGTCACCATGGATGTCAACCCCCGCACCTCGCGCCGCCGAGTGCTCCAGTTCGGCGCGGCGGCCCTGCCGCTGGCGGCCCTCGGCTCCACCCTCCCCTCGCTGGTGCAGACGGCCTCGGCCGCCCCGAACGGAACCGACACGCTTCGCATGCCCGCCGAGACCGACCGGCACCTCCGTACGTACATGGCCTGGCCGGCCCTCTCCTCGGTGTGGGGCAGCGGCCTCGCGGCGGTACGCAGGGACATCGCCGATGTCGCCCACGTGATCTCGCGCTACGAGCCGGTCGTGGTGCTGGCGCGCCCCGGCCAGGTCGCCGAGGCCCGCTACCAGTGCGGACCGGGCGCCTACTACGGCATCCAAGTCATCGACATCCCCAACGACGACCTCTGGATCCGCGACTTCGGGCCCACCTTCGTCGTCGCCCCGGGCGCCGTCGCCGGTGTGGACACCAACTTCAACGGCTGGGGCAAGGCCGGCACCAAGTTCGCGCAGCCCTTCGCCAACGACGCGGCGGCGGCCCGCACGCTCCTCGCCGAGTGCGAGGTGAACCGGATCCGCGCCGGCTTCGTCGGCGAGGGCGGCTCGCTGGAGACCGACGGCGACGGCACCCTGCTGGCCACGGTCAGTTCGATGGTGAACGCCAACCGGAACCCGGGCATGAGTCAGGCCCAGGTCGAGCAGGCCATGAAGACGGCGCTCGGCATCGACAAGGTGATCTGGGTGCCGGGCCTCGCCGGCGAGGACATCACCGACTGCCACATCGACTGCCTGGCCCGCTTCATCGCCCCCGGCCGCGTCATCCTCGACAAGCCCGGCCCCGGCGCCGACAAGAAGTGGGTGGCCGTCTACGAGGAGACCAAGCGGGGCCTGCAGAGCGCCACCGACGCCCGGGGCCGCCGCCTGTCCATCACCGAGCTGCCCGGCCCGGACCGGCGCGAGATCACCGGCCGGGGCGACGAGTTCCTGTCCAGCTACACCAACTACTACACGGCGAACGGCGCGGTGATCGCCCCCCGGTTCGGCGACGGCCACGCCGACGGCGTCGCCTACGCCATCCTCCAGTCCGCCTACCCGTCCTACCGCGTCGAGCAGCTCCCGATCGACGGCATAGCCTCCGGCGGCGGCGGAATCCACTGCGCGACCCAGTCCCACCCGGCCGCACCGCCGGCGCTCTGATGCCAGGGCCGCCCCGGCCGGAGCGGCCGGTCGCGCCCGCCGGGGCGGCCCGCGCGCCGTCCGGCACCCCTGGTGACGGGCCGCGTACGTACGCACCCGATCATCCCGGTAGGGTGCGGAGCATGTCGTCTCGTAGTACTCAGATCCTCGAAGCCGCCGCCCGGGTGATCGCCCGGCGTGGTGTGCGCGGGCTGCGCGTGGAGGAACTCGCGGCCGAGGCCGGCGTCTCCACCGCCCTGATCTACTACCACTTCAAGGACCGTACGGGCGTCCTGCGCCAGACGCTGGAGTTCATCAACGACCGCGCCGAGCGCTACACCACCGACCGCGACCCGGACGAGCCGCCGCTCACCCCGCGCGAGGAGCTGGAGGAGACCCTCCTGCTGGAGCTCCAGGACACGGTGGAGGTACGGGAGAACAGCTCGGCCTGGGGTGAACTGCGGGCCAGCGCCGTCTTCGACGAGGTCCTGCGCGAGGACCTGGCGCGGGCGACCCTGGTGTGGGTCCAGGAGGTGGCCGCCCTGCTGGGCCAGGTCCAGCCGATGGTGCCGGCCTCCTCCCTCGCCGCGGCCGCCGAGCGACTCACCGCCCTGCTGGAGGGGCTGAGCATGCGCTGGCTGAGCGGCGGCATCAAGATCGACCACGCCCGCGATCTGATGCGGGGCGCCATCGACGCCGAACTGGCAGGCCTCGGGCGGGGCTGACGTACACCGGCCGGGGCCGCTCCGCGCCCCGGTCCCTCGCCGCGCCCCGGTCCCTCCCCGCGCCGCCCTCGTGCGGCCCGGGTCGGCTCCCGGGCCCTACCCGTCCCCGCCGCTACGTGCCTCCGGTCGCGCTCCACCCGACGCCTGCCCGCCACCCACACGTCTCCCTCCGGACTCCCGTGTTTCCTTGCGGACCCAGGCCCGTTCAGACTCTTGACTGAATTTTCAGTCAATGCCAGAGTGAGGATTCCGGGCAGGGCGGACCGAACCTCCCGCCCCTTCGGACCGCCGGCCGGCCCGTACCGCCTCACGGGCCCGCACCCGGCCCGTACCCCTCGACGCACCCCTTGAGGCGTCCCCCGGCGCGCCACCGGCCTCGGCCGCTTCCTCGCCCGCGCTCCGGAGGAAGGAATGATCATGATGGCTTCGACCGGCCCCGGCGCCGGGCGGGACGGTCGGGGGACGTCATGCACCCGACCCCCCGCCGAACGTGACCGGTTGCCGCTCTTCACCGCCGCCGAGCCGGCCCGCGCCCGGCATGCCCGCGGCCTACGGCTCGACGTCCCCGAGGTGACCGCCCTGATCGGGGACGCGGTGTGCGAGGCGGCCCGCGACGGGCTGCGCCCGGCCGACGCCCTGAACCGCCTCTCCTTCCTCCGGCCGACTCCCCTCGTCGCTTCCTCCAGTCCTTCCGCGCTCCCTCCCTCGACGCACCTCTCCACTCTTGACTGAATTTTCAGTCGGATGGAAGACTCCACCTCACGCAAGAAATGAGACATGTGATGACCGATTTCCGTATGCCCGCCGAGTGGTCCCAGCACGACGGCTGTCTGATGGCCTGGCCCACCCGTGAGGACCTGTGGGGCAGCGTGCTCGCCGACGTGAAGGAGGAGTACGCGAACGTCGCCCGCGCCATCGCCGCGTTCGAGCCCGTCACGATGGTCGCCCCGCCCGGCTTCGGCGAGGACGCCCGCGCACGGTGCGGCGACGGCGTCACCGTCATCGAGCTGCCGCTCGACGACTCCTGGTTCCGTGACTCCGCCCCGCTCTTCGTCCTCGACGGCGACGGCAACCGCGCCGGGGTGGACTTCCGCTTCAACGCCTGGGGCCGCAAGCACCACCCGTTCGACTCGGACGACCGGATCAGCGGCCTGCTGCTGGAGCACCTCGGGGTCGACCGGATCCCCTCCGGCATGATCCTCGAAGGCGGGGCCATCACCGTCGACGGCGAGGGCACGCTGATCACCACCGAGCAGTGCCTCCTGCACCCCAACCGCAACCCCGGCATGACCCGCGACCAGATCGAGGCCGAACTGAAGTCCCGGCTCGGCGTCACCAAGGTCATCTGGCTCCCGTACGGCGGCCTGCTCGACACCGAGACCGACGGCCACGTCGACGGGGTCTGCGCCTTCGCCGCCCCCGGCACGGTCGTGATCTCCCTGCCCGCCGACCCGGACCACCCCGACCACGCCCGGATGCGCGCCAACCGCGCCGTGCTGGAGGCGAGCACCGACGCCCGCGGCCGCCGCCTGGAGATCATCGAGGTGCCGCAGACCGCCTTCGCCGATCTGGCCGACGGCGAGATCGAGGTGTCGTACCTCAACTACTACGTCGCCAACGGCGGCGTCGTCGTCCCGGTCGCCGGAGTGCCCCAGGACGAGGAAGCCCTCGCCGTGATCGCCACGGCCTACCCGGGCCGCAAGGTCGTCGGGGTCCGGGCGCCGGCCATCGCCTTCGGCGGCGGCGGCGTCCACTGCATCACCCAGCAGATCCCGGCGGTGCGGACCACCGCCTGACCCGGGAAACCGGCCGCTCCCGGCGGACCGCTCCGGCGGTCCGCCCGCTCCTCCCCCCGCATCCCTCACGGAATAGAGAGCGCGACGATGACCACCACCCCGCCCCGCACCGGCAGACCCTTCCGCCGTCGGCGCGGCCGGCTCAGCCCCGTTGCCGTGACCGCGACCGCCGCCCTGACCGCCGTCTCCCTGCTCGCGGCCTGCTCCGGACCGCCGAAGGAGAAGGGCGGCGGTGTCACCGACGTCAGGCTGTCGGCCTCCACGCCCGAGGCCCACGGCGAGATCGACTCCTTCACCTGGGCCGTCTACGCCGAACCGCCCACCCTCGACTACACGGTGGCCTTCGACTACCCGCAGAACACCGTCCTGTCCAACGTGTGCGAGAGCCTGATGCGCTGGACCCCGGGCCTCACCACCGAGCCCGGTCTCGCCCAGAAGGCCTCCAACCCGGACCCCACCACCTGGGTCTACGACCTGCGCCCCGGGGTGCGCTTCCACGACGGCAAGGAGATGACCGCCGACGACGTGGTCTTCAGCCTCGGCCGCCAGACGGACCCCGACAACGCGGCCGCCTGGGCCCAGGTGTTCCAGAACGTCGCCTCGATCACCAAGAGCGGCCCGCTGCAGGTCACCGTCAAGCTGAACAAGCCCGACTCGCAGTTCCCCCAGTACATGGCCACCGCCGCTGGCGTGGTCGCCTCCAAGGCCACCGTCGAGGCGGCCGGCAAGGACTACGGCACCACGGGCGGCCTCGGCTGCACGGGCCCCTTCGAACTCGGCACGTGGAACAAGGGCCAGTCGATCGAACTGGACCGCTTCGACAACTACTGGGGCACCAAGGCCAAGTCGAAGAAGGCCGTCTTCCGCGTCCTGACCGATCCCTCCGCCCGGACGAACGCCATGCTCAGCGGCGAGGCCGACGGCGGATACCTGATCCCCACCGAGAGCTACGCCCGCCTGAAGAACAGCGGCACCGGCACCCTCTACTTCGGCGAGGGCCTGAGCACGGTCAACGTCAACGTCACCGACATGCGGGGCCCGCTCGGTGACATCCGCGTCCGCCGCGCGCTGTCCCTGGCGCTGGACCGCTCCGGCTTCGTCAAGGCCGGCCTCGGTGGGGCGGGCACCGTCACCAACTCGCTCACCACCCGCGCCGCCTGGGCCGCCGCCCCCGAACGCACCCTGAAGACCGCCTTCGACAGCCTCCCGCCCACCGGCCAGGACATCGAGAAGGCCAAGGCCCTGGTCGAGGAGGCCGGCGCCACCGGCAAGACGCTCACCGTGGCCACCAGCTCCATAGGCCAGGACGTCTCCCTCCTCGCCACCGCCGTCCAGGCGGCCGGCACCCGGATCGGCCTGGACATCAAGCTGAAGACGATCGCCCCGAACGCCTTCACCGCGCTGTTCACCGATCCCCAGGCGCGCGAGGGCATCGACATGTTCCCGCTCACCTACTACGACTCGATCACCGACCCGCTCGACCTGCTGCAGAACTTCAAGACCGGCGCGTACATGAACTTCGCCGGCTACAGCGACCCCGAGTACGACAAGCTCGTCGACCAGGCGAGCGCCGTCTACCCGATCGAACAGCGGATGGACATCGAGGCGAAGCTGCAGCACCACGCCTCGGAACAGCTCCTGTGGATCCCCGTCGCAGAGTGGCCCACCGCGCTCTTCATGAACAACCGCATCACCGGCGCCCCCACCACCATCTCGTACATGTACTACCCGTGGGCCGCCGACGTGGGGGCCGCGCAGTGAGTTTCGTCAGATTCGCGCTGCGGAGGGTGGCGGAGATGGCCGCCACCCTCCTGACCGCCTCGTTCGTGGTCTTCGGAGCCATGTACCTGGCACCGGGCAACCCGGCGAGCTTCCTGCTCGCCGGCCGCTCCGCCTCCCCGGAGGCCCTCGCCTCCATCAACGCCCAGTACCACCTGGACGACCCCTTCCTCATGCGGTACCTCCGGTGGCTCGGCGACATCCTCCAGGGCGACTTCGGGCGGTCGATCACCTACCGCACCGACGTCTCGCGGCTGCTGGCGGACCGGCTGCCCACCACCTTGCTGCTCATCGTGATGTCGCTCGCCGTGGTCGTCACCGTCGGCCTCCTCCTCGGCCGGATCGCCGCCGTCCGCGGCGGGGCCACCGACTCCGCCGTCCTCGTCACCACGACCTTCGCCGTCGGCACCCCGTCCTTCGTCGCGGCGGTCCTCCTCCAAGGCCTCTTCGCCGTCAACCTCGGCTGGTTCCCCAGCAGCGGCGCGGGGGACGGCGGATTCGGCGACATGCTCTGGCACCTCACGCTGCCCTCCATCGCCCTCGCGCTCTACCTGATCGGCATGCTCGCCCGGGTCACCCGCTCCGCCATGCTCGAAGCCCTCGACAGCGACCACGTCACCGTCGCCCGCAGCCGGGGCGTCCCCGAACGCCAGGTCATCAAGCGCCACGTCTTCCGCAACTCGCTCGGCACCGTCCTGACCACCGGCGGCCTCATCGTCTCCACCCTGCTGGTGTGCACCATCCTGGTCGAGACGGCCTTCAGCATCGGCGGCATCGGCCAGCTCCTCGAACTGTCCACCACCACCAAGGACTTCCCGACCGTCCAGGCGATCTCCCTGATCATCGTCGCCCTCTTCATGATCGTGAACCTGATCGTGGACCTCCTGCTGCCCCTGGTCGACCCCAGGGTCACCCTCGGAACCAGGAGCGCCGCCGTATGACCGCCGTCCTGACCCGCCGGCCCGGCCTGTCCCGGATCCGCGCCGCCGGCTCCCCGCTCCACCTGGTCTGCCTGGTGCTCGTCGCCGTCGTCGTCCTGGCCGCCCTCCTCGCACCCTGGGTCGTACCCCACGACCCCAACGCCGTCGACCTCGGCAACGCGCTGGCCGCACCGTCGGCCGCGCACCCGCTCGGAGTGGACGCGGCCGGCCGCGACACCCTCTCCCGGCTGCTGCTCGGCGCCCGCACCTCGCTCCTCGGACCGCTCGGCGTCGTCGCCTTCTCCACCGTCGCCGGCATCGCCATCGGCACGGCCGCGGCCTGGCGGGGCGGCTGGATCGACTCCGTGCTCTCCCGCAGCACCGAACTCGTCTTCGCCTTCCCCGGCATGCTGCTGGCCATCCTGATCATCTCGGTCTACGGAGAGGGGCTGCTCGCCCCGGTCATCGCGCTCGCCGTGGCCTACCTGCCCTACGTCAGCCGGCTCACCCGCTCGCTGGTCCTGGCCGAACGGGCCCGCCCGTACGTCAGCGCCTACCAGGTCCAAGGCCACTCGGCGCTCCAGATCTGCCTGCGCCACGTCCTGCCCAACATCGCCCCCGTCGTCCTCGCCCAGTCCACCATCAACTTCGGCTACGCCCTGATGGACCTGGCCGGCCTGTCGTTCCTCGGGCTCGGCGTACCCGCCCTCACCCCCGACTGGGGCCGCATGGTCTTCGACGGCCAGACCGCCGTCCAGCACGGCTACCCGCTGTCCGCGATCCTGCCCTGCGCCTTCATCGTGCTGACCGTGGTCGCCTTCAACGTGGTCGGCGAACGCTGGGCCGACCGTATGGCCAGGAGGGCCCGATGACAGCACCGCACCCCATGACGCACCCCACGGCACCGGTGCGCGCCCTCGATGTCGAAGGGCTGCGGATCACCCTGCCCGGCACCGCCCGGCCCGTCCTCGACGGCGTCGACCTCACCGTCCTCGAAGGGGAGACCGTCGCCCTCGTCGGCGAGTCCGGCTCCGGCAAGAGCCTCACCTCGCGCAGCGCCCTCAACCTGCTGCCGCCCGGAGCCGTCGTCGAAGGAGCCGTACGGGTGGCCGGCGAGGACGTCCTCACCATGGACGCGGACCGGCTGCGCACCGTACGCGCCTCCGCCGTGGCCATGGTCTTCCAGGATCCGCGCGCCGCCGTCAACCCGCTGCGCCGCATCGGGGACTTCCTCACCGAGAGCGCCACGCTCACCCGGGTCATGACCCGGGCCGAGGCGACCGCGCGCGCCACCGAACTCCTGCGGGCGGTCGGCCTGGACCCGGCGGTGATGCGCAAGTACCCCGGTCAGGTCTCCGGCGGCATGCTCCAACGCGTGGTGATCGCGGCGGCCCTCATGGGGGACCCGGTCCTCCTGCTGGCCGACGAGCCCACCACCGCCCTGGACGTCACCTCCCAGGCCGAGGTCATCGCCCTGCTGGCCGGGCTCCGCGCCCGCTTCGGCACCGGACTGCTGTTCGTCACGCACGACCTCGACCTGGCGGCGGCCATCAGCGACCGCGTCTACGTCATGTACGCGGGCCGGATCGCCGAGAGCGGGCCCGCCGAGGCCCTCTTCGCACGCCCCCGGCACCCCTACACGGCAGCCCTGCTGGCCTCCACCCCGCGGATGGACGGCCCGCGCGGCCGGCTCGCCGCCATCGAGGGCCGGCCGCCGGACCTGCGCCAAGCCTTGCACGGCTGCGCCTTCGCCGCCCGCTGCCCGCTCGCCACGGAGGTCTGCGACCAGCAGGTTCCGCTGCCGGTGGCCGCCCCCGGCCGGCCGGGCCACGTGGCCGCCTGCCATCACAGCGACCGGCTCGAAGGGAGCACCGTCGATGCCCGCTAACGGACCGGGAATTCCCGGCAACGTCCTGGAGGTCACGGGCCTGCGCCGCTCCTACGGAGCCGTGCGCGCCGTGGACGACGTGTCCTTCGTCCTGCCCGAAGGCGGCTCGCTGGGGATCGTGGGGGAGTCCGGCTCCGGCAAGACCACCACCGCGCGGATCATCGTCGGCCTGGAACGTGCCGACGAGGGCGAGGTCCTGGTCGGCGGCCGGAACCGGACCGCGCGGGGCGAAGGCCGCGGCCGTGCGCGACGCCTGGCCCGCGCCCGTGAGGTCCAGATGGTCTTCCAGGACCCGTACCTCTCCCTCGATCCGCGCACCGGCGTCGAGGCGGCGCTGCGGGAAACCCTGCGCCTGCACTTCCCGGGCCGCGACCACACGCGGCGGATCAAGGAGTTGCTCGACCAGGTGGGTCTGGGCACCCGGGCCGCGGACGCGCTGCCGCGGCAGCTGTCCGGCGGCCAGCGTCAGCGCGTCGCCATCGCCCGCGCGCTGGCCGTCGAGCCGTCCGTCCTCGTCCTGGACGAGGCGGTCGCCGCGCTCGACGTCTCCGTACAGGCGCAGATCCTCAACCTGCTCGCGGACATCAGGGAGCAGACCGGTATCGGGTACCTCTTCATCACCCACGACCTGGGCGTCGTACGGTGCGTGACCGACGAGATCGTCGTCATGCGGCACGGCCGGATCGTCGAGGCGGGCGCCACGGCCGAGGTGTTGGCCGCGCCCCGGCACCCGTACACGCGCCTGCTGCTGGAGTCGGTGCCCCGCCCGGGGTGGGACCCGGAGGCGATCGCCGCGGCCCGCAGGGCCTTGTAGCGGCGACCGGTCACGGACCGGATCCGGCGCCCGCCGCGAGGGTACGGATCAGGGTCCGCAGGATCGGCTCCGTACCGCCGTCGGCGCCGAGGGAGTCCATGGCCGCCAGACCGTCGACGGCGGCGGCCACGGCCAGCCCCAAGGGGCGCGGATCGAGGCCCGCGCCGCGCTCGTCGGCCAGGACCTGGAAGAGGGCGACGAAGCAGGCGCGCCAGCGCCGGTACTCGGTCTCCAGGCTCTCCCGGACGCGGGAGTCGTTCAACGCCTGCCAGTGCAGGGCGGAATGGAGGTGGGAGAGCTCGGTGCCCTCGGGGCGGCCGAGCAGTTGGACGACCCGTTCGGCGCGCTCGGCGAACGGTCCGGGTGCGGAGACCGCCGTCTCCAGCGGGGTGATCCATTCCGGGCGGATGTCCTCGATGACCGCGAGGACGAGATCGGTCCGGTCCTGGAAGTGGTAGTGGCACATCCCGTGCGAAACGCCCGACAACGCCGCGACGTTGCGCGTGGTGAAGCCCTCGCTCGTCTCGCCCGCGAGCAGGGTCCGTGCGGCGGCGATCAGTCGCGCCCGGGTCTGTTCGCCCTTCGCCGAGGCCCGTGGCCGGCCGGCCCTTGCAGGGGGAGCGGCCGGCCGGCCCCCGGAGTCCTTCGCGACAGCTGCCATGGCGTCACTCTAGCCGGCCTTCGGGCCGCGACCTGGGGCTTTCCACGATCCACCGGAATGACCTCGCCCAAAGTATTGACCGAGCGCTTGGCCAGTTTTAGCTTTCCGGTCAACCCCGCTGTCCCCGCGGGGAGTTGAGCCATCGGAGGAACCCCCACATGAACGATCACGCAGCGAACCGGCCCGCGGGCGAGGGCATGGGCATGGGCAGGCGCAGGTTCCTGGCCGCGGCGGGCCTCACCGCCGCCGCGGCCGCGATCGCGGCCACCGAAGGGCGGGCCGGGGCCGTGTCCGCACCCCGGCCGGCGGCGGCGGGTGCCTTCCGCGTGCCGATCGAGGACGTCCGGCACACCCGTACCTGGATGGCCTGGCCGGACTCCACCTCGATCTGGGGCAACACGCTCAGCGGCGTCCAGCAGGACATCGCGCTCATCGCACGCACCATCGCCAAGTACGAGCCGGTCTACATCTGCGCCAACTCCGGCAGCGCGGCCAAGGCCCGCTCGATGTGCGGCTCCACCGTCACCGTCATCAGCACCATCCCCGTCGACGACTGCTGGATGCGCGACACGGGCCCCGTCTTCCGCACCGACGGATCCGGCGGTCTGGACGCCGTGGGCCTCAACTTCAACGGCTGGGGCAAGAAGCAGGCCCACTCCCGCGACAACCTGGTCGCCGGACGGATCGCTTCCTACGTCGGGGTGCCCTACACCGCCGCGGCCCTGGTCGGCGAAGGCGGCGCGATCGAACAGGACGGCGCCGGCACCCTGATGGCCACCCGCAGCAGCCTCGTCAACAAGAACCGCAACCCCAACAAGACGCAGGCACAGATCGAGTCCGCCATGCTCGCCGCCTACGGCGCCACCAAGGTCATCTGGTTCGACGGCGTCAAGGGCCAGGACATCACCGACGACCACGTCGACGCGACCTCGCGCTTCCTCGCACCCGGCCGGGCCGCGGTCCAGATGCCCCTGGCCTCGGACAACGACGTCTACGCCAAGGACGCGCGCCAGCAGTACCAGATCCTCTCCGCCTCCACCGCCGCCGGCGGCGCGCGCATGACCGTCGACCAGATCCAGGGCCCCGACTACGACAAGATCCGCTCCTCCAACCCGGACTTCCTCGCCTCCTACGCCAACTACTACCTGTGCAACGGCGCGGTCATCTCCGCCCACTTCGGCGACACCCGCGCCGACACCGCGGCGAAGGCCACCCTGGCCCGGCTCTACCCCGGCCGCACCATCGAGCAGCTCAACATCGACCGGCTCGGCACCGGCGGCGGCGGGATCCACTGCGTCACCCAGCAGCAGCCCGTCCCGTAACCGAGCCTCCGCCCCCACACCCAGAGCAGGGCGCCCATGACCACGGGGCCGTTCCGGAGCCATCCGGAACGGCCCTCCACCATTTCCGGGCACGAACGGGTACGAGATACCGCCATTCGGGAAAAGCCTTGGACCGCGCGGAGGCCGCCACGGGACACTTCGGTTCCTGCAAGCCGTCCGCACACGAACGCACAGGGTTGTCATGGGAACGCCTGAACCGCCCGAAAAACGACCGGGCAAGGGCCCGGTACTCCTCGCACTTCGCTACTACGGACGGGAGTTGGTCCGCCTCCGTCTGCTGACCGCACCCGCGATGCTGCTCCCGGCACTGGGCAACATCGGCATCAACTACATCGCCCCCCTCATCGTCGCCAAGCTCGTCGGCCGCATCGCCGGAGGTGGCAGCAGCACCGTCGACGCGATGCTGCCGTACGTCCTCACCTTCGCTGGCGTCCTGCTCCTCGCGGAGGCGCTGTGGCGCCTCGGCCTGCACTGCCTCAACCGCCTCGACGCCCGCGGCATCGAGCACCTGTACGTCGTCGGCATGGACGAACTGTTCGCGAAGGACGCCGCGTTCTTCCACGACAACTTCGCCGGTTCGCTGACCAAACGGGTGCTGAGCTTCGCCTCCCGTTTCGAGGAGTTCGTCGACACCCTGACCTTCTCGGTCATGGGCAGCTTCGTACCGCTGGTGTTCGCCTCCGTGGTGCTGTGGCAGTACGACCCGCTGCTCGTCGCCGGACTCCTGGTCATGATCGCCGTGACCGCGCTGGGCGTGGCACCGCTGATCCGGCGCCGCCAAACACTCGTCGCCCAACGCGAGGAGGCCATCGCCCGGGTGTCCGGCCACGTCGCCGACAGCCTGATGAACATGGACACCGTCCGGGCCTTCGCCGCCGAGGAACGCGAGGCGGCCGAACACCGCTCCCGCGTCGCGGAGTCGCGCCGGCTCACCCTGCGCTCCTGGGACTACGGCAACCTGCGCATCGACACGGTCGTCGCGCCGATGTCCGTACTGACCAACGCGCTGGGCCTGTTGCTCGCCGTCACGCTCGGCGGGGGAGAACACGGCGTGGAGGCCGTCATCGTCGCCTTCACCTACTACGCGAGCGCGACGCGGATCATGTTCGAGTTCAACCAGATCTACCGGCGGCTGGAGAGCTCGATGACGGAGGCGGCGCAGTTCACCGAACTCCTCCTCACACCGCCGACCGTCCTCGACCCGCCCTCGCCCGAGCCGCTGCGGCCCGCGTCCTCCGAGGTCCGCTTCGAGCGGGTCACCTTCGCCCACGGCGGCGGCAAGCCGCTCTTCGACGGTCTCGACCTGAACGTGCCCGGCGGCACGAAGATCGGCCTCGTCGGCCGATCCGGCGGCGGCAAGACCACACTCACCCGACTGCTGATGCGGATGACGGACATCGAGTCCGGCCGGATCCTGATCGGCGGCCAGGACATCACCCGACTGCGCCAGTCCGACCTGCGCAGCCTGATCGCCTACGTCCCGCAGGACCCGGCGATGTTCCACCGCACCCTGCGGGACAACATCGCCTTCGCCCGACCGGACGCCACCGAGGCCGAGATCCGTCGCGCGGCCGAGGCGGCGCACGTCACGGAGTTCACCGACGCCCTGCCCGACGGCTTCGACACCATGGTGGGCGAGCGTGGCGTCAAGCTGTCCGGCGGACAGCGCCAGCGCGTCGCGCTCGCCCGGGCGATCCTGCGCGACGCGCCGATCCTGCTGCTCGACGAAGCGACCAGCGCGCTGGACTCGGAGAGCGAGATCCTCGTCCAGGAGGCGCTGTGGCGGCTTATGGAGGGCCGGACGGCCCTCGTGGTGGCACACAGGCTGAGCACGGTCGCGAACATGGACCGACTCGTGGTCCTCGACCGCGGACGCATCGTCGAAGCCGGCACGCACCAGGAGCTGCTCGCCTCGGAGGGCGCCTACGCGAAGCTGTGGCAGCACCAGTCGGGCGGCTTCCTCGACGACACCTCCGCCGCACGGTCCGACCTCCACTGACCACCGACCACTGACGATCGACCGCGGCCCGGCCGGGCAGGGCCGGGCCCGTCCTACGCGGCCAGGGCCCGGCGCAGGGCGCCGAGGAGTGCGGCGCTCTGCCGCTGCGACACATCGGCCGACGTGATCGCCTGGGACCCGTGGAAGGTGCCGGGCCACTGGTGCAGCTCGACCGGTACGCCCGCCCGCATCAGGCGCACCGCGTAGTCGATGTTCTCGTCGCGCAGCGGGTCGAACTCCGCGGCGGCGATGTAGGCGGGCGGCAGCCCCGACAGATCGGTGGCCCGCGCCGGGGCGGCGTACGGGGTGGCCTGCCCGGAGCCCAGGTAGTGCCCCCACATCAGGGAGATCCTGTCGCGGTCGTGCCAGGGCGTGTCGGTGAAGTTCCGCTGCGACCAGGTCTCCTGCCGGTCGTCGAGCGCCGGCTCGTTGAGCAGTTGGAAGCGGATCGGCGGCCCCTGCCGGTCGCGCGCCAGCAGGGCCACCGCGGCCGAGATCCCCGCGCCGGCGCTGTGTCCGCCGACCGCGATCCGGTGCGGGTCGACGCCGAGTTCGGCCGCGTGCTCGTGCGCCCAGGTCAGTACGGCGTAGGCGTCGTCCAGGGCGGCCGGGAACGGATGCTCGGGAGCGCGTCGGTAGTCCACCGAGATCACCACCGCGCCCGAGCCGGCGGCGATCCGGGAGGCCCACGGGTGCTCGGTCTCCAGGTCACCGAAGACGAATCCGCCGCCGCGCAGCCAGATGACGGCGCCCTGGGCCTGGTGCGGGCGGTAGATCCGCACCGGCACGCACGGATCGGCGGGGACCGTGCGGTCCTCGATCTCCAGGCCCGCGGTGTCCGGCGCCGGCCGCGAGGAGGCCAGTTCGGCGAGGGTCTCGCGCGTGCCGACCGGGTCGGTCAGGTCGGTTCGGGGGAGGAGGGGGATGAAGGCTTCGAGTTCGGGATCCATGACGACCATCCTCACGGCCGCCGCCCGAGGGGGCACCCGCCGGCCGTCGCGGGTCCGGGGCCCTCCGCGCGCCGATCGGCGCACCCGGCCGGGCGGAGCGCGGGGCGGGGCGGATCACACGGCGGGGACGAACTCCTCCACCAGCCGCACGAATTCGTCCTCCTTCTCGAAGAAGGCGACGTGCCCGGCGTCGATCTCGGCGTAGCGGCTGCCGGTGATCGCCGCGTGCAGGGCGCGGCTGTTCTCCACCGGGACCGTGATGTCCTGGGTGCAGCCGATCACGAGCGTCTCGGCCCGGACGTGCGGCAGCAGGTCGCGGATGTCGATGCGGGTGTCGAGGTCGACGTGGCGCAGGGTGCCGGGGGTGGGCGGCATGTTGGGGATCAGCAGTTCCATCTGTTCGCGGCCGATCGCGTTGAGGAATCCGCGGCTGAAGCCGGTCATGGCGACGGCGCGGCCGAAGGCGGCCGGGTCGGAGGTGCCGAGCCGCTGCCAGAGGGTGAAGAGGTTGCGCAGGTACTCGTCGCCGTCGGTGTGGGCCCATCCGGCGACCAGGACCAACCGGCGTACGAGGTCGGGGCGCAGAGCGGCCACGGCGGCGGACACCGGGGCGCCCATGGAGAAGCCCAGCAGGTCCACCGGGCCCGCGTCCGCGTCCTCGATGACGGCGATGACCTGGGCGGCCAGGCCCTCCACGGTCAGCGGAGCCCCGTCGTCCACGGTGCGTTCGGTGCCGGAGAGGTCAGGGGTGACGACGGTGCGGTCGGTGGTGAAGCGCGGCAGCACCTGGCCCCAGTTGACGGCGGAGCCGCCCGATCCGGTGCCGTGGACGAGCACGAGCGCGGGGCCCGAGCCGGTGCGGTCGTAGTGGACCTGGGCCTCGCCGACCCGCACGCTCGCGGTACGGGTGGTGGCAGAGGTGAGGGTGGCGGTGGCGGACATGGCGGTCGCTCCTTCTGACGGGGTGGGCGCCGGCGCTCCTCGCTCCGGCTCCGCCCACACTGCCGTCGCCGCCCCGCGGGCGGGAGAGCCCGCTCGAACCTAGGACCGGGGATCCTGGGCTCGCCCGAGGGCCCACAACCCGTCCGGCAGAATGATCCACATGACGATCGATCGCCGGGAACTCGCCGATTTCCTCCGCCGTTCGCGTGACCGCGTGCGTCCGTCGGACGTGGGACTGGTCGAGGGACCGCGGCGGCGGACGGCCGGGCTGCGGCGCGAGGAGGTCGCCCAGCTCGCCGGGATGTCGGCCGACTACTACATGCGGATGGAGCAGGCCCGAGGCCCGCAGCCGTCACCGCAGATCCTCTCCTCGCTGGCCCGCGCCCTGCGGCTGAGCGACGACGAACGCGACC
Organism: Streptomyces sp. CLCI03; assembly: GCF_053615355.1. Taxonomy (NCBI): domain Bacteria; kingdom Bacillati; phylum Actinomycetota; class Actinomycetes; order Kitasatosporales; family Streptomycetaceae; genus Streptomyces; species Streptomyces sp. CLCI03. Next base: position 1,314,612 of record NZ_CM132132.1, on the reverse strand, counting down.
ATCTCCACCTGCTCGCCGGGCACCGGCCGCCCGCCGGGCGGATCGGTGGCGACCGGGTCGGCGCGGGGCTGCTGCACCTGCTGGACCAACTGCCCGGCACCGCCGCCCAGGTACTCGGCGACCTGGGTGACGTCCTGGCCCAGAACGACCTGGCACGGTCCCTGCTCGGCGGCGTGTGCACGGTCTCCGAGCACGGCCGCAACGTGATCTGGCGCTGGTTCGCCGACCCGGCCGCGCGCGCCGCGTATCCGCCGGAAGAGCACGACCACTACAGCCGGTTGCACGTCGCGGACCTGCGGGCGGCCGTCGCCCGCCGGGGCGCCGCCGACCCCGCGGCCGCCCGTCTGGTGGAACGCCTGCGTGGGGTCGGTGACGAGTTCACCGCCCTGTGGGACCTGCACGAGGTCGCCGTCCGCCGCCGCAGCCGGATGCGGGTCGTCCACCCGGTCGTCGGCCCCGTCGACCTCGACTGCCAGGTGCTCCTCGCCCAGGAGGCGGACCAGCGCCTCGTGCTCTTCACCCCGCCGCCCGGCTCGGACACGGCCGACCGCCTCGCCCTGCTCCGGGTCCTCGACACCGAACGGCTCCCCGCGGCAGTGGGCTGACCTGGTGCTCGCGCCGGTCTGCCGGAAGGGACCTCGGCTGCTCGCTGAAGGGTGCCGTCCGAGAGCGGCAGCCAGGATCCAGGAGGGAATGCGAATAGTTTGTCCTGATATGAGCATTGCTGTGGACAGGAATGGCGGCCCGGGGCGGCGCCGGCTGCTCCGGGTGGTCCTGACCGGCACGGTCGCCCTGGCAGCCGGCCTCGTGGCCGGGTCCCCCCGTCCCCCGGAGGACCCCGTCGCCGGGGGCCCCGGGAGGGTTCGGCCCGCCACCCCCGCATCCGCGCTCCGGGAGCTGGAGACGGGCAACGCCCGCTGGCGCAGCCTGCACGAGCGGCATCCCGACGAGACGCGGACCGTGCGGCAGACGCTGGTCGGCGGCCAGCACCCGTTCGCCGTCGTCCTCGGCTGCGTCGACTCCCGCGTCCCCCCGGAGCTGGTCTTCGACCAGGGCCTGGGCGATCTGCTGACGGTCCGGTCGGCCGGCGAGGTCCTGGACGAGGCGGTGCTCGGCAGCATCGCGTACGGAGTCCTCGAACTCGGCATCCCGCTGATCGTCGTCCTGGGCCACCAGTCGTGCGGGGCGGTCGCGGCGGCCGTCCGGGCCGACGAGGGCGGGCCCGCGCTGCCGGGCCACATGCAGTACCTGGTCGATCAGATCCACCCGGCGATCGACCACACCCTGCGCGGGGCGGCCCGGATCGACGCCGCGATCACCGCGAACGTACGGCTCGTACGGGCGCGGCTCGCCGCGGAACCGGAGCTCGCCGCCAAGATCGCGGCCGGGGACCTGACCGTCGTCGGAGCCCGCTACGAACTCACCGACCAGCGGGTGCGCCGGCTCGGCTGACCCGCCGGGTCCACCCCGGCCCGTATCCCCGTTCGTCAGCGCCGTGAGGCCGGCACCGCACATCCGGGTGATTGTTCCCCACCAGGGCGGCTTTCGGCGATCAAGGTGTCCGCGGGCCGGGAGAGTTGGTCCATGATCATCGAACCCGTGCCCGCGCCCGACCCCACGCCCGGCCCCTCCGGCGAGCCCGACCGGGCCGCCGCCCGCCGCCCCTCCCGCCGTACCGTCATCGCCGGCGCGGCCGCCGTCGCGGGAGTCGGCGCCCTGTCGGTCGCCGCCGCGTCCGCCGGGACCCCGCAGGCGCCGTCGGGTTCCGCGCGCCCCGACTGGGAGACCTGCCTCACGATCGCCCGGGCCGTCCTCGTACGCGACGAGGACGACGAGCCGCTGGTGCCCCGTTACTCCGACATCCTGCTCAAGAACGGCCTGCCCCGGTCCCGTACCCGCAAGAAGGTACTGATCGTCGGCGCCGGTCCCGCCGGGCTCACCGCCGCCCACCTGCTGCGCGAGGCCGGACACCAGGTCACCGTCATCGAGGCCAACGGAAACCGGGTCGGCGGCCGGATCAAGACCTTCCGCGCCGGCGGCCACGAGAAGTCCGCGGCCCCCTTCGCCGACCCCAAGCAGTACGCCGAGGCCGGCGCGATGCGCATTCCCGACAGCCACCCGCTGGTCACCGGCCTGATCGACGGCCTCGGCCTGAAGCGCAGGCGCTTCCACCTGGTCGATGTCGACGGCTCTGGCCGCCCCGCCTTCCGTACGTGGATCCACGTCAACGGCATCCGCGTCCGCCGGGCCGACTACGCGCGCAGCCCGCAGGCCCTCAACAAGTCCTTCGGGGTCCCGGCGGCCTACGAGGGCGTGCCCGCCGCGCAGATCGTCCGCAACGCCTTCGCCCCCGTCCGCAAGGAGATCGAGGGCAAGCAGGACAAGCAGCTCGTCGAGGGCTGGGCGCACGTCATCCAGCGCTACGGCCACATGTCGATGTACCGCTACCTGACCGAGGAGGCGAAGCTCGACGAGCGGACCATCGACCTGATCGGCACCGTCGAGAACCTCACCTCCCGCCTCCACCTCGCCTTCGTGCACAGCTTCATCGGGGCCTCGCTGATCAGCCCGGACACCGCCTTCTTCGAACTGCCCGGCGGCACCGCCACCTTGGTCGACGCCCTCTACGCCCGCGTCGACGACCTCGTCCGGCTCGACCGCCGCGCCACCCGGATCTCCCACGGCGAGGACGGGGTCACCGTCGAGACCGTCTCCGAGGGCCGCGGCGGCAGCCCCGTACGGCGCGAGACCTTCACCGGCGACACGGCGATCATCACCGTGCCCTTCTCCGGCCTGCGCCACATCCCGGTCGCGCCCGCGCTCTCGTACGGCAAGCGGCGCGCGATCACCGAGCTGCACTACGACGCGGCGACCAAGGTGCTGCTGGAATTCAGCCGCCGCTGGTGGGAGTTCGACGAGGCCGACTGGAAGCGCGAGCTGGAGGCGATCCGGCCCGGCCTGTACCGCGCGTACCAACTCGGGCGGACCCCGGCGGACGGCACGCTGCTGGGCGCGCACTCCTCCGTGTCCGACCGCGGCATCTCCGGCGGGCAGCGGGCGCACTACGCGGCCTGCCGGGCGGTCACCCGCGACCAGCCCGAGGCGGCCCGCGTCATCGGCGGCGGCTCGGCCACCGACAACCCCAACCGCTTCATGTTCCAGCCCTCCTACCCCGTCGAGGGCAGCGCGGGCGGGGTCGTGCTCGCCTCCTACAGCTGGTCGGACGACGCCCTGAAGTGGGACTCCCTGGACGACGAGGAGCGCTACCCGCGCGCGCTCGCCGGCGTGCAGGAGGTGTTCGGGCAGCGGATCGAGGTGTTCTACACCGGGGTCGGGCGTACCCAGTCCTGGATGCGCGACCCGTACGCGTACGGCGAGGCCTCCGTGCTGCTGCCCGGCCAGCACACCGAGCTCTTCCCCCACGTCCGCAAGGCCGAGGGGAACCTGCACTTCGCCGGTTGCCACACCTCCGTCAAGCCGGCGTGGATCGAAGGAGCCCTGGAGTCCGCGGTACGCACCGCCCTGGAGGTCCACTCGACGCTCTGATCGGCACGCCCCAGGGCGCGGGCTTCCCGGCTCCCGGCCCTCGGTTCCCTCTCAGCTCTCGGCGAGCACGATCAGCCAGTCGTGCTCGTCGAAGCGCACCCGCTGCCCCTTGTCCGGGTTGAGCCGCACCCCGTACGCCGGGCCCACGGCGGCCTCGGCGCGCAGCCGGTAGCCGACGGCGCACTCGCGGCGCCGGCGCGCCGACTCGACGAGGGTCGCGAACGCCACCTCGCGATCGGTGCGCACGTAGTCCGCGACCGGCTTCAGGTGCAGTTCGTTGCCCTCCGCCTCGAACAACTCCTCGAAGACGTCGGCCAGACAAGGGCTCTCCGAGATCTGGGTCATGAGGAGGCTGATCAGCCGGCCGCTGACGATGAAGTCGGCGCCCGCCCGGGCGGGCGCCAGCAGCCGGTTGGCGTCGTCGGACATCTCCGTGGTGAGCGACAGTTCCCGTCCCGCCGCCTCCCCGATCGCCCGCAGGTGCAGCAGGGTGACCAGCGTCCGGTCGTCGGTCTGCGTCCCGGTGTCCGGAGCCAGGCCGAGGTCGATCGCGGGGGTGGGCGGCGCCGCGTGGTGGGGGACGGGCTCGTGACCCGTCTCGCCGATGACGATCACACGGTCGTACGAGGGCACGTCCAGCTTGGCGAGCAGTTCGGGATCGGTGATGTCCCCGCTGCGGAAGGCCACTTCGAGACTGCTGCGCGGCCGCTCGTCGCCGGCTGCGCGGCGCATCCGTACGACGTCGGCGAGCGAGACGACGTCCAGCGTGGTGCCGGGGCCGACGAACTGGTCGAGCTGCTCCACGACGAGCGGCGCGCGGCGGTTCCAGCCCAGGAGGAGCAGCCGTTCGGCCTCGGGGGACCGGGGGCGGGCGGTGACGATCGCGGCCTCGTCGACGTGCCCGGACGCGTCCGCCGGGACGGCCGTGTCGTCGTCCTCGGAGATCAGGATGATCCGGTCGTCCGCGCCGATCGCCGTACCGGGGTCCGGATTGAGCGCGACCCGGCCGTCGGCCCGCAGCAGACCGACCACCGAGGACGTGGTGAACGACAGCAGGGCCTCGCCGAAGGTGCGCCCGGCGAGGCCCTGGGCGGCGGCGGTGTAGAACTCGTCGCCCGCGAAGTCGAGCAGTTCCTGGTAGACGAGGGACAGACCGGGCTCGCGGGCGGTCTGGACGAGGAGCCGGGCGATGATGTCGTCGACGCACAGGACGTGCCCGCCGGGCCCGGCGGCCAGCCGGGCGGTGAGGTGGTTGCGGGTGTCGCGCACGGCGGCGACCACCACCGCCCCGCCGGACCCGGGGACCGCCGCGTCGAGGGCGAGCAGGGTCTTCACCACCTGGGCGTCACCGGTGTCCCCCTCGGGCGGCAGGACGAGCACCGCCTTCGCGGTCCGCGGACTCACCCGGGCCAGCTCCGCGGGGTCGGTGGTACGGCCGTTGCGGCAGATGATGCGCGTCCTGCCGGCACCGGCGACGGCGACGGAGGCGGTGGAGGTGCAGATCTCGTCCTCCATCTCCACCTTGTCCTTCGGCGCGAGCACGGCGATGGCCGACCTGCGCCGGTTGGCGTTCGCCGTCACCAACTCCCCGACCACCGGGAAGATCTGGTCCGACCAGCCCAGCACGACGGTGTGCCCGGATTCCAGCACGGTGGAGTGGCCACGCCGAAGCAGCATGATGCGCGCGTTGATGCCGGTGGTGATCAGACCGACCAGCGTGGACACGAACAGCAGGGCGACCAGCGCGAGTGCCACGGAGGCCAGTACGTAGAGCGGGGATCCGACCGCGCCCCCGATCTTGAGCGTCTGCCCGACGCTGACCCATACGGCGGCGAGCCGGCCGGAGAGGGTCGCCGGGGCGGCCCGGTCGGCCCAGACGAGGACCGTGCTCGCCGGGACCACGACGGCGAGGCAGGCCAGGGCGAACCAGCCGATGAGCGCGGTGGTTCCCCCCGCCATCAGATTGTCGAACCGGTACCGCAGGCGCAGCCTCACGGTCGTCGTGTGCCGCTGCGCCATGAGAACTCCCTCGTCTTCCGCGCTGCTAACCCGCGGGCGCCCGCTCGGTTACGGGTGAACCGCCCACGCCGCGGCGCCGCTCAGGAGTCCAGGGCCGCGATGATCTCCTCCGTGGTGCTGACCTTGCCGATGCGCGGGAAGATCTTGCCGAAGGTGTGGGCGTGGGAGTCGGCGTCGGTGTCGGCGGTGGCGTCCTCCGCGAAGACCAGGTCGTAGCTGAGCTCCCACGCCGTACGGGCGGTGGACTCGACGCCTACGCTGCTGGAGATGCCGGCCAGCACGATGCGGTGGATACCGCGGCGGCGCAGCTGGAGGTCGAGCTCGGTACCGGTGAAGGCACCCCAGTGGCGCTTGGTGACGACCACGTCCCCGAGGGCGGCCAGCTCGGCCGGGATCTCGGAGAAGGCGGCGGGCGGGGCGGCGGCAGGGCCGGGGCGGTCCACGTTCGCGGTGGGCAGGTCCCCGCCGTCCGGGGACCACGCCACCCTCACCAGGACCACGGGCAGCCGGTGGGCGCGGAACGCCTCGGCGAGCGCGATCCCCTTCCCCAGGATCTCGGGAGCGGGCTTCGCGGTGGGCCGGTCGAGGATGCCGGTCTGGAGGTCGATGAGAACGAGGGCGGTGTCCCCGCCGAGGGTGAGGCGGTGGGGTGCGGCGGTCATGAGCTCTCCTCCGACGATGTGGGGCATATGGTGCAAATCTATAAGGTCGCCCTGTCGATCTCCCCGGCCCCGTGGGTGCTTCCGCCGGATTCACCCACCTCTATCATGGGAACATGAGTACGAATGCCGGGGAGTCCCGGCCCGCCCTGACGCCCGCGCTGACCGGGGCCGAGCTGCTGCGCTGGTACTGGACACTGGCCGAACTGAGCACCCTCGCACGGGAGATGGGCCTCCCGGCCGGCGGCGGCAAGGTGGCCGTCACCGCACGACTCGCCGCCGCGCTCGACGGGCTCCCCGCACCCGCCGCCCCGGCGGCCCCGGCACCCCGCCGGACCGGGCGCCGGCTCGCCGCGCCCGTCACCGGGGCGAGCGTGATCCCGCCGGGGCAGAACTGCAGCCAGGTGCTGCGCGCGTACTTCGTCCGCGAGATCGGACCCGGCTTCCACTTCGACGCCTTCATGCGTGACTACATCGCCTCGCACGCGGGCCACACCCTCGCCGAGGCCGTCGCCCACTGGCACGCGACCCGCGCACGCGCGGCCGAACCCCAGGAGGTCGGCGCGCAGTTCGAGTTCAACCGGTTCCTGCGCGCCTGGCACGGCCGGTACCCGGACGGGGCCCGTACCGAGGCCCTCGCGGCATGGCGGGACCACCGGGCCCGCCCCCGGGACTGACCATCGGCTCCGGCGGCCGCCGGGAGGACTACCCGCGCTCGTAGCGCAGCAGGACCACGCCGTTGCCGAAGGTGTGGGTGTCGGTGTGCCGCAGGGTCACCGGACCGTGGTCGAGGATCGGGAAGAGCGGCCGGCCGCGCCCGATCCGTACCGGGTGCACGTAGATCCGGTACGCGTCCACGAGGTCCTGGCGCAGGAACGAGGCGGCGAGATCCGCCCCGCTCAAGGTCAGGTCGCCGCCGGGGGCCGCCTTGAGCGCGGCGACCTCCTCGGGCACGACGTCCCGCACGACGGTGGTGTTCCACTCGGCCGACCGCAGGGTGCGCGAGTACACGTACTTGGGCTTGGACCGCCAGATCTCGGCGAACTCGGCCACCGGACCGGCGTTCGCGGGATCGGCGTCGGCGGTCGGCCAGTAGTCCGCCATCAGCTGGTGCGTCACGCGCCCGCTGAGGAAACCGCCCATCCGGCTGAGCACGTCGTTCATGTGCTGGTGCAGCTCTTCGTCGACCTGGTGCCAGTCGATGTCCCGGTCCGGCCCCTCGATGTACCCGTCGAGCGAGATCCCCGCCATCAGCACGATCTTCCTCATGGCCGACCACGGTACGCCCCGGGAGCGCCCGGCGCCGGGAGCGGCGCGGGCCGCGGCGATACTGGCCGGTGTGAAGACCGAAGACGCGCAGCCCGAAGACGCGAACACCGTGCTGTTCCACACCGACGGCCGGACCGGGGTGGTCACCCTCAACCGCCCCAGGGCCATCAACGCCCTCACCCACCCCATGGTGAGCCGTATCGACGAGGCCCTCGCCGCCTGGGCGGACGATCCCGCCGTCCAACAGGTCCTGATCCGCGGCGCCGGTGAGCGCGGCCTGTGCGCGGGCGGCGACATCCGGGCCATCCACGACGACGCGAAGGCCGGGAACACCGCCTCGGCCGACTTCTGGCGCGACGAGTACCGGCTCAACGCCCGCATCGCCCGCTACCCCAAGCCCTACGTCGCCCTCATGGACGGCATCACCATGGGCGGCGGCGTCGGTGTCTCCGCCCACGGCTCGGTCCGGATCGTCACCGAACGCTCCCGCGTGGCCATGCCCGAGACCGGCATCGGCTTCGTCCCCGACGTCGGCGGCACCTACCTGCTCGGCCGCGCCCCCGGCGAACTCGGCACCCACCTCGCCCTCACCGGTACCGCGGTCGGCGCCGCCGACGCGCTGCTGTGCGGGCTCGCCGACCACTTCGTACCGGCCGACCGGCTCCCGGAGCTGACCGCCGCCCTCGCCGGAGCACCCGCCCACGAGGTGATCCCGCGATACGCCGCCACCCCCGGACCCGGTGAACTCGCCGACCGGCGCGGCTGGATCGACCACTGCTACGCGGCCACCACCGTCGAGGAGATCGTCGAGCGGCTGCTCGGCCAGGGGGAGCCCGCCGCCAAGGAGGCCGCCGAGACGATCCTCGCCAAGTCCCCGACCGCCCTCAAGGTCACCCTGGCCGCGCTGCGTCGGGCCGTGGAACTCGGCCCGCTGGAGCGGGTGTTGGCCCAGGAGTTCCGGGTCTCCTGCAATGCCCTGACCGCGCCCGACCTGGTCGAGGGCATCCGGGCCCAGGTCGTCGACAAGGACCGCGCTCCGCGCTGGTCGCCGGCGACCCTCGCCGAGGTGAGCGGCGCGGACGTGGAGCGCTTCTTCGCCCCGCTCGGGGAGGACCGCGAACTGCGTCTGCCGCCGCCGCGCGAGGACCTCAGGCGCGGCTGAGCCGCGTCTCCAGACCGTCCAGGACCCGCTGGAGTCCGTAGTCGAAGTTCTCCTCGCGCACCTTCCGCGGGTCCCGGCCCTCCCGCCACTCCTGCTCGCTCCGCCCGCTGCGGGCGAGCCGCGAGAGGTGGGCGGCCTCGCCCGTGGTGGCGCCGACCACGTAGGAGACGACCGCCCTCATGGCGAGCTCCGCCTCGTCCGCCGGGAAGCCGCCCGTCCGCAGGAGCGCCCGCATCCGATCCGTCGCGCGCGTCAGGTTCGGGCCGAGGCGCGCCGGTCCCACCCGTCCGATCACCGAGGCCACCCAGGGGTGACGCAGGGCCATCGCGCGCAGGTCGTGGCCGCCGCGGGAGACGGCGTCGCGCCACTCGCCCGCGCTCGCCGCCCCGGGCACCTCCAGCTCGCCGTACACCTCGTCCAGGACCAGCTCGATCAGCTCGTCCTTGCCGGTCACGTGCCGGTACAGGGAGGTGGCGGCGGCGCCCATCCCGGTACCGAGCTTGCGCATGCTGAGCTCCTCGATGCCCTCGGCGTCGAGGAGCCGGACGGCCGCCGCGACGATCAGGGCCCGGCTCAGCGCGGGCTGCCGCTCCTCGCGGCGCGGGCGTGTCCGCTCGTCTGCTGACATGCCGCCAGCCTAACCGACGGTGCGAACGCCGTACGCGGCCCCGCGTACGGCGTCCGCCACCGCGCTACGAGCCCACGTACTCCCGCAGATGACGGGCGGTCAGGGTGTCCGCCCCGGCCACCAGGTCCGCCGGGGTGCCTTCGAAGACGACCTCCCCGCCGGCGTGGCCGCCACCCGGGCCGATGTCGATCAGCCAGTCGGCGTGCGCCATCACGGCCTGATGGTGCTCGATGACGATCACCGAGTTCCCGTCGTCGACGAGCCGGTCCAGCAGGGCCAGCAGCTTGTCCACGTCGGCCATGTGCAGGCCGGTCGTCGGCTCGTCCAGGATGTACGTCGTGGACTTCTCGGCCATGCTGATGGCGAGCTTGAGCCGCTGCCGCTCACCGCCCGACAGGGTGTTGAGGGGCTGCCCGAGCCGCAGGTACGAGAGGCCGACGTCGGCCAGCCGGCCGAGGACCGCACGCGCCTGCCCGGTGGGGAAGAACGCGTGCGCCTCCGCGACCGACAGGTTCAGCACCTCGCTGATGTTCTTGCCGCGCAGCCGGTACGTCAGCACCTCGGGCGTGAACCGCCGGCCCTCGCACTCCTCGCAGACCGAGGCCACCGCGGCCATCATCGCCAGGTCCGTGTAGACCGTCCCGAGGCCGTTGCACTTCGGGCAGGCGCCTTCCGAATTCGCGCTGAACAGGGCGGCCTTGACCCCGTTGGCCTTGGCGAAGGCCGTCCTGATCGGCCCCAGCAGCCCGGTGTAGGTGGCCGGATTGGACCGGCGCGAACCGCGGATCGGCGACTGGTCGGCCACCACCACCCCGTCCCGGCGGGCCAGGTACCCGTGGATCAGCGAGCTCTTGCCCGACCCGGCGACGCCGGTCACCACCGTCAGCACGCCCAGCGGTACCTCCACGCTGACGTCCTTCAGGTTGTGCAGGTCGGCGTCCTTGACCGACAGGTGCCCGCGCGGGGTGCGCACCCGCTCCCGCAGCCGCGCCCGGTGACCGAGATGGCGCCCGGTGAGGGTGTCGGAGGTCCGCAGCCCGGCCACGTCCCCGGTGTAGCAGAGCCGCCCGCCGGCCGTGCCCGCGCCCGGACCGAGGTCGACGACGTGGTCGGCGATCGCGATGACCTCGGGCTTGTGCTCCACCACCAACACGGTGTTGCCCTTGTCGCGCAGCCGCAGCAGGAGGTCGTTCATGCGCCGGATGTCGTGCGGGTGCAGGCCGGTGGTCGGCTCGTCGAAGACGTACGTGACGTCCGTGAGCGAGGACCCCAGGTGCCGCACCATCTTGACCCGCTGGGCCTCGCCGCCCGACAGGGTGCCGGAGGGGCGGTCCAGGCTGAGGTATCCCAGGCCGATCTCCACGAGGGAGTCGAGCAGGTCCCGCAGGCCGGCGAGGAGCGGGGCCACGCCGGGGTCGTCGATCCGGCGGACGAACGAGGCCAGGTCGCTGATCTGCATCGCCGAGCATTCGGCGATGTTCATCCCGTCGATGCGCGAGGACAACGCCGCCGCGGACAGGCGCGTGCCACCGCAGTCGGGGCAGTCGGTGAAGATCACGGCGCGGTCGACGAAGGCCCTGATGTGGGCCTGCATCGCCTCACGGTCCTTGGACAGGTACGTCCGCCGGACCTTCGTGACCAGACCCTCGTAGGTGTAGTGGGTGGAGCCGGCCTTCACCTTCACCGGGCCCCTGTGCAGGAGGTCGGCCCACTCCTGCGCGGTGAAGTCCTTGAGCTTGACGTCGGGCGAGTAGAAGCCGGAGTTGACCACGTTCTGCCAGTACCAGGTGTCCACGGCGTAGCCGGGGACGGTGATCGCGCCCTCGTTGAGGGAGAGTTCACGGTCCACCAGCTGGTCCACGTCGATGTCGGAGACCTGCCCTATGCCCTCGCAGTGCGGGCACATGCCGTCCGGGGCGTTGAAGCTGAAGGCGGTGGACGCGCCGATGTGCGGGGTGCCGAGGCGGGAGAAGACGATCCGCAGCATGGTGGAGGCGTCGGTGGCGGTACCGACCGTGGAGCGGGAGTTGGCGCCCATCCGCTCCTGGTCGACGACGATGGCGGCGCTCAGATTGTGCAGCCCGTCCACGTCGGGTCGGCCCTGGCTCGGCAGGAACGACTGGATGAAGGCGGTGTACGTCTCGTTGATCATCCGCTGCGACTCGGCGGCGATGGTGCCGAAGACGAGGGAGGACTTGCCGGAGCCGGAGACACCGGTGAAGACGGTGAGTCGGCGCTTGGGGATGTCGAGGGAGATGTCGCTCAGGTTGTTCTCCCGCGCTCCGCGGACCTGGATGACCTGATGGCTGTCGGCGGCGATCTGCACGGAACTCCTCGCGTGGCGGCGTTTCGAGCTTACTTTGTACACCGTACTCTATACGGTGTAGCGAATTATCGGCCGCGCACGTACCCGGAGGACCACGCATGGCGAAGGACCGCAGTGGGGCGGGCGACCCCGTCCGCACGATGGAGCTGCTCTGGCGGGAGCGGGGACAGCAGCCGGCCCGGCCGGGCCGCCGCGGCCCGCGGCAAGGCCTCACCGTCGACGCCGTGGTCCGGGCCGCGACCGAGCTCGCCGACGAGGCCGGCCTGGCCGCGCTCACCATGCGGGCACTGGCCCAACGGCTGGCCGTGACACCCATGACCCTCTACACGTACGTCCCCGGCAAGGCCGAACTGCTCGACATCATGCTGGACGAGGCGTACGCGCGCATGGAACGCCGGCCGACCGGCGTACGCGACCCGTGGCAGACCAAGGTCACCCGCGTGGCCGAGGACAACCGGGACCTGCTCGCCCGCCATCCCTGGATCGCGGACCTGGCGGTCACCCGCCCGCCTCTGGGGCCCGGGGTCATCGGGAAGTACGACCACGAACTGGCGGCCTTCGACGCCATCGGCCTCACCGACGTCGAGATGGACGCGGCCCTGACCCACCTCCTCGGCTTCGTCCACGCGCACGCCCTGGGAGTCGCCGACGACGCGGCGCACAACAGCCGGCAGAGCCAGGAGGACTGGTGGGCCGTCAGCGAACCGCTCCTGAGCCGGGTGATGGACCCCGAGCGCTATCCGCTCGCCGGCCGCGTGGGCGCCACGGTCGCCGCATACCAACCGCGGACCCTCTGGGCCTTCGGCCTCCGATGCGTCCTGGACGGCCTGGCCCACCTGATCGACTCACGCCCGGAGCGGTGAAGAGCTCCTCCGGCCCGGATCCACCCGGACCGGACCGTTCAGCGGTAGCCCGTGGCGTCCGCGGGGCGGTCCGGGTCCTGGACCTCGACCATGTAGCGCCAGCAGTCCGGCCGGCTGCCGTCCAGGTCCGTGAAGCCGTAGACCTGGGCGAGCTGTCCGCTGGAGAGCGACGCGCCGTTCCAGCGGGCCACCTCCGGGTCCGCGGCGAGCGCCGCGACCGCCCGGCCCACGTACGACGGGGTCTCGGAGATACCGAAGTGCGGGACCTTCGTCAGGGCGTCCCGCCAATTCGCCTCCGTCACACCGAAGTGGTCCAGCATCATCTCCGACCGCAGCCAGCCCGGTGTCAGCGCCACCGCCGTCGCCCCGCGCGGCCCCAGCTCGTGCCCCAGCGCGAACGCCATCCGCAACACGGAGGACTTGGCGATGTCGTAGAAGAACGACACCCGATAGTTGGCCGCGTTGTACTCGGCGGTGCCGTCCGTCATCTCCACCACCAGCCCGCCCGGCTCGCGCAGCAGCAACGGCACCGCGAAATGGCTGGTGACGGCATGGGTCTCCACGGCCAGCCGCAGCAGCCGCAGCCCCTTGTCCAGGTCGTGCTCCCAGACCGTGCTCTCCCACTCGAAGAGCACCTCACCGCCCCAGATGTCGTTGACCAGGACGTCCAGGCGGCCCTGTTCCGCGTCGATCCGCCCGACCAAGGCCTCGACCTGCGCCGGCACCAGGTGGTCGGCGACCACCGGGATGCCCCGGCCGCCCGCCGCCGTCACCAGCTCGGCCGTCTCCTCGATCGTCTCGGGCCGGTCGTACTCCGAGCGCCGACCCCGGGTGCTGCGCCCCGACACGTACACGGTCGCACCCCGCGCGCCCAACTGGACCGCGATGCCCCGGCCCGCGCCGCGCGTCGCCCCGGCCACCAGGGCCACCTTGCCTTCGAGAGTTCGCTGTGTTTCCGGCATGGCCCGACCCTACGACGGCCGCTCCGCCCGGGTCCCGCCGAACACGGCGACCGCCACCAGCGACAGCGACAGCCCGGTCGCCGCCAGCCCCAGCGCCACGCCCGGCCCCCACAGGGTCCAGGCCGAACCGAACAGCAGGGAACCCGCGAACCGGGCCAGCGCCTGGGCCGTCTGGAGCACCGCGAGCCCGGTCGTGCGCAGTCCGGCGGGCAGCAGCGGGCCCGCGGCGGCCATCAGCACCCCGTCGGTGGCCGCGTAGAACAGGCCGAGCGCCGCGAGCACACCGAGGGCCAGTGGCGCCCCGACCGGTACCGGGGCCAGGAGCAGCAGGGCGGCGCCGAGCAGCAGCAGGTGCCCGCCGAGGAAGACCCGGCGCCGGCCCAGCCGGTCGGCGAGCCGCCCCACCGGCAGCGCGGCGAGCAGGAACACGGCCGCCGTGCCGACGGGCAGCAGCGGGAAGTAGGCGGCGGGGAGGTCGAGCCGGCGCTGGAGCAGCAGGTAGAGGAAGGCGTCGCCGACGGTGAACAGGCCGAGCACGACCGCGGTCAGACACAGCCCCCGCAGGCCGGGCAGGCGCAGCAGGGTGCGTACCGGGGGCGGCGCGGCGCGAGCCGCGCGGGCCGGCGCGGTGGCGGGGGCGGTGGCGGGCGCCGGGGCCTCCCGGACGAACAGGGCGAGCAGCACCACGCCCAGGACGGCGACGCAGCAGCTGACGGTGAACACCGCCTCGTACCCGTCCACCGCCACCCACAGCACCCCGAACGCGGCCAGCGGCCCCAGCAGGGCGCCCGCCGTGTCCAGCGCGCGGTGCACCCCGAAGGCGCGGCCCTGCTCGCCGGGCGGCACGGACAGCGAGATCAGCGCATCGCGCGGGGCGGTGCGCAGGCCCTTGCCGGTCCGGTCGGCGGCGAGCACCGCAGCCACCGACCAGGGGGTGGTGACGGCGAGCAGGGCCGCCTTGCAGGCGGCGGACAGCGCGTAGCCGGTGCCCGCGACGAGTTTGTGGCGCCGGGTACGGTCGGCGATCCGCCCGCCCGCGAGGCGCAGCACCGCGGTGGCGCCCTGGTGCAGGCCGTCCAGGGCGCCGAACGCGAGCGGGGACATGCCGAGTCCGGCCATCAGGTACAACGGCAGGACGGCGGTGACCATCTCCGCGGAGACGTCCGTGACCAGGCTGACCAGCCCGAGGGCGAACACCGTGCCGGGGACGGCCCGCACGGGGCCCTTCTGGGCCGGGGTGTTCCCGGCGATGTCCGAAGCCCGGCTGGTCGACAGGTACACGGATGCCTCCAGGATCGGCCGGTCTAGAACCAGTTGACGGTGAGCGGGAACGCGGCGGTGACGGTGGTGCCCGTGGAGTCGGTGGCGGTCGCGGTGATCCGGACCGTGCCGCTGCCCCACGGTTTGCCGCTGATCCGGCCGGAGCCCGCGTCGACGGTCAGCCCCCAGGGCAGGCCGGTGGCCGCGTAGCGGACCGGAGGTCTGCCGCCGGTGGCGCTGAGCTGGATGGTGCAGGACTGGTTGAACTTGCAGGTCTGCGGACCGGGGTCGGCCAGGTGCAGACCGCCCGCGGTCGGCGTGGGCGTGGGCGTGGGCGTGGGGGTCGGGGTCGGGGTCGGGGTCGGGGTGGGCGTGGGCGTGGGGGTGGGTGTCGGGTTCGTCGAGGTGTCGAAGACCTCGGTGATCGGCGATACGTTCGCCGCGTTGCCCGCGTGCGTCGCCGTCCCGAAGAGGTCCTCGAAGGTCCTCAGCAGATGGTGGTGGTTGAAGGCCGTCGCGTACTTGCCCGTCTTGACCTTGGCCCCGTGGAAGACGGTGGCGATCTGGTTGGAGCCCAGGTAGTTGTCCTCGTCCCAGGTCAGGACCAGCAGGCTGTTGTTGGCCTTCGCCCACTGCGCGTAGGCGTCGAGGTTGTTGCGGGTCCAGGTGTCACCCGTGCCCACCGAGCACGAGTGCATGTCGTTGCACTGGTTGGGGACCACGAAGGAGAGGCTCGGCAGCGCCGCGAAGTTGTTCTGCGGGAACTGCGTCCAGGTCTTGCCCGTGTTCAACGGCACGTTCTTGAAGGCGAACCACGGGTTGTGCTTCTGCGCGTACTGGCCGTTCGTGCAGGCCGTGGACCCCTCGCTCGGCAGGTCCTCGTTGTACGTCGCGAAGGTCTTGCCCGCCGCGATCAGCTCCTGTCCGAGGTTCGGCGCCGTCATCGACTGCGGGGTGTAGCAGCCGTCGCCGGTGATCCCCTGCGTGGCGCCGGAGAAGAGGTTGAAGTAGTTCGGCTGGCTGGGGTGGGTCAGCGCCTTCATCCCGGTCAGACTGGCGCCGCCGTTCGCCAACTGGTTGATGTACGGGGCGTTCGCGCTGCCGATGATCTCCCCGTACTGCTTGTTCTCGTAGACGACGACCACCACATGGTCGTACGTCGGCAGCGCCGCGGCCGCAGCCGGCGCGGCGGCGGAACCGGGCACCGCGGCCTGCGAGTTGGCCACGGTGAAGGCGCCCAGCAGGCCGAGCGCGCCGATCCCGGCCACCAGCGCCGGCCGGCGGGCTCCGCGTCTCGCGCGCGCCGTGGGTGAGGGTCGAAGGGTGCGCATGGGTGTCGTCCTCCTCGGTGTCGCCCGGGTCAGCCCCGGGGCGTGGTCATTCCTCGCGCCGGGCCGCACCGGCCACGGCGATGTTCAGGAAACGCGGTACGGGTCGCCCCCGGTCGCGGAAGTCCTCGGCCACCGCGGCCCGCACCGCCGCGAGTCGGGCCTCGGGCAGCAGCATCAGCACGCTCCGCCCCGGCTCGGGCCCCGGCCCCGGCGGCCAGGCGCTCAGTGCCCCGGCCCGGCGGGCGCAGGCGACGGCCCGCGCCAGGTCCCTCGGCCGGTCCGCGGCCTCCCCGCGTACGGCGACCAGCACCAGCCGCGCCCCCGAGGCCGCCGGGTCGAAGGCGACGTGGCGCCGGCGCCGCCCGGGCCGCGCGCTCAGCAGCAGGGCCCGGCCGGGCCGGGCGAAGAGCACCGCCCGGCGCAGCCCGTCGTCCCCGTCCGGGAGCACCGCGGCCAGCAGCCGGGCCAGCCGCTCGCGGTCCGGCGGCTCACCCGTCGCCGCGTGCACGTCGGCCACCGCCAGCGCCACCGCGCAGTCCGTGGGCTCCGCCGTGGCCAGCCCGGCCGCCCCCGTCAGCGAGCCCTGCACGTGCAGGTCGGTCCCGCCGGTGCCGTACCCGGCCCGGGCCAGCGCCCGGAGCACGGCGTACGGCCGGACCGCCCAGGCGGGGGCGGCGGGCGGCGGCCCGGACAGCGTCAGCGGCAGATCGCAGCTGTCCGCGGGATGTCCGAGGGAGCTGAGCCGCACCAGCCCGTCCGTGCGCGGGGCCGCGGCCGCCGCCGTGGGCCAGCCGGCCGCCGCGACCAGCCCGGGGGAGCCCAGATGGAAGGCGTACGGGGCGCTCCACACGGCCGCCGGGGGCCGCCCGTGCGCGGCCTCCAAGGCGTAGGCGACGAGGCGGTACAGCGGATCGGCCGTCGCCCGCCGGGCCAGGTCGCCCCCGGCCCGGTCGGCGGTCACGGGAGCGGCGGGTTCCGCGCCCGTCACCGCGTGTCCTTGCGGGCCAGCATCCGGTAGGCGTTCCCGCCGTCCGTGCGCCGGGCCACCGCCGAGCGGACCGTGTCGAGCGCCACCGCGGCGGCGAAGCACGGCAGCGCCACCACCCGTACGACGTGGGCGAGCAGCCGGGCGCGCGGTGTGGACCCCGGGCCCCACGGCCGGTCCGGATCCGGGGACAGCCGTGTCGCCGCGAGGGCCACCGCGCCGAAGAAGTCGTTGCCCTGGTGGGCCGGTCCGTGCTCCTCCGCGACCACGGTGAACCCCCGGTCGGCCAGCGCCTCGCGCAGATTGGCGGCGGGCATCAGGTGCTGGTGCTGGGGCTGGAACCAGGGCAGCCACAGCGGCCCGACGAACCGGGCCATCCGCGACTGCGGATCGGGCAGCTCGATGGCCAGGAACCCGCCGGGGGCGAGAACGGTGGCCGCCGCGTCCAGCTCGGCGAGCGGCTCCCGGGTGTGCTCCAGGTAGTGGTACATGCTGACCACCTCGTACTGACCCGCCAGCTTCGCGGCGAACTCCGGGAACTGGCCCAGATATCCCGTCTCCACCCAGCCGCGCCGCTCCGCCTCTCGCACCCCGTCGCCCATGTCGAGCCCGTCGAACCGGGTCCGCGGCCAGACCGCGCGCGCCGCGTTGCAGAAGTGGCCGTGCCCGGTGCCGACATCGAGCCAGGACGCCGGGTCGGCGTGCGGGAGGAGCATCTCCGCGCGCCCCCGGTAGGCGGCGCCCTGCGTGCCGAAGACGACGCCCGTGCCCTCGCCGCCACGCCCGTCGTAGAAGTCCCGGTAGTAGAACTCCAGCCCCTCCAGGCTCAGTCGGGGATTCTGGAAGACGTGCCGGCACTCCTCGCACCGCTCCAGCGTGAACCGGCCCGGCTTGCCCTGGAGCAGGTCGGGCACCCGGACCTGGACGGTGAGCCGGTCGGAGCCGCACCACGGGCAGTCCGTCCGGCGCGGTTCGAGGAACCGGCCGATGCCCGCCGCCAGGTCCTCCCGGTACGCGGCGGCCCGCGCGGCCTCCAAGGCGCCGTCCGACGGCGTGTCCCGGCCGGCGGCCGCGGCCGTACGCAGGCCCGCGCCGAGGGAGCGCAGCGGCCGGGCCGCCGTGGCCCGGCCCAGACCGGCCGGCCGCAGCGGGGAGCGCCGACCGCCGAGGACCAGGGACGGCTGGAGCCAGTACAGCCCGGCCGCCGCTGCGCCCCACCGGCCCTGGCGCACGGCGACCCCCGCCAGCAGCGCCAGTCCGCCGAGCTGCGCGGCGGCCAGTGCCCCCGGCGGCAGCCCCTGGGCCCGCAACTCGGCGGCCCGCGCCGGCCCCGCGGCCTCACCGAGCCCGCCACAGCTGAGGCCGGGGGCGATGGCCAGCCCCGTGGCATCGGCGGCGTACTCCTTCAACCGGCGCGTCAGAGCGAGGAGTTCCGCCGGATCCGGGCGCGGCCCGCCCGGATCCACCCCGGCCCGGGCCAGCACCTCCTCGGTGGCGAGCACGGCGAACCCGGCCCCGCGGCCCGCGGCGAGCCGGTCCTGCCGGTACCGGGCCGGGTCGACCAGGCGCAGCAGCCCCAGCGCCCGCTCGGCCGGCAGATCCGCGGGCAGCAGGTCCAGCACCCGCAGGCCCTCCCCTTCGGCGTACGCGCAGGCGGCGAGGAAGGTGGCCGGGTCCGGCTCGACCCCGCGGGCGGTGAGCAGCCGCCACCCGGCGGCGCGCGGCACCCCGGCCGCCCCGGGCGGGGTCAGCGGCAGCACCGGGACGGCCCGCAGCCGGCGCCTGGCGCGTACGGTGCCCGCGCCGAGGGCGGCCAGTAACAGGACGGAGGTCCAAGGGACCCGGGAGAGCGGGGGAGGCGTCATAGCAGTTTCTCCAACCGGTCGGCCGCGGCGGCGGCCCCGCCCGCCGCGGCGAATGAGGCCTGGATCCGCCGGGCGGCCCGGCGGGGGCCGGGATCGTCCAGCACGGCGGTGAGCGCGTCACGCAGTTCCTCGGCCCGGGTCCGGCCGAACCGCACCCGGACGCCGGCCCCGGCCAGGACCACCTGCCGGGCCACGATCGGCTGGTCGTCCCGGATCGGGGCGACGACCAGCGGCAGCCCGTGCGCGAGGGCCTCGCAGACGGTGTTGTGGCCCGCATGACAGACCACCGCGTCCAGGTGCGGCAGCAGCTCCAGTTGCGGGACGCTCTCCTGGAGCAGGACGTGGTCCGGTACGGCCCCGATCAGGGCGGCGGGCGCCGCCAGGACGAACTGGACCTGCTCGGCGAGCCGCTCGGCAGCGCCCAGCACCGCGCCGTAGAACCGGGCCCCGGCCGCCTGGTTGAGGGTGCCCAGGGACACCAGCACCCGTCGCCGCGCCGGATCCAGCCGCTGCCAGGGGAAGTCGGGCGCCGCCGGACGGGCCCCGAACGCCGGTCCCACGAAGGCGTGGTGGGGAGGGAAGTCCGCCTCCGTGCCGACGAGTTCGGGAGTGGAGAAGACCAGCACCAGCCGCTCGGAGAAGCGCGGGTCCCAGCCCGCCCCGCTCCCCGGATCCCGCACCTGGTCCCGACCCGCGCCGAACTCCGCGAGCAGGCCCGAGATCTGTCCGGCCACCCACTCCCCGACCTTCGGGAAGTCCGCGAAGGGCCGGGTCAGCTCGGCCGAGGTGCTCGCCGACGTCACCCACGGGACACCGAGCCGCCGCGCCACCAACGGCCCGGCCAGGGCCTGCTGGTCGGCGACCAGCACGTCCGGCCCGAAGGCCCGGACGGCCCGGGCCACCCCCGGCACCATCGCCCGGGCCAGCGGAACCAGCGCCTCCTCCCACAGGAACCGCAGCGCGCCGACCCCGCGCAGATCGCGCCAGCTCTCGTGCAGCGCCGCGTACCCGCCGGCGGCCGGCTCCTCCCCGGCCGGCAGGATCCGGGCCTGCGCGGGCAGCAGCCGGGCCAGGGCCGAGGGCGGTCCCGTCCAGGCGATCTCATGGCCCCGGGCAGCCAGTTCGGCCCCGAGGGCCACCGTCGGATTGACGTGCCCCGCCAGCGGCGGCACGGTGAACAGCACCCTCACGGGACCAGCGCTCCCACCCGCGGCCATGCCGCCGCCGTCGCCGAGCCGACGGTCGTACCGGCCGTCGTGTCGGCCGCGGCCTCGGCCGTCGCGTCGAGATGGGCGAGCACGGTCGCGCGGAGGACCCCGCTGCTCTCCTTCAGGACGTCGTGTCCCAGATCCGGCAGGATCCGCAGCACACCGTGCGGGGCGTGGTGCGCCAGCTCCCGCCCGCCCGGCAGGAGTTCGGAGTGCTCGCCGCAGACGACCAGGACCGGGCAGCGCAGCCGGGCGAAGTCCGCCGCGGTGAAGACGCGGCTCGCCGCGATGTCGTCGATGAGCGTGGTGCGGTTGAGGAGGGCGTCGGCGATGGCGGTGAGATGGGCGGCCTTGCGCAGCCGCAGGGTGAGCAGCTCGGTCGGGACCGTGCTGTCCTCCAGGCTCAGCGCGGCGGCCGACAGGGTGTCCACCATGTTCTCCACCCAGGCACCGCCGAGCGGCGGTTCGAGGAGGGTGAGCCCGGTGACCAGGTCGGGCCGGGCCAGGGCCGTGTGCAGGGCGAGGGTCCCGCCGTAGCTGTTGCCGACCAGGTGGACCGGTCGCCGTCCGAGGTCCAGCGCGCCGAGCAGGGCGAAGAGGTCCCGTACGGCGCTGCGGCTGTCGTAGCCGGACCCCGGACGGTCGGTGCGGCCGTGGCCGCGCAGGTCGTAGAGGACCACCTCGTGGCCGGACCGGGCCACCGGCACGGCCAAGGGGCAGTAGAAGGAGGACAGGTTGTCGACGACCAGCCCGTGCAGGAACACCACGACGGGCCGGTCGGGGGCGGCGGCTCCGGCGGTGGCCGGGAGCCGCTGGACGTGGAAGCGCAGGGAGCCCGCGTGGACGAAGGCCATGGCCGGCTCAGCCGGCCGACGCGGGGGAGGATCCCGCCGCGGCCCGGGCCAGGGAGGCGTGGGTGATCCGGCCGATGTGGGTGACGAGCTCGCCGACGGACATGGCCAGGATGGCGTCCATGTCCTTCTCGGCGAGGAAGCCCATCAGGTCCACTTCGGCGCCGTAGCGATGGTGGAGCAGCTCGGCGAGCGCGACGAACTCGATGCTCTCCAGGGCGAGGTCCTCGTTGAAGGTCGTCTTCATCGTCACCTCCTCCGCGAGCAGGTACTCGTCGCCGACGATCTCCACGAGCATGCCGGTGATCTCGGCGAGGATGTCAGTTGCCATGACGGGCCTCCGTGAGGGGAAGGGGGACGGGTACGGGCGAGGGCGCCGCGAGGTGGTCGGTCCAGGCGACGACGTGGTCGGGCACGGTGTCGGCGAGCGGTGGGCCGGGCGACGCGGTGACGGGTGGGGCGAGCGGCGCGGTGCGTGGTGCGGTGAGCCCCGTGGTGAGCCCCGTGGAGAGCTCGGTGGTGCGGATCGGGTACGGGTCCCCCTCGGGCGAGGTCACGATCAGCGCGCCGGAATCCGGGTCCCCCGCCACCCGCCAGTCCCGCGGCCGGCCGCCCAGCCCGCCCCCGGCCGCCTTGGCCGCGGCCTCCTTGGCGCACCACAGGGCGGTGAGCGCGGCGGCCAGGCCGGTGCCCCCACGGGCGGCCAGCCCCTCGGCCAGCCGGAGTTCGGCCGGCCCGAGGGCGATCCGGATCAGGGCGTCCGGGTCCGCCGTCACCTGCTCCACATCGATGCCGACCGGCCGGGCCGGGTCGGCGAGGGCGACCGCGATCCGGTCCTTGTGGGCGATCGACAGCCGGAAACCCGCCGTCGACGGGGACACGGCCAGCGGCCGGCCCGCCGGGTCGTTGCCGATCGGTACCTCCGCGGGGAAGATCGGTCCGGCCCCGCCGTCCCACAGCAGCTGACGCAGCGCGTCCTTGGCCGCGATCCGGCCCAGCAGCCAGGGCGCCCGGGCGCGCGGCGACAGCCCCTCGTAGGCGGCCCGTTCGGCGGCGCCGAGGTAGCGGCGCATCACCAGTTCCTGCGAGGCGGGATCGTTCCAGCGGCGCCGGGCCAGGCACCAGCCCTCGGGCCGGGGTTCGCCGATCCCGCACACCTCCGGGGTGAACTTCATCGGCCAGACCCGCTCGTCGGCGCCGAACCGGCGGTACGTCCACCCCTCGATCCGGGCCCACACCTCGCCGCCCGCCCCGCGCAGCTCGATGTCACCGCGCACGGTGACGTCCTGGACGGCGCGGATCCGGGCCGTGGCCGTCACCAACTCCCGGGCGGCGGGCGGCGGCCCGTAGAACCGGATGCGGTCCACGGTGGCCGGGAACACCAGCCGGTCGACCGGTAGCCGCAGTTGCATCCAGTGCCCGAAGAGCTGCCCGGCGGCGTCGAGCAGCGCGCCCGGATCGGGCAGCGCGCGCAGGACCCCGTGGATGCCGTCCGAGCCGACGGACCGCACCTCGTGGACCCCGGCGAAGCGCGGGCCGTGGAACATCCACCGGTCCCGGTACAGGGCCGCGGCGCTGACCGGGGCGGGTCCGGGATCACGCAGCGGCGTGAGGTCGGGCGCGGGCGGCTCCCCGTAGCCTTCGCCGAGCAGCACGACCACCGAGGCGTGGTCGCCGAGGGTGACCCGCATCCGGCCGGGACCGTCACCACGGACGGTGACCTCGACGTCGACGGCCGGTTCGACCGCGAGCCACCGCAGAGCCCGTACCTCCTCGTGGCCGAGGACGACGAGACCGGGTGGGGCGTGCCGGCGGGCGGCTTCGGCGGCCAGCTCCAACATGGTGGTCATGGGTACGACGGGGAACCGGTCGGAGTCCTCCGGCCAGCCGTCGGGCTGGAGGTACACGCAGTGGTCCCGTACGTAGGGGAGCGCGGCGAGGGACAACCGCAGGGTCTGCCGCCCCGGGGCCGGGGCCGGGGCGTCGGCCGCCGCCGGTTCCGGGACCTCTGTCGACCAGGCCTCGGTGACGGCCCGGGCGGCCGAGCCGGCGTCGGCCAGCACCGCGTCCAGGGCGGACAGCAGCACCGGCCGGTCGCCCGCGGGCGCGGCGGACGGTGTCACGGCGGTCGGTGCCGGTGCCAGGAGGCCGACGAGCGCGGCCCGGGCCGGCTCACCGAGACGGACCAGCGGGGACCCGAGGTCCAGCGGCATCGCGCGCCCGGCGGAGCGCACCGGGGCCGGTACGGGCGCCGGTGCGCGTGAGGGTACGGGGGCCGTTACGGGTGTCGGTACGGGTGCCTCCTCGGCCAGCCGGTCCCATCGCGGCGCGTGTCCCTCGGCCCAGAGTGCGGCGCAGGTACGGCGCAGCGCCGCCAGGCCCGGCAGGCGCGGCGAGGAGGTCGAGACCGAGAGGTGCGGGCGCTCGCGCAGGGTGTCCTCGACGAAGCCCGGCAGGCTGGCCGGGCCCAGCGTGACGAAGCCGCGCACGCCCTCGTCCTCGTACAGCCGCTGTGTCAGCTCCCGGAAGCGGACCGGCTCCAGCAGATGCCGTACGACCAGGTCCCGTACGTCCCGCGGCGCGGACGGGAACGGCGCGCACGTGGTCGCCGACCACACCGGGAGCTCGGCCGGCCGCAGCGGCAGCCGGCCGAAGGCGGCCCGGACCTGCCCGAGGTAGGGCTCCCACATCGGGGTGTGGAAACCCGAACGGAACGGCAGCTCCTGGCCTAGCACCCCGTCACCGCGCAACCGCGCGACGGCGATGCCCACATGCTCCGGCTCTCCGCAGATCACCGACTGGTGCGGGCAGTTGTCGTGGCTGACCACCACCCGGTCCAGGTCGTGCAGTGCGGCCCGCGCCCGCGCCGCGCCGCAGCCCAGCGCCGCGTACACGAGATCGGGGACCCGGAGATCGCCCGGCCGCAGCGAGTCGAGGAAGGCGTCGGCCGCCTCCTGCGGGTACATGCCGGCGGCCACCATCGCCGCCCACTCACCCAGGCTGTGGCCCGCCAGCACATCGGCCTCGACGCCCAGTTCGGGCAGGACGCGGGCGAAGAACCGGCCGGTCCCGATCGCGTCGAGGGCCCGCTCCATGAGGGACCCGCCCCGGGTCAGCCGGGGCGCCGCGAGCCCGAACCGCTCCGCGACATCGTCCACCACCGGGGCGAACTCCGGTTCCAGACCCGGGAACAGGAACGCCACCCGGCCGCCCAGCGGCTCCGGGGCGAACCACACGTCCCCGCGCCCCCGCCACGGCCGGCCGCGCGCCACCACCTTGGCGGCCAGCGCGAGCCGCTGGGGCGTGGGCCCGACCACCGCGACCCGGCAGGGCCCGTCGCCGCCGGACACCGGGGTGGCGGACGCCAGCCGGGCCGAGAGCCGCTCGGGGGTGTCCGCGCCGATCAGGAGTACGTCGCCCCCCGCGGCCGGACCGACCGGCGCGGCCCCGAGCCCCAGCGGCAGGAAACGGCGTACGGGGGCCGTCCGGCCGGAGGCGCGGACCGGGGTCGGGGCGGTGGCGGGTGCGGGGGCCGGGCGCGAGGCCGTCGGTGCCTCCTCCAGCACCACATGGGCGTTGATCCCGCCGAAGCCGAACGCGTCGACCCCGGCCCGGCGCGGCTGCGGACCGCGCTCCCACGGCTCGGCCGCGTGCACCGGCCGCATCCGGGTCCGGGCCAGGTCCGGGTGCGGCTCCTCCAGGTGCAGCGTCGGCGGCAGCACCCCCTCGTACACGGCCAGGGCGGCCTTGATCAGCCCGGCCATGCCCGAGGCCTGCATGGTGTGCCCGAGCATCGACTTCACCGAGCCGAAGCCGATTCCGGGTCCGCTCCCCGGCTCCGGCAGGCCGAACACCTGGGCCAAGGTGTCCAGTTCGGCGGCGTCCCCGATCGGGGTGCCCGTGCCGTGGGCCTCCAGCAGTCCCAGCGCGCCCGGCGCCCGCGGATCCAGGCCCGCCTCCCGCCAGGCCCGCTCCAGAGCCTGCACCTGGCCCGCCACCAGCGGGCTCATCAGGCTCGCCGCCCGGCCGTCCCCGGCCACACCCGTCCCGCGGATCACCGCGTACACGCGGTCCCCGTCGCGCTCGGCGTCCGCCAGCCGCTTCAGCAGCACCACCCCGGTGCCCTCGGACAGCAGGGTCCCGTCGGCCCGGCGGTCGAAGGGCCGGATCCGCTCGCTCGGGCTGAGCGCCCGCAGCTGCGTGAACACGCTCCACAGCGTCGCGATGTGGCAGTGGTGTACCGCCCCGGCGACCACCGCGTCGCAGCGGCCGGCGGTCAGCAGCCCCACCGCCTGGTCCACCGCCAGCAGGGAGGAGGCGCAGGCCGCGTCCAGGGTGTAGGCGGGCCCACGGAAGTCCAGCCGGTTCGCGGTCCGGGCGGCGGTGAAGCTCGGCACCAGCCCGATCGACGCGTCCGGCCGCTCGGGCCCCAACGCCTCCTGGAACGCCGAGCGCACCTCCGTGATCCGCCGCTCACCCAGCTCCGGCGCCAGCTCCCGCAAGGTCTGCGCCAGCTGATGTGCCGTGCGCACCCGTTGGTCGAGTCGCGCGGTGGCCACCCCCATGAACCCGCCGCGCCCCAGCACCACCCCGATCCGCGACCGGTCGGCGGGCAGCCGGGCCTCGCCGCCCGCGTCGGCGATGGCCTCGGCCGTCGCGTGCAGGGCCAGCATCTGGTCCGGCTCGGCCCCCTCCACGGCGGCCGGCATGATCCCGAACCGGGTCGGGTCGAAGGCGGCGAGACCGTCCACGAAGCCGCCGCGGCGGCAGTAGAACCGGTCGCCCGCCACCGGTCCGGAGGCGCCCCGCGGGTCGTAGTACACCTCGGGGTCCCAACGCCCCGGCGGGACCTCGCCGACGCAGTCCGTACCGGCGAGCAGATTGCGCCGGTACGCGGCCAGGTCGGCCGCCCCCGGGAACACCGCGCCCATCCCGACGATCGCCGCGTCGGTCGGGCGGGGGCCGCGCCGCTCCACCTCAGGCATCGCCCCGGCCCTCCTGCGCCATCAGAACCACCTGTACGTCGCTCCCGTACGCCAGTTCGTCGAGGAACGCGGCGGTTCCCGCGTCCGGATCGATCAGCGGGATCCCCCGCCGGACGTACGCGCGTTCCAGCTCGGGGGAGACCATCCCGCCCGCCTCCGCCGCCCACGGGCCCCAGTCGACGGACAGCACCCGGCCCGGGAAGGACTCCGCCCAGGTGTGCGCGAGGCCGTCGAGGGCGTCGTTGGCCGCCGCGTAGTCGCACTGGCCCCGGTTCCCGTACACCCCGGCGACGCTGCCGAACAGGACGAGGAACCGGGGCGGGGGCCCGTCCCCGTGCGCGGCCGCCGCGGCGGCCAGGTGGCGGGCCCCGGTCACCTTCGTCGTGAACACCGCGGTGAAATCGGCCGGTCGCTTGTCGCGCAGCAGCCCGTCCCGCAGCACGCCGGCGCCGTGCACGATGCCGTCCAGGCGGCCGTGGCGTGCCCGTACGTCGGCCACGACGGCCCGGACGGCCCGCTCGTCGGTGACGTCCGCGCAGTGGTAGCGGACGGAGGCCGCCGTGGTGCGCAGGGCGGCGAGGGTGGTCCGGACCTCGCGCTCGGCGAGGATCCGCGAGGCCGCCGCCTCGATCTCCGCGGGCGTACGCAGCCCGGCGGCGATGAGCGCGGCGCGCAGCGCGACGCGGTCCTGGGCCTGGCCGAACTCGTCCGTCCCGGCGAGCGGTTCGGGGGTGCGGCCGAGGAGTTCCACATGGCATCCGGTGCTCCGGGCCAACGCGAGGGCGGTGCGGGCGGTGATGCCGCGGGCGCCGCCGGTGAGGAGGACCACCGAGCCGGGCTCCAGGGGCGGTGGGCCGTCGGACGCGCGGAGCGGGGTCGGTACGGGGCGGCGGGTGACACGGGTTCCCTCGGCGGTGTAGCCCACGGAGGCGAGGGCGTCGGTCGTGCCGCCGACGTCGGTGGCACCGCTCAGTTCCGCGACGAGCTGTGCCGCGATGCGTTCCGGGTCCTCCTTGGGGCGGATGTCCACGGCGCGGACCAGCGCGCCGGGGAATTCGAGGGCCGCACCACGGGCGAAGCCGTGCAGGCCGGCGCCGGGGGTGCCGGGCCCGGTGACGAGCAGCAGCCGTGGGGTTCCGGCCGTCAGGACCTCCCGCAGCGCCGGGAAGGCGTCCGGCAGCACGGGATCGGCGGTGGGCCGCAGGGCCGAGAGGTCGACGAGGCCGTCGAAGCCGGGCTCGGCCGAGGGCAGGATCGTCGGCTCGGCGCCCATGTCCTCCAGGGCGGTCGCGAGGGTGCGGGCGATGCCCTGACCGTCGTCCACCAGGGCGATGCGCAGGCCGCGCAGGGTTTCGGGGGCGGCGTCGGCCAAGGGCGCGGGGAGCAGGTCGACGCGGAGTCGGCTCAAGCGGGCCGGTGTCGGCCGCCGTGTGGGTGTGGGTGTGGTTGTGGGTTCCGGTGTGGTGGGGGTGTGGGTCGTGATCCAGTCGACGATGCCGCGCAGGGTCTTGATCCGGGACAGTTCCTCGACCGCGGACTCGGCGGAGCCGCTGGTCGGATCCTGGGGGAGTCCGATGCGGTCGGCGAGGGCGCCGATGATCTCGACCCGCTTGATGGAGTCGATGGACAGGTCCGCCTCCAGGTCGAGCTCGGGGTCGAGCATGTCCCGGGGGTAGCCGGTGCGGATGTGGACGATCTCCAGGACGAGGTCCATGACCTCCTCGGCGGTGCGGGGGCCCTGCGGTGCGGGGGCGGGATCGGTGGGGGCGGCTTTGCCGGGGCCGGGCGCGCGCCGGGGCGTCTCCTCGGGCGCCGAACGGGGCGCGGGGTCAAAAGGTGCGGCGGCGGTGCGTTCGGCGCCCTGCGGGGATCGCCCCGACACACTCCCGACCCCGTCAAAACCGTGGCGGGGTCCGGCGCCCAGGAAGCCGAGCAGGACGTCCCGTTGGGCTTCGACCAGCTCGCGGGAGCCGCGCAGGTATTCCAGTACGGCTTCCTCGCGTCGGTCACCCTTCTCCGTCGCCGCTTCTCGTCCGCCCGGGTACGTGGCCGGAGCCACCCGGCGGGCCGGGCGCAGGCCGCCCGGGACCGGTGCGCCGTCCGCGGTGCGGACCAGGTGGCCGTCCACCAGCCAGCCCGGCCGGCGCGGGGCGTGCTCCGGGAGGCGGGAGGTCCGGCCGCGGAACAGGGCCTGCGGGGCCACCACGACCCCCGCCGCCATCAGTTCGGCCAGCGCGGTGACCAGCCGGAGCAGACCGTGCTCGCCCGGTACGTCCAGCGGGACCACCGTGTGCGGCCGCCCGTGCAGGATCCGGCCGACCAGACCGGAGAGGACCCGGCCGGGCCCCGCCTCCACGAACGTCCGGACACCGGCCGCGTACATGGCCTCCACCTGCTCCACGAACCGGACCGGCTCCGCGACCTGGCGCGCGGCAAGGCCTCGTACCCCTTCGGCCGTCGTCGGGTAGCGGCTCGCCGTCGCGTTCGACCAGACCGGGAGGTGCGTTTCCGCCAGGGGCGTCGTGGTCAGCTCCGCCATGAGGGCCTGCGCCGCCCCGGCCACCACCGTGCTGTGGAAGGCGCAGGCCACGGGGAGGGGTTCGGCCGTCAGGCCCGCCTCACGCAGGGCCGTCACGGCCGTGGCGACGGCCGCTGTCGGGCCCGAGATCACGCACTGCCGGGGCGCGTTGTGGTTCGCCACCACGCATCCGGCGCGGGCCGCGATCTCCCGTACTTCCCGCGGTGCGGCCGACACCGTCGCCATCGCTCCCGGATCGGCGCCGGCGGCCGCCAGGATCGCCTCGGCGCGGCGCGCGCTCAGCCGCAGCAGGCTCTGCGTGTCGAAGGCCCCGGCCGCCCAGAGCGCGGTGAGCTCCCCGTACGAGTGGCCGGCCACGCAGTCCGGCCGTACGCCGAGTTCGCCGAGCAGCAGGTGCGCCGCCGCCCCCGCGAGGCCGAGGGCCGGCTGGGCCACGCGGGTGTCGGTGACCGCCGCCCGCTGCGCCGCCCGGCCCTCGGCGGTGAACGCGGTCGGTGGGAACATCGTCGAGACCACCGGCGGCGGGGCCTCGTCCAGCAGTCGTCGCAGGGCGGGGAAGGACAGGAAGAGGTCGGCGAGCATGCGCGGGCGTTGGCTGCCCTGGCCGGGGAACAGGAACGCCACCTCGCCCGGGTCCGCGGCCTCCTCCCGTACGTGGACCCCCGCGCCCGCGGTGAAGGCGCGGGCCTGTTCCAGGCGCACGGCCAGTTGGTCCAGGTCGGCGGCCACGACCGCGACGTGGACCGGGCCCGTGCCGGCGGCGGTCTCCGCCGCCAGGTCGCGCAGTGCCCACGGCCGGCCGGCCGTGTCGTTCTCCTCCAGCCGCGCGGCCAGCCGGGCCATCGACCGACCCGCCGCCCGCCGGTCCTCGCCGCGGAAGCAGAACAGCTCCGCCGGCCACTCCTCCAGGCCGTGCCGGGGCTCCGCCGAGCCGACGTGACCGGCGAGCACGGCGTGGTAGTTGGTGCCGCCGAAGCCGAAGGCGCTCACTCCGGCGATCCGCCGCTCCGCGGGCACCGGCCAGGGCCGGGCCTCGCTGTCGAAGGAGAAGGGGCTGCTCTCCGCCCGCCAGGCCGGGTTGGGCGTGTCGATGTGCAGGGTCGGGGGCCGCACACCCGTGTGGACCGCTCGGGCCGCCTTGATCAGCCCGGCCAGCCCGGCCGCGCACTTGGTGTGCCCGAGCTGAGACTTCACGGAGCCCAACGCGCAGGACCCGGGCTCGGCCCCGGACGCGGTGAACAGTTCGCTCAGGACCGAGAGTTCGGTGCTGTCCCCGACGACGGTGCCGGTGCCGTGCGCCTCGACCAGGCCCACCTGGGCGGGGGTGACGCCGGCCCGGGCGTACGCGCGTTCCAGAGCCCGCCGCTGTCCTTCGGGTCGGGGCGCGGTCAGGCCGAGGGAGCGGCCGTCGCTCGCGGCGCCGACCGCCTTGATCACGGCGTACACGCGGTCGCCGTCGCGCTCCGCGTCCGCGAGCCGCTTCAGGACGAGGGCGCCCACGCCCTCGCCGAGCGCGATCCCGTCGGCGGCCGCGTCGAAGGGCCGGCAGCGGCCGCCGGGGGACAGGGCGCGGACGGAGGCGAACATCAGGTAGTCGTTGATGCCGTTGTGCACATCGGCGCCCCCGCACAGCACCATGTCGCTGTCATGGTCGCGCAGTTGGCGGCAGGCCAGGTCCAGTGCGGCGAGCGAGGACGCACACGCGGCGTCGACCGTGCAGTTCGCGCCGCCCAGGTCCAGCCGGTTGGCCACCCGCCCGGCGATCACGTTGGCGAGGATCCCGGGGAAGGAGTCCTCGGTGAGGCGCGGCAGCTGCTCGTCCAACTCGGCCGGGAGTTCCCCCAGGTAGGCGGGGTGCAGGGCGCGCAGCCCGTAGGCGCCGGCGAGCTCCGTACCGGCCTCCGCGCCGAAGACCACCGAGGTCCGGGAGCGGTCGAAGGCGCGGTCCTTGCCGTAGCCGGCGTCCCCGAGGGCCCGCGCCGAGATCTCCAGGGCCAGCAGCTGCACCGGCTCGATCCCGGCGAGCGAGGCGGGCGGGATGCCGTGCGCGAGGGCGTCGAACGGCACCGGGCCGAGGAAGCCGCCCCAGCGGGAGGGGGTGCGCTCACCGGCCCGGGCCGGGTCGGCGTCGTAGTAGAGCTCCGGGTCCCAGCGCTCGGCCGGGACCTCGGTGACGGCGTCGGTACCGGCGAGGACCATCGCCCAATAGGCGGCGAGGTCGGGGGCGCCCGGATAGGCGCAGGCCATCCCGACGATGGCGATGTCCAGCGGGTCGGCCGCCGGCTCCGGCGCCGTCGGCCCGGCCTCGGCGAGCTCCCGGGCCCGCCGCTCCAGCAGGGCGGTGGCCCCCTCGGTGACCTGCGCGTGCAGTGCCGCGATCGTGGTGGTGGCCGTACGCAGGGTGGCGGCCTGACCCAGCATGAACAGCCCTTCCGCGTACTGCTGTTCCTCGGGGACCGGCTCCAGCCCGCCCCCGTCGGCGCTCCTGCGCAGACCCTTGCCGGCGATCCGCAGCCGGCCCAGGTTCAGCCGCTCCAGCTCCTCCCACACCGTGCGCTGCGGGGCGCCGCTCTCCGTGAGCTGCCGCCGGGTCGCCTCGAAGGTCTCGGCGTACGGGGTGGCCGCGCACCGGATGGCGTGTCCCGGCGCGGTGTGCAGCAGCACGGTGTCCGCGCACTCCACCGCCGCGCGCTGGAAGCCCGGCAGGACCGCGCCCGCCGTGACGGCCTCCTCGGTGAACAGATAGGCGGTGCCCATCAGCACCCCGACGCGTGCGCCCCGGTCGGCCAGCGGGGCGGCGGCCGCCACCGCCATCGCGGCGGACCGTTCGTCGTGGATGCCGCCCGCGAACAGCAGGTCCAGGGCGTCCGGTTCGGGGCCGGCCAGGAGCCGTTCGATCTGCTCCTCCCACAGGGGGAAGGAGGCGCGCGGCCCGACGTGTCCGCCGCACTCCAGCCCCTCGAAGACGAACCGCCGTGCCCCCTCGGCGAGATACCGCTCCAGCAGGCCGGGGGAGGGGACGTGCAGGTGGGTCCGGATCCCGGCGGCCTCCAGCGGGGCCGCCTGCGCCGGGGTGCCGCCGGCGATGATCGCGTACGGGGGGCGGGCCTCGGTCACGGCGGCCAGTTGCTCCCGCCGCAGCTCGGGCGGGGCGAAGCCGAGCAGGCCCACGCCCCAGGGGAGGTCCCCGAGCTGCTCGGCGGTCTCCGCCAGCAGTCGGCGTACGTCGGGGCCCTCCATCACCGCGAGAGCCAGGTACGGGACCCCGCCCGCGCCAGCCACCGCCGCGGCGAAGGCCGCCTGGTCGCTCACCCGCGTCATCGGGCCCTGCGCGACGGGCAAGGGGCGTGCCAGGGGGCGGGCCCGTACGGCGGCCTCCAGGTGCCCGACGACGGCCGCCCGTACGGCCTGAAGGACGCCGCCCGTGGTCCGGTACCGCGCGGCCAGTCGGGCCGCCGAGGCGCCGTCCTGCCCGACGGGAAGCAGCTGGGTCCGCAGGTCGCGGGCGCCGAGCAGGGTGGGTACGGGGCCGTCCGGTTCGGGCAGGTCGGGTCGGGCGAACACCCGGTGACCGTCGATCAGCCGGGTCTCGGAGCCGTCCATCGCCCTCAGCGCGGCGGCCACTTCCTCGGGGAGCTCGGTCTCACCCTCGGTGGTCAGGGCCAGTTGGGCATCGAGCAGCACCCCGGCGGCCCCGCCCGCGACGGCCGCGGCCGCGGTGTGCGGGCCGATGCCGCCGCAGGCCCGCACGGGCACCCGGACCACGGGGTCGTCGAGGAGTTGCTGGAGCAGGACGAAGGTGGTGGCCGCCCCCACCCGGCCGCCTCCCTCGTGGCCCTTGGCGACGAGCGCGTGCGCCCCGGCGGCGACGGCCGTCCGGGCTTCGGCCGCGCCGGTGACCTCGGCCCACACCCGGGGCCGCCCGGCCGCCGCGGCCCAGGCGGCCACCTGCCCGGCGGTGTGCGCGGCGGGAGCGGCGAGCAGCACGGTGTCCACGGCGGCGGGCAGCTCTCCGGGCCCGAGCGGGCAGCCGGCCGGGACCCGCACCCCGTACCGGGCGCCGCCCGCGAGCCGGCGACCCAGCTCCGCGAAACCGCGCCGTGCGGCGTCGGCGTCCCGGCCGAGGTCGAGCACGCCGAGGGCCCCGGCGCGTTCGGCGGCGGTCACGACGGCCGGGTGGGGTTCCTCGAACGGGCTGACGGCGACGACCAGGTCACGGGTGGCGGCGGGCTGCGGGTGGGGGGTCACGGGCGCTCCTCTTCCAATGCTGTGTGACATGGCGCAGTGCGGGACGGAAGAACGGACGAGCAGGCGCACCGCCGAACGGGCGGGTGGCCGAACGGTGCGAGCGGCTGAGCGGGGCGAGCGGGCGAGCCGACGAGCCGTGCAGCGGCAGTGCGGGGCAGGGCGGAGGACGGGGGAGTGCGGTGGCGGTCACTCGCACCGGCCGGGCCACCCGCCGCGGGTACGGCGGGATCGAACCGTGGTCAATCACCCGCAATGCCGCGTTGCATCGTGCGGTGGTCGCCCTGCACTGTCAACAGCCATGCGGAATACGATGCTTCGCACTCGCGACGTACACGTGCCACCCGAAATCCCGCCCGGGCGGGGCCCCGGCACCCCCCGTCCGAGCCGGTGGCCTGCGACGTTCTCCGTCCGGCCGGGGCGCCCCCGCCGCGCGGGCCGGCGTACCACGTGCAGGCGGACATGCCGCCCCGGCATGCGTAGCCACCGACCGGGCATGACCAGCACGTCGGAAGCTGCCGGTTGTTCACCCGACGAGCCCTTACAGGTACAGCCTCGCGCGGTTACCGTCCGGTCATGACCCCCACCCTCGCGCAGCTCCGCTACCTCGTCGCCGTCGCCGACTGCCGATCCATCACCGGCGCCGCCGCCTCGGTCTTCGTCGCCCAGTCCGCGCTGTCCCGGGCCGTGCAGGCCATGGAGCGCGATCTCGGCGTCGAACTCCTGGCCCGCCGGGGAAGGGGGGTGGACCTCACTCCGGAGGGGGCCCGGGTCGTCCGGCTGGCCCGGACGGTGCTCAACGCGGTGGAGGCCATCGACGACATCGGGACCCCGCACGGCGGGGACGCCCGGGCGGTCCTCACCCTGGTCACCACCCCCACCCTCGCCCTCGACCTGGCCGCCGACCTGATCGCGGCCTTCACCGCACGGCACCCGACCGTCGACGTCCGACTCCGGCAGCACGGCAGCAGAGAGGCGCTGGTCGAGGAGGTGACCCAGGGGCGTTCGGAACTGGCCCTGGTCGACCTGCCCGTCGACAAGGAGCTTTCCACCCACTTCATCCAGGAACGGGAGGTGGTGCTGATATCACCGCCCGGCTCCCGGCTGCCGCACCCGATGCCGCTGCGCATGCTCGACGGGCTGCCGATGGTGCTGCCCACGCCCGGGACCGGCCGGCGCACCGAGATGGAGGCCATGTTCAGCTGCCTGGGAGTACGGCCCCTCCCCACCTTGGAGGTCGACGAACGCCTCGCCTGGGTGACAGGGGTGACCGACGGCCGGGGCTCGCTCATCTGGTACCGGGACGTGGTGCTGAGGGCCTTCGGGAGCCGGGCCGAGATCCGGTCCTTCACCCCTCCGCTGCTGCGGCCGGTGGGCATCGCCCACGCCCGGCGGCCGCTCGGCCGGGCGGCCCGCGCGTTCATCGCGCAGGCCGGTCACAAGGCGCCGGTCCGGGAACCGGTGCGCTGACCGGACATGCCCTCGCGGCATCGAACGATGCTCGAAGAGGGCGGGATCGGGCCTGGCGGGCCGACCGATGTCCCCTCACATTGTGCGCATGTCCCGACTCCTGACACTCCCACGGGCCGCCGCCCTCGCGACCGCGGGCCTCGCCACGCTCCTGTCCGCGTTCGCCTGGATGGCCACCGCGACCGCCTCCACCCCTTCCCCTCCCTCCCTCCCCTCCACCGCGTCCGCCGTCCCCGCCGCCGCGGCCCTCGCACCGGAGAGGAAGTGCACCCTCCCGGGCGGCCTCGCCGAACTCAGCGGCCTCGCCATGAGCCGCAGACATCCCGGGGTCTTCTACGCCGTCAACGACAGCGGCAACACCAACCAGGTCTTCGCCGTCGACTGCACCACCACAACCGGCCGGCTGCTGGCCACCCTCACCCTCTCCGGTGTCGGCAACACCGACTGGGAAGGCCTCGCGCTCGGCACGGACGCGAACGGCGCCCCGGCCGTCCTCGTCGGCGACATCGGGGACAACTTCAGCGGGCGCGCGGAGATCACCGTGCACCGGTTCGCCGAGCCCGATCAGCTCACGAACGCGACGGTCACGCCCGTGACGTACCGCTTCGCCTACGCGGACGGCAGGCACGACGCCGAGTCCCTGCTCGCCGATCCCGTGACCGGCCGCCTCTACGTCGCCAGCAAGCTCGTCGGAGCCGCCGGGAAGCTGTACCAGGCCCCGCTGCCGCCGGTGACCGGGCAGGTCAACACCCTCACCGGGGTCCGGCCCGGGCCCGTGTTCGCCACCGACGGCGCCTTCTCGCCCACGGGGGCCTCGTACTCCCTGCGCAGCGGCGGCCCGCTGGGCACCGACACGGCCTCCGTGTACGACACGGCCGGGGTCAAGCTCGCGGACGTCGCCCTCCCGGCCCAGTCGCAGGGGGAGACGCTGACCTACGCCGACTGCGCGAACCTGCTCGTGGGTTCGGAGAACGACACCCAGATCTGGCGGGTCCCGCTGCCGCCGGAGGCCACCCCGGGCTGCGGCGGCACGCCGACCCCGACCCCCACGTCGACCCCCACGTCGACCCCCACGTCGACCCCCACGTCGACCCCCACGTCGACCCCCACCCCCGGCGGGCTGAAGTTCACCGACCCCGGCCCGCAGACGTGCACGTTCAACCGACCCTGCACCGTCCAGCTCGCCACCACCGGGGCGCGGCCACCCGTCCGGTACGCCGTCACCGGCCTGCCCTGGGGGCTGACCCTCGACAGCGCCTCCGGGCGGATCACCGGCAAGCCCTGGGGCAGCGGCGCCTTCCCGGTCACCGCCACCGCGAGCGATGCCACCGGAGCCACCGCGGGCACCACCTTCACCCTGACGCTCAACTGGTTCTGAGACGGGGGCCGGTGCGGGCTTGTCCAACCCGCCCCCTAGGCCGCACTGTTGACCGAGTTCCGTCCATCAGGTCAGGAGAACCGGCTTGTCGTCCCCCATCTCACCCGTCCCGCAGGGCCCGGCCCCGCACGTGATCGACCCCGCCGGCGGCTGCCCGCACGCCCTCAACGCCCGGCTGCGCGCCGAGCACGGCGCGGTGGCGGAGGTCGTGCTCCCCGGTGGGGTCCCCGGAGCGGTCGTCCTGGGACACGACGCGCTGAAGGAGTTCCTCGCCCACCCCGAAGTCGCCAAGGGGGCCCGGCACTTCCCCGCCCTGCACGACGGCACCATCCCCGCCGACTGGCCGCTGCGCGTCTTCGCCAACGCCCAGGGCATGCACACCGCGGACGGCGCCGACCACCGCCGCCTGCGCGGACTCGTCGGCAAGGCCTTCACGATCCGCCAGGTGGAACGGCTGCGGCCGCGCGTCGAGGAGCTCACCGCCGAACTCCTCGACGACCTCGGCCGGGCCGCGACCGAGTCCCCGGACGGGACCGCCGACCTGTACGAGCACTTCGCCCTCCCGCTCCCGATGAACGTCATCTGCGAACTGCTCGGCGTGGACCCCGAGCACCGGGGCCGGCTGCACCACCTCACCAACAGGGTGATCATCGCGACCGACATCACCCCGGCCGAGAAGATGGTCGCCCTTCAGGAACTCATGGCCCTGACCGGCGCCATCGCGGCCGCCCGCGCCGCGAACCCCGGCGAGGACCTCACCAGCGCGCTGATCTCCGCCCGCGAGGACGACGGGGACCGGCTCACCGAGGTCGAACTCATCGGCACCATGCGGCTGATGCTCGTCGCCGGCCACGAGACCACCCTCAACCTCATCGTCAACGCGGTCCGCGCGCTGTGTACCCACCGCGACCAACTGGCCCTGGTCCTGGACGCCAAGGCCACCTGGTCGGACGTGGTGGACGAGACGCTGCGTTGGGACACCCCGGTGAGCTGGTTCCCCTTCCGCTACCCCACCCGCGACCTGACCGTCGACGGGACCGTGATCCCGCAAGGCACCCCGGTGCTCGCCGGGTACAGCGCGGCGGGCCGCGACGAGTCCTTCCACGGGCCGGACGCCGACCGTTTCGACATCACCCGCCCCTCCGCCGCCCGCAGCCTCGCCTTCGGCCACGGCGCCCACTACTGCACCGGGGCCCCGCTCGCCCGCCTGGAGGCCACGATCGCCCTGGAACGCCTCTTCACCCGCTTCCCCGACCTCGACCTGGCCGTCCCGGACGCCGAACTCCCCTACCAGAACAGCTTCATCAGCAACAACGTCCGGTCGCTGCCGGTCCGCCTCCGGGGCTGATCCGGACGCCGGGGTCGGCGCCGGCGCTCAGCCCAGGGCGCGGACGGTCACGTCCACCGCGTGCCACCCGGTCGCCCCGTCCGGGACGGTGCCGGTGCGGACGCCCGTCTGGACGACGCCCGTGCCGTCCGTGGCGCGGGCCTCCAGGCGGTGGCGTCCGGGGGTGGCCTGCCAGGGCCACACCCACTGGCGCCAGGTGTCCACGCCGTCCGCCGTCCCGAGCCGCGCCTCCTGCCAGGGCCCGCCGTCCACCCGTACCTGGACCCGCTCGATCCCGCGGTGCTGGGCCCACGCGACCCCGGCGACCGCCACCCGGCCCGGGGACAGGTCGGCGTACGGGCGGGGGGTGTCGATGCGCGCCTGCGTCTTGACGACCGCCTGCTGCGCCCAGGACCGGCGCACCCAGTAGGCGTCGTAGGCGGCGAAGGTGGTCAGCCGCAGCTCGGCGAGCCATTTGCAGGCGGACACGTACCCGTAGAGGCCCGGTACGACCATCCGGACGGGGAAACCGTGGGCGAAGGGCAGCGGTCGGCCGTTCATTCCGACGGCCAGCAGTGCCGCCCGGCCGTCCATGACCGCCTCGACCGGAGTCCCGATGGTCATGCCGTCCACCGAACGCGCCACCAGTTGGTCGGCGGTCCCGCCCTGGGACGGCGGCCGCACCCCCGCCTCGCGGAGCAGGTCCCCGAGGCGTACGCCGAGCCAGCGGGCGTTGCCCGCGTACGGGCCGCCGACCTCGTTGGACACGCACGTGAGGGTGATGTCGTGCTCGACCACCGGCCGGGCGAGGAGCTGACGCAGATCCAGCTCCAGCGGCCGCGTCACCCCCTCCCCGTGGATGCGCAGCCGCCAGGTGTCGGCGTCCACGCGCGGGACGACCAGCGCGGTGTCCACCCGGTAGAAGTCCTGGTTCGGGGTGAGGAAGGGGCCGAGTCCGGGCACCCGCAGATCCGCTCCGGCGGGCACCGGCGGCGCGGGCACGGTGGGCCGGGGGAGCCGGAAGCGGGCCCGGGAGGCGGTGGCGTCGGCGGAACCGTGGGCGCCGAGGCGCCGTGCACCGATTCCGACCCCGGCCGATGCCGCCAGGACGGCGACCACCAGGCGGCCGAAGCGGCGGCGGTCCATCGAGTCGGCCCGGCCTTGCGGTGCTCCGGCCGGGCGGGTCCGTCGGGCGGCCGTGACCAGCAGATACAGCACGCCGGCCGAGACCAGGGCGCCGACCGACGAGGGCAGCGCGTCCCGCCAGGAGGCCTCCGGCCGGCTGAGCGCCGCCAACGCCCCCACCAGCCCGAAACCGCCCGTGACGGCGAGCGCGGCCGGCAGGTGACGTACGGCGAGCAGCCCGGTGGCGACGGCGAGCGCGGCCAGGACGGCGAGGATGCCGAGGCCCAGCACCAGCTTGTCGGAGGTGCCGAACAGCCGGATGGCCCATTCCCGGACGGCCACCGGTGTCAGGTCGACCACGGCCCCGCCGACGGCCGTGACCGGTGAGGCCTCGGGCCGGCCGGCGGCCGCGGCCAGCTGCGCGGACGCCAGTCCGGCCACGGCCGCGACGATCCCGCTGACGGCGCCCATCGCCCGCCGCGGCCGCCCGGAACGGCTCGGGTGTGCCTCCACACGGCCAGTGTCCCGCGCCCGGGCCCTCCCGTGCCGCCGCCGTGCCGGTCGGCGCCGGCCTCTTGCGCCCAGGGTGAAAGGACCCTGCCCGGAGCGAACGGGCCGAGGCGACGGCCGGGCACGCGGCAACGATGACGACATGTTCCCCGTCGTCTCCCGAAAGCGTGGACACCGTGCCCCTGACATCCGACCGGACCGTCCGCACCTCGCCCTACCGGCCCGTACTCACGCACGCGACGCTGCGCCGCCTGTTACCCGGCTTCACCGTCTCCTCCCTCGGCGACGGCATGGCGGTGGTCGCCGTGAGCTGGCTGGCGATCGAGATCGCACCGGCGGCGGAACGCGGCATGTGGGTGGCCCTGGCCGCCGCGGCCTACACGCTCTCCGGCGCCGCGGGAGCCGTCCTCCTCGGCCGGTTCCTGCGCCGCCGCTCCCCGGCCCGACTGGTCGCCTGCGACGCCCTGCTGCGCGCCACCGCCCTCGGCGCGATCCCTGTGTGTCACGCCCTCGGGGTGCTGAGCATCGAGTCGTACGTCGCCCTGCTCGCCGTGTCCTCCGTCCTGCACGCGTGGGGCCAGGCCGGCGCCCACACCCTGGTGGCCCGGCTGCTGCCGGAGCGCGACCACCTCGCCGGCAACGCCGTCCTGTCCGGCATCGGCTCGCTCTCCACCGTCCTCGGCCCGCCGCTCGCGGGCGCCCTGATCCTGTGGGGCGGCGCCGCGACGGTGATCGCCGTCGACGCGGCGACCTTCCTCGTCCTGGCCGCCACCTTCCTCTTCGGCCTGCCTCGCGACGCGGCGGCGCCCGCAGCAGCGGAGGTCGCTTCGCGGACCGCGGGCTTCGCCGTCATCCGCCGCACCCCGGCCCTGCTGGGCCTGGTCGCCCTGAGCTTCGCCTTCTTCTGCCTCTTCGGCCCCGTGTACGTGGCCCTGCCGCTGTACGTGTCGGACGTACCGGGCGCTTCGGCGGGCCTGCTGGCCGCCTTCTACACCGCGTTCGGGGTCGGCGCCGTCCTCGGCTCCGTCCTGACCGGCTACCTGAACCGCCTGCCGGTGTGGCCGGTCACGACCGGCGTCGTCGTCGCGTTCGGCGTCTTCCTGCTACCGACGGGGCTGGGCGCGCCGACGGCGGTCGCCGTCGCGGGGTTCGCGGCCGCCGGGCTGCTCTGGCCCCCGTACGCCTCGCTGTCCACCGCCCTCTTCCAGCGCTCGACCCCGCCGGAACTGCTTCCCCGGACCCTGGCGGCGAGCTCCGCGGTCCGGGTGCTCGCGGTGCCGCTCGGTACCGTGCTGGGCGGCCCGCTGGTGGCCGGGCTCGGAGCCCGGGAGACCCTGCTGGCCTCGGCCGCCTCGATCGCCGTCCTCGGGGTGGTGGCCGCCGGAGCCGTGCGGGCGCGGCGGAAATCGGGCCCGTGAACCCGCGGCACCGGTCCGCCCGGGGTGCGGGCGGACCGGTGCACGAGGGTCAGCGGCCGGCGGCGGCCGGCGGCAGGGCCGCGGCGATCTGCGCGGCCAGTCGGTACGGGTCACCGGCCGGGCGGTTCGGGTGCCGTGTGGTGCGTGCGGCCCACTCCGCCTCGAAGGCGTGCCAGTCGACCTCCCGCGGCGCGGCCTTCTTCACCAGCGCCTCGTCCAACGCGGCGAAGTAGTGCGCCCATCGGGGTGCGTACAACTCCGAGATCAGGCCGCTCCATTCGCGGTTCGCGTAATCGTGCAGGAAACCGCCCCCGCTGGTGCTGCGACGCCCCCACACGCTCAGCAGCGAGCGTGCGTCGTACTCGTACCGGTCCTGCTCGGCCCGGTCCGCGCCGAAGGAGCGGGCCCCGGACAGCCAGGTGCCGAGGAGGAAGGCCGGGTCGGAGCCGGTGACCGCGTCCAACATCCGCATCCCGTCCTGCCATTCGGCCGCCAGGGCGCGGAAGCGGGTCAGGTCCTCGGCCTCGTAGGCCGCCTTGATCTTCGGCAGCAGCACCCGCGAGTGGTTGGCGAGGGCCTGCCGCGCGGTGTCCACCAGGTCGAAGCGGTAGGCGCTGGAGTCGCGCAGCGCCGGATCCACCCTCAGCAGGTGGTCCAGGGCCCTGCGCACCGAACCCGCCGGGTAGCGCATGGAACGGGGGCTCCAGTACGCCGCCCCCGCCGCGGTGAGGCTCGGCCGGGCGGTGAACAGGCTGTCCTGCGACTCCGACCACAGACCGGAGGAGGTGCTGTACGGCCCCGTGCGGAGCTCCTCCCAGGCGGCGGCGGCCGCAGGGTCCGGGCGGCCGTAGCGGCGGGCCGCGAAGTCCGCGAACCACGCCCGCTGGTCGATCGGCCCGCGCTCCCAGGCCAGATCGGTGAAGAGGTCGAAGGCGGCCGGGTTGGTCCCGGTGGCCTCCGGCAGGTAGGCGATCCCGGCGAGCGCGCTGTTCGCCTTGTCCCGCCAGGGCCCGAACCGTTCGATCCAGACGGAGCTGTTCGCGCCGACCGTCGTGTGCCCGCCGAAGTTGTAGATGGTGCCCATGGCGTACGGGGCCCCGCCCCAACGGGCCTCCCGGTCCAGCCGGTTGTACCGGTCGGAGAGCCCGTCCAGGATCAGCAGCTTCGAGGTGTCCACCCCGGCCAGCAGCTCGGCCGTCGGGTCGTCCTGCCAGCCCAGCACCGCCCACAGCGCCCCGGGGTGGGCCGCGTGCAGCGCGCCCTGGATGGCGCGCGCGGCGGCGCCGACGTCGACGGATCCGGTCTGCCCGCCCTCGTGCAGCGGGCTCATCCGGTACATCGCGCTGTCCCCGAACACCGCCCGCTGCTCGGCGTAGTAGGCGGCGGCCAGCTTCGCGAACACGGGCGAGGCGGGGTCCAGCCAGTCCGGGCGGTCGAAGCCCGCCCAGTCGCCCTGCGCC
This sequence comes from Streptomyces sp. CLCI03, assembly GCF_053615355.1. NCBI lineage: Bacteria > Bacillati > Actinomycetota > Actinomycetes > Kitasatosporales > Streptomycetaceae > Streptomyces > Streptomyces sp. CLCI03. The sequence continues at coordinate 1,273,221 of NZ_CM132132.1, read as the reverse complement.
ACCGTGGCCGCACCCGGGTTGCGCGCGGCGAACCCGGGCGGCACGGTGCCGAAGTAGCCCGGCAGCACGGGAGTCATGCCGAGCCCGCGGAGCTGTTCGGCGATCCGACCGCCCAGCTCGGCGCGCTCGCGCATCAGCCGCTCCGTGACCGGCCCGCCGAAATCGCTCAGGTTCTGCAGCAGCCACCAGCTCTGGTGGCCGGGGCCGGGGATCCACTGCCGCAGCTCCGCAGCGGAGTAGCCGAACCCCTGGAGCGCCCGGTAGTACGGGTACTCGGCGCCGACCTGCACGAACACCTCGTTGATGCCGTGCAGGGCCATCAGGTCGATCTGCCGCTGGTGCTCCTCGAAGGAGCGGTACGGGCCGGAGTAGCCGTCGTCGGTGTCGTTCAGCGCGTACCGGTGGGGCACCTGCGCGCCGCGGGTGACCGGGGAAGGCACCGCCGGGAGCCGGGCGGGCAGCATGCCGATGCTGTCGCCGGGCCAGCCGATGTCGACCCCGGCGACGTGCTGGAGGTACCAGCCGACCCCGGTGAGCAGGGTGGCTCCGGTGCTGCCGCGGACGGTGATCGCGCCGGCGGTGCCGGACACGGTGAAGGTGTCGACGGCGGCGGTCGTGTCGGGGACCAGGGTGAACTGCCCCCAGTGGCGCGGAAGCAGCCGACGCAGGGCGGCCCGCGCGGGCGCGACGTCGAAGGTGCGGGCGTGGCCCGGACCCCGGACGGCACCCGGTCGCGCGGCCGTGTGCCCGTCCGGGTGCGTGCCGGTCCGTACGTCGGCACGTGCGGGCGATCCCGCGCCCGGGGCGGTGGCCCCGGGCGCGGGCCCCGCGCAGATCAGCGCCAGCAGCGCCGCCGGAAGAGCGCCGAGGGCGAGCGGGCGCCGGGTCCTCGGCCTGCGCCCGCCGCGATGCGTCGAGTTCCTCATCCGTTCGACCGGGCCGTCAGACCGGCAGGGCCCAGGCCTGGTCGACCCGGTGGTCGCCGCAGTCGGTCAGCCGCAGCCGCTCGGCGGGGGCGGCGGCCGCCGGAGCCGTCAGACACAGCCCGCTGACCTCCTCCACCAGGGCTCCGTCACGGCGCTGCGACCAGCTCTGGCCGGGCTGCTCCTCGGGACGGGTCGTGCAGTCGGCCAGTTCCACGAGGCGGTCCGCGCCCGCCGACAGGCACTCGCCGGCCAGCCGCAGGCGCGCGTCCTTGCCCACGGTCCACCGCTGGTCGGGGGCTCCGGTGCAGGCGGCCATCACCACGGCGCCGACGCCGGTGGTGTTGGCGCCGTCGGCGCACCGGGCGCCGTCACCGACGATCTGCCCGGTCGGTACGGCCTCGGCGCAGCCGCGCGGGCTGAGCCGCCAGACCCCGGTGTCGTGCCCGGCGACCTTCCCGGTCAGCGTGCCGGAGATCTCGCGGCTCGTGCCGCTCCAGAGGTCCTGGGCGCCGGCGGTGCAGTCGGTCAGGCCGATCTCGTCGAGTGGCACATTGATGTCCCGGGTGGCGGCGGAGCGGTTGAGCACCGCGACCGCGCGGTCGCCGTTCGCGAGCGGCCGCACCAGGATCTCGAAGGTGGCGTTGGAGGAGACCACGGAGCCCTGACGGCCCATCGGATCCTGGTCCAGGTCGATCATCCGGGTGTTGCCGAGGGCCGCCAGGCCCGCCGGTGTCAGCTTCGAGACGTCGGACGAGAGGATGAAGGGGGACGCCATCATGGCCCACAGGGCGACCTGGCTGCGGCTCTCGGCGGCCGTGAGGCCGGGGGCGCCCGCGATCAGGAAGTCGGGGTCGTTCCAGTTGCCGGGGCCCGCGTACCGGCCGAGCCAGCGGTTGTAGCCGTAGTTCCCCAGGACCGCGCTCCACCGCGAGGTGGCCGGTGCGGCCGGGTTGTAGACCTTGATGTCCTTGCCCTCGCGCCACAGCTGGCCGGTCTCGCCGACCCAGTCGAGGACCTTGTGCCAGTCGGAGCCGCCCCATTCGCCCTGCTGGAAGTAGGCGGGCGCGGAGGCCGACAGGATCATGTCCCGGCCGCTGTCCCGCAGGGCCTTCGCGACGGCGTTGTAGGCGTCGCGGTAGGCCTCCTCCTTGGTCGTGCCCTCCGGGACCCAGAGGTTGCAGCCGTCCATCTTGACGTAGTCCACCTTCCAGGAGGCGAACTGCCGGGCGTCCTGCGCGTAGTGGTCCGGGCCGCCGCCCTGGGGGGCGCCGCTTCCGGGGTACTTCTCGCAGGTGAGGGAGCCCGCGTCCTGGTAGATGCCGAACTTCAGTCCCTTGGCGTGCAGATACTCGCCGAGCCAGGCCATGCCGTGCGGGAACTTCGCCGTGTCGACGACCAGACCGCCCCGCGCGTCACGGCTCTTGGTCATCCAGCAGTCGTCGACGGTCACCGTGTCGTAGCCCTTGGCGGCGAGCCCGGTGGACACGAGCGCGTCGGCGTTGGCCACCACCTTGGCCTCGTCGATGTCGCACATGTAGTGCGCCCAGTTGTTCCACCCCATGGGCGGGGTGAGCGCGAGCGGGGTGTCCGAGGTCGCCCGGGGCTCGGCCGCCACCGGGGCGGGAGAGAGCGCGACGGCGAACAGGGCGGCCGCGGTCAGGCAGGGGAGCGTTGCACGCAGGCGAGGCGGCACGGAGTCTCCTTGACGTGGGGGCAGTCGTGCGCCCAGTGCAGCGAGGCGATTACCCTCTGTCAACACAAGTCGCTGATTGTCGGCCGATGACCAGCAATATGGCTGCAATCGCTGTCACACGAAAGTGCAGATACGACGTATGTTACGGTGTATCTCATGCCGCGAAGATCAGCCGCCCTGGACCGTGCGACCCCCGAGGCCATCGCCGTCGCCGCCTTGCGGATCCTCGACGAGCAAGGGCCGGGCCACCTGAGCTTCCGCACCCTCGCCGACCGGCTGGAGGTCTCGCACGCCACCGTCCAGCGCCGCTGCGTCGACCTCGCGGGCCTGCTCGACCTGTGCACCGAGCACCTCGCCGGGCAGCTCCCCGAGATCCCGGCCGGCACGGACTGGGCGCAGGCCGCCGAGGAGCGGTTCCGGGCGCTGTACCTGCTGCTCACCGCCCACCCCGGACTGCTGGTGCTGCGCGGCGGCCGGCCCTGGCTCGGGCGTCAGCTGCTGGCGCGGCTCGTGGAGCCCTCGCTCGCCGACAGCGTGGCCGCCGGGATGACCCTCGCCGAGGCGATGACCACCTACCGCCGCATGTACCTGCTCACCCTGGGGAGCGCGGCCTTCGTCGACCACCGGGATCCGGCCGCGGCGACCGCCGCCTCGCGGGCGGCCCTGGCCGCGCTGGATCCCGAGCTGTTCCCCGTACTCTCCGGCGGACTGCCCGACGTACTGCCTCCCCTGACGGACCACGAGGTCTACTACGGGGCCCTGCGCCAGCTGATCGAGGCCGCCCGGCCCGCCGGCGCACCCGGCAGGTCCGCCGCACCCGCCCGGTCCACCCGGCCCACCACCCGCACCTGATGGGGAGACAGCCCATGCCCGCAGCACCGGCCCAGCAGCTCGACCACGCCGCCGTCCGCGCCGCCGCCGACCGGATCGCGGGCGGGATCCGCCCCGTCACGGTGGCGCCCGCCGCCGAGGCGGGGGTCTGGTACGCCTTGGAGTACCTCCAGCACACCGGCTCCTTCAAGGCGCGCGGCGCCCGCAACTTCCTCGCCGCCCACCACGAGGCCGGCGCCCTCCCGGCCGCCGGGGTCACCATCGCCTCCGGCGGCAACGCCGGGCTGGCCTGCGCCTGGGCGGCCCGCGCGCTGTCCGTGCCCGCGACGGTGTTCCTGCCCGCCAACGCCCCACGGGTGAAGGTGGAACGGTTGCGCGGGTACGGGGCCGAGGTGCGGCTCGTCGGCGACCGGTACGCCCAGGCGCTGGCCGCCTGCGAGGAGTTCGCCGCCGAGAGCGGGGCGCTGAGCAGTCACGCCTACGACCACCCGCTGATCGCGGCGGGAGCCGGAACCCTGCTGGAGGAGATCCGGGCCGCCCTGCCCGGTCTGGACACGGTGGTCGTCGCGGTCGGCGGCGGCGGACTGTTCGCCGGGGTCGCCACGGCCGCACGCGCGCACGGCGTACGGGTGGTCGCGGTCGAGCCCGAGAACTGCCGGGCCCTGAACGCGGCCCTGGCGGCGGGCCGGGTCGTGGACGTGGCCGTGGAATCGGTCGCCGCCGACTCCTTGGGGGCCACCCGGGTCTCGGCGGACGCGCTGGCGGCCGCCCAGGAGGAGCACGTGACCTCGGTCCTCGTCCCCGACACGGAGATCACGGCCGCCCGGCGCGCGCTCTGGGAGGAGCACCGGATCGTGGTCGAGGCGGGCGCGGCCACCGCGGCGGCGGCGCTGCGCGTCGCGCCGCGGCCGCTGGGTGACCGGGTCGCCGTCATCCTCTGCGGGGCCAACACGGACCCCCGGGACCTGGTGGCCCCCGGTACCTGAGCCGCGTCCGTGCACGAGGGCTCGGCGGGCCCGGCCTCACCCTCCCGTGCGCGGGTCGATCGGGGTGAGCACGCCGAGCCGGTCCTCGACCGCTCGGGCCGCGGCCAGGCACAGGTCCTCCCGGAACGCGCGCCCGACGATCTGCACCCCGCAGGGGAGCCCGTCGACCGTCCCCGTCGGTACGGCCACACCGGGCACGCCGACGAAACTGGTCACCGTGCACAGCCGCATGGCGGACCCGACCCGGTCCCGGCCCGCCCGGTCGCGAGACTCCAGCCCCGGTTCGACCGGCGGCTCGGTGAAGACCGGACCGAGCAACAGCGGGTACTCGTCGAGGAATGCGGCCCACGAGCGACGGATGTTCAGCCAGGTGCCCATCAGCTTCATGAACTCGTCCGCGCTCGCGGGCGGGGTCCGCTCCATCATCATCGCGATGTAGCGGTCCCCGCCCCGGCCGAGCAGCGTGCGCACCACCGGCCAGTTCGGGGCGAACTCGGTCACGGTGATCCGGCCGTAGGCGTCGAGCGCCTCGTCCAGCCGCGGCACGTCCGGCACCTCGCGCACGTCGTATCCGGCGTCGCGCAGCGCGTCGGCCGCGGTCGTGACGGCTCCGCGCACCGTGGGGTGGACGCCGTGCCCGCCGGGGTCCGCCACGACCGCGACCTTCACGCGTCCGGGGAGCGGTTCGCCGTACGCGGGCACCGGCACGGCCCGCGGGTCGCGTGGATCGGTACCGGCGAGCACCTCGTAGGCGAGTGCGAGATCGCCCACGCTCCGGGCCAAGGGGCCGTCGGTGACGAGCATCTGGGACGCCGGTCCGGGGTCGTCCGGACCGAGGACCCGGTGGTCGGCGGGGAACCGGCCCGTGGTCGGCTTCAGTGCGGCCACACCGCAGAACTGGGCCGGGATGCGCACCGACCCGCCGGAGTCGTTGCCGAGCCCGAGCGCCGCCATACCGGTGGCCACGGCCACCGCGTCGCCCCCGCTGGATCCGCCCGGGGTCCGGCCGCCGTCCCACGGGTTGACCGTGTCGCCGTACAGCTCACTGCGCGTGTGCATCCCCGCGAGGATCAGTGTGGGGAGGTTGCTGTGGCCGATCGGGACGGCTCCCGCCGCGCGCAGTCGGGCCACCGGGGGTGCGTCGGCGGGCGCCACCAGGTCGTGGAAGCGCGCGGTGCCGAAGGTGGTCGGCACGCCTTCGATCGCGGTGCTCTCCTTCACCGTGAAGGGCACGCCCGCGAGTGGTCCCAGCGGGTCACCGGCCGCCCGCCGTCGGTCCAGCCGGCCCGCGGCCTCACGCGCGCGATCCGCCAGGAGTTGGGTGACCGCGTTCACCGTCGGGTTGACCGAGGCGATCCGATCCAGGTGGCTGTCGACCAGTTCGACGGCCGAGACCTTCCCACCGCGTACCGCCTCCGCCTGCGCGGCGGCCGACATCCTCCACAGGGCGTCCGGCATGGCGCTCCCCTCCCCATCCACGTACCGATGCGATTGCATCGGAACCGCAGCGTACCCCTGGAACCGATACGTGCGCATCGCATAAAGTGCTGCACGCACGGAGTGCCGTGGACAGGGAGGGGCCGGGCATGCCCAGGCAGGTCGATCACGCGGGCCGACGTCGCCTCATCGCGGAGGCCGTCTGCCGCCTCGCCGACGAGCGCGGGCTGGAGGGGGTGACCCTGCGCGACGTCGCGGCGCGCGCGCAGGTGTCGATGGGCGCCGTCCAACGGTGCTTCCGCACCAAGGAGGAGATGCTCGTCTTCGCGCTCGGGCACATCGGTGAGCAGATCATGGAGCGCGTACGGGCCCGGCTCGTCCGGAGCCCGGCCCAGTCGGCCGGCACCGCCCTGGGACACGCGGTCACCGAGATCGCGCTGCTCCGCGAGGAGCACCGCGCCGAGGCCCGGGTCTGGCTCGCCTTCGTCGCGCAGGCCGCCGTCAGCGAGGTGCTCGCCAGGACGCTCAGGGCGAACTACGCGACCATGCAGGAGGCGTTCACCCGTCTCATCGCCGAAGCCGGTGAGGACGCCGAAGCCGGCGAGGAAGCCGACGGCGCCGGGCGCCGGGGCGCGGAGCGCGAGGCCCGCACCCTCCTCGCCCTCGCGGACGGTCTCACCACGCACGTCCTCATCGGCCACCTCACCCCGCAGGAGGCGTACGAGGTCCTCGACGCGCATCTGGTCGGCCTCCGGGAGCGGAGCGCGAGCTCGATTCCCCGCGGGGTGGAGGATCCTCCTCCGGTCGGGCCGGCCCCGGGCAGGGCGCCCACGACCGGGAGGACCCGTGGCTGACCGGGAGTCCACGGCCCGGCCGAGCGGCGGGGTTCATGACGCGGACGGGCTGAGAGCGCGCTGTGCTGCCTTGGTCGACCTGGTGTTCACCGAGGACACGATCTTCCTCGACTCGCTTCCCGACCCACTCCAGGCCAACCTGGTCCCGGCTCTGGGCATGCTCGCGGATGCCTTGGACGCGTCGGCCGAACCCGCAGCGCTCGTGCGGGCGGCCCGAGTGGTCGAGGAGTGCGGTGTTCCCCGTGCGCAGTGCCCGCCCGGGTTGAGGGCGATGCTGGACCGCCTGCTTCGTTGAGCGCGCCGCCGACAGGTCGTCAGGTGAGCCGGACCGCGCCCCGAGGAGACGCGTCAGTCGTTCTCGTCCGCGCCCTCGCGGACGAGGACGACCGTGCCGGCGGAGTACTGCACGACCTGCTGACTCACCGAGCCGAGCAGCGCTCCCTTGAAGCCGCCGTACCCGCGGGTCCCCACCACCATCAGGTCCGCCTCCTTCGACGCGTCGACCAGGACCTGCGCCGGGGACCCCTGCTCGACACGCCGGAACACCGGCACCCCCGGCGAGGTGCCGACGGCGACGGCGACCGTGTCCGCCAGCTTCCGTCGGGCGGCCTCCTCGGCCGTCACCACTTCCGAATCGGCGGTCTCGGCGGCCGTCGGGCCGATGGCGAACGGATTGCGGTTCCACTCCCAGGCCATGACGGCGTGCACCCGGGCGCCCGTCATCGCGGCCTGCGCGACCGCCCAGCGCAGCGCCTCCTTCGAATGGTTCGACCCGTCCACGCCGACGACGATCAGCGGCTCGATGGTCTGCTCACTCACGGTGGGATCCTCTCGCTTCGCCCGAATAGTCGATCTCCTCCCTGTATACACGGCGCGGTGCGTCCGACCTCGAACGACGATCGTCGTGCCGGCCGACGACTTTCGAGGACAGCCCGCACCCCCGGCCCCTTGCGAGGGTGTGAGTGTCCAGGCGACCGCCGCCGGACAGGAACGACACGGAGGAACGGGCGTGGCTCAGCGCAAGGGTTGTCTGATCGGGTGCGCGGTGGCGCTGGTCCTCGGCGTGGGCCTGCTCGTGGCCGTGGTCTTCGGCATGGGCAAGGTCCTCGACATGGCCGACAAGACCCTCGTCGATCCCGCGGTCTACGAGGCGGTGAAGACCGGGGACGCGGAGAGCGAGGTCCGCGGCAAGCTCCCGTCCGGGGAAAGCTTCGTCAAGGACGCCCTCAAGGACGGCGGACCGGTCGAGCCCGAGGGCAGCACCTGCTCCTGGTACATATCCAGCGGCGAGACCAAGAACGGCGAAGAGACCGTCCTGCGCTTCTGCTTCAAGGACGGCAAGCTCGCGGAGAAGACGCAGTACCCGATGAAGTGACCGATCGGCCGCCGATGTCGGGCTTCCGGGGCGGTCGCTCGACCGCGTCGGCGCCCGACGGCATCGCCGCGAGCCCCGCGTCGTTGCGGATGTCGCGAGGCGCCCGACCCTCCCAGCGCCGTACCGCCCGGCGCAGCGCGCACGTCGCTGTAACCGACCCGGGCCGCCACCGAACGCAGCGGCAGGTCGGTGGCGCGCAGGAGCTCCATGGTGTGCTCCTGGCGTACGGCCCCGACCTCCTCGCGCCAGGTCGTGCCGTGCTCGCCCAGGCGCCGCTGCAAGGTGCGCGGGCTCATCGCCAGTCGCTGCGCCACGTGTTCCAGGCTCACCGTGTCCTCCCGGAAGGCGGACTCCAGGACCATCCGGAAGCGGTCCTGCCAGAGCAGGGCCGGCTGCGCCGACGCGATCGTCAGCGCCGCCTGCTGCGCGAGGAGGCGGTCCGGCCCCGGTTGCGCCTTGGGCAGCGGGGCGCGTACGTCGTCGTCGTGGAAGGTGATCGAGTTGTACGCGGCGCCGAAGTCGATGCGGGTCGTCCCGAAGAACTCGGCCAGTGGTCGGAAGCGGCCGGACGCGGCGTGCGTCACCGTGACGCGCAGCGGGACGACGGGCCGACCGGTGGCGGCCCGGGACCGGGTCAGGAACATGCCCAGGGCGAAGAAATCGATCGCCTCCACCACATCGGGGCCCCAACTGCCCGTCGCGTGACGGATGGTGAAAGAGCGACCGTCCTCCTCGACGAGGAGCTTCTCCTGGATCGCGTCACCGATGACGGCGTTGTACTCCACCGCCCGCTTCAGGGTTTCCCGAAGGTTGGGCCCGGTGGTCACCAGGTAGTCCCACAGGCCGAACGTCCCGATCGGCGCTTCGGCGGTGATCAGCGCGCCGATGGTCGTCCCCGGCTCCGCGAGCGTCAACTGCTCCCACACGGCCGGCGCCGACGCGGTCGAGACCCGGGCCAGATCGTTGCCCAGCACGTCGGGTCCCAGGTCCGGTGATCGGGCGACCCGGCCCGGACCCGCATCCGACCGGTGCAAGGCGTCGACGACGAACCGCGCGAGGTGGACGGAGACGGTGCCGGCGGTGCCAGGAGAGCGCAGGGGACCGTCGACGCTAGCAGCCGTTCACCCGAACCGACCGGTGAGACCGCCTCCTCGGCGGGCCGGACCCCCGGTGTGGCGCGAACGCCCCTCCTGGTGCGGTTCCGCCCGGTGGCGCCGGGGGTCCCCTCGTTGACGCGTGCGGGTCCTTACCCCTGCCTCGGGGACCGACCTACGGTGGCGTGGATCCCGGTTTGTGGATCAAGAAACGTGCCGCGATCCGTGCGAGACCCCGAGCCGAAGGAACCGATGTGACGTTCTCCCTGGCCCACTGGCAGAGCCGCCTCGACGCACTCCGCGCCGCCCACCACGTTCCCGGCGCCACCCTCGCGGTGTTCGCCGAGGGACGGATCCACGAGTTGGCGAGCGGCATCCTGCACCGTGGCACCGGGGTGGAGGCGACCACCGACTCGGTGTTCCAGCTCGGATCGATAGCCAAGCTCTACACGGCGACCCTGGTCATGCAGCTCGCGACCGCGGGCGAACTCGACCTCGACGCACCCGTCATCGAGGTGCTCCCGGAGTTCCGCGTGGCCGACCCCGAGGCCACCAAGACGATCACCACCCGCCAACTCCTCAGCCACACAAGCGGTTTGACCTGCGACTTCACCTACGACAGCGGCCGCGGGGACGACTGTCTGGCCAAGTATGTGGCAGCCGCCGGGAACGTGGCGCTGGACTGTCCGCCCGGCACAGCGGTCTCCTACAGCAGTGTCGGCTACAACGTCCTCGGCCGCGTCGTCGAGGTCCTCACCGGACGCACCTGGGACCAGGCCCTCAAGGAGCGGCTCGTCGCCCCCCTGAACCTGACCCACACCATGACCCTGCCCGAGGAAGCACTGGCCTTCCGGACCGCGATGGGGCACCTTCCGGGTGAGGGACCGGACCCGGAGCCGGCGCCGGCCTGGGACATGATGCCCCGTTCGGCGGGCCCGTACGGACGTGTCCTGGCCACCGCCGCGGATGTGCTCCGGCTGGCCAAGCTGCACCTCGACGGCGGATCCGCCCCGGACGGTACGCAGATCCTCGGCGCCCGGGCCGTCGCGGAGATGCAGCGGTGGGCGGTCGACGTCCCCGACAGGTGGACGGTGAGCGCGGACGGCTGGGGGCTGGGCTGGTCGCTCTACGACTGGAACGGGGTCCCGGGCTACGGCCACGACGGCGCCTCGATCGGCCAGTACGGCTACGTGCGCGTGGTCCCCGGCGCCGACCTCGTCGTCGTCCTGCTCACCAACGGCGGCGCCGCCCGCTTCCTCTACGCCGACCTGATGCGCGAGCTCCTGCGCGATCTCGGCGGGGTCCACATGCCGCCCGCCTTCGCGCCGCCCGCGCGGCCCCCGGTCGTCGACATGGTCCCGCTGGTCGGCACCTACCGCCGAGAAGGAGTGGTCATCACCGTCGGACTGCGGCCCGACGGCGCCCCCCACCTGCTGTACGAGTTCGTCGACGGGATGCGGGACTTCTCGCCGCCGCTGGAGATGGACCTCACGCCGCTCAGCTCCACGGTCTTCGCCGCCTCCGGCGCAGGCCCCTCCTTCAGCGGCGACTGGATGCCCGTCGTCTTCGCCACCCTCGTGGACGGCACCCCCTGCTGCTACATCGGTATGCGCTGCGCGCCCAAGGTCGACGCGGGCTGAACACCCGGCCGTCAGGTGCGGCGACTGCTCATTTCCCCTTGAGCAGTTGGTCGACCCGGGGCACGGACAGCCCTATCAGTACGGACACTTCCCGCAGGGTTCGCCCCTGACGCAGCTCGCCCACAGCGGCGGTACGTATGTCCTTGACCGCCTTCGCCACATCGGGCAGCAACTGATCGGTGAACAGCCGCGCGGCTCGTTCCCGCACCACGGGAGCCTCGATGCCGGCCAGGCACGTCCGGACCGCGCTCAGGTACTCGACGGTCAAGACGCGCAGGTCATCGAGCACCTGCTGATCGGAAAGGGTGCTGTCGGTCATGGGGACAGCGTACGCAGACGTGGTAGGAATTTAAGATGACCTTCCCACTCGGCGCGTGTCGCGCCGGGGCACGGACGTGCCAAGTGGGCTGCCTCGATCGGGGGTTCGGCAGGCGGCACAGCGACGCCGCAGACAAGTGCCCTGGAGGTGACCGCCGTTGCGAGGTGCGGGCCGGGGCCCACCGTTCGCTCGCAGCCATCACACACCAGGAGCGCCCGCATGATCCTCGAACTCGCCGTGATCTACACGACCCGGCTCGACGCCTGCCGCGACTTCTACCGGGGCATCGGCCTCGCCCTCGTACGCGAGCGGCACGGCAACGGGCCGGAGCACTACGCGGCGACGCTCGCCGACGGCGGTGTCCTGGAGCTCTACCCCGCCACGAACCGCCCGGAGACCGGGTACCTGCGCCTCGGCCTCACCGCCCCGCCGAACGGCGCCGGCTTCCTGCCGCCGGGCCGGCACACGCTGACCGACCCGGACGGCCGTACGGTCGTCCTCACCGTCGCCGAAGCCCGCCCGGGCCGGGCGGCGCCGGAGCCACGCGCCGGCGGGCACCCCCGGTCGGCCGCCGGCTCCCGCGCGGCGAACGGCGGGCCCGTACCTCCCGAGGGCCGCACAGGCGTCACGTACACCGAGATAGCCGAGCACTACGGCATGAGCGCCCGCTACCTGTCGGAGAACCCCCGATGGGGCCGGCACCCCGGATGGCCGGCCGCCATCGGCAAGCGCGGCAGGACCATCGAGTTCGACCCGGAGGCCATCGCCCGGTTCTTCGGCGAGCACCACACCCGGGAGGCCACCGCGCTCGAACCGTCCCGCCGCTACACCGTCGTCGAGATCGCCGAGGCCTCCGGCCTGCAGCCCGACAGCATCCGGTCGGACATCAGCCGCGGTCGATGGCCCGCGCCGGACGAGATGGACGGCGACCGGAAACTGTGGCGCGGCGAGACGATCACCACGCACCTGGCCGGCCGTCGCATCTACCGCAACAAGCCCAAGTGACTATCCGACAGCGGCGGCGGCGAGGCGCAGATCCGCCAGCGGCCCGGCGATCCGCGCGGCGGCGCGTGCCGGAAGCCGGGCGGCCCGCGCGTCGATCCAGGTGAGTACGCGGGCCCGCTCGTCCGCGTCGCACAGCGCGAGGTGGAACAGCAACTGCCGCCAGGCGCACGCGGTGCTCTTCGCGGTGGCAGCCGGAGCGGTCGCGGCGGCGAACGCGCCCCGAGCCGGGCCGCCCCAGCCGCCGCGCGGGGCGAGGCCCGCGTGCACGACCAGGGTGGCGAGGTTGGACGTGGTGAGGACGTGGGCCTGCGCGACGACCGCCGGGTCGCTCGCCGGCGGCTGTTCGGGGCGCCCGGCACGCTCGGCGCACAGCAGGGCGAAGCCGTGCCGGTCCCGGGCGTCCGCAAGGTCCCGTACGGCCGTGTGGTCGATGCCGTGGTAGCGCTCGTAGACGGTGCCGCGCAGCAGCTCGGCGGCGGTCCGCGCCGCCGCCAGGACCTCGGGGCCGGCCATCCCGCTGTACGAGTCGGCCAGTGGCTCGGCGGCGAGCGGTACGGGCAGCTCGGCGAGCCGCGCGAGCCCGGACAGCATCCGTACCGTCAGGTTGGGCAGCCCGGCGCCCGGGAAGGCCCGTACGCAGGCCTCGCCGAGCGTCCGCAGGGTCGAACGAGCCTGCTCCACCGGGTCGGCGGCCCAGGGGGCGACCGCCCGTACCCAGGGCAGCTCGGTGATCCGTGCATGGTGTTTCGGGGTCCACCGGTGCGGATGGCGGCGATCGCGTCCGGCCCGGTAGGTCGCCGCCATCAGCGTGCGCAGCGCCGGATCGGCGTATCCCCGCGCGGTGTGCGTGCAGATCAGCTGTTCCGCCACCTCGCCGAGCACCTCCGCGGAGGGGATCAGCCCGTGCTCCAGCAACGTGTCCAGGGGCGCGCTGCGCGCCGTGGCGACCGCGGCCCGTACCGGGGCCGGGACGACGGCCCCGGCGGGCAGCCCGTACCTCGCGGCCTCCTCGGCGGTCACCGGGCCGATGAACGGCCCGATGTCCTCCACCGCCCGGCTCACGTCGAGCGGGGCGAGCCGGCGCAGGACGAGGGCGGTCAGGTCGTGGTGCGCGAGCCGGTCCGCCTGGGCGGCCTGGGCGGCGCGCAGCCGGGTGTGTTCGGCGGAGCCGGGCCGGCCGCGTTTGGCGACCATCGAGGCGACGGCACGGCGCAGCAGTCCGGAGAGGCGGGGCGACAGCGCCCGCCCGGCGACCCGTTCCTCCAGGGCGCGGCGCAGGACCGCCGCATTGGCCTTGGGGTCGAGGTGCTTGGTGCAGCGGGTGTGCGTGGCCGCGAGCCGCCGGTACCGCGCGAGGAGCGCGGCGCCCTCCTCGGTGTCCTGCCGGCTGTGCCGCCCGGCGTCCTGCTCGGGGTCCGCGCCGGCGCGCAGCCAGTGGTCGAGCAACTCGTCCTCGAAGGGCCGCCAGACGGTCAGGGCCTCGTGCTGCGCCGCGATGCCGGGGCGCGGCGCGCGGAGCGCGAGCATCCCGGCGACCTCGCCGACGGTGCGCACGTGCACGGTGTCCGCGGCCGGAACGGGCCGGTCCGCGGGGTGCGGCGCGAAGCGGACCTCGCCCGCGAAGGGCCGTATCTCCTCCACGAGCGCGGCCGCCGCGCCGCTCTCCCCGGCGCGCACCAGCCACGCGACGCAGAGCAGCGCGGCCTCCTCCGGCGCGCGCACCTCGTACCGCCCGCTGTCGAGCATCGACCACAGCCGGGCGAGGCCCTCGTCGGTGAGATGGTGCTCGAAGAGCCCGGCGGCGGAGAGCCCGGCGGTCGGGAGCTCTGGGGCGGGGAGTCGGATCTCGGTGTTCTCGTCCATGGCCGGCGTGGCAGGTCCTGCCCCTGCGCCCTCCGACTTTGCAGGTCGGTGCTCTGGCTACTGAGCTACACGCCGTTCGAGGGTGAACTTAGACGTGCCTCCGTCGCTCGCACAACCACGATCCCCGCGTGAGCGGTTCGCGTCGTGCGACTAAAGCGCATTAGCGCGTTCCTGCCGTGAACCGTCCATAAGAAGTCAAGTTGTGACGCGGAAGCGGCTCCGTCGTCGAATGGACACCCTGCTCGACCGCCTTTGTACTAAAGCGCATCAGTCCAGCTCGGAGCGGCGGTGCAGGCGACCTGCCGGACCTGCCCGGCGCGGGCGGGCCATTCGGCACCGATGCGTCACCGGCCGGCCGTCCTCCTGCCTCATTGACGAGGTCTTGCTCGCGGACGACCGTGGGCACCGCCTCCGGCGACGAGGCCGGACTTCTGCAAAGGCGGCGACGATGACCCGTTCGAACCCGACCCGTACCGCTGTTGTCCTGCTGGCCGCGGGAACCCTCCTCTCGACGACCGCGTGCGGCCTGAGCGGCGGTGGCGCCGACGGGAAGGAGGCGCGGCGGACGGGCGAGGTGGCCGGTGCGATCACCTTCCGGACGCTCCAACTCAAGCCCACCTTCACGACCTACGTACAGGGGGTCATCGACGCGTTCGAGAAGCGGTACCCCGAGGTCGAGGTCACCTGGGAGGACGTCCCCGGCGACGGCTACAACGAGAAGCTCGTCGCCGACGCCCAGGCCGGAGCCCTCCCCGACGTGGTCAACCTCTCCACCGACTCCTTCCAGCTCCTCGGCGACCGGGGCATGCTCGCCGACGTGGCCGCCCTCGACGGGGCGTCGGCCGAGGAGTACGTGCCGGGAGCCTGGGAGCAGTTCAAACTTCCCGGCAAGGGCGACAGCGTGTACGCCTACCCCTGGTACGTGACGCCGGAGATCCTCACCTACAACAGAGAGCTCTTCGAGCAGGCCGGTCTGGATCCGGCCGCGCCGCCGACCGGCGTGGAGCAGTTCTTCGACTACGCCGAGCGGATCGCCGCCTCGTCCGGCGGCCGGTACTCCGCCTTCATGGCCGACCCGAAGGGGCGACTGCCCGGGGACTGGCAGAAGATGGGCATCCCGATCCTCAGCGAGAAGCGCGACCGCTTCACCTTCGACACGGACCGGGCCGTCCGGTGGGTGGAGCGGATGAAGGATCTGTACGCCAAGGGCGCGATGCCCAAGGAGTCCCTCCTCAAGGCGGACGACATCAACCAGCTCTACGGCAGCGGCAAGATCGTCTTCGGTCCGGGCTCCCCGGGCTTCGTCAAGGACATCAGGAAGAACGCCCCGGAGATCTACGCCAAGACCCAGGTCGCCGGAGCCGTCACCGGCGAGCTCGGCCACATCGGCATCTACGCCCAGTCGCTCGGCATCAAGAAGGACACCGCGCATGTGGACGCGGCGGCCGAGTTCGCCAAGTGGGTGACCAACGGACCCAACCAGGTGGAGTTCTCCAGGAAGGCCACCATCTACCCCTCCAACGCCCGAGGCCTCGCCGATCCGTTCTTCTCCGACAAGGGCGACGGCAAGGACGCGGAGACCCTCGCCCGGGCCGTCGGCGCCGAACAGCTGAAGACCGCCGCGCTCGACGCCAACACCCCCGTCCAGTGGACCAATCAGGTCGGCGACGCCGTCGTACGCGAGATGCAGAAGGCCATCATGGGCGAACAGGACCCTCGGACAGCCGTGCGGAAGGCCCAGGAAGCGGCGAACAAGCTCCTCGCCGCCGCGGCCGACAAGTGACCGGCCTCACCACCGACCGGCCGCGGAGCCGCGCCGGCGCACACGAGCGACGTCGCGGAGCCGCTCGGGGGCGGCGCGCCACGCGGGCCGTGGAGACCGAGACCGGACTGCCCCACCGCAGTGGGTGGACCCCCTACCTGTTCCTCGCACCCGGCCTCGTGATGGTGACGCTGTTCAGCCTCTGGCCGTTCGTCAACACCGTCGTCCTCTCCTTCACCGACGCCCAGATCCTGCGCGGCGGCGGCTTCGTCGGCCTCGACAACTACCGGCGCGCCTTCGCCGACCCCGACTTCTGGGTCGCGACCGGCAACAGCGTGCTCTACCTCGTGGTCGTCGTCCCCTGCCTGGTCCTCCTGCCGCTGGCCCTCGCGGTCCTCGTCCGGGCGAGGATTCCCGGCATCGGCTTCTTCCGCTCCGCCTTCTACACCCCGGTGATCGCCTCCGCCGTGGTCGTCGGGCTGATCTGGCAGTGGGTGTTGCGCAGCGACGGCCTGGTCAACACCGTCTTCCAACGGCTGCACCTCGTCTCCGAGCCGATCCCGTTTCTGACGGACTCCACGATGCTGCTGGTCTCCGCGATGATCGTGACCGTGTGGAAGGGCCTCGGCTACTACATGGTCTTCTACCTGGCCGCCCTCGGGAACGTGTCCGCCGCCCTCCACGAGGCGGCCGCCCTCGACGGCGCCGGCCCCGTCCGCCGCTTCTTCAGCATCACCGTGCCCCAGGTGAAGCCCATGATGCTGCTGGTCGGCACCCTCTCCGCCATCTCGGCGCTGCGCGTGTTCACCGAGATCTACATCCTCGGCGGCGAGAGCGGCGGCCCCGGCGGCGGTGCCCGCACCCTGCCCTTCCTGATCCGGCAGGTCGGCCTCGGCTTCTCCGGCGAGACCGGCTACGCCTGCGCCCTCTCCATCCTGCTGTTCCTCCTGACCCTGGTCTTCAGCCTGCTGGGGCGCCGCCTGTCGAAAGGGGACGAGCCGTGAGACGAGAGGCGAGCACACCGGCGTCCGCCGCCGCCCGCCGGCGCCACCGGATCGCCTTCGCCGCGCGGTACGCCACCCTGGTGCTGATGCTCGTGGTCATGCTGGGCCCGATCGTCTGGCAGTTCCTGACCTCCGTACGCGGCCGCACCGAGAACGTGTACGACGGCGTGCTGCCCGCGCGGCCCACCCTCGACAACTACGTCCGGGTCGCCGAGTCCTTCCCGCTCCTGCAGTACGTCGGCAACACCCTCACCGTCGCCGTCCTCGCGATCGCCTCGAACATGCTCTTCGCCGCGATGGGCGGCTACGCCCTCTCCCGAGCCGGCTGGATGGGGCGGCGGATCGTCTTCACCGTGCTGGTGGCGACCCTGATGTTCCCCTTCGAGTCCGTGATGATCTCGATGTTCCTCACCGTCCGCGAGATGGGTCTCGTCGACACCCTCATCGGAGTGTGGCTGCCCGGCGCGGTCTCCGTACTCAACATCATGATCATGCGGGCGGCCTTCCTGGCCGTGCCCCGGGAGGTCGAGGAGGCCGCCGTGCTGGACGGCGCGGGCGAATGGACCCGGTTCACCCGGGTCTTCCTCCCCATGGCCAAGGGCGCCCTGGCCGTCGTCTGCATCACCAGCTTCATGGGCGCCTGGGACGACTTCCTGTGGCCCCTGCTGGTCCTCACCGACAGCGACCACTACACCCTCCAACTGGGCCTGAAGACCTTGGCCGGGGCCACCACCGTCAACGACCAGCGGCTCGTCGCCGCCGGCGCGATGGCCGCGCTCGTCCCGATGATGCTGCTCTTCTTCGCCCTCCAGCGTTTCTTCTTCAAGGGCGTGGGCGAGGGAGCCGTCAAGATCTGAGCCGGCCCGCGCACCCTCCGTACCGACACCCCCGTACCGACACTCCGTGCCGACCACCCTCCCTGGAGCAGCCGTCATGCATGACGACCGCAACATCACCGAACACCGCCTCCGTCGGGTTCTGGAGCAGCGCGTCAAGCCCGCCGTCCACTCCCGCGCGGTCCCGCTGACCGTCGAGCGCTGGGAAGCCCCCGGCGAACCGGTCCCCGTCGCCGAAGGGCTCGCGGCCCCCTACGAGCCCTGCGCGATCGGCGCCCCGTGGGGCCCGGCCTGGGGCACCACCTGGTTCAAGGTCACCGGCACGGTCCCCGTGGACTGGGCCGGCCGTACGGTGGAAGCCGTCCTCGACCTCGGCTTCGACCGGATGATGCCCGGATTCCAGTGCGAGGGCCTGGTCCACCGGGCCGACGGCGGCGAGGTGAAGGCCCTCAACCCGTACAACGACTGGGTACGCGTGGCCGATCGCGCCGAGGGCGGCGAACAGGTCGAGTGGTACGTCGAGGCCGCCTCCAACCCGGTCCTCGTCGACCACGCGCTCACCTACGAGGGGGACCTGCCCACCAGCGGCGACCAGCCGCTGTACCGGCTCGCCCGGATGGACCTCACCGTCTTCGAGACGGAGGTCTGGGAACTGGTCCAGGACCTGGAGGTGCTCTACGACCTGATGGTCCAACTCGACACCGCGGACGCCCGTCGGCACGAGATCCTGCGGGCCCTCGGCACGGCCCTGGACACCCTCGACCTCGACGACGTGCCCGGCAGCGCGGCCGCCGCCCGCGGCTGCCTGACCGCCGTGCTCGCCGCCCCGGCCAACGCCTCCGCGCACCGGATCAGCGCGGTCGGCCACGCCCACATCGACTCCGCGTGGCTGTGGCCCCTGCGCGAGACGGTCCGCAAGGTCGCGCGCACCACCTCCAACATGGTCGACCTGATGGACCGGCACCCCGAGTTCGTCTTCGCGATGTCCCAGGCGCAGCAACTCGACTGGATCAAGACCTACCGGCCCGAGCTCTTCGAGCGGATCAAGAAGAAGATCGCGGACGGGCAGTTCGTACCGGTCGGCGGCATGTGGGTGGAGTCCGACACCAACATGGTCGGCGGCGAGGCCATGGTCCGCCAGTTCCTCCACGGCAAGAAGTTCTTCCTCGACGAATTCGGCGTCGAGACGCAGAACGTCTGGCTCCCCGACTCCTTCGGCTACACCGCCGCGATGCCGCAGATCGTCAAGCTCACCGGCTCCAAGTGGTTCCTGACCCAGAAGATCTCCTGGTCCCAGATGAACCGGTTCCCGCACCACACCTTCTGGTGGGAGGGCATCGACGGCACCCGCGTCTTCACCCACTTCCCGCCCGTCGACACCTACAACAGCGACCTGGGTGGCGCCCAACTCGCCCACGCCGCCCGCAACTACCGCGAGAAGGGCCACGGTTCACGTTCGCTCGTCCCCTTCGGATGGGGCGACGGCGGCGGCGGCCCCACCCGCGAACACCTCGCCCGCGCCCGCCGGCAGCGGGACCTGGAGGGCTCCCCGAAGGTCCGGATCGAGCGCCCGGACGCCTTCTTCGAGAAGGCCCACGCCGAGTACGAGGACGCTCCCGTCTGGGCCGGCGAGCTCTACCTGGAGCTGCACCGCGGCACCTACACCTCCCAGGCCAAGACCAAGCAGGGCAACCGGCGCAGCGAGTCGCTGCTGCGCGAGGCCGAGTTGTGGGCGGCGACCGCCGCGGTGCGGGTCGCGGGGTACGCCTACCCGTACGAGGACCTGGAGCGGATCTGGAAGACGGTGCTCCTCCACCAGTTCCACGACATCCTGCCGGGCTCGTCCATCGCCTGGGTGCACCGCGAGGCACGCGCGACGTACGCGGCCGTACGCGAGGAGCTCCAGGCGATCACCCTCGCCGCGCAGCAGGCGCTCGCGGGGCAGGGCACCGAGGAGCTGGTCTTCAACTGCGCCCCGCACGCCCGCCGCGGCGTCCCGGCCGGCGGGGCCGGCCGCCCGGCCGCCGCGGAGGAGCCGGTCACGGTGGAGGAGCGGCACGGCGGCGGGCACATCCTGGCCAACGGTCGACTGCTGGTGGAGATCGACGCCCGCGGCCTGATCGTCTCCGTCTACGACCTGGAGGCGCGCCGGGAGACGATCGCCCCGGGCACTGCGGCGAACCTGCTCCAGATCCACCCCGACTTCCCGAACATGTGGGACGCCTGGGACATCGACGCGTTCTACCGCAACCGGGTCACCGACCTCGTGGAGCTGGACCGGCTGGAGGTCACCGGGAGCGGCCCGCGCGCGGCGACCGTACGCGTGACCCGCTCCTTCGGGCGGTCGGCGGCGGTCCAGCGGATCACCCTGCGGGCCGGGGCCAGGACGGTCGACATCGTCACGGACGTGGACTGGCACGAGACGGAGAAGTTCCTCAAGGCCGCCTTCCCCCTGGACGTGAAGGCCGAACGGACCGCCTCCGAGACCCAGTTCGGGCACGTCTACCGCGCCACCCACACCAACACCTCCTGGGAGGCGGCGAAGTTCGAGATCTGCGCCCACCGCTGGATCCACGCGGAAGAGCCCGGCTGGGGGGTGGCGCTGCTCAACGACTCCACGTACGGGCACGACGTCACCCGCGATGTCCGGGCCGACGGCGGCCAGACCACCACGGTCCGGCTCTCCCTGCTGCGCGCCCCGCGCTACCCCGACCCGGAGACCGACCAGGGTTCCCACACCCTGAGCTTCTCGCTCGCGCCCGGCGCCGGGATCGGGGACGCGGTCCGTGAGGGCCACGCGCTGAACCTGCCCGAGCGGGTGGTCCCGGGCGCCGGCCCGGTCGCCCCGCTGGTCGCCGTCGACGAGGACGCGGTGGTGGTCGAGGCGGTCAAACTGGCCGAGGACCGCAGCGGGGACGTGATCGTCCGCCTCTACGAGTCCCGCGGTGGCCGCGCCCGTGCCACGCTGACCGCGGACTTCCCCCTGGCCGCGGCGGTGGAGAGCGACCTGCTGGAGCGCCCCCTGGCCGGCACGGCGGTGGGTGTCCCCACCCCGGAGAGCCGGGTCCCGCTCACGCTGCGCCCGTTCCAGATCGTCACGGTCCGCCTGCGCCGTGCCTGACGCCCCCGCGGCGGACCCCGGTCCGGCCCGTCAGGGTCGGGTGTCCGCCGCCAGTGCGCCGCCCAGCTCGGCCAGGCGTTCGATGTCCGGCGGGAGTTCGAGATCGTCGAGCAGGGCCAGGCCCTCGGCGGCGTCGACACTCCCGTGGACGTCGTACCGGCTGCGCGGGACGGCGCGGAAGACGGCGTGCCGCAGGGCGGGTACCCGGGCGGCGGCGCGGTAGGTGCCGATCTTGGTGGCCCAGGGCACGGGGCCGGAGTGCTCCAGGACCCGCCGGGCCCGGCGTGGCAGCGGCGGCGGGGCACCCGGAAGCAGCCGCGCCCGGTCGTCATGCACGGGCCGGGTGCGGGGGTCGGTCATCGGGCCGACGGTACGCGGGGCGGCGTGAACTCCGCCACAGGGTTGCGGGTCGGCCGCGCCCGGGCCCCGGGATTCCGGGGGCGGACGGGTCCCGGCCGCAGGACTCCGGTTATGCACTTAGTTGCAAAACCGACCTCCGCTCGCTAGAACAGGTTCATCACCCCCGCGCGAGGAGGCGCCCCTCATGAGTTCCCAGAGCCGGTACCCGCACCTGCTGAGCCCCCTGGACCTCGGCTTCACCACCCTGCCGAACCGCGTGATCATGGGCTCGATGCACACAGGCCTCGAAGAGCACCAGGGCGGCTTCGAGCGGCTCGCCGCCTTCTACGCCGAGCGCGCCCGCGGCGGCGCCGGTCTGATCGTCACCGGCGGCATCTCCCCGAACGACGCCGGCCGCCCCTTCGAGGGAGGCTCCCGCCTCACCAGCGAGGACGAGGCCGCCGAGCACCGGGTGATCACCGAGGCCGTGCACGCCGAGGGAGGCAAGATCGCCATGCAGATCCTCCACTTCGGCCGCTACGCCTACCACAAGGACCTGGTCGCCCCCAGCGCCCTCCAGGCCCCCATCAGCCCCTTCGTCCCGAACGAGCTCACCGACGCCGAGGTCGAGGCCACCGTCGAGGACTTCGTCCGGGCCGCCCGCCTCGCCAAGCTCGCGGGCTACGACGGCGTCGAGATCATGGGCTCCGAGGGCTATCTGGTCAACGAGTTCATCGCCGCCGCGACGAACAAGCGCACCGACCGCTGGGGCGGCGCCTACGAGAACCGCGTGCGGTTCCCGCTGGAGATCGTCCGGCGCACCCGCGAGGCCGTCGGCGAGGACTTCATCCTGATCTACCGCCTCTCCATGCTCGACCTCATCCCCGGCGGCTCCACCCTCGACGAGGTCGTCCACCTCGCCAAGGAGATCGAGGCGGCCGGCGCCACCATCATCAACACCGGCATCGGTTGGCACGAGGCCCGCATCCCCACCATCGCGACCTCCGTCCCGCGCGGCGCCTACACCTGGGTCACCAAGCGGCTGATGGGCGCGGTGAGCGTCCCCCTCGTCACCAGCAACCGCATCAACACCCCGGAGATCGCCGAGGAACTGCTCGCCGACGGGCGCGCGGACCTGGTCTCCCTGGCCCGCCCCTTCCTGGCCGACGCCGACTTCGTCGCCAAGGCCGCCGCCGGCCGCTCCGAGACCATCAACACCTGCATCGGCTGCAACCAGGCCTGCCTCGACCACACCTTCAGCGGCAAGATCACCAGCTGCCTGGTCAACCCGCGCGCCTGCCACGAGACCGAGCTCGTGCTGTCCCCGACCCGGACCAGGAAGCGCGTCGCCGTCGTCGGCGCCGGTCCGGCCGGTCTCGCCTGCTCCGTCTCCGCCGCCGGCCGCGGCCACGCCGTCACCCTCTTCGAGGCCTCCGGCCACATCGGCGGCCAGCTCGACGTCGCCCGCCGCATCCCCGGCAAGGAGGAGTTCGAGGAGACCATCCGCTACTTCGGCACCCAGCTCGTGGAGTCGGGCGTCGAGGTCCGCCTGAACACCCGCGCCGACGTGGAGACCCTCCAGGGCTACGACGAGGTCGTCGTCGCCACCGGCGTCACCCCCCGCACCCCCGACATCGAGGGCGTGGACCACGCCAACGTCGTCACCTACCTCGACGTGCTCCGCGACGGCGCACCCGTCGGTGAGCGCGTCGCCGTCGTCGGCGCCGGCGGCATCGGCTTCGACGTCGCCGAGTTCCTCACCGACAGCGGCGAGGGCGCCTCCCAGGACCCCGACGTCTACTTCCGCCACTGGGGCGTGGACACCACGTACACCGGCCCCGGCGGGCTCACCGCCCCCGAACGCCCCGCGCCGCCCCGCCAGGTCCACCTCCTCCAGCGCAAGACCACCAAGGTCGGCAAGGACCTCGGCACCACCACCGGCTGGATCCACCGCGCGGAGCTCAAGCACCGGGGCGTCGTCTCCGTCGCGGGGGCCACGTACGACCGCATCGACGATCAGGGCCTGCACATCACCGTCGGCGGCGAACAGCACCTCGTGCCCGCCGACACGGTGGTCCTGTGCACCGGCCAGGAACCGCGCCGCGACCTGTACGAGGCCCTGCGCGCCGCCGGCGTCGAGGCCCACCTGATCGGCGGCGCCGACGTGGCCGCCGAGCTCGACGCCAAGCGGGCCATCAAGCAGGGCACGGAACTGGCCGCCGGCCTCTGACCGAAAGGGGATTGTGGTGGTCCGCCGGGACCGCCACAATCGCCCGGTGACGATCTCACCCACTGACGCAGACAAGATCCTCGGCGACAACTTCGCCCCCTGGGTGCTCGCCCTCGGACTGACCGTCGAGGAGACCGGGGAGCGGCACGCCGTACTGCGGCTGCCCTGGTCCGACGAACTGGCCCGGGACGGCGGCGGCCTCTCGGGCCAGGCCATGATGGCGGCCGCCGACACGGCCACCGTCATCGCGATCTCCGCCGCCCGCGGCGCCTACGGGCCGATGACCACCGTCCAGCAGTCCACCAGCTTCCAGCGGCCGGTGGTCGGGGCCGACGTACTGATCCACGTCCGGGTCACCAAGCTCGGCAAGCGGATGGCCTTCGCCGACATCACCCTGACCCCAGAGGGCGCCACGGACCCGGCGGCCACGGCCTCCACGGTGTACGCCCTGCTCGGCTAGGACGCCCCCCGGGGAGCGGGGGAGCCGGGAAAAGGCGTTGGCGGGCGACGAGCCGGCTGCCTACCCTCGCACCGACGGCCGACCACCAAGGCGGCCGGCGGGCACGGGGGAGCGGCACCATCTCGGCGGAATCCACACCATGCGATCGTGTTCCGCCGCTGCGGCGGAACAAGGACTTCACCGTCTTCTGGCTCGGCCAGGCGCTGTCCGTGCTCGGCGGGTCCGTCTCGATGCTCGCGCTCCCCCTGCTCGTCCTCCACGCCACCGGGTCGCTCGTCCAGATGGGCCTGGTCACGGTCGTCTCCAGCGCCACCTCCATCGGCGCGGGGGTCTTCGCCGGGTACGTGGTGGACCGGCTGGACCGCCGCAGGCTCATGATCGTCTGCGATCTGGCGCGGGCCGTGCTGTTCGGCGCGGTACCGCTCGTCTGGTGGGTGGCCGGGCCGCAGATCTGGCTGCTGTACGTGCTGACCGCGCTCGCCGCCGTCCTGAGGACGCTGTTCGACGTCGCGTACGTGACCGCCGTCCCCCATCTGGTGCGCACGCAGGACCTCACGGCCGCCAACGGACGGCTGATGGGCACCTTCGCCCTCGGGAGTCTGCTCGGGCCGGTGGTGGCCGGCTTCCTCACCGCCGGAGTGGGCGCCGACTGGGCACTGGCCCTGGACGGGGCGACCTTCCTGGTCTCCGCCGCGAGCCTGGGCCGGCTGAGGTTCACCGCGCGCCCGGCCGGCGACGAGCCGGACAAGGCCGGGGCGGGGGCCGGCGCCGGGGTGTTCCGGGAGATGTTCGTGGTCGGCTTCCGCTTCCTGTGGAGCCACCCGCTGCTGCGCCCGCTCACCGTAGGGCTCACCGTGCTGACGTTCGTCACCATGGGCGCCACCGACCTGCTGATCTACCGGGTCCAGCACGACCTCGGCCGGGACGCCGCCACCCTCGGCTACGTGATCGCCGTCAGCGGGGCCGGTTCGGTCGCGGCGGCCCTGAGCGCGGGTCGACTGCGCCGGCTCCTCGGTTTCGGCACGTGCTGGCTCGCCTCGGTCGCGATGATCGCCGTCGGGGTGACGGTGACGGGCGTCAGCCGCAGCGTCCCGGTGATCGCCGCCCTGGCCGCCGTCTTCATGTTCGGGATCACCCTGGGCGGGATCTGCAGCATGACCCTGCGCCAGGAGGTGACCCCGGACCACCTGCTCGGCCGGGTCACCTCCGCCTTCTGGACGGTCCACAACGCCTCGGGCCCGGTGGGGGCGGCCGTGCTCACGCTGCTGGCCGCGCGCCACGGGGTCCCCGCCGTCAGCCTGGCCGGCGGGGCGCTGTGCCTGCTGGTCCTCGGCGGCGCGCTGCTGACCCCGCTGCGCGGCAGCCGCGCGGGAGCGGGCGAGGCCGGGCCCGCCGCCCCGGCCCAGGAGCCGGCCGAGGGGCCGTCGGCGCGCGCATGAGGTGTCGCTCTGCGATCGTGGTCCACAGCTAGCCGTACCGAGGAGCCCACATGTCCGGACAGTTCGAGGCGAGTGTCGAGATCGACCGACCGGTGGAGGCGGTGTTCGCCTATCTGGCCGACGGGCGGCACGACCCCGAGTTCAGCCCCCGCGTCCAGGAGATCACCAAGACCCCGGACGGCCCCACGGCCCTCGGCACGGTCTTCCGCAGCACGGTCAAGGACGCCGGGATGAAGACCGGCCGCGAGTTCCGCATCGTCGGCCTGGACGCGCCGCACCTGATCCGCTGGACGGAGCAGAGCCGCAACCTCGTCACGGCGGAGGGCGGCTACGACCTCGAACCCCTCCCCGGCGGCCGCACCCGCGTCCGCATCTTCAACACCCTCGAAGGCCACGGAATCGGCAAACTGCTCGTCGGCCTGGCCCTCGGCGCGGCCCGCAAGGACGCCCCCGACTTCGGTCGGCGCATCAAGGCGGCCGCGGAGGCGTCGATCAAGGCCTGAGGGCCGTCCCGGGAACGTTCAGCGCGAGGGCGTCGACGTCGCTCCGCCCGAACGCGTGGCCGTGGAACCCGCCCGGGCCGGGGCCCGGGCGGGTACCGGCTCCGGCCGGAGTCAGAAGCGTCCGGGCGTGGACGGGAACGGCAGCGGTTTCGCGGGCGCCTCCGCGCCCTGCCGCTCGGCGGCGGCCGGCGGGTTCTGGCAGGTGACGTCCTGGGCGGGGAGCTTGCCCGTGGTCAGGTACGCGTTCACCGCGGCGTTGGCGCAGGAGGTGGGGTCGAAGAGGTACACGCCGTGGCCCTCACCGCCCACCGCCAGCACCATCCGCGAGCCCTTGAGGGCCTTGTGCAGGCCCTGGCCGCTCACCAGCGGGGTCTGGGAGTCCCACTCGTTCTGCACCGTCAGCACGTTCGCCTTCTTGTGCATCGGCGTGGCCGCCTCGACCGGCCGGTCCCAGAAGGCGCACGGCTTGATGTTGGACGCGAAGTCCCCGTACAGCGGGTACCTGGCCTTGTCCTTCACCGCGTCCCGCTCGTACTGCTCGGTGTAGCGGGGCCAACTGCCGGTGTCCCCGCACGCCACGGCCCAGAACACGGCGGTGCCGTTGTCCGAGGCGGGCTCGGCCGCCGAACCGCCGGTCAGCAGCCGCTCGAGTTCCGTCGCGGTCGTCCCCCCGGGCAACGGCTTGCCCTCGGACGCGGCCTTCAGGGCCACGACCATCGGGGTGGCCTGCGCCGGGTAGAAGAACACCGCGCGCGTGGTGCGGATCAGGTCCCCGTCGACCTTCATGCCCTCGAACTCGAACGGCTCCTTGTCGGCCCGCGCCACCAGGTCCCAGAAGGTCTCGGACACGGCCTTCGGGGTGTCGCCCAGCCCGTACTCGGCCGACCGCTGTGCCGCCCACCCCGTCCACCGCGCGAAGGCGGGTTCGGCCTCGGTGGCCCAGACCTGGATCATGCCGCGCCAGATCCGCTGCGGGTCCACGCCGCTGTCGAGCACGAAGCGGTCCGTGCGGTCCGGGAACATCTGGGAGTACACCGCGCCGAGGTAGGTCCCGTACGAGTAGCCCAGGTAGGAGAGCTTGCGCTCGCCGAGGACCGCACGGATGGTGTCCATGTCCCGGGCCGTGTTGCGGGTGGTGATGTACGGAAGCACCGAACCGGCCTTCTCCCGGCACTTGTCGGCGACGGTACGCGCCCAGGTCACGTCGGAGCCGTAGCTCTCCGGTCGGTAGGCCCGGTCGAAGCTCTGCTCGGCGTCGTTCAGTCCGCAGGTGATCGGACTGCTGGCGCCCACACCGCGGGGGTCGAAGCCGATGAGATCGTAGCTCTCCCGTACGTCCTTCGGCATCGCCCCGCTCATCAGCAACGGCAGGTCGAGGCCGGAACCGCCCGGGCCGCCGGGATTCAGCAGCATGGCGCCGTGCCGCTTGGCCGGGTTCTCGCTCTTGATCCGGGATATGGCGAGGTCGATCGTGCGCCCGTCGGGACGCCGGTAGTCGAGCGGGACCTTGAGCGTCGCGCACTCGTACGAGGCCGGCTGCTCGGGGCTGCAGCGGTGCCAGGCGGGTTTCTGCCGAAGGTGGTCCGCGGTCGGGGCGGCGGAGGCCTGCGTCGCGGACAGCAGGGGCACGGTGGTCGCGATGAGTCCGGCGGCGGCGAGCAGCGGTGCGAAGCGTTTCATGCGCACGGAGCCGTTCCTTTCGGTGAAGTCGCTTACGCGTACACCCTGTTGCACGCGGAGCCCGGCCGAATCATCCCGAAGGTCCGTACCCTGTGCGCCTCACGAACGAGCCCACAACCGGACAGGTGGCCGACACGCCGCAGTCGGCCCCCGGGCGTGTGCCGGGGGCCGACGTGTGCGCGGTGCGGGGGAGCGGCCTCAGTTGCCGCCACCCTGGCCGCCGTCGTGCCCGCCCTCGTGCTCGCCGCCGTGGGTCGCGCCGGGGGTTTCACCGGGCGTACCGCCGGGCGTCTGTCCGGCTGCCTGACCGGGGGTCTGACCGGGGGTCTGGCCGGACGCACCGCCGTGCGCCCCACCGTGCGTGTCACCGGTCTCCAGGGTGCCGCCGAGACGCCCGCGGAGTGCCGTCAGGGACTCCTCCGTCGGCGCGGTGACGACCCATCGGTCGCCGACCAGATAGAGGCCGCCGTACATCCGGGCCTCGGTCAGCCAGGAGTGCAGACCCTTCTCCGCGGCGAAGGTGACCATACGGTAGACGACCTGTCCGGCCTGGCAGCCACCCTGGCGCAACTCCTCGACCTCCACGTTCACTTCGGCGGTACAGCCGATAGCCGTGGCGATCTGTTCGAGGGAGGTCCCGGGGGCCGCCGCCGGGGTCTGCGAGGCCGAGGCCTTCGTCGAGGTGTGCTGCGCCGCCGCCTTCGAGGAACAGCCCCCGCACAGCAGCGCTGCGACGCACACCGCCGCGAGGGCCGGAAGCGACGGGCGGATCCGCCGGATCCGGCGGGTGCGGCGGTCGGTGGACGGCATGGCGACCTCTCTGGCTGATCGGGAAGGGTCCGTGGCGCCCGGGTGGGGAGGTACCCGGGCACCACGCGTTTCGGGGGCGGATCGGCGGGCCGCGAACAGGAGTTAGCCGACGACCTTCGCTTTCTTGCCCTTGTCGGTGATGGCGAACCAGAGACCCTTGTTGTTGTGCCCCGTGGTGTCTCCGGGCTCCTTGTCGCCGGTGAAGGAGTAAACGGGCCAGCAGTCGATCGTCAATTGCTCGGTCCCGTCGGGCCGCTTCACCTTTCCAATCAATTCAGGTGCGATTCCGCTTACCTTGTTCTTGTCGACAGGCTTGGCCGGCTTCCAGGTGTCCGTGCAGGCGTCGACACAGCCGATCTTCATGGGCCAGGCGCTGTCCTTGTCGAAGCGGTAGAGCGTCTTGCCCTCCGCGTCCTCGACGAGGGTTCCGAGCTCCGGGTTCTGCACGGCGGTGAGCTCGTCGCCCTTGGCCTCGGCGGCCGGCTTCTCCTCCTTCTCCTCCTTCTCGGCCCCGGCCGCCGCGCCCTTGCCCGCCCCGGCCGGCTTCCCGCCCGGGCCCAGGACGTGCCAGGTTCCGCCGACGCCTTCACCGAGCGCGTCGCCCGCCTTGACGTCCTTCGCGTAGCGGTACACGGGCCATCCGGCGAGGGTGAGTTGCTTGGTGCCGTCGGAGCGTTCGACGGAGCCGAGGAGCGCCGCGTCGATGCCCGCGCTGACCGAGGCGTCGTTCGCGGCGACCGCCGGCCAAGCCGCCGCGCAGTCACCCTCACAGTTGGACTTGGGCGGCTTCGGCGTGTCCTTGTCGAACCGGTAGAGCGTGATGCCCGCGCTGTCGGTGACCCCGGATCCCAGGCCCTGGATCTCGCTCACCTTCAGCTCGCCGGCCGGGCCGCTCTTGTCGGCGGCGCCCGCCGGGGCGGCTCCCGAACCGCTTCCGTACGGGTCGCCGTAAGGGGATCCGACCTGTTTGCTGTCGCCCACCGGCTGTACCGCAGGGGCCTTTCCCCCGTAATTGTCGGAGCTTCCGCATGCGGCTGTTGTCAACATCAGTACCGCGACCGCCGACCCGGCGAATATCTCACGACGCATCTTCACGATCTCTCCTTCAGGTTCGGTTCCGCGTTTTCTTGCCCCCGGTAATTGATACGGGGCCCGGAGCGGCGGAAGCAGATATCACCGGGAATTTGTCAGATCGCGCCAACATTGAACCCGGCGCATTGGTTCAGTCCTGGATGCGCAGCGCGAGGGCCGGGCAGCGGCGCACGGCGCGCTGCGCCTTCTGCCGCAACTGGCGGGGTACGGCCATGGAGGCCTCCGCGGGGAAGCCGTCCAGGTCGAGGCGGACCACATCGGGCAGGACGTCCACGCACAGCCCGTGGCCCTTGCACAGGGTCCAGTCGACCAACAGTCGCTCCGGACTCTCCTCGTCCTCGGGCAGCGGAAGGGCGCCCAGCACCCGCCGGCCGCAGCCGCTGCCGAGCGCGTGGTCCCGGAACTCGTCGGGGAAGGTGCGCAGCGCGGAGGCGACGAAGGCCGAGGTGCCGTCAGGATGGCTGCACGCGCCGCGTTTGAGCACCGCCTTCATACGGAGCTCCAGCATCTCCAGGGCGGGTCTTCCCCCACCCCGAATGGCGTCGTCCAGTACGTCGGCGATGGCGGGCAGCCCGCGTACGCAGGGGCCGCACTGGCCGGCCGACTCCTTCGCCATCCAGCGGGTCACGCGTGCCACTTCGCCGGCCGGGCAGGTGTCCATGGGCAGCGGCAGCACCGCCCCCGCGCCCAGTCGCGCGCCGAGCCGGTCGAGGGACTCGCGGGAGATCTCGGCGGCGCGCGCGGACGCCGGATCGAGCCATTTGCCGTGATAGCCGCCGACCAGCACGCCCTGGCCCGGATCGGTTCCGCACAGTTCCAGGATGTAGGACAGCGCGGCCCCGCTCGGTGTCTCGACGGCCGTGGTGCCCGCGATGGTCAGCATGATGGTGCCCGGCTCGCTGGGCAGGCCGGTCGCGCGGAAGTCGAGTGCGCCGAGCCGGGCGGCGACGGCCAGCTGGGCGAAGGTCTCGGTGTTGGAGAACAGGGTGGGTACCCCGTTCAGGCCTCGGTCGCTGGTGCGCACCTTCTGTCCGGAAGGCAGCGTCGGGCCGCCGTTCAGACCGTTCACGTGCGCCGTGCTCTCGCCGGTGACGAACCGTTCGGGGAGCCGGGTGATCTGCACCCGGCGGCCCGCCGGGCCGCGTTCCGCGACGGCCTCCCGCAGCGACTGCTCCACGTCCCCCCGGGTGACGCCCACCACGACGTCCTCGGAGTTCAACGCGGCCGCGGCCAGCAGGGCCCCGTCGAGCACCAGATGGGGGGTGTGCAGCAGGAGTGCGGTGTCCTTGAGGCAACTCGGCTCGCCCTCACTGCCGTTGACGACGACGGCGGTCTGTCCGTCCCCGGCGCGTGCCGAGCGCATGACGGAGCGCAGCTTCTTGGCGAAGGGGAAGCCCGCGCCGCCGCGGCCGCGGAGGTCGATGTTGTCGGCGAGGTCGACGAGCTCCTCCGGCCGGTAGCGGGGCATCTGGCCGTGCGTCGTCAAATGGGCCACGCGGTCGAGCCGCGCGGCCTGGTCGAGCCCGGCCAGCAGCCGGGGCGCCCCCACACAGCCGAGGCTGGGGCGTGGGAGGCCGCTCACAGCCACTGATCCCGGCTGATGAGCGTCTCGGCGTCCGCGGCCGCGCCGGCTCGGCCGGCGCGGCTCGGCGCGTAGACGGCGGTGCGCGGCGGTTGGTCGAGCTGGGGCGGTCGGTCGAACCGGGGCGGTTGGTCGGGCCGGGGCGGTTGCGCCGAATTCGCGGTCACGGCGGCAGCCGCCGGACGCGAGGATCGCCGCTGCCGGGGCACACCGCCCTTGATCGGCGTCTGGGCCACGGGCTGCGGGACGGGCGGAAGCGAGGCCGCGTCCAGGACCCGCGTCCTGACCCGGAACACGAGCACGCCGACGATGCCGAGCAGGCACAGCCCGTAGGCGACCGTGACCCAGGTGTCGGCGGCGCGACCCGACTTCAGGCCGTGCACCAGTGAGGCACCCCAGGCCGGATACGCGCCGAAGTGCAGAGCTCGCCACCACGCGGAGCCGCGCCGGGTGTTGAACACACTGCGCACCGCACCGGAGATGGCCACCGAGATGAAGAGGTATCCGGCCAGGCTGCCGAGCCCGACCAGGACGGGCCGCGTGGCGTCCGTGAACGGCACGAGCGCGGACGTCGCGGTCGTGCGCTGGCCCGCGACCTTGACCCAGATGTGCAGGGCGAGGAAACCGAGCCCGGACACGGCGAGGCCGCGGTGCGCGCCCTGGGCGAGCAGCCGGTGGCCCGAGCCGAGGATGACCCGGTCGGTCGCGGCCAGTCCCCATAGGACGGTGGCCGTGAGCGAGACGAGCGAGAGCACGCCCGCCCCGAAGTCGAGGAACGCCCATAGTTGGGTAAATGCGCCCGCTCGGGCGGCCACGGTGACGGCCACGACGGCCGCGCCGACGGCGCAGAGCACGCCGGGGCTCAGCCTGCCGTCCCGGGGGAGGAGGGAGGGCCGCCGGACGGCCCTCCGTCCGGCTGCCGAAGCCGCGGCCACGGCGTGGCGGCTCTTACGGCGGGCCCTGTGTGAGCTGGGCAGTTGAGGCTGGGGCAGGGGCATCCAGTTCTCCTGTGCGCCTGGGCTCCGAGCGCTCCACCTGGCGCTCGGTACCCGGGGGTCGTTGTCGTCGTGCCCGGCAGCGCTGTGAAACTCCGCGCCGGCCGAGGGAACTTGGGGCCGGAGTGCAGCAGCATCGTGGAGCTGCACAGCAGCTCCACAGGATTTATCGAAACGTGATAATTTCTCGCACCGCGTCTCCGGTGCATCGAACAACACCGGAAGATTCCCCTCCAGCGGAGGTTGCGACAGGCCACCGCGCTGACCGTCACTTACGCGTCCCGGACGGTAAAAACAAGGTAAAACGGCGGGACCGTAAGTGGTCGGACCTCTCAAGGAGGGAGTACGAGGGCCGCAACTTCTACGTCAGACAAGGATGTTGACGTCGGAGGCAACCTCGGCGGGCTTGTCGCCTCTTCCCCGGACAAGCCTCACCCCGGCACGAACGAGGAAAACGATGTGTGAACTTCTGAACCGCATCTGGTCCCGCCCACGTGGCGAGTGGACGCGCGTCCTGCGTAGGGAACTGCCCTCGCTGGCCGCCGAGATAGTGGAGGAGCTTCTGCATGGAATTCCGGAATTTTCCGCACTTATCGATGACAACGATGCCATTGATGACGAGTTGTTCCGGCAGCGGGTGGAAGAGGCTCTCCTCACCGTCCTCGGCTACCAGGAACAGCCCCGGGAACAAGCACCGGACGCGCATGATGAACAGGCCGAGAGCGAGGACGAGATCGAGAACCAGGTCAAGATCGAGAGCCAGTTCGACAGCAAGGTCGAGCACGAGATCGAAGTCGGGATCGCGGCCAGGCACGAGTGCGAGGTCACACACGAGGGCCGGCACGAGGGACTTCGTGAGGCCCGCACCGAGGCCCGGAACGAGTCCCGCACCGAGGGCCTCCGGGACGGACATCGCCAGGGTCTGCGCGAAGTGCGCAACGAAGGCCTGCGCGAAGCCCGGCAGGAGAGCCGGCACGAGACCCGACACGAAGGCGTCCGCGAGATCGATCGGGCGCGGCACGACCTCTTCAAGACCCTCACCGATGACAGGGACGCTTCCGAGATGTCCCTCAGCGAGCTCGCGGAGGCGGCCGGTTGGCCTCTCCCGCTCGCCGTCCGGGCCATCGTGCCCGCCACGCCCGGCGAGACCCAGCAGCTCGCCGCCGCACTGGACCACTGCCTCGTCGGCATGTTCGCGGGCCGTCCGTGCCTGCTCGTCCCCAGTCCCGAACCGGACACCCGCGCCCCGCTGGAAAACCTGCTCCGCGGCCGCTTCGCTGCCGTGGGCCACGCCGTACCGCTCCGCGACACGGCCTCCTCGCTGCGCTGGGCCCTGCGCCTGGCCGCACTGACACCGGCCCGTCCCGGTGTGGAGGCCCGGCCCGTCTTCGTGGACGACCACCTCTCGACCCTGTTGCTCCTTCAGGACGAGCCCCTGGCCCACGCGCTGGCCGCCCGGTGGCTTCGACCGTTGGCCGACCTGACCCCCCGCCAGAGCGAACGGTTGGAGGTGACGCTGCTCGCCTGGTTGGAGGGCGGCGGAGCCCCCGAGGCCGCCAAGGCGCTGAGTGTGCACCCGCAGACCGTGCGGTACCGCATGCGTCAGCTGGAGAAGCTCTTCGGGACCGGCCTGCGTGACCCCCGTACCCGCTTCGAGCTCGAAATGGCGCTGCGCAGCCGCCGGCTGATGGCCCAGGTCCGACGTCAGCACTCCCGGGTGGGCCGCAGGGCCGCCCGCGTCATCCAAGCCGACTTCACCCCCGTGGTCGTCGGACGAATGGCCCGCGTCAACGGCCTCTGAGTCACGAACAGCCCGGCCCGGCCCCCTGTCACGGGGCCGGGCCGGGCTGTTTCGTGTGTCTGTCACTGGACCGTCATGTCCTGTCTGCGCCGTCGGGTCGGGCGCCGTCTCGTTCGGTTCGTTCGGTACGCCGTCGGGTACGGGCGCCTTTTCGTGCGGTGCGTCTTCTTACGGACGCCGTGTCGTGCGTGAACCGTGGCCGGTGGCCGGTGGCCCGCGGTGCGGCCGGTGTCGAGTCGTGCGCCACGCCGTGCGGCCGGCGCCGTGCCCGTGGGGGGCACGCCGTCCGGCCGGTCTCGTGTCATGCGTACGCCGCCGGGACTCGGCGGCGGCGTACATATACGTGCGGTGTTGGCCCGAAGTCGGCTTCGGGCCAACACCTGTCCCGGGCCGGACGCCGGGGATGGGGGAGTGGGCGTCCGGCCCGGGAGTGGAGGGGGGAAGCTCCCGCTGCGGGGGTCAGCGGCAGTTCTGCCCGTTGTTGATGCAGTTCACGGCCTTGTTCATCAGGCCGTTCGACATCACGTTGATGAAGTCGCCGTGGTCGGTCACCGGCTTGTGGAGCTGCTCGGGGAAGCTGTCCACGGCGAACCGGGCACCCGGCGCCACCCCGTAGGTGAGGCGCATCACCAGCTGCGGCATGGCCTTGAAGCCGTTCGGGCACTTGCCGTTCTTGTCCGCGAAGGCCACGTGCGTGCGGTGGTTCGCGCTGTCGACGTTCTTGCCGTCAAAGCAACTCTGGAAGTTGAAGGTGCGCACCACGTCACTGCCCTTCGGGCAGACCGGGTACTTGTCCTTCAGCTGACGGTTCTCGAAGCCCGTGCAGCTCCACGAGGCGTTGGCGTTGGCGTTGCCGTTGGTGAAGGCCTTGGCGTCACCGGTGATGACGCGCATGAAGCGGGGCATCGCCGTGACCTTGCCGACGGGGCTGCCCTTGAAGGTGAGCGACACCTGCTTCGGCTTGAGGATGGTGCCGACGTTGCCGTCCTGGCCGCCGCCGGGCGCCTTGGCGTCCTTCTCCACCTTGCCGTCGCGCAACCGCAGCACGGGCCAGTAGTACGTGGACTGGTCCCCGTTGCTGCAGGTGGTGCCGGACGCGGCGAGGCTGTTGTTCGTGGAGAAGGCGTCGGCGGTCAGGTTGCCCACGTAGTCGTGCATGTGGTGGGCGCCGTTGGAGACGCCGGGGGCGACGATCACGTTGTCGGGGTTGAAGTGGCCGTTCTCGTTGCGGCCGCACTGCGAGGTGAAGGAGCCCTTCGAGGCGTTCCCCGCCTGCTGGGGATTGCGGACGTTCGGCTTGATCTTGGTGATGTTGACGAAGTCGTTCTTGGACGGACCACCCTTCTGGGCGGCGGCCTGGGCGACCGCGCCCTGCTCGCCCTTGCTCGCGGCGTCCACCTTGGCGTCGGCCGCGTCCGCGGCGGGTGCGTCCTTCATCGTGCAGGCGCTCAACGACTTGATGTCCGCGGGAGCCTGGCCCGCCCGGCCCATCGCGTCGCTCATGCCCTTGATGGTCTGGTCGCGCTTCTGCTTCAGGTCGCCGAGGAGGGCGTTGCCCTTCGCCTGGCCGGCCGCGAGCTTCTTGTACGCGTCGGCGACCTGGTCGTCCAGTTTGGCGAGGTTCGCGTCGACCTCGGGTTTGGCCTGTTCGGGGACCGCGGTGAGTTTCTCTCCCACGTCGGGGCAGTCGATCGTCTGTATCGCCCGATCGTTCTGACCGGCGGACGCGTTCCCGGCGACGACGGCGACCCCGCCGCCGCCCAGGACGAGCGCCGAGATCACGCCCAGGACCTTGTTCGACAGCCGTGGGCGTTTGTGTCCCTTTTTACTCATGCGATCACTTCACTTCGTCGGTTGGGCATTGTCAGAGAGCGCGTCGAAGTCGACGAGTCCGGTGTCTTCGAGGACCGTGATGTGGTCCAGAACCGTGGCGTTGGCGGACGAGGCGAGGGCTCGGACCATGGAGTTCTTGGTCTGGGCCCGAATCCCGGCCAGCAGCGCGAACACCTTTCCGTGGGCTCGGCGCAGCAGCTGTACGAACAGCCGCTCGTACTCCTCTCCGCGTGCACGGTTCATCTGGCCCAGCCAGTCCTGCTGCTGCGCGGACGGCTGGTTGGGCAGATCGACGCCGAGGGCCTGGCCGACCTGGATGACCTGCCGGTCGAGCTCGGTGTGGCCGTCGATGAGGTGCTGGCCGGCCGTCTTGATCGCGGGCTTCGACCCGCGCTGCTGGGCCTGGCGGCCCGCGGGCAGCTCCCAGAGCCCGGCGAGCCGGACCTTGCGGATGAAGTCACGGTCCGCGGCGGTCAGCGGTCCGTAGGCCGTGCTCAACGTTCCGCCGCCGTCGTCGTCGCCCGCCGGGCCCGCGACAGCGGCCGCGGGCCGGCTGCCGAAGCTGTCCACGGGTATCAGAAGGGCGATCAGGGTGAGGGCAAGGGCGGTGATGACCAGGCCGCTTCCGATCGTGTATCGCGTGGCCACCGACAAACTGCTGATGGATCTCCGCCGCAATGACGGCACTGTGCCTCCTCGCTCCAAGGGCCGGGAGGGGGTGGCGGGGCAGGAGGGTCCGCACGAACTGTGCGGTGCGCACCCGCATTCCCGGGGTGTCACGGGACGCTAGTGCCGGGCGCGGCGCCGAGGCCGTAGGACATCACCATCGGACAAACATCCCGGCGACCGAGCGGAAGGCTGATATCTTGCGGCGCGCCCGCACATTCGGCCGCGTGGTGCCGTCGTACCCCGTCATGCCCGTGTGCCGTCCGGCCCTGCCCGCATGCCGTCACGGCCTTCCCGCGTGCCCGTCATGCCCCGCACGGACCACCGGAAGGCCTTGGTGGATCCCTCGTCGGCTTCCGACCCTGCGCGGCAACTCCCCTACAGAGCATGCCTGTTCGTGTCACAGAGGTGGCGTGGGCGTGGCAGGGGAGGGCTGCGGGCGCTCACGGCGCCCGCAGCCCTCCCCTCCTATGTCGTACGTCCGCTCGCGCGCCGGCGGCTCAGGCGAGGGCCGCGGCCGCCGTGAGCGTCCGTTCTCCGGCCCGATCGTGCCGCTGCGCCGGGGGCTCCGGCGCCGGCTCGGCCGTCCGGGTGTCCGTCAGGAGCGCGATCAGCGAGGTGCGGGCGCGGGCGACCCGGGAGCGCACCGTACCGATGGGGCAGCCGACGGCCGTGGCCGCCTCGGCGTACGACAGGCCCAGCAACTGCGTCAGCACCAGGGCCTCCCGCCGCTCGGACGGGATGACGGCGAGCAGTTCCGCCAGGGCGATGCCGTCCTCGAAGCCCGGCACGTCGTACGGCTGGGTCTGCTCGGCCGCCGTCTGCCAGTCGCAGCGGTCCGAGAGTCTGGGCCGGGCGGCCGCGTGGCGCAGGCTGTCCACGACCGTGCGACGGGCTATCGACAGCAGCCAGGTCCGCGCGGAGGAACGGCCCTCGAACCGGGGCAGGCTCGCCAGCGCACGGAGGAAGACGTCCTGGGTGAGGTCGTCGGCCGCCTGGGTGTCGGCGCTGAGATAGGCGACGTAGCGCCAGACGTCGCGGTGGAGCGCGCGCACGAACCGGTCGGTCTTCACCGGATCGCCGTCGCGGGCGTCCAACGCCAGCCGGGTCACCGCCGCGTCGGAGTCGGGCGTGCGCCGGGCCGGCCGGTCGCCGGCGGTACAGGAAGAAGGGGCGGAAGGGGTCGTCAGGGCAGCAGTCATCGCCACAAGGTCCTTACGGGCAAAGGGAGTCCGGCGCCACGAGCGGCGGTGCCGGTGAGGGGTGCGGCCTGCCGGAAGGCATGGCCGAGGCCCGAGGCGCGGTGTGCGGGTGCGAAAGCGGGTGCGAAGCACGGGTGAAAGCGGTCGCGGTCGCGGACGCGGCTCGGGGAACCAGCTGTCAAAGGACAGCGGTTCCCGTCGGCGGACCCCGTGAGGTGATGGCGTGGACGAGGAACAGCCGGCGCGGCGCGCGGTTCCGCCGCCGGCGGCGGACGCGGACGGGTGGCCGGTGCGCGGGCACCGCCGTACGGAGCAGCAGCCGCATCGGAGTCCACAGGCGCCCGGCGACGGCGCGCACCACGCGGAAGGCCGCCCGCTCGCCGTGCGCGAGCCACAGCCCGCACAGCACGGCGGCCAGTAGGTGCGCGGCCAGCATGCCGGTCGCAGACATGGCGCCCGCCTCGTGCACGCCGACCGGCAACGGCCCGCCGGCGGCGCCGGTGGCGCTGGTCAGGGCGGCCGCGGTGTCCGTCGCCCCGTGCATGGCGTGGTGCGAGTGGGCGGTGGCCGCCGGCATCCCGACGCCGGGCGGCCGCGTCATCCCCGCCATCGGCGCCATCGGGGCCATCAGCCCTGATCCGGTCGGTGCGGCCGGCCCGACGAGCGACTGGGACAGGGTGAAACCGGCGTGCAGCACCGCCTGGACGGCTACGGCCGCCGTCGTCACGGCGAGCAGCCCGCGTTCACGTCCGGCCAGGGCCCAGGCCGTCGCCGCCGTGCCCGGGAAAGCGACGGCCAAGGCCCACCAGGGCACCGGCACACCGGACATGAGCAGGTGTCCGGTCGCCGCGAGCAGCACACAGAGGGCTGCGAACATCGCAGCCCGTAGCGCTCGCAAACAGCGGACCGGGTTCATGGAGGGCTCATCCTCGCACCGGCCTCCCGAGCCGCACATCAGGGTGCGCACTTCCGGACAAGTTCCCGCGTCCCGGCCTGTCAGGGCCGGGTCGCCCGCCTCGTGTGGTGCAGGGCACAACGGAGTGAGGGAACCTGCCCGCCGCTCCATCCGACTGCCTACCCGCTCGGTCGAAGAGTTCAACGTCCTGGGAGGGGAGACTTCGTGGCGGCGGAAGGGGCGGCGCGGCGGCCGGAGAGAGCAACGCCGAAGGGGACGACGGCGAGCGAGGCGACGGCACCCCCGACGGAGCAGGACGCGGGCGCCGGGCGGCAGTTGACCGCGCTGCTCACCTGCGCCATGGCGTTCTCGATGCTGCAGCTGTTCCTCCTCGGTGCGTTGGGACCGCGCCTGGTCACCGAACTCGGAGTGTCCCCGGCCGTACTGGGGCTGACGACCACGATCGGCTTCGGGACCGCTGCCGTCCTGTCCCCGGCCGGCGGCCGGATCGTCGACCGGATCGGACCGCGACGCTCCCTGGTGGCCCTGCTGATCCTCTCCGCCGCGGCCCTCTGCCTGATCGGCTCCGCACCCGGCGCCGGTCTGCTGCTCGGCGCCGTCGCCCTGGGCGGCGTACCCCAGGCGCTGGCCAACCCGGCCACCAACAAGGCCGTGCTGCGGGCCGTTCCGCCCGCCCGGCGGGGCGCGGTGACCGGGCTCAAGCAGTCCGGGGTCCAGCTCGGCGCCTTCGCGGCCGGACTGCCGCTCGCCCTGCTCGCGGGCGGCATCGGCTGGCGGGCCGCCGTCTGGACCGGCGCCGGCGCCGCACTGCTCGCCGGGCTGTGGGCGCTGCGCGTCCTGCCCGCCGACCCCGCCCCGCCGCCCGCAGGGCCCCGTACGGCTCTCGTCCCGCGCGGGATGGTGGCCTGGCTGGCGGTGTTCTCGCTGTTCCTCGGCGCCGGCATCGCCTCGGTCAACACCTACCTCGCCCTCTTCGGAGCACAGCGCCTGGGCATGGGCCCGACGGCGGCGGCCGCCCTGGTCGCCGTACTCGGTGTGGCGGGGATCGTGGGCCGGGTCGGATGGTCGAAGGCGGCCCGTCCCGGGCGGGCCGAGTGGCTCCCGGGATGGCTGGCCTGCGGGGCGCTGGGCGCGGCGGTCCTGCTGGCGGCCGCCCTGCTGGTCGGCCCGCTGGTGTGGATCGGCGCGATCGCCGTCGGCGTCTTCGCCGTCTCCGGCAACGCCGTCTCCATGGTGCTGGTCATGCAGCGGGCCGCCCCCGGCCGCGCCGGACAGGACTCGGCGCTGGTCGCGGCCGGGTTCTTCGGCGGATTCGCGGTGGGCCCGCCCCTCTTCGGCCTGCTCGCGCAGAGCGGCCGGTACGGGTCGGGCTGGCTGCTGGTCGCGGCGGAGTTCGCGGCGGCGGCGGCCGTCGCGGTCCTGTGGGCCGTACGGGACCGACGGGAGGGCGGGGCGTGAGCGCGGACGGCGCCGGGCTCGGCCCGGCCTTCGACGCCGTGATGGCACGGGTGGCGGTGACCGCCGAGGCGGTCGGCCCGCGCTTCCCGCTGTACGCCGAGCCGGCCGACGGCCGGTGGGCGACCACCGGCCGCGGTTCGTGGACCGGCGGGTTCTGGGCCGGGCTGCTGTGGCTGCGGGCCCGATACACCGGCGACGCCGCCGACCGGCGCGCCGCCGCCGCGTGCACGGCCCGGCTCGCACCGTGGGTGGGCGCCGACACCGCCACCCGTGGCCTGGTCCTCTGGTACGGGACCGCTCCGGCCGGGGACGACGCCGAGGCCGCCGAGCTCCAGGGCCTCGGCGCCCGAGCGATGCTGTCGGCCTACGACCGCGAACTCGGGCTGGTGCCCTGGGGGGACGCGCTCGGCGGGCCCCGTCTGCTCGCCCGCGTGGACGGCGTGCCGGGGACCGTACCCCTGCTGGCCGGAGCCGGAGCCGGAGGGCAGGGCGCCGCCGCGGCCCACCTCTCCCGCCACCTCGACCTCTGCCTCGGCGCGAACCCCGGGGGGCTGATTCCGGCCCTGACCTTCGACGCGGTCGCGGGCTGGCAGCCCTGCCCGGACCCGCCGCCGGGCTGGAGCCGGGGCCGCGCCTGGTTGCTCCTGGCGGTGGCCGACGCCCTGCTGCGCCCGGACCTGGCCCTACCCGGCCCGGCCGCCCGCCTCGGCGAGGCGGCGGAGCGACTGGTGACCCAACTCGGCTTTGCAGGAGATGAGTTCCCGGGCGGTGGCCCGGTCCCGGCGGCCGACGCCGGCCGTCCGGACGGGCCGCTCGACACCTCGGCCGCCGCGATCACCGCCGTCGCCCTGCTGAAACTCGCCCGGGTGCCCGGTCCCCGGGCGGCCGGGTACGCGTACCGGGCCGAGGCGATCCTCCGCCGGCTCACGGAGGACCACGTCACCGGACCGGGCTCCGGGCGACCGACCGGGATGCTGCTCGACGGCTGCTACGACGCCGGGAAGGGGTTGGCCGTGCGGCACGAGCTCGTCTGGGGCGACTTCTTCCTGGCGCTCGGCCTCGCCGCCGTGCACGGGATCGTCGACATCACCCGCGTGTAGGGGCTCACTCAGGGCCGGTGCCGGTGCCCCTGTCGCTGCCGCTACCTCTGTCACTGCTGTCCCGCCCGTATCCGCGCAGGACCCGGCGGGCCACCGAGGTGATGTGCAGCTCGTCCGGGCCGTCGAGGACGCGGGCGGCCCGGCCCGTCCGGAAGAGTCCGGGCAACGGGGTGTCCGGGCCGAGCCCGGCGGCGCCGTGGACCTGGATGGCGGAGTCCACGACCTGCTGGAGCATGCGCGCGGCGGCGACCTTGGCGAGCCCCACCTCCGTGCGCGCGTCCCGCCCGGCGTCGATCAACGCCACCGCCTCGTGCACCAAGGGGCGGGTGGTGCGCAGGGCGAGCAGGGCGTCGAAGACGTGACTTTGGACCAGTTGCTGGTCGGCGAGCGGTCCACGGGACCCGTGGCGGGTGGCGGCCCGCTCGCACATGAGGTCGAAGGCACGCCGGGCCTGGCCGAGCCAGCGCAGGCAGCGCAGCGTACGGCCGAGCTGCAGCCGCTCGCCGGCGATGGCGAGCGCGTCCCCGGGCTCGCCGAGGAGATGGTCGGCCGGGATCCGCACCCGGTCGAGCGCGATCTCGTACTGGCCGCCCGTACCGAGGACGGGCAGTTCACGTACGACGCGGAAGCCGGCCGACGCCGTGGGCACGAGCAGCAGCGACAGCCCCTCGCGATCGCCGGAGCCCCCGCCGGTGCGGGCCATGACCGTGACCAGGTCGGCGCCCGCTACGCCCGAGGTGAACCACTTGCGGCCGGTGACCACCCAACCGCCGTCCGGCCCGCGCTCCGCCCGGGTGGCGGTCCGGAAGGGATCGGTGCCGGGGACGTCCGGCTCGGTCATGGCGTAACAGGTCCGTATGTCCCCGGCGACCAGCCGCTTCAGGTACGCCTCGCGGACCGTGGTCCCCCCGTGCCGCGCCAGCATCGTCACGTCGAGCAGCGGGGCGGAGCCCAGCGCGGCCGGACCGTGGTCACTGGCCCCCTCCACCTCGGCCAGTTCGGCGTACGCGCGGAACCCGAGCCCGCCGCCGCCCAGTTCCTCCGGGAGCGGCAGCGCCCACAGGCCCTCCTCCCGCGCCTGGCCGCGCAGTTCGGCCAAGGCCTCGGCCGCGGCGGGCCCGCCGCCGTCCAGCAGCGCCTCCCGGGGGATCACCCGGGAGCGGACGAACCGGTCGACGCGTCCTCTCATCTCCGCTGCTCCAGCGGTCCGTTGTGCGTCCGCGCCGTGGTCCGTGCCTGGATCCGTCACTTCTTTCCTCCTCATTCCCGGGAACTCGCGGGAACGGCCGACCGACTCCCTGTCCGTGGAACTGGTCGGGCGCGGACGCTCCCGGGTTCCCCACATTCGGCAAGACCCGGGCGCAGGCCACCGCCGCGCCAGGAGAGGAGAGGCATGGCGTCACCAGCAACCACGCAGACGGTCCGGCCGCTCGACACACTGCGCTTCGACACCTCGGGGCCCCCGCAGATCACGAGCGTCATCGCCGACCACCTGAGGCTGCTCGGCGCACGGACGGACCGCCCCGCCCAGGACGGCGCGTCCACCGGCATCGCCGCCGGCACCGATGGCCCGCCCACCGGCGGCACCACGCTCACGGGCGGCGGTTTCGACCCGGCGCACGCGACCGCCACCTGGGCGGATCCGGCGAGCGGGCTCACCGACGAGGCCACGGTGCAGGCCGCCACCGGCATCATGGCCGTGCACGGCCGGCGCGACGGCGGCCCGCGCGGCCTCGCCGTCGACTACGCGGCCACCGCCACCGGGGTCCTGGCCGTGCAAGGGCTGCTCGCGGCCCTCGTGGGCCAGGCCCGCGGCGGCGCCGCCCGCGCGGTCACCACCGGTGCCGACCGGGCGGGCCTGCTCGCGGTCTCCCAGTACCTCGCCGCCGCCGGGGCCGACGAGGGCGAGGCCGCCGAACTCGCTCCCGGAGGACCGCCGTTCACCTCGTCGGACGGTGTCCTCTTCGAACTGGAGACGCTCGACCCGGGAGCCTGGGCGGCCTTCTGGAAGGCACTGGAGGCGCCCGCGGACGCCCTGCGGGCGGGCTGGCGGCCCTTCCAGTTCCGCTACGCCACCGCCTGCGCCCCCTTCCCGGCGGCCCTCCACCTCACGGCCCGGTCCCACTCCTGGGAACGGATCCGCCGGGCCGCGGCCGCCTACGGCACCGAGGTGTGCGCCCTGCGCCCGCTCGCCGAACGGGCGGCGGAACACGACGGCGCCGCCCCCTGGTCCCTGGCCCCGTCGGCCCCCGGACGTCTCACCGCCCGGTCGCACCGGCTGCCCGGCGCGGCACATTCCGGCGGGCCGCTGGCCGGGTTGACCGTGCTGGAGGCCGGCCGCCGCATCCAGGCACCGCTCGCCGCGCATCTGCTCGGGCTCCTCGGCGCCGACGTGATCCGGATCGAACCGCCGGGCGGTGACCCGCTGCGCGGCATGCCCCCAGCCTGCTCCGGAATCTCGGCGCGTTGGCTCGCCCTCAACCGGAGCAAGCGGGCCGTCGAGATCGACATCAAGCGGGAGGGCGACCGTCGGCGGCTGCGGGAACTGGTTGCCGGGGCCGACGTCTTCCTGCACAACTGGGCACCGGGCAAGGCCGCCGAGCTCGGCCTCGACTGCGCGGACCTCGCACGGGCCAATCCCGCGCTCGTCTACGCGTACACCAGCGGCTGGGCCGACCGGATCCAGGACGCCCCCATGGGCACCGACTTCATGGTCCAGGCCCGTACGGGCGTCGGCGAGGCCGTCCGCCCCGAGGGCGAGGCCCCGGCGCCCTCGCTGATGACCCTGCTCGACGTACTGGGCGGACTGCTCGGCGCCGAGGCCGTCCTCGCCGGGCTGCTGCTGCGCGAACGCACCGGCCACGGCGTACGCGTGGACTCCTCGCTGCTCGGCGCCGCCGACACCCTGACCGCCCCCGCCCTGCGCCGGGCGGCCCGTGGCGAGAACCCCCGGCGGCCGGCCGGATTCCGGCACCCGGTGCCGACGGCGGACGGCCTGCTCGCGGCGGCCGACGCCGACGCCCACGCCGTCGCCCTCCACGACCTGGGCGGCCTGTCCACGACCGAGGCCCTGGCCCGGCTGCGCGAGCACGGACTGAGCGCGACCGCGGTCACCACCGAGCTGTCCGACCTGCACCACGATCCGCGCTTCACCGGCTCGATCAGCCGCGACGCGCACGGCGCACCCGTCGTCCCCGACCCCTGGAGCTTCGTATGACCGCCGACAGGCTCGTCCTGCACGACCTGCTGCCCGCCGAACTCCGCCGGTCCTGGGTGGTCGACGGGACCTGCCCCGACCTCGACCTCTACAGCCTCTTCCGGGCCCGACAGATCGCCGACCTGCACCGCACGGCCGTCCTCGATTCCAAGGGCAAGCTCTGCTACACCGCGCTGGACCGCAAGGTCCGATGTCTGGCCACCGGCTTGCGGGAACTCGGGATCGGCCCGGGCGACGTGGTCGGCGTGCAACTCCCCAACAACCGCTTCGCCGTCATCGCCGATCTGGCGCTCGCCGCGCTCGGCGCGGTCGCGCTCCCGTTCCCGGTGGGCCGGGGCGTCCTCGAAGCCGAGTGCCTGCTGCGCCGCGCCGAGGCCGTCGCCGTCATCGCGGCCACCGAGCACCGGGAGTTCCGACACGCGGCGGACCTGAGCACGCTCGCCGGGGCGCTCCCGACACTGCGCCACGTCATCGCGGCGGGGCCGGTCGCGCCCGAAGGAACGATTCACCTGTCGGCGCTGCTGCGTTCCGACCCCAGTGGATTCGTCCCCGCCCGGCCCGACCCCGACAGTGCCGCACGCATCCTCGTCTCCTCGGGCTCCGAGGCCGAACCGAAGATGATCGCCTACTCGCACAACGCGCTGGCCGGCGGACGCGGGAACTTCCTCGCCTCCCTCATCCCGGACCGCACCCCGCCGAGCTGCCTGTTCCTCGTACCGCTGGCCTCCGCCTTCGGGTCCAACGGCACCGCCGTCAC
The DNA here is from genome assembly GCF_053615355.1 of Streptomyces sp. CLCI03. Classification (NCBI taxonomy): domain Bacteria; kingdom Bacillati; phylum Actinomycetota; class Actinomycetes; order Kitasatosporales; family Streptomycetaceae; genus Streptomyces; species Streptomyces sp. CLCI03. The sequence continues at coordinate 1,228,395 of NZ_CM132132.1, read as the reverse complement.
CCTGGCCCGGCACGGCGGCACCCTCGTGCTGCTCGACCACTTCACCCCGCAAGCGGCGATCGAATCGGTGCGCGCGCACCGGCCGACGCACATCCTCGGCGTGCCCACGATGGTCCGCATGATGCTCGAACACCTCGACGGGACGGACGAGGAACTGCCCGCCCCCACCGCACTGGTCCTCGGCGGCGCGCCGCTCGACGAGACCACCGCGGCCGCCGCGGCCAAGGCCTTCGGCTGCCCCGTGGTGAACCTCTACGGCTCCGCCGACGGCGTCAACTGCCACACCGGGCTCGCCCACACGGTGCCGCCCACCGACGGATCCGGGGTCGTCGCGGGCCATCCCGACCCCCGCGTCGCCGAGATCCGCATCGCCGACCCGGACACGCACGAACCGCTGCCCGACGGCGCCGTCGGCGAGATCATCTCGCGCGGCCCGATGACCCCGCTGTGCTACGTGGGCGCGCCCGACCTGGACGCCCGCTACCGCACGCCCGACGGCTGGGTCCGCACCGGTGACCTCGGCTACCTCGACTCCGACAGCGTCCTGCACATCGTCGGCCGCCTCAAGGACATCGTCATCCGCGGCGGCGCCAACATCAGCCCGGCGGAGGTGGAACGCGAACTCACCGCGCACCCACAGGTCCGCGACGTGGCCTGCGTCGGCGTCCCGGACCCGTTGATGGGGGAGAGGTTGGCGGCCTGCGTGGTGCCGCGCGGCGGGCAGCCCCTCACCCTCGCCTCGCTCGGCGAACACCTCACCCGGCGCGGGCTCGAACGGTACAAGCACCCCGAGCGGCTGCTCCTGATCGCCGAACTGCCGCTGACGGCGGCCGGCAAACCGGACCGCGCGGCCCTGCGCGAGCGCCTCGCGCAGGCCGGCGCGGCGGCCCCGCCTCTCGCCCAGGCGGGCTGAGGAACGAGGCCCGGCGGCGGCAGGGTCCTGCCGCCGGGCCCCCACCGGCCGGACGAAGCCCGCCTCACGTGCCGGGCCGCAGGTACCGGTCCCAGATCCAGGCCTTGCGGTACGGGCCGTCCCCGTCACCGTCGTACGGCGGCTCGTCGAAGGTGACCCAGTACGCCAGTTCGCCCGCCCGGGCACGAGGGTGCTCGACGGGCTCCGGCGCGCCCATGCCGTCGATCGTTCCCGGGAACTCCTCCCGCCAGGGCCCGTCCCCACTCGGATCACGCACCACGACGACCCGAGATCCCGCGGGCAGTGCGGCGCCCGGAACCGATCGGCTGCGCGCCGCGCCACCTGCCCGTGGAGTCGTAGCGCACGCCGCTCCCCTCCGAAGGGCGCGCGTCAGCGGGCGGGGCGGATCGGGGCAGCGCGGGTCCGTGGGCCGGAGGCAGTGGCTCGGGTCGATGATGATCACGGCCTCCGGCGTGGTTCATGGTGGCCGAGCGTCCCGCGGAACGGCGAACCGGCGGACCGGGAAATGGCCGGTTCTCGTCTGGTCTCGCGCGGGCCGCGGGCGCGCTCGTCAACGGCTGATCACGAAGCGCCCATGGCCTTTTTCAGCTCGGTCGCGGCGTTTCGGTAGACCGTCAGCAGGTCCAGGTCCTCACCGGGGTAGTTGACGATTTTCACCTGCTTGGCGCCGGAGTCGGGGAGCACCGTGCCGGTGGACATGTGCGCGTTGTCCAGCACCAGTTCCGGCTTCTTCGCCGCGAGTTCGGCCAGCTGCGCCGGGGTCACGGCCTCGGGCCCGTAGGTGCCCACGGGGGTGGCGCCCGCGAGCTTCGCCGACCACGCCGTGAAGACCTGGGTCACGACGGAGGGGCTGCGGCCGCCGGGCCACCCGGCCTGGACCTCCTTGTTCAACTTCGCGTACTCGGTGTCGAAGCCGCCCTTCCAGCGCGTGGCCGCGTCCGCCGTGCCGAAGAGCGCGCCCAGCTTGTCGACCTCGGCCTTGACCTTGTCGGGGTCGTTGTCGAGGTTCACCTCGACCAGCTTCGCCTTCGAGCCGGCGGCCTCCTTGATCTTCGCGGCGTACGGCTCGAAGGGCGCGTACAGCACGAAGTCGGCCTTGGCCACGGCGGCGAGGTCCGACGGCTTGGGGTCGTAGTCCGGGGCGTGGTGGACGGACTGCGGCACGATGACCTTGACGTCCTCGGCTCCCGCCGCCTTCGCGAAGGCGCCCTCCCAGGTGGTGGTGACGACCACGACCGGCTTCTTGGCCTGCGGCTGCGGGCCGGCCTCGGACTTCGTGTCCTGGGGCGAGGGGTCGTTCCCGCAGGCGGCGGTCAGGAAGAGCGCCGCGCTCAGTGCGAGGAGGGAAGTGATACGGACGCGGGTGCGCGCCATGCGCTGATTCTCCGTTCGGGTATGAAATGCACCGCGAGGACCAGTGCCCCCGCGGTCAGGACGAGGACCGGGCCGGGCGGCCAGTCCAGCCACAGGGCCAGCAGGAACCCCGTCAGGTTCACCGCCACGCCGATGCCGACCGCCCAGAGGGTGATCGACTTCAGTGAGCTGCCCAGGCGGCGGGCGGCGAGTGCGGGCAGCAGGGTCAGGGCGTCGACGAGCAGGGCGCCGGTCAGTTTGATCGCCCCGGCGACCGCGACGGCGACCAGGACCAGCAGTGCGGCCGTCAGCGCCCGCACGGGTACGCCGGAACACTGGGCGAGCTCGCGGTCGTAGAGCAGGAGGCCGATCTCGCGCCGCCGCCACCAGAACAGGCCCGGTACGACGACGGCCAGGACGCCGAGGACGACGAGGTCGGCGGAGCCCACCGACAGGATCGATCCCCACAACAGGGCGAAGGCGCCGGAGGCGTTCACCCCTGACACGGCCAGAAGCAGCAGCGCCGCGGCGATGGCCAGGCTCATCAGCAGGCCCATCGCCCCCGACAGGCCGTCCGGGGTGCGGGCGAGCGGGGCGACGCCCGCGCCGGCCAGCGCGCAGGCCACCAGGGCGCACAGCATCGGGTCGAGTCCGGTGAGGAGGCCGACGGCGATGCCCAGCAGGGCCACGTGCATCATCGCGAACCGCACCGGCATGATGTCGAGCCCGACGATGACCACACCGATGACCGGCAGCCCGATCGCGGCCAGCAGCAGCGCCACTCCGGCCCGTTGTACGGGCAGCAGTCGGAGCAGTTCGCCGAGGTCGGCGGTGGCCAGGTTCACCGGACCTCCCGCAGGTGGCCCGCGGCCATCTCCAGGACGCGGTCGCACCGGTCGGCGAGCGCCCGGTCGTGCGTCACCACGATGAGGGTCACCGGTAGGGAGGTGAGGACGTCCGCGGCCTCCGACTGCCCGTCGAAGTCGAGGGCGGCGGTCGGCTCGTCCGCCAGGAGCAACTCGGCTCCCGCCGCGATGCATCCGATCGCGCGGGCGAGGTACATCCGCTGCAGCTGGCCGCCGGAGAGGGTGTGCAGGGGCCGCCCGACGAGTTCGCCCACACCGAGCCGCTCGGCGGCCTCGGCCGCCTCCGCCGGTGCGTTGCTGGCGGCCAGCAGTTCGGCGCCGAGCAGCGGGAAGCGGCCGGCGGCCGGCTTCTGCGGGATCCAGGCACAGGCCCGGCGCCGCCAGGCCCATTCGGCGGGGGATCGGCCCTCGCGCCCGCCGACCCGGATCGATCCCGTCGTCTGGCGGTGCAGGCCGAGGACGGCGCGCAGCAGCGTGGTCTTGCCCGAGCCGTTGGTACCGGTCAGGGCCACGCGCTCACCGGCGGCGATCTCCAGGTCGACGGCGGAGACGGCCTCCACCCGGCCGTGCCGGCACACGACCTCCCGCATGCGCACATCAAGCCCGCCCATCACATGCCTCCTCCGCCACGCGGGAAGGCGAGGATCCGCCTCCCACGGGGGAGTAGTCGGACGGGGCGCGTCCGAAGTTCCCGGCGGTCCGGGGCCGATTTCGTGCGGGCCGGGCCGCCGGAGCGGACAGGGCGGGACTCAGACGGGGTGGCCGTCGGCGTCCGTGTGGTCCTTCTGGCCGGAGAACTTGTTCAGGAACACGTCGTAACGGCCGTCGGGGCGCCGGGTCATGGTCGCGCCGTCCTGCCAGATGCCGTTCTCGGGCCACCACGGGCTGCCGTACGGATCGCCCTGGTTCTGGTGGATGTTGTGTACGCCCAGCCCGGTGTCGAAAGGTTCGCCGAAGACCAGGATCCGCCGTCCGACCGTGAGGATCGGTTCGAAGGCGGTGGCCGCTTCGAAATTGGAGCCCGAGGTCCACGGCGGGGACGACTTGACGAGCCGGTCGAGGAGTTCGCGCAGCGGGCCGGGCAGCCATCCGGGCCGGTCCCGGCGCCTGCGCAGGGCCGGATGGCGGATGTAGTCGAGGGCGCCGGACCCGGGCGTGCGGGCGAGATCGTGGAAGCCCGGCGCCAGGGCGGCCACCGGGCCGAGGGCCGCAGCGTCCACGGTGAAGACCTTCCACTGCACGCCGGTGTCCGAGTCGTGGCTGTCCACGTCGACGGCGCACTTGTACCGTCCGTCCGGGGCGTCGACCCGGAGGTTGACGTGGAACCAGGCGCCCTCCGTGTCGGGGGTGTCGCGGAAGTGTTGGTGCAGGGTCCCGGCCAGCACGCCGTAGCGGTCGAAGGGCATGCTCCCCAGTGAAGCACCGGGCCGACCGGTCGGGTGGTTCTGGCGCGCGGGCGCGAGGAGGATCGGGGCGGGCCGGACCGGGTGGCCCTACGGTCGGTCCCGTGCGGCCCTCCCGGACCGCGCGAGGCGCCTACGCAAGAGGTCGAACCATGAGTCTGAGCATCCGCAACCAGCTCGCGGGCACCGTCACCGCCGTCACCGTCGGCGAGGCCATGGCGACGGTCAAGGTCCGGCTGGACGGTGGTCAGGAGATCACCGCCGCCATCACCGCCGAAGCCGTCAAGGACCTCGGCATCACCTCGGGATCCGCGGTGAAGGCGCTCGTCAAGTCCACCGAGGTGGCCCTGGCCACCGGCCCGGTCGAGAACATCTCCATCCGCAACCAGATCACGGGCACGGTGTCCGAGGTGGCCGTCGGGCTGGCCATGGCCGCCGTGAAGATCAACGTGAACGGGGGCGGGCTGACCGCGGCGGTCACCGCCGACGGCGTCCAGGCGCTGGGTCTGGTGCCCGGCTCCGCCGTCGTCGCGCTGATCAAGTCGACCGAGATCTCCCTCGCGGGCGCCTGAACCGTGCGCGCCGTCCCGGCCGTGCTCAGAGGTCCGGCGCCGCCAGGGCGCCGAACCACACGTGCGTGACCGCGCTGACGTAACGGGCCACGTCCGTGTCCGACTGGCGGACCGTGATCCGGTCCACCGTCGTGTTCAGGGCGCCGGCCGTGAGCTGCTTGTGGACGGTGGTCGTGCCGTTGCCGAACTCCGCCGTGCCGACCGCGATGTCGTACGTACCGTCCCGCAGCAGGCTCACCCGGGCATCGGCGAAGTGACCGCCCGGCGGACCGGTCGCGATCATCGCGACGGCCGATCCCGTGCCGGTGAGCCAGCCCTCCGGGACGTCCTCGTGGCTGCGGTCCTCAGCGATGGCCTTGCGCACCACGTCCATGCACTGCTTCATCCCGTACGAGGCGATGAACAGGTCCTCCTCGTGGCCGATCGGGGTCACCAGGTGGTCGCCGGCGCCGATGACGTTCTTCTCGCGCAGTGCGAGCGGATCCATGTCGAGCCGGAGGGCGAGTTCGTCCATCGCCGATTCGAGGGCGAAGAGCACCTGGCCCAGGCCGTAGCCGCGGAAGGCGCCGGCCGGGCCGTGGTTCCCGTAGGCGCCGGTGTTGGAGAGCACGCGGATGCGCAGCGCGGTCAGGGTGCCGTCGGCCTTGGCACCGATCTTGATGGTGATCTTGAAGGGGTGGCGGGTGGTGGCCCCGTAGAACTGCTCGGCCCGGGTGAATTCGAGTTTCACCGGCCGGCGCAGCTTCAGGGCGGCGAGGACGACGATGTCCTCGGTGAGCATCTCCTGCTTGCCACCGAACCCGCCGCCCACGCGGCCCGCGACGACGCGGACCTCGTCCTCGTTCAGGTCGTAGAGGGCGCACAGCGCCCGCCGGGTCAGGAACGGCGCCTGGGTGGAGGACCGGACGGTGATGCGCTCGCCGTCACCCTCTTCCTTGGGCTCGAAGTACGCGACGCTGCCGTGGGTCTCCAGGCTGGCGTGCTGCACGCGCTGCGTCAGATACGTCTCCTCGTAGACGACGTCCGCCTCCGCGTACCCCTTCGCCATGTCGCCGAGCGTGTTGTGGACCTCGCCGCACACGTTGTTCTCGGCGCGGAAGATCCCCGATTCGGGGCCTTGGGGTGGAGGACCGGCGCACCCGGCAGCATGGCCTCCTCCGGGTCGATGACGTAAGGGAGTTCCTCGTACGTGACGACCACCCGGCGGCAGCCCTCCTCCGCGGCCTGCTCGCTGTCGGCGACGACGGCGGCCACGCGCTGGCCGACGAAGCGGACCACGTCGTCCAGGACGCGGGTGTCCATCGGGTCCTCGGTCGGGTGCTCGTGGCGGGCCGACGAGTACAGCCGGTCGGGGGAGTCGTGGTGGGTGAGGACCGCGTGGACCCCCCGGGACCTGAAGGGCGTCCCTGATGTCGATGTCGACGATCCGCGCGTGCGGGTGCGGCGAGCGCAGCAGCTTCATGTGCAGCAGCCCGGGCACCTCCACGTCGAACGTGTAGCGGGCGGTGCCGGTGACGACGAGCGGCCCGGCCGGGGCGCCCAGGGACCGGCCCACGGCCTGCCCGGTCTCGGGGCTCTCGGTGTGCTTGACCCCGCGCACCGCGTCCTCGATGGCGCGGTAGCCCGTACAGCGGCAGATGTTCCCCTTGAAGGCGCGCGGCAGGTCCTGGAGCTTGCCGTCGTCGTGGACGGTGCCCTCCTCCGCCTGGAGGGCGGCGGTGGTCATCAGGAAACCGGCGGTGCAGAAGCCGCACTGGAAGCCCTGGGCGTCCAGGAACTGCCGCTGCGCCGGGTGGAGCTCGTCGCCGGAGCAGGCCAGACCCTCCACCGTGGTGACGCGGCGCCCCTCGGCGCGGACGGCCGGGTAGAGACAGCTGTGCACGGGCTGTCCGTCGACGTGGACCGTGCAGGCCCCGCAGTCGCCCTGGTCGCAGCCCTTCTTCACGCCGAACCAGCCGCGTTCGCGCAGGTAGGTGCGCAGGCACCGGCCGGCCCGCGGCTCGGTGTCGAAACGCCGCTCGTTGATCTCGATCTCGTACGTCATCGGTGGTCCTCGGTGGTGAGCTCGCGGCGGATCTCCTCGGCCAGGCGCAGGGCCATGTGGCGCCGCCATGCGGGCAGTCCGTGGATGTCGTCGTACCACTCGTCCGGCCGGACGGCGGCGACGATCGCCCCACGCAGTTCGGCGGCCGTGGGCGGCAACGCGAACCAGAAGCGGAAGGGGCGGATGGTGGCGGCGGACACCGTCACGGCGAGGGAGCCGTCGGCGGGGTCGCACGCGCCGATGACCAGCGCGCCGGAGCGTCCGAGTCCGTACAAGGACGCCTGGCGGAAGGCCGTACGGGAGTCCAGCGCGTTCGGGGGCAGGCGCACGGACCGCAGCAGCTCGCCCTCCCGCAGGTTCTTCACGCCGGCACCGAGGACGAACTCGGTGACGGGCATCCGGCGGGTGGCGCCGTCCTGGCCCTGGAGGAAGACCGTGCCGTCGAGGCCGGCCGTGAGGGAGACCATGGGGCCCGCGGGCAGGCCGTTGCACAGGTTCCCGCCGACGGTCGCCATGTTCCAGATCTTGAAGCTGGCGAGGAAGGCCCGACAGCACTGCTCGAAGAGCGGGGCGGTCGTCGGCAGGGTCCGGGCGAACCGCGAGAGCTCGGTGATCGTGCAGGTCGCGGCGATGTCCAGCGAGCCGTCGGGCTGCCAGGACAGGGGCGGCCAGCCCATGCGGGAGAGGTCGACCAGGCGGCGGATGTGCGGCTGGGGCTCGGAGAAGAGGTACGTGCCGCCGCCGAGCCAGGCGTCACCGGGACGCCAGGGTTCGCGGCGGCGCGCGTCGCGCACGTCGAGCACCGTGTTGAGATCCAATTCGCGCCACCAGCCTTTCCGGCCTGACAGGGGGTTTCAGCCAGTGAAGCAACGGGAGACGGTGCGAAACGACTGGTCCCGGCCACGGAATCGGACGAGCCCGCAGCCATCCCTCCTGGAGGATCAACCAAGAGGCATACCGGGCACTTCACCTAGCATTCACGATGGCTAAGCCTCTGTTCGCCTCGCGAATGTGGGCGCCCGCCCATCGCAAGGAGTCCCCGCCATGCACGTCCTCGACCTGCTCCGGCTCGACAGCCTCGGCCTCCACCTGCTCTGGGGCGAGGAAACCCTTCTCGGCCAGGAGGTCGCCGGTGTCACCGCCACCGACCTGGAGGAGCCCGGCCGCTTCCTGGGGCCCGGGGAACTCGTGCTGAGCGGACTCGTGTGGTGGGCCGAGGGCGACGTGGCCAAGGCGGACCGTTTCGTCGGCGCGCTCGCCGACGCCGGCGCCACGGCGCTGATGGCCGGGGAGGAGACCCACGGACGCATCCCCGACGAGGTCGTCGACGCCTGCCGGAGCCACCGGGTGCCGCTCGTGGCCGTTCCCGCGCGCACCAGCTTCCGGGCGGTCACCGAGGCCGTGTACCTGCGCCAGTGGGGCGACCTGAGCCGCCGCCCGACCCGGCTCTTCGCCCTCCCCGAGAACGTGCGTGGCGAGCTGAGCCGGCTCGTCGAGGCGGGGGCGGGCCCGGACGAACTCCTGGACCGGGCGTGCGCACACCTCGGCCGGGTGTCCTGCTACCTGCTCACCGCCGCCGGCCGCACGGTGGCCCGTACCCCGTCCGCCCCCGAGCTGTCCGCCCGGCAGGCGTCCGCCGCCTCCGCGCGCGGCGGGGTCCGGCTGCGCATCGAGACCGAGAGCTCCCCGTACGACGCCTGGCAGCTGCACGTGCCCGACCCGGACGCGGCGCCCCCGGGGGTGCTCCACGAGATCGCCGAGGTGCTCGCCCAGAGCAGAGGCGGGCAGACCCGCCGGCTCGCGGCGGAGCGGCCGGCCGGGCAGGAGCTGATCGGCGTACTGGAGGGAACCCTCGCGGGCCCCGCCCCCGCCCCCGCCGACACCGGAGCGCTGGAGGAGGCGCTCGCGGGCGCCGGGCTGCCCGTCGGAGGGGCGTACCGCGTCATGGCCTCGACCTCGGGCGACGCCCTCGCGGAGGGCCTGCGCCACCTGGAGGGCGCCGTGTACGTGGTGGGTCGGTCGGTGGCGGTGCTCCACGAGGACCCGGCCTCGCAGACCGACGCGGCCGGCGCGCTCCGCGCGGTGTGGCCGCTGCTCCAGCAGTGCGGGGAACCGCAGGCTGACCTCCGGTTGGGCATCGGCGCGCGGGCCGAGGGCCTGGAAGGGCTGCGTGCCTCGCTCGCCCAGGCCCGGTTCGCGCTCACCTCGGCCGACGGGACGGTCCCGGTGCGCGGGGTCGAGCACCTGGACACCCTCGGGGAGCTGATGGCGGGGATCCCGCCGGAGGTGCGATCCGTGTACGGGGCGCGGACCCTGGGGGCGCTCGGCGACGGGATGCTGCGGGACACCCTGGAGGCCTTCCTGGCCAACAACTGCTCCTGGGCCCGCACGGCCGAGGCGCTCCACCTGCACGTGAACACGGTGCACTACCGGATCGAGCGGGTGGAGGTCCTGACGGGCCGTGACCTGTCGCGCCTCGACCACAAGCTGGACCTGTACGCGGCGCTGCGCTGCGGATGACCTCGGGCGCCGGGACGTGGGTAGGGGCGGGCGCCGGGACGGGGCCTACGGTGCTTCGATGTGGACCTCGGTGGACTTCACCCGGGCCGTCACGGTGGAGCCGACCACGATGCCGAGCTGCTCGACCGACTCCCGGGTCACCACGGACACCACGTGGTGCGGCCCCGACTGGATCTCCAACCGGGCCGCCACCTCGTCGAGCCGTACGGCGGTGACGATCCCGGCGAAGGAGTTCCGTACGGAGGTCGGCGCGAGGCCGGGCGGCAACGGGTGCGTTCCGGCGGCCCGTTCCTGGGCGAAGGCGGCCAGGGCCACGCCGTCGACGGATCGTGAACCGTCCGGAGCACGGTCGGCCGGCAGCCGGCCCGTATCCGTCCACCGGCGGACGGTTTCCGGGCTCACGCGCAGCGGTCGGGCGGCGAGGCTCACGGAGTACGTCGGCACGCCCGCAGCATAGGCGGTGCCGCTCCGGCCGCGAACGGCGCGGCGCCGGGGTCGAGCCTTTTTGTCCGCACATGAGGTTTTTCCAATCCCTCGCCCCGCTCGCGGCGAATCCCTGATGAGGCTCCTGAGGTCGAAGGGGCCGTCGAACCGACCGTCCGACGAAGGGAAGGAGGTGAGTGCGATGACCGGTTCGCTGCGCACGCGGCGTCTGCTCGTGGGGGCCACGTCCGTCGGGCTGCTGGCCGGCGGGTCGCTGCTGGGCCTCTCCGGCACGGCGAACGCCGCCCCTGCGGCGTCCGCCACGGTGAGCTCGACACTCACCGGTGACCGCGACCGTGATCGTGATCACCGTCAGGACCGCCATGACCGCCACAACCGGTGGGACCGCCACGAGCGGTGCACCTGGGTGAAGGGCCATTGGGAATACAAGGGGAAGCACGGCACCTGGCATCAGGGCTACCGCGACCACCACGGCAACTGGCACGACGGCTGGTGGGGCAAAGGCCACTCGAAGCACTGGACACCCGGCCACTGGAACTGCCACAGCAAGTGGTAGCTCCGCCGCACCGTAGCGCCGACCTGGCACACAGGGGTTCCGGGGTCACCGCCCCGGAACCCCGTCCGTTCCCGGCTCCCGCAGCTCCCGCAGCTTTCGGTAGCCACCCGGCCCCTTGGGGTCGCTCGCACAGCGAGGAACAGTCATGGACACCGCAATCGCATCCACCGCGCGGCCGAGGACCGTGCACCACCCACTGCCGTCAGGGCCGCGGGCCGCCGGGGAAGCCCGCGGCAGCGCCGCGCGCACCCTCGCCCTGCACCCCGTGCGCTGCCCGCAGGAGACCGCCTGCGACATCCTGCTGATCGCCTCCGAGCTCGCCACCAACGCGGTCCGGCACGCCCTGCCCCCGTACGCGCTCACGATCAGCCTGGACCGCGGCCGGGCGGGCATCTGCGTCAGCGACGGCTCGCTCTCCCTGCCCCGGCGGGGCGACGGCCACGGGCCCGACGCCACCCGCGGGCGCGGACTGCAGATCGTCCGGGCGCTCGGCGCGGACCTCTTCGTCAGCCGCTCACCGCGCGGCAAGCAGGTCATCGCCGTGATCACCTGGCGGGACCCCTGACCCGCCGGTTCCCTCGAACGAGCGAACCGTGCGCCGGTCCGGAGCGTGAACGCCCTCCCATCCGCACGCGCCTCCGCTACGAAGAACCATCAGACCCCGCCCCCTGGACCCGTGGTCGACACCGCCTTTCGCGCGGCGGTCCGGCCGCTGCTCTCCGGACAAGGACCGCCATGCGATGGACAGCCCGCCCCCGACCGGACGCCCCCGGCCGACCCCGCGTCCGGTCCCCACGGTCGGAGCCCACCCCGTGAACCGGCCGAGCCCCTTCGCCCCCGAACCCGCCGAAGGCCCCGCCGACCGCACCGACCTCGCCCAGGTCATGCGGCAGGTGGCCCACGGCGACAAGGAGGCGTTCTCCGTCCTGTACGACGCCCTCGCCCCCCTGGTCCTCGGGATCGTGATCAAAGTCGTGCGCGACCGGGCCCAGTCCGAGGAGGTCGCCCAAGAGGTCATGATCGACCTGTGGCGGCAGGCCGCCCGCTACCGGCCCGACTCCGGCAGCGTCACCACCTGGGTCGCGACCATCGCCCACCGGCGGGCCGTGGACCGGGTCCGCTCCGCCCAGGCATCCTCCGACCGGGAACACGCACAGGCCGCCCGCGAGCACCGCACGGCATTCGACGAGGTCGCCGAACAGGTCGAGACCCGCCTGGACAGCGAACAGGTCCGCCGCTGCCTGCGCGGCCTGACCGAACTCCAGCGCCAGGTCGTGACCATGGCCTACTACCAGGGCCTGACCTACCGGGAGGTCGCCGAAGTCCTCCACACGCCGCTTCCCACCGTCAAGACGCGCATGCGCGACGGGCTGATCCGGCTCCGCGACTGCATGGGGGTGACCACATGAACCAGCACCGGTCCGACAGCCACACCCTCACCGCCGCCTACGCGCTGAACGCCCTGGACCCCGGCGAGCACGAGCCGTTCACCGACCACCTCTCCCGGTGCGAGGAGTGCCGCCAGGAAGTGGCCGAGTTCCAGGCCACCGCCGCCCGGCTGGCCGCCGCCGTGGCCGTGCCGCCGCCCCCTTCCATGAAGCGGCGGACCCTGGCGGCCGTCGACGGCGTGCGCCAACTCCCGCCCCGCGGCTCCACCGCCGTGGCCCCGGTCGTGCCGCGCGGCGCGCTGCGCCGCAAGGTCGGACGGTTCGTCGTGGCCGCGAGCGTGGCCGCCGCGGCCCTGTTCGCGGGCCTGGCCGCCTGGCAGCACCAGGAGAGCCGCCACTACGCACAGCAGGCCCGGCAGATCGAGCAGCGCCTCGACGACGTCGGGACGGTCCTGGCCGCTCCCGATGCCCGCGCCGTCCACGGCCGCACCAGCAACGGAGCCTCCGCCACCGTCGTCTCCTCGGCGGTGCGCGACAAGGCCGTCTTCACCGCCGGCGGACTGCCCGCGCCCGCCGCCGGCACGACCTACCAACTCTGGCTGGACCACGACGGCACCATGCGCCCGGCCGGTTTCATCCACCAGGACGGCACCGTCCTCATCGACGGCGACACGGCCGGCGCCGCCGCGATCGGCCTCACCCTCGAACCCACCGGAGGCTCCGCCCAGCCCACGACGGCCCCGCTCCTCCTGATGGACCTGCCGGCCTGACGACCGCCGCGCTCGGCCTACGCACGCTCGGCCGGCGGGGCGCTCGGCCGGTGGGGCGCTCGGACCGCGGGGGTGCTCGGATGGCGGGCGCGGCGGATTTCCGGAACGCTGTTCTCCGGGTGGACGGGTGGTGTGCACCGGGAATTGTCCACCGTGGCCGAATCTTCTCGACGGCCGTCACGACGTGACGCCGTAGACGAGAGGACCTTCCGTGACCGTTCGCTTCGCCGCCGGGACCGCCGGCGCCGCCGCCCTGCTGGTCGCCGCGCTGACCGTGCCCGCGCAGGCCGTGACGTACGGGACGCCGACGATCGCGCTGTCCGCCTCCTACCTGTCCGGGGCCGTCGGCGCGACCGGTGACCCGGTCGTGAACGTCACCGTGGGCCAGAGCGGGGCCGACGCGTCCGCGCTCACCGTCAGTGTGTCCGCGTCGAGCAAGGCCTCGGTCGCCGGTACCGGGGACGTGACCTTCACGGGTGCCGGGGCGGTGCGGCAGCTGGCCGTCGCCGCGCGTGGCCGCGGCTACACCAACCTCACCGTCAAGGTCACCGGGCTGGGCGGCAAGACCGCCACCAAGACGCTGTCCTACGCGGCCTCGGCCGCCGTGCAGAACCCGGCCGACGCGCGGTACCTCACCGGGTCCGCGGACGCCTCGGCCGCCGTGGATGTGGGCGGCGGGTACGCGGTGGTGGCCGACGACGAGTCCAACGTGCTGCGCCTGTACGACCGCTCCCGCTCGGGCGCACCGGTGCGGACCTGGGACTTCTCCTCGCAGCTCGGCGTGAGCAAGGAGGTGGACATCGAGGGCGCGACCCGGATCGGCAACATCATCTACTGGACCGGCTCGCTCGGCAACAACAAGGACGGCGAGTACAAGGCGCCCCGCAACACGGTCTTCACCACCACGGTGAGCGGCTCCGGCGCGAGCGCGCAGCTGACCTACGGGCGCTCGTACAAGAAGCTCCGCGACGACCTGGTGGCCTGGGACAAGGCCAACGGGAACACGTACGGCTTCGCGGCGGGCACCGCGGAGGGTGAGGCGCCGAAGCAGATCGACGGGTTCAACGTCGAGGGCCTGGAGTTCGCCCCGGGCTCGACCAGCACCGCCTACCTGGGCTTCCGGGCCCCGCTCGCGCCGGTCGTGCCCGGTGGCAAGGCCCTGATCGTGCCGGTCACCAACTTCGAGCAGGTCCTGGCGAGCGGGGTCAAGGCCACCTTCGGGCCGGGCATCGAGCTGGACCTCGGCGGCCTCTCCGTCCGGGACATCCGCAAGAACGCGGCCGGGCAGTACCTGATCCTGGCCGGCTCCTGGGCCGCCGACGACAACTCCGACCCGTACGCGCTCTACCAGTGGGACGGCGTCCCCGGCCACGCGCCGGTCAAGCGGGCGGACCTGCCGACCACCGACCCCGGCGGCTGGGAGGCCATCGTGGAGGTGCCGGACCTGACGGTTGCGGGCGCCCGGGTGCAGCTGATCACGGACAGCGGGTCCGCGGACCTGTACGGGGACGGCACCGAGGCCAAGGACCTGACCCACGCGGAGTGGAAGAAGGCCCGGGCGGCCTGGTTCGCACTGGACTGACGCGTGCGGGGCCGGCCGACCGTCGGGGCTCAGGGGGTCATGTCGTAGGTGACCCACATGGTGCGCCGGGCGACCTGGTCGTACTTGGCGCGGGCGCGGTGGTTGTCGTCCGCGGTGATCCAGCGGACCACGCTCCAGCCCCGCTCGGCCGCGAGCTCGAGCAGGGCGCCGAGCAGCAGGTCGGCGGCGCCCGAGCCGCGATGCTCGGGTGCCACGAACAGGTCGTCGAGGAAGCAGCCGACCGTCGCGGAGAGCGGGCGCGCGAACGGACGGTAGTGGGCGAGGCCCAACAGCCGGCCCTCGGTGTCCTCGGCCACCAGGGCGTCGACCTCGTGGCCGGGGTCGGTCACCCAGGACCACACCGTGGTGGCCGCCTCCTCGGTCTGCTCCACGCCGTAGAAGTCGGCGTAGCCACGGTAGAGGACGCGCCACTGGGCGAAGTCGCCGTCCCGCACGGAACGCACGCTGATGGTGGACATGGGGCTGGACTCCCGTGATCGAAGGAAGGCGGAACTTCGATCATCCGGGAGTCCGGCGGGCTCGGCAGGTGCCGGGGTGTCGAAACGCGGGCCGTCGCAGCTCCGCGATGTACGGGTCCGGGTCCGGGTCCGGGTACGGGTCCGGGCGACGGGCGACGGGCGACGGGCGACGGGCTGCGGTCGGCGAAGCCCCGCGCGCCGAACACCGCTGTCGGCGCGCGAGGGCTTCCTGGACCAGGTCACTCCGTGACCGCGAGAGCCGCCAAGCGGTCCGGAGGGTGGTGGCCACGGCCAGTCGAGCAGGGGCGCACCCGGGGCGGCACCTGGTTCAGGGCACGGAATCGGGCCGCTCGACCGTATCCCGTCACGGTTGATCATCCAAGAGGTGAAGACGCCGCGGACGCTCGCATCTGCCAGGCAGAACGCGAATCGGCCTTGCCGGTGTCGGCAGCACCCCTCCCGGAGTCGGCCGTGCGAGGACGAGGGGCCCCTCGCGGCGCCCGGCGTGCCCGCACGACGTGTCCGCATGATGATGTGGAGAGAACGGCGTGCGGAAGGGGACGTCTCGTGCCATCGGCTCGGCCGGGGGGCGAGGAGACCCACGGCCCGATCTGGTCCGAGCCGGGGTCGCTGCTGGAGCGCGTGCCCGTGGCCGTCCTCGGCATCGACGAACACGACCGGGTCTGCTACTGGGGGCCCGGCGCCCGCGACCTCTTCGGGTACGAACCGGGCGCCGTCCTCACCCGGCCCGGCGCCCTCCTCTTCGCCGACGCCGCCAACGGCGCCTCCGCGTCGTGCGCCCGGCTGACGGAACAAGGCCGTACGCAGGGCTACTGGCGGGGCAGGCTGACGGCCCGGCACCGCGACGGCACGGCCTTCGACTGCGGCTTCCGGTCCTTCTCCGTGACCGGGTCCGGCCCCTCGGTGGTGATGATCCTGACGAGCCGCAGCGACGAACTCGACCGGGTCAAGACCAACCTCGCCTTCCTCGACGCCCTCTTCGAGACCTGCCCCATCGGCCTCGTCATGGTCGACGAGGACCTGCGCTACCTCCACCTCAACCAGGCCCTCGCCGACATGGACGGCCTGCCGATCCGGTCCCACCTCGGACGACGTATGGACGAGATCATGATCACGTCCGACGGCGGCGAGTACGAGCGCATGGTGCGCGCCGTCGCCCGGGGCGGAGCGCCCGTCGTCGGGACCCTGGTCGGCGTGCGCCCCCGCGGGCATCCGGACCGGGACCAGGTCCGGTCCGTGAGTTTCTTCCCGCTGAGCCGGGCCGTCGGGACGCACGCCGGCGTGGGCGGACTGATGATCGACGTGACCGACCGGGAACGGGCCATCCTGGAAGCCACCGCCGCCCGTCGCAGGCTGGCACTCCTCGACGGGGCCTCCACCCGGATCGGGACCACCCTGGACGTCAACCTCACCGCCCAGGAACTCGTCGACGCGTCGATGCCCGACTTCTGCGACGGCTCCGTCGTCGAGATCGTGGAATGGATGGACGAGACCGAGGACTTTGATCCCGGGCGGCCCCTGTTCACCCGCCGCATCGCCTCCGGGACGACCCTGCCCGCTCCGGCCGTCGAACTCGTGAGCGGGGTCGAGAAGGTGCGCTACCCGCCGGGCTCCGTCATCCACGACATGCTGAGCACCGGCCGCGCCATCTCGGCCGTGGTGGACGAGGAGTTCCTGGCCCGCACCGTCGTCACCGAGTCACGCACGAAGATCATGGGCGAGAGCGGGGTGGCCTGCATCCTCGTCGCCCCGCTCATCGCCCGGGGCACCGTCCAGGGCATCGCCATGTTCGGCCGGTCCGCCGCCCGTCCGCCCTTCTCCGAGGAGGACGTCAGCCTGGCCGGCGAACTCGCCTCGCGCGCCGCGATCTGCCTGGACAACGCCCGTCTCTACAGCCGGGTCCAGGACATCGCGCTCACCCTGCAGCGGGCCCTGCTGCCCACCGAGCTGGCGGCCAGCCCGTACGTGGACGTGGCCCACCGGTACGTACCCGGTAGCAGGATCACCGAGGTCGGCGGTGACTGGTACGACGTGATCAACCTGCCCGACGGTCGGGTCGTCCTCGTCGTGGGCGACGTGATGGGGCACGGGGTGTCCGCGGCCGCCGCCATGGGATACCTCCGCATCACCACCAAGGCGCTGGCCCGCCACGACGGTGAACCCGCCGACCTGCTCACCGAACTCGACGCCTGCGCCCAGGAGGCCGGTATCGAGCTCGCGACCTGCGTGTACCTCGTCTACGACCCGCGCAGTGGACGCGCCCGTATCGCCAGCGCGGGCCACCCCCCGCCCCTGGTGCTCCGGCCGGACGGCACGGTGCAGACCGTCGACGAGGTCCTCGGCGTCCCGCTGGGCGTCGGCGGCTGCCCGTTCCGGACCGCCGAGATCGAACTGCCCGAGAACGCGACGCTCGCCCTGTACACGGACGGCCTCATCGAGGCACGGGGACGGGACATCGAGGTCGGACTGGACGCCCTGCGTACACAACTGGGCACCCAAGGACAGCCGTTGGAGGACATGGCGGACCGGATTCTGGCCGGCCTGCTGCCCGAACCGCCGACCGACGACACGGTCCTGGTCCTCGCCCGCGTCCACCGCCACGCCCCGTGAGCCGGGGCTCGGAGCCCGAGGCACTCGCCGGGATGTCGCGGGATCAGCCGCGGTGGCACACTCCCGCCGTGTCCAGTGCGGCGCCCGCCAGTGCCGCCAGGGCGAGTGCCACCGAGCGGGCGTCCTCGGGCGGCAGGGGGTGGCCGGGGAGCGGGTCGAGGAGGAAACGGCCGTAGTAGTGGCCGCCCCCGACGACCCGCAACTCGGTCTCGCCGTCCGGCCAGTCGGCGTACCCGGTGACCTCGCCGCCGCGGCGCAGCCACAGGCCGCCGTCGTGCTCCAGCCGAGGCCGGTGGCCGATCAGGGTTCCGTACTCGAAGCGGCAACCACGCAGCCCCAGCAGGCCGATGAGCTCCTGGCGGACGAACTCGACCACCGCGTCCGGAGAATCGCCGCGCTCGGTCAACCGGGCCGTGCCCTGGAGGCTGGACAGGTGCGCGGCCCCGGTGACCACGACCGCCTCCAGCCTGCGCGCACGGACGGCCAGTTGAGCGACGATCAGCCCGACGGCCAGCAGCAGGACGGCCGTCTGGATCTCGTCCCGGTCGGCGAGGGCGAACCTCCGGTAGGGCCGGGAGAGGAGAAGGAGGCCGAACCAGGTCGCCGCGGAGAGTGCGGCCAGGGCGGCGGCGGTCCGCGTGCCCGAGGCGGCGATCGCGACCACGGCGACGACCAGGACCAAGGCCTCGTTCGCCGGTGAGAGGTGGGCGCGGAAGGGGACGAGCGCGAGGGCCACGAGCAGGGGAACCACCAGGGCCCCGAACAGCGCGGCACGGTCGTGGAGTCGGTACCCGGGCATGTGCTGCCTCCAGTCCGGACGTGGCGCGGGCAGCCGGCCGATCGGCTGTCGCCACGTGCAGCCTTCCCACGGTGGGAGCAGGAGCCACCCGCCCTGGTGAGGTCTTGACGTACCGCATACGGATTCCGCACCCGGATACGGCCGTCGCCCCCGCACGCACGACGGACGGCATGCGCGCGGGGGCTCGGGTACGGGTTCCGCGCGCTACCGGCCGCCGGCCGCCGGCATCGGCGGCGCCTGGCGCTGGTGCGGGACCGGCGGCGCCGACGGGTGCGGTGACGGCGCGCCCGGGACCTCGTCCTGGTGCAGCGCGACCGTACGCGTCGGTGCGGGGATCGAGATGCCCTCCGCCCGGAACCGCTCGTGCAGGCGCTTGATGAACTCGTGCTTGATCCGGTACTGGTCGCTGAACTCGCCGACGCCCAGGATCACCGTGAAGTTGATCCGGGAGTCCGCGAACGTGTGGAAGCGGACCGCCCCCTCGTGCGCCGGGTCGGCGCCGTCCACGTGCGCCATCACCTTGCCGACCACGTCGAGGGTCACCCGCTCGACGTGTTCGAGGTCGCTCTCGTAGCCCACACCCACCTGGACCAGGATCGAGAACTGCGCCTCCGGCTGGGTGAAGTTGGTCATGTTGGTCCGTGCGAGACGCCCGTTGGGGATGATGACCAGGTTGTTCGACAGGTTGCGGACCACGGTGTTGCGCCAGTTGATGTCGACGACGTAGCCCTCCTCGCCGCTCGTGAGGCGGATGTAGTCACCGGGCTGCACGGTCTTCGAGGCGAGGATGTGCACGCCGGCGAAGAGGTTGGCGAGGGTGTCCTGGAGGGCCAGGGCCACCGCCAGACCACCCACACCGAGGGCGGTGACCAGCGGCGCGATGGACACGCCCAGGGTCTCCAGGGCGACGAGGACGCCCATCACGAGGACCACGATCCGCGTGATGTTGACGAAGATGGTCGCCGACCCGGCCACCCCGGTGCGCGCCCCCGCCACGGACTGGACGAGGCCCGCGACGACCCGCGCCGCGCTCAGCGTGGCGATGAGGATGAGCAGTGCGGTCAGCGACTGGTTCACGAACCCGGAGACGCGCGCGGTGAGCGGCAGGGTGGTGCCGGCCACGGCCGCCCCGGCGATCAGGGCGGCCCCGGGCGCGATGGTGCGCAGGGCGTCGACGATGATGTCGTCCCCCTGCCACCGGGTCCGCGCGGCGTGCCGGCCCAGCCACCGCAGCAGGGCCCGCAGCAGCAGCCCGGCGGCGGCGCCGGCCGCCAGGGCGATTCCGGCGACCAGCCAGTCGTGCAGGACGAGATCCCGGGTCAACGGACCCCCTCCGGTGCGCCGCGCCGGCTCGGGGGAGTGGCGACGGGCGCTGCCGGCCGTCGTATGGGGTGTGGGTGTGTCGTCACCTTGTCACCTGTCAGTTCGTCGTGCCTGAAGCCGCGTTCGGGCGTGTGTACGCATCCGGAACGGGCTGCCATCCTGCCCCATGGCAGCAGGACGCACCGCAGGCGGGGCAGGCCCTAGCGACGCACGGCGGCGTGTTCGAGGACCGCGCGGACCTCCGCGGCGATCGCGCTCTCGTTGCGTTCGAACTCGGTGCCGGTCAGCTGCTGGGGGTCGGCCGGCAGGCCGGTGAGCACCGGGGTGTGGAGATGGCCGCCCGGGAGGTGCGGGGCGAGTTCGGAGCGCAGCCGGTTGGAGCGGTAGGCCACCTCGTTGGAGAGGTAGCCGCCTCCGCCGCCCGCCACGGCGCGTGAGCCCGGGGTCGGGCCGTCGGTCCGGTCGACGGGGGTGGTGCCGCCCGCCGGGATCTCGGTGACGTCGCTGTTGAGGAGGACCGGGTACGGGCTCTGCACGGCGGCGGTGACGGCGCCCGCGGGGAGCGTGGTGCGGATGAACTCCGGGCCCGGACCGAGGCCGGGGGCGGTCACCGGGTGTTCGCGGGTGCCGCCCGAGAGGGCCCGCACGTTGTCGGGGTAGGGGTCGGCGGACCGTGCCCGCCCCGCCCAGTCCTCCAGGGTGAAGATGCCGGGGTAGCCCTGGCTGACGGTGGTGATGATGTCGGCGGAGGCGGGGCCGCCGGCCATGCGCGGGGCGAACGCCCGCTCCACCATGCCGGCGTCGAAGTCGGCGTACCGCACGGGGAGGACGACGGCGCGGATCTCGGCCGGGCTGCCGTCGGCGAGGGTCACACGTCGCCCGTTGAGCTGGAGGGCCGCCGATCCCGACGGGTTGGCGCGGCGTATCTCGGCGTCGAGCCCGAAGGGGTCGAACCCGCTGATGAAGACGCGCCGTACGCCCGGCGCGGTCCGGAAGGCGTTGTTCGTCAGGCCCCGGGAGGCGTCCTCGAAGCGGGCGCGGAGCGCGGCCCGGTCGGCGGTGAACTCCGGCTGCCAGCGGGCGAGTGCGGCGGTCATGCCGAGCCGAGCCCAGTACAGCGGCCGGTCGTCGCCGGGGGCGAGGTCGCCGCCGGGCCGCTGGGTCTGGGCCCGCCGTACGGAGGCCTGCCACAAGGCCTCGCCCCAGGCGTCGACCAGCCGGTCGGCCTCGGCGGGGCCGCGGGTCGAGCACAGCGCGGCGGGGAACCGGCGGACGAAGTCCGCGAGCCCGCCGCGCTCGACGAGGGCCGTGGTGCGGGCGTCCGAGAGTCGCGCCTGTTCGGCGTCCAGGGGGACGGAGAGCGAGGTGCGGCAGGCGGACGGACCGTCGGCCGCGTGCGCGGGCGAGGCGACCGCCAGGGGAACGACAGTGGCGAGAAGGGCAGCGGCCGACGCCGCACGGCGTAAGAGCATCATGCGGTGTGACATTACATAGAGCCCTTCACCCCCACCAGACGCATCGGCCGCGGCCGCCCGCGACTGGCTCGACTCCGCCGTTTCCGGGCCGGTTCACCGGCTGTCGGCGATCCCGGCGGTCCCGCGGCGACGTTCGTCACGGCTCCCGCCACGACGCCCGTTCCGGGGCCAACCCCCGTGCGGTGCGCGTCTGTTCGTAGGCGTGGCCCGCGCGCAGCACCGTGGCCTCGTCGAAGGGCCTGCCCATCAGTTGCATGCCGATCGGCAGCCCCGCCGAGTCCAGGCCGACGGGCAGGGTCAGCGCGGGAACGCCCGTGAGGTTGGCCGGGGCCGAGAGCCGTACGTACGCGTCGGCGACGCTTTCCACGCTGCCGTCGGCCCAGGTCACGTCGGTCCGACCGGACTCCACGGCGGTGAGCGGCACGGTCGGCGCGGCGATCAGGTCGACCGCTTCCATCATCTCCCGCCAGGCCCGGCCCATGAGGGTGCGGGCGCGCTGGGCCCGCAGGTGGTCGCCCGCGGTGATGAGTTCACCCGCCGCCAGGAGGACCCGTACGTCCGCCCCGTACCGGTCCGGCACCGTCCGCAGCGTCCGTTCGTGGTAGGCGGAGGCCTCCGGCACCATCAGGCCCCAGTGGGTCGCCCGGATGTAGCGCGTCATCGGGATCTCGACGTCGACGAGCCGGGCGCCGAGCTCCTCCAGCCGCCCGATGGCCCGTCGGACGGCCGCCTCCACCTCCGGATCCACCCGGTCGAAGTAGTAGTTGCCCGGTACGCCGACCCGCAGCCCCCTCAGATCCGTCGGATCCGACCGATCTGTCGGATCCGTGTCGGGTCCCGGCCGGTGCTCCGCGGCCGGGGCCGCGACGGACGCCGGGTCGCGCGGGTCGTGTCCGGCGAGCGCCGCCAGGACCAGCCCCGCGTCCTGGACGGTGCGGGTGAGGGGGCCCACGTGGTCGAGCGACCAGGACAGCGAGGTCACGCCGTGGCGCGGCACCAGCCCGTACGTCGGCTTCAGTCCGACGACCCCGTTCAGGGCGGCGGGCACCCGGATGGAGCCGCCGGTGTCGGTCCCGAGGGCGAAGGCGGCCCCCCCGGCGGCGACGGCCACGGCCGACCCGCCGCTGGAGCCGCCGGCCACCCGGTCCGGGTGCCAGGCGTTGGCCGTCTGAGGGGTGGTCAGCCCGTAGGCGAACTCGTGGGTGTGGGTCTTGCCCACCAGGGCCGCTCCGGCCGAGGCGAGCCGCGCCGTGACGGTGCTGTCGCTCCGCGCGCGATGGCCGGCCCGGACCCGGGAGCTCGCCGTGGTCGCCAGTCCGGCCACGTCGATGAGGTCCTTCAGGCCCACGGGTACGGCGTGCAGGGGCCCCCGGTGCGTGCCGCGGGCGATCTCGGTCTCCGCCCGGCGGGCCGCGTCGCGCGCACGGTCGGCCGTGACGGTGGTGAAGGCGTTCAGGTGCGGTTCCACCCGCGCGATGCGCTCCAGTGCGGAGTCCACCAGTTCCACCGGCGAGAGCCGGCGGGTGCGTACGGCCTCGGCCGCTTCGGCCACGGTCAGTTCATACGGCCGCATCGTGCCGCCCCCCTCCCGCCCGGTACACCGCGGAGGGCGGTGTCTCGCCGAAGTCCAGCTCCCGCAGGAGCGATACGACGGCGTGGACATGGTCGGCGGCGGCCGCGACGTCCGCCTGGAGGTCCTGCGCCGGTGGAAGTCCTGACGGTGTGACCGGAGGCGGAGTGAGGTGTGGATCGAGGTCCGGGGCGGACATGTGCTGCCTTCCTTCCGAGGGACGGTGGAATGATCGCCGACGCCTTAAAGCTAACGTCTTGCGTTAGTCCACCGTAGGGCCTACGGTCGCTTAAAGCGAATGAATCGCTTTTGCTGTTGGTCGGTCCACTGCAGACGAAGGAACACGCGCATGCGCACCGCACAGTTCACCGAGCCGGCCTCGACCCCGTCCCGGGCCGCCGCCCACTGGCCCGTCGGGGAGATCACGGTCCACCGGGTCGACGAGGTGGCGCTGCCGCCCGCGACCGGGCCGTGGCTGCTGCCGGCCGCCACCCCGGAGCTGGTCGCCCGACACGACTGGCTGCGCCCCGAATTCGCCGGCCCGGACGGTGCCCTGCACCTCGACAGCCACAGCTTCGCGCTGGTCGTGAACGGTCTGCGGGTCCTCGTGGACACCGGCATCGGCAACGGCAAGACGAGGGCCGACCCGGCCTGGCACGACATGCGCACCGACTACCTCGACCGCCTCGCCGACATCGGATTCACCCCCGAGAGCGTCGACCTGGTGGTCCTCACCCATCTGCACACCGACCACGTCGGATGGAACACCCGGAAGGCCGACGGCGCGTGGGTGCCGACCTTCCCGAACGCCCGCTACCTGACGTCGAGGGTGGAGCACGCGTTCTGGGCCGCCTACGACATGGACGAGGCGCGGCGCGGCATGTTCCGCGACTCCGTCGTGCCGGTCGAGGAGGCGGGTCTGCTCGACCTGGTCGACGTACCGGCCGAAGGCGTCGACGTGGCCGACGGGCTGCGCCTGCTGCCCACGCCGGGGCACACCCCGGGTCAGGTCGCCGTACAGGTGAGCAGCGCCGGCGCGACCGCCCTCGTCACCGGGGACGCCGTCCACCACCCCGTGCAGCTGGCGCGTCCGGAGATCGGCAGCTGCGTGGACATCGACCCCGTACGGGCCGAGGCCACGCGGCGCGCGTTGCTCGCCCGGCTCGCCGACACCGGCGCCCTGCTCCTCGGCACGCACTTCCCCGCGCCGACCGCCGGCCGCGTCGTCGCCGAGGGGGACGGCTACCGGCTCGAACCCGTGGCCGCCGTACCCGCGGGCCGCTGACCAGCGACACCGTGCGCCCCGGGTCGGGTCAGTCGGAGGCGCCGAAGCCCTCCACGGCCTCGCGGACCAGGCGCCGCGCGTACGCGTCGGTGAGACCGTCGGGGCGGAACAGGATGCGGTACATCATCGGCGCCACGACCCGGTCGAGCACCGTCTCGACGTCGGGGACGTCCTCGCCGCGCGCCGCGGCGCGCGCGAGGACGACGGCGACCTGCTCCGCCGCGTACGCCGAACACTGTCCCGCGTTGTCGCCGGCGGGATCCCCCAGCAGCGCGTCACGGATGTACGCGCGTCCCGTGGGGGAGGCCATCTCCTCCAGGAACTGCTCGGCCCAGCCCCGCAGGTCGGCCGTCAGGTTCCCGTGGTCCGCCGGCGGAGCCTCCGGGCGCAGGTGCTCGACCGCCACGTCCGAGAGCAGTTCCTGCAGGTCGCCCCAGCGACGGTAGATCGTCGACGGGGTGACGCCCGCCCGCGCCGCGACCAGCGGGATCGTCAGCTCCGGCCGCCCCAGCTCGGCCTGCAGTTCGCGCACGGCGGTGTGGACCGCCTCCTGGACCCGCGCGCTGCGGCCTCCCGGGCGGACCATCGCTTTTCGGCTCATGCGGCCAGCTTAAAGCAAATTTCTTGCATCAGGCTCGGTGGTGGTCGGTGCTGCGACCGGGAACCTTCGCCGGGTCGCTCGCCCGGTCGGCCGCGCCGGGCAAGTCCCTCGCCTCTAGATGAAGATGCCGGTCAGGGCCAGGGCCACGCCGAGCACGAGTGCAATGATCGTGCTCCGCCACAGCCATCTCGGCATGCGCTCGTGGTGCAGGCGTGAGCGGGACACGTCCTCCTTGACGCCGACCTCGAATCGGTCCGGGAACCGACTGTGGCGGACGATCGGATAGGCGACGCCCACCGCCATCTCAGGGGTGAGGCGCACGTACTTCTTCTCCCGGACGGTCTCACCACCCGGCATCGCGAGCTCGAACACGGCATCGGCGCGGGTGTCACCTTCGAACGGCCTCAGAGACACGATGAGTGCCTCGGCCGCTATGCCGGCGTCCTCCAGGCCCCGGAGCCTGCGAGCCTTGGCGCGTTCACCGGGCACGGTGGAGACGTACATGTAGGCGAGATAGAAGCAGACGCCGCCGAGGAGAACGAGTACGACTTTGACGATCAGCATGCGCTGGACAGTACGGCAGGGCGCGATGCCGAAGAACCCTGCTCGCGATCACCCTTCCGGGGGTGGGCAAGGTCCGCAAGGGACGCCCTCGCTCCGGACTCCGCGGCGGTGCCGGTCGCGGAGTCCGGGGCGAGGGGGACGGTCGTGCCCCGGCGCTATCCCCCGATGAAGGCGAGGAGGGCGTCGTTGACCTCTTCGGCGTGGGTCCACAGGAGGCCGTGCGGGGCGCCATCGAGGACCACGTAGTCGGCGTGCGGGAGGGCCTTGTGGAAGGGCTCCGCGGTGGCGCCGATCGGGAGGATCCGGTCCGCGGTGCCGTGGAGGATCAGGGTGGGTACGTCGATCTTGGGGATGTCGGCCCGGAAGTCGGTGGTCCAGGTGAGGACGGCGGCGCGGGAGGCGTACGCGGACGCGCCGGCGGCGGTGGCCCAGCTCGCGCGCACGACCTCCTCGCTGATGCGGGTGCCGAGATTCTCGTCGAGGTTGTAGAAGGCCTGGTAGAAGTCGGTGAAGTAGGCGTAGCGGTCCTTCGTGACGGCGGCGAGGATGCCCTCGAAGATACTGCCGTCGACGCCGGTGGGGTTGTCGTCGGTCTTGAGGAGGTAGGGCTCCAGGCCGGCGAGGAAGGCGGCCTTGGCCACGCGTCCGGAACCGCGGGTGCCGAGGTAGTGGCCGACCTCGCCGGTGCCCATGGAGAAGCCGACGAGGATCGTGTCGGTGAGGTCGAGGGTCTCCATCAGCGTGTGCAGGTCGTCGGTGAAGGTGTCGTAGTCGTAGCCGGTGGTGGGCTGGGAGGACTGCCCGAAGCCGCGCCGGTCGTAGGTGATGACGCGGTGGCCGGCGTCGAGCAGGGCGGGAAGCTGCTTCTCCCAGGAGTGCCCGTCCAGCGGATAGCCGTGGATGAGGACCACGGGCTGCCCGCTGCCGTGGTCCTCGTAGTAGAGGTCGATGTCGGTGCTGTTCTCCTGGCCGACGGTGATGAAGGGCATGGCGCCTCCTGTGGCGATCTCGGTTCGGTCCGTGCCGGCAGTCTCCCGCCCCGGGGTCCCCGAACGCTGCCGGAACACGGCCTTCGGCCGGTACTCACCCAGGTCGTCCACAGCTCCTGTCACGTGAACAGGGGACCGGAAACAGGCGACTTCACCCGAATCGATGCCGTTCCTAGGCTGGACGGGCAAGCAAGCGGAGCATGCGTCGCGGGCCGGTCACCGGTGCGGCGCCGAGGGAGTTGTCTTGGCCAGTCACGATCCGATCGAACGCCCTGCGGAGCCGTCGTTCAGCGCGTTCCGCGCGTCCGGAGCGCAGCAGCGGATGTACTTCCTCCAGCAGCTGGAGGAGGGCAGGCCGACCTACCACATGCCCGTCTTCTACGGCCTCGAAGGCCCGGTGGACGAGGCAGCGCTCCGCACCTGCGCCCAGGGTCTGGTCGACCGGCACGAGGCGCTGCGCACCCGGTTCGTCCTGCGGGACGGCGAGCTGTGGCAGCACATCGACACCGAGGCCGCGCTCGTCTGGTCCTCCGCCGCGGCCCGCGGACCCCAGGACATCGAGGAGTGGATGGCCGCCGAACACCACCGGCCGTTCGACCTGGAGTCCGGACCGCTCTTCCGGGCGGCCCTGCTGCACACCCCCGAGGGCGCGGTCCTCGCGCTCGCCATGCACCACATCGTCGCCGACGGCTGGTCCGTCGGGATCCTCGCCCGCGAGCTCCTCACCGCGTACGCCCGACACGGCGACGGATCCGACGCGGCCGCGGAGGTCCTGCGGGCCCCGGACTACCAGTACGCCGACTTCTCCGACTGGCAGGAGGAATGGCTGCGAGGACCCACCGCCCGGCGCCAGCTCGGCTACTGGGAGAAGCAGCTGGGCGGCGAGCTGCCCGACGCGCCCCTGCCCCGCGACGGCCGGCCCGCCGCCGGCCCGGCCCGAGGCGCGGCGGCGCTGCACTCCTTCGAGGTACCGGCCCCGGTGCTCGCCCGGATGGAGCGCCTGTGCCGTGACACCCGCAGCACCCCCTACACGCTGATGCTGGCGGCCTTCCAGATCGTGCTGGGCCGCTACACGGGCACCGACGACGTCCTGGTCGGGACGCCGGTGGCGGGCCGGGGCCGCAAGGAGTTCCAGGACACCGTCGGCCTGTTCGTCAACACGCTGGTGATCCGCGCCGACCTGTCCGACGACCCCGCCTTCCGGACCCACCTGGAGCGCGTACGGGACACCGTGCTCGACGCCCAGGACCACCAGGACCTGCCCTTCGAACGCGTCGTCGACCGGATCGCCCCCGGACGCACCGGCGAGGAGGCGTCCCCCTTCCGGGTCATGTTCGGCCTGCACGACGAGGACGGCATGACCGGCGGCCTGCCCGGCCCGAAGGCCACGCTGCTCGAAGGCCCCGCCGGGACCGCCAAGTTCGACCTGACCTTCGACGTCGTACGCAGCGGCGGTGCGCTGAGCTGCCGGCTGGAGTACCGGGCCGACCTGTTCGAGGCCGCCACCGTCCGGCAGTTCGGCCGACACTTCGCCCGCCTCCTGGACGTCGTCACCGAGCATCCCGAACTGCCCCTCAGCGGACTTCCGATGCTGTCGGCCGACGAGCGGACCGGCATCGGTTCGCCGCTCCCGGCCCCCGCCGGCCTCCCGCACACCCCCGACGAGCCGGCGTGCGTCCACGAGATCTTCGCCGGACACGCCGCCCGCACCCCCGACGCGGTCGCCCTCGTCCACGAGGGCACGTCCCTCACCTACCGCGAGCTCGACACCCGCGCCAACCGACTCGCGCACCGGCTGCGCGCCCTCGGCGTCGGACCCGACACCCTCGTCGGACTGTGCCTGCCCCGCTCCACCGACCTCGTCGTCGCCCTGCTCGGCATCCTCAAGGCCGGCGGCGCCTACCTGCCGCTCGACCCCGACAACCCGCCCGAGCGGCTGCGCCACATCGTCCAGGACGCCCGCCTGGAGCACGTCGTCGGCACCACCGACACCCGGGCCCTGTGGGACGCCCCCGGCCTGGCCTCCGTCGACCTGCTCGCCGACGCCCCGCTCCTGGCCGCCGAACCGGACACCGCCCCCGACACCGGCGTGACCCCGGACCACCTGGCCTACGTCATCTACACCTCCGGCTCCACCGGGCTCCCCAAGGGCACCCTGGTGCCCCACGCCAACGTCACCCGGCTGTTCTCCGCCACCGACCACTGGTTCGGCTTCGGCCCCGAGGACGTGTGGACCCTCTTCCACTCCATCGCCTTCGACTTCTCCGTCTGGGAGCTGTGGGGCGCTCTCGCCCACGGCGGCCGCCTCGTCGTGGTCCCGTACGGGACCAGCCGCTCGCCCGAGGAGTTCCACCGGCTGCTGCGCGAAGAGCGGGTCACCGTCCTCAACCAGACCCCCTCCGCCTTCTACCAGCTGGCCCGGGCCGACGAGGAACACCACCGCACCGCCGCCCCGGCCCCCTCCGGGCTCGCCCTGCGCCACGTCGTCTTCGGCGGTGAGGCCCTCGACGTCGCCGCCCTCGCCGGGTGGTTCGCCCGGCACGGCGACACCGCACCCCGCCTGGTCAACATGTACGGCATCACCGAGACGACCGTGCACGTCACCTACCGGCCGCTGACCGCCCGCGACGCCGAGGAGGGCCGCGGCAGCGTCATCGGCGTGCCCATCCCCGACCTGCGCCTGCACCTGCTCGACGCGCGCGGCCGCAGCGTCCCGCGCGGCGCCGTCGGGGAGCTGTACGTCGCCGGGGCGGGCCTGGCCCGCGGCTACCTGCGCCGGCCCGAACTCACCGCCGAGCGCTTCCCCACCGGCCTCGGCGACGGTGTCGCCGACGCACCCGCCGGGCACCTCGGCGGCGCGCGGCTGTACCGCACCGGCGACCTGGCGCGGGCCTTGCCCGACGGGGACCTGGAGTACCTCGGCCGCATCGACCACCAGGTCAAACTGCGCGGCTTCCGGATAGAACTCGGCGAGGTCGAGGCCGCCCTGGCCGCCCACCCCCTCGTCGACGCCGCCGTCGCGCTCGTCGCACCGGATCCCGCGGGCAGCGACGTCCTGGTCGGCTACCTGGCCGTGACCGGCGCCGAGGACGGGGCGGGCCCCACCGTCGAGGACATGCGCGAGCACCTCGCGCGGCGGCTGCCCGGCTACATGATCCCCGGCGCGTTCGTCACCCTGCCCGCCTTCCCGCTGACCGCCAACGGCAAGACCGACCGGCGCCGGCTGCCCGCCCCCGGCTCGGCCGCCCGCACCCCCACCGCCGGCTACGAGGCACCCCGGGGGCCGGTCGAGACCGCGCTCACCGAGGTCTTCGCCCAGGTCCTCGGACACGAACGGGTCGGCGCCCTGGACAACTGGTTCGCCCTCGGCGGGGACTCCATCCGCTCCCTCCAGGTGCTCGCCCGGATCCGCGAACGAGGCCTCGACCTCACCGTCACCGACCTCATGAGCTCCTCGACGGCCCGCGCCCTCGCCCCGCACGTCACCCCGCTGCACCGGGCCCCGGCCGCAGCCGTTGCCCCGTACGAGCCGTTCTCGCTCCTGACCCCCGAGGACCGCGCCGCCCTGCCCGAAGGTCTGGAGGACGCCTACCCGATGACCCGGCTCCAGGCCGGCATGCTCTACCACAGCGACCTGCCGTCGGCCGGTGGACGCGTCTACCACAACGTGGCCTCCTACCTGATCGAGGCGCCCTTCTCCGAGGACGCCTGGCGGACCACCGTCGACGTCCTCGCGGCCCGGCACGAGATGCTGCGCACCTCCTTCGACCCGCACGGATTCACCGCGCCCCTCCAGCTCGTCCACCGGGGCGCCCGCCCGGAGATCACCTTCGAGGACCTGTACGGGCTCGACGCCGACGCACAGCGGACCGCGGTCGCCGCCCGCTACGCCGCCGAACGCGACAGGCCGTTCACCTGGGACCGGCCCCCGCTGATCCGCTTCCACGTCCAGCGGCTCTCCGACACCCGGCTCCAACTGTTCGTCGCCGAGCACCACGCCGTCCTCGACGGCTGGAGCGAACGTTCGCTCCTCACCGAACTGGCCTCCTGCTACACCGAGGCGCTCGCCGCCCGTACCCCCGCGGACGGCCCCTCCCCGCAGGCGGGCCCCCGCTCCCGGTTCGCCTCCTTCGTCGCCCTCGAACGGGCCGCGCTGGCCGACCCCGGGCAGCACGCCTTCTGGACCGGCAAGGTCGCCGACGCGCCCGCGACCCGGCTGCCCCGCCCGGCGCCGACCGGCGGACCCGCCCGCATGTCCTGGTACCTCGCGCCCCTGCCCGAAGGGCTGCACGCCCGGCTCACCGCCCTGGCCGCCGCATGCGGGGTACCGCTGCGCACCGTCCTGCTCGCCGCCCACTTCAGGGCCATGGCCCTGCTGGGCGGCGGCGACGCGGTCACCACCGGGGTGGTCCACAACGGCCGCGCCGAGGAGACCGACGGTGACAAGGTCGTCGGCGTCTTCCTGAACACCCTGCCGCTGAGCGTCGACGTCACCGGGCTCAGCTGGCGCGGCCTCGTCGCGCGCATCGCCGCCGTCGAGGCGGAACTGCACACGCACCGCCGCTTCCCGCTCGCCGAGATCCAGCGCCTGTCCGGGGGCGGCCCGCTCTTCGAGACCTTCTTCAACTACACCCACTTCCACGTGGAGCGGGACGGTCCGGCCGACGGCGCGTTCACCGTGCTGGAGGAGATCGGAGAGGCCGGCACCGACTTCGCCTTCGGCGCGGAGTTCTCCCGCAGCCCCGACGGCTCCCTGCTGGAACTCGGACTGCGCTTCGACGCGGCCCAGTTCTCCGAGGAGCAGATGGCGAGCGCGCACGCGTCCTACACGGCCGCCCTGCGCGACCTCGCCGAGTCCCCGGACCGTGACTGCACCGCCGCCGACCTGCTGCCGGAGGTGGAACACCGCCGCTACGCCGAGTGGAACCGGACCGCCGTCGAGTATCCGCGGCCGCACGTCCTGACCCGGCTCATCGACGAGCAGCGGGACCTGACGCCCGACGCCCCGGCCGTCCGCTTCGAGGGCGCGGAGCTGACCTACCGCGCCCTCGACATCGAGGCCGAGCGGCTGTGCGCGGCGCTGCGGGAACACGGCGCGGGCCCCGGCACCTTCGTCGGCCTGCTGCTGGAACGCTCCCTGGCGCTGCCCGTCGTCCTCCTCGCCGTCCTCAAGTCCGGCGCCGCCTACGTCCCGCTGGACCCGGAGCACCCGGCGCCGCGCGTACGGTCACTGCTGGCCGAGTCCGGTATCGGCCTGGTGGTCACCGAGGGCGCGTGGGCGGAGCGGCTGGAGGGTTCCGGGGTCACCGTCCTGCGGCCGGACGAGGCCGCGACGGGCACCGTGGGCACCGCGGGTCCCGCGCGTCCCGCCCGGGCGCCCGAGCCGGCCGACCCGGCGTACATGATCTTCACCTCGGGATCCACCGGCAAGCCCAAGGGAGTCGTCGTCTCCCACGGCGCCATCGCCAACCGGCTGCTGTGGATGCAGGACGAGTACGCGCTGACCCCGGGGGAGCGCGTGCTGCACAAGACGCCGTACACCTTCGACGTCTCCGTGTGGGAGCTGTTCTGGCCCCTGCTGACCGGCGCCACCCTGGTCCTCGCCCGCCCGGGCGGCCAGCGAGACCCCGGCTACCTCGCCGGCCTGATCCACGACGAGGCCGTCACCACGGTGCACTTCGTCCCGTCGATGCTCAGCGTGTTCCTCGACGATCCCGCTGCCGTGGCCGGCTCGGTCGGCCTCACCCGGGTGGTCTGCAGCGGCGAGGCCCTGCCGTACGAGGTCCAGCGCAGGTTCTTCGAGCGGCTGCCCGGCGTCGAACTGCACAACCTCTACGGGCCCACCGAGGCGGCCGTCGACGTCACGTACTGGCAGTGCCGGCCGGACGGCGGCGACACCGTGCCCATCGGCCGGCCCATCGCCAACATGCGCACCCACGTCCTGGACCGGCGTCTGGCCGAGGTCCCCCTCGGCGTCACCGGGGAGCTCTTCCTCGAAGGCATCGGCCTCGCCGACGGCTACCACGGACGCCCCGAGCTGACCGCCGAGCGGTTCATCGAGCACACCGGCTCCGACGGCGTCACCCGCCGCCTGTACCGGACCGGTGACCTGGCCCGGCACCGCCCCGACGGAGCCCTGGAGTACGCGGGTCGCACCGACCACCAGCTCAAGATCCGCGGCTTCCGCGTCGAGCCGGGGGAGATCGAGGCCGTCCTCGCCGAACACCCCGGCGTGCGCGACTGCGCGGTCCTGCCCCGAGGCGAACGCCTCGTCGGCTACTACGTCCCCGACGCGCCCGGCCTGGACGCCGCCGCCTCCGATTCCGCCTCCGCCCCCGAGCCGGCCGAACTGGCCCGGCACGCCCGGGAGCGGCTCCCCGAGTACATGGTCCCCTCCGCCTGGGTGTGCCTGACGGCCCTCCCGCTGACCGCCAACGGCAAACTGGACCGCGCCGCCCTGCCCGACCCGGACCCGACCGACCTGCGCGGCGGTGTCGAACCGACCCCGCCCCGCGACGCCCTCGAAGCCCGCCTCGCCGAGATCTGGGAGGGACTGCTGACCACCGGCCCGGTCGGCGTCCACGACGACTTCTTCGAGGCCGGCGGGCACTCCATCGACGCCCTGCGCCTGATCGGCCGGATCAACCAGGCCTTCGGCGAACGCCTCGGCGTCTCGGCCGTCCTGGAGCACCCGACCGTCGCCCGGCAGGCCGCCTTGCTGCGCGGCCGCCACGTCGAGGCGGTCCCGGACCCGGTGGTCCGCCTGCGGACCGAGGGCACGCTCGACCCGCTCCTCCTCGTCCACCCGATCGGCGGGAACGTCTTCTGCTACCGCGCCCTGGCCGCAGAACTGGGTCCCGATCGACCGGTGTTCGGGCTGACCGCACCCGGCCTGACCGACTCCGACCAGGCGTCCGACGCCACGCCCGCCCCGACGTCCGACGCCACGGTCGAGGAACTGGCAGCCGCCCATGTGGAGGCCCTGCGCCGGATCCGTCCCACCGGCCCCTACCACCTGGCCGGCTGGTCCTTCGGCGGGCTCCTCGCCTACGAGATGGCCGTCCAACTGCACGCCGCCGGAGCGCGGGTGGCGACCCTGGCGCTGCTGGACACCGGCTATCCGGAGCCCGGCCACGTCCCCGACGACGAGAACGAACTGCTGGAGTGGTTCCACGAGGACCTGGCCCGCTCCGCCGGCTTCGACCCCACCGACGAGAGCCGGTCCGCGCTGCGCAGCGCCCTGCGGAGCGTCACCGACACCCCCACCCGGCTCGCCGTCCTCGCCGAGCAGGTGGAACGCGAGGGCTTCGCCCCCGGCCTGGACCCGCGGGACCTCGCCCGGCACTACGCGGTCTTCCGCACCGGCCTCCGCGCCGCCGCCGCGTACGAGCCCCCGGCCGCCCCCTGCCCGGTCCTGTTCCTCCAGAGCACGACCGGCGCCCAGGAGCACGCCGCCGACCGATGGGCGGACCGGGCCGAGGCCGGCTTCACCCGCCAGGACGCCGCCACCGACCACTACGGGCTGATGCGGCCGCCGCACAGCACCGGGGCCGCCGCGCTCCTGCGCACCGCCCTCGCCGAGGCCGACCACCGCTGAACGGGCGCCCCGGCTCGCCCGGGGCGCCCGTGCCTCCTCCACCCCACCGCCCCGCCCTTCGCGCGCCGTGCGCCGACGAGGCGTGCCCCGGCACGCCCCCGCGCCCCGCACCAGAACAGGAAACGGAACACACCACGTGACGAGTGACACCCCGGGGCCCGCCGCCCCCGAGCTGAGCGGTCGGATCCGCGGCGGCCCCGCCGAACTCCTCCACGACGAAGTGCTCGCCCCGCAGTTCGGGTTCGAGTCGCGCCACCTGCTGCGCCACTACGTCGCCATCGAGAAGACCCTGGCCGCCGAGTACGTCCGCATGGACCTGATCACCGCCGAGGAGGCCCACCGGATCGCCGTCCTGCTCGACGCCGTCGGGCCGGACACCCTCAGCGCGCAGCCCGGCGCCAACATGTCGGACATCGCCTTCGCCCTCGAACGGCACGTCGAGGCGGGCCTGCCCGCCCCGGTCGTGCGCTGGCACGCCGACCGCAGCCGCAACGACCTCCAGGCCTGCGCCCAGGTGATGTACGGCCGCGACCAGCTCGCCCGCTTCGCGGACGCCCTCCTCGAACTCGGTTCGGTCGTGCACCGGGCTGCCCTGGAGACCTGCGACCTGCCCATGCCGGGGTACACCCACTTCCAGGCCGCCCAGATCATCACCCCCGGCTTCCACCTCGCCGCGCTCTCCGAGCACCTGCTGCACACCCACGCCAGGCTGTTGACCGCGTACGACGGCATCGACGCCTGCCCGCTGGGCGCCGGCGCCATGGCGGGACAGGAACTGCCCTGGGACCGCGACCGGATGGCACGGCTGCTCGGCTTCTCCCGGCCGCAGCCCCATGCCCTGACCGCGGTGGCCTCGCGCCGCTGGAGCGCCGAACTGACCGCGGAGCTGAGCCTGCTGGGCACCGCGCTGAGCCGCTTCGCCACCGACCTGCTCACCTGGGGCGGCAGCGAGTACGGCTTCATCGAACTGCCCGACGAACTGTCCGGCATCTCCTCCGCCATGCCGCAGAAGAAGAACTACCCGGTCCTGGAGCGCATCCGCGGGCGCACCGCCCACCTGACCGCCTTCCACTTCGACGTGCTCCTGGGCCAGCGCAACACCCCCTTCTGCAACCTCGTCGAGGTGTCCAAGGAGGCCGGCACCCACCTGTCGAACGCCTTCGACTCGGCCCACGGCACCGTCCGCCTCCTCACCGAGGTGCTGCGCAGGCTGACCTTCCGCGCCGACCGGATGCGCCAGGTGTGCGAGCGCGAGTTCCTCGGCGGCTTCAGCCTCGCCAACGCCCTCTGCCTCACCGAAGGGGTGCCCTGGCGCACCGCCCAGGTCGTCGCCGGGAAGTACGTCGTGCTCGCCGCGACGGCGGGCGCCGCCCCCGCCCCGGGCGAGCCCGCCCTGCTCGCGGAGGCGGCCGCCGGACACGGCATCACCCTCAGCGACCCCGCCCGGCTCCTCGCCGAGGCCTTCGACGTCGACCGGGGCCTGGAGCGCATGGTGTCCGCCGGCTCGGCCCGCCCCGACGCCGTCCGCGCCGTCCTGCGCACCCAGCGGGAGACGTACGAACGGCTCGGCGCCGACTGGCGGTCGCGCGCCGCCGCGATCCGCGCGGGCGCCGAGGAAGGCGACCGCTTCCTGTCCGGCACGACCGGCGACGAGATCCAGGGGGAGGACGGCGATGGCACCCGCGCCCGCGTACAGCACGCCCACTGACACCGTCACCGGCGCGGCCGCCGCTCCCGTCGGAGCCGCCCCCGTCGGACCCGGCTCCGGCAGCGCCTTCGGCACGTTCGGCGAACTGCTCCAGGGCGCCCTGCCCCACCCGCAGGGAGACTTCCTGGTCACCTTCCCCCTCGCCCGCTGGGCCACCGCCGTGTTCCACCCCCGGCCCGGCCGCCGCGACGTCCAGGTCCGCCCGGCCCACAAGGCCAAGTCCCGTCGTGTCGCCGAGGCGGTCCTGGCCGCACTCGGCACGGCGGACGGCGGCCTGCTGGAGGTCGCCGGGGACCTGCCCGAGGGCAAGGGCCTCGCCAGTTCCTCCGCCGACCTGGTGGCCACCGTACGGGCCGTCGGGTCCGCCCACGGGCGCGCCTTCACCCCGGCGGAGACGGAGGACTTCCTGCGCGGCATCGAACCGGCCGACGGGGTGATGTACGACGAGATCGTCGCCTTCCACCACCGGGAGGTGCGCCTGGGCCGCCGCCTCGGCGTGCTGCCCCCGCTCACCGTCGTCGCCCACGACGAGGGCGGCCAGGTCGACACCGTCGCCCACAACCGGGGCGCCCGGGCCATCGACGCCGCCGACCGGGAGGAATACGCCCGCCTGCTGGACCGGCTCACCGACGCCGTGGCCCGCGGCGACCTCGCCGAGGTCGGCGCCGTCGCCACCCGCAGCGCCGAGATGAACGCCCATCGCCGCCGGCGCGCCGGATTCGCGGAACTGCACGCCCTGTGCCGCGAGGTCGACGGGCTGGGCCTGGTCCTCGCCCACAGCGGCACCATGCTCGGCGTCCTCCTGGAGGCGAACGACCCCGCCCTCGCCGGCAAGACCGAGCACATCCGGGCCGGCTGCGCCGCCCTCGGCGGAGAGGTGTCCGTACACCGCTCCCTCGGCGCCGACGACAGCTGGAGCCCGCAGGCCGCGCCCGCCCACCCCACCGAGCTGGAGATCTGAGCATGCTGTTCGACACCGTGACGGACGCGATCGGCGGGACCCCGCTGATCCGGCTGCGCCTGGGCGAGGCCCGCGGCGTGGAGGTCTACGCCAAGCTGGAACTGCAGAACCTCTTCGCGATGAAGGACCGCGTCGCCCGCAACATCCTGCTGGAGGCCCGGCGGCTGGGCACCCTGAAGCCGGGCGCGCCCGTCATCGAGAGCTCCTCGGGCACCATGGCCCTCGGCGTCGCCCTCGTCGGCCGCTCCCTGGGCCACGAGGTGCACATCGTCACCGACCCGCGCATCGACCCCGTCACCCTCGCCAAACTCCGCGCCCTGGGCTGTCGGGTGCACATCGTCGAGGCCATGACCAGCCACGGCTGGCAGAGCGCCCGCCTGGAGCGGCTCGCGGAGCTGCTGGAGGAACTGCCCGGCGCCTTCTGGCCGCAGCAGTACACCAACCCCGACAACCCCGGCGCCTACCGCACCCTCGCCGGTGAACTCCTCGCCGACCTGGGACGGTTCGACACCCTCGTCGGAGCCGTCGGCAGCGGCGGCTCCCTGTGCGGCACCGCACGGGCGCTGCGCGAGGAACTGCCCGCCCTGCACGTCGTCGGCGTCGACTGCGTGGGCAGCGCCCTCTTCGGACAGCCCGACGTGCCGCAGCGGCTGCAGAGCGGGCTCGGCAACAGCCTGCTGCCGAAGAACCTGGACCGCACCCTCATCGACGAGGTCCACTGGCTCAACGACCACGAG
Organism: Streptomyces sp. CLCI03; assembly: GCF_053615355.1. Lineage (NCBI taxonomy): Bacteria > Bacillati > Actinomycetota > Actinomycetes > Kitasatosporales > Streptomycetaceae > Streptomyces > Streptomyces sp. CLCI03. The sequence goes on along the minus strand of NZ_CM132132.1, from coordinate 1,191,244 downwards.
GCCTTCGCCGCGACCTGGGACCTCGCCCGCGAGCAGCAGATCTTCGGCGGCAACACCTCGGGCTCCGTCTACCGGGTCCTCACCGGCCTCGCCGACCGCGCCGAGCCCGGGACCCGGATCGTCGGCATCCTGCCCGACCGTGGCGACCGCTACGCCGACACCGTCTACGACGACGCCCACTGGGACGCGAACCGGCTGCGCGAGGTGCCCACCGCCACCGCGCCCGCTCCGCTCGGACCCGACGGGACCGCCCGCACCTGGTCCACCCTCGCCTACAGCCCGCCCGCCGGGATCGGCCGGCACCTGCTGTTCGTGGAGTCCAACACCACCGGCACCGGCATGCTCGCGCTGGACCGGGCGCGCGAACTGGGCACCGTACCCGTCCTGCTGACCGGCGACCCCGACCGCTACCGGGGCCTCGCGGAGACCGGCGCCGAGGTGCTGCGCTGCGACACCAACTCCGACGCCGCCCTGCGAGCCGCCGTACAGGAACGGTTCCGCCGCGAGGAGATCGCCGGGGTCACCACCACCAGCGACTTCTACGTACCGGCCGCCGCCCGGATCGCCCAGTGGCTCGGCCTGCCCGGCAACGCGCCCGAGGCGGTGGCCGTCTGCCGGGACAAGTCCGCCCTGCGCGAGCGCCTGCGGGCGGCGGGCGTCCGCCAGCCCCGCTACGCCCTGGTCCGGGAGCCGGCCGGGGCCGCGGCGGCCGTCGCCCGCACCGGACTGCCCTGCGTGGTCAAGCCGGCCGACGACTCGGGCTCCACCAACGTCCTGCTCTGCGCCGACGAGGCGGCGGTCCGTGCCCAGATCGGGAAGATCCTCGCGATCGACACCAACGTGCGGGGCATGCCCACCGCCCGCACCGTCCTCGTCGAGGAGTACCTGGACGCGCCGGAGTACAGCGTCGAGATGTTCGGCGGCGACGGGCAGGCCGTGTGCGTCGGCATCACCGCCAAGTCCGTGACCGCAGGCCCCCACTTCGTCGAGCACCGCCACCTCTTCCCCGCCCCACTGCCCGCCGGCACCGCCCAGCTCGTGATCGAGACGGTGACGGCGGCCCTGGACGCGGCCGGGATCCGGCTGGGCGCCACCCACACCGAGGTCAAACTGACCGCCGACGGGCCCGCCCTCATCGAGATCAACCCCCGCCCGGCCGGCGGCATGATCCCCGAACTGATCCGGCTCGCCACCGGCGTCGACCTCCTCGACGCACAGCTCCGCGCCGCCCTCGGCCTGCCCCCGCACCTCAAGGCGGAAGAAGCCGGCCACGCCGGGATCCAGTTCCTCCTCGCCGACACCGACGGCACCCTGACCGCCGTCCACGGCGCCGACGCCGCGGCAGCGGTCGAGGGGGTCGAGTCGGTGCTGGTCACCGCCGCCCCCGGCACCCCCGTCCGCAGGCCCCGTAGCGCCTCGGACCGGATCGGGCACGTCATCGCCCGCCACGGGGAGCCCGAAGGCGTGCACGCCGTCCTCGACGCGGCCCGCGCCCAGCTCCGCCTGGACATCGAAGCCACGCCGAACTCCTGATTTTCCGTCACATTCGCACCGACGACGTGCCGTACGACCCGTACGGCCGCACCCGACCCGAAAGGCGAACCGCCATGAGCAACCCCTTCGAGAACGACAACGCCTCCTACGTCGTGGTCCGCAACGACGAGCTCCAGCACTCCCTGTGGCCCGCCACCAACCCCGTCCCGGCCGGCTGGACCGTGGTGCACGGCCCCGACGGCCGGCAGGCCTGCCTGGACCACGTCGAGCGGGTCTGGACCGACATGCGCCCCGCCTCCCTGGTGGCCGCCCTCGCCGGGACCGCGGCCCGTGGCTGAGCCCGTCCACCGCACCGAGCACCCGTCCGAGCCCGACCCCGTACGGACCCTGCGCACGCTCTTCGCCGAGGTCCTCGGCCGCGCCGAGGTCGACGCCGGCCACAGCTTCACCGGGCTGGGCGGGGACAGCATCCAGGCGATCCAGGTCGTCAGCCGGGCCCGCGCGGCCGGCCTGGTCGTCAGCACCCGCGACGTGCTCCGCGCCGAGAGCGTGAGCGCGCTCGCCGCCACCGCCCGCGCCCGGAGCCGGGCGGGCGAGGACGCCGGACCGGCCGTGCCCCCGCGCCGACTGGGCCCGCTGGCACCCACCCCCATCATGGGCTGGCTCGCCGAACTCGGCGGTCCCGTCGACACGTACAACCAGTCCCTGGTGCTGCGCACCCCGCCCGGCTTCGGGGCGGCCGCCGCCGAACGCACCGTCCAAGCACTCCTGGACACGCACGAGATGCTCCGCCTGCGGCTGCCCGAAGGGATCGGGGCCACCGGCGCCGAGCCCGTCGTACCGCCCGCGGGCTCCGTCGCCGCGGCGGACCTGCTGGAACTGGTGGACGCCCGCGGGACGGGCGAGGCGGAACTCCCCGCCCTGACCCGGGAGCGGATGCGGGCCGCGCGGCGGCTGCTGTCGCCCCGCGAGGGCCACATGCTGCGCGCCGTACTCCTGGACCGGGGAGCCGGACAGCAGGGACGGCTCGCGCTCGTCGTCCACCACCTCGTGGTCGACGGAGTCTCCTGGCGCATCCTCCAGGACGACCTGCGCAGCTGCTGGACGGCCCTCGCCGAGGGTCGCGAGCCCGCCCTGGAACCGGCGGCGACCCCGTTCGCGCACTGGGCCGACCTGCTGCGCGCGGAGGCCACCTCCGGCCGTCGGACCACCGAGGCCGACCGCTGGGCCGCCGCCCTGCGCGAGGCCCCGCAGCCCCTGGCCGGGGTCCGCGCGCCCGGCGGCCTCGACCCCGAGAGCCCCGAGAACACCCTCACGCTGACCCTCGGGCCGGACGTGACGGGCCCCCTGCTCACCACCGCGCCCGGCCTCGTCAACGGCACCGTCAACGACGTGCTGCTGACCGCCCTGGCCCTCGCCGTGCTCGGCCGGCGCGACGCCGACGGCCAGGACACGGGCGACGAGGAGGGCGCCGTCCTCGTCGACGTCGAGGGCCACGGCCGGGAGGACGTGGCCGACGGCACCGACCTGTCCCGCACCGTCGGCTGGTTCACGACCGTGTTCCCCGTCCGCCTCGCCCTCGGCCGCCCGGACCTCGACGAGGCCCGCGCGGGCGGACCCGCGGTCGGCGCCGCCCTGCGTCTGGTCAAGGAGGAACTGCGCGCCGTACCCGACAAGGGCATCGGCTTCGGGCTGCTGCGCCACCTCAACTCCCGTACCGGGCCGGATCTCGCCGCGCGCGGCATCCCCGAGATCGGCTTCAACTACCTCGGCCGGTTCCCGATGGGCGGCGACGCCCCGTGGGACGCCGCGCCCGGGCACGACTTCGCCCTCGACGACGCCGACGAAGGCCTTCCGATGGCCCATGCCGTGGAGGTCAACGCGGCCGCCCACGAGGGCCCGGACGGCCTCACCCTCAGCGCCACCTGGACCTGGGCGGGCAACGCCTTCCCCGGGAGTCGGGTCCACGACCTCGCACACGAGTGGTTCACCATGCTGCGCGCCGTCGTCACCCACGCCGCCCGCCCCGACGCCGGCGGGCTGACCCCCTCCGACGTATCCCTCGCCCAGGTCAGCCAGGCCGACCTCGACACCTTCGAATCCCAGCTCGGAGCCCTGCTGTGATCCCTCTCTCCCACGCCCAGCAGCGGCTGTGGTTCCACGCCCGGGACGGCGCCGACGGCGCGCTGTACCACATCCCCGTCGGGCTGTGGCTGCGCGGCACCCTCGACCTCCCGGCCCTGCGGGCCGCGCTCGCGGACGTGAGCGGCCGCCACGAGGCGCTGCGCACCGTCTTCCCCGACGACGCGGGCCGCCCCCACCAGCGGATCCTGGACCCCGTCGACGCCGCCCCGGTGCTCACCGTCACCGACTGCCCGCCCACCGAACGCGCCCGGAAGGCCGAGGAGGCCTCGTCCCGGCCCTTCGACCTCGCCGCCGAACCACCGCTGCGCGCCGACCTGTTCACCGACGGCGCCGAGGACCACTACCTGCTGCTGGTCCTGCACCACATCGCGGGCGACGGCCACTCCGTGAACATCCTCGTCCGCGACCTCGCCGCCGCCTACACCGCCCGGTGCGCCGGTCGGCCGGCCGCATGGCCCGAACTGCCCGTCCAGTACCCGGACTACGCGCTGTGGCAGCGCGAACTCCTCGGCCCGGCCCAGGACCCCGACTCGCTGCACGGCCGACTGCTGACCCACTGGGCGGCCGTCCTCGACGGCCTGCCCGAGGAACTGGCCCTGCCCGCCGACCGCCCCCGCCCGGCCGTGGCCAGCCACCGGGGCGCACTGGTCGAGGCACGGACCGACGCCGCCGCCCACGCGGGACTGGCCGCGCTGGCCCGGGAGGCCCGGGCCACCCCGTTCATGGCCGTCCAGGCCGCCTTCGCGGTCCTGCTCACCCGCCTCGGCGCCGGCACCGACCTGCCGCTCGGCTGCCCCGTCGACGGCCGGGAGGACGAAGCCCTCACCGACCTCGTGGGTCTGTTCGTCAACACCCTGATCGTGCGCGCCGACACCTCCGGCGACCCCACCTTCACCGAGGTGTTGGGCCGGGTGCGCACCGCCGCCCTGGAGACGTACGCCCACCAGGAACTGCCCTTCGAGTCGCTGGTCGAACGCCTCAACCCGGCCCGCTCGCCCGCCCGGCACCCGCTCTTCCAGGTCGCCGTCGCCGCCCAGCGAACCGAGTCGCAGCCCCCCGTCTTCGCGGGCCTGCGGGCACGGATGGAGGCCGTACGCACCGACACCGCCAAGTTCGATCTCACCCTGGAGGTCGAGGAGCTCCACGACCCGGCCACCGGGCGACCCCTCGGCCTGGCCCTCGGCCTGGAGTACGCGAGCGACCTGTTCGACGAGGCCACGGCCCGGCGCCTGCTGGACCGCCTCGTCCACCTCGTCGACGCCGTCGTCCGCGACCCCGCGGTCCCGCTCTCCGCACTCGACCTCCTGCTGCCCGGGGAGCGCGCCGACCTCCTGGAGCGCTGGCAGGGCGCCCCCGTGGTCCCCGACGCCCGCACCGTCCACGGGGCCTTCGAGGAGCGGGCCGCCGCCCACCCCGACCGCCCCGCCGTGCGCTGCGCCGGCCGGGAGACCACCTACGGCGAACTCGACGCGCGGGCCGACCGGATCGCCGGCCGGCTGCGCGCCCTCGGTGTCCGGCCGGGCGAAGCCGTGGCCGTCCTGATGGACCGCTCGGCCGACCTCGTCGCCGCCTGCCTGGGCATCCTCAAGGCGGGCGCCGCCTACCTGCCGCTGGACGCCCGGGCCCCGCGCGCCCGGACCGAGGCCGTGCTCACCGCGTCCGGGGTCGCCGTCCTCGTCACCGACGTCCCGGACGGCGGACCCCTACCGGCCGGCCCGCGCCACGTACTGCGTCCGGACGGGCTGCCCGACGCGGAGACCGGGACGACCGGGACGGGTGTGCCGGGCGGGCACGCCGACGCCCTCGCCTACCTGATGTACACCTCCGGCTCCACCGGCACCCCCAAGGGTGTGGCCGTCGCCCACCGCGAGGTCGTCGCCCTCGCGACCGACGGGCGCTGGCGCGGCGGCGCGCACGAGCGGGTCCTCTTCCGCTCCCCGCACGCCTTCGACGCCTCCACCTACGAACTGTGGGTGCCGCTCCTGAACGGCGGCCTCGTCGTCGTCGCGCCGCCCGGCGAACTCGACGTCGACGCACTGGCCCGGCTGATGGTCGAGGAGAAAATCACCGGGACCTTCCTCACCGCCACCCTCTTCAACGTCCTCGCCGACCGCTGCCTGCCCGCGCTCGGCACCCTGCACGAGGTGATGACCGGCGGTGAGGCCGCCTCGCCGTCCATGGTCCGCCGGGTCCGCGAGGCCTGCCCCGGCACCACCGTCACCAACGCCTACGGCCCCACCGAGACCACCACCTTCGCCGCGACCTTCGCCGTCGGCCCGGGCCAGGAGGCCCCCGACGGGCAGGTCCCCATCGGCCGCCCCCTCGACGGTACGCAGCTGCACGTCCTGGACGAGCGGCTCGGCCTCGTGGCGCCCGGCGTCATCGGCGAGCTGTACATCGCGGGCGCCGGACTCGCCCAGGGCTACCTCGGCCGGGCCGCGCTGACCGCCGAACGCTTCGTCGCCTGCCCGTACGGCCCCCCGGGCACCCGTATGTACCGCACCGGCGACCTGGCCCGCTGGAGCGCCGACGGGCAGGTCGAGTACCTCGGCCGCGCCGACCGGCAGGTCAAGATCCGCGGACTGCGCATCGAACCCGCCGAGATCGAGCACGTCCTGGCCGGCCACCCGGCCGTGGGGCAGGCCGCCGTCACCGTCGTGGACACCCCCGCCGGTCCCGCGCTCGCGGGCTACGCCGTCCCCGCCGAGGGAACCCCCGCACCCGATCCGCGGGAGCTGCGCGAGCACCTGCGCGCCCGGCTGCCCGACTACATGGTGCCCGCCACCCTCACCCTGCTGGACGCCTTCCCCGTGACCGCCAACGGCAAGACCGACCTGACGGCCCTGCCCGTACCCGGCCCGGCGACGGCCGGCGGCGCGACGGCCCGCCAGGAACCCCGCACCGACGACGAACGCGCCCTGTGCGCGATCTGGGAGCAGGTCCTGGGCGTGCCGGACATCGGCGTCCACGACAGCTTCTTCGATCTCGGCGGGCACTCCCTGCTCGCCACGCAGCTGCTCGCCGAGGTCCGGGACCGCTTCGGCGGCGCCGTCGGCATCCGCCAGTTCTTCACCGGCCCCACCGTCGCCGAACTGGCCGCCGCCCTGACCGCCGCCGCGGCCGCCGACGCCGGCGCCGAGGACCCGCCGATCGTCCGCCGGGCCCGCCGCACCCAGACCGCCTGACCACCGAAGGAACACCACCGTGAACCACCCGCCGTCCACCCCCGCCCCTTCCACCCCCGGCACTTCCGCCGCCACCCCTGCCGCCGCCCCGGCCGCCCGCTCCCTGGTCGAGGACGTCCTGCCGCTCTCCCCGCTCCAGGACGGCATCCTCTTCCACGCCCTCTTCGACGAGGAAGAACACGACGTCTACGTCGCCCAGTTGCTCCTCGACCTCGACGGCCCCCTCGACGCGGACCGGCTGCGCGCCGCCGCCGACACCGTCCTGGAACGGCACGCCAACCTCCGCGCCGGCTTCCTGCGCCGCGCCACGGGCGAGCCCGCCCAGGTCGTCCAGCGCGGCGTAAGGGCCCCCTGGCAGGAGGTGGACCTCTCCGGGCTCGGCGAGAGCGAGCGCACCGCGGCCGTCGACACCCTCCTCGCCGAGGACCGCGCCACCCGCTTCGACCTCGCCCGGCCGCCCCTGCTGCGCTTCACCCTCGTCCGCACCGGCCCCCTCTCCCACCGGCTGCTGCTGACCTACCACCACATCGTGATGGACGGCTGGTCCTGGCCGGTCCTGGTCCGCGAACTCCTCGCCCTGCACCACGCCGACGACGCCCCGCTGGGCCCCGTCACCCCCTACTCCGCCTTCCTGAGCCGGCTCCGCAGCCGCGACACGGTCGCCGCGCAGGACGCCTGGACCCGCGCGCTGGACGGCCTGCCGGGCGGAACCCGCACCGCGCCGGTGTCCCCGCCGCCCGGCTCGGTCCTGCCCGACCGCGTGGAGACGTACCTCCCGGAGGCACTGACCGAACGGCTCGGCGCCCTCGCCCGCGCCCACCGGATCACCTCCGGAACCCTGCTCCAGGGCGCGTGGGCCCTCCTGCTCGGCCGGCAGATCCGCTCCGAGGACGTGGTCTTCGGCGCCATCGTCAGCGGTCGCGACCCCGAACTGCCCGGCGTCGCCGACATCGTGGGCCTGTGCATCAACACCGTGCCGGTCCGGGTCCGCATCGACCCGACGGAGTCCCTCGTCGCGCTGTTCGAGCGGCTCCAGGACGAGCAGGCGCGCCTGATCGACCACCACCACCTCGGTCTGGTCGAGATCCAGCGACTCGCGGGCGCCGGTGAACTCTTCGACTCCTGCGTCGCCTTCCAGAACTATCCGGTCGACGCGGCCGGCCTCGCCGCCCTCGGCGCGGGCGGGCTCCAGGTCACCGGCGTGGACCCGTACGACGCCGCCCACTACCCGCTCTGCCTGACCGCCATCCCCGGCGACCGGCTGCGGCTGCAGATCGACCACCGGCCCGACGTCTTCGACCGCGACACCGCCCAGGCCCTGCTGGAACGCCTCACCCGACTCCTGGAAGCCGTCGCCGACGACCCCGCGTGCCCGGTGGGCACCGTGGACCTGCTCTCCCCGGCCGAACGCCACCGCGTCCTGGTCGAATGGAACGACACCGCCCGCGACGAGGACTACGCGGAGGTCGTCGAGCGCGTACGACAGCAGGCCGAGCGCCGCCCCGACGCCGTCGCCACCACCGACGACACCGGCCGTACGTCGAGCTACGCGGACCTCATGGCCCGCGCCGACGCCCTCTCCCTGGCCCTGCTCGCCGACGGCGTACGCCCCGGCGACCTGGTCGCGGTGCTGAGCGAGCCCACCACCCGCGTCCCCGTCGCGATGCTCGGCATCCTGGGCTCCGGCGCGGCCTACGTCCCCCTGGACCCCGAGGGCCCCGTCACCCGTACCGCCGACCTCCTGGCGAACGGCGGGATCGCTCGGCTGCTGGCCGCCCCCGAACAGCGCGCCCGCGCCGAGGAGATCGCCGCCGCCGTCCCCGGCGGCCTGCCCGTCCTCGTGATCGACGACGCGGCCGCCGCGGCCCCGGGCGAGCGCCCCGCGCCGTCCGGCGCACCCGACGCCCTCGCCTACGTCTGCTTCACCTCGGGCTCCACCGGCAAGCCCAAGGGCGCCATGGTCCACCGCCGGGGCATGAACAACCACCTGCTGTCCAAGGTCGAGGACCTCGGCCTCGGCGACGGCGACCGCGTGGTGATGAACGCCCCGCTCACCTTCGACATCTCCGTGTGGCAGATGCTCGCCCCGCTGATCACCGGCGGACAGGTCCACCTGGTCACCCGCGACACCGCCCGCGACCCGGCCGCCCTCTTCGACGACGCCGCCCGCCGGGGGATCACCGTCCTGGAGACCGTGCCCTCCTTCGTCCGCGCGGCCGTCGACCTCTGGGACACGGGCGTGCTCCCGCCGGCCCTGCCCGAGCTGCGCTGGTTCATCGTCAACGGCGAGGTCCTGCCGCCCGAACTGTGCACCCGCTGGTACGCCCGCCACCCGCAGGCCGCGATCGTCAACGCCTACGGCCTCACCGAGTGCTCCGACGACAACACCCACGCCTTCATCGGCCCCGACGTGAACGCCCAGCTGGAACACGGCCGACTGCCCGTCGGACGCCCGCTGCGCAACAACACCCTCTACCTGCTGGACGCCGCGCTCGCCCCCGTACCGCCCGGCGTGCCCGGCGAACTCTTCATCGGCGGCACCGGCGTGGGCCCCGGCTACCTGCGCGACCCGCGCCGCTCCAGCGAGCGCTACGTCCCCGACCCGTTCTCCGCCGTCCCCGGCAGCCGGATGTACCGCACCGGCGACCTCGCCCGGATGCGGGCCGACGGCCAGCTCGACTTCCTCGGCCGCCAGGACCACCAGGTCAAGGTCCGCGGCAACCGCATCGAACTCGGCGAGGTGGAGACCGCGCTGCGCGCCGTGCCCGGCGTCGGTGAGGCCGTCGTCGCCGTCGACCGGGACCACGCCGGACAGCAGCGCCTCATCTGCTACTTCACCGGGACGCCCGGCGCCGAGGAGGTCCGCACGGAGTTGGGCCGCACCCTCCCCAACTACATGGTCCCGTCGCTGTTCCTGCACCTGCCGCGGTTCCCGCTCACCGTCAACGGCAAGCTCGACCGCAAGGCGCTCCCCGACCCGGCCACCGTGCACCGCCCGGCCGGACGGCTGCCGGTCACGCCCGCCGAGAAGACGGTCTGCGAGATCTTCGCCTCCGTCCTCGGCCTCCAGGACGCCGGCATGGACGACGACTTCTTCGCCCACGGCGGCCACTCGCTCCTCGCCACCCGCCTGGCCGGCCGCATCGGCGCCGAACTCGGCGTACGGCTGAACATCCGCGACCTCTTCGAGACGCCCACCCCCGCGGGCATCGCCGCCCGCCTCACCGAGGCCGCCGGCGCCCCCGCCCGCCCGGCGCTGCGCCCCCGCTCCCGCGACCAGGCCTGATCACGCCTGACCAGGCCCGATCACGCCCGACCGCGCCGCGAAGAGCCCCGACCGCACCCCAGGAGACACCACCACCATGAGTCCGACCGAGACCACCCCCGTGCCCCTGCGCATCGCGCACCGGGCCGAGCTCACACCCGAGGCCACCGCGGTCCGCGCCCCCGAAGGGGAGCTGACGTACCGCCAGTTCGACCGGCGGGCTCGCGCGGTGGCCGAGGAGCTGCGCGAGGCGGGCGCCGGGCCGGAGGACACCGTGCTCCTGGGGGTGCGCCGGGGCGTCCACTGGGCGGTGGGGCTGCTCGGCATCTGGTACGCCGGCGCGGCCCCCCTCCTGGTGGACCTCGACGCCCCCGACGAGCGGCTGCGTACCCTGCTGCGGGAAGCCGGCACCCGACACGCGGTCACCCAGGACACCTACGCCGCCGCGATGCTGCAACGCCGCCTCGGGAGCGAGCTGTTCTGGGCGTCCACCACGACCGCGGCCCCCACCTCGGCGTTCCGGCCCGTCGACATCGCACCCGGGTCCCTCGCCTACGTGCTCTTCACCTCCGGATCCACCGGCCTGCCCAAGCCCGTGGCGGTCGCCCACCCCGGACTCGCCGCCCAGGTCGCCACCCTGGCCGAACGCTACGAACTGACCGAGCGGGACCGGGTCCTGCAGTTCGCGGCCCCCGCCTTCGACGTCAGCCTGGAGGAGGCCCTGCCCACCTGGTGCACGGGCGGGGCCGCCGTCTTCGTCCAGGACAACGTCCTCTCGCCCGCCGAACTGGAGCCGTTCCTGGAGGAGGAGCGGATCAGCGTCGTCAACCTCCCCACCCCGTACTGGTCGCAGTGGGCCAAGGACGTGGAGCGCGCCCCCCGGCCGCTGCCGTCCGCACTGCGCCGCGTGGTGATCGGCAGCGACGCGGGCCGCACCGCGGACCTGACGCGCTGGACGACGGCCGGCCATCCTCCGGTGATCAGCTGCTACGGCCTCACCGAGTCCACCATCACCGCCACCTCCTACGAGCCGGGACCGGCGGAACCGGCCGGGTTCACGGGCGCCGAGCTGATCCCGCTCGGCGAACCCCTGGCCGGCGTACGGGCGTACGTCCTCGACGAGGAGCTGCGCGAGGTACCCCCCGGCACCGCGGGCGAGCTGTACCTGGCGGGCTCCTGCCTGGCGCGCGGCTACCACGGCCGGCCGGGCCTGACCTCCGAACGGTTCGTCGCCGACCCCTTCGCCGACGCCCCGGGCGAGCGCATGTACCGCACGGGCGACCGCGTCACCCGCACCCCCGACAGCGGCCCGCTCGTCTTCCTAGGGCGCGCCGACGACCAGGTCAAGATCCGCGGCCACCGCGTCGAACTCAAGGAGGTGGAGGCGGCCGTGGCCGCCCACCCCGATGTCGTCGACGTGGTCGTGCGCGCCGTCGCGGCGGCCGACGGACCACAACTCGCCGCCTGGGCCGCCGTCACGGTCGGCAGCCCCCTCACCCCCGACGAACTGCGGCGTCACCTTCTGGCCAAGATGCCCGGGTACCTCGTACCGGCCGTGGTGACACTGATGGAGCGGCTGCCCCGCACCCCGGGCGGCAAGCTCGACCCCAAGGCGCTCCCCGCGCCCGCCCCCCGATGAACCCGCACCCCGTGGACCCCGTCCGCGACCAGACAAGGAACGCACCCGTGTCCGTCACCACCGACGAGTCCACCGAGACCGGTCAGGCCGTGGAGCGCCGGCAGCGCAGGGACTTCCGTCTCTTCATGTCCTCGCACATCTGCAACGAGCTGGGCGGCAGCATCACGTACGTGGCCCTGCCGCTGATGGCGGTGCTCACCCTCGACGCCTCGGCGATGCAGGCGGGCCTGCTGTCCGCCGCGGAACACGCGGCGTTCCTGCTGTTGGGTCTGCCCGCCGGCGCCTGGGTGGACCGGATGCGCAAGCGTCGCGTGATGATGGCCGCCGACCTGGCGCGCGCCGTCCTGCTGACGGCGCTGCCGGTGGCCTACCTGCTGGACCTGCACTCGATGCCGCTGCTGTACGCGGTCGCCCTGCTGCTGGGCTGCGCCCGGTTGTTCGGTGACGTCGCCGATCAGAGCTACCTGCCGACCCTCATCGGCAAGGACACCCTGATCGCGGGCAACTCGAAGCTGGAGACGGTGCGTTCCGGGGCCGAGTTCGCCGGCCCCGGCATCGCCGGCTTCCTGGTGCAACTGCTGGGCGCGGCCGGGACGCTGGCCGGCCAGGCCGTCACCTCACTGGTCTCCGTGGTCCTGCTGGGGCGGATCGGGGCCCGCGAGGAGAAGCCGGAACCGGCCCCGCGCCGGCACCTGCTGCGCGACATCCGCGAGGGCTTGAGCTATGTCCTGAGCCACCGGATCCTGCGGCTGATCGCCCTGAACACGGCTGCCGTGAACCTGTTCCTCAGCGCGGTGATGGCCATCGAGGTGCTCTTCCTGACCCGGACCGTCGGGCTGCCGCCCGCGGCCCTCGGCTGGGTGCTGACGACGGCCACGATCGGGTCGGTGCTGGCGGCCACCGTCGCGGACCGGGTGACCCGGGCCGTCGGCGCGGCCCGGCTCACGTGGCTGTCCCTGCTGGTGACCATGCCCTTCGGGCTGCTGCTCCCGCTGGCCGACAAGGACTGGCGGATCGGCCTGTTCGTGCTCGGATCGCTCGTCCAGTCGGCCGGGGTCACCCTGTACAACATCTGCCAGGTCACCTACCGGCAGACGGTCTGCCCGCCGCACCTGCTCGGCCGGATGACCGCCACCATGCGCTTCCTGGTGTGGGGCGTGCTGCCGCTGAGCGGCCTGCTCGCGGGACTCCTCGGTGAACTCCTGGGTGTGCGGGACGCGCTGTGGGCGTGCGCCGCAGCCCTGTCGGCGGCCCCGCTGGTCCTGCTCTGTTCCCCGCTGCGGCGGATGCGCACGTTCGAGGACGACGCCCCGGTGGCCGGGGCCGAGTCCGGCGCCTCGCCCGCGCGGTCGGCTCAGTAGCCCATCCGGAAGGCGATGTGGGTGAGCTGGGTCCGGTTCACCGCGCCGGTCTTGCTGCGCAGCCGGCGCAGGTAGGTGTCGACCGTGTGCGGGCTCAGCCCCATCCGGCACGCGATCATCCGGTAGGTGTCCCCCTGCGCGAGGTAGGCGAGCACCTCCTGCTCGCGGGGGGTCAGTGCGGGCAGCTCCGGTGCGCGGGCGGTGAGCGTGGTGTGCAGCATGTGGGGCTCCGGATTCCGGATCGAAGGTGAAGGGGAGCGGCGGGGCTCGGCACCCCCGGTGACGGTGCGATCACTTTGGGTGTGATCGCACCGTTTCGGACGTCCGGGGCCTGAAGTGGCCGGACACCCGCTGCTGTTCGTGGGGCCCAGCCTTTCGTCCTGCTTATCCTGGCGCCAGGGGGCGGGCACCTCACCAAAGTGCCTGGCAGTAAAGCGACCAGGGGCGAAAAAGGCAAAGTGGGGCAATGCAAACATCTGACGTGGTGCCGGATCCGAACAATGCCGATCTTGACATCGATGTCTACGGCTGGGTGCTCGAACACCGCACGGTGGACGTGGACGCGGTGGCCGCCGGAACGGGGCGGGACGCGGACGAGGTCCGGGGGAGCGTGGCACGCCTGCGGGCCTCCCGTCTGCTGCACGTGAGCCCGATCGACCCGACGGTCGCCTTCGCGGTGGCCCCGGACACCGCCGCCGAGCAGCTCGTGGCGCCCCTGGAGGCGCAGATCCGCGAGCAGCAGCGGGCGATCAGCGGGATCCGCGAGGACCTGGGACGCTTCCTGCCCCACTATCTGGGCCGCCGCTCCACGGGGGAGTCGCTGGAGGTCCTGGAGAGCCTGGAGGACGTGCGCGGGGCACTCAACCGGGCCTCCCTCAACTGCACCACGGAAATGCTCAGTTCGCAGCCGGGGGGCGGCAGCCGGGTGCCGGAGGCGATGCAGGAGGCGCTGCGGCGGGACGAGACGATGCTCCAGCGGGGGATCTCGATCCGGACCCTCTACCACCACACGGCCCGCTTCAACGGGCCGAGCCAGGCCTACGTCGCGGCCACCTCCGTACTGGGGGCGCAGTACCGCACCGCGCACGAACTGTTCGGCCGGCTCATCGCCTTCGACCGGGAACTGGCCTTCATACCGGTCTCCGACGGCAGTTGGGGTGCCGTGGTGATCCGCGAGCCGTCGACCGTCGCGTACCTGTGCAACATCTTCGACCAGACCTGGGACCTGGCCTCACCGTTCTCGGCCGCCGCGGGTCAGGGACTTGAGGAGGTCGCCCGCGAGATCCACGAGACGATCATCCGGCTGCTCGCGGCAGGGCTGAAGGACGAGGCCATCGCCCGACGCCTGGGCATGTCGCTGCGCACCGCCCGGCGTCACATCGCCGACATCATGCAGGAGCTGGGTGCGGGCAGCCGCTTCCAGGCCGGTGTGGCCGCCGCCGCGCGCGGGCTGCTCGACCTGGAGGACGGGTCGGAGGGGTCGGACGCATCGGAGGGGTCGGCCGGCTCGCCCGTACAGCCTTCCTGACCTGGTGTCACGTGTTCTCGTGTCTGTCGCGGTCGGCGGGCGTGTCGCATGCTGCTGGGATGGGAGCTGTGGAGCCGCCGAACAAGAGGGGCACGTGATGGACATGCCGGAGGAAGCCTGGGAACGGGAGGCCCCGCACCTGCGGGAGATCGCCCTGTTCCTCTCGGTCCACCTGGACCGGGCGCCGGGTGTGCTGTGGCCCGAGTACGACAACCCGGCGTTCGGCGATCCCGCCGACGCCGGTGACGACGATGGGGACGTCGGTGCCTACGGCGCCGACGGATCCGCGGCGGGCCCGGCGGGTGATGCCGTGTGCCCGGCCCAGGTGGACCGGTTCACCGCCGAACTGGCGTCCCTGACCGGGCTGTCCGTCCGGCTGGACCGTGTGGAGACGGCCGGGGCCGCGCCGGGCGTCGGCGTGGACGCGGTCTGGACCGGGCGTCCCGGGGACCGGGAGCACCTGCTGATCCACCAGATCGCCGGCGCCGTGACCTGGCAACTGACCGGGACCGGCGAGGGCGGTCGGCCGGCGTCCTTCCAGTGCCGGCTGCTGCCCGGCGAGGTGCTGTACGTACCGGCCCGATGGGCGCGCAGGTGTGTCGGCGCGCCGCAGGCGCGGTACGCCGTCATCTCCCTGAGCGGTGCGGGTGACTGACGGCCCGGTGCGCGAAAAGGGGGAGGGAGGATCGCGCCGCGATCCTCCCTCCCCCTTTTTTCGTCCGGCCCTCACGGGCCGGTGTGATCAGCCGCCCCAGGAGCTGTCGTTGATGTCGCGCAGTCGGCCGTTCGTCGTGGTGCCGACCGTCACCACCTGGCCGCTGGGCGTCACGATCTGACGCGGCGTCTGGGTGGTGGTGGCCTCGCCCCCGGTGGTGGTGGTCGTCACGGTGGTCGCGGCCGTGTCGCCGTCGGCGGCCTGAGCGGCGCCGGCGGCGGACAGCAGCGCGGCGGCGGTCACGGACAGGGCGATGGCGTAACGCTTGAGCATGGGATCCCCAGGAGTACGAGCGGTCTGGTCCCGCCGCGGTCCGCTTCGTGGGCCGTCCGCGCCGGTCGGTGCAGGACCAACCTTGCCGTGCACAGGGTGCTTCGGTGATCGATCAGACTGTTCATCAAGCTGCCTGGCGCGATGGTGAGGGGTCGCAAATCACAGCGAATCTCACTTATTCGGACAGGATTCCCGCTCCTGCGGCGACCGGAGAGTCGTACTCACGTCCGACCGGTGTCGTCGCGGGCCGCGCCGGGCCCCGGGTGTCCAACTCCCGCCACACCGGGAAGACCAGCGGGGCCAGGGTGACCGCGAGGTACAGGGCCCCCGTACCCAGCAGCGCCGGCACCAACCCCGCCGCGTCCAGGGCCAGCCCCGCACCCAGCATGCCCAGCGGCGTCGCCGCCAGCGCCGCGGCGACCAGCAGGCCGAACACCCGCCCCCGTACCGCCTCGGGCACCCGCTCGTAGGCGACCGACATCATCAGCGGGCCGACGATCCCCGACCCGATGCCGGACAGGGCCAGCACCGCCAACAGCACCGGCACCCGGGGCTCGGCGGCCAGCGCGGCACACCGCACCGCCCCGACCAGGACGAAGGCCCCGACGAAGACCGCGCGCCGCGGCATCCGGTGCCCCGCCCAGCCGTAGAGGGCCGCCCCGAGCAGCGCACCGGCCCCCATGGCCGTCACCATCGCCCCGAACAGGGCGCTGTTGCGGAGCACCTGGGCCCCGTACGCCGGGTAGAGCACCCCGTTCAACGCCCCGTCCAGGGCGTTGGTCAGCATCAGCACCCCCACCATCGCGCCCAGGAGTCGATCCCTGCGCAACTGACCCAGCCCGAAGCGCAGTTCCTGGGCGTACGAACCGTGCGACTGCCCGCCGTCGGACGGGCGCGGGCGGGTCACCGCCGGCACCAGGGTCGCCACGAGGAGGGCGCACGCCGCCATCGCCGCCATGTCCGCGTACAGGGTGCGCACGGGGCCGACGGTCGCGATGAGCAGACCGGCCAGCGGCGCACCCGCCATCATGCCGATGCGGCGGGCTCCCTCGACCGCTCCGGTGGCCCGCTCCGCCGTGACGCCCGCGCGTTCCATCGCGCCGGGCAGGAGCAGCTGCTTGGCGGTGTCGGACGGCCCGCGGGCGGCCCCCACCAGGAAGACCAGGACGATCAGGACGGGCAGCGGCAGGGCTCCCCAGGCGTGCAGGAGCGGGATCAGGCTGATCGCCGCGGCCGTCAGCAGGTCCGCGCCGATGCCGGTCGCGCGGACGGGCAGTCGGTCGACCACCGGACCCGCCAGCACGGCGGAACACAGCAGGCCCAACACCTCCGCGGTGGCGACGAGCCCCGTCCGGGTGCCGCTGCCGGTGCTGTGCAGGACGAACCAGGGCACGGCGACCAGGGTCGCCGCCATGCCGAGCGAGGAGATCCCGGAGGCCGCCACCAGGGCGGCCAGCGGGCTGCGGCGGCGCGATGACGCGGAGCCGCCGGGATACGAGCTGGTCATACGGGGTTCCTTCCGGCACCGCCGCGCCGCCCGGCAGCCCGCGGTGGGGTCTGCCGGGCGGCGTGGTGCCCGGTGATCGTCGGGTCAGCCGGCCATGCTCACGCGGAGGCTGAGCGGGCGCATGTCCGTCCACACCCGCTCGATGTGCGCGAGGCACTCCTCCTTGGTTCCGCGGACGTCCTGGTCGTGCCAGCCGAGCGGGACGGGCCGGCCGGCCTCCCAGAGGGAGTACTGCTCCTCGTCGTTGGCCACGACCAGGTACTGCTGCGGGGACGCGTCGTTCACGGTGTTCTCCTCGATGGATCAGGGACGTGCAAGGGGTGGGGGCGGAGCGGGTCAGGAAGGCAGGGCCGCGGCCAGCAGCTCCGCCAGGGCGGCGCAGTGCGGGGGGTCCACCAGGTCGTGGTGGTTGCCCGGGACCGCGGCCCGCAGGACGCCGCCCGCGGTGCGCGGCCGCCAGGCCGCCGGGTCCACCAGCGGGGTCGCGAGTTCCGGGTGCCGCTCGTCGACCGTGAAGAGGTGCAGGCCGACGGTGACGACGGCGTCGGTGCGGTAGGCGGCGGAAGCCGCTCCGTTCGCCTCGGCGACCCGCAGCAGTCTGCGCAGGGCCTCCGTGGGAGAGGTACGGGGGAGGGTGCCCTCCTCGCGGCCCCGGCGCACCAGGACGTCGAGCAGTTCCTCCTCGTCCAGTTCGCGCGCCGAGCCGGCGTCGATCCCGGCGGCGATGCCGTACCGCAGCAGGTCCGGATCGCCCGGCCCGGCCGCCGTGGCGGACCGGCTCCCGGGGGCCGTCCCCGGCGCGGCCGCGTCGATCAGGCCGAGGAAGGCGACCTCCTCGCCGGCGGCCTCCAGCCGGGCGGCCATCTCGTAGGCCACCGTCCCGCCGAACGACCAGCCGGCCAGCAGGTACGGGCCGTGCGGCTGCTCCTCGCGCAGGGCGGCCAGGTAGCGCTCGGCCATCTCGGGCACGCGCTCCAGCGGCGTCTCACCGGTGTTGTAGCCCACCGACTCCAGGCCGAGGATCCGCCGGTCGCCCCCGGGTCGGGCGGACAGGTCCCGTACCAGGTCCCGGTAGCAGACGACGTCACCGCCCCGCGGGTGGACGAGGACGAGCGGCGGTCGGGACGGGTCCCCGTCGGCCAGCGGGACCAGCAGGTTGGCCGCGGCCGCCCCCGCCTCGGGCAGCGCCTCGCAGAGCAGCTCCACGGTGCGCCGACGGAACACCAGGTTCAGCGGCAGCTCCACCCCGAACTCCCGGCGCACGGCCGCCATCAGGGCGAAGGCCTTGAGCGAGTGGCCGCCGAGCGCGAAGAAGTCGTCGCGCACGCCGATCGGGGCCGTCCCCAGGGTCTGCTCCCACAGCCGTGCCATCCGCAGCTCGGTCGTGTCGCGCGGGGCGATCCGCCCCGCGTCGTCGCCGCGTGCCGCGTCCGCCGAGGGCGCGGGCAGCGCCTTGCGGTCGAGCTTGCCGTTCGGTGTGAGGGGCAGTCGGTCCAGCGCGGTGAGCACCGCCGGGACCATGTACTCGGGGAGGTCCTGGCGCAGGAAGTCGCCGAGCTCCCGCACGTCGCCCGCCTCGTCCCGCCAGGTCACGTAGCCGGCCAGGACGGCGTCCACCCCCGTGCCGTGGACGGCCACCGCGGCCGCCAGCACCCGCGGGTGGCGGGCCAGCGCGGACTCGATCTCACCCAGCTCCATCCGGTGGCCGCGCACCTTCACCTGGCCGTCCGCCCGGCCCCGGTACTCCAGGGTGCCGTCCGCGAGCCGGCGTACGAGGTCACCGGTGCGGTACAGCCGACCGCCCGCCGCGTACGGATCGGGCACGAACCGGTCCGCCGTGAGCCCCGGCCGGCCGTGGTAGCCGCGGGCCACCCCGTCACCGCCGATGTAGAGCTCGCCGAACACGCCCACCGGCACCGGGCGCAGGGTCGCGTCCAGCACGTGCAGCCGGGTGTTGGCGAGCGCCGTGCCGATCGGCACCGGCCGCTCGCCGACGGGACCGGACAGCCGGTGCGCCGTGGACCAGACGGTGGTCTCCGTCGGCCCGTAGACGTTCCAGACGGTGCCCAGCGCCGTCCGCATCCGCTCGGCCAGGGCCGACGGCAGCGCCTCGCCGCCGCACAGCGCCCGTACGCGCGGCGCCTGCCAGCCCGACTCCATCAGCTGGTGCCAGGTGGCCGGCGTGGCCTGGACGACCGTGACCGGCGCCGCGTCCAGCTCCTTCGCGAGCAGGATGCCGTCCCGGGCGGTGTCCCGGTCCACGACCCGTACGGTCGCCCCGCACACCAGCGGGACCAGCAGCTCCAGCACGGCGATGTCGAAGGACGCCGTGGTGACGGCCGCGACGGTGTCCTCGGCCGTCAGCTCCAGCCTGCGCACCATGTCCCGGGTGAAGTTGGCCAGCGCCCGGTGCGGGACGGTGACCCCCTTCGGGCGTCCCGTCGAGCCCGAGGTGTACAGGGCGTACGCCGACTGCTCCGGCTCCGGCTCCGGTCGCACGGGTGCGAAGTCGGACCGCGCGTTCCCGTCCCCGGCCAGGGCGTCGAGATCCACCACCACGACCCCGTCCGGGGCCTGGGCGGCGTCCGACAGCCCCGACACCACCAGCACCCGGGCGCCGCTGTCCGCGAGCATGTAGCCGATCCGGTCGGCCGGATAGCCGGGGTCCACGGGCACGTACATGCCGCCGGAGCGCAGCACGCCCAGCAGCGCCGCGGGCAGCAGTACGGAGCGCTCCGCGCAGACCGCCACCGCGGCCTCCGCACCGACACCGAGGCGGGCCAGCTCCCGGGCCAGCCGGCCCGAGACCTCCCACAACCCGGCGTACGTCAGGCTCCGTTCGCCGTCGTCCACGGCGACGGCCTCCGGCGTACGGGAGGCCTGCTCGCCGACGAGCACGGGCAGCGGCCGGTCGGCGGCCGGCTCGGCGGAGCCGATGCCCTCACCCAGGATCCGGCGCTCCTCGGCCGGACCCATCAGGGGCAGGGCGCCCAGGGGAAGGGTGGGATCGGCCACCGCCGCCGTGAGCAGCTCGGTCAGCGCCGCGGTCATGCGCTCGACGGTCGCCCGGTCGAAGAGGTCGGTGGCGAACACGGCCTCGCCGCGCAGCACACCCTCCTCCTCGACGAAGTACAGGGACAGGTCGAACTTCGAGGCACCGCTGGCCAGCGAGAGCGGCTCGACGTCCAGACCGGCCGGCGCGGGCGGCACGGCGGCCTCCTCGTCGAGCACCAGCATCACCTGGAACAACGGGTTGCGGCTCAGGTCGCGCTCCGGCCGCAGCTCCTCCACCAGACGCTCGAACGGCACCTCCTGGTGGGCGTACGCCCCCAGGGCCGTCTCCCGGGCCCGGTCCAGCAGCTCGCCGAACGCCGGGTCGCCGGACAGGTCGGTGCGCAGCACCAGGTTGTTGACGAAGAAGCCGATGAGCGGCTCCAGTTCGGTGCGGTCACGGCCGGCGATGGGGGAGCCCACCGCCACGTCCGCACCGCCCGACCAGCGGGCCAGCAGGGCCTGGAAGCCCGCCAACAACACCATGAACAGGGTGGCGTCGTGCCGCCGCCCCAGGTCGCGCAGCCCCCGCAGCAGCGGCGCGGGCAGGACGAAGGGGATCTGCTCGCCGCGCCCGGACGGGCCGGCCGGCCGGGGCCGGTCCGTGGGCAGGTCCAGCGGGGTGAGCCCGCCGAGCCGCCCGCGCCAGTAGTCCAGGGTGTCCGCCAGTGCGTCGTCGCCGAGCCGGTCGCGCTGCCAGGAGGCGAAGTCCCGGTAGGAGACGACGAGTTCCGGCAACGGCTCGGCCCCTGCGACGGTGCGGGCCCGGTAGGCGGCGAAGAACTCCCGCCAGAACACCCCCACCGACCAGCCGTCGAAGGCGATGTGGTGCGCGACGATCACCAGCAGGTGCTCCCGCGCAGTGATCCGCACCAGCCGGGCCCGCAGCGGACCCGCGGCCGTCAGGTCGAAGGGCAGCGTGGCGTCGTGCCCCGCCAGCTCCCGCGCCCGTTCCTCGGCCGCCGCCGCGCCCAGCTCCGACAGGTCGGTGAGGTGGGGGGTGAACATCGAGACCGGACCGGGCACGACGCGGGCCCCGAAGGTCCCCTCGGCGCCGTCCTCCCCGGTCTCCTCGATCCGGGAGCGCAGCACCTCGTGCCGGGCGACGACGTCCGTCAGCGCCCCCAGGGCGGCCGCGGTGTCGAGCTCGCCGGTCAGCCGTACGGCACCGGGCATGTTGTAGTCGGGTCGCCCCGGCTGGAGCCGGTCCAGCAGCCACAGCCGCTGCTGTCCGAAGGACAGCGGGCCGGGCCCCTCGGGCAGCGCGGGGATCGCCGCTCCCGTCGTGTCCGCCGTTGCGGGGGAGGCCAGCGCCCGGGCCAGGTCCTCGGCCACCGGGTGGCGGAAGATCAGCTGCATGGGGATGTCCCGGTCCAGCAGGGCGCGCAGCCGGGAGATGACGCGGGTGGCGCGCAGGGAGTGCCCGCCGCGCTCGAAGAAGTGGTCACGGACCCCGATCGGGCCCTCGCCGAGCACCTCCTCCCAGACCTCGACGACCGTCCGCTCCATCGGGGTGCGCGGGGCGACGTGCGCCCGGTGCCCGCCGCCCGAGCCGGGCTCCGGCGCGGGCAGCGCCCTGCGGTCGGTCTTCCCGTTCGGGGTCAGCGGCAGCGCGTCCAGCACCACCAGCGCGGACGGCACCATCGCGGCCGGCAGGGACGCGCGGACGAAGTCCAGCACCGCGGCCGGATCGCCGCCGCCGTCCCGCCACACCACGTACCCGGCGAGCAGCCGGTCGGCGCCCTCGCCGTGCGCGGCGGCCACCGCCCGGGCCACGTCGGGGTGACGCAGCAACGCGGCCTCGACCTCGCCGAGTTCGATCCGATGTCCCCGGACCTTGACCTGGTTGTCGCGCCGGCCGTGGAACTCCAGCACCCCGTCGGCCCGCAGCCGCGCCAGGTCACCGGTGCGGTACATGCGCGCGCCGGGCGGCCCGTACGGGTCCGGCGGATAGGCCTCGGCGGTGCGGGCCGGGTCCCCGAGATAGCCGCGGGCCACCCCGCGTCCGGCGATGAACAGCTCACCGATCGCACCCCGGGGCAGCGGTTCGAGGTGCTCGCCGAGCACGAGGACCCGGGCGCCGGGCAGCGGCCGCCCGATGGGGATGCGGCCCGCCTCGATGTCGGCGTCCGTCACGACGTGGTACGTGGTGGTGTTGGTGCACTCCGTCGGACCGTACTGGTTGACCAGCCGCAGCCGGCCGGGGACGCCCAGGGTGTGCGCGGCGCGGGCCAGTCCGGGTGTCAGCGCCTCACCGGTGGTCATCACCAGCCGCAGCGCCGCCGAGGGTTCGGTGACGGCGGCGACCAGCGGCTCCAGCATCGACGGGACGATCGACAGCAGCGCCGTCACCCCTTCGCCGTGCAGCAGTCGGGCCAGCGCGTCCGGGTCCCCGGCCTCGTCCTGCGAGGCCAGCACGATCCGCCCGCCCGTGGTCAGCGGGGCGAACAGGTCGCGTACCGACGGGTCGAAGGTCAGCGCGGTACGGGCGAGCACCACGTCCTCGGGGCCGAGCCCGAAGGTGGCGGTCAGCGCCGCCAGGTAGCCGGTGATCGCCGCGTGCGTGACGGCCACGCCCTTGGGCCGCCCGGTGGAGCCGGAGGTGTACAGGAGATAGGCGAGGTGCTCGGGGGCGGCGGGCGCGTCCGGTTCCGTCGCGGGCAGCGCGTCGACCAGGTGCTGTTCGGCGTCCAGGTCCAGGACCGGTACGTCGCCGGCCAGGTCCGCGGCCGACCCGGCGGGCAGACCCGCGGTCAGCACCAGGTGGGCGCCGCTGTCGGTGAGGACCGTACGGACCCGCTCGGCCGGGTGTCCCGCGTCGAGCGGCACATAGGCGCCGCCGGCCTTCAGCACCGCGAGGACGCACACCAGCATGCGCGGGTCGCGGCCGGCCAGCACGGCCACCCGGGTCTCCGGGCCGGTGCCGAGCGCGCGCAGGCGATGGGCCAGCCGGTTGGCGGCCGCGTCCAGCTCCCCATAACCGATGGTGCGGTTCTCGCAGGTCACGGCCGGGGCGTCCGGCCGCAGCCGGGCCTGCTCCGCCACCAGGGAAGGCAGGGTCCGAGCCGCCGGCCCGTCCGTCCGGGGGCCCGACTCCTCCCCGAGCAGGGCGGCGTGCTCCTGCGGGGACAGGACGTCCAGCCGGGACAGCGGCGCGTCGGGCGTCTCGGCGGCGCCGGCCAGCAGCCGCAGGTAGTGCGCGCCGAACCGTTCGACGGTGGCCCGGTCGAAGAGGTCCGTCGCGTACTGGACGGTGCCGGTCAGACCGTCGGGGTGCTCGGTCATCGCGAGACTGAGGTCGAACTTGGCCGTCCCGTTGGAGGTGTCGAGGCTCTCGACCTCCACCCCGTCCAGCGGCAGGGCGGCGAGCTGCTCCGGATGGAGCTGGAACAGCACGTCGAAGAGCGGGTTGCGGCTGAGGTCGCGTTCCGGCCGCAGCTCCTCCACCAGCCGGTCGAAGGGCACGTCCTGGTGCTCGTACGCGGCCAGCGCGGTCCGGCGCACCCGGCCCAGCAGCTCGCCGAAGGCCGGGTCGCCGGACAGATCGGTGCGCAGCACGAGGGTGTTGACGAAGAAGCCGACGAGCGGCTCCAGTTCGGTGCGGTCGCGACCCGCGATGGGCGAGCCCACCGTGATGTCGACCTGGCCCGTGTAGCGGGCCAGCAGTGCCTGGAAACCGGCCAGCAGCACCATGAACAGGGTGGCGCCGCGCTCCCGGGCCAGCGCGCCGAGCCGCTCCGCCAGCTCGGCCGGGACCTCGAAGGCGAAGGCGTCGCCCGCGCCGGACCGCACCTGCGGCCGCGGCCGGTCGGTGGGCAGCTCCAGGGCCGGGAGCCCGCCGAGGGCCGCCCGCCAGTGGGCGATGCCCGTGTCGGCCTCGCCGTCCGCCAGCCGGCGCTGCTGCCAGTACGCGAAGTCCCCGTACTGGACGGGCAGTTCGGGCAGGACGGGACGCTCGCCGCGGCGCAGGGCCGCGTAGGCCCCGGACAGCTCCCGCCACAGCACCGGCATCGACCAGCCGTCGCCGACGGTGTGGTGCAGGACCAGGACGAGGAGGTGCTCGTCGTCGGCGACCCGCACCACACGGGCCCGCAACAGGGGCGCCGATCCCAGGTCGAAGGGGGCGGCGGCGTCCGCGTGGGCCAGGCCCAGCGCCCGCGAACGGGCCTCCTCACGAGGCAGGTCACCCAGGTCGGTGCGGACGGGCACGAAGACCTCCGGCGCCTCCACGACCTGTACGGGTCCTTGCGGGCCCTCGGTGATCCGCGAGCGCAGCACCTCGTGGCGGGTCACCACCGCGCACAGCGCCGCGGCCAACGCGTCCGCGTCCAGCGCGCCCCGCAGCCGGGCCGCGACGGGGATGTTGTAGTCGGGTCGGCCGGGCTGGAGCTGGTCCAGGAACCACAGCCGCTGCTGCGCGAACGACAGCGGCGCGGGCTCCCCGGCCGGCCGGGCGCCGATCACGGTGACGGGGGCCGCCGGCGCGGTGGTGCCGGGGCCGTCGCCGCGCAGGGCGTCCAGCGCCGACGCGAACCGCTCCAGCGTCGGGTGCTCGAACAGCAGCCGCAGCGGCACGCCCGCACCCAGGCGGGCGCCGAGCCGCGACACGACGCGGGTGGCCCGCAGGGAGTGGCCGCCGAGGGCGAAGAAGTCGGCGTGGCGGCCGATCCGCCCGGTGCCCAGCACCTCGCCCCACACGGCCGCGGCGAGCTCCTCGGTCGCGGTCGCCGGCGCCGCGAACTCCGCCCGGAGCACCCCCTCCTCGGGGGGCGCGGGCAGCGCGCGCCGATCCAGCTTGCCGTTCGGCGTCACCGGCAGCGCCACGAGCGAGACGATCGCCGAGGGCAGCATGTACGCGGGCAACCGTGCGGCGAGCGCCGCTCGCAGCTCGGCCGGCTCCGCCACCCGGCCCTCCGCGGGCACCACGTAGGCGACCAGGCGCTGCTCACCGGGGGTGTCCTCGCGGACCACCACGGCGGCGTGCCCGACCTGCGGGCAGCGAGCCAGCTCGGCCTCGATCTCGCCCGGCTCGATCCGGTGGCCGCGGATCTTGACCTGCTGGTCGCCGCGGCCCAGGTAGTCGACGGTGCCGTCGGGGCGCCGCCGGGCCAGGTCGCCCGTCCGGTACATCCGGGCACCCGGCGCTCCGTACGGGTCGGGGGTGAACTGCCGCGCGGTCAGGCCGGGCCGGCCCAGGTAGCCGCGGGCCACGCCGGTACCGCCGACGCACAGTTCACCGACGGCGCCCTGCGGCACCGGGCGGCCGCGCTCGTCCAGCACGTAGAGGCGGGTGTCGTCCAGGGCGGTACCGATGGGGATCCGGCCGTCCACGACGGCGCCGGCGCGCGGGTCCAGCCGGTGTCGCGTGGCGAAGGTGGTGGTCTCGGTGGGCCCGTAGACGTTGACCAGGACGGTGTCCGGGGCCTGCTCCAGGGCCCGGGCGAAGGAGTGCGGGGAGGCGGCCTCACCGCCCGTCCACACCTCCCGCACCCGCGTCAGCAGCTCCACGCACTCCTCGACGACCAGGTTGAACAGGGCGGCCGTGAGGAACATCGAGGTGATCCGGTGCTCCTCCACCAGCCGGGCCAGGGCGGCGGTGTCCACCCGGCCGGGCGGCGCCATGACCACCGCGCCGCCGGACAGCAGCGGCGCCCACAGCTCGTACGTCGAGGCGTCGAACGACAGCGGGGAATGGGCCAGCACCCGCCGGTGGGCGGCGCCGAAGGCGGTGTCCCGGGCGAGCGCGGCGACATTGGCGTGGGTGACGCCGATGCCCTTCGGCTCCCCGGTGGAACCGGAGGTGTACATCACGTACGCCAACTGGTCCGGCGAGCACGGCGGGTACGGGACCGGCGCGGCGGCCGGAGCCCCGTCCGCCGGGGCCGTCACGTCGAGCACCGGTACGGGCGAGGTACGGGCCGCCTCGTGGCCGGCCGTCGCCGGATCGGCGAGGAGCAGGCGGGCGCCGGTCCGCTCCAGCATCCAGTGCAGCCGGGCGACGGGGAAACCCTCGCCGAGCGGGACGTAGAGTCCGCCGGCCTTCAGGACGGCCAGGATCGCCACGGGGAGGTGGACCGAGCGCTCCATCAGCAGGGCGACCGGGGTCTCGCGCCCCACCCCGGCGGCGATCAGTCGGGCCGCCAGCAGGTCGGAGCGGGCGTCGAGCTCGGCGAAGTCGAGGCGGTCGTCGCCGCAGACCACGGCCTCGGCGCCGGGGGTGCGGCGGACCTGCTCGGCGAACAGCTCCACCAGGGAGGCCGGGGCCAGGTCGAGGCGGACCGTGCCGTGGCCCTCGGCCGCGAGCCGGGCCGCGGTCGGGGCGGAGGGCAGCAGCTCGGCCACGGGACGGTCGGGCTCCTGCGCGGCGGAGGCCAGCAGCTCCAGGTAGTGGCCGAGGACGAGTTCGGCCGTGGCCCGGTCGAACAGGTCGGTGTCGAAGACGAGGGAGCCGGAGCAGGTCTCGGCGCCCTCGGACACGAAGACGCTCAGGTCGAAGAGCGAGCCGCCGAAGTCGGTCCGCACGACCTGCGCGTCCAGGCCCGGCAGCCGCAGCCCGGCCGTCTCGTCCGGGGCCGACGCGAACATCACCTGCACGAGGGGGTTGCGGTCGCCGACCCGCTCGGGGCTCAGATGCTCCACCAGCCGGTCGAAGGGCACCTCCTGGTGGTCGTAGGCGTCCACCGTCGCCCGGCGGACCCGGCCGAGCAGCTCACGGAAGCCGACCTCGCCCGACAGGTCGGCACGCAGCACCACCGTGTTGACGAAGAACCCGATGAGGGGCTCCAGTTCCACCCGGTCGCGCCCGGCGACCGGGGTGCCGACGGCGATGTCCGTGGTGCCGGCGTAGCGGGCCAGGGCGGCCTGGAAGCCGGCCAGGAGCGTCATGAAGAGGGTGGCGCCCGCGCCCTCGGCGATCCGGCGCAGCCGCGTGGTGAGCTGCGCGTCGAGGGTGAACTCCAGGCTCGCGCCGTCGCCGCTGCGGCGGGTCGGCCGGGGCCGGTCCGCGGGCAGTTCGAGGGGCTCCAGCCCCGCGAGGCGCTCCTCCCACCAGCGCAGTCGGCCGTTCATCGCGCCGCTCGCGAACCGGTCGCGCTGGGTACGGGCGTACGTCTGGTAGTCCAGGGTGAGCGGCGCCCGGGGCAGGGGCCGCTGAGCGAGCAGGGCCGCGTAGCCCTCGGACAGTTCCTGCCAGAGCAGGCCCATGGACCAGCCGTCGGTGGCGATGTGGTGGACCACCAGCACCAGCAGGTGGTCCTCGGCGCCGAGTCGGATCAGCAGGGCGCGCAGCAGCGGGCCGGACGCGAGGTCGAAGGGTCTGCGGACCTCCTCCCGGGCCAGGGCGTGGGCCCGCTCCTCCAGGTCGGCGAGGGGGGCGCTGCCCAGGTCCAGCAGCGGCAGCGGCACGGCCGCCGGGGCGGGCAGGACCACCGGGTGCGGGGCGCCGTCGCGTTCCTCGAAGACGGTGCGCAGCGGTGCGTGGCGGGCCACGACGGCGGTCAGGGCGCGGCGCAGCGGCTCCGGGTGGACCGGGCCGCGCAGCCGCACGACCTCGGGGATCGCGTAGCCGGGGGTGCCGTCCGCCATCCGGTCCACCAGCCACATCCGCTCCTGGGCGAACGAGGCGACGGGTTCGAGGTCCGGCCCGTCGGCGGCCGGGGCCGCGGTGGGCGCCGTCGCGGTGGCCGGACCGGCCGCCGAGTCGTCCAACGCGGCGCGCACACGGCGGCGCAGCAGCTCGCGGGCGGCGGCCAGTCGGCTGTCGACGCCGGCGGCCGGCAGGCTCTCCTGGGTGGTCACGAGGTCTCTCCCTGAAGTACGAGTGAAGGAACGGCGTCGTCGGCGGCGGCGAACGGGGCCGGTTCGGCCTCCAGTTCGGCCAGCAGCACCGTCTCGACGGCGATGGCGAGCGCGGCGACGGTCCGCTGTTCGAAGAGGGTGTGCAGGGGCAGGTCCAGGCCGAGGGACTGGCGCAGCCGGGCCGCCACCCGGGTGGCGCTCAGCGAGTGCCCCCCGAGGGCGAAGAAGTCGTCGTGGCGGCCGATCCGCGGCGCGTCCAGCACGGAGGCCCACACCATGGCGACCAGTTCCTCGGTCTCCCCGGCCGGCGGCTCGTACACGGTGGCGGCGGCCGCCGCGGCGGGCGCCGGAAGCGCCCTGCGGTCGAGCTTGCCGTTCGGCGTGACGGGCAGCCCGTCCACGACGACCAGCACCGGCACCATGTACTCGGGCAGGGAGCGGGCCAGTTCGGCGCGCATCGGCTCGGTGTCCGGCGCCGGGTCGGCCCCGGCCTCCGGGACGACGTACCCGACGAGCCTGCGCTCGCCCGGGACGTCCTCGCGGACGACGACCGCGGCCCGGCCGACGCCGTCGAGGCGGCCCAGCGCCGTCTCGATCTCGCCGAGCTCGATCCGGAAACCGTGGATCTTGACCTGGTCGTCGGTGCGGCCCAGGTACTCCACCGAGCCGTCGGCCCGATGGCGGGCCAGGTCACCGGTGCGGTACATGCGCGAGCCCGGCGGGCCGAACGGGTCGAGCGGGAAGCGTTCCGCGGTCAGCGCCGGGCGCCGCAGGTACCCGCGGGCCAGGCCCGCGCCCGCCAGGAACAGCTCACCCGCGACCCCCACCGGGACGGGCCGGCCCCGCGGGTCGAGCACGTACAGCGAGGTGTTCCAGATGGGTCGGCCGATCGGCACGGGGCCGGTGTCCTCGCGGCGGCAGTCCCAGTGCGTGACGTCCACGGCCGCCTCCGTGGGCCCGTACAGGTTGTGCAGGGGCACGTCGAGCACAGCGAGGAACCGGTTCTTCAGCTCCTCGGGCAGGGCCTCGCCACTGCACACGACCCGCCGCAACGACCGGCAGCGGTCCGCCTCGGGGTCCTCCACGAACGCCGCCAGCATGGACGGGACGAAGTGGACGGTGGTGATCGCCTCCTCCTGGATCACCCGGGTGAGGTAGGCGGGATCCTTGTGCCCGCCGGGCTCGGCGACCACCAGGGCCGCGCCGGTGATCAGCGGCCAGAAGAACTCCCACACCGACACGTCGAAGCCGAACGGGGTCTTCTGGAGCACCCGGTCGTCCGCACCCAGCCGGTACCGGTCCTGCATCCACAGCAGCCGGTTGACGATGGCCGAGTGCTCCACGACCACGGCCTTGGGCCGCCCCGTCGACCCGGACGTGTAGATCACGTACGCGGGGTGCCCGGGCAGTGCCGCCGGCCCCGCCACAGCGGTGTCCCCGTCGTGGAGGGCCCCCGGATCCAGCCGGGGCAGGTCCGCGGCGGCGGGCAGCGCCCCCGCCACCTCGTCGTCCGCGAGCAGCAGGACCGGTGCGGCGTCCGACAGCAGGTACGCGATCCGGTCCGCCGGAAGCGAGGGGTCCACCGGAAGGTAGGCCGCCCCCGACTTCAGCACGGCCAGCAGCGAGACCACCATCTCGGTGGAGCGGTGCAGGGCGACCGCGACGATCTCCTCCGGACCGGCGCCCCGGGCGCGCAGGGTCCCGGCCAGTCGCTCGGCACGGGCGTCGAGTTCGGCGTACGAGAGGCGCTCGCCCCGGAAGACGGTCGCCGGCGCGTCCGGCGTCCGGGCCACCTGCCGTTCGAACAGCTCCACCAGCGTGGTGTCGGGGACGGGTACGGCGGTGCCGTTCCACTCCCGGATCAGCCGGTGTTGCTCCGCGGACAGCAGGTCCACCTCCCCGACCGGGGTGGCGGGGGCGTCGGCGACGGCCGTCAGCAGCCGCTCCAGCGCCTCGCCCAGGCTGCGTGCCGTCCGCGTGTCGAGGACGTCCGTACGGTGGTCGAGGTGCAGCCGCAGCCGCTCCCCGGGCAGCACGATGAGGTTGACGGTGTAGTGGGTGGCGTCCGAGCCCTCCACCCCGGTCAGTCGCGGGCCGCCGGCCAGGTCCCGCATCGACTCCAGGTCGAGCGGATAGTTCTCGACGACGACCGTGGTGTCGAAGAGGGCGCCCAGCCCGGCTGCCCGCTGGATGCCGGCGAGCCCGACGTGCTGGTGGTCCATCAGTTCCGCCTGCTCGTCCTGGAACCGGGCGAGCGCGGTCAGCAGCGGCTCGTCCTCCCGGATCCGGAACCGCACGGGCAGGGTGTTGATCAGCAGGCCGACCATCTCCTCGATGCCCGCGACGTCGGCGGTCCGCCCGGAGACGGTCCCGCCGAACACCACGTCGTCCCGCCCGGTCACCCGACCCAGCAGGATCGCCCAGACGCCCTGGACCACGCTGTTGAGGGTCACGCCCGCGGTACGGGCCCGCGCGGTGAGCCGGGACGTCAGCTCCGCCGACAGCTCCACCGGGGCCCGCTCGGGCAGCGCGTCGATCCGGTTCGGGTCGGCCGCGCCCAGCAGGGTCGGTTCCTCCAGCCCGGCCAGCGCACCGCTCCACGCGGCCTCGGCGGCGCCGTCGTCCTGGCGGGCCAGCCAGTCCAGGTGCGAGCGGTACGGGACCCCTTCCGGGACGGCGCCGGCGTCCCCGGCCCCGTGGGGCCCGGCGTACTCGGCGTACCCGCTCAGCAGTTCGCGCAGCAGCACGGCCGAGGACCAGCCGTCCCAGACGATGTGGTGGTTGGTCATGACCAGCCGGTGCTCGCCCGCACCGAACCGGACCAGGGTGAAGCGCACCAGCGGCGGCCGCTCCAGGTCGAAGCGGCGGGCCCGGTCGGCCGCGAGCAGCCGCTCCCACTCCCGCAGGCGTTCGGCGGAATCGAGCCCGCCGAGGTCCACGGCTTCCCACGGCGCGGCGACGGACTCGACGACGATCTGGACGGGCCGGTCCAGACCCTGGTCGGTGAAGGCGGAGCGCAGCGCGGTGTGGCGGCGCAGCAGCCGGTCGCAGGACATCCGCAGGGTGTCCTCGTCCAGGGGGCCGTCCAGGGTGAGGACGATCTGACCGGTGTAGGCGTCCATCGCGCCCGTGTCGAAGGCGGAGTGGAAGAAGAGCCCCTCCTGGAGCGGCGAGAGCGGCAGCACGTCGCAGAGTCCGGCGTGACGCGCGGCCAGGGCGTCCGTCTCCGGCTGCGTCAGCCGGACCAGCGGCAGGTCACGGGGGGTGAGGCGGCGCGGGCGAGGGGTGCCCGTCCACGCGGCCAGCAGCCGCAGCGCCTCGTCCCAGGCCGCCACCAGGGCGTCCGCCTCGGCGTCGGTCAGCAGGGCCGCGGGGTGGGTGACGACCGCGGTGAAGGCCGGGCCGTCGGCGCCGTCCACGGCCATGGCGTCGATCTGCAGGGCGTGTTCGACGGGCATCGCCGGATCCACGTCGGCCCGCAGTCCGCCCGCCTCGGGGGCGGGCTGCCACGGCGCCTCGGAGCCGCCCGCGAACCTGCCCAGGTAGTTGAACAGGATCCGGGGGCGCGGGAGCCCGGACAGTTCCGCGGCGGTCCGCGGGTCGAGCCGGCTCAGCAGGCCGAAGCCCGTGCCGTGGTCCGGTACGGAGGCGATCGTCGTGTGGATCCGCCCGACCAGCTCGGCGAGGGCGTCGCCGCCCCGGGCGGCCGCGTCCAGGTCGAGGCCGTCCAGGTCGAACCGGACCGGGTACTGGGTGGTGAACCAGCCCACGGTGCGCGCCAGGTCGTGACGGCCGGTGCGGTCGACGCGACCGTGGCCCTCCAGGTCGACCAGCAGCGACCCCGGGACCTCGCCGGGGGAGCGCAGCCGGTGCGCCGCGAGGACCAGCCCCGCGAGCAGCACCTCGGCCGGGCCGGTGCGCAGCGCGCCGGGCACCCCGGCCAGCAGCGGGCCGGCGACCTCGGCGGGCAGGGCGAGCGTCAGCGTGCGTGTGGTACCGGCGGTGTCCCGCACAGGGTCGGGGATCCGCTGCCACGGCTCCCGCGCCTCCGGGACGTCCCCGGGGGCATCCAGCGTCGAGCGCCAGAAGGGGAGCTCGGCCAGCACCTGCGGGGAACGCGCCTGGAGTTCGAGGTGGTGGGCCCACGCGCGGAACGAGACCTCCCCGTCGGAGGCCGGCAGCGGACGCCCGGTGACGGCGGCCTCCCAGGCGGCGGCCAGGTCGGCCGTCAGGATCCGCCAGGACACCCCGTCCACGGCGAGGTGGTGCACGCACAGCAGCAGCCGGTCCGGCGCCGTCCCACCGGCATCGAAGCGGACCGCCCGCAGCATCATCGAGGTCGCGGGGTCCAGCAGGCCGGCCGCCTCCCGGGCCGCCTCCGCCATGATCGCGGCACGGGCGGGCCCGTCCGAGCCGGCCACGTCGACGGTGCGGTAGAGCCGGGACACGTCGACCGAACCGGGCTCGCCGACCGCGCACGGTCGACCCTCCGGGCCGGCGGTCACGCCGAGCCGCAGCGCCCCGTGCCGGTCCACGACCGACTGCAGGACCCGTACGAGCGTCGCGTCGTCCGCGCCGTCGGGCAGGGACAGCACCATGGACTGGCTGAACCGGCCGATGGGGCCCGGCCCGTCCAACAGCCAGC
Organism: Streptomyces sp. CLCI03; assembly: GCF_053615355.1. NCBI lineage: Bacteria > Bacillati > Actinomycetota > Actinomycetes > Kitasatosporales > Streptomycetaceae > Streptomyces > Streptomyces sp. CLCI03. The sequence goes on along the minus strand of NZ_CM132132.1, from coordinate 1,158,639 downwards.
GCATGACCGGCGTCGCCGGGAGCGGACCGCACTCCGGGACGGCCGGACCGGCGGCGGCCGGGGAAGTGCCGTGGCCGGGCTCGCCGACGGCCGTGGCGAGGGCGGCCGCCGTCTTGTGCGCGAACACCTCGCGCAGGGTGAAGGAGAAGCCCCGCGCCCGCGCCCGGCTGGTGAGGCTGAGGGCGGCGATGCTGTCGCCGCCGAGCTCGAAGAAGTTGTCGTCCGGGGTCGCCGGGACGCCGAGGGCCTCGGAGAACAGCTCCGCCAAGGCCTGTTCGGTGGCGCCGTACGCCCGCTCGGGGTGCCGCGGACCGGTCGCGGTCTCGGGTACGTGGAGTCGCGCGCGGTCGACCTTGCCGCCCGGGGTCAGGGGCAGCCGGTCCACCGCCACGAAGCTACGCGGCACCATGTAGCCCGGCAGGACCCGGCCCAACTCGGCTGCCAGAAGCGCCGGTTCGGGAGCCGGGCCGCCGTCGCCCGGCGGCGCCACGAAGGCGACGAGCCGGCGGGCGCCGCCCGCGGGGGCGTGCACCACGACCGCGGCCTGTCCCACCGAGGGCTGCCGGCCGAGCACCGCCTCGATCTCGCCCAGTTCGATCCGGTGGCCGTTGATCTTGACCTGGCGGTCCACCCGCCCGAGGAACTCCAGTTCGCCCCGCGCCGACCAGCGCACGAGGTCACCCGTCCGGTACATCCGGGCACCGGGCACCCCGGAGAAGGGGTCCGGTACGAAGCGGTCGGCCGTCATGGCCGCGCGCCCCGCGTACCCCTGGGCCAGACCCGCACCGGCAACGCACAGTTCGCCGGTCGCGCCCGGTGGCAGCAGCCGCAGCCCCCGGTCGACCACGTACGCCCGGTGGTTGACCATCGGACGCCCGATCGGCGGGATCCGGCCGTGCGAGGGCGGAACCACCCGGTGCATGGTCACGGACACGGCCGCCTCGGTGGGCCCGTACGCGTTCCAGACCTCGCGGCCCTCCGTCGCCCAGCGGTCGACGGCGTCCCCCGAAGGGGCCTCGCCGCCCGTGGACAGGAACCGCAGCGCGGGCAGCCCGGCCGGGTCCAGCAGGGGCAGGAGCGCCGGCGGCAGGTCGGCGACCGTGACCGCCTGCTCGGCGAGCAGCGACTGGAGCCGGTCGACGTCGACCCGCTCGGCGTCGGTGGCGAGGACCAGGGTGGAACCGCTCAGCAGGGCGCCGAACACGTCCAGGACCGACACGTCGAAGGACAGCGAGGCGAACCCGAGGAACCGCTCCGTGCGCCCGGATCCGGACCAGGATCCGCTCCCGTCGGACCCGATGCCGTCGCCCGCGCCGCACAGCGCGAGGTGGCCGCGGACGAAGTCGACGGCCGCCGCGTGCGGGACGACGACGCCCTTCGGCTCACCCGTACTGCCCGAGGTGTACAGCAGGTACGCGGCGGACGCCGCCGGCACCGGTACGGACGTCCGGCCGTCGCGGACCGCGCCGGTCGGCGCGGCCGCGTCGACCACGGACGGCAGGTCGTGCGGCAGCCGGTCACGGCCGCCCGGCCCGGCGACGACCGTGCGCAGCCCCGCGTCGCGCACGATGTACGCGATGCGCTCGGGCGGCAGGCCGGGGTCGAGCGGGACGTAGCAGCCGCCCGCCTTCAGGACGCCGAGCAGGGCCGCGACCATAGACGGCGAGCGCTCCACGCACACGCCGACCGGCGTGCCCGGTGCGACGTCCGGCCGCAGCCGGGCCGCGATGTCCTCGGCCCAGGCGTCGAGTTCCCCGTAGGTGACCTCCTCGCCGGCGCAGATCACGGCGGTCTTGCCGGGGGTGAGCACCGCCGCCCGCTCGAAGAACGTGTGCAGCAGGACGTCCCCGGGTACGGGGTCGACGCCGCCCTCGGCGAAGGCGGCGAGCCGCTCCTCGTCCTCGGCGGTCAGGAAGGGCAGCGAGCCGACGGGGGCCTCGTCCTCGGCCGAGGCGAGCGCGACCAGGAAGCGGGTGAACCGTACGCGCAGCGCGTCGAGTTCGGCCCGGTCGACGTCGGCGGCGTCACCCTCGGCCTGCACGGTCAGCGGACTGTCGCCGCCCCGGTCGTAGACGTTCAGGGAGACGTGCTCGACGGGACCGACCGAGAGGTTGTGCGCGGAGGCGGGCGCCCCGGCGAAGGACAGCTCGTAGTCGAAGGACATGAGGTTGACGGCGGCGTCCCACAGCCGGGGTCCGGTTCCGGTGAACTCCTCGATCCGGTACCGCTGGTGACGCAGGGCCTCCTTGATGCCGGCCGAGGTGCTCCGCAGCAGTTCGCCGACCTTGGTGTCCGCGGTGACCGTCAGCCGCAGCGGCAGCACCTTGGAGAACATGCCGGGGGTCCGGCGGGCGTCCGGGGTGGTGCGGCCGGTGACCGGCAGCCCCAGGACCACGTCCTCGGTGCCGCCCGCACGGTGCAGGTGGGCGGCCGCCGCGGCCATCACCAGCGCCGACCAGCGCGTGCCGTGCCGGCGCGCGGACTCGCGCAGGGTGCGGGCGTCGGCGGGGTCGAGGTCGCCGCTCACCCGCACCGTGGTGCCCGAGGCGGGCGCCGGGACGCTGCCGGTGAAGGAGACGGGCTCGGGGGCGCCGTCCAGCCGGGCCTGCCAGAACTCCCGGTCGGCCGCGCTCCGTTCGGAGTTCGCGTACTCCTCCTCCTCGGCCACGATCCGCTGCCACGGCTCGCTGTCGGCGACCGGCACGGGCTCGCCCGCGGCCAGCGCCGAGTACACCCGCGCGGTCCGCCGCGCCAGGATCGAGCCCGTGACCCCGTCCGCGACGAGGTGGTGGTAGCCCTGCATCCAGCGGTACGTCGCCGGACCGGTCCGCACCAGGAGGTGCCGGCACACGTCCCCGGACGCCAGGTCCGTCGGCCGGGCCAGCTCGGCGCGCATCAGCCGCTCGGACTCGGCGTCCGGGTCCGGGTGGTCACTGACGTCGACCGTCTCCATCCGCAGCGGAGGCGTGCCGGCGGGTATCTGGTGCACCACGCCGTCCACCTCGGCGAAGCGGACGCACAGCGTCTCGGTTCCGGCCACCGTCGTGCGCACCGCCTCGGCGAGCAGCTCCGGATCCACCGCCCCGCGGATCTCCAGGTACTCGGCGATGGTGTAGTCGAGACGGGTGGGGTCGAGCTGCTGTGCGAACCAGACGCCGTTCTGCGGCGGGGTCAGGGGCAGCGGCCCGCGGTCGTGAGTGGCCATGCGGTGGTCAGTCTCCTCAGTCGGATCGGTCGATCAACGACGACGTGAGGCCACTGTCCGCGACGGCCGGACGGTCCCGAAAGTCCCACTAATACGCCTCTTGACGACGCCCGATCCGATCGGAGAAATCCTCGGTACCGCGATCCCGTGACAGGTGGATCCAGGTGCTCCGGTCCCCTGCGTACCCCGGGAATCCGGGCGGGGCAGGCGGTACGGGCACGGGTGCTGACATCGATGTCGAGGCGTCGACGCGGGCATGGGGGCGGGCGTGGGCACCGTCGCCGGAGCTCTCCGCCCCGTCGGGTGCGAGCAGCCCGTGACGGTGGGCCAGGTAGCCGAGCTGGAAGCGGCTCGTCGCGCCGAGTTGACGCATGACGGCGGAGACGTGGCGCTGGCAGGTACGCACGGAGATGCCGAGGGCGCGGGCCGTGGCGCGGTCGTCGTCGCCCTGCATCAGATGCTGCAGGACGGAACGCCTCGCCTGGTCGGCGACGTCCTGGATGAAGGCCTTCTCGCGCGGTCTGCCGATGGGCTCGCCCGTCGCCCACAGCAGGTCGAACATCTCGGCGACGAACGCGACCAGGTCGGGGCTACGGACGAGCAGGGCCCCGCCCGCCGTTTCCGGGAGCGGGAGGGCGAGCAGGGAGCGGTCGAAGACCAGGCACCGGGTCAGGCCGCCCGACACCGTCCTCGCCTCGGCCCCGAGAGCCGCCAGCTCCGTCTCGTACCGCACGGTCGGCGGGTCGAAGCGGGCCGAGTGCTGGTACAGCGTGCGCACGGGGACTCCACGGGCGAGCAGGTCCCGGTGCCGCAGGCGGGCACGGCGCAGTTCGTCCTCGGGCAGCGGGCCGCCCGGTTGCGCGCAGAGCACCTCCCGCGTGCAGGCCGCGGACTGCCGGTCGAGGACCCGCCGCAGCTCGGCCGCCGACTCGATCCGCTCCAGCGGTGGCCCCTCCAGGGTGCGTTGGCGTGCGGCGTGCACGATGGCCAGCTCGGCGAGCTGTCCCCGCATGCGCAGCAGGTCGAGCTGGGCGCCCTGGACGCGTTCCTCCCAGCGCTTGAGCAGGCGCGCGGAGACCTCGGTGGGGTCGGTGGCCGCGAAGCGGTCGGGGCCGATCTGTCGCACCAGGCCGCTGGAGACGAGGGCGTCGAGGGTCCGGGCCATGGCGCCCGGTTCGGCCCGTGCGCGCACCTGGCTTCCCTGGAGGGGCCCGTGTTCCGCGAACTCCCGGTAGAGGGCCATCTCCTCGGACGTGAGCTCGCGGGGTCGGTCACGGTCCTGCGGGCGTTTCGGCGCGCCTGATTTCATTTCGCTGCCCTCTCGTTCGCATCCGTCGCGATCGCGATGCTAGGAGACTCCGTGGCGGCCCCGCGGCCCCAGGAACGTGTATCGGACACGCTTCTTGTGGGCGGGATCCGAGGGGGAGGGTGGGGCAAGAGCCTTGATCCGGTGCGGAATTCGCCGGACGGGGCGAACCGGGCGGCCGGACGACGCCGGACGGCGGACCCCGATGGGGATGGCCGGAACGCGTAGGGGCCCACCTGGACATCGCGGCACGTTCTTCGCCGTCGTCTTCCTGACAGGCGGTAAGACGACGGTCGCAGCCCATTGGCGGGCGGCCGTACGCCCCTCGATGCTGATCGGGGCGCGCCGATCGGGGATGCGCACCGCCCGGAAAGGTGCCCACGCATGGAACCCAGACGACCGACCGAGCCCGCGCACCGAGGCCGGCCGGACCGCTCGGGCCGATCGGGCCGCTTGGACCGATCGGGCCGCTTGGACCGATCGGGCCGCTTGGACCGATCGGGCCGCCCGGACCGCTCGGGCCGCCCGCCGGGCTCAGTCGTCCGCCGGATGGACCACCTCGACCCCTTGGTCGCGCAGCACCTCGATCACGGGGGAGTCCGCGGGGGCGTCCGTGACCACGAGGGCGATCTCCTCCATGGCGCAGATGCGGCCCAGCGCCGCCCGGCCGATCTTGTCGGCGGTCGCGACGAGGATCACGCGTTGCGCCGCGGCGACCGCCGCCCGCTTCACCTGGACGTCGTCGAGGTTGTAGGCGGTGGCGCCCTGGACGGGATCGACCCCGCAGCACCCCAGGACGAACGTGTCGAAGCACAGGTCCTTGAAGGTCTGTACGGGTGTGGAGCCGTAGAAGGACAGCTCCTCGGGGCGCACCTGTCCGCCGGGCATCACCAGGTGGATGCCGGGGTGCGCGGACAGGGTGAAGGCCGCGTGCAGTGAGAGGGGAGCGACGGTGAGTTGGCGGTGCGCCATGGCCTTGGCGACGGCCACGGCGGTGGTGCCGGTGTCCAGCGCCACGGTCTCCCCGTCGGTGAGCAGGTCGACCACGGCGCGCGCCAGCCGCTCCTTGGCCTGCGATCCGGACATGGCCCGGATCGCGTAGGGGGGCTCGACGCCGCCGGGCAGGCTGCTCACCGCGCCGCCGCGCACGCGGCGCAGGGCTCCCCGGGACTCCAGTACCTCCAGGTCCCGGCGGACGGTCATCTCGGACGCCCCGGTGGCCTGCGCCAGCTCGGCCACCGTCGCGCGGTTCTGCCGCATGAGCAGCTCCACGACGAACTTGTGCCTCTCCATCACGTTCATGTGTCTGCTTTTAGCACAGATGGCGGTGACGGATGGCTGGGATGTGCGTTTCGAACATTCGGTTTGTTGAAACGAACATTCAGCATGTGTAGCTTGTGCGGAACGGTGGGAACTTCCTGCCGCGATGAACATTGATCGTGTTCATTCGGCCGTGATCGATGAGGAGAGCCATGACCGCCACCCATGAGGCCGAACTGCCGGAAGGGGGAAAGCCCCTCCTCACCCCCCTCGCCATCGGCGCCTCCTGCCTGGCGTTCGTCGTGATCGGCGCCCTCCAGGCGCTCTACGGCCCGGCGATCCCGGCCCTGCGCGACGAGTTCGGCATCAGTCCGGCCGTGGCCGGGCTCAGCCTCAGCGCCCACTTCGTCGGCGCCCTCCTCGGCGTGCTGATCTACCACCTCCTGCGGGGTCGCCTGAACAACCGGGTGCTGCTCGGCGCCTCCTACGTCCTCATGGCCGCCGGTGCGGCCGCCTTCGCCTTCTCCCCGAGCTGGGTACTCGCCCTCGCCGGCACCTTCGTCATCGGCCTGGGATTCGGCGGCATCGACTACGGCCTCAACCAGCTCTTCGCCGTCGGCTTCGGCCACCGCAGCACCGCCATGCTCAACCTGCTGAACGGGCACTTCGGCATCGGCGCGATCGCCGGCCCCGCCCTGATCGGCTGGCTCGGGGCGGACAACTATCCGGAGATCTTCATCGGCACCGGCGTGATCAGCCTGCTGATCCTCGTCACCCTGGGCGGGGTCGCCGCCCGGGAGCCCGCCCCCGCCCCCGCGGAAGGCGCCCCGGCCGGCGGCGCCCGGGTGCTTCCGATCATCGGGGTGTTCATCGGCGTCTACGTCCTGCACGTCGCCATCGAGACCGGTGTCGGCGGCTGGGAGCCCACCCACCTCGAAGCCGTCGGATACGGCGCCGCCACCGCCGCGACCGCCACCTCCGCCTACTGGGCCGCCATGACCGTCGGCCGGTTCGTCGCCGCGCCCATCAGCCTGCGCTGGTCCGCGCCGTCGATCCTCCTCGTCTGCTGCGTCGGCATGGCCGGCTTCCTCCTCCTGGCCACGGTCCCGGCCCTCGCCCCGTACGCGTACTTCGGCGTCGGCCTGATGATCGCGCCGATCTTCCCGACCTGCCTGCCCTGGCTGAATCGCGCCGTGCCCGGCGTGGGCGCCGCCGGTGCCTACGTGATCGCCGCCTCGATGATCGGCGGCGTGGCGTTCCCGCCCCTGCTGGGTGCCGTCATCGACACGATGGACGTGAAGACGGTGCCGTTGCTGCTGTTCCTGCTCGCCGTCGTCTGCGGCGTGCTGAGCCTGTGGCTGCGCCGCAACGCCCCCGACCCCGGTGGTGTGTCCGGTGCGCGCGACTCCGGGCGCACGGACGCCGTCACCCCTCTGTGAACCCGTAGAACGTGAGGAACCGAAGGATGAAAGCCGTCCTCTTCGACATGTTCGGTGTCATCGCGCGTGTCCAATCACCCGAGTCCACGCGCCTCCTGGAACGCACGGCCGGCGCCGACCCCGACCGCTTCTGGGTGGCGTACTGGTCCGAGCGCCCCCCCTACGACCGCGGCGAGGTCACCGGCCCCGGCTACTGGCAGGCGGTGTTCGCGCGGCTCGGCAGCCCGCTCGACCGGCGACTGACCGAGGAGCTGATCGCCGCCGACCTCGCGAGCTGGAGCGAGATCGACCAGGAGGCCGTGGACCTGCTCGGCCTCCTCGCGGACCAAGGCGTCGTGCTCGGCCTGCTCTCCAACATCCCCGAGGACCTGGCCGCCCGCTACGAGGCCACCCAGCCATGGCTGCAGCGGTTCGCGGTCCGCGGCCTCTCCTGTCGGATCGGCAGCGCCAAGCCCGAACCCGCCGCCTACGAGTGGTGCGTCCGCGAGCTCGGACTGCCGCCCGAGGAGATCCTCTTCGTCGACGACCGCGCCGAGAACGTGCACGCGGCGCTGCGACTCGGCCTCCAGGGGCATGTCTTCACCTCGCCCGAACGGCTGCGGGACACGCTGGGGCGGCGTCGAGGTGACCGAAACGGGCCGCGAGGGGAGTGAAAGAGATCTACATCTCCGAATCGCCACTTGTCAGGCCGAGTTGGAATGTGATCATATGAAAGAGAAGGCGCTTCCGTGAGATCCCTGTCTGAAACGGGTGAAGTATCCGGGCCGCCCCCCACCGGCATCAATTCGCCGATTCCCACTTCTTTTCCTTCGGGCGTGAGTTGTTTTCCTCCGTCCAGATCCTGACCTTTCGAACGACCCGTGTGAGAGGGACCGATGGAAACCAAGGACGTCACCGAGCACATCTATTACCCCGTCAGCGACCACAAGATGGCGCGGGGTGAGGGTGTCTACCTCTACGACGAGGACGGCAAGAGGTACCTCGACTGCGCGTCGGCGACCTTCAACCTGAGCCTGGGATACTCCCACCCGGCCGTCGTCGCCGCCATGAAGGACCAGCTCGACAAGGTGGTCCACATCACCTCGTCCTACCAGAGCGACCCGGTCAACGGCCTGGTCCGGCGCCTGGTCGAGGTCTCCCCGGACAATCTGACGAAGGTGCACCCCAAGGTCTCGGGCGGCTCCGCCGCCAACGAGGGCGCCATCAAGATGGCCCAGATGGCCACCGGAAAGTCCGAGGTCATCACACTGTTCCGCAGTCACGTGGGACAGACGATGATGATGACGTCGATGTCCGGCAACGCATTCCGCCGCGAGCCGTTCCCCAACCTCTTTCCCGGTAGCCTCCAGGTTCCCGACCCGTACTGCTTCCGCTGCTTCTACGGGCAGAAGCAGGGCTCCTGCGGAATGATGTGCGTGGACCGGCTGGAGGATTTCGTCGACTACGCCAGTTCCGGCCGGGTCGCCGCAGTCCTCATCGAGCCGATCTCCGGTAACGGCGGCAACATCGTCCCGCCGGACGGCTACATGCAGAAATTACGCGCCTTCTGTGACGAGCAGAACATCGCCCTCATATTCGACGAGATCCAGACGGGCATAGGCCGTACCGGCCACATGTTCGCGGCCCAGTACTTCGACGTCGAACCCGACGCCATCACCACCGCCAAGGGCCTCGGCGGATCGGGCGCGCAGGTCGCCGCCATCCTCACCAACGAGCGGCTCGCCGGCCTCCCCGCGAACCACCACTCCTTCACCTACGGCGCCAACCTGCTGGCCGCAGCCGCTGCCAATGTCACCCTCGACATCGTGCGGCAGCCCGCGTTCCTGGCGAACGTCACCCGCACGGGCGGATACATCATGGAACGCCTGAACGACATGAAGCGTCGCTACCCGCAGATCGTCGACGTCCGCGGCGTCGGACTGATGATCGGCTTCGAGATCGCCGAAGCCGACGGCAAGCCCGCCGTGAAGCTCACCAACCACCTGGCCACCAAGGCCATGGACCACGGCCTGATCCTGCGCACCTCGCGCTACGGCTACGGCAACGTCCTCAAGATCCGCCCGCCGCTGATCCTCACCATGGACCAGGCCGAGGAGATCTGCGACAACCTGGAGAACCTCTTCCTCACGGAGCTGGCCCGATGACCGCAGCCGACCCCATGACCGCCGGCAACCCGATGAAGCGGCTGCTCATCTCCCTCGGACAGCACGTGCGCGCCGAACTCCTCGCCTACGAGGCCACCGGCCGCGCCCGCAGCGTCCACGGCGACTCGCCCGGCGGCGACGCCCAGTTCGACGTCGACGAGGTGGCCGAGAAGGCCGTACTGGACTTCCTGCGCGCCCACGCCCACGTCCCCGCGGCCCTCTACACCGAGGACGGCTCCTACGTGGAGCTCGCCCCCGAGCCGCAGATCCTCCTCGTCGTCGACCCCATCGACGGCACCCGCCCCACCTCGGCCGGTCTCGAAATGGGCATGGTGTCCATCGCCGCCGCCCCCTACGGCGACGGCGCACCCACCCTCGCCGACGTCGACGCCGCCTGCCTCGTCGAGATCAAGAGCGGCGCCTGGCTCTACGGCGACGACACCGACGGCCTCGACAGCGGCGGCTTCACCACCCCGGTCCCACGCCTGAGCCGCAACACCGACCCGACCCACATGTTCTGGTCGATCGAGTTCAACGGCCACCCGATGGACCTGATGACCCAGGCGTACGGCCACCTCGTGGACAGCTCGGCCAACACCGGCGGCATCTTCGTCTTCAACAGCAGCACCTTCTCCATCTCCCGCATCATCACCGGCCAGCTCGACGCCTACGTCGACATCGGCAACCGCGTGCTGCGCGACCACCCGGACACCATCGATGCGTTCCTGCGGGCCGGCCGCGGCTCGATCCTGCACCTCTTCCCCTACGACATCGCCGCCGTCGTCCACCTCGCCCGGCACGCCGGCGTCGTCATCACCGACGCCTACGGCGACGACCTCGGCAGCACCTCCCTGGTGGACCTCGGCCCGATGAACCAGAAGTCCTGCATCGCCGCCGCCACCCCCGAACTCCACAAGCAGCTGCTCGACACCATCCGCTGGGACCTGGGCCGCGCCGCCGCCGCGCCCGCGAGGGAGGAATCATGAAGGCCCTGACGCTCACCGCCGACCGCACGCTCACCCTCGTCGACCACCCCAAGCCGGAACCGCGGGCCGCGGACGACCTCGTCATCCGCGTCACCCAGAGCGGCATCTGCGGCACCGACCGCAGCGTCCTCGTCGGCAAGTTCCCGGCCGAGACCGGTGTCGTCATGGGCCACGAGGCCGTCGGCGTCGTCGACTCCACGGGCCCGGGCGTCACCCGCTTCGCCGTCGGAGACCGGGTCATCGTCAACCCCACCCTGTACTGCGGCACCTGCCCCACCTGCCTCGAAGGCCACTGGAACTTCTGCGGCCGCAAGGCCGGGACCGAGGTCGGCCTGGACTACGACGGCTCCTTCGCCGAGTTCATCCGCCTCCCCGAGCTGTTCTGCCACGCGATCCCCGACGACATGGACTTCGACCGCGCCGTCGTCGTCGAACCCCTCGCCTGCGCGCTCAACAACATCGAGGCCGGCCGGCTGGCCGCCGGCGAGACCGCGGTCGTCGTCGGTGGCGGCCCCATGGGCGTGGTCACCGCCATGGCCGCCCAGCGCTACGGCGCCACCGTGCTCCTCGTCGAACCCGATCCGGTACGCGGCCGGCTCGGCCAGGAGATATTCGACGCCCCCGAGTTCGGCGGCCGCGTCACCGTCCACACCCCCGACGACCCCGCCCTCACCGGACGCGGCGACCTCGTCGTCGACTCCGTCGGCAACCTCCTGGAGCAGAGCATCGGCTACGCCGCCGTACGCGGCCGCGTCGTCGTCATGGGCTTCAACAGCAACGCCTCCGCCACCGTCCGGCCGCTGACCCTGCTCCAGCGCGGCCTGCAGATCATCGGCGCCGGCGACTACAACAGCATGATCTTCCCCAAGGCCGTCGAACTGGCCCGGCAGCTGCCGCTGGAACGCGTGGTCACCCACCGCTTCGCCCTGGCCGACCACGAAGAGGCGTTCAAGGCCCTCGCCGCCGTCCCCGGCGCCGAGTACACCGCCCTGAAGGTCGTCCTCGTACCCCCGCACGACGAGGCCGTCGCATGAGCCAAGCCCCGAACACCCCGCGCCTCCCGGGTACCTCGCTCGCCGAAGCGCTGGTGCCCGGCACCACCCGGCCCGTCGTCGTCGGCGAGTACCCGTACTACCGGGCCGCCCCCACCCACTGGGCCGGCGACCTGCGCGCCCTGCGTGACCTCGGCGTGGACGTCGTCTCCTGCTACCTCCCGTGGCGCTTCCACGAGATCGGCGACCCGCTCCTCGGGGCGGCGGGCGATCGCGCCTTCGACTTCACCGGGAAGACCGACCCGCAGCGCGACATCGTCGGACTGCTGGAACTGGCCGCGGCCGCCGGGCTCGGCGTCCTCCTCAAGCCCGGCCCCTTCATCCACGCCGAGGTCCAGCTCGGCGGGCTGCCCGACCGCCTCTGCGGCCCCGGGCACACCCCCTACCAGGGGTTGGACGGCACCGTCCTCACCTCCCAGGGCAAGCCGCTGCCCAGCCTGCTCGACCCGGCCGTCCAGGCCGAGACCGAGGCCTGGCTGAAGGCCGTCGCCGAGGAGGTCGTCGCGCCGGCCGCCGCCCCCGACGGCCCCGTCGTCGCCCTCCAGCTCGGCAACGAGGGCACCTGCGGCGACGCCCACCTCCCCGTGGACGCCCAGGACGCCTCGCCGCCCGCCCGCCGGGCCTTCGCCCGATGGCTCACCCGGCACGGCCTCCCGAACGAGGCCGCCCTCACCACCGAGGACGTCACCCGGTGGACCGCCGCCACGCGGCAGCAATGGGCCCGCTGGTCCGGGCACGCCGTCGTCGGCCTCTGGGACCGGATCTCCGCGCTCTTCCCCGAAGGCCCGGCCCGGCTCGCCAACGTCCCCCTCACCGAGGTCACCGCACCACGCGCCGCCCTCGACGCCTGGGCCGCCCGGCAGCGCGCCGTCCAAGGCTCCGGCTACTTCGTCGGCCACACCGAATGGATCGGCAACCCGGCCAAGGAGACCGCCGCCTTCGGCTCCCACCTGGCCGGGATCCTCCTCGGAGGCACCGACGTGGTCGAGGCGAACTGGGGGTTCACCTGGACCGACGACTCCTTCGCCCGGCCGGCGACCCCCGTCTTCAACGCCCTGCTGGCCCTCCTGCTGGGCTCCACCACCGTCAGCGTCTACACCGCCTGCGCCACGGAGAACTGGGGCCCGCAGGTCGACATGGACCCCGACGGACTACGCGCCGAAGGGGTGGATCCCGCCCTGCACGCACCGCCCTACACCCCCGGCGCACCGCTCGCCGAGGGCGGCGCCCACCAGGCCAACGCCCAGGGCCTACGGCTGCTGGCCACGTTCCTCGCACGTCACGGAGACCTGCTGTCCGACTCCGTCCTGGACCGCGACGCGGTGGTCCTCGTCGACCGGGCCCTGCCCGAAGCCGGCGCCTGGCAGCGCACCGGCGGCACCGCACTCGCCGAACTCGCCGACGCCGTGCACGGCCAACTGGCCGACTCCGGAAGGCTGATCGGGCTCGGCTGGCTCGGCGAGCAGCCGGCGCCCGCCGCCGACGGCACCCCCGTACCCGTCGCCGTGCTGCGCGCCGGACCCCCCGACGGTGACGGGCCCGGCGAGCTGACGCTCCCGGCCGGCGAGCCCGCGGCCGGCGCGGTCACCGCATTCCTCGCCGCGTTCACCGCCACGCTCCCCGCCCCGGCCGGCCCGCGTCCGACCGCGGCGCGGGGCAGGGCCCGCGTCCTGAGCCGGTCCGGCCGGGGCGGCGTCCGCGTCATCGGCGCCTTCAACCCCACCGACGCCGCCGACCGGGTCACCGGCTCCGGCACCGGCGGAGGTTGGACGCTGGACCTGCCGGCGGGCTCCGCCGCCGTCCTCGTCACCCGCGACGGCGCACTCCTGGGCTGGCTCGCCACCCCCGAGGAGCCGTCCGCCACCCCCGTCGCCCTCGTATGGGCCGGCGAACAGGCCGACGCGACCCGCGTCCGAGCCGCCTGAGAACCCGGGCGGCGGGGGAGCGTACCTGACAGCGCGCCCCCCGCCGCCCGGCCCTTCGTGCCGAGCGGCAGCCGCGCCCGGTCCGGGCTCAGCCGGTGACGTCCTTGGCCCAGTTGCGGTTGACCGTCTCGCGGGCCTTCTCCCGTTGGCCCTCCGTCGGGAACGTCGGTGTGCCCTCGACCGTCGGCAGATTCTCCGCGGCGGCCTTGTCGAGGGTGCCGTCCTCCGCCATGGCGTCCATGAGGACGGGGCGCGCGTAGGCGCCGAGCCGCAGGTTCTGACCCTCCGGGCTGAAGAGGTACTCCTGCCACAGGCGGGCCGCCGCCGGGTGCGGGGCGTCCCTGTTCACCGCGCTCGCGTAGTACTCGGCGAAGCTGCCGTCGAAGGGGATGGCGGTCCGCCAGTCGACGTCCACGCCCTTCTCCCGGAACTGGTCGGCGTATCCGAGGTTGAGGAAGTCCCAGTCGATGCTGATGGGGGTCCGGCCCGTCGCGATCGTCTCCGGTGAGGACTCGATCGGGATGAAATTGCCGTTCTTGCTGAGCTCGGCGAAGAAGTCGATCCCGGGTTGGATGTTGCCGAAGGACCCTCCGTTCGCCAAGGCTGCCGCGTACACGCCGGCGAAGGCGGAGCCGGAGTTGGTGGGGTCGCCGTTGAGCGAGATCTGGCCCTTGTACTCGGGCTTGCGCAGATCCGCGAAGGTCGAGGGGCAGTTCTTCACCCGCTTGGCGTCACAGCCGATCGAGATGTAACCGCCGTAGTTGTTGGCCCAGCGGGCACGCTTGTCCTTCTGTTCCTCGGGGATCTGGTCGAACTCCGTGACCTCGTACGGAGCGAGCAGGCCCTGCCGGGCCGCCGACTGGGCGAACGAGTCCCCGACGTCGATCACGTCGGGGGCGCGGCCGTCGCGCCGGTGCTCCTTCAGCGCGTCGATCTCGTCCTGGCTGGTGCCGTCCGGGTTCTCCACACCGACCTTGATCCCGTACTTCTTCTCGAAGCCGTCGATCAGCGCGCCGTAATTGGCCCAGTCGCGCGGGAGGGCGATCGCGTTGAGCACGCCCTCCTTCTTCGCCGCCGCGGTCAGTGCCGCCATACCGCCGGCGTCCGCCGCGGAGGTGGCCTTCGCGGGGGCACTGGGCGCGGCGACAGGCTTGTCGCCGCAGGCGGCGAGGGGCGCGCCTGCGAGGGCCAGGAGGACGGCGACGAAGGCTGTCCGGAGACGGGGTGTGGGCACAAAGGCTCCATAACGGGCGAACGCGTACCGATCGAGGCCAGCGTACGTTCGCCGGCCTCGGCGGCGCAGTCCCGGACCGTGGTGTCCGCCGTCTTCCTTGCGGCTGCCGTAGCGGCGCGGTCTCACAGCCCCTCGTCGTCCCACCCGGCCAGGAGCGCCTCCCCGAGATCCATCGAGGCCGGAGTGTCCCCCGCGTCCAGCGCCTGCTCGCTCCAGATGATCTTGCCGCGGGCCGTGTACCGGGTGCCCCAGCGCTCGGCGAACTGCGCCACGAGGAACAGACCCCGGCCGCCCTCGTCGGTGTCCGCGGCCCGACGCAGGTGCGGGGAGGTGCTGGACCCGTCGGAGACCTCGCAGACCAGGTAGCGGTCGTACAGCAGCCGCACCCGGATGGGCTCGGTGCCGTAGCGGATGGCGTTGGTCATCAGCTCGCTGAGGATGAGCTCCGTGGTGAACGAGATGTCCTCCAGACCCCACTCCGCCAGTCTGCGGGCGCAGGCGTTGCGCACCGGGGACACGGCCGCCGGATCGGGCTCGACGTCCCATTCGGCGATCCGCTCCGGATCCAGCAGGCGGGTGCGGGCCACCAGCAGCGCCACGTCGTCGCTGGGTCTGGAGGGCAGCATCGCCTCGATGACCGCCGTGCACGTCTCGTCCGGGGTACGGGCGGGCCCGGACAGGGCGGCCCGCAGCGCGGCCAGACCGGCGTCCGGATCACGGTCGCGGCCCTCGATCAGCCCGTCGGTGAAGAGCGCCAGCCGGGAGCCCTCGGGCAGGGTGAGCGCCATGGTCTCCATGGGCAGACCCGCACCCAGCCCCAGCGGCGGGGAGACCGGCACCTCGGGGAAGGACACGTTTCCGTCGGGGTCGACGAGAGCGGGGCCCGGATGCCCGGCGCTGGCCGCGGTCACCTGTCCGGAGACGGGATCGTAGATGGCGCACAGGCAGGTGGCCCCGGTGATCCCCTGCCACTCCTGCTCGTCGGTGTCGATGTGGGCGACCAGCTCGTCCAGGTGGCTGAGGAGCTCGTCCGGGGGCAGGTCGAGGGTGGAGAAGTTGTACACGGCGGTCCGCAGACGGCCCATGGTGGCGGCCGCGTAGAGACCGTGACCGACGACATCGCCGACCACCAGCGCCACCCGGGTGCCCGGCAGCGGGATGACGTCGAACCAGTCACCGCCCACCCCGGCCTGGGCGGCCAGATAGCGGTGCGCGACCTCGACGGCGGACTGCTCCGGCACGCCCCGGGGCAGCAGGCTGCGCTGCAGGGTCACGGCCATGTCGTGCTCGCGGGTGTACCGGCGGGCGTTGTCGACGGACAGCGCGGCACGCGCGGTCAGCTCCTCGACGAAGGACACGTCCTCCCCGTCGAACGGCGGGGAGTCCTGCCCCCGCCAGTAGCCGACCATGCCCAGCACCACGCCCCGGGCCCGCAGGGGCACGACGATCAGCGAATGGATGCCGCGATCCAGGATCTGCGCGGCGTTGGCCTGGTGCTGGGCCCGCCAACGGTGGGAGGCCCGCAGGTCCGCCTCCAGGACCGCGCGCCCGCCGGCCAGCCCGGCGGCCATCGGGCCGGTGGGCCCGAACCGGATCACCTCGCCGACGGGTGAGAGCGGATGGTCGCCCCCCATGCCGAGGACGGCGGTGCGGCGCATCTCGGTGATCACCTCGGGCGGCTCCTCGCCGCGCAACACCGGGTCGAGCAGGTCGACCGTGACCACGTCGGCGAACCGCGGGACCGCCACCTCCGCCAGTTCCTCCGCGGTCCGCTCCACGTTCAGCGTCGTGCCGACCTGCACCCCCGCGTCGTACAGCAGCTTCAGCCGCTCGCGGGCCACCTCGGCCCGGCCGGCGAGCGCCCGCAGCTCCGTGGTGTCGCGCAGCGTGACGACCGTCCCGGCCTTCCCGAAGGGGGCGGTGGGCCGGATGTTCACCGCCAGCAGCCGATCGGCCGCCATGTGCAGCTCGTCGGTCGCGGAACGGCCCGAGGCGATCGGTTCGGCGATCCCCTCCTCCAGCCCCAGGTCCGTGACCGGCCGCCCCTCCGCGTCCGCCGGCAGGTCCAGCAGCCGCCGCGCCTCGTCGTTGGCCAGCAGCAGCCGTCCGCCGCCACCGATGATCAGGACGCCTTCCCGTACGGCGTGCAGCACCGCGTCGTGGTGCTCGTACATGCTCGTCATCTCGGCCGGACCCAGGCCGTGGGTCCGGCGCAGCAGCCGACGGCTCACCAGGGCCGTCCCGCCCGCTGACAGGGCGAGCACCCCGGCCGCGGTGCCCAGGACGACCGGCAGCTGCCCGTTCACCATGCTCTGGACGTTCTGGACCGTGACGGGGGAGGACACGACGGCGACGACCTTGCCCTCGTCGTCCTTGACCGGGACCACCGAGACCACGGACTGTCCCAGGGACCCGGCGAACGTCTCGGTGAAGGACGTACCGGCCGCCGCCTTGGAGAAGGGGCCGACGACGCGCTTGCCGATCTGCCGCAGGTCGCTGTGGGCGAGGGTGACCCCGTCGAGCGTGTACACGTTGATGCCGTCGACCCCGGCGATCTTCGCTGCCGCCTGGGCGCTCGGCTGGAGCTCCGCGCTGGGGTGGGGGCTGCGTACGGCGGCGACGATCCCCGGAGACTCCGCGAACGATCCGGCGGCGGCGAGGGTACGGTGCCGCGCGTCCAGCATCGCCGAGCTCCGGGCCTGCACCACGAGCGCCACGACCGCGGCGGCGACCAGCAGGATCACGACGGCCAGCTGGAGGAGGAACACCTCGCCGGCCACGCTGCGCACGCTCAGGAGGGAGGAAAGGCGCTGCGGCCGTCGGGCCGCCCCGCCCTTGGCGGGCGGAGTGTGTTCCTGGCGCTCCGGGCGGTGCCCTGAACGAGGAGGCCGAGCGCGAGCGGAGGAGCTCATGACAGAACCGAGCAGCCGGCGCCGGAGTGCTCCCGGAATTTGCTCATACTCCATCCTCCAACCTCTGCGGGTTGTCGGCAGCGGGGCGGGCGGCGGTCCGCACCGCGAGGGTGCGGTGCACGTGGCCGGTGGCCGTCCGTGTGCACGCGCTCGGACCGCCCGGTAACGTCGAATACGTGCGTTCCGCCCATACCGCCGCTGCGTCGCCCGGTGGCCGGCCGTCGATCGGCAGAGGAACGGGATCACATGGCAGAGCACAGGTACCGCGAAGGGATGGCGGTCGCCGGGGCCGGTCTGGCCCTCCTGGCGGCATTCGGCCCGACATCGGCGGGCGCCGCCCCACGTGACACCGACACCGGCACCCTCACGGGCCCCGCCGGGGTCGTCGCGTCACGCTTCGTGCCGGGTCCTTGCCCCACGACGCCCGAGCCGATCGAGGCGCTGGCGACCGCCCGGTGCGGATTCCTGGAGGTCCCCGAGAACCGTGACCGTCCCGACGGTCGGACCGTCCGACTGGCCGTCGCGGTCATCCCGGCCGCCTCGGCGAAGCCCGCCCAGGACCCCGTGGTGTTCATGTCGGGCGGCCCCGGTGGCGAGACCTTCGACGACATCCCGTTCCTCGTCTCCTCCGGCCTGAACCGGGACCGCGACCTGATCGTCATGGCCCAGCGCGGCAATCTCTACGACGAGCCGAACCTCGCCTGCCCGGAGCTGGACCGCTTCTACGCCACGTCCGTCGGCCTCCCCTCCTACGCACCGCGGACGGAAAAGCTCATGCTCGACGCGGTGAAGAAGTGCCGGGCCCGCCTGACGGCCGACGGAACCGACCTCGGTGCCTACAACAGCACCGAGAACGCCGCCGACTTCGCCGACCTGCGCACCGCGCTCGGCATCAAGGAGTGGAACGTCTACGGCCACTCCTACGGCAGCAACCTGGCCCTGACCTACCTGCGCCTGCACCCCCAGGGGATCCGCTCGGTGGCGTTCGACTCCATCGCCCCTCCGCAGGACGTCTCCCTGCCCTTCGCCTGGGCCGGAGCCCGGGAGGGCCTCGAAAACCTCTACAAGGCATGCGCGGCGGAGCCCGCTTGCAAGAGCCGCTACCCGGACCTCGAACGCACCCTGAACGAGCAGGTGCGCAAGCTGGAGGCCCACCCCCTGACGCTGAACGGCGAGCCGCCGCAGGGCGGAGCCCCGGTGAAGGTCGTCCTCGACGGCGGCGCACTGGTGAACCTGCTGGTGGCCAAGGCGATCCCGTTCGCCGAGGTCCCGGCGGCGATCGACGAACTCGCCCACGGCCGTCCGGAGCGCTTCGCCCGCGCCCGCGCCGCCGGCTCGGTCCCCGTCGTCGGCCAGAGCGCCCACGGTCTGACGAACTCGGTGGTGTGCAGCGAGTGGGTGCCGGACCACTCGGCGTCCGACGTGCTGAACGCGGGCCGCCGGGCCTTCCCCGACTGGCCGGACCAGGTCCTGGCCCAGGCACCTCAACTGGCCTTCCAGGACCAGGTGTGCCGCGTCTGGAACGTCCCGGACCGCACCGCCACGGTCCGGGTGGCGCCCGTCAGCTCGGTGCCGACGCTCTTCGTCAACGGCACGGGCGACATGAAGACCGGGGCGAGCTGGGCACAGAAGACCGCCCGTACGCTGCCCCGTTCGACGGCCGTGCAGGTACCCGGCATCGGTCACTGGGTGGTCCCGCAATCGCCCTGCGCCCAGAAGGTGCTGGCTTCCTTCCTCGCCCGTCCGACCGCGCCCGACACCGGATGTGTGGCGGACCTCGGATGGGAACCGTTCACGATCACCCCGAAGTGACCCGACCGGGGAGGGCCTTGGGGGAGCTGACCGGAGAAGCGAACCGTTGTAGGCTCCGAGCACTGCCCTTGACCTGCGTGAAGCAGGCAGGGAGCCGACAATCCGGGAGTTTCTCCATGCTTCGTACCATGTTCAAGTCCAAGATCCACCGGGCTACCGTCACCCAGGCCGACCTGCACTACGTCGGCTCCGTGACCGTCGACGCCGACCTGCTGGACGCGGCCGATCTGTTGCCCGGGGAGCTCGTCCACATCGTGGACATCACCAACGGCGCGCGGCTCGAGACCTACGTCATCGAGGGGGAGCGCGGGTCCGGGGTCATCGGGATCAACGGCGCCGCCGCGCACCTGGTGCACCCCGGGGACCTGGTCATCCTCATCAGCTACGCGCAGGTCGAGGACGCCGAGGCCCGCGTGCTGAAGCCCCGCGTGGTGCACGTGGACGCCGACAACCGGATCGTCGAGCTGGGTGCGGATCCCTCCGCCCCGGTGCCGAACACGGACCAGCGGCGCAGCCCGCACGCCGTGGCCGTCTGAGGGGAGTCGGGATCATGCCGATCGAGTTCCAGGACGACCGTGGGGCCGGACGACTGCTCGCCGTCGAGGACGGGGCGGTGGTCGGCCACATCGCCTACTTCGTGCTCGCCGACGCGCCCCACGCCCTGGTCGCGGTGCACACCGTCGTCGAGCAGGGGCACGAGGGCCGCGGTATCGCGGGCGGGCTGGTGAAGACCTTCTACGGGATCGCCGCGGCCGAAGGGGTGCCCGTGGTGCCGCTCTGCCCCTACGCGGCGAGCTGGGCAGCCAAACATCCCGACGAGGCGCCCGAGCCGGATGCCGAGGTCGTCCTGGCGGCCAAGGCGCAGCTCGCCGCGGCCCCCGACCGCTGGTGACCGATCTGCTCCTGCTGCACACCTCGCCCGTGCACGTCCCGGTCTTCGACGCCCTGCGCGACCGGAACCATCCGGGGGCCGTACTGCGGCATCTCGTGGCCCCGGAGCTGCTGGGCCGGGCCCGCGCCGAAGGGCCGGAGTCGGTGACTCCGGCCCTTCGGGGGCTGCTGCTCGCGCACGCGGGGCCGCCCGTGCTGGTCACCTGCTCGACCATCGGGGCGACCGCGGAGTCACTGGCCGCGGAGCTCGGTGCCCCGGTGCTTCGGGTGGACCGGCCGATGGCGGACGCCGCGGTGCGGGCGGGGGCGCGGATCGCCGTACTGGCGGCCCTGGAGTCCACCCTCGCCCCGACCGGGGAGCTGCTGGCCGAGGAGGCCGGTGACCGGCCGGTGTCGATCGTCACGCACCTGGTCACCGGGGCCTGGGAGCGCTTCGAGGCCGGGGACACCACCGGCTACCTCGCCCGGATCGCCGCCGCCGCGGATTCCGTCACCGGCGCGGACGTCATCGTGCTGGCCCAGGCCTCCATGGCCGGGGCCGCGGACCTGGTCACGCCCCCGCTTCCGGTGCTTTCCAGCCCGGCTCCGGGCCTGGCCGCGGGCCTGGCGCTGCGTTCGGCCCCGTAGAGGGTGTCGTGCAGGCATACCGGCCGCAATCGCGGGAAGGTGGCCCATATGGTGCGAGAGCGAGACGCAGAAGAGACACAGCCGCCCGTCCCGGGGCCGGACCCCTTCCCCGACCCCGAGCCCATGCCGCGGCCCGTGCCACCCGTGCCCGGGCCCGTGCCCGAGCCGGACCCCATCCCACCGCCGCCGGGGCCCGCGCCGATCCCGCAGCCCGGGCCCCTCAGCCGGCTCTAGGCGGTGCGGACCTCGGAGCGGTCGCCGCTCCAGAGGGTGTGGAACGAGCCCTCACGGTCCGTCCGCCGGTAGGTGTGCGCCCCGAAGAAGTCCCGCTGCCCCTGGGTGAGGGCCGCGGGCAGGCGCTCCGTGCGCAGGGCGTCGTAGTAGGCCAGTGAGGCCGCGAAGGCGGGCACCGGGATGCCCTGGCGCACCGCCGCCACCAGGACGGACCGCCAGCTGTCCTGGGCGGCCGCGATCTCCTCGGCGAAGTGCGCGTCCGCCAGCAGGCTCGGCAGCTCCGGCCGGGCGTCGTACGCCGCCCGGATCCGGTCCAGGAACGCCGCCCGGATGATGCAGCCACCGCGCCACAGGGAGGCCACGGCGCCCAGGTCCACGTTCCAGCCGTACTCCTCGCTGCCCGCCCGGATCTGGTGGAAGCCCTGGGTGTACGAGACGATCTTCGACGCGTACAGCGCCTGCTCCACCTGGGCGGCGAAGGCCTCCGCCGCCTCCGGCGCGAGCGCGGTCGCCGCCGGGCCCGCGAGCCCGCGCGCGGCCGACCGCAGGTCCGCGTGGCCGGAGACCGCGCGGGCGAAGACCGCCTCGGCGATCCCCGACACCGGTACCCCGAGGTCGAGGGCGATCTGCACCGTCCAGCGTCCGGTGCCCTTCTGCTCGGCGGCGTCGGCCACGACGTCGACGTACGGGCGCCCGGTCGCGGCGTCCGTGTGCGCGAGGACCTCCGCCGTGATCTCGATCAGGTACGAGTCCAGGCGCCCCCGGTTCCACGCCCGGAAGGTCTCCGCGATCTTCGCGGGGGAGTAGCCCGCGACCTCGCGCAGCAGGTGGTAGGCCTCGGCTATGAGCTGCATGTCGGCGTACTCGATGCCGTTGTGCACCATCTTGACGAAGTGTCCGGCGCCGTCGGGTCCCACGTGCGAGGTGCAGGGCGTGCCGTCGGAGGCCTTCGCGGAGATCTTCTCCAGCAGCGGTCCGAGGGAGGCGTAGGAGGTCGTCGAGCCGCCCGGCATGATGCTCGGGCCGAGCAGCGCGCCCTCCTCGCCCCCGGAGATGCCCACACCCACGAAGTGCAGGCCCTGCTCGCGCAGTTCCCGCTCGCGGCGCCGGGTGTCCTCGAAGTGCGCGTTGCCGCCGTCGATGATGACGTCGCCCTCCTCCAGGAGCGGGGCGAACTCGCGGATCACGGCATCGGTCGGCTCCCCGGCCTTCACCATGACGACGATGCGCCGGGGGCGCTCCAGCGCGTCGACGAATTCCTTCGCCGACCCGGCCGCCACGAAGGTGCCCTCGTGCCCGAACTCCTCGACCAGCGCGACGGTCCTGGCCGCCGTCCGGTTGTGGACGGCCACGGTGAATCCGTTGCGGGCGAAGTTGCGGGCGAGGTTGCTTCCCATGACAGCGAGTCCGGTGACGCCGATCTGGGCTGTGCTGGTGCTCATCGGTGCGCTCCTGCTTGCTTCGGTGTGCCTTCGGTGGGCGGGGAGCACCGAAGCTACCCCCACACGGGCCCCGTGGGATCTTTTACTCATCGAGCTACAGTCAAGTTCCCTTGGCATGCGCCCCGTTGCGCCTCTTGTCACGCTGTGATCGCGCCGTTAGGTTGTGCGGTTCCTGATGTCTTCGATGGGGGCTCCCATGGGTGTACGGGGCCGGCACCGCCGGTATCAGCCGAGCAGCATCAACCGGGCCTCACTGGCCGTCACCGCCGGTGGGGCCGGGATCGCGCTCCCGCTCATCGGGGCCGGAGTCGCCCACGCGGCCTCCGTGGACACCTGGAACAAGGTCGCGTCCTGCGAGTCGACGAACAACTGGCGCATCAACACCGGCAACGGCTACTACGGCGGCCTCCAGTTCAGCCAGAGCACCTGGCGGGCCTTCGGCGGTACCCTCTACGCCCCGCGCGCCGACCTGGCCACCAAGGACCAGCAGATCGCGGTCGCGGAGAAGGTGCTGAAGGGTCAGGGGCCCGGCGCCTGGCCCGAGTGCGGGAAGCGGGCCGGACTCTCCCGCAGCGGCCCGGCGCCCGCCGTCACCCCGCAGACGCGGGGACAGTCCCCGGTGACGCCCGCGGCCGCGGCGACGCCCGTGGCGCGGACGGCCCCGGCGCAGGCCGGCGCACCGGTGCCGACGGGAACCACCGTCCTGCCGAACCCGTACGTCGTCGCACCCGGCGACTCGCTCTCCGCGATCGCCACCGACCAGCACGTCGAGGGCGGCTGGCAGGCGCTGTACGAGACCAACCGGACCACCATCGGCGGCAACCCGAACCTGATCTTCCCGGGCCAGCGGCTCACCCTGAGGGTCACCGCGGGTCCGGCCCTACCGCCACCGCCCCGGCAGGATCCCGAGAAGCCGCCGCGGACGGCCGATCCGGTCACGCCCGGGGAGCCGGCCGCCGCGAAGCCGGCCGAGAAGCCCGCACCCGAGCCGGTCGAGAAGCCGGCCGAGAAGCCCGCACCCAAGCCGGTCGAGAAGCCGGCGCCGGAGCCCGCCTCAGCGCAGCAGAAGCCGGCCGCGGGCGGCTTCTCCGCCCCCGTCGACGCCGCCCTCGGTACCGCGTACCGCGTTTCGGGATCCTCCTGGTCCAGCGGCTACCACACGGGTGTCGACTTCCCGGTGGCGACCGGCACCACCGTCAAGTCGGTGGGACCCGGATCGGTCGTCTCCGCCGGCTGGGCCGGGGCCTACGGCTACCAGGTCGTCATCCGGCACACCGACGGCCGGTACTCCCAGTACGCCCACCTCTCCGCGCTCGGCGTCAAGGCCGGCCAGCAGGTCTCCGGAGGGCAGCGCATCGGCCGCTCCGGTTCGACCGGCAACACCACGGGACCGCACCTGCACTTCGAGATGCGCACGGGACCCGGATACGGCTCCGACATCGACCCGCTCAAGTACCTCCGAGGCCACGGGGTCCGCATCTGACCCGCGCACGTGCGAGGGCACGACGGTGAGCAGGATCAGGCCGGCCGCGGCGAGCGTCGCGCTGGCCACCGCCGCCGTCGCGCCCGCGGCCCCGTACCGGAAGCCCTCGCCGAACAGCGTGATGCCGACCGTCGCCGCCACCACCGGGTTGATCACCGTCACCGTCGCCAGCGGCGCGGTCAGCCCGGCCCCCCGATAGGCCGCCTGCGACAGCAGCAGCCCGCCCGCCGCCAGGACCGCGATCGCCGCCAGGTCGGGCCACAGGCCCGACAGCGCGCCCGGCCCGAAGTCCTCGGCCACCGACTTGGTGAACACCGACGCCATGCCGAAGGCCGTACCGGCGGCCGCGGCCAGCAGCACACTGTGCAGCACCGCGCGGTGCATCCGGTGCGCCGCCAGGAACAGCGCCAGCACCAGCGCCCCGGTCACGATCAGCAGCAGGCGCCGCTCGTCCTGCGCGAGCGACTGCTCGGCCCGCCCGTTCCCGCCGGTCAGCGCCAGCAGTCCGGCCAGGCCGACCGTGGCCAGCACCGCCCCGCGCCAGGCGGCCGCGCCCGCCCGGCGCCGTACGAAGACGGCCGCCATCGGCAGGGCGAAGACGATGGTCAGGGCGCCCAGCGGTTGGACCAGGCTCAGCGGCCCGTACGCGAGGGCCACCACGTGCAGCAGCGCACCGAGGCCGTTCAACCCCACCGCCACCCACCAGCCACCCCGGCGCAGCGGGGCGTATCGACTGTCCGGCGTGGTCGCCGCGACCCGTTCCTGGACGATCGCGCCACCCGCGTACGCCAAGGCGGACACGAGGCAGAGCAGGACCGATAGCGCCAGTGCACTCATAAGCTCCACAATGCCCGACCCACCTGCGCTATTCCTCCGCCCACAGGTGGTGATCAGTCATACCCCCGGCGTAGTACGGGAGTACGCAGCGTGGCCCCTCGGGCAGCGGAAGGCGACCTCCGTCGGTGCCCCGACGCGGGCGAACCACCGCGCACGGTGACGCCGCGCTTGCGATGCGTGAGGGTGACGGGAACGGGTTTGGTCCCGGGCGCGTGGCATCCGTACAGTTGCCCTTTTGAGGACTTCCGCAGCAGGCGGATGCGGACGAGTGATCAAGGAACGGCAGCGGCGATGACGGTGACCGAAGACAGCCACGACCACGGACACGCCTTCGGGCCCGGGATCGACCCCGACCGGCTGGCCCTTTGCCTCAGCGTGCTCGACGAGCTGGACAAGCTCGATGTCGACCACCCCGACGCCATCACCGTACGCCGCGCCACCGCCGGCCTCTACCGCACGGTCAAGCAGCGCCGTCGCCAGGAGCGCCGCGCCGCCAAGACCGCCAACGACAAGGCCGTCACCGAGGCCACCGCCACCGGCTCCGCCGAGCGCATCGACGACGAGACCGAGGGCATCCTGCCCTCCTCGGTCACGGAGGCCGGCCGGATCGCCGGGATACTCCAGCGCCCGCGCTCCTGCTACGTCTGCAAGACGCGCTACGTCGAGGTCGACTACTTCTACCACCAGCTCTGCCCGCCCTGCGCCGCCGAGAACCGGGCCCGGCGCGAGGCCCGCGCCGACCTGACCGGCAAGCGCGCGCTGCTCACCGGCGGCCGCGCCAAGATCGGCATGTACATCGCGCTGCGGCTGCTGCGCGACGGCGCCCACACCACGATCACCACGCGCTTCCCCAAGGACGCCATCCGTCGCTTCAAGGCGATGGAGGACTCCGCGGACTGGATGCACCGCCTGGAGGTCGTCGGCATCGACCTGCGCGACCCGGCCCAGTCCGTGGCCCTCGCCGAGCAGGTGTCGGCCGCCGGGCCGCTCGACATCCTGATCAACAACGCCACGCAGACCGTGCGCCGGCTCCCCAGCGCCTACGCGGCGCTGGTCGAGGGAGAGGGCGCCCCGCTGCCCGCCGGTGAGCTCCCCGCCCACCACGTCATCGGCGCCTTCAACTCCGGCGCGGTCGACGGCCTGGCGGCGCTGCCCGTCGGCGTGAGCGGCCTGGAGGCGCAGAAGGTCGCCGACCTCGCGCTGGTCGCGGGCAACGCCAGCCTGGAGCGGCACCTCGCCGGCACCGCCATCGACGCCGGCGGCCTGCTGCCCGACGTCGTCGAGAGCAACACCTGGGTGCAGACCATCGACCAGATCTCCCCGGTGGAGCTGCTCGAGACCCAGCTGTGCAACTACACCTCGCCGTTCATCCTGATCAGCGCGCTTCGGCCGGCCATGGCCGAGGCCGCCCGCAAGGCGGCGGGCGGCCGCGCGTACATCGTCAACGTCTCCGCGATGGAAGGCGTCTTCAGCCGCGGCTACAAGGGCGCGGGGCACCCGAACACCAATGCCGCCAAGGCCGCGATGAACATGGTGACGCGGACCAGCGGCCAGGAGATGTTCCAGACCGACCGCATCCTCATGACCTCGGTCGACACGGGCTGGATCACCGACGAGCGCCCGCACTTCGACAAGCTGCGCCTGGCCGAGGAGGGCTTCCACGCCCCGCTCGACCTGGTCGACGGCGCAGCCAGGGTCTACGACCCGATCGTCCGCGGCGAGGCCGGCGAGGACCTGTTCGGCGTCTTCCTCAAGGACTACGCCCCCGCGAACTGGTAACCACCCCGGAGCCCGGCTCCTACCAGGCCCGGTACGGCCCGCTCGACCCCCTCGGTGAACCGAGGGGGTCGCGTGCGTTCCCGGGGGACCCGGCCCGGCGGGTACCGGCCGCGACCAGTTCCAGGAGCGGCTGCCAGTCCTCCAGTACGCCCGCGTCCGGGCCGGCCGCCCCGGCCGAGTCCCGGGCCTGGCACAAGGTGGCCACCGCCTCGGCGTCGTCGCCGGAGCGGGGTCCGGCGTACGCGTCGGTGGGCCGGTGCTGCGCCTGCAGCCGTACCAGCCGGGCCACCCGCTCGCCCAGCAACGGGCGGATCGACTCCGCCGCCACTCCGACCGTAACCGCTCCGTCACTCAGACGGAGCAAACTTCCGAGGCAGTGCACCAAGCCCGCGATCTGCAGTTCCTTGTCGAAGGGGTGTGAGCGGCGCAGCAGGGCCGCGGTGCGCAGACCCCGGTCGCCGGGGTCGGCGCGCAACAGCTCCATCAGCTCCAGCACGCTTGTGACGTAAGGGACTTGAGCCTCGGGCACTTCGGACCTCGCCACCGCCGACCCCCTCCGTCACACCCCGCGCGTCCGGGGTCGAGCAGATCACCCGCCACGTACCCGTAGGCCTACGACTTGCTGAACCAGGAGCGAAAGTAAGAGGGCGCAGCGGATTTTGCCTTCCTATCGAGCGGAGGTCCGCTCATATGTGTACTCTGGGGCATCAAGACGGCCCCCATCCGGGCCGCGCTCCACTAAGGCGCCACCGCGTCCGGAAACCTTTCATCCCTTGCCCGGCGCGCGGTCCGCTTGCCGGGTTGCGCGACACGAAGGAGTGCGCGGTGACTGAGAAGACGAAGCCCGAACCGAAGGCGATGGAGCGGACGGGAACGCGGGCGAAGCCCCGGACCGACGAACTCGGAAGCCTTGAGGTCTGGGCCCGATCCGCCCCGATCCGGCTGGCCGGATACGAGGACGACCTGGCCGAGGCGCACATCCTGCCCGGTATCGACTAGTCCGCACAGCGGTGCCAAGCGCCCCCTCGTGCCCACGAGCACCGGGGGCGCTGCCCTGCCCGGACGAAGGCCACCGCGGCCGGCCCCGGTGAGGTTCCCGGCCCGGCTACGCCCTGAGCGTCATCGCCGAGGGCGATCACCGCTTCCACCGCCCCGCCCGCCCCGGCAGGCTGGCGCACATGAAGCTGCTGATGCTGGGTGGTACCGAATTCGTCGGACGCGCGATCACCGAGGACGCCCTGACCCGGGGCTGGGAGGTGACCGTCTTCCACCGCGGACACCACACGCCCCCGCCGGGCACCTCCGCCCTCCACGGGGACCGCACCGCCCCGGGTGGGCTGGCGGCCCTCGACACGGGGGAGTGGGACCTGGTCGTCGACACCTGGGGCGGCGCCCCCACGGCCGTGCGCGACAGCGGCGCCCTGCTGCGCGACCGGGTCGCACGGTACGCGTACGTCTCCAGCCGCTCGGTGTACGCCTACCCCGCCCCGGCCGGCCTCGCCGAGGACGGAACCCTGGTCGACGGCTCGCCGGACGCCGGGTCGACCGACTACGCCGAGGACAAGCGGGGCGGCGAACTCGCCGCGCTCGACGCCTTCGGGGACCGCGCCCTGCTCGCACGCGCCGGGCTGATCCTCGGCCCCTACGAGAACGTCGGCCGGCTGCCGTGGTGGCTGAACCGCACCGCCCGCGGCGGTCCGGTGCTCGCCCCGGGACCGCGTGAACTCCCGATCCAGTACATCGACGTACGCGACCTCGCCCGCTGGACCCTGGACGCGGCCGAGGCGGGGCGCGCGGGCGCCTACAACCTGGTCTCCCCGTCCGGACACGCCACGATGGGAACGCTCCTCGAAGCCTGCGCCGCCGCCACGGGGGGCGGCGCGGAGCTGCGCTGGACCGACTCGGACCGGCTCCTGGCGGCGGGCGTGGAGCCCTGGACCGAGCTGCCCGTCTGGGTTCCCGAGGGAGAGGCCTACGACCACACGCACCGCGGGGACGTCTCCAAGGCGCTGGCCGCCGGCCTGACGTGCCGGCCGGTCGAGGAGACCGTGGCCGACACCTGGAGCTGGCTGCGTAGCCTCGGCGGGGTCGCCCCGCAGCGTCCCGACGTACCGGCCAAGGGCATCTCCGCGCAGCGGGAGGCCGCGCTACTCGGGCTCTGAGCGGTGCGCGTCCGCGAGGCGGGTCGGCGGGAGGTACTCGCGCACGAGCGTGCGGTGCCACCACGCCCCCGTCTCGCGCCGCTCCCGCCAGGTGGTGAACCGGTAGCGGTACAGCAGGGCGCGGACATGCACGGGCGGGGCGTCCGGGAAGGGGTTGGCGCGCAGCAGCCGCAGCGTGTCCCGGTCACCCGCCAGCAGCCGTTCCACGAACGGCCCGAACCAGTCACGCGCGTAGTCGGGGGAGATCGCGGCGAACCACATCAGCCAGTCCAGCCGCAGGTGGTAGGGGGCGAACTGGCGCGGGATCCGGTTCGGTTCGCCCGGCTTGCCCTTGAAGCCGTACTCGCGCCAGTCCCCGTCCGCGCGCGGCACCCGGTCCGCGGTGCCCTCCACCGCCACCTCCATCCGGACCCGGCCGACCGAGCCGAAGGCCCCGTAGGTGTTGACCAGGTGCAGCGCGTCGAAGGAGCGGTTCATGACCTGGCGGCGCGAGACCATGTTGAGCACCGGGTGCCGGCTGAGGAACAGGACGAGGGCGGTCACCGCGCACACCAGCACCACGAACCACATCGGTCCCGTACGCGAGGCGGCCGCCGGTGGCGCGCCCACGAGGCCGGTGAAGTCCACGGCCGACACGGCCAGGGTGATCGTCAGCCAGTTCAGCCAGGCGAAATTGCCCGAGAGCACCAGCCACAGCTGCGTGGCGATGACGATCCCGGCGGCGTACGAGGCCACCGGCTGCGGGGTGAACAGCAGCACGGGGACGATCAGTTGGGTCACGTGGTTGGCCGCGCACTCCACCCGGTGCAGGGGTTTCGGCAGATGGTGGAAGAACCAGCTCAGCGGCCCGGCCATCGGCTGCGTCTCGTGGTGGAAGTACAGGCAGGTCAGCTTGCGCCAGCAGGGGTCGCCGCGCATCTTGATCAGCCCGGCCCCGAATTCCACGCGGAAGAGGACCCAGCGCAGCAGCCACAGCACCAGCACGGGCGGACCGGCGCGCGCGTTGCCGAGGAAGACGGCGAGGAAGCCCACCTCCAGCAGCAGTGACTCCCAGCCGAAGGAGTACCAGGTCTGCCCCACGTTCACGATCGAGAGGTAGAGCAGCCACAGCACGGCCCACATCGCCATGGCCGCGGCCAGGGGCACCTCGTCGCCGGCGCCGGCGGCCAGCGCCGCGGCGAGCGCCGCGCCGACCCAGGCGCATCCGGCGAAGAGCCGGTCGGAGTAGCGCAGTTGGAACAGGCTCGGGGCGCGCCGGAAGGGCACGTACCGTACGTAGCGCGGTACGGGCGTCATGCCGTGCGCCCCGATCAGGGCCCGGAACTGCAGGGCGGCCCCGAGGAAGGCGACGAGGTAGACCCCGGCCAGGGCCCGCTGGAAGACCAGCCGGGCGAGCCAGTACCCGGGCGCCGTGAACCAGTCCATCGCCTCCAGTATCGGACCGGTCAGCCGGTGGCGGCCAGCTTGCGCAGGTGGTGACCGAGCAGACGGGCGTAGCTGAGCTGGAGGAAGGGGATGACCGGTCCGGCGAGGCGGGTGTACCAGGTGTTCGGGCGGCTGAAGGCGGTGACCGTGAACCACACCGTGCCGTCCGGGTCCATGTCCACGACGAAGGACTCCTCGCCGCACTCCGGGTGCCCGGCCAGGGTTCCGTAGGCGAACCCGATACGGGCGGGCTCGTACGCGGTCCAGATCACCTCGCAGGGGGCCTCGATCCGCAGCGGCCCGAGGCCGATGCCCACGATCACCCGGCTGCCGGGCCGGACCGCGCCGTCGTCGGCCCGTACCCGCATGCCCGAGGTCCGGTGGGCGTGGAAGGTGGTGACCGCGGTTCCGGCGGCCTCGAAGACGGCCCGGCCGTGTCCGAGTCGGGTGCGGTGGTTCAGGTGGTTGTAGCCGGCGGGCAGCGGCCGGTGGGCCGTCGAGCCCCGGTCGGGGTAGTTGACGGTGTCCCGGCCGGCGCTGATGAGGCGGGTCATGACGAGATCTCCACTCGGTCGGAGGGCGTACGTGGTGCGGGCGCGGGGCGGTCGCCGGGCCGGCGGTCCGGACGGTCCGCCGTGCGGGCCTCGGCGGTACGGGCCTCGGCGGTGCGGGTATCAGCGGTGTCGGCCTCGGCGGTGTCGGCCTCGACGGTGCGGGCCCCGGCGGTCAGTCGGCGCCAGGCGAGCACCGAGCACAGGGCGAACCCGAGGGCGTTGCCGAGGCCGTGGGTGGCGGCCATCCAGGTCAGGGTGGGGTGCGGGATCCCGGTGGCCTCGCCGGCCGCCCACCACAGGGCGAGCAGCATGGTGGCCACGAGCACGGCCGCCGAGGTGGCGAGCAGGGTCCGCGTGGTCCGGTCCGGGCCGGCGGGGCGGATCTCCCGCCAGGTCAGCAGGGCCACGGCCCACATTCCGCCGGTCAGGACCACCGCGCCGAGCAGCTCGGCCCAGTCGTCGACGAAGTAGCCGAGCAGCACGAGCAGGGTGCCGGCGGGGACGCTGCAGGCGGCCCAGCAGGCGAGGCCGCCGGTCCCGGCGCGGCCGCCCACGGCCCGGCACACCAGCCCGGCGACCAGGGCCGCGGTGAACCCGGCGAAGTGGAAGTGGGGCACGGTCAGGGCCAGGATGTCGAGGTCGAAGCCGAAGAGCCGGTGTCCGGCACGCTCGCAGACCAGGGCGGTGGCGGCGATCGACGGCGAGACCAGCGCGGTGGCGACGGCGATCTCGGGCGGGGTGAGGGAGCGGGCGCGCAGCAGCCGGATCGGGGCCCGGGCGGCGAGCGCGAGGCAGGCCGCCGCGTACAGCGCGGCGAGCGCGGTGGCGGGCAGGCCGCGGGGCAGCCACAGGCACAGCGCGCCGGGTGCCGCCGCGAGCGGCCAGAGGCGGGCCGTGCGCAGGAGGTGGACCGGGTCGATGAGCCGCAGGCCGGCCGGGACGACGTAGAGCATGCCCAGGGTGACGATCACGTTCACCAATGCCGTCACCCTGGACTCCCCCCAACGCTGCGGTCAACGCCTTGAACGCGTTCAACTCGCAGGGGTGAGCCTACGGCGTTCCTTGAACATGTTCAAGGAGTGCTCCGGTTGCGACTCCCGCGCGGATGCGGCAGACAAGAGGGAGCAATCGGGGCGAAAAGGGAGATTCAAGTGAACGGATCGTCACTTCCGACACCGCGTCAGGCGTCGCGTCGTCATGCACCCGCCGGAGCCGCCCTCTTCGCCCTCCTCGGCCTGCTCGCCGCGGCGTGCGGCAGCGCGGAGGAGCCGAAGGGCGCACCCGGGGCCGAGAGCCAGGAGGTCTACCTTCAGCCCGTGGCCTCCGCCGGCCCCGACCCCTTCACCGCCTCCACGGCCACCGCCGAGTCCGCCCCCGTTCAGCCCCCGCTGCCCAACGCGACCGGCCAGGGCATCCGCACCGTCAACGCGGCCACTCCCGGCCTGTACGGAGGTACCCAGCGGCTCGGCAGCTGCGACGTGGAACAGCAGGTCGCCTTCCTGACCGCGGACAAGGACAAGTCCCGCGCCTTCGCCGAGGCCTCGAACATCGAAGAGCAGAAGATCCCCGACTTCCTGCGGGGCCTGACGCCCGTCGTCCTGCGCGCCGACACCCGGGTCACCAACCACGCCTTCCGCGACGGCGCCGCCGACAGCTTCCAGTCCGTCCTCCAGGCCGGCACCGCCGTCCTCGTGGACGAGCACGGCATGCCCCGGGTCCGTTGCGGCTGCGGAAACCCGCTGGCCTCCCCGCGCACCGCCAAGGGGTCCCCGCAGCACAAGGGCGACCCGTGGAGCGGCTACCAGGCCAACCAGGTCGTCGTCATCGAACCCACCGCCCACGTGATCAACAGTCTGGTGATCGTCAACATCGCCGACAACACCTGGATCGAACGCAAGCGCGGTGACGACGGAGCGCAGGACCGGCCCCCGAAGGCGCTGCCCCCGTACGACCCGTCCGCCGGTATCCCGGACGGGCCCGTCACCCCGCCCGGGGCCGCGTCCGGCGACCCCTGCCCGCCGAACCAGGCCGCACCGGCCGCACCGGTCGCACCGTCCTCGCCGAACGCCCCGGCGGCGCCGACGCCCGGGGCGACGGACTGCGCGCAGGACCCGCAGGCCTCGCAGGACTCGCCCGGCGGGAACCGGCCCCGGAACCCGGGCACACAGTCGAACCCGTCCACCAGGCCGCGGCAGCCGCAACTGCCGCAGCGGCCGCCGTCCGCCGATCCCTGGGACGGCACGACCGACATGCCGCAGGCCCCCGGCGAGCAGGCGATTCCCCTGGATCCCGACGGATCGGCCGCGCTGCCCGGCGACCCCCTGACCCCGTACGACCCGAACAGCCCGTCCGACCCCGACAGCCCGTCCGACCCCAACGCTCCTTACGACCCGAACGCGAGCGATTCCCGGACGGTCCCGGACCCGGCCGCGCAGCCGCAGACCTCGGACGGGGGCTATCCGCTGGAGAGCGCCTGACCGGCCCGTGTGTCATGGTGGATCGGTGCCGACCACCGTATCGCTGCCGGACGACTGGCCCGCACACCCGGACCGGTCGCTCTCGCTGAACCGCATGGGCAGTTTCGACTGGGACCTGGTCACCGGTCTCATGCACATGGACGAAGCCGCCCTCGACGTCTTCGACACGACTCCCGACGAGTACGACGGCCGGCCGGAGTCGCTCGACCCGCGCGTGCCCACCACCGAGGCGGCCCGGCTGGACGCCCTCGTCTCCTCCGCCCTCAAGAGCGGCGAGGACAGCTACGGAGCCTACTTCCGTATCCGCTGCCACGACGGGCGGCTGCGCTGGACCCACACCCAGGGCCGCGTCATGCGCAACCAGGACGGCCGCGCGTACCGGATCATCGGCATCGTCCGGGACGCCACCGACGAGCTCAGCCACTCGGCGGAGCGGCTCGGCCTGGACGAGGAGCGGCGCCGCCAGACCTCGGTGGTCGAGTCCACCACCGCCGCCCTCGCGCACGCCCGAACCGTGCGGGACGTCATCGACGTCATCGGCGACGCGCACGGACTGGAACGGCTCGGCTCGATGGGCATGGTGATGGGCCTCGTCGAAGCCGGCCGGATCCACCTGGTCGCCGAGGGGCCGGAGGACAGCTTCGTCCCCGGTACCCGCTACACCCGTATCGACGAGCAGTACCCGATGAGCGAGGTCGTCCGCTCGCTGGAGCCGCGCTTCCTCGACTCGGCGCAGGAGTTCGCCCGGGACTACCCCGGGCTTTGGGCGAGGATCTCGTACATGCGGATCTCGGCCGCCGCGTACCTGCCGCTCATCGCCCAGGCCCGGCCGATCGGCGCGATCGGACTGCTCTACCAGGACAAGGACGGCTTCACCCAGGAGGAGCGCAACCTCCTCGTCGCCCTCGGCAGCAGCATCGCGCAGAGCCTCCAGCGGGCCATGCTGCTGGAGCAGGAGCACGACCTGGCCGAGGGCCTCCAGCAGGCCATGCTGCCGCGGCGGATCCCCTCGGTGGCCGGTGGGGAGATCGCCGTACGCTACCGCTCCGCCCGGATGGGCCAGGACATCGGCGGCGACTGGTACGACGTCATCCCGCTGCCGGGCGGCCGGGTCGGCGCCGTCATCGGCGACGTCCAGGGCCACGACACGCACGCGGCGGCCGTCATGGGCCAACTGCGGATCGTGCTGCGCGCCTACGCCGCCGAGGGTCACTCGCCGGGCACCGTCATGGCCCGCGCCTCCGTCTTCCTGCACGAGTTGGACACCGACCGGTTCGCGACCTGCACGTACGTGGAGGCCGACCTCGCGACGGGCGTCCTCCAGGTGGTCCGGGCGGGCCACATCGACCCCCTGCTGCGCACCCGCGACGGGGACTGCCACCGGCTCCCGGTGGCGGGCGGGATGCCGCTCGGCCTCTCGGCGGAGTTCGGCCGCCTGGAGTACCCGGTGACCACGGTGGAGCTGGACCCAGGAGAAACGATCCTGCTGTGCACCGACGGCCTCGTGGAACAACCGGGCGCCGACCTCGACGACGGAATCCAGCTCCTGACCTCCCACATCCGCCGCGGGCCGGCGGACCTGCCGCTCCTGGCGGACCTGCTGTGCGAGATCGTCGACGAACGGGGCGGGGACGACGACATGGCGCTGCTCCTGCTGCGCCGCAACGTGGTGGCCGCCCAGGAAGGCGGCGGCCGCCTCCAGCAACACGTGGCACCGGGCGACCCGGAGGCCCTGGTGGCCGCCCGGCACATGATCGGGGCGGCGGTACGGGCCTGGGGCGCGCGGGAACGCGCCGACGAGATCGAACTGGTCGCGGACGAGCTGATCGTGAACGCCCTGATGCACACGGACGGCCCGGCGATCGTGACCCTACGGGTCCTGGCGGGCCCCCAGCGCCGCCTACGGGTGGAGGTCGAGGACCGCTCCAGCGCACTGCCGCGCCGTCGCGAGGCGGGGGAGTCGGGCGTCTCGGGGCGGGGCCTGATGCTGGTGGACCGCCTGGCGGACGTCTGGGGCGTGGAGCCGCGGGGCGGCGGCAAATGCGTGTGGTGCGAGTTCGTGATGGGCTGATCCACCCGGCCCGGGCCCCCGGCCCCGCCGCGCCCCCGCCGCGCCCCGTCCCGTCCCGCCCGGCCTCGCCCGGCCCGTTGTCGGTGGCCTCCGGCAGGATCACCGCCATGTACGAACCCACCCGTGCCATCACCGAGTACTGGGACGCCGCCGCGGCCGCGTTCGACGACGAGCCGGACCACGGCCTACGCCAGGAGCACACCCGTGCCGCGTGGTCCCGGCTGCTGAGATCCTGGCTGCCCGACGGGCCCGCGGACGTCCTCGACGTCCTGGACGTCGGCTGCGGCACCGGCTCGCTGTCCCTGCTGCTGGCCGAGGCCGGGCATCGGGTCACCGGGGTGGACCTCGCGCCCCGGATGGTGGAGCGGGCCGAGGCGAAACTCGCGGCCGCGGGCCTGGCGGGACGGGGACGGTTCCTCGTCGGCGACGCCGCGGATCCGCCGACCGGGCAGGAGCGGTACGACGTCCTGCTCTGCCGCCACCTGGTGTGGACCCTGCCCGATCCAGGGGCCGCGCTCCGCGCCTGGGTCGCGCGGCTCGCTCCGGGAGGACGGCTGGTTCTCGTCGAGGGGCGGTGGCGGGAAGCCGGCGAGAGCGGCGCCCCCTATGTCGCCGGAGCCGAAGCGCTCCCCTGGTGCGGCGGGATCACCGCCGAGGACCTGGCCGCGGCCGTCCGGCCCCTGGTGACCGACCTACGTGTCGAACCGCTCGGCGGCGAAGCCGAGTTGTGGGGCGGGCCCGTCACCGACGAGCGCTACGCGCTGATCGCCCGGACCTGACCCGGGCGCCGGGAACGGTCGGCGTGAACGGGCCCGCGGGGCCGGCGGGGTCAGTGGGGCCGGTGGGGCCCGTGGGACCGGCCCCCCGGTCACCGGCCCGGGAAAGTCCGTTGCGGGCCCGGCGCCGCTCCGTGAGGATCGGGGGCGATGACCAACGCCATGGATGAAGTACGCCGATTCCTCAAGAAGGACGATCTGCCCGGAGCGGTGCGGTCGCTGCGGCCGCACGCCGAGACGGCATCGATCACCGAACTCGCCAAAGCCACAAAGGCCTTGGCCGACGCCGCCGGGTTCAAGGACCTGGCCGGCGCCGCCAAGGCCGCCGCCGAGCGGCCCGGCGAGCCCCAGGCCCTCTACGACCTCGGCTACGCCTGCGTCGAGCGCGGCATAGCCTTCCTCGCCGTCGCACCGCTGCGCGAGGGGCTGCGGCTGCTCCCCGACTCGCGGGCACTCCTCGCCGAGCTGGTGTCCGCCCTGGAGGACGAGAACCGGCACGCCGAAGTGGTCGACCTGCTCTCCGGCCGCGGCCCGGGGTTGCCCGCCTGGCCCGAGACGTACCTCCTCGTCCACCACACCCTGCTGGCCGGGGACCTGGACACCGCCGCGCGCATCGGCGGCGCCCTCCCCGCCCCCGAGGACCCGCAGTGGTCCGGCGCCCACACCCGCCAGACGCTCCGGCTGCACCGCACCGACCGGGCGCGCCGGGCCCAGAGCGCGGCCGGCCACGCCGATCCGCTGGGCCGCACCGACCTGCGCGGCTGGCACTACGGCCTGACCGGCGGACTCCTCGGCACCCTCTCCGGGTACGGCTGGGACGCCGGGATGACCGGCCGGTTCGCCTACCTCGGGGACACCCACGAGACGTGCCGCCACGGCCTGGCCCGCCTGGCGCTCGCCCTGGAGGCCGCCGGGCGCCTCCCCGGCACGGTCTCCCTGCTGCCCGGCCGGTCCGACCGGATCCTCGGACTCGCCGCCGCGCAGGTGCTCGGGCTGTCCGCCGTACCGTACGAGCCGGCACGCACGGACACCCTCGTCGTCGCCTACGACCTGAACGCCACCGACCCGGACCTCCTGCGCACCCTGCACGCGCGCGCCGACGGCCAGATCCTGTCCGAGCACGCAACCTGCTGGACCGATCCGCCTGCGGTGAGCGCGGACTTCAGCACGCTGCTGTGCCAGTTCGTGGCCCCGCCGTGGAAGGAGGACGAGAGGCCCGAGGAGGAGATCGCCCAGGACATCGTCCGGGCCGCCTCCGGCCCGGACGGGGGCGACGGTGCCACCCCGCCCGATCCGGACGAGGCCTTCCGAGCCTTCGTGAGCGCCGTCCGCGACGGCTGGCTCACCTCGCCCCGCGACCGCGTCGCCTCACCCGGCCCGGTGCCCAGCTCGCGCTTCGCCTGAGGCGGCGGCAGGCTGGGACCATGCCGGAGCTGCCCGAGGTCGAGGCCCTGCGGGAGTACCTCGACGAGCACCTCACCGGACGGGTGGTCGAGCGCGTCCTCCCGCTGGCGGTGAGCGTGCTCAAGACCTACGACCCGCCGCCGACCGCCCTCGAAGGGCAGCCGGCCGGCGCCGCCGCCCGGTACGGCAAGTTCCTGGCCGTGCCGGTCGGCGAACTCCACCTCGTCACGCACCTGGCCCGCGCCGGCTGGCTGCGCTGGCAGGACACCCTGCCCGCGCAGCCGCCGCGCCCCGGCAAGGGCCCGCTCGCCCTGCGCGTCCATCTCGTCGACGGCGGAGGCTTCGACCTCACCGAGGCCGGTACGCAAAAGCGCCTCGCCGTGTACGTGGTCCACGACCCGCAGGAAGTGCCCGGCATCGCCCGCCTCGGCCCCGACCCGCTCGCCGAGGGCTTCGACCGGGACGCCTTCGCCGCGCTGCTCGCGGGGGAGCGGCGCCAGATCAAGGGCGTGCTGCGGGACCAGAGCGTGATCGCGGGAATCGGTAACGCCTACAGCGACGAGATCCTGCACGCCGCCAAGGTCTCGCCGTTCAAGCTCGCCGCCTCCTTCACGCAGGAGCAGGTCACCCAGCTCCACGAGGCCGTGCGCGGCACCCTGGGCGAGGCAGTGGCCCGGGCCCACGGGGTGGCCGCGGGAAAGCTCAAGGCGGAGAAGAAGAGCGGCCTGCGCGTGCACGGCCGGGCCGGTGAACCGTGCCCGGTGTGCGGGGACACCGTACGCTCGGTGTCCTTCGCCGACTCCTCGCTGGAGTACTGCCCCACCTGCCAGACCGGCGGTAAGCCCCTTGCCGACCGGCGGCTCTCGCGCCTCCTCAAATAGCCGGTCGCCGCGTAGACTCCGGCACCGTGGCCGAGGAGCAGCAGCAATCGCCGCCCCGGCGCGAGATCGTCACCGGGGTCCCCCGGGGCGCCCGTCGCCGGCCGCCCGCGCACACCCCGGCCCGCTCGGAGATCTCCGAGCAGACCACCCTCGGGGCGACCTACGTCCGGGCTCTGATGCGCAGCCAACTGCGCGTGGCTCTGTGGTCGTTGGCCGGGCTCGTGGCGCTGATCGGGACCCTGCCACTGGTGTTCGCGCTCTCGCGAGACGCGTCGGGGCCGCTGGTCTGGGTGGCGCTCGGCGTCCTGGTGTACCCGGTGATGTGGCTCATCGCCCGGTGGTACGTGACCCGGGCGGAGCGCAACGAGGCCGATTTCACCGGCCTGGTGATGGACCCGGCCGACCGCGGTTAGTCCTCGGCGCCGCGCCCCGTACGCCCCGTACGCTGGGGGAGCGGGATCGAACGAGGAGGCGGGCGCATGGGCAGTGAGGCGAGGCGCGCGGCGGTGCGGGCTCTCGACGCGCTCGCGCGCAGCGACGACCGGCGCGACCGGGCGGATGCCGGCCACGGCCTGGCGGCGTTCGCCGAGATGCCGGAGGCCGTCGGGCCGCTGCTCCGACTCGTGGCGGGGGACACCCTCGTCACCCGGCACACCGTCCAGAGCTTGCTGCGGCGGATGGACGGGGCCGGACTGTCGGTCGTCGCGTCCGCGATGGCGGTGGCCGACGCGCGCCACGACGACTGGATCCACACGGCCGTCCTCGACGTCTTCGGCATCTACGCCACGGACCGGGACGAGGCACTGCGCGTCTGCGAGGGTCTGACGCGGGACGCGGACGCGCGTATCGCCGAGGGGGCCCGCCGGCTGGCCGAGGACCTGGCGCGGATCGATCCCGTCCTTCACCCCGTGCGGCGGGGTGAGGAGGGCTAGGTCGGCTCGTACGGTTCCACCGGGAGCGGGCCGAGCGGGTCCTGGGCGTGGCCCTCGGGCGAGCAGGCGGCGAACGGGCCCTGCCGGGGGTCCATCAGGACCTTGAGGTGCGGATCGGCGTGCTGGATCCACCACGTCGTCATGCCGAGGGCGGCATCGTGCCGCAGATGCTCCCAGGCCAGCCAGAGCGCGGAGAGCCGGGCCCCCGCCTCGGGGTGTTCCCACCAGGCCGGACACCAGGTCGCGGACGTACCGTCCAGGGGGCGGCGGATCATGACCGCCAGGTAGTCGGTGACGAAGGTGAAGACGTCGGCGAAGTAGAACTCGGCCACGTCGGCGCCTGCTTGCTGTGTCGGTGTGCCGGAGGTGGAGAGCGGCTCCGGCTCCGGCCGGGGCGACGGGTAGAGCGCGAGGAGTGAGCCGAGGGCCTCGTCGCCGCGTCGAAGCTCCGTCAGGAGCCAGTCCAGGAGCAGGTCCTGGGACTCGGCGACCTCGGCGTAGGCGTCCGCCGCGAGGGACGCGACGATCCGCTCCCGCCACTCGTTCAGCCGCTTCCTCCAGCTCTCTTCCTCGACCGCGGTCCGGGACCCGGACAGGAAGCGCGCCACCGCCCAATGGTGTTCCTTCCAGGCGTCACCATCGGCATCGGCCGTCACCCGCGCTGCCACCCGTTGCGCGTTCTCGATCGCTTTGCTGTCCATGGAACTGATGAGCGCCTTTCGAGCCAGGTAAAGAGTTTGCTGATCATATGAGTTCAGCGTCCTGTGCCCGTGCTCGTGGCTTCGTCAGAACAGATGCATCGCCAAGTGACCCAGGGGTAGTCCGAGTTGCCAGGCCGGGGTCCACACGCGCGCGTTCTCGTCCAGTCCTGGCGGGAAGTCGGTGTGGTCGGGCCGCCCGGGGTCGAGATTGGTGGCGAAGAGCTCGGTGTTGTCCAGCCACCGCCAGGCCGCCCGGGCCAGTTCCAGGTCGGGGTCCCCGCCGTCGCCGCGCTCCCGGGCCTCCTCGCCGAGTGCGAGGAACCGCGTGTGCACCCAGTCGCGCCACGGGTGTCCGTAGGCGGTGAGCGACAACCACTCGTCGAGCTGCGAGACCACCCGGATGCCGGAGAGCTCGCCGGCCGCGTCCGAGAGGTAGATCGTCAGGGCGAGCGTGTCCCGTCCGGCCCTGAACTCCAGGGTGCTGACCGGGATGAGCCGGCCCGTACGCAGCAGTTCGTCCGCGATGTACTCGGCGTACAGCCAGGCCATGGGCACCGCGAGCCCGCCGTCACTGGTGCCGTTACTACCCTCGGGCTGCACCGTTCCACCTTCTCCCGCGCTTCGAGCGTCCCGTCGTCAGTCCTGAGCCTTCACCGAGCGGCTCGCGGAGCGGGGGTTGTTTACTCAACTTGCACGCTCTGGTGCCGAAATCGACGCGTTTTATGTCCGGTCCGCATCCATTCACGGCGTTACACGATCCGTCGCGGTGTCGCCGACTCAGGCGCCGAGGCCGTACCCGTACCCCTGGAGGCCCTTCTTCAGGGCGCGCAACGCGTAGTACGTACGGGACTTGACGGTTCCGGCCGGGATCCCGAGCTCGGCGGCGGCCTCGGCCACCGAGCGGTCGCGGAAGTAGACCTGCATCAGCACCTCGCGGTGCTCCGGCCCCAGGGATCCCACGGCCCGCCGGACGTCGATCGCCGTGACCGATCCGGCCACCGCGTCCTGGGGCTCGGGTGCGTGCTCCAGCCCCTCCGGATCCACCTCCAGCGGCCGCGACAGCCGGGCCCGGCGGGCGTCGATCGCGAGCCGCCGGGCCACCGTGAACAGCCAGGGCCGCATGGAGTCGTGCCCGCTGGAGAGGGCCTCCGGGTGCTGCCAGGCCCGTACGAGGGTCTCCTGTACGAGGTCCTCCGCGCGCTGGGCGTCCCCTGCCGTCAGGCCGAGCAGGAAGCCGAACAGGGCTCGCCCGTGGTCACGCTGGAGTTCGGCGAGTGCCTCGGGATCCGTACGCGGGAGGGTGGGGGAGAGCGGCACGAGGGGCTCCTTCCGGGGTGCGTGGGGGGCCGTGAAGGCGGCGACACGTCCACCCTGACCTGCACGGAGCCGAGCTGGAACCGTCCGGCCCCGGTGGTGCGCCCAAGCACCCGGGTCGTCCGCCGGGCGGCCGTGCCGGTCGGTGAACGGTCGAACGGCGCGGCGAACGGCAGTCGACGCACCCGCCGCGGTCGGCTCCCGGCGGCCTGCGACAGGCACGCCCGCCGTCGTCCGCACCCGCACCCGCACCGGCACCCGCTGTCGGTCGTGTCCGCCGTTCGGGTGGGCGGGTGTCCGCGCGGCGGCGCCGCCTCTTGACTTACGGCGTGTAGTTATGTGGATTGCATGTGATCACATGTCAGATAATCGTATTAATGAGAGCAGGGCACATGACCACGCGAATCCGGCCGCAGGTGCTCGCCCTCCTGTCGGCCGTGCTGCTGTCCGCCGTCGCCGGCTGCTCGGCCGGCGGGAGCTCCGCACCGGCCCGCCTCGGGGACTCCGGCGCGCCCGCCACCCCCTCCAGCGCCGCCGGATCGCCCGCCGCCAAGGGCTTCACCCTCGTCGCGAGCGGCGACGTACTGCCGCACACCTCCGTCATCCAGCGCGCCGCGAACGACGCGGACGGCGACGGGTACGACTTCCGGCCGATGTTCTCCGGCGTCAAGGCCGTGGTCTCCGGAGCCGACCTCGCCCTGTGCCACATGGAGACCATCTACGGGGAGGAAGGCGGCCCCTTCTCCGGCTATCCCGCCTTCAAGTCCCCGCCGGAGGTCGCGGACGGGCTGAAGGACGCCGGGTACGACGGCTGCTCCACGGCCTCGAACCACTCCCTCGACGACGGCGGAGCGGGCCTGCGCCGCACCCTGGACCGCTTCGACAAGGTCGGGCTGAAGCACGCCGGCTCGGCCCGTACGGCCGCCGAGGCCGCCACGGTCACCACGTACACGGCAGGCTCCGCCAAGGTGGCGCACCTCGCCTACACCTACGACACCAACGGCTATCCGATGCCCGACGGCCAGCCGTGGGCGGTCAACCTGATGAAGCAGGACAAGATCGTCGCTGATGCGCGGGCGGCCCGGAAGGCGGGCGCGGACGTGGTGCTGGTGAGCGTGCACTGGGGCACGGAGTGGGAGACCGAACCGGACGACACCCAGCTCTCGCTCGGCAAGGCGCTGACCGCCTCACAGACCGGCGGCCGCCCCGACATCGACATGATCATCGGAACGCACGCGCACGTGCCCCAACCCTACGAGAAGGTCAACGGGACCTGGATCGTCTACGGCATGGGTGACCAGGTCGCCGGCGAGATGTTCAACCACACCGGCGCGCGCGACATGCGCGGCAACTACGGCTCGATCGGCCGCTTCACCTTCGCCCCGCCGGCCGCCGCCGGGCAACGCTGGCAGGTCACCGAGGCCGAGTTCGTCCCGCAGATGATGGACCTGTCCGTGGGCCGGGTCGTCCACCTGCCCGACGCCCTCGCCAAGGACCCCGGCCGCGAGGACTACGAGAGCGCGCGGGACGCCATCGGCGAGGCCGTCCTCAGCCGCGGCGCCGCCAAGGACGGCCTGACCATGGGCAAGTAGCCCGGGGCCCGAGGGTCCTGGGGCCGATCCAGGACCCTACGAAACCCACAAACCCACAAACCCGCACACCCGCGAAACCGTCGCAACCTACGGAACCACGGTGACGGGCCAGCGGCCCGCCTTGACCAGGCGGATCGCCACCGACCCCACGATGCGGTGCCCGGCCTGCTCGGAGGCACCGACCACCACCGCGTCCGCCATCAGCTCGTCCGCCGCGCTCACCAGCCCGGCGTACGGGTCGCCGCGGAAGGTGTGGAACTGCCAGCGCACCTCGTAGATCCCCTTGAGTCGCTCCGCCGACGCGCGGATCTCGGCCACCAGCCCCTCCGCGATCTCCCCGGTGGTGTCCGCCACCGGCGCGCCCAGCGCGGCGCCCGCCGGGATCACCGGCTGGACGTACACCAGGGCCAGCAGGGCGTTCTGTCGTCGGGCCAGCCCCGCCGCGTAGGCCGCGGCCCGCAGCGAGGACTCCGATCCGTCGACCCCGGCCAGGATCACCTTCGGTCCGTCGGTACCGCGTTCGAATTCC
Source organism: Streptomyces sp. CLCI03 (assembly GCF_053615355.1). Taxonomy (NCBI): domain Bacteria; kingdom Bacillati; phylum Actinomycetota; class Actinomycetes; order Kitasatosporales; family Streptomycetaceae; genus Streptomyces; species Streptomyces sp. CLCI03. The sequence goes on along the minus strand of NZ_CM132132.1, from coordinate 1,115,253 downwards.
GTGTTCACGTGCTCCGTCACCTGCCGAGGATAGGCCGTGGCCCCAGGGAGCCGTCCTTCCGGTCGGGGCCCGGCCCGGTGAGCACCCGGGGAACGGTCCTTCCGTTCGGCGCGCGCACCGGCGCCGCCCTCCCTACAGTGCGAACCATGAGTGCCACCAGTGCCACCGTGGAGGAGAAGCACGGAACCCGGAACCGCTTCCTGAACCGGGTACCCGACGGGTTCGGCGCGTTCTTCGGAGCGCTCGGCCTGCTGTGCGCCCTGCTCGCACTCTCTCCCACGCTGCGTCGGCTCCTCCGGCACATCGTGCGGTTCCTCGACCTGATCGTCGTCCCCGTCAGCGCGAACCTCGCCTACGCCGTCTTCCTCTTCCTTCTCGCCGCGGCCCTCGGCACCCGCAAGAAGGTCGCCTGGTGGATCGTCATCACCTATTTGGCCCTGCTGATCGTCGACGACGTGCTGGAGATGGCCGTCGGCGAGTACTGGATCGGCATCCCCTCCATGGTCATCGCCGTCGCCGCGATGGCCGTACTGATCGCCGCCCGCGCCGAGTTCTACGCCGCCTCGCGCCCCGGGGCCCTGTGGCACGCCCTGCTCGTGCTCGGCCTCGGCCTGCTCGCCGCCGTACTCGTGGGCTGGGCGCTCGTCGCCCTCTTCCCCGGCACCCTGCCCAAGGGGCAGTGGCTGGACTGGGCCGCCAAAGAGGTCTTCGGCGGCCTCTTCTCGGCCCGGGAGTTCGACGGCCACCCACCCCGCCCGCTGTCCTTCCTGCTCGGCCTCTTCGGCGCCGCGGCCCTGCTGAACGCGGCCATGACCCTCTTCCGTTCCCAGCGCCTGACCGCCGCCCTGCACGGCGACGAGGAGCCCCGTATCCGCGCCCTCCTCGGCGCCTACGGACGCAACGACTCCCTCGGCTACTTCGCCACCCGGCGCGACAAGGCCGTCGTCTTCGCCCCCAACGGCAAGGCCGGCGTCACCTACCGCGTCGAAGCAGGCGTCTGCCTGGCCAGCGGGGACCCGGTCGGTGACCCCGCCTCCTGGACCGCCGCCATCGACGCCTGGCTGGCCGTGGCCCGCCGCTACGGTTGGCAGCCCGCCGTCATGGGTGCCTCCGAGGACGGCGCCACCGCCTACGGCCGCTCCGGGCTCGGCGCCCTGCAGCTCGGCGACGAGGCCATCCTGCACGTGGCCCACTTCGACCTCGACGGCCGCGACATGCGCGTGACCCGCCAGGCCGTCAACCGGGTCCGGCGCACCGGAGCCACCACCGTCATCCGACGCCACTCCGCCCTCTCCCAGGACGAGATGCAGAGGATCGTGGAAAGCGCCGACAAATGGCGCGACACCGAGACCGAACGCGGCTTCTCCATGGCCCTGGACCGGCTCGGTGACCGCGAGGACGGGGACTGCCTGCTGGTCGAGGCCTTCGACGACCAGGGCGAGCTGATCGCCCTGCTCTCCTTCGTCCCGTGGGGCAAGGACGGCATCTCCCTCGACCTGATGCGCCGCGACCGTACGGCCCCCAACGGGGTCATGGAGTTCATGGTCGCCCAGCTCTGCGCCGCCGCCCCCGGTCTCGGCGTACGCCGGATCTCCCTCAACTTCGCCGTCTTCCGCTCCGCCTTCGAGGAGGGCGGCCGGATCGGCGCCGGCCCCGTCCTGAAGCTGTGGCGCAAACTGCTCCTCTTCTTCTCCCGCTGGTGGCAGCTGGAGGCGCTGTACCGCTCGAACGTCAAGTACGGCCCCGAGTGGTACCCGCGCTTCCTCTGCTACCAGGACGCCGGCTCGCTCGCCCGGGTCAGCCTCGCCTCCGGGATCGCCGAGGGCTTCGTCTCCGTACCCAGCCTGCGCACCCTGTGGGGCAACGGCCATCCCAAGGGCCTCACCGCCCCCGTCACCACCGAGGGCCTGCCCGCCATCGACTCCCTCGGCCTGGACGCGGTCGAGCAGGCGGACGCGGGCGCCCCGGCCGAGCGGCTGCCCGAACAGGTCCGCGTCCGCCACGCCAAACTGGACCGCATCAGGGCCGCCGGCACCGACCCCTACCCCGTGGGGATCCGCGCGCGCACCCACACCGTCGCGGAACTGAAGGCGGCCCACCCCCACCACCCGCCCGGCGCCCGCACCGGCGCCGAGGCCACCCTCGCCGGACGCGTGATGGTCGTACGCGACCTCGGTGGCGTGGTCTTCGCCGTCCTGCGCGACTGGTCCGGGGACATACAGCTCATGCTCACCCGCGACGAGGCCGGGGCCGAGGTGCTGGACTGCTTCACCTCACAGGTCGACTTCGGCGACCACGTGCTGGTCAGTGGCGAGGTCGGCGCGAGCAGGGCCGGCGAACTCTCCCTCGTGGTCCGCTCCTGGCAGCTCACCGGCAAGTGCCTGCGCCCCCTCCCGGACAAGCGCAAGGGCCTCGCCGACCCCGAGGCCCGGGTCCGGCGCCGCTACCTCGACCTCGTCGCGAGCCCCGAGGCACGGGACGTCGTACGGGCCCGCTCCAGCGCGGTCCAGGCCCTGCGCCAGGGACTCCTCGACCGCGGCTACCTGGAGGTCGAGACCCCGATGCTCCAGCAGATCCACGGCGGCGCCAACGCCAGGCCCTTCCGCACCCACATCAACGCCTACGACCTCGACCTGTACCTGCGCATCGCGCCCGAGCTGTACCTCAAACGGCTCTGCGTCGGCGGTATGGAGAAGGTCTTCGAGATGGGCCGCACCTTCCGCAACGAGGGCGTCTCCTACAAGCACAATCCCGAGTTCACGATGTTGGAGGCCTACCAGGCCTTCGCCGACTACGACGTGATGCTCGACCTCACCCGCGAACTGATCCAGGGCGCGGCCACCGCCGCCTTCGGCTCGCCCGTCGCCCACAAGGCGGGACCGGACGGGAAGCTCGTCGTCCACGACATCTCCGGAACCTGGCCGGTCAAGACCATGTACGGGGCCATCAGCGAGGCCCTCGGCGAGGAGGTCGACGCCGACACCGAGGAACAGGTGCTGCGCCGGCTGTGCGACCGGGCGTCGGTCCCGCACGCCCCCGAGGACACCCGCGGCGACGTGGTGCTGGAGATGTACGAGCGCCTCGTCGAGGAGCGGACCCAGCTGCCCACCTTCTACAAGGACTTTCCCACCGACGTCTCCCCGCTCACCCGCCAGCACCGCCGGGATCCCCGACTCGCCGAACGCTGGGACCTGGTCGCCTTCGGCACCGAACTGGGCACCGCCTACTCGGAGCTGACCGACCCGGTGGAACAGCGGCGCCGGCTCACCGCGCAGTCCCTGCTCGCCGCGGGCGGTGACCCGGAGGCCATGGAGCTCGACAACGACTTCCTGGACGCACTGGAATACGCGATGCCGCCCACCGGCGGCCTCGGCATCGGCGTGGACCGCCTCGTCATGTTCCTCACGGGCCTGACGATCCGCGAGACCCTCCCCTTCCCCCTGGTCCGCCGCGGCTGACCGCCCCGAAGGACGACCCCGTCGTCGCCGGGGCGGGCCCTCATCACCTCGGCATACGGCGTGCCAGCCGCGCCGCCTGCTCCCGCAGCCCCGTGGACCAACTGGGGCCGGGCGGCGCGGCGGCCATGCCCGCGGCCGACACCTGTACGTCCTCGCGGGGGCCGTCCGGGGCGGCGCCGAGCCGCTCCCAGTCCACCCGGATCCCGGCACGCTCCGCGAGCACGACCACGGTGGCGGTGAAGCCCTCCGAGAGCGCGAGCACGATGGCGTGGCTCGTCCTGCGGTGCTGTACCAGCAGGGCGTCGACGAAGGCCGCGAAGGCGACCGGGTCGATCTGGCACTCGTCCATCTCCATCGGCCCTATGCCCGAACCGAGCCCCAGCTCCGCCTCGAAGACCGCCACCTGGCGACGGAACATCCGGGAGGCCCCGTTGGACGGGTTCCACAGCGTCACATCGCCCATGTCGAAGTACTGACTCATCGTCGGCTCCCTCCGGTTCATCCCGACGGACCAGTGTAGACAGCATGATCAACACTGCGGGTGTGAGCCGACCGGGTGAGGGGAGCAGGGTGCCTCCGCGCCTCTCGACAACTTCACCGATGGCGTTGATACGTAGTAATAATGAAAAATGACGAGCCGACAGTAGGGCGGCGCACGGTCCTGCGTACCGCCGTCTTCCTCGGGGTCGCGGCCGCCTCCGGACTGCTCAGCGTCAAGGGTGAGAGCGGCGGCGGAGCCCCCGGACCGGGACCGGGCGGATCCGGAGCACCGGCGGGGCCGGGGGCGCCCCCCGCGGCGGGTGCGCCGGGGTTGCGGGCGCGGGCGCTGCCCGAGAAGTCGTACCGGCTGCAACCGATGACCGCCGACGCGCCGGTGCGCGCGGCCGCCGCGAAGCCGGCCGTGCGGACCCGGCCCATCCTGGAACTCCCCGCCGAGGCGGCCGCGTCGGGCGGCATGGTGCTCACCTTCGACGACGGCCCGGATCCCCGCTACACCCCCGCCATCCTCGACACCCTCGCCCGCCACGGCGTGCGCGCCATGTTCTTCGTCTGCGGGGAGATGGCCGCCGAGAACAAGAACCTGCTGCGCCGGATGGTCGACGAGGGCCACGTCATCGGCAACCACACCTGGACCCACCCACTCATCCCGCAGCTCAGTCGGCCCGCTCTCGCCTCCGAGATCGGCCGCACGAGCGAGGTCGTGCAACAGGCCGTCGGCGAGGCGCCGTTGTGGTTCCGGGCCCCCTACGGAGCCTGGAACCGGGCCGCCTTCGAGATCGGGGCGGAGCTCGGCATGGAGCCGCTCGCCTGGACCGTGGACACCTTGGACTGGAAGGAACCGGGGACCCCGACGATCATCTCCCGGGTCCTCGGCGGCGCGGCCCCCGGCGTGATCGTCCTGTCGCACGACGCCGGTGGCAACCGGTCGCAGAGCGTGCAGGCGATCTCCTCGTACCTTCCCCAACTGCTTGCGCGGGGCTACCGGATGACCCTCCCGGTGCTGCCGCCCCGCTGACCCGGGAACCGACCGCGGCGGAGGCTCCCGGGCTCGGCCGGCCCGGACTCAGCGGGCCTCCACCATGCGGGCGAAGACGACCACGTTGCCGTCGTAGCCGCGGGCCTTGGAGTATCCGCCGCCGCAGGTGATCACCCGGAGCTCCGGGTGCCCGGTGTCCCCGTACACCCGGGCCCCGGGGAAGGCCTCCTTGGAGAACACCTCCACGCCGTAGACCTCGAACACCGCCGTGCGCCCGTCGTACCGCTCCACCTCGATGTGGTTGCCCGGCTTGACCGAGCCCAGGCCGTAGAAGACCGCGGGGCCCTGCGCGTTGTCCACGTGCCCCACGATCACCGCCGAGCCGCGCTGGCCCGGCGAGATGCCGTTGAGGTACCAGCCGGCGAGATTGCGGTCCTGCGGGGGTGGCGCGTCGATCCAGCCCTCCGCGTCCAGCCCGACCGTCATCACCGGCGCGTCCACGTTGATCGTGGGAATCCGGATGCGCTGGACCGACGAGTGTTCCAGCACCTCCATGTCCGCCGGGGGCGTGGGCGGATTCGCCGGCAACTGGTCGGACGTCACCGCGACGGCCGAGGCCGCGGTGGGCTGCGGCGGCCCGTCGCCGATGTTCACACCGTTCCGCACCATCGCGAGGCCGGTGAGCATGACCAGGGCGAGTACGCCCCATGGCGAGTATCTGCGTTTCTGCCCGGTCTCGTCCTCGCCCATCGTTCTCCCTTCCCGACGCGGGGGTCCCGACCCGCGTTCCTGTCCCGCCCCTGTACGCCCTACTTCACGCACGCTAAGGCCGGGCCGGTGGGACGGCGAGGGGGGAACGGCGAACGGGTGGCCGCCACCCGGAGGGGGCCGGAAGGGGTGCGCCCATCCAGGTAATCGTCACATAAATGCCTGACGGGTCGTGACCTGCGGATCCGTCAGCCGCGCCGTCCGCGCTTCGGCGTGTCGCTCAACCGGGCGGCCCAAAGCCGGAAATGCGGAGGTTGCGGGGCGACCCGAGGGTTCGACGTGGGAGGCGTTCTCGTCGATCATCCGGGGCCGACGCTCCGGGGCGCTTCCCGCTGGAGGTTCCACCATGCGTGTTTTGCGCGCTCTTACCGTGGCGGCGGCAGCCTGCGCCGCGATCGGCCTCAGTGCCCCATTCGCCTCCGCGAACCAGGACCCCGGGGGCCGGGGTGGGAACGGGGGTGGGAACGGCCCCAGCAACATCTCCGTCAACCCGTACTCCGTGCACCAGGGATCCACGATGCAGGTGAGCGCGGCGGGTTGCGGGCACGGCGGCACCGTCGCCTCGCCCGGCAACTTTCCGCCGGCCAACCTGTCCGCCGGCTCGATCGGCTTCGCGACCGTCCGGATCTTCAACCACGCCTCGCCGGGTCACCACACGCTGTCGGTCAAGTGCAACGACAGCAATCTGGTCGCCACGCACCGCTTCACGATCCTTGAGGGCAACCCCTCGCAGGGCGGCATCGGCGGATCGTTCGGCCCGTCCACCGCCGAGACCGCCATCGGGGCGGGCCTCGTCGGAGCCGCGGCCCTGGGCGCCGGCGCCCACGTGGTGCGCCGTCGCCGCCCGCTCCGCAGCCGGGCCTGACCGGCCTCCCCGGACGCGGATCCCCCGCTATCGCCGATCGCCCCGAGTCCTGACGAGGACTCGGGGCGATCGGCGATAGCGGGGGATGTCCGGCGCGTTCAATGGCTACGGTCGGCCCCCCTGCGGCGCAGGGCGAACACGGCGCCGCCCGCGGCGGCGAGGAACAGTCCGGCGCCGGCGCCGAGCTCCAGGGGATCCATGCCGGCGATGCTGCCGCCCAGACCGCCGCGGACTCCGAGGGCCGAGGACGGGGTCGGGTAGAGGGTCGCTCCGGTGCCGGTCCGCGTGGAGCTCGTGGTGGGTACGGTACTGCCGCCGGCGATCGTCAGATCGGCCGAGCCGGTCTCACCGTTGCAGGTGAAGGAGACGGAGTAGACGGCTCCGCGCCGGGCGTCCCGGTCCACGGTGACCCGTACGGTCTGACCGCGCGCGATGCTCACGGTGTCGAAGACCCCGGAGGAGGCGGTGGCGTAGGCGGCGTTGCAGCGACTGACGGCGAGGACCGTCTGCCCCCCGGGGGCGACGGTCGACGGTGTGAGGGTGAACCCGAACGAGGTGATCGTGGGCCGGGCCTCGGCCGCGGTCGCGGCGGGCACGCCGAAGGCGCCGAGCGCGAGTACGGCGCCAGTGGCGCCGGCGCTCAGCAGGGCGGTGGCAGAGGTACGTATCGCACCCATGGTTGGTTCTCCGGATCCCCGAGGAGCAGCCGCGGAACGGTTTTCCGCACGTGGGGGGTCGTGCGCCTCGATGTCCGACACGCTAGGTCGGGGTGCGGTGACCCGCGATCAGGAACGGGCGAATGGGGCATGGCCCAGGGCCGAACCGGGGACGGGAGGCCCGTCCCCGGTTTGCGAGCGGCGAGATTCCGAGGGGATCCGGATCTCCGGATCCCCTAGGGCCCGTCTTTTGGATCAGGCCCTAGCCGCCGAGGTCCAGCTGGGGGAAGTGGGCGAGGAAGGGTTCGGCGGTGGCGGAGATGCCCCGCCCGAACGGCGCGTCGAAGTCCCAGATCAGGAACAGCAGGAACGCGATCAGGGCGCTGAACAGGCCGGCCAGCAGCATCTCGCGGAACGACCGCCTGATCTGCAGGGTGAAGATCAGCCCCACGGTCACCAGGGCGCCGACGATCAGGCCGAACCACACCACCCCCGGCATGGTGGCCCCGGCACTCGAACCCCGTGCGCTGCGGGCGTCGTCCACCATCGCGACCTGGTCGACCAGCGGCTGGTAGGCCTGCCCCTCGTGGTCGGTCTTCGGCTCGTAGTCGGTGACGTCCCGGCGGATACGTTCCAGCAGTTCCCCGCCGTGCTCGGTCAGCTCGCCGTGGTCGGCCATGCGCTTCCACTCCGTGTCCACGACGTAGGCCACGTACGCGTCGACGTCGGCGCGGATCCGCCCCCGCACCTCGGCCGGGTAGACCTCGGAGCGGACACTGATCTCGTGCAGGGCCTGGGCCTCCTGGCGCACGTATTCCTGGGCGGCCCCGCGGCCCTCCCAGACGCCGGCGATCGCGAGGCCCAGCACGATCGCGTAGATCACCCCGATCATCATCGTCATGTACTCGATGACGTCCGGGGTCTCGTTCGGATCGTCGTCGTCGCCGATCCTCCTGTGGTTGAGGAAGGCGATGGACAGCACCACGGCACAGGCCGCGGCCATCGCGATGGACAGGACGAGCCATTCCGACAAGATGACTCCCAATCGTTTACTGGTGGGGCGGAAGAAGCGCTAGCGCGGGCGCAGCGCGACGATCGCGAGCACCGCGGGAGCGGCGGTCATCAAGGTGAAAGTCACCGGCGAGATGTGGTGCTCGGCGGGTTTGCGGGCCGCCGCGCGATAGGCGGGTCGGGCCACGGGTTTCGGCGGTGCGGGTTTCACCTCTGGGGCGGGTGGTGACGGTGGGGCGGGTGGTGCCGGTGGTGGTGGTGCGGGAGCCCTGACCACGCGGGGCGCCGGGGGTGCCGGCTTCGGCGGGGGTGGCGCGGGCAGGACCGGCTTCGGTGCGGGCTTCGGCGCCGGCGCGGGCGGCGGCGGTGGCTTCGGCGGTTCGGGTTTCGGGGGCGGCGGGGGCTCGGGCGGGGGCGGCGGGGGAGTGGGCTCGGGTGGCGGCGTGGGCTTCGGCGGTGGCTTCGGCGGGCACGGCGGAGGGGGTGGCGGAGGTGGGCAGTGGGGGCGGCCGTGATGGCCCCCGCCATGCCCGCCTCCACGACGTTTCCCGTGGTCGGAGCCCTGGTCGTCACCGTGATGTCCGCCACGCGGGTCGCGGCCGCGGTCGCTGCCACCGGCCGCCGAGGCCGCCACGGAGGCCACCACGGTGGCGGCCGGTCCGTCGCCGGAGTCGGTCGTCGGGTAGGCGCGGCTATCAGCCACGGCCGGCGTGACGGACAAGGCCGCCCACAGCAGGACCGGGACCGCCAGCAGGCGCCTGGCACAGGCTCTGTTCACCCCGGGAGCATGGGCCCGCGCGCGCCCGGGCACGCGAGGCTCGGCCTCGGTTCGCCTGAACGGGTGGACTGCCGACCGGTAAGGTTTGAGCCACTCGTGGGTCGGTAGTGTGGGGACTCCGATCGACCTTCAGCCAATTCCCATAAGGGACTTGTCGGTATCGGTCATTCCCTCGCCCGGCCGGGCGGTGCCTTTGGTGTGTGACGAAGAACGGATCGCCAATTTCCGCTTTTGCTCGCCCTGTTGGGAAATGATCAGTACATTCGGCTCGGACAGGAGTCCGACCTCACACGGACGACCGCAGGACCAACGCTTGGAGACCCCGATGGAGCGCCCCGCCTGGGCCCCGCCAGGCATCGACATATCGGTGCCGAGCGTGTCCCGCATCTACGATTACTACCTGGGCGGGTCCCACAATTTCGAGGTCGACCGCCAGACCGCGCGCCGCGCCATGGAATTCATGCCGGGCCTGCCCAAGATCATGCAGGCCAACCGGGCATTCATGCGTCGCGCCGCCCGGCACGCCGTCGCCGAGGGCGTCACGCAGTTCCTCGACATCGGCTCCGGCATCCCCACCTTCGGCAATGTCCACGAGATCGCCCAGGCCGCCAGCCCGCAGGCGCGCGTCGTCTACGTCGACCACGACCCGGTGGCCGTCGCGCACAGCCGCGCCGTCCTCACGGGGGACGACCGCAGCGGCATCGTCGCCGCCGACCTGCGCAAGCCCAAGGAGATCCTGGCCGCCCCTGAGGTCGGCCGACTGCTCGACCTCGGCCGCCCGGTCGCCCTGCTGCTCGTCGCCGTCCTGCACTTCCTGGAGGACACGGACGACCCGTACGCCGCCGTCGCCGAGCTGCGGGACGCGCTGGCCCCCGGCAGTCTGCTGATCCTCACGCACGCCTCGTACGAGGGGATTCCGCTCACCCAGGAAACCGCCGCCGGCACCGTGGGCGTCTACCGGGACATGCGTAACCCTCTCGTCATGCGTACCCGGGAACAGATCAGCGGCTTCTTCGAAGGGTTCGAGATGCTGGAGCCGGGCCTCGTCTCCATGCCCGACTGGCGACCGGACCGGCCCGACGACGGCGAGGACGCCGAGACACCGGAAGACCCCTACGCCTTCTCGGGCTTCGGCGGCGTGGGACGCAAGGCGTGAGACTTCCGGCACAGACGGCGGGCTCGCCGAAAGTCGCCGCGGCGCCCGCTGCGGCCCCGGCCACCGGGTCTTCGGCGGCCCCGCACGGCGGCATCGAGGACCGGATCGCCCGCTTCGCCACGATCTGGGGCCGGGCGATCTTCCCGGTCACGGCGACCTCGCTGACCCGCACCGAGTTCGAACGGCACCTCGTACCCCTCACCCGGACGCTCACCAAGGCGCTGCACGCCAGGCCGTTCGACGCCTCGGTCGCCCAGCAGGTGGGGGCGGAACTCGTCGCCGTGCACTGCACCGACCCCGAGGCCCTGGCCGGCACCCTCGGCGTGATCGAGTCGTACCTGGTGCTCTACTGCGGCCCGGACGGACCCGAGGGCTCCGGAGTGGAAGGCACCGAGGAGTACCGCTCCCGCTGCGCCCGGCTCCAGCACGCCATCGCGGCGGGATACGCGCGCGCCCTGCGCGAGCGCACCCTCAGGGAGCAGGAGGCCATCGCGCGCTCCGCGCTCACCGCGCGGACCGACGCGCAGCAGGCCCTGCACGCGAGCGAGGAACGCTTCCGGGCGGTCTTCGAGGGTGCGGCCGTGGGCATCGGCATCGCCGACCTCGACGGGAACGTCCTGGAGGTCAACGACACCCTGCTGCAGATGTTCGGCGGCCTGGAAGGACACGTCCGCAGCCGCAACGTCAGCGAGTGGGGACACCCCGACGACACCCCGCACGTCTGGCGGATGTACGGCGAGCTGGTCCGTGGCGAGCGCGAGAGCTACCGCGTGGAGAAGCCGTACTACCGGCACGACGGCACCGTGCTCTGGACCAACCTGACGGTGTCGCTGCTGCGCGACGCCGACGGGAAGCCGCAGTACCAGCTGGCGCTGATGGAGGACACCACCGAACGGCGGCTGCTGAACCTGCGCCTGCGCTACGAGGCCACCCACGACGCCCTGACCGGCCTGCCCAACCGGACGCTGTTCTTCGAGCGGCTGGAGAAGGCCCTCGCCGGGGCCGGAGGCGACCGCTACGGCCTGTGCTACCTCGACCTCGACGGTTTCAAGGCGGTCAACGACAGCCTCGGACACTCGGCGGGGGACCGACTGCTGGTGGAGGTCGCCGACCGGCTGCAGAGCTGCGCGACCGGCCCCGGCGAGGTCGTCGCCCGGCTCGGCGGTGACGAGTTCGTCGCCCTGACCACCGGCTCCGACACCGAGGAGAAGGTGACCGACCTCGCGGTCCGCATCCTGACCGCTCTGTCCACGCCGATCCGGCTGGAGGGCCGGGAGCTGACGGTCCGGGGCAGCATCGGCATCGTCGAGGGCCGGGCCAAGGAACGCACCCCGGCGGAGGTGCTGCGCAGCGCCGACATCACCATGTACCGGGCCAAGGCGGCCGGCGGCAACCGCTTCGAATTCGCCGACGCCGAGGCGGACGCCCGCGCGATCACCCGCCACGGACTGACCAACGCCCTGCCCGCGGCACTGGAACGCGGCGAGTTCTTCATCGAGTACCAGCCACTGGTCCACATGCGCGACGGCAGCGTCCATGGAGCCGAGGCACTGGTGCGCTGGTCGCACCCGCAGTACGGGGTACTCGGCCCGGACCGCTTCATCCCGCTCGCCGAACGGACCGGGCTGATCGTGCCGCTCGGTCGCTGGGTCCTGGAGGAGGCCGTCCGTCAGGCCCGTATCTGGCAGCGCGAGCACGGTGGCGCGGCCCTGCGGATCAACGTCAACCTCTCGCCGACCCAGCTGCACCACCCGGGCCTGGTCGCCGACACCGTGGCGGTACTGGAGAAGTCCGGCCTCGCCCCGGGCGCGCTGTGCCTGGAGGTCACCGAGTCGGCCCTGATAGGGGCCGACGACGAGCTCCTGGAACCGCTGCGCCGGCTCGCCGCCCTCGGTGTGGACATCGCCCTCGACGACTTCGGCACCGGCTACTCGAACCTGGCCAATCTGCGGCGCCTGCCGGTCAGCGTCCTCAAGCTCGACCGCTCCTTCACCCAGGGGATGCAGCAGCAGCCCGCCAACCCGGTCGACGTCAAGATCGTGGAGGGGATCGTCGCCCTCGCCCACAGCCTCGAACTCGCCGTCACCGTCGAGGGAGTGGAGACCGGAGCCCAGGCCGCCCAACTGCGCGCCCTCGGCTGCGACACCGCACAGGGCTGGTATTACGCCCGGCCCGGGGCCCCGGACCGCATCCACACCCTTTCCCTCTCGGACGCGGTGCCCGCGCCCTCCTGAGGCCGCCCCTTCCGACATCCGCCCCGCCGGGAGCCTCAGGCTCCGGCGGGCGGCTGGGACCGGTTCATGCCGACCTCGGTCCCGCGGCCAGGGGTGCGGACGGCTTCCGTGACCCGCTCGTACCGCTCCGCCGTATCGGCCAGGACGTCGGCGACCACCGGTAGCCGCACCGCCTCATACCTGTCGAGCACCTCCTCACCGCCGGGACCGGTGAGCGCGGCCACGAGCGTCCGGCCGAGCTCGGCCGCGTCCTGGATTCCGGTGTTCATGCCCAGGCCGCCGGCTATCGGCTGTACGTGCGCGGCGTCCCCGGCGAGGAAGACCCGGCCCTCCCGCATCCGGGTGGCCATCCGGACGTTGACCCGCCAGGCCGAGACCCAGGTGGCGTCGACGAGCCGGATGCCCGGCACCCGGGCGTCGCGGTCGAAGATCCGTTGGAAGCTCTCCAGGGACGGCGGTACCGGTTCGCCCCGCTCGTCCCGCTCGGGTGAGGCCTGCAGTTGGAAGCTGTCCGTCCCCGGCATCGGGCAGAGCAGGATTCCGGTGCCCTCGGAGGTGAACCACTGGTGCCAGGCGTCCCGGCCGAGCCCGGGCGCCCTGACGTCGCCGATCACCATCGCGGGCTCCTCCTGACCGCTCCCCTCGAAGGGGATGCCGAGCAGCTTGCGGGTGGTGCTGCGTCCGCCGTCGCACCCGGCGAGATAGCGGGCCGCGATCACGGTGCCGTCCGCCAGCTCGGCGCGCACCCCGGTGTCGTCCTGAGTGATCGCCACGAGCTCCGATCCGTACTCCACCTGGACGCCCAGCTCGGCCAGCCGCTCGCGCAGGGTCTCCTCGACCTGCCACTGACCGAGGAGCAGGCCGGCGCCGGTGGGGGTGTCGTTGATGTGTTCGCCGTCGAAGTACTTGCGCAGCGTCACGCTCGTATCGCCCTTGGCGGTCAGGGTCTCCAACAGCCCGAGTCCCCGGAAGACCTCAAGGCTGCTCGGCAGCAGGCCCTTGCCCCGGGACTCGTGGTGCGGCTCGGTGCGCCGGTCGATGACGCGCACGGCGACTCCCCGGAGGGCGAGGTCGCAGGCGAGCGTCAGTCCGGTGGGGCCGGAGCCGGTGATCAGTACGTCGGTCATCGGAGGTCCTCTCCTCGTTGTTGCCTCAAGGAAAGCGGCTCCCGAAGAAAAAAGCAACCCGGTTAAAAAATTAACTCGGTCATGCTTCCGTGCTACGCTGTGCGGTATGGAGAACACGACGGGTCTGCGCGAGAACAAGAAGCTCCGTACGCGCCATCGGCTGGCGGCCACGGCGCTGGAGCTCTTCCTGGAACGAGGCTTCGACGCCGTGTCGGTGGCGGATGTCGCCGCCGCGGCCGAGGTCTCCAAGCCCACCCTCTTCCGCTACTTCCCGAGCAAGGAGGACCTGCTGCTCGACCGGTTCGCCGACCACCAGGACGAGGCCGCGCGCGTCGTGCGCGAGAGACCCGCCGGTCGCACTCCCGTGGGGGCGGTGCGCTCGCACTTCCTGGCGGCACTGGCCGAGCGGGATCCGATCACCGGACTCTGCGACCACCCGAATGTGGTCTCCTTCACGCGACTGCTCTACAGCACCGCGAGCCTGAAGAGTCGGCTGGTCCACTACACCGACCGCGAGGTGGAACTGCTCGCCGCCGAGCTGGAGTCGGAGGCCGTGCCCCCGCTCGCCGCCCGTCTGGCGGCCATGCATCTGGTGGCGGTCCGCCACGAGTTGGGTCGGGAGAACTGGCTGCGGATCGATTCCGGCCAGAGCGCCGACGAGGCCTACGCGGCCGCGGTGGCCGACGCCGAGCAGGCCTTCGCGATGCTGGCGGACGGCCTCGACCGGGCGCTGCCGGCAGCCCCTGCCCCGCCGATGTCCCCCGCGGCGCCGTGAGAGCGGCTCCGCGCGCGGCGGCTCCGCCGCACCGGAGTCAGCCGAGCAGCATGCGTCTCAGCTCGCGGGCCGCTCGCGGCGGAGCCACGTCGGTGCGGTGGGCCAAGGCGATGGTGCGGCGCAGTGGCGACCCGGCCATCCGGGTCACCCGCAGCCCCGGACCGGCGCGGTCCACCACCATCGCCGGGACCACCGCGATGCCGAGCCCCGCCCGGACGAAGCCCAGGACCGCGTCCATCTCGCCGCCCTCCACGGTGAAGACCGGCTCGAAGCCCTCCGCCCGGCAGGCCGCCATCGTGAGCTCCCGCAGGTCGTAGCCGTGCCGGAACATCACCATCGGCTCGTCCCGCAACCCCGCGATGGTCAACTCGCCGCCCCCGCCCGGCGCCGGCCGTTCCGCCGAGGAAACCACCACGAGGTCTTCCGTCAGCAGCTCCACCGTGGTCAGGGCCGGGGCCGACGGGGGCAGCGGCAGCGCGATCAGGGCCAGGTCCAGGGCTCCGCGCGCGAGTTCCCGTACGAGGTCGAGCGACCCGCTCTCCTCGATCAGCAGCTCGATCCCGGGATGCGCGTCGTGGAAGGCCCGTAGCACGTCCGGCAGCAGGCCCGTGCAGATGCTGGGCGTGGCGCCGAGCCGCACGCGCCCGCGCCGCAGCTGCGCCAGTTCCTGCACCTCCAGCCGCGCGGTGTCCGCGTCCGCCAGGATCCGCCGCGCCAGCGGCAGCAGCGTCTCACCCGCGTCGGTGAGCGTGATGTTGCCCCGGGCCCGACTGAACAGCTCGGCCCCCAGTTCCCGTTCGAGCGCCTTGATCTGCTGCGAGAGCGAGGGCTGCGCCACATGCACGCGCTCGGCGGCGCGGGTGAAGTGCCGGGTCTCGGCGACGGCCACGAAGTACAGGAGCTGCTGGAACTGCATACGCCCAGGCTAACGCCCTCGATAGTCAGAGGCTATCGATATCAGCTCAATCATGTCTTTGCCCTTTCGGGGCCCTCGTCCTTACCGTCGAAGGCATGGCTCTGGCAACGCGGACGGATCGACGGCCGTCCATCACACGCACGATCTGGGACTCCTCCGTCGGCAAGAAGTCCGTGATGGCCGTGTCCGGCCTGATCATGCTCGGCTACCTGGTCGTGCACATGCTCGGAAACCTGAAGATCTTCTTCGGGGCCGACGAGTTCAACGGCTACGCCCACTGGCTGCGCACCCTCGGCTCGCCCTTCCTGCACCACGAGTGGGCCCTGTGGCTCGTCCGGATGGGACTGCTCGCCGCCGTCGTCGCCCACGCCGTGTCCGCCCACCAGCTCAGCCGTCGCGACACCAAGGCCCGCCCGGTGAAGTACGCCCACAAGCGCCGCCGCGCGAGCTACGCCACCCGCACCATGCGCTGGGGCGGGATCATCCTCGGCCTGTTCATCGTCTGGCACCTGCTCGACCTCACCACGCTCACCGTCAACGAGCGCGCCTGGTCCGGCCACCCGTACGAGAACGTCCTGTCCACCTTCTCCACCTGGTACGGGAACACCATCTACATCGTGGCGATGGCCGCCCTCGGCCTGCACGTCCGCCACGGCTTCTGGAGCGCCGCGCAGACCCTCGGTGCGGGCAGCGCCCGACGCGAGCGGACGCTGAAGTTCCTGGCCAACGGCCTGGCCCTCGTCCTCTTCGCGGGATTCGTCTCCGTCCCCGTCGCCGTCATGACCGGAGTGGTGAGCTGACATGAGCAACGACTACGCCCGCTTCACCACCGGCGAGCCCCTCGCCGACACCAAGGCCCCCGAGGGCCCCATCGCCGAACGCTGGGACCGCCGCCGTTTCGAGGCGAAGCTGGTCAACCCGGCCAACCGGCGCAAGCACACAGTGATCGTCGTCGGCACCGGCCTGGCGGGCGGTGCCGCCGGCGCGACTCTCGCCGAGCAGGGCTACCACGTGGTCCAGTTCTGCTTCAGCGATTCCCCGCGCCGCGCCCATTCCATCGCCGCCCAGGGCGGCATCAACGCCGCCAAGAACTACCGCAACGACGGCGACTCGGTACACCGCCTCTTCTACGACACCGTCAAGGGCGGCGACTTCCGCGCCCGCGAGTCCAACGTCCACCGCCTCGCCCAGATCTCGGTGGAGATCATCGACCAGTGCGTCGCCCAAGGCGTCCCCTTCGCCCGCGAGTACGGCGGTCTCCTCGACACCCGCTCCTTCGGCGGGGTCCAGGTCTCCCGCACCTTCTACGCCCGCGGCCAGACCGGCCAGCAGCTCCTGCTCGGCGCCTACCAGGCACTTTCCCGACAGATCGCCGCCGGCAACGTCGAGATGCACGCCCGCACCGAGATGCTCGACCTGATCGTCGTCGACGGAGTGGCCCGCGGCATCGTCGCACGCGATCTGATCACCGGCGAGATCTCCACGTACTACGCCGACGCCGTGGTCCTGGCCAGCGGCGGCTACGGCAACGTCTTCTACCTCTCCACCAACGCCATGAACTCCAACGCGACCGCCGTCTGGCGGGCGCACCGGCGCGGCGCGTACTTCGCGAACCCCTGCTTCACCCAGATCCACCCCACCTGCATCCCGCGCACCGGCGACCACCAGTCCAAGCTCACCCTCATGAGCGAGTCCCTGCGCAACGACGGACGCATCTGGGTCCCCAAGGCCAAGGGCGACACCCGCGCCGCGGCCGACATCCCCGAGGCGGAGCGCGACTACTACCTGGAGCGGATCTACCCCTCCTTCGGCAACCTCGTGCCCCGTGACATCGCCTCCCGCGCCGCGAAGAACGTCTGCGACGAGGGCCGCGGCGTCGGCCCCGGCGGCCAAGGCGTCTACCTCGACTTCGCCGACGCCATCCGCCGCATGGGCCGCGACAAGGTCGCCGAGCAGTACGGCAACCTCTTCGAGATGTACGAGCGGATCACCGCGGAGAACCCGTACGAGGTCCCCATGCGGATCTATCCCGCCGTGCACTACACGATGGGCGGCCTGTGGGTCGACTACGACCTCCAGACCACCGTCCCCGGCCTCTTCGCCATCGGCGAGGCCAACTTCTCCGACCACGGAGCCAACCGCCTCGGCGCCTCCGCCCTGATGCAGGGCCTCGCCGACGGCTACTTCGTGCTCCCCTCCACGATCAACGACTACCTCGCCCGCCACCCGCACCAGGACACCGTCGACGACACCCACCCCGAGGCGGCCGCCGCCGTACGGGAGGTCCGCGACTGCCTCGCCAAGCTGCTCGCCGTCGACGGCGACCGCACCCCGGACTCCTTCCACCGCGAGATCGGCGAGCTGATGTGGGAGTACTGCGGCATGGCCCGCACCGAGGAGGGGCTGCGCAAGGCCCTGACGCGGATTCCCGAGATCCGTGAGGAGTTCTGGCGGCGGATCAAGGTTCCGGGCAGCGGCGAGGAGTTCAACCAGTCGCTGGAGAAGGCCAACCGCATCGTCGACTACCTCGAACTCGCCGAGCTGATGTGCCTCGACGCCCTCGACCGCGCCGAATCCTGCGGCGGCCACTTCCGCGAGGAGTCCCAGACCTCGGACGGCGAGGCCGCCCGCCGCGACGAGGAGTTCGCCTACGCCGCCGCCTGGGAGTACCAGGGCACCGGCGCCGCGCCCGTCCTGCACAAGGAAGACCTCGTCTTCGAGTACGTCCACCCCACCCAGCGGAGCTACGCATGAAGCTCACCCTGCGCGTCTGGCGCCAGCGCGGCGCCGACGACCCCGGCCACATGGTCTCCTACGAGGTCGACGGCATCTCGAAGGACATGTCCTTCCTGGAGATGCTCGACACCCTCAACGAGGACCTCATCCTGCGCGGTGAGGACCCGGTCGCCTTCGACCACGACTGCCGCGAGGGCATCTGCGGCGCCTGCAGCCTCGTCATCAACGGCGATGCCCACGGCCCGGAACGCACCACCACCTGCCAGCTCCACATGCGGTCCTTCGCCGACGGCGACACGATCGACGTCGAGCCCTGGCGGGCCGCGGCCTTCCCGGTGGTCAAGGACCTCGTCGTCGACCGGGGCGCCTTCGACCGCATCATCCAGGCCGGCGGCTACATCACCGCCCCCACCGGCTCCGCCCCCGAGGCGCACGCCACCGCCGTGCCCAAGGCCGACGCCGACTTCGCCTTCGAGCACGCCGAGTGCATCGGTTGCGGGGCTTGCGTGGCGGCCTGCCCCAACGGCTCCGCGATGCTCTTCACCTCTGCCAAGGTCAACCACCTGAACGTCCTCCCGCAGGGCTCGCCGGAGCGCGAGACCCGCGTCCTGGACATGGTGGCCCGGATGGACGAGGAGGGCTTCGGCGGCTGCACCCTGACCGGCGAGTGCGCCACGGCCTGCCCGAAGGGCATCCCGCTGCCGTCGATCGCCGCGATGAACAAGGAGTGGCTGAGGGCGGTACGCAAGGGCCCGCGCTGACCCCGGGGGTCCCCCTGCGCCGATCGGCTGACCGGCGCGGCCCCGTACCGCGCCGCGCCCCGGCGCCGCCCGGGCGGTGCGGGACAGTGACGCCATGTCAGAAGCCCCCGCCGGGTCCGGACCGCGTCGCCGAGCCGTACTGGCCGCCGCCCTCGCCCCGCTGGCCGGAACCGGCTGTTCGGGCGGAGGAGCCGGAGGAGCCGGGAAAGTCGGGGAGGCCGCCCGTACCCCGGCGCACGGAGCGCCCGCCGGGCCCGAGGACGCCCTCGTCATGGTGATCCGCCACGCGGAGAGGCCGTACGCCGGTGGCGTCGGCCGGGACGAGGAAGGCGAGGAGGACCCCGGTTCGCTGGCTGGCCGCGGCCGGCGCCGGGCCGAGCGGCTCCCGCGCCTCTTCCCACCGGCCCCCGGCTCCTCGCTGCCCCGCCCCGCGACGATCTTCGCGGCGGGCGGCGGCAAGGGGACCGCCGCCCCCGCGCGGTCCCGGCAGACGGTGACGCCCCTCGCCACCGCCCTGCGCGCCCCCGTCCGTGCCGAGTTCGCCGTCGGCGCCGAAGCCGCCCTCGCGCAGGCCGCGCTGGCCGCGCCGATGCCCGTACTCGTCTGCTGGGAGCACAGCGGGATCCCGCGCCTGATCCAGGCCCTCGGCGCCGACCGGGTCCCCGGTACCCCGTCCACCTGGCCCGACCGGTACGACCTCGTCTGGATGTTCACCCGCCGCCAGGGGCGGTGGAGCTTCCGCGAGCTGCCCCAGCACCTGTTGCCCGGCGACGTCTGAGCCTCAGAAGGCGTACCGGATCCGCAGCCACGGCGCACGGGCGGCGACGAGTGCGCGCAGCGTCTCGACGGCCTCGGCCTTCACCCCGTTGCGGTAGCGGACGTTCCAGCTTCCGTTCTCGGAGCGCTTGGGCTGTTGGAGTTCCGGCCGCCACAGCGCCTCCTCCGCGCGCGGGTGCCAGCCGAGGTTGAGTGCGTGCAGCTCCTCGTTGTGCGTCAGCATGATGACCTCCGCGGCCGCCTGCTCCTTCACCGGACCGGGCAGCACGTCGTCCAGGTGCTCCAGCAGGAGGGCCCAGTCCCGCTGCCAGCCCGCCCGCAGGACGACGGGCGAGAGGTTGAAGTGGACCTCGTACCCCGCTTCCAGGAAGTCGCCGGCGGCGGCGATGCGGCTCTCCACCGGGCTCGTGCGGATGTCCAGCAGCTTCGAGTCCTCCTGGGGCATGACGGAGAACCGCACCCGGGTGCGGCCTCGTGGTTCCCACAGGAGGAGGTCGGGGTTGACGAACTTGGTGGCGAAGGAGGCCTTCGCGGAGGGCCATCCGGCGAAGGCGTGGACCAGGTCGGCGACGTTCTCACTGATCAGCGCGTCGACGGAGCAGTCGCTGTTCTCACCGATGTCGTAGACCCACGCGGCCGGGTCGCACTGGTTCGCCTCCGCCTTGGGGCCCAGGCGCGCGACGTGGCGCGAGAGGTGGGCGATGACGCGGTCGGTGTTGGTGAACACGGTGATCGGGTTGGCGTACCCCTTGCGGCGCGGTACGTAGCAGTAGGCGCACGCCATGGCGCAGCCGTTGGCGGTTCCGGGGGCGATCCAGTCCGCAGACCGTCCGTTGGGGCGGGTGGTGAGCGTCTTCTTCACCCCCAGGACCAGGACCTCGCTCTTGATCCGGACCCACCGGTCGACGTTGCCCTCGTTGCCGTGCAAGTGCGGGATCCGCCAGTGCGAGTCCACGGGGACCACCTCGGCACCGGGGAAGCGGGCGATGATCTCCCGGCCGCGCGGGGAGGCCGCGGCCGCCGGTTCGGCGTGGATCGCCCGTACCGACAGCAGACGGCGAGCGGCCGCGGAGTCGCGGAACAGCGGGCCGGCGCTACCACCGGCGGGCGGGGAGGGCGGCCCGTGGTCGATGTCGGCCAGGCCGAACAGGGCGTCCTGCTGTTCGGCCGGTCGGCCCCCGCGCGGCCGGTCGGCCATCTGAGTCTCCTGTGCGTTCCGGTCGGGCCCGTCCACTGTAGGCGGACCGCAGGACCGGCGGACGCCGCGCTTCTCGGCGGCCCGCCGGCGGTGCGCGCCCGTGGGCGCCGTCAAGGTGGTGAGTCGCCCGCCGCGCGGTGCGCCCGGGCGACCTGCGCCACGTCGCCCAGCCGGTCCAGCCCGTGCACGGCCCGGGCCATGCGCGGATTGCCCTCCAGCCGTGAACGGTGCCGGTCCAGGAAGGCCCAGTAGCCGACGGTGTACGGGCAGGCGCGGTCGCCGGTGCGGTCGGTCGGCCGGTACCGGCAGCCTCCGCACAGGTCGCTCATCCGGTGGATGTAGGCGCCGCCCGAGGTGTACGGCTTGGTGGTCATCAGGCCGCCGTCCGCGTACTGGGACATGCCCACCACGTTGGGCAGCATCACCCAGTCGTAGCCGTCCACGAAGCACCGGTGGAACCAGTCCGTCACCTGCGCCGGCTCCCAGCCCCGCTGGAGGGCATGGCTGCCGAGGACCATCAGGCGGGGGATGTGGTGCGTCCACCCCGTGTCCCGGACCTGCGCCAGCACGGTGGACAGGCAGCGGGCCGCGGGCGCGTCGGCGTCCAGCTCCGCGAACCACGTGGGCACGGGAGCGGTGTGGCGCAGGTCGTTGCGGTGCCGGTAGTCCTCCCCGAGGTACCAGTAGAGGCCCCATACGTACTCGCGCCACCCGCACACCTGTCGGACGAAACCCTCGGCGCTGTTGAGCGGTACGTGTCCGGCCCGCCAGGCCTCCTCGGCCCGGCTCACGCATTCCCAGGGGTCGAGGAGCCCGAGGTTCAGGGAGGAGGACAGCAGGCTGTGACTCATCACGGGGTCCCCGGCCAGCATGGCGTCCTCGTACGCGCCGAAGCCTGCCAGGCGGTGCGTGACGAAGTGGTCGAGCGCGGCCAGCGCCTCCCGGCGGCTCGCCGGGAACAGCCGTGGGCCGTCGCGGCCCACGAAGGTGATCCCTTCCTCGCGTTCCCAGCGGTCCAGGTCCCGCCGGACCCCCTCGTCGATCTCGTCCTCACGGGGCCGGTACGGGGGTGGCGCGCCGAGGGTGTCCCGGCCGCGGGGCGGAGGTTCGCGGTTGTCGTGGTCCAGGTTCCAGCGGCCGCCCGCCGGCCGGTCGCCGTCCATCAGGATGTCGTGGGTGCGCCGGGTGTGTTGGTAGAGGTTCTCCTGGAGCAGCCGGCCGCCCTTCTGCCGTGCGGCCCAGTCCGTGAACTCCCGGTGGTCCACGAGGAACCCGCGGGCCGGGTGGACCGTGACCTGGGGCAGCGAGGACACGAGGGCGAGGGCGGCGCGGGAGGTCGGGTGGTGCACGGATACGGGTGCGTCGCCCACGGTCCGTACGAGGCCCTCCCGGTAGGTCTCCGCCGCGACGTACCGCGCGCTCGCCCCGAGGTCCGCCGCCCGGTGGCGCATGGCGCTGAGGACCAGATGGGCCTTGGCCCGGTGGAACCGGCGGCGGCGGAAGACGGACCGCGACTCGATCAGCAGCCACCGGGTGTCGCGCGGTGTCCCGCCGGAGGCGGTGGCCGTGAAATGCGGGCCGAGCTGGTCGCCGAACAGCCAGTGGACTCGACTCATGCCCGCATCCAACCAACCCGGCACGGGCCGGCGCCGCCCGACGCGACCGCCCTGCGGAGTCCGAACGTCCGTGCCATAGGTCTCCCCGTTGTGGGTCGAGCCGGGCGCCGTCCCGGCCGGAGTCGGCGACGCCCGTGGTCACCCCACCCGGCCGGTCCCGAGGGCCCGCGCCAGGTACGGGGCCGTACGACTGCCGGTCACGGAGGCCACCTGCGACGGCGTACCCGCGGCGACCACCCGCCCGCCCGCCGTGCCGCCGCCCGGGCCCAGGTCGATGACCCAGTCCGCGCCCGCGACCACCGCCATGTCGTGCTCCACGACCACCACCGAGTGCCCGGCGTCCACCAGCCCGTGCAACTGCCGCAGCAGCACCCGTACATCCGCCGGATGCAGCCCGGTCGTCGGCTCGTCCAGCAGGTACAGCGTGTGGTCCCGGCGCAGCCGCTGCAGCTCCGTCGCCAGCTTGATCCGCTGCGCCTCGCCGCCCGACAGCTCGGTGGCCGGCTGCCCCAGCCGCAGGTAGCCCAGCCCGATCTCCTCCAGTGCCCGCAGGCTGCGCGCCGCCGCCGGCACCTCCGCGAAGAAGACGGCCGCCGACTCCACCGTCAGGCCCAGCACCTCCGCGATGTTCAGGCCCTCGTACCGGACCTCCAGGGTCTCGGCGTTGTACCGGGCGCCCGCGCATTCGGGGCACGGGGCGTACGTACTCGGCAGGAACATCAGCTCCACCGAGACGAAGCCCTCGCCCTGGCAGGTCTCGCACCGCCCGCCCGGCACGTTGAAGGAGAACCGGCCCGCCTTCCAGCCGCGTGCCCGCGCCTCGGGCGACGCCGTGAAGAGCCTCCGCACCACGTCGAACAGTCCGGTGTACGTGGCCAGGTTGGACCGCGGGGTCCGGCCGATCGGCTTCTGGTCCACCTCCACCAGCCGCCGCACCGGGAAGTCCGCCTCCGCGAGCCGGTCACCGACCTCACCGGCCAGCACCTGCCCGACGAGCGTGGACTTGCCCGACCCCGACACCCCGGTCACGGCCGTGAACACGCCGAGCGGGAACTCCGCCTCCAGCTCCCGCAGGTTGTGCCGGTCCACCCCGGTCAGCCGGACCGCCCCGGTCGCCGTGCGCACCTGCCTGGGCGCGCCGACCGGCTCCCGCGCCGCGAACAGATGCCGGGCCGTCGCCGACCCCGCCACCTCGGCCAGGTCTTCCGGCGGCCCGCTGTGCAGCACCTGTCCGCCGTGCTCCCCGGCCAGCGGACCCACGTCCACCAGCCAGTCCGCGTGCCGCACCACGTCGAGATGGTGTTCCACGACGAAGACCGTGTTCCCGGCCGCCTTGAGCCGGTCCAGTACGCCCAGCAGCGCCTCGGTGTCGGCCGGGTGCAGCCCCGCCGACGGTTCGTCCAGGACGTACACGACTCCGAAGAGCCCCGACCGCAGCTGCGTCGCCAGCCGCAGCCGCTGCAGTTCGCCCGCCGACAGGGTCGGCGCGGTCCGGTCGAGGCTCAGATAGCCGAGCCCCAGCTCCGTGATCGGACCGATCCGGGAGCGCAGGTCCTCGGCGAGCACCCGCGCCGCCTCCCCGTCCAGGGGCGCGGAGGCCAGTACGTCGTCCAGGTCGGTCAGCGCCAGCGCCGCCACCTCCGCGATGGTCCGCCCGGCGAAGGTCACGGCGAGGGCCTCCGGGCGCAACCGCCGCCCCTCGCACGCCGGGCACGGCGAGTCGGTGAGGAACTTCTCGGCGCGGGCCCGCAGGGTGGCGCTCCTGCTGTCGGCGAAGGTCCGCATCACGTAGCGGTGGGCGCTCATGTACGTCCCCTGGTAGGGCCGTTGGATGCGCTCGGCCTCCCGCACCGGGTGCACGGTCACCACCGGCTGCTCCTCGGTGAACAGGATCCACTCGCGGTCCTTCGCGGGCAGCTCCCGCCAGGGCCGGTCCACGTCGTGGCCGAGCGCGTCCAGGATGTCCCGGAGGTTCTTGCCCTGCCAGGCGCCCGGCCAGGCGGCGACGGCACCTTGACGGATCGACAGCTCCGGGTCGGGGACGAGGAGTTCCTCGCTGGTGCGGTGGATCCGGCCGAGCCCGTGACAGGAAGGGCAGGCCCCGGCGGCCGTGTTGGGCGAGAAGGCGTCGGAGTCGAGCCGCTCCGCGCCCGGCGGGTAGGTACCGGCCCGGGAGTACAGCATCCGCAGGGAGTTGGACAGCAGGGTCACCGTGCCGACCGAGGAGCGCGAACCGGGGGAGGAGCGCCGCTGTTCCAGCGAGACGGCCGGCGGCAGCCCGGTGACGGAGTCCACCTTCGGCGCGCCGATCTGGTGGATCAGGCGCCGGGCGTACGGGGCCACGGACTCGAAGTACCGGCGCTGGGCCTCGGCGTAGAGCGTGCCGAAGGCGAGCGAGCTCTTCCCGGAGCCGGAGACCCCGGTGAACACGGTCAGCGCGTCGCGCGGGATGTCCACGTCGACGCCGCGCAGATTGTGCTCCCGGGCGCCCCGGACCCGTACGTAGGGGTCGACGGGCGTGGGGGGAGGGGCGGCGGTACCGGCGGCCTGGTGCATTCGTCCTATTTTAGAGGTTCGCGTTCACAGGCCGGCGATCCGGGCCAGTCGCGCGTACGAGTCCAGGAGCGCCGTGCGGTCGTAGGTGGAGGTGGTGACCAGCAGTTCGTCCGCGCCGGTCCGTTCCGCGACCTCGGACAACTGCGCCGCCACCTGCTCCTGCGTACCGTGTATGTGGCCGGCCAGGGCGCCCTCGTAGAGCTCGTGCTCCTTCGGGGTCATCTCCAGGGCCTCGATCTCCTCGGCCGGGCGCAGGGGTGGGAAGTTGCCGCGGGTGCGGGAGTGCGCGAGGGCCCGGGCCTCCGGGATCAGGATGCGGCGGGCCTCCTCCTCGGTGGCGGCGATCGCCACCGTTCCGGAGACCACGACGTACGGTTCGGTGACCGCGGCGGAGGGCCGGAACTCCTTGCGGTACGCCTCGATGATGTCGCTCACCCGGTCGCGGGACCGCAGGTCGCCCACCACCAGAGGCAGCCCGGCCCGGGCGGCGATCCGGGCGCCCTCGCCGGTGGCCAGGACGTAGGCCGGGATCCGCAGCCCTTCGGCGGGGTGGGCGTGCACCTCGGGGTGGGCGCGTTGGGTGCCGTCGAGCCAGCCCAGCAGTTCGGTCAGCTGCTCCTCGAAGCGGTCGGCGTCCCCGGTGTCGCGGCCCAGTGCCCGCCGGATGCCGCCGGTGAAGCCGACCGAACGGCCGAGGCCCATGTCGATCCGGCCGGGGAAGAGCGCCTCCAGGACCCCGAACTGCTCGGCCACCACCATCGGCTGGTGGTTGGGCAGCATGACCCCGCCCGTGCCGACCCGGATCCGGTGCGTGGCCGCGGCGACGGCGGCGGCCAGCACCGTCGGCGCCGAGCCCGCGACGCCGGGCACGCTGTGGTGCTCCGAGACCCAGAAGCGGTGGTAGCCGAGTTCCTCGGCCGTCCGGGCCAGCTCCACGGTGTCGCGCAGGGCCTGCTGGGCCGGGTGGCCCTGGCGGGTGCGCGACCGGTCGAGTATCGAGAGTTTTCGGATCACACAGGAATCAACGCCCGGCGGCCGTGAGGATTCCCCGTACGGCTCTCCTACGCTGGCGGGATGAGCGAGCACACCACCCGGCCGCTGGCCGTCTTCGACCTCGACAACACCTTGGCGGACACCGACCATCGCCAGCACTTCCTGGAGCGCCGCCCCCGGGACTGGAACGGTTTCTTCGCCGCCGCCCCGGCCGATCCGCCGCTCGGGCGCGGGGTGGCCCTGGCGGTGGAGAGCGCGGCCGACTGCGAGGTGGTGTACCTGACCGGGCGCCCCGAGCGGTGCCGCGCGGACACGCTCGACTGGCTCGCCCGCCACGAGCTGCCCGAGGGGCGGCTGTTCATGCGCGGCAACCAGGACCGGCGGCCGGCCCGCACCACCAAGCTGGAGGTGCTGCGGCGGATCTCCCGGGGCCGGGAGGTGCGGATGCTCGTCGACGACGACGAACTCGTCTGCCAGGCCGCGCGCGCCGCCGGTTTCCGCGTGGTGCTCGCCGACTGGGCGACGGACGCGCCGGAGCTGGAGTCCGCGCAGGAGGTCGACGGTAGGACCTGACAGGTCCCGAGCGGTCGGGCCCGGTGGCGGCGGCCGCCGCACCGGCGACCGCCGGGCCCGGTCTTCGGGCCCGCTCCTCGGGATCGGTCCTCGGGCCCGGTCCTCGGGCTCAGTCCTCGCCGTCGAGGCGGAAGCCGACCTTGAGCCCCACCTGGTAGTGGGCGATCTCCCCGTTCTCGATGTGGCCGCGTACCTGAACCACCTCGAACCAGTCCAGATTCCGTACGGTCTGGCCCGCCCGGGCGATCCCGTTGCGGATGGCCTGATCGATGCCCTCGTGGGAGGTGCCGACGATCTCGGTCACCCGGTACGTGTGATTGGACATGGAGGTCTCCCGACAGTGGGTGGCTTTTGCCTGGTTCTACGGTGCCCCAGTAAGTCCGGGTACGCGAACTTTGGGCGAACAGTCCCGAGCGAAAGGCCCTTGACCGGCCTATTGGTCTATGCCAATTTCGAGCCATCCGAGTCCGAGCCCAGAAGGTGGCCCTCTTGAAGACGCGATTCCTCGCCGTGTGCACCGCCCTCGCGGCCGCGACCGCCCTCACGGGCTGCGGCCGGTCGGCCGACCCGGCCGCGGGGTCGGACAAGGTGACGCTCTGGCTGATGAAGGGCAGCGCCTCCGAGGACTTCATCGGCAAGTTCACGGCGGCGTTCGAGACGGAACACCCGGGCATCGACCTGGACGTCAAGATCCAGGAGTGGACGGGCATCGGCGACAAGGTCAACGCCGTCCTCGACGGCACGAGCAAGGAGAGCGCCGACGTCATCGAGGTCGGCAACACCCAGGTCGCCAAGTACATCGAGACCGGCGGCCTCGAAGAACTCACCCTCGAAGGCCTGCGCACATGGGGCAGCAAGGACTGGCTCAAGGGCCTCGCCGAACCGGGAACCATCAACGGAGCCCAGTACGGAGTGCCCTGGTACGCCGCCAACCGGGTGGTCATCTACCACAAGGACCTCTTCGCGGCCGCCGGGATCAAGACCCCGCCCAAGAACCGCCACGAGTGGATCCAGGCCACCCAGAAGCTCGACAAGGGCGACCAGCAGGGCATCTACCTCGCGGGCCAGAACTGGTACGTCCTCGCCGGCTTCATCTGGGACGAGGGCGGCGAACTCGCCGTCGAGACCAACGGCAAGTGGGTCGGCGCGCTGGACGACGGCAAGGCCTTGGCCGGCATGGACTTCTACAAGCAGCTCCAGGCCCTCGGAGACGGCCCCAAGGACGCCGACGAGGAGACGCCCCCGCAGTCCCAGGTCTTCGCCCGCGGCCAGGTCGCCCAGATCATCGCCCCGCCCGGCCAGGCCGCCGAGATCGAGGCGGCCAACCCCGCCCTGAAGGGCAAGCTCGGCTTCTTCCCGATCCCCGGCAAGACCTCCGACAAGGCGGGCGCCGTCTTCACCGGCGGCTCCGACCTGATCATCCCGGCGCGCACCGGACAGCGGAAGGGCGCCGTGGACGTGATCACGGCCCTCGTCAGCGAGAAGTGGCAGACCGAACTCGCCCGCACGATGAGCTACGTGCCCAACAAGACCACCCTCGCCCATGTCGTCGAGGGCAACGAGGGCGCGGCCAACATGGCTCCCGGCGCCGCCCAGGGCCGGGCCACCCCCACCTCCGCCCGCTGGGCCGAGGTCGAGGCGAAGAACCCGATCAAGCCCTTCATGACGGCCGTGCTCACCGGCCGGGACCCCGAACAGGCCGCCAAGGCCGCCTCCGCGGAGATCGGCAAGGTCCTCAGCTCCGACCGCTGAGCCGCGGCCGAGCCGCGCCGAGACGGGGGCACCACCGAGTTCAGCGTCCGCACATCCAAGGGCCGCTGAGCGGTCATGTCGAATCCAGCCGGCCACGGAAGAAGTAAAGGAGCCAGGCCACGCACCTGCGGGCCCGGCCCTCCGTGCCCGGATCAGGAGCCGCCATGACCATCGCACCCCTGTCCCCGTCCCCCCTCCCCGCCTCGGCGCCGGCCCCCGCAGCCGCCCCCGCAGCCGCGCCCGCGGCCGTGCCCGGCACCCGCCTCGCCCCCGTCAGGGCCCACGTCGCGACGCCCGGCGCGCCGTCCGAAGGACCCCGCTACGCCGTCCGCCTCGCCCGCGACGAGGACGAGGTGCGCGCCGCCCAGCGCCTGCGTCACCAGGTCTTCGCGGGCGAGCTCGGGGCCCGCCTGGACGGGTCCGAGCCCGGCCTCGACTCCGACGCCTTCGACGCGTACTGCGACCACCTCCTCGTCGTCGACGAGGAGACCGAGCAGGTCGTCGGCACCTACCGGTTGCTGCCCCCGGAGCGCGCCGCCGTCGCCGGCCGCCTCTACTCCGAGGGGGAATTCGACCTCTCGGCCCTCGCTCCCATCCGCCCCGACCTCGTCGAGGTCGGCCGTTCCTGCGTCCACCCCGACCACCGCAACGGCGCCGTCATCGCCCTCATCTGGGCCGGCCTCGCCCACTACATGGACCGCACCGGGCACAACTGGCTCGCCGGCTGCTGCTCGATACCGCTCTCCGACGGCGGGGTCCTGGCCGCCGCCACCCGCGAGACCGCCCTGACCCGCAGCCTCGCCCCCGAGGAGTACCGGGTCACCCCCCACCTCCCGTGGAGCCCCGAGGGCATCACCTTCCCCGACCGCATGGAGCTGCCCCCGCTGCTGCGCGGCTACCTCCGCCTCGGCGCCTGGGTGTGCGGCGAGCCCGCCCTCGACGCCGAGTTCGGCTGCGCCGACCTGTACGTGCTGCTCTCCCTGCGCCGGACCAACCCGCGCTACCTCAAGCACTTCCGTTCGCTCGTCCCGGGCGCATGAGCGTCTGGCTGCCCACCTCGCCCTGCACCCCCGAGGCCTGCGCCGGCCACGAGGGGGACACCGCGAGCGTTCCCCGGGCGGTGCTCCGACTCGCCGCCGCCGTCGCCCTGATCCTGCTGGGGATCCTGGGCGTCCCGCCGGCCCGGCTGCTGCCGGCAAGGCCCCGGCACGCGGTCGTACGGGCCTGGTCGGCCACGCTCGTACGGGCCTTCGGGATACGGATCACCGTGCACGGCAGCCAGGGGCCGGGCGGCGGCCGGCTCCTGGTCGCCAACCACATCTCCTGGCTGGACATCCCGCTGGTGGCCGCCGCCCTGCCCTGCCGGATGCTGGCCAAGAGCGACATCCGGGCCTGGCCCGTGCTCGGGCGCCTCGCCGGACAGGCGGGCACCCTGTTCATCGAGCGCGACCGGATCCGCGCCCTGCCCGCCACCGTCGGGGCCGTCACCGCGGCGCTGCTGGCCGGGGACCGGGTCACGGTCTTCCCCGAGGGTTCCACCTGGTGCGGGCGGGCCCAGGGCACCTTCCGCCGGGCCGCCTTCCAGGCCGCCCTGGACGCGCGGGTCCCCGTGCAGCCCCTGCGCCTGAGGTATCTGCGGTGCGACGGGAGTCCGGCCGGGGCGCCCGCCTTCGTCGGGGACGACCCGCTGACCGCCTCGCTGTGGCGCATCGCCCGGGCCCGCGGGGTGCGGGCCGAGGTCAGGCTGCTGCCACGGATCCCGCCGGGCCGGTACGCGCACCGGCGGGACCTCGCGGCAGCGGCTCAGCGGGCGATCGTCGGCCCCGGGACCGGAGCCGCGATCACCACCACCCCGAACCCGCTACCGGGCGTGCCCGCTCAGCCGGGCAGGCCGTCGGCGACCGACAGGGACAGCGCGAACCGGCCCGCCGCGTCCGTCCACCACTGGGTCAGCTCCAGCCCGGCCGCGGCCAGCTCCTTGCGCACGCCCTCCTGACGGAACTTCGCGGAGACCTCCGTCAGGATCTCCTCGCCGGCCGCGAACGGCACCACCAGATCCAGCGCCCGGATCTTCACCACCAGGTCCGAGCGGGCCCGCAGCCGCATCTCGATCCATTCCTGCTCCTTGTTCCACACCGCCACGTGCGCGAAGTCGGCCGTGTGGAAGTCCGCCCCCAGTTCCCGGTTGATGACCGCGAGCACGTTCTTGTTGAACTCGGCGGTCACCCCCCGCGCGTCGTCGTACGCCGCCACCAGCACGGCCTCGTCCTTCACCAGGTCCGTCCCCATCAGCAGCGCGTCCCCGGGCGACAGCATCGCCCGGACGGACGCCAGGAACACCGCCCGCTCCGGCGGCAGCAGATTCCCGATCGTGCCGCCCAGGAACACCACCAGCCGGGGCCCGGGGGAGTCCGGCAACCGCAGCGCACGCGTGAAGTCGGCCAGCAGGGCGTGCACCCGCAGCCCCGGATGCTCCGCCAGCAGCGTCTCGGCCGCCCCCCGCAGCGCGCTCTCGCTCACGTCCACCGGCACGTACGTGTCCAGCGCGGGCATCGCCTCGATGAGGTGCCGGGTCTTCTCCGAGGACCCGGAACCCAGCTCCACCAGGGTGCGGGCGCCGCTCTCGCCGGCGATCTCCCGCGCCCGCTCCAGCAGGATCTCCCGCTCCGCGCGCGTCGGATAGTACTCGGACAACCGGGTGATCTCCTCGAAGAGCTCACTGCCGCGGGCGTCGTAGAACCACTTGGGCGGAAGGATCTTCGGGGTGTGGGTCAGCCCGTGCAGCACGTCCTTGCGCAGCGCGGTCTCCGCTGCGTGCTCGTCGAGTGTCCGGGTCAACTGAAAGTCGTTCACGGGGAGTTCTCCTTGAGCGGGGTCAGTTCGACCCTCGTGCGGGTGGCGGTCAGCAGGGTCCGGTCGGGCACTTCGCGCCACCGGGTGTCGTCGTCGTACGGCTCGGAGGCCACCACGGTGCGCCGCCGCTGTGCGTCGGCCAGGTACCAGAGCGAATCGCCCCAGGCCGTCGCGGCGATCGTGACGCCGTCCGTGAGCAGCAGGTTCAGCCGGGAGCCGGGAGCGGCCGAGGCCAGCTCCCGGACCGGCTCGGCGAGCGCGGTGCCCAGGTCGTCCCCGGCCCGCAGCCGGTGCAGGACCAGCGCCCAGACCAGCGCCGAGTCGGTGCGCGCGGCCAGCCGGAGCAGCGCCGCGGGCGGCAGCCCGGCGGCGAGCGGGGCGGCGGACTCGGGCCAGCCGCGTATCGCGCCGTTGTGGCTGAACAGCCACGGCCCGTCCGCGAACGGCGCGGCCGCCGCCTCCCCGTCGGCCCCGGGATCAGTGGCGTCGCGTACGGCGGCCAGCGCGGCCCCGCTGCGGACCACCCGGGCGAGATCGGTGAAGGTCAGGTCGCCCCAGATGGGACCGGAGCGCCGGTAGCGGGCGGGCACCGGATCGCCTTCCGCGTACCAGCCGATGCCGAAGCCGTCGGCGTTGACCGTCCCGGACCGTTGGCGGAGCGGCTCCCAGGACTGGCGCACCAGTGAGTGTCCCGGCTCGCTCAGCACCTCCCCGAGCGCCACCACCGGTCCCAGGTAGGCGAGATGACGGCACATCAGACGTCCCTCGCGGTCCGGAAACCGGCGAAGATCTGCCGTCGCACCGGAAGGTCCCAGTTGCGGAAGGTGCCCCGGCATGCCACCGGGTCCACAGCGAAGGAACCGCCGCGCAGCACCTTGTGCTCGGGGCCGAAGAACACCTCCGAGTACTCCCGGTACGGGAAGGCCCGGAAGCCCGGGTACGGCAGGAAGTCCGAGGCGGTCCACTCCCACACGTCGCCGATCAGTTGGCGCACCCCGAGCGGTGAGGCCCCGGCCGGGTAGCTGCCCGCGCGGGCCGGGCGCAGGTGCCGCTGCCCGAGGTTGGCGTGTGCGGGGGTCGGGTCGGCGTCGCCCCACGGGTAGCGGGTGGAGCGGCCGGTCGCCGGGTCGTGCCGGGCGGCCTTCTCCCATTCCGTCTCGGTGGGCAGCCGCCGCCCCGCCCATCGGGCGTAGGCGTCCGCCTCGTACCAGCTGACGTGCAGAACCGGTTCTTCGGCCGGTACCGGCTCGATCACCCCGAAGCGGCGGCGCAGCCACTGGCCGGCTTCCCGGTGCCAGAACAACGGGGCCTCGACGGAGTGCTCGCGGATCTGCTCCCAGCCCGGCGCCGCCCACCAACGTGGATCGCGGTAGCCGCCGTCGGCGATGAACGCCAGGTACGCGGCGTTCGTCACCGGCACGGTGTCGATCCAGAAGGGGGCGGTGTCCCGCACGTGCGACGGACGCTCGTTGTCCAACGACCAGGGCTCGGTGGAGGTGCCCATCGTGAACGGGCCCCCGGGGACCAGGACCTCGGCGGCGAGCGAGGAGTCGTACGGGCCGTCCGGCTCCGGGGCGGTCAGCACGGGAGCGCCCCGCCGCAGCTGATGGGTGATCAGCATGGTCTCGTCGTGCTGCTGCTCGTGCTGGGCGATCATCCCGAAGGCGAATCCGTCGTCGAGGAGCGTGCTGCCCTCCAACGGCGTCCTGTCCAGCAGGTCGAAGACCCTGCCGCGCACCTCGGCCGCGTACCGGCGGGCCTCGGCGGGCCCGAGCAGCGGCAGCTTGGGCCGTTCGGCGCGGGGGTGTTGGAAGGCGTCGTAGAGGGGCTCGATCTCGGGGCGCATCGACTCGCGTCCGGCGACGCGCTGGAGCAGCCAGAGCTCTTCCTGGTTCCCGATGTGCGCCAGGTCCCAGACCAGCGGCGACATGAGCGGGGAATGCTGCGCGGTGAGGTCCTCGTCGGTCACGGCGTCGGTGAGGCCGGCCGTGCGTATCCGTGCCGCGGTCAGGGCCGCTGCCGCCCGCTCCCGCAGTCGGGAGGCGGAGGCGGAGTCGGAGTCGGAGAGCGGGGCGGAGGGTGATCCGGTGGTCATCGGCGGACCTCTTTCCCGGTGAGCACCTGTGTGGACGCGTCGTCGGCCGGACATCGGCCGCGCAGGACGTAGCGTTCGGTGAAGGCGCCGACGGTGTCCCGCAGGTGCGTGCTCGCGCCGAGCCGTGGCAGCGCCTCCGCGGCCGCCCGGAAACAGGCCTTCGCGGAAGCCCGCAGCTCCGGATCGGCCAGACCGTGCCGGGCCGCCGACCGCCAGAGGCGATTGCGGGGCGCCGGCGCGGCGCCGTAGGAGTCGGCCAGCGCCTTCGTCACCCGGTACGCGGTCTCGGTGGCCTCGGGATCGTCGAACAGTGCGTGCACGACGGCCACCGGGACCAGCCAGCCGTCGTCGCCGGACTGCGCGTCGATCATCCGCAGCTCCAGGTGACCGCGCGGCCGGACCGGCGGGAAGAGGGTGGTCAGGTGGTAGTCCAGGTCCTCGGCGGTGGGCGCCCGCAGCCCGGAGTGCCCGCCCGTGCGCAGCCAGTCGCGGAAGGTCGTACCGGCCGGGGCCTCCCACGAACCGTCGTCCTCGTAGGACCGGACGCACATCACCTCGGTGTCCAGGGCCTGTCGGGTCCACGCGCCGCGGGGTTCCGCGTCCAAGGGCGGGGCGAGGGCACGTCGGGTGTCCAGATCGCTCCAGATCCCCTGGCGGGCACAGCGCCAGCCGGCGTACGGGCCTTCGTGCGCGGGCGAGTTGGCGAAGGCGGCCACCAGGACCGCGCCCAGCAGGTGCGCGAGGCGCCAGCGCCGGCCGTGGCCGAGCACGCCCGGCTCCTCGTACCCGGCGTCCACGCAGACCTGCACGGAGGCGGAGGCGCACATCATGGCGCGCCCGGCCGGTCCGGTCCGGTCGAAGTAGGCCTCCATCGCGTCGTAGCGGGGGCTGTTCAGCAGCCGGCGGTACGGGAGGCGGGGATCGCGGCCGAGGCCCCGCAGGACCAGACCCTGGTCCAGCAGGGCGGCGCGTACGGCCGTGAGGTCGGCCTGCAGGTCGTCCACGCAGCCCGTGAGGGAGGTGGCGGGGGCCGAGCTGAGTTCGAGCTGCCCGCCGGGTTCGACGGTCACCCGGGAGTGCAGGGGAAGTGCGCGGGCCGCGGTGTGGGCGGCCCGTAGCCGCTCGGGCGGCACCGGCCGATCGGGACGCTCGGCGTCCAGGACCAGCCATTCGAGCTCGGCGCCGAGCAGGCGGGGCGGGCCGGTCTTGAAGCAGATGCCGTGGATCAGGTCCTCGGCCTGCGTCTGGCTGAGCGAGGGTACGGGGGTCGGGCCGGGCGGGGGTGGGGGAGCGGTCGAGTCCTGGGACATACCGGATCCTCGTCTCCTGTCGTCGGTCGTGACATCACCCGTGCCTACCCCTCCTCGGGGCACAAATTCCTTTGCCGCCGGGAATCGCGATGCGCAGGATGGCGACGTGAGCAGCAGATTGCGCGAGATCGCGCGGGAGAACGCGGAGATCCTGGCGGCCGGGGGGTACCGGACGCGGGCGGGACGGCAGATTCCGCTGGCCGCCGCCCTGGCGGAAGCCAAGGCCGGAACCAGGATATATGGACCAAACCGAGTCATTCCAGATGAAAAGATCCCTTCCGGTGGCGGCGCGACGGTCGTCGAGGTCACCGCGGAGAGCAGCACGGTCGCCGCGCGCAGGCTCGCGACCCCCACCCCGGACCACCCGGATCCGTCTCCCGTCGCGGTCCTGAACTTCGCCTCGGCCCGTAACCCCGGGGGTGGTTACGTCCGCGGGGCCAAGGCCCAGGAGGAGGCGTTGTGCCGGGCCTCGGCGCTGTACGAGACCCTGCTCGAAGCTCCGGAGTACTACGAGATCCACCGCGCGGAGCGCAGCACCTTCTACACCGACCGGGTGATTCACTCGCCCGGGGTCCCGGTCTTCCGCGACGACCGCGGCGGATTGCTGGAGACCCCGTTCCGGGTCGGATTCCTCACCTCGCCGGCGCCGAACGCGGGCACGATCCGCCGGCAGGAGCCGGAGCGGACCGCCGAGATCCCGGCGGCGCTGGCACGGCGCGCCGAGCTCGTCCTGGAGGTGGCGGCACTGCACGGATACCGCCGACTGGTGCTGGGGGCGTGGGGCTGCGGGGTGTTCCGCAACGACCCGGCGCAGGTCGCCGAAGCCTTCCGGAGCCTGCTCGCGAACCGGTTCACCGGAGTCTTCGAGCAGGTCGTCTTCGGCGTCCTCGACCGCGACCCCACCACCCGAGAGGCCTTCGAGCGGGCCTTCCCGGCGTAGGACGCGCATCCTGCCGGGTCGGCCCGGTCCGGCGCGCTCAGAACGGTTGCGCCGCTCCCAGCAGGATCTCCGGCAGATATGCCGACGAGACCCGGATCCGCCAGCCCCGGCGGCGGGCATGGCAGGCCAACGCCAGGATGTCGAAGTCGACCGCGGCGTCCGCCCCGGCGCCGACGAGCCGGTCGCCCACCGAGTGGTGGTCGCGATGGGCCTCCAAGGCGTCGGCCAGGGCCAGGTTGAAGCTCTCCTCGTCGCCCTCCACCAGCTGCGAGAAGAGCACGGCCGGTGACGGGGCGAACCCCCACTCACGGATCTGCTTCACGTCGGCGACGGCCCGGTCCGTGGCGGGCTCCGGGTCCTCGCCCCGCAGGTAGTCGTGCAGGGCCTGCCGGTACGAGGCGAAGGCGGATCGGTCCGCTTCCAGGGCGCCGGGGCCGCTGAGGACGAGCGGGGCGAGCTCCGCACGGTTGCCGGTGATCAGGGCGCGCTTCACCGCCTCGTACCAGTATCCGGGGCCGAGCGGGCGGTCCGACCGGGCGGAGCCCGCGGCCTCGCCCCCCGTGCGGACGGCCTCGTACAGCTCACGCACCAGATACTCGGCGTGCCCGGCGGCCTCCGGCATGTCAGGGCGCTCGACGACCAGCGGGCCCGCCGCCAGGGCCGCGACGGCGTCCGCACGCCGCTCGCGCCCGTACGGGCCCACGCGCGGCGCCGGCGTCTCGAAGCCGGTGACCAACGCCCGCGGCAGATAGCCCGACTCGACCGGCGGCCGCCAGCCCTCGCGGCGCTGGCCGAGCGCGGCCAGCGCGAGCGGCAGCAGGGGCAGCAGCGTGCGCGGTTCGGCCCGCGGATCCCGCAGGTCGGAGTGCGGAAGCAGCAGCGTGGTCAGTTCGACGCCGAAGGCCTCACGGTCCCGGGCGGCCAGGGCGCGCAGCGCACGGAGCGCACCGGTGGCGGGGTCGGCCGCCTCGGAGATCTCGACGGTCACCGGTTCGGCGGCCGCGGCCCGGGCTCCGGCCCGCCGGTCGGCGACCCGGCCGAGCGCGGCGTCCAGCGCGTCCAGCGTCTGCTGCGGGGAGGGCGGGAACTTCTGCTCGTCGTCCCCGAGGTCCCCGCTGACGTACGCCAACAGGCCGTTGATCAGCTCCACCGACGGGAGCCCGGGCCCGCCGGCCCGCTGCGGTGCCCGGCGGGCGAAATGGAAGGCCTCGCCGTGCCGTTCGACCTTGTCGGCGAGGACCGACAGGCAGAACGCGTCGATCCAGCGGGCGGCGCTGACCGGCTGCGGGCTGCCGTCCGGGTCGGCGTCGTAGTCGAGTCCGAGGTCGACGTAGTTCAGGAAGACGTGGAAGTACGCGTTCGGGTAGTAGGCGGCGAAGGACACGGCGCCGGCGGCCGCTTCGGCCGCGTCGTCCAGGATCGCCCTGGCCTCAGGCGTGTCGAGGTCGGGGGTCACCGCGGACAACGCACCCAGGCCGTCGAGGAACTGCAGCGTGATCTCCCACCAGGCGTAGGCGTCGATCCGGCCGCCCCGGGACCTGGAGTACACGTCGGAGATCATCCGGTTCGCGAAGTCCTCGCGCACCCCCACGAGGGCGGCCTCGCTCACCCTGTGTCGTTCTATTCGCATGTTCGCTACTCCCTGTGTCCGCCTACGGGCCCCACCCTAGGGGGTGTCCGGCCGATCGGGGCGGACCCTGGCACGACCGGCAGAACACTCGCCGGGAGATCGCCAGGAGGGTCCGGGGCGGGGAGCCGGGACGTAGGATCCGCCCCGGACGGTGGCCGCGGGTGCGCACGCGACCACCGCCGGGCCCCGCGAGCGCTATTGCCAGCCGTAGCGCTCGCGAAGCCGGTCCACGACCCGGTCGAAGCGGCCGCGGTCGAGCGCGCAGGCCTCGCGGCGCATCCCCGACTCGTGGACCCGCAGCACCCGGTCCACGTCCACCCAGGACTCGCGCCCGGCGCCGTCCCACGGACCCGTCCCGATCGGCACCCACTCCCGGTCGTGGTCGTGCCGCTTGCTCGACAGTTGGACGGCGAGCAGGGTCCGCCCGCCCGCCTCCCGGGCCACGACCAGCACGGGACGGTCCTTGCCGCGCCCGTCGTTCTCCTCGAAGGGGACCCAGGTCCACACGATCTCGCCGGGGTCGGGATCGCCGTCGGGGTCCGGGGCGTACTCGGTCCGCACGGGGCCGATGGCACGCGGATTCGCCTCCGTGGTCGCGGTGTGGCCGTCGCGCCCGGGCTGCTCGATGGGGCCGTTGCTGTGGTGGGAAAGTGCCGTCATCCGGGTGAGGCTACTGGGTGCCGTGGCCCCGGTGGAGGATGCGGGCGCCCGCGCCTGCGCCGCGGTTCAGTCGGTGACCAGGGCCATGATGAGCCCGTCGTACCCCTTGCTGCCGACGGTCTGCAGGGCGGTCGCGGTCAACCGCGGGTGCTCGGCGATGAGTTCGGTGAACCGGCGCACGCCCTGGACACGCGGGTCGGTGCTGTCCCCGTCGACGACGGCGCCGTCGCGGACGACGTTGTCGCCGATGATGAGGCTGCCGGGCCGGGTCAGCTCCAGTGCCCACCGCAGGTATTCGGGATTGGACGGCTTGTCGGCGTCGATGAAGACCAGGTCGAACGGCGCTTCGTCGGTGAGCGCGGGCAGCAGGTCGACGGCGCGGCCGCGCCGGATCTCGACGACGGGGTCCAGGCCGGCCCGGGCGATGTTGGCGGCCGCGACGTCGGCGCACCGCTCGTCGACCTCCAGCGTGACCAGCCGCCCGTCACTCGGGAGCGCGCGGGCCAGCCAGATGGTGCTGTAGCCGCCCAGGGTGCCGATCTCCAGGATGCGGCGGGCGCCGCGCACGCGGGCGAGGAGGTTCAGCAGCTTGCCCTGGTTGGGGGCCACCTGGTGGGCGGGCAGGCCGGCGGCCTCGGAGTCGGCGGCCGCGGCGGCCAGGGCCTCGTCCTCCCCGACCAGCAATCCGTCGAAGTACTCGTCGACGGCCGTCCATGTCTGCGCGGTCATGGTCGTGTCGCCCCTTCCGGTCATGTGACACTCGATAGTTCCTCATGGGAACTTACAGGGAGGGGGTGTCGGCCCCGCTACCGGCCCGGCCGCAGCGCCGACCAGCCCTCCGCCGCCTCCACCTGCGCGGCCAGCCCCAGCAGCAGCGGCTCCGAGTCGGCCGGGCCCAGCAGTTGGGCTCCCACCGGGAGCCCGTCGGCCGTGAGGCCCGCCGGGATGTTCACCCCCGGCCAGCCCAGCACGTTCCACGTCCAGGCGTACGGGCAGGCCGCGATCATCGCCCGGTCCGTGGCCATGGCCCCCAGCCCGGCCAGGGCGCCGATCCGCAGCGGCCCAGTGGCCGTCGTCGGGGTCAGCACCACGTCGAAGCGGTCGAAGATCTCGCCGACCCGCCGCCGCAGCACCGTCTCCGCCCGCCGGGAGGTCCGCAGGGCGAGCCCGCCCAGGACGCGGCCCGTGCGGACGGCCTCGTGCGTGCGCGGGTCCAGCAGCGCGGGATCGGGCACCCGCGCCACCCAGTCCCGTACGCCACTGGTCGCGCGGGGTACGAAGGTCAGGCCGATCGGGCCGTAGCGCGGGTCCTCCGGGATCACCTCGTGGCCCAGCGACTCCAACCGCGCGGCCAGCCGCTCCACCGCGGAACGGACCTCGGGGTCGAGGTACTTGGGCGTCGCCGTGAAGGCCATCGCGAACGAGAGGGCGATCCGCAGCCGGCGGGGCGGGCGCCGGGCCGCCTCGACGGCGGAGATGCGCGCCGGGCGGTGCAGGTCCTCGGCGTGCGAGCCGCTCGCCGCGTCCAGCAGGAGCGCCGCATCGGCGACGGTGCGGGCCAGTACGCCGTTGACCGTGAGCCCGTGGAAGGACTCCGGCTCGGGCCAGGTGGAGATGCGCCCGCGCTGGGGCTTCACCCCCACCAGATGGGTCCAGGCCGCGGGGATCCGGACCGAGCCGGCGCCGTCCGAGCCCAGGGCGGCCGGCACCAGGCCCGCCGCCACGGCGGCCGCCGAGCCTCCCGAGGAGCCGCCGGGGGTGTAGGCACGGTTCCACGGGTTGCGGGTCTCGCCGAAGGCCCCGCCCTCGGTGAAGGGCCACTGGCCCAGTTCGGGCGTCTGCGTCTTGCCGACGATCACGGCGCCGGCCGCGCGCAGCCTTCGTACCGCCTCGCTGTCGGCGGTCTTCGGGGCGAAGGCCCCCGCGCAGCCGAAGGCGGTCGGCTCGCCGGTGACGTCCATGTCGTCCTTGACCGCCAGCGGTACGCCCAGCAGCGGCAGCCGCTCGCCCGCGGCCAGCCGCCGGTCGGCCGCGTCCGCCTCCGCGAGCGCGGCCTCGGCGCGGACGGTCCGGAAGGCGTTGAGTTCCGGCTGGGCCGCGGCGATCCGGCTCAGCGCCTCCTCGGTCAACCGCCGTGCCGACACGCTCCCTTCGGCGAGTGCGGCGACCATGTCGACCAGGCCGGCGGCCGTCGTGACAGCTGAATCGGACATGCGAACCACTCCCCATTACCGGTCGGTAGGGTGACCGTAACGGGGAGTGGCCGGGTAGTTCTAGAGCCAGCCGTCCAGGGAGGCCATGAAGCCGTCGAAGTCGTCCCGGTGGATGGCGTGTCCCGCCCCGACGACCGAACGCACCTCGAAACCGCGGCTCGTGAGCAGCTGCGCCCGCTCCCGCGTGATCAGGGTGCTCGGGTCGGCGAGCTGGACGAGGGAGGGGACCACCGGGGCGGCCGGCATCAGGTCGGCGCCGACCAGCGGCGCGAGGCTCAGCGCGGTGCGCTCGTCCCACACCGCGAGGGTCTCCAGCTCGATGTCGACGTCCACCTCGTCCCAGCGCGGACTCATCGCCCGGATCTGCTCCTTGGTCGCCGTCTTGAACCGCGCGAGCAGCTCCGGGCCGAAACCCTCGACCGGGGCGGCCAGATGGAACGCGGGGTCGGAGAACACGGCCCGGGCCGGCCGCAGCCGGTCCACCGCGAGTGACAGGGTCAGGCCGCCCAGGGAGTGGCCGATGGCGAGCTCCGCGCCGGCCGGCAGGGTCTCGACCACGTCGTCCGCGAACAATTCGGGGCCGTACGCGCCGCGGCCGCTGGCGCCGTGGCCCCGCAGGTCCACGGCGATGACGCGGTAGCCGTGGTCGGCGAGGGCGGGGCCGACCCGGCGCCAGGTCCGGTGGTCGGCCATGATGCCGTGGATCAGGAGGGCGACGCGGTCGCCCTCGCCCCAGGTCTGGGTGTGCAGCTGCACGGTGTGCCCTTCTCGGCGGTGAATGTTCGGTCGGGGGTGGAGGGTGCGGGCCGTCGGCTCGGAGCGGTGGCCGGTACGTCAGCGCACGCTGCGGATCGGCTTCACGGCAAGGGCGCCCGCCACGGCCAGCACGGCCGCGACGACGAACAGCGCGGTGTACCCGCCGCTGAAGGAGA
This sequence comes from Streptomyces sp. CLCI03, assembly GCF_053615355.1. Classification (NCBI taxonomy): domain Bacteria; kingdom Bacillati; phylum Actinomycetota; class Actinomycetes; order Kitasatosporales; family Streptomycetaceae; genus Streptomyces; species Streptomyces sp. CLCI03. The sequence continues at coordinate 1,074,437 of NZ_CM132132.1, read as the reverse complement.
CGATCACCGAGGCGACGAACGGCGCGATGATCTGCGGGCCGGCGTTGGCGATGTTGAGCACGCCCATGTCGCGGGCGGCGTCCTCGGCCTTGGGCAGCACCATGGTCACCAGGGCGGTGTCCACGGCCATGTAGCACCCGAACGCGAGCCCGTTGACCGCGGCGAAGCACAGCATCGCCGTCCAACTGGTCGACACGGCCGGGATGACGAGCGCGACGGCCGACAGCAGCGCGGAGGCGCCGACGAAGAGCTTGCGGCGGTCGAACCGGTCCGACAGGTACCCGCCGAGGACCGTGGAGACGACCATCGCCACGCTGGTCAGCGGCATCAGCACCGCGACCGCGGCCTGCGGCTCCATACCGTCGGGCAGCACGGTGTGGTCCTGCAGGATGTAGAGCTGGTACCCGCTCACCGCGAAGTAGCCGAGGACGAGCAGCGCCCGCCCGATGAAGGCCCACCGGAAGTCGTGGTCGCGCAGCGCGCCGGTGAAGGCGGCGAGCTGCGCCTTGACGGGCATCGGGGCGCGGGCCGGGAGCCGCTGCTCGCGGCCGCAGGCGGTGAGGAGCACGGCGGCGCCCGCCACCAGGGCGCCGAGGACGAGGTATCCGGTGCGGTAGTCCTCGGAGAAGGCGGCCCCGATGAGCGCGCCGAGGGTGGAGCCGAAGGGCAGGCCGAGTCCGACGGCCGCGGAGGCCTTGCCGCGGGCGTCCATCGGCACCCGGTCGGGGACCACGGAGGTGATGGCCGCCTGGTAGACGTTCATGACGGCCTGCCCGAGGCACCAGGCGATCGTGAGCAGCAGGATCGTGTCGGCGAGGCCCAGCAGGAACATCGCCGGTACGGCGGCGAGTCCACCGCCGAGGATCCAGGGGTTGCGCCGCCCGCTGCGGTCGGAGAGGGCTCCGGCGACGGGGTTGAAGACCGTGGCGAAGATCGCCGAGACCCCCGCGATCAGGCCGAAGTTCGCCACTTTGTTCGCCGGATCGATGCTCTCGACCTGGAGCGCGAGCAGGACACCGGCCACGCCGATGTAGAGGGCGTACATGGCGCTGTTGCCGACGAGCAGCAGGGGCAGCAGACCACGGCGTGCGGGGCCGGGCGCGGTGCCGCCCGCGGGCGCGGTGTCGGGTTCCGGGGACGCGTCGGTGGTGACGGGGCCGGGGGAGGAAAGGGCCACGATGCCCTCCTGGGCAGATGCGGGCGGATGAAGGGGAGGGGAGGCGCGGTGGGGCGCGCAGGGGTACGCGGGAGTGCCCGCCGCCCTGTCGCGACGGCGGGGGTGCGACGGAGCGCGACAGGGCGGCGGGCACGGCGGGGTACGGCGTCGACACAGGGGACGTTGTGGGATGTGACGCCGTGGTTACACGTGTCAATGACTCGTGTAAGCGCTGTGTAGCATTCGTTTCCGGCCATCCGCCAGCCCTTGGGCGCAATCGGTCTGGAAAGATGCCACGGCAATGTCTCAGTCATCGAAAACGCCGAAGCCCCCCGCCCCGGCCTCCGGATCGGCCACCCCACCGCCGCCCGTTCCGACGAGCGCGGACGTGGCCCGCCTCGCCGGTGTCTCGCGCGCGACGGTCTCGTACGTGCTGAACAACGCGGAAGCGGTACGCATCAGCGAGCCGACCCGCCGCAAGGTCCGTGAGGCGGCCGAGGAGCTCGGCTACGTCCCGCACGCCGCCGCCCGTAGTCTGCGCGCCGGCCACACCAGGATCGTGCTGCTGCCCACCTCCCACGTGCCGATCGGGCCGCTCTACAGCACCTTCCTCAACGAACTCCAGTGGGCGCTGCGCCGCCTCGACTACACGGTGGTGCAGTACGGGAGCCTCGGACTCAGCGGCGACGAGGCCGTGCGGGCCTGGGCGGAACTGCGTCCGGTGGCCGTGATCTCCCTCGGCGAGATCACCCTCTCGGCGCGCAACGTCGCCACCCTCAAGCGGGCCGGAGCCCGCGCGGTGATCACCATGGGGCCCGTCGGCGTGCCCGGGGCGCACGCCCTCGTCATGGACCAGCAGGAGGTCGGCGTCCGGGCCGCCGCCCATCTCGTCGAGCGCGGGCGCACGCGGATCGGCGTGGTCGTCCCGGAGGAGGAGGGCCTGGAACTGTTCTCCGTCCCCCGGCTCTCGGGCGCCCGCTCGGTGCCGGGCGCCGAGGTCGTGGCCCTCCCGATGGCCTACTCCGAGGAATCCGCCGCGGATCTCGCCGCCCGCTGGCGCGGGCTCGGCCTGGACGCGGCGTTCGCCTACAACGACGAGTACGCGATGCTCCTGATGCGCGCCCTCCAGGACGAGGGGCTCCGCGTCCCCGAGGACGTCGCAGTGATCGGCGCCGACGACCTGCTCATAGGGCGGCTGCTGCGGCCCCGGCTGAGCACGGTCCGCCTGGAGATGCCGACCGGCGCCCACCTGGCCTCGCTGGTGGACCACGCGGTGCGCGAGCCGTCGGAGGTCACGGAGCGGCACGACCTGATGGCGGCGGCCGCCATCCACCGCGAGTCGACCTGACGGTACCCGGACGGCCCGGAGCGCGGGGCCGCAGGCCCGGCGCCCCCGGAGGGCCGTTGACAGGCGGTGACGTACGGACGGAGACTGCGGGCGCGCCCCACCGGGCGTGCCCGGCGGCGTGCCCCGGTGTCCACACCGACACCGACGCGCCACCGCCCGTACGGATCCGCCCAGGAGAGCCCCCATGAGCATCCGCACCGTCCGCGACGTCTACGTCGTCGACGCCGTCCGCACCCCGATCGGCAAGTTCGGCGGCGCCCTCGCCGGGGTCCGACCGGACGACCTGGCCGCGCACGTCGTGCGCGCGCTGGTGGAGCGTACGCCGGACCTCGACCCGGCCCGCATCGACGACGTCGTCTTCGGCGACGCCAACGGCGCCGGCGAGGACAACCGGGACGTGGCCCGCATGGCGGTACTGCTGGCCGGGCTGCCGGTGAGCGTCCCCGGGGTCACCGTGAACCGGCTGTGCGGCTCCGGCCTCGAAGCCGTGATCCAGGCCGCCCGCGCCATCGCGCTCGGTGACGCCTCCGTGGCCATCGCGGGCGGCGTGGAGTCGATGAGCCGCGCGCCCTGGGTCGTGCAGAAGCCGGAGCGGGCCTTCCCGGCCGGCCACCAGCAGATGTGGTCCACCACCCTGGGCTGGCGGATGACCAACCCGCGCATGCCCGAGGAGTGGACCGGCTCGCTGGGCGAGGGCGCGGAACTCGTCGCGGACAAGCACGGCATCACCCGCGAGGCGCAGGACGCCTTCGCGCTGGAGAGCCACCGCAAGGCGGCGGCCGCCTGGTCCGCCGGGCTCTACGCCGACGAGGTCGTCCCGTACCCCGGCGCGGACCTGGTGCGGGACGAGTGCATCCGGGAGGGTTCCACGCCGGAGGCGCTGGCCCGACTGAAGCCGGCCTTCCGGACGGACGGCACGGGCACGGTCACGGCCGGCAACGCCTCCCCGCTCAACGACGGTGCCGCCGCACTGCTGTTGACCGACGAGGCGGGGCTGGCGGCCACCGGCCGGGAGCCGCTCGCCCGGATCAGCGCGTCCGCCGTCACCGGGATCGAGCCCCAGCTCTTCGGTCTGGGCCCGGTCGACGCGGTCCAGCGGGCGCTCGCCAAGTCCGGCCGCGGACTCGCCGACCTGACCACCTTCGAACTGAACGAAGCCTTCGCCGCGCAGGCGTTGGGCTGCCTGGCGGCCTGGCCGGAGCTGGACCCGGGCGTGGTCAACCCGCGGGGCGGCGCCATCGCGATCGGCCATCCGCTCGGCGCCTCGGGCGCCCGCCTGGCGGGTTCCGTCGCGCACCAGCTGGCGGCGGCGGGCTCCGGCACCGGCATGGCGGCCCTGTGCATCGGGGTCGGGCAGGGCATCGCCCTCGTCCTGGAGCGCTGACCCGGGCCGATGCCACCCGAGCGTCGATCGTTTCCGGTCACCGCTCGGCGTCAACTGCCCAATAACTGAACAGATGTGGAGCCTCCGGTCTGGCACGATGGCGCGTGCTGCCGCCCCCCGCCCCGCCCATCCCCACCCGGAGGCCCCGCGCCATGCCGCTCCTCGATCCGACGCTCTGGCAGGACGGACCCACCCTCACCGGCGGCTCCGCCCCGGTCGTCGAACCCGCCACCGGCCGCACCCTCGCCACCATCGACCTCGCCGCGCCCGCCGACGTGGCCGAGGCCGCCGTACGGGCCCTGGCCGCGCAGCGGGACCGGGCGCGCACCACCCACCCGGAGCGGGCGGCCGTGCTGCGCCGCGCCGGGGACCTGTTCACCGCCCACGCCGACGAGCTGCGGGAATGGCTGGTCCGAGAGTCCGGCTCGATACCAGGCAAGGCCGACTTCGAACTGCACGTCGCCGCGCAGGAGTGCTACGAAGCCGCCGCGCTGGCCTCCCGCCCCGCGGGGCAGGTGCTGCCGAGCGAGGCGCCCCGGCTGTCCTTCACCCGCCGGGTGCCGGCCGGCGTGGTGGGGGTGGTGGCCCCCTTCAACGCCCCGCTGATCCTGGCGATCCGCTCGGTCGCGCCGGCGCTGGCACTCGGCAACGCGGTGCTGCTCAAGCCGGACCGGCGCACCGCCGTCTGCGGCGGGCTCGCGCTCGCCGCGGTCTTCGCCGCCGCCGGACTGCCGGGCGGGCTGCTGCAGGTCCTGCCCGGCGGCGCCGGGACGGGCGCCGCGGTGGTCGCCGACCCGCGCGTACGGGTGGTGTCCTTCACCGGCTCCACCGCCGCCGGCCGGTCCGTCGGAGAACTGGCGGGCCGTCACCTCAAGCGCGTCCACCTGGAGTTGGGCGGCAACTCGGCCCTCGTCGTGCTCCATGACGCCGACATCGAGTCCGCCGTGGCCCAGGCCTCCTGGGGCTCCTTCTTCCACCAGGGTCAGATCTGCATGACCGCCGGTCGGCACCTCGTGCACGCCTCGCTCTACGACGAGTACGTCGAGCGGCTCGCCGCGCGCGCCGAGGAACTGGCCGTGGGAGACCCGTACCGCGAGCGGGTCCACCTGGGCCCGCTGATCGACCGCGCCCAGCTGGACCGGGTCCACGCCCTGGTGGAGGCCAGCACCGGGCAGGGGGCCAAGCTCGTGGCCGGCGGCACGCACCGGGACCTGTTCTACCGACCGACCGTCCTGGCCGGCGTCGCCGACGACACCCCCGCCTACAGCGAGGAGGTCTTCGGCCCGGTGGCGCCCGTACGGTCCTTCGCGACGGAGGAGGAAGCGGTGGCGCTGGCCTCGGCGGGCCCCTACGGCCTCTCCCTCGGCATCGTGACCCGGGACGCGGCGCGCGGGCTCGACCTGGCCGATCGGATCCCGACCGGGATCGCCCACATCAACGACCAGACGGTCAACGACGAGGCCGTCGCCCCGTTCGGCGGCGTCGGAGCCTCCGGCACCGGTGCCCGCTTCGGCGGCGAGGCGAACCTGGACGCCTTCACGGAACTGCGCTGGACCACGCTCCGCAGCACCCCCGCCGGTCACCCGTTCTAGGGCGGTGTCCAGGGGAGGTCCCGGCTCCGCCCCCGCACGGGCGGAATGCGGAGGGCACGACGTTCGTTCAAGGAGCAGACGGCTCAATCAGGAGGTCTGGACACCGTGGCTACAGTCGAGCTCACCAAGGAAAACTTCGACCAGACGGTCAGCGAGAACCCGTTCGTGCTGATCGACTTCTGGGCGGGCTGGTGCCGGCCGTGCCTGCAGTTCGCCCCGGTCTACGAGCGGGCCTCCGAGGCCCACCCCGACCTCGTGTTCGCCAAGGTGGACACCGAGGCGCAGCAGGAGCTGGCCGGGGCCTTCCAGATCACCTCGATCCCGACACTGATGATCGTCCGGGACCAGGTGGCCATCTTCGCGCAGCCCGGAGCGCTGCCGGAAGCGGCCTTGACGGACCTCATCGGCCAGGCCCGGGCCCTCGACATGGACGAGGTCCGCGCGAAGATCGCCGCGGAGCAGCAGGGCGCGGGTGAGGGGGACGACGGCACGGCGCGGGCGTGACGCCCGAGGTTCCGCCGGGCTCGTGTGAGCCCGGCGGAACCTCGGCCGACCGGAATGCCTGGGCCGCGGGCGCCTCAGCCCGATGCGCACGGGGGCCGCGCCGGGATGCGGACCGGGAGGGTCCTGCGCTCCTCGGCGGTGAACGTCCGGTTTCCGATGGCCCGGCACAGGTCGCGTTGCCACGCGCGAGGGTCGAGCGGCAGGACACCGCCGGGGCCCGCGGGGTCGGCGTAGACCACCGTCCGGGCGTCCTTCGAGATGTCCATGAAGGCGTACGAACGTCCGGAGGGGAACGCATTCGGTGGCTGACCGAATTCGTACGACGCCAGGAGGGTGCGTTCCTCGATGCCGTAGGTCCGCACGGCGTTGTTGGCGGCGATCAGAAAGTGGCCGTCCCCGTCGAGGAACTGCGTGACGGTGGGGGTGGCGGAGTCTTCGGCGGTGCTGCGCAGGGGACCGATCTCCTTGCGCAGCGGGTCGCGCCGCCACAGCTCGACGATGGAGCCCCGGCGCATCAGCCCGAAGTAGCGGCCGCTGGGGTCGAACTGCACGGCGAGGACGTCCTCGGTGGTGCGGACGGTCTCGGTGACCGTACCCGTGGTGATGTCGACGATGCGGACCGAGGGGTCTCCCCAGACGGTCACGGTCACCTTGTTCGGGGCCGGGTAGGGGCCGATGGCGGTGTGCGGCACCTCCCCGACGGTGGGCAGCAGGGCCTTCGCGTCGTAGTGGGCGAGTTCCCGGCCGGTGTGCGCGTCCCACTGCTGGACCAGGGTCCCGGATACGGTCAGGACGTTCCCGGCGAGGTCGAAGAAGTGCTGGAAGTCCGGTTCCTTGCCGTCCTCCAGGATCGGTGGTGGCGCGGTGCTGTCCGGGGCGGGCGGCTCGGCCGCGGTGATGGTGGCCGGCCGGCGCAGGGTGGAGGCATCGAGGACGGCCACCACGTTGGCGCCCTCCAGGTCCGCGAGCAGACGTCCGTCCCTGCTCAGTCTCAGGAGGTCGGTGCTCCTGGGTTTGCGGAACGGAGTTCGGCGCGGGGCCTCGGCGATGAGCTGGTCGTTGGTCCCCGGTGCCGTGGGCCGTACCTGTAGCGCGGATCCGTCGGCGAGCAGGCTGATCGTCCTACCGCCGTCGTGCGTGAGGATCTGCTGGCCCACCTGGAGGACGGACTCTCCGGTGGGGAGTTCGGTGTAGGTGATCAGGGACTCGGAGAACCCGACGTAGTAGAGCTTGCCGTCAGCCGACGCCAACTGGCTCGACCAGCGCATGGAGGCCGAGGGGACGGTGGAGAGCACCTTGTCCTGGAGCAGGTCGACCAGCCGCAGCGTGTCCAGGGACCACAGCGCCACCCGGGTGCCGTCCGCGCCGACCGCCTGCGGCCGGCACGTTCCGGTCTTGTAGCGCTTGTCCTGCTCGCTGTACGGCTTGCCCTGCGGGGAGCCGTCGGAGATCCGCAGCAGCCTCACGGCCGTGTCCTCCCCCTGCTTGCCGCACACCACGGCTGCCGTCCGGTCCCCGGAGAGCTCGATGGCGCTCACCTCTTCGGCGACCACGCGATGTTCCCAGGTCTCCGGGTCGAAGGCGGTCAGGGCCGAGTTGTTGACGCCCAGTCCGGTCCTGCGCAGCAGCAGAGTCCGGTTGTCGGCGGCGAACGACGCGTCGTCGGAGCTGCCGTCGGTCTGGATCGTGGGCGCGCGTGTCGAGCGGGTGATGGCGCCGCTGTCCAGATCCCACCAGACCAGCTTGTCCAGAACCCGATGGACGATCGTCGTCCCGTCCACGGACATGGAGGGGTCCTGCCAGTGGTCCGTGCCGATGGCTGCTCCCGGAGCCGGGGCCAGCTTGTGCAGTTCGCCCATCGGCTCCGCACGGTCGGCGTGCACGGGGAACCACGCGGCGACCCCGTCCTCCTGGATGTAGGCGGCCCGCTTCCCGTCGGTCGAGACCATCGGGTACTTCACCTGCCCGACCGAGGGGACCTGCGCGCTGCGGACGTTGCCGGTGGTGACGCCCGTGAAGAGCATCGCCCTGCCGTTCTTGGAGGTGGCCGGCACCACGTTGCCGTCGAGGCTGGTCTGTAGTCCCCCCACCGTTCCCAGCAGGCCCGAGACGACCCGGCTCTTGTCCGCGTACGCCAGGTGCAGGCGCAGCAGCTGGTTGCGGGCCTCCTGGGTCGGTGAGGTCCGGTAGGCGGCGAGCGCGAGCATCACGGACTGGGCGGGGTCGGTGGCCGCGACGTCCTGGGACGCCTGGGTCAGGGACCGCGAGGTGGCGAGCGCGTCGCGGTCGCGGCTCTCCCGCCGCGTGACCAGGAACAGCGATCCCAACAGGACGGCCAGGACCACGACGAAGGAGACCGCGGACCAGGCGCCGCGCACCCGGCGGGTCCGGGAGCGCTGGTGGGCGCGTCCGGCCTCCAGGTAGGCGCGTTCGGCGGGGCTCAGATCGTCGGCTCGTCGGGGTACCCACCGCCCGGCACCCGCGAGGGCCACCTTCGTCGGCAGCAGCTCGGCGGCCCGCTCCGCCCGCTCCCAGCGGTCCATGTCATGGCGCAGGGACTCCCGCCACACGAGGAAGGACCGGTCGCTCTCGACCCACCGCGCCAGTTTCTCCCAGCCGCCGATCAGGGCCTCGTGCGTGAGCTCGACCGTCTCGCCGCCTTCGGCGCTGCGGCCGGTGACCAGGAGCCGGGTGGCGGCGAGTCGTTGGGCGACCTGCCACTGCTCCTCGCTCAGGTCGCCGCGCAGGGCCAGCCGGCGCGTCGCGGCCGGTGATCCCACGGGGACCCGGATGAGCTGGGTGAACAGCCGCTGGGCGACCGGCGCGTCCGCTTCGGGGACGTACTCGGCCCCGCGAGACCGGATAGCCTCCACCGGCCAGGTCAGCCTGGACCCACCCGTGGGCCTGTGCCTCCCGCAGGACTCCGGAGTGCCAGACTCCGCCCGGGCGCCCGGTGGGGAAGCCGAAGGCCCGGACCGGATGGCCCCACACCTGCTCGGCCTCGATCAGTCGCACGGGGCGGGCCCCTGGCAGCGGGGCGTCCAGCCGCAGGACCGCCATGTCCCCGCCGCCCTCCTCGCGCGGCGGCAGCCAGTGTTCGACGCTCGCGGTCACCCCGACGCCGTCCGGGGCGGCGGCGGATGCCAGGGGCAGGTCGACGCGGATCCGGGAGGCGGGCGGGGGCTCCTCGTCCTGCGGTGTGCCGAGGGTGGCGGACACCACGTGGGCGCAGGTCAGGGCGAGTTCGGGAGAGATCAGGAAGCCCAGGCCGACGGCATCCCCGTGCCCGTCGCGGATCCGCAGCACCCCCGCGTCCAGGGTCTTCGGGCCGACGCCCTCCGATGCCAGTGGCCCCGTCACGGCGTCGACTCCGCCGCGACCGGGCCGGGTGTCGGACCGTGCGGCGGACCGGACGCCGGGACGGCGGCGGCGCCGTCGGCCGGAGCGCGGGTCCAGGTGAGCGAGATCTTGAAGTTGGCCTCGGCCGCCGTACTCGAGATGACGACATCGGCATCGGCGGAGATCGACAGCCCGAATTCGAGGTTGAGTTCGTCGGGAGCCCGGGCCATACCTCGGAAGCCGTCGACGAAGCTCTGCGCCACCGGCCGGATCCCGGTCACCATCTCCGCCAGCGACCGTGAGGCGCGCGCCATCACCTGCCCCGGCCGAGCCACCCGTACCAGGCCGTCCTCGCCTGTCTCCACGACCTCGACCCGCACCACGTCCTGTGGCCCGCCCGTCCCGCCGATCGGTAACTCCACGTGAAACACCATGTCTCCCCCTTCTCATGTCCCCGGCCCTGCGACAGCGCTCGCTCCTGCCCGGGCCCAGGGCGGCCCAGTGTGGACCGCCCACTCCTGGAATGAAAAGTCTTTCTAGAAAAAAATCCAGTAATGATGGTGCTTTAGGCTGAGCCCGACGAGGATCGAGGAGATCCGCCGCCGCGAGGAGACCGAGGACGCCTGCCCGATGCCGAAGCAACAACGCGGCGAAGCCACTGTCGAACAGGTCCTGGACGCGGCGCTCCGCCTCTACGCCTCGTCCGGTGAGGCCGGCCTCACCCTCGGCACCATCACCGGCGCCAGCGGAGTCAGTTCCGGCAGCATCTACCACCACTTCGGCAGCCTCGACGGCGTGGTCGCCGCACTCGCGCTGCGCTCCCTGGACCAGCTCCTGAGGGAACTCGCACCGGCGCTGATGCAGGCGGCCGACGCCCGCTCCGGCATCCGGGCCGTCGTGCTCGCCTACCTGGACTTCGTACGGGACCGCCCCGACGCGGCCCGCCTCATCCATTCCGTCACCTCGGACCGTCTGGGCATGGCGAACGCGCGCGAGATCCGCCATTCCCAGGAGGCCCGGCTGACGCCGATCGCCCACTGGATCCACGCGCACCAGGAATCGGGCGAACTCGTCCCCCTCTCGGCCCCCTTGATCGAGTCCCTCGCCCTGGGCCCGGTGGTCGCCGTCGTCCGGCGCTGGCTGACCGTGGGAGACGTCGACCTCGACGAAGCGGCCCGTGAACTGCCCGACCACATCTGGCGGTCGGTCGGCGCCTGACCCGGCTCGCCCCGTCCGGCGTCGGTGGGCCCGCTGCCGCCGGACGTCACCACGCCGACGTCGCCCGTCATCTCGCGCATGTCGCGCGGACCGCACGTAGAGTGACGGGACATTAGCCCCTGACCGGGATTCCCATGGGTCCTGGTGGACCCTCTGGAACCCTTGGAAGGTGTCTGTGTCGGAAGCGGTGGAGTACGACGTGGTGGTCCTCGGTGGGGGACCGGCCGGTGAGAACATCGTCGACCGGACCCGCGCCGCCGGGCTGAGCACGGCGCTCGTCGAGAGCGAACTGGTGGGCGGCGAGTGCTCGTACTGGGCCTGCGTCCCGAGCAAGGCGCTGCTGCGCCCGGCGCTGGCCCGGGCCGACGCCCGCCGGGTGCCGGGCCTGGCCGGCGCCGTCCAGGGGCCTCTGGACGCGGCGGCGGTGCTCGCGCACCGCAACTACTGGACGGGTGACTGGAAGGACCAGGGGCAGATCGACTGGATCGACTCGACCGGAGCCCACGTGTACCGGGGCCACGGCCGGCTCTACGGGGTCCGCAAGGTCGCCGTCACCAGCCCCGAGGGCGAGCACCACATCCTGTCGGCCCGACACGCGGTGGTCGTCGCGACCGGTACCCGGGCCGTGATCCCGGACCTCCCCGGGATCGCCGGGGCCCGCCCCTGGACCAGCCGTGAGGCGACGTCCGCGCAGGAGGCCCCCGGCCGACTGCTGATCGTGGGCGGCTCGGTGGTGGCCGTCGAGATGGCCACCGCCTGGCAGGCCCTCGGCTCGCAGGTCACCGTCCTGGCGCGCGGCCCCGGGCTGCTGCCGCGGATGGAACCCTTCGCCGGAGAACTGGTCGCCGAGGCGCTGCGCGAGGCCGGGGCCGACGTCCGCATCGGGGCGTCGGTGGAGGCGGTGGTCCGGGACGGCTCGACCGGTCCCGTCAGCGTGGTCCTGGAAGGCGGCGAGACGCTGGAGGGCGACGAGTTGCTGATGGCGACGGGTCGCGCGCCGCGGACCGAGGACATCGGGCTGGACACCGTCGGGCTGCCCGCCGGTCGCTGGATCGACGTGGACGACACCTGCCGGGTGCCGGGGCACGACTGGCTGTACGCCGTCGGGGACGTCAATCACCGCGTGCTCCTGACCCACCAGGGCAAGTACCAGGCCCGGATCGTGGGCGCCGTGATCGCGGCCCGCGCGGCCGGAACTCCGCTGGACACCGCGCCCTGGGGCGCGCACACGCCGACCGCCGACATCCGCGCCGTCCCGCAGGCGGTCTTCACCGATCCCGAGGCCGCCGCCGTGGGCCTGACCCTGGCCGAGGCGGAACGGGCCGGGCACCGGGTGCGGGCGGTCGACTACGACATGTCCAAGGTGTCCGGCGCCGGTCTGTACGCCGACGGCTACAAGGGCCGGGCCCGCATGGTCGTCGACCTCGACCGCGAGGTCCTGCTCGGGGTGACCTTCGTCGGTCCCGGCGCCGCGGAGCTGATCCACGCGGCCACCGTCGCGGTCGTCGGCGAGGTACCGATCCAGCGCCTGTGGCATGCGGTGCCGTCGTTCCCGACCATCAGCGAGGTCTGGCTGCGGCTGCTGGAGACCTACCGGGGGTGAGCGCGAGCCCCCGAGGGGCTTGGGACACGGCCCGGCCGCGCCACACGGCGCAGCCGGGCCGTTCTGTTGCCCCGCGTCCTCCGGTGGGCCGTTCCCGTCTCCGGATCGGCCTTGCCCGCAACGGAATTGAGCAGCCGGCACGGTCGTGACGATGGCGCGAAGTAGGCGTGCAACCTTGATCGAAATTAGGTTAGCCTTACCTCAATTCTTGTGACTTTCCGTGCCTGAAAGGTGCCCCAGTGATGCGTGCTGCCTCCCTGCCCCGTTCCGCCGCCCGCGCGGCCGTCGCCGCCTCCGCCGCCGTCGCACTCGCCGTCGGCGCGGCCGGCTCCGCCTCGGCCGCCACCTCGACGCGTACGGTCACCGACGGCGCGACCACCTTCGACCTGAGCCTCACCGCACCCTCCTCCGCCACCGCGACCGGTCAGAACGTCACGGTCACGGGCAGCGGTTACAACACCGCCAAGGGCATCTACGTGAGCCTGTGCGCCGTCAGCGGCGCACCCGGCGTGAGCAAGCCCACCCCGTGTCTGGGCGGTTCGGACCAGTCCGGCACCACCGGCGCCTCCCACTGGGTCAACAACACCTTCGGCGGGACCCTGGCCAACACCTCCAAGTTCGGTACGGGCGGCACCTTCAGCGTGACCATCCACGTGAAGGCCGACCTCGGCGGCGGCCAGATCTGCGGCGAGACCGTCGAATGCGCCGTCGTCACGCGCGCGGACCACTTCAACTCCTCGAACCGCAAGTACGACGTCCACGTCCCGGTGACCTTCAACTAGAGCGTCACTGCACGCCCTTGCACCCGACCGCCCCGTCGACGAGGAAGCCATGACACCCCGACACCCCCTCATCCCCGGTCGCGCCGGCGCCGCGTCCGCCGCGCTGGCGCTCGTACTGGCCTCGGCCGCCACCGGAAGCCCCGTATCGGCAGCCGGGGGCGAGGGGGCCGACGTACCGCAGAGCACCGTGTACCGGTCGGTGGCGCAGTTCACCACGGCGGGCAAACCCCGTGACCTGCTGCTGCACCCGGACTCGAAGAAGCTGTACGTCGGTTCGGACGATCTGCCCGACACCGCCGACGTCAACGAGAGCGGGCTGCACGTCCTGGACCCCGCGGACGGCAAGGTGCGCAGCACCGTCGGCCAGGCACCCGGGCCCACCGGCACGCTCGGCCGGCGATCGGTGCGGCAGCTCCTCGCGCCGCTGCCCGGGGACGGGGCGGTCTTCCTCTATCCGCTGCGCGGCATCGGTACCGCCAAGGACGGCGACGCCGCCGCGGCGGGCGCGTGGGTGCCGGGTGCGGCCGTCACCCACGCCACCGCCGGGCTCACCCCCTCGACGGTGCTGGTCGCGCAAGGGCCCGTGCTGTCGGAGGTCGACATCGCCACGGCGGCCGTGAAGCGCTCCGTCACGCTGGAGGGCGGCGACGGGTTCGCGGTCGACGCGGCGCGCGGCACGGTGTGGTTCACGGACCTCGCCCACCGGCGGATGTACCGGATCGACGCGGCTTCCTTCCAGGTCACCGCGAGCGTGGAACTCCCGGCCGGGGAGGGGTTCGGCGGGTTCACGGAGGTGGATCCCGAGACCGGCGCGGTATGGGTCGGGCTGGACTCCTCCGTCGTCGTGCACGACGCGACGGGCAAGCGGCTGGGCACCGTCCGGGGCTCGGGCGGCGACATGCCCCGCGCGGCCGTCTTCGACGCCACCACGCACCAGGCGTTCGTCGTGTGGCAGGACGCGGGGGACGGCTCGCAGCCGGGCAGCGACAACGACGGTACGCTCACCGTCCACCGCACCCGTGACCTCCAGGAGGTCGTGAAGCCGGTCGTACTCCCGGGCCTCCACGTGCAGTTGGGCGGCGCGGCCGTCGCCGTCGAGCCCGGTGGCGCGAGCGTCTTCGTATCGGACCCGGTGGCCGGCCGGATCACCCGGCTGGAGCGGGCCACCTCCCCCAGGGTCACCCGGAGCCCGGCGGACCGCTCGGTCACGGCCGGGACCGAGGTCTCGCTGACGGCGGAGGCCGAGGGGGTTCCCCGACCCACCGTCGTCTGGCAGGTCAGTACGGACGCGGGCCGGACCTGGCAGGCCGTGGCGGGCGCCACCTCGCCGACCTACACCTTCACGGCGGCGCTCTCCGACAACGGCCGCCGCCACAGGGCGGAGTTCGGCAACGACGCCGGTGTGGGCCGAACCGCCCCGGCCACCCTCACCGTCACCGTTCCGGACCCGACCACGGGTGGCAGCGGCGGCGGCCCCTCCGCGACCGGGGGGACCGGAAGCACCGACGGTACGGGCTCCGGCTCCAGCGGCTCCACCGGCTCCACCGGGAGTACGACGGGCGGTGCCGATGGCGGTTCCGGCGCCGGCTCCGGCGGGACTTCGGGTACCCCCGGCAGCGTCGGTGGCGGTTCGACCGGCACCACGGTCGGCGGCGGCGACCACACCACGCCCGGCGGCGGTGCGCTCGCCTCCACCGGAGCCACGGTGGCCACCCTCGCCGGGAGCGCCGTCGTCCTCACCGCGGCCGGCTGGGTCCTGCTGCGCCGCACCCGGCCGCGCGGCACCGGCTGAGAGCCGGCGCCCGGCCTACGCGGTCCGCCGGAGACGACACCCGGCCGTGACGGTGGCCCGACGGCCCCGTAGCCTCCGCATGTGAGCCACAGCCGCCGCCGGACCGAGAGCCCCCACCCCGCCGATCTCCCTTCCCCGGACGTGTTGCTGGAGACCACGGACTGGGCGTCGCTGGGCACCCCGTCCGGGACCGGTGAATCCCTGCCCGCGGCGCTCGTACGTCTCACCGACCCGGACCCGGCGGTCAGGGAGTCCGCACTCCGGGATGCGCCGTGGGCGGTGACCCACCAGAACAGCATCTACGAGGCGACCGTTCCGGTGGCGCTCTACGTCGCGGCGATCCTCGACCATCCGGCCGTCGCGACGGACCGTCCCGGTCGCGACGGCGAGACACCCCGGCCGGGCCCGATCCTCGTCCGGCTGCTCGACTGGCTCGGTGACACCGCCTATGACGCCGACGACGAGTGCGTCGCCCTGGGCGGAGGCGATCACGTCGAGGAATTCCTCGATGAATGCCCGGAGATGCGTGCGTTTCGGGACGCACGGCCGGCCCTCTTCTCCGCCGTTCGTACCCTTCTCGGCCACGACCGCGCCGACGTACGCCACGCGGCGCTGGTCGCGGCCATTCCCCTCATCGAGCACCCCCTCCTCATCGAGCACCGGGCCGACCTGGCCGATCACGCCCGGCGCCTGCTGGCCACCAGCACCGACCGGCGCCACCGGGACCGCGCCTTCGACGGGTTGAGGACCTGGGGGCACGACATCAGCGGCCTGGAGAACGCGTCCGACATCGCGGTCCGCGAGCACCACGCCCGTCTCAGAGCCGCACGGGCGTCGTGGGAAGCCGCCTGGACCGGCGGGGGCTACAGCGAAGACCCGCCGTTCTGACGCGTGACCCGCGGCGGCTCACCGATCGCCCCGGCCCCTGCCTATGATCATCGAGGCCCGGGGAGGCCGGACGCCTGTCCGACGGCGTCGTATCGGGGGGGATCGAACATGGCCGGGACAACGAACGCCGACGCACCTTCACGGAGAAGAGGGATCGGCCGCGTGCTGATCGCGGGTGGTGCGGTCCTCGCCCTGATCGGCGCCACCACGGCCGGATGCCTCGCCTCCACGGGCCGCTTCCCCGGCGACTCCATGGACATCGCGTGGCAGACCCCGCCCGACGGCAACAAGTCGGAGCAGGGCAACGGTGCCTGGCTGGTCGGCGACCTCCTGGTGCGCAGCCGCTTCGACGCGGCAACCGCCTACGACGCCCGAACCGGCGAACAGGTCTGGGACCACCGTCCGCCCGGCCGCTCCCGGATCTGCGCCGCGGAGGCAGACGTCGACCGGTCCGTCCTGCTCGTCGTACGGGACGACGAGAACCGCCCTGCCTCGTCCCGGCGCGAGACCTGCACCGTCGTCACCGCGGTCGACATGGAGAACGGCCGCGAGATCTGGCGTACCCCGATCCCCACCGATACCGCCGCCGAGTCCGGTCGTCGCTTCGAGCGCAGTCTCATCGCCGCGGGAGGCGGTCTCGCCCTCGTCGCGGACCAGGGGCTGCGGGCCGTCGACGTACGCACCGGTGAGTCCCGCTGGACCGCGGCCGTCCCCGGGAACTGTGTCCCGGGCAAGGCCGCGCCGGCCGAGCGTCACGTCGCCGTCCTCCTCGCCTGCGGCGCCCCGGACAAGCCCCGGACCGACGGCGAGGTGCCCGAGGGGGCCGAACTGCACGCGGCCGCCTTCGCGCCGACCACCGGCGCCCTTCTGTGGTCCACCCCGCTCGGCGACCGCGAGCCGGTCCGATGGGACGAGCTGTCCTCCATCGTGTCGGCCGATCCGCTGGTCGTCTCGGCCTCGGGCGCCGGGGACAAGGCGTCCGGGGCCTACTACTCCTTCGACAAGGACGGCGTCCCCCGTCCGCGCATCGACTTCTCCGGCGACCACGGCCACCTCAACGACCGTCTACGCGTGGCAGTGGTGGACGACACCCGGCTCTACGCGTTGGCCGGCTACTACGTCAAAGGCGGCACCCGCCACCGTGCGGTCGCCTTCGACCTGACCACCGGTCGACAGGTCTGGAGGACCGATCTCGACGACCTGCCGGGCGTCGCCCTGCACCTCCAGGACGGCAAGGTCACGGTGATCGTCAAGGGCAGCGCCACATCGGCGGTACCGGACGAGGACCTCTACGTCCTTGACGCCGCCACCGGCAAGGAGCGGGACTCCCGCAGCTTCCACGACGCCGTGGCTCCGGCGGGCGAGGTCTTCGCATACGAGGACCTGCTCATCGTCGCCCGCCCGGGGGCGTCATCCGTGCCCGCCTTCACCGCGTACGCACGCGCGTGACCTGTTGAATGGGGTGTCCACCCCCCTCTCTTGACCGGAGACGAAGGAGACCCCGCACGTGATCGTGATCGCCCATCTCAGCGACGTCCATCTCGACGGTGACCGGCGCGCGGCCGAGCGCACCCGCGCCGTCATGGAGTATCTCGACGGCCTTCCGTACGACGTGGACGCCGTGCTCGTGAGCGGGGACATAGCCGACCACGCGGCGGACTCCGAGTACGAGGAGGCCGCGAAGCTGCTGCGCTCGCGCCACCCGCTGATCGTCTGCCCCGGCAACCACGACGAGCGGGCCGCCTTCCGCCGCGGCCTGCTGGGGGAGGCGTCCCCCTCCACCGAGCCCGTCGACCAGGTGCTGCGCGGCGAGGGCTTCGTACTCGCGGTCTGCGACTCGTCCGTGCCCGGCGAGCACCACGGATTCCTGGAGGAATCCACCCTGGCCTGGCTGGACGGCGTACTGACCGACACCCCGCGGGAGATCCCGGTCCTGGTCGCGTTCCATCACCCGCCGGTGCCGCTGCACACCCCGTACGTGGACGAGATCCGCCAGTTCGGGGAGGAGCGGCTCGCCGCCCTCGCCGAGCGCCACCCACACCTGACCGCATTCCTGTGCGGGCACGCGCACACCGCCGCGGCCACCACCTTCGCCGGCCGGCCCGTGCTGGTCGCGCCCGGGGTCGTCTCCACGCTCCGGCTGCCGTGGGAGCCGCGGACCGGGTCCGACGAGCACGTGCACCTCGACGAGCCGCCGGCCGTCGCCTTCCACGTGATCGGTGACGACGGCCGACTGACGACCCACTACAGGGTGGTCGCCGCCCGCCGATAGGCACGTCCGTCACGGGTCCGCACGAGCCGGCCCGAGGTGATCAGATACCGGCGCAACGCCGCGCAGTCCTCGTGGACGGTGCGCAGGGCGTCGTTCACCTCGGGCTCGGTGTACTCCCGGTCCGCCGCGAAGAGGGTTTCCGTGAGGTGGGCGAGCAACTGCTCGCGCCGGGCGACCTTGCGCGGGATCACGGTGAGCCGGCCGCCGGAGAAGAGGTCGGAGACGTCCCGGTGGGGCGGACGCGGGGCGTCGGACGATGACGGTCGATGCTCGGGGTTGTGAGACATGTCGGCGAGCTTCGCCCGCCCTCGCGTGTGAGGGCAACGCATTTTCCGCACCGGGGCGAACGGCGTGACCCGCGACGAGAAGTGACGGCTGCGGGAGGAGCGCGACGGCCCGTCCGTTCCCGGAACGCTCCGGGAACGGACGGGCCGGGGGTATCGGGCCGGGGGTCGATCGGGCCGCGGGTCGATCGGGAGGGTCAGGGACCGACGGTGATCTGCTGCGCCGGGTCGGTGGTGTCGGTCACCTTGTAGACCGCGTTGAAGATCGACGTGGTCGCGCTCGTCGGGCAGCCGAACCCGCCGGTGACGGTGACCGGTACGGAGACGTTCGTGAAGGTCAGGGTCGACGGAGAGCCGTTCGCCCAGGTACCGCCGGCGTTCGCCGGAGCGGTGGGGGCGGCGGTGACCGTACAGGAGGCGAGCCCGCTCGTCTGGACCACCAGACCGCCGACCGGCAGGCCCATGGTGGCGGTGATCGGGGAGCCGTTCTGCATCGACACGGTCCAGGCACCGCTGGTGGTGACGGTGGGCGTCACCCCCCACATGCTGGACGTGCAGGAGCTGTACGTCGGCGCCGAGATCGGCGAGGACACCGGCCCGGCCGGGTTGCTGTTGCCCGGGGCACCCGGCACGCTGCCGGTGGCGACGGAGGCCGTACAGGTGATGGTCACCGAACCGGCCTTGAAGGTGGCCTTCCCGCTGAGGGTGGCCTGGAACGCGTGCCCGGCCGGGGTGACGGTGGTCGACCCGGCCAGGGGTAAGGGGGCGGCGGAGGCGGTGACCGAGGCGAGCGTGATGGCTCCGGCGACGGCCGTCCCGAGGGCGAGCGCGGTGCGCGTACGGCTCATGGCTGTGCTCCTTGCGGATCGTGGTGCGGGGTGGGGGGAGGGGGTGCGGCCACGGCGGACTCCGCCTTCCCGGCACCGCGGGCGAACGGCTGCCAGGCGAACATCAGGCCGCCGCCGAGGATGCCGAGGAGCGTGCCGATCAGGAACCCGCCGAGGTTCGACAGGACCAGAGCGGCGGTGGCGATCAGGGTGGTGAGGACACCCGCGAGGGAACGCTGTGGGGGAGCGAACCAGGCGGTGAGCCCGAGCACGATCATCACGATGCCCATCAGGACGGACGGGATACCCGCCACCCCCTGCTGGAGCATGATCTTCAACGGTGCCAGCGGCAGGACACAGATCCATGACCCGGCCAGGATCGCGAACAGCCCGCCCCAGAAAGGTCTGCTGCGCCGCCACCGCTGCCAGCGCCGCCGTAGGCTCAGAAGCATTCCTTCTTGCCCTTGCTGACGTTCATGCTGAGCCCGGAGAGCTTGAAGGTGCCGGCGTTCGTCGCCCACGCCGTCTGCTGGAGGCCGGTGATGCTGACCGTGTCGGCCTGTTGGGCGAAGAGGTCCTGCATCCCCTGGGCCTCGGCCGGACCCTTGTCGAGCGTGGACGCGTCGCGCCCGATCTCGATGTTGCTGAAGACGGCGTCGCCCGAGAGCTGGGTGGCGTCGACGAAGAGGTTGGTCGCCTCGACCGGGGACTTCTTCCCGGCGGTGAGGTTGAGCGAGATGTCGCCGATCACCGGGAGCGAGGTGACCACGGACTGGCAGAGGCTGTGGAGCTTGGCCTCCCGGATGGCGGTGACGGCCACCGGGATCAGCTCCTGGCGGGCGTTGACGTCCACGCTTCCGTACTGGGCGAAGCCCTCGCCCTCCAGACTGCTCGCCGACACCTTGAACTGCTGTCCCGACACGGCGAACGAGGCGGCGAGCACGCCCTGCGCGAGGGCGATGCCGAGGCCGGCGGTCACGGCGACGGCGGGGACGGTCAGGACGGCGAACCGGCGCCAGCGGACGCGGCCGGAAGCATCGTCGGACGGGTCGGATAAATGGGGAGAACCGGTCATGAGAACGTCCCTTATTTCGGCTGTGCACCGTTGTTACCGACGAGTTGAATGTAAGAGTGCCAATGGGGGTTGGCAAGGTTGTGCGAGTGCACCCTTTGAGCCGACTCCTACTGCTCCGTACGCAGGAGTTCGGCGACCTCCGCATCCACCCGCCGGGCCATCGCCCGCGCGAACTCCGAGGTCACCACCTCGCCGGCCACCGGCCGCAGGGCGGCCACCGCCGCCGTGATGTGTTGAAGTTGCGTGGCCGAAAGCCGTTCCAGGCCCTCCTGACCTTCCGGGCCCGCCGCGTCGATCACATGGCGCCGGAAGAGCCCCACGAACCGGTCCGCGACCGCCGCGGCCTGCGCGTGTACGAACTCCCCGGCATCCAGGATCTCCGCGAGCGGCACGCCTTGGCGCACCAGCGTCAGCGTGGCCTCCAGCAGCCGGCGGTTCGGGTAGGTGACCAGGTCCCCGTCGATCGTCACGTAGCCGAGCTCGGCCGCCCGCCGGGTGTCCTCGGCGGTCGCGGTCGGTCCGAACAGCTCCCGCAACTCGCGCCGGGACAGCGTCACCGGCTCCTCCTGGACCCAGTCACGGGTCATCTCCCGTTCCAGGCCCAGCAGTTGGGACAGGCCGCCGCCTTCCTCCCACGCCTGCAGCAGTTCGGCGATGCCGTTGACCGTGTAGCCGCGGCCCAGCAGGTCGCTGATCAGGCGCAGCCGGGTCAGGTGATCGTCGGAGTACCAGGCGATGCGGCCCTCCCGGCGCGGCGGCGGCAGCAGCCCGCGCTCCTGGTAGTAGCGCAGGTTGCGCACCTTGACGCCGGCCGCCCGGGCCAC
Organism: Streptomyces sp. CLCI03; assembly: GCF_053615355.1. Lineage (NCBI taxonomy): Bacteria > Bacillati > Actinomycetota > Actinomycetes > Kitasatosporales > Streptomycetaceae > Streptomyces > Streptomyces sp. CLCI03. The sequence goes on along the minus strand of NZ_CM132132.1, from coordinate 1,053,549 downwards.
GTCCTCGCGGCGGTAGCGCCCGCCACCGCCGCCCGTGTCACCGCCGCCCGTGTCGCCGTTCGCGCCGCCGTTCCCGTTCTCCACCTGGCTGCTCACGCGCCAGAGTGTAGGACGTACCGGCAGGTCACATGGCTCGCGGGCGATCCTGCTTGACCGCGCGCAGGACCACGAACTTCGGCTCGCTCGCGACGACTTCGCTGTTGCCGAAGAGCCGGCGCAGGTGGGTGTGGTAGCCCATGTGCCGGTTGGCGACGATCCACAGTTCGCCGCCCGGGCGCAGCACCTTGCGCGACTGCGCGAACATCCGCAGCGCCGTCGCGTCCGTCGTGGCCTGGTGCGAGTGGAAGGGCGGGTTGCTCAGCACCAGATCGACGGAGCCGGGGGAGAGCATCGCGACGCCGTCGCCGACGTGGAACTCGGCGGTGCGCCGACCCTCGCGGATGTTCGCCCGGTAGGTCTCCCGCGCCGAGGCGACCGCCTGGTAGGACTCGTCGGTGAACACGACCTCCGCGTCGGGGTCGTGAGCCTGGACGGCCGTGCCGACGACGCCGTTGCCGCAGCCCAGGTCCACGACCCGGGCACCGTCGGTGTTGGTCGGCAGGTTCTGCAGGAAGAAGCGGGTGCCGACGTCGAGCCGGTCGGCGCAGAAGATCCCGGCGTGGTTGACGACGGACAGGCCGGAGGCGGATCCGGCGTCCTCGTCCACCGTGTACGTCAGCGGCCACGGTCCGGCGGAGGTGGGGCGGGTCGCGCCGGGGGTGCCCGGCGTGCAGAAGATCAGCCGCGCCTTCTTCTCCGCGAGCGAGGTCTTCGTCGGGCCGAGGATCTTCTCGAAGAGGCGCAGCGTGGAGGTATGGATCTCCTTGACCATGCCGGTGCCGACGACGACGGTGCCCGCGTGGACGTGCGGCGCCAGCCGGTACAGCTGGTCCTCCAGCAGCGCCAGGCTCTTGGGCACGCGCACCAGCAGGACGTCGATCCGCTCGGGCGGCGGGTCCTGGGTGGTGAGCAGCGTCACCGTCGACTTGGCCGTTCCGATGCCGGCCCGGTCCAGGTTCGCGGCGGTGGCGGCGCGGGTGAGGGCGGAGTCGGTGATCTGCGTCGGGCGGTGCGCGGCGAGCGCCGTCGTCAGCGTCCCCCAGCGGTCCCCGAGCACGGTGATCCGGCCGGCGGCGGCGGCCAGGTCCACCGGTCCCCGCTCACCGGTGCCGGAGTCGAGGTGGCGCAGCAGGTACTCGTCCGCGGCGTCCCAGGCACGGAGCCGGTCGCGCGGGTCCTCGGGGAAGCGGGTGAGCTCGTAGGAGCCGAAGGGTGTGGTGAGGCGGTTCATATGGGCCCCAGGCTATCCGAGCCGGAGGCCCGACCCCGCATGCGCGGGGCCGGGTGGCGCGCTACTCGGGGAACTCGCCGGCCATGGCGGCCGCCATCCGCAGGTACGGACGGGCCTCGGCGGCCCGTCCCAGCCGCTCCAGGGTGCGACCGAGCATCAGCTGTGCGTAGTCCTCGACCGGCCAGCGCTCCAGGAGGGCGCGCAGCTCGCGCTCGGCGCGGGAGAGTTGGGCGGAGTGGTAATAGGCGCGGGCCAGCAGCAGCCGGGGCGCCAGTTGCTCGGGGGCCTCGGCCGCCAGTGTCTCCAGGATGCGGGCGGCCGTCGCGTACTCCTTCGCGTCGAAGAAGAGCTGGGCGCGCGCCCAGCGCTCGGCTGCCGTCCCGTGCTCGAAGTACGTCGTCGGCGCGTTCATCGCGTCCCTTCCGCCGTTCAGGTGGTCTGTCCGCTGCCTCCAACACGCCGTGGTCGTGGAACATTCCGCTCTCCACCGCCACCTCCCCGGGGCTAGGTTGTCCACATGAGCAATCTCGATCGCCAGCCCGCTCTTTCCGCCTGCGGCGGCCGCGGCTTCGTCGTGGCCGAACCGGTGCGCGAGCTCCTCAGCCCGCGCACGGTCAAGCTCGGGGAGTCCACCGAGGTCCGCCGACTCCTGCCGAACCTGGGCCGCCGCATGGTGGGCGCCTGGTGCTTCGTGGACCACTACGGCCCGGACGACATCGCCGACGAGCCCGGCATGCAGGTCGCGCCGCACCCGCACTCCGGGCTCCAGACGGTGAGCTGGCTGCACGAGGGAGAGGTGCTGCACCGCGACAGCGTCGGCAGCCTGGAGACGATCCGCCCCCGGGAACTGGGCCTGATGACCTCCGGCCGTGGCATCAGCCACTCGGAGGAGAGCCCCCGCCCGCACGCCCGCTTCCTGCACGGCGCCCAGCTGTGGGTGGCCCTGCCGGACGCCCACCGCGACGTGGAACCGCACTTCCAGCACCACGCGGACCTGCCGACGGTCACGGCCCCGGGGCTGACGGCGACGGTCATCCTGGGCACCCTGGACACGGCGACCTCGCCGGGCACGGCGTACAGCCCGATCGTGGGCGCGGACCTGACCCTGGCGGCGGGCACGGAAACCCGCCTCCCGCTGGACCCGGACTTCGAGTACGCGGTCCTGTCGATGTCGGGCGAGGCCCACGTGGACGACGTCCCGGTCCTCCCGGGCTCGATGCTCTACCTCGGCTGCGGCCGCACGGAACTCCCCCTGCGGGCGACCTCGGACGCGAGCCTGATGCTCCTGGGCGGCGAGCCGTTCGAGGAGGAGATCGTGATGTTCTGGAACTGGATCGGACGGTCACACGATGATATCGCGCAGGCCCGCGAAGACTGGATGAACGGGTCCCGTTTCGGCGAGGTCAAGGGCTACGACGGCCCTCCGATTCCGGCTCCCGAACTCCCGCCGACGCACCTGAAAGCCAGGGGAAGAGTGCGCTGACCTGCTGGTCTGTGTCGGGCGAGGGTCGGGTGCGGTGCTTGCTCCCGGCCCTCCGCTTTTGGCTTCGCAGGGGAGGCCGCCGGACTTGGTGCGAGAGCCTTCGACGCCGACGGTCGAGTCTCATGTGTTGCAGGCTGTCACCAAGTTTGGTCGAACGAATGCTGACCTTTTGCTGACTTTACTGACGAGTAGTTAGATCTGGCCGCCGGCTGGCCGAGTCCGGTTGCCTGCGAAGGGCAGTGTGCGTCGCCGCTGCGCCGTCGGCTCCTACGATCGTTCCCTCGGACCCGGCCAGGGCGTTCGATCCGTGGATGAAGCGTGAGTGGCGGAACTTGTGCGCAAGTGACAACGCCCTTGCCTGTCCCAGCCCCCTCCGCCAGGCTGTGACGGAACGTCGTGCGTGCGCCGGAGGCCTACGGATCCGAGGTGACTGGCTGCTCCAGGCCTGCCATGTAGTACCAGGTCGGGCGCCCCGACATCCGTGCCGTCGTCATCTCCAAGGACCGCATCACTATGCACGGCAAGCTCGCCAACATGGTGACGCTGACCGGCCTTTGTCCGCTCGGGGTCCTCTCCCCGCGGCGCCTCCCCGCTCCGGGGCGAGTTCACCGACATCGACTACTACTCACCGTGTGCAAGGCGTCCCGCAGTTAGCAGTCCAGGGCCGTCCCGTCGTGGGTAGACAGTTCGCTTTTCCGCTCCCTGCTGTCCGGCCGTGGCCTCGCGTTCCACCACGCACCGAGTCCGGTCAGTGAACTGCGGCTTCGCCCTCCGAGTATTCGCCGGACCGCTGCCCCGCGCCGTGGGTACAGGGCCAACGGGGGGATCCGCGGCCGGGGCGGCAGGCCAGTCGTAATCCCGTTGCCGTGCTCAGTCGCGCGGCATCCGTGCCTGCTTGCGGCCGAGGGCGGTGGTGGCGATGCCTGCGACGAGGAGCGGCAGGCCGAGCATGAGGACGGGCAGGCCGGGGCCGGGGAGGACGAACATCGCGGAGCCTGCCACGGTGACGACCGCGCCGATCGCGGTCAGTGCCATGCCGATTTGGTGTGTGCGCACGTGGGCTCCTTGGTGTGGATGTCGCGGTCAGCGAGAGCGAGCGGTCTGCGGGCCGGAGCCCGCGTCCGCGGCTGATCAGTATCCCCATCAGATCCGCGGGGAGTAGACGTAGGTCCGCCTCGAACCGGGTCCCGCAGGCCATGGCGTCCATGGCGTCCCACCACGAGTACTGCTTCGAGTACCGAGCCCCAAGTCGTCGTGCCCCGCCCCCTCGGTCGGAGCTGCGCGTGCTCGCCGACGGTCTGCGGCTGCGCATCCACCGTCAGGGGCGGGAGGCCGGGGTCGGCGCGATGCTGCTGGTGGAGCAGCGGGCCCGCCGTGCAGGAGATCCGGCTCGCCGCGACGCGGTACGGGGCCGGCTGACGCCTGCCCGGAGGAGACGTCGACAGGACCCCATACCCTTCGCAGCAAAAACGGTAGTGGGATGCGCTTCGGGCAGGGCCCGCCGGTGCAAGCCATCACGCTCACAGCCGGTCAACTGTGGATGAATCCCGGTCAATCCAGGGCGCTGTTTCCGGCCATGTGGTCGGATGTCCCCTTCTGCCGGATCCGGGGAGTGCGAGGCGCAGCATGGCAGCGACGACCGAAGAGCCCTTCAGGGCTCTCCTGGAAGCGGCACCGGACGCGATGGTCATCGTGGACGACGCCGGGGTGATCCGTCTGGTGAATGCACAGACCGAAGCCCTGTTCGGCTACCCCCGCGAGGAACTCCTGGGACACTCCATCGACGTCCTGGTGCCCGAGCGCTTCCGCGGCCAGCACCCCAGCCATCGGATCGGCTACGCAGCCAGCCGCCAGGTGCGCCCGATGGGAGCGGGCCTGGAGCTCTACGGGCTGCGCCGGGACGGGCGTGAGTTCCCCGTCGAGATCAGCCTGAGCCCGCTGGAGACGACCGAAGGCCTGCTGATCTCCGCGGCCGTACGGGACGTCAGCGAGCGCAGAGCCGCCGATGCGCGCTTCCGGGCCCTGCTGGAGTCGGCGCCCGACGCCATGGTGATCGTCGACGAGAGGGGCACCATCCAGCTGGTCAACGCCCAGACCGAGGCGCTCTTCGGCTACGCCCGAGAGGACCTGCTGGGGCGAGCCGTCGAGGTGCTCGTACCCCACCGGTTCCGCGGCCGCCACGCCGACTTCCGGCAGGGCTATTTCGTCGACCGGCAGGTCCGGCCGATGGGTGCGGGCCTGGAACTGCACGGGCTGCGCCGGGACGGGGGCGAGTTTCCGGTCGAGATCAGTCTCAGCCCCCTGGAGACCCCTGACGGTACCCTGGTCTCCGCGGCCATTCGCGACGTCACCGAACGCAAGGCCGCCGAGGAGACGCTCGCCCAGCTCTACGAGCAGCAGCGTCATGTCGCCCTCACCCTCCAGCGCAGTCTGATGGGTTCACCGCCCGACGTGCCGGGGATGTCGACGGCCAGTCGCTACTTCCCGGCCCGGCAGGGTGCCGGCGTGGGTGGTGACTGGTTCGACCTGATCCCCCTGGGCGGTGGTCGCGTCGGCGTCATGATCGGTGATGTGATGGGACGCGGCCTGGATGCCGCCGCTGTCATGGGGCAGCTGCGATCCGCCTCCCACGCCCTGGCCAAGACCGGGATGCCACCCTGGCAGCTGATGCGCGCCCTCGACGCCGTGGTGAGTGAACTCCCGGACCAGTTCGTCACCTGCTGCTACCTCGTCGTCGACGCCGACGCGGCCGAGGTCACCGTCTGTTCGGCCGGACACCTGCCCGTCCTGCTGGCCGGCCCCGGGGGCGAGGTGTCCCGGCTCCCGGCGGACGTGAGCGTTCCGCTCGGGGTCGGCGAGGTACCCCACCACGAGAGCCGGCACCGAGTCGCGCCCGGCTCCGTGCTGGCGATGTACACGGACGGACTGGTGGAGACCCCGGGAAGCGATATCGAAGGGCAGGTCGACGGGCTTGCCGCTGTGCTGGAGAAGAGCCTCGCGACGACCGGATCCCTGGAAGCCGCAGCCGACCGGCTGCTGGGCGAGCTCCTGCCGGACATCGACGACAACCCGGACGACGTCACCCTCCTGCTCGTGCGCATCCCGGAGATCCCGGCCACTTCGCGGACCGTGGTCCTGGACGCGGATCCGAGCAGCGTGGGTGAAGGCCGCCGGTTCCTGCGCTCCACACTGACCGCGTGGGGCAAGGACGACGAACAGCTGCGAGAGACGGCCTGTCTGCTGGTTTCCGAACTCCTCTCCAACGCGGTGCGCCACGGCCGCGGCCCTCTCCGACTCCGGCTGCGGCAGGCCGGACGGGAGCTGGGGGTCGAGGTCTGCGACGGGAGCCCGGTGCTTCCCCAGGCCCGCTTCGCCGCACCGGACGCGGAATCGGGCCGAGGCCTGCTCCTCGTGGACTCCATGGCCAGCTCCTGGGGCACCCTCCCGACAGCGGAGGGCAAGGCCGTCTGGTTTGCCCTGCCGTTGCCCACCCCACGTCGTTGACAGGGGGTCGCGGCCGCCAGATGTGCGCTCAGCACGGCCGGTACCGGTTCGCGAGCGCGTGCGTGCGTGCCGGTGATGTGGGGCACGGCTCCAGGCATCGTGGAGCCCGCGCCGGTCGTCCAGGGCCCGGTACCGAAGCCGCGGGTGGCCCGCTCGTGGTCTTCGGTACGTAACTGGCCGGACCCCCGAGGCTCGCCGGCTGTCGAACCTGACAGTGGCGAACAGCGGAGGACTTCGGGGATCTCCAGCCCGGTGACGACTACCGGCAGGTCAGGGGCGATGATCAGCAGCGGTGGCATATGGCCTGCGGTACTCCAGTGGAGTCGCCGACCCGATCCCTCGGGTTCGATGCGCGCCAGGGGCGTGGCGGTGATGGGATTGCTCGTGATGGCATGCAGGGTGTGGTCGAGGAACTCCATCTACTGCCTGATGCTGCCTCGGCACCGCAGCCTCGGCCCGAATCGCGCTCGGGGCCGCGCACGCCTGCGGATCGTCGAAGCCCGCAGCGGGCGGGCGTGGGAAAGGGAACGGAAGGGCGTCGAGCCCCAGTGGTCCGGCCGTCTGTGGCCCGAACAGGGATCCGGTGACGACTGAGACAGCCGCCTGCCGGCACCTCATACCGAACGCCGCACCCGATTGGATGAAGGGATCCCGCCGTGGCTCTCAGCGCGCGGTGGGGGAATGGCGTCGGCTGGGTGGAGTAGCCCGCGCCGGACATCCGTCCTGCTGGAGGGGGATAGGCAACCGGGGCCGGGCGTGGCCGCACCCTGGGGCGGCATCTCTCAAGGAAGCTGGGCGACTCGGCGTCCCGCGCTTCGATGCTCCCCACGCCGGAAGGAAAACCGCTATGCCCAAACGAGCCGCCCTCACCCAGCAAGCCGCTTGTTGCCTCGGTGGAGCTGCCCTTGTCCTTTCCCTGACCGGTGCGCATGCTGCGGCAGACCCGGCATCCGGCCGGCAAGGTGGCAGCGTACAAGTACCTTGCGACACAGCCGCCCTGATCTCCGCAATCCAGGCCGCGAACAGCAGCAACGACAGCAGGCTGAGCCTGGCTTCACAGTGCACCTACCATCTGCCAGGACGGACTGCCGGCCATCACCAAGCGGATCACCGTCCTGGGCAACGGCGCCACGATTCAGCGCGACCCGTCGGCATCCGGCCCGTTCCGGATCCTCGACGTGGCCAGTGGCGGGAACCTGGAAGTGCGCAAACTGACGGTCAAGGGCGGGAGCATCACCGGGCAGCCCGAGCTCGGTGGGGGAATTCTGGTCCAGGCCGGGGGGGCCGTCTGAAACTGGAACACAGCCGGGTGAGCCAGAACTCCTCCGAGCGCAACGGCGGAGGCGTGGCCGTACTCGGTACCGCCACCATCAACAACTCTGAACTGGCGGCCAACAAAGCCACGTTCGGGGCCGGTCTGGTTCAGTTCGGCAGCGCAGCCAAGACCACGATCAACAAGTCCGCGATCCGGTTCAACGTGGCGAGCTTCGAGGGAGGAGGCCTGGAGTTCGGCGAAGGCACCGCCGTCGTCCGAGACAGCCATGTCGATGACAACTCCGCGACGTCGGGTGACGGCGGTGGCGGCATCTACAGCGGCGCCGATCTGCAAATCACCGGCTCGACCATCGACTGCAATACCGCTGGTGTCATCTCGACCCAGCCAGGGGGCGGAGGCATCTACAACTACGGTCCGCTCCGGTTGGAGGACACTTCGGTCAGCAACAACACGGTGACCGGCGGTGCGGCCCAGGGCGGGGGAGTCTACAACCAGGGTGGGAACGTCACTCTGTCGAACACGCGGATCGCCGGAAACTCTGCCACCGTCGCTCCGGGAGGCGTGTGGACCGACACCCAGAGGGTGACCCGACGTTCCCGGATCATTGACAACACGCCGACCAACTGCCAGGGCAGTCGCTTCATTCCTTCAGGCTGCGTGAACTGACCGCGGCGCCGGCCCTGAACGCCGCAGCTACCCTTCAGGCCCCAGCTCGGCGTTCTGGTCGGTGCTGGGGCGGGGTGCCTGCTCGGCGCACATGCCGAGAGGCTGCGCGGGCCGGCTCGTCTGATGCTGGGCCGGGACGGTGCCGTACGCCTCCTCCTCACGGTGCCGGACCTGCTCCTGCCGGCGGCAGCAGCCTGCTCGCCGCCGACCAACGGCAGCCGCGCCGAGCCTCCAGGCCGCGCTGGCGACGATGAGGCGCCCCGGGGCGGAGGAGAGCGGGGCGATCCGCTGGAGTCTGTTCGGGATGATCGCCGCAGTCGGGATGTGGGACATCGACGCCCTCGGGGAGGGTGGCAGCCGCTACGCGGACGCCGCCCGCAGCCACGGCGCTCTGCGTATGCTCCAGATCAGCGCCCGCCGAATCCAAGATCGGCCAGATCGATTCTGCGGAAGCCGGCGGGCAGATCCTGCTCGGACTGCCCACACCGTGGCACGCACGGCAGCGGTGAATGGTCATCACGACCGTCCCCAGGCAAGCGTTTCAGGCCCTTCTGTGGCCGGTCGGGTGCTTTGGCGCCCCCACTGTCCCACGCCCCGCAGTCTGTATCGGTCTGTCGTCGCTCGACTACGAATGGTCCCAGCCCCAACCGGCGCGCTTCCCACGCTCCCGCGCTCGCCGGCAACGGCGCCGCGATGGCCCTTCTCCTCCGCAGCAGCGACGCCTCCCTCTGGAGCGCCGAGTTCAACGGCTCATGGGCCGGCGCCCAGAAAGTCTCCGATATCACCATGACGGAGACACCAGTCGCGGTCTACTTCGGAGGAGAACCGCACATGATGTACCGCCGCTCAGCCTCCTGACACACCCCTACCACGTTCCAGGTCTTGGGGGATGAGGAACCAAGGCCACCCGGTCCCGATGTTCCTCAACCCCTGTCACCTCTGTCAGTGGCCAGCGGATCTTCCCGGCTGGTGGCCAGCATGGTGCGGGCTGGTGGCCACGACGACTCCAGGCGGATGGTCATCAGGTGACAGTGTGTGATGAGTTCCGGTCGCCGTCGGGGCTCTTGCGCCGGGGACCGTTCGGGCCGCGTCGGCCTCCGGTCCGGCGAGTTCCGGAGTCGGGCCGTTGGACCGGGGGTGGGCCAGGACCGTTACCGCCCCGGGCGGCAGTCGTTGTGGATCATGGCCGTCCGGCCGACATCCTGAGCGAAGGTGCGACTGTCCGATGCCGCCGAATACCAACCCTCCGTCCCGCCTGCCCTCGGCCCAGCTGGAGGCCGGTGGCGGCACCGGGCCGCTGGCGGTGCACCCGAAGGTGTTCCGCGACGAACTGGCAGCCGCGGCAGGCTGGGTCGCCGACTACCTCGGGCAGATCAACGAGCATCCGGTGGCCCGACCCATCCCGCCGGCGCACCGGCAGGCCCTGGCAGCCGGGGCGCTGCCGCAGGAGGGCCAGGACCTCGGCGCCCTGCTGGAGTTCGTCGACCAGGCGATCGCCCCGTACCCGACCGGGAACGGCCATCCCGCCTTCTTCGCCTGGATCAACTCACCGCCGTCCCCGGCCGGGGTGATCGCGGAACTGCTGGCCGCCGCGGTCAACGCGACCTGCGGCATGGGCGAGCACGCCCTGATGGACCTCGAACGCGGAGTGGTGCGCGACCTGGCCTCGCTGGCGGGCATGGCACCGACCACCGGCGGAGTACTGACCAGCGGCGGCTCGATGGCCAACCTGCTCTGCCTGGGCGCCGCCCGCACCTGGTTCCTGCGCCAGAACGGCGCCACCGACGGCCCCGCCTACGACCAGGCCCACGCGCGCCTGACCGCCTACCACAGCGACCAGGCCCACATGTCGGTCGCGAAGGCCGCCGCCGTGATCGGCCTGCCGCCGTGGCGGCTGCGCGCGGTGCCCACCACAGCGGAGCGGCGCATGGACGTCGAGGCCCTGGAGGAGATGATCGACGCCGACCGCGTGAACGGACTGCTGCCGTTCTGCGTCGTGTCCAACCTGGGCAGCACCGCCAGCGGCGCCGTCGACCCGATCGAGGCGATCACCGGCGTGTGCCGCCGTCAGGGTCTGTGGCACCACGCCGACGGCGCGTGGGGCGGGCTCGGCGCCCTCGTCCCCGAACTGGCCCCCCTCTACCGGGGCGTCTCCGACCTCGACTCACTCACCGTCGACCCGCACAAGACCCTGTCCGTCCCAGTCGGCTGCGGCGCCGCCCTGGTCACCGACCCCTCCCGGCTGCGCGACGCGTTCACCTTCCGCGCCTCTTACCTCGACGGCGACCAGGACTGGCCCTGGATGTCCGACTACACGATCGAGCTCACCCGTCCCGGCACCCGCGCCCTCACCCTCTGGGCCACCCTTCGCCAGCTCGGCCGCTCCGGCGTGATCGCCCTCCTCCAGCACTACCAGGACCTCGCCCAGCACCTGCGCCAACGCGTCCAGGAGCACCCCGGACTGGAACTGTGTACCGACGGCCCACTGCCTGTGGTCTGCTTCCGCCTGACCGACAGCCCCGACACAGGACGTCGGGATGCGCGAGCGGACCTGCACACGGCGGTGGCCGCACGCGTCCAGGCCCGCGGCCACGCCTATCTCGCCACCGTCTGCCACGACGGCGAAACGGTCCTGCGCGCCTGCGTCTGCAACTACCTCACTACCACCGACGACGTGGACACCCTCCTCCAGGAAGTCCAGGCCGCCGTCGACCATCTCCAGACCACCGACCCCTCAGGCACCCCGATCGAACGTCAGACTTAGTCACCCTGCGTCATGCAATTCGAGGAACCTCCTGGTGGCCACCGGCCTGGAATTCCGATGGCCACCAACAACCTCGGCAATGTCTGCTGGAGCTTGAAGCAACGGCGGAAGCCTTCCGGTGCCGAGACTTGGACATCAGCTTCGGCGGGAACCACCCCCGCTCGACCAGGTGGGTCTGCAACCGGTTCGAGGCAGGGGGTGACGGCACGGTGACAACGTGCCAGGCCCACGAGTCACGCCCCAGGGCGTCCGTGTTGGCCGCTGGCTCAGGCTGCCGGACCGGCAGTCTGAGGCGGAGCGTCGTCGGCCGCGTGGTCCAGAACAAGGATCCAGTCGTCACCTCGGGTCTCGACGACGAGTCCCGCCGCGCGGAGGGCTGCGGCCATGGCCAGGCCGAAAGCGTGCCGGAGCCCGTGAAGGTCGCGTGGCGCTGGTCGACGACTCCGGCGCGGTCCGCGCCGTCGAAGCGTCTGGGTGATCTCTTCAGGCAGCCAGCCGACCATGACGCCGCGAGCGTGCCTGATGAGGTGTACGCCTTCAGTGCCGGTGGCGATCTCCTCGAATCCAGCCTCGGAAAGCACTTCGCGGACACGGGCCAGCAGCCCCTCGCCCTGATCGTTCATGGGGCGACTCTAGAGCCTGGTCACTCTGCCGAACCTGATGGTGGGGGTGTCGGTCAGGTGTGAAGGCGGCTGTTGGCACCGTCGTGGCCGTCGGCCTGCTCATCGTCGAACCAGTAGTCACCGGCGGCAAGGTAGCGGAAGGAGTGCCGGCTGTGCGCCGGCAAGGAGACGCGTGCCGCGCGGGTACCGTCGCCACGCGGTTCAAGCGGATGGGCGGCGGGATTCCAGTGGTTGAAGTCCCCGACCACGCTCACGGGCCCCTCCGGGGTGTTCTCCGGGAGGACGAAGGTGACTTGGGTACGGTCCTTGAGCTGCTTACGTTCTAGCATGAGGATCCAGTTTCGAAGGGGCGGGGAGCAGGGTCCCTGCATCCTCGCGCACTCGTGGGCCGGCTCCGGAGCATGCGCGCCGGAGCGGGTGTGCCGGTCACCCGGCCGGATCTCCCCAGGGCCGTACGGGACTCGGAAGTGAGTGGCTGGGCGCACGATCCTGGGCAAGCGTCCGCGGTAGCGCGGTGACGCCCTGCTTCTGCATGGCAACGGTTGTGCCTGCTGGTCGCATCACATCGCCCCCTGACCACACGAGCTCTCAGCGCCACGCGAGGACGCCTTCGGAACCACCTGATCGCCCGGCTGTCACGGCAGGTTCAGGAGGCGGTACTTACGCTGCTGGCAGCAGCGCCCGAGCGGGATCGGTGACCGGCGTGAGAGCGTGAGTCGGGAGGGGGTCAGTACAAGCCGGAGACTTTGAAGACCGTGTGGGCCGTCTCCCGGTCGATGCGCTGCGCCAGCTGTCGCAGAGCAGTCGCGCCGTGCACCAGGGTGCCGTGCCGGAGGGACGAGCGGGTGTCTGTGTCGAGGAGGCGCCACATCGCCGGGTTGCGGACCAGGACCGTCGGGTCGATCTCGACCTGACTCAGGTCTGTGTCCCGGAGGATCATCCGCTGTGCCACCCCGTCGGACCAGTGGACCGAGGCCAGTGCGTCGGTACGGACCGTGTTCGTCATCAACAGTCCGCGAGCGCTCAAGAGACCGGGACGTACGGAGACCCGGGGCGGCAGCAAGATGACGAAGATGAGGCCGGCCAGGCCGGTCCAGAGGACTCCGCGCGTCACGTCGAGGCTTCCGAAACCGGCGTCCGCGGTGAACAGGGCAGTGAAGAGGAGGAACGCGACACCGATCGCCGAGCGCCTCTCACCGGCCCATTGGACGTCGTGTGCGCAGGGTCCAGGAAGTGCCGCCTCGGCGCCCTGTGCGCCGGCCGCCGCCTGAGTGAAACGTCGTCCCATGAGAGCGACGTTAGGGCTGGTAGCGGCCCTGGAGCCGGACCCTGACACAGCGCTGATGTGATGGCTACGCCATCTTGATGGGGTTCCCGCCGGGCAGGAACCCCATCGGCGTTCAACGGCCCGGTGGGCTGCTCGAAGGTGACGGCGGCGAGTAGTCGTACTGTGGCGGGCTCCAGGGCGCGGGGGCGGGCGCGGGCTTGAACGGTCCGGCCCGGTTGGCCATGAGGATCATCATCGTGCCGACGACGAGCAGCGTGATGATGATCAGGGCGAGCCCGACGGGGTTGCCGGGGTTGTAGTAGTAGCGGTTCGTTCCCCACTTGCTGCGCTTGAAGACCGGTTCGTCGTCGTACCGCACAGGCTGTGTCCTCCGTCGAAGATTCTCGGTGGTCCGCTCTGCCGGAGAAGGCTGGGGCATACGGTCATGAAGTGCAGCCCGCCGCCTTCTTGGCGGCCGGGAAGTACACCGTCATGAAGTCGGCCAGAGCCGCCCGGCGCTTCCTGGCGTCATCGCGCTCGGGGTGAAAACGCTCGACCTGGACGACGAACTTGTCAGCCTTGCCTTGGTGGGCGCACGCGGCTACCGCGACCACATTGATGTCGCTCACACGGGCGTCGTCGCCGACTTCGATCCTTGCCGCATCGGGGATCTGCCACTCTCTCCGCGCGCTCGGGTCCTGATCTGCCGGTATGACCTCCCCCTGCACACCGAGGACGCTCTCCTCGTCCACCTGCACGAAGCAGTGAGGAGCGTCGGGCCGGGAAAGGACCGTCGACTGTTCCAGCTTCTCGCCCGGGAGCAGCAAAGGTTCCAGGACAGCGGGATCGACCGGGACCCCGCAGACATCACTCGGTAGGGCGTACTCAGGAGTCTTCCGTCGACGCCGAGTACGGCGCCCTCGGTGTCATCGACGACGACCGCAAGCTGGCGGCGTTTCTGCCCGTCGGCATCACCGACGACCTCCGTGCGCGGATCGGCGACCTGCCTTCCGGCCACGGCATCCTCGGCGAGCTGATCCGGCACCCCGAGCCCCTGCGGCTGTCCGAGCTGTCCGAGCACCCCGCCTCCTACGGGTTCCCGCCCCACCACCCGCCGATGCACTCCTTCCTCGGCGTCCCCATCCGCGTACGCGAGGACGTCTTCGGCAACCTCTACCTCACCGAGAAGCGAGGCCGGGAGCGGACGTTCGTCGGGCAGGACCCACGCCCCGGTCTGGACGACGTCGATGTCGGTCCTGTCCGGCGGGGCCGGACACAGAGTCGCGTCCGCCGCCAGCCACGGCCGGTTGGTGTAGACGTAGTCGGACAAGTCGTCTACCGGGGGTAGGCCCTTCTCCACCCGATGGCTGTTGAGCGCGGCGCCGTACAGGTCGCGCGCCTGCTTCCCCTGCTCCCACTTCGCCTTGTCCGTCCCCTTCTGCGGGGGCCGCGTGCCCGACCGTGTCGGCAAGTGGACGTCCTGCGGCGGCAGTCCGCGCGGATGGTAACACGCGTACACGTAGGGGATGCCCAGTCGGTCGGCCGCTCCCCGCGCGCCGGCGGCTGCCATCATGCCGTTCGCGAGCAGGACGTCACACCCCCTGCCGGCCGCGTCGAGCGTGTCGAAGGCCGCGGTGACCAGCTTGGAGGCGAGCCGGAGCGCGTCCTCCGACGTCGGTGGCTTCTCGCCGGCGACCACCGAGCGCACCGTTGGGCCGAGCGGCACCAACGGCACCCCGGCGCGAGCCAACAGCGTCACGAACTCCTCGTCCGGTGGCGCGCACACGATCGTCTCCGCGCCCAGCCGTCGCAGTGCCACCGCCAGTCCCACCAGCGGTTCGACATCTCCCCGGGATCCCCACGTCGTCAACAACGCGCGCATTTTCTGAGTCTTCCATCGGCGATGACGGCCGCCTGGACCCGCCGTTCGACCCCCAGTTTGCCCAGCAGCCGGGAGATGCGGTTCTTGACGGTCTTCTCCGACAGGTAGAGCCGTTTGGCGATCTGGCGGTTGGTGAGGCCGTCGCCGATCAGTTCGAGGACGGCGCGCTCCCGCTCGGAGAGGCCGGCCAGGCGGGTGTCCTCGGGCACCTTGGTAGCGTCGGGGTCGCGCAGTGAGTGCATCAGGCGGGCGGTCGTGGCCGGGTCGAGCATGGACTGTCCTGTAGCGACCGTACGAACGGCGGAGACCAGGTCGGACCCCTTGATCTGCTTCAGCACGTACCCGGCCGCCCCCGCCATGATCGCGTCCAACAGGGCGTCCTCGTCGTCGAACGACGTCAGCATCAGGCAGGCCAGATCCGGCATGCGGGAGCGCAGCTCACGGCAGACCGAGATTCCGTCACCGTCGGGCAGCCGTACGTCGAGGACGGCGACGTCCGGGCGAAGCGCCGGCCCGCGGGCCAGGGCCTGCTCCGCCGTGCCGCCTCGCCCACCACGGTGATGTCCCCCTCGGCGTCGAGGAGGTCCCGCAACCCGCGCCGGACCACCTCGTGATCGTCGAGGACGAACACCTTGATGGGGGCCTCCGCGGAGGCCCCCGGTACGTCGGACATGATCGCCGCCTGATCCGGATGACGCTGCGCACGCTTCCACCCGGATTGTCTCAGGGTAGGATGCTATGCACCTGTTAAGCAGGTGAGACGGCCCCGTCGAACTCCATCCGGACGTCGACGACACCCTCGACGCTGCGGATCGCCCGGGCCAGGAGCGGGACCAGAGCCCGATCCCGCAGCGGTCCCCGGAGGACGACGACTCCGTCCTGCACCGAGAAGTCCAAGCGCGCGCCCGGTGCGAGCTCGGCCAACACGGCCTGGCGGATTTCCTCCTCCAGCTCCGCGTCGGGACGCAGGAACACCTTCAGGAGGTCGCTGCGACTGACGACGCCCTCCAGCATGCCGACCTCGTTCACCACCGGAAGGCGCTTGACGCCCTTGCGGGCCATGATCCGGGCAGCCTCCGCGGCAGTGGCGTCGGCGTGGACGGTGACCGCGGGGCTCGACATCAGGTCCTCGGCGAGCACGGCGCCGGCCTTGGACGCTTCGTCCAGCTGGTCCGGCAGGATGGGCTCCTCGCGGCGAAACTCTTCCTTGGGGAGGAGGTCTGCTTCGGAGACGACCCCGACGACGCGACCCTCACCTTCCAGCACGGGGACCGCACTGACCTTCCATTCGTGCAACAGTTCGACTATCTCCTTGTAGGACGCCTCACGGCCGATGGCGATGGCGGTGTGCGTCATGAGGTCACTGACGGTGGACTGAGAGGCGGGCATGACCGGCTCCTTCGCCGTGGTCGATCGGTAGGGTCCCGACACTTCCAGTGTCGGCATTCGGACGTGCGCGTCGACAGGGTCCCTGTGGGCCAAGACGGGGACCGACCGGCCCCGTGGTCGGTCCGGTAGGCCCCGTTCGGCGCGTGTTCAGTACGGCCAGGACCAGTCCGCGACTTCCGGCAGGTCGGTGCCGTGTTCGCGGATCCAGTCGTGGTGGCGGATGCGCTGGTCGGCCATGGCCTGGCGCAGTCCTTCGGCGCGGGTCGCGAGGCCGGGGACGCGGTCGATGACGTCCATGACGAGCCGGTAGCGGTCCATGTCGTTGCGCACGACCATGTCGAAGGGGGTGGTTGTGGTGCCGGATTCCTTGTAGCCGCGGACGTGCAGGTGGGGGTGGCCGGTACGGCGGTAGGCGAGGCGGTGGATGAGCCACGGGTAGCCGTGGTAGGCGAAGATCACCGGCTTGTCGGTGGTGAAGAGGGCGTCGTACTCGGGGTTCGTCATGCCGTGGGGGTGTTCCTCGTGGGGCATGAGCCGGGCGATGTCGACGACGTTGACGACGCGGACGGCCAGCGAGGGGAGGTGCTCGCGGAGCAGGGCCGCGGCGGCCAGCACTTCCATGGTGGGTACGTCGCCGGCGCAGGCGAGTACGACGTCCGGTTCGCGGGAGCCGTGGTCGGTGCCCGCCCACTCCCAGATGCCGGCGCCGCGCGTCACGTGGGTGCGGGCCTCGTCGATGGGCAGCCAGTCGAAGCAGGGCTGTTTGCCGGCGACGATGACGTTGACCTGGTCGCGGCTGCGCAGGGCGTGGTCGGCCACGGCGAGGAGGGTGTTGGCGTCCGGCGGCAGGTAGACCCGTACGACGTCGGGGCTCTTGTTGAGGACGTGGTCGACGAATCCGGGGTCCTGGTGCGAGAAGCCGTTGTTGTCCTGGCGCCAGACGTGAGAGGTGAGCAGGTAGTTGAGGGAGGCGATGGGCGCTCGCCAGGACAGTTCGCGCGAGGTCTTCAGCCACTTGATGTGCTGGGCGACCATGGAGTCGACGATGTGGGCGAAGGCCTCGTAGGTGGAGAAGAGGCCGTGGCGGCCGGTGAGGAGGTAGCCCTCCAGCCAGCCCTGGCAGACGTGTTCGGAGAGGATCTCCATGACCCGGCCGTCGCGGGACAGGTTCCGGTCCGTGGCTTCCGTGATGCCCTGCCAGGCCTTGCCGGTGGCTTCGTACAGGTCGTCCAGCCGGTTGGAGGCGGTCTCGTCCGGCCCGACGACCCTGAAGTCCCGTCGCTCAGCCGTGTCCCGCATGATCTGCGTGAGGAAGCGGCCGAGGACGCGGGTCGGTTCGTGGAGGGTGCGGCCGGGCTTGTCGACGGGGACGGCGTGCTGGTCGAGCGCGGGCAGCGGGAGCGGCCGCAGCAGCCGGCCCCCGTTCGCGTACGGCACGGCGCCCAAGCGGTGCTCGCCGTCCGGCACGTAGGCCAGGACCTGGGCCGTCGGCCGACCGTCGGCGTCGAAGAGCTCCTCCGGCCGGTACGAGCGCAGCCAGGCCTCCAGCTGCTGCAAGTGTGCCGGGTTCTCGCGCACACCGGCGAGCGGGACCTGGTGGGCCCGCCACGTGCCCTCGACCGGGTCGCCGTCGACGTTCGCCGGACCGGTCCAGCCCTTGGGCGTGCGCAGCACGATCATAGGCCAGCGTGCGTACTCTCGGCCGGGGTCGGTGCCCGCCGTCCGTGCCTCTTGCTGGATGAGGGCGATGCGGTCCAGGGCGTGGTCCATCGCGCGGGCCATGGCGTGGTGGACCTGGGTGGGGTCACTGCCGGTCACGTACAGCGGGTCGTGCCCGTAGCCGCGCAGCAGCGCGTCGAGCTCGTCCTCGGGGATCCGGGACAGGACGGTCGGGTTGGCGATCTTGTAGCCGTTCAGGTGCAGGATCGGCAGGACCGCGCCGTCGTGGACCGGGTCGAGGAACTTGTTCGAGTGCCAGGACGCGGCGAGCGGACCGGTCTCGGCCTCGCCGTCGCCGATGACGCACGCGACCAGCAGGCCGGGGTGGTCGAAGGCGGCTCCGTAGGCGTGGGCCAGGGCATAACCCAGCTCCCCACCCTCGTGGACGGAACCGGGGGTCTCCGGCGCCACATGGCTCGGCACCCCGCCGGGGAAGGAGAACTGCCGGAACAGCTTGGCCATGCCGTCGGCGTCGCGGCTCACGTCCGGATACGTCTCGCTGTATGTCCCTTCCAGCCAGGAGTTGGCCAGGACGGCGGGACCTCCGTGTCCCGGACCCCAGACGCACAGGGCCTCCAGCGCACGCTCCTTGACCACGCGGTTGAGGTGCGTGTGCACCAGGTTGAGGCCGGGCGAGGTGCCCCAGTGGCCGAGCAGCCGCGGCTTGATGTGCTCCGGCCTCAGCGGTTGGGTCAGCAGGGGGTTGCCCATGAGGTAGATCTGACCGACGGCCAGGTAGTTCGCGGCGCGCCAGTGGGCGTCCAGCTGCGAGATCGAGTGCGCGGTCAACGCGGTCATGTCCGCTCCTGCTTCTGAGGGTCCGGGACGTTCGTCGACGGGGCCGATACCGACACCCTGCCCCTGCTGTGGTGCGGCCGCGAGAGGAGGACCGGCCCTCGAGGAGGGACCGTTGGCCCTTCTGCGCCCCTGCCCAGCACGAGCAAGGTGAATCCCGGTGGCGCCGGTCCTTCCCCCGGCCGGCGCCGCCCAATCCCCGCCGGCCGACCCCGATGCCTCTCGCATCAGTACGGAGGACAGACCTGTGAAGCGCACCCTCGTTGTCGGAGTGGACGGATCCCGGGAAAGCCGGGCCGCCGCGGACTGGGCCGCGCGCGAAGCCGTACGGCGTGACCTGCCCCTGCACGTGGTCCACGCCTGGCTGTGGCAGCCGCTCGCCGTCCCGATCGTCCAGGACCGCGAAACCGAGTCCCGCCGGGCCGATGACATCCTGAAGGAGGTCGAGCAGGAGCTTACCCATCGGTACCCGTCGCTCGCGCTCACCGCGGAAGTCCTGTGCGACACGCCCGTGCCGGCCCTGCTGCGCACCGCCAAGGAAGCCGAGATGCTGATCCTCGGCACCCGCGGGCACGGAGCCCTGCTCGGCTTCCTGCTCGGCTCCTACGGTCAGCAGGTGATCGCTGCCGCCGAGTGCCCCGTTGTTTCCGTCCGCTCCGCCCACGGCAGGCCTCTGGCCGTGCCGGAGGAGGGCGAGGTCGTCGTGGGACAGCAGGGTGGTGTGGAGGACTCCGCCGAGGTACTGCGCGTCGCGTTCGAGGCGGCCGCGGCGCGCAAGGTCCCGCTCCGCGCCGTCCGGGCCTGGAACCTGCCCCCGGTGTACGGATACAGCCCCGGCTCGATGTGGATCGCCGAACAGTTCGGCGGGCTGGAGCCGTTCGAGAAGGCCGCGCTGGACCAGGCGCTGGAGCCGTGGCGGCTGAGGTTTCCCGAGGTGGAGGTCGTCGCGCACGTGGAGCGGGGCAGCGCCGGCCACGTGCTGCTGTCGGAGGCTTCGGACGCCCAGCTGGTCGTCGTCGGCCGCCGGGTCCGCGAGTCGGCGGTGGGTACACACATCGGTTCGGTGGCCCATGCCGTGCTCCACCACGCGGCCTGCCCCGTCGCCGTCGTCCCGCACCACTGACGCCGAATCGACGGTTGAAGCCGGGCTCGCCGTCGTGCGGCGTGCCCGGCCCTTCCCGTGGGCGGTTCCTACTCCGCGGCCGGGATCGGGTGCCGGCCGGGTGGGGTCAGCGCGTGGCTGGCGATCACCGCGGCCTGGACGCGCCTCTCCACGCCCAGCTTGACGAAGAGCCGCGAGGTGATGTTCTTGACGGTCTTCTCCGCGAGGTACAGCCGCTTGCCGATCTCCCGGTTGGTAAGACCCTCACTGACCATGAGGAGGATCTCCTTCTCCCGGTCCGTGGAGCCGGGAAGCCCCGGGACCTGTTCCTCCTTCGGCACGTCGCCGCGCATGCGGGCCAGCAGCCGCGTCGTGGCGCCGGGGTCGAGCATCGACTGGCCGGAGGCCACCGTCCGTACCGCGGTCACCAGGTCGGTGCCGGTGATCTGCTTGCGGACGTAGCCGGAGGCCCCTGCCATCACGGCGTCCAGCAGTGCCTCCTCGTCGTCGAACGACGTGAGCATCAGGCAGGCCAGCTCGGGCATCCGCGAGCGCAACTCCCGGCACACGCTCACCCCGTCGCCGTCCTGGAGCCGCACGTCCAGGATCGCGACCCGGGGGCGCAGTGCGGGCACGGCGGATCAGTGCCTGTTCCGCCGTGCCCGCTTCACCGGCCACGGTCAGGTCGGACTCGGCGTCCAACAGGTCGTGCACCCCTCTGCGCACGACCTCGTGGTCGTCGAGCAGGAAGATGCTGATGGGATCGGTCGCGCCGCTCGCGCTCGTCGCGTGGGAGTGGGCACCGCTGCCGGTCATGACGCAACTCCTTCGCCTGGTTCGTCCCGAACGCACGAACACCGGCATCCTGCCTTCCGTACGGGCGGAACGGACAGTGCCGATTGGCCCTCATCGACCTGCCGCTGCGCGCGGCAGGGCCGGTGTGGGCAGAGGAGGAGGGACCTTCGGCCCTGTCCGAGGGCCTGCCGGGCCTTCCCGAGTGCACTCAGCACCCGATGAACTGCGGGTGCACGGGGAACGGCGCGACTCGACGGAGCCGCACGCAGCGCGGAGAACACCATGACGACCGCCTTGATCGACCTGAGGACCGTGGCACGCGACGACCGCGGCCTGAAGATCGCCCTGGCCGGAGAGCTCGACTTCCATACGGCGGGACGAGTGGAAGCACGCCTCGCCGAACTCGCCGGATTCGGCCACCGCAACATGGTCCTGGACTTGTCCGGGATCTCCTTCTGCGACAGCTCAGGCATCGAACTCTTCCTCCGGCTCCACCAGCGCTGCCGTAGCGCGGGCACCCAGCTCCTGCTCCGCGGCGTACCACCCCTGCTGGTCAAGTCCATGCAGGTGCTCGGTGTCGACCGCAGCCTGCCGCTCGCCGTGACGTGATCGAGCGGGCGTCCGAATCTCGCCCCTGGACGGGGACCGTTCGGCCCTGGTTCTCCCGTGGATCGCGGTGAAGGCTGGGACGCGGAAGCCGCAAGGGCCCATCGGGGCCGGACGAAGGTAAGCAGCATGGATCACGAAGGCAACCCGCTACGGGCCCGAGAGGTCGGTGACACGACAGCCCGCCGCTACATGCGGGAGCTGGACAGGGCCGAGGCTCTGTGGCTGCTCTCGACGGTGTCCCTGGGGCGCATCGTCTTCACACAGCACGCGCTGCCCGCCGTCCGACCGGTGAACCATCTCGTCGAGAACGAGGCCATCATCGTCCGGATACATGAGGACGGGGCATTGGCATCCCTGGCGGCACCCGCCGACGCTCCCGGCGTGGTGGTCGCTTACGAAGCGGACGTCATCGATTCCGTCACGCACCTCGGTTGGAGCGTTGTCGTCACTGGTTACGCGAGGGTGGTGTCA
Source organism: Streptomyces sp. CLCI03 (assembly GCF_053615355.1). NCBI lineage: Bacteria > Bacillati > Actinomycetota > Actinomycetes > Kitasatosporales > Streptomycetaceae > Streptomyces > Streptomyces sp. CLCI03. The sequence goes on along the minus strand of NZ_CM132132.1, from coordinate 1,031,874 downwards.
GATGCCGACGAGATGGACCGGTACGCGCACTTGCTGCGTCCATGGGTGGCGCACCGGATGACCAGCACCCTGAGGATCCGTCCGGATCTCGTCACCGGGTTCCGGCTGGAGGCGGACCCGACGCAGCCCGTGCCCGCGGCCCGGGGCTGACGCCCTGTCCCGGTCCTCAGCCCCCGGTGGGGAGGGGAGCCCGCCAGACGAGCCTTGTGCCCCCGTCATCCGGAGTCTCGTGAGTGAAGGAGCCGCCCAGGCTCCGCGCCCGCTCGTCGAGGTTGAGCAGGCCGCTTCTGCGGCCTTGGGCCGGAATGCCCTTCCCGTTGTCCGAGACGGTCAGCACGACCTCGCCCTGGCCCGCCTTGAGGGTCACTCCGACCCGGGTCGCCTGTGCGTGGCGGGCGGCGTTGCTGAGGAGTTCACCCAGCACAGCCATGACGTGGTCGGCTATGTGCGGAGGTACGTCGGTGTCGAGCAGGCCCTCCATGCTCAGACGCGGCGGGTGACCGAGGGTGGTGGCCGCGTCGCCGACGGCACGGGCGGCGCGCGCCCGCAAACCAGGGCCGCCCTCGCGGTCCTTGGTACGCAGCCCGAAGATCGTCGACCGGATGATCTTGATCGTTTCGTCCAGGTCGTCGACCGCCCGGCCGACCCTCTCGGCCGCCCCTTCGTGCTCGACGAGCCGGGCAGCGCTCTGCAAGGTCATGCCGGTCGCGAAGAGCCGCTGGATCGCCAGGTCGTGCAGGTCACGGGCGATCCGGTCGCGCTCCTCCAGCAGTGCTATCTGCTCGGCGTCCCGGCGCCGCTCCGCCAGCTCCAAGGCGAGTGCGGCCTGACCTGCGAAGGCGACGAGCGGCTCCAGCTCGCCCTCGCCGAACGCCGGCTCTCCCGCCGGGCGCGCGAGCAGCAGGACACCTCTGCTTTCGCCGCCCGCGGTGCCCAACGGGACTGCCACGGCGGGCCCCAACCCTTCCTGAATCTGGGACTCAGCGGGATAGCGCTCGTCGGCCCAGGCTTGCACCGCTGTGACGGGTTTGCCGGCGAGGTGCGCCGCTCCTGCGAGCGTGCCCGCGAAGGGGACGACGAGACCTTGCCGCTCGGCTCCGTCCGCATCGGCCGCGAACTCCACGACCAGGCCGTCGATACCGCTCACGGGCATCGCGATGTCCGCGAGACGTGCCGCGGTGATCTCCTGTGCGCGGCGGGCGATGAGCTCCAGCACCGCCGGGCGGGAGCTGCCGGACAGCAGGCTTTCGGTGATTTCCGCATTGGCCTTGAGCCATCGCTGCTGGCGCTGCGAGCCCTCGTAGAGCCGCGCGTTGTCGATCGCGACACCCGCCGCCACCGAGAGGGTGGAGATCACCGTCTCGTCCTCGGTGTCGAAATCGATCCCGCCACGCTTGTCGGTCAGATAGAGATTGCCGAACACCTCCTCGCGGACCCGGATCGGCACACCCAGGAACGTACGCATCGGCGGGTGATGGGCCGGAAAGCCGTAGGACGAGGAGTGCGCGCCGAGATCCGTCAGGCGCAGCGGTTCCGGGTGGTGGATGACCTCCCCGAGCAGGCCGTGGCCCGCCGGCAGGGGACCGATCTCGGCGATCTCCGCATCCGTGAGGCCCACGGTCAGGAACTGTGAGAGAGTCCGGCCGTCGGGGCCGATCACTCCCAGCGCGCCGTATTCGGCGTCGACGAGCAGCGCGGCCGCCTCCACGATCCGCCGCAGTACCTGGGCGAGATCCAGCTCCCGCCCCACCGACACCACGGCTTCCAGGAGGCTGTGCACCCGGTCGCGGGTGCCGCGCACCTCGTCGATGCGCGCTTGGAGCTCGTCCAGCAGCTCGTCCAGCCGCATCCGCGGTACCTGCGTCAACGGATCCCTCACACCCACGTGCTTCCCCTCCGACGGCTCGCTCGGTTGCCCGATCCACGGTCAGCGTATCGACACGCCCGGGCCCGATGGGCATCGTTGCGCGCGGATGCCAGCCGAGACTGACGTGACCGAAGCGCCGCACGACGGCGGGGAGGATGCGCCATGGGCCTGAAGAAGGCGGTCTACGAGGACGAGCTGCTAGGGCTCCAGACGGAGCTGATCAAACTCGAGGAGTGGGTGCGCGCGGAGGGCGCCCGGCTCGTGGTCGTCTTCGAGGGCCGCGACGCAGCGGGCAAGGGCGGCACGATCAAGCGTGTACCAGCTCCTGCACGCATGGCCCAACGACGAAGCGGCTGGATGGTCACTCAACTGCAAGAAGACCGGATCTCGCTGCCGACTTCGACGGGGCCGAAGCCCCTCGGCGTGTTCTCGATGTCTGTGCCGTCGTAGAGGGGTTCGGCAGGCTGGTGTTCAGGATCGGGCCTCGAAGCCGGGCTTCTCCCGGTTGCGACGACGCAGGTCCGCGGAACCCTTGAAGCGCCTGCAGTCGACCAGTTGCAGGCGTGGGTGCTTTCGATGGGGAACTGCCCTTTCACGAAGCCGAGTCGACTCCGGCGGGGCAGGCTCTGACCACCAAGGAGGCCGCACGGTTCGGCCTCGGACGTCCGGCCCGTGACCTGGTCGCCGATTCACGGGACGCGGGGTCGGTCGCGCAGGACGGCTGCTGTACGCGCCGGTCACTGGTGGGCGGCGCGTTCTTGGGCGCCGTTACGCACGCCGCACGGCGCCACTGCCGGCCGCTCGTGGCCGTCGCACCGCACGCAGACGTCTGACCGAAGGTTCGCCCCGACGTGTTCGGTTCCGACCGTCGCTGAGCAGGGCCGAAAGGCCCTGCGCAGCGACCGAACGGGACCTTCAGGAGAGTGCCGACCGGCCCGCCACCAGGGACTGTTGCCGCCGGGCATGAGGGGGCGCAAGTGACAGAGTTCAAGTGCTCCCCGAGGCGCCCCCAGAGGACGCCCGGCCGGGCGCACATCCCATTACGGCGCCCGTCGAGCGCACCTTCCGTCTCACCTCCGGGGGACCCCATGACGTTTCACGTCGACTCCGAGACCGGCCGGCTGCGGCAGGTCATCCTGCACCGCCCCGACCGCGAAATGACACGCCTCACACCCACCAACAAGGACGAGCTCCTCTTCGACGACGTGCTGTGGGCCAAGCGCGCCCGCGACGAGCACGACGCGTTCGCCGATGTCCTGCGGGACCGCGGAGTGCGCGTGCACCTCCTCGCCGACCTGCTCACCGAGACGTTGGACGGCATCGAGGCACGGCAGCTCGTGCTGGACCGGGTCTTCGACGAACGCGAGTTCGGTATCCTCGGCACCGACCGGCTCCGCACGCACTTCGACTCCCTGGAGCCGGCCGCCCTGACCGCCTGCCTCATCGGCGGCGTCACCAAGGCGGAACTGCTCGAGCGCACGGGCCCGATACCGAGCGTACGACTGCACGCCATGGCGCCCGACGACTTCCTCCTAGCGCCGCTGCCCAACCATCTGTTCACCCGCGACACCTCGTGCTGGGTGTACGACGGCGTGAGCGTCAACCCGATGAACAAACGGGCACGCCGCCGTGAAACGGTTCACTTCGAAGCCCTCTACCAGCACCACCCCCTTTTCGCGAAGGGGGAGTTCCACCGCTGGTCCGACGGACAGGCGGCCTATCCCGCCACCATCGAGGGCGGCGACGTCCTGGTCATCGGCAACGGCGCGGTGCTCGTCGGCATGAGCGAGCGCACCACGCCTCAGGCCGTGGAGAATCTCGCCCTGCGCATGTTCGCGGCGGGTTCCGCCCAGCGGGTCGTGGCCGTCAGCCTGCCGAAGAGCCGCAGCTTCATGCACCTCGACACGGTCATGACGATGGTCAGCGGCGACACCTTCACCCGATACGCCGGCCTCGGCATGCTGCCTTCCTCCACGATCGAACCCGGGACCGGCGGGGAGGGGCTGAGGGTCACCGACCACGCCCCCGAGGACATGGACCGGGCCATCGCCGACGCGCTGGGTCTGCCGTCCATCAACGTCCTCACCCCGAGCCAGGACCTGCGGTCCGCCGAGCGGGAGCAGTGGGACGACGGCTGCAACGTGCTGGCCGTGGAACCCGGCGTGGTCGTCGCCTACGAGCGCAACGTGACCACCAACACCCACCTGCGCAAGAGCGGTATCGAGGTGATCACCGTTCGAGGCAGCGAACTCGGCCGGGGCCGTGGCGGCCCGCGGTGCATGACCTGTCCCATCGAGCGCGAGGCCGCCTGACCACCCCTCCCGCGCCCCCGCGTCCCCGTCATCGGCCCGCCGCACACACCCCGTACACATCAAGGAGCCCGCCATGCACGACGACCTGCACCAGCGCCCGTTCGTCAAGGAACTCGACTTCACTCCCGAGGAGTTCCGCCACCTGCTGGAACTCTCCGCCTCCATCAAGACGGCCCGCCGCGAGGGACGCGAGGAGCAGCGGCTGCGCGGCAAAAACATCGCCGTCATCTTCGAGAAGACGTCGACGAGGACCCGATGCGCCTTCGAAGTGGCCGCGCACCAGCAGGGCGCGCACGTGACCTACCTCGACCCGGCCGGCTCCCAGCTCGGGCACAAGGAGTCCATCAAGGACACCGCACGCGTCCTCGGCCGCTACTACGACGGGATCGAATACCGGGGCAGCGACCAGCGCCTGGTGGAGGAGCTGGCCCAGCACGCCGGCGTTCCGGTCTGGAACGGCCTGACGGACCAGTGGCACCCCACCCAGTCGCTCGCCGACGTGCTCACCATGTGGGAGCACACCGACAAACCGCTGAACCAGGTGTCCTTCGCCTACCTGGGCGACGCCAGGAACAACGTCGGCAATTCCCTGCTGATCGTCGCGGCGATGCTCGGCATGGACGTACGCATGGTCGGCCCGCGATCCCTGCACAACGCCTCCGACGTCGTCGACCACGCGCGGCGGGCGGCGGCCGTCAGCGGTGCGCGCATCACCCTGACCGAGGACGTGACCGAAGGCGTGGCCGGCGTCGACTTCGTCTACACCGACGTATGGCTCTCCATGGGAGAGCCGCCGGAGATGTGGGACGAGCGCATAGCCCTGCTCAAGCCGTACCAGGTGACGGCGAAGACCCTGGAGGCGACGGGCAACCCGGCGGTCAAGTTCATGCACTGCCTTCCGGCCTTCCACAACAGCGACACCACCGTCGGCGCCAAGATCGCTGCGCGGACCGGCATGACCGCACTGGAGGTCACCGACGAGGTGTTCGAGTCCTCGCACTCCATCGTGTTCGACCAGGCCGAGAACCGGCTCCACACCATCAAGGCCGTCCTCGTCGCCACCCTCGGCGACTGAACCGGCATCCCCTCGACCTCCGGAGAACACGTCATGCGTGTAGTCGTCGCATTGGGCGGCAACGCCCTGCTCCGCCGCGAGGAGCGGCCGGACGCCGCCGTACAGCTCGCCAACATCCGCGCTGCTGTGTCCGCGCTCGCCCCCCTCGCGCACGAGCACGAACTCGTCATCACCCACGGCAACGGACCTCAGGTCGGCGTGCTCGCTCTCCAGAGCGCCGCCGACCGCTCCCTGAGCAGCCCCTACCCCTTCGACGTCCTCGGCGCGGAGACCCAGGGCATGATCGGCTACTGGCTGCTCCAGTCCCTGCAGAACGCCCTGCCCGAACGGCAGGTCTGCGCCCTGCTCAACCAGACCCTCGTCTCCGCGGCCGACCCCGCCTTCACCGACCCGGCCAAATTCGTGGGCCCGGTCTACGACCGGACCGAAGCGGAGCGACTGGCCGCCGAACGCGGCTGGACGGTCAAGCAGGACGGCGCCCACTGGCGACGCGTCGTACCGTCCCCCCGTCCACAACGCGTCGTGGAAACAAGGCTCATCCGGCTGCTGCTCGACTCGGGAGCGGTGGCCGTGTGCGCAGGAGGCGGCGGCGTACCGGTGATCCGAGACGAACAAGGGCAGCTGACCGGCGTCGAAGCCGTGGTGGACAAGGACCTCACCGCCGCCCTCCTGGCCGAGGCGCTCGACGCCGACGCGCTCCTGCTCCTCACGGACGTTCCCCACGTCTCGCTCGGCTACGGCACCCCCGGCGCCGAGCCCATCGGACGGACCACACCCGCAGCCCTGAGAGCCCAGCAGTTCCCCGCCGGATCCATGGGACCCAAGGTCGACGCCGTGTGCAGGTTCGTCGAGCTCACCGGCGGAATGGCGGCCATCGGCGCTCTCGAAGACGCCCGAGCCATCCTCGACGGAGCCGCCGGCACCGTCGTCACACCCAGCGGCAGCTACCGCGAAGCCCGCCACGACGGAACACAGGACCTGACATGACTCTGCAGAGCGCACCCGCATCCCCACAGCCGGCCAGAGCCAGAACGGACTCCAGCGCGCCCGACGCCCCACGGCGGCGGCTTCGGTTCCCGTCCGCCTTCGCCGTCCTGATCGTCGTCACCGTCGCAGTCTGGGCCCTGACGTTCGTCATCCCCGCCGGCCGCTACGACACCGAGGACGGCAGCCCCGTACCGGGCACCTACCACTCCGTAGAACTGACCACCGGATTCTGGGAGCGGCTCAAAGACCTGTTCCTCGCCCCGGTCAACGGTCTGTACGGCGTCACCGACGCCGGGACCGGCCTCACCGCACCTGGCGGCACCGGCTCCTTCGCGGGCGCGGCGGGCGTGTTCCTCTTCATACTGGCCGTGGGCGCGTTCATCACCGTCACGATGCGCACCGGGGCACTCACGACGGGAGTGGCGCGCCTCGCGCAGCGTCTGCACCACCGCAGGACCCTGCTGCTGGTGGTCCTGCTGACGGTGTTCTCCCTCGGCGGGACCACGTACGGCATGGCCGAGGAAACCCTGGGCTTCTACGGGCTGATGATCCCCCTGATGCTGAGCCTGGGCTACGACCGCATGGTCGCTGCGACGGTCGTCATGGTGGGAGCCGGGGTCGGCACCCTCGCCTCGACCGTCAACCCCTTTGCCACCGGAGTGGCTTCCGACAGCGCCGGCATCGGCACGGGAGACGGCATCGTCCTGCGACTGGTGATGTGGGTCTGCCTGACGGCCCTGGCAGCCGCTTACGTCGTGCGCTACGCCCGCCGCGTCACCGAGGACCCCTCCCGGTCGCTGACACCCCTCACCGAGGACGACCTCCGCATCAAGGCCGAGGGTGGCGAAGCGGCGAAGCTCACGAGTCGCCAGCGCACGGTCCTGGGCCTCTTCGCGACCACGTTCCTCTTCATGATCTTCGCCGTCGTCCCCTGGTCCGATCTGCACGTCACCTTCCTGCCCACCCTCGGCTGGTACTTCCCCGAACTCGCCGCCCTGTTCATCGTCGCGGCGGTCGCCGTGGGGCTGGTCGGCGGCCTGGGCGAGAAGGGAACGGTGAACGCCGTCACCGCCGGCGCAGGGGACTTCATCGGAGCGGCGTTGATCGTCATGCTGGCCCGGGGAGTCACGGTGATCATGAACAACGCCAGTGTCACCGACACCATCCTCGACGTCCTGCAGAGCGCGGTGGCCGACACGTCCTCCGGAGTGTTCGCCGTACTGATGTTCGCGGTGAACCTCCCGCTGGCCTTCTTCGTCCCCTCCTCGTCCGGCCACGCGGCCCTCGCCATGCCCATCCTCGCCCCCCTGGCCGACTTCGCCGGAGTGAGCCGGGCTCTGGTGGTGACCGCGTACCAGTCGGCTTCCGGATGGGTGAACCTCGTTACGCCCACCTCGGCCGTCGTCATGGGAGGCCTCGCCCTTGCCAAGGTCCGCTACGACCGGTACCTGCGCTTCATGGCACCACTGATGGGTGCTCTGCTGGTGGCCGTCGCCGGATTCCTCGCACTCGGTGCGGCAGTGCGCTGAATCGCTGCGGAGCAGGCAAGTGGCCGGCTGGTCGGGACACCGACCAGCCGGCCACCGTCGTGTGCCCAGCACGAGGCGGACCTGTGGGCTCCGCCGGACGGCGCCAACTGGGCCTGGGGTGCTCCTCTGAGCCGCGACCGTGAGCTCCGGCAGGGCATGGTGTCCGTGGCCGCTCAAGGAGGTGGGGCCTCACGCCCCGACTACCCGCCATCGGAGCGACTGCACGGGCGCGATTCCCGTCCTCGCTGTGGACCGGCAGTGCGACAGCGCCGACGGGCCACTGGTGGGGCGCCCGCCCCACCGGATGGCCGTCTCGCTGCGGCTACCGATGCGGATACGCTCGCGGCGTCGGGCGGCGGCCCATCGGGGTTTGGCAGGCTTGAGAGTTGCGTCGGCGCAGACGGGCGGGCAAGGCTGCACGGACGCTTTGGTCGAGGTGGTGGGGACGCGCGGGGACTGCCGCACCGGTCCTTCCCGGCCGGCCTGTGGACGCGGACCGACCGCCCCATCGCGCCCCTCGCCGCAGTGGCTTCCGTCTTTTCCACCCGGTACGACAAGCAACGCACCGACCACTGCGGTCGCAGCACACCAGGAGCCCTCGTCGCGCAGCTGCGCGACGAGGGCTCCTGGTGTCAAGGGCGACGGCGTCCGTCGGGGGACCGCAGCCGGGGTGTATCCGTCCTCGGTGAGGCTCGCGACGATCAGAGATGAGGGACGACCGCCACGGGCGTCGTGGCGTGGTGCAGCACTGCGTGGGTGACCGGGCCGATGTGTGCTCCGACCGCCGCCCGGCGTATGCGCCGTCCGACGACCAGCAGCGAGGCTTCCTTCGACGCTTCCACGAGGTGGCCCGCAGGCCGTCCCACCAGGCACTGCTCCTTGACCTCGACCTGGGGGAACTTGCCGCGCCACGACCGCAGTACGTCGGTGAGTGCGCTCGCCTCGCGCAGTCCCAGCGCGACGCCGTGGCCAGGGTCGGTCGCCGCAGGGTCGTACCCTTCGACCACCGGTACGCTCCAGCCGTGCACGACCCGCAGGGTGGCCGCTCGGGCAGCGGCGGCTTCGAATGCGTACGCGAGCAGCTCGTCGCACGGCCTGGAGAGGTCGAGGCCGAGCACCACGTCGCGGCACTGCCCCTTGCGGTCCCCGTGGTCGCCCGTCCCCGGGAGCGGTTCACACTCGGCCCGTTCCCCGGCCCGTACGGCGACGACCGGACGCTCGGCGTGCGCGATGACGGGCAGGGACACCGATCCGGTCAGGAAGCCGGCCAGGCCACCCAGCCCTCGTGAACCCACGACCAGGACTTCCGCCTTCTCTGCGGCGGACAGCAACACCTCCGCGGGGCGGCCGTGCACCTGCTCGACGCTGATCTCCAGGCCGGGGTGCGCCGCCCGCAGCCGGTCGGACGCGTCGTGGGTGACCTGCTCGGCGTAGTGCTGTGCGGCGGTCGCCCCCTCACAGGGCGCGGTGTCCAGGCCGGTGAACGGGGCGTGGGCGAAGGCCCGTGACCAGTCCTGCCAGACGTGCAGGAGGTGCAGGGGCAGACGGCGCATCTGTGCCTCGTGGGCGGCCCAGTCCGCAGCGGCCAGCGACTCGGCCGAGCCGTCCACAGCGGCGATGACGGTACGTGACATGATTCCTCCGGGTGAGGGGTCTTCGGGTGGTTTGCGGCACTGGTCCGGGGACCGGCGGCCGGGCGTGCGGCGTCGCCCGGAACGTGTTACCGGGACGGAGTGATCAGCCCGTAGTGGCCGTCGTAGCGGTGGTAGAGGACGCAGCCCCGGCCGGTGGCCGTGTCGTTGAAGAAGACGAAGGGCAGCCCGGTGAGGTGCAACCGTGAAACGGCCTCGGTCACACTGCTCGTCGGCACGGGAACCGTGCTCACGCCGAGCAGACCGTCGACCTCCCGTTCCTGACCCAGAGGTCCCAGCGAAGCCATGCGATGCCGCCCGGTACGGACGTCGCGGTAGACGACGCTGTCGCGCCCGGAGGCCAGGTCCGTGAAGAGCCAGAAGTCGTGGTCCATGGCCTCCAGGTCGATCACGGCGTCCTCAGGCGTCTGGTGGACCAGGCTGAAGGACTTGTGCCGCACGATCCGGCGCTCTTCGGCGGGAACGTGATGCCGGTGCGGACGGTGGTCGTGCGCTGCGCCGTCCCGCGATGTCCGGCTGGGCGTGCCGTTGCGGTGGGGGCCGCCCGCCGCATACCGCCGTGGCCGGGTGAGCCGGGCAGCCAGGCGCTCCTGCAGGAGGTCGACCGCTTCGAACATGCTGTTCGCGGCCACGTGGGCGCGAACCATCCGGCCGTTGACGTCCACCACGGCCTGAGCCGTGGCCGGGCGGTTCGCCGAAGTGTTGACGGCTTGCGTGAGCTTCACCCGCACGGTCGGCACGGGTCCGCGCACGTGGCCGATCACCGCGAGCATCTTTCCCTGGGCGTACACGTCCGCGCCATCGGGCACCTGCCCTCGGTTGCGGACCTGGACGTCGGCTGTCCGGCTGGTCTTGAGACCGCTCATGAGAACTCCTCCTCGATCCCTTTCAGCCTGTCTGCCGGCGGCCGCTCCCGGGCAGAGCCGTCCGGACCCCGCCACGGCGCCACTGGTACCGACACCACCCGAGAAACCGGGACTTCCGGTCGGCCGGACAAGGCCGTTCGGCCTACAGACCCAGAGACGGGCAAGTCGACGAGCCCCGGCCTGATATCGCGTGACGTGCCGGACCGACAGCACGGCTCGGGTCGGCGGCTCCGGGTCGCCGCGACCGGCCGCGGTGACCGTCGCCGCTCGGCCGACGGAAGAGCCCGTGGTGTCTCGCCCTGTTGTCAGTGATCGCTTTCGCGGGCGGTTGTCAGCCGGTTCACCACACCCACCACACCGTCCACGCGCCACGTGACTCTGATCAACGCCGTTGTATCGAGGGCAGGTTCGGATGACCCCACCATGGTGACCATCCCGTCGCGAACGTCGATGCGGAGCCCGTCGATGCGGTGGGCGGCCGGCGTCCGGCCGGAGACGGCATCGGCGACGTCCGCGAGGATCTCCTCGTCCGTCCTCAGGAAGACGCGCAGCAGATCACGTCGCGTGGTGATGCCGATCAGACGGTCTTCCTCGTCCACCACCGGCAACCGGTCGACGTGGCGACGTTCCATGATGCGCGCGGCGTCGGCGACGCGCTGTTCGGGATGCACGGTTACAGCCGGGCTGGTCATCAGCTCGCCTGCCGCCATGGCGAGTCCCGCGACGGCGTGAGCGTCGGCCGGTCGCCGTGGTGTGAGCGCCATCCGATGCCGCCCGGAGTCGTGCCGGCCGAGACAGCCCTGTTGCCTGGCAAGGTCTTTCCGGGAGATGACGCCCATGACCTTGTCGTCGTCATCCACCACCGGCAGCCCGCCGATCCGATGGGCGATGAGCATGCGAGCCAGTTCTTCGAAGGAGGTGTCCGGGCGGGCCTGGACCACCTCGCTGGTCATGACTTGGCCCACCGTCCGTTCTTCGACCACGGTGCTCATCTCCACTCGTCTCGCAGATTTCCGGATACCGCCGATGGCGCCCCGACCTCTGACTGCCCGCCGACCGCTGTGCTCAGCGCGCAGGGGGCCGGGAAGCCCCGGGTTCGTCTGCTCCTCATGCTTGCCGTTGCTTCCAGAGTGGGGCGGAGGACGGCCGGGGGGACAGAACCGGTCAGGACCCGCACGCCGGGCCGTTCGGCCCGTGACAGGCCGGGCCGGGCGGGGCCCGCCGGGGGAGAGGGCCCAACGGCCCTGGCGTGCACCCCGTTCGACCCCTGCCCGCGGCGCGACATGCATCCCAGGCTGGCACCACTCGCATCGGCACCCAAGGGAAGGGGCGGCGGAGATGACCGTACGCATCGGAATCAACGGCTTCGGACGCATCGGCCGGAACTACCTGCGCTGCGTCATGGAACGCGCGGAGACGAGCAACGGCACCCCCATCGAGGTGGTGGCCGTCAACGACCTCACCTCCCCGGCTGCGCTGGCCCATCTGCTCACCTACGACTCCACCTACGGCCGACTCCACCGCACCGTTGATCACGACGGCGAATCCATTACGGTGGACGGTCACCGCATCGCGGTCACGTCCCGGCGCGACCCCGCCGACCTCCGGTGGGACGCGCTCGGCGTGGACGTCGTCATCGAGGCCACCGGACGCTTCCGCACCAAGGAGGAAGCGGGCCGGCACCTGACGGCAGGAGCACGCAAGGTGCTGCTGTCCGTCCCCGGCAAGGGCGTCGACGCCACCATCGTCATGGGCGTCAACGAGTCCGCGTACGACCCGCGCGTCGACCACGTGATCTCCAACGCGTCCTGCACCACCAACTGCGTGGCTCCCATGATGAAAGTCCTCAGCGAGCGCTTCGGCATCGTCAAGGGACTGATGACCACCATCCATGGCTACACCAACGACCAGGTCGTGCTCGACGGCCCGCACAAGGACCTGCGCCGCGGCCGCACGGCCGCAGTGAACATCATCCCGACCAGCACCGGCGCTGCCCGCGCCGTTGGCCTGGTGCTCCCCGAACTCGCGGGCACCCTGGACGGCATCGCCGTGCGCGTGCCGGTCGAGGACGGCTCGCTGACCGACCTCAGCCTGGTACTGGCACGGCAGGTGTCCGCACAGGACGTCAACGACGCTTTCCGGGAAGCCGCCGAGGGACCGCTGAAGGGCGTCCTGAGGGTGAGCGATGCCCCTATCGTCTCGCGCGACATCGTCGGCGACCCCGCCTCGTGCATCGTGGACGCCCCGCTGACGCAGACCAACGGCGACCTGATCAAGGTCTTCGGCTGGTACGACAACGAGTGGGGCTACACGAACCGTCTCGTCGACCTGACCCAGTACGTCGCCACGCTGCTCGACGCCCGGTGAGCCGGCGGCAGCCCGGGCGGCGGACGCCGTAGAGGCACGGAAGGCCCGGTGGTGGCGCAAGCCTCTGCGTCTGCGCTGCCACAGGTGCCGGAGACCATCGGGCCCCGTCCAGGGACCTTCGGGACCTCCGCCGAGGACGCGTCCCGGGCAAGGCTGTAGGTGACAGGACGGAACGGGTGGCCACCCCGGTGGCCGGCCACGTGTGGCCACAGCGCCACCCATACCCAGGGAGCTTTCCATGACACAGGCGACCAGCGACCCCCGCACCACCACCGACGGCACCCCGTCGGACACGCTCATCGCCGTGAACCTCCTGGTCGACAACGCCTCCAAGGCGCTCGCCGACTTCGAGTCCTTCACGCAGGAGCAGGTCGACCACATCGTCGCCAAGGCCTCGGTGGCCGCCCTGGATCAGCACACCGCCCTGGCCCGCTCGGCGGTGGAGGAGACCGGGCGGGGTGTCTTCGAGGACAAGGCGGCGAAGAACATGTTCGCCTGCGAGCACGTCACCCACAGCATGTCCCGGGCGAGGACGGTCGGCGTCATCGGCCGTGACGACATCGAGGGCATCATCGAGATCGCCGAACCCGTAGGTGTGCTCTGCGCGGTCACGCCCGTCACCAACCCGACCTCCACCACCATCTTCAAGGCGTTGCTGGCGCTGAAGACACGCAACCCCGTCGTATTCGCCTTCCACCCCTCCGCGCAGGCATGCAGCACCGAAGCCGCACGCATCGTGCGGGACGCCGCCGTCGCCGCCGGAGCGCCCGAGCACTGCGTGCAGTGGATCGAGGCTCCCTCCATCGAGGCCACGAGCCTCCTCATGCGACACCCAGGCGTCGCGATGATCCTGGCGACCGGCGGCAACGCCATGGTCAAGGCCGCCTACTCGGCCGGCAAGCCCGCCGTCGGCGTCGGCGCCGGCAACGTGCCCGCCTACGTGCACCACAGCGCCGACCTGCGCCGGGCGGTCCACGACCTCGTCCTTTCCAAGTCCTTCGACAACGGCATGATCTGCGCGTCGGAGCAGGCGGTCATCCTGGACACCGACGTGTACGACGAGGCGCTCGCCGAATTCCGGCGCCTTCACGCGTACGTCGCCACGGCCGAGGAGAAGCGGAAGCTGGAGACCTACCTCTTTCCGCCCGACCCGGCCGGCCGGCAGGGCCGCGTCAACCCGGCAGCCGTCGGACAGAGCCCCGACCGGATCGCCGAGCAGGCCGGGTTCACCGTACCCGCGGACACCTCGCTCATCCTGGCCGAGGCGAGCCACGTCGGGCCCGACGAGCCGCTGACGCGGGAGAAGCTCTGCCCCGTCCTCAGCGTGCTGCGGGCCGGGTCCACCGAGGAGGGCTTCGACCTCGCGGCAGACATGGTCGACTTCCACGGGCAAGGACACAGCGCAGTGATCCACACCGGGGACCCGGCCCTCGCCGAGCGCTACGGCCGTCGCATGAAGACCGTACGGATCATCGTCAACTCGCCGTCCTCGCAGGGAGCGATCGGCGGCATCTACAACCGTCTGGTTCCGTCCCTGACCCTGGGCTGCGGTTCCTGGGGCAGTACTTCGGTCTCGGACAACGTCTCGGCCGCCCAGTTGCTCAACATCAAGCGCGTCACCACCCGGCAGAACAACATGCAGTGGTTCAAGGTGCCGCCGAAGATCTACTTCGAGCCCCAGGCCATCCGCTACCTCGCGGCAATGCCCGACGTCCACCGCGTCACCGTGGTCACCGACGCGACCATGACCCGGCTCGGTTACGTGGAGCGCGTCAGCCGTGTCCTGCAACAGCGGCAGCAACCCGTGACCATCCAGGTCATCGACGACGTCGAGCCGGAGCCGAGCATCGACTCCGTACAGCGTGGCGCCGCTCTCATGCGCGACTTCCGGCCGGACACCATCATCGCCCTGGGCGGCGGATCCCCCATGGACGCGGCGAAAGTGATGTGGCTGCTGTACGAACAGCCGGACGTCGACTTCGCCGACATGCGGCAGAAGTTCTCCGACATCCGCAAGCGCGCCTTCCGATTCCCCGTGCTCGGCAAGCAGGCCCGTCTCGTCTGCGTTCCCACCACCTCGGGAACCGGCGCCGAGGTCACCCCCTTCGCCGTGATCTCCGACCCTGCGACCGGCAAGAAGTACCCGCTGGCCGACTACGCCCTGACCCCCAGCGTCGCGATCATCGATCCCGTCCTGACCAACGACCTGCCGGCGTCGCTCGCCGCCGACAGCGGCTTCGACGCCCTCACCCATGCCACCGAGGCGTACGTCTCCGTCTATGCCAACGACTTCACCGACGGTCTGGCGCTGCACGCCATCAGGCTGGTCTTCGACCACCTCGAGGCGGCGGTCACCGGCGAGGCGGCACAACGGAGCGTGGCACGGGAGAAGATGCACAACGCGGGCACCATCGCCGGCATGGCCTTCGGCAACGCCTTCCTCGGCATCGTCCACGCGATGTCCCACACCCTGGGCGCCACCTTCCACATCGCCCACGGGCGGACCAACGCGATCCTCCTGCCGCACGTGATCCGCTACAACGGCACCGTTCCCGGCAAGCTGACGGGATGGCCCAAGTACGAGAGCTACCGCGCGCCCGAGAGGTTCCAGGACATCGCCCGCGCCCTCGGGCTCCCCGCATCCACCCCCGCCGAGGGCGTGGCCTCGTACGCCGCCGCGGTGGAACGCCTACGGGACGCCGTGGGCATCGAACCGTCCTTCCGCGCCCTGGGACTTGACGAGGCCGCCTTCATCGGCGCGCTGCCGCAGCAGGCGCTGAACGCCTATGAGGACCAGTGCGCCCCGGCCAACCCGCGCATGCCGATGCTGGACGACATGGAGGACATCATGCGCGCGGCCTACTATGCCGGGCCGCGGCCCCTTCCCTCCTTCTGACCGCGCGTAGGGCGGCGGCCCCTCTGCGGGCGGGCCGCCGAGGCCGTGTGGGACCCGGGGTCCAGGGCAGCCATCTGGGGCGCGGCCGCGTATGAGGGCCATCCGGCCCTGGCTGAAGGTCCCACTCGCACGGCACGATGCAGTGGATCCGCCGGCGGGCGGACGATTCGGCGGACTCGGAGTGTGCGATGACGGACAGCAGCGGCGGCCTCACCGGGAAGGAACCGGTCAGGGTCTTCCTCCTCGACGATCACGAGGTCGTGCGCCGCGGTGTGCACGATCTGCTGGACGCCGAGCCGGACCTGACCGTGGTGGGGGAGGCGGGCACGGTCGAGCAGGCGCTCGTCCGTGTGCCCGCGCTGCGCCCGCAGGTCGCCGTCCTGGATGTGCGCCTGCCGGACGGGGACGGCGTGAGTGTCTGCCGGGAGCTGCGCTCCCGCATGCCCGACCTCGCCTGCCTGATGCTGACGTCGTTCGACGACGAGGAGGCGCTGCTCGACGCGATCATGGCCGGTGCTTCCGGATACGTGCTCAAGCAGATCACCGGAACCGACCTGGTGAACGCCGTGCGGACGGTCGCCTCCGGCCAGTCCATGCTGGACCCCGGCGCTACGGCGCGGGTGATGGCCCGGCTGCGCGGCGGACCTCCACAGGAGGAGCTTCCCCAGGGTCTGCCCGGCCTGACGGAGCGCGAGCGTGAGATCCTCGCTCTCGTCGGGGAAGGGCTGACCAATCGTGAGATCGGTCAGCGGCTCTACCTGGCGGAGAAGACGGTCAAGAACAACATCTCCCGGCTGCTCGCCAAACTGGGCGTCGAACGGCGAGTGCAGGCCGCCGTCATCGCCACGCAGGCTCTGGCCGCCCAGGGAGACCAGAACGGGCGGCTCGGCAAGGTGTGACGGTTGTGCCGGGATCTGAGCGCAGGTTCACGCGCCCGCGAAACGGCTGAGCGGCCCGGCCCGGCGTCCTTCTCGGACGTCGGGCCGGGCCGCTTCCGCATGTCTGCCGGAGAGGCCGGCCGGGGCCGTCCCCGAAGCGGGGCGGGGCCGTCAGGCGTGCGACACGACAGCTACGGGGCAGTGGGCGTGGTGCCAGAACTGCATGGGCGACCGACCGCCCGGCGGTGTGCGGTCGTGTGGGGCCTACAGGACCCGCAGCAGGGACCTGTGGCCCCTCGGCGGGTGGGTCGTGGGCAGGTCACTGTGGAGATGCAAGGCCCTTCCCCGTTCTCCCGAGGAGCCGTTCATGTCCCGCACCGTCACCGTCGGCTTCGACGGATCCCGTGAGAGCCTCGCCGCCGTGGACTGGGCTGCCGGGGAGGCAGTGCGCCGCGCGGCGCCGCTCCGGATTCTCCAGGTCTGGAGCAAGGACGACGATCCGCGTACCCGCCTGGTGGCGCCTGCGACCGCTCAGGGGTGGGGTGAGCGGGCGCTCGGTACGGCGGGGAGGCGACTGCGCCGACGCCACCCGGGTCTGCGGACCGAGACGCAATGGGTCTGCGGTGACCCGGTGGAGGAGCTGTGTGCCGCCGCGGACGAGGCGGAGCTGTTGGTGCTCGGCTCCCGTGGCCTGGGCGGGCTGGCCGGCTTCCTCGCCGGATCCGTCTCGCTGGCCGTGCTCGCCCGCACCCGGCGCCCGGTCGTCCTGGTCCGCCCGCACAACCGCCCGGCGGCCGGGGAGGACGGACCGGCCGGAGAGGTCGTGGTCGGCCTGGACGTGTCCGCACCCGGCGACGAGGTGCTCGCCTTCGGCTTCGCGGCGGCCGACCGGTACGGCTGCGGTCTGCGGGTACTGCACACCTGGGCCGTTCCGTCGCTCTACGGAGCCGACATGGGCGCCGCCCTGCAACTGATGTGGGCGGAAGTCGCGCAGGACGCGCGCCGGGCGCTCGACGAGGCGCTGGCCCCGTGGACGGAGAAGTACCCCGGTGTTTCCGTCGTCCGTGAATGCCGCCAGGGCCGGCCGGCGCAGGACCTCGCGGAAGCCTCGCGAGGGGCCCGGCTGGTCGTGGTGGGTCGCCGGAACCGGCGTGCGCGGATCGGCACGCACATCGGGGCCGTCACCCACGCCGTCATCCACCACTCCCTGGCTCCCGTCACGGTCGTGCCGCACGACTGACCGACCGAACCGGCCGCTACCGTGCGGCATGCCGCCCCGCTTCCCGGGACCCGACATCCACCGAAGAGACAGGCGAGCAGCCATGACCACCTATGTGTACGACTTCTCCGAGGGCGGCCGGGACATGGCCGGTCTCCTGGGAGGCAAGGGAGCGAACCTCGCGGAGATGGCGCGCATGGGCCTGCCCGTGCCGCCCGGCTTCACCGTCACCACCGAAGCCTGCCGGATCTTCCTCGCCACGGGGCAGGCTCCGGACGGCCTCGACCGGCAGATCGGCGAGCATCTCGCGGCGCTGGAACGAGCCGCCGGGAAGCGGCTCGGCCAGGTGGACGACCCGCTCCTGCTCTCCGTCCGCTCGGGGGCGAGGTTCTCGATGCCGGGCATGATGGAGACCATCCTCGACATCGGGCTGAACGATCTCTCGGTCCTGGGCCTGGCCAAGACCCCCGAGCGCGAACGCTTCGCCTGGGACTCCTACCGGCGCCTCGTGCAGATGTTCGGCAGTACGGTCATGGGCGTCGACGGCTCCCACTTCGAGGCGGCGCTCGCCGCCGTCAAGCAGCAACACAGCCGGGGCGACGACACGCAGTTGGACACCTGCGACCTCATCCGGATCGTCGAGACCTTCAAGGACCTGATCCACGAGCGGACCGGGGAGGAATTCCCGCAGGATCCGGCCGAGCAACTCCGGCGGGCGGTACTCGCCGTCTTCACCTCTTGGAACGGCGACCGCGCACGCCTGTACCGCCGGCGCGAGCACATTCCGGACGATCTGGGTACCGCGGTCACCATCCAGACCATGGTCTTCGGCAATCTCGGTGCGGACTCAGGCAGCGGCGTCGCCTTCACCCGGGATCCGGCGACCGGCCGACAGGGCGTCTACGGCGACTACCTGCCCAACGCCCAGGGGGAAGACGTCGTCGCCGGCATCCGCAACACCGCGCCCCTCCAGGACTTGGCCGGTCTCGACCCCGCGTCGTTCGCGCGGCTGCGCGGCTACATGGACCGGCTGGAGGCCCACTACCGCGATCTGTGCGACATCGAGTTCACCATCGAGCGCGGCACACTGTGGATGCTCCAGACCCGCATCGGCAAGCGCACGGCCCAGGCCGCCTTCGCCATCGCCTCGCAGCTAGCCGACGAAGGACTGATCAGCGAGCGGGAAGCGCTGGGCCGGGTCGGCGGCGAGGCGCTCGCACGGCTGATGTTCCCCCGCTTCGCCACCACGGACTCGAGCGAGGTCATCGCGCGGGGCGTGCCCGCCTCACCGGGAGCGGCCGTGGGCGCCGTCGTGTTCGACTCCGCGGAAGCGGTCCGCAGGGCGGCCGCCGGCGAGAAGGTCGTTCTCGTACGTCAGGAGACGACGCCCGACGACCTGCCGGGCATGGTCGCCGCCCAGGCGGTGCTCACCAGCCGGGGCGGGAAGACCAGCCACGCCGCGGTCGTCGCGCGCGGCATGGGCAAGGTGTGCGTGTGCGGCGCGGAGGACATCGTCGTGGACACCCGGGAGCGGCGCTTCAGCGCCGGTGGCGTGACGGTCCCCGAAGGCACGGTCGTCTCCGTCGACGGGTCGGAAGGCGTGGTGCGCCTCGGCTCCGTACCCCTGGTCGACTCCGACGTCATGCGGTACTTCGAGGAGGGCGGCGTGCTGCCGGCCGACGGCACGGCCCGGCAGCCGGTGCGTGATGTGCACCGGCTCATGCGGCAGGCGGACGCCGTGCGGGGCCTGGAGGTCAGGGCGAACGCGGACACCCCCGAGGACGCGGCCCGCGCCCGTCGCTTCGGTGCCCAGGGGATCGGCCTGTGCCGTACCGAGCACATGTTCCTCGGCGACCGGCGCCCCCTGGTCGAGGCGATGATCCTCGCGCACGGCGACACCGAACGAGAGGCGGCACTCGCGGCGCTGCTGCCGCTCCAGAGGCACGACTTCATCGGCATCCTCGAAGCGATGGACGGCCTGCCGGTCACCGTCCGGCTGCTCGACCCGCCACTTCACGAGTTCCTGCCGGACCGCACGGAACTCGCCGTCCGTCTCGCACGCGGCGAAGCGCTCGGCACACCGGCCGATCCGCACGACAGCGAACTCCTGGCGGCCGTCACGCGCATGCACGAGGAGAACCCGATGCTCGGCCTGCGCGGCGTGCGCCTGGGGCTGGTGGTGCCGGGGCTGGTGGCCATGCAGGTACGGGCCCTCGCGGAGGCCGTCGTCGCGCGCAGGCGTGCGGGCGGCGACCCTCGGGCGGAGATCATGGTTCCGCTGGTGGACGCGGTCGAGGAGCTCCACCTCGTACGGGAGGAAGTGGACCGGGTCCTGGCAGAGGTTTCGCAAGAGACCGGCATCGACGTCACCTGCCCGGTCGGAACCATGATCGAACTGCCCAGGGCGGCTCTCACCGCCGGCCGGATCGCGAAGGAGGCGGCGTTCTTCTCCTTCGGCACGAACGACCTGACACAGACCACCTGGGGATTCTCCCGCGACGACGTCGAAGCCGCGTTCTTCTCCGCGTACCTCGACAAGGGCGTCTTCCCCGTCTCCCCGTTCGAGACGATCGACCGTGAAGGCGTCGGCCGGCTGGTGCAGATCGCGGTCGAGGAGGGCCGGGCAGCTCGCCCGGACCTGAAGATCGGCGTGTGCGGGGAGCATGGAGGAGACCCCGCTTCGGTCCACTTCTTCCACGGGGCCGGCCTGGACTACGTCTCCTGCTCGCCCTTCCGTGTCCCGGTCGCCCGCCTTGAGGCCGGCCGGGCAGCCCTGGAAGCGAACGGCACCGACGCGAGCGCATAGCCCCCGCACCGTGCTGCCCGGGGGCGCGGAGAGCCGCGTCGTCATGCACCCGTACCCGCCGCGGCTGCCGGGTAGGGCTCGTGACGCTCTGCGGGAGGGCCCATGGTCCCTCGCCCCGACGGGACCACAGGCCCTCTCCGCCCCGCTCACCGGGGCCGGTCAGCGGGCTCCGCCTTGCCTCTTCGACCCTGGCCGGCGACACAGCCGACGGGAACCATCAGCAGTGAGAAAGGGCGATCGCCCACCTCGCCTCCGCCCCGGCCCAGGAGATGACGACATGACCGTGACCGTCCAGCACTCTGCCGACCCCGGCCCCCTCGTCACCCGGTCGTGGCGTGGTTTCACCGGCGAGGAGTGGCAGCGACACATCGACGTCCGTTCCTTCATCCAGGCCAACTACACGCCCTACGAGGGCGATGCCGCATTCCTCGCCGGTCCCACGGAGCGCACCCGCACCGTGTGGAAGACCGTCACCGCGCTCTTCCCGGAGGAGCGCCGCAAGGGTGTGCTCGACGTGGACACCGCCATGCCGTCCACCATCACCTCCCACGCGCCCGGCTACATCGACCGCGACCTGGAACTGATCGTCGGATTGCAGACCGATGCGCCGCTGAAGCGGGCGATCATGCCCAACGGCGGGCTGCGGATGGTGGACAACGCGCTGCGCGCGTACGGCTTCGAACCGGATCCGTTCGTCACCAAGGTCTTCGGCACGTACCGCAAGACCCACAACGACGGTGTCTTCGACGCCTACACCCCCGAAATGCTGGGCGCCCGCAGGGCCGGCATCATCACCGGCCTGCCGGACGCCTACGGGCGAGGCCGCATCATCGGCGACTACCGCCGCGTCGCCCTGTACGGAACCGCCCGGCTGATCGAGGCCAAGCGAGCCGAGCGGACCCGGCTGGACGAGACACCGTCCACGGCCGACGTGATCCGCGACCGCGAGGAACTGGCCGAGCAGATCAGGGCACTGGGCGAGCTGGAACGGATGGCCGTCTCCTACGGCTGCGACGTGTCCCGTCCCGCAGCCACCACGCACGAGGCCATCCAATGGCTCTACTTCGGCTTCCTCGCCGCCGTGAAGGAGCAGAACGGCGCGGCGATGTCCCTGGGCCGCACCTCCACCTTCCTGGACGTCTACCTTCAGCGTGACCTCGACGAAGGGACAATCGACGAGAGCCGCGCCCAGGAACTCATCGACGACTTCGTGATCAAGCTGCGGATCGTGCGGTTCCTGCGCACACCGGAGTACGACGCGCTGTTCTCCGGCGATCCCACCTGGGTCACCGAGTCGATCGGCGGCATCGGAGAGGACGGCCGCTCCCTGGTCACCCGCACGTCCTTCCGCCTTCTCCAGACCCTGTACAACCTCGGCCCCGCCCCCGAGCCCAACCTGACCGTGCTGTGGTCCCCCCGGCTGCCGGCGGGCTTCAAGCAGTTCTGCGCCCAGACATCCATCGACACCAGCTCCATCCAGTACGAGTCCGACGACCTCCTTCGCCCCCGCACCGGCGACGACACCGCGATCGCCTGCTGCGTCTCCGCGATGGCGGTGGGCAAGCAGATGCAATTCTTCGGTGCCCGTGTGAATCTGGCCAAGGCGCTGCTGTACGCCATCAACGGCGGCCGCGATGAGATGAACGGCGATCAGGTCGCCCCGGCGACGGCCCCGCTGACCGGCGAGCAGCTCGACTACGCCGATGTGGCCGACGCGTACGACCGCACGCTGGACTGGCTCGCCGCGACCTACGTCAACGCGCTCAACGTGATCCACTACATGCACGACAAGTACGCCTACGAGCGCATCGAGATGGCCCTGCACGACCACCCGGTGCATCGGACGATGGCCTGTGGCATCGCTGGTCTGTCCGTGGCGGCCGACAGCCTCTCGGCCATCAAGCACGCCCGTGTCAGAGTCATTCGGGATGCCACCGGGCTCGCCGTCGACTACCACGTCGCGGGCGACTACCCGACCTACGGCAACGACGACGACCGCGCCGACCGCATCGCGGTCGACCTGGTCCGCTCCTTCATGGCCAAGGTGCGCCGCCACCCGGCCTACCGGGGGGCCGAGCACACACAGTCGGTGCTCACCATCACCTCCAACGTCGTCTACGGCAAGCACACCGGCAACACCCCCGACGGCCGCCGTGCGGGTACGCCTTTCGCCCCGGGCGCAAACCCGATGAACGGACGTGACCGACACGGGATGGCGGCATCGGCGCTGTCGGTCGCGAAGATCCCGTATGACCAGGCCCGCGACGGCATCTCCCTGACGTCCACCATCACACCGGAGGGCCTGGGGCACGATCCGGCCGAACGTGCGGAACACCTCGTCGGAATCCTCGACGCCTACACCGCCGCAGGCGGTTTCCACATGAACGTCAACGTCCTCGACCGAGCCACCCTCGAGGACGCCATGGAACACCCGGACAACTACCCCGACCTGACCATCCGCGTCTCCGGCTACGCCGTCAACTTCGTCCGCCTCACGCGCGAACAGCAACTCGACGTCATCAACCGCACCTTCCACGGTGCGCGATGACCACGGGCCGCATCCACTCCTGGGACCTGTCCACCGGCGTGGACGGGCCCGGCACCCGGTTCGTTCTCTTCCTCAGCGGCTGTCAGCTGCGCTGCCTGTACTGCGCCAACCCCGACACCTGGCACATGCGCGACG
Organism: Streptomyces sp. CLCI03; assembly: GCF_053615355.1. Lineage (NCBI taxonomy): Bacteria > Bacillati > Actinomycetota > Actinomycetes > Kitasatosporales > Streptomycetaceae > Streptomyces > Streptomyces sp. CLCI03. Next base: position 1,008,737 of record NZ_CM132132.1, on the reverse strand, counting down.
GGCAGCCGGTCACCGTGGACGAAGTGGTGGGGCGCATTGAGCGGTACCGGCAGTTCACCACCTTGGCCGGTGGAGGCGTGACGCTGACCGGAGGGGAGCCTCTGCTCCAGTCCGCCTTCACCGCCGAGGTGTTCCGGCGCTGCAAGGAGCTCGGCCTGCACACCGCACTGGACACCTCCGGTGCCCTCGGCACTCGCGCCGACGACGCGCTCCTGGCCGATACCGACCTGGTCCTGCTCGACATCAAGTCCTTCGACGCCGGCGTCTACCGGCGCCTGACCGGCGGCCACCTTGCACCCACCCTCAACTTCGCCACCCGGCTGAACCGTCTCGGCGTCCCGACCTGGATCCGCTACGTCCTGGTCCCCGGCTGGACCGACGATCCGGCTGCCATCGATGGGCTGGGCCGCGTCCTCGCGGAACTGGACAACGTCGACCGCGTCGACGTCCTGCCTTTCCACAAACTCGGAACCCACAAGTACGACTCGCTCGGCATACCCTTCCCGCTCCGCGACAATCCGGTTCCGGACGCCGCACTGGTCGAGCGCGTTCGCGACCAGTTCCGGGCGCACGGCTTGCGGGCACGGTGAACCAGCCGAATGCGCGTCACATGAGACAGCGTCGGCCTGTCCGCGCGCGGGCTCCTGATCCGGCTTGGGACGCGTCACAACCAGCGTTGTACGGTTCCGGCCCAGCTCATTCCGGCGCCGACAGCGGCATGCAGAACGGTGCTCTCCGGGTGGAGGCGGCCTTGCTCCCGTGCCACGTGGAGTGCCATGGGGATCGAGGCCGCGCCCGTGTTGCCGAACGTATCAGCGGTGACGACGAGTTGTGAGGCGGAGATGCCCAGTTCAAGACTCAGGGCACGCAGCATACGGGGATTTGCCTGATGCGGAACGACGAGGTCGATCTTGTTCAGGGGCAGACCGGACAGTTGGACGAGTTCTTCGACGATCCTCGGGAAGACATCGTGGAAGTAGGCTGCGACCTTCTTCCCGTTCATGTGAAGGTAGTGCCCGCCTTCAGCCACGGTGTGTCCGGTTGCCGGCCGTGCGCTGCCCCCGGCACGGATCCCCACGATGTCGGCCAGTGCACCATCAGTCCCCTGTGTGCTGCACAGGATCCCCCTTCCTGGGCCTGAAGGGCCTACCACCACTGCTCCGGCACCGTCTGCGAACAGTACGCCCGTGGACCGGTCGGCGGGATTCTGGAACTTGGAGAACGTCTCCGCTCCGACGACCAGCGCGCGTCCATCGGGGTGGGATGCGGCGAGGATGTCGCGCGCCGTCTTCAAGGCGTAGAGGAACCCCGCGCATGCTCCGCCGACATCGGTGGCCCAGGCCCGGTCCGCACCGAGACGGTGCTGTACCCGACAGGCTGTGGCGACCGCGAGCTGATCCGGTGTGCTCGTTGCTACCAGGATGACATCGATGTCCCGGGGTGACAGGTGAGCATCGGCGAGGGCGTGTTCGGCAGCGGAGACTGCGAGGTCGGACGTGGCCTGGCCGGGTTCCGCATACTGCCGCTGCCGGACACCGGTCATGCGCTCGATCCACTCCGGGTCCACCCCGTACTGGTCGGCGATGTCCGCATTGCTGACTCGGCGCTCCGGGATGTGCACACCCAGCCCCTGGATTCCGAACGCGATGGACGGCGCCTGGGCGCTCACGTCCGGACCTCCTTGGCGTGCGCCTCCTGTACCACGTGCGCACAGTGGGACACGGTCACACCCTGCTCGGCCAGCAGCGAGTCGTCGATGGGCTTGCCGAATTCCTCCTCGGCTCGGACTGCGATCTCCACTACCTGAAGCGAGTCGAGGTCGAGATCTTCGACAAGTCGGGATTCCGAGGAGATTTCATCGACCGGGCAATCGGCGACGGCGGCAATAATGGCCGTGACCCGGTACAGAACGTCAGCAGCTGTAGGCATCTTGGATTCCATTTCGGTGGACTGCGAGGAAAGGACTATCGATGGTTGCGCCGGTCGGGCACCTGGCGCGGCAGCGTGTGCCGGCAGGGTGTCATCGCTCGGCGTGCGCGCCCGCAGTGATCCTCGGGGCGCGTGTCATGCGACGGTGCTTCGCTCGCCCGCGGTGAGGATCTCCAGGTCGGTGTAGAAGCGACCCGACGGGCGGGGCTGGCCCAGCAGGATGCGGCGCGCGGCGTCGGCGGTGAGGGCGCCGCCCAGGGCGACTCCCGAGGCGAGTTGCGGCCAGCTGCTGAGGGTGATGCCGATCTGGGAGACGGAAGCTGTCAGCTCCGGGCTGATGCGCTCCCGGTCGACCATGGTGAGGATGACATCGACCATTTCCTCGTGGGTGAGGTCCCTCAGGTCGCTGGAGGTCGTCTCGCCGAGAAGGCCGTGCAGCAGGGGCCGGTCGGGTTCGAGGTCGAACCGTTCCACGTCCAGCAAGCCCCGATCGTTTGCGTCCATGACGACCGGGATGCCCAGCGCCCGGGCGTGCTCGCGGGCGGCGATCTTCACGTAGGGGGTATCACACTCTTCGACGAGAAGGTCGATGGGGCCCGCGCCGCCGGTGAAGAACTCCTCCATGGTGGCATCGGTCAGACCACCCTGGTAGAGCTCGATGTCCAGCCAGGGGTCGATCTCCAACATCTGCCGGGCTGCGAGCACGCACTTGTTCAGACCAAGATGGTGGACACCCGCACGCAACCGGTTGAGGTTCGAGACGCTGAGGGAGTCGAAGTCGGCCAGCTTGAACGATCCGCCGATGCCCTCCATCGCGAAGGTCAGGGCGGCGCTGCTCCCGACGGAAAGACCGATGACGCCCACGCGGCGTCCCAGCAGCCTGCGCTGCTGCGCGCGGTCGATCCGTCCGCGGTTGCGGTCGGTGCGCACGAGGCGGAACTCCTCGCGGGGCAACAGGTGCACCAGGCGTCCCGACCACGGGTACCAGACCCAGGTCCCGTACTCCTGCGGACTGGTGCCGGCCAGCTGTTCCGCCACGGCCCGCTCCGCCGCGTCCGGCGAGGAACGCAGACGCGGCTCACGGCTGGTGACCAGCTCTGTCAGCTGATCCGTGATCGTGTCCATCACCTCGCGGACCTGCCCCGAATCGATCAGGCTTTGCAGGCCGATCCGGTCCTGCTCGCGATCCAGGGTGAAGAGCACAGGCTGCCAGCTCGCGCCGGCATGTCCGTGACTGCTCTCGGCTGCTGCCATGAGGGGGGTGGAGGGTAGGCGCAACTGGTCCTGCGGCGTGTGCCCGACCTGCGATGCAACGCCCAGCCCGGCATGTTGTGCCGGGACGACCGAGGAGGGAAACGCTTCCTCCAACTGCTCGACGAGCCCGGTGAACTCGCCTGCCGAGAACCCGGGGCGGTACAGCATGATCACCACGTCTTCGGTGTAGTGCCCGACGTAGCGGCGCGTTCCTGGGACCGGACGGAAGCCGAATCGCTCGTGGAAACGGTCCTGGCCATCTGCGGTGCCCGAGGTACCGATCATCGCCTTGGCTCCCAGGAAACGCGCGGCTCCCATGGCGAAGGCGTTCAAGTAGATCCCCAGACCCAGCTTGCGCGCTTGGTGCTCCACTACCAGACGGCTGTGCTCAAACGTTTCCGCAACGCCGAGGCCGTGCTCCCGGAGCACATTGTCATAGCGCTCGGCACCCAAATGAGCCCGGGTCTGAAAGAGGCCGCCCGTCTCCGGCGTCGAAAGCCGCACGTATCCCAACGGTGGCCCTCCCGCCTCGCGCCTCCCGACGAAGTGCCAGGCGCCGAAGTCCAGATCCTGATCGTCGGCGTAGCCGCCGTCCGGAGTTTGGAAGGCGGGCCGGCGGCCACGGTCGAACAGGATCCTCGCCCTCAGCTCGCGGATCCGCCCGACCAGCTCCGCTTCGCCCGACTCGCCGGTTTCGACCCGGAACGCAGATACGTGCCACGGAACGCCTGTAGTCATGGGAATGCTCTTCACAACCGGTAACCCACTTCGGCTAGCGCTAGATGCTCAACTGTGCTCTGGGGGCGCACGCCCTGCGCACCCGAGATCACAACGAGTGCGCCGTTGATCGGTTGCGCCTCCATCGCCGTGACGGTCGGTAACGGCCCGAAGTTGGCGCCGGGCGGGCCCAGGTCGCGGCGCGGCCGAGTCGTCATCGAACGGGTGGCTTCTGGACGCCTGTTCTCCACGTCCGGACGGGTGACCGCCGGAGCTTCTGGCGATCGGTCCCGCCAAGGATGGGCCGCGACCGCATTGACGTGCACCGCTACCCGGAGGAGCTCTCATGCCCGACACCGCCACCCCGGTACTGACCCGCAAGATGCACTACATGTTCGCGCTGCTCGACGCCGATCGAGACGGCCTTCTCGGGGCGGATGACCTGACCGCTGTCGCCGACCGGATGGCCGAGGTGTTCCCGGGCCGGCCGGACCGAATCCACACGCTCCGTGACGTCCTGCACCGGCTGTGGGAAGACCACCTGGCACACGTCGACCTCGGGGGCGGCCGCCTCGACCCCGAGGCCTTCGAGCGGGGGATCCGACGCTCGGTCGCCGCCAGTCCTGTCACCCTGCTGGAGACCCTGCATGCGGGGGCTTCGGCTTGGCTCGCTCTCACTGACGTGGACGATGACGGACTGATCGGGCTGGACGAGTACCTGCTGCTCAGTCGGGCGATCGGCGGGGTGCCCGCGCAGCAGATGAAGGAGGCGTTCCAGCGCCTGGATCGTGACGGGGACGGGACACTGGATCCGGCCCAAATTGACGCCGCCGTCGTGGAGTTCTTCACCAGCGACGACCCGAACGCCCCGGGCAACTGGCTCTACGGACCGTTCTGACCGGCCCTCGCACCTCCACCCTCGATCCTGAACAACCGAGACTGCCTCCAAATGGGCTGACCGAGAAACCTGGGCGGGGACCTTCGGCCCCGACGAGGTACCTAGGGCCCCTCTTCTGTCCGGCGCTGGGGTGTCAGCGTGGAGCTGCCCCCAATAGCGGTCGGCGAGGAGGAGCTATGGAGAACAACAGCAGAAGTCCGGACCTCGGATCGGTCATCGTCGGTGTCGATGGGTCCGAGCCTGCCCGGTGGGCGGCGCTCTGGGCTTCGGACGAGGCTGCGCGGCGCCGTCGCCCCCTGCACATCGTGTACGGGTCCGACGTCGACGGCCGGGTCCTCGAGCTTTCGGACGACGACATGGAACGGGTCCGTGTCGCAGGGCGTGAACTGCTGGACGTTACGGCCGAGGCCGTGCAGGCCCGGCATCCCGCGCTCTCGGTCACGACGGAGTTCAGCCGTAGCGGGCCTGCGATGAGCCTGCGCCGGGCCGCGAGCGACCGCGGGACCCTCGTCGTCGGCAACCGGGGACCGGGCGGATTCAGCTCCTTGACCCTGGGCTCGGTCGGCCTCAAGGTCGCTGCGGACGCTCGTACCCCCGTGATCGTCGTGCGGGGGAACGAGCACGAGGCCGCGAACGGTGTCGTGCTGGCCGCCGTGCGCGACGAGCGCGATCTCGATTGCGTCCGTCACGCCGCGCGTGAAGCCGAGCTGCGCAAGGCCTCGCTGCGGCTGCTGTACGTACAGGGCGTCCTGCAGTCCGTCGTATCCGCGGCGGGAGCAGCCGATGGCCAGAACGGGGTCGCCGGCCACCATGGGCAGAGCTTGAAGGTCGTAGCCGAGCAGATCCGGGCCGAGTGCCCCTCGCTGACGGTCCAGGCGGACGCGGAGAGGAGTGTGTCCGTCGCCGGGGTGCTGGTGGAGGCCTCCCGCCACGCCGATCTGCTGGTCATGGGTGGGCGCCGCTCGCCCGGCTACCTCGGGCGCACCCTGGGGCGCGTGACGCACAGCCTGCTGCACCATGCGTACTGCCCCGTCGAACTGATCCCGCGGCACGCCGACGAGCCCAGGAGCGAGGCGTCATGACGACCACCGAGATGGCCACCACCGAAGCCGGCGAGATTCTCGTCCGCATCGACCCGGCGGAAAACTGGTACGCGAGCCTGGCTCGGGCGGCAGCCGAGGCCGAGAAGCGCGGGCTGGGGCTTCGCCTCGTCCTCACCACAGCCCCTCAACAAGATCTGCCCCCTGCCACCGAGAGCCGAAGTGCCACTACCGGCCAGTGCCCCTCAGAGGCGGAACGGTGGGGCGAGGAAGACGTCCGCCGTGAAGAACGAGACACAGGCGGAACGCAGTAGCGCCAGGCAGACGCTGAGCCCGGCCGGTGGACATCACCCGGCCGGGCTCGGCGCGCATGGGTTGCTCCCAGGTCTGTGGTCAGCCGCGGACGGTCAGGGCAACCCGGCACACGTGATCGCTTCAAGCGTGGGGTACGACCGCGACCGGGGCTGTGGCGTGATGGAGGACAGCGTGGACGACCGGGCCGAGATGGGTGCCGATGGCGGAGCGGCGTATCCGCCGGCCGACGACGACCAGTGAGGCGTCTGCCGAGGCTTCGACGAGCTGGTTGGCGGGTTGCCCCACCGAGCAGTCCACTTCGACACGGACCTCGGGGTACTTGTCGCGCCAGGGCAGCAGTTCATCGGCGAGCGCAGTCGCCATGGAGGTCGCCATGCCGTCCCGTACCTCGGGCGCGAGCAGCGCCGGGTCGAACGCGAAGGCGGGCGGCATGCTCCAGCGGTGGATCACACGCAGTGGGGCCCGGCGTACGGCCGCCGCGTCGAAGGCGTGGTCGAGGAGCTCGGTAGACGGGTAGGAGAGGTCCAGCCCGAGCACGACAGGCCGGTCCTTGTCCTTCCGTGGTGCGTCACCATCAGATCCGGGCAGGCAGTCGGCGTCCAGCCAGGCGCCCGGCCGCACGACCACGACCGGGCGCTTGGCCTGGGCGAGCACGGCCTGGGAGACGGATCCGACGAGGAATCCTGTCATCGCCCCCAGTCCGCGCGAGCCGAGTACCAGTACCTCGGCCTCCTGCGCGGCAGCGACCAGGACGGTCAGCGGCCGCCCGTCCACCTGCTCCGTGGTGATCTCCAGGCCGGGGTGCCGCTCGGTCAACTGCAGCGCGACCTCCCGGGGGATGCGCTCACCCCAGTACTGGGGTGACGGGGTGGCCTCGGTCTGCGACGCGTATCCGTAGGACGGGATCCACTCCTCCATGGCGTGCAACAGCTTGAGGGGGACCCGGCGCCGCCGGGCTTCCCGGGCGGCCCACTCGGCGGCGGCAAGAGATGCAGGGGATCCGTCGATTCCCGCAATGACCGTACGTGACATGGTGTTTCCTCCGGAGCCTATGGGGCGAGTACCGTCGTCCGTCGTCGGCGGTGTGTGTCCCACCCTTCCCTTCCGTACCGTGGGGGAGCGATGGTCCAGGAGACCCGGGGAACGGGCCGAACGTCCCTCGTCGCCCGGCCGGACAGTGGCTGTGCCGGACACGGACGTGCGCGGTGCCCACACCAGTCACTGAGCACCTGGTACGCGAAGCGGCCCGCGTCCCTCACAGAGGGAACGCGGGCAACGGCGATGCGGAGCGCTGTGAATGGTCAGTCGTGGGGGATGACGGCCACCGGCGTCCGGCAGTGGTGCAGGACCGCACGGGTCACACCTCCGGTGTGGGGACCGAGCCGGGATTGGCGGTTGCGGCGGCCCATGACGAGGAGGCCGGCCGTGTGGGAAGCCTCCACCAACCTTCGCGCGGGGTGGCCGGGGCGGATCTCCCCTGTGACGCGCAGGCCGGGGTACGCATGCCGCCACTGCTCGATCACCTGCGTCAGGTCTCGTGCGGTCCTCGCGTCCGCAGCTCCGGGCGCCATGGCCGAAGCGGTCAGTGCCGCATCGCTGACGAGCCCCCGCTGGGTATGCGGGCTGTGTACGACTCGCAGGGGTACACCGAGCCGGTGGGCCCGGGAGAAGGCGTGGTCCAGAACTTCGTCGCACGGGTGCGAGAGGTCCAGGCCGAGGACGATGCCGCCGTTCGGGATCGGAGCGCGGCCCGGAACCAGGACGACAGGATGCCGGGTACGGGCGACCACGGACAGGGCCACCGAACCGGACACGAACCCGGCGACCCCGCCCAGACCGCGGGAACCGAGCACCAACAGCTCGGACTCCTCGGCGGCCCCGCACAGAACGGTGGCCGGCTCGCCGCACAGCTCCTGCGCGACCACGTCCAGGCCCGGATGCGTGCGCCGTATCCGCTCGGCCGTGGAGCGCGGGTCCACGTCGTACGGCTCCTGCCTGGTGCGAGACCCGATGAGCGGTGAATGGACGTCCGGTTCCAGGCCCCACACGTGCACGAGGCGAAGGGCGAGACCGCGTCGGCGCGCTTCGTCCGCGGCCCAGGCGACGGAGGCCAGGCTCTCGCGAGATCCGTCGAGCCCGACGGTGATCGCCCGGGACCGGCGGACCCCGAGATCGGGTGGAGAGGTTGGCACGGGGTGGAACACGGAAGGACCTCCGGTCTGAAACGGCGAGCCGTGCTGTTGGGAGAGGCGAGCCACAGCTCAGGCGAAGACGGCCTTGAGGGCCCGCAGCGCCGTCAACGGGTCGGACAGCGCGTGGTAGACGGCCGGAACCTCCTTGTCGACGCCCAGCAGTTCGTACACCGCGCGCATCGCCCCGCGGACGGAGTACTCGACGGTGAAGACGACGTCTTCGGGGATCTCGGTGAACTGCCCGAGGAAGGCGAAGTTTGTCGACCCGGAGGGGACCACCAGCGGCCGGTCGTGGACGTCACGGCGCTCGAACTGGCTGGTGATGTAAGGCATCATCACCGTCGTGACGGCAGTGGTGGCGCACACCTCGTCGGCGATGTCGTCGAAGCCGAGGTGCCCGAGCAGTTCGACGAGGATCTCCTGTCCCGTGGCCTCCGACATCTTCTTGCCGGTCAACTCGCCCGGTTCGTCCACGAACAGCCCGTACCCCCAAAGGGTGAAGACGTCCTCGGGCTGGCCGGCGAAGTGCGGCTGGTGGGGCACGACCACCGACATCAGCCAGCGCGAGTCCTTGAACGTCATCAGCGCCCCGGTGCCGGGGGCATTGCCGGAGAACTCCTCGATCCGCTTGAGCAGCGCCGGACTGCGCATCGTCAAGGTGAACGACTCCCACTTGGCCTCGTCGACGTTGCCGTTGAAGGCCCCGGGCCGACCGAAGTCCGGAGCCTTGCGGGCCAGGGTCTCCCACAGGTTCCAGGCCCCGTCGCGCTTGTCGCGGATCAGCTCGGGGACGGTGTCGTCGCCTCCGTAGCGGGCGTCCGCGGTCATGGAGCCGATGGTGATGAACGCGTAGTCCTGCGGCCCGATTCCGTACGATCCCGCTGTGCCGTCCCGCTCGAAGAGGATGCGCTCGGCCCGGCGCTCGCCGGCCTCGCCGACGGCGAACTCCACGTCGGTGACTCGGATTCCGTGCTCGATGCGGACTCCCTGCCGTCCCAGCCACGCCTGTACCGGCAGAACGATCGAGTCGTACTGGTTCAGCCGCGTGCGTCGTACTCCGGCGAGGGTGTGGATACGGGGGAGTTCCTGGAGGAAGCGCAGGAAGTAGCGCTTGAGCTCGATGGCGCTGTGCCAGTTCTGGAAGGCGAAGGTGGTGCGCCACATCGCCCAGAAGTTGGTGGTGAAGAAGTGCTCGGAGAAGAAGTCCTCGATCCGGCGCGCGCCGATGACGGACTCGGGCAAGGCGAGCAGGCGGGCCATCTCCACCCGGTCGGCAGTGGTGAAGCCCAGCTCTGAGGCGTCGAGGATTCGGCCGGAGACGTCGATGAGCCGGGCGTTGGCGTGGGTGAGCCAGCGGGCGTTGAACTCCTCGGTCTCCTGCAGGACGGACACGTTGTCGTTGCCGAGCGTGGGGATCGCCGCCAGGAGGTTCCACAGGCAGACGTAGGCTTCGTCCTCCAGCATCCGGCCACCCCGGGCGACGTAGCCGGTGTCCGGTGCGCCACTGCCGTCGAGTGCGCCGCCGGTCTGCGGCAGTTCCTCGAGGATGCGGATGTTCTCGCCGGGCATCCCCGCGTCCCGTACGAGGAAGACCGCCGCGGCCAGCGAGGCGATGCCTCCGCCGACCAGATAGGCGTGGGAGTTCTGGGTTTCGTTCGTCATGGCCATGCCCTTCGAAGGGCGAGGTGCCTCCCCGCCACTCCGTCCAGCCAACTCCCCTGCCAGCACGCCCCACAGGAGCCGAGGGGCCTGGTCGCCAGGTCCGTTGGTCCCTCCGGTGCAGCTGGAGATCTCGTATCCGGGGGACGTACACGTGCCCCGCCTTGCGATGAGTCGCGTGTCGGCAGCCGGTCCCTCACCGGGGCAGCTCCGGCCAGCTCTCCCTGGCCAATGCCTCCTTCCTCGCCTGTTGCCGACCAGCGCCCGGCCAAGAGGCTGTCCGGCTGGCTCCCGAGGGCCCTTCGGCCCAGGGCGGGGACGATCACAGGCCTGTCGACCTTCCGGTGCCGCTGCCCTGACGGTCCAGGCTCGTGGCGGCAGCGAGAGCGATGAAGCCGACGGCCATCATGATCAGTCCGACGAGCGGCCGGTCGGCGGTGGCCCATTGCCAGTCCACAGCGAACGTGAGAATGGCGCCGAGACCGATCGATGTGATGGCGCCGATGGCAAGGAGACCGGCCATGGCACTCACCTCCCTTGTCCGTCGTCCACGAGACTCCTTGCCCCGTGCAGACCTCACTGTTCCGAAGGGTGCAGCGGGCTCACAGGGGCCTGTCGGCCCTCTCTCGGCCAACAGGGCCCTCACAGCGGCGAGAGCGAACCTTCCGGCCCCGGCACTCTGCCCCCGCTTCCGACATCGACGGTGAACCGCGCGGCTCTGAGGGACCATTGGCGGCGCGGCGTAGGCCGTTCGCCCTCATGGCCCGCGCCCTCCGTGCGGGGACATTGGCCATGGGGGCACGCACAGGGCCTGCCCATGAGGAAAGGTTCCTACGACATGGCTCTCCACCAGCACCAGCGCCAGCACCGTCAGCCGGGAATGCGCTTCGCCGGGTGGCGCAAGGCCACCTCGGCCACAGCGCCCGGTACCGCGGCTGATGAACTCACCACGCCTCTGACCGTCGCGCGCGTCGCGGCAGCGACCCGGCTGCTGACCGCGTTCACGTTCCTCTGGGCTTTCGGCGACAAGACGTTCGGCTGGGGATACGCGACCCCGGCGGGCAGGGGATGGATCGATGGCGGGTCTCCGACCAAGGGCTTCCTGAGCCACGTCTCTGCCGGGCCGCTGGAGGCGACGTTCCACTCCTGGGCCGGGGCGGCCTGGGCCGACTGGACCTTCATGCTGGGACTGCTCGGCATCGGTATCGCCTTGGCCAGCGGCGTCGCCCTCCGCGTCGCGGCTGCTGCGGGCACCACGATGATGGCGCTCATGTGGGCCGCCGAGTGGCCCCCTGCCAGGCACCTATCGGACGGCAGCCTCAGCATGTCCACGAATCCGTTGGTGGACTATCACGTCCTGTACGCGGCGGTCCTGGTGACCCTCGCGGCGATCGGAGCCGGACGCACCTGGGGTCTGGGCAGCCTCTGGCAGAGCCTGCCCCTTGTCCGCGGCAAGCGCTGGCTCGTTTGACGACGCCGGAGGACGGTCCGGGGCCGCCGCGACGGTGGCGGCCCTGGGCCAGCTGCAAACGATCAGGGTCGAACGGTCCTGGCGGTCCTCGGTCTGCCCGGCGGCACTGAGCCACTCGGTACCGCCGGTGTTGCCAGGAGCCTCGTCTCGGCCGACTGTCTGTTTGGCCGCTCCGCTTGGACTGCCGTGTAACTCACGGGTGCATCCGTTGTCTCCCGGCGGTCGCGCCTGTTGTCGGCCAACTGGTCGCCAACCTGTTCTCGACGACGTGCGACGTGGCCTCGGCGGCAGTGGCGGGATCGGGCGCAGCCAGGCGGACATCGAGGAGTTCCGCGAAGCTTGGACGAATGGCACCCGCTACGGCGAGGTGAAGGGCTACGACGGCCCCCCGATCCCCGCCCCGCAACTCCCGCCGGTGCCCCTGAAAGCACGCGGACGGGTGCGCTGACCTGAGATTTACTGCTGGAGTCGGCCGACCGGTCGACGTCGGCCGGGGAGGAGCCGCATCCCGCGTGGAGATCGCCGCGGCGGCGGGGCAAGCGACGGAGGGCTCCGAGAAGCCCTCTCCGGACCCGCTACGTTTCCCAGGTATGACCAGCTGGGGTCAGCTTTGCCAGGACCAATGCTGACCCGATGCCGACTTCAGTGACAGTTCGTCAGCTTGGGTCATGGCTGCAGGGTGCGGGGCGGTGTGGCGGTAGGCGTATCCGGCGCCGTTTCGGAGGTCCTTGTTCGGGCTGCCCGGCCGTTCGGCCGAGGGCCTTGTGACCGCCGCCGTCGGGGATCCGTCCGAGTTTCTTGATGTCGGTGTGGACCAGTTCGCCCGGGCGGGCGCGTTCGTTGCGGCGGACGGGTTCGCCGGTGGCCCGGTCGAGGCCGGTGCCGCTGGAGGATGCGGTGGCCGATCGAAGGGGGCGATCCCGCGTCGGCCGGCCGTAGCGGTCCGATGCGGTGTTCGCGCCGCAGCCGAAGGACGCGCTTTTCGGTCTCGGCCGCGGTCCTGCGGGGCTGGTGGTGACGGCGGCTGGTCCGGTCACTCGTTCCGGCGACGCCCAGTTGTCGGTAGCGGCCGGCCCAGCGGACGGCGGTCCCTCACCCGTTCGAGAACTCAGCGCGCATGTCACCGACATCCCCGGACGACACACCTGAGCCGGACGCCTTGTCCGGCGCCGTGTCCGGTCAGTCCTGTACAGGTCGATGGACAGCCCCGAGGCCCGGCTGTTGACCTTGACCCGAAGGTAGGTCAGATTGCGATACTTGGAGTACTGACGACATGTCATGATTGTTAATCAGATAACAGTACATATAGAACGTTCCTCGCAGCTCGAACGGGACACTCCCTGATCGGGCCGTTCGAGGAGGATCCATGCAACACTTCGCCGTCCGCGGGAATCCGCGTGTGGGGAGCGTCCGGCGGTACGTGTCGAAGCACGGCGTTCGGAAAGCATCGTGCACGGTACTCGCTGCCGCAGCCGCAGCCGCAGCCGTTCTGACGCCGTCCGTCGCCCTGGCGGCTCCTGCCGCACCCGGCACGTACGCATACGTCGCCAACACGGGCCAGAACAAGGTCGAGGTGTTCGACACCGCCACCAACGCCCTCGTGACGAGCATCGACACCGGAGCGTTCAGCGGGCCCCTGCAGGTCGCCGCCGGCCGAAACGGCAAGAAGGTCTACGTGACGGAGCGGGACTCGGGCGCCGTGTCGGCGATCGACGCCCTGACCAATACCGTGGTGGCCGAAATCCCCACGGGGAACGGCACTCCGGAGAGCGTGGCCATCTCGCCGGACGACAGTCGTGCCTATGTCACCGTGGAGGGGAACGGACCGGCCAACCGCGTGGTGGCGATCAACACCGCCACCGATGCCGTCGTGGGCACCCTCGAGACGGGGACGGACACGCTCCCGAACGGGCTGGCGGTGTCCCCGGACGGGAAACGCCTCTACGTCGCCTACCGGGGCGCAGGTGTGGTGGCAGTGATCGACTCCGCCACCATGACGCTCATCACGACGGTGGACGTCGGACCGAGCGCACCGCGAAAGGTGGCCGTCTCGCCGAGCGGCGCACGTGTCTACGTCACCGAGAACACCTCGGGCGAGGTGTCGGTCATCGACACCACCACCAACACGGTCGTGGTGCCGATTCCGGTCAACCAGGGGCTGGACGGCGTGAAGGTCTCGCTGGACGGAAAGCGCGTCTACGTCGCCGACCGGAACAATGCCCGGGTGGCGGTCATCGATGCCGCCACGAACAGCGTCGTCACTTCGATCCCCACCACCGGGGATCCCGCGGAAATGGCGGTTTCCCCCACCGGAGCCCGGCTGTACGTCAGCCACCCCAACGGCACGCAGGGGGTGTCCGTCATCGACCTCGCCACCAACTCCGTCTCCGCGACCGTCGACAGCCCCGAAGGCGCGCCCATCGGAATCGACCTGGGCTCGGTGCCGGGGACCTCGAAGGTGTCCTGCCCGGCCGGCAGCGTGCTGACGGGCGGCGGCTTCGGATCCACCGGTCCCGCACCCGATCAGCTCGTCAGCAGGCCGGTACCCGGCACCAACGACTGGGAGGTGAACGGGCAGAACAGGACGCGGGACGACGTCACCCTCACCCCGTATGCCGTCTGTGCCACGCCATGACGGTCTCGCGACGACCCGAGGCAGCCGCCGACTGCCCACGGGCCCCGGGCCACTTCCAGCGGACGATGATCAGGAGTAACTGCATGCCGTCTGAAAGCACAGCAGCAACGCGGCGGAGCGGTCCGCCACGCCGGACCGGATGGGTCGCCGGAGCCGTTGTATCGCTCGCCCTCACGGGTGCCGGTTTCGCGGCGCCCGCAGCAGCCGCCACCCCGCAGGACCCGTCGGACGCGCAGTACCTGACGGTAAATCCGCCTCCGCAGCACGACGAATGCGCCGAGGGGCGGCCACGGGCCGAGTCGTGCGACCCCCACCCCGGAGAGCCTCCGTTTCCTCCTGGACCTCCCGGACCTCCTGGGCTCCCCGGACCTCCCGGACCGGCCGGAGCACCCGGTCCTCCGGGAGCCCAGGGCGCTCCGGGGGTCCCCGGCCCGGCCGGCACCCCGGGATCAGCCGGGCCCGCCGGACCCCAGGGAGTAGCCGGACCTGCGGGCCCTCCCGGTCCCCCCGGAAGCGTTTTCACCGTCGTCGTCACGGGCCGGCCCGTCTTGATCCCCGCGGCCCCGTAGCGGCACCGGTCCCCGCGCGGGCTGCCGCACCGCACGGCCGGCACGACCACGTGCTGCCGGCCGTGCGGCGCACCTGGCGGCACGAAACCACGGGCGGGAGCGGCTTTGGCGACAGGCACACGGAGCGGTCGCTGCGGACGGTCGCACAGTTGGGGGGCGGCGACCGTACCAACCGTGACGTGAGCCGTCGGCGCCACCGCCACCGTGCTCCGGCACCCGCTCCGCGGACGGGGTCCGGTGTCGCGGGCGTGGTCAGGGGAGGCGGATCGGGGCGGGTAGGAGCTCGCGGGCCGGTACCGGGTGCCACCGGACCACTCCGGCACGGTCCCGTACGGCACGGCCGAAGGCCTGGTCCCCGAAGTGGAAGCCGAAGCCGTACGTGCGGGGGGCGAGCAACTGGGACAGGAGCTTCGTACGGGCCTTCAGCACGCCGGCGACGTCCGTGTCGGGGCCGGAGGGCCACTCGGGGTGGGTCAGCTGGGCCGGAGTGTGGAAGGCGTCGCCGAACACCAGGATCCGCCGCCCGGCGGAGGCCCCGACCACGTACGTGGTGTGGCCGGGGCTGTGGCCGGGGGTGATCAGAGCGGTGACGCCGGGCCACACCTCGGCGCCGTCGGCGAAGCGCCGCGACGCGCGGGACATCGGCACCATGAAACCGTCCCAGGACGGCGCCCCCACAGGGACGTCACCCCGCCAGAACGGGACCCACTCGGCGCCCGCCACCAGGTAGTCGGCGCGGGGGAACGCCTTGCGCGGCACGTGGTCGCGGTCCCGGACGAACCCGAGGCCCGTGTGGTCGGTGTGCAGGTGGGTGAAGGCCACCGTGTCGACGGACGCCGGTGGGACCCGCAGCGCGCGGAGGGTGCTCAGCAGCGCCCCGCCCCGGGAGGTACCGAGCGACGCGGGCAGGACGTTGCCGCCCAGGCCCACGTCGATCAGCAGCCTCCGGCCGCCCCGCTCGACGAGCACACCGCCCGCCGAGGCGGCGATCCGCCCGGAGCCGGTCAGTGCCTCGGGATGGTCGCGCCAGTAGGAGGCGGGGACGGCGGGCAGGAATCCGGCGGGGTCCAGTTCCATGGCCGCGTCGACGACGTAGGTGAGCCGGGTGTCGCCCAGGGCGAGCGTGCGCACGGCCGACTGGTCGCTCAGCGCGCCGATGTGCCGTGAACGGTGGACCGAGGTGGCGGGGTCGTCCGCGGCGTGTGCGACGCCCGACGTGAAACCGGCCAAGGGGGCGGACATCGCCGCCGCGGTGGCGAGCGCGGTGCGCAGCACCCCCCGGCGCGAAGGGCCGGGGGTGCGGTGGACGACTGTCACGGCGGACTCCTTGGGTAACGGGGGCTGCGGGGCGTGCCGGTGGCTTCGGGCGAGGTGGTGGCCTCGGGCGAGGCCGTGCGGGTGCGTCAGCCGGTGTGGCGCAGCCCGGCGGCGACCCCGTTGACGGTGAGGAGGAGCAGGGCCGCGGTGCGGTCGGCCCGCACCCTCAGGGCGTCAGCAGTTCCGCAGGGCCGGACCGAGTGATCGCCGTGATCTGCTGTGCCGTCAGGCCCGCTGTTTCGAACCACTGCTCACTCGCGGCCAGCCAGCCCGCCACGTCCGGCTGGTCCGGCTGACCGAGGTCGGAGCTGAACACCACCCGGGGGTGGGCCCGCACGACGTCGCCCAGGTGTCGGGCGTCACGATGACCCAACAGCAGCGTCAACGCGGTGAGTTCGACGTACAGCCCGGGCACATCGGCCAGCTCCGCGAGATCGGCGGGCGTGAACCCCGACATCGGGTGGGTGGCGTGGGTGAGCAACAGGCGTGGCGTACCGATCCGTACCGCTTCGTCGATCACCCGCAGGGTCGCGTCCCGGTCGCAGTGCCCGGTCGCCACGACGACCGGCAGGTCGCGGGCGGCGCGCAGCACGTCGCTCGCGCCCCGGGCGAGGTGCCCCTCGGAGTCCACCACCGGCTCCGCGCGCCACTGATCGGCGTCGAGCCGGGGGTGGAACGCGGCGCGCCGCAGCCTGGAGGGGTGGGAGGGGCCGACCAGCGTGGGCAGGTGCACGACCAGCCGGGCCGGGCTGTCCGGTCCGTGTGCGTAGACGGCCTGCTCCACGACGCGCGGCACGACGCCCCCGGCCAGGTCGTTGAGCACGACCGAGCCTGAGACGGGGAGCCCGTCCTGACGGGCTTCCCAGGCGCGTGCGGCCGTGGAGCTGAGGTGGCTCTTGAGCACCACCCAGCCCCCGGCCGCCGCGTACGCGAGGCCTGCCCCGGTGGAGGTCAGCCGGCGCCGATAGAGGTCCGGCCCGGCGTGATAGTGGACGTCCACCACGCGTTGCGCGAGGTCAGGCATGGGACGGGGTGGGCCGCTCGGCGCGGACGCTCCACGGGTCGGCGTACCCGAACCGCCGACGGGCCTCGTCCAGGCGCAGCCCGCCGGCGACGGCCTCGGCGATCGCCGCCTCGGTCCGCTCGACGCGTTCCGCCCGGTCCGCGACCTCGGCGGCGTGCGCGGCGGGCACGACCAGCGCCCCGTTGTCGTCGGCCACGACGATGTCGCCGGGTCGCACGGTGACATCGCCGACGGCGACGTCCCTGCCGGTCGCCGCCAGTTCCACGCGGTTCTTGCCGCTGACCATCGTGGTGCCCGTGCTGAACAGCGGGTAGCCGGCCGCCCGGATCTCGGAGATGTCGCGGGCCGAACCGTGCACGGCGGTGCCACGCACTCCGCGCCGCTGGGCCAGCGCCGTCAGCAGCGAGCCCCAGTTGGTGCAGGTGGTGCTGCCCGCGTTGTCGACCACGACGAACGAACCTTCGGGTACGTCGTCCAGGTAGTTGGCCGCGTTGCGGAACCCCTGGTCGGCGCGGGCGCCCACCGGCTGGTAGGTGACGGTGAACGCGCGTCCCGCCGCCCGGGTTCCCGGCACGCGCGGGGCGATCCCCGCCAGGACGCCGCCGACGCCGAGGCTGTCGAGTGCGTCCGAGACCGACGCGGTGTCCAGCCGGGCCAGCCGGTCCACGATGTCGTCCGGTACCTCGGGCACCTTGCCCGGTGCCGCATCGGTCCCCGACCGGCCCTGCTGCGCCCTCAGTTGGCGGGTGACCGCCTCGGCCACCTGTCGGGTGCCGGCGCTGCCGCCCAGATCGTAGGTGACCGTCGTACGGGCCCGGGCGACGGCCCGTACGGCGTTGCGCAACTCCTCGGCCGGTACGGGGATGTCGAGGTGGTCGAGCATCTGGGACACGGTCAGGAGCATGGCCATGGGGTTCGCCCTGCCCTGGCCCGCCATGCCGGGAGCACTGCCGTGGACCGGTTCGAAGTAGCTGCCGTGGTCGCCGATGTTGCCGCTCGACGCGAGGCCGAGCCCGCCCATGACGCCCGCGCCGAGGTCGGAGAGGATGTCGCCGAACATGTTCTCGGCGACCAGGACGCCGAACCGCTCCGGCCGACGCACCATCCACAGGGCGACGGCGTCCACGTTGAGGATCTCGGTCTCGATCCCGGGGTGTTCCCGCGCGATGACCTCAAGGCGCCTGCGCAGGTGGTCGCTGCTGTTGCGCAGGACGTTCGGCTTGTCCACGAGGGTGAGCAGCCGGTGCCCGTGGGCCTCGGCGTAGGCGAAGCCGAAGCGCAGCAGCCGGTCGATGCCGAACCGGGTCTGCAGCCGCAGCGTGACACTGGTGTCCTCGGCGCCGGACGCCTCGGCGTTCGGGTGGTGGCGGACCGCGTTCCACAGCGCCGTGTCCAGCCCGTGGAAGTCGAGGCCGGCGTACAGCCCTTCGGTGTTCTCCCGGATGACGGTGAAGTCGAACCGCCCGTGGTCCAGGTCGGTGACGGGACGGATGTTCGCGTACAGACCGAGCCGCTGGCGCAGCTGTACGACCGGCGATACGAACGTCAACCCCCGGCCCCGCAGCGAGGGCGCGAGTTCGGCCTCGGCCTCGCGCAGCGGCTTGCTGGTGATCGCGCCGAGCAGGCAGGTGTCGGTCTCCTCCAGGAGCTTCCAGGTGCGCTGCGGCACCGGGTCACCCTCCTGGCGCCAGCACTCCCAGCCGATCTCCCCGAAGCGGAGGTCGAGGGGCAGGCCGAGCCGTTCGACGGTGTCGAGGGCGGCGGAGACGACCTCGGGGCCGATCCCGTCGCCCGGAAGGACCGCGACGCTCTTCATTGGAGTCCCTTCTCCCGCAGGAACGCCCGGATCAGGGCGGACACATGTGCGGCTTGTTCGAAATGGGGGCGCATGCCCGTCCCGGGGACGACGTGCACCTCGTGGTGGGGCGCGGCGGCGACGTGCCGCCGCGTGACGAGTTGGGACCGGTCTCCGACGATCTGGAGCAGCGGTCCGGGGTGGGCCAGTACGGCCGGCGAGAGGTCGATGCCGCGCAGGAGGCGCATCCCGGCGGCCAGTCTCCGGCCGGCGGCCTCATCGGCGTCCGGCGTCGGGCCGAGGTCCCGCTCCGAGGCCGAACCGCTGGGCAGCACGCGCCGGTTGAGCAGGGCCAGGGCCTCGCCGGGGCGGCCTGAGGCGGCCAGGTCGGCGATCTCGCCGAGCCGGGCCTCCAGGGGTGCGTCCGTGTGGGTGGGGCCCGACACGAGCAGGGCGGCGGTGGCCGGACCGGCCTCGGGGAGCAGCGCCTGGGCCACAGCGCCGCCGAGCGCGTTCCCGCAGAGCAGGTCGACGGGGCCGAAGCCCGGTAACAGTTCGCGCCAGCGGGCGGTGAAGGCGGCCATCGAGTCCACCGTCTCGTCCCACAGTGACAGCGTGTCCGCCACCGTCACCCGGAGCCCGGCACCGGCCAGGACCTCGATGACGGGGGCGAAGAACGCGCCTTCGTCCCAGCTGGGCGTGACGGGGGCGAGGACGAGGGCGTGCCCCGTGGCGACGGCGGCCTCCGGTCCGAAGACCGCCGTCGCCACGGGCAGTGCGGTGTGCGTCACCGGACCGCTGCGAGGGTGCGCGCGGTGGCGATGCCCTCCCGGTGGTCGCCCAGCAGGTTCTTGCGGTGCTCCACGGACAGGTCGTAGCGGCCGAGCACCAGGTCGGGCAGCGGAAGCGACGGGGCGCCCTCGGGGATCGTGTCGAGCAGCAGCTCCGCCAGTTCCAGGGCGGGCCCCAGGTGGAGCCGGCCCGCGGCCTCGGCGTCGGTCCGGTCGAGGTGCGCCAGCCACTGCTCGGCGATCAGGTTGCCCGGGCCCTTGCCCATGCCCTGGATCGAGGAGTCCATCCAGGTGGCGCCCGCCGCGACGGCGCTGATGGCGTTGGCGAGGGCGAGCCCCAGATTGTTGTGGGCGTGCAGCCCCACCGGCCGGCCGGTGACCGATTTGGTCAGCGTCGTGAGGTCGGTGGTGTCGACGGGGGAGAGGCTCCCGTTGGAGTCGGCGAGGTAGACGAACTCCGCGCCCGCGTCCGTGGCCGCCGTCGCCACCTCGACCACGTCCCGCCCCGGCCACTGGCTGATCCGGGCGAAGTTGACGCCGACGGTGAAGCCGAGCTCCTCGGCCTGCCGGATGCGGGCCAGCCCCGCCTCGTACCCTTGGGCCGGCAGGATGATCCGTACGAGCCGGGCACCCGCCGCGTACATCGCGGGCAGGTCGTCGTCCGTGATGTTCTTCGGGTGGAGGATCATCGCGATCCGTTCGGGACCGACCTCCCGCGCCATCGCGGCGATGTAGTCGTCGTCGCCACGGCCGGTGAGCCCCAGGTCCGGCATCGGCAGGAACGAGCCCTTGCGGTAGGCGATCTCGATCCAGTCGAAGCCCGCCTCCACGCTCAGCTTCGCGTGCTGCAGGGCGTAGGAGAGCGGAAAGTTGAAGCCGTTGCGATATCCCCCGTCGCGCAGGGTGACATCGATGTTGACGGTACGCATGGATCCTCCGGGAAACTGATGAGAGTTCGGGTCAGAGGGACTGCTGGACGGCGGCGTGCGTGCCCGCGAGACGCCCGAAGATCAGCGAGCGCAGGACGGACGTGGCCGGCGGGTAGGCGTGGTAGAAGAGCCCGGTGGCCTCACCGGCGGCGTACAGGCCGGGGATGGCGGTTCCCGACGGGGTGACGACGCGTCCGTCCAGGTCGGTGCGGACGCCGCCGTAGGTGAAGCAGATGGCGGCGGTCACCGGGACGCCGATGAACGGCGGGGTGTCGAGGGCCGTGGCCCAGTTGGACTTGCGCGGCTCGATGCCGACGGTGCTCTTGCCGTCGAGGACGAACGGGTCGAACTCCCCAGGTCCGACAGCGGCGTTGAATTCGGCGACGGTCGCCGTAAGGCCCTCGGCGTCGATGCCGAGCTTGCCCGCGAGACCTTCCAGGGTGTCCGCCTGCTCCGGCGGCACGTCGCTGAGCAGCGAATTCATGATGCCGGGGATGGTGAGGGTCTTGCCGTCGGCGATCCAGTACGCCTCCTGGTCCTGGTTCTTCCAGATCTCGTAACCGACGTGCTCGAAGGTGTTGTCCCAGGTGTCGCGGCCCTCGTCGAAGAAGCGCCGCATACGGCCGTTGACGAAGATGCCGGTGCTGAATCCGTACAGCACCGCGTCGGCCTGCCGGGTGCGGCGGTCGACCGGCTCGGCGTGGATCCCGTCGAACTGGCCGGCGGTGTCCGCGCCGAGCTCCAGCGCCATGCGCAGCGCGTCGCCCCGGTTGTTCGCGATGCCGGGTGCGATCAGGGGCAGGTCGCAGGCGCGGTCGCCGACGTAGCGGGTGAGCATTTCGGTGTTGCCCTGGAAGCCGCCGCACGCCAGAACCACCGCACGGGCGCTCAGCCGCTGGGTGCGACCGTCGGCGCCGCGCACCACGACACCGTCGACGGTGCCGTCCTCCCCGGTGGTCAGGCGCAGCGCCTCCGTCTCGTACCGGATGTCGACGCGCGGGTCGTTCTCCAGGGCGGAACCGAGGTGCTCGACGATCGAGGCGCCGCCGCCCCGAGGGCTTGCGGGCGGCGTCATGGACGGGGCGCCGCCGTCGAAGGTGTGCGGGAGCGGGAAGTCCTCGAAGGCGATCTCGACGCCGTGCTTCTCCACGAAGCTCAAGGTCCGAGGGGTCTCCCGCTCGACGGTGCGGCAGTACTCCTGATCGGCGAGGCCGCCCGAGACCCGGCCCATGTGCTCGGCCCAGTCGGTGTCCAGACGCCGGTCCTGGGTGATCCGCAGGAAGGCGCCGGTCCAGCGGGTCGCACCACCGCGCTCCTCCTGGGTGGCCCGTTCGAGCACGGCTATGCGGGTGGGAGTGGCGCGGCCGTCGGTGGCCTCGGCGTAGGACAGGGCGGCGGAGAGGCCGGCGGCGCCGAAGCCGACGACGACCAGGTCGTACGTACCGGTGGTGGCTGAGGTGGACAAAGTGGCTCCTGGCCGGTGGGAAGGGCGGGTGGGAAGGGGTGGGGGGCGCTCAGCGGGCGGGCGTGATGACCCGGCTGGTGCGGTAGAGCCGGAACTTGGCCCCCGTCGTCGTCTCGGCGAAGGCCTTGTAGCGGCGACTGAACTCGGAGTCGTCGAAGATGGCGGCGAACCGCTGCTCGTCCGACCATGCCGCGAGGTTGATCACCGCGTCGCCTTCGACGCTGGTCAGCAGGCGGGAGCCGAGGAAGCCGTCGGCGGTGGCGGCGACGTGCTCGACGGCGGAGGCGAGCGTGTCCACGGTCTCGGCCGCGTTGTTCGTGGTGGCCACGTTGATGAGCAGCACACCGGCGTCCGGCTCGGGCGACGTCACGACGCCCGGGCTGGTGCGGCGCGCCTCGAAGGCGGTCAGCCCGTAGGACACGAGCCCCAGGAGGTGCCACGGGTCGCTCTCGACGAGCTCGCGGACCTGGGTGTCGTCCAGGTCGGCCGTCACGATGACGGCGCCGCCGTCCGGGCGGGGGCCGCTCAGCAGGATGCGTCCCTTGTCCGCGTGGTCGCGCAGCCAGGCCTTGTGCTCCGGAAGGTGCGCGGCGACCACGTCCGGCGCGGCCAGGTAGGTGAGGGTCAGGATGTGAATCATGAGATCTCCGGGAGGAGTTGAGGAGGGGAGGCGGGGACGGGGTGTGGGGGGACGGGGCGTGGGGGACGGTCAGGAGGCGGTGAGGGTGGCGAGGCGCGCGAGCACCGCCTCGGCCTCGGCGACGGTGCCGCGCACCACGGCCGCGGCCGGCTGGATGTCCTGGACGAGGTCGAGCACCTCGCCGGCGAACATCGCGCGCTGGCTGGTGTCGTCGCGAGCCACGGCGGCGACCCACTCGGGCTCGACGTCCGCGCGCCGGGCGGCGAGTTCGGCGTCGCGTCCGGTCCATGTGCGGGTGAAGTCGTTGCCCACCGACCGGGCCTGGTAGACGGTGTCCCAGGGGATACCGCGGACCACGTCGAAGGCGCGGGTGTTGACGGTGTCGGTGGTCGACGCCGACACCAGCGTCGTCTTGAAGCCCGGGGTGGCCAGGGACTCCTCGGTAGCGGCGAACCGGGTGCCCATCATCACGCCGTCGGCGCCCAGCGCCAGCGCGGCCGCGAGGCCCCGGCCGTCCGCGAACCCGCCGGCCGCCACCACCGGGACGGTGCCCCGGGTGATGTCGAGGACGGCCGGGACGAGCGGCAGCGTGGACTGCGTCTTGTGGTGGCCGCCCGCCTCGGACCCCTGTACGACGAGTACCGAGGCGCCGGCCTGGAGGGCAACCGCAGCCTGCTCGGTGTCGTGCACCTGCACCACCACCTGCGCCCCGCTCCGGGCGGCGGACTCGACGTAACGACGGACCTGCGCCGCGTCGCCGAAGGAGAGGGCGATCACCGGCGGCGCGTACCCGAGGACCTTGTCCCACAGGCCGGGTCGCTCGTCGAAGGTGAACATGACACAGCCGACGCCCCACACACCGCCGCGCTCGGCGGCGTGGGCCACGTGCTCGTCGATGAAGGTCGGGTCTCCGTAGCTGACGCCCACCAGGCCGAGACCCCCGGCCTCGGTCACGGCGGCCGCGAGGCGTCCGCCGGAGACGGAACCCATCGGCGCGGACACGACCGGATGGTCGATTCCCAGGAGTTCCGTCAGCTTCGTCGAGATCACTTTTCCCTGATTCCTTTCGGTTCCTCCGGATCGAAAGGCCGGAGATGAACGGTTGATGCAGCCGATGTGCGTCCCGAATTCTCGTGGTGTTCACGCAAGGACTTCGGTCCGTGTCGTGGCGGTGAAACCGGGCCGCTTTCACGTTCTGAAGACTAGATACCGAAGGTCGTTCGAGTCCAAGACGGAAAGGGCGTGGCTGCCATAACTCGGAGCCTATGACTCCGCATTTGACCGACCCGTGGAAAAGAACGGACTGGCGGGATGAAAAAGGGGCGCCTGGAGACAGCGAAAAGCGGATGGCCCGGAGCTGGGGGGAGCTCCGGGCCATCCGCCGGTATGTGGTGAATCCGCGGGTGTCAGGGGAGGTAGGGCCAGTCGTGTCGGGCGGCGACGCGGCGGAGGACGTGGGCCGCGCGACTGCCGGCGAGAGCCGTCACCGCGAGCCGCTCGCGCGGGGCCACGCCGGCCGGCAGGGGGCGCCAGGCGAGTTGGGGGTCGCCCTGGACCGCAAGTCTGGGGCGCAGTGCCACAAGGTCGGCGGTCGTCTGGAGCGCGTGGACGAACAAGGCCTGCTGGTCGTGGTCGATGGGGTGCAGCCGGGCGTTCCAGCCGAGACCGGCGAGCTGTATCGGCACCGTTTCTGCGTAACCGGGGGCGCACCCGCGCTCGTACCAGAGCAGTCGCTGCGTGGCGAGGTCGGCCCAGGTCAGCGCGGTGTGCGCGGCCAATGGGTGGTCCGGGCGCATGACGATCCCGAGCGGCTCGTCCCAGACGACGGCCCGCACCAGGTGGGGCGCCGGGCACGGCAGTCGGACGATGCCGAACTCGATCTCGCCGTGCCGCAGCAGTTCGAGCTGGTCCACCGTGCCGACCGAGCGCATCCGCAGGCGCGGCCGCGCCGGGTCCTGACGGATGCGGGCGCAGCCGACCAGACCGTTCTGCACCTGAGCGAGCACCTCGGCCGGCACTCCGCCGCACACGCCGACCGGCCAGGCGTGGGGGGCCGGGGTGGCCGCCGCGATGGCGGTCCGCAACTGGCCCGGGATGCTCTGGATTTCCCGCAGGAACGCCCGACCGCCCGCCGTCAATTCGACACCGCGAGAACTCCTGATGAAAAGCGGCGCCCCTATTCTGCGCTCAAGCCGCCTGATCTGTTGACTGAGGCTCGGCTGGGATATGTGCAGCTCCTGCGCGGCGGCGGAAACGGTGCCTGCGCGCACCACGGTCAGGAAATACCGTAGGTGGCGCATGTCGAAATCGTCGATGTCTTCGGCGTGGGTGACGGCCTGAATGAATGCGTCGTGCTCCGGGTCCGAGGGGACCGTTTCGACGGCCGGTTGTTCCAGCGGGAACGAGGCGATCCCTTCGTCCAGCACGTTCATCGGCTTCACATGCCCTTTCGCAGTTGTTCCGGGGGTGAACTGGCTGTCGTGATGCTGCTGGGGGTCCGCGATGTGTCGCCCCGCGGGGGCATGTCGGTGCCGCCTCGTCCCGCGCCGGCCCGCCTCCTGGTGCTCGCCGCGTCGACGCACCTCACCGCCCTGCTGGATCGCAGCGGCTGCCCCCCTCTTCCGTCTACGCAAGACCAAAGTTATACCAGCAACCATTTTTGATCCATGATCTATGGCGTACGTCACATCGAGTCCGGGGTCAAGGGTGTCGGAGGCAAAAAAATTGACCTTGAGTCCAATGTTGGATCAGACTCTCGATCACTGGACCCCTCATCCATGTCATTCGTGCCATCAGCGACGGCAGCGGTTCTGCCTACTTCATCCCGAAGGTGTGCTCTCTCGTGAATGCGTTAAATTCCGATATATCCATCGCTGTCGTCGGCTTGGGGTGCCGGTTCCCCCAGGCCGCGGGGGTCGGCGAGTTCTGGCGGAACCTCATGGCCAACACGGACTCCGTCGTCCCCGTGCCCGGTGACCGCTTCGACGTGGAAGCGGTGCACTCCCCGACGCCGGGGGTGCCCGGGCGGACCGTCTCCCGGCACGGTGGGTTCCTCGACGATCCGTTCGCCTTCGACGCGACCTTTTTCGGCATCTCCCCCGCGGAAGCCACCTCGGTGGACCCCCAGCACCGCCTGCTGCTGCCGGTGGTCTGGGAGGCGCTGGAAGACGCCGGCATCATTCCCTCGTCCCTCGCCGGCAGTCGCTGCGGCGTCTTCATCGGCCAGGCGACCTCGGACTACGCCCGTGAGGACGGCACGGTCGCGCAGTCGCTCCGCAAAGTGACCGGAAGTCACTTGCGGGCCATGGCCGCAGGTCGGATCTCATACGCCCTTGACCTACGCGGGCCGAGCATCACGCTGGACACGGCCTGCTCCTCCTCCCTGGTCGCGGTCCACGCGGCCCGGCAGAGCCTGCTCAGCGGAGAGAGCGACGTGGCCGTCGCCGGCGGCGTGAACGTCATCCTGTCTCCGCAGGACGCCATCGCCTACTCGCAGGCCGCGATGCTCTCCCCGGACGGCCGCTGCAAGTTCGGCGATGCCGACGCGAACGGTTTTGTACGCAGTGAAGGCGTGGGTGTGGTCGTGCTGAAGCGGCTCGACGACGTGCGCGCGGGCGACCGCGTCCATGCGCTCCTGCCGGGCAGCGCCGTCACCAATGACGGCCGGGCCAGCGGACTCCTGCTGCAGCCGGCGGTGGCCGGACAGGTCGAGATGCTGGAGGCCGCCTGCCGCAGCGCCGGTCTGAGCCCCGCCGACCTGGACTACGTCGAGGCCCACGGAACGGGCACCTCGGTCGGCGACGGCGTCGAGCTGCGCGCTCTGGCCCAGACCCTCCGGCAGAGCGGCCCCCGAAGCGGGCGCCGGACCAGGACCGGCTCGGTCAAGAGCAACATCGGACACACCGAGGCCGCCGCGGGCATCGCGGGTCTGATCAAGTCGATCCTCGTCGTCCGCAACGGCGTGATCCCCGCCTCGCTGCACGTCACCACGCCGACCCCGCTGCTCGCCGAGGACGACTGCCCCGTAGAGCTCGTGACCGGCAACACGCCGCTCGACCCGGCCGGGGAGCGGGCCGTGGTCGGCGTCAGCTCCTTCGGCCTGTCCGGCACCAACGCCCATGTCGTGGTGGCGGAACACGTCCCGCGGGAGCGCGGAGCGGAGCACGGTGCGACCCAGCTCCCTCCGGAGCGCCCCACCCACCTGCTCGTCCTGAGCGCCCGCTCGCACCGCTCCCTACGTGAAATGGCGCTGAAGTACGCCGACTTCCTCGGCCCCCACGGCCCGGGCCGGGACCTCCCCCTCTGGGACCTCTGCGCCTCGGCCGCACTCCGACGCGAACAACACACCTATCGACTCTGGGCGGTCGGCGCCGACCACCAGGAACTCGCCGAGGCCCTGCGCTCCCTGGCCGACGGACAGGAAGGCGACCGGGCCGGCTTCGGCGAGGCGGGCTTCGGGTCGGCTCGCCGTACGGCCTTCGTCTTTCCCGGACAGGGCTCCCAGTGGCCGGGCATGGGACGCGCGCTCCTGAAGTCGTCCGGCGCGTTCCGCGAGGCCATGCGCCGATGCGACCAGGCGATCGCGGAGGAGACCGGCTGGTCGGTGATCGACCTGCTCACCTCGGCGCACCAGGAGTTCCCGGTGGAGGTGGAGAAGGTCCAGCCCGCCCTGTGGGCGATGGAAGTCGCCCTCGCCGCGCACTGGAAGGACATGGGGGTGGAGCCCGACCTCTGCCTCGGCCACAGCATGGGAGAGGCCGCGGCGGCCTGTGTCTCGGGAGGGCTGACGCTGCGCGAGGCGGCGGCCGTGATCTGCCGGCGCAGCCGGCTGATGCGGCGCCTCGCCGGGCAGGGCGGCATGCTGGCCACCGAACTCTCGGGGGAGCGGGCACGGCGGGTGGCCGGATCCACGGCCGGAGCGGTCTGTGTCGCCGTCGAGAACGGACCGAGTTCGACCGTCCTCGCCGGCGAGAGCGCGGCTCTCGACGCCATACGTCGACACCTCGACGAGGAAGGGGTGTTCAGTCGCCCGGTCCAGGTGAACGTCGCCTCCCACTCGCCCGCCATGGAAGGGATCAGGCCCGAACTCCTCGACGCCCTGGCCGACCTCGTCCCGGCCACGCCCCGCACCGCCCTGTACTCCACCGTGCGTGCCGCGCCGGTGGAGGGGCCGGATCTCGATGCCGCCTACTGGATGGACAACCTGCGCGAACCGGTCCGCTTCCACGAGACGGTCCGGCAGGTGGCGGAACAGGGGTCCCACGTCTTCGTCGAGGTGAGCCCCCACCCGGTCCTCGAAACCTCCCTGCGCGAGACCCTCCGGACCCTGGGAGAGGAGTCGGCCACGGTCATGTCCACCCGACGCCACCAGGACGAACACCTGCTGATGGCCCAGGCGCTGGGCCGATACTTCGCCCACGGCGGGCAGGTGCGCTGGGCGCGCTGGTTCCGCGCGGAGCCCCCGGCCGTCGAACTGCCCACGTACGCCTGGGACGAGGAGCACCTACGGCGGGACCCGGCCGGCCGGGAGGCCTCCGTGCCGGGCCGGCACTCCGAGCAGGTCGTCCTGGACCGGCGGGCCGCAGGCGTACGACTCCACGGACTCGCGCCGCTCCCACCCGCCACCCACCTGCGCATCCTGCACGACGCGGCCGTCTCGGCCGGGCTGGGGAACGTGGGCACGGGCATCGTCGTCGAGGACGCGCGTGTCGGGGAGGTGTTCGTGGACCTCACCGCGCGCCGCGACGAGACGGTCACGCTGCGGGCCGTTCTGGGCGAACCGGTGCGAGGCGGTCACCCCGCCTCCGTGCACGCCCTGCCCGACGAGGCGGGCGGCGAAGCCGAGCTGTGCCTCACGGCCTCCGTACGCACCCTCACCGAGGACGAACCGCCCCTGGCGCGTGCCGCGATGGACGCCGCTCTGGCCCAGTGCCGCACCTACCGTTCGGAACGGGAGTTCATCGGCGCATTGGAGGCACGGGGCTACGAGGTGGACCCCTCGTTCCGTGCGGTGCGACACATCTGGTCCCGCGACGGCGAGGCGATCGCCCAGCTGCGCCGCCCGGACGGCTTCCACCAGGCGAGCTGGGAGATCTGCCTGCACCCGCTCCTGGCGGCGCTGCCGCAGACGGACCCGTACCTTCCGGTGGGCTTCGAGCGGGTCCGGTTCCGCGCCGAACTCCCCGAGAACTTCTGGGTCCACGCCCGACGTACCCCGGGCACGCAGGTCGGGACCGTGCAGGCCGATGTCGTCGCCGTCGACGACGAGGGTCGCCTTCTCGCCGAATTCCTCGGCGTCCGCCTGCGCCGGGCCGAGCGGCCCCAGCGCCCGTCGGCCGACCCCGTCCGCCTGCTGCTGGGGGCTCCCGAACTCGCCGTCCGCCTGGTCAAGGACGGCAGCCGGCTGCCTCGCCGGATCGCGTCCTCCCTGACGGACGCCCTGCGCTCCCTGACCACCGTGCCCCGGCCGCTCCCCGCCGGTCCTCCCCTGGGTGAAGCGGCGACCCCGTCGGGGCGGGAGGCGCCCCGGCGACCGATGGGCGGGAGTGACGTCCTCGTCCGGAGCGCGGCACGACTCCTCGGAACGTCGCCCGAGCGGATCGATGCCCGGCGACCGCTCAGTGCGTACGGTCTCGACTCCCTCATGGCCACGCGCCTGAGGGTGCAGCTGCGGAAGGACCACGGACTCGACGTGCCGGTCGACCGGTTGCTGGGGGAGGAGAGCGCCGCACTCCTGACCGAGGCGCTGCTGGCCCAGATGCGAGAGGATCCGGACGATGCTGCCTGAGGGGAGTGAGAGGGGGTATCAGCCGTCCGGGGCCCCTCTTCGCGCCCTACCCGATCCGTGTACTGGCGACCAATGATAGATCGTGGTACACGTAGTTCAGGTGGGCTCATGTCGTGGAGTTCCGCCGTGCCTTCGCGCGCCCCGATGCGTGGTCACGAGGCTCGTGCATTTAAAAGCAAGCAGGGACAAAATGACCGACTCAGCCACCTCTGCCCAGGCCCTCCCCGGACGGCGCGAGCGCAATAAGCAGAGGGTCAAGAATCACCTCTACGAATCCGCGATCAAATTGATCACGGTGAAGGGGTATGAACACACCTCCGTCGACGAGATCGCCGAAGAGGCCGATGTGGCCCGTGGCACCTTCTTCAACCACTTCCAGCGGAAGGAGGATCTCATCACGACCTGGGGGGAGCGGCGCCGGGTCCGGCTCACGCTCGGCCTCGGCGGCGCGGAGAGTGAGCCGCCGGTGTGTCTCCAGTCCACGCTGGAGCGATGTGTGGGCGTCCTGTGCGAGATCAACGAGGAGGAGCGGGAGGTCACTCGGGCCATGTTGATGGCCTGGGTGAAGGCCGGCCGTCCGATGCAGGAAGAGCCGTTCGCCGGCGAGATATTCGCACGTGTGATCGAGTCGGCGCGAAAGCGGGGCGAGATTCCCGGTGAGACCAACTCTCTGCGTGTCGGGCTGCTGTTCAGGGACGTCTACCTGGGCACGCTCTATCGCTGGTCGCAGGAGAAAGAGGGAGAAATGGACTTGCGTACCGAGTTGAACGCCGTGTGCTCGATCATTCTGCACGGAATCCAGTCCGCCCCGAAGGCGCGGCAGTCTGCCCGGTGATGAGTGGATTTCCCGGCGGGTGAAAGCGCGCGGGGTGCGGGGCGTCGAGTCGGGTAGCTCCGTGGGGTGTCCTGGGCCGCTGCCCTGAACCTTCGTGGAGACGCCGGCGCCGGCCCCGTGCGGGGCAAGGCGGTGGCCGAACGGGCCGGACCCGCCCCGGAAGCGGAATGAGCCGCTGACCGGGGGAGTCCGGCCCGTTCGGCTGCCTCGGGCACGTCGGCCGCGTGCTTGGCTGCCTCGATCCTGTCCGGTGTGCGCACGGCGGACGGTGTCGCCGGGCGCCGGCTCGGGGCGTCCGCCCGTACCGGCATACGGCAGTGCGCCGCAGGGGGCTGCGGTGCACTGCCGTACGGCGGTCTGCGGTCTGCGGTCTGCGGTCGAGGGGCTCAGGCGGGCTCGGGGGCCCGGCGGCGGGTGCCGATCACCACGAGGCCGCCGATCACGGCGAGGGCCGTCAGGACGGCGGCGAAGACGGTCGCCCCATCGGTCAGGCCCACGGCGTCGCTCAGGTACCCGGCGGAGACCGGCAGGATGCCGGCGGGGAGGTAACCGCCCACATTGAGGGCCGCGTTGGCCTCGGCGAGCCGCTGCGGCGGCACGGTGGAGTTGAGGAGCGAGAGCCCGCCCAACTGGCCCATCCCCTGCCCGGCGCCGGCCAGCAGTGCGGAGGCGATGAGGACGGCCACCGACGAGGAGTGCACGGCGACGACGAGGGCGGCCATGCTGAGGGTGGTTCCGGCCGCCCCGGTGATCAGGATGGTGCGGCGGTGCAACTTCTGGACGGCGAACTGCACGCCGGTGGCCGAGAGGAACATGGCGAAGGCCATGACCCCGGCCACCACCCGGCTGGTGGTGCCGAGCAGGCCCGAAAGGAGTGAGGGGCCGAGCGAGAGGACGAACGAGGTGGCGGTGATGCCGGGGGCGAACACCGCGATACCCAGGACGAGTTGCAGGCCGTTGCCCTTGGGTACGCCCGGGATGCGGACCCAGGCGCCCTTCGGGGGTGCGGTGGGTCGACGTACGGGCATGCGCAGCACGGCGAGGATCGCGGTCGTGAGCAGCACGATCTCGACGATGAAGACGGTGACGGTGGGGGCGGGCGCCGTCTCGGACAGGATGCCCGCCAGGAGCGGGCCGAGGCCCGCGCCGAAGACCATGGCGCACGAGGCGAGCAGGGCGGCGAGGCGCTTGCGCGCCTGCCCGGCCACATCGGTCACCGCGGCCATGCCGGCGGAGACGACGGCGCCGACGGCGATGCCGGTGAACAGGCGGGCCACGATCAGCGCGGCCACCGACGAGGCGGTCGCGAAGATCACGCATGCCGCGACGCCGAGGGCGAGGGCGGGGAGGAGTACGGGCTTGCGGCCGAGCCGGTCGGAGACCACGCCCGAGACGAGCAGGGACCCGAGCAGTCCGACGATGTAGAACGCGAAGATCACGGTCAGGGTGCCCTTGGAGAACCCGATGTCCTTCTGCCACAGCACGTACAACGGGGTGGCCGCGTTGGACAGGATGAACACCGCGGTGACGGGCCAGGCGGCCAGCCAGACCCACCAGGTGGGCGCCGGGGCGGCGGTGGCCGGGCCCGAGCCCTGCGCCGTCCGCGCCGCTTCGGTGTGCCGCGCCCCGCTCGCCGCGTACGTGGGCACCGTTCGACTTTCCGACATGAGCGTTTCCTCCGTCGAGGTATGTACGAGTTAAGTCGAACTTAGCATGTTGTACGATTCAACTCGTACATAGGATTCGGGTTATAAGGAGTGGCCTATGTCAGAGACGGCGCGATCGGTGACCACGATCAAGGTGCTGCCGGAGCCTGCCGGGCTCCCGGAGCCCCTTGCCGAACCGGCGGTGGACGAACTGCGGCTCGAAACGGTGCTGGGGGCGCTGAGCGATCCGCTGCGCCTGGGGATCGTGCGCAAACTCCTCCTGGAGTCGGAGGAGTTCGACCACTCCTGCGGGTGGTTCGGCCTGGACCGTCCCAAGTCCTCCCTCACCCATCACTTCAAGGCGCTGCGCGAGGCGGGCGTCACGAGGCAGCGGCAGTACGGTCTGGAACGGCGCAGCCACGTACGCGTCGACGACCTCGACGCGCGCTTCCCCGGACTCCTCGCCCTCGTCGCGGACTGGACGCCGGCCTCGCGGTAGCGAGGTGCGGCGGGCTCGCCGCACCACCCCGTCCTCCTGGTCGTCTCAGCCCTCGCTCGGCCGGGTGGGGCGGCAGTAGCGGTGGATGAGTTCGGCATGCGCGGGGAAGCGCGCGAGCAGCTCGTCGGCCCGGCCGAGGGTCATGTCGGCGTAGTCGAAGCCGGGCGCGACGGCTTCGCTGATCAGGGCGTGGTCGCCGGCGGTGAGGTGGGAGGCCTTCCAGACGCCTCCCGGCACGGCGAGGGTGAGGAGCTGTCCTCGGCCGGGGTCCGGCCCGAGGACGGCGGTGGAGTGGCGGCCGTCGGGGTGCAGCAGGTGGTAGGTGAGGGGTTCGCCGTGGTGGTGGAAGTGCAGGATGTCGGACCGGTTCAGGTGCCAGTGACCGATCGGGGACCAGTGGGTGAGCAGGTAGTGGATGGAGGTCAGCGTGTAGCGGTCCCCATGAGGTGTTCGGACCCGGGGGCGGTGGTCCGTCTGGAAGGTCCGGCGGAAGTACCCGCCCTCCACGTGGGCTTCCAGGCCGAGGGCGTCGATCCACTGGTGCGCTGTGAGCACGCTGTCCTCCTACGGTCGTTGACGGGGCCTTCCTGGCGCCCGCGCGCCGTCCGCGACGGGGACAGCGGTGAGTACCTGCTCCCGATGGGTCCCGGGCACTCGTGGGAGGCGCGGTTCACCTCCGGCGCGGGGGAGCCGCGAGCCCTAGGGACCCGTCCAAGTCGGTTCCGGTCCGGTGGCCGAAGCCGACGGAGACGCTTCACCGGCCGGGGAGCGTGGAGACTCTCGCTGCGCACTGTACGACCACGCCGGGACACCACGGCCGAGGACGCCTCGCGGTTCGGCCACGGCCCGGCCGCGGGGACCGGCTGACCGCAGGCAGCACCATCCCGTCACCGGTGCGCGCGTACCGTCCGCGCCGCTTCCTGCGACCGGGACGACCCACGTCGGTCCTCGCCACCGCGACCAGCCGCGACCAGCCGCGATCGACCGGATGTGCAGCCGACTGTGCTCGGCGTCAGGCCGGTCGACGCCGTCCCTCCGACCGTCCAGTCGTCCTCGACGCCCCTGCGACCAGAGCGGCTCATCGTCGAAACCGATCAGCACTTCCGCTGGTGAGACAGGGGGTCGTCATGGGGGAGCGTCGCGTTGCCGTCACCGGGATCGGTGTGGTCGTGCCGGGAGGCACCGGGACGAAGGCGTTCGGGGAGCGCATCACCTCGGGCCGGCCGGCGACCGGGGGATCACCACCTTCGACCCGGCCCCGTTCCGTTCCCGGATCGCCGCCGAGTGCGATTTCGATCCGCTCGCCGCAGGACTGACCGAGGCGGACACGGAGCGCCTGGACCGGGCCGCCCAGATGCTGATGATCGCGGCTCGCGAGGCGCTGGCCGACAGCGAGCCGCGGATCGGCCCCGAGGAGGCGCACAGGACCGGGGTCAGCATCGGCAACGCCGTCGGCCTCACCCTGAGGCTGGAGCGCGAGTACCTCGCCGTCAGCGACGGCGGCCGGGAGTGGGTCGTCGACCCGGCCGCGGCCTCCGCGCATCTCTACGACTACTTCGTGCCCAGCTCGCTCTCGGCGGAGGTGGCCTGGTTCCCCGGGGCCGAAGGCCCCAACTCCGTGGTCTCCGCGGGCTGCACCTCCGGCATCGACGCCATCGGCCACGCCTGCGCACTCATCGGTGAGGGCAGCGCCGACATCATGATCACCGGGGGTGCCGACGCACCCATCGCCCCGATCACCGTCGCCTGCTTCGACGCGATCAAGGCCACCTCGCCCCGCAACGACGACGCCGCCTCCGCCTCCCGCCCCTTCGACCGGACCCGTAACGGCTTCGTGCTCGGTGAAGGTGCCGCGGTCCTCGTCCTGGAGGAGCTGGGCCGTGCCCGCGCGCGCGGCGCCCACGTCTACGCCGAGATCGCCGGGTACGCCTCGCACGGCAACGCCCACCACATGACCGGGCTGCGCTCCGACGGGCGGGAGATGGCCACGGCCATCACCTCGGCGCTGGACCGGGCCCGGCTCGATCCGACCGCCGTCGACTACGTCAACGCCCACGGCACCGCCACCCAGCAGAACGACAGGCACGAGACCGCCGCCTTCAAGCGCAGCCTGGGTGCCCACGCGCACGCCGTGCCCGTCTCCTCCAGCAAGTCCGTGATCGGCCACTCGCTCGGCGCGGTCGGCGCGATCGAGATCGCCGCCTGCGCGCTGGCGCTGGAGCACGGCGTCGTACCGCCGACAGCGAACGGCTTCGGCGGATTCCAGAGCGCCATGGTGCTCAACCACAGGGACAGGAGGGCCGCGTGACCACGGCCGTAGTGACCGGAACCGGCGTCGTCGCCCCCAACGGCCTCGGGACGGAGGAGTTCTGGTCCGCGACCCTGCGAGGCCGGCCCGCCATCACGCCGATCGACGGATACGACACCACCGCCTTCCCCAGCCGACTGGCCGGTCAGGTGCGCGACTTCGACGCCGCCGGCCGGCTGCCGAGCCGACTCGTGCCGCAGACCGACCGTATGACCCGGTTCGCGCTCGCCGCGGCGGGCTGGGCGCTGGCGGACGCGGCACTGGGAGATGTACTCGACGAGATCCGGCCGGCTCGTGACGCACACGTCGTGGCCGGCCGAGCGCAGCGCCCAGGCGAGCGGGATCTGGATGTGCAGGTGGGACTTGGCGGCGAAGGTCGTGAACAGGACCCGCATCACAGCTCTCCTCATCCTTTCGCCCCGAAGCGTGGTGGGCGGCCCTCGCAGCCTGATCGACGACGGCTGGACGCCCGTTCGGGAACGGGCGCCCGGCCGTCTCGTGTCCGGAGGCCGGGCGGCCACGGCCGTGGCCCTAGACCCCCTGGTTGATCGTCGCGATCCGTAGCGCCGCCACCAGATCCCGGTACAAAGCGTCGGTGGCGAGCAGTTCGTCGTGGCTGCCCATGGCCCGGCACAAGCCGTTCTCCATGACGAGGATCTGGTCGGCGTCGACGACGGTGGAGAGCCGGTGGGCGATGGTGATCACGGCGCCGCGAGCGGCGATCTCGACGACGGCGTCATGGATCGCGGACTCGGTCAGCCCGTCCAGCTGGGCGGTCGCCTCGTCCAGCAGCAGGATCTCGGGCTCGCTCACCAGGGCCCGGGCCAGCGCGATGCGCTGGCGCTCGCCGCCGGAGACGACGGTGCCGTCCAACGAGGTGTCCAAACCCTGCGGGAGGGAACCGACCTTCTCGTCGAGCCGGACGGCCCGCAGTACGGCCCACAAGGCCTCGTCGTCCGCCTCGGGGTTGGTGTAGCGCAGGTTCTCCCGCAAAGTGCCCGGCACCAGTGGGGTGTCCTGTTCGACATAGACGATCCGCCGGCGCAGCTCGTCCAGCGAGTACTGGGCGAGCGGGACGCCGTCGAGGGCGACAGCACCCTCCTCCGGCTCCAGGAAGCGCAGGACGAGCGAGAACAGCGTGGTCTTCCCGGCGCCGGACGGGCCGACCACCGCGGTGTGCCCGCGGCGGGGGACGTCCATGCTGACCCCGTTCAACGCCCTCCTGGTGCCCGGTGTGTAACGGGCCGTCACCTGACGGAAGGACAGTACGGGGGAGTGGACGCCGGCGACCGGGGCCGTGGTCCGCTCGGGCACCGTCGCGGTGTCCTCCACCGGCAGGTCCTGGATCTCGCGGATCCGCGCGGACGCGGCGAGGCCGGACTGGAGCAGGGAGACCGACTGGCTCAGTTGGGTGACGGGGTCGACGACCAGGAACGCGTACAGCAGGAAGGCGACAAGCCCGGAGACGGTCAGCTGGCCGAGGCTCACCCGCCAGGCGCCCAACCCCAGGATCACCAGGATCGCGCCCTGGAAGCCGACGCCGGTCAGCGTCCAACTGAGCGCCTCGATCCGCACCGCCCGCATCCGCTGCCGGAACGACTCACGCGCCTCGCTCAGGATGCGGTCGCTCTCCCAGGTCTCGGAGCGGCTGGCCTTCACCGTACGGATCGCCCGCAGAGCGCCCTCGAGGACGCCGCCCAGTCGTCCGATCGCCGCCTGCGCCTCGTGCTGGGCCGCCGCCAGCGGCCGCATGACCAGGCCGATCACCGCGGCGATCAGGACGATCGTGCCGACCATGACGAGCAGCAGCACCCAGTCGAGCGCCGCCATCAGCGCCAATGACCCGACCAGCATGATCATCGAGCTGAAGAACTCCAGCGCGGTGGAGGAGGCGGCCTCCCGCAGCAGCAGGGTGTCGGAGGTGACGCGGGTGACCAGTTCACCGGGGGAGCGCCGGCCCAGTCCGCCGACCGGTACGTGCAGCAGCCGTCGCACCATGGTGACCCGGGCGTCCAGGACCACCTGCTCCGCGAGGCGGCCGAGCATGATCAGCCGGATCCACCCCAGGGCCGAACCGGCGATCAGCAGGCCGACCAGGATCCAGATGGCCCGAGCCAGAGGTGCGGAGTCCGCCAGACCGTCCAGGATGCCTTTGGTGGCCATGGGGGTGGCCAGCATGGTCCCGGTGGTCACGGCCGTCAGGGCGAACGCCACGAGCAGCGGCCGGCGGTGCGGCCGCACGAAGGACCAGAGCACCCTCACATTGGCGAACCGCACCGGGGGGCTCTCAGGGGGTATACCCCCTAAAACCGTGCCCTCCACGCTCATGTCGCCGCCCCTCTCTCGATCCACTTCTGGAACGTCAGATCATCTAAATGGAACATTGATGTCCCAAAATAGCGGACGAGTGAACCGAGATGGATGATCCTCTGCTATGTTCGGCACATGGGCAGTGCAGATGTGGAGTCCGGAACACGCAGTCGTACCCGTCGCGCCATCCTGGGTGCGGCCGCGGAGGTGCTCGCCAAGGACCGCGCCGCGACGCTGGCCGAGATCGCCAAGGCCGCCCAGGTGGGACGCAGCACGCTGCACCGCTACTTCCCCGACCGGGACGTCCTGGTCCAGGCCGCGATCGCCGACGCCTATCTGGTGATCCAGCAGTCGGTCCAGGACGCGGCGGTCGGTGACGGTCCGCCGCTGGAGGGCCTGCGCCGACTGGTCGCGGCCCTGGTCGGCACGGGGGACCGGCTGCTGTTCCTCTACGGCGATCCCCGAGTCCTCGACGGCTTCGACGCGGGCGACGCATCGGACTCCGTGGCACGGATGGTGACCGATCTGATCAGGCGCGGCCAGGCCGAAGGTGTCTTCGACCCCACGGTCTCGGTGGAGTGGATCCAGGACGCGCTCTGGGCGCTCGTCTACACCGGCTGCGACTCGGCCGGCCGCGGCGTACTGTCGCGGCACGGCGTCGCGGCCTCGGTCATCCGCATGCTCGAGAACGGGATCCGAGCACAGACTTGAGGGGACGTGGACGTTATGACGATCTTGGTGACCGGGGCGACCGGGAACGTGGGGCGCCGGGTGGTCCGCCGACTGGTGGAAGCGGGTGAGGACGTACGGGCGTTGACCCGTTCGCCCGAAACGGCCGGCCTGCCCGCCGGAGCGCGGGTCGTCGCCGGCGACCTGGCCCGGCCCGAGACCCTGCCGGGGGCGCTGGTCGGGGTGGAGAAGATGTTCCTCTTCCCCGTCCTGGAGGTGGCCGAGGAGGTGGTGGAGCTGGCCGTGGCGGCGGGGGTGCGGCGGATCGTGCTGCTCTCCTCCGCGACCGTCACCGCCGGCTACGACACCGAGTACCACCTTCCGGTCGAGCGGGCCGTGGAGGCGTCCGGCGTCGAATGGACCCACGTCCGGCCCGGCGAGTTCGCGGTCAACTCCCTGCACATGTGGGGCCCTTCCATCCGGGCCACGCGTAGCGTCGTCGACCCCTACCCCGACCGCGGCAGCACCCCCATCCACGAGTGGGACATCGCCGACGTCGCCGCTGCCGCGCTCGTCGAGAACCGGCACGTCAACACCGCGTACACGCTGGCCGGCCCCCAGACGCTGACGCAGCGCGAACAGGTCGCCGCCATCGCCGCGGCCATCGGCGAGGACATCCGCATCGAGGAGCTCGGCGTGGCCGAGGCGCGCGCCTTCTACCACCGTCAGGGCGGCTGGGCGGCGGCCAACGCCGACTTCCTGCTCGGCTACGAGGACTACTCCGGCGTCGAATCCGCACCCGCCGAGCCCGTCGACCTCGCCGAGGCCGAACCGGAGCAGGCCCCGGGAACGGTCACCGCCGACGCGGTCACCGGACGGCCCGCGCGGCCCTACACGGAATGGGCCCGCGACCACGCAGCCGACTTCCGCTGACCCGGTGCCCCGCCAAGAGGTGTCTCTTGGTCCTCGAAGGCGGGGGTACTCCAGCGCGATACGAGCCGAATCCGCCGTCGCGCACCTACGGTGAGCGGCGAACGGACGTTCACGGCAGAGGAGTTGGGGATGCGGGTCCTGTTCACGACGTTCGCGGCACGGTCACATCTGTACGCCCAGGTGCCCTCGCGAGGGCGATGGCGGACATGTGGGCCACCGATCGTGCCGTACGATCCGCAGCTCACGCCCGCCCGGCCGACTGAGCGCCAGCGACACCACCCATCCCTGCCCGGCCGGGCCCCGAGCGGTCACCCACTGCGCGATCTGCCAGTCGGCGCCTTCCGGATGCGCGGCCGGGTCCAGCCGCGGCGCACCGGTGGTGGGCGGGCCGAAGACCAGACCGGCGAAGGGCAGCCGCATCCCGACCCCCAGTGCCTTGGCGTAGGCCTCCTTGAGCGTCCAGTGGCGCAGGAACACCTCCGAGCGGTGCTCCGGCGCGGCTGCGGCGAGGACGGCGGCCTCGGCCGGGGCCGGCACGTCGCCCGCCAGGAGCGGCACGTCGGCGGTTCGCCCGGCCGGCTCCACGTCGATCCCGCAGTCGGCGTCCCGTACCACCACATACACCACCTGGTCGCGGGTGTGGGACACGTTGAAGCGTACGGACGTGTGGCACCGCGGGGTCGCGATCTGCGGGCGGCCGTACGGTCCACGGGTGAACGACCAGACAGCCGGGGCGACTTCGGGCACCAGCTCGGACAGCGCGCACCGCAGGAGACCGCGCGCCACCAGGAACGTGTGTCCGGCCCGGGGGTCGCGATGGGCGGCCGGCCGGGCACGCTCCTCGGGTGACAGCAGAGCCGCCGCCGCCTCGGTCGGCTCCCGGCCCGCGACACGGGTGGGGTCGAGCTGCCAGACATGGGCCTCATCCGGGTGCACCCGGCAGGTCTATCCGTTCGGCCGCCGGTTGTCCAACGGTATGCCGACGCCGTTGTCGCGGACGGGGGTTCGTCGTTCTGACGGGCAGGCTACCGCGAGGCGTCGGCAGCCCCGCGGTGGAGAAGGTGGTTGTCGAGGACGATGGTGTTGCTGCTTCGCACGGTGCCGTGGAGGTCCGAGAGGTTGCCGTCGAGGTGGATGGACTTCCCCGCGGTGCGGTAGGTGCCGGTGTTGACGCCGATCTTGAACGCGGGGCAGTTGTCCAGGTTGCAGATCACGTTGTTGATCTGCTCGAACCGGCCGTCCGCGGTGAAGGTCAGCTTCTCGATGTAGAAAGTGATCCCCGGGCGGTTCTTGTCGACGGACTCGGTCCACTGCCCTGTCACCCGAGTCTGCCCCGCGGCCGGGGCGTCAGCCGGTACCTGTGCGGCGGCAGAGCCGGTGGTGGCCGTCATGGCGGCCAGGAGCAGCACCGTGGTGCCCAGTGCCGACCGGATCGTCGTCTTCATCTGTGCGCTCATCTCTGTTCGTCGGTCCGTGGTCCGTCCGTGGCCCGGGGAGGACGCGGCGGGGGAGGCGTGGGCGACCGGGTGTGACGACACCCGTGCATCGGCCCGTACCGCCGGACAGCACCCGCGGTGCCTCCTGCCGGGCGTGGCGGGCCAGACCATAACTGTTCACATGCTGCTCCCGTTTCCCCCGGAAGGGGCCGCGTCTCGTTTCGGCCGCATCGTGAAAGCGCTGAACGACCGACGTCGACCGCAAGGGACACCGAGACGCTGCCCGGGCCGCTGTCCGTCGTGTGGCACATGCCCGGCCGCGGATTGGCCGAGAGACGCCAGGCTCGTCCCCATTCGACCGGGCAGGTCGGCCTCGACCTCGTCCAGAACGGCGGGCTCCTGACACTGGGCGGTGGCGGGGCCGACGACCCGGAGACGTGTCGCCGCCGGAGCCGGGCGGTGCAACGATGAACGGGGGCGCGGATCGAGGTGGGCGATGAAGGCTCCTTCCGACAGGCGGGCCGGGCGTGGCGAGAGCCTGTTCAGCGGCCCTGACCGGGCGGTCATCACCGCGGCGGCACTGTCGATGCTCCTCGTGCAGATGGACTGGTTCGCGCTCAACCTCACGCTTCCCGTGATCGCCCGGGACTTCGACGAACCGACCACCGACCTGCAGTGGCTGGTCA
The DNA here is from genome assembly GCF_053615355.1 of Streptomyces sp. CLCI03. Lineage (NCBI taxonomy): Bacteria > Bacillati > Actinomycetota > Actinomycetes > Kitasatosporales > Streptomycetaceae > Streptomyces > Streptomyces sp. CLCI03. The sequence continues at coordinate 967,988 of NZ_CM132132.1, read as the reverse complement.
GCGGCTACATGCTCACCCTGGGTGCCTTCATGATCACTGGAGGTCGGGTCGCCGATGTCCACGGCAGACGGCGGACGCTCGTCTGCGGACTGGTCGGGTTCGGCGCCGTCTCGGTCCTTTGCGGCCTGGCACCGTCCACGGCCTGGCTCGTCGCGGGGAGGGTGGTGCAGGGCGTGACCGCCGCGTTCATCTTCCCCGTCGCCGTGGCCGTCGTCACGGGCTACTTCCGGGACGACCGGCAGGGCCGGGCCGTCGGCACGGTGCTGGCCTTCAGCGCCGTGGGCACCGCGCTGGGGCCGTTCGTGGGCGGAACGCTCGCCGAACACGTCAGCTGGCGAGCCGTCTTCTTCCTCAACGTGCCGATCTGCGCCGCCGCCGCCTTCCTGATGCTCCGCCACGTCCCCGAAACCCGCGACACCCACGCTTCCGGGCGGCTCGATCTGCCGGGCGCGGCCGCGCTCGCGTGCGGCCTGACGCTGATCATGCTCGGCGTGGACCAGGGAGCCGGTTGGGGCTGGACGTCCCCTGCGACGTGGGGCTGCCTCGTCGCGGGAGCCGCTCTGCTGACCCTCTTCGTCCGGATCGAGCGACACAGCGCGGAGCCCCTGCTCGATCTGGGGCTGCTGCGGAACGGCCCGTTCGTCACCATCACGCTCGCCGGGTCCCTGTCCAACGTCGTCTACTGTCTGGTCGCCGTGTTCTCGGCGCTCTACCTCCAGCAGGCGCGGGGCCTGTCGCCCTTCACCGCCGGGCTGGTCTTCCTCGCGCTCTCGGTGGGCGCCGGTACCGCCAGCTACCTCTCGGGACACCTCGCCCGCCGATGGCGGCCCGAGGTGCTCATGGCCGGCGCCATGCTCCTCAGCGGCACTTCCGTGCTCGTCCTGACCTGGTCGACGCCGCTCGCCCTGTACGTGGTGGTCTTCGCGGTGGTCGGCACCGGTCTCGGCCTCGGCTGGGCCCTGACCAACGTCGCCACGCAGTCGTACGTCCCCCCGACCCGCCTCGCCGCCGCGTCCGGCTTCGTCCTGACGTCCCTGGTCCTGCTCGGCGCGCTGGCGGTCGCCGTCGCCTCGACGGTGCTGGAAGCCCTCAGCGGTTCGGCGCCGAGCGCGGCCTCCGACGGCGCGGCCATCGAGACGGTGCTGCGCGCCGCGGCCGTGCTCGCCCTGCTCGGGGGAGGGCTGCTGCTCCGCCTGGTCCGTGTACCGGCAGACCGACGCCGGGGGACGTCACGCTAGATCATGGTCCACGTACGGGCGGCCGGCCGGCGCGGGCCGGCCGGCGCGTCGCGCGCTACTCGACGCGCTCGTCATCGATGAACGCGGTCAACACGGCCACGGTCGCGTCGGGTCGCTCGTCGGGAATGAAGTGTCCGGCGTGTGGGATGACGACGCCGGTCGCGTTCTCGGCCCACGGACCGACGGAGGCGGCCATGTCGGGGATCGAGCCGTGGGAGCTGGAGATTCCCAGGACCGGGACGGTCAAGTGCCCCCGTTCGAGAGCGTCATGATTCCTACGCGCTGATTCCGCGGCGTCGCGGTAGTAGGCGAGGGACGCCGAAAGGCCTCCCTCGGCCGCGATGGCGGCGGCGTAGTGGTCGATCTCGGCGCCGTCGAAGGTGTCCGGGGAGAGAGCTTTGACCGTCAAGAACCATTCGACGTAGGCACGTTCGCGTCCGGTGAGCAGGGTCTCGGGCAGTTCGGGCACCAGGTGGAAGGCGAAGTGCCAGGTCTTCCAGGCCCGTTCGGGATCCGTCGGGACGGTGGCCGGGAGGGTGATTCCGGGGATGCCGGCGTCGAGCAGAGCGACGCCGTGCAGGCGCTCCTCGTACTTCAGGGCCAGCGAGAAGGCGACCCAGGCCCCGATGTCGTGGGCGACGAGCCAGTACTTCGGCACGTCGAGCGCGGTCAGCGCGGCCTGGACACGCGAAGCGACGGTGTGCGTGTCGTAGCCCTCGCGAGGGCGGTCGGAGTGGCCCTGCCCCGGCAGGTCGAGCGCGATCACGTGGAAACGCTCGGCAAGACCTGGCATCACCTTGCGCCAGGCCCACCAGGTCTGCGGGAATCCGGCGAGCAGGACGACGGTGGGACCGGCCGGGCGGCCGCCTTCCACGGCATGAAGTCGGATTCCTTCCGCGTCGACCCAGCGATGGGTGAAACCCGCCAGGTCGTACAACGGCAGCCCGGGGAAGGGGTTCTGGTCGTGGGAGCGGTTCGGGGCCATGGCGTCGGCGGTCATGGTCGGAGCCTAGTGCATCTTGAACTGATCAGTTCAAGATAGGATGGGCAGGGCCACAACGGCTGGTACGAGGAAGAGGTGCATGCGTGATGGCCGGGAAGAAGCAGTTCGACGTGGGCATCGCGCTCGACGCGGCGATGCTCCGGTTCTGGCGGGCCGGATACGCCGACACCTCTCTCGACGACCTCTCCGCGGCGACCGGGTTGAACCGCAGCTCCATCTACTCCTCGTTCGGCGACAAGGACTCGCTCTACCTGCGCTGCCTGGACCGCTACGCCACGCGGTACGCAACCAGGTACGACCAGGCGCTTTCCTGCGCGTCCGAGGAGCCGCTCCAGGCGGTACGGGGGTTCTTCGAGGTCACCCTGCAGCGCATCGCCGATCCTGACGTACCCGATGGATGCCTGGTCGCCCAGACAGCGATGGCGGCGCCGGCACTCGACCCCACCATCGCCGCACGCGCGATCGCGGCCCTGGACCTGCAGCATGCGCGGCTGCGGACCGCCTTGAACGCCGCGCGGTTGGCCGAAGGTGATGCCGACGACTTGGCGGTTCACCTGACGGCGGTCAACCAGTCGCTGGCCGTGATGAGCAGGGCCGGGGCGAGCCGGAAGCAGCTCCGCGCGGTCATCGACATCAGCATGAGCGTGCTCTCGCACGCCCTGCGTGCCCGAAGCTGACCTCGCCGTGTCGCCCGGGCGCGAGAGCGACGCCGGGTGGATCGAGTTCCCCGCCTCCGGCATGAACGTGTTCCAGGGTGCCGGGAGCCGCCAGTGGGGTACCGTCGCGGCTGGCACGGCGGACCTGAACGACCTGGCCACCCACCGGGCCCAGGTCAAGGAACGGCTCACGCTCCAGGGCGGGTTGAGCGTCGATTCCTGAACCGGACGCCACCGCGGGCGGGCCCTGCGCGAGCCCGGCCGGGGGAGGCTCGGACGGCCTCCGGGGGTCCGGACGGACCCCCGGACGGCTCGTCGGGAGCGCAACCACAAGCCGGGGTCGCGGGGTTGCGGGGTTACTTGGCGCCGAGGCCGGCGTCGGAGACCTCGGGCTTGCCGGCGGCCTTGAGCACCTTGTTGAGGAGCGTCAGGTCGTAGATGCCGGCGAGGTCGGGCTGCTCGATGAGCCCCGCCTTGACCGCCCAATCCGACTGGGTCTTCAGGGTCGCGGCGAGCGGGTCGTCGGTGATGGCGATGCTGGGCCACGCCGGGTCGATGACCTTCGCGTCGAGCGGCTTGCCGCCCTCGGCTTCGAGGCGGGCGTTGGCGGAGGCCTTGGCCTTGTCCTGGTTGGCGTGGATCCACTCGTTGGTCTTGACGGTGCCGCGCAGTACGGCCTCGACGACGTCCGGGTGTTCCTTGAGGAACTTCTGGGACACGATGATGTTCGTGATCACGAACTTCTTGTCGGGCCACAGGGCGGTCTCGTCGAGGAGGACGGAGCCGCCGTCGGAGACGAGCTTGGAGGCCGTGGGCTCGGGTACCCAGGCGCCGTCGATCGAGCCCTGCTTGAAGGCGTCGGGGGTGACCTTGTTGTCGGTGCGGAGGACGGAGACGTCGCCCTTGCCGGACTCGGGGTCGACCTTCCAGCCCTTCTCGGAGATCCAGTTGAGGAACGCGACGTCCTGCGTGTTCCCCTTCTGGGGGGTGGCGATCTTCTTGCCCTTGAGGTCGTCCAGGGTCTTGATCTTGTCGGGGTTCACGACGAGCTGACGCCGCCGGAGGCCGAGCCGGAGATGATCCGCAGGTTCGAGCCCTTGGACTTGACGTAGCCGTTGATCGAGGGGAGGGGCCGATGAAGCCGATGTCGAGAGAGCCACCGTTGAGGGCTTCGATCTCGGACGGGCCGGCGTTGAAGGACTGCGGCTTGATCTTGGTGCCGCCCAGTTCCTTCTCGATCAGGCCTTCCTGGAGGCCGACCAGCGCGGTGGCGTGCGTCAGGTTGGGGAAGTACCCGATCCGCACCTCGGCAGCCGAGAGCTTCTTACCCGCGTCCGCCGTGTCGGCGGTCTTCGGCTCGTCCTTCGTGGCCTCGGAGCCGTAGCCGCAGGCGGTGAGCAGGAGGGGAAGGGTCGCCGTGACGGCGATGGCACGCAGGGCGGTGAGCGGTCTTGCGGCAGACACGGGGGTGTCCTTTCACGGGATGGTGTTCAGCGAGGTACGGGAACGAAGACGGGCGACACGAAGCCATCGGCGCACACGGAAGTCACTCCCGGCGGTCGGCGGCGGGGTTGCGGGCGGGGGAGTGAGCATCGGGATGCCCGTGCTCGACGGCAGGCGCCCGGTGAGGCCGGCCGGGCAGCACCCGGCCGAAGAGAGCGGGCCGGGGCGACGCCCAGGGGTGACCTGGGCAGGGGGCCGGACCCGGCGAAGTGTGTCAGCCGGGCTGACAGATGGCGCTGGACGTGCGGACCAGGTCGATGTGCCGGCGGGAGGTCAGGGGCAGCATCCGGCCTGCGTGATGCACAGTGCGCACGGCCACCTCCCCGGATTCCTAGTTTTCCCACCTGGTTGGTAGGCATATTGGCAGAGGCGCAGACTTGGCCCAAGGGGACGTCCGAATGATGGACGTCGAAATCTCTACATGTGAGAACGCGCAGGTGGGGATGGGGGTGCTAGGGGTGTGCGGAGGGTGGGGTCAGGGATTGGTCCAGGCCTCGGGCGTGTCGGCCAGTGCCGAGACGCCGGCCGGCAGGTCGGACGACGCCACGTCGGCGAGCGTCACACCGTCGAGGATCTCGCGCACATTGGCCCGCAGCGCGATCCACAGGGGGAGCAGGGCCTCGGCGGGGCCGGAGTAGGACAGGTCCGGCGGGCGGACCCCACGTACCGAGACGAGCGGTCCGTCCACGACGCGGACCACGTCCGCGATGCTGATGGCCCCGGCGGGCTTGGCCAGCCGGTAGCCGCCGTTGCCGCCTCGCTGGCTGAGCACGAGACCGCCCCGGCGCATGTCGTTCAGGATTCCCTCAAGGAACTTGTGCGGGATGTCCTGAGCGTCGGCGATGGCCTCGGCCTTCACCGGCCCGTCGTCCTGCGACGCGGCAAGCTGCAGCGCGGCACGTACCGCATAGTCCGCCCTGGCTGAGATCCGCATACGGACATTGTCCGGCATGGCCGGGGCCGGCGAACCTCGCGGGTCCGCGACCGGCGCCGTGCCGGACCTCAGCGGAAGGCCGCCACCGCCCTGTGGGAGCCGCCCAGGTAGTGCTCGCCGACGGAGCGAAGGCGGTGCGCGACAGGGCGGTGGGCCGTCAGGACCCGGGCGTTGCGCCAGAACCGGTCCAGGCCGGGCGCGTCGGCGAGCTCCAGCACCCGGGCGGTGATGCGCAGGGCGGCCTTCGACGTCACGGCCTCGGCCGTGGCGACCAGGGCGGCGACGCCCGCGGCCGCCTCCGCGTCGAGGTGCGGCCCCAGGTCGAGGGCCTGCGCCATCACGTCCGTGGCCCGGTCGACCACGGCAGTGGCTGTCTGGGCGGCGGAGGCGAGTTCCCCGTACGTCAGGAAGAGGTCCGGGTCCTCGCCGGGCAGCCGGTGCGCGCGGCCGCCCCTGCTGAGGTCGCGCGCCTCGGTGAGGGCGCCCTCGGCGATGCCGAGGCCGACGTGGCACAGGGCGAGCCGGAGCGCCGGCTCCGCGAGCGCGGTGAAGGGCGTGGTCGACTCCTCGTCGTGCGGCCGGCGGCCCAGTACCTGCTCCGGCGTGATGGTGACCCGGTCGAGGACCACCTCGCCCGCGCCGGCGACGCGCTGCCCGAGGCGGTCGTGGGTCGGCTCGACGCTCAGGCCCCGCGCGCCGGGTGGGATCCGTACCACCAGGACGTCACCGCTCGCGGTGCTGACGGCGTCGACCACGATCTGGTCGGCCGTGGCCACCGCCGTGTGCACGGCCCGGCGTCCGCTCAGCAGATGGCCGGTGCTGTGCCGCTTCAGTGTGAGGTCGGCTCCGTCGGTGTCCTCGTCGGGCCAGGGGGTGCGGACCGCGCCGGTCCACAGCCACCGCTCGCGCACCGACTCCTCCTCAAGGGCGGTCGCGTGCTGGTGACTCGCGTAGAAGCGTCCGCTCCAGGTGTGCACGTAGTGGCGGGCGAGTACGTCGCCGACGGAGCTGTCCGCCGCGGCGATCTCGCGTACGACGGCGCATGCCGTGGACCAGTCCGTGCCGCGGTCCGGCCCGGGCGGGGTGAGGGCGGCAGGTAGGCCCGCCTCGCGCAGTCGGGCCGTCTCGTCGGTCGGAGGCTTGCCCGCCTGGTCGCGGACGATGGCGTCGGCCGCGAGGTCGTCCGCCACGTCGCGGGCGGTCCGCAGGAGCGCGCGGCGCCCTGCGTCGGCGGTGTTCGGCGTCATCGGCACCGGCGTCACCGACAGGCCCGGGCGCCGCCGTGTGGCGCGCGAGCTGGGTGGACGGCGGTGCCATGGGGGAGGACGGTGCCATGGGGGAGGGCGGTCGTCATGTCGACTACTCCGGAACATTGTCGGGCGGCGTCGGCCGGTTGCTGAACGTGCGGGAGGGGGGCGGGGGCGGGCCGGCGGCATCCCCCACCTTTCCTATCGGAGTGATAGGGATACTCGCTCGAAGAGGCGTCCCCGACAAGGGAGCGACCGGATGGTGGACAGTTCGATCTCGAAATGAAAGATGGTGCAGGTCGGAGGCCAGCCCGAGGGTCTTTCCTATTCAATCAGTAGGAAAGTGTTGACGCGTGCCCGGCGAACGCCCCACCATGTGAGCATGCCCCCGTCCCAGCCGTTGCTCGTACGCCGCAGGCACGTTGACTTCCGTCTCGTCGCCAGCGCCGTCTGCCGACCCGTCTAGGGCTTCTTCGACAGGGCGTTCCCCCGCGACGCGCACCGGTGTGCCGGATGCCGTCCCTCTCCGCACGCCGCACACTTCGTGACCCCCGGCCGCCGAGCCGTACGGGTCCGCCCGGCGTACGACGCGCCGCGCTCCCGCTCGAATCCGTCGCGGAGACCCCTGCCCCGTCGTGGCCGGACACCCGGCATCCGTATCCGACTCCGAGCAGCCGAAGGGGTTCATCATGACCACCGCAATCCCCGCACCCGTACCCGTTCCCGCACGTCGTCGTTCCCCGGCCCCGCGCCTCCAACTGGTCGGCGACCGACCGCCCTTCGTCTCGGTCGACGGGGTCGATGGCGGTCGCGTCGGATACCTCGTGTTCCTGCCGGCGCATGTCGATCCCGTGGCGTTGATGAGCGCGCACGGCATACGCCCGGAGACCGCGACCCATCCCCTCGCGCCCGCGACGCCTGCGGAATCCGACCACTCCGATGACGCCATCCGGGTCGATCGCGCACGGCGGCTGGTCGAGGTCGACGGGCGCGCACTCGATCTCACCTTCCTGGAGTTCGACCTCCTGGCCCACCTCGTCGCGCACCCGTACACGGTGCACACACGCGATGCCCTCATCTCGGGCGTCTGGGGTTACGGGCACATCGGCGACGGCCGTACCGTCGACGTCCACGTGGCCAGGCTGCGCCGCAAGGTCGGCCCCGCGTACCGGGACCGCATATCCACCGTGCGTCGCGTCGGCTACAGGTACCTTCCCGACCACCGCTAGCCCCCCGGGTCGGCCGGGGCGCCGCATCGGTGGAGCGGCCCGTCAGCGGGTAGGACGGGCGGTCGGATCCGGTGCGCCGTCGAGGAGTTCCCGCACCAGCACGGCGACCTGCTCGGCCTCCAGCAGGAAGCCGTCGTGCCCGTACGGGGAGCGGATGACTCGTACCCCGCCCGCGGAGGGGATACCGGCCGCGAGTTCCTCCTGCTGGGCGAGGGGGTAGAGGCGGTCGGAGTCCACTCCCGCGACCACCGTCCGGGCCGTGACCCGGCTCAGTGCCGTACGGATGCCGCCGCGGCCCCGCCCGATGTCATGGGCGTTCATGGCCTCGGCCAGGGCGACGTAGCTGGCCGCGTCGAACCGCCGGACCAGCTTGGCGGCCTGGTGGTCGAGATAGGACTCGACGCGGTACCTGCCGCCGAGCCGGGGCTGCTCGCCGTCCTGGGCGAGGTGTCCGAAGCGGGCCTGGAGTTCCTCGGCCGAACGGTAGGTGACGTGCGCGATGCGGCGGGCGATGCCCAGCCCCGTGTGCGGCCCCTGTCCGGCTCCGGCGTCGTGGTAGTCGCCGCCCCGCCAGTGGGGGTCGGCACGGATCGCGTGGATCTGCGCGGTGGCCCAGGCGATCTGGTCCGCGCTCGCCGCCGCGGGGCAGGCGAGCAGCAACAGCGCGGCCACGCGCCCGGGTTCACCGACCGCCCACTCCAGTGCCCGCATCCCGCCCATGGAACCCCCGACGACCAGTGCCCAGCGTTCGACGCCGAGCGCGTCCGCGAGCCCGGACTCGGCGCGCACCTGGTCGCGCTGGGTCAGACGCGGGAAGGAACCGCCCCAGGGCCGACCGCCGGGCCCCGCGGAGGCGGGCCCGGTACTTCCCTGGCAGCCGCCCAGGACGTTCGGCGCCACCACGAACCAGCGGTTGGTGTCGAGTGCCCGGCCCGGTCCGACCAGCGCGTCCCACCAGCCGGCGGTCGGATGACCGGATCCGGCGGCGCCCGCGACATGACTGTCGCCGGTCAGGGCGTGCAGCACGAGCACGGCGTTCGAACGGTCGGGTACGAGCCGCCCCCAGGTCTCGTACGCCAGCCGCACCCCGGGGAGCACCCCGCCCCCCTCCAACTCCAGCGGCTGCGAACGCCGGTGCCAGCGGCGGCGCCCGGGCGGGTCCCCCTCCCGCCACGCACCGGTGGCGGGAGGGGGAACCGTGGCGGCCGGGACTGCCGGGACGGAGGTCAGGACGCTTCCTTCGCGGCGCGGAACCCGGCTTCCAGGTCGGCCTTCAGGTCGGCCGGGTTCTCGATGCCGACCGACAGGCGCACCAGCCCGGGGGTGGTGCCGGTGGCGGCCAACTGTGCTTCGTCGAGCTGACTGTGGGTGGTGGAGGCCGGGTGGATGACGAGGCTGCGGACATCGCCGATGTTCGCGAGGTGGCTGAACAGTTCCAATCCGTCCACGAACCGCCGGCCCGCCTCCACCCCGCCCCGCAGCTCGAACGAGAGCACGGCCCCGGCACCGCGCGGCAGGTAGCGGCGCCCCGCCTCGTACCAGCGGCTCGACGGCAGGCCGGGGTAGTGGACGGCCGACACCTCGTCGCGCTGTTCGAGCCACTCCGCCAGCGCCTGGGCGTTCGAGGAGTGCCGCTCCAGCCGCAGGCTGAGCGTCTCCACGCCCTGGAGCAGCAGGAACGCCGAGTGCGGTGCGATGGCGGGACCGAGGTCGCGCAGCAGTTGGACACGCAACTTGACGGCGTACGCGCCCGCTCCGAGGGCCGGCCAGTAGCGCAGTCCGTGGTAACTGGGGTCGGGTTCGGTGAAGTCGGGGAAGCGCTCGGGGTGCGCGCCGAAGTCGAAGGTGCCCGCGTCGACGACCACACCGCCGATGGTGGTGCCGTGTCCGCCGAGGAACTTGGTGGCCGAGTGGACGACGACGTCCGCCCCGTGCTCGATCGGGCGCAGCAGGTACGGGGTGGGCACGGTGTTGTCGACGACGAGCGGCAGGCCGGCCGCGTGCGCGACATCGGCGACGCCCCGGACGTCGAGGACGTTGCCGCGCGGGTTGCCGAGGGTCTCCGCGAACAGGGCCTTGGTGTTCGGCCGTACGGCGGCCCGCCACGCGTCGAGGTCGTCGGGGTCCTCGACGAAGGACACCTCGATGCCGAACCTCGGCAGGGTGTGCCGGAACAGGTTGTACGTGCCGCCGTAGAGGGAGGCGCTGGAGACGATGTGATCGCCGGCCGAGGCGAGGTTCAGGAGCGCGAGGGTCTCCGCGGCCTGCCCCGAGGCGAGGGCGACGGCGGCGACACCGCCTTCGAGGGCGACGACGCGCTGTTCGAGGGCGTCCTGGGTGGGGTTGTGGATGCGGGTGTAGATGTTGCCGGGTTCGGCCAGGGAGAAGAGGTCGGCCGCGTGCTGGGTGTCGCGGAAGACGAACGAGGTCGTCTGGTAGATCGGGACCGCGCGGGCGCCGGTGGCCGGGTCGGGCGTGGTGCCGGCGTGGAGCTGCTTGGTCTCGAACGACCAGGCCGGGGTGCCGACTCCGGCGGGCTCGCTCTCGGGGGTGTGGCCTGCGGTGACGGCGTCGATGGGCTGGCTCATGGGTCTCCTCGGAGGTGAGGGTCACTGGTAAGCGGAAGGGCGGCGCAGTGCCCTACGGGGTGGGCATGGGCACGGGCACGGGGGAGCCGGTGCGGGCGGCACGTCGGTACCGGACGGATCCCGCCGGGCAGCCGCGCCGGTTGCGGCAGACGCGGCTTCGGCAGCCGTCGGCACGGCGAAAGGGCGGGACGGGAGTGCGTACTACGCGACGGGTACGCGGGGTGTGTGGTGAAGGGCGCGGGAAGAAGCCGCGCGGCGCCGCGTCAGCGGGTGACGGGACAACCCGTGGTCGTGACACGCACGTAGTCGACGTGGCGACGGGTCACGAGTACGGTCATGCACCCAGCCAACCACAGGCGGGCCGGGGTGCACCAGGTCTTTCAGCCGATCCGGTGAGTCAGGGGCAGGTCTCTTCGGTCTTGGCGACCGTGAAGGAGACCGGTCGGCCCCTGAGCGCGGTTCCGGGCTTCGGGTCCTGGCCGCACACCTTCCAGTTCGACTCCTGGAGCACCATGCGGCTCTGCACCGCGTCCTTCACCGTGATGCTCGCGTTGGCCGGCAGGGCGCCTCGTACCGCCTTCATGCCCTGGCCGACGAAGTTCGGCATGGTGTCGCCGGCGGGCTCGGGGGCGGGGGCGTCGGTGGCCGGACAGGTCTCCTCCAGCTTGACCGCACCGAAGTCGACGCTCGTGCCGGTGTCGATGCTCGCGCCGGCGGCGGGCGTCTGGGAGCAGACCTTCCAGTTCCGGTCGAGGGCCTGGAGCCTGTCGCGGCCGAGGGCGTCGTGGGACTTGAGGGCGTAGAACCCGGCGGCCTGCGCCTCGTCCTGGGCGCTCTGGAGGCCCTTGCCGACGAAGTTCGCGAGCGTGGCCGTCTTGGTGGCCGGCGCGGCGCTGGAGGGTGCGGACGTGGGGCCGGGGGTCGCTGCGCTCGGCGCTGCGGGCTTCTCGTTGCCGGGGGTCTGGGGGTTGCAGGCGGTGAGGGTGAGGACGGTGGCGGCGGCGGTGGTGAGGAGGGCGATCGTGTGGTGTGTGCGCATCGCGCCATGTTCGCCGGGGTCGGGTGCCTGTGTGGTGGCTGTGACCGGTCTGTGACGCGCCGAAGTCCCGCGAGGTGAGCGGCTTCGGTGTCCGGGGGCGCACCGGACGTGAGGCCGGGAAACGCGCCTCTCGGCCGTTGTGCCTGCAGTGCCAGGCGAACGATCGCTTCCGGAAGGCGGTGCGCGGGCCGCTCGATGCCGGTGGTGGACCAGGAGAGAGCCCCGCCGCACGGGGGTTGCGGCGGGGCTCTTCAGAAGGGCGCGCCAACGGGTGGGAGGTGACGCGCCCCCTTTCGGGGAGGCTCACGCTACGCCCGGAATGGCTGGAACAACACCCCTTGATATGGCCGAATTCAGAGCTTCGATGGTCCCGGGGCGGGGCGGGGCGAGCCTCGGCCGGGGAGTGGCCGCGTGAGGCGCGGGCTCGCGAGAGCGGCACCGAGGTCGGCGCGAAGGGTGACCGCGGCCAAGGCCTCGCGGTCGCCCGCTCGACACGGGCCGCCACCCTGCCCGTCGTACGGCCTCCACCTGCGGCACGACCCGCCGGAGCGGCACTCCGGACTCGTCCGGTACCGGCGTCCCGACCAGGCCCCGTTCCGGCCGGGAGCAGGTCGATCCGCCCGTTCTTCCGGCTGTTCGGCGGCGATGAACGGGCGGATTCGTCCACTCCGGTTCGACTACGCTGGCGGAGCCGGTACACGTGAACGAAGGACGCACATGGCTCGCCCCTACCACCCCGGACCGAAGCAGTTCGTCTTCGCTGTCGGTGATGGCGACGATCAGCAGGTCTGCGTGGGTGACCCTCAGGAAGCGTACGTCGCGTTCTCCGCCTTCTTCCGCGCTCGGGATTCCGACACCTACACCATCAAGGACGAACCGTCGGGGCAGAGTTTGGTACTCATGCCCGGGCGAGGTGTGATCTCCCGGATCAAAAACGACGCGGACCGGACCCGGTCGGAACACCTCCAGGTCGACAGGGGCAATCGCTACCTTCCGAGCGCCATGCTGTTCTTCGAGAACGGATATGCAGGCCTCGATCGCTTCGGCCAGTGGTTCTCCGAGCTCGGCGACCTCGACGCGTCACCGGAGACTCGCGGTGCCTCCCGCGCCGCCACGTTCACGACGGAAGCGGCGGCGATCGAAGAAGTCGCTCGGATCTGGGTGGATTCGGGCATCGTGGACCCGAGCGACCAGTACTACGTCTTCTTCGACTCGCATGATGTCGACGACGACCGAGCCGAACGAGCCGAACTGCTCAAGTTGATCGCGTTCCTCGGCCTCGAACGAGTCGACGCTCCGGCCGACGCCGCCGGGGGCGAAGTCTGGGTGCGCACCGACCCACGCCTCGACGTCGAATGCGCACGGTGGTCGTGAACAGATGGTGCGGGGGCGGGCCGTGTCATCGCCGTGACGCCGGCCGGTGCCGTACCGGGAAGGACTGAGCCCATGAGAGACATCGTTTTCACGCGCACGAGCGGCTGGATCCCGAAGGTGATCCGCGAGGACGGCGAGCTGAAGCTGATGCTCGGTGCCGGGGCCGACGCCAACCACGAGCCTCGCACGTTCACGTTCTCGATCAGCGAAGCCCATCTTGCGGTGATCCGGGAGGATCTGGCGAGACACCTGCTGCTGTGGAGCGCGGTCCTTCCCCTGTGCGACGCCGCCGGAACCCGAGGCGGGCTCGACGAGAACGCCGCCGTCGCGCTCCTGGACCCGATCCTCCTTGCCGCGCCCGCGGACGTCGACGCGCTCTTCCGTCGCATCCGGTGGGACAGGAGTCGGCTCATTGCCCACGGAGCCGACATCGGTCTGCTTGAGCGCGGCCAGATATCCGCGGCGATGCGCACGGCGACAGAGACGTCGAACGGGAAACGAGCTCAGGAATACCGGGCGGACCGCCGTCGCGCCGAGCGCGGAACGGTACTCGGTCCACTCGACGCCGCGCTTCTGAGGTACACGGGCCGGTATCTGCACGGCGCGACGGTGCCGAGGCGGATGCCCGATGCCGTCGACCCCGCGCTGCTGCCCGAGGTCATGCGGGTGATCGCCACTGCGGAGCAGGCGTGCGCCGGGATGCGGATCGGCCGCGATCCGCGACGGGGAAAGCGCGCCACGGACAAGCGCGACCGGGACCGGATGGAGGCGACGGTCGAAGCGGCCGTGCGCCACGCACACCCTGACCTCGTCGATGACGCGGTGCGTACCGTGAGCCTCCTGATGTGCTCGGAGGCCGCGGACCGCTCCAGGAGCGCACCCATGGAGGAGGACGAGGAGGCTCCCGGCCACCACGGCGCCGACCTCGACGGGGGTGCGCGGAAGACGGCCCTGTCGTTCACCGACGACAAGGACGTCGAGAAGAAGTGGCGACGGGACAGCCCCCGCACCGCCGCCGCGGAGTTCTGGGAGTTCGTCGGCGATCGCTCTGCCGCGGACAACGAAGTGTTCACCATCGAGGACGAGAAGATGGGCGAAGGGATCCAACTCCACTTCTACGCGGACTCCATCGCCCGGATCACGACGCTGCGCGAGGGTGACGGCAGGTCGGATCCGGAATACCGGGTCGAGTACAGCCTGGTCGACGGGATCGGCGGGTACCGGATGCTGGTGAGCGCCTTCGTCCGTGGCGGCTGCGCCGCACTCGAACAGCACGGTCCCTGGATGTCGGACGTCGCCGAGTTCGAGCGCGCGCGTCGGCGGCGCAAGGCCCGGTAGTCCCTGCGGGAGCCCGCGCACGGAGGCGGAGGGGGCAGCGAGGCGAGGTCCGGGAGCCGAGCCGGCGTCCGCTCGCCCGAAGAAGGGACGATGGAGCGGGGCGGGGAGTACGTCAACGCCGATTTCCCGGGTATGCGCAGTACGACGGGGAGCTTCACCCGCGATGCGGGTGTGCCCCGGCACAGGGCGTTCCGCGGGTGCCGCGGCCGCTCCTGCGAGGCGGACTACGGAAAGCGACTCTTGATCATGAATTCCTCCCAGACGGTGCGCCCCCCTCCCGTACGGGAGGAGTCGGGGAGCGACTTCGCCCGACTCTCCCGGAAGATCCAGGAGGCGGGCCTCATGGCCCGGCGCCCCGGGTACTACGCACTGCGCATCGCGGTCGTGACGGCCCTGTACGCCGCCGGGTGGACGGCCTTCTTCCTGATCGGCGACAGCTGGTGGACGCTGCCGGCAGCCGCCTTCCTCGCCTTCGTGTTCGGGCAGGTGGCCCTGCTCGCGCACGACCTGGCCCACCGGCAGGTGTTCCGACTGCGCAAGGCCAGCGAGGTGTCCGGGCGTATCGCCGGAAACCTCGGCATCGGCATGGGGTACGGCTGGTGGCAGGACAAGCACACACGGCACCATGCCAACCCCAACCACGAGGACCTCGATCCCGATCTTGACGCGGACATCCTCGTCTGGACGCAGGACCAGGCCCGCACGGCCAGGGGACTGCCGCGGCTGCTCGGCCGATCGCAGGCGTTCCTCTTCTTCCCGCTGCTCACGCTGGAGGGGTTCAATCTGCACGTGTCCGGAGTGCGGTCGCTGTTCGACCGCTCGCTCAAGCACCGGGTGGGGGAGGGGGTCCTGCTCGCCGCGCACTTCGCCGCCTACCTCGCAGCGCTGTTGCTGGTGCTGCCGCCCGGCAAAGCGGTCGTATTCCTCCTCGTCCACCAGTGCCTCTTCGGCGTCTACCTCGGCTCGATCTTCGCCCCGAACCACAAGGGCATGCCGGTCCTGCGGGGTGACGAGCGGCCCGACTTCCTGAGACGCCAGGTCCTGACCTCCCGAGACGTACGAGGCGGCCGGTTCACCGACATCGTCCTGGGCGGTCTCAACTACCAGATCGAGCACCACCTCTTCCCGAGCATGCCCAGCCCCCACCTGCGCAGGGCCCAGATCATCGTCCGCGGGTACTGCCAGGAGCTCGGGGTCAGCTATCTGGAGACCAGCCTGGTCGCCTCCTACCGGCAGACCCTCGCCAGTCTCCACGCGGCCGGAGCGCCACTCAGGGCGCCGCAGACGATCTGAGTGGGGCCGCAGACGTCCCGGCGGTGGGTGTCCGGGCAGGGCCACATCGCCGGGAGGCCGTCGCGGACCGAGCGAGGGATCCCAGGCTGACCGTGGACGGCCGTGAGGCGATAGGAGGAGCGCAGTGGTGACGGAGAAGCGCCCGAGCGTCGTGTTCGCGAACTTCCTCTCGGACTTGGCGGTGGATCTCGACGAGGGGCAGATCCTGATGACGTGGGCCCAGCAGGCGCCGCGGAAGGCGTGGCTGCTTCGGCCGGGGGACGTGTTCGTCACTCCCGTGCCGTTGAGCCGGGAGTTCCTGCGGTACGTGTACGACCTGACGGGGGTGCCCCCGGAATCGGTGGCGGTGATCGCGGTGCCTCCCGCCGGGGCCGTTCCGCTGGCGCGGGCGGTGCGCGAGGCGGGCCTCGTCGAATACGTTCGGGCGCTCGCCGGTGACCGGGGTGCGGCGCTGCTGCCGACGGCGCTGGACGCGTCCGCGATCGCGTTCGCCCGGGACATCGGCATCGATGTCCACCCGTACCCCACGGTCGAAGCCGCAGAGGCCGCCCTGAGGACGACCATGCTGCTCAACACGAAGACCGGCTTCCGCGAGGCGGCCGAGCGACTGCGCATGCGGCTGCCGGCGGGGCGGACGTGCCGACGCCCGGAGGCCGAAGGTGTGGCGCGCGATCTCCTGCGGGACCACGAGCGTGTCGTGGTGAAGCCCGACCGTTCGGCCGGAGGACACGGGATGCGCTTCGTGTCCCGCGACGAGCTGCGGTGTGGGGTTGGCCTCCCGCTGGACACGGTCGGTGGGCCCGAAGGCCTGTGGGTGGTGGAGGAGCACCTCGACGTGGCCGAGTCGGTCAGTGTGCAGGTGGAGGTCTCCGCCTCCGGGACGCGCGCGCTCTTCAGCGGAGCGATGCGCACGGCTCAGGGCTCTTTCACCGGATACGCCTCCCCGCTGCCGCCGTCCTGTGCGCACGTGGCCGGCGAGCTGGAGGAGTGGGGGACGGCTCTGGGCCGCCACCTGGCCGACCACGGCTACGCCGGGCCCTTCGGGCTCGACGCGCTGGTGGACACCGACGGTGTCGCGTACGCGAGTGAGAGCAACATCCGCCGTACGGCCACCACCACACCGCACGCCATGGTCACTCGGCTGACCGAGGGATCTGCCGACGCACAGCCGGCATGGTCGGTGTCGAAGGGCTGGACACGGACCCCCATGGACTTCGACGACGTGCTTGCCCGGCTGCGCGCCTCCCGCCTTGCCTTCGACCCGGATCGAGGTGAGGGCGTGGTCCTCTACGCGGACGCACCGCCCGACGGCCGCTCCTGGCGGTATGTGGTGATTGCCGGGAGTGCTGGGGACGTCGAGGAGCAGGAAAGCGCCTTGACCGAGATTCTCGAATTCGAGGGTGGCTGACCCCACCATGACGCCGGTCCCGACACCCAGGGGGTGTCGGGACCGGCGTCGTCGTACGGGGGCGATCAGGCGGGTCGGCCGCCGAAGGGGGCGCCGGTGCCGTAGTAGGTGCCGAGCTCTTCGCGGTAGCCGGTGTCGCCGAGGTGCTTGTCCCGGTGGAACTCGGGGGCGGCCTTGATCTGTTCCTTGGTGCGGTCGACGAAGATCTTCTTGTCGTCCGGGTCGACCTTGACGACCGTACTGGCCGGCAGGAGGACCTCCTTGCCGAAGATCCATACGCCGGTGTCCACGACCAGGTAGGCGTCACCGACCTCGTCGGAGTGCTTGTCGACCTTGCCGATGCTGCCGTCGGTCGCCTCGACCTTGTAGCCGGTCAGGTCCGTACCGGCCAGGTGGCCCGCGGTCGGCTGGTAACTCCACACATTCTCAGTCACGCGAAAACAACTCCTCGGTCAACGGGGGCGACGGGGAATGGAATATCCGCCGATCCTCCTCATTCTGTTACGTCGTTCTCGGCGGTTGTGCTGCGTTCCGCCTGGACTTCACCTGCCCCGACTTTTCGACTTCACGCACCCGGATCGAATTCGGGACCGGCCCTCGCCCTGCAGTGTCTGAACTGCACTGTTGCCGTACGGCTACCAGCGATACCAGCGGCCGCTACTGCCCTTCGGGCGGGCAACGAACCCGATCAGCCACAGGATCAGGACTGCGATCGCGGCCCACCAGAGAATCTTCACCGCGAAACCCGCGCCGAAGAGGATCAGGACCAGCAGAAGAACGAGAAAAAGGGGAACCATAGTTATCAACCTCCGAAACCTCATCTGCCCGAACGCATCCGACGCATGCGTTCGATTTTTATTCGTTTCTTGTCCTGGTGGCCGGGCAGGAGAGCTCGCCTGAAATCCGAAGTTGTCCGTCATGGCGGTTCGAGATGAAAGTGCCGGTGGTCGGGCCGGAGCGGGGGCACATGAGTGTCCCTCGTGGAGCGGCCTCGGAGCGTGCCGTCAGTGGCGATACAGCGGGCCACCGCAGCGACATCGGAGGTTGCGTGGGAAGCCGGCCGCAGTTCCACGCAGAAGATTCGGCATCACCGCGCGGCGGACAGAAACCCGGAGACGCAGGGGCGGGTACCGAGCGGTCCGGGTCTACCAAGGGGAGTGGGCACAGATGGTCTTGCCGCCCTCGGGGGTGGGTTCGATGTGGATGTGGGTGGTGAGGTCGTTGATCAGCAGCCATCCCCAGCCGCCGGTTCCGTCCGTGTGGGGCGGGCGGGGCTGGGGGCGGCAGGGGCTGGCGTCGGTGACAGAGATCGCGAGGTGGTCTCCGTGCAGTTCCAGGTGGAGGGCGCAGGGTCCCCCGGTGTAGCGGAGGGCGTTGGTGACGAGCTCGGTGACGACCAGGAGGACGCTGTCAGCGTTCGATGGGTGGGCAGGGGGTCTGACCTGGGCGGCGCGGCGGAGGAACGCGCGAGCGGCATCGCGTGCGGCTGTCGCGGGCTGACCGGTGCGGGGCACGGGCTGATTGAGGACGGGTGCGGCCATCGAGACCTCCTTCCGTTGGCGGACCTGCACAGCGCCTGCCCTGTCTACGGTGAAAGACCCGCTCTGTCCCCCGCGCAGTCGGTTCCGCCGACGCCCCGGTGGCCAGGCGCGTGGCCCCCTGTGCGACCCGAGTCACGGCCCGGGAGAGTGTCGTCCTGTCCTCGACGGCCGTGAGGCGTCGGTGAGGTCGGCGCCTGTGGCGGCGTCACGCCGGGAGTTGCCGACGCCGTGCCAATCCAGGCACATGACGGTCGCGTCGTCGTCCAGATGGTCGTCGCAGGCGTCGACCATGGCCCCGATGAGGGTGCGGGCGGCCTCGCGGGGATGCAGCGTGCGGGTGCGGACGATCAGGTCCGACAGGTCGAGACTCTCGGCGTTGCGCTCCAGCATGCCGTCCGTCAGCATCACCAGCCGGTCACCGGGCAGCAGGTCCAGCGACTGCACCCGGTAGGTGTCGGCGTGGGAGGCCTGGAGGCCGAGGCCGAACGGCAGATCGATTTCGGGAACGATCTCTTGTACCTCTCCGTCGCGCATCCGCAGCGGCCAGGGGTGCCCAGCGTTGACGAACTCGGTCCTGCCGTCGAGCAGGCTGATGCGCAGCAGTTGACCGGTGACGTAGCCCCGGCGGCCGTGATCGTGCATGGCCTGGTCGGCCTGGCGGGCCTGTTCCGCCAGGTCCTCACCCGCCCGCCGAGCCCGGCGTAGGGCGCCCACCACCAGGGTGGCCAGCAGCGCAGCGTCGACATCGTGGCCCATGGCGTCGGTCACGGAGAGCTGGACCGTATCCCGGTCGATCACATAGTCGAAGGTGTCGCCCCCGACGTGATCGGCGGGTTCCAGCGCTCCGGCCACCGCGAACTGTGCCGCCTCACATGCCAGCGACGCCGGGAGCAGCCGGTGCTGGATCTCGGCGGCCAGGCTCAGCGGCTTGGTGCGCCGCCCCCACTGGTACACATCGGTGTGGGACCGGTTCGCGATGACGATGTACGCCAGCGCGTGCGCGGTCTCGCCGATCTCCCGCATCACCTGCGAGCTCGGCGCCGCAGGCAGGAACAGTTCGAGGAGCCCGATGGCATCCCCGCGGCTGGTCACCGGCGCGACGACCCGAACCAGCTCACTCTCGCCCCTGTCCTCCACCCTCGGCCGCTGGCTGCGGATCACGTCGTCGTACAGGGTGCCCCGCAGCCTGATGCGCCGGGCCGGCTCACCGGTCTCGACGGTGCCCGCGGCGCCCAGCCGCACGACCGAACTGCCGGTGAAGTCAGTGATCAGGAACGACACCGAGGCGGCCCCGAGGTGTTCCTTGAGCATGCGCGCGACCACGTCGAGCGACTCCACGGGTGCTGCGGCCTCGGCCGCTTCCAAGGTCCCCGCCAGCGTCATTGCCCTGCCCCGCCGGCTTCCGCCCACGGGAGGGCGAGAGGCCTGCCCGTCGTCCGGCTCTCCTGCGGTCACAGAGACCCCTTACTGCTCGATGCCGGCCGGGACTCCGTCCCTGATGCACGAGGATCCGCGTCGAGGCGGCACCCGACAGGTCACATTGGACCACGGCCCCCGGAGCCCAGCACCCTGCCGCCGCGTCCCGTTCCCCGCCTACCGTCCGGCGCTGACGACCCAGGGTGGGTCGGCTGGTCGAGCCGGCGGGCCGACCGCGACTTCACTGCCTGACGCCCGAACTGCTACGAGCCGCCCGATTCGCCGCTCGGCCCTTGTGCGCCCATCCCGCCGTGGCTCTACCGGTGGGTCGACGCGTCGGCGTGTGGGCCATTTTGATTACCTGACGAATCGCGATTGGGGGTCAGCCTGCTTCGCTTCTGCAGCCGACAGTTCGCTGTTCACATTGTGAATTCTTCGTCATTCTCCGAACGGTGCTGGGGGCGTGGAGGCATCGGGGAATCGGAGGCGCGTTCTTGGTCTGATCCTCCGAAGATCGAGGCCTTGTCGGGTGGGCCGCCTCAGTCAGGGCAGGCGCAGTACGTCGTCCATCGCAGTGACGCGCTCTGCGAGCCGCGGCGAAACCGGAGGTACGGTGCCCAGTACTGCTCTCTCCCTGACCACACTGCCCGGCGGCCTGGTGGCCCTCCCGGGCGTCTACCAGCCGCAGGCGGACACCAGGCTGCTCGCCGCAGCACTCGCCGATGAGGACCTCGGACCCCGTACCGAGGTCCTGGAGATCGGCACGGGCACCGGCGCCCTGGCGCTGCACGCCGCGGCCAGGGGCGCCCGGGTCACGGCGGTCGACGTGTCCTGGCCCGCGGTCGCCACAGCCCGGCTGAACGCCTGGCGTCGCCGTCTGCCGCTGCGCGTCCTGCACGGGGACTTCGAGGCACGCACCACGGGACGGCGCTTCGACGTCGTCTTCTCGAACCCCCCGTACGTCCCCACCCCGGACGACCGGCCGCCCTCGCGCGGGCCGGAACGGGCCTGGGACGCCGGCCTCGACGGGCGCGCGGTCATCGACCGGATCTGCGCCGGCGCCCCGGCCCTGCTGCGGCCCGGCGGAATCCTGCTCATGGTGCACTCGGAGATGTGCGGCGCCGAGGAGACCCTGGACCGGCTGGCGGGGGCAGGGCTGGCCGCTCAGGTCAGGACGACCGTCTCCGTGCCGTGGGGCCCGGTCCTACGGTCGCGACGGTCCTGGCTGGAACAGCAGGGCCTGGCGGCCGGAGCCGAAGAATGGGAAGAGCTGGTGGTCATCCGTGCCCGGCGACCCTGAGCCCACCCCGTGCCCGGTCCCCGTCGCGGGGGACGCCCGGCGGGTTGCCGTGGAGCGCCAAGGCCCGGTCCTGATCGAGGGCCCGGTCGAGATCGTCCTGGACGACGGGACGGTCGCCCGGTCCGACCGCTTCATGGTCGCCGTGTGCACCTGTCGCCGCAGCCGTACGTACCCGTGGTGCGACACCAGCCATCGCGACCGCGACCGCGACCGGCCCGCGCCCGCGCCCGAGAACAGGAACCCCGAATGACCCCTCCCAGGCCGACCACCACCGCCGCCGGCCCCCGCCTCGTCGAGGGGCGGGGCGAACTCTCCGACGCCGTCATTCGGGCCCTGCGGAGGGGAGCCCCGCCCGTGCACGCGCCGGGAGCCGTACTGAAGGCCGACCCGTGGGGTGAGGACCTGCAGCTCGCCCTCTACCTCCTGTACGAGCTGCACTACCGCGGCTTCGAGGAGGTGGACGACGCGCGGGAGTGGGATCCGGACCTGCTGCGCCTGCGCCAGGCCATGGAAGCGCGCTTCCTGCACGCCCTGCGCATCGAGCTGTCCGACGCGCCCCGGTCGGTCGAGGACGCCTTCGGCCCGCTGCTCGTCGAGCCCGTGGACCTCTCCGACAGCCTCAGCCACCACCTCGAAACCCGGGGTGAGCTCTGGCAGCTGCGCGAGTACGCGGCCCTGCGCTCCCTCTACCACCTCAAGGAGGCCGACCCGCACGTCTGGGTCGTCCCCCGCCTCACCGGCCGCGCGAAGGCCGCGATGGTGGCCATCGAGTACGACGAGTTCGGCGCCGGCCGCGCCGACCGCATCCACGCACAGCTCTTCGCCGACCTCATGACCGACCTCCAGCTGGACCCCACGTACGGCCGCTACCTGGACCAGGCGCCGGCACCCCTGCTCGCGACCGTGAACCTCATGTCGCACTTCGGGCTGCACCGAGCCATGCGCGGAGCGCTCGTCGGCCACTTCGCGTGCGTCGAGGTCACCTCCTCACCCGGCTCCCGCCGCCTGGCCAAGGCCATGCGGCGCTGCGGCGCGGGGCCGGCCGCCGAGCACTTCTACGCCGAACACGTCGAGGCAGACGCCGTCCACGAGCAGGTCGTCCGCCACGAAGTCATCGGCGGCCTCCTCGTCGACGAACCGGACCTCGAAGAGGACATCGCGTTCGGGTGCGCGGCGACCGTCCTGCTCGAAGACCGTCTCGCGAGCCACATCCGCAAAGCCTGGGACCACGAACGCAGTGCACTGCGCACACCCCTGCCCTAGAAGTGTCTCCACCCCGTCATCGCTGCGCGATCACGGGGGTACGCACGGCAAGGAGGACGACGTCGTCCTCGGGCGACGGGTCCGTCAGCCGGTTGCTGATCCGGTGGAGCAGTTCGTCCAGCGGGCGGTCTCCGAGGCGGGCGAGCAGGGTGACGAGTTGTGCGACGGTGGCGTGCATGTCGTGACCGCGCCGCTCGACGAGCCCGTCGGTGTAGAGCAGGAGCGTCGAGCCCGGCGGGAGCCGACGTCGGTGCTCCGTGCGGTCGCATGGACCGAGCGCCGCCGACGACCAGAAGACCGCCGGCCGAGGGGCGAGCGCGCGCCGGCCGGCGCACCCGGCCCCGACACTGTTCCGTTTACCGGCAGGAGGACTTCTCTCATGGCCGTCCGCAGCCAGCTGATCCATCGGCCCCCGCAGGCGGTGTGGGCGGTGCTCGCCGATCCGACCTTGTACGGGGAGTGGGTGGTGGGCCCGTCCGAGTCCACACCGCTCGATCAGGTCTGGCCGGAGGTCGGATCCCGGCTGCGCTACACCGTACGGCTGGGCCCTTGGTCGACCGAGGGGGTGACCACGGTCCGACACCGGGATTCCGGCCGGGAGTTGGAACTGGAGGCGTCGTTCAAGGTTCTGGGCACGGCGAGGATCTTCCTTCAGCTCCGGCCGTGGGGTCAGGAAACCCTCGTCGTCTGCGACGAGCACCCCCTGCGCGGCCTGGGCGGCACCCTTCACAACCCCGCCGTCGAAGTACTGCTCCAGCTCCGACACCGAGGGATGCTGGCCCGCCTGGCCAGGATCGTGGAACGGGATCACGCAACGGCCCGCCATGCCTGACGCGGTGGTGATCGGAGCGGGCCCGGCGTGGGCCTGCACGCACCTCCCGCTGCGCATCACCTCCGACGCCGGTCCCGACGGCATCACCGGCGTTGGGACGCGCGCGAACAGGAAGCCATGGCCGACCGCGTCGAGGCACAGGTGGAACGCTTCGCACCCGGCTTCCGTGAACTGATCGGCGCCCGCAGGATCCTCGCCCCCACCACCCTGCAGGCGATGAACGAGAAACGGCCCAAGACACCGGTCGAAGGCCCCTACCTCGCCTCCGCGGCCGCCCACCCAGGCGGCGGCCTCCACGGCGCCCCGGGGGCGAACGCCGCCCGGGCCGCCCTAAGAGCCCACGGTCTGCACGGCCTCCTCCACCACGCCCGACGGCTATGAACGGCCCCACGGTGGAACGGGCCTGACACCTGGTCGCCCGGCCCTGAAAGACCTTCAGGCCGTGGGGCCTTCACACGTGTTCGCTGCGTCGGGCCGGTGTGGCAGGGGTGAAGCGGGGCAGACGAGTGCCAACAAGCAGCTCACCTCGGAGGCCTGTCGATGTCCTGTGTGTCTGCGTCCGCTCTGATCGTTGCCCGCCTCGAAGCGCCGAGGGGCCGTGTGCCGCTCCTTGCCCGATTCTCGTACGACGCCGAGGACCCGTACGCGGTCCGAGCGACGTTCTTCGACGGCCCCACCGTCCTGGCCCGTTGGCACTTCGACCGGCAGATGCTCGCCGAGGGACTTCGCCGTCCGGTGGGCGAGGGACACGTCTCCTTCAGCCCGCACACGGCAGCAGGCACCGACGAGCTCCGCATCGCCTTGCGGGGCCCGGGCACCGAGTTGCAAGGTGGTGCGGTTCTGTTCCTGGAGGCCCGCGCGATCGCATGCTTCCTGCAGCAGTCGTACGCCGTCACCGGCGCGGGGGAGGAGTTCCTCGACCTCGACAAGCTCCTCGACGAGTTCTTGGCCGGCTGACATGCCCGGGAGCGCCGGCTCCGGAACTCCGGGGAGCACGGCATGCTCCGGATCGACGTGAGCGGTGCGGGTCCGGAGTGGTCAGCGTTCCGTTGCCATGCCGTACTCCAGCCGGGAAGCCTCGATCTCGGCCCACACGGCCTTCCCGGTCCCGTACGTGTGCGTGCCCCAGCGGTCGGACAGGCGCTCCACTATGTACAGGCCGCGGCCGCCCGGGACGCCGCGTTGTGGCGCCGAGTGGCGGACGGGCGGGGTCGTCGTGCCGTCATGGACCTCGATGTGCAGGGCCGACTCATCCGCGGTCAGGACGAGTTCGCGGCAGCCGTTCGCATGCAGCGACGCGTTGGTCAGCAGTTCGGACACGAGGAGGAGGGTGTCCTCGGAGGTCTCGGTCCTGTCCCAGCCCCAGTCCCGGAGTGCTTGGCGCGTGAAGGCGCGGCCCTTGGCGACCGACCCGGGGACGCCCATGAGCGTGAGCCGTCGGCGCTGCCTCCCGGAGGGAAGACCGACGCTCATCGGACCGCTCGCCTCCGGTTCCTTGGTCTCCACTGTGGCCCCACCCCCGAGTTCGGCCCTGGATACTGCTCCCGGTACCCGACCCAGGCCGCCGTCGCTGCCGGCGCCCTCGGTCGGTCGCATGCCCCCGGGCGGTGCGGGAAGCCTCAGCAGGGTCGTGACAGCGTAAGGGATCCCGCGTGTCAGGGCATTGCCTTGTGAGGCCGCACCGTGAAGCTGCTGCCGGTGGTGCGGAACTCGACCGGTTCGCCGAGATGGTGGGCCGGCCTCGGACCACGGCACGGCGCTCCCCGGTAGGGACGTCATCGGTTGCCCCTTACCCGGCGAGCATGCCGGCGCGAAGCCGGACGAGAGTGCGGGACAGGAGGCGGGAGACCTGCATCTGGGAGATGCCCAGTGCGGCGCCGATCTCGGCCTGGGTCTTCTCCTGGCCGAAGCGCATCCGCAGGATCAGCCGGTCGCGCTCGTCCAGCTGTCGCAGCAGCGGTGCGAGGGTGTGGAAGTCCTCGAAGAGTTCCATGGCGGGGTCGACGTCGCCGACGAGTTCCGCCAGCGGCCGGGTGGTCCGGTTGGTCGGGGACGGTACGTCACTCTCCCCGGCGGCGGTGTCGAGGGAACCGCTCGTATAGCCGTTCGCCGCGATGAGTCCGTCGATGACCTGTTCCTCGGTCAGTTCGAGGTGGTCCGCGACCTCCTTGACGGTCGGGGCCCGGCCCAGGACGTCGGACAGAGCCTCTTGGGCCTTGGCGAGCTCGCTCCGCAGTTCCTGGAGACGACGGGGGACGTGCACGGCCCAGGTGGTGTCGCGGAAGTGACGCTTGATCTCACCGATGATGTAGGGGAGGGCAAGGGTGGAGAATTCGACCTCGCGCTCGAGTTCGTAGCGGTCGATGGCCTTGATGAGGCCGATGGTCCCCACCTGGATGATGTCGTCCATGTCCAGCCCCCCGCCCATCACGCGGGCACGAAAGCGCCGCGCCGCGAACTGCACGAGGGAGAGGTTCATCTCGATCAAGGTGTTGCGCGTGTACTGGTACTCGCGCGTGCCCTCCTCCAGCGTTCGCAGTCTGCGGAAGAAGACACGCGAGAGCTCGCGCGCGTCGCCGGGTGCCATCTCACGGGCGTTCTCCACTCGAAGCGGCTCCCGGTCCTCCACCGGCGCCCCCGAGGTACCTATGACGTGCGCTTCCTCTGCCCGAACGGGGCCCATCACGGTGGTCGAGCGAGACATGACGACCACTCCCTCCCAGTTGGCTTACGGCTGTCCGCACCGTCTGCCCCGTCTTCGCGGTTGTACGCACCTGCTCGTGGAACGCACCTCCGGTCGTCGGATCTTTCGTACGAGCGGCACACCGATGGTCAGGAGGTGGCCGGCATCGGGTCGAGCAGTGGGCGGCGCGTGTGGTCGCAGGACCTGCCGGAGGTGACCACGGGAAAACGCATGCGGCGCAGGAGGTCCCGTGCGGTGCGCCTGGTTGCCCTGCTGCGCCTGGCAGCCGTCGGGTGGCGGGAACGCAGGTGCGAAAGCGCCCGTGTGTCCAGGCCGGCGCTGTGCAAGCGCTCGTCGATGACGACCGCGGTGACGACACCCCCGGCGCAGTCGGGGCAGATCCTGTAGCGGACCTGGCCGACGACCTTGCGGATGTGGACGAGGAGCAGGCATTCCTCGCCCGGGCCTGTGGGGTCCGGGACGTGCGCGGACAGGAATTCGATCCCCCGGTACGCCAGGACGCGGCGTCGAAGCCGGCCGCTGATCCGGTTTCGGCGGAAGTATTTGGCCCCGGCGCGGCCGGACGGTGGCGTCCGGGCTGCTGGTGCCGGGCCGAACGGATTGCTCGCGGGACGCGCATGTTGTCCGTGCATGACGGCTCGTGTTCCCGGAGGGCGGAGCGATACACGCTGCGGCGCATCCTCGGCCGGACCCGCCGGTCGGCCCTTCTCGGTGAGCGGGGGGGGGGCGACCGCCGTGCGGCAGGACGTCGACCGCCGGCTGCGATTCCGGTCCCAGGACGAGAGCCGGCCCGCGGGCGCATGAAATGGAGCTGGTGAAGCATGCGCGGGAGATGGAATGTGTCATATACGACCGGGACTCGGGCCGGTCGGAGCATGTGGAGTGCGAACTGCCGGACGATGCCTGCCAGTCCGCCCTCAAGCGGCTGCGGGACATGGGCGAGGACGACTTCGCCTGGGTCCGGCTGGCAGGTCCCTCGGTAGGTGAACTGGTCGAGCTGGCCGAGGAACTGGGCCTTCACCCGCTGGCCGTCGAAGACGCCGTGCACGGGCGGCAGCGTCCGAAACGCGAGCGCTTCGGCGACGTCCTGGCCGTTGCGCTGAAGACCCTGCGATATGTCGAAGAAGAAACGGCGGTGGAGACCGGCGACGTCATGATCTTCGTAGGACCCCGCAGTGTGCTCACCGTGAGCCACGGACCGATCGATCCCTGCACCGAGGCCGCCCGTCGACTGGACGCCGATGCGGACATGCTGAGCCATGGCCCCTGGGCTGTGGTCCACGCCGTGCTGGACGTCGCCGTCGATGCGTACAGCGACGCGGCCCGAAGGGTGCGCGCCACGCTCGACCGGCTGGAGGACGAGGTGTTCTCGACTTCCCGCGTCGACCACACCGAGAGCATCTACTCCCTCAAGCGGGAAGTACGCGAGTTCCGTGACGCCGTGCAGCCGCTCGTTCCGGTCGTTCAAGGCCTCCTGTCCGGTGGTCCGGGGGAGAAGGACCACCAGCCGAGGATCGCCCCGTACATCCGTGATGTCGCCGATCACCTGCACCGCACGGACATCGAGGTGCGGACCCTGGACGAACTGCTGGACTCGGTGCTCGGCGCGCAGCAGGCCCGCGTGGGCACCTGGCAGAACGACGACATGCGACGCATCTCCGCGTGGGCGGCGATCTTCGCGATCCCCACGATGGTCGCCGGCGTCTACGGCATGAACTTCGAGCACATGCCGGAACTCGGCTGGACCTACGGCTACCCGCTCGCCGTCGGTCTCATGGTGATCGCGGCAGGTGCCCTCCACCGTGCCTTCCGCCGCAACGGCTGGCTGTAGAAGCCCGCACCAGAGCCGCCCCGGCCCTGCCGGCCGTCGAGCGGGCCCCGCGACACCCACGCGCTGGAGCGACGGCGCTCACCGCCGGACGAAGCGCTGACCCATGGCCCGAATACGGCTCGTCGCACAACGCTGGTTGCCGCGCGGGTGACAGCGCGGTTGCGGGGTAGTCGCGCCGAGACGACGACATGACCGTCGCCACCCGGAACGGCCCCGACTCGGACAAGCGCAGCGCCGATGTCCCCGTCCGGAACACCAGCCGTTCCTGCGATTCGAAGAAGGGCAAGGTGTCCCCAGCGTGAGCACGGTGGAGCGGCAGCCGCACGCCACCGACGACTCGGTGGGCGACATCGCCCGGGCCGGTACCCCGGCACCCGAGCAGACCATCGACAGCGTCGAGGCCGACCTGGCGGAGATCAAGGAACAAGGAGATGACACATCGATGAACGACGACGCCCGAACCAACATCGGCACCCCCGCGCCCACCCCCGCAGGCCCTGGCTCCGCCGAACTGCGCGATCAGGTCGAGCGCACCCGCGACGAGCTCGGCCGGACCGTCGAGGCCCTCGCCGCCAAGGCCGACATCAAGGCCCAGGCCAAGGAGAAGGCGGCGCTGGTCACCGAACAGATCCGCGAGAAGACGGGCCACGCCGCCCGGCTGGTCAAGGACCAGACGCCCGACCCCCTCCTGGAGAAGGCCGGTCAGGCGGCGGCGGCCGCTCGGGCCAACCGCACCCCGCTCCTGGTGGTCGGAGCCGCCGTGGTCGTCTTCCTGCTGGTCCGCCGCGGTCGGGGACATCGCCGATGAAGGCATCCAAGATCGCCTACAAGACCGTCGGCACGGCCCTGGGCGCCCTCAGCGGCGTGATGGCAGGCGCCGCCTTCAAACAGGCTTGGAAGATCATCGAGGGTGAGGGCGATGCTCCCGACGCCACCGACGAGGACCGGACCTGGAAGCAGATCCTGCTCGCCGCGGCCATCCAGGGCGCGATCTTCGCCGTGGTCAAGGCCTCGGTCGAACGCTCGGGGGCTGTGGCGATACGCCGTCTGACGGGCACCTGGCCGGGCTGACGGGCCGCGGTGCCGGCCACCTTCCCCGAGCCTGTCGGTACCCGCCTGGGGCGGTGCCGGCGCGGTTGCCGAGCGTGTGGTCGGTCTGCACGCCGCCCTCCTCGACCTCGACCGGCCCCGCGCTGTCCGTGTCCGGCGTACCGGGACCGGCACCAGCAGGCCAACCACGGGAGGAGAGCCATCGGTGCTCGGCTCTTCTCATCCGTCCCGGGCCGAGCGGTCGAGCCAGGCCGTAACGGGTGTCGCCGCGACGCCGTGCAGGACCACGGAGAGCAACACGGTGAACGTCACCACGGCCCAGAGCTCGCGCGCGGGCGCGGCGAAATCGGCCTCGCCCAGAGCGTACGCGAGATAGAAGAACGAGCCGATGCCCCGGATACCGAACACCGCGATGACGACTCGTTCCTTCCCCGTGGCATTGCCCCGCATCTGGACGACCCAGCCGACGGCAGGCCGGATCAGCAGGAAGAGCACCAGCCCCAGAACGGCCCCGTGCCAGGTCAGCGCGGCAAGGCCACCGTCGGCGATGAAGCCACCGACGAGGAAGAGGATGACGGCGGTCAGAAGCCTCTCGACCTGATCGGTGAAGGCGTGCATGACGCGGTGGTAGCGATGGCCGCGTTCGGCGTTCCGGATCGTGCAGGCCGCGACGAACACGGCGACGAACCCGTAGCCGTGGAGGAGTTCCGTCAGACCGTAGGCCGTGAAGGTCGCGGCGAGCGCGACAAAGCCCTCGCGGTGTTCGGACAGCCGCAGCGCCTTCCAGGAAGCCTGGAAGAACATCCGGCCGAGGAGGCGCCCGACGCCGAACCCCACGACCAGTCCCACCGCGCTGCGCACCAGGATGTCGCTCCACACCCATTGCCAGAGCCCCTCCGTGGACCAGCCCGTCGCCGAGGCCGTGGTCAGCGCGACGGCCGCCAGGACGAACGGAAAGGCCAGACCGTCGTTCAACCCCGCCTCGCTGGTCAGCGCGAAGCGAACTTCGTCCTCGTCGTCCTCATCGTCCGTCGGCTCGCCCACGCGGACCTCTGCGGCCAGTACCGGGTCCGTAGGAGCGAGGGCAGCCGCGATCATGAGAGCGACGGCAGGCGGCCACTCCACCAGCCACCCCGCCACCGCTGCGGTGAGCAGGATCGTCAGGGGCATGGCCAGGGCGAGCAGCCGCCACGTCGTCGACCAGGCACGCCGGCCCGGAGGCCTGTTGATGGCCAGTCCCGCGCCCATCAACGCGACCACGACGCAGACCTCGGTGAGGTGCTCCACCAGGCTCCGGTGCCGGACGGGATCCAGTGCGGGGAGCGCGTCGAGCGGCAGCAGGAACACCAGGAACCCCGCCGCCAGGAACACCAGGGGCAGGGACAGGGGCCGCTTCGCCAGGGCGGTCGGGAGCACCGCCGCGCACAAAGCCCCCAACCCCGCGCAGGCGTACACCACGTCGATCCCGGTCAGACCCAGCAAGCCGATCACCATTCCCGTACGAATCCCTTGCGGGGGTCGCCTACTCGATCTTGCAACGGACGGCCCCGGTACACCTCCCGGTGCCGCCGATTCGACTGTGCCTGGTGCCGAGGTGCGGGCCGCCGCGGTGGCGGGAACTGGTCGTACGCCGTCGGCTGCCTGGTGTACTGCCCGCATGGCAGATCAAAAGCAGTGCACAGTGGTGCGGACCGGCACGTATGAGGGCATCCAGGGCGGTACTTTCGGGGCGGGAATCAGCGCCCAATCTGCGGGGGCGCAGCACTTGTGTCTGCACCGGCTGGTGATGCCGGCGGGGACGCGGGGGCGCCCTCACCTGCACGAGGGGCACGAGTCGGCCATTTTCATCCAGTCCGGGCAGGTCGAGGTCTGGCACGGAGAAGACCTGGCCGAACACGCGGTACTGCGCGCCGGAGACTACATCCACATTCCCGCGGACACGCCCCACATGCCGGTCAACACCGGAGCCGAGGACATGGTGTGCCTGGTCGCACGCACCGACCCCGAGGAACAAGAAGGCGTCCGGCTGCTGGATCTTCCGTCCTGGCTGGAGTCCCGTGTCGGCCCGCTTGCGGTCGGGGTCGGCTGAGCCCGGCGACCGGAACGGCGGGGCGGTCGGGCATGGCGGTGGGACACCGCACGACCGAGCACGGCCGGGCGCCCGTACGCGTCCGCGCCGCCTGACGGCCATCGGGCGGCGGGCGCGCCTTCAAGATCGCTGGTGTGCCAGGCCCGAACCGGGGGCCAGGAGCAGCGGTGCAGGGCCATGAAGTCGCAGGTCCATGAAAGAGACAACGAATGCGGAGCTGGGTGCGGACGCGCAGCATGGAGGCATGGTGGTACTCCCGCGGCCGGAGAGGCTTCCGAAGGCCTCCGCGTCCGGTGTCGGACCGGGATCCCCGTCGAGCGACTTCCGTACGGGTGCCGACCAGGAGAGCTCCGGGACCCGTCGACGCCCGAGGCCGCCCGGCCTGGCCCGAACGTCCTGCACGGCTCTCGCAGCCCTCCTGACGGCCGTTCTGGCCACCGTGCCGACGGACTCCGCCTATGCCTTCACCGGCGGCAATCACGAGGACATCACCCGGGCCGCGCTGCCCTGGGAGCCCGTCACACTGACCGAGATGGCCGACGCCCACGTCGGGGCGATCAACGCCAACGACCGCCCCCCGTACTTCGACGTCGGCCCCCTGCACTGCGACAACGCCGACTATCTGGCGCCCCGCCACGCCTCCGACTACCCCCGCACCCGGGACGAGGCCACCACCGAGCTCCTCGCGTGCGTCCGTACCTCCGTCACACGCTTCCGCGATGCGGTCGAGGCCGCCGACGGCCTCGTGGACGCCGACGGCAAGGTGCGGGCCGACCAGAGCGACCTGTCCTCGCACTGCACATGGAACGGGAAACCCCAACGGGCCAAGTGCGCCGTTCTCGAACATCTCGGCCGAGGCTGGCACCAGATCGAGGACTTCTATGCGCACTCCAACTGGAGCGACCGGCCCGCGCCCGGCCCGGTCGGCCTCGACAACCCGCCCGGCCTGGAGCGTACGGACGTCGCACCGTTCCTCGACATCCGCCGCTACAGCGCCATGAAGGACGCCGACTGGACCCGCGACGCGCGTGAGCGTGTCCCTGCAGACCTCGCCACCGGCTGCTACACCGACATCGATTCCACCGGGCTCAAGCCGGCCGACTGTGACGGGCGCGTCACCCACAACCGTGCCCTGAACAAGGACACCGCCGCATCGGCACGCTCCAGGACGGGTGACAACTTCCGCCACGCGAGGGCCGGAGCCACCGCCGAGATCACGCGTCAGTGGAACGACTTCAAGGCCGAGCTGATCGCGAAGTACCCGGATCACCGGCGCGGCGCACAGATGGTCTGCGCCCTCGTCCACGACGACCCGGCCGTTGCCTGCCCTTGACAGTGGAGGGAACGGCCGGACGCCGTCGTGGTTCCGACAGGTCCACGGTACGGTCCACCTATTGGCGGGCCATGTGCATGCGGATCTCGCCCTCGGCGTCGACGATCAGGTCGCCGGACAGGTCGACGGTGACGCTGTGCAGGGTGCCGGTGAAGTGGAACGGTGCCTGGTAGTCGGGGGTGACGGCCGATCCGGGGTTGTGGCCGCAGGCCATGCCGCCGGGGTTGAAGGCGATCGGCGTGGTGACCGGCATCTCGGTGTGGCCGACGAGGCGGCCGTCGATGTACAGCTGGGCCCGGCCGGGCGCGCCCTTGCCGTGGGCGATGTCCGGGGCGCCGGTGGGCTCGAACTCGAAGCGGAGCGTGTGGCGTCCTGTGGGCACGTTCTCGCTGGACGCCACGTGGTGCAGGGCCCGTTGGACGTAGTTGTGGGCGTAGTGGAGGTGGCCGTCCTTGATGTAGAGGGACCAGCCGCCGGCGTTGGTGCCCTGGCTGAGGAGGACGCCCTCCGCGCCGTCGGGTGGGATCTCGACGTCGGCGGTGACGCTGTGCGGGCGGTTGAGGACCTTGGGGGCGACCGCGGCGGGGAGGACCTGGGTGTGGGGGCGGAGGGTATAGCTGGTACGGGCCTGCGTGATCTGGGGGCGTTCCTGCATCATGCGCTCGAAGGCGCTCCCGTCGATCGGCAGCACGTTGTACTTGCCGGCCTCCATGTACCACAGGGCGATCATCTCGATGAGTTTGGTGCGGTGCTCCTGGGCGAGGTTCCGGGTCTCGGCGACGTCCTCGTCGATGCGGTAGAGCTCCCAGTGGTGGGCGTCGAGGTCGTCGAGGTCCGCCATGGTGATGGGGGTGCCGAACTGCCGGCCGGTTTCGGCGAAGGAGGGGCCGGGCCAGGGGCAGACCGCCCGCCATCCGTCGTGGTCGATCGCCCGGTGTCCGAACATCTCGTAGTACTGGGTGAGGTGAAGGCTCGCCGCCGCAGCGTCGTCGAAGGTGTGGGCGAAGCTGACCCCGTGCAGGGGTGACTGGGTGACACCGCGGATGCCGGCGGGTGCCTCGATGCCGAGTACGTCCAGGACGGTGGGGACCATGTCGATGACGTGCGCGAACTGGCCGCGGATCTCGCCCCGGGCCTGGATGCCGCTGGGCCAGTGGACGAGGAAGGGGTCGCTGACACCGCCGCGGTAGGTCTCCCGCTTCCACCGCCGGAACGGGGTGTTGCCCGCGGAGGTCCAGCCCCACGGGTAGTGGTTGAAGGTGGTCGGGCCGCCGATCTCGTCGATCCGCGCCAGGCTCTCCTCCAGGGTCTCGGGCGCGTTGTTGAAGAACTGCAGCTCGTTGGTGGTGCCGGTCGCCCCGCCCTCGGCGCTCGCCCCGTTGTCGGAGACCACCATGATCAGCGTGTTGTCGAACGCGCCGGTCTCCTTCAGGAAGGCCATCAGCCGGCCGAGGTGGTGGTCGGTGTGGGAGAGGAATCCCGCGTAGACCTCCATCATCCGCGCGGCCACCCGCCGCGCGTCGGCCGACAGCGACTCCCACGGCGGCACGTCCGGATCGTGCGGGGACAAGCGCGCGTCCGCGGGCACCACACCGAGCTGCTTCTGCCGGGCGAAGGTCTGCTCGCGGTAGACCTCCCAGCCGTCGTCGAACCGCCCTCGGTAGCGGTCCGCCCACTCCTTCGGCACATGGTGCGGGGCATGCGCGGCACCCGGGCACAGGTTCATGAAGAACGGCTTGTCCGGGGCGACCTGCTTGGCGTCGGCGATGAACGAGATCGCCCGGTCCACCAGGTCTTCCGTCAGGTGGTAACCCTCCTCCGGCGAGGCCGGAGGCTCGACCTGGTGGTTGTCGTACACCAGTTCCGGATACCACTGGCTCGTGTCCCCGCCCAGGAATCCGTAGAACCGCTCGAAGCCCCGCCCCAGCGGCCACCGGTCGTACGGCCCGGCCGCCGACTCCTGCTCCGAAGGCATCAGGTGCCACTTGCCGACCATGTACGTGTTGTAACCGTGCTGCAGCAGCATCTCCGACAGGAACCCGTTCTCGAACGGGATCTGCCCGTCGTAACCCGGATAGCCGGTGGCCAGCTCCGTGATCGCCGCCATGCCGTTCGCGTGGTGGTTACGGCCGGTGATGATGCAGGAGCGTGAGGGTGAGCACAGTGCGGTGGTGTGCATGTTGCTGTACAGCAGCCCGCCCGCGGCCAGTGCGTCCAGATGCGGCGTCTCGATCGGACTTCCGTAGCAGCCGAACTGTCCGAACCCGACGTCGTCGAACACGATGAACAGCACGTTCGGCGCACCCGGGACCGCGCGCACCGGTTGCGGCCAGGCCGGAGTCGACTCCTCGGCCGTACGGCCGATCACCCCCGGGAACCGCTGCCCGGGCCGGTACTCACGCCACGACGACTGCGCCATCTGTCTCCGTCCCACCAGCGGCACGACCACCGGTGATGTGTGTGCGGCGGTGCGGCCGGCCCCGAGATCGAGCCGCGCCGCGGCACGCGATGACGGGGCGGACGACGCGGGCCGTCGGACCGGGGCGGGCCCGGACTCCTCCACGCTAGGACGCCACCGCCACCTCGGCGACCGGGCTGCGCCGGCCGGTCCGGTACTCCTGCTCGGCCGGGCGCTCCTCGAAAGTTGAGGACCGGGCCCGCATGCGGGCCCGCGCCCCTGAAACGCCTCGGGCGCGATGTTGGGTCGGCCCCGGGTAGGTCCCCGATGTGGGGACGGGGCCGCGCCGCGACGTGCGGTGCCGGGCGTCGCGCCTCCCGGCCAGGAGTTCCTTGGCTTTTGCTCCTCCCCGTCTCCATTTCCCACGGTTACCAGTAGTGCTTGCGGCCGCCGACGGAGTGCCCGAGGGCGCCCAGGATCCAGAGGATGGCTCCGATGACGACGAGGATGGCGCCGATGGTCCACAGGATGCTGATTCCCGCGACGAAGCCGATGACCAGGAGAATGACACCGAGGATGATCATGGCCACCTCCGATTTCTGTGACTCTCCTTTCAGCCTAGGCGCGTCCGGCGCTGTTGGGGTGCCATGCGCGGCAGATGCCACGGCGAGCCGGGCGGGAGCATCCGAGGACTACGGGCGACGGGGTGGGGTAGCTGCGGGGACATAGGCACCATCGAGGGAGGACACGGTGACGGACCACGAAAAGTCCAGGCAGCGCGCGAGGCGGACCACGCCGTCCGAGGCCGTGGGCGAGAGCGGTGACCGTGAGGCCCGGCAGCAGGCGGACGACGCCGTTGTCCAGCGCTCGGGCACGGCGGACGACGACACGGACACGGATGCGGGTAGCCACCGTGCCAAGCGCCAACGTCCGGGCATCGGCCGTGAGGAGCAGATCCACCCCGATGACGAGCCGCAGGAGAACTCCGAGGACCGCTGACGTCAGCCTGAACCGGTCCCACGCTCACAGGCGAACGGCCGGCCAGGTCCACCTGGCCGGCCGGATGCGTCATCACGACCTTGTCGTCATCGGTGCGGGATCCGGCAACGCCGTGATCGACGACTCGTTCGCCGATCTGGACGTGGCCATCGTCGAGGAGCGCTGGTTCGGAGGAACCTGCCTGAACGCCGGGTGCATCCCGAGCAAGATGCTCGCCTACACCGCGCACGTCGCCCGCACCGTTCGGGAAGCGGGGACGTACGACGTGGACGCCGAGCTGCGGGCAGTCCACTGGCGCGAGGCGCGCGACCGGATCTTCGCGCGGCTGGACGCCGAACGGGACGAAGGCCGTACGGGCCGGGAGCAGCAGGACGCGGTCACCGTGTACGAGGGCACCGCGCGGTTCACCGGACCCAGGACCCTGCGCATCGAGGGGGTGGACGGGGCCGTCGACGTCAGCGCAGGGCAGATCGTCGTCGCGGTGGGGGGTCGGCCCGTGGTCCCCGGACCCGTTGTGGAGGCGGGCCTGCCGTACGAGACGTCCGACACCGTGATGCGGATCGACGCTCCACCCCGGCACCTGGCGATCCTCGGCGGCGGCTACATCGCCGCGGAACTGGCCGACGTGTTCGCCGAGACCGGGAGCTCCGTCACCATCGTCGAGAAGGAAGAGCACCTGCTCGGTGAGCAGGACGAGACAGTTCGAGAGAGGTTCACCGACCTGGTCCGCTCCCGCTACGAGCTCCGGCTCAGCCGGGAGCTCACGGCCGTCGGCGGCCGGCCGGGCGCGTTGAGGCTGACCCTGGACGACGGATCGACGGTCGAGTCGGACATGCTGCTCGTCGCGGTGGGTCGTCTTCCGAACAGCGACCGGCTCAACCTCCGAGCCGCTGGAATCGCCACGCACGACGATGGCCGAGTGGTCGTCGACCGGCATCAGCGCACCACAGCGGAAGGCGTCTTCGCGCTCGGGGACATCTGCTCGCCGGTGGCCCTCAAGCACGTGGCCAACCGCGAGGCGGAGGTCGTGGTCCACAATCTCCGGCACCCGGACGACCTGATCGCCGCCGACCACGAACTGGTGCCGGCGGCGGTCTTCACCCGGCCACAGATCGCCTCGGT
The DNA here is from genome assembly GCF_053615355.1 of Streptomyces sp. CLCI03. Lineage (NCBI taxonomy): Bacteria > Bacillati > Actinomycetota > Actinomycetes > Kitasatosporales > Streptomycetaceae > Streptomyces > Streptomyces sp. CLCI03. Next base: position 931,260 of record NZ_CM132132.1, on the reverse strand, counting down.
CGGCGCCACCGAGCAGGACTGTCGTGGCAGGGGGCTGGACTACCTGGTGGGCACGGCCGGCTATGGAGATGTCGCCTACGGATGGGCGATGGAGGACACCACCGGATTCTGCAAGGTACTCGCCGAGCCCGGCACCGGTCGTCTCCTCGGCGCCCACATCATGGGCCCGCAGGCTCCCACCCTCATCCAGTCCCTGGTCCTGGCGGCAACCCTCGGCATCGACGCCACGACCCTTGCCAAGTCCCCGTACTGGATCCATCCCGCGCTCACCGAGGTCGTGGAGAACGCCCTCCTCGACCTGGACCTGTGAGCCCGGCCGCCGACATCCCCGGCTTGCCGGGGCCGGGGAGTCCCGCGTCGACCTTCCGGCCGCCGGGCGCCCGGCGGAACCGGTCGTGTGCCCGGGCCCACGCCGCGCCGCGGTCGGGGTCGTAGGAGAGGGGACCCCGATGCCACGGGATCAGCGCCTCCGGCCCCGGCCCCGCTCACGGGTCGCCCACCCGTGGCCGATGCCCGCGATGTGGAGCGCGAGCGCCGCGAGACCGATCAGCATGAAGTTGGTCGAGCTGAACACTTCGTTGGTGCTGATGGTGGCGGCATTGATCAGGAACGCGATGAAGAACAGCACTGCGGCGGTGATGCCGAGCATGTCCATGCCCCTTTCGGTCGGTGACGACCGCGTTCCCCGTGCGGGCCGGATCATGAGTGTCTGCTCCGCCAGGATTTCGCCGGGTCGCGGAGGAACGATGGGGACCACCAGTACGTCTGGCCCGCCCCCAGGGAACTGATCGCTTCGCCGCTCGAAAGCTGGGCAGCCGACGGGAAGGCGGCCGACCCCGACCGCTGCACCCACTCCATCCGCTGAACCGGCAAACGAAGGGCAGTCCAGTGGCACGCACCGTCGCCCACGTCATCGTCGACGCACTCGAGGAACTCGGCGTCCAGCACGTCTTCGGCGTTGTCGGAGACGCCCTGAACCCCCTGACCGACGCCATCCGCACATCCGTCGGCCTGAGCTGGGTCGGCTGCCGGCACGAGGAGGCCGCGGCCTTCGCCGCCTCGGCGCAGTCCCAGCTCTCCGGGACCCTCGGAGTGTGCATGGGCACCGTGGGACCTGGATCCGTGCACCTGCTCAACGGTCTCTACGACGCCGCCAAGAGCCGTACGCCCGTCCTGGCCATCTGTGGCCAGGTTCCCCTCGCCGAGATCGGCAGCGACTACTTCCAGGAGGTCGACAACGACCTGCTCTTCCGCGACGTCGCCGTCCACCGGGCCACCGTCACCTCCCCGGACCAGATGCCGCGCCTGCTCGAATCGGCCGTACGCGCTGCTGTGACCCAGGGCGGAGTGGCCGTCCTCACCATCCCCGGCGACCTGGGCGACCAGGAGCTGAGCGACGACAGGCTCACCCGGTTCGCCCTGGACCGTGCCGTCACCCGGCCCGACGACCCCGCCCTCGCCCGGGCCGCCGAGCTGCTGAACGACGCGGCCCGGGTGACCCTCCTCGTCGGCCAGGGCGCCCGCGAGGCCCGTACCGAGGTCCTGCGGACCGCCGAGCTGCTGGCGGCGCCGATGGTGCTCACGCTGAAGGCGAAGGAGGGGTTCGAGGACGACAACCCCTTCCAGGTGGGCCAGACCGGCCTCATCGGCAACCCCGCCGCCGCCCACGCGCTCGACAGCGGGGACGTGCTCTTCATGCTGGGGACCGACTTCCCCTACCGGGAGTGGTACCCGAAGGACGCCAAGGTGATCCAGGTCGACTCCCGCGAGGACCACCTGGGACGCCGCACCCCCGTGGACGTGGGCCTGGCCGGCGACGTCGGCGCCACGCTGCGGGCCCTGCTGCCGCTGCTGAAGGCGGTCCCCGACCGTGCGCACCTCGACGACGCCCGCAAGCGCTTCCTCCACTGGCAGGAGGGACAGCAGCGGCTGGCCGACCCCGCGCACGAGCACCGCTGGACCGGGAAGCTGCGGGCCGTCCTGGACAACCGCGAGCACGCCATCCGCCCGGAGGCGCTGGCCGCCGCGGTGGACACCTACGCCGATGCCGACGCCGTCTTCACCTCCGACACCGGCATGGCCACCGTCTGGCTCTCCCGCTTCGTCACCATGCGAGGCGACCGCCGCCTGATCGGCTCGTACAACCTCGGCTCGATGGCCAACGCCATGCCCCAGGCCCTCGGTGCCCAGCTGTGGGCGCCGGACCGGCAGATCGTCGCGCTCTGCGGGGACGGCGGGCTGAGCATGCTGCTCGGCGACCTCATGACCATCAAGACGTACGGGCTGCCGGTGAAGCTCGTCGTCTTCGACAACCGCCGCCTGGGCATGGTCAAGCTGGAACAGGAACAGGCAGGCCTACCGGAGTTCGGCACGGAACTCGACAACCCCGATTTCGCCGCGGTCGCCACGGCCCTCGGCCTGACGGGCATCCGGGTCACCGACCCGGCCGAGCTCCACGAGAGCGTGCGCCGGGCTTTCGAGACGCCGGGGCCGGTCCTGCTGGACGTGCTCACCAACCCGGAGGAAGTGGCCGTGCCCGGCAAGCCGACCGTGGCACAGGGCTGGGGTTTCGCCGTGGCCAAGGCCAAGGAGCTCCTGCCGGGCCATGAAGGCTGACGGCCACCGCAGGAGGCCGCCCGACCACGACACGCCCGCGAGAAACCATCCGTACGTGCACAACGGGAAAGCCGGGGCAGACGCCGTCCAAGAGGTTGGTCGATCCTTTCATTCACACCGGAGGAGTTGTTTTCACGTGACCGAGCATGTGTGGAGCTACAAGTCGACGTCGGGCCACGTGGCCGGTAGCGATCTCATCGGCTACAAGGTCGAGGCGGTCGACGGCAGCATCGGCAAGGTCGACAAGCACTCCGACGAGGTCGGTGACGCCTACCTGGTGGTCGATACAGGGGTGTGGATCTTCGGCAAGGAAGTGCTCCTGCCGGCCGGTACCGTGATCTCGATCGACCCGGAGCAGCGGACGATCCACGTGGAGCGCACCAAGGAACAGATCAAGGACTCCCCGGAGTTCCACCGGGACACGCACCTCGGCGATCCCGGTTACCGCGAGCAGCTGGCCCTCTATTACGGTCCCGTCGGCCCGTTCGGCGGCCCGTTCGCCTGATGTGCCACGAGGGGGCCCGGACTCGACGAGTCCGGGCCCCCTCCGCGTGCCCGGCGACCCGGAGTGCCGTGGCTGTCCGCAGCACCGTCCGGGTCAGCTCTTCGTACGGCTTCGGAGGCGTCCCCGGGAGTCGAGGCGGGACAGCCGTCGTTGCTCCCGCCGCGCCCACCGGCGCACGCGCTCGGGGTCCAGCGCAGTGCCGTGGCCGACGTGGAGGCGGCTGGGGCCGAGGTCGAGCATGGCGCGCAGGCTCGTGAGGTTGCCCAGCGGGTCGTCATGGAAGGGCGGGTTGGCCGGCTTGCCGGGGATGAGACCCATGAAGGAGTTGGCCACGAGGTCACCGGCGACGAGGTCCCCGTCATCGGTGAGAACGGAGACGGAGCCCGCGGTGTGGCCCGGGGTGGGCATGATCCGTCCCGCCAGCCCGAAGTCCGACAGGTCGGTCTCGCCGCTGATCAGGATCTCGGGTTCGAACGGGTCCGCCGTGACGTGGAGCTTCCTGTTCCTGCTCATCAGGCGGCCCATGGGTCCCGTCGGAAGGTACGGCATCAGCGGTCGGCCGGTGCGGAAGGGTTCGAGGTCGGCGGCGTGCCCGGCGACGGGTGCGCCCGTCAGGCGGTGCAGTTCCGCTGCGGAGCCGAAGTGGTCGATGTGGCCATGAGTGATGACGATCAGGGCGAGGTCGGCGGGGTCCACTCCGTGAGCGGCGATCCGGTCGTGGATGAGGCGTCCGCTGCCCGGCGTTCCGGCGTCGACGAGGACGGGGCGTCGGCCCAGCAGCAGATAGGCGTTGACCGCGTGCTTGCCGAGCACCGGTATCGGAATGATCTTCGTGCCGGACATGATGGCCTTTCCTGGAGGGGCCGGGCGTGGGCACGCCTCGGCCTCCGCCGGCCGCGGGTAGGGGCGGCGGGCGGTGAGGGTGGGCGGTGAGGGACGGGCCGATCTCAGCGGAAGCGGCGGCGGTACTCGGCGGGGGTCGTCCCCAGGTGTCGTCGGAAGCATCGGTGGAGGGTCTGCAGGGAGCCGAGGCCGCTGGCGGCGGCCACCTGAGGCAGACCGGCGTCGCCCTCCTCCAGGAGGCGTCGCGCGGCCTCCAGCCGGGCCGACTCGACGTAGGCGGCGGGCGTGGTACCGGTGCGCTGCGCGAAGAGCCGGGAGAAGTGCCGTGTGCTGAGGCTCAGGCGCTGGGCGAGAGCCTCGGCGGAGAGGTCCGCGTCGGGGTGTTCGGTGATCCACCGGCGGAGCTCGCCGATGCGGTCGTCAGCGGGTGCCCGGACGGCAAGGGGCACGCTGAACTGGCTCTGGCCGCCGGAGCGTTTGACGTACATGACCATCATGCGCGCGGTGGCGAGCGCGAGGGCCTGGCCGTGGTCCTCAGCCACCATCGCCAGTGCCATGTCCATCCCCGAGGTGATCCCGGCGCAGGTCCACACCGGGCCGGAGCGGATGAAGATCGGATCGGGGTCCACGTCGACCTCTGGATGCGCGGCGGCCAGTTGAGCCGCCGTGAGCCAGTGGGTGGTGGCGGTCCGGCCGTCCAGCAGGCCGGCCGCGGCCAGCAGATGGGCGCCCGCGCACACGGATCCGGTACGACTCGCCCGTGGCGCCGCCGTACGGAGCCAGTCGGTGACCACCGGATCGACGACGGCCTGGACGCCGCCCCCTTCGGGATGGGTGACCGCTCCGGACACCAGGAGGGTGTCGACGCGGCCGGTCACCTCGTCCAGCCGCAGGTCGGAGTGGATCCGCAGGCCGCTGGAGGTGGCCACCGGAGCGCCGTCCTCCGTGGCGACCTGAACGGAGTAGCCGGGGAAGTCGCTCTCGGAGACCCGGGACGCGACCGAGAACACCTCGGCGGGACCCGTGATGTCCAGGAGCTCCGCGCCGGGGAAGGCGACGATGACGACGCGGTGGGGTGGGGGCATGCACCGATCCTCGTTCCCCTGTCCCGGTGTCCGCAATGACGAAGTTGTCTCAGATCCGGCCATCCGGCCCGGAGGCGCCCGGGAATCTCACGGCGGGGAGATGGCAGTGCTGTGGCTGCCACGGCTGGTGTGGCCTTCCCGCCCACCACCGTAGCTGTTCGAGACTGATTACCTATCTGTCGAACACGCGAAAATCTATGTTGGCCGGAGTAGACATTGGATGCTGGCCTGGTTATGGTTTCTCTCGTAGCCCAGAGAGACAGCAAGGCCCGGCAGAGATGAACTGCCGAGCGCAGTGCCCGTGAGCGCAGTTCGTAGGACGGTGCGGTGGTGGAGCTCCGAAGCCAGGTTTGTCGCAGCAGGGCGACGGGGCTGACGACCGGACCGGGTGGCCCGCGGTGATCAGGGGCCGCCACGAGCAGTACCGCAGTTGACGCAGCAAGCAGGTTGATCACCGAGGGAAGAACGGAGGAACCACGCCATCAGGATCGCCCGGGCGGAAGTCCTGAGCCCGGGTACCGCAGGACATCGACAGTGAGGTGGTCTCCGGTCAAGCAACCGCGATCCCCGCACCCCCGACATCGTTCAGGTCGGGCACGCGGAAACAGAAGGCCGGCTCGGAACAGGTGCCGGCAGATGGTGTAGAAGTTCCCTCGGGGCCCTGGTGCCGTACGGCACCAGGGCCCCTCCATGTGTTTCGGAAAGAGGTGCAATGACAGCAGAGAATCCGACAGGCCCGCTCGGCGGCCACCTGGACGACGACGACTACCCCGCGTACACCATGGGTCGTGCCGCGGAGATGCTCGGCACCACCCCGGGCTTCCTCCGCGCCATCGGCGAAGCCCGCCTGATCACGCCGCTCCGCTCCGAGGGCGGCCACCGCCGCTACTCCCGCTACCAGCTGCGCATCGCGGCCCGAGCCCGGGAGCTCGTCGATCAAGGAACCCCCGTCGAGGCCGCCTGTCGCATCGTCATCCTCGAGGACCAGCTCGAGGAAGCCCAGCGCCTCAACGCCGAGTACCGCGCCGCCGCAGCGTCGTCCGGCCCGCCGACCGCGGTCTGAGGCGGGCGGGCCCGCCGGTCCCGGTGGGCCGCGCACCCACGCGTGTCGAAGCGTGGTGGTGCTCGTACCCCTCTGCTCGAAAAAGCGTCGCGCCCGAGCCGTCAATATCTGTCACCGCGATGCAAGGATTTACCCGTCCATGCGGAGAGGGTTTTCAGCGCGGCGACCACGGTGAATTGCTATTCGTACGCCGACCGCTACGGCATGCTATTGTCGATCTCAGTTGCAGTCGTGGTTCCCAAAACTTCAAGTACCTCCGGCCGGTCTCCGGGCCCTATGGGAGTGCTTCATATTTCCGGGTCATTTTCCGGCGGGGCATCATCGCGGCGACACGGTGTCCGTGCAGTGCGGACGCCGCTGTACTGCCCCAAAGGAGATCTGACATGGCATCTGGCACCGTGAAGTGGTTCAACGCGGCAAAGGGTTTCGGCTTCATCGAGCAGGACGGTGGCGGCGCCGACGTGTTCGCCCACTTCTCGAACATCGCCGCCCAGGGCTTCCGTGAGCTGGCCGAGGGCCAGAAGGTCACCTTCGACATCGCGCAGGGCCAGAAGGGTCCGACGGCCGAGAACATCGTTCCCGCCTGACGCTGACGCGCATTTCGTAGCTGGGGCCCGCATCCTTCGGGGTGCGGGCCCCAGCTGCAGGCATCTCCCGCAGTGGGTTCACCTGCGGGACGCCTCACCAGCCAGAGGCGCTGCTCCGGCACGCGGACCTCTGCCGGACCTGCACCCGAGTCGATCTCGGGGATTTCACGTCCATCAACACCCCTTTTCACGGCGGCGCCCGCACGGACTCCCTGCGGTCGGCTCCGCTTACGCATTCAATTCGGCCCGTTCTTGCGATTCCTCGCGCTGTTCTCATGCTGCCGGAATTCCTTGATGCGCGCCGTATCGAGGAAGGTTCTGAATGAACCCCGTACGTACGAACAACCGCTCCGCTCGCACCCGCGGCCGCACCGGTGGCCCCGCTTTCGGCTCCACCGCCGGTTCAGGCCGGGGCAGCCGCTTCGGTTCCCCCGCCCCGAGCCGTTCCGGTGGCCCGAGCCGTTCGGGTGGCCCGAGCCGTTCGGGTGGGTACGGTCGTCGGCCTGCCGCGGTGCAGGGCGAGTTCGCCCTGCCCGAGACGATCACTCCCGCGCTGCCCGCCGTCGAGGCTTTTGCCGATCTGGCCATGCCCGCGGAGCTGCTGGCCGCACTCACCGTGCAGGGTGTGACGGTGCCGTTCCCGATCCAGGGCGCGACCCTGCCGAACTCCCTGGCCGGCCGCGACGTGCTCGGTCGCGGGCGGACCGGCTCCGGTAAGACCCTGGCCTTCGGGCTGGCGCTGCTGGCCCGTACGGTCGGCCGACGCGCCGAGCCCCGTCAGCCGCTCGCGCTGATCCTCGTACCGACCCGCGAGCTCGCCCAGCAGGTCACCGACGCCCTCACCCCGTACGCCCGTGCGGTCAGGCTGCGGCTTGCCACGGTCGTCGGCGGGATGCCGATCGGCAGGCAGGCGGGCGCGCTGCGCGGCGGCTCCGAGGTCGTCGTCGCCACGCCGGGCCGGCTGAAGGACCTCATCGACCGCGGTGACTGCCGACTCGACCAGGTCGCGATCACCGTCCTGGACGAGGCCGACCAGATGGCCGACATGGGCTTCATGCCGCAGGTCACCGCACTGCTGGACCAGGTGCGCCCCGAGGGGCAGCGGATGCTGTTCTCCGCCACCCTCGACCGCAACGTCGACCTGCTGGTGCGCCGCTACCTGAGCGACCCGGTCGTCCACTCGGTGGACCCGTCCGCGGGCGCCGTCACGACGATGGAGCACCACGTGCTGCACGTGCACGGCGGTGACAAGCACCGCACGACGACGGAGATCGCGGCCCGGGAGGGCCGGGTGATCATGTTCCTGGACACCAAGCACGCCGTCGACCGGCTGACCCAGGACCTGCTGAACAGCGGTGTCCGGGCCGCCGCCCTGCACGGGGGGAAGTCGCAGCCGCAGCGCACGCGCACCCTGGCCCAGTTCAAGACCGGGCACGTCAGCGTGCTCGTCGCCACGAACGTCGCCGCCCGTGGCATCCACGTCGACAACCTCGACCTGGTCGTCAACGTGGATCCGCCGACCGACCACAAGGATTACCTGCACCGTGGTGGGCGTACCGCCCGTGCTGGGGAGTCCGGCAGTGTCGTCACGCTGGTCACCCCGAACCAGCGCCGCGACATGACCCGCCTGATGGCCGCCGCCGGGATCGTCCCGCAGACCACCCAGGTCCGCTCCGGCGAAGAGGCCCTGACCAGGATCACCGGCGCCCAGGCCCCCTCCGGCATCCCCGTCACCATCACCGCCCCGACGCCCGACAAGCCCAAGCGCGGCACGGCCTCCCGCGGCCGACGCGGTCCCGCTTCGGCAGCCCGGCGCTTGGACGTGCGCCGGGCCGCGTTCAACGCGGCGGCGGCCTGAGAACCACGTGATCAGGAAACTGACCCATCTCTGCAGGAGGCACCTTTTGACGCTGGTCCAGACGCAGTTCCGCTCGGTGCGTGCCAACCCTGCGCACCAGGCGGTGGGGGATGCCATGGAAGCCGCCTGGCCACAGGTCTGCGACGACATGACGGTCGAAGTGGCCTTGTCCGTCATGGCCAGTGCCCGCACCGGACATCTGCTGGTCTGTGACGAGGACGGCCTGTGCGCCGGTCTGGTGACCCCGGTCCAGCTCGCGGCCGTCCGAGACGGCGACGCGTACACGGACCGAATCCGGCTGCGCGACGTCCTCGCCGACCGCGGGCCGTCCACCTCGCCCCTCACCACGACGGCCGAAGCCGAGCACGCGATGCGCTACCGCCGCATCGACGCCTTGCCCGTCGTCGACGAACAAGGCAGTGCCCTGGGCGTCCTCGCCCTCGCACGCTGAACCGCCTCACCGCGGTCGGGACCGTGCCCTCGGCGCCCCGCTGACCGTCCGGCCGACGGGACAGGGGCGGGGATCACCCCCGATCGCGTCGGCAGTGCTGACGTCCAGAAACCGAGGTTCTGGCGCAATTTCCGTGATCGCGTAGCCGTGAGTGACACCGGCTGGGCCGGCAGCGAGGATCGGTCCGAGCATGCGTGCTGCCCGCATGCCGACCGAGCTGCTGACGAAGGAGTCTCAGTCGACAAGGTCCCTCGCTTCGTAGCTGGCCAGCCCCATGGCAAGCAGTGGCGGTACCAGTGCGTTCAAATACCACGCCATGTCAGTGAGTGCTGGGGCTTCTGAGAGCCCTCGTCGGTCGATCGTCGGGATGAAGGAACAGTGCGATCGGCCAGCATGAAGAAGTAGCTGGCCACCGGTGCCCGCAGCGGAGTGATAGATGCAGACGCCGACGAGGTAGTCGATGTTGTCTGGTGAATCCACCACGGTCAGGACCTCAGCTGCCTGGTCGGCTGAAGTCGACTGCCAGTCGAACAGGTCGTCGTTGTTGACCACGTAGGAGATCCCAAGCGGCTCCTGTAGCGACCACCCCTCACCGGCCAGAGCTCGCACCACGGCGTCTACTGTGACGGGACGTGCGAACACGAGATCGATGTCGGCGGTCCTGGACATTCGCGGCTCCTGCAGTGGGGTTGGTCGATGTCGGAAGCGTGTCACGCGTTTACATCGGTCATGGAGCGAGGAGCACTCGTTTCCTCAGGAGTGCGAAGCCGGCTCGGCCGAACATCTGGCGTTTGAGCATCTTGATGCGGTTGACGTGCCCTTCCACTACGCCCGAGTTCCAGGGCAGCGTGAGCCCTGCGATGACGGCGGCCCGGTCGCGATCGATGCCGGCGGCGAGGGTGTGGAGACCGGGCAGGTCGTCTTGGCGGACCGCATCGAGCCACTCGGGCAGCCGTTGGCCCTGTCGCTCGGTGAGGATCTGGGCGAAGGAGCGGACATGTCCGGTGAGGGCTTCCAGTTCCGGGCAGTGGACCAGGACGGCCTTGAGTCGGAGCTGTTCGACGTCGGCGAGAGAGTCGGGGTGGCGCAGGATCCAGCTGGCGACGGTGCGGGGTGAGGGCGGGGGTGCGGTGACCGGATCGACCGAAAGGCGTTTGATGCGGAAGTAGGCGCGAACTCGCTGGTAGCTGCCCTTGTAGCCGAGCGGCACGATCTCCTCCCATGCCTTCCATGCGTTGGTGCAGCCCTGGTTCCAGCGGTCGTCCAGGTAAGGCCGGTACTCGTCAAGGACGGAGGGGCGGCCCTGCCACTGGCCGTGGAAGAGGTCCTCCGGGGTGGTGGCGTCGGCGAGGAGCTTGACCGTGCGGTAGGTCATCCCGAGCTGGCGTTGGATCGCGCGGCGGCTGTGGCCAGCCGCCAGCAGGGCGTGAACGGCGGCATGGTTGGACCGGGTCCTGTCGGCGAACCGGTGGCCGGTGGGCCACGGCGAACCAGCGGGGTCAGCTGGTTCTTCTGATTTCTTGACCTGTTGGGATGGCTCGGGTGCAATGCCTCGCAGGCACCCCCGATGGTCGGCGACGCACCGTTCAGCAGCTTCGCTGAGGTTGTGCCACAGATGCCAGCGGTCCGCGACCTGCACTGCCTGCGGTGCCCCGACGGTGGCGCCTTCGGCGAAGAACGGAGCGCGGTCCCGGCAGACAACCTCGATCCCTGGCCTCTTGGCCAGCCAGGCGGCCAGGCTTGATGCCTCCCGGTCTGGCAGTAGGTCCACTGGCCGGCGCGTTTCGACGTCGACCAGCACCGTGCCGTAGTGCACGCCTTTGCGCGTCGCGTACTCATCGACGCCGACCACTCTCGGGGCTGGTGGATCCGGTTCGGGTAGCGCCTCGACGAGCCGCAGTACCGTGCTGCGGCTGACGGACACCCCAAAGACGCCAGCCATCCGAGCTCCCGCCCGGCCTGCCAGGGCGAGGCCGACCGCCGCCAGCGTCGAACGCAGACGCTCGGTCCACCGGCCGTACCTTCTGGTCAATCCGGGCACCTGCTCAACGAACGTCCGTCGCCCGCACGCAGCGACCGGGCAGGCGAAACGGCGGACCCGCAAACAGAGCACCACCCGGCGCCCAGCGCTGGGAACATCCGCAGGAAACCGCAGGTAGGAGCTATGAACCCGGATCGACCAGTTCCCGCAGCCCGAACACGCCGAACCAGTCGTTGTGCTGCGGGCCTCGACTCGTATCGTCTCGTTGCTCACGTTCACCGACACCACCGACACGTCCGCGATCGACGGGAACAGCAACTCCTCCAGCCGGAGGACCACTTCTTCCACGATCCCGAACTGTCAGGCATCCAAGGTCACCACTGATCATTTTCGGGCGACTTTCGGGAGTTCAGCACGACCACGAACCGTGACTCAGCGTGCGCAGGTCACGGAACTTGTGCCAGAACCCAGACCGATGAACAGGATGACCCCATGGATGTCCTCCGTAGGAAGAACGTGAAGGTCACCGGATCACCCGGCAGCCCCGTGGTGATGCAGGCGCACGGGTTCGGCTGCGATCAGAACATGTGGCGCCTGGTGGCGCCGGCGCTGGCCGAGGAATTCCAGGTGGTCCTGTTCGACTACGTCGGATCGGGCGGCTCCGACCCATCCGCTTGGAGCGCCGAACGCTACGGGTCGCTGGACGGATACGCCCGCGATGTGGTCGAGGTGTGCGCGGCTCTCGACCTGCGGGACGTGGCCTTCGTCGGGCATTCGGTCAGCGCGATGATCGGGGTTCGCGCGGCGGCCACCGCCCCCGAGCGGTTCTCCTCCCTGGTCATGGTCGGCCCCTCCCCGTGCTACATCGACGACGACACCTACCGCGGCGGCTTCTGTGCCGAAGACATAGACGAATTGCTGGAGTCGCTGGAGTCGAACTACCTCGGCTGGTCGGCGACCATGGCGCCGGTGATCATGGCCAACCCCGAACGTCCCGAACTGGGGGAGGAGCTGACCAACAGTTTCTGCGCCACCGATCCGGCGATCGCCCGCGTCTTCGCCCGCACCACGTTCCTCTCCGACAGCCGTGCCGACCTGAAGTCGGTGGACGTACCGACGCTGGTACTGGAATGCGCCCAGGACGTGATCGCGCCCCGCGAGGTCGGCGGCTACGTCCACGCGGCCATCCCCGGATCTGACATGAGCACCTTGACGATCACCGCCCGAGACGCCGCCACAGGCCCCGTCCTGGAAATCGCCGGCGACCTCGACTACGACCAGGCCCCCCGCCTTCGACAAGCTGTGACAGCCCTCAGCCTGGAGCCGGAACAGTGCCTCGTGCTGGACCTCTCCGGCATACGCTTCTGCGACTCCAGCGGCATCACCGCCCTCATCGTCGCTCGCAACCACGCCGTCGCCGCCCGGGCGGACATCACCCTGGCAGCCGTCCCCGACAACACGATCCGCATCCTGCGCATCGTCGGGCTCGACCGGGTCTTCACCATCCACCCCGACGTCGGCACGGCCACGACACACCGACCGGCCACCGGCGGTCCCTGACGACGGAGGTGCCGCAGGAGGTGCCCGTTCGGAAGGTGCGACCCGAACGGGCAACGCCGCGGAGGAGGTTCTCGGCGGTTGCCGGCAACCTTTCTGGCTCCGGCGGCAACTGAGGGGTGAACAGTGCACCCCACCCCAAGGAGCCGCCGCCCATGTCCGCTTCCCCCCACCGCCGCCCCACCGGACGTCGAAGGCTCGCCCTGGCCGGAGCCGCCACCCTGGTCGCCGCCGGTCTCGGCGCCGTTCCGCTGGTCGTGAGGGCCGATGCCGTGGCACCCGCCGACCTCGCGCACGGCGTGCTGCCCGCCCGGGACGGCTGGGCCGCGAGCGGCTCGGGCACCACCGGCGGCCGGGCCGCGGACGCGGCTCACGTCTTCACCGTCTCCACCCGCGCCGAGCTGGTGAGAGCCCTGAGCGCGGGCCCGGCCGGAGCCCCGCGCATCATCCGCGTCAAGGGCCTGATCCACGCCGACGCCGACGACAGCGGGAAGCCGCAGAGCTGCGCCGACCACGCCGCGGGCACCGGCTACTCGCTCGACTCCTACCTCAAGGCATACGATCCCGCCGTCTGGGGCCGTGCCAAGGTGCCGTCCGGCGACCAGGAGGACGCCCGCAGGGCGGCCCAGGCCCGGCAGGCAGCCCGTATGGTCTTCACCGTGCCGGCTCGTACCACGGTCATCGGCGTGCCCGGCACCGGAGCCGGCATCACCGGCGGCAGCCTCGTGGTGAAGAACGCCGACAACGTGATCATCCGCAACTTGTCCCTCACCGACGTCCGGGACTGCTTCCCGCAGTGGGACCCGACCGACGGCTCCACCGGCAACTGGAACTCCGCCTACGACGCCGTCAGCCTGCGCGGCGCCACCCATGTCTGGGTCGACCACAACAGCTTCTCCGACGCCCCGCACCCGGACGCCGCCAACCCGGTCCGCTTCGGCCGCGAGTACCAGGTCCACGACGGCGCCCTCGACATCACCAACGCCTCCGACCTGGTCACCGTCGGGTACAACACGTTCAGCAACCACGACAAGACGATGCTGATCGGCAGCAGCGACAAGGACACCGGACTGCGGGTGACGCTCCACCACAACGTCTTCCGGGGCATCGTCCAGCGCGCCCCCCTCGCCCGTGTGGGCCGGATCCACCTGTACGACAACTACTACGACACCACGCCGTCGGAGGGCTACGCGCACAGCTACAGCGTCAACTCCCGTGCCGGCGCCCAGGTCGTCGCGCAGAACAACTACTGGAAGCTCTCCTCCGACCGGAAGACCTCCCAACTGCTCACCGGCGACGGCACCGGAGCCATAGCGGGCAGCGGCAACCTCGTCGGCGGCGCCCCCGTGGACCTGGTCGCCGCTCACAACGCCGCCGGCTCGGGGAAGAAGATCAAGACGGCCGTCGACTGGCGGCCCACCCTCACCGCCGGACTGGAACCCGCCGCCGGACTGCCGGCGAAGCTGGCGGGGACGCCGGGGAAGCCGGGGAAAGCGGGTGCCGGAGTCCTCACGGAGAGCGGCGGCAAAGGTCCCGCCCCCTCCGCTCCCGCCCCGTCCGGTCGGGCCGGCGGCCGGACGCTGACGGTCGCCGCCGACGGCTCCGCGGCCCACCGCTCCGTGCAGGCCGCGGTCGACGTCGCCACCGCGGGCGACACCGTCCTCGTCGCGCGCGGCACCTACCGGGAAACGGTGAACGTCCCCGCCTCCAAAGGCGGACTGACCCTCAAGGGCGCCACCGGCAATGCCGAGGACGTCGTCATCACCTACGACAACGCTTCCGGCACGCCCAAGCCCGGAGGAGGCACGTACGGAACGGCGGGCAGCGCCACCGCGACCTTCGCGGCGAACGACATCACGGTCACCGGTGTGACGGTCGAGAACACGTGGGAGAGGTCGGCCCACCCGGACGTCAAGGACACGCAGGCCGTGGCGGTCAACGCGTCCGGCGACCGCCAGAAGTACCTCAACTCGCGCTTCATCGGCCACCAGGACACCGTGCTCAACTGGGCCCCGTCCGCCACCGGCCAGTACCGGCAGTACTTCCGCCACTGCTTCATCGCGGGTGACGTCGACTTCGTCTTCGGCAACGCCACCGCCGTCTACGACCATGTCAACATCACCCTGCGCGACCGGGGCGCCGCCGCCGGCGGCCTCGGCGGATACCTCGCCGCACCGAACACCGACGCGGCCAAGCCGTACGGGATCCTCATCACCGACAGCACGATCAGCAGCCCCGCCCGGCCCGGGACCTATTACCTCGGCCGCCCCTGGCATCCCGGCGCGAGCGCGGTCGGTCAGCTGGTCATCCGTAACACGAGCCTGCCCGCGGCGGTGAAGACCGAGGGGCCGTGGACCGACATGGGGGGCTTCTCCTGGAAGTCCGCCCGGTTCGCCGAGTACGCCAACACGGGCCCCGGCGCCGGAACCGGAGCGAACCGGCCCCAGCTCGGCGCGGACCGGGCCGCAGTCCACACCGCCCGCGCCTACCTGGCCGGCACCGACGGATGGAACCCGACGGGCTGATGGGCGTCACCGTGCGGACCAGACCCGGGGGAACCGAGGCATCCGAACGAACACTCGAACGGACTGTTACGCTCCGGCAGCTGCCCGAGAACGCCGCCGTCGCACCGAGAGGCCGTACCGAGGCCATGACCGAAGATGAGGCGGCCGCGGAGTTCCACGCGTTCTTCGAACGCCACCACGCCGAGCTGTCCCGCCTGGCGTACCTGCTGACCGGCGAGCCGGACGCCGCCGACGATCTCGCCGCGGACGCGATGGTCGCGCTCTGGCACCGCTGGGACAGGGCCCGGCGCGCCGACTCCGCGGCTGCCTACGCCCGCGGAATCGTCGCCAACCTCGCCCGTAGCCGGATCCGGAGCACGGTGCGCGAGCGGCGGCGCGTCCTGCTGTTCTGGTCGCACCGCCCGGAGCGGACCGACGGCCCGGACCTGGCCGCCGTCATGGACGTACGAGCCGCGCTGGACAGGCTGCCGTTCCGTAAACGCGCCTGCGTGGTACTGCGGTACGCCTTCGACCTCTCGGAGAAGGACACCGCGGCGGCGCTCGGGATCTCGGTGGGTACGGTGAAGAGCCAGACCTCGAAGGGGACGGCGGAACTGCAGCGGCTCCTCGGTACCCGGGCGGCCGGCGAACTGGTGGGAAGGGGAAGCCGGTGACCGACGAACTGCGCGGCCTGCTGCGCGAGAGCACCCGAGCCCATCGTCCCGACCGGGCCCGCATGCTGGCCCGGGTCGAGCGCGGCATGGCCCGTCCCGATGCCGCCCGCCGACCGCGGGACCACGAGCGCACCGCCCTGTCCTGGCCGAAGATCGTCCTCGCGACCCTGGCCGCCGCCGGAACCCTGACGGCGAGCGCCCTCATGGTGGTCGCCGCCGTGCACGACCCGGACCCGCCTCGGAACCCGTCCGCCGTCGCTCCGCCCGCCGCCGACCGCGCGGTGCCACCCCCGGCCGTGGGCAGCCGGACCCAGGACGGTCCCCTGTGGGCCGACGGCTCCGTCGACCCCCACAGCAACGCCTACTGGGCGCAGAGCAACGTCACCCTCAAGACGGACCAGCCCCTCACCGCGCTGGTCGTGGAACTGCGCATCGCCCTCACCGAGGGGGTGAAGGACACCGGCAGCTGGCGGACCCGCCCCGCCGCGGACTTCGACCTCGCCGTCCGCAGGGACGACGGCTTCCTCGTCTACCGGTGGACCCTCGCACCCGGCAGGACCGTTCCGTCCGGGGAGCACGTCTTCGCCGGCCAGTACGACCATGCCTCCGGCGGACGCGACGCGAAGGACGACACGTACCGGATCGACGCCACCGCCGGTGCCACGGAGAGCGGAGCCGCCGTGTGGGGCGGGTTCGCGTAGGCCCCGCTCCCGTGGTCGGCCTCACCGGAGCCGCGGGTCAGTGGCGCTCGTGCCCCGGTGCCGCCGCGGTCGCTCGATGCTTCGAGCCGGGTTCACCGGGCCTGCCCTGCGGAGGTACTGATGCGGATCCCGCCGCTCGGCCGGGTTCCGCCCGCCGCATCCCTGTGCGCCGTGCTGCGCCCCGCCACAGGCGAGGCAGGAAGGCGTAGAAGCGGTCGGGAAGGAACACGGCGTCCGCAATGATCATCGCGCCGGAGAAGAGAGGCAGTCCCAGGAGCACCGCGATTCCGATGTGCATGCCCAGCAGCACGGTCAGAACGGGGTACTTGAGCCTGCCGAAGAGTACGAACGGGAAGGCGACCTGCAAGAGCACCGTCACGTAGCCGGCGATCGCGATCACCATCGGGTACTCGTCCACGAGGTGGGAGAGCGCGGGCCAGGGCTGGAAGAGTTCGAGGTTCAGCGCGTAGTGGAGCGCGGTGCCGCCGCCCCAGGTCTGGCCCTGGACCTTGTACAGGCCCGCCGATCCGTAGAGGAAGCAGACCTGTGCCGCGATGACCAGGATGCCGCAGTTGTGCACCACCGTGGTCAAGGTGGAACGGGCGTCGCGGAGTTGTTGTGCGACGAGGCTCCTCACCGGCGCCGGTGTGTCGCCCTCACGGGCTGCCTTGAGCCGGTTCCTGCGTGCGTCCAGGGACCAGCGCCGACCGCATGCGGTGAGGACGAGGTAGAGGGTCATCAGCAGGATCAGGTTGTCGCCCCCGTCCGTCATGAAGATCGATCTGGCGTGGAACGAGGTCACCACGACGGCGAAGAGGACGGACATGGCGCGGGTCCGCCAGCCCAGCATGAACAGCGCGGACGTGACGACGGCCGTCACGTAGCAGAGTTCGAAGTAGGCGCGGCTGTCGGACAGGAGCAGGATGCTGTTCCAGCCCGTCTGGTCGAAGAGCTGCTGTGCCAGCGCCGGCGTCCAGGGGGAGCCGGGGCCCCAGATCTCGTCACGGTGCGGGAACTCGCGCAGCAGGAAGACCAGGTAGAGCAGCCCGTAGCCGATCCGCAGAACCGACGCGGCGTACAGGGAGATCGGCCGTTCGGTGAGAAGCGCCCACAGATCGCCGATTCGGTCGAGGAGCCACCGGTGGGCCGTGCCGGCGACCGAGGTCCCCTGGGCCGCGGGCCGGTGCGGCATGGCCGCCGTGGAAAGGGGCTGGGGGATCTGTTCACTTCCCATGGGAGTTCACCTTCCACCAGGGGAGGAGCCGGTCCTCGGTGGGTGCCGGCGGGCGGTTCCCGGCCGCTGTGCCGGGCGCAGCGACGGGCAGTGTGACGACCCGGAGCTGAATGAACTCGAAAGTGCCGCCGTCGTTGTGGGCGGCGAAGCGGTCCGCGGCGATGTTGCGTAGGTACGTCTGCAGCATCACGGCGCGTTCCGAGCGTGCCGTGTCGCTACCTCCGTGTGTCTCGACATAAGAGGTCCAGGCGCGGCGCAGGAGGTTCTGGGATGTATGGCTCGGAAATACATTGTGGTCGACCGCGGAATGGTCGACGGCAGCCAGGTCGAACCAGGGGGTCACCTGCACCGAACCTTCGGAGTCGGTGTGTGCGGTCCTTGCCAGGATCTTTCGGTTGAAGGAGTCGGGGTCCGGGGCGAAGAGCCGCCAGTTCTGTTCGAAGAGCGGGTACACCCAACCGTTGACCTGCGAGCTGTACCGCTTCGATACGGGGTTGGAGGGGGCCACATGAAGGAACACCAGCACGACGTGGACCAGAGCCATCATCAGGCAGAGGGCCACGGCGGTGCGCAGCCCTGCTTTCACTGCGCGAGCTGCTACGGGCCGATTGCCCGGCACGGCCGCTTCGTCATGAGGCTGTTGGGGGACCGGATCGGAATCGGACTGATGAAGTTCCTTCACGCCCGCAGATTCAATTCCGCTCGACACCGCCCACCCGGTCTTTCTCATGTCTGCTGTTCGCCTGAGGTCTCGTTCGCCTGAGGTCTCTGCGACTCTCACCTACGGCGCGCGGCGGATTCGATGAGGATTCCGCCGCGCGCCGTCATCCGATGAACGGGCTTCGTGAGGCCTGCCGTCTACCGCCTAGCCCTGGTGGCCGTGGTGACCCTCGTGGCCCGCGGGCTTGTTGCCGTAGCCGAAGTGGTCGCCGGGCTTCCCGTCGTGGCTGTGGCCGTGGTCCGGCTTACCGGGTCCCCCCTCGTGCCCGTTGCCCGGCCCGCCGTGGTCCGGCCCGTGGTGCTCCAGGCCGCCGTGGTCCGGGCCGCCATTGCCCGGTCCGCCGTGGTCCGGGCCACCGGGCTGACCGCCGTGCCCGCCGGTGACGTTGCCCCCGGTGATGGTCCCGCCCGTTGTGTTGCCACCGGTCGTGTTCCCGCCGGTCGTGTTCCCGGCCGTGTTGCCCGCGGTGTTTCCGGAGGTGTTGCCGGCGATGTTCCCCGAGGTGCCGCCCGACACGAGGTCGACGATGGGTCCGCCCAGGAGGCCGCCACCGATCAGACCCACGGTCGTACCGGTCGTCGTTCCGGCGGTCGGCGTTCCGGTGGTTCCGGTCGTCGCGCCGGTCGTCGTGCCGGTGGTGGTGCCCGTGGTCGTGCCGGTGGTGGTGCCCGTGGTCGTTCCGCCGGTGGCGCACCCGCCGAGGAAGATCCGGTTGTTGTCCATCGTCACTTCGCCGTTACGAGCCAGGGCCCGGCCCTCGATGTTCGTCCCCGTTCGCAGGAAGATCGAGGTCAGCGCCATGATGGTGCCCACAAAGGTGGTGTTGGTGTTGAGCTCCGCCGAACTCCCGATCTGCCAGAACACGTTGCACGGCGAAGCGCCGTTCGTGAGGAGGATGCGGCTGGAGGTCGCCGTCGTCAGGGCTGCAGGAATCTGGAACACCCAGACCGCGTTGGGGTTCCCCCCGGCATTCAGGACCAGGTCGCCGGTGAGTCCGACGCTGCCTGCCGGGTCTCTCGTGTAGACGCCCGGAATGAGCTCTGTCGGGCCGGACGTTCCCGAGCCGATGGCCGCCGGAAGATCGAAGTCCTCGGCCTGACCAGCCGCGTTGTTGTACGCGATGATCAGATCGCTCTTGGCCTGGAGGGCCGCAGCGTCCGCGGGGTGCACGGCGCCGAGGACCAGGCCGGGCGGGAAGCCGGTGATGGCCGGGTTCGGGTGCGTCCCGAGGTCGTGGTCGATCACCGTGGGGCCGGTGTTCGTGACTCCCTGGCCTGCCAGAACCGAGTAGCTGGCGGTGGTGCCCAGAGGTACGGCTGTAGCGATGGCCAGGGCCTGCGTCGGCAATCCCGCGACCATGACAGCGGCAACCGTTACGGCGACGGCCGAGGCCAGCCAGCCGGAAAAAGTGCGGCGCTGAGCCGCTTGGATTTTCAGCTTCATCGAGGGGGGCCACTTCCTATGGGGGCCGTGGCGTACCGGGCTCCTACCCATTGCCCGGGAAGCCTTGTCGTTGTCGCATATTACGCAGCAACATTCACGCGTCAAAAACAGGCGAGGGGAAGGTGGAGAATTACAAGCATATTCAGCGCCGCGAAGCGCGATGAAAATATCAAGACTCACCACGCCGATCATGTGATGTTGCCCCCGCCGGATGGGTCCGGATTAACTCACACGAGGCGGAGTCGTTCATATGGAGATGCGCTCGAAGTGGTCATGCGTGGGAAGTTCTGCCGCGAGGGTGATTCCAAGAGATTTCTGGAGGGTGGGCGCGCCGATCGATCTTCCGACCATCCCTATGAATCGGATCGGGAGCGTTTGTTTCCCTTTCTTGCACGGGTTCGAACGCTGATCTTGTCGAATTGGTGAGCGATGTCGGTTCCACCGGATCGAGCCTGAGTTCATCCGCAGGTGCCGCCACACCCCGTACGCCGAGCGGGAGAAGAAGGCCGTCGTCCCCAGCGCCGCACCGCTGCCCGCGGGCCGGTACCCGACAGGGCGGTTTCAACGTCCTGGTGCTCACGAATCTGTGCAGGTCACGGCAGCACGACGATGGCGTCCCGCCGGGTGAGTTCGACGACCGAGGATTTGGCTTGTGGGCGCTGGAAATAAGGGAGACCGGTGAGTTCATCGGCTGCGTCGGCTTGGACGAGGTGGACGAAGACATGCCGTTCGCGGGGGTGGACATCGGATGGCGGTTGATGCGTTCGGGGTGGGGGCACGGTTACGCCACCGAGGCCGCCCTGGCATGCCTTGCCTTCGGCTTCGAGGCCCTCGGGCCGGCGGAGGTGGTTGCGTCGACGACCGTCAACAACCTTCGTTCCCGGGCGGTGATGCGCCGGATCGGCATGAACCGGGACCCGGCCGACGACTTCGAGGATCCGAGCGTGCCCGAAGGGCCGCTACGCCAGTGTGTGCTGTACCGGGCCCCCGCAGAGACACTCACGGCCTGCACCACGCGGCGGGACACCTTCAGGACGACGCTGTGTCGGTGACCCGCCACGCACGCAAAGAAGCTCCAGGTGAAGGGGTGACCTTCCCAAGTCACCCTGCCCAACCGGTGCTTCAATGTGCCGTCAGTCTGCCGGTGTCTGTCTGAACAAGTCGCCTTCGCGTCAGCACCGCAGACTCGTCGGCTTGCCGACTCGGCTCGGGACGCTGGTGGATCCGCGATGCCGGCGGGGGAAGCGTCACCCATTCGTGAGCGTGCTGCTGGTGGCATGCTCAGCCGTGGTGGTTGGTGCCCGGTCCTTCGCGGCGATCGGGCAGTGGGCGCGAAGTGCCCCACAGGCCGCCCTCGCCCGACTCGGTGCCCGCACCGTCTCGGTATTCGGCGTCCGTCTCGCGCCGAGTACGGCGACGATCCGCCGGATCATCAACCAGGTCTGCCCCGGCGGCCTGGCCGACCTGCTGGGATGTGACCCGGCCGGGGCGGACACCCTTGCGGTGGACGGCAAGAGCGCCCGCGGTTCGCGCCATGGCGACACTCCGGCCACACACATGTCGCCGCCGCCCTCCGCGAGATGTCCTACGAGCCGTTCCGCCGCCCACCGGACCTCCTCGGTATCGATTGACCAGCACCGATCCAAGATCAAAAGACTGTGAAACCGCCCTGCGGTACCCGAAGCCCCGAAGAGATCTCAGCGGAGCGTGCGGTGATGCCGGCCGGAACGCCGGATGTGCAGGACCAGGTACACCAAGGCGCCGATGAACACCACGATGCCGATGAGCAGCAGATAGAACAGTCCCTCGGCGACGGCGCCGATGAGGCCCAGCACGATCGCCACGATGACGAGAATCAGGAAGAGCGTCATGACGTAGGGCACCTCCTCGAAGGGCCGGTCAGCGGCGGGCGAGCCGGCGCTCGCCGTTCACGCCGGGCTGATAGGGCCGGCCGTGGTGCGCGAAGACCGCCGCCTCGTCCTTGGCGAGCACTCCGATCTTGCGGCCTGCGGCGTCGACAACGTCGTGGGTGCGCCACTCCCGGACATCCGCGATCTCGATCATCCCGAGCGCCCCTTTCCCGCAGCGTTGGGCCGGAAGGCGTTGTACTTTTCAGCCTGCCCCGCAAAGCCCGCTCGCACCAGCCCACGGCTGCCGGAGGCCGCTTGGCACCGGGCGGTCGCCCGGACATCGGCGACCCACGCGACCGTGGCCGGCCGGTGCAGACGGCCGGCACCTACTTCCGTGCAGGTCAGCGTCGGCCGCTCCACCGCCGGCCTCGGCACCGTCGTGCCGATCAATCCCGCTGCTCCTGGTGCGCACGGCCGTCGTATCAGCCGGTGTCGGGCGACGACCGGTACCCGGGCCGCGGCTCTCTGCGCCTGACCCGCCTGCGGAGAAGGCTCGCACCCCCTTTGAACTGGGCCATTACCTCAGGAGTAATCGACCCCTGCCTCGGCGGACGGGCATGTTGGTCCCACACGGGCGGTAACGGGCCGCATCGGGCGGGAACGAGACGAGGTACAAAATGTTCGCGGGTCGGCGTGGTGTGGTGGGAGTCGCGGTGGCGGCGGTCGTCGTAGGGGTGGCGACCTCAGCGGCGGCGCTGCCGGGTGGTGGGGAGGCCGCCGCCCACGGCGACTGCCCGGAGGCGCGCGCCAAGGTCGAGCGACTGGAGGGCCGGATCGCCCCGAACGCCTGCGCGTTCATGCGGCGCCAGATCGCCTTCGGTGAGCTGCCGACCGGCGCCCCGCCGGCCCTCGGGGACCTGAGCCACCCCCGGGTGAAGGCCTATCTGGACATCTTCGACGAGGAGGCCACCCTTTGGGAGGCCGGCAGCGCCCCCCAGCGCGGCCACACCGTGATCGGCACCTCCATCACCGGCTCCCTGCGGCTGGTCCCCGACCTGCGCTACCGGGGCACGGACGTGGTGGCCGACGGCGGCGTCATGATGTTCGGCCAGTGGAACGAGGTCACGCTGAAGGGCCACAAGGTGGCCTACCCGCAGATCGCGCGCAATGTCCTGGGGGACGACGGCAAGACCCTCCAGGCCCGCCGCTACTACGACCGCTACGCCCTGTTCCGGGACACGGTCCCGGAGCTGGCGCCCGAGGGTCTGTTCGACGGGATCGCGGACCCCGGCCCGGCTCCCTCCCGGGGCCCGGCGCCTGAGCGCTTGCGGGCTGCGGAGATCCCGGGCCGGCTGGCGGCATGGAACGGGGAGGACGTCGACGCCCTGCTCGCCCGGATGGGCAACGCACGGCTGTCGGGGCCGGGGTTGGACGCTCCACTGGCGACGAAGTCCGGCAAGCGGGCCTACCTCCAGCGGTTCTTCGGCACGGCGGACGTCCGCTTCAAGGCCGGCCAGGCCGCCTTCGGCAGGACCACGACCTACGTGGAATGGCACGGCACGGTCTCCGGACCGAAGGGCAACGACATCCCGTTCGGGATCGTGGAGCGCTTCGGCCCGGGCGGTGAGTGGGAGTTGTACTTCGACACCCTCCCGCTGGTCGCCGACCGGGCGGAGATCGGCGCGCTCTTCGAGAAGCTGGCCCAGTCTTAGCTTGCTCTGGGTCTTCCGACCTCGAACAGCGTCTCGAACTGGGTCGCTCGCCTAGGGGTTCGCCGGACGTGGGGGAGGCCTTCGGCTGATCATGTGCTCCGACCGAGGTGCACCGGATCGTGGTGAGGGTCGTGAGGTGAGTCTGCTGCCCGATGACGTCCGGAGGGAGGCGTTCGCGGAAGTGTCACGCTTCCGGGGAGTTCTACGAGTGTCTGACCTCCCGGCGCGACGAGTTGTTCGAGCCCGTGGACGCGGTGCTGTGTGCGGACGGCGCCGTGAAGTCCCCGGTGGACTCGACGCTGCTGCCCGAGCCCCGTCGTGGGCACGGAGCGATGTACGGCGGCCTGAACCACGGCCGGCTCGACACCGCTCGGCTGCGGACCATGCCGGCAGGCCTGCCGCTGCCACGTTTCGACGGCGGGCGCCTGGTCCCGGCGGACGACGCGACCGCGGTCACCACCGCCCAATTGCGGAGTGTCGTCGAACGGCTCATCGCAGCGGGCCAGTGGCGGGCCGGGGACCCGCACATCGTGATCGTCAGCGACGCCGGCTACGACGTCACCCGCCTGGCCTGGTTCCTGCGAGACCTGCCGGTCGAGATGGTCGGCCGGATCTGCTCCGACCGCGTGATGCGTCTGCCGAAACCACCGAGGATGCACGGCGTCAACGGCCGGCCGCCCAAGCACGGACCGGAATTCCGCCTCACCGAGCCGGAGACCTGGCCCGAGATCGCGATCACCGCGGCCACCGACACCACCAACTACGGCAAGGCCGAAACGCAGGCATGGGACAGGGTCCCCCCCGGCTCACGCACCGCTCCTCCTGGCTCGACCGCGACGGTGAACTACCGTTGGTCAAGGGTGTGTTGATCCGACTGTAGGTCGAGCACGTATCGAAGGAACGTGACGCTCCGCCAGTGTGGTCATGGTCCCCGAAGACCGACGCCACCCCCGACGACGTGGACCGTTTCTGGCAGGCATTCCTCCGCCGCTTCGATCTGGAGCACACCTTCCGCTTCGCGGAACAAACCCTCGGCTGGACCACCCGAAACTCCGCACCCTCAAGGCCTTCGGGAAGCCCGGTAGATACTTGTAGATGAAGGACAGGCTTAGCTGATAAGCGGTCGTTTCCGGCGGACAGGTGGAGGGCCGTGGCATTCGGGTGAATTCTGCTCGGGCTGTGCACGCGGCTGTGCTCGCGCCGCGCGACACTCGACAGCGAAACCCGTCGATCATCATTGCGCGGCACATGCGTTCACCCGGGCCCGGCCGCGGCAATTCCTGTGGCTGGTAGACAGTCCCGAGCCGGAGGTGGACCGCCCGTGGCGGTGAGCGGAAACCCGACCGTCAGACGACGCCGATTGGGCGCGGAGCTGCGCCGGCTCCGTCTGGCGCGGGGCCTGACCAGTACGCAGGTGGCCGAGCACCTGTTGATCTCCCAGCCCAAGGTCAGTCACATGGAGACCGGCCGCCGCGGGGTCAGCTCGCGCGATGTGCGGGATCTGTGCGGCCTCTACGGGGTCACGGACCAGCAAGTCGTCCACTCGTTGATGGAGATGGCCAGGGAGTCGAACCGGCAGGGCTGGTGGGTCGCCTGCGGGGAGGTCCCGTACGCCGTCTACATCGGCCTGGAGACGGCAGCCGTGTCCGTCCGTTCCTATGAACCCCTGGTGATCCCCGGCTTGCTGCAAACGCCCGCCTACGCGGTAGCGGTCACTGCGGAAACGATCCCTCTGGCCACGGAGGAACAGATCGCCGTGCGCCGCGAGGTACGGCTGCGCCGTCAGTCCCGTGCCCACCACCCGGCCCGGCCGTTCCGCTTAGGGGTGGTGCTGGACGAATCGGTCCTGCGCCGCGGGGTCGGCAGCCCCGAGATCATGCGCGAACAACTCGAGTACCTGTACCGCCTCGGCGAGCAGCCACACATCACCGTGCAGGTCCTCCCGCACAGTGCGGGACCCCATCCGGGAATCTCTGGGCAGTTCTCCATCCTCGACTTCCCGGACACCGCCACGGGGACGGTGTATCTGGAGCGCTTCACCAGCGACCTCTACCTGGAGAAGCGATCCGACGTACGGCACTACGGCGCCATGTTCGACCGCCTCCAGGCCCTGGCCCTCGACCCGGAGCGCACCCGCCGCTTCATCATCCGTGCCGCCCAGGAGTTGCCGGCCGCGGCAGCGCTGCCCTCCCGGTCGTGATCGCCGCCCCCGCCGGGCGAGGGCGAAACGGCAACGCACGACACCGCGCCGGGAGAACGCGGGACCGGAGCGGTCCCCCGTCATGTGGTGCCCGGGCTGTGTGGGTGTCTTGCTCCGTACGGCGCAATCAACGGCTCGGTAGGGCGCCTTGAGGGCAGGAGATCACCATGGACAGCAATCGCGAGATGGACCCGGAGCACCAGGTGCCCGAGGGCGTCGACGAGAAGACACTACGCGCCCTGGGCGCCCTCTCGAAGGCTCTGGAGACCACGGAGCGGGCCCGCGGACACCTCTACGGATTCCACCAGTTGACCGGGACCGCGGACTTCGAGCTCGGGGACGCCGTCCGGCTCCTGCGCGAGGCGGGCCACGAGGAGCAGGCCGCACGCCTCGAGCGCGACATCGTGGGCCGCAACGTCATCCCGGGCCACTGGACGTTCCAGATCATCGAGGCCTACGACTCCACCTACCACCGGCCGTTCACCGTGATGGAAGGCGACATCGTCGACGAGCTGGCCGGCGGGCGTGAGCATCTCTTGGAGGCCCGCCTGAAGACGATCCGCCGCACCCACGGCCATCCGGACCACACCGCCACGCCGCCCGCCTCCTGAACGAGGGCCGAGCCCGGCCGGGCGGGATGCCTCGTACGGGCGACCTTCCCGGCGCCGAACGTCGACGCTTTCCCAGCCCGTCGGGGGACCCCGGCCGCGGCGCGGGGCCGGGGTCGGCACGGATCAGAGGGGGGCGGGGAACCGGTCCCAGGCCCGGTGCCCGCCCAACGCCGTCGCGAGGGCGTCCACGGCCGCGCCACCGCTGTCGGCGACGGCGATGCCCGGTTCGTCCGCCGTGATGCCGCACGTTTCGAGGAGGTGCTCGGCGCCGTTCCAGCCGCCGATGGCCTTGCCGTGCCGGTACGCCTCGGTGAGGAGCAGCAGTACGCGCGGGTCGGGGGCGTCGGGGGGCTGAGCGGTGCCGGCCTTGGCGTCGCGGGCGCCGTACGCGTCCGCGCCGGCCTCGGGCACTCCGGCCAGCAGGACGGCATCGAATTCGACGGAGCGGGCCGTGGCGAAGGTCCGCTGAACGGTGACCGGGTCGCCGTCACCATCACCCTCTAGGGTGCCGCCGGTCGGGGCGACGACGAGGGGCACCATGTCGGCGTCCAGAACGGCCTGGCGCGCCGCCCGTACGCCGTCCAGGTCGGCCGTGGCGTCGGCGACGATGCCGATCACGCGGCCCTCGGTCGGCCACGTCCCGCCCATCTGGGAGAGGGCGGGGCTGGGGTCGGCCGCGACGAGTGGCACGGTGGCGGCCGGGACCGGCAGCCCGAGGCCCGCGGCGACCTGCTCGCACAGCTGCGGATCGATGTTCGCCAGCACCTTCAAGGTGCGCTCCTTGACGGCCTGCTCGTAGCACTTGCTCAGTTCGAAGGTGTAGGCGGCGATGATGTGTTCGCGCTCGGGCGGAGTCATGCTCAGCCAGAAGAGGCGCGGCTGGGTGAAGTGGTCCGAGAAGGAGGCGGGCGCCTCACGGACCTTGCTCGCCTCAGGGACGGTGACGGGTACCTCGATGAAGGCCGCCGTATCGGCTCCGGCGAGGAAGGGGCAGCCGCCGTCGAGGCTGTTGGGCCGGTAGGGGGCGACGCCGGTGTGGACGGCGGTCTGGTGCATGCCGTCGCGGAGCATGTCGTTGACGGGGGCGTGCGGCCTGTTGATGGGGATCTGGCCGAAGTTGGGGCCGCCGAGGCGGCTGATCTGTGTGTCGAGGTAGGAGAAGAGTCGTCCCGCGAGCAGCGGGTCGTCGGTGACGTCGATGCCCGGGACCAGGTGGCCGGGGTGGAAGGCGACCTGCTCGGTCTCGGCGAAGTAGTTCTTGGTGTTGGCGTTCAGGGTCATCAGCCCGATCGGCTGAACGGGCGAGCGCTCCTCCGGAACGATCTTGGTGGGGTCGAGGAGGTCGATGCCCTCGAAGGTCTGGTCCTCGGTGTCGGGGAAGACCTGTACCCCCAGTTCCCACTGGGGGTAGGCGCCGGATTCGATGGCGTCGAAGAGGTCCCGGCGGTGGAAGTCGGGATCCATCCCGCTGATCATCTGCGCTTCCTCCCAGACGAGGGAGTGCACGCCGAGCTTCGGCTTCCAGTGGAACTTCACCAGCACGCTCTCGTCGGCCGCGTTGACCAGACGGAAGGTGTGGACGCCGAAGCCCTCCATCATCCGCAGCGACCTCGGGATCCCGCGGTCGGACATGTTCCAGAGGGTGTGGTGGGTCGCCTCGGTGTGCAGGGACACGAAGTCCCAGAAGGTGTCGTGCGCGCTCTGTGCCTGCGGGATCTCGCGGTCCGGATGCGGCTTGGCGGCGTGGATGACGTCGGGGAACTTGATCGCGTCCTGGATGAAGAACACCGGAATGTTGTTGCCGACCAGGTCGAAGGTGCCCTCGTCGGTGTAGAACTTCGTCGCGAAGCCACGTGTGTCGCGCACGGTGTCGGCCGAACCGCGCGAGCCGAGGACCGTGGAGAAGCGCACGAACACCGGCGTCTCCACGTCCTTGGCGAGGAACGCGGCCTTCGACACCTCGCCGGCCGTCCCGTAGCCCTGGAAGACGCCATGAGCGGCCGCGCCACGCGCGTGGACGACCCGCTCCGGGATCCGCTCGTGGTCGAAATGCGTGATCTTCTCGCGCAGATGGTGGTCCTGCAGCAGCACCGGGCCGCGGGGTCCGGCCTTCAAGGAGTGATCGGTGTCGGGCAGCCGCGTCCCCTGGGCCGTCGTCAGGTACGCGCCGCTCTGCGCCACGCGCGCCTGGTCCACCCCCGTCGGCTGTCCGGTCGGACCCACCGTCTCGGGGCCGTCCTGGTCGGGCTTCGGCGGAAGGGGTTCCGTGGGCTCCGTCGGCTCGATCAGCGGCGGAGACTCGGGGCCGGGCCTGCCCGGCAGCTCGCTCCTGGCGCTGCCGGTCGATGAGTGCTGCTTGCTCATGATCCTTCTCCTTGGAGCCGTCGACGCGGTGGACGGGCGAGCGCCGTGACATCTCCGCTCCGGGCTGCGCGGTGGGAAGGGATCGCCGGGGCGGAGCAGCCGCAGGTCAGCTCGCCGGGTACGGCGCGGCCTTGAGACGGCGGGCGAGATGGGCGGTGTTGGCGGCGAGGGTCCTGGTCGTGGCCGCCGTCTTCTGGGGGGTCTTGTCGAGGTCCTGGTAGTCGGTCTTCTGCATGGCTTCGCCGACCCAGTAGGTGACGGCGTTCGGAGCGAGGGAGAAGCCGACGTCGTTCAGGCCCTGGAATAGATCGGCGCCGACCTTGTGGGCGCCGTCCTCGTTGCCGACGACGCAGACCGCGGCGGCCTTGCCGTAGGTGAGCGGGCGGCCTTCGTCGTCGGTCTCGGAGATCTCCGCGTTCAGCCGCTCCAGGACCCGCTGGGTGATGCTGGACGGGTGGCCGAGCCAGATGGGCGTGGAGAGGACCAGGATGTCGCAGCCCAGGATGGTGTCCCGGATCTCCGGCCACGCGTCCCCGTCGCCCATGTCGGTCTGCACGCCGGGCTTCACATCGTGGTCGGCGATCCGGACGGTCTTCCCGGTGACCCCGTGCTCGGCGAGGGCGGCCATCGTCTGCTCGGCCAGCAGCTGGGAGCTCGACGGTGCGGGGGAGGGGGACAGGGTGCAGACGAGCGCGACAGCGCGAAGCGGCGTGTGATTGTTGGGGTCCATGGTGTCCGGCTACCCGTACATCCGTCTTTGATGTCGTAAGCAAGGTGATTCGTCCCCGTGGGCCCCGCCCCGCGGGTGGAAGTCGCGGAAGCGCGACGACAGCGGGCCGGCGCATGTGCGGCGCATGGAATGCATGGTGTGCGAGGAGCGGTGACGACCGCAGCCTGTTCCCTGCCGGGATTCCGTGGAGGGACTTCGGTAGAGAATCCGGGCGGGTGATTCCGTAAGTCTGTGGATCGTGGGTAGGTGCGAGCCATGATTCCTACCGAAATTCTCGCGGCCGAAGGCCAAGGAGCACTTTTCCTCATGTTCGCCGGCGTGGTGGTCGTCGTCCTTCTGGTGGGCGCTTTCTGGTACGGCAGCCGACGCAGCGCGCGGCGTCGGGCCCCTGCTCGGCCGGTCGAGCAGAATCCCGTGGCGCGGGGGCGCGAGGATTCGTGGCAGACGCCGGACGGAAATGCCGACGACCAGGCGCCCCGTCTGTGAGCAGGCCCGGTGCGCTCCGGGACGCGGAGCCCCGTGCGGCCGCCCGTGAAAGTACCGGGAAAGGCCGACATTCGTCTGACTCTCTGGAGATCGCAGAGAGCACTCGGCGATGTGCGGGGCCCGTACCGCGTTCGCGACGGGGCCGGCTGGAGCAGAGCAGCCGGGGCCGGGGCCGGCGGCAGAACCGACGAGTGGAAAGAGTGGTGATCATCCGTGCCCGGTCCCTCTGACAGCTCCAGCTCCCCGGCACCCGTCCGCACGCCGGCTCGCCGGGTGACGGTCGACCCGCAGGGCCCGGTCCTGATCGAGGGCCCGGTCGAGATCGTCCTGGACGACGGCACGGTCGCCCGGTCCGACCGCTTCGTGGTCGCGGTATGCACGTGCCGCCGCAGCCGTACCTACCCCTGGTGCGACACCAGCCACCGCTGTCGCGAGAGGGGCGGCCCGCCTCCCGAGGACAGGAACCGACGATGACCGTTCCGGCGCCTGCCTGGTCGAAGGACGGGGCGAGCTGTCCCGTGCCGTGACGTAGGCCCTGCGGCCCGGTGGCCCGCCGGTGTAGCTGCGGGGTCCGTGTCGAAGGCGGATCCGTGGGGCGAGGACCTCCAGCTCGCCCTCTACCTGCTGTACGAGGTGCACGATCGCGGCTTCGACGGCGTGGACGACGTGCGCGCATGGGGCCCGGCGCTGCTACGGCTGCGCCGGTCGATGGAGACCCGCGTGCTTCAAGCCCTGCGGGCCGAGCTGCCCGACGCGACGCGCCCCGGACGGTCGAGGAAGCCTTCGTCCCGCTCCTCGTCGCACGCCTGGGTCATCCCGCGGTTCACCGGACCGGGCCATGCGCAGCTCTTCGCGGACCTCTGGAGCCCGCCTGTGGTCCTTGCCTGGACCACGCGCCGGCGCCGCTGCTCGCGACCGTCAACCTGAAGTCCCTGTTCGGGACAACGGTTGCCGTCAGCGGTGCGCCGCCCGGTGGCCGAACCAGTGGCCTCGACCGCGGGGGGCGTCGGTCACCGGCGCACCGGTCTCGGCGCGGGGCACGTCTGTCGTCGGAGCACCGGCCCCGGCCCCGGCACGGGCGTCGTCCCGCTGCTTGATCAGATCGTCGCGCTCGCGGTCGACGGCGGCGGCCTCACGGCGTGAGGTGTCGAGTTCCCGTCGGGCCTGCGCCGAACGACGGACCGAACGACGGGCGCCCATCATGACCAGAGTCAGACCCAGGAGGGCGACGGCTCCGACGATGATTCCGCTCAGAAAGAGGGACCCGGTCGAACCGGTGACGTGGTAGCCGAAAATCGAGAAATCGCCGCCGACGCCGAGATCGTGCCCCGGGCCGGTATTGCCGAATACTCCGGCCAGACCGACGATGATGGCGGCGATCAGAAGGATGAGCCCGAGGATGAGAATCATGGAATTGCTCCTTGAATGCGCGCCCGAGCGAGCCGCCGGACACGGCCGGCGTCTACCCCGGTTGTGAACCGTCACACCGAAGCGGAGGAAATCGGTCGTCTCGGCGGCGCCATTCTCGGCGTCATCCGCTGCGCGACGGGAATGCCGATCCATCCTCCGGGCCATCCTCGTTCCACTGCTCATCGGACCGTTGGCCGGATCCAGGGAGCGGCCGGTCACGCCGTCAGGGAACGCGCAGCGCCAGTACGACGACGTCGTCTCCGCGAGCTGGGTCCGCCGAACCGTCGCTGATCCGGTGGAGCAGTTCGGGCAGCGGAAGGTCACCATGGCGGGCGAGCAGGTCGACGAGTTGCGCGAGGGAGGCATCGATGTCGTGGTCGCGGCGTTCGATGAGCCCGTCGGTGTAGAACAGCAGCGTCGAGCCCGCGGGAAGGCGCCGCCGGGCCTCGGTGCGGTGGAGCGGCCCGAGGTCCTTGTGGAAAAGGATGTCGTGCTCCCCCAAGAGGTCCACCCGGCCGTCGCGAGTACGGATCAGGGGCGGTGGGTGGCCGGCGTTGGACCAGGTCAGCGTCCAATCGGGGCTGTCGTCGGCGGGGTCGAGGCGTGCGTGGACCAGCGTGCCGCCGGCCTCGATGGGCAGGACCGAGCACGCCGCGTCGAGGGCGGTCAGCGCGGCGGCCGGGCTGTACGGCGGGTGGTCGAGGGTTGCCTGCCGCAGCATGCTGCGGATCTGGCCCATGATCGTAGCGGCGTGCATGTCGTGGCCGGTGATGTCGCCCACCGTCACCATGAGGGCTCCGGGCGCGCCGCCGGACGAGGCGGGCGGCAGGTGGTAGGCGTCGTACCAGTCCCCACCGATCATGTCGCCGACCGCGGCCGGCTCGTACAGGGCGCTGATCTCGATGCCCTCGGCGACGGGGAGGTCGGTGAGCATGGCTTCCTGGAGTTGCCGGGCCACGGAGATGCGTTCGTCGAGGTGCAGCGCACGCTCCACCGCCTGCGCGATGTAGCCGGACGCGGCGGTGAGCGTGGCCCGCTCCGTGACGCCCACCTCGTGCCGCTTGGCCCAGCAGACGGCGAGTACGCCCAGCAGGGCGCGGCTGCCCCAGAGGGGCAGGCACAGGACGGTGGTGAAGCCCATGCGGTCGGAGAATCCGACCGCCTCTGGGCTGTACTCGGCGACGAGGGCCGCACGGTCCGGTACGAAGACCGCCCGCCGTTCCCGCATGGCGCGGGTGCTCGGGAACGCCGCGCTCACGGGCAGCGTGAGAACCTCCCGCTCCACCGAGTGCTCGATGTCCGGGTCGGCGATCCGGTGCAGTTCGTCCTTGTCGGCGACCAGCAGGCCGACGTACGAGGGCTTCCCGGCGCCGACGAAAAGGTCGCGCAGTCGGCGTCGTACGTCCTCCAGGCCGGACGTCTGGGCCAGTTCCTCCGATGCCCTCAGCAGCAGCTCGGCATGGTCCATGCCGAGCTGGGCCTCCTTCTCCAGGCGCTCCGCGCGGCTCCGGGCACGCTCGGCGCCGGCCCGTGCGGTCTCCAGCACCTTCTGTGCGGACCGGCTACGAGCCGACAGGATGCGCAGGCACAGCTCGGCGGAGCACGCGGCGGCGAGATCCTCCAGGTCGGCCGGCTCGCCCTCACCCCAGGTACGGGGCTCGTGGTCGATGGCGCACAAGGTGCCCAGGACCAGCCCGTCGGCATCGGTCAGCGGCATCCCCGCATACGCCACGATCCCGAGATCCCCGATGGCCGGGTCGGTGCGGAGCCGTTCGTCGGCGCGTGCATCGGGCACGATCAGGGGCTGCCCGGAGGCCACCACGTACCGGCAGAGCGAGTGAGACAGCGGCAGCGTACGGCTTCCCGCCCAGGGCTCCGGCAGACCGAACAGTCCGGGCAGGATCTGCCGCCCCTCCTCGACCAGCGAGACGAAGGCCACCGGCACACGGAGCAGTCGTGAAACCAGGCGGGCGAACCGATCCATCCCGGTATCGGAGGATGCCGAAAGCCCGGCCAGCCGCAGGGCCCGCCACTGTGCGCTGCCGTTGCCCGGATCCGCTCCGAATTCCTGGCCCTGTTTCGGCAATCTTTCCTCCGGCCGCGCTGTCCCGAAGCCCCCGAAGGCATCGTAGGCCGGCGGAGGGCTCCTTCGCCGGTCGACCGTGACAAGGGCGTGGGCGTCGTAGGGGCGGCACCCGGCGGCGACCGGCGACCGGCGACCGGCGACCGAGCGGCCGATCGGCACGGTGGGCGCGAGGCGCTGCGGGAGAGCGATACGAGGGGACGCCCGCCCGGTTCCCCTCCCCGATCGCTCGTACGACGTGTTGGTGTGCGGCTGTCGCACCCACGTCGGGTGGACGGGCGCGGTCAAGTCCTCGCGCCGGTCGACCATGTGCGCCCTTGGCCACTGACACCGCGGGCTGTCGCCGCCGCCCCGCCCTTCTCCCTGGGGCGGCACAGCGAGGGCTCTGGGGCGATCCGAGGCCGCAGGCCCGCGTTCAGCGCTGAGCCGATGGAAGCGTCGTTCAAGTCGCCGGGCACCGCGAGGATCTTCCTCCAGCTTCGGCCGTGGGGCGAGGAGACCCTGGTGTCTGCGACGAGCACCCGTTGCGAGGGATGGGCGGCGGCCCCGGCGTCGGTGGTCCGCGGGTGGGCGGCCGGCGCCGGGGCGTTCGTCATGACGGTGTGCGGTTACCGGGGGCCGGGGCGGTGGCCGTGGTCGGGCCGGTCGTGGCCCGGCTTGCCGTGACCGGGCTTGCCGTGACCGGGCTTGCCGTGGTCCGGGCGGTTGTGGTGCGGCGGCTTGGGCGGCTGCTTCCGGTCGATGGTGGTGGTCGCGGTGGCGATGCCCGTGCCGGTGGCGCCGCCGCCGGTGACGGTGGCGGTGTTGGTGACCTGCTTCGGCGCGTTGCGGGCGATCCGGACGCCGAGGGTGAGGGGCGGGTAGCCGGCGCCGGGGGCGAGGACGTCGCTGCGGGTGCAGGACAGCGGGGTGAGGGTGCAGGTCCATCCGGTGCCGGAGAAGCGGACCGGGGTCAGGCCGGCGGGGAGGGTGTCGGTGAGGGTGACGGTGCTGCCGTCGGTGGGCAGGGTGCCGGTGTTGGTGACGGTGAGGGTGTAGGTGCCCTGCCCGCCCTGGGTGAACGTCCCGCCGGCGGCGAGCTTGATCAGCGTCAGTGCGGGCGCCGGCCGGGGCACGACCCCGATCGCCACCCCGAACGGGAGGTCGCCCACGGGAACGGTCTCCGCGACGGTGTTGGAGGCGGTGTCGATCACGGACACCGTGTCGTCGTTGGCGTTGCTGACGTACGCGCTCGCGCCGTCCGGCGACACCGCCACCTCTCGAGGCGCTTCGCCGACGTGGATGGTGGCGACGACGGTGTTCGTCACCGTGTTGATCACGGAGACGGTGTTGGCGTTGGCGTTGACGACATAGGCGCGGGTGCCGTCCCGCGAGATCGCCACCCCTTGGGGCGCATCGCCGACGTGGATGGTGGCGACGACGGTGTTCGTCACCGTGTTGATCACGGACACCGTGTCGGCCTGGGAACTGGTGACGTACGCGCGAGTGCTGTCCCGCGACACGGCAACCCCGAACGGGTAGTCGCCGACGGGGATGGTGGCGACGACCGTGTTGGTGTGCGTCGTGATCACGGACACCGTGTCGGCTTCGGAATTGGTGACGTAGGCGCGGGCGCCGTTCGGCGACACCGCCACCCCGATGGGAGCATCGCCGACGGGGATGGTGGCGACGACCGTGTTGGTGGTCGTGTCGATCACGGACACGGTGTCGGCGCCGTAGTCGGTGACGTAGGTGCGGGTGCCGTTCGGCGACACCGCCACACCCAGGGGCTCCAGGCCGACGGGGACGGTGGCGACGACCGTGTCGGTCGTGGTGTCGATCACGGACACCGTGGCATCGGCCCGGTTGGTGACGTAGGCGCGGGTGCCGTTCGGCGACACCGCCACTCCCCACGGCGCATCGCCGACGGGAACCGTGACCGCCACCGTGTTCGTCGCTGTGTCGATCACCGACACGGTGTCACTGTGGAAGTTGGCGACGTAGGCGTAAGTGCCGGGCGGCACGGCCTGGGCGGCCTGCGGGGCCACCATGGGCAGGGCCAGGCCTGCCACCAGGACGAGACCTGCGACCAGCGCCCGCAGCGACCCACCCCACCACGAGCGACGCACGCGAAAACCAGGTGGCGCCGACGGTGGAAGGGCCTCCTGCGCGCCCACCCCCTGAGCGGTTTGACAGATGGTCACAGCAATCCTCCCGGCCGGGCTGGCAGAACGGGACGGATTATGGCAGTGCAGGACATTCGGTATGTCGGGGACACGCGACTGCCGTGACCATGGGATGGGCGGTCGCCTGGACGCTCGTGCGCGGAGCCTCTGGACGCTCAGCGGCACCTGCCGTGGTCGGCCTTCGTGAGGTGATCGTGGTTCATCAGGACCACGTGCCCGCTCGGTTCGCAGTCGAGGTGCACGCGTCGTGTCGAGTGGCTGCCGTCAGTCGTTCTTCCTGGTGAGGCCGACGGGGGCGTCCTCCGTGTGCCTCGCTTCGCAGTCGACATGATGCAGACCGTCGCGGCACGTGTCAGCGTGATCGGAGAGGAATCCGTACCCCACGCATCCAGAGGAGTCGCCGTCATGGACGGTAGGCAGGACAAGCGCCACGAGCCGAGCAAGGGGCGCGAGGCTCAGGAACACCATCGCCCCGGAGACCCCGCGCAGCCCCAGCCCGGCAGGTCGTCCCGCGAGAAGGGACAGAAGTCCGACCCGAAGGAGACCTCGCGCCGCCACGAGGACGATCTTCTGCGCGAAGAGGACCTGCACGACGAGGGCCTCTGACCCGGCGGACCCCCCTGCCACCGAGGATTCGGGGTCAGTCCGCCGCTTCGGCGGCGCCGTCCTCAGGTTCGGGTGTGGCGGTGATGAGGAGCTGAGTGGCCTGCGTGATGTTGTCGGCGCGGACGGCGCGGGCCATGGCTTCCCGGGCGGCGTCGGCGGTGGTGTCCGGCGGGACCACCAGTAGGGCGAAGTGGTCGTTGTGTCCGCGGGTGACGAGGACGGTGTCGTCGCCGACAGGGTCGGCGTCGAGGTGTACGACCTGGCCGTCGATCACCAGACGGGTCGGGACGTCCTGCCAGGCGGAGGTGTCCAGGCCGACCCGCGTGATGGGCCCCAGGTACGCGGTCAGTGCCGTGATCAGTGCGGGCAGCTCGGCCCTGACGTTCCTGGAGCGTGGCCACCACGCGCCGTCCAGGAGCCCTTGGCGGGACTGTGTGGTCTCCAGTCGGAGCAGGGCGGCGCCCGGCTTGACCGCTTGGTGGATCGCGTTCGGGAGGAGCTTCGAAGGGGCCGGGTTGTCGGATGCGGCCATGGTGATTCCGCCTGTCTCGCGGTGCGGAGTCACCCCGGTCGACGGCCGGCAGCGGCGTCGAAAGGGCTGTTGAGCTGGGCAACGTCTCCGTTGTTTCACGGTACTCCGCCCATCCGCACGGTGCGGCGAGGCGGACCGTGCGGACCGCTCGCGCCGCCTGCGCCGGAAAATACCTGGTCAGAAGCGGCTTTCTGGATCGCGAACCGGAGTACGGTGAAGGCACCGGGAGTATTTCGCACACCCGCTCCCACGCGGACGTCGTTTCCGGCGATCACTGCACCGGGCCGTTCGTGAACGGTCCGGGGACGGGTCCGCGACATGACCACGACCCTCGACCGCGCTGCGCAGCCGGCTGTTGTCCTGCGCCCGGCCCGCCTGTCCCTTACGCCGAAGACCGCTCTGGCAGGCCGGTTGGACGGTGCCTGGTGGCCCTACTCCCGTGACCTCGAAGCCGAGCTTCCCGTTCTCGCCGCCGCGCTGGACGAGACCTGGGGGCGCATCACGCGCGTCACTGTGAACCCCAGCCGCTGGCCGGTCGTCCCGCGCACGGTTGCCGTGGACGGGCGGACGCTGCATGTGGGCTGGTTCACCGAACAGGACCCCGACAAGCTGATCCTGCTCTCCTACACCGTCGGCCGCTGGGACCTCCTGGTGATCCCGCCCGAGACCGAGCCCGCGGCCGCGGCCCGGCTGATGGCCGCCGCCGCGATCCCGGGCAGTGTCCTGGCCGCAGGCGTCCTGATGGCCAACGAAACCGTCATAGGGCGCGGCATCCGCGACGCCCGCCGCCGGGAAGCCACCTGGGAGGACGAGGGCGGGGCCTGCATGTCCCCCTTCGGGGAGCCGATGGGCCGAACCGCCCTGCCGTTGCCCGAAAACGGGTGGAGGTGAGCTCCGTGGAGACCGTCGTCCTCATCGCGGTGATCATCCTGATGATCGGCATCGGGATGCGTTGGATCCACGTCCTGAACGCCCGGGACGACGCACGGATCGAGGCCTACCGCTTCAGTGACCCCCTGCCGAGGCCTCCCGGCCTGCCGGACGACACCGGTCGTCGAGCCCACCACACGGGTGCCGACCGGTGAGGAACGTATCTTCCTCCGACCGGGGGCAGCGGTCGGGGCGCCTCGGCGCCCCGCTCCGCCGGCCTCCTCACCCGCCCTGAAGGGAACCACGCCCACGTGAAGTACATCGAGACCCAAACACTGCCCTCGATCGGGCACGCCGAGGTCCGGATCATCGCGCACACTCCGGAAGCCGCCCGAGCGGTCGCGGAGGCGCTCCGCCGCTGTTTCGCGGGCACGGAGCAGCGCAGCTACCCCGCCCTGGACGGCAACACCCGTCTCCACCTCACCGTGGACACGGCCACACCCGCCGGCCCCGCCCGCTCGTGGCTGGCCGCCAGCACGACCACCGCCGGCACCGGCGCACACTCCGACGAGATCTGAGAAGCCCCTACCGGCCTCGGAGCCCACTCCATCCCACACGCGAAAGGACGCGGTCATGGCCACACTGCGCGAACGCAAGACCTACCGCGGTCAGGTGCTCCAGGTCCTCTACGAAGCCGTCGAAGGCAACCGCCTCCTCGGCATCACCGGAGCACAGCTGCGGCGCGACCTCCATGTACCGGAACAGGACCTGGCCGCCGCCTGTACCTACCTGGCGGGCGAAGGACTGATCACCGTCGACTGGGAGCCCGGCAACACGCCTGCGATGGTCACCCTCACCCACGAGGGCATCCGACGCATGGAGGCGGAGGAGGAAGGGACGGCCACGGGGCCGGCCTGATCCGAAAGACATGCCCTAATAGTGCT
Source organism: Streptomyces sp. CLCI03 (assembly GCF_053615355.1). Classification (NCBI taxonomy): domain Bacteria; kingdom Bacillati; phylum Actinomycetota; class Actinomycetes; order Kitasatosporales; family Streptomycetaceae; genus Streptomyces; species Streptomyces sp. CLCI03. The sequence goes on along the minus strand of NZ_CM132132.1, from coordinate 892,874 downwards.
TTGTTAGCTGGTCTTGTCGCGGTGGGTGTCTGGTAGTTCGCTGGCTGTATGAGGGCTGGGGAGCTTGCGGCGGTGCGGGGTCGGTTGGAGGAGTTCGCGTCCGAGGTCTTCGCGCCGCTGGTGCGGCGGGACCAGCGTGAGAAGGGCGCCTTGTATCTGCGGGGCCTGTTGCTGGAGGGCCGACGGAAGTCGATGCAGCCGATGGCAGACCGGCTCGGTGTCGATCACCAGCGGTTGCAGCAGTTCATGACGTCCTCGACCTGGCCGGTCGAGGACGTCCGGGCCCGTCTGGCATGGCGGGCGGTGGCGGCGGTGCGGCCGCAGGTGTGGGTGGTGGACGACACCGGTTTCCCCAAGGACGGCAGGGCGTCCGCGGGGGTGGCCCGGCAGTACTCGGGCACCCTGGGGAAGGTCGGCAACTGCCAGATCGGCGTCAGCGTCCATGCCGCCTCCGACACCGCCTCGTGCCCGTTGTCCTGGCGGCTGTTCCTGCCCGCCGCCTGGGACGGCCCCGACGCCGAGGCCCGCAGGCGGGCCTGCCGGATCCCCGACACCGTCCACCACCGGGCCAAGTGGCAGCTCGCCCTGGACATGCTCGACGAACTCGACGCCACCGGTCTGCGGCCCGCCGTCCTGGTCGCGGACACCGGATACGGTGCCAACGCCGACTTCCGCCGCGGCCTGGAGGACCGTGGCCGGGCCTACGTGCTGCAGGTCAAAGCCGAGATGACCGCCCACGGCGAGGACGCCGAACCCCACCAGCCGGCCTACGGCGGCCTGGGCCCCCGGCCGCTGCCCCGCTACCGCACCCGCCCGGTCTCCCTACGCGAGCACGTGCTGGCCGCAGGCCGCGGCAGCGGCCGGACCCTGTCCTGGCGCAAGGGCTCGAAAGCGGCGATGAGCTCGCACTTCGTGTTCCTGCGGATCCGTCTCGCCGGCCGCCGTCCCCGACCGACAGAGGACGGCACGATCCCGCTGACCTGGCTGATCGCGCAGTGGCCTGAAGGCGAGGCCGAACCGGTGAAGTACTGGGTCTCGAACCTGCCCGCCGACATCCCCGCCAAGGACCTCGTCCGCCTGGCGAAAGCCCGCTGGCGCATCGAGCACGACTACCGCGAGCTGAAGACCGCTCTGGGCCTGGACCACTTCGAGGGCCGCTCGTTCACCGGCTGGCACCGGCACGTCACCCTCGTCACCGCCGCCCACCTGTTCCTGACCGAACAACGGAGGAACCCAAAAGCCCCTGCCAGGGCCTGACCCTCTACCAGGCCCTGGACCTCCTCCAACACCTCATCGCCACCTGGACCGGCACCTGCCCCACCTGCCAGCAAACCGTGCCATGGCAGCCCTACGACACCACCTAACAAAGCACTACTAAGGGCTGTCCCGTAATCCCCGGTGGGTCAGCGCGCGGCGTCAGATGCGGTGCATCGCAAGGCGGAGGGTCGTCCTCATACTGGGCGTATTTGGGCGATCCCGACAACGCGGCGAGGTGCCGTAGCTGGCGTCGCGCGCCCGCCGGGGATTACGGGACAGCCCTTAGATGCGGGCGAACTTCTCGGTCTGCCGGGCGAACTCCTGGGCCATGGCCGCGCTGACCGTGGGCCTGGTCTCGCCGATCGTGCGCAGGTAGTCCTCGGTGGTGGGGCGGGTCCGGGCTCCGGTGTCGAAGGTGCGCTCGAACTGGACCTGGGAGACGGTGCGCGCCACATGGGCGATGTCGGCAGGGGTGAACCCCTCGCTGGCGTCCGCCAGCGCGGCGCTGTCGGCCTCGGCTCCCGCTCGGGCCAGGTAGCTCTCCCACAGCTCGGTCCGCGCGCGCTCGTCGGGTGGGCCGATCGGTAGTACGTAGTCGAATCGGCCGTGCCTCAGGAACGCGGGGTCGAGCGTGGTCACGTCGTTCGTGGCGCAGACGAGCAGCCGACCGTCCTGGCCCCGGAACCGGACGATCGCCTTGAGCAGTTCGTTCACGACGCCGACCGCGGTCGCGTCCGCGCCGCTCCGGGTCCCGGCGATCTCCTCGACCTCGTCGATGAAGACCAGGACGTGGTCGAGCCGGGCGATCTCGTCGAAGCGCCGGTTCAGCCCGCTGGCCAGCCCGTACTCGGCGGCCAGCCGGGCGGGGAACAGTTCGAGGAACGGCCATCCCAGACGGCTGGCGATCGCGTGCGCGAACGTGCTCTTCCCCGTCCCGGGCGGCCCGAACAGCATCACCGCCCGTGGCAGCTCCACGCCGTGCTGGGCAGCCATCTCCGGATGGGCCAGTGGCAGGACCAGGCGCCGCTCGATGAGCTCCTTCTCCCGCTGCATGCCCGCGACCTTCCGCCACAGTCCTCCGAGGGGCAGCTCCGCTCCCAGGGACGCGAGCATGCTCACCGCCTGAGGGGTCACCCGCCCGCGCTTCTCGAAGTGGACCAGGCCCGTACGGGCGTCGAAGCCGCAGTTGTAAAGGGCGGCGGCACCGGTCTCGCCGTCGGGCAGGACCGCGTGCACCGTTCGGACTCCACCGGCGAAGAGCCGGTGCTCCAAGGCCGTGATCAGGTCGCTGCCCAGCCCCTGGTGCCGCCAGGCGGGCGCCATGCTGATGCGCAGGATCCACGCCCGCTCGCCCTCCACCCTGCTCACCGCGGCGCCGACCACCACGTCGTCGGCGGTGGCCACCACGGCCGGGTGGAGTGCCTGGAGGGCCGCCACCGCGTCCGACAGTGGAAAGAGCGGCGGCTCTTCGGCCGTGCCGCTCTCGGCGTCGACCCGCAGCACCGATTCGAGATCGTCCTGGGTGTAATCCCTGACACGCCACCCCGTCATGGTCAGCTCCGCGTGTTCGGCCGTACTCCCATCATCAGCCGATGCGAGCCGGGGCGCGCGCGGCAGCGACCACGCGCGCCCCGGCAGTGCCGTTGAGGGCGGAGCGCCGGAGCCGTGTGGCGTGCCCGGTCGCCCGGGAGTGTCCTGGAGGCCACGCCGCCCCTGCAGCCGGACGCCGGCCCGCCGCTGCTGCTGCGTTCCGGGAGTGTCCTGCTCATGGCGCACATCGGCTCCGCGGCACCCTGGAGCGCTCCGGTCCGGAAGGGGGTCCTGGTCTCGGACTCGGCCCCGACGGTCCCAACGGCCTCTCCCGCAAGTACCGTGACGACCGGAGATGGGCCAAGGGCGCCTGTACGAAGAGCCGTTGAGACGAGGAAGCTGCCATGAGTACGGGAAGATGGTTGTTGGTCTGCCTGCAGCGCTACGCCCTGACCGCCGCTCTCGGCTGGCTGGCCGCGGCCCTGGTGCTGCCCGTTCTGGGTGACGAGCCCTTCTGGGCGTCGTTCGGCGCGGGGCTGGGAGCGGGGCTGATCGTGGTGCCGCTCCTGACGATCGTGACCATGTTCGTACTCATCCTGCTGGCCGGACGGCGGTTCGAGCCGCCGACCGGCGGTCCCTCGCGCATCCGGGGCGGCTGGCTGATCGTGCTGCCCCTGCTTCTGCTGCTGCCCGCGGCTCTGCTCGCGCCACTGCAGTACCTGATCGTGCTCTGCGCGCAACTCGTCTACCTGGTGTGGGTGATGCCCTGCCAGGACGCCCACGACACGGCGGACGTGCTGCGCTCGCTCGCCGACCCGGCCGTCCCGGCGGAGCAGCGGGCCCGGACGGCGCGGGCGGTAGCGGGACTGCGGGGCCGGCCGGTCGTCGAAGCCCTGGTGCGGACCTCGGCCGACGTCGAGCCGGAGGTCGCCGAAGCGGGCCTGGAGACCCTCTGCACCATCTGGGAGCGCGACGGAGTCGTCGGCGAGGACCTGCTGCTGAAGCTCGACCCGCAGGCCCAGGACCGCGTCCGGGCCCTCGGCGTTCGGGTGCGGAGCCCTTGGTGACAGCGGTGGCGATCGGCCGCGCATGCGTCGGACCGCCGGCCCGGGCCGCAGACCCACCGGAATCCCGCTGGGGCGCTCGGTCGTGCGGCATCCGTGCCTGCTTGCGGCCGAGCGCGGTGGTGGCGATACCTGGGACCGGGCACGTGGTCACCGACTGCTCGGGTACCCCGACATACTTCTCCTCGGAGCTGGGCCGGAGTTGCACCTCTGCCCTCGGGCCCCCCGGTACGCCGACCTCTGACGAGTTGTTCAAGACCTTCCTCGACGTCGTCGGCGAACGCTACGGCTGCTCCGCCGGCACCCCGTGAACAGTGAGGACACACACGTGATACACCGCCGTCGGTACGGACCGGCGATCACCGCCATGACAGCAGCGGCTCTCCTGGCCGCCTGTCAGAGTGGCGGTGCGCCGCCGCTGAGCCTGAGCGGGCTGACCAAGACCGTGGACGGAATGGCGCCCGACGGGACGGACAAGTGCCCGCTGTCCTACGACATCGCCAAGGCGGCCAAGACCGCAGGTGTGGACACGGCGGCCGGACCGGGGTCCGTGAAGGGTACGGACCTGCCCGCCGTCACCGGCGAAGGTGGCAAGCGGGCCGTGCCCGAGGATCCGCTCGCCCAGAACCCCGGTGCGCTGGTGAGCTGCACGTTCCACATCGGCACGGAGGACGTGGAGGTGCACACGATCGCCACGCGCAAGCCCCAGGCGAGCGCCCCGCTGGCACCGGCCGTCCAGCAGCAGGCCGGGATGTCCCTCGACGACCTGATCGCGTACATGAAGAAGGCCGGCGAAGCCAAGGCCGGTGAGCCGGTCCTGACCGGGAGCGGCAACGTCGCCACCGTCCGGCTGAAGCTCGACGGCGAAGGGGACGCGGCCCTGCTGATCGGCATCGGGAAGTCGGGAGGCAGCTCACTGGAGCCCGCCCGGGTCGGCGCCCTGGCCGAAGCCCTCGCACGTCAGGTGCAGTAGAGGCGGGAGTTCGGCCCGTACGTCTGCGAGCAGCAGCACCTCGGCCGCCAGTACGTCGCCCACCTCGCAGTGCCGGCCCACCACCGTGACGAGGGAGGGCGCATCGGAGTCCCGGCTCGCTTCTACGGGGCGGCACTCCAGGTGATGGTCGGGGGCACGACCCGTGCGCACAGCGGTGCGCCACACGCGTCGGTCAGACCGAGGCTGCCCACCAGCAGGCCGCCGCGGCCGGCCGCATCCAGCGCCTCGGCGGGTACGGCGTCGAGCATGAGTTTGGCGCGGCGGAACATGCCGAAGGTGCCTGCTTCGTCGACCGCGCCCCACGACAGATAGATGAACCGGCCCCCGGGACCGCCTTGTACGTAAGGCCCTTTCACGTCGAGGCCGGCCGGCGAGGCGGTCGCGGTGCACTCCAGGGTCCAGGTCGCGGTGGCGGCGTTGCCGGGTTGCGGATCGAGGAGCTCGGCCGGGCGGTTCCGGCGTTGCACGGCGACATGGACGTTGCGGTACGCCGTCCGGTCGCCGGCTTGTGCGTCGGGCGGGCAGACGAGGCCGGGCAGGTCGACGGCGTCGATGCGGATGCGCATGGCGGCCAGTATCCCCGCCGGGCGAAGGGAAGCGGTTCTCCGACGCCTCAGTCGGGTGTGCTCCGCCTTTCGACGTCGGCCTGCCGCCATTGCTCGGCCGCCTCGATCATGGCTCGGCCGACGTGTTCGAAGAAGTGGCCTATGTCTTGCATCCGGGTGCCGGCGGGTGTCGTCGCGCCGAGGACCTGGGCGCCGCGCAGGGTGAAGTCGGCCAGCATGGCGTTCTGACGGGCGCTGGCCATCCAGCCGCGGAACCAGGCGTCGGCGTCGATGACGTACCGGTCGCGTCGCCGACCGGTGTCGCGTTCGCGCCTGATGAGTTCCTGCTGTTCGAGTTCGCCGACGGCCTTGGAGACGGAGGCGGGGCTGACCTGGAGACGCTGAGCGAGCTCGGTGGCGGTCAGGCTGCCTCCGTCGGTGATGTACAGGCACGTCAGTACCCGGGCGGTCATCCGCGGCAGACCCGTACCGACCATCATCGCCGTGAACTGTTCCTCCAGTTCGAGGACGGCCTGCGGGTCGCGTCCGTGCGTGTCGCTCGCGGTCGGCGCGGCGGCCGGGGGTGCGGGCTGCTTGCGGCGGCGGGCGCGTCCGGTCGTGGCGCGATGGGCCGCGTCGGCCCGATAGGCCGTGGGGCCGCCGTTGCGGGCCACCTCTCGGGTGACGGTGGAGATGGGCCGGCCCAGGCGCCCGGCGATGTCGGTGTAGCTGAGGCCTTCCCTCAACCCCTCGGCGATCGCCTGTCGTTCGTGGTGGGTCAGTCTGCCTCCGGGCATCGGCATTGCCTCCGTGTCAGGTCCGCGTGTGCGGCCAGTATTGCTTTCGCGGCCAGGTCATTGCAAATCCCCCCTGGCTACTTTTGCATTCGATTTCATTCTCATTGCAAGAGTTTTGCGCGATGACCTGCAGTTTTACCGGCAGAGTTATCTTTTTGATTGACGAAAAAGTGAAAGCAATTTAGCTTTTAGTCATTCGCGAACAAGCGATGCGAACCGAGCCGGCCCGGACGAGGGCTGCCCGTCGCCTTGATCGGAGCCCCTCATGACGTCCTTACCCACACCCGTGCGTGGCCTGCACCGGCCGCTGCTGGTCTGCGCCGCGCTCATGTTCGGCCTGGTGCTCGTTTCCGGCGTCGGTACCGTCATCGACGAACGGACCCTGCTGGACGAGTCGGTGTGGGTGAAGCCGCTCAAGTTCGGCTTCGCCTTCGGCCTCTACGCGGCCACGCTGGCCTGGCTCCTGACGAAGCTGGCCAAGGGCAGGCGGCTGGCCGGCCTCCTGGGCACCGTCTTCGCGGTAGCCGCCACCGTGGAGGTGGGCGCCATCACCGCCCAGGCGGCGCGCGGCACCTTCAGTCACTTCAACGCGGACCGGACCGACCCGGTCACCGTGGCCCTGGTCCCTCTCCTCACCTTCGGCGTGATGGTCATCGTCATCGCGCAGTTGGTCCTCGCGGTCGTCGTCCTGATCCAGCGCACCGGCGGAGCGGCACTGAACCGCGCCATCCGCGCCGGCCTCGCGCTCGCCACCTTCGGCATGGTGGTACCGGTCTTCTGGATGGTCACCGAGATCCACTCCCGTACGGTGACGGACGCCAACGGCCACTCCGTACAGATGTACCAGGGCCACGGCATCGGCGACCCCGACGGCCACGGGATGCCCCTCACCAACTGGAGCGTGACCGGCGGCGACTTCCGGGTGCCGCACTTCTTCGCCCTGCACGGCATCCAGGTACTCCTGCTGATCGCCGCGGTACTGGCCGCCCTGGCCGCCGAGCGCGTCTGGCTGCGGGACGAGAAGGTACGGGCCCGCCTGGTCGGCAGTGCCGCCCTCGGCTACACGGGGCTGGTCGCGGTGGTGACCTGGCAGGCCTGGCGCGGACAGTCCCTCATCCATCCCGACACCGCCACCCTCCTCGCCCTCGTCGCGGTGCTGCTGCTCACGGTGGGGACCACCGCACGAGTGATCGTCACCGCCAAGCGCGCAACGGCCGAACGCACCACGGTGGTGGAAGGGGCCGGGCTCCCCGAGCCCGCCGGCCCGGCGCGCTGACACCACTCTCCCGATCCGACGAACCGAACCCGAACTCCTGAAAGGAACACCGACATGACCAGTCACTTCACCACCGAGGCGACCGCAGCGGCCGCCACGGCCACCCCCGACCGCTCCGCACTGCAGCGGGTCCTGGATCGCGCCACGGCCCCGGGTGGCGCTCCCGGCGTCGTCGTCGACGTACGGGACGACCATGGCGCGTGGTTCGGCTCGGCAGGCGTACGCGACACCGGGACCGGGGAGAAACGTCGGCCGTCCGAGCGATTCCGGATCGGGAGCACGACGAAGGCGTTCACGGCCACGCTGGTCCTGCAGCTGGCGGCCGAAGGCCGGCTCGGCCTCGACGACACGATGGAGCAGTGGCTGCCCGGGATGGTGGCGGGCAACGGCTACGACGGCCGGGCGATCACCATCCGGCAGTTGCTCCACCACACCAGCGGCATCTTCAACTACGGCAACGACGCCCAGTTCTTCACGAAGGGCATCGGCGAGGCGTGGTTCCGGCACCGCTACGACACCTACGCCCCCGAGCAGCTGATCAGGATCGGTCTGGCCACGCCGCCGTCCTTCGCTCCGGGAGAGGCCTTCCTGTACTCCAACACCAACTACTTCCTGGCTGCCCTGATCGTCGAGAAGATCACGGGCGGGACGTTCGCCGACGCGCTCGACCGGCGGATCGTCCGCCCTCTGGGGCTGACCGGGACCTACCTGCCCGGCACGGAACCGACGATCCAAGGGCCGCACACCCGGCACTACTCCACCCTTTTCGCCTCCGACGCACGGCCCGAGATCCACGACGCGACCGACATGAACCAGTCCTTCGCGTGGGCGGCCGGCGGCGTCATCTCGACCACGGGTGACCTGCAGCGCTTCTTCGGCGCGCTGCTCCAGGGCCACCTGCTGCCGGCCGAGCAGCAGCGGGAGATGTTCACCACCGTCGACACCACGGGACCCGTCCCGTGGATCCCGGGCACCCGCTACGGCCTGGGCGTGTTCTCCTGGGCACTGTCGTCCGGTGCCACGGTCTGGGGCAACGCGGGCGCGACGTACGGTTCGTGGACCTGTGCCATGGGCTCCCGTGACGGCAAGCACCTGCTCACCGGCCAGGTCAACGGCGACTGGAGCGGCCTGGGCGTCCTCGACGACATCCTGACCACCGAGTTCGGCGGGACCACCGGAAGCTGACGGCCAAGCTGACGGCCCGAAACCGACGGCCTGTGGAGCGCTCCTACGGGGGCGCTCCACAGGCCGTGTCCGTGCTCGCGGCAGCTCCTCGGCCCCCTGGAATCGAGATCGGGGACGCACGACCCGTCACGCAGGGCCGCACGGGATACGGCCGAGGCCGAGACGCTTGCCGTGCGGATGTCAGCGCTGGGTCAGTGCCTTGAGCGCGGTGTTGAGTGCGAGCACGTTGACGCGCGGTTCACCCATGAAGCCGAGGGTGCGGCCGGTGGTGTGATCGGCGACGAGCTTCTCGACCTGCTCGACGTCGAGCCCGTTCCGCTCGGCGACGCGGTGGATCTGGATCTTCGCGTACTGCGGGGAGATGTCCGGGTCGAGGCCCGAGCCGGAGGAGGTGACGGCGTCGGCCGGTACGTCCTCGGGTTCGATCGGGTGGCCCGCGGTGGAGTTGTCGGCGACGACGGCCTCCTTGGCGGCGACGACCTGGGCGCAGAGCGTTCCCTCCTCGGCGTCCTCGGTGCACCGGCCGTTCACGGCGCCGTTGTCGGCGGAGCGGTTGGTGGCGCCGGAGAGGATCAGCGAGTACTGGGTGTTGACGCTGTTGGTGCCGAGGCCGCCCGAGGGGCGCGGCTGGAACCACTTGAGGTCGGGCTCGGCGGCTTCCTCCGGGTCGTCGGGGTTCCGCTCGGGCTGGTTGTAGGTCTGCCCGATGAGGGAGGAGCCGACGACGGTGCCGCTCTTGTCCTTGATCTCGGAGCCGTTGGCCTTGTCGTGGAAGAGGGCCTGGGCGATCCCGGTGACGGCCAGCGGGTAGAGCACGCCGCAGATCACCGTCAGAGCCAGCAGGGCCCGCAGACCGGCGCCGATCAGGCGCGCTGTGTTGCTCAAAGAGTTGTTCATGGCGGATCAGCACGTTCCTAATTCAGGCGAGCCCGGGGATGAGGGAGATGAGCATGTCGATGATCTTGATGCCGATGAACGGGGCGATCAGGCCGCCGAGTCCGTAGATCCCCAGGTTCCGGCGGAGCATCTTGTCGGCGCTGGTGGGCCGGTACCGGACGCCCTTGAGGGCGAGCGGTACCAGCGCGATGATGATCAGCGCGTTGAAGACGACGGCCGACAGGATCGCGGAGTTCGGCGAGGACAGTCCCATGATGTTGAGCTTGTCGAGGCCCGGGTGGACCACGGCGAACATGGCCGGGATGATCGCGAAGTACTTCGCCACGTCGTTGGCGATGGAGAACGTGGTCAGGGCGCCACGCGTGATCAGCAGCTGCTTGCCGATCTCGACGATCTCGATGAGCTTGGTGGGGTTGGAGTCGAGGTCCACCATGTTCCCGGCCTCCTTGGCGGCCGAGGTACCGGTGTTCATCGCGACACCGACGTCGGCCTGGGCCAGCGCCGGGGCGTCGTTCGTACCGTCGCCGGTCATCGCGACCAGCTTGCCGCCCGCCTGCTCCCGCTTGATGAGGGCCATCTTGTCCTCGGGGGTGGCCTCGGCGAGGAAGTCGTCGACACCCGCCTCCTCGGCGATGGCCTTCGCGGTCAGCGGGTTGTCACCCGTGATCATGACCGTCTTGATGCCCATGCGGCGCAGTTCGTCGAACCGCTCGCGCATGCCCTCCTTGACCACGTCCTTGAGGTGGATGACACCGAGGACGCGGGCGCCCTTCTCGTCCTCGACGGCCACCAGGAGCGGGGTGCCGCCGGCCTCGGAGACGCGGTTGGCGAGGAGGTCGGCGTCGTCGCAGACTCGGCCGCCCCGCTCCCTCACCCAGGTGATGACCGAACCGGCCGCGCCCTTGCGGGTCTTCCTGCCGTCGACGTCGACACCCGACATGCGGGTCTGGGCGGTGAAGGCGATCCACTCGGCCTGGGAGAGCTCGCCCCGGTGGCGCTCGCGCAGGCCGTACCTCCCCTTCGCGAGGACCACGATCGAGCGGCCCTCGGGGGTCTCGTCCGCGAGGGACGACAGCTGGGCGGCGTCGGCCAGCTCGGCCTCCGTCGTTCCCTCGACCGGAACGAACTCCGAGGCCTGGCGGTTGCCGAGGGTGATGGTGCCCGTCTTGTCGAGCAGCAGCGTGGAGACGTCCCCGGCGGCCTCGACGGCACGTCCCGACATCGCCAGGACGTTGCGCTGGACGAGGCGGTCCATGCCGGCGATGCCGATGGCGGAGAGGAGCGCGCCGATGGTGGTGGGGATCAGGCAGACCAGCAGGGCGGTGAGGACGATCATCGACTGCTCGGCGTCCGCGTAGATCGCGAACGGCTGCAGGGTGACGACGGCCAGCAGGAAGACGATGGTGAGGGACGCGAGAAGGATGTTCAGCGCGATCTCGTTGGGCGTCTTCTGCCGGGCCGCACCCTCGACGAGGGCGATCATCCGGTCGATGAAGGTCTCGCCGGGCTTGGTCGTGATCTTGACGACGATCCGGTCCGAGAGGACCTTGGTACCGCCGGTGACGGCCGAGCGGTCGCCGCCCGACTCGCGGATGACCGGGGCGGACTCGCCGGTGATGGCGGATTCGTCCACGGACGCGACGCCTTCGACGACGTCACCGTCGCCGGGGATGATGTCCTCGGCCTCGCAGACCACCAGGTCGCCGATCTTGAGGTCGGTACCGGGGACCCGCTCCTCGCGCCTGCCGTCCTGGCCCAGGCGACGGGCGACGGTGTGGGTCTTGGCCTTGCGCAAGGTGTCGGCCTGGGCCTTGCCGCGGCCTTCGGCCACGGCCTCCGCGAGGTTGGCGAAGATCGTGGTCAGCCACAGCCAGACCGTGATCGCCCAGCCGAACCAGTTCGTCGGGTCCGCGATCGCCAGGACGGTCGTGACGACCGAGCCGATCAGGACCACGAACATGACCGGGGACTTGATCATGATCCGGGGGTCGAGCTTGCGGACCGCGTCCGGGAAGGACTTCAGCAGTGCCTTGGGGTCGAACAGCCCCCCACCGACGCGGCCGGCGGGCGGCTTGTGGCCGGTCGGTAGGTCGTCGTGCGGAGCACGGGTGGGTGTGGCGGTGCTCATGATGCGAGCCCTTCGGCGAGCGGACCCAGCGCCAGGGCCGGGAAGTAGGTCAGACCGGTGATGATGAGGATCGTGCCGACGAGCAGGCCCGCGTAGAGCGGCTTGTCGGTACGGAGGGTGCCCGTGGTCTCGGGAACGGGCTTCTGCTCGGCGAGCGAGCCGGCCAGAGCCAGGACGAAGACCATGGGCAGGAAGCGGCCGAGCAGCATGGCGATGCCGATGGTGCTGTTGAACCACTGCGTGTCGGCGTTCAGGCCGGCGAAGGCCGAGCCGTTGTTGTTGGCGCCCGAGGTGTAGGCGTAGAGGATCTCGGAGAAGCCGTGAGCGCCGGAGTTCGTCATGGAGTTGCCCGGGGTGGGCAGGGCCATGGCGGCCGCGGTGAAGCAGAGCACCAGGGCGGGGGTGATGAGGATGTAGCAGGCGGCGAGCTTGATCTCGCGGGTGCCGATCTTCTTGCCCAGGTACTCGGGGGTCCGGCCGACCATCAGGCCGGCGATGAACACCGCGATGATCGCCATGATCAGCATGCCGTAGAGGCCGGAACCGACACCACCGGGCGCGATCTCGCCCAGCTGCATGCCCAGCAGCTGGATACCGCCGCCCAGGCCCGTGTAGGAGGAGTGGAAGGAGTTGACCGCGCCCGTCGAGGTGAGCGTGGTGGCGACGGAGAAGATCGAGGAGGCGGCGATGCCGTACCGGGCTTCCTTGCCCTCCATCGCGCCGCCGGAGACCTCGAAGGCCGGGCCGTGGTGGGCGAACTCGGTCCACATCATCAGCGCGGTGAAGCCGATCCAGATGACGCCCATGGTGGCGAGGATCGCGTAGCCCTGGCGCAGGTTGCCGACCATGCGGCCGAAGGTGCGGGTCATCGCGAAGGGGATGACCAGGATCAGGAAGACCTCGAACAGGTTCGAGAAGGGGGTGGGGTTCTCGAAGGGGTGGGCCGAGTTGGCGTTGAAGTAGCCGCCACCGTTCGTGCCCAGTTCCTTGATGACCTCCTGCGAGGCGACCGCGCCGCCGTTCCACTGCTGGGTCCCGCCCATGAACTGGCCGACCTCGTGGATGCCGGCGAAGTTCTGGATGGCGCCGCAGGCTACCAGGACGATCGCGCCGATCACCGAGATCGGCAGGAGGATGCGGACGGTGCCGCGGACCAGGTCGGACCAGAAGTTGCCGAGCTCGCCGGTGCGGGAGCGCGAGAAGCCCCGTACGAGAGCCACCGCGACGGCCATGCCGACGGCTGCGGAGACGAAGTTCTGCACCGCCAGGCCGCCGGTCTGCACGACGTGGCCCATGGCCTGCTCGCCGTAGTACGACTGCCAGTTCGTGTTGGCCACGAAGGAGGCGGCGGTGTTGAAGGCCTGGTCCGGGTCGATCGACACGAAGCCGAGCGAGCCCGGCAGGATGCCCTGCACGCGCTGCAGCAGGTAGAGGAAGAGGACACTGACGGCGGAGAAGGCGAGGACGGCGCGCAGGTAGGCGGGCCAGCGCATCTCGGCCGACGGGTTGGCGCCGATGACCTTGTAGATCCACTTCTCCGGCCTGTAGTGCTTCTCGGAGGAGTAGACCCGGGCCATGTGATCGCCCAGCGGACGGTACGCCAGAGCCAGCGCGGCGATCAGCGCGAGCATCTGGAGCACACCAGCGGTTACGGGGCTCATATCGGTGCTCAGAACCTCTCCGGGTACACAAGGGCGAGGACGAGGTAGCCGAGCAGAGAGACGGCCACCACGAGACCGACGACGTTTTCGACAGTCACAGCTTGGTCACCCCCCGGGCGATGAGAGCCACCAGCGCGAACACCGCGACCGTGGTGACGACGAAGGCCAGATCGGCCATCGCGAGCTCCTGAGTTGAGTGGAAGAAATGAATCGGCCAGATGGCCGATGACGAGACAACCGCGTCCTCACCCGGGTGTTAAGACGTTTTGACGGGGTCCATACGGGGGCGCGGGAACCCTTGACGCCGCCCTGACGGTGCAGGCCGCCCGCAGGGCATCGGGCCTGGTGAGGCAGGCCCGCCGCCGACGGCCCGCGGCTCGGTCGCGCCGTCCTCGGCGAGGCGGGCGGTCCCACCTGCGCGTATGGAATGCGTGAAGAGTGGCGGGCCGGACGTATGGAGTGCGCCAAGGGTGCTGGGCGCCGCGCCGTGCGGCTTCGACGCTGTCCTCACTTTGCTCATTCGGAGGGACCGGCGACATGGCCATAGACGTAGGAAAATCGACCGCGGTCGCTCAGGAACCGGGCCAGGAGGAGCCCCCGGACACCAGCGCCACCGGAGCCGGGGACCACCACAGGCTGACCGCTCTCCAGGGCCTCGCCGCGCTGTCGCTCGACGCGATGGCGTCCGTGGCGTACGGGCCCGAGTCCATCGTGCTCGTCCTGGCCGCCGCGGGCGCCTACGGCCTCGGGTTCACCCTCCCCGTCACCCTCGCGATCGCCGCCCTGCTGGCGGTACTGGTGGCCTCCTACCGGCAGGTGATCGCCGCGTTCCCCGACGGCGGTGGATCCTACGCCGTGGCCGAGCGGCATCTGGGCCGGCGGGCCGGCCTGGTCGCGGCCGCCTCGCTGATCCTCGACTACGTGCTGAACGTCGCCGTCTCCGTCACCGCGGGAGTCGCCGCCCTGACCTCGGCCTTCCCGGGGCTGCACGGGGAGCGGGTCTGGATCTGTCTCGCGGTCCTGCTCCTGGTCACCGCCGTGAACCTGCGCGGGGTCGTCGATTCCGCCAAGGCGTTCCTGCTTCCGACCGCGCTCTTCGTCGGGTCGATCCTCGCGATGATCAGCGTCGGTCTCTTCCGCGACGGCCCGGTCAGCACCGCCTCCGCGGCGGGGCACGCCTCCGCCCTCGGAGAGGGGGCCACCGGGGTCGGCGCACTTCTGCTGCTGAAGGCGTTCGCCGCCGGCTGCTCGGCGCTGACGGGCGTCGAGGCCGTCGCCAACGCCGTGCCGTCCTTCCGGGCCCCGGCCGCCCGCCGCGCCCAGCGCACCGAGGTCGCCCTCGGCGCCCTGCTCGGCGTCATGCTGATCGGCCTGTCCATCCTCATCGGCCGATTCCACCTCCAGCCGGTCGAGGGCGTGACCGTCCTCGCCCAGCTCGCCGACGCCTCTTTCGGGCACACCGCGGCCTTCTATGTCGTGCAGTTCGCCACCATGGTGCTGCTGGCGCTCGCTGCGAACACCTCCTTCGGCGGTCTCCCGGTGCTGATGGGCCTGCTGGCCCGTGACAACCACCTGCCGCACGTCTTCGCCCTCAAGGCCGACCGGCAGGTCCACCGTCACGGCGTGGTCTGGCTGGCGTTCGTCTCCGCCGCCCTGCTCGTCCTCTCCGGCGGCGACACCAACACCCTCGTCCCGCTCTTCGCGATCGGCGTCTTCGTCGGCTTCACCATCTGCCAGGTCGGCATGGTCCGGCACTGGTACGGCGAGCGCCCCAAGGGCTGGCGGACCAAGGCCGCCCTCAACGGCTTCGGCGCGCTCCTGACCGGTGTCTCCGCGGTGGTCGTCACCGCCACCAAGTTCACCGAAGGTGCCTGGCTGATCGTCCTCGCCCTGCCGCTGATCGTCCTCGCCTTCGAGAAGATCCACCGGGCCTACGGCGAGATCGGCGAGCGACTCGAACTGGGACGCGTCCCGCAACCGCCGCACCGGTCCCACTCGCTCGTCGTCGTTCCCGTTTCCGGGCTGTCCCGCCTGACCTGCCAGGCCCTCACCGCCGCCCGCTCCCTCGGCGACGAGGTCCTCGCCGTGACCGTCTCCCACCCCACGGTCGAAGACCGACGGACCGCCGAAGCCCTGCGCCGGGACTGGGAGTTGTGGGAGCCGGGCGTGGATCTGATCGAACTCTCCTCGGAGACCCGCTCGCTGGGCCGCCCCGTAGCGGCGTACGTCCGCACGCTCGCGCGGACCCACCCGGACGCCCAGGTCACCGTCCTCATCCCGGAGACCGAACCCGCCCGCCTGTGGCAGCGGTTGCTCCAGAACCAGCGCGGCTCCGTCGTCGCCCACGCGGTCCGGCGCGACACCGACGCGGTCATCTGCCGCCTCCGCTTCCGCATCGTCGCGAAGGTCGAGCCGCCGCTCCCTGACGCCGCCTTCACACGGTCCTGACGCCTTCCATCCGCCCGTCGTCACGAGGGCACCCACATACCGGCCCGGCAGGTGGGTCTCCGGGGCCAGGGGAGCACGTCCGCTACGCCACAGGTGGTCCTGATCGCGTTAAGGATGCGTCAGGGTTTGGTCGCTCACGTGTATAAAGGATCAGTTTGCGTACGCTTGCTCAGCCGTCGGTGTCGATGGCTGATTCCTTGCCGTACGACAGGAGCCCCCCACGATGGCCACCCCTGCCCGCACGTCACGCATGCGTGCGTGGATGCTGGAAGGCTTGACCGCCGAGAACAGTTCGCCAGCCGCCAAGGAAGCGGCCGCCCAGCCACACGGCCGGCCCTGGTGGCGGGTCATGTGCCTGACGGGTCTCGACTACTTCTCCACCCTCGGCTACCAGCCCGGCATCGCGTTCCTCGCGGCCGGGCTGCTGTCGCCGCTGGCGACCATCGTGCTCGTCCTGCTCACCCTCTTCGGCGCGCTGCCCGTCTACCGGCGGGTCGCGGAGGAGAGCCCGCACGGCGAGGGCTCCATCGCCATGCTGGAGCGGCTGCTGACGTTCTGGAAGGGGAAGCTGTTCGTCCTGACCCTCCTCGGATTCGCGGCCACCGACTTCCTCATCACCATCACCCTCTCCGCGGCGGACGCGACCGCGCACATGGTGGAGAATCCGCACCTCACCAGCACCCTGCACGGTCACGAGGTGCTGATCACCCTGATCCTGATCGCGCTCCTGGGCGGGGTGTTCCTGAAGGGGTTCAGCGAGGCCATCGGCGTCGCCGTCGTTCTCGTCGTCACCTACCTCGGCCTGAACGTCGTCGTCGTGGCCGTCGGGCTGTGGCACGTCTTCACGCAGCCGCAGGTCATCACCGACTGGACGACGGCACTGACCACCGAGCACGGCAACGTCTTCATGATGATCGCCATCGCGCTCGTCGTGTTCCCCAAGCTCGCGCTCGGTCTGTCGGGATTCGAGACGGGCGTGGCGGTCATGCCGCACGTCAAGGGCGATCCCGACGACACCCCCGAGAAGCCGGCAGGCCGGATCCGCGGTGCGAAGAAGCTGCTGACCACGGCCGCCGTGATCATGAGCATCTTCCTGATCTGCTCCAGCCTCATCACGACCCTGCTGATCCCGGCGGCCCAGTTCGAGCCGGGCGGCGAGGCCAACGGACGCGCGCTCGCCTACCTGGCGCACGAGTACCTGGGCTCCGCCTTCGGCACGGTCTACGACATCTCCACGATCCTCATCCTGTGGTTCGCCGGCTCCTCCGCGATGGCGGGCCTGCTGAACCTGATGCCGCGCTACCTCCCCCGCTACGGCATGGCCCCGCACTGGGCCCGCGCCCTGCGTCCCATGGTCATCGTGTTCACCCTCGTCGCGTTCCTCGTGACCTGGATCTTCAACGCCGATGTGGACGCGCAGGGCGGCGCGTACGCCACCGGTGTCCTCGTCCTGATCACCTCGGCCGCGGTCGCCGTGACCATCGCCGCACGCCGGGCGGGGGAGCGCGGCTGGACGATCGGCTTCGGTGTCATCTCGGCCGTCTTCATCTACACGACCGCCGTCAACATCGTGGAACGCCCCGACGGCGTCAAGATCGGCGCCTGCTTCATCGCCGGCATCATCGCGCTGTCCCTCCTCTCCCGTCTCGCCCGCGTCTTCGAGCTGCGCGTCACCCACATCGAGTTCGACGACATGGCACAGCGGTTCATCCGGGACACCGCGAACCGCACGATCCGTTTCATCGCGAACGAGCCCGACAACCGGGACCTGGAGGAGTACCGGCAGAAGAAGGAACAGATCCGTGCGGACAACGACATCCCGGCCGGGGATGACGTCATGTTCGTCGAGGTCACGGTCCTGGACGCCTCCGAGTTCGAGTCGGGCATGCGCGTACGCGGCGAGGTGCTGCACGACCGCTACCGCGTCCTGACCCTGGAGAGCTCCAGCATTCCCAACGCCCTGGCCGCGCTGCTCCTCCACGTCCGGGACGAGACCGGTCAGCGCCCGCACATCTACTTCGAGTGGACCGAGGGCAATCCGATGGCCAACTTCTTCCGCTTCTTCCTCTTCGGCCAGGGCGAGGTCGCCCCGGTCACCCGCGAGGTCATCCGGGAGGCCGAACCGGACCGGAGCCGACGCCCCCACGTCCACGCCGGCTGAGCCACCGCGTCAAAAGGTCGCCAGGAATCCCGCCCGACCCTCGCCATGACGAGAGCCGGGCGGGATTCTCACTGCTGTGACCACTCGTTCGCGCCCCGACCGGGCCATCCGCCGGACCGTACTCGCCCTCACGGCGGCCGGTCTGACCCTCATCGCCACAGGTGCCGTCCTCGACGCCCTGTGGCTCCTCGGCATCGGCGTCTGGGGAGTGATCGCGGCGATCGTGATCGAGCTCGTGTACCAGCCGTGAAGACAGGCTTCAGCTGCCGATGTCCCGGCTGCGCAGGTCCTCCAGCGTCTCGCGCCGGACCAGCACCCGCGACGTGCCCTCGTGGACGGCGACCACCGGGGGACGGCCCACCATGTTGTAACCGGAAGCCATGGACAGCTGGTACGCGCCCGCCACCGGTACGGCGAGCAGGTCACCGGGGTGGATGTCGCCCGGCAGTTCCACATCGGCCGCGAGAACGTCCCCCGCCTCGCAGTGCCGGCCTACGACCGTGGCCGTGCGGGCGTCGGCGGTGGAGTGCCGACCGATCAGGCGGGGCGCGTAGCGCACCCCGTACAGGGCGGGCCGAGGGTTGTCGCTCATGCCGCCGTCCACGGAGACGAACACCTTCTCGCCGGTGTGCTTGACGGCGAGCACCCGGTACAGGGCGACCCCTGCCGGACCGGCGACGGCACGTCCCGGTTCGATGACGAGCCGGGGCACGGCCAGGCCCGCGGCGGCGCAGCTTTCGCCGAGCTCGGCACGCAGGCCCCGGGCGAGCGCGGTGAGGTCGAGGGCGGACTCGCCGGGCCGGTAGGCGATGCCGTGGCCGCCGCCCATGTCCAGCTCGGGCAGGACGACGCCGTGCGCGTCACGGATGCGGGCCATCAGCCCGACCATGCGGCGCAGGGCGACGAGGTAGGGCTCCACCTCGGTGATCTGGGAGCCGATGTGGCAGTGCAGGCCCGTCAGTTCGAGCTGAGGCTGGCCGAGTATGCGCGCGATGGCGTCCTGCGCCGAGCCGTCGGCGAGCGAGAGGCCGAACTTCTGATCCTCCGTACCGGTACGGATCTTCTCGTGGCCCCCGGCCGAGACGCCGGGCACCACCCGCACCAGCACCTTCTGGTGGCCGTCCGGACCGACGGCGGCCGCGATCCGGGCGATCTCGGACGGCCCGTCGATGACGATCCGCCCCACGCCGAGCCGTAGCGCCGCCCCGATGTCCCGGGGCGACTTGGCGTTGCCGTGCAGCACGATCCGCTCGGGCGGGAACCCGGCGGTGACGGCCGACTCCAGCTCTCCGGCGGAGCAGACGTCCAGGCCCAGACCCTCCTCCTCCACCCAGCGCACCATCGCGCGGGAGAGGAAGGCCTTCGCGGCGTAGAGGACGTCGGCCTCGGGCAGGGCCGCGCGATAGGTGCGGCACCGCTCGCGGACCTCGCCCTCGTCCAGGACGTAGGCCGGGGTGTCGAACCGGTCGGCGATCTCCGTCAGGGACACCCCGCCGACGGCCACGTCACCGTGCGGAAGCCGGGTCGTGGAGGCGGGCCACACGGACAGTTCACCGGCACGGGCCGGCATCTCCGAGAGGGAAGCGATGGTCATGGCGCGATTCCCTTCAGACGATCCGGGCAACGGTCTCGGGAGCCCGCGCGACCGGAGCGGTGGCCGCCCCGGCGGTCGTCCCGGTGACCGCGGGAGCGGTGAGGATCGGGTCGACGGTCACCGGCGATGCTCCGATCGGTTCGGCCATCGCGCGGAGCGCGGATTCGGAGAGCCGGATCCAGTGGTGGCCGGCGCCGAGCGTCGCGGCCAGCCGGTCCGCACTGGTGAAGCCCACAG
The DNA here is from genome assembly GCF_053615355.1 of Streptomyces sp. CLCI03. NCBI lineage: Bacteria > Bacillati > Actinomycetota > Actinomycetes > Kitasatosporales > Streptomycetaceae > Streptomyces > Streptomyces sp. CLCI03. The sequence goes on along the minus strand of NZ_CM132132.1, from coordinate 873,100 downwards.
CCGTACGCGCGCCCAGCGGGGTGCGGAACAGGCGTACCACCACCTCCGACGTTCCCGGCAGGACCGGCACGTACAGGGGCCCGGCCGGGACGCGTTCTTCGGGCTCCGGGTCGTCTTCGTACTGGAACAAACACATGGGGGCCCTCCCAGAGGAACCACGAGTGACGGTTGAGGCCCCGGATGCGGGGAGGCGGTCCAGGGCACGACAACGAAGCTATCCCCGCCCGCCCGCACCTGCGGCCACCCCATGACGGGACCTTTACGGGGGCGGGCCAAGTCCATACGGATCACTGACGGCCCCCGACCGGGCCGGCCTCAGGACTCCGTATCGGTTGTGGACCTCCGCGTGAGAAGGCGGTCACAAACCCGCCCTCGTGGTCGGCACGGGATCCCGCCTTGTGAGCCGGCGCCCTGAGCCTGCGGCATCAGGGCGACCTCGACCTGGGAGGGCAGTCACCCCGGCCGGCTGCGAGGACATCTCTGCCGAGTCGGAGGAGCATCTATTGCTGTGAGGTACTGCTGTGAGGCCTGTACGGCGCGCCACGTCCCGGCGGGCACGAGGCGGCGCACATCGGTCGGCCGTGAGGAGGAAGGCCATGATCGTCGACTGCGCACACTACCGCGACGGGCGTCGACAGGACGAGGGAGCCATGCCGCTGGAGCAGGCGGCCGCGCGCTGCCGGCAAGGCGGGTTCGTCTGGCTGGGCATCTTCGAACCGTCTCCCGAGGAACTGGACCGGGTCCGCGAGATCTTCGGACTGCACGAGCTCGCCGTCGAGGACGCCGCGGCGTACCACCTGAGGCCGAAGGCCGAGCTGTACGAGGACGGCACCGAGCTGATCATCCTGCGCACGGCCCGCTACGACGACGAGCGCGAGGAGATCGACACCGGTGAGATCAGCGTCTTCCTCGCCGACCACTTCGTGATCACCGTCCGGCAGGGCATCGCGAGCGAGCTGCACGAAGCCCGCAGCCGGCTCGAAAGTCGCCCCGAGCTCCTCAAGACGGGCAGTGATTCCACGCTGTGGGCGATCCTCGACCAGGTCGTCGACAGCTACGCGCCGGTCGTCGGCGAACTCGAGCGCGACATCGAGCAGATCGAGGCCACGGTGTTCTCAGGGACGGTCGCCCCGACCGAACGGATCTACTCCCTGCGCCGCGAGGCCACCGATTTCTACCGGGCCGTACACCCGCTGCTCGCCGTGGTCACCAGGCGGCTGCAGCCGGGCAAGTCACCGCCCGCGCTCCAGCCCTACCTCCGTGACGTGCACGACCACCTGCTCCTCGTCAACGAGGAGGTCGCCGCCCAACGCGACCTCCTGACCACCGTCCTGGAAGCGAACATCGCGGTGATCTCCGTCGAGCAGAACAAGATCAACCTCCGGCAGAGCGCCACGATGGAGAGGCTGACGATCCTCGCGAGCGTGTTCCTCCCGCTCTCCTTCGTCGTCGGCTTCTTCGGGCAGAACTTCGCCTGGCTGGTCACCCACATCAGCAGCTTCACGGCGTTCCTCACCCTCACCCTCCTCGGGGTGCTCCTGCCGTGCCTGCTGCTGTACGTCTGGCTGCGCCGACGCCGAAACCGGCCGGCACCACCGCTGCCCGAGGCGAGCCACGTCGGCCGGCACGCCCCGGCGCCCACCACGAGGTGAGGACGACCCGGCGACCGGCATGGCGGTGACACCCCGCGCCATGCCGTCGCGCGCGCCCACTTCCGGTCAGGCCGGGGAACACGGCGCGGCCGAGCCCGGCGGCCTCGGCGGCCGTGCGGCGTGTGCCTCAGGCCTTCGGCGCGGCGTCGATCTCGGCGATCAGTCCCTCGACGAGGCCCTTGATCTCGTCGCGGATGGGGCGGACGGCCTCGACGCCCTGGCCGGCCGGGTCCTCGAGCTGCCAGTCGAGGTAGGTCTTCCCCGGGAAGTACGGGCAGGCGTCGCCGCAGCCCATCGTGATGATGTAGTCGGACGCCTGGGCGGCCTCGGGCGTGAGGACCTTGGGCTTCTGGTCGGAGATGTCGATGCCGAGCTCGGCCATGGCGGCGACGGCGGAGGGGTTGATCCGCTCGCCGGGCACGGAGCCGGCGGAGCGGACCTCGACGCGGTCGCCGGCGAGGTGGCGCAGGAAGCCGGCCGCCATCTGGGAGCGGCCCGCGTTGTGGATGCAGACGAACAGCACGGAGGCGGCAGGGGCGGTGGGCATCTGTTCTTCCTTGCTTCCTTGGGGTTAGGCGTCGGCCAGGGCTCCGCCGGGCCCGGTGAGGGCAGGGGAGATGGTGGGGGCCACCTCGCCCGGAGAGAGGGCAGGGCGACCCTGTCCGAAGAAGCCGATGAGATATCAACTCAGGGTGGTGTCAGCCTCAACTGATGTGACAGTATCAGTCCATGATGACGTCAGTCGACACTGATCTGATCCGGGTTCTGGCCGACCCACTCAGGCTCCGGATCGTGACCCTGCTCGCCCGCGAGACCCTCTGCACCACCCACCTCGTGGAAGAGACGGGCGCCAAGCAGACCAACCTCTCCAACCACATGAAGGTGCTGCGGGAGGCGGGGATCGTCGATACGGAGCCATGCGGCAGGTACGTCTACTACCGCCTGCGTCCCGACGTCATCGAAGCCCTCGCCGGCCAGTTCGCCGACCTCGCCCGCACCGCGCGAGCCACCGCGGAGGCGAACCTCAAGCGGTCCTGCCCTTAGGGCCTGTCCGCAAAGTCCCGCCTGCCCGAGGAGAACCAGCCTTGACCGCCACCACGCCCGTCGGCACCCCGATACCTGCCGACGCGCCCGAGCCGGTGCCCGGCGCGACCCCGACCCGCACCCCGCTGATCGCCCGCGCCGCCGCCGAGCTGGTCGGCACCGCGGCCCTCGTCGCGGTCGTCGTCGGCTCGGGCATCCAGGCCACGAAGCTCACCCAGGACGTGGCCCTGCAGCTGCTGGCCAACTCCACCGCCACCGTCTTCGGGCTCGGTGTCCTCATCGCGCTCCTCGGCCCGGTCTCCGGCGCCCACTTCAACCCGGTCGTGACGCTGGCCGAGTGGTGGACCGCCCGCCGTGGCGGCGCCGGCGTCACCGCCCGCGAGGTCGCCGTCCACGTGCCGTCGCAGATCGTCGGCGCGATCGCGGGCGCGGTCCTGGCGGACGCGATGTTCGGCGAGCCGCTGGTCAAGTGGTCCACCCACGACCGCTCCGCCGGGAACCTCCTCCTCAGCGAGGTCGTCGCCACCGCGGGCCTGATCCTGCTGATCTTCGGCCTGGCCCGCACCGACCGCCTCCGCTTCGCCCCGGTCGCCGTCGCCTCCTACATCGGCGCCGCCTACTGGTTCACCTCCTCCACCTCGTTCGCCAACCCGGCGGTCACCATCGGCCGCGCCTTCACCGACACCTTCGCGGGCATCGCACCGGCCTCGGTGCCCGGCTTCATCGGCATGCAGCTCATCGGTGCGGTGGTGGGCCTGGCTCTGGTGGCGGTCATCTTCCTGCACGGCAAGACCGACAAGACCGAACAGGCCCAGCCCGCCGCATGACACGGCGCACGTCGTCTCGTACCTGACCGACCACGAGAAGCGGTACGGACTCACCGTCCGGCGCGGGGTGTGGGCCGACGGTGCGGCCGCGCAGGCCGCCGCGATCATCTGGTGCACCGGATTCCGCCCGGCTCCGGCCCACTTCGCCCCGCTCAAGCTGCGCGGCACCCGCGGCTACCTCGCAACCGTGGGCACTCGCGCCGTCGACCGAGCCGGGGCCGTCGACGTGGGCCTGCCCCCCCGTCGCCCGCGGACGGACACGGCCGCTTGCCACAATGAGCCGGGCACGGGCCCTGGCCCGGGCAGGGGGTCGCCGCAGGATCGAGCACGCACGTACAGCAAGGAGCCGCCGGGGTGTCCCAGGAGCCGCAGGGTCCGGTCGCGCGCATGGAGCACCACCAGGTCCCGATCTACCTCGGCGCCATGGCCTTGGGCGCACTCCTCGGCCTGGCGGCGCCCTCGGCCGGACCGGGACTGGAACACGCCATCAACCCCGTCCTCGGGGCACTCCTCTTCGTGACCTTCCTCCAGGTCCCGGCCGGCGACCTGGTCCGCTCCCTGCGCGACGGCCGGTTCCTGTCCGCGGCCCTGGTCGTGAACTTCGTCGTCGTCCCTCTGGTCGTCGCCGCGATGTTCACGTTCCTGCCCGCCGACCAGGCCGTCCGCATCGGCGTCCTGCTGGTCCTGCTCTGCCCGTGCGTGGACTACGTGATCGTCTTCAGCAGCCTGGCCGGCGGCGACAGCCGCCGGCTCCTGGCGGCCACCCCGCTCCTGCTCGTCACGCAGATGCTGCTCCTGCCCGGACTGCTGTACCTGTTCATGGGCCCCGACCTGGGCGACATCGTCCAGGCCGGCCCGTTCCTACAGGCCTTCCTCTTCCTCATCGTGATCCCCCTGGTGCCGGCCTGGGCCCTCCAGGCGTGGGCGGCCCGCGCAGTGGCAGGGCAGAAGGTGTCGGAGGCGGCCACGACGACGATGGTGCCGTTGATGGCCGCCACCCTCATCACCGTGGTCGCCTCCCAGGTCCCCCAGCTCGGCGGAAGTCTCGGCGACGTCGCGGCCGTCATCCCCTTCTACGCCGGGTTCCTCGTGGTCATGGCCTTCGCCGGACGCCTCGTCGCGCGCCTCTTCCGCCTCGGGACGCCCGCTGCCCGCGCGATCGTCTTCACCGGGGCGACCCGCAACTCCCTGGTCGTACTGCCCCTGGCCCTCGCCCTCCCCGACGAACTCGCGGTCGTGGCGGTCGTCGTGGTCACCCAGACCCTGGTCGAGGTCATCGGCATGGTCGCCTGCGTGCGCTTGGTGCCCCGTCTGGTTCCGGAGCCGGTCACGGTGCAGTGAGGACGGTCCGGATCGCGCCTTCGGAGCCGGTGCCGGGGTCGGCGGCGCTCCCGACGATCGTGCTGCTCTTCGGCGAGGACATCGAGACCACCGGGAGCCTCGCCCGTCACGACCGACTGCGCCGAGACGCCTCGGCACGTGTTCAGGCGATCAGAGGGCTCCGGCGTTCCAGCAGGACCACGTCCCGCCAGGCCCCGTGGTGGCGGCCGATCCGCTCTCGGGTGCCGATGACGCGGAAACCGGCCCGTGCGTGGACGGCGAGGCTGGCGGTGTTCTCGGGGAAGATCCCGGACTGGATGGTCCAGATGCCGGCCGCCTCCGTCGAAGCGATCAGCGCGTCCAGGAGGGCGCGGGCGACGCCGCGGCCGCGGGCGTCGGGGTGGACGTAGACGGAGTGCTCGACCACGCCCGCGTACGCGCACCGGTCCGAGACCGCGCTCGCCGCCACCCACCCCAGCACGGCGCCGTCGTCGAGGGCGACGAAGCGGTGGCCGGGCAGCTTGGCCTTGTCGAACGCGGCCCAGTCCGGGGCCTGCGTCTCGAAGGTCGCGTTGCCCTCGTCGATCCCGGCCTGGTAGATGCCCAGCACCTGTTCGGCGTGCTCGGCAAGCAGCGCCTCGATGCGCACCACGGTCATGCCGTCTTCGCGGGGCCGGCCAGCAGCGCGCCCATGGCGGCGAGCACGGACGGCTCGACCCGGTAGTAGACCCACGTGCCCCGGCGCTCGGAGGACAGCAGGCCGGCCTCTTTCAGTTTCTTCAGGTGGTGGGAGACGGTGGGCTGCGAGACGCCGACGTCGGAGATGTCGCACACGCATGCCTCTCCGCCCGTGTGGGAGGCGACGGCGGAGAACAGGCGCAGGCGCACGGGGTCACCGAGGGCCTTGAACATCTTCGCCGCGACCTCGGCCTCCTCGGCCGACATGGGGCGCTCGTTCAGCGGGGGGCAGCAGGCCGCGACGACGTCGGGCTCCAGCAGCGGCAGAACCTTCGCATTCGACATGTGTCTATGTTGACACACGTCGAAACAAGAGTGTTGGTTCGATGTATGTCTATGTTGACGGCTGTCGATACAAGTGCCATGCTGATCGCGTAAGGCATAGACAAACTTCGATATGCGTCGGCTGCTGCCGGCGCGACCCGACGTCCTTGTCCGTCCACCCGCCCACCTGCGCGAAGACCCGGAGCCATGCCATGAGCGAGACCACCACCGAGCTGCCCGTAGTCGTCATCGGAGCCGGCCCCGCCGGACTCGCGGCCGCCGCCCATCTCCTCGACCGGGACATCGCTCCCCTCGTCCTGGAAGCCGGTCCGCTCGCCGGGGCCGCCGTGCGCGAGTGGGCCCACGTACGGCTGTTCTCCCGCTGGGGCGAGCTCGTCGACCCGGCCGCCGAGAAGCTCCTCGCCCCGACCGGCTGGACCGAGCCCGCCGAGGACACCTACCCCACCGGCGGGGACTGGGCCGAGCGCTACCTCCAGCCGCTGGCCGACGTACTCGGTGAGCGGGTCCGCTACGGAGCGCGCGTCACCGGCGTCTCCCGCACCGGCCGTGACCGCATCGTCGACGCGGACCGCGACACCCAGCCCTTCGTCGTCCACTACGAGAGTGCTGACGGCCACGAGCACCGCCTCTTCGCCCGTGCCGTCATCGACGCCTCCGGAACCTGGTCCACTCCCAGCCCCGCCGGCGCAAGCGGACTCGCCGCCCTCGGCGAGAAGGCCGCCGCCGACCGCATCACCCACCGCGTCCCGGACCTGAAGGACCCCACCGTCCGCGCCCGCTACGCCGGGAAGCGCACCGCGGTCATCGGCTCCGGCGCCTCCGCGTTCACCGCCCTCGCCTATCTCGCCGATCTCGCCGAGTCCGACGACGGCCAAGGAACCCACGCCACATGGATCCTGCGCCGCGGGATCTCCGGCTCCACCTTCGGCGGCGGCGAAGCCGACCAACTCCCCGCCCGCGGCGCCCTCGGCCTGGCGGCCAAGGCAGCCGTCGACGGCGGCCACGCCGACGCGGTCACCGGCTTCCGCACCGACACCGTCGAGCGCACCGAGGACGGCCACGTGATCCTCATCGGTGAGGACGGCCGCCGCCTCGACCCGGTCGACGAGGTCATCGTCCTCACCGGCTTCCGCCCCGACCTGTCCTTCCTGGACGAACTGCGCCTCGGTCTCGACGAGCGCCTCCAGGCCCCGACCGCGCTCGCCCCGCTGATCGACCCGAACCAGCACTCCTGCGGCACGGTCTACCCGCACGGCGTGAACGAGCTGTCCCACCCCGAGAAGGACGTCTACCTCGTCGGCATGAAGTCCTACGGCCGCGCCCCCACCTTCCTCGCCATGACCGGCTACGAACAGGTCCGCTCCGTCGCCGCCCACCTCGCAGGCGACCACGAAGCCGCCGAGCGCGTCGAACTCACCCTTCCCGAGACCGGGGTGTGCGGCGGCGCGGGCCTCTTCGACGAGCCCGCCGCCGCGGAGGAGACCGGTGGCGGGTGCTGCGCGGCACCTGCCACCCTCACCCTCGGTGCCGCCCCCGCTCCCGCCTCCTCAGGCGGCTGCTGAGGTGAGCGACCTCCGAAGCGGCGTGGCCGCGACCGGGACGGAGGTCCGGTCGCGGCCACGCGCCGTCCTGCCCGCCCTCTGCCTCACCCAGATCACCAGCTGGGGCATCGTCTACTACGCCTTCCCCGTCCTCAATCCCGCCATCACCGCCGACACCGGCTGGAGCGCGGGCGCGACCACCGCGGCGTTCTCCGCCGCCCTCGTCGTCTCCGCCGTCGCCGGGATCTACGTCGGCCGCGTCCTGGACCACCGCGGCCCCCGCACCGTCATGACGGCCGGCTCCGTCCTCGGATCCCTGAGCCTGCTGGTCATTGCCGCGGCCCCCGACCTGGCCGTCTTCTTCACCGGATGGCTGCTCGCCGGAGCGGCCATGGCCGCCGTCTTCTACCAGCCCGCCTTCGCCGCCCTCACCCGTTGGTGGGCACCCGACCACATCCGCGCACTCACCGTCGTCACCCTCGCCGGCGGACTCGCCTCCACCGTCTTCGCCCCCCTGACCGCGATCCTCGCGGGCCACATGTCCTGGCGCGCCACCTACGTGGTGCTCGCCGGCATCCTCGCCGTCCTGACCGTCCCCGCCCACGCGATCGCGTTGAAAGCCCCCTGGCCACCGGCCCCGCCGAGCCCGCCGCACATCACCGGCGGCCACGAGCAGGTCGTACGCAGCCGGGCGTTCCGGATGTCGGCCGTCACCTTCACCCTGTCCGCGTTCGCGATGTACGCCGTCGTCATCGGCCTCGTCCCCCTCCTGATGGAACGCGGCTACACCACCACCCAGGCCGCGTGGGCCCTCGGCCTCGGCGGCGCCGGCCAGACCCTCGGTCGCACCCTGTACGCGAGCCTCGCCCGCCATCTCGGCGTCACCGCCCGCACCGTCACCCTGATCGCCCTCGGCGCCCTCACCACCGCGGCCCTCGCCACCGTGGCCGGCCCCTACGCGCTCCTCGTCTCCGTATCCGTCCTCGCCGGCGTGATCCGCGGCAACCTCACCCTGCTGCAGGCCACCGCCGTCACCGACCGTTGGGGCGCCACCCACTACGGTCGACTCTCCGGCCTTCTCGGCGCACCGGCCCATGCCGCAGCCGCCCTCGCCCCGTTCGCCGGTGCGGTCCTGGCCGGGCCCCTCGGCGGGTACCCCGCGCTGTTCGTACTGCTCGCGGGGCTGTCGATCATCGCCGCTGTCACAGCACTCGGGACGCGTACTCGTCCGGTCATCGGCCCGAGCGGCGGATGACCTTCAGCGTTCCTCGGCCTCCGCCGCGGGGAGCCGCCCGCCACGGACGAAGGCGCGTATGCCGGCAGCCCGGCGGTCCCGTATGGCCCGCAGGATGGACAGGGCGTGGTCGCGGCTGCTCGCGTTCTGGATCAGGGACTTGGCATGGCCCACGACGGGTTCGACCAGGCAGACGTGGTTCTCGCAGTCGAGGAGATCGGCCTCCAGCAGAGCCTCGCGGGCGAAGGCCAGATCGGGCTCGGCGTCGGCCAACTCCCGGATGTCGAGCGGGACCTCGGTCAGCAGACGCGATATCTGCGACCGATACGCCTTGTATTCGAGGTGCATCCGTCCGCTGAGCGGGGCGGAGGTCATCGGCGGCGCCATCGACGGTCGGAGCACGTCGTTGTAGAACCACGAGGGGAGCGCCAAGGCATGGGCGCGGGCGGCCGAGAAGCCGTTCACATAGACAGTGGCGCGACGGATGTGCGCCGTGGCCGTCGCCACGTCGTGGTCGTGCAGGTTCTCCACGGCCCGGCCGATGGCCAAGGCGGCGTGCACATTGAAAAGGGCATGCAGCTGATGGGCGCTGATCCAGCGGGAGAACCAATGCTGGGACGTCTGTTCCGGAAGCTCCCCGCCCGGTGACCCGGACCCGTCCACCGATGCCGCGTCGCCCGGGGCGCCCTGGTCGATGAGCACCTGCCGGATCGCCGCCGTCTCCCGCGTCGTACTGGCTCCGGCCAGTGGCGCCGAACGCAGATCGTCGAGCGACCGCACGAGAATGCCGATCGCCTGGACGGACGCCTGAGCGGAATCCAGATCGGCGGTGCGTATCCGGAAGTACTGCTGGACGAGCGACTTCGCCGCGAACTCCTCGCCACTGCTGCCCGGTTGGCCGCCCAGGAGGGATTCCAGTCGTTCCAGTGGGGCCAGCGCCGCGCAGAGGCTCGCCTCTCTCAGCTGCGGACCGCCGAATGCCGAAAGCCGGTCGAGGGCGCCGGCCGCCTGACCGGCAAGCCCCGCCGCGTCCTCGATCTCGGAGAAGGCAGGGCCGCCCTTACAAGGCGTCAAGGGTTCAGGCAGTACGACGATCGGCGGCAACAGACTCTTCACAGTTCCATGTCCACCCTTCCGGGATCAGTGCACGGCGTTGTCGAGGCAGGCCACGGGCGGCCCCGGCCGGATGAACCGCACCCCCCGGCGAGCCTCTCTCAGACGGTCTCCGGATCCTCGCCGAGGCGCTCTCCGGAGTTCAGCAGCCCCAGTTCCGACATGTCACCGTCGTCCAGCGCGAAGTCGAAGACGGCGGCGTTCTCGACGATGCGCGACGGAGTCGCCGACTTGGGGATCACGATGTTTCCCAACTGGACATGCCACCGGAGGACGACCTGCGCCGGTGTGCGCCCGTGCTTGTCGGCGACCGCGCGAAGGCGCGGATCGCCCAGAAGGTCCGGACCCCGCCCCAAAGGCTTCCACGCCTCCGTGGCGATGCCGTGCTCGGAGTGGAAGGCACGGAGGTCGGCCTGCTGGAAGCCGGGGTGCAACTCGATCTGGTTGACGGCCGGCACGACGCCGGTCTCGTCGATGAGTCTGACCAGGGCCCGCACCGGGAAGTTGGAGACACCGATCGCCCGGACCCGGTCATCCGCACAGAGCTTTTCGAGGGCCCGCCATGCCTCGACGTATCTGTCCTGCCGGAATACGGGCCAGTGCACGAGGTACAGGTCGACGTACTGCAGCCCCAGCTCGGACAGGCTGGCATCGAAGGCCCGCAGCGCCCTGTCGTGGGCGTGCTCCGTGTTCCCCAGCTTGGTGGTGACGAACAATTCCTCGCGGTCGACACCTGATCGGCGTATCGCCCGGCCGACCGCTGCCTCGTTGTCGTACTGCGACGCGGTGTCCACGCTCCGGTAGCCGGCCGAGAGGGCGGAAAGGACAGCGGCCTCTCCCTCGGGCCCCTTCAAGCGCCATGTCCCCAGCCCTACTCGCGGCATGCGGACGCCATTGTTGAGAACGGCTTCTCGAAGTATCGGCCCGGTCGCCGTCACGTGAACCGCCCCTCCCTCCGTGCTTCAGCCCAGCGGCACGACGTACGCGTTGGTCGTCTCGTTTCCGGTGGTGGCCCAGTGCAGATGCCCGGACACGGCCCGATTCCCCTCGGCACCCAGTACCGCGTGAATGTGTACCTTTCCGTCCCTGATCTCGCCGTTCCCGCTCAGCTCAAGAGCCTCGGAGTATTCGACGACGATGTCATGGGTCGCGTCCTCCTTTTCCATGGTGCTCACAGCGCATTTCAGCACCATCCCGATGAGCGATACGACGGCGCCGTCCTTCACTCCCTGTTCTGCGGCCTTGCGGGCGATCGTCCCGATAACTTCTTCACCTGGAGCTATGGGTATCAGTAGCACTTCGGCTGCTTTCTCCATGCTGTCGTCAAGAGGCGTCTTCCTTCCAATGGCGGACGCTTCGCCATCCTTGCCGCTCCCTTATAGGTTGGCAAGCCCGTGACCGAAAAGGCGTACCCGAGTCGGCCATATGAGAGTGGTGCGAGGGAAATTGATGCACTCCTGCCGCTCCCGCAACATCACCACTCAGGAGAATCATCCAGCGTGCTCCGAGCTCGTATGCTCCGGGAATGGGCACCCTACTGTCGCTCAACGTCGGCCGGGCTCACCGACCGGCACACGCACGCACGCAGGAGACCGCCATCGGCAAACGCCCGGTCGAGGGCCGGGTCGGCATCGCCGCCCCGGGGAAGCGCGGAACCGCGGGGAGTTCGGGAAGCGCGGTGGCCGGCGACCAGGTGTGCGACCTCCGCAACCATGGAGGCGATGATCAGGCCCTCTATGCCTACGGCCGCGAGGAGCTGGATTTCTGGGAGAGAAAGCTCCGACGCGCCCTGCCGAACGGGATCTTCGGCGAGAACCTGACCACCCTCGACGTGCCGACCACCGACGCGCTGATCGGGGAGCGTTGGCAGGTCGGCCCGAAGACGGTGCTGGAGGTCTGCGCGACCCGATTCCCCTGTCGGACCTTCACCGAGTGGATCGGGAGCGAGGACTGGATGACACAGTTCGTCCAGGAGGCTCTGCCCGGTGCGTACTTACGGGTGATCGTGCCCGGCGACATCGGCGCCGGGGACACCATCTCCACCCTCTCGCGCCCGGAGCACGGCGTCACCAGCGGCGTGGTGTTCCGCGCCATGACGCGCGAGCCCGAACTGCTTCCCCTGCTCGCGGAGGTCGAGGCCCTGAGCGCGCACCAGCGCGACAAGGCCGCCCGCCGGGCCCGGGGCGGGGCGCGAATATGACGGGCCCGTGGCCGTCCTCACGGAAGAGCCGCGCCGCGGTCGCACAGATATCGCCTGAGGAACTGCCACGACCTGCGGGTGTCACCGGTGACGCGGTGCGGCCGGCGGAACGCGCCGACGTAGGCCGCGATGTTCTTGAGCTTCCACGCGATGTCGTACAGGGCGAGCGCGTCCGGGGACACGGTCCGGCCCGTCCGGCGGGTGTAGCTCCGGAGCACGTCGGTCGAGCCGGCCGCGACCATCCACAGGTCCCTCTCCGGCGGCGCGAGTTGCACGGTGTCCCAGTCGATCAGCCGGAGGCCGGCGCGGCTGCGCACCAGGTTGCCCGGATGCGGTTCCCCATGGGTCACGACCCAGGCCGCCGCCGTGCTCCGCACTCGACCGACGAGCGCGTCCATGGAGGCGAGCAGCTCACGGACGTACCCGGCGTGCGCGAGGAGCAGCGAGCGAGCCGGTTCGGAGAGCGGGCCACCCGGCCACGGGCCGTCGAGGGCGTCCAACGCCTCTTCGAGGCCGCTTCGGCCAGGCAGGCTCAGATCCGTGCGGGGAGCCCCGGCCGCGGCGAAAGCAGTGGCCGCGTGGAGGTCGGCGAGGAGTTCGACCACCTCCGGCAGGTCCTGCGCGCGGTGCACACCGAAGAGGCCCGCTTCACCGTCCACCATCGGGCGCACGGAGACCGCCTGCCGCGGCGTCACGAGGTGCACCATCGTTCCGGCCCGGGTCGGGAGGGGGGCCACCACGAAGCGCAGACCCGCGTCGCGCCGAAGGACGAGTGCGGTCCGGAAGGCGCTTTCCAGCCGGGTCCGGGCGCCTTCCCTCACATCGCCGCCGGCACTCCCGGAACCGAGGTCGTCGACGGTGACGAACCATGACCGTTCCGCCTCGTCGACCATGACCCAGTGGTAGCTGCCGGCCCCCAGGGGGAGGTACTTCACCGATCCGATGCCGATCGCCCACCCATCGGCCACCGCCGAGATCACCTCGGCCTCGTCCACGCCCTCAGGCTTTTCCTTCATGAGGGGTGATGGTGCTCCTGTGGGCAACCAATAGCCAGTGGAGATGATGCAGTTGGACATCCCAGGTATCACCGACGTGCTTTCTCTCATCGGCAGTCACGACACGAGGGCGCGCCGATCCATCAATTTCACGCCGAGTGAGAACGTCCTGTCACCGCTCGCCCGAGTCCCCTTCGTCTCCGACCTCTACGCACGCTATTTCTTCGACTACTTCCGGACATCCTTCGTCAGCGGCCTCGACGCCGGACGTGTGCAGATGGAGATCCTCGAACCGATTCTGCGACAGATGGCCCGGGCCGAGTACGTCGACGTGCGCCCGATGTCGGGCATGAATTGCGCGACGATCGCGATCGCCGGCTTGTGCCGGAGCGGGCAGACGATGCTGACCGTACCCGTGGAGGGCGGTGGCCACACGAGTACGGCGGCCATAGCGGACCGCCTCGGCGTGAGGACCTTGCCCGTCCCCATGCGCGACACGCATTTCGTCGACGTGGAGCGGCTCGACCGGCTGATCGCCGCCGAGCGGCCGGCACTTGTCTACTTCGACCAGTCGAGCCTGCTGTTCCCGGCGGACCCGCGGCCGATCCGCGAAGTCATCGACCGCCGGTCGCCCCGGACGGTCCTCTACGTCGACTCCAGCCACACCAACGGCCTCATACTGGCCGGGGCGTTGCCCAGCCCGCTGGATCGGGGGGCGCACGCCTTCGGCGGTTCCACCCATAAGACGCTACCCGGTCCGCACAAGGGGTTCGTGGCGACGAACGATCCCGAACTACGCGATCGTATCGCCTCGATCGCTTACCACTTCGTCAGTCAGCACCATCTCGCGGCGGCCGTCTCCCTCGCCATCACGTTGATCGAGATGCGGGACTGCGGCGGAAAGGAGTACGCGTCGCGCGTCCTGGAGAACGCTCAGCGATTCGCGCGGGGACTCTCCGACCGTGGGATTCCGGTGGTCAGGACCGAGCAGGGTTTCACCCGCTGTCATCAGGTGTGGGTCCTGCCCCCACCGGGGACCGACGCGGCCGCCCTCTCCCGGCGCCTTTACGGACAGGGCCTCCTGGTGAATCTCTTCCCGGACCTTCCGGGCGTCAGCCGCCCGGTCTTCCGTATGTCGATGGCCGAGATGACCCGATGGGGCGGAACCGAGCGCGAGGTGGACGACCTGGTCGACATCTTCGCCGAGCTGCTGGGCGCAGGACGCGACGATCTCCGGGCGGAGGTGGCCGACGTCAAGTCGAGGTTGGCGAAGCCGCGTTACTGCTACGACTACGACCAGCTCGCGGCCATGGGCGTCGACAGCGGCCTGCTGAGCCTCTTCCAGCGCATCGAGCAGAATGCGTAGGCACCGGTGACGCGCCCCGCCGAGGTCGTCATCGTCGGGGGAGGACCACGGGCGACCGGTGTGCTGGAGAGACTCCTCGCCAACGTCCCCGGGATGCTCCCCGCCCGGGAACTGCACGTGCATGTCGTGGACCCGTATCCACCGGGTGCCGGACGCGTCTGGCGTGCCGGGCAGTCGCCGCTCATGTGGGTCAACGTTCCGACCCGGGACATCACGATGTTCACCGACGAGACGGTCCGGTGCGACGGTCCGCTCCGACCCGGGCCGTCGCTGGACGAGTGGGCGGGGACGTCCCGCGAGCGCGGCGCGGACGAGGAGGGGATCTACGCAGGCCGCCTGCTCCAAGGCGCCTACCTGTCCTGGGTGTTCGGCCGGACCGTCGCGGAGCGGCCGAACAACGTCCGCGTATCGGTGCACACGACCCGCGCCACCGGGTTGACCGGCGGGCCCGACGGCAGACAGCAGGTGCGGCTCGCCGACCGCGACCAGTGCCTCCCGGCGGACGTCGTCATCCTGGCTCTGGGGCACCTCGACGGCGGACAGGACCGACAAGCCTCCGAGCTGGGGGCCTTCGCGGACCGGCACGGGCTGACGTACGTGCCGCGCGCGTATTCGGCCGATGTGGACCTGTCCGTGCTCCGACCACGGGAGAAGGTCATCGTCCGGGGCTTCGGCCTGGCGTTCGTGGACCTCGCCGTCCTGTTGACCGAGGGCCGGGGCGGCGCCTACCGCGTCGGGGGCGACGGCCGACTGCACTACCTGGCCTCCGGCGAGGAGCCTCGGCTGTACGTGGGTTCGAGGCGCGGCGTGCCGTACCGGACCAAGATCTCGTACCGGCCGTCCGGCGCTCCCGCGGCGCTGCCCCGGTTCTTCGACGGGGCCGCGCTCCAGCATCTGCCGTCCCAGGAGATGGACTTCCGTACCGAGTTGTGGCCGCTGATGGCCAAGGAGATCGGCTGGGCCCACTACCACGAGCTGTTCACGGCCCACCGGGACCGCGTGGCGGTCGACTGGGTGGACTTCTCGACCCGCTACGCCGCCTCCGACTGGAACTCACGCCGATCGGAGGCGCACATCGAGGCGTGCGTCCCCGACCCGTCGGACCGGCTCGACCTCGGTCGGCTCGACAGGCCGCTCCGCGGCGTGTGGTACGAGAGGTTCGCCGACCTCCAGGCCCATGTGCGCGGCCATATCTCCGCCGATGTCGCACGGCGCGGCCAGGGTGCGCACAGCGCCGACCTCGGCACGGTGTGGGGACTGAAGTCGGTCTCGGGGCAGTTGGCCACCCTCCTCGGTGCCGGTCGGCTCTCGGCGCGTTCCGAGGCGAACGACGTGGCCGGCTGGTGGAAGGGGTTCTACGACTACGTCTGCAGCGGTCCTCCCGGCCCCCGGGCACGCCAACTGGTCGCCCTGTCGGAAGCCGGCGTCCTGAACTTTCTGGGGTCCGGGATGTGGCTGGTCCCCGATGAGAGCCGCGGCGTGTTTCGGGCAGGCAGCGCCAACACGGCACACACCGTGGAGGCGACGTCGTTCGTGGAGGCACGACTGCCGCAATCCGAACTGAGGCGCTGCCCGGACACCCTGCTGAGGGGGTTGCTCGACCGCGGCGAGGCCGTCGAACACGTCGTCACGGACCAGG
Organism: Streptomyces sp. CLCI03; assembly: GCF_053615355.1. Taxonomy (NCBI): domain Bacteria; kingdom Bacillati; phylum Actinomycetota; class Actinomycetes; order Kitasatosporales; family Streptomycetaceae; genus Streptomyces; species Streptomyces sp. CLCI03. Next base: position 857,146 of record NZ_CM132132.1, on the reverse strand, counting down.
ACGGCTTCGCCCACCGGTCCGGCCTGCTGCGCGTCTCACCCGATGACTTCCGCGTGGTCGACGCCTCGGGCCGGCCCCATCCGCGGCGCCACGCGCTGGGCCCGTTCACGAGTGTCCGCCACTTCGCCACCTTCGGCCGCCCGCGGGCCAACGGCCTGTCCTTCCGGCAGAACGACGCGCTGGCCCGGCACGCGCTGCGTACCCTCGGCGGTGACTGAGCCCACCTGGCCGGAGCCAGGAGGGCTGAACCACGGCGTCCCACACGCTCAGCGCCAGGAGGGATGCCCCTCGGAGGCGGCACCGGTGGTGAGCGCGTGCTCGCCGGTCTTGTCCGCGCGCACGGCCCAGATGACGGGCTGCTCGTACGGGCCGCGGACGAAGGCCACCCACGTGCCGTCGGCGGACCAGGTGGGGTCCATCTCGTGGGCGGCGGTGGAGATCAGTTCACGATCGTTGCTTCCGTCGGAGTTCACGAGGCGGATGTCGCCCTGGGTGCCCGTGCCGTAGGTCCCCGCCGTGTAGGCGAGGGTGGCTCCGTCGGGTGACCACACCGGGTCGAGTGCCGCGTGGGGCAGGCGGGTCACCTGCTGCGGGGCGCGGTCCGGGGCGTCGGGATCGACCGTGTGGATCTGCCAGTTCTCGGGATCCGTCACCAGGCAGACCGCGATGCTCTTGCCGTCCGGCGACCACGCGGGATCCTCGACCTGGCTCGTGCCCGAGGTGAGCTGGCGAGCCGCGCCGTCGGCGACGCCGACCACGAACAGCTGCTGTACGCCGTCCTTCTTGCGCAGCACGGCGAGCCGGCTGCCGTCCGGCGACCAGGACACCCTGCCACCGGCGATGGAGGTGATCCGGCGCGCGTTGGAACCGTCGGCGTTGGCGGTCCAGACGGCCGTGCCCTCGGACGTGGTGCGGGTGAACGCGAACGACCTGCGGTCGGGGGACCACTGGGGCAGGACGTCGCATGTGCCTGCGCCGCCCGGGATGAGCGCCACGGGCTTCTCCGCCGAGGCGTCCCGGCGGGCGATGACGCTGCGGCACGTCGCGGGCCAGCCCGGGACGGTGTCCTGCCGGATCAGCAGCGGTTCGCTCGGGAACGGTGCCGGGGTCGGTGCGGATTCGGTGGGTGCGGAGCCGAGGCCCTTCGAACCGTCCTTGGTCGAGTCGTTCCAGGGCTGCCACACGAACAGACCGGCGGCCGCCAGGGACGCCACGAGCACCGCGGCCACCACGGCGAGGCGACGCCGGGGCTTCTCCACGACCATGGGCGGCACCTGCGCGGCCGCGGGGTCGGGGAGGGGGCGGGGGTGGGCTGCGCCGCGGGCCCCGTCACGGTGGGCGAGCGTTCGGTACGGGGCTCCGCGACGACGGGTGGGGCATCCGGGAGCGGGACGTCCTTCGAGGCGTCCTCCGGGACGTCGTTCGAGGCGTCCTGCCGGGTCTCCGACGGGCCGTCCGGCGTGGTGGGCCGTACCATCGGCTCCGTCACCGGGAGCAGCTGCGTCGCCGCCTCCGGCAGCCAGGAGTCACCGTCGCGGTGGCGGACGGTGAGGGTGCCGAGGAAAGCGGCCGGCGTGGGCCTTGCCGCGGGGTCCTTGGACAGACAGGCGCCGATGGCTTCGCGGAGTTCGGCGGGCACCGCGGACAGGTCCGGCTCTTCGTGGACCACCTTGTAGTGCCTCGCCGCGGACGGGCCGTCGCCGAAGGGCGTGCCGCCCGCCGCCTGGGTGAGCACCACCCCCAGAGCGAACATGTCGACCGCGGGGGAGAGCGCCCTACCACCGGTGAGCTGCTCGGGTGCCAGGAATCCCGGCGTGCCGATCTGCAGGCCGGTCTGTGTCAGCGCGGTGCCGTCCAGGGCGCGCGCGATGCCGAAATCGATGACGCGCGGCCCGTCCTCGGCCACGATGATGTTCGCGGGCTTCAGATCGCGGTGGATGACCCCCGCCCGGTGGATCGCGTCGAGCGCCTCGGCCAGGCCGGCCGCGAGGACGGTGAGCGTGTCCAGGGGCAGCGATCCGACACGCGCGAGTACCGCTTGCAGGGTGGGGCCGGGCACGAACGCCGTGACCAGCCAAGCCGGCTCCCCGTCCGGGTCCGCGTCCACCACCGGAGCGGTGTGGAAACCGCCGACCCGGCGCGCCGCGGCGACCTCGTCGGCGAACCTGCGCTTGAAGCCGGGCTCGGTGCTCAGCTCGGGACGTACGACCTTGATGGCGACCGCACGACCGGACCGGGAGCGGCCCAGGTAGACCACACCCATGCCTCCCTGACCGAGCCGTCCCACCAGTCGGTAGCGGCCCTCGCCCAGCGAGGTGGGATCCCCCGATTCGAGCGGCTTCATATGTCCCCCGTTTCACACCTTGCGCGATGAACAGCCTCTCCCTACCTGCCGCGCCGTCCACCAGTCAAGCGAGGCCCTCGCGGAGTCCACCAGCCGGGAGCGACGGGGACGTCGAGGAGCAGGAAACCGCAGGGGCCGAAGTCCGCGTACACGCGGGTGGTTGCTGCCGCGACGACGTCGGTCCCGGCACCCTCAGGGGTGCCGGGACCGACGTCGTGGTACGGAAAGGGATCAGGCGGGTCGGCCGCCGAAGGGGGCGCCGGTGCCGTAGTAGGTGCCCAGTTCCTCCCGGTATCCAGCGTCGCCGAGGTGCTTGTCCCGGTGGAACTCGGGTGCGTTCTTGATCTGTTCCTTCGTGCCGGCGACGAAGATCTTCTTGTCGTCGGGGTCGATCCTGACGACCGTGCTCGCCGGCGGCAGGACTTCCTTGCCGAAGATCCATACGCCGGTGTCCACGACCAGGTAGGCGTCACCGACCTCGTCGGAGTGCTTGGCGACCTTCGTCTTCCCCGCTTTCACCGCCGCACGCACCCGCATCTACCGGTGCGGGGGCGGGTGCTGAGGCGATGCCGGGGTAGGCGCGTTTCGACCGGAACCCGAACCGAGGAGGAGACCGCCGCCATGAAGCAGCACACCGCAGAGCAGGCCTCGCTGATCGCCGACCGGATGCGTGGGAAGGCGGAACGCGCCGCCCGACTGGTGCGGGACAGGACCCCCGACCCGGTCCTGGACAAGACCGTTCAGGCTGCCGCACAGGTGTGGGACGGTGCGGCACGCGCCGGCCGGTACGCGGCGGACAAGACCCCCGAACCACTGCTGGAGAAGGCCGCTCGGGCCGCCACGGTCACACGCGGCAACCGCACCGCGCTCCTGCTCGCCGGCGCCGCGGTCATGGGGTTCGTACTGGTCCGCCGCAGCCGTGGACGTCGGCGATGAAGGCTCCACGGTCGGGCGCCGTGGTCGTACGCCGCATGGCCGGCACCCGGCCCGGCTGACGTGCAGGCGGTGCCGGCCCCGTACAGGGGGCGGCACCGCCCTGACTGCCAGGAGCCCGCACGGCGCTGTGCGACGGCATTCTGTTCGGCGGGCGGCGCCTCCCGGCGCCCGATGCTGGACGGGTGCCCGAGCCAGGCGGGCGTCGAAAGGATCAGGATGCCGCGCTTCCGGTGGTGGCATGGTCGAGGGGAGACCGGGCAGGTGCGGGGCATCGGACCGTTCGATCCACAGGCGGCGGCATGCGAAGCGTAGGCGTGGAAGAAGAGCTGCTGCTCGTGGACGCCGACAGCGGTGCCCCGCTCGCCGTGTCGGGAGCGGTGCTGGCGGCCGCGGAGCGCTCGGCCTGGCAGCGCCCCGGCACGAGCGGTCGACGGGACCACGAGTTCGAGAAGGAACTGCAGAAGGAACAGCTGGAGTTCGCCACGAAACCGGTGACCGAGATGGGCGAGCTCCAGGAGGAGATCGTCCGCATCCGCCGCGAGGCGGCCCGCCACGCGGCGAGTGCCGGAGCCGTGGTGGCGGCGGTCGCGACGTCCCCGCTGCCCGTCAAGCCGTCGTTGAGCGTCGGACGACGCTACCGGTGGCTGGGCGAACAGTTCGGACTGACCGCACAGGAGCAGCTGACCTGTGGATGCCACGTCCACGTGTCGGTCGCGTCGGACGTGGAGGGCGTCGCGGTCCTGGACCGCATCAGGCCCTGGACGGCTGTCCTGACGGCGATGAGCGCGAACTCGCCCTTCTGGCAGGGCGAGGACAGCGGGTACGGAAGCTACCGCAGCCGGGTGTGGAACCGATGGCCGTCCGCCGGCCCGGTCGACATCTTCGGCTCCGCCGATCGCTACCACGAGCAGGTCCGCACGATGATCGACACCGGAGTGCTGCGCGACGAGGGAATGATCTACTTCGACGCCCGTCTGTCGGCCACCTATCCCACGGTCGAGGTCCGGGTCGCCGACGTCTGCCTGGATGCCGAGACGCCGGTCCTGCTCGCCGCCCTTGTCCGCGGCCTGGTCGAGACGGCGGCCCGTGTCTGGCAGGACGGGCGGCCTCCGGCCAGGATCGGTACGAGTCTGCTGCGACTGGCGTCCTGGCGGGCCGGACGTTCCGGCCTGGACGGACCCCTGCTGCACCCCGAAACCATGAGGCAGACCTCTCCCGAGGACGCGGTCGAGGCCTTGTACCGGCACGTGCGCGAGGCATTGACGGACCAAGGCGACGACGAGCGGGTCCGGGAAGGCATCGCGCACCTGCACGAACGGGGGAACGGCGCCCGCACGCAGCGTCGGCTGTACGCCGAAGCGCGGGAACTCATGACGGTCGTCACTCGGTGTGCGGAGCTGACGATCGAGCCATGAGGGGCGCGCACGCGTCACACGCGTTGGGCCCGGTGGAGGAGGGCGTGCAGGCCCTGGGCGCGTAGGGCGGCCCGGGCGGCGTTCGCGCCCGGTGCGCCGTGGACGCCGCCGCCGGGGTGGGCGGCCGCGGAGGCGAGGTAGAGGCCCTTGACGGGGGTCTCGGGGCGGCCGGTGCCGGGGGTGGGGCGGAAGATCGCCTGCTGGTGCAGGGCGGTGGTGCCGTTGTTGATGGCGCCGTTGTGCAGGTTCTCGTCCATGGCCTGCAGCGTGGTGGGGGCCAGGACGCGGCGGGCGCCGATGAGCCCGCGGAAGCCGGGTGCGAAGCGTTCCACCTGTGCCTCGACGCGGTCGGCCATGGCTTCCTGGTCGCCGGCGTCCCAGCGCCCGGTGATGTCGTCGGGACCGGCGTCGGAGGTGACGCGCTGTGGGACGTGCGTGTAGGCCCACGCCGATTCCGTGCCGGCCGGGGAGCGGGTCGGGTCCGCGGTGGTCATCTGGCCGAACAGGGCGAACGGCTCGTCGGGTACCTGCCCCATGGCGATCTGGGCTGCGAACCGGGTCAGGCCGTCTACGCCGTCGGCCACGTGGACCGTACCCGCCACGGCGGCCTGCGGCGCCGTCCACGGCACCGGGCCGGTCAGTGCCCAGTCGACCTTGAACGTCGCGAAATCCCACTGGAAGCGTTCCAGGTCCCGCAGGAGGCGGGACGGGAGGTGTTCCTCGCCCACGAGGTCCCGGTACAGGGCCGGCGCCGACGTGTCCGCCAGTACGGCCCGCCGCGCGCCGACGGTTTCCCCGCCCGCGGTCCTGACCCCGACCGCGGCGCCCCCGCGCACGGCGACGGACGCGACGCGCTCCCCGCAGCGCAGCACACCTCCCTTGCTCCGCAGACGGCTCACGAGCGCCGCGGTCAGAGCGGCGGCTCCGCCGACGGGGACCGGGAAGCCGTGGCTCTGCCCGAGCATCGACATGAGCCATCCGAAACCACCGCTGCCCGCCGCCTCGGGGGCCAGGTCGGCGTGCAGCGCGTTGCCGGCCAGGAGGAGCCGGCCCCCGTCCCCGGCGAACCGCTCCTCGCCCAGCCGGCGCACCGGCAGGGCCAGCGTTCTGGCCATCCGCAGCCCTCCGGCGGCGCGGAGCCGCGCGGCCAGCCGCAGCCCGGAGCGGACCGGAGGGAAGGGCGTGAACAGGGCCCGCACGAGGTCCGGCCCCACCCGGGCCCAGGTCCGGTACAAGTCCTCCCAGGCGTCGGCGTCGGCGGCGGCGAAGCCGGCCAGGCCCGCGCAGGTGTCCTGCAGCCGACGCTCCAACACGGCGCACCGGCCGTCCAGCAGCGGGTGGGCCAGTACGGACGGGGCGTGGCTCCATCGCAGCCCCTCGGCGGCGAGGTCGAGACGGGCGAGGACCGGGGAGGCGGCGGCCAGCGGATAGAAGGCGCTGAAGACGTCCGAGACGTAGTCCGGGTGCACCCCACGGTCACTGCGTACGGCCCCTCCGGGCTCCTCCTGCGCCTCCAGGACCTCCACGCTCCACCCGGCGTCGGCCAGCAGGTTCGCGGCCACCAACCCGTTGGGGCCGGCGCCGATCACCACCGCGTCAGGCACGGAGCACCTCGCCGGGCTGTTGCTTCACGACCCTGGCCAGGCGGGGCAGCATGCCCCGGTGCCGCAGCTGCAGGGCCGCTTCGACGACGGAGTTGTGCAGGGAACCTCCCAGGCCGCGCAGGGGGTGCTCGTCGCAGACGACGAGCGTTTCCTCGCCCCACGGCCTGAGCTGGAGGAAGATCCGCGCGGTGCCGAGCGACTTGAACGACGCCTCCAGCTCCAACTCCTTGCCGAGCTCCCTGTGACGTACCGTCGTCACACCTTCGGTTGACCAGGGGCCGAGGCGAACGGTGTAGCGGAGCCGGGATCCGACCTCTGGCCAGAGCTGATCGAGCGGTGTGGACTCGGACGGGCCCACCACCCACTCCCCGTACAGGCTCGGGTCGGCGAGTACGGCCCACACACTCCGTGGGGGACGCCGGATGAGCTGATGACGGACGGCCATGGGGGACTCCTCCTACAACCGGAACGGCATGGACGGGGGATGCGGCGTGCGAGCGGTACCCGAGCGGGGGAGGGCAGGGACGGCGCGGCTCCCGAGGGCGCGTCGCGCGGGCAGTGGCCGGGAGCTTTCATGGTGCGCGTACCCCGATCCCCTCGCATTTCACGCAATTCGGGCCGTTGGTTCCGGTGGCTCTCGTCGCGAGGCCGGGCTCCGGGGCCTCTGCCAGGCTTGCCCTGGGCCCGCAGGGCAGCGGGTCGAGGCCGTGCAGGTACTGCGTGGCCTGATCGTTCCGGGTTACGGATGGCGCAGGCATCCGGCGGTGCGCATGTGGGTGGGGTACGAGGAGGCACTCGTCCGGTACGGGCCGGAGATCTGCGGGGCGTGGACCGCGCAGGGGCACGCCGATACCTGTGCCGTCACCCTGGTCGAGGACTTCGGGGCGTGGCGGCCGGAGGGCACCACCCCACGGACGCAGGCGCAGTCGGCCGTCGACGGGGACCTGCCGCCGTGGCTGGGCGCGCCGGACTTCCATGGAAGCCATCGGTCCACGCTGGTGCGCAAGCCCCCGGCCTTCTACCGGGATCGCTTCCCGGGGGTACCGGACGACCTGCCGTATGTCTGGCCCCGGTCCGACCGGGAGGCGGACGGGCTGCCGTGAGCGCCGGGCCCAGCCGCCGCAGGGGCGGGGGTACGCCCGACACCGGGAGCCCCCACGTCCTCGCACCCGCCGTCGGGGACGGAGTGAGTCGGTGCGGCTCGCGGCCGGGCAGGCCAGGGCTCCGCCTCGGCCTACGGACGGCTGCTCAGCAGGCGCATGCCGGAGACGGGAGTACCCGCCTGGCATCCATGGGGGCGTCACCGCACGTGAGCGCCTACTGCGCCGCCGAAGCGGGCGCGTCGAGTCCTTCGCGCAGGCCCTGCGCGCGGAACTCGCCCACCGAGGAGTGGCGGTCGGCATCGCCCACATCAACTGGCCGCAACACGGCGGGGAGACGTACCGGCGCCCGCCGAACCTCGTCGCGGGGACCAGCGATGTCCACCCGAGACCGGGTGCGACTCCAGTGCGTGCGCATCCGCGCCTGCCCGCCACCTGACGGCGGCGGGCAGGCGCGGATGCGCACGCACGGTGCCAGAAGAGGCGAAAGGCGTTCTACGTCGCCACGCCGCGGCCGCGATCAGGCATGGCGGTGAGAGCGCCGGCCTCCGGTGACCATGCGGTACAGGGCCAGGAGTATGACGGAGCCGACGATGGCGGCGATCCAGGTGGAGATGTCGAAGAAGCCGTCGATGGAATCGACGCCGAAGGCGACCTTGCCGAGCCAGCCGCCGAGGAGGCCTCCGGCGATGCCGATGAGCATCGTGATGAGGAGGCCGCCCGGGTCCTTCCCCGGCATGATCGCCTTGGCGATGAGGCCGGCGAACAGACCGATGAGAATCCACGCGATGATGCCCATGATGCGTCTCCTGCTTCGTGAGATGAGACCGGGGTCAAAATCGCTTCTACACGCGCGCCGCGCTTTCAAACGTGCGCAGCGCGTTCCGATCGGCCCTGGCGCAGGCCGTCGTACAGTGCGGGACCCGTCGGTCGTCACCGCCCCATCGGTGACCGTTTCGCGACGCCGCCCGTGGCGCATGCGACGCACGGGCCGGGGCAGGCGACACGTCGGGGCCGGCCGGCCGCCTGTGACCGCAGCCTCGCCGGCTGAGGGGCGGTCAGAGGGCCGTGGACAGAACGGCGTCGATCAGTTGCCGCTGCTCCTCGGTGAGGTACGGATCCTGCAACTCCACCAGCTTGTCGTCGACGCGCAGGACGTAGCGAAAGCCGTCGGGAACGGGTTCCTGCTCCACGGGGCCCTCGGTGCTGAGCGCGAGCTCGGCCAGCCGTTCCAGCTCGGGCCCGTCGGCACGGCACTCCGTCTCGAGGGACGCCGTCTTCTCCCCGCCTGCGAACCCGCCGGTGCGGGTCACGGTGATCAGCATGGTGTGGGACCTCCTTGAAGAGAACACCGCCTGGTCGTGCGGTCGTTCGGCCGGAGCCGGGCACTCGGAGGCGGTGCATCGTTGTGGTCGCTCTTCGCCTGCCCGCAAAAGCCGCTCGCGCTCCGCCCCGCGTACTTCGAGCGCAGAATGTCCGAAAGAGGTCCTGCCGCACCCGCGCGCCCACGCCGCCCACCGCGGCCCTCGGCCCACCCCCGACGGCGGCAGGACCGTCTGCGCCCGCGCCCCCTGGTAGGGGTCTCCGGTAGCGCCGGTGTCGTTCGCCAGGCCGCGGATCCGGTGTGGAGGGCGCCGAGCCGGCTGTCGGCACCTGATGCGGGCCGCTGACCTGGGAGGTCGTTCCGCATGCGCGCCTGTCGCTCCGGCGGTGCTCTCCGGGTCGCCGTGCCGCGATCCAGGGGCGTTCTACCATGAAAGGCACAGTCTTCTGCATTCCCGCACCCGCACCCGCTCACGGCGAGACGGTAGGGAGGCCGGCATGGAGTTCGCCACCGGATCCGGCGGAATGGACGACGCGCGCTATCTGCCGATCTCCGAGCACGGCCTGATCGGGGATCTTCGTACCGCCGCGCTCGTCGGGACCGACGGAACGATCGACTGGTACTGCTGCCCGCGCTTCGACGCGCCGAGCGTCTTCGCGTCCATCCTCGACGCCGACAAAGGCGGATCGTGGGAGCTGGCCGCCGAGGTGCCGGCGCGTACCCGGCAGTTCTACTTCCCCGACACCAACGTCCTGATCACACGGTTCTACGCCGCCGACGGAGTGGCGGAGATCCAGGACTTCATGCCCGTCGTCGACGAGTCGCGCGAGGCGGCCCGGCACCGGCTGATCCGTCGGGTGATATGCGTGCGCGGCACCCTCCCCTTCAGGACCCGGGTGGCCCCGCGCTTCGGCTACGGCGCCGAAGCGCACACCGTACGTACGCAGGTCCACGAAGCCGTCTTCGAGGCCCCGTCGATCTCCCTGGCGCTGACCTCCACCGTGCCGCTCGAAAGCGACGGAACGGACGTGGAGTCGCACTTCAAGCTCCTCGAAGGCGAGTCCGTGGTCTTCGCCCTCGACAAGATCGGCGATGACCTCCGCCCGCAGGCCTGTCCGCACGCCGAGGCGGAGGAGCAGTTCGAGGCGACGGTCCGGTTCTGGCGCCATTGGTTGGGCCGCTCGCGCTACCGCGGCCGGTGGCGGGAGATGGTGCACCGCTCCGCGCTGGTGCTCAAGCTGCTCACCTACGTGCCGACCGGTGCGATCGTGGCCGCCCCCACGACCAGCCTGCCCGAACGGGTCGGCGGTGAGCGCAACTGGGACTACCGGTACGTGTGGGTCCGCGACGCCGCCTTCGCCATCTACGCCATGCTCCGCCTGGGCTTCACGACGGAGGCCGAGGCGTTCATGGGCTTCCTGTCCGACCGGGGCATCATGCGGGGCGTCGGCCCCATCGGGCCGCTGCAGATCATGTACGGCATCGACGGGCGTACCGACCTGCCCGAATCCGAGCTGCTCCACCTCGAAGGGCACCTGGGCTCCGCTCCGGTGCGGGTCGGGAACGCCGCCACCAAGCAGCTCCAGCTGGACATCTACGGCGCGCTGATCGATTCGGTCTACCTCTACGACAAGTGGGGGCAACCGATCAGCAGTGATCACTGGGACGAGGTCGGCGCGGTGGTGGACTGGCTCTGTGACCACTGGGACCAGCCCGACGAGGGCGTCTGGGAGACCCGGGGCGGCCGGCGGAACTTCGTCTACTCGCGCCTGATGTGTTGGGTGGCGATCGAACGGGCCATCCGGATGGCCAACCGGCGAGGCCTGCCCGCCGATCTTCCGCGCTGGCAGCGGAGTCGGGACGCGATCTACCGGCAGATCATGCGAGAGGGCTGGTCGGCGAAGCGTGGTGCCTTCGTCCAAGGTCTGGGTGACGACGTGCTCGACGCCTCCGTGCTGATGATGCCGATGGCCAAATTCATCTCGCCCACCGACCCGAAATGGCTCTCGACCCTGGACGCGCTCACCACGGATCTCGTCTCCGACTCGCTGGTCTACCGCTACGACCCGCAGGCCAGCCCGGACGGCCTGCGCGGCGCCGAGGGCACGTTCTCGATCTGCTCCTTCTGGTACGTCGAGGCGCTCACGCGTGCCGGACGCCTGGAGGATGCCCGCCTGGCCTTCGAGAAGATGCTCACCTACGGCAACCACCTCGGCCTCTACGCGGAGGAGATCGGCCGGAGCGGCGAGCAACTCGGCAATTTCCCGCAGGCGTTCACCCACCTGTCGCTCATCAGCGCGGCCTTCAACCTCGACCGCGCCCTCGGCTGAGTCCCCGGACCACCCTGGCCGACGGGGGCGGTTACCGGGGCCGGCGGCCCTGGCCCATGGCGAACGCGACGAGGATCCCGGCGAGTCCCGCCCATACGACGCCTTCGCCGCCGGCTTGCCGCCAGGCCAGGAGGCCGAGGACGAGGGCGGTGATCGCTCCCGCCGTGAGCGCGCGGGAGTCGGTGAGGAACGACCACTGCCGGCGGCCGCTTCCGGGCTCCCTGAGCTCGGCGACGGCGGTTCTGACGACCACGGCCGCGATCACGATCGCGGCGACGACGAGTGTCGTTCCCACTTCCGCTCCTGACGTCGATCGCGCGTCCACCGATGAGCAGGGCCAAGGTGAAGCATATGCCCGCGAGGACGGAGCGGCCGGGCACCTCCGCCCAGGTCGGGCCGCGATCGGGAGCCCTGCGGCGGTGCGGCCGTGGGAGGACCCGCTCAGGCCTGTACCTCGGCGTCGGCCGGGGCCCCCGGCCGCGGCGGTTCCGTGGCGGGGGTCTCCCAGGGAGGGGGCGTCCGCGACTCCGTCCACGCGGCCAGCGCGTCGCCGTCGACGCAGACGATGCCGCAGGTCGCGGCGTAGTCCTCGGCCGGAGCGGTGAAGGAGCTGGTGGTCACCACCACGGCCACGTCGGCTTCGTGGACGACGAAGCAGGTGCCGCCGAAGCGTTGCAGGTCCTGCGAGCCGACCCGGTTGCCGTCGCCGTAGTGCTTGCACTGGACGACGACGCGCAGACCGTCCGCCGTCGTGGCGATCACATCGGCACCCAAGTCCCCGGCCCCGCCCACGACTTCCACCTGGAGGCAGCCGTCCCGGGCACACAGCGCGGCGATCGCGTGCTCGAATCCGTCGGCGTCTACCGCCGCGTGGTCCAGGGCGTCCGGCCCCAGCTCGGGCACGTCCACCGGATCCGCCACGAGCTCGGCAGCGGCCGGTGGCACGAGGACCGCCGTCGTGGCCGACGGATCCGCGGGCACCGGGTACGCCGGGCCCTTCGGATACACGGCCGCCGCGTAGGCCTCCCCCGGGGACGCGGGGGAGCGGCGCCGAACGGGTGCCAGGGCCCACCGGGCCAGCGCCATTCCGGCCACCAGGACGATCACCGTGGCGATCGGCATCACGGGTATGCCGCCACCGGCCCCCGTCCCCACCGTCGTCCGCACGAACACGGCCAGTCCGCCCAGGCTGATGCCCAGGAGCCCGACCGCCAGCACGACGTCCCGCCCCACGGACGCGGCGCCGTCGCCCGCGTCGTCCCGGCGGCTTCCCGATGTCGCCATCCGGACCCCCTCCCTCGTTGGTCCCCCGGTGGACCCGTAGGTCCCTCGTCTGATCACGAATCACGAATCCAAACGCCCGCCCACCCGCACGTCCTCCCGCACGCCCGGGCGCCGACCGCTACGGCCGCACGCTGCGTACCCGGTCGTGCGGCACGGGGCGCCGACGTCGCCGCCGACGTCGGACGTCGGGATGCGCATGCGGCGCAGGAGGCCACGCGTGGTGCGGAGGGTCAGTGTGCTCTGCCATGCGATGCCGGGGTGGCGTGCCCGCAGGTGCGACAGCGCGCGCGTGTCCAGGCCGGTCGAGCGGAAGACGGCGTCGATGTCGACCCCGGTGATCACGCCCCGCGCGCAGGCGGCGCAGCGGCGGTAGCGGATCTCACCGACCACCTTGCGGACGTGCACCAGCAGCAGGAACCCCTCGCCCGCGCCACGCTCGCCCGTGGTCTCGGAGGCGAGGAACTCGATGTCCCTGTAGGCGAGGATCCTGCCGCGCAGCCGCCTTCTGAAAGGGTGCCGGCGCCTCGCCGCGTGGGCCGGACAGCCCTCGGAGACGCGGGCGAAGTGGAACAACGTACTCGGGCGTGCGTGCTCTCCGGACATACGACCCGTGTGCCCGGCCGCGGCGAGACGATGCCGCGGTGCGCCGCTCGGCTCCGTCGGCGTGCGCCGAGGCGGGTACCCGCGCGCGTCGGGGTGGAGCCGTCCGCACCGATGTTCGCGTGTTCGCGTTCATGGAGCGTCCTGCCGGGGAAGGCGTGCCGGGGACCCGTACACCCGAGAAGGGACGGACACCATGGCACGACCGAGGATCGTGGTCGTCGGCGCGGGATTCGCCGGCGTCTCCTGCGTACGCCGCCTGGAGCGGACGTTGTCACCGGGGGAGGCGGAGATCCTGCTGGTCACTCCGTTCTCCTACCAGCTCTACCTGCCGCTGCTGCCGCAGGTGGCCTCGGGGGTACTCACCCCCCAGTCCGTGGCGGTCTCGCTGCGCCGCAGCCGCCGCCACCGCACCCGGATCGTGCCCGGCGGGGCCGTGGGCGTCGACACCCGGGCCAAGGTCTGCGTCATCCGCAAGATCACCGGGGAGCTGGTGGACCAGCCGTACGACCACCTGGTGCTCGCACCCGGGAGCGTGACCCGCACCTTCGACATCCCCGGCCTGACGGAACACGGCCGCGGCATGAAGTCGCTGGCGGAGGCGGCCCACCTGCGCGACCACGTGATCGCCCAGCTCGACCTGGCCGACGCCGCCGCACCGGGCTCGGCGGAGCGGGCCTCACGGCTCGGCTTCGTCGTGGTGGGCGGCGGCTACGCGGGTACCGAGACGGCCGCCGCCCTGCAGCGCCTCACCACGAACGCCGTCGGCCGCTACCCCCGGCTGGACCGGCGCGAGATCAGCTGGCACCTCGTGGACGTCGCCCCGAAACTGATGCCCGAGCTCGGCGACCGACTGGGTCGGGCAGCCCTCGACGTGCTGCGCGGCCGCGGCATCGAGGTCTCGCTCGGCGCCTCCGTCGCCAAGGCGGGCCCCGAGGACGTCACGCTCACCGACGGGCGCGTACTGCCCTGCCGCACCCTCATCTGGACCGCCGGCGTCGCCGCGAGCCCCCTCATCGCCACGCTGGGCGCCGAGACCGCCAAGAGCGGCCGGCTCGTCGTCACGCCGGACCTGCGGGTGCCGGGGGCGGACGGCGCGTTCGCGCTCGGTGACGCGGCCGCCGTACCCGACCTCGCCGCCGGCGGCGACGACGCGGTGTGCCCACCCACCGCGCAGCACGCCGCGCGCCAGGGCAGGGTCGCCGCCGACAACGTCGTCGCCACGCTGCGGGGCACACCGCTGCGTCGTTACGTCCACAAGGACCTCGGACTGGTCGTGGACCTCGGCGGACGCGACGGCGTCTCCCGGCCGCTCGGCATCGACCTGCGCGGGATGCCCGCCCAGGCCGTGGCCCGCGGCTACCACTGGGCGGCGCTGCGCACCGGGGCCGCGAAGACCCGGGTGATGACGAACTGGCTCCTGAACGCGGTGGCCGGCGACGACTTCGTCCGGACCGGATTCCAGACGTACAAGCCGGGGACGCTGCGCGACTTCGAGTACACCGACCACTACCTCACCCCGGAGGAGGTACGGGCCCGCACCGCGACCGTCGGAGAGTGACGGCCCGGGCGGTGTCACCCACGGTGACCGCCCGGGCCACCCCCGCTCCGACGCGGGAGCCGAGGGAGCCTAGGACTCGCCGTCGACACCGGTGACGGCCGGAGGTCCCAGCGGTACGTCCTTCGCGGAGACCCCCAGCTCTTCGAGGGCGCCGGCCACCAGGCGGACGGCGTCGTCCTCGGCCGTGGCCCGGTCCGGGGCCTCGACCTCTAGCCGGACGGAGAAGGTCCCGCCCTCGTGGAGCGTCAGCAGCTCCACGTCCTGGGTCTCGCTCAGGTCCGTGTGGTGCGGGATCAGCCTCCTCTCCAGCTCGGAGCGTGCTGCATCGCCCACGTCCCTCAGGAACGTGCCGGGCACCGTGATCACGTAGGTGGTCACTGCTGCCTCCTGTCGGTGGGTAGGGGCCGAGACGTTGTACGGATGCCCCGAGGTCGCGCTTCGAATCTCCCCGGGCAGGGACGCCCTGCCGACGTGCGCGGACGCGGCGATACTGAAGGGAGGTCGACTGCCCAGCCCGGTCTCTCGTCACTCTGGGTGGTCGTTGCGGGGATGTTCGCGTGCGGTCCGTTCGGCAGGTCGAAGGGTGGCAGCGATGGACGCACCAGCGCCGGGATCGGGCGAGGTGCCGGAGGACCCGTTCGCGCTGCACAACTCGGCCGCGGCGGTCGTCGACGACCACGGCACGGTCGTCGGCTGGAGCGAGCGCGCACAGGACCACCTCGGCTACCCGCCCGAGGAGGTGCTGGGCCGGCAGGCCCTCGGATTCCTCATCGACGCGCGCGATCGGGAGGCGGTCCTGGACGCGGCGGCGACGTGCGCCCGCGAGCGGGGCTGGGCCGGGGTCCTGCCCGTCCTGCACCGCGACGGGCGGCGGGTGGAGCTGGGCTTCCGCGCCCGCGCCGTCGTCCGCGCCGGATCGACCCGGGAATGGCTCCTCGTCGTCGCCCCGGCGGAGGAGATGCTCCGATGGGAGACGGACCGCTCGGTCCTGGACGGCCTCTTCCGGCGCTCCCCGATCGGCCTGGCCGTCCACGCCCCCGACCTGGGCATCCTGCGGGTCAACCGGGCGCTGGCCCGCTTCGCGCACCTTCCCACGGCCCAGATGCGGGGCCGACGCATCGGCGACTTCCTCTTCGGCCCGGACGTGGAGCCCATCGAGCGACGCCTGCGCCGCGTGCTGGACACGGGTGCTCCCCTGATCTTCACCGAGCAGCCCTGTCGTACGAGGAGCGACCCCGACCGCGAGCGGTGGGTGTCGGTGTCGGCGTTCCGGATCGAGGACCCGTCCGGCGAGATCCTCGGCGTCACCCAACTGGTCGAGGACGTCACCGACCGCTACCGGGCCCGACGTCGACTCGCCCTGCTCAACCGGGCGAGCGCCGGTATCGGCACCACACTGGACCTCGGCCGGACCACCTGGGAGCTGGCCGACGCCGCCGTCCCCGACCTCGCCGACGCCGTCTCGGTGGACCTGCTGGAGGCGGTGGCCCGCAGCGAGGAGACCACCGTGGAGACGAGCGGACCGGTGCGCAGGATGGCCGTCCATTCGGTCGTGGCGGAGGCACTGCAAGTGATGTACTCCGCCGGCGACGTCTTCCACTTCGACCCCCGTACCCCACAGGCCAGGTGCCTCGCCGAACAGCAGCCCATCCTCGAACCGGAGCTCCGGAGCAGCCCCGGCTGGTACTTCCAGGATCCGGAGCGCACCCGGCGCGCCTTCGGCCTCGGCGCCCACTCGCTGATCGTCGTCCCGCTGACGGCCCGCGGCCTGCTCCTCGGCATCCTCAGCCTGTGGCGGGCCGAGCGGCCCGAGCCCTTCGAGGAGGACGACCTCACGCTCGCGGAGGAGTTCGCCTCACGTGCCGCCCTGTGCATCGACAACGCCCGCCGCTTCACCCAGCAGCATCAAGCCGCGCTGACCCTGCAGCGTAGCCTGCTGCCGCAGGAGTTGCCCGCACACAGCGCCGTCGAGGTGGCGCACCGCTATCTGCCGGCCGATCCCGCCACCGGCGTCGGCGGCGACTGGTTCGACGTCATCCCGCTGTCCGGAGCTCGTGTCGCCCTTGTCGTCGGCGATGTCGTCGGCCACGGACTGCACGCCGCGGCCACCATGGGCCGCCTACGCACCGCCGTGCACACCTTGGCGGGCCTCGACTACGCCCCGGACGAGGTCCTCTCCCACCTGGACGACCTGGTCAACCGCCTCGCCGACGAGCAGGAGCCCGCCGACGGACGCTCGCAGGGCCGACAGATCGTCGGCGCGACCTGCCTCTACGCGGTCTACGACCCCACCTCCCGGCGCTGCACCCTCGCCCGCGCCGGCCACCTGCCGCCCGCCGTGGTCACCGCCGACGGCACGGTGAGCCTGCCCGACCTTCCCCAGGGGCCGCCGCTGGGCCTCGGGGGACTCCCGTTCGAGTCCGCCGAGATGGAACTCCCCGAAGGAAGCCTGCTGGCGCTGTACACGAACGGCCTGGTGGAGGCCCGCGGCCACGACCTCGACGAGGGCATCGAGCGACTGCGAGAAGCACTGTCCCGGCCCGGCCGCTCACTGGAGGAGACCTGCACGGCGGTACAGAACGCCCTCCTGCCGGAGCACCCGCGGGACGACGTCGCGCTGCTCCTCGCCCGCACCCGCGTGTTGGCGCCCGAGCAGATCGCCTCCTGGGAGCTGCCCGCCGAGCCGACCGCCGCCTCCCGGGCACGGCACCTGACGCAGGCCACACTGACCGGGTGGGGCCTGGAGGAGGCGGCGTTCACCGCCGAACTGGTCGTGAGCGAACTGGTCACCAACGCCTACCGGTACGGCGGCGGCACGCCGGTGACCCTGCGCATCATCCGCGACCGCGGCCTGATCTGCGAGGTCTCCGACAGCAGCAACACCGCCCCGCACCTACGGCGGGCCCGCACCACGGACGAGGGCGGGCGCGGTCTCTTCCTGGTGGCCCAACTCACCGAACGATGGGGTACCCGCTACACCCGGGACGGCAAGACCGTCTGGACGGAGTTCCCCCTGCCCGTGGCGGCGCAGGGGCACTCCACCACCGCGCCCGACGGGGCGATCACCAGGGGACCTGGCGATAGTCCTTGA
This sequence comes from Streptomyces sp. CLCI03, assembly GCF_053615355.1. Classification (NCBI taxonomy): domain Bacteria; kingdom Bacillati; phylum Actinomycetota; class Actinomycetes; order Kitasatosporales; family Streptomycetaceae; genus Streptomyces; species Streptomyces sp. CLCI03. The sequence continues at coordinate 839,557 of NZ_CM132132.1, read as the reverse complement.
GGAGGACGCCGTGGACGGGCGCGCCGGCCCGCCCTCGCACGATGGGGTGGTAGACACGGGCGGCGCCGTCGACGATGTCCAGCGGTGGGCGCCAGCCGGTGGCGGCGTGCCGTTCGCGGGCGGGCAGGGGCTTCTCGTCGGTGACCCAACCGGTGTCGACACTGCAGGTGTGGATGCCGCGGCCGGCGAGGTCGGCGGCGCTGGTGCGGGTGAGCATGTTCAGGGCGGCCTTGGCCATGTTGGTGTGCGGGTGGTCGCCGGTCTTGTTGCGCACGGTGAACCGGCCTTCCACCGCCGAGACGTTGATGAGGTAGCGGTCGGGGTGCGGGGAGGCGTCGAGAAGTGGCAGCAGGCGGTCGGCGAGCAGGAACGGCGCGACGGCGTTGACCAGCTGGACCTCCAGCAGCTCGGTCGGGTCGATCTGTCCCAGACGTAGCGTCCATGAGTTGGTCGCGGCGGTCTCGGGCAACAGGCCCGCCTCGTCGACGGCCTCGCGCGGCAGGGGGACGGCCACCGCGTCGGCAGGCGTGTTCGCGCCACCGGCGAGGGCCTCGGGTATGCGCGACCGTGACGCGAGTTCCGCCGTCCACGGCAGCGGTGCGGTGCGCGGGCCGGGTACGCAGAAGCCGGGAGCGGTCCATGTCCGTGGCGCGGTGAGCGGCGCGGGCAGGGGCGTGGGTTCGGCCGCGGCCAGAGCGGCGTAGGCCTGAGGGGAGCGGCGTAGGGTTTGGGCCGCGTTGTTGATCAGGACGTCCAGGGGGAGCCCCTCGGAGAGCATGTGGTCCGTGAACGCGAGCACCTGCCGGGGATCGCGCAGGTCCAGGGCCGCGATCCGCAGCCGGTGCCACCACTGCTCGGCGTCGGGGGCGGTGGCGAACCGACGTACCGTGTCCTGGGGGAAGCGGCTGGTCACGGTGAGGTCGGCGCCGTCCCGAAGCAGCATCAGCGCGACCTGGTGGCCGATCTTGACGCGCCCGCCGGTCAGCAGCGCACGACGACCGGTGAGGTCGGTGCGGGTCGTGCGGTGGGCGAGGTTCTCGTCGGCGCATGCGGGACAGAGCAGGTGGTAGAAGTCGTGGACCTGCCGGTAATGGTCCTTGCAGACGTAGCAGCGTTGAGGGCGGTTCAGCAGCCGTGACGGCCCGTCGTCCATCGGCGTACGGTCCGGCAGCCGGCGCGTCGCGGACGGGGCGGACAGGGCGGCGTCCATGACACGGTCGGGGGCGCCCATCGCGGTGGCGGCGAGCAGCTTCGCGTCGGCGGCGGCCCGTGCCGCGCGTGCCTCGGCACGGCGTCGAAGTCGGCCGTCGCGGACGAGTTCGCCGGCAGCCTGTTCCAGCAGGCTGCGCCGAGCATCGTCCACGGGTAGCCGCTGTGCCTGGCGGATCAGGTCCAGGCAGTTCTGCACGCGCTCGCTGTCCATGGGGTGCCTTAGGTGTGATGGGTCGTTCGTGGCTCGCAGAATAGGTCGCGGGCAGGAAAATCGAATGCCCTTTTCGGTCCGGTCGCACCGGACCGAGCACAGCACAGCACAGCACAGCACTGCACGGCGCGGCGCGCGTGCGGCGCCGCATGGCCCGGACCGGGATCACGGCTGCGGTGTCAGTCCGCTGAAGTATCCTTCCGGCCACCGCACACCGACTCGGAGGACCAAGAGAATTGTCTGGCCTGTCTGCTTTCCCGCTGCCCTTTCAAACATCCCGTTCCCTGGCGTTCGCGACACCCAGAACGCTGCGGGAACTGCAGATGATGCAGTGCAGCGCGCACATTCGGGCCAAGCCGCGGTGGTTCGAGAAGATGAACGACGCCGCCGTCGTCGCCAGGTGGACGCAAGAAGCTGTCGCCCAGGGCCTCACCGAGGCGCAGGTCCGTTACGTCCTCGCCGAACTCGCGCATTACGCCGCCCTGCGGGACGAACGAACCGGTATAGAGGTGTCCGCCGCCGACGGGGTGTGGCATTCGGACACCCTGATCGAGGACGAGCTCAGGAACCGGCTCCGCGAGGCGGTGCGGGTGCTGGAGCAGGTCCCCGAAGCCGAACAGGACTGGCATCCCGGTTCCGACGGCCAGGTGTTGGATCTGGTTCATCCCTCGCTGTTCTGCCTGGTGCGGGAGGCGAGCGGCGCACCGGAGCGGGCTTGGCAGAATCCGACGGACCGTTATTCGAAGTACGAGTTCTCGGAGCGGTTCCAGTGGCTGCCCACGGACGTCGACGTCGCCGACGACGGCGATGTCACCTTCCGCTCGTACGTCAACAACGTCCACCCCGAGCATCACCGCGAACTGGCCGCTGTCCTGCCGGACATGTTCGCGCGCATGCGCCCGCTGTGGGAGAACGTCCTCACCGATCTGCGCCACCCGCGGCCCGTGCGGATCCAGGCCGATCCCTACGGGTGGTACGACTCGGAGCCGGAGTGCCCGAACAAGTCCTCCTACAGCGATGCCGAGGCCTACAAGGCCGCGCTCGGCGCATGGGAACAGGCCCAGGACGACTGGTGGGAGAACCGCAGCCCGGTCATCCCGGACGCCCCGGAATTCACCGCACCCGAGATGCCCGACGCATCCGCCCGGGTCGACCTGCGCGGCCGCCGACTCCAGGTCATCGTCAAGCTCGCCACCATCCACCTCACCCCGGACAAGCCCGAGTACCCCGGCGGATCCTGGCACGTCGAGGGGATGTTGAACGAGCGGATCGTCTCGACCGGAATCTACTACTGGGACAGCGAGAACATCACCGAAAGCCGGCTCGGTTTCCGCGCGGCGCTCGACGACCCGAACTACGAACAGAACGACGACAACGGTCTGCGCGAGGTCTACGGCCTGGAGGACGAGGACGCGCTGAACCAAGCACTGGGATCGACGGCGACCCCGGCGGGCCGCTGCCTGGCGTTCCCGAACGTCCTGCAACACCGCGTCGGCGAATTCCGTCTCACGGACGCCACCCGCCCGGGACATCGCAAGATTCTCGCGTTCTTCCTGGTCGATCCGTCGGAAAAGATCGTCTCGACATCCGACGTACCACCGCAGCAGCCGTGGTCCGACACGTCGACCATGACGCTGGAAGAGGCGAAGGCCTACCGCGAACAGCTCATGCAGGAACGCAAGTTCTTCGTGGACGAACACAACGAGCAGCTCTACGAACGGGAATTCTCCCTCTGCGAGCACTGAAGCCACGCAGCCACGCACCCACCGACGAAGCCGGCCGGGGCCCTTTTCGAGGGGCTCCGGCCGGCTCCGTCCGGCGAGCGAGGCGACCCGAAGGACGCCCCGGCCGGCAACGCCCGCTCGGCGCCGCCGGATTCGGCGTCGGGCCTGGAGGCGGGGAGCGCTAGCCGGGGAAGGAGAAGTAGAGCGTGTCGCTGTAGAAGGAGGCGAAGTGTGCCTGCCAGTCGGTGCGGAGCGCGGCGAGCCAGGCGTCGTCCCGGCCGGCGATCGCGGCCTCGGCCCGGGCGACGACGGCGGGGATCTCGTGGGAGACCAGGCGCTGCACGGCCGCCACCGGATCGTCGTCCGTGACGGAGACCATCTCCCCGGTCTCCAGGATGAAGAACTCCGACCGCTGCTTGTCCAGATGGGCGACGGTCCTGTCGACGCACACGGCGAACTCGGCGTCGTCCTCCAGTCCTTGACCGACCGCACGCAGGAGTCCGCCGAGCAGCTCGGCACCCTTGGCGTAGTCCGCCGCGATGCCGATCTGCGGGCTCCAGATCATCGACTGGGTGATCGTCGTCCCGTACCCGACCATGAGCTTGTGGGCGAGCGGGATGTCCCCTCTGTGCTCGGATATGCACCGGACGGCCCGGGGGTTGTCGACCTCGGTCGGCTTCGAGTCCGCGGCGTAGAGATATGAACGGTTTGCCATGGCGGCGACCCTAACAGCGCGCACCGACACCACCCGGAGGTGTCCGAGGCCCTCACCCCACCCTCTTCTCGTCCTCTTGACGATATGAGCGCGTCCCTTTATCGTCGTACTGACGAAATGAAGGGGGTCCTGCCATGGCCGACATCACCCGGCGCTTCGGCTGGCGCCATCTGCGCTCCGCGCCCACCGCGCACATCCGCCACCACAAGCGCGGCCGACTCGCCCACGACGGGCGGGGGCTCAGCTTCTGGTACCGGTCGCTCTCGGCGGCGCTCTCCGAAGTACCGGTCGACGACCGGGAGCTGGCCATGGCGTTCCACGCCCGTACGTCCGACTTCCAGGACGTCGCCGTGCAGGCCACCGTCACCTACCGGATCAGCGACCCGGCCGAAGCCGCCGAACGACTCGACTTCTCCGTGGACCCGGACACCGGGAGCTGGCGGGGCGCCCCCTTGGAACAGATCGCCACGCTCCTCACCGAGACCGCACAGCAGCACGCGCTGGACGTACTGGCGCGAACTCCGCTGGCCGTCGCCCTGGTCGACGGCGTCACCTCCGTACGGACCAGCGTCACCGCGGGCCTCGCGGCCGAGCCCAGACTCCCGGCCACCGGCATCGACGTGGTGGCCGTACGGGTCGTGGCCATCCGCCCCGAGGCCGAGGTGGAGCGCGCCCTGCGCACCCCGGCCCGCGAGCAGATCCAGCAGGAGGCCGACCGGGCCACCTACGAACGGCGTGCCGTCGCCGTCGAACGTGAGCGTGCCATCGCCGAGAACGAACTGGCCAGCCAGATCGAACTCGCACGACGCGAAGAGCAGTTGATCGACCAGCGCGGCACCAACGCCCGCCGCGAGGCCGAGGAGAAGGCCGCGGCGGACGGCATCCGGACCGAGACCGAGGCGGCCCGCAAGGTCCGCCTGGCCCGCGCGGACGCCGAGGCGGCCCGCGAGACCGGCGCGGCGCGCGCCGAGGTCCAGGCCGCCTGGCTCCGCGTGCACGACGAAACCGCCCCGGGCACACTGCACGCCCTCGCGGCGACCCGGCTGGCGGAGAACCTGCCGCGGATCGAGAGCATCACGCTCTCGCCCGACGTCCTCACCGGGCTCCTCACCAGGCTCGGACGCCCGGAAGGTGGCACGGACGCGTGAGCCTGGCCCCACGGGCGGTCCTCGTGCACCGCAGGACCGAGTACGAGGAACTGCTCGCCCGACACGGCACGCACGGGCAGGCCGCGTTCTTCCTCTCCAGCCGAGGCCGGTCGATCGACGAGGTGCACCGCCGCCACGAGCGCACCCACCAGGCCCTGCGCCAGGTGGCGGCGGCGGTGCCGCTCACCTGGCGCAGCTCCCGGGTGGAGCGGGCGGACCTGGACCGTTTCCTGTTCGCCCCGGAGGACGTGGTGGTCGTGATCGGCCAGGACGGCCTGGTCGCCAACACCGCCAAGTACCTGCGCGGACAGCCGGTGGTGGGCATCGACACCGACCCGGGCTACAACCCGGGGGTCCTCGTCCGCCACCGCTGCGCCGACGCGGCCGCCCTGCTGCGCGCCGCGACCGCCGCCGGGAGCCAAGCGGAAGAGCTGACCATGGTCGAGGCCGTCGCCGACGACACCCAACGCCTCCTCGCACTGAACGAGATCTACCTGGGCTCGCCCGGCCACCAGACCGCCCGCTACCGCCTGGGCACCGACGGCGACAACGGCCCGGACGAGGCCCAGGCGTCCTCCGGGGTGCTGGTGGGCACCGGCACGGGTGCCACCGGCTGGCTGCGCTCCCTGTGGCAGGAGCGCGGCAGCCCCGCCCAGCTGCCCGCCCCCGACGAGCGGCGGCTCCTGTGGTTCGTACGGGAGGCCTGGCCCTCGCCCGTGACCGGAACGACGAAGGTCGCGGGCGAGTTGGGGCGGGGGCAGGCGCTGCAGCTGACCGTGGAGTCGGACCGGATCGTGGTGTTCGGCGACGGGATGGAGGGCGACGCCCTGGAGCTGACCTGGGGTCAGAGCGTACGGCTGGGCATCGCGGCGACGTCACTGCACCTGGTGACGTGAGCATCACCCGCCCCGCCCCGCCCCGCCCCACCCGGCCGTCGCCGCAGCCCAGGAGGGTGAGATGCTTCGGGTGCCTCCCGGGGCTCGGCCGCACGGGTCGGTCGGCGAGGGTGACTTCATCAACATCTCCATGGGCAAGGCTTGCAACAGTGATCTCCTCCCTGCGTACGGCGTGCGTCTTCCGCGGCGGCAAGGGCGGTGCGGCGATCGCGGTGGTCGTGCTGCTCGCTCTCGCCACGGCCTGTGGCTCCGGCGGCGACGGACCGGGCGGAGCTTCCACGAGCCGCGCGGTGAAGGACACCGACATCACCGCGGAGTCGGGCGAGCGTTTCACGCTCACCGTCGACCGGAACGACTCCACCCGCGAGTACTGGTACCTCGTCGCCCCCGAGCCCGACAGCTCCGTGCTGGTCAGCCGCGGTCAGGTGTACGCGCCGGACTCCGGCGCCGAGGCGGTGCCCGGTGGCGGTGGCCGGCTCACCTTCACCTTCGAGGCCAAGGGCAAGGGGACCACCCGGTTCACGCTGTTGCACTGCACCTTCACCACCTGCCAGGGCAACACCGCCACCCGGCCCCCTGAGACGACCGGGCCCTCCGCCACCCCGACCGCCGGGGTGATCACCCCTTCCCAGGCGCCCGAGCGCATCACCTACACCGTCACGGTCGACTGAGCCGCAGCGGACGCTCCGAGCCCGCATCGGCCGGCAGGCCCAGGCGGAGATGGGCCGGACCGGCGGAGTTCGCGGGGGAGGGTGTGCGCCGATGAGTTTCGCGGTCGGTCGAGGTCTACCTTCCGTTAGGCCGAGAATCCTCGTAGCCGCCCCGGAAGGGTGACGACCATGAAGTACATGATCCAGATGAACGTGCCGGCCGACCAGTGGGACGCCGTCATGTCCTCCTACTCCGAGGACGACATGCGGGCCATGTTCGCCCACATGAACGCTCTGAACGCGGAGCTCACGGCCGCCGGGGAATGGGTGGACGGGCAGGGTCTCGGAGGACCCTCACAGGTCAAGACGGTGCGGGCCGCGAGCGACGGAAGGCCGCAGGTGAGCGACGGGCCGGCGCAGCCGGGACACATCCTGGCCGGCTACTGGCTGGTCGACGTCACGAGCGAGGACCGGGCGCTGGAGATCGCCGCACGGGCGTCGGCGTGCCCCGGCCCGGGCGGGAAGCCCGGCAACGACCCCGTCGAGGTGCACGCGATTCCCGGGGACCCGACGGGAGCCTGAGCCCGTTCAGATGATGTGGATGCGTTCGAGCGCGCCTTCGGTGTCACGGATCATCAGATCGTGCCCCTTGGCGCGCTCCTGCTCGACGAAGCCGAGCAGGAGGATGGCCCGGTTGATGACGTCCGACTTGCTGACACCGCCGGCGGCGACGAGGTCGGAGACGATCGTGACCGCGGGCGGGCAGATGGTCACGGAGTAGCGCTCCGTGTCGGGGTGCGGGGGAAGCTGGTCCTGGCCCATGGGGAGATCCCTTCCGGTTCGGTTCATGTCCGCACCACAATCGCACAGTCGTGGTGCACCGGTCATTCGTTTTCTCGGCGCCTCGGGCACGGAACTCGGCGAGCCGGGAGTCGAGGTCGTCGCACATCAGGTACAGCTCGTGCCGGGGCGGTCCGTCCGTCGGGTGCACGGCCACCTCCGCCGGGGGCAGCGTGAAGATCAGCCGGCCGCCACCCGCGTCGACCTCGGGAAGGTCGAGGACGTCCCGGAGGAAGGCGCGGCCCGCCTCGGCGTTCTGGCTGTGGAGAACGACGTGGGCACCGCTGATCATGGCTCGGTCCTGCCTGTCGACGTACCGGCGGTCGTGTCCTGGCGCAGCGGGGCCGCGGCGGCCGACCTCATGAGATCGAGGGGGCCGGTGGGCTCCAGCGGCGGGTGCGGGGTACCGCGCCGGACACCCCGTACTCCTTCCTCAGCTGCTCGGGGATGGCGTAGTGCATGACACGGCCCCGTGTGAGGGAGGACAGCTCCAGCACGGTGGTGAGCTGCCCGAGGCGGTCCAGGGCCCACGCGCCGAGCGGGGAGCGGTCCTCGATGGTCTCCAGGACGCCGAGAAGGTGCGGCGCGGCCTTCACCACCGTGTCCCAGGCGGTGCGGGGCACCCGCAGCCAGTCGGCGCAGGTGTCGCCCACGAGGTGGCGGATGAGCGCGGAGACCACGGGGTCGAAGAAGGTGCCGGGCACGATCTCCTCGTAGAGGTCGATGAGCTGACGGGTCAGGTGCGCGCCCTCCTCGGACGGTCCCATGTGTCGGATCATGTACCGGTCGAGGAAGCCCCGGGCCTCGTCGAGGGTTTCGGGGACGGCTTCCTGGTCGACACCGAGCATGGCTCCGACCACCCGCCACGCGTAGTAGTAGGCCTCCGCGCCCTCCGTCGACATGTGGATGTTCAGCCGGTGCAGGCTGTCGAGGACGAGCATCGAGAAGAACATCTGCCCGCCGATCATGTCCTCCTGGCAGATCGGCGTCCCGAGCGCCGCGACGTCCCACCGGTCCTCGCGTACGAGATGGTGGCGGATCGACGCGTGCAGCAGCCGGACCTTCTGGGCCGCGGGGATGAAACGGCTGCCGGCCTCGAACGCGTCGGGCCGCATCAGGTGGACGGTGAACTGGCCGGTCTCCGCCATCCGTTTCGACGGGTACGCCAGCCCGTGGGTGGTGGACAGCAGCTTCGCCACGTGCGGCACGAGGTAGCAGGCGGGCATGGAGGCGAAGGACAGGGCGGTGGAGATGTGCACGTTGTTGTCGATGAAGAACAGCCGAGCCTTCTCCATCTCGCCCCAGTCCACCCAGGAGGGCGGGACGCTCGTCGCTTCGAGGTACTCGCGGGCGACGTCCGGCAGCCCGTCGGGCAGCGGCGCGCCGGCGGTGGAGACGTAGCGCATCAAGGTGTTGAACTTGCCCACTTCCCCGCGTTCGAAGAGCGTGGCGACGGTGGCATCGGCAAGCCGGTCACCGGTCTGCCGCAGGGCGTCCATCGATGCCTCGGTGTGGATCATGACGGGGCTCCTTGTCGTGCGGACGGAGAGGCGGGAAGGGGAGGAGAGGCCAGGGGGACAGAGGGGGGTGGGTGGGGGAGGGGCAGGAGGGTGCGGACGGGTGTGCGCCGGTCAGGAGTCAGGAGCGGCGGGCCGACGCCGCGTGCGCCAAGGCGGTCAGGGCGGTCGCCGCGTCCTCGGGTACGGGCAACTCGTCCAGGGCGGCGAGCGCTTCCCCGACCCGCGCACAGATCATGTCCTCCACCCGGTCGGGAGCCTTGAGGCGGCGCATCGTGTCGCGCACCGCGTCCAAGCCCTCCGCATCCAGGTCACGCCGCCCCAACAGGGAGCGCAGCAGCTCGCGTTCCCCGTCGTCGGCCAGGCGCCACGTCTCCGCCAGCAGGGCAGTGGGCCGGTGGCCGTGCACGTCGTCGGCGTTGGCCTTGCCGGTCCGGCCGGGATGGCCGAACAGGCCGATCAGGTCGTCCCGCAACTGGAACGCCTCGCCCAGCGGCAGCCCGTACGCCGAGTAACCCTCACACGTCCGCGCCCCGGCACCGGCCAAGGCACCACCGATGAGCAGGGGATGCTCGACCGTGTACTTGGCGGTCTTGTAGCGGACCACCTTCAGCGCCGCCGTGGTGTCCGGCCCGGCTCCGGTACGCAGGATCTCCAGGCACTCGCCCGCGATCAGTTCGCGGGCCATCACCGCCCACAGCGGGCGCGCCCGGGCCAGGTAGGCGGCGGGCAGTCCGCACGTGGCGAACAACTGGGCGGCCAGCGCCATCAGCAGGTCCCCGACGAGCATCGCCAGCGACCTCGCCGAGTCGTCGACGTCCGACCGGTCGCCGACCGCGGCGCGCAGGGCGACGTGCGCGGTGGGCCGACCGTGCCTGAGCGGACTGTCGTCGATCAGGTCGTCGTGGACGACGGCGGCGGCGTGCACCAACTCCAGGGAGGTCGCCGCCCGCAGCAGGGCATCACTGTCGGGCTGCCCCACCGCCCGCCAACCCCAGTAACAGAACGCCGCCCGCAGCCGTTTGCCGTCCGCGACGGCGGCCTCCAACTGCTCGGCGACCGGCTCCAGGACGGGATCGACCGCCGCGAACGCGTCGGCCTCCCGCGCCACGAACCGGTGCAACACGTCGTCGACACGGCTCTTGAAGGCGGCCTGCGCCCACCCCTCAGATGCCATTGTTCTCACGGGCCGTCACATGTCGGGCCAGGACCTCCAGATGGGCCGGAGGCACGGCCGCGTACCGGTCGAGGGCCAGGCGCCCGCGCGCCATCAGGTCCTGCTCCGCCTCCGACGCCAGCTCCGCCGCGTCCGACCTGCGCAACAGACCGCTCACCACACCCAGCGCCGAACCCAGCGTGGTCACCGCCAGATCGGCCAGCCCGGCGACCAGCAGCACCGCCCGCCCCTCCGACCCTTCCGGCCCCTCCGGCCCCACGGACCCGACGGAACGTCCCGCGTCCTGCGTCATCGCATCCCCCGCTCAGCGCGTACCCCGGCGACGCCGGTCACGCGCCGCCCTGCGAGGATCCCGGCCACGGGGGTCCGGGAACGGCGGAACTCGCGATCGGGTGACCGGCCCGTTCGACCGTACGGATCCGATTCCGGCCACCGGGTGGGACGCGGAGCGACCGGCCGCACACGGCTGACCGACGGCGCCGAACTCGTACACGCGCCTGACGGGGGTTCACGCCGACGCATGCGTGACCGGGGTGGTGGCCCGGGGTGGTGGGATCCGGGGTCGTCGGATTCCCCGGCTCCGGACGCATCCGTGCACCTGGGTCGCGAGGAAACGGAGTACGAGAGCCTCCGTGTCCGCGGCTGCGCCGGGCACGGGCCGGTGAGGGTGCGGGTCCGGGTCCGGGTGAGGGTGCGGGTGAGGAGTGGTGGCGATGGCAGGTGGTCTCGGGTGGCGGGTCGGCCCTGACGGCGGGCGACCACAGGGCCGGACCTGCGCGCACATCGAGCTCCTGCCGGCGCCCGAACCGTCGCCGTCGCCGTCGTCGCCGGCCCCGCCGGTCGGCTGCGCGGACTGTCTGTCGCGCGGCTGGAGCTGGGTGCGGCTGCGCCGGTGCGTGACGTGTGGCCACGTCGGATGCTGTGACAGCTCGCGGGGCCGGCACGCCCACGACCACCATGTGCGCAGCGGACACCCCGTCGTCCTCTCCCTTGCGGCCGACGAGGAGTGGGCCTGGTGCTTCACCGACGAGGTCTTCCTCGTCCGGTCCGGCGACGGAGGATCGGGGCAGGCGCGGCGGCGGCCGCGCTAACGGTGGTGGGCGGTGGCCGCGGAAGGCAACCGGTCGGCCACGGCGTCGGCCAGCCTCTCGAACTCGGGGCGCAGGAAGGGCGTCGCCAGGCGAGCCCACCCCTTGAACCGCAAGGACGCCGTGTACGTCAGGAGCGTGGTCGTGGCCGAGCGGGTCCGGAAGCTCAGGTCATCGGTGGCCGTGACGGTCTTGTTCTCACCGACGAACAACAGTCGATCCGGTTCCTCGGAGACGAGCCGGTAGAGCAGATCGCTGGTCCGGCCACGGAAGCGCGACGTGTTCCGCCACACGGTTCCCACCTGTACCGGCCCTCCATCGACCCGCACGCACCGGACCGTGCCGGGGTCCCACTCCTCGGTTCGGGAGAAATCCTTCAGGTAGGCGACCAGATCTTCGAGAGGAAGCCCGACGAGGACGTCCCTCCGGACGGTGATTGCCACAGCCGACCCCTCACCGGCCCCGTGAGGCCGCATCGATGTACCGCAGACGTATCGCTTCCCCGCGGGAGCCGCGGATGGATGCACGTCCGGCGGCCGGGTCGGCGCAGGGCGGTACGACGCCTGCCGGATGGACACGGGATGGCCGATGGGCCACCGGAACGGAAAAAGTTTTCCGCGAAACGCCTATCGAATGACAGTTCGCCGGGAATGCTGCGTGTGTTCTCCCGCCCCGTCCGACGCCCCCTCACACGGGCTCGCCAGGGCGGGCCTTCCGTTCTGAGCCCTCGGGAGGTACTACGCCATGCAGTCGACCCCCACACCTTCACCGGCCCGGCCGCCCCACAGTCGCCGCGACGTCCTCACCGGCCTCGGTCTGGCCGCCGCCACCCCGCTCGTCCTCGGCATCACCCCCCGCCCCGAACGCCCACCCGTCCCGGTCGGCCCGGCGATCCTGCTGCGCGGCGCCTCCCTCGTCCTCACCATGGACCCGGCCCTCGGCAGCGGCCCCCTCGGCGCCCTCGACAACGCGGACGTCCTGATGCGGGGCGGCACCATCGCCGCCGTCGGCACGAGCCTGCGGCCCCCGCCCGGTACCCGGATCGTCGACGCTTCCGGCAAGCTGGTCATGCCGGGGTTCGTCGACACCCACACCCACCTCTGGCAGGCCCTGATCCGCGGGGGCTGTACCGACGGGGACCTGTTCGGCTGGTTCACCCGATGTACCGACCCCCAGCGGGGCCGGCTCACCCCCGAAGCCCTGCACAGCTTCGTACGCCTCGCCGCCCTCGACGCCGTGCAATCGGGGGTGACCACCCTCGTGGACTGGGTGGACATCTTCTCCTACGACCTCATCGAGAGCTACGTACGGGCCCTCGCCGCGACCGGAGTGCGCTTCACCTACGCGATGTTCCCCTCCGAGGCCGACCCGACGCTGGTCGCCAAGGTGAAGAAGGAACTCGTCGATCCCGTTCCGCTCGCCGACTTCCAGGTCGCCACCCACGCGGCGCGAGCCGTCCAACACCTCAACCACGCCCACTGGGAAGCCGCCCAGGACCTCGGGGTCATGCTCAACTCCCACGTCCTCGAACGCCCCGAGCAGCGCGCCGACGACCCCATCGGAGTCCTCACCGACATCGGCGCCCTCGGCCCACGCCTCCTGATCAACCACGCGATCCACCTGACCGACGACGAGATCGCCGCCGTCGCCGCGCACGACGTGCGTGCGGCCCACTGCCCGCTCAGCAACATGCGGCTGGCCTCCGGCATCATGCGGCTGGGGGAATTCGGGCGGCTGGGCGTCAAGGTCGGCCTCGGTCTGGACGGCGGCACCAACGACAGCTCGGACTTCCACGCGCTGATGAAGACGGCCATCGGCCTGCAGCGCGCCCGCGCGACACAGGCCGCGATCTTCCCGCAGGTCCACGACGTCCTACGGATGGCCACCCTCGGCGGCGCCGAAGCCTTGGGGATCGGCGACCGGACGGGCTCCCTGACCCCCGGGAAACGGGCCGACGTCGTGGTCGTCGACCCGGCCGCCCTGAACTTCGCGCCCCGCTTCGACTGGGTCGGTCAGACCGTCTTCAACGGGCGGCCCGAGAACGTCGAGGCCGTGTTCGTGGACGGGCGGCCGCTGAAGTTCGACGGCCGGCTCGTCGGCGTCGACACGGAGCGCGTCGTACGGGAGGCGGAGACGGCCGCGAACCGACTGCGCGCGGCCGGATAGTCCCGGTCGGCCCCCCTTGCGGGCGCCGCGGCGGGCGCCACGGGTTCAGCCCACCGCGTCCCAGGCCCGCATCGGGCCGTCCAGCCAGGCGGGTGGCAGCTCTGCGGCCTCCCACTCCTCCCGCAGCGCGGCCGGTCGGGTGGCGAGCCGTTCCAACACGGCGATGCCGGTGGCCGAGTGCAGCAGGGAGTAGCGGCTGTGAACGGCGGTGGCACTGCCGGGCCCGTACTCCACGTACAAACGCTCCAGACGAGCCCGGTGCGCCGCGGCGAAGTCCGCCAGCCGGCCGGCGTACCGGGCCCTCTGCCAGGGGGTCATCGTGCCGAGGACGGCCCGCAGTACCTCCTCGGTGACCTCGGGGTCGAGGTCGGAGACGGCGGTGAAGGAGAGGTGGAGCGGGGTGACGGCAGCCTTCGCCTGCTCCACCTCGATCCGCCCGACCGGGGACCGGGCGGCCGAAGCGGCGCCGGGCCCGTCGGGGTCGACGGCCTGCCGCAGCGCCCGTTCGGCGATCTTGCCGAGCTCGTCGGTGACGGCACGGGCACCGGCCAGCCGGCCCGACTCGTACGGCTCGTCCTTGTCCCCCGGCACGGACCCGCCCAGCGTGCCGAGCTCCTCGCACGCGCCGGCCAGGGCGCCGGCCTCGACCAGGGCGATCAGGCCCTCCGCGTCGTCGGCGAAGACCCCCGCCCGGCCGAGCAGCTGCAGCAGCGTCCTCTTGGCGTTCAGGACGCTGACCGAGTCCAGCTCCTGCCGATTCTCCTCGGCGGCGTGCATCGGATCCTCCTCATCACATGGGCCACCGGTACCGTACGCCGGCCTGCGGCGCACCCTCGTACCGTTCAACGCGCGATGAGCCCGCCGTGATCCCCGCGGATGCCCCGGTGTCCGACGACTGCATCCGTTCGGCCCAACGAGCGCGACGACCGCGACGAGAGCCCCGGCCGACGGAAGGGCACCCGGTACCCGCTGATCAGGGTTCGATCAGCGGCTGACGGCTTGCTCCGTCAGATACCACAGGGCCATCAGGCCCACCCAGCCCAACACCCCCAGGGAGCCGAGCGTGATGCCGGTGACGGAGGCGAACCGTGCGGATGTCGCCGCGACGCCGCGGCGCAACGCGCGGACACCCGAGGTGATCGCGGCGATGCCGAGGGGCAGGGCGAGGAGGACGAGGAGAGGCAGCACCGGCAGGGCGCCGAGAGCCAGGAACGCGCCGGATCCCAGCGCCAGGGCTGTCATGCCCGTCTCGGAGCCGCGTGGCGCGAGGTCGAGATCGCAGGACAGCGGGTCGGTGCTCATGGTGCTGATGGTGCTGATGGTCTTCACGCTGCTCACCGTAGGCCTGACAGCGTGCCCGGCGTATGGGCGCTGCTACTCGGTCGCCCCTGAGTACGAGGCCATGAGCGAGTGAGCGGGCGCCCGTCCTGAAGCGGCGAGATCCGGTGAATGGCTGAACCGTGAACTCGTGGGGGAGATCGGCCGGCGAGGGGGCTCATTGCGCCGCTGCGGCTTGAAATCGCCAACGTTTCGCGCTCGCCCGGCGGGTGGTCTCACCTGATCACCGACCGGAACGGACTACCTCTCTCGCTGGGCATCTCGGGCGCCAACATGCACGACAGCCAGGGCCTAGAACCGCTCGTGCGGGGCATCCCGCCCATCCGCTCCCGACGCGGCCCCCGCAGGCGACGGCCGGCGAAACTGCACGCCGACAAGGGCTGCGACTACGACCACCTGCGCCGATGGCTCCGTAAGCAGGGAATCCGCCACCGCATCGCCCGCAAGGGCATCGAGTCCTCACAGCGGCTCGGCCGCCACCGATGCGTCGTCGAGAGGACCGTGTCCTGGCTGGCTGGCTGGCGGCCGCCGGCTTCACCGGCGTTACGAACGCAAGGCCGAGCACATTCTCGCCTTCGTCGGCATAGCCGCTGCCCTCATCTGTCGCCGGCGCCTCACCAAATGAAACGACGTCTTAGCGGGAGGGCTCCCACTCTTCGGGGCCGGCGCCTCGCCACTCCACGGATCCGGGGTTGGTGAGGCCCCTCCTCGGCGTTCCCCAGCCCGGTGGCCGCGAGGAAGACCCTGATGTCGGCTGGTCTGTGCGTGACCCGATGGCGACGCCGACGTAGCGCACCCGGCGCCGACCCTGTTCGTCGGGTGGGTAGACGATCAGCTGGGGGAGAAGCAGGTCGTCCCGGTGCACTGGCGCAATGAACAGCGAGAGGGTGTCCGACCGTTGCGGCCGGGCACCCTCTTCGCGTACGGGTCTCAGTCGGTCGGCGCGCCCGTCCGCAGGACACGCACCACACGCCCCAGGACCTGGTTCCGGGGGCACGGCCCGAAGTGCCGGGAGTCGCTGCTGTACGGGCCGTCGCCCTTGACGGCGATGTGCCCGGGAGGCACCTGGCCCTGCTGTGACGATCCCGCGGGCATGGGGTCACCGGGCAGCGCCACGGCGCGCTTGATGTTCCACGGTGACTCATTCAGCCCCCGAGGCGCGGGGTGACCGTCCCGTGGCCAGCCGAAGACGGGATCGGGCTGGGCGATGACGACCAGGTCGTCGGCCTTCAGATGCCGGGAGCCCCTGCGGACGATGACCCGGGCGCCGGGACGGAGCGTGGGTTCCATGCTGCTTCCGTCGACGTTGACGGCCACGTAAGTGCGCTTGACCCACCACACGACGGCGGCCGCCGACACGGGGACGAACCCGAGGATGTGCCAAGGGCGGATGCGTGCGTTCACAGGATTGCTCCGGATTCACTGGTCATGGTGTAGTTCGACGCCTGAATGGTGAAGAGCCTCGCGTACTCCCCGCCGATCCCCATGAGTTCGTCGTGCGTGCCCGACTCCGTGATGCGGCCGTCCTCCAGAACGATGATGCGGTCGGCGTCGCGGAGGACACCGAGACGGTGCGAGACGAGAAGGCTCGTGGCTCCCTCTCGGTAGACCTTCAGCCGGTCGTGCAACTGTTGTTCCGCCGCCGGGTCCATGCCCGAGCTGGGTTCGTCCAGGACGAGGAGGTCCCGGCCGACTCGCATGAGTGCCCGAGCCATGGCGAGACGCTGCCACTGTCCGCCGGAGAGCGCGACGCCCGCGAAGTCGGCGTCGGGGTCGCCCTCCATGTCGGGGAACGTCCGGGAGAGCAGGGTGTGGTAGCCGCGAGGGAGGCCCCTGAGGTACTCGTGGATGCCGGCCTCCTTCGCCGAGGCCTCGACACGGGACTGGTCGCCGAGCCGCTGTACGTCTCCGACGCCGATGTTCTCCGTGGCGGAGAGGTCGTAGCGGACGAAGTCCTGGAAGACGGCGCTGATCCGGTCGCGCAGGGTCGGGAGGTCGAGGTCGCGCAGATCCGTGCCGTCCCAGCGGATGGAGCCCTTCTCCGGGTCGTAGAGGCGCAGCAGCAGCTTGACGAGGGTCGACTTCCCGGCTCCGTTGAGCCCGACGAGGGCGAGGGAGCTCCCCCGCTCGATGGTGAAGCTGACGCCGCGCAGCACCCACGGTCCGTCCTCGCTGTAGCGGAACCAGACGTCGTCGAACGTGATGCGGTGGGCCAGCGCGGGGGTGGTGCCGGAGGTGCGCGCGGCCGGCAGGTCGTCGGCGGTCGTGGTCACCTCCACGTAGTGCCCGTAGAGGACCAGGGCGTGGTGGTAGCTCGTCACCAGGGAGACGGTGGAGGTGAGCGAGGCCTGGACGCCGCCGATCGTGGTGATGAAGGCGGTGATGTCACCGGCGTTGAAGGCGCCTGACATCGAGGCGCTGACGATCCAGATCATGCCGGCGCCGGCAATCACGGCGCCGAGAACCGCGAGGGGAGCCTGGGTGAGGAGCGCCCTGCGGTCCACCCGCTCCTCGGCGGCGTTGATGGCGTGGGTCTCGCGGTTCATCCGGTCGAGGAGGAACGGGCCGATCCCGAAGAGCTTGGTCTCCTTGATGGCGGAGACGTTGGTCATCAGGCTCTGGTAGAAGATCTGGCGCCGGTTGCGTGGGCTGATCGACCACACCATCTTCGCGCGCTGCTTGCTGAGGTGGAGCTGAATGGCCAGCGCGGGAAGGGCGGCCGCCACCGTCAGGACCGTCATCGTCGGGGAGATGAAGTAGAGCACCGTGAGGAGACTGGACACGGAGAGCGTGTTCTGGATCAGCCCGAAGAGGGACTGAGTGATCGCCTCCGGTGCCCCGATCGCCGACTGCTGGGCGAGCTGGAGGCTGTCGAGAAAGCGGGGGGACTCGAACCTCTCGATGCCGTCGAACCTGTTGACCGAGGAGAACAGGTCGTTTTGTACGCGCATCGCGATCCTGCGAGTGAGTCGTGAGCGTACGTACTGGGTCGTCAGGGGCAGCACACCGGCGAGCAGTCCCAGAACGGCCATGCCGATGACGAGGCCGAGGGGACCGGGGCGGCCCGGATCGGACTGAGCGGGGTCCTGGCCGATCTGGTTGAGGAGCCACTTCAGCTGAAGGGCTATGCCGGCGGGTATCAGTCCCTGGACGAGAGTGGAGAAGAGATAGACAAGGAAGGCGCCCGGACTGGCGCACCAGGTGAGAGCGACGATGCTGACCGTGCGGGAGAGGTACTCCCGCCAGCCTCCGACGGTGGTCATAGGAATCCCTCCACCCTGCTCCCGCCGACGGATCGGCGGGAGCAGAGCCGTTTCAGGTCAGGCGCACTGGGGACCGCAGCTGACCCAGGGAGTGCAACCTGGGCCCAACATGCAGCAGCTGACGTACAAGGTGGCGCCGACGCACTTCGAATCCCAGTAGTGACGGGCGGGGCAGCCAGAGGTGCACGGCGACCACGCCGCTGCCGATGTCTCAGGTGCCAACCGGTGAAGCATGGCGTTGCCGAGCCGAGTGAACAGTTTCATTCGGGTTTCGTCTCCTATTCAGTAGTCGTGTCAGCAGGAGGGACCGCGAGCTGCCAGTTACGGCGGCTGCCGGTCGGTCGGGATCTGCAAGCGCTGTCGTCCTCGCATCAGGCCAGGCATGAGCCACGGGCCCGGGCGAGCACGGGCTGTTTCAGATCAGGCGCACTGAAGGCCGCAGTACTGCCACGAGCTGCAATGGTCGATGGTGGTGCAGCAACGGACGTACATCTTGGGGCCGTAGCAGTGCGTCTCCTTGAAGGGGTACGAGGACGGGCACCCCTGGGAGCAGTTGTTCCACGCGACGGCCGTGGCCTCCGGTGCGAGTCTGTCGAGGATCGCGTTGCCGAGTCGGGTGAAGCGGTTCACGGGCAGATCACCTTTCGCTGGGTCGGTATTTCGGCGGGTTGTTCAGCAGTAGGCGCCGCAGAGCTGCCACGGCCCGCAGACGCCTGCGGAGCAGTTCGCGCAGCTGCCGGTGCAGCAGCAGCGCTTGTACAGGTAGGCCCCGGAGCACTTGTTCTGCTTGTATCCGCAGCCCATCTCGATCGCAGAGCAGTCGCCGCAAACGGCCGTCGCCGTGGCCTCCGGCGCGAGTCTGCCGAGGAGGGCGTCGCCCATCCTGGTCAGGAGTTTCACCAGTGCTTTTCCTTCCGGTACGTATCGTGCTCACGCATCCGGCGTCGACTACGCCGGAAGTGCTTGGAGGTTCGGCTTGGAACCGGTGTGCGTGGCAGTGACGTACTGGTCGGCATCCGCGATCACGGTCGTTGGGGTCGCTGTGATCGAGTAGAGGGAGGAGATGTCGCCGGGAGCCTCCTCGAAGACCACCGTGGCGAGGCCGTCGAGGCGATCCGCCATCTGCCGGGCCTTGCCCTGTTCGCCGGCGATGACGACCACGATGCGGGAATCGTCCAGGCCGGTCCGGGCGGCGAACTCCGGCATGTCCTCGACGAACTCGTCGCACGCGCCGCAGCTGGTGGTGATGAAGGAAAGAGCCGCCGCACCGCCCGCGAGCGATTCGGAGGCGAACACCTCGCCACCGATGGCGGGGGCCGAGAACATCGGCAGCTTCGTGCCCACCTCGGGACCGGAGGGCGCGTGGGGGTCGACGGCTCGGCGCTGCTCTTCCTGGCGCCGCAACCGGCGCACGATGGCGAGGGACAGGGCCAGGTTGAGAAGGCCGAGCGCACCGACGAGGACCATGCCTGCGACGACAAAGATCATTTCTACTACTCCGTTATGAGAGAGGCGAGGTCATCGAGGAAGGCGATGACCACGGTGAAGACGAGGGCGAAGGCCGCGGCCAGAGCCAGGCCGGCGAGCTCTCCCGTGCCGGAACCCGTGGTGAATACGAGTGCGAGGCCGCCGGCTGCCATCGTGGTGAGCAGGGCGTTTCGGATGACGTGCCGGACACCGAGAGGAGAGGCGGCCCGCCCGAAGCAGGCGCAGACGATCTTCGTCCGGGACCGGGACGAGTGGACGGCCACCCCGGTGAAGACGGAGAAGAGGAGCAGCGCGGCGGCGAACCCGAACCCGCGGAAAGGGAGTCCGGGTGTCAGGGCGATCGCCGTGACCAGCTCCGCACCGATCAGGGCGCCCGCGGCGATCGGTGCGTACCGCCGTAGCCCTGGCGCCGCACGCCCCAGCACCGCCTCCACCATGAACCGGGAGTCCCGCGGGGCGCGGATCTTCCCGATGCCGGAGACCAGCAACGTGCCGAGGAGGGACAACTGGATCCCTGCGATCAGGTAGTTCACCGTCCGACCGCCTTCCTCTTCTCAAGGGGCGAAAGGAACGTGCAGGTCGGCGGCTCCTCGGAGTCGTGACCTCCCGTCCTCATGATCATGAACTGGAACCCGTCCGCGTCCGGCTGTCGCTCGCAGGTCAGGTGCCGGAGCCAGTCCCGGAGGATGCGGTAGGAGGGGGTTTCGTGCAGGTCGGGCAGTCCTTGCGCGGAGTGGAAGGCCAGTTCCCGGCAGAGATCGAGCACTGCCTTCTGCTCACGCCGTTCGGGGAACCAGACCGTCTGAAGGGCCGTGCGTGCCGAGATACGGGAGACGACCTCCCAGTCGGAGGCGCCTGCGTGGCCAACCGGGCGGTGGAGGAGGTGCAGGTCGTGCATGACCGGAACGGGTGCGAACAGCCTCCAGTCAGGCAGGACCAGGCCGGTGCGGTCCAGCGTACGCAGCCGGTCGAAGACACGGAGCGGGTGCTGGCTCAGTGCGGTGGCGACCAGGGCGGCGCCCAGGACCGCTTCCACGGTCAGGTCGATGGCGCGTCTGCGGCGTGGGGAAAGGGTCATGTCGCAGGGCTCCCCTCCAGGAGGGCCGCCGTGAACGCGGTGATGAGGGAGGCCGCCTGCAGCGCGCTCTCGCGGGAAACGAGCAGTTGCCCCGGCCGGCTTCGTACGACGTGATGGTCCACCGAGTCAGGAAGGGCTTGCGGCAGCTCGTTGCCCGAGGAGATCAAGCAGACTGGTGCAGGGGTCCGCGCCAGCGCGGATGGGGTGATGGTGGACAGCGCAGGCTTTCCGGTCCTCTCCTGATACCCCGTCTGCCACATGCGGGGGTCCCGGTACTGGTCTTCGCACTGGGGTCGGGCGTCATCGGGTAGGTCCGCCAGCCAGCGCGGCGTCGCGAGGAGACCGCCCCATCCCAGTCGGAGCGACCACAGGAAGAGGGAGGGGAGGTTTTCGTGGCCGTCGCCCGGGGGCGGAGCGTCGTCGTGGGTGAGGGAGGGTTCGAGGACGACGACTCCCGCCGTTCGGGCGGCGAGATGTTCCGCGGCACGGATGACGAGTCCGGCCCCGAGGTCGTGGCCGATGAGGACCAGGCGGCGGTCGCGGCAGGTCCGTTCGACGAGTTCGACGAGGTCTTCGACAGCCGTGACGGCACGAGGGCCGCTGCCCCGGTGACGACGGCTGGGGCCGTAGCCGGGCCGGTCGTAGAGAAGCAGCGACGGCCGGCGGCCGGCCCGGAGGCCGGCGGTCAGCCAGGCCCAGTGCTCCATGGTGGCCAGGGCTCCCGTCGCGAAGACGAACACCGGCTCCCCCTCGCGGGAGGCGCCGTCGGTGAAGCGGTAGGCGAGTTTGTTGCCGGAGCGGACGGTGATCGTACGTTCGTCACCGCGCCCCGCGAGGACCCGTCGGTGGCGGGCGGCCCGGTCGGCGAGCGCGGCCAGCGCAGCGGCTCCCGTTCCGACTGCCGCCAGACGGATCACTCTGGCATCAGTGCCCATGACGGGACCTCCCGGAGATCTGGCCCGCGGTGTAGAGGATCGCCGGATAAGTGGCGGCAAAGGCGAAGAGGAAGCGGCCGAGTCCCATGGTGCGTGCGTTGACCAGGTGGAAGACGAGCCCGGCCGAGACGAACGCCGGGGCGTGTCGGCCCCGTCCGAGGAAGTAGAGGAGCCCGAAGCCGCACTCGCCCAGCACCACGGCCGCGCCGACGGCACGGGCGGTACGGGGGTGGGCCCGCACCAGGTTGAAGGCTCTCCGGTCGCCGTACGTCTCGGTGCGCAGCACGTGGGGGAGGGCCTGACCGGAGCGCCACTCGGCTCCCGCCAGTTTCGAGTAACCGGAAACGGTGTATGCGAGGGTCGACTGCGCGGCGATGTACCAGAGGCATGCGTCCGCGACGCTTCCGCCGCCGGCGGCGCTGGCAAGGGCGGAGGCTGCTTGGACCTGGAACAGCAGCTGTTCCGACCCGTCCGACTGCACGGTGTGGCGTCGGTGAGTGACCGCCGACGACGCGGCGAGGAAGGCCAGCGCCGCGGCACGCGGGGTCCGGCCGGGTTTTCCGGCGAGGAGTGTGGCGGAGGCTGCCAGGCGAACCGCTTCCAGAGCCTGTTCCCTGCGGCGCCCCGAGGTGGCTCGGACAAGCGCCGTGAGCAGCTTCGAGTTCGCGGGAATCCTCTGCCGCATCAGGTCCCGGCTGAGGACCGAGCCGACCTGAAACGAGGAACGTGTCGAGGCGAGGCACTCGAGGGAGGCGATGACGCCTGCGGCGCCGGCCAGGCGGTCCGTCAGTTGGAGGGCAGCGTGGGGGCTGGAGACGGCCGCGGTGCACGCGGCCCGGAGCTCTCGGAACATGGTCACCTCGTCCTCGGGGTCTTCCTCGGTACGGCTTGGGAAACGGCGCAGCGGCTGCCCGCGTCGGGAGGGCAGCCGCTGCGCCGGTGTGTCAGACGCAGCAGGGGAAGTAGTTCACGGCGAGGTCGCCGTCGGCGGCGGAGCGCTCGCCGGAGGCCTGCGCCGCGTAGGAGGCGGCTTCGGGCTGCGTCCCTTCGGCCGCCGCAGCGGGTCCGGCGGCCAGGACGCCGACCGTGAGGACGCCGCTGGCGATGGCAAGAATGCGCGATCGGTCCATTTCAGCACTCCATTCTAGAATTTGCCGGTCGAGAAACAGGCAAACTGGGGGTGGATGAGAATCCCCCGCACACTTTCGGAAAACCCGGACATTCGTTGGCCGCGCGAGGGCCCGCACACATCCGACACCGCCGCCTGTTCGGCGAAAAACTGGCCACATTCGGACAGCTTCGGGTCGGCGCGGCAGTAACACTACGCGTCGGCAGGGGAGGTTGTTAATGACCGGAGAGTAAGTTGAGCTAGATCTGAGACTTACTTGAGCTAGCCGCAAAAGTGCAGGTCAACGAATTAAGGGAATGGTGAATTCCAATTTCACCCACCTGGGGACCTGACCGAGAGTGATCATTGTGCGGAATGAAGGATTCAAATTTTCGCCACCTCAACTCTTCCTCAAATGGATTGATTCGGCTTGTATTGATGACCAAGACTCCAACTCAGAACGACCGGAGGAAAACCCCCGGCCGCATCATCAAGAGGAGAACTTCCATGGCTGTCGCCACTCTCATCCCCGCTGCCGCTGCCGACCTTTCCGATTTCGACCTCGAGCTCGACTTCGCGGTCTCCGCGGAGCTGGACGCCTCCCTGCAGCCGATGGCGGGCTTCACCAAGATCACCTGTGCCTCGAAGTCCCAGACCTCCACGATGACCACCTGCGTCGACGAGCTCGGCCCGGTCTGCTGCGCCTGACGCACGACCGGCACCAGGGACAGCACCACGGGGCGCCGCGCTCGAATCGGTCGCGGCGCCCCGGCGTTTCCCCACCCCTCACACCTTGGAGGCACCTCGCCATGGCGTTGACACCGGACTTCACCGCTACGGGTCCGATGCTGTTGCGGCTCTCCGCGCTGGAACGCGGCGCCCTCTCGGCCCCGTTGCCCCGTCCTGCTGCCGACGGCTCCTTCGCCGGCGGGGACCTCGCCGCCTACCTCCGCGCTCTGGCGGGGCACGCCGTGTTCCGCGAGACGGTCGAGGTCTCCAGCGGCTCCCTCGCCGCCGTGCTGGGCAAGGTCGAAGCGGATGCACCGGTCGAGGCCAAGCACCTCCTGAAGGCCTCCTTGTCCATGGCCCGCTACGCGCTGCGCGTCACCGACAGGCCCACGCCGTTCGGGTTGAGCGCCGGCGTGTCCCCGCTGCGGACCGCCGACCGTGCCCGCGCAGTCATCGACGGTCCCGGGAGCCGGCATGTCCGCATCGATGCCGGCTGGTTCGCCGAGCAGGCGGGGAACTGGCTCGAACAGCCGCACTTCCGCCACGCTGCGGATGTCCTGGTCAACGACCTCTGCTTCGTACGCGGCGACCGTCTGGTGCTCTCCTGCGGCCGTGACGAGTACCGCAGCCGGGAGGTCACCGTCCGCTGCACCTCATTCGTCCGCTGGGTACTGGCCGAGGCCGCCCGCCCGGTCAACTGGACGGCACTGCTCGACAGGGCGGCTGCCGCCCACCCGTCCGTGGACCGCGACCGCCTCGACGCGCTCCTGCTCCAGCTGGCGCGCAGAGAGTTCCTGATCACCTCCCTCACCCCGCAGTCCCTGGACGAGAAGGCCGTGGGCCGCATCCTCGACATCCTCGGCGGGGACACCGATGAAGGGCGCCGGCTCACCGCGCTCCGCGCCGTCATGGACGAGTTCGAGAAGGAACCTGCCGGCGGCGGTTCGGGCCTGTGGCGCTCGCTCCACCTCTCCTCCGGAGCGACCGGCCCCGACGTGTCCGTGGCCCATGTCGACCTGGCCATGGCCGCGGATGTCGCGATCCCTCCCGCCGTCACCGAAGAAGTGGAAAGATACGCCTCCGCGCTGTGGGCGATGACCCCGCACACCGATGTGTACAGTCACATGCGCGAGTACCGCGAAGCCTTCACGGACAAGTACGGCGAAGCCGGCGCCGTACGGCTGCCCGAGCTGATCGACCCGCATACCGGGCTCGGCTTTCCCCGCGGGTACGGCAACCCGCCCGTCTCCCGCGACGCACGCCTCGCCGCCTACGAGGGGAACGAGGACGAGGCACGCGACGGCCGCCGCCTCGAAGTGCTTGGCCGGCTGATCCAGCGCGGCATGCTCAGCCCGGACCGCGAGATCGACCTGAGCCCCGCCGACGTCGAGGCGCTGACCACGGAACGCGCGACGCCTCCACCCGCACTCGAGCTGACCTTCCAGCTCCTCGCCGACCGCACAGGCGACCTGGACCGTGGCGACTTCGTGCTGGTCGCCGCTCCGATGATCGGATCGGCGACGGCCGGCGCGTCCATGGGTCGCTTCGCTGCCATGACGGGTATCGAGGAACAGATGGGAGCGCTGCTCCGGGCACCGGCCCCGGACGGCATCACGGCGCAACTGGCCTTCAAGCCCATGAACTCCAGGGCCGGGAACGTCACGCAGGTGGGCCGACTCGTCCCGCACGAGATCACCGTGGGAACGATGCCGGACCCGGACAGTCCCTTCTCCCTCGACTGGCGCGACCTCCTGGTGGCCGCGGACGGCGAGCGGCTGCGCCTGGTGCACGCGCCGACCAGGGAGGAAGTGCACCCCGTCGTCCCGCACATGCTCAACCTGGAGATGCAATCACCGAACCTGGTGAGGCTGCTCGCCGAGATGAAACACACGGGTGCCCCGTCCATCCTCCAGGTCTGGGACTGGTCGGGCTTCGGTGCCGCACCTTGGCTGCCCCGCGTCCGCCTGGGCAAAACCGTCATATCCCCGCTCCGCTGGCGCCCCAGCCTCGCCATGCGCGACAGCGCCCGGTCCGCGGCGGCGTTCGGTGCCGCGCTGGAGGAATGGCGCGGGGAGTTCTCGGTCCCCGACCGGGTCGGTGTCTCCCAGGCCGACAGCAGATACGAGATCGACCTGCGGGCGCCGTTTCACCAAGAGCTCCTGCGTCGGGACCTCATCAAGTCTCCGCATGTCAGGATCACCGAGTCCCTGCAGGCGCTCGGTTCGTACGGCTGGGTGGGGGGACGGGCCAACGAGATCACGGTCCCCCTGGTGGCACGTGAGGCCGCCACCGCCCCGCGGCCGGTGCTTGTCGCGGACCCGGTCCCGGCCGTGCACCACTCCCCCGGCGGCGAGTGGTTCTATGCCGAGCTGTCGTCCGTACCGGAGACGCACGACGAACTGGTCTGCGCCCTCGACGACATGCTCCGCCCCCGCCACGACCAGATGGACAGCTGGCACTTCGTGCGCTTCTTCCATCCCGAGCCCCACGTGCGGCTGAGGGTCCGCTCCACCGACCCGGATGTCGCGGCCGGCCTCAAGGCGCAACTGGATGAGTTGCGGGCGCGCAGGCTGATCAGGGCATTCCGCGTCTGTCCGTACGAGCCGGAAACCGCCCGGTACGGCGGCCCCGGGCTGATGGCCGAAACGGAGTCCGTGTTCTGCCTGGACAGTCAGACGGCGGCAGCGCAGCTACGGCTGCTGCGGGCCGGGCGGGGGCTGTCCCGGGAACAGCTGGCCGTTGCCGACTACAGCCTCATGCTCGACGCCCTCATGCCCGGTGAGTGGCCGCAGTGGATCGGTGGGCTGTTCCCCCGCTCGACGGACGGATCGCTGCCCAGGAAGCTGATCTCCGACACCGCGCGGCTCGTCGTTCCGGGGGAAGCGGCCACCCGGCTCGCGGAGGTCCTGGAAATGCCGGGCCTCGCCGATGCCTGGCGCACGACGGCGGCCCTGGAGACGCTGGCGACTGCGTTGGCCGACACCGCTCGGCGGACCGGAAGCCAGGCCGCACGGCGCCATACCGTCCTGAGCTTCCTCCACATGCAGCACAACCGGCTCATCGGCGTCGACCGCAGCTCCGAGCTGCGCACCCTCACGCTGCTCGCGCACATCGCACGGGCACACACCGACCGGCTCAAGCACCACAGGGGGGACCGATGAACGGGGACATACGCCTCACAGCGCGTACGGTGGCGGACACCCTGGCCCGCCGTCTTGCCGACCCCGGGGCGATACCGATCGGAGACCGTCCCGGCGAGCCCCGCCACGTGAACATCTCGGAGCTGGAGGCCGGCACACTGGCCCGCGGCCATGCGGGCATCTCGCTGCTCTTCAGCAGCCGCGCGGTACGGGATCCCGAAGCCGCAACGGCCGCCCACGGCCATCTGCAGCGCTGCTCACAGCTGATGCGCACAGTGCCGCATTCCGGCATCGGACTGCAGGCCCATGTCACGGGACTCGGTTTCGCCATGCTCGCCGCCCGCTCTACCACCGGCGGCTACGGCGGCGCGCTCGAGCAGTTGGACCGGCACGTGACCCGCGCCGCGATGGCGCTGTGCAACCCGGCGGCGGGCTTGCAACGCCGCGAGCTCGACCGGTTCGATGCCATCGGCGGCCTCGCCGGCATCGGGCGCTACCTCCTGTTGCGCGGCGAGCAGGTGGCGGAAGCCAGGGACACCGTGCTCGACACACTGATCGGCATGGCCCTCGAAGCCACGGACGCCTCGGCCGCGGCCGGAGCAGGCCTGCCCGGCTTCTGGGTGGACGAAGCGCCCTCGCCCTTCTTCGACGCAGACTCCGACGTGGCGCGCCACGGCCACCTCAACCTGGGTCTGGCACACGGCGTCCCCGGGCCTCTCGTCCTGCTGTCCCTCGCCCACACGCAGGGCATCCGCCGCCCGGGGCTCCTGGAGGCGGTCGAGCGGCTGGCCGGCCTGCTGGTCACCTGGGCCCAGTACGACGCGTACGGGCCCTTCTGGCCCGGCTTCCTGTCCCGGAGCGAGTACCTGACCGGCAGCCTCGCCGCCGCTCGCACGCGCCAGTTCCGCTGGTGTTACGACACCCCCGGCGTGGCGAGGGCCCTGCAGATCGCCGGGCGGGCCGTGGGCCGCGACGACTGGCCCGCCCTCGCAGACGACGCGGTCGCCGCGGCCGTCGCCGTACCGGCCGAGTCCTGGGGCGAGGTGGGCATGGGCATGTGCCACGGCTGGGCAGGCCTCCTGTACCTCCTGGGGTACTTCACGGACGGCGCTCACGCCACGGCCGTCAGGACGTCGCGCGATGAGATCGCCGCCCGGATCACGGCCGGCTTCAACGAGGCGTTCCGCTTCGGCTACCGCCCGGCCCACGCGGACAACCCGCACGGCGGGGACTACCCGGGGCTGCTGGACGGAGCGGCCGGGATCGCCCTCGCACTGGATTCCTACGCGGACGAGGAGAGGCCGGCGTTCCCCTGGGACGCGGCCCTCCTGACCGCCTGACTCGGCAAGGGCACGCCATGAACGCACACGTGAGTTTCGACCCCTGCGCCGTACCGGCCGGGCCGCGCGGGGAGTCCTTGCCGGAATTCCTCAGGAAGGCCGCCGACGAACTGGACGGTCTCGGCAGCCGGGACGAGAAGTTCGCCAGGGCGGTCGAGGCTCTGCTGGCGGGCGGGCTGGACGCAGTGCACGCCGCGCCACCGCCGGAGTGGGTGGAGTACAGGCTGTCGCTGACCGGTGCCATGGGCGGCCCGGAGCTGTATGCGGCTCTGGGCAACTGCGCACGGCGACTGCTGTCAGGGCAGGCCGAGGACTTCTTCTTCATGCACAAAGACCCGGGTCTCAGGGTCCGGTTCCGGCTCCCCGGCGACCGCATCGGCCAACGGGAAGAGACCGTCGACGGCCTGAGCGCGGTCATCACGGGATGGCAGCAGCAAGGCCTGGTCGAGGCGTGGTCGCGTGCTGTTTACGAGCCCGAGCAGCACCTCTTCGGCGGGCCTGTGTCCATGGCGAGCGTGCACCGCTTGTTCACCGCGGACTCGCTCGCCTGGGCCGAACACTGGGCACATCGCCCCGAGGACCGCAGGCCCGCGTGGGCGGTGTCCCTGGTCATGATCGAGGCGCTGCTCGACGCGCTCGGCATCGTCGGCTGGGAAGACCGGGACGTCTGGGACCGCCTGCGCCGTCAGGCTGGGCGGAGCATCGACGGCGCCAGGGCGGCGGGATGGGACGAGACCGTCACGAAAATCCACCGCGTATGGTCCGAGCCCGGCCGCCTGGCAGCCACCACGCGGCCCTGGAACCTGCCGTACCCCGAGGCCTTCGCCGTCGCCGCTCGGCAGGAGTGCCCGCGCTGGCTCGCCGGGTACTTCGCTTCCCCCGGGGCGTATGTCGGGCCGCGGGAGGCGGCCGCATTCTTCATCGTCTACCACTGGAATCGCGCCGCACTGCCCTTCAGTTGGCAGTGCGCCATCGTCGAGGCGCTGCTCCGGTGAGCCCGCGCCAGGAAAGGGACATGGTTCTCACTGCCGGCACCGGACGGGCAAAGCCCGAAGGGGCGACATCATCATCCGCCGCCGCGACACCCGCCCGTCGCGTGGCACGGCTGTTCCGCCCCCACAGCAGGAAGATCCTTCTGATCGTCGCGCTGGTCGTCGTGGACACAGCCGCGTCGGCCGGTTGGCCGTTCCTGCTGCGGGAGATCCTCGACACAGCTCTGCCGCAGGGTGACACAGGCATGCTGACCCTGCTCGCGGCGGGAATGGTCCTGGCCGCGGTCGTGGCGAACGCCTCAGGCGTGTTGCAGAACATGCTGTCGAACAAGGCGGGCCACGAGGTCATGCACGAACTGCGCTCGAAGACGTACGAGCATGTGCAGGGGCTGCCGGTGAGTTTCTTCACCGCTGCCCGCTCCGGCGACCTGCAGTCGCGTCTGACGAGTGACATCGCAGGCATGGAGACCACCCTCACCTCGACGCTGACCTCGGTCCTGTCCAACGGTGCGAGCGTACTCGCGACCCTGGCCGCCATGCTGCTGCTGGACTGGCGCATGACTTTGTTCGTCCTGCCGATCCTGCTGGCGTTCGTGGCTGTGAGCCGGTGGGTGGGCGCCGAGCAGCGCGACCTGACGGACGACCGGCAGCAGCGCGTCGCGGAGATGACCGGGATGATCGAGGAATCGCTGTCGGTCTCCGGTGTGCTCCTCAGGCGCAGCACGGGGCGCAGCCGCTCGACTGCGGCCGCGTTCCGGGAGGCGTCCGAGCGGCTCGCCCTCGTATCGCTGCGCGTCGGGCTGTCGGGGCAGTGGCGCATGTCGGCGCTGGGCGTCCTCATGGCCAGCGCGCCGCCCCTGCTGTACTGGGGTGCGGGTGTCATGGCGGGGGCCGAGGGTTCCCTTCCTTCGCTCGGTACGCTCGTGGCTTTCGTCGCGCTCCAGCAG
The DNA here is from genome assembly GCF_053615355.1 of Streptomyces sp. CLCI03. NCBI lineage: Bacteria > Bacillati > Actinomycetota > Actinomycetes > Kitasatosporales > Streptomycetaceae > Streptomyces > Streptomyces sp. CLCI03. The sequence continues at coordinate 809,855 of NZ_CM132132.1, read as the reverse complement.
GCGCTGGCATGGCCGACCACCCAGCTGCTGTCGACGGGGGTGCAGCTCCAGGCGTCAATGTCCTACTTCCGGCGCATCTTCGAATACCTCGACGTCGAGAACGACATCGTCGAGAGCGAGAGGCCGGTCGTCCTACACGAGCCGCGGGGCGAGGTCCGTTTCGACGGGGTCGGCTTCGGCTACGGCACCGATGACGCCTGCCTGTCCCGGATCGACCTGATGGTCCCAGCCGGCAGCCATCTCGCGGTCGTGGGCGCCACCGGCTCGGGCAAGACGACCCTGGGGCACCTCGTCTCACGGATGTACGACGTCCGAGAGGGCACGGTCAGCATCGACGGCGTCGACGTACGCGACCTCTCCTTCACCTCACTCGCCGACACGGTGGGGGTCGTCGCGCAGGAGCCGTTCTTCTTCAACGAATCCGTACGGCACAACCTGCTCTTCGCCAAACCGGACGCGGACGAGGAAGAACTGTACGCCGCGGCCCGCGCGGCACGCGTGCACGACGTGATCCTCGGTCTGCCCGAGGGCTACGACACGGTTCTAGGCGAGCGGGGACACCGGCTGTCGGGCGGAGAGCGGCAGCGCCTCGCTCTGGCGAGGACACTGTTGCGCAGGCCGCCGGTGCTGGTCCTCGACGAGGCCACCAGCGCGCTCGACACGGAGACGGAGGCGGCCGTCCTGGCCGGACTGGAGAAGGCAGCCGACAGGGTCACCCGCGTCACCATCGCCCACCGTCTGTCGACCGTGCGCCACGCCGACCAGATCATCGTCCTCGCGCACGGCCGGATCGTCGAACGCGGCACGCACGAGGAACTGGCCGCCCGGGGCGGCCGCTACGCAGAACTCCTCACGGCCCAGGACAAGGGAGCCCTCTCATGGACACCGTGACCCTGACGAGCGAACGGCTGGTCCTGCGGCCGATGGGTCCCGAGGACGCCGAACACGTACTGGCAGGCTGGCAGGACGAGACCGTACGCCGGTGGACCGAGGTGCCCTCCTCACCGACGCTCCGTCAGGCCAAGTCCTTCATCGAGGTGACCTGCGCCCAAGGCTGGCAGAACGCCACCAACTTGATCTTCGCGGCTGAAGTCAAGGGCACTGGCGAATTCGTCGCCTCCCTGGGCGTCTTCGGCCTCAGCTGGGCCGCACTGTCGGAGCAGCTGGCCTGGGTCGGCTATTGGGCCGCTGCCGGACAGCGGGGCATGGGCTACACGTCGGAGGCGCTGCGCACGATGTCCGCCTGGGCATTCGGCGCGCTCGATGTCGACCGGCTGGAGGCGGTCGTGGAGGTGGGCAATGAGGCCTCTCTCGCCTGCGCACTGCGGGCCGGCTACGTCCTGGAGGGAACCCACCGTGCCCGCACGGTCCAAAACGGGACCCGCCGCGACGCCTGGATAGCGGCCATGCTGCCCCAGGACCTGAACCGTCCGTCGTCGATCCCGTATGCGGCCGCCACGGGGCGCTAGGTGTATTAGGCATCGTTTCTCTTGGTCAGCTGTCCTGCCGGCGCCCGAGCAAACGGCCCTGCTCCTGCTTCAGGCCCGCGAACCGGTGCCGCGCGTATGCGGCTATCTCCTCACTGGGGAAGGGCACCACGGACAGGTGCTGGTCATAGCTCCCCTGCTCCCACCGGGCGGCTGTGATCTCATAGCCGGAAACGTGGGCGCACAGCTGAAGCAGAATCGGCGGCATCTCTGGTTCGTTCAAGAGGTCAGCGTGCTTGATGACGAGGTCGCGCATCGCCTGAATGTTCGGGAGGAAGACGGTCCTGACCCACAACCGCCATTCGGCGAGTTCCTCGTCGGAAGGCGGTATCTCATGCACGAAGGGCGACCTGCCGTCAGGACGAGCGTTGCGTTCCATGAACGCGCCGAAGATGCGGCTGTTGGCTTCCGTGAGGGCGAACAGCGGTCCGTAGAAATCGCTGAGCTGCCGATTCAAGCGAGCGAGGCGTTCTTGGCGCTGCGACAGGCGCAAGCCGTTGAGATAGGTGGCTACATAGCCGACGAACGCCAGCGCGATGGTGACGACTACTGTGATCATGAGAGGCGATGCTAGTGAGTATCACCTCACTTGGTCAGCCTGCGGCAGCAGATCAGGGTCGCCGCGATCCCGGCGAAGGCGAGGAAGTGCTCGGCCTTGCGTTCGTAGCGGCGGTGGAGTCGACGGCAGCCGGGCGAGCCAGGAGACGGTCCTCTCGATGACCCAGCGGTGACGGCCCAACCGCTGTGAAGACTCGATGCCCTTGCGGGCGATGCGGTGCCGAATACCTCGCTTGCGCAGCCAGCAGCGGAGATGGTCGTAGTCGTAGCCCTTGTCCGCGTGGAGCTTGCCAGGGCGCCGTCGACGAGGTCCTCGGCGGGATCGGATCGGTGGAATGCCACGCACACCGGTCCAGTTGTCCTCTTGCACCAAGCTCGTCGAGAACGACGCGATGGAGGCGAGCCCAGACGCGGGCCTGGCTCCACTGGGCGAAGCGCCGGTAGACCGTCTGCCAGCTCGGGCCGAACACCGGTGGGAGCTGCCGCCAGGTGCAGCCCGAGGTTGCCACGAAGATGATCGCGGCCAAGGCCTCGCGGTCACCAGCCCGGTGTGGGCCTCCACCTTGCGGATGCTTCACCACCGTCGGCGGCACCACCCGCCGGAACAGCATCCACAACTCGTCCGGCACCAGCCGCTCAACGAGACCCGTCATGCACGGCTCAACGAACGATCACGCCATAAGAAACGACGTCGAAGTACTCAAATCCTTTGATCATTTGATGGAGATCGTTACTGTTGAGTCCGATCCGCCGGACACGACGCTTGGCCGGTCGGCGGACATGAGTTTTCCCGTCAGCAGCCCTGGCCGGAAGCGGATGTTCCAGCGGCGGGCCGACGAGAAGCTTTCCGGATTCCGATTCTGAAAGGTTGCGGAATGAATGCTCTGACCGTTCTGGCATCGGCCGCTTTCGGCTCCACCGTCCACCTCACGACTCTCTCGACCGTGGAATGGCTGAATCAGCGGGCCCCGCATGTCAAGGTCGCGGGTCTGATCGCGACCGGCATCGTTCTGTGCGCGGTTATCGGGATCATCGTGTGCGCGAGCCGGAGTGTCGTGCTCGGTTTCATCCTGGGCGCCGTCCTGACACCGCCCGTACACCGGCGGATCCTCAGGCGACGCGCGCAGGCCGCCGGTTGTTGACCGTTCCCGGACCTGGAAGCCGAACCGGACCGTGAGCCCGTAGACGGCCGGTACCGCCACGGTCGTGGGTTCGCGCCACAGGCCAGGGAATCAGCGCTCAGGGTAGGGCCGATGCCCGGTCGCGCCGAACTCCAGGTCCTTGTCACCGAGTCCGGCGGCCCGGGAGCGGTCGGGGTCCGACCCGTGCGAACCGGCCCGCGATCCGGGCCATCAGGCCCTCGAACGCCCCCTGCCGACGGGCAGGGCCTACCCTGTGACCTGCGGCCACCGCATGATCCTCGGTCTTCACACACCGATGATCAACAGCGGCCGCACCGTCTCCGCAGCACGTCAGGGTCGCGCAGCGACTGCCTGCCGTCATGTGTCTGGAGGACTTGTGCGACGTGGCGAAGTCTGGTGGGTCCAGTTCGACGAGCGGAGGTTGGTCGTACTGCTCTCGGGAGACGACACGTCCGGGATCCGGGTGATGCAGGTCGTCGCTCCGGCCGGCGTCGACATCAGCGGTCTGGGCATCGAAGTGACGGTCGGCGCCGGTGAAGGACTGCCGTTCGAAGGCGTGCTGCGGCTCGCGTTCCCGCGTCCGGGCTTCACCCCGTGCACGTGGCTGACCACTGTGTCCCGGGACGACCTGATGGAGCGGGCCGCCGTCCTGTCCTCCGTGAAGCTCAGCGAGATCGACGACGCCCTCCGACTCGCTGAACAAGCGCAGGAGCGGACCCCGGCCACGACCGCGAAGCTCAGCGAGACAAGGGATGCCCTCCGTCTCGGTGAACTCGGTTAGACGGAGGAGGAGCCGATGCCCGCGACGGCGTGGGCGATCTCGGGCGAGACGATCGACGCCGGCCACCTGCCGCCTCGGCGCCCCTCACCGCCGAGATCACGATCTACGACAGGCCCTGCGTCCGGGTGTCGTCCTGCTCGCGGCTGTCGTCGGAATCCAGCGCAGCGACGGTGAAGCAGACGGCGGCCCCGAGTCCGAGGAAGAAGAAGACCGGGTTGACGAAGCCGGGGACGGAGACGGGGTGGTCGCCGACGTCGTCGGCCTCGCACACGAACCGCAGCGGCACGTACTCCACCCGGTAGCCGGAGATCGACTCCGCCCGCTGCTCCCAGCCCTGGGTACGGCACGGCCGGATGGGGACCGAGTCCGTCCCGCCGTCCTCGGCCGACATGACCGCGCCGGTGACGTGCAGCAGCCCCCAGGTGTACACGCCGAACGCGATCGCCGCCTGGACGAAGCCCGCGGTGCGCAGCCAGGCGTGGCTGTCGGCCTGCCGCAGGCCGCCGGCCCGGGCCAGGACACCGAGGGCCCGTCCCGCGAAGACGAACGGGAGGATCAGACCGGCCGGAACGAGAAGCAGGAGGAAGAAGGCCATCGCCCGACTTCAGCAGGGTTGTGGGAGCGAGGGCTGTGGCGGAGCCCACAACTCCGGCAACAACTTCGCAACTGACAGGTCATCGACCACGGCGTCCGATCGCCGGCCGCCGGCCCGCCGTCCCCGCGGGCGAGGCGGAACGGGAGCGGTCGCTTCGCCCGCCGAAGGCGATCGGCGCCGAGCCGCGGGCTTTCCGGTCAGCCTCCGCCGCCGGTCGAGCCGCCGTGGCCTATGGCCATCCACGGAGGGGACTGCACGCGGCGTTGGACGACCAGGTCGACCTGAACGGCGGTGGGGGCGAGTGTCTGTTGCAGTAGCTGGTGGAGGGGCACGACGTCGGTCGTCCACGGGAGGATCGGCATGGGCCGGATCGTGCGGCCGTTCTTCAGGAGCACATGCAGGGTGATCTTGGCGGACACCGGTTTCCGGTCCCTCTTGTACGACTCGACGACGGAGTGGTCGATCCAGATCTGCTGTACGTCGGTGAGCGGCCTCGGCCGGTCCGTGCGGGGGCCCCGGACGAGGGTCAGGGTGGTCGGGGCGGCCGCGGGCGAGAACCGCAGCCGGGTCACGCTCCGAAAGGCCCCGTACAGGATCACGAACGTGTTGACGACGAGTCCCACCGCGGCGGCGATCCCGACCGCGGCCCAGATCCGACCGGGCCGCTGCTGGAGGACCATCGCCATGACCACATAGACCGGGGTGCCGTACAGCGCGCCGGCTGCGAGCGACCCGACCACCTCCCCGGGCCAACGCCTGGCGGCGAACACGAGCGGCCCGACTTCCTCGCGAAGCATCACGTCGACCACGTCGGGGTCGGAACGGTCGATCCGCACGCTGTCCATGACACGACGTTAGGGCGGCTTCACCGGTTGGGGAAGACCATGTGCGGCGCCGGGCGGCGCGGCCGTGATGCGTGGCGAGCGCCGTACCAACGCCTGGAAGCCGCAGGCGAGTTCCGGTCGCCCGGGTCCTCGTGGCCATGCTGTCAGTACCTGATGCGAGGATCCGGGGCGACCGCACGCGAGGAGACCCATATGGGCACCTGGAACACCGGCCCCTTCGACAACGACACGGCCGCGGACTTCGCCGACGCGCTCGACGCCGCCGAGCCCGCGGCAGGCGAATCCCTGATCCGAGGCGTTCTCATCCGGACGATCGAGGCTACGGGCCGGCTCACGGAAGCGGACGAGGCGGTGGCCGCCGCCGCACTGATCGCGGCGCAATGTCCGGGAGGCACCCCCGTCGACACGCCCTACGGCCCGGAAACACCGATGCCCGTGCTCCCTTCCGAGCTTCGGGCGCTCGCTGACGAGGCCCTCGCCCGCATCGCCGACGACGAGGAGAGGGCGGGCTCGAACTGGGTCGCCCAGGACGACCGGAAGCGGTGGCGGGCCACACTCGCCCACCTGCGCGCCGTGCTCGCCCCGCCACCCCCTTCCATCGCTCTCTTCGATGCCCAGCCATGACGGAGCGTCTCCCGGCACGGATGCCGAGCCGCTCGCGCCGAACGTGAACAGGGCAGGGGAGGCCGCACTTCGCTGTGGCAGCCGCCGCACGGAGCGCTCGCGTACCTCGGTCGGGGGTCGTCCACACGCCGCATCTAGCCTGGTGCCTGCGCCGGAAGACACCGCTCCGGCATGGTGCGGGAGCTGGAGGACACATGGGCGGAAACGTGGGCTGGGGTCGCAGGGCGAGATGGGCTGTGGTTGCGGTCGTCGCGAGCGCTGCCGTCGCCGGCGGGATAACGGTGATGGCGGCCCCGGCCGAGGAGTACCCCGCCGCCGACGGCTGGGTCCGGGAACCAGCGGCGTCGAAGTCCGTGCCGCGCGCCGGGGGCGACCCCTCGCAGGCTGTGGTCTCGGCGGAACTCGCCGCTGCCGCAGCGGCGGCCGGGCTCGCACAGGGCCCCGTCCACCCGTCGGACGGTGGCGGAACGGCCGACTGCATCGCGGATTGGTCCGGCGACGGCCCCGCTGACGAAGCCCAGCTGGCCGCCCTGGAGACTGCCTTGAAGGAACACGGTTGGCAGGTCATGGCCCGCAACCGTCGTCCCGTCCCCAAAGTGGCCCTGATCAGCGGATCCTGGCGGCTGGAGCTGCACAACGGAGGCCTCCTGAACACCGCCACCCTGGTCGCCAGGCACTCCACCGAGCCGTGCGACGAAGCCTTCCGCCGCGAGGAGGAGACCCGAGGGCCGCGCGGCTGACCGACCGGTCCGGGCGAGGACCGGCATCCACTCCGTGATGGCCCGCCACGGCCTTCCACGCGGGTCCGGACTCGAAACCCCACCGCAGGTCGTCGGGCGGACGAGCGCCTGGCTTCGCGAGGCTTCGCCTGGCTCCACGGCTTTCGCGGGTTGCGCCCCCCGACGAGAACAACTGGACGGCATCCACGAGCGGTATGTGTGAGACTCCCTCGGAATGATCACTCGGGGGGTTTCGCATTGAACGCGCTGTTGAAGAGGGTGTGGATCGGACTGGCCACGACCTTGATCGTGAGTCTGGCCGCCGTGGCCCTGCCGGATCACATCCAGGTGGACGACGACGGGCGCATCCACCTGGGCGCGCCCGCGCCCATGCCGTCCCCGTCCACGGAGCCCACACCGGAGTCCACGTCACCACCCCTCACACGGAACGCCGTGGACGAGGCGATCCGGACCGCGGTCGGCGCGGCCGGTCTCGACCCGGCGCAGGGCCGCCCGACCGCCGCGGCCGACCCCAACTCGAACATGACGGGCTGGACGGCCGTCCGCGAGAAGACCGCCGCACAGGCGGAGATGAACGCGATCTGCGCCGACCTGGAGCGCCAGGGCTGGACGCCGAACCCGAACGGCGACCGCCCCGACGCCTCCCGCAGCTACAAGCGCGGGGGCTGGTACCTGCTGGTGAGCACCCGCGGGAAGACCCTGGCGCCGTCCACCACCTCCGCCCTGACCGACTCGCAGACCTACCTGACCCTGGCCGGGCTTCACCTGAACCTCTCCGACATCCCCCTCCCCGAGATCACCGTCCGCATCGGCTGACCCCTCGATTCGGCTCGATCCGGCTTGATGCGGCCGAGGGGCAAGGTGTCGCCACCCGCCCCGTACGACGTCCAGGACGGTCCGGCCCGCTCCCCTCGGGGGCCCGGGAACGCGCGCCCGGGTGAACCCGGGCGGACTGGCCGAAACTGGCATGGATGAGATAGGTGCCTTAGGCATGTAATGGAGTCCGGCGTGAACGGAACCATCGCTTGCGAGGTGTTGTTTTCCATGACCGAGGCCATGTCCCATGCCCTGCCGGATGCCGTCGCCTTCCCCCAGGACCGCACCTGCCCCTACCACCCACCCACCGCGTACGAGCCGCTGCGGGAGAGCCGGCCCCTCTCGCGGGTCACCCTCTTCGACGGCCGCTCCGTATGGGTGGTCACCGGCCACGCCGAGGCGCGCGCCCTGCTCGCCGACGCGCGGCTGTCCAGCGACCGCACCAAGGAGGCCTTCCCCGCCCCCACCCGCCGCTTCAAGGGCATCCAGAGCCGGCGCGCCGCCCTGCTCGGAGTGGACGACCCCGAGCACAACCGGCAGCGCCGGATGCTGATCCCGAGCTTCTCGGTCAAGCGGACGGCCGCCATGCGGCCACAGATCCAGGAGACCGTGGACCGGCTGATCGACGCGATGGTGGCGCGCGGCACGCGGACCGAACTCGTCAGTTCCTTCGCCCTGCCCGTCCCGTCCATGGTGATCTGCTCCCTGCTGGGGGTCCCGTACGCGGACCACGAGTTCTTCGAGGGGCAGTCGCGGCGGCTGCTGCGCGGCCCCGAGCCCGCCGATGTCGAGGACGCCCGCCGCCGGCTGGACACGTACCTGGAGACCCTGATCCGGCGCAAGCGCACCGATCCGGGCGACGGGCTGCTGGACGAACTGATCGCCACCCGGCTGGTGACCGGCGAGACCACCGTGGAGGAACTGGTCGACCTGGCGGTGATCCTGCTGATCGCGGGCCACGAGACCACGGCGAACATGATCTCGCTCGGCACCTACACACTGCTGCGCCACCCCGAGCAGCTCTCCGAACTCCGCGACGATCCCGCGCTGATGTCGGAGGCGGTGGAGGAGCTGATGCGGTTCCTCTCGATCGCCGACGGCATGCTGCGGGTGGCCACCGAGGAGATCGAGGTCGGCGGTGTGACCATCCGCCCGGACGAGGGGGTGGTCTTCTCCACCTCCGTCATCAACCGCGACGAGACGGTCTTCGAGGAGCCGGACTCACTCGACTGGAACCGGCCCACCCGCCACCACCTGGCCTTCGGCTTCGGCATCCACCAGTGCCTGGGCCAGAACCTGGCCCGCGCCGAGATGGAGATCGCCCTGGGCACCCTCTTCCGGCGGCTGCCCGGCCTGCGTCTGGCGGCCGACCCGGACGAGATCCCCTTCAAGCCCGGGGACACCATCCAGGGCATGCTCGAACTCCCCGTGGCCTGGTGAGCGGCATGCGGATCTCGGTCGACCAAGACGTCTGCATCGGCGCCGGCCAGTGCGCGCTGACCGCGCCCCAGGTGTTCACCCAGGACGACGACGGGCTCAGCGAGGTGCTCCCGGGCCGCGAGGACGGCCACGGCAGCCCGCTCGCACGGGAGGCCGCCCGGGCCTGCCCGGTCTCGGCCATCACCGTCGCGGAAAGCTGAGCAACTCCCCGGACCGCAGGGCTCGCAGCGCCGCACCTTCGGCCGGGGCGCCCCACGGCCTCCGACGCCGGGCTTCCGGACGTCGGGGGCGTGGCCCCGTCAACCCTGGCGGGCGGCGATCCGCACCCGGACCCGGGGGCTCGCCGCCACAGCCATCGGGGCCGACGAGATCCTCGCACCGCAGGTCATCGGAGTGGACGCCGGCGCGGCGCTGGTCACCCCGGCCGACACCACGTACGCCGTGGAACCCTCCGCGGGCACGGTCCGCTGGAAGAAGCCCGACTTCCGTGCGGTGACCCTGACCGACGGCGTCGTTGCGGGCGGCGAGCGGACGGGATTCGGCGCGGGCAGGCTGCTGGGGCTTGCCGCGGCCACGGGCGAACAACGGTGGACCGTGGCGGAGGCGCCGCAGGCGGGCCGCCGCCGCGCCCCGGCTGCTGAACGCGACCCTCAAGGACAAGACCTTCGTCGTGGATGCCGTCACCGGTGAGCAGCGGGCCGCGCTCGACGGGAGCGGCTGGCGGTGCCGCCACGACGCACGGTCCCTGGTCCTGTGCTCCCGATACGGGTACGCGACGGCGGAGCGCGGGATCACGGTGTTCGACGCCGCGTCGGTTCAGAAGCGGTGGGCCCTGCCCGACGGTTCCGGAAGGAAGGTGCCGAAGGTGAACGGATTGTGGCACGGTGCCGTGTACGGGGAGGTGGGCGACGAACCGATCGTCCTGGACGGCATGACGGGGCGGGACCGACAGACCGCTGCCGGCGCGGCGTCGTACGAGATCGATCGGTACGGCGGTGTGGTGGGATCGAAGTTCTACCGCGCCGCAGGCTGACGTAGCGGCGAGGACCATACCTACGCTTCCAGCATCGGTGGACAGATCCGGCCCTACGCGGGACCGGCTCACATCCCTGCAGACTCAGCACCCTCGATGACCGACCGGCCTGCGTGCACGGCTGTCCTCGCGGCTGCCTCCCAGCCACATTGCTGCCGGTAGCCCGCGCCGTGCTTGCTCTCCCGGGCCGCCGCCGCGGCGGAGTGCCACTGGTCGGTCCGGCAGATACTTCGCAACAGGTCCAGCAACTCGGCCTTGCACGTGACGCGTGGGGACCCGGCCAGTTCGAGAAGGAAAGGGACCGTGGGAGCCGTCGCCTCGCCGACGACGAACCCCAACGCACAGATGGCATCGCCCAGATCATCGACGGCGAGGCAGGCACTGTCCTCATCCCCGTATGCGATCCGCGACAGCAGAGAGGGAATACCACCGGCCGCGGCTCCCGTAGCATCGCGCAACTCTCCCCAGTGGACCGAGGAGACGTTCTTCAACAGACTTCCCCACGCCCTGCTCCTCATCACATCCTCGTACCGGCTCCGGCGGTTCCTTGAGAGCATGCTGCAGCCATGGGCGAGGCCCCGGCCACGCGGCCCCGCTTCGACCCACGGCCCGACCGGACCCGGCGCCGACATCGGACGGGGCCGCTCGTACGCTGTGAAGGGCCTCCGAAGTGTCACCCGTTGAGGTCGAACACGTCCCATGCGGTGAACGGTTCGGCCTGGACGTAGATTCTGCTTCCCCTGCCGACGACCCGCCGGCGCTCCAGCGGCGGATTCCCGCCGGGTTCTCGTCGAAATGCCCGGCCCAGACGTGGCCGGTCTCGTCCACGAGCATGTGCTCGACGGCGTCACCGATGGAGAAGGTCGTGGTCTCGCCGCCGAACGCGTCGAAGACCTGGACCTGGTCCGCGTCCTCGTACCGGCGGGCGCGCGCGGCGGCTACGACGAACCCGCCGTCGGGCAGCCGGTCCAGGCGCGGCCACCGGGCCCGTACGGCGCTCAGCTCGGTCAGTTCGACGTCGCCGTAGGGGTCGACGGAGACGACCAGCGCGTCGAAGGGCTGCACGTCGCCGACGGGCTCCGGAGCCCGTTCGGTGAGCAGCCAGTGGGCGGCGCCGAAGACGTCGACGGTACTGGCCGACACGTGACGGTCGTGGTGCTCGCGGGGCAGACGGGCGTACGGGACGAGGGCGGTTCTCTGCACGGACGGGCTCTCCTGGGCGGGGGGTCGCGGACAGCGGGCGTTGCGGTGAGCGGCGACCGGTGGCGCGCGAGCTGTGGAGAGCGGGGTGGGGCGCCTAGGTCGGCCGTACGGAGCGGTCGTTCCAGGGCGGGCGGGCGGGGGATCGTCGGACTCGCCCGAACGGGCGGGCCGCCGCCCTCGCCCGCCCGCAGCGGTCCGAACCCCGCCCGCCGAAGGTCCTCCGGCATGCCGCTGCGGCGCGACGAGCACGAAACGTCACCAGGGCGGGTGGCCCCACCCGAGGAACTACGCGGAGTACGCCCATCGTAGCTGCCGCCTCGGGCGGAACCTCCAGGCCCCGCAGGGGCTCGGGCGCCTCGACGTGGGCCCGGAACCTCATGGTCCTCCTCCTGGCGTTCTGGCGTGCTGTCGGGAGTCAGGACGGCGTGGGGGCGGGCGGCGCGGTGGTCTCCCAGACGAACCCGTCGGGGTCGGTGAAGGCGTCCGCGGCGCCGCCGAGGACGATGCGGTGCGAGCCGGTGCCGTCGGCGGGGACGCCGAGGTCCTTGGCAAGGGCGCGGCGCTTGTACAGCGCCAGCTTGACGGGGCTGCCCTGACCGGGGGCGAACTCGACGTACTTGCCGCCGAAGCTCTTGGCCACGGCCAGGCCCCGGCCGACGTAGAGCTGCTTGGTGGCCTTCACGTCCTCGACGCCGATCAGCAGGACGACCTCGTCGATCTCACGGGTGGCGGGGCCGGTGTCCTTCCTCGCCGAGGTCGCGATCTTCCAGATCGTCCCGTCCGGGGCCTGGACGACGCCGCTGTAGCCCCACAGCGACTTCGCGGCGGGCTTGAGCACCGTGGCGCCGGCGTCCACGGCGGCGCCGACGAAGCCGTCGACGGTGGCCGGCCCGGCCACCGTGAGCGCCAGGGTGAAGCCGCGGAATCCGGTGGAGTGCGCCTCGGACGCCCGCAGGCGTACGTACGCGTCCACCCCGAAAGCGCGGTAGAAGCGGTGGGCGGAATCGGGGTCGGCCACCTCAAGGGTGACGGACGCGAGGGACATGTCGGCTGCGGTGGAAGCGGTGGTTGCCATGACCATCACGCTAGGCGCCGCGCGGCGGCCGGGGCTTCTCGATTCCTGACCGGTCTTGGGACTCGCTTCGGTGGGGAGGCGGGCCGCTCGGCGCAGCGAAGGCCCGGGGCGGCATGTCGACCGGCTCGGTTCGTCGGGCGGTGGACGTGCCCCGAGACGGGCAGCCGGTCGCTGAGCGGACCGCGGTACGCCATCGCCGGCCGAGCCGCCCGGGCGTCCCTCGCGGGCGCGTCAGCGCGCGGCGAGCCGTTCCATCAGGGCGGCGCTGCGGGCCCGTACCTCGCGCTCCTCGTCGGTGAGTTCCAGCTCGATGGCCTGGGCGAGCCAGCCCGCCCTGCGTCCGCGCTCCGCCTCCAAGGCGGCCCGTCCCGCGGGGGAGAGCTCCACCAGGGACTTGCGGCCGTCGGTGGGGTGCGCCCGGCGGACGACCAGCCCCTGTTCCATCAGCAGTCCGACCGAGCGCGCCATGGACTGGGGGCGTACGCGCTGATCCGCCGCCAGATCGCTGGTGGTCATGGCCCCGTCACGATCGAGAGTCCCTCCCGCTGCCGATGATGAACATCGTCAACGGCGGTGCCCACGCGGACAATCCGCTGGACTTCCAGGAGTTCATGATCGCCCCGATCGGCGCGGAGACCTTCGCGGAAGCCGTCCGGATGGGCTCCGAGGTCTTCCACACGCTCCGTCGAGATCTGCTGGCCGCCGGGCACTCCACCGCCGTCGGCGACGAAGGCGGCTTCGCGCCCGCACTGCGCACCGCCGAGGAGGCGCTCGACTTCGTCACGGCGGCCGTCGAGCGCACCGGTTACCGGCCCGGCACGGACATCGGCCTCGTCATGGATCCGGCCTCGTCGGAGTTCTTCCACGACGGTACGTACGTGTACGCGGGCGAGGGTGTGCGCCGTACGCCCACCGAACACGCCGACCACCTCGCCGAGCTGATCGACGCGTACCCGATCGTCTCCATCGAGGACCCCATGGCCGAGGACGACCTGGACGGCTGGCGGGAGCTGACCGCCCGCGTCGGCGACCGCTGCCAGCTCACCGGCGACGACGTGTTCTGCACCGACGAGAAGCTGCTGCGCGAGGGCATCCGTACCGGTGTCGGCAACTCGGTCCTGGTCAAGGTCAACCAGATCGGCACCCTGACCGAGGCCCTCGCCACGGTCGCCACCGCGCACCGGGCGGGCTGGACCGCCGTCATGTCGCACCGCTCCGGCGAGACGGAGGACACCACCATCGCGGACCTGGCGGTGGCGACGGGCTGCGGCCAGATCAAGACGGGTTCCCTGTCCCGCTCCGACCGGACGGCGAAGTACAACCAGCTCATCAGGATCGAGGAGGAGCTGGGCGCGTCCGCGCGTTACGCGGGCGGAGCCGCGCTGAACCGGCCCTGAAGGCAGGCCCTGAGGACCGCTCCTGAAGGGCCGGTCAGGTCGGGGCGCCCGCCGCGTCGAGAGGTGGGTGGGGCCGTACGTGGGCGATCACGAGGGCCACGTCATCGGCCGCGTCGGGGTGCCGTAGTGCGGACAGGAGCCGGTCGCAGGTCGCCTCCAGGGGGAGGCCGGGGCCGGTGAGGAGGCCGAGGAGCAGGTCGAGACGGTCGTCCAAGGCGTCGTCGCGGGTTTCGACGAGGCCGTCGGTGTACAGGACCAGCCGGTCGCCGGGAACGAGGTCGAGGACGGTGGTCTCGAAGTCCGCGCCGCCGAGGCCGCCCGTGCCGAGCGGCACGCCGGCGGGAAGCGTCAGCAGCTCGGGGCTCTGCCCCGATCGGATGAGGACGGGGGGCGGGTGGCCCGCGAGGGCGACGCGGCAGCGCGAGCGGTGCGGGTCCCAGGTGGCGTAGACGCAGGTCGCGATGGTCTGGTCCAGTTCGGCGGTGATGTGGTCGAGGTGGCGCAGGACCCGGGCCGGATCGAGACCGAGGTCCGCCAGGGTGCGGGTGGCCGTGCGCAGTTGCCCCATGGTGGCGGCGGCATGCACACCGTGTCCCATGACGTCGCCGACCACGAGCGCGGTCTTGTCCTCGGGCTGGGGGATCGCGTCGAACCAGTCACCGCCGATCCCGCTGGCCGCCGCCGCGGGCTGGTAGCGGTAGGCGATCCGCAGGCCGGCGGACCGGGGCGGGGGCTGGGGGAGCAGGTGGCGCTGAAGGGTCAGGGCGGTGTCGGTGGCGTGCTGGTACCAGCGGGCGTTGTCGATGGCGATGGCGGCGCGGGTGGCCAGCTCGCCGGCCAGGGTGACGTCGTCGTGGTCGAAGGGGAGCGGATTACGGGTGCGGAGCAGCCCGAGGGCGCCGAGGACCTGACCGCGGGCGGTCAGTGGTACGGCCAGGTAGGAGTGCGCGCCCTCCCGGGCGAGGAGGTTCGCGGCGGCTCCGTCGCGCGCGATGTGTGCCAGGTCGGTGCCGGTGACGTGCGACACCAGGACGGGACGCCCCGTACTCACACAGCGGGTGACCAGGCGCTCTGCCGGATACGTGGTGCGCTCGCCCACCGGGTCCGCGGCGCGTACGGAGGCCGTCTCGTAGGCGGCCGACACGGCCAGGGCCATGAACAGCGCCCGCCCCGTCCGGGGGCCGGGCGTCGTGGCCACACCGCCCTCCAGGACGGAATCGAGGACGTCGACCGAGGCGAGATCGGCCAGGCCCGCGTGGTCGGCCACGACGAGGTCGGCGAGCTCGCGGGCCGTGCGCTCCACGTCCAGGGTGGTCCCGACGGTCACCGACGCCCGTGCGATCAGGTCCAGGCGGCGCCGGGCCTCGGCGGCCTCCCGGGCCGCCCGGTAGCTGTCGGTGACGTCCACCACCACCAGGGCGATCCCGATCACCCGTCCGCGGGGGTCCTCCAGCCGGTAGTAGGAGCCCGACCAGGCGCGCTCCCGGCCGGGATCGGAGGGCGTCCGCCCGATGCCGTACTGGTCCAGCAGCGGTGCGCCGGTCTCCAGGACCTGGCGCATGGAAGCCTCGATCACCTCCGTGTCCAGGAACGGCAGCGCCTCCCCGGGGGTCCGCCCCAGATGTTCCTCGGCGGGTATCCCGTTGATCCGCTCCAGCATCGGGTTGACCAGGACGTAGCGCAGGTCGGTGTCCAGTACCGCCAGCCCGAGCGGGGACTGGGCCACCAGCGGCACCGACAGCGCCAGGTCGCGTTCCACGCCCCGGACGACGGCCTCGTCGCAGGCGATCCCCAGGGCGTATCCGGCGCCGTGTTCGTCCTGCAGCCGCATGTTGCGGAACTCCACCAATCGCGCGGAGCCGTCCTTGTGCCGGACGGGGAAGACGCCTGCCCAGGCGCCGCCACCGGCCATGACCTTGGCGAACAGATCGAGTACCAGGTCGACGTACTCGTCCGTGACCAGCAGCTCGGCCGCGTAGCTGCCGAGCGCCTCCTCGGCCGACCAGCCGAACAGGTCCTGTGCCTGGGGGCTCCACAGGGTGATCCGCCCCTCGGCGTCCAGGACCACGGCGGCCACGCTCAGCACGTCCAGCAGGCCGCCGGGCTCGGAGGGAGCGACTCTCACCTGGCCGGGCTCGACCCGGGACGCCTCGGATGTGACCACGACCGGCCTCCTTCACCGATTGCCGCAGGCCTGGGAGCCGACGATCCAGTGCCTCACGCGTCCCCCGGTGCGCTCATCTCATCCTCCTCCCCCGTCCTCCCGTCGGGTGGGGCGCGTATCACCCAGAATCGCATCTGGGGCGTCTTTAGTCGATGAAACAACGATTTGCTATGCGATGTGCCGACTTCTTCCCGCGCATGCGTGACGTCGACCCGCGAGCGGCCACCGGCGGATCGGACCTGACGTACGGGCATGCATTCCGCCAGGGCGGATAGCCGCAGGGTATGAAGCCCACCGATCTGCCGAAACGATCCTGGCGCGCAGTGCTGCGCGGCACGGCGAGGGAGTTCCAGAACGACGAGCTGGCCGATCGCGCGGCGGCCCTGACCTACTACGGGGTGTTGGCGCTCTTCCCCGCCCTCCTCGTCCTCGTGTCCCTGCTGGGCATCGCCGGTGAGTCGACGACGGCTCGGGTGCTGGACAGCCTGCGGAGACTGGCGCCCGGCTCGGTCCGGGACGTCCTCAGTGACGCCGTGACGCAACTGCAGGGCCGCAGCGGTATCGGCTCGCTGGTCGCCGTCGTCGGCCTGGTCGTCGCCCTGTGGTCCGCGTCCGGCTTCGTCGCCGCGTTCATCCGTGCCTCGAACGCCGTCTACGACGTGCCCGAGGGCCGGTCGTTGTGGAAGATCCTTCCGCTTCGCCTGGTGCTGACCGTCACGCTCATGCTCCTGGCGTGTGCGAGCGCACTGATCGTGGTCTTCAGCGGGGGCCTGGCCCGGCGGGCCGGCGAGGTGCTCGGCGTCGGCGACATCGGGCTCACCGTGTGGTCCGTCGCGAAGTGGCCGGTCCTGGTCCTCCTCGTCACGGTCATGATCGCGTTGTTGTACTGGGCCGCCCCGAACGCCAAGGGACGCGGCTTCGCCTGGGTCACCCCCGGCAGCTTCCTGGCCCTGGCGATCTGGATGATCGCCTCGGCCGGCTTCGCCGTCTACGTCGCGAACTTCGCGTCCTACAACAAGACGTACGGCACGGTCGCGGGCGTGATCGTCTTCCTGGTGTGGCTGTGGATCACCAACCTCGCCATCCTCCTCGGGCTGGAGTTCGACGCGGAACTGACCCGCCAACGGGCGATCGCGGAAGGGCTGCCCGCGCACGAGGAGCCGTACGTGCGGCCCCGCGACACCAAGGCATGGAGCGACGAGGACCGTCGCCGGATGGAGGCGTCCTCCCTCCCCTCCGGCTGCCGGGAACAAGAGACATCCGATCGACCTGAGAACGAGGTGGAGAACAGTGACCACGATCGAACAGAGGAGTCGCCCCGCCGATGATTCGGTGGGCGTGCTGATCTCGCGGGCATCCCAGCAGATCTCGGAGCTGGTGCACCAGGAGATGCAGCTCGCGCGCGTGGAGATGACGCGGAAGTCGAAGCGGTACGGGACGGGCGGAGGCCTGTTCGGCGGAGCCGGACTCCTCGGCTTCCTGGCGGCCCAGGCCCTGGTGGTGGCGGGGATCGCCGCGCTGGCCCTGGTGCTTCCCGTCTGGGCCTCGGCCCTGATCGTCACCGCCGTACTGGCCGCGAGCGCCGCCGTGGTGGCGATGGTGGGCAAGAAGCAGATCACGAAGGCCGGCACACCGGCGCCCGAGCAGACGATGGAGAGCCTCAAGGCCGACGTCGCCGCGATCAGGGAGAAGGCACACCGATGACCGGCCAGTCCCACGACGGACCCGTTCCCCGCCGACCCGCCACCCGACAACCCGCCGCCGACGAACCCTCTCCCGAGGAACTGCGGGCACGGATCGAGCACACCCGAGACCAACTCGGTCGTACCGTCGAAGCGTTGGCCGCCAAGGCCGACGTCAAGGCGCAGGCCACGGAGAAGGTCGCCCAGGTCACAGGACAGGTCCGGGACAGGGTCGAACACGTGGCGCACCTGGCGGCGGAGAAGACACCCGACCCCGTCCTCGACAAGGCGGGCCGGGCCGCACTGCTCACGGTCGGCGCCGCGCTGATCGTCTTCCTGCTGGTGCGGGGCAACCGGAGGAGGAACAGGTGAAGGCATCCGCGATCGCGTACAAGCCGGTCGGGTTGGCGTTGGGCGCCGTCAGCGGCGCACTCGCCGGACTCGTGTTCAAGCAGGTCTGGAAGCTGATCGAAGGGGCGGACGAGGCTCCCGCGGCGACCGACGAGGACCGCACCTGGCGGGAGATCCTGATCGCCGCGGCCCTGCAAGGCGCGATCTTCGCGGCCGTCAAGGCCGCCGTCGACCGCTCCGGCGCGGTGGCGACACGGCGCGTCACGGGCACCTGGCCCGGCTGACGCCGCTGCCAGGCCGACCGGCCCGGCAGCGGTCCTCGTGAGGCCGTGGCGTCAGTGCTCCCGGCCGGGGCGGCGCCGTTCCCGTGCGGGCTCGCCGTCGGCACCCGGCCGGTCCAGGCGGCTCGCCTCGTCCGTGTCCGCCGCCCGTACGGGCGGTTCGTCCTCGGGGGCCGCCTTCGTGCCGGGCGCGCTGCGCGGTGTCCCGCGACGTCGCTGCTCGTCGTGGTCGTGATCGTGGTGGAGCGGGGCGCCGCCGGCGCCGCCTTGGTCTTCCATGGCGGAAACCTCCTGTGCTGTGCGTCGGGTCCCCCGAGCGGCTGCTGCCCGAACCCTGCCACAGGAAACCCGCACACCCGGCCGGCCTCCGCGGTCCTCAGTCCGGGCATCGGATGCTGTGCAGGAACCCGTCGATGTCCCAGGACTCGGACCCACGGGCCACCAACTCGTAGGACTGTTCGAGAAAGCAGCTCACCTGCGCCGAGTCGGCGATCAGCACCGCGGACTCGTACCCGGCCGGTGTGTCCCCCCACAGCTGCATGACCAGCGTGCCATGGCCGTCCGCCCACCGGGGGCGGAGGCTGATGTCGCCCTCTCCCACGGGCCGGCGCACCCCTTCGGCCAGCATGTCCCGCTCGAAATGCCACGGGACGGGACGCCCGGCGTCCAGCATGAAGTCGAACCGGACCGCGTAGGGGTCGGAGGTGTCGTAGACGGCCCGCGTCGGTACCGGCAGGAGGCTGTCGGCCACGGCGAGGTGAGTCGAAATCGTGTCGGAGAGCGAGGACGGCAAGGTGACCTCCACAAGACAACAGGTGATCGGCTGCGCGTACCCGTCGAACACGCCTGGCATTCTGCGTCACCCGTGTGAATCTTGACCCGGTCAGGTGTGGGGGCGGCGCGACATGTGCCGCGACGGGCGACGAAGAGCTCCGACGGGGCCGGAGGCGGAGTCGGTGCCGCCCTGTTCCGGCGCGGTTGACGGCCCGGCTTCGGGACACACGAGCGGTGTGCTGAACGTACTTCTCCTCGTCCTGCTCGGGGTGCTCGCGGCGGTGGCCGTCCACGACCTCGTGCAGCGCCGACACGCCGTCCTGCGGAACTATCCGCTGCTGGGGCACCTGCGGTTCGCCCTGGAGGCGCTGCGCCCGGAGATCCAGCAGTACTTCATCGAGCGGAACTTCGACGGCCGCCCCTTCGACCGGGACACCCGCGGCTTCGTCTACGAACGGGCCAAGGGCACCGACGACGAGGAGCCCTTCGGTACCGAACGCGGCTCGTACGCCGAGATCCACGCATGGCTCGCCCCCGGACAACTGCTCGCATCAGCGCCCGACGCCTGGGCATCCGACCGGCGGGCGGCCGACCCCGACCGCTTCACCCACTGAGACCGACGGAAGGACACTCCCGTGGCACGCACCGTGGCCCGCGTGATCGTCGACGCCTGGGACGGTCCAGGGCCCGGACGGTGCTCTCACCCGGTCCCCGGCGACGTATCGGCCGGCTTCGTCCGGCGCGGCACCCTCTCGTGGAACAGCCGGCCGACGAGCGCGCCACCGAACACGACCACGCCGATGGCGACGAGCCAGGTCTGGATGACGAGGACGGTTCCGAACGGGCCGTACGTGACGGCACTGGAGGCGATCAGCGGTGAGAAGACGAGACGGGAGAAGATCCGGAGGCCGAGCAGCCCGAGCATGGTGGCCACGGCCCCGGGGAGGAGGGCGATCCAGCCGACCCGCCCGGCGAGCAGCAGCCGCTGGGACCACCAGAAGAACAGGGTGCCGATCAGGAACGTCACACCGCCGCGGGCGGGGGAGTCCCGCCACGGCGGGGAGATCGCCGACAGGTAGAGCACGCCGACCAGCACGGCGAGCCACAGCGCGTGCCGCCACCGGGCCCACCAACGGGCCGGGGACAGGTCCCAGACCTGCTCGTAGCCACTCTGCAGCACGGTCCCGAAGGACAGGCCGAACACGGTCAGCAGGGCCAGGCCGAAAGCCGTCGTGGTCCGCCACGCCTGACCGGGGAGAGCGAACAGCCGCTCGATCTCCATCCTGGCCGGCGCCGATACACCGAGCCCGTCCCCGAGCCACTGCGCGAACCCCCGCCCGTCGGCGGCGTCCGCCGCGGCGACGACGATCAGCAGCGGTACCAGTGTCAGGAACCCGAGCGCGGCGAACCCCAGCGCGCGTTGCCACAGCCCCAGGTCCCGCACGTGACCCCAGCGGCGACCGGCCCGCGCACGGCGGAACGCGCTGCGCATCCGCCCGACGGGCGACAGCCGCCCGGTCGTCGCCGGCGGGCCGCGATCGGGGGAGGTCGGGTCGACGGGCATGGCCGCTCCAGCTGCTGCCCTCCCCACGGTAGGCCGTTCGGGTGTCTCCCTCCACCGAGCGGAGCGGGAAACACTCGGCGAGAAAGGGTTTGGAAAGGCCGATGGCGGCTACGCGCTGGGTATGGTGCTGATCGGATACACGATGATGACCGAACAGGCCGGCCCCCGAGAGCTGGTCTCCCACGTGGTGGGAGCGGAACGGGCGGGCTTCGATTTCTCCGTGATCTCCGACCACTCTTTCCCGTGGCTGGAGTCCCAAGGGCACGCCCCGTACGCGTGGAGCGTCCTGGGCGCGGCGGCGCAGGCGACCTCCCGCATCCCGCTGATGACGTACGTGACCTGCCCGACGTTCCGCTACCACCCCGCGGTCGTCGCGCAGAAGGCCGCGACCGTGCAGATCCTGTCCGAGGGCCGCTTCCGGCTGGGACTCGGTTCGGGCGAGAACCTCAACGAGCACATCGTCGGTGCGGGCTGGCCCGCCGCCCACGTACGCCTGGACATGCTGGAGGAGGCCGTCGACATCATCCGCCGGATGTTCACCGGCGAGTACGTGAGCCACCACGGCGCGCACTTCGACGTCGAGAACGCCCGGCTGTGGGACCTCCCCGACGCACCACCCCCGATCGGGATCGCCGTCTCCGGCACCCGCTCGTGCGCATTGGCGGGCCGGCAGGGTGACCTGGTGATCGCCACGGAACCGCGCCGCGAGCTCCTGGAGCGGTTCGACGCGCACGGCGGCGCGGGAAAGCCGAAGGTCGGCCAGCTCCCCGTCTGCCACGACACCGACCGCGCCGCCGCGGTGGCCCGCGCGCACGACCAGTTCCGCTGGGCGCTCGGCGGCTGGAAGGTCAACGCCGAACTTCCCGGCCCGGACGGTTTCGAACAGGCCGCCCGGCACACCCGGCCCGAAGACGTCGCCGAGGCCATCCCCTGCGGCGACGACGTGGACGCCTTCGTCGACGCGGTGCGCCCCTACGCGGAGGCCGGATTCACCGAGGTCGCCCTCGTCCAGATCGGCGGCGCCCACCAGGAACCGTTCCTGGAATGGGCCGAGGCGAAGCTCCTGCCCGCCCTTCGCGAGCTGTGAGGGAGGCCCCGCCATGGATCGCGCCGCGCTCTTCGACGTCGACGGAACCCTCGTGGACACCAACCACATCCACGTCACCTGCTGGTGGGAAGCCCTGCGCCAGGCGGGACACCATGTGCCCATGCACGCCGTACACCGGGCGATCGGCCTGCCCGGCGAGGATCTCCTCTCCCATCTTCTGGGCGAGCAGCGGGACCACTCCGAGGACGACCGACTGAGCGCCGCCCACGACACCCTCTACGCCACGTACTTTCCGAAGCTCCGCGCCTTCGACGCGGCCGCCGACCTCCTGCGTACGTTGTCGGACGCCGGGTGGAAGGTCCTGCTGGTCACCTCGGCCAAGGACGAGGAACTGGGCGCACTGCGCGAGGCCATCGGCGCGGACGACGCGCTCACCGCCACCGCGACCTCCGACGACGTCGAGCAGGGCAAACCCGCGCCCGACCCGGTCCGGCACGCCCTCGACCTGGCAGGGGCACCGGCCGACCGCGCGGTGTTCGTCGGCGACTCCGTCTGGGACATGAAGGCCGCGGCCCGCGCCGGCGTGACCGCGATCGCCCTGCTGTGCGGAGGGATCCCCCGCGCGGACCTGGAGAAAGCCGGTGCCGCCGTCGCGTACCGGGACCCGGCGGACCTGCTGGCCCGCCTCGGCGACAGCCCGTTCTCCCGCGTGCCCGCCCACTGAAGGCGGAAGAGCGCTGGTGAGCCCCTTACAGGGAGAGCGAGCCGAGTCGAGCGTTCCGCGCCGTCTTTAGCCGAAGTTGCTCAAACAGCCCGGTCACGCGGCCGGCAACACTATCGTCCACATCCCGCCCCCACACCGACCGGCCCGCCCAGAGTCCGCCCCTTCGGAGACTGTGCCTACATGCCCAGTGGATCGCCTCCCACGAGGAGGCCGTTGACCGTCCTGGTCCTGGTCGCCGCCGTACTCGCCCTGCTTCTCGGCGGGGCGGGCGCGGCCTCCGCGCACGCCGGACTGAGTGGCTCCGATCCCGCGGACGGCAGCGTCCTGAAGACCGAGCCGCAGCACGTCACGCTCACCTTCACCGAGTCGGTCAGCTTCTCCGACGACTCGCTGCGCGTGCTGTCGCCGGCCAACGAGCGCGTGAACCCCCGTCCCGCGCAGCATGCGGACGGCAAGGACAACACCGCTCGGGTGGAGCTGTCCGGCAAGCTGCCCCAGGGTACCTACACGGTGGCGTGGCGGGTCGTGTCCGCGGACGGTCATCCGATCTCCGGCGCGTTCGTCTTCTCCATCGGGCGGCCGTCCGAGACCTCCGCGGTGGTGGCCACCGACTCACCGGACGACACGGCGGTCGGCCGCCTGTACGGAGTCCTCCGCCACGTCGCCTACAGCGGCCTCGCCCTCCTCGTCGGAGCCGCCGCGTTCGTCCTCGTGTGCTGGCCCACCGCGGGCGGGACCCGTCCCGTGCGCAGGCTGCTGACCGTCGGGTGGGCGGCGCTCACGGCGTCCACGGTGGCCCTGTTGCTGCTGCGCGGCCCGTACGAGACGGCCGGCTCGGTGACGTCGGCGTTCGACCTGGCCCAGCTGGGCCGGGCCGTCACGACGAGGCCCGGTGGCGCCCTGATGGCACGGCTCGTGCTGCTGGCGGTCGTCGCCGTGCTGCTCAGGCGGTGGGCCCGACGGTTCGACGGTGCCGACGACGGCGCGCGGGTGCCCGAACTCGGTTCCCGGGACCGGCAGGTCGGTGCCCTCCTCGCCGTGGCCCTGGCGGTCACCTGGGCCTTCGCGGAACACGCCGCCGCAGGCATCAAGGTGGTGCTGGCCATGCCCATGGCCGTGCTGCACCTGCTGGCCATGGGGGTCTGGCTGGGCGGTCTGATCACGCTGCTGCTCCTCCTGCGCCGCCGCGGCCCCGCCGACCAGGGCGTTCCGGCGTCCGCGATCGCCCGTTTCTCCCGCTCGGCCTTCCGAGCCGTGGCCGTACTGGTCGGCACGGGCGTCTACCAGTCGTGGCGGCAGGTCGGC
The DNA here is from genome assembly GCF_053615355.1 of Streptomyces sp. CLCI03. Taxonomy (NCBI): domain Bacteria; kingdom Bacillati; phylum Actinomycetota; class Actinomycetes; order Kitasatosporales; family Streptomycetaceae; genus Streptomyces; species Streptomyces sp. CLCI03. The sequence goes on along the minus strand of NZ_CM132132.1, from coordinate 786,226 downwards.
TCGTGGGAAGCGCTGGCCGGCACCTCGTACGGCCGGACCCTCGTCGTGAAGGTCGCCGTCGTGGTCCTGGTGCTGTGGGTGGCCTCGTACTCCCGCCGCTGGACCGCCCGCCTCGTCCACGAGGCGTCGCCGGCGAAGGCGGTGCGGGTGCGTGCCGCCGAGCGGGTGCGGGTGGCCGAGACGGTGGGTGCGCCCACCGCACCGGCCCGGCAGGACCACGACACCGCACCCGACACACCTGCCGGGGACGGGCCGACCGAGAAGACGGCGCCGCCCGCCTCCGACGCCGACACGTACCGGCGCGGCCTGCGCCGCATGGTGACCGTCGAAGCCGTACTCGGCGTCGTGGTCCTGGTGATCACCACCGTGCTCACCGGCACCCAGCCCAGTCGCGCCGCCGGTGAGAAGGCCGCGGCGGCCTCGGTGGCCGATTCGGGGGTGAAGGTGCTCACCGTGCCGTTCGACATGGGCACGGCCAATCACCAGGGCACGGTGCAGATCACGCTGTCGCCGGGGCGCGTCGGCGAGAACACGGTCGAAGCCGTCGTCTTCACCGCGGACGGCGGTCTCGCCTCCGTTCCCGAACTCCGCCTCACGCTCACCCAGGAAGAGCTCGGGATCGGCCCGCTCGACGCCAAGCTCAAGAATCAGAAGGGGTATTGGGCCGCCTACGACCTGCGGCTCCCGATGCCCGGCGAGTGGACCGTGAGCGTCACGATCCGCACCACCGACATCGACCAGGTCACCGTGCGCGAGACCGTCCGGATCACGCCGGTACCGAGGTGACCGGCCGCGGCCGTGCCGTCATCCGGCCCGTACGGCCGAGCACGGCGAGCACCGCGGACCAGCCGCGGACCGGCCGCCTGCCGTCGGCGGGGATCCGGCTGTCAGCAGGGGCGGGAGGCAGGCGGCTCCCATGCGGGCCGTGCCGGGCGGTCGGACGGCGTGTCGGTGTCCAGCTACGTGTGCACCGGGCGGTGATGCGGAGTTGGCACGGCGGCGCAGCGGTCGGGGCCGGTGCGTGGGCCGGTGCGTGGAGTGAGTCACGCACCGGCCCCGACCGGCGCTGTCAGGCCTGGCCGCGGTTGCGGCGTACCCACCAGAAGGAGCCGGTCGCGGCCAGCAGGAGGACGGCGGCGATCGCGCCGACGACGGCCCCGGTGCTGGTGCCCGCGGCCTTGCCGCTCGTCGCCTGCGCGTCCTGACCGGCGCCCGCGGCCGCGACGGGATCGGCCGACGGGGCCGCGGTCGGAGGCTCGGTGGAGGGGACGACCGCGCTCGGCGACGGCGCGGGGTCGGGCGCGATCGGCTTGGCGCCGGGAGCCGCCGCTGCGAGCTTGAGCAACGGGGCGGGGTTGTCGACCTTCTCGCCGTCGGTGGGCACCTCGATCCAGCGGGAGATCTTCCCGTCGCCGTAGGTCTCCAGGGTCTTGAAGGCCAGGGACTTCGCGTCGGGCAACTGGCGTACGGTCACGCTGTACTCGGCGTCCGTGCCGGTCGCGAGGGCCGGACCGCCGATCGCGTACCCGTCCGGCGTGGCCGTCAGCTTCCACTCCTTCGGAGCGTCCTTCAGGGTGACGGCGTCCGGAGCGATGCCCTGCGGCAGGACCACCCGCAACTCCGAGATGCCCGCGGTCTCCGATTCGGCCTCGGAGGTGAAGGACAGCGTCACGTTCTCGGCGAGTGCCCGCGGGTCGGAGGCGGTGACCTCGGCGTGCGCGGCGGCCGGGCCGGCAGCCACGCCCACGAGCACCACGGCGCCCACCGCCGCGACAACAGACCTGCGGAGCCGGCGACGCGTGTGTGTTCCGTTCATGGGGGAGAACCCTCTCGGTACGCGTGACGGGCCTCGACCTGCAGCCGAAGGGCCCGTCAGGATCAGGGGAACGTCTCCTGCACATGCGTCAGGAGGCCCCCGGCGTACCACCGCGTGGCACAGCATCGTGGTCACCGTCGGCCGCACGGCCGAACCGGCACCCGCACCGCGGCGGGTCGGCCGCCGGCCCGTCCACGGACCTGGCCGACGGCGGACGCCGAGAGCCGCGACGGTCGCGGCGACGGCTGCTTGAACCCACCGGCCCACCGTCTCCGGCAGCCGGCTCAACACCTGGTCCGCGCGATGCATGAGCAGAGCCATCACGCATGCGGCCACGCAATGGACCGCCGTCATCGTCCACGTGCTGTGGTGGGCCGTACGTCCGATCTCCAGCACGCTTCCGTGCGCTTCGGTGTGCCGGCCGCCGGCCGCCCGGGGTACGGACAGGGCTCGGTGCAGCAGCAGTTGAGCCAGCCCGGTGGCCGTGACCACGTACCACCCGGGGCGGCGTGGACGGGCCGCGAGCCAGGAGAGCGCGAAGACCACCACCGAACCGACGGCGGCCCGCAGCCAAGACGCCGGGTCCTCCGACGCCAGATGGTGGCCGACGACCGCCAACATGCCGCTGAGCAGCGTGAACACGGCAGCCCGCAGCCCCCGTCCGCCCCACCTCGACGGCGGCGGACACGAGCGCGTCCCCACCGTGGCTTCGGCCATGTCGGGCCCATCATCACCGGACCCCGCCGCCGCCTGGCCCCAACTGTCAATTGCGGAGCAGTTTCGTGGCGAGGGCGGTCGGTGGGTGGCTCCCTCGCAGGAGATCCTTGACGTCGAACAGGAGGCATGTGCACGTGAAGGAATCCCCATCCGCCGACCGTTGCCCCGCGACGAGCGGCGGCCACGAGAGCGGGCGTCTGTGGCTCGGTTCTTCCCTGGAGGAACTGGAACGGTGTCTGTCGACTCCGGGAGCGAGTGCCTCCTCACCGGAGCACTGGGTGCAGCTACGTGTCTTCGCCGTCGGCGGCATGCAGTCCTCCGGGCTGTCGGACGACACGAGGCTCCGCCGGGGGCGCCTGGCTCTCGCGGCGATCTCGGCAGGGGGGCCGAGCCGAACGCCACAAGAGGCGATGGCCGATGCCGCGCACGTGCGTGCATACCTGATCGCGAAGTTCGGGGTCGGTGACGTCGACGCGGTGCGCGACCTTCCCGCACTCTGCTCGGAGATTCTGCGGAACGTGGGCATGTCGCCGGATGAAGGTGCGCGGCTCGCCGAAGGGTGGAGGTCGGCATCGAGGGAACGGATGCTGCGACTGCGACGGATCAAGAACATGCTGACTCCGCTGCTTCCCCTGCGCGCACTCCTGGAGGGTGACGACCTCGCTCTCCAGGAGGCGCGAGCCTGGCTGGAGCTCCTTCCCCGCCTCCCTTAGCTCGTCCTTCGACCTTTCAGCCGTTGCGGGGCGATGAGTTGTCCTTCTCGCGTGCCGGATGCCCTGGCAGGCCTGAAGACGAAGAGGCTCGGTCGGGCAGTGCCACGGTGAGGTCCACTTCGATGAGCTGCCCCGTGAAGCCGAGCTGCGACACACCCAACAGCGTGCTGGCGGTGGTGAACGCCGGCCCGAGAGGTGAGTCGGTGAGCCGACGCCAGGCGACGCCCAGCACGTCTCTGTCGTCGCTCCGCACGTAGATCACCGAGCGCACCACATGGTTCGGCTCGGCATCGACCGCGGCCAAGGCGGTGAGTGCGTTCGCGACGACCTGGTCGACCTGCACATCGAGCGATCCGGAACCGACGAGGGAACCGCTGCGATCGAGAGGGCACTGCCCCGCCAGGTAGGCCGTACGGCCGGTCTCCACCACCGTGATGTGGTGATAGCCGGGCGTCTCGTGCAGCCGCTCGGGGTTGATACGAGTGATCTTCGCAGTCATGCCGACAGTCTGACCAACCTCCAGCCGGTGCGCATCGCCATTTGTCCCACGCAGCAACCCGCGCGGCATCGGCCCGTGGCAGGCCGGGCCCCGGCTCCCGCGAGCACCGGTGCGAGAAGCCACGTGGGCAGGGAAAACGCAACTTCGACAGGGCCCGCCGGGACGGCTACCTTCACCTGGTCTTCGGCGATCACCCACGGTCGCACCGGAGTTCCACCAGGTTGAGCCACCCGCGACGGGCGGGTCGGTCATGCCCGCGCGTCTTCGCCCCCGACGCGTGAGCCCCCGAACCGCGTCCACATCGAGCACCCCCGACCAGGGAGAGACACATGCCCCGTCTTGCGCTGTACACATTCGGCGTCCTGCAGTCACCTCTCGCCGATCCCACCCCTCGCACGCACGAGTTCTACGACATCGGTGAGGCCGTGTACCGGAAGATCGCCCAGCATCCCGGATATCTCGGGCGTGCTGAAGTGGCGGGCGGTGACCGGGGTTTGCTCTTCGGGGCGGACTGGGGCGCATGGGGGGAGTTCGTCGTCCCGGCGTGGTACGGCAAGGGCCGCACGGTGGAAACCACCGCCCTGGCCGCGACGCTCTCGCTCTGGACCGACCTCGACCCCGCCTTCGACGCCGTCTACACCGGTCTGCACCGTGAGGCGCTGAACAGGCGTCACGACTGGTTCGAGCGGTCACGGCACCCGAACTACGTGTGCTGGTGGGTCTCCGACGACGAGATACCCACCTGGCGGGACGGGGTCTCCAGGCTGGAACACCTCCACGTCCACGGCACCGCGCCGCACGCGTTCACCTTCCACCACTCGTTCGCCCCGGACGGAACTCCGACCAGGGCCGAAGCCATCGGGCCGAAGAGCGACCGGGACGGGCGGAGCCCTGGCCACCCGGGCGAGCGGTACCACCCGACCGTGTGACCGAGAGGATCCGGCCACGTCGCCGAGGTGGGGGGTTGACGAATCAGGGCAAAAGATATGGCACTCGAAGTGCAAGTTGTTTTGTGCTTCTTAGTAGCGCTTGATTGCTTTCTGTCATGAAAGGCGAGACATGTCCGTCTACAGCGCCCGAGCATGTTCCCGGACGAGCCCCGCGGGCAGCGTGCCCTCGGCCTGGAGCGCGCGTACGACCGCGGTCTACGCCGCCGTGGGCGCGGCCGTGGGTGCCATCTGGGCTCTCGGCGGTGACATGCCCGCATGGGAGCACGCGCTGCGCGTCCTCCTGGTGGTGCTCTGCGTCAGCGTGGCCGGACGGTTTGTCGGCCGCCGTCTCGCCCGCTCAGGGCGGGCCCTCGTCGACCGCCGGCTGTTCTTCGGCCTGGTGGCGGGGAAGGTACTCCTCGTGGCTGTCGCGCTGCTCGTCGATCAGCTCGTGGGGCTGTGGTTCTCCGAGCCTGCGCTGATCACGGCCGGTTTCCTGTTCGTCCTGGTGACCCTCGGCGGACCCGCCCTGCACGGGCGGCTGTCGCACGGCACCGCAGGGCCGGGGGAGCGGGCAGCGCTTCCGTAGAGCCCCCGGTCGCCCCGTGCCGACACGCACCTCCCGGGTGTCGGCACGGAGCGCCGAGCCCGGCCGGCCCGGCCGGGCCTCAGCGGTCCGTGGTGGCGAGCAGGGCGTGGACCGCCGTCTCCATCGTGCATGCGGCCGCTTCGGAGCTCAGGCCGCTGCTGCGCCAGTGGTACCAGGCGCCCCAGGTCGTCACCGCGTCCAGTCCGTGGAGCACCTCGGATCCGCGCTCGGCGGGCAGACGTCCGAGTTCCTCCGCGAAGACCTCGGCCAGGCGTGCCCGGGCGAGGTCCAGCACCTCTCGGGTGACCTCGGTGACGCGGTCACCCGGTGTCGCCAGGCGCATGAGGGTGAGCTGGGCCGGGGTGATCCACTCCAGGATCCTGGCCCTCTGTTCCGTCAGGGCCGCCACCCGAGTGATACGGGGCCCCGTGGTCGGAAGCGGCCTGATCTGCTCGATCAGTTGCTCCAGCCGACGCGTGATGGCCGTCTCCACCAGCTCGGACATGTCGGCGAAGTGGTGGAACACGAGGCGTCGGGACACGCCGGCACGCTCGGCGACCCGCTCCGCGGGGAAGGTGGATTCCCCCTCGTCCAGCAGGGACAGTACGGCCTCGGCGATCTTCACTCGGGACTGCCGGCCGCGCTCGGCCCGGCCGTCCGTGGCACGGTCCTCGGACCGCGGTCGTCGAGCCGGCTGGTTCACGGCGTCCCTCCCCACCTCGCTGGGTGTCATTGTCGCAAACGAAGGTCCGGTCAGGAGTCCGTGATCCTGACGAGGCCGCCGACGACACCGACATGGGCGGAGCCGTCCCGGCCCAGGGTCACCGGCGCGTGGTGGTTGTCGAAGAGGGGACCCGAACCGACCGGTCGGCTCCATGCCCGATCACCCGTCCGTACGTCCAACGCCGTCAGGTACCAGGCGTCGGGCATCGCCGTGGCGCCCTTCCGGCGGGCCGACCGCAGTTCGTCGGCGCTCGGGTGGGCGAAGGTGTACAGCAGACCCGTCGCGAGGGAGACCTCGCAGGCGACCCACCCGATCCGCCCACCGAGGCAATGACCTGTGGTTTCTCCATCCGGCAGGCGTCCCCCGGGGCCTCCGTGCATGCTGGATCAAGCGGGGTCCGGAGTCGACCGACGACCCGTGAGGACGACGACGGAGGCGGCACACCATGAGCCAAGCCATGCTCCGGAAGATCATCGACTACGCCAACCGTGCCGACCCGTACCCGCTCTACGAGGAGCTGCGCAGGACGCCGGTGTTCCGCGACGAGGACGGGCCGTACGTCGTCAGCACCTACCACGAGATCCAGGCCCTGCTGCACGATCCGCGCATCAGCTCCGACCCGCGCAATCTGACGCTGTCGGCGAGCGACCCGTTGGGGCAGGACGAGGGCGACGACTCGACTCTGCCGCCGGTCTTCATCAGGCTCGACCCGCCGGACCACGACCGGCTGCGCCGCATCACGAACCGGCCCTTCGGGCCGCCGCATTCCCCGCACCGGGTCCACGACATGCGCGGCGAGCTCGATGGCATCGTCTCCGAACTCATCGACGGCATCGTCGGCGCGGGCTCCCTGGAACGGATCGACCTCGTCGAGCAGTTCTCCTATCCCTTTCCGGTGACGGTGATCTGCCGGCTGCTGGGTGTGCCGCACGAGGACGAGCCGCGGTTCCACGTCTGGGCCGACACCCTCGCCGCCAGCCTGGACCCCGATCCGGACGTCGACCCCGGCACCACGTCCAAGGTCGCGGCCGACGCGCAGATCGAGCTCGGCATGTACCTGGCCGGTCTGATCGAGGAACGCCGCGCGAACCCGGGCGAGGACATGCTGTCCCAATTGGCGGCCGTCGATGAGGAACCGGACGGGTCCATGAGCACCGTGGAGATCATCAGCACTGCCGCGCTGCTGCTGATCGCGGGTCACGAGACCACGGTCAACCTGATCACCAACGGCATGCTCACCCTGCTGCGCCACCCGGACGTGCTCCAGCGGCTGCGCGAGGACCCGCAGCTGTCCGTACCGATCGTCGAGGAACTGCTGCGCTACGAGCCGCCCGTGCAGCTGCTGCCCCGGCGCAGCGCGCTCGCCGACATCGAGGTGGGCGGGGTGACCATCCCCAAGGGCGCCACGGTTTCGCTGATCCTCGCGTCCGGGAACCGTGACCCGAAGCGGTTCGAGAACCCGGACCGCTTCGATCCCGACCGCACGGACATCCAGCACCTCGGCCTGGGCAGCGGCATCCACAGCTGTTTCGGCGCCCCGCTGGCTCGCCTGGAGGCCCATCTGGCGCTGAGCGAGCTGGCCCGCAGGCTGGAGAACCCCCGATTGCTGGAGGACCCGCCCCCGTACCGCCGGAACGCGGTGCTGCGCGGTCCCCGCCACCTGCCCATCGCCTGCGACGGCATCCGGCCCGCCTGACGGAACCGGTGGTCGGCGGGACCGCCGTCGCCGGGATCATTTGAAACCTAAACGACATTTGTTGCATGTTTTTGCAACCTCGCGGGTCGATAAGCACATCCAAAGAGGCGGAGCACCCGTTCTGCCCGCTCAAGGGCAGCCCCACCGTTCGGAGCGAAGTTCGTGCACGAGTACCCGCAGTCGCAGCAGCCCCGCCGATCCCGCAAGAAGATGTGGATCGGCTCCGCGGTGGCCGTGGTCCTGCTCGCCGGCGCCGGCGCCGGGGCGATCTTCTGGGCGACGGACTGGTTCGACGGGAACGGCGAGTCCGTGAGCTACGCGAAGCCCTCGGCGGGAGCGGGCAAGGACAAGGAGGCCGGCGCCGGGAAGCAGGCCGCCGCGCCGACCGCGGACCCGGACGTGTCCCTCCCCGCCGGTCCCTTCACCGACTTCAAGCAGACGGTCAAGCTGGAGGACGGCACCCGCATATCCAAGGCCCGGGTGAAGGGCGCCAAGTCCGGCTTCGACGGCAGCGTCTGGGTGTGGACGCCCAAGGAGTACGACCGCCCGGAGTACGCGAAGAGCGCCTTCCCGGTCATGATCGCGCTGCCCGGAGGCAACGGGAACGCCGACAACTACTGGGCGACCATGCCGAAGCTGGGCCTCCACAAGGCCATCGCCGAGGGCGCCGCGGCCGGCAAGAGCCTGCCGTTCATCGTGGTCATGCCGATCCTCAACCCGGACGCCAAGTACTACTACGACGGCTCCGACATCCCCGGCCAGGCCAAGATGGGCACCTGGATCGGCGAGGACGTACCCGACCTCGCCCGCGCCAACTTCCGTACCTACAAGTCCCGCGACGGCTGGGCCTTCATGGGCAACTCCTCCGGCGCCTTCGTGGGTCTCAAGCAACTCCTGCAGAAGCCGGACCGCTTCCGGGCCGTCATAGCCAACGGCGGCGAGATCGTCCCCGACTCCCCGCTCTGGAAGGGCCACCAGGCGGAGATGGACGCGAACAACCCCGAGAAGCTCGCACCGAAGCTGATCGGCGCCAAGGGCCCCGAGGTGGACATCCTCTTCCAGTACGGCACCAAGGAGGGCGGCCGTGACCGGATGGAGAAGTTCCAGCAGCAGTTCGGCAAGGGCCCGATCAAGGTGTCGATCCACGAGATCCAGGGCGGCGACCACAACGGCTGGGACTACGTCCGGGGCATGCGGGAAGGCGCCCTGGAGCAGCTCAGCAAGGTGATGAAGGGGCCGAAGCCGCAGTAGGACCCGCCTTCTCCGGCTCCTCCGGTCCCTCGGGCCCGCTCAGTTCCTCCGGCTCGTAGGGATGCTTCCCGCACATCTGGTGTCGCGGCCCGCCGGGAGGGGATCATGGGTGGCGCGCGTTGGTCGTCATCGCCGCGGCGAGCCCAGGAGGTACGTGTGTCCACAGCGTCGAGTCGTGCGTCCGGGAGTACCGAGGTCCCGCTGCTCCGCGAGACGATCGGGGACAACCTCGACCGGACCGCACGACGCTTCCCCGACCGGGACGCCCTCGTGGACGTCTCCGCCGGCCGGCGGTGGACGTACGCGGAGCTGGCCGTCGAGGTGGACGCCCTGGCCCTCGGGCTGCTGGACCTCGGGATCGTCAAGGGCGACCGGGTCGGCATCTGGGCGCCCAACCGCGCCGAGTGGACGCTCGTGCAGTACGCCACCGCGAAGATCGGGGCGATCCTGGTCACCGTGAACCCGGCGTACCGCTCGCACGAGCTGGAGTACGTGCTCGGGCAGTCCGGCATCCGGCTGCTGGTCGCGGCGGAGCGCTTCAAGACCTCGGACTACGCGGCGATGATCGAGGAGGTCCGGCCGCGCTGCCCGGGGCTGGAGTTCACCGTCCTGTTCGACGGGCCGCGGTGGGACGCGCTGCTGGAACGCGGGCGCGGCGGCGACCCGGCCGCCCTGGCACGGGCGCAGGCCGCGCTGAGCCCGGACGACCCGATCAACATCCAGTACACCTCGGGCACGACCGGCTTCCCCAAGGGAGCCACCCTCTCGCACCACAACATCCTCAACAACGGCTTCTTCGTGGGCGAGCTGTGCGGATACGACGAGCACGACCGGGTGTGCGTCCCGGTGCCCTTCTACCACTGTTTCGGGATGGTGATGGGCAACCTCGCCTGCACCAGCCACGGCGCGGCGATGGTGATCCCCGCGCCCGCCTTCGACCCGTCGGCGACGCTGGCCGCGGTGGAGGCGGAGGCCTGCACCTCCCTGTACGGGGTCCCCACCATGTTCATCGCCGAGCTGGCCGCCCCCGGGTTCGACGGGTACGACCTGTCGAGCCTGCGCACCGGGATCATGGCGGGCTCGCCCTGCCCGGTGGAGGTCATGAACGAGGTCATCGAGCGGATGGGGATGACCGAGGTCTCCATCTGTTACGGCATGACGGAGACCTCGCCGGTGTCCACCCAGACCCGTGTGGACGACTCGGTCGAGCGCCGGGTCTCCACGGTGGGCCGCGTCGGCCCGCACCTGGAGGTCAAGGTGGTCGATCCCGGGTCCGGCCGGACCGTCCCGCGCGGCACCCCGGGCGAACTGTGCACCCGGGGCTACTCGGTCATGCTCGGCTACTGGGGCGAGCCCGAGAAGACCGCCGAGGCCGTCGACCCGGAGGGCTGGATGCACACCGGTGACCTGGCCGTCATGGACGGTGACGGCTACCTGAGCATCACCGGCCGCATCAAGGACATGGTGATCCGCGGCGGCGAGAACCTGTACCCCCGCGAGATCGAGGAGTTCCTGCATGCGCACCCCGATGTCCTGGACGTCCAGGTCATCGGGGTGCCCGACCCGAAGTACGGGGAGGAACTGATGGCGTGGGTACGGATGCGCGAGGGGGCCGAGCCGCTGACCGCCCAGGCCGTCCGCGCGTACTGCGCGGGGCGGCTCGCCCACTTCAAGATCCCCCGCTACGTCCACGTCGTGGAGGAGTTCCCCATGACCGTCACGGGAAAGATCCGCAAGATCGAGATGCGCGCGATGGCGACCCGCCTGCTCGCGCAGGAGACGGCCGGCGCCGGCGGCGCCTGACCGGCCGCGTCCGGGAGGATCGGTCGGTCAACCTCGCCACGGATGGTCGGGATCCGCGGTGATCTCGACGCGCTGAGGCGCGTGGCGAGGGAAGGACCAGACGCGGCCCGCGGTGCTCACCGCGGTCACGGTGGTCTCGTCCAAGGTGACCGCGGAGAACGGATTGGACCAGCTGGAGGTCGCGATCCATTCCAGCGTGCCTTCGTCGTCGTCCCGGGTCAGGGCGACCCAGCCGATGCTCCCGTGATCCGCGGACTCTCCGGCCCAGGCGCGGCTTCCGTCGTGAGCGTGCGAGGCGAGCACGGAGCCGACCTCCACCCAGTTGCCGGCACTCCATTCGGTCGCCCGCAGGGCCTCCACCCACCGCCACCGCTCGGCCCGGACGTCGCCGACCCGATCGGGTGGGGAGAGGCGCAGCAGGTCCATCACCGACAGGGAACCGTCGGCGAACACGATGAAGTCCCCGTCGGGTGCTTCCCGCGCACGCCACCGCCGGTGCACCTCGTGAGCCATGCCGGTCGGGTCGGAAGCATCCATGCCGAGCATGGTGACACGCCGTCCGACACCCGCGCCTCCCCGGGCGGCGGGCTGTCAGACGCGGGCCGTCTTCAGCCCCGTGAGGGCCCGGTCCGCCGCCGCGTATCCCGCCGGCGCGTTGCCGTCCTTCAGCGCCTGCTTCGCCCGCGCGATGTACTCCGCGATCTCTTCGCGGCGCCTCTGGTCGAGCTTCGATTCGGCGTCGGCCCAGATCTGTTCGAGCTGCGCGACCTTCAGGACCAGTCCTTCGGACATCTGTACTCCCCACAGCATGCGGCACTTACCGTAGTGATCTTTTCATGCTCGGCATCCGATCCGAGGCGCGCCGTACCGGCGCGGCGCGGGCACCCGGCCACCGGGGCCGGGACACCGGCGTCACCCCTGAGGACGCCGGTGCCCCGGCAGCGTGGAACGGCGGACGTCACCCTCGTGGGGGCGGCCGCCGTTACGGGGCGAGCCGGAGGAGGGGGGTGTCCGTCGTGAGGACCGCTCGGAGGGCGGGGATGTCCGTCCAGCTGAGGCCGAGCGAGCGGGCGGCGTGGCGGAGGGTGATGTGGTCCGTTCCGTCGGCCGCTTCGTGCAGGGACTTCACGGCCGTGTCCCGGTCGAGGAAGGCGATCTCCCGGGTGGGCCGGTCCTGTGGGGACGTTCGGGCGCGCTCGCTCGCCAGCCCGGGAATGCCGGTGAGCCGGTGGGAGACGTCGGCGGCGGCACCCAGGGTCGCGGGGCGCTCGGCGACGAGGGCTCGGGCGACCACGTTGTGGGCGATCGCCTCCGGCAACGGTAGGGGGTGGAGGCCCGGGGAGGTGTCCGTGAGGTGGATGACGGTGCGGGCGGTACGGACGGTGCCGCGGGTGCCCTGGACGGCAGCGGCCCACAGCGCGGACGCCTCGGAGGGGTGCCAGGCCAGTGCGCGGGCGGCCGCGGTCGCCGCCTCCCGGTCGGGGACCAGGGGGCGGCTTCCGGCGAGGCGTTCGAGCAGGAGCCGCTCACCGATCTCGCCGTCCAGGCCGAGCCCCGCGACGTGGACGGTGGTCGGGATTCCGGTGAGGTGGCAGGCGGCGAGCGTGAGCGCGTCCCCGAACGGGCTGCACAGGCCGGGCTCGTCCCCGTGGGTCAGGATGTCGCCGCCGATGTCGACGACGCGGATCCGGCCGCCGCCCGCGGCTTCGGCCATGGCTCCGATCTGCCGTGACAGGCAGGCGAGCCCCCGGGCGGGGTCGAGGAGCAGCAGCCGGGCCGGCAGGTCCCCGGCGAGGGCGGGCAGGGTGGATCCGGCCGGCGGGCGGGCCCGGGTGGCCGGGGTGAAGGCCGCGAATCCGCCGCCCCGGATCCCGCCGCCCTCGTGGACGAGCCCGTCGAATTCGCGTTCCCCGAGGGGGCCGGCGGCGGCCGGGTCGACCTCGGGGCGCTCCCACGCGTAGGTGGCGATCAGCGGGGCGCGTGCCGGGTCCGCCGGGTTCGCCGGGTTCGCCGGGTCGGCCGGGTTCGCCGGGTCCGCCGCGAGGGCGTGGGCGGCGATGAGGGTGCCGAGCGCGTCGCCGCCGCCACCCGCCGCGATGTACAGATCGCTCACGCGACTCCCTCGCGTTCGCGCAGGTCGATGCCGGTGATCCGTACCGGCGTCGCCCCCATGTTCCGCCGAGCGCGCTCGTTCGCCGCGTGGAGGTTCTCGTAGTACGCGCGGTCGAGGTCCTTGACGGACCCGGAGTAGAACATCCAGGACAGCACGTCGCGGTACTTGAAGCCCTTGGGGGTCAGCTGGACCCGTCGACCGAGGCGGTGGATCAGCCCGTTGGACTCGGCCGCGTCGAGGACGGGCTCGAACTCGGCCGCGTGCTTCTGGTAGCCGAAGCGATCGAGCTCCGAGAGGTCGAGGTCGAAGGTGTCCAGGACCAGCCGCTTGCGGACGAGCTCCTCGGCGGTCAGCTCGAAGCCGGTGACGGGCACCAACTCGTGGTTCCTGGCCCGCTCGATGTAGTCGGCGACCTCGGCCGCCGAGGGCTTCACACTGCCGCACATGTAGTCGAGCACGCTCGTGTACGAGCGGGCTCCGACGCCGAGGCCGAGCAGGGGTACGCCGTGGAAGGTGAGCACCTTCTGGACGTAGCCGCCGCGACCGGGCTTCTTGTAGCGGACGGAGCCCTCCTGGACGTAACCGTGGTCGAGGAACACCTGGCGGGCGTAGTCGTAGCGCTCGTACAGCTCGGGCTGCCACATGTACTGGTAGGCACCGGTCCTGGAGAACCAGGCGTCCGGCCGCACCGTGAGGAAGTAGGTGCTGATGGTGGTGGGCCGGAGTGCGGCCAGCTCGTCCACGCTCTGGCGCCAGGTCTCGGGGGTCTGCCCCGCGAAGCCCATGATCAGGTCGGTGGACAGGTCCGGCAGGCCGAGTTCGTGGGCGGTGCGGACGGCGCGGCGGATCACGCCCTCGTCCTCGCCGCCGCGGCCCGCCTCGCGGATCTCGCGCGGGACGAGGGACTGGATGCCGACGTTGGCGCGGGTGAGGCCCATGTCGATGAGGGCCTTGAACTCGTCGGGCGCGTCGGCGATCGACGACGGGGTGGCCTCCACGGCGACTTCCTCGGCCGTCGAGCGCCAGTTGGGGTAGACCTCGCCGATGGTGGTGAAGATCTGCTCGAAGTGGCGGGGCTTGAGCAGCGCCGGGGTGCCGCCGCCGATGTAGATGGTGCGTAACCGCCGCGCCTGGATGATCTCCGCGTGATCGCGGATCTGGGTACAGAGCGCGTCGGTGTAGGCGTCGAAGACGTCCTCGTCGGTGCTGATGATCGTGTAGAGGTTGCAGAAGCCGCATTTGCGGTCGCAGAAGGGGACGTGCAGGTAGAGGTTGAGCTCGGGGACCTGATGGTTGGCCAGATCCCTCGCCCAGACGTCGGGCACGGTCCACTTGCCCTCCGGGAGCGGACGGTACGTGGAGCGGGGCGGGTACGAGTACTGGTAGGGCGGAATGACTCCCTGCTCAATGTGGTCGGCGAGCTCCTGGTGCAGGCTGCTGGTCACGGTGTTGCCTTCCCGTACGGGTTGCCGGCGCGGGTTTCCCCGGCCTGGCGATCCGATCACGGGACGCTCGTCCGGCTCCATCGGGCGGGCGCACCAAATACCCCGCGCCTACTGACCGGTTCGTTGGCGGTTGCTCCAAAGGCCCATGCTGTGACGCGAGTTCTTTTCGTCGGTCAGGCCGATAGCCGCCACCCCCACCCCGCCGCTTTGCTGGAGGAATGAAAAACGGGGCGGGCCCGCACGGGCCGGGAGTGCTGGTGATCGAACCGATGGGGAACGCGGGACGGTTCCTCGTCGAGGCGGCCGACCGGCTGGGGGTGCGCCTGTACGCGGCCACCCACAAGGACGTCCACGAGGGCTACCCGGAGTGGCTGCGGGCCGCCCTCGCGGGGGTGTGCGCGACCGACCTGACGGATACCCCACGGGCGTTGGGGGACATGGACGCCTTCTGTCGCCGGTACGGCATCGCCGGTGTCGCCCCCTGCTTCGAGCTGTTCACCCCGCTCGCCGCGCTGCTCGCCGACCGGATCGGCCTGCCCGGGAACGATCCCCGGCTCGCACGGGCGGCCAGGAACAAGATCGAGATGGGGGAGGCGTTCGCGGCGGCCGGGATCCCCGCACCCCGTTGGGCGGTCGCGCACGACGCCGCCGAGGCGTACCGGGTGGCGCGGGCGCGGGGGCTCGGATGGCCGTTGGTGGTGAAGCCCGCGGAGCAGGGCGGCTCGTGGGGCGTGTCCGTCGTCGACGGCCCGGACGGCCCGCACGGCTCGGACGCCCAGCACGCTGCGGGGGCCCCGCAGGGTCCGCACGTCGCGGAGGTCCCGGAGGTTCCGGAGGGGCTCGCCTCGGCGGTCGCCGCGGCCCGGCGGTTCACGCACGCCCACCCGCACGGCCTGGAGCTCGACACGCGGGTCCTGCTGCAGGAGTACATCCCAGGGGGGGAGTACTCCTGCGACACGGTGGTCGCGCGTGGGGTGGCCTACCCTCTGCCGGTCGTCGCGAAGGACACCACCGAGGGCCGGTACCGCATCGAGACCGGGCACACCTGCCCGTCCGGTCTCCCCGAGCCGCTGGTCCGGACGGTGCAGCACCTCGCGGCGCGGGCGGCGCTCGCCGTCGGCGTCCGCAACGGCATAGCGCACACGGAGGTGAAGATTCCACCGGGCACGGAGACGCCGTACGTGATCGAGACCGGCGCCCGCCTGCCCGGGGACAACCTGTGCGAGGTCGTCGAGGCCGCGACGGGCGTCAGCGAGGCCGTGGCCCACCTCCAGGCCGTGCTCGGCCGGCTGCCCGACACCGTCCCCTCCCGTACGGCCGCGGCGTCGATCCGATTCCTGCTGCCCGAGCGCGCCGGGGTGCTGCGGCGGGTGTCCATCCCGGACCTGCCCGGTACGCACGGCGAGGTGCACCTGGCGCCCGGTGCGCCGGTGCCGGAGCCGGCGGATTCGAGCTGCCGGATCGGGCACGTGGTGGCCCGCGCGGAGACGGCGGACCAGGCACGTGGGCTGGCCGAGCGGGTGGCCGCCCGGTCCCGAGTGGAGATGGGCTGAAGCGGGTGCGGAAGATCGCTTTCTTACGGTCGGTCCGCATCCAGCGCGCCGACCCCTACATCCAGCAGGCCGTCCGCGGGCTCGCGGCCGACGGGATCGAGGCCGGGCTGTTCCACACCAGCGGGACGGTGGGGGACGAGGACTTCCCCGGCCACCGGGAACGACTCGATCGGTCGGTGACGCCGCGGGAACTCGCGGACGCGGTCGCCGCCTGGGGGGCGGACGCGGCGGTGTCGATCTCGCTGCCCTGCGAGAACGCGTTGCGGGACGCCGCGGCCAAGACCTTCCTCGACGCCGCGGGCATCCCGACGGTCATGACCCCGCTCGCGGCGACGATGCTGCTGGTGGACAAGTGGGAGACCAAACAGCTCTGCAAACGGGCCGGGCTGTCGGTGCCCGAGGGCTTCCGGGTCGATTCCGATCTGCTGGCGGGGCGGGGCCTCCCGGTGCCCGGCTACCGGGACGCGCTGCGCGCGCAGGCCGAACGGATCGGCTACCCGCTGATGTCGAAGCCCGTATGGGACTCGACCAGCATGGGCATCCGCACCCTGCGCTCACCCGCCGACCTCGACGCCTACCTCGACGTCCACCGCGCACCCGTCCCGGAGCGGCTCGCCGGGGCGGTCTCACAGCCGGGGTCGCAGGCGGTGTCGGCGGTGGTGGAGGAGGTCGTCGAAGGCGACCTGTGCAGCGTGGACATCGTGGGTCACCCCGGCTCGTACCAGGTCCTTCCCCTGTGCTGGACCGGACGCGCCGGCGCCGAACCGGTGTTCACCTTCGCCGATCTGCGCTGGTGCGGTCCCCGCGAGGAGGCGGACGCCGCGTTCGCCGACGTGGCCCGCACGCTGAAGGTCTTCTGCGGAAGCCTGGGCGTGCACGGCTCGGTGAACGTCGACATGGTCTACACGGGTGGCCGGTTCGTGATCCTGGAGATCAACCCGCGTGTCGGGGGCGCCACCACCCTCTCCTGCGCCGCGTCCGACACCAACACCTTCACCTCCCTCGCCCGCATGGCCCGCGGCCTCCCCCTTCCCGGAGGCACGGCACAACGGGTCGGCTGGGCCGTCGAGTTCCTCGCCGGGGACGGCATCCCGCCGGCGGTGGTCGCCGAACTCCGCCGACGGGTCAGGGTGGTCACCGCGCACGAGTTGGTCATCGACGGCACCTCCCACGGGGACATCGTCGTGATCACCCTCGCCCAAGGCGAGGAGGAGCGGACCGTGAAGGCCCTCACGGAGCTGCACGAGGCCACCGGCTTCCCCGCGGCCGATGTCACGGCCAAGATCACCTCCCTGCTGAGCCGGTGAGCGCCGCCACCGACACCCGCCGCCCGCGCACCGCGGCGGACCGCCTCGGCCTGCCCGCACTGCGCGGGCACGGACTCTTCATCACCGGCAACCTGATCGACTCCGTCGGCAACGGCATGCTCCTGCCGCTGGGGCTGCTGTACTTCACCGACGTCCAGGGCCTGCCCCTGGCGACGGTGGGTGCGGCGATGACGGTCGGTCAGGCCCTCGCCCTGCCCGTCACGTTCCTCGCCGGACGCCTCATGGACCGCGTCGGCCCCAAAAGCGTCGTGGTGTGGGCGAACATCCTCTCCGCCGTCGGTTTCGCCCTGTTCCTGCTCGCCCGCGAGCCGTGGCACGTCGCCGGCGTGTACGTCCTCGTCCAAGCCGGCATCAACATGTACTTCACCGCACAGCGCACCCTGATCACACACGTGACCCGGGCCGACGAACGCCGCTCCTGGTTCGCGTTCACCGGCTCGCTGCGCAACGTCGGCCTCGCCGCCGGGTCCGCCGCCGCGGTCGGTGCCCTGACCGTGTTCGGGAACGGCTCGCTGCGCTGGATGATCGCGGTCGATGCCGCCACCTACCTCCTCGCGGCGGCCTGCTTCGCCGCGCTCACCACCACCCCGCCCCGGCCGGACGGTACGCCGCCGAGCGCCCTCGTGACCCGGGCCGACCACACCCGCCGCTACCTCCTGCTCGTGGCCCTCAACATCCCCTACGTCCTCGCGCAGGCCGCCCTCGCCGTCCTCGTCGCCGTCTACACCACCCGCGCCCTGGAGCTCCCCGCCTCGGCGGCGAGCGTGCTGTTCGTCGTCAACACGGTCATCGTCTCCGCGTGTTCGACCGTCGTCACCGCGCACCTGGCGCCCAAGGTGCCCCGGCACGCCGTGGTCGCCGGATACCTGATCATGGCCTTCGGGATGTGGGCGTTCGCGCTGCCCGCCCTGCCCGGTGCCGCCTCCACCGCCTGGGCCGCCCTCGTCGTGGCGATCGTCCTGTTCAGCCTGGCGGAGATCCTCCTCGGCCCGGCCCTGAGCGAACTGTCCGTGAGCCTCACCCCCCGAGCGGCCGGGGGCTTCACGCAAGGCCTTTACCAGTTCTCGTGGGCCGTCGGCATGGTCGCCGCCCCCGCCCTGTTCACCGCACTGCTGGAGGCCGGCCCCCTCCTCCCGTGGGGCGTCGAAGCAGCCGCCTGCCTGCTCGCCGTACTCGCCGCGCCCGCCCTCAAGGCCCCCAACCGCCACCGCCGAAGGAATCCCCGTTGATCACGAGCATCATCGAGTCCATCCACGAGGTCCCCGCCGCCGAGTGGGAGCACCTCGCCCGGCCGGCGGGCCTCTACCTCTCGCACCGGTGGCTCGCCGGTGAGGAGGAGGACCCCACCACCACCTGCGCGTACGCGCTCGTACGGGACCTCGACGGCACCCTGCTCGCCGCGGCCCCCCTCTACCTGGTGCGGGAGGAGCCGAACGACAGCTACCGGCCCGAAACCGTACTGCCCCCGCACCTGCGGCCCCGCGTGATCGCCGGCGCGCGCCGCGGCTACCACAACACCCCGCTCACCGCACCCGGCCTCGGCCCCGGCCGGGGGGACGCCTGCCTCACGCTCCTCCGGGACGCCGTACGCGGCTTCGCCGACCACCACGGGACGACGCACTGGTGGCCCTACCTCACCACCCCGGCCGCGTCCCGGCTCGACCCCCTCTACCCGGACCCGGTCCACCATCTGGAGGACGACGCCCTCATCCCGCTCCCCGGCGTGGGCATCGACGACTACATCGCCTCCCTGCCCTCGCGGCGCCGCGTCGGTATACGCCGCGAACGCCGCGAGTTCGCCGCGACCGCCGTCGACGTACGTCGACAGGCGCTCGCGGACTGCTTCGAGGCGGCGGCGGTCCTCCTCGCCGGACACCAGCAGGACCACGGGCACGACCGGGACGGCGTGGACGCCATGACCGGTCTGCTGAAACGGCAGGCGTCCGCGATGGGCGGCGAAGCGCGGGTGGTGGCCGCCTACGACGAGGACCGGATGATCGGCTTCTGCCTCTTCTACCACTACGGGACCACGACCTGGATCCGCGCGGTCGCCCACGACCGCCGGCACCCGGCGCCCCACCTGTACTTCAACCTCATGTACTACCTGCCCATCGAGGACGCCTACGCCCACGGAACGACCGCCCTGCACGCGGGGATGACGACCGTCGAGGCCAAGCGCCGTCGCGGCGCCGAGATTTCGGGCCTCTTCGCCCTGATCGACCGGCAGTCGTCCTGACGTTCCGCCCGCCCCGCCCGTCCCCGGGCCGGTAGGGTCCGGCCATGGCCACGCACGAACGTGAGATCGTCGCGCCCGTCGACCTGTGCCGTCCGGACGGAAGGATCGCCCCGCAAGCGATCGGCTGGTCCCGCACACCGCTGCACCGCTGTCGGATCCCCGGCTGGGGGCGGACGAAGCGGTGGGAGTACTGGTGCGTGACCACGCCGACCCACCTGGTGGCCCTGACCGTCAGCGACCTGGACTACCTGGCCCTGAACTCGATCTACGTGCTGGAATACGGTACGGGCGGCCGGGAGTTCGAGCGCACCGCGATCGTGCCCGGCGGATGCGGCGTCCGCCTCCCCGACACCGTCGCGGGAGCTGCGGATCCGGCGTCCGCGTCGCTCGTGGTCGGACCGCCGCGGCCGGTCAGGGGCCAGGTACGGATCGAGATCCACGCCGAGGGCCCCGCCACCCGCCTACGCGCTCGCTGCGTCGATCCGCGGGGCCGCCCGGTGGAGGTGGACCTCGTCGTCGGGATGCCGGCCGGGCACGAGACCCTCTCCGTGGTGGTGCCCTGGGACGAGAGACGCTTCCAGTACACCTCCAAGCACACGGCCCGGCCCGCGACCGGCACGGTCCGCATCGCGGACGACGTGCTGGCGTTCGGCGAGGACGCCTGGGGCACCCTCGACCACGGGCGGGGCCGATGGCCCCGCCCGGTGGTGTGGAACTGGGGTGCCGCCTCCGGGCGTACGGACGGCCGCACCGTCGGGCTGCAGTTCGGAGGTCGCTGGACGCGCGGCACCGGGGCGACCGAGAACGCGCTGTGCGTGGACGGCCGGATCAGCAAGATCGGCCAAGAGCTGGAGTGGCGCTGGTCCCGTGGCGATCACCTGGCGCCGTGGTCGATCCGCAGCCCCGGGACGGACCGGGTGGACCTGGTGTTCACGCCGTTCCACAACCGGTCCACCCGCACCGACATCGGTCTCCTCGCCAACCGCACGGATCAGTGCTTCGGCCACTACACGGGCTCGATCCGCACGGACGACGACGAGCGGATCGAGGTGGACCGACTGCTGGGGTGGGCCGAGGACGTCCGCATGCGCTGGTAGTCCCCACAGTGG
This sequence comes from Streptomyces sp. CLCI03, assembly GCF_053615355.1. NCBI lineage: Bacteria > Bacillati > Actinomycetota > Actinomycetes > Kitasatosporales > Streptomycetaceae > Streptomyces > Streptomyces sp. CLCI03. The sequence continues at coordinate 765,705 of NZ_CM132132.1, read as the reverse complement.
CGGGGCGAGCGAGTCCTGCGGGCCGTCGAGTCCTGCGGGGCCGGCCGGGGTGGACTTCGCCTTCTATATCCAATCCACGTTGTTCCTAGAATGGTCGCGTGAAGGATATCGATGCGATCGCGGTGTTGCAGGATCCGGTGCGGCGCCGTCTGTACGAGTACGTGGTGGCGCAGGGCCGCGAGGTCGGCCGCAACGAAGCCGCCGAGGCGACCGGGGTGGCCCGTACCCTCGCCGCGCACCATCTGGACAAGCTGACCCAGGTCGGGCTGCTGGAGAGCGGCAGTCGCCGGCTCACGGGTCGCTCGGGGCCGGGGGCCGGCCGTCCGGCCAAGGTGTACACGCGGGCGCGGGGCGAGCGGTCGGTGTCGCTGCCCGCCCGTGACTACCGCACCGCAGCCGAGCTGCTCGCCGAGGCCGCCGAGCAGGCCGGGCTGGACGCCGTGCTGTGCGCCGCCGCGCGCCGCCGGGGCGAGGGTCTGCGCGGCTCGGCGGCGCCCTGTGGTGGCCTGGAGGAGGCCATGGAGACGCTGGCCGCGCGGGGCTACGAACCGCACGTCGAAGCCTCCGGCGGGGTCGAGGGGGGTGCGTCTGTCGTCCGGATGCGCAACTGCCCCTTCCATGCCGTGGCCGAACGCTTCCCGCCGCTCGTCTGCGGCATGAATCTCGCGCTGCTGGAGGGGTTGATCGGTGCCGACGGCCCGGTCCGGGCGCGGATGGACGCCCGGCCGGGGGAGTGCTGCGTGGTGCTGGAGGATTCTAAAAACAATGAGGATTGACATAGAAAATGGAGCTGTGCTGGGATGAGGCCATGACCGAAGCCGTGCATGCCTGCCACCTCGCCCAGCTCAATGTCGCCACCCTCCTCCACCCCTTCGACGACCCGCGCATGACCCCGTTCGTCGAGATGCTCGATCCGGTCAACGCCGCCGCCGATGCCACGCCCGGCTTCGTGTGGCGGCTCGTGGAGGAAGGGGCGGCGGACGCCACCGGCCTGCGCCCGGCGGGTGAGGACGTCGTCGTCAACCTGTCGGTGTGGCGGACGCGGGAGGCCCTGTGGGACTTCGCCTACCGCAGCGGGCACCTGGAGGTGATGCGGCGGCGGCGCGAGTGGTTCGCCCGGCACGTCGAGGCGCACATGGTGCTGTGGTGGGTCCCGGCCGGACACTTCCCGACCGTCGCCGAGGCCCTGGAGCGCCTGGCGGACCTACGGGCGCACGGGCCGTCCCCGCGCGCCTTCACCTTCGCCTGCGCCTACACCGCCGACGAGGCCGCACAGCACCTCGGGACCGTGGCGCCCACGCGGTAGCGGCCGGTCTCCGGCGCGGCGATGAGTTCGCGGCCCCGCACGGGTCTATCCCTTGACGGAGACGACCGACTCACCGGGAGCACACCATGGGCCTCATCCACATCGAGATGTTCGCGACCCTCGACCTCGTCGGGCAGGCACCCGGCGGCCCCGACGAGGACCCGGTCGGGTTCCCGTTCGGCGGCTGGCAGGCGCCTCTGCTGGACGAGGTGGCCGGGGCACAGGTCGGCGCCGCGTACGAGGGCACGGACGCCCTCCTGCTCGGCCGCCGGACCTACGACATCTTCGCCGCCTACTGGCCCCACCAAGAGGGCGGCGAGGACGACGACATCGCCACGCTCTTCAACCGCGTCCCGAAGTACGTGGCCTCCCGCGGCAGGCCCGACCTCTCCTGGGCCGGCTCCTGCCGGCTCGGCCCCGACCTGGCCGGCGCGGTGCGCGAGATCCGTGACCGCCACGAGAACGTGAAGGTCGTCGGCAGCCTGAACCTCGTGCAGAGCCTCCTGCGCGAGAAGCTCTTCGACCGCCTCGACCTCTGGCTGCACCCGATCGTGCTCGGCGTCGGGAAGAAGGTGTTCGACGACGGCGCGGTACCCACCAACCTCACCCTCCTCGCACCCCCGGTGGCCGGCCCGAAGGGCAGCGTGTACCTGCGCTACGGGCGCGCCGACGGAGTTCCCGCGACGGGGGACATGAGCGCCCCCGACCGTGGTGTCGCGAGCGAGGGCTGAAACCCCGCGCGCACCCGGTGGCCGGGCGGAGCCGGCCGGGCGGCGGGGAAGCCCCGCGGCGCACACCGTACGCCGTGGGCCCGGCTCAGCGGGACGGTGTCGCGGGCCCGGCATACGCTGGATCGGGGGGCCGAGATCCGGGCGGCGACGCATGTTGGAAGGGACGCCCTGATGGACGAATACCCGCTGATCGAGAACCACGGCCTGATAGGTGACCTGCAGACCGCGGCGCTGGTGACCTCCGACGGAGTGGTCGACTGGTTCTGCTGTCCGCGTTTCGACTCGCCCAGCGTGTTCGGGGCCCTGCTGGACAAGGGCAAGGGCGGCCACTGCACCGTCCGGCCGGCCCACGCGACGTACGCGACCAAGCAGTTGTACCTGCCCGACACCGCGGTCCTGGTGACCCGCTTCATGACCGAGGCCGGCGCCGGCGAGGTCGTCGACTTCATGCCCCTGACCGGCACCACGGTCACCGGACGACACCGCATGGTCCGCATGGTCCGCTGCGTACGCGGCAGCATGGCCTTCGACGTCGAGATCGCACCCCGGTTCGACTACGGGCGCAAGGCGCACGAGCTGCACCTCACCGAGAACGGGGCGGTGTTCACCGCCGACGGCACCAACCTGACCGTGCACACCATCAGGGAGCCGGAGGACGAACGGCTGGGCCGCGTCCTCACGGGCGAGCACGACGTGCACCTCACCCTGCGCCTGCAGGCGGGGCAGCAGCGCGGGCTGATCCTGGAGTCCGCCGCCGACGGACCGCCCCGCCAGATAAGCCTCGCCGAGTACGAGGAGCTCTTCCACGCCACCATCCACTACTGGCGGAAGTGGCTGAGCACCTCCCGCTACACCGGCCGCTGGCGCGAGGCCGTGGAGCGCTCCGCCGTGACCTTGAAGCTGATGACCTACGCCCCCACCGGCGCGGTCGTCGCGGCACCCACCACCGGCCTGCCCGAGCAACTCGGCGGCGAGCGCAACTGGGACTACCGCTACACCTGGATCCGGGACGCCTCGTTCTCCGTGTACGCCCTGCTCGGCATGGGGTTCACCGAGGAGGCGAAGGCCTTCATCGGGTGGCTCGGCGACCGGATCGAGGAACGGGCCGGGGAACAGGGGGAGACCGGGCCGCTGAACATCATGTACGCGGTCGACGGCTCCTCCGACCTCAAGGAGGAGACCCTGGACCACTGGGAGGGCTACGAACGCTCGGCGCCCGTCCGCATGGGCAACGGAGCGGCCACCCAACTCCAGATGGACATCTACGGCGAGGCGCTGGACAGCATCTCCTTCGCCCAGCGACACGGCATCCACCTCGGCTACCGCGGCTGGAAAGGCCTGCTCCACGTGCTGGACTGGCTGGCGGAGCACTGGGACTCGGCCGACGAGGGCCTGTGGGAGACCCGCGGCGGGGCCCAGGACTTCACCTACGGTCGCGTGATGTCCTGGGTGGCGTTCGACCGCGCGCTACGACTCGTCGGCGTCAGCGGTCGCCCCGCACCGGCGCAGCACTGGAGCGCCACCCGGGACCGGATCTTCGAACAGGTCATGGAGAAGGGCTGGAACGAGGGGCGCGGCGCGTTCGTCCAGCACTACGGCAGCCGGGTCCTGGACTCGTCGCTCCTGCGCATGCCCACCGTCGGCTTCCTCACCCCTCAGGACCCGATGTGGGGCTCCACCCTCGACGCGATGGAGCAGGAACTGGTCAGCGACAGCCTGGTGTACCGCTACAACCCCGAGGCGTCGCCGGACGGTCTGCGCGGCTCCGAGGGCACGTTCTCGCTGTGCACCTTCATGTACGTCGACGCACTCGCCCGGGCAGGACGCATCGACCAGGCCCGGCTCGTCCTGGAGAAGATGCTCGGCTACGCCAACCACCTGGGCCTGTACTCCGAGGAGATCGACCTCACCGGACGCCAACTGGGCAACTTCCCGCAGGCGTTCACCCACCTCGCCCTCATCGACGCGGCGATCACCCTCGACGCGGCCCTGAACCGGGGCTCCGCGCCGTAGGTCGTGTCCCCGGGCCCCGACCGGCGGTGCGTCAGCTCTCGGGCTCCGGGCCGCCCCGGCGCAGGTCGGCGTCCGTGAGGGGTTCCAGTTCGCCGCGGGTGTCGAGCCGGTACAGGAAGGCCACCGCGGGAAAGACCAGGACGGCGGCCACGACGGTCACGATCAGCAGCCAGTGCAGGGTGCTGGGCGCCCCCGCCGCCTCGGCCACCGTCAGCCTGCCGGGGATCAGGTACGGGCGCTGCGCCACGCCCCACGCGATCACGGCCGAGGCCATCAGGACGACGGCCGCCGGCCGGGACCACGCCCCGGAGGTGCGCAGCAGCAGCCATGCCGTGACGAGGGTGGCCACGACGGCCAGGACGACGAGGACGAGCCCGGCGCCGTGGCTGAGGCCGTGCCACAGGTGGGGTGCGTCGCCGTGGGCGACGATCAGCGTGACCGCCCCCAGCACGGCGAAGACGGCGAGGGCGACCAGGGCCCGCCGCCGGAAGTAGGCGTGCAGGTCGGGGGCTTCGTAGCGGACGGCGTCCGCGGCCAGGAACACCGCCCCGAGCAGGGCCGTGCCGACGACGGCCAGCAGGCCGAAGAACACGGAGGTCGGGTTGAACCAGGCGTGCGCCGTCGGCTCGGTGCCCGGTCCCACCCGCCCCGAGGCGATCCCGCCCGCGGCGGCGCCGAGGAAGAACGGGGTGAGGAGCGAGGAGACGGCGAACACGGCGCCGTAGACGCGCCGTCCGGCGATCCTGCGGGTGGGTTTGCGCAGCGCGAAACCGGCGCCGCGCAGCACGATGCCGATGGCGGCGAGGGCCAAGGGCAGCCACATCGCCTGGAACACGGTCTGGAAGAACACCGGGAACCCGGTCCACATGATGACCAGGACGAAGATCAGCCAGACGTTGTTGACCTCCCAGACCGGGGCCATGGCGTGGTCGATGAGCCAACGGGGGCGCTTGCCGCGCTCCGCGCCGCCCGCCGTCAGGTCCCAGAAGCCCGCGCCGTAGTCGGTGCCACCGGCGCAGGTGTAGGCGGCCACCGCGAGGAGCAGGACGGCGGCGACCACACCGGCGGCGGTCACGGCCTGCCGTCCTCGGTCGACGCGGTGCCGTCGCCGCTCCCCGGAGCGGGGGTGTCGCCGGCCGCGACGGCGGAGCGCGGGCCGTAGGGGGTGTCGGTCTCCGGTGTCGCCATCGTGCCCGCCTCGGCCCTTCGTTCGTCGTCCAGGCGCCATCGGGTGCGCATCTTCAGGAGTACGGCCAGGAACGAGCCGAAGATGAAGACGTACACGACGACGACCAGCCCGAACATGGTCCACAAGGAGCTGGAGCGGGCTCCGGTCACCGCCTCGGCGACCCGCATGTTCTCGTAGACGATCCACGGCTGGCGGCCCACCTCGGTGGTGATCCAGCCGCACTCGACGGCGATGACGCTGGCCACGCCGGCGCAGGCCGCGCTGCGGTAGAACCACGGGGAGGCGGGCAGCCGGCGGCGGCGCCACCAGACGAACGCGTACCAGACGACCAGCAGCAGGAGCACCGAGCCGATGCCCACCATGATGTCGAAGGTCCAGTGGATGAGGGTGGCCTGGGCGACGGTGGGCCGGTTCTCCGCAGGTACGGTCGCCAGCCCGTGGACCTCGGTGTCGGGGCTGAAGCCGGCCAGGATGGAGTCGAGTTGGGGGATCTTGATGCCGCCGGTGACGGTCCCGTCCGGGTGGAGGCGGCCGAAGAGGTACTCCGGGACGTGCGTGTCGGTGTTCCAGACGATCTCCATCGCCGCGAACTTCACCGGCTGCTTCTGGAACACCGCCCGGGCGATGGCGTCGCCCAGCATGAACTGGACGGGGGTGAACACGGCCGCGACCGTGAACGGCACGGTGAAACCGAGGCGGTGGTAGCGGTCGCGGCGCCCGCGCAGCCAGCCGGTGGCGTACACGCCGGCCACCACGAACCCGGCGGTCACCAGCATCGCCACGACGAAATGCCAGTACTGCGGACCGAACATGGGCGTGAAGATCGCTTTGCGGACGTCCACGTCCACGGGGTTGCCCTCGGAGTCCAGGGAGAAGCCCTGGGGCGTGTTCATCCAGGAATTGGCCGCCAGGATGCCGAAGGCACCCAGCAGCGCCGTCACCGGTAGCGGCAGCCCGAGCAGGAAGTGGGTCCGGGCGGGCAGCCGGCGCCATCCGTAGAGGTAGATCGCGATGAGGACGGCTTCCAGGAAGAAGGCCCAGGCCTCGACGCCGAAGCCGATCCCGAACACGTCGCCCCACCGGCCCATCAGCCCCGGCCACAGCAGGCCGAACTCGAAGGACAGGACGGTGCCCGTGACGACGCCGATGGCGAACTGCACCGCCATGACCGCCGACCAGCGGCGCGCCAGCAGCAGCGCGGTCGCGTCGCCGCGCCGCAGCCCGTAGCCGTGCATGATCAGGGTGATCAGCGGCAGCGCCACGCCCATGGGTACCAGGATGATGTGCGAGGCGAGCGTGAAGGCCATGAGCGAGCGGGCCGGAAGCATCTGCGGCGGTGCCTCCGCCAGCAGGTGGAGCGTGGTGTGCATGCGTCCCTCCCCGGGGTTGCGCGGATGGAGGTCAGCCGCCGGTGGCGAAGCCCGGGAAGAGGGTCATGCCGCCGTCCACGTAGAGCGTGGCGCCCACCACGTAGTCCATGAGGTCGGAGGCGAGACCGACGGCCGCGTGGGCGATGTCCGCCGGATCGCCGACCCGGCCGTACGGGATCAGCTTGAGCAGGTCCTGCTCGGCCTGCTCCGTGTCCCAGGCGCTGCGGTTGATGGGCGTCCGGATCGCGCCGGGGGCGATCGCGTTGACACGGATCTTCTTCGGGGCGAGCTCCTGGGCCAGGGTCTCCATCATCATCTGCACACCACCCTTGGAGGAGGCGTAGTTCACGTGCCCGGCCCAGGGGATGATCTGGTGCACCGAGCTCATGCAGATGATCTTGCCGGCGGAGCTGGAGACCTCCGGGACGACCCCGCGCCGCAGGAACTCCTTCGTCGCCTCGCGGGCGCACAGGAACTGCCCGGTCAGATTGACGTCGATGACCTTCTGCCACTGGGCGAGGGTCATCTCGGTGAAGGCGGCGTCGCGTTGGAGTCCGGCGTTGGCGACGAGGATGTCGATCGTCCCGAACTCCTCGACCATGCGTTCCGTCATGGCCACGACCTGGGCCTCGTCGGACACGTCCGCCTCGTACGCCGCCGCACGCACCCCGAAGGAGGCGATCTCCTCGACGACCTTCTCGGCCTCCTCCCGTCCGGCCACGTAGTTCACGACCACGTCCGCGCCGGCCCGGCCCAGGCCGATCGCCGTGGCCTTGCCGATCCCGGAGTTCGCACCCGTCACCAGTGCCTTCTGGCCCCGGAGCAGGTGCGCGGGGATCACACCCCGGGGAACGCCCTCGGTGGAACTCACGGCGGACTGCCTCCTTCGCACCGCCACCCCGTGCCGTCGGGGGTGACGGCACCCCGGCGGGTCCGGCGTCACCAAATCACCGTGTCCGGGGCGCGGCGGCCCCCTGCGCTCCGCGTTGCGCCACCCGGACCAGGATCTTCGCCCGGTCGGCGGTGTCCCGAGGCAGGGGTCAGCCCATGCGTTCCAGGAGGTGGTCGCCGACCCGCAGGGCGTTCGCGATGGCCGTCAGCGACGGGTTGACCGCGCCGATGCTCGGGAAGAAGCTCGTGTCGACCACGTACAGGTTGTCCAGGTCGTGCGCCTTGCAGTTGAGGTCCAGGGCCGACGACGCCGGGTCGGTGCCGAACCGTACGGTGCCGGCCTGGTGCGCGGTCGCCCCGATCGGCATGCCCTTGTGCAGGTAGAGGCTGTGGTCCAGCAGGTGGTGCTCGTGCATGCCGAGGTTGCCCAGCATCTTCTGGAGCTTGTGCCGCAGCCGCTTCAGCCCGGCCGTGTTGTGGGACTCGTCGAGCGCGAGGTGGATGCGGCCGTCGCCGTCCAGGGTGACGCGGTTGTCGGGCAGCGGCAGGTCCTCCCCGCACAGCCAGAAGTCCACGGCGTGGTGGGCCATCACCTCGAAGGGCATGTCGGGGGTCACCGCGCCGGCCCAGCGCGGGGCCTCGCCGTGGATCTGCTCGGCGTCCGACTTGCCGAGCATCTGGATCCCGCCGAGCGGGTAGTCCCAGTCGTCGGCGCCCAGGTACCAGTCGTGCAGGGCCAGGGTCTTCTGGAACTGCGTGTCGTTCGGTTCCCTGGAGACCGCCATCAGGGCCAGGTTGTTGTGGCGCATGTAGTGCCGCCCGACCACGTCCGAGCTGTTCGCCAGCCCCCGCGGGTGCCGGTCGTTCGCCGAAGCGAGCAGCAGCGCCGCCGAGTTGACCGCGCCACAGGCCACGACCACCAGGTCGGCGGAGAACCGGACCTCCTCGCCGCCTTCGAGGCGGGCGACGACCGAGCTGACCGTGCGCCCCGTCGGGTCGGTCTCCAGCCGCACCACGTGGGCGTGGGTGACCATCTCGACGCCCGGATGCTCCAACGCGGGCTCCACACAGATCACCTGGGCGTCCGACTTGCCGCGCACCAGGCACGGGAAGCCGTCCACGCGGTTGCAGCGGATGCAGACGCTGGACGGGGTCGCCCGGCCGGCCGCGTCCTGGACCAGGTCCACCCCGATCGGCAGGTGGAAGGGGTGCAGGCCCTGCTTCTCCAGGTCGTCGCTCAACTGCTGGATCCGCGGCTCGTGTTCCACCGGCGGGTGGGCGTACTGGGCGCTCGCCGGCCCCTCCGTGGGGTCCTCGCCGTGCCGGCCGTGCACCCGGTACAGGTGCTCCGCCTGGGTGTAGTACGGCTCCAGGTCCTCGTACCGGATCGGCCAGGCCGGGGAGATCCCGTCGTGGTGGCGCAGCTCACCGAAGTCCTCCGGGCGCAGCCGGAACAACGCCGCGCCGTAGAACTTGGTGTTGCCGCCGACGTAGTAGTTGACCTCGGGCGGGAACTCGCGGCCGTGCCGGTCGAACCAGAACTCGGGAGCCCGGTACTTCCCCTTGACGAACACCGCCGTGGAGTCCCAGTTGTCGCGTTCGCGGGGGAGATATCCGCCGCGTTCGAGGATCAGCACCCGCTTGCCGGACGGGGCGAGCCGGTGGGCGAGCGTGCCGCCACCCGCCCCCGTTCCGATGACGATGACGTCGTAGTGCGGAGCGTCGTTCAACCGGATCACCGTCCTCGGCTCGCGGTGCCGCCGCCCGGGCGGGCCGGTCGCGGCAGGGTCCCCTTTCGAACGTAACCGCCCCCCCGCCGGTGCGGCACCCGGGGATGGGGGAGCCGGACACCGGCCGCGGGGGTCACAGGACGGCGATCGGGTTCACCGGGGAGCCCGTGGCCCCCGGCAGCCGTAGCGGCGCCACCGTGCACAGGAACCGCCACTGCCCGAGCCCCGCGCAGGCGTCGGACAGCTCGTCCAGGTCCAGGTAATCCATCAGGTGCATGCCCAGGGCGTGCAGGGCCAGGACGTGCACGGGGAAGGAGACACCGGGCACCGGGCTCGGGGCCGTGTCGTTGTTGCCGTCCGAGCCGAGGACGGCGATCTGCCGCTCGGCCAGCAGCCGCATGCACGCCGGATGCAGGCCGGCCCGGGAGTGCGCCGCGTCCCACGCGCCCCTCTCCTGGCGCCGGCGCCGGTGCCCGACCCGTACGAGCAGCAGGTCACCCGGACCGATCCGCACGCCCTGGGCCTCCTCGGCCGCCAGGAGGTCGTCGACGCCCACGAAGTCACCGGGCTCCAGCCAGGGAACCCCGCGCAGCCGCGGGACGTCCAGCAGGAGCCCGGGGCCGACGATCCCGTCCCGCACCAGGTCCAAGGTGATCCCGCGGGCCCCGCCCGCCGCCAGCCGGCTCTCCGGGATGCCCTCGTGGAGCTCGCCGTCGAACACGACGTGACACAGGGCGTCGAGATGGCTGTGGGCGTCCCCGTGCACGTTCATGGCGAACCGGTCCAGCGCGAAGTGCACCCCCGGGGTCCCGGTCTCGGGCGGGGTCGGGGCGGTCAGCCGGTAGACGGCGGGTTGCGGATCGTCCGGCCCCGGCCGGGTCTCGATCGGGGCCGCCAGTGACAGGGTGCGCCCGTGACGCACGCCGGCGGCGGCCGCGACCACCCGTTCGGAGGTCAGGTGGGCGAGGGCTCCGCGCCGGTGCTCCGCGTGGGTGGACGCCTGCCGGCGCAGCTCGGCGTGCAGGGACCGGAAGGCCGCCTCCGTCATGAAAGGCGACACCGTCCGGTCGGGCGTCGGGTCGTCATCCGTCACGCGGGTCTCCCGGTCTGCCGAAGGCCCCGCCTCCACTGTCCGCCGCCCCCGCGTCCCCTGCATCCCGACAGCCGCGTCCGCGCGCGCCCGTACCGGCGCGCGGCGGCCTCAGGGGCGGTGTCCGGACACCGACCGGTAGGCGACGGGGAAGTCGAAGTAGGTGTCGGGGAACAGTTCCGGCTTGTGCGTGAAGTGCCACCACTCCTCGGGCAGGTTGACGAACCCCTCCGCCGCCAGTGTCGACCTCAGCAGGTCCCGGTTCGCGCGCTGGGCTCCCTGGACCCGCGGATCGTCGGTGTGCGACAGCGTGTCGAAGCAGTCGAAACCCGTGCCCATGTCCACCGAGTTGTCCGGGTACCGCTCCGCCCGGGGCGCGTAGCAGGGCACCGACTCCTGCCCCGGCCGCGGCCGGGGCGCCGGAAACGCCGGCAGCCGTACCAGCGTCACGTCCGTCGTGCTGCCCCGGCTGTGCCCCGACTTCTTCGCGATGTAGCCGTCCTCGAACAGCCGGGACTTGTCGACACGCGGATAGAACTCCGCCTTCCGCCGCTCGTCGCCGAGGTCCTGCGCCCACCGTACGAAGTGGTCGACGGCCCGCTGCGGCCGGTAGCAGTCGTACACCTTCAGCGAGTACCCCTGGCGCAGCAGATGGGTCTGTGCTCGGTGCAGGGCCTGCGCGGCCGGGCGGGTCAGGAGGCAGACGGGCTGCCGGTAGCCGTCGACCGGCTCGCCCACGAAGTTGTGCGGACGCACGTACCGCATCTCCTGCATGATCGTCGGGTCGACCGCGCTCAGCGCCACGAACGCGCTCGGAGCCTTCGCCTCCGGCGGCGGCGCGCTCGCCCCGGCGGTGGCGGCCCCGGCCGTCATGAGCGCGGTGACGGCGGCCGTGACGGCCGCGGCGAGACGTGCCCTCGTCGGCGGTAAGGACGTGGAACCGGTCATCGGACCCTCCATCGGCGGTGCTGCGGGGGACATGATCGGGCACCATGCTGCCCGACACGGGACCCGTCCCGGCCGGGTCCGGCCGAACTCACCCGAACTGCGCCCACCGCGACGCCGTCCTACGCTGATCAGGTGACCGGCCGCGCCGGCGGAGCGGCGCCGACCGCCGCCGGTCGGCGCAGCCCGAGGGAAGTGATGCCCGATGTCCGCACCCAGGGCGGCGGCAGCCCGCCGCGTGACCGTCGGAGCCGCCTGCTTGCTGGTGCTCACGAGCGGGGGAGTGGCCCGAGCCGACGACAACGGCATCGCCGACGACAGCCCCCAGGCCATCGCCCAGGCCTCGCGGGAGGCCATGGCCGGGGTCACCTCCATGCGCATGGTGGGCAAGGTGACCAACACGTCCGGCACCACCGCTCTCGATCTCCGGTTCGACGAGCAGGGCAACTGCGTCGGCACCGTCACGCCTCCCGGCGGCACGGGATCGGCCGACATCGTCAAACGCGGCGACGACGTCTGGATGAAGCTCGACGAGTCCCTGCTCAGGGCCCAGGCACCGGGCCCCGCGGGGGAGGACGCGGTCGCCCTCATCAACGGCCGCTACCTGCACGGCACCACGGACAGCGTGCAGCTGCGCGATTTCGCCCAGCTCTGCGACCTGGACTTCTTCAAGAAGGAGTTCTCCTCGAAGCCGCCGAGCGAACAGCTGGTCAAGGGCGCCCGGACGACCGTCGACGGCCACCCCGCCATCACGGTCACCAGCCGACGCGACGGCAGGACGGGCACGTACCAGGTCTCCACCGAGGACGAGCCGTACCTGTTGCGGGTCCAGGGCACCGACACGTCCGGCGAGCGGGTGGCGGCCACCTTCTCCGCCTTCGACGAGCCCGTCAAGGCCACACCCCCGGCGCCCGCCGACTCGGTCGACCTGAACCAGCTCCGGTGACCGGCGCCGGCCCGATCGGCCGGCGGAGCCGTCGAGGTCGCAGGCGGGTGTCGGGCGTCAACGCAGTTGCCGACGGACCAGCCCGTGGAAGAGACCCGTCGTGTCGGCCAGCAGCTCGGCGGGCGGGCCCTGCTGCACGATCCGGCCCTCCGACATCACGATCACCCGATCGGCGTCCAGGACCGTCGAGAGCCGATGGGCGATCACCAGGCGGGTGGCCCGCAAGGCGCGCGTGGACTCGATGACCACCCGCTGGGCCTCGTTGTCCAGCGCGCTGGTCGCCTCGTCGAGGAAGAGCACGCGCGGCTTTCGGATGAGGGCCTGGGCGATCATCAGCCGCTGGCGCTGACCGCCCGAGACGGTCCCGCCCCCGTCGGACAGGATGGTGTGCATGCCCATCGGCATGGCCTTGATGTCCTCCGCGAGGCCCGCCATCGCGGCCGCCTCCCAGGCTTCCTCCGATGAGAACGTCCCGGCGCCACGGATGCAGTCGAGGATCGAGCCGGTCAACGGCTGGGCGTTCTGCAGCACCACCCCGCACTGGCGGCGTACGGCCGCCCGGTCGAGCGCCGCCAGGTCCTGGCCGTCGTACAGCACACCGCCCGAGACGGGCCGGTCGAAGCCGATGAGCAGGCGCAACAGGGTCGACTTGCCGCAGCCGCTGGCGCCGACGATCGCGACGAACTCGCCCGGCCCGATCCGCAGGCTGATGTCGTCGAGCACGAGCGGGCCGTCGTCGGCGTAGCGGTAGGACAGGTTCTTGGCCTCGACGGCACCGGTCAGCTCCCCCGGGCGGGTACTGCCGCCGTCCACCTCGGGGATCTCCCGCAGGAGCGGCCGGATCTGCTCGAACATCGGCAGCACCGCGGCGGCCGAGAGGAGCGCCCCGGTCACCTGCGTGACCGACGACAGCAGCATCGTCAGCGCGGTGCTGAAGGTGAGGAACTCACTGGCGGACATGGCGCCGCGGGCCGGGCCGGCCAGCAGTACGAACATCACCAGCGTGCACAGCGGTAGGTGGACGGCGCCCAGGACCGTGAGGACGTTCTGGGTCCGCCCGATCCGCTGGTGCAGGTCACGGGTACGGGCGAACTCCCGTGCCCAGGCCGCGTACGCGAAGCTCTCGGCCGCGGCGACGCGCAGCTTGGGCAGGCCCCGCAGGGTCTGGAAGGCCTGGTTGCCCAGCCGCAGGCCGAGCGTGTTCAGCCGGCGCTCGTACCGCAACTGCCACAGCCCCAGGCCCAGGAAGACCACCGCGATGACGACGAGCATGGCCAGCGCCGCCAGTGCCAGCGGCACGCTGTGGACGAGCAGCAGCACGAGACTCACCGCGCCGACCGCGCCCGCCTGTACGCAGACCGGGCCGATGCCGGACAGCACGCGGCGCATCGCGCTGATGCCCATCGCCGCGCCGGCCAGCTCGCCGGTGGAGCGACCGGCGAAGAACGTCGCCGGCAGCCGCAAAAGCCGGTCCCACACGGCCGGTTGCAAGGTGGCCTCGATCCGGCCTTCCATGCGGAGCAGGGAGGTGTTCTGCAGCAGCATGAAGACGGCCGAGACCACGGCGGTCGCGCCCAGCGCCACCCCGGTCCGCACGATCAGGCCGGTCTCGCCCTGCGGGACGTACCGGCCGAGGACCTGACCGGTGGCGACCGGCACCAGGGCGCCCAGCACCACCGCGACCAGCCCGCCCAGCAGCAGGCCGCGCAGCTCGGGGAAGGTGCCGCGCACGCTGAAGCGGAGCAGCGCGGGCAGACCCACCCGCCCCTCGGGCAGGGGGCGGTACAGCATGACGGCGCGCGCTTCGAAGGCGGCGGCGTCGCCGCTGTCGACGCGCTCGCGCCGGCCGGTGGCGGGGTCGACCGCCTCGTAGCCGCCGCGTCGCCACAGCAGGGCCACGGGCGCGCCGTCCTTCGCGCGTCGGCCCACCAACGGCCCGCTGTTCTCCCGCCACCAACGCCCGCCGAGAGCGACCGCGCGGGTACGGATCCGCGAGGCGAGCGCGATGCGTTCGACGGGATCCACCTGCTCGGTGGTGGTGCCCGACTCGCCCGGGGCGGTCAGGGTGATGCCGGCCGCGCCGGCCACGAGGCGACACGCGGCGAGGGTCGCGTCGACGTCCCCGCCCCGGTGGGGGTTCCGGCCGCCGGAGCGGACGATGGACGCCAGGAGGGTCCGGTCCGCCTGGGTGCGGGCGGCCCGGCCCGCCTCGATCCCGGCCGCGGTACGGTCCTCGTGCGCGCGTTCGAGCTGTTCGATCCAGCCGTCGAGGGCGTACAGCAGCCGGTACTGCTGGTCGACCATGCCCTGCCACATCGCCGCGTCGACGAGGAGGGTGCCGACCGCCTCCGCCTCGTACAAGGCGCCGTACTGGACGCTGCCGGGGGTGATCCGCATCCACAGGATGTCGTCGTCGGCCCTGCCGTGCCCGGTGGTGGCGGTGCCGTCCAGCGGCGCCTCGTAGAGCACGCGCAGACCGCGTCCGATGCCGCGCGCGAAGGCGTCCTCCAGCGGGCTCGGCCGTCCCGCGGCGGCCGCGCCGTCCTGCCCGCCGTCGGTGTGCCACGGTCCGGCGTGGAACCCGGCCCCGTACTGCGGGTACTGCGGGTACTGCGTGCGTCGCAGCTCCCGCAGTTCGACGCGGCGCAGCCGGCAGCCCTGCAGGGGGCGGCCGACCAGGGTGTGGTCCGGGCCCTCGGCCGGACCGAGCAGCAGCGTGCCCGGCTCCAGCCGGCCCAGGAAGTGCCAGTGCCCCGACTGCGCGGCGTCCACGGCGAACAGGTCCAGCGCGCCCTCCACGACCAGCCACAGGACGAGCGGCCCTTCCAGGGGGAGGCTGCCCACCCCCGCGCAGTCGACGGGCGTACCCAGCGCCCCCAGAGCGGCGACGACGGGGTCAGGCGCCCCGCCCGACGGGCCGGTGGCGGTGGCCGTGCCGGTGGCTGTGGTGTGGTGCGCGTACGTCACCTCAGTGCTCCTTGACCAGTGCGGCGTACGGTCCCCGCGCGGCGACCAGATGGTCGTGCCGTCCGCGCTCCACGACCGTGCCCCGGTCGAGGACGACGATCTCGTCGCTGTCGCGGACCGTGCTCAGCCGGTGGGCGATGACCACGCAGGCGCAGCCGCGGCGCCGCAGATTGTCGATGATGATCTGTTCCGTCACCGCGTCCAACGCGCTGGTCACCTCGTCGAGCACCATGACGCTGGGGCGGCGCACCAGCGCCCGCGCGATCTCCAGCCGCTGGCGCTGGCCGCCGGAGAAGTTACGGCCGTCCTGCTCGACGCGGCTGTGGATACCACCGGGGCGGCGGGCCACCACCTCGTGCACGGCGGCGTCCTGGAGGGCGGCGACGACGGCCTCGTCCGTGATGGAGGGGTCCCACAAGGTGACGTTGTCGCGGACGGTCCCCTCGAAGAGGAAGACGTCCTGGTCGACGAAGGACACGGACGCGGCCAGCGCCCCGCGCGGGATGTCCTCCAGCCGCATCCCGTCGATCCGGATGGCCCCGGCCCACGGGGCGTGGAGCCCGGAGACCAGCCGGGAGACGGTGGACTTGCCACTGCCGGAACCCCCGACGAGCGCGACCTGCTGCCCTGGTCCGACCGTGAGCGAGAAGTCCTGGAGCAGCGGGGCGTCCAACGGGTTGTAGCCGAAGGTGACGCGGTCCAGCTCCACATGGCCCTTGAGGCGACGGGTGGAGGCCGCGGGCTCGCGCCGTGAGTAGACCCGGTCGACCGGGAAGTTCTCGACGTCCTCCAGCCGGGCGATGTCGGCCGCGAAGTCCTGGATCCGGCCGGCGACGCCGCCCAACCGGGAGATCGGGGCGGTGAAGCTGGTCACCAGGGCCTGGAAGGCGACGAGCAGGCCCACCGTGAGATGTCCCTCCACCGCCCGCAGGCCGCCGATCGTCAGGATCAGCGCGCTGTTGAACGCCGCGAGCGTGGGCGCGACGATCGCCAGCCACGCACCGGGCACGCCGAGTCGCTGCTGCACGTCGAGGGTGACCGCGTGCTGTCCGGCCCAGCGGCGGAAGAAGCCGTTCTCGCCGCCCGTCGCCTTCATCGTCTCGATGAGCTGGAGACCGCTGTACGCGGTGTTGGTCAGCCGGGCGCTCTCGGCGCGCAGCTTCTGGGTACCGGTGGCCCGCAGCCGGATCGCGATGCGCAGCGCGACGACGTTGAGCAGCGCCACGGCCACACCGACCAGGGTGAGTTGCGGATCGTACGTCCACAGCAGCACCGCGTAGAGCACGACCACCACGGCGTCCACACCCGCGGCGGACAGGTCCCGGGCGAGGGTCTCGGCGACCGCGTCGTTGGACTGCAGACGCTGGACCAGATCGGCCGGATTGCGCTGGGAGTAGAAGGTGACCGGAAGCCTCAGCAGGTGACGGAAGAAGCGGGCACTGCTCAGCGTCGAGGAGATGATCCGCCCGCGCAGCAGGTTGGCCTGCAACAGCGCGGTGAGGGTCGCGGTGAGGACGAGGGCGACGGCCATCGAGGCGAACAGCACGCCCAACAGGGAGGTCTGCTCGCCGATCAGGAACATGTCGATGTACGTACGGCTCAGGGCCGGCACCGCCACACCGACGGCGACCAGCAGGAGGCTGGCGACCACGGCGGCGGCCATGGTGCCCGACGTGCCCCGCAGCCGCGCCGGCACGGCCCCCATGACGCCGGGCCTGCGGCCACCGCGCCGGAACCCGTCGCCGGGCTCGAAGACGAGGACGACCCCGGTGAAGCTCGTGTCGAACTCCTCCATGGGGACGAACCGGCGGCCCTCGGCCGGGTCGTTGACGTACACGCCCCTGCGGCCGAGCCGCCGGCTCGTGCCCTCGTACACGACGTAGTGGTTGAACTCCCAGAAGAGGATGGCCGGGGCGTTCACCTCGGCGAGCGCGGCCAGGTCCATCTGCATGCCCTTGGCCGTCAGCCCGTACCCACGCGCGGCCTTGAGGAGATTGCCGGCGCGGGAGCCGTCGCGGGAGACGCCGCACGCGATGCGCAGCTCTTCGAGCGGGACGAAGCGGCCGTGGTGGCCGAGCACCATGGCCAGGGCGGCGGCGCCGCACTCCACCGCCTCCATCTGCAGCACGGTGGGGGTGCGTACGGGGCGGGGGATCCGGCCCCTGGGCACGGGTACGGACGCGGGCCTGCGCCGGGAGCCGCCCTTCGGCTCGGGGCGGTGGCGCCGGCGCCCGGCGGGAGTCGGAGTCCGGTGCGGGGCGGTCACGGCAGCAGCCAGTCGACGGGGCGCTGCGCGGCGAGGTGGACGGCGCCGGTGACCGGAGTCCTCGAATCGACGGCGTACGGGGGCCCGTCCGCGGAGGACCACCGATAGCCGGAGGGGGTGGAGGCGGAGCGTTCGAGCCGGACGACCACGGCCACCGGGCTGCCGTGGCGGGAGAACTCTTCGGCGAGCCCGCCGTCCCCGAGGAACCCGCCGATCTGCGCCCGGGTCAGGGGGGCACGACCGACCTCGGTGACCCGCCCGCGCAGTGTGCCGAACCGCTGCTGCGGGACGGACTGGACGTCCAGGTCGACCGCGGCGCCCACGGCGATCGCCGAGCCGCTGCCGCCGGGCACGTACAGCACGGCCACCAGCGGGTCCGCGGGATCCTTCACACGCTCCACGGTGGCCACGTCACCGCCCATCGCGATGACCGAACCCACCTTGGCGACCAGCGTCGTCAGCCGGCCGCCGGTCACCACGCGCACGGGCCGTTCCCCCTGCTCCGTACGGACGTTGAGCACGGGCGCGCCGGCGGTGAGCAGCTGGCCCTCTTCGGCGAGGACCGCGGTCACCTGTCCCGCGATCGGTGTCTGCAGTACGTAGCTGCCTTCGGCCCGGGTGAGGATGCCGGGCGCGCTCAGCTCGGACGACACGGTCTCGGTGCAGGCCCAGTAGGTCGCGGCGGCCATGACGACGAGTGTGACGGCCAGAACGAGTCGACCTTGCGGGCGCGCGAAGCGAACGGGCAGGTCGAATTCCTCGGGCGATTGCAGCTTGGAAAGAGCCTTTTGGCGAAACTGCACGGACTGTTCCTTCAACTGCACACAAAGGGACGGGCACGTATACGTACGGCCGAGAACCCCGGAGCCGTGGGGGACACTCCGGGGTTCACGGGTATTTCCCGATCAGAGACCGGCGCGACCGGCGTTCACCGAAACACCGGTGATGCCCGTGACGAGGCCGGGGACGTGGGAGACGATGCCCGTCGCGGTACGGACGGTGTCGAGGGAGCCCACGAGGCCCACGACGTTGTTGACATCGCTGGTCACGGCGCCGGCCAGGCCGCCGGACACGCTGATGATGCCGCCGGACACGGCGTCCAGCTCGGTGTCGTCGATCTCACGGGTCTCGATGTCGTTACGCATGGCGCGCACCTTTCATTGGGGGGAGGAATTCATCGCGGCGCGGTCGGCGGCACGAAACTCGGCCGCCGTTCCGGACTGCTGCGATGAGCAAGATGAAAGCACGCGAACGGGCCCCTCACCCAATCCCGTTGACTTCCCGTCACGGGCGGACGGGCGCCTCTGTCGACGGACGTGCAGCTTGATTCACCGAATGGTGGCGACTTCTTCACAGAAACGAGTAACAGATACGACCGACGCGCTGCTTACATGGAGCGAAGCGGGGCGAATACGGATCAAAGCATCAGGATAAATCCGGCTTATCGCTCCGCTGGGGAGGTCGCTTGTCGAGTTCGCGAACGCGATGTGCAGGTTTTCGCAGGACGCGTGGGGTGATGACCCCGTCACGCCCGGTGCGCACGGGGGAGGGGGAAGGCGCTTCGACGGCGAGATCACCGCAGGTGCCCGACGGCATCGTGGGCACGTTCCGCACCGGCGTGCCATCGACCCGGCCGCCCGAGACCGCGGGCGCCGCGGAGAAGGTAAATGCCTCGACAGCGTCCCGCGCCGCCCGGCAGAGTGGCCGTCCGTGACCAGCAGTGAACTGTGGACCCGTGAGACCGCCGACCGCTACGACGCCGAGGAGACCGAGACGTCCTCGGCTGCCGTTCTCGGACCGACTCTCGGCTTCCTCGCCGAGCTGGCCGGGGACGGCCGGGCGCTGGAGTTCGCCATCGGAACCGGACGGGTGGGCGTCCCGCTCCGGGAACGCGGCGTGCCGGTGGTGGGCATCGAACTGTCGGAGCACATGGCGGCGGTACTACGGCGCAAGGTCGACCGGAGCACACTCCCGGTCACCATCGGGGACATGGCCACGACCGTCGTCCCCGGCGCGTTCTCCCTCGTCTATCTCGTCTACAACACCATCACGAACCTGCTGACCCAGGACGAGCAGGTCGAGTGCTTCCGCAACGCCGCACGGCATCTGGAGCCCGGCGGCCGCTTCGTCATCGAGCTGGGCGTGCCGCCGTTGCGTTTCCTGCCCCCCGGCCAGGTCGCGGTGCCGTTCGACGTCTCCGAGCACCATCTCGGCTTCGACACCTTCGACCTGGTCGAACAGATCCTCGTCTCGCACCACTTCACCCGCGACGGCGACGACGGCCGCTACCGCCGCGAGAACTCCCGGCATCGGTACGCCTGGCCGGCAGAGCTCGACCTGATGGCACGGATCGCCGGGCTGGAGCTGGAACGTCGCGTCGCGGACTGGGACGGGTCCCCGTTCACCCAGGACTCGGCGAAGCACATCTCCGTGTGGCGCAAGCCGGCCTAGGCGCGCCGTGGCGCTGTCCGCACGCGACAGCGGGGCGGCTGCCGGCGGACCAGGACGACGCCCGGAAGCGGCCCGCCACGGAAGGGCCCGGATCGATCAAGTCCGGTGCGCCCGAAGGCTCCTGAGCGCAGCCCTCCACCCTTACCATCACGCACATGTCGATCACTTCCCGCATACCCGTCCTCCACGCCGGCAAGGAAACCGTCGCGCTCGTGGAGAACGACGCGCTGCTCGTGCGCCGTCCGCACGAGCAGACGCACATCCCGTTGAAGGCCATCAGCCGTGTACGCGCACAGGGGCGGTCCGTCACGATCGAGCTGACCGCCGCCCCGACCACGGATGTGACGCACGTCCACCGGGTCTGGGACGTGGCGGATGCCGACGGCGTCGCCTTCGCCGACGCCGTGAACGCGGCGCTGCCGGAGCGGACCGAGGCGATCGACGGCGCGGACCTCGTCTCGGGCGAGCGCCTGTACCAGCCGAGTTATCGGAACTGGCTTCGCGGCATGAAGCGCGGCGCGCTCGTCGCGACCCTGGTGGCCATCGGGGCGTGCGTGCTCGTGGGTTTGACGGGAAGCCCCGCCGCCATGATCTTCATCATCCCGTGCAGCTTCTTCGGCATACCGGTCCTCGCCTTCGGCGCGTTCCTCGCGTACGCCCCCGTCGAGGAGCGGTACCTGCGCAAGCACGGCGTCAGGACGGCTGCCGTCCGGCTGCAGGACCAGCCCGGCCTGTACGCGTACACGGATCCGGGCGGCGTGGTCCGTACCGTGCGGCACTCCATCCCGACCTGGAGCATCGAGGCGGCGTACGACCCGCGCGACCCCGGCCGCGTCCTGCCGCTGCGGACGAGGGGGCGGCGCATCCGGGACGCCGTTCTGGTCGCCTTCATCCTCGGTGTCGGCCTCCTCTTCGCCGGCGGGGCCGTCGCGGCGGTGGTCGGGGCCTTCCTCGGCCAGTTCGACAGCCTGACCTGAGGTGCGCCCACGGGCAGCGCATCAGCGTAGGTCGTCCCCTTCCGGGACGACCGGTGGTCAGAGCTTCACTTCGCGGTGGGCGTGCCGGGCGCTGCTCTCCACCTCGGCGAGCAGGTCCGTCCGGATCGGCTCGGCCGTGCCCCGTGTCTGCGCCCAGACGCGGGCCATGTCGAGGCCCTGGCTGCGCAGCCGTTCCACGCGGGTGGGTTCGGGGGTGTTCTTGCGCTCCTGGAGCCAGGTGGCGGTGAGCCGGCCCACCGGGGTCGACGGGTCCGCATCCGCTGTCCGACACGGGGGCTGCCGTCACGGCAGCCCCTCACCGAGACCGGGTTCACCCCGCCGCCGGTGCCGTCGGTGTCAGCTCGTACGGGTCAACGGCTGCCCGGCGAAGCTCACCCCGGCCAGGCCATGGGCCATGAGGTTGCGGATGTTGCCGTGATCGGTGTCGTTCGGCGTCGCCAGCACGCTGCGGTAGTGCTCGCCGAAGGCCTGCAGGGCTTCCTGGTCGCTCAGCCCCTCCAGCAGGGCCAGCCCCAGCGTCTTGCAGGAACCCTCGTTCTCACCCGCGGCGTTCTCCACCTCGCCGTTGCGGAACGCCTGCGGCTCGTAGGCGTAGTGCGCGGCGACGAAGGCCAAGGTGTCGGCGAACGCGTGTTCACCCGACGCAAGGCTCGCCCGCAGCTGGTTCAGATCGGTCATCTCGGTTCCCTCGGGTTGGACGGACGATCCGATTGCCGTCCGTGACCGGGACGATAGCCCCTGGAGGCCGGTCGGCAGGAATCGGGCCACATGTCGGAACGAGCGGCATCCGCGCAGGTCACGAGGTGCTCCGGGGTGATCTGCCGCGGCCCGGCCGGTGCGTTGTCAGTGCCGGGCAGGATGATGACTTCCATGACCGAAAACAGTGCCCTGCTCTCTCCCACCGCCTACGCGGAGGCCGTGACCACCGCCGTGGCGGCCTCGGCCGCCTACTACGGCGACGGGACCACCCCGCTCGGCGACGACGAGTACGACGGGCTGCTGCGTGCCATCGCGGCCTACGAGGAGACCCACCCGGACGAGGTCCTCGCCGCGTCGCCGACCGGGAAGGTGGCGGGCGGGGCCGTGCAGGGCGACGTCCCGCACTCGGTGCCGATGCTCTCCCTCGACAACGTCTTCGACGCCGATGAGCTCGCCGAGTGGGCCGCGGGGCTGGAACGGCGTCTCGGGCGACCGGTGGCCGGGTGGTGCGTGGAGCCGAAGCTCGACGGTCTCGCGGTGGCCGCCCGGTACCGGGGTGGCCGGCTCGTCCAGGTCCTCACCCGCGGCGACGGCTCGGCCGGCGAGGACATCACCCACGCCGCCGAAGCCGTCCTCGGTCTGCCGCCGGTCCTCACCGAGCCGATCGACGTCGAGCTGCGCGGCGAGGTGCTGTTGACGACCGCGCAGTTCGAGGAGGCCAACCGGATCCGGCTCGCCAACGAGGCCACGCCCTTCGCACACCCGCGCAGCGGCGCCGCCGGCACCCTGCGGGCCAAGGACCGCCCCTACCGCATCGAGCTGACCTTCTTCGCCTACAGCGCGATCGGCCTGGACGACCTCGGCCACGTCGCCCTGCTGCTGCGGCTGGCCGCGCTCGGCGCGAACACGGCGGCGAGCACGGCCGTCGCCCCGATGCGATGCGAGACCGTGGAGCAGGTGCAGGAACGTATCGACATGATCGCCGGGCTGCGCGGAGACCTGCCGTTCGGCATCGACGGTGTCGTCGTCAAGGCCGACACGGCCGAGGACCAGCGGCAGGCGGGCAACGGCTCGCGCGCCCCGAGGTGGGCGGTGGCCCGGAAACTGGCGGCCGAACACAAGGTCACGCGCCTGCTGGCGGTCGAGTGGAACGTCGGCCGGACCGGGATCATCGCCCCGCGCGCCGTTCTGGAGCCCGTGGTCATCGACGGAGTGACGGTCACCTACGCCACGCTCCACAACCCGTCCGACATCACCCGCCGCGGGCTCATGATCGGCGACCAGGTGTTCGTGTACCGGGCGGGCGACGTGATCCCCAGGGTCGAGGCACCGCTGGTCGACCAGCGCACCGGCACCGAGAGCTCGATCGCCTTCCCCGAGGTGTGCCCCCGCTGCGGCGACGCGATCGACACCTCCGAGCAGCGGTGGCGGTGCGTGCGGGGCCGGAGCTGCCAGGCGGTGGCCTCCGTGATCTACGCGGCCGGCCGGGACCAGCTCGACATCGAAGGCCTCGGCGGCACGCGCGCGATCCAGCTGGTCGAGGCCGGTCTGGTCGAGGACGTCGCCGACCTGTTCACGCTCACCCGCGAGCAGCTCCTCGGACTGGAGCGGATGGGTGAGACCAGCGCCGCCAACCTCCTGGCCGCGATCGAGACCGCCCGTGGGGCCGCGTTGAGCCGGGTGTTCTGTGCCCTCGGCGTCCGCGGCACCGGACGTACGATGTCCCGCCGGATCGCCGCGTACTTCGGCTCGATGGCCGCGATCAGGGCGGCCGACGCGGACACGCTGGCCGGCGTCGACGGCATCGGCACCGAGAAGGCCCGCGTCATCGCGGCCGAACTCGTCGAACTCGCCCCGCTCCTCGACAAACTCCAGGCCCAGGGCGTCGGTACGCAGGTCACCGAACCGCAGAAGCCCGAGGCCGACGGAGACGACGGCGAGGACGCCACGGGCGGCCCGCTGGCCGGGCAGGCCGTCGTGGTGACCGGAGCCATGACCGGGCCCCTCGCGGAGTTGTCCCGCAACGAGATGAACGAGCTGATCGAGCGGGCCGGCGGGAAGGCGTCGTCGTCGGTGTCCAAGCGCACCAGCCTCGTGGTGGCGGGCGAGAAGGCCGGCTCCAAGCGCGCCAAGGCCGAAGAACTGGGCATCCGCATCATCGACCCCGAGGAGTTCGCCGCCCTCGTCGCCGACCTCCTCCCCACCCCGTAGCCGTCGCCGTCTCCGAGGGCCGGCGATACCGGCCCTCGGAACTCCTGGCCGGCCAGGACCGCCCGGACCACGAAGGGGTGACCGCAGGGCTGGAACGATCCGGCACACGAGCGGGTCCGGTCGTCGCCCGCCGGAGGAGCGCTGCGTGACCGTACCCCTCGCGGCCCACAGCTGAACCGGTGCCGGGCCGTCACCGGACCAGCGTCAGTGAGACGGTGCGACGTGCGAAGTTGATGTCGGAGATCTCCACGACGACTTCGTCGCCGACCTGCGGCAGCGGGGCCGGCCGGTCGGTGTCGGGGACGTCGAACGCGGACTTGTGCAGCAAGCCTGCAATGCCTTCATGTACGTGCACGAAGACGCCGAAGGGGACGACCTTGGTCACGCGGCCGACAAGTACGCGGCCGAGGTGCGTGCGAGCGAAGTCCTTGAACGGGTCGAACTGCAATGCCTTCAAGGAGAGGGACATCCGGACCCGGTCCAGATCGATGTCCAGGACAACCACCGTGACCTCCTGGCCCACCTCGACCACGTCCGCCAGACGGTCGTAGTACAGCCAGGACACCTCCGCCACGTTCACCAGGCCGTCGACACAGCCGCCGAGATCGACGAACGCGCCGAAATCGACCAGGGAAGACACCACACCCCTGCGGACCTGGCCCTGCTGCACCGTCCGAAGGAAGGCTCGACCAGCCTCGCTTGTCGCATCGTCCATGCGGTTCAGCCTTCCGG
Source organism: Streptomyces sp. CLCI03 (assembly GCF_053615355.1). Taxonomy (NCBI): domain Bacteria; kingdom Bacillati; phylum Actinomycetota; class Actinomycetes; order Kitasatosporales; family Streptomycetaceae; genus Streptomyces; species Streptomyces sp. CLCI03. The sequence goes on along the minus strand of NZ_CM132132.1, from coordinate 741,170 downwards.
GCGCGTCATCGTGGGGCTTTCCGCTTCCATGATCAGCCGGCGCAGTTCGGAGGCGGGGGCGAGCCGGTGGATGCCCTGGAGACTGACCGAGCCGTCGGTCCACAAAGTCGTGTACGCGTTCGCCGTACCAGGACCGTATCCAGCCCCACTGACAGGTCGAACCGCTCATTCATGCGAAGGATCGAGGTTCTGCGCGTCGACGATGGTGGCCCACCGGCGTGCGAGACGGCGGCATGCGTGGACGAGTTCGGGTGGGTGGACGTCGCTGAGTTCGGTGTCGAAGGTGGCGAGGATGCCGGCGATACCGGCCCAGGACCAGGCGCCGAGAGTGAGCCGGCAGTAGTCGGAGTCGAGGTGTTCCACGACGGAGCCGCCCGGTGCCCAGCGGGCCACGACGTGAGCGGGCAGGTTGAGCCGGGCGGTGCCGGTGCACTGCCAGACGGCGGGCGTGTCGCCGCGGTCGTGGGTGCTCATCACGAAGTGGGCGAGGTCGGGGTGGGGAAGCGCGCGGGCGGCGAAGCACTGTGTGGTGGGGCGGGCATGCAGTCGGTCGACGCGGCGCACGCGCCACTCGTCGTCGGTGAGGTCGTAGGCGACCAGGTACCAGCGGGCGGCCCAGTAGACCAGGTGGTGTGGCTCGATGCGGTGGGCGGGCAGGTGGTCGGGGTCACCGGGTTCGGGGCGTGTGCCGTCGGGACGCAGTGTCTCGGTGACGAGCAGGTGGCGGTGGCGTACCGCGGTTCCGACGGTGGTGAGGGCGGCCGGGTCGATGGGGGGAGCGGGGAACTCCCAATAGTTCTGCAGCCGAGTGAGGCGCAGGGATTCCATGGATGCCCGCAGTGTCGGGGGCATGACCTGGTGCAGAGCCGCCAGGGCCCGCGCCGCGTCGTCCCTCAGGCCGAACACCGCGCTCGGCGCGGTCTGCAAGGCCACCGCGACCGCGAGGGCCTGGTCGTGGTCGAACAGCAGCGGAGGAAGGGTTCGCCCGGCCCCGAGCCGATAGCCGCCGTCGGGTCCGTGAACGGTGGCGATCGGGTAGTCGAGCGCGCGCAAGGATTCGATGTCGCGGCGGGCGGTGCGCTCGCTGGTCCCGAGCCGGCCGGCGAGCTCGCGCAGCGACCACTGCCGTCCTGATCCGAGCAGGGACAGCAGCCGCAACGCCCGGTGTGAGGTGTTCGCCATCGTCCCACCCTGACACCGATGGTGGCCACTCGGTGTCCACCACCGTTGCCAGGGTGGGTTCTGTTCGGCGAGCAGAGGCGCGGAAGGACGGTGTCGGGTATGCGGGTGGTCGTGGTCGGTGGCGGGATCGGTGGGCTCGCGTTGGGGGCGGGGCTGCGCCGCCGGGGGTTCGAGGTGGCGGTGTTCGACCGAGACACCGATGTGGCGGCGACGGGCGGCTACCACATCACCCTGGACGAGCGGGCGCAGTCGGCGCTGAAGGACCTGGTGGAACCGGAGATCACGCGGCGGCTGCTGGCATCGGGGTCGGCGCTGCGACTGCGCGAGCGCGACGCGTTCTGGGACCGCCGCGGCCGGCTGCTGGGCCACGGGCCGGACCTCGGCGACAGTGCGAGTATCGACGTCGATCGGATCACCCTGCGCATGCTGCTGGCCGAAGCCGTCGGAGATCGCCTGCACTTGGGACGCCATGTGTCCGGTGTCGGACACGACGACCACGGTGCGCCCCGAGTGCTGTTCACGGACGGGGCGTCGGTCTCGGCGGATCTGGTGGTGGGCGCGGACGGCACCCACTCGGTGGTCGCCCGACACCTGGCCGGAGGTCCGACCAACAGCCCGACGGGCATCATGGGGTTCTCCGGTCGCACCCTGCGGCAAGACCTCAGCCCGGGCGAGCATCGGCGACTCGGGCCACGATCGGGGTTGGCGATCGGCCCGCGCGCGGGAGCGCTCTACGTCGGCTTCCTCGACCCGGTCGGCAACACCGCGCTCGACGCCCCCGAGTTACGGATGTCGGTCACCACCGAACCCACCTACATCTGGGGCGCCATGTTCCCCGAATCCACCGGCACCGATTCCCTGCGCGACCTGAGTGGCGGCGCGCTGCGGGCCGCGCTGCTCGGCCTGTTCCGTGAGCGGGGCTGGGCCGAGCACACACTCGAGGTCATCGCCCGAGCCGACCCGCACAGCGTGGCCGGGTTCCGTTTCAACGCCGCCTCCACCCGCGCAGCGGATCTCGCGCCGTGGCCCGCGGGCCGGATCACCGCGCTGGGCGACGCTGTCCACGCCACACCGCCCACCGCCGGAATGGGAGCGGGCGCGGCCATCCGCGACGCCGCGGGCCTGCTCACGCACCTCGGCGCCGTCGCCGACGGCACCGCCACCCTCACCGACGCCGTGGCGGATTTCGAGGCGGGCATGCGCCGGCGCGGCAGCGAAGTCCTCACCCTGGCCATGAAGACCGTCCGGTGGATCCTGGCCACGGACACCACGCTCGGCGCCGCAGCCACCGTCGTGAGCACCCCGATCCTGGCCGCGGCCGCCCGGCTGCGTCCCTGACGCGGCGTGGAGCGACTTCGGTCTCCGCACGCGATCCCTACGGACGAGGGGTCGGGACCCGCCCTCGGGGGCGGCTGGGCCGTCCGCGCGATTCCTCACGGGTGGACGTCCGAACTCCGAGGACGACCAGGTCATCCTGGTCACCCGTGCGGCACTCGCCGCGCCCTTCGCCTTGTCCGTGAGCAGTGTGCAGCAGGGGCGTTCCCTGCTGCTGGAAGTGTTCTGCTGGGCGGCCGTGAACCTCGCACCGCCCGGAGTCCGCAGGGATCGGCACTGGTTCGACCTGGGAGTCGGGCTGTACCGGGCCGGTGAATGGCTTCAGCAGCGGATCGACGAGGCCGACGGGGAGGACGGGGAGATCGGGAGCGCCGAGTCGAGCGTCACGCCGGCGGCGGGGTGAGTTTGGCGGCCACGGCGTCGAGGACCCAGTCCAGGCCGGTCGTGAAGGACGCCTCGGCGTCCACGTCCGTGCCCTCGTGCACGGCCTTGGCCAGCGCCGGGAAGCGGCCCGTGGCCAGCATTCTCGTCACGTGCGGGCCCGACGCCCGCTGCCAGTCGCGCTTGGACAGGCCCGTGGCGCGTTCGGCCCGAAGGTTCGCGATCTCGCGCCTGATCGCGCCGATGAAGTAGGCGCTCACCGTCTCCACCGCACGCATGACGGTGTCGATATCGGCGCGGTCGTCGAGCGCGGCCAGCGTGGCCTCCGTCACGGCAAGGCCGTTGGGGCCCAGGGCCGGGCGACCGCCGAGCAGGTCGGCCAGCCATTCGTGGCGGAGAGCGGCCCGCCTGGTGCGCTCGGCGAGGACGCGCAACGCCTCCCGCCAGTCACCGGGCCGCTCCTCGGGGAGGATCTCGGCCTGGACCTCGTCCACCATGAGGTCGAACAGCTCCTCCTTGGTGGAGATGTATCGGTACAACCGCATGGGGCCGGCGTCCAGGCGCGCGGCGACCTTGCGCAAGGACACCGCCTCCAGCCCGCCCTCGTCGGCCAGCGCGATGGCGGCGGCGACGATCCGCTCCCGGTCGAGCGGTACGGGTTGAGTCGACGGCTCCGGCCGGTCCCACACAGTCACGGTGCGATCGTACCGTTGCGATGTGCTGTCGCGAGTCAATACAGTGTATCGGTATGAGACAACGCATCGCCGTGGTCGGGAGCGGTCCCGCCGGCCTCACCTTCGCCCGCGTCCTGCACCGCCACGGTCACCCCGTCACCGTCCTCGAACGCGATCCGGCCCCCGACGCCCGCCCCCCGGGCGGCACCTTGGACCTGCACGAAGGGATGGGGCAGCTCGCGCTGGCCAAGGCGGGGCTGCTGGAGGAGTTCCAGGCGCTGTCTCGGCCCGAAGGGCAGGCCATGCGGATCCTGGACGTGGACGGGACCGTCCTGCGCGACTGGCGACCGCGCCCGGACGACCGGGCCAACCCCGAGATCGACCGCGGACAACTCCGTGACCTGTTGCTCGGCCCGCTCGACGTCCGATGGGGGAGGGATGTCACGCGGGTCGTGCCCGGAGCCGGGGACGGCGTACAGGTTCATCTCGCGGACGGGCGACACGAGACGTTCGACCTCGTGGTCGGCGCGGACGGCGCCTGGTCCCGGACCCGCCCGGCACTCTCGTCGGTGACGCCGCGGTACACCGGCGTCACCTTGGTCGAGACCTCCCTGGACGATGTCGACACCCGCCACCCCGACCTCGCCCGGTTGATCGGCGACGGGTCCGTGGCGGTGTACGGCGTCAACCGAGCCCTGGTCGCCCAGCGCAACAGCGGCGGCCACGTCAAGGTGTACGCCCAGTTCCGTGCGCCGCTGGACCTGCACGCGCACCTCGACCCGGCCGACACCGAGGCGGTGAGAGCGGCCCTGCTCGCCCTCTTCGACGGCTGGGCCGCTCCCCTCCTCGAACTCCTCCGCCACGGCACCGCTTTCACCCGTCGCCCCCTCCACGTCCTGCCCGCCTCCCACACCTGGACCCACGTCCCCGGGGTGACGCTGCTGGGCGACGCCGCCCACCTGATGCCCCCACTGGGGGCCGGCGCGAACCTCGCGATGCTGGAAGGCGCCGAACTCGCCGAGTCCCTCGCCGCCACCGGCCCTGGAGATCCGGACGAGGCCGTCCGCGCCTTCGAGGACCAGATGTGGGCACGGGCCGCCCGGTGGGCGAAGATCACGATGGCCGGGCTGGAACGCCTCGTGAGCCCGGACCCCACCGCGGCCCTCGCCCTCTTCGACCAGCTCCAACCATCCTGACCGCCGAGTGCGACGAGGACGCCCTCCGCTCAGCGGCGCGGCACGCGATGGCGGCGGTGGTAGGAGACGGTGACGGCGGCGAGGAGCGGGCCCCAGAGGAACAGCGGTAGGTAGAGGATGCCGACCACGAGGCTCCCGGTGGGCGTCATGTCGTCGTGCGGAAAGTGCCACCACCAGGGTGTGAAGGCCCAGAGCACGGTCAGGGTCGCCGCACCGAGGGCGGCAGGGACCACGGCGGCCCTGGGGCGGACCCTTCGCCCTCCGATCAGCGGTATCCCGTGGGGCACGACCTCACCCCACGGCCGTACCAGACCGATCGTGAGGAAGGCTGCGAGCTCGCAGACCACGCTGAGGGTCAGCATCCACACCTGCGCGCCGATCGTCCGGAAGCTCTCGAAGCCGACGTCCGTGTATCCGGCCGGGTATCCGAGCACCAGGGCGATCCGCCACAGTCCGCTCGGCAGGACCACCCATGTCGTCAGATGCGCGGCGCGGACAGCCCAGCGGGGCGGCGCCGCGGAGTCGACCGTCGCGTCACTCGTTCGCATGCCCATGCCACACATCGTCACGTGCCGTCCGACAGACCTCATCACCCTGCGCGAGGCACTCCGACGACCCTGTGGAACGACAACCGGACGGTGGCCTCCCCCACGTGGGGGAGGCCACCGTCATCCTCTAAGGCCATGGCCTCCGTGCAGCATGCCTAGAGGCTCAGCCCGTCCACGAGTTCGGTCAGCGCGGCCGCCGGCGTGGCGAGGCCCGGTCCGGCGGGGCCGCCCGGTTCGGACATGTAGGTGTCCCTGCGGATCTCGACCATCAGCGCACCGACCCGCGGGTCCTTGCCGTAGTGCCGCAGCGGTACGTACGTACCCGCGAAGGGGCTGTCGAGCCCAGTGCCGCCGAAGCCCGCGAAGGCCTTCTCGGCCGCGGCGAGGAGGGCGGCCGGGGTGTGGAAGGGGTCCGTGCCCAGGCAGATCGGCGGCCGCGGGCCGGCGCCGTGCAGCTCGTAGGGGAGGGGCTCCGTCGGGTACGAGTGCACGTCGATGATCACGGCCCGGCCGACGGCTTCCAGCCGGTCCTCCACCGCCCGCGTCATCGCGTCCGCGTACGGGTGGAAGTAGCGGTCGATCAAGGGTCCGCCGTCGAAGCCGTCCGCCCGCAGGCGCTCCCGATGCGTGGTGCGCGTGTACACCGCTCCCATGCCCACCGCCAGCATCTCCTCGCGCTCGTCGGGGAAGCGCTCGGGGTCGACGACGAGACGGGACAGCCCGTTGACGAACCGCCACGGCGTGAGGGCGCATCCGGCGGCGGCCGCCGCGGCGATGTCCGCCGTGTGCGAGTCGGTGATGTGGTCCAGTTCCCGGTCGAGCGCGGCGTCGTCCAGCACGATCCCGGCGCGTACGGAGTCCGGTACGACGCGCGAGGAGTGCGGTATGTGCAGGATCACCGGTGACGTCGCGGCGCCGGGAAGGAGCCGGAAGGACTCCGGGCGGACGGACTCGACGGCGTGGTTCATGTGGATTCCTCGGTAGAGGGCCGTGCGCGGGGCGGAGCACCCGCGAAAGCCTGACGGCCCCCACCGTTACCCCATGTCGGACGCCGGTTCCAACGCTTTCTTGAGGTTGCGCAGGGTGGTGGCGATGTTCCCGCGCTGGAAGTCGGCGAAGGTGTGTCCCCGGGTGGCCACCCGGTCGAAGGCGTCGGCCAAGAAGTCCGGCCACGACCGCCGGTCGTCCGTCCACGTCTCGGTCACCCGGGTGCCCTCCGGAACCGGCTCGAAGCGGTACTCCCAGGTCGCGATGGCACCGGGCACCCGCGGGCGCCGGACCCCGATGGCGTGCACCCGGAAGCGGAACAGCCGGTCCTCTTCGAGCGCCGTCACCGTGCACCTGGTGGTCCACCGGAAGGCCCCGCGCTTGTTGCGCCCGTCGAACACCGTCCCGACGCGTGTCGGCCCGGCTCCTCCGTGCACGGTGGCGCCGAGGTTCTCCGGGCTCCAGCCGCCCATCCGGGCAGGGTCGGACACGTGCCGGTAGACGTCGGCGGGACTGACGTGGACGACGATGCTGTCGGACACGGTGAACGTACGAGGCATGTTTCTCCCCTCCAGGCGGCCGACGCTACCGTGCCGCCGCACCCATGGCTACCCATCGGTAACTCCCGGGTGTGGGGGATGGCTGGACGGCCTAGCGCCAGTCGTCGTCGAAGGGCGGCGGAGGCATCTCGTCCAGGTCGAACGGCGGCTCCTCCTCGGTATCCTGCGCCGCCCGGTGGTGCTCCGGCCGGGCCGACGACGGCGCCGGAGCGGCTGGAGCGGCCGGAGCGGCCGGAGCCACAGGCGCGGCAGGTGCCACAGGCGCGGCCGGCGCATCGGGTGAGGCCGTCGCCCCGCACTCCGCCAGCGTGGCGAGCACGCCCTCGGCGTACTTGGCGAGCTTGGCCTCGCCGACGCCGCCGATGCCACCCAGCTCCTCCGTCGTGGCCGGCACCCGCGTCGCGATCTCCCGCAGCGTCGCGTCGTGGAAGACGACGTACGCCGGGACGCCCTGCTCGCGCGCCGTCTCGGCCCGCCAGGCACGCAGGGCCAGGAAGACCGGTTCCGCCGCGGCCGGCAGATCGACGGGCACACGGGCGCCCTTGCCGGAACGCGAGCCGGCTTCCTTGCGGGCGGGACCGGCGGGCGCCTTCTCCTTGCGCATCGAGACGCTGCGGCGTCCGCCCAGCACCTCGCCGCTCTCCTCCGTCAGCACCAGCGTTCCGTAGTCGCCCTCCACCGCCAGCAGCCGCTGCGCCAGAAGCTGGCGTACGACTCCCCGCCACTCCGCGGTGCCCAGATCCGCCCCGACACCGAACACCGACAGCCCGTCGTGGTCGAACTGGATGACCTTGGCCGTCTTCTTGCCCTGGAGGATGTCGATGATCTGGCCGGCGCCGAACTTCTGCCGCCGTTCCTTCGCGAGCCGCCACACCGTCGACAGCAGCTTCTGCGAGGCGACCGTCGCGTCCCAGGACTCGGCCGGCGTCAGACACGTGTCGCAGTTCCCGCAGGGAGTGCCCGCCTGCCCGAAGTACGCCAGCAGCCGCACCCGGCGGCAGTCGACCGTCTCGCACAGCGCGAGCATGGCGTCCAGGTGCATGCCCAGCGAGCGGCGGTGCGTCTCGTCGCCGTCGGAGCCCTCGATGAGCTTGCGCTGCTGCACGACGTCCTGCAGCCCGTAGGCCAGCCACGCCGTCGCGGGCTCCCCGTCGCGGCCGGCCCTACCGGTCTCCTGGTAGTAGCCCTCCACCGACTTCGGAAGGTCGAGATGCGCCACGAAGCGCACATCGGGCTTGTCGATGCCCATGCCGAAGGCGATCGTGGCCACCACCACGACACCGTCCTCCCGCAGGAACCGCGCCTGGTTCGCCGCGCGCGCCCGGGCGTCCATACCGGCGTGGTACGCCACGGCGTCGATGCCCTGCTCCACCAGGAAGGCCGCGGTCTTCTCCACCGAGGCCCGCGAGAGGCAGTAGACGACTCCGGCGTCACCGGCGTGCTCGCCGCGGATCAGCTCCAGCACCTGCTTGAGCGGATTGTTCTTCGGGGCGATCCGGTACTGGATGTTCGGCCGGTCGAAGCTGGCGACGAAGTGCCGGGCCTCCTCCAGGCCGAGCCTCGCCACGATCTCGGCATGGGTGGCCTCGGTCGCCGTCGCGGTCAGCGCGATCCGCGGCACCTTCGGCCAGCGCTCGTGCAGCATGGACAGCGCCAGGTAGTCGGGCCGGAAGTCGTGACCCCACTGCGCGACACAGTGCGCCTCGTCGATCGCGAAGACGGACACCTTGCCCCGGTCCAGCAGCCGCTGGGCGCTCTCGGTGCGCAGCCGCTCGGGTGCCAGGTACAGCAGGTCCAGCTCGCCGGCGAGGAACGACTGCTCGACGGTCTGCCGCTCGTAGGTGTCCTGCGTCGAGTTGAGGAATCCGGCCCGTACCCCGAGGGCGTTCAGCGCGTTCACCTGGTCCTGCATCAGCGCGATGAGCGGCGAGATCACCACGCCCGTGCCTTCTCTGACCAGCGCCGGGATCTGGTAGCAGAGCGACTTGCCGCCACCGGTCGGCATCAGCACGAGGGCGTCACCACCGCCGACGACCTGCTCGATGATCTCCTCCTGCTCGCCGCGGAAGGAGCTGTACCCGAACACGCGGTGCAGTACCTGCAGAGCGTCGGAGGTCTCGGTGGAAGCGTCGGGAAGTGCCATCCACGAAGCCTATCGACACCCACCGACACCCGACGCCGCCGCGTAGCATCCCGGGATGCTCAAGACGATCAAGAAGCTGCCCCCGGAAGCCGGCCGGACCGACGCCGAGGCCCTGCACGCGTACGACGCGGACGCCCTCGCGCGGTGCGTGGCCGACGCGAAGCAGCCGTGGTGGCGCCGCGCGGCCTGCGTGGAGGCGCTGGCCGGGCGCGTGCCGGAGCGGCGCGTGGGCCGGCTGATCGCGTGCGTCCAGGACACCGATGACGTGAGTCACGTCCGCGTCGCGCTGCTGGGCCTGCTCTCGGACCGCCCCGAGCTGCTGCCGTGGCTGCGGCACGAGGACCGGCGGCAGGACGGCAAGTACGGCATGGCCGAGGCGGTGCTGCGGGACCGCGCCGGCTCGACGAAAGCGTCCGCGCCATCCAGGTCACCGACTTCGGCGTGTACCACTTCGGCAGCCGCGGCCCGTTGGGCGTCGACACGTCGGTCTTCTACTGGCAGGACTGAGCGGAGCGGCCAGGACCGAGCGAAGGGGCCGCCCCGTAGGCGCCCTGCCGCCGTCGTCGCGTTCCGCCCTATGATCGTCACTCCGCGTACGAGGGGGGCTGGTATGGGGGCAGGCGGGGCGGCATCGCAGCGGACGCAGGAGGCACGGCGCCAGGAGCGGTTACTTCGCGAACAGTGGCACGCCGCCCGCCGGCAGGCCCTGCGGTGGGACACGGCCGGCGAGGGGGAGCAGCGGGTCCTCGCCCAGCTGCTGGTACTGACCGCGCGCGGCTGGCGGTTGCTCGTCGACCGCCGATGGTCCCGGACCCCGGCCGCCGACGCGGACATGCTGCTGGTGGGGCCCGGCGGCGTCTTCGTCGTCGACGTCACGGCCGGCCACGAGCCGGCCGAAGGGCACGCACCCGGACTGCTCGCCGCCACGAAGGCGGCCGAGAGCGCGGTGGCCGCCCTCGGCATGTCACCGGTGGCGGTCCAGCCGGTGCTGGTGTTCGCCGGACAGCGACTCGACGCGACCCTGGGCCGGATCCGGCTCCTGGGCGAACACGAGATCGGCCCCGTGCTCCTGTCACAACGGCACAGGCTGCGCGCCGAGTCGGTCCGGGCGATCACCGATCACCTGGAGCGGGTGTTCCCGGGCTACGCGGGGTCGGCGATCGACCCGCGGCCGGCGCCGGCGCCCGAACCCCACCGACCGGGCTCCCCGGACGGACTGTTCGACGTGCAGGGGTTGCGCGACGCGGCCCTGGAGGGGGCGAGGCGCGCGCCGATCGAGCAGTGGATGACCTTCCTCCACCCTGACCAGGTGGCACTGGTACGCCGCGACTGGTCGGGCCCCGCCCGCATCAGCGGACCGGCGGGCACCGGCAAGACGGTCGTCGCCCTGCACCGTGCGGCCTACCTGGCCCGGCGGACCACCGGCCGCATCCTGTACGTCACCTTCGCCAACAACCTGCCCCGCGTACAGAGCACCTTCCTCAAGGCCATGGCCCCGGCCGTCGCCGACCGGGTCGACTTCCGCAGCCTCCACTCCTGGGCCCAGGAATTCCTGCAGGAGCGGGGCATACCCGTCCGGTTGCACGGCGACAAGGCCGAGACCGCCTTCAGCCTCGCCTGGAAGAACGTCGGCCGCGCGAGCCGACTGGCCGCGCTCGACCCGGCCCCCACCTACTGGCACGAAGAGATCGACCACGTCATCAAGGGACGCGGCCTCACCCGCTTCGAGGAGTACGCGGCCGTCTCCAGGCGACGGCGGAGGGCGAGCCTGCATCGCACGCACCGCCAAGCCGTGTGGGAGCTCTACGAGGCGTACGAATCCCTGCGCGGCGAGCGCGGCGTCCACGACTTCAACGACGTCCTCTCCCTCGCCCTGGCCGAAGCGTCCCGCCGCCGCGAAGGACCTCCGTACGCGGCCGTCATCGTGGACGAGGTCCAGGACCTCACGCTCGTCGGCGTACGCCTCCTGCACGCGCTCGTCGGTGACGTGCCCAACGGCCTGCTGCTCGTCGGCGACGGCCAGCAGACCGTCTACCCGGGCGGGTTCCGCCTCACCGACGCGGGCATCGACATCCGGGGCGACCGCGGACAGGTGCTGCGCACCAACTACCGCAACAGCAAACAGATCCTGGACGCGGCGCTCACCGTCGTCGCCGACGACGCCTTCGAGGACCTCGACGGCCTGCGCACCTCGGGCCGCCGCGACGTCGACCTCACCTACCACGACGGGGAGGTCGTACGCGTCACCCGGCCCACCGTGGAAGCCCACGACCGGGAGCTCCTGGACGCCCTGCGCTCCCTGCCCGAGGGCGCCCTCGCCGACACCGCGCTGCTGTGCCCGTCCATGCGCGCCGTGGGCGACTACCAGCGGCTGCTCACCCAGGCCGGTATTCCCGTATGCCAGTTGGAGCACTACGACGGCCGTGCCGTCGACGCGGTGAAGCTGGGCACCTATCACCGGGCCAAGGGTCTGGAGTTCAAGCACGTCTTCCTGCCCCGGCACGACACGGTCCCCGGACACGGTACGCCGGCCGGTACGGAGACGTCCGAGACGGCCCGGGAGCGTGCGGAACTGCTGCGCAGCCGGCTCTTCGTGGCGATGACCCGCGCCCGCGACCTGCTGTGGCTCGGCAGCGTCACCACCGGGTAGGAGACCACCGTCCAGGCCGCGTCGCCAGGGTGTGACGCGTCCTGGTCGGCCGACGGCGGCGTGCCCAGACTCGGTCGGACGGAGTGATCCGCTTCCGACGAGGAGTAGGGCAGGTATGAGGAACGAAGCCAAGGTCGTGGCCATCACGGGAGCGAGCAGCGGGATCGGGGAGGCGACGGCCCGGCGGCTCGCCGCCGACGGACACCGGTTGTTCCTGGGCGCGCGGCGCACCGATCGGCTCGACGCGCTCGGCCGGGAGATCGACGAGGCGGGCGGTACCGCGGCGTTCCGGCGACTGGACGTCACCGACGCCGCCGATGTGCGGTCCTTCGTGGCCGCCGCTCGCGACCGGTACGGCCGGGTGGACGTGCTGGTCAACAACGCCGGGGTGATGCCGCTCTCGCCGCTCGACGCGTTGAAGGTCGACGAGTGGGACCGGATGATCGACGTGAACGTGCGAGGGGTGCTGCACGGGATCGCCGCCGCGCTGCCCGTGATGCGGGCCCAGGGCGGCGGGCACTTCGTGAACGTCGCCTCCGTCGGCGCGTACGAGGTGTCGCCCACCGCGGCCGTCTACTGCGCCACCAAGTACGCCGTCCGCGCGATATCCGAGGGGCTGCGCCAGGAGTCGGACGGCACCGTCCGCGTCACCTTGGTCTCGCCGGGCGTGACCGAATCCGAGCTGGCCGAAGGCATCTCCGATCCTGCCGCGCGGGAGGCCATGACGGCCTATCGCGCCGTGGCGCTGCCGGCGTCCGCCATCGCCGGAGCCATCGCCTACGCGGTCGCCCAGCCGGCCGAGGTCGACGTCAACGAGATCGTCGTACGCCCCGCCGCGAGCGCGCAGTGACCGCCGGACCGTACGAGGACCTGCTGCGCCGGCTGCGGGTCCTGGAGGACAAGGAAGCACTGCGGCGGCTCATGATCCGCGGCTGGCGGGCGCTGGACCGCAAGGACTGGCGGGCCTGGATCGAGTGCTGGGCGAAGGACGCGGTGCTGGAGTTCGAGCCGTGGGGGGAGATCCACGGGAGCGAGGCGATCCGGGCGAAGGTGGAGCAGGCGGAGGCGCACTTCCCGCACATGCAACACCACATCCTGAACATGGACTTCCACGTGGAGGGGGATCGGGCCACGGGCGTCGGGTACATGTGGTTCGTCGCCGTGACGGGCGGAGACCGGAGCACGTCGCCCACCTCCATGGGCGGCCCCTACGACTGGGAATTCCGCCGGGCTCCCGGGGGCGGCTGGCTCCTGACCCGCCAACGGCTGGGCGTCCGGTGGACCGACGGGGAGGAGACACCACCGAGCCTCGGCCGGTGAGCCGCCCGGGCGCGGCCGGTCGGGGACACTCCCGGGGGTCGCGCGGTGTGTCGGCGAGGCCGGCGCGGGGGGAGTCCCCTTCAATGGCGCCGCATGACCTTCTCCGCACTGCACCAGCCGTCGGCGCGCGCCGCGGCGCCGTACTCACGCCGTTCGGTCCTCACCGGAGCCTTCGCCCTGGCCACCGCCGCGGCACTGCCGCTCGCCGCGGCGGGGCGGGCGTACTCCGCCGCCACCCCGGACATCATCGGCTGCGCCACCTGGGGTGCGCGCGCGGCGTCCGAACCCGTCGTCGTCCTGGCCAACCGCCCGGAGCGGATCATCGTCCACCACACGGCGACGGCGAACGTGACGGACTACTCGAAGCAGCGCGCCTACGCCCTCGCCCGCGCGATCCAGACCTACCACATGGACGCGCAGGGCTGGATCGACACGGGCCAGCACTTCACCGTCAGCCGCGGGGCCTTCGTACTGGAAGGGCGCCACAACAGCCTGGCGGAGCTGCGCACCGGCTCCCGCCAGGTGCGGGCGGCGCACTGCGTCGGCCAGAACACGGTGTCCATCGGCATCGAGAACGAGGGCACGTACACCTCGGAGGCCCCGCCGGCGGCGCAGTACGCGGCGCTGGCCGACCTGTGCGCCCACATCTGCGACCAGTACGGCCTGCCCGCGTCGGAGATCTACGGCCACCGCGACTTCAACGCCACCTCCTGCCCCGGCGACCGCCTCTACGCCCAGCTGCCGACCCTCCGCAAGGATGTCGCCGCCCGCCTCGGCGCGCCCGCGCCGCAGGAGGCCGTCGATCCCCTGGAGGACCTGGTCCGCCAGGTCACCGGCCGGCCGTCCTCGTCGTACGAGGAGTACCTCCCGGCGGGTCTGCTGCCCTGACGGCCCGCGAGGGGTCACAGGCGCCAGTACGTACCGGCATGGGAATCGACGTGCACCACGTGGCGGCCGACGCGCACCACGTGGTGGTCCGGGCCGGACCAGGAGCCGCAGGCGCCGTCGGCGTCCGGCAGCGGGGTCCAGATCTCCAGGAAGGTGCTGCCGTCCGGATTGGTGCCGCGCTCGACCAGGTTCGTACCGTCCCACCGGAAGGTGCCGGTGTCTTCGCCGGGCTCACCGGTGAGGTGGTGGAAGCGCGTCCGGGAGCCGTCGAAGGACGTCGTACCGGCGAAGCCGCGGCTGTCGGCGTAGAACGCCCCGGCCTGCAGCCACACCACTTCGCGGTCCTCGATCAGGGGTCCGCCGTCGCGGCTGATGCCGCGCCGCAGCCAGGCGCCGCGCTCGGGCACGGGGACGCCCGGCCCGGTGTGCCGGGGCTCAGGCGCGGTCATCGGCAGCGGGTTCGTCCACGGCCAGCAGCGTCAGCGGTACGTTCCCGCGCACGGCCTGCGCGTACGGGCAGACGGCGTCCGCCCGGTGCAGCAGCGGCTGGAGGTCCGCCGCCCGCCACCCGGGCAGGCTGACGGTGAGCGTCACCGCGAGGCCGTAGCCCGCGGGCGTGTCCGTGGTGCCGAGCTGGACCTCGCAGGCCACGCGGGCCGCGGAGGCGTCCGCCCCGAACTCGGCGGCGACCTCCGCGAGCGCGGAGGTGAAGCACGCGGCGAACCCGGCCGCGAACAGCTGCTCGGGATTGGTGGTACCGGGGACCTTCTTGCGCGGCGGGGCGAGGCGGACGTCCAGACGTCCGTCGTCCGTACGGACGGATCCGGTACGTCCCCCGGCGGCGTGCGCGGTCGTCCGGTACAGGCTGCGGGTGAGTGGCACGGTCATGCTGTTCGGCCCATCTTGCTCGACGAGGACGCTGCCCGGGTGCGGACAGCGGACGGCACTGCTCGTGTCAGTACCTCGCGCGTCGTCGTGCGTAACCGGGTACGGCGCATCTCGTCCGGGGCCGTGGACCGGCCGCCGGACAATCTAGCAACGCCGGCGGTGGTCCGGGACGTCCCCCACGGTGAAGTACCTCACCCGCGGGCGGTGGGCCGGCGCGCCGCGTCCGTCCCGGCGCCGCCCGGGCGGGACGTGCCGTACGCGCCCGTGGGTGCGCCCGCGCGCCTCCGCACGCCCCCGCGGGAGGGGATGACCGAGGGCCGCCGCCCCACGACCATGACCGTCACCACCACGGTCCGGAACAACTCACTCGCCTCGGGGGAACGATGGGACGACGCTGGCTGGTCACGGGATGCTCCTCCGGCCTCGGGCAGGCGCTGGCCACGGCCGCCGCCCGGGCCGGGGACTCACTGGCGGTCACCGCCCGCAAGACCGCAGACCTGGAGGACCTCGCCGCCGCCTGGCCCGGCCGCATCGTCCCGATCCCGCTCGAACTGCGGGACGCCGCCTCCTGCGAGGAGGCCGTGCGCAGCGCCGTGGACCGTCTCGGCGGTGTCGACGTCCTCGTCAACAACGCGGGCATCGGACTGTTCGGCGCGGTCGAGGAGGTGTCGGACGCCGAGCTGCGCGACCAGTTGGAGACCTTGGTCGTCGGCCCCTGGCGGCTCACCCGGCTCGTCCTGCCGCTGATGCGGTCCCAGGGCCACGGCCACATCGTCAACATCTCCTCCATCGTCGGCCGGATCGCCTTTCCGGGCCTGGCGGCCTACGTCGCCGGAAAACACGCGCTGGAGGGCATGAGCCAGGCGCTGGCCGTCGAGGCCGCCCCGCACAACATCCGCGTCACGGTGGTGGAGCCGGGGATGTTCGCCACGCGCTACGGCACGTCCATGACGGAGGCCCACCACCGGATTCCGGCCTACGACGTGACCAACCGCGAGATGCTCGAAGGCGCCCGCGGTCTCGCGGAGAACCCGGAGACCGGGCGCCCCGAGGACTTCGCCGAGCGGGTCCTCGCCATCGTCGCGGCCCAGGACCCCACACCGCTGCGGATCCCGGTCGGCGACGACGCGTACGGCTACCTGGAGCTGGCCGAGCAGGCATCCCGCGAGGAGTTCGCCGCGGCTCGGAGCCTCACGCAGGGCCCGCCCCCGCCGCCGGCCTGACGGCGGGGCCTGCGACCGTGGTCGCTCCCGGGGTCAGGGCGCGTGGTGCTGGATGCCCCGCTGGCCGGGTACCCGGGTCGACCGGGGCGCGTCGGAGCGCCGGTGGTCGGCTCGCTGTCGGCGGCCCGGGAAGGGGTTGCGCCGCACGGTGGCGCTGGGAGCCGCGATCAGAAGACCGACAAGTGCGAGGACCGCGACGAGGATGAGCACGGTAATGAGGTTCATGGTCCTGCCTTTCGTCGAGTATTGACTGCCTGTCACTACATCTTGTTACCGAATTCCGCGCCGCTAAACACAGAGGGTGACGGAGGATGCCGTCAAGGACCGGGCCTGCGTTGCCGATCCGGCAATATCAGGCCTGCGTAAGGGCGTTGACGAGGGCCACGACGGAGGGGTGGGCCGGCGCCGTTGCCGGCCATGTCCGTGCCGGGTTCAGGTGGTCGGCGTGACGCGCACGGTCTCCACCCAGGGCGGGGGCGCCGGCGGGGTGTCGCCGACCAGGGCGGCGATCAGCCGGCAGGACGGTGTCTCCCGCGGCCACGGCGTGTATCCGTCGGTCAGCACGACCACCACGTTCGGGCGGTCGGGCAGGGCCAGGGCCGCGTCGATGCCGACCCGCATGTCCGTGCCACCGCCACCGGCCAGGGTCACCTCGCCGGCGCTGCGCACCCGCGTCACCGCGTGCACGTCGGCATCGCACGCGAGGACGGCGATCCGGTTGCCGCCGAAGCCCACCTCCCGCAGGACGCCGGTGACTTCGGCGAGGGCGGCCGCGAGGTCGTCCGGGCCCATCGATCCCGAGGTGTCGATGACGACGGCCACCCGCGGCAGCGGCCTGCGCAGACTGGGCAGCACCACCCGGCCGCCGAGCGCGGGCGTGCGGCGCGAGGGACGGCGGTAGGTGTAGTCCACCGCGCCGGCCGCCCAGGCGGCCGCCTCACGGACCGCACCCGCCAGCGCCTGGCGCCAGTCGACGGTGGGCTCCAGGAGTTCCTCGGCCCACCGGGCCCAACCCGCGGGGATCCGGCCGCGGGTGCGCCGGTGGGCCCGTACGGCCTCGGCGGTCTGCCGGCGCAGCGCCTCCGCCTCCACCGGGCCGACCCGGGCGGGGCCGCCGTCCTCGCCGAGCTCCCAGGGCGTGGGGGTGCCGTGCGCGCCGGAACCGCAGTCGGGGCCGCGGGGCGTCGGGGGGATCGCCGGCAGGTAGGCCTCGAACAGGCCGCCCGTGGGCAGGCCGTAGAGCCGAGGCTCCATCCGGCCCTCGGGCAGGACCAGCCCGTCGGCCAGCAGGTCGTCGTTGATCTCGCAGTCCTGGGCGATGTTGACCCGGACCGGATCGCGCTGGTCCGCGGCGGGCAGCCGCTCGGCCCGGCCGTGGTGGTCGCGCAGCAGGTGCGCCACCTCGTGGATCCACACCCCGGCCAACTCGACGACCGGGGTCGCCTCGACGAAGGCGGGCGAGACGTAGCAACGCCAGAACCGGTCGACGCCCATGGTGCGCACCTCGGCCGAGGGGACCACCGTCAGGGCGTACAGCGCGGAAGCGAGGTACGGACGGGTCTCGGCCGCCTTGTAGCGGGCCGCCAGCAGCTTCGCGCGGTCCAACTCCGGGCGCACGGCCGGCCGGGCTCAGCCGCCGCCCGGCAGCGAGCCGGACAACTGGAGCAGTTCCACGAAGGCGTCGATGCCGGCGGGCACCGGCCAGTCGAGGTCGCGCAGGGCGGCGAGGTCGGCCGCGGCGCGAGCGGCGACGTCGGGCACGCCCGCGTCCACGGCCTTGGCCAGGACCGCCCAGGCCGCCTCCCACCGGGGCCGGGTGAGCTCGCTCTGCACGGCCGCGACCACGGCGATGAGGAAGGCCAGCTGCCGGTCACCGCGCTCGGGCAGGGCGAAGGCGTCCGGGTCGGCCAGGACCCGGTCCGGGTCGGGCAGGTCGAGGTGTTCGAGGTACGACAGCAGCTCGATCCCGGCGGCCTCGCCCACGGCCCCGGTGAGGGCGGCGGCCAGCGCCTCCCGGCCCGACGAGGCCGCGTACCCCGTGGCCAGCAGCCGCAGGGCCATCTCCCAGGTGCGCGGGGACGGCCAGCCGCGGCCCCGCCCGGCGGCCTCGGCCGGCATGTGGTGGACCAGACCCGGCCGCGCGGTCAGGAAGCCGGAGACGGCACCACGGGCCCGGGCGACCGCACCGGACGCCTTGGCGGGATCGACGGCCGGGATCGCCACCTCGGGCCAGGTACCGGCCATGCCGCGGGCCACGGTGCGCGGGTCGTGCGTCCAGTCGAGGTGGACGAAGCGGTTCGCGAGCGGCGGGCTGAGGTGCCAGCCGTCCGCGGCACTGGCGGGCGGATTGGCCGCGGCGACGATCCGTACCGCGGCCGGCAGCTCCAGGCTGCCGACCCGGCGTTCCAGGACCACGCGCAGCAGGGCCGCCTGCACGGCCGGCGGGGCGGAGGACAACTCGTCGAAGAACAGCAGGCCGTGGCCGGTGCGAGCGAGGCGTACCGCCCAGTCCGGCGGCGCCATCGGGACCCCCGTGGTGGCCGGGTCCTCGCCGACGATGGGCAGTCCGGCGAAGTCGGAGGGCTCGTGGACGCTGGCGATGACGGTCTCCAGCGGCACGTCGAGCGCGGTGGCGAGCCGCTCCATGCCGGCGGACTTGCCGATGCCCGGCTCACCCCACAGGAGGACGGGCTGATTGGCCGTCACGGCCAGTGCGAGCGCCTCCAGTTGGGGGTTGGTGGCGGGCTCGGTGCGGGTGGCGTCCAGCCGGGCACCGAGGGCGTCGGCGGCGGCCAGCGCCCGGGTGGGTCGCGATCGGTCGGCGCTCACGCGTCGTCGTCCTCTCCGGCTTCGTCCTCTTCCTCTTCGTCGTCCCCGTCCTCGTCCTCGTTCTCCCAGTACTCCATGTGCTCGTCGAACCAGTCGGCGCCGATCCCGGGGAACTCCTGGTCGACACGGTCCCGGAGGAAGGTGAGGTCGGTCCGCTTGTAGCGTCGGATCTCCTGGGACACGGAGAGGTCCATCTCGTCCATGACGTCGATGCGGGAGCCGGCCGCCAGCAGAGCCCTGACCAGGTCCGCCGAGCCACCCCAGTGCACCGCGGACAGGAGCGGGGTGCGGTACGCCTTGTCCCGCGCCTCCAGGTCGAGACCGGCCGCCAGCAGCCGTGGCAGCAGTACCTCGTGGTCGAGCAGGTGGAGTGCGTGCAGCAGCCCGCGATGGCGGCCGTCCCGGATCCGGGGGTCCACACCCGCGTCCAACAGAGCCACCACGGCAGGGGTGTCGCCGTGCTGGACGCGCAGGAAGAACTCCTGCCGTTCCGCCCGGAGGCCGCGCGGCAGCCGCCCCTCGCCCGTGGTCCAGGACCGCTGTACGGCGAAGCACCCCGAGACCGCACCGCCGAACGCCCGCATCGCGCGCTCGCGTTGCTGCTCCTCCGGGGTGTGCGGCACGTCGAGTACGCCGCCTCGCGAGCGCACCTCGTGCCACCCGCCGCGGCAGCGCACCCGTACCGGCCGGCCGGCCGTGCGGGGGCCGGGCGGTCCCACCGCCGGGCCGGCGTCCGGGAACAGCGCGTCGGCCACCAGCGGGTGCAGCTCGCCGGGGGAGATCCGGCCGGTCCGTACCAGTTCGAGATCGGGCAGCCGCTGCCAGGCGTACCGGGGCAGGGCCGGGAGGGATGCCGCCTCGGCCTGCGGGACGATACGGGCCCGCAGCGCGTCCGGGCCGGTGTGCTCCAGCACGGCCGAGTAGGGCCAGGCGACCGTGAGTCGGTACCGGTCGCCGGCACCGGCCGCCACGAGCCGCGTCACCTCCGGCGCGATCCTGGTGAGGTCGGCGGGCAGCCGCGCGAAGAGTGCCTCCGGGTCCGCCGGGCGTTGGTACTGCTGCACCGGAGGGACCGTCAGGTCGCAGAGGACGCCCGCCGCCTCGTACGCGCCGACCGTGTCCCCGGCGGCTCGCAGCCGTGCGATCCGCTCGGCGAGGCCGTCGGGGTCGGCGAAGCGCGCGCCGAGCTCAGCGGCGTGGCGGGCGTCCCAGAACGGCCGCATGGCGGTCCAGTGTTCCGGGGCGAAGCCGCGTCCCGTGTACTTGTTCCGCTCGGTGACGACCGGTGCGCAGTGCAGGCGCAGCCGCTGCGATCCCTCGGTCATGACGGGCGTGGTGACCGACAGGGCCGGCCCTCCCGGGCCGCCGTAGGAGGCGAGCACGATCCGTAGATCGGGGGCGATGGTGGTGCGGCCGCCCAGGAGCCGGGGCAGGTGCCAGCGCAGCAGGTCGGGGACGAAGTGCGCCAGGTCCTCCGCCACGGCCCCGGCGACGCCCGCGCCGTACCGGGCCTCGACCTCGGACAGCTCGAAGTCGACGTCCAAAGCCGCGGCCGTGCACGCCGCCCGCCAGTCACCGGCCAGGCGGTGCGCGGTGGCCTGTTCGATCATCCGGCCGGGCACCGCGTAACGGCGGATCCGCTGCCACGCCGGGCCGTCCTCCTGCCGGAAACCGCCGGACAGTTCGGCGTCGACCGGGCTCACCGGTACACACTGCCGATGGCGCGCACGTCCGGGTGCGCCGCGCGGGCGGGACGCAGTCGCTCGGTGAAGGAGCGCTTCACCCGGCGCGGGAGTCCGGGGCCCAGGCCGACGTACTCCAGGGCGCTGTCCGCGGGCACCGCCGCGAGCAGGCTCTTCGCGCCGCGCCCGGTGAGGCCGGTGTGGCGCAGCTCCAGTCGACGCAGGGGGCTGCCGGGAAGGGCCGCGGCCAAGGCGTACGCCCCTTCGTCGCCGGGGTGGTTGCCGGGCGCCCCGAGGCTGCGCTCGGACAGGGTCCGGCCGAGGTCGAGCACCTCGATGCCGCCGAGGGAGGCGGCCAGCGCACGCGCTCCGGCGGCGCCGATGCCGTTGCCGCCGAGCCCGAGGCGGACCGGGCGGGCGGAGTCGGCCGCGGCCGCCGCGAGGGTCGTGACGCCCTCGTCGCCGAGGTGGTTGGCGGGGACGTACAGCTCCCGCACCCCGGCCTCCCGGATCAGGGCCGCCAGCAGCGGGGCGGCGTCGGGACCGAGGCCGTTGCCGCCGAGGAAGAGCCGTTCCAGGGGCTGTTCGCGCTCCAGCAGGGCGTCGAGCAGCAGACGGACGCCGTCGGCGCCGATCCCGGTGTTGACCAGGTCGAGGGTGCGCAGGACGGTGTTGCGGCGTAGCAGCGCGGCCAGGGTGCGGGCGCCGTCCGCGAAGAGCGGGTTGCGCTTGAGCCACAGGGCGCGGACGGTCGTGTCCTCGCCGAGGGCGCCGGCGAGGGAGCCCACCCCGTCGGGGCCGATCCGGTTGCAGCCGAGGTAGAGGGTGTGCAGCCCGTGGCCGGCGGCGAGCGCCTCGGCCAGGGTGTCGGCGCCCGCGTCGCCGATGGCGTTGGTGCCGAGCAGCAGGTGCCTGGCGTGGGCGGAGGCGGTGGCGGCCGGCAGCAGACGGGCCGCGCCGGTCGGGCCGAGCCCCTGCTTGCACAGGTCGAGGCGGCCGTCGGTGCGCAGGGTGCCGAGCGGGAAGGTCTCGTCGGTCTCGACGGGCCGGTCCGCCGCGAGCCGGGCCAGCAGCGGGTCGAGGCGCGCCGGGTCGGCCGGTGGTAGGTCGGGGTGCTCGATCGCGGGGCACCGTACGGGTGTCGGCTGTGTCATCACCACTCCACCGGTTTCCTGCGCCGGTGCCCGGCGTCCATCACGACGTTGACGAGAGAACTGCGGAAGAAGACGCAAGACCGGTCGGATTCGAACCGACGTCCTCCAGCTCGATGCGTGGGCGCGACGACCTCTGCGCTACGGCCTTGCTGCCGGCGATCATACCCACCCGACGGCCGGAAATCGATCACCAGTTTGGCCGGTCCGACGGGGGCCCCAGGCCCGAGTCGCTCGCGGTCCACCAGGTGGACCGAGTGGTTCCGGACAGGTTTTCGAGCGCGAGGGCGCCGTGAAGGGAGGTGGAAGCGTGGATTCTGCTTGATGTCGCGGCGGCGGTGAGCGGCGGTCGATGGCCGATATTCGACCGTATGTTCCGGATTTGCGAAGCCCTGTCACACCGCCGACATCTCCGTACGCTACGGTAACTTGACTGTCCGTTATTCCCCGGACACCCCTTGAATCCCTCTGTCAACCACCGCCCTGGCACTCCCATGCCTGCGGCGGACCGCCACGGAGAGCGACACACATGAGCACCGCCACCGCACACAGCCGAATAGAAGCCTTAGGCCTCTGCCTTCCGCCGACAGTCCAGACCACGCCTCAACTCGCCGCCCTGGTCCCGGGGCTGGGGGACGTGGACATCGAGAAGATCACCGGGATCACCGAGCGACGCGTGTACGACCCCGAACCGGACGCCGGCGAGGACTCGTTCGGGATGGCCCTCGCCGCCGCCCGGGACGCGCTGCGGTCCTCCCGCTACGAGGCCGCCGACCTCGACATCGTCATCTCCGCGTCGATCACCCGCTTCAAGGACGGCAGCCGCTTCACCTTCGAGCCGTCCTTCGCCGCGATGCTGGCCGGGGAGCTGGGCGCCCGCTCCGCCATCCACTTCGACGTCTCCAACGCCTGCGCCGGAATGATGACCGGCGTGTGGCTGCTCGACCGGATGATCCGCTCCGGTGCCGTGCGGCGCGGGCTCGTCGTCAGCGGCGAGCAGGCGACCCGCGTCGCGCAGACCGCCGCACGCGAGATGACCGACTCCTACGACCCGCAGTTCGCCTCGCTGTCCGTCGGCGACTCGGCGGCCGCGGTCGTCCTGGACGTCTCCGTCGACGCCGCCGACCGCATCCACTACATCGAGCTCATGACCTGCTCCGAGTACTCCCACCTGTGCATGGGCATGCCCAGCGACCGCACCCCGGGCATCTCCCTCTACACGGACAACAAGAAGATGCACAACCGCGACCGGCTCAAGCTGTGGCCCCGCTTCCACGAGGACTTCCTCGCCAAGCGGGGGCGGACGTTCGCCGCCGAGGAGTTCGACCACATCATCCAGCACCAGGTCGGCACCCGGTTCATCGACTACGCCAACCGGACGGCCGAGGCCGAATTCGGCACGCCCATGCCCGACTCGCTCTCCGTCGTGGAGCGGTACGGCAACACCGCCACGACCTCGCACTTCCTGACGCTGTGCGAACACCTCAGGGCGGGCGACGCCCGCCCCGGAGCCACGTACCTGCTGGTGCCGGCCGCCTCCGGCGTGGTCACCGGCGCCCTCTCCGCGACGCTCACGAACGTGGGGGTGTGAGCCATGGGCATGATCATCACCGCGGCCGCGACCGCACTGCCCGACAGGTCCGCCCCGGCCTCCGTCGTGGACCTCGCCGGCCGGGCCGCCCGCGGCGCCCTCGCGCGGGCCCAGGTGCCGGCTTCCTCGATCGGCACCCTCATCAACGTCGGCGTCTACCGCGAACACAACACCTTCGAACCGGCCATGGCGGCCCTGGTCCAGAAGGAGGTCGGCATCAACCTCGACTACATCGCCGACCCCGAACCGGCCGCGGGATTCTCCTTCGACCTGATGAACGGAGCCTGCGGCGTACTGAACGCCGTCCAGGTGGGCCAGGCCCTGCTGGACACGGGAAGCACCGAACGGCTGCTGATCACGGCCGCCGACGTCCACCCCGGCGGCGACGCCCGGGACGACGTCGACTACCCGTACGCGGACCTGGCCGGAGCCCTCCTGCTGGAGCGCAGCGCCGACCCCGACGCCGGGTTCGGACCGGTCCGGCACTACACCGCCGACCGGCCCACCGACGTCGAGGGCTACCTCGACACCGCCACCATGGGCCGGCAGGGCCGGACCGCGATCACCGTCCGACGCGAGCCGGACCACGCGGAGCGGCTGGCCGAGTTCGCGGCGCGGGCCGCCGCCGACTACGCGCGGGAGTTCGACATCGACCTCGACCGGACGTTGGTGATCGGTCCGGCCGCGACCGCCGACGGCGTCGGGGCCCAAGGAGAGCCGCACACCGCGGCGCCGGTCCTCGGCTACCTCACGGCGACGGACGGCGTACGTCACGACGACCACGACCACGACCAGTTCCTGTTCGTGTCGGTCGGCGCCGGCCCGAGCGCGGCGTGCGCCCTCTACCGGCCCGAGGGGCGGTGAGCCCCATGCCGCAGACGAGGTTCGTCGAAGACCCGGCCGTGGAACGATCCGCCACCCTGTCGGACGGCCTGGCCGGATGGCTGGAGCGCAACGCCCGCGCCTTTCCCGAGAAGTCGGCCGTCGTCCATCCCGACGGCCGCGGCTCCGGCGGCTACAGCACCGTCACCTACGGCGAGTTGCAGGACACGGTCGAGGAACTGTCCCGCGGATTCCGGCGCGCCGGGATCACCCGGGGCACGCGCACGGTGCTGATGGCCCCACCCGGGCCGGAGCTGTTCGCCCTCTGCTTCGCGCTGTTCCGGGTCGGGGCCGTGCCCGTCGTCGTCGATCCCGGCATGGGCATCCGGCGCATGCTGCACTGCTACCGGGCCGTGGGCGCCGAGGCCTTCATCGGGCCGCCCCTCGCCCAGCTCGTCCGCGTCCTGGGCCGCCGTACCTTCGCCGGCGTACGGGTGCCCGTCACCCTGGGGCGCCGTCGGCTCGGCCGCGGCCACACCCTGGCCGCGCTGCGCACCGCTCCCGCGACCGACGGGCCCGTGGACACGGCGGCGCCGACCGGCGGGGACGACCTGCTGATGATCGGCTTCACCACCGGAAGCACGGGCCCCGCCAAGGGCGTCGAATACACCCACCGCATGGCGCTGTCCATCGCCCGGCGGATAGAAGCCGTCCACGGCCGCACCCGCGACGACGTCTCGCTGGTCACCCTGCCCTTCTACGGGGTGCTCGACCTGGTCTACGGATCCACCCTGGTCCTCGCGCCGCTGGCGCCCGCCCGGGTGGCCCAGGCGGATCCCGCCCTGCTCGTCGCCGCGCTGGAACAATTCCGCGTCACCACCATGTTCGCCTCGCCCGCCTTGCTGCGGAACCTGGCCGGACACCTCACCGGCGCCGCCCGCGGCCGCCATCCGCTGCCCGACCTGCGGTGCGTCGTCTCCGGCGGGGCCCCGGTGCCCGACGCGGTCGTGGCCGACCTGCGCTCCGTCCTCGACGAGAAGGCGCGCGTCCATGTGACGTACGGGGCCACGGAGGTACTGCCGATCTCCTCGATCGAGGCGGCCGAGATCCTCGGCGACGACGACCCCGACACCGCCCGCCGAGGCGGCGGCACCGTGACCGGTGACGCGGCAGGTACGGGGGCCGGGACCGCTGCCGGATCCGCCGCGGGCGAAGGGACCTGTGTCGGCCGGCCCGTCCCCGGCACCCGGGTGGCCATCGCCCCCGTCACCGACGGCCCGCTCGCCCGGTTCGACCCCGCGGCCGGCCTGCCGGCCGGGCGCGTCGGCGAGATCCTGGTCCAGGGCGACTCCGTCAGCCCGCGCTACCACCGCGCACCCGCGTCGGACGCCGCGCACAAGGCGATCGAGGAACGCCCCGGCGGTGCGGAGCCCCTCGTCTGGCACCGGACCGGAGACCTGGGCCACCTCGACGCCGAAGGACGCCTGTGGTTCTGCGGGCGCGCGGCGCAGCGGGTCCGCACCGGCCACCGGGACCTGCACACCGTGCGCTGCGAGGGAGTCTTCAACGCCCATCCGCTGGTCCGCCGCTCCGCCCTGGTCGGCATCGGCCCGGCGGGCGCCCAACGGCCCGTCGTCTGCGTGGAGACCGAGACCGGACCGGACGGGGCAGAGCTCGACGAAGCCGCCTGGACGCGGCTGGTCGCCGAGTTGGGCACCATGGCCGAGGCGCAGGCCGCCACCACCGGCCTGCGGGAGTTCCTGCGCCACCCCGGATTCCCCGTGGACATCCGGCACAACGCCAAGATCGGCCGTGAGGAGCTCGCCCGCTGGGCCGAGCGACAGCAGGCCCGGCCCTCGTCGTCCACCGGGCGGCGCGCGGCCCGGATCGTGCCGATCGCCGGATGGGCGTACCTCGTGGGCGGGGCGGTGTGGGCCGCGGTCGGGGGCGTACCCGACGTTCCCGTCCTGCGGTGGCTGTGGTGGGCCGACGCCTTCCTCAGCATCGGCGTGCACGCCGCGCAGATCCCGCTCGCGCTGCCGCGCGGTCGGGAGGCCGGCCACGGGACCGCCTCGGTGGTCCGCAACACCATGCTCTACGGCGCGACCTGGTGGCGGACGCTGTGAAGATCCTGGTCACCGGAGCATCCGGATTCCTGGGCGGGCACCTCGTCGACGGTGCCCTGCGCCAGGGCCATCAGGTCCGCGCCCTGGTCCGCCCCGGCCGTGCCGCCGTACGCCTGGGCTCCCTGCCCGGCGTCGAGGTCGTCACCGGCGACCTCACCGACGAGGGTTCGCTCGGGCGGGCGG
Organism: Streptomyces sp. CLCI03; assembly: GCF_053615355.1. NCBI lineage: Bacteria > Bacillati > Actinomycetota > Actinomycetes > Kitasatosporales > Streptomycetaceae > Streptomyces > Streptomyces sp. CLCI03. The sequence goes on along the minus strand of NZ_CM132132.1, from coordinate 714,811 downwards.
CGGAGGGCTGCGAAGCCGTCCTGCACAGCGCGGCACGGGTCGTCGACCACGGCAGCCGCGCCCAGTTCGAGGCCGCCAACGTCACCGGCACGCAGCGGCTGTTGGCGGCGGCGCGGTCGGCGGGCGCCCGGCGGTTCGTGTTCGTCTCCAGCCCGAGCGCGTTGATGCGTATCCGGGAGGGCGACCGTCTCGGCATCGACGAGAGCACCCCCTACCCGCGGCGGTGGTTCAACCACTACTGCGAGACGAAGGCGATCGCCGAACAGCACGTGCGGGCGGCCGACGGGCCGGAGTTCACCACCTGTGCCCTGCGCCCGCGCGGCATCTGGGGGCCGCGCGACCACGCCGGATTCCTGCCGCGCATGGTCGACGCCCTGCGCGTGGGCCGACTGCCCGACCTGTCCGGCGGCAAACAGGTGCTGGTCTCGCTCTGCCACGTCGACAACGCGGTGGACGCCTGCTTGCGGGCCGTACACGCGCCCGCCGGGCGGATCGGCGGCAAGGCCTACTTCGTCGCGGACCGCGAGGAGACGGACCTGTGGCCCTTCCTCGCGCGGGTCGGAGCCCTCTTCGACTGCCCACCGCCCGCCCCGCGCATCCCGCTCCTCCTCGGCCGCGGGCTGGCCGCGGCCGTCGAGACGGGCTGGAACCTGCGCCACCGGTCCGCCGGCAGGGGTCCGGACGCGGGTCCGGACGCCGGTCCGCCCATGAGCCGCTACATGATGGCGCTGCTGACCCGCTCGGCGACGTACGACACCTCCGCCGCCCGCCGGGACCTCGGCTACGCCGCTCCGCGCACCCAGGCCGACGGGCTGCGCGCACTGGGGGAGTGGGTGACGGAGGTGGGCGGCGTGGCCGCCTGGACCGCCGGCCCGGCCGCCCCCACCGAGGCCGCCGTGTCGGTCCGCCCCGGCCCCGGCCACACCGAACAAGGGAACACCACGTCATGACATCCCATCAGGTCGGTGCCGGTACCGACATCGATGCGCGTACCGGTGCGAACGCCCGCTACCGGCGTCCGGTGTCGCCCACCGAACGCCTCTACCTCGCCGCCGGGGACGCCCGCGGGGCCATGGCCCTGCGCATCGTCGTCGAGGGCGAGGGCGTACCCGACGCCCGGGCGCTCCGCGAGGCCGTGGCCCGCGCCGCCGAGTCCTGCCCGGGATCACGGCTCGTACGTGCCGGCGCGATGTGGACCGTCGGGGGGCCGCCGCCGCAGGTGCGGTACGACGTACCACGCGCCGGTGCGTACACCGACTCGGCACCCGGGACGGTCGAGTTGCCCGCCGGGCCGTCGCGTCGAACGGAGCCGCCCGGCTGCGAGGTGCTGATCGTGCCCGGGGCGGACGGGGCGGACGGCGGGGACCCGAAGCGGCCCACCACCCTCGTCTTCAGCGCCTCGCACGCCCTGATGGACGGCCACGGCGCCCTGACCTGGGTACGGGAGGTCTTCCGGGCCCTGCGCGGCGAGCCCGCCCGACCCGCCCTCGACCCGGACACCGACGCCGGACTGCTGCGCCGGCTCGGCAGCACCCGCACGCGGCCCACGCCGGTGCCTCCCCGGCGCTCCCCGCTCGGCTCGGCCGACGGCGGCCACCCGCTCCGGACGCTGTGGCTGCGCCGCACCCTGCCCGGCCGCCGTGCCGCGCTCACCGCCCGCCTCGCCCAGGCCCTGGCCGATGCCACCCGGCTCGACACCCGTGTCATGGTCCCCGTCGACCTGCGCCGCCACCGCCCCGGGATCGCGGCCACCGGCAACCTGAGCCTGCCGCTGTTCCTGGAACTGCGCCCCGGGGCGGACTGGACGGCCGCGCACACCCTCCTGCTGACCGCCCTGGCCGGGAACGGCGAACTCGCCGCCGGATTCGAAACGGCCCTCGCGCCGCTGCCCCGGCCCGTGACCGCAGCCCTGCTGCGCACCGTCCAGGCCGTGGCGTCACGTACCGACCGGCACCTCGCCTCGGCCGTCGTCTCCCACCTCGGCCGCCTGGACCCGGCGGACTTCTCCGGCGGCGGCTTCACGGCGTCCACGGCCTACGCCCTTCCGGTCCACGCCCCGATGGTTCCGCTCTCCCTGGTGGCCGCCGAGACCGGCACGGCGACCGAGATCACCCTCGGCGTCCGCGGCGCGGGCCCGGACCTCGCCGCCCGCGCCGGGCAACTGCTGGACACGGTCCTGGCCGGCCTCGCCCCCGAGGACGCCGCGGCCACGGGCCCCGCACCACGGACCGCGCACCCCGCTTCGGCCGTGCCCGATCCGGCCGATGGTCCGGACCCGCAGGTCCCCGAACTCACCGTCGTGGACGCCTTCCGCGCCCAGGCCGCCCGCACCCCCGAGGCGCCCGCGATCGACGGACCCGAGGGCGTGGTCACGTACGCCGCTCTCGACCGACGCTCCGACGCCGTCGCGGCCGGGCTCCGCAGCCGCGGTGTGGGACGCGAGGACCTGGTGGGACTGGTCGTCGACCGCACACCCGCCGGGGTGGCCGCCCTCTGGGGCATCCTGAAGGCGGGCGCCGCCTACGTGCCGCTCGACCCCGGTCACCCCGGCGTACGGATCCGGGAGATCCTTCAGGGATCCGCCGCCGGCATCTGCCTGACCCGACGACACCTGGTCGAGGATCTCGCCCCGTTCGTGCCCGGGACCCTGCTCGCCGTCGAGGAGCTGCTCGACGGCCCGGCCGCCGAGGCGGACATAGCGGCGGACGCGCGGCCCCGGGACCTCGCGTACGTCATCCACACCTCCGGTTCCACCGGCCGCCCCAAGGGGGTGCAGATCGAGCACGGCAGCCTCATGGGATTCGTCCGCTGGATGACCGAGGTCTGCCACGTCACCGATCGCACGCGCTTCGGGTTCGCCTCCTCCTACGCCTTCGACATCTCGTGCTTCCCCCTCTTCCTGCCGCTGACGGCCGGCGGGACGGTCGTCCTCGCCCCCGGCGCGCCCTCGCCCGCCACCCTGCGCGACCTCGTCGCCGGGCAGCGCGCGGACACCCTCGCGCTCACGCCCTCCCACCTCGCCCTGCTCGGCGCATCGGGCGGCGGCCCCACGCCACGCCCGCGCACCCTGCTGCTGGGCGGCGAAGCCCTCACGCCCACCGCCGTACGGTCCGCGCACGCCGCCTTCGGGGCCGACTGCCGTGTGATCAACGCCTACGGGCCCACCGAGGCGACCGTCGCCGTGCTCGCCCACACCGTGGACGGGGCGGAGAGCGGTGCCACCGTCCCGATAGGGCGCCCCGGCCCGTACGCCCGGGTCGACCTCGTCACCGAGGACGGCGAGACCATCGGCAGCGGACCGGGGGACATCGGCCGCACCGGCGAGATCGTCGTCCGAGGTACCCAGGTGGCCCGTGGCTACCTCGGCCCGCCCGACGGCCGCCCCTCAACCTTCACCACCGGCGCCGACGGCCTCCGCGCCTACCGCACCGGTGATCTCGGACGCCGACTGGCCGACGGATCGGTCGAGTTCGCCGGGCGCATCGACGAGCAGGTGAAGATCGCCGGGCACCGTGTCGATCCCGCCGAGGTCGTCGCCGCCCTCGAAGCGCACCCGGCCGTCCACCGCGCCGTCGTCGTGCCCCGCCGCCGCCCGCACTCCACGACGGCCGTGCTCTGCGCGTACGTACTGCCGACCCACCCCGGTGATCCCGAGGCGGGCGGGGACCTGGGCAGCGCCCTGCGGGCCGAACTGGCCCGGACGCTCCCCGCGTACCTCGTCCCCGCCCATGTCGTCGTGATCGACGCACTGCCCAGCACGGTCAGCGGCAAGACCGATCTCGCCGCCTTCCCCGATCCCTTCGCCACGTCCGCGCCGGCCGCGGCCGATTCCGCGACCGGCGCCGGGCCCGTCACCTTGGACGCGCGGGTCAGGCACCACTGGGCGGAGGTCCTCGGCGTCGACGGCGCACTGCTGTCGCCGGACTCGGACTTCCACGCCCTCGGCGGGGATTCCCTGGCCCTCGTCGAGATGCTCACCGCCGTCTCCTCGGACCTGCTCACCCCCGATCAGGCTCGACGGTTCACCGGCCGGCTCGACTGCCTCGTACGGGACCTGACGCTCGGGCAGGTCTGCGAGCACCTGACCGCCGCCCGCGAGGAGGCCTCCGTATGATCTTCGTCGGAGAAGGAGCCCTGCTCCGCCGCGCCGTCACCCACGCGGCCACCCACGGCCACCCGGTGGACCTGGTCTGCTCCGCCGACCCGTCGGACGCGGAGGTCGCCGACGCGCCCCACCTCGCGGCGGCCGACGTCAACGCCCACGCCGACACGCTCTCCCGGGCCGGGACCGACGGCATAGTGTGGTCCCTCAACAACCGGCAGATCTTTCGGGAACCCCTGCTCCGGGCCGAGGGCCTGCGCATCGTCAACATCCACAACGGGCTGCTGCCACGGCATCGCGGACTGCCCTCCGTGGCCGTCCTGTTCGCCCTGCTGAACGGCGACACGGAGTACGGCGCCACCGCCCACGAGGTCGACGCCGGCATCGACACCGGTCCCGTCCTGGCCGAACACCGTTTCCCCATCGGGCCGGAGGACCGCTACCACCAGGTCATGCTCCGCGGCATCCGCGCCTGCCACGCCCTGTTCGAGCGGATCCTCCCGGCGGTCGCGGCGGGAACCGCCCACCCCGTACGCGCCACGGCGGCGGAACCGTCCGCGTACTACGGCCTGCGCGCGCTGGACCGGCTCGCCACCTACCGGGACCATCCCGCCTACCCGCGCGCCACCGACCTCGGCCCCTTCGCCGCCCATGCGCCCGAGGTCACCCGGGCCCTGCTCGGGCCACCCGCACCCGCTTCGGCCTCCTGAGGCCACCCGGAGCCCGCGGGCGGGGGAGGCTCAGCCGCGCAGGTGCAGTCCGAAGCCTGTGCGGCCCGCGGGCTCCAGTCCCTCCTTCAGGTGCAGGGAGGGGATCTCGTAGTCACCGAAGTTCTGCCGCCGGAAACCGATCGGCGCGGTCGACTCGATGGTGAGCAGGCGCTGTTCCCAGGCCTCGGCGGCGACCGCGTACTCCTCGGCGGTCATCCGGTCGGTGCCGTGGAGCACGAACGGCGGCAGCGGCTCGATGCCCGGGTAGTAGAGGATGCCGTGGTGGATCGGGAACAGCAGGTCCTCGATGGGGCCGTTGATCCCGCGAGCCGAGTAGTGCGACCGCGGGCCGCCGACGGTCACCGACAGCAGGGCCCTGCGGCCCGCGAGGGTGCCTTCGCCGAAGCGCTCGCCGTACCGGGTGTCGCTGTGCTCGCCGACTCCGTAGGCGAAGCGGTAGGTGAACACCCGGTCCACCCAACCCTTGAGGATCGCGGGCATCGTGTACCACCACAGCGGGAACTGGAAGATGATCGTGTCGGCCCACAGCAGCTTCTCCTGCTCGGCGAGGACGTCCGGGGTGAGTGCCCCGGCCTCGAAGGCCCGGCCCGAGTCCGAGGCGACCCGCAACGGACTGGAAGCGTGGGGGCCGTAGTCCGCGCCGTCCACGACCGCCTTCCAGTTCATCGCGTACAGATCGCTCACCCGCACCTCGTGCCCGGCGCCCTCCAAGGTGGACACCGCGAGGTCCTTCAGCGAGCTGTTGAGCGACTTCGGCTCCGGGTGGGCGTGGACGATCAGCGTCTTCATGGCAACTCCTTCGGATCGGATGCCCCGATCCTGGGGGCCACGGCGTCCGGTGTTCAGGGGCGCCGCTTCCGTCGGACCGGACTTCCTGGTACCGACAGGACCACCCTCGCGGGCATCGCCGAAGCCATACTGGAAGGCATGGACGATCTTGCGGGCTTCCTGCGGACCCGGCGTTCCCGGGTCGACCCGGCGTCCGCCGGTATCCCCACCGACAGCCGCCGCCGGGTGACAGGGCTGCGCCGCGAGGAGGTGGCGCACCTGTCGGGCGTCAGCGTCGACTACTACGTACGGCTGGAGCAGGGCCGCGCCACGCAGCCGTCGGAGCAGGTGCTCGACGCGCTCGCCGGTGTCCTCGGCCTCGACGGGACCGAACGCGAGCACCTCTGCCGGCTCGCGCGGCAGCGTCGCCGTCGCGCGAAGGCGCCGGGCAAGGGGGTGCCCCCGACCGGAGGCCGGGGGAGGGTCCGGCCGGAGGTGCTGCGCGTCCTCGACCTGGTCGCCGGCGCACCCGCGCTGGTCATGGACCATCGCCTCGACGTGCTCGCCGGGAACCGTCTGGCGGGGCTCCTCCACGGTCGCCCGGTGTCGGGCCTGAACACCGCCCGGCACATCTTCCTGGAGGAGGCGGAGCGCGGCCTCTACGCGGACTGGGAGAAGTGCACCCTCGACGTGGTCGGGCATCTACGTCTGGCCGCCGGCCAGTACCCCGAGGATCCCCGACTGGCCTCGCTCATCGGCGAACTGGCGATGGGCAGCGAGCGTTTCCGCCGCCTCTGGGCCCGCGCGGACGTGCGCGCCCGCACCCACGGACGCAAGGCGTACCGGCACCCGTTGGTGGGACTGCTGGAACTGCACCAGGAGAACTTCGCCCTGCCGGGCGAATCGGGCATGGAACTGCTGGTGTTGTCCGCGGCCCCGGGCAGCCCCGCCGAGGACGGTCTGCGTCTGCTCGAAGGCCTGGGGGCGGACGACGGTGGTGAGCCGGCGGTACCGCGCCGCACCGACACCCCGCCCGTCCCGTCCTCGGCCGCCACCGGCACCTCGATGTGAGGTCAGACGCCCGCGCCCACCTCCGCCGGTGCGGGGACCGGGTCGCCCGCCATCGCTCGGGCCATCCGCGCGGAGGAGCGCACGGTCCGTGCGACGAAGGTGCGGCGGTCCACCCCGAGGGTCCGCAGGGCCGGACCGTGGTCCACCGCGACCAAGGTGGCGGCAGCGGCCAGGAGTCCGCGCCACCCGGCCGTCACCGCCCGGCGGGCGGGTCGGGGCAGCCCGGCGAGCCCCTCGCGCAGGCGCAGGCAGTGGAAGGGGACGTGCCGCTCCTCGTCCGCCAGGATCCGGCCCGCGACCTCGGTGGTCAGCGGGTCGGTCGCGCCGTCGCGCAGGGCTCGGTAGTACCCCAGGGCCACCACCTCGGCGATCATCAGCACCAGCAGTTCCACCCGTAGTCCGAGCAGCCGCCGGACCCGGACGAAGGCCGCGTCGCTCCAATGCCCGTCGAGGGTCTCGGCCCCGCCGGCCGCCAGCAGCAGCTTCAACATGCGCGCGTGGTTCTGTTCCTCGGCGATGAAGAGCCGGACCGCCCGGGAGTAGCCGGGATCACCCGCGAGGTCGGCCTTGGCGGTGAGTGCGGAGCCGTCGCCGTCCTCGCCGACCTGGAACTTCTGGATGCTGCGGACGATGTCAGCCGGCAGGTGCGCGCCTTTCCCCCAGTCGGGATCTCCCAGAGCCGATCGGCGCTCCCGCTCGGCCTCGAAGTCGCCCACCCATGCCCCGTACTCAGTTTTGATCATGTTCAACAATCTAGCGATTGTTGATCGTGTTCAAAAGTGTTGGAGTGTCATGGCCGCGTAACAGAACCGGTCGACGGTGGGGGGTGCTCCGTGTGCCCGACAGGCTCCTCCGGGACCGCTCCCACGTGGTATTCGGCGGTCGCGAGCAGCTCTTCGGTCAGCCTGACACCCGTGAGGCGCTCGGTCAGCGCCAGGACCGCCGCCTTCGTGTCGACATCGGGATCTTCGTCCCCGGACGGGTCGAGGCCGACCTGCAGCATCAAGGGGTTGAGCGCGTCGGGGGTGCTGCCCGTCCTGTCCGCCGGCCACTCGAAGGTGGTCCGCAACTCGCCGTCCTCGTACCAGTGGAAGAAGTCCATCGGCTTCCCCCCGTTGCTGGAGTGGGAGACGGCACGTGTCGTGGCGGAGAGCGCCTCCATGATGTCCGGGCGAATGCCCAGATCGCCTCCGAAATCCAGGACGAGCGCCCAGTCCCCTCCGTCGCCCGGCACGGTGAACGCGCCGGCGAGGAAGGCATCGGGCCACTGCTCGAATCCGTCGAGGAAGTCATTGTGTTCCCCGATGAACGCGTGGAGGTCCTCGCACACACCGCGCGGCTCGGCCCCCGCGAGGTGGAGCAACTGCGCGGGTGAGACTCCCCGCACCAACGTCAGCGTGTATCCGATCTCCAGTGCGTAGGCGAACAGCGAGCGGGGGGAGCGTATCCAGCCGTAATCGGCCGCGGTGGCGGAACTCATGGAGCGCATCCTGCCGGCGCCCACCGACACCGGCCCCCGCTCCCGGCCCCGCGCGCCCGGCCCCGCGCGCCCGGCCCCGCGCGCCCGGCCGCCGGTCGCCGGTCGCCGCGCGGAGCTCAGGCCGGCCCCGGCGGCGGCGAGTTGATCGCACCGAAGGGGATGTGGACGCTCGGAGTGCCCTGGGCGGTGCCGTTGAGATTGGCGACCTGGTCGTCGAAGAAGATGTGCGGGTCGAGGGCCTTCATGACGGCGGCCTTGTCGATACCGCCGAGGAAGAAGGCGTCGTTGACCCGCAGCCCCCACTCCTTGAGGCTCACCAGGGCGCGTTCGTGCGAGGGGGCGTCCCGAGCGGTGACCAGCGAGACGCGAAGGCGGGGCCGATAGCCGCGGTCCTCACGGCGCCGCGCCTCCTCAAGGCGCTGGATACGGTTGATGCCGGCCAGGAAGTCGCGTAGCGGGCCCGGATCGTGCGGGGTGGCGGCATTGCGGACCTCGAAGGCACGGAACTCGTCGACCCCACCGCGCTGGTAGACCCGCTCGGCCGTGTCGCTCGCCACCACACCGTCGAAGTCGAAGGCGATACGGAGTTCGGGATCGCTCTCGTCGTCGACCCGCCCCGTTCTGAGCACGTGTCCCGCGGGCAGCCCGGCCGCGACCGCGTCCCGGATGCCAGGGCCGTCGGCCGACAGGAACAACGACATGTTGAGCGCCGGCATGAACTGGTGCGAGGGGCGGCCCTGCCGAAAGACCGCCCGACTGATCGGCAGGTCGTACGCTTCGATCGAACGCATGACACGCATCCCGGTGACCGGATCGTTGCGCGAGAGGATGATGACCTCGACCAGCGGGTCGGCCTGCTCCGCGAGGTCGTTCAAGGACAGCAGACGTCTGACGAAGGGGAACGCCACTCCCTTGGCCAGAAGTTCGTCGACATGCGTCTCCTGGTAGGTCCGGTAGGCGTCCTCGCCCTGCTCCCGGAACACCGTGTCACCGTCGGTCAGGTCGAAGAGGGCGCTGGAGGCGATCCCCACCACCAGGCGATCGGACAGGTCGTACCTCATGGCGCCCCCTGCTGACACATGTGCGACGGCGGGATGCTCATCACCCCTCGGTATATGCCCGCGAACGCCGCCCGATCCACCGTTCGGGCCGAGCCCCGCTCCCACGGCGTGGTCGAGCACGGCGCACGCGCGCCTGCCTCTGATCCGGGGAATTCACGGCGGCATTCAGGTGCCGACGGCGGCGTCGGCCGACGCCGCCCGGTCGGCGGCCCTACTGTGCTGGTCGGCAGCGAGACGCGCCGGTGAGCCGACGGGGTGAGGAGGCGTATGCCGGACCATCCGCACGGCCCACCGGGCGACACGCCGGAGGGCGATGAGAACGACGCCGAGAGTCGGTCGACCGTCACCGGGAGGCGCCCGAGGCGTCCGACCGGGCCCCGTCCGCTCGTTCCGGCACGCGCTCTCGCCCTGGCTCTCGCTCTCGTCGCCGGGTGCACGACCGGCCACGAGGTCCCGGCGGCATCGCCCCTGGCCAGGGCCCCCACGGCCACCACACGTCCCGGGACGCCGAGCCCCTCGGCCCCGGACCTGTCGCTGGCCCAGCAGTTCGACATGGGCCTGCCCGGCGCCGATCCCGTCCGCTGCGGCGACGAACTGGCCCTGCTCACCCGAGGTCGCCCCGCCGACCGGCCCATGGCCTGGGTGTCGTCGGGCCGCGACGAGCGGCAGTCGGGCGATGCGGTGACGTTCGCCCTCGGAGGCCGATCGGCGCTGTGCCTGTACGGGTTCGCGCAGGGCAGGCCGATCACGGTCACGATCGCGGCAGGAGGCCGGACCTACACCACGCCCGTGACGAGCGTGGCCGCCCTGAGCTCCGGGAACCCGTCCAAGGAGGAACTCTTCAACGGACGCGGCCTGGAGGTCGAAGACCTCGGCGGCGGCTTCCTGCGGAGCGGACACTGGACGTTCCTCCCGCCCGACCCGGCCCGAGAAGCGGTCGCCGCGGCCGGTCGGCTCACCCTGACGGCGAGCGCCGGCGGCACACGCGCCACCGGCGGGATTCCGCTGCGCCGGACCCGGGGAGCGGAGACGGTGGAAGGCTGGGAGCGCGGCCACCGGCTGGCGGTCTTCGGATTCCCGGCCGGCGCCCGCGTCCCGATCGGGATCTACCGCCTGACGCGCACCGAAGCGAGCGCACGCGCGGTGCTGGTGCGGAAGGTCGGCCAGGTGGTCATGCCGCGCACCGGACTGGCCGTCCTCACCATCCCCCAGGACGTGTTCCGCCTGGTCACCGAAGCACCGCCGCAGGAGGAGGCCTCGTACTGCCTGAGCGTCCCCGGAATCGACCGATGCGTGACGTGACCCGTCCCCGTCCGTGGATCGCAGGGGATCCGGCACACGTTCGCGGTGCGTGCCGCGCGGCCGACCCCGTCTCGGCAACGAGGAGAGCGCCGGATACCGGGTTCATCTCGACGTCGACGTCCTCGACGACGCGCTCATGCCGGCCGTCGATCACCGCCTCCCCGGCGGGCTGACGTGGCCGGAGTTGGAGAGTGTGCTGCGGATCGCGCCGGCCGACGAACGCGCCGTAGGCCTCGATGTCACCATCTTCAACCCCCGCCTCGATCCGGACGCGACACTCGCCGCCCGCCTCGTCGAGTGCCTGGGCCGAGGGACAGGGCTATGACGGCCGCCGCGCGGTCGTGCCGGTCAGCCGTGCTTCGGCGGCGGCTCGCACGTCCGAGGTCTCCATGGGGTCGTCGCGCAGCGCCGTGATCCGCTCCAGGGCTTCGGGCCCGTCCGGTGCGTGGGCGATGCCGAGGAGACGGGCCCGCTCCTCGCAGTCCCAGAGGGACTCGGTGTGGGCGTGGTCCAGCCCACCCGGGTCGATGGCGGCCAAGGCCTCCAGGTAGTCGGCCCGCTCGCAGGAGTGCGGGGTGCGCAGCCAGAACCGGCGCAGGTCCGCCACCGCTCCGGCGGCCGCCGGGCCGAAGCGGGCCAACCGCCGCGCCGTCACACCGGGGCCGCACCAGGCCGGGGCCCGCCATTGTTCTGCGAGTTCGGCCACGAGCACCGGTATCACCTCGGGGCCGAGGTGATCGGCAAGGACGTCCGAGCCGAGCCGTGCCAGCCACTCCCGTTCGTCGGTCACCCAGCGGCGCGCGGCCGGAACGGCGAGGGGGCCGAGGCGGTCGACGGCCTGTCTCAGCCGGGAGAGAGGGTGGCGACCGTCCGGAGCGACGAGCGAGGGCACGAGCGGGATCAATCCCTCCACCGGATCCCGGTGGGACAGCTCGGACAGGGCGGCGACCCTGTCGCCGCTCCCCGCCCGATCCCCGGCCAGGAGGTCGAGCAACTCGCCGTCCGTGAGGTCGGACAGATCACCAGGGTCCGGGCCCGGGTCGGGCCTGCGCACCTCGATCCCGAAGCGGGTCCACGGCTCGATGAACCACGGCGGCTCCGGCTCACCGCCGATCCGCCGCCGCGCGACCTCGCCCAGGTCCTCCCACCACGCCACGGGCCAGAGCCCGGCGACCGACTCCAGTACCCGCACCCAGTGCGCCCCCTCCCGGACATGGGAGCGCAGAGCCTCCCGGGCCTCGTCACAACCCCCTAGGGCGAGCAGCTCCAGCACGTCGACGGCCCGTTCGCACTGCTCCTCGTCACCGGACAGGAGTTCCACGACCGGCGCCGGCGGCAGCCGCAGGTCCCGGACCAGACCGGCGAGGTAGCGGGAACGCGCGTCGAAGCCGTCCCACCGCCAGTCCCGCCGGATCGCGTCGTGGACGAAGGGCGCGGCCACGTGAGGGTCCTGCACAGCCCGTACGGCGCCCAGGCCCCGCCCCCGTTGCAGGAGGCCCTCGACCGAGTCGAAGCTCGCGTAGCGCATCTCGTCACCCTCACCCATGACGTGGACCCTGCCCGACTTGGGCTGCCGCCACCAGGCAATATCCGCCCGGCCCGCCGCCCGGCGGAGTACATCGGGAACCGGACGCTTCGACAGAACAGCACCCTCCACCGGCCGCATGCCGCACGCCGCACGAACATCAGGTCACGTGTACGGCCGACCTGGCGGCCCGCTCGATCTTCGCGCGGTGGGCCGCGCGGGCTTCCTCGTCGATCCGCTTCTCGTGTTCGGGGCGCAACCCGGTCCGGCCGTCGAGGCCTTCGCGCAGGATGTCGGCGTGCCCGGCGTGCCGGACGGACTCGCCGAGGACATGGACCATGACGGAGAACAGGTTCGTGTCGGCATGCGGCTCCGGCCACCACGGCACGTGGCCGGGGGCGTCGACGGAAAGCGCGTCGATCGTCGCGTCCGAGTGTTCCCACGTGCGCCGGTAGAACCCGATGACCTGATCACGGGTCTCGTCCTCGGTCGCCCACAGGTCGCTGCCGTCGGAGTCCTGCCACCGGGGCAGCGGCTCCGGGGAAGGACGGTCGAAGACCTCGCCGAAGTACCTGGCCTCGACGGTGGCCACGTGCTTGACCAGGCCGAGGAGGTTGGTCCCGGTCGCCGTCAAAGGTCGGCGGGCGTCGTATTCGGACAGGCCGTCGAGTTTCCAGAGCAGTGCCTCGCGGTCCCGCCGCAGTCTCCCGTGCAGGGTGTCCTTCGCGAATTCATCGATCATGCGGCATGAGCCTGCCATGTGCTCCGCGTGGTCTTCCGACCGGGCCCGGAGCCTGCCCCCCGCGTTGCCTGGCGGTACGGCGTGAGGCGTACGTGAACGACCGGGCCGTCCTCTTCGGGCAGGACGATGCCGGCGAAGTCGGACGGTACCGGCCGCCCGTCGATGTCCTGGCCGGGGCGCCCGCGTGGGTAGGGAGCGAAGGCCTGCACGACCTGTTGGCGCGCGGAAGGGTCGAGTGCGTCTCGTGCGCCGGCGATGAGGCCAGGGTCGACCACATACGCGAGCCCCGCCCCTCGGGTGAGGGACGGGGCCTGCGGAGCCGATGTCAGGCCGTGGCCGGGGTCGCGGTCTCGGGGGTCTCGGCGGCTTCGGCGGGGGCCGCGGCGTCGGACTCGGCCTCGGGGCGCGGGATGCGGTGCAGCCCCTTGCGGTCGTAGAGGCGGGTGACGGCGAAGCCGAAGATCAGCGCGGCCACGAGGGCGACACCCATCGAGGTCCAGGCCCGGGTCAGCCCCGCGTCGGCCCGGGCCCCGTAGTAGAGCAGGGAGCGCAGGCCCTCGGTGATCTGGCGCAGCGGCTCGAACTCGGAGAGGGCGCGGAAGAACCCGGGCAGCGCCTGGACGGGCACGGTGGCGCCCGAGGAGGGTACGGCCATCGCGACGAAGACGATGGTGGCCAGCAGCATGCCGGGCGTACCGAAGGCGGCGAACAGGGCCAGGCTGCCGATGCCCACCACGGCGATGGTGGCCACCGAGTAGAGCCACAGCAGACCCAGGTGGGAGGCGTCCATGTCGAGGATGCCGACCGTGGCGACCTCGACCAGGGTGCCCATCACCAGGGACAGGCCGAGCATGAGTGCGATGCCGATGGCCAGCGTGCGGACGCGGCTGGTGTGCTGCACGGGTTCGCGCTTGCGGACGGGGCCGAAGTCGGTGTGCAGATAGCCCAGCGCGGTGTCGACCTGGGAGTTGACCACATTGGCGCCGAGCATGCCGCAGACGACCAGGACCAGTGCGTAGTAGAAGGCGCTCAGCCCCATGGCGCTGCGGGCGCCGACGGGGTGGCCGTCGGCCACGGTCACGGTCACCGGGTCGGCCAGCTTCAGCTGCGCGGCCGTCGGGAGCGGGGTCTTCTGGGCGCCGGCCTGCTTGAGGAGCTCCTGGCCGAGCTGGGCGGAGGCGGCGTGGGCGGCCTTCTGGGCGGCCTGGGAGGACATGGAGGAGCCGATGCTGCCGGCCGCCTGGTTGGTCAGCACGGTCAGTGTCGGCGGGGCGGCCTGGCCCTGCGGCGCGGGCTGCGGGGCGGTGAGGGCCGCCACCGTCGCGGAGTAGTCGGCGGGTATGACGAGGGCGCCGAAGACCTTGCCCCGGCCCAGCCGCTTGTCGGCCTCCTCCCGGCTGACGACCTGCCAGTCGATGCTCTTGTCGCCCTTGGCGGCCTTCTGGATGCCGGAGACGATCTGCTCGCCCATGTTGACGTGGCGGCCGCCCACGTCCGCTCCGCTGTCGGTGTTGACCAAGGCCACGGGCAGGTCGCGCAGGTTGCCCTTCGGGTTGACGTTGCCACCCACGTAGAGCAGGGCGAACAGCATCGAGACCACTGCGGCGATGAGTCCCGTCCCGATCCACAGCTGGGGTCGGCGGAGCACGGAGGGGGGCGTGGGGTGAGGCATCGATTCTCCGGTGCGGCTGCGTTCCTGAGGTTGGATACTTATGGTATCCAGTTACTGGATAGTGGCAGTATCTTGCTGTGGTGTCCAATCGCCGATGCCGGATACCGGACCGCAAGACCAGCAGGGAAGCCGTATGAAGATCTCGGAGCTCAGCCGGCGGACCGGCGTGCCGGTCGCCAGCATCAAGTACTTCCTGCGGCAGGGACTGCTGCCCGCCGGGCGGGCGACGGCCGCGACCCTGGCCGAGTACGGGGAGGAGCACGCCCAGCGGCTGCGGCTGATCAAGGCGCTGACCACGCTCGGCGGCCTGTCCATCGCCGCGACCCGTGAGGTGCTCGGGGCCGTCGACCAGGCCCACAGTTCCGAGAGCGCCCTCGGAGCGGTCAGCTACGCGCTCCCGGTGCCGGTGGCGGCCCAGGGTGCCGCGGGCCAGGAGGCGGCGGCGGAGTCGGAGGCGCAGGTCGCGGCCGAGGGGAGCGCCGGTGCCGAGGTGGCCCGGCTCCTCGCGGACCTTGACTGGCAGGCGCCCAGCACCTCCCCTCACGTGCAGGGGCTGACGGCGGCGCTGGAGGAGTTGCGTCGCCTGGACGCCCAGTACGCCCCCGGCGAGCTCGCCGCCTACGCCCGGCTCGCCGAATCCGTCGCCCGGCTGGACCTGGAACGCGCGGCCGGCCTGGACGACCCGGTGGCCCTGGCCGAGCGGGCCGTCATCGTCTTCGCGATCTGCGCCCCGGTGTTCGAGCTGCTGCGGCGGCTCGCGCAGGAGGACCAGGTCAGGCGCCGGGTCACCGGCGCCGGCCGCGGCGGGCGGGACGACACGCTTCCGTAGCGTCCGCACCGGCTCACGACGGTGGCGCCACCGGCCACCGGCCACCGGCCACCGGCTATCGGATCCCGTCACGTCGGGCTTCGGGGAACACGGTGACCTGCGGGATCCCGGTGCCCGGATGCGGGGACACCTCCGCCTCGACCCGGTAGATCTCGGCCAGCAGGTCCCGGGTGAGGACCTCCTGCGGTGCCCCGGTCGCGACCGTGCGGCCGCCGTCCAGCACGCAGATCCGGTCGCAGAAGGACGCGGCGAGGTTGAGGTCGTGCAGGGCGATCACGGCGGTGACCCCGACCCTGCGGACGAGCCGGAGCACGTCCAGCTGATGTCGTAGGTCCAAGTGGTTCGTCGGCTCGTCCAGGACCATGGTGCCGGTGCGCTGGGCCAGGGCGCGGGCGATCAGGACCCGCTGCTTCTCCCCGCCCGAGAGGCGGTCGAACGGGGCCTGCGCCAGCGCGGCGACGTCGAGTTCCTCCAGCGCGTCCATGATGATCGCGCGGTCCTCGGAGTCGTCCCCCGCGAAGGCCCGCTTGTGCGGGGTGCGTCCCATGGCCACCACGTCGTGGACGGTGAGCTCGAAGTCGCCCGTGGACTCCTGCAGGACGGCCGCGAGGTGCCGTGCGAGACGTTTGCCGGGCATCCGCCACACGTCCTCGCCGTCGAGCAGGACCCGTCCGGAGGTGGGGCGCAGCGCACGGTAGACGGTGCGCAGCAGGGTGGACTTGCCGGCGCCGTTGGGGCCGACGAGGCCTAGGACCTCGCCGGGTGCCACGTGCAGGGAGACGCGGTCGACGAGGGTCCGGCCGTTCACCACGACGGTGACCTCCTCGGCGTCGAGGGCGCCGGCCTTCGGGGTCGGGCGGTCGGTCATCATGCCACCTTCCGGCGCATCAACCAGAGGAAGAACGGGCCGCCGACCAGGGCGGTGAGGATGCCGACGGGTATCTCCTCCGGGCTCATGAGCGTGCGCGCCCCCAGGTCGGCGGCGATGAGGAAGGTGGCGCCGAGGAGGGCGGCGGCGGGCAGCGCGCGGCGGTGGTCGGCGCCGACCAGCAGCCGCACCACGTGCGGCATGATCAGTCCGACGAAGCCGATCTGGCCGCTGACGGCGACGATCGTGCCGATCATCAGGGCGACCAGGACGAACAGGGCACCGCGGAAGCGGTGGACGTCCAGTCCGAGCGCCGCGGCGGCCTCCTCCCCGGCCAGCAGCAGGTTGAGGGAACGGCACACCCCCAGCAGGACGGCCGTGCCCAGGAGCACGGCGCCGACGGGGATCCATACCGTCGTCCAGGTGGTGCCGGCCAGCCCGCCGAGCATCCAGCGCAGGGCCGACTGGGTCTTCTGCGGGTCGTTGGAGGTGACGATCAGGAAACTGGCCACCGCCGAGAGGACCTCGGCCATGGCCACGCCCGCCAGTACCAGCCGTACGGTGGTCATCCGTCCGCCGGAGCGCGCCAGGAAGTACACCGCGACCAGCGCGGCCAGGGCTCCGCAGAACGCCGCCAGGGGCAAGGAGAACATCCCGAACACGCCCACGTGGAACACGAGGACCAGCACCGCCCCGACCGACGCGCCCGAGGAGACCCCCAGCATCATCGGGTCGGCCAGCGGGTTGCGGACCAGGGCCTGCAGCGCCATCCCGGACACCGACAGACCCGCGCCCACCACACCGGCCAGCAACACGCGAGGGAGCCGGACGTCGACGACGATCGTCTCGCGGACCGGCGTCCAGGTCGGGTCGGCGAGGACCGGGTGGATCCGGTGGAGCAGGATGCCCCAGACCTGCTCGGCCGGGACGCCGATCGATCCGATCGCGATGCCGGCCGTCGCCGTGGTCGCCAGCAGGACTCCCAGCGCGGTGAGCAGCAGGGCGTACGGAACGGACCGGCGGCGGGTCACGGCGGACCCCGGGCTTCCCGTCGGGGCTTTCACCGGGTTCCCCGCCGAGGCCTTCGTCGCGGTTCTCGTCGGGGCGACGACCGCCTCGCCCGTACCGGTCGACTCCGTCACCGGAAGCGGTCCGGGTGGATCTGGCGGGCCAGCGACTCCACGGCCGCCGGGACGCGGACACCGAGCACGGTCGACGACAGCGGCAGCACCGCGAACCGCTCGTTCCTGATCGCGGGGACGTCCTTGAGGGCGGGGTTGGCGAGGAGGAACTTCTTCTTCTCCTCGACGGGCCGGTCGCCGTAGTCGTAGATCACGATGACCTCGGGGGCGCGCTCGGCCACCTGCTCGAACGACACGTCACCGAAGGCCTTGTCCACGTCGGCGAAGAGGTTGACCCCACCGGCCTTCTTGATCAGCTCGTTGCCGATGCCCTTGCCGCCGGCGGTGAAGGCGGTCTTGTCCCCACTGTCGTACACGAAGAGCTTGGTCGGGGTGACGCCGGCCAGTGCGCCGTCCACCCGGTCGAGGGTGCCGTGCAGCGTGTTCACCTGCTGCTCGCCCCGCTCCGGAACGCCGAAGATCTTGGCGACCGTGCGGATCTCCTCGTCGACGGTGGCCATGGTCACCGGCCCGGCCGGACAACCTTCGATGTTGAGGTGGGTGTTGATGCCGGCCTTGGTGAAGGTCGGGCGGCCGCGGCCGTCCTTCTCGTCGAAGGTGGAGGTGAACCCGCCGTAGACGAAGTCCGGTTCGGAGGCCAGCAGCGTCTCGAAGGACGGGTACTCCTTGGAGAGGACCTTCACCGAGTCGAAGGCGGCCTGGTACTCCGGCAGGATCCTGTCGTCGAGATAGCCGGTGCCCACCATCGACTTCTCCAGCCCGAGCGCCAGCATGACCTCCGTGGCGTGCTGGTTCAGGGACACGGCGCGCTGCGGCGGCCGCCGGTAGGTGGTCTCCACCCCACAGTTGGACACGGTGACGGGGAAACCCTGCACCCCCGGTCCGGCGGTGTCGGTGCGGTTCTGGGTCGTGCTGCCGCAGGCCGGTACGAGCAGTACGGCGGCCGCGGCCAGGAACGAGGACAGTGGGCGTATGCCCCTCATGCGGTGGGTCCTTAGGGTGTCGGTGGGGTTCACGCGGAGCGGGTGACCGGTGGGGCGGGGAGCGGGGTCAAGGAGGCGTACTCCAGGGGTGCGGACGGGTCGACGGACACGTTCAGCGGGGCCGGCTCGGCTCCGGAGCGGACCAGCAGGTCGCCGACGGCCGCGATCATGGCGCCGTTGTCCGTGCACAAGGTCAGGGGCGGAACGCGCAGTTCGATGCCCGCGGACGCGCATCGCCGTTCCGCGAGCGCCCTGACCCGCGAGTTCGCGGCGACGCCGCCGACCACGATCAGCGTCCTGACGTCGTGGTCGCGGCAGGCGGCGAGGGCCTTGCGGGTCAGTACGTCCGCCACGGCCTCCTGCAGGGCGGCCGCGCCGTCGGCGACCGGTGGCTCCTGACCGAGTTGGCGGTGCTTCTCGGCCCAGCGGGCCGCAGCCGTCTTCAGGCCCGAGAAGGAGAAGGCGTACGGGTCGTCCCCGGGCCTGGTGAGCGGGCGCGGGAAGGTCACGGCCTTCGGGTCGCCGTCGCGGGCGGCCCGGTCGATGGCCGGCCCGCCCGGATAGGGCAGGCCCAGGATCCGGGCGACCTTGTCGAAGCACTCGCCCGCCGCGTCGTCGAGGGTGTCCCCGAGGTGCAGGATCGGCTCGCGCACCAGGTCGCGTACGAGCAGCAGCGAGGTGTGGCCGCCGGAGACGATCAGCACCACGCACGGCCGGGGCAGCGGACCGTGCTCCAACGTGTCGGCGGCCACGTGACCGGCCAGGTGATGCACGCCGTACAGCGGCACCCCGGCCGCGTACGCCAGCGTCTTCGCCCCGGCCAGACCCACCTGCAGCGCACCCGAGAGGCCGGGCCCGGTGGTGACGGCGACCGCGTCGATCTGGCTCAGCCTCAGCCCGGCCTGGTCGAGGGCCTGCCGGACGACCGGGTTGAAGGAGTGCAGGTGCGCACGGGCCGCGATCTCCGGGACCACGCCGCCGAAGCGGGCGTGCTCGTCCATGCTCGACGCCACCACGTGCGCGAGCAGCCTGCCGTCCCGCACGATTCCCGCGCCGGTCTCGTCGCAGGACGACTCGATCCCCAGCACCACTGGTCCGCTCACTGCTCTCCACCCTCTGATGTGCAATTCCCGCAACTGCAATGTATATGCAATAAGGGCAGGGTGTGGACCCGCGAGGAGCGTCCGCCGAGCCGGAGGCGGACCGCCGTCAGCCGTGGGCGAGCCGGACGGCCTCCGTCGGCTCCACCGGGGCGCCCGCCCCGACCCCGTGCAAGACGTGCGCCAGTACCTCCGCACCGCGCACGACGCGCGGGCCCGGGCGGTTGAAGTAGGCGGGCCCGTCCAGCACCCACACCTCACCCGCGCGCACCGCGGGCAGCTCCTCCCAGCCCGGCAGCGCGCTCAGCAGGTCCCGTTCGCGCAGGGTGCGTTCCGGGGCGAACCCGCAGGGCATGACGAGGAGTACGTCCGGGCGCGCGGCCCGGACCGCCTCCCGCTCCATCGGCCGGGTGTGTTCGCCCGGGGCGGCGATCAGTGCCTCACCGCCCGCGCACACGATCTGCTCGGGCACCCAGTGCCCGGCCGGCCAGAGCGGATCCAGCCATTCAACAGCTCGATGTCGTAGCGCAGTCGTTCGGCCGCCGCGTGGAAGGGGGAGTGGCTGGACGAGGCGCTGGCCGCCGGCAGGAAGGTCATGGGCTTCGGGCACCGCGTCTACCGCGACGGCGACTCCCGCGTACCGATCATGCAGGAGGCCACCGACCGACTCGTCGCCCGAGCCGCCGACCCCGACACGACCCGGCTCGCCACCCTGCACGCCGCGCTCCGGCACGCCATGATCAGCCGCAAGGGCATCCACCCGAACCTCGACCACCCCGCCGGGCTGGCATACCACCTGATGGGGTTCGACACCCCGGCCTTCACCCCGCTCTTCGTGATGAGCCGGATCACCGGCCGGCGGCCCACATCATCGAACAACTGGAGCACAACGCGCTGATCCGCCCCCTCGGCTCCTACACCGGTCCCGCCATCCGCCCCCTCCCGGCCTGACCGGCCGGGCACCACTTCCGGACCGGGTCGTCCGGGTCGGCGCGTCAGGCGTCGCGGCGCCAGGGGATCTCGGCCCACACCTGCTTGCCGCCACTGAGCGGCACCGAGCCCCAGGCCGCCGTCACCGCGTCGACGATGAGGAGCCCGCGGCCGCCGGTCGACTCCCAGCTCACCCAGAGCGGCTTGACGGGGCTGCGCGGCGACGCGTCGTTCACCGCGATCCGCAGCCGGTCCGCCGACAGGGTCAGATCCATCCCCACCTCGCCCTGCGTGTGCGCGATGGCGTTGGTGACCAGCTCGGACACGACCAGCAGGGCTTCGTCGAGCTGGTCCACCACTCCCCAGGACCGCAGGGTGCGCGCCGTGAACCGGCGCGCGTGCAGGACCGCGTCGGGCAGCCGCCACACCGTCCAGTGGCTCCGTCTCGGCCGGTCGCCCTGGCCGTCGTAGCGCAGCAACAGCAACGCCACGTCGTCGTCGCGCCGCCCCACACCGCCGACCAACTCGTCGGCGACCGCTCCGACATCGACCGGGTCGGCCGCCGCGAGCGCGTCGCACACCCGTCGCATGCCCTCGTCCAGCGGGAGCCGCGCGGACTCGACCATGCCGTCCGTCAGCAGCACGAGCAGGGTGCCGGGGAGCAGCCCCGCCTCGGTCATGGGGAATTCGGCCTCGGCGAGCACCCCCAGGGGAGGCCCGCCCTCGACCGCCATCTCCTCGGCGACGCCGTCGGGGTGACGCAGGATCGGTGGCAGATGGCCGGCCCGGACGACCCGGGCGATGCCCTCCTCCATGTCCAGGTCCACGTACCCACACGTGGCGAAGAGGTCCGTCTCCATCCCGACGAGCAGCCGGTTGGCCCGCGCGACCACCACATCGGGCGGGTGTCCCTCCACCGCGTAGGCCCTGACCGCCGTACGCATCTGGCCCATGATGGTGGCGGCTCCCGCGCTGTGCCCCTGGACGTCCCCGATGACGAAGGCCACATGGCCGTCGCGGAGCGGAATGACGTCGTACCAGTCCCCGCCGACCTCAAGCCCGGCGGTCGCGGGCAGGTAGCGGGCGACCGCGATCCCGCCCGGCAGCTCCGGGAGCTTACGGGGCAGCAGACTGCGCTGGAGCATGGTGGCGAGTTCATGGCGCGCGTCCAGCGCGTGGGCACGTACCAGTGCCTGCCCGACCAGCCCCGCGGTCGCGGTCAGCAGCGTCCGCTCCTCGGGTCCGAACCGGTGCTCAGCGTCCCACCCCACCAGAGCCACCCCGACCATCCGACCGTCGGCGGGAAGCGGCAGCACCGCGAGACCACCGGGCCCGACGCCCAGCAGTCCGGGCTCCAGATCCGCCCCCGGCGGCCACAGGCTCAGATGCCCCCCGCGCAGGGCGCTCTGCAGGGTGGGCAGGTCGCTCAGTGCGACGTCGGGCCACTCCGACCGCCACTCGGCGCGCCAGACCTCGGGCCAGGCATCGGGCTCCGGCGGATCGAGGGCGGTGACGATGAGCCGATCCGGCTCCAGTTCGCCGACGGCGACCCGGGAGGTGCCCAGCGGCTCGCGCAGGGCGGCGACCACCAGCCGGCTGACCTCCCGGATGGTCGCCGCTCCCGCCAGGGTCGCCGACAGCCGCTGCACCAGGGAGACCTCGTCGGCGCTGGGGCGCAGGTACGTGGCGTCGGCCACCACGCCCAGCACGCGCCGCGGGATGCCCTCGGAGTCCACCTCCACGCGGCAACGCAGCCCCAGCCAGCGCAGCTCGCCGTTCGGCCGGCGGATCCGGAACGCCAGCTGCTGTCCGGACGCGGCCAGCCGGTTCGGCTCCACGATCGCCATCAGCGCGGGCATGTCGTCGGGAACGGCACAGGCGAGCACGGTCTCCACCTGCCCGTCGAACTGATCGGGAGGCAGCCCGAGCAGCTCCAGCACATGGGCGTGGGCCTCCATCCGGCCGGTGCTCAGTTCCAGGATGAAGGCGCCGCCCTGGTCGGGCACCAGCGACTGGCCCAGATGGGACTGCGGCGCCTTGCGGCCGGCGAAGCGGGCGGCGACCGATTCGAGTCCCGTGGCCACCTGGTCGGCGTACAGCTCCAGCAGGCTCCGGTCGTCGGCGCTGAAGCCGCCGTCCCCGGCCTGCCCGGCGACGACCAGGCACCCGAGCTCCATGTCGTCGTATCCCAGGGGCAGCGCGCCCAGCGAGACCCGGGTCGGCGAGTTGGGGGCACTGTTGCGCACCCGGGTGGGGAAGTGGTGGGGGTCCTCCTCGATGAACGTGGCGAGTTCCTTGGGCGTCAGCCACAGCGGGCGGCCGGAGCGGAAGGCGTTGGCGGCGGGCGAATGGCCGGCCACGGCGAGGATCGCCGGCAGCCCGTAGAGGACGCCACGGTTACCGGTCAGCTCGGCCAGATGGAGTTCCCTGCCCTGGTCGGCGATCACGTAGACGGCGGCGAGCTCGGCCCCGCAGAAGGAGAAGCGATGGCTGGTCACTGTGCGTATCACCTCCTGTCGAGGGCATCTCGCCGGTCGGCCTCTCTCCATGCTGTCGCGTCCTGGACCGTACGGGCGACTCCACGGGTCCTACGTCGGCCCTCCGGCCGGCCCTGGCTCCTCCTCTTCCTCCTCGTACCGGTCGACGAGGACGACCGCGACGTCGTCGGCCAGCCGGTTCCGGGTGTGGCGCAGCAATGCCTGGTGCAGGCCCGTCAGGAACGCCTCCCGGGTGTGGTCGCGCAGGGTCACCATGGCCTCGGCCAGGTCGAAGAAGGCCTTGTCCTGGTCACGGGCCTCGATGACGCCGTCGGTGTACAACAGCAGCCGATCCCCGGGCACGAACGGATGGCGCTCCGCCCGCCCGGGAGGGCCGTCGAGGAATTCCTCGAGCCCGAGCGGCGGCAGGGGAGCGGTGGGCATCAGGGATCGGACGGCTCCGTCGTGCAGCAGCAGCGCGGGCGGATGGCCCCGGTTGATCATCTCGATGTGCCGGCCGTCGGGGATCTGGGCCACGAGCGCGGTCACGAACCCCTCCACGAGGGCGTCCGCGCCTCCGGCCGCGCCCGATACGGCGGCGTCCCGGTGCAGGGCCGCTCCGCACCGGTCGACGACCTTCACCAGGTCGGCCTCGTAGTGCACGGCCTCCCGGAAGGCGCCCAGCACGATCGCGGCGGCCCGGACCGCGGGCAGTCCCTTGCCCCGGACGTCCCCGACGATCATCCGGACCCCGTACCGGGTCTGGACCACGTCGTACAGGTCGCCACCGATCTGCGCGCCCGTCTCGGCTGCCAGGTACATGCTGGCCGACCGTACGGACCCCAGCCGGTCCGGCACCGGCCGCAGGATGACCTCCTGGGCGGCCGTGGCGATCCGGCGGACCTGGTTGAGCTCGTTCTCCGTGCGGGTGCGCGCGGAGCGGCTCGTCAGGAAACTCGCCACCGAGACCAGGAACAGGGCGAGGAAGTTCGTGTACACCTGCTGGGTTCCCCAGGCGCCGTTGTAGCTGGCGGTGGTCACGCTGACACCGACGGCCACCCCCGCCGCCGCGAGGGTGCCCTTGGGGCCCATCGTCACGGCCGCCAGAGCGGGGGTCGCGACCAACAGGGGGCCGGTGTACAGGACGTGCAGGGGCGTGAACTCGACGAGGAGCACCAGCAGGGCGATCGCGAAGGGAACGCACTTCGCCAAGACGAAAAGGACCTGATGGTGGCCGTCGGCTCGCGGTCCGGGAGGCGAGCGCAAGGGCGCTCTCATGACTACAGACTGCCCCGCCCGGACCCGAGGCCGCCACCGGGGTTCCCCGCTCGACGGGCCTCCGGCCCCGGCCAGCGGTCCCCGCGCGCGACGTGCGACAGAGCTCGCCGGGGGATCACCCACGGACCGGTGTGAGGAGCACGAAGTCGGCGTTCGCCGGGTCGAGGCAGACGGCGAGCCGGCCGACGCCCTCCGCGTCCTGCGGGCCCATCTGCACGCTCCCGCCGTGCTCGGTGACCGCGGCGACCGCGGCATCGCAGTCGGTGACGGCGAAGACCGGATGCCAGTACGGCCGCCCGTGCGCGAGGGCCAGGTGCTCCGCCGGGAGCTCCATGAGGCCACCGTGCATCCGCTCCTCGGGAAGGCCGGCGGGAGTGATGAGGGCGTACGCGCCCCCGCCGCCGGGCAGCGCCATGTCGCTGAACCGCCAGTCGAAGACGCCGCCGTAGAACTCCTTCGCGGCGGCGGCGTCCGTCGTGTACAGCTCCGTCCAGCACAGTGAGCCCGGCGCGTCCACCAGCTCGACGCCCTTGCTCCTTCCCGGCTGCCAGACGGCGAACTGTCCCCCCAGGGGGTCGCTGTACTGCGCCATCCGGCCCCACTCGTCGAGGTCCCGCGGGGCCACCCGCACGGTGCCGCCCGCGCGTTCCACCGCCTGGGTGGTGGCGTCCGCGTCGGTGACGCTGTGATAGATCATCCAGGCCGGGCGGGCGCCTTCCTCGGTGAGCCTGCCGAGCCCGGCGACGAACTTCCCGTCCTTCCGGAACATCCCGCCTTCCATGTCCTCGCCCTCGCCCATGGACTCGTAGTCCCAGCCGAGCACGGCGCCGTAGAAGGCCGCGGCCGCGCGGACGTCCGGGACGCCGAGGTCCAGCCAGCAGGGGGAGCCGGGGACGAAGTCAGTGGTGATCATGGGATTGCCTTTCGCGGGTCCGGTACGGCCTCAGCCTGGCACCGGACCCTGCCCCTCGCGCGTCGACCGTGCCCGCGGCCGGCGCGCGCGGCCGGCGACCGGGACGCGCCCCGTCACGACTCGGTGCGCCCCCCGTCACGACCCGGTGCGGCGCCTGCGCAGGACGGCCGTCCCGGCCAGGGCCGCCACCGCCGCGAGGAACGCGGCCGACAGCCCGTACAGCATCGGGGCACCCACGTGGAGCCGGTCCGGCGTGACGGCGCCGGCGGCGACGGGGGCGGGCGGTGCTGCGGGCGGCGTCGCCGGGGGAGGAGCCAGCGATCCGACCGGGTCCACATGTCCGGCCGCGGCGAATCCCCAGTCCAGCAGGGACCGCGCCTCCTCGTACACGGCGTTCGCGCCGCCCCACTGCGGGTTCATCACCGTCGCCAGCAGGGTACGGCCGTCCCTACGGGCGGCCGCGATCAGCGTGAAACCCGCCTGGGAGGTGTAGCCGTTCTTGACACCGATGATCCCCGGATAGCGGCCCAGCCCGTCCTGACCGGTCACCAGCCGGTTGGTGTTCTCGATCCCGTACGTCCAGGTGGGACTGCCGTCGGCGAGGGTGCCGCCGGGGAACTGGGCGTCGGCGGTCGCCGCGTACTCGGCGAAGGCGGGGTCGGCCAGGCCCGTACGGCCGAAGACGGCGAGGTCGAAGGCCGAGGAGGCCTGGCCCTCCGCGTCGAAACCGTCCGGGGAGACCACGGTGGTGTCGCGCGCGCCCAGGGAGCGCGCCTTGGCCTGCATCTGCGCCGACGTGACGTCCCAGCCGCCGTTCATCGCGGCCAGCACGTGCACGGCGTCGTTGCCCGAGCTGAGGAAGACACCCCGCCACAGGTCGGCCACCCGGTAGGTGTGATCGGCGGAGAGACCGACCGTGCTGCTCCCGTCCGGTACCTCGTCCAGCTCGGCCTCGGTGACCGTGTGCCGGCCCGAGCCGGGCAGGTGGGGCAGCGCGGTGAGGGCGAAGAGGGTCTTGAGGGTGCTGGCCGGTGGCAGCCGGCGGTGCGCGTCGTGGGCCGCGAGCACCGCACCCGTCCCCACGTCCGCCACCAGCCACGACAGGGCGGACACGTCGTCCGGTAGCGCGGGCGCCCCCTGCCGTGCCCGGACATGGGTCCCGGACCGGTGCAACAGCGACGCGTCGACGGACGAGGCGGGTCGGGGCGGCAGCGGCTCGGCGTGCGAGGTGCCCGCGGCCGTCGGCACGAGGAGGACCGACGCGCCGATGGCCAGAGCTGCCGCGCCCGCGCCGGTTCTGCGCCCGGAGGATCTGATGCTCATTCATCCAGCGTAGAAATGCATCGGGTCGCGCGCAGCGAGGCGTACGCCGACCGGCGGTAGCCCGGATGCGCGCGGAGGAGGAGGTCAGCCCCGGAAGGCCTTCCGGAGGTGCTCGCCGAACTCGGCCGGGTGCGTCGTCAGGCCGGTGTGTCCGCCCGGGAAGTGCCGCAGGTCAGCGCCGAGGCGCTCGGCCAGGAAAGCCGCCGGACGGTAAGGCAGTTCGCCGCGGGAGTCCTGGCCGCAGGCGAGCACGAGCCGCTCCGACCAGGCCTCCAACCGGTCGACGTCCGGGACGTAGGACATGAAGGCGGGGACGATACGGCCGACGAAGTACGGCAGGTCGGCCATCGTCCGCTCGGCGCGAGCCGCCGCCCGTGGCGGGAGAGCGACCTGGGCCGGCGGCCCGGGGATGTCCCCGGGCTTGCGCAGGCCGGCGGCGAACACGGTCATCGCCGGCATGAGCCCCTGGGTGCGGAGCGTCTCCCCCCACACGTGCGAGGAGCGCCCGGTGCGCGAGGACGTCCGGCAGGACCTCCACCACCGGCGGCTCGTGCGCCACGACACGTTCGAGGCGTTCGGGACGGACGAGCAGGTGCGGGGCGGCGATCGCGCCCGAACTGGTGCCGAACACCCGGGCGGGCTCGCCGGGCGACAGCAGGTCCACGATCCGCAGCGCGTCGTCGGCGTGCTCGGCCACGGTCTGATCGGCCTCCGGGTCGTCCAGCGGGCTCCGGGACAGGCCGCGCGGGTCGTAGGTCGCGACCGTGTACTCGGCGGCCAGGTCGTCGGCGATGCCGTCGAAGGAGGCCGCGCCGCCCGACCCTCCGGGGATCAGCAGCAGGAGCGGGCCGTGGCCACGTACCTCGTAGCGCAGGGTCGCGCCGTTCCCGTGCAGGTGGCCGATGGTCGGGCCGGTCATGAGGAGTCTCCTTCGCGGGGCGGGGGCCAGTGCTCCAGGAGGGTGTGCAGGGCGTCGAGGGTGCGGACCCAGGAGCGCTGTGGTGAACGCTCGTGCGCGAACCCGCCGGCCGCCTCCAGGGCGACGAACCCGTGGAATGTGCTGCGCAACAGCCGGACCGCGTCGGTCAGATCGGGCTCCGTCAGCGCGTAGCCGCGCAGCATGCCGTAGGTCAGCTCGACCGCGCGGCGCGGTCCGGGTGCCTGTGCGGCGAGCTCGGGGTCGATCCGGATCCGGGTCTGGGGCGCGGTGTAGCGGCCCGGATGCGCGTGGGCGTACTCCCGCCAGGCGTCGGCGAACGCGACCAGCGCGTCCTTGCCCGATCGACCGGCCGTCGCCTCCGCGATGCGCAGCGTCTTCTCGTCCGCCGCCAGCAGGGCGATCCGTCCGCGCAGATCCTCCAGATTGCGCACGTGGGCGTACCGGTGGTCGCCGCGCGCCTCCTCCCCCCACGTGCAGATCTATTGACCTGGGGAGATCGGCAGGGCCCCTGTTATCGTGCGCCGATGTCAACGATCAAGCAGTTCCAAGTGACCTTCGACTGCGCGGAGCCTGCGCGCCTCGCCGCCTTCTGGTGTGAGGTGCTGGGGTACGTCGTGCCTGCGGTCCCGGAGGGCTTTGCCACGTGGGAGGAGTTCCACCGCTCGCTGCCGCCCGAGGACGAGATCTACTTCGCGTGCACCGATCCCTCGGGTGTGGGCTCGCGCCTGCTCTTTCAGCGAGTTCCCGAAGGCAAGGTCGTCAAGAACCGGGTTCATCTCGATGTGCGGGCCGGCGCCGGGCTCGTGGGTGAGGAGCGCCTGGCCACACTTGAGGCCGAATGCGCACGGCTGATGGCGCTCGGCGGGAAGCACGTGCTGACGCAGCTCGCCGATGGCGTCAACGAGTCGTGCATCACGATGCAGGACATCGAGGGCAACGAGTTCTGCCTCACCTGATTCCCGCATGTGGCGGGAGTCGTCCCGTGGGAGCGAGGTTGTGCGGGCGGGCGACGTCGTGCATCGCGTGGCGCGCACCGTCGCCTCTCAGGCGGCGGTCGCGCAGGATCTCCCAGGCCTTGATACGGGCAAGGCGGGCTCGGCGCACCGTCCTGTCGTCACGCCCTGGTCCGCGTCCGCCAACGGCGTTGTCAGTGGCCCCGGGTAGCGTCGTTCACCAGTGCAGGATTCCCTTCCCGATCGGAGTGGATCATGAGTGTGGACCGTGGGCCGGCGCCGCTGCGGGTGGTGCTGACCGACACCGACGCGGAGGTGGTCCAGGCGTGGCGGGCGGCGTTCGCGGACACGCCCGGGGTCGAGATCCGGCACGGTTCGATCCTTGACGAGGCGGTCGACGCCTGGGTCACCCCGACCAACTCCCGAGGGCGGATGGACGGCGGGGTCGACGCGGCCATCAAGCGGCATCTGGGAGCGGGCATCCAGCTGCGCGTGCAGCGGGCCGTCCGGGCGCAGTTCGCGGGCTGCCTCCCGGTGGGAAGCGCGGTGTGCGTCGCCTCGGGGGCGGTCGTGCCGAAGTTCCTGATATCGACGCCGACGATGGAGCGGTCCTCGCAGAACGTGCGGGACACCGTGAACGTCGCCCTGGCGTGCGCGGCCGCGTTCCAGGCGATCCACCGGCAGAATGCGGAAGTACCGGGCAGCATCCGGTCGGTGGCGCTGGTCGGCATGGGCGCCCGGACCGGCCGGGTGCCGGCCCGGGTCTGCGCCAACCTCATGTGGACCGGCTACACGCTGTTCCACGAGTTCCGCTTCGAGGACTACGACGACCTGCGCAGCACGGTCGTCGCCCAGCTCGACGGCATCGAGAGCGGGCCCGCCCAGCGGCGGGTGCGCATCGAGCCCCCGCGGCGGCGCCCGGCCGGCCGCCGCTGACCGGCCGTGCGCCGCTCACCTGCCGTCCGGGGACGGGGCGAGAGCGCGGCCGGTCACGGCGGCCCCGCCGGGTCAGACGATGTCCTCGGCGATCTCCGCCTGCTCGCGGGCGTTGCCGTAGGCCGAGGGGGTGCCGTACGAGCGGCGTGCGACGTACCACCAGACGCTGGCCAGGACCAGGACCACCGCCAGGGCGATCACGGCGTAGTTCATCGAGTCGATGGTGACGGGGGACTTCTGGGGCAGGCAGAAGAGGACGGTGACGAGCCCCACCCAGACGACGGCGATCCAGCCGATCGGCTTGCTCCAGCGGCCCAGGTTCCAGGGGCCGGGCTCGAAGCGGTTGCCGGCGCGCAGGCGCAGGTAGATCGGGATGGCGTAGGCCGGGGTGATGCCGATGACGTTGATGGCGGTCACGGCCCCGTAGGCGGTGGCGGAGTACAGCGAGGGGAGGGCGAGTACGCCGGCGACGACGACGGAGAGCCAGACGGCCGGCACCGGGGTCTGGGTCCGGCCGCTGACCTTGCGCCACAGGGCCGATCCGGGGAGCGCGTTGTCACGGCTGAAGGCGAAGACCATGCGGCTCGCGGCGGCGACCTCGGCGTTGCCGCAGAAGAGCTGCGCGACGATGACGACGAGGAGCAGGGCGGTGGCGCCGCCGGAGCCCAGTGCGTCGATGAAGATCTGGGCGGGCGGGACGCCGGTGGCGCTGCCCTGGACCGCCGCGTAGTCCTGGATGGCGAAGGTGAGGCCGGCGAGCAGGGCGAAACCGGCGATCCAGGAGACCCAGATGGCGCGGACGATGCCCTTGGCGGCGGAGACGGAGGCGTCCCTGGTCTCCTCCGAGAGGTGCGCGGAGGCGTCGTAGCCGGAGAAGGTGTACTGGGCGAGCAGCAGGCCGACGGCCGCCACGTAGAACGGATTGGCCCAGCCGGTGTCGTTGACGAACTCGGTGAAGACGAACGAGGCCGACTGGTGGTTGTCGGGGATGAAGGCCAGGGCGCCGACGATCACGGCGACACCGCCCAGGTGCCACCAGACGCTGATGGAGTTGAGCACGCTGACGAGGCGGACCCCGAAGAGGTTGAGCGCGGCGTGCAGCAGCAGGATGCACAGGAAGATCAGGAACGTCGAGCCGGGGGTGGGCACGAACCCGAAGCGGAGGTTGAGGAAGGCGCCGGTGAACAGGGCGGCGCCGTAGTCGATGCCGGCGATGGCGCCGAGCAGACCCAGCAGGTTCAGCCAGCCCGTGTACCAGCCCCAGCGGCGGCCGCCGAGCCGGTCGGCCATGTAGTAGAGCGCGCCGGAGGTGGGGTAGGCGCTGGTCACCTCGGCCAGGGCGAGACCCACGCAGAGGACGAAGAGGCCTACGCCGATCCAGCCCCACAGCATCACGGCCGGGCCGCCGGAGCCCATGCCGAAGCCGTACAGCGTCATGCATCCGGAGAGGACGGATATGACGGAGAAGCTGATGGCGAAGTTTCCGAAGCCACCCATCCGGCGGGCGAGGACGGGCTGGTAGCCGAGCTCCCTGAGGCGCTGTTCCTCGTCCTGCTGGGGTGGGGCCTTACGATCCTGGCGGGCTGCCCAATCGGTTCTGGACACGGCGGTACCTCCGGGGGTCTGTGGAGCGAGGGGACGGTGGAGCACGGGGGTGCGGGTGCGGCCTGGGTGGTGCGGGTGGAGCCAGTGGTCGGCGCCTCGGGGGAGGCGGCGGGGGTCAGTTCCGGCCGGCCAGGCTTCGGGACCTGGCCTGCAGGAACACCTCCTCGGCCAAGGCTCGGTCGGCCGGGTCACGTGTCCGGTGGGCCCACGGCAGGGTGGTCCAGTACGGGCCGATCGCGTCGAAGACGCGGGCCGCCTCGTCGAACTGGAGGGCTCCCCACAGGGCGTGGGCGAGCTGGTTCAGGTCGAGCGGGGAGGCGCGCGGCAGATCGGCGTGGTGGAACCAGGTGTCCAGGGCGTGGAGTGCGTCGCGTACGGCGTCCTCGGCGACCCAGTGCAGGTCCAGGGCCCGTTCCTGGCCGCGTTCGCGGCGGTAGCGCTCGACCCGTACGTAGAGCGGCAGGACGTGCACGGGGGATCCCGGAGGTGCGGAACCAGCGGCCCAGTGAACGAAGTTGGCGGCCTCGGAGAGCGGTCCGGGCGTGCCCGCGTACACGAACTGGAGCATGCGGTGGTAGGCCTCGCGGTTGTGCGGGTCGCGCTTGTCGACCTCCGCGAGGATCCCCCAGGGACCGGGGGGCAGCATCGGGCCGGGAGGTGGCACCCGGTGCTCGGCCATCTGGCGCTGCTCGTCGAGGAGGGCGAGGGCGAGCAGGCAGACCCAGGGCACGGGGTCGGCGGGGCTGATGCGGGCGGCCTCCCGGCAGGTCGACCACGCTTCCTGCCACAGTTCGCCGGTGCGGGCGTGTCCGGCGCGGTGGGCGCGGACGGCCCGTTCGACGCTGACGCGCGTGTGCATCACGAGTGCGGCGACGCTGTGCGGTTGTTCGGCCCGCCAGGCCTGGACCACGTCGGAGCCGGCGGCGACGGCGGCGAGCACCTGGGTGCGCTGGGTCCACAGGCCCCAGTTGTCGGTGCGTTCGAGTAAGCGTGCCATGGAGACCCAACGGCCGGTGCGCAGGTCCTGGGAGGCGGAACGCAGCTCCTTGTCGTGACCGGCCGGGTGGT
Organism: Streptomyces sp. CLCI03; assembly: GCF_053615355.1. Classification (NCBI taxonomy): domain Bacteria; kingdom Bacillati; phylum Actinomycetota; class Actinomycetes; order Kitasatosporales; family Streptomycetaceae; genus Streptomyces; species Streptomyces sp. CLCI03. The sequence continues at coordinate 683,012 of NZ_CM132132.1, read as the reverse complement.
AGACGGGCCGGAAATCGCTGCCCGCCATCACCTCGTCCCGGTCGACGGGCGGCGGCGGCCCGGGTGGGCGCGTCCTGCGGTGGTCGTGATCATCAGTCCTCGGATCGCATGGAAGGTGGGTCCATCCGGCCGCCGGCTGCCGCGATGCAGCCGTGCCCGGTGCCAGGGATGCGTGAACCATGCGAGAACTGTTCGTCGAACCCCCGCCGTTGACCCACGGTCGATGTCGCTGCCCGTTGATCGGCGATCACTATATGGCGATCAGGAGCATACGCATCCAGATCCTTGTTCGAACGTAAGTATCAAGCCACGATCGACATATGAAGATGCGTCAGTCACAACCGGTGACCCTCGGGCGGATCTTGACGGGCGAGGGTGGCTGGGGAAGGCTTCCGACCGACGTTCGATCAAGGCGACACCAGGGACGGAGTGGTGATGACGGGCCCGGTGCTCGCTGTGGATCAAGGCACCTCGGGGACCAAGGCGCTGGTCGTCTGTCCGATCCGTGGAGTCATAGGCTCCGGATCCGCCCCCGTGCGGCCCCGCCACCTGCCGGGCGGCCGGGTCGAGGTCACCCCCGGCGAGCTGCTGGACTCGGTGGTCGACGCCGGGCGCGCCGCGCTGGCGGCGGCCGGCGAGCCGGTGGTGGCGGTGGGCCTCGCCAACCAGGGCGAGACCGTACTGGCCTGGGACCCGGCGACCGGCGAACCGCTGACCGACGCGATCGTCTGGCAGGACCGGCGCGCCGAGGCGCTCTGCACCGAACTGGCCCCGCACGCACCGTCCTTGCGGGAGACCACCGGCCTGCCGCTCGACCCGTACTTCGCCGCCCCCAAGATGGCCTGGATACGCCGCCACCTGACCCGGCGCGGCGTCGTGACGACCAGCGACGTCTGGCTCGTGCACCGCCTCACCGGTGCGTTCGTCACCGACGCGGCCACCGCCGGCCGCACCCAGCTCCTCGACCTCGACACCACCCGCTGGTCGGACGCGGCACTCGACGCCTTCGGCCTCACGGGTGAGCGGCTCCCCGAGGTCGTCGACGCCGACACCCATGTCGGCACCACCACCGCCTTCGGTCCCGCACTGCCGCTGACAGGACTGCTCGTGGACCAGCAGGCCGCCCTCCTCGCGCAGAGCGTCACCGAGCCCGGCACCGCCAAGTGCACCTACGGCACCGGCGCGTTCCTGCTCGCGCAGACCGGCCCACGACCCCTGCGCAGCACCTCCGGTCTGGTCGGCTGCGTGGCCTGGCGGCTCGCCGGCCGGACCAGCTACTGCCTGGACGGGCAGGTGTACACCGCCGCCTCCGCCGTGCGCTGGCTCACCGATCTCGGGGTGATCTCCGGTGCCGCCGACATCGACACCGTCGGCGGGAGCGTCCCGGACGCCGGCGGTGTCACCTTCGTCCCGGCGCTCGCGGGGCTCGCCGCCCCGTGGTGGCGGGGCGACCTGCGGGGCTCGGTCACCGGCCTGGGCCTCGACACCACCGCCGGACATCTCGTGCGCGCCCTGTGCGACGGCGTGGCCGCCCAGGTGGCGGAGCTCGCCGACGCGGTCGCCGCCGACCTGGGCGCTCCGCTCGCCGCCCTGCGCGTCGACGGCGGCCTGACCCGCTCCGCGCTGCTCATGCAGGCCCAGGCCGACCTGCTCGGCATCCCCGTCGAGGTGTCGGCGCTGCCGGACGTCACCGCGCTCGGCGTCGGCGCCGTCGCCCGACTCGGGCTCGATCCCTCGCTCACCGTCGCCGAGGCCGTCCCCGAATGGAAGCCCTCCGCCGTGTACGAGCCGCGCGCCGGCGCGGCGCAGGCGGCGGAACGCCGCGCACGGTTCCGCGCGGCGGTCTCGGCCCTGCTGGGCGACGCACCGGCATGACCGCCGGCACCGTACCCACGGCTCCCACCGCGACCACGGTCACCACCGGTGGCGCCCTGCCCGGCGGGGAGTACGACGTGACGATCGTCGGCGCCGGCGTGGTGGGCACGGCCATCGCCCGCGAACTGGCCCGGCTCCCGCTACGGATCGCCCTCGTCGACGCGTCCGACGACGTCGGCGACGGTACCTCGAAGGCCAACACCGCCCTCCTGCACACCGGTTTCGACGCGGTGCCCGGCTCCCTGGAGTCCCGGCTCGTCCGGGAGGGGCACCGGATGCTGTCCGCGTACGCCGCCGCGACCGGCATCCCGGTGGAGCCGCTCGGTGCGCTCCTCGTCGCCTGGGACGCGGAGCAGCAGGCCGCGCTGCCGGGGCTCGCGGAGAAGGCCGTACGCAACGACTACCGCTCGGCCCGGATCATCCCGGCCGAGGAGGTGCGGGCCCGCGAGCCGGAGCTGGGACCCGGGGCGCTGGGAGCGCTCGACGTCCCGGGGGAGTCCCTCATCTGCCCCTGGACGACCACGCTCGCGTACGCGACGCAGGCCGTGCGCGCCGGTGTCGAACTCCACCTCAACTGCCGCGTACTGAAGGTAACTTCGGGTGAGACGCACACCGTGGCCACCGGTCGGGGCCCGCTGCGCACCCGGTACCTGGTCAACGCGGCCGGGCTGTACGCCGACGAGATCGACCGGCTCCTCGGCCACACGGACTTCACCGTGACGCCCCGGCGCGGCCAGCTGATCGTCTTCGACGAGCTCGCCCGCGGCCTCGTACGACACATCCTGCTGCCCGTGCCGGGCGCCCTCGGCAAGGGGGTCCTGGTGTCGCCGACGGTGTACGGGAAGGTGATGCTCGGGCCCACCGCCGAGGACCTCGACGACAAGACGGACACGGGATCGACCGCCGAGGGACTCGCGCTGCTGCGGCAGAAGGGGCGACGGATCTTGCCGGCCCTCCTGGAGGAGGAGGTCACCGCCGTCTACGCCGGTCTGCGGGCCGCCACCGGGAACGACGACTACGCGATCCGGGCCCACCCCGAGCAGCGGTACGTCACCGTGGGCGGGATCCGCTCGACGGGGCTGAGCGCCTCGATGGCGATCGCCGCGTACGTGGTGGAACTGCTCGCCGACGGCGGCCTGCGGGTGGCCGGGGCCCGGGACCTGGAGCCGCCGCGCATGCCGAACCTGGGCGAGGCGTTCCCGCGCCCCTACCGCGACGCCGAGTCGATCGCCCGGGACCCGGAGTACGGCCGCATCGTCTGCCACTGCGAGCGCGTCACCCGTGGGGAGATCCGCGACGCGCTGGCCTCGACCGTCCCGCCCGGTTCGCCGGACGGCCTGCGGCGGCGCACCCGGGCCCGCGGCGGCCGTTGCCAGGGCTTCCACTGCGGAGCCGCGGTCCGCGCCCTGTTCGAGGAGGCCCGGCGGTGATCCACGACCGGACGGTCGACGTCCTGATCGTCGGCGCCGGCCCCGCCGGGCTGGGCCTGGCGGCCCGCCTCGCGGGCGCGGGCGCCGGACAGGTCGAGGTCCTGGAGCGCGAGCAGGACGCGGGCGGAGTGCCCCGCCACTGCCACCACGGCGGGTTCGGCGGGCCGGTCCGCCCCTGGCTCACCGGACCGACGTACGCGCGACGGGCCGTGCGGGCGGCGACGGCCGCCGGGGCGACGGTCCGTACCGGCGTCAGCGCCACCGGCTGGGCCGGCCCGCTGACCCTGGAGACCACGAGCCCGGCGGGCCTGGAGCGGATCACCGCGCGGGCCGTCGTCCTCGCCACGGGCGCCCGGGAACGCCCGCGCAGCGCCCGGCTGGTGCCCGGCTCCCGCCCGGCGGGCGTCCTGACCACCGGGGAACTGCAGCAGTCGGTCGACCTGTACGGCCAGGACATCGGCCGGCGGGCCGTCGTGGTGGGCGCCGAGCCGGTGGCCCGCCACGCGGTACGCACCCTGCGCCGGGCGGGAGCGGAGGTGGTGGCCATGGTCACCGAGCGCCCCCGCGGCACCGCCGTACCAGGAGTTCCGCTGCTCACGGCCACGACGGTCGGCGAACTACGCGGCCGGGGCCGCCTGTCGGGCGTGGTCGTGCGCCACGCGGACGGCCGCACCGGGATCCTCGCGTGCGACACGGTGGTCTTCACCGGCGACTGGATCCCCGACCACGAGCTGGCGCGCCGCGGCGGCATCGTGGTGGACCGGGGCACCCGAGGCCCCGCCGTGGACGGCTCCTTCCGTACGTCGGTACCCGGCGTCTTCGCGGTGGGCAATGCCCTCCACGGTGTCGAGCGGGCCGCCACGGCGGCCGCGGAGGGCGCCGCCGCCGCGGCCCCGGTCCTGGCCCGCCTCTCGGGTGCTCCGTGGCCGGAGGCGGGGCCACCGCTGGTCGTCCGGGCCCCGCTGCTGTGGGTCACGCCGAACCGGCTCACGGACCTCACTGATCTCACGGCCCTCGCGGGGCGGCCGTTGCTGCTGCGGTCGGGGGAGCCGCTGACCGCCCCGGTGCTGACGGTCGCCCAGGACGGCCGGCTGCTGTGGCGGCGGAGGTACCCGCTCCGGACGACCCCGTCGCGGTCGCTGCGGCTCGCGTCGGGGTGGACGGACCGGGTCGACCGGTCGGGCGGTCCGGTCGTGCTGACCATCGGCTGACGGCGCCGCTTCCCGGGTCCGGAAGGTCACGCCACGCAGTCTTGACTACTGTATGCGAATAAATCGATACTCTGTGTCGCGATCTCGGTCGCTCACTACGTCACCCACGGGGTCACGCCCGGTCAGGAGGTGTCGACGTGCCGTTTTCCGTCCCAGGACTGGCCGACGACCCGACCTTCACGCGCTCTGCCTCGAATACCTCTACGCGCACTACTCCCTGAACGCCCCGGACGCGCACGACCCGGCCACGCCCGAAGGCGCGCGCGTCCGGAAGATCCACGCCGAGGCCACCGGCACATCCCCCCAGGCCCTGTGCGCCCACTACGCGGCCCGCCTGCGCACGGCCTTCCGGGCCCACCTGGACACGTGCGCCCGGCTCTGTCCGCAGGCCTTCCCGTCCCCCGCGTGGCACCACGAGATCGACGCCTGCCGCTGACCGCCGGACACCGCACAGGAGCCGCCGGCGCATTCCGGTTCCCGCCGGCAGGGGCGACGATCAGGAGCTGAGGCCGCTCCGCGCCGGGTGGCGGGAAACCATGCGCGCGCCGACATGGGCCACCCGTGAATTCCGCTTCCGGCCCCGTCGGCGGTGCGGCAGGGGCCTCTGTGGCAGCTGCCTCATTCGCCGGAAAACCTCGTATTTCCGCTGGTCCGCTGGTCCATCGACCAGCGGTCATGGCACGCGCCCGAACCGGTTCTTGTAGATCTGTACGAAGAGTGGGTTTCAGCCGGCGATCGTTTTCATGTCTTCCGTCCCTGCCTGACTGAGCTCGGTTGCCTGTGTACTCCTTCACACAGAATGCAATGAAGCGGGGGAGAGAGAGCCTTGAGCGAGACGATAGCCGGCAGGGTGCTCGCCATGGCCTGGCTCGATCCGGGCGTCACCGTCACCGCGGAACTCGCCGTCCGCCATGCGCCGGGGGCGTACCTGACCCGACTCCCGGCCGCACCGGAGCACATCGCAGGCGATCAGCCGTAGCGACCTCCTCGCGGGTAGCGCCGATCGTGCGCCGATCCCCGGACGCCGGCCTCGACGCCGCACCCGCGAGACCCACCTGCCGTCCCTGCTGTCCCGCACGGGCAGAACACCAGGGAAATCCCCCACCGTCTCCTAAGGAGTGACCGTGACTGCGCACACCCAAGAAGTAAATATCCAGGACCTCAAGCGCACCTGGCTGGACGAGGCGATCAGACTGGCCACGAACAGCGTGGCCAACGGCGGCGGGCCGTTCGGCGCCCTGGTCGCCAAGGACGGCGAGATCGTCGCGCTCGGGAACAATCAGGTCACCTCCTCTCTGGACCCGACCGCCCACGCCGAGGTGAGCGCGATGCGCGCCGCCTGCAAGAAGCTCGACACCTTCTCGCTCGAAGGTTGCGTCCTGGTGACCTCGTGCGAACCGTGTCCGATGTGTCTGTCCTCCGCGCTGTGGGCGCGGGTCGACCTGATCGTCTTCGCCGCCGACCGGCACGACGCCGCGGTGGCCGGTTTCGACGACCGCAAGTTCTACGACCTGTTCGAGAAGCAGCCCGCGTCGAAGTGGCCGCTGGCGATCGAGCACCTGGACCTGCCGAACCGCACGGCTCCGTTCGACGCGTGGCTGGCCAAGAGCGACCGCATCGACTACTGAGTCACCGGTTCGCGGTTCACCGGGCCGACGTCGGGTGAACCGCGCCGACCGCACCAGTGTGGACGCCGGAACTTTCCGGCACCGCAACACCAGGTGAACGTCCACGAACGGCAGTGAACACCCCGAGAACCGGGCGCCGGATCGACATCGTCGTCCGCCGCCCGGTCGTCACCGGTGGCAGCACTCTTCCTCACGCAACGTGCAACGGGTCAAAAGGCAATGTCCCTCTCTGGCAAGGAGCTCTCGTGGCGATCCAGCGGAAGCACACCATGCACCACTCGACGATCCTCGACGCCGATCCGGACACCGTGTGGGCCGAGGTCCGCAACCCCATGAACGTCGTCAAGATCGTGTCCGGTCCTGCCGTGAAGAACGTGGGCTGGGCCGAGGGCGGCACCCCCGACGTCGTCCCGGCGCGGTACGACTTCACCCTCGTGTTCAACGACGGCCTCGTCCAGCAGGAGATCGCCGGCCGCAACGAGGTGGACCGGTCCTCCACCTATCGGGCCGTCGCGCCGACGATGGGCATCACCAGCTACGACGCCACGATCCGTGTCCGGCCGATCACCGATGACCCGGGCCGCAGCTTCTTCGAGTGGTCGCGGGTGCTCGGGATCGCCGACGACGCCGACCCCGAGGTCGTGCAGGCGGTCATCACCATGATGGAGAACCAGACCGACTCCGTACGCGACCATTTCGCGGCCCCCGAGCGCCGCACCTGATCCACCCTGATCCACACCGCTCCGCCCTGATCGACAAGGCACCCCCTGGCCCGGGCGGCGGTCACCCGGCGCTCAGGCAGGGTGGTCCGCCGCCCGGGCCGGCGGTCACCGCAGGTGCGCGGTGTCGTTGACGAACCGCACGGTCGCGATGCCGTCCGCGTCGTAGGCGACCGCCGACACCGAAGCCGCCGCGGTCTCCATCCGGAACAGCGATTCCGGGGGCGCGCCGAGCGCCAGCCGGATCAACTGCCGCACCGGCGTCACATGCGAGACGACCAGCACGGTCCGCCCCGCGTACCGGTCCAGCAGCTCGTCCCGGGCCCGTGCCACCCGCCGCACCACGTCCACGAAGGGCTCACCGCCCGACGGCGCGGCCGCCGGTGAGCGCAGCCATCGCGCCAGCTCCTGCGGACGGCTCTGCTCCACCTCGGCGTACGTCAGCCCCTCCCAGGCCCCGAAATCCGCCTCGCGCAGCTCCGCGTCGACCCGCACGTCGAGGCCCAGTCGTCCGGCCACCGCCTCGGCGGTCTCCCGGCAGCGCCGAAGCGGTGAGGACACGACCGCCCGCACCGCCCCGCGCGCGGCGAACATCGCCGCGGCCGCCTCGGCCTGCCGGCGTCCGGCGGCCGACAGCGAAGGGTCGCCGCCGCCACTGCCGGAGAAGCGCCGCTCCGGCGTCAGAGCCGTCTCGCCGTGCCGCATCAGCAGGAGGGTCGTGGGTGTGGTCCGGCCGGTGGGCGCGGCGTTCAAAGCGGTCGCCCGGGGGTGCGCACGGCGGCCTTGGTGACCAGGTGGTTGCCGAGCACGAGGTAGTCGATCTCGGTACCGAGGAAGCAGTTCAGCGCGTCGGCGGGCGTGCAGACGATCGGCTCGCCCGCCACGTTGAACGAGGTGTTGAGCAGGCAGGGCACGTCGGTCAGTGCGGTGAACCGGCGGAGCAGGGCCGCCAGCCGCGGGGTGTCCCGGTCGGTGATCGTCTGGACGCGGGAGGTACCGTCCACATGGGTAGCCCCCGGGATCACGTCATGGAACTCCGGTCGCACCGGGAACACGAAGGTCATGTACGGCGAGCGGGCCTTGCGGCCCATCTCGAAGACCTTCGGGGCGTCCGCTTCGAGCACGATCGGTGCGAACGGACGGAACGGCTCGCGGTGCTTGACGCGGGTGTTGATCACATCCTTGATGTCAGGGAAGCGCGGGTTCGCCAGGATGCTGCGGTGTCCCAGAGCCCGCGGGCCGTGCTCGATCCGGCCCTCGTACCAGCCTATGACCACCTTCTCGGTGAGCAGCTTCGCGACCTGGTCGACGACCTCGTCGTCGTTCAGCCGGGTCCATTCCACCCGCCCGCCGAACTCCCGCAGGGCCCGCTCGATCGTCGCGTCGTCGTATTCCGGCCCGAGGTACGGGGTGACCGGCGCCGGCGTGGTCCTCTGCGCGTCGGAGGTGTCCGGGTGGCCGAGCCACGCGTGGACGGCGGCGCCGATGACGATGCCCGTGTCGCTCGCGCCGAAGCTCACGTCCATGTCGTCGAACCGCGACCCTTCGAACAGCGGGGTGTTGTTCAAGCAGTTCAGCGCCACACCGCCTTCGAAGAGCAGGTGGTTCAGATCGGTCCTGGCCTCCAGCGCCCGCAACTGGTGGTTCGTGACGACGGTCAGCATCTCCTGCGCCGCCGCGGCGACCCGCGCCCGGTGGGCGAGGGTGTCCTGCGCGGGACCGAAGTACTCCTCGAAGAGAGGGTCGAGACCGCGGGGGTCGTCCGTCTCCAGGGGCCGGCTGAAGGTGTAACGCCCGTCCTCGTGCAGGTCGACGAGGTGTTCCAGGAACGGATTCGGCGCCGGCGGCCGGGCGAAGCCGGACAGGCCCATGACCTTGTACTCGTCGTTGTTGGGCACGAAGGCCAGGTACCGGGTGATCGCGGCGAACAGCAGCCCGATCGAATGCTGGGCCCCTACGGCCGACTCGTCGAAGACGCGGATCCGGCCGTCGCGGATCTCGCCGGTCACCGACGAGAACACCTCGGCGCGGCCGTCGCTGACGAGGAACGCGGAGTCCTTCATCCCGCCCAGGTAGTAGCCGGTCATCGCATGGGCGAGGTGGTGCGGTACGAAGACGACCTTGGCGGGATCGGGAGTGAAGCCGGTGCGTGCGGCGAAGTCGGCGAGGATCGCGTCGTGGCTGACGACCTCGGTGAACAGCTTGCCGATCCCGGCGATGAGGTCGAGCTTCGCCGACGGCGCCATCGGCGCGGACGTGATGCCGGCCAGCATCTCGTCGAAGACCTCGGGGGAGAAGTTCCAGGGGATGGCGATGAGGTCGATGTCCGAGAACCGTAGCCCCGCCTGTTCGAGGCACCAGCTCACCGAGTGGAAGGGGAAGTCGGTGGTCTTCTTCTCCCGGTTGAGTCGTTCCTCCTCCACGGCGGCGACCAGGCGGCCGTCCACCAGCAGCGATGCGCCGGCGTCGTGGCCGAGGAGGTAGTGCTTCTCGGTGCCGACGGACCCGAAGTGCTGGGCGAAGACCTCCGAGACGCGGCTGAAACCGTTGCAACCCAAGACGATCATGGCGATTTCCTTCTCTGTCGTGCGACGCGGCCGCACGCGGGCGGGCGCCGCAGGACGGCCGGTGACGCGGCGCGAGCCACGTCACCGGCCGTGCGTGCGAGGGAGTTCGGGAAAGGCTCCGGCGGGGACTACCGGAGCGACGGGGCGACCGCGGGGAAGCGGTCGGCGGACAGCCCTGCCGGGTCGGTCCACGGCTGCTTGCCGGCCACGAGATCGCGGACGATCTCCCCGGCGGCGGGTGCCTGGCACAGCCCCTGGCCGGAAAACCCCGCCGCGTAGAAGAAGGGCCGGGCGGGATGCCGCCCGATGAGGGCGACTCCGTCCGGGCCGGCATCCAGCGCTCCGCTCCACCCGCGATGGACGCGGATGCCGTCGAGTGCCGGGTAGACGGTGCCCAGCAGGCGGGACAGTCGGCCGAGCCAGGCCTGCCGGGACTCGTCCGGGCCGGGCCGGCCCATCCCGACGAGGACACGGTCCCGCCAGGCCCGGATCCGTAGGCCGGAGCCGGCGTGCAGGGTCATCGGGAGAGTGGCGGGCGGGGTGTCGGGCGGGTCGGTGAGGAGCAGCTCGATCGGATCCGCGCTCACCGGGAGGTGTACGTCGCCCAGGGCGGCCACCGCGGTCGACCAGGGGCCGGCCGCGCAGATGACGGTCTCGGCGCGGATGTCGCCCGTGGGTGTGCGGACGCGCCCGTCGGGGTCGATACCGGTGACCGGTGTATCGGTGAGCAGGACGGCGCCCGCCTCCTGCGCGGCGGCGGCATGACCGCGCACGATCGCGGCGGGATCACAGGAGTAGGCCTCGGGCGACCAAGCCGCGGCCAGGACGGAGCGCTCGTCCAGCAGCGGGTTGAGCCGCGCCGCCTCGGCCGCGGTCACCAGCTCGACCTTCACCCCCGCGGCGCGCTGCGCGGCGTGCTCGCGCCGGAACTCCTCCACCTGCCGCTCCTCGGTGAACAGGACCAGGAAGCCGACCCGTTCGAGGCCGAGGGGAGTCCCCGTCCGTTCGGCGAAGGAGTGGTACGCCGCAAGGCTCCGGACGGCGAGGCTGCCGGTGAGGGGGCTGCCGGGAAAGTAGGTGCGGACCACCCCCGCGGTGGCCGCCGACGATCCCGATCCGAGTGTGCCGCGCTCCAGCAGGACGGTGCCCACGCCGGCCTCGGCGAGATGGTGGGCGATCGACGTACCGATCACTCCTCCGCCGATGACGAGGGCGTCGGTGCGGGTGGGGTGTGTGCTCATGCGGGCTGTCCCGCGTGTGCGGGGTCGTGCCGGCGGAGGTGGTCCGCGGTGTTCCAGGGGTAGAGGTGGAGGTTCCAGCCGCCGAGGCAGTTGATGTAGAGGGCCATCTGGCCGGTGACGGCGAGGAAGTCCTCGCGGTCGAGGTGGTCGAGGCAGGCGAGGAAGCGCTGGGTGTAGGTCCAGAGCGGGTTCAGGCCGCAGTAGCCGAGGAACTCGGCGGGGATGCCGACGAGGAGGCGTGTCATCTGGCGCAGGGAGTCGATGGGCATGTCGGCGACGGCCGCGCGGACGAGGCCGCCGTAGGTGGCGTACCCCAGGGGGCGGGTCTCTCCGTTGACGAAGAGGAGGGTGGGCAGGACGGTGTCGAAGGTGCCGGCTCCGGAGGGGATCCAGCCCCGGTGCATGTCGGCGAGTTCGGGCGGCGCCTCCAGCCAGATCCGCTCGGTCTCGGTGTGGAGGTCGTGGATCAGGCGGTTCGCGTCGGGGTGGGTGGCGTGCAGACGGGGGATGCTGTGGCCGCCCGCGGTGCCCGCCGGCCGGACCTCGACCAGGATCTCCTTCTTCGTGGAGTAGACGGCGTCCCAGGTCTCGCGGCCCGCTTCGAGGAGGGCGGGCATGTCCTCGGGGCGGATCCGGCCGATGGGGGAGGCGGGCATCGGTTCGGTGAGGGTGCCGTACTTGATGCCGAGGTGCTGGAGGGCGGAGCAGAACACCGTTCCGTCGGGTGCCTCGCGCCGGTCGGGGATCCGGGTGGACGCGGGCAGATGGAGCAGGGACGGGACGGGGGCCACGTGGTAGAGGTGGGCCCCGGCGACCAGGGCGTGTCCCTGGAGGCTCCGGTAGGGCAGTGACTCCCACAGGGCGTCGGCGAGTTCGGGGTTACGGCCGTCGAGTTCCGCGGTGACGGTGATGCCCAGGTCGGGCCAGGCTATGTCGAGCAGTCGGCCGGCTGACGTCCGCGGCGGCCCGGATAAGGTCTCGCTCAAGGCTCTCTCCTTCGTTCGGCACGACGCCAGGAGGCACGGCGAGCCCGATCCCCCTGTTTCGTTGCGTCGTGTGTGAAGGAGTACACAGGCAACCGAGCGAAGTCAGGCAGGGACGGAAGACATGAAAACGATCGCCGGCCGAAACCCACACTTCGTAGAGATCTACAAGAACCGATCCGGGTCTGTGTCATGTCCCTGGTCAATACCCCGGTCGACCGCACCGGAATCCAATCCTCCTGGTGGGCGCGGGAGTTGACGCCCGAAGTCGGTCGAGTCGGTAGGGCGGAAGGCGCCCGACAGGCGCCGGACGTGGCCTCCGGAACCTATGGGAACCGGCCGAGCGGAAGGCCTTTCGGGTGTTCCTCCTGTGGTCGGCGGGTCCCGGAAAGTCCCGTGTGACCAGTCAGCGGAAGGACGATTGCTGTGTGCGGTCGCGACCGGTTCCGGAACCGATCGGCGGCGCCGCTGCCCCGTCGCCGACGGCCGAGGGTGCAAGATGAGGCCGACTGACCTGTCGTCATGACCGAGGTGGGTTCCCTTGCCCCGCAGCACAGCCGACGACGCCGGGCGGCCCGCCCGCCGACGCCTGTCACGCATCGGTACCTGGCCGGCCGTGGGAGTCACGGTGGCCGTTCTCGTCGCCGCCAATCTGGCCCTGCACCGGTGGACCGGCCTGTGGGGCCTGGTGACGGCCGTCGTGGTCGGCGTCCTGCTGCTCGGTGTGCTCCGCTGGGCCGGCGGCACCCTCGCGGACGCGGGCCTGGCTCGCGGCACCTTGGCCCGCGGTGCCCGCTGGGCGCTGGCCCTGATCGGCCTGGTCGCCGTCGTCTACCTGATCGGGGCCCTGCTGCCGGCCACCCGAGGACTGTTCGAGGACCGGCGGTACGCGGCGATGGACGGGGGCGAGGTGCTGCTCCGCGCCTTCGTGCTGGTCCCCGTCGGCACGGTCCTGGTGGAGGAGATCGCCTTCCGCGGTGTGCTCTACGGCCTGGTGGACCGGGTGCGCGGGGCGCTCTGGGCGACCGCCGTGTCGAGCGTGCTGTTCGGGCTGTGGCACGTGCTGCCCTCGCTGCACCTGGCGACCGCGAAACCCGCCGTGAACACGGTCGTCGGGGACTCCGGCTTCGGGGCCGTGCTGGCGGTGCTGGGGGCCGTGCTGTTCACGGCGGCGGCGGGCGTCCTGTTCTGCGAACTGCGCCGCCGCAGCGGCAGCCTGCTGGCCCCCATGGGCCTGCACTGGGCGGTCAACGCCCTCGGCTACCTCGTCGGATACCTGCTGCGCTGACCCGGAGGCGGGGCGGGCGGGCTCAGTTCCGCGGCGAGACGATGTCCTTGAGCTCGTTCAGGTCCTGGGTGGCGAAGCCCTCGGGCCGCATGATGTCGTTCCAGGCGTCGACGTACGCGGCCTTGTACGTGTGGCCGTGGCCGTCCGGCACACCGGTCGAGAAAGGCAGGTCGGCGGTGACCTGCCAGAAGGTCACGAACGGGATCCACACCATGGCTTCGAGCACGTCCGAGCCGGGCCGCTCCCCGATCCAGTCGGGCTCGGTGAGGGCCAGCGCGGGGCTCCACCAGACGATCGGGTCGGACGGGTGCATCAGGTAGAGCACCCGCGGCCCGTCCCACGGCCGGTCCGCCGGAGGGATCCCGCTGGTCGGGTCCTCGGTGAACCGGACGGTCCGCCCGTCCCGGTAGACGGGTTCGATCTCGGGACTGCCCGCGTCGCGGTGGTCGCTGAACTCGCGGAAGAGCGTGTTGAAGTTGGGCGGGCCGGCGAACACCGTCCCGGCGGTGCGGTTGCGCAGGTCGGCCTCCCCGCTGAAGGCCGTCTCACCGCCGAACGACCCCAGGCTCTCGCCCGCCACGAACAGGCGCGGGCGCTCGTCCTGGGGCAGCTTGGACCACTTGTCGTAGACGGCGTCGAAGAGATCACGGCCGGCCTCGCGCGCCTTGGACTGGTCCACCAGGTACGACATCCACGACGGCAGGTACGAGTACTGGATCGCCACGGTGGCCGAGTCGCCGTTGCCCAGGTACTCGAACGAGTCCACAGCGGCGGGGTCGATCCAGCCACTGCCCGTGGTGGTCATCACGAGCAGGTTCTCGCGCTGGAAGCCGCCCGCCCGTTCGAGGTCCGCGACGGCCCGGGCGGCCCGGGTCTCCGTGTCGTCGGAGGTCGCCAGACCGGCGTAGGCGCGGATGGGCTCCTGCGCCGTACGGTGGGTGAACGCGCCGATCTCCTCGGCCGTCGGTCCGGAGCCGGCGAAGGCCCGGCCCTCCCGGCCCAACGAGTCCCAGGGCACCGACGAGCCGGGCCCGCCCGAGCGCAGGGCCGACGTGGGCTGGTGCACGCCGTCCGGGGTCTCCGTGTCACGCAGCGAGAAGGCCTCGTTGGACGCGTTGACGAAGCCGCTCAGCAGCAGCCCGGAGAACGCGGCCCACGCCAGGCCGACCACCAGGGTCCAGCCCACCACCCGCGCCGCCCGCCGGCCGATCCAACGCCCGAGGAGATCGGCGGCCCGGTGGTACAGGGCGCGGAGCCCCCGCCCGGCGAAGAGCAGCAGCAGGAAGACGAGGGCCGCGACGAACGGGCAGGCGACGGCGGTGAGGACGTTGTACTCGGTGACCCCCATGAGCCGACGGATCTCGTGCTGCCAGTACTGGCCGAGCCCGAACGCGACGGCGAGGAGCACCACCGCGCAGATGATCAGGACGAGCCACGACCGGCGCGAGGGGACGCGTGCGTCCCGGTCGGCGAAGGCGCGCCACACGACGGCCGCGACCACGCCGAGCCCGTAGCCGATGGCCGCGCTGATGCCGGCGATCAGCCCTTGGAGTACGCCGCCGCGGGGGAGGAGCGAGGGGGTGAAGGACAGACAGGCGAGCAGGAGCGCGCCCCAGCAGCCGGGGAGCGTCAGACGAGGCAACCGGCGGTGTGCGCGTGCCGGCTCCTCCTCCGCGGGAGGGACGGGCGGGTCGTGGCTCATGGCAGCCTCCAGGGACATGGTCCCCTGGCGTTGTCCGTCCTGCCATCCGGGGCGTGGGCGCTCACTTCGGGCCGCCGGGCGGGGAGCCGGCCGTCCCGTCGGCGTCCGGCGCGGTCCACCGCGCTCCGGTGCGCAGGCGGAAGGCGGCGACCGCGGCCTCCACGGTGGGGAAGAAGTGCCGGGGGTCGATGGTCCGGGTGAGCTCGTACCGCTCGATCTTGCGTCGCACCGGATCCTTGAGCTCCGCGAACACCAGGTGCACGTCCTGCGCGTTGAGCACCTCGTCGAGCTCCTCCAGGATGTCGGCGGCGGTGGTGTCCACATCCGTCATCGGCTCCGCCGCGACCACGATCCAGCTCGGCCGCGGATCCGCGTCGGCCAGCCGTCTGACCTCGTCCCGGAAGGTCTTGGCGTTGGCGAAGAAGAGCGGGGCGTCGAACCGGTAGATCACCAGGCCGGGCAGCCGCTCGGCACTCGGGTAGGAACGGATGTCGTGGTACCCCTCCAGGCCCCGCACCCGCCCCAGCACGGTGTCGTACGGCCACCAGGCGCGCCGGAAGACGTTGAGCACGGACAGGGCCACGGCGATCGCGATGCCGGGCAGCACGCCGAGCAGGGCCACGCCGGCGAAGGCCGCGAAGCAGAGCAGGAACTCCGCCCGGCGCTGTCGCCACAGCCGTACGGCTCCCGGTACGTCGGCCAGGGACAGCGACGCGGTGATGACCACGGCCGCGAGGGCTGGCTGGGGAAGGTCGCGGAAGAGGCCCGGAGCCAGCACGAGCATGAGGACGATGAGCAGCGCTCCGACCACGCCGGTGAGCTGGCTCCGGGCGCCCGCCCGCTCGGCCACCGCCGTCCGGGATCCGCTGGTGCTGACGGGGAACCCCTGGAAGAGGGCGGCCGCCAGGTTGGCTGCACCGACACCCGCCATCTCCTGGTTGCCGCGGACCTCCTGGCCGGTGCGGGCCGCGAAGGCGGACGCGTTGGAGATCGTGTCGGCCAGCGACACCAGGGCGATGCCCAGCGCGCCGCCGAGCAGCGGAGCGAGATCGGCGAGCCGCACCTCGGGGATCGTGAACGGCGGGAACCCCTCCGGCAGCACCCCCACGAGCCCGACCCCGTGCTCGTCCAGGTCGAAGACGGCGGCCGCGGCGATCGCCAGGACCACCATCACGAGCACCGCGGGGACCTTCGGCAGGAAGCGCTGCAGGACCAGGATCAGGACGATGCCGCCGACGCCCACGGCGGCGGCCGCCGGCACCACCGCCCCCTCGGCGATCTCGCGCACGAGGCCGGCGCACTCACCGAGCAGGTTGTCCGCCTCGACCTTGAAGCCGAGCAGCTTGGGGAGCTGGCCGACCAGGATGGTCAGCGCCAGGCCGTTCATGTAGCCGATCATCGTCGGCTTGGAGATCAGGTCGGCGATGAAGCCGAGCTTCGCCACCGAGGCCAGGATCATGATGGCCGCCACCATGACCGCGAGCATCGACGCCAGTGCGACGGCCCGGTCGGGATCTCCGTCGGCCGCCACCAGCGGCAGCACCGTGGCGGCGATCATCGGACCCAGCGAGGAGTCCGGGCCCAGCACCAGGATCCGGGACGGCCCGAAGACCGCGTACCCGAGCAGGCAGAGGATCGTCGTGTACAGGCCGGTGATGGCCGGTAGTCCCGCCAGCTCCGCGTACGCCATGCCCTGCGGCACCAGGAGCGTGGTCAGGACGACGCCCGCGACCAGATCCTTCGGCAGCCACGCGCGCTTGTAGGAGGCCACCGCACGGATCCCGGGAACCGCCCGGAGACGGGAGAGGCCCCCGTGGTCGGGGTGCCGGGTGGTCACGGACCGGCCGTCCTCACGCGGCCCTCGACCGGCGGGCCACGAGCTTGCCCAACTCCCATACGAGCAGCAGCACGACGGCGGCGAGCAGCGCCCAGCCGAACTGCCGCGCGTCGATGTCGGTCGTCCCGAGGATCCGCTGGAAGCCGTCCATCTGTGTCACCAGCACGGCGAGCACGAACTGCGCCAGCGCGACCCAGTTCATCTGCTTGCTGTCGAACGTGGAGGTCGTCAGCACGGAATCCGTCTCGCTGCGGCATTCGAACGCCGCCACGATCAGGCAGAGGGCGAAGGCCGTGAACGCGATCGACCGGCCGATCTCGACGTCGTCGAAGTGGCGCTCGCCGAGGGTGATCAGG
Organism: Streptomyces sp. CLCI03; assembly: GCF_053615355.1. Lineage (NCBI taxonomy): Bacteria > Bacillati > Actinomycetota > Actinomycetes > Kitasatosporales > Streptomycetaceae > Streptomyces > Streptomyces sp. CLCI03. The sequence goes on along the minus strand of NZ_CM132132.1, from coordinate 666,175 downwards.
CCGAGCAGGAGGATGGTGATCGCCAGCCCGCCGAGCCCGACCGTGACCAGCACGGGACGGGTGAGCACCGACTCCCCGCGCGGACGGGGCCGGCGCCGCATGAGGCCCTCGCTCTCCCGGTCGAAGCCGAGCGCGAAGCCGAAGGAGGCGTTGACGACGAAGTGGATCCACAGCACCTGCGGCGGGGTGAAGGGCTCACCGGCGGCGATGTTGAAAACGGTGGCCCCGAGGAACGTCAGCACGAAGGTGACCAGCAGGAGCAGCACGAACCGGATGTACTTGGTGAGGTTGTCGTAGATCGTCCGGCCCTGTTCGACGGCGTAGACGATGGTGGCGAAGTTGTCGTCGGACAGGATCATGCGTCCGGCGTTCTTGGCCACGTCCGTGCCGCTGCCCATGGCGATGCCGATGTCGGCCGCCTTGATGGCGGGAGCGTCGTTGACGCCGTCCCCCGTCATCGCCACGACCTCGCCCTTCTTCTTCAGCGTGTTCGCGAGCAGCACCTTGTGCTCCGGGGCGACCCGCCCCACCACGCCGATCCCCTCGATCCGGGCGAGCTGCTCCTCCTCGCTCATGGCCGCGAACTCGGAGCCGAGGACGGCCTCGCCGGGGATCCCGATCTGCCGGGCGATCGCCGCCCCGGTGGTGACGTCGTCCCCGGTCACCAGACGGACCCGGATGTGCGCGGCCTGCGCGTCGGCCACCGCCGCCTTCGCCTCCTCGCGGGGCGGATCGACCATGCCGACGAGACTGGTCATCCGCAGCTCTGTGACGTACGCGAGCAGGTCGCCGTCCGGATCGAACTCGTCCGGGTCCAGGTCCCGCACGGCCGCGGCCATCACCCGCCGCCCCTCGCCGCCCATCCGCTCGCTCTCCTCCTCGGCCCGGCGGAGCAGTCCGGCGTCCCACGGGACGGTCTCGCCCGCCGCGAGCGCGGTGGCGGCCCGCGCCATCACCGCGGGGGCCGCGCCCTTGACGAAGCAGCGCACGACCTGCCGCCCGGAGGCGTCGGCCGCCGCGTGGAAGGTGGCCATCAGCTTGTACTCGGGGTCGAACGGCAGGGTGGCGAGCCGGGGGAGGGCGTCGCGGGTGGCGTCGGTGTCCAGACCGGCCTTGTGCGCGAGCACCAGCAGGGCCCCCTCGGTGGGATCGCCCACCACCGCGCCGCCCACCAGCTTGGCGTCGCTGGCGACCACGTAGGGCAGGATCGCGTCCTCGATGCCCGCGGCGGACCCGGCGGCGTGGTGGACCTTCCCTTCGAGTCCGTAGCCCGTGCCCGAGACGGTGTACCGGTCGGTGGGGCTCAGCACCTCGACGGCGGTCATCTGGTTCATCGTCAGGGTGCCGGTCTTGTCCGAGTTGATCGCCGAGGTGAACGCCAGCGTCTCCACCGACGGCAGTTCCTTGACGATGGCGTTCCGCTTCGCCAGGTTCAGGCTCCCGACGGACAGGATCGCCTGGGTCACGGTCGGCAGGGCCTCGGGGATGGCCGCGATGGCCAGCGAGACGGCGCTGACGAACAGGACGTCCCAGGCCTGGTCCCGCTGCCGTCCCAGGGCGAACATCACGATCATGGTGAGGCCCGCCGCCGCCGTGATCCACAGGGTCAGCCGGTCCAGCTCCTTGGTGAGCGGCGGCACTTCCTTCTCTGTGGCCGACAGCATTCCGGAGATCTTGCCGAGTTCGGTGTCCGCCCCCGTCCCGGTGACGATCATGACGCCGCTGCCGTGGGTGACCGGGGTGTTCATGAACGCCGTGTTGGTCCGGTCGCCGGGCGAGCGCCCACTGCCGCGCAGCGCGCCGGTCTCCTTCGCCGCGGGAACGCTTTCACCGGTCAGCGCCGACTCGTCGATCTGCAGGGCGCTGGCCTCGATGAGCCGTCCGTCCGCAGGCACCTGGTCCCCGGCGGAGATGAGCACGACATCGCCGTCGACGAGCTGTTCGGCGGGGATCTCGGCCTCCCTGCCGTCCCTGCGCACCCGCGCCGTCGCCTTCATCATCGACTTCAGCGCGTTCATGGCGCTCTCGGCCTTGCCTTCTTGGCGCAGGCCCACGACAGCGTTCAGCAGCGTCAGAACGATCAGCAGGATCGCGGTGGTCCACTCCTGGATCACCAGCGAGACGATCGCCGCGGCCACGAGCACGATCTGCATGTAGCTGCGGTACTGGGCGAGGAACCGGCGCCAGGCCGGGGTCCGTCGCTCCTCGGGCAGTGCGTTCGGGCCGTGCGCGGCCAGGAGTTCGGCCGCGCGCGCCGCCGACAGACCGACCGCGGGATCGACGTCGAACGCCGCCACGACCTCCTCGGGGGAGCGCGTGTACCAACCGTCCCCGGCGGGCGGGGGCTGCTGCGCCACGGAATCAGACCGCACCGTCATGGTTGTGCCTCCGATCCGCGGCCGGCCCGGACGCGTCCGAGCCGGCCGCGCGCCGTCCCAGGGGCCCTAGCCACGCTTCTTCTTCGACCTGCCCTGCCGGGCGGCGTACGGATCGGCCGGGGCACCGGCCGGGGCCTCCCGTTCCAGAGTCCGCTTCGTGACGAGGAGATCCTTGCGGGCCTCCTCACCCACGTCGGGGTACTGCGGATCGATCTCCATCAAGGTGTGCGCGAGGATCGCCGCCGCGCAGATCCGCGCGAACCACTTCCGGTCCGCCGGCACGACGTACCAGGGCGCCCACTTCGTGCTCGTCGCCGACAGCATCTCGGAGAACGCGTGCTGGTACTCGTCCCACCGGCGCCGCTCCCGGACGTCGGCGGCGGAGAACTTCCAGTTCTTCTCCGGCAGGTCGATCCGCTTCAGGAAGCGGGTGCGCTGCTCCTCCTTGGAGAGGTTCAGGAAGATCTTCACCATCTTGAACCCGTTGTCCGTGAGATAGCGCTCCCAGCGGTTGATCTCCCGGTAGCGCCGCTCCCAGATGTCCGGACGGAGCACGTGCTCCGGCAGCTTCTGCCGGAGCAGGACCTCGGGGTGGACCCGTACGACGAGGACCTCCTCGTAGTGCGAGCGGTTGAAGATCGCGATCTCGCCGCGCGCGGGCAGCCGCCGGGCGTAGCGCCACAGGTAGTCGTGGTCGAGTTCCTCGGAGGAGGGCACCTTGAAGCTGCTGACCCGCACGCCCTGGGGATTGACCCCGCTCATCACATGGCGGATCGTCCCGTCCTTGCCCCCGGCGTCGAGTGCCTGGAGGGCGAGCACCACGCCGTACGTGTCCTGCGCGGCCAGCCGCTCCTGGTACTCGGCGAGCAGCGACACGCCGGTCCGCAGCAGTTCGGTCCCGTCCCGCTTCTTCATGCCGGCCTTGTAGCGGGGGTCGAAGTCCCGTGCCAGGTGCACCTTCGATCCCGGCGGCACCCGGAGGGGCTCGATGAAGTCCGCGATGCGTTCGGCCCTCTTGTCGGCCATCAGCACGCGCCCCTTCCCCGGCGGGGGGTCACGGCCCGTCCCTCACCGGGTCCGGGACGCTCCCGGCGGCGAGCGCCTTCCGGGACCGGCGCTCGGCCAGGATCGGGACGTACTTCCTGACCTTGGCCTGCCGGAACGAGCCGTACGCGGCCTCCACCGTCGCCTCGACGGTGTCCGCGTCGACCGAGGGGTAGGCCGCCCTCAGGCGCGCCACGGTGGTCCGGACGGCCGCGAGTTCCTCCGGGGTGGGCGACCACTCGTCCGGGGTCCCGTCCCGTGTCTCGTGCGGTGTCGGCGCACCGGGATCTTCGAGCGCAGGGGCGATCCCGGTCCGTTCCGCGCCCTGGAGTGTTGCCGGTGCCATTTCCCACGACCTTCGGACCGCCGATCCGCACATGCCGACATCGGGTGAGGACGTCCTTCATGGCGATTCTCTGCCAAATGGGACAAGATCGCCCATCGTGCGGTCCGTGCGACCCTGCGCGGCCTAGCAGGCGTCGGGTCCCTTGTAGGTGGCATCGCACTCCGCGAGGCCGCCGCGGGCGACCTCCGCGCACAAGGTGGTTTCGACCTTGCCCAGGAGGCGGGTCAGTTCGGCGCGTTCGGCGGCGTCCAGACCGTCCAGGGTCTGGCGTTCCAGCTCGCCCCACGCCTCGCGGACCTCGACCAGGAGCTCGCGGCTGGCGTCCGTCGCCTCGACCAGGGACGCCCGGCGGTCCGCGGGGTCCGGGCGGCGCCGCACGTGGCCGGACTGCTCCAGGCGCTGGAGCATCTTGGTCACCGTCGAGGGGTCGAGGCCGAGCGCCTTGATCAGCTCGGACTGGCGCACGGCCCCGCAGTCCCAGAGGTGCATCATCAGGAACTCCTGCCCCGGGTGCAGCCCCAGGTTCCGCAGGGCCCGGCCCGCTGTGATCCGGTGGAGTCGGGCGACCCGGCTGATGGCATGACTCACCGGCCCGTCCAGCACCGCACTCGGCACCGCCGCGCACTGCGTGACGGGGCGCGGCTCCTGTACGGATTCCGCGGTCATGGAAGGGCTCCTCCTGGTCGGTCCGGCATGTCTGCGCTGTGGATTCTACCGCCCGTCCTTATTTTAGCTTGGTCGGCCAAGTAATGGGGTACGCTGCATCTCGCAGTCAATCATTGGCCGACCAATTATCTTGTGGGGTAGCAATGACCACCGCCTTCGAACCGGTACACGTCGCCGGCACCACCCTCGCCAACCGGATCGCCCTCGCCCCGATGACCCGCAGCCGCGCAGGTCAGGGCGGCGTCGCCACCGGCCTCGTCGCCGAGTACTACACCCAGCGCGCATCCGCCGGCCTGATCATCAGCGAGGGGATCCAGCCCTCCGTCGTCGGGCAGGGCTACCCCTTCACCCCCGGCCTGCACAGCGCCGAGCAGGTCGCCGCCTGGCGCGAGGTCACCGACTCCGTGCACGCGGCGGGCGGCCGGATCTTCGCCCAGCTGATGCACTCCGGCCGCATCGGCCACCCGAGCCTGCTGCCCGACGGCCTCGTCCCCGTGGCCCCCTCCGCGGTGGCCGCCCCGGGGCAGCTCTTCACCGGCGACGGCATGAAGGACTTCGTCACCCCGCACGAGCTGACCGCGGCCGAGATCCGTCGGACCGTCGCCGACTACGCGCAGGCCGCCCGCAACGCGATCGAGGCCGGTTTCGACGGCGTGGAGCTGCACGGGGCCAACGGATACCTGATCCACCAGTTCCTGGCCCCCGGCTCGAACCTGCGCACCGACGAGTGGGGTGGCCCCACGGAGAACCGGATCCGCTTCGCGGTCGAGGTGGTCGAGGCGGTGGCCGCCGCGATCGGCGCCGAGCGCACCGCGCTGCGCGTCTCGCCCGGCAACACGTACAACGACATCTCCGAGCCCGACCCGCGGCCCGTCTACGAGGCCCTGGTCAAGGAGATCGACGGACTCGGCCTGGCCTACCTCCACGTCCTGGAGCACGGCCCGGAGGCACGGGAGACCACCCTCGCCCTGCGCAAGCAGTTCTCCGGACCGTTCGTACTGAACCCGGCGACCGACGGACCCACCGACCACCGCGCCCTCCCGCTGATCGAGGACGGCGTCGCCGACCTCCTCGCCTTCGGGGCGCTCTTCCTGGCCAACCCGGACCTGCCGGAGCGCCTGCGCACCGAAGGCCCGTACAACACCCCTGACCCGACCACCTTCTTCGGCGGCGACGCCCGCGGCTACACGGACTACCCGACGCGCTAGAGGAGTTCAGGGGTGCCTCGTCGGTCGGCCCGGCCGGCTCCGGCAGTATGACCCCGTGGATTCCATACCCCGCCGCCGCGCCGGCGCCGCCGCCCCCGCCCTCCGACGGACCCGGTCGGTGGCCGCCGCGGCCGCGGTGGTGACCGTGGGCGCGGGGCTGGGACTGCGGGCCGCCACGACGGGGAGCACGGCGAAGTACGGCGGAGACGCCCTGTACACCGTCCTGTTGCTGACCCTCGTCGTACTGGTCGCGCCCCGGCTGACACCCCTGCGGGCCGCCGGGACCGCGCTGGCCGCCAGTTGGGCCGTCGAATTCCTCCAGCTGACCGCCGCACCCGCCGAGCTCTCCCGGCACAGCCTGGTGGCCCGCCTGGTCCTCGGTTCCACCTTCAACGCACCCGACCTGTTCTGGTACGTGGTCGGCGCGGCGGCCGGCTGCCTCCTCCACACCGCGCTCGCGCCGTCCGACGGGCCCGACAGAGAGGTCGGACATGACCCACGACGATGATGAGCCGATCTTCAAGCGGAGCAGGTGGGGGACGAACCGCTACCACTACAACCCCGCCAACCCGATCGGGGCGGCGCTGATCGTCATCACCCTGGTCTTCGTCGCGACGATGATGATCATGATGACCAACCGGGTGGGGCCGTTCGCGCCCGACCCCGAGCCCACGGGAGGGAACTCGCCGACCGTCGCCCCCACGGCGCCCTGACCCGTCGGACACCACCGCGTCCCGCAGCAGCGCAGCAGGTGCCCGACGGGCGGGCCGGTCGGGCGCGGCGGGCCGGTCAGGGGGACCGGCGCGCGGTGTTCAGCCGGGCGGCCTGGCGCGTCAGGTGATCGCGCTCGGCGAAGTTCAGCGCCTTCATGGCGGCCTCGGCGTACAGCCGGGCCGCCGTCACCACGTCGCCGTCGCGTTCGTGGAGGTACGCGGCCACCGCCGTGCGGCGGGGCAGTGCCTCGTCCAGCGCCGCGAGCGCCGCCAGCCCGGCGCGCGGTCCGTCGGCCTCACCGACGGCCACCGCGCGGTTCAGCCGTACGACCGGGCTGTCGGTCAGGAGCGCGAGCTCGTCGTACCACTCGACGATCTGCACCCAGTCCGTCTGCTCGGCGGTGGGCGCGTCCGCGTGCAGAGCCGCGATGGCGGCCTGCGCCTGGAACTCGCCCAGCCGGTCACGAGCGAGGGCCGCCTGCAGGATCCGTACGCCCTCGGCGATCGCCGCGGTGTCCCACTTGCCCCGGTCCTGCTCGGCGAGCGCCACCAGGCTGCCGTCGGACGCGGTCCGGGAGGCGCGCCGGGCGTGGTGGATCAGCATGAGGGCGAGCAGTCCGGCCACCTCGGGGTGGTCGACGCGGGCCGCGAGCTGCCGGGTGAGCCGGATGGCCTCGGCGGCGAGGTCGACATCGCCGGAGTATCCCTCGTTGAAGACCAGGTACAGCACGCGCAGCACGGTGGCGACATCGCCGGGACGGTCGAACCTTCCCCTGGCTCTTCGAGCAGGGGAGACCCCATGGTCGGAGAGCGTGCGCTTGGCCCGGCTGATGCGCTGCGCCATGGTCGCCTCGGGCACCAGGTAGGCCTGGGCGATCTGGCGCGTGGTGAGCCCGCCGACGGCGCGCAGCGTGAGCGCCACGGCGGCCGACGGCGTCAGCGACGGGTGGGCGCACAGGAAATACAGCTGGAGCGTGTCGTCCACGGCCGGTGCGGGTCCGGGCGGCGGTTCCTCGTCCACCAGGTCCTCGCGCCGGCGCCGGGCGCTGTCCGCCCGGGTCGCGTCGAGGAAGCGCCGCCAGGCCACGGTGACCAGCCAGCCCTTCGGGTCCCGCGGCGGTTCGGCGGGCCAGGTGCGGACCGCCTCGACCAGTGCCTCCTGGACGGCGTCCTCGGCCGCCGCGAAGTCTGCTCCGCGGCGGACGAGGATCCCGAGCACGCCCGGCGTGAGGCTCCTGAGCAGGGCCTCGTCCATCGGTGAGGTCACTCCGTGGTGCTCGGGTGCGCGGACAGGAACGGACGCAGTTCGAGCCACTCGTGGATCGGCTTCCCGCCCGCCCCGGGGGCTGCCGACAGCTCTCCGGCCAACTCCACGGCGCGCTCGTAGCTGTCGACGTCGATCACCATCCAGCCGGCGATCAGGTCCTTGGTCTCCGCGAACGGACCGTCGGTGACCGGCGGGCGCCCTTCGCCGTCGTAGCGGACGAAGGTCCCCTCGGGGGCGAGTGCCTGACCGTCGACGAACTCGCCGGTGCCTTCGAGGCGTGCCGCGAAGTCGTTCATGTACTGGATGTGTGCCGAGATCTCCTCGGGCGTCCACCGGTCCATGGGGACGTCGTTGACGGCTGCCGGGGCGCCGCGGTAGTGCTTGAGCAGCAGGTACTTGGCCATGACGCTTCTCCTCGGTGCTGGTGCGACCCATTGTGGTCGCCTTCACCCCTGGGACGGAGCCGGCCACGGGTTCTCGACATCCCCGTCCGAAGTTTTTCGCTCCGGGCCGATCCGGACCCCGCGCGGCCGCGCATCGTGGGGGGCGGGGCGACGCGGATCCCGCCGAATGCACGCGGAATCAGCCCATCCGGATTTCGGCCCCGTGCGCGGTTCCACGGCACTTTCCGGATGCCCGCCGAGGTCGGAGGGCCACCGGCGACGCCGGGGCGCAGCGGCAGGACCGGCCGCCTCCGGCCACGCGCCCCCGCACGCCTCCCGCCGTGACGTTCCCTCGCGGTGGTAGCTGGGCAGCCGCTTGATGCTGATCGATCGTCTCGTGAGGGGAACCCGATGACCAAGGTTCTGGTGCTGCACAGCGTGTGCCTCGTGAGGTCGGCCCTGGCCGCGTTGCTGAGATCGGAAGGCGATTTCGACGTCACCTCGGCCGGCTGGCGGGCCGCCGCGCGCCAGGCCGAGTTCTTACGACCCGACGTGGTGGTCGTGGACCTCGACTGTCCGGGCGTCTCGGCCGCCCTCCACGCGGACGTGGGCGCCGCCCGCCTGCTGCCCTCCTCGCCCGCACCCACCCCACTGCTGGTGCTCGCCCGCGCCGACCTGCCCGGCGCGCTGCGGCGCGCCTTCCGGACCCAGGCGCTCGGCTACGTGGACAAGGACGGCTCGCCCGCCCGACTGGTCCGGGCCGTCGGCAAGGTCGCGGCGGGGGAACGCTTCATCGACGCCGCGCTCGCCTCGGCCTTCATGGAGGCCGACCCCATGCCGCTCAGCCCGCGCGAACTGAGCGTGCTGGCCCGCGCCGCCGAGGGCGACTCGATCGCGGAGATCGCCCGCGCCCTGCACCTCGCCAGCGGAACCGTCCGCAACTACATGGCCGCGGTGACCCGGAAGACCGGCGCCCGCAACCGGATCGATGCCATCCGGATATCTCGGCGAGCCGGCTGGGTCTGAGCCGCCGGCCCGAGGGGCCCCGGACCCTTCCTCACCCTTGCGCGTTCCACAGACCCACCAGATCCCGGTACAGGGGCGACCTGGCCGGGAGCTCCGCATGCGTGCCGCACACCGCCCGGGTCCCGTCGAGTACGAGGACCCGGTCGGCCCTGACGGCGGAGGAGATCCGGTGGGCGACCACCACCAGCGTGCCGGGGCGCTCCGCGAGCGCCCGCTCGGCACGCTCCTCGGCCCCCGGGTCGAGGTGGCAGGTGGCCTCGTCCAGCAGCAGCAAGGGGGCGGGGGAGAGGTAGGCGGCGGCGAGGGCGAGGTGTTGCCGCTCGCCCGGGGTGAGCCGGCCCGGATCGACGACGGCGTCCGGTCCACCGAGCCGGGCCACGAGCGCGTCCGCGCCGAGGACGGCCGTGGCCCGCTCCACCTCGCCCCGGGACACCGGGCCGGGGCACAGGTGGGTCAGGTTCTCGTGGACCGTACCCGTGAAGACGTACGCCTGTTGCGGCAGCAGCGTCCGGCGGACGTCGGGGCCGTACCCGGGGGCGGCGCGCCCCGGGGTGCCGCACGCGGGGGCGCCCGCCACCCGTACGGTTCCCCGGCCGGGCGGCAGCAGACCGGCGATCAGGGCGGTGAGGGTGGACTTGCCGATGCCGCTCGGCCCCACCACGGCCAGGTGCTCGCCGGGCCGGACCACCAGGTCGAGGTCGTCGATCACCGGATGCGCGCGAGGACCGTAGGCGAACCGGACCCGCCGCAGCTCGACGGCCGGTGCGGGGGGAGCGGCCGGTGCGGCCGGTGAGGCGGGCGCGGGTGCAGCGGGTGCAGCGAACGGGTCGGATGCGGGTCCCGGGTCCGCCGCCAGGGGTTCGGCGTTCGGCCGCGGGGCCTCTTCCGGATCGCAGAACCGGTCCAGCACCACCAGCAACCGGGTGCCCGCCGCGCCCACCGCCGTCATCAGCGCGTCCAGGGCGGGCAGCAGCGACTGCACGAGGTAGGTGAGCGCCCCGGCCACGGCCCCCGCGCTCACCCCGCGCCCGAGCAGCCAGGGGGTTCCGGCGAGCAGGACGACGACCGGCAACCGGCCCGCGACGCCCAGGGCCAGCGTGCGCAGGGCGGTCCACCCCGCGAGCCGCCCGGTCAGCCGTTCCTGCTCGGCGATCAGGGGCTCGATCCCGGCCCCCGCGCTCGCCCCGCCCCCGCACGCGACCACGTCACGCAACCCCGCCGCCAGTTCGCCCGTGCGCCCGGACAGCGCCTCGTCGGCGTCGAGCGCCGCCCGCTGCACGCGCGCCATCGGGCGCAGCGTGGCGAGGAAGGCCGCCGTCCCCAGGAACAGCGCGGGCAATACGAGGACCAGCAGGACGGGGGCCAGCGCGGCCAGCCCGAGCAGCGCGCCCAGAGCGGTGAAGACGAACGACCGGGCGATCAGCACCAGTCCGGCGAAGGAGTCCCGGGCCATCTCGGTCTGCTGGGTCAGCCGGGACACCGCACCCGAGTCACCGGCCCGCGACGCCCTCGCCGGATCGGAGACGGCCAGCCCGATCGCCTGGCGCACGGAGCGCCGTACGAGGCCGTCGCGCAGCGGTTCGACCAGGTCCGCGAGCCCGCCGAACACCCCGCGCAGGGCCAGGGCGCCGAGCAGCGAGCCCACCCCGGCCACGGCCAGCCAGCCGATGCCGGTACCGGTGCGGCCGGCCAGGAAGCCGTCGTCGAGGGCGCGGGCCACCGCGTACCCCCCGAGGAAGGTGTGCGCGGACTCCAGCAGCGACCAGAGCACGAGCCGGCGCAGGGTCCGGGTCCGGCCGCGCACGAAGCGGCGGCCCTCGCGGGACACCCGGCGCCACGTGCCGTGCTCGCTCATCGCACCGCCTCCCGGCCCGGCGGCTCCGCATCCGCCTCCGGCCGCGCATCCGTCTCCGGTCGGGCCCCTTCGCCGAACACCGCCCGGTAGGCGGGGTCCCGCCACAGCTCCGCGTGCGGACCGGTCGCCCGCACCCGCCCCGCGTCGAGCCATACGACGAGGTCGGCGCGGGCGGCCGAGGAGACGCGGTGGGCGACGACCAGGCGGGTCCCCGGCCGGACCTCGCGGGCCAGCGCCCGCTCCACCTCACGGGCGGTGAGGGTGTCCAGGCTCGACGTCGCGTCGTCCAGGACGAGCAGCCGCCCCGCACGGTGGAACGCCCGTGCCAGGCCGAGACGTTGCAACTCGCCGCCGGACAGCGGCGCGTCCGCGAGCGCCGTGTCGTAGCCCTCGGGCAGCCGGCGCACGAAGGCGTCCGCCCCGGCCGCCCGCGCGGCGGCGCGCACGGCCTCCGGGTCCGGGCCGGACCCGGGGCACGGTCGCGGGCCGTCGCCGAAGGCGATGGCGTCCGCGACGGTGCCCCCGAAGAGGGCCGGTCGTTCGAAGGCGTGGCCGACCTCGCGGCGCAACTCCTCGGCGGACAGCTCGTCCAGCGGCACGCCGTCGAGCAGGACCCGGCCCGCGTCGCACGCGGTGAGCCGCCCCGCGACAGCGGCCAGGGTCGTCTTGCCGGAGCCCGATCGGCCGACCACGACGGCGGTCGCCCCGCCGGGGATCCGCAGGTCGACGTCGTGCAGCAGTACGGTGCCCGCGCGGACGACCCGTACCCCGCACAGTTCCAGCGTGCCCGGTCCCGAGGCAAGCGATCGGCGCTCCCCCTGGGGGAGCTCGGGCAGTTCGAAGAGGGCCGCGGTGCGGCGGGCGGCGGCCCGGCCGCGGACCACGGCGGCCAGCCGCCCCGTCACGGCGCCGACCCCGGCCGCGAGGCCCGCGTAGCGGACGGCGGCGAGGAGCCCGCCGACGCCGAGGGCGCCCTCGGCGAGACGGACCCCGCCCACGCCGAGGACCACGTAGAGCAGCAGGGGCATGAGGGCACCGGTACGCGCCACGGTCGCGCCGTAGATCCGCCACGTCCGCCGTCCCTCGGCGCCGAGCTCCGGCAACCGGGCCAGTACGCGCGCCTGTTCGCGTGCGGCGGTCCCGGCGGCGGCGATGGTACGGGCGCCCCCGAGAGCCTCCACGAGCCGGCCGGCCAGGTCCAGCTGGACCTCCTGGTAGCGGCTGACGCTGGCGCCCGAGTCTCGGGCGAACGCCCTCAACAGCACGGCGAGCAAAGGCAGTCCGGCGAGGAAGGCCAGCGCGGTCCATACGTCGACCAGGACCAGCGCGACGAGCCCGCCGAGCGGGGGGATCAGTGCCACGGACGCGGTCACGACGGCCGCCGGAACGGCCCCGGCGGTGGTGGCCTGCGCGGTCAGTCGGGCGGAGACTTCGCCGGGGGAGTGGCGGGCGGCCCGGTGCGGCGCGGTGCGCAGCAGTCGCCCGAGCCCGAGCCGACGCAGCCAGGCGGTGGAGCGGGCGTCGACACCGCCGGTCAGCCGGGCCGTCGCCGCGTCGAGCAGCACCTCGGCGGCGATCACCGCCGCGCACCAGGCGGTCCACCGGGCGCCCGCGGGATCCTGCCGCAGCAGCAGGTCGAGGGTGTGGCCGAGGACCGCCGGTTCGGCCAGGGCCGCGCCGGCGGCGGCCACCGAGCAGGCGGACGCGGCGGCGAGCCGGCCGGCGCTGTGCCGCGCGGCCGCCCGCAGGGCCCGGTCGGCGGTGCGGGCGGTCGACGCCTCGCCGGAGGAAGCGGGCACGGTCATGGGGCGCGGCCTCCAGGGGTGTGGTGCGGGCCCGGGCGGTGTACCGCCCGGGCCCGGGAGGACCTGATCCCTGATCAGTTACAGGTCGTGATGCTCAAGCTGCTGTCGCCGCAGAGCAGCAGGCTGGCGCGACTGCCGCCACCGCCACCGTGCGCGGCCTCGCTGGTCTCTTCCTTCGGGGTTTCCATCGACTGCAGGTCGAGAAGCGTCATGTCCGTTTCCTCTTCACTGTGGTGTTCCGATGGGACACGGCCCCCGCGAGGGGGACCGGCTCTGGGACCGCCGCGGCCGACCGCGGCGGAGGGAGGAACGGCAGCTGCGCGCGCCCACCGGGCGCGGCGCTGCCCAGGGCGAGGAGCGCACCGGCCGTGCCCGTGGACAGGTCCATGGACAGGCGCATCATCTGCTCGCCGGGGAAGGCCAGGAAGCCGCGGTACGGGACCGCGTGCCGGGCCAGGGCCTCCACCTGCCGGGCGATGTCCGCGGGGCCGGAGCCGGGACCCGGCGTGGTGGTCCGCGCCAGGTGGAGGATCATCCCGGCCGCGCCGCGGAACAGCCCGGGTTGGGCGTAGAAGGTCGCCTGGGCGGCGCGGACGATCTCCGGCCGGGCGCGTTCGAAGCGGTCGTCCCGCGCGTGCTCCGACCAGTCGTCCAGCACCATGCCGATCCCCACGCTGCCGGCGCCGAGGTAGGGCATCGTGCGCCAGCCCTCGTCGACCTGCAGCGTGCCGAAGGCGCTGGTCGCACAACGGTCGAGATCGCGATGCAGGGCCCGGCCGGCCCGGATCAACCACTCCTGGTCGCGGGTGCGTTCGTAGAGCCGCAGATGGAGCAGCGCGGGACCGCTGTGCCCGTGCAGAAGCCCGGCCCGGTTCGGCCCGGACGTGGTCGCGGGGTCGGCGAGGAGATCGGCGCAGCGCAGGGCCGCGTCGTGCAGTGCGCTCTCGCCGGTGGTCGAGCCCAGGGAGTCCAGGGCCAGGCCGATGCCGGCGAGTCCGCCGTGCAGGTCGGGTCCGACCGACTGCCAGGGCTGGCCCAGCAGTTGCTCGGCCAGGGCCAGCGCCCGGTCGCGGTGCCCGAGCCGTTCCAGGGTCCACGCGAGACCGGCGAGGCCGTCGTAGAACCCCAGCGGCATGCCGGAAGCCGGTTCCTTGGTCCGGGCCAGCAGCCATTCCTCGGCCTCGGGCCAGGGGTCGGCGCCGGTCTCGGCGAGCGCGTACAGCACACCGGCCGCGCCGTGGCCGAAGCCGGTTCCGCCGCCGGCCGTCGCGAACTGGGCCGGGTCCCCGGGGAAGAGGCGGTCCTCTCGGTCGAAGGTGGCGCTCGCCCGGATCGCCGCCGTCATCGAGGCACGGGCGGCCTCCGGATCGTCCGGTTCGACGGGCAGGTAGCGGCGGCGGGCGCGGGGTACGACCGGGTGAGGGCCGAAATCCGCGCGGGAGGCAGGGTCGGAACCGGGGTCCGGATCCGGGTCTGGGTCCGGGTCCGGGTCCGGGTCGGCGAGGATCTCCCGGACCGCCTCGTCGAGGAACGCGCGGGGGACCGGGAACTGCTCGGCGGCGATGTCGGCCAGGTGCGCCGCCTTGGCCCGGTCCAGCACCAGCAGGCTGGTCAGCGGGAGGAACAGCGCGAGCCGCAAGCAGGCGAGGGCATAGCGGTCGACGGCGAAGCCGCGTCGGCCGGCCGGGGCGACGAACGCCGGATTGGCGACGGTCTGGCGCAGCCCCTCGTCGACGTGGGCGGCGGCCTCGAAGTCGAGCAGCGCGACCGACGGCGCGCCGGTCACCTCGTCCTCCGCGACCATCACGTTGAACAGGTGCAGGTCGTTGAAGACGATGCCGCGGGCGTGCACGGCCTCCACGGCCCGCGTCACCTGCCGGTGGATCTCCAACGCCCACCGGGTGTACTCGGCGAGCTCCTCGGGATCGGGCTCCGCCTCGATCAGCGGGTGCCGGCGGGCGAAGTAGGTGTTGAGGGGCTTGCCCTCCAGGTGCTGCATCACGAGGAAGTGGTGGTCCCCGACGGTGAAGGTGCCGTGCACCGAGGGGACGCAGTCCAGCCCGGCCAACTGCTCCAAGGCCCTGCGTTCACGGTGCAGCCGGGTGACGGCGTCCGCCCCGTCGGCCGCGAGCCCCGCGAAGGGGCGCGCCTCCTTCAGGACGACCGGCTCGCCGGTGCGCACGTCACGGCCGACGTAGACACCGCCGCCGTTGGAGAAGTGCAGGGCCCGTTCGACCGTGTACGGAAGCCCTTCGAGGGTGACGGCCGCGCGTCGGGCCAGATGGGGTGCGAGGAACGCGGGCGGCTCGACCCACTCGGGCGGTCGGAACACCGGACCCCGTGGGTCCGGCACGAGCCGGCCGTCCGGGGTCTCGATCGCCGGGACGAGTTCACCGCGGTCGTCGTAGCAGTGCCGCAGGGTGAAACTGCCGTAACGCAGGTGCACGGGGCCGTCGTTCCAGCGCAGATCGCTCAGGATGTACGGGCCGGGTTCCCCGGTCAGCAACGCGTCGAGCTCCTCGGCGATGCGCCGGCACTGCTCCTCGTCCGTCGGGTACACGGTGAGGAACTTGCCGCTCGCCGCGCGGTCGGCGTACTTCGCGTTGCGCAGGTGCAGCAGGTACCGGCTCGGCACGAACTTGAACGCGATCCGGCGTTCCACGCAGTACGCGTGGACCCGTTCGAGGACGGATTCGGCGTTGTCCAGGCACGCCGAGACGTGGATCTTCCAGCCCTGGGAGGGAAGCAGGGCGTCGACGGGCCGCAGCGCCGACCAGTCCCCGCTGCGGTGCGTCTGCCACCCCGCCGGCACGGGGGCCGTGGCGGCCGGGTAGTTCTCCTCGGTCCGCCGGTACGGCGCGTCGTAGAACCAGCGGTCGGCGTCGCAGAAGGCGGCGTACCCCTTGTTCACTCCTGCTCCCTCGGTCGGTGACGTGTCCACGCTGTCACGCGGTCCGAGGGCCGCGACAGTCGCGGCTGTCACCGATGAGGTGTGCAGTACGCACGAGTCACAAGGGGCCCGCGGAGGCCTGAGGAGGCCCGAGGGTCAGATCGTCAGTCCTTGCTCGCCGACTGCCAGCTCATGTCCCAGCCGTACTCGATGTCCGCGGCCTGTTGCTTGAAGATGCCGGGCGCCAGCAGGAGGTACTTCGCCTCGCGTCGGACGATCAGCTCCCCGCCCACGTTCTCGATCAGGGCGATCGCGGCCACCGGAGAGGGGACGGTGCACTCGTCCAGGCGCACCTCGATCGGCGGACCGACGGGGGGATGAAGGGTGGCGACCCCTTGCAGGCCCGCGAAGCTGGTGGCTCCGGCGTAGATGACGACGAAGACCAGGAGGCGCTTGATCTCGGCCGCGTGATCGAGGTTGATCATGAGGTTCTCGCCGGCCTCGCTCGCACCGGTCCGGTCGTCGTGGTCCAGCTGGATGTACGGCGGCTGGTGGAAGGAGCCGAACTGGTTGTCGATGGGATGGACGATCCCCTTCGTTCCGTTCCGCAGCTCCCACAGGCAGGAGAGGTCGAGGTCGACGTCCTCCAGCCGCACGGCGTCGTTCCCCTTGCGCATCCACCCGCGCGGCGGCGCGGCGACGCTCCAGGTCAGATTGACGCGCATGCCGCCGGAGGTGGCCCCCTGCTTGGTCAGCGACACCGCGGGGGCCGCCTTCGTCAAGGTGATCTTCGACAGCCGTACCGGGCGGGCGGGCGCGGGCACGGTCACCTCCGGCCGCACGGGCGCCGGAACGGGCGCGGGCGGGGCCGGGGTCGGGGCGGGATCGTCCACCGTGATCCCGAAGTCCGTGGCGAGACCGGCCAGCCCGGAGGCGTACCCCTGGCCCACCGCCCGGAACTTCCACGCACCGGCCCGCCGGTACAGCTCCCCGAGCACGAACGCGGTCTCCGACGTGGCGTCCGTGGCGTCGAACCGCGCCGTCTCCTCGCCGCTCCGCGCGTCCAGCACGCGTACGAAGAGGTCGGACACCTGACCGAACGTGCCGTCGGTGGAAGCCGCGACCACCACGGTCCCGATCTCGTCCTCCACCCCGGACAGCGTCACCGCGATCGTTTCGAGCACGCCCGCGCCGTCCTGCCGCCGCCCCTCGTGACGCACGGCGCCACTGGGGTGCACGGGCTGGTTGTAGAACACGAAGTCGTCGTCCGACCGCACCTTGCCGGCGGCCGTCAACAGCAGGGCCGACACGTCCACATCGGGCGCACCGGGACCCCCTCGCCAACCCAGCTCCACCCGGACCGCGGCACTCGGCACCGGTACGTTGGCACCCTTGCGCATGGACATGCGGTTCCCCCTTCCGCTGCTTCACTCCGACTCCCGCAGCGTACGAGGGTTCGGCCCGATCTCCGCCCCGAAGGCGGCGATTGCCTCCGCCCCGGGGGACGTCACGGGGTCCCGGCATGATGGGGCGGTGATCACCATTCATCTGAAGTACGAGATCGACGTCGACAAGCTCGCGGACTTCGAGGAGTACGGACGCCGTTGGGTCCGGCTCGTCAACCGGTTCGGCGGTACCCACCACGGCTACTTCCTGCCCAGCGAGGGCGACAGCGACATCGCCTACGCCCTCTTCTCCTTCCCCGGCTTCGCCGCCTACGAGCGGTACCGCACGGACAGCATGTCCGATCCGGAGTGCCAGGCCGCCTTCGAGCTGGCCCGCGAGACCCGCTGCATCAAGCGGTACGAGCGCCGCTTCCTGCGGCCGCTCGACACCCCCGCCGTCTGACCGGTCCGGACCGGCGCCCGCCCATGACGGCAGGCGGGCACCGGTCCGGGCCGAGCCGCGAACTCACCTCACCCTTCGCGGTCCAGGACCCGGCGGGCCGCCTCGGCCTCCGCCGCGGGCGGTGACAACTCGTCGAGCGTGTCGAGCTCGTCGTCCGAGGCCAGCTCCCGCTCCCAGGCGGCCGCGAGCCGCTCCTGCTCCTCCCGCGGTCTGCTGGTGACGGCCTCCTGATGCTGCGGTCCGAGAGCCGCGAGGAATCGCCCGACCGCGTCCGTCGGCATGCCGTACTCCTTCTCGACGTGGGGAGGGCACCGGCGATCGCGATGCCGTGCCCGGCCCAGGATGGCGAACCTGGTCGGAGCGGGCGCTCCGACACGGCGGTCCGCCACCCGAATGCCCGCGCCCGGTACCGACGGGCCCGGTCCGGTCCGGACCGTCGATCGGTTCCGCGTCACGAGGGCGTGGACCTCCAGCCCTGCCCGTGGAGTCGTTCGAACCCGTCCAGCAGGAGGTCCAGCGCGAACTCGAACTCGAACTGGTCGTCGCACCCCTCGCCGACGACCGTCCGCCGGTCGTGCGCCACCGCCCGGGCCAGCTCGGTGACATGGGGGTACCGCCGGGCCATCGCCTCGTACGCGGCCGCCTGAGCCCCCGCGTCCTGCGGTGCGGTACCCGCCGGGTCCTCGAACAACTCCTCGGTGAAGCCCAGCGCCCGGCTGCCGAGGGCGTGCATCACATGGTGGGTGAGGTCGGTCGAGAAGCCGCCGGCCAGGAACGTGCCGATCACCGAGTCCAGGTACGCGAGCACGGCCGGTGTCGGGCTGGTGCGCGACCGGATGACCTGAGCCGCCCAGGTGTGCGCGAGGAGGGCGCCGCGCGCCCCGAGGATCCGCGCGCGGACCGCGCTCTTCCAGTCGGATCCGGGAGCCTGGCTCGCGATGCCCGCGACCACCACCTCCACCATGCCGTCCAGGAGTTCCTCCTTGTTGGCCACGTGCTTGTAGAGCGCCATCGGGACGACACCCAGCTCCTGGGCGAGTCTGCGCATGCTCAGCGCCTCGATCCCGGCGCCGTCGGCGAAGGCCACGGCGGCGCGCAGCACCCGGTCCCGGCTCAGGGGGGTCCGGCGCGGTTCCTGCGATTCCTGCGGCTGCTCGGGCATGGGGGCTTCTCCCTCGATCCGTTCCCGGAGACGGGTGGTGCGGGTGGCGTCGGCCGCGCCTTGACGAGTGTACGGCGTACACCTAGGGTGAGCGCCAGCCATCAGGTGTACGCCGTACACCTTTGAGGGAGGGGCTGTTCCGTATGAGTTCGACCAGGAGAACCGCGATCGTCGCGGGTGTGCTGTTCCTCGTCACCGAGATCGCCGCGATCGGAGGGCTCGCGCTCTACCGCCCCCTTCTGGACGACGCCGGCTACGTCCTCGGGCCGGGCGCCGACACCCGGGTGTTCCTCGGGGCGTTGTGCGAGTTCGTCCTCGTGCTGGCGGTCACGGGCACAGGGGCCGTGCTGTACCCGGTGCTGCGCGGGCGCGACGAGGGGGCGGCTGTCGGCTATGTCTGCGGGCGGCTGCTGGAGGCCGCCGTCATCCTCGTCGGGATCGTCAGCGTGCTGTCGGTGGTGACGCTGAGGGCGGGGGCGCAGGGTGCGACGGGCGCCGACGAGGCCTCCCTGGTCACGGCCGGCCAGGCCCTGGTGGCCCTCCACGACTGGACGTTCCTGTTCGGGCCGAACTTCGTCCTCGGGGCCAACACCCTGGTCCTGGCCGGCCTGATGTACACCTCACGGCTCGTGCCCCGACCGCTCGCCGTCCTCGGGCTGGTCGGCGGGACGCTGATCTGTGCCTCGGCGACCGCCGTGCTGTTCGGGATCTACGAGCAGGTCTCGGTGGCGGGGTCCCTCGCGGCGCTGCCCGTGTTCGCCTGGGAAGTGACCCTGGCCGTCCAGCTGCTGGCCAAGGGCTTCGACGAGGGCGCGGGTGCGGGCTCGGGCGCGGACCTGGACGGCGGGACCGTCGGGACCGCCGGGCCTGCCGCGGCCGCCGTGTGACGGTCCTCGTCGACCCTCGTCGACTCTCAGGGCATCCGGTCCACGTTCCACATCGGCAGGCCCCGGAAGAACTCCACGGCCTCCGTGCGCCAGTACGGTTCCCACGACGCGGCCTCGGCCGAGGCCGCCTCCGCGTGCCGCCGGATCTCCGCCCCCAGCAGCCGGTCCACGTCGCAGGCGCGGGCGATCTCCCGGATCCGGCCCAGGGTTTCGTCCGGGCAGCCGGGATCACCGAGCGCGGCTTCGACGAGGGCGGCGTCGGCCCCGGTCGCGGCGGCAAGCACCGCGCGCACGGCGTAGGTGCGACGGCCCGAGCGGATGTCCGCCCCGGTGGACTTCAGCTCGGCCGCCGGGCCGGCGCCGGACGGTCCGAAGAGGTCGACGAAGTCGTCGCGCATCTGCTCGGTGATGCCCACCAGCCGGGAGTAGCGGTGCAGACGTTCGCGGTGCGGCGCCGGATCCTCACCCGCGGCCAGCAGCCCCATCGTCAGCGGCGCGAGGATCGAGTACCGCGCGCTCTTGAAGTCGGTGACGGTGTGCAGGAATTCCTCGTCGGGGAGGGTGTGGGAGTCCCGCTCCAGGTCGGCGATCTGCCCGGCCACGGTCTCCGCCGCGGTGCGCGTGTGCACGCCGAGCAGCGCCTGACGGAGCTCGGCGGGCACCTCGGCCTCCAGCAGCACCTGGGTGGACAGGAAAGCGGCGAGGTCCCCGGCGAGGATCGCGAGCCCGAGGGCGGTGGCGTCCTGGCCGGGGAACTCCGAGCGGTAGGCGTAGTACGTCGAGGGGCCGCCTCGGCGCAGGGGCGCGTCGTCGATGATGTCGTCGTGGACGAGCCCGTGCGTCTGGAGCAGTTCGATGCTCAGCGCTGCCTCGGCCAGCCCCGGTACGTCGTCGGTGGTGACCAGCCGGGCCGCCTCGTACAGCAGGACGACCCGCAGTCGCTTGCCGCCGCGCATGGAGAACTCCCGCAGGAGCTCCAGGCAACGCGGGACGTACCGGCTGGGCACCGGGACGTCGAGGCGTTCACCGAGGCTGTCGAAGTACCGCTCGAACCGGGCGTCGAAGCGGATCCGGTGACCGGCGACGCGTTCCAGGGTGGCGGCGGTGACATTGGCATGCATGAAGATCAGTATCGACGACCGGCCACCCCCGTGGGTCGGCCGTCGACGCCGGACCTCGCTCGACGTCGCCGCGGGCCGTTCAGCTCACCGAGGCCGCCGCGGAGAGGCAGGCCCGCAGGTCGCCCTCGCCGGCGTTGCCGCCCGTGCACATGATCGCCACCCGCTGCCCCGCGAGGTCCTCGCGCGCGGCGACGAGCGCCGCCAGTGATGCGGCGGCGGCCCCCTCGGCGACCGTGCGGGCGTCACGCATGAGCAGCCACTGGGCCCGCCGGATCTCGTCGTCGTCGACCAGCAGGAAGTCCGAGAGGTGCGCACGGAGCAGACGCTGCGTCAGTTCGAAGCCCGACCCGGTGGCCAGGCCCTCCGCGGTCGTGGTGTTCGGACGCTCGACGCAGCGGCCCGCGCGCCACGAGTCGTGCGCGGCCGGCGAGTGGCGGGACTGCACCGCGATGACCCGGCAGCGCGGGCTGATCGCCGCCGCCACCAGGCAAGCGGCGGCGGCGCCGCTGCCACCGCCGACCGGCACGACGATCGCGTCGAGGTCCGGTTCCCGCTCGAAGACCTCCAGGTACGCGGTGGCCACGCCCGCGATGAGGGCCGGTTCGTTCGCCGCGCCGACCAGACGCATCCCGCGCCGGGGCGCGAGCTGCTCGGCGTGGCGGCGGGCCTCGTCGAAGTCCCCTCCGTAGGCGACCAGTTCGGCGCCGAGACGGCGTACGGCCTCGGCCTTCAGGGGATTCGGGTTCTCCGGCATGACGATGGTGCACGGGACACCGAAGAGGGCGGCGGCATGGGCGAGGGACTGCGCGTGGTTGCCCGTGGAGTACGACAGGACACCGCGGGCGCGCTCGTCCGGGTCCATCGCGGCCAGGAGGGCGATGCCTCCGCGGACCTTGAAGGCGCCGGTCGGCTGCAGGTTCTCGTGCTTGACCAGCACCCGCACACCGGCGCCGACGGAGGCGTCGAGCGCCGGATAGGAGAGCAAGGGGGTCGGGGACAGGTGCGCGCTCTGCAGACGACGCGCGCGAAGGACGTCGGAGATCGTCGGACTGTGCATGTCCTCATGCTGCGCAGGAGCCGACCCATAGGACAAATGTCAGTTTCCGATGAATCCATCGATATCATCGATGGATGTTCGACGAGAACCGGCTCAGGGTGTTCGCCGCCATCGCCCGCGAGGGTTCGGTGACGGCTGCCGCTGCCGCCCTGCACTACGCGCAACCCTCGGTCAGTCACCACCTCGCCAGGCTCGAAGCCGAAGCCGGGGTGCCGCTCGTCCAGCGGGCGGGCCGTGGCATCCGACTGACCGAGGCCGGCCGGCTGCTCGCCGACCGCGCGGAGGAGATCCTCGGCCGCATCGATTCGGCCCGGACCGAACTCGCGGCCCACGCCGGGCTCGGCGCCGGACGGGTGCGCCTCGCGGCGTTCCCCTCCGCGCTCGCCACGGTCGTACCGACCGTGGCCGCCGCCTTCGGCGTCGCCCACCCGGACATCGAACTGGCGCTGACCGAGGCGGAACCCCCCGAAGCCCTGGCGGCGCTACGACGCGGCGAGGTCGATGTCGCCCTCACCTTCCACCACGGCGACGGCCCGGCCGGCGACCGCGAGGGCCACACCGTGACGTCGGTCCTGCACGAGCCCCTCTACATCGTCAGCAGGGCCGGCGCATCCTGGCCCGGCCCGCCCACCGACCTCGACACCTACCGCGACCAGCGCTGGATCGCCGGCTGCGAGCGGTGCCGCACGCACCTGCTGTCGGCGTGCGGGAAGCACGGCTTCACCCCTGAGATCGCCTTCGAGACCGACGACTACGTCGCGGCCCAGGCACTCGTCGCCGCCGGCCTCGGCGTCACCACGCTGCCCGGCCTCGCCCTGCGCGCACACCGCCACCCCGATGTGCGGATCGACCGCCTACCGGACGACCACCGCGTCGTGGACGCCGTCGTCTACGGATCCCCACCGCTCGCGGCCCCCGTCGACGCCTTCCTGAGGGTCCTCGAAAACACCGCCGTCGACACCGTCCCGTGGCCCTGAAGCCGCTCCCGCCCCCTGAAGGACGGTCTCGTGGCCGTGGGAGGCGGAACGTCACGGCCCTTGACGGAGCCCCGGCCGCCGGTCGACCTCAGGAGTCGCACAGACGTACGGCCAGGGCGGCGATGTCGTCGTCGAGACGGCCCCTGCTGTAGTCGAGCAGGTCGCGGTGGAGTGCCGTGAGCAGCTCGTCGGGCGGCGTCGGGGGTTGTCGCCCCATCCAGGCCGCCAGCGGAAAGAACTCGCCGTCGCGTGCGCGGGTCTCGGCGATCCCGTCGGTGTAGAGAAGCAGCAGGTCGTCGGGGGCGAAGTCGAAGGTGTCGACGCTGTAGTGGTCGCCGATCAACTCCGCGAGGCTCAGCAGGGGTGAGGGGGTGCTGGGTTCGAGGGCCCGGACCTTCCCGGCGTTCAGGAGCAGAGGCGGGGGGTGTCCGCAGTTGAGGATGTCGATCCGTCTGCCCCCGTGCGGGATCTCGACGAGCAGCGCGGTGGCGAAGCGCTCCAGCGGCCCCTCGGGTGGGAAGGCGCCGTTGTACCGCATGCTGCTGGCATCCATCCGGCGCGCGATGGCGACCATGTCGGTCTCGTCGTAGGCGGCCTCCCGGAAGGCGTTGACGATCGCCGCGGCCGCCCCCACCGCGGGCAGGCCCTTGCCCCGCACGTCACCGATGAGCAGCCTGATGCCGAACGGGGTGTCGACCACCTCGTAGAAGTCCCCGCCGATCCGGGCCTCCGCCGCGGCCGCGAGATAGAGCGACTCGATCTCGACCCGGCCGAAGCGGCGCGGCATGGGGCTGAGCACCACCTGCTGCGCGGCGTCGGCGACGAGCCGGACCTGGAAGAGGGTGCGCTCGCGCTGGAGCCGGACGTGGCTGCCGTACGCGGCGGCCACGGTGACCGCGATGATCCCCGCGGCCGTCCACCACGTCCCCAGGTCGGGGAAGACCATGCCGAGGCCGATCATCAAGAGGAGGCAGACCGTCCCGAGCAGGACGGTGGGGAGCACCGGCCACATGGCGGCGGCGAGGGCCGGCGCCGCGGGCAGGAGGCGGCTGAAGGCCATCTCCGGGGGAGTGGCGTAGGCCAGGCTGGCAATGACGACGGTCAGGATGACCGGCGACAGCCGCACAAGTCTTCCCGGGCCGGGGCGCCGGCGGAGCCGCGGCCGTCCGGACTCGATCACACTTCACAGGATATCTACGTAATGAGGACACAGCGCTCTGGAGATCGCAGTCGGCCGCCGGCCCCGAACCGTCGGACCGCGTCGACAGAGCCCTCGGGACCGGCCGGCCGTCGGCCGTCCCCGCGAGCCCCGCACACGGTCCGACCAGGCAGAACGTAGGGCGTCCGGGCGCATCGGACGCGTCGCTGCCCGCACCGCTGCGGGCAGGACCGCCCTTGCGGACCGATCCTGTCCGCAAGGGGGTGAAGCCCGGCCACCGGCACCGGCCGGCGGCCCTCTCGCACGGGCGGTATCTCGCCACCCTCACCGGCCCGGACCGAACGGGTGCCGTCGGACGCCGCCGACACGGCCTTCGGGACCTGATGTGGCGGTCCCCCCGACCCGATCGGCCTCGGCCCTGCCCGACGACCGGTGCCGCTCGGCCCGCCACCGGCGATATTCGGACGCCGTTCCGTGTTGCTCCAGTGGGCTGACGTAGAGCCTACGAAGTGCCACGATGATCCGTGCTTCGACAGTGTGCCGGACGGGACGCGGTGAGCGCGGTGACAACGTGTCCCGGAGGCAGCCCTACCCCACGAAAGGGCGGACACCCCATGCGCGTCACCCCCCTCGTAGCATCCTTAGCCGACGATCGGGCTTCGACCTCGGACGATCCCATACGGCTGTACTACAGCCACAAGACCCAGGAGATCCTGCACAAGTACGGCCCGGGCCCGCGTGTCCACTTCCACGTGGGGCTGTACCCGGACGGCCCGCCGGACACCACCGTCCCCCAGAGCATGGTGAAGCAGCGCCTGTTCGACGCGCAGGAGCGGATAGTCGAGCACTCGGCCCGAGCGTGGGGCGCGCACGAGGCGCCTCCGCGGCGGCTGTTGGACATCGGCTGCGGCCTGGGCGGCACCTCGCTCTACTGGGCGCAGGAACACGGAGCTTCGGTCACCAGCCTCACCGTCGCGTCCGAACACATCCCGATCGTCCGGCACTTCGCCCTGCAGGCGGGGGTGGGGGAGCGGGTGAACCCCGTCCTCGCGGATGTGCACGACCTGGACGAGACCCGCGCGTACGACGCCGTCTACGCCAACGAGAGCAGCGGCTACACCGACCGGACCCGGCTCTTCGAAGTCGTCGCCAAGGCACTGGAGCCCGGCGGATGGTTCGGCATCCAGGAACACTTCGTCGGCCGCTCCACATGGCGCGAGTTCATCGACGGCTACTACAGAACGCGACTGGGACTCAGAGGGGAATACCTGGCCGCGGCCGAGGCGGCCGGGTTCGAACTCGTACACGAGGAGGACGTGACGGACTCGGTGGCGGAGTTCTGGGTGCAGTCCATGGCGTGGAACACCGCCGAACTCGACCGGCTCCGCGCGGGGGCCGACACCGAGCCCGGCGCGTGGACCGGTGAGCGGCTCGAACAGTCGACGATCGCCCACAGCAGATTCTTCCGGCTCTGGCGCGACCACGCGGTGCAGACGCGGTTGCTGCAGTTCCGGATCGGGAGCCGCCGATGACGGTGTCACCCGTACCCGCATCCGTACCCGCCCCCGCATCGCCACCGGTACCGCCCCCGGCGCCGCGCCCCTCGCGCCTCGGTGCGCGCCTGCCGTCCTTCTACTGCCCCCTGGATCGCGACCTCGTCCATCCCCGGGCGAAACAGGTGGAGGCCCGCGCGGTCGAGTGGCTGGACGCCTTCGGCGTCTACCCCGATCCGGTCGAGCGCGCCTGGGGACTGGCCACCCACAGCGCCGACTTCTCCTGCCGCATCATCCCCGACGGGAGCGTCGACGCCCTGCTGCTCTTCGCCGAGTGGAACTACTGGGCCAACGCCGTCGACGACTGGCAGGATTCGGGCTCCGACGAGGTCGGTACGGGCGCCGTCGTCGAACACGGCGTACGCCTGCTGCGCACCATCGAGGACCCGGGGGCATCCGTACTGCCCGACGGACCGATGACCCGCGCGTTGCTGGACCTGGTCCGCCGCACCCATGCCCTGCTCGCGCCCTACGAACTGCGCAGGTTCGTCGAGGGGACGCGCGACTGGCTGCTCGGAGCGGCCTGGCGGGCCGCCCAGGCCGAGGCGGGGGTCATGCCGGGGCTGAACGACTTCGTCGCCATGGGGCCGTTGGCGAACGGCACGCGCTTCTCGCTGACCTGGTCCGACGTCGCGCGCGGGGACCGACTGCCGGCGGAGGTGCTCTGCTCCCGCGCCCTGACGGCACTGACGGACGCGGCGGGATTCGTCGTCAGCGCGGACAACGACCTGTTCTCCTACGACAAGGACGATCACCTGGAGCCGCGGGAGGTGAACCTCGTCAACGTCCTCGCCCACCAGGAGAACTGCTCGCCGGCCGAGGCCGTACCGCTCGCGGTGGCCCTGCGCGATCGGGTGATGGTCCTCTTCATGACGCTCAGGGAGAGGCTGGAGGTCGGCGCGGACGCGGAACTGCGCCGACACCTGGCGGCGTTGGGCCACTACGTGGCCGGCTCCATCACCTGGCAGAGCCGGGCGCCCCGGTACGCGAGCCCCCGCAACCGGCACGAACTGCCCCTCGCGGAAGCCCGGTTCGCGATCCGGTTCGCCGATGTTCCCAGCCGCACCGGAACCGAGCCGCCGGACGTGCCCGCCCTCGCCTCATGGTGGCGGCACGTACGCGACTGAGCGAGGCCGAGGCCCCGGCCGGTGCGGTCGGGGCCTCGGTGCGCGGAGCTGTCAGCCGATGCCGAGCAGCCGACGCCACCAGCTCACCGCGCGACGCCGGCGACCGGGGACCACGGGCGCCGCCGTCGGCTGCGGCGGGACGAACACGTGCTCGGGGTGCTCGGGGTGGCCGGCCGGCTGCTCGACCTGGGGCTCCGCGTTCGGTGCGGAGCGCGGGGCGAACCGTACGGGCAGGGACAGCAGATGGCGCGACATGAGGGTGCCGCGCCACTGCAGTTCGCTCGCGTCGACCGCCAGTTGGAGGTCGGGCAGCCGGTCCAGCAGGACCTCGATGCCGGTGTCCGCGATGGCGCGGCCGATGTCCTGGCCCGGGCACTCGTGCGGGCCGCTGCTGAACGCCAGGTGGGAACGGTTGCCGCGGACGGAGGCCTCGGGGTCCGGGCGGATCTGCGGATCGGCGTTGCCCGCGGCCAACCCGAGCAGGATCATGTCGCCGGCCTTCACCTGCTGGCCGCCGAGCAGGGTGTCACCGGTGGCCCAGCGCCCGATGATCGTGTTGATCGGCGGGTCGTCCCACAGGACCTGCTCCAGGGCGTCGGGCAGCGTCATATGGCCTCCGGAGAGGCTGGCCCGGAAACGCGGGTCGGTCAGCACGGTCCGCAGCGTGTTGGCGATCAGGTTGGCGGTGGTCTCGTAGGCCGCGATCAGCACGACGCGCAGGTGCATCAGCACCTCGGTGTCGCTCAGGTTCGCGGGGTGCTCGATCAGCCAGGAGGCCAGGTCGCGCACGGGCCTGGCCTTGCGCTCCACGACCAGCGCTTCCAGCGTGGCGGTGACGTAACGGTCGCTCTGCAGGGCCGTCTCGGTCCCCTGGAGCATGTCGCGCGCCGCGTTGACCAGGAGGGGGCCGTGCTCGTCGGGCGCCCCGACGAGCTGGGTCATCACCAGCATGGGGAGCTGGTCGGAGAAGGCCGGCACCAGGTCTGCGTACCCCTCGCCGGCGATCTGGTCGACGAGCTGGTTGGCGAAGCGCGTCACGTAGCGGCGGATGCCGCGCTTGTCGAAGCGCTCCAGGGACTCCACCACGGCGGCGCGCAGCCGCTCGTGCACGGGACCGTCGGTGAAGTTGCACACCGGCACCCAGGAGACCATCGGGCCGAGCGGGGTGTCCGCCGGCACCCTGCCCTCGCGCATGTCGCGCCAGCCCCGCGGGTCGCGGGCGAAGCGCGAGGACGTGCGCGCCACGTCCAGGTTCTCCCGGTGGCCGAGGACCAGCCAGGCCGGGAGGTCACCGCTCACCAGTACGGGGGCCACCGGCCCGTGCTCGGCCCGCAGCTTCTCGTACAGCGCGAGGGGATCGGCCTGGGCCTCCGCTCCGTGGAGCCGGTGGAGACCGCCCGCGGTCGCCGCCGCGTGGGCGGGGCACTCGGGCGGTGGGGTGGGGGTGGTGCTCACATTGCCTCCTGGGTGGCTGCCTGGGAGTGCAGGTAGCGCATGAGGGTCAGCAGGACATCGCGGGACGAGTCCCGCCGTCTGGCGTCGCAGACGAGGATCGGGACGGCGGGGGGCAGATCGAGGGCCTGGCGCAGTTCCTCCAGCGGATGCTCGGGTGCGCCGGGGAAGGAGTTGACGGCCACGACGAAGGGGACGCCCCGTTCCTCCAGCCGTCCGATGACATCGAAGCTGATCTCCAGACGGCGGGTGTCGAGGAGGACGACCGCTCCGAGCGCGCCCTCGAAGAGCCCGCGCCACAGGAACCAGAAGCGCTCCTGGCCAGGTGTGCCGAACAGATAGAGGACGAGTTCGTCGTTGATGCTGATGCGGCCGAAGTCCATGGCGACGGTGGTGGTGATCTTGCGGTCCACGCCCCAGGTGTCGTCGACGCCGACACCGGCCCTGGTCATCGTCTCCTCGGTCGTCAGCGGCTTGATCTCACTGACCGCACCGACCATCGTCGTCTTGCCCACGCCGAATCCGCCGACGATGACGATCTTCACGGCAGCCGCGGCCGTCTGCGGGAGTATGTCCGCCGGGCTCGGCCCGGCGGACGGCTCAGAGCTTCTGAAGTCCATCGATCACTGCCTCGATCAGAGCAAGGTCGGGTAGCTGCGCGGCGGGAACGGGCGGGCGGACGTACACGCGCTGAGCGGCCATCAGGTCCCCGACGAGCACGGTGACGACGCTCACGGGCAGGCCCGCGTACGCGGCGATCTCGGCCACCGACAGCGGTGACCGGCACATCCGCAGGATGGCCGCCTGCTCGGGCTGCATCTCGGGCCGGGCGGACCCTTTGGCCACGACTAAGGTCACGAGGTCCAGATGGACGGCGGTGGAGGGTCCGCTGCGTCCGCCGGTGATGACGTAGAGCCGTTCGGGGCTGCTGTCCTCCCAGCTTGTGGGTGGCTCATTCACGCGGGCTGCCCGTCATGTCGGGGCGGGCTGCTCAGGTGGTCCCCCATTCGGGTCACCAGGTTGCGCATCTGCGCGCCCATCAGGCCCGCGTCCACACCCTCGTCGGCGAGGACCGCGAGGTAGGAGCCGTCACCGGCGGCCATCAGGTAGAAGAACCCGCCGTCCATCTCGATCACGACCAGACGCATCCGGCCCTCCGAGCGGGGCAGTTCCGCGGCGACCGCTCCGGCCAGACTCTGCAGGCCCGCGCAGGCCGCCGCCAGGCGGTCGGCCGTGTCGGTCTCCGCCCCGTACTGCGCCACGCACAGCCCGTCCGCCGACAGTACGATCACGTGCCGCGTCTGCGGCACGCCGGCCGCCAGGTCCTTGAGCATCCAGTCCATGCTGCTGATTCGCTGGGTCATCACTGTTTACGCCCCCTTGGTCGCTGAACCCGACGTGCCTTCGGTACCCGGTGCATCGTGGCCGGGCGTGCCGGACAGTCCGCTGTGGAACGCCTCCAGCCACATTCCGGGGCCGCCGTCGTCGGCCGACCTGGGCTCCGGGGCCGGGCGGACCTCGGACGTGGCCACCCGGTCCTTCCTACGTCGCTGCGGCAGGCCGGTCGCCGTACGCGCGGCGATCTCCGGCTGCCCGGTGCCGACGGGCGCCGGCCCGGGAGCCGGCGCCGGGGCCGGCCGGGGCACGCCCACGCCCGCCGACGTGCGGTCGAAGGGGTGCTCGCGCGGGGTGGCGGCCACGGCCCTGGGCCCCGAGGAGGAGCCGATGCCGTGGGCGAGACCGGTCGCGGAGGAGGCCGTGGTGATCAGGTGCTGCGGCACGATCACCACGGCACGGACACCGCCGTACGCGGACGAGCGCAGGGACACCTGGAACCCGTACGCCTGCGCCAGCCGGCCGACCACCGCCAGCCCCAGCCGCGGCGTCTCGCCCAGGTCGTTGAGGTCGATCCCGGACTGTGCCTGCGCGAGCATCTTCTCCGCCCGGCTGCGGGCCTCCTCGCTCATGCTCAGGCCGCCGTCCTCGATCTCCACGGCGATGCCCGACTGCACCTCGACGGCCGTCAGGTGGACCCGGGTGTGCGGCGGCGAGTACCGGGTGGCGTTGTCCAGCAGTTCCGCGAGCGTGTGGATCAGCGGTTCCACGATCGGACCGACGACGGCGACCTCGGAGACGGAGTGGAGCTCGACGCGCTGGTAGTCGATGATCCTCGACATCGCGCCGCGCATCACGCTGTACAGGGTGACGGCCCTGCTCCATTGCCGGCCGGGGCGCGCGCCACCGAGGACCGAGATGGAATCGGCGAGCCGGCCGATCAGGGCGGTGCCGTGGTCGAGTCGCAGGAGGTCGCCGAACACGTCCGGGTTGCTGCCGTGCCGGTCCTCCATCTCGCGCATCTCGTGGGCCTGTTGGTGGACGATGGCCTGCACGCGCCGGGCGACGTTCACGAAGGCACGCTGTGCCGAGTCGCGAAGGCTCTCCTCGTTGTCGACCGCGTCGATGACGTGGGCCAGCACCGCCTGGAGGGCGGCCCTGAAGCGTGGAGTCAGGGCCTCGTCGTCGCCCCAGCGGTTGCCGCGGCCGCCGCGTCCGCCCAGGGCGGTCAGCACCTCCTCGGCCAGCTCGCCCTTGCGCAGGCGCTCGATGGCCTCGGGCAGCACGGACTCGGACAGCCGGGCCGCCTCGACCTCCTGCCGGGCCAGGGCGTGCTGGAGTGCCGCGACCTGCGCGCGCCCGGCGGCGAGGGCGCGGCCGCGCCGTCTCGCCTCGACGAAGACCGCTGCGGTGCACACGGCGCCGACGGCGATCAGGGCGGTGCCGAGCGGTGCCGAGGAGGAGACGAGCGCCCCTGCCAGGCAGGCGACGGTCACGACCGCGATCGCGGGCAGCATCCGGCTTGCTCTTCCCTCCAGGTGGGGACTTTCGGGGGGAGTACCTCTTTGCTCCATCGGCGTCCTCGAACTATCGAAAAGGGGGGCCTTCTGACCGGTGGGCGGGAGCATAACTACGCCCAACTTCCCTCATGCGAGCTTTCGTTGGAGTTCATCGGACCGGAGGAACCGTTATGCGCCATCGATGACGTCGGATTTCGGTGAGAAAAGGGGACCGCGCGCGCTCCGGGTCGACGAAACACGAGGTCGGCCGCCTGCCGGCCCCGATTTCCGGGCCGGAATGCCCGGGCACGTTCCGATCGGTTCCGGCCGCGCCCCTTCGCCCCCCGGTGGCGCCGTGGACGGATATGCGCTACGGGGCGTCTCGTCGGTCTGCGCCGAGGCCGGTGAGGAGGACGTCGAGGGCGAGCTCGGTCGCCTCTTCCAGCGGCGTGTCCTCCAGGAGGGAGCCGACCGCCAGGGACGCGAGGCCGTGCACCACGGAGAAGGCGACCTGGGCGAGCCGGGCCGGGTCGCCCGCCCGTACGACACCCTCCCGTTGGGCGAGGGCGATCAGTTCGGCGGCGATCTCCAGGCTCTGGTGGCCGAGTTCGCGCAGTTCGGCGCTGGACCGGTCGGCGTGCTTGGCCGTGAACATCAGGCTCAGCAGCGGGGCGTGCGCGACGGCGAAGTCGATGTACGCGCGGCCCATGCCGGCGAGCCGGGTGGTGACGGGTCCCGAGGTGCCCACGGCGGCCCGCAGGCGTGCGTTGAGTCGGGTGAAGCCGCCCACGGCGAGGGCGTCCAGCAGCGCCTGGCGGTCGCGGAAGTGGCGGCCCGGCGCCGCGTGGCTGACGCCGAGGTCCCGCGCGAGGGCGCGGAGGGAGAGGCTGTCCGCCCCCGAGGTCGCGAGCACGACCTCCGCGCGGGCCAGCAGGGCCTCCCTGAGATTGCCGTGGTGATAGGGCGCATCGGCGTCTGCCAAGGCGATCTCCTCCTCCGATGTTGTCATTGACAACAATGTTTGCTCTGCCTACATTCGAGTATCGACCATCAACCGGAGTCCCGGAACGGAGCGCCGACCCATGTCTATGACATACCGCGGAACCACAGCCCTGATCACCGGGGCGAGTGCAGGCCTCGGTGTCGAGTTCGCCCGGCAGTGGGCGCAGCGCGGAGCGGACGTCGTCCTCGTCGCCCGGCGCGTCGACCGGCTCCAGGAACTGGCGGCGGACCTGGAACGCAGCTACGGGGTCACGGCCCGCCCGATCGCCGCGGACCTGGCCCGGCCCGGTGCCGCGGCGGCGCTGCGCGCGGACCTCGACGCACTCGGCGTACCGGTCCACACCCTGATCAACAACGCGGGCTTCGGCACCCACGGCCCCTTCGCCGACGAGGACCCCACCCGGGTCAGCGAGATGATCCGGCTCAACGTGCTCGCGGTGACGGAGCTGACCCGGGAGTTCCTGCCCGCCCTGACGGCCGACGGCCGGGGTGCCCTCGTCACCGTGGCCAGCGCGGCCGCCTACCAGCCGACCCCGGCGATGGCGGTCTACGGCGCCACGAAGGCCTTCGTCCTGAACTTCACCGAAGCCGTCGCCTACGAGACCCGCGCCTCCTCCCTGCGGGTGCTCGCCGTCTCGCCGGGGCCGGTCCGCACCGAGTTCTTCGACGTCGTCGGCAGCCGGGACGCCGCCGTGGGCCGGATGGCCACGCCGGAGCAGGTCGTCACCGCGACGCGCCGGGCACTGGAGCGCGGCAGGACCCCGGCCAGCATCGTGGTCGGCCTCGCCAACCGGATCAACGCCACGGCGTCCGCCCTGGTCCCCCGCCGCCTCGCCCTCGCCGTGGCAGGGCGCGCACTCAAGGCGTGAGCGGGCGGAACCGGATCGCGGAACCCGATCGAGGCGCGCCACCGGAACGCCCGGACGCCTCTCCCCAGGCACCGAAGGGCGGGCCGTCACAGGGGTGACGACCCGCCCTTCGGGCACCCACGGACAGGCCCGTCGGACGGAGCGGCGGTTCACCGACTCCGTGGTGCGGCACGCGTCGGATCGATCCGGCTCTCCACCCCGGGCGGGTGGCGGGCGGCCGACCTGCAACCACGGCGGTAGTGGGGATCCCGCGGGCGCGGTAGGGGCCGGTCCCGCCGCAGGCCCATGGCCCCGCCGCCTGATGGCCCGTAGGCTGCGCCGATGCACGCTGGATCGGGACTTCTCGACAGGCTCGACGGAAGGTACCGCCCGCTGGTCACCGACGTGTCGCTCGCCCTCGGGTACGTCGGCGCCGGGCTGCTGCTGGGGCAGGAACAGCCACCGGCCGGATGGCGGCCGGTGGACGTGCTGGGGGCGGTCCTGACCGCTCTGGTCGGTCTGGTCATGGTGGCCCGCCGCCTCGCGCCCGTCGCGGTGTTCGCCGCCGCCGGCGCGCTGTGGATCCTGTTCATCGCCTGCGGGTACTGGCCGGTGGTCAACTCGATGCCCGCGCTCCTGGGCCTGTACACGGTGGCGGCGACCCGGCGTCGCCCCACCGCGCTCGTCTGCGCGGCCGTCGTGGGGGGAGTGTGGGTGTACGCCGGCATCGGCAACATCGAGCACAGCTCCATGCCGACCGTCCTGGCCCAGGCGGTCCTGTTCCCGGCCGCCGTGTTCGTGGTCGGGCGCGGCTCGGGAGCGCTCGCCGAACGGAACAGGCAGTTCGCCGAACTGACCCTCCGCCTGCGCCGACAACAGGAGGAGAAGGCACTTCAGGCGCTCACCGAGGAGCGGGTGCGCATCGCGCGGGAACTGCACGACGTCGTCGCCCACCACATGTCGGTGATCTCCCTCCAGGCGGGCATGGCCTCGTACGTGTTCCCCACGGACCCGGCGGCGAGCCGCCGAGCCCTGGACACCATCGCCGACACCAGCCGGGAGGCGCTGGAGGAGATGCGCCGGCTGCTCGTGCTCCTGCGGGTCGGCCAGGAAGGACAGCAGGACGGGCAGCGCCACGGGCGGCGCGAGCGAGGATCCGCCCCGGACGGCCCGGACGCGCTGGAGGACGGCGCCGGCTACGCCCCGGCCCCCGGACTCGACCTTCTGGAGCCACTGTTGGAGCGCGTGCGCGGCGCGGGCGTCGACGTCACCCTGGATGTCGCGGGCTCCCCGCCCCGGCTTCCGCAGGGCATGGCCCTGTGCGTCTACCGAGTGGTCCAGGAGGCGCTGACGAACGTCCTCAAGCACGTGGGACCGACCACGGCGGCCGTGAGCATCAGCTCCGCACGGCGCACCCTCGTGGTGTCCGTGACGAACGAGGCGGGTGACGACTTCCGGCCAAACAAGGAGATGACGCCTGGTCACGGCTTGATCGGTATGAGAGAGCGCGCGAAGATCTACGGCGGGTCGGTCACCGCCGGCCCCCGCGCCCTCGGCGGATTCGAGGTACGGCTCACCCTTCCGGCGCCCACCACCAGTGACCGGCCGGGTGGCCTCCCGTCCCCGGGCACCGGGGACGTCCCTATCCGATGAGGATCGCATTCCCCGATGCCCACGGTACTGGTGGTCGACGATCAACTGCTCATCCGTGCCGGACTGGTGTCCCTCCTGACCGCGGCCCCGGGGCTGTCCGTGGTCGGCGAGGCCCGTGACGGGGAGGAAGCCGTCCGACTCGCCGAGGCCACCGCACCCGATGTCGTCCTCATGGACCTCCGGATGCCGGGTACCGACGGCATCACCGCGACGGAACGCATCCTCCGCCGAGCCGGCGACACCTGTGACGCACCGCCGAAGATCCTCGTGCTGACCACCTTCGACCTCGACGCGTACGTCTACAACGCCCTGCGTGCGGGCGCCTGCGGGTTCCTGCTCAAGGAAACGCCTCCCGAGCGCCTGGTCGCCGCCATCCACACCGTCGCCTCGGGCGACATGCTCTTCGCGCCGACCGTCACCAGACGCCTGATCGAGGCCTACCATCCGGGGCCGACAGCACCCGAGGCGATCGCCCCGGACTGGCACACCGTGACCGGCCGGGAACGCGATGTCCTGCGGCTCGTGGCCACGGGCGCGACCAACGTCGAGGTCGCCCGGCGGCTGTTCATCAGCGAAGCCACCGTGAAGACCCAACTCAACCGGGCGATGGCCAAGCTCGGGCTCTCCAGCCGCGCCCAGGTCGTCGTCTTCGCCTACGAGACGGCGCTCGTGACCCCCGGAGGCCCGACGAGCCTCCCGTCCTCCCCGCCCGACGCGGGCCCGCCGGGCTGATCGGCCGGGGGAGTCCCACGCAGGGCGGCCCCCACTCCACAATGGTGACCGGCGAGCGGGAAGGGAACGGGCATGGCGGACGAACAGGCCTCGGTACGTGTGGAGCGGGACGGCCCCGTGTACACGGTGATCCTGAGCAGGCCGGAGGTACGCAACGCCGTCGACGGGCCGACGGCGGCACGACTGGCCGATGCGTTCCGGGCGTTCGAGTCGGACGAGGAGGCGGCCGTCGCCGTGCTCTGGGGCGAGGGCGGCACGTTCTGCGCGGGCGCCGACCTCAAGGCCATCGGCACCGAACGCGGCAACCAGGTGCTCGCCTCCGGCGACGGACCCATGGGGCCGACCCGGATGCGGTTGAGCAAGCCGGTGATCGCCGCCGTCGCGGGGCACGCGGTGGCGGGGGGCCTGGAGCTCGCGCTCTGGTGCGACCTGCGGGTGGCGGAGGAGGACGCGGTGTTCGGCGTGTTCTGCCGCCGCTGGGGCGTCCCCCTGATCGACGGCGGTACCGTGCGACTGCCCCGCCTGATCGGCGAGAGTCGGGCCATGGACCTGATCCTGACGGGCCGTCCGGTGTCGGCGACCGAGGCGCACGGGATCGGGCTGGCCAACCGCGTGGTCCCCACGGGCCGATCGAGGACGGCGGCCGAGGAACTGGCCCGCGAGATCGCCGGATTCCCCCAGCTCTGCCTGCGCCACGACCGGTTGTCCGTACGGGAACAGCACGGACGGTCCGAGGAGGACGCGCTGGCGGGGGAGTACCGGCACGGCCTGGTGCCCCTGACCGCGGGGGAGACGCGGGCCGGAGCGGGCCGGTTCGCCGCAGGGGCGGGCCGGCACGGCGCCTTCGGAACGTAGCGGTTCGGTTCGGGGCGCGGCGTGCCCGGTCGCCGCGCCCCCGGACCCGGCCGTCGACCGCGCCGCCGGCACTCGGCGAACGCGCGGGCGGCGGCCAGGTCGTCCGCGTTCGGACGCGGGAGCACCGCCTGCTGTGGTGCCCGCCACAACACGGCGCGGGAACCCGACCGACGGCCCTCTCGACTCCTGTCGTAGAGCGACGGGCCGGTCGCCGAGGCCGGCTGCAGCGATCGGAAGGAACCATCGGATGAACCGCAGGAACGTGCTCCGGGCCCAGGTCGCCGTCGGGGCCGCGGCCGCGTTGGGGGGCGCCGCCGGGGTGGCCGCGGCGGCGCAACCGCGCCCCGCCGGGAAGCCGACCGGGCCGTTACGCGTGCACGTGGTCCTGTACGACGGGGTGGAGGAGCTCGACTTCGCCGCGCCCTACGAGGTCTTCTGCGCGGCCCGGTTCTTCACGAACCGGGAGGTGGACGTGCGGTACGTCTCCACCTCCGGGCCGGGGGTCGTACGGGCCGCCTACGGCACCCGCGTGAGCGTCGAGCACGGTTGGGATCCGCGCGCCGCGGACATCCTCCTCGTGCCCGGCGGCGGATACGCGCGCCGCGACAGCCCCGGCGTATGGGCCGAGATCCGCAGCGGCGTCCTCCCGAGGGAACTGGCCGCGGCGCCACGTACCGGCCTCACCATCAGCGCCGTCTGTACCGGCGCCATGCTGTTGGCGGCCGCCGGGCTGACCACGAACCGGCCCTGCACCACCCACCACAAGGCGCGGCCCGACCTCGAGAAGCAGGGCGGCCTCCTCAAGAACGGCCGCGTGGTGGACGACGGCGACCTGGTCACCGCCGGAGGCATCACCTCCGGGCTGGACCTCGCCCTGTGGCTGGTACGCCGCGAACTCGGCGCCGAGGCCGCCACGGGCGTGGAGGTCATGCTCGAGTACGAGGCCCGCGGCACGGTGTGGACGCCGCCCGACGCCGGACGGCGGTAGACGGCGGTGCGCACAGGTCAGCGATGCAGGCGCCGGGTCCAGTCCTCGGGCACCCGGCCGGTCGGGCCGGGTGCCGGCTGGTCCGCCGGGTGGTCGCGCGGAGCGGTCAGTTCGGGGCCGGAGTCGTACAGGGCGTCCGTGTCGTAGTTCCAGAACCACTCCTCGCCCGGCTCGAAGCTCTGCACCAGGGGGTGACCGGTGGATTTCCAGTGGGCCGTGGCGTGCTGGGCCGGCGAGGAGTCGCAGCAGCCGATGTGTCCGCATTGGGCGCAACGCCGCAGGTGGAACCACCAGCCGCCCAACTCGTCGCACTCGACGCAGCCGGTGCCGGTGGGCGCGGCGGTCGGGTCGATTCCCTCGATGTCGCTCATGCGGGCTCCTCAGCGGTCTCGGTCGTGCTCCCGGTCGCGGTCGCGGGTTCCGTCTCGGTTCCGGTTTCGGCCTCGGGGGTCGGCGCGGTCAGCGGCAGCAGCACCTGGAACCGGGTGTCACCGGGGGCGGACTCGACCTGGAGGCTGCCGTGGTGCTTGTTGACGACGATCCGCCAGGAGATGTCGAGGCCGAGCCCGGTGCCCTCGCCGACCGGTTTGGTGGTGAAGAAGGGGTCGAAGATGCGGCTGCGGATGTCCGCCGGGACACCGGGCCCGGTGTCCCGGAACTCCACCAGCAGGCGGTCGCCCTCGCGCCCCGTCCGGACCGTCAACGTGCCCTCGCCGCCGGTGCTCCCGATGGCGAACACGGCGTTGTCGATGAGGTTGGTCCACACCTGGTTGAGCTCCGCCGGGTAGGCGGGCACGTCCGGTACGGAGCGGTCGTACTGCTTGACCACCCGCACCCGGGAGCCGATCTTGCCGGACAGCATCAACAGCGTGCTGTCGAGGAGTTCGTGGACGTCGACGACCCGGTACGGGGCGCGGTCGAGCTGCGAGTACTGCTTGGCCGCGTCCACGAGGTGGGAGATCCGTGTGGTGGAGTCGTCGATCTCGTCCATCAACAGCTCGGTCTCGACCGTGTAGTTGAGCCAGCCGATCGCCGACGGCAGGATCTCCTCGGTCACGGTCGCCGCGACCTGCTCCAGCCAGTCCGTGTCCAGGCCGGCCTGGACGAAGGTCGGCGCGAGCCGCCAGCCCTCCGCGATGTCGTGGTCGTCGAGCCAGTCGGCGAGTTCGTCCTCCCGGTCCGAGGCCTCCAGCGGACTGAGCGCGGTCGCCTTCGCGACGCGCTCGACGGTCCGCTCCTGGATCTCGATGAGGTCGGCGATCGTCTCGCGCGAGTACTGGCCCTGGGAGATGTGGGCCAGCTTGTGCCGCATCTTGCCGACCCGCTCCCGCAAGGTCGCCGTGGCCCGGACGGCCGCCGCCGCCGGGTTGTTGAGCTCGTGGGTGAGCCCGGCGGACAACGACCCCAGTGCCAGCAGCCGTTCACGCTGCCCGATGGCACGCTGGGTGTTCTTGGAGCCGAAGAACAGTCCCTCCAGCAGGTGTGCCGCCATCGGGAACCATTCCCGCATGATGTCCGCGAACGACTGCGCGGGCAGCACGAAGAACCGTGTCGGCTCGGTCACCCGCATCGAGTTGGTGTACGTCTGCGGCACCTGGTCACCCAGGTACGCCTGCATCGCTCCCGCGTACACGCCGCGCTGCGAGGTGCGGCTCACCTCGACGTCGTCGCCGCCGACCCGGCGGGACAGGACGACCGTGCCCTCGATCATCACGTAGAAGCAGGTGGCCGGGCCGCCCTCGGTGTACACCGGACCGACGTCGAACCGCTCCACCCGCCCCTCGCCGCACAGCCGCCCGAGCTGCTCGGGGGTGAGCTTCTCGAACAGGAACAGCGAGGAGATCTCCTGCGGGCTGCAGGGCATGACCTGTCCGCTCATGACTGCTCCAGGTACCGGTGGACGAGCATCACGGCCATGGCTCCCTCTCCGACGGCGGACGCGACGCGCTTCGCGGACTGGGCGCGTGCGTCGCCCGCCACGAACACGCCGGGAATATTGGTCTCCAGGTGGTAGGGCGGCCGGTCCAGTCCCCACTCGGCCGGCGGGCGCCCGTCCGCCGTCAGGTCCGGACCGGCCAGGATGAAACCGTGCTCGTCGCGCAGCACGGTGCCGTCCAGCCAGTCGGTCAGCGGGGCCGCGCCGATGAACACGAACATCCACTGCGCGTCGACGAGTTCGCTCGCCCCGCCGTCCACGTCCCGCAGCGTCAGCTGCTCCAGGTGCCCCTCGCCGTGCGCCGCCTCGACGACCGTCCTGGTGCGGACGGTGATGTTCGGCGTCTCCTCGATCTGCTGGATCAGGTAGTACGACATCGATGCCGTCAGGGACTCCCCGCGCACCAGCAGCGTCACCGACTTGGCGCCCCGCGCCAGGTACATCGCCGCCTGCCCGGCCGAGTTGGCGCCGCCCACGATGTACACGTCCTGCCCCTGGCAGGAGGCCGCCTCGGTCAGCGAGGAGCCGTAGTACACCCCGCAGCCGGTCAGTTGGTCGCAGCCCGGCGCGCGGAGCTGCCGGTACGACACACCGGTCGCCAGGATGACGCTGTGGGCGGCGATCGCCGAGCCGTCCGAGAAGCGGACGACGCGCGCGGCGCCGTTCACCTCCAGCCCGGTGACCTCGCGCGCCGTGAGGATCTCGGCGCCGAACCGGCCGGCCTGCCGGCGGGCCCGCTCCGTGAGCTGGGCGCCGGACACGCCGTCCGGGAAGCCGAGGTAGTTCTCGATGCGGGAGCTCTGGCCGGCCTGTCCGCCGGTCGCCGACCGCTCGACCAGTACGGTACGCAGCCCCTCGGAGGCCCCGTACACCGCCGAGCCGAGCCCGGCCGGGCCGCCACCGATGACGACGAGGTCGTAGAAGTCGGCGGCCGGCGTCGTCGCGAGCCCCACGTGGGAGGCCAGCTCGGGTGCCTCGGGTTCGATCAGCGCGGTGCCCTCGGGCGTGATCACCAGCGGTAGCCGGCGGCCGTCGGCCCCGGCCGCCTCCAGCAGCCGCCGCCCCTCCGGCTCGTCGGAGGAGTACCAGCGGTACGGCACCTGGTTGCGGGCCAGGAACTCCCGCACGTCCGAGGAACGCGCCGACCAGCGGTGCCCCACCACCTTGGTGGCGGGGACCGGACGGTAGTCGCTGGTGCGCCAGGCCGTGAGCAGATCGTCGACGACCGGGTAGAGCTTCTCCTCCGGCGGGTCCCAGGGCTTGAGCAGGTAGTGGTCGAGGTCGACGACGTTGATCGCGTCGATCGCCGCGTTGGTGTCGGCGTACGCGGTCAGCAGCACCCGCCGGGCGCCCGGGTACACGGCCAGGGCCTGTTCGAGGAAGGCGATGCCGTTCATCTGCGGCATCCGGTAGTCGGCGAGGATCACCGCCACCAGATCGCCGCGCAGCTTCAGCTCGCGCAGCGCGTCCAGCGCGGACTCGCCGGACTCGGCGCGCACGATCCGGTACTCCGCGCCGTAGCGGCGCCGCAGGTCACGGGCGATGGCCCGGGAGACTCCCGGGTCGTCGTCCACGGTCAGGATGACGGTCCGCGCCGTGTCGGCGGCCTGTGCCATACGTCGTCTCCACCCCGAGTGCTCTGGGCAGGCAGCCCGGCGAGCCGCCCGCGCCGGTTCCCGCCCATCGTAGGGGCGATCCTTCGGGACCGCTTCGGGACGGGGCGGGCCGTGCGCTCCTGGTACCCGCCCGGTCGCTCCTGGTCAACGGCCCGCGGGCCGGTTCCGGCCCGGCCGGCGCTGGGGGCGCGGGGTCAGGAGCCCTTGCCCGCCCGGACCCAGCCCTCGCCGCCGAGGGGGAACTCGAAGCCGGGCCGGCCGTCGTGTCCGCTGGTCCGGAAGGGGCGGCCGTTGTGGTCGATCGCGAGGGTGCCGTGGCGGGAGCCGCTGGACCAGGACAGCTCCAGGTACCAGCTCACGTCGTGGGCGGAGGCGGCGGCCAGGATGTGGAACACCTCGGGCTGCGACTCGGTCACCGAGAACGGGAAGCCCGGCCGGCCCTCCGTGGGGGCGACAGCAGGTCGCGCGGAGTCGAGGGAGACACCGAACGAGCGGGTCGGGACGCCCGCGCCGCAGCCCACGCCCGGGTAGCCCATGGCGTAGTCGTTCCAGGGGAGCGGGGCGCGCTTGGCCACGGTGCGGACGGTCAGGCCGTCCAGGACCACCGTGTCCTTGCCGGACCCCTGCAGGGTGAGGGTGACGTACTGCTCGCCTGCGGGTACCGCCCCGGCCGCCGCGACCCAGGCGGGCGCGTCGCGTTCCACGGGCGGTGGTCCGACCTGGGTCGGGGGCTTGTCGATCAGGTAGTGCTGGCCGCAGGGGGCCTCCCAGGTGTGCGGGCGGACGGTGACCTTCACCGGGGTGCCGGCAGCGTCGCCGGCGGTTCCGCTCGCCCCTCCGCTTGTCCCTCCGGTTCCTCCCGCGCCCGCGCCGTCGCCTCCGGGCGCGGGCGCGGCGGGGGCGGTGCCGGAGGGCGCGGACACGGACGGCGACGGCGACGTCGGTCCCGAGGACCCGTCGGGGCCCTGCGGGGAGGGCTCCGCCCCGGGGGTGCGGCCGGCGGCGACGGGGCTGTCCCGGACCTCGGCGCCCCGTCCCGGCCGGCCCCCGTCGGGCGTGAGCAGCCAGGCCAGGGCGGTGACGGCGGCCACGACCGGCACGGCCACCGCGGCGAGCGCAGCCTTGCGCGGGCGGGGCCGCCGGGTCGGCGCGGGCTGCCGCGCGGTCCCGGCCACCGGGACGACCTCCACGACCTCCGCGGCCTCCGTCACCCCCACGACCTCCGCGGGAGCATCGTCGGCCACCCCGGCCACCCCGGTCGCCTCGTCGGCCTCCGCGGGTGCCTCGGCCGCCGCTTCGGTCGTCGCCGCGCCGCTCGTGTCCGTGCCCCTGCGCGGGCGGTTCGCGTCCGCCTCCACCCAACCCCGGTGCAGGGCCAGGAGTTCCTC
This sequence comes from Streptomyces sp. CLCI03, assembly GCF_053615355.1. Taxonomy (NCBI): domain Bacteria; kingdom Bacillati; phylum Actinomycetota; class Actinomycetes; order Kitasatosporales; family Streptomycetaceae; genus Streptomyces; species Streptomyces sp. CLCI03. Next base: position 624,399 of record NZ_CM132132.1, on the reverse strand, counting down.
GGGGGTGGCCTTGCAGAGGCGGGCGAGTCGTTCGAGCGGTGCGTAGTCCGCCGGGACGACCTCGCCACTGCAGTAACGGTGCAGTGTCGACGTACTCATGTGGAGCCGCCGGGCGAGCGTTCCGTAGCTGAGTCCGGACCGCTCCTTCAACTGCCGCAGCAGCTCGGCGAACTCGGGTCCAGCCGTGTCCTCCGGCACCGTTCCTCCCACCCCATGGCCTGTCCCGCATCCCAGGAACAGCTTGTTTCCGCAGCTCAGAGCCTGTTGCGGTATCCCAGCATGCCGGTTTGCCCAACGGATGTGGTGGCTGGGACGGATCACCGCTCAAGCTGGGGCCATCCAAGCACACCGCTCCCGGCGGCCGGTCCGGACGGACCCCGACCGGCCCTGCGGTCACGCCCTTTGAGAGGTCGTCAGTCATGCACGCGTTCCACGGCACCCCGCTCGTCCGCACCTCCCGTCCGCACCCGCTCCGGCGCTTCGCGGGAGTGGCCGCGGCCCCGCTCTTCGTCCTCTCCCTCACCGCGTGTCAGGACGGTACGGGCCTCAAGGACGGGGGAGAGGCGAGCGCTTCGGGCTCCGCCGCAGAGGCCACCGGGGGACCCGCCACGACCGCCGCCCCCTCGACCGCCCCGACCTCCGCGCCGGCCACCGCACCTGCCCCCAAGAACTCCGCCGCCCCGGCGGCCCCGTCGGGTGCGGGGGAGCGCGTCCTGTGCAACGGCTCGACCACGCGCGTCACCGCGCAGCCCGTCTCCCGGCCGCTCAACCACATGCTGATCACGGTGAAGAACATCGGGTCGAAGACCTGCGATCTGACCTACCACCCCGTCCTCCGCTTCGACGAGATGCAGTGGGTGCCGGCCGCGCGGCCCGACACCCGGCCGCAGGCCGTGGTGTCCCTCGCGCCGGGCGAGCAGGGCTACGCGGGGGTCCTGCTCTCGGCGGCCGACGGCAGCGGCGAGGGCGGGACGACCGGACACCGGCTCACGATCGCCTTCCAGGGCCGTACGCCGCTCAGCGACGGCGGCGCGTCCGCGACCCCGGACCTCCCGGCCGCCGGTGTCGCCTACGACAGCTCGCTGACGGTCACCTACTGGCAGCGCGACAGCGCGGACGCGCTCGGCTCATGAGTCGGCGTCGACGATGCGGCCGTCGCGCAGTTCCACGACCCGGTCGGCGAGCTCGATCAGGTTCGGGTCGTGGGTGGCGACCAGGATGGTGACCGACTCGCTGCGCACCACCGCGCGCAGCAGTTCCATCACCGAGCGCCCGGTCTCCGAGTCGAGCTGGCCCGTGGGTTCGTCCGCGATGATCAGCTCGGGGTCGTTGGCCAGGGCGCGGGCCACCGCCACGCGCTGCTGCTGGCCGCCGGAGAGCTCGCCCGGGCGCTGCTCGGCGTGGTCCGCGAGTCCGACCAGGGCCAGCAGGGTACGGGCGCGCTCCTCGCGCACCTTGGCGGGGACGCGCCGCAGCCGCATCGGAACGCCGACGTTCTCGGCGGCGGTGAGGACGGGTATCAGGCCGAAGGACTGGAAGACGAAGCCGATGCGGTCGCGGCGCAGGGCGAGCAGGCCCGCCTCGTCGAGGGTCGCGAGGTCCGTGCCGTCGAGGGCGATGCGGCCGCCGGTCGGGGTGTCGAGACCGCCGACGAGATTGAGCAGGGTGGTCTTGCCGGATCCCGACCGGCCCCTGAGGGCGGTGAGTTCGCCGCGGCGGACCTCGAAGGACACACCGCGTAGGGCGTGGACGGCCTGCGGACCGCTGCCGAAGCTGTGGTGCACGTCGTCGACGACCACGATCGGCGAGTCGTCGCCCTTCCGCGGTGCCTTCGTCGCGACCGTCGCCGGTTCCTGGTGATGCCTCATCGCGTCTGTTCCCCCGTCGCGTCGTCCGCGCGGGGCGCCCGGCCCCGCGTCCCGCTCACGCTGCCACTGCAGCTTTCCGATCGCATTTGCGCATCTGTCGCACCAATCACGCAAGCCCCTTCCCTCTCTCGCCCACATCTGACAGCATCGTCCGCTATCCGGTACCGAGGGTCCGGACGGGGGAGGAATTCAACACGTGCTCGGCTTCGTCGTGCGCCGACTGCGCGGGCGATGGCCGCTCGCCGTCGCCGTGCTGCTCACCGTACTGATCACCGCAACCACACTGACCGCGCTGACGGCGTTCACCCGTGGCGTGGGCGAGGAAGGGCTCCGGCGGGCCCTGACCGGGGCGGAACAGTCCCGGACGACCGTCCTGATCACCAGCGGCCGTCCCGCGGACTCCCGCGCCAAGGACGACGCGTCCGTACAGGCCTTCGCGGACGAGGTGTTCGGGCGGCTCCCGGTGGCCTCCGAGAGCGTCGCCCGCAGCCGCTCGTACGGTTTGCCCGGCGTCGCCGCCTCCGGCCGTGACGCCGACCTGACCGTGCTCGCCGCCCTCGGCAAGGACCACGTACAGCTGCTCGCCGGTGCCTGGCCCGGGCCGGTCGCCGCACCCCAGGGCGCCGGCGCCCAGGCCACCGCGACCCAGGTCGCCGTGCCGCGCGCGGCGCTCGTCCGGCTCGGCCTGGCCGAGTCCGCGCTGCCCGCACCGGTCCGGCTGGACGACCGGTTCGGCGGACCTCCGCTGACCGTGCTGGTCACCGGCGTGTACCGGGCCGCCGAACCGGACGCCGCGTACTGGAGGCTCGACCCGCTCGGCGGCCGCGAGGTCCAGTCCGACACCTTCGCCATCTACGGCCCGCTCCTGGTGGACGACAGCGCCTTCACCACCGGCGGCCTCCTGCAGGACCACCGCCTCACGCTGCTCACCCCGGACCTGCGCACGGTCCGCGCCGACGAGGCCGAGGCCGTACGGACCGCCACCGAACCGGCGAGTGCCACCCTCGAACGCGTCGGCTCGCTGCGGGCCGCCACCGAACTGCCCAAACTGCTGGCGGAGCTGAGCGCCGGCATGGTCGTCGCCCGCTCCACCCTGCTGATGGGCGCCCTCCAGCTCACCGTCCTGTCGACGGCCGCCCTGCTCCTCGTCGCGCACATCCTGACCGTCCGCCAGGAACCGGAACGGGTCCTCCTCACCGCGCGCGGCGCCTCCCGCCGCCGGCTCGGCGCGCTCACCGCGACCGAGTCGCTGCTGCTCGCCCTGCCCGCGGCCGTCCTGGCGCCCCTGCTCACACCACCCCTGCTGCGGCTGTTCGGCCGCTTCGGCCCCCTCGGCCGGGTCCACCTGGAGATCCCGGACACCTGGCTGGTGTGGCCGGTCGCCGCCGGCTGCGCCCTGGCCTGCGTGCTGCTGACGACCCTGCCCTCCGTCCTGCGCGGTGCCTCGGCCGCCGTACTGCGCCGCGTGGGCAGCCGCCAGGCCCTGGTGACGGGCGCCGCCCGCTCCGGCGTCGACCTGGCCGTCCTGGTCCTCGCCGTCCTCGGCTATCAGCAGCTCGCGCAGTACGGCGGTACGGACACCCCCGCGTCCGGGGTTTCCGCCGACGGCGCGCTCGGGGTCGACCCCGTCCTCGTCGTCGCTCCCGCCCTCGCCCTGTGCGGGGGCACCCTGCTGGTCCTGCGCCTGCTGCCGTTCGCGGCGCGCGCCGGGGGACGGCTCGCGGCGCGCGGCCGGAGCCTGGGCCCGGCCCTCTTCGGCTGGCAGCTCGCCCGACGGCCCGGCCGGGCCACTGGCCCCGTGCTGCTGCTCGTACTCGCCGTCGCCAGCGGGATCCTGGCGCTCGGCCAGCACGTCGGCTGGTCCGCGTCCCAGCGCGACCAGGCCGACTTCGCGACCGCCGGCGGCCTGCGGATCTCCGGCAGCAGCATGTCCCCGATGGGGCAGGGCGGACGTTACGCGGCCCTGCCCGGCGGCGACCGCCTCGTGCCGGTGGTCCGCCGCGAGCAGAAGCTGCCGGACGGCAACCCCGCCGACATCGTCGCACTGGACGCCGTCAAGACCGGCGAACGCGTCCCGCTGCGCGCGGACCTGCGCGGCGGCCACGGCATGAGCGAGCTGTTCACCCCGCTCGCCGCCGGTGACACGGGCGCCCAAGGCACGGGTGCCCAAGGCACGGGCGCCCAGGCCGCCTCCGCGAGCCCCGGCGTCACCCTGCCCGGCTCCCCGCGCCGGATCGACCTCGACGTGTCGGTCCGTACCTCCGCCATGAGCTGGTCCGCCGTGAGCCTGCTGCTGCGCGACCGGTTCGGGGCGACGTACGGGACGGCCTCGGTCACCCTGCCCGCCGCCGGCGACACCACCCTCACGTTCTCACTCGACGCGCTGACCGGCGCCCCGGTCGGCTCGGCGGCCACCCCGCTGACCCTGGCGGGGATACGCCTCTCGTACGCCGGGGACGGCGACCAGCCGGGCGACGGCAGCGAACTGACCGTGCGCCGGATCGCCGCCTCCGACACCGCCGACGGCGCCGCCACCGCCGTCACCGCACCCAAGGACGCCACCGGCTGGCGGACCTCCCTCCCGCAAGGGAAGAGCACCCTGAGGACCCCCGAGCCGATCCCGGTCCCGGCCGGCTCCACGGACCTGCTGCGACTGCGCTACTGGGGCGGCTTCAGCACCCTGCAGGGCGTCACCACCGTGGTGTTCCCGACCCCCGCCGAGCCGACCCCCGTGGCCGTCCCCGCGGTCGCCACCACCCGCTACCTGCGATCCCTGGGCGCCGCCGTGGGCGACACCGTCCCCGTGACCCTGGACGGCGCCGCGGTCCAGATGCGGATCACCGCCTCCGTGGACTCCCTCCCGGTCGTCGGCCGCTCGGCGCTCGCCGTCGACCTGCACGTGCTCGGCCGGTTCCTGTTGGAGGCCGTGGGCCAACAGCCGGCCTCGCCCACCGAGTGGTGGCTGCCCGCCGAGTCGACCGCCGACCCGGTCCCGGCCCGCGCGGCGACCCAACTGCGCGACGGTGCCCGGATCGAGCGCGTCCAACTGCGCGAGGAGATCACCGAGCGACTCCTCGACGACCCGCTGAGCGCAGGCCCACAGAGCGCCCTGGCCGCCCTCGCCGCCGCGTGCGCGGTCCTCGCGGCCATCGGCTTCGCGACCTCCACCGCCGCCGAACGACGGGTCCGAGGCCGGGAGTTCTCGGTACTGCTCGCCCTCGGCACCCCGCGCCGCTCGCTGGCTCTGGCGTCCGCGGCCGAGGGTGGGGTGCTCATCGCCATCGGGTCCGCGGTCGGAGCCGGGCTGGGCGTCGCCCTCGTCCATCTGATGGCGCCGCTGGTCGTGCTGACGCCCGCCGCCGGCCGGCCCTTCCCGCCCGTGCGCGTGGACATGCCGTTCTGGCAGACCGTGCTCACGGTCGCCGCCATCGCAGCCGTTCCCCTGCTGTCGGCCGCGCTCAGCGGCCCCCGCGGCCGCGACATCGCCGCCCGGCTGCGTCCCGTGGAGGAGATGTGACCACCCCGCCGTCCACCACCAGGCCTTCCGCCCTCCGGACGTCGCCCACCCCGCCCCCGTCCACCGCCCCGCGGCCCGCGCCCTGGGTCAGGACCCGGCTGCGGGCGGCGCCCCTGGCCACCCTGCTCGGTGCCGCGCTGGCCTTCGTCGCCGTCCTGCTGGCCGCCGCGCTGCCCCGCGCCCAGGACCGGGGCGCCGACCAGGCCCTGCGGTCCTTCCTGGAACGCAGCGCCGCCGGTAACACCAGCCTGCAGGTGACCGCGCCGTCCCCGGACAGCGGGCAGAGCGCCCAGGCCCTGGACGCCACGCTGGAGAAACTGCTCGGGCCCACCGGATCCACCTTCCACGTGGACCCGCAGAAGACGGTCCACGGCACGCGCACCACCAAGCGGCAGCCGCTGCTGAATCCGGAACTCTCCCGTCCCTCCGGTCTCCCACCCAGCATGAACCTCCTGCACGTCCGCGAGGCGGAATCCCATGTGAAGCTTGCGGAGGGGAAGTGGCCCGGCAGCACACCCACGGCCCCCGCGCAGGCCACCCCCGGTGAGGCGGCGCCCCTGCAGATCGCCCTCTCGCAGAAGGCCGCCGCGACCCTCGGCGCCCGTGTCGGAGCCGTCCTGAAGAGCGAAACCCGGGTCGACGGCACACCGTCCGTCGAAGTCGTCGGTCTCTACGCCGTCCTCGACGAGAGCGACGACTTCTGGACGGACAACCTGGGGTGCCTCGCCCGCGCCTGCGAGCACTTCTACAACGAGAGCCTCGCCTGGGACGTCGACGCCCTCGTCGGCACCGGGGACCTCGACCGGATGGCCACCTGGAGCCGCGCCGCCGACGACTTCTGGCAACTGCCGGTGGACATCGGCCGGCTGCGGGCCGACCGGCTCGACGCCACGAGGAAGGACATCGCCTCGTACATCGCCGGGCCCACCGCCGCCACCCTCGCCCGGGAGACCGGCCGCCCACGGCTGCACACCACATCCTGGCTGCCCGAGCGGTTCGAAGAGGCCCGCGCACGCACCCGGGCCGCCGCACCGCTCGCCGCGATCGGACCCGCCGGTGTCGGCGGCGTCGCCTTCGTCGTCCTGTGCCTCGCCGGGGCGCTCGCGGCCGACCGTCGAGACGCCGAACTACGGCTGCTGCTCGCGCGCGGCGGCTCGCGCGCCGCCATCGTCGGCCGGCTCCTCGGCGAAGGATCCGTCACCGTGCTCCCTGCGGCCGCGGCCGCCACCGCACTCGCCATCCTGCTGCTGCCCACCCCCCGGCTCGCGCCCACGCTTCTCTCGGCCGCGGCCGTCGCCCTGCTCGCCCTGCTGGCCTTTCCCGTACGGGCCGCCGTACTGCTCACCCCGGCCCGCCCGGCCGGGCGGTGGCGCAGGCCCGTCGCCGAACTGCTCGTCCTCCTCGCCACCGTCGCCGCCGTGGTGGAGGTCCGCCGCCGCGGGGTCGCCCCGCCCGGCAGCGACCTCGACCCGCTGCTGATCGCGGCCCCACTGCTGCTCGCCCTCTGCGGCGGGCTGCTGCTGGCCCGACTCCAGCCGGTGGTCACCGGATGGCTCGCCCGGCTGGCCGGCCGCAGCTCCGGACTGGTCGGCTTCCTCGGGCTCGCACGAGCCGCCCGCGGCTCGGGGTCCACCGGCCGCACCGGCCCCTCCGTCCTGCCGATGATCGCTCTCCTCCTCGCCATCACCACCGGCGGATTCGGCGCCTCCGTACTGCACTCGGTCGACTCGTCCCGGCTGGGCGTGGCCAGGCTGACCGTCGGAGGCGACGCGGCGATCTCCGCGTACGGGAAGTCCCCCCTCCCGGCGGGGCTCGCGAAAGCCGCGGGCGAGCTGCCGGGCGTACGGACGTCCGTGCCGCTGTGGATCGACCACGACTCGGCCCTGCACGGCACCACCGTGAGATCCAGCCAGGTCACCGTGGTCGTCGCCGACCCGGCCGCGTACGCGGAGCTGGCCCGGACCCTCGGCTGCGGATCCTTCGACCCCGCCCTGCTGGCCACCACAGGTGCGTCGACCGCCGACGCCCCCTTGCCCGCGCTGTTCAGCGCGAGTCTGGCCGGCCAGGCCGTGCAGGGCGGCACATACACCGTGCAGCCCGGCGACGGCGGGGAGTTGAAGGTACGGGTCGCGGGAACGATCGACTGCACCCCGGCCCATCCGGCCCGCGACGCCGCAACCGTCGTCCTGCCGACGGGCGCCGCCACGGCCCTCATGGGCGGCGCCGACCACCCCAACCGCTGGCTCGGCCTCGGTGACATCGACGGGGACCGGCTGCGCGCGCTCGTCCGCTCCAAGCTCCCGGCGTCGTCCGGGACCCCCGCCCCGGCCCCGGCTCCGATCCCCGGTTCCGGTTCCGTCGCGGGCCCGGCCGCGCTCGACGAGCCGTACCCCGTGAGCACCAGCGCCGAGGCCGTCACCGCCCTGGGCTCCGACCCACTGCAGCGCTCGGCGCAACGCCTCTTCTGGGCCGCCATGGCCGGAGCGGCGGGCTTCGCCCTGCTGGCCGTGCTGCTGACGCTGATGCGGGCCGTCCCCGAACGGGCCGCGCTGCTGGCCCGGCTGCGCACCATGGGCCTGCGTCGCAGGCAGGGCGTGGCCCTGATCCTCGCCGAGACCCTGCCGCAAACCCTGGCCGCGACGCTCGGCGGGGCACTGGTGGCGGCCGCCGCGGTGGCCCTGCTCGGCCCGGCGATCGACCTGTCCACGCTGGTCGGCGCCCATGTGCCGAACGGAGTACGGCTCACGGCCGGGCCCGTACTGACCCAGGCTCTGGGCCTGGCCGCCCTGGTCGCCGCAGCGGTGTTCGTGGAGGCGGCGACATCCGGGCGACGGCAGATCACCAACGAGTTGAGAGCGGGAGACCAGCGTTGAACACCGACCAGCCGACGTACGAGGAGCTGCGCCGCCGGGCGACGGCCGCCGCGGAGCCGCGCACCCCGGCGGCGGACGCCGCGATCGCCTGCGACCGCCTGGTCCGGATCTTCAGCCAGGACGGCATCGAGGTACAGGCCCTCCAGGGACTGGAGCTGACGGTCGACCAGGGCGACCTGATGGCCCTCGTCGGCGCCTCCGGCAGCGGCAAGTCCACCCTCCTGAACATCCTGGCGGGCCTGGACGTCCCCACCGCCGGCAGCGCGGCGGTCGCCGGCTACGACCTGCTGGAACTGTCGGCACGGGACCGGCTGCGCTACCGGCGCGAGGCGGTCGGCTTCGTCTTCCAGCAGACGGCCCGCAACCTGCTGCCGTTCCTGACGGCCGCCCAGAACGTCGCCCTGCCGATGCAGTTGAAGGGCGACAGCCCCCGCCGCGGCGCGAGCGCACGCCGCGCGACCAAGGTCGGCGAGATCCTGGAGGCCCTCGGGATCGGCGAACTGGCCCACCGGCGCCCGGCGGAACTGTCCGGTGGACAGCAGCAGCGCGTGGCGATCGCCGTGGCGATGGCGAACGACCCCAAGGTGCTGCTCGCCGACGAGCCCACGGGCGAACTGGACTCGGAGACGGCCGCGGCGGTCTTCGAGACCTTCCGGACGGTGAACAAGGAACTCGGCGTGACGGTGGTCATCGTGACGCACGACCCGATGGTGGCGGGCGAGGTCCGCCGGACCGTGGCGATCCGCGACGGCCGCACCAGCAGCGAGGTCCTGCGCCGTCTGGTCACCGACGAGCACGGCGAGGAATCCATCAGCGAACGCGAGTACGTCGTCCTCGACCGTTCCGGGCGCGTCCAGCTCCCGCCGAAATTCCTGGAGGCCCTCGGTATGGAACACCGCGTGGCGGTCGACCTCGCCCCGGACCACATAGAACTGCGCCCGGACGGCGCCCACTGAGGAGGAGCGACGACGCGTCGCGCGGCCATGGGGGTGGGCCGGACCACTCCGAGCCGCGCGCGCTCAGGGTGGACGAAGACGGGGAGGCGGTCGGTACGGTTCGTCGGATCGAATACATCGGTCGCTCCTCCTGCTCGTTCGGACAGAGTCTGACAAGTGATCACGGATTGGTTCCGCGCGGTAGCGGTCGGCGAGCTTGTCGTACCTGGTCGCGATCGCGCAGAACTGCTCAAGGCGCACCTATCGGCTCGTAGAGCACGTCGGTCCTGAGAATGGTTTTCGTACCGTCAAGAATCGGGGCCGAGTCGTGAAGCGTCCGATGCCAGAAGAGGAGCGCATCACCCGGTTCGGGGCGGTGGGCGCTCAATATTTCCTCAGGGTCTGCGAGCCGGGGCCAGTCCGAGAAGTCTCGTTGTGCAAAGGGGAGGTCGTTCTGCTTGTCGGCGATGAACCGCGTTTCTCCGCCCACTGCCTCGTACGACAGGTAGACGACGACCGTCAGATGAGTTCGCGTTCCGTCGGGGGCGAAGTAGGGCGAATCGTAGTGCGGGACCAGAAATCCGCCGTGTTCGTACGTGATGAAGCGCATCCGCGGATTGACGGACGCCGGCCTCCAGGACCTTCCGTCTGAATCCGTCGGATCATCCGGCCCCACCTCAGGCGACAGAAACGTCCGCAGCCTGCGGTAGAACTCTGCCGCCAAGACTTCGGATTCAGCCGTGGCGCGGAGAGAGCCGACCGGATCTCCCTCCGCGTAGTTGGCGGCAACGCCGTCCAGACCTACCGGCACGAAGCGCTGGGCAGCGAGTTCGGCCGCGAACACCTCTACTTCGGCCGGAGTGAGGAAATGGCGAATCACCGTGCCGTCGACGTGTGGGATCTCCGACCTGGTCGGGGCCCAGGAGTCATCGGCGGATATGCGGCTCAGCGTTTCTTCGGAGAGGGTGAAGGGATTCACCGGTTTTTCGAACATGCTTACTCATCCGTTCTGAGGTCATTGTCGATGTCAACGTGGCCGTGGCTCGGAGCACCCGGCACGGCCGCGGGCGGCGCAGTGAGGTGATGGTGCGAACGTCTCTCGCCGGACATGATCGTGAGCCGTTCCGGACAGGGCTCGACGAAGTCGTGCGAGGCCCCGAAGGCGACGGAATCGATGCTGTCGTGCCGCAGGAGGGAGTGCGGCGTGGCGGAGGGGGATCGGTCTGGCGCACGAAGCGGTCCGGGCGGGTGGATTTCTCCGGGAGGCATCCGAGTTCACACTTCGATCGACGCGCTTCTTCGCGTCGACGCGAGGCTGCAGGGGTGCCGGAGTCTTCGAGGATGTGACGCGCACGGGCGGCGCATCGGAGAGCAGGGATCGCGCATCAAGGATCAGGCGCCGTGGTGCCGCAGTGTTGACATGGGGGCCGCCTTGTATCGATCTCTGCCGGCCGGTGGTCCGACGGCAGGCGGTCGCCGGGCGGCCGGCGTGCGGGTCGGGATGGCTCCGGGGTCGTGTTCGACGTCACGGCCTTGCGCGCGGCGGCGGATCGAGGCCTGGGGAGTCGATGCCCGCAGGGAGCGGGGGCCGCTGAGCGATTATCGTCATAGTGACGAGATTAGACCGGGGTGAGCCCGCAAAGCAAGCAGGACGTCCCCAACGCGGCGGAAGAGGGCGGGAGGCGGGGCAGGGGTCGGCTGGGGGGCCATCGCTTCGGTCGAGGTGGACGGGTGTGGCGGGCGCGTGTTCTCGGCCTTTCATCGATGTGTCTCGCCGGCCCCACAGTCACTCGGCGTCGCCGGACCGCGGAGCCGCGGCAGAACATCGGCCGTCCCGCTCATCGAGCCGCTTCGCGGATCGGACGTGGTCGTTCGGTGGAAAAGGTGCCGTGCTGTCTGCGACAGAGGCCAGCCCGGCGAGCGCGAACCGCTGCGCGTCGGCCTCGTCCAGACGCGCTGGTACGCCGACGCCGCCGAGCACGACGACCGGCTCCGCGAGGGCGTGGCGCTGGCCGCCGCACAGGGTGCCACGATCGTCTGCCTCCCCGAGCTCACCCGTAGCCCCTACTTCTGCAACACCGACGACCCCATGGCCGACGGCGCCGCCCGCTACCTGGAGGACGTGGAGACCGGACCCACCGTCGCCCTCGCGGCGGAGCTGGCCACCATCCTCGGCATCGCCGTCCACGCCTCCCTCTACGAGCGCGCCGAGGACGGCGGCCTCGGCTACAACACCGCCGTCTGTGTGGACTCCGACGGCAAGCTGATCGCCCGGACCCGTAAGAACCGCATCCCCGCGTTCCCCGGCTACCGCGAGGACCGCTTCCGCCCGGGTGACAGCGGCTTCCCCGTCGTCGCCCACGAGGGCGCCCGCTTCGGCTTCCCCACCTGCTGGGACGAGTGGTTCCCCGAGCTCGCCCGTGCCTACTCCCTGGCCGGCGCCGAGATCCTCGTCCACCCCACCGCCATCGGCTCCGAGGTCGACCTGCCCGACTTCGACACCCGCCCCATGTGGGAGCACGCCATCACCGCCAACGGCCTGGCCAACGCCCTCTTCGCCGTCGTGCCCAACCGTGTCGGCACCGAGGGCCGCTCCACCTTCTACGGCTCCTCCTTCATCTCCGACCCCTACGGCCGCGTCATGCTGCGCGCCCCGCGCGACCGCGAGGCGGTCCTCGTCGCCGACCTCGACCTCGACCAGCGCCGCGACTGGCTGGAGTTCGGTCTCATGCGCACCCGCCGCCCCGGGCTCTACGGCAGCCTCACCGAACGGCTGGACGCGGGAGCCTGGACGGACGGACGCCGAAGGCCCCTTCCCGCGTCGGGGAAGGGACCTTCTGACCCGTTGGAGGCGTCCTCGGGGCGTCCCCGTGTCACGGCGTCGCCCCGGGTCACCGGGGTGCGACGGCTCCGGAGTCCGGTGCCTGCTGGAGTCCGGAGGCGTCGACCGCCTCGAAGTCCGAACCCTTGAAGGCCTTGAGTCCGTCGAGCTGGGCGTTGTCCCAACCGGCGTTCTCCTCACCGGTGATGTACCAGGGCGACCCGTTGTCCGCGACGATGACGCCGTACTTCTTGAGCGCGTCGGCCACGGCCTTGGCCTGCGGGGCCAGCCCCGAGGTGTCCACCGAGCTCTTGAGTCGCAGCCGCAGCCCCATCGGAGGCAGCGAGCTGTCCGCCGCCTGGCCCGCCTGGTGCCGCGCGGGCCAGACGTAGCTCCGGTCGGAGCGCGGCACGGTGATGCGGATCGCGTGGTCGATCCGCCCGTCGGCCGCCTCCTCGTAGCGCGCCAGGCCGGGGAGGATGGCGAGGCCGGCGGCATCGGCGGAGGTCCATCCGTCGGGCCGCAGGACGTTGGACCGCAAGTCGAAGATCGCCCCCGAGCCGGCGTGCCAGGCGCCTCCACCCTGCCGCTCGGCGTCGAAGAGCTCGTAGGACGTGCACAGGGCCTTGTCCCAGACGACGACGTGCCGGTCCCCGTCGCTCGCCGGACCGTTCTCGACCCTGGCGTCCGGCGGGATCCGGTAGCCGGACGTGTCGCTCTCCTCGGCGTAGTCCAGGGAGACCTTCGATTCCGGAATGGTGGTTTCCGAGACGGTGATGGGAATACCGAAAGGTCGGCCTTCCACGAGTCCCGATCCGAAATCCGGGTGAAGGGGCTCGGCGGCACCGATCGAGGCGACGTACCGGTCGGACTTCGGGTGCACGGGCAGTTCGTCCACGGGGGCGTGCCAGAAACTGTCCGACGGCGCCGTGGGGCAGGCGGGTGCTTTCCCGCCTGGATCGGCGGCTCCTGACAGCAGGAAGGCGGCGGTCACGGTGACGACCGTGGCGATGGCGGGGACGGCGGGGATTCTCTTGCGCGGGCGCGATCCCGTGATGCGCTTCCTTGGCATGGGTTGTCCTGAGCGCCGGTCGAACGGCTCGATCCACCCGAGCGGAATGCCGAGAATCCACCGTCTCGGCGGTACAGGCCTTTCGGTTGCTTGCGTCCATGCTAGGCCGTCTCTTTCGGATCTTGCCGGGCCCGGCCCGCCCGGCACGGCACCTCATCCCCCAGACTCCGTCCGGGGGGACCCCCAGGTTGTCGGGGCACACGAGTACGTCCGGTACACGAGCGCCCCTCCGCCTTGCGAGGCACCGCACCGGACGACCCGGGCTCGACCGACAAGATCCGAAAGAGACGGCCTGGTGCGGGGGCGGTGGAGGCGCCTGGCCTCCGGAAGGTTTCCCGTCGCCGGTCGACGAGTCGCCGGCTCGGTGCCGGTGAGAGCTGCGTCACTGCCGCCACCGCTCGGTCAGGGGTGTGGAATGCGCCACTTGTGGGGGTCGGTGGCGAAGAGGACCGCGCGTTCCGCGACCGTACCGATCCCACGCAACCCACGCGTGGCCAGCACATACGCCGGTTCCGGCCTGTTATCCGGGCCAACCGCATAAATATCAGCAAATAGGACAAATCTTGTTGTTTCTCTCACAACTCCCTTTGCGGTCATACGTGACTTGATGGTGTGTCAGCCCCCAACGTGCGGGACATAATCGGCCCCGGTCGTCTCCGGAAGCACTGGAGCCATCGGGACACCGATCGACCTCCCAGGCGGATCGCCGCACCGGATCGACCCTCAAGGCGCTGTACATGTCCCTGGCCCGCCGCACCCGACTCGCGGCCCTGCTCGCCGCGTTCTCCGTCGGCACCGCCGGCGTGACGGCCTGGGCCTACGGACACGAAACCGAGCATCCGCACATACCCCCCGCGGCGGTGATCGCCGCGAGCGTGACCGAGGGCTCCGCCCTCCAGGTCGTCGCGCACCCCGACGACGACCTCTTCTTCATGAACCCCGACCTCAGCCGTTCCATATCGACCGGCATCAAGGTCACCACCGTCTACCTGACCTCCGGCGAGTCCGACGGCAGGAACGAGGCCCACAGCCCGCACCTCCAGGACGCCGCAGGCCCCGCCGACCGGGCCGCCTACGCCGAGGCCCGCCAGAACGGCATACGCGCCGCCTACGCGCAGATGGCCACCGGCGACCGGGCCAGCGCCTGGCAGCGCAAGGCCGTACCCACCGCCGGCGGCGGCAGTGCCGAGGTCGACGTCCTGGTCGCCCGTCCCGAGGTCAACCTCGTGTGGATGGAGCTGCGCGAGGCCCGCAGCATCTCCGGCGACAACCCCGAGAGCCTCCGAGGCCTGTGGGACGGCCGGACCCCTGCCCTGGGCGCCCAGCTGACCTCCGGGACGCCGGTCAAGGACTGGTTCTCGTACACCAAGGACCAGGCCGTGGCGGCCATAGCGGGCGTGTTCGAGGCGTACCGGCCGACGACGATACGGACGCAGGACCCGACCCCCGGCCGGGCGGACGGCGGCGGAGCCTTCCTCGACCACCAGGACCACATCTACGGCGCCCGCTTCGTGCAGGCCGCCGTCGAGCGCTACGCCACGACCACCGACCGACCGCACTTCTCGGTCCAGAACTACGTGAGCTACCCGAACAGCTCCCTGCCGCCGACCCTCGACCCGCGGACGGCCGAGGAGAAGCTCGGCTACCTCAAGACCTACGCCTGGACCGACCATCAGGACTGGTGCGGCAGCCCCGCCGGCTGCGGCGACCGCAAGACCGCCACGCGACCCACCGGCGCCGGCTGGAGCCAGACCATCCGCTACAGCCGCGGTGACGGCACCTCCTGGATGACCGAGGGCGTATCCGGGCGACTGTGGGCCTTCGCCGCGTTGGACGGCCGCATGGCGTACTGGTCGCGCAGCGGCCCGCAGGCCCTCTGGCAGGGCCCCGAATTCCTGCCCGGCGACGGCATCGACTCCGGGGCCGCGGCCGTCCGCCTCTGGGACGGCCGGATCGGTGTGTTCGCCACCCGCACCACCCTGGGCGCGACGCCCCAGGAGTACGGTCGGGAGATCGTCTACGCCGTCCAGAACACGGTCGACGGCGCGTTCGGCCCGTGGCGGTCGCTGGGCACCCCGGACACCGTGGACCTGTCCGGCACGTCGGCGATCAGCGGCCCGTCCGTCGCCGTCGACGACGAGGGCCGGATGACGGTGTACGTCCGCGACTCCCGGCGGACGCTGCGCGCCCGCGCGCAGGAGACGCCGGGCGGCGACTTCGGGGCCTGGCAGGCCCTGGGCGGATCCGGCCTCCAGGGCGATCCGGTCACCGCCACCGACGCCTCGGGGCGCCGCCACGTGTACGCGGCCACGGCCGGGTCCGTACTGGCCTGGGTCCAGCCGGCGCCGGACGCCCCCTTCGGCGGCCCCGTGTCCACCGGGCTGCCCCAGACGACGGGCGCGCTCTCGGTGCGCCCCGAGGGCGACGGCGTCCGTGTGTTCTTCCGCCGGCCCGGCATCGGCACCGTCGCCACGAGCCTGGCCCGCGCGGCCGGGCCCGCGCCCGAGTTCTCCCCGGTCGCCGAGGCCGGTGGCCTCGGCGGCTACGGCGCCGTGGGCATGGCGGGCGACCTCCTCGCAGGCCGGGCGGGCGCCGGCACCGTCGGGGTCGTGGCCACCGACGCTCCGCAGCCCTGGCAGGAGTCCCAGATGCTGTACACGGGCGCCCCGGCCGGTGTGACCGAAGGAGCCGGTACGGCCGTCGCCGCGGCCCTCGGCCTCGACGCCGATCTGCACGTGATCACGACGGCCCCCGCGGGAGGCGCCATGCCGCCCGGCAGCCGGACCCCCGCCCCCTGGCACCGCGCCGTCCAGCCCTGGACCCTCGCCCAGGCCGGCCGCCCGGGCTCGACCGTCGCCGGGGGACAACCCCCGCGCTGACCTGCGCCGCGGTCCCGGTCCGCCGGGTGGCAGCGCGGACCGGGGCGGGTGAGGATGGCAGCCGACCACCTCGCGCGGCCGGCGCGGCCGCACTCGGACCAACGGGCGATCGGGGCTTCCATGACCCCTCCTCTCATCTCGCGCCGACGCATGGGCCCGGGGGCCGCGACGATGCGCGCCGTGGCCGCCCTCGCCGCCTGCACGGCCCTGGTCGCCGGCTGCGGCGACGACACCGCGCCCGACCGGGCGTACCCGGAACTCGCCACGACCCTCCGGGCGCTCTCACGCGATCTCGACGAGGCCTGCGGCCGGACGGAGACCCCCGAGAGCTGCGCGCAGGACCTCGACAGGCTCACGGCACCGACCGAGCGGGCCTTCGCCCAGGTCCTGGACCACAAGCTGCTCGATGTCGCAACCGTGGACGCGATGAACGCACTCGATCGGGCGAGAGAGCTACGCGCCGCCGCGGCGCGGGAGGCCCGGTCGCGGCAGGATCCCCATCACCTCCCCCTCGCCCGCGCGGTGGCGGCCGAGAAGCGCGCGTACCAGAGCCTCCTGGCCGAACTGGAGCGCCTGCGCACCGCCCCGCCGCCCGGTGACGGAACCGATCCGGTCTGACGGCCGCCGGGGCAACGGTGGGGGACCGTGTCTCGACTACGGCCTCAGGGGTGGTGCGGTGAGTGCCCCACCGTCGAGTGCCACCAGGGTGAGGACGACGATCGAGCCCGTCCAGGCCAGTGGGGCGACCGACGAGGGCCGGCCCGCCCGGTCCACCTTCTCGGGCAGTTCACCGAGCGGGTTCCGCTTGGCGAGGACCCAGTCCAGGACCGGCCCGGCCTTCGCCGCGTTTCCCGTCGCCGCCCATGCCAGCGCGAAGAAGGAGGTGCTCGGGGTCCAGGCGTTCGCACCCCAGGGCGCCGTCGGATCGTTCCCCGGGGTGAGCCCCCCGTTGGGCAGGAGCAGCGCCCGGTACGTGCTGTCCAGCGCCCGGGGCAGGTCGGCAGGGGCCGTGTTGAACGGGGGCGCCATGAAGGCCACGGCGCTGTCCCGGCCGTGCTGTCCGTCGACGGTGCGCTGATAGCCGAGCGGGGCGAACTTCCGCGAGATCCCGGCGGAGAGCCGCCCCGCGGCGCCGGACCAGCGGGTCGCGTCCCGCGGACGGTCCAGCTCGCCGGCGAGGTCCGCGGCGGCGTTGAGCCCGGCGAGGAGGGGGGCTGCCGTGCCGATGTTCGTGGTGGTCGTATTCACCTCCCAGTAGTCCGGAGAGGCCGGGGGCAGCCCGTCCGCCCCGAGGGAGGCCGCCGCGTGGTCGGCCGCCTTGCGGATCATCGGATAGAGGGCGGTCAGTCGGGCGAGGCGGGTGGCGGGCGGCGCAGTCCGGTACCACTGCCAGGTGGCCCAGGGGACCCAGCCGTTGGCATCGAGCTGCCACCGCCGGCTGTCCGGCGGCCCGGACCCGTCGAGTTCCGTCCGCGCCTCCCAGGTCCCGTCCGCGCGCTGCGTCGCCGCGCTGTAGCGCAGGATCCGGTAGGCCTCGGCGTCGTGGCCGGTGTGCGCGAACGCGGCGGAGGCGAAGCTGGAGTCGCGCGGCCAGGAGTACATCCAGCCCGGGGACCAGCCGGCCGCCAACGCGCCGTTCGGCCGTAGCAGGGCGCGCATGGCCAGCAGGGCCCGCTCGGCCGCCGCGCGCCGGGCCGTCGAGCGGCCCGGCACCCGACCGGAGGCCAGCCAGGCACGGCTCTCGGCGATCTGCAGCCGGGCCGTCGGATCCTCCGGGGCCACCACGATCGACGCCGTCCGCCCGGCGGGGAGGTACCGCCACCGGCCGGACAGCAGCCGCAGTACGTGGCTCCGCTCGACGTACCGTGCGCCCCCGGCGAGGGTGGGTGGGACCCCCTCGGCGGCGGTGGTGTTGGACAGGAGCCCGACGGTGGGGGCGACGAGCATCGACAGCGGAGCGTAGCGGCCCTCCTCATCGCCGTGGCTCTGGTGTCCGAGGGGCCGGACGAAGAAGGCTCGCCGCTCTTCGTCCGCCGGCCGGCCGGCGGAGCTCCCCGCGACGCACACCGGGAGGGCGACGCTCGCGAGGGCCGCCGTGACGGCCGCCCAGCGGACGAGCGGGGCAGCAGGCATCGCCACTCCTTCTGTCGGGCTTCCGTGCGCGCGGCCCCCCGGAACTCCCATCGTGGGCCTGTGGTGCGGAGCCCGCCACGACATGCCCGCCGCCCGGGTGACACGCACCGGCGGACGCACCGGCGGACGGAACGACCGGGGCGATGACGCGCGGAGCAACGGACGGAGCAACGGACGGAGCAACCGGGCGCCGGCCGTGGCAGGGGCGAACGCGCCCGTGGCACACGGCCGGAGGGCTCCGGTCCCGATACCGGCGGCGCTCCTCTCGGATGCCGGTGGACGGCGGACCGTGCAGATTGGTGGGACCGGAATCGGCCGCCGCCTCAGCCGTCGCACATACGTCGCACGTCGGCCCGGCCGCGCCCCGCTACGAAGGACTGGTGGATGAGCACTGCTGCGACCGAGGGGAATCGCCGGTTCGTCCGCAGGCTCCTGCCGGTCGCGGGCGGTTCCCTCGTGGCGGCGGCCGGCGCCCTGATCGCCGTCGGCTGCTTCCTCGGCCTCTACGTACGCCCCACCTCGGACGACTGGTGCGCTGCCTGGAAGTCCCGCGACATGGGCGTCCTCGGCATCACGCACGACTTCTACGCCACCCAGAACGGCCGGATCACCAACGCCTTCCTGAGCGGCATCATCTACGGCGACGGACTCGCCGGGGTGAAGGTCCTGCCGACCGTCATCGCCGTCGTCCTCACCGTCGGCCTGGTGCTCCTCGGGATCCAGTTCCTGCGGTGCCTCGGCGTGAAACCTCCGGTGTTGCTCCTGCTCGCCGCCGCCCTGGCCGTCCAGGCCCTGATCTACTTCGGCGGCACCCGCAGCTATCAGGTCCTGCTGTGGGCCCCGGCCACGATCTCCCACACCATCCCGAGCGTCATCGGGGTATGGGCGCTCCTCTTGGGCATCTGGACCGTCCGGCAGCCCCGGGCTCCCGTCCGCGCGGGCGGGTTCGCCGCGGCGTTCCTGATCGGGTTCGCGATCGGCACCCTGAGCGAGTCGTTCTCCCTCGTCAGCGGCCTTCTCGCGGCTTGCGTGGGACTGCTGGCCGTGCCCCCCTTGGGGCTCGCGCGGACCTGGCATCCGTTCACCTGGTGCCTGCTCTGGTGCTCCGGGGTCGTCTGCGGACTGGTCGTGCTCACCACGTCCCCCGGCGCCCGGTGGCGCCGCGCCCAGCAGCCGGCCAAGGAGTCCATGCTCTCCGCGGGCGAACTCCGAGGCACCTACGAGGACTGGCTGCGGATGTGGGACACCGTCACCGGCCAGTGGGCCTACCTCGGAGCCACCGCCGTCGGCCTCCTGCTGGGCCTGGGGGCCGGTCTCGCGGCGCGCGTGCCCGCCCCCGGGAAGCGGGAGTCGGGCCGGGCCGTCCCGCGCCCGATGCTGGTCGCCCTCCTGCTGCTGCCGGTGCTCGTGGTGGTGCTGGGATCGTTCGCGGTGGTGGTGGGGCTGCGGAGCGGCTACGGACCGACCGGATGGACGTACGCCCGGACCTGGACCAACTACCTCGTACCGATGGAACTCGCGCTGTGCGCCTACGGGGTCCTGCTGGGCGTGTGGGCCCGCCGGTTCCTGGCGGGCCGGGGCGTCGCCGTGGCCCTGCCGGTGGGCATCGTGGTCGCGGCCGGACTGGCACTGGCCTCGCTGGCCGTACTCGTCCCGAGCGTCAAGCAGCTCACCACCGCCACGGTCACCCGCGCGGTGGCCTGGGACGCGCAGAACTTCCGCATCCGGACCGAGGCCGCCAGGGGTGCCACCGACCTCGGGTACGAGCCGATGTACATCGGGAGTCTGGCCGAGCCCTTCTTCACGTCCGACTACCGCCGGGACTGGGTCGCGGCGTGTGTCTCCAGCTGGTACGGCATCGAGCGGATCCACCGCCTGTGAGCCGGCCGGCGCGCGGGTTCAGCCGCGCGGCACCGCACGGGCCAGGAAGTGACCGGCGCCGTCCTCGTACTCGTCCAGGCGCCAGCCCGTGGTCCGAAGGGCGCGGCGCAGGTTGCTCTCGGCGAGGAGGTCGTCGGGGTCGAGGGGGCGGCCGTGCCGGGCGGCGCGTTCCGCGCGGCCCGAGGGGTGGAAGAGCAGCAGGACCCCGTCGGCCGCGGTGACGCGGGCCCATTCGCGCAGGGCGGCGGCCGGGTCCGGGAGGTGGTCGAGCAGCCCCGCCGAGAAGGTGCCGTCCACGGACGCGGTGGCCAGCGGGAGTCGGGTGCAGTCGGCGGCGAGGAGGTGCCCGTGGCCGGTGCGGCCGTGCCGGGCGGCGGCGGCCGGCATGGCCGGGGTGAGGTCGACGCCGAGCACATGGCCGTCCGGCCCGACCTGGGCCCGGAGCGCGGGCATGGCCCGTCCGGTGCCGCAGCCGAGGTCCATCGCCCGCCGACCGGGTGCCAGCCGCAGCCGGGCGACCGCGGCCTCGTAGGCGGGGGCCTGGTAGGCGAACCGCTCCTCCCAGGCATCGGCCCGCCGGGTGAAGAAGGCCCGGGTTCCAGTACGACCTTCAGGTTCGGGTCGGACAGGTCCTTCAAGGAGTCGATCTTGTGCGGGTTGCCCGGCGCGGTGGCGATCACGAGCTCGTTCATCGCGATCACGGTCGGCGCTCCGGTCTCCGCCTTGAGGCCGTCCATCGTCCTGGTGTCCGCGGTGACCAGGGCATCGGCCGGAGCCCCCTGCCTGACCTGCGCGGCCAGCTCCTGCGATCCGGCGAAGGAGAACGTGACCTGCGTGCCGGGGTGTTCCTTCGCGTACTGCGTGCCGAGGGTCTTGAACACGTCGGTGAGGGAGGCGGCGGCGAGCACCGTCAGGTTCGCGGCCGGTACGGAGCTCGACGCGGAGACGGTCGGCGCGGCGGCCGCCCGGCGCTGTCGGACGTACTGAAGGAAGCGCATGGCGGGATGTGTTCTCCAGTCCGGTTGTCCGTATTCCGTGCACACACGGCGTGGGATACGGGAACGGTGCTGCATTTGCTGTCAATCGAGCATCGGCAGGCCCGCATCTGCAATTCGTGTATCCGGGTCGACGAGGTGGCGATTCGGCCAACCGGGTCAAGAGTCCCTGTTCAGGCGAGTGAAGGGCCCGGAGAAAGAAGGGACTTCGGGCCTTTCCGGAATACGCCAGGCGGTTGCGTCCATTCGGTTGGCGAATGCGATGGGGGCGCTCCGGGCCTCAAGATTCATCGGGCACCTTCGGCCACGACGCGGGTCACAGAAGTGTCTGCGGTTTCGTTTCCGACCATGTGAGGCGTGTTTTCCATGAGTCTGTCCATCCGTAACCAGATCGCCGGCACCGTCACCGCTGTCACGGCCGGGGAGGCCATGCCTCGGTGAAGGTGCGTCTGGTCGGCGGTCAGGACATCACCGCCGCCATCACCACCGACGCCGTCGAGGCCCTCGGCCTGGCCTCCGGCACCTCCGTCGTCGCCCTGATCAAGTCGACCGAGATCTCCCTCGCCGCCGCCTGATCACCCAGGAGGTTCACAGCCGCGGGACGCGCGAGGTGAGTGGATCGGAGCGCGACCGCAATCCTCCCGCCGGGACCCGGTAACGCCGCGGGCCGACAGTCGTGTTCATGCCTCCGACGACCGCACCCGCGACCGCGACCGCAGCCGCACTCGCACCTGCGACCGGCCTCGCGCCCCACGCCGCCTCGGCCCCCGCCACCGCGCCCCGGGGCCCGGCACGGCACCCGGTGGTGTCCTGGGCGCGGGCCCGGGTCCTGGCCCACGGCGCACCGTGCCCGCTGCCCGCGCGTACGGTGCCCCTGCGCGATGCCGGCGGCCTCACCCTGGCCGACGACCTGCCCACCCTGCGGCCGCTCCCGGGCTTCGACACGGCCGCGATGGACGGCTACGCCGTCTGCGGCACCGGCCCCTGGCGGATACGGGCCGCCGTCCGCGCCGGCGCGCCCTGGGCGGGCGTACTCGGCACGGCGGAGTGCGTGGAGATCTCCACCGGGGCCTTGGTGCCGGCCGGGGCCCACGCCGTCCTGCCGCTGGAGTCGGCGGTCACCATGGACGACGGCCGGGTGTCAGGTCCCGTGCCGCCGCCGGGCCGGCACATCCGGCGCACCGGCGAGGACGCCCCCGCGGGCCGCCGGCTCGCTCCGGCGGGCACCAGGATCGGTCCCGCGCTGCTCGGCCTCGCAGCCTCCTGCGGCCACGACACCCTACCGGTGCGGCCGCGCCCCCGGGTGGGCGTACTGGTCACCGGGGACGAGTTGGACCACGCGGGAGTTCCCGGCCCCGGCCGGGTGCGCGATGCCCTCGGGCCGCTGCTCCCGGCCCTGATCGCCGAACTGGGCGGTGGGACAACGGAGCTGGGGTACGTACCCGACCGGCCCGGACGGCTGTCCGCGGCCGTGCGGGCGGTGCGGGACGCCGATGTCGTCGTGGTCACCGGCTCCACCTCGGTCGGGGCCACCGACCAGCTGCGCCGGCTGCTCGCCGACGCCGGGGCCCGGATGGTCGTCGACACCGTCGCCTGTCGGCCCGGACACCCGATGCTGCTCGCCGAACAGGCCCCGGACCGTTGGGTGGTGGGACTGCCCGGCAACCCGTACGCCGCCCTGGTCGCCGCCCGCACCCTGCTCGGCCCCCTGATCGCCGGCCTGTCCGGACGCGCCCTCGATCCCCTGCCGCACGTTCCGGTGCACGGGCGGGCGCGGCCCGCCCCCGGAACGACCCGGCTGGTCCCCGTCACCTGGGACGGTGCGCGGGCCCGGATCGCCGACGGGCACCGCGCCGCCTTCCTCCAAGGGGCCGCCGTGGGCGACGCGCTCGCCGCGATCCCCCCTGACTGGACCGACGGCAGCGCGGCGCCCCTGCTCCTGACGGCCGGCTGACGACCGGCCGAGCACGTGCCCGGGCGGCCGACCGCGGGCCGCGGTCGCGGCGAAGAGGGCCTCGGCCATGCGCTGAGTCTCCACCAGCCCCAGGGCGCGCAGTCGTTCGTCCATCCGGTCGGGTACTGACATCACGTTCTTTCCTCTTCTTCCGCTGCTTCCTACGGGGCCGCGCGCACGATCACGAGCGATCCCTCGTAGGTCGGCCGACTGCGCAGGTGGCCGAATTCCTCGTCCCAGGCCCCGGACTCCAGGTCCGCGCGAAGGGTGGTGTCGAAGTGCTCGCGGACCCGGTCGTCCACGAAGCTCCAGGCCGAACCCGCCTGACGGGCGGCCGGGTCGAGCAGGGTCTCCGGGCGGCCGTAGTAGGCCTCGTCGAACCCGCCCGTGCAGTCCAGGGGGATCGGCACGGTCCGGACCGTGCCGGAGCCGCCGAGGGCGGAGGCCAGTTCCTCGACGGTCGGGTGGCGCAGGGCCTCGATGTCGAGGACCTCGGGCGCGTACCGGTACAGCCAGAAGTCCCTCACCACGGCCGGGTCGCAGGTCAGGATGACCACCGGCCCCCGGGTCACGCGCCGCATCTCGCGCAGCCCCGCCGGTACGTCGGACCACCGGTGGACGCCGAACAGGGTCATCGACGCGTCGAACTCGCCGTCACCGAAGGGTAGATCGGCGGCGACGGCGCCGACGTCGAGGACGGTCCGGGCGTCGTCGAGGGCCTCGGCGACGAGCCGGGCGATGCGCTCGTCCGGGCGGCGGTGGGGAGAGTGGCCGGCGCGGAGGGAGCCGATCGCTCCGCCGCCGTACGGGGTCCGTGTGGGTGTGGTCATCCGGTGTTGCCTCGCCTTGTGAGCAGGAACGGGGGAGGTGCCCGCCCGCCGGTGGTCGCGCACACCGTCCGCCACGGCGTCCGACAGCCAGGAGAGGAGGAGCGGCACGGGATCGGCCGGAGCCCGCTCCGGATCGAACTCCGCAAGGGGCCCCGCGAACACCTCGATGCCCCGCAGCCGGCCGCGGACGGCGCTGCCGCGGTCTCCCTCGCCCATCAGATGACCTCCTCGGCTTGCAAGCTTCCGAAGTCATCCTGCATCTGCGGTCAAAATTCGACAATGATCTGGCAGATGCTTGTCAGGAGCCCCAAAGTGCACTGCGTCTGAGCAGGCCGTATCGGAGGTGTCGACAAGGAGAAGAGGAGGGAGAGAAGTCCTCGTGAGGGGCTCGACCCGGCCTGAGGTGCGCTCAGTACACGTCGCGACCGTACCGCCTGGCGGCGGACAGCTGCTTGAGGTACGCGGCGGCCTCGTCCGCGTCGAGTCCGCCGTGCGTCATGGCGACGTCGCGCAGCGCCCGGTCCACGTCCTTGGCCATCCGGCTCGCATCGCCGCACACGTAGAAGTGGGCGCCGTCCTGCAGCCACGACCACAACTGGGCACCGTGCTCGCGCATCCGGTCCTGTACGTAGACCTTGGTCCGCTGGTCGCGGGAGAACGCCAGGTCGAGTCGGTCGAGCGTGCCGTGCCGGTGGAGCTCCTCCAGCTCCTCACGGTGGTAGAAGTCGGTGGCGCGGCGCTGCTCCCCGAAGAACAGCCAGTTCCGGCCCGGGTGCCCGAGCGCCCGGCGGTGTTCGAGGAAGGCCATGAACGGTGCCACGCCCGTCCCCGGCCCGACCATGATCGCCGGAGTGTCCGGGTCCGCGGGCGGGCGGAAGTGCGCCGATCTCTGCACGAACAGCGGTACGGGCGTGCCCGGTTCGGCGTCCGCGAGGAAGGTGGAGGCGACACCCTTGCGGTAGTGGCCGCCCGGCCCCTCGTAGCGCAGGACCGAGACGGTCAGGCTGACCTCGCGCGGGTCGACGAGCGGGCTGGAGGAGATCGAGTAGAGGCGCGGCCCGAGGCGCCGCAGCCGCTCGGTCCACTCCTGGGCACCGATCCGGACCGGGAACTCGGCCAGGACGTCCACGGGTTGACGCCCCCAGGTCCACCGGGCCAGGCCGTCCTTGTTGTCGGGTCGGGTCAGCCGCTTGAGCGTACGGTCGCCGGTGTGCTCGGTGATGAAGCGCAGCAGGTCGGGCGTGAGCCGGGTGATGTCCAGGTGTCGGTGGAGCGCCTCGGCGAACGGCATGGGGTCGCGGCCGGGTACGGCCACCTCCGCGTCCGGGGCGAGGCCCGTGACGGCCAGCCATTGCGCCACCAGGTCGGGGCAGTTCACCGGCTGCACCCCGAGCGCGTCGCCGGCCTCGTACGCCGGGCCGTCCTCGCCCAGGTCGAAGGTGAAGCGGCGGACCTCCTTGGTGGCTCCGGGCAGGCTGAGCAGCCGGTTGCCGGAGAGCCGCGCGGTGTAGGGGGAGCCGCGGTCCGCCGTCGGCCGGGCCCGTTCGGCGCGCACCGGGGCCGGGGCCGGGGCGGCCGCGAGCGCCTCGCGCACCTGCTCCAGCCACCGCCGCGCGGGCTCCTCGTAGTCGGGCTCGCAGTCCGCACGGGGCAGCAGACGTCGGCCGCCGAGCTCTTCGAGCCGCTGGTCGAGCCGCCGACCGTGGCCGCAGAAGGCGTCGTAGGTGGAGTCGCCGAGGGCGAGCACCGCGTACCGGACGTCCTGGAGTCGGGACGCGTCCGCGGCGCTGAGGGACTCCCAGAAGGCGGTTCCGTTGTCCGGTGCGTCGCCGTCGCCGAAGGTGCTGGTGACGATCAGCAGATCGGTGCCGGGTGTCAGGGCGGCGGCGGGGCGGTCCGCCATGCTGTGCACGCTGACCGGCGCGCCGCTCCCGGTCAGAGCCGCTCCTACGGTGGCCGCGAGCTCCTCGGCGTTGCCCGTCTGCGAGGCCCACAGGATCACGGTCTGCCGGGTCTGCGGGGTCGGCCGGTCCGGGGCGGCGGGAGCGGCGGCCGGCGCGGCCGGGGGAGCCGGTGTCAGGGCGGCGGCCGTGCGTGAGTACGTACCGGCGAGAACACCGTCGACCCAGAGCGCGTGCCCGGCCTCGAAGGGGGCCCCGGCGGGAAGCGAGGGGACGCCCGTGCCGGGTGGGGAGGTGGCGAGCCCGGCCAGGAATCCGGCGAGGTAGCGGCGCTCCGGGTCGGAGAGGGCCGGCGGGGTGTGGTCGTCCACCCCGAACAGGGAGGCGAGGGCGGCCGTCGCGGGGGCCGGTGCCGGACGGGCCGGCGTGGCGGTGGCCGTGACGGTACCGGCGCCCGGTGAGGACGGGCCGGTGGTCGCGTCGCCGGCGCCGTCGGTGCTCCCCGTGGTGGCCCCGGCCACCGCGGGGAGCGGGGCCCGGGTCTTGGTCAACGTCACCGCGCACATCTTGAATCCGGGCTGGAAGGAGATCGGGTCGACGGCGTCGTCGGTGACGGCGTTGACGCTGAGGTACTCGCCGAACAGGTCGTTCCAGTGGAAGGGGGCGAAGCAGCTCCCGGGCCGAACCCGGTCGGTGACGACGGCCGGTAGCACGGCCCGCCCCCGCCGGGAGGCCACCTCCACCCCGTCCCCCTCCGCGATGCCGAGCGCGGCCGCGTCCTGCGGGTGGATCTCCACGAACGGCCCGGGGTTGAGCTTGTTGAGTTTCCCGACCTTTCCGGTCTTGGTCAGGGTGTGCCACTGGTGCTGCAGACGGCCGGTGTTGAGCACGAACGGATAGTCGTCGTCCGGCAGTTCACCGTCCGGCAGGTGCGGGCGGGCGAAGAAGACGGCGCGTCCCGTCGCCGTCGGGAAGACGAGCCGGGGGCGATCGCCGTCCGGGCGCTCGACCAGGATCCGGCTGACCCCGTCGTTGAGGTAGCGGACCGGGTTGCGGTCCGGCCCGCCCGGGGCGGCCGGCCACTGCACCGGGCCCGAGCGCAGCCGCTCGTACGTGACCCCGCGCAGGTCCCAGCCGGTCTTCGGGTTCCAGGCCTGCCGGAGTTCCTCGAAGACCTCCTCGGCGCACGTGTACGTGAACGCGTCGGCGAAGCCCATCGCGCAGGCGACCCGGGCGATCAACTGCCAGTCGGGCAGGGCCTCACCGGGCGGGTCGGCGGCCCCCCGCACCAGGGTGAGGTTCCGCTCCGAGTTGATCATCACGCCGTCCGATTCGGCCCACAGCGTCGCGGGGAGCGCGATGTCGGCGTAGGCATTGGTCTCGGTCTCCACGAACACGTCCTGTGTGATGACGAGTTCGGCGGTCTCCAGGGCTTTGATCACGGTGCTGCGGTTGGCGACGGAGGCGACCGGGTTGGTGCAGATGATCCAGCACGCCTTGATCTCACCGGCGGCCATCTTCTCGAACATCTCGACGGTGCCGCGGCCGACGTCGGTGCGCAGGCTGCCCGCCGGCACGCCCCACAGTTCCTCGACGAAGCGGCGGTCCTCCTCCACCAGGACCGAACGCTGGCCGGGCAGTCCCGGCCCCATGTACCCCATCTCCCGGCCGCCCATCGCGTTGGGCTGCCCGGTGAGGGAGAAGGGGCCGCTGCCCGGGCGGCAGATCGCGCCGGTGGCGAGGTGCAGGTTGACCAGGGCGTTCGTGTTCCAGGTGCCGTGGGTGGACTGGTTGAGGCCCATGGTCCAGCAGCTCGTCCACTCGCCCGCCTCGCCGATCCAGCGGGCGGCCAGCCGGATGTCGGCCTCCGGGATGCCGGTGATGCGGGCCACCCGGTCGGGCGCGTAGTCCTCCAGGAAGGCGGGCATGTCCTGCCAGCCCTCGGTGTGCTCCGCGATGAAGGCGGGGTCGGTCCAGCCGCCTTCGACCAGGAGGTGCAGCAGGCCGTTGAGGAGGGCCAGGTCGGTGCCCGGCCGGATCTGCAGGAACAGATCGGCCTTGTCGGCGGTGGCGTTGCGCCGGGGATCGACGACGATGAGTTTGGCGCCGGAGGCCTTGACCCGGTCCATCATCCGCAGGAAGAGGATGGGGTGGCAGTCGGCCATGTTGGCGCCGATGACGAAGAAGGTGTCGGCCCGCTCGAAGTCCTCGTACGAGCCGGGCGGCCCGTCGGCACCGAGCGAGAGCTTGTAGCCGGTGCCGGCGCTCGCCATGCACAGCCGGGAATTGGATTCGATCTGGTTCGTCCGCAGGAAGCCCTTGGCCAGCTTGTTCGCCAGGTACTGGGCCTCCAGGGACATCTGGCCGGAGACGTAGAGCGCCAGCGCGTCGGGGCCGTGCGCGTCGAGGATCTCCCTCAGGCGCAGGGCCGCCTCGGTGACGGCCGCGTCCACCGGGGCGGGCGTGGGCCCGGCGCCCCGCTCGGCGCGGACCAGCGCGGTGGTGAGCCGGCCGGGCGCGGCCAGCATGTCGGCGTGTGTGGCGCCCTTGGTGCACAGGCGCCCCGCGTTCGCCGGGTGCCGCTTGTCACCGGCGACCTTGGCCACCGTACGGCGACCGTCGCCGCCGGTGGTGATGTCCAGGACGATCCCGCAGCCGACACCGCAGTACGAGCAGACCGTACGCACCCGCTGCCCGGTCGAGGCCTTCGCCTCCGCCCCCGTCTCCGCCACAGCAGACCTCCTCGCGCCGTCGGCCTCCCCGTACCGCCGCGGGCCGCCGCGGCCGTGTGCGGGTCGGTCCCGTTGCGGTCCAACGTAGGAAGTCCCTGTTGCGCGCAGGTGACGGGCGGTGCCCCCCGGGGGTTACAAGCGGCTTCGTCAAGATCACCAAGGGCGGTGAGGTGGTCAGCGGCCGAGTGCGTCGAGGTGCTCGTAGAGCGCCCGGTGCCCTTCGGCGCTGGGGTGCAGGCCGTCGACGAGCAGTTCCGTCCGCTCCCGCAGCGGCTCCCACAGATCGAGGAAGTCGATGTGGTTCGCCTCGCACCAGGCCCGGAGGAAGGCGCGCAGGGCCAGAGCGCGGGCCCGGGTGAAGCGCAGGCCCTCGTAGTCGCGGGTGCGGTCCTCGTCGAGCCAGGACGGCCCGGCGACGACGAGCCGGGCGTTGTGGCCGAGAGCGGTCGCGGCCAGCGTGTCGAGGCTGCCGGTGAGCCGCGCGAAATCGTCGGTCCCGTCGGAGTCGGAGTCGGAGTCGGAGTCGGAGCCGGAGACGGAGCCGGAGCCGGAGTGGACGGCGAGGTCCGCGTCGGCCCGCGCCGTCGTACCGGCGGCCGGCACGGCCGAGTCGTTGATGCCGGCGGCGACCAGGAGGGTGTCGGGCCGGCGGGCCGTGAGCAGGGCCGGCGTCTGCTCGCCGACGTCGGCGAGGGTGCTGCCGGGGACCGCCAGGTTGAAGAGCCGGCGCTCGGCCTCGTTCCCGGCGATGTGGGCGGCCGCCAGATGGC
This sequence comes from Streptomyces sp. CLCI03, assembly GCF_053615355.1. Classification (NCBI taxonomy): domain Bacteria; kingdom Bacillati; phylum Actinomycetota; class Actinomycetes; order Kitasatosporales; family Streptomycetaceae; genus Streptomyces; species Streptomyces sp. CLCI03. The sequence goes on along the minus strand of NZ_CM132132.1, from coordinate 595,238 downwards.
CCGCCCAGCCGCCCCGAGGGTCGCAGCGCCCGTAGGCGATGCTGTCGCCCACGACGACGATGCGCTCGGCCGGGCGCAGCGGCTTGGCGTCCAGGTAGGCCCAGGTGGTCGCCCCGGAGGACAGGACCACCCGCCGGCGGGTGTAGTCGTCGACCTCGTAGGCGTCGGCCGCGGCGAGTTCCTGGTCCGTGAGGTGCAGGACGGCGCCCTCGACCGAGGCGCCGAGCCTGCGTTCCAGGATCAGGTGCACGTCGAGCCCGCTGGCGGCGATCACGGCCGGATCGGTGATCTTCAGGGGCCGCGTGGTGTACCCGGCCAGCGCTGCCGGGGAGGTGGGGACGGCTCTACCGAAGAGAGCGGTCTGGACCCGGTCGTCCCTCAGCGTGCCGAAGGAGAACAAGGTGTGCGTGCGTGATTCGGTCACAGTGAGCCGCAGGGCCTTTCTTCACGGAGGGTCAGGTTTCACCCTAACGGCCGACCGCCGGCGGCCGAGGGCGGCCGCGTCCTCGTCCCCGCGCCCCGCGCACTCCAGGCCGCGCCCGTCGGCGATGTCCGCGAACCGGTGGATCAACTCCGCCCGTACGAGGGGTACGTGCGCGGCCGCGTGCGCGAGGAAACACAGGTCGCGGGGGTCACCCGCCGGGGCCCCATCGCTCGCAGTACTCGATGTGGATCTCGCGCGCGTCACCGAGGATTCCGGCGTCGGCGTGGAACCGCGTGCAGAAGTGCGGGTTGCGCGGATGGGCGGCCGCGTGTCCGGGACCGTGCCGGGCGACATCGAGGAAGTGGTCGGCGGTGGCCCGGAACACCTTGGCGCTGCCGGTCATGAACAGGGTCTCGGCGTGGAGGTGCTGGTGGAACAGATCCCGGTTCTCCCGGTGGTGCCGTGCCTCGTCGTCGGCCGGGGATCCACCGGCCGGCGACCGGGCCGGCACCGGCACGGTCACCGTCCCCGGCCGCCCCGGGCCCAGCCGGGCACGGAGTTCCTTCCAGCGCGCGGGCGCGAACTGGAGCGAGTGGTGCAGCAGCACGAGATCGAGCTGCCGTGTTCCCGCTTCCGGCCACCCGTGCGCGGGAGCGTGGTTCCCGCGCATCGGCACGTGGACCAGCGAGCGCGGTGACGCGGCGGCGACCGTCCACAGGCCGCCGATCAGCCGCGCGGCATCCTGGTCGAGGAAGGCGTTCAGGTAGCGGTCACGGTCGACGAGTGCGGCGCGGACCGGCGGTCGGGCCGGTCGGATGACCTTGAACTCCACCGGGCCGAGCCGCGCCCGATGGATGGTGACCGAAAGCTTCATGCGGTGCTCCACCACGCGCCCTCAGGCCGCACGCGTCTTGGCCGCGGCGCCCACCCGGGGGACCCCGTCGACCGTCGTGCAGATGCCGAAGACCCGGTCGTGGCCGGTCCAGCCGTTCACCCGCCCCCGGTTGTTGCTGATCTGCACCCGCTTCCTCGCCGGGTCCACGGCCGACACCGGATGGAGGTACACCGTCCCGGCCACACGGGCCAGGACGATGTCCCCGACCTTCAGCATCGTCGGGTCGACCGGGGCGACCACCACCAGCTGACGACTACGTATCAACGGCACCATCGAGGAGCCGGTCGGCCGGAACTCCACGGTGGCTCCGCCCGCGACCCTGCCGGCCACCGCGTCCCGTGCACCCATCCGAGGATGCTCGCAGACCGGGCCGGGGGATCCCATCGAATTACGCCCGCGCCCGGCACACGGGGCATGCGGTGTGTCGGCGGCCGTCCGTTCCCGGCGGGCGGTATGGATGGGTTGTACCAGGGGCGAGAGCGAGGAGCGGCGCGTGGCAGCCATGGTCGGACTGTTCTGGGTCACCTCGGACGCGGTGTACGTGGGCTCCCCGCCGAACACCCTCGGCATCGGCGTGCGCCTGACCGGCGAGGGCGTGGAAGCCACCGACCCGGACAGCCCCCGGACGTGGACGTGGTCGGAGCTGCGGTCCGCGGTGGTCGAGGACGCGCCCAAGCACAACCCGGTGGGCCGCGCGGCGAAGATCCTCGGGTCCATGGTCTCGGCCGCGATCGGAGCGGAGAACCTGGGCGAGGGGCCGCCCGAGATGAGGCTTCGGCTGGAGTCGGCGGAGGGCACCGACGAGGTGACCGTCCACGCTGCCGCGGCCGGAGGCTACACCGCCGAGGAGTCGCGGCTCTCCCAGGCCCTGCTCGACGGATTCGTGGGAGGAAGCAGGAACCCGCAGATCCTTGAGGAATGGGGCCGGGAGCACGCCGCGGAGGGCACCCCCGAGCCCCGCGCACGGGAAGCCCTGCTGCACACCTGGGCGCAGCCCTGAGGGCTGTCCCGTAATCCCCGGTGGATCGGCGCACGGCGTCGGATGCGGTGCATCGCAAGGCGGCGGGGCGTCCTCATACTGGGCGTATCAGGGCGTTCCGGCAACGCGGCGAGGTGCCGTAGCTGTCGTCGTGCGCCCGCCGGGGATTGCGGGACAGCCCTGAGATCCGCGGGCGGGTCAGGCGCCGCTCTCCGTGGTGGACCGGGCGGGGCTGCCCCGGTACGAGCGGACCAGCGCGAGGTAGTCCGCCGCGAGGCGGTGGCAGTCGCCCGGCCAGCGGGCCGAGACGTAGTTGCCGTCCCGCACCGTGAAACCGCGGCCGGGGCGCGCCGCCGTGTCCCGGACCGGCAGCGACGGGCCGGCCAGGAACTGGGCCGGGTCCGCGAGGGCGGCCGTGACCTCGGCCTGGACCGTCGCCGGGTAGGTCCGGTAGTAGCCGCCCAGCCACAGCCGGGTCAGATTCCAGGCGGTCAGCTCCAGCAGCGAGGTCAAAGCCGTGGTCCTGCGCCCGTGGAGCACCGACCGGCCGGTCGTGGGGTCCTTCGCCCGGGCGGCCAGCAGCACACCGTGGCACACCGCGCCCACCGGCAGCCCCAACAGGAACACCCGCGCGAACAACCGCTGCGCGGCCGTGTCCTCCAGGAGCGTACGCACCCCCTGGGCATGCCCGCCGGGGACGAAAAGCCCCGTCAGCTGCGCCGGATCGACCGCGGTGTAGGACAGCGGGGCGCGGAAAGCAGGGTCCTCGGTCAGCTCCCGGTACGCGGCCAGCTCGGCACGGCGGGTCATCAGCCACGGGGAGAGCCAGGAGAAGCCGATGTCGGTCAGCCGGCGGTCGGCGAGCGCGACCCGCCCGTCCGGGGTCGCGAACCGTACGTCGTACCCGGCGTCCCGCAACGCGGCCCAGGGCACGGCCGCCTCGGTCGGATCGTAGCCGGACGAGGGCAGCAGGAAGACGATCAAAAGGTGCTCCTTCGGTGCGCACGCGGCGAACGGACCGCGGGCCGGCGTGTCGGCCGACCGCCTGCCGCAACGGGCAGCCCGACCCTAGGGGCGTCGCCCGGCCCGGTCATTGACCCTGGCGGCCACCTCGTTGACTCTCCGGCCCCGCCTCCGGTTGACGACGGGTCGCGCCCCGGCATTGACTGACCGCCATGCCCCGCTTCGAGCCGGCCGGCTTCGAGCCGTCCACCGTCGCCGCGTCCTACGCGCGCGCCGTCCTGAACGCCACGGGGGACGGCGCCGACGGCAGGGCCGGGGCCGGCGTCTGGGCCCCGCCCGGGGACCGGCTGCCCTTCACGCAGGTGCGTGCCCTCTGGGACGTGGTGATCGGGGCCGGGGACGGGGATCCGCACGCGGGGCTCCGCGTCGGGGACGGGATCAAGCCGGGCAGCCTCCACGTCCTCGGCCACGTGGTGCTGACCTGCGCGACGCTGGCGGAGGCCGCCGAGGCGGCGGTCCGCTACCACCCGCTGGTCAGCCAGGCCGGCACGGTCTCCCTGGAACGCGGCGGCGAGAGCACCCGGATCCGGTACCGGCCGACCGTCGACCCGGCCACCATGCGTCCCCAGCAGGTGGAGGCCGTCGTCACCGGCATGGTGCGGGCCGCCCGCTGGATCGCCGGGGACGACTGGGCGCCGCTGGCGGTGTCCTTCACGCACGCCCGTGCCGGCTCCGCCGAGCCGTACGCCCGGGTCCTCGGCTGCCCGGTGACCTTCGGCGCCGCCGAGAACGCGCTCACCGTCGCCAACCGCGATCTCGACCGGCCGCGAGCCCCGTACGACCCGGAACTCGGCGCCCTGCACCGCGCCTACGCCGACCGGCTGCTGCGCGAGCTGTCGACCTCCGTGACGCTCGCCGACCGGGTCCGGCAGTGGCTGGACCACGCGCCGCTGGACGGCACCGGGCCCGCCGACGCCGGCCGGGGTGTCCACCTCAGCCCCCGCACCCTGCGCCGGGCCCTCCAGGAGGAGGGCACCTCGTGGCGGGCCCTCCTCGACGCGGCCCGGCACCGCAGGGCCCGCCGGCTGCTGGAGACCACGGACCTGCCGCTCGACCGGATCGCCCCGCTCGTCGGCCTGAGCGGGGCGACGGCCCTGGTCCGCGCGTTCACCCGATGGGAGGGCGTCACCCCCGGCGCGTACCGGGCACGGAGCGCGGGCCCTCGATGAGCACGGTCACGATCGTGCGCCTCCCGCCCCGACGGCGCAGGCGGGGCACAGCCCGCGGTAGGTGACCTCGACCGCGGACACGGTGAAGCCGAACCGCTCCTCGGGCGGCAGGTCGGCCGGCAGCCCGGTCGCGTGGACGTCGCGGATGGTGCCGCAGCCCGTGCACACCAAGTGCTGGTGCGGATGGCGCACGTTGGGGTCGAAGCGCTTGACCCGGCCCTGTACGGAGACCTCCGCCACCTCACCGATCGCGACCAGCTCGCCCAGGGTGTTGTAGACCGTCGCCCGGGCGATCTCGGGCAGCAGCAGCGCCGCGCGGGCGTGCACCTCGTCGGCCGTCAGGTGCACGTGATCGCCGTCGAGCACCTCCGCCACGACGCGCCGCTGGGACGTCATTCGCCAGCCGCGCCCCCGAAGCCGTTCCAACAGGTCGCTCATATCGGTTCACCTTTTCGGTTCGGCGGGACGACAGAACGTTAGCGATATCGAACCGGCCCGGCAGGAAGCCGATCCGCCGCGCCGGGACCTCGGTTCGCATTCCGAGTGTTTTCCACCCGCCCACGTCCTGCGTGTTCTCTCCGCGGCAAGCCCTTCGGTGCGCGACCATACGGACGCGCCGACGCAAGCAGCCAGCAGATGGAAACATCGACACAGGAAGAAGGACGGACGTGTCCGGCAGCGACAGCGAGAACCCGGTAATTCCTGCCCCGACCCCCGCGCCGACCCGACCCAGGTCGAATCGTGACTGGTGGCCGAACCAGCTGGACCTTCAGGTTCTGCACCAGAATTCGCCCCTGGCCGATCCCATGGGCGACGATTTCGACTACGCGGCGGAGTTCGCGACCCTGGACCTCGACGCCCTGAAGCGGGACGTCTTCGAGGTGATGACGGCCTCGCAGGACTGGTGGCCCGCGGACTACGGCCACTACGGACCGCTCTTCATCCGGATGAGCTGGCATTCCGCGGGAACGTACCGTATCGCCGACGGCCGGGGCGGCGGCGGTGCCGGCGCCCAGCGGTTCGCCCCGCTCAACAGTTGGCCGGACAACGCGAGCCTCGACAAGGCCCGCCGGCTGCTCTGGCCGGTCAAGCAGAAATACGGTCGGAAGATCTCATGGGCCGACCTTTTGGTGTTCGCCGGTAACTGCGCGCTGGAATCCATGGGCTTCAAGACGTTCGGATTCGCTTTCGGGCGCGAGGACATCTGGGAACCCGAGGAGGTTTTCTGGGGCCCCGAGGACACCTGGCTCGGGGACGAGCGCTACAGCGGCGACCGGGAACTCTCCGGCCCGTTCGGCGCCGTGCAGATGGGGCTCATCTATGTGAACCCGGAAGGCCCCAACGGGGACCCGAACCCGCTCGCCGCCGCCCGCGACATCCGTGAGACGTTCGCGCGCATGGCCATGAACGACGAGGAGACGGCCGCCCTCATCATCGGCGGCCACACCTTCGGCAAGTGCCACGGGGCGGTCGGCGCCGACTACATCGGACCCGAGCCGGAAGGCTGCCCGATCGAGCAGCAGGGCCTCGGCTGGAAGAACACCTACGGCAGCGGCAGTGGCGTCGACTCGCTCACCAGCGGTCTGGAGGGCGCGTGGACCACCCGGCCGACGAAGTGGGACAACGGCTACCTGGACAACCTGTTCGCGTACGAGTGGGAGCTGACCACGAGCCCGGCCGGCGCGCAGCAGTGGACCCCCAAGGACCCCGCGGCCCAGGGCACGGTGCCGGACGCCCATGACCCGTCGAAGAAGCACGCCCCGATGATGCTGACGACGGACCTCGCGCTGCGGATGGACCCGGTCTACGCACCGATCGCGAAGAGCTTCCACGAGAACCCGGACAAGCTCGCCGAGGCCTTCGCCAAGGCTTGGTACAAGCTGCTGCACCGCGACATGGGCCCGATCTCGCGCTACCTCGGCCCGTGGGTGCCCGAACCCCAGCTGTGGCAGGACCCCGTACCCGCGGTCGATCACGAACTGGTCGGTCCCGAGGACATCGCCGCCCTCAAGCGCACGATCCTCGCCTCGGGGCTGTCCCTCCCGCAGCTCGTCACCGCGGCGTGGGCGGCGGCGTCGAGCTTCCGCGGCACGGACAAGCGGGGCGGGGCCAACGGAGCCCGGATCCGGCTCGCCCCCCAGAAGGACTGGGAGGTCAACGACCTGCCCGAGGTGGCCGAGGTCGTGCGGACACTCGAAGGGATCCAGCGGGACTTCGACGGCGCGCAGAGCGGCGGGAAGAAGGTCTCGCTCGCCGACCTGATCGTGCTGGGCGGCTGTGCGGCCGTCGAACAGGGAGCGAAGAACGCCGGGTACGCCATCGAGGTGCCGTTCGCGCCGGGCCGCACGGACGCCTCGCAGGAGCAGACGGACGTGGAGTCCTTCGCCGTTCTCGAACCCAAGGCGGACGGCTTCCGGAACTATCTGCGGGCGGGCGAGAAGCTGTCGCCGGAGACGCTGCTGCTGGACCGCGCCGCCCTGCTGAACCTGACCGCCCCCGAGATGACGGTGCTCATCGGCGGGATGCGGGCGATGAACACCGGCTTCCGGCAGTCCCGGCACGGCGTGTTCACGGACCGCCCCGAGGCGCTGACCAACGACTTCTTCGTGAACCTGCTCGACATGGGCACGCGGTGGAAGGCGTCGGAGTCGACGGAGAACGTGTTCGAGGGCCGGGACCACGCCACGGGACAGGTCAGGTGGACGGCGACCGCGGTGGACCTCGTCTTCGGTTCGCACGCCCAGCTCCGGGCGCTCTCGGAGGTCTACGCGGCGCAGGACGCGGGCGAGAAGTTCGTCCGTGACTTCGTCTCCGCCTGGGACAAGGTGATGAACCTCGACCGGTTCGACCTCACGTAGGTCTCCTTCGGACCGCCGCCGGGGCCCTTTCGGCAGGGCCCCGGACCGGTCAGGGCGCCGAAGACTCCTGGAGATAGGCGGCGATCATCGCGAGGTCGTTGGCGATGGTCAGTACCTCGGTGGGGTCGGCGCCCGGTGTGGAGGCGCCGTTGACGCCCGCGTAGAAGGTGTCGAAGCGGCCGCCGCCCTTGTCCAGGTAGCCCGCGATGGTGATCGCGCCGACGGCCAGCCGGTCGTTGAGGGCGTCACCGCCGACGGCCGCGCCCGTCTTGGCGAACACCTTTCCCCGGGCCGGGCAGCCGCGGCAGTTCTCGGCCAGCAGACCGTCGACCCCCAGGATCGGCAGAGCCTCCCGGAACAGCCGGGCGTCCGGGGTCCGCTGCCAGTACGCCAGCATCTGCACCAGCACCTGAGGGGTGGCCCGGTCGGCGGGGTTGCCGCCCCGGCCGTCCATGAGCTGCGCCTGCTCACGGTCCACGCCGGCCTGGTCGAGGAAGTCGGCGAGCACCGGGAAGCCCGCCGGGCACTGGTCACTCTTCGCCGTGACGGCGAGGAGGCAGATGCCGAGATTGGCGCCCAGGTTGTGGCTGACCTTGAGGATCAGCTTGGCGTACTGGGCGTAGGGCGGGGAGGTGTACGCCGCCACCCGCGGCCGCCCGTCGTAGTCGCTCGGCAGCCGCCCCACCGGGTTGGCGCCCGTCGGGTCGGCGGTGACGTGCACCCCGGCGCGTTCGAGGGCCTCGATCAGCGCGACGCGTCCGAAGCCGGCCGGGTCCACGATCGGGGAGGTGCGCAGCAGTGGTTCGGAGCCCGCCGCGATCGTTCCGGTGAGCCGGATCCGGGTGCCGCCGTCGGTGGCCGTCACCGTGATCGCGGTCGGCCTCCCGGCCGCCACGGTCTTCACCGCCGAGGTGACCTCGTAGGGCGCGACCTTGGGCCGCCAGTCCAGCCGGGCGTCCGCGCCGGGTCGGTCCCCGGGGGTGGTCATGAGGTCGATCAGGTTGTCGTTGATGATCAGCGGCGTCGGGGTGGGCACGAGCTCCGGGTCGGGGAGGAACAGTCGACTGTCGACGATCACGTCGCCGTCGACGCGGGTGATGCCGGAGTCGCGTACCTGCCGGGCGAGCTGGTCGATCCCGGCGAGCGGGTTCTCCGGGGTGAGGGTCGCGCCGGGGAAGTCGTTGGCGTAGGTGTGGTCGAGGTCGGTGTACGCGACCGTGCCGTCGGGGCGCGTCCGGCCGCCCATGGTGAGGTCGCCCTGGGCGACGAGGTCGAGGTCGCCGGTCAGCGTCGCGCCGTCGCGTTCCCCGACCGCGTAGAGCGGGGTCACGAAGCGGTGGTCGGCGCCGAGGGTGTGCCACGGGCCCGAGACGCTGAGCAGTTTGGCGGTGGATCCGGGGATGAAGAACTGCTCGGGGAAGAGGCTGTGCACCACGCGGCCGTCGTCCGGGTCGGTCTGCAGCAGGCCCCACTGGGCGTTGCGGTAGTCCGGCTTGCGCATGATCGCCGTGATGCGCGGGTCGAGGCTCCCGAGGCCCGTGTCGCCGGTCGCGGACGGCGACACGCCCGTGGACGCGGTCGGGGACGGGTTCGGGGTCGGGTCCGCGCCGGTCGCGGTTCCCGAGGCGAGGGCCACGAACAGCAGGGCGGCGCAGGCTGCGGCCAGGCCGCGTCGTATCGGTGCGAGGTGGAACGGTCTGCTCACAGCGCGCTCCGTTCGTCGCGGCGCTCTCCTCCCGAGGCCGAACAACAGCGTGGCACGGCCGCGCCGCGCGGGCGCGCCGGACGGGTTCACTCCTCGGTCGGCAGCCAGCAGCCGTGCAGGCCGAGCGGGACGCGTACGGGGATACGGGCGCGGGCCACCGGGCCGGCGGCGGGGTCCTCGGCGGGGATGACCAGGAACCAGCTCGACCCGTCGGTGCGGTCCGTGGCGAAGGTCAGCCAGTGGCCGCCCTCCTCGGAGCCGGGCTCGGGGGCGAAGACCGGCTCACCGACGGAGAGGTCCCCGGCCGACCAGACGCGGGAGGTGCCGGTCTCGTTGTCGTACCAGCGCACGGCGTCGTACTCGCCCGGCAGCAGGTCCGTCCGCCCGGTCTCGGTGGCCAGCGCGGTGTACCGGTGGCGCCGGCCGATGCGCCGGTCGTCGACCCGCGGGAACTCCACCCGGGAGTCGTCCAGCGGGGTACGGGCCATGCTGCCGGCGGCCGGGTCGAGGCGTGCCCGTACCAGGCCGCCGCTGATCGGGCCGGTGTCCTCCTCGGGGCCGCCGACGGTCAGCCTGCTCCACTGCACGTAGTCGAGGACCACCGGGGCGTCCGGGCCCGGGCCGTCGTCGTACGCGTTCACGGTGTGCCACGTCCAGAAGGCCTCGTCGGACGCCCAGCGCACCGGTCCGCCGTCGCGCGGGATCAGTGCCACCCGGGTGCCGCGTTCGGGGCGCCAGGCCAGGAAGGAGCCGCCCGCCATGGCCGCGGCGAGGTCGAAGAAGGCCGGGGCGAGGACGAGAACGGCGTAGCGGCCGGTCAGGGCCATGTCGTGGATCATCATCGGCTCGTCCACGCCGTCGACCGGGGTGGGCCCGCGGCCGACGGTGCCGTCGCGGGCGATGACGGACCAGGTCAGGTAGGGCGGCTCCAGGCCGTAGCAGAAGACGACCATCTCGCCCGTGACCGGGTCGATCTTCGGGTGGGCGGTGATGCCGGCGGGCAGGGCCCCACCGAAGTCCTCGCGGCCCAGTGTCGCCAGTTCGGCGTCGATCCGGAAGGGACAGGCCGACTCGGCGAGGGCCAGCAGGCGGCCCGCGTGCCGGACCACGTTGATGTCGGGCATGTCCCGGAAGGTGCCGGCGAGCTCCGGTCCCACCTGGTCGGCGTCCGGCACGATCATCGATGCGAGGCCGCCCCACAGGGCCCGGCCGGCTCGTTCCTCGGCCAGCAGCGCCGGGGTACGGACGAAACGGTTGCGGTAGCGGACCCGGCCGTCGGAGACCCACACCCCGTGCAGCATCCCGTCGCCGTCGATGGGGTACAGGTACGAGCCGATCGGCGTGAACCGCGGATTGGGGCCGTTGCGCAGGTACAGGCCGTCCAGGGTGTCGGGCAGCTCGCCCGTCACCTCCAGGTCCGCGACGTCGACCTCCTCGGACACGGGCGCGAAGGACCCCAGCAGGTGGGGGACACGGGTGGGGTCGAAGCGGGGCGGGACGTACGTGTTCACGGGACCTCCCGGGTGCGCGGTCCGCCATGGGCGCGCTGGGTACGGCACCTTCCAGTGAAACGCGCGCCGGGTGAGGGTGCCAGACGGCCGCGCGGCCACGGACCGGACCCGGGCGGGCCTCGGCGTCGGCGTCGGACCGGCCCCGAACCGGCCGCGGACCGGCTTCGGGCGGCCTCAGGCGGAGGTGAAGAGTCCCTCGTGCGCGCCGTCGAGGACGAATCCGTTGTCGAAGCGGACGCGGACCGTCACGCGGACCCGCTGCTCCTGGAACGCGATCCACGCGGGTTCCAGGGAGGCGACCTTCTCTTCGAGCTGCTTCCTGCTGCCCTCGGGCATCTGATGGCCGAAGGAGTCGAGGAGCGACTTCAGGCGCTCGTACTCACGGACGTCCTCGCCGCTCCGCGGCCGGTGTTCGTCCACCCGCTCGACCGTGCCTTCGGCACCCGAGGCCAGGGCCAGGAACCCGGCGACGGCGTCCCCCGCCGCGGTGACCGAACCGGTCAGCGTGAGGTCCTCGGCCAGCCTCACCCGGAGGCCTTCGTTCAACGTCATCGATCCTTCATCTCCCCGGTCGGTGCCCGAGCCTATCGGTGGCCCGCGCGCCGGCCCCGACCGGCACCGCTCAGCAGGGGAACGCCATCGGCCGGTCAGCGGCGGGCCGACAGGTGGGCCGCGACGGCCTCGTGGGTCAGGTGCAGACCCGCCCGCAGGACCGCGTCGTGCCGGGTGGGGTGGGCCGCGCGGTGGGCGAGGTCCAGCGCGCGGGCCCGGTCGAGGTCCGCGGCGCAGTCCGCGCCGCGCAGGGCGGCGTCCAGCGCGCGGGCGGTGGCCCCGACCAGCGGGGCGATATCGCGCAGGGCCGGGTCCGGCACGGGCGTCCCGGGGGGCCGGTCGGGGCCGTCGGTCCGGGCGCGCTCCCGGAGTTCCTCGGTGAAGTACTGGAGGGTGAGGGCGGTTCGGGCGGCCAGTCTCAGCCGCTCCTCCAGCCCGTCCGGCGGCCGGGCGGGCGTGCGCAGGTACAGCCGGGGGAGCCGGGTGCGCCGAGCGGCCCGTTCGTACGCCGCGAGGCCGCTCCGCGGTCGCCGCCACAGCTCCGCGTCCTCGGGGAGCCCCGGGACGGTGGGCGGTCCGCCGGCGCCGAGCCGGGCGGCGACCGCGCCGAGGAGGTCGTCGAGTTCGCCCCGGTACGTGTCGAGTCCCCTCGCGGCCGTCCGGTACGGGTCCGGCGGCCAGAGCAGCGGGCCCAGCAGGACCACGGTGGCGATGCCGACGGCGCTCTCCGTAAGGCGGGCCAGGGCGTAGCCGGGGAGAGCGGTCGCGTAGATCACCAGTGCGCTGACCAGGACCTGTTGGTTGGGGGCACCGCCCTGGTACATCAGGTACATGCCCGCGCAGCCGCAGGCCAGTACGGCCAGGAAGGACGCCGACGCGGCCGCGGACAGCGAGGCCACGGAAGAGGCCGTGGGAGGCGGCAGCCAGTGCAGCACGAGGGTGGTCAGCGCCACGCCGACGACGACGCCCACGAGCCGTTCCCACCCGCGCCGCGGGGCGTCGTACACGTCGTCACGGAGGATCAGGACGGCCGGCAGGGCGGCAGGGACCGGAACCGTGCTCGTGCCCCACCACAGACACAGGAACCAGGGCACGGCGGCGCACACGGCCAGGCGGACGGCGGAGCGCAGGCGTGCGCGGGGCGGTGGGGCGAGCGGGACGGCGACCGTACCGGACATGGCGGACATCGTAGGCCCGGGCGGTCGGCCTCGGCGCCATCGACGGGACGGCCGGGCCCGCCTATGATGCCGACGCGCCACGCACCTCGAACACGCATACCCGCAACGGGTGATGGCGGCCTCCGGGATCCGTACCGGGAACGCCGCCCCCGCCCGACGAGTTCGGAGGTCCTGTTGAGCACACGCACGCGCACCCTCGCACGCACACGCTTCCCGCGCAGACCGGCGGCGGCGCCGGCCGTCGCCCTGGCTGCCGTCCTGGCGGCCGGCCTGGCCGCGTCGGTCGGTCCCTCCTTCGCCGCGCCGCACGGCTCGATCGGCTCCGCGGTGACGCGCACGGTGGCCACCGCCGCCCCGTCCGTGGTCAACCCGGGCAACCAGGTGTCCCTTCAGTACGACTCCGCGTACCTGCCCATGACCGCCACCGGCGGCAAGGCCCCCTACACCTGGTCGGCGGTCAACCTGCCGGTCGGTGCCTCGATCAACTCCTCGACCGGCCTGATCTCGGGCCTCCTGCGCGGCAGCGGCATCCGTACGGTGACCGTCACCGCCAAGGACGCCACCGGTGCGACCGCGTCCGCCACCTTCACCTGGCGCGTGATCCGCGACGCCTGCCCCCGCTGCTGACCGGGCGGCCCGGCACCCCGCCCGGCGCCGGGGCAGGGCGCCGGGCCGCACCCCTCGGGACCCCTCGGGCAGGATGTGCGGATGAGTACGACGGAACCGGTGGCAAGGGCGGTGGCGCTGGCCGCCCGGGGCGAGCGGCGCGTCCTGGGTATCGCCGGGCCCCCGGGCGCCGGGAAGTCGACGCTGGCCGCCCGACTCGCGGACGCGCTCGGGCCCGGGCGGGCCGTCGTGGTCCCGATGGACGGGTTCCACCTCGCCCAGGCCGAACTGGACCGGCTGGGGCGCGCCGACCGCAAGGGCGCCCCGGACACCTTCGACGCGGCGGGCTACGTCTGCCTGCTGCGCCGGCTCCGCGCGCCGCACGGGCCCACGGTGTACGCGCCCGCCTTCGACCGTCGCCTGGAGGAACCGATCGCGGGCAGCATCCCCGTCCCCCCGGACGTACCGCTGGTGATCACCGAGGGGAACTATCTGCTGCACGACGTGGGGGAGTGGGCCTCGGTACGCCCCCTGCTGGACGAGGCCTGGTACCTCGCCCCGTCCGAGGAGCTGCGCCTGGAGCGGCTGATCGAGCGTCACGTACGGCACGGCAAGGACCCCGCGTACGCCCGCGCCTGGGTGGCCCGCTCGGACGAGGTCAACGCGCGCCTCGTCGCCCCGGGCCGGTACCGCGCCGATCTCGTCCTCGATGCCGGCTGACGGGCCCGCGCCGGCCCGGGGCCGTCACTCACCGGGAAGCGACGAGGTGGTGACGGGCGCCCGTTGCCGCACGACACCCCGAAGGGCACCGCCCCGGCGCCTACGGGTCACCGGTCACGGGACGCGCCAGACGTTGGCGAACGCCGCGTTCTCGATGGACCGCCGCTGGCGTACGGCCTCCAGTTCCATCACGGCGTCGCCGACGACGGCCAGTACGGTCGTCACCGCTTCGTCGTCCGGGCCCGGTTCGTCGTCGGAGCGCGGTTCGCGGACGCCCACGGCCGCGGCGAGCGAGGCGAGAACGGGCTCGTCCGACTCCCAGCGGCTGAGCGCCCGGCGTTGAGCGGGCGTATCGGCCACTTCCAGGTGATCCGTGCCGAAGGGCAGCAGGCCGCGCCGTCCCCGGGTCAACTGACCGGCTTGCTCCAGTGCGGCCTGGTACGAGCCGGAGAGATCACGGCCGCGGCGCCACAGCCAGTCCTCGACCCGCTCGTACGGCGCCTGCCGGGTGAGCGCCGACGAGGCCTCGGTCAGGAGCTCGTCGTTCAGTCCGGGCGCGCCGCCCGGCACGATGCGGTCGCCGTCCAGAACGGCGGCCTGCGCGTGCAGGAGATCGATCAGCTCGGCGCCGGCGAGGGCCAGCGACAGGTCACCCTGCCCGACGGCACGGTCCGGCGGCGGATCCATGGCGATGATGAACAGGTCTTTCGCCGTGCTCATGAACGGCTCCCCTCGGAGTCATCGGAAGTCGGATCCCGCTGATCACCTTCCTATGGTCGCACCAACGCCCACCACCGCCCCCGGGTTCCCGAGCTTCGCCCGGACGGACGCCTGGCCGGGTGCGTCACTCCAGCAGGGCCTGGCCGACGTAGCCGCCCGGTCGGACGCCGCCGGGGACCACGAACAGGGACGAGGCCTCGTGGACCAGGTAGCGGCCGAGGGCGTCGCCGCGGGCGAGGCGCCGCTGGACGGGGACGAAGCCGGTGCGGGGGTCGCACTGCCAGGCGACGAAGAGCATTCCGGCGTCGGGTGTGCCGTCGGCGCGCAGGCCGTCGTAGTACGACCAGCCGCGGCGCAGCATCGTCGCGCCGCCGTTGGCGCCGGGTGCGGCCAGTCGGATGTGCGCGCTGTGCGCGATCACCGGGACCCCGTCGGGACGGTGGGCCGTGAGGTCGGGGGCGGTGTGTTCGGCGCCGCCGGTGAGCGGGGAGCCGTCGGCGGGGGACGGGTTCGCCGTGCCGTCGAGCTGGCCCATGAGGTTGCGGTGCGTGGGCACGCTGCGGCCGGGCACCGGCGCGGTGGTGAACCCGGACATCACCCAGCGGGTCTTCGCCTCGCCGTGGGCCAGGCGTTGCACGGTGCGCAGGGCGTGCCACCCGACGAGCGGGTCGTCGGCGGCGATCTGGACGAACAGGTCGCCACCGCCGCGGGCCGCGTCCAGCCGGTCGTCGGGGAACGCGGGCAGGGGTGCGAGTGCCTCGGGACGGGCCGCGGCCAGGCCCACCCGGTCGAAGAAGCTCGCGCCGAACCCGAAGGTGAGGGTGAGCCCGGCGGGCCCGGAGACCAGCGCGACGCCGGTGTCGGCGGCCCGGGAACCGGGCGGGCCGATCTCCTCACCGACCGGTTCCCCGCGGTTGAGGTGCTCGGCGGCGGTGCTCCAGCGCAGCATGAGCGCGGCGGCCCGGCCCCGGTCGGTGCGCGCCCCGAAGTCGAAGGCGGCCAGGTGGGCGTGGGTCTGACGGGGGTGCAGGATCCCGGCCTGCTGCGGTCCGTGGAACGCGACGGTGGCCCGGGAGGCGCCCGGAGCCGCGGGGGCGTCGCGCACGGAGGCCGTGACGAGGGCGCCGCCGCCCACCACGGCCCCGAGCCCGCCGGCGCCGAGCAGCGCGCGCCGGGTCAGGGACCGCCGGCCGCCGGGTGCTCCGGCTGCCTCAGTGGGCACCGTCAGCACCTCGTGCAGCGGCACGCCCCGGTAGGTGTGCTTCTGGTCCCCCTTGGCGCTGATGAACTCGACCGAGGCCTCGCCCTGGGGCAGCTTGCGCAGGTCGGCCAGGGTGATGGTGTACGGCTTGTCGACCTCGCCCGCGATCCGTACCTCACCCGGACCGACCGGAGCCGACGAGGCCTTGGGGGAGGCCGACGGGGACGCCGATGCCGGGGCGGAGGAGGTGGACGAGGCGGCCGCGGCCTTCGGGTCGTCGGCCGCGCCGCAGGAGGTGATCAGCAAGGCGGTGACGGCGGCGGCGCACACCTGCGCCACACGGCGTGACCCCCGCCCCACGACGGTAGAACTGTCAAATGCCAACAGCTTCGGAATGGATTTCCGGTACCGGATCCGGGTCGCCGTCAGAGCCTCATGTGGCATTGCACAAAAGGGAGTCGAGCCGGCCGCGCCTTTTCGGTCCTGGCTCGGTCGAAGCGACGAAGGCGAGGTCCGTGCCGGTGGATTTCTCCGGAAGGGAACGCGGGGCCCGATCCGTCCCTCTTGCCTGGTGCGCCACCCGCCGGTAGCGCTCCGGACCCGAGCGTCCGGACAGGGACGATGCAAAGGGTTCGCTGATTCATGGGTCTGACGAGTGGCACGCTGATGGC
Source organism: Streptomyces sp. CLCI03 (assembly GCF_053615355.1). Taxonomy (NCBI): domain Bacteria; kingdom Bacillati; phylum Actinomycetota; class Actinomycetes; order Kitasatosporales; family Streptomycetaceae; genus Streptomyces; species Streptomyces sp. CLCI03. The sequence goes on along the minus strand of NZ_CM132132.1, from coordinate 579,026 downwards.
GGGCGTCGTGGTGTGCGCGGCGCTGCTGTTCGCCCTCACGGTGGGCCTGTGGTCCCGGCTGGCGCGGCCCGGCCTCCGGTGGGTACTGGGACGCGTCGGGCTGCTCGTACTGGTGCAGTTGATGGTGCTCGCGTCGGTCGGCGCCGCGGCCAACCGCACCTTCCTCCTCTACGACTCCTGGTCCGACCTCGCGGGGACCAGGCCTCAGGCCCCGGCCGCCCCGGGCGGCGCCGCCGTGGAGGTGCTGGGTCGGCAGGCCCCGGAGGTGCCCGGCGGTCGGAACCCGCAGGTGGGTGGCGTGATCGAGAAGGTGACGATTCACGGTGAGCGGTCCCGGGCCGCCGCCGAGGCGTACGTCTACCTGCCGCCGGAGTACTTCGACAAGACGGACGAGCGGCGCAGGTTCCCGGCGGCCGTCGTCCTCACGGGCTACCCGGGCATGGCCGAGAACCTCATCAAGAAGCTGCACTACCCGCGCCTGGCGTGGAGCCTGGCGAAGCAGAAGCGCATGCAACCGATGATCCTGGTGATGATGCGGCCCACCATCGCGGCGCCCAACACCCAGTGCGTGGACGTCCCCGGGGGCCCGCAGAGCGAGGCCTTCTTCGGCGCGGACGTCGTCAAGGCGGTCTCCGGCGCCTATCGCGTGGGCACCTCGTCGCGGAGCTGGGGCATCATCGGCGACTCCACCGGGGGCTACTGCGCCCTGAAGATGGCGGTGCAGCATCCGGAGGCGTACACGGTCGGCGTGGGGCTCTCGGCGGAGTACCGGCCCGAGATCGACAAGGACTCGGGTGATCTGTTCAAGGGGAACAAGGACGAGGAGAAGCGGTCCGACCTGCTGTGGCACCTGGACCACCGACCGCAGGGCAACTCCTCGTTCCTGGTGACCTCTTCCCTGCGGGGCGAGCCGAACTACGGCGAGACGCAGGAGTTCGTCCGCAAGGTGAAGGCGCCCGCGCACGTCTCGTCGATCATCCTCGACAGCGGCGGCCACAGCTTCAACACCTGGCTCCGCGAGATCCCGCCGGCGCTCGTCTGGACGGGTGCCCGGCTCGGCGCAGAGTGAGCGGGCCGACGAGCGGGTAAGGGGCGGGGCGACGGGTGAGCCGCGTCTCACCTGACCCCTGCCGCTTGTCTATGCAACGAGTTGCATAGAAAGATCGGGGCATGGCGCTCGACCACGCGATCCTCGTCTCCCTGCTGGAGAAGCCGGGCTCCGGCTATGAGCTGGCCCGCCGGTTCGACCGGTCCATCGGCTACTTCTGGACCGCCACCCACCAGCAGATCTACCGGGTGCTGGGGCGCATGGAGGGCAACGGGCTGCTCGCCGCCCGGGAGGTCCCGCAGCAGGGCCGACCGGACAAGAAGGAGTACTCCGTCGCCGGCCCCGGCCGCGCCGCCCTCGCCGAGTGGCTGCACGAGCCGATCGAACCCGAGAGCCTGCGCCACGACCTCGCCGTCAAGATCCGTGGCGCGGCCTTCGACGACCCGGCCGCGCTGATCCACGAGGTCGCACGGCACCACCGGGCGCACAGCGACCGACTGGCCCGCTATCTCGCCGGTGAACGGCGCGACTTCACCGGGCCGGAGGCCCCCGCACCGCTCGACGCCGGTCAGGAGCTCCAGCACGTCGTGCTGCGCGGCGGCATCGCGTTCGAGCGGATGACGATCGCCTGGCTCGACGACGTCCTCGCCACCCTCCACCGGCTCGGCGGTACGGCGCCGACCACCACCGCCTGACGTCGCCCGGATCCCTCGCGCCCCTGCCGGCCGCACCGCACCCGGCCGCTCCGCACCTCCCACGCACGCGCTCGCCCCCTCCCCGCCCCTCCTCCACCCCCTCGGAAGGTGAACCCTCATGGCAGACGCCCTGCTCTTCAACCCGCACACGTACGACCCGGCGCACTTCGACCCCGAGACCCGCAGGCTGCTGCGCGCCACCGTCGACTGGTTCGAGAGCCGCGGCAAGCGCCGGCTGATCGAGGACTACCGCTCCCGCGCCTGGCTCGCCGACTTCCTCGCCTTCTCGGCGAAGGAGGGCCTCTTCGCGACCTTCCTGACCCCGGCCACCGCCGCCGGCGAGGGGGAGACGGACAAGCGCTGGGACACCGCGCGGGTCGCCGCCCTGAACGAGATCTTCGGCTTCTACGGCCTCGACTACTGGTACGCCTGGCAGGTCACCATTCTCGGCCTCGGCCCGGTCTGGCAGAGCGACAACGCCGACGCCCGCGACCGCGCCGCCCAGCTGCTCGCCGAGGGCGAGGTGTTCGCCTTCGGCCTGTCCGAGAAGACCCACGGCGCCGACATCTACTCCACCGACATGCTGCTGCGGCCGTACGTGGACGAATCCGGTGCCGCCGGATTCCGTGCGAGCGGCTCCAAGTACTACATCGGCAACGGCAACGCCGCCGGCCTCGTCTCCGTCTTCGGTCGCCGCACCGACATCGAGGGTCCCGACGGCTACGTCTTCTTCGCCGCCGACAGCCGCCACCCGGCGTACAACCTGGTGAAGAACGTCGTCGACTCCTCCAAGTACGTCAGCGAGTTCCGCCTCGACGACTACCCGGTCCGCGCCGAGGACGTCCTGCACACCGGCAAGGCCGCCTTCGACGCCGCCCTGAACACCGTCAACGTCGGCAAGTTCAACCTCTGCACCGCCTCCATCGGCATCTGCGAGCACGCGATGTACGAGGCCGTCACCCACGCGCACAACCGGGTCCTCTACGGTCGCCCCGTCACCGCCTTCCCGCACGTGCGCCGGGAGCTGGCCGACGCGTACGTCCGTCTGGTCGGGATGAAGCTCTTCAGCGACCGCGCCGTCGACTACTTCCGCTCCGCCGGCCCGGACGACCGCCGCTACCTGCTCTTCAACCCGATGACGAAGATGAAGGTCACCACGGAGGGCGAGAAGGTCATCGACCTGATGTGGGACGTCATCGCGGCCAAGGGCTTCGAGAAGGACAACTACTTCGCGCAGGCGGCCATCGAGATCCGTGGACTGCCCAAGCTGGAGGGCACGGTCCACGTCAACCTCGCGCTGATCCTCAAGTTCATGCGCAACCACCTGCTGAACCCGGCCGAGTACCCGGCCGTACCGAGCCGGCTCGACGCGGCCGACGACGCCTTCCTCTTCCGGCAGGGCCCGGCCCGCGGCCTGGGCGCCGTGCAGTTCCACGACTGGCGGACCGCCTACGACGCGTACGCCGACGTGCCGAACGTGGCCCGGTTCCGCGAGCAGGCCGACGCCCTCTGCGCCTTCGTGGCCACCGTCGCCCCGGACGAGGAGCAGAGCCGCGACCTCGACTTCCTCCTCTCGGTGGGCCAGCTGTTCGCGCTCGTCGTCTACGGCCAGCTGATCCTGGAGCAGGCCCGCCTGACGGACCTGGACGGGTCGGTGCTCGACGAGCTGTTCTCCGTCCTCGTCCGCGACTTCTCCGGCCACGCGGTCGAGCTGTACGGCAAGGACTCCGCGACGGCCGCCCAGCAGGACTGGGCACTGGGCGCGGTGCGGCGTCCGGTCGTCGACGAGGAGCGGGCGGCGCGCGTCTGGGCGCGGGTCGAGGCCCTGTCCGGCACGTACGAGATGGCCCCGTAGGAACGCGGTCCCGGGGGACCGGCACGGCACGGCTCCGCCGCGGCCGGAGCCGGTCCCCGTCACGGGTGCTCAGGCCTGCGCGGTGGGGCGCACGACGATGTCTCCCACGTCGACACCGTCGGGCTGCTCGACGGCGAAGGCGATGGCGCGGGCCACCGCGTCCGGGGACAGTGCCGTCTCCATCATCCGGTCGATCCGGGCCCGCGCCTGCGGGTCCATGCGCTCCGTGAAGTCCGTGCGGACGGCCCCCGGCGACACGACGGTCACGCGCAGCGCGTCCCCGGCCTCCTGGCGCAGGCCCTCGGAGATCGTGCGCACGGCGTTCTTGGTGCCCGCGTACACCGACTGGAGCGGTACGACGCGCAGTCCGGCGGTGGACACGGTGTTGACGAAGTGTCCGGAGCCCTGCTCCCGGAAGACGGGGAGCGCCGCCGCGATCCCGTAGAGGACGCCTTTGAGGTTGACGTCGATCATCTCCTCCCAGTCCTCGACGCGCAGTTCGTCGAGCGGGGAGAGGAGCCCCACCCCGGCGTTGCTGACGAGGACGTCGAGCCTGCCGTACCGTTCCAGCGCCAGGCCGACGAGGCCGGACAGGTCGGCGCGCCGTGTCACGTCCGTACGGATCCAGGCCGCTCGACCGCCGGCCCGCTCGATCCGGGCGGCCAGCGCCTCCAGCCGCTCCGTGCGGCGTCCGCCGAGGACCACCTTCGCGCCCCGCTCGGCGAGCAGGAGGGCGGTCGCCTCACCGATACCGCTGCCGGCGCCGGTGACGGCGACGACCTTGCCTTCGATCCCCGACATACCGGGAGTCCCTTCGGAAGAGGAATGGGCAGGCCAGGCCATGCCCTAGAGTGAAAGTGGAGGCGCCGCCACTTTCACGCACATTAAGTGGAGGCTCCTCCACTTAGCAAGTGAGGACGAGGGAGCCACTGATGGCCGCAGACGCGGGACGCCCGCTCAGAGCCGACGCGCAGCGCAACCGGGACAAGATCCTGGCCGCCGCGGTGCGCGTGTTCACCGAGCAGGGGCTGGAGGCGCACTTCGAGCGCATCGCCAAGGAGGCCGGCGTGGGCACCGGCACCCTCTACCGCAACTTCCCCACCAAGGAAGCCCTCATCGAGGCGGCCTACCGCAACGAGGTCGCCCGACTGTGCGACTCCGTCCCGACCTTGCTGGCGAGCCTGCCGCCGTACGAGGCCCTTCGCGCCTGGACGCGCCGCTTCATCGACTACGCCACCGCCAAGATGGGGATGGCCGACGCGATGCGGGCGGTCCTCGCCGCGGGGACCGACCCCTACACCGACAGCCGCCGGATGATCCAGGACGCCCTCACCTCCCTCATGGACGCCTGCGCCGCCGCGGGCGCGATCAGGACCGACATCAGCTCGACCGACATGTTCGCCGCCCTCGCGGGCATCGCCCTCACCTCCGCCGGCCCCGACCGGCGGGACCAGGCCGAACGCCTCCTCGACCTCAATCTGGACGGGCTGCGCCTCGCGCGTCCGTAGGAGTGGCGGCGGCACCTGGCCCGCCGTGCCGGGCGGCCCCGACGGCGGGGTCCGGCGTCAGGCGAGCGTGTCCGCCAGCAGCTTCGCGGTTCTGGCTATCAGGGTGTTGTCACGCGGCGCCGTCGCCTCCGGCATCGTCGAGAGGATGGCCAGGACGAGGGGCGGACGCCCCGGCGGCCAGGCGATACCCACGTTGTTGTTCGTCCCGTACGAACCGGCGCCCGTCTTGTCCGCGACGGCCCAGTCCTTCGGCAGGCCGGCCCGCAGGCGGTCGCCGCTGGTGGTGTTCGACAGCAGCCATCGGTTCAGCCGTTCCCGGTCCCCGGAGTCCAGCGCGTCGCCGAGTGCGAGGCGGGCGTAGGTCCGACCGATCGCGCGCGGGGCGGTCGTGTCCGTCACCCGGGACGGCTCCGCCGAGTTCAGCGCGGGCTCCCACCGGTCGAGCCGGGTCGTGCGGTCGCCGAGCGAGCGACAGAAGCGGGTGACCGCGGTGGGGCCGCCGAGCTCGCGGAGCAGCAGGTTCCCGGCCGCGTTGTCGCTCTGGGCGATGGCGGCGGAGCAGAGTTCCGCCACGGTCAGGCCGTTCGCGATGTTCTCGGGCTTCTCGGTGATCGACCCGCCGCCCGCGTCCGTGACGTCCTGGAGCGTGTAGTGGATCCGCTTGGCGAGATGCGCGCCGTCGTGGTCGAGGTCCCGCAGCACGGCCGCCGCCGCGAGCGTCTTGAACACCGAGCACATGGGGAACAGTTCGTCGGCCCGGTGGACCACGGTCCGGCCGGAGGCCGTGTCCAGCGCGTACACCCCCAACCGCGCCCCGTACTCGCGCTCCAGCGCGCGCAGGCCGGCCGCCGGCGACGCGGCACTCGCCGTACCGACCGGCAGCGCGGCGGCGAGTGCCACCCCCGCCCCCGCGGTCAGCAGCGCGCGTCGGGACGTCGATGCGTCCGGGGTCCTCACGTCAGGTCCTCCTCTTCCTGGGCGGTCATGTGCCCCCGAAGACGTCATACGTGATCAATTCGGTTCCCTCGGGCACGGTGTACCGGCGGGGTGTACTGGCGGTACACCCTGCTGGTGTGTACCGTCAGTACATGACTCCGCTCCCTCGATTCCATCGACTGCCGGCCGAGCGACAGCAGGCGATCCTCGCCGTCGCCCGCGCGCACTTCGCCGAGCACGGCCCCGCGTCCGCCTCGTACAACAAGATCATCGAAGCGGCGGGCTTCTCGAAGACCGCCGCCTACCAGTACTTCGACGGCCGGGAGGACCTCCTCGCCGCGGTTCTCGACGACGTCCTCGACCGCCTCCTCGGCGTGCTCGGGCCGTGGACCCCGGCCCGCGACGAGGCCGACTTCTGGGCGCGACTGGAAGCCGGATCGCATGCCCTGGCCGCGCACCTGCAGGCACACCCGGACGATCTGGCCCTCGCCGACGCCGCCGTCGGGCGGGCGCGGGACGGCGTCTGGCTCGGCTGGTTCGGGGCCGTGGTCCAGGACGGCCGGCGGCTCGGTCTCATCCGGACGGACGTGGACCCGGACCTGCTGGCGGGCGCGACCGCGGCCGTGATGCGGGCGGCCGACGCATGGGCGCTGAGTGCGCTGCGCGCGGCACCCGCGGAGCGGCCGACGGCGCCGGCGGCACCCGGGAGCGAGCAGGTCTGGAGCCTGCTGCGCGGGCTGTGGAGCGGTGGAGCGGACGGAGGAGCCGGCCGTGCGCACTGATCTGGAGATCCGCTGGGAGATACCACCCACCTCACCGGGACCGCTGGGCCGCCTGGAGCGGTTCATGGGGCCGGGCAAGTCCCGCGCCGAGTCCACCGTGGAACTCCTCGGCGCGGGCGGGTGCGCGGTGCTGCTCGCCGCCGGCGTGTGGTCGTCGGGGATCCACCGTGGATGGAGCGGCCTCCAGTGGGTCGTGGTGGTGCTGATCGGCCTCGACCTGCTCGGGGGCATCCTCACCAACGCGACGAACTCCGCCAAGCGTTGGTACCACCGCCAGGACCCGGGGGCGCGGCGCGCGCGCCTGCTCTTCGTCGGCGCCCACGTCCTGCACCTCGCCGCGATGGGCTCGCTCGTGCTCGGTGGGGACCGCGGCTGGACCCTGGGGAACGCCGCGCTGCTGCTCTTCGCCGCCGTCGTCGTCGAGTTCACGCCCGTCCATCTCAAGCGCCCGACGGCCATGGCCGGTTACACCGCCGCCGTCGTCGTCAACCTGTTCTGGCTGCCCGTGCCCACCGCGCTCGCCTGGTTCGCACCGCTCTTCTTCCTCAAGCTCCTGGTGTGCCACCTCGTGCCGGAGGCGCCGCTGGAACGGAAGCGCGATGTCTGAGTACGGCGCGGGTGACCACGACGACACTCCGCCGCCCGCGCGGTGTGCCCCCGTGCTCGCCGCCGCCTTCGTCCGCGAACCCGCCATGAGGTGGATCTCGGGCGGATCGGACCGGGTGCGGCGGGCATGGTTCACCACCACACTGCGGACGCACGCCACGCTCCCCGGGGCCCGTCGTCACCTGTTGGCCGACCGGCACGGTCGAGCCGTCGCCGCCGCCGTCCTCACACCGCCGGCCGCCGCCCCCTCGGGCGCGGCCCGGGCCGCCTGGGCGGCCCGAACCCTGCTCGGCTGCGGCCCCCGCGCCCTGCTGCGGACGCTGCGCTACCTGCACGCCACCGAGGCCGAAACCCCGCCCGGGGCCTGGACCCTGGAGTTCATCGGCGTGGAGCCCGCGGCCGCGGGACGGGGCGCCGGAGGGTGGCTCCTGGACCGCCTGCTCGCCGCGACCCCCGCGCCCGGCGGTGTCTTCCTCACCACCGCCGACGAGGCGAACGTACGGCTATATCACCGCTTCGGCTTCACCACCCTGCGGCGCCTGACGGTGGGCCCGCTGGACGTGACGGCGATGTGGCGGCCGGACCCGTCCGAGCGGACGCGCGCCGGCGAGTAGGGGGCGTGGGAGCCGACCGGCGCAGTGTCTTTCGGCCGTGTTCGTGAGTAAGGCCGAATATCGTCTATAACCCCGGCAAACCACCTGTGTCGCAAGATCACCGCATCGAAGTAATGCCAACGGTTTTCAGGCTCAACTGGGTGTACCGGCCGTTACTGTTCCCCCGGATCTGTACGGATTCCCTGATATTCGCCCCCCTTTTTCCTCGTTCCTCGGTGACGCGCGCGTGCGCCGTCCATCACCCTTACGAAGGAGAGCTCGCCCGATGACCGTTGACACCAGCCCGGAAGCCCAGCTGGAGCCGCCGCGGCAGTCCAGCCTGAGCACGGCGGCTGCCCGCAACCTTGCCAGCACGACCAAGTCCGCCCCGCAGATGCAGGAGATCACCTCCCGCTGGCTGCTGCGGATGCTCCCCTGGGTGGAGACCAAGGGCGGCACCTACCGGGTCAACCGCCGGTTGACGTACACCGTGGGCGACGGCACCATCGAGTTCGTCCAGGACGGTGCGGACGTCCGGGTGATCCCGCGCGAGCTGGGCGAACTGGCCCTGCTGCGCGGCTTCGACGACGACGACGTGCTGACCGCGATCGCCGGCCGGTGCGTCCAGCGCGACTTCCGGGCCGGTGAGGTGATCGTCGAACGCGGCACCCCCGCCGACCGGATCCACCTGATCGCCCACGGCCGGATCAGCCAGACCTCCGTCGGCAAGTACGGCGACGACGTCGCCGTCGCCGTCCTCGCCGACGGCGACCGGTTCGGCGAGAACGCCCTGCTGGACGCCGACGCCACCTGGGACTACACGGCCACCGCCGAGACCCCGGGCATCCTGCTCACCCTCTCCCGCGGCGACTTCGCCTCCGTGCTCGCCGCGGCGCCGCAACTCCAGGACCACATCAACCGGTTCAGCTCGCTCCCGCAGCAGCGCCAGAACAAGCACGGCGAGGCCGAGATCGCGATGTCCGCCGGTCACACCGGTGAGGCGGACCTGCCCGGCGCCTTCGTCGACTACGAGCTCAAGCCCCGCGAGTACGAACTCTCCATCGCGCAGACCGTGTTGCGGATCCACACCAGGGTCGCCGACCTGTACAACGGGCCGCACAACCAGACCGAGGAACAGCTCAGGCTCACCATCGAGGCGCTGCGCGAGCGCCAGGAGCACGAGCTGATCAACAACCGGGACTTCGGTCTGCTCCACAACGCCGCCTTCAAGCAGCGGATCCAGACCCACTCGGGCCCGCCGACCCCGGACGACCTCGACGAGCTGCTCTGCCGCCGCCGCGGTTCCAAGTTCTTCCTCGCCCACCCCCGGACGATCGCCGCGATCGGGCGCGAGTTCAACGCCCGCGGGCTCTACCCGGACCACGTCGACGTCGGCGGCCAGCAGGTCCCGGCCTGGCGCGGGGTCCCGATCCTGCCCTGCAACAAGATCCCGATCAGCAAGGAGAACACCAGCTCCGTCCTCGTCATGCGAACCGGCGAGGACAACCAGGGTGTCATCGGTCTGCGCCAGACCGGCCTGCCGGAGGAGTACGAGCCGGGCCTCTCGGTCCGATTCATGGGGATCAACGAGCAGGCGATCATCTCGTACCTGGTCACCACCTACTTCTCGGCCGCCATCCTGGTACCCGACGCGCTCGGTGTGCTGGAGAACGTGCAGATCGCCCGCAGGCGGGACTAAGAGGACCTGCCCGACGGCCGTGACGGCCAGGACACCTGCCTGTCCTGGCCCGCCGAGCACGCCCGGGATCCGGGACGACCCACTTACCTCTCCAAGGAGTTACGGATGCCCGATCCTGGGCCTTCCCCTCTGCAGTCGAGCCTGCCCGCCGCGGTGACGTCCTTCGGGGCGCACATTCTCGCGAGCGCCCTCGCCGCCGGCGTCGAACCGGCCGCCGACGCCGGGCCCGTGGAGCCTTCTCCGCCGGTCTCGCCCGCCCCGCCCGTCCTGCCCACGGGGCACCCCGGACCGGGACCCGTGGTCGTGCCCGTATCCGTTCCCGACGAGGGTGCGGCCGCGACCGCGGCCGCCGCGCCGCAGCCGAGTGCCGCCCTCGAACGGATCCTGCGCGGACCCAGCGGGTTGGGTACGACGAGCCTGCACTGGGCCCGGAGCGATGCCCCCGCCGTCGCCGCGGCCCCCGAGGCGTCCGCGCCGATCCCCGGCCGTCCGATCCCGGGGCTCTACCACCACCCGGTGCCGGAGCCCGACCCGGTACGGGTGGAGGAGCTCGGTCGCCGGATCAAGGCCTGGGCCCTGGACGAGGTGTCGCTCTACCCGGAGGACTGGGAGGACCAGTTCGACGGCTTCTCCGTCGGGCGCTACATGGTCGCCTGCCATCCGGACGCCCCCAGCATCGACCACCTGATGCTCGCCACCCGGCTGATGGTCGCCGAGAACGCGGTCGACGACTGCTACTGCGAGGACCACGGCGGCTCGCCCATCGGCCTCGGCGGTCGTCTGCTGCTGGCGCACACCGCTCTCGACCCCGTCCACACGACGAAGGAGTACGCGCCGGACTGGGAGGCCTCGCTCCTGTCGGACGCACCCCGGCGCGCCTACCGGTCCGCCATGGAGTACTTCCTCCAGGCGACCACCCCCTCGCAGGCCGACCGGTACCGGCACGACATGGCCCGGCTGCACATGGGCTACCTCGCCGAGGGGGCCTGGGCGCAGACGGAGTACGTGCCCGAGGTGTGGGAGTACCTGGCGATGCGTCAGTTCAACAACTTCCGCCCCTGCCCCACCATCACCGACTCCGTCGGCGGCTACGAACTGCCCGCGGATCTCCACGCGCAGCCCGCCATGCAACGGGTGATCGCGTTGGCCGGCAATGCCACCACCATCGTCAACGATCTGTACTCCTACACCAAGGAACTGGCCAGTCCTGGACGGCACTTGAACCTGCCGGTGGTGATCGCCGAACGCGAGAGCCGCTCCGACCGGGAGGCCTACCTGAAGGCTGTCGAGGTGCACAACGACCTGATGCACGACTTCGAGGCCGCGGCCGCCGAACTGGCCGTCGCCTGCCCCGTCCCGAGCGTGCAGCGCTTCCTGCGCGGGGTCGCCGTGTGGGTCGACGGCAACCATTACTGGCATCAGACCAACACCTATCGCTACAGCCTGCCCGATTTCTGGTAAAGATGGGAATTGTTCATGACTAGCACCGATCTCACCACCGCCGCCGGTACCTCCTCCGTGTTCATCCCGGGCCCGGCGACTCCCTACCAGGGGGACATCGCCCGTTACTGGGACCACGAGGCCAGGCCCGTGAACCTTCGTCTCGGCGATGTCGACGGTCTTTACCACCACCACTACGGCATCGGCGACATCGACCACGCCGCCCTCGGCGACACCGAGGACAGCGCCTACGAGAAGAAGCTGATCGCCGAGCTCCACCGCCTGGAGTCGGCCCAGGCCGACGTCCTCCTTGAGCACCTCGGCTCGATCGGGCGTGACGACACCCTCGTCGACGCGGGCTGCGGCCGCGGCGGTTCGATGGTCATGGCCCACCAGCGCTTCGGATGCAAGGTCGAGGGCGTCACCCTGTCGGCCAAGCAGGCCGACTTCGCGAACCAGCGGGCCCACGAACTGGGTATCGAGGACCACGTCCGGGCCCGTGTCTGCAACATGCTCAGCACGCCGTTCGAGACCGGGCAGGCCGCCGGCTCGTGGAACAACGAGTCGAGCATGTACGTCGACCTGCACGACCTCTTCGCGGAGCACTCGCGCGTCCTGAAGGTCGGCGGCCGGTACGTGACCATCACCGGCTGCTGGAACCCGCGGTACGGCCAGCCCTCGAAGTGGGTCTCCCAGATCAACGCGCACTTCGAGTGCAACATCCACTCCCGCCGCGAGTACCTGCGCGCGATGGCCGACAACCGTCTCGTCCCGCAGGCCGTCATCGACCTGACCCCCGACACCCTGCCCTACTGGGAGCTGCGGGCCACGTCCTCCCTGGTCACCGGCATCGAGGAGGCGTTCATCGAGTCCTACAAGGACGGCTCCTTCCAGTACGTGCTGATCGCGGCCGACCGCGTCTGACCGAACGCCGACCGCGAGGGGCCGGGACCGTCGTCCGACGGGCCCGGCCCCTCCGTGTCGTCCCGGAGGCGTCCGGCAGGCGTGCGGGCGGGGCTCAGTCCACGAGCACGCCGGGGTTGAGGACGCCCCGCGGATCGAGGGCCCCCTTCGCGGCCCGCAGGGCGAGGGCGAAGGGCTCGGGGCGCTGGCGGTCGTAGCCCGGGCGGTGGTCCCGGCCGACGGCGTGGTGGTGGGTGATGGTGGCCCGGTGGCGGTGCAGGACCTCGTTCGCGACGGCCTTGAGGTCGTCCCAGACCGCGACCTCGTCCCCGGCCCGGCCGGCGGCGAGTACGGTGAAGTACGGCGCCGCGCCGTCCGGATACACGTGTGTCAGGCGGCAGTTGACGGTCGCGGGGAAGCCGGTGGCCTTGGTCGCCGCCTCGCCCACCTCCCGGCGTACCTCGTCGATCAGGTCGGGGACGCGGTCCCAGGTGGCCGCCGTCTCGAAGGTCTCGGCGATCGCCCCCATCCGGGCCAGGCCGTCGCGGAGGTAGGGCATCCGCAGGAAGGCCGAGCGCCAGGCGCCCACCGCCGCGTCGCCGTCCGGGCTTCCCGCCGAGCCGCCGACCGCGTTGTCCTCACCCGCCCCGTCGTACCGGCCGCCGTGCGAGCGGGCCAGCGCGACGGCCCGTTCGAGTCGGGCCGTCACCGGTTCGTCCGCCGACTCGAACCCGAGGACCAGTACCGAGCTGCCGTCGTGCGCCGCGCCCGACAGCGCGGCCTCACCGGAGTCCAGCAGACGGCAGTTGGCGGGGGAGAGGTCGGACTGCGCGAGGGCGCGCACCGCCCGCAGGGCGCTCCGGAAGTCCGTGAACGCGACCGAGGCGGACGCCTTGTGGCGGGGGCGTTCCTGCAGGCGCACCCATGCCTCGGTGATGATGCCGAGGGCCCCCTCGGAGCCCAGGAACAGGCGGTCGGGGGAGGGGCCGGCCCCGGAGCCGGGCAGCCGCCAGGAGTTGCTGATGCCGGCCGGGGTCACGACGCGCAGCGACTGGACGAAGTCGTCGATGTGCGTGCGGCCGGTGGCGTAGTGGCCGCCGGCCCGGGTGGCGAGCCAGCCGCCCAACGTGGAGAACTCGAAGCTCTGCGGGAAATGCCGCAGGGTGAGGCCGTGGGGCCGCAGCTGGTCCTCCAGGCTCGGTCCGAGCGTGCCGGCCTGGATGCGCGCCGCCCGACCCTCGCAGTCCACCTCCAGTACGCGGTCCATGGCGGTCAGGTCCAGGGACAGGACGGCCCGGTGGGCGTCGCCGCGGTACTCGACACCACCGGTGACCGAGGAGCCCCCGCCGTACGGGACGACGGCGACCTGCCGCTCGCCGGCCCAGTCCAGCAGATCGGCCACGCCCTGGTCGTCGGTGGGGCGGGCGACGAGATCGGGGATGCGGCCCGGGCGTCCACGCAAGGCGCGCACCACGTCGCGATAGGCCTTGCCCATGGAGTGCGCGGCGCGGTCCGCGGGATCCGAGCCGACCAGGTGGGCGAGGCTCCGGGGAGGTTCGACGGCGGGGGCGGCGACGGCCAGGTCGCGGACGCGGGGGACGGGGAGCGGACGGCTGAGGGTGCCGGGGAGCAGGGCGCCCATCGCGGCGCACTCCGCGTCGTCGGGATGCGCGTCCGCCCAGCCCCAGCCCCACCAGGAGCGGGTGCGGGCGGTCGGTCGGTCGGGTTGCGAGGTGGTGCCGGCCATGGCGGCGCTCCAGGTGTCGAGGTAATTTACCTAGTGGTAAATTACCTACTGATAATATCGGCTCATGGCAACCCCCTCCTCGCATTCCTCGAAGGCCGGCACCAAGGGAGTCCCGCGGCAGCACCGCCGTCGGCAGATGCTGGAGGCGGCCACGGAGGAGTTCGGCACGCACGGCTACGCGGCGGCGTCGCTGCCCGCGATCGCCGCACGCGTGGGCGTCACCAAGACGCTGCTGCACCAGTACTTCGGCACCAAGGAGGACCTGTACGTGGCCTGTCTGGTCCCGGTCGGGGACCGGCTGCTGGACACCATCCGCGCGGCGATGGGTGAGGGCGGGACCGCCGCCCCGCACACGCCGCTGCGCGTGCTGCACAGCATCTTCACCGCCCTGGAGGGGCAGCGGGAGGCGTGGTTCGTGCTCTACGACACCACGCTGCCGCCCGGTGGCGAGGCCGCGCGCCGGGCCTCGGCGTACTGGTCGGCGATCGACCGGCTCGCCGCCGGCGGCACTGCGGAACTGCTGCGTTCGGCCGGATCCACCGACCCGCTGGACGCCGACGCGCTCAAGTACGTCTGGCGGGACCTGGTCGCCACCCTCGTCCGCTGGTGGGTCAAGCACCCGGAGCAGACCCCGGAGGCCATGACACGGCGGTGCGCCCGCCTCTTCGCGGCCGCCGCCACGCTCACGCCCGACGAGCGCCGCGGCTGACACCGCCGCCGGCGCGGCGTGCGGCGGCCGCGCGGCCCCCGTCGTCGGTGCCCACCGCTACGGTCGGTCCAGCTGAGCGCGCCAGGTGCAGGGTGGCCCGCCCCCTTCCCGGACGGGGGACTACCGGGCGCGCTCCTGTTCGGCCTGCGCGGCCTTCGCCGCCTTGAGCTTGCGCCACACGGTGCCCAGCGCCTCCAGGTCCCGCTCGTCGAGCAGTTCGGTGAAGACGGGGGCCAGCGCTTCGCGCCTGGTGGCGTCGGCCTCGGTGAACACCGTGCGCCCCGCCTCCGTGAGGGAGACCTCGACCGACCGGGCATCGCGCGCCGAGGGTGTGCGGGTCACCAGGCCCCGTGTCTGCAGGGCGTCCACGACGCGGGAGACCTGGCTGCGGCTGAGCAGGGTGCTGTTGCCGAGTACGGAGGCGGGCACCGGCTCGGGGCTGGAGGCCAGCCAGAGCATGACCTCGAACCAGGACACGGGGAGGTCGTGCGCCTTGACCAGGGCCCGGTCGACACGATCGGTCATGACGGTTCCGGCCCACACCAGCCCGTAGAAGGCGTAGTCGGCCGCCGGCATCTCGGCTTCGGTGAGCTTCTTCGGCATGTCGGCAGTCTAGAGCTTGCGTGCGCACGCACATAATTTTATAGTGTGTGTGCACGCACATAAATCCCCCCGTGAAAGGCCCGCCATGTCGACCACCCCCGCCTCCGGCTCCACCACCTCCGCCCGCACCGTCCTGATCACCGGAACCTCCTCCGGTATCGGCCTGGCCGCCGCGATCGCCGCAGCCCGGGCGGGCTGGCGTACGGTCGCCACCTTGCGCGACACCGGCCGCGCCGACGCCCTGCGCAAGGCCGCCGTCGAGGCCGGTGTCGAGATCGACATCCGGCAGCTCGACGTCGTGGACGAGGCCTCCGTCACCGCCGCCGTGGAGGGCGTCGTCGCGGACTACGGCCGGCTGGACGCCGTCGTCAACAACGCCGGCGCCGGGCACGTGGGCACCCTGGAGCTCGAATCCGTCGCCGACGTCCGCGAGGTCATGGAGGTCAACTTCTTCGGCGTCCTGAACGTCTCCAAGGCCGCGCTGCCGCACCTGCGGGCCACCGGCGGCCGGCTGATCACGGTCACCAGCGTCGGCGGCGTCATCGGCCAGCCCTTCAACGAGGCCTACTGCGCCGCGAAGTTCGCCGTGGAGGGATACATGGAGAGCCTGGCTCCCGTCGCGGGCGCCGTCGGTGTGAGCGTGTCCGTCATCGAGCCCGGCGCCGTCGCGACGGAGTTCGTGAACAACATCGGCCTCGACCTCGAAGCCCGGATCGCCGCCGCCGGCCCGTACTCCGACGCGCTGCGCCACTACGTCGAGCGCACCGTCGGCCAGTTCATGAACGGCGCGCAGACGCCGGCCGGCGCCGCCGAGTCCGTCATGGAGGCGCTCACCGTCGAGCGGCCCGCCTTCCGTATCCAGACCTCCCAGTGGGCCCGTGACTTCACGGGGAACAAGCTGGTCGACCAGGACGGCTCGGCTGTCGTCGGCATGACCGGAGCCTGGGTCGGCTGACCTGCCGCGAGCGGCCCGCCCGGAATCGGGTCATGATGGCCGGAGGCGGACGAGTCCTTCGCGCGGTCCCCGGACCGCGCGGCGGCCGCCCCGGCCGGGAGGTGACCCGTGGGCATGGACGAATCACGCAAGGCCTGGTTCATGATCGGCGCCGTCGTCGCCGTCATCCTCCTGGACCTCCTGGCGATCATCCTGATGAACACCCTCGGCTGACACCCGCCTGACGGACGGCGGGGCCGGCCCGGTCGAGCGGGCCGCACAGCCCGGTGACGGACATGCCGATCACCGGGCTGTCGTGCTGCCCGGCGTGGCGAGAGCCCGCCGCTGAGCGCCGACGAACGGTCCCCGTCCGTCGGAGAGGATGTCCGGCTCAGCCCTGACAATCCGTCAATTTTTATTGTGTACAAGGCCTTTACGCACCTTCGGTGCGCAAGGAACGGAGTCTGCCCGGCCTCTTGCCGTGTCGCCCCGGTTCGCGAATGATGCTCGCGGCGCGTCGGTCGACGGTGTTCCGTCGCGATGCGTCCGCCACCCTCGCACCCGGCCGGCCAGGAGGCCCGTTTTGCGGACGAACCGTCACATCCGGCGATCGATGGTGGTCGTCGGTGCCGCCCTCGCGGTGGTCGTCGCCGTTCCCCAGGTGGCCTTCGCGGCGCCGCCCCCGGCGCTCCCCGGCAAAGCCGAAGCGATCGAGCTGACCTACCAACCCGCCTACGACTACGACACCGACGGTTGCTACCCGACCCCAGCCATCAGCGCGAACGGAGTCCTCAACGGCGGGCTCAGGCCCACCGGCGCCCTCAACGGCAGCTGCCGGGACGCCTCGGACCTCGCCAACACCAACGGCTACTCCCGCTGGAAGTGCAACAACGGCTGGTGCGCCGTCCTTTACGCGTTGTACTTCGAGAAGGACCAGGCCCTTCCCGGCATCGAGCTCGGCGGCCACCGCCACGACTGGGAGCACGTGGTCGTGTGGATCCAGGGCGACGAGGCCAAGTACGTCGCGACCTCCGCCCACGGGGACTTCGACATCCACGCGCGCGACCGGATCCGCTGGGACGGCAACCACCCCAAGATCGTCTACCACAAGGACGGCATCGGCACGCACTGCTTCCGCGCGGCGAACACCAACGACGAGCCGCCCGAGAACCACCGCGGCACCTGGCAGTTCCCCACGCTCGTGGGGTGGTCGGGCTACCCGGCGACCGTGCGCGAAAAGCTCACCGCGGCCGATTTCGGCAGCGCGCACTTCGGCCTGAGGGACGACTCCTTCGCCAACCACCTGGCGGAGGCCAAGCCGGCCGGCATCCCCTTCGACCCGTACCAGTAAGACCGGCACCGGCACCGGCACCCGAACCGGCACCGGCCTCGCAGCGAGCGGGACCGGTGCCGGTGGCGACGCCTGTCGTCAGCCCGCCCAGATCCTGCGGTACCCCTCGCGGTATCCGGACGGGTCCCAGGACGTGGCGCCGTCGCTGTTGTCGGCCGTGGCGATGTGCACCGGGGCCACGTAGCCGCTGGCCGGTCGGCCGGCGAAGGCGCGGTTGAACTCGTCGACGATCTGCCAGCCCTGCTGGTTCAACGGCTCGGGCACGGTGGCGGCCTGGAACTGCTCGCTGTTGATCCGCTGGAAGGCGGAGGGGTCGCCGTCGCCCGCGCCGATGTTGAACGGCGGCCCGGAGCCCGGCCGGCCCGCCGCCCGCAGGGCCGGCGCCGCGTCCGCGAAGTACAGGTCGTTGATGGCGGCGGAGTACGTCCAGTCGTCCCCGAAGCGGGAGAGCAGCGAGGAGACCGCCTGCCCGGTGCGGCTCGCGGCGTCGGGGATGGGGATGTTCTCGTAGCTCAGCAGTCGTACGCCGGAACAGGTGGCCAGCTCCTTGCGGATCAGCTCGGCCTTGTTCTTGGCGAACGGGATCGAGTCGTCGGTGAAGAGGACGACTCCGGCATCGCCCTCGGACCGGGCGATGATCCAGTCCGCGCTGATCCGCGCCACGTCCTCCACCTTGGTGGTGACGTTGGTGAACAGCTTGGGTCTCTCGCTCGGGCCGGGGGATCCCACCGCGTGCCAGCCGATCACCGGGATGTCGGCCGCCTCGGCCCGCGCCATCTGCTGCGAGGTCAGCTGGGGGTCGAAGCCGCCGATGACGATGCCCGAGGGCCGAAGGGTGATGGCCTGGCTGAGCGCCGCCTGGATACCGGCCGGGGTGCCGTCCCCGTCGATGACACGGACCTGCCAGCCGATGGCCTTCGCTGCCTCCTCGACGCCCTTCGCGACGCCCGCGACACCGGGGTTGGTCATGGTCTGCGCGACGTAGACGATCGACTTGCCGGGGACCGCGGCGGGGCCGGTGGTGGGGCCGTGCCACGCGGTGTCGGTCTTCTCGGCCCGCGCGACGGCCGCCCCGGCGCTCGCGAGGGCGGTGGGGCAACCGGCCGCCTTGGGCGGCGCGGCGCCGGTGGCGGGGCCACCGCTCCCGCAGCCGACGAGCAGGGTGGCGGCCGCCGTCAGCAGGGCCGCGGTCGTGAGTGGGGTCCTGAGCTGCGGGCGGGGGTGCGAGTCGTTCGGGTACACGGTGCTCCTGACGCGGTGCGCGTACGAACTTTCCTAGGGGGTGCGCAGCCGGCGGCGGGCGGAGTAGCCGGCCAGGCCGACGGCGATGAGCAGGGTGGCGCCGTTGAACAGCGGGGTGGCCCAGAAGTCGGCGCCGAGCTGGCCGATGCCGGCGAGCCCGATGGCGAGGACGGCGACGGCCACGACGGTGCCGAGGGCGTTGACGCGGCCGGGTTTGATCGTGGTGGACCCGAGCAGGGCGCCGACGAAGGCGGGCAGCAGGTAGTCCAGCCCGACGGTCGGATTGCCGGTCTGCTGCTGGGCGGCGAGGAGGACCCCGGCGAGGCCGGTGACCAGGCCCGATCCGGCGAAGGCGTAGACGGAGTACCGGTGGCTGGGGATGCCGATGATGTCGGCGGTGCGTCGGCTGGAGCCGATCACGTACATGTACCGGCCGAGCGGCAACCGTTCCAGGACCAGCCAGAGCGCGGCCGCGAGGGCCAGGACGTAATAGGCGGGCAGCGGCAGCCCGAGGAAGCGGGAGTCGTAGAGGCCGGTGAAGGCGCTGGGCAGGCCGTCCGGGCCGGGGACGATGCGGGAGCCGTCGGTGATCCAGCCGGTGACCGCGTACATCATGCTGCCGGTGCCGAGGGTGGCGATGAAGGAGTCGATGCGCACGTACTCGACGATGACGCCGTTGAGGACGCCGACCAGCGCCCCGCCGAGGACCACGGTGAGACAGGCGAGCGGCCACGGCCAACCCGTGTCGACGATGAGCCGCATCACCAGCACATGGGCCAGGCCGAGGCCGTAGCCCATGGACAGGTCGAACTTGCCGGTGGCGATGGGGATGGTCGCGCCGAGGGCCAGGATGGCCGGGATCGACTGGTTGGACAGGATCGAGGAGACGTTGTCGCGGGTGGGGAAGGTGTCCGGCAGGACCAGGGAGAAGACCAGGAAGAGCAGGACGGCCAGGACCAGCAGGCCGTAGGTGCCGAGGTGGTGCCCCCGCAGGTGGTCCGGCAGGGAACGCCCAGCAGGATCGGGCGACGCGGGCGAGGGCGACGGCGAGGGCGAAGGGGGCATGGTCATCGGTCCGTCGTGGGTCCGGTGATCGCGGGCATGGCCGAGGCGGTCCGGGTGAGTTCGGAGACCGTGAGGGCCGCTCCGCTCAGCTCGGTGCTCACCCTCCCGCGGACGAACACCAGGGCGCGATGGCACACGTCCGCGACCTCCTCGAAATCGGTGGAGATGAGCAGGACCGCCAGGCCCGAGGCCCGTGCGTCGTCGAGGAGCCGGTGGATGGTGGCCTTGGCGCCGACGTCCACCCCGGCGGTCGGCTCCTCCAGGACGAGCAGGCGCAGGTGTCCCCGCAGCCATCGGCCGACCATGACCTTCTGCTGATTGCCGCCGGACAGGGTGGCGATCGGCACCTCGCTGTCGCGGGGGTGCACCGAGAACCGGTCGATGAGGGCGGTGGCCTCGCCGCGCTCGCGCCGGGGGCTGATCCAGTGCGCCGCCGGGGCGCCGGCCGCGCGCGGGTTCGCCAGGAAGTTCTCCCGAACGGTCAGGTCGGGGGCGCAGCCCTCCTCCTGACGGTTGGCCGCCACGAAACCGATGCCGGAGTCGAGCGCGGAGTGGACCGTACGCGGGTGGTACGGGCGGCCGTCGAGCAGAACCCGCCCGCCGAGGATCGGCCGGGCGCCGGCGAGGGCGCGGCCCAGTTCCATGTGGCCGGCGCCGGTCAGGCCGACCATGCCGAGGATTTCTCCGGCGCGCAGGTCCAGGCTGACCTCTCCGGAGGCCACGGTCCGCACCCGGTCGAGGCGCAGCAGGGGCGCGCCGGTGGCCGGGGGTGCGCCGGGTGTCCGGCGGGCCGGTGCGTGGCCCACGATCGCGCGCACCAACCGGTCCGGGCTGTGACCGGCGAGGGGGCCCCGATCGACCAGCCGGCCGTCCCGCAGCACGGCGAAGGTGTCGGCGACCTGGTAGACCTCGTCGAGCCGGTGGCTGACGTAGAGGATGCCGTGGCCGCGGTCGCGCAGGGTGTGGAGCACGTCGAAGAGCCGCGCGCAGTCGGCGGCCGGGAGCGTGGCGGTCGGCTCGTCGAGCACGATGAGTTCGGCCCGGGTGGCGAGGGCGCGGGCGATGGCGACGAGCGAGCGCTCGGCGGGGCCGAGGCGCCCGATCCGGGCGTCGGCGTCCAGGTGCCCGGCGACGATCCGCAGGGCCTCGTCGCAGCGCTCCCGGGTCCGTCGCCAGGAGATCAGCCCGTGGCGGCGGCGGTAGCCGGTGACCAGGGCGATGTTCTCGGCCACCGTCATCCACGGGACGAGACCGAGGTCCTGGTGGATGAAGGACATGTTCCGGGTCGCGGCGTGGCTGCCGAGGGGATGGCCGGCCACCGTCACCTCACCGGCGTCGGCCCGTAGGACCCCGGCCAGTACCTTGATCAGGGTGGATTTCCCGGCTCCGTTGGGGCCGAGCAGGGCGAGGACGCCGCCGCGGTGGAGGTCGAGGTCGACCGCGTCCAGCGCGAGCGTGCCGCCGAACCGCTTGCTCAGGCCGCGCACGCGGACGAGTGGTGCGGCACCGGAGTGCGAGGGTGGGCTCGCCCAGGTGTCGGGAGCGTCATGCACAGACTTCTCCGGGGGTCGGCCTCCGAGTTCTTCCCGACGGTACGGGGCACTCTACGGGGATGGGGTGGGGCATTCCCGGCATGTCGTCGCAGGGTCTGACCCCATTGGCCGAACGGCCGGGGCGCGGGGTCATGCCGCGGCGAGGCTGCACTCGGCCCAGATGACCTTGCCGCCGGTGGTGTAGCGGGTGCCCCAGGACTGGGCGAGCTGTGCGACGAGGAACAGGCCGCGGCCGCCCTCGTCGGTGGTCGCCGACCGGCGCATGCGCGGGGCGCTGCTGCTGGCGTCGTGCACCTCGCAGATCAGGTTGCGGTCATGGATCAGGCGCACCCGGATCGGCGCGGTCCCGTACCGGACGGCATTCGTGACCAGCTCGCTGAGCAGCAGTTCCGTGGCGAAGGCGGACTCCTCCAGCCCCCACCGGTTCAGCTGGCTCACGGAAGCGGCGCGGACCTCGGAGACCAGGGCCGGATCGGCGTCGAGCTCCCAGGTGGCGATCCGGTCCGCGGGGACGGCGTTGGTGCGGGCGACGAGGAGCGCGATGTCGTCGGCGGGGTGCTCGGGTGCCACGGCGTCGAGGACCGCCTGGCAGGTGTCCTCGGGGGCCCGGTCCGGGTGGGCCAGTGCCCGGTTCAGGGCGTCGAGGGCCACGTCGACGTCGCGGTGGCGGTCCTCGATGAGTCCGTCGGTGTAGAGGACGAGCTGGCTGTGTTCGGGGAGCCGGATCTCGACCGACTCGAAGGGCAGGCCGCCGAGGCCCAGCGGGGGGCCGGCGGGCAGGTCGAGCAGGGACACGGCGCCGTCGGGTCGGACCAGCGCGGGCGGCGGATGGCCGGCGCGGGCCATCGTGCACAGCTGGGAGGTGGGGTCGTAGATGGCGTACAGGCAGGTGGCGCCGACGATGCCGGTGCTGGCGGAGTCGGGACCGTCCCCGCCCTCCTCCCGGTCGAGGCGCACCATCAGGTTGTCGAGGTGGGTCAGGAGCTCGTCGGGGGCGAGTTCCAGCTCGGCGAAGTTGCGGGCGGCGGTGCGCAGCCGGCCCATCGTCGCGGCGGCGTGCAGTCCGTGGCCGACGACGTCGCCGACGAGCAGGGCGACCCGGGCTCCGGACAGGGGGATGACGTCGAACCAGTCGCCGCCCACGCCCGACTCGGCGGGCAGATAGCGGTGGGCGACCTCGACGGCGCTCTGCTCGGGGAGCCCGCGGGGGAGCAGGCTTCGCTGCAGGGAGAGGGCCAGGGTGTGTTCGCGGGTGTAGCGGCGGGCGTTGTCGATGCAGAGGGAGGCCCGGGCGGCGAGTTCCTGGGCCAGCGAGCGGTCGTCGTCCCCGTACGGGGCGGGGTCCTGCGAGCGGTAGAAGCTCGCGACGCCGAGGACGGCGCCACGGGCGAGCAGCGGGACGGTGATGAGGGAGTGGATGTTGTGCGCCAGGAGCAGTTCGGCATGCTGGGGGTCCTGGGCGATCCAGCCGAAGGCGGCCTTCAGATCCTGTTCGAGCACCGGCTGCCCGGTGGCGATGCACCGCATGTGGGGCGTGGTGGGCCGCAGGCTGACCTGCGAGCCGACCGGATAGAAGGGGCAGTCCTCGCGAATGCCGTGGACCACCGTGCGGTGCATCTCGGTGGTGGGATGCGGGGATTCCTCCCCGAGCAGGACGCCCGCGGGCAGGTCGATGGTGACGAAATCGGCCAACCTCGGGACGGCCGTCTCGGCGAGCTCCCAGGCGGTACGGCTCACGTCGAGGGTGGTGCCGATGCGGTTGCTGGCCTCGGCGAGCAACTCCAGGCGCCGGCGCGCCGCGACGGCGTACTTGCCCACCTCGGGCTCGCCCACCAGCACCAGCCCTCTGACCCGGCCGGCCCGGGTGGGTCCGTCGGCCGGTGGTGCGCCGCGCGCGCGGGCGCTCGCCGGGTCGGGACCGGGGGCGACGTGGGGCCGGAACGCGGGCGGCGGCGCGGCGGGGGCGTGCGGGTGGGTGGGGGCGGGGGCGTGCCGCTCCGAGTCCTCGGGCAGCAGGGCCTCGACGACGACCCCCTCCACCCCGGCGGCGCTCGTCACGGGGCGGCTGACCAGGGTGACCCACCGGCCGCGGGACAGGGGCACCTCGGCGGCGGCCCGCCGGTCCCCGGACATCAGCTCCGTGGCCTTCTCCTTGAGGGTCGCCTGGTCGCTCTGCTCCAGCTCGCTCCGGAGGAAGTCGGCCATCGCGACCGGGTGTCCGTCGAGACCGTGCTCGCCGCTCCGGGCCAGGTGCGCGGCATCGAGGTAGGCCTGCAGCAGACCGTGCTCGCGTGCCGAACTCTGGTCCATCAGTCGCCGCTCGATGGCCTCGGCGGCCTTGCGCACCACGGGGATCAGCGCCGGGTCCGCGTCGGTGTAGGGATAGCCGAGACACAGGACGCCCTGGATGTGCCCGCTGAGCTGGTCACGGAGCGGGATCGCGGTGCAGGCGCTCGCCTGGGACCGTTCGGCGAAGTGCTCGGCGCCGTAGACCTGGCACAGCCGGCGTTCGGCGAGGCTGAGGCCGATGCCGTTCGTCCCGGCGAACCGCTCGGCGAAGACGAACCCGGGGAGGATCTGGATCGGGGCGAGCCTCCTGACCATGGACTTCTCGCCGAAGCGTCGTGCGAGCACCATGCCGTGCCCGTCGGCGAGGCTGATGTTGGTCTGGCTGCCCGCGAAAATGGCCTGGAGGCGGTCGAGCACGGGCTCGGCGGCGCGCAGCAGCGGACCCTCCAGGTCGATGTCCTGCTCGAAGGGGAGTTCCGACTGGTCCGGCGACAGCCCCAGCAGTCGACTGCGCTGCCACGAACTCAGGATCGGACTTCTCACGCTCCCCTCGACCGACTCGCCCTGCAGGAATCGGTCACGGAAGCGCACGGGGCCGATGCGGTCTCCGACGACCCCCATGTGCATCACATCCCTCACCGGCGCGCCCTCGATCACCAGATTTGAGTATATTCCTCACATTTCGGCAATGAGGGGTGGGAGTGAAGTGATCAGCGGTCCCGGCCGTCACAGGACCGCGACCGGATTGACGGGCGAACCCGTCCCACCGGGCACGTTCAGCGGCGCCACGACGAGCAGGAACGCGTAACGGCCCGCCGCGGCGCACGCGGCCGAGAGCGCTTCGAGATCGAGGTTGTCCAGCAGGGGCACCCCCATCGCCGTCACGGCGAGCGTGTGGACGGGGGAGTGCAGCCCCTCGACCGGCGAAGGCCGCACGTCGCTGTCCCCGTCGCCGCCCAGCAGCGCGACGGCGCGCTCGGCCAGCAGCGGCACGGCGTGGACGTGCCAGCCCGCGCTCGCCCCGTCGGGATTCCACGGGCCGACCTCCCGGCGCCGGCGCAGGGCACCGGAGCGCAGCAGCACCGCGTCGCCGTCCCCGACCGTCACCCCCAGCGCCTCCTCCGCGGCCAGGAGGTCCCGCGCGTGCACCGCACGACCCGGTTCGAGCCATTCGACCCCGAGGGCGGCGGGCAGGTCGACCAGGACGCCCCGCGTGACCAGGGCGCCGAGCGCCGACACCGCTCCGAAGCGGGCCCCTGCCGCGTCGACCACCTCCCGCGCCGCGCGCCCGTCGTACAGTCGCCCCCGGTAGGCGACGTGTGACAGTGCGTCCAGATGCGTCACGCCCTTGCCGTGGTAGTCCGCGCCGAGGAAGTCCTTGTAGACGGACGGCTCCGGAGCCTGCACGTCACCGAGGTCGGACATGTAGTGCAGGGCGGGCTTGGTGTTGTCCGGCCCGGGGCGGGTGTCCCAGGGGCGTGCCAGCGGGACGACCGTTCCGTCCCGGACCGCGGCGGTGGCCCCGCGCGCGTGCCGCACCGTCACCCGGTTCCAGGCCCCGCGGTCGGCCGCCGCCCACCGGCCCCACGTACGGACCGACGCGAACAGCGCGTCGAACTCCTCGCGGGAGACGGCGGGCCCGTTGACGGGGCCGCCGACCTGGTCACCGGTGGGGTTGCCGCTCATCTCCCCAGTGTCCGGCGCCCCGTGCCCCCGTGCCGGCCGGGAGACGTTCTCGGGGGAAGGGCGCGCCGATCGCCCGCGCTAGGGTGCGCACGTGAGCTTTCATGTCGTCATAGGTTTTGGTCCCGCCGGCTCCGCAACCGCCCGGCTCCTCGCCGAACAGGGCCGTACCGTACGGGTCGTCACCAGATCGGGCCGCAGCCCGGAACCCGGGATCGAACACGTCGCTCTGGACGCGACGGACACCCGGGGGCTGATCGAGATCGCGCGGGGCGCGACGGCGATCCACAGCTGCGCGGCACCGCCCTACCACCACTGGGCCGTCGACTGGCCGCCGCTGGCCTCCTCGCTCTGCGCCACGGCCGAGGAGACCGGGGCCGTCCTGGTCATGCTGGGCAACCTCTACGGCTACGGCCCGGTGGACGGCCCCATGACCGAGGAATTGCCGCTCGCGGCCACCGGCGCCAAGGGACGGGTCCGCGCCGCGGTCTGGGAGCGGGCGCGAGAACTGCACGAGCAGGGCCGGATCCGAGCCGTCGAGGTGCGCGCCTCGGACTTCTTCGGACCCGGCGTCACCGACGGCGGCCACCTGGCCGCACGGGTCGTGCCACCGCTGCTGCGCGGCAAGCCCGTCACCACACTGGGGGACCCGGACGCCCCGCACAGTTGGACCTACCTCCCCGATGTCGCCCGGACGCTGGTCGAGGTCGCGGACCAGGAGCGCGCCTGGGGACGCGCCTGGCACGTACCGACCCAGCCGGCGCTGTCCGTAAGGGAGATGGTCGGGCGACTGTGCGCCCAAGCGGGGACGGGCCCGGTCGCCGTGCGCGGGCTGCCGTCCGCCGTGGTCGGCGTGGCCGCGCTGTTCTCCCCGCTGATCCGTGAACTGAAGGAGATCCGCTACCAGTTCGACCGTCCGTTCGTCGTAAATTCGAGCGCCTACGAAGCGGCGTTCGCGGTACGGTCCACCCCCGTCGACGAGCAGGTCGAGGAGACCGTCGCATGGTGGCGCGAGCGACTCGCGACCGGCGGCGGACCCAGGTGACAGGACAGGGATGGACCATATGGAGGACCCCAGGCCACGGCGCGAGGACATCGCCGTCGTGGGGATGGCGTGCCGATTCCCGGGAGCGCGCGATGTCAACCAGTACTGGCGGCTCCTGACGGCCCCACAGGCCCAGTTCGCGGTGATCCCCGACTCGCGCTGGCGCACCGCGACCTTCCTCGGCTACAGCCTCCGTGACGCCTCGTCGGCGTACACGGACACCATGGCGCTGTTGCCGGACGTGGGCCACTTCGACGCGGCCCACTACGGCATCCCGCCGCGGCGGGCCCGGGCGATGGACCCGCAGGCCCGGCTGCTGATCGACCTCGCCCGCGAGGCCATCCAGGACGCGGGCTGGGAGGCCGACGGCTTCGACCGCGAGGAGACCTCGGTGATCACCGCGCTCACCGAGGGCGGCTACCGCGAACTCAGCACCCTGCAGATCCGGATGCGCCAACTGGCCGGTGGTGAGTTCGGGGCCCGGCTCGCCCACCCCGGCCTGCCCGAAGCGGTCCGGGCCGTCCACGGGCTCAACGGCACGTCCGTGGCAGGCCTCCTGCTCAACATGGGGCCCAACACCATCAGCTCCGTCTTCGACCTGCACGGCGAGAGCTACGCCCTGGACTCGGCCTGCTCGGGCGGTCTCATGGCCGTCGCCAACGCCGTGCACGCGTTGCGTGCCGGTCGCACCCGCATCGCCCTCGCGGGCGGCGCGCAACTCGTCCTCACTCCGGACCTGTTGGTCGGGCTGTGCCGGATCGGCGCCATCTCGCGCAGCGGCCGCTGCCTGCCCTTCGGCGCGAAGGCCGACGGGTTCGTCCTGGGCGAGGGCGCGGGAGTCCTGGTGCTGCGCCCCCTGACCGACGCCCTGGCGGCGGGCGACCGGGTCTACGCGGTGATCCGAGGCGTGGGAACGGCCAACGACGGGACCGTACAGGGCGGGATGCACCCCCAGGCGGCCGGTCAGCTCCGCACACTGCGCCGGGCCTACCGGGACGCGGGACTCGCCCCGGACGCGGTGGGCTATCTGGAGGCGCACGGCACCGGGACCACGGTCGGGGACCCCGTCGAGCTCGGTGTCCTGCGCGAACTGCGCGGAGCGCGACCCGAACCCGCCTACCTCGGCGCCGTGAAGGCGGTGGTCGGTCACTCGCTGAACTCCGCGGGGATCGCCGGGCTCATCAAGTCGGTCCTGGCCGTGCAGCGGGGCGTGATACCCCCGCAGCCGGAGTGCGACCTGGCCGATCGCCCCGCGCTCGACGCCGCCCGGCTCACCGTGGCGACCACCCCGACACCGTGGCCCGACCGCGCCGGGCCGCGCCGGGCGGGAGTGAGCGCCTTCGGCTTCGGCGGTACCGGCGTCCACCTGGTGGTGGAGGAGTGCACCACGCCGCCGGCCGCACCGGCAGCACCCACCGACCCGGACCACGGACCGCACGTACTGGCCCTCAGCGCCCGTGACCGGGACGGACTGGCCCGCTACGCCCGCGAGCTCGCGGACACCCTCGCCGAGGACCGGCCCGCGCCGGCCGCGGTGGCGGACACCCTCGCCCGCCGCACGCCCCTCACGCACCATCTCACCGTGGTGGCGCGGGACCTCGCCGACGCGACCGCCCGGCTGACGGCGGCGGCCGCCGCCCTCGCCGCCGGACGTACGGACGAGCTCGCGCAGTACACCGAGCACGCCCCCGCGCCCCGGCCGCCCGTGACGGTGCGCACGCCCCCGTGCACCCTGCCACCGAGCCCGCTGTCCCCGCGTCACCACTGGGTCGTGGACGAATCGGCGCGTGAGGTCGCGGCTCCCACCGAGTCGATACCCGCGGCGGCCGCCGTGCCACGCCCCGGCGGCGCGCGCACCGGCACGGCCACGGTCGCCGTGCCCTCCGCGTCCACCGTGTCCCTCGTGCTCGAAGAGGTCTCGCGGACCGGTGTCTTCCCGCTCTCCGAGCTGCGCGGGCACCTGACCCTGGTGACCGATCTCGGATTCGACTCCCTCATGCTGCAGGAGCTCGAAGTCAACATCGCCAAGCGGATACCGGGCTTCCGGCACGAGGAGCTGTTCTCGCCCGAACTCACCGTCGGCCGGCTGATCGAACTCGTCGATCCGGACACCGCGCCCGGAACCACCCCGCACCACGTGCCGCCGCCGGCCCCCGCCGTACCGGCCCCCCGGCAGGAGCGCTCCACATGGGCCGCCGGCACGGCAGTCATCGACGACTTCCCGGAGGTCGGTGAGTTCGAGCGGCGCCTCGACCGGATCACCGACGGCGGTGCGGAGAACCCGTACTTCCGGGTCCACCAGGGCAACATCCGCGACACGACCCTCATCGCCGGCCGAACCCTGTTGTCCTTCGGCAGCTACAACTACCTCGGGCTCTCCGGCCATCCGGCCGTCGACGAGGCCGTGCACCGGGCGGTGGACCGGTACGGCACCTCGGTCTCCGCCAGCCGCGTCCTCTCCGGCGAACGGGACCTGACCGTCCGGCTGGAGCGGGCACTCGCGGACTTCCTCGGCGTCGGCGACTGCCTGGCCCTGGTCAGCGGGCACGCCACCAACGTCACCACGATCGGGCACCTCGTCGGCCCCGAGGACCTCGTGGTGCACGACGCCCTCGCCCACGACAGCATCCTCCAGGGCTGCGCCCTGTCCGGCGCGGCACGACGCCCCTTCGCCCACAACGACATGGGGCAGCTGGAACACATGCTCCGGCTCAACAGGTCCCGGTTCCGACGGGTGCTGATCGCCGTCGAGGGCGCCTACAGCATGGACGGCGACCTCGTCGACCTGCCCGCCGTGATCGAGCTGAAGAAGCGCTACGGCGCCCTGCTCATGATCGACGAGGCCCACAGCATCGGCACCGTCGGCGAACGAGGCCGGGGTGTCGGCGAGTTCTTCGACGTCGACCGATCCGATGTGGACCTGTGGATGGGCACCCTCTCCAAGGCCTTCGCCAGCTGCGGCGGTTACCTCGGCGGCTCGGCCCGGATGGTGCGCTGGCTGCGCCACACGCTCCCCGGCTTCGTCTACAGCGTCGGCCTGACCCCGGCCAACGCGGCCGCGGCACTGGCCGCCACCGAACTGCTCACCGCGCAGCCCGAGCGGTTGCGCGCGCTGCGGCGGAACTCCGAACTCTTCCTCGGGCTGGCCACCGCGGCCGGACTGGCGACGGGCTCCAGCGCCGGCACCCCCATCGTGCCGTGCGTCCTCGGCGACTCGGCGAAGACCCTGCACGTCGCGAACGGGTTGTTCGCCCGTGGCGTCGTCGCGGACCCGATCTTCCACCCCGCCGTGGAGGAGGGGCAGTCGCGCCTGCGGTTCTTCGTCACCAGCGAGCACCACGAGGAGGACATCCGACGGGCGGTGTCGATCCTGGCCGAAGAGGTGGCGGCAGCCGGACGTTAAGTGATCCATCTCAGATCAGGGTGCGTTCGATGCGGCTGAGCGTGGCGCTCTTGGCGGGGTTGCCGTCCTCGTCCGCCGCCGCGGCCGGCGCCGTGGCGTGCCGCTGCTCGGCGTCGCCGAGCCGCTGGGACAGGAGGTAGGCGATGATCTCCGCCTCCTGCTCCTGGACGTCGTCGTAGGTCGCGCGCAGGAGCATGTCACGGACGAGTTGGGGGTCGAGGTTGGGGAAGAGGAGGCGCGCCGCCGCCTCGTCCAGCCCGCCTGCCCCGCGATGGCAACAGATGATGTGGCCCAGCTCGTGCAAGATGATGTGCTCCTGATGCGCGCCGGTGGTGTTGGCGTCGTAGAAGATGAGGTCCTCGTCGCGAGCGGCCACCCACATGCCGCACGGATGCGACGAGGGCATCTGCATCGGGACCAACGTGATCGGACGGTCGCGCACCTCGCCGAGGTGGCGGCAGAGCTCGGCCACGTCGGTCGCCGTCGGCAGGTCCAGTTCGGCGATCCGCTGCGCGCCGGCCTTCCGGAGCTTCTTGAGCCGGCTACGGCGCTCGTGATCGGCCGCCCGCTCCTTGCGGGCGCCCCTCATGGCGACTCGGAGGGGTCGGCGACGGGCGGCAGACCCTGCATCTGCCGGTACTGGTCCATGATGGCCGTGATGGCCTGGAGGTTCTCCTTCTTCATACCGGCCGCCCGCATCGCCACGGCGCGTACGCCGGACTGCCGCAGGGCCTCGATGGCGGCGAGCTCCCCGAGCACGGACTCGGCGACCTTGTCGTCGAAGAAGTAGGCGACCGAGACACCGAAGAACTTGGCCAGCGCGGACAGCAGGTCCGGCGAGGGATTGGAGCGCTTCCCCGTGCGCAGCTGCGACAGGTACACGCCGCCGACCTTGAGTTCGGGGTTCACCCGCTTCAGCTCGTCCGCGACCTCGGCGTTGGTCCAGTGCTTGCCCTTGGGGCGGACCGTTCGGAAGAGGTCGTCCAGGCGCGTCGCGAGCAGGGGGCGTTCCTCACTCCCGTTCTCGGCGTCCTTCTCGATCCCGGTCATGGTGGCCCATCCTCCCGTCGCCTCCTCGGCATAGCTCTCAGCTATACGCCAGTTTCACAGATTAGCGGTCAGTTGACAATTGACCAGGACTCGGCGAACGTGGGGTCCGGCCGATAGCTGGCAGCTAACTTGCGCTCACGGGGGACGCACAGTTGGTCGCCGGTGGCATCGGACTGGCCCGGCCCTCGGGGGATGGGCCGGGCCAGTCCGGGCGGGAGCCACCCGTCCGGCCGCGCAACAGCGGGGGAAACGGGATACCCGCCCGGTTTGACGGGGGATGCAAACCGGGCGGGAGTTCTCAACTCGCCTTGTCGAGCTTACTGTAGGCGGCTGCCACTTGGGTGAGCCATGCCACCTCTGCCGCGAAGTTGCTCGTATCGCGGTCGTCGAAGTCGCCCGCGTCCTTGTTGTTCTGCGGGACCGTGCGGGTCAGTTTTGCCTGCAAGGCGCGCTTGATCTGTGTGGCTTCGGTGAAGGCCTGCCGGGATTCCGCACTCGCCCCCTTGGCCGGATCGTGACCCTCGCCGGTCGCCCGGTCGATGTACGGACGCAAGTCCCGCCACCCGTCCCGTATTTCGACGACCCGGCGGTGCAGCCGGTAGTCGAGGTCGGACACCGCGGCGCCGGGCGGCTCCAGGGCGATGTCCGGGGAGGACTCGTACAGGTCCCGCCAGAGCGGATAGAGCGCCCGGTACGACCGGTACGTGCGGGCCCACTCCAGGAGCCGGGTCGCGGCCGGACCCCAGGAGGAGTTGGTCAGGCTGAGCGAGAGCATCACGATGCCCGCGGCGCTGAAGACCGAGGCGGCGACCTTCCAGACGCCGATGTCGACGCCGAACGCCGCCGTGAGGATGTTGACGGTCCGGGCCAGGCAGTAGAGGAACAGGACCACGGCGGTGACCGAGAGCAGCCGAAGGGCCTGGCGCAGCGAGGCGTTGTCCGTCATCCGCGCGTACGGACCGCACTGGAGGTAGATCGTGACGCACGGGATCGCCTGCGAGACGATGAACGCCAGGAGATACGTGAGCAGCAGCGGCTCGCTCGTGCCGTCGAAGTCCGAGGCCGGCCGACCGGTTCCGTCGGCGAGGAAGAACAGGACCGCCAGCAGCAGGTCGAGGACGATGCCGGTGATCAGCCAGTAGCGGGTCTTGCGTACGGCCTCCTCGTCCGCGGCGGCCCACCGCAGCAGAATGATCTGCGCGCTGACACAGAAGGCGACCGCCGACAGGTGCATGAGGAGCACGGCGAGGTTGCCGACTCCCAGGAGCGGCGCGCCCCCCATGGCCAACGCCCCCATGGTGAAGGTCAGGCACTGGAGCAGCAGCGTGGCGATCAGCGTGCGGTACGCGCCGTCCTTCCAACTGCGCCGCGCCTGGCACAGCCGGTAGACGAGCGCCGCGTACGACGAGAGCGACGCGATGACGAAGCAGAGGGTTCTGGTGGTGTTCACGTCCTGGTTTTCTGCCGGTGCCGCGCGGGCGACGGACGGTCAGTCGGTGTGCTCGGCCGGGGGGACGTCGAGGCCGATGCTCTCGGCGGCCACGGCGATGGCGTAGTCGAAGAACGCGACCTCGTCCCGGACGCTGTCGTGGGTACGGCTGAAGACCTGGAACACCAGGAGGCCGATCAGATTGCTCCACAGGACCATGCCGCGCTCGACGATGTCCGAGAACGGAGCCTCGGGCGCGCCGCCGAAGAGCTGCAGGGCCTCCGGCAGGAGCAGCGGCGGACCCGGCACCGGCCGCCGGGGCGGGGTCAGTTCACCGGCCTCCAGCGCGGAGCGCACGATGCCGGCGAGGACCGCGGGGGTGCGCGAGGCCGACGGGACCGTGTCCTGCGGGGCGTGGTAGCCGGGTACGGGCGAGCCGTAGATCAGGGTGAACTCGCCGGGGTTGTCGAAGGACCACCGCCGGAGCGCCCGGGTGACCGCGAGGAGCCGGGCGCCCCCGGACGCGCCGGCCTTCGTGGCCGCGCCGTCGGCTTCTTCCATCGCCTCGCCGGACGCCTCGTAGGCGTCGATGACCAGCGCGGTCAACAGGGCGTCGCGGTGCGGGAAGACGGCTTCGACATCGGCGAGGGGAAGACCGCCGGCACGCGCCACGGCATCGAGGGACAGCGCTGCGGCGCCCAGCTCCACCAGCTGCTGACGCGCGATGTCCTTGATCACCACCGCCGGGGTGATGTCGTCGTCCTCGGTCGAACTGATTGCGGAAACATCCATGCCGGAACCGTACCCGCCGCCAACTGGGGCTGTGCGAACGGTCGCTCGAACACCCTGGTCATGCACTGTGATCCGGCCATCGGGCGGGTACGGATCGTTCCGGGCGAATCCGGTCGAGCGCCGGGCGTCAGGTGTCGGACAGGGTGCTGGGGCCGCCCGTCAGAGCGACGTGCAGGCCGTCCGACCGGACCTCGGCGGAGGTCGCGGCGAGCCCGAGCGGGTACTCCTTCGGCGCTCCCGCCTGCGGGCCGAGGCCGCCGGCGGCGATACCGAGCCGGTCGGTGGGGACGGAGCGGCCGAACAGGGTGAGCCCGTCGACGGCGAGGGTGACCTTGCCGTCCGCGAGCACCGGACGCAGCGTCAGCCGCCCGAGGCCGCCCGGGCCGACGTCCGCGAGTACCGTCCCCCGCGCCGGGTCGGTGGTGACCGCGGCCACCGCCACGGACGGCACGGCGGCACGGATCGCGCCGGCGAGCGACTGCGTGGAGACCGTCACCTCGGCACGGGTGCTGCCGACGGTGGTCGTCCCGCCGAGGCGGACGTCGTCCAGCCGCGCCCGGACGCGGACCTGGGAGAGCCGCCCCACCTGGGCGTCGTCACTGCTGATGTCGAGCCGGGGGATGTTCTCGTGCGCCAGGTCCCACAGGGCCCAGCCGCCGGCGACACCGACCGCCACGTCGTCGCCGAGGCCGGGAGCCGCCTTCAGCACGCGGCCGTGGATGACGCCGCGGACCGTGTACTCGGCCGCGCCGGTGGCGACGACCGCGAGCAGCAGCACGGCGGCCGTGACCGTGAGGACGAGGTGCCGGCGCAGGACCGCCCGGGTCTTCGTCAGGGGGTGCTTCATCGCCGTTCTCCTCGGGCGGGCGCGAGATCGGGGGAGGTACCGGGATCCGACACGGCATCGGGTCCGGACACGGCACCGGGATCGGGTACGGCAGGGGGCTCGGGCGCCTCGGCGGGGCCCTCCGGGTCGAGGTGCGGAAGGAACCGGTCCAACCAGCCCGGGAGCCACCAGTTGGCGCGCCCGAAGAGGTACATGGACGCGGGTACCAGCAGCAGGCGGACCACGGTCGCGTCGATGATGACGCTGACCCCCAGGCCCAGCGCGAGCATCTTGACGGCCACGTTCGTGGAGAGCAGGAAGGCGAGGAAGACGCTGGTCATGATCAGTGCCGCGCAGGTGATGACACGGGCGGTGGCGGCGAGGCCGGTGGCGACGGCCAGGTGGTTGTCCTCGGACTGCAGCCAGACCTCGCGGATCCGGGAGAGCAGGAACACCTCGTAGTCCATGGAGAGACCGAAGACGATCGCGAACATCATCATCGGTACGTAGGACTCGACGGGCACCTCCTCGGTGATGCCGAACAGTGCGCCGCCCCAGCCCCATTGGAAGACCGCGACGACCACGCCGTAGGCGGCGGCGATGGAGAAGAGATTGAGCACGGCGGCCTTCAGCGCCACCAGCGGGCTGCGGAAGACGGTGAGCAGCAGCAGGAACGCGGCGGCGACGACCACGGCGATGATCAGGGGCAGCTTGGCGGTCAGGGTGTCGGTGAAGGTCTGCGCGGCGGCGGTCGTACCGGTGAGGTAGCCGGTGGCTCCGGTGCCCGACAGCGTCCGGGGCACCGTCTCGTCCCGCAGGGTGTGGATCAGGTCCGCGGTGGCCGCGTCCTGCGGGCCGGTGGTGGGCACGACCGTGGTGATGAGCAGGGCGCGGTCGGGGCTGGGCACCGGGGGAGTGACGGAGGCGACGCCCGGTACGGCGGCCAGCTCGCGCCGGAGCGAGGTCGCGAGGCCTTGGCGCAGGCTCTCGCTCTCGGCGTGCCGGCTGTCGAGGTGGGTGACCACGGTGAGCGGGCCGTTGGCGCCCGGGCCGAAGTCCTCGGTGATCAGGTCGTAGGCCCGGCGGTCGGTCCGGCTGGTGGACTGGGCGCCGGCATCGACGTGTCCGAGGCGCATGGACGCGAGCGGGACCGCGAGGACGCCGAGCACGAGCAGGCCGCTGACCAGGAAGAGCCAGGGGCGGCGGCTCACCCGGACGGCCCAGCGGTGCCACACGTCCGCCTCGCCGGAGGGTTCGGCGACCGGCTCGCGGACGTGGAAGCGGTCGATCCGGCGGCCGAGCAGACCCAGCAGGGCGGGGGTCAGCGTCACCGACGCG
Organism: Streptomyces sp. CLCI03; assembly: GCF_053615355.1. Classification (NCBI taxonomy): domain Bacteria; kingdom Bacillati; phylum Actinomycetota; class Actinomycetes; order Kitasatosporales; family Streptomycetaceae; genus Streptomyces; species Streptomyces sp. CLCI03. Next base: position 543,902 of record NZ_CM132132.1, on the reverse strand, counting down.
GCGGCGGCCACGAGGACACTGAGTCCGGCGGCGACGCCGAGGGCACCGATGAAGCCCACGCCGGAGGCGCACAACCCGCACAGGGCCATGGCCACCGTGGCGGCGGCGACCAGCACGGCCCGGCCGCTGGTGGCGACCGTACGGCCGACCGCCTCGGCGGGGTCGGCTCCGGCGTGCAGCAGGGCCCGGTAGCGGGTGGCGAGGAAGAGGGCGTAGTCGATGCCGACGCCGAGGCCCATCATCGCGGCCAGGGTCGGGGCCGCCTGGGCGAAGCTGAAGTGCCCGGCGAGCAGTCCCAGTCCGGCCAGGCTCACGGACAGCCCGATCACGGCCGTCACCAGGGGCAGGCCGGTGGCGGCGACGCTGCCGAAACCGATCAGCAGCACCAGCACGGCGACGGCCAGCCCGATCGCCTCCGAGGCGCGGTCGGCGGACTTGGGGGTGGCCAGCAGGCCGAGCGGAGCCCCGTACTCGACGGTGAGGTCGTCGGCGCGCAGCGGCTCGACGGCGGTGTCCACCTCGGCGAGGTAGGAAGGGTCGAAGCTCGCCGGGTTGCCGTCGAAGCGGACGGTCACCTGGGCGGTTCCGCCGTCCGCGGAGACCGCCCCGGGGGTGGTGAGCGGGTCGGCCACCGACAGGACGTCCGGGAGCCGGCCCAGGTTGTCGACGGCCGTGTCGATCGCCGCCCGGTGATCGGTGACCGGCCCCTCGTCGGAGGTGATCACGAGCGCGGAGGCCGTGCCGCCGGCCCCGTCCGTGTGGGCCGTCAGCAGGTCGGCGCCGGTCTGGGTACTGGTGCCGGGGAGGGAGAAGCTGTCCGCGTAGGTGCCGCCCCAGGTGTGGTTGGCGAGCCCGAGGCCGACCAGTGCCAGGACCCATAGGGCGACGACGCGCCAGGCGTGCCGGGCGCACCAGCGCCCGCTCCGGTGGAGGAGCCCCGGCCGCCGGGTCGATTCGATGTTCATGGGGACACAGTGCGCGGTGCGTGTAAGGGGCCCGTGGGCGCATTGTTCGGGGAATGTAAGGGAGTCGCCGGCGCAGCGGGTTCAGCGGGGGGCGGGCGACGACGGGAGGGTGACGGTGAAGCAGGCGCCGCCTTCCGGACCGTGCCCCTCGACGTGGATGTCGGCGCCGAGCCGGCCGGTCAGGCGGTGGGCGATGGCCAGCCCCAGGCCGCTGCCGACCGGGCGGGTGCCCCGGTAGCGCTCGTGGAGGGCGCCGTGGTCGAAGGCGATGCGTACGTCGTCGTCGGTGAGGCCGGGTCCGCCGTCGCGGACCTGCAGTTCCGCCCCGCCGCCCGTGGCGGCCGGGCGGACGGCGAGGACCAGCGGCGCGCCCTCGGGGGTGACGCGCAGCGCGTTCTGCACCAGACCGTCGAGCAGTTGCCGGACCCGGAAGGCGTCCGTCGCGACGACGACGGGCCCCTCCGGCCGGTCGAGCCGGAGATCGACACCGTGGCGTGCGCAGAGGCCGCTCCAGAAGGCGGCGGCCTCGGAGAGCAGCGCGCGGAGGTCGGCCGGGGCCACGTCCAGGCGGAAGTCGTCGGCCTCCAGCCGGGCCAGGTCCAACAGGTCGCCGAGGAACCGGTCCAGGCGCCGGGTCTCGTCGGCCAGGATGCCGCCGACCTCGGGCACCCGCTCCAGCTCGATCAGGCCGTCGGCGAGTGCCTCGGCGTACCCCTGGAGCGCGGTCAGCGGAGTGCGTAGATCGTGGGAGACGGAGAGCAGGAACTCCCGCTGGCGGTTCTCGCTGTGGGCCAGCGCCCGGTCCAGGACGTTGAGGGCGCGCCCGATGTCCGCGGTCTCCCGGGGGCCGTCGACCGGGGCCGGTACGCCGCGTTCGCCGTCGGCGAGTCGGTGCGCGATCTGCGCGGCCGTCACGAGCGGACGGGCGATCCGGCGGGCCAGGAGCGCTCCGGCCAGGGCGGCGCCGAGCATGCCGAAGACCAGCGGCACGATCACGTTGCGGCGGATCCGGTTCGTGTTCTCGGTGACGACGGAGTACGGCTCGGTCAGTACGACGGCGCCGCCGCGTACGCCGGGCCGCCCCACCAGCAGTACCTCCTGGCCGCCGAGGATGCCGGTGGTGGAGACGGGATCCCCCGCCAGCAGGGCCGATCTGGACGTCCTGTCGACGGCCGGGCCGGCGGTTCCGCTCACGGTGCCGTCCTGGGCGATGACCGCGAGCTGCACCTCGTTCGGTCCGGCCAGTACCTGGGCGCCGGTGAAGAGTGCCTCGGACACGGCCGGCAGCCGGCTGAGCACCGTCGCCTGGCGTGCCAGCTGGTCGCGTTCGCGCTGTTCGGCGCCGTGCGCGGCGGTCTGCCAGGCGATCAGGCCGGTGAGGGCGACCGCGAGCGCCGCCACGAGGGTGGTCAGCACCACGATCTTGCGGGCGAGGGAGCCGGTGCGGGGGTGGTTCACGGGCCGGGGGCCGTCGCGCTGTACCCGACGCCGCGGACCGTACGGATCGGGCTCGCGTCGCCGAGCTTGGCGCGTACCTGAGAGACGAACACGTCGACCATGCGGGTGTCGCGGTAGCGGGCGTACCCCCACACCTGGGCGAGCAGTTGCTCGCGGGTGAAGACCTGGCCCGCGTGCTGGAGGAGGTGGTGGAGCAGGTTGAACTCGGTGGCGGTGAGCTCGACCGGCTCGCCGTCGCGGCGTACGGTGCGGCTGACCGGGTCGACGCTGAGCCGGCCGCCGGTGTTCCCGGGCGGCGGTCCGGGTGGGCCCGCCGCCCGGCGCAGTACGGTCTTGACCCGGGCGACCAGTTCGCGCGGGGAGAACGGCTTGGTCAGATAGTCGTCCGCGCCGAGTTCGAGGCCCAGGATCCGGTCGGCCTCCTCGCCGCGCGCGGTGACCAGCAGGACGGGTGTCCAGTCGCCGGCGTCGCGCAGGGCGCGGCAGAAGGCGATGCCGTCCATGCCGGGCAGGCCGATGTCCAGGACGATCGCCACCGGGTGCAGGCGCCGCGCGGCTGCGAGGCCGGTCGCCCCGTCGGCCTCGACGTGGACGCCGAAGCCCTCGCGGGTCAGGTAGAGGCGCTGCACGTCGGAGATGTGGCGCTCGTCCTCGACGACCAGCACGAGGCCCCTGGACTCCGTCATCACTGCCTTTCAGCCGCGGTTGGCAGCATCGATGCTAACCGTGCCGACCGGCCCCTCCGGTGGACGCGCCGCCATCCGTACATTCCCCGAACAATGGGTCTGCCGTACCTCGCGCCGAAGGGATATGTCCGAAGTGCGTAAATGGCTGGTTCTCGCTCTTGCGATCACGCGAGGGGAAGTGCTTGCCGTATTCTGAGGTTAGGTTGACCTAACCGTCGCGCAGCAGCTGAAGAGACCGCCGGGGCCACGCGTCCCCAGGGTCATGAACTCACCGCCCAGGGCGTCACCGTGGCGTACGACGGCGTCGACGTCGTCCACGACGCCTCCATGACGCTGCGACCCGGCGAAGTGACCGTCCTGGTGGGACCGAACGGCAGCGGCAAGTCCACCATGCTGCGCACGATAGCCAGACTGCAGCGGCCACGGACCGGCACCCTCGTCATCGACGGGGACGCCGACGGCTTCGCGCTGAGCCCCCGTGACTTCTCCCGCCGTGTCGCCCTCCTGACGCAGGGGCGCCCCACACCGAGCGGACTGACGGTACGGGACCTCGTCGAATTCGGCCGGTACCCCTACCGCGGACGCTGGGGCCGGGACGACCCGGGCGGCCGGGCCGCGGTCGACCGCGCGCTCGCCCTCACGGGCGTCGAGGAACTCGCCGAACGCGGCACCGAGCACCTCTCCGGCGGACAGCTCCAGCGCGTCTGGCTGGCCGGCTGCCTCGCCCAGGAGACGGGCGTGCTCCTCCTCGACGAACCGACGACCTACCTGGACCTGCGCTACCAGGTCGAACTCCTCGACCTCATGCGCGATCTGGCGGACGACCACAGGATCGCCGTCGGCGCCGTACTGCACGACCTCGACCAGGCCGCCGCCGTGGCCGACCGGATCGTCCTGCTCCACGCGGGACGGGTCATCGCCGACGGCGGGCCCGAAGACGTCCTCACCCCCGAGCGGCTGACCGACACCTACGGCATCCGCATCGACGTCGAAACCGACCCCCTGACAGGCCAGTTGCGCACCCGCGCGATAGGCCGACACCACTTGCGTACCGAAAGGCTCAGTACCACCTCATGAGACGACTCCTCCTCACCGTGGCGGCCGCCACCGTCGCGGCCGTCACCCTGACCGCTTGCGGGACCACCGAGCCCGCCGCCGACGACGCGAAGAAGACCGCCGCGCCCATCACCCTCACCGACGCCTCGGGCGCGAAGGTGGAGCTCGCCGGCCCCGCCAAGAAGGTCGTCGGCACCGAGTGGAACGTCGTCGAGAGCCTGGTCTCGCTGGGTGTCGACCCGGTCGGCGTCGCCGACGTCGCCGGCTACAAGACCTGGAACACCGCCGTCCCGCTGAAGGGCGAGCCCAAGGACATCGGTACGCGCGGCGAGCCCAGCATGGACACCATCGCCTCGCTCAAGCCCGACCTCGTCATCGCCACCTCCGACCTGCCGCCGGCCGCCCTGCAGCAGCTGCGCAAGGTCGCCCCGGTCCTGGAGGTGCGCCCCGGCGACGCCGCCGACCCGATCGGGCAGATGACCAAGAACCTGGACCTCATCGCCCAGGCCACCGGCACCACCGCCCAGTCCGACAAGCTCAAGCAGGGCTTCCAGGCGAAGCTGGACCAAGAAGGCCCTCGCCGACGCCGGCAAGGGCGGCGCGTACGCCTTCGCCGACGGCTACGTCACCTCCAACCAGGTCTCGATCCGCCCCTACACCAGCGGTTCGCTCATCGGCGGGGTCAACGAGAAGCTCGGCCTGAAGAACGCCTGGGCGGTCCAGGGCGACGAGGCCTACGGCCTGGCCACCAGCGACGTCGAGGGCCTCACCAAGCTCGGTGACGTGGAGTTCGCCTACATCGGCAACGACGGCGACAAGGACAGCAACCCGTTCGCCGGTGTCCTCGCGCAGGACAAGGTGTGGACCTCGCTCCCGTTCGTGCAGAAGGGCAATGTCAACCGACTGCCCGACGGCATCTGGATGTTCGGCGGTCCCGAGTCGATGAACAAGTACATCGACTCCGTCGTCGCCGCACTGACGAAGTAGCACCATGGCCGTCACCGCACCCACTGCCGCCACCCGTCCGTCGTCGATCACGTCCCGGACGGGAGCGGCCGCGGTGACGGCCGCGCTGGTCCTCCTCGTCGCCGGCCTCGCGGCCGTGGACATCACCCAGGGCACCGCCTCCGTCGGCGTGCCCGAGGTGTGGCGGGCGCTCACCGGCCGGGCCGACCCGGGCGACGCGTCCGTCGTCATCGCCTCCCGGCTCCCGAGGATGGTCGCGGGCCTGTTCGTCGGCGCCGTCCTCGGCATGGGGGGCGCCGCCCTCCAGGCGGTCAGCCGCAACGTCCTCGCCTCGCCCGACACCCTCGCCGTCAACGCAGGCTCCTACTTCGGCCTCGGCCTCCTCGCCGTCTCCGGCGCCTCGCTCCCGCTGCTGGCCTCCTCCGGCGTCGCCTTCGTCGGCGGCCTCGCCGCGGCGGCCGTCGTCCTCGGACTGTCCGGGCTCGGCGCCGGCACCGTCCGGCTCGTCCTCGCGGGCAGCGCCCTGACCCTCGGCCTCTCCGCCATCACCGAAGGCCTGCTCCTGCTCTTCCCCCAGCAGACCGCGGGCATCTTCCGGTGGAACCAGGGCAGCATCGCCCAACACGGCTTCGACGGGGTCCTGCAGATGGCACCGATCGGCCTCGTGGGCCTCGTCGGACTGCTGCTCCTCGCCCGCCGCGTCGACGCCCTGGCCCTCGGCGACGACGCCGCCCGCGGCCTCGGCGTCCCCGTCCGGTCCACCCGGGTCACCGCCGTCGTGCTCGCCGCCCTGCTCTCCACGGCCGCCGTCACGCTCGCCGGCCCCGTCGGCTTCGTCGGAATGTGCGCCCCGCCCTGGTCCGCCCGCTCGCCCGTAGGTTCCGCGGGTTCACCCGCAACCGCGCGAGCCTGCCGGTCGCGGGGCTCACCGGTGCGGCCCTCGTGCTCGGCTCCGACGTCCTGCTGCGCGCCGTCGTACGCACCGACGTGGCGGTCGCCGTGCCCACCGGCGTGCCCACCGGCGTGGTCACCAGCCTGGTCGGCGCCGTGTTCCTGATCGTCATGGCCATCCGGGTCGAGGACACCGCCACAGCCGCCGCCGTCGACCGGCTGCGGATCAGGAGCCGGACCGTCTTCCTCACCACCACGGCGGTCCTGGTGGCCGTCCTGGTCGGCGTGATCGTCGCCGCCGTGCTGGTGGGCGACAGCAAACTGCTGCTCGGCGACGTCCTGAACTGGGCCCAGGGACGAGCCGGCCGGACGACCACTTCGTCCTCGACACCCGCGTGCCCCGCGTCGTGGCCGCCCTCCTCGCCGGAGCCGCGCTCGCCCTGGCCGGCACCCTGGTCCAGGCCGTGACCCGCAACCCGCTCGCCGAACCGGGCATCCTGGGCGTCTCCGGCGGCGCGGCGCTGGGCGCGGTGCTCCTCGTGACGACGGTGCCCCTGGCCGGATCCTGGAGCGTGGCCGGAGCCGCGTTCGCGGGCGCCGCCCTCAGCTCCGTCATCGTCTTCGGGCCGGCGGCACGCGGCGGGTTCCAGCAGAACCGACTGGTCCTGGTCGGCTTCGGCGTCGCGACCGCCTCGGCCGCCCTCGTCAGCCTCCTCATCATCCTCACCGACCCGTTCAACGCCACGAAGGCGCTCACCTGGCTCTCCGGCTCCACCTACGGCCGGACCCTGCCGGACGTGGTGCCGCTCGCGATCGTGCTCGTCGTCGGCCTGGTCGTCGCGGTCGCCCGGCGCACCGAACTGGACCTCGTGTCGCTCGACGAGGACACCCCGAGGCTGCTCGGCCTGAGCCTGGGCGGCAGCCGCTTCGGCTTCCTCCTGGTCGGCGTCCTGCTCAGCGCCACCGCCGTGGCCGCCGCCGGCACGATCGGCTTCGTGGGGCTCGTCGCACCGCACGCGGCCCGCGCGCTCGTGGGCCGGCAGCACCACCGGGTGGTCCCTGTCGCGGTGCTCCTCGGCGCCGTCCTCGTCTGTACGGCGGACCTGGTGGGCCGCACCGTGATCGCCCCGGCCCAGCTCGGCGCCGGCCTGATGACCGCGGTGATCGGCACGCCGTACTTCCTCCACCTGCTCGTACGCAGCCGTCGCCAGGCGGCATCGGGAGTCGGCCGAAGGCCGGGTACGGCGCGCGGAACAGCGCCGCACCCGGCCTTCGTGCGTGCCTCAGTTGTGGCCGAAGCGGGGCGGGCGCTTGTCGACGAAGGCGGACATGCCCTCCTTCTGGTCTGCCGTGGCGAAGACCGCGTGGAACAGCCGACGTTCGAAGCGGACGCCCTCGGTGAGGGTGGTCTCGAAGGCCCGGTTCACGGCCTCCTTGGCCATCATCGCCACCGGCTTCGACATCCCGGCGACGGTCTCGGCGACCGCGAGCGCCTCCGACAGCAGCTCGTCGGCCGGCACGATCCGGGAGACCAGACCGGCCCGTTCGGCCTCGACCGCGTCCATGGTGCGCCCGGTCAGGCACAGTTCCATCGCCTTGGCCTTGCCGACGGCCCGGGTGAGCCGCTGGGAACCGCCGATCCCCGGGATCACCCCGAGCTTGATCTCGGGCTGCCCGAACTTCGCGGTGTCCGAGGCGAGCAGGATGTCGCACAGCATCGCGAGCTCGCAGCCGCCGCCCAGGGCGTAGCCGGAGACCGCCGCGAGGGTGGGGGTACGGACCTGGCCGAGGCGGTCCCATGCCGTGAACCAGTCGGACAGGTACATGTCCATGTAGCCCTGCGGCCGCATCTCCTTGATGTCGGCGCCCGCCGCGAAGGCCTTCGCGGAGCCGGTCAGCACGATGCAGCCGACCCCGGGGTCCCGGTCCAGCTCCTCCGCCGCGGCCACCACCTCGGTCATCACCCGGAGGTTGAGGGCGTTGAGGGCTTCGGGCCGGTGGAGGGTGAGGACGGCCACCCGCCCCTTGCGCTCCAGCAGGATCGTTTCGTAGGTCATGCGGGTGTTCCGTTCCGGGGTCGCAGGGTGTGGACGATCGCCGAGAAGTCGAGGCCGGCGCCCTCGCCGGCGGCGAAGTCGGCGTACAGCTCGGCGGCCTTCAGGCCGAGCGGTGCCTCCACCCCGCCGGCCCGCAGGGCGTTCGCCGCCAGGGCGAGGTCCTTGGCCATGAGGGGCGCGGCGAAGCCGGGCAGGTAGTCACGGTTGGCGGGGCTGCCCGGAACCGGTCCGGGTACCGGGCAGTTGACGGTGAGGGCCCAGCACTGGCCGGAGGCGGTGGAGGCCACGTCGTAGAGGGCCTGATGGTCCAGGCCGAGGCTCTCCGCGAGGACGAAGGCCTCGCTCACCCCGATCATCGAGACGGCGAGGATCATGTTGTTGCAGATCTTCGCGGCCTGTCCGGCGCCCGCCGTCCCGCAGTGCACGGCCTTCCTGCCCATCGCGCCGAGCAGCGGCTCGGCCGCCGCGAACTCCTCGGCGCCGCCGCCCGCCATGAAGGTGAGGCTCGCCGCCCGCGCGCCGACCACCCCGCCCGAGACGGGCGCGTCGAGGGACCGGTGACCGGCCGCGCCCACGGCCCGGTGCGCCGCCCGCGCGTCGGCCACGTCGATGGTCGAGCAGTCGACGAACAAGGTGCCGGGCCGCGCGGCGCCGAGCAGCCCGCCCTCCCCGTACAGGGCGAGGACGTGGCCGCCCGCCGGCAGCATGGTGATCACCACGTCGGCGTCGGCGGCCGCGGCGCCGGCCGAGGACGCCGGCTCCACCCCCGTCGCCGCGGCCTCGGCCAGCAGGTCCGGCACCAGGTCGAAGCCGAGGACGCGATGTCCGGCCCGGACGAGGTTGGCCGCCATCGGGCCACCCATGTGGCCCAGTCCGATGAACGCCACGGTCGTACTCACCAGGGCACCTCCGACGTCGTGTGGGCGGGGGCCAGCCCCAGTTCGTGCGCGCCGAGCGGGGCGAAGAACCGTTCCACGTCCGCCGGGGTCACCTCCGACAGGGAGGGCGGCGACCACCGAGGGCTGCGGTCCTTGTCGACGACCTGGGCGCGGATCCCCTCCACCAGGTCGGGGGAGGAGAGCGCCGCGCAGGAGATCCGGTACTCCTGCTCCAGAGCCCTCTCCAGCGGGCCGAGCGCACGCACCCGGCGCAGGGCGGCCAACGTCACCTTGAGCGCCGTGGGCGACTTGGAGCGGAGCGTCGCGGCGGCCTCCTTCGCCGCCGGGGCGTCGCTGCGCAGCAGGCGCTCCAGGATGTCCTCCACCGTGTCCGGCGCGTAGCAGTGGTCGATCCACTCGCGGTCCTCGGCGAGCGTGCCGGCGGGCGCGGGCGCCACGTACCGTTCCAGCACCTCGTGCACGGGGTCACCCGCCAGGTCCGCGGCCAGCCGCGGCAGCAGCTGCGAGGGCACGAAGTGGTCGGCGAGCCCGCACAGCAGCGCGTCCGCCGCACCGGCAGGCGCCCCCGTCAGGGCCAGGTGGGTGCCCAACTCGCCGGGCGCCAGCGCCAGCAGGTAGGTGCCGCCGACGTCGGGGACGAAGCCGATGCCGGTCTCGGGCATCGCCACGCGGGAGCGCTCGGTGACGATCCGCACGGTGCCGTGGGCCGAGATGCCGACGCCGCCACCCATGACGATGCCGTCCATGAGGGCGACGTACGGCTTGGGGTAGCGGGCGATGCGGGCGTTGAGCCGGTACTCGTCGCGCCAGAAGTCGGCCGAGGCCGTGCCGCCCGTGCGGGCGTCCTCGTAGATCGCGCGGATGTCACCGCCCGCGCACAGGCCCCGTTCGCCCGCGCCCTCGATGACGACGGCCGTGACGTCCGGGTCGTGCTGCCAGCGGGCGAGCGCCTCGTCGACGCGCAGCACCATGGAGTGGCTGAGGGCGTTGAGCGCCTTCGGACGGTTGAGGGTGATGTAGGCGGTGCGGCCTTCGGTCCGCAGGAGCACGTGGTCCGGGGCGTGGTCCTCGGGGGAGTCGTGGTTCATCGCAGGGCTTCCGTGAGCCCGCGGGCGACGATGATGCGCATGACCTCGTTGGTGCCTTCCAGGATCTGGTGGACCCGAAGGTCGCGGACGATCTTCTCGATGCCGTACTCGCTCAGGTAGCCGTAGCCCCCGTGGAGCTGGAGGGCCCGGTCGGCCACCGTGTACCCGGTGTCCGTCGCGAACCGCTTGGCCATCGCGCACAGTTGCGGTGCCAACGGGTCGCCCCGGTCCAAGGCGTCGGCGGCCTGACGGACCAGGGCGCGTGCCGCGGCCAGCTCGGTGGCCATGTCGGCGAGCCGGAACTGCAGGGCCTGGGCCTGCGACAACCGGGCCCCGAAGGCCTCCCGGTCCGACAGGTACACGAGGCTGCGGTCCAGTGCGCTCTGCGCACCACCCAGTGAGCAGGCGGCGATGCCGAGGCGGCCGCCGTTGAGGCCGTTCATGGCGATGCGGAAGCCGTCGCCCTCGGCGCCGAGCCGCCGGTCGGCGGGGACGCGGACCCCGTCGAGGACCACCTGGCGGGTGGGCTGGGCGTTCCAGCCCATCTTGCGCTCGTTCGGGCCGAAGGAGACCCCGGGGTCGCCGCGTTCGACGACGAACGCGGAGATGCCGCCCGAACCCTCCCCGCCGGTACGTGCCATGACGACGTAGACCTCCGAGGCGCCCGCGCCGGAGATGAACTGCTTGACCCCGGTCAGTACGTAGCCGTCGTCGGTGCGTCGGGCCCGGGTGCGCAGGGCGGCCGCGTCGGAGCCGGCACCGGGTTCGGTCAGGCAGTAGCTGCCCAGCGACCGGGCGGAGCACAGGTCGGGGAGCCAGCGCGCCCGCTGGTCCGCGTCCCCGTACCGGTCGATCATCCAGGCGACCATGTTGTGGATGGAGAGGTATCCGGCGATGGAGGGGCAGCCGGTGGCGAGGGTCTCGAAGACGAGCACACCGTCGGCCCGGGAGAGGCCGGAACCGCCGTGCTCCTCGCGGACGTAGACGCCGCCGAGCCCGAGGTCCGCCGCTTTGCGGATCACGTCCAGCGGGAAGTGCTTGTCCTGGTCCCAGGTGACGGCGTTCGGGCCGAGCTGCTCCTGGGCGAAGTCGAGGGTGACCTCGGCGAGGGCGAGCTGATCGGGGGTGAGGGTGGTGGTCACCGGGCTCATCCCATCGTCGGGATGGTGAAGCTCGCGGTCTCCTTGGCCCCGGAGGGCCAGCGCGAGGTGACGGTCTTGGTCCGGGTGTAGAAGCGGATCGAGTCGGGGCCGTGCTGGTTCAGGTCGCCGAAGCCGGACCGCTTCCAGCCGCCGAAGGTGTGGTACGCCACGGGGACGGGGATCGGCACGTTGACGCCGACCATGCCGGCGCCCACCCGGCGCGTGAAGTCGCGCGCCGTGTCGCCGTCGCGGGTGAAGATCGCGACACCGTTGCCGTACGGGTGCTCGGTGGGCAGGCGCAGGGCCTCCTCGTAGTCGGCGGCCCGTACGACGGACAGGACCGGGCCGAAGATCTCCTCGCGGTAGATCCGCATCTGCGGGGTCACGCGGTCGAAGAGGGTCGCGCCGGCGAAGAAGCCGTTCTCGTGCCCGGGCAGGGTGAACCCGCGTCCGTCCACGACGAGTTCGGCGCCCTCGGTGGCTCCGATGTCGACGTAGCGGTTCACCCGGTCGAGGGCGTCGCGGCTGACCAGTGGCCCGAAGTCGGCCTCGGGATCGTCGGAGCGACCCACCCGCAGGGTGGCGATCCGCTCCTTCAACTTCGCGACCAGCGCGTTCGCGGTCTCCTCGCCGACGGGGACGGCGACGGCGACGGCCATGCAGCGCTCGCCCGCGGAGCCGTAGCCGGCGCCGATCAGGGCCTCCACGGCCTGGTCGAGGTCGGCGTCGGGCATCACGATCATGTGGTTCTTGGCGCCGCCGAAGCACTGGGCGCGCTTGCCGTGGGCCGCGGCGGTCGCGTAGATGTGCGCGGCGATCGGGGTGGAGCCGACGAAGCCGAGGGCCTGCACGCGCGGGTCCTCCAGCAGGGTGTCGACGGCCTCCTTCCCGCCGTTGACCACATTGAGCACGCCGGGCGGCAGGCCGGCCTCCAGGAACAGCTCGGCGAGGCGCAGCGGTACGGACGGGTCCCGCTCGGAAGGCTTCAGGATGAAGGCGTTTCCGCAGGCCAGAGCGGGTGCTGCCTGCCACAGCGGGATCATCGCGGGGAAGTTGAAGGGGGTGATCCCGGCGACCACGCCCAGCGGTGAGCGCAAGGAGTGCACGTCGATCCCGCCGCCCGCGTTGTCGGTGAACTCGCCCTTCAGCAGGTGGGGGACACCGGAGGCGAACTCGACCACCTCCAGGCCGCGTTGCAGGTCACCATGGGCGTCGGCGACGGTCTTTCCGTGCTCGGAGGACAACAGCCGGGCCAGCGCGTCACGTTCGGCCTCGACCAGCTGGAGGAAACGCAGCAGGACGCGGGCGCGACGCTGCGGGTTCCACTGCCCCCAGTCGGCCTGCGCCTCCACGGCGTTCGCGAGGGCGGCCTCGGTGTCGGCGCGCCCCGCGAGCGGGACCCGGGCCTGGACGGCGCCCGTGTTGGGGTCGTACACGTCGGTGAAGAGACCGGAGGATCCGGTGGTGTGTTTGCCGCCGATGAAATGGGTGAGTTCACGGACCATGGTTGCCTGCTCTCGTCAGGTGGGATCCGGGGATGGCACGGCTGACCGGCGGACGGCACCCGATGGGGTGCGCCGCTGGGGAGGGCCGTGGGACTACGAGCGTGCGGACATGTGCGCGCGCTCCGCCGGATCACCAGGGTCGTGGGTACAAACCGGTGCCATGCGTGTCTGCTCCATCCTCGTGGACAACACGGAACATCCGCGGCCGGTATCCTGACTCCCGGATCCCCGCGTGCCGCCCGCCTTCCCGACGAAGCTCGTCAGTGGTGTGTGGATGGCAGCACACTCCCCGGTCACAGTGGCGGGACCGTGCCGGATTCTCACCGGCTTCCCTGCACCGCGGACCTTGTGCCACGAACATATAGTTGGACGTCCTAGTAAGTCCAGAGCCGCCGCCGCGCGCCTTCGTCCGGCGTCCGCGGCCTGACGTCCCCTCAGCCCTACGTCGTGGGGCCCGGGTTCCCGGTCACCGGGTACGGGACGAAGGTGCTGCTGTTCTCGTCGACGGCCAGCGCCCGGCCGAGCGGCGGCACGGCCCGCTGCGGACAGTCGAGGCGCTCGCAGAGCCGACAGCCCATGCCGATGGGGGTGGCCGCCGCCGTGTTGTCGAGGTCGAGCCCGTCGGCGTACACGAGGCGCGAGGCGTGCCGGATCTCGCAGCCGAGCCCGATCGCGAAGGTCTTGCCCGGCTCCCCCCAGCCGCCGCGGTGGCGGGTGACGGCCCGGGCGGTCCACAGATACCGCTGTCCGTCGGGCATGGCGGCCACCTGGACGTGGATGCGGCCGGGCGCGGCGAAGGCCTCGTACACGTTCCAGAGGGGACAGGTGCCGCCCGCGCGGGAGAAGTGGAATCCCGTCGCCGACTGCCGCTTGGACATGTTCCCGGCCCGGTCCACCCGCACGAAGGAGAAGGGCACTCCGCGCAGCCTGGGCCGTTGCAAGGTGCTCAACCGGTGGCAGACCGTCTCGTAGCCGATCCCGAAGTGGTCGGTGAGTCGCTCGATGTCGTAGCGGAACTCCTCGGCGGCGGCGTGGAAGGCGGGGTACGGGAGGATGAGCGCGCCCGCGAAGTGGTTGGCGATGCCGATCCGCGCGAGGCCGTGGACGGGGGAGCCGGGCGGGAAGTCCTCGGCGGCCAGCCGGTCCAGCTCGGCCCCGTACTCGATCAGCGCCAGCTGGGTGGCCATCCGGAACGCCTGCTGTCCCGGCCGGAGCCGGTTCGACAGGTGCAACACCCGGGCGGTGGCGTCGTAGTGGTGCAGCCGGTCGGAGTCCGTGGCCGTCCGGATCCCGTGCCGCTCGGCGAGCCGGCGGGTCAGCGCGCGGATGACGTCGCCCGGGCGGATGCCGATCTCGGCGGCGAGACCTTCGGCGGCGAGATCGGTGTCGTGGAGGTAGTTCTGCCGGCGGTAGAAGAACTCGCGGATCTCCTCATGGGGCGAGCGCGGGCTGTCGGCGGCCACGTCCCGCCCGTCGGCCGCGTCGGCGAGACGCTCGGCCAACAGCTGGCTGCGCCGGCCCAGGTCCAGCAGGACCGAGGCGACCGCGGGCATCCGGGTGGCCAGTTCGGCGAGGTCGGAGGGGGAGACCCGCGCCTCGGCCACCTCGTTCGCGAGCGCCTCGCGCAGGTCGGCGACCAGCCGGCTGGTGTCCCGCTCCGAGAAGAAGCCCGGATCCACCCCGAAGGCCTCGGTCAATCGCAGCAGCACCGGAACGGTGAGGGGCCGGGAGTCGTGCTCCATCTGGTTGAGGTAGCTGGGGGAGATGGCGAGCACCCGGGCCAGGTCGGCCTGGGTCATCCGCCGCTCCTCGCGCAGCCGTCGCAACCGCGCCCCCGCGTACGTCTTGCTCACCGCGCTCCCTCGCCGTTCCGGGCCCGACACGCGACGTCAGAATACGGGGATCTTCATCGACCGACCCCTTCGCAATCTTGGCAATTTCGATGCCGAAGATTCGCAGACCTTGGCAGATGTACCTCCTTGAAGGCACTCGGTGTCAGTGCCAGAGTCGGTGCAGCGGCCCGCCGGACACGGCGGCCGGGACGAACCGACCGGCCCGACTCACGCCCTGATTTCGGCCATCCAGGAGGTTCGACCCGGCCGTTCGGCAGCATTGCTCAGCTTCGGCCCCGCGCCGGGTTCGGCGGCCGCAGCTCCTTAACAGGCACAGAGTGCCAAGTCGTCGGGCCCACGGTCCGGCTCATTGGCAAGACCAGCGACGGATGGAAACGGTGACGGTCATGGCAGAGGCGAACACGACGGCGGCGGCCGAGCAGCTCAAGCAGCGGTGGGCCGACGACCCTCGCTGGGCGGGCATCGAGCGCACCTACACGGCCGAGGACGTGGTGCGGCTCTCGGGCAGCGTCCGCGAGGAGCACACCCTGGCCCGGCGCGGCGCCGAGCGGTTGTGGCGACAGCTCCACGAGCAGGACTACATCCACGCCCTCGGCGCCCTCACCGGTGGCCAGGCGGTCCAGCAGGTGCGCGCCGGACTCCAGGCGATCTACCTCTCCGGCTGGCAGGTGGCCGCCGACGCGAACCAGGCCGGACACACCTACCCCGACCAGAGCCTCTACCCGGTCAACTCGGTCCCCCAGGTGGTCCGTCGGATCAACAACGCGCTGCTGCGCGCCGACCAGATCGCCACCGCCGAGGGCGGCACCGACACGACCGACTGGCTCGCGCCGATCGTCGCGGACGCCGAGGCCGGCTTCGGCGGCCCGCTGAACGCCTTCGAGCTCACCAAGGCGATGATCGCGGCGGGCGCCGCCGGCATCCACTACGAGGACCAGCTGGCCTCGGAGAAGAAGTGCGGCCACCTCGGCGGCAAGGTCCTCGTCCCGACCGCGCAGCACGTCCGTACCCTCAACGCGGCCCGCCTGGCGGCCGACATCGCCGACACCCCGACCCTGATCATCGCCCGTACGGACGCCCTCGCCGCGACCCTCCTGACCAGCGACGTCGACGAGCGCGACGCGGAGTTCTGCACCGGCGAGCGTACCGCCGAGGGCTTCTACCACGTCCGGAACGGCATGGCCCCGGTCATCGCCCGCGGCCTCGCCTACGCCCCGTACGCCGACCTCATCTGGGTCGAGACCGGCACCCCGGACCTGGCCCAGGCCCGCGAGTTCGCCGAGGCGATCCACGCGCGGTACCCCGACCAGATGCTGGCCTACAACTGCTCGCCCTCCTTCAACTGGAAGGCCGCGCTGGACGACGACCAGATCGCCAAGTTCCAGCGGGAGCTCGGCGCGATGGGCTACCGCTTCCAGTTCATCACCCTCGCCGGCTTCCACTCCCTCAACCACGGCATGTTCGACCTCGCCCGCGGCTACGCCGAGCACGGCATGACCGCCTACGTCGACCTCCAGGAGCGCGAGTTCGCCGCCCAGGCCCAGGGGTTCACCGCCGTCAAGCACCAGCGCGAGGTCGGCACCGGCTACTTCGACCTCGTCTCCACCGCCGTCAACCCGGCTTCCTCCACCACCGCGCTCTCCGGTTCCACCGAGGAAGAGCAGTTCCACTGAGCCACCGACGGGCGTGAGCCGCACCGCCGGCCCCGCCCGCCGATCGGCCGGCCCGCCCGCTCGGCGGCCCCTTCCGACGGGTGCCCGAGGGACCTCCCCCCCGGGCACCCACCCCCGACCCGCCTGAGGAGAACCGCATGCCCCTCCCGTCCCTGACCAGCAGCGTCCAGGTTCTCGGCGCGCCGGGTGAGCGCCACGAGGAGATCCTGACCCCCGAGGCCCTGGAGTTCATCGGCCGGCTCGACAGCGCGTTCGCGGATCGCCGCCTGGAGCTCCTCAAGGAGCGCCGACGCCGCTCGGGCCACCTGGCCGGCGGCACCCCCCTCGACTTCCCGCTCGCCACCCGCGCCCTGCGCGAGGACCCGCACTGGCGCGTCGCCCCGCCCGCGCCCGGCCTCACCGACCGCCGCGTCGAGATCACCGGCCCGCCCGAGCCGCGGATGGCCGTCAACGCCCTGAACTCCGGTGCCAAGGTCTGGATGGCCGACTTCGAGGACGCCACCGCCCCGACCTGGACCAACATCATCGGCGGCCAGCTGACCCTGCTCGACGCCGTCGAACGGCGCATCGACTTCACCACCCCGGAGGGCAAGGAGTACCGCCTCGGCGAGCAGCTCGCGACCATCATGGTCCGCCCGCGCGGCTGGCACCTCCTCGAAGAGCACCTGGAGATCGACGGACGCCCCCTGTCCGCGTCCCTCGTCGACTTCGGCCTGTACTTCTTCCACTGCGCCCAGCGGCAGATCGACGCGGGCCACGGCCCGTACTTCTACCTGCCCAAGCTGGAGAACCGGTACGAGGCGCGCCTGTGGAACGACGTCTTCCGCCACGCCCAGGAACTCCTCGGCATCTCCCGCGGCACCGTCCGCGCCACCGTCCTCATCGAGACGATCACCGCGGCCTTCGAGATGGAGGAGATCCTCCACGAGCTCCGCGAACACAGCGCGGGGCTGAACGCCGGCCGCTGGGACTACCTCTTCAGCCTGATCAAGACCTTCGGCCACCGCACCGACTTCCAACTGCCCGACCGGGCCGCGGTCACCATGACCGCCCCCTTCATGCGGGCCTACACCGAGCTGCTCGTACGCACCTGCCACCGGCGCGGCGCCCAGGCCATCGGCGGGATGGCCGCCCACGTCCCCAGCCGGGACGCGCAGGCGAACAGCGCCGCCCTCGCCAAGGTCCGCCTCGACAAGGAACGGGAGGCCGAGGACGGCTTCGACGGCTCCTGGGTGGCCCACCCCGGACTGGTCCCCGTCTGCCGCGAGGTCTTCGACGAGGTCCTGGGGGAGCGGCCGCACCAACTCGACCGGACCCGGGAGGACGTCGAGATCACGGCCGCCGACCTGCTGTCCGTCCGCCGGATCGCCGCGCCCCCCACCCGGGAGGGGATCCGCTCGAACGTCGCCGTCGCCCTGCGCTACTTCGACGCCTGGCTGCGCGGCAGCGGCGCCGTGGCCCTCCACGGCCTGATGGAGGACGCCGCGACCGCCGAGATCGCCCGCGTCCAGATCTGGCAGTGGCTGCGGCACGACCAGGCCGACCGGGCGACGGTCCTCGACCTCCTCGACGCCGAATGCGCGGCACTGGAGGACGAGGACCCGCGGGCCCGGGTCACCGAAGCCCGAGAGATCTTCGTGAACACCGCGCTCACCCCCGGCCTGCCCGCCTTCTTCACCCCCGAGGCGTACACCCGCCATCTCGTCCGCCGGACGGAGAACCGGTCATGACCCCGTCGATCCGCCGGGTCGGTGTCGTCGGCGGCGGTCAGATGGGCGCGGGCATCGCCGAGGTGTGCGCCCGCGCCGGCCTCGACACCGTCGTCGCCGAGGCGGACGACACGGCCGCCCGGGCCGCCCGGGAACGCGTCGCCGTCTCCCTCGAACGAGCCGTGCAGCGCGGCAAACTGGACCGGATCTCCGCCGAGGACGCCTTGGCCCGGCTCGTCTTCACCGGCGAGCTGGAGGACCTCGCCGACCGGCAGCTCGTCATCGAGGCCGTCACCGAGAACCCCGAGGCCAAGACCGAGGTCTTCACCGCCCTCGACAAGATCGTGGCGGACCCGGAAGCGATCCTCGCCACGAACACCTCGGCCATCCCGATCATGCGGCTGGGCATGGCCACGGGCCGCGCCGACCGGGTCGTGGGCCTGCACTTCTTCAACCCCGTCCCCGTCCTGCCCCTCGTGGAGGTCGTCTCCTCCCTCCACACCTCGCGGGACACCCTCGACACGGTGGAGGCCTTCGCCCGCGACGTCCTGGGCAAGACCGTCGTCCGTTCCCAGGACCGGGCCGGCTTCGTGGTGAACGCGCTGCTGATCCCCTACCTCCTCTCGGCCGTCCGCATGGCCGAATCCGGGTTCGCCGCCCCCGAGGACGTGGACGCCGGGATGGAACTGGGCTGCGCGCACCCGATGGGCCCGCTCAAACTGGCGGACCTGATCGGCCTGGACACCGTCGCGGCCATCGCGGAATCCCTCTACGAGGAGTTCAAGGAACCCCTGTACGCGCCGCCCCCGCTGCTCCAGCGGATGGTGCAGGCGGGTCTGCTCGGCCGAAAGAGCGGCCGCGGGTTCCACACGTACGGCCGGGGCTGAGGGGCCCCGGCGGGTCTCCAGGGCAGAGGGTGCGCCGGAGACGCACGGGAAGGGCGCGGGTGGGGCGAGTGGTGTCGCCGCACCCGCGCCGCACCGGGTACGGGAGAAGGGGCGGCCCAGCCGTCGGTGATCAGGCCGGCCGCGTCAGCAACCCCGCCAGGTGGTCGGCGAACTCCGTGATCCAGTCGAGCATCGGGCCGCCGCGGGCGACCCGGAAGCCGTGCCGACGACCCCAGAACGCCGCCTGCACGGCGTGGAGCTGAGCCCAACGTCGGACACGTTCGCGATCGAGCTCCGCGGCCTCGACGAAGAGGTCCAGGGTGCGGTGGACGGCCTTGCCGAGGTCCTCGGCCCCGAGGAGGGACAACGCGCGCGTCTTGAGCAGGGTGCCGCCGTCGTAGGCCGGGTCACCCACGTAGCCCTTGGGGTCGACGGCGAGCCACGGCTCGCGGTCCGCGCGCAGGATGTTCCGGGCGTGGAGGTCACCGTGGATCAGGACGTCCGGCTGGGTGCGCCCCAGCTCGTGGACGGTCGCCACCGCCGCGTCCACCACGTACGGCGACATCGTGTGCGTCAACTCCACCTGATCGCGGCGCAGCTGCTCCTCCCAGGCGCCGCTCCGGTCCCGCAGCCGAGGCAGGCCGGCCGGTGCGGGGACGGCCAGCCGGTGGCTGAGCCGCCCCGCCACCGTCACCACCTCGTCACCGTCCTCGATCTCCTCCAGCGTCGAGGTCCGGACCCGCTCCAGCAGCATCGCGAAGCGCGCGTCGTCCCGCTCGTGCAGCAGGACCGCGCCGTTCCCCGCCCACGCCTCGAACGCGTCCGGCTCATGGACGTTGCCGGGATGCGGGAAGGACACCTTCAGCACGGCCGGCTCCGAGGCCCGCCGCAGCACCGGAACGATGATCCCGACCCCTCCGTGCAAGACCGCACCGTCCGGTACGCACTGCCAGCGTGCCAATAACTCGTCGACGATGTGCGGGAGTTCGGCGAGCCAGGCGGCGCCGGCCGCGCCCTCCCGCTCGATCGTGGTCCGCGTGAACACCTCTGGTGTCTCGATCATCCCGGTACCCTACGCCGGGCTCCATGATCCGACCTTCCGTCCGTGCACGACCGGCCCACACGGCGACAGCGCACCCGGGCGCTCGGCCCCCGGGCCCGCACGGGCGGTGCCCGGACCTCACCCGGCCTCACCCGGACCGGGTGACACGACTGGTGATCACCACCGATCACCGGTTCAGTGGGAAGCGTGGGCCGATCACACTCCGTACCCCCGTGGGACCCCCGGTGACCTCCATGGACCACCGGGCGCCGACCGGCGACCCCATGCTCGCGGCCAGGTTCGCGCCCCCGGCCGTCCCGAAGCTGCTGGTCCACCGGCCCGAGCTGCTGGTGCGGCTGACGGCCGGCGCGCAGGGGCCGCTCACCCTCATCAACGGTCCCGCCGGATCGGGCAAGACCGTGCTCACCGCCCACTGGGCGGCCGACGGACGCACCACACGTCCCCCCATGTGGCTCACCGTCGAGCCCGACGACGCCCCCGGAGCCTTCTGGGCCTACGTGCTGGAGGCCCTCCACCGGGGCGGGACGGCCCTGCCCGCCGAGGTGGGCCGGCCGACCCGGGCCGAAGGCGTGACCCGGTCGTTCCTGGTGCGCCTGGCGGACGGGCTGGCCGCTTCCGCGCAGCCCGCGGTCCTCGTCCTCGACCAGTTCGACACCACCCAGCCGCCCGCGACGAGCGAGGGGCTGGACTTCGTACTCCGCCACGCGGCGGGCGGGCTGCGCATCGTGCTCACCAGCCGCTCGGACTCCCTGCTGCCCCTGCACCGCTACCGGGCGGCCGGTGAGATCACGGAGATCCGACACGCCGACCTCAGATTCACCGACGCGGACGCCGAGGCGCTGTTGAGCGAGCACCGTCTGACCGTCTCGCCCGACGGAATCCGCCTCCTCATGGAGCGGACCGAGGGATGGGCGGCGGGGGTGCGCCTGTGCGCCCTGGCGATGCAGAGCAGCGCCGACCCGGAGGCGTTCCTGCGCCAGTTCGCGGCCGACCGGACCACGATCGCCGACTACCTCCTCACCGAGGTGCTCGACGCGCAGCCGCCCCCCACCCAGGACCTGCTGCTGCGCGTCTGCGTCACCGACCGCGTCCACCCGGATCTCGCGGACGCCCTGACCGGCCGGGACGACGGAGCACGGACCCTGGCCCGGCTGGCCCGCGACAACGCGTTCCTGGAACAGATCGACGCCTCGGCCTGGTACCGACTGCACCCGCTGTTCGCCGAGGTCCTGCGCGCGCACCTACGGCAACGCTGCCCCGGCCTCGAACCCCGGCTGCACGGGCGGGCGGCGCGCTGGCTCGCCCGGACCGGGCGGCTCACCGAGGCGGTGCTCCAGGGCGCCGCCGCCGAGGACTGGCAGTTCGCGGCGGCGCAACTGGTCGACAACCTGGCCCTCGGCCGCCTCCTGACGGGCCTGGAGGCCGACCAGCTGGTCCGGGCCTTCGCCGACATGCCGACCGGGACGCCCGGACCGGCGCCCGCACTGGTCGGCGCGGCCTGCCGGCTGGCCGAACAGGACCTCCCGGGGTGCGAGGCCGAACTGCGGCGGGCCGACGCCGCTTTCGCACCGTCCGCGGACGACCCGCTCGCGGACGCCTGCGGCCCGGCGGCCCGGTTCGGCCGCGCCTTCCTCGGTGTGCTCGTCGGCCGGCCGGCCGACGACCTGACGGCCGTCGAACGGGCGGCCGCCGACGCCGACCGGCTGCTACGGGAGCTGCCGCCGCCCCTGGTCGCCGAGCGCCCCGAGCTCCACGCCCTGCTGCTGGCCCATCTCGGCGCCGTCGAGCTGGGCGCCGGACACCTGGACCGGGCCGGATCCACGCTCACCGCCGCCGTCGCCGCGTGCGGTCCGCCGGGCACGGAGGCCCCGCTCCGAGGCGCCCTCGGCTCACTCGCCCTGACCGAACTGCTGCGCGGCCGGTTGCGGCAGGCGGCCGAACACGCCCACGCCTCGCTCGCCGTCGCCGAGCGGTCCGCCCTGCCGGCCGAACGCCGGTCCGGGATCGACCACCTCGTCCTGGCGGGCGTGGCCGTCGAGCAGGACGACCTGCCGGCCGCCCGCCACCACCTGGACCTGGCCACCGCGGCGCCCGGGCCGCGCCCGGATCCCGCGACCGCCGCCCGGGCCGCCGTCATCGGGGCCCGGATCGCGGCGGCCGAGGGCGACGGGGACGCCGCGCTCGCCGCCCTGCGCGCGGTGGACGCGGCGGGACTGCCCGCCTGGGCGGCGGACGCGCTGACGGTGGCCGAAGCGGCCGTACACCTGGCGGGCGGCGACGCCGTCGCGGCCCTGCGGGTGCTGGACGCGGCGCCGGCCCCGGACGGTGACCGGCCGGAGCGCGCGCTGGCCCGGACCCGCGCCCTGCTGGATGCCGGCCGTCCCGCGGACGCGGCGCGGGCACTGGCGGGCGTACCGGCGGACGACGGCGTCCCGACGCCGGTACGGGCCCATGCCTGCCTGCTCCGCGCGCGGATCGCCGAGGCGCGGGGCGACTGCGCGCAGGCGCACCGGTACCTCGACGAAGCGCTGGCCCTCGCCCGTCCCGAGGAACTGCGCAGGATCTTCACCGAGAGCGGTCCCTGGGTGCGCCGAACCCTGCGCGAGGACCCGCGGACGGCGCGGTCGCACGGCCGGCCGGCCCCCCGCACCCCGGCCCGTACGGCCCGTACGGCGCGCGCGCCGCGGAGCGAGGGGCGGCCACCCGTGGTGGAACCGCTGAGCGCGCGGGAGACCGAGGTGCTGGGCAAGGCCGCGGAGCTGCTGTCCACCGAGGAGATCGCGACCGAGCTGTACGTGTCGGCCAACACGGTCAAGACCCACCTGAAGAGCATCTACCGCAAGCTCGGCGTCACCCGGCGCAGCGAGGCGGTCCACCGGGCGCAGGATCTCGGGATGCTCTGAGTCGCGCGGGGCGGGTCGCCGCGCGGGTTTCTCGCCCGCACCGGGCGATGTCGGGCCCCGAGCCGGGGGCCCACGATGGCGGTGAAGGCCGGAAGCGGTCCGGGCTCTCGCACCGGCCCGGACCCCGAAGCCTTCGTTCCGAGAGGAGTGACCGCTCCCATGCGCTACGAATTCCGTATCTCGGGGGTCGTACCGGACACGTTCGCCGCGAGCTTTCCGGAGCTCGCCCGGATCCCCGTACCGGAGCAGACGCTCCTCTGCGGCAGCGTGGCGGACGAGGCCCACCTGTACGGGCTCCTCACCCGCTTCCAGTCCCTGGGCCTGCGGGTGCTCGAAATGCGCCGGCTGCCCGCGTGAGCGGGAGCGGCCGCCCCGTGTGCGGCCGCCCCGTGTGCGGCCGCCCGGTGCTCCCGGGCGAAGACCACCCGCTTCGGGTGATCACAGGAACCGGACCGTCGGACGACACTGCGATGTGGGCACCGAAGCCTGTGACCGACGAGCCGGAGCAGGACGGTCCTGCGCTGAACCGCCAACTGTGAGGTGAATTCCATGGGCCAGCCGACACCGACCGGGGGAAACTGGAACACCGGCCCCGCGCCGGGCAACACCCCGCTGTACCCAAGCGGCGACAGCCAGGGCGCGGGGAACGTGGGCACGTTGTTCGCCGCCGTCCTCCTTCTGGTGACCGGCTGCCTCGCGGTGTTCCAAGGCATCGCGGCCATCGCCAACGACGACGTCTACGCCCGCATCGGCAGCTACGTCTTCGAATTCGACCTCACGGCGTGGGGTTGGATCCATCTGATCGTCGGGATCATCGTCATCCTCACCGGGGTGGGCCTGTTCGCCGGCTCGAACCTCGCGCGGGGCGCCGGTATCGCACTCGCCGGCATCAGCGTGATCCTCAACTTCATGTGGCTGCCGTACCAGCCCTGGTGGTC
Source organism: Streptomyces sp. CLCI03 (assembly GCF_053615355.1). Taxonomy (NCBI): domain Bacteria; kingdom Bacillati; phylum Actinomycetota; class Actinomycetes; order Kitasatosporales; family Streptomycetaceae; genus Streptomyces; species Streptomyces sp. CLCI03. The sequence continues at coordinate 520,163 of NZ_CM132132.1, read as the reverse complement.
GATCATCATCATCGCGATCGACGTGTTCATCATCTGGGCCCTGTGCACGAGTTGGACGCACACCACCGACTGACGCGAGGCATGTGCGGCACCCGATCCGGTGACGGGTCGGGTGCCGCCGCGTGCCCGCGGGCGCGCGTGTCACTCGGTCGATCACGGATCCGGTGGCGTTGCAGTCCGCTTTGGGATGCATGCGTTCGGGGAGCGCCGGCCCGTCCGTTCCGGCCGTGGGCCGCGGCGCACGCGGACGCCTTCCGCCGAACGCGTGCGCGGCGAAGGGTGGGTCTCGTCGTCCGGGACGGCCGGGCCCGCCGGTCGCAGTGGGGGTCCTGCGGCCGACGGGCGTGTTCCCGGCCCCGTGGTTCCGGTTACGCGGCGCCCGTCATTCGGGCGTACACGACCACGTTGCTGTCGTAGTAGTGCTTCTTGGGGTCGAAGTTGCCGCCGCAGGTGACCAGTCGCAGGCCCGCGTGGTCGATGTTCTTGTAGACCTCCAGAGTCGGGAACTCGGCCTTCGGGTACTCGGCGACGCGGTCCACCGTGAACGTGACCGTCTTGCCGTCCTTCCGGGTGACCTTGATGGTGTCACCGCCCTTCATCGTCTTCAGCTTCTCGAACACCGCGGATGCGCCGTTCCACGTGACGTGCCCGGCGATCACGGCCGGTCCTTGGGAGCCGGGGGTCGGTCCCGGCTCGTACCAGCCCGCGAGCGCGGGGTCCTTCGGGGTCTGCATGGTGCCGTCGGGGTTCTGTTGCAGGGTCTCCAGGGAGCTGGACACGTTGAGCGAGGGGATCGAGATCTTCTGCGGCGCGGACCGGGCCAGGGCCTGCTCGGCCCGGCCCGAGCCGGCACCCGCACCCGTCCCCGTGCTCCCGCCGCTCTGCGATCCGGCCGCGGGTGCCTTCCCGGTGGGCGGAGCGGCGTCCGCGGCGGCGGGCGCCCCGCCTTGCCCGCTCTGCCCCGCGGGGGCGGGGGGCGTCGCCGCGTTCTGGCCGCCGCACCCGGTGAGGAGCAGCCCCGCGAGGGCGACGGCCGCCAGGGGGCCCAGGGCCCGGCGGGGGGACCGTACGAGGGTCGACTTCACGCGCCACCCCCGGTGGTCTCCCGGCGGACGGGCCCGCCGCCGGCCCGCTTGCGCCCGATGATCACCGCACCGGCCGCGACCGCGAGGACGGTGATGGCCACACCGTCGCGCATCGTCACCGGAGCGGCCGCGTGCTCCGTCGTACCGCCTCCGGTCTCGATGCCACCCACGGGAATCGATCCGACGGCCGCGCCCTTGACCTCTCCGCAGTTGGTCGGAGCGGTGGCCTCCTGGGGCAGCTTCGGGTCGAGCTCGCTCTTGCCGGCGCCCTCGAAGTCGTACTTCTTGTTCTTGTTGCGGTCGATACCGTGCTGCACCACATGCAGGTCCTTGATGTGGTCGACCACATCCTGGCCGACCTCGATCGTCCGCTTGTAGCGGATCGTGCCCTGCGCGTCGGCGACGGGCATGCGCAACACGTCGAGGCCGCTCGTGGGCTTGGTGTCTCCGCCCGTGGTGAGCGAGATGTTGATGTCGCCGTAGTCGTGCGTGGCCTCGGTGTTGCTGAGAACCCCGTCGCCGTCGGTGTCGTCGGTCGCGTCCGGGCAGTGGAAGTCGTGGCCCTTGGTCGAACCGTGCAGATGCTGGGCCGACGGTTGCCCCGGCACCATGCCCTTGGACTCGATCTGTACGGTCAGCTGCTTGCCCTTGAGGGTGAGCATGACCGTGCCGCTGGAGCCTGATGCGTTCAGCTGCGCAAGGTCGATCTGGTACGCCTTTCCGCCCTCGGCGAGAGCTGGTCCGGAAAGGCCGAGGCTCAGGACCACGGCGGCGGGTATGGCGGCGAGAACCACGTGGCGACCGGCGCGCTTGACTATCACATTCGCTCCTGTTCCGTGGATCCCCAGGACGGGAATCGCAGATCGTACGGGATTTGTGCGAGGCCCTGCAGAGGCTCCCGCTGATCCTTCGTTGCCCCAACGCCTGCGGATGGGTGCCCAATTGAAAAATCTCAGGTGGCTTGTTCCGACTGTGTTCGCCGGATTCGTTCCGAAACCGGCTCAATTCCGCGTCCGGTGCACGTCGGAACGCACTCGGACGGTAGCCGTATCATCGCGTCGGCCAGGTTGTGGCGCGAGGCGGAATCCTCGAAAGTCACACGTCAGCGGCTTGCGACAGGCCGTATCGGGGCCTGTGCGGAGCGGCTGGGAATGCGAGCTGCAAACGCGCAGCCGCATACGCAGGGAGGAGGTCGGGGAATCCCTCCTCCCTGCGTCCGAGTCAGCCCGGCACCGCCCATGGACAGAGGCTGTGGCGGGACCGACCGCGTCAGGTGAAGGAGTCTGAACTCGGTCTCTCCGGAAGTAATCTGACCGCTGTCCATTCGAGTCTGCCGCATCTACACACGCGCATCCACCGCCTTCAGTCATCATTCCGGTCACCGACGGGTTGCATCATCCCCGTCGGCGGGTCCGGCCCGGTCCCGACCTTTCTAGTCGTCAGGGCGTCGACGGGACGAATAGTTGACCTCTGATGCTAAGAAATGCCATCGGCCCGGCGCCGGGTACGAAGCCTGGAGGACGAGCCGCGCATCGGCCGCGTCGCCGACGCGCCGGCGGGGCGGCGGCCGGGGCCCGACGGCGCTCGCGTACCCCCGAACGGAGGCGTGGTGCCACCTCTTCGAGGGAACCGGGCGCCCTGACCCAGGGCGGGAGCCCGTCACCTGCCGAAGTAAAGGGCGACGACCCCGCTCGGGGCCGTGCGGTGCTTCGGCACCGCTGTGCGGTGACAAGGAGATTCACGTGTCGCGTGTTCTGAAGAGTGCGGGTCTGGCCCTGGTGCTCGGCCTGGCGGTCATGGGCGGTGCGTCCTCGGCGTCGGCCGACGCCACCGCGGAGGGCATCGCGGCGGGCTCGCCCGGTGTGCTGTCGGGCAACGTGATCCAGATCCCGATCCACATTCCGATCAACCTGTGCGGCAACAGCATCAACGTGATCGGCGCGCTCAACCCGGCCGCCGGCAACGTCTGCGTCAACGCCTGAAGCTCGTGAACCGTGGCCCGTCCCGGTCGGAAGCTCGACCGGGACGGGCCCGCACGCGGCGGCACCGCCGTCAGGCCAGAATGCGTACGTGCTGGTCACGGAGCTCGTAGCGGGCCGCGACCAGGGCGAGTTCGCCCGCCGCCACCTTCCCGGCGAGGTCGGGTTCGGCCGCGAGCCGTCGGCGGACGTTGCGCACATGCGCATCGATCGTCGCGTCGACGCGGGCCTCGCCCTGCCGACCGTGATCGATGGACGGCCGTATCTGATCGGCCAGGTACTGGACATGGGCGGGAAGTGGTTCGCCCGACTCGTCGCCGTGGACCGCGGCGGCGACCGCTCCGCACGATTGATGGGCCAGGACGAGCACGAGCGGTATGCGTAGCTCCAGAACCCCGTACGCGATGCTCCCCAGAACCGCCTCGTCCAGCACCTCGCCCGCGGACCGTACGGTCAGCAGGTCACCCAGTCCTTGGTCGAAGACCAGCTCGGGCGGAACGCGGGAGTCGACGCAGCCCAGCACGAGCGCGAAGGGCTGTTGGCCCTGGGCGAGCCGGCGGCGCAGGGGCCCGGACTCGTGCGGGTGCTCCTGGTCCTGGGCCCGCCATCGCCGGTTGCCGGCCGCCAGCCGACGCAGGGCCTGTGCGGGGGTGGTCACGGGCTCGGCGCTCTCCGGGTCCCACGAGCCGGCGAAGGCGGGCAGGGCCGCCCCGAGGGTCAGTCCCGCTCCGGCGGCCGCGGCCGTGCCCGCCACCGCGGTGCGCAACAGGGCGCGGCGGCTGTGCGGAGCGGAGGTGGTTCGTATGTTCGAAGACATGGCCGGACCGTAACCCGCCATTCCGGTAAGGAAGTTGGTGCGGCGACCACAATGGCGGGATCCGCGTGCGGGCAGGCCGGATGCGGACGAGATCTTCTCGGCATGCGGGCACCGCGTGCGGGCACCTGGTCCGCACGGATCGCCGGGCGGCGCGCCGGGCCGGTGCGGTGTTCGTGCGGGAGGAGTCGAGGACGAGCATCGGCATTTCGGCCGACCCGGCCCCTCGTGCGAGGCTTGCCCGGTACCCGGGAGGAGAGACCACACGATGCACACGCCGAGCCGGCCCGAAGACCTCGAACACCCCGAACTGCTGTGGGCCAGGGCGGTGACCATGGCCATGGTCGACACCGCGTGTTCCACCAGTACCGAGTTCGCCCTCGACGACGACGGCCTGTGGTGCCACTCCACCGGCGGGGACGGCTGGTGGCGCCTGACCCTGGTGGACGAGGGGCACGCGGTGTTCTGCGGCCAGGACCCCGACGGCAGCCACACCCATGTCGACGGAGAACAGATCGACTTCCTCGCGGGCGGACCCGACTGGCTGCCCTGGGACCTCCTGCGCGACGACGCCGCCGGGAACCTCTTCGGCTTCGTCTACTGGTGGGAGAACGGCGCCTGGCACCGCATCCCCTACCCGGACGAGGTGCGGGAGGACGGACTGGACGGTGCCGCCGCCTGGGTGGGCGCGGACGAGGAGGAGTTCCTCGGACTCACCGTGTCCTCGTTCGACGCCCCGTCGACGCGGCAGCGGAGCCTGACCGATGCCGTCGCCCGATTCGCGGCACTGGCACGGGAACGCAAGGCCGACGCGGGCGCTGTGGCGGCGCTCCTGGCGGCGGCCCACACCGAAGGCCGCCCGGCTCCCCGCCTCGACGCGGCACTCGACCTCGCCACCCGCGCGGGCATCCTCTCCCCGGGCGTGTCCTGAGGCGTCCCGAACCACGGCCGTCGGCCCGCCGCACATGACGTGCGGCGGGCCGACGGCCGTTTCCCGTGCGCGCCCTCGGCGGCTACTTGAGTCCGGAGAACGCCTTGGTGAAGGCCAGCGGCTGCTGAAGGATCGAACTGCACGTGGCATCGGCGTGGTTGACGGCCCCGGCCGCGCACTGCTTGTCCCGCGTGGAGGACCACATGGCCAACCGGCCGATCCCCTTCGAGGCGGCGAACTGCACGAGCTGCGTCGCGTCCTCCACCGTGAAGATCTCGCTCGCGACGTCGTTCACGCCGATCATCGGTGTGACGGCCACGGCCTTCCACGCCGCCGCGTCGGACAGCCCGAGCACGCCCTTGATCTGCGCCTGCGTGGCCGTCGCGGCCTGGATCGCGTACTGCCCCATGTCCCCGCTGTACGCCGGACCGTAGTCCATCGCCATGATGTTGACGGCGTCGACCCGCACACCGTTCTTCTTGGCGTCGGCCAGCAGCGCCACGCCCGGCTGGGTCAGCCCCTCGGGCATCACCGGCAGGGTGAAGGCGACGTCCAGGCCCGGGTGGGACTTCTGCAGCCGGGCGATGGCCTGCGCGCGGCGCGCGTTCGCCGCGGTGTCCGGCAGGGCGGCGCCCTCGATGTCGAAGTCGACCTTGGTGAGCCGGTACTGGTCGACGACCTTGCCGTACGCGGCGGCCAGCTCGTCCACGGTGGCGCAGTTCAGGGCCAGTTCGTGACCGGCGGCCCCACCGAACGACACCCGGACGTCACCGCCCTTGGCGCGCAGCGCACCGATCTGGGCGGCGACCTTGTCGTTCGCGAGATCCGTGACGCCTCCCCACAGCGGTGCGCAGCCCCCGCCGGAGGTGATGAAGGCGAGGTGGAACTCCTTCACGCCCGTCTTCGTCGCGGTGTCGAGCAGGTCGTACGCGGGGTACAGGGAGGTGTCCACGTACGGGGCGAAGCGCGCGCCGCCGCCCCCGGGGACGGGGGTGGGGGTCGGGGCGGTCGCCGTGGGGGAGGGCGACTTGGTCCCGGTGGGCGCGGCGGACGTGGCGGACGCGGTCGGGGCCGGGCTCGCCGTCACCGTGGGCCGGGCGGTGGGACGCCCACTGGGCTGGGCCGTGGCGCCCTGGTCCACCGAGCACTTCACCCCGTTGATCAGACACCCGGTGGGGTCGCCGAGGGGTCCGGTGCCGCTCGCGACGAAGCCGACGGTGACGGAGGCGCCCGCCGCCAGCCGGGCGTTCCAGCTCGCGGGCTTCACGGTCACGCGGCGACCGGAGACCGTGTGGGTGCCGTTCCAGAGCGAGTCGATCTTCGTACCCGCCGGCAGGTCGAACTGCAGGGTCCAGTCCGACTGCGCCGTGCCGGTGCTGTTGGTGATGACGTACTGGCCGGTGTAACCGCCGCTCCAGGAGCTTGACTTCGTGTACACGGCCCCGACCGAGCTCGCCTGCGCGGTCCCGGTGAAGGCGAAGGCCACCCCACCGATCACCGCGGCCGTCACGAGCGCACCCGTGACCTTCGCCGTACGACTCGTCCTGCGCCGGTGCCCGACTGTGCTGCCCATCGCGTGCCTGCCTCTGTGTTACTGGGGAGTTGGGGATCCGGCAGCACGCTAGCCGCACCGAAACGGACATTCGTTCGTTTCGGTGCGGCCGTGATGAGTCTTAGGTTCCGCTTAAGGCAGGGACAAGCGGGGGATCAGAAACGGGCCCGATCCGGCCCGGGAGTCGTCGACTTCACCGGGTGCGGCGGGGCCGAGGAGGCTCGGACTCCGACACGGGGCTGTCCGTGCCGGAAGCGTCGCGGAGGCGACGACCACGGCCCGGCTCCGTGGTCAACCCCGCTTCCGGCAGGCCGCGTTGGGTCGTGTGTGGGTCGTTCGGACGTCCGGGGGATCACGCGCTGATTTCTTAGCATCAGAGGTCAACAATTCTCTCGGCCCCCACCCGGCCGACTAGAAAGGAGCGCATCGGAAACCGAACCCGGCGTCGATGCGGTGATGAACCCGTCGGCGGAATATGGCGAAGGTGGTGATGTGCATGCGTGAGCGCAGCAGGATCCGAGCGATCGCGGTCAGATCGCTGACGCGAATTCCGCGTCGCGGACCTCTCTCCCGATAGGCCGGCCATGCTGATACCGATGCTGTTCTCCCCGGCTCTCGCTTCGGCCGACGAATACCGATCCCTGACCTCGACCATCCGGTCCAAGGCGCAGGACGCGCAGGGATTCTTCGGCGGAGCCGGTCGCAAGGAGGGCGAAATGCCCTACCTCCCCCTCCACGTCCAACTGCGTGGTTTGTTCATCGAGCTCTACATCGAGCTCCGTCCACGCAATACGAGTCTGCGGATCGTCGGCTTCCGCAACATCTTCGAGAACGGTCAGGCCCCGCCGGAAGCGTACGTCCGCCACGTGCGGGATTCGGTCGCACCACCGGGCCTGAGCCGCACGGAGGCCCTGCCGTTCGGCGGAGGCCGCGCCGACCTGGAGACGGCCGCCGCCGTCCGGCGTTCGGGGATCCTGCTCGGGCGCCGGCCTTTGAGCGACGCCGTCGTCCGACTGCATCAGAACCGCGATGCGCGGAGCACCGCTCACGGATTGCTCGTGCTCTCGGAAATGCTCTGCGAGGCCGCCCGATATCCCGCCCTGGCCGATGCGATGTCACGTATATGGATGACCGGAGGGCGACTCTAGTCCGCGGCCTTCGCCCGCGATTCCCTGACATCACCCTTCCGTTGAAGAGGGATCAGCGGAAGCCGGGGAATCGCCGGCGTTTCCTTGCCGGGCGATGTTCGGCGCTCTCCTCGGCGAAGGCGCAGAGCAGGCCGATATCCTCGCGATGGCTGTCCGGTGTGTCGTGGTGCTTCTTGCGGGGTGGACCGTCGATCCACCGATGCCAGAGTCCGTCCGCGGTCAGGAATCGGGCCGCGTGATCGGTGTCGAGCTGGGCGTCGAGGTGGAGGAGCGCGCCCATGGCGGCGGGCTGGTCGTAGTCGAGGTCGGGGCGTCGCAGGTAGCGATCGAGGTAGGCCGCCAGCAGGTCGGCGTCGGCGGGAGTCGCGAACGTGGCGAGGGTGACGCAGTAGGCCGAGCCCGCGAAGCAGACCTCACTGGCGAGCAGCAACTCGCCGAGGCGTTCGCGGAACTCGGTTCTCCGGGCGGCGGCGACGAGCCAGGCTGCGGTGAGGCGTTCGCGCCACCCGCCTTCGAGCAGGACGGTCAGCTCGCGGGGCGTGATGGCGCGCGCGTCCTCGCCGAGTTCCCGCAGGAACGTGGTGCGGTCGTGCTCGCTCATGCCCATGAGTGGGCCGTCGAGCCTGAGGTAGCGATCGCCGCGCGCGACGTAGCGGCGGATCAGAGCGAGGAGTTCGGGGTTCTCGTGGGCGCGGCGCACAGCCACATCCTGTCCGGGCCGGACCCGTGCGATCAATGGGATTTCCCGTCGCGCCGGCGGCGTCAGCCGTGCGTGGCGTCGATGACGCAGAAGCGGTTGCCCTCGGGGTCGGCCAGCACCACGAAGTCCGGGTCCTGCGGGTAGGAATCCCAGTCGACGTGCCGCGCCCCCAGCGAGACCAGCCGCGCGACCTCGGCGCTCTGCTCCGCCGCGTCCGCCGCGTACAGGTCGAGGTGGACGCGCGGCCGTTCCTGTACGGGTGTGACGCTCCGGCCGAGCGCCAGGCCCGGGCCGCCGCCGTCGGCCGGGACCAGGACCGTCCAGTCGTCGTCCACCTGGCCGTCGCGGGGCACGTACCCCAGCGCCCGGCTCCAGAAATCCGCGGCCCGCCGCACGTCCGCGGCTCCCATCACGATCGTTCCGAGGGTCAGCATGATCCGATTCTGGCAAACCCGGTCCTCGACCACACAGCCCTAGGGTGCCGCGCTCCGTGCGATCGCGACCATCGCCGCGTCGTCGTCCAGGGTGTTGCCGGCCGCGTGCGTCAGCAGGTCCTCGCACACACGGTCCAGCAGTGCTTGCGGGCGCAGCCCCGGCCATGCGCTCACGCGCCGCGCCAGCGGGTAGAAGGCGCCCGCCTCGTCGCGTGCCTCCAGGACCCCGTCCGTGTAGAGGAGCAGCACGTCCCCCTCGGAGAAGGCGAAGGTCTGCGCGGTGACCGACGATGCCACGAGCCCGGCGAGCCCCAGCGGCGGCGCGGGCCGGTCCACCTCCAGCTGCTCGGCGCCGCCGGCGCGCAGTACGAGCAGCGGCGGCGGATGGCCGCAGCTGACGAGGTGCACCACCGGCTCGGCGTCGGGAATCTCCAGAACGGCCGCGGTCACGAAACTCTCGCCCTCGTCCCCGCCGCCGTCCAGGTCCGCCGAGACCGCGGCCTCCAGGTAGTCCACCAGGCCGGGCAGCCCGGCCTCCTGGTGGGCGGAGGCCCGGAAGGCGCCCAGGACGAGCGCGGCGTCCCCGACCGCCTCCAGCCCCTTGCCGCGCACATCGCCGATGATCAGCCGCGTGCCGGTGGCCGTCCGGGCGGCGGCGTACAGATCGCCGCCGATCTGGGCCTCGGCCGCCGCGGCCAGGTACACGGAGGCGACACCGAGTGGGCCGATCCGGTCGGGCAGCGGCCGCAGGACGACCTCCTGGGCGGTCTCCGCCACCGAGCGCAGCTGGGTGACCTCCTTCTCGTGCACCTCGCGCAGGTGGGCGAAGAAGGTTGCGAACGCCGAGATCATCACGAGCGCGATGATCTGGAAGGTGTGGTTCAGATCGGTCAGGCTGGTGCGGGTCGTGGCGACCACCACCTGGGCCAGTACGGCGACCAGCCCGACGAAGCCCGTCATCCGGGGCCCCGCGAACGACGCGGTCACGGCAGGCGCGGCGGCCAGGAACGGCCCGAGGTGCACCTCGGGCGGGGCGAGCACGTCGACCGTCGTCACCAGGGCGATCAGCGCGAACGGGACCGCCAACTGCGCGCGGTCCACCGTGGGGGACCGGTGGTGACGTGGGGGCGACGGTGGCCGGAGATCCATCCCCCCTGCATACACCGCGAGGCGGGCCGGAGCCCCGAAGCCAGGCCGTCGTGGGCGGGACCGCCGGTCCGGCCGGTTCCGCCGGACCGTCCCGTCCTCCCGGTCCTACGGGCGACGGCGGGGCTTGCCGCTCTTGCCGCCCTTCGCGCCCTTGGCACCGCCCGCGGCGCCGCGGGGGTTCTTGCCGGTCGGCTTCCCGGACGAGGTCTTCGCGCCCCCCGACTTCCGCTGCCCGCCGCCACCCGTGCCCGTTTCCGGGCGCTTGCGCTTCGCCTTGGGCTGCGGCGGGGTCGGCGCGCGCCCCCGAGTGCTGTTCACGGTCCGGCCGCGGACGATCCCGATGAACTCCTCCACCAGATCGGTGGTCTCCTCCTGCGGCCACGACAGCGCGACCCGCGAGGCGGGCGCGTCCGTCACCGGCCGGTAGGTCAGGTCCTTGCGGTGGTGCAGCCGGGCGAGCGACTGCGGGACCACGAGCACGCCCACGCCGGCGGCCACCAGCTCGATCGCGTCGGCCGTCGTCTCGGGGCGCTCGATCGCCGGCTTGCCCGGCAGCTGCTCCCAGGCCAGGGTGTCGTCGAGCGGGTGGAACACGATCTCGTCGGCGAGATCCTCGGTGGACACCTCTTCCGCCGCGGCCACGAGGTGATCCTTGGGGACCACGACCACCGTGGTCTCGGTGTAGAGGGGGATCGCGCTGAGATCGTCACGGTCGACCGGCAGGCGCACGAATCCGGCATCGGCGTCGCCCGCCCGCAGCACGCCGAACGCCTCGATCGGGGACACCGCGACCAGGGTCAGCGGGACGTCGGGCAGCCGCTCGTTCCAGATACGCACCCACTTGCTGGGTGTGACCCCCGGGACATAAGCGAGCCGGAACGAATGGGGTACTTCCGAGCCTGTCACCCCGCAAGGTTACCGGTCGTGGTCGGAGGTAGCGCACACGCTCGATACTCTTGACACCATGACGTCGCACCAGAACACCCAGACGATGAAGCCCGCGACCGCGGCGAAGAAGCTGGGCGTGTACCTCGAGGCCACCCCCGCAGAGTTCCAGGAGGGTGTCGTCTCGCGCAGCGAATTGAGTGCGCTCCAGGCCGACCCGCCCCAGTGGCTGCAGCAGCTGCGCGCCAACGGTCCGCACCCCCGACCGGTGGTGGCGGCCAAGCTCGGCGTGTCCATCGCCGGCCTCGCCCGCGGCGGGGTCACCGAGCCCCTCACCACGGAGCAGATCGAAGCGCTGAAGCAGGAAGGCCCCGAGTGGCTCCAGCGTGAGCGTGCCACCCAGGCCGAGGTCCGCAAGGAAACGGTCCGCATCAAGGAGAAGCACGCCGAGGAGGCGGAGCGGGCCGCGAAGGCCCGCGACCAGCACTCCTGACCCGCGGCTTCGCCGTCCGCCAGGCCTGGTCTCCCGTGGGGAGGCCAGGCCTGACGCCTTCTCCAAGCCCGCCGGGCCACCGACACCTCACCCCCATGGGGCCCGGCCGACTCACCCGGCGGCCCCGTCGCCGCCCAGTGATCGCACCGCCCGGTCGAGCCGGGCCCGTCTGCTCTCCGGGGTGAGAGCCTGCAGCAACGGCAGGATGACCTGGTAGCGCCCGGTGCGATCGAGGGCCTCGAACGCCGCTCCCGCCGCGGGATGCGCCGCGAACGCCGCCGCGAGGTCCGGTGGCACCGCCGCCGTCCGCTGGGACTCGTAGGCGTGCGTCCACCGTCCGTCCGCCTGCGCCCTGCGCACCTCGGCGAGTCCGGGCTCCCGCATCCGCCCCGCGGCGCTCAGCTCCGCGACCTTGTCCACGTTCACCCGCGACCACAGGCTCTTGGCCCGGCGCGGCACGTACTTCTGCAGGTAGTACCGCTCGTCGAGGGCGCGCCGTTGCCCGGAGATCCAGCCGTAGCACAGCCCGATGTCGACCAGTTCGTCGTCGGTGACCGACGCGATCCCCGACTTCTTCTTCGCCAGCTTGATCCACACGCCCTCGTGGCGCGTGTGGTGCTCCGCCAGCCAGCTCTCGAACGCCGCGGCGTCCACGAAGCCGATGATCTCCACCCCGCCCAGCTCCTCCATGCGCCCAGGCTATCGCCCGCCGCCCGGCCCGGACGGGGCTGCCGACGGAAGGCACCGGGCGACATCGGCCCCGGGGTGTAAGCCCGGGGGCCGATGCCCGGGCCGCCGACGGCCGGCTACCGTCGGGCCATGGACAACCCACCGAAGAGCGCGAAGACCACGAAGACCGCGCGGAGTTCGACGCCAGGGACCGGAGCGGCCCTCCGGGCCTGGGGCGGCGCGGCCCTCTACACCCTCGTCCTGGCGCTGCTGATCGGTGGGGTCCCGTACGCCGCCGGGCCGCTCCTGGGAATCGTGCTGCTGCTGGCCCTGACCCCGCTCGTCCCGCTGCTGCGGCACCGGCCGCTCGCGGCACTGACGCTGACCCTCCTCGGCGGCACGCTCGTCGCGGGCGCCGCCCGGGACAGCAGCCCCGGCCGGTTCCTCGTCTTCCTCGCCTCGGACCTGGTCCTGGGCCTCGTCGTCGCCACGCGCCCCCGCCGGGACGCGGCCGTCGCCCTCGGCGCGGTGGTCGTCGTGGAACTCCCGGCCGTCGGGCTCCTGTCCCACGGACCCTACGACATGATGAGCACGGGCCTGATCGCCTTCCTGTCCCTGGGCGCCGTCTGCACGGCGGGCCTACGGTACCGAGAGCGCCGCGAGCACACCGTCGAACTGCGCACACGGCAGGTGGCCGAGGCCGTGACCGCCGAACGGCTGCGCATCGCACGCGAGTTGCACGACATGGTCGCCCACAGCATCGGCGTGATCGCCATCCAGGCCGGTGTCGGCGGCCGGGTCATCGACACCCAGCCGGCCGAGGCCCGCGCCGCCCTGCTGGCCATCGAGACCACCAGCCGCGAGACCCTGTCCGGCCTGCGCCGTACGCTGGTCGCCTTGCGTCGGGCCGAGCCGGACGGTCACCAGGGACAGGCGCCGCTCGGACCCGCTCCGGGACTCGCGGACCTCGACGCGCTGGTGGCCACCACCGCGGACGCCGGAGTGCGGGTCGACGTACGGTGGGTGGGGGAGCGCGGTCGACTGCCGCCCGAGATGGACCTGTCGGTGTACCGCATCGTGCAGGAGGCGCTGACCAACGTGGTCCGCCACGCGGGCACCGGGCACTGCCGGGTCACCATCGGATACGGGGAACAGGAGCTGACCGTGGAGGTCGTCGACGACGGGCGCGGTGCGCCCGACGGCATCGGGAGTACGGGATTCGGCATCACCGGCATGCGCGAGCGGGTCGGCCTGCTGCACGGCCGCTTCAGCGCCGGCCCCCGGGCCGGGGGCGGCTTCCGGGTCGAGGCGGCGCTGCCGCTGCCCCGCACCGCGACGGTCGTGGACGGGCTCCGATGAGCGTCGCGCCCCCGCGGGCGATCCGCGTCCTGCTCGTGGACGACCAGCCGCTGGTCAGGTCCGGCCTACGGGTGCTGATGGCCGACACGGCCGACCTGGAGGTCGTCGGCGAGGCCGGCACGGGCGCCGACGGGGTCCGCCTCGCCGCCGAACTGCGCCCCGACGTGGTGGTGATGGACATCCGGATGCCCGGCATGGACGGTATCGAGGCCACCGGGCTGATCACCGCGGACGCGCAGGACGTCAGGGTGCTCGTGCTGACCACCTTCGACGAGGACGACCACGTCTACGGGGCGCTGCGCGCCGGCGCGAGCGGATTCGCCGTGAAGGACATGGCCGTGGAGGAGATCCTCGCGGCGATCCGGGTGATCGCCGCGGGGGACGCCCTGATCGCGCCGGGCGTCACCCGCAGGCTGATCGCGGACTTCGTCCGGGCACCCGGGCCCGCGGTGCCCGAGGCCCGGGCGCCACGGCCCGTCGTGGGGATCACGGAGCGCGAGCGGGAGGTCCTGACCCTGGTGGGGCGGGGTCGTTCGAACGGCGAGATAGCCGAGGAGCTGTTCATCTCGGCGGCCACGGCCAAATCGCACGTCTCGCGACTGTTCACCAAGCTCGCGGCTCGGGATCGGGTCCAACTCGTCATCATGGCGTACGAGATGGGGCTGGTCTCGACGCCGCGCTGAATCGATTCCTCAGGCGGTCGCGGGCTCCGGGCGGTTCTCGTCCCGCCGCCCGGGGGAGGTCGCCGACCGCGCGGAGAACAGCCCGTCCAGGGCCAGGGCGCCGGGGCCGGTGAACACCAGCAGGAGGAAGGCCCAGCAGAACATCGCCGAGGCCTCGCCACCGTTCTGCAGCGGCCACAGCGCGCCGGGCTGGTGCACGGTGAAGTACGCGTACGCCATCGATCCGGACGCGACGAAGGCCGCCGCTCTGGTGCCGAGGCCCAGCAGGATCAGGGCGCCCGCGACGAGCTGGATGGCGGCCGCGTACCAGCCGGGCCAGGTGCCGGCGGCGATGGTTCCGCCACCGCGCGCGCCGCCGAGGACCCCGAAGAGGGAGGCGGCGCCGTGCGAGGCGAAGAGCAGTCCGGTGACGATCCGGAAGAGGCCGACGGCGTAGGGCCGGGCAGGGTCGAGACGTGAGTTCATGGGGGGAGGATCCTTCGGTCGGGGACGGGTTCCGAAGTCGTGCCGACGTTCTCGATCGTGGGGTGAGCCACAGGTTAGGTAGACCTAACCAGGCTGGCAAGCGCGACTTCCGGCCGGCCGCGCGCGGGGTCGCACGGACCGCGCGTGTGAGTTCCGTGTGAGCGCGTGCGATCGCGTGTGCGTGAGGTTCGACGTCCGGCCGTGTGGTTCCCGCGGCGGGTCGGCCCCGTCCGCCGGCGATCGGCCGCCCCGTGGGGTCCGCTGGACGCGTGAGCATCCTCCCCGGCCGTGACTGGTGGACCGGGCTCCCGCCCGCGGCGGGCGCCGCCGTCATGGCCACCGGCATCCTCTCCGTCGGCCTGCGCCTGACCGGGCACGAGGCGGCGTCACTGGCCGCGCTGGTCGTCGCCGCGGCGCTGTGGCTCGTACTCGCCGCCGACTTCACCGCCCGGCTGCTGGGCGACCGCGGGCGGTTCCGCGCCGAGGCCGACACACCGGCCGCGCTGACGGCCGTCGCCGCCACCACCGTCATCGGGGCCCGGCTCTCGCAGCAGGGGTGGCAGACCGCCGCCGCCGTACTGCTCGTACTGGCGGCGCTGCTCTGGCCCGGGCTGCTGTTCAACGTCCTACGGCACTGGCGGCGGCGCATGCCGGGAGCCGCCTTCCTCGGCTGCGTGGCGACCCAGGGACTCTCGCTCCTCGCCGCGTCCCTCGCCGACGCCGAACACCAGGAGCCGCTCGCCCGGGCGGCGCTGGTCGGCTTCTGCCTCGGCCTGCTGCTCTATCTGGCCGCCCTCTTCCGCTTCGACCTGCGCGAGGTGGTGGGCGGGGCGGGTGACCACTGGGTGGCGGGCGGCGCGCTCTCCCTCTCCGCCCTGGCCGGATCCAAGCTCACGGCGTCACCCGTATGGACCGGTTCGGCGCACGCCACGCTGCGTACCGTCACCCTCGCCCTGCTCGCCCTGTCCCTCGTCTGGTACGTCGTCCTCCTCGCCGCGGAACTGCGTCACCCGCGCCCGCGCTACGACATCCGGCGCTGGGCCACCGTCTTCCCGCTCGGCATGACGGCCACCGCCTGCCTCTCCGTGGCGGACCCGGCCGGCATCGCCTGGCTGCGCCCGCTGGGCGAGGTACTGCTCTGGATCGCCGTGGCCGCCTGGCTGCTGACCTTCACCGCACTGATCGCCTCGCACCTCACCGCCCGCGGCGGGGCTCCGGGCCGATGAGGCGCCCGCCCCGCACCCACCCCCGTTTCCGGCCGTGTGGCGACGGCGCCGCCTCCTCAGTAGGGTCCGGGCATGGCGTACACATTTCAGGTGACGATCGACTCGACCGACCCGCACACGCTCGCCGACTGGTGGGCCGAGGCCCTCGGCTGGGAAGTGGAGCCGAGCGACGAGCAGTTCATCCGCGGCCTGATCGAGGCGGGCCACGCGAGCGAGGACGACACCAAGACCCACCGGGGCACCCTCGTCTGGAAGGCGGGCGCCGCGATCCGCCACCCGGAGGGGCTGGAGCGCGCGCCCCGCGTCCTTTTCCAGTACGTCTCCGAACCCAAGACGGTCAAGAACCGGGCCCACTTCGACGTCCGGACCGGCTCCGACGACCCGAAGGCGGTGGTCGAACGCCTCATCGCCAAGGGTGCCACGCACCTCCACGAGGGCAGCCAGGGCCCCAGCGTATGGACGACCCTCGCCGACCCCGAGGGCAACGAGCTCTGCGTCTCTCACTAGGGGATGTCCGTGAAGGTGATCCTCTTCGGCGCGACCGGCATGCTCGGCCGGGGCGTCCTGCGCGCATGCCTGCGCGACGAGGCGGTCGAGAGCGTCCTCGCCGTCGGACGCACGCCGCTCGGCGTCAGCCACCCCAAGCTGCGCGAGTCCGTGCAGGGCGATCCGTCCGACCTGGCGGCCGCCGGGATCGACCCGGCCGCGTACGACGCCTGCTTCTTCTGTCTCGGGGTCTCGTCCGTCGGTATGACGGAGGAGGCGTACCGGCACGTCACCCACGACCTGACGCTCGCCGTGGCCCGGCCCCTGGCCGCCGCCAATCCGGGCATGACCTTCGTCTACGTCTCCGGCGAAGGCACGGACAGTACCGAGCGGGGACGTTCCATGTGGGCCCGGGTCAAGGGCAGGACCGAGAACGACCTGCTGGAACTCCCCTTCCGCGCCTACATGTTCCGCCCCGGGATCGTCCAGCCGGTGCGCGGCGTGCCCTCCAAGGCCCGCATCTCACGGATGTTCTACGCCGTCCTCGGACCGCTGGTCCCCCTCGTGCGGCGGGTCGCCCCGAACCTCGTCATCACCTCCGAGGCCTTCGGCCGCGCCATGATCGCGGTCGCCCGACCCGGCACCGAGGTCCCCGGCCACATCCTGCGGCCGGCCGACATCAACCGCCTGGGCGGAGCGCCGACCAGGCATAATTGACTACCGGGCACACCCTCCCGCACGTGAGAATGAGCCATCTCGAACCGGGAGGACCCCATGAGCCAGGAGACCCTGACTCTGCATGACCTGATGCCCGCGCAGGCGCTGGCGGAGTCGATCGACGCAGGGTACGTGACCCGCAAGTCGCACCCCGAACTGCCGCTGTCCATCTACACCTACACACGGACGGCCCAGTACGACCGCGTATGGAACGACGTCACCACGCGCTGTCGCGGACTCGTCGCCGACGACACCACCGGCGCCGTCGTCGCCCTGCCGCTGCCGAAGTTCTTCAACGTCGGCGAGCACGAGTCGGGTCAGCCGTACGCCCCCGCCCTCCCGGACGAGCCGTTCGAGGTCTACGACAAGGTCGACGGCAGCCTCGCCGTCGTCTTCCACTACGCGGGCCGCTGGCGGGTCGCCTCCAAGGGCTCCTTCATCAGCGCCCAGGCGACCTGGGCGCAGCGCACGCTCGACGGCCGGGACACCGGGGCCCTGCGCCCCGGCACCACCTACCTCGCCGAGATCCTGTACCCGCAGAACCGCATCGTCGTCGACTACGGCGACCGCCGGGACCTCGTCCTGCTCGCGGCCTTCGGGCCGGACGGCACCGAGGTCCCGCTCGCCGAGGCCGCCCCGCACTGGGAGGGGATCGGTTCCGTCGTCACGGTGTGGCCCGCCATGCCCCTCGACGAGCTGATCGCGCTGGCCGAGTCCAACACCCTGCCCGGCGGCGCCTCGGCGACCGGCACCCAGGCGGAGGGGTTCGTGCTGCGCTTCGCCTCCGGTGTGCGCGCGAAGGCCAAGCTGGCCGAGTACGTACGGCTCCACCGGGTGCTCACCAAGGCCACCGAGCGGGACATCTGGCGCGCCCACGGCATCCAGCGGTTCGCCGGCCTGCCCCTCAAGCAGCTCGCCCAGGGCCTCGGTACCACGGCCGCCGAGATCGAGGCGTCGGGAGGCAAGCCGCTCGACGCCCTGCTCGACCAGGTACCCGACGAGTTCGACGCGTGGGTGCGCGAGGTGATCGAGCGGCTCGAGTCCGAGGCGGCGCTGCGCGAGCGTGCCATCGACGAGGCCTACGCGGGGCTGGCGCACCTGGCGGCCGACCGGGGTGCCTTCGCCCGTGCCGTGAAGGCCCTGCCCGAGCGGGAGGTCCGGGCCGCGATGTTCCTGCGCCTGGACGGTCGGTCCACGGAACTGGCCGTCTGGCGCAACGTGCGGCCGGAGACGTCCGACCCCTTCACGAACGACGAGGAGAGCTGACCCGTGTCCGAAGAGACACCCCATACGGACGCGAACCCCACCGCGAACCCCACCGCCGAGGCGGCCGCGGGCGAGACCGCGGCCCTGGTCGCCGCCGAGGAGCCCCGGCTGCCCGTCGTGCACGTCATGACGGGCCTGCCGGCCTCCGGCAAGACGACGGCGGCGCGCGCCCTGCAGGCCGAGGCCGGTGGCCGCATGCGCCGCGTCAACCTCGACGACCTGCGCCTCATGCTCGACCTCCCGGACCCCGCGCGGGGCCGTAGCTTCCGGCACGAGCAGACCGTGCTGGCCGTCCAGGACGCGGCGGTCCGCGCCGCGGTCGACGGCGGATTCGACGTGGTCGTCGACAACACCCATCTGACGAAGAACATCCCCAAGCGGCTCAAGGCGGCGGTCGGCGGGCTCGCGACCTTCGTCGTGCACGATTTCACCGACGTCCCGCTGGAGGAGTGCCTGCGCAGGGACGCCGGGCGCGAGCGCCAGGTCGGCGAGGAGATCATCCGCATCCTGGCCGAGAAGCACGAGAAGGCGCGGCGGGGAGGCTGGCGGCTGACGGCGGAGTGGATGAACGGCGGGTCGGGAGCGATGGCCGCGCCGCCGGTGACCGAGTACGTCCCCGACCCGGCCCTGCCGGCGGCGGTGATGTGCGATATCGACGGCACGCTCGCCCTGACCGGGGACCGGGGCCCGTACGACTTCTCGCGCTGCGAGCTCGACCTGCTCAACGAGCCGGTACGGCACGCCCTCGACGCCTTCCGGCGTGCCGACGGCGATGTCATCGTGCTGCTGTCGGGGCGCGGAGAGGAGCACCGCCCGCAGACCGAGTCCTGGCTGCGGCGCCACGAGGTGCCGTACGACGAGCTGTGGATGCGTCCGGCGGGAGACACGCGCCGCGACGACGTGGTGAAGGCGGAGCTGTTCGACACCCACGTGCGACACCGGTACGCGGTACGGGTCTCGCTCGACGACCGGGACCGGGTGGTCGCCATCTGGCGCCGGATGGGCCTGCCCACCTGGCAGGTCAATTACGGCGACTTCTGAGGATCGGGCCACCGTGAACGCGAGGGACGCCACCGGTGCCCAGCGGCAGGTGCTGATCGTGGACGGCGCGAACGTCGTCGGCTCGGTGCCCGAAGGCTGGTGGCGGGATCGGCGGGGTGCGGCCGTCCGGCTGCGCGACCTGCTGGCCGGCAGGGGCGGGGACGAGGAGATCGTCCTCGTCGTCGAAGGCGCCGCCCGGGGCGTCGACTCCGTGCCCGGCGTACGGGTGGACTCGGCGCCCGGGAGCGGTGACGATCGGATCGTGGAGCTGGCCGCCGCGTACGCCGAGCGCGGCTGCGTCGTGGTCACGGCCGACCGAGAACTGCGGGAACGGGTCCGGGCGTACGGCGCGGAGTGCGTGGGTCCGCGTGCCGTACGCCCGGTGGACTGACTGTCGACCTGCCGGTCCGGCCACCCGTGGGAGCTGCCTACCGGCGGGACCGGGTCAGCGGCAGTACTTCACCTCGGAGAGGTTCTTGACGTAGCGCGCGGAGACCCAGCGCTCCTTGTCGTACGCGTGCTTGGGCGCCGCGGCGTCGTTCTCCCAGCTGCCGTTCCGCTCGGCCAGGCGGTACCAGATGCGGTTGCCGTCGACGTTGTCGCCGTACTTCTTGCAGTCGATCTCGACCTTGCTGTTCGGGTACACGTGGCCGAGGGACTGCGAGCGGGTGCTCGGCTTGCTGCGGACCGTCAGCGGGCCCTTCGAGACGACCTTGCCGGTGACGTGCCGCTCGGGGTAGACACCGGGCTCCGCGGACCCACCGCCGACGACGATCTCCCGCGGCGGGCGGTTCTCCGGACCGTCGTCGGCGACGGCGGCGCCCGCTCCGACCAGACCGAGAACCAGGCTGCCGGTGGCGAGAGCGAGGGTGGTTCTGGTGGGCTTCAGCATGAGCCGGCTCCTCTACGAAGACATCCACCCGGCCGCGACGCGCGGCACGGGGCGACAACCAGGCGGTTGCCAGGGACGACTATGGCGAGGGTGGGGCGCGTGGTCCCGGTGGCTCACCGCCGTTTAACCCGATATGACCAATTTGCTCCACGGAGGTGCGTGGCCGTGCCCGCCCCCGAACGGGCACGGCCGCGCAGCGGGGCCCCGGGGGGACTGGGCCGGTGCCGGTCGATGAGCCGGCGGATGAGAATCTACGGCGCGGCCACCGGCACCGCGCCCATCCAGGGGATGAGACCGGCCTACCACTCAAGGAGGCGACGTCCTACAACCTGGGTGGTACACAAGGAGGTTGAGGTGTGGTCACGCACCCGCCCGGCGGCGGTCCGCATCCGCTTCGGGGTGCGGACGGTGCCCGGCGGGTGCGAGAGTGGGTGCCATGGGAATCGATGACTACGGCGGCGGCGCCGGCGCACACGAGAGCGGCGTCCTCGTCGTGACGACCAACGACGTCCCCGGCTACCGGGTCGAGCGCGTCATCGGCGAGGTCTTCGGCCTCACCGTCCGCTCCCGCCACCTGGGCAGCCAGATCGGCGCGGGCCTGAAGTCGATGATCGGCGGCGAGCTGAAGGGCCTCACCAAGACCCTGGTGGAGACCCGGAACCAGGCCATGGACCGGCTCATCGAACAGGCGAAGGCGCGCGGCGGCAACGCCGTGCTGATGATGCGCTTCGATGTCACCGACGCGCAGGACGTCGGGACCGAGGTGTGCGCGTACGGGACGGCCGTCGTCCTCGTCCCCGCGTCCACCTGACCCGCCCGACCGGCGGCCCGGTCCCTGCTGCGATGCTCACCTCGTGACCGATCGATACGAGGTTGTCGTTGTCCGCCGGCCCGGTCGGGCCCTCTGCGCCCAGGACGGCCTGGCCGAGCTGTTGGCCGCCTACCATCTGCGGACCGAGGCCGAGAAGGGTGCGGCCGTCGCCGGCGTGGACGGTCTGCCGGACCGCTACCGGGCGGAGATCGCCGATCCGCGGGCCGCGTTCGCCGACGACGTGGTGCTGCTGGCGCTGAGCGGGGACACCGCCGTCGGCTGTCTGGTGGTGACCGCCCCGGTCGGGGGCCGGCACGAGGTGAAGCGGCTCTGGACGGCACCGGAGTTCCGCGGGCTGGGCGTCGCGTCCCGCCTGATCGGCGCCGCGCTCGCCCATGCCGAGGAGAGCGGCGCCGCCGCGGTGCGGCTGTCGGTGTGGGACTGGCGGACCGGAGCGATCACGCTCTACGAACGGCTCGGCTTCACCGTCACCGCCGCGTGGGACGAACGGGACCACCTGGTCTGCATGGAACGAGCCGTGTGAGCGGGCGTCGGGCGAGGGCCCGTCGCGGCCATCCTCGATGACCGCGACGGCCCCTTCGCGGCGCCGCACGCGACGGCCTCACCGGCGGACCGCGACTAGCGCTTCCAGAGCGTCACTTCGGTGATGTACGTCGGGGTCGTGTAGTTCTTGTCGGTCGAGGGCTCAAGGCTGACGATCTTCACCATGGCCAGGTTGCCCTTGGTCGTGACGGTGCACAGCAGGTCGCCCTGGACGATGGTGCTGTCCGCACCGGTGAGGTCCGCCTCCCGCATCCGGTTCGGGATGGGGTCCGTGGCGGCCCCGGTCTCGCACTGCTCGGGCGTGGCTCCCTTGCTCTTGCCGAAGGAGGTCGAGGTCTTGACGCCGTCGTACCCCATCGCCAGTTCCTGGTCCTGCCAGCCGACCTCGCCGTTCGTGGCCACCTTGGGGAAGTCGAGGTCGACGTCGTTGACCTTGCCGAACTCCCTGGGCGCCAGGAGCTTCAGCGGCTTGTCCTTGAACACCGAGGTGTAGGTGCGCGTGGCGGGCGCGCCGGAAGACGAGCCCGAAGCCGAGGGGGAGGGGGTCGAGCCGCCGGCCCGGGTCGCCGGCGACGCGTCCTTCGGGGACTCGGCCGGCTTCTTCTGATCGCTGTCGCTCGCGGTCCGCTTCGCGTCGCTGTCGTCCTCGCGCGTGAGGTACCAGGTGCCACCCGCGGCGAGGGCGACGACCAGGACACCCGCTCCCACCACCAGCGGTACCCGACCGCGGCGCGCAGCGGGGGCGGGGACGGGGGCGGCCGGTTCGGCAGGCGCGCCGTAGGTCGGGGCGTAGGCGGGTGCGGCGGTGGGCGCGCCGTACAGCGGCGGGTGCGCGCTGCCCACCGGGCCGGGGCCCTGCGTCGGCGCGTACGCCGAGGGGACCGGCCCGGGCGCCTGCGTGGGCGCGTACGACGGCGGGGCCGGAGCCGGGGCGTGCGCCGGTGCCGCCGGTGCCGAGAACTGCGTCGGGGACGGCGCCGGCGCCTGGGCCTGTGCCCGCGCCGACCGCTCGCGCCGCTCGATCTCCGCGGCCAGCGGAGCGGGCAGCCAGCCGTCGAAGTCCCGCAGCTCCCGGCCCGCCGCCCGGCCGCACCACTCGGCCAGCTCCGTCGGGGTGGGCCGCTGCTCGGGATCGGAGTGCAGGCAGCCCTCCAACAGTCCGCGCAGCGGCTCCGAGTAGCCGCTCAGGTCCGGTGCCTGCTGCGGGGTGTTGGCTATCGCGGCGGCGATGGACAGACCCGCCCCGTCGCCGTACGGGTGGCGACCGGTGGCCGCGACCGCGGCGATCAGACCCAGCGCGAAGACATCGGTCGCCGCGGTGACCGTCCGGCCGAGCGCGTGCTCGGGGGACATGTACTGCGGCGTCCCGATGAAACCGCCGCTGCGCGTCAACTGGGTGGTGTCCGTGGCGCGCGCGATCCCGAAGTCGATCACCCACGGGCCGTTGGACCCGAGCAGGATGTTGCTCGGCTTGAGGTCACGGTGCACCACCGAGGCGGCATGGATGGAGTGCAGGGCCTGCGCCGTGCACCCGATCAGCTGGAACACCGCGGACAGCGGCAGCGGGCCGTGCGTGGCGAGGGCGTCGTCGAGCGCCAGGCCCGGCACGAACGCCGTGGCCAGCCACGGCTGTTCGCCACTGGTGTCATGGTCGAGCACCGGCACGATGTGGTAGCCCTGCACCCGGCGGGCGGCCTGCACCTCGCGCTCGAAGCGGACCCGGAAGTCCTGCTCCTGGGCGAACTCACGACGGATGACCTTGAGGGCGACCGGCTGGTTCCCGCGGGTCCGCGAGAGGTAGACGGAACCCATACCGCCTTCGCCGATCTTCGCGAGCAGCCGGTATCCGGCGATCTCCTGCGGATCGCCCGGACCGAGCGGTCTCAGTACGGCGTCGGCGCTGTTGGTCATGGGCTCCCCCTTGATGATCATTGGCACCAGATCCTAACGGGGGAGCGGACGACCGACGCACCGCGCCGGTACGGTGGTCACTCCGGAGACGAAGGGGCGGCCCGATGAGTCAACGCAAGTCGGCGGCAGAGGTGTTCGACGATCTGGGGGAGCGCTACGAGGAGGTCTTCGGGCGGGTCCCCGGCCAACTGGCCGCTCTTGACTGGCTCACCGGTCGACTGCCTTCCGGGGCGCGGGTGTTGGATGTGGGCAGCGGCACCGGACGCCCCACCGCCGAGGCTCTCGTCCGGGCCGGCTGCGCCGTCACCGGCATCGACGTCTCGGCGGCCATGGTCGAACTGGCCCGCGCCAGGGTCCCGCAGGCCCGCTTCGAGCAGGCCGACGTACGGACCTACACCCCCGAGCGGGCCGACTTCGACGCGGTGTGCTCCTTCTTCCCACTGCTGGTGATGGACCAGCCGGAGGTCGCGGAGGCACTGGACCGCATGGCGTCCTGGGTCGCGCCGGGCGGATACCTCGTGCTGGCCACGGTACCGGGGGACATCCGAGGCCTGGACATCGAGTGGATGGGCCACGAGGTCACCGTCAGCAGCCTCTCCACGGCGGACCACCTGGCCCGGCTCACCGACCTGGGCCTGGAGGTACTCCACCACCACACCGCGCAGTTCCGGCCCGCCGACGACCGGGCGGTCCCGGAGGAGCACCTCTTCTGCTACGCGCGCCGGAGCGTGGGTTCATGACGGCAGCGTAGGGGTGGACCGCGGGGCTCGGTCGGGGCGCAGCCCGGCGGCCAGCCCCGCGATCACCACGAGCAGGCCCAGCCACACCGCCGGCCCCGGGACACCGCTGCCCGCGAGGACCCCCGCACCGGCCGCGGCCAGGGGCGCGACCCCGGTCAGCAGGCCGGCGCGGCCGGCGCCCACGGCGGCCACCGTGCGGTACCAGAGCAGGAAGGCCACCGCCGTCACCATGACGGCGAGGTAGCCGGCCGCCGCCCACTGGGCCCGGCCGAGCGACGTCAGCTCGGCCGGGCCCTCGAAGACGACCGTGAGCCCCGCCAGCATCAGCGCACCCAGCCACACCGCGTGCACGGACACCCCCCACGCCCCGTGCCGGCGCAACACCGGCACGGCGAGCAGGGTGAAGGCAGCCTCGCAGCCCAGCGCGAGGGCCGCCCAGGCCACCCCCGCGGCATCCGTGCGGCCCGTCCCCTCGACCAGTACCGCCCCCGCCACCACCACCGGAGCCGCGAGCAGCACCCGGCGGCTGGGTCGGCGCCCCTCCAGGAAGGGGCCGAGCAGTCCCAGCAGGATCGGTACGGAGGCCACCGCGACGGCGATGACGGCCGGTTCGGCGTGTG
This sequence comes from Streptomyces sp. CLCI03, assembly GCF_053615355.1. Taxonomy (NCBI): domain Bacteria; kingdom Bacillati; phylum Actinomycetota; class Actinomycetes; order Kitasatosporales; family Streptomycetaceae; genus Streptomyces; species Streptomyces sp. CLCI03. Next base: position 495,543 of record NZ_CM132132.1, on the reverse strand, counting down.
CGACCCCGCGGACCACGGCCACATTGAACAGCACCAGCCCGGTCGCCGCGATCCCCGCCAGCCACAGCCACTCCCGGCCGCGCGGCAGGTGCACCGGCACCCGGGCGGCTCGGGCGAGGGCGAACAGCAGCAGCGCGGCGGCGGCGTACCGGACGGCCTGGGTGGCGAACAGCGGGGCGTCGACGAGCGCCCGCGAGACCGTGACACTGCTGCCGACCAACGCCATCCCCGCGATCCCCGGAACCAGGTCACGAAGCGCGGTGGACCCGCCGGGAGAGTCCGGTGAATCGGGAACGGAGGTGGGGGTGGGGGTGGATGTCGAGGGGGAAGGGGAAGCGGGCCGTGTCTGCATGGGATCCAGCCTGGGCGCACAATGGCCCCATGAGGAGGTCCAATCAAGGTGACATCGAGGGGTCCAAAAGCCCCGGCAGCTCGGACTTCCTGCAGCTCGACGTCGGCCAGGCCCCGCCCGGCGGCCGCACCGAATGGCTGGCCGGCCGGCTCCGCGCGGCCATCGCCGACGGCACCCTCCCGGTCGGCAGCCGGCTTCCGGCCGGCCGGGTCCTCGCCGCCGAACTGCGCGTCTCCCGGGGCCTCGTCACCGAGGCCTACCAGCGCCTCGCCGAGACCGGCCAGGTCAGTGGTCGCGGCCGGGGCGGCACCGTGGTCGTCGCCGCGCCACCACCACCGGCGGCCGCCCCCTCCCGCGCGCCCGAGCGGGGCGGACTCGTGGACGCGCTGCGCGCCGTACCGTGCCGGATCGACCTCTCGCCCGGCGTGCCCGACCTCACCGCCTTCCCCCGTACCGCCTGGCTGCAGGCCGAACGCCGGGTCCTCGCCTCCCTCAATCCGGCCGACTTCGGCTACGGGAACCCCCAGGGCGCACCCGCACTGCGCGAGGCGGTCGTCGGCTGGCTGGCCAGGAACCGGGGGATCCGGGCCGACCCCGACGACGTGGTCGTCGTCGCGGGCGTCGCCCAGGCGCTGGCGCTGCTCGCGCACGTCCTGCGGGAGGACGGCGTGCACCGGGTCGCCGTGGAGGACCCTGGCTCGCTGGGCGCCCGGCAGCAACTGGAGTACGGGCGGCTGGAGACGGTCCCCGTGCCGGTGGACGAGGCCGGGCTGGACGTGGCCGCGCTGCGGGCGAGCGGCGCCGGGGCCGTCCTGCTCACCCCGGCGCACCAGTTCCCGACCGGGGTCGTCCTCGACGGCGAGCGCCGCCGGGACCTGCTCGGCTGGGCGGCCGCCGGGGGACTGGTCATCGAGGACGACTACGACGCCGAGCACCGTTACGACCGCGCGCCCGTTCCCGCCCTGCGCGCCCTGCTGCCCGAGGGGGTCTGCTACGCCGGGAGCGTGTCCAAGCTCCTCGCCCCCGCCCTACGCCTGGGCTGGCTCCTGGTCCCACCGCGCCTGCGCGACGCCGTGACCGCCGCCAAACGCTACGCCGACCTCGGCAATCCGGTCCTCGCCCAACTGGTCCTCGCCCGTCTGATGGACTCCGGCGAGCTGGAACGGCACCTGCGCCACGTCCGGCGCCGTCATCGCCGTCGCCGCGACGCCATGCTCGGGGCCGTCGCCGAACTGCTGCCCGGTGCCCGGGTGCACGGCGCGGCCGCCGGTCTGCACCTGATGGTCACCTTCGACGGTGCCGGCTTCGAGGACACGGACCTCGCCTCGGCGGCCCTGGACCTGGGCGTGAAGACCCATCCGCTGTCCTGGCACCGGATCCGGCCCGGCCCGCCGGGACTGATCCTCGGCTACGCGGCGGGCTCGACGGGAGAGATCGAGGACGGCGTGGCCACCCTGGCCACGGCGCTCGCCGGGGTGGTGGCAGCGCCGCCGGAAACCGGTCGGAAAGTTTTTCCGGAAGGGCGGCAACCTCCCGGGGGGTCGCGCGTCGTGCGGGGGTGAAGGGGCGCAGTCCCGCGTCCTCGACCCGACCGTGGAGAACCACCGTGAAGAACCTGTTGCGCGTCCCCCTGGCCCTGCGCCGGACGACGGCCGTCACCGCTGCCGCCGCCGGGGTGGCCTTCGCCCTCGCCGGCCCGGCGTTCGCCGCGAGCGGCGGCTCGGCCGCGCCCTCCCCGGCCGTCAGCGTGCCCGCGAGTGCCTCGCCCAGCGTGGGCGGGGTCAAGCCCTCCCCGTCGGTGAGCACCCCGCCGAGCGCGGGATCGGACACGCGGAGCGCGTCTCCCAGCGCCGCCCCCAGCGCCGCTCCGTCGGCCCCGGGGTCGGGCGTCCGGCCCGGCACGTCGCCGTCCGAGCCGGCCGCCGCCCCCGGCACCCCGGAGCTCGCGCATACTGGCTCCTCGGCGACCACGGTCGCCATGGGCGCGGGGGCCACCGTTCTGGTCCTGGCCGGCGCGGGAGCCCTGTACGCCGTGCGGCGCCGCGCGAACAGCTGAGGAATCCCGTGCTCCAACTGGCATCACCCGTCGGCCCCCTCACGCCCGGCTTCGGCCGGGCGTGGCGGGGCCTTTGGTCGTTGCTGCGCCGCGAGCGTTCGGCCCCGGCCGCCTCCCCGCGGTCGCGCCCGGATCCGTACGGATCCTCGTACGGGCCGCCGTACGGCCACGACCACGACCACACGGGCCTCGGCGCATCGCGGCCGCCCACCGTCACCGAGCTCTACCACGCGCACCGGCTGCGGATGGTCCGGCTCGCGGTGCTGCTCGTCGACGACCTGGCCACCGCCGAGGACGTGGTCCAGGACGCCTTCACCGCGCTGTACCGGCGGCACGGGGAGCAGATCACCGAGGTCGACAACGCGCTGGGTTACCTGCGGACCGCGGTGGTCAACACCTCGCGCTCGGTGCTGCGCCGCAGGCGGACCGTCCGGGCCTGGACCCCGCCGACGGCGGCCGACATACCGTCCGCCGAGGACCACGTGGTCCTCGACGAGGCGCACCGCGAGGTACTCGCCGCGCTCGGCCGGCTCACCCCGCGCCGCCGCCAGGTGCTGGTGCTGCGGTACTGGGCCGATCTCAGCGAGGCGGAGATCGCGGCCACCCTCGGGATCAGCCGGGGAGCGGTGAAGTCCAACGCGAGCCGCGGCCTGGACGCCCTGGAACGGATTCTGGAGGGACGGATATGACGCGTGACGGCGAACGCCTCGCCGAGCGCCCCGTCGAGCGCCGGCTGCGGGCGGCCCTCGACGCGCGCGCGGACGGCATCGACGTCCGGCGGCTGCGCCCCGCGGAGCCGCCGGGGGCCCACCCGGGACGGCGCCCGATGGCCGGGCTGCGGCGGTTCGCCCTGCCGCCGGCGGGCCTGGCGGGCCTGGCGGGCCTGGCGGCGGCAGCGGCGGTCGCCGGGATCGGCTACCTGCTGTCGGCCCCCGATCCGGCGCCCGGCCCGGTGCCGCCGGCCACCCCGCCGAGGATCACGGCCCCCGGCCCCTCCTCGGAGCAGCCGACGTCTCCCGCGCCGCGGCCGTCGGGTTCGGGGGAGCGGAGCCCGGGCGTGGACTCCTCGGGGAGCCCGGCCGCCTCCTCGCCCCCCGGCCGGTCGGTGAGCCCGTCGGTCCCGGTCTCGCCCAGGCCGTCGGGAGCGGCGTCGCCCTCGGCGAGCCCCTCCGGGGCGCGCGGAGCCGTCGTGACGTCCTCGCCACCGCCGAGCTCCGCCCCGCGCTGAGGCGGTCCGGCCCGGGGAGGCCCCGGGCCGGGGCAGGGCCGGCGTCGGTCGGTTCCGGTCCGTGCCCGTCGGTGCCGGTCAGCGCCGGAGGTTTTCCACCGCCACCACCAGCGGGGCGAGTTCCGGGTCGAGCGAGGCCTCGTCGAGCGCCTCGCGCAAGGCGGTGTCGTTGGTGGGGCGGGCGGCGGCCAGGAGGGCCAGGCCCGCCTCGCTGACATCGGTGTAGATGCCCCGCCGGTCGGTGTCGCAGATGTAGCGGTTCAGCAGGCCGCGGTCCTCCAGCCTGCTCACCAGCCGGGTCGTCGCACTCTGGCTGAGCACCACCGAGTCGGCGACCTGGTGCATCCGCAGGTGTCCGCCCGGGCCGTTGTGCTGGCGGCTGAGCACGTCCAGCAGCGAGTACTCGCGCACGCTGAGTCCGTGGCCCGCCTGCAGGGCCCGTTCGATGTGTGCCTCGATCCGCCCGTGCAGGAGGGAGAGGGCGCACCAGCCCTGGGAGAGGGCGGTGAGCGCGCTGTCCGTGGCCGTCATGGGCTCCTCCATCGAAGCGTCCCTGGCTGGGTCTGTGTCCCCAGGATAGTCCACACGCGCAATAGCCCGCGCTTGCAAATATCCCGCGTCTGCAATTAATGTGGACGCATGCAATCGGCGACCGCAATCAGCGGAACCGGGTCGTGACCGGCCCACGTCCCGCCGTCGCCGCCGTTGCACCGCGCACCACCCCCTCCCCTGAAGGACACCTCCCCCATGCCTCTCGCACTCCTCGCCCTCGCCGTCGGGGCCTTCGGGATCGGCACCACCGAATTCGTGATCATGGGCCTGCTCCCCGAGGTCGCCGGCACGTACGGCGTCTCGATCCCCACCGCGGGCTTCCTGGTCACCGGCTACGCCCTCGGCGTCGTCCTCGGCGCACCCCTCATGACCGTGCTCGGCACCCGCATCCCCCGCAAGCGCATGCTGATGCTGCTCATGGGCCTCTTCATCGCGGGCAACGTGCTCTCCGCCCTCGCCCCCGCCTTCGGCGTCATGCTCGCCGGCCGCGTCGTCGCCTCGCTCGCCCACGGCGCCTTCTTCGGCATCGGCGCGGTCGTCGCCGCCGAGCTCGTCGCCCCCGAGAAGAAGGCCGGCGCGATCGCCATGATGTTCACCGGCCTGACGGTCGCCAACGTCGTCGGCGTCCCGCTCGGCACCTTCGTCGGCCAGACCCTCGGCTGGCGCGTCACCTTCCTGATCGTCGCCGCGCTCGGTGTCGCCGGTCTGCTCGGCATCGCCCGGCTGGTGCCCGACCTGCCCCGGCCCGAGGGCGGCGTACGGATCCGCAGTGAGGTCGCCGCCTTCCGCAACGTCCAGGTGCTGCTCGCGATGGCGATGACCGTCCTCGGTTTCGGCGGTGTCTTCGCCGCGATCACCTACGTCACCCCGATGATGACGAACGTCGCTGGCTTCGCCGACACCTCCGTCACCTGGCTCCTGGTCCTCTTCGGCCTCGGCATGGTAGCCGGCAACCTCATCGGCGGACGGTACGCCGACCGCGCGCTGATGCCGATGCTGTACGTGGCCCTGGGCGCCCTCGCCGTCACCCTCGCCGTGTTCACCCTGACCGCCCACACCAAGGTCGGCGCGGCCGTCACCCTCGTACTGATCGGCGCCCTCGGCTTCGCCACCGTGCCCCCGCTCCAGAAGCGCGTCCTGGACCAGGCCGCCGGGGCGCCCACCCTGGCCTCGGCCGTCAACATCGGCGCCTTCAACCTGGGCAACGCGCTCGCCGCCTGGCTCGGCGGCCTGGTGATCGCCGCCGGACTCGGCTGGACCGCCCCCAACTGGGTCGGCGCCGCCCTGGCCGCATCCGCCCTGCTGCTCGCCCTCGTCTCCGGCGCACTGGAACGCCGTACGACGGCCCGCTCGGCCCGCGGCGAGCGGGGCACGGTCGTGGCGGCCGGCGCCCCCGGAACGACCGCGGCCGTCCCCGCCCATCACTGATCCCCCCGTACCCACGCACCCCCCACCCGCAAGGAGAGACCCGCATGTCCACCCCCACCCGTACCGCCGTCGCCCCCCTGACCACCGAGGACGCCGAGCTGCTCGTCGCGACCGCCGCGGCCGCCGCCGAAGCGGCCGGGGTCACGGTCAGCGTCACCGTCCTCGACGCCGGCGGCCACCTGCTCGCCTTCCGCCGCGACGACCGCGCCGTGCTGATCTCCGGCGAGACCAGCACCCGCAAGGCCTACACCGCGCTCCAGCTGGACGCGCCCACCGCCGACCTCGTCGAAGCCGTCCGGCCCGGCGGTCCCTTCCACACCCTGCCCACGGCCCTCGACCGGCCGCTGCTGTTCATCGCGGGCGGGCTGCCCGTCCACCGCGACGGCCGCCTCATCGGCGCCATCGGCGTCGGTGGCGGCGCCCCCGAGCAGGACCACGGCTTCGCCGTCGCCGCGCGCGACGTCCTGGTCTGAGCCCGCCGGGTCGCGCGCCCGGGTCCCCCGTGCCACGTTGGTACGGGGGACACGCATCCATCATGAGCACACAGAGGCGACACAGGAGGGTCCACACCATCGCGACGGCCACGGTCGCCGCGCTGGTCACCCTTGCCCTCCCGGGCTGTACGGCCGCCTCCGACGAGGCGCCCGCCGCCCCCAGCGCCCCGGGCTCCTCCACGACGGCGGCGCGCCCGGCCGAGGCCGCCCCCACCCCCACGCCGACCCCGTCGTACCCGCTGTCCACCGCCCCGCGCACCATCCCGGCGGTGCGGGAGCACGTACCCGCCCGCGGCCCCGGCTGGAAGCCCACCCCGGACGCCCGCGTGGTGGTCGCCCCGGACGACACCGCCGCCCTGTCCGACGAGGCCCAACTGCTGGCCGGTGAACTGAACATCGGCTACGGCAAGTCGGCCGCGCCGCGCGCCGGGGACGTGCAGCTCTCCCTGGACGCGGGGGCCGCGGGAGGGCCCGAGTCGTACACCCTCGACGTCAAGGACGGCCGCGTCCGCATCAACGGCCCCGACCAGGCCGGGGTCTTCTACGGCACCCGGACCCTCAAGCAGGCGGTCAAGAGCGCCGGCTCGGCCCCCGAGGGCACCGTGCGCGACGCCCCCGCCAAACCGCAGCGCGGCCTCAACCTCGACATCGCCCGCAAGTTCTACTCCCCGGACTGGATCGAGGACCGGCTCCGCGAGATGGCCGACCTCAAGCTCAACCAGCTCGGTCTGCACTTCTCCGACGACCAGGCCTTCCGGATCCAGTCCGACACGCACCCCGAGATCGTCTCCACCCCGCACCTCACCAAGGCCCAGGTCCGCGAGATCAACGCGCTCGCCGCCCGGCTGCACATCACCGTGGTCCCCGAGATCGACTCGCCCGGCCACCTCGGCGCGGTCCTGCGCGCCCACCCCGACCTGCAGCTGCGCGACACCCAGGGGCGGGCGGTCAAGGGCGCCGTGGACATATCGAACCCGGCGTCCGCCAAGCTCGTGGACGAGCTGCTGCGCGAGTACATACCGCTCTTCCCGGGCGGAGCCTGGCACCTGGGCGCCGACGAGTACCAGGCGCTGGTCTACCGCGACCCGCAGGCCTCCTTCCCCCAGCTCGCCCGCGCCGCCCAGCAGCGGTACGGGCCCTCCGCGCGGGTCCAGGACCTGGCCACGGGCTGGCTGAACGACCGCGCCGCCGTGGTCCGGCCGTCGGGGAAGGCCCTCAAGGCATGGAACGACGGGTTCTTCGCGGGCGGCGTGACGAGCGCCGCGAAGGACATCCAGGTCGAGTACTGGACGGGCAAGGAGAACGGCGCCCGGCCGCCGCTGGAGTACCTGCGCGAGGGCCGCAAGCTCGTCAACCTCAACGACGAATACCTCTACTACGTACTGGGCCAGCCCAACCAGTTCACGTACCCCACCGGGCAGCGGATCTACGAGCAGTGGACCCCGCTCGTCCTGCGCGGCACGACCCCCGTCCCGGCCTCGTACGGTCCCCAGATCCTGGGCGGGCGCCTCGCCATCTGGAGCGACCTGGCCGGCGCCCAGACCCAGGCCCAGGTGGCCGCGGGCATCCAGACTCCGCTGGCCGCGCTCTCGCAGAAGGTGTGGGACGCGCGTACGCCCCAGCTGCCGTGGGCCGACTTCAAAGCCCTCGCCGACCGGCTCTGACCCGGCCGGTCCGCCCCGCCCCCGGCCGGCCCCCGCCCCGTCCGTCCGTCACAGCCGCTCCGTACGCTCCGTACGGTCGACGCGCTGCCGGCGGCGCCGCAGCCACTGGCCGACCAGCGGCAGCGCGAGGATCACCGCCGATGTCCAGACCGCGGCGAAGAGCCAGATCAGAAGCCGGGAGACGGTGACCGAGGCCGCCACGAACAGCACCGCCGCCACCGCACCGAGCAGCCAGGCTGCCACGGTGCGCCGGCGCCGGTGCGACGTGGACCGCAGGATCCGGTCGAGGGAACGATCACCCTTGAGTTCGGCCTCGATCGCGGAGAGGGCGCGCTGCTCGCGATCGGAGAGTCCGGCTCCGTCCATCACGACGTACCTCCGCCGGCTGCTGCCGTCGGGCGCGGGTCGCAGCCTCTGGCCTGGGAATACCCTGCCTGACGCGGCCCAACCCCCGCAGGACGTCGTGACCGCGGGCGCCGGTCACCAGATGGAGTCGACCCACTCCGGGTGGTCGATGAACGGGTTGCGGTTGTGCTGGTACCGGTCGAATATGACCTGGTTCCGGCGCTGCTCGAAGGCGTCCGGCGGGTCCATCTGGTTCCACTGCTTCAGCAGGCTGATCCGGCCCATCGCGGGCGCCGAACCATTGTTGACCTTGTCGTTCGGCTCCAGGTTCGCGAAGCCGTCGTCCCCGTCGTAGCGGACGGCCATGTACAGCAGCATCCGTGCCACGTCGCCCTTGACCGCGTCGCGCGGCTCGAAGGAGTCGGCGTCGGTCAGGCTGCCCGGCGCCTCGCTCACGGGGCTGCCGCCCTTGTCGAAGTCCTTGTTGCCCCGGGTGCTGTTGACCGTGACGTCCTCGGGGCGCAGGTGGTGCAGGTCGGTGCCCGGGCCGGTGGCGGTGCCGAAGTCGCCGTGGCTCTTCGCCCAGACGTGCTCGCGGTTCCAGTCGTTGGCCCCGCCGCCGTTCGTCGCCTTGGACTGGGAGCGGCCGGAGTAGAGCAGGATGACGTTGGCGGAGTTGGCCGGGTCCTGGTCGGTCACCTTCAGGGCGTTCCACACGCCGTCGTAGGACACCTTGGACTGGGTCTTGATGATGTCGTGCAGGGCGCTCTTCAGCGCGGGCCCGGTCTTGCCCTGGGCGTTCGCGTAGTAGTCCGCGTACGGGTCCGCCGCGGCGGCCGTCGGGTTCCCGGCGGCGGTGGTGCCCTGCTGGCCGGCGGACGCGGCCGCCGGTATGCCTACCAGAGTGGCGGCGGCGAGGGCGGCCGCCCAGGGGGTCATGCGCGAGATCTTCATCAGGTGGGGGGTTGCCTCTCCTTACGCACCGTCCCCGCCCGGGGAATTGGCGGAGTGTCAGTGGCACAGCGAGGGTCACATTGTCATGTGCCGAACAGGTGAAAACCACGTGTCGGTAGTGGGGGATCTTGGTGTGTGCCGACCGTCCGGCGCGGGCAGGGTAGCGGTGGCCCCGGGCGGGGCCGCACCGACCCTGACCGGCCCTCTCTGGAGCAGCCCATGGCAGTGAAGATCCTCATCGTGACCGGCGACGCCGCCGAATCGCTGGAGGTCCTGTATCCGTACCAGCGCCTGCGAGAGGAGGGCTACGAGGTTCACATCGCGGCGCCGCAGGTGAAGAAACTGCGGTTCGTGGTCCACGACTTCGAGGAGGGCTTCGACACCTACACCGAGAAGCCCGGCTACACCTGGCCCGCCGACCTTGCCTTCGCGGACGTGGTCACCGAGGACTACGCGGCCTTGGTCGTCCCCGGCGGCCGGGCACCCGAGTACCTGCGCAACGACCCCGAGGTGCGCCGGATCCTGGCCGCCTTCGCGGAATCCGACAAGCCGATCGCCCAGATCTGCCACGGCCCGCTCATCACGGCCGCGGCCGGAGGCCTGACCGGCCGGCGGGTGACCGCGTACCCGGCGCTCGAACTGGACATGAAGGCGGCCGGGGCCGAGTTCGAGGACGCCGAGACGGTGGTCGACGGCACCCTGGTCTCGGCCCGGGCCTGGCCGGACCACTCGCGCTGGATGCGGGAGTTCCTGACCGTGCTGCGCGGCAAGGCCCCGGTGGTCTGAGCGGGGCGCGGATCACACGGACGGCCGTGACCCCCTCGCAGGGGGTCACGGCCGTCGGGTCGTGAAGGCGGCACCGCTCCCGGGCCGGACGCGGGCGCGCCGAAGATCCCCGCAGGGCGCCGGCCGCCTCGACGGGCGTCAGCTCACGGGGTTGATCGCCGGAGCCGGCTCGTACTTGTAGTTCGTGCCGAAGTTCTTCTTCACGGCCGCTTCCCAGGAGCCGTCCGCGACCATCTTCTTCAGCGCGTCGTTGATCTTGCGCTGGAGCTCCTTGTTGCCCTTCTTGACCCCGATGCCGTAGTTCTCGTTGCTCAGGCTCGTGCCGAGCAGCTTGAACTTGCCCTCGTTGCCCTTGCGGGCGGCGTACCCGGCCAGGATGGAGTTGTCGGTGGTCATGGCGTCGACCCGGCTGTCCTGGAGCGCGACGACGCAGTCCGCGTAGCCGCTCATCTCCAGCAGGCCCGCCTTGGGGGCGAGGTTCTTGCGCAGGTTCTCGGCCGAGGTCGAGCCGCTGACCGAGCACAGGCTCTTCGAATTGAGGTCCTCGGCCTTGGCGATCGAACCGTCGTTGGCGCGGGTCATCAGGTCCTGGTGCGCGACGAAGTACGGGCCGGCGAAGTCGACCTTCTCCTTGCGCTTCTCGTTGATCGAATAGCTCGCGACGACGAACTTGACCTCGTTGTACTGGATCAGCAGTTCGCGGTCGTTGCTGTAGACCTGCTTGAATTCGATCTTGTTCGGCTTGTAGCCGAGTTCCTTGGCGACGTACGTCGCGACATCGACGTCGAATCCGGTGAAGGTGCCGTCGGTTTCCCGCATGCCTATGCCAGGCTGGTCGAACTTGATGCCGATGGAGAGGGTCTCGTCTCCCTGGTCCCCCTCGTCGAAGACGCACCCGGAGGCGGTCAGGGCGATCGCGATCACTGCGGCGACCGCACCGGCCTGGGGAACCTTCATGCTGAACTCTTTCCTGGGGAACGCGGGACGCGTCACCGGGATCGCCGGGGGCGTGTGAAACCGCGCGAATGTGGGGACGTGGGGACGCGTGTACGAGGAAGCTAGGAAGCGGACGGGCTCACCGTCACTAGATTTGAGGAAAACTTGAGGATAACGATCCGGTTCAGCCGCAGATCGTGCGGTGGCCTCGGGTCGTAACGGGAGGAAGGGACGGCCCGGAAACGCCCGTGGCGCGATGGAACGGAAATGCGTCGCTATGGTGCGAAGCGTGCACATCGGGTTTGTCGCCATTTCGCCGCTGCTGAATTCGGTGCGTACGGCCCATCCGGGCCGAGGCGATCGAACCGGCCGAAATGGCCGGAAGCGTACGATCGTTCGGGCCGGGCCCGGGGGCCGTGGGATCATGGGCGGGCAATGCCTGTGAACGAAGGGGGAGTTCGGTGAGCGGTGTACGCAAGGGACTGGCCAAGGTGGAGTTCGCGCTGCGGTGGGACCCCAGCCCGACGGGCGCACCCGCGAACGACCTCGACATCGTCGCCGCCGTCTTCGGCGCCGAGGACCTCCACGGGGCGCCGGTCCAGCTGGTGCACTTCGGCAGTCGGTCGCCCGACGGAACCATCACCTTGAACCGGGACAGCCACACCGGCCAGGGCTTCGGCTTCGACGAGGTGATGACCATCGAGCTGAACCGGATGGCGCCGGAGTCGAGCCGGGTGGTGGTGGGCGTCGTCATCCAGAACGCCGAAGCCGGCGCGGCCGGCCGTACGAAGAGCTTCGCCGACATCGGCGGCACCGGGTACCGGATCCGCGAGGGCCACGCCGACCTCGCCCAGGGTGACTTCACGGCCGTGGCCTCCGCCACCGCGGCCACCGTCGCAGAGTTCACCCGCGACGCCTCGGGTGCCTGGTCCTTCGGCCTGCGGCTGCACGGTTTCGAGGCCGACCCGGAGGTGTTCGCGCGGACCATGGGCGCGCCCCGCTGAGGCCGGTCGCCGGAGCCGGTGCGGAGCCGCACGGATCGGGCGGTGACCACTCCTGGGGTGAGTGGTCGCCGCCCGATCCGGGTGGCGCGCTGCCGCCGTCCCCACGAGGCAGCGCGGGCAGGTCGCCGTCAGGTCATCAGGACGGCGGCCCGCCGGTTCAGGGGGCCTGGTCGGCCGGGGGTCCGGTGGGGCGGGGAGGCGTGAGGCCCAGGGACGGGAGCAGCACGGCGTCGACGAACCGGACCAGGTAGTCGGCGTCCGCGTACCGCCCCTCCAGCACCGGCCGGATGCGGAGCACGCCCATCAGCTGGGCGGGCAGGAACTCCACGGCCGGATGGTCCGCGTCGATCTCGCCGCGCGCCACGGCCCGTCCGACCATCTCGTCGAACGCCGCCAGTTCCGGCTCGACCAGCGCCTCGCGCAGGGCGGCCTGGAGTTCCTCGTCACTGAGCACGGCGTGCCCGAGGGCCTGCGTCAGGCGGGTGTCCCTGCCGGAGGTGCCGGCCGCGATCCGGGCGGCTTCCCGCAGATCGCCGGCCAGTGAGCCGGTGTCCACGGCGACGAGGGTGCCGCGGCGGCCCGCGCGCAGGGCGGCGGCGACGAGCTGGGGCTTGGTCTTCCACTGCCGGTAGAGCGTGGACTTGCCGCAGCTGGCCCGGGCGGCGACGCCCTCCATGGTCAGGGCCTCGTAGCCGTGCTCGCGCAGCTGCTCCAGGACGGCGTCGTAGAACTCCTGCTCACGCTCCGGGGTGATCTTGGAGCGGCGCGCGGGGGACGGCGTCGTCGTCATGGATGCGGCTCTCCTCTGGGGGCGCCTCGGCGGCAGGTTCCACTACGGAAGTGTACGGGAACGCGACCGTATCGGTACACCAGCGTATCGATACGCCAATGTATCGATACACTGGCGTGTCGCTGTGCGCGTAAACAGGAAGAGAGACCGGGGGATGAGCTCCCACACCACACCTGCCGGGCCGGCAGTCGGACCGAGAGCCGCGCGCCGCCGCCTCATACGCGAGCTGCTGCTCGTCGCGGGATTCTTCACCGTCTACAAGGCGGGCCGGCTGCTCTCGACCGACCGCACCGAGGACGCCTTCCGCAACGCGGCGCGCATATGGGACGCGGAGCGTTTCCTGCACCTGCCCGGCGAGGGCGCGATCCAGCGGTTGTTGCTGCACGGGGACGCCCTCGTCACCACCGCGAACACCTACTACGCCGGCGTCCACTTCCCGGCGACCGCGCTCTTCCTGATCTGGCTCTACGTCCGCCGCCCCGCCCACTACCTGTGGACGCGCCGCGTGCTCGCCGGACTCACCGGAGCCGCCCTCGCCCTGCACCTGGCCTTCCCGCTCGCGCCCCCGCGCCTGCTCGACGCCGCGGCGCTCATCGACACCGCCCAGGTCTACGGCCCCTCCGTGTACAAGGCCGCACCGGCCGAGGACACCCTGGCGAACCAGTTCGCCGCCATGCCCTCACTGCACTTCGGCTGGGCGCTGATGCTCGCGCTCGGCATGATCGCCGCCACCTCCTCGCGGTGGCGCTTCCTGTGGCTGCTGCACCCGCTGCTGACCCTGCTGGTGATAGTCGGCACCGCCAACCACTACTGGCTCGACGCCGTCGTGGCCGCCGTCCTCCTGTGGGCGGCCCTGCTGCTCGTCCCGAAGCCGCGCCCGAGCGAACCGGATCCGGACCCGGACGCCGGCCCGGGCCCGGGATCGACCGCGGAGCCGGTCCAGGACATCCCCGTACGAGGCCTGCCGCGCCCGCGGAGCGCGGACGCGGCCGTAGGAGCCGGACAATGAACGACACCGCCCTCGCCGTCGGGCTCTGCCTCGCGTCGGCCGTGGCCTACGCGGCCGCCGCCGTCGCCCAGGAGCGGCTCGCCCGGGCCGCCGTCGCGCGCAGCGCCAAGGCCTTGCTGGGCTCCGGCGCCTGGTGGTGGTCGGCCGGGCTGAACGCCGCCGCCGCGCTCCTGCACGCGGCGGCCCTGCGGTACGGCCCCCTCACCCTGGTGCAGCCCCTCGGAGCGCTCACCCTGGTGGCCGCCGTCCCGCTGGGGGCGCGCAGGGCCGGCCGTCGCGTGGCGGCCACCGAATGGCGCGGCACCCTGGCCACCGTCGCCGGGCTCGGCCTGCTGCTGCTCCCGGCCTCCGGGCCGGCGCCCGACGACACCCTCACGCTGATCGAGGCACTGGCGGTCTCCGGCGCGACCCTCGCCGTGATCCTCATGCTGACCGCCGACAAGGACCCGCGCTCGGGCCTGCGTCACGCGACCGCCTCCGGGCTGGCCTCCGCGGCGGCCTCGGCCCTGACCCAGACGGTGGCCGTGGCGGCCGGTCGCGGCGGAGCCCTGCTCAGCGTCCGGGTCGTCGCGGTGGCCCTGCTCGTCGTCGTCTTCGCGGTCGGCGGGATGCTGCTGTCCCAGCGGGCCTACCGCGGCGGACTCGGCGCCCCGCTGGCCGTGGTGAACCTGGCCAACCCGCTGGCCGCGGCCGTCATCGGCATGGTCCTGCTCGGCGAACGGCTGCAAGGCGGAGTGCCGGGCCTGTTGTTGGCCGGAGCCGGGGCCTTCCTCGCCGCGCGCGGAGTGCTCCTGCTCACCCGGACGCCCTCCGCCGGGCCGGGTCCCGACACCGGCCACCTCCCGGGCGCGGAGCTTCCCGTGCAGGTCGGCCGCGTGGCGGTCTGATCGTCGGAGAACCGATCCACGCCCGCGCGCGTCCTCCTGGGAGAACACCGGAACACCTGAACGACCGGACGACCGAAGCGGAGTGACTGGACATGGGGATCGTCAGCTGGATCATCCTGGGACTGCTGGCCGGGGGCATCGCCAAGGTCCTGCTGCCCGGCCGGGACCCCGGTGGCCTGATCGGGACCACCCTCATCGGCGTCGCCGGCGCCTTCATCGGCGGCTGGCTGTCGGCGAAGGTCCTGGACAAGCCCATCCAGACCCAGTTCTTCGACCTCGCCACCTGGGGCTCCGCCATCGCGGGCTCGCTGGTCCTGCTGATCGGCTACCGCATCCTCTTCGGCAACTCCCGGGACTGACCCGGCCCCGAGCGATCCGACCCCGCGAACGCGGGGCCGCCCGTCGGATTCCGGCCGATGTCCGGCTCGGGCCTCGCCGCCGCCACCGGCGACAGGCGTCCCGCCCCGGCCGTCCCCCTCCTCACGGGCCGAGCCACCTCGGTGAACCGCCCTGCCGTCCCGCGTGTTCGGCCGATTACGCTGGCCGCACCACCGCGACGTACGAGCACGAGCAGCGAGGAAACCGGTAGCCGAATGAGTGTCACCCCCGTCCCCACAGCCGACCTGTACGACGAGTACGGCGAGTCCCTGGCCATCTGCGCCACCGGGTTCCGCCAGTTCGGCGGCCGCCGGCTCTTCGCCGGACCCGTACGGACCGTCCGCTGCCACGAGGACAACGCGCTGCTGCGCACCCTCCTCCACACGCCGGGCGAGGGCGCGGTCCTCGTCGTGGACGGCGGTGGCTCGCCGCGTACCGCCCTCGTCGGCGACCTCATCGCGGGCGCGGCCGAGGCCAACGGCTGGGCCGGCCTGATCATCAACGGTTCGGTCCGCGACAGCGTCGCCCTCGGCGGCCTCGACCTCGGCGTCAAGGCGCTCGGCACGGTCCCCCGCAAGAGCGGCAAGGCCGGCGACGGCGCGATCGACGAGCCCGTCACCATCGGCGACATCACCTTCCGCGCCGGCGACATCGTCCACGCCGACGACGACGGCGTGGTCGTCCTGCCCCGCTGACGCCCGCGCGCGAGCCGACCGGCGGTTCAGAACCGGCCAGGGCCGGAGCACCGGCCCTGGCCCGGCCCCGGCCGGCCGGGTTTCACTGCGGGCCCATGAGACGACGACACCGGATCACCGGCCTGCTCGGCGCGATCGCGCTGACCGCCGCCACCCTGGCGGCCGCGGGACCCGCGGCCGCCGCCGGAGCCCCGGTCGTGGACCCGCCGCCCGCCGAGTTCGGCACCGACTGGCACGACCCGCTCACCGCGGCCCCGCCCGTCGCCCGACCCGCCACCCGCTCCTGCCGGGTGACCCTCGCGGAGGCGCGGTTCCGCGACTTCACGCCCTACCGGGGCAGCTACACACCACCCGCGGCCTGCGGCACGAACGGCTGGGCCAAGGTCGTCCTGCGCCTCGACGGCAAGGTCCAGGGACGCCAGTACGACCGCCTCGGCCACCTCTCCCTCGGCGGGGTCGAGATCCTGCGCACCTCCACCCCGCAACCCTCGCCCGACGGCATCACCTGGTCCGTCGAGAAGGACGTCACCCGCTACCGCGACACCCTCGCCCGCCCGCAACCCGTCGAGATGCTCATCGGCAACGTCGTCGACGACACCTACACCGGCGTCATCGACGTCAAGGTGACCCTGACCTTCTACGCCGCCGACGGCCGCGACCCGGCCCCCGACACCCCCGACCGCGTCCTGCCCCTCACCACCCCCTCGGTCACCACCCCCCGCAACACGGAGCGCCTCCTCGCCGAGGTGTACGCCACCGGCTCGGGCGGCGGCTGCGAGGAGTACTGGTACATGACCACCCCGGACGCAGCCCCGTATTCCTGCAAGGCCGCCGACGGCCCCTACCGCGAGGTCCGCGTCTCGGTCGACGGACAACTCGCCGGCATCGCCGCGCCCTTCCCCACCGTCTGGACCGGAGGCTGGTCCAACCCCTTCCTCTGGTACGTCACCCCCGGCCCGCGCGCCTTCGACGTCCAGCCGATCCGCTACGACCTCACCCCCTACGCCGCGCTCCTCAACGACGGCCGCCCGCACCGGATCGAGGTCTCCGTCGCCGGGGTCCCCGCCGGACAGAGCGGCTGGAGCACCCCCACCAACCTGTTGCTCTGGCAGGACGAGGGCCGGGAGATCGTCACCGGCGCCCTGACCCGGCACGAGGGGAGTGATCCGACCGGCCACTCCCACTGGACCCCGGCGGCCCCCGGCGCGCAACACCGCCTGGACACCGAGGGCGGCCACCGGCTGACCGTCGCCGGGCACCTGAACACCTCCCACGGCCGGGTGGCCACCACCGTCACGCGCGCCGTGCGGAACACCTCCGTGCACCGCTGGACCGACGGCGAGAACCAGGACGCGCTCACCGCCACCTGGACCGACGAGGAGAGCGTGACGCACGGACCCACCACCACCCGGACCACCCGCACCTACACGATGGACGGCGAGACCACCCTCGGCGCCGGCGACCGGCTGCGCACCGTCCTCTCGCTCGGCGACCGCGCCGACACCGTCACCCGTCGCGGCGGGCGGACCGTCGGCAGCTCCCGGCTCGACGACCGGTACACCGGCGACGCCACCTACACCGCGAACGTCCCGCGCGACCAGCGGCACGCGGTCGCCACCACCTCCTCCCGCTACCGGTTGTACGGGTCCGCCGCACCCGGCGGCTGTTACGACCGAACGGTGGCCACCGTCCAGGGCACGCTCACGGTGGACCGCCGGCACTGCTGAGCCGGCCGCCCCTTACGATGAGCGGCCATGGATACGAGTGAGGCCGGCAGACAGCTGATCGACGGCCGTTTCGAGCTGGTCGCACCCCTGGGCAGCGGGGGCATGGGTACGGTGTGGCGCGCCCGCGACATCGCCCTGCACCGCGAGGTCGCGCTCAAGGAGGTGCGCCCGCCGGACCCGGCGACCGCCGCCGCCCAACCCGGCCTCGCGGATCAGATGCGCGAACGGGCCGTCCGCGAGGCCCGCGCCCTCGCCCGCCTCGCCCACCCCCACGTCGTGACGATCCACCACATCGTCGAGCCCGCGCAGGGCACCGACGGACACCCGTGGATCGTCATGGAGATGGTCCGGGGCGGCTCCCTGCACGACCGCCTGGAGTCCGGCCCCATGCCGCCCGCCGAGGTGGTGCGGCTCGGCCTCGACGTGCTCTCCGCGCTGCGCGCCGCGCACGACGAGGGCGTGCTCCACCGCGACGTGAAGCCCGCCAACGTGCTGCTGCGGCCCAGCGGGTCGGCGGTGCTCACCGACTTCGGCATCGCCGCCCTCCACGATTCGACGGGACTCACGTCCACCGGGGTGCTGATCGGCTCGCCCGAGTACATCGCGCCCGAACGCGTCCGCGGGGAGGAGGGGCTGGCCGCCTCCGATCTGTGGTCGCTGGGCATGCTGCTCTACGTGGCCGCCGAGGGCGTCCATCCGCTGCGCCGGGCCACCAGCCTGGCCACGGTCGTCGCCGTGCTCGACGAGCCGATCCCGGCGCCCGTGCGCTCCGGCCCGCTGGCGCCCGTACTGGAACGGCTGCTCGTACGGGACCCGGCCGCGCGGCCCGACGGGGCGCAGCTGGAACAACTGCTCCGGGACGCGAGCGCCGCCCTCGGATCCGGCCACGCGGCGGGCGCATCGCCGGTCGCCGCCGCTCCGGCCGTCTCCGTACCGGTCGCACCCGCCGCGCCCGTCGTCCCGGGTCAGTACGGGCCGTACGGCGGCCCGTACGGCCCGCCCACCCCGCCTCCGTTCGGCCAGGGCGGCTCCCCGTACGGGGCTCCGACCACGCCCGTCCGGCTGACGAACGCGACGCGCAGACGCCCGGCCCTGATCGGCGCGGCCCTCACGGTGGTGCTGGCGGCCGCCGTCGTCGGGATCGTCCAGTGGATGCCCGACGGGAAGTCCGGCGACGACGACGTGGCGGATTCCCGTGCCACCCGGCCCGCCGTGGCCACGCCGGCCGGCACCCCGGCGTCCACCCCGGGCGCGAAGGCGAGCACGTCCAAGAGCGTCGCGGCCCGCGGCAGCATGCTCACCCCGCAGAACATCCGGATCGCCCTGGACGCCCTCAAGGAGAAGACCGGCACCACCACCTTCGTCGACCTCACGGTCTACGAGGGGTATGTCCTCGCGTCGATTCCCACCGCCCCCGGCGCCGACACCGTCGACGCCTGGCAGTACCGCGACGGCGCCGCCAAGCGCACCGGCCCGGACGGCACGGTGGAGGAGGGCGAGCCGCTCATCGACATGGCGACCGTCAACTGGGACGCGGTGCCGGGCCTGCTGGAGCAGTCGAAGAAGGAGTTCGGCGTCGAGAAGCCGACCTCGACCTATGTGATCATCGACCCCTGGATGATGGATCAGGTCCCCGCGATGCGGCCCTACGTCACCGACGAGTACGGTCGCGGCGGCTATCTGCTCGCGGGCATCGACGGCAAGGTCAAGAAGGCCACCAAGTTCTGACCTCGTCCATCCGTACACACCCGCGGTCCGACAGGTTCAGGAGCACGACCACGATGCCCAGCTGGCGCAACACCCTCACGGCGGCCGGTGTCCGCGGCACCCGGCTGCGGGAGGACTACACGCACGCCGCGCGCCGGGTGCTGCGCCGCGAGTCCGCCCCGTACCTGGCGCTGCGGCTGCTGGCCGCGCCGCCGCTGGTGCCCGCCCTCGCCGCCGGTCTCGCCTTCATGAACCTGGTCGACGATGTCGCCGAGACCGGTACCCCCCGGCAACGGGCCGCCGGTCTCGCCGCGTTGTCCGAGCGGGTGGAGGCGGCCCTGAAGTCCGGGGACGGCCCCGACCCCCTCCTGCGGGCCTACGCGCACGCGGTGGATTCCCGCGGCCTGCCCCCGCACTGGGTCTCCCGGTTCCTGGAGGGCGCCGCCACCGCCGAGGCCGGCTTCGACGGCTTCGCCGCGGAGGAGGACTTCCAGGCCTACCTCGACGCCTACGCCTGGCCCGGGGTGCTGGTCTTCACCGGACTGCAGTACCGGGGCGGCCCCGACCCGGAACAGGCCGCGGGCTGGCGGCGGTTCGTCGACGCCGCCCAGCGCGTGGACTTCCTCGCCGACCTCCACGGGGACCTCGCGGACGGTCGGCTCTGCATCCCGCGCGCCCGGCTCGACGAGCACTCCGTGACCCGCGCCGACCTGGAACAGGCCCGGGACACCCCGGCCGTGCGCGCTCTGCTGGCCGCCGAGTGCCGGCGTGCCCGTAGCGCCCTGGACGCGACGCACGGCATCCTCGATCTCGCCGAACCTGGACTGCGTCCCGTCATCGCGACGATGGCGGAGCTGATGGCGCACCAGCTGACCGCCGTGGAGCGGGCGGGAGCCGCCGCCCTGCGCCGGGACATCGGATACGGCCTGGCGGCGCCCCTGCGGATCCTCGTCCGC
Organism: Streptomyces sp. CLCI03; assembly: GCF_053615355.1. Lineage (NCBI taxonomy): Bacteria > Bacillati > Actinomycetota > Actinomycetes > Kitasatosporales > Streptomycetaceae > Streptomyces > Streptomyces sp. CLCI03. The sequence goes on along the minus strand of NZ_CM132132.1, from coordinate 475,595 downwards.
GCCGCCCGGCGTCGTCCGGTGTGAACCGGTTCGGGGAGATTCCTAGTAGGGCCCGTTGACGTTGTCGATCGAGCCGTAGCGCGCGGCCGCGTAGTTGCAGGCAGCGGTGATGTTGGCGACCGGGTCGTAGGAGTTCTGCGAGGTGCCGGGCACGTGGTAGGCGCGGAAGGTCGGGTCGATGACCTGGAGCAGCCCCTTGGACGGGATTCCGTTGCGGGCGTTGATGTCCCAGTTGTTGATCGCCAGCGGATTGCCCGAGGACTCCCGCATCACATTGCGGTGAATTCCGTTGTAGGAACCGGGAATACCGTGCTTCGCCATGACGGCGAGGGACTCGCGGATCCACCCGTCGAGATTGTTCGCGTAGGTGGTGGCGGGCTTGGCCGCGGGCTTCGCGGCGGGCGCGGCCGCGGGCGTGAGGGTGGTCCGGGCTGCGGACCGGCTCGCACGCTCGGTCTCCGCCTGGACGCCGAGCTTCAGCTTGATGCCGGGCCGGATGATCGACGGGTCGTCGCCGACGACGCTCCGGTTCGCCGCGTAGAGCTGCTGCCAGCCACCGCTCAGGGAATGCTTCGCCGCGATCTCCGAAAGGGTGTCGCCCGCGACCACGGAATACGTGGTGGGGGCGGCGGCCGTCTCCACCGCCCCGGCGGAGGTGGCGCTGATCAGCGGGAGGGTGAGGGCCGCGCCACCGGTGCCGGCGAGCGCCAGCTTGCGGGTGATCCGGTAGTGCTTCGGCCGACGGTGCTTACCCTTTGCAGGCATGGCGGAATTCCTCACGTGGGGGGACGGGAGATCCCGGGCGGCGGCCGTATTCGGCAGCTGACCACCAGGAACGAGGTGACCGTAGGCGAGCCCGCCACGCGGGAACAAGACCCGAATTCCACCGATAGATCGACATCTCGCTATCGGCCGGGTAAATGACCTTGAAGGGGTATCGATGCAAAAGCCGATTCCCTTTCCGGGAAAAGGGAATCGGCTGTTCTGCGGAAATGATGTTGAGGTGTTCGGTGTGGCTCACATCACGGGTCGCCGGCCCGGCGGCCAATACGGGCAAGTCCGCTCTCGGACACCCTCATTCGGGCGACCGGCCCGTAGGTGGTAAATCGCCCATAGAGGATTCTTTCCGGCGTATCGCCGGCCGGTGCGCACCTCAGGGGCGCCCCCGGGGTGCCTCGGTCGCCTCAGGGGCGCCTCGACGGCTCGGCCGTCACCCCAGTCGCTCCAACATGGCTGTGACGGCCGCCACCGCCCCCGGGGAGGCCGGCAGCAGGGGCAGGCGGACGTCCGGGGTCGGGATGCGCCCCTGGGCGTGCAGGACACCCTTGAGCACCGCCGGATTCGGCTCGGCGAAGGTCGCCGCCGACATTCGGGCCAGCGCGTGTCCCAGCGGCCTGGCCGTGGCCACGTCGCCCGCCCGCCAAGCCGCGGCGAGCTCCGCGAAGCGGTCCGTCGCCAGATGCGCCGAGGCCAGGATCCCGCCCGCCGCACCCAGCGCCAGCAGCGGGGACAGGTACACGTCGTCACCGGCCAGCACCTCGAACCCGGACGGCAGGTCGCCGAGCAGCGCCACCGCCTCCTCGCCGATGCCGCCACCCGCGTACTTCACCCCGGCGACCCCCGGCAGCGCCCCGAGCGCCCGCAGCGTGGCCGCGTCGAGCGGCTGCCCCGTGCGGTACGGGATGTGATAGACGATCAGCGGGACCGGGCTCACCTCGGCCAGTCGCGTGAAGTGCGCCAGCACCCCGGCGGCCGCGGGCCGGACGAACGGCGGAACGGTCACCAGCGCCGCCCGCACCTCGGGCCACCGGGTCAGCCGGGCCAGCGAGGCCTCGGCGGCCCGGGTGCCCCCGGCCCCCGCCCCGACCGTCAGCGGCACGCCCCGCTCCCCGCAGACCCGGGCGCACACCCCCGTGACGAGGTCTCGCTCCGCCTCGTCGAGGCCGGCCGCCTCCGCGGTGGTGCCGAGCGCGACGATGCCGGTGGCGCCCGCGTCGAGCACCTCGTGGGCCAGCGCCTCCAGCGCCTCCACGGCGACCTCCCCGCCGCGGGTGAAGGGGGTGACGAGCGGTACGTGGATCCCGTGCGACGGGAGGGTCTCCACGATGTCCTGCGTGATGTCCTGTGCGATGTCCTGTGCCATGCCCAAGAGCCTCGCCCGCCCGAAGGATCAAATCCAGTTCGCTTTTCTTACTCGACCCGTAAGCTGAGCCGATGCTCGATGTACGACGCCTGCGCCTGCTGCGCGAACTCGCCCGCCGCGGCACCATCGCCGCCGTCGCCGAGGCCCTCACCTTCAGCCCTTCGGCGGTCTCCCAGCAGCTCAACGTCCTCGAACGGGAGGCCGGCCTGCCCCTGCTGGAGCGCACCGGCCGCGGGGTCCGCCTCACCCCGGCCGGCCAGAACCTGGTCCGACACGCCGAGGCCGTCCTCGAACGGTTGGAGCGGGCCGACGCCGACCTCGCCGAGGCGCGCGGGGGCCTGGCCGGAGCCCTGCGGATCGGCGCCTTCCCCACCGCCACCCGGGCCATCGTCCCGGCCGCGCTGATCACCCTCGCCCGGCGCCACCCGGGGCTGGAGCCGATGGTCTCGGAGACCGACCCGGCGGCGGTGGCGCACGCCCTGCGGGCCGGGGACCTGGACGTGGCCCTGGTGCACGAGTACGACTTCGTACCCGCCGAGCCCGAACCGGGACTGGCCACCGAACCGCTCTACGGCGAGGCGATGTACCTGGCCGCGCCCGCCATCGAGGCCCCGGACCCGTCCGGGACACGGCCCTCCGAGGCCCCCGACCCGTCCGGCGGATCCGACCAGGGCGCTGTCCTGCGTACGCACGCCAAGGCGCCCTGGATCACCGCCACCCCCGGCACCCTCTGCCACGCCATGACCGTCCGGGCCTGCCAGGCCGCCGGTTTCACCCCACGGGTACGCCACCAGGTCGACGAGTTCGCCACCGTGCTCGCCCTCGTCGCGGCGGGCCAAGGGGTGGCCGTCGTCCCGCAGCTCGGGGTCACGGGCCCGGCCGATCCGGCCGTACGACTCACCCGACTGCTGATGGAACGGCGTACCAACCTCGCCTTCCGCAGCGGAGCCGGCGCGCACCCGGCCGTGGCGGCCTTCGGTGCGGCGCTTCGGGCCGCCGTACCGCCGGATCTGGCCGGGTCGCGCGCCGGAACGTGACACAACTCCCGTACCGCGTGCCGTCCGTGTACGTTCGTTGATCCAGACGGAATCGATCAGAGCGGGGTACGACGTGACACATCGCGTACGAGGGATCATCGCCCGGAGCAAGGGCGCACCGGTGGAGACGACGACGATCCTCGTGCCCGACCCGGGACCCGGCGAGGCCCTCGTCCGGGTGCAGGCCTGCGGGGTCTGCCACACCGACCTGCACTACCGGGAGGGCGGGATCAACGACGAATTCCCCTTCCTCCTCGGCCACGAGGCCGCCGGAGTCGTCGAATCGGTCGGCCCGGACGTCACGTCCGTCGCCCCCGGCGACTTCGTGATCCTCAACTGGCGCGCGGTGTGCGGCACCTGTCGCGCCTGCAAGCGCGGACGCCCCTGGTACTGCTTCGCCACGCACAACGCCACCCAGCCCATGACCCTGGAGGACGGCACCCCGCTCTCCCCGGCCCTCGGCATCGGCGCCTTCGCGGAGAAGACCCTGGTCGCGGCCGGCCAGTGCACCAAGGTGGACCCGGCGGCCGCCCCGGCCGCCGCCGGCCTCCTGGGCTGCGGGGTGATGGCCGGCCTCGGCGCCGCCCTGAACACCGGCAACGTCGGGCGCGGCGACTCCGTCGCCGTCATCGGCTGCGGTGGAGTGGGCAACGCGGCCGTGGCCGGCGCCCGCCTCGCGGGCGCCTCGCGGATCATCGCGGTGGACCTGGACGACCGGAAGCTGGAGTGGGCCCGGGGTCTGGGCGCCACCCACACCGTCAACGGGCGCACCGAAGAGGTGGTCAAGGCGATCCAGGCGTTGACCGGCGGCAACGGCGCCGACGTGGTCATCGACGCCGTGGGCCGCCCCGAGACGTACCAGCAGGCCTTCTACGCGCGCGACCTGGCCGGGACGGTGGTCCTGGTGGGCGTGCCGACCCCGGAGATGAAGCTCGAACTCCCGCTCCTCGACGTCTTCGGCCGCGGCGGCGCCCTGAAGTCCTCCTGGTACGGGGACTGCCTGCCCGAGCGCGACTTCCCGCTGCTGATCGACCTCTACCTGCAGGGCCGCCTCGACCTGGACGCCTTCGTCTCCGAGACGATCCCGCTCGACGGCGTCGAGGACGCCTTCGCCCGGATGGAGCGCGGCGAGGTCCTCCGCTCGGTCGTCGAGTTCTGACACCCCGTCCGGCCCATCGGGCCGGACCCGGCCCTCCGTAGACTCAGGGCCACCACCCCGCGCCCCCGCCGCCACCCGGCCGGGGCGCGGTCCTTCATCTCCTCGTACCCCTGGGGGCCGTCCGTGACCATCGCACACAGCTACCGCCAGCCCGGCACGGTCGTCACCGACCACCGGTTCTCCGTCCCCCTGGACCACACGCGCCCGGACGGGGAGCGGATCGAGCTGTACGCCCGCGAGGTCGTGGCCGCCGGCAAGGACCCCGAGACGCTGCCCTGGCTGCTCTACCTGGAGGGCGGTCCCGGCTTCGGCGCCCGCCGCTTCATCGGCCGCCAGGCCTGGCTGGAGCGGGCGCTGACCGAGTACCGGGTGCTGCTCCTCGACCAGCGCGGAACCGGACGCTCCACCCCGGTGAACCGGCAGACCCTGCCCCTGCGCGGCACCCCCGCCCAGCAGGCCGAGTACCTCGCCCACTTCCGCGCCGACTCCATCGTGCGCGACGCCGAAACCATCCGCCCCGGCCTGACCGGCGGCGCGCCCTGGACCGTGCTCGGCCAGAGCTTCGGCGGCTTCTGCACGATCCACTACCTCTCCACCGCGCCCGAAGGCCTCACCGCCGCGCTCGTCACCGGCGGCCTCCCGTCTTTGACCGCCACCGCCGACGAGGTGTACGAGGCCGCGTACCCCCGCATCGCACGCAAGAACCTGGCCCACTACGCCCGGTACCCGATGGACGTCGAGCGCGTCCGCCGCATCGCCGCCCACCTCGCGCGGACCCCGACCGAACTCCCCGGCGGCCACCGCCTCACCGTCGAGGGGTTCCAGTCCCTCGGCATCCTCCTCGGCGGGGGCGACGGCAGCCACCAGCTCCACCACCTGCTGGAGGACGCCTTCGTGCCGACCCCCGCGGGGCCCACCCTCTCCGACGCCTTCCTGGAGGGCGTCCGCGCCCAGCTCTCCTTCGCCGGGCACCCCCTCTACGCGCTGGTCCACGAGGCGATCTACGCCCAGGACCCCACCGCGCCCACCGCCTGGGCCGCCGAACGGGTACGCGCGAACCACCCCCGCTTCGACGCCGACAAGGCGCTCGCGGGCGACGAACCGCTGCTCCTGACCGGCGAGACCATCCACCCCTGGCACTTCACCACCGACCCGGCCCTGGCCCCCCTGCGCGAGACCGCGGAACTCCTGGCGGCCCGCACCGGCTGGCAGCCCCTCTACGACCCGGCGCGCCTGGCCGCCAACGAGGTGCCGGTGGCCGCCGCCGTCTACCACGACGACATGTACGTGGACACCGCGCACTCGCTGGAGACGGCCCGGTCCGTCCGGGGCCTGCGGACCTGGGTGACGGACGAGTTCGAGCACGACGGCGTCCGCGCGGGCGGCCCCCGCGTCCTGGACCGGCTGCTGTCCCTGGCCCGCGACGAGATCTGAGCCGGCGGGGGCCCGGGTCGGCCGAGACACGGTCGGCCGGGGCCCCGGTCAGCCGGGTTCCACGAAGGCGCGGGTCAGGTGCGCGGTCGCCAGCAGGGCACCGCGCTCCCTCGCCCGTGCCAACAGGTCCTCCCGGGAGGCCCGGGCGGTCTCCCGGTCGCGCTCGTGGGAGTACGGCACCGCCGGGTCCCCGAGCTGGACCGCGTGCACCAGCACGTCCCCGGTGACCACCACGTCCCGGGCCCCGGCGCCCTGGTCCACCAGCACCGACTGGTGCCCGGGGGTGTGCCCGGGCGTCGGCAGCAGGGTGATGCCGGGGGCCGTCCGATGGACCCCGTCCACCTCGTGCAGTTGCCCGCTCGCCCGGAGCGGCGCCACCGTCCAGTCCCACACCGGGTCCGCCCGGTCGAGCGCGGCCACCTCCGCGCGCTGTACGACGTACCGGGCCGCCGGGAAGAGCGGCTGCCCGTCGGCCCCCGACGACCAGCCCGCGTGGTCCTCGTGCAGGTGCGTCAGGACGACCGTCTCCACGTCGGACGGCGCGATGCCGACCTCGGCGAGGGCGTCCGGCAGCCGCCCCGGCACCGGCGCCCAGGGGGCGGCGGGGGACTGCGCCGGTCCGACCCCGGCGTCCACCAGCACCCAGCGGCCCCCGGGCCGGGCGATCGCGAAGCACCGGAAGTCGAGCGCCCAGGTCCCGTCCGGCCCGATCGCGCCGGGGTCCAGCCGCCCGGCCCGCTCCCACGCGGCCTCGCTCGCGCCCGGGAAGGCCGTGCGGGCCGGCTCGAAGAAGATCCCCGTGGCGTCGAGCAGCGCCACCACCCGCCCATGTCTCTCCATTCGCCTATTGTGCGAGACATGACCGAACAACCTGATCAGCAGGCCGCCTTGCAGCCCATGCCCACCGACTGGACGCGCGCCCTCGCGGTCGTCGCGCACCCCGACGACCTGGAGTACGGGTGCGCGGCGGCCATCGCGCACTGGACGGACGGGGGCCGGGAGTTCGTCTACCTCCTCGCCACGCGCGGCGAGGCGGGCATCGACAGCATCGCCCCCGCCACCTGCGGTCCGCTGCGCGAGGCGGAGCAGCGGGCGAGCGCGGCGGTCGTCGGGGTGTCCGAGGTGGAGTTCCTGGACCACCACGACGGCGTCGTCGAGTACGGCCTCGACCTGCGCCGGGACATCGCGGCGGCCATCAGGCGGCACCGGCCCGAGCTGATCGTCACGCTCAACCACCGTGACACCTGGGGCGGCGCGCAGGGCGGCGGCTACTGGAACACCCCCGACCACAAGGCCGTCGGCCGGGCCGTGCTGGACGCGGCCGGTGACGCCGGGAACCGCTGGATCTTCCCCGAGCTGATCGAGCAGGGTCTGGAGCCCTGGAACGGCGTGCGCTGGGTCGCGGTGGCCGGGTCCAGCACCCCGACGCACGCGGTCGACGCCGGCCCCGGGCTGGAGCGTTCGATCAAGTCCCTGCTGGAACACAAGGCGTACATCGAGGTGCTCACGGACCAGGACCCCGAGGAGTACGTGCGCACCTTCCTCACCGGCAACGCCCAGCAGGCCGCGGCCCGGTTCGGCGGGCGTCCGGCCGTGGCGTTCGAGGTCTTCCCCCGCTGACCGACCACCCCTAGTCTGACGATCCGTCAGTTCGGCGGGTCGTCAGCCATCGGGCCGGGGGTGCGGGACACGGTGATCGACACCATCTCCACGGAGATCGCGGAGGGTGAGGAGCGGATCCGGCTGGAGGTCGCGGACGGCCTCGCCGTCCTCACCCTGTGCCGCCCGGACAAGCTCAACGGCTGGAGCTGGGAGTCCACCCGCCAGCTCGGCCTGCTCGCGGACCGGATCCGCTTCGATGCGTCCGTCCGGGCGGTGCTGCTGCGGGCCGAGGGGCGGGCCTTCTGCGCGGGCATCGACGTGACCGCGCCGGGCGGCGCCGTCACGGGAGGCTCCCCGGCCGAGCGCACCCGCAACTACTACGAGGGCATCCGCTGGGTGCACGAGCGGTTCGCCGTCCTCGCCCGCCTCCCGCAGCCGGTGGTGGCCGCCGTCCAGGGCTACTGCCTGGGCTTCGGCTTCGAGCTGGCGCTGATGGCCGATGTCCGGGTGGCGGCCGAGGATGCCGTCTTCGCCCTGCCGGAAGCCGGGCTGGGTGTCGCGGTGGACGCGGGCGGCGACCTCCGCATCGCCCGCGAGGCGGGTGCGGGCTGGGCCAAGTACCTGGCCCTGACGGGCCGGCGCATCGACGCCGCGACGGCGCACCGGCTGCATCTGGTCCAACTGCTCGTCCCCGGCGAGGAACTGGAGGCCACCTCCCGCGCCGTGGCACGGGAGATCGCCGACAATGCGCCGCTCGCGGTCCAGGGCATCAAGCGCGCGATCGACGGCTACGCCGACGCCGCCCTCCCGGCGGCCCTCGACCGGGTGGCGATGACCGCGGCCCTCACCCTCACCTCGGAGGACTGCCGGGAGGGCTACACGGCCAAGGCCGCCCGTCGGCCCCCGCGGTTCAGCGGAGGCTGAGCACGGGTCGGGTCGAGAACTCCTCGTACATGCCCTCGCCGTCCGGGCCGTAGGTGAACTCGGCCGCGTACGGGTTGCGGTTGGCGGTCGCCAGCGGCAGCCACCCGAGAAGATCGCCGTACCCGCCGCAGACGGCCTCGCCGCCGTCACCGCCGTGCACCGCGGTCGGGTCCCCGCTCAGCTCCGTGCCGTAGCTGTCGTAGGCGATGTGCAGCCCGAAGGCGTTCGGCCGGTGGCGCACGTCCCCGCTGCCGTACGAGGGCTCGTCCAGGGGGCAGTCGTTCCCCCACCGGAACAAGGTGCCGGCCCCGGCCCCGCACGCGTGCTCCCACTCGTCGGCGCCCGGTATCCGCAGCCCGTGCGCTGCCAGGGCGGCCGGCATGTCCGCCACGTGCTCGGTCAGGGCCTCGTCCTCCACGGCCATGAGCACCGTCGCGAGCGTCGCGGTGCGCGGCGGGCTGAGTACGTCGGCGAGATAGGCCTTGAGGTCCTCGTGCCCGTACCCGTACCCCTCCTCCACGCTCTCCGCGTAGTCGGCGGCCTGCGCGGGCGTCGGCTCCCAGGCGTCCAGGTCGAAGCCCAGCCGCACGCTCCCGCCGGGTACGAGGGCGAACCGGCGCCCCTCACGCTCGACAAGCACGCGGTGCAGCGGACGGCCGAGGTGCTCGACGGCGTCGAGCAGCACCACCCGGCCGCCCACCTGCGTGGCGGCCTCGTCGGCGAAGCGTCCGGCGGCGGCCAGGTCGAGCGAACGCCAGCGGTCAAGGGTCAGTTCGGCGAGAGACATGCCCCGATCCTCGCACCGCCCACCGACAACCGGTGCTCAGGGGGAGGGGGTGAACGGGCCGCGGCCCAGCTGGGTGCGGACCGGGACCACCTCGGGGTTGACCACCGAGCGGCGCTGCCAGTTCGCGCCGTCCACCACCAGGGTGTGCCCGGTGACGAACCGGGCGTACGGCGAGGCCAGGAAGGTGGCGGCCCAGCCCAGTTCACGCGGTGCGCCGACGCGCAGGGCGGGCTGCCGGGCGTCCTTCGCGTCGGGCGCGGCACGTTCCAGGCCGCCCCGGATGTCCTCGCTCATGTCCCCGTGCGGGAACAGCCCGGGAACGAGCCCGTTGATCTGGATGCCGTACGGGCCCCACTCGACGGCGAGTGTCTCCACGAGGCTCTTCACCCCCGCCTTGGCGGCGGCGCTGTGGGCGAAGCCCGGCCCGCCCGTCCAGGCGTACGAGGCGCCGATGTTCACGATCGAGCCGCCGGTGCCCGCGGCGAGGTGGCGGCGACCGAACTCGCGCGTCATGAACCAGGTGCCCGTCAGCGTGATGTCGACCACCGCCCGCCAAGCGTTGGGCGAGAGATCCTCGGCCGGGGAGGGGAAGTTCGCGGCGGCGTTGTTGACCAGCACGTCCGGCAGGCCGAAGGCCGCCTGCGCGGCGTCGAAGACATCGGCGACCCGCTCCGGATCCCGGATGTCGCAGACGGCGGCCGTCACCCGGCCCGCGCCGGGGACGGCCGCCAACTCCTCCCGCGCCGCCTTGAGCTGCTCGGCGCGCCGGCTCGCGATCACCAGATCGGCGCCGAGCCGGGCGAACTCGGTGGCGATGGCCTTGCCCAGCCCGGTGCCGCCGCCGGTCACGAGGACCACCTGCCCCGCGTAGGTACCGGGGGGCAGGGCGGCGGCGCCGAGCGCCGGTGGCGCGGGCAGCCCGCGCGGAGGGTTCTCCATGCGCCCATCGATAGCGTGCCGGGGCTCAGATCACCATGCCCGAAGCGTGCCCGGCCGCCGGGTCAACTTCCCGGGTTGTAGGCCTGCTTGGTCGCGCAGGTCCAGATCACCGGCTTGAGCTTGCCCTTCGCGTTCACGGCCGCCCCACCGACCCGGTCGGTGTCCGAGACCGCGTCGGCCATGCTCGCCCCACCCGAGGCCAGCCGCGGCAGGGCCTTGACCGGCCCGGAGCCGGACTTCAGCAGCGCCTGGTCCGGCAGGGTCAGCTGCTCCGGGTGGAACTTGGCCGTGCCGACGGTGAGGTTCGTGTGCGCGCTGATCGCCTCGAAGGTGGCGTACGGGTGCGAGCTCAGGCCCCCGGGAGAGGTGACAGGCCCGGTGAGCGGGGGCTCCCAGATCACGGGGGTGTACTCGTGCCACGGTCCGGCCCAGTCGTAGCCGACGACCCGGCGGCTCTCGTCGATGTCCTGGACGTAGCTGTCGTTCCCGGTGGGAGCCAGCAGCCGGGCGGCCGTGCCGTCCCCCGGCCACAGCACCGGGTGGGTGCCCTCCAGGTGCTGGCCGGTCTCGGGGACCTCATAGTCCTGCGTCGCCATGCCGAGGATGTCGCCCTGGTTGTTGATGGCGGTGACCGTCGTGATCCGGGTCTCCGGGCCGGCGTCGGCCGGGACGGGCAGCTCGCGGACCTTCTGGCCGTCCTTCCAGACGGCGCCGGTCCCGCCGTCGGCGCGGGAGACCACGAATCCGGCGTCGTTGATGTCGGCCTCCCGGTAGGAGCCGTCACTGTCCGGCAGCAGGGTGATCGACGCGGCGCCCGCCTGGTACGTGAACAGGGGGGAGGTGCCCCCGAAGACGTGCAGGACGCCCACCATCAGGCCGTGCGCGTTGACGGCGAGCACCTGCCCCGTCCGGTTCGGGTCGGTCAGCGGGACCCGGTGCACGGTGGTGCCGGTCCAGTAGACGGGCTTGTGGCCCGAGACGCCGACGGCGAGGTCGCCCGCGCCGAGGTCGAAGACGCCTTGGCTTTGCATCACGTCGCGCGCGTACGACTCGTCGCCGATCGAGCCGAGTACCTGGATCTTCGGTGCGCACTTCGCGTCGGCCGCCACGGCCGGGCCGGCCGCGGTGATGAGGCCGGTCAGAACGACGGCGGCGACGGCCGCGGACATGCTTCTTCTCATGTGGTGTCCCCCCTGGACAGGTGCTGTTCCCCGTTGAGTCATGACACGTGCACGCCACATGTTGCCTGATCTTGAGGCGGATGTGGCCTGAATGACGCGTGTTGATCCGGACCCGATGGTTCTCCACCCCGGCCGACGGTTCACAGAAGGGCAAGCGACCGCTTAGTATGCGCGCGGAGCGTGGTTCATCGACGGCGGCTGGAGGCCCCGGATGCAGGCATGGCGAGTACATACCCCCGGCGAACCCCGAGAGGCCCTGCGCCTCGAAGAGATTCCCGAACCGGTCCCGGGCGAGGGCGAGGTGCGGCTGCAGGTGCTCGCGGCGAACCTCAACTTCCCCGACGCGCTGCTCGTCCGCGGCCAGTACCAGATCCGCCCGCCGCTGCCCTTCACCCCCGGCGTCGAGATCTGCGGCCTCACCGACGACGGCCGCCGCGTCATCGCCACCCCGAGCCTGCCCCACGGCGGCTTCGCCGAGTACGTGATCGCCTCCGAGCGCGCCCTGCTGCCGGCCCCCAAGAGCCTGAACGACGCCCAGGCCGCCGCCCTGCACATCGGCTACCAGACCGGCTGGTTCGGCCTGCACCGCCGGGCGCGCCTCCAGCCGGGCGAGACCCTCCTCGTACACGCCGCCGCCGGTGGGGTCGGCAGCGCCGCCGTCCAGCTCGGCAAGGCCGCGGGCGCCACCGTCATCGGGGTCGTCGGCGGCAAGGCCAAGGTGTCCGCCGCGGAGGAACTCGGCTGCGACCTCGTGATCGACCGGACGACCGAGGACGTCGTCGCCCGCGTGAAGGAGTTCACCGGCGGGCGCGGAGCCGACGTGGTCTACGACCCCGTCGGCGGCGACTCGTACACCGCCTCCGCCAAGTGCGTGGCCTTCGAGGGCCGCATCGTCGTCGTCGGCTTCGCGAGCGGCACCATCCCCACCCCCGCCCTCAACCACGCCCTCGTCAAGAACTACTCGATCCTCGGCCTCCACTGGGGCCTCTACGCGACCAAGGACCCGGCCGCGATCCTGGCCTGCCACACCGAACTCACCCGCCTCGCCGACGAAGGCGCCGTCAAGCCCCTCATCAGCGAACTCGTCGCACTCCCCGCCGTCGCCGACGCCGTACAGCGCCTCGCCGACGGGACCACCACCGGCCGCGTCGTCCTGGCCATGCCCCGGCAGCCGGGTGTGACCCGATGACCGTGATCACCGCCGAGCACCTGCTCACCCGCGTCCAGGACCTGCTCGCCGCCCACCCGCCCGCCGACACCGACCGCGGCGCGTTCCTGCGCGCCCGCTTCGACACCGGACTCGCCTGGGTCCACTACCCCGAGGGCTTCGGTGGCCTCGGCGCGCCCCGCTCCCTCCAGGTCGTCGTCGACGCCGCACTGGAAGCCGCCGGCGCCCCCGACAACGACCCGCGCCGCATCGGCATCGGCCTCGGCATGGCCGCCCCCACGATCCTCGCCTACGGCACCGACGAGCAGAAGCGGCGCTTCCTGCGCCCCCTGTGGACCGGCGAGGAGGTCTGGTGCCAGCTCTTCAGCGAGCCCGGCGCCGGCTCCGACCTCGCCGCGCTCGGCACCCGCGCGGTCCGCGAGAGCGGCTCCGGCGACTGGATCGTCGACGGGCAGAAGGTGTGGACCTCCAGCGCCCACACCGCCCGCTGGGCCATCCTGATCGCCCGCACCGACCCCGGGCTCCCCAAGCACCAGGGCATCACCTACTTCCTCTGCGACATGCACGCCCCGGGCGTCGAGGTCCGGCCGCTGCGCCAGATCACCGGCGAGGCCGAGTTCAACGAGGTCTTCCTCACCGGCGTCCGCATCCCCGACTCCCACCGCCTCGGCGCCGTCGGCGAGGGCTGGGCGGTCGCCCGCACCACCCTGATGAACGAACGGGTCTCCATCGGCGGCATGCGCATCCCACGCGAGGGCGGCATGATCGCCCCCGTCGCCGCCGCCTGGCGCGAACGCCCCGAGCTGCGCACCCACGCCCTCCACCAGCGGCTGCTGGAACTGTGGGTCGAGGCCGAGGTCGCCCGCCTCACCGGGGAACGGCTGCGTCAGCAGCTCGTCGCCGGACAGCCCGGCCCCGAGGGATCGGGCATGAAGCTCACCTTCGCCCGGCTCAACCAGGAGATCAGCGGACTGGAGGTCGAACTCCTCGCGGAGGAGGGCCTCCTGTACGACGACTGGACCATGCGCCGGCCCGAAGGCGTCGACTTCACCGGCCGCGAGGCCGGCTACCGCTACCTGCGCGCCAAGGGCAACAGCATCGAGGGCGGCACCAGCGAAATCCTCCTCAACATCGTCGCCGAACGCGTCCTCGGCCTGCCCCCCGAGCCGCGCGACGACAAGGACCTCGCCTGGAAGGACCTGAGCCGATGACCACCGCGGCGGCACCGACCGACCTGCTCTACTCCGAGGCCGAGGAGGAGCTCCGCTCCGCCGTACGCGCCCTCCTCACCGACCGCTGCGACGCGAAGAGCGTCCTGGAGCGGGCCGAGACCGGCAGCCCGCACGACCCGGCGCTCTGGCACACCCTGGCCGCCGGGATCGGCGCCGCCGGGCTCCTCGTTCCCGAGAAGCTCGGCGGGCAGGGCGCGAGCCACCGCGAGGCGGCCGTGGTCCTGGAGGAGCTGGGCCGGGCCGTGGCGCCCGCGCCCTACCTGACGAGCGCCGTCCTCGCCACGGAGATCCTGCTCGGCTGCGACACCGCGGAAGCCGCCCCGCTGCTGCGGGAGTTGGCCTCCGGCAGCACGGTGTGCGTCCCCGCCGTGCCGCTGACGTCGGCCCCGGGCGCGCCCCTCCCGGCCCCCGTCCGGGACCTCGGCGACGGGATCCTGACCGGCACGATCACCTCCGTGGCGGACGCGGTGGCCGCCGACGTCCTGCTGGTCCTCGCCGACACCGGGCTCCACGCCGTCCCGGCCGCAGCGGCCCGGCTGACACCGAGCGTCCCGCTGGACCTGACCCGCCCGCTCGCGACCGTCACGCTGGAAGCGGCCGCGGGCACCCGCCTGGCCGACCTGGGAACGGCCCGGGCGGCCATCGCCGGAGCCCTGCTCTCCGGAGCCGGACTCCTCGCCTCCGAACAGCTCGGGATCGCCGAGTGGTGCCTGACGGAGACCGTCGGCCACGTCCGGGGCCGCCACCAGTTCAACCGCCCCGTCGGCTCCTTCCAGGCCCTCAAGCACCGCCTCGCCCGGCTCTGGCTCGACGTGGCCTCCGCGCGGGCGGCGGCGCGGGCCGCGGCCGACGCCCTCGCCACCTCGGCCCCCGACGCCCCGCTGACGGTCGCCGTGGCCCAGGCCTACTGCTCGGGCGTGGCCGTCCGGGCCGCCGAGGAGTGCGTACAGCTGCACGGCGGCATCGGCATGACCTGGGAACACCCCGCCCACCTCTATCTCAAGCGGGCCAAGGCCGACTCCCTGGCCCTGGGCACGGCGGGCCACCACCGGGGCCTGGTCGCGGACTTCGCGGAACTCCCCGCGCCGTGAGCCGTGGCGCCCCGGCCGGCCCCGACGCCGGGCCGGCCGGGGCGCCACGGCAGGGCCGCGTGACGGCCGCCGCACCCCGCCCCGCCTGCGGCGGGCCACCGGCCGGTCCCTATCCTCGCCCCATGACGGCCACCATCACCGCCCTCTCCGCCACCGCGCTCCGCGCCCACCGCGACGAACTCGCCGCCCTGCTCCTCGCCGTGGTCGACGGCGGCTCCTCCCTCGGCTTCCTCGCCGGGCTCGACCGGCACGGCGCCGCCGCCTGGTGGGACTCCCTGCTGCCCGCCGTCGAGGACGGCTCCCTCGCCCTGTGGGTCTCCCGCACCGGTGACGACGGCCGGATCGACGGCACCGTCAGCTGGTACCGCGAAACCAAGGCGAACGGCCGCCACCGTGCCGAACTGCGCAAACTCATGGTCCACCCGGCCGCCCGCGGCCGGGGCACCGCCCGCGCCCTGCTCGCCGAGGCCGAGTCGGCCGCCGCCCGCGCCGGGGTGGTGCTGCTCTTCCTGGACACCGAGACCGGCAGCGGGGCCGAACGCGTCTACCGCTCCGCGGGCTGGACGGAGGCCGGCACCATCCCCGACTACGCCACAGACCCGGAGGGCCGGCTCCACCCCACGACCCTGTTCTACAAGCAGCTCGGGCGCGCCCACCGGTGACCTCGCCCGCCGCGCGGCGTTAGACCCGTAGCCGCCGGCCACCGAGCGAGGGAGTCCGTATGTCCGCAGCATCGCCCGCCGCACCACTGACCCGCCGCGCCGTTCTCCGTACGGCCTTCACCGCGGCCGTGCTCGCCGGTACGGCCGCGGCGCTGGCCCCCGTGCTGCGCGCCCGGCGCCCCCGGCAGACCGTCACCCCGGCGCCGCTGGCCGAGGAGGAGACCTACCGCGGCCGGCACATCGCCGTCGACGTCGCCGGGGTCCGGATCGACGGCCGCCCGCTGCACGTCATGCGCCGGGCCGACGGCAGTTACCTCAGCGGCATCAACCACTTCCAGTCCTATTCCACGCCACTGGAAGTGGCCCGGGCCGCCGTCGACGAACTGGGCACCGCCCAGCTCGCCTTCGCGGCCCCGCACCACGGCTGACTGACCCACGGGAACGGGAGGAGCCCCGCGTTGCACGTTCGGCAGAACCAGAAGAACCTCACCAGCGCCCAGAAGAAGCGGTTCACCGCGGCGGTGCTGGAGCTCAAGCGCAACGGCGCCTACGACGCCCTGGTACGCACCCACGACAAGTACTTCGTGCCCGACCGCGCCCGCAAGCTGCGCGTGGGGCACATGTCCCCGTCCTTCTTCCCGTGGCACCGGCGGTATCTGCTGGAGTTCGAAAGGCAGTTGCAGGAGATCGACCCCGGCGTGAGCGTCCCGTACTGGGACTGGACCACCGACACCAGCCCGGTCTCCTCCCTCTGGGCCGACGACTTCCTCGGCGGCACCGGCCGCGCGAGCGACCGCAAGGTGATGACCGGGCCGTTCGCCTACGACACGGGCAACTGGACGGTGACCGTCGGTATCACCGAGTCCGCGTTCCTCACCCGCAACCTCGGCCGGCCGCAGAACCCGATCACCCTGCCCACCGCGGCCGAGCTCCGGTGGGCGATCGACGATCCGACCTACGACGTCTCCCCCTGGGACTCCACGGCCACCGCGGGCGGCTTCCGCAACAAGCTGGAGGGCTGGTCGGCCCCCAGGAGCGAGCGCTGGCGCAATCACAACAAGGTCCACCAGTGGATCGGCGGTCACATGACGGGCGGTACGGCGCCCAACGACCCGGCGTTCTGGCTGCACCACGCCTTCGTCGACCTGATCTGGGACCGCTGGCAGCAGAAGCACCCCGGCTCCGGCTACCTGCCCGCCGCCCCGCTCGCCGTCGGCGATGTCCAGCGCGGCCGGGTGATCGCCCTCGACGAGCCGATGCCGCCGTGGAACGTCACCCCGCGCGAGATGTCCGGCCACCAGGGCCTGTACCGCTACGAATGACGTGGCGTGCGCCGCGTGCGCGCGCAGCGGGCAAGGGGAAAGGGCCCCCGCCGGGTGGCGGGGGCCCTTCCGTCGATCGGCGGATCAGCGGATCAGCCGATCAGGCCATCAGTGGCCGTAGTCGCCACCCTCGGTGTGGTGGTCGGCGCCGCCGCCGGAGGCGTTGACGCAGGTGTTGCCGAACGCCGGGTTCAGCAGGGCGATCACGTTCACGGTGTTGCCGCAGACGTTGACCGGGACGTGCACCGGAACCTGGAGCAGGTTGCCCGACAGGACACCGGGGGAGCCGACCGCCGCACCGTGCGCTCCGGCATCGGCGACAGCCAGACCCGCACCGGCGACCACGGCGCTACCGGTGACAGCGGTGATGGCGAATGCCTTCGCGATACGCGACATCAAGATCTCCTCATGAGATATGTGGGGCGCCACAGAATCTGTGGCATTTGACATGGCATACAACGCGGGGGCGGCCGAGGGGTCACGGCCGATGCGCCTACCCGGTGACGGAAAACCGGACGGAGGCGAAGTACGGCCGCACCTGACCGACCTCACCGGGCCGCAGGACCCGCAGGACCCGCCCCGAGCACCCGGGCCGCTCGTACAGGGTCGCCGAGCTGCCGGTGCCGTTGGTGACGGCCCGGGCGCCCCCGCCCTCCGCCTCGACGCACCCCCGGGGGGCGGTGAGGCCGTGGACCCGGTCGTCCTGGCCGACGTACTGGAAGTCGGACCCGGCGGCGGCCCGCGCCGGACCGGCCAGGAGCGTTGCGCCGGCCAGAAGCAGGAGGGGCACGGCATGGTGGATACGCAGGAATCGCATGCCCGTCCAACCGGGGCGGGCCCGGACCCGGTCACGCCTTGTCACCCGTTGGACGGCTGTGCGACGGTGCCACGGCGGGACCGTCGCACGGGCACCGCCCCCGGCATCGTCAGCGCAGGAGGACGAGATGAGCGCAGAGGGCGCGCCCGCCGGCAGCCACCGACCGCGGGTCAGGACCACGGCCGGCGTCGTCGAGGGCCGGACCGGACCTGATGGGACCGCGGTCTTCCGGGGCATCCCGTACGCGGCCCCGCCCGTCGGCGCCCTGCGCTTCGCGGCGCCCGCGCCCCCGCCCACCCGGGACGGCGTACGGGACTGCGGCGCCTACGGCCCCACCGCGCCCAAGGTGCCCTACCCGGACACCTTCGCGGCCCTGCTGCCCGACCCGGTCGTCCCCGGGGACGACTGCCTGAACGTGAACGTGTGGACCCCGGACCCGGCCCGCGGGGCGTCGCTGCCCGTCATGGTCTGGATCCACGGCGGGGCGCACACCCGCGGCTCCTCGGCCGTCCCCGTCTACGACGGCTCCGCCTTCGCCCGCGACGGGGTCGTGCTCGTCTCCTGCAACTTCCGGCTCGGGGTCCTCGGCTACGGCCTCTTCCCCGACGCCCCCGCCAACCGCGGCCTGCTGGACCAGATCGCCGCCCTCACCTGGGTGCGCGAGAACATCACGGCCTTCGGCGGTGACCCCGACCGGGTCACCGTCTTCGGCGAGTCCGCCGGCGCCATCAGCATCGGTGCCCTCCTGGCCGCCCCGGGCGCGGCCGGGCTCTTCGCCCGCGCCGTCCTGCAGAGCGGGGCTCCTGAGGTCGTGGCGCGCCCCAAGGTCCGCGCCATGGTCCGCCGGATGGCCTCGCTGCTCAAGGTCGACGCCACCGCCGCCGCCTTCACGGCCACCTCCCTGCCCGACCTGCTCGCCGCACAGGCGGCCGTCCTGCGCCGATCCGGCCCGCTCGTCGGCGGACCCGCCTTCGGCCTGGTCACCGACCCGGACACGATTCCGGCCGACCCCCTCGACACCCTGTGCGCCGCGGCCGCCTCCGACGAGGTACCGCTGCTCCTGGGCTGGACGCGAGACGAATACCGGCTGTGGCTCGCCCCCACCGGCGGGATGCGGCTGCTGGACCGACTGGGCCCGCTCGCCGTCGCGCTCGCCCGCGCCCGCTCCGGCAAGGACCGCGCCGCCGTACGGGCGCTGCGCGCCGTACTGCCCGCCGCCGGTCCCGCCGAACTCGCCGGACAACTGCTCACCGATGGGCTGCTGCGCGATCCGCTGCGCCGGCTCGCCGGGGCCCGGCGGGCGGCGCCGAGCTTCGTGTACGAGTTCGCCTGGCCCTCCGGGCTTCCGGGCCTGGGCGCCTGTCACGCCCTGGAGCTGGGCTTCGTGTTCGACACGCTCGCGGCGCCGGAGTCCGCCTGGCTGGCCGGACCCGACACCCCGCAGGCGCTCGCGGACGAGATGCACGCGGCCTGGGTGCGGTTCGCGGTGACGGGCGATCCGGGTTGGGCGGCGTGGAACGGCGACGGCCCGCCGAAGGTGTTCGGCGGGCCGGAACTCGATGGTGCGCGCGCGTCGGTGGTTACTCGACGGGCCCTTCCATGACCTTGCTGATGAACTGGATCGGTCCCTCACCCATGTTCGGCACATAGGTCTTGGCGTTGTGCTGGCCGCCCTTGATGACCTTCAACTCGGCGTGGATGGGGCCCTTGTTGCCGTAGGTGGCGACGAACTTCTGCACGTCGGGCAGCGTCTTCTTGTTGTTCTCGCTGTCGCCGACCTGGAAGGCGAGGTAGACCTCGGGCCCCTTGGTGTCGATGAGGTGCTTCGCCAGCAGCTCCGGGTTGTTCTCGGCCTTCTCCTTGTCGTGGCCCTTCCACAGGGAGGAGTCCGGGACGATGTCCGGGCCGGAGGCGATCACGGCCTTGAACTTGTCCGGGTGCTTCAGCACGGCCTTCATGCCCGCGAAACCACCGGTGGAGGAGCCCATGAAGGCCCACCCGTCACGGGACTTGACGGTGCGGAAGTTCGCCTTCATCAGGTCCGGGACGTCCTCGGTCAGCCAGGTGCCCATCTTGGGCTGGCCGGGGATGTCGGAGCCGTCCCAGTAGACGCCCTTGTCGTCCGGCCCCGGATTGAGCACCGGCATGGCCAGGATGAAGGGCTTGCTCTTGCCCTCCCCGTACCACTTGCTGATGCTGGTCTGGAGACCGAGATCGGTGCCCATCCAGTAGTTGCTGGGGTAACCGGCGCCGCCCGGGAGGGCGATCAGGACCGGGAAGCCGCTCTTGGCGAACTTCGGGTCGTTGTACTCCTTGGGGGCCCAGACCCAGACCTTGCCCTTGAAGCCGGACTTCTTGCCGTCCAGCGTGGTGACGGCCACGTGCGTGCCGTCCGCGAGGGTCATCGTGTTCTTGAACTCGGCGGTCGGCCCGGTCGGCATGAGCATCTTGGAGTTCGGCGGGGGAGCGTCGTTCTTCTTGCCACCCGCGGGCCCCTGCCCGAAGGACACCGACGAGCCCTTGTCGGTGAACGGGGGTATCTCGAAGTGGTTCAGCACGAGCGCGGCGATACCGGCGAGCGCGAGCACGGAGGCGCCGGCTATGAGCCGGCGGCGTCCCTTGCGGCGGCGCGGCGGCTCCTCGGGGAAAAGATCCTGCGGTCCGTAGCGCGCCGTCTGTTCGTACGGGTCCTGCGGTGCGTACTGCGCCTGCTGCCCGTGCCTGGGCTGCTGCCCCTGGGGCTGCCGGTGCGGCTGCTGTCCGTACGGCTGGGCGTGCGGGTCGCCGTGGGGCGGCTGCGGTATCTGTCCTTCCGGCCGGTACGGCTGGTACTGCTGCCCGTCGGGTGCGTACGACATGTGCGGTGGCTCTCCGGCTGCTGCTGCCCCAGAAGGGGCGGGGTGGTCTGACTGCTGGTCCTTCCGTTCGAAGGATGAACGAAAGCATGTCAGGGTTCCGCATTTTCCCTACTCTTGGGGTGCCCTGGGGGAGGCCATTGCCCGGGCCCCGTGCGCCCGCCGGCGTTCACGAACCCGCCCGCTCGCGTGCCTGGCCCTTGCACGGGCCGCCGGTTATGGTGCGCCCGCGCCGCCCCCGGAACCCCACACCGCCCCGGAGTCATCCCATGACGCTCCAGCGCCGGATCCTGATCCTGGCCACCGCCGTGGTCCTGCTCGCGGCCGTGGGCGTACTCGCCGTCGTACGGGCCTCCTCCCGCGCGGACGAGAAGGACCACGCACGGGCGGGCGGCCCGGCGGTCACCCCGGGTGCCGTCTCGCTGGCCGCGGGTGACGGCGGCCGGCGGATCGTGTTCCGCACCATGGCCTGGGGACCGCACCGGGACGAGCTCGCCACGGTGGCGACCGACGCGCCGCGGGGGCCCCGTACCGCGTCCGGGGTGAGCTGCCTGCGCTTCCACGCGGCGGGGAACACCGGGATCTGCCTCCGGTCGGACCGGAACGGGGTCCAGGAGGGCTACCGGGCCGTCGTGCTCGACGCCCGTCTGAAGGAGGTGTCCGCCCACCCGCTGGGCGGACTCCCCACCCGGGCCCGGGTCTCGCCGGGCGGGCACCTCGCCGCCTGGACGGTCTTCGTCGGCGGCGACTCGTACGCCGGTACGAATTTCTCGACGCGGACATCGGTCCTCGACCTGCGCACGGGCAGGCTCGAAACCTCGCTGGAGGATTTCACGATCCTGAAGGACGGCAAGCCGTACCGCAGCGCCGACGTCAACTTCTGGGGGGTCACCTTCGCCGCCGACGAGCGGACCTTCTACGCGACGCTGGCCACCGGCGGCCGGACCCACCTGGTCCGCGGGGACCTGGGCGGGCGCACCGTGACCACCCTGCGGGAGAACGTCGAGTGCCCGTCCCTGTCCCCGGACGGCACCCGGGCGGTGTTCAAGAAGCGCGTGCCGGGGCTGCCGGCCGAGGCGCCGTGGCGGCTGTACGCCCTGGACCTGGCCTCCGGCGCCGAGACCCCGCTCGCCGAGGAGCGCAGCGTCGACGACCAGGTGGTGTGGAGCGACGACCGGACCGTCGTCTACGCCCTGCCGGGAGACTTCGGCGCCGACCTGTACGCCGTACCGGCCGACGGGAGCGGCGCCCCCGCCCGGCTCATGGACTCGGCCCTCGCCCCGGCCTTCCTCGGGTGAGGAGGCCGGGGCGAGGGCCGGGAGGCAGGACCGTTTTTCCGTTCTTCCGTCCGGCCGGACGGGTTATGCGGGGATGAGCGTCTTGCGGCGCCGCTTGCGCTGCGCGCCCGCCGACAGCCTCAGCTCGATGATCGACCGGACGGCCGGCCACTCCTCGTCGAGGATCGAGTAGAAGGCCGTACTGCGGACGGCACCGTCCAGCCCCCGCGAGTGGGCCCGGCGGACCCCCTCGCAGGTGAAGCCCAGCCGTTCCATCGCGGCTCTCGAACGGCCGTTGCGCGCGTCAGCGCGCAGCGAGATGCGCCGTACCCCCCAGGTCTCGAAGGCATGGCGGAGCATGAGCAGCTTCGCCTCGGTGTTGATGCCGGTTCCCTGGGCGCCCGGGGACAGCCAGGTATTGCCGATCTCGGCGGCATCGGGGATCGCCGTCGCCGGATCGCCGAACGGGACTCCGGGCACGGCGGGCCAGATCAGAGGCCCCTGCCAATAGTCGAGTTCCAGGAACCGGGTCGAACCGACGACCCGCCCGTCGGTGGCTCTGACCACCGCGAACGGGAGCGATCGACCCGCGGCCTGATCGGCGAGGGCGCGTTCGATGTACTCGTGTGACGCCTGCACACCGTGGGGCACGGGAGTGAAGGCGTAAGTCGTACGATCCTCGGCCCCGGCCACGGCCAGAGCCTCGGTGTGGTGGGGGGCGAGGGGCTCGAGCCGCACGGTGCGGCCCGCGAGGTGTACGGGTACGGGCACGGAGCCTTCGGTCCTTCTGGGCGGTGGGGTGGTTGCACAGTCTGCGTCCATGACGTCGCCCCCCGTGCAAAACACGAGTGAAAGGCAACCGGCTGTCAGGTGAACGCGAGTGGCTCAATGTAGCTCCTCGAAGTCCTCTCTTGAACCCCCAATTTGGCAATGGCGCGACACTGATTTCCGGGGACTTGGGTCCCCGCCTCGGAGCGCCCGTAATCACGATCCACGGACATCCCTTCAACCGCACGACATGGGCCCCCCGGACGGCCGTGCCGGCTACCATCGGTCGCCGCGCGATCACGCCTGACCTGCGACGATGTGAAAAAAGTCCGGCGCCCCCGAGTGAGGCCCGGCGAGCGGATCCCGCGGCCGGTCCCGGCGCCGCGCCGACCCGCCCCGACATCGAACGCATGCTCGTCGGCGGTGTGTCCGTGAACGGTGGGATCACGGGGGAGGTACGACTGCGCCACCCGGGTCTGTTACGGCCCTCCCGGGGGAGTCCGCCGTAGAGTCGGGACGAGGTTTCCGTCCGTCGAGGAGGACGTCCATGCTGCGAGGGATCGCGACGATCAACTTCTGGGCCGACGACCTGGAGGCGGCCAAGGACTGGTACACCGAGGTGCTCGGGATCGCCCCGTACTTCGAGCGCCCCGGGTACGCCGAGTTCCGCATCGGCGACCACCAGCACGAGCTGGGCATCGTCGACCGCCGCTACGCTCCGCCGGGCGCGGCCGACAAGCCCGGCGGAGCGGTGGCCTACTGGGCGGTGGACGACCTGCCCGCCGTGCGACAGCGGCTGCTGGACCTGGGGGCCGAGGAGTACCAGCCGGTGACCGCGCACGGTGACGGGGGCTTCGTCACGGCCGCCGTCACCGATCCCTTCGGCAATGTGCTCGGCATCATGCGCAACCCGCACTACCTGGAGGTCCTCGACGGGGCGACCCCGGACCCGGCCTGACCCCTGAGCCGGCCTGACCCCGGACCCGGGACCCCTGCCCTGGGACCCCTGCCCCGGGACCCGGCCCGACCCCGGTCCCGCGCCGCTGCGATCATTTCGCCCATGGACGACGTACTGCGGCGACTGGCCGCCGTAGGACCCTTCTTCACCGTGCCCTACGGGAAGGAGCCGCCCGGCCCCGGTTTCCTCCCGCTCACCGCGCTGTACGGGGAGCGACTCGGGCCGTACGTGGCCGAGGTGGGCCGGCGGATCGGCACCGGGCCCGGCCGGGTGGCCGCCTCGACCGCGCAGCTCGGGATCGCCTCCCGGCTCTGGTCGCTGGGGCTCGGGTGCGCGGCGCTGTCCGGCCGGATTCCGGACCTGGCCGCCGATCGGGTGTGGTGGCGGCTGCCGGACGCGGGATCGCTCCAGCTGTGGCTGCCCGAGCCCGCCCCCGGTCTGCCGGCCGAAGACCTCGGGGAGAACGTCCTGGCGCATCTGGCGGTGCTCGACGAGGGCCTGCGCGAGTGCTTCGGGGTCTCGCCGAAGATCCTGCGGGGGAACGCGGCGTCCGGGCTCGTCGGGGCGTTGCGGGTGCTGATCGACCGGGTGCCGGGCGGCGCGGCCGTGGAGCCGGCGGGCGCCCTGCTGGCCGACGGCGGAGCGCTGGGGGGCACCGGCACCTTCCTGCACGAGGAAGGGCTCGGGGTGGCCTTCGTACGGCGCAGCTGCTGCCTCTACTACCAGGTGCCCGGGGGCGGCCTCTGCGGTGACTGCGTGCTGCGGACGGGGCGGCGGAGGGGCTGACGGTCCCGGCCGGCATGCGGCCGGCGCGCGGCCGTTCGGAGCAAGGGAGGGCGCGCCGACCCGGCCCGGTCACGGGCCCGGCGTACGGTCCGCTGCATGACCGCTCGTACACCGCTGCAGCCTTCCGCACTCACCCGTCGCGCGGCCCTGACCGGGCTCGCCGCGGGGGCGGGGGCGCTCGCCGTCGGGGGTGGTGCCCGCAGCGCGGCCGCCGCGCCCAAGCCGTCCGCCAAGGCCGTGGACCCCACCCCCGGGGCGATGAAGCTCTTCGACGATCCCGGCTTCAACTTCGCGGGCCTGCTCGCCCTGGGCGCCGCGGGGATGCGGGCCTCCGAGGTGGGCGAGGTCCTGACGGCGGTCAACGCGATCAACGCGGCGGGTCTGTCCGAGCAGACGTTCAGCGACACGTTCCGGGCCTGGGGGGACCGGCTCTCCGCGCCCCCGGCCGCCGGCCGGCACGGCCACGAGGCCCCTTCGCAGACCCGTCGCTTCCGGTCCCTGCGCGCCGCCCAGTACTACGCGCAGTCGTTGTTCTACGTGCTCGGCACCGACCACCCCGGTGACGAGGAGGCCGTCTACCTGGCCGGGCGCAGGGCCTGGGACACCTTCACCCGGTTGTGCTCGCCCGCCGCCGTCCGCGCGAAGATTCCGTACGGCCGGACCCACCTGCCGGTGTGGTTCTTCCGCCCGGACGGTCCCGCCGTACCGCGTCCCACCGTGATCCTGACCAACGGCAGCGACGGCCAGAACGTGGACATGTGGACGTACGGCGTGGCCGCCGCCCTGGGCCGGGGCTGGAACGCCCTCGTCTACGACGGACCCGGGCAGGGCCAGCTGCTGTTCGTGGAGGAGATCCCCTTCACCACCCGCTGGGAGAAGGTCGTCTCCCCGATCGTCGACTGGCTGGAGGACCGCAAGGACGTCGACAGCGGCCGCATCGCGATCACCGGCCTCAGCATGGGGGGCAACCTGGTCGCCCGCGCCGCCGCCTTCGAGCACCGGCTCGCGGCCGTGGCCTGCCAGCCCGGATGCGTCAGCCCCTGGCTGGGATTCGACGCGGAGCTGCGCGCCGTCGTCACCTCCGACAAGGAGGAGACCAACCGGGTCTGGAACGAGGAGGTCGTCCCGGAGCTGACTCCGGAGCTCGCCTTCACCGTCAAGAAGCGGTTCGAGATCTTCGACAGGCAGGCCCTGCGCCAGGCCCGCGAGGGGGTGGTGCTCACGGACATCTGGACCCCGGCCCGGGTGGCCATGGGCCTCGACATCACCGCGGTGGTCGGGCGGATCAAGGCCCCGACGCTGGTCGTGGACTACGACTTCGAGCTGTTCTACCCGGGCCAGCCGCAGCAGATGTACGACCTCCTGCGCAGGCGCCGGGAGTACGTGAAAATGACGGAGGCCACCGGGGCGCAGTTGCACTGCTCCCCGATGGCCCCGCAGCAGCACTGCGACGTCGTCTTCGACTGGCTCGCCGACGTGCTCGGGCGCTGACGGAACGTCCGACCTTCTAGAAGGTCAGGTTCCAGGCGTCGACCTTGCCGGTGTCGCCGCCGGCGTTGTCGTTGACGCGCAGCTTCCAGGTGCCGTTCGCGACCTCGGAGGAGGCGTTCACGGTGAAGACCTGGTTGATGTTGTCGGTGCTGCCGCCCGCGCGGTTGTGCACGGTGTAGACGGTGCCGTCCGGCGCGACGAGGTCGACCTTGAGGTCACCGATGTAGGTGTGCACGATGTTCACGCCCACCTTGAGGGTGGCCGGGGCGTTGCCGGTGACACCGCTGACGGTGATCGGGCTCTCCACCGTGGTGTTGTCGCCGATGGCGAAGTCACCGGTGTTCTCGAAGTACTTGCCGGGCGGCGGGGTGCTGCCGACGGCCTTCAGCGCGTCGACCTGGCCCTCGCCGAAGAAGCCGTTCTTCGCCGTGGTGCCCTTGCAACGGCTGTCCGACGGGCAGGCCACGTCGTTGGCCTGAGTGGCCAGCTTGTCGCGCAGCTGCGCCGGGGTGATGCCCGGGTTGGTGCTGGCCAGCAGGGCCGCCACACCGGCGACGTGCGGGGACGCCATCGAGGTGCCGCTCATGGTGCCGTACTTGCCACCCGGCTGGGTGCTGTAGATACCGACGGAGTCGCCGCCCGGGGCGGTCACGTCTACCACGTTCAGACCGTAGTTGGAGTACGAGGCCTTCGCGGTGGTGCCCATCGCCGAGACCGTGACCACGCCCGGGAGCTCGGTCGGGATGTCCAGGCAGGCGTTGGTGATGGTGCGGGTGACCGGCGTCGAGTCGTTCGGGCTCTCGGTGTCGGTCGTCTTGTTGGCCAGGTCGATGTTGGAGTTGCCGGCCGCCGCGACCTGCAGCGAGCCCTTGCCCTCCGCGTACTCCTGGGCGCGCTTGACGCCCTCGATGATCGCGGCCTGGTCGGCGTTGTCCGGGCAGTTGAACTGCCACGGGTCGGTGTAGTAGCTGTTGTTGGTGACCTTGAAGCCGTGGTCACCGGCCCACATGAAACCGCAGACGGTGTTCTCGGCGAAGAAGAGCGAGGAGCCCGGCTCGGCGATGCGCACCGAGGAGATCTTCACGCCCGGGGCCACGCCGATGACGCCCTTGCCGTTCTTGGCGGCCGCGACCGTACCTGCCACGTGCGTGCCGTGGGTGCCGACGTCCCGCCAGGCGCCCGTACGGGCGTCCGGCTTGCCGTAGGCGCAGGACGCGGAGTCCGCCGCGTTGAAGTTCGGGGCCAGGTCCTGGTGCTGGTCGTCGACACCGGTGTCCAGGATGCCGACCTTCACGGAGGCGGAACCGGTGGTGACGGCCCAGGCCTGGTCGGCCTTGATCTGGGTCATGTCGGCGCGGACCGGCTCGCCCGAAGGGGTCGTGGCCTGCGTCGGGTTGGCGGGAAGCGCCGGGTTGTAGGCGTCCGCCGGGACGTCCGAGGTGCGAGTGGCGCCGACCTGCTGGACGCCGCTCACACCGCGCATGGTGGTGGCGAAGGTACCCGACGCGGAGTGGGCGACGATCACGCCGATCGCGTCGTAGTACTGGAAGACCGTGCCGTTGTTGGCGGTGACGGCGTTGCGTACCGCGGTGGTGTCACCGGGAGCGGTGATCACGAGGTAGGCGCGGGTACCGGCAACCCAGGTCGCACTCTGGGAGGTCGGGGCCGCGGCCTTCGGGGCCGCCGCGGGGGCGGGGGCCGACGAGCCGTTGGGCGAGACGGGGGCGGTGCCGGCGAGCGCGGCGGGGGCCCCGAAAGCGAGTGCCGCGCCGAGCGTGGCGGCCAGCACGAGGGTACGTCGAGGTCGGCTGGATATGTGGGGTATCAATGCGTCCTCCGAAGACCCGGTGGTCAGGCCGGGTCGAACGAAACAAGTGGTGGACGCAAGATGTCATGCACACAGCCGGTTACGGAAGTACCTTTTACAGCCGGGGGGTTCGGTTATCGGTGGCCGAATACCGACTATGGGTGCAACTGGGGAGAATGCGTCGGCCGACCGGGCTGGGCACCGTGGGGGCGAGCCCTGCCCGGTCGGCCCGTGGGGGCGCTCCGGTCAGACCGGTACCCCGTCCTTGGGGCTGCTCGACGGCTGCGGCACGGAATCCGAGGTTCCGCCGGACTCGGCGGCCCGTGTCGGCTCGCCCTCGCCCTGCGTGCCGTGCCCGTCGTCCACCAGGGTGCTCTCGTCGAACGGCATTCGCCCGGCGAGGACTTCGGTGGCGCGCGCGTGGTCGAACTCCTTCGTCCACGTTCCGATGAGCACCGTGGCGACCGCGTTGCCCGCGAAGTTCGTCAGGGCCCGGGCCTCGCTCATGAACCGGTCGATGCCCACGATGAGGCCGACGCCGTCCACCAGTTCCGGCCGGTGCGACTGAAGTCCTCCGGCGAGGGTGGCCAGACCCGCACCGGTCACACCGGCTGCACCCTTCGAGGCGATGATCATGAACAGCAGGAGCGAGATCTGCTCGCCCAGCGCCAGCGGCTTGCCCATCGCCTCGGCGATGAACAGCGAGGACATCGTCAGATAGATGGCCGTCCCGTCCAGGTTGAAGGAGTAGCCCGTCGGCACGGTGATCCCGGTGACCGGCCGGGAGACCCCCAGGTGCTCCATCTTCGCGATCAGCCGCGGCAGCGCCGACTCCGAGGAGGAGGTCGAGAGGATCAGCAGGAACTCCCGGCCCAGATAGCGCAGCAGGGCGAAGACGCTGACCCCGGTGCAGACCCGCAGCAGCGTGCCGAGGACCACGAACACGAACAGCAGACAGGTCGTGTAGAAGCCGATCATGATCACGGCGAGGGACTTCAGCGCGTCGATGCCGGTGGCCCCGACGACCGCCGCGATGGCCCCGAAGGCACCCACCGGCGCCGCCCACATGATCATCGCGAGGATCCGGAAGACCAGCTTCTGGAGGTGCCCGATGCCCCGCAGCACCGGCTCGCCCGCCGTGCCCATGGCCTGCAGCGCGAACCCGCACAGCAGCGCCACCAGCAGCGTCTGCAGCACCTCGCCGCCGGTGAAGGCGGAGACCAGGGTGGTCGGGATGATCCCGAGCAGGAACTCCGGCGTGCTCTCGGCCCCGCCCGCCTTGGCCTGCGCCTCGCCCGCACTGCGCACGGCCTCGGTCAGATGCAGCCCGCTGCCCGGTTCCAGCAGATTGCCGACCAGCAGGCCGATGGCCAGTGCCACCGTCGACATGACCATGAAGTAGCCGAGGGCCAGTCCGCCCACGGCGCCCACCTTGGCTGCCTTGCGCACGGACCCGATGCCCAGCACGATCGTGCAGAAGATCACCGGCGAGATCATCATCTTGATGAGGTTGACGAAGCCGGTGCCCAGCGGTTTGAGCTCCACGGCCACGCCGGGGGCGGCGAAGCCGACGGCGATGCCGAGCAGCACCGCGCCGATCACCGCGATGTAGAGATAGTGCGTTCTGTCGCGCCTGGCGGCCACGATGCCTCCCGGTGGTGATTACGTTCGGGGAGACCATCGCCCAGGGCTGTGACCCCGGTCACCCTTACGTTCATTGAGTTCACGACCCGGGGCACACTGAGCGCCATGTTCCGCTTCCCCCGCCCCCCGCGCAGCCTCGCCGGCCAGCTCTTCGCCATGCAGGTGCTGCTGGTCGCCGTGGTCGTCGCGGGCTGCGCCGTCTTCGCGTACGCCACGGCCCGCGGCCAGGCCGAGGAGGCCGCCCGACGCCAGGCCGGAGCCGTGGCCCGCGCGGTCGCCGACTCCCCGTCCGTACGCGAGGCCGTACGGGGAGCGGCGGGCGGTACCGACCCGTCCACCCTGCTCCAGCCCTACGCGGAGCGGGTCCGGGAGGACTCCGGGGTGGCCTTCGTGACGATCATGTCCCCGGAGGGGCGGCGCTGGACCCACCCCGACCCCCGCCGGATCGGCGAGCCGTTCATGGGCAACACCGCCCCCGCGCTGCGCGGCGAGACCTTCAGCGAGACGTACACCGGCACCCTCGGCCCGTCCATCCGTGTGGTCACCCCGCTCCAGGACGAGGGCCGGATCATCGGCCTGGTCAGCGCGGGGATCACCGTCCGCGCCATCAGCGATCGGCTCGCCGCGCAGCTCTCCGCCCTCGCCTGGGTCGCGGGCGGCGCGCTGGCCCTCGGCGGCGTGGGCACGTACGTCGTCAACGCGCGGCTGCGCCGTCACACTCATGGCATGAACGCGGCGGAGCTCAGCCGGATGTACGACTACCACCAGGCGGCCCTGCACGGGGTCCGCGAGGGCCTGCTGATGCTCGACGGGCAGCGCCGGATCACCTTGATCAACGACGCCGGGCGCGAACTGCTGGCCCTGCCGGGCGAGGTCACCGGCACCAAGGTCGCCGAGCTGGGTCTGCCGGCCCCGCTCACCGGGGCCCTGCTCGCGGACCGGCCCCGGGTGGACGAGGTGCACCTGACCGCGGACCGGGTGCTGGTGGTCAACAGCTCGCCGGTCGCGGGCGGCGGCCGTCGGGGCACCGTGGTCACCCTGCGCGACCACACCGAACTGCAGTCGCTGACCGGCGAGTTGGACCATGAACGAGGCTTCACCCAGGCGCTGCGCTCCCAGGCCCACGAGGCCGCGAACCGGCTGCACACCGTGGTCTCGCTCATCGAACTCGGCCGCGCGGACGAGGCGGTCGACTTCGCCACCGCCGAGCTGGAACTCGCCCAGGCCCTGACCGACGAGGTGGTCACCGCGGTGGGGGAGCCGGTGCTGGTGGCGCTGCTGCTGGGCAAGGCCGCCCAGGCGCACGAGCGGGGCGTCGAGCTGGTCGTCACCGCCGACAGTCGCAGTCTGGCCGAAGGGGGCGGGCTGCCGCCGGCCCGGGACCTGGTCACCGTGCTCGGCAATCTCATCGACAACGCGGTCGACGCGCTCACCGCCGTACCGGGGGCCCGGATCGCGGTGACGCTGCGGCCCGAGCCGGACGAGCTGCTGCTGCGCGTCGCGGACAACGGACCCGGCCTGCCCGAGGGGGTCGACGTGTTCCGCCGGGGCTGGTCCGGCAAGGGCGAGGGCCGCGGGCTCGGCCTGGCGCTGGTCCGGCAGGTGGCGGAGCGCTACGGCGGCGCGGTGGTCGCGGCCCAGGGCCCTGGCGGTGGAGCGGAGTTCACGGTCCGCCTGCCGATCGCGTCGGAGCCCGCGCCCGCGCCGGGGCCCGCCCCCGCATCCGCGCCCGCCGGTCCGGGGGATCCGAGATGAGCGGCGGCGAGGTCCGCGTGCTGATCGTCGAGGACGATCCGGTGGCCGCCGACGCGCACGCGCTCTACATCGGCCGGGTGCCCGGCTTCACCGCCGTCGGCGCCGTCCACTCGCTCGCCGAGGCCACCCGGTTCCTGGAGCGGACCCGCGTCGATCTGCTGCTCCTGGACCTCGGCCTGCCCGACGGGCACGGCCTGCGGTTCGCGCGCGGGCTGCGTGCCGCCGGACATCCCGTCGACGTGATCGTGGTGACCTCCGCGCGGGACCTGGCCGTGGTCCGCGAGAGCGTCTCCCTCGGCGTGGTCCAGTACGTACTGAAGCCGTTCGCGTTCCCCACCCTGCGCGAACGGCTCCTGCGCTACGCCGAGTTCCGCCAGACGGCGGGCGAGGCGGTCGGTCAGGACGACGTCGACCGGGCGATGGCGGCTCTGCGCGCACCCCGCCCGGCCGAGCTCCCCAAGGGGCTGAGCGGCCCGACCCTGGACCGGGTCGCCGCCCTGTTGCGGTCGACGCCCGAGGGTCTGACGGCGGCGGGGGCGGCCGAGGCGGCGGGGATCTCTCGGATCACCGCCCGTCGCTACCTGGAGCACCTGGTGGACACCGGCCGCGCGGACCGCACCCCCCGGTACGGCCAGGTCGGCCGCCCCGAACTGCACTACCGCTGGTTGGCGGCGACCGGTTCGGTGTCGAAGGTGTAGAACTTCCGGTGATCCAGCATGTCCGCCGGGGTCACGTTGTTCCAGGGCCGCATGGTGTCGTTCAGGTCGACGACGTTCTGCGTGCCCGCCCCCGGCAGGTACGTGGACCGGGGGTGCTTGGCCTGCCAGTCGGCCCACAGCTTGTCGATGAAGGCGTGGTGCATCCAGAACACCGGGTCGTTCGGGGAGACCCCGGTGGACATCTGCCCGCCGACCCACACGTGCACCCGGTTGTGCAGGTTGGCGCCGCGCCAGCCCTCCAGGTTGTTGCGGAAGCCGTTGGAGGAGCTGTTCCAGGGCGCCATGTCGTAGACCGGCATGGCGAGTACGGCGTCCACCTCGGCCTTGGTCGGCAACTGGGCGACGGCCGTGCCGAGATCGCGGCGCAGGTAGGCACGCCCGTCCACACGAACGTTTATGTTCCACTTGCCGGTCGAGTACGCGAAGGCGCCGTCCATGACCTGCCCGTCGCGGGCCCGTCCGGTGCCACCGAGGAAGTCGGGGGCCCAGAGGGAGGCGCGGGAGGTCCGGTCCACCGTCCAGTCCCAGTAGGGCAGCGCGACGCTCGCGTCCACTTTCTGCAGCGCCTCCTCGAACTCGAGGAGGAAGCGCCGGTGCCACGGCAGGAAGGAGGGGGAGCGGTGTCCGACGCGGTCGCCCGAGTCGGTGTCGCTCATGATGAAGCCGTTGTGGGTGGTGACGAAGCGGTCGTAGACGCCGGTGCGCTTGAGCTCCTGCAGGGCCGAGACGAAGGCGCGCTTCTCCTCGGGCGTCAGCGTCGCCTGGTTCTTGCGTACGGTCATGCCGCACCTCCGAAGGGAACGAGGGCGGCGCCCTGGAGATCGCGGACCGCGGCCCGGGCGAGGAGCTTCGGGTCGGCGAAGGTCTCGTAGTGGTTGATGACGCTGATCCAGGTGCCGTCGGCGTTGCGCATGATGTGCAGTTCCTGGCCGTCTATTCGGACGGTGGGCTGACCGGGCGAGTGGTGGCCGCCGTGGTGGCCGCCACCGCCGGCGGTGATCTGGATACGACGGCCCTTGTAGACCTCGTCGACCGTGCCCGGGGTGGTGGGCTCGGTGGGAGTCGCGGCGGCGTTCGTGGCGCCCGCGGCAGCGGCGGTCAGGCCAAGCACGGTGAGGGCACCGGCTGTTGTCCCCAAGGCCTGACGGCGAGTGATCTTCTTCATGGCCGAAGAGGTATCAGGACTCGGGAGAGGCTTGGCCTGTATCCGGACATGCGCGGATAAGTTTCCGGTAGAACAAGTTGGATGATCTTCCCGTTCGACGCAGCCTCGGGGGCTTGAACGGGAAGATCTTCTGGGTAAACCTTACTTGACGGTAATTTCTTCTGGGTGAGGGGGGCGATATGTGCGGGATCACACTGCAGAGTCGGCCGGAAGCAGAGCGTCAGACCGGGCCGGCGGTGCCGAGTGGCCGTGCGGCGCGGCCCGGGGAGTGTCTCCGCGGGGGTCCGCGGCGCGGTGTTCTTCGAGCCGGCCGGTAGGACGCGCACTCCTGGCCGGTCGCACCGTCGTGGAGGACGTGGCCGGGTCGGCCGACCTGGCCATCGGCATCCCCCTGTTGTCAGTCGGGGCGGGATGGCTCGTGTTGGACGCCGTGTTCGGTCACGGGCTGGAGACCTGGGCGGCCCAGGGGGACCTGGGGCGGATCGAGACGGCGGACCTCGCCTCCATGGCACGGATCCAGACCTTCCTCGTGGTCGTGCTCGTGGTCGTGCTCCTCGCCCTCGTGTCCCGGGCGCCCTGGACGGTGCTGTCGCAGGTACTGCTCGCCATGCTGGCCGGAGTCGTGCCGGTGGCCGCGCAGCACAGTTGGGACCGTTCCCATTCCGCCTCGACCGCCTCGACCGCCTCGACCGGTTCGGTGTCGGAGGACGCGGGGTCGCGCCATCGCGAGCACAACGCCTTCCGTATGTCGGGTGAGATGTCTCCCGCGAGCGCCCAGGACGCCCGGCGGGAGGCCGACCGCGTCGAGCCCGTCCTCGAACGTCTGTGGAGGAGCGGCGCGAGGTGAAGGCCGACGGTCCGTACCTCGAAGGCGGCTGCTTCGAACCACCTGCCGGTCACGGGCCGACCGCGCCGCCACCGCCACCGCCACTGCCGCCGCCGTCACGCGCGCGAGGCCGCGCGGTCGGTCCGGGGCGACCGGTCATCCTGCCCGATAGCGAGCACTTTTGCGCCTATAGTCCCGATATGGCTCTTCATGAGACGAAGGACGCACGCGCCCAGGACGCCGACACGGACGTGTTCGCGTCCACGCTGAGCGGCCAGATCCTCCCCAAGTACAAGATTCCTGAGGACCACTCACCCACCGAGGTCGTCTACGAGCTGCTCCGCAACGAGCTGCTCCTGGACGGCAACGCGGCCCAGAACCTGGCCACCTTCTGCACCACCTGGTCGGACGAGGGCGTCCACCGTCTGATGAACGTCTGCCTCGACAAGAACATGATCGACAAGGACGAGTACCCGCAGACCGCCGAGATCGAGTCCCGCTGCGTCAACATCCTCGCCGATCTGTGGAACGCCCCCGCGGGCGCCACCGCGTCCGGCTGCTCCACCACCGGCTCCAGCGAGGCCGCCATGCTCGGCGGACTCGCCCTCAAATGGCGCTGGCGCGAGCGCCGCCGCGCCGCGGGCCTGCCCACCGACCGCCCCAACCTGGTGTGCGGCCCGGTCCAGATCTGTTGGGAGAAGTTCGCCCGCTACTTCGACGTCGAACTGCGGCAGGTCCCGATCGAGGCCGATGCCACCGGCCTGCGGGCCCATCAGCTCGCCGAGTACGTCGACGAGAACACCATCGGCGTCGTCGCCATCCTCGGCGTCACCTACACCTGCGACTACGAGCCCGTCGCCGAGATCGCCGCCGAGCTCGACCGGATCCAGGCCGAGCACGGCTGGGACGTCCCCATCCACGTGGACGCCGCGAGCGGCGGGTTCGTGGCGCCCTTCCTCCACCCCGACGTGGTGTGGGACTTCCGGCTGGAGCGCGTCGCCTCGGTCAACACCTCCGGCCACAAGTACGGACTCGCGCCGCTGGGCGTCGGCTGGATCATCTGGCGCACCGCCGACCTGCTCCCCGCCGAACTCGTCTTCAAGGTGGACTACCTCGGCGGCGACATGCCGACCTTCGCCCTCAACTTCTCCCGCCCCGGCGGCGAGATCATCGCGCAGTACTACCTGTTCCTGCGCCTGGGCCGGGCCGGCTACCGGCGCGTCCAGGAGGCCTGCGCCGACACCGCCCAGTACCTCGCCCGGCAGATCGCCGACATGGGCCCCTTCACCCTCCTCTACGACGGCCAGGGCGCGCTGCCCGCCGTCTCCTACAAGCTCACCGACCGGGACGCCTCCCCCTTCAGCCTCTACGACCTCTCCGATCGGCTGCGCATGCGCGGCTGGCAGGTGCCCTCGTACCCGCTGCCCGCCGATCGCGACGACACGGTCATCCAACGCGTCCTCGTCCGGCACGGCGTGACCCGCGACCAGATGGCCCTGCTCGTCACCGACCTGCGCGCGGCCGTGGAACACCTGACGGCCACGCCCCCGCCCGTACCGGCCACCGAGCCGAGGTCCGGCTTCCACCACTGACCGCCGGTCCCACCGTCGCGCCGCCGGCGGTGAGGTCGACATCCGGACCCCCCCTTGATCGGGCGGGTCGACGGATGACACCTTGGTGATCATGAGTGAGGATTTCGAGGAACACCGGCGACTGCTGTTCGGCACGGCCTACCGGATGCTGGGCAGCGTCGCCGACGCCGAGGACATCGTGCAGGACGCCTGGCTCGCCTGGCACCGCACCGACCGTGCGGCCGTCGAGAACCCCAGGGCCTACCTGGTGCGCACCGTCACCAACCTGAGCCTCAACCGGCTCAGGTCGGCCCAGGTCGTCCGCGAGGCGTACGTCGGGCCCTGGCTGCCCGAACCCCTCCTCACCTCGCCCGACATCGCCGAGGAGGCCGAACTGGCCGACACGGTCTCCATGGCGGTCCTGGTCGTCCTGGAGACCCTGAGCCCGACCGAGCGCGCGGTCTTCATGCTCCGCGAGGTGTTCGGGTACTCCCACACCGAGATCGCGGAGGTCGTCGGGAAGTCCGAGGCGAGCGTCCGCCAGTCCGCGCACCGGGCCCGCGAACACGTCCGGGCCCGCCGACCCCGCTTCACCGCCAAGGCGGCCGAGCAGCGCGAGATCGTCGAGAAGTTCCGGCGGGCGTGCCTCGGCGGGGACCTCGGCGAGGTGCTGACGGTCCTCGCCCCGGACGTCGCCTCCTGGGCCGACGGCGGCGGCGTCGTCACCGCCGCCCGTCGCCCGCTGCACGGAGCCGACCACGTCGCCCGCTGGTGGCTCGGCGTCATGGCCAAGGTCGAGGCCCGCGACGGGGAGCTGCGCCTCGCGGAGATCAACGGTGAGCCCGGTCTGCTGCTGGTCCACCAGGGCGCGACCGTCGGCGCCATGACCTTCGAGGCCGTCGACGGCCGGATCACCGCACTGCGCGTCACCGTCAACCCGGAGAAGCTACGGGGCCTGCGGCCTGACGCAGCGACCGACTAGCGCGTCCAGGCCCCGCCGCCACGGGTCGGGCGAGCGCCGGCTACCGCGCGCCGAAGTTCTGGGTCCACCAGGGGCCGCCCGACCCCTGGTGGATGCCCACGCCGATGTCCTTGAAGGAGCAGTTGAGGATGTTCGCCTTGTGGCCCGGGCTCTTCATCCAGGAGTCCATGACCGACTGGGCCGTCTGCTGGCCCCGCGCGATGTTCTCCCCGTACGTCGACCAGCGGTAGCCGGCCGCGGTGGTCCGGTCGCCGGGGTCCTTGCCGTCCGGGCTGGTGTGCGCGAAGAAGTCCCGGGCCGCCATGTCGTCGGAGTGCCCCTGAGCGGCCGCCCGCAGCTGCGGGTCCTCCTTGAGCGGGCCGCAGCCGGCCGCCGCCCGCTCGCTGTTGACCAGGGCCACGACCTGGCCGGCGATCCCCGACGGCGGGGCGGGCGCCGGCTTGACCGGCGAGGCCTTCGGGCTCGGGGACTTGCTCTTGGACTGCGTCGGGCTCGGGCTCGCCGACGGGCTCGGCGAGGCGGATGCCGACGGGGAGGGCGAGGGGGAGGCGGACGGCGAGGCCGACTCCGAGGGCAGGGCGGGGGATTCGGTCGCCGAGAGCGCGGCCAGCGGGGTCGCGGGCGCGGAGGCGCCGTCCTTCGTGCTGCCGGAACCGGGCAGGCCCCCGAGGTACACCAGCCCACCGCCCGCGACACAGGCGGCGAGCACCGCACCGCCGACCACCCGGCGGCGGCTCTGCCGGCGCTTGCGCAGCGCGCCCCGACCGCCGCCGCCCATGTCGGCCACCGGGGTGAGCTGGGTCGAGGCATCGTCGAAGCCGCCGTGGAGGCCGCCCTCGAAGCCCCCGTCGACACCCTCGGCGAAGGCGACGCTCGCGGGGGCGAAGCCGGCCGCTCCGCCCGTCTTCATCCCCGCCAGCAGGGCCGCCGACACCGGGACCAGGGCCAGACCGGCCAGCAATCCCTCCGCCGGAACCAGTCCGCTCCACAGACCGGAGCAACGTACGCATTCACGGGCGTGCCGGGCTATTCGCTTGCGCCACAGCGCCGAGGGCTCCCCGTCCCAGCCCCCCATCACGGTCCGCAGCTCCTCGCACGCCGGGTGGGTGTCCAGCGCCCGCTCCACCACACGGGCCGACTCCAGCTGCGCCTTCATCCGCTGCACCCGCACCGCCGTGTGCTGCGGGGACAGTTCCAGCGCGCCCGCCACCTCGGCCCGGGTCAGCTCCCCCGCGCACTCCAGCCACCACAGGGACAGCAGCGCCCGGTCCTCGGGCTCCAGCCAGCGGGTGGCGCGGGCCGTCTCGCGCCGCTGGCCTGCGAGGTGCAGGCGGGCGACGGTCAGGTCGACGAAGTCGGCACCCGGGTCGGCGACATCGCTCGCGGCTTCGAGGGTGCTCTCGCCGAAACCGCTCTGCCGCGCCTGCCAGTGCGCCCGTACGCGGTTCATCGCGATGGCCACCAGCCAGGACCGGAAGCTCTCGTCCACACGCAGGCCGCCCAGCCCGTCGAGCGCCCGCAGCATCGTGTCCTGCACCACGTCGTCCACGTCGCAGGAGCCGTTGAGAGCCCGCCCGACGATGTTGTAGACGAGCGGGAGATGGGCGCTGACGAGCTCGTCCTGCGCGCGGGGGTCGCCCGCGCGGGCCGCTGCCACGAGCGCTGCGGTGTGCTGAGTAGTCATGTGATGTTCCCTGTCCGTACCGGCGGTCGATGATGCCCGATACATGGGAGACCGTCGACGGGGGCGTCGATAACAGTTATCCGGAAGAATCTTCCCGAAGAGTTCTCACCGCCCCTCCACCGGGGGTCACAGCAGCGGAGCCAGCGCCTCCGAGGCCGTGCGCAAGGCCGGTGCGTACGCCTCGATCTCCTCGCGGGACACGAGGAAGGTGACCGTGGTGACGCTGACCCCGCCGACCGGCCGGCCCGTCGGACCGAGGATCGCCGAGCCGATGCAACGGATGGTGGGTTCGTTCTCCTCGTCGTCGACGGCGAAGCCCTGGGCGCGGACCGCCGCCAGTTGGGCGTGCAGGGCCCGTGCGGTCGTGAGGGTGTGCGGTGTCCGGCGCGGCAGCCCGGTCGCGTCGATCAGTTCCCGTACCTCCTCGGCGGGCAGCAGGGCCAGGATGCTCTTCCCGATCGCGGTCGTGTGCAGCGGCATGCGCATGCCGACGCGGGAGGCCGTCCGGAAGGGCTGTTCCTCGCTCTCCAGCTTGCGGATGTAGGTGATGGTCCGCCCGCTGTGCAGGGCCAGATGGACCGTCTGGCCGGTGGCCCGCCGGAGTTCGTCGAGGATGCGCCCGATGCTGGGTGGTTCCCCGGCGTCGACCAGGGCGGACAGTCCGCGCAGCCGCGGCCCCACCCCGTACCGGCTGTCGGCCTCCTGGCGTACGAAGCCCTGCTCGACCAGCGAGGCCAGGATGCGGAAGGCGCTCGACTTGGGCACCGCGGCCGCCGTCGTCACATCGGCGAGGCGGTGCGGGCCGCCGGGCGCGGCCACCGCCTCCAGGACGCGCAGGGACTTCTCCAGGGCGGAACCGGCCGTGGAGGTCCGCCCCGCGCGCCCGCCCGTCGCCGCTTCGTCCATTGACACGAGCGCTCCCGTGGGTAGGGTCCCGATCATATGGTTCCGTCACACGGTACGACGTTCCACTACATGGAACAAGTGGCGTGGAGCGAAGGGGAGGGTCCTCCGTTGCCCGATCACCTGCCCGACCTGCCCGATCACCTGTCCGGCCACGAGTCCGGCCACCTGTACGCGGCGCTGGCCGCCCAGCGCGTACTGCCCGTACTGCGCGAGGCCGACGCCGACGAGGCGGTCCGCCGCACCGCCGCCCTGCTCGCCGCCGGCTGCCGCACGGTCGAACTCACCACCTCCACCCCCGACTGGGCCGGGGCCGTCGCCCGCACCGCCGCGCTGAGCGACGTCCACGGCCGCCCGGCGCTCATCGGCGTCGGCACGGTCGCCAGCACCGCGCAGGCGGAGACCGCCCTGGACGCGGGCGCCGCTTTCCTGATCTCCCCCTACCCGGCCCCCGAGGTCCGCGCCGTGGCCGTACGCCGCGAAGCCGTCTTCATCGAGGGCGGGTTCACCCCCGGCGAGATCGCCGCCGCAGTCCGGGCCGCCGGAGCCGCCAAGGTCTTCCCGGCGCACGTGGGCGGCCCCGGATTCGTCCGCTCGCTCAAGGCCGTCCTGCCCACCGCGGTGATCGTCCCGACCGGCGGCATCCGGCCCGCCGAGGTCCCCGACTGGCTCGCGGCCGGCGCCACGGCCGTCGGCATCGGCGGCGGACTACCGGCCGACCCGGACGAACTGGCCGCCGTGTTCGCCGGAGCGGCCCCGCCGTGCCCCGCGCCCCGCGACGCCGCCGCGGGGTCCTGACCGTGCCCGGACGAACCGGACCGCGTTACGACGTCCTCGTACTCGGCGAGGTCCTGGTCGAGATCCACGCGGACACCGCCCTGCGCCAGGCCGCCGACGGCACCCGGGCCCGTATCTCCTACTCCGGGGACGCCCTCAACGCGGCGGCCGCCGCGGCCGCGGCCGGCGCCCGTACCGCTCTGCTCGCCGTCGTCGGCGACGACGAACTCACCGTGCCGCTGCTCCGCCGGGCCGCCGAACTCGGCGTGGACGTCTCCCATGTCCGCCACGCCCCGCACCCCAACGGCGCCTACCTGCTCTCCGCCGACACCGACGGCGACCGCGCGTTCGTCTACTGGCGCACCCGCAGCGCCGGTTCCACCCTCGCGCCCCACCACATCGCGTCCTGGCGCGCGCTGCTGACCCGTTGCGGAGCGGTCGTCACCAGCGGCGTCACCGGCGCCCTGTCACCGAGCAGCCGCGCCGCCGTACTGTCCGCCGCCCGCCTCGTGCACGGGGCGGGCGGGCACCTCACCTACGACCCCAACTTCCGCTCCCGGCTGACCGGCCCGGCCGAGGCCCGCGAGCTGCTGACCCGGATCGCGCCGCTGACCGGGCTGCTCAAGGCCTCCTGCCCGGCCGACGCGACGGCCCTGCTCGACACCACCGACCCGGGCACCGCCGCGGCCCGCTGCCGCGCGCTCGGCGCCCGCGCGGTCGCGGTCACCGCGGGCGCCGACCGGCTCCTGCTGGACGACGGCACGCGGGTGGAGTACCACCCCGTGCCCGTCAACCCGGAGCCGGTGGACGCGACCGGTGCGGGGGACTGCTTCACCGGCACGACCACCGCCCGGCTCGTCCTCGGTGACACCCTCGCGGACGCGGTGGCGTACGGCACGGCCGCGGCCTCCCTCTCGGTCTCCGGCCGCGGCGGCACCGGACGCGTCCCCGCCTTCACCGAGACCGCGGCACTGGCCGCCTCGCACCGCCGGTCCGACCCCCCTCGACCGCCGTCTCAGGGTCGGTGACCCAGCCCGCGGCGAGGACCAGTCGAGAGTCCCGGTGGACGGCCAGGAACCCGAACGGCCGGTCGAACCGGAGCTCCGCCCGGCGGACCCGGTGGCGTACGCGTCCCGGCGCGGACCCGCCCGGACGTGCCGCGAGCCCGGTGACGGCGGCGGCCTCGAACCCCGTCGCGTGGAACCGGGCCATCGCGGACTGCCGGGCCGAACCGATGGCGAGCGGCTCGGAACTGACACCGGGGAAGTGCTCGAAGTTCTCGTCGCGGGCCGTGTCCAGCCCGAACAGCGGGGCTCGGTCGAGCAGGTCGTGTTCGGCGAACAGGGAGAAGGCCACGGTACGGACCTGCAGCAGGTCCACCGGGAAGGGCGAATCCACGGTGCGTGTGGTCAGCCCGGGGCCCGGGCTTCCGTCGGGGAGTTCGCTGCCGGGCAGTGACGGGACGGCGCCCGTGACGGCGGTGAGTCCGGTCTCCAGCACCGCGACGGGCGAGGTCCCCAGCTCGCCGAGCAGCAGGTGCACGTCCACGTCCTCGGTGCCGGCCACCTCCAGGACGGTGACGGCTCCGCCCGGCCCGTGGGCCACCCGGACCGCGTCCAGGGAACGTGTGGTCCGGGACAGCCGACGCAGGAGTCGGCGCGCCCACGGGCCTTCGGCCACCGTGACAGGTGCCTCCTGGAAGGGCTCGACCCATCGCACCCGCAGTGCGAGCGCCGAGGCCAGGACCAGGCGGGTGTCCTCGGGCCACGACACCGGAACGTGCTCGATCAGCCCGCCGGTGCGCTCCTGCGCCCACGCGTCCAGCACCTTCGCGTCGGCGACCGGTACGCCGCTCAGCGTGCCCCGGGCTCCCGCCGGCAGCTTCGCCGACCAGCTCTCCTCCAGCGGAACCTCGGCCCTGGTCCACAGACCGGTCGCCGCCCGCAGACCTCGTACGCGGCCCAGCGCGTCCAGCAGTTCCCGTGCCGCCCCTGCGGCGGCCTCGGCAGGTATGTCCAACGCCTCCGCCAGCTCGGCGCGGGCCGGACCGCCCGCGCCGTCGGCGAGCAGGGCGAGCAGCGGCCAGACCCCGGAGGCGGCGAAGACCGTTCCCGAGTCCGGTGCGGGGGCCTGCGCGGCCCAGCGTGTCGTGAGGCGGTTGACCGCCCGTACCGTCCCGTTGTTCATGCGGGGGAGCGTATGTGGAGGGGCGCCGCCGGGCCGGATGGTTTTCCGCGGCCCGGCGGCGCCGGTATCGGTCCGCCCGGTCAGCGGCCGCGCAGGCCCCGGTCGACGGCGGTCATCAGCTCGCCGTCCGCCGTGTCCGCGTCCAGCGACCAGAACATCGCGCCGCCGAGGCCGTGTTCGCGGATGTACCCGGTCTTGGCGCGCAGCACCTGCGGGTCGTCGTACGTCCACAGGGTGGTGCCGTCGAAGAGCCAGGCGTGGCCGCCGCGCCGGTCCCGGTGGATCGTGTAGGTACCGGATTCGGCCAGCTTCTTCAGCGCCTTGTAGTCCTCGTACCCGGCGGCCCAGGTGGCCGGTGCCGGGCCGGTGGCCGGCTGCCCCATGCCGTCCCCGCCGCCGCTGACGCCGGTCCAGCCCTGGCCGTAGAACGGCATGCCCATCACGAGCTTGTTCGCGGGCGCGCCGCGTCGCAGCCAGGCGTCCACCGTGCCGTCGACGCTGAAGTCGCCCCGTGCGCGGAGCGCGGACTGCTGGGCGGTCCTCGGTTCGCCGGAGACGTGGAAGTCGTAGCCCTGGAGGGTCACGAAGTCGAGGTCGCGCATGATCCGGCGGACGTCGAAGCCCGCGTCGATCTTGGCGGGGGCGGTCGGGACGAAGGCGCTCAGCTCGTACTTCGTCTTCTTCTTCTGGCTCCGCGCGTACGCGTCGAGCTGTGTACGGAACTCCTTGACGAGCGCGGTGAAGTTCTGCTTGTCCTCGGGCCGGTACTTCGTGTCGGTGTCGCCCGCGGAACCGGGCCACTCCCAGTCGAGGTCGATCCCGTCGAAC
This sequence comes from Streptomyces sp. CLCI03, assembly GCF_053615355.1. Classification (NCBI taxonomy): domain Bacteria; kingdom Bacillati; phylum Actinomycetota; class Actinomycetes; order Kitasatosporales; family Streptomycetaceae; genus Streptomyces; species Streptomyces sp. CLCI03. The sequence goes on along the minus strand of NZ_CM132132.1, from coordinate 433,114 downwards.
ACGCCGGCGGCGGCGCCCGCGCCGCCGCGGGCGCCGTCCTGCGGCAGGTTGCCCTTGATGTACAGGTCGATGCAGGACTCGACGAAGGCCTTGCGGGAGGCCGGGGTGAGCGCGGCGTCCGAGAAGTGCGTGGACCAGCTCCAGCCGCCCAGCGAGATCAGCACCTTCAGGCCGGGGTGCTTGGCCTTGAGTTCGCGCAGCTGGTTGAAGTTGCCGGCGAGGGGCTGCTCGCCTGTGTCGGCGACCCCGTCGACGGAGTTCGCGGCGTCGAGCGGGCGTACGTAATCGGCCCAGGCGTCGGCCTCGCCGGGCACGTTCCCGGTGAAGCACCGGCCCTGCGGACTGACGTTGCCGAAGGCGTAGTTGATGTGGGTGAGTTTGCCGGCGGAGCCGTTCGCCTCCAGGTCCTGGACCTGGAAGTCCCGTCCGTAGACGCCCCATTGGGTGAAGTAGCCGACCTTCTTGTACGAACGGTCGTGGCCGCCGCCGTCGGCCTGGGCGACGGCGGCGGGCGCGAAGGCGGTCAGTAGGGAGAGGGAGCAGGCGGCGACGGCCAGCCTGCCGAGCATGCTGCGGCGCATGGGCTTCCTTTGCGGATGCGGGGAGCGGGGCGTGTGCGCGTGCGCTGTGCATGCCGGAAACTATTGGTCTGGACCAGAGTGGTCAAGGGGGCGGCCGGAACTCGCCCGCTACGGGAGCGGCAGGCTCCAGTGCCCGACGTCGTCGGCGAGGCCGGCATCGAGGGCGAACTGGACCGCGGCCGGGTCGGCGTCCCGCGGCAGCCGGAAGGTGATGAAGCCCTCCGCCGTACCGCCGGGGTCGAGGGTGACGGTCTCGGGGAAGGACGGCCCCGCGGCGGTGGGGACGTCGTCTCCGGTGAACCGCCGCCCGTTGCTGTCCAGCAGGTGCGCGGCCGGTGCGGGGGAGTCCTGGTAGACGGCGGTCCCGGTGTTCTCCAGCCGGAAGCGCGTCGCGACGAGCCGCTCGCCTCCCGCGGGCTCCTGACCTGCGGGGTCGGCCGGATCCACCACCCGCGTCAACGTGACGTCGAGCCGTTCGCCCGGCTCGTTCCCGGCGAGGGAGATCGTCTCCCCCGAGCCGCCCGGGGCCGCGCCCAGCAGGGCGGGCGCGAGGAACGCGAGCGCGAGGAGCGAGCCCCGCAGGCGCCCCGCTCGTCGGCTTCGGGGCATGACGGAACCTCCGCTCCACGGGTCCCCCCCCACCCACGATCCTCCGCACCCCGAGGTCGCGCCACCCCCGGACCGGCGGACACCCCCCGGGCGCGGTCCGGTCGACCGCCGAGGAACTCTCACCCGGTCGAGCCGCTAATTGATTGGATCTCCGGGCGCGTTCGTGCCATGGTTGGTCCCACCGAAGGGGTGTAGCTCAGCTGGTCAGAGCGCCGGTCTCCAAAACCGAAGGCCGCAGGTTCGAATCCTGCCGCCCCTGCGACACCGACAGTGCACCTGTCGCGCACGCCCGGCCGAGAGCATCGCTCCCGGCCGGGCGTCGCTGTTTCCCCGGACCGGCACGGGGGCGCCGACATCGTCTACCGTTCTCCGGATGGGGACAGACGTACGAGGCTTCGACGACCGATGGTCGGACCGGGGCTGGGGGCCCCAGGCCGCGCCGCGGCTCCGACAGGCCTGGTTGCAGGGGCTGACCTTCAACACCGCCGCACCGGACGACATCCGGATCCGGCTGCTCGACCACCTGGACCTGGCCCCGTCCGTACTCGCGCGGCGCGATCTGCCGCCCGCCGTGGTGGACGCCGCCGTCGACCACCCGGACCGCCGGGTGCGCGCCCGGCTCGCCGAGGTACCCGCTTCTCTCGGACTCTCCGCCGGCCAGTGGTCGCGGCTGGTGCTCGGCGAAGCGGGCGGTGCCCGGCGCCACCTGTTCCTGGAGGCCGCGGCCCTGTCCGGGCGGGGGCTGACGCCGCAGGCGTACGAGACGCTGGCCGCGGACCCCTTCGGCCCGGTCCGGGAGGAACTGGCCCGGATGCCGACCCTGCCCCTCCCGCTACGCCTCACCCTGCAGGCGGACCCGCTCCCGAGGGTGCGGGCCGCCGCGTGCGAGGCCGCCTGGGGTGACTTCGACGACGGGACCCGGGCCCGGCTGGCGGCCGATCCCGACCCCGCCGTGCGGACCGCCGTCACACTCGCCCGGCACGAGGAGGTCCCGCTGACGGCCGAGTTCTTCGAAGCCGCCGGCAGGGACCGCCACGTCGTCGGAAGCCACCGGCTGGATCCGGACCTCGCCCTGCGGCTCTGCGCGGACCCCGACCCCTGGCTGCGCCGGATCCTGGCCGGCAACCCCTACCTCGGGCCCGACCTGGTCGACGTACTCGCCGCCGACCCCGACGGCGACGTACGACTCGCCGTGTCCGTACGGCCCGAGCTGACGGAGGAACGGCGGGCCGCCGTCCCGGTGGACATCGACCCCCGGACGATACGGCGGACGGTCGGGTGGGTGGAGGCGCTGCACGAGGACGAGGAGGCCATGCGCCGCCTCGCGGCATCCGGACACGTCCTGCTGCGCAGCAGCGTCGCGAGGGCCCGACGCCTGCCGCCGGACGTCGTGGAACGGCTGGCCCGGGACGAGGACCGGGTCGTACGGCTCTTCCTCGCCGAGCGGTGCGACGACGCCCCGGCGGACATGCTGCTGGAGGTGTGGCAGTGGTGGAACGGGAGCTACTCCACCCCCGACCGGCCCTACGGGCACCCGAACTTCCCTCGGCGCGACCTGCTCCGCCACGCGGACGACCCGCATCCGCGGCTGCGTCAACTGGCCCTGGACGAACCGGACTCGACGCCCGACCTGGTGGCGCGGTTCAGCGTGGACCAGGACGCCGAGGTACGGCTGCGCGCCGCCACCGACCCCCGGCTCGCGCCGGACGCGGTGGTACGGCTCCTCGACGACCCGGACAGCGGTGTACGCGCGATGGCGGCGCGGCATCCACGGGTGCCCGTACCGCTCCTCGTCGCGCTGCTCGGCGACGAGGAGACGGCGGCGGCCGCGGCCCGGAACCCGGTGCTGCCGGTGGCCGTCATGGAACGGATGACCGTCACAGGGGCATGAGGCGTGCCGCCGACCCGGCGGGCCGGCGGGCGGGCAGTTCGCCGGCCACCCCCTCCGGGTCGCGGTGGCCGCCTCACCGACACGGTGGTGCGCCGCTACCCCGACGGGCCCTCAGGGCCGGCGCCCGGCCCAGGCCACGAGCCGGTCGATGGCCGGGGCCTCGGGGTCCACGACCACCACCTCCGCGAAGGGAATCCGTCCGCCGCGGGCTTCGGCCGGCAGCGCGCGACGTACGACGCCGATCACCCGCTCGATGAGAGCCGGGTCCCAGTCCGGGTCCTGCCCGGTCGCCCTGGCCAGGTCCCAGGTGTGCACCGTGAGTTCGTGCGTGTAGACGGCCGCGGCGGCCGCACCCGGCAGGACCCCCATCGGCAGGCGCAGTTCCCGGCCGAGGACGCCCGGATCCGCCCACACCTCCGCGACCTCGCGGGCACCCGGCACCCAGGCCTCCGCCCACGCACCGTCGGCGATCTCGTCGGCGAAGGACGGGACGCTGAACGGGTCCTCGCCGCGCCCGATCACCGAGATCCGGCGGACGACGGCGACGAGGTGGCTCGACAGCCGCCGTACGTCGAACTCCTCGCAAGGGGTCGGGGCGTCGTACTGCTCGGGCCGGACGGCGGCCAGCGTACGGCCGGCCAGTTCGACGGCCGCGGCGAGGTCGGTCCGCGGATCGACGGAGGAGGGGGCGGCGCCGGGGGAGTCGGACGGGGTCTCGATGAGCTGCTCGGTCTTGTTCATGGGTTCATCCTGCGCGCAGAAGTGGCCACCTTCTGGCCAGTTCTCCGAAGAGAATGAAAGACGACGAAACGGCACCCACGAAAGAGGCGAAGGGGCACATGAGAGCCGACCGGTTGCTGGCGACCCTGCTCTTCCTCCAGGAGCGAGGCCGCGTCACCGTCCCCGAAGTGGCCGCCGAACTGGAGGTGTCCGAGCGCACCGCGCGCCGAGATCTGGAGGCGCTGGCATCGGCGGGCATCCCCGTCTACTCGCAGCGCGGCCGCGGCGGCGGCTGGTCCCTCGTCGGCGGGGCCCGTACCGATCTGACCGGACTGACGGCCGACGAGATCCGGGCGCTCTTCCTCGTCGCCGGCCCCCTGTCGGACACCCCCGAGCTGCGCACCACGTTGCGCAAGCTGGTCCGGGCGCTGCCGACGACCATGCGGGCGCAGGCCCACGCCGCGACCCGGGCGGGGGTGGTCGACGCCACGGACTGGTCCCGCAACGCCGTCACCGCCGATGCCGCCCACCGCTCCGCGCTCCAAGGCGCCGTTGTGGACGGGATCCGCGTCCGCCTCGGGTACGCGGGCGTCGGCAAGCCGGCCGGCGAACGCACCGTCGACCCCCTCGGGCTGGTGGCCAAGGCGGGAGTGGACTATCTGGTGGCCGGTACGGACAAGGGCCTGCGCACCTTCCGGCTCAGCCGGGTCACCTCCGTCGAGCCGACCGGTGAACCGGTGACCCGGCCGCCCGACTTCGACCTCGCCACGGCGTGGCGGACGCTGTCCGGAGCCTTCCAGGACGGCATGTACGCGGTGACCGCGCGGGCCCGCGTCCACCCTGACGCGCTGGCCCTGCTGCAACGGTTCCTCGGCGGCCGCGTGCGCGTCGGCGGTCCGCTGCCCGACGGCTGGACCGAGGTGTGGGTCGACGGCCCGGCCGCGAAGGCCCTGGCGGGACACCTGGCGGGGTTGGGAGCGCGGGTCGAGGTGCTGGAGCCGCCGGAGGTGCGGCGGTGGCTGGCCCGGATCGGCGCGGAACTCACCGAGATGTACGCGGGGGAGGAGCCGTACGCACCCCACGGCTCGTAGCCGAGGGGGCGAACCGCTTCCGAGGCCCGCGCTCTCCTGCCTCGCCGTGTCCGACGTGCGGAGGGGGGGAGAGGCAGGACCCCGTTCCTCAGGCCGGGTCCGGTCCGCGGGCGCTGCCGAGGAGCCTGTCCACGAGGAGTTGTGGGTAGCCGGTGGCCGGCAGGCCGATGCCGAAGATCGTCCGGATGTAGAAGGGCGCGATGAGCTGGTCGAGGATCTGCTCCAGCGGCGGCGGGTTCTCGCCGCGGGCCGTCGCCCGTTCGCGGATCTGCTCGATGGAATGCATGCGGCGCCGGAAGTGCTGGGCGCGCTCGCTCCGCTCCTGGGTGTTCTTCGGCATGGACAGCACGACAGCGCGTACGAGGGCGTGCCCCTCAGGTGTGTGCATGCTCGCGACGCCGGCTTCGGCCCAGGCGATGAGGTCGCCGCGCAGGGTGCCGGTGTCCTTCAGCGGCGAGTTGCGCTCCAGGCGGGTGGTGACCGTGTCGGCCAGCAGTGCGTCGAGGCCGCCCCAGCGCCGGTAGAGGCTGGTGTGGTTGACGCCCGCGCGTTGCGCGATCGCGGGGATGGTCAGGTCCTCGCCCTCCGGGGCCGAGAGGAGGTCGAGGACCGCTTGGTGGACGGCTGCGCGGACCTGTTCGGGGCTTCTTCGGATGCGCGTGGCCGGTTGTTTCTGAGTCACGCCACCATCTTAAGCACAGATATTTGCTTCTGACTGGGCGAGGCTCTACAGTCGATCTCACAAGCACAGATCTGTGCTTGTGATTCCGGCAGGAGGAAACCGCCATGAAGCAGCTGCTGTTCCCGAACAACACCCAGTTCTGGTACGAGACCCTGCGTTCGATGAGCCACATCGCCTACGGCGGCGCCGACTTCGGCGAGGTCGTCTCCACCGCCGCGCGGATCACCGAGGGCGACTACGACAGCTGGTACACCGAGTGGTTCGCGACCGCCGGCCGGGTGTCGTCGGAGGCCGAGAAGGCCCTGGCGGCCGGTCACCGGGTCAGCGCCCGCGACGGGTTCCTGCGCGCCTCGAACTACTACCGGTCGGCGGAGTTCTTCCTGCACGGCAAGGACTGCGACCCGCGCCACGACCACGCCTACGACCGCTCCGTGGAGTGCTTCAAGGCCGCCGCGGCCCTCTACACCACCCCGCACATCGAGCCGGTGCTGATCCCCTACGAGAACACCACGCTGCCCGGCTATCTCTACCGGGTCGACGACTCGGGCACCCCCGGCCGACGCTGATCATGCACAACGGCTTCGACGGCACCGCCGAGGAGCTCCACTTCTTCGGGGCGATGGCCCCGTCGAGCGGGGCTACACCGTGCTCGCCTTCGACGGTCCCGGCATGCCCGGCCCGCGCCACCACCAAGGCCTCGTCTTCCGCCCGGACTGGGAGAACGTCATCACCCCGGTGATCGACTTCGCGGAGACGATCCCGGAGGTCGACAACAGCCGCATCGCACTGCTCGGCCTCAGCATGGGCGGAGTCCTCGCCCCCCGGGCCGCCGCGTTCGAGCACAGGCTGGCCGCGCTGATAGCCGTCGACGGCCTCTACGACCTCGGCGAGACCTCCGTCCGCAACATCCCCGGCGACCGCGCGGAAGCCGAACGCCTCCTGCGGGCGGACTCCGCCCCGGAACTCGACGCCGCCATCGACCAGATCATGGCCAAGGACCCGATCGCCCGCTGGGCGCTCAACCACGGCATGTACGTCATGGGGGTCGACACCCCCCGCGCCTTCAACGCCTCCTACCTCGACTACACCCTCGCCGGCGGGATCGCCGAGCGGATCCAGTGCCCCACCCTCGTCTGCGACGCCGAGGAGGACATCTTCTTCCAGGGCCAGCCCGAGCAGCTCTACGAACACCTCACCTGCCCCAAGACCCTCATGCTCTTCACCGCCGAGGAAGGGGCCGGCGCCCACTGCCACCCCGGCGCCATGCGTCTCGCCAACGCCCGCATCTACGACTGGCTCGACGACACCCTCACCAACACCCGCCCCTGACTCCCACCCCACCCGACCGCGCCTCACCTCACCCCACCCGACCGCGCCTCACCCCGCCGGACACCGCCGAGAACTCCGGCGGCCGAACCCACCCGAAGGACCCCACATGACACACGACATGACCCGCACCGGCATCAAGGCCGCCCTCACCGACCTGCTCCTCGACGAGGACATCACCCTGGCCGAGGCCGCCGACCGGCACTTCACCCCCGACTACCGCCAGCGCACCGACGGCGAATGGGCCGACCGCTCCCAGTTCCTCGACCACATCGCCCACCTGCGGACGCTCGTCGCCGCAGGAGAGGTCGAGGTCCACGAAGAGCTCCACGACGGCGACAAGTACGCCGACCGACACACCTGCCACATCACCAAGAAGGACGGCACGACCGTGAGCATGGAGGTCTACGTGTTCGCCTCCATGGCCCCCGACGGACGCTTCCGGCGCATCGAGGAGACCACCTTGATGCTGGAGGGGACCGACGCCGACCGAAACCTCGGCAGCGCCCGCTGAGGTGCCGGTGCGGGCCCGTCAGGCGAGCCAGCGGCCGTCCCGCATCAGCTCGCGGTCGGCAAGCTCGTCCTCCTCGCGCCAGGCCTGGACGCGATGCGGGGTGACGTGGAACCAGCGGTGGACCGTGGTGAGTGCGCGCGGGTCGAAGCCGGTGCGTTCGGTGAAGCGGTCACCCTGTTCCTTCGGGAGGGCATCGAGGTCGACGACCTCGACCGTGCCGTCGATCATGGTGACGTCGCGGGTGGGGCCGAGCGCGAGGCGGACGGTCCCGGCGGCGGCCAGGTTCCTGCCGGTGGCGCTGCCCGCCGGGGTGGCCATCCGCAGTACCTCGCCGTCCCAGTCGAAGGACAGCGGCACCAGGTACGGCGCACCGTCGGCGGAGGCGGTGGCCACCCACACGTCGACGTCGTGGGTGAGTCGCCGCTCGACGTCGGCACGGCGCCGGGCGCGTGAGCGGGGGGTGGCACCCGCCCGGTCCTGGAGGACGCCGAGGACATTGCCGTCGGGGTCGGCGACCGTGGCCACCAGGCGACCGCCACCGACGTCATGCGCGGGCTCGGTCACGCGCGCGCCCGACGCGGTCGCCGCGGCCAGTGCCGCCCGGATGTCCGGCACCTGCCAGTAGGTCACCGGCGACGTCATCGCCTGCGGTCCGCCGCCCGGCACCAGCCCGACGTGCTGTCCCGCGGCCTCGAAGCCGACGTAGTACGGCGATTCGTTGCACGGCGGTACGCCCAGCAGGGCCGTGTACACCCCCTTGGCCCGGCCCAGATCGGACACCGGATGGAGCACGGTCCTGATCCCCGAAGTGGCCGAGCCGGCCGAAGTGGTCGAGGTGGTCGCGTCGGACATGGCGCTCCTTGAAGTCATGGGCCACGTAAGGCCGTTCCGTGTTTCGTCACAGCGTCCCGTCCGGCACGGTCCGTCGACATCCGTGGCGACCACGGAGACGATCACGGAACGGCAGCCACGGACACGCGTGCGACACAATGGCGGCCATGGGAGAAGCAGCGGAGATCTCGCCGCGCGAGGCCGAGGTCCTGGAACTGGTCGGAGACCATCTCAGCAACGCCGAGATCGGGGCACGGCTGTACATCTCGGTGCGCACGGTCGAGACCCATGTCTCCTCCCTGCTGCGCAAGTTGGAGGTAACCGATCGGCGGGCACTGGCCCGCCGGGCGTCCGACCGGACACGCGCCGACCGGTCACACCCGGCCCCGGCCCTGCCGACGCGTCTGACCTCGTTCATCGGCCGAGCCGGCGAGCGGGCCGCGCTGACCGCCATGCTGGGGGAGCACCGGCAGGTGACCGCCCTCGGCCCCGGCGGGGTCGGCAAGACCCGCCTCGCGCTGACCGTGGCCACCGACGTCGCCGACGGGTTCGCCGACGGGGTGTGGTTCGTCGACCTGGTCCCGGTCACCGATCCCGGCATGATCGCGACCGCGGTCGCCGAGGCGCTCGGCCTGGGCGAGCAACCGGGCCACGACATGGCCGAGTCCGTGGCCGCCGCACTGGCCGATCGCAACACCCTGCTGGTGCTGGACAACTGCGAGCACGTCGTCGAGGGGGCGGCACCGTTCCTCGAACGCCTGCTGGCCGCCTGCCCTCGCGTACGCGTACTGGTGACCAGCCGGTCCCGGCTCATGGTCCCGTTCGAACGGGTCTACCCGGTCCCGCCGCTGTCACTGTCGACGGCCGGCGACAACGGATCGGACGCGGTCGCGTTGTTCATGGACCGGGCGACATCGACAGGCTCCCGCCTGCAGGATGCGCCCGCGCACGACCAGGTCGCCGAGATCTGCGCACGGCTCGACGGCATGGCCCTGGCGATCGAGCTCGCCGCCGCCCGCTATCCCACGCTCGGGCTGGACGGCATCACCGCCGCCCTGGCCCACCCCCTGCGCATGCTCACCGGCGGCTCCCGCGCGGAGGACCGGCACCGCTCGGTACGGGCGGCACTGGACTGGAGCCACAACCTCCTGGACCCGGCCGATCGGACGCTGCTGCGCCGGGTGTCGGTGTTCGTGACACCGTTCACCGCCCCGGCGGCGGCGGAGGTCACCGGGCTCGACACGGCGACCGCCGTCGACGGGCTGGCCCGACTCGCCGAACAGAGCCTGCTGGCCGTCACCTTCTCCCCGGACGGAACCCGCTACAGGGCGCTGGAAACGCTGCGCCAGTACGGCGCCGACCGCCTCACCGAGGCCGGCGAACTGCACGACACCCACGCCCGCCACCTGAACTGGTGCCTCGCCCGAAGCGCCGAACTGGCCGCGCCACGAGCCGACTGGCGGGCCCGGTTCGATCAGACGGCCGACGAACTGCGCGCCGCCCTCGCCCGGGCGCACAGCCGTCCGGAGCAGCGCGCGGACGCCTTCCGACTGGCCCGCGCCATGGCGGAGCTGGCCTTCACCCGTCATCTCGTCGCAGAGTCCCAGCAGCGCTACGAGCAGGCCGCCGCCCTCGCGACCGCCCCGGCCGACACGGCGTCGATGTACCGGCGGGCCGCGGCCGTGGCCGCCTGCCGGCTGCACGGCGACGACATGTACCGCCTGGGCCGTGCGGCCGCGGACGTCGCACGTCGAGCGGGCGACACCGCCGCGGCCGCCCGCGATCTGGCGGCCGCCGCCGGCAACGCGTACCGCTTCTCCAGCAAGTTCGCCCGCCCACTCCCGCCGGAGGAAGCCGACGCGCTCATCACCGAGGCACGGGAGTTGGCCGGCGCCGATCCATCCGCCCGGGCCGCGGTCGCGCTGGTCGAGGCCGGACGGGCCCTCACCCACGCGATCGACACCGAGGCCGGCACGGCCGACACCTCCTCCGAAGCGGCCCGCGCGGTGAGCGGCCCCGGCGGTTCCGCCGTTCAGGAGGCGCTCGCCTCCGCCGAACGAGCTGTCGAACTCGCCCGCCTCGAAAAGGACCCGCTCGCGCAGTCCGCGGCGCTCGACACCCTTGCCGGCGCCCAGAGCTGGGCCGGGGACGCGTTCGCGGCAGCGGCGACGACACGGCGCCGGACCGAGCTGATCTCGTCCGCGACGGACGGCGGCCCGCACGGCCCGCACGCCCTGGGCCCGGCCGGCACCCATGAACTGATCGAGGCGCTCGGCGAGGCCGCCGAAGCCGCCCTCGGCGTGGGCGACCTCCCCGGCGCCCGCCGGTGGGCCCGGCGGCTCGCGGAACACCCGCAGCTCGCCGAGGTCGGCCACCGCGCCACGGGCCGGCTCCTCGTCGCCGAAACATTGGCCGGCGATGCCGAGCGGGCACGCACCGCGGGCCTGCGGTTCCGCGACGCCTGGCAGCGGGCCGGCAGCCCCGCCCGGGCGGTCCTCGGCCCGCCCGCGGCGGCGATGGCGACCGTCCACGGACTGCGCGACGACCACGAAGCACGCAGCGAATGGAGCGCGTTGCTCGCACGGGTCGACCCCTCGCCGTGGAACACCCACGGATACGGGGCGGTCTTCGACGCGATCCTCATGCTCCACCAGGGGCGGCCCGAGGCGGCGCTGGAACGTACGGCCCCCGAGCCCGGCCAGGTACGACAGTGGACCACCTGGATCTGGCTCCACTGGTACGTGGCACTACGCGCCGAAGCCTCCGTGCTCGCCGGGTCCCCCGACGCGGCCGCCCGGCTGACGGAAGCCCGGACCACCGTGGCCGGGAACCCCGTCGCCACAGCCCTCGTGGAACGCGCGACGGCCCTGCTCGACGCCGACGGGCAACGGCTGCTCGCCACCGCGAGCGTGTTCGAGGCGGCCGGCTGCCCCTACCAGTCGGCGCGCACCCTGATCCTCGCGGGCGGCGAACACGCCGCCCGCGGCACGGGCGCCCTCGCCGACCTCGGCCTCGCCCCGAGGATCCTCCTGTAGCCGCGGCGCGGCCGGCCGTCACACCGCCCGCTTCACCAAGGCGGCGATCCGCGCCTCCACCTCGGGCGTCACCTCGGTCAGCGCGAAACCGGCCGCCCACATCGGACCCTCGTCCAGCTTCGCCAGGTCGCTGAAACCGAGGGTCGCGTAGCGCGCCTTGAACTTCTCCGCGCTCTGGAAGAAACAGACGACCTTGCCGTCCGACGCGTAGGCGGGCATCCCGTACCAGAGCTTCGGCGCGAGGGTCGGGGCGTGGGCGGTGACGACGGCATGGACGCGCTCGGCCATGACCCGGTCCGACTCCCGCATCTCGGCGATCTTCGCCAGTACGTCCCGCTCGGCCTCGGCCGCCTTCTCCTCGGTCGAACCACGACGTGCCGCCTTCTTCTGATCCAGGGCGTGCGCCTTCATCGCGGCCCGCTCCTGCGCGTTGAACCCCTCGTACGTGCTGCTGCCGGTGCCGGCCATGGTCACTCCCTCGGTCGCTGGTCACGATCGGCCCGGTCTGTCGCCGCGCCGATCGCCGTGACCACAGATTGCCCCGGCCGGGGTCCGCACCGCCTCCGTGCCGACCACGGAGAACGCCACGGATCGCGAGCCCGTGTCCCGGCGCCCGACGATGCTCGGCGGCGCGCTGTACCGAGCGCGCCGCATCCACCGGATCGTCGTCGACCCCTCCCTTTCACCGGGCCGTACCCGAGGGGGGCGGCGCCGACGAGGCCGCAACCGGCCGGCCCAGAGCCGAGGACGGCGTTCCGCACGGGGCGCCGGGAAGGAGGTTCGGGTCGGGGTCGGGGGCGACGGTCGTGTCCGGGCCGTCCGCAGGGTGATCGCCGCCGGTCCGGCACCACGGCGGCGTACGGTCCTTGAACTGCTGTTTTCCGTCGGCCGCCACGGATGCCCCCAGGGGGCTGCCCGCCGCGTCGAAGGCCTGCACCTGAACCTGCTGACGGATGTTCGCCGGGACGAGTACGGCGAAGAAGCGCGTGTCCGGCGCGGTCGGGGTCTCGACGGTCTCCGCCTCCGGTCCAGAACCGCCGGGGAGCAGCACCTTGACGCGTGCCGCACCCGGCGGGGCGACCCCGACGACCGTGAACGGCTCGTCGGTCGTCTTTCCCGCGCTGCTCGACGATGCCGCGGCCCAATGGACCGCGGCGTCCCCCGTGGGGAAGCACGCGGCGATCCCGATCAGCACGTTCCGGGAGACCAAGCACGCCTGGCCCTTGCGGCCATCGGCCGAACCCACCTGCCACTCGACCCCGGCGTGTGTGCCGCGCGCGACCCGGTAGACCTTGCCGGGCACCGTCTCGTAGCCCGGCAGCACCACGCTCGGTGACTCGAGGGAGGAAGCCGCCGGCCTCTCGGACGCCTGCCCGCCGCCGCCCGGCAGCGCGACCACGACAGCGACCGACGTCGCTGCCACGGCAGCGAGCGAGGCACCCACCACGGCCCGGTTCCTGCGCCGACGACGACGGACGGCCGTCTCGACACGGGCGAACGGATCGCCCGCCGGCCGGTACCCGCCGACCATCTCGTCGATCGATTCCTTCAGCACCCGCTCAGCACCGTTCATGCCGCTCATCGCGCGGCCTCCCCTCGGGTCAGACGAAAACCGGACACCGCTTCAGGAGCCGCCTGGAGCGCGGCCGTTCCGCGAAGCGTCGAAAGACCGCGCGACGCGTGGGACTTGACGCTTCCGACCGAGCACCCGAGGAGGTCCGCGACCTGGCGTTCCGACAGGTCCTCGACGTAGCGCAGCACCACGACCACGCGTTGGCGCGCGGGCAACCGGGCCAGCGCGCGGCGCAGTTCGTCGCGCTGGGCGCTGCCGTGGCCGGGATCGGACTCGGGATGACTCGCGACCTCCGGGACGCGTCCGAGGACCCGCTCGCTCCACCAGCGGCGCCGCCCGGCCGTCACGGCCAGGTTGACGAGCGTGCGGCGGACGTACGCCTCGGGCCGCTCGACCGCCACCCTGCCGCGCATGCGCCAGAAACGGACCAAGGCCTCCTGTACGAGGTCCTCCGCGCGGCCGACGTCCAACGTCAGGCCGTACGCGAAGCGCACGAGAGGCCCCCAGCGGGCCCGTGTGAACTCGGCGAACTCAGCGTCACCGACAGCACCTTGCATGTCCCCTCCTAGGTGTTCACCCTCTCGACGACCTGGACCGACGGCGAGGTTGAGTGATCCGCGACACATGTGTGGGCCCGGGGGCATCCGATGGTGTCTCCTCGGCGGGCGGTTCCGGTGCACAGGCGGTGTCGGCCGGTCCCGGGACCCGCGGACGGTGCGCCCGAGTGGGTGAACGGCAACAGGCCGGGCAGTGGTGCCGGCGGCAACGGGGCGCGGGTCCCGGCGACCGGTGTTCCCGTCACTGCCGGCAGCACCCTGTACGTCGAAGTCGGCGGCAACGGCTCCGACACCGGCACGGGCGGCTTCAACGGAGGCGGTGCGGGTGGGGGCTTCGGGACCGGCGGCGGCAACGGGGGTGACGGTGGCACCTCGCCGGCAGGCCCGGGTGCGGGTGAGGGCGGCGCGGGTGGCGCCTTGCCGGGCCCGGGCGGTGGCGGCGGGAGTGCCCCCGACGCTGCCGCGGGGGGCGGTGCGGGATCGTCGTTCGTACTGCCGACGGCCGCCACCCGGACGGCCGCTCCCGCCACCGTGGCCACCACGAGCGTCACCATCACCTTCACCGTGCCCGTCGCGGCCGCGACCTGTGCCACCAGCCCCGCCGTCCTGCAGGCCCGGCACCGACGTCTGCCTCCGCCCCCGCCACCGGCCCCGGCGCCACACAGTGCAACCCCTGACCCACCACACCCGACCGGAGGACACCGACCACACCAAGATCTGAGGCCGCCGGCCCGTTGTCCCCGGCCGGGCACCTGGCCTGTGCGTCATCGACGGGCTGCCCCGCCCCACCTGTGGCATGGGGTGAGGCGGGTCAGCCACGCCGAGGGTGTGTGCATGGTGAGGGGCGGGATGCTACGGCCAGCCCTGCGTCACCTTGGCGGGGGCGGTGTTCCAGCTCTTGGGTATGAAGGTGACGACGTAGGTTCCGCGGTCGAAGTCCGTGTAGCCGCTGGACCAGCTGCGGAACTTGCTCTCGTACACCTGCATGGCCCCCATGGCGCCGCCGGGCGAGTGGTAGTGGTTGGCGTGGGTCCATATGGTGTTGTCGGGGTTCGCTTCCTTCTGGTCCCCGAACCAGCCGTAATCGAAGTTGACGTAGCTCTCGCCGGGCTTGGCGGGGCTGCGCGAGGTGTTCCTGTCCTTCGACATGTCGACCAGGCCTGTGTTCCGGTCGGGTCGGAAGGCCTCAGGGTCGCCGTACTTCCTCTTGTCGGAGGAGGCCCTGGGGTCCTGTCCGCTCCAGAAGTGCTTGGAGTAGATGACCGCCTTCATCGCGGACGGGTCGTGGTTGCCCCCGTTCCTGTCCTTGAAGGAAGGCGTGTTCCTCAGGGCCGAGTAGAAGTTCGAACGGCTGTCCTCATGGGAGAGGGCGTCGTTCCTCTTCGTGAGCTCTGCCTTGAGGTTGCCGAGATAGGTGCCCTCGTCGTGGGCGTTCTCCAGGGCCTTGTTCATGACGGACGCGACATCACGAGCCCGGTCGAAGCCCTTCGTCTCGTCGAAGCTCTGCTTGGCGACGCGTCCCTCGAACTCCGCCCGCGTCTCGCCCGGCCGCGGGCCGGTGTTCTCCAGGGCGTCCTTGTACCGGTCCTCGTCGAAGGATGCGAAGGCCAGCTTGTTCGTCGGGTAGGGGCCCGAATTGACCCAGGTGACACCGACGCAGCCGTAGGACAGCTGCGCTCGCTGTGCCGCGGTCATCTGCTGAGGTCGGCCGTCGCGGTGGCTGTAGGTCTGCTGCCACTTGCGTATGTAATTGCTGATGCCGGTGGTGGCCCTGTCCCCACGGGCTCGGTACGGGTCGGGCAGGCTGCCGAGCGGCTCGGCGGGAGGCGTCACCCTGTCGTCGGCCGCCGCGGAGGGCCGGAGGGAATCGGCTGCGCTCGGCGGTAACCCTCCCGTCGGGCGGTCGGGCCGACCCAGATCGAGAGCCTTTTCGTTCAGCGCGTTGATGTGCCCGATGTCATCCAGGGTCAGGCCGTGCGTTTCGGCGTAGGACCCGGTCCCGCCGTCGGCGCTGCCGGCCGCCTGGCTGACGGAGGGTGCGAGAGCGGCGGTGCACATCACTACGCCCACCGTGGTGAGGGCGAGAAACCCTGAGCGTTTGTACATGTGGATCGAGAACTCCTTCGGAGTGGATCGTGTGCATGCAGGGCATGCGGGAGAGCGGCACGGTGGAGGGGGCGGCGAGCTGATGATCGGATCAGGGCCGCGCACGCATGGGGCAGCCATGGCCGTCATCCGTCGGCCGCCCGACCCGTTCGGGCCGGGGCGGCTGCGTCAGGCCGCTGTGATGACGACGCGTGCCGGACCGAGTGGTCCGGGGAGGCGCAGGTGTGGAGTCCGGCGTACGGGGCGGCGCCATGCCACCGGCGGACCTGCTCGGCACGAACGGCCTTGCCTACGCGAATGTTGTGGTGCGGGAGAAGCTGAGAACCGCCGCAGCGGGGCCGGGCCGAAGAGCGTCCTCCGAGCTTCCCCAGTGGATTTACAGGTGAGTTCCAGGAACCTCCGTTGTTCAGTAGTCGAATTTCCCACCGTGGCTCCGAAGTTGCGAATTCCGGAAGGCGGTCCAGCGATCATTGCCCGGTCTCGATCCCGTGACAACAGCGTGGCTTCACTATCGGCCACACTGTTCGACAGGGCGGTATTCGGTCATCAGGACGGGCGAGTCCGGCATCGGGACAGGGATCGGAGGCGTTCCGCTGCCTCTGGCATATGGCCCGCGGCGAGGCCGGTACCGGTGACCGCGGAACTCCTGAGGAGTGGTGCACGACGGCGCTGTCGGCCGGGCAGAAGCGCTTCGTGCACCGGCGGCGGCGATCCGCGTGCGCGGGCTCCGGTCCGCACGCTCCGGCTCTCGACCGGACGAACGCCCACCGGGAGGACCGCAAGATCCTCGCCAGTTCCCGCTGCGGGCCTTCGGTCGCCGGACTGTTCGTTCCCGGGCCGGCCTTCGCCCTCGGCCTCCGGAGAAGGGCCGGTTGCGATCTCTCCGCGTCCGCGAGGCCGGCGGCGGTGAGGGGCGGGGATGCCCCGTCCCTCACCGCGGCCCTGCTCCGTCGGCGGCCGGGGCTACGCGGCGCCCGGCTCCTGGTAGCCGTACGGGCGGGTGATGATCTCCATCCCGTGGCCGTTCGGGTCCGTGAAGTACACCCCGCGGCCCCCGTCGTTGTGATTGATCTCGCCGGGGTGCCGACCGTGCGGATCGGCGAAGTACGGGACCCGCGCCGCCCGGATCTTCGCGAACGCCACGTCGAACTCCTCCTCGGAGAGGAGGAACGCGTAGTGCTGCACGGTGATGGATTCGGCGGGGACGGTCGCGAAGTCGAGGGTGACGCCGTTCGCGGTCTCGACGGGGATGAAGGGTCCCCACTCGGTCCCGACCTCCAGGTCGAGGATGTGCGCCAGGAAAGTGGCGGACTCCCGGTTGTCGCGGGAGTGGATGATCGTGTGGTTCAGCTGGACGGACATGGGTGAATGCCTCCGAAAGGCACGTCACGGCACCTCCATGCCTCACCCGGTCGGTGACCGACACGCGATGCCGTGATCACGATCCTAAACACCCCCTTCGGGCGAAGTCCATCCTTTCCGCCCGCCGGTCGCGCCGGGCCGCGGACGTCACGAACTCCCGTACACCGCCTTGACGTTGTCCTGGGCCGGATGGGTCCGGCCGGCCGGACCCGCCGCGAACACCCGCAGGAGGTTCTCCGTCACCCGCGTGGTCAGCGCCCCGGAGCGCGCGTCCAGACCGTGGTTGCGCCCGCTGCGGCCGTCGCCCGTCGCGTCCAGGGCCTCCACCCAGCGCATCGTCCCGGTCGCGAACACCCCGGCCCCGCTCGGCACCGTGTAGTAGGCGGTGTCCTGGTGGCTGGGCCGTCCCTCGCACACCACGGGGGAGTGGGCCAGGATCTCGATCGGCCGAGGGGTGGGGAAGCCGGTGGAGACCTTGTCGTACTCGACGCCCACCAGGTGCTCGAAGCGGTCGCCCGCCCGAGCGCCGGTGCCCTCGAAGAGCCAGTGCCCGGGGTTGGTCACCACGTACGGGGCGTCCACCGGATAGCCGTCGTAGATCACGCCGAGCAGCGAGCTCTCCGGATCCGCGCCGGGCGCCGAGCGGAAGTCCACCGTCGCGGGATGGCCGCGCTTGAACCCCGGGTCCTGTTCGTAGGAGGACTTGTAGCAGACCAGCGTACGGTCCGGCCCCAGGTCGGAGGCCTCCAGGCGGATCCGGCGGTAGCAGCAGTTCGCGCCCAGGATCGCGATGTTGGTACCGGCGTCGCGGGCGGCGGTGACGTGGGCCCGCTGCTCCGGCGACCAGTACTCGTCGTGCCCGAGCGAGAGCACCGCCGCCGCTCCGTCCAGGAGCCGCTTCTCCCGCGCCACGTCGGTGGTGGTCGTGTAGGCGAGGGGTATGCCGAGCCGCTCGGCCAGCGCGATCAGCGGAGCCTCGTACACGAGGAACAGGCCCGCGCCGTCGTCGTACTCGTACGGCCGATCGAAGCTCACGGCGAGGGAACGGGAGGAGAAACCGCCGCCCGGGCCGTCGTAACTGCTGTAGCCGCCCCACCGGTTGTACGCCTGCCAGGTGGCCACCGCGTTGACGACGACGGTGCGGCCGGCGGTCGTCGCGGAGCGGACGGTGAGCGGGACGAAGCGCCGGCCCTCACCGCCCTGCGCGTCCAGCCGCAGCAGGTAGCTGCCCTCCGGCCAGTCCTTCGTCTCGACCGTGGCGGTACGGGTCCACCGCGTGCGGACCATCCTGGTCCCGGCGTCCACCGTGGGCTCCGGCCGGCGGGCTCCGGGCAGGGCCTCGGAGCGCCACACCAGACGCGCGCGGGCTCCGCCGTACCAGCCCATCCGGTAGGCCGAGACGGTGAACCTGGGCGCGGTCGTCGACACGTGCAGCCCGAAGGATTCGCCGGGCAGGACGCTGACCTTGTCCGCGAACCCCTCGATGGCCCGCGCCGGGCCGGCCTTGCCCACCGGCCAGTCGGCATGGCCCGGGAGGGCGTTCTCGGCCTTGACATCGAGACCCGGTGCGCGGGCCGGCGACGGCTTCCCGTCGGGCGCGCCGGACTTCGACGCCGCCCCGGACGCCGCCTCGGATCCGCCGTCGCGGTCGCCGTTCCCGCAACCGGCCACGGTCCCGAGCCCCGCGGCCGCGGCCGCGCCCGTCGCGACCCCGAGGAACCACCGCCTGCCCGCGCCTTCGCCGTCCGCGGCGGGCCCGGCCTTGTACTCCTGATCCATGCAGGGCACGTTATGTGACGCTTGGGCCAACGATTCCACCGGGCGGCCGGAACCGTCCGCGCGCGACGAGGCACCCGAGGCACCTCGGGCACGACGTCGCGGACGGGAACGAGATCATTGTTGTCGAACCGGGGCGCCCCGGCACCGTACTGCCGTCGCGCGCCGGTCCGACCTCGGCCGCACCACGGTCGTCACCCTCCAGTGAGAGAGTTCCTCCCGTGAAGCGCACGAGCACCCGCCTCGCCGACGGCCGCGAGATCCTCTACTACGACACCGACGACGGCGCCGCCGCCCGTGCCGTCCCCGACACCCGCCCGCTCGACGCGCCGGCCGCCGGGACGGGGACCGGGCCCGAGGTCCGGCGTGATCCGCTGCTCGGCGACCCGGTCGTCATCGCCGCCCACCGGCAGGGCCGCACGTACCACCCGCCCGCCGACGCCTGCCCGCTGTGCCCCTCCACCGAGGGGCGCGCGAGCGAGATCCCGGCCCCCGACTACGAGGTGGCCGTCTTCGAGAACCGCTTCCCCTCCCTCGCCGGCGACACCGGCCGCTGCGAGGTGATCTGCTTCACCCCCGACCACCGGACCTCCTTCGCCGAGCTCGACGAGGAGCGCGCCGCGCTCGTCCTCGCCGCCTGGAGCGACCGCACGGCCGAACTCTCCGGCCGTGACGGCGTCCGGCAGGTCTACTGCTTCGAGAACCGGGGCACCGAGATCGGGGTCACCCTCGCCCACCCGCACGGCCAGATCTACGCCTTCCCCTTCGTCACCCCGCGCACCACACGGATGCTCGCCACCGTCGCCGCCCACCGCGAGCGCACCGGCGGCAACCTCTTCGAGGAGGTCCTGGCCGCCGAACGCTCCCACGGCACCCGGGTGGTCCTCGAAACGGAGCACTGGACCGCCTTCGTGCCCTACGCGGCGCGCTGGCCGTACGAGGTCCACCTCTACCCCCGCCACCGGGTCCCCGACCTGCCCGCCCTCGGCGACGCGGCCCGCGGCGAGTTCCCCCGGGTCTACCTGGAGCTGCTGCGCCGCTTCGACCGACTCTTCGACCGGTCCGAGCCGACCCCGTACATCTCCGCCTGGCACCAGGCCCCGACGGGCGAGGGTCGGGCGGACTTCGCACTCCACCTGGAGCTCTTCACGATCCGCCGGACCGCGGACAAGCTCAAGTACCTGGCCGGCACCGAGTCCGGCATGGAGGCCTACATGAACGATGTCCGGCCCGAGGACGCGGCCGCGCGACTGCGAGAGGTGGCGAGCACGTGAGCGGGATCAGCGCGATCAGCGGGAACGGCGGGATCAGCGGGAACGGCGGGAACGGCGGGTCGGCACAGGACGGCTTCCAGCAGCTGTACGGGTACCCGCCCGAGGGCGTCTGGGCGGCACCGGGCCGGGTCAACCTGATCGGCGAACACACCGACTACAACGACGGCTTCGCGCTGCCCTTCGCCCTCCCGCAGCGCACCGAGGTGGCCGCCGCCCGGCGCACGGACCGGATCCTGCGCGTCCACTCCGCCGACGCCCCCTCCGGTGCCGTCACCCTCGACCTCGCCGGTCTCGACCCGGCGCACCCTCCGCAGGGCCGCGCGAGCTGGGCCGCGTACCCCGCCGGGGTCGCATGGGCCCTGCTGGACGCCGGACTTCCGGTCGGCGGAGCCGATCTGCACGTACGGTCGGACGTACCGACCGGCGCGGGCCTGTCCTCCTCCGCAGCCCTGGAGGTGGCCACCGCATCGGCCCTCACCGACCTGTACGCGATCCCGCTCACCCGCCCCGAACTGGCCGCACTGGCCCGGCGCGCCGAGAACGCGTACGTCGGCGTCCCCTGCGGGATCATGGACCAGACGGCCTCGGCCTGCGCGACCCAGGGGCACGCCCTCCACCTGGACACCCGCAGCCTCGACCGGCGCCACATCCCCTTCGACTGCGCGGCGGCCGGCCTGCGCCTCCTCGTCATCGACACCCGGGTCAAGCACGCACTGGCCGACGGCGCCTACGCCCGACGCCGGGCCTCCTGCCACGGTGCGGCCGAGGCCCTGGGCCTGCCCGCCCTGCGCGACCTCCCGTACCAGGAGCTGGAACAGGCCCTGCCCCGCCTGCCGGACCCGATCGCGCGCAAGCGGGTGCGGCACGTCGTGACCGAGAACGAACGCGTCCTGCGCGTCGAGGAACTGCTCGGCGCGGGCCGGTTGCGCGAGGCGGGCCCGCTGCTCACCGAGGGCCATCTCTCGCTGCGCGACGACTACGAGGTGTCCTGCCCCGAGCTGGACCTGGCGGTCTCCACGGCGAACGCCGCGGGCGCGTACGGCTCCCGTATGACCGGCGGCGGCTTCGGCGGCTCGGCGCTGTCCCTGATCGACGTGGACGCCGAGGAGGAGGTGACCCGGGCGGTGGCGAACGCCTTCCTCCGCGCGGACTTCACGGCGCCCCGCGTCACGACCGCTTCCCCGTCCCCGGGAGCCGTCCGGCTCCTCTAGGAGGTCTTCCGGGGCCGTCACACAGCGTTCACACCGGGCCGTGCGGATTCCCGGCGGGTCTTCGGTCCTGAGTCCTAGACTTGCCGGTCGGTTGATCATTCATCGTCGAGTCGGAGGATCGAACACGCATGCGTCATCTCCCCCTGGGCAGTTCGGGACTGCAGGTCTCCGCCGTAGGCCTCGGCTGCAACAACTTCGGCGGCCGACTGGACGCCCAGGCCACCCGCGCCGTCGTCGACGCCGCTCTGGACGCGGGCATCACCCTCCTGGACACCGCCGACATCTACGGCGGCGCCGGCGGTTCCGAGGTCCACCTCGGGCAGGCCCTCAAGGGCCGCCGCGACCAGGTCGTCCTCGCCACCAAGTTCGGCTACGACGGCGTGGACATGAAGTACGGGCCCGCCGCCGGTTCCCGCGGTGGCCGCGCCTACATCCGCCGTGCCGTCGAGGAGTCCCTGCGCCGCCTCGACACCGACCACATCGACCTCTTCCAGCTGCACAGCCCCGACCCGGCCACCCCGATGGCCGAGACCCTGGCCGCGCTCACCGAGCTGGTCACCGAGGGCAAGGTCCGCTACATCGGACACTCCAACCTCTCCGGTTGGCAGCTCGCCGAAGCCGCCCACATCGCCCGCGAGACCGGCTCGGTCCCCTTCGTGTCGGCGCAGAACGAGTGGTCTCTGCTGCGGCGTTCGGTCGAGCGCGAGTTGGTCCCGGCGGCCCTCCACTACGGCGTCGGCGTGCTCCCGTACTTCCCGCTCGCCAACGGCCTGCTGACCGGCAAGATCCGCCGGGGCGCGCCCGTACCGGCCGGTTCCCGACTCGAAGGCCGCGACGCGTACCTCACCGAGGAGCGCCTCGACGTCGTCGAAGCGCTGGCCGCGCTCGCCGAGAAGCACGACCGGACCGTCCTCGAACTCGCCATCGGCTGGCTCTCCGCCCAGCCCGGCTGCGCCTCCGTCATCGCGGGAGCCACCTCCCCCGAGCAGGTGCGCGCCAACGCTGCCGTCGCCGACCGCCCGCTGGACGCCGAGCTGCTCGCCGCGATCGACGCGATCCCGGGGGCGGGCAAGCCCGAGTGACCCGCCGGTCCGAAAGGGCCGCGGACACCCCCTAGGTGGGCGCGCCCGTCAGGACGTCCACCGTGCCGGTGTCCAGTGAGTAGTAGGCGCCGACGACGGCCAGGGCGCCCTTCTGTACGAGGGGCGCCAGGTCGGAGTTGGTGCGCAAACCGTCCGCGGTGACCCGGATCTGCTGGTGGATCATGGTGTCGACCGGGTCGGCGCCCGGGTTCTCGACGGTCAGCAGGTACGCCGGTCCCAGCGCCTTCACGATCGACTGGAGGTTCCCGGGCAGCGGCGTGCCGTCCTGCAGCGACGTGTAGGCGGCTTCGATGGCGCCGCAGCGCTGGTGCCCGAGCACGACGATCAGTGGGGTGCCGCCCGTCATCGGCCCGTACTCGACGGAGCCGGTGACCACCGGGCCGATCGCCTGCCCGCCCGTGCGCAGGACGTACAGATCGCCGAGCCCGGTGTCGAAGACGAGCTCGGGCGCCACGCGGGAATCGATGCAGGTGAGGACCACGCCGAACGGGTCCTGTGCCTCGGCGACGAGTTCGCGCCGCTCCGGGTCCCGGTCGGGGTGGTCCAGCTCCCCGCTCACCCAGCGCGCGTTGCCCTCCATCAGGCGGGCGTACGCGGCCTTCGGCGTGTCGGGCCGCGGCTCGGGCGCGGCGGTCGTCTCCCTCGGCACGCGCGGCGAGGAGCATCCCGCGAGCCCGACGGCGACGGCGGCGGCCGCGAGGCCACCGGTCAGCACGGCCCTGCGGGCCGGAGGTCCTGCGATGCGCATGGGCGGTACCCCTCGGTCGTGATGACCGCGATTGTTCATCGTGCCGGGGGCGTGCGGACCGCAGCCACACACGGGCGCGGCCGCAATGCCACGGACGGCCCACGGCCACGGGCCGCGAGCCGCCCACGGGCCGTCCGCGAGCCGCCCGTGGGCCGTCCGTGCGGGCTCAGGACACGATGTCCTTGCGGGAGAACCCGCGGAAGGCGAGCGCGAACAGCACCAGCGCGTAGGAGGCCGACACCACCGCCCCCTTGACCATCCCGCCCCACTCCAGCTGCGGCTGCAGGGCATCCGCCCACGCGAACTGCCAGTGCGCCGGAAGGAACTCCCGCCACGAGCCGAGCGCGGTCACCGCGTCCAGCACATTCCCGACGATCGTCAGCCCGACCGCTCCGCCCACCGCGCCCAGCGGCGCGTCCGTCCGCGTCGACAGCCAGAACGCCAGCCCCGCCGTGACCAGCTGCGACACGAAGATGAAGGCCACCACCAGCGCGAGCCGCGGCACGGTGTCCGCGGCCGCCAGCGCCCCGCCCGTCGGGAGCTTCAGCGGCCCCCATCCGTAGGCGGCCGTGCCCGCCGCGAGCGCCACCACCGGCAGCAGCACCATCGCCGCCAGGCTGAAGCCCAGCGCCACCACGAGCTTGCTCCACAGCAGCCGCGCCCGTGGCACCGGCGAGGCCAGCAGGTAGCGCAGCGAGGACCAGCTCGCCTCCGAGGCCACGGTGTCCCCGCAGAACAGGGCCACCGGCACCACCAGCAGGAAACCGGCCGAGACGAACAGGCAGGTCGCGGCGAAGTTCGCCCCCGAGGCCGTGGCCGTGTCGATCAGGGTGACGCGGCCGTTCCCACCGCCCCGGCTGCCGGGTCCGCCGCCCACCGCGAACGCGATCATCAGGACGAACGGCAGTGCGGCCAGCACCCCGGCCATCACCAGCGTCCGCCGCCGGCGCCACTGCCGCAGCGCCTCCACGCGCAGCGGGAGCGTACGGCTCGCCCGGTAGCCCGGAGCCACCTCCCGTACCGTCGTCGCCGTACTCACGCCGCACCTCCGATCAGGGTGAGGAACGCGTCCTCCAGTCGCCGGTGCGGTCCTACCCCGCTCACCGGCACCTCCAGCCGTACGAGTTCGGCGATCAGGCCCGCGGCCGTCGCGCCGTCGAGCCGTACGAGCAGCCCGTCGTCGGCGGCCACCACGGAACCCACTCCCTCCAGCGCCGCCACCTTCTCGACGCACACCTCGTCCACCGGCTCCGCCAGCGTCACCAGCAGCGTGTCCCCGCCGCCGGTGATCTCGGCGACCTCGCCCGCCGCGACCCGCTGTCCGCGGTCCATGACCACCAGGTGCGTGCAGGACTGTTCCACCTCCGACAGCAGGTGGCTGGAGACGATGACCGTCCGGCCTCCCGCGGCGTAGCGGATCATCACGTCCCGCATCTCGCGGATCTGCGGCGGGTCCAGACCGTTCGTCGGTTCGTCGAGGATCAGCAGGTCCGGCATCCCGAGCATGGCCTGCGCGATCGCCAGGCGCTGGCGCATGCCCTGCGAGTACGTGCGTACCGCGCGCTCCAGCGCGTCGCCGAGCCCGGCGATCTCCAGGGCCTCCGCCATGTGCGAGTCCTCGGCCGGGCGGCCGGTGGCCTGCCAGTACAGCTCCAGATTGGCGCGGCCCGTCAGGTGCGGGAGGAACCCGGCACCCTCGACGAAGGCGCCGACCCGCGACAGCACGGGCGCCCCGGCCCGCACCGCGTGCCCGAACACCCGGATCTCCCCGGCGTCCGGGGAGATCAGCCCCATCAGCATGCGCAGGGTGGTGGTCTTCCCGGCGCCGTTGGGCCCGAGCAGTCCCAGTACCTGCCCCTTCTCGACGCGGAAGGACAGGTCGCGCACCGCGTACCGGTCCTGCGCCTTCGCGTACCGCTTCGTCAGTCCGGTGATCTGCAGGGGTACGTCGGCCAGTGCGGGGTCCGGGCCCGGGACGCCGGACCGCGGCCCCGCGGAGCCTCGGCCGGGCCGGCGGATCCCGAGCAGCGCCGCGGCCAGGGCCACCGCGCCCAGCGGCAGCCACCAGGTCCAGGCGGGCGTGCCGGCCGAGGCGGTGCGCACCTGGGCGGCGACGGGCACGGCCAGCGGGCCTTGGGCGGCGACGGTGTAGGTGGCCGGCGCGGCCGGGGTGGCGTAGCCGAGGTCGGTCGCGGCGACCACCAGCCGCAGCCGGTGCCCGGCCACGACCTCGTGGTCGATCGCGGGCAGGCGCAGGCGCACGGTCGTGCCCTCCTGCGCGTTCTCCACCCGCACCGGTGCGACCAACTGGCTCGGCAGCACCTGCTGCCGGCCGTCGGGCCCCACGTCGTACACCTTGCCGAACAGGACGGCCGAGCCGTCGGCAGCTGTCGACCTCACCTTCAGGGTGAGGGTCGGGGTGCCGGTGATCCGCAGGTCCTCGGTCAGCGGCGCCGACTCGAACCGGGCGTTCTGGCCGGGGAAGTCCAGCGAGAGCCCGGCCCCGAAGGCGGCCAGCTGACCGCCGATGCCCGGCAGGGAGGACAGGGCGGGCGGCGCGCCGCCCGCCGGATTGGCGAAGGTCTGCTCCGGTCCGGTCAGCGCGAACTCTCGCGGGCCGGACTCCAGCCCGGGGTACCGGTCGCCGGTCGCGCCGCGCCGGGTGACCTCGCCGTCCGTGGAGTCGATGCCTCCGGATCGGGTGACCCGGAACGCCGGGCCGGTGTCGGCGCCCTCGTCCCCCTTGAGGTGGCGGTCGAACCAGGAGGCCACGCGGGCCTCGGTCCGGTCGGCCTCGCGCATGCCGCCGTCGTGCCCGCCGGCCGCCCAGTCCACGGACACGGGCGCGCCGTTCGCCGCGATGGCCTTGGCCATGGCATCGGCCTGGTCCAGCGGGAAGAGGGAGTCGTCCTGGCCCTGGACGATCAGCGTCGGCACCTTGATCCGGTCG
Organism: Streptomyces sp. CLCI03; assembly: GCF_053615355.1. NCBI lineage: Bacteria > Bacillati > Actinomycetota > Actinomycetes > Kitasatosporales > Streptomycetaceae > Streptomyces > Streptomyces sp. CLCI03. The sequence goes on along the minus strand of NZ_CM132132.1, from coordinate 407,174 downwards.
CCGACGGCCGACGGACTGCGCTGCTCCAGCAGGGCGCGGGCCTCGGCGTCGGGCTTGCCCGCCACCGCGACGCGTTCGTACATCGCGCAGAGCTCGGGCTGGAACCGTCCGCAACCGGGCGCCGCCGCGGCATCGGGTCGCGGGCCGCGCGGGGCCTGTTGCATCCCGTCCGTCGAGCCGCTGGTGAAGAAGATGCCGGACCAGAGCTTCTTGAAGACGCCGTTCGGGAAGAGGGAGTCCGCGAGGTTCCAGTAGGTGATCTGCGGCGCGATCGCGTCGACCCGCGGGTCGTGACCGGCGGCGAGCAACGAGATCGCGCCGCCGTAGGAGGCGCCGGAGACGCCGACGCGCGGGTCGTCGGCCGCGTCGAGTTTCACCTCGGGTCGGGCGGCGAGCCAGTCGATCAGCCGGGAGACGTCCTTGACCTCGTACGCGGGGTCGTTCAGACCGATCCGGCCCTCGGAACGGCCGAAGCCGCGCGCCGACCAGGTCAGGACTGCGTACCCGTCCCGGGCGAGGCGCTCGGCCTGCTCGCGGACGTCGTCCTTGCTGCCGCCGAATCCGTGCCCGAGGAGCACGGCGGGACGTTTTTCCCCGCCGCCGCCCGCGGTGAAGTAGGAGGTGTCGATCCCGGCGCCGGGCATGTTCATGACCTGGTCCTGGCGGTGCACGGCGGGTTCGTCACCGGTCGCGGACGCGGCCGTCCACGTACCGGCCCCCGCCACGACCGCGAGCGCGGCGGCGCCCGCGAGCAGACGGTCTCGGCGGCGCCGGGGCATTCGGAGCTTCATACGGGCACCCTAAGGGCCCGTTCGCCGGGCTCCGAGCACCCACAGGCGGAACCGCCCACCTTCTCAGGGACTATGCAAAGCCCCGCGCGTACCGCACCTGCGGTACGCGCGGGGTCGCCCGGCCTTCCGGTGACGTGACCGGAAAGGCTCACCGGGGCGGCATCACGACGGGATGTTCGGCACGTGGTCGGGGTTGTCCTTCTCCACCTTGGCCGGGTCCGGCTGCGGGGCCGGGGCGGGCTTCGGTGCCGGGTTCGGCTGGTGCTCGCAGTAGACCTTGCCCTGGTAGAACTTGCATCCCGGCATGTTCTCGACGTCCCGGACCTTGCCCTTCCGGCCGTGCTGGTCCTTCTTCCCGTGCTGGTCCTTCTTGCTGTGCCGGTCCTTCTTGCCCTGGTGACCGCCCTTCTCGTAACCGGCCTGGTGGACGGCCGTCGAGGTCGTTTCCAGGGCCTGCGGAGCGGCGAAGGCCGTCCCGGGCAGCAGCACGCCTCCGGCGACGAACGCGCCCGACACGGCGACCATCGCGAAACGCTGCTTGCGGGAGGTGCGGATCATGAGAGTTCTCCAGGGAGGGGGAGCGGCGGTGGGGTGAAAGGGACGGTTAGTCGATATGTCGTTTTTGTCCCTACTCACGAGACTGGCGGTCGCTCCTCACGAGAGCGTCCCCCGGTCGTCACGAGCGCGTCACAGCGCCACGTGCCCGACCGACCTGCGCGAGACGTCCGGGGGCGGGAGGATGGCCGCATGCTGCTGGCCGAGGTCGCCCGTGTGTCCCGGGAGGTCGCCGAGACCTCCGCCCGCTCCCGCAAGACCGCCCTGCTCGCCGGACTGTTCGCCGCCGCACCCGCGCAGGAGGCCGGCCTGGTCGTCGCGTACCTCTCCGGCCGCCTCCCCCAGGGCCGCCCCGGCATCGGTTGGCGCACGCTGGGCCAGGAGACCGCACCGGCGGCCGAGCCCACCCTGACCGTCCTCGACGTCGACACGGCGGTGGCGGAACTCGCCGCCACCCGGGGCGCCGGATCCGTGGAACGGCGCGGTGGCGTCCTCGCCACCCTCATGGGCCGTGCCACCGCACCCGAGCAGGCGTTCCTGCGCAGCCTGCTGTCCGGCGAGGTGCGCCAGGGCGCGCTCGACGCGGTGGCCCTGGAAGGCGTGGCCGCGGCCGCCGGGGTGCCGGCCGCCGACCTGCGCCGGGCGGTGATGCTGGACGGCTCGCTGCCGCGGGTCGCGGCCGCCGTACTGGCCGACGGGCCGCAGGCGCTGCGCGGCGTCACCCTGCGCGTGGGGCAGCCCGTCCAGCCGATGCTGGCGGGCACGGCCGGGTCGGTCGCCGAGGCGCTGGACGTGCTCGGGCCGTGCGCGGTGGAGGAGAAGCTGGACGGGATCCGCGTCCAGGTCCACCGGGACGGGGACGACGTACGGGTGTACACGCGCTCCCTGGACGAGATCACCGGGCGCCTGCCGGAGGTGGCGGAGCTGGCCCGATCGCTGCCGGGGGAGCGGTTCGTCCTCGACGGTGAGGTCATCGGCCGGGCGGCGGACGGCCGCCCGGTCCCCTTCCAGGAGATCGCGAGCCGGGTCGGCTCCCGGGTCGACATCGAGGCGGCCCGACGGACGCTCCCGGTCGTCCCCTACTTCTTCGACATCCTGGTGGGGGGCGACGAGGTCCTGCTCGACCTCCCGGTGCGCGAGCGGTACGCGGCCCTGGCCGCGCTCGTACCCGAACACGCGCGGGTCGGCCGCCTCGCCGTCGAGGACCCGGGGGCGCAGGCGGCCGAGGCCGAGGCGTTCTGGGCCGAGACGCTGCGCCGCGGCCACGAAGGGGTCGTGATCAAATCACTGGACTCGTCCTACGCGGCCGGGCGGCGCGGCAAACACTGGCTCAAGGTCAAACCGGTTCACACCCTGGACCTGGTGGTCCTCGCCGCCGAATGGGGCCACGGCCGACGCACCGGACTGCTGTCGAACCTGCACCTGGGCGCACGCGCGGCCGACGGCACGTACGCCATGCTCGGCAAGACCTTCAAAGGGCTCACCGACGAGATGCTGCGCTGGCAGACCCAGCGGCTGCGCGAGCTGGCCGTCGAGGACGACGGCTTCACCGTCCGGGTCCGCCCCGAGCTGGTCGTCGAGATCGCCTACGACGGCCTGCAGCGCTCCTCGCGCTACCCGGCGGGGGTGGCCCTGCGCTTCGCCCGGGTCCTGCGCCACCGCCCGGACAAGAACGCCACCGAGGCGGACACGGTGGACACGGTCCTGGCGGTGCGCACCCCCGGGGCGGTGCCTGACAAATGATCACGGGCGGACCGGCTCCGTGGCGTGTCGACTCACCTCGACCTGCCCAAGATCAATTATCGGCCAGGTGGCCTTAGCATGGGCACGCCATCCCCCGTGCCGTGTCCAGCCGACGGAAGACACCCATGCGCCTCCAGCGGATATCCGCCGCGACCGCGGCCCTTGCCGCGCTCACCACCCTCGCCACCGCCTGCGAGGACTCCTCCGAGCAGGGCCCGCCCGCCGCGAGCGCCCCGGCCACCGCCTCCCCGGCCGCCACCGGCGCCGCGCCCGCCACGCTGGCCGGGGCGCAGGCCCACGTACAGCAGTACACGTCCTGCGAGAACCTCAGCACCGACCCGGACGACAGCCGGGTGCCGCTGAGCGGGTTCATCGGCGCCGGGGACTGGGGCATCACGGAGCGCGGCGTCTGCACGGACAAGAAGGCGCGGGGCGAGATCGTCCTGTTCCTGACCCCGGACATGAAGGCCTTCCAGCAGGCCGCCAAGGACCACACCGCGAAGCTGCTCGCCGAGGGCCGGGGCGACACCGACCTCGCCAGCCGCACGGTCGTGGGCAAGACCTTCGCCCTGACCGCGCTGAAGACCGCCACCGCCGTGTCCCTGGTCGACCCGCCCAACTCCGACCTGCGCATCCTGACCTGCAACCCCGACGTCTTCGTCCCGGAGGGGTTCAAGAAGGAGAAGGCCCTGGTCGAGGGCTGCTTCCTCACCGACTACGTCAACAGCCCCGACGGTCAGGGCAGCCCCCACCGCGGGGCGGTCCGCGACCCCTCCACCGAGGGAGCCGCGAAGCCGAGCCGGCCGTCCACCGGCAGCCCGGGCCTGCCGAGCGCCGGCAGCATCGTCGAGCTGAAGCAGCTCGTCAGCCCGCAGACGGTCGACTGCACGAGCATGACCGTCACCGACGAGCACATACAGTCGATCGACTACATGCCGGTCGTCGACGGCCCCCCGAGCGCCTGGGGCGTCACGCAGCGAGCGGTCTGCGGCCGGCTCGGCGGGGAGCAGCGCGCGCACGACCTGAACTGGCTGGACACCGTCTCCGACATGAAGACCCTCCAGACCAAGGCCAAGGCGGCGCAGCTGGCCGACCTGAAGGACGACGGGCGCCTCAAGGCCACTGCGAGCAAGCTGCTGGTCGGCACGAACATCGCCGTGGAGACCAACAACGCGAACGTCCGCCGCGGGCTGTACCAGCTCCAGTTCCTGTACCTGAACTGCGAGACCGGCTTCACCGCGCCGGCCGGCCACCGGCTGGAGCGGGCCCAGGTCGAGGGCTGCGTCCTGACCAACTACGAGCGCCCGAGCTGACGCACGGCCGTCCGGGGCGTGCGCGGCGCCCTGGGGGGTATCGACCGGGGTGTCCTGCCCGTCCTACTCGTCGTCGGGGTCGCCGTCGTCCTCGCGCAGCCTGCGCCAGAGCCGGGTGCGGTGGAGCACGTAGAGGGCCGCGAGGAGGAAGAGCACCTGCAGGCCCACGGCGAGCAGCCAGAAGACGGCACTGCTCTCCAGCTCGTCCGTCAGGTAGGCGAAGTTCATGCCGAAGAACCCCGTGAGGAAGGTCAGCGGCAGGAAGATGGTGGACACCACGGCGAGGCGGTTGATCACGCCGTTCTGGTCGCCCGACACCAAGGAGGAGTAGCTGCCGAAGGCCCGCCGGGCGGTCTCCTGGAGGGACTCGATGTCGGAGAGCACCAGAGACGCGGTACGCCGGTACTCGCGTACGAGCTGCCGGCGTTCCTCGTGGAAGCCCCGGTTCATCACCCGGCGCGTGACGCTCTCCTCCGCCACCCGGTGGTAGGGGAGGAGGGTGTGGTGCAGCAGGGCGGCGGTGCGCCGCAGCCGGGCCAGGCGGTAGAGCTGCTCGGGCTCGCGGCGGCGGAACATGGCGTCCTCCAGGTCCTCCACCTCCAACAGGGCCTGCACGGCTGCCCGGCGGTAGGTCTCCATGGCCCCGTCCAGCAGCAGGAACAGCATGGCCACGGAATCCGCGGGGTTCTCGACCGGGAACCGGGCGGTGAGGTTCCCGATCAGGGCGGCGGGTCCCCGGTGCACCGTGACGAGGTACCGCTCGGTCACCAGGGCGTGGACATGGACGACCCGGTCCCCGTCGACCGCGGGCACGACGAACGCGGCGCTGTCGCCGAAGATCTCCACCCGGGCGGACTTCTCCTTGCGCCCGAGCCACGCCACGTCCTCGGCCTTCAGGCCGAGCAGCTGGGCGATCGGCTGTTCGTCGGGCGAGGCCGCCTCGGGCAGTTCCACGTCCACGAACAGGAAGCGGGACACGGCGAGGCTCTCGCGGGCCTGCGCGACAGGGCCGCGCGTCAGGGTGCCCTCCGGCATGGACATCATCGATACGATCATCGTCCCTCGCCGTAGGTCACCTGGTGCGATGCCTCCCAGCCTGTACCGCCGGGGGAGGGGCGCAACCGTGGTCACGCGTTCGCCCGTGATCGCGCCCCCGAACAGGTGAAGGCGGCGCCACGCCGCAGCGCTTTGCCTGAGAGGCAAGGAGGTTTGCCAGGTAGGCAAGAATCTGGCTCAATCGGGGTATGACACCCGGACCCGACACCGGCCCCGAAGGCGCGGCCGGTACCGACGAGGCGGCGGACGAGCTCCCCGCCGTGGCACCGCAGCTGCGCGAGCTGCGCCGCCGCGCCGGACTCACCCTGGAGGCCGCCGCCGCGCGGGCCCGGCTCTCGCCCGCCCACCTGTCCCGCCTGGAGACCGGTCGGCGCCAGCCCTCGCTGCCGCTCCTGCTCGGACTCGCCCGCACCTACGGTACGACCGTCTCCGAGCTGCTCGGCGAGACCCCCGCCGTCGCGGATCCCATCGTACGGGCCGGCGGTCCGGGCGCCCGCGAGGCCGACGGCTGGACGTACTGGCAGGCGGGCGGCTCCGGGCGGGGGATGCAGGCGCTGCGCGTGCACGTCCCTCACCCGGCCACCGCCGGGAGGGGCCCCCGGGGCCGCAGCCAGGGCGAGCTGGTCCGCGTACATCCCGGCGAGGAGTGGTTGTACGTCCTGGAAGGGCGGCTACGGCTGCACCTGGGCGAGACCGAGTACCTGCTGGAGCCGGGGGACAGCGCGCACTTCGACTCGCTCACCCCGCACCGGATCGGCGCGGCCTCGACGGGCGGGGCCGATCTGCTCTTCGTCCACACCCTGCTGCAGAGCAGCCTGGCCGGGCTGTGCCTCGGCGGCACCACCACACACACGACCACGCACCACCGATAGCCGAGGAGTCGTCCCCATGTCCCAAGCCCAGCAGCCCGCGGACCCGACCGCGACGTCGCATCCGACCACCCCGTCGAGCGCGACCACCCCCGCACCGGCGCCCCGGACCATACGGGCCCGCTTCGAGTCCAAGTTCCCGCGCGGCCTGATCATCCGACTCATCGCCTACCTCTTCGTCGGCCACCTCTTCGCCTTCTTCGTCTACCTCCTCTTCGTCCTGGGTGGCCAGAACCAGTAACCCACCCCGGAAGACGAGTTCGGGCCGCGCGACTCTGGCAACGTCAAGGCGCTGTGGCTACCCTCCGCGCATGATTTCCACGGTTGTCTGGGGTACCGGCAACGTGGGCCGTCTGGCGATCCGCGCCGTCGAGGCCCATCCCGCGCTCCAACTCTGCGCAGTCATCGTCCACAATCCGGCCAAGGTCGGCCGCGACGCCGGTGAACTCGGCCAACTCGACCGCCTGACGGGGGTCGAGGCCACCGACGACATCCAAGCCGTCCTCGCCGCCCGCCCCCGGGCCGTGGTGTACGCCGCGTCCGGAGACATCCGGCCCGACGAGGCACTCGCCGACATCACCCGGGCCGTCCGGTCGGGCGCGGTCGTCGTCAGTCCCGCCCTCTACCCGCTCTACGACCACCGCAACGCCCCGCCCGAATTCCGCGACCCGGTGCTCGCCGCCGTCGCGGAGGGCGGCGGCTCGCTCTTCGCCTCCGGCGTCGACCCCGGGTGGGGCAACGACGTCCTCCCGCTCCTGCTCAGCGGCCTCGGCACCACCGTCGACGTCATCCGCTGCCAGGAGATCTTCGACTACTCCACCTACGATCAGCCGGACTCCGTCCGCGACCTCGTGGGCATGGGCCGGCCCATGGACCACGAGCCCATGATGCTGATGCCCTCGATCCCCACCATGGTGTGGGGCGGTCAGATACGGATGATGGCCCGCGCGCTCGGGGTCGAACTCGACGAGATCCGCGAGACCTCGGAGCGCCGCGCGCTCGACACCACGGTGACCACCCGGACCATGGGCACGTTCGAGGCCGGCACCCAGGGCGCGATCCGCTTCGAGGTGCAGGGCATCGTCGGGGGCGAGCCCCGCATCGTCATCGAGCACGTCACCCGCATCCACGCCTCGTGCGCACCGGACTGGCCCATGCCGCCCGACGGCGGCGACGGCGCCCACCGGGTCGTCATCGAGGGCCGCCCGCGCATCGAGGTCACCATCGAGGCCACCGACGAGGGCGAGAACCGCTCGGCGGGCGGCAACGCCACCGCCGTCGGCCGCCTGGTCGGCGCCATCGACTGGCTCGTCGAGGCGGAACCGGGCCTCTACGACGCCCTCGACATCCCCCTGCGCCCCGCCATCGGCAGACTCGGAAGGACGAAGTCATGAGGATCGACATCCCCGAAGGCCAGCACCCGATCGAGTACGTGTGGGGCGACATGGTCCCCGGCATCGGCATGGCCGCCGCCAACTTCTCCCTGTCGGTGTACGCCCACACCACCCTGGGCCTGCGCGAGTTCGAGGCGGCCCGGCTGCGTGTGGCGCAGATCAACGGGTGCGTCTTCTGCCTGGACTGGCGTACCGAGCGGGAGGGGGAGAAGGTCGAGGAGGAGTTCTCCGACGCCGTCACCGAGTGGCGTACGACCGACGCGTTCGACGAGCGCACCCGGCTCGCGGCGGAGTACGCCGAGCGGTACACCCTCGACCACCACGGGCTCGACGAGGAGTTCTGGGACCGGATGACCGCGCACTACAGCCAGCTGGAGATCGTGGAGCTGACGATGAGCATCGGGTCCTGGCTGGCCTTCGGCCGGCTCAACCACGTGCTCGGCCTGGACAGCGTCTGCGCGCTGCCGGGGCACTGAGCCGAGCGCCGGCCCGCGGCACGGGGTGCGAGCGAGGCGCACGGGGCGTGGCACACAAGGAGAAGGGGCCGTTCGGTGAATCCGAACGGCCCCGGCCGCTGGGGGGAGGACGCGGCCCTACGGGAGGTCGGTGGCGATGATCTTCTCTATGTTGCGTTCGGCGAGCGCCGTGATGGTGACGAAGGGATTCACGCTCGCGTTGCCGGGGATGAGCGCGCCGTCGATCACGTACAGGCCGGTGTAGCCGTGCAGCCGACCGTAGTTGTCGGTGGCCTTGTTCAGGACCGCCCCGCCCAGCGGGTGGTAGGTGAGGGTGTCGTTCCAGATCTTGTTGAGACCGAACAGGTCGGTCCGGTAGATCGTCCCCTCCTTCGAGTTGATCTTGTCGAAGATGGTCTTGGCCATGGAGATGGACGGCGCCTTCCAGGCGGTCTGCCAGCTCAGCTCGGCCTTGCCCGCGGCCGCGTTCCAGGTGAACTCGGCGCGGTTCGGGTTCTTGGTGATCGAGAGGTAGAACGAGGCGTACGTCTCGATGCCGGTGGGCAGCGGTGCCACCTCGGCGAAGGCGCCGCCCGCGTCCCAGTTGTCGATGCCGGAGCAGGGGATGGTCGACTGGAGCTTGCCGGTCGGGTCCCACATGTGGTTGGCGCGGCCGCACATGACGTTCCCGTTCTCGCCCCAGCCCTTGCCGACCTCGCCGTTGAGGTTCGCCAGCGCGCCCGTGGCCTTCAACTTGACCAGGAGCTTGCTGGTGCCGACGCTGCCGGCCGCGAAGAAGACGCGGTTCGCGGTCACGGTCTTGGTGGCCACGGTGTCGCCGGTGGTGTTGATCTGGTCGATGGTGACCGTGTAGCCGCCCCCCGCCGCGGGGGAGACCGAGGTGACCTTGTGCAGCGGCGAGATGGCGACCCGGCCCGTGGCCTTCGCCTGGGCGAGGTACGTCTGCACCAGCGATTTCTTGCCGTGGTTGTTCCCGTAGAGGATCTCGCCGGCCAGGGCCGACTTGGTGGCGGTGCCGGCGGCCTCCCGCTTCATGTAGTCCCAGTCGTACACGTCGGGCACGAAGGTCCAGGCGAAGCCGGAGCGCTGGGCGTGCTTGCGGCCGACCCGGGAGAACTGGTAGCAGTCGGCGGTGTCGAACCAGGCCGGGTCGATCATGCCGACCCCGAGCCCGGCGTTGGCCCTCGGGTAGTAGGTGTCGTACATCTCGTCGGCGTCCACCGAGGGGAGGACGGCGGCGAAGTTGGCCCGCTTGGGCGTGACCGCCATACCGCCGTTGACCAGCGAGCCGCCGCCCACGCCGCGGCCCTGGTAGACCGTGATGCCCGCGAAGTCCTCCGCGTCCAGGATCCCGGTGTACTTGGGGACGTCCTTGTCGATCGGGAAGCCGAGGAAGTTGCTCAGCGGCGCCTTGGTCCGGGTGCGCAGCCAGAAGGACCGGTAGTCCGGGGTGGTCACCTTCGGGAAGATCTTGCCGTCGGAGCCCGGGGTGTCCCAGGACATGCCCATCTCGATCATCTGCACGTCCACCCCCGCCTGTGCCAGCCGCAGGGCCGCCACCGATCCGCCGTAACCGGTGCCGATGACGAGGGCCGGTACCTGGGCGCCGTCGGGGATCGGGCCGGGCGGGGCGGCCGCGGCCGCGTGCGCCGGGGCGAGGTGACCGGCCAGGGCCACCGCCCCGATAACAGAACCTGTTCTACCGAGAAATCCCCGACGGGAGATCCCGTTGGAACTCTTCCTGGGCAGCGGTTTTTCGCTCATGTGACGTTCCTCACTCGATGACAGAATGGGAACGAGTTCTACTGCCGCCCGCGTGTGAAGTCACTACATACGTGTAGGTAACTTTCGGTCGATCACGTGACAGGGGGAGCATCGCGCGGGCGCCGTACCCAGCCCAGGAGCAGAAGGGACGCGACGGCTGCGAAAGCGCACCAGGTGGAGGCGAATTCCAGCCGCCACAGCGCTGAGCAGGCCGGCGCGCCCGCCGTCAACACCGCGCCGAGGGTCCGCAGCCGCCGGTCACCGCCGAGCAGCAGGGCGCCCAGGGTGGCGAAGAGGTAGCCCGTCAGTACCAGCGGCATCCACGGAACATTCACGCCGTAGCCGATGACGTGGCCCCGGATCTCGGCGGTCACCGGCCGCGTCGCGAGGCAGTACGCGAGCACTCCGGCGGTGGCCGGCCCCGCCGCCAGTGGCCCCCACAGCCGGCGCGGGGCCCCGGGCGAGGCCGCCAGCAGGACCCCGACCGGCACCCAGACCGCCAGTAGCGGCAGGGCGATCACCGCCCAGGCGGTGGCGGCCGGGGAGCAGCCGCCGCCCGTGTCCCAGACCGCGGCCTCCACCAGCTGGTGCGCGCCAGCAGCAACGGCAGCGCGGCGACGGGCAGGTCCCGGGCCCGCCGCACCCGGGCCAGGCACACGATCCGGCGGCCGAGATCACCGTCCCCGCCACCAGATCGGCCGTCGCGCTCCAGCACACGGGATCAGCCGCGCTCCTCACGGGGTTCGAGCGGCGGGGCCGACACCGCGCAGTACGTATGGCACTGGGGGTGGCACGCCTCGGGGGCGGGGGAGCGTACGGTCGCCCAGGCCAGGGCGGCGCCGGCCACGAACGCCCCGGTGCACCAGAGCATGGCCCGCCCGAAAGCGGCGTCGAACTGGGTCGCCGAGCGGTACGCCTCCGGCCCCATCCCGGACAGCAACGGCAGGGCAGCCACCGCGAGCAGCCCGGCGACGCGCGCCGCCGCGTTGTTGATGCCGCTGGCCAGGCCCGCCCGGCCGGGATGCACCGAGGCGAGCACGGTCGACGTCAGCGGGGCCACCAGGGCCACGAGGCCCATGCCCATGACGACCATCGCCGGCAGCACGTCCCGTACGTACGAGGCGGCGGGCCCCACCCGCAGCATCAGCAGCGTCCCGGCAGCACACAGCAGCGGCCCCACCGTGAGCGGGACGCGCGGCCCGATCCGCTCCCCGAGCTCACCCGAGCGCGCCGACAGCAGGAGCATGAGGAGGGTCGTCGGCAGCATCGCGGCCCCGGCGGCCAGCGCCGAGTAGCCGGACACCACCTGGAGCTGGAGCACGACGAGGAAGAAGAACCCGCCGATCGCCGCGTACACGCACAGGGTGACGAGGTTGACGGCGGTGAACAGCCGGGACGCGAAGATGTCCGGCGGCACCATCGGATCGGCCCGCCGCCGCTCCACGGCGACGAAGGCGATGCCCAGCAGGACTCCGAGCACCGCGGCGACGATCACCGCCGGCGCGCCCGACCGGGCCTCGATCAGCGCGTAGGTGACCAGCCCCAGGGCGCTCGCGCCGAGCGCGGCCCCCGCCACGTCGAACCGCCCGTGCGCCTGGTGGTCCCGCGATTCCGGTACGTGCCGCAGGGCGACCGGCACGCACACCGCGGCCAGCGGCACGTTCAGCAGGAACACCCACCGCCAGCCCGGCCCGTCCACCAGCCAGCCGCCGAGGAACGGCCCCACGGCCGCGCCCACCCCGCCGAGCCCCGACCACAGGCCGATCGCCCGCCCCCGGTCGTCGGCGCGGATGGACGCCTGGATCAGGGCCAGCGAACCGGGCGCCAGCAACGCCCCGCCGATGCCCTGCAAGGCGCGGGCCGCGATCAGTACCCCGGCGTTCGGCGCGATGCCGCACAGCAGCGAGCCGACCGCGAACCACACCACGCCGAGCACGAAGATCCGCCGCCGCCCGAAGCGGTCGCTCAGCGATCCGCCGACGAGGATCAGCCCGGCCAGGGTCAGCAGGTAGGCGTTCACCGTCCACTGGAGCACGGCCAGATCGGCGTCGAGATCCTCCCCGATGCGCGGCAGCGCCACGTTCACCACGGTCCCGTCCAGCATGGCCATGGTCGACCCGAGCACGGTGGTCAGCAGGATCCACCGGCCGCGTGCGGACGCGATCGGGACACCGGCTCCGGACGGCTCGGCGGGCGCAGTCATGTCTTCAGGCTGGCCCGCCCGGCCGGTGCGGGCCACCGGGGCCCACCGGAGGACGGCCGAAAAGCCCCCCTTGTAATGGACATGACCTCTCGATCACCATGACCCGCGCACGTCACGCGCACCCTTCCCGCACAACCCGCACACGGCGTACGAGGAGACAACACGTGGCCCAACGCGACAACCGGTCCTCACGAGCCTTACGACCCACAAGGTCATCACGGCCCGCGCGGTCCTTACGTACGGCGCTCGCCGCTCTCACCTCGGTCCTGCTCCTGCCGATCGGCGCGGGCGTCGCCGCAGCCGCGCAGGACCCCGGTCCCGCCGCCCTGACAGCGGCCGAGCGCAAGATCGAACCCAAGCTTCGCGCCCAGCTCGACGGGTCCGCCAAGGCCGCCTTCTGGGTCTATCTCGACAGCGCCGCCGACCTCACCGCCGCGGGGAAACAGCAGACCCGCGCCGCCAAGGCAGAAACGGTTCTGCGGATCAAGAAGGACCACGCCGCGCGCAGCCAGGCCGATGTCGTCAAGGCCCTGCAGAACGCCGGAGCCGACTACACCTCGTACTGGATCGTCAACGCCGTACGCGTCGTCGGCAGCGAGAAGCTCGCCGGCAGCCTCGCCCAGCGCCCCGAGGTCGCCCGGATCGACGCCGACGACAAGGTCGCCCTCCCCAAGCCCACCGAGGGCAAGCGGGAGAAGGCCGTCGCCGACGCCGTCGAGTGGAACATCGACCGGATCAAGGCCCCGCAGGTCTGGGACCAGGTCGGGGTGCGCGGCGAGGGCATCGTCGTCGCCAACATCGACAGCGGCGTCGACCACACCCACCCGGCCGTGAACAACCAGTACCGCGGCAAGAAGGCGGACGGCACCTACGACCACGCCTACAACTGGTTCGACCCGGCGGGCGTGTGCACCACCGCGGCCCCCTGCGACAACAACGACCACGGCACCCACACCATGGGCACGATGGTCGGCGACGACGGCGGTGCCAACAAGATCGGCGTGGCCCCCGGCGCCAAGTGGATCGCGGCCAAGGGCTGCGAGTCGAACTCCTGCTCCGAGGCCTCCCTCCTCGCCTCGGGCCAGTGGATCGTCGCCCCGACCGACCTCAACGGGCAGAACCCGCGCCCCGACCTCGCCCCGCACATCGTCAACAACTCCTGGGGCGGTGGCGGCGGCGACACCTGGTACCAGCAGATCGTCGACACCTGGCGGGCCGCCGGCATCTTCCCGGCCTTCTCCAACGGGAACTCCGGCCCGAGCTGCAACACCGCCGGCTCGCCCGGCGACTATTCCAGCTCCTACAGCTCCGGCGCCTTCGACATCAACAACGCGATCGCGTCGTTCTCCTCGCGCGGCGCCGGCCCCGGCGGCATCGTCAAGCCGAACATCGCCGCACCCGGCGTGAACGTGCGCTCCTCCGTCCCCGGCGGCGGGTACGAGGCCTTCTCCGGCACCTCGATGGCCTCGCCGCACACGGCGGCCGCGGTCGCCCTCCTCTGGTCCGCCGCGCCCGCCCTGGAGGGCGACGTCGCGCAGACCGAGTCGCTCCTGGACGGCACCGCCCTGGACACCGACAGCAGCCAGTGCGGGGGCAACGCCGCCGACAACAACGTCTTCGGCGAGGGTCGCCTCGACGTCCTGGCCGCCGTGAACGCCGCCCCGCGCGGCGCCATCGGCTCGCTCGGCGGAACCGTACGCGCCGGCGACCAGCCCGTCGCGGGCGTGAAGATCACCGCCGACGGCCCGATCGACCGCACGACCACCACCGCGGCCGACGGCACCTACCGCTTCACCTCCCTCTCGGTCGGCGACTACACCCTGACCGCTGCCAAGTTCGGCTACGGGCAGCAGACCGCGACCGCCACGGTCACCGAGAACGCCACGGCCACCGGTGACTTCACCCTCACCCAGGCGGCCTCCGGCAAGCTCACCGGCACCGTCTCCTCGGCCGCCGGCCCCGCCGCGGGCGCCTCCGTCACCGTCGCGGACACCCCGGTGACCGCGACGACCGACGCCCAGGGCCGCTTCGAGGTCACCCTGCCGCACGGCACGTACGACGTGAACGCCACCCACGCCTCCCGCTGCGTCACCGGCGGCACGGCCAAGGTGACCGTGGCCGGCGACGCCACCGTCGCGGTGAACCTGCCCGAACGCACCGACGGCTACGGCTACGCCTGCGCCGCCGCAGGTGACCGCCCGTACGTCGAGGGCACCCGCCAGCTCGCCCTCACCGGTGACAACACCACCGAGCGCGTCGACCTGCCCTTCCCGCTGCCCCTGTACGGCAAGACGTACGGCCAGGCCTGGATCGGCACCAACGGCACCGTCAGCTTCGGCGGCAACAACACCGGCGACATCAACGGGGACCTCCCGAGCACGGCCACGCCCAACGCGGCCCTGTACCCGTTCTGGGACGACCTCGTCGTCGGCGCCCCCGGCAGCGGCTCCGGCGTCTTCACCGCGGTCACCGGCACCGCCCCGCACCGCAGCTACGTGATCGAGTGGCGCCAGGTGTCCCACTGGTCGGCGCAGGCCGACAAGTTCTCCTTCTCGGCCACCATCGGCGAGGACGGCACCGTCTCCTACTCCTACAAGGGGACCGGCGGCACCGGCATCAAGGGCGGCTCCACGGCCACGGTCGGTGTGGAGAACGCGACCGGCACCGACGCCTTCAAGTACTCCTTCAACACCGCGGTCATCACGGACGGCCTGTCCATCGCCTTCCGGACCACCAAGAGCGGCGTGGTGGCGGGCCGGGTGCTCGACGCCAACGACGGCAACGGCGTCGCCGGCGCCACGGTGACCGTCGGCACCGGTGACGCGGCGGTCTCCGCCACCACGGCGGCGGACGGCGGATACGTCGTCCAGAGCCCGTCCGGCGCGCTCCCCGTCTCGCTGGCGGCGCCCCAGTACGAGTCCGCCACGGCGACCGTGAACGTGAAGGCCGCCGACGTCACGGCCGTCACCCAGTCCCTGCGCACCGGAAAGGTGACGGCCTCCAAGCCGTCGGTCGAGGTCGTGCTCCCCGCGAACCAGCAGCGGACACGGACCCTGGACCTGACCAACCCGGGCCTCGGCACGGCGTTCACGGTGTCCGAGGACGCGACCTGGTTGACCGCCACCCCGGCGACCGGAGACCTCGCGACCGGCGCGAAGGTCCCGGTCACCCTGTCGGTCGACACCACCGGGCTGACCCCGGGCGCGGTCCTCACCACCGACCTGAAGATCGGCTCGGCGAGCGGCCGGAGCCCGGTCCTCTCCGTCCCGGTCAAGGTCGTCGTCCCCCGCTACCAGGTCGGCCTGGACGCGGGATCCGGCTACACGAGCACGGACAGCCTGGGTGACGCCTGGTCCCCGGACCGCAAGTACGCCCCCGGCTCCTACGGCTACCAGGGCAACAGCACCGTCGAGGCCACCGGCCGCACCATCGCCGGCACGGACGACCAGCGGCTGTTCCGCAACGCCCGTGAAGGCATGTACGAGTACCGCTTCGACAACGTGCCGAACGGTACCTACACGGTGGAGCTGGGCTTCGCGGAGCTCTCCTCCACCAAGCCGAACAAGCGCGTCTTCGACGTCCTGGCCGAGGGCACGCAGGTCCTGCCCTCCCTGGACATCTCCCTGGAGGCGGGCACCTACAAGGCCTTGACCCGCACGTACACGGTCACGGTCACGGACGGGGTCCTCAACGTCCGCTTCGTCACGCACAGCGGATTCGGCAAGCCCCTGCTGAACACCCTGCGGGTGACCGACCGCCCGGACAAGAGCTAGTCCGGTAGAAGGCGGGGGCGGGGTGCCCGAGGGCGCCCCGCCCCTTCCCGCTCCTTGCGCCCCTTCCCGCCGCGCGGGCATTCGGGTGGCGGCGGCCCGCACCTCGCGGCGACCTGCCACCGGGGCGGCGCCCGGCTCGTTAACGTGGGCCACCATGATGCCCCTGTGCGACCAGGCCACCGCAGTCCGGGCCCTCGTGGAGTCCACCGACCCCGGGGCGGTGTGGGCCGTCGGCTGCCCCGAGGGCCCGTACGCGGGCTCGGACGGCGAGCACCCGGCCGACACCGCCTTCGACGTGGACGGCCTCGCCGCCGTCCTCATGCTCTGGCCGGCCTTCGGCAGCCTCGTCGACGACGGCGCGCTGAGCCTGCACACGCCACTCGCCGCCTACGGGGAGCCGGCGGCCGAGGGGACCCCCGCGGGGACCACCGCCCACCACCTCCTCACCCACCCCGGCGGTACCGCCCACCTCACCCACCTCACGCGCCTCGTCGAGCACCTCTCGGGCAGCCCGCTCACCGATCTCGTGGCCACCCGGGTCTGGCACCCCCTCGGCATGACCGGCACCGGCCGCACCGACGGCACCCTGCGCGCGCCCCTCGCCGACCTCGTCCGCTTCCTGTGCCACCTCCTGGCCCCGGCGGACCCGGCCGCGTCGACGGGCATCAGCCGCGCCTGGACCACCGACTCCCTCCGGATCCGCACCGGCGAACTCACCCCCGCCCGGGGCCTGCTCTGGGACCCGGCACCGCAGGGGGTCTGGACCCACCACGCCCCGAAGGACGCGGGCCCGGCCCTGTGGATCTCCCCCCGCCACCAGCGCTGGGCACTCCTCCTGCCGACCGCAGGGCGAGGGCTGTCCCGTACCGCCTTCCGCGAGGCCGCCTTCACCCCTGACCGACCAGGCCGGTGAGCTGCGGCCGGTCGTGGTGGAGGACGAGTTCGACCTCGTCATCAGCCTGTTCACCCGGACCGGCCACGGCCCGGGGCCGCGCGCCGAGCACGTCGTGGGGGAGATGCCGGACGCCCCGCTCACCGCCGATCAGCTGCACACCGTCCGGCGCCTCGCGCGCACCGCGCAACTCGCCCTCGACTCGGGCCTCACCACCCTCGTCCGCTGCCACTCGGGCTACAACCGCTCCGGCCTCGTCGTCGCCCAGTGCCTGGTCGACCGGGGACTCGCACCCGCCGAGGCCATCGCCCGGGTGCGCCACGGCCGCTCCCCGTGGGCCCTGAACAACGAGGCCTTCACCGCCTACCTCACCGCCGGCCTCGACATCGCGGCGCTGCTGGTCGCACTGGACCCCTGACACGGTCCTCGGAGCGCGGAGTGCGCAGGTGGGACGTACGGTGATGCCGTTGTCGCCGAGCGTTGTCGCTCCCGCCGCGGAGGTACACGGATGCGTACGGTCCAAGGGGCCGCCCTCGACGGTCTTCGAGCCCGGGTACGGGCCCTCGCCGCCCGGCGTCGCCCCGAGCACGCCGGCCGGACACCTCGCGGTGAGGCACCGCGCGCCGACCGCGGGCCCGCGATGCCGGGGCCGGGGACGGGGACGGAAACCCCCGGCCGGCGGACCCCCGTCAAGGAATCGTCGCGGTACGCGGTCCTCGCCCCGCCCCCCGCCCGGGTACGGGGCACCACCGCCCGGGCGGCCCTCACCGGCGTCCGCGGCCTGCTCCGCGGCCTCGCCCGGCCGCGCCCCGGCGACGTGCGCACCTCCGCCGCCGCGCTGCGTGCCCTGCGCGCCCGCCGCGGTGACGCGCCCGTTCTGGTCCGCACCCGCTCCGGGCGGTCCTTCCTCGTCCTCCTCGACCCGCAGGACCTGCGCCGCTTCTACGCCGAACCCGTCAGCCTCCTCGCGGCCGCCGCGCCGGACAAGTGCCGGGGCCTGGCCCCCGAGGAGCCCGCCGACTCCGGCTGCTCCCGAGGCGACCTCCGTGCGGAGCAGCGCCAGGTCGGCGCCGAGGTGTTGGCCTCGGACCGGCCCGTGCACCCCTCCTGCGGGCCCTTCCTCACCGCTCTCGCGGACGAGGCTCGGCACCTGACCGCCCCAGAGGGCGCGAACGGCGCACGCACCGCCCCCGCTCCCCTCGATCTCGCCCGCGCCCGGTACGCCGTACAGCGCGCCGCCCGGCGGATCGTGCTCGGAGACGCGGCGACCGCGGACGAGGAGCTCAGCGGATGGCTCACCCAGCTGCGCGCCGAGGTCCGGAGCCCGCGCGGCGGCCGGGTGCGCGCCGCGCGCTCCGTGCACGACAAGGCCCGCGCCCGCATCGAGGAATACGCCGACCGAGCCGCCGACGACACCCTCGTCGGCCGGGCCGCCCGCCACGCCGACCCCACGGGCACCTTCGACCCCGTCGGCCAGGCCCAGCACTGGCTGCAGGCCATGGACGCCGTACCGGACACCCTGCTGCGCACCCTGCTCCTGCTCGGGGCGCACCCCGCGGAGCAGGACCTGGCCGCCGCCGAGGCGGCCGGCGAAGCCGTCGCCGGCGCGGACCGGGGTGAACTGCCCCGCCTGCGGGCCTGCGTCCGGGAGTCCCTGCGGCTGTACCCGGTGGTGCCCGACCTGATCCGCGTCACCCGCGCCGAGACCGAGTGGCGGGGCGTGCGCTACCCGGCGGGCACCTCGCTGCTGGTCCCCGCGGCGTTCCACCAGCGCGACCCCGAACGAGTGCCGGCCGCGCACGTGTTCGTGCCCGGACGGTGGAAGAACCCGGGCGCGGACCAGGACATCCGGATGGCGCCCTTCAGCCACGGCGGCGGCCGCTGCCCGGGCGACCAGCTCGGCCTGATGGTCACCGCCGCGCTCTGCGCCGAGGTGCTGCGCGGCCATCGCGTGGCGAGCACCCGGCCCGTGCTCGACCCGGTGGGGCCGCTGCCCGCGACCCTGGACCCGCAGGGCATCCGGCTCACGCTCACCCGCCGCTGAGGACGACCCCGCGCCCGACCCGGTTTCCGTCCCGGTCGCGTACCCGTTCGCACCCGACCCGGTGTGATCCCGCTCCACCCGGCCCGACCGTCCCCGCCCGTCCCCGAGACCCTGCCGAACCCCACGAGGATGACATGCCCGACGCCGCGACCTCCGCGTCCACCGCCCCGGACATCGACCTGCTCGACGCCCCGTGCCGCGCCCTCGCCGAGGCCGCCGACGCGGTCGGCGAGGCCGCCCGCCATGCCTCCGGCCTGGCCTTCGGCGCCCGTCTGCCCGCGGCCGCCCTCGCCCGGGGCGGCCGGACCCGGCTCGGCTGGCGCACCCTGCTGCGTACGCTCACCGACCCGGCGGGCCTCGGCTGGGCCCCGCGCGGCCGGGGGGTGGCCCGGGCCGGCCGGCTCGCCGGCATCCTGGCGGGCCGGGAGAGCCTCGCGATCAGCATCGCGGTCTGCGGGCTCAAGGCCCGGATCCGCGCCGCGAGCGCCGAACGACCCGAACTGTTCGACGATCCCGGCGCGGCCGCCGTCCTGCGAGCCGTCGGAGCGGGCCACCAGGGTGAGGCCGTCCGGCTGTTCCGCGCCATCATGCGCGAGCGCGGCGCCGAGCACGCCTTCGCGCTGCTGGCCCCGTCCTTCGCCGACATCCTCGCCTGGGACGCGCTGACCGACGCGAACCCCTTCAACGACCACGCCGGCTGGCAGGTCGCCACCGGCCGGGCCGAGACGGCCGAACCCGTCCTCGGACTCGGCGCCGCCTTCTGGGCCTTCTGCGACCGCGGCCCGGGCCTGCCCGAAGGACCTGCAGCGACGGGGATGGCGCCCACCCGCGGCCCGGCCCGCCGCCGGGTCACGGAGCGGGCGCCCCGGCCGGCGCCGAGACCGCCGGACGGCGGCCTGAGCGGCCACGCCGCCGCGTTGCGCACGCACGCGTTCCGGCTGCACACGGCGGCGGGGGCCCCGCAGTGGCGCGGACCGGAGAACGAGGCCCTGCGGGCCGAGGTCGCCAGGCTAGCGGCCCGTTGCGCGAGGGCGGCGGGCGGCCTCGCCCTGGCCGCCGCCCAGCTGAAGGAACCGCTGAAGGAACCGGCGGCGTAGCCGCTACAGGACCAGGGACAGCAGCAGCACGAGACCCAGGCCGACCACCGAGATGATGGTCTCCATCACCGACCAGGTCTTCAGGGTCTGACCGACGGTCATCCCGAAGTACTCCTTGACGAGCCAGAAGCCTGCGTCGTTGACGTGGCTGAAGAACAGCGATCCGGCCCCGATGGCCAGGACCAGCAGTGCGGTCCCGGTGGCGGACATGTCCGCCGCGAGCGGTGCCACCAGGCCCGCCGCGGAGATGGTGGCCACCGTCGCCGAGCCGGTGGCCAGCCGGATCGCCACGGCGATCAGCCAGGCCAGCAACAGGGTCGGTACGGCCCAGTTCTTGGACACGTCCAGGATCATCTGCCCCACGCCGACATCGATCAGCGTCTGCTTGAAGCCACCGCCGGCGCCCACGATCAGCAGGATGCCCGCGATCGGTGCCAGGGACTTCTCCACCGTGGTCGAGATCCGCGCCCGGGTGAAACCGGCCGCCCGGCCGAGCGTGAACATGCCCACCAGGACGGCCGTCAGCAGTGCGATCATCGGGGAGCCCACGACATCCGTCACGCGCTGCACCGGGTCGGCGGGATCGTCCACCACGATGTCGACGAGAGCCTTGACGAGCATCAGCGCCACCGGCAGCAGCACGGTGAACACGGTGGCCCCGAACCGGGGCCGATGCGCCGACTCGGCCGAGGGCCGGGCCAGGGCCACGCGTTCCGGCGCCGGGATGTCCACCCAGCGGGCCGCGTAACGGGAGAACAGCGGCCCGGCGATGATCACGGTCGGGATCGCCACGAGCACCCCGAGCCCGAGGGTGATCCCGAGGTTCGCGTGGAGCGCGTCGACGGCGACGAGAGGTCCGGGGTGCGGCGGGACCAGCCCGTGCATCACCGACAGCCCGGCCAGCGCCGGGATGCCGATCCGCATCAGGGAGTAGTTGCCCCGCTTGGCCACCAGCAGCACCACCGGGATCAGCAGCACGATCCCGACCTCGAAGAAGAGCGGCAGCCCGATCACCGAGGCGATCAGTACCATCGCCCACGGCATGGCCCGGCCCTTGGCCCGGGCGAGGATGGTGTCCACGATCTCGTCCGCGCCACCCGAGTCCGCCAACAGTTTGCCGAGGATCGCGCCGAGGGCGATCAGTACGCCGACGCCCGCGACCGTGGCGCCGAGTCCGGCGGTGAAACTGGCGACGGTCTTGGCCATCGGCGCGCCCGCGAAAGCACCGAGGGCCAGTGAGCCGACCGTCAGGGCCAGGAACGCGTGCAGCTTGAAGCGGGTGATGAGCAGGACGATGACGGCTATGCCCGCCAGGACGGCTGTCCCGAGCCGGGCGTTCCCGGCCGAGGTGATCGGTCCGGTGGCGGCCGCTGCCAGAGTCTCGACGCTGAGACCGGTGGTCACGGTGACGTTTCCTCAGTTCTCGTGTGTGGGGAGCCGACACAGCGCTGCCAGCGCCCGCTCGGTGATGTCTTCCGGGGATCCGGACACGTCGACGACGACGCCGAGTTCGTCGTCCTGGAGCGGCTCCAGCGTGGCGAACTGCGAGTCGAGCAGGGTGGTGGGCATGAAATGGCCCGTGCGCGCCGCCATGCGCTGCTCGATCAGCGGGCGATCACCGGCGAGGTGGACGAAGACGGCCCCGGGGGCCGCCGCGCGCAGCCGGTCGCGGTAGGCGCGCTTGAGCGAGGAGGCGGCGACGACCCCGCCGCGCCGGTCGGCGCTGTTGCGGATCCACTCGCCGATGGCGTCCAGCCAGGGCCGGCGGTCGACGTCGTCCAGCGGCACGCCGGCCGACATCTTGGCGACGTTGGCCGCCGGGTGGAAGGCGTCGCCCTCCGCGTACGGAACACCGAGTGCCTCGGCGAGCAGTTGACCCACGGTCGTCTTGCCCGTGCCGGCCACGCCCATCACCACAATGACGCGCTGGGTGCTCACGCCTACCTCGCTGTCCTCGTCGACATCGGTTCGTGTGGCACCACTGAAGCGCATTAAGTACTACGTATTCAAGCCTCAGGTCGGAAACATCACATCTTTTGTCGGGGAAGGCGTCACCGTACGCTTACGCCATGACCACCGAAGGCAGTCCTGCACAGGGGCAGGGACTCCACACCCACGTGCTGGACACCCTCGGGCTCGCGATCACGGCGGGGGAGTACCCACCCGGCAGCGTCCTGCGCACGGACGAGATCGCCGAGCGCTTCGACGCCTCCCGCACCGTCGTCCGGGAGGTCGTCCGGGTCCTGGAATCGATGCACCTGGTCGAGTCCCGCCGCCGGGTCGGCGTCACGGTGCGCCCCACCGACGAGTGGAACGTCTACGACCCGCGCGTGATCCGCTGGCGCCTGGCCGGCACCGACCGGCCCCGGCAGCTGCGGTCGCTCACCGTGCTGCGCTCCGCGATCGAGCCGGTCGCGGCCGGGCTCGCCGCGAAGCTGGCCACACCGGAGCAGTGCGCCGAACTCACCGAGGCGGCCCTCGGCATGGTCCGCACCTCGCGCGGCCACCAGCTGGAGGACTACCTGCGGCACGACATCGCCTTCCACCGCGTGGTACTGAACGCCTCCGGGAACGAGATGTTCGCCCGCCTCGGGGACGTCGTCGCCGAGGTCCTGACCGGCCGCACCGAACACGCGGTGATGTTCCACGATCCCGACCCCGCCGCCGTCACCCTGCACGTCCAGGTGGCCGAGGCGGTCCGCGAGGGCGACGCGGCGCGCGCCGAGGAGCTGACCCGCCGGATCGCCGCGGGCGCGCTGGAGGAACTGGACGTACTCGCGCCCTGAATCGTTCAGAACCGTCCTGAACGCGCCCTGGACGCCCGCGCCCGGGACGCCGGTCACGGCGCCGGTACGTGAGCGCCGTGCCGCGGCCCGGAAGAGGCGGCCGCGGCACGGAATCGCCACGGCCGCTTCCGGCGGCGGCCGTCCGCCCTCAGACGTCGAGCGCGGCGAGTTCGAGTGCGCCGAGGCGCTCCGGTTCCGCCACGATGTCGATCGCGGTGATCAGACCGTCCTCGATCGTGAAACGGAGTACCAGGAACAGCCGTCCCAGCGGGGCCATGGCCAGGCCGACCACTCCGTCGACCAGGGCCGGCGCCGTGGCCCGCGCCCGCTGCATGGCGGCCGTCGCGCTCGTGGCGACGGTGCCGGCGCCGCGCAGGAGGATCGGGGCGGGGGTGGGGACGACGGCCTTGTCGGCCCGGAGCACCACGTCGGGGTGGAGCAGGGTGACCAGCGCGTCGAAGTTCCCGCCACGGGTGGCGGCCAGGAAGGCGTCCACGACGAGGCGCTGACGGGTCAGATCGGCCTCGGGCACCAACGGGGCACCCTTGACGCGGCGGCGGGCGCGGCTCGCGAGCTGACGGGTCGCCGCCGGGGACTTCTCGATCATCGGGGCGATCTCGTCGAAGGGCACGGCGAACAGGTCGTGCAGCACGAACGCGAGCCGCTCGGCAGGCGCCAGCTGGTCGAGCACCACCAACAACGCCAGCCCCACCGAATCGGCGAGCAGGGCTTCCTGTTCGGGGTCGACCGTGTCCACCCGGTCGACGGCGGGGTCGGCCGGATACACCTCCATGGGGTCCTCGCGCCGGGACTCGCGCGAGCGCAGCATGTTCAGACAGACGCGCGACACGACCGTCGTCAGCCAGCCGCCGAGGTTCTCGACCTCGCCGACATCGGAACGGTCGAGGCGCAGCCAGGCCTCCTGGACGGCGTCCTCGGCCTCGGCGAGCGAGCCGAGCATGCGGTAGGACACCGCTCTCAGATGGGAGCGGTGCTCCTCGAAGCGTTCCGTCAGCCCTGAATTCCCGTCCACCGGACCCCCAGTCGATCGCACCCGGTGGATCATCAAAACAGATCACGGGAGCTGCTGGATAATGGCCCCCTGAACAGCACAAGCGAGTGGAGACGCCGGATGCGCGACGCGGTCCGGCAGGAGAGGGAGCCCCCGATGGACGTGCAGCACTTCGAGCGGATCACCGCATTCATCGAGGCGCGGCTCACCCCGCTGTTCGACGAGGCGACCGGCAGCGAACACGGCTTCGCCATGGACGACACCTCCCGTGCCCTGCGCGCGCTGCGCAACTCCGTCCTGGAGGCCTCCGCCATCAAGGGCCTCATCGAGAAGCGGGAATCCGCCGAGCCGGCCATGCGCCGCGTCATCGACCAGTCGGTGGAGCACAACTGGGACGTGTTGCGCGGCATCGCCCGCCAGTGGGAGGACCACGCCGACTTCCGCCACGAGTTCAAGCACCACGCCTGGGAGCTCGACCACCACCACGCCGCCGTGGAGGCCTGAGCTCACCGCGGCGGTACGAGGACTCCGCGCGCGGCGAGGGCCGCGCGCAGGAGCCCCGCCGTGGCGGCCCGCTCCGCGGGCGACGGCGACAACACCCCGTTCTCGGTCATCAGGGAGTGGAACTGCTGTCGGGCGTAGGGGACTCCGGGCGGCAGCGCCGCGATGTGCCAGTGCAGGTGGGCGTTGCCCTGTCGGCTCCCCAGCGAGTAGAGGTAGGTGCGCTCGCTGTCGAAGACGTCCTCGACGGCGAGCGCGACCTCCCGTACGACCAGCATCAGCCGGGTGTAGGCCGCGGGGTCCAGATCGCGCACGGCGTGCTCGATGTGCGCCTTGGGGGCCACCAGAACCTTGCCGGGGAGTGTGGGCCAACGGTCGAGGAAGGCCACGTGCTGCTCGTCCTCGAAGAGGGTCTCGTGCGCGTAGTCGGGGTGACCGGCGAGGAAGGCGCACACGAAGCACGGCCCGCCACGCGTCCGTTCGACGTAGGCCTCCAGATCCATCGCCTCCAGATCCATCGGCTCCCGGTCCACCGGTTCACGGTCCAAGGGTTCACGGTGCGTCGGCATCGGCCCATCCTCCCACCGGCTCCCTGCCGTCAGGGTGCGCATCGGACGTCCGTGAGCCGGCCGGTCACCACCAGGTCGCCGGCCGGGGTGCGCCGTACGAGGGTGCCGGTGCGGAGGTGGCCGTCGGGGGTGAAGGCGCGCGCGGTGCGGTCGGGCGCCCGGTGGTAGCCCCGTGGGAGGTGGGGACCGCGGGCGAGGAGCTCGCCGGACACCCCGTCCGGCACGTCCTGGCCGTCGGCGTCGACCACGCGGATCTCGACGTCGGGCGAGAGCGGGCGGCCCCGCGTGCCGAGGACGGTCTCGTCCGGATCAGCCGGCCGGGTGAGGGTGAGCACCCCCTCGGCCGTACCGAGGACCTGTTGCAGGCGGCAGCCCAGCACGGGCCCCACCCGAGCGGCGGTCGCCCGCTCCAAGGACCCGACGCCGCCGATCTGGGCGAGGCGCAGACTGCTCACGTCGGCCTGGACCGAGGGAAGCAGATCGAGCCAGAGCCGCGCGTCGGCAGGCTCCAGGAAGGTGACGGTGACCCGCTCCCGCTCGACGGCCGCGAGGCACGCGGCGGCCCCCGCGTCCTCGGTCAGGACGACGGTGCCGCCGACCGAGAGGGTGCCGACGATGCCGGGGCAGCCGAAGGCGAAGTCGGACGCGGCGGGCAGCGCGGCGAGGTACACGTCGTCCTCGGTGAGCGACACCAGCTCGGCGGCGGCCCTGACCTGGTAGGCGTAGGCGTCGTGGGTCCGCGGAACGAGCGCGGGTTCCGCGCCGGCGACTCCGGACAGCAGGAAGAAGGCCACCTGGTCGGCGCTCTGCGCGAGCGGCCGGTCGGGCGGGGAGTCGAGGGAGCCCAGCGGGTAGTACTGGCAGCCCGCCGGGTCGACGGTGAAACCGCCGTACGGGGAGGACTCGCCCGGCGTCTCGAAGGTGAACACCCGGCGCAGGAAAGGACCTCGGGCGGCGATGTCCGCCGCCATCGCCGTGAGGTCGAAGCCCTGGTGGGCCCGGGGCCCGACGTAGCCGACGGCCTGGCCGACCCGCACGAGGTGGGACACCTCGGCCGCGCGGTGGGTCATCGGGCACAGGACGGGGACCGCGCCGGCGCGCATCAACGCGAACACGGTGATGACGAACTCGGGAACGTTCGGCAGCTGGACGACGACCCACTGCCCGGGCCGCAGACCGCGCAGCCGGAACCCGGCGGCCATCCGGTCCACGGACCGGTTCAGGCGCGCGTACGTGAGGCGGGTACCGCCGTGCACGAGCGCGGTCCGGGGCCCGTACCGCAGGGCCCGGTCGCGCAGCAGGTCGTCCAGTGTCTCGCCGCGCCAGAGCCCGGCCGCCCGGTAGCGGTCGACGAACTCGGCGGGCCACGGCGCGCAGCCGTCGAGCAGGGATGTCATTCGCTTCCTCGGGGAGAACCGCACCGTTGCGACCCGGACAAGCCAAGCCGTCAACACGGCCTCCGGCAATGCGCTTTCCCGACCACGGCCGCGCCCCACCCTCGGCGGAAGGTCCAACGGGCGCCGCTGACCAGGGGGATCGCTCAGGTTCGCGGTAGATGTCGGTTAGTGTCCTCGAAATGATCAACAACCCGGGCGGCGGGTTCCTGTCCCACGCCCGGCTGGGGGAAGGACACCAGGACACCATGCCCGAACGGACCGACGCCGCGAGAGCGGCCCGCCTCGCCACGACCGTGCTGATGGCCGCCGCGCTGACGGCCTGCGGCTCCTCCGAGCCCGCCCCGAACGACGCCAGGTCGGCTCCCCAGCCCTTCGGGAGTCCGACGGCCGTGAGCGAGGACGCGCAGATCACCGCCGCCGCCGAAGGATTCATGAAGGCGTGGATGCTCGACCCCGCCGACGTCAAGGCCATGTGCGAGCACGAGACCAAGGCGGCACGCCCCAACTTCACCGATGACGGCGGAACGGTCGAAGGTTGCGTCGCCGAACGGAAGTCGCTGACCGAACGGACCCCGGAGCCGGGGCGCGCCCCGCTGCGGTTCACCGTCGACCACGTCCAGGACGTGAAGGCGTCCCGGAAGCACCCGGCCGGCAAGGGAGTTCTCGCCACGGGACAGCGCGACGGCAGCAAGCCCTTCCGCTACGCGCTGCGCCTCATCAAGGAGGACGGCCGGTGGCGGGTGGAGCAGAGCGATGACGTGAGAAGCCGCTACGACCACACCGCCGACCCGGTCGCCGACGTCCTGTGGTCCATGGGCTGACCCGGCGGGGCAGCGCTCAGGCCCGGCGGGGTCCGCCGGGCCTGGCTGCGTCCCGTACCGGGGCCGTCGGGCCCGTCGTCAGGCGGGGTTCGCCGACTTGCGGGGCGTGGTCTGCTGGACCGCCCAGCCGTTCCCGTCGGGGTCGGAGAAGTAGACGAACGAACCCCACGGCAGGTCCTGGATCTCCGTCACCTCCACCCCCCGGCCGCGCAGGTCCTCGTACGCCTCCTCGATGTCGGTCACGACGACCTGCATGTTGTCCAGTGACCCCGGGGTCATCCGGGTCAGCCCCTTGCCGATCGCGATCGAACAGGCCGAGCCCGGCGGGGTCAGCTGGACGAAGCGGATGTCCTCGCTGACGGTGACGTCGTGGTCTGCGTTGAAGCCGAGCTTCTCGTAGAAGGCCTTGGCCCGGTCCACGTCGGTGACGGGGACGGCGACGAGCTCCAGTTTGATGTCCATACCGGCATCATGGCCCCGGCACCGGTGCCTCGCCGCCCGACACCGCGAACTGGGTGCGGTACAGCTCCTCGTACCGGCCGCCCGCCGCCAGCAGCTCGGTGTGCGTGCCCCGTTCCACGATCCGGCCGTCCTCGACCACCAGGATCAGGTCCGCCGCCTGAACGGTCGACAGCCGGTGCGCGATCACCACCGCCGTCCGGCCCGCCAAGGCCTCGCCCAAGGCCTCCTGCACCGCGGCCTCCGAGGTGGAGTCCAGGTGCGCGGTGGCCTCGTCGAGGATCACCACCCGCTGCCGGGCCAGCAGCAGCCGCGCGATGGTCAGCCGCTGGCGTTCCCCGCCCGAGAGCCGGTAGCCGCGCTCCCCGACCACGGTGTCCAACCCGTCCGGCAGCGAGGCGACGAGCCCGTCCAGCCGCGAGCGCCGCAGCGCCTCCCAGATCTCCTCCTCCGAGGCCTCCGGGCGGGCCAGCAGCAGATTGGACCGCACCGACTCGTGGAAGAGGTGCCCGTCCTGGGTGACCATGCCGAGCGTCTCGCGGATCGAGTCGGCGGTGAGGTCCCGTACGTCGATCCCGCCGAGCCGGACCGCGCCCGCGTCGGCGTCGTACAGCCGCGGCAGCAGCTGCGCGATCGTCGACTTGCCGGCGCCGGACGAGCCGACCAGAGCGATCATCTGGCCCGGCTCGGCCCGGAAGGACACCTCGTGCAGCACCTGCGTACCGCCCCGGGCGTCCAGGGTGGCGACCTCCTCCAGGGAGGCGAGGGAGACCTTCTCGGCGGCCGGGTAGCCGAAGGAGACCCGGTCGAACTCCACGGCCACCGGCCCCTGCGGCACGCGGCGGGCATCCGGCTTCTGGGCGATGAGCGGCTTCAGGTCGAGGATCTCGAAGACCCGCTCGAAGCTCACCATCGCGCTCATCACCTCCACACGGGCGCCGGCGAGCGCGGTGAGCGGGGCGTACAGCCGGGTCAGGAGGAGGGCGAGGGCGACGACGGAACCGGCGTCCAGGGAACCGCGCAGGGCGTAGAAGCCGCCGAGGCCGTACACGAGTGCCAGGGCCAGCGCGGAGACCAGCGTGAGGGCCGTGATGAAGGCCGACTGGGCCATCGCCGTACGGATCCCGATGTCCCTGACCCGTGCCGCCCGGGTCGCGAACTCGGCGGACTCGTCGGCGGGCCGGCCGAACAGCTTGACCAGCGTCGCGCCGGGGGCCGAGAACCGCTCGGTCATCTGCGTGCCCATCGCGGCGTTCAACGCGGAGGCCTCCCGCTGCATGGCCGCCATCCGCGTCCCCATCCGACGGGCGGGCAGCACGAACACCGGCAGCAGCACCAGCGCCAGCAGGGTGATCTGCCAGGAGATGCTGAGCATCACGGTGAGGGTCAGCAGCAGGGTGACGGTATTGGCGACCACCCCCGACAAGGTGTTGCTGAAGGCCCGCTGGGCGCCGATCACATCGTTGTTGAGGCGGCTGACCAGCGCCCCCGTGCGGGTCCGGGTGAAGAAGGCGACCGGCATGCGCTGCACGTGGTCGAAGACCGCCGTCCGCAGGTCCAGGATCAGCCCCTCACCGAGGGTGGCGGAGAGTCGGCGGGTCAGCAGCCCGAGCCCGGCCTCCGCGACCGCGATCAGGGCGATGAGCAGGGCCAACCGGGTGACCGCGGAGCTGTCGCGGCCGTCCACGATGGCGGTGACGACCCGGCTGGCGAGCACCGGCGTGGCCACCGCGAGCAGCGCGGTCACCACACTCAGCAGCAGGAAGAGGGTGAGCCCGCGGCGGTGCGGGCGGGCGAAGGCGGCGACGCGGCGCAAGCCGGCCCGGGAGAGCGTGCGACGGTCCTGCTGGGCGTTGATCGCGCTGTGCAGCGACGTCCAGGCGGTGACTTCCATGTCCATGGCTCGAACGCTAGGACCTCAACCAAACCTGAGGTCAAGCTTTCGATCCGGGGTCGCCCGCACGGGGCGTCAACTCCCGCCCGTACGAGCGATTTTGCCGACCTCCGTCCGTTGTCGGTGCCCGGTGGCATCATCGGTCCATGACGCAGGGATCCGAGTCCGTACGCTTCGGCAAGCGCACCACCGACACCGTCCTGCACCGCTTCGAGCAGTGGGCCCGCGACACCCCCGACGCCCGCGCGCTCATCGCCGGCCCGGACAGCCTCACCTACGGAGAACTGGACGCGCGCGCCGACCGGCTGGCGCACCGTCTGCTCGACTCCGGTCTCCCGCTCGGCGCACTCGTCGCCGTCGGCACCGCCCGACAGGCCCGCCTGGTCGTCGCCGTCCTCGCCGTCCTCAAGGCCGGTGGGTCCTACACCGTGGTCGACGTGGCGAGCCCGCGCTCAGGGCGCCGGCAGCTCGCCGCGGCCGAGCCCCTCCTCCTGCTCACCGACGCCGCCCAGCAGGCCGCCCTCGACAACGGCGGCGGCCCCCGGGTGATCCGGCTCGACTCCGAGACCCCGACGATCGGCCGGCCGCGCACCGAACAGCCCGCGGACCAGCCCGCGCACCAGCTCGCGGCTCAGCCCGCGGACCCGTCTGCGGACTCGCCCTCGGACCCACCCGGGGGCCCCTCCACCGATCCGCTCCCGGGGGCGGCCTCCGTACCGCCGCGCCGTACCGCCGCGGTCCTGTTCACCGGAGCGGCCGAGCCGCGCGCGGTGCCGGTGGGCCACGGGCTGCTCCTCGCCGCCCACGACGCCTGGGCCGAGGTGGCCCGGCCGACCCCGCGCGACCGGCACCTGTTCACCCGCGGTACGGACGTCACCGCCTTCGCCGCGGGCTGGACCCGGGCCCTGTGCTCGGGCGGCACCCTCGTGCTCTCCCCGCGCTCCGCCTGGAAGCCCCCCGAGGTCCGCGCGGCCGTCGAGACCGAGCGCGTCACCGTGCTGCACACCGATCCGGCCGGAGCCACCCGGCTGCTGATCCGGGACGCGGAAACGGGCACCCTCGCCCCGGTCGCCCATCGGCCGGCCGACCCCGCCTGCCGGTCCCTGCGGCTGCTCGCCGTCACGGGGGACCGGCTCTACCTCGACGAGCAGGCCACCCTGCAGGCCCGGTTGCACCCCGGCGCCCGCGTGCTCAACGTCTACGGCTCCGCGGAGTGCGCCGGGATCGGCACCTGGTTCGAACTCCCGCAACTGCCGTACCCGTTGGACGACCTGGAGGAGATCTCCCTGCTCGGCACCGCGTTCCCCGGCTTCCGGGTCGAGACCCGCGGCAGGGAGATCTTCCTCGTCACGCCGGACGGCGGTGACGCGATACCGACCGGCGACGTCGGCCTGCTCCGTGACGACGGCCTGCTGGAGTACGGCGGCCGGATCCGGGACCGGATCGCCCTGCCCGGCGGCCGGTGGGTCGACCCGTACCCCGTCGAATCCGCCATCCGCCGTCACGAGGGCATCGGCGCGGTCATCGTCAAGGGCGTCGACGGCCCGCGCGGCCCGCGGCGGCTCGTCGCCTACGTGGCCCCACCCCCCGGCGGCCCGACCTGGCCGGCCGGGGCCTTCCTGCCGGACATCGAGGAGCTCCGCGACCACCTGGCGGGCAAGGTGCTCCGGGAGGAGTTCCCACGCACCGTGATCCGGCTGCGCACCCTGCCCCGCACCGCCGCGGGCCGGGAGGACCGCGACGCCCTGCCGCTGCCCGTCATGCCCGCGGCGGTGAAGGCCGCCGGAAGCAAGTCCGGCAAGTCCGGGGCCGCCGCGGGCACGAGCGAGGCCTCGGCGGGCTGCGCGGCCGGCTGCGGGGGAGTCGGACTGGGCTTCGTCGCCATGATCCTGACGAACTTCCTGTGGCCCGGATCGACCGACCTCACCGGAGTACCGCAGCCCTGGGCGTTCCTCTTCTTCGTGCTCTACCTCTTCGAGTGCGTCGCCTTCGGCGTCGGGGTGGTCTTCCTCATCGGCGGCCGCGCCCGGATGCTGCGCCAACGCCGTAGCCCCTCCCTGACCGTGGCCGCCCACCTCGCCGTGTCCTACCTGCTGTTGTCCTGGTGGCCGCAGGACAACCTCTACCGGCTGGCCGCCAAACAGGACTGGCCGCGCCAGGCCGCGCTCGTCTACGCCTTCAACATCCCCCTGATGATCGCGGGCGTCCTCGTCGCGGCCTACGTCGTCAGCAAACCGGCCGACCCCTTCGACTTCCACGACCCCCTCGACGACCACCCCGACCGCTGACCGGAGCACAGGGCCCGTGGCCGGCCGCGTCCCGCCTACGACGGGCCGAACATCGCCCCGACCGCCAGGGCCTCGGCCCGTACCAACGCCTCGGCCGCGTCCAGCACCTCCCGGCTGCGCGCGGCCACCAGCACACCCAGCCAGGGCGCCGGTTCGAAGGCCCCGGTCGGGATCGCCGGGACGAACACCGCCCCGAGCTCCGCACAGCCCCGGGCCAGGGCCGCGCACAACTCGTCCAGCTGTGCCTCGGGCAGCCGCGCGCCCAGCTCCACCCGGTCCGCGATCCGTACGAGATGACCCGCGCCCCGCAGCGCGTCGAGCCGGGCCGCCACCATGAAGGCGATGGACGGCCCGGTCAGCCGCAGGTTCGTCTCGGTCGGCGCGAGCCGCCCCGTCCCGTCCGCGACGAAGTCCACGTCGAACCAGCCCCGGTAACCGGAATCCGCCAGCTCCCGGCCCACCGCCGCACCGAACGCGGTGAGGGGCTTCTCCGCCCACCCGGGCACCACCCCCGGGCCCACCGTGGCCCCCCGGTAGCAGCCGTCCGACACCTCCATCACCGCCCCGCCCACCTCGTGGGCCCGGCCCGCCTCGTCGACGAAACCGTCGTAGGTCAGATCCCGCGGGCCCTCGTCGTCCCCGGACGACGCCGCACCACCGATGTACTCCTCCACCAGCAGCGGCCCGCGTGGCAACCGGCGCAGCACGGCCCGTGCCCCGCCCGCGGCGCGGACCCGCGCGGGGGTGAGCACCGTGGTGCCCGAACCCCCGACACCGTGCTCCGATTTCACAACGGTGCTCTCGCCCGCCCTGGTCCGGGCCGCCAGCATCCGGGCCGCCGCCCACCGCCCGTCGACCCGCCACTGCCGGGGGAGCACGATCCCGGGATGCCCGCCGTCCGCCAGGATCCGCCCGAAGAGCCCGTGCGCCGCCGACTTCGACTCGTAGCGCAACTCCCCGTCCCGCCACGGCCGGCCCGCCAGCCGCCCGAACGCCCTGGTCCGCCCCCACGGTACGAGGGGCAGCCCGGCCCCGGTGAGCAGCGCGGCCAGCGCCGGCCGGGCCCGTACCGCTTCGGCGAGGCCGGGATCCGCGTCCAACAGGCCGTCGTACACCTCGACCCCGGTCCAGCCCAGTTGGCGACAGACCAGCTCGGTCCAGCCGCGCGGCACCGGCCGCGGCAGCACCAGCGCGGCCGGGTAGGGACTGTAGAAGGCGGCGAGGCACGCGTAGTGGTGCGCGGGCCGCTGTTCCCGGTCCACGGTGGCGTCGGCGAACTGCGCGTTGAACTCACCGACGTTGCCCAGGTGCACGGCCCGCCCGCCACCGGTCCAGGCCCGCGCCCAGTCGGCGAGCGGGACCGGAGCCGCCTCGAACCGGACCAGCGCCGTACCACCGCCTTCCGCGACCGGCCGGGCCGGCTCGCCCGGCGCGGCGGGCGCGGCGGCTTCGGCCACCGCCGCCGCTCCCATCGCCCGGTAGAACCCGGTCGCGTGCGGATCGGAGTCGATCACCAGCCGGCGCACCCCCAGCTCCACGGCCCGGCGCAGCACGTCCCGGTACAGCAGCCGGCCCACGCCCTGCCCGACGGCCGACGGTTCCACGAACAGCAGCCCGAGCTCCGCCCGTGGGGGTGTCCCCTCCAGCGAGGCGACCCCGACGATCTCGCCCCGCCCGTTCTCGGCCACGACGACACGGCGGACCGTCACGTCGTCGGCCCGGATCCGTAGTTCCGGCGCACACGCGGCGAGGAAGGCCGCGTCGTACCCCCAGTGCGCCTTGGACCGCATCACCAGCCCGGTCAGGTCCTCCGCCTCGGCCGGCCGCGCGGCCCTGACCTTCACCATCTGCTGACCTCCCCATGGTCCGCGGCAAGGCCGTGCGATACATTCGGCCTCCCCACGGCACGTACTTTCCCACCCACGCGGAGACAGGCTTCTCAATGAGCGACATCATCAACGGACTCGGCCGCACCAGCGCCTACGGCGCGCTCGGCCTGGTGCTGCTGATCCTCGGCATCGTCCTCGTGGACGTGCTGACGCCCGGGAAGCTTCCCAAGCAGATCTGGGAGGAGCGCAACCGCAACGCGGCCCTCTTCCTCAGCTCGGCGCTCCTCGGCATAGGCGGCATCGTCTTCACCTCGATCTGGACGACGTACGCGGGCTTCGGCAAGGGCCTGCTGTCCACCGCCGCCTTCGGCGTGCTCGGCCTGATCCTGATGGCGGTGGCGTTCCTCGTGCTCGACCTGGTGACCCCGGGCAAGCTCGGCGCCATCGTCGTCGACCCCGAGCCGCACCCGGCGGTCTGGGTGTCGGCCGCCTGCAACCTGGCGGTGGCCGCGATCGTCGCCGCCTCGATCGCCTGACGCGAAGCGCCCGTACACGGCGAGAGCGCCGCTCCCACGACGGAGCGGCGCTCTCGCCGTTTCCAGGACGGGCCCGGCCGTGCTCAGGCGAGGCCGAGCGCGAACACCGCGAACCCCGCCGCCAGCAGCCCGGTCACGGTCCGACGCAGCGTGCTCGCCCGCCGCCCCTCGCGCGGGGCGACCTCGAACCGCCGTGCGTAGCGGGCGAGAGCGACGAACAGCGCGGCGAACACCGGCATCCAGGCCAGCCGGGCCGCGATCCACCCCAGGCTGTCCGGCGCCGTCGTCAGCCCGGCCAGCTCACCCACGAACGAGCCGGGCACGGCCGCCGCCAGCATCGCCGTCTGGTGCCAGCACAGGATCGTCATCGCGGACAGGTTGATCACGACCACCGGCGCCCACAGGGCCGGCCGCGCCAGCAGCTTCGCCAGCCGGTCGCGGAGCAGGATCGCCGCCCCCGACTGCGCCGAGGCCAGGGCCAGTACCAGGAGCGAGGGCGGGTGCGAGTTGGTGCGTGCCGCACCCGGCACGCCGACCATCGACGCCGGATAGTGGAAGACCGTCAACAGCGCGGCGAAGAGCAGGGTCCCGCCCGCCAGCAGCAGCCAGGCCCCGCGCCGCGCGATCCGCCGCTCCGCCCAGGAGACGCCCAGCTGGTACGCGAACAGCCAGCCCGGCAGGACGTTCACCAGGGCGAGCCACGACGGCACGGAGTCGGCGAGCGGCCCGTAGCGCAGGAAGTCCACCACGGCGACGCAGCCGAGCAGCGGGGCGGCCGCCCAGCCGCCGAGGCTTCGGGCCGCCCGCACGCAGTACGGGGTCAGCGCGGTGACCACCACGTACACGCCGACGAACCACAGCGGTTGGACCACCAGCGTCGCCCCGGTCCGCAGCGACGCCTCCGGCACCCCGGCCGCGTACAGCACGGGTGCCGCCACGGCCCACACCACGGTCACCCCGAGCACCGGCCGGCCCAGCCGGACGATCCGGCCCTTCAGCCAGGCGCCCGTCGACCCGGTGCGGCGCCCGAAGGAGAGCGCCGAGGCGTATCCGCCGACGAGGAAGAAGATGCCCAGCATCTGGAGCACCCAACTGGCCGGGGCCAATCCCCCGAAGGCGGACAGCGGGCTGGCGTTGTGCAGGCCGCCGTCGGCGTCGAGGGTGAAGCCGCCGAGCAGCCAGTGGCCGGTGGGTACGGCCAGCAGCGCCAGGGCGCGCAGCCCGTCGATCGCCCGGTCACGGTCGGCGGGAGTCCGGCCGTCGATCCGCGCGGCGACCTTCCGTAGCGGGGCCAGGGCGGCGGAGGCGCTCATCGGGCCTCTCCCTTCGCGATCGCGGCGAAGGCCGCAAGGGACTGGGTGCCGGGCACGAAGTAGCCGGTGTGGCCCTCCACGTCGGCGGCGGGCACCCGGCGCGCGCCGAAGGCCGCCGAGGTGGGGTCGACGCCGTGGCCGATCCCGGCGAACTCGACGTTCGGGACGTCGGCTATCCAGTCGGAGGGACCTCGGGCCGCCCAGACGCGGGCTCCGGTGCTCAGCGCGCCCGCGGTGTCGGCGCGCATCCCGGGGGAGCCGAAGGCCACGATGTCGGCGGCGTCGGTGTGCCGGGCCGCCAGCCCGCACACCACGGAGCCGTAGCTGTGGCAGAACAGCACCGGGTCCGGCGCGCCCACCGCGTCGAGTCCCGCGGTGAAACGGGCCAGCCGGGCCGCCCCGGCCCGGGCGAGGCGGCCGTCGGCCGCGTCGAGCCCGACACCGACCGGGGTGGTGTAACCGATCCACGCGACGACGGCGGTGGACCCGCCCGACCCGGCCGCGGTTCCCGACCCCGCCCCGGTCGCCGCGCGCAGGGACCGGGCCATGCCGGCCGGCCCGGTGGCGGGCTTGCGCCGGGTGTCGTACCCGGCGGCGTCGTTGTCGGAGCCCGGCACGATCACCGAGACGTGCTCCGCGTGCTCCAGGTCCCCGAACACCTCGACCACCTGGCCCCGGCCCCGCGGGTCGAAGGCCAGGATCTGCCGGCCCGGCGCGGCGAGGGAGGCGTACCGCGCCTCACCCGTGGCGGCGACCGCGATCCGGTTCGCCTCGTACCGCAGCGGGAGCGGCGCCCCCTCCAGATTGCCCACCACCAGCGGGTGGGACCGCAGCAGCCGGTGGCGTGCCGCGTCGTCCAGCCCGGCGAAGAAGGCGGCGACCTCGCGCGGCGCCGTGGTCGCCGGATCGGGCAGCGACCGGCCGGAGACGGTATCGGCCCGCCAGGCGTCGGTGCCCGGCGGCGGCCCGGTGACCGCCGTCTGGCTGTCGCCCGAGGCCCACCCGGCGGTCCCCCCGACGAGGGCCACCGCCAGTGCGGCCGTGACCAGCGTCCTTCCGAAGCGGCGCATGCCCCTTCTCCTCTCCTCGTGACGAGGAGGAAGGTAAGGAGGGGGTGTCGGCCGTCACGTCGGACCGTGGAGCCAAGTCGAATGTCATACCCCGGTAGGGGGTGGAGGAGAGGCCGTCAGTAGACGAGCAGACGGTCGCAGGTGTTCGTCCCGCTGGGGAGCGAGCTGTCGCTGTTGAGGATGTAGAAGGACCGGTCGAATCCGGTCGCCGTCATCCTCGGGACGACGATCAGGATCTGGCCCGCCATGTCGAGCCCCAGCGGCCGCACCACGTTCTGGTTCAGCAGGGCGAACAGGTTCTGCGTGAGCGCGTCGAGTCTGAGGATCCGGTACGTCCGGTCGCCCGATCCGTCCGCGCTGGTGATGAGCGCCTGGTACTGCGCGGCACGCCATTGCGACGGCTGCGGAGCGACGCGTCCGGCGGCCTCCAGGTCCTGCAGCCGCCGCTGGGTGCTCGGTAGGACGCCGGCCATGTGGATGTGCATCTGGTGGAGCCGCCGGGCGCCCACCGAGTTGATGCCCAGCCCGATGTTCGCGTACTGCACGGGGACGTCTCCGCCGCTGCGACCGGTCTCCCATGCCTCGTGCCAGTAGTTCGCGGCATTGGGCGACACGAGGAAGGGGCACTCGATTCCCCTGATCCGGCAGCTCGGCAGGAGCAGGTAGTTGTGCGGCGACTCGGGCTTGCCGTGCAGCACCACGTAGTTGGGGGTCGTCTTGAGGCAGACCGGTCGCTGCCCGGACGGCGGAACGATGCCCTGGGTGCAGTACTGCACGTCCTGCCACAGCGGGTCGGTATCGGCGGGGCTGCCGCAGAGATTCTGCATCTGGGGCGGAGGGCAGGGGCTCTGTCCGCCGCCGGGCGGAGCGGGATCCGTGGGACAGGGACAGCACGACGGGTCCCCGAGGGCGCCGACCGGACCCGCCGCCGACGCGCCGCCGCTCGCGCCGGTGAGCAGTGCTCCCGCGCCCAGGGCGCCGGAGAGGGTCACGAACTGACGCCGTGGCATGTGGTGGGTCCCGCCGATGGCATTCATGGGTGAGCTCCGATGGTCGACGTCCGCTGCTTCGGTGTGCCGCGCCGAGCGAGGGCCGACGGTCCCGGCCGATCGAGCCCTCGCCGATCCGGTCACAAAGTAGGCGGTGATCCGTCCGATTCCCGGCAAGGAAATGGGGGAGCGCCCGCTATTACGCCGGAAGGCGGGCATGCCCGTGGCGCACCGGGCCGCAGGGAAGCCACCGGAAACCGTCGGCGAGCCACCGGAAACCGTCGGCAAGCCGCCGGGACGCGGGGAGCGGCGGCGAGCGGTGGGATCAGCCGGAGTCGCCCGGGCGTACCAGCCCCGCCTCGTACGCGAAGATCACGGCCTGCGCCCGGTCCCGGAGGTCGAGCTTGGCCAGCACCCGCCCGATGTGCGTCTTCACCGTCTGCTCCGCCAACACCAGATGCCCCGCGATCTCCTGGTTCGACAGCCCGCGCGCGATGAGTTCCAGCACCTCGGTCTCGCGCGGGGTGAGACCCTTCAGGCGCAGCGCCGGATCCTTGCGCGGCGCCGGGCGCTGCTGCACGAAGTCCGCGATCAGCCGCCGCGTCACCGAGGGAGCCAGCAGCGCCTCGCCCGAGGCCACGACCCGGACCGCCGCGATCAGATCGGCCGGCGGGGCGTCCTTGAGGAGGAACCCGGAGGCGCCCGCGCGCAGCGCCTCGTACACGTAGTCGTCGATGTCGAAGGTGGTCAGCATCAGCACCTTCGGCCGGTGCACCACCCCGGGCGGCGGGTCGAGGATCTCCCGGGCGGCCGTGAGCCCGTCCATCTCCGGCATCCGCACGTCCATCAGCACCACGTCGGGGTGCGTGGAGCGCGACACCCGCACCCCCTCCCGCCCGTCGGGGGCCTCGCCCACCACATCGATGTCGGCCTGCGCCGACAGCAGCGCGGCGAACCCGGCCCGCACCATGGCCTGGTCGTCGACGATGATCACGCGAATGGTCAACTGGGGTCCTCGGTCGGATCGTGCAAGGGCAGCCGGGCGGCGACGCGGAAGCCGCCGTCGGGCAGCGGACCCGTGTCGAGCGTCCCGCCGGTCAACCGTACGCGCTCGCGCATCCCCACCAGACCGTGCCCCGTGCCCGAACTCTCCAGCTCCACCACGGCATCCCGGGCCGGACCGTTGACCACCAGCACGAGGACCTCGTCCTCGTCCACCGTCACCGAGACCCGGGTCGGGGCGCCGGGCGCGTGCCGCACCACATTGGCCAGCGCCTCCTGCACGATCCGGTACGCCGACAGGTCCACCGCCGGTGGCGCCGCCCCGGCCGCCCCGGCCGCCAGCGACAACTCCACCGGCTGTCCGGCCCGTACGGTCGCCTCCACCAGCTGCTGGAGCCGGTCGATCCCCGGTTGCGGGGCGCGCTCACCGTCGGCGCCGTCGGAGGAGCCCGCCCCGTTCGCGCCGTCGCCGCGCAGCACGGTGAGCAGCCGCCGCATCTCGCCCAGCGATTCCCGCGCGCTCGCCGCGATCGCCGCGAACTCCTCGCGTACGGGCTCGGACATGCCCGGCACCCGGTACGGCGCCGAATCGGCCTGAACGGTGATCACCGACATGTGGTGGGCCACCACGTCGTGCAACTCGCGGGCGATCCGCGCCCGTTCCTCCAGCAAGGTGCGCCGGGACCGCTCCGCCTCGCTGATGCTCTCCTGTTCGGCGACCCGCTGCTGCGCGTCGCCGAGTCCCCGCAGCGCGCCCGTCAGGACGAGCATGACCCCGCCGAGCACGAAGAGCAGGGCGTTGGTGTTCGTCACGCCCGTGGGCTGGGAGAAGCCCAGGACCGTACCGACGGCACCGGTCACCAGCCACACCCCGACCAGGGTCCGCACGGGCTCGCGCAGCCCCAGGCAGGCCATCAGCACCAGATAGCCCACGATGGTCATCGGCGGCCACGGCCAGGAATGCCCGGCGACCTTGTCGGCACCGATGAGCAGCACCGCGGCGACGGTGTCGGCGGCCAGGACGACGATCCAGGCGTGGAGCGGCCGGGTCAGCGCGAGGAGCAGCGGCACGGTCTGCGCCACCCCCAGCGCGCCCGCCCAGCCGCCACCGACCCCGTAGTCCTCGGACAGCACCGTGATCGTCACCGGCAGCAGGGTGACGACGAAGACGCCTACGACGAGGAACGGCATCGCCCGCTGCCACCGCTTGGGCGCCTGCGCGAACAAGGGTTGCGCCGCCCCGGCCGGCGTGCGCAACACCAGGGCGAGCCGCGCCAGCGCGCCGGGCACCCGGGCGCCGGCCGCCGAGGACGTACGGATGGGCGCGCGGGTCCGGCCGCGCGGCCGGGTGCGGGGTTCATCGCTCATGATCCGTCCAGCCTATGCGCCGGTGGCACCGACTGCGGGCGGGGTTAGGCTGCCGGCCTGTCGATCATGGGGGATGCGGGCATGGGTGGTGCTGCGGCGTTGGAGAAACTGGTGCCGGTGCTGCTGGCGTTCGGCGGCGGGGTGCTGCTCGCCCGGCGGAAGATCGTGCCGGCCGAGGCCTCCAAGGTCTTCTCCGACTACGCCTTCCTCTTCGCCGTCCCCTGCTACCTCTTCGGCAACATCTACGCCAGCGACCTCGGGGCCCTGTTCAACTGGCGGGCGATCGGGGGCTACGCCGGGGCCGCCGCCCTCGCCGTGGTGACGGTCGCCGTCGTGGCGGTCGCCCACGGCCTGCGCGAGCCGCGCGACGTGGCGCTGCGCGTGATGGCGGGAGTCCAGGTGAACACCGCCTACTTCGCCGTTCCCGTCTTCATCACCGTCTTCGGGACCGCGGCGCCGATCTTCCCGATCCTGCTGTTCCAGGTCTGCGTCCTGTCCCTGGTCGTCATCGCCCTCATGGAACTGGGCCGCGCGGGCGCGGAGGCCGGCGGCCCGGGCCGCCGCCTCGCCCGCGCCGTCGGCGCCTCGTTCGCCACCCCGCTGGTCCTCGCCTGCAACGCGGGGATCCTGCTCAACCTGCTCTCCGTACGGATCCCGGCGGTCGTCCTGGACGGCGCCGCGTTCGTCGGGGACAGTGCCTCCCCGGTGGCCCTGTTCGCCCTCGGCCTCCACCTGGGCGGCCTCGGCCTCGACCTGCGGGGCACCACGCGCGAGGAGTACGCCCTCATAGGCTTCAAGTGCCTGGCGTTCCCGCTGCTGACCTGGGCGGTGTGCGGGCCGCTCGTCGGCGTGCGGGGCGAGTGGCTGGCGTACCTCGTCCTGATCGCGGCGATGCCGACCCCGCAGAACCTGTTCATCTTCGCCCAGC
This sequence comes from Streptomyces sp. CLCI03, assembly GCF_053615355.1. NCBI lineage: Bacteria > Bacillati > Actinomycetota > Actinomycetes > Kitasatosporales > Streptomycetaceae > Streptomyces > Streptomyces sp. CLCI03. The sequence continues at coordinate 366,442 of NZ_CM132132.1, read as the reverse complement.
GCTACGACGTCGGCGTCGACCTCTCCGCGTCGATCGTGATCAAGAGTTCGCTGGTGTCGCTCCTGCTGTTGCCCCTGTGGCTGCAGACTGTGGTCGTATGAACGCCGATACCCCTGCCGACATCCCTGCCGGCGCCGACGAGTCCGGGCCTTCCATAGCGCCGAGCGCCGTCACCTCAGGACTGCTCGCCGCCTGGGCCGTGCACGACCTCGAAGAAATGGCCACCATGGCGCGCTGGACCCGGACCCGGATCCCCGCCCTGCGCGAGCGCCACCCCGGCGTACCCGACCGGGTGTGGCGGAGCCTGGAAGCGGTGGACGGACGCGAGTTCGCCACCGCGGTCGCCGTGATGGGACTCGTCGTCGCGGCCGCCTCCGCCGACGGGTACCGCACCGGCGGGCGCTCCGCCTTCTACCAGGCCTCGCTGAACGGTTTCGGCCTGCACGGGCTCGTCCACGTCGCGCAGGCCGCCGCCACCCGCGGCTACACCCCCGGCGTGGTCACCTCACCACTGCTCGTGGTCCCCTTCACCCTGTGGGCGCGCGGCCGGCTGCGCCGTGCCGGCGTGCTGCGGCCCACGCGGGCGCGCGACATCGTCACGGGCCTGGCCCTCGCCGGCGCGGCCACCGTCGTCTCGCACGCCGTGGCCCGGCGGATCCACCGGGCCACGGCGGCCTCGTAGCCTCCGCCCGTACGTACCCCCGGCGGCATCGGCTCGTTGACCCGGCATGGAACTGCCGACCATCGCGGCGCCGGGCGTCGGTGAACGGGCCGACGCCGTGGCCGATGCCGCCTGCCACCTCTACGACACCATCGCCCCCTGGGGAAGCTGTGCGCCCGGCGGATGGAGCCGGACCGCCGCCGAGGACGCCGCCGAGGCCATCGAGACCACCGCCCACGCCCTGGCCACCGTCGACCCGGGCGCCGAGGTGGTCCTCGCTCCCGTCCACGCGGCCCTCGCCGACCTGCGCCGCCGGCTCGGCCTCGCGCCCGCCGACGGGCTGAGCGGCGACGGGCTCCCGGCGACGCCGCGTACGGTCGGCAACCCGCGCCGCACCCGGTGGGTGCGGGTGCTCACCGCCCCGCCTTCGCCCCGGCAACCGCCTTCTCGTACAACTTCCTGATGTCCGCGCCGAAGTAGGAGCTGTACGAGGTGTCGGCCTTGTCCCCGCCGGTCTTCCAGCCGCCGATGACCCCCACCACGTCACCGGTCCCGGTGCGCGCGTCGTAGCGGGTCAGGAACGGGCCACCGCTGGTCCCGCCGGGATAGCCGGTGCAGTTGATGCGCAGGAACGATCCCGGGATCCGGGCGTCGGCGCTGGTGAACTTCGTCGTCCGGTTGACGCACACGCGTGGCCGGGCGGCGGAGGCCGGGTGACCGATCAACGTGACCCGCGCCTGGGCGTAAGCGGCGCCGGTCACCAGCCGGTTCCCGCCGACCACGGACTCCACCGGGAAGCCGCGGGAGTTCGGACCGACCTGGGCGAAGGCCACGTCGAGGGCGGCCGCGCGGTCGACGCCCTGGGAACGGTAGCGCGGGTCGATCCAGATCTTCGAGTGCCCGCCCGCGTCGCGCAGGACCGGGAACATGCCGTACGGCTGAGGCTTCGCCCGCGTGTACTGCGGTACGAAGGCCACCTGCTGGGTGTCGGAGCCGAGCAGGCAGTGCCCCGCGCTGAGGACCAGGTTGCGGCCGGGGGAGGAGACCACGCTCGCGGTGCAGAAGTAGGCCCCGCCGTCCTTCACCAGGAACATCCGGCCGGCGACCGGGATCCCGTCGAAGTTCTGCCCGATGCCGGGGGTGAGGGCGGGCAACGGCGCGACGGCCGCGCGCGCCGGTGCCGGAAGCGGAGCCGGGGTCGGGGGCGCCGGCGCGCGGGTGGGAGCGGGAGCGGCGGTGGCCGCCGGAGTGGGGGCGGGAGCGGGCGTGGGGGCGGGTGTGGCGGCCGGGGGCGCGGACGGCAGCGGCAGCCCGGTCGGGGTGGGGGGCCGCGTGGCGACCGGGATCTCCTCGGCCGGTTCGACGGGTTCGACGGGTTCGACGGGCTCGGCCGGCTCCGGCGCTTCGGCCGGCTCCTGCGGTTCGGGCGGCTCCGGCGGCGCGGGATCGGCGCTGTCGGGCGGCCCGGGGGGCAACGGAGCGGCGGAGGCCATCCGTTCCGCGGTCCAGAAGGCCTGCGCCTCACGCGCCGACCAGCGGCCGACGGCCACCGGGACGGCGCCGCCCACGGCCTCGGCCACGGGCAGCGGCCCGGCCGGTACCAGCAGGGCGGCCACCACCGCGGCCATCGTCAACGTACGTCGCATGCCGGACACTCCCTAAACGGCCTGGGGGAAACGGAAGAGCCGGTCCGGGTCGTGGACACGCCGGACCTCCTGCAGGCGCGCGAGGTTCGGCCCGTAGTAGGCCTCGCGCCAGCCGGTGAGCTTCGGGTCGATGTAGTTCTGGTAGGCGCGGCCGCCCGCCCAGGGGCGCAGGTCCTGCCAGAGTCCGTCGAGCCAGCCCTGGTGCCGGGCCACCTCGGCGGCCGGTGCGGACTCGGGCCAGTAGGCCAGGTACTGGGCGAGCAAGAGGCTGTCGCGGTGCACGAAGGCGGTGGAGCCGGCCGGGACGCGGTTCAGCGCGCCCCCGCAGACCCCGTCGAACTGCACCACGCCCAGGCCACCCGGGGGAGCGCTCGTCCCGTACCGTCGTACGGCGTCCAGGACCGCGGCGATCGCCGCGTCGGGCAGCCCGCCGCCCGCCCAGAAGTCGGACCGGGCGGCGTACGAGTCCCGCCCGAGCCGTCCCCGCGGGTCCCGGCCGGGCAGGACGCCAGGCAGTCGGCACATGGCCGGGCTCAGCTCGGGGCAGCCGGACATGGCCCGGACGGTGTCCTCGTGGCTGCGTACGGTGATCCAGCTGTCCCGCGGCGCCCCGCCGACCAGGTCGGACAGCCGGGTCAACTGCCGTTCCAGCTCCGGGCGCCCGTCGAGGCACACCACCCGCACCGCCGGTGCCGCCACGGCTGCGCCGCCCACCTCGACGGTGAACTCCACCTGGCTCCAGAAGGGGTCCGGCAGCCCGGCCAGCCAGCGCTGCCAGCCGCGCAGCACGGCGGCGGAGTCATCGCCGGGCCAGTGGAGTTCGGCGTAGGCGCACGCGCCGACCGGATGCGTGCGGAAGCGGAATTCGGTGACCACGCCGAAATTGCCGCCGCCCCCGCCGCGCAGCGCCCAGAACAGCTCCGGATCGCGCTCGGCGGAGACTTCACGGACGATCCCGTCGGGGGTGACCACCCGGGCCCCGGTGAGCCGGTCGGCGGTGGTCCCGTAGGCCCGCGCATGCAGGCCCAGGCCGCCACCGAGGGTGAGTCCGGCGATGCCGACGGAGGGGCACAGCCCGGTCGGGACGGATCGGCCGCGCCCGGCGAGGGCCGCGTGCACGTCCCCGAGCCGGGCGCCGGCGCCGACCCGTACGCCGCCGCTGTCGCCGTTGCCGTCGATCGACACGGCGAGCATGGTTCCGGTGTCCACGACCAGCCCGGCGGATCGCGTGGACCAGCCGGCGTAGCTGTGCCCGCCGCCGCGCGGGACCACGGGCGCGCCGGTGCGGCAAGCGAAGTCCAGGCAGACGGCCACGTCCCCGGCGTGCGCGGGATAGGCCACCGCGGCCGGGGCGACGGTGTCGTAGCGGGGCTGGAACAGCCGGCGGGCCTCCGGGTAGTCCGGCTCCCCGGGGAGCACCACGCGTCCGTCGATCCCGCGTGCCAGCGCACCGTAGTCGGGGGTCCGGGCCGCTGCCCCGACGGTGGCGAGGACGGCCGCGGCCGCGCTGCCCAGCACCTGGCGGCGATTGAGGCTCATACCTCCTTCCTGCCACCGCCCGGGCCGATAGCGGTGCAGGCGGGTCCCACGCGCACGGGGGTGCCCCCTGAACGGCGCACAGCCGAAACGGTTCGGCTTGTCCGATAGCCGTACCGCGCATCCGTCCCGCGCATCGCGTCGCGATCGCCGGCGCACCGAAACCCGGCAACCCGCCGCCCCGCGACCGGTTGCCGGGCCCCGGCAAGATCCGAAAGGGACGGCCTAGCTCTTGCGTGCCAGCAGGAAGCCGTGGGGGGAGCTCTCGTCGGGGCCCGGCTTCCGCACGAGCCGCGCCGTCTCCGTCAGTCCCGCCCCCGCCAGCCGGTCGGCGATCAGCTCGGGCGGCGTCCGGTACACGTCGAGGTCGACCGCGTGCCCGTACGCGTGGTCCAGCCGGAAGAGGTCGTCGCCCGCCATGAAGGCGATCAGCAGATGGCCGCCCGGCGCCAGCACCCGGGCGAACTCCGCGAACAACGCCGGCAGCTCCGAGGGCGGGGTGTGCACGGTGGAGTACCAGGCCAGCACCCCGCCGAGGACCCCGTCGGCCACGTCCAGGGCAGCCATCGACCCCACCTCGAACCGCAGCCCCGGATACGTCCGGCGGGCCACCGCCACCATCGCCGGGGACAGGTCGACGCCGAAGGCCCGTACGCCGAGCTCGTTCAGGTGTGCCGTCACCCGGCCCGGACCGCAACCCAGGTCGGCCACCGCCCGGCCCCCGCCGCCCGAGTCCTCGCGCACGTATTCGGCGAAGGCCGCCAACATGGCCCGATCCAGCGGCTTTCCGTCCAGTTCCGTACTGAACAGCCGTGCGTAGTCGACGGCGACGGCGTCGTAGGACGCCCGCACGGAGCTGAGGTACGAGGTCTCTGTCATGCCCCTGAACAGTAGCCTCCGGAGCCCCTTCGAGGGGACACCGATCGAGTGCTCCCGCTCACCCCCCGACCAGCGGATTGGGCAGTTCCGCCCACTGATCGCCCGGAACCCCAGGGCTCAGCCGCATCAACGTGAGCGCCTTGGTCGGCAGCGGCCCGGTCAGCAGCGCCCCCGTGTCCGAGGTGGCCGGCAGCGCGGCCACCTCCGCGAAGGCCTCGGCGAAGGCTCCGGCCGAGCCGACCGTGGCCCCGAGCGCTCCCGTCAGCAGGGAACCGAACAGCTTGCGCCGCAGCACGCTCACGTCGTCGGTGACCAGCCTGCCGGACAGCGGCGGCACCGGCAGGCCGTGCCGGGCCAGCCGCACAGGGCTGATCCGGATGTCGGCGAGGTCGCGGTAGACCAGCCGCAGCGGGGCGCCGTCGGCCGAGAGCACGACCAGGAGGTTCTGGCCGTGCGCCTCCAGCGCCACCCCGAGCTCCAGCACCCGCAGACACACCGAGAGCGCGAGCCGGGCGAACTCGGCCCGCCAGGCAGCCCCGCGCGCCGGCCCGAAGGACGCCAGGGCCGCCACCGGAAGCACCCGCTCACCGGCGGCGGCGTTCGCGTACACCTCCGGCGGCTCACGCAGCACGGCCGCCAGGTCCGGGCTGTACGCGGTCGTGGCGCCCAGGGTCCGGGTGATGTGCAGCCGGCCGTCGAGCCGCTCGGACAGGTCCTGGGCGAAGGCGGAGACGGCCGCCGCCGTCTCGATGGAGTAGACGGAGATGTCCCGCACGGACGAGGTCAGTCGGGCGCTCAGCGCGGTCTTCACGTGCGCCCCGCCGTCGACGGGAGCCAGGGTGCGCAGGGCCATCAGCGGATGCGCCGCGAAACCGGCGGCTCCCGGCCGCACCCGCTCCTGCTTCAGGACGTGCGCCGCCTGCCACGGGTGCACCGGGACCAGGACCCGCCCCGCGTCCCGCAGCTCCTGCGGCCAGTCGCCGGTGACCAGGCATTCCTCGGCCCGTACGGCGACCAGCCCGAGCTCCACCACCGGGCGGTGCTCGGGCGCGTACGCCAGCTGCTCGGCCACCGAGAAACCGGGCCGGGACCGGCAGTTCGGGTGGTAGGGGTGCCCGTCGACCACCCGCTGCTCCCACTCCCAGGTGGCCTGCGGCGCCCGGTCCTCCCCGGTGGGCCGGCCGGCCCGCGACAGCGCGAGGGAGGCGGTGCAGCCGTCGAGCTCTGCGGCGAACTGCTCCCCGTGCGGCAGCCCGAGGGCCGTCACCAGCCGCGCGGCCCGCCGGTGGGGCCTGCCGTCGAGCAGCAGCTCGCTCACGTAGGGCTCGGTCGCGTACGGATCCGGCTGCGGGCCCTCCAGCCGGGCACCCCCGGCCAGCAGCAGCGCCAGGCCGTCGGAAGTGGGCTCGCGGCCCACGACCCAGGGCAGCGGTTCGAAGGCCAGGGCCCGCCACAGCCGGGTCAGTACGGCCGCCCGGGCACCGTCGAGGGCGGCGGCGTACGAGGGTCCGAGCGACGGGCGTACGTCGGCCAGTTCGGCGGCCACGGCCTCTTCGGCCGGGGAGGGGGGAAGATGCATGCTGAGGCTCCGGCATCGGAATATCGCTTTACGGGATGATCAAGTAATGATTGCGGATACCGAAGATCACGGCTGGTGGTTGCGCACCGCGAACCCCCGGCGCACCGGATGGACCGAATGGAATCAGTGGACCTCAACGCCGCCGCCGACGCGTACGCCGCCGCACCGCTCCTGAACTGCCTGCTCAGGGAAGTGGCCGAACCCGCCGGGAGAGACGGGGCGGGCTCGGGAGGGGACGTGCGCGTCCACCGGCTGCGCGGCAGCGGACGGCTGCTCCGGGTGCGCGGCGGACGCCGGCCCGGACACCCCGAGCTACGTGCGGCGGACGGATGGCAGCCGCTCAGCCACACCGAACTGGCCAAGCTCGTCTCCGACGAACTGGGCCGGTTCACCGGTGTCCCCAACGACGAGCTCCTCGTCGAGATCACCGACAGCCGCGACGCGATCGCCGCGCTGCTGGCCGCCCGGGCCGCCGCCGACCCGCCGGCGGACCCGTACCTGCTCTCCGAACAGTCCCTCGTGATGGGCCACCCCCACCACCCCGCCCCCAAGGCCCGCGGCGGGGCACCGGCCGGGAGCTGGTTGCCGTACGCGCCCGAGGCCTACGCCCGGTTCCCGCTGGTCTTCCTGGGGCTGCGCGAGGACCAGGTCGTGGAGGAGGGCGGCCCGGCCGCCTCGGCCGCGATCGACGCCCTCGCCGACGCCCTCGAAGGGCCGCGCGCTCCCGCCGGGTACCGGCTGCTGCCCGCCCACCCCTGGCAGCTCGACCTGGTCGGCGACCGGCCCGCGGTGCGCGAGGCCTTCGCCGACGGGCGACTGCTGCGGCTCGGGGCGAGCCGGCGGCCGGCCTGGCCGACCGCCTCGATCCGGACCCTGTACGTACCGGACGCGGCCGCCGACGTCTTCGTGAAGTGCAGCCTGGACGTGCGGATCACCAACGACGTGCGCCGACTGTGGCGCCACGACCTGCTCAAGCTGCGCCGCACCGACGCGGCCGTCGAGGCCGGTTTCGCCGCGCTGCGCCGGACCGGCTCGGCCGCGGCCTGGCTCCCCGACCGTGGCTACCGCACCGCCGCCTTCGCCTTCGAGGAGCTCGCCGTCCTGGTCCGCGACGGCCTGCGCGCCCACACCGTGCCCGGAGCCACCCCCCTGCTGGCCGCCGCGCTCGCCGAGGGCTACCCCGGGAGCCCGCCGGCCGGGACCACCGACCCGCTCGGCTGGTGGCGGGCGTACCTGCGCCAGGTCGTACCGCCCGTGCTGGAACTGTTCGCCCGGCACGGCATCGTGCTGGAGGCCCACCTCCAGAACACCCTGGTCGCCGTCGACGCGGACGGTCTGCCGGCGCAAGCCCTCTTCCGGGACGCGGAAGGGGTCAAACTGGCGGCGGACCTGCCGCGGGCGGCCGCCTGGCAGCGCCTGGTCTACTGCCTGGTCGTCAACAACCTGATGGAGATCGCGGGAGCGCTGGCCGGCGGCCGTCCGGACATCGAGCCGCACCTGTGGCCGGCCGCACGGGAGGAGTTCCTGCGGCACGGGACCCGTGAGCTCCCCGAGGTCGCGGAGCTGCTCGCCGCCGCGAGCCTGCCGGGCAAGACCAACCTGCTGCTGCGCTGGACGCGGGCGGACGGAGCGGACGCCCGCTACCTCCCGCTGCCCAACCCGCTGCGCGGCCAGGGGTCGGCTCGTACGGATCCCGCAGGGCCCGACGAACCGAATCCCTGAGGCACTGCCACGTGCACGACCGGGGGGACTCCGCGGCGTGGACACGGTCAGCATCGACGGTGCCACCACGCCGCGTCCGGATCCGCCAGTGGCTCATGGTGCGTTCGCCCGAGCAGCACCAGGTCCAATCTCTCGACCCGCACTCGGAGTTCGCCGGCGGCCTTCGGCGGTAGCAGGAACAGTGCTTTCTGCAACGTGTCGCGGGCCCAGTCCTCCCCGCAGCACGGGCAGGTGAACTCGGCCTCCCACCGCCGCCATCGGCGCCGGGTGCCGTGCACCCGCACGGACCACACGCTCAGCGCCACCGACACGAGGCCCGGGGACAACCGCTCCCGTTCGAGCACGCGGACGGCGGCGTTCGCGGCTCCCGACAGGCCGGGGACGTCGCGATACCGAACCCAGGGTCCTGCGGCACCGCGTACCCGAGGGCGCAGCGACTTCGGTCTTCTACGCGGCACGGGCCCTTCGGAGGTACGTCATGCGGGCATTCTTCCACAGCCCGAGATCGACGGGCTCGGCGTCGCACGGCCTGCGCGGCTCTCGGTTCTCGGCCCTCAGTCGAATATCTCCAGGACGTCCGGCCAGGATCCGCCGCGGTCGGCGGAGCGGGCCACCATCGGGCGCGGATCCGGGTAGGTCTCCGTCGCGGCCCTCGCACGGACGACTTCCGGCCCGCCGCACTCCGCCACCGCGAAGTCGCCGAAGACCTTGGCGAACGCGGCCGGGTCGCGGAACTCCACGCCGTACGCCCGCCCGTCCCGAAGCGGCACCCACACCAACCGGACCGACCGTCGCCACTCCGCCACCGGGCGGTCGTCCACGGTCGACCGTCCCTCCAGCCACAGCCGGGCGACGTGCAGCAGGTTCACGTTCTCCATGGACAGCCGCTTGCGCCGCACACGTAGTTCATGGGTGGTGAGCGTGACTTTCCGGTCCTTGTTCGTGTACCAGCTGATGCCGACCCCGAACGGCAGCCACAGCACGATCCCGATCACCGGCCAGATCACCGCGTGGCTCCACGAGCGGAGGAGCCCGCCGTCCAGGAGGCACAAGGCCCCGAAGAACAGGGCCCACTTCGCCGTCATCCGCCAGAATCCGCTGCCCTGCCGGTACAGGACCCGCTGCTTTTTCGTCATCGCCATGCCCGCACGCTATCCGCAGTTGTCCCTGCTCCCCGAAGGCCGTCCGTCGTGGGGAGGGGCGGACGCGGGCGCGCAGTCCCGGGGACCCGGCCGCCGATGCCCAGGTGAACCGGGCCGCCGCGCCGGGAACAGCCGGTCCTGCCGGCATCGTTGCACCGACCGGGGGTCGGCACGCGGGGCGGTCCACGATGTCGGCCGCCCCGGCATGATCCGGCCTTCCGGGATCGCGGAACGCCCTCCGCGCACTCGGACCGACCCATCTCTGTGTAGGAGGACTTCTTCATGACCGACCGGCCCTTGACGCTCATGGCAGTGCACGCCCACCCCGACGACGAGGCCACCGGAACCGGAGGAGTCCTCGCGCGGTACGCGGCGGAGGGCATCCGCACGGTTCTCGTGACGTGTACCGACGGCGGTTGCGGAGACGGGCCGGGAGGTGCGAAGCCGGGGGATCCCGGGCACGACCCGGCGGCCGTCGCCCTGATGCGCCGACAAGAACTGGAGGCGAGCTGTGAGGTCCTGAACATCGGTGACCTGGAGCTGCTGGACTACGCCGACTCCGGGATGATGGGCTGGCCGAGCAACGACGCTCCTGGGTCCTTCTGGAAGACCCCCGTGGAGGAGGGCGCCGCCCGGCTCGCGGCCCTCATGCGGCACTACCGGCCCGACGTGGTCGTCACCTATGACGAGAACGGCTTCTACGGCCACCCCGACCACATCCAGGCCCACCGCATCACCATGGCGGCGCTCGAGATGACCGACCTGACACCGAAGGTGTACTGGACGACGATGCCGCGCTCGGCGATGGAGCGGTTCGGCAAGATCATGCGCGAGTTCGGTGAGGACATGCCGGAGCCGGATCCCGCCGAGGCCGCCGCACTGGCCGACATCGGCCTCCCCGACGACGAGATCTCCACCTGGGTGGACACCACCGCGTTCAGCGGTCAGAAGTTCGACGCGCTGGCCGCGCACGCCAGTCAGGGCGAGAACATCTTCTTCCTGAGGATGGGCAAGGAGAGGTTCGGCGAGCTGATGGGCATGGAGACCTTCGTCAGGGTCCAGGACCCCACCGGCGCGGCCGTACCCGAGAACGATCTCTTCGCCGGCCTGCGCTGACCCGCTCGTCCGGCTGTCCGTCCGGCAGGGGCCCGGGCGCGATCCCGCCGCACCCGCCCCCGCCGCGGCGCCCTAGCGGAGGAAGTGGGCCCGGTGCTCCTGGAGGAAGGCGTCCAGGGTGCGGGGCGGGCGGCCCAGGATGTCGACGACGGTGGTGTCGGGGGTCTCGGGTCGGGCGACGGCGAGCCGCTGGATCTCCGTCACGTGGTCGGCGAGCCAGGCGGGCATGTGGGCCTCGCGGACGAGGTGGTCCCGCAGTTCGGCCGGTGCGAGGTCGACGTAGCGGATCGGCCGGCCGGTCAGGGCGGACAGCCGGGCGGCGAGGTCGGGGGAGGAGACGGCTTCGGGCCCGGTCAGCGTGTAGGTGCGGCCGGCGACCTCCGACCTGGTGAGGGCGGCTGCGGCGACGTCGCCGATGTCGCGGCAGTCGACGTAGTTGCAGGGCGCCTCGCCCGTCGTGCCGAGGATCAGGCCCTGGGCGACGGCCGGAGCCAGACGCAGCAGGTTCTGGGTGAACGCGTAGGGGCGCAGGACGGTGTGGGGGATGCCTGTGGCCCGCAGGTGTTCCTCGACGGTGTGATGTCCGCGGGAGACGGCGACGGGGGAGTCGGGTTCGGCGGCGGGTGCGGAGATCTTGACGATGTGTCCGACGCCGGTGTGGGCGGCGACGTCGATGACACGGGTTTCGAGTTCGACCTGTGCGGGGCCGTTGGCCATGGCGAGGAAGAGCTGGTCGGCGCCCTCGAAGGCGACGCGCAGGGAGTGGGGGTCGGTGGCGTCGGCGTACCGGACCTCGACGGGCGGTCGGTGCGTACCGGCGGCGCCGGGGATCGGCGTGTGCGGGGTGCGGGTCAGCGCGCGGACGGGTACGTCGAGCGTGCGGAGGCTGTGGAGCAAGGCGTTCCCGGTCGCTCCGGTCGCTCCCATGACAACGATCATCGTGTGCTCATTCCTTGGTGACGTGCCGGCGACACCGTGGTGGTGCCGCGCCAGCGCAGGGTGACGATGGTGGTGGCGAGGGCCGCGGAGACGGGCAGGTCCACGCGCAGGCGCTCCAGCCACGGGGCGCCCGGTATCGGGGTGTGGGCGGGCAGCCACCGGGCGGCGAACCATCCCAGCAGGGCGGCCGCGCCGACCGTGCCGAGGACGAGGACGGCGGTCAGGACGCCGCGCGGCGTGGTGAGGGTCCACCGTCGGGGCCGTCCGCCGCGCCGCAGCCAGCGGCCGACCAGGAACGCCACCACGGCGGAGGTGCCGGCGATGGAGGTGCAGGCGGCGAGGGCCAGGTCCCGCTGACCGGTGACGATCCCGGCGGTGCCGGCCATCAGTGCGGGGGCGGCGTAGGCGGTCAGCACCTCTCGCCGGAGGCGGAACGGTCCGGGCGGCCGGGAGACCGCTCGGTCGCGGCGGCCGGGTCTGTGCTTCGTTGCGGACATGCCGGTCTCTTTCTCGGGCATCGGGCAGGTGCGGAAGGTGAGATGGTTAGGTGGCTAACTATTACTCCGTGAAAAGCGGCCCTGCTGGGGGCGGGGCCGAAAGGGCTGTGCGTCGGGTCGGGTCAGTCTGCGGTCAGGGCCGTGCTGCCGCGCACCACGCGGGCCAGCAGGTCCAGGAACACTCCGCGCTCCTCGACGGACAGGCCACCCACCATCGCTTCGAGTCGCCCGAAATGCTCGGGCGCCATGTCGCTTAGGCGTTGCGATCCGCGCGCGGTGAGCACGGCCACCGTGCCCCGGCCGTCCTCCGTGGACGGGCGGCGGGCGATCAGCCCCTCGCGTTCCAGGCCGTCCAGCAGGCCGGTGACCGTGGCCCGGGACACGCCGAGGTCGACCGCGAGGTGTGACGGGGACTTCTCCCCGCCGTGGTCCTCAAGGTCGGCGAGCAGGCGGTAACGCCCCGTCGACAGGCCGAACCTGGCGAAGTGCGCCTCGGCCGCACGGCCGACCCGCGCGCCCGCCGAGATCACTCGCACCGCGACCAGCACCGCCTGAGGGTCGACATTCAGGCCGTAATGCTCGACCTGTCGCCTGGCCTGCTCCGGTGTGGGTGCCTCGTCGTGGATGCCGTCCCTCGTCATGAAAGTAATATGGTGGCTAATCACTTGGCCTGTCAAGGTGTTCCGGAGCGAGTCCCGCAGTCCTCGGGTCCATGTGTGCAACTTCCGCCAGTTCTACGGGGGTCCGCCCCGTCGACGGTCCCGCGCGATGGACCATGACGTGGCCGCTCCGCGCCCCGGCGGTCGCCTCCGAGGGGCGCTCGGGCGCGGGTGGGAAATCGGCCAAGCCGTGGCGCGCACCGCGATTCGCCTGACCCACAGGTATAGACCAATGCTAGGTTGGTCGGGCAGACCGCGCAGTCCTTGACCACCCGTCAGAGGAGAAGCCATGCCCTCCCCTTCGCGGGGCGGCGGCCAGGCCGCCATGCCCAAGTACCAGCGGATCGCCGCAGCGCTGCGCCGCGATCTCGACCGCGCCGCACGCACCCCCGACGGCAGACTGCCTTCCGAACGCAGCCTCGCCGCCCGCTACCAGGTCAACCGGCAGACCATCAGGGCGGCCCTCCAGTGCCTGCGCGAGGACGGCCTCGTCGTCACCGGCCGTCGAGGGACCCGCCCCGCCGTCCCCGTCCCCGTCGCCGCCGGAATCCCGGCCGTCGTCGCGGGCCCGATCGTCGCGGCCGTCTCCGGGACCCCGGCCGCGGCGCCCTCCGCGGGTCCCGCGCCGACCCGGAGCTGGACCACCTACGTCACCGTCCCGCCCTCCCTCGGCGCGCTCCTCGGCATGTCCGGCGGAGACCGCACCCTGGTGCATCACCACCGCGAACGCGGACCGGCCGGTGAGGCCCTCCGGGACGCCGTCACCTACTTCAGTCCCGGGGTCGTCGCGCGGAGTCCGGAGCTGGCGGCCCTCCGGAACCGGACCGCGACGACGAGCACCCGCGAGCAGGACCTGACCGCACTGCACCGCTGGCTCGACCGCGCCGCCGCGGGCGGCCGGGTCGCCGAGATCCTCACCATGACCCGCGTCACCCATCCGCGGGCCGCGGCCCCGGCCTGCGGGCTGACCGTACGCCGCACCCTGCACGATGCCTCAGGCCGGCTGCTGACCGTCACCGACCTGGCCTTCCCCACCTGGGACCGGCTCACCTTCCACCGGGACCGCCGCGACCACGCGACCACCGGTTTCCGCGTCACGTGACGGCCGGACCGGCCTGACCCGCACTGTGGCCTCGGCCACACCCCCGGCGGCTGCGTGCCGGGCCCGGCGGCCGCCCCGGCGCCCGGATCCCGGCCCCAACTCCGCCCCGGGGGAAGGGCGCAGCGGACCATGGCCGTCCGAAGCCTCCCGATCCGGCGCGCGGATCCACGCGCAGGGGCCCCGTACCCGTACGTGAGGAGGGTCACCCCGGCGTTTGCTCAGGTGAATGGGGGGCATCGGCGCTGCTGGAGCGGAACCATGTCCTCCGGCCGATCGCGCCGGCAGGGCAGGGTGCACACGGGCAGATCCCGTCCCGCTCCACGGCCCCGCCGGCCCGCCGGTGCGCGCCGTACTTGGTACGACCCGTGAGGTGTATGTGTCCACGCTCCAGGCCGAGCACGTCTACAAGGTGTTCGGGAGGCGCCCCGCCGACAGCGCAGCCGCCGTCCGCGCGCTCGAGAACGGCGCAGGCCGTGACGAGTTGCGCGCCGACGGGACCACTGCTGCCGTGATCGACGCCTCCTTCGACGTCCAGCCGGGCCAGATCTTCGTCGTCATGGGTCTGTCGGGCTCGGGCAAGTCCACGCTGCTGCGCATGCTCAACGGCCTGCTGGAACCCACCGCGGGACGCATCCTCTTCGGCGGCCAGGACCTCACCCGGCTGAGCCCGAGCGAGCTGCGCCACGTACGGTCCACCAAGATCTCCATGGTCTTCCAGCACTTCGCGCTGTTCCCGCACCGCAACGTGCTGGAGAACGCCGGCTACGGGCTGGAGGTGCAGGGCGTGCCCCGCGCCGAGCGCGAGCGCCGCGCCACCGAGGCCCTGGCCCTGTGCGGGCTCGAAGGCTGGGAGAAGTCCTGGCCCGACGAGCTCTCCGGCGGCATGCAGCAGCGGGTCGGCCTCGCCCGGGCCCTGGCCACCGACGCCGACCTCCTGCTGATGGACGAGTCCTTCAGCGCACTGGACCCGCTGATCCGCCGCGACATGCAGGACCAGCTGCTGGAGCTCCAGAAGCGCCTGAAGAAGACCATCGTCTTCATCACCCACGACCTCAACGAGGCCATGCGCCTCGGCGACGGCATCGCCGTCATGCGCGACGGCCGCATCGTCCAGCAGGGCACCGCCGAGGACATCCTCACCCGCCCCGCCGACGACTACGTCGCCTCCTTCATCCAGGACGTGGACCGCTCCCGGGTCCTGACGGCCGACGCCGTCATGGACGACCCGGAACCGGCCGCCGACGCCTGCGACTGCCCGACCGTCACCGCCGGGACCCCGCTCGCCGACCTGTGCGCCGTCAGCGCCCGCGTCCCGCACGCGGTCGCCGTCACCGGTGCGGACGGGGCCGTCATCGGCTCCGTACCCCAGGACCGCCTCATCGCCTTCATCGGCGATGAACAACGGCCCCCGATGTACTGCGCGGAGGTGGCCGCCTGATGCCCCGCCTGAATCTCGGCAACTGGGTCGACAGCGGAGTCGACTTCCTCCAGAGCCACCTCTCCTGGCTGTTCGAAGCCATCAGCTCGCTCGTCAGCGGCCTCTACGACGGCATCGACGCCGTCCTGGCCGCCCCCGCCCCGCTGCTCTTCGCGGGCATCCTCGCCGTCGCCGCCTGGTGGCTGCGCGGCCTGCTGGCGGGCCTGCTCGCCTTCGCGGGCTTCGCGCTGGTCGACTCCCTCGGTCTGTGGGAGGACGCCATGTCCACCCTGTCCCTGGTCCTGGTCGCCACCCTCGTCACCCTGGCGTTCGCGATCCCGCTCGGTATCTGGGCCTCCAGATCCGACCGGGTGAGCGCCCTCCTGCGGCCGGTCCTGGACTTCATGCAGACCATGCCGGCCATGGTCTACCTGATCCCCGGCATCATCTTCTTCGGGGTGGGTGTGGTGCCCGGCATCATCGCCACCATCATCTTCTCGCTGCCCCCGGGCGTCCGGATGACCGAGCTCGGCATCCGCCAGGTCGACGGGGAACTGGTCGAGGCCGCCGAGGCCTTCGGCACCAGCCCGCGCGACACCCTCGTACGCGTCCAGCTCCCGCTGGCCCTGCCCACCGTCATGGCGGGCGTCAACCAGGTCATCATGCTGGGCCTGTCCATGGTCGTCATCGCCGGCATGGTCGGCGGCGGCGGACTCGGCGGCGCCGTCTACAAGGCCATCGGCAACGTCGACATCGGCCTCGGCTTCGAGGCGGGCGTCTCCATCGTCATCCTCGCCATGTACCTGGACCGGATGACCGGGGCGCTCGGCCGGCAGGTCTCCCCGATCGGCCGTCGTACGCTCGCCAAGGCGCGGGCCGCCGCCACCGGCGCCGCCAAACTGTGGAACCACCGGCCCCAGCCCGCGTACGCGATCAGCGGCGCCGTGGTGCTCGCGCTCGTCGCGGGCGGCCTGAACACCTTCGGCGGTTCCACCGCCGAGGACGGCCCGGCCGGGGCCGCGAACATCGGCAAGGGCCGCACCCTCTCCGTCGGCTACATCCCGTGGGACGAGGGCATCGCCTCCACCTTCCTGTGGAAGGAGCTCCTGGAGCGCCGCGGCTACGAGGTCGACGCCCGCCAGCTGGAGGCCGGGGCCCTGTACACCGGCCTGGCCGGCGGCCAGCTCGACTTCCAGACCGACTCCTGGCTGCCCGTCACCCACGCCCAGTACTGGGAGAAGTACGGCGACAAGCTGGAGGACCTCGGTTCCTGGTACGGCCCGACCTCGCTGGAGCTGTCCGTGCCGTCCTACATGAAGGACGTGCGCTCGCTCGCCGACCTCAAGGGCAAGGCCGACCGGTTCAAGGGTCGGATCATCGGCATCGAGCCGAGCGCGGGCGAGATGTCGATCCTCAAGGAAAAGGTCCTGAAGGAGTACGGCCTCGACGGCGAGTACAAGGTCGTCGACGGCTCCACGCCCGGCATGCTCGCCGAGCTGAAGCGGGCCTACGAGAAGAAGGAGCCCGTCGCGGTCGTGCTGTGGTCCCCGCACTGGGCGTACTCCTCCTACGAGCTGACCAAGTTGGAGGACCCCAAGGGGGCCTGGGGCAAGGGCGACGGGATCCACACCCTGGCCCGCAAGGGCTTCGCGGAGGACGAGCCGAAGGTCGCCGAATGGCTGAAGTCCTTCAAGCTCACCGAGGAGCAGCTGACCGGTCTGGAAGCGAAGATCCAGGAGACCGGGAAGGGCAAGGAGCAGCAGGCGGTCCGCGCCTGGCTCCAGGACCACCCCGAGATCGACCGGCTCGCGTAACGCCCCGGTCCCACCACCGGTGCCGAGGGCATCCGGCCGCCCGCAGGTCGCCCGGCGACGAAGGCGCCGCCGCACGCAGGACCCGTACCGTCGTACGGTCCTTCGCGCGGCGGCGCCTTCGCGCCGTCCGGGGCGGCTCAGCCGACCATCACCCGCTCCGGGGTCCGCGGCGCGTCCGCGTCGGCCTCCTGCGTGCGGCGGCGCGGGCGTACCGGCCACCACATGGACCGGCCGAGGAGGGTGGACAGCGCGGGCACCAGCACGATCGACAGGACGAAGGCGGAGAGCATGATTCCGAGGGCCGTCGCGAAACCGATCTGCTGGGTGGACGGGGCGGGGGTCACGGCCAGGCTGCCGAAGGAGGCGGCCAGCACCAGGCCCGCCGTGGCGATGGCGGGCGCCGTGTGCCGTACGGCTCGGCCCACCGCGGCGCGGGCCGGACCCGGCCGGGCCATCTCCTCCCGGATCCGATCGCTCATCAGGATGTTGTAGTCGGTGCCCAGCGCGACCACGAACAGGAAGAGCACCAGCGGCAGGGTGAAGTCCACCCCCGGCCGGTCCAGCGCGTGCTGGAACACCAGGGTCGACGCGCCGAGGGTCGCGGCGAAGCCCAGCCCGACCGACGCCAGCAGGATCACCGGCGCCAGGAGACTGCGCAGCAGGGCGATCAGGATCAGCGCGATGAGCGCGGCCGCCACCGGGAAGACCACCCTCAGGTCCTTGTCCACCGCGGTCGCGATATCGGCGAACACCGCCGCCGTGCCGCCCACGTGTGCCTCCGTACCGGCGGGGGCGTGGGCCAGGACCGCGGCCCGGACCGGCCCCGTGACCAGATCGCGGGCCTCCTGTCGCTGCGGGTCCGCGGTCAGGAACAGGTCGATCCGGGCCGCCCGGCGGTCCTCGGTCAGGACCGTCCCGGCGACCTGGCCCACACCGCCGACCCCGGCGAGTGCCTGGGACAGCCCACCGAGGCGTTCGACGGTCAGGGCCACGCCGTCGGAAGCGGTGACGAAGACACTGGTCGGGTCCGACACCCCGGCCGGCAGAGCGCGGGAGATCTCGGCCGCGGTGGCCACGGCGGCGGTCCGCTCGCCGCCGCCCCCGCTCTGCCCGTAGTCCATGCGCATCCCGACGACCCCGGCGGCCAGCGTGCCGAGCAGCGCCACCGAGGCCAGGACCAGCGTGAACGGCCGGCGGGCCACCCGGTCGCCCATGCGAGCGGCGGACCCCGCGCGGGGCTCGCGCTTCAAGGACCGGGACGGCCAGAACATCTTGGGGCCGGTGACCGCCAGCAGGGCCGGCATCAGGGTCAGGCTGCCCAGCAGCATCACCAGCACGGACAGGGCGATGGCCGGCCCGAGGACCCGGAACTGGCCGAAGGAGGCCACCCCGAGCGTGGCGAACGCGGCGACGATGGTCAGGGCGGCGGAGGTGATGGCCGTACCGACCCGCCCGGCGACCTCGGCGGCCGCCTCGCGTCCGGACTGCTCGGGGTGTTGGCGCAGCTGCTCCCGGAAACGGAAGAGGAGGAACAGGAAGTAGTCGATGCCGATGCCCATCAGCACCACACTGATCAGACTCGGTGTGGACTCGGACAGTCCGATGCCGGTCAGCAGCGCCGCGCCGACCACCGCGCCCGCCGCCGCGCCGCCGATGACGGTGACCGCGAGCAGCGGCAGCAGGGCCGCCAGGACGCTGCGGAAGACGAGGACGTGCAACAGGACGATGACCGCGAGCATGGCGATGCCGACGACCGTCGAGCGGGTCTTCTCGGCTTCCGTCGCGTCCACGCGGTCGGCGATCCCGCCGGTGAAGCCGGTACGCAGGCCCTCCTCCGCCAGGGCGGCCCGGGTCGAGTCCCGGAAGGCCCGGTAGGTGGCCTGGACCCCGGGATCGGCCGGGTTGCCGGTCAGTTCGACGGACAGCAGCCGGAAGGAGCGGTCGGGCGCCGTCATGGCCGGGGCGACCCGGGGGACCTGCGAGTGGTCCTGGGCGAGCGGCATCGTCTCCTCGGTCCTGGGCATGACGACGCGCTTCCGCGACAACTGCGCGGCCTGCGCGTCGATCCGCCGTTCGTCGGCGGCGCCGAGCGGAGCGTCGTCCGACCGGGCCACCAACACGGTCAGGAGGTTGGCGTCCGGCTTCGCCCCGAACCGCTCCTCGGCGATCTTCAGAGCGGCCGCCGAGTCGTACTGCGCGGGCAGGAACCCGGCGTTGCCGGTCTGGACGGCGCGGAAGACGAACGCCTGGCCCAGGACGGCGGCGGCCAGTCCCAGGACCACCCACAGGGCGATCACCTTCCACGGACTTCTCGTCGAGAATCCGGTCAGGGCGCGGATCACATTTCCTCCGGTCTGTGCGGTGCCGGCCAGGGGATCCCGGCCTGACTCCAGACCATCAGGGGCGAGCGGGCGAAGCGTCAGGTCACGGGAGGATCCGCACCCCGGGACCAGGGTCCGGCCGGCCCCGCCGACCAGGACCCAGGTCCTGGTCCGGAGCCCGACCACGGTCGGGCGGCACGCAGGAGCCCCGGTGCCAGAATGGGTCCCGACCACCGGGGAACAGGACCGGCGGCACGGGGGCGGGCAAAGGCAAGGGCACGGACGCGGCATGGGTGCGGGGACGGGCAGGGGCGGGGGCGGGGTCATGCGTACGCATGCGGGTGCGGGTACGGGTGCGGTTCGGGATGCGGGCCCGGTCGACGGCGCCGAGAGCGAAGGGGACCGGGGGCACTGGACGCGTAACGACGCGCTCGTCGCGGTGGCGGCGGCCGCCGCCGACCTCGTCGGCTTCTCCTTGAGCACGCTCACCGAGGGCGGCACCCTCAGCGTCACCGCGGCGGTCCTGCTGGTGGCATCGGCGATGACCCTGCTCGTTCGGCGCGCCCGCCCGCTGCCCGTACTGGCCGCGATCCTGGGCGTGGGGATCCTGGTGAACCTGGCGGCTCCGCAGTCCCCGCACTTCACCCTCGGCCTGACGATCGCCCTCTACACGGTGGCCCGGACGCACCGGCCCGCCGTCATCGCGACGGCCGCGGCCGCGTCGGCGGTGCTCGCCTCCGCCGGGCAGGCCGGATGGCCGCTCCCCTTCGGCTGGTGGGGACTGGCCGGGAGCGCCACCGCGGCCCTCATCACCGTCACGGCGGCCTGGGTGGTCGAACGCCGGCACCGGGAGGCCGTCGCCCTCCGGACGCGGCTCGCCGACCGGGCCGTGTCCGAGGAGCGCCGCCGGATCGCGCGCGAACTGCACGACATCGTCGCCCACCACATCACCACCATGCAGCTGATGGCGGGCGGGGCGCGGGCCAACCTGGCGCACGACCCCGAGGTGTCCCGGGAGGCGCTGGTCACCCTGGAGGACTCCGGACGCATGGCACTGCGCGAGATGCGCCAACTCCTCGACGTGCTGAGGGCCGGGGAGGAGCCGGAGCAGACCCCGCCGGCGCCGCAGCCCGGCACGGACGACCTCGGCCGGATCATCACCGAGTCCCGGCTGGCCGGTACGGAGACCGAGTTCACCGTGGACGGGCCGGTCCGCCCGCTCCCGCCCACCGTGGGCCTCACCGTCTTCCGGATCGTCCAGGAGGCCCTGACCAACACCCGCAAACACGCGGGCCGGGCGCGGGCCCACGTACGGCTCACGTACCACGCCGACGAGGTGGGCGTGGAGGTGCGTGACGACGGAGCGGGAGCGCAGGCCCCGCCCGCACGGCCCACGACACGCTCCGGATACGGTCTGATCGGCATGCACGAGCGGGTCGCCCTGCAGGGCGGAACCCTGGAGGCCGCCGCGCTCGCCGGCGGCGGATTCCGGGTGGCGGCCCGGATCCCTCTCCCGGTCCACGACGCTTTCCACAGAGAGGTTCCGCACGCATGATCCGCGTACTCATCGCCGACGACCAGCCGCTGGTCCGGCGCGGCCTGGCGCTGATCCTGGGCCCCGACCCGGAGTTCGAGGTCGTGGGCGAGGCCGAGGACGGCGCCCGGGCGGTGGCCCTCGCCCATGAACTACGGCCCGACGTGGTCGTCATGGACATCCGCATGCCGGTCATGGACGGCGTCAAGGCCACCGAGGAACTCGCGCGCACGCTCCCCGGGACACGCGTCCTGGCCCTGAGCACCTTCGACATGGACGAGTACGTGGTCGCCGCGCTGCGCGCGGGAGCGTACGGCTTCCTGCCCAAGGACAGCTCCCCGGAGGAGCTGATCGCAGCGGTCCGTATCGTCCACACCGGCGAGGCGGCCGTCGCGCCGCGGCTGCTCAGTCGGCTCCTCTCCGCCTACGTACGGACCCCCGCCGAGCGGCCGCGGTCATGGGCGGCCGAGCCCCCTGCCGAACTCACTCCGCGCGAGCTGGAGATCTGGCGGCTCCTGGCCACCGGCCGGGGCAATGCCGAGATCGCCGCGGAACTGGACATCAGCGTCTCCACGGTCAAGAACCACATCACCGGCATCTTCGGCAAGCTGGGCGTCCGCGACCGCGCGCAAGCGGTGATCGCCGCCTACGAATCGGGCCTGGTGGAGGCCGGCGGCGGGAGCGGTTGATCACCAAGTGCCCCTAAGAGGACCGGATTCCTCCTGCTGACCGCACCTCTGACCAGCCGGAACACTGGACGATCCGCCCATGCGCACGCGGGCCCGTCCATGGCACAGTGCGATCAGCCCAACCGCACGACCAGGGAGCCTCCATGCGCGATCCGCACACCACGCCGCTCACGGCCGCCCCCGACTGCCTGCCGGAACCCCGCCCGTTGCCCTCCTGCCCGGTGTGCGCGGACGACCCCGAACGCATCTCCTGGCGCCAGCGCCCGGGGCGGCCGGTGACCCTGGTCTTCGACCCCTGCGGCCACCACTGGTCCTCCCCGGCCCCACCGATCCTGGCGGTCACCCCACCGCCCCAGGACACGCCCTAGCCCGGGCGGGGCCCGGCGACCGCCCCGGCGAGCAGGCGCCGTCCGGCCGCGGTGGTGAGGGCGCCGCGCACCGCCGTGTCCCGGACGGCGCGGGCGGGCGCCGAACGCAGGGTCCAGGCACGGGTGGCGAGGTCGGTGCGGGCGAGAACGCCCAGCGCGTCGGCCCGGCGGGTGCGCCGCCAGGCCGCCAGCCGCGTGTCGACAGGACCGCCGCGGGCGGTGGCGGCGGGCAACGCGGAGGCGAGCGAGACGGCTTCCCGCAACCCGAGGTTGAGCCCCTGACCGCCGATCGGGCTGCACACATGGGCCGCGTCACCGATCAGCAGCACCCGCCGCCGACCGTCGTGCGCGGCGAGACGCCGATGGGTGCGGAAGGTACTGGTCCAGCGGCATTCGCGGACCGCCGCCGTCCACCCCGGGCCGCCGCCTCGGCCGCGATCCCCTCCGGCCCGCCCACGCCGTCCCCCGCCGGCCGGTCGTGCGGCAGGTGCAGGACGACCCGGGCCCATCCGTCGAGGTGCATCGGCAGCACCACGAGGAGGCCGCGCGGACCGCCGACCATGTGGACCCGGGCCGGATCCAGCGAGGGGTCCTCCACCCGCAGGTCGGCGAGCTGCCACGTGCCGGCGTACGTCCGGCCGCGGAACGGCGTGCCGGCCAGGGCGCGCAGGGTGCTGGACGCGCCGTCGGCCGCGACGACCCAGCGGGTGCGCAGCGGGCCGAGGGAGTCCGACCGTACCGTGACGCCGTCGGCGTCCTCGTCGACCGAGCGGACGGCGGTCGAGCGGTGCACGCGCACCCCCACGCGCTCGGCCTCGGCGGCGAGCAGGCCCTCGGTCGCGCACTGCGGCACGGTGAGGATGTACGGGTACGGGGAGCGCAGGCGGGCCAGGTCGAAGCCGCCGAGTCGGCGCCGCCCCGACCACATCTCCACCGCGTCCACGCGTCTGCCGAGCGGGAGCAGGGATTCGGCCAGTCCGCTCGGGGTCAGGGCTTCCAGGGTGCGCGCGTGCAGGTCCGTGGCGCGGGACTCGGTGACCGGCCCGGGACGGCGTTCCAGCACCACCACGTCGAGCCCGGCCCGGGCGAGCAGCAGCGCGGCGCTCAGCCCGACCGGTCCCGCCCCCACCACTGCCACATCGACCTCGTCGCCCACCATGACCGCACTCTATCCAGCCCGCGTTCACCCCCTGATGAATGTTCAAAGCTGCGCGATGACAGCCGACTTCGAGCACCATCTTTCACGGAGGGCTGTCCGAGCGCTATCTTGCCAGGAGCATGCCAAGGAGCTGTGTCCGCGTCCCGGACCGCACGAGGAGCTGCCCCATGAGACTGCCCAGCATCCGCAGGAGCCAGGGTCGGCAAGGCCCGTCAGGCAGCCGAGTTCAAGGGGTGCGGCATCGCCGCAGGCGACGCACCCCGGCCGCCGCCCTGCTCGCCGCCGCGCTCACCGTGGCGGGTCTGGCCGGCGCCGGACCGGTCGCGTTACCCGCCTCGGCCACCCCCGCCGACGCCGCCGGAGCCATGGCGACGGCGGGCGACGTCACCGGATTCACCCGGTCCGGGAACACGTTCACCGTCACCGCCTCCAGCGGGGCCAAGGCCCGCGTGGTGGTCGCCCGCGCCGACATCTTCCGCCTCTGGCTCTCGCCCGACGGGTCCTTCACCGACGACCCGGCCGGCAGCGACCTCGCCCCCACCACCGACTTCGGCCCCGTGACCACCAGCTACTCGGACGCCGGCGCGTACTACCGGATCACCACCGGATCGCTCTCCATCCGGGTCGACAAGAAGCCCCTGCGCTTCTCCGTCTTCCGCGCCGACAACACCACCCCCGTCTGGCAGGAGAGCCGACCCACCAGCTGGACCGGCGGCCGGACCACCCAGTACCTGGCCCGGGGCGCGGACGAGCAGTTCTACGGCACCGGCCTACGCCTCGGCGAGTGGGCGCTGCGCGACAAGACCGTCCCGATCGCCGTCGACAACAAGTGGCGCGAGAACGACAACGCCAGCCCCGCCCCCTTCTACATGTCCACCAACGGCTACGGCGTCATGCGCAACACCTGGGCCAAGGGCTCCTACGGCTTCGACTCGCCCACCACCCTCACCCACGACGAGAAGCGCTTCGACGCCTGGTACTTCACCGGCGACTCCCTCAAGTCCGTGCTCGACGCGTACACCGACGTCAGCGGGAAGCCGTTCATGGCGCCGATGTGGGGCTTCGAGCTCGGCAACGCCGACTGCTTCAACGCCTCCAACCCCGACTACCAGGGCGATCACAACCGCCTCCGCCACCAGAGCACCCCGGACGTCGTCGGCTACGCGGCCGACGCCCGGGCCGCCGACATGCCCTCGGGCTGGTTCCTGCCCAACGACGGTTACGGCTGCGGCTACACCGCACCGCTGAAGTCGACGGTCGACGCCCTGAAGGCCAAGGGCTTCCAGACGGGCCTGTGGACCTCCACCGGTCTCGGCTCCATCGCCGACGAGGTGGGCACGGCCGGCAGCCGGGGCGTGAAGACCGACGTCGCCTGGATCGGCAGTGGCTACAAGTACGCCTTCGACGGCGTGCGGCAGGCCGTGGACGGGATCGAGAAGAACTCCGACGCCCGCCGCTTCGTCTGGACCGTCGACGGTTGGGCGGGCACCCAGCGCAACGCCGTCGTCTGGACCGGCGACACGTACGGCACCTGGGACGACATGCGCTGGCACGTCCCGGCCATCACCGGCGCGGGCCTCTCCGGCCTCAACTACGCGGCCGGCGACATCGACGGCATCTTCGGCGGCAGCCCGCAGACGTACACCCGGGACCTCCAGTGGAAGGCCTTCACCCCGGCCTTCATGACCATGTCCGGCTGGGGCGCGACCAACCCGTCCGCCGGCTACCACGACAAACAGCCCTGGCGGTTCGCCGAGCCGTACCTGTCCATCAACCGCAAGTACCTGCAGCTCAAGATGCGGCTGATGCCGTACCTGTACACGATGAGCCGCATCGCCCACGAGAGCGGAGTCCCCAGCACCCGCGCCATGGTCCTGGAGTACCCCGACGACCCGGTGGCCCGCGGCAACCTCACCAGCGGCCAGTTCATGGCCGGCGACTCCCTCCTCGTCGCCCCCGTCGTCTCCGACACCTCGGTACGCGACGGCATCTACCTCCCCGCCGGGACCTGGACCGACTACTGGACGGGCCGCACGTACGCCGGCCCGGGGTGGCTGAACGGCTACCGTGCGCCCCTCGACACCCTGCCGCTCTTCGTCAAGGGCGGAGCAGTCGTGCCGATGTGGCCGCAGATGAACCACACCGGCGAGAAGCCCGTGGACACCCTCACCTACGACATCCACCCGCGCGGAGCCTCCTCCTTCACCCTCTACGAGGACGACGGGCGCACCCGCGCGTACCGGTCGGGTGCCTACGCCCGCCAGCGCGTCGACGTGACCGCCCCGACGGCCGGCTCCGGCGCGGTCACCGTCGCCGTGGGCGCCCCCACCGGCAGCTACACCGGCAAACCGGCCTCCCGCGGCTACGAGTTCACCCTGCACGTGGCCACCGCGCCCTCCACCGTCACGATCGACGGAGCCCCCGTCCCGCGCCTGGCCTCCCGGGCCGCCTACGACGCCGCCGCGTCCGGCTGGTACTTCGACCCGGCGGACCGCTCCGGAGTGCTCCGGATCAAGACCGGGACCAAGGCGGGCGCCTTCACCGTCTCGGCCGGCGGAACCAGCCTTCCCGCCGCCGAAGCCCTGCCCACGGCCACCCCGATCGACCGCTCGGCCTGGTCCCTGGTCCACGCCGACAGCCAGGAGACCACCGCCGAGAACGGGGCGGCCGCGCAGGCCTTCGACGGGAACCCGACCACGATCTGGCACACCGCCTGGTCCTCCGGGACGCCCGCCGCGCTCCCGCACGAGATCCGGATCGACCTCGGCGCCCGCTACGCGGTCGACGGCCTCGGCCACCTCCCGCGCCAGGACGGCGGCGTCAACGGTCGGATCGGCGGCTACGAGGTCTACGTCTCCGACAGCACCACCGACTGGGGGCCGCCCGTGGCGACCGGTACCTTCGCCGACACCGCGGCCGCCAAGACCACGGCCCTCACCCCCAAGAACGGCCGCTACCTCCGACTGAGAGCACTGACCGAGGCCGGCGGCCGCGGCCCCTGGACCAGCGCCGCCGAGATCACCCTCACCGGCCGACCCGCCCCCTGACCGCTCACATCTCCCCGTCGCCGAGCACGGCCCGGCACTCCCGTCGGGCCGGCTCGCTCAGCAGCACGCGCAACCGCTCGAACAGGGCGCGGAGTTCGGCTCCCCACGCGTCACGGAAGGCGGGATCGATCCGCGCGAGGTCGAGTTCGTCGGCCGCGGACAACTCGGCCAGGTCCCGCCGGAGCCGCGGGGCGGGGGAGTGGACGCGTCCGGTGAACCGGTCGCGGTAGCTCCCGCAGCCATGCGACGACGTGATCGGACACCGGCGTGTCCCTCCGGTCCGTGAAGGTGGGTCGAGCGGGCCGGACGGGTCGGCACCCGGCCCCGCCCGAGCCTGGGTTCCGGACCCCGTGGCGCGGGCGGGCGCCGGGTTGCCGCCCGGGCTCTGCATCGATCTTGATCCCACCCAACACCCAAGTCAATCCTCCGATTTGCTCCCCACCCCCAAGCGATATCTTGGGTCGGGTGACCCTCGATGATCTTCGCGTGTTCGTGGCCGTCTGCCGCGCCGGCAGCCTCAGTGCCGTGGCACGCGACCTCGGCTGCACCCAGTCGGCCGTCAGCCAGCACGTCCGCCGCCTGGAGAAGCAGACCGGCGCCGGACTCCTGGAGCGCCATGCCCGTGGCGTCGTACCCACCGAGGCCGGCCGCATCCTCCAGGCGGCCGCCGCCGACGGCATCGCAGGACTCGACGGGGCCCTGCGCCGCGTGGAGGACCTCGTCCGCGGCGGTGGCGGCACGGTCCGCGTCACCACCGGAGCGACGACCGTGCGGCACTTCATGTCCGAGGCCGTCGTCAGCTTCCGCCGCAGCCACCCCGAGGTCAGCCTGGAGTTCCAGACCGAGAACTCCAGCCGCAGCTGCTTCGACGCCCTCGCCGCCGACGACCTCGACCTCGCCTGGATCACCATCGGCGGCCCGGTCCGCGGCATCGAGCTGCGTCCCGTCATGCGACTGCCCTGGGTCCTCGCCGTCGGCGCGGACGACCCCCTCGCCGCCCGGCCCCGCATCGAACCCGCCGACCTCGCCCGTATCCGGCACATCCGCCTGCCCGAGAACTCCGCCTCCCGCGGCCACCTGGACGCCGCCTTCGCCGAATCCGGCATCCGGGTCAGCTCCGACACCAGCGTGGCCGACTGGGACACCGCCCTGCTGCTCGCCGAACTAGGCCTCGGGCACGCCGTCGTGCCCGCGCTGCCCGGCTGGCGGGTCCCCGGCTCCGACGGCCCGCTGCGCCTCGTGCCGATCCCCGCCCTGCCGCCGCTCACGGTCGGCTGGGCCGTCCGCCGTTGGGCCGCCCTCGCCCCGCCCGCCCTCGTCTTCGCCGACGAGGTCGCCCGCAGCTGCCGGGCGCGCGCCGTCGGGCAGCAGTGAGGCCACCGCCAGTCCCACGGCCGTCAGCGCGGCCAGTGCGGCGGGGGCGGCCGAGGACGAGCCGTGCGCCGCGGTGCTCGCGGCGACCGCGATCCCGAGGGCCGGGCCGACGTTCATGGCGGTCTGCTTGAGACCGCCGACCACCCCCGCGTAGCCGGCCGGGGCCTCGCCGACCACCGCCCCGGTGGCCGTGACCATGACGGTGGTGAACCCGGCGCCGAGCACCCCGAAGGCCACCGGGGACGCCGAGCCCAGCCCGGCGATCCCGGCGACGACCAGCCCCGTACCGACCAGCGCGGTCCGGCGCGCGCCGAACCTGCGCAGCGCCAGGCCCGCCACCGGCGCCCCCGCGACCATCAGCGCGGTCAGCGGCAGCACCCGTACGCCGGTCGCGAGCGGGTCCAGCCCCTCGACGTCCTGAAGCTGGAAGGTGGCCGTGAACAGCGCCCCGAACATGCCCGCGGAGACGATGAGCAGCAGCCCCATCGAGGCGGTCACCGCCGTGGACCGGGCCACGGCGCGCGGCACGAACGGCTGCGCGGCCCGCCGCTCGCGGCGTACGAACAGGGCCGCGAGCAGGGCGGCACCGCCGAAGCCGAGGACGGTGGGCGCGGCGGTCCACCCGTACGCGGGCACGCCGACCAGCGCGTGCACGAACACCGCGAGGGCGGCGGCGAGCAGGGCGGCGCCGGCGAACTCCAACCGCCCGCGCTCCGCCCGCGGCGGCGCGGGGGCCCGTACGGCGAGCGTCAGCGCGGCGATCGCCAGGGCCGCCGGCACATTGATCACGAACACCGCCCGCCAGTCCCACCGCGCGACCAGCAGGCCCCCGAGCAGCGGACCGGCCGCCGCGGCCAGGCCGATCGCACCGGTCCGCACGGCGACCGCGGTGGCGAGCCGGTCGGGCGGATACGCGAGCCGCAGCAGCGCCAGCGTCGCGGGCTGCAGCAGCGCGCCGAACACGCCCTGCGCGGCGCGCAGCGCGATGACCCAGCCCACGCCGGGGGCGAACACGATGCCGGCCGAGGCCGCGGCGAAGCCGAGGACACCGACGAAGAGCAACCGGGTGTGCCCGTACCGGTCGCCGAGGCGCCCGGCGACCACCAGGAACGCGGCCACGGCCAGCAGATAGGCGGTGCTGGTCCACTGGACCTGCGCCACACCCGCCCCCAGATCACGGCGCAGGCTCGGCTGGGCCATGGTCAGCACGGTGCCGTCCAGCGCGACGAGCATGGCTCCCGCGACGCTGACGAGCAGTGGGATCCGCTGCCTCATACGGGCTCCGGACCGAGGTGGGCGTCGACGGCGGCAGCGACGAGACGTTCCACGCCGTCGACCGGCGCGCCGCCGAGGGCCAGCGGCAGACTGCCCCAGCGCCACAACTGCGCCACGCCGTGCAGGTTGGCCCACAACGCGGCCGCGGTGACGGAGGGTTCGGCCGCACCGCAGCGGCGGACGAGCGTGACGAGGAGTTCGAACATCGGAAGCGTCGACTCCCGTAGCCGTGGCCCCGGCGAGGGCACCTGGCCCGTACTGTCCAGCAGGTCGTGCCGGAACATCAGCGCGAACATCCCCGCGTGCTCCAGCGCGTAGCCGACGTACGCCACCCCGATCGTCCGCACCCGCTCCCGCGGGGACAGCTCCGGCGCGCCGACCACCGCCGCGACGCGCGCCCCGAGATCCTCGAACCCGCGCCGGGCGATCGCCGACAGCAGGGACTGGTGGGTGGGGAAGTACCGGCGCGGCGCCCCGTGCGAGACCCCCGCCCGGCGGGCGATCTCCCGTAGCCCGAGAGCGCCGGCGCCCTCGGTCAGGACGAG
Source organism: Streptomyces sp. CLCI03 (assembly GCF_053615355.1). Lineage (NCBI taxonomy): Bacteria > Bacillati > Actinomycetota > Actinomycetes > Kitasatosporales > Streptomycetaceae > Streptomyces > Streptomyces sp. CLCI03. The sequence goes on along the minus strand of NZ_CM132132.1, from coordinate 337,421 downwards.
TTCCACCCCTACGTCGATCAGCCGCTCCCGGAGCGGTCTCTCCTGGTCCATGGACCCTGTCTACCAGGGCGAGTAGACACTGTCTACTCGCCCTGGTGGGCCGCGGACGCCGGCGGACGGTCATGCCCGACGAGATGTCAGGTCGCGTCCGACGATGTGTCAGGCCGCGCCCCACGACCGGTCGGGCCATCCGTGCGGTGTCAGACCACGGACAGGACGATCTTTCCCCGGGTCCGCCCGCCCTCGCCGAGCGCGTGAGCCCTGGCCGCCTCCGCCAGGGGGACCACCGCGGCCACCTCGACCCGCAATCGGCCGGTGTCGACCAGGGAGGCCACCGCGCGCAGCGCGGCCTGGTCGGGCTCGACGAGCATGAACACCGCCCGTACCCCGGCCGCGCGCGCCTGCTCGGAGGGGAAGGTCTCGTCCAGGGGCACGATCGAGATCAGCGTTCCGCCCGGCCGCAGGGTGCGCAGGGAACGGGACCAGTAGGCGGGCCCGACGGCGTCGAGGACGACGTCGACACCGCTGACGACCTCCGCGAAGTCCTGGCGGGTGTGGTCGACGAGTTCGTCGGCGCCGAGCGCGCGCAGGAAGTCGTGCCCCGCCTCCCGGGCGGTCCCGATCACGTACGCGCCCCGGGACTTGGCGATCTGCACGGCGAGGTGGCCGACTCCACCCGCCGCCGCGTGGATCAGGACGCGGGTGCCCGGACCGACGCCGGCCGTGTCGACCAGCGCCTGCCAGGCGGTGAGGGCCGCCAACGGGAGCGCCGCGGCGTGGATGTGGTCGAGCCGTTCGGGTCGGTGGGCGAAATGCCGGGCCGGGGCCGTGACGTAGTCGGCGTAGGCGCCGGCCGGATGCGGGAAGCGCGGCATGCCGAACACGGCGTCGCCGGGACGGAAGACGGTGACGCCGCGGCCGACCTCCTCGACGACTCCGGACACGTCGAAGCCCAGGGTGAAAGGGGGTGTGACACCCGTGGAGAACATGCCCCGCGACCGGATCTGCCGGTCCGCCGGGTTGACGCCCGCGGCGTGCACCCGGACGAGGATCTCGGTCGGGCCGGGGGCGGGCCGTTCGGTCTCGACGAGCCGGAGCACCTCCGGTCCGCCGGGGCGGTCCTGGGTGACGGCTCGCATCGTCGGACGGACTTGGTCGTTCATGGTGATCGCTCTCAGGATGAATGCACGAGGAATGCAGGGAGGGGGATATCGATGCGTTCGTACCCCTTCGCCGGGGCACGTTCCCAGGCTGCCGTGAGCGGGAGGGGCCGGACAGCGGCCCGATGGTCAACACCTGAAAGGATCGGGTCATGCACCGCATCGGAGTCCTCGCCCTGGACGGTGTGCTGCCGTTCGAACTGGGCATCGCGGCCCGGGTCTTCGGCGCGGCACACGACCAGGACGGCAACGCCCTCTATTCGGTGACCACATGCAGCCTGGACGGCCGCCCGGTGCGGACCGACGCCGACTACCGACTCGCCGTCGGCCACGACGCGTCCGTGCTGGCCGGCGTCGACACGGTGGTCATTCCTCCCTCCCGCGGCCTGGGGCCGATCCGGACCGAAGGTCTTCTCCCGGACGCCCTGCGCACCGCCCTCGCCGCCGTCCGTCCGGGGACACGGATGGTGGCGATCTGTACCGGGACCTACGTCCTGGCCGCCGCGGGTCTCCTCGACGGCCGCCCGGCCACCACCCACTGGCGTGAGGCCGATCGGCTGCGGCGGACGTTCACCCGGGTCCGCGTCGACCCCGACGTGCTGTTCGTCGACGACGGCGACGTCCTGACCTCGGCCGGGGTCGCCGCCGGCATCGACCTGTGCCTGCACATCGTCCGCCGCGACCACGGCAGCGAGATCGCGAACGACGTGGCCCGCGCCTGTGTCGTCCCGCCGTGGCGCGACGGCGGGCAGGCGCAGTACATCCGCCGCCCCGTTCCCGAGCCCACGGGCGGTGGCACCGCGCCCACCCGTGCCTGGGTCCTGGAGCGGCTGGGCGAACCGGTGACCCTGGCCGACATGGCCGCGCACGCGAAGGTCAGCGTCCGCACCTTCACCCGCCGCTTCCGTGACGAGGTCGGAGACAGCCCCGGACGGTGGCTCGTACAGCAGCGGATCGAGCGGGCCCGACATCTGCTGGAGACCACGGACTGGCCGGTCGACACGGTGGCCGCCCGCGCGGGCCTGGGCACCGGTGCCTCGCTGCGCCAGCACCTGCGCACGGCCGTCGGCGTCTCGCCCCACGCCTACCGCCGCACCTTCCGCGCGGCCCGTCCGGCCCCGGAGGCCCCCTCCCGTGGTGCGGGGCATGATGGAGTGGCCGGGGAGGTAAGCCCAGTGTGATCCCGTGGCCCGGTGGAGGAGGTGCACGTGCCATGACGGAGCACGACGGCGGTCCGTCGGCGCAGAAACTGGAGGAAGGCCGGCTGCTCAAGGAGCTGGAGGCCATCCACCGCACGCGCCACGAGACCCTGTTGCACGGGTCGGACGACGCTCTGGTCACCCATACGAAGCGGATGAACGAGCTGGAGCACGAGTACGTACGCCGACACCCGCAGCGGGCCCAGACCGCGGGCCGCACCCGCTCAGGAGCCCGCGCCCGCAGCACCGGCGACTAGGCCGTCTCTTCCGGATCTTGCCTGACCCTCGCCGCCCGGCACCGCACCTCGCCGCGTTGTCGAGGCACCCGAGGACGTCCAGTAATCGGGAGCCTCTCCGCCTTGCGATGTACGGCACCGGACGACGCGGGCTCGACCGGCAAGATCCGAAAGAGACGACCTAGGCCTGCATCCGAACGCGACTCGCCGCAGTGCGAACGGCGAACGGCTGTGACCAGCACACATCGAGCGCGTCCCACACCGGCCCGCCGGCATGGAGGTGTTCTCACTCCACGGCGGCATCGAGGAGAATCCGCGCCAGCTCGCGCGGCTGGGAGAACATCGGCCAATGGCCGGTGTCCATCGTGACCAGCCGCCAGCGCTCGCTGTTCAGCAGCTCGGCCACCTCTTCGTCGGGCCCGGCGTCGTCAGGCTCGGCCCCCGGCATCACGCACAGGACGTATGTCGCCGGAAGTTCACCGAGCGGCCCCGACAGCACAGCGGGCTCGGTCAGCGTGGCACCCGGGTGAGGCGTCGAGCCACGTACGAGGCGTGCGATCTGCTCATCGGTGAGCCCCTCGCCATCGTAATGAGCGGCCGGAGCGAGCGGCCAGAACCCTCCGCTCCCGGCGATCGATGCCTCCACCGCCGCCCCGCCGTCCGGCCAGGCGGAGACGAACGACTCGCCGTCGGTCGGAACACTCGAGTCGACGAACACCACGCGGGCCAGTCGGTCACCGATCCGCTTCGCGGCCTGACCCACCGGGATGCCCGCGTAGCTGTGGCCCACCAGGACCACGTCACGCAGACCCTGGCGTTCCACCTCGGCAACGATGTCCTGGACGTGAGTCGCTTGCCCCGCCGGTACACCCTGCTTGTCGGCAAGACCGGACAGCGTCAACGGATGGACGCCGTGGCCGGCCGCGCTCAGATACGGCACCACCTCGCCCCACGCCCACGCCCCGAGCCGTGCACCCGCAACCAGCACGTAATTCACCATGCCCGCACCGTAGCCGGGCAGCCTGACGATCTCCTGGGAAATACGCTCGGATGCAGCCCTGGGGCCCAGGGCGTCACGAGACGGGGTCGAGGAGGGCGCCGAAGGCGGTCGGCAGGCGCTTCCACGCTTCCGGCCCGGCGGCGAACTCGGCGTCGGTCAGCAGGCACGAGTCGAGGAGCCGCACCAGGCCGTCGCGGTCGAGGCCGGGTGAGGTGAAGGTCAGGTACTGGCAACGGTCGCCGTGCTCGGGACGCCAGCCCAGCGCGGCGGCCGCCCTGCGCGCGGCAGGCACCAACTCCCACGCGGCGTCCGGCAGCGAAGCCAGCCACGGGCCGCTGTTCTCCACGCACAGCGCACCGCCCGCGGCGTCCCAGGCCAGCAGGGTGTCGGGGCGGTCGGCGAGCCAGAAGCGGCCGCGGCTGCGGGCGGCCGCCGCGGCGAGGTCCTCCAGGGCGTCGTAGAGCCGTTCCGGGTGGAAGGGCCGGTGGCGGTGCCAGACGAGCGTGGCGACCCCGGCCTCGTCCGCGTCCTGCGGCAGCAGCGCGCACGCCGGATGCTGGGCGGCGGCGGCCGCCGCGGTGTCGAAACCGGCGAAGGCCACGCGCGCCAGTTCACCGGACCCGGTCGCCACCCGACGGGCCGTCGGGTGCAGCTGGGCCAGCAGGGCGCGGTTCTCGTCGTCCGCCTCCGGGCTGTCGACGAGCGCGAGGACGGGGGCGTACTCCAGTTGCCGGGCCCAGGTGTCCCCGACGGTCCGCCGGTCGGTGGGGGCCGCCGCGAGCCCCGCCTGCGCCAGGTCGTCCCCGTTGGCCAGGTACGGCAGGACGAGGGCGGGGTCGACGGCGGTGATCACATTGGTGAGGTCGAGGGCTTCACCGCCGTGGGTGGCCACGACCTCGGCCATGGCGCGGGGTTCGACGGAGTCCCACAGCTCGACGACGGCGAGCCGGGTCCGCCCGTCGGCGGCGAGCCGCCACAGCTCCGGGAGCAGGTCCGCCCGCAGCGCGCAGCACGCGCAGTCGTTCACGAGCGGGGCTTCGCCCCGGGACAGTTCACCTGAGGCGTCGCGCACCAGGCGCCGTACGGTCCCCTCGGTCGCCGTGGCCAGGTCGTGGTGGAGGGCGACGCTGCCCGGTACGGCGGCCAGCAGCTCGCGCACCGCGCCGCGGCGGGCGTCGCCGTGGAGCCCGCCGACGATGACGACGGGCAGGGTCACCGCGTGCTCCCGTAGCGGCGCTGGAAGCGCTCCACGCGGCCGGCGGTGTCCAGGACGCGGGCGGTGCCGGTGTAGAAGGGGTGGCTGCGCGAGGAGATCTCGACGTCGACGACGGGGTAGGTGCGGCCGTCCTCCCATTCGATCGTCCTGTCGCTCGTGGCGGTCGACCGGGTGAGGAAGGCGAAGTCGGCGGCCTTGTCGCGGAAGACGACGGGGCCGTAGGCGGGGTGGATTCCGGGCTTCACGGTGCGCTCCTTCGTAAGGGTGGGGGCGGGGTCAGGGGCCGGGGTGGGGTCAGCGCTCTTCACGGAAGTCGACGTGTCGACGGACGACCGGGTCGAACTTGCGCAGCACCATGCGGTCGGGGTCGTTGCGCCGGTTCTTGCGGGTGACGTAGGTGTAGCCGCTTCCCGCGGTGGAGCGGAGCTTGACGATCGGGCGTACTTCGTTGCGTGCCATGCAGGCAGTATACGGAAATGATTGCCATTTTCAATAGAGGCGCGTCTTTGAGTGCCCTTTGCTTCGAATGAGACAATCTTGTATCGTCCGAGGCGAAGGAGGCTCACTGATGGTGAACGAAGAAGAACTGCTGGACGGCGCCGCCCGCGTCCTCGCCGGCGATCACAGCGCCTCGATGGTGCAGATCGCCGCCGGCATCGGCACCAGCCGCGCCACGCTGAGCCGCCGCTACGCCACCCGCGAGGCCCTGCTCAAGGCGGTCGCCGTCCGGGCGATCGAGGTGGTCGACGGGTGCCTCGCCCCGCTCGACCTGACGCGGTGCGCCGACGCGGCCGCCTTCGACGCCGCCATCGAGGAACTGGTCGTCGCCCTGATGCCCGCCGCGCACCTCTACGGCTTCACCTCGCGCGACGCCACCGTCCTCGCGGACCCGGAGTTCCGGGCCGGCGTCGACCGGCAGGACCAGCAGGCCGTGGCCTTCCTCGCGCTCGGTCAGCGGCTGGGCCGACTGCGCGCGGACCTGCCGCCGTACTGGATCTGGTACTCGCTCTGGGGCCTGCTCGACGCCGCCGCCGAGGGCGTGCGCGACGGGCACTTCGCCCCGCGCCAGATCGGCCACCTGGTGCTGACCTCCTTCCTCAGCGGGACACGGCCGCTCGCCCAGCCCCCCGCCGGCGCTCCAGCGCCCTGAAACCTCCTCTCCACCGTGCGCAACGGCGCACCTCTGAACGGAACCTCATGCACACCCCCGCGCAGGCCCCCCATAGGTGGATCGTCCTGGCGATCCTCTCCGGCAGCCTCCTGCTCATCTCCATGGACACCACGATCCTCAACGTGGCCTTCCCCTCGCTCGTCGGCGACCTCCAGCCGGGCGCCGTACAGCAGCTGTGGATCATCGACGTCTACGCGCTCGCCCTGTCCGGACTGCTGGTCACCGCGGGTGCGCTCGGTGACCGCTGGGGCCGCAAGCGGCTGCTCATGGCGGGCTTCGGCATCTTCTCGCTCGCCTCGCTCATCGCCGTGTTCTCCACCGAGGCCTGGCACGTGATAGCGGCCCGCGCCCTGCTCGGCATCGGCGGCGCGGCCATCATGCCTTCCACCGTGTCCATCCTGCGCACCGTCTTCACCGACGCCAAGGAGCGGGCCTTCGCGCTCGCCGTCTGGGCGGCCGTCTTCGGCGGCGGCATGGCCTTCGGGCCGGTCGTCGGCGGACTCCTGGTCCAGGACTTCGGCTGGCACTCCGCCTTCCTCCTCAACCTGCCCGTCGCCGCCGTCATCGTCGCGGCCGGCCTGCGCTACCTGCCCGAATCGCGCTCACCGCGCGCCGCCGGAAGCTGGGACTGGTGGGGCGTCGGCCAGTCGATCGTCGGCATGCTCGCCCTCGCGGGCGGAATCAAGCAGCTCGGCAAGAGCGGCATCGCCGACCCGCTGCCCTGGGCCCTGCTCCTGATCGCCGCCGCCCTGCTGACCGTCTTCGTACGCCGCCAGCTGCGCCTGGACAACCCGCTGCTGCAGGTAAGGCTGTTCGCCAAGCCCGCCTTCAGTGTCGCGGCCACCGCGATCTTCCTGCCCATGGTGGGCATGGGCGCGATCCTGTTCCTCGTCACCCAGTGGTTCCAGTACGGCGAGGGCTACACCCCGCTGGAGGCCGGACTGCGCCTGCTGCCGGCTCCGCTGGCGCTGATCGTCGCCTCGATCACGGCGCCCTCGCTGATGCACCGCTTCGCCATCCGCCACGTGCTCGGCGTCGGACTGGTCGTCCTGGCCGTCGGCATGGCCCTGCCCTGGACCTTCCAGCAGTTCACCGACCTCGGCTACCCGGCCTTCGCCGCCGCCCTGACCGTGATGGGTCTGGGCGCCGGCCTCGCCACCACCGTGGCCTCCGTGACCCTGGTCTCCGCCGCCCCCGCCGCGGAGGTCTCCAGCGCCGCCGCCATCGAGGAGACCTGCTACGAACTCGGCTCGGCCATGGGCGTCGCCGTACTCGGCTCCACCGCGGCCGCGCTCTACCGGGGCAACCTGCCCGCCCTGGAGCTGGACGGCGCGAGCACCGCCGCCGTGCAGGGCTCCGTCGGCGAGGCCGCGCACACCGCCGAACGCATCGGCGGCGCCGTCGGCCAGGCCCTGCTCGACACCGCCTCGCACGCCTACACCCTGGCGATCACCCCGGCGTTCCTGCTGGCCGCCGTACTCGCGGTCGCCGCGGCGGCCACGACCTGGACCCTCATTCCGCGGGACCTGCAGCCCACCGAGAACCACTGACCCGGGCGGGCCGCACGGCGGGTGCGGCGGGCGCCGGGCCCAGGGTGGTGGTGCCGGGCGCCGCCCGGTGCCCCAGGCCCGTGCGGTACGCGTCCATGGCCGCCTCGACCCGGCCCGTACGCCGCAGCAGATCGCCCAACAGTCGGCACAGGTCAGCGAGATCGCCGGACGCCCCACTGCGTTCCAGCAGCGCCAGCGCCTGGACGTAGTGCTCCTCGGCGGCCTCCGACTCACCGCGTTCCTCGGCCATCAGGCCGAGGAGCCGGTGCGCGCCGCCCGCGTGCACCGCGCCGTGACTGTCCCCCAGCTCCAGCAGTGCCGAGAGGAGTCCGGCGGCCTCCTCGTAGCGGCCGAGCTGGCGCAGTACGTCGGCCAGCTCGACCTCCACCTGCGCCGTGTAGAGCCCGGCGCGACGAGCCGACAACATGTCCCGGGCGATCCGCAACTCCCGCTCCGCCGAGACCAGTTCGCCGTTCTGCGCCAGTACGTAGCCGCGCATCCAGTGGCAGTGGGCCAGATCGGTACGTAGCCGCAGCTGCCCGTAGATCTCCTGGGCCTTGGCCAGGGAGGCGTCGGCGTCGGCCACCCGGCCCCCGGCCAGGAAGGTCCGGGCCACCTGCCGGTGCATGCCCGCCACCAGGGCCGGGTCGCTGACCTGCGGAGCGAGCGCGAGCGCGAGCTCGGCGGCGCGGGCGGCCCGGGCGTGGGCGCCCATGTCGAGGTACGGCCCGATGATCGCGGCGTTCAGCAGCACCAGCGCCTCGGGATCCGCCAGCCCGCTCGCACCCAGCTCGTCGATGGTGGATTCGAGGAGGTAGCAGGCGTAGCGCAGCTCACCGGCGAGCAGGTGCGCGACGGCCCGGCCGCGGATCGGGCGGGCCCGGCGAGGCAGCGGCTCGTCGGCGAGGAGACGCTCCGCGGCCTCGAAGTGGCAGATCGCGTCCGGCAGTTCACCCGACTCCAGCGCGCACTCACCGAGCCCGAGCCGGGCCTCCGCCTGCTCGGGGACCAGCCCGTGCTCCTCGGCCTCGGTGAGCAGCCGCCGGTAGCGCGCGGCGGCCTCGTCGGCCGCGCCCGTGGCGAGCGTCTGCTGGGCGTCGGTGAGGGCGAGTCGCAGTTCGGTGGCCAGGTGGGCGGGGCGGCCGGTGGCGAGCTCCTCGTACGAGGTGCCCAGGCGGGCGGCAAGGAAACGCAGCGCGGTCTCCGAGGGCCGGACCTTGCCCGACTCCAGTGTGGAGATGTAGGCGGAGGTATAGGAGGGCTCTGCCAACTGCCTCTGAGTCAGGCCGAGTTCACCGCGCATGCGCTGCACCCTGCGGCCGATCCGGGCCGGTTCGTCCATGGATTCCCCCTGGTGGTTCGAACTCCCCAGTATTCAGGGGGAGCAGGCATTGCGCACGCCCCGCCCGCCCCCTAGTTTAAGCAACCAATTCACTGCACTTAACAAGATGCTTAACTTCCGTTCCCGGGGGAGTACTTCATGGATCCAGTCAGAGACTCGGGCCGGCGACCGGCCGTGCGTACGGCGGTGCGCGCGGCCGTCGCGATGGTCTGCGCGACCGCCGCGCTGGTGGCCGCCGGACCCGCCGACGCGGCCGACGCCCCGGCGAAGCAGCGGATCGAGGTCGAGATCCCCGGTCCGGAGCACGGCGGTGACGCCGGATCGGGTCACGTCCGGGTACCGGCCGCCGGCAGTCCCGCCAAGAGCACGAGCCGACTGTCCCCGGCGGAGCGGTCGGCCGACGGCCAGGTCACCAAGATGATCGACAACGGCTCCACGGCCGACCGCCTCGACGTCGTGGTCATCGGAGACGGGTACACCGCCGACGAACTGGCCCGGTTCCACACCGACGCCGAGCAGAAATGGGCCGAGGTGACCGCCGTCGAGCCCTACACCACGTACCGGAACCTCTTCAACGTCTGGACGGTCGACGCCGTCTCGCACGACTCGGGAGTCTCCGGCGACCCCGACCCGGCCACCGTCCGCGACACCGCCCTCGGCTCCTTCTTCTGGTGCGAGAACATCGAGCGGCTGCTCTGCATCGACCAGCCCAAGGTGGACGCGTACGTGGCGAAGGCCCCCGCCGCCGACCTCGTCATCGTCCTGGCCAACAGCGCCAAGTACGGCGGAGCCGGCTACAACGAGCCGAGCGCGACCCTCGGGTACGAGGGGATATCGACGGCCTCCGCAGGCCATCCGAAGTCCGGCCAGGTCGCCATCCACGAGACCGGCCACTCCCTCGGCAAGCTCGCCGACGAGTACTTCTACCCGGGCGTCCCGGAGTACGAGAAGTACACCGGCCCCGAGCCGGGCGAATCCAACAGCTCTGCCCTGCCGGCCGACCGCATGGCCGCGCAGCGCGCCAAGTGGTACCGCTGGCTCGGAGAGGAATCACCCGACGGCGGCACGGTCGGTGCGTACGAGGGCGGCAACTACTTCGTGACCGGGCTGTACCGGCCCACCGACAACTCCCTCATGCGGGTCCTGGGCAAGCCCTTCAACCTGCCCGGTGTCGAATCGATGATCGCCGGTTTCTACCAGCACGCCCGGATCGCCACCCCGCTCACCCCGACCGACCGCACCCTGCGGCTGCGCCACACGGCGAAGGTCTCCGTACCGAAGCTGGCCGGAGCGGACGGCCGGCAGCCCGTGCTCCGCTGGTACCTCGACGGCCGGGAGCTGAGGCGCTTCGAAGGCCGCACCGAGGTGTCGGTGGCGGAACTGTGGCTCTTCGACTTCCGCACGCACCGCCTGACGGTCACGGCCGAGGATCGCACCCCGTCGGTGCGTGACCCCAAGGTGAAGCGCACCCTGCGCTCCTCGGTCGACTGGAACGTCCGACTCTGAGAACGGCGTCCGGTCGGACGATTCCCGCCCGAAGGCGGGGGGAGCCTGCCACGATGGTGAACCCGCCGTTCCGCGCTGCGAGGAGGACGAGTTGACCGGTCCGCAGGCCAAAGGGCCGAAGCTGCCGCCGAGCTACCCGCCGAAGTCGCCTCCACCGCAGAAGAAGCCGGTGGAGGCGCCGCGACCGCGGCCGGTCACGAAGCCCCAGGTCGTGCCACCGGCCCCGCTCAGCGGCGCGACGCGTCCAGGGCTTCCCGCCCCTGGCGGTGACCGGCTTCGTCGCGCGACCACACGAGCGTCCGGCGCCCGGGGTCTTGGCGATCCCACGTGTCCTCATCCATGACGGCGACGCTGTCCGACAGCCGCCATCGCGAAGAACCCCAGGAGGCTTCGGGCACGTCCACCAGGCTGTCGAGGAGCGCGCCGGCGTTGGCGGTCGGACCGCCGTCCTGTGCGCGCTCGGAGCGCTGGGACAGGTCTTCCAGGATGTGCATCCTGAACTTCATTTCCGAAGGAAGGACTGCTGTCGGGCGATCACATGACCGGGCCGGGCCGGCCGGGCCTCGGCCGTGGCCAGCGGCAGTCGTGGAGCCAGTCGCCCGGGATCAGGTCACGTACGCGGTCGAGGGCTTCCGCCGTCCGGCCGCGGGCCAGAACGGCGATGCCGTCGTCGCGCAGAAGGGCGTCCTGGGCCAGGAACCACCGGATCGGGGCGTCCTCCAGAAGGGGTGATCACTCGTCAGGGGCGTTGTCAGTGGCTGCTCCTAATGTGGAGACATCACTCGGGGAGCTTCGGAGAAGGAGCAGAATCATGTCCGCCAACAGGATCCAGCACAAGGTGAACCACGTCGCGCTGGTCGTGGACTGTTCGGGTTCCATGCGTCAGCACCAGGGTCAACTGATCCGCGTCGTCGACGAGTTCGTGGCCGGACTGAAGGCGGAGTCGGACAGTCTCGGGCACGAGACCCGGATCAGCCTCTACTCCTTCGACCACAGAGTCGAGAATCTGGTCTGGGACATGGACGTGAAGCACCTGCCGTCCATGCGGGGTCTGTACAAGGTCAACAACGGCGCGACGGCGCTCATCGAAGCCTCACTGAAGTCGCTGGACGACCTGGGCCACATCTGGGAGGAGTACGGCGAGCACAGCTTCCTCCAGATCGTGGTGACGGACGGCGAGGAGAACGCCTCCGGCGGGGACCGGCGGCACGACGGGGACATGGCGATACTCGGGCCCTGGCTCGACAGGATCGCCGCGAAGATGGGTGCGCTCCCGGGGCACTGGACGTCCGCGATCCTCGTTCCGAATTCCCTGGCCAAGCGGACCGCCCAGAACTACGGTTTCCCCGCCGGCAACATCGCCATCTGGGACGCCGATTCCCAGGAAGGCGTCGAGGAGGCGATCGGTACCGTCCGCGCCGCCGCCACCAGCTTCCTGCGCGGCCGCGAGAAGGGGGTGCGCGGGACGAAGAACCTGTTCGCGGTCGGCCAGGACATCTCGGTCGACGACGTACGGGCGAACCTCGAACCGGTCCCGGCCGACAAGTACCGGCTCCTGAAGGTCGACGAGGAGGTCGGGATCCGGTCCTTCGTCGACTCGCATCCGGGTGTCGCCTACGAACGCGGCGCGTGCTACTACCAGTTGGGCACCCGGGTCCAGGTACAGGCCGACAAGGAGGTCATCGTGGTCGAGAAGGACACCGACCGCGCGTACACGGGCGACGCGGCACGCAGTCTCCTCTTCGGTACGGGCATCCAGGGGACCGTCTCCGTGAAGGCGGGGCACAATCCCAAGCTGGAGGTGTACGTGCAGAGCCGCTCGGTGAACCGGAAGCTCAAGCCCAGGACGCGTCTGCTCATCATGCTCTGAACCCGTCCCGTACGGTTCACAGCTCCGCGAGGGCGAGGATCGCCTCCATGGCTTCGCCGGGGAGGTGGGGAGAACCGGCCGCGGCCTCGGCCGTGCGCAGGTCGGCGTCCCCGAGCAGGATGAGCAGTGCCGGGGCTGGCAGGTTCGGGTGGGCGGCCGCCTCGCGGCGGACCCGGGCTTCGTCGTCCTGGGCGAGGCGCTCGACGAACTCGGCGGGCAGTTCGGGGTCCCGGAGGGCCAGGGCGCGCATCCTGGGATCCGGATCGGTGGCGAACCGACGCATCGTCTCGGGCGGGAAGACCGCGTTGTCGGCCGGGCTGCCGGGCCACTTGCGGTTCTCCTCGTGCGCACGCTCAAGGCGTTCGGCGGTGTCCGGGTCGAGCACGGACACCGCCGCGGCCATCGTCTTGCGTACCTCGCTGTCGGGGTCCTCGAACAGACGGGCGATCGCCGTCCGCGGCAGGGCGTCGCCGGCAGCCGCGGCCGAGCGGCGGAACGCCGGGTACGGGGAATCGACGTAGGGGAGAGGATCCTCCCACACCCACACGACGATGCGTATGCGCAGTTCCAGCATCGCGATGGAGCAGAAGACATCCTCCTCGTCCGCGTCGAAGGGGTCCATCCTCGTCTTCTCCGAGCCGGCCGGCAGGCCGGCATGGATCACCTCGCGCAGGCTCTCCGCCGTGTCCTTCCGCAGGAAGACCTTCACGCGGACCATCGGATCCTCGTCGAGCCCCAGCAGGGCCACCAGATCCGCGGGGAGGTCCGGGTGCTCCGCGAGGGCGCCGCGCACCGCGGGGTCCGGATCGGTGGCCAGGCGGGCCCGCAGATGGGACGGCGACCGCCGGTTGGCCGCGGCGGCCTGACGTACCCGCGCGGACCGGTCGGTGACGAACGCCTCGACCAGGTCCCGGGGGAGGGGCGCGTCACGGCCGGCGAGCGCCGAGCGCACCGAGGCGTCATCGTCCCGTACCAACCGGCGCTTCATCCCGACCGGAAGGTCCGGGTTGCAGGCGAGCGCGTGGGTCGCCCTGCCGTGACCGAGTGCGTCGATCTCCTCGGCCAGCTGCTGCGTCAGATCGCTCCGCCACCTGGCCGCTTCGTCGCGGGCTGCGCCGTGGTGAACCAGCCGCCGCAGGAGCGGAACCGGCAGTCGCGCGTTCCGCGCCAGCGCCGCGAGTACCCCGTCGGGATGAACCAGGACGGGAAGACGCGGTGGGGTCTGCATGGCGGATCATGTTATGTCGGTCGGCTGTTCGGTCGGCGGGCTTTTTCGTTCTGTGCTCAGTGGGGCAGCTGCTCGACCACGCTCGTGCCGCTGCCCTCCTGAGACTCCCAGGTCCAGGTCTCCTCCAGCCGCAGGCGACCGTCGGGCAGTTCCGTCAGGAGCGAGGTGCAATGCCCGGACGCGGTCGTCCCGTCGAGGCGGAGCTGGACGTAGCGGAAGTCGACGGTGCGGCCGGCCCGGGTGCCGACGAGGTAGCCCATGGCCACGTCCCCGCCCCGGTACTCGGCCCAGACGCGGTCGTCCTGCTCGTGGTACTCGAACCGGGTCCGCCGGCCGACCTGTCCGGGGGCCTGGTCGGCCACGGGGGCGAAGACGAGGCCGTCGAGCGAGCGTGCCACGGGTGACTCCTGGGGGAAGGCGGTCCGGGGCAGCAGCCTATGCGGTCGCTCGCGGATCTTGTCGGGACGGCGGCGCAGACGTCCGGGGCCGATGACCGTGCAACGGCTGATGACCGCGCAATGGCCGGTGGCCGCGCAACGGCCGGTGGCCGCGGCGACGGGGGATCGCGGCGGACACCGGCCGGTGCGGGGGCGTGGGAAAACGGGGGAGGGGAGAGGCCGGGCTACATGGGGTCCATGCCCCGGTCGTCCATACGGCCCTCCTGCTCGCTCTGCTCCTGGAGTCGGCGGGCCTTCTCCTTCAGCCGGCGGCGCTCCTCCGGGTCGGTGGACCGCTCGGCCGCGTCGTTCAGCTCCTTCGCCTTGGCGCGCATCTGCTGGGACCGGCCTCGGGACTCACCTGAAACGCTCATGTTCGCTCCTCGGATCTGTGGGGGAGAGCGGGCGGATTCAGCGAACCAGGACTGCCGTGCGCCCGCATCTCGAAGCGCCCCCGAGTGTGAGTCGCGCCCCGATTCGGCGACCGACGGCGACGGTCAGTCCGTGTCCGGCCCGAGGGCCGTGGTGAGCGTGAACAGGGCCCCGTCCGGGTCGCGCAGCGTCACCCACCGCTCCGTCGCGTTCGAGGTGATGTCCGAGACGGGCCGCCCGCCCAGCGAGACGGCGGCCGCCATCGCCGGCTGGAGCTTCGGCACCCGGAAGTGGACGTGCCAGCGGGGCCGGGTGTGGGGGGAGTAGGAGGCGATCTCCACGGGGCCGCTGTTCAGGCGGGCGACGGGTTCGCCGTCCTGCCGCAGTACGACCTGGTCCTCCTCGTACGAGACCTCGCAGCAGCCGGTCCGGCCGGTGGCCCACTCCAGCACCGCGCCGTAGAACATCGCCGCGTCCAGCGCGTTCCTGGTGCGCAGTTCCAGCCAGGCGGGTGACGGGCCCCGCCCCACCCTCCAGTCCGCCTCCACATTGCCCTCCCAGATCCCGAAGACGGCCCCGTCCGGATCGGCCACGAGCGCCGCGCGGCCGCCCGACTCGAAGGACACCGGGCCGACCGCGATCGTGCCCGTCCGCTCCCGGATCCGGTCCACCGCCACATCGGCGTCGTCGACGGCGAAGTACGGGGTCCAAGCCGCCGCGACGCCCAGGTCCGCGGCCAGCGCCCCGATGCCCGCCACCGGGACACGACCCTGGAAGGCCACTGAGAACGCCTCGCCGAGGCGGGTCGGGCGGAACCTCCAGCCCACGACCGCACCGTAGAAGTGCTGGGCCGTACCGAGGTCGCGCGTCATCAGGCTCACCCAGCACGGTGCCCCGAAGACTTCCCTCGTCGAAATCTCCACCACTCGCTCCGTCCCTGACCAGCCGCTCGCCCTCCCCCTCATTCTGGTCCTTCTCCGGACGATCCTCGCGCATGACAAGGGTGAATGCGCACAGAAGGTGTCCGAGAATCACGCTCCGTGGTGATCCCGTCCGATGGTGCGCGGCGATAATCTCGGTCCCGGACGCCCCGTAGCCCGGAAGGCAGGTCTCCCATGGCCGGATCCCAGATTCCCGTGATCGATCTCGGGCCGTGGCGGTCCGGCGGACCCGAGGCCCGCGCCCGTACGGCCGCCCGCGTCGACGAGGCACTGCGTGCGGCCGGCTTCCTGCTGGTCACGGGGCACGGCGTGGACCCCGCACTGCCCGCGCGGATCCGGGAGGCGGCGAGTGAGTTCTTCCGGCTGCCCGCGACCGCGAAGGCGCCCTACGCCGTCACGGTCGGCGGCCGGGGCTGGCTCGGCCCCGGGGCGGAGGCCAACAGCTATGCCGAGGGCACGGCCTCGCCGCCCGACCTCAAGGAATCGTGGTCGTTCGCCGCCGAGGAGCCCACCGGCGTGCCCTCCGTGGACGCCGAATGGTTCGCGCCCAACGTCTGGCCGGCCGAAGTGCCTCGGCTACGGCCGCTGGTGACGGAGTACCTGCGGCTGATGGGGAACCTCTCCGACGAGCTGCTGGAGCTCCTGGCCGGTGCCCTGGGTCTGGGGGAGGACCACTTCACCCGCCACACCTCGCACCCCACCTGGGGGTTCAACCTCAACTGGTACCCGGGCACCGAGGTCGTCGGCCCGCCGCTGCCCGGCCAGTTCCGTATCGGCGCGCACACCGACTTCGGTACGGTCACGGTCCTCGACCGGCAGCTGGGCGCGGGCGGGCTCCAGATCCACACCGACGCCGACGGCTGGCAGGACGCGCCCTTCGATCCCGGGGCGCTCACCGTCAACATCGGTGACCTGATGGCCCGTTGGACGGGTGATCGCTGGCGCGCGGGCCGCCACCGGGTGCTGCCGCCGCCCACCGACACCCCCACGGAGGAGCTGATCTCCCTCGTCTACTTCTACGAATGCGATCCGCACACCCGGGTGGAGTCCCTGCCCGCGCCCGTCGGCCGGGTGGTGCACGACCCCGTCGACTCCCACACGTACCTGCGGGGCAAGCTCGACTCGATCAGCGTGGCTCATACCCAGGAGTGACCGGGCGCCTCCTCGTCCCCCCGGAGTCGGACGGCGGATCGCTCTCGTAGCTGACGATCCGCCAAGATCGGCCGCATAGCGTGAAGTTCATGAAGCCGATGACGTCCACGAAGTCGACGACGAAGCCCATGACGTTCACGACGAGCCGCTGGACCGCGGCCTCCGTGGCTCTTCTCGCCCTCCTGCTGCCGCTCCCGCTCGCCACCGCCGGCACCGCGTCCGCCGCGGACACCTCCGTCACCGTCGCCGGGCCCCCGGCGGCCGGCGCCGAGAGCCGCCGTACGACGGTGGAACTCCCGCGCCCCACCGGTCGTTTCGCGGTCGGCCGGGAGGACCTGCACCTGGTGGACCGCAGCCGCACGGACCCCTGGGCCGGTTCCGGTCCGCGCGAACTCATGGTCACCATGCGCTACCCGGCGCGGCACGACACCGGCCGCACCACCCGCTACCTCACCTCCGAGGAGGCCCGACTGCTGCTCGTCGACCGCGGGCTGGACCAGGTGATCCCGGTCGAGACCCTGACCGGTACCCGCACCCACGACCGGACGGGCGCCCGCCCGGTCGCCGGACGGTACCCGCTGATCGTGCTCTCCCCGGGCTTCACCACCCACCGGTCCACGCTCACCGCGCTCGCCGAGGACCTGGCGTCCCGCGGCTACGTCGTCGCCTCCGTCGACCACGCCTACGAGAGCGTCGGCACCGCCTTCCCCGGCGGGCGCGTCCTCACGTGCCTGGCCTGCGAGAAGGTCACGGACGAGGCCGGCTACCGGACCGTGGGCGAGACCCGCGCCCGCGACGTGTCCTTCCTCCTGGACCGCCTCACCGGACGCAACCCCGTGTGGAGGCACGCCGGACTCGTCGACAAGAGCCGGATCGCGATGGCCGGCCATTCCATCGGCGGCTCCTCGACCGCCGCCGCGATGGCCGCCGACCCCAGGATCCGGGCGGGGATCAACATGGACGGCGGCTTCTCCACGCCGCTCCCCGCGGCCGGACTCGGTGGACGCCCGTTCATGCTGCTCGGCGCGCAGCAGCGCGGCCCCGGCGGCAACGCGAGCTGGGACCGTGACTGGCCGCTGCTCGACGGTTGGAAGCGCTGGATCACCTTCGCCGACTCCGGCCACTTCACCTTCACCGACTTCCCGGCGATCGGCGAACAGTTGGGCCTGCCCGACGACGAGGCCCCGCTGCCCGGCGCCCGCTCCGTCGAACTGACCCGCCGCTATGTCGCCGCCTTCTTCGACCAGCACCTGGGAGGCCGTCCGCAGTCCGTGCTCGACGGCCCGTCCGCGGACGCGCCGGAGGTCCGCTTCCACACCCCCTGACCCCGGCGGCCACGGCACCGGAGTCCGGAGGACAGGCGGCAGGAGTCAGGGGGCCAGGGGGTCAGGGGTCAGGGGTCAGGGGTCAGGGGTCAGACCACCGTGACCGGATGGCGAACCACCGCGTCGAAGAGGTACCCCTGCGTGTTGTGCACCGACCGATCGGGCTGCGTCCGCCCGGTCGCGTCGGTGGCCCGCGCCAACAGCGACGTCGCCCCCGTGGTC
Source organism: Streptomyces sp. CLCI03 (assembly GCF_053615355.1). Classification (NCBI taxonomy): domain Bacteria; kingdom Bacillati; phylum Actinomycetota; class Actinomycetes; order Kitasatosporales; family Streptomycetaceae; genus Streptomyces; species Streptomyces sp. CLCI03. Next base: position 319,494 of record NZ_CM132132.1, on the reverse strand, counting down.
CGCGGGGTCCACGGCACCGACCAGCGCACCCAGCCACCGCGGCGCGGGGTGTCGTGCAGGTGGGCCCGCCGCCAGTGGCCGCCGCCGTCCGTGCTGACGTCGATCCTGGTGACCGGCGCCGCCGCCGACCAGGAACGGCCGGTCAACAGCCGGGTCCGGTGCACGGGAACGGCGGCCCCCAGCTCCAGCTCGAAGGCGCTCTTGAGGGTCTGCCGAGTCAGCGGCGCACTGCCCTGGGCCGGGTGCTCGGGCCCGAACAGCCGGTACATGTCGGTGTTCCAGGGCGAGTACAGCGGCTCCCCGCTCACCTCGATGTCCCCGACCCACTTGATCGACGAGATCCCGACCCAGTCCGGGACCACGAGGCGGACCGGCCCGCCGTGATCGGGCGGCAGCGGCCGCCCGTTCATCTCGTAGGCCAGCAGGACGTCGTCCAGCGCCTTCGAGATCGGCAGCGGGCGCCGCACCCGGCCCAGGTTCACCCCGTTCGCCACCACCTCCTCGTCCAGCCCGCGCGGCAGGACGTCCACGGCGCCGCGGGCGACGCCCGCCAGGCGCAGCACGTCCGACAGCCGCGCGCCGCGCCAGCGCGCGACGCCGATCGCGCCCAGGGTCCAGGCGGTGCCCGTGACCGGCCGGCCCTGCTGCGTGCTGTAGAAGCTGCGGCCGTTGCCCGCGCACTCGATGAACAGCGTCCGCTCCACGGACCGCAGGGCGCGCAGCCGCGCGTACGACAGCTCCAGCGGGCCGCCGGTCAGCCCGTCGCCCCACACGGTCAGCCGCCACCCGTCGGCATCGATCCGCGGGGTCGAGGTGTGGTTGCGTACGAAGAACCGGTCGATCGGGGTGAGCTCGCCCGTGCCGCGCAGCGCCGCGAAGTTCGTCTCCGCGTTCGTACCGCGAAGGGTGAACAGCTCGGGCGGCAGCGGCTTGACGGTGCGCGGCACCGGGTCGGCGGCGGGTGCGACCGTCCCGGCCGGTACGGCAGCCGCCGCGGTGCCCCCGGCGGCCACGCCCAGCGATCCGGCGGCGGCCCCCGCCGCGAACAGCTTCAGCAGATCACGGCGGTCCACTCCGGCGGAGCGGGCGCGGCCGCGCGTCCACTGCCGCAGGCGCGTACGGTCGTACCGGCTCTCGTCCGACAGATCGAGGGGCATGGCAGGAGCACTCCTTGGTCGCGGTTCCCACGGACCGTAGAGGCCCGCGGGGACTCGCGGGAACCTTCCCGCGGCGCCTGCCACGAATCCGCAACATCCCCGCAACGGCCGATTACCGCTGGTCGGCGGAATTTCGGCAGGATGTGGGCATGACCGAGATCCGTACCCCCCGACTTCTCCTCCGCCGCTGGACCGACGACGACCTCGTCCCGCTCTCGGAGATCAACGCCGATCCGGAGGTGATGCGCTGGATCGGAGAGGGCGAGACCCTCGACCTGGACCGCACCGCCGAGGACATCGAGCGCTGGGAGGAGGAGTGGGACGAGGAGGGCTTCGGCATCTTCGCCGTCGAGCTCCTGGGCTCCGGCGAGCTGATCGGCGCCGTCGGCCTCTCGATCCCCGAGCACCTGCCCGAGGTACTGCCGGATGCCGAGATCACCTGGCGCCTCGGCCGCCAGTACTGGGGCCAGGGCTACGCGTCCGAGGCCGCCCAGGCCACTTTGGAGTTCGCCCTGCAGGACCGCGGCCTGGACCGGGTCGTCGCGATCAACCGGGCGGGCAACGAGGACTCCGAGAACGTGATCCGCAAGCTCGGCATGGTCCTGGAACGCGACACCACGGACCCCCGGTACGGGCACCTCCTGCAGATCCACGGCATCGACCTCACCGAGTACGAGGCCTGAGCCCGCCCGGAACCGGTGCACGGGCCTGTCGGCCGGTCATCCGATGCCGGCCCCGGGGTCGACGCCGGTCAGGTCACCGCTCGTCTCCCACAACCGGCCCGCGACCGACCGGTCGGCGAGGTGGGGCCATATCGGGTAGGGGCGGGGTTCGCCGCGCAGGCCGAAGACGCGCGGTCCCCACAGCCGGTCGCCGCGCACGGCCGGATCGAGCACCGCTCGGACCGCGGGCCACGCCCCGGCGTGCTTGCCCTGGAGGAGAAGGGCCGCAGGGGCCGCGCCCAGCCGCGCCCCGGCGGTTCGCGCAGGGAGCGGTGGCCGTGACGGGGTGAGGGAGTCCAACGCGCCCCCGGGATGGGTCACCACGCTCGTCACCGTGCTGCCGGCCGTGCGCAGCCGGCGGTCGAGTTCGACGGCGAAGGACATCTGCGCCAACTTGGAGCGTCCGTAGGTGCGCTTGGGCCGGTAGTCCTCACGGGACTGCAGGTCGTCCAGGTCGAGCCGCTCGGACTTCGCCGCGAAGCTGCCCATGGTCACGACTCGGGCCGCCGGCGCGGCCGACAGCAGGGGCATCAGCCACCGGGTCAAGGCGAAGTGGCCGAGGCGGTTCGTACCGAACATGAGCTCGTGGCCGTCCTCGGTCTCCCCGCGCGGCGGGTCGTCGAGCGCGACGCCGGCGTTGTGGACCACCGCGTCGAGATGCTCCACCTCCAAGGCTTCCGGCACCGTTTCGAGCGACGGGAGGTCGGCGAGGTCGAGCCGTACGGCCCGCACCCGCGCCCCGGCCACGCGCGCACGGATCGAGGCCGTGGCGGCTTCGGCCTTGGCGGGGTTCCGGCTGCCGAGTACGACGGTGGCTCCGGTGGTCGACAACTGCTCGGCGACGAAGTACCCGATGCCGGCGTTGCCGCCGGTGACCAGGAAGACGCGCCCCTCGGCGCGCGGCAGCCGTCGGACGTTCCACGGCGTGGTCGAGGAGGTGGACGACATGGCGTCGGGGCTCCCTTCTGGAGGAAGGCGGCCGCGACTGTTCCGCCGGCCACTCGACACCCACGGTGCGGGCGGCCACCGGCAGATCGCCGATGGATCACCGACAGTCCCGCCGGGCGGCCGACATCCCGCCCACAGGGGGCCGGCCCGTCGGTCGACACGGCGGTCGCGCGCGGACGGACCTGCGGTTTCGGAATCATCTATTCCGGAGACGGTGTCCCGGAATCACCGTGATTGTCCCCGCGCCGCGACGGCGCCCGACGCGACATCAGAGGGAGACCATGGGCTGGAAAGGCGCACGTCGCAAGGCCGCATCGACCACTCTGGCCGCAGTGGTGGCCCTCGTCCTGGCGGCCGGGACCCCGGTCGGCGCCCAACCTCGGACGGGGACCGTATCGCCGTTCGGGGCCGTGGCCGAGGGGCGGAACGCCTCCCCGACTCCCCCTCCGCCCCGCCTCCCCCGGGACTTCCGCGGCAAGGGCACGTGGATCGTCCGGGACCTGGACATCACGGTGCCGTTCACCTGGGAAGGGCGGGACGGCGACAGCCAGATGACCGCGGGGGCCCGCAGTACCCGATCTGGTTCACCAACCTGATCTACCACGACACGCTCTACACGCTGACGTACAAATGGCCCGGTCTGAACGAGCACCCCTGCTCACGCATCCCCGGCTTCAACCTGGAGGCGCTCAACGAGGGCTTCGAGAACGCCCGGTTCGTCGGGCGGGAGACCCTCCGGCGCACCCCGGAGCGGCATGTGAACCACTGGAGGGTGGGCGTGGTCGTCCCGGAACTGCCTCCCGGGAACTACCCGCGCCTGCCGCTCGCGCTGGGTGACATCTACGTCGACGAGAAGGATCGGGGCACCTTCTGGCAGGTGCTGCAGTTCGGAATCCAGAACCTCTACGACCCGGAGCTCGACGAGTGGCTGGTCATGGACACCTTCGAGCACCGGCCGGGCACCGTGACGCTCCCTCAGCGGTGCGAGCCGCTCCGCTGACCGCGTCCACCTGAACCGTGCGGGCATCGGCTCCGGCGTCGGCATCGGCTCCGGCGCTGGTGCCGACGCCGCGGGTCAGCGCGGCTGATGGTGGGCGCGGGCCTCGGCGGTGGCCTTGAGGTCGCTCAGCCATCCTTCGAGTCCCTGGCGGAGGATGGCGGTCGCGGTGGGGACGTCGGCGTCGACCTGAGGGCCGGTGTGGGTCTCCTCGGTGGTCACCCGGACGCCGCCGCGGGTCTGGGTGAAGGTCCACACGTGGACGCCGTCGATGTGCAGGCCCTCGCCCGTCGCGGGCCCCGACCAGCGCACGCAGGTGTGGCGCCTGAGCTGCTCGACGGTCGACGTGATCTGCAGGCTGGTGGCCGGAGTCGGGTTCGGGGGAACCGGGGTCGACACCGACCCCACGGCAGGTGAGAGAGGCCCCGGAGCGGGGGCCGGGGCCGGCGGTCGCCCCGGCGGGCACCGCGGTGGCGGCGAGGAGGCCGACCACGAGCGGGATGATCGCCAGGGTGGTGCGCATCCCGGTGCGGAGGTCGATGCGGAGCCCGGTGTGATGGACGTCGGACATGGGGTTCCCCTTGGGCGTTCCGTGGACGCAGAGTGCCGATCGGCAGAGACTCAATCGATTGTTAGAGGCTGTAACTGGGCGCGGGTGGGATGCAAGAGGGCGGGCACTGCCTCCCACGGTGGCTGGTCGGCGAGGCGTGAACTCGAACATGAATGAATCGGAACGGGACCCGCTCGCACGGCTGTGGGGAGAGCGCATGCGCATGCCGTTCCCACCGAACATGTGCGGTCGAGAGATCGAAGGGGAAGGCCTGGTGTACCTCGACGCGTCGATCGCCGGCGGTATCACTCCGTCGATCGATGACGAGGGCGCCGCGATCGAGTACTACGAGCGCCTGCGCGAGACGGCCGCGTCGGCAGCGGATTTCGGCAACGACGGCCCTCGGTGGCGTCCAGTGGTGGGGCGGTGGCCCGGGCCACGCCTTGCTGTTCGGAGCCATGACGGTCGAGTTCCATCGATCGTGCGGCGGGCTGCTGCCGTCGGGTCCGTGGCCCGGGTGGCGGCGGTCCGAGCGCCGGTGCCGGGGGTTCGCCGGGCGGCCCCGGAGTTCCCGGCCGGGGAGGAGGCCGGGGTGCGGGGTGTCCGGGTGCCGTACGGATCCGGGCGGCAGCCCGTCGTGCGGGCGGACCTGCCCCGTGACGCCGGGGGGAGGGGGGCGTCACGGGGGCGGGGCCCGCTGCGGAAGCCCGACCCCCCCAGGGCGTGGCCTCCGACACCACGCGTGTGACCCGGCTCCCGCTCCTCAAACGTCCTTCGTCTCAGCAGTACTGAGAGGACGTCACCTCCTGCAGTTCGCGGGCCGGCGAACGGAGCCGCTCCCTTGCTGTTCAGCGCGTGGAAGCGGACCCCGGACGCCGCGCGCCTCGGGCCGCCGCGCGCACGCCCTCGGATGCCCGTCCCGGGTGCATCGTCCGATCCGTCCGGGGTCCGGCGCCGTCGCCTGACGGGTCGACAGGGATCACGACTCCGTATCTGATCGGAAAACGGAAGGGGAGAGTCCCTTTTGTGTGTTCGGGAGCCGGTAGCGTACGCGCGTTCGATCCCGTACACGTCCCCAAGGAACCTCCATGGCCACGCCCCCCGCGCCGCAGACCCCCGAGCAGCCCGCCGCTCCCGGCACGTCCGACGTCCCCGTCGCGCCGTCCGAACCCGCGAAGAAGAAGGGCACCCTGGGGAAGAAGATCCTCGGCGTCGTCGTGGCGATCGCGGTCGTACTGTTCTGGCGCCTGGGCCTTCCCTACCTGACGGGCGAGGCCCCGGTGCACGCGGAGGCCGGCGACTGCGTGGTCGTCACCGGCCCGGAGAACGCTCCCGAAGTCGAGAGCAAGGGCTGCACCGAGAAGGTGGCCGACCTCTACAAGGTCGTCAAGGTCGTCGACAACACCTTCGACCTCGACAAGTGCCAGGGCGTGGCCGACGTCGCTCTCGCGCAGCAGCTCGACGCGGACAAGTTCGTCCTCTGCATGAACCCCGTCAAGAACTGACGCCCCACACATGGTCGTAGGGGCCGGACCCGCCAGGTCCGGCCCCTACGGCGTCCCGCAGGCCGTCAGACGGTGCGCCTGCGGCGCGGCCGAGCAACCTCGACGTGGACCGCGCTCGACGACCGGACGCCCTTCTACGAGGCCGACGTCGTTCCGGCCGGGCCGATTGCGGACCTCCGGGTCGAAGTCCGGCTGCGGTCCGGGCTGTCGAGCGGGTTCAAGCTGTCACCCGAGCACGGAGGCCGCATCGTCGCTCCGGGCCACGTAGACGGTCACGATCGAGGCCACAGCGTCGACTTCGATCGGGCCGGCGATCCTCAGCCAGGCCAGTTCGGGCAGGTCCTCGGAGCGATCGAGCCGGCGGAACGAGCCACGGAAGCGCCCTCGGACGCCTGACCGATGACGTCACCGCTGCCGCAGACCGCGCCCTTCCTGTCCGGAAGTGTCCATGCCTCGCCGGTCGACGGGCGGGATCAGAGCCCAGCTGCCACGCCGGGCCGACCGAGTCGGGCCACAGCCGAGATATCGAAGAGGGCTTCCTCTTGTGGCGGTGTCGGAGGGTCGAGGACATCGCGGAGGCGGGTGATGTCCTGGCGCCACTTCGACCAATTCGCAGCGTCGGCCCACAACTCGGTGAGTTCGGACCGGTCGGACACCACCTGGTCCAGGGCGTCGACGGCGAGCATGCGAAGGTCCGCGGGCAACTCCGGTAGCGGCTCTGAGGGGCCCTAGCTCGAACATGCCGGATCGCCGTCAGGATGCTGGGCGGCGACGAGAGCCGCCGCGGCCACTGCACGCTCGCCGTCGAAGACACCCAGGAAGTCCGCAGGCCCGGCGGCACGCTTGAGCACGCCCCGGATCATGGCTTCGCGTTCCTCCAGTGCTGCCTCGTCCAGGTCACCGCCGAAGTCGGCGGCGGTGTCGTTGTCGAAGGGGCCGATGTCCAACCAACCGCAGGTGGAGCCTTCGTCATGCCGTGCTCGCGGATCGAGCCCCCGGCCTCGGCCGCCGCTGGGCCGCAGCCGCACCCCGCTTGCGGCTGAGCGACAACGTACCTTGCCCCAGCGGCACCAGTCGGCCAGTCAGGAACCGAGGGCTTCCCGCCGCTGCCCATGCACAACTGCGTCCTGGAGTGAGCTGTCGGTGACGTGGAGGGTTTGCTGGTCTCCCGTTTGGAGGGTTGTTTCCTGGAGTGAGCTGTCGGTGACGTGGAGGGTTTGCTGGTCTCCCGTTTGGAGGGTTGTTTCCTGGAGTGAGCTGTCGGTGACGTGGAGGGTTTGCTGGTCTCCCGTTTGGACGGCCGTTCCCTGTAGCCAGCTGTCGGTCACCCGCAGCATCTGCTGATGACCCGCATACACGACGGCGTCGTGCAGAACCGCATGGCGCAGATCGACGGTCTGGCCATCGCCGCTGGTCAGTTGGAGCCCGTAAATGACGCAACCCCTCAGATCCACGCCAGCTGCTTCCGCCACGGCGGGGCGTGTCGAGGAGCCTTGGTCATCCGGCGGCTCCTCGAGATCTTGGAGCCGCCTCGCCTTCTCTTCGGCCGCTGCAGCGTCGTAACCTCCGATTTCCGCGAGGGCCCTGACTACCGACAACACGCTGGTGTGTCTCGCACTCGTACCTGCGACGACCCGCCGCACCGTCTCCGGACTGATGTCGGCACTGCGCGAGTCGGCGAGAATGGCCGCGCTGATGGCCCGCACCGGGGGACTGCCGGCTGCCCGGTAGAGCTCCTGGACCTCGTGGGTGATCGCAGTCGGGGCGGCTGCGGACGATGACATGTCCGGCGAGGAAGGTGTCGTGTTCTCCGGAGCGGGCCGAAGCGCGGCCGGCCGTGTGCGCTGCGCGCTTTCGCTCTCCGAGCGACGTGCAGGTGACGTCTCGGCCGCAGGCGAGGGCGATAATGTCGCCAGGGCCACTTCGACTTCTCGGCGTCGGTTCATCCAGCCGCGCATCGTTTCCTCGCCTGCGGGTGCCCACGCCGGAACCATGGCTCGCAGAACGGTGACGGACGGAAGACGCTTCGCACTGAGCGCGGCGTAGACACTCGATCTCCCCACCCCGTACTTCGCGACGACTTGGTCGACGCCGAACGGCGCGGGTATCTGAGAGCTCTGGGGTTTCTTGCCCTCGCCTGGCTCCGGGACGCCTGTCCTGTACTCCCGCGGCGGAGCGGAATCTCGCAGTCGGCGCAGGTCAGAGGCGAACGCCTCCAGTGGCTTGGATCGATCCAACGGACGCGAACGAGGCATTGACCACCCCTCAGTAGTCCCTGGTTGTCCCGCTTAGTCCAAGAATACCGGTGCGGGTTCCGCAGTTTGGTGGAGTTGCCGAAGGCGCCCCCTCGGCGGCATTGCGCCGTCACTGACCAGCGGAAAGAGGATCCCTCATGTCCTTCGACAAGCAGCTCGACACCCCTGCGCTCAACGCCCCCGAAACCGCTCCTCGCTGGCGGCGTGTGGCTCTCCCCGTTCCGCCGGTGAGCAAGCTGGTGCAGGACGGCCACCTCACGTCGAGGCCGGGGACGGTCGCCGGCTCGGGCCTCGGCGTATGGATCGCGACCGGTCACACGCAGGGTGACGTCACCTGGGCGACGGTGGCGGTCGCACTGGCGGCGATCGCAGCGGACGCCGTCCGCAGGTGCAGGTGTGCCTGCTGACCGCCGCGACGCGACCGCGGGGCTCAGCGTCCCGGGAAGGTCACAGCGCTGCGCTGCCGCCCTGCGATATCGCCGGAGGGCGGCACCCCGTACCCTCGCCGGCTCACCGGCGAAACAGCACCTTCAGACCCTGGGCCCCGGGTCTGGAAGCGGACTGACAGCAGCCTGCCCGCCGGGTCGTGCCCGGCGGGCAGGCCGCGCCGTTGTCCCAGGCCAGGCGCACACCGGCCCCGGAGTCTTCCGAGAGCATCCGAAAACGGAGCCCATGGCCTTGGCGCCTGACGCGCCGACACACCTTCCCCCAGGCCGCAGACGTACGGGGGACACCACGGCGCGCTGCGAACCACTGACCTGCCCCTCCTCAGAGCCACCGCGACCTGCGAACGGCCGCCGTCGCTCAGCCTCGCGCCCGGTCGGGCTGCGGCCGGCGGTACGTCACCTGCGAGCAGGAGCAGGAGCAGGCCATGCCCGAGCAAGAGGACGGCGGATGGCTCTCCCGCTGCTGCCCTGGGCAAGCAAGCCCCCCCTGGGGGCCAGGCGGGCAAGCCACCCTCGAACGGGGGCCGGCCCACGGCCGTCGCAGTCCGGCGAGCTGGGACTGCGCCACGGCGATCTCCCGCACAGCGGCTGCGGTGGGAGCCGGCCTTGCTCGCCCTGCGCCTGTGACTTTGCCCGCTGGTCGGCCAGGCGCCGCAGTGTTTGCTGTGGTCCGTGTTGAGAGGTTGCCGGGGTCCTGGTGCGCGAGGTGGTGGTCGGGCAGGTAGTTTGCTCGGGTGAGTCTCCTTGATGATGTGGCCGAGCGCGATGGCTGGCGCTGTTGGGTATGTGACGAACCGGTCGACCCCGACGAGTCGGTGAACGATCCGCGGGGGCCCAGTGTGGACAGCCGGACCGCCGACCGGAAGGCCAAGGTCACCGAGCGGCTTGCGCACCGCGGGTGCAACACCCGCAAGGGCGCGGTCAAGGTGGTCATCGCCTGGCCGGAGCGCCTGTACGTGGTCGAACCCGCGCCGCTGATCACCGTTGCCGAGCGGTTGGAGCGCAAGGGCGGCCGCGAGATGGTGGGCCGTTGCCCCACCAGGAAGGACGCCCAGGAGGCGGCGGACTGGTTGGTGGACCGCTTCTCCCGACTGGTGCCAGGGCTACCGGTGACCGCCGACATCCAGGCCGGCGGCGGCCAGTTCCTCGTCATCCTGGCCACCGGCCGCCGCTGACCGGGGATCACGTGGGCACACCGGCGTCGAGACGGTGGCCATCTGGGCATCCATCGCTGCAAAGCCTGGCCGACGAGCGTGCGAAGGCGTAGCGCCTCCCGCATCCCGCGCTCGCCCCGGGGGGAGGGCTGCACCGGAGGGCGGCTGACCGTTGCCTGGGCGATTGCTTTCTGCGGGGGACCACCTGTTCGCTCATCCACTCCCCTCGTGCGCGAGAGCGGCCGGCGGGCTGGCTGAGCGGCCGGATCGGCCACCACGAATCCGCTTGGGACCGCCCGCGGACGGCACGTACCGTGTCGAGCCATGTGCTACCACACGTTCAACGGCGCCTTCCAACACTACGTGTGCGTCTCATGCAGGCTCGCCTTCAAGGGCAGCGCGTGGCCGATCCGGAAGCGTATCTGTACCAGCTGCCGCGAGCAGCTCGCCTTCGCCGGCTACGACTTCGCCGCGCCCCGACGACGCGACAAGAAGGCATGGTCCGTCGTTGCGGCCGTGCTCGCAGAAGGGCTGACCTACGATCACCGCCCGGGCTGTGGCTGCTCGCGGCTCCCCTCGTTCCGGCCCCGGACCCCGGCGCAGGTGCGTGCCCGGCGACGCGCGGCCGAGCGGCTGGGCCTACCTCTGTCGGTGACTCTCGCCCGTCGTGACGCCTTCACCCCGGAGATCCGCGATGAGCAACCGCCCTCGTCAGCGGCCGGGAAGCGCGATACAACCTGAGCGTCTTGCACACGACGGCACCGACCCGGACTGTGAAGTAGTCCGCGAAGAGCTCAAGGTTTGTCGCCACACAGTCATCATCGCCGCTGCTTGTGAAGGGCGGCACCCCGGTACGGTGCTCGGCTCCACTCGGTAGGACCTCGACCATGCGCGCCGGGTAGGCGGCCCTCTCGTGCGATGTACCGCGCGAGGGCTTACAGGCCCTTGTGAAGCGCCTTCATCCGTACCGGCCCTGGCTTGGTGGCGGCCTTCGCGGAGTCCTACGCCCCCGTGTTCGGCGTGACCCTGCCGCGTCGGGTAGCGCGGTGCTGGGTGCTCGGTGAACTCGTCCTGGGCGGCGGGCCGGGGGGACCTGGCGATGGTTCGGGTCGCGGAGAGGGGCGGGCGTCTCCTGGCACGGATGCCGGGCGGAGTGCCTGGAGTTGCACCTTCCGTAGCGGCATGTGGTCCGGTGGACCTACGTCCCGCCCCCCCAGAGGAAGGCCCTGCCCGTGTATTCGTCCTTCATTCCGCCGCGCCAGGTCAGGATCGGTGACGCGGCGGCCTTCGTGGGCACCACACCGCGGGCGATCCGTCACTACCACGAGATCGGCCTGCTCCCCGAGCCCGAGCGGGGCGGCGACGGCCGCCGCCGCTACGGCTACGAAGACATGATCCGGCTCCTGTGGATCCGCAAGACGGCCGACGCCGGGATCGCCCTGGACGACATCCGTGACGCCTTCGCCGACACGGCATCCGCCGGTGCCGACAGCGACCACGACATCGCGGGCGTCCTGGAACGGCTGGAGGAAACCCTCGTCGCCCAGGAAGCGGAACTGCGGCGACAGCGGACTGCCGTGCGGCGCATGCGCACCGAAGGCAGCCGGATGGGCCTGCTCTCCGACCTCGTCACCAGCCGCCTCACGAGCCTGCCCGAGGGCTCCGTGCGCCGGTCCGACCTGGACAGCCTGCTGGTCACCGAGCGGATCTTCGGACCGCTCGGTGCGGCCCTCCAGGCCACCCGCTTCATCGCCCTGGCCACCCACTCGGATCTGCGTGAGGAGTCCGACCGCGTCGATGCCGCCGAGGAGGCACTCGATGACACGGTCGCGGTCGATGACCCCCGCGTGGCCCAGGTGGCTGCCGAACGGCATGCCTTCGAGAAGGTGCTGCAAGCAGTCATCGAGGACTCCGACCTGGCGCAGAGCGACGATGCGCTCCTCGACTCCTGGGACGCTTCGCACCCCGCCACCGCAGACGAGAGCGAGGGCGAGAGCGAGGGCGAGGCCGGCCGAAGCTCTGGCAGGGGGCAAGGATCCATGAGCGCATTCGAAGCGACCGGAAAGATGCCCTACGACTTCTCCCCGGCCCGCCTGCGCTGCATGGAACTGGCTGGACAGATCGCCGCCCACGAGGCACCCGCATGAGTGGAAGGTTTTCTCCCGGGTGCCGTCGGCGGCCCACTTCCGCAGTCGGTTGTGGGCGCTCTTCCGCGATCCGACGTGTTCGGTCGGGGTCATCCACCGCGTCTCGGCGCGGTACTTGGGTGTGATCGCGTCGATCAGCGGCGGAGCGCTATGCTCCGCGCCTGTGGAAGACATCGAAATACGACAGCCGCAGCAGGCCCAGCTCACAGACGAGGTCGTCCTGCGGTTCACGGGCAGTGTGGAGAAGGGCGAGCTCCGCGAGGGACTGAAGGCCGCGGGAACGTTTCGGCGACTGCGTTGGCTCGCCGCCGCAGGCGCGCTCTTCATCGCGCTCCTGGGTGTGCGCGTCGATGCCGAGGGCGGCTCGGTCAACTTCGGCCTCATCGCCTCGGCCGTCGTCTACGCGACCGTGTTCGCCCTGGTCGCGCCGCGGAGGATCGTCACGCATGCCCTGCGGGCCCAGCGGGCCCACGAGGGCGCGGACTGCTTCGTCGACGGCACGGGCATCGCGGCTGTCCTCGACGGCGTGGAGATCAAACGCCTGGGCTGGGACGAGATGACGCGATATCACGAGACCCCGAGCCTCTACACCGTCGTGGGCAGGACCGGCCGCAGGACCTGGGCGATGGTCCTGCCCAAGCGCCTGCTGACCGCACCCGACGCCGAACTCCTCGGCGCGGTCCTCGATTCCCGGCTGCGCCGCGGCTAGGCCGTTTCTTTCGGATCTTGTCGGTCGAGCCCGGGTCGTCCGGTGCGGTGCCTCGCAAGGCGGAGGGGCGCTCGTGTACCGGACGTACTCGTGTGCCCCGACAACGCGGCGAGGTGCCGTGCCGGGCGGGCCGGGCCCGGCAAGATCCGAAAGAGATGGCCTAGACCCGTCACCACCTTCACACCCCGGTCACCGTGGCGGGGAACGCGGACCGCGCAGAGCTGTCCGCGGCCCTGCCCGGTTCGCCACCCACCTGCAGATGCACCGCGGCCCGATGCTCGCCCACTCCGCGACCCCACATCGGCACCGCCCACGTCCTCGCCGCGCTGATCGGCTCCCGGGCTCCCCGGCCGCCCGGACCGCAGCCGGCTCAAGGGCCCCAGGGAGGCTTGTGGGCGTTCCAGTCGGCGAGGCCTCCGGCCCCCAGGACGGTCGCGTCGGCCGTCAGTTCGCCGGCCGTGGGGGTACGCAGCTCGCGTCGGGCGATGCGGGCCACGATCGGCGGGAAGAGCGGCCGCAACGGCTGGCACCACCGCAGCCAGGGCGGCGCGTAGACGGAGGGGGAGCGGCGCGTGATCCCCTCCGCGAGCCATTCGGCGACCTGCTCGGGAGAACGGACCCGACGGGCGAACCGGGGCTGGTGGCGGCGCAGGGCCCGTAGTACGGGGACCGCGTCGAGGCCGCTGATCATGTCGGTGCCGGTCCAGTGGACGTAGGCGATCCCCACGGCGACACCGTCGGGCTCCACCTCGCCGCGCAGCGCCAGGGCGAAGGACTCGACGCCGGCCTTGGAGGCGCAGTAGGCGCTCATCATGGGGGAGGAGCCCAGCGCGGCGGTGGAGGCGACCTGTAGGAAGTAGCCACGCGTGCGGGTCAGCTGGGGGAGGAAGGCCCGGGCGGTGTTGGCGGATCCGGTGAGGTTGACGTCGATGACCCGCTGCCACAGTTCCGGAGCCGTACGGTCGAAGGGCCCGCCGACGGCGATGCCGGCATTGGCGGCGACCACGCTGGCCGGTCCCAGCACCTCCTCCACGTGCCGGGCGGCGGCGTGCAGTGCCGCGTTGTCGGTGACGTCGCTCTCGACGCACAGGCTCCGGTTCGGCAGGGTCCTCGCCGTCGCGTGCAAGGACGCCTCCTCGCGGCCCAGCAGCGCCACGGACATTCCCGCCTCGGACAGGTTCCGTGCGAGTGCCGCCCCGATTCCGCGTGCGGCGCCGGTCACGACCGCGACCCTGCCCCGCAGCGGGGTACCGGGATGACGGTGCCGGCCGGGCGTGGACATGTCGAGCATCGAGCCCCTCGTTCCTCGTGCGGGCAGAGCCCGTCGGTGCGGTCCCGGCATCGCGCGGACCGCACCGCCTCTCTAACAGTCCGAGGCCCCGTAGCCTGCGCATCCCCGCACCAGGGCACCCGTGTCACTCCGGGTGGCGTACATCGAAGGGCCCCCGTCGTCCCCCGGGCGACGGCGCGCTCGCCTCATGCGAGCGATCACAGGTCCGCGTAGCCGAGGCGCAGCCGCCCGGGCCGGGTGCGGCCCACGCGCCCGGCGCGGCGGGGAAGCGAGCCCCGTACGTGATCGGCGCGTGCCCAGGGACCGACAGCGGCAGCCGACCGATCAGACCGGGCCCAAGCTGCAGCGCGTACACCGTCCTCTGCCGCCAGGCGGGGGTCGTGCGTCAACGCGGTGACAGGGCCCGCGCTCCCACGCCTCGGACGATGAGGCGGAAGTGGGTGGCCGTGCCGGTAGCCTGCCGGGGTGAGCCGGCAGGCGCGGGACGAGCGCCCGGCGGGATGGCGGGATGGAGGACGGACATGGCCCTTCGATATGACTGCTCGACGGCGTCGGGCCGGGGCGACGGGTTGCGCGAGGCCGCGTCGGCGGTGCGCCGCGGTGAGCTGGTGGTGCTGCCGACGGACACCGTCTACGGCATCGGGGCGGACGCCTTCGACCGTGACGCGGTGGAGGGGCTCCTGAACGCCAAGGGTCGGGACCGGGCCATGCCCTCCCCGGTACTGGTCGCGTCCCCTGACGCCTTGCACGACCTGGTCACGGACCTCCCCCAGGAGGGTTGGGCCCTGGTGGAGGCGTTCTGGCCGGGTGGCCTGACTCTGGTCGCCCGCCACAAGCCGTCGCTGACGTGGGATCTCGGGGAGACCCACGGCACGGTCGCGGTGCGGATGCCGTCCCATCCGGTGGCTCTTGAACTGCTCGCCGCGACGGGGCCGATGGCGGTCTCCTCCGCCAACCTGACCGGGCACCCGTCCCCGCAGGACTGCGACGCCGCCCACGGCATGCTCGGCGACTCGGTCGCCGTCTACCTCGACGGCGGGCGCACCGAGGCTGCCGTCGCCTCCTCGATCGTGGACCTCACCGGGCCGGTCCCGGTCCTCAGGCGCGCGGGCGCGATCAGCGCCGAGATCCTGCGCAAGGTCGTACCCGACCTCAAGGAGCCGTGACCTCCGGAGACCGGTCCTAGGTCCCGAGCCCCCACCGGCCCACCCGCGTACGCGGTCAGCGCGCTGGACTGTCTCGTGGTCGTGGTGCTGGGCCACGGCTCGTGCGGTGCGGTGGCGGCCACCCGTACCGCCCTGGCCGACGGCAGCGCCCGGGTCGCCGCCACCCGCGGCCTGCCACAGGAAGCGTTGTTCGGTGATCCGCTTGATCTTCTGCGAAGCCAGGAGCAGCTCTTCGTATGGCCCCGGCGCGCGCGTCGTTGCCGGTGGGTAGCGGGTCTGCGTAGCGCCGAACTTCCTGCCGCACGTTCAGGCTCACGAGTAGTCGCCCTCACACTTGAGTGTGATGATGTGCGTCCACTCCGGGAGGCGATCGTGCTGAGAAGGGGCGCGCGGTGGGCCGCGGTCGCGATGACCGCGGTCTGCCTGGTGCTGCTCCACGGCGCCGGCGCACCGAGCGGTGGCCTTCCCCTTGCCAGGCCGCTGCCGTCCGATGCTGCCGAGGCGATCGTCGGGGACCGGGTCGGCACGTGGAACATCTGCAATCCGTGCGGGAGCGGGAACAACTTCGGCCGGGCGACGGAGATCGCCACGTACGCGCCGCAGGTCATCGGCCTGCAGGAGGCCTGCGTTCGAGACGTCGAGCGGATCCGCCGATACCTGGAGGAGATCTACGGGCTCGTCTACCGGGTCGGATACGGGACGGTCCTGAGGAACTGGAACCGTTGCGGGGGACTGCCGTGGCGGCCGGGCGGCTACGGTCAGGCGATCCTCTCGGCGGCGCCGATGACGGACCGCGTGAGCGTCGAATACCCCGTCGGCGGCTCCGAGGACCGCGGTTACCTTGCCGTCACCACGCTGGTGGACGGCCGGCCCGTCCGCGTCTTCAACACTCACCTCGCCCAGCGCAGGCAGGGCGAGGTGCGTGCGGAACAGATCGAGGTACTCGCTGCGGAAGTCGCTCGCCACGACCGTGCAATCGTCCTCGGCGACTTCAACGCCGTGCCGCACGCGCCCGAACTCGCCCCGATGTGGGCCCTGGCCCCGGACGCAGACCCCGGCTGCCGACCCTCGGCCACCGATGCCGGCACGGACGCGTGCGAGGCGACCACCGACTGGGACAGCACGTTCGACTACGTGTTCCTGCGTGGCATCACCTCGCGCACACACCACGTCCGCCCCAGCCTCTACTCGGACCACCACGTGCTGTACACCGACCTGAACGACGGGGTGGCGCCCGATCCCCGCTGAAGGCCCCCGAGAACCTCCTGGTGGGGCAGTCGATGCTGCTTCTCCACCGCGTCCCAGACGGGCCGCTCCGCTTCGCCGCTGTTCGTCGTGTCCACGGCCTGCTCGGTCCGACCGCGCCGGTCGTCGGGGCGGTGGCGGTGTCGGCGGGTCACGGCCCGCAGGCCCGCGCCCGTCATGGGCATGTTCGGGAGCGCCTTGAGCGCAAGCATCCGCGACGGGACCTGCGCACTGGATCGAGAGACCGATGTACCGCTCGGCGCCAGACCCCACCATGTCCTCCGGCGCGCCTCGACATCGCACGGTGCGCCGCTGATGACTTCGCCCTCACCGGCATCGCGCCTGTCACCCTGCGCGGCCCGTGGACCGCTCACGGACGCGGAGGCGGCAAGGCGCCACGGACCTCCGTCGGGCCGTCTCAGGCGAGGACGTTGACGGCCCGGGCGACGACGAGTCCCAGGATCATGAGGGAAAGGATGGACTGGAGGGTCATGACGCTCTTGGCCCACGGGGCAAGTGGCATGACGTCGGTGGGGCTCAGCGCGGTGGAATTGGTGAACCCGAGGTAGAGGTAGTCGATGTAGTGGGGGCGCCAGTGCGGGGCGTTCAGTTCGGGGCTGAGCTGTTGGGGAAAGGCGAGCGCCGGAGTGGGTGGCATGTGGTGGGCCCGGGCGGCCGGTCCGCCGCTGTCGAGCTCGAAGTACAGGAGGGAGAAGGCGAGAACGGTGGAGGACCAGACGCTGCCGCCGGCCAGCAGGAGGGCATTGGCGGAGTTCGTCTCGTGCCCACCGTGGATCAGGTCGTCGATCAGCTGGATCGTCGACCAGATGGCGCTACTCACGAGCACCACGACCAGGGCGACCGCCACCGAGCGCAGGACAGTGGAACGGCGGCTGATCCGACCGGGGTCACCCGAGATCAGCGCCACCAGCAGGAGGCCCTCGGCGAGGGGGAGCGCCCATCGGGGCCCGAGGCGCAGGTCGTCGGGCAGGAGCAGGGTGAGGACCGCCGATGCGATGACCGCTGCGGCCATCGGCCAGCGGCTCTCGGTACGGACAGCAGACCTCGGCCCCGGCTCACGCAGGCTCGTACGGTCCGTGTCGGAAGGGTTCTGTCCGGTCACGGTCGATTACTTCCCGGGCCTGGTGGCAGCTCAGATCGCATGTGCCGCCGAGCTCATACGACGTCGGTGTTGCGGATGATGTCGGTCACCCCTGGTGTCGGATTCATGTGCCGCTCCTCGCAGGTGAAGGCGTACAAGGCGGCTGCCTCGACGACCGTGCCGGGGAACGCTCGCCCGGCATGACGCGGCGCCGGACCCTGGATCCACCGTAGACCGGGGTGATCAAGACCCGCGGCCGACACGCTCCGCGTTC
Source organism: Streptomyces sp. CLCI03 (assembly GCF_053615355.1). Taxonomy (NCBI): domain Bacteria; kingdom Bacillati; phylum Actinomycetota; class Actinomycetes; order Kitasatosporales; family Streptomycetaceae; genus Streptomyces; species Streptomyces sp. CLCI03. Next base: position 301,826 of record NZ_CM132132.1, on the reverse strand, counting down.
ACACGCCCGCCGAAGCGACAGACCGTAGGCTTGAGCTGCCGAGGTTCAGATGTGGGCCCGGATCTGCTTCACCGGATGGCCGAGTCGGTCCGACAGCGCCGTCAGTTCGTCCTCGCTGAACCAGAGGCGTTCGGGGTTCCAGATGGCGATCTCGAAGCGGGCGAATCCACAAGGCCAGTTGTAATCCAGCACATCCAGAGTGGTTGATCCGCCACAGCACGGGACCTCGATCGCGAGCGTGGTGAACCCGTCGTCGCAGTGAGCCTCAAGGAGGTCGCCCCACCACTCCGTGTCGATGTCTGCCTGGCACAAGGGGCAACCGATCCTCTCCAGGTTGCCGCCGCAGTCAACAGCGGTCACCACGTCGTGCCACGTCACGTCGATCTCCACGTCCAGGCCGTCGGCAACTTCGGGAGTCAGCTCCTCGACGAGCGCGATGACGCGATCAACCGCATCGCGATCCGGCTGCCACTGCGGATCACTCGGAATGATCGACAGGACGTCCTCGCTCATCGCTTCCCCACCTCGTCAGGCCACTGCAACGTCACGACGGGATGCTATCGATTGCATGTTCTGATGTCGCACCGCCCTGGACCCGATGCCCGACATGGGCCTGTGAGGTGTTCCTGGAACTCGGCATCACGCCAAAGCCGGCCCAGCAGTGCGAAAATCGGACTCCCGTCAACGCGATCGGGCCGCTCACGCTTCACTCACCTCGATGTCGGTGAACCTTGACGGATGTGGACGCAGAACATGGAAGGCAGCGATGACACCGCTGGACCTACTGGTCAAGCAGCACGCGGCCCCGGTGTTGAAAGCGGCCGGCTTCAAGAAGTCCGGCCGAGCCTTCCGCCTCACCGCCGGCAACGGCGATCAAGCCGTTCTCGGGCTCGCCCGGCACTACGTAGACCCTCATGCGGCCGTCTTCGAGGTCGGCTACGGCATCGTGCCGGCGCCGTACTGGGAGTGGATTGACCGGCACTCAGCCATCGGAAGCGCACGAGCCCCCATCGCTTTCGGGCCCGCAGTGCCGGCCGGCCAAGCGATCCCGCCGCCTCACGCAGCGCACGCTCCGGATTCCGTGACGTCGTTTCGCGAGCGCTGGGCCCTGCGCGAGGACAACGGCCTCAGCTGCGGCGAGGCGCTGGCGACGGTCCTGCGCGACGAGGCCATCCCGCAGATCGTCCACCTTCTCGATCGAAGCAATCTCCTGCAGGAGTGCCGCCACCCAGTGCTGCCAGTTGTGCGACTCGTGCCGCTCACGAGGGTGGAGATCCTCCTTCGGGTCGATGACGCTTCGAATGAGGAGATCGAATCTTTGCTGGCCGATGTGCAGTTGGCCGGCCCGCACGACGACTTCATCACCTGGACGCGTCAACGGCTGACAGCTCGAAGCAGCACAGCCGATCGAGCCGGCGGCGGCGTAGGGGTCGGCGACGGGTAGGCGGGTGGGGGCCGCCGGCTGTGGAAAGGGTCGGGCCGAGGAGGTCCCGGCCGCCGGCGCGACCAGGAGCGCACCCCGGCACCGGCGGGCCTTTGGCTCAACCACGACGCCGGCACGCCACTCGGCGCTGTCCTCCGCGCACCCGGCATCGCCGTGCTCTGGCTCACCCGTGCAGCACAACGGGCAGCGATGGAGCCGGCCCTGCTGCTCAGGATCTGGGCAGGCCTGGGCGCACGGGGCCTGAGTGTCTTCCTGTACTCGATCGGTCAGGACGTGGCCGTGAAGAACAACCGAGGGCGAGGGCGTCCGGGCCACGTTCGACCTACCGGCCGGCGGTCGGGTCGGGCAGCGGCTTGCCCTCGCACGAGGCATCCTCGGTCGGCATCCGGCCGTCGACGAGGAAGCCCTCGACGTACGCGTCCACACAGGGGTTGTGCGACTGGTAGACGCCGTGGTCGCCGCCGCCGACGGTGATCAGCCGGGATCCGGCCGTCCCCTGGTGGGCCCGCAGCGCGCCCTCGTAGTACGTGGCCGGGTCGTGGCGCGAGTTGAGCATCATGATCGGCGGCAGGCCCCGCCCGGTGACCTGCACCCGGGGCGCCTGGGAGCGCGGCCAGGCGGCGCAGACCGAGGCGAAGGTCAGCTCACGGGCCCCGGCCATCGGGTACGCGGCGCTGTCGGCCGCGCTGCGGCTGACCCAGAAGGCGCTGTCGTGGTTCCACGGGGTGTCCTGGCAGATGACGGAGAAGAAGTCCGCCGCGAACTGCGCCCCCAGTGGGTGCTTCAGTTTCTCGGCCAGGGCTCTGCGAGCGGCCTGCGGAGCCGCCTCGGGGTGCTCCAGTACATCGAGCAGCGCCGCCAGTTCGGGGAAGCGGTCGCCGCTGTAGACGAGGGAGGTGGCGGCGTCGTCGAGGTGGTTGGGGGTGATCGTCGTCCCCTCCAGGTCGAGGGGGTGCTCGCTCAGCGTGCGCCGCAGCCGCTCGTACGAAGCCTTGGCCTCCTCGGCGGTCCGGCCCCGGTGGTACGTCGCGTCGTTCGCGGCGAGCCAGGGCAGGAAGTCCTGTTCGAACCGGCGCTGGAAGCTCATCGGCTGGCCCGTCAGGAACTTCTGCCAACTGCCCGTGAAGCCGATGTTGCTGTCGAGCACCACCCGGTCGACCCGGCGCGGGAACTCGGTTGCGTAGTAGGCGCCGAGAAGGGTGGCGTACGAGGGTCCGTAGTAGGACACCTTCGACTCGCCGAGCAGCGCCCGGAACAGGTCCATGTCGTGCACGGCCTGGTCGGTGGTGATGTACGGGAGCAGATCGCCCGACCTGCGCTCGCAGTCCCGTACGAAGTTCCGCGCCCGGTCCACGGTGGCGTCCACGGCCCGACGAGAGCGGTCGCGCAGGTCGCCGCTGGTGAACAGGGCGTCCACCGTGTCCTGGTCGGAGCAGAGCACCTGCGTGCTCGCCCCGACCCCGCGCTGGTCGAAGCCGACGATGTCGTATGCGGCCGCCACCTTGGGCGAGTACGCGGCCGGCCCCGCCGGCCGGCCCAGCCCCGAGGCACCCGGCCCGCCGGCCGCCATCATCAGCACGCCCCGCCGCGCGGCGGGGTCCGCGGCCCGGTGCCGGGACACCGCGACGGTCAGGTCCGCCCCCGTGCCCGGGTGGTACCAGTCGCGCGGCACCGTCATGGAGGCGCACTCCAGCGCACCCGTCCGGCACGGTTGCCGGTCGAGGCGCTGCTGCGCGTACCGTGCGGGCACGGCCGGCGCGCCGCCGGCCTCCGCCCCGGCGGCGCTCGCCGGCGACGCGGGCAGGGCGGCGAGAGCGAGCAGCCCGCACGCGGCGGCCGTGGCCCACCGCGCGGGCTTCGTGAAGAGGTGCATGTGAGTGGTTCCCCCGGTCGGAGCGATTCGGTACACACCGATCCTCCGAGAACCGGGTCCACCGGACGATCCCCCCACTGCCCGCATCCGGGGTGGTGCCGGCACCACCCCGGATGGCCAGGCCGGCTCGACCCCGTCGAGGCCCGACGCGGCCTCGGAAGTCGCGACCACCAAGCTGCCCCGCCCCGTCTGGCCGTGCGCCAGGCCCGTCGGACCACACCGGACGGGTGTTGACCGTGTGAGCGTGGCCGGAGGCTTCCACGCGGACGAGCCGGCCGCCGACTCGTCCGGGGCGCGGGGTCAGGACACCATGAGGGCGTCGTCGACCTCGGTCAGCCTGACCGTGTGGAGGCCGCTGCGCTCGCTCTTGACGTCCGTCACCTTGAGCTGTGTGCCCGGGGCGAGGATGTACTCCTCCTCCCCCGTGAACGCGGAGAACCTCTTGATCCCGACCGCCTTGGCGGGGGTCACCTCGAAGAGCGTGCGCTTGCCACGGCTGCCCAGGAAGGACCGGGCCACGTGCAGTTGGGAGGTGCACGAGGAAACGCCCCACCAGGTGACCGTCCGGCCCACCGGGTACTGCGCCCGCAGGTCCAGCGACACGCCGCGCCACAGCGGCTGCGTGTGCGCGGGCAGCCCGGAGACCGCGGAGAACAGCAGCCGCAGGTACGGGAGGTAGGGCGTGACCGCAGTGCGGTCCGGGGAGCGTAGGACGGCGTTGATCTCGCGGTAGAACGCGGACTCGCAGGTGTAGAGGTGGAGCGCGGCGATCGCGTCGGCGGACAGGCCGGCGGACGTCTCGTCCGCCCGCCGCTTGCCGAAGTCGTGGGAGCGGTCTATGTGTCCGGCGAGCCCGGCCAGCGTCCGGGCGACGGGTGCGACGGCTTCTTGGAAATCCATCAGCGGGGTGTCGAACACGCCGGTGATCGCGGGGAGGACCAGGCCCTCGTCCTTGACGCTGGTGAGCCGCTCCAGGTACAGCTGGTGCAGGTTCATCGTCGACTCGATGAAGGCACCCATACGTGCCGCGACTCCCGCGTCCGCGCCGGCCGTTCCCTGATCCCACCCCTTGCTCGGCAGCCAGTCGACCGGGTCGGCGCCCAGCGACGCGAGGGCTTCGTTCACCAGGGCGAAGTGGTCGCCCTCGCAGAAGATGTCGCCCTGCGCCGCCGGGTTCGCGTGGTCGATGTGCCGGACCTCGACGTCCGGGTACTTCTCCTGCAGTCGCAGGACGACCCGCTTGAGGTTGCGGGCGTGCGCCCCCCACCAGGCGAAGACGATCCCGCGGTCCTCCTCGTCGGCGTCCTGCTTGGCCTTGAGGATCTCCTCGACGATGCGTTCGGCGACGGGCCGCCAGAACGCCGTGTGCTGGTCGGCGCCCATCGCTCCGTCGCCGCTGGCGGTGAGGGAGGCGTTCAGCAGCAGTACGCCCTGTGTGAGCATCGCCTGGAACCACTCCGGCGGCTGGACGGTGTCCCGCTCCTTCAACAACGCGCGTACCTCGGCGATGGGCGTCTTCTTGGCTATGCCGTACTTCCACATCGCCGCCGCCTTGATGAGGCAGCGGATGCTGACGACCCGGCCGAACTGGCTGTCCTTCCAGTCGCTGAAGGTGTTGTCGAACATGGCTATGCCGGTCGCGCTCTCCGGCCGAGGGTAGGGATTCTGGCCGAAGGCGACGACCTTCCACTTGTGCGGCGGGTTGGGCTTGAGCGCTTGGAAGGTCAGCTCGCGCACCGGGACGACCTCGGGGCTGCGGCCCTTCCCGATGAACCGGGGGGCGTCCGGCAGCGCCTCGATGACCGGCTTCAGGAGCGGAAGCCAGGGCTCGCCACCGCCGTCGAAGAGTTCGGTGAGAGCCAGGGGGTCGTTCGCGTCGGTCATGGGAGAGCAGCTCTCGTTCGTGTCGGTGGAGGAAGGGAGGTGGCCGGCGGAGACGGACTCGGCGGGCTTCGGCGGCACGATGCGTCGCCGCTCCTCGACAGGGGCCTTCTCGATGCCGTTCAGCTGCGTGGTGATCGTGGCGCGCAACTCGTCGTCGTCCTGGAACCAGTGGTCGTGGAAGAGGGTGTAGCCGGTCCACATGAGGTTGGCGCACAGCCGGGCAGGGACGCGGCCGGTCTGCGCGCCCATCCCGACCAGGGCCACGGAGCGGATGCTGCCCGGCGTCCGCCGGTTCTGCCGGTGAACGGCCTGGAACGCGGCGGCGCAGGCCAGTGCCACGTTCAGTGTGGCGCTCACGTTCTGCGAGGACTGCACCATGGTCGGGGTCGATATCAGGTACCGGGGGACGGCCGTGCCCGACGGGACGCAGACCGCGCTGCCCACCGGGAGGACTCCGGCGAACCGGTCTCGGATCGCGCGCTGAACCCGTACCTGGATGCCGGATCCGAGGTGGCGCTTGATGGCGGCGTCGACGCCGCCGTCCATCCGGCCCCGGGAGTTCGTGGGGGTGACCCAGGCGTCGACGTCCTCGTCGAGGATCGAGCCACAGCGGATCTCGATGCCGGGGGTGTCCGCGAACGCCGCCCGCCACGCCTCCACCACGTGCTCGTTCACATCGGCCAGCACCACCCTCAGCGTGGGCTGAACACTGCTTTCGGACATCATCCACTCCTGTCGGGAAACGGCCCCTTGCAACACCACGAACGTAGCCGTCACCACTGACAACGGTGCTCGGCCACGAGGGTGGTGAGGGGCCGTCACAGCCGCGTGAACGGCACGACGGCGGGGGCCACGGCAGTCCGCGCCGGCGGTGCCAGGTGTGTCGCGGCGGGTGTGTCCGGAGCCCGCGCGCAAGCGGGGACGTGTCCGCCGCCGGGCAGGTCGCGGGGGACGGCCCCGGCATCGGGCTGCGGGGCTGCGGGGCCGTGCTGCCGTGCGGGCAGCCGTCCGCGGCCGTGACCGCATGTCCTGCCGGTTCGCGGGAACCCGGCAGGGCAAGGGGGCGTTCGAGAAGGAGGAACAGGGAACCATGGCATCCGACTCGTCGCCGGTGCCCGTGCCGGCCACCACGGGCACCGTCACCACGGCCGTGCCGGCCCGCCTCGACCGCCTGCCGTGGTCCCGGTGGCACTGGATGATCGTGATCGGCCTCGGCACCGTCTGGATCCTCGACGGCCTGGAGGTCACCATCGTCGGCAACGTCGCCGGGCGCCTCGCCGAGGAAGGCAGCGGCCTCGACATCACCGCCGCCCAGGTCACCGGCGTCGCCGCCGCCCTCTACGTGGCAGGTGCCTGCTCCGGGGCGCTCTTCTTCGGCTGGCTGACGGACCGTTACGGCCGCAAGAAGCTCTTCATGGTGACCCTGGTCGTCTACCTGGGCGCGACCGCGATGACCGCGCTGTCCTTCGAGTCCTGGTGGTTCTTCCTCTTCCGCTTCCTCACCGGCTTCGGCATCGGCGGCGAGTACGCGGCCATCAACTCGGCGATCGACGAACTGATCCCGTCCCTCTACCGAGGCCGGGTCGACCTCATCATCAACGGCAGCTACTGGCTGGGCGCGATCGGCGGCGCCCTGCTGTCCGTCGTGATGCTGGACACCGAAATCTTCCCCAAGAACCTCGGCTGGCGGCTCAGTTTCGCGCTCGGTGTCGTCCTCGGCCTGGTCGTCCTCCTGGTGCGCCGGCACGTCCCGGAGAGTCCGCGCTGGCAGTTCATCCACGGCCGATCGGAGGACGCCGAGGAACTGGTGAGCTCGGTGGAGCACCGGATCGAGCGGGAGAAGGGCGAACGCCTCCCCCCACCGGCCGGCGAGATCACCGTCCACCAGCGTGCGAGCATCGGCTTCGGGCTGATCGCCAGGACGGTCTTCGGCCGCTATCCTCGCCGCGCGTTCCTCGGCCTGTCGCTCTTCATCGGCCAGGCGTTCCTCTACAACGCCATCACCTTCGGCTTCGGCACCATCCTCACGACGTTCTTCGACGTGCCGACGGGCAACACCGGCTACTACTTCGCCGTCATCGCCGCGGGCAACTTCCTCGGACCGCTGCTGCTCGGCACGTTGTTCGACACGCTCGGGCGCCGCATCATGATCTCCTCCACCTATCTGCTCTCGGGCGTCCTCCTGTTCGGCACGGCATGGCTGTTCGACCGGGGTTCACTGACGGCGACGACCATGACGGCCTGCTGGTGCGTGGTGTTGTTCTTCGCGTCGGCGGGCGCCTCCAGCGCGTACCTGACGGTCTCGGAGGTCTTTCCCATGGAGACCCGCGCCATGGCCATCGCCTTCTTCTACGCCCTCGGCACCGCGGCCGGTGGCATCAGCGGCCCGCTGATCTTCGCCGACCTGACCGAGTCGGGCGTGGTCGGTGACACGGCGCTCGCCTTCCGGATCGGCGCCGCGCTGATGTGCGCCGCCGGACTCGTGGCGGCGTTCCTGGCGGTCAAGGCCGAGCGACGCTCGCTGGAGGACATCGCCGAGCCGCTGTCGGTGGCGAAGGAGGCCCAGGCCGAATCGCGTTGACCGCCTCCTCGCCGGTCCGGGGGCGGCCTCTCGCGGGCTTTCGAACGTTCGGTTCCGCCATCAGCTCGTCGAGGACACGCTCGCCGAGCTGATGGCGGCGGCGGACCGGTTCGGCAGGCCCGTGAGGTGGTACGGCTTCAGTGGGCCGGTGTAGACGTCCGCTCCAGGCGGGCCGAATGCCTGGTGGTCCCGCGCACGGCAAGGAGGAACGCGACGATGGGGTCCGGTGCGGCCGGGGCATGTGCGCGCAGGATCTGGTAGCCGTCACCCGCGATGCCGTGGACGGTGCGCCGTTGCTGCAACCCCTCCTGAGGCTGCTCCACTTTGCCGGTCTCGGATTGATACTGGAGCGCGCAGGCACCTGCGGTGATGACTTCGGCGAGCCGGTTGGCGAAGGCCGCGTTGCACCCTCCGAGCCGGACGAAGCCATGGCCGGCCACGGGCCCGTCGTTGCTCAAGGAGGGAAGTGTCATGTCTGCGAGCGCGAGCGCTGCCTGAAGCTTGGTGACAGCATCTGCGCCGGCCTGGTAGGCGGTGTCCTGGCGCCGCTTGTACTGGGTTCGTTCCGTGTAGTTCAGTTCGTACATGTTGCTGATCTCTCGTGAAGGGCGTGGCGGCGAGGCGCCGGAGCGCATGTGTGTGTTCGGTCGAGCGGAGTGTGGCCCTGTGCCGGGTGGGCGCAAGCCCCTTGCGTACGACCCCCCCCCATGACTGCCACGGCGCTGATCACCTGAGCGGCAGTCCTGCCGCAGATGCAGTCGGGGCCACCTTCCGTTGCCGGGCATGATCGTTCCCCACGGCACGTCGGGCGGGTGTGCCGCAGCGATCGGACGCTCGGGGTGCGGGGGGAAGACGGGTAGACCGTCGGACTGAGTCTGGGCGCGGACCGTGACTATCGGATTCGATCTTCGTTTCAAAGGTGCAGGCGAGGCCCCTTTGACGTGTGGGAAGGATCGGGTTGGCCAGGGAGGAGTCAGCAGCTGCTACCGCATGTGCTCTTCACAGGCGCCGCCCGTGGGCCGATCGGCTCTCTGACCCATGGCCCGAGCCAAGGACCTTTGCGTCGGCCTGCGCACGTGGCACTGCGGCAGGCGTGCGACCGTCATGCGCCGTATCCGAATCGGTGGCCGTGGCTGTGGGACGAGTGGACCGCCCCGCTGTCGGCCGCGGCGTAGCCAGGAGTGACACTGCTCGCGCCGCGTCCGGCGGTCGTCGCCGTCTGCCTGAGCGGAGTGGGCACAGAGGCTGCCGGGTTGCGGTGTCGCGGAGCGGCCTGGCGAGGTGGTCGCGTGAGCGTGATCTGGCGGACCAGCTGTTGGAAGCAGGCCAGCGCCGCGACTGCGGGAAGCGCGGATGCCGCCCCGCCCGCGATGGTTCTGGGCGCCTGGGCCACGCACAGCAGCGTGGCCAGGGTGGAGAACAGCAACACGATGGACCAGGAGTGAAGCGCGCGGCGCTGGTGCAAGGCCGATCTGAGGATGGACAGGGAGGCGACCATCCAGGGGCCGTAGATCAGCAAGGGCCACCAGCTGACCACTTCGCGGGCCGTTTGGGGTCCGGCGCTGTGGCGCAGGGTGTCGCAGATGGCCACTCCGCTGAGGACGCTCACGACTGCCGCGATGGCGCCCACCAGCGTGGCGGTGAACAGACTGCCGGTTTGCAGCAGGGTCACGACGGGCGATTTCGGCAGGTTTCGCCGGTGCCCCCCGGAGGCTCGTGCGGGCGGACGCTTGGGAGCGGACTGCTTCAACCCTGCGACGAGGCCGATGGTGCCGGCCGTGTCACCGGTGCGGTCGAAGCCGCCTCGGGTGAGGGGCTCCCGCTGCCCGCCCGCAGCGCTCTCCTGGAGAAGGCCGGCGAGTTCCTCCGCCGGATCCCATGGTCGATTCACCTCGCCGGGTCCGCCGAGCGGTTGCCCGGGAGAGGGATGCTGAACGTGTTCCTGCCGGCCCCAGAACGCCGAGGTCTCCGGCTGGGGGCGGACACCGTGGATGTCCGGGTACCCGTACGACTCATACACGGGAGCTGCCACCCGAGCGCTCGCCGACAGCCGTTGCGGACGCTGCCGCGTTCCCCAACCGCCTGCCGAAGTCGGTCTGGATCAGGCTCATCGTATGAAGAAACTCCTCAAAGATCGAGGACGAGTAACTGAGATCGATTTCCAGACTCTCGTCTTCCAGCGTCGCGTTCCGGGTCGCGCCACAGTCGGCTGAGCCCGGAATGAAAAGCCACTTCCCGACCCGGATCGCCCCGGAGCGAAAACTGTCTCCTTGTTCGTCTTCGTCCGCAGTCCTGCGGAGGAAGGCGGGGAGCTTTGCTGTTGTCATATTCCATAAACGCTGTCGATGTTGGTCAGGGTGTGCGCCATCCGGGTGATGGTGGCGCACGGGTACGTTTTGGGCCCTGTCGTATCGATTTCAACAAACAGCCGGAACGTTATTTCTTCTGCCGCGCCGGCGCGCTGCTCAGGTAAAGAAGAGCCTCGGCTCGATGCGGGACTCCGGCGAGCGGGACCCGCCACCTCCGCACTTCCGCGGGGCCGGCCGACGGCGATGCGGCCACGTTCCGCACGACCGTCCTCCGCCTTCCGATCGGGACGCGTCCGCGCCTGTCGCAGGCTCTCGCCGCAGGCCGCCGTTCCACGTTTCCTCTTGGCGTCGGGCCCTGTCGTGGGCTCGGCCGACGCTGCTTCCCGGGGCTTGGGCGGCTCTGTGGCCCTCAGGTGTGTTCACCCGAGGCTTGGAGCTTGGGGGTTCGACTGATCATCGGCAAATAGGTCGAGATGTGAAGGCTGACGGGTTGCCGCGCATGGCTGCAATCGGGGGACAGGACGCAACCAGGCATATGCCCTTGCGTTATGCCGTGCGATCGCCGGGCTTCGGACCGGGCGGTACTCACCACCACAACCTTCGAAAGGATCAGCTGTGGGAGACATCTTCCTGTGGATCGTGCTGATTTCCGCGACGCTGGGCACAGTTCTCACGGCGTTGTACTCAACGCGGGCCGGCCGTCTCTGGGCGGTGGACACCCTTGAGCTGAGGCGCCAACGACGCTTCAGGCAGGTTCTGTCCCTGCACGTGGACGCCACTGAGCTGTCTCGCCGGGAAGCGGCGGTGCCCGTACGGCCGGGGGAGGCGCCTGATGGCGTCCCCACGACCGGATCGTTCATGAGCCATGTCGGCCACCCGTCCTACGGTCGAACCCTCCCTTGCCGGCGGCCGACCCCACCCGCTGAACCACTGCGGCTCTGAGAGCGCAGTGCTCGCGCCGCCTCGGTGCCGGGGCCTCGGGCGACGAGACCCCGGGGTGCGGTGAGCCGGCCGAAGGGGGGTCGGCGAGAGTCCGTCCAGCCCTTGCGCCGCGCCGGAACGCTGTCCCCTGCCGCGTGTCGGCAGGGCGCTCGGCCGGTCCGCCTGATCCGGCACGCCCAGCGGAAAGAGTGGTCAATATCGCCGAAACCCCGGCAACTGGCACATCGCTGCAGCGAGGTAAAAACCCCGGCAATTCGCGCATCGTCGGAGTGGGGCGAAAACCCCGGCAATTCGCACATTGCTGCTCTGTCGTCGTCGAATGAGTAATGTTTGAAAAGGTGGCGGCCGGTCTGATTCGTGCTCGCTCTATTCCGTCCTGAGCGACGAAGAGGAAGTTCGAAATTCCCGAACCGAAATAACTATCATTGGTCTGTCGTGGTGGGAGCCGTCCTCCGTGGATGGCGCGCCTCGGCAAGGTCCGTCCCGCCGGGATGCGCGGCAGCGAGGGCAGTTCGTTGCGCGGTCCGGCTTCCGGATCATCTGGACACCTGCGAGAAGGGTTGCGTGAGGATGGCCACCTGCGATGATGCGGCACCACGTGATCCATGGGCGACGGCACGACGGGTGGCGGGCAGGGTGCGGGCGGTGTTGATGCTGACGATCCGCCGCCTGGCCGAAGCAGGCACGGCCCGCGAAACCACCCCGCCCTGGACGATGATGAGCTCGATGTCAGAACTCCAGGACGAATACAGGTTGGGCTGCTCCCTGCCCCTGCCCCTACCCCCGCCTCCTCCGGCCGGGGTGGCGAACGACCCACATGAATGTCCATGGTGCCGATCCCTCGGAAGTCCTGAGACTCCTGGTCGGTCCGGGCCCACGGAGGACTGTTAGCGAGAGCGGCCGCCGGCCGGCCGTCGGTGAACCGGCGGGCGGCGGCCACCACCGTCTGCTCAGGAGAGTTCGGCCTGGACACGGTCGACCCGCCGGCGGGGGTGCGTGCCCCCCGGGGCTGGGTCGGGGCCCCACCCCTCGTGAGGGGTTGATCAGTCTTGCGCCACGTTCGCCACGTTCGCCGCGGTCACGTTCTCGATCACGTGGCCGAGCTTTGTCTTGGCCCGGGTCAGGTCCTGGATGCGTGTGGCGATGCGGTCGCGTTCGATGATGAGCTGGTCGAGCATGGCGGGGGTCGCGACGCCGGTGCTCACGCACGGCAGGAGTTCGACGACGGTACGGCTGGAGAGGCCGGCCGCGAAGAGGTCCTGGATGAGCTGGACCCGCTCCAGGGCTTCGTCGGGATAGTCCCGCTGCCCGCCCGGCGTCCGCGTCGATTCCAGGAGTCGCTGTTCCTCGTAGTAGCGCAGGGCCCGCACGCTGACCCCTGATCGCCTGGCAAGCTGTCCGATGCGCATGACGCAGGTCATTCCCTTCCCGCTCGTACCTCACGTTGACGTCAGGTCGACGCTAGCAATACCGGCTCCGGGGAACGCCCTTGGGGACCGATCGCGCCGTTGCGGTGCCGAGCCCGCCCGAGGGCACCTGGGTGTCGACCGTGACGGGTGGCGTGATCCCTCGTACCGGCGCAGCCCCCCTCGCGACGCCCTCCCGCTCGGCAACCTCACCGATCCGCGCCCGCCCTCTGCCGGCCGGGCGGCAGTTGGGGCTTGCACCTCACGTCAACGTCAGGTTCTAGAGTGGCGAGCGCCGGGATGAACACGTCATTTCGGCCCGTCGAAGTGAGGCAGACCCTTATGCGCGCAGCCCGGTTCCACGAATACGGCGGAGCGGAGAGCCTGGTGATCGAGCAAGCCCCCGACCCCCACCCCGGACCCGGTGAGATCCGTGTCCGCGTCGCGGCGGCCAGTGTCAATCCCATCGACTGGAAGCTGCGTTCCGGCGCCCTGCGCCAGATCTTCCCCCTGGATCTGCCCGTCATTCCCGGGCGCGACGGCGCCGGTGTGGTCGACGAGATCGGCGACGGGGTGCAGGGGGTGAGCATCGGCGACCGGGTCTTCGGGCTGGGCGGCGTCACCGGCGCGACCGCGGAGCTGCTCGTCCTTTCGGCGTGGGCGCACACCCCCGCCACGTGGAACGACGAGCAAGCCGCGGGCGCCGCTCTCGCGTCGGTGACCGCGATGCGTGGGCTCGACGCGCTCGGCCTTCTCGCGGGGCGCACCCTCCTCATCGAGGGCGCCGCCGGAGGCGTGGGCAGCGCGGCGGTCGAGATCGCCGTGGCCCGAGGTGTCGGCACCGTGATCGGGACAGCGAGCGAACGCAACCATGAGTTCCTCACCTCTCTCGGCGCCGTTCCCACCACCTACGGCCCCGGCCTCGCACAGCGCCTCAGCACCCTCGCTCCGCACGGCGTCGACGTCGTGCTCGACACCGCGGCCTCCGGCTCCCTGGACGACCTCGTGGCGATCGCGGGCGACCCGAAGCGCGTCGCGACGGTCGCCGACCACGCGGGCGGGCAGCGCCTGGGCACGCATGTGGCCGACGCGGTGAACGACTCCACCCTCCTCTCCGCGGCGGCGGAACTGGGCGGGCAAGGCCGCTACACACCCCGTATCGATCAGGCCTACCCCCTGGAGCGGATCGCCGACGCCCACGCGCACGCCGAGCGCGGACGTACCCGAGGGAAGATCGTGATCTGTATCTGCACAAGCCCACGAGGTAGGTGACGCGCGACGTGCCGGCCCGCGTGGCGAGCGTGGCCACCGGGGGACCTTGCTGACGAGCAGGATCGACAGCCCCGGCGGCGTGTTCCGCCGCGTACGTGCCGTCGCGGGGAGCCGGGCGCGGCCGCATCGGCCGATCGGTCGACCTGCGGGTCGGCCGGACCGCTCGCGCGGTCCGGCCGCCGGTCGGACCCACCGGCCGGCGCGGCGCGGCGAGCATGGACCGGGGGAGCGGGAGGGCGCACCCGGCCCTCCCCGCCCGGAGCCGAGAGGGACACCATGAACGCGCACGACCGACTCCTCCTCGACGGGGCCCGGCGCGGCGACGTGGCCGCGGCGGGCGCCGCGCTCGCAGCGGGCGCCGCCGTGGAGGCCCGCGACGAGGAACTGCGCACGCCGCTCCTGCTCGCCGCGCTCGGCGACCACGTGGCCGTGGCCGAACTGCTGGTCTCCGCCGGAGCCGACCCGAACGCCCCCGACTCCCGGCAGGACAGCCCCTGGCTGGTGACCGGCGTCACCGGCAGTGTGCGGATGATGCGCCTGCTGCTGCCCGCCGGACCCGACCTGAGGCAGCGCAACCGCTTCGGCGGGATCTCCCTCATCCCGGCCGCCGAGCGCGGGCACATCGCCTACGTGCGCGCCGTGCTGGAGGCGACGGACATCGACGTCGACCACGTCAACCGGCTCGGCTGGACGGCCTTGCTGGAGGCGGTGATCCTCGGCGACGGCGGTCCACGCCACGCGGAGGTCGTCACGGTCCTGCTCGCGGCCGGCGCCGATCCGCTGCTGCCCGACCACGAGGGCGTGACCGCCTACGAGCATGCCGTCCGCCGGGGCTTCGACGGCATGGCGCGGACCCTGAAGGCGGCGGCCGACGCCGCGGAAGCCGGGGCCGGCCGATGAGCCGCCGCACACGGGACACCCGTACCCGTACCCGCGGCGCCCTCGCGGCGATGGCCGCGGCCCTGCTGCTCGGCGCCTGCGCCGGGAACGCGCTGCCCACGCCGGCGCCCTCAGCCGCCTCCCCGCTGCCGGACACCGCCCCCACCCCGCAAGGACTGCTGCTGACCGCCGACTTCGGGGCCGACACCGTGTCCTTCGTGGACCCCGAGCGCGGCACGGTCGCCTCGGTCACCGTGGGCAGGGCCCCGTACGGGACGGCCCTGGGCGCGGACGGCCGGGCGTGGGTCGCCACCGCCGAGGGGGTGGCCGTCGTCGACACGCGCACCCGGGTACGCGTGGCCCTGATCCCGTACCGCACCGCCACCGGCCCCGTCACCGACGGCGAGTACCGGGGCGGCGGCATGGGCATCGCGCTGTCGCCCGACGGCGCGCACGCCTACGTCGGGGTCAACGTCCCCGGCACCACCGGGGTCCTGGAGGTCCTCGACACGGCGAGGAACGAGGTCACCGCCGTCGTACCGGTCGGCCGGCGTCCCTTCGACGTGGACGTGCCGGCGGACGGCGCCGAGGTCTACCTCACCGGGCACGACTCCTTCGACGTCACGGTGGTCGCGGCCGACTCGCTGCGCCCGCGCCGCATCGAGGTGGCCCCTTACGGCACCGAGGGCGGACTCGCCTCCTGGCTGAAGCCGCACTACGCGGTCGTACGCCCCACCGACGGGCACCTGCTGCTCCCCTTCGAGGGCGAGCGGTTGGCGGTGGTCGACCCGCGGACCGGGCGGACCCGGATCGAGCCGATGACCGCCGACACCCACCAGCACGGCGCCGCCCTCACACCCGACGGCCGGCTCCTGGTGGTCGGCACGGGCGCCGTGCGGCCGGGCGACGGCAACGGCCCCTCACTGACCGTCCGTGCCCCGGACGGCGCCGAGCGCGTGTACCCGCTCCAGGGCCCGCACGAGGACGTGGCCGTCTCCCGGGACGGCCGGACCGCCTACGTCACGGGCGGCTACACCCGGGACGGCTACTGGAACGGCATCACGGTCGTCGACCTCGACACCGGTGCCACCCGCCGACTCGCGGCGGGCGCCCGGCCCCTGGGCATCGCCGTCCTCTGAGCCCCCGCGCCCCGGTCGCCCCGCGCCGCGATCGCCCCGCGCCTCAGCCCGCCCCGCCGCCCGGCGCCTGCGCCCCGCCGCCCGCGCGGACCGCCGCGAGGGCGGCGGCGTGCAGGGCGGCCGGGGCGCCGTGATGGGCCCGGGGACTGCCGGTGAGCACGTACCACTCGTCGGCGTCCTTGTACTGGACGTCGAACCGGACCAGGCCTCCGGCCACCACCGTCGTGCGCAGCGTCAGCGGGCCGGTGATCACGCCGACCTCGTCGGTCATGGCGCCGCCCGGCCCGGCGAGCACCTCGTCCTGCCACTGGTCCTGCCCCGTCATGAGGCGCAGGTGTCCAGCATCGTGGTGAGCATCTTCTTCTCCGGTTCGGTGACGGTCAGTCCGTACGTGGATTTCACGGTGGTCCAGGCCCGCCCGTACTGGCACCAGCTCGCCTTGTCCGGCGGCTGCCACAGGTCGGGGCTCTGATCACCCTTGGAACGGTTCGAGGCCGCGGTCACGGCCAGCAGCTGGGGATGGGTCAGATCGTTGGCGAAGGCCTTGCGCCGCGCGGAGTCCCAGCCGGCCGCGCCCGAGCGCCAGCCCTCGGCGAGCGGCACCATGTGGTCGATGTCCATCTTTCCGGCCTCGGTCACGACCACCCCGTCGTAGAGGCTCTTCCAGGTGCCGGAGACGGCCTTGCACTCGGCGTCCCGGGTGACATCGGTCCCGTCGCGCTCCAGGACCACCTCACGGGTGTCGCACTTGTTTCCCTGCTGCGCCCAGTGCGTGAACTTGTCCCGGCTGTAGCCCGCCATGGTGCCCACCGGCGCCACCTGGAGCGCCGCCAACTGGGTGCGTGCCACGGCGGTGCTGACCATACCGGGCAGTACGTCCCCACCGGCCGGTTTGGCGTCGCCGCCAGGTGGGTTCGGCGCCTCGCCGGCAGGCGAGCCCGCGGGCGCGGACGCCTTCGGGTCCCCGCCACCCGCCGCCACCGGATCGGAGCACCCGGTGGCGGTGGCCGACAGCAGCGCCACCAGCACCGCACCCGACACACGTATCTGACGTCCCATAACCCCACCCCGAGCCGGTACCGCTGCGCACGCTGTCCCGGAAACACTACCCAGAACCGGACAATCAACCTACGGAGGCCCCTCCGACGGGCGTTGTCAGTGGCCCTCGCTAGTCTCCCGACATACCGCAGCTCAGGGGGGTCGGCTCCCCCCTGTCAAGGCTGCGCGGAACCGGAACGGACAGGCGGAGGGGCACGGCTGATGGCATGGCTGGCGGCGGGCGAGGGGTACGAGATCGCCCTGGTGGAGGGACGGGTGGCGGCGAGGTCCGCCACCGGGCGGACGGCGGGACGGCAGTTGAAGACACTGCCCAAGGCCCTGAAGGACCATCCCGAGGTGGACCGGCTGCGCAGGCTGGCCGCCTGGCTCGACCGGCACGAGGCGGCCTGCGCCGCGCAGGTCGACAGCTGGATGGTCTCCTCGCTGCCCGTGCCGACCGAACTGCTCGCCCGGGTCTGGCCGGACGAGGCCTGGCAGAGCGCCCTGCGCGACGTGGCCGTCGTCGGTGACGACCCGGACGAGGTGGGCTTCCTGCGGGACGCCACCGCCTCCGGTGAGCTGAAGGTGGTCAACCTCGACGGCGAGACCGTACGGCTCTCCCCGCGCACGGTGACCCTGCCGCACCCCGTGCTGCTGCCCGACCTGGACGACGTACGGGACTTCGCGGCCGAGCTGGGCATCGTCCAGCGGGTCGAGCAGATCCACCGGGCCACCTGGCTCAAGCCCACCGAGCTCGCCGCCACCGCCACCGAGGTCCGCGACTACGCGGGCGGGTCCTTCCCCACCCGCTTCAGCCTCGCCGCCCGGGCCACGAGCCTCGGCTACCGGGTCTCCGGCGGCTACGCCACCTGCAAGGTCCGGGACTCCGGGTCCGCGACCGAGGCCGCCGTGTGGATCGGCGAACCCTATTACGAGGACGAGACCACCACCGGCGCGCTGAGCTGGCACGACGAGGAAGGCCGGGGCGTACGCCTCACCGAGGTCGGACCGGTGGCCTGGTCGGAAGGCATGCGGATGGCCGCGGCGCTGTACGCCGGGCGCACGATCGAGGAAGGCGCGGACGCGTGAGCACCGACCAGGAAGACACCGAGATGAACAAGGCCGAACTGCTGCTCAAGTCCGGCGCCGTCCTGCCGCCCGGCACCACCGGCGCCGGCCCGGACGCCGTGGACCTGACCGCGCGCTCCTACCGTCACCCCGGTCTCGGCGACGACCGCGTCGTCGTCCGGCTCGCCCCCGCCGAGCTGGGCGCCGCCGAGGACCTCGCCGCCGGATTCCTGGGACTCGTACGGGACGAGGGCGAGCCGCCCGTCGTCGGCCTGAGCCGACGCCAGGCACTCGGCTTCCCCGAATGGGTCCTCGTGCACCACCCCGAGGACGGCCACCACGCCCTCGCCGTCGTCCCCGAACTCGACCGGATCGCCCGGCAGGCCAAGACCAAGCCCAAGGCCGCCCTCGACGCCTGCCTCGAACTCGCCGGTCGTCTCGCCGTGTCCGTCCCGCACTTCCTGCCCCTCTTCCACGAGCAGGCCGCGCGCCTCTTCCTCGCCGTCGAGAACACCACTTACGCCGCCCAGCTGTTCGGTCGGGCCCGCGACGCCGAGGCCCAGTACGGGCTGACCGTCGACGAGGACCGCCTCGACGCCGTCTTCCTCGAATTCGCCCTCGTCGGCGCCCTGCCGGTGAAGGTGCTCACCGGCTACGGCAAGGCCCTGGCCGCCCGGGTCACGCCCGCCGAGGCCTACGAGCGCTTCCGCCGCCTGTGCGTACGCCGCACCGCCGGCGGGCTGGCGCCCTCCGCCCAGGCCGCCACCGAACTACGCCGCCTCGCCCGCGCCGCGGGCCTGACCGGCACCGAACCCGAGCAGGACTACCTCGCCGAACTGCTGCCCCTGCCCGCCACCCTGCGCGCCGCGCTCGGCTGGTGGAAGGCCCACCGCGGCGCCCTCGTGGCGCTCGCCCGCCGCGTTCCCGCGATCCGCGGCACCCTCCTCGGACTGACCCCGCCCAGCGGCGACGGCGGCGATTTCACCGTCCTGTGGCTGGAGATCCTGGAGGAGTCCGGCGCCTCGGCCGGCCTCGCCGACGGGGAACTGCCCGCCGAGCAGCGCTGCGCCGACGGCACGGCCGGCTGGCTGGAGCGTTTCCACGCCGCCCGCCACGCCGGCTGGGGCCGCCGCCCCACGCTCCCGCTCCTCCTCGACCTCGTCGAGAACTGCGCCGACCGGCTGCGCACCGAACTCGCCGACCCCGGACGGGAAGCGGGCCTGCGGATCGGCGTCGAGGACGCCGACCTCCTCGACCTGCTGCTCGCCCTGGACGTCCCGGTCGTCGACCCCGAGGCCGGCGCCGAGGACCGGCGCCACCGGTACGACCACCTCAACCTGACCGAGTGGGCCGGCGGCGACCGGCGTCGCGACCTGCTCGCCCTCGCCGCCGACCAGCGCTTCCACCCGGCCTTCCGCCGGGCACTGAGCAACCTGGGCGACGGCAGCGCCGATGTCGTCCGCGCCGTCGCCGCCTCGCCCGGTGGCCGCCCGCTGCTGGCCGAGTGGATGCGCGACGTCGCCCTCGCCTCCACCGCCGCAGGCCTGCCCGGAGTCCCCGACGCCATCGCGCGCCTGAAGTGGCTGCCCACCGAAGCCCTGGAACTCGCCCCCGAGGAAGTGGCCGCCGCCGCGGCCGCGGACCTCGCCGAAACCCTCGCCCGTACCCTGCGCGGCGGCCTCTTCGAGGAACTGGCCTGGCCCTCCTGGGAAGAGGCACTCGACGAACTGAGCCCCGGCCAGGGCCGGGACGACCTGACCGTGGTCGAGGCCTGGCCGTACCTCATCGTCGCCAACCAGACCCAGGTCCGGGTCATCGACGCCGAGTCCACCGTCCTCACGCACGACCTGCGCGTGCCGACCGGGAACTCGTACAACCACGGCTTCCACTACGTCGACGGTGAACTCCTCGTCTTCTGGTCCTCCTGGAACAGCAACGGGATCCAGGGCTACTGGCACCACTCGCCCGGCACCGTCCTGACCCTGGACACCGACCGCGGCCACTGGTCGCTGCGCAGCGACCAGATCTCCCTGCCGCTCCCCGGCGGCGGGCGCGTCACGGGCGGCGGAGTCCTGCACCGCGGCGACACGAAGCTGCCGGACGAGCGCCCCTTGCTCTGCGACGGCACCTCGTACTGGGTGTGGCGGCGCCACGACCAGCAGAGCGACAGCGGCTGGTTCGAGTACGACCCGGCCGGCGGCACCTACGGGCGCGGGTCCCTGCCCGCGTTCTTCGCCGACGCCCGGCGCGCCGACTCCGACGCCGGGCAGCGCACCGGACAGCACGCCTGGCTGCGGCCCACGCCCACCGTCCCCGGCTCCGTCCTCGGCGAGCCCGCCGACGGCCTGATCGGCTGGCGGACCGTACGCCGTTCCGGCAACGGCTGGGAGGGGACCGACACCGGCGGCCGCACGGTCGCCGTGCCCGAAGGGCACGACGCGCCCGTCGCCGCCCTCCTCTTCCCCGGCGACGACCGGCCCCGCGCGCTGTCCCAGAGCTGGCGGGAGCTCAGCATCGGCGACCCGGACGGTGTGGTCACCGCCCGCTCGCGCGACGGCCACCGCCGCCGTTCCGCCTTCGGCACCGGTAGCGTGGACCTTCCGCCGCTGTCGCACTGGTACGCCCTGCGCCCCCGCGACACCGAGGGTTCGGCCGTCCTGCGCGCCGCCGACCGGGAGACGGCCGCCTCGCTCCTCAAGGCCGCCGCCGCGGCCGACAAGGCCGCCGACCTGCCCGATCTGGTCGCGGCGGCCCTACCACGGATCACCGCCCCCAAGATCATCGACGGCATCGTCGAGGTCCTCCGCTTCGCCCTCGCCCAGCAGAAGGACCTGGACGCGATCGCCGCCCGCCTGCACCCCGACACCACCCCCGTCGAGGAGCGCGAACAGGGCCCCGGCGACGGGCTGATCGTCGACGGGCTCAGCGGCCTCATCGGCTCCCGCTACTACCGCTGGAGCGGCGAGAGTGACGCCGTCCACTACACGCTGGGTCAACTCGACGCCGCCCGCACGCGGACCGACGACGCCCCGGTGCCCGGCCGGCTGCACTTCGACACGCCCGCGCTGCCGTACTGGTCCTTCCACTGGACCCCGTTGCTGGACCAGCCCGCGGCCGTCGCCTACCGCGCCGCCACCGTCGCACCCACCGACGAGCAGCGGGAGGCGCTGCTCACCCTCCTCGCCGCCGTCGACGCTCTCGGCCTGGATTCGGCCGAAGGCTCCGCGGACCGCTGGCGCCGGGTCCTGCTCCGCCTCGACCGGCAGCACCTGCTCACCCCGGACGGCGAGCGCAACGTCCACCACCGCAGCCTGCTGCCGCTCGGCGGCGGAGCGGTCCTCGCACTGAGCGAGCACAGCGAATCCGTACCCGAAGGCCACGAGTTCGGTGCCCTGCTGTACGACCCCACCGGCCGGTTCACCGTCCCCGGCCCCTACACCGTGCGCGGCGACGCCCCGCTCGGCGACCGCGCACGCGGCGCCGGCTGGCTGAGCGCCTTCCTCGGCGCGGCCGCCGAGCACGGCCCCGTGCCCTTCCGCCCGGAAGCCGCGGAGGAGTTCGCCGAGCTCACCGGTGTCTCCGGCGCCCTCGCCCGCCTGGTGATCGCCGGGCTCCCGGAGATCGACAGCAACGAACGCAACTTCCTGTCCCCGGAACTGCGCACCGCCCTCGGGGTCAAGGCCACCGAGGCCGCGTACGCCCGCGACGAGCTCAGGGGTCTCGACACCGAGCTGCGGCGGGCCGTCGTCGCGGCCCTGCTGCCCGCCGATCCGGCGAAGCTGTGGAGCGAGGGCCCCGACGTCGCCGCCGCCGCGGAACTCTGGAACGGGCGCGTGGGCCGTCGTACCCCCGTCCCCGACTGGCTGGCCGCGGAAGCCGCGCGCGCCGTCGGCGGCTCCTGGCCCGCGCACCGCGCCCTGGCCGCCCTGCTCGACCCGGCCGCCTCCCGCGAGCTCTCCGTCGACGTCCCGTGGACGGTGAAGGGCGACCACGTGGAGCCCGCCGAGCCGGCCTCCGGCCTCTTCACCGTGTCCGTCCTGACCGGCACGGTGGCCATGGCGTCCTGGCTGGCCCATCGGCTGCCCGCGGGGGATTCCGTACGAGCGGCCCTGCCGCCCGTGCTGACCGCCGTACGGCAGCGGCTCGCCGCGCCCGAACTGCTCCTGGAGATCGGGCACTACACCAGCCTGCCCGACTTCCGGAAGGCCGCGGGCACCCCGACCGAGACCGGCGAGGGCTACGAGCGCTACGGCGCCGTCGTCATGGCCACCCACGACGACCAGCCCAAGCCGGCACTGCGCCCGGCACTGCTGGACTCCACCGGCTCCGACCCGTACCTGCCGGTGCTGCGCGGCGACGACCAGCGGCCCTCCGCCGCCGAAGCGGCGCTGCGCACCACCCACGACCCGCGTTTCGCCGAGCTGCTCGCCGACCCCGGCGCCCCCGCGGCCGGCGCCGTGGCCGCGGACGGCACCTGGTGGCCGCAGGACCCGAGCCGCTCCGTCCCCGAGGTGGTGGAGGAGGCGAGCACCCGGTACGGACTGGGCGCCGACGCGGCCACCCTCTACCTCATGCTGCTCGCCATGCCCGACCCCACCGACCGCAACACCGCCCGGTGGACCGGCTGGAAGCCGGCCCGGCTCAAGGCCGCCCGCGCCGAACTGGCCGCCACCGACCTGGTGGTGGCCGCCGGCCGCAGCCGGGCCGGACGCTCGCTGTTCCTGCCCGGAGGGTGGGCCGAGATGTCCTCCCCGACGCTGCCGGTGGAGCAGTGGAAGCTTCCGATGTACGGCCTGGGCACCGGTCAGCGGCCCTGGCTGGGCGTACTGGTGCCGCTCGAACCGGCCGCGGAGCTCTACCGCCGGGCCTGGCGGCGGATCCAGGACGGCGACCTGCCGCGCTTCGAGGAGCTCAAGGTGAAGCGCACCCGCGCCCGCCGCCGATGAGGTGAGGCTGCGAGGCGCACCCGCGCCCGCCGCCGAACCGGCCGCCCCCGTACCCCGTCCGGCGCGGCGCACCTGCGCGCAGGTGCGCCGCGCCCCGGACCACCCCAGACACACTCCGGAGAACCCGATGACCGTCACCGAAGAGACCTCCCCCGCCGCCCGGCAGGTGCTGCCCGCCGAGGAGCGCCACGCCGCCGAACTCGCCTTCCTCGCCGCCCAGGACCCCGGCCCCCGCCCGCCCGGCTGGGCCCTGACCCCGCGCGCCGTCGTCACCTTCGTCTGCGGCAGCGACGGAGCCGAACTGACCCTGCCCAAGCGCCGCGCCGGACTCCCCACCAAGCTGGCCATCGCCCCCAAGTTCGTCGGCGAACGCGCCCTCGTGGAGCGCTGCGTCGTCACCCTCGCCGGAGAGCGCGGCCTGCTCCTCACCGGCGAGCCCGGTACCGCCAAGTCGATGCTGTCCGAGCTGCTGGCGGCCGCCGTCAGCGGCACCAGCGCCCTCACCGTCCAGGGCACGGCCGGCACCACCGAGGACGCCTTCCGCTACGGCTGGAACTACGCCCTGCTGCTCGCGCAGGGCCCCACCTCGCAGGCCCTGGTCGACTCGCCGGTGCTCTCCGCCATGCGCACCGGACGCGTCGTCCGCGTGGAGGAGATCACCCGCTGCCTGCCCGAGGTGCAGGACGCGCTCGTGTCGATCCTGTCCGACCGGCGGCTCAGCGTGCCCGAACTGACCGCGACCGAGGACGCGGTGGTCTCCGCGGCCCCCGGCTTCACCGTCATCGCCACCGCCAACCTGCGCGACCGCGGCGTCTCCGAGATGTCCGCAGCCCTCAAGCGGCGCTTCAACTTCGAGACCGTCGCCCCGATCGCCGACGCGGACGCCGAGGCCACCCTGATCCGCCGCCAGGCGGTGGCCGCCGTCCAGCGGGCCGGCGCCGCCTTCGGGGTCGACGACGCCGTGCTCGACGCGCTCGTCACCGTCTTCCGCGACCTGCGCTCCGGCCGCTCCGCCGAGGGCTGGGACGTGGAGCGCCCCGGCACGGTCATGTCCACCGCCGAAGCCGTCCAGGTGGCGGCCTCGCTCGGGGTCGCCGCCGCGTACCTGCCGGGCGGGGACGTGCTGGACCTGCTGCCGGGACACCTGCTGGGCGTCGTACGCAAGGACGACCCGGCCGACCACGGACGGCTGCTGGGGTACTGGGACGGGCCGGTCCGACGCCGCGCCGAGGACGGTTCGCCGATGTGGCGTCGCCTCTGGGACCTGCGCGGGAGCCTGCGTTGACGCACACCGATCCGCGCGCAGCGGTCGACGCCCTCGCCGCGGTCCGCGAGCCGTACCTCATCGGGGTGCGCCACCACAGCCCCGCGCTGGCCGCGGTGGTACCGGCCCTGCTGGACGCCTCGGGGGCGGACGTGGTCTGCGTCGAACTCCCGGCGGAGTTCCAGCCCTGGCTGGAGCACCTCGCCGACCCGGAGACCGTCGCCCCGGTCGCCCTCGCGGGCACGGGGGAGGACGGCCGTCTGGCGTTCTACCCGTTCGCGGACTTCTCCCCGGAGCTGGCCGCGATCCGCTGGGCCCGCCGGGCCGGCGCGTCCGTCGTCTGCTGCGACCTCCCCCTGGCGGACCGAGGCTGGACCGAGCCGACCGGAGCCACGGACCGGGACCCCCGGACCCCGGACCCCGAGGAGGCCACGGCCCCGAGCCCGGACTCGCTCGCGGAACCCGCTCCGTCCCCGGCCGCGGCCCCCACAGGCGGGACCTTCGCGCAGGCCCTGTCCGCCGCCGGTACGGGTCGCGACGGTGACGACCTGTGGGACCGGGCGGTCGAGGTCCTCGCACCGGGCTGCTCGCCGGAAGCCGTCCGGCGGGCGGCGCTCGGCGTCGGCTGGGCGCTGCGCGCGGACACGGACGCCGTACCGGCGACGGACCTGGCCCGTGAAGCGCACATGCGGCGCGTGATCACGGGCGCCGTCGCCACGGGCCACCGCGTGGCGGCGGTGATCGGGGCGTTCCACGCCCCGGTCCTCCCGGGTCGGGCCGCCGACGGCTCGCGGGCCGAACCCTGCGCCGGCTCCGCCGAAGGATCACGTTCCGCCACTGCCTCGGACGCCGGCACCGGCACGAGCACCGGCACCGGCACCGGCACCGGCACTGGAACCGGCACCGCTTCCGGCTGCGGCGACGACGCGGGCACGGGCCTCGGGCCGAAGTCCGTCGTGCCGGCTCCGCGGGTCGGTGGCGGCGCCGCTGCCGGGGCGTCGGCCGCCGACACGGTTTCGGCCGTCACCTCCTTCGTGCCGTACTCCTTCGACCTGCTCGACTCCCGCTCCGGATACCCGGCCGGGATCCGGGACCCCCGCTGGCAGCAGGCCGTCCTCGAAGCCGGCGGCGACCCCGACCGGGTCCGTGAGGCCGCCTCCGTCGCCGTCACCGGGCTCTGCCGGGAGCTGCGCCGCGCCGGGCACACCGCGGGCACCGGCGAGGCCGCCGAGACCCTGCGGCTCGCCTGCGACCTCGCCGCCCTGCGCGCGCTCCCCGCGCCCGGCCGCGGCGAGCTCCTCGAAGCCGTCACCACCGTCCTCGGCCAGGGGGAACCCCTCGGCCGGGGCCGGGCGCTGGCCCGCGCCCTGGAAGCCGTGCTCGTCGGCACCGCCCGTGGCCGGATCACCCCGCACGCCCCCCGCTCCGGCCTCGGCCCCTCCGTCGAGGCCGAACTCGCCGAGCTGCGGCTGCCGTCCCCCGAGGATCCCGCGCCCCGCGAGATCCGCCTCGACCCGCTCCGCTCCGCCCTGGACGGCCGCCGCGAGGTCCTGCTGCAACGGCTCCTCGTGTGCGGAGCCTCCTACGGGGAGCCCCTCACCGTCGCCGCCACCGGCGACGGCACCGCCCTCGGCACCAAGTGGCGGCTCTCCTGGACGCCTTCCGTCCCCGCCCGGCTGGATCTTGCCGGGGTGCGCGGAGTCACCGTCGCCCAGGCGGCCGCCGGCACCCTGCGCGACACCGCCCGCCGGGCCGCCGCCGAGGGCGGGCCGACCCCGGCGCAGATCCTCGCCGGACTGTCCGCCGCCGCGCGGTGCGATCTGCCCGAGCTGGTCGACGTACGCCTCCACGAGGCGGCCACCGCCCTGCCGCAGACCGCGACCCTGCCCGAACTCCTCGACGCCTTCGATCTCCTGGAGGCCCTCCACCGCGGCCACCTGCCCGGCACCTCCGACGCCTCCCGGGCGGCCGCCGCGGACCTCGCCGGCGACCTCCTCGAAGCGGCCGTGCGCGCCCTGCCCGGCCTCGCCGGGAGCGAGGACCCCGCCGACGCGGCCGCCCTCGTGGCCCTCGCCGACCGGGCCGCCGCCCACCACCTGGGCCTGCGTACGGACGACGCCCTCGCGGACCTGGCCGCCACCGCGTCCCCGCTGATGCAGGGCGCGGCCCTGGCCGTACGGGTCCTGCTCGACCTCGACCCGGCCGCCGAGCTGGGCGGCCGCGCCGCCGGATGGATCGACAGCGCGGGCACCGCCGACAGCCGGCGCGCCCTGACCCGGCGGCTCGGCGGACTCCTCACCGCCGCCGGTCCGCTGCTGCAGTCCTCCCCGGCCGCGCTCACCCCGCTCCTCGACCGTGTCGAGCACCTCGCCGACCAGGACTTCCTCGACCGGCTCCCGGCCCTGCGCGGCGGCTTCGACGCCCTGTCGCCCGCCGCCCGCGACCGGCTGCTCCACACCGTCACCGAGCGGCTCGGCGACCGGATCGACCTCGCGCTCGACGCGTCACCCGCCCTGCTCGCCCTCTGGGCGGCGGCCGACGCGGCCGGACTCGCCGCCCTCAAGGCCCTTCCCCTGCCCGGAACGCAAGCGCCGACGCCGGGCCCCGACCCGACACCGCGCCCCGACCCGACACCGGACTCCGTCCCGGATGCGTCGGAAGCCCTGCCCGAGCCTGCCCCCGGGGCTCCCCGGGCCGACGGCCTGCGGCTCGCCCCCGCCGACCGCTGGCGGCTCCTGCTCGGCCGCGAACGCGACCGGCTCCCGGCCGGCGCCCGCCGCTACGCCCACGCGTTGGACGAGCTGTACGGCGCCGGGCGCGGCGAAGGCGCCTCCGACCTCGACCTCGGCCAGGGCGGGGGCCAGGGAGGCGGCCAGGAGGCCTCCTTCCCCACCGCCCGGGAGTGGTCGCAGGAACTGGAAGCGCTGTTCGGCGCCGACGTCCGGGAGGAGGTGCTGGCGGGAGCGGCCGAAGCGGGCCGCACCGACGTCCTCACCCAGCTCGATCCGGCGTCCGTACGGCCCTCGGTGGAACTGCTCAGTTCCGTCCTGTCGCTCGCGGGCGGGCTGCCGGAGGCCCAACTCGCCCGCCTGCGCCCCCTGGTACGTAGGCTCGTGGACGAACTCGCCAAGGAGCTCGCCACCCGCCTGCGCCCCGCCCTCTCCGGCCTCGCCACCCCGCGTCCCACCCGGCGGCCGGGCGGCAAGCTCGACCTGGCCCGCACCTTGCGCGCCAACCTCGCGCACACCCGGCGGCGGGCCGACGGCACCGTGGTCGTCGTTCCCGAGCGGCCCGTCTTCAGCACCCGGGCGAGCCGCGAGGCCGACTGGCGGCTGATCCTGGTCGTCGACGTCTCCGGCTCCATGGAGGCGTCCGTCATCTGGTCGGCGCTGACCGCGGCGGTGCTGGGCGGCGTACCGACCCTGTCCACCCACTTCCTGGCCTTCTCCACCCAGGTCGTCGACCTCACCGACCGGGTCGAGGACCCGCTCTCCCTGCTGCTGGAGGTCCGGGTCGGCGGCGGCACGCACATCGCCGCCGGTCTCGCGCACGCTCGCTCCCTGATCACCGTCCCGAGCCGCACCCTCGTCGTCGTGGTCAGCGACTTCGAGGAGGGCGCGCCGATCGGCGGGCTCCTCGGCGAGGTCCGCGCGCTGGCCGCCTCGGGCGCCCACCTGCTGGGCTGCGCCGCGCTCGACGACGAGGGGACGCCCCGCTACTCGGTCCCGGTCGCGCGGCAACTCGTGGCGGCCGGTATGCCCGTGGCCGCCCTCAGTCCCCTCGCCCTCGCCCGCTGGGTGGGCGACCGCCTCCGTGGAGAGTCCCGTTGAGCACCGAACTGCCGCCCGTCGCACCCGAGGTGCTCGCCGAAGCCGTCGAGAACCTCACCGCCCGCCTGCGCAAGAAGCTGGACGCCGCCACCGAGGGCTGCGCGGCGGGCGCCGTCCTGGAGGCCGACGGCACCGTCATCCTCCGCTTCGGCGAGGACGCGCTCGTCACCCTGCGCCCCGGTCCGGCGGGCACGATCACCACGGCGGACCAGGCCACGTGCAGCTGCCTGCTGGCACCCCGCTGCCTGCACCGGGCCGCCGCCCTGGGCGCGGCCCCGCTCGCGGACACCCCGCCGGAGCCGGCAGGGGAGGCGGAGCAGGCCGCGGCCGCGGCGGGCGGGCCCGCCGATCCCACCGCTCCCGCCGCCGATCCCGCCGGATCCACGGAACCGGCCGCGTCCGAGGCACCGGCAGCGCCGGTCGGGACCACCGTGCCGGCGACGCCGGTCCTCACCGCGGCCCAACTGCGCGCCGCCGGCGCCCTGTGGCACGTGGCCGCCGAAGCCCTCGCCGCCGGGGTCACCGCCGGGGGAGCGGTGGTCCAGGCCGAGTTGCTGCGCGCCGCCCACACCGCCCGCCTCGCCGGGCTGATCCGGGCCGAAGCGGCCGCCCTCAGGGTCGTACGCGGCCTCCGGGCCGCCCGCGAACACCGGGCCGGCCAGCGGCTCGGCGACCTCACCGATGCCTTCCGGGAGCTCCTCCACACCGCCGGACTGCTGGCTGCCGGATCCGCCGACCCCGCACTCACCGGCACCGCCCGCCGCGCCTACGCGCCGGGCGGCAGCCTCCAGGTGCACGGCCTGTGCCGGGAACCCGTGCTCTCCGCCACCGGATACGGCGGAGTGGTCACCCACCTGCTGGCCCAGGACGGCACCCCCTACTCGATCTCCGACGTCCGCCCCGGCGGCCTGGCCCGCGCCCGCGGCGCCGGTTCCGCCTCCGTCGCCCTCGGCGGCGCCACCCTCGACCACGCCGGCCTCGCCCGCGGTGGCCTGCGTATCGTCGGCGCGACCGTCTCCGCGGAGGGCCGGCTCGGCGCCGGACGCGGGGTCAGGGCCACCCCACTGCCGGGCAGCGCCTGGACCGAACAGCCCGCCGCGCGGCTCTTCGCCCGACCGGCCGCCGAGGCCGTCGCCGCGTTGCTCGCCGATCCGGACGCGGCCGAGTCCGCGCTGCTCGGCTGCGACGTCACGGTCGTCGGCGCGGTCGGAGAGCACCTCCTGGTCCGTGAGACGCGGCCGGACGCGCCCCTGCTGCGGCTGCTGCCCGCGCATCCGCACCCGGAGTTGGCGCACACGGAGAACCTGCGCCGCATCGCCTCGTACCCGGGGCTCCGGCTGCGCGTCCTGGGCCGCCCCGACCTGGACCGCACCGCCACGCTGCGCCCCGTGGCCGTGGGCCCGGTGCCGGGCGCGGAGCACACGCTGCGGCTGCCCGAGGAGTGGCTGGGCCGGGCCGACCTCGGCTACGACCGCCTCCAGGGCGCACACTTCCCGCAGGGAGCCGCAGCCCCCGTACCGCTTCCGGCGGCCGAGGGCCCGGACCCGCTGGCCGACTCCCCGCTGTGGCGGGTGCGCCGCCTGCTGGAGACCGGGGTCGCCGGTGGCCGCCGCGCCGTCGCCGAGGCCGCGCGCGGTACGGAGTCCCTGGCCGGGGCCTCGTACGCTCCGCTGCGCCGGGCGGGGCTCACCGCGGCGGCCGAGCTGGCCGCCGCACTGGCTGCCGAGGCCGACCGCCGCCCGCGGGACGTCTTCGGCCGGCTGGCCGACCCCTCGCCCGACGGCTACGCCTGGGCCTGGCTCGCCGCGGCGACCCACCTGGCGGCGGCGGAACGCTGCTTGATCGCCGCGTCCTGGGCGGCGAACCCGAGCGCCGTCCCGGTCAGCGGGCGGTGACGGACGGGGTCAGCCTGCGGGCCAGGAGGTCCAGGGCCGCCGTGACCTCACGGACGGTGTCCGGGGTCGGGGCGGTTCCGTCGGGACCGGTCAGCGCCGCCGCGAGCGCCTCGTCGATGGTGGTGGCGCGGACCTCGGTGACCCGTGCGGAGGGTTCGCCGGTGGGACGGATGAGTCGGCGGCGCCGGTCGGCGGGGTCGGGCTCCGTGTCGACGGAGCCCGCCTGCTCCAACCGGGCCACGGCCGTGGAGACCTGACTCTGCGGCAGGCCCGTCCGTGCGGCGATCTCACCGACCGTGGTCCCGGGGTGGGAGACGACGTCGCCGAGGACGACGACCACCGAGCGGACCGACCCCGCCGGCCCCGACTTCGGCCCGGGCATCGCCTGTTCGCCGATCTTCATGAGAGTGCGCCCCAGGAGGAACGCTTCGACTCCGTTCATGAGCGGCAGAGTACATCTGAATGGATGCATCTATCTTGATGCATCTATTCAGATGGATTACTGTCGTGTCGTCAGCCGGAGATACCGCTGACACGTCAGCAGGGGGACCCGTCATGCCCAGGACCGCCGCCGCGTCCAGTACCCCGCGACCGCCGCCACCGCCATCGCCACCCGCACCCTCTCCGTCCCGGGTGCCACCCTGCACTTCCAGGTCGCCGGGCGCGGCCCCGTCCTCCTCCTGTCCCAGAGCGGCGAAGGCGACGCGGACCGCACGGTCGACCTCGTCCCGCACCTGACCGACACCTTCACGGTCGTCACCTACGACCGCCGCGGCCTGTCGCGCAGCACCCTCGACGACCCCACCCGGCCCGTCACCATGGCCGATCACGCGGACGACGTCGCCGGCCTGCTGGCCGAGGTCACCGACGGACCGGCACTGATGGCCGGGTTCAGCATGGGAGCCGCGATCGGCCTGCGGACCGTGGCCCGCCACCCCGGCCTGCTGAGCACCCTGATCGCACACGAGCCCGTGATGCCGAACCTGCTGGCCGAGGGGGACCGCGCGGAGCACCTGGCCGAACTGGCGGACATCCAGCACGCCTACGCCGCCGGGGGCCTGTCGGCGGCGTTCCCGGCGATCGCCCGGCACCTCGGCATCGACCC
Source organism: Streptomyces sp. CLCI03 (assembly GCF_053615355.1). Taxonomy (NCBI): domain Bacteria; kingdom Bacillati; phylum Actinomycetota; class Actinomycetes; order Kitasatosporales; family Streptomycetaceae; genus Streptomyces; species Streptomyces sp. CLCI03. Next base: position 270,951 of record NZ_CM132132.1, on the reverse strand, counting down.
GGCGCACGACGAGACCGAGGGCGACCTCACCCCCCAGCCCCTGACCCCGCGCCGCCAGGCCAACTTCGGCTTCTTCGTCGGCACGGAGTTCACGGCCGTCAGCACGGACGACCTGGACCCGGCGGAGCCGGTACGGGCCGCCGCGCGCGCCGGTACCCGGATCATCGCGGCGACGGGCCGGACCACCCGGCCGGCGGTCCACACCTACCGCTGCGCCCTGGCGCTGGCGGCCCGCCTGGGCACGGAGCCGGTGGAAATCCCCGGCGGCCACAACGGGAACACCGCGTTCCCCCGCGCGACGGCACGCACCCTGAAGATCCTCCTCGCCCGGTGATCCCACGGCACGGCGGCCGGAGCCCCGGCGGCTACCCCGTGCGCAGCCAGGCCCGCAGCACGCCGAGGTCGGCCTCTGTCAGGCCCCGTCCCGGATCGACCCGGTGCAGGAGCGCCCGGCCGGGATGGCGGGCGGTCACGTAGTGCCGGTCGGCGCCGGTGATCTCGTCGTCGACCCAGATGAAGGACCGCCCGGCGGCGTGGTCGAGGAGCGCGGGGGTCTTCCAGTGGATCCCGCCCCGCCCGTCCTCGTCGGACGGCTCCGGCCGGACCACCACGGGCAGCTCCGGCAGGCCGAGCCGGGGTGCGACGCACTCGTTCGCCTCCGCCATCCAGGTCGTGGCCCACACCAGCTCGCAGGGCAGCGCCGCCAGCTCGGGCCCGAGCGTCGGATCGACCCGGGCGAGCAGGGGATTCGCCTCGCCCTCGGGGGCTGCGGGGTACGGTCCGGCCCCGAAGGGGATGAGGGGTCCGTCGACATCGAGGTAGAGCAGCACGGGGGTGGTGGAACCGGTCATGAGGCCACCGTAGTCCTCCTCGTCGAGGGTAATGATCTTGGCGGAGGGGCGTCGGAGCGGTGGCTGACAACGTGGGCGTGATCGAGCGGTTGTGGCGGTACCCGATCAAGTCGACCAGTGGCGAGCGCCTGCGCAGCGTGGCCGTCGACGAGCGGGGCCTGCTGGGCGACCGGCTGTACGCCGTGCGCGACGGGGAAGGCAGGTTCGGCTCGGGCAAGAACACCCGACGCTTCCGGCGGATGGACGGCCTGTTCCAGCTGAGCTCCCGCTACCCGCGCGGCACCGCGGAGCAGAGCCCTCCGGAACTCCTCGACCCGCACGGGCACGTGGTGGCCGACCCCACGGCGTACCTGCGCGGCCACCTCGGCCGTCCCGATGTGGAGCTCGCCCGCGAGGGGGAGATCTCGCACTTCGACCAACTGCCGCTCAGCGTCCTCACGACCGCCACCCTCGACCGGATCCGCCGCGCGGTGCCGGGCGTTCCGGTCGACGAGCGCCGGTTCCGCCCGAACATCCTCGTGCGGACCCCGCCCGGCACCCCGGCCTTCGTCGAGGACGAGTGGATCGGGCGCGAGGCCACGGTGGGGGACACCCTCCGCATCGCGTTCCTGCGCTCCAGCGAGCGGTGCGTGATGACCAACCAGGCCCAGGGGGACCTGCCGCACTCGCCGCTCATCCTGCGGACGATCACCCGGGTCCACGACAACCGGCTCGACGCGCTCGCCAGGATCGTGATCCCGGGAACGGCCCGCGTCGGGGACCGGCTCGTGCTCGATGGAACCCGGGCCGCCGCAATCGCCTCTTGATGGCCGAAAGGGGGACGGCCATGACGAAGATTGCGGTGTCCATGACCGGGCGGCTGGTGGTGGCGGGGCTCCTGTGCGCCGCTCTGGCGGCGTGCGGGACCACGCGGGCGGGGGAGGTCGCGGCGCCCGCCGACGTACCCACGCTGACGTCGGCCGAGTGCGATCTCGACGTGCCGACGGAGGAGGAGACGGGCGGGTACGCGGGTCCGCCGACCGATCAGGAGACCGGTGCGTACGCGGGTCCGCCGACGGAGGAGGAGACGGGCGGGTACGCGGGTCCGCCGACCGATCAGGAGACCGGTGGGTACGCGGGTCCGCCGACGGAGCAAGAGACGGGCGCGTACGCCGGCCCGCCCACCGATCAGGAGACCGGTGCCGACGCGGGCCCGCCGACCGACGGGGAGATGGGCAACGGCGGTGGCCCCTGCGGTCCGGCGGACTGGTTCGACATGACCCGCGACTTCACCGCCTACCACCACGAGCACGAGGCCGACGACGGGTACGTCGACTCTGTGGTGATCAAGGAGGTCCGCGTCCGCAAGGTCCGCACGGTCGGCGAGGCGCGGATCACCTTCACCACCCGGGAAGTGGGCAAGGGACGGGGCGACGCAGCCCGCAGCATCGCCACGGTGTTCGCCGCCTGGCGGCACGAGCTCTACGGGGACACGGGGACGGTGACCCTCCGGACCGCGACGGGTCCGGAACTGAACATCACCGAGCCCTGGTGACCCCGGGCCACCGCGCGTCCCAGAGCGCGCAGTGGTGCTCCCTCCGCGCGTCCACCGCGCGGATCCCGCCCGCCCCCGGCGCCAGCGACAGCACCGAGGCCGAGGTCAGCCCGCCGGGCCACCGCGGCGCTCCCGGCGCCGCCGGAACACCCCCGCGGGCGAACTCCGTCCAGTAGCCGGTCATCCGGTCCGCGAGCCCGCGCTGCGGTGCGGTCAGCGGCGCGATCGTGAACAGGTAGGGCAGTTCGAAGCCGTGCGTCGCGCCGAACGGCAGGTCCGGCGGCACCGGCAGACCCGTGAAATCGGGAGCGCCCCGGTCGCTGAACCGGTACGCGTACACCGGCACGTGGCGGCCCAGCGCCGCGCCGTCCCGCAGCGTCGGGCAGGCGAACGAGGCGTCGGTCAGTACGGTGGCCCACGCGACCGCCGGGCTCGCGAAGGCGGACGCCGGATAGGCGGCCTCCACGGCGCGGGCGGTCGGCGGGTCGAAGGACCGCTCCAGCCGGGCCCGGTAGGCGGCCGGGTCGGGGATCGGATACCCGGCCAGGGTCTGCGCGAGGAAGAGGCGCATCTCGTCCTGGTTGAAGCCCTGGACCACCGGTACCCGGTGGAACCGCCCGGCCTCCAGCGCCCGCCGCGGCTCCAGCGGCAGCACGCTGTTGCCGTAGGAGACCAGTGAGAAGCGCTGCATCAGTTCGGCGGTCGCCAAGGCCCCCGTGTCCAGTCGGCGCAGGCAGTCCAGCACCCCGCCGGGCCGGTCGCAGCCGAGTCGGGCCGCCGCCAGGGCGCCGGCCGCGACCGTACGCGCCTCCGGTGCGAAGGGCTCGTACGTGCCGAGCCCGGGCAGCAGGGACCACGGTGGCGCCGTGGTCGAGCACGAGCCGCTCTGCACGATCGCCCGGTGGAACAGGCCCGCCGACGCGGGGGAGGCGAGGTGCGCGCAGACGCTGAGGGCCCCCGCCGATTCGCCGAACACGGTGACGTTGCCCGGGTCCCCGCCGAAGCGCCGCGCGTTCGCCCGTACCCAGCGCAGCGCCGCCCGCTGGTCCGCGAGGGCGAAATCGGGCGCCCCGCCGAGCTCCGGATGGCCGAACAGCCCGAAGACGCCCAGCCGGTAGTTCACGGTCACGACCACCACCCCGCCCGACCCGGCGAGCCGCGCCGGCCGGTAGGCGTCGCCCGCGCCGCTGAAGAAGCCACCGCCGTGGAACCACACCATGACGGGCCGACCCCGGCCCCCGTCGGGCGCGGGCCGGCCCGCCGGAGCGGTGACGTTGAGGTACAGGCAGTCCTCCGAGCCGGTCGGCCCGCCCGGCCCGACGGCCGGCAGCTGCGCGCAGCGGGAACCGGGCGTCCCGGCATCGCGCACGCCCTGCCAGTGCGAGGCCGTCTCCGGCAGCCGCCAGCGCAGCGGTCCGGTCGGGGGAGCGGCGAAGGGGATCCCCTCGAAGGTGTCGTACGCGCCGTGCCCGAGCCCTCGAACCGGCCCCCGATCGGTGTCCACGACGGGCCGGTCAGGACCGGGCGCGGCGCCCAGCAGCAGCGACACGACGGGGAGCAGCAGGGCCCATCGGAGACTGAACCGGCGGAAGTGGGTCACGGCCGACGCCCTTTCCCCTTCGGGCCCGGGGTCGGGGCCCGGCGGGGGACCCCCGTTTGCCCTCCCCGAATGGCGCAGTGAGCGGAAGTGGCACTCAATGTAACAAAGCGTGCGCTTCCCATGACGCACGATGACCGGCGCGCGATTGCGTAGACCCGCGCGTCGGCGAACGGAGCTTTCCATGAATGACCCCATCACCCTCGCGGCGAAACAGCACGAAGACCGCCGCGGGACCCCCGACCCCATCGCACCGGACGAGCCGACCACGCCGCCCATGCGGACCCTGCTGGAAACGGCGGCCACCTGCCGTCCGGTCGAGGAGGTCACCGCACTCGTGAGCCTTCTCAAGGAGGGCGGCCCGCTGCCCGACGCCGGGCACGACGCACTGCGCACGGCCGCCGTGACCCGACCGGTGCAGGACGTACGACGGATGGTCGCCCTGCTGGGCGAGTCGCCGCACGAGGTCGCCGAGGCGGATCTCACGCTGCGCGCCGCCGCCGTCGGACGGTCCATCGAGGACGTCGCCCTGCTGGTGACCATCCTCGGCAAGGAGGACGCGGCGGAGACGGAGCGTCGGGGCCGCGCCGGGCCCGCCGGTCCGGCGGCGCCGGACGCCGCCCCGCCCGGCCCGCTCCCGGAACCCTCCGCTCAGCCCGCGCAGGAGCGGCACGAGGCACCGTACGAACCGAGGTACCCGGCGCTGTACGACGCTCCCTACCAGGAGCCGCCCCGGCGCACCGCTCCGGCCGACCCGCCCGCCGCCTCCCGCGACCGGGCGCTGCGGCGCGTCCTGCGCTGGCCCGTCGCGATCACCCTGCTGGTCAGCGGCGCCCTGCACCTGCCGAACGACCTGACCGCCCTGCCGTTCGCGGACGCCGTCGACCACCTGCCCCTCCTCGTCACCGTGCTCTGCCTGGTGAGCGGAGCGCTGGTGGCGCTCCGGGACACCACGGCGGTGTGGCGGGCGGGCGCGGCCACCGCGCTCGGCGTGGTCGCCCTGCACGTGCTGGGCGGGTCGCTGCGGTACGACCCGTTGGCGGGCGCGGTGGGCGGCGCCCTGGCCGGGGCCGGAGTCGCCGTCGTGCTGTGCGCGGCGGTGGGTGCGGTCCTCGCCGGTCTGGCCCTGAGGAACCGCCGGGAGCCCTCGGCCTGACCGGCCCACGGCCCCGGCCCCCCCCCGCTCCACCGGAACGGCACCCCGCGCCTCGTGCGCGGGGTGCCGTTCCGTTCGGGGTCGTGCGTGGCCGTCCGGGTCGTGCGTGGCCGTTCGGGGTCGTGCGCGGTCCGATTCGACCCGCGCGGCGCGGTCACGCGAGCAGGTTCACCGCCCGGGTGAACACCCGCGGCAGCCGAGCGGCCAGCGGGACGATCCGTGGCGCGAGGCGCGGCCGGTGACGGGCCCACAGCAGGGACGCCGTGAGCGTCCGGTAGCTGCGCGACAGGTCCCGCCAGGCCTGTTCGTAGGCCTGCGGTCGCCCCGCACGCACGCACCGCACCAGCTCGCCCGCGGCCGTCACGGCCAGGGTGAGTCCCTCACCGGTCAGCGCGTCCACGTACCCGGCCGCGTCCCCCACGAACAGCACGCGCCCCGCCACCCGTACGCGGGCCCCCTGGCGCAGCGGCCCGGCCCCGCGCACCGGCGTACCGGCCGCCGCGGCCAGCCGCTCCGACAGCACCGGGAAGCGGGCGAGTTGTACGTCGAACGGGGCCTGGTCGGAGGTCAGCACGGCCACGCCGATCCGGTCGGGCCCGAGCGGCGTGACGTAGGCCTCGCACCGCTGTGACCAGTGCACCTCGACGAGGTCGCTCCACGGCGGGACGGCGTAGTGGCGGCGCAGTCCGTAGCGGGCCGGGCTGCGGGGCGCGCGCGGCGCCGACAGGCCGAGCCCGCGCCGGACGGGCGAGTGCAGGCCGTCCGCCGCGACCAGGTAGCGGGCGGTGAGCCCGGCCGCGGTGACCTGGTGGACGTCCTGGCGCACCTGGTCGACGCGCCCGGGGAGCACCCGTACACCGAGCTGCGCGGCGCGTTCGGCCAGCGCGGCCTGGAGGTCCGTGCGCCGTGCGCCGAGACCCGGACCGGACCGGAACAGCCCCTCGGCGGCACGGCCGCTCACGCCGTCGACGTAGCGGATGCCGTGGAACGGCTGCCCGCCGACGGCGACGCCCAACTCCCGGAGGTGGCGTACGCCTCCCGGCATCAGCCCCTCCCCGCAGGCCTTGTCGATGGGGGTGGGCCGCGGCTCCACGACCACCACCTGGAGGCCGGCGAGCGCGCCGTGGATGGCGGTGGCCAGTCCGGCCGGGCCGCCGCCCGCGATCAGCAGGTCGATCACGAGGCGGCGCCGGCCGAGGGGACGGAGGCGGGCGCCCGCAGACGGCCGCCGTCGGTGAGGGCGGCGTCCTCGCAGTCGATCCGTACGCGCAGCAGCAGCAGATTGAGCACGGTGAAGCCGAGCGCGGTCATCCAGGCGGTGTGCACCAGCGGCAGCGCGACGCCTTCCGCCACCACCGCCACGTAGTTGGGGTGGCGCAGCAGCCGGTACGGTCCCCTCTCCACCAGCGGCAGCCCGGGAATGACGAGCACCCGCGTGTTCCAGCGCTTCCCGAGGGTGGCGATGCACCACCACCGAAGTCCCTGGGCGGCGAGGGCGACGGCGAGGGCCGACCAGCCGAGCAGAGGGACGAACGGCCGCCCGGCCGCCCAGGGTTCCACCACGCAGCCCACGAGCAGCGCGGTGTGCAGGGCGACCATGGCCGGGTAGTGGCCGCGGCCGTACTCGCGGCCGCCGCGGGCCAGGCTCCACGCCGTGTGGCGGCGGGCCGTGATCAGCTCGGCGAGCCGCTCGGCGGCGACGAGGCCGATGAGCAGCAGGTACGGGGTCAGGGAGGCGGGGACGGTCAGGGCGGGGATCGAGATCATCGGGGTCACCAGCGCAGGAGGACGAGTTCGGACGCGAAGCCGGGACCGAAGGCGAGCATCAGCCCGACCGATCCGGGCGGGGGCGGTCCCGCGCTCTGGACGCCGTCCAGGATGTGCAGGACCGAGGCGGAGGAGAGGTTGCCCACGGCCGCGAGCGAGCGCCGGCTGGCGGCGAACGCCGAATCCGGCAGCGCGAGGGCGTCCGAGAGGGTGTCGAGGATCTTCGGTCCGCCGGGATGACAGATCCAGGCGTCGATGTCCGCGGGCTTGAGGTCGTGCGCGGCGAGGAAGGACTCGACCTCCTCGGCCACGTGCAGCCGGACCAGGTCCGGCAGTTCGCGGCCCAGCACCATGCGCATGCCCCAGTGGCCGATGTCCCAGCCGAGGAGGTGCTCGGTGCCCGGGTAGAGACGACTGCGGGCGGCCACCACCTCGGGCCCGGCGCCGGTGGCGTGCAGAGGGTGGTCACGTCCCACCGCCACCAGGGCTCCCGCGCCGTCGCCGAACAGGGCTCCGGCCACCAGGTTCGCCATCGAGGTGTCGGTCGACTGGAGGGTGAGCGAGCACAGCTCGGTGGACAGCAGGACCGCCGCGTGGCCGGAACGGCCCGTCAGGTGGTCGTGGACATGGCCCACTCCGGCGGCGCCGGCCGCGCAGCCGAGGCCGAAGAGCGGCACCCGCCGTACGTCGGGACGCAGGCCAGCGCGGGCGGCGAGGCGGGCCTCCAGCGAGGGCGTCGCGAGCCCGGTCACCGTGGTCGACATGACCAGGTCGACCTCCTCGGCCGCCAGGCCGGCGTCGTGGAGGGCGAGTTCGAGTGCCTGGGCGCCGAGGTCCAGGGCCGTCCCGATGAAGAGGGCGTTCGTCGCGCCGAAGTCGTTCCCCGGGCCGTACCGCTCCAGCGGCAGCGCGAGATGTCGGCCGTCCACGCGCACCGAGCCGTGGATCCGGCGCAGCAGGGCGGTGTCGGAGCCCGGAGGCAGGAAGCGGGCGAGCGCCTCCGTGATCTCGGACTGGGGGTGGCGATGAGGCGGGAACACGCTGCGCACTGCCAGAACACGTGTCATTCGGTCACCATAGAAAACAACTGACACATCATTACGAATCAGGCGAACCGGGCGCGGCGCCGCATAGCGTGTCGCCGTGCCCGCGACGCGAACCACGCAGACCCACGAGAACGCCGAAGCCACCAGGAGTGCGGCGTCCGGCCTCACCCTCGTCCCCGCCCTCATCCGCGGCCTGGCCGCCGCCTGCCACCCGCTGCCCGCGGCCGCCGTCACCCTCTTCGCCGCCGCTCTGACGGCCGCCGCGGGGCACGGCCCGGCGCGGGCGGCCGTCACCGTGGGCGCGGTGGCCGCCGGACAGCTGTCGGTCGGCTGGTGCAACGACCGGGTCGACCTACGGCGCGACCTGGCCACCGGCCGACCGGACAAACCGCTCGTCGCCGGTACGGTGCCGGCCCCGGCCGTCACCTGGGCCGCGGCCGGGGCGCTGCTGCTCTGCGTCGCGCTGTCGCTGGCCTGCGGGCCGCTCGCCGGCGCGGCGCACCTCGTCGGCGTGGCGGCCGCCTGGGCCTACAACCTCAGGCTGAAGAGCACGGCCGCCTCCTGGCTCCCGTACGCCTTGGCCTTCGGCCTGCTGCCCGCCTTCGTCACGCTGGGCCTGCCCGGAGCTCCTTGGCCGCCCCCGTGGCTGACGGCCGCCGCCGCCCTCCTCGGCGTGGGCGCGCACTTCGCCAACGTGCTGCCCGACATCGAGGACGACCTGGCCACCGGCGTGGCGGGGCTGCCGCAGCGGCTCGGCCGCCGGGTCTCGGCCGCCCTGGCCGGGCTGCTCGTCCTCGGTTCGACCACCACCTTGGTCGTGGGTCCACCGGGGCGGGTGACGACGTACGGCTGGACGCTGCTCGCCGCGACCACGACGGCACTGCTCCTCGCGGCCCGCCGGCCGGCCGGAAGGCTCCCGTTCCTGGCCACGATGGCGGTGGCCGGAGCCGATGTGGTCCTGCTGGTCGTCGAACTCCGCCCGTGAGCCGCCGCGGCGAGCGGGCTCACTCCGCGCGCAGGGCCCGCGCCGTACGGGTGCGCGCCGCCCAGAACGCGGGCGCCGAGGCGCCGGCCACGGCGAGCGGCACACCGGCGAAGGCCATCAGGAGGGGCAGCAGCCCACCGTGGACGTCGATGAACGCCTGCGGGATCGTGAACCCGGCCGCCCGCCCCATCGCCGGCATCACCGCACGGTGCAGGGCGGCGCCCAGCGGCGCCCCGACCGCCCCCGCGACCAGGCCGATCGCGGCCACGCCCGTCAGGACCTGGACGACGGTCTGCCGGGGAGTCATCCCCAGTGCCTTGAGGACCCCTTGGTCGTGGACCCGGTCGCGGGTGTCCAGGACGACCGTGTTGAGGACGCCGAGCCCGGCCACGGCGACGAGCATCAGAGTGAGCATCGCGATCAGCCCCCGCATCGCGGTGAAGACGCTCGAGGACGGACTCTCGGTGGCCGAGGCCTGGGCGCCCAGCGGCTCCAGGACCTGGTTCAGCTCCGCGACGTAGCGGTCCCGGTCCGTCCCCGACGTCAGCTCGACCCCGAACACGGCCGGCAGATAAGGGGATTCCAGTGCGGCGACCGACTCCAGCGAGGTGCGCAGCGTCATCCCGTCGTCGCCCAGGTCGAAGACCTCGCCGACGATCGTCAGCCGGGCCGAGCGCCCCTGCTCGGAGACGACGAGGTCGTCCCCGACGCGCAGCCCGGTGGCCTTCAGGAACCGGCCCGCGACGACGGCCTCGCCCCGCGCGGCGAACCAGCGCCCCGAGATCATCACCGGTGCGGCCCCCGCGCCCTCCCCCTCGTACGCCACGAGCGGCGCGCCGCCCGTCAGCCCCGCCACGTCCACCTCGGTACGGGAGGTCCGCCGCGACGATCGGGTGCCGGTGTGCTCCGCCAGCACCCGCGCGACGGCGGCGGGGTCCGCCGGGCGCGCCGCGAAGGAGGCCTCGGGACCGCCCTCCGGCGGAAGCACGGTGCGTACCGTGACGGCGCCGGAACGATCCGGGTCGCCCCCGGTCTGCACGGCGACCAGGGTGCCGCCCAGACCGACGGCGAGCGTCACCGCGAGAGCCCCGAACGCCACCGCCGAGCCCGTCGTCGCCGCCCGGGCCGGCCGGGTGAGCGGACCCGCGAGCCCCAGCAGCACCGATCGCGGCAGCGGCAGCCGGCCCAGGGCGTGCCGGGCCCGCAGACCCCGCCGAGCCCCGGTGATCCCAGCGCCACGCCCGATCACCAGGGCGGCCGGCAGCCGCGCGGCGCGGAGCGCCGGTACGAACGCGGTGGCCGCGACCACCGCCAGCGCCGCGGCGGGCACCAGCACGTCCACCCACACGGGGACCGGTACCGCCGCCGTTCCGTACACCTCGGCGACCTGCGCCATCACCGGTACGGCGAGCGCGTTGCCCAGGAGGACGCCGAGCAGGGCCCCGGCCGACGCCGGCAGCAGCGCCTGCGCCACGTACGCGCGGCCCACCTGCAGCGGGGTGAACCCGAGGGCCTTGAGGATCCCGATCCGGCGGGTGCCGGCGGCCACGGCCCCGCTCACCACCGTGCCGATCACCAGGACCGACATGGCCAGGCCCACGAAGGCGAAGACCGTCAGGAAGGGAATGAACGCGGCGGTGTTCTGCTGGGCGACCTGGCGTACGTCGAGGTACGACCGGGCTCCGGTGACGGCGCCGCCCGGTACGGCCGCCGTGATCGCCTCCTGCCCGGCGCGTACGTCCTCGGCGGTGCCGGACGCGGTGAGCCGGTAGAGCATCTGGAGGTCGGGACCCGCCGTCGTCAGCCCGGCCACCTGCTCCGGTACGACCCAGGCATCGGCGCTCCGCCCCGCCGACGAGGCGATCCCGACGACGGTCAACTCCGCCCGCTCGGCCCGCACACGTGCGCCCGGCCGGATGCCCGGGGGCAGCGTCGCCCGTTCCAGCACGATCTCACCGGGGGCGGCGGCCCACCGGCCGTCGACCAGGGCGACCCGGTCGACCGGACCGTCGGGAGCGGCGCGCCCCACCAGGGTCGAGGGCGGCGGCGTGTAGCCCGGCGGGGTCTCCCGCAGGGGCCACAGGCGGACCGACGCGAGGGGGTACGGACCGGCGGCTTCGGCCACCCCGGCCGTGCGGACGCTGTCCGCGAGTCGCTGCTGCGTGCCACCCGCGGATCCGTCGAACCGGACCGTGAGGTGCGCTCCGTTCTGGCCTTCGAAGGCCCGGTCGAACGGCCCACGGGAGCTGACGAGCAATCCGAGCGCCAAGGTCGCGGCGGCCACGGCGATCAGCGTGGTCAGGGTCATCACGGTGGTCTGCAGACGGCGTCGGCCGAGGCCGGCCCGGACCACCCGCCCGAGGCCGCCCGGCCGTGGGGCGCGGCCCGGCCTCATCGGGTCACCGCCCGGCCGACATCGCGCGCGATCCGGCCGTCGACGACCTCGATCGTCCGCGTCGCGCAGGACTCGGCGAGCGCCAGGTCGTGTGTGACCAGTACGATCGTCTGCCCGTCGGCGTTCAGCCCGCGCAGCAGCTCCCGTACGTCGGCGCCCGAGGCGCTGTCGAGTGCGCCCGTGGGTTCGTCCGCGAGCAGCAGCGGCGGCCGGTTCATCAACGCCCGTGCCACCGCCACGCGCTGCCGCTCACCGCCGGAGAGCCGGCCCGGGTACGCGCGGGCGTGCCGCTCGACGCCCAGGCGCGCGAGGAGTTCGGCGGCGCGGTCCGCCGCCCGGGCGCGGGGCACTCCGGCCAACTGGGCCGGGAGCAGAACGTTGTCGGCGACCGTGAGGTCGTCGAGCAGGTTGAAGAACTGGAAGATCATGCCGATCCGGGCGCGCCGGTGGAGCGCGGAGGCGGTCTCGCTCAGCGTGTCGACGCGCACCCCGTCGACGGTGACGGCGCCCGCGGTGGGCCGGTCGAGGCCGGCGATCAGGTTGAGCAGCGTGGACTTGCCGCTGCCGGAAGGTCCGAGGACGGCCAAGGCCTCACCGGGGCGCACCTGGAGGCTGATCCCGGCGAGGGCGGGCGGGCCCTCGTCGTAGCTCCTGGTCACCTCGCGCAGGTCGATGATCGGGTCGGCGATCGCTTCGGTCACGGTTCCTCCGTCTGACGGGGTGTCGGGTACGCCCCGACGCTATGGAGGAGACCCGGACCGGCACGTCGGCCGCGGTGCGGAAAGTCCCTACCGTGCCGGGAGGACCCGGCGGCGGGTCATCCCCGCGATGTACGCCTGCCGGCGGTGGCCCTCCGACCTCGGAGCGACCCGCGAATCCCTGCCTCTTGGCAGACTGGCCCGATGATCGAAGCAGCCGTCCGCCGGGCCCGCGCCGCCCGGGCCGACCGGATCCGGCCGCGCATGTCGCGCAGGGCCTGGGCGGTCGACGCGCTCCTCGCGCTCGCACTGGCCGTCGCCACGGTCCTCGGCGACCTGAACCGCTCGTACGTCGACATCGGGGAACCGCCGCCCGGCAGCTCCGGGATCCCGCTGCCGCCGCCCCTGCCGCCCGTACGCATGGGTGAAGGGCCGGGCCCCGCGCAGCTCGTGCCCTTCGTGCAGCACACCTTGCCGCCGATGGAGCCGTGGGAGCTGATGGCGGCCCTGCTCACCGCGGCTCCCCTGTTGCTGCGCCGCCGGTTCCCGCTGACCGTCTACTGGGCGGTCATGGGCGCCACCGTCCTCTTCCACCAGGGGAACGTGGCGCAGGACGCGACGACGATCGTCTTCGCCTCCGGGCTGGTGGCCGCGTACAGCGCGGCGATGCACAGCCCCCACCGGATCTCGACCGTCCTGTCGGTGCTCGCCGGGATGGTGCTCACCGCCGCCTTCCCCCTGATCCCGAAGGTGGACGGGGGAGTGGTACCGGTACTCGTCCTCCTGCCCGCCGGGTTCGCCGCACACGGCATCCACCGCTGGCGTGAACGCCTGCGCACCCTGCGCGAGGAGCAGCGCGATCAGCTCCGGCGGGCGGTCGAACAGGAACGCGCCCGCATCGCGCGGGAACTGCACGACGTGGTGACCCACAACGTGAGCATGATGACGATCCAGGCGGGCGCGGCGCGCAAGGTGCTCGACGCCTCGCCCGACCAGGCCCGCGAGGCGATGCGGGCCGTCGAGGCGGCGGGACGTACGGCGATGTCGGAACTGCGCCACGTGATGGGCCTGCTGACGATGTCCGACGGTGGCCGGGACGGTGGGGACGACTCCGGGGACGACGCCTCGGACCCGGCGCGCGATGTGGGCCTGGCCCCACAGCCCGGCCTGGACCGGTTGGAGGAACTGACCGGCCGCGTAAGGGACTCCGGGGTCCCCGTCGACCTGGCGGTCCACGGCAGCCGGCCCGAACTGGCCCCGGGCGTGGACCTCGCCGCCTACCGGGTCGTGCAGGAAGGTCTCACCAACGCGGTCCGGCACGCCGCCGGGGCGCGGGTGTCGGTGACGGTGGAGTACGCGCCCGGCGAACTGCGGGTCGAGGTGGCCGACAGCGGCGGCGCGCCGCGCACCCCCGCGACCCCGGGCGGCGGCCGGGGCCTGGTGGGCCTGCGCGAACGGCTCTCGGTGTACGGCGGTACGCTGCGGGCGGGCGACGGCCCCCGCGGCGGATACCGGCTCCGCGCCGTGATCCCCGTGGAGGAGATGTGACCGAGACGGCCCCGCCGGCACCCCGCGTGGTGATCGTCGACGACCAGGCCCTGGTGCGCACCGGATTCCGCATGATCCTCACGGCGGACGGCATCGACGTGGTCGCCGACGCGGCCGACGGGGAGCAGGCGGTGGCCGCGGTGCGGCGCACCCGGCCCGACGTCGTCCTGATGGACATCCGGATGCCGGGCACCGACGGGCTGGAGGCGACCCGCCGCATCCTCGCCGACGAGGCGACCCCGCCCCGGATCGTCATCCTCACCACCTACGACCTCGACCGGTACGTGTACGCGGCCCTGAGCGCCGGCGCGAGCGGCTTCCTGCTCAAGGACGTCACCCCGGAACACCTGACGGCCGCGGTCCGTCTGGTCCGCTCGGGGGACGCGCTGCTCGCCCCGACGATCACCCGGCGGCTGGTGGAGCGGTTCGCCACGGCCGGGGAGCGCACGACGCCCCTGCACCGCGACCTCGGCACGCTGACCCCGCGCGAGCTGGAGATCCTCGAAGCCCTGGCCCGCGGCCTCAGCAACGCCGAACTCGCCGCCCGGTTCCGGCTCAGCGAGGCCACGGTCAAGACGCACGTGGCCCGGGTCCTGTCCAAACTCGGCCTGCGTGACCGCGCCCAGGCGGTGATCGCGGCGTACGAGACCGGCCTGATCACCCCGGGCACCCGCTGAGGCCCGAAGACCTACGGCGTGCCCGGAAGCCGCACCGTGACGAGGAGACCGCCGGCGGGGCGGGCGACCAGGGCGAGGGTTCCGTCATGGGCGCGCACGACGCTCTGCACGATGGCCAGGCCGAGGCCCACGCCGGCGTGCTCGTCGGTGCGTACCCGGTCCGCTGCCCGCCGGAAGGGTTCGGTCAGGGTCGGTACCAGTTCCGGGGGGAGCCGAGGGCCCGTGTTCTCGACCCGCAGCACGCTCGTGGCGCCGTACGCCTCGGTGTGGACCGTCACGGTGCCCCCGGCGGGCAGGTTGTGGACGAGGGCGTTCTGGACGAGGTTCGTCACCATGCGCAGCAGCAGCTCCGCCGAACCTACGGTCGGGGCCGCCCCGCCGGTGACGTCGAGCGTGATCCCGCGTCGCTCGGCGAGGGGAAGCAGCGTCTCGGCGGCCTCCTCGGCGAGGAGGGAGAGGTCGACGCCTTCCCGGGCGAAACCACCCCGGTCGCCGCGGCCGAGGAGCAGGAGGGCCTCGGTGAGGTCGATCGCCCGCGTGTTGACCACGTACAGGCGCTCGATGAGCTCGCCCCGGTCCCGTCTCGGGTCCTCGCGGGCGACGTCGAGCAGCGTCCGCGAGATCGCCAGCGGGGTGCGCAGTTCGTGGGAGGCGTTCGCGGCGAACCGTCGCTGCTCCGCGACATGGGACTCCAGCTGTTCGAGCATCGCGTCGAACGCGTCGGAGAGATCCCGGAATTCGTCCTGACGGCCGGGCATCCGGATCCGATGGGACAGCGACCCGTCCCCGGCCAGCCGGGCCGCGTCCCTGATCCGGGTGAGCGGTGCGAGCATCCGGCCGGCGAGGAACCATCCCCCGACGAGGCCGAACACGAGCAGGAAGGCCATCGCCACGGCCGCGGCCGGGGCGAAGGTGTGCACCAGGAGGTAGCGGTTGGGCGAGATCCCGAGCAGGCCCTGGGAGTTGTCGGGTACGTAGCGCAGCAGGAACACCCACACCACGGCGAGCAGCAGGGCGCTGGCGAGGGCGAGGAACCCGACGTAGCTGAGGGTGAGCTTCAGGCGGGCGCTGAGCCCGGGTCGTCTATCCACGCGTACGGCCGGGGGCGGTGGGGCCCGTACCGGCGTCGATGCGGTAGCCGACGCCGGGCACCGTGGCGATGACCCATGGTTCGCCGAGCCGTTTGCGCAGTGCGGAGACGGTGATGCGCACGGCGTTGGTGAGGGGGTCGGCGTTCTCGTCCCAGGCCCGCTCCAGCAGCTCCTCGGCACTGACGACCCCGCCCTCGGCGCCGACGAGGACGTCCAGCACGGCGAACTGTTTGCGGGTGAGCGCGACATGGTTCCCGTCGCGGAACACCTCACGGCGGAAGGGGTCGAGCCGCAGCCCCGCGATCTTGCGGACCGGGGGCCGGGCGTGTCCGCGCCTGCGGTCGAGGGCCCTCAGTCGCAGGACGAGCTCACGCAGCTCGAACGGTTTGGTGAGGTAGTCGTCCGCGCCGAGCCCGAACCCGGAGGCCTTGTCGTCGATCCGGTCGGCGGCGGTGAGCATGAGGATCGGGATGCCGCTGCCGGAGGCCACGATGCGCCGGGCGACCTCGTCGCCCGAGGGGGCGGGGATGTCGCGGTCGAGGACCGCGAGGTCGTAGGAGTGGACGCTGAGCAGTTCCAGGGCGGAGGCGCCGTCGCCGGCGATGTCGGCGGCGATCGCCTCCAGTCGTAGACCGTCGCGGACGGCCTCGGCCAGGTAGGGCTCGTCCTCGACGATCAGTACGCGCATGTCCGCAGCTTAAGCAGCGCACCATATCGTCGACGTATGCGACGCTGTGCGACCGCCGGTCACACGACCCGGCCAGCCGCCGCGGGCGCCGGGGTGGGGCGCGGCGGGTCGGACGGCGCCCCCGTCGTGCCGCGCCGGCCGCGCCACCGGCGGCGTGACGCGAGGGCGGCCAGCACGGCGCCCGTGGCGTTGACCAGGACGTCGTCCACGGAGGAGACCCGGTCCAGCCGCAGGACGTACTGGGCGGTCTCGATCAGGATCGAGCAGCCCGCCCCGAGCGCCAGGATCCGCGGCAGCGACGCCACCGCCGCGAACCGCATCGGGGCGAAGAAGCCCAGCGCCGCCAGGACCAGCAGGTTGCCGACGATCCCGAGCGGCCCCATCGTGACCAGGTCCCGCAGCGGTACCAGGCTCACCCGGGCGGGGACCACGCCGGCCCCACCGCCCGGCATCATGGTCATCCACACGAACGGCACCGTGCCGTGGACCATGCCCACCTCGGCGAGCGACAGCCGCCACGCCGACGCGACGCCGACGGCGCGTCGACGGCGCGCCAGGGCCCACGCCACCAGCAGGGCCACCGGCAGCGTGGCCAAGGTCATGAGCACCACACCGTTGAACGTGTCGTAGCAGCCGTGCCACCGGCCGGCCGCGCACATCGGGGCGGACATCATGAGCGGCCGCCGCAGGACGTAGGCGGCGCCCGCCAGGGCGAGGACCGCGAGGGCCAGGAGGACGATCGCGCGCGTGCGACGGGGTGGTGGCGGTGCCGGCAGGGATGCGTCATGGTTCATGCCGACATTCCACGCGGGGGGCGGTTGCGGGGGCGTATCCGATTTTCGATACGCCCGCGATACACGCGACACGCGATACCGCGAATTGCGCGATCCACGCGAGGCACCCGCGAAAACACACACGTCGCGGTCCGCCGCGGGGTGCGACGGGACGGCCGTCAGGGCATCTCCCGCGTGCGGGTCCACGCCAGGAGCTCTTCCGCCGGCCAGGTGTTGATGACACGCCCGGTCGGAACCTCGCACTCCACCGCCCTCTCGCAGCCGACGATCTGCCAGTCGAGCTGGCCGGGGGCGTGCGCGTCCGTATCGATCGCGAAGAAGGTGCCGGCCGCGACGGCGAGCCGCAGCAACCGCCGGGGCGGGTCCAGCCGCTCGGGTCGGCTGTTGATCTCCACTGCCGTGCCGCTCCGCGCGCAGGCCGCGAAGACGGCCTCCGCGTCGAACCGCGACTCCGGCCGGGTCCGGCCGGTGACCAGCCGACCCGTGCAGTGGCCCAGGACGTCCATCAGCGGGTTCCGTACGGCCGCCAGCAGCCGCCGGGTCATCGCGGGGGAGTCCATCCGCAGCTTCGAGTGCACCGAGCCGACGACCAGGTCGAGCCGGTCCAACAGCTCCGGTTCCTGGTCCAGGGACCCGTCGTCGAGGATGTCGCACTCGATTCCGGTGAGCAGCCGGAAGGGCGCCCAGGTGTCGTTGAGCTCGGCCACCACCCGCAGCTGCTCGCGCAGCCGCTCCGGGGAGAGTCCTCGCGCGACGGTCAGGCGCGGCGAGTGGTCGGTCAGTACGGCCCATTCATGGCCCAGGGCGGCCGCCGCCCGACCCATCGCCTCGATCGGACTGCCGCCGTCGGACCAGTCGGAGTGCACGTGGCAGTCCCCGCGGAGGGCCGCCCGGAGCGCGGTCGCGGCGGGTGTGGCCGGCGGCCCCTCGGGGAGCGCGGCGATCTCGTCCTCCAGCGTCTGCAGGTAGGCAGGGACGGCTCCGCCGAGTGCCTCCCGGACGACCTGGGCCGTCTTGGGGCCGATGCCCTTCACGGCCTCCAGGGAACCGGCCGCGACCCGCTCGGCCACCTCGCTCTCGCCCATCCGGGTGAGGGCGGCCGCAGCGGACCGGAAGGCCCGTACCCGGTAGGTGGGCGCCTGCGCACGCTCCAGCAGGAAGGCGATCCGGTCCAGCGCCGCAACCGGGTCCATCGCGCACCTCCTGCCCGCCGCCCCGCCTCCCGCTTCCCGCCCCCCGGTCTCCCGGACCCAGTGTCCGGTGCGGGCGGCGGCTACGCCTCTCCGGCCTCCCGGGGCACGGCGGCGTCGAGGGCGGCGGTGAGGCGGTTCAGCCGGGCCTGGAGGTCGAGGACCTCGGTGAGCTCGAAGCCGGTCGCGGCGGCGATCCGCCGGGGCACCTCCACCGCCCGGACGCGCAGCGCGACGCCCGCCTCCGTCAGGTGGGCGTGCACGGACCGCTCGTCCTCGGTGCTGCGCTCGCGGCGGACCAGTCCGGCCGCCTCCAGGCGCTTGAGCAGCGGGGACAGCGTTCCCGAGTCCAGTCGCAGGTGCTGCCCGATCTCCTTGACCGGCATCTCGCCGTGCTCCCACAGCACGAGCATCACCAGGTACTGGGGGTAGGTGAGCCCCAGGTCCTTCAGGACGACCCGGTAGAGCCCTCCGAAGGCGCGGCTCGCGGCGTTCAGCGCGAAGCAGATCTGTCCGTCGAGGCGCAGGAAGTCCTGGTCGGCGTGGGTCGCGGTGGGCTGCTCGGTCATGACGCCCAGTGTACCCGGGAAGGACTTGCGAGGCATTGAATTGTGCACAACTGAATTGTGTGCTCTAGTAGTGGAGCGCGGTCGACCACCGGCCGCCACCACGGTTCATTTCTGCGAGAGGACCTCTCATGGACGCGCTCTACACCGCTGTCGCCACCGCCAACGGCCGCGAGGGCCGCGCCGTCAGCTCCGACGGTCAGATCGACCTCGCCCTCGCCATGCCCCCGGCGCTCGGCGGCAACGGGCAGGGCACCAACCCCGAGCAGCTCTTCGCGGCCGGCTACGCGGCCTGCTTCGCCAGCGCGCTCGGTCTGGTCGGCCGCCAGGCCAAGGTCGACACCGGCGAGGCCTCGGTCACCGCGGAGGTCTCCATCATCAAGGAGGGCGCCGGCTTCGGCCTGGCCGTCGTCCTGCGCGTCGAGCTCCCCGAGTCCCTCGCCGGCGAGACGGGCGCCCTGCTGGTCAAGAAGGCGCACGAGGTCTGCCCCTACTCCAACGCCACCCGCGGCAACATCGCCGTGGACCTCGTGATCGAGTAAAGATGCCGGACACCCGGCGGGCGGCCACCATGGAGGGACACCCATTTCTCCGGGGGCCGCACGCCAGGAGGCGCCGGTGGCGCACACCTACGCAACGGACGTACTGGTCGTCGGCGCCGGCCCGGTCGGGCTGACCGCCGCCGCGGAGCTGCGCCGACGGGGTGTCTCCTGCCGCATCGTCGACCGGCTGCCCGCCCGGCTGCCGTTCGCCAAGGCCGTGGGCATCCAGCCGCGCACCTTCGAGGTGTGGGACCGCATGGGACTGGCCCGCACCGCCCTGGAGGCGGCCGTCCCGATGCGGGGCCAGATCCTCTACGTCAACGGGGCCGAGCAGCCCCGTGTCGACCTCTCCCTGCCATCCGAAGTCCCGTACGGGTTCGCGGCGCTGCCCCAGTACGAGACCGAGCGCATCCTCGACGCGCACCTGGGCCGCTTCGGCACCGCGGTCGAACGAGGCACGGAACTGGAGTCGTTCGCCCAGGACGCCGACGGGGTGTCCTGCCGGCTGCGTACCGCCTCGGGGGCGGAGGAAGAGGTACGGACCCGCTTCCTCGTGGGCTGCGACGGTGCCCACAGCATCGTCCGCAAGGGCCTCGGCCTCAGCTACGAGGGCGGGGCCTTCGCCGAGGAGTACATGCTCGGCGACGTACGCGTCGACTGGGACCTGCCGCCCGGATACGCCGTGCGCGCCATGCACGTGGACGGCGCCGGGGCGGTCGACGACGTGCTGGTCTGCATCCCGCTGCCCGGCCGGGGCCGGTACCGCATGTCGATGATGGTGCCGCCCCAACTCTCCACGGCGGGAGGGACCGAGGCCGCCTCCGACGGCATCACCCACGGCCTGCAGAGCGGCCGGGGCCCCGGGCAAGCAGACATCCAGACCGTCCTGGACCGGCTCTCACCGCAGCCCACGACCGCCTACGACATCCGCTGGACCTCGATGTTCCGCATCAGCCACCGGATCGTCGACCGCTATGGCGACGGCCGGGTCTTCGTCGCCGGGGACGCGGCCCACATCCACCCGCCGACGGGCGCCCAAGGCATGAACACCGGTATCCAGGACGCCTGGAACCTGGCCTGGAAACTCGCCCTGGCGTGCGCGGGCGCAGCCCACCCCGATCTGCTCGCCGGCTACGACGCCGAGCGCCGGCCCGTCGGCGAGGAAGTCGTCGGCCGCACCGTTCGGCATGCCGTCGAGGGGATGGAGAACGACCCCGACGACCCCGCGACGTTGATCATGCGCGAGGCCCAACTCCTCGTCGGCTACCGGGGAAGCCCGTCCGTGGACCCGGCCGGCGCGGGCGATGGTCCCCGGCCCGGCGACCGGGCGCCCGACTGCGCCGGCCTCACCGGCCCCATCACCGGCTACCCGATGCGCCTGTACGACGTCCTGCGCGAGCGGGACCACGTCCTGCTGCTGTACGGGGCGGGGGCCGGGGCGGAGCCCGGGTCCGGCCCCGCCCTCGACGAGCTGGTACGGACGGCCCGGGAGTCCTCCGGCGGCCGGATGGAGGTCTGCGTGGTGCGCGCGGCCGACCCGGACGCCGCCCCGGGCGCCGATGCGGACGCGGACGTCGTGGTCGAGGCCGACGGGACGACCCTGCCGGTCTACACCGACGGCCGGGGCGAGTTCGCCCGCCTGTACGCGGCTAAGGAACCCACGGCCTTCGTGATCCGGCCGGACGGATACCTCGGCGCCCGGCTCTCCCCACCCTCCCCGCGGCAACTGGCCGCCCACCTCGCGCACGTCTTCGCCGCGAACCCGCCGCCGAACTGATCCGACGGGGCCCCACCGACCCGACGGGGCCCCACCGACCTGGCGGGGCCGAACCGATCCGTCAGGCGTCGGACCGATCCGTCAGGCGTCGGACCGGGCGGCCTCCCGCCGCCGGCGCTTGCCCAACGGGGCCAGCGACATGTCCTGGGCCTGTGACTTCAGCTGCTTGAAGCCGTACCCGCGCTCGGCCAGCCAGCCCTCCGCCGCCAGCTCCGCCCGGGCCGTCGCGTCGAGGATGTCCTCCTCGGCCTCACCCGAATCCAGGAAGCGGAAGGTGAAGAAGGGGCGCGCCGCGAGGTCGTACGAGAGGTGCCCCTCGGCGGTGAACTCCGCGCGCAGCATGTCGTGCTCGGACGCGGCGGCCAGCAGCTCGGCCCTCTGCTCGTCGGTGAGACCGTCGAAGGAGCCGCGGACGGTGATACGGAAGATACGGGTAGCGCTCATCCCCGGAGCCTAGATCGGACGCTCCGCCCCATGCACCCGGATATCCGCCGGTCCGCCCCGCCCGACACCCCGTGGGCGGTCGGCGCAAGGCCGCGTACACCGCACGGACGCCCCGAAAGCCCCGGCCGGCAGCCCGTTTTGGATTGCCGGACGATCCTCAATACGATCCGGCGATGATCACAAGAAAACGGCTTGCGGCCGGGGCGTGCGGCCTGCTCGCCGCCCTGGCCGTCGGGCTCTTCCCGGCGAGCGCCACCGCCGCCGACGAACCGACGGCGAAGGAACCCCCCAAGGTCGACCTCGTCCTCGACGTGAGCGGCTCCATGCGGGCCAACGACATCGACGGACAGACCCGCATGGCCGCGGCCAAGCAGGCCTTCAACGAGGTCATCGACGCGGTCCCGGCCGAGGTACGCCTCGGCATACGCACCCTGGGCGCCGACTACCCCGGGGACGACCGGGCCCTGGGCTGCAAGGACACCAAGCAGCTCTACGCGGTCGGCCCCCTCGACCGGACCGAGGCGAAGACGGCGGTGGCGACCCTCGCCCCCACCGGCTGGACGCCGATCGGACCGGCCCTGCTCGGCGCGGCCCAGGACCTGGAAGGCGGCAACGGCTCCAAGCGGATCGTGCTCATCACGGACGGCGAGGACACCTGCGCCCCGCTCGACCCGTGCGAAGTGGCGCGTGACATCGCCGCCAAGGGCATCCACCTGGTCATCGACACCCTCGGTCTGGTCCCGGACGCCAAGACCCGGGCGCAGCTGACCTGCATCGCCGAGGCCACCGGCGGTACCTACACCTCGGTGCAGCACAAGGCGGACCTCTCCAGCCGAGTGAAACAACTCGTCGACCGCGCCGCGGACCCGGTCGTCAACCCGGTGGCGACCGAGGGCGCCAAGCAGTGCGCGAACGCCCCGCAGCTGAAGGCCGGCCTCTACAGCGACCGCGAGACCTTCGGTGAGCACCGCTGGTACCGGGTCGACGTCCTCCCCGGCCAGGAGCTGCGCGCCTCCGTCAGCATCGGCGCCGACCGCGCCGTCAACAACGACTACGGCGTCCTGCTGCGCGCCACCACCGTCCACGGGCGCGAGATCGTCCGCGGCTCGGAGGCGGGTGACGGGCGCACCGACGTCCTCTCCACCGGCCTGCGCTACCCGAAGGCCGAGATCGACGGCGCGGACTCGGACGACAAGCCCGTGCCCGAGACCGTCTGCCTCCAGGTCAGCAACTCCTTCTCCGCTCCCGCCTCCGTCAAGACGACCCCGGGCATGCCCGTCGAGCTGACCATCGACCTGGTGGACGGCCCCGACGAAGCCTCCGACGTCGCCGCCTTCGGTCTCGGGCGGGGCTGGTGGCTGCTGGCCGTGCTGGCGCTCGCCGGACTGCTGGCCGGTCTGGTGTGGGGATGGATCTCCCGCTGGCGCATCTCCGTCTGGAGGACCAACTGATGCGTAGAGTAGGCACACTGACCGCGTCCCTGCTGGCCGCGGCAGCCGCCCTCGCGGTGGCGGGTACGGCCGTGGGCACGGCCGTCGCGGACACGTCCTCGCCGAGCGCCGGCGCCAGTGCGAGCGCGAGTCCGGGCGGGGCCACGACAGAATCGGCTCCGACCGAGGCCGGCACCAGCTTCCGTACCGCGGCGGCGTTCCGCCCGGGCCAGAAGGCCACGGCCGGCGCGTCCAGCGGCGACTACCTCTACTGGGTGGTGCCGATCGACGCTCAGCAGCGCGCCACGGTGAAGGCCGCCGTCACCCTGCCCGAGTCGAAGGTCCGGCACGGTGCCTCGACCTGGCAGCTCGACGTGTACGACGGACTGCGCCGCCGACAGGCGTGCACCTACGGCACGCAGACCGCCGCGGCGGCGAAGGAAGCCGCCACGGTCGAACTGTCCTGCACCCTGCGCACCGTACGGGCCGGCGCCGAGCCGTGGGCCAACGATCCGCTGCCGGGCAGCTACTACGTCCGGCTGACCGTCGTCGACGCGCCGGAGGAGGACCTGGGCCTGCCGGTACGCGCGGCGGTCGAGGCCGAGGTCAAGGAGACCGGCGGCATCAGCGCGGTGGACGGCACGCTCTCCACCCCGCTGGTCGCCGGTACCGTCACCGCGACCCTGCGCGAGCCGGAGGACGGCTGGTCCGGCGGCTGGTGGTCGGACCGCTGGATCTGGACCGCCGCGGGCGGCGTGCTCGCCGCCCTCGCGGGCATCCTCGGCCACTCCCTGACGCGCGGCACGGGCCGCCCGTCCAGGGTCCCGCCGGGCGCCTGAGCACGAGGAGGCCGCGCCCGACGGGCGCGGCCTCCCCACCCCTGCCGGGGTCGGCGGTGTCCGTCCGGTCAGCGACCGCGGGTGAGCCGGGTGCCGAAGCCGGGCTCGACGAGGGCGTCCTCGACCGCCACCGGCACGCTCCGGGCCCCTTCCCCGCTGCCCACCGTCAGCACGGCCACCTCGGCACCGGCCTTCGCGGTGTGCGGCAGCGGACCGGCGCCCGCACCGTCACCGGCACCGGCCTTGAGGGACAGCTTCAGCTGCTGGCCCGGGACGCCGATCACGTTCAGGTCCTTGGTGGCCACCAGCGGCGTACGGCCGCCGAGCCCGTCGTCCACATGGCCCACGAGGTCGCCCTTACGGATCACCGGAGCCGACGCGAGCGCCGTCCGTACCCCCTCGATGATCGTCTTGCTGTTCGCCAGCACCAGCTTCAGGCTGTTCCCGCCGTCCTCGTCCGGCCCGTCCACATGCTGATCCATCAACGTGCCGAGGATCAACTGGTCCTTGCCGTCGATCGACTTGTACGCCGCCCACATCAGGGCCCCGCCGGCGGGGGTGCTGGAACCGGTCTTGATCCCCCGGATGCTGAGCCCCTGGGAGGTGAGCAGGATGTTGTTGTTCTCGAGCCGCGTGGACAACCCCTTGATGCTGGCGTTCGGGAGCGCGACGATCGAGCGGAACACCTCGTCCTTCATGACGGCTTCGGCGAGCTTCAGCTGATCGACGGCGGTGCTGACGGTGCCCGAGTCCAGACCGCTGGGGTCCGTGTACGTGGTGTTCGTCATCCCGAGCTCCTTGGCGGCGGCGTTCATCTTCGCGACGAACGCGGCCTCGGAGTCGGTGCCGGTGTCCCACCGCGCCAGCAGGCGCGCGGCGTTGTTGCCCGAGGGGATCATGAGCATCTTGAGCACGTCCTGCTGGCTGAACTTCTGCCCGACGGTCAGACCCACGACGCGGGACTCGTGGTCGGAGTTGCCGTCCGCCACGGTCTTCGCGTCGATCGTGATGTCCGGACCCGGGTCGGCCTTGCGGAGCGGGTGGCCCTTGAGGATCACGTAGGCCGTCATCACCTTGGCGACGCTGGCCGTCGGGACGGGCTTCTGCTCCCCGAAGGTGCCGATGTCGCCGGAGCCGGAGACGCGAACGGCGCCCTGACCCTTGGCCGGCCACGGGACGGAGAACTGCCCGCCGATGGTGCGGTCCGTGTCGGCGGCGACGAGCTGCGGGGCGGGCAGGGGGCGCAGCAGTTGGGCACCGGCCCCCGCGCCCACGAGGAGCAGCAGGATCGGCGTCCATATCTTGACGCGGCGCACCGCGGTCCGGCGGGGGGTCTCCGTCGGGGGAGGGGTGTTGGTGAGGTCGGCCAGCAGCTCCAGCGGGGGCAGCGGTGCGGCGGGGGCCGGCGGCGCGGCCACCCGTGCCTCGGGAGGCTGAGCCCGCGGCGCGACGGGCGCCGGCAGGTCGACGTCCTTGAGGGCGACGAACTGGCTCGTCCGCTCGGGGTCGGCGTCGGCACCGGTGTCCGGCGCGGCCTCCCGCGCCCAGGACGGAGCCTTCCGCGGAGCCTCGGGCTCGGTGGCTTTCGGCTTGGGCCGGGTGATGAGCATGGTCTGGTCGGACGGTGCTTCGGCCGCCGGCTCGGCGTCGGCGTCGGTGTCGGACTCGGTGGCTTTCGGCTTGGGCCGGGTGATGAGCATGGTCTGGTCGGACGGTGCATCGACCACCGGCTCGGCGTCGGCGTCGGAAGCGTCCCCGCCCGGAGCCTCCGGCTCGGATGCGGCGTCAGCCTGGTCCGCGGCAACAGGTCCGCCGTCGCCGTCGGTCGTCGACTCCGGCTCGGTGTCGTCCTCGGGGCGGGGTTCGCCCGGGTGTTCGGCGTCGCTCTTGTCCTCGGTCTCCGCCTCCGGCTCACCTTCGGCTTCGGCCTGGGGCTGGTCGTCGTCCTCGGGGTGGGTCGTGTCCTCGGCCTCGGCCGCGGGCGTGGTGGCGGCCTGCTCCTTCGGCTCGGCCTGGGCGGTGGCTTCGGCCTCGGGTGCGGGGGCGGCGTCCGTCTCGGGTCGGGGTTCGCCCGGGTGTTCGGTGCCGCTCTTGTCCTCGGTCTCCGCCTCCGGCTCACCTTCGGCTTCGGCCTGGGGCTGGTCGTCGTCCTCGGGGTGGGTCGTGTCCTCGGCCTCGGCCGCGGGCGTGGTGGCGGCCTGCTCCTTCGGCTCGGCCCGGGAGACGGATTCGCCCTGGGGCTCGTCGTCCTTCTCGGGGCGAGCCGCGATTTCAGGTTCCGCCTCGTCCTCGGCCCCCGGCCGGGGCTCGGCGGCCGTGTGGCCCTTCGGCGCGGTCCGGGGGTCGGCCTCCGGTTCCGCCGGGGCACCCTTCGTCGTCGTACCGGCCGGCTCGTCGGAGTCCGTGGCCTCCGGCTCCGCCCGGTCCGTACCGGCGACCCCGGCGTCGGCGTCGGCCGTCGCCTCGGGTTCCCCCTCCAGGACGGTGGTCTCTGCCTCGATCTTCGGGTCGTCCGAGGAACCGCCCGCCACCGTTACCGCCTTCATCCCAGCCCCGCCTTGCTGCTCACATCATGCCGATACGACCGGAGAGGCCCCATGGGCCCCGCCGCACTGCTAGATACCCCCGGTGCCCCGGTCGTTCCACGCGCTGGATCTTGTGACCGTTCGGTCATATTCGCTGAGTACGCCTACTCATGACCCCGCCCGTCCCACCGGCCGACCATGGGGCGACAACGCACCGCACCACCACCGCACCAGCCGAACGGGGTCGTCCATGCTCAGCCGAATCGCCGCCGCCCTCGTACCCGCCTTCGGGCGCCTGACCGTCACCGCCGACCCCGGGGTCCGGCCCGACGCCCCCGGTGCCATCCTGGTCGCCAACCACACCTCCCTCGCCGACCCGGCCGTCGTGGTCGCCGCCCTGCGCCGGCACGGGATCGAGCCGGTCATCCTGGCCACCAGTGGCCTCTGGCGGGTACCGCTGCTCGGCTCCGCACTGCGCCGCGAAGGCCATATCGCCGTCCACCGCGGCACCGCCCGCGCCGCCGACTCCCTCGACGCCGCGGCCGTGGCCCTCGCCTCGGGCCGCAGCGTGCTGCTCTACGGGGAAGGCCGCCTCCCGGTGCGCCGCGACGCGGGGGAGACGGCTCCCGGCCCCTTCCGCAGCGGCCTGGCCCGGCTCGCCGCCGCGACCGGCGCCCCGATCGTGCCCGTAGGCCAGGCGGGTGCCCGCCGCCTCTGCTCCGGGAGCGGCGCCAAGCAGCTCGCCGGCGTCGTCACCGCTCCGCTGCGCCGCCCCTGCTTCCACGTCCACATCGGCTCCCCCCTGCAGCTGCCCGACCGGGTGCCGGAGGCCACGGACCGGGCCCGTCAGGCGGTCACCGCGGCCTGGCGCACCGCGGCGTCCGCCCTCGGGGAGACGGTCGGGGAACCGGCCTGACCACCGGTCCCGCAGAGGCCCGCCGCCGACCCGCGGACGGGCGCGGAGGCAACCGATCGGCCCCTCGGAACGTGTCGCCGAGCCCGTCACCGGCCACGGCATGCGACCGTCTCCGCATGACCGAAGGCTCGACACCTCACATCTCCCCGGCACGGATCACCGTACGAGGGGTGCAACCCGGAAACCCGCCCTTCCGCATCGTGGAGGTCGACGGCGAGTTCGTCGGCAGGGCGAGCTCGATGACGGACGTGCTCCTGATCGCCGCCGAGGCGGGGATCATCATCCACGACCTCGACGACCTGGAAGTGGTCCACTGGCTCAGCGGCGGCAAGTTCACCTGGACCCTCAACCCCTAGCGGGTGCTGTGCGCGAGGACCACATGGGCGGCGACCTCGCTGTCGGCGTCCGTGTCGATGAAGGACACCACGACCGGGCTGCTGCCCGTGGGGCCGCCCGCCGTGGCGCTCAGGCGGTAGCGCTCGGTGCGGACGGCCTCGCGGGCGAGCGGGTTGCCACCCGAGTACAGGGACAGCGGTGCGGTGTCGTTGGCGATGCGCAGGGCGGCCGGGCGCCAACTGCCCGAGGCCGGGTCGAAGCGCTCCAGCAGGAACCCCGGCCCGCTGCCCGCCCGTGCGCCCGGTTCGCCGACCAGCATCTCCATCTGGAAGGCGACCAGCACGTGCCGGTACGCGGCGGAGTTGCCGTTCCGCAGGGTGACGGCGAACTCCTGCGGGGCGCCGCCGCGTACGAGGGCGAGCCGGCCGCCCCGGGTGTCGACCGAGACCGTGAGCCGGGTCGGCGCCGGGGGAGGCGTCACGGCCCGGGGCGTGGTCGGGGTCGGGCTCGCCGGCGCGGAGGATCCGGGTGCCGAGGCGGCCGGGGACGACGGAGAGGCGGAGGCCGATACCGACTCGGAAGCGGACGCCGACGCCGATGCCTCCGCGGACGCCGAAACGGAGGCCGCCACCGGGGCCGCGCCGTGCTTCTCCCCGCATCCGGTGGCGCCCGCCAGCAGGACGGTGGCCACGGCCGCCGCGCTCAGGGCGCTGCGGGGGCCTCGGGATACTGGCATGGGATCGGTCCTCCAGGGGTCGGCTTCGGCAGGAAGCTAGCAAGGCGGCGGCCCTGCCGACGAGGTCGATCACGCGTCGAGGCGGCGACGGTTCGGTCACGGTTCCCCGAGGACCGATCAGACGCGGAGCGTGGCCTCCAGGACGGTGACCGCGCGCCCCGTGAGGAGGACCCGGTCCCCCTGGAGCGCAACCTTCACCCGCCCCGGACGCCCCGAGGCCTGCAGCCCGGTGAGGGCGTCGAGGCGGGCCAGCCGCGCCGCCCAGTAGGGCGCCAACGCGGTGTGGGCGCTGCCGGTGACCGGATCCTCGGGGATGCCCCGCGCGGGAGCGAAGAACCGGGAGACGAAGTCGTACCCGGACTCCGCCCCGGCGGCGGCCGCCGCGGTGACGATGACCCCGCGCAACTCCTCACGCAGGGACAGAGCCGCGATCCGCGCCAGGTCGGGCCGCAGCGCCCGTACGGTGGCCTCGTCGGGCAGCACGGCGAGCAGATCGCCCAGCGCGCCCGTACGGAAGGTGCCTTCGGGCCGGACGCCCAAGGCGTCGGCGAGGCCCGCGGGGATCGGAACCTCGGTCGTGGGGGCGGCCGGGAAGTCCAGTGTGATCTCCCCCTCCTCGCCCTCGCACTCGTCCCCGTCCTCCTCCGCCTCGGCCCACGCGGTGAGCAGACCGGAGGCCCGGCTCAGGAAGCGCACCGGGCCGCCGGTCAGCAGCCCCTCCCGGCGCAGCGTGTGGACCGTGGCCAAGGTGGCATGGCCGCACAGGTCGGCCTCGACGAGCGGGGTGAACCAGCGGATCTCCCAGTCGGCCTCGGCCCCGGCCGGGAGGGGCAGGGCGAAGGCCGTCTCGGGATGGTTCAACTCGGCGGCGAGCTGCCCCAGCCAGGCGTCGTCCGGCCAGGGGCCGGCCGGGAGCAGGCAGACACCGGCGGGATTTCCGGTGAAGGGGCGGCTGGTGAAGGCGTCTACGATCCGGATGCGCATGCCGCGAACGTATCGAGGCCGATCGCCCGCGAGGCAAGGCCAATTCCGGGAGAGTGGCCTGCGGCCTCGTGCACCTCGTCCGGGTGGTGCGACCGGACATGTGCCGAAGGGTTCAGGCGGGCTGCCACAGTTCGATCCGGTTGCCCTCCGGGTCGGTGACCCAGCCGAAGCGACCCACACCTTCCATGTCCTGCGTCTCGGGGTCCACGTCCGCTGCCTTGGCGCGCAGTTGCGCGAGCATCGCGTCGAGGTCGCGGACCCGGAAGTTCAGCATGGTCTGCTGGGTGCGGGAGCCGAAGTAGTCGGTCTCGGCCTCGAACGGAGCGAACACCGTCGGCCCGGCGCCCTGCTGCCACAGGCCGTGTTCGTCGGCGTCCACGCCCAGGCAGTCGCGGTACCAGGCGCCGAGGGTCGCCGGGTCGGCCGCCCGCATGAAGTACCCACCGATTCCAAGCACACGTTCCATGCCGTCATGGTGCCAGGACGGTGTCCGGACGTGCGGGTGGACGCGTCAGCCGAGCGGCTTCTCGAAGCTGAAGGCGGTGACGGCCATCCGCTCGCGGAAGTAGAAGCGGTGCGCGTCGGTCCGCTGGGTGCCGGATTCCAGGGTGAGGGCGGTGCAGCCGGCGGCCAGGGCGTGCCGCTCCAGGTGCGCGAGCAGCTCGTGGCCCACCCCGGTGGAGCGGGCGGCGGCAGCCGTGACCAGGTCGTCGACGTAGAACGAGCGGACCGACGCGGTGTTGACGACGATCCGCCAGCCGGCCGCGCCGACGCACCGGCCGTCCGTGTCGTAGGCGGCGGTGAAGCGCAGACCCTGGCCGTGCGCCTCCGTGAGGATCCTGAGGAACAGCTCTTCCGTGAGGTGGGGACGCAGTTCGAGCAGCACGGGGAGGAGGTCGGAGGTGAGCCGGGGATCGCCGGGCTCAAGGTCGATGATCTTCATGTGATGAGCCTACTGGGCCGTACGGGGCAGCCTCCGGCCGAAACCGTCGCGCGGCCGCGGCCGACGTGTCGAAATGGGAAGGACGGCTCCGACGTCCCCTACGAAAGGCTCCCGATCCCGATCCCGAACCTGGTTTCGGAGCCGCCGCGCGGAACAGAAGGAGTGGCACCCCATGAAGTACATGCTGATGGTTCTCGGCAAGCAGTCCGACTACGACGCCATGGGCGGCGCCGCGAACAGTGACGGCCCCGGATGGTCCGAAGCCGACCTCAAGGCGATGTTCGACCACATGGGCGCCCTCAACGACGACCTCGCCGAGTCGGGCGAATGGGTCGACGGACAAGGTCTGGCCGACCCCCGCCACGCCCGCCTGGTGACCGCTGCCGCCGACGGCACTCCCGTGGTCTCCGACGGACCGTACGGCGAGGCCAAGGAGGTGCTCGCCGGGTACTGGATCGTGGACGTGGCGGACTTCGACCGCGCCGCCGAGATCGCCGCCCGGGCCTACGCCTGTCCGGTGCCGGAGGGCGCACCCAACTACCCGGTCGTCGTCCACCCCGTCGACAGCCGCTCGGGGACCGAGATGTGCTGACCGACGCGGACCCGGACCCGGAACCCGGCCCGGCCACCGGCCCCGGCCCCGGCCCGGGGCTCACCCCGAGCGCGCCGTACAGGAGGCCCTGCTCGCCGCCGCCCGGCAGTGGCCCGAGGAGGGGCGCCCGGCCAATCCCCGCGGCTGGCTGATCCGCGTCGCCTCCCGCCGACTCACCGACCAGCTGCGCAGCGAGGACGCGCGTCGGCGCCGTGAGGAGACGGCCGCCGCGCTGACCCCGCGCGACGCGTTCGTGGCACCGCCACCGGGGGAGGACCGGGCCCCCACCGAGGACGACACCCTCGCCCTGCTCTTCCTGTGCTGCCACGCCGAACTGCCACCCGCGGGCCGGATCGCCCTCACCCTGCGGGCGGTCGGCGGCCTCACCACCGCGGAGATCGCCCGCGCCCTCCTGGTGCCCGAGGCCACGATGGCGCAGCGGATCACCCGGGCGAAACGGCGCCTCAAGGCGAGGTACTGATCCGCCTGGTCCCCGGCCCCGTGGAGCGCCTGGGCCACGCGGTCGCCGTGGCCATGGTGCACGGGCCGCGGCGGGCCCTGGCCCTGCTCGCCGATCTGGACCGGGACGAGCGGCTGGCGGGTCACCACCGGCTTGAGGCCGTACGGGCCCATCTGCTGGAGATGGCGGGCGAGCGCGCGGAGGCGAGAGCCGCCTACGCGAAGGCCGCCGGCCTCACGCTCAGCGTTCCGGAGCGCCGCTACCTTCGCCTCCGGGCCGCCCGGCTCGCGGAATGAGCGGGACGAGCGGGACGAGCCCCGCTCTCGGGGCGTCCGCATGACGGACATGGTCCACCGTTGTCAGAGGCGCCGCCTACTCTTGATCACGTGAGCCCGACCTCTGACGATCACCTCGTCCCCGAACGTTCCCTCGCCGAGATCAACGCCGACATCCGCTGCCTCTTCGCGCGCGCCGAGGGCCGCCTCTCCGACGCGGAGCGGATCCGCCACGCCACCCTGCTGGGCGAGTGGGCCTCCGCGATACGCGCGTCGGTGGTCCCGGCCGCGTAGCGGGCCCGCCCCGGCCGGGCCCCGGCCGGGCCCGCCCCGCGCGGTCGTGCCGCACCGGTCGCCTCGGACCGATGATTTCGGAGCCCGGCGGCAGTCACCCCCTCGGAACATCCATCCGTACGAGAAGGTGCACGATGAGCGACGACCTGCGCGGCCTCCTGGAGGCCCACGTCGGTGCCGGATCCCTGCCCGGCGCGGTGGCCCTGGTGGCACACGGCGAAGATATCGAGGTCGCGGCCGTCGGCTCCGTCGACACGGCCGGTACCGCGCCCATGGCCCGCGACTCCCTCTTCCGCGTCGCCTCGGTCACCAAGCCGGTGACCGCCGCGGCCACCATGGCGCTGGTCGAGGACGGACTGCTGGCCCTCGACCTGCCCGTGGCCCGATGGCTTCCCGAGCTCGCGGCGCCGATGGTCGTCCGTACCCCGTCGGCGCCGCTCGACGACGTGGTGCCCGCCGCGCGTCCGATCACCGTCGCGGACCTCCTCACCTTCCGCGCCGGGTACGGCTTCCCCGCCGACTTCTCGCTGCCCGCCGTGGCCCCGCTGTTCGACGCGCTGAAGCAGGGGCCGCCCAGGCCGCAGGAGGTGGCGGCGCCGGACGCGTGGACGGCCGCCCTGGGGCGGATCCCGCTCCTCCACCAGCCCGGCGAGGCATGGCTCTACAACACCTGTTCCGACATCCTCGGGGTGCTGATCGCCCGCGCCACCGGACAGACCTTCCCGGACGTCCTCGCCGAGCGCGTCTTCGAGCCGCTCGGCATGCGGGACACCGCGTTCGCCGTACCGCCGGGGGAGATCCACCGGTTCACCAGCTACTACCGAGCCACCCCGGACGGCGGCGGCTCGGAGCTCGTGGACGCGCCGGACGGCGGGTGGAGCACCCTCCCCGCCTTCCCGTCCGGCGCGGGCGGCCTGGTCTCCACCGTCGACGACCTGCACGCCTTCGGCCGGATGCTGCTCGCGGCAGGCTCCTACGGGGGCGGCCGGCGGCTGCTCTCGGCGGACTCGGTGCGGCAGATGACCACCGATCACCTCACCGCGCCGCAGCGCGCGGCGGGCGCCCTGTTCCTGGAAGGCCAGGGTTGGGGCTTCGGCGGCTCGGTCGACGTGGCCCGCCTCGACCCGTGGAACGTACCGGGCCGCTACGGCTGGATCGGCGGCACCGGCACCGCCGCTCACATCGTCCCGGCCACCGGCACGGTCACCGTGCTGCTCACCCAGCGGGAGCTGTCCGGTCCCGCCGCGCCCGAGGTGATGCGGCAGTTCTGGACCTACGCCGCCGCCCGCCCCTGAGCGGCGAGACACCCTCACGGCCGGCCTACGGCCGCCGGCCGGCCGCCCGTGCGCGCAGCCGGCGCTTGTCCGGCTTGCCGCGCGCCGTCAGCGGGATCGCCCGTTCCCAGAACACGGCGGTCGGTCGGTGTGCCGGTGCCAGGTCCTTCTCCACCAGGTCGCAGGCCTCGGCGGCGAGCCCGGCGTCGGGCTCGTACCCCGCTGCCGGCACCAGGAAGGCGCACACCTCCTCGCCGGTGAGGTCGCTGTACCGCCCCACCACCACGGCTTGGGCGACCGCGGGATGCCGGGCGAGCGCGGCCTCGACGGGCACGCAGTACACGTTGTCCCCGTGGACCATCACCACGTCGTGGAGCCGGTCGTCCAGGAACAGATGACCGTCGGCCCCGAAGTGCCCGAGGTCCCCCGTCCGGAGCCAGCCGTCCCGCAGGACCTCCGCCGTCGGTCCGGGCCGGCCCCAGTACCCGGTCATCATCGACGCCGACCGCACCCACACCTCGCCCGTGCGGCCGGTCGCCACCGTCGCGCCCCGTGCGTCGCGCACCTCCACCTCCACCCCCGCCACGGGCCGTCCCACCGACGCCAGCAGCTCCGGCCGCCCGGCCACCGCCGCATCATGGTCGGCGGGGGAGAGCCGGCAGATCACCGCCGCCTCGTTCGTGCCGTAGCCCTGCCGCCACCGGCCGCCCCAGCGGGTCACCGCCTCGCGCAGCCGCTCGGGGTGGACGGGCGAATCGCCGTAGGACACCGCCTCCAGTCCGGGCACACCGTGGGCGGTCGCCGGGTCGTCGAGCAGCCGGTACACCATCGACGTCGTCAGGTACGTGGCCACCGGCCCCAGGCGTCGGCAGGCCGCCGCGAACCCGCCGGGCGTGAACGGTTCCAGGATCTCCACGCGGCCCCCGGCCCGCCACTGCTCCAGGCAGCGCCCCCCGGACCGCTGCGCCAGCGAGGTCACCGACAGGTACACGGACCCCGACCAGGCCGCCGGCCGTCCGGCGTTCCGGGCCGCCATCGCCCCGAAGGTGGAGGCCACCCCCTTGGGGCGCCCCGTGGTCCCGCCCGTGTAGGTCACCCGCGCCACGTCGTCCTCCCGTGCCCGCACCGGTACCGCGGCAGGATCCCGCTCCGCGGCCCGGCGGAGCAGTTCGGCCAGCGGAAGCCCGGGCGCCTCGGTCGCGGGCACCGGCACATCGTGCACGATCAGGTCCGGCCGGCAGTCCCGTAGGACGAAGTCCAGCCCGTACAGGGCGGGTCCGGCGAGCACCTGGGTCAGCCGGGCGCCCAGCAGGTGCGCGGCGATCCGTACCAGCAGCACCTCCGGCCGGTTCGCCCCCGTGACACAGGCCAGCCCCGAGCCGCGCCCGATGCCCGCCCCGGCCAGCACCCCGGCCAGCCGGTGGGCCCCGTCGAGCACGTCCTGGAAGGCGAGGACGACCGGGCCGACGCCGAGCGCGGGCTGCCCGGCGTATCGCTCCAACGCCCCTACCAGCGACGTGACATACCGTGCGGCCACCATGGGGGACTGCCTCTCCGCGCCGCTCCGGGACACCGGCATCATGGACGCCATGACGAACGAATCCCGTGCTCGTTCCTTCAGTTCCGCGGCCGCACGCTACGCGGCCCATCGCCCCGCGTATCCGCCCGCGCTCTTCGACACGCTGGCGGAGATGGTCGGCTTTCCGCTGGCGGGAGCACGGGTCGCCGACGTCGGGGCGGGAACGGGGATCGCCACCGCCTTGCTGGAAGCCCGCGGGGCCCTGGTGGTCGGGGTGGAGCCGGGCGAGGGCATGGCCCAGGAGTTCCGGCGCCGCAACCCCGGAACCCCGCTGATCCGTGCGGACGGCAACCGGCTGCCGCTGACCTCCGGCTGCCTGGACCTGTTGACGTACGCGCAGTCCTGGCACTGGACGGACCCGGCGCACGCCGTCCCCGAGGCCCTGCGCGTGCTGCGCCCGGGCGGGGCCCTGGCGGTGTGGCAGAACGATCCGGACACCGAGGTCGCCTGGATCGCCGATCAGCAGCACCGGATCGAGGAACGGTTCGGACCGGGTTGGTACATCAACGAGCGCGCCCTCTCCCAGGAGGGGCTGCGCTTCACCGACCGCCGGCTGGCGTGGTCGCGTCGTGTCCCGGTCGACACGCATCTGGCCAAGCTGTCCACCCACTCCCTGTTCCTCATCGGCGAGCCCGGCACGGACGCCTTCCTGGAGGACGAGCGAGCCGTCCTCATGGAACGGTTCCCGGACGGATGGGTGGAGGAGCACTACGTCGCCGAGCTCAGCGTGGCGGTCCGGGGGCGCGAGACGCGGTAGGGCTGTTCGGGTGAAGCGTCGCAACCTGTGGTCCGCCCGGCCGTTGATCAAGGTGCTTATCACCGTGCACTCGTGCGACAGAAGGACCACTGATGATCAAGAAGTTCATGGCCACCGCCGCCGCCACCGCGTCGATCGTCGGCGCGGGCGCGGCCCTCGCCAGCCCGGCCATGGCCATCGGCAACGACAACGGGGTCAACACCGTCCAGGGCAACGGCGCCTCGCAGATCTACGGCAACCAGAAGACCGCCGGTGACCTGAGCCCGCAGCTCGGGGTCGTCCAGGGCAGCCTGAACAAGCCTTGCGTCGGTCTGCCCGTCAAGGTCAACGCCCAGTCGCTGCTCGCGGTCCTCGCCAACGTCGGCGTCCAGGACATCAACGTCCTGTCCAACCCGCAGAACCAGCAGTGCACCGAGAACTCCACCCAGGCCAAGGGCGACGAGCCCCTCTCGCACATCCTGGACAACATCCCGGTCCTGTCGGGCAACGTCTCGGCCGGCAGCTGACGTACTCCCCTTGTGCGAGCCGGGGCCTCCGACGCCTGCGCGAGTGCCCACGGGGCCCCGGCTTGTTCCACCCGGATCCACGGTTCCACGGATCCGCCTCCTCCACCGGCGCGCAGCGGCCGTCCGGCCGCCGGGGTGGGCACCGAACCGTATGCCACAGAGCCTCCCGCCCGACCGGGCCGGAGGCTCTGCGCGTGTCCTTCCGCCCTTGTCAAGACACGAATGTTCGAGACATGACGGGCGGTGCTCCGATCAGGCCCACTGGAATCTCCTACCTCACCCGGACGGCGTGAGGCCCACCAGGTCCAGGAGGCGAGTGGCGATGAATCCGAGATCCGTGGGGACGGACCGCTGGGCGGCCGTCGGGCACGCCGGCGACTCCGACGGCGACCTTCCTCGGCCCAGGGGCGCCGAGACCGGCCACTGGTTCGAGGCGACGGTCCAGCCCGTGTACGTACTGCACGACGAGTACTTCTTCATCAGGGTCCTCCAGGCCCACGAGATGGTCTTCACGGCGATCGCGGCGGAGGTACGGGAAGCGATCGGGGCGCTGCGCGCCGGCCGGTTGGCCGCGGCGGCCGACCATGTGGACCGTGCCGCGGGTCTCCTCGACCGGGCCTCGGCACTCTTCCGGATGGTGGCCACGATGCGGCCCGGACACTTCTCGGCCTTCAAGCAGTTCACCCAGGGTGCCGGCGCGATCGAGTCCGAACAGTACAAGCGCTTCGAGATCCTGTGCGGCCTCCCGACCGCCCGGCGGCTGGGGTCGGAAGCCTTCACCCAGGTCCCCGCGGTACGGGCCGCGGCGGCGGCCGAGGGACACGACACGGTGGTCCGGGCCTACCTCGACCTGCGCCGCTCGGCCCGTTTCGACGAGGCCGAGTGGAACCGCTTCCGCACCGCGTTCGGCGGGCTGGAGGAGCGCCACCAGCGCTGGAAGTCCACCCACCGGAGCCTCGCCGCGCGCATGCTCGGCGAGCAGCCCCGCGCGGACGAGTCGACCTGAGGAGGCGTCAGAAGGGGCGCGTGGGAAGGTACTTGCCGTCCAGGGTGATGACCGCGCGCTCGCCGTCCTCCGGGTCCGCGACCTTCCTGACGTCCAGCTTGAAGTTGATCGCGCTGATGATGCCGTCCCCGAACTGCTCGTGGACCAGGGCCTTCAAGGTGGTCCCGTAGACCTGCAGCATCTCGTGGAAGCGGTAGATCGTCGGATCGGTCGGGATGCCGCCGGGGATCGATCCGCGGGTGGGGACGGTCTGCAGGAGCCGTACCGCGTCCGCGTCCAGGTCCAGCAGGTCGGCGACCGCCTTCGCGGCGGCCTCGGGCAGGGCGTGCTGGCCCAGCAGGGCGGCGGTGACGAAGGCGACCGACAGGCCGGTCGCGTCGGCGAGCTGCTGCCAGGACAGGTCCTTACGGGTCTTGGCGTCGACGGCGGTGACGGCCAGGTTCTGGCGGGCGGTGGGATCGAACTGGGCGTGCAGCATCAAGGTGTCCTTCGGAGGAGGGGGATGAGGCGATGCGGGGATACGGGGGTGTGGGGACGGCGGCGGCGACGGGTCAGCCGGTCGCGGTGGTGCCGACGTCCGTGACACCGCCGGAGCGGATGTCGTAGACCCAGCCGTGCAGCGTGAGCGTCCCCGCCGTCAGCGCGCGGGCCACCGAGGGGTGGGTGGCCAGGTTGGCGAGCTGGGCGCGTACGTTCTCGCGGATCAGGACGGACAGCCGCTCGGGGCCGGCCACCCGCGCCGTGCGGGCCACCGAGGCGTCCGCGTGGCGCAGCCAGCCCGCGACGGAGGCGGCGGCGCTCAGGTCGGATCCCTCGGCCAGGGCGGTCATCGCCCCGCAGGCGGAGTGCCCGCACACGACGATGTCGGTGACGCCCAGGACCGCGACGGCGTACTCGACACTCGCCGCCACCCCGTCCGTGCCCGGTGCGTGGGCGGGGGCGAGATTTCCGGCGGTGCGGACGACGAACAACTCGCCCGGCTCGCTCTGGGTGATCAGCTCGGGCACCACGCGGGCGTCCGAACAGCCGATGAACAGGGTCGTCGGCCGGTGCACTCCGGCCAGATGGGCGAAGAGGTCCGCCTTGGCCGGAAACACCTCGCGCTGGAATCGCGCGACGCCGTCCGTGAGGGCGCCGGGGGCAGGCAAGGCCTGTGCGGTGGGTGCGGTCTGCACGGTCACTCCCTTCGGTGGGATGCGCCCGCTGTGGGGCTTGACGTGTTCCACCATGCATGACCTGCATCTATTGTGTCCAAGACGCAATATCCATGTCTGCCATCGATGTCATCTATAGTCGCGCTCATGGCTCTGGAACTGCGTCACCTGCGCTATCTGATCGCCGTGGCCGAACACGGCAGTTTCACCCGCGCCGCCGAAGAGCTGCGGATCTCCCAACCCACTCTGTCCCAGCAGGTGAAGCAGCTCGAACGCACCGTCGGGGTCCAGCTGTTGGACCGGACCGGGCGCGCCGTGCGGCTCACCGACGCCGGTGCGACCTACGTCCAGTACGCGCGCGGCGCCCTACGGGACCTGGCCGCGGCCGAGCGCGCCGTCCTGGACCTGGCCGACCTCTCCCGCGGCCACCTGCGTCTCGCGCTCACCCCGACCTTCACCGCGTACCTCGTCGGGCCGCTCGTCGCCGAGCTCCACAGCGCCCACCCGGGCATCACGCTGGAGATCCGGGAGATGCCCCAGGACCGGATCGAGGCCGGCCTGCTCGCCGACGAGCACGACCTCGGTCTCGCCTTCGAGGGGCCGCACCTGCCCGGGATCGCGGCCACCGCACTGTTCACGGAGGCCTTGGGGCTGGTCGCCGCCGCGGACGCGGATCCCGGCCCGCTGACCGTGCGGGACCTCGCGACGCGCCGACTGGCCCTGCTCAGCGGGGACTTCGCCACCCGCGAGCACGTCGACGCCTATCTCGCCGCCCACGGCGTCCGGCCGTACATCGCGGTCGAGGCCAACTCCGTCCAGGCCCTCACCGAGATCGTCCGGCGCACCACGCTGGCCACCGTCCTGCCCGACGCCGTCACCGACGACCACCCGTACCTGCGCCCCGTACCGCTCGACCCCGCCCTCCCGTCCCGGACGGTGGCCCTGCTGCGCCGCGAGAGCGCGTACGAGAGCGCCGCGGCCCGGGCCTTCACCGCACTCACCGCCCGCCTGGTCCGCGACCGCGGCTACCGCCCCCCGCCGCGCGAGGACGCGCAGCGGGGGGCGGCCGGGAGCGGGGTCGATCACTTGCCGGGGCACTCCTTCCAGGCCAGGTGATAGATGGTGTTGATGCTGCCGTCGGTGGAGTCCATCGTCATGTAACTGGTCGACGAGGGGGACGAGGTGCCTCTGGTCACGCGCAGCTCGGTGTTGATGTTGAAGTTCCGCTGCACCCCGCACGGCGCCCAGACCAGTTGGGCCCAGTCGGTCACGTCCGTGGCCTGCCAGTTGTCCTCCTGCGGGCCGCTGAAGTTGTGGGTGCGGGCGGCGGTGTCCGGTGAGCCCTGGAAGTAGTACGAGGCCTTCTCGGTGGCCTTCGCGCCGGGCGCCAGCGAGGCGTAGCCGCGGTAGTCGGCGCTGGCGATCGCGTAGGTGAAGCCGTGGGGCACGTGCACGATCAGGCTGAGCTGGCAGTTCTTGCGCGCCGCGGTGGGCGGCGCGCCGCCGCCGACCTGGGCGAGGTACTGGCTGTAGGTCACGGTGAAGGCGGTGTTGTCCTGGGACACGGCGACCTCCGCGGTGTCCTTGGGACACCCGGATCCGTTGACCGTGGCGACCTCGATCACGATGCGGTCGGGCGGCGGGTTCACGATCGTGGAGGGGGTGGCGTGCGTGGGCAGGGTGGCGGTGAGCAGGGCGCCGATCGCGCCGCTCACGAGGAATCCACCGGACATGTTTCTCCGATCCACTGCTTCGGTACCGGGCGGCGCGCAGGCGGGCATGCCTGTGTGCCGGAGGGGTGGGGGTGCGGCCGGCCAGAGCGGGGCCGGGTCGTCACAGACCGGTGTGCAGGGTGGAACGGGGCAGGCCCAGGAAGGGGAATCTGGGCATGTCCCTGACAAGTCCCGATCGGTGAAGACCGGGTGACCGCATCGTAGGAACCCTGAGCGGGCCCGACCAGGGCGATGTCCGGCCAATCGTGTCCCCCGGCCCGGACCGGCCGGATCCGGACGACCGGCCGGAGCCCGAAGAGCGGAATCAGGCCTCGGTGGGCCGGGCCAGCCGCTCGACGCGGGCCATGAACTCCGTGGGATGGAACGGCTTCGCGAGACAGTCGCTCACGCCGGCCTCCAGCGCGCGCACCGTGCACTCCGGATCCGCGGGCGGCAGCGCGAGGATCGGCACCCGCCCGTGATCGGGGTGCCGGCGGACCTCCTCGAACAGCGCCACCTCGTCCAGACCCGGCCCGGTGCGCTCACAGATCACCAGATCGATCGGGCCGGCGCTGCCCAGCAGCGAGACGGTGTCCACCCCGGTCCCGCCGTCGACGACGGCGAACCCCCGGGCCACGAGGAGGCGCTCCAGCAGGCCCTTGAGGGTGGTCTCCCTCGCCACGAGAAGGATCCTGCTCGGGGTGTCGCCGCTCATGTCGTTCCTCTTCATCCGGGTGGGGGTCCCGCAGAGCCTACGAGGCGGGGCGTGTGCACGCCCGCTCCGGGGCACCTCATCGGGTAGCTTCGATCCATGAGCACAGAGCCGCAGAGCTTCGACATCCTGCTGGTGCCCGAGCACATCGAGAACCTGCGCGGCGAGTCCGCGGCCGACCGGGCCCTGCGGGTGGCCACGGTCGAGGCGACCGGCGAGACCGGCGCCTCCGGCTACCCGCGCTACCGCGGGCAGGGCGTGGAGGCGGACATCGACCCGAGCACGCGCACGGTCGAGGCCCTCCTCGTCGACGGCTCGGAACTGGACTACGGGCTGGTCGCGATGATCGCTCCCGAGCGGGGCCCCGGCAAGCACTGACGGGACGGGACGCGCCGCCGCCGGTCGGCCGGATCACCCGCTGCGGCGGTGCTCGGGGATGCGACGGGCCCGGCCCGGCCCCCGAGGTGCGGGGGCCGGGCCGGGCTGGTTCCGGTCGGTGGCTCAGGTGGGCGTCAGCTCACCTGGACGGTGACGTCGTCGACGACGAAGGAGGTCTGCAGGGACTGGTCCTCCGTGCCGGTGAACTTCAGGGTGACGGTCTGGCCGGCGAACGGCGAGAGGTCGTAGGACTTCTCCACGTAGCCGGAGTTCGCGTTCAGGTTGGAGAGGGTCTCCAGGGTCTGGCCGGCCACCGAGACGGTGAACCGGTCGTAGACGACGTTCTCGTCCTCGTCCGTGTCGATGTGCAGGAAGAAGCCGAGCCGGTACGTGGAGCAGCCCGACGGGACGGTCAGCGTCTGGGCGGCGCTGTCCGTGTGGGTGGACCCGTACCCGGCCAGCCACGCCTTGTAGCTGCCGCCGTGCGGGGCCTGCCCCGACTGGTTGGTGATGACGCCGGCCGTCGCGCTCCACGGGCTGGAGCCGCTCTCGAAGCCACCGTTGGTCACGAGCTGGCGCGGCGTGCAGCTGCCGCCACCCGTGACGGTGAGCGAGTAGGTGCTGGTGTGGCTGACGGTACCCGAGCCGGTGACCGTCAGGGTGTAGGTGCCGGGCGCGGTGCTCGCGCCGACCTGGACGGACAGCGCCGAGGAGCTGCCGGACTGGACGGACGTCGGGCTGAGCGTCGCGGTGACGCCGGCGGGCGCGCCGGAGACGGAGAGCGCGACGGTCTGGGCGGCGCCGCTCACGGTGGCGGTGTTGACGGTGGCGGAGGTGGATCCGCCGGGGGCCGCGCTGCCCGCGGACGGGCTGACGGCGACGGAGAAGTCCTGCGCGGGGGTCTCACCGCCGACCGCCTGCTTCCAGACGGCGTAGGCGACACCGTCGGCACTGCGGTTCAGCACCGTGGCGTTGATGTTGTTCGTGGTGTCGCAGGAGCTG
The DNA here is from genome assembly GCF_053615355.1 of Streptomyces sp. CLCI03. Taxonomy (NCBI): domain Bacteria; kingdom Bacillati; phylum Actinomycetota; class Actinomycetes; order Kitasatosporales; family Streptomycetaceae; genus Streptomyces; species Streptomyces sp. CLCI03. The sequence goes on along the minus strand of NZ_CM132132.1, from coordinate 229,195 downwards.
TGGTAGCAGGGGTCGTAGGCGGCGTTGGCCGTGCCGCCCCACTTCGTGGCCTGCGCCGAGGTCTTGCGGGCACTGGCGCCGGCCGCGTAGCCGGAGGTGGGGATACCGGCCTGCTGGAAGGAGTAGTCGTCGCTGCGGCCCTGGCCCTCGGTGTTCTCCTCGGGTGCCAGGTTCAGCGAGGTCCAGTACGCCTTCAGCGGGGCGGCGGTGGTGGAGTTGACGTTGTTGATGAAGTAGCCGCCGTTGGTCGAGCCGACCATGTCGAAGTTGTAGTAGGCCTTGATGGCGCTGCGCTGGGCGCTGCTCAGCTGGTTGACGTAGAACTCGGAGCCGTTGAGGCCCTGCTCCTCGTCGGTCCACCAGGCGAAGCGCACGTGCTTGGTCATCGTCGGGTTCTTCTGGGCGAGGACCAGGGCGTTCTCCAGCAGGGTCGCGGAGCCCGAACCGTTGTCGTTGATGCCGGGGCCGGCCGAGACGCCGTCGAGGTGGGCGCCGAACATGACGGTCTGGTCGGCGGGACCGCCGGGCCAGTCGGCGATCAGGTTGTTCGACGGGTAGGTGCAGGAGGTGCAGTTCTGCTCGGTGACGGTGTAACCGGCTGCCTGCAGCTTGCCCTTCACGTACGCCAGCGACTGGGTGTAGCCGGCGCTGCCGGCCCGGCGGTGGCCGCCGTTCTGGCTCGCGATGGTGTTGAACTGGGTCAGGTGCGCCTGCACCTTGGCGACGTCGATGTCCGGCGGGTCGTTGCCGGGCTGGGTCCCGCCCACGTTGAGCGCGTAGTCGACCGTGTGGGAAAGGCTCGCGCCCTGGCCCTTGACGACGACCGTGGACGCGCCGGGAGCCGCGTTGGCCGTGGCGGTCAGGGTCAGCACCGAGGACTGGCCGGACTGCACGGTGGCCGGGTTGAAGGAGGCGCTCACGCCGGCCGGCAGACCGGAGGCGGTCAGCGTCACCGACTGGGCGTTGCCCGTGGTGACCGTGGTGCCGACCGTGGTGGTGACGGAAGCGCCCTGCTGGACGGTGCCCGAGGACGGACTCAGCGACATCGAGAAGTCGTTGTTCTGACCGCTCGGGGTGCAGGTCGGATCGGCGGTCTGGGCGGGCACGCTGATGCCGTCCCAGGCGGCCTTGGTCTTGTTGAAGAGGTCACAGGTGGCGTCCAGCGACTTGGCCGAACTCAGCGTCGCCGTCCGGTACTTCTTGTAGGACATGCTGCTGGTCTTGAGCAGCATGCCGCCGTAGAAGATCTTGCCGGCGTTCTGTACGCCGACACCCGTGAGCGAGGTGCCGTTGCAGGTGCTGCTGTTCGGCTTGCCGCCGCCCGGGCTGGTGCCCTCGGCCAGCAGGTAGAACCAGTGGTTCAGAGGACCGGCCGCCGCGTGCACCTCGGTGCCGGGTATCGCGGAGCTGTAGCAGGCCGGGTCGTTGTTGACCGCCGGCGGGTTGTACATGTTCCGGATCGGGCCCCGGCCCTGGAGGTTGATGACCTCGCCGACCGTGTAGTCCGGGGTGTCGTAGGGGGCCGGCTCGTTGGCGAAGGCCTCGGTCAGCGCGCCGAAGATGTCGCCGGTGGCCTCACCGAGCCCCGACTCCTGGCCGCTGGTGCCGCCCGGGGTGTTGGAGTCGATGGCGTGCCCGTACTCGTGCGCCACCACATCGATCCCGGCGATCCACTCGTTCGCGCTGTTGCGCCCGATGGTGACCGAGCTGCCGTCCCAGTAGGCGTTGAGATCGCTCAGGCCCACCTTGGCGGGGAAGCTGCGGCCGTTGCCGCTGACGCCGTTGCGGCCCAGCCACTGGGAGAGCATGTCCCACTGCTTCTGCGCCGCGAACATCAGGTCGACGCAGCCGGTCTCCTTGCTCGTGGGGTTGCCGGTGCCCCAGGAGTCGGAGGACTTCGAGAAGACCGTGCCGGTGCTGTAGTCCGCACAGCTCAGGCCGGTCCGGACCGGGTCGCGCAGTGTGTACGTGGAACCGGAGTTGGTGGTGTCGATGGTGACCGGGCCCGGCCCGTTCCACTTGCTGTTGCCGGTGCCCGCGACCACGTCGTCGTAGCTGTCGACGAAGGCGCCGGTCCGCGCGTCCACGAAGACGTGCAGCTTGCTGGGCGCGGTCCTGGTCCGGCCGCTCAGCACGGTCTCCCACGCCAGCACCGGCTTGTCGTCCTTGAGGCGGACCACGAGCCGGCTGCTCTCGACCTTGTCGACCGAGACCAGCTTCGCCCGCGAGGTGGACTCGGCTTCCTTCGCGGAGACCGACGCTTGGGTGGAGACGTCGATGCGCACGGAGGAGGCGGACTGGAGGGCGCGCACCTTGCCGGTGCCGTCCGCGAGCACGACCGCGTCGCCGCCGACGACCGGCAGGCCGCGGTAGCTACGCTCGTACGAGACGGAGTAGAGGTCCTTCACCCAAGGGGTGACGAGTCGTCGTTCGTACTGTTCCTGGGAGGAGTTGACCAGGGAGTCCAGGCCGCTGTCGACGGCCTGGTCGGCGGCCGCGACCGCACGCGCGGCCGGTGTGTCCTTCTGGGACGGGGAGGGCTGCGCCTGCTGCGCCGCCGATGCCGTCCCGGCCAGAGCGCCGGCGAGGCTCGCGGTCAGCGCCATCGCTGCCACGGCCGCCGTCCATCTGCTGGGATGCAACGTCCACTCCGATCGTGGGGGGTCGGGGATGAGTGTCGTTCGCGGCCGAGTATGAGCGTGAACATGACGAGATTGGGACATCTCGTGAGGCATAAGGTCCGCGTTATGGTGCCGCGGCGGCCCGACTCGTACGCTGCCCGGATGCAGCTGGAGTTGAGGCATCTGCAAGCCGTCTGCCGGATCGCGGAGGCGGGCAGCCTGGGGGGCGCGGCGCGGCGGCTCGGAGTGTCCCAACCCGCACTCTCCGCCCAGCTGCGCCGCATCGAACGGGTCACCGGGGGCGAGCTCTTCGTACGGGGTCGCAGCGGGGTGGAACCCACCGCACTGGGCCAGTTCGTGCTGGCCAAGGCGCGTCGCGTACTCAGCGAGATGGACGCACTGGGAGCGCAGGCACGCGCCATCTCGACCGGCGGTCCGCTCCGGCTGGGCTGCATCATGCTCGTCCTGCTCGACGGCCTCCTCGCCCAGACCGACCTGTCCATGTCAGGCCGGGAGATAGCCGTGGACCTGGAGGATTCGGTCACCGTGCTGGCGCGGTTGCTCGGCGCCGGACGCTACGACGCCATCGTGTACGGGGAGGTCAACGGCCACGAGGTACCGCTGCCCGAAGGAGCCCTGGCCAGGACGCTGATCCCCAAGGAACCGTTCTGCATCCGGCTGTCCGCGCGGCACCCACTCGCGGGCCGGGACCGCATCGAACTGGCCGACCTGGCCGGGGAGTCGTGGATGACCTTGGTGGAGGACGACGACGGTGGCCCCGAGGCGCTCGTCACCGCGTGCGAGAAGGCCGGATTCAGCCCCTCACTGCGCTACCGCATCACCGACCGCAAGATGCAGCACGACCTGATCGCCGCCGGGCGCGCGGTGGCGCTCAGCCAGCCGACGGCCCCGTCGGGGGAGGGCACGGTGATGCGCCCGCTCGTCGGCACCCCCATCATCGGCCGTATCCGTCTCGCCTGGAGCCGCGCGGCGCTCTCGGCCGGGCAGGCGGAACTGCTCTACCGGGCCGCGGCCCGCGCCTACCTGGCGAACGTGGACAACAACCCCTTCCACAAGGAGTGGTGGGACGCCCATCCGGAGGTGCACCCGGTCCTCGACTGACCGGTGGGGCGGGGCGGCGTAGCGCGCGGGGCGGGCGGTCAGCTCCGGCGGTGGGCGGTCAGCAGCAGGTACTCCCACTCCATGACCCCGTCCACCGTGTGCTCGGCGGCGAGGGCGTCGAGCGCCGCGTCCAGCTCGGCGACCCGGTCCGGATCGTCGGCGACGGCGCGGTAGACGGCGACGGTGGGTCCGTAGCAGGCCTTGAAGAACTCCCGGAAGTCCGTGGGACCCGTGAAGCGGTCCACGCGGACCGTCCGGCGGCTCGCGTCCACATCGGTGACCGCGTCGCCGAGCAACTCGTGCACGTGCTCCTCGTCCCCCCACAGCGGGGGCGGCTGGGCCCCGGGCGGCGGCGGGGGCGCGTACGGCTTCATCGTGGCGAACATCCGACCCACGAAGCCCTGCGGGGTCCAGTTGATCAGCCCGACCGTGCCGCCGGCGCGGCAGACGCGCAGCATCTCCTCGGCGGCGGGCCGGTGGTGCGGGGCGAACATGATGCCCACGCAGGACATCACGACATCGAACTCGCCGTCGGCGAAGGGCAGGTGCTCGGCGTCCGCCTCCCGCCACTCCAACGTGGCGCCGCGTACCGTGGCCAGGTGTCGGCCGATCTCCAGCAGTTCGGGAGTGAGGTCGGACGCCACCACGTCGGCCCCGGCCAGGGCGGCCGGAATGGCGGCGTTGCCCGAGCCCGCGGCGATGTCGAGCACCCGGTCGCCGCGCTGGACGCCGCACTCCTTCACGAGCACGGCCCCCAGCTGCGGAATGACGTGGGAGGCCACCGACTGGTAGTCGCCCAGCGCCCACATCGCGCGGTGCCGGGCCTTCAGGGTGCGGTCCACCTGGGCCGCGTCGCTCGCCTCGGTCATGACAGCCGTCCTCCAGCGCTCGGGGCAGCCCCTTCTCCGAGGATAGGTACGTTTCACGGACCCGGCCCGTCGGCGGCCCCACGGGCCCGCACCGGATCAGTCGCGGGACGCCGGGCGGCCGAAATCGCGGGCGAAACCCTCACGGAAGCCGGGACGCTCCAGCGCCCGCTCGAAGGCGCGCGCGGCCCGGGCGAGCGCGGCCTCGTTCTCCTGGGCGGTGGCGAGTTCGGCGAGGTACGCGCGCAGGCTCAGTCCGCGGTTCGCGGCGAGCACGGCGAGGCGGTCGCGCACATCGGTGTCGACCTCGACGGTGGTGGTGTCGGCCATGCTCCGAGTATGCGCGCCCGGTGACCGGCCGGGGGCCCGTTCGGGGCAGGCGTGCTGCCTGCGGGGACCGGGCCCCGGTGCGGTCGGCGCGGTTCGGGGGCGGGGCTCAGGGGCGGACGCGGCCGGAGAGCCAGGGCGTGAGCGAGAGGCCTCCCACGCTCTCCCGGTACGTCTCGTCGCCGGGCAGGGGCACCGAGAGCCAGTAGCCCGGCGGGAAGAAGCGGCCCTTCACGAAGGCCAGGCCGCCGAGGACGGACCTCAGGAACGCGGGGACGGAGTCCCGGGGAACGTCGTGGAACTCCACCCCGTCGACCGTGATCGTCGCGTCGTCCTCGGGGAAGAGCCGCACGCTGACGGCGGGGCTGCCGGCCAGCTCGACGAACGCCTCGTGGGGCAGGGATCCGTCGGGGTCGACGACGGTGAACGGGGCCGCGGAGGTCCGCCGCGACGTCTGATCGGCGCCGATGTCGTGGGTGACGGTCATGGCCGACCGGTACTCGGCCGCGACGGCACGAATCGCGGCGACGGCCGACTCGGTGGTCGGCAGGGAGGGATGCGTCATGATCCAGATCATGCCGCACGGCCTCCACGCACCAAGGCCGCCGACCCGATGTCACGGGGCTCGACCCCGCGCCCGGTCGGTCTCAGCCCTGCGCGAAGGCGGCGAGCAAGGTGTCGGTCCGGAGCTCCAGTTCGGCCGTGGCGATCCCGCGGACGGTCACGGAGACCTCCTCCCCACCGACCGACCGGGCGAGCCGTACCTCGACCGCGAGGCTGTCGCCCACCAAGCGGTCCGGCGACCTCTGCCATGGCTCCCCCCTCGATGCCCGGCCGGACAGCCTGTCAGGGGCCGTGCCCCGGCTCTGCGGCCGGTGGAGGAAGATCGACGTACGTGCAGGCCGCCGCTGCGGCTCGCCGCGGTTTCCGGTACCGGCGGAGGGGGAGGTGAGGGCGTGCGCATCGCGCCCTGGGTACATGTGGTTCCGGAGCAAGGGGCCGTGCCTGTCGACCTGTTGCTGTCCATGACCGGCACGACGTACGTGGTGCGCCTCGACGGACGGGAGATGGGGGACACCGACGCGGTCTTCACACACTTCTACGACAGGCTGAAGCTGCCGGACTACTTCGGGTGGAACTGGAACGCCCTCTTCGACTGTCTGCGCGATCTGCACTGGCTGCCCGCGGAGCACTACGTACTCGTCATCGAGGCCGCGGACGAGATCCTGCCGGGCGATCCCGCCGGGCAACAGCGGCTGTTCGGGACCCTGGTGCGGGCCGGCCGGCGGTGGTCCCGCACCAGGCGGTCCGACGGCGTCGATCTCAGCAGGCTCGTGATCGTCATGTCCTGTGCGGCGGCATCCGTTCCGGACCTGCGGGAACACCTACGGGCCTGCTGGGACGCGGAGGGGGACGGCTGATCCTCGGCGCCCGAGTCCGACTCGACGCGGTGGTCATCCCGCCAGGGAGTTCTTCGGCGTGAGGACCGCGGCGATACGGCCGGCGATGGTCTGCGCCGTGTTGGTCTCGGGGCCCTTGGGGCCGACCGTCGTGGACACCGCGATCGCCAGGCGCTCGCTCGGGAGGTACGCCTGGATGGCCGCGTATCCCGCGAAGGACGGGTTCGACTGGATCCAGCCGTTCTGGACGATCACGCCGTAGCCGAAGTGGCGGGCCGGGAGCTGGCGGAAGCAGTCCTTGGGCGCGCAGCCCGGGGTGTTGCCGCCCAGGCCCACCGTGCCCGGGTCGAGCTGGACCTTGAAACTCTGCGGCGAGAGGAGTTCACCCGTACCCACGACCCCGGCCGAGCGGGCCAGGTCGCAGATGTGGGTGTTCAGGACCGCGCCGGGAGCCGTGGTCCAGGAGGGATTCCAGTAGGTGGACTCCTCGTACTTGCCGCGCTCCGCGTCGAAGGAGTGCAGGACGGGCTCCTCGATCTGGGGCGTGAAGCTGTTGCGGGTGTTGTCCAGTCCGGCGGGCCCCGTGATCTGCCGCTCCATCACCTCGGCCAGCGGCATGCCGGAGATCTTCTCCAGGGCCTGCCCGAGGAGCACGAAGTTGGTGTGGGAGTAGCTCCAGCTCGTCCCGGGCTCGTACAGCAGGGGGTGGGCGGCGGAGATGCCCACGAGCTCGTCGGGGGTCCACTGGCGGAACGGGTTGGCGTACAGGGCGGCGAGGAACTTCGGGTCCGGCACGTAGTCGCGCAGGCCCGAGGTGGAGGCGCCGAGCATGCGCAGGGTGATCTCGTCGGCGTGCGGCGCGTCGGGGAGCCAGCGCGAGATCGGGTCGTGGAGGTCGGCCTTGCCGTCCTCCACGAGTTGCAGCATGGCGATGCCCATGTAGACGATGGCCACCGAACCGGCCCGGAAGTGCATGTCGGCCGTGGCCGGGACCCCGGTCATCGACTCGCCGAGAGCCACGGTGACGACCTCCCGCCCGTCGCGGGTGACCCGTAGCAGGACGGCGTTCAGGTCCAGCTCCTTCCGCGCCGCCTCGGCGATGTCCAGGATCTGCTTCGCCTCGCCGCCGGTGGGCTGGGGGGACGCGACGCACGACGCGGCCGCCGCGCCCGCCCGGGGCGCCGCCCACGCGCCGCCGGCCGGCAGGACCGTGCCGAGCAGAGCGGTGGCACACAGGAGCGCCGTCCGGGCCCGGCCCGGGTGCGCGGTCCTGACTCCGATCATGGCGATCTCCTGCCGCGAGGAGCCCCACGGGACAAGGCCCACCCTTCGATGGAACGCCCACCGTGCGAGAGGGGCCAGTCGGCGAGACGGCCTAACCCGCCCAGCGGCCCGTGAGGAAGGTGATGGCGACCGTGGTGGACAGGGGCGCCACGACGTAGAGGTAGGCGGTCCGGATCCGGGGGCGCTTCAGGCTCCAGGAGGCCAGGCCGATCCACAGCGGCCACCACAGGAGGGTGGAGCGGGGTATGGACGTGTACCAGTACGAGGTGCCCAGGGCCCACAGAGTGAGCGCGATGTACAGGGCTTCGGGCCAGCGGCGGCCCCGGACCAGCAGCGCCAGGAGTACGACACCGACCACCATGGCCAACAGCTCCGCCTGCCACATCAGCGCGTTGCCGGTGGGGTGGATGTGGTGGAAGGCGGCGTCCCAGGTGTTCGCCCAGGCGTCCCACGGCGCGTGGAAGTCCCGGTACCAGCCGCGTTCCTGGGAGTGCTTCCAGGCCATCCAGTCCCCGGTCCGGGTCTGGAGGTACCAGCTGTAGAGGGCCGGGGCGAGGGCGGGCAGGAGGAGCCACGGGGCCGAACGCCAGGCGGTGCGGCCGCGGGCCGTGAGGACGAAGTGGAGGGCGAGGGCGGCCGCGAGGAAGAGACCGGTGACGCGGACCGAGCAGGCGAGGCAGGCCAGTACCGCGGCCGCCGGCCAGTTCTGGCGCTGGGCCGCCAACCATGCGGGGAGGGCCAGGGCCAGGAAGAGTGCCTCGGTGTAGCCGGCGGCGAGGAACACGGCGCACGGCGAGAGCAGCAGGAAGGCCACCGCGCGGCGGCCCGTTTCGAGGTCGGCCAGGTGATGGTGGGCGATCCGGGCGAGGGCCAGGACGGCGACGCCTCCGGAGAGGAAGGAGATCAGCGCGCCGGCCGCGGCCCAGTCGGGGATCACGGTGTGGACGGCGCGCAGGACGAGGGGGAGGCCGGGCAGGAAGGCCTCGCGGTTGTCCCAGCCGGCCGTCCAGGGTCCGGCCTGGCCGGGGAAGTATCCGTCCTGGGCTATGTGGAGGTAGAACCACCAGTCCCATTGCTGCCAGGGCGAGAGCGACGAAGCCGGCTCACGGGCCGCGCCGTCGGCGGGGAACAGCCAGCCGACGGCGCCCGCGGTGGCCCAGATGCCGATCCGGGTCAGCAGGTACAGCCACAGCACCTCGCGCTCGCCCGGACCGAGGCGCAGGAACCCCGGGAGGGAGCGGCGGGGGCGGCGGGGGAGGAGATCGGTCTCGCGCACGGGCGGCCAGGTGGTGGGCGGCTCGGGAAGCTCGACCGGTCGCCGCTGGGGTGACGAAACAGACATATCGATATCTCCTGGCCGTCTGAGGGCGTGCGGAGTCACCGGCCCTGGTTCGGGCCGGTGTCCACGGGCGATGTGCTGCGGGGAGAGGGAGCGCGGGCCGGAGGGAGAGAGGGGTTACCGGTGCGACTGCGGGGAAGTCGGGGACATGCTCCGGGTCGCGGTGCCGGTGGGATCGGCCGGCGGCGCCGTCGTGTTGCCCGGCGGCATCATGCTGCCGAGCGGCGGGGGCGGCGTGGTGTTGCGCGGCGGCAGCGCCGAGTTGAGCGTCGGCGTCGTGGAGTGGGCCGGCGGAGGCGGTGCCGAGGTCGGGGACGGGGCCACGGGAGAAGGAGTGGTCGCCGGCAGGGTCGGCCCCGGGTCCTGCGGAAGGAAGGCGGACAGCGCCGCACCGGATCCGGCGAGGACCAGCAGGCAGGCGGCGGCGATACCGACGATGCGGTGCCGGCGGTGCCGTTCACCGCGCCGTTCGATGACGCCGACGGGCGGGGTCGTGCTCGCGGCCTGTCCGGCGGAGGCCGCCTCCCGGAACAGTGGCCGCAGCGGGTCGTGGGAGTCAGGCATCGGGGGCCTCCTCAATGCGGGGGTCCTGCAGATGGCGGGAGAGCGTGACCCGGCCCCGGGACAGGTGGGTCTTGACCGTGCTCGTGGACAGCGAGGTCTCGGCGGCGATCTGCTCGACCGTCAGATCGCACACGTAGTGCAGCGCCATGGTCCGGCGCTGCTTCAAGGGCAGTTGCCGCAGTGCCTCGACGAGGGCCACCGCCTCCGGCCCGGGCCCCTCCACGTGCCCGGCCGGAGCGGTCCGCTGCCAGGCGTCGGCGGTGCGCCGACGCCCGCGCCAGCGGCTGACGGCGAGCCGCCACGCGACCGTACGGATCCACGCCTCGGGCCGGCCGTCGCGGTCCAGCTGACGCCGGCGGCCCCATCCCCTGACGAAGGCCTCCTGCACCACGTCCTGCGCCTCGTGGTGGTCACCGAGCATCACGTAGAGCTGTCCTGTGAGCCGTCCTGCCGCTTGCGCGTAGAACTCCTCGAACTCCTCGATGGTCAAAAAATCGCTCCTGAATCCATGTGTCCCTCTCACCGGGCATACGCCCCCCGCACCCCATCCGGTCGACACCGGACGACAGATCGTCGTGTGAGTGCCGTCACACGGTGGGTGGGGTACTCATCGTCGCGGCGGCCAGGGCGAGGCGGGGTGGCGGCGCCGCCGGTCCACCGGGTGACGCGGACGCGGGGCCGCAGGGTCCCCCGATCCGGACGGACGCGGCGGGCCGGCGGATGCGCCGGGCCGCTCCAGGGGACGGGCCAGGCACAGCAGAAGGGCCCGGATCCATGAGGATCCGGGCCCTTCCTTGCAGTAGCGGGGACAGGATTTGAACCTGCGACCTCTGGGTTATGAGCCCAGCGAGCTACCGAGCTGCTCCACCCCGCGTCGGTAGACCTCACAGTACGGCATCCCGGGGGCGGTCCTCGACGCATTTACGTCCGGTCGCGCCCGGAGTGTGGGCGAAAGGGCTGAATCTCGCCCCGAAGGCGAGATCATTCCCCCTGGTGACAGTGCGTGCAGGCGTGTACCTTCACGGGTAGCTGTCGTGGTTCCAAGTGCCTTGCCCGTACCTCTCGGTGTGGGCAGTTTTGCTGTGTTGTGCCGTAGGACCAGGGCGATCACCTCCGTCTTCCACGCCGTGTGGAAGACGTACGTCAACGGGAAGGCATGAACATGGCTACGGGAACTGTGAAGTGGTTCAACTCGGAAAAGGGCTTCGGCTTCATCGCCCAGGACGGCGGCGGCCCGGACGTCTTCGCCCACTACTCGGCGATCAACGCCTCTGGCTACCGTGAGCTCCAGGAGGGTCAGGCCGTGACCTTCGACATCACGCAGGGCCAGAAGGGCCCGCAGGCGGAGAACATCACCCCCGCCTGATCCCGGACGACGGCCCGGCCTGACGGCCGGGCTCCGGAGAACCGTTTCCCCGCCCCGCCCCTTCGCTGAACGGGCCGCGGGGAAAGGACAGGGCCGTGCGGCATCGCCGCACGGCCCTGATCCGTCTCCCGACCTCCGGGCGGTGCCCGCGTGGAGCGCGGCGCGGACGCGGATGTGCCTTGACCGGCCCGGCGGCCGGCCGGCTGACGGGATCAGGTCGGCCGTGACACGGGCGCAGGGGTCCTGACGCGCCGCAGCCCCCGGACCCGGATCGCGGCACCGATCACGGCGAGCGCGACGGTCGCGAGCCCCGACGCGGCCAGCACCTGCCGGGGCCCGAGGAGCGCGATCAGCGGGCCGCCGAGCGCGGTGCCCACCGGCCCGGCGGTCAGCAGGGCGGCGCTGCGGGCGGCGAGGACCGTGGTCAGGGAGGCTGCCGGGGTGCGTTCCTGGAAGAGGGTGTAGGACAGCGCCGTGAACGGACCGTAGATCAGGCCGCCGAGGGTGAAGCAGGCCAGGGTGACGGCCGCCGGCGCGCCGAGCCCGAACGGTACGAGCGCCAGCCCCCACCCCGCGACGATCCCCAGGGTGACCGGCCAGAGCGGGAACCGCCGCAGGGCACCCGCCGCCAGACCGCCCAGCACCGCGCCCGCTCCGAACAGCGTCCAGTACAGCCCCAGCAGGCCCGCCCCGGCGTGCAGGTCGTCGGTGACGTGCAACGGGAGCGCCACCTCCGCCGGCCCGTAGAGGAAGTTGAAGAACCAGGTCAGGGCCAGCACACCGAGGAGTTCGGGCTGCTTGCGCAGCAGGCGCAGACCGGCTGCCGACCGGTCGGCGTCGACCGGCGCCGCCGGCGTCGCCTCCCCGTCCCGCTCGCCCTTCGCGCCCCTCCCGTCCCGCCCGGCCGCCGCACCGCGCAGCCGCCCGACCTGGGCGGCGAGCACGGCGAAGGACAGCGCGTCGAGGCCGATGAGCCACGCCGGACCGACCACCACCGCCAGGAATCCGGCCAGGGCGGGACCGACCACGATGGACGCCGAGACACTGGAACTGACCAGCGCGTTGGCGGCCAGCCGATGCTCGGGCGGAAGGATCTGCGCGAGCAGGGAGTACCTGCCCGCGTTGCCCCAGGCGTGCAGGACGGACGAGCCCGCGAGCAGGGCCACGTACAGCACTGGGTGCAGCACTCCCGCGGCCCAGGCCAGCGGCACGCAGCCGAGGAGCACCGCCCGGATCCGGCTGTCGGCCGCCAGCAGCCGCGCGGCGGGAAGCCGGCGCAGCCACCGCCCGAAGAGCAGAGCTCCGGCGGCCCCCGGAAGCGCGTACGCGGCGAGCGCGGCGCCCAGGAGCATCCCGGACTGCCCCGGGGGAGCGATCTCGATGGCCAGCCAGGCCACGGCGACGATGCTCATCCCGTCACCCAGGTCGGAGGCCGCCAACGCGGGCAGCAGCCGTCGGAAGTCGGCATGGGCGAACAGCGGCCGATAGGTTTGAGGGAGGAGGCGAGTTGTCCGTACGCGAGTCACCAGGTCAGACTCATGGTTCAAGCGCACTTGAAGTCAAGGGGGAGTGACGCGTGCGACAGGTCGGGATCGGTGAGCTCGCTCGGCAGGTGGGGATGAATCCCTCGGGCCTGCGCTACTACGAGAGCGTCGGCCTGCTGCCGCCCGCCGAACGGGCCGCCGGCCGGCGCGTCTACCCGGCCGGCACCGTGCGGCGGATCGCACTGATCAAGATGGCCCAGCGGGCCGGCTTCACCCTGGCCGAGATCCGCGGCCTGCTCGACGGCGACGCCGAGCGCGGCGCCACCCGGCAGTGGCGTGCCCTCGCCGAGAGCAAGCTCCCCGAGCTGGACCGGTTCATCGAGCAGACGCAGATCCTGCGGAACGCCGTGGCCGACTGTCTGGCCTGCGGATGCATGAACTTCGAGAAGTGCGCGCTGCTCTCCGCCGACGGACCCGGCGCCTGATCGACGCGCGGCAGGCGGCGCCCCGCCTGCCGCGGCGCCCCGTCCGCCCCGATCCGTCGGTGGGGCGATCCACGGGGCGATTCACGGGCCGGTCCGGCGGGCCTGTTCGACCACCCCCGCCTCGTGCGCGGCGATCGCCGCCTCCACCCGGTTCCGCACGCCGAGCTTCCCCAGGATCGCGCTGACGTGAGCCTTCACCGTCCCCTCGACCAGCCGTAGACGGGCGGCGATCTCGGCGTTGGACAACCCGATGCCGAGCAGCGCCAGGACGTCCTTCTCCCGCTCCGTCAGCCCTGCCACGGCGTGCCGCGCCGGAACGGCGCCGGTCGTCCGCCCGCCGCGCAGTCCGGCCACGACCCGGGCGGTGACCTTCGGAGAGAGGTACGCGCCACCCGCGGCCACCGCGTGCCCGCCCGCGAGCAGTTCCCGGGGGTCGTCCGCCTTGAGCAGGAAACCGCTGGCACCCTCAGGCAGGGCGCGATCGATGAACTCGTCCTCGCCGAAGGTGGTCAGCATGATCACCGCAGTGCCGGGCAGTTCGTGGTGGATCCGGGCGGCCGCCGTGATCCCGTCGAGCCGTGGCATCGGGATGTCGAGCAGCGCGACGGCGGGCCGCAGCCGGCGTACGGCGTCGAGGGCCTCGTGCCCGTCGGCCGCCTCGGCGACGACCTCGATCCCGGGATCCCTCGCCAGGATGGCCCGTACCCCGGCCCGCACCATCGCCTCGTCGTCCGCCAGCAGTACCTGCACCACCGGCGCAGTCTAACGGCGGGCGGTGGCACGGCCGTTCGTCGGGGGACCCCCGACGAAAGTAAGGCGTCCGATCGCCGACCTGCGAGCGATGTGTCCCGGCCCACGTGATTCCTACGGTCGTCGCAGCACCACCGACATCGGAGGGACACACGTGATCACCCTGCGCGGCCTGACCAAACGCCACGGCCGCACCGTCGCCGTGGACGAACTGACCCTGGACATCGAGGAAGGCCGGGTGACCGGCTTCCTCGGCCCCAACGGCGCCGGGAAATCGACCACCATGCGGATGATCCTCGGCCTGGACCGGCCCAGTGCCGGCCAGGCACTCAGCGACGGGAAACCGTACGAGGCACTGCGCCACCCGGTCCGCGAGGTCGGCTCCCTCCTCGACGCGAAAGCCCTGCACCCGGGTCGTTCGGCGCGCAGCCACCTGGTCGCCCAGGCCCGCAGCAACGGCATCCCCGTACGGCGGGTGGACGAGGTCCTGGAGACGGTGGACCTCGCCGCGGTGGCGCGCCGACGCGCCGGGGCGTTCTCGCTCGGCATGTACCAGCGGCTCGGCATCGCGGGCGCCCTCCTCGGCGATCCGCAGGTGCTGATCCTCGACGAGCCGGTCGACGGACTCGACCCGGACGGCGTGCGCTGGGTACGCGAACTCGTCCGTGCGCAGGCCGCGCAGGGCCGTACGGTCTTCCTCTCCAGCCACCTCATGAGCGAGATGCAGCTGACCGCCGACCGGCTCGTCGTCATCGGCAAGGGCCGGCTGCTGGCCGACACCCCCATCGCGGAGCTGCCCACCGCCGGTACCTCGGCCTCGGTACGGGTACGGACCGCCGAACCCGCCGCCCTGCGTGACCTGACCGACCGCCTCCTCGCTGCGTGCTGCGCCCCGTCGACTTCGCCGCCCTCCGGCCCGGCCAGGACCGGGTCGAGGTGGACCGGCTCCTTCCGGAGCGGCAGTTCCGGTACCTGCCGGACGCCGTCCGGGCGCTACCCGTACCCCCGGGCACCGACTGCGCCTACTACCGCTCGAACGGCAACCTCCTGGACCAGGTCGACCTCTACCGCCTCTGCTACGACGGGTCGCGCCTGGTCGCCAAGGACGTGCTGCCGGGGTGACCGATCGGGAAGCCCCGCGGGATGAGGCATGATCGGGGGATGTCTGATCGCATCATCGCCGCCTGTGACGGAGCGGCCAAAGGTAATCCCGGGCCGGCCGGCTGGGGTTGGGTCATCGCCGACTCCCAGGGACGCCCCGAGCGTTGGGAGGCCGGCCCGCTGGGACGGGCCACCAACAACATCGGGGAGCTGACCGCCCTCCAGCGGCTGCTGGAGGCGGTGGACCCGGGCACGCCCGTCGAGGTGCGGATGGACTCCCAGTACGCCATGAAGGCGGTGACGCAGTGGCTGCCGGGCTGGAAGCGCAACGGGTGGAAGACCGCCTCCGGTCAGCCGGTCGCCAACCGTGAACTCGTCGAGGCGATCGACCGGCTGCTGGCCGAGCGTGACGTGACCTTCCAGTACGTTCCCGCGCACCGCGAGGACGGCGACCATCTGAACGCGATCGCCGACCAGGCGGCCAGTGACGCGGCGACCAGGCAGGAGGCCGCCGGTACGGCCCTCGGCAGCCCGGAGATGCCGGTACCGGCTCCGGTCGCGGCCTCGCCCGCGCGCCGCAGGTCGGCCGCGCCGGCGAAGCGTGCCTCCGCCGGTACCGCGTCGGGCGGCGGTGGCGGATCCCGCGCGATCAAGGCGAAGTTCCCCGGTAGCTGCGCCTGCGGAAAGCCCTACGCCGCCGGTGACATGATCACCAAGAACGGCAGCCGGTGGGGCCACCAGGCCTGCGGCGCCCTGAGCGCCGCCCCGTAGCCGATCGCCGAAGCCTCTTGAGCGCGGTCGGCCACAGCGTGGGCGCCCCGGCCCTGATGGGCGAGCCGGAGGCTACAGCCCGTTGGTGAACAGCAGCTCGTTCGGGCTGGACTCGCTGACCTTGGTCAAGCTGTCCTTGGTGGACTCGTCGCCCAGCCAGGCTGCGAGTTCCTCCGGGGGCGCGGCGGGGTGTGCCTGCTTGTAGAGCACGGCGGCTCCCGTCACGTGCGGGGCGGCCATGGACGTGCCGTCCTGGGCGACGGAGCCGCCGCCGAGCTGCGCCGAGACGATGGCCTCGCCGGGCGCGTACAGCTCGACGCACGTGCCCCAGTTGGAGAAGGAGGTCTCCTCGTCGTACCTGTTCGACGCGGCGACCGTGACCACCTTCGACGCGGAGGCCGGGGAGACCGCGCAGGCGTCCTTCGCGGAGTTGCCGGCCGCGACGACCGGCAGTACGCCTGCGGCCGTGACGGCGTCGGCGGCGTCGTTGACGGCTTGCGACAGGTCGCCGCCCAAGGAGGCGTTCAGCACGGCGGGCTGCTTGGCGTTCTTCGCGACCCAGTCCAGCCCGGCGATGATCCCCGAGTACGCGCCCTGGCCGTCGCAGCCCAGCACGCGGACGCTGACCAGAGCGGCCTTCGTCGCCACCCCGTACGTCTTGCCCGCCACCGTGCCCGCGACGTGCGTGCCGTGGCCCTGGCAGTCCGCGCCGTCCCTGCCGTCCCCGACCGCGTCGAAGCCGAAGGCGGCACGCCCGCCGAACTCGGAGTGCCCGTACTCGATGCCGGTGTCGAGGATGTACGCGGTCACGCCCGCGCCGTTGCCCTGCGTGGTGAACCCGCCGTCACCCGTACCCGCGTCGTCGTTCCATTCCTGCTGGTCGATCCTGTCCAGCCCCCAGGACGCGGAGGGCGACCGGGTCCCGGGCCGGGTGGACGCCTCCAGCACGGACCGCACGTTCGCGTCCTCCTCCACCGACTTCACCCCCGGGCTGTCGCGGACGAGCGTGAGCTGGAGCGGGGTCAGGGGGACCGCGAATCCGTTCAGTGCCGAGGTGTAGACGAACCTCGCCTTCAGTCCCAGCCGCTGCGCCGTCTTCGCCGCGTCCACCCCCTTCTCCAGGGTCACGATGTACTGGCCGGGCACCGCGTGGGTGGCGGTGAACAACGGCGCCGGGTTCGGCTCCGGTGCCGCTACCGAGGGCGAGGCCGAGGCCACGGTCACCGGGGCCAGGGCGAGGAGGGCGGCGACGGTGACGCGCGTGGGCATGCGCATGGGAAATGCACTCCGATGTGTGAGCGGGATGATCGCCCGTACCGAACCACCCGGAAACGATCCTCGGAAGCACCCGGCCGGGTGTCGCACCCGCCGTCCGTCGCGTGGTCGCGATGCGCTCCGCCCGGTGGGGGGGCGTACCCGGGACGGGTGTGTAGGGTCGGCACGGGGTCGTCGGCGCACGGCTCCGGTGGTGATCTGTTGGAGGAGCGTGTGGGAAAGGCCGAGCCCCAGGGGCGACCGCATGCCGATGCGGTGGGCCCGGGTGGGGGCATGGACGGACTGCGTGCACGCGGGTTCGCCCGGTTCGGTGCTGAGCAGCTCGGTATCGCCCCCGACGGCTCCACCGCGAGCGATCTGGCCCGGATCCGGGAGGTCTTCGCCGCTCTGCCGCCGGACCCGTACGCTCCGGGGACGCATCGGTTCCGCCGGTACTCCCATGCCGTGTACCTGCCGTGGAAGGACGAACTGTCCTGGATTCCCGGAACCCCCGACCCCGTACACGGCACGGTCACCGACTTCTCCCAGGGCGACGACGAGGACGACCCCGCATCCCCGCGCAAGCGGCGCGTGCTCCCCGCCATCCCCGAGGAGCTACGCGGCAACGCTCTGCTGCTGCGACTCCTGCGCTGGGACATCGACCAGGTCCTGTCCCTGAAGAACCTGGGGAGACGGCCGTTGTGGATCGGTGTCCACCTGATCCGGCTCGGCGTCGACCGTCTTGGGCAGGACGCCGTTTCCACCCCCAACTGCTTGCACCAGGACGGAGGTTCGGCCAGTACCTTCACCTTCGCCCACCTGATCAGCCGCACCAACGTCGTCGGCGGGGAGAACGTCATCGCCACGCCGGGTAGCGCGGGCCTCCAGCCCGAGGACCCGTGGACGGACATCCACGCCGACTTCACCCTCACCGACCCCCTGGACGGCTACGCCGTCCACGACCACCGGGTCAGCCACTACGTCGGCCCGGTCCGCATGGGCTCCGACCCCGGCCCGGGTGAACGGTCCGTCCTCATCGTCGGCCTCGCCCCGTACGTCCCCCAACTGTGACCCCGCCCTCGACCCGCCGACCCCGGGCCGGGGGCCGGGTCGGGGTCGGGGTCGGCCGGCTGTGACTGCTTCCCCATGAGCCTTGCAGGCCCGGGAAAGCGGCCCGGCGATACCGAACATCCCCCACGGGACGGAACGCTCTGTCAGGGGCGGTGGACGCGTAGGTACTCCACCTCGTAGGACATCTGCGAGACGCCCGGGGCGGGAGCCGGGTGGTAGCGGCCGGCGCACACCGACAGGTTGACGATGAGGTACGCACGCCAGTTGCGCCCGACGCCCCGCCGGTCGGCGAAGACCCGGGTGCCGTTGACCCACCACACCACCGAGCGCGTCCCGAACTCGACCTTGAGGTCCACCCATGCGCCGGGGGCGATGGAGGAGTCCCGGTGGTAGCGCGAACCGCCCTTGACGTGGTTGGAGAGTTCGAGCAGGTCGGGGTTGTCGGGGTGGTACTCGAAGATGTCGATCTCGTTGCCGCCGTCCCGCCAGGTCCAGATCGCCGGCCAGGCCCCGATCTCGGCGGGCAGTCGGACCCGGGACTCCAGCACGTCACCGGCCCGCACCATGAACGCCTCTTGGCTGCCCTCGGTGGTCAGCAGGCCGGCGTTCCACTTGCCGTCCGGGCGGCGGGTGGCACGGAAGGTGCCGGTCCGGCTGTAGGAGGGGTCGGCCACCAGGTAGTCGAGTTTGTTGTCACCGGTGTTGGTGGGGCCGCCGTTCGGATAGGCCCAGGACCGGCCGGCCACCCACTGGGAGGTCGACTGGAAGTTCGCGGTGAAGATCGGGGCGCGGGCGCTCAGCGGCGCGGCCGCGTCGTCGGGGGTGTCGGTGGAGCGTCCGGTGAGTCGTCGGAGCCAGTTGAGAACCTGAGTGAGCACGAGCGGCCCCTTCCCATGTGTGGACGCCTCTTCGAGCATGCCCGGATGCGGTGCAATACATACCGGTGGACCGGTTTGCATTGAAGAGGTCCTCGGCCTCTACCGGGCGTCCACCCTCGCCGAGCGTCGTCCCGTGCACGACGTCGAGCGTTTCGCCCGGATGCCGGCCGGAGCCGACCTCGTCGTCGTCGCCCGTGCCGAGGACGGCCGACTCATCGGTATCGCCCGCTCGATCACCGACGGTGCGTACGCGACCTACCTGGGCGATCTCGCCGTCGACATCGCCCACCAGGATGCCGCTCCGTCAACCCACCTTTTCCGTATGCCAGTTAATCGCCACCACGGCGGGGTACCATCCGTGCCGTGGGGGGACTGGTAGGACAGAGCAGAGGGAAGGCCGGCCTGCGCGCCTGGGGCTGTGCGATGGCGGGACTGTTCCTCGTCGCGGGCTGCGCGGACGACGGTACGCCGAAGGGCGCCGCGTCGAGCGGCACCCCGGGTACGTCGGCCACACCATCGGGTACACCGCCGAGCGCGGGCGGTTCGGGCACGGGCGGCACCGGTGCGAGCTCCCCGACGGCCCGGCCCGGTGCGGCCACCGCCATCCCGATGCCCCCGCTCGACGAGTCCAAGCAGCCGAGGACGGCCGCCGCAGCCCGCGACCTGCTCGGCCGCATCATCATCGCCGAGCAGGACCTCGGGCCCCAGGTCGTGCGCAGCACACCGTTCGAGAGCGATCCCGGCCGCTGGCCCGTGCTCGACGAGGCCTGCGTCTGGCAGACAGAGGGCCTGCCGGACGACGTGCTCGCCACCGGCACCCGCCACTTCCACATCCCGGCCAAGGACGGCCGCGGCCGCGTGCGGATCAGCGCCACGGTCACCATCCACCACAACCGTGAGGAATCCGGTTGGGAGACCGCCCGCGCCATGGAAGAGGTGCTGCGGTGCCCGGACCAGAAGCTGCGGGAAGGCGAGGAGCTCAAGAGTCTGTGGGGCGGCGCCCTCTACCTCGGCGAGCAGCTGAACGCCTGGACCGAGGACGCCTTCTCCGAATCCGGCTACTACGTCAACGCGCAGGACGGCGGTCCCTACCCCTACACCTGGTCCCAAGCCCAGTTCGGACCCGTCACCATGGCCATCTCCGCCAAGGCCGGTAAAGGCGTCACGAACGAGGACCTGACCCTCTTCGTGGCCCAGGGCACGAGCGTGATGATGATCCAGGCCAAGCAACAGCTCGGAAAGGCGGCGGGTTGATGGAGCCGCTCCACCCCTCGGATCCCTCCCGGATCGGCGGCCACCGGCTCCTCGGACGCCTCGGCGCCGGCGGCATGGGCGTCGTCTACCTCGGCCGGACCGACGACGGCGCGCTCGCCGCGGTCAAGGTGATCCGCGCGGAGTACGCCGAAGAGGCCGACTTCCGGGCCCGGTTCCGCCGCGAGGCCGAGATCGCCGCCGAGGTGGACAGCCCGTGGGCCGTCCGCGTCACCGGCGCCGACCCGGACGCCTCCGAACCGTGGCTCGCCACCTCCTTCGTCGCCGGACCCTCCCTCGCCGAGGCCGTCGCCGCCCACGGCCCGCTCCCGCTGCGCGCCGTACGCATCCTCGGCAAGGCCCTGGCCAAGGCCCTCGGCGTGATGCACGAGCAGGGCCTCGTCCACCGCGACGTCAAACCCGGCAACGTCCTCCTCGGCATGGACCGGCCCCGACTCATCGACTTCGGGATCGCCCGCGGCGGCGAGCACACCGCCCTGACCTCCGCCGACGCGGTGCTCGGCACCCCCGGCTTCCTCTCGCCCGAGCAGGCCGAAGGCCGCCCCGCCGAACCGGCCGGCGACGTCTTCTCGCTCGGCTGCCTCCTCGCGTACGCCGCCACCGGACGGCTGCCCTTCGGCACCGGCACCGTGGACGCGGTGCTCTACCGCACGGTCCACGACGAGCCCGACTTCGGCCCCGAGGTCCTCGCCGACCCCGAACTCACCGCACTGCTGCGCACCTGCGTCGCCAAACACCCCGACATCCGCCCCAGCGCGAGCGAGCTGGACGCGGCCCTGACCGAGGACACCCCGGGGGAAGGCACCGACTGGCTGCCCGACCCGGTCGTCGCCACCATCGCCGAACGCGCCGCCGCACTGCTCGCCCTGCCGGGCATCGACGAGACCGTCGCCGACCCGGACGCCGCTCCCGCACCCGGCACGTCCGCGCCGGCGCCCTCCCGCAGGCGGTTCCTCGCCCTCGCCTCCGGCGGCGCCGTGCTCGCGGCCGGCGGCGGGATCGCCGCCTGGCTGGCGTTGCGCGATCAGGACCGGCCCGAGAACTCGGCCGCGGAGGCTCCCCGACAGTGGGTGATCGGTGTGCACGCCGACCTCTCGGGCCCGCAGAAGGCCGCCGGACAGGCCCAGGAACGCGGGGTGCGCCTGGCCGTCGACGCCTTCAACTCCCGCAAGGACAAGCCCTTCACGCTCACCGTCTCCACCGCCGACGACGGCGGGAAGGCCGACCGCTCGGCGGCCGTCGCCACCGGACTCATCGCCGACCGGGACCTGTTCGCCGTGGTCGGTCCCACCGGCAACGACTCCGTCATCCCGTGCGTCGAGCTCTACGGCGAGGCCTCCGTACCCCTCGTGACCGTGTCAGCCCTGGCCACCACCTTCAGCGTCACCAACCGGCGCAGCTTCTTCCAGAGCTGCCCGATCTCCTCGGCCCAGGCAGCCGTGGTCAACCTGCAACTCGCCGGGAAGCAGGGCGTCCGGCGGATGGGCATCCTGAGCGACCGCGGTGGCGACACGGACACCTGGCAGGCCGCCCAGCTCCTGGGCCGCACCATCGAGATCTTCGCCCCCGGGGCCACCTACTACGGTCGCGTCGTCCCCCGCGGCACCACCGACCTGGCCCCGGTCGTCACCGACCTGCTCGCGCACGGCATCGACGGCTTCTTCTACACCGGCACGCCCGCCGGCGGGGCCAAGGTCGCCGGTCTCCTGGCCGCCGCCGGATTCAAGGGCCCCCGGGCGGCCGACTACACCATCGCCGGACCCGAGTTCCTCGGCGCGGCCGGCCCGGCCGCCGAAGGCTGGCAGGTCTTCACCCCGTACACCGCGCCGGAGGCCCCCGAGGTCGCCGAGGTGACCCGCGCCCACCGGGCGGCGTACGGATCGGCCCCCGACATCTGGACCGCGGAGGCCTTCGACGCGACCCGCCTGATCATCGACCGGCTGGTCGCCACCGCGGCGGGGGGCCGGCGCCCGACCCGCGCCGCGCTGCTGACCGCGCTCGGCCAGGGCACCTTCCAGGGCCTGACCAAGGCGTTCACCTTCGACGAGCGCAAGCAGGTCACGGGCAACACCTACTTCACGCACAAGGTGGAAGGGGGCCGGATGCGCTACGTCGGCCCGGCCCTCCAACCCGCGGCGGGATAAGCCCGGATGCGCCCCCTCACCCCCGCCGATCCGGCCACGATCGGCGGCAACCGGCTGCTGGGGCGGCTCGGTTCGGGCGGCATGGGCACCGTGTACCTCGCCCGGTCCGCCGCCGGCACCCTGGTCGCCGTCAAGGTCATCCGCGCCGACCACGCCGCGAACCCGGACTTCAGGGCCCGGTTCCGGCGCGAGGTGGAGGCCGCCGGGCAGCTGACCGGCCGCTGGGTGGTCCCGGTCGTCGCCGCCGACCCGCAGGCGCGTGAGCCCTGGCTGGCCACCCCCTACGTCCCCGGCCCCTCCCTGTCCGAGGCCGTGGGAGGGTACGGTCCGCTGCCCGTCCGGGCGGTACGGACCCTGGGCGCGCGGCTCGCGGAGGCCCTGGTCCAGGTGCACGCCGCCGGGCTGGTCCACCGTGACGTCAAACCGGGCAACATCCTGCTCGCCCCGGACGGGCCCCGGCTGATCGACTTCGGGATCGCTCGGGCGGAAGGCGCCGTCACGCTGACCGCCGTGGACGCCGTCCTCGGCACCCCGGGCTACCTGGCGCCGGAGCAGGCCCGCACGGACGGCGTCGCGGCCGGCGCCCCGAGCGACGTGTTCTCCCTCGGCTGCGTCCTCGCGTACGCGGCCACCGGCCACGGTCCCTTCGGCGGCGGCCACGCGGCCGCGGTGGTCTACCGCACGGTGCACGACGAGCCCGAACTCTCCGATCTGCCCTCGGAGTTGCTCGACATCGTGTCGGCCTGCCTGGCGAAGGACCCGGCGGCCCGGCCGACACCGGACGCGCTGCGCCTCGTACTCGGCGACGGCCTGCCCGGCCCGGACGGCGAGGACTGGCTGCCGCCCCCGCTGCCCCGCCTCATCGCCGAGCGTTCCACCCGGGCCCTGGACCTGCCCGCCCCGGAACCGACCCGGATCGACGCGCCGGAGGCGACCGTACGGGGCCTCACCCGCAGACGGCTGCTCGGGGCCGGCGCGGGCCTGGCACTCGTCGGCGCGCCCGTCGCCTGGTTCACCAACCGGGGCCGAGCCCGCGGCACGACCGAGCCGCCCGCCCGAGAACTCGCCACCCACACCCTCGCCCTCCAGGCCGACCTGACCGGGCCCGGCAAAGAGACCGGCCAGGCCCACGAGCGCGGTATGAAAATGGCGGTGGAGCGGCACAACAGCCGGTCGGACGCTGCGTTCCGGCTGGCCCTGCGCGTCGCGGACGACGGCGGGGACGCCACGCGCGCCGCGCAGGTGGTCAAGGAGCTGGCCGCCGACCCCGCGGTGCTCGCCCTGGTCGGCCCCACCTGGGACGCCGCCGTACCCGACCTGGCTCCCACCTGCGAAACGGCCGAACTCGCCCTGCTGCTGGTGTCCGCCGACAGCCCCGAGACCGCCGCCTCCAGAGTGGGTTGGCGCACGGTCGTCGCCACCCGCCCGGCAGGCGACCAACTGGCCCTCCCGGTGATCGACTACTTCACCCGGATCCGGCCCGTCGCACGCACCGGCCTGGTGGAGGACGCCGAAGGCGGCGAGCCCGCCTACGCGTTCGTCCGTAGCCTGCAACAGAACCCGCCGTCCCAGGGCACGCTCAGCGTCCACCGGATCCCGGAGGGCGGCTCGGACTTCGCCGGCGTCGTACGCGCGCTGATGGAGGCCGGGGCCGAGGGAGTCGTCTACGCCGGCACCTCACCGCAGCGCGCCGCCCGGATGGCCCGCGCCCTGACCGAGGGCGGGTTCCCGGGCCGGCGGATGGGCATCCAGCACGCGATGGAACCGGCCTTCCTCACGGACGCCGGCCCGGCCGCGGAGGGTTGGATGTTCAGTTCCCTGTTCACCGACCCGCAGGCCGTCCCCTCGGCCGCCGAGTTCGTCGCCGCCCACCGCGCCGCGTACGGGCAGGCGCCCGCCCGCTGGGCCACCGAGGCCTACGACGCCGTGGGCCTGCTGGCCGCGGCCCTGACCGGGCTGGCGGAGGACGGCCGGGACCGCGCGGGTGTGACCCGTCGGATCTTCCGGACGGCCCACGAGGGCCTGGCCAAGCCGCTGTCCTTCGACTTCAACTCGCACGTCCTGACCAGAGCCCGCACCGCCCACCTCTACCGGGTCGAGTCCGGCGCGTACCGGTACCTGGGCATCTACCCCGACGTGAAACCGGAGTCCACGCTCTGAACGGAGTCCGGCGCGGCGCCTACTCGAACCGGGAGGTGTCGCCCGCGCCCCGGCGTACGATCTCGGCCTCACCACCGGAGAAGTCGATCACGGTGGTCGGCTCGGTACCGCAGTCACCCGAGTCCAGCACGGCGTCCACCTCGTGGTCGAGCCGCTCCTTGATCTCCCAGCCCTGCGTCATCGGCTCCGGCTCGTCGGGCAGCAGCAGGGTGCTGGAGAGCAGCGGCTCACCCAGCTCGGCGAGCAGCGCCTGCGTGACGACATGGTCGGGAATACGGACTCCGACCGTCTTCTTCTTCGGGTGCAGCAGCTGGCGCGGCACCTCCGAGGTCGCGGGGAGGATGAAGGTGTAACTGCCGGGGGTCGCCGCCTTGATGGCACGGAACACGTCATTGTCGATCTGGACGAACCGACCCAGCTGCGCGAAGTTCTGACACACCAGGGTGAAGTGGTGACGGTCGTCCAGGTGACGGATCGACCGGATCCGGCTGATGCCGTCGCGGTTGCCCAGCTGGCAGCCCAGCGCGAAGCAGGAGTCGGTGGGGTACGCGATGAGCTTCCCACCGCGGATCATGTCGACCACGTTGTCGATCGTGCGCCGCTGGGGGTTCTCGGGGTGAACATCGAAGTATTTCGCCATTCGCCGAGCGTACGCGGTCGGGACCCGTGCGCCGTGACGTGCCGGGTCCGGGTTCGCTCGGGAGCCGAAGGCGGACTTTCGGCAGTGCCGCCGTGCCGGGGAAGTTCCGTAGGGTCGGGTGCGTGAGATCAATGATCATCAAGAGGTCGGTGCCGCAACCGGTCGTGTCCGCAGGCCTGTTCGGCGCGGTGGTCGCCGCCGTCGGCGCGAGCGTGACCGACCTGTGGTGGGGGGTCCCGGCGGCGCTCTGCGCGTACGTCGCCGGCCGCGGGCCGGGGTCGGGTCGCAACGCGGCGGTGGCCCTCGCCGTGCTGCTCGTGGCGGCCGCGTCAACCCTGCTCCTGGTGCCCGAGTGGCTCGGGTGGGCGAACCGGTTCGTCCTGATGCTGCTGTGCACGGCGATGCTGCCGTGGTTCGCCGGCCGGTTCCTGCGCCAGTACCGCGAACTGGTGCGCGCCGGCTGGGAGCGGGCCGCACGGCTGGAGCGGGAACAGCGGCTCCTCGCCGAACGGGCCCGCCTGCGTGAACGGACCAGGATCGCGCAGGACATGCACGATCTCCTCGGTCACGAACTCAGCCTCATCGCCCTGTCGGCGGGAGCGTTGCAGTTGGCCGCCGGCCTCCCCGACGCCCACCGCACCGCCGCCCGGGACATCCGGTCCAGGGCGGGCGCCGCCGTGGAGCGACTCGGCGAGGTGATCGGTGTCCTACGCGAACCCTCGGACCCGGAGGCAGGGCCGGGGAGCGGCACGGCGACCGGGATCGGCGGGATCGAAGACCTGGTGGACCGGGCAGCGGGAGCGGGACTCGACGTCCGGCTGCGGGTGGAAGGCGCACCGGCGGCCGGAGAGCCGCCGCGTGCCGTCGACCGGGCCGCGTACCGGGTCGTCCAGGAGGCGCTGACGAACATCGCCAAGCACGCGCCCGACTCCCGAGCCAGCGTCCTCGTCCGACACACGGCGGCCCCGGCCGACCCGGCGGACGAGGCGGACCCGTCCGGCGCGGCCGACCGGGCGGGCCGGACCGAGGTCGCCGTGACCAACGGCCCGGTCCGTCCGGACACCTCCGCAGGGGTCCCCGGCGCCCCCGGCGCCCCCGGCGAGACCGACCGGCTCGGTCTCATCGGCCTCGACGAACGGGTCCGGCTCGCCGGCGGCACCTTCACCGCGGGCCCCGACGGCGACGGCTTCGCCGTCCGCGCCGAACTCCCGCACCGACCCGGCGCGGCCCTACCGCGCCCCACCGGACCGGTCCGGACCACCGGCGCACTGCCCGCGGAGCACCGTAGCGCGCGCCGCCGCCTGCGCCGCACCGCCACCGCCGCCGTGCTGGTGCCGCTGTGCACCGCGGCCGTGCTCATCCTCGGGGTGCGGGGCCGGGACACCGTGACGGCCCGGCAGTCGGTCCTCGACCCGCAGGACCACGCCCGGCTCGCCGTCGGGCAGACCCGCGCCGAGGTGGCGCCGTATCTGCCGCCACGGCAGACGACCCGCCGGCCGGCCGTCCCCCTCCCCGGACCGGCCGGCGCCGCCTGCGAGTACTACGTACAGACCGCCGACCCCTTCGCAGACCGCTCCGGGGACATCTACCGGCTCTGTTTCCGGGCCGGCCGACTCGTCTCCACCGACACCTTCACCGGGAAGGAAGTCCGATGATCCGGATCCTGATCGCCGATGACGAGCCGATGATCCGCGCGGGTGTCCGCGCCGTCCTGGCCGCCGATCCCGGCATCACCGTCGTCGCCGAGGCCGCCGACGGCCACGAGGCGGTACGGCTCGCGCAGCTCCACCGCCCGGACGTGGCCGTCCTGGACATCCGGATGCCGGGGACGGACGGCATCACGGCCGCCGCCGAGATACGAAGGACCGTACCGGCGACGGGAGTCGTGATGCTGACGACCTTCGGCGAGGACGACTACATCCTGCGCGCGCTCGGCGAGGGCGCCACCGGCTTCCTCGTGAAGTCCGGCGATCCGGAGGAACTGCAGGCCGGGGTGCGGGCGGTCGCCGACGGCGCCGCCTACCTGTCACCGAAGGTCGCCGCCCGCGTCGTCGCCCATCTCGCGGCCGACGGCGCGGGCGCCCGGGCGGGCCGCCGCCGCGCCGCCCGGGCCCGCGTCGACGCCCTGACCCCGCGCGAACGCGACGTCCTGGGCCTCCTCGGCGGCGGCCTGTCCAACGGGCAGATCGCGCGCCGGCTGCACCTGGCCGAAGGGACGGTGAAGGCCCACGTCAGCTCGATCCTCGCCCGCCTGGACGTCGACAACCGGGCCGCCGCGGCGGTGCTGGCCCACGAGGCCGGAGCGGTCCCGGTGCCGTCCGGGGACCGGGAGCCGCAAGAGGAGCGCTGAGCTCGCGCGCGCGGCCACGGGCAGCAGGAGGATCCGTACGGTCACCACGGCGCTCGCCCCGAGCGCCGCGCCCGCCAGGACGTCGTGCGGGTAGTGCACGCCCACCAGGACCCGCAGCAGGGCGGCGGCCGCGGCCACCGGCAGCGCCAGGGCCGCGAGCCGGGGGCGTAGGAGGGTCACCCCGACCGCCAGCGCGGCGGCGAGGGTGGCGTGATTGCTCGGGAACGACCAGTCACCCGGCGCGGGGCACGGCGCGACCGTCGGAGCCCCGGCCACGGCCCGGCACGGCCGTTCCTCGTCGACCAGGAGCTTCAACGCCTCGCTGAGCGCGTAGGCCGTCACGGTCCCGGCGGCCGCCAGGGCCACCCCGGCCAGAGCCGGCACGTCACGCCGCCGCAGGGCCGACAGGCCCGCCCCGAGCAGCAGCAGGCCCAGGAGCAGCACGGTGGCTTCGCTCGCCGCCTCCAGTGCCGTCCCGGCCCAGGCCGGCCAGTCGTCCGCCACGCTCCGGGCGAGCGACCGGTAGGCCGCCGCGGAGACGCCCCGCGTGACGTGCGCCGGTTCGTTCGTGCCCAGCACGCCGCCCGGCGCCGCCCAGGTCACGGCCGCGGCGCCCGCCCCTGCCGTCGCGGCGGCGAGCGGCAGCCGTCGGGCCCATCCGTATCGGGTGTTCGATTCCATGAGGACGACCGTAGGAACGCCGGAGGTCCTTCCGCCCCGGCCGAAAGGCCTCCCGGACCCCGCCGAAGGTCAGGGTTGCGGGGGCCGTCGTTCCGTGCGTGCGAGGGTCCGACGGGCCCGAGACGGGCGCGTCCCCGTACCGGCGCGGACGCTCCGGACGCTGCCGGGCACGTTCGGGGGCACGATGAGAGGAAGCCGTACGCCTCGAACCGCCCCAGGGCGGGTGGCGGCGGGCGGCAGCGGGCCGACGATGCCGGAAGGAGCGTCGCCGATGGGAGCGATCGACGGGTCGGGGACCGGTGGGCTCAGGCCCGGCATGTCCGGGGTCACCCCGCCGAGCGGATTGCTCGACGTCCTGAACGTCGCGGCGGTCGTCCTCGACTCCGAAGGGCGGGTCGCCCTGTGGAGCCCGCAGGCCGAGCAGCTGTTCGGTTGGACGGCCGCGGAGGCGCTGGGCCAACCCGCCGCCCGGCTGCTGGCCGCCAAGGAGCACGTAGGCCTGGTCACGGAGCTGTTCGCACGCGTCATGGGCGGTGCGGGTGACTGGGCGGGCGCCTTCCCCGTACGCCGCAGGGACGGCACCACACGCCTGGTCGAATTCCGCAACATGCGGCTGCTCGACGAGCACGGCGACATGTTCGCCCTGGGCATCGCGACCGACCGCACCCGGCTGCGCCAGCTGGAGCGCGACCTCGCCCTGTCCGCGCGCCTCGTGGCCCAGTCCCCGATCGGCCTCGCCGTCCTGGACACCGAGCTGCGGTACGTGCTCGTCAACCCGACCCTGGAGCGGATCAACGGGCTGCCCGCCGAACAGCACATCGGCCGGGGTGTCCGCGAGGCCCTGGCCTTCCTCGACGACGCGGAAGCCGCCGAATCGGCGATGCGCCAGGTCCTGGCCACCGGAACGCCGCTGCTCGAACAGTTCACCGCCGGCCGCACCCACGGCGGAGACCGCACCGAACACGCCTGGTCGGTGTCCTACTACCGGCTGGAGGACGCCACCGGCCGGGTCCTGGGGCTCGCCACCTCCGTGGTGGACGTCACCCAGAGTCACCGCGCGGCCATCGAGATCGCCCGCAGCCGCCGCCGGCTCGCGCTCATCGCGGACGCCACCGTCCGCATCGGCACCACCCTCGACCTCGACCAGACCGCCCGTGAGCTCGCCGACGTCGTCGTCCCGGAGCTCGCCGACATCGCCGCCGTCGACATCCTCGACTCCGTCCTCGAAGGCCGGCCGACCCTGCGGTCCTCCGCCCACGAGCCCGCGGTGTTCCGCGCCCTGGCCCTCGCGGCCGCCTATCCCAGCGACGCCGTGCGCGCCGCCGACCCGCCCGGCGACATCGCCCGCTACGCCGCGGACCGGCTGGTCACCCAGTCCGTGACGACCGGCCACCCCGTCCTCGTCGCCCACGTACAGGCCCAGGACATCTCGCGCATCGCCCGCGACAGCACCGCCGCCGACCTCCTCAGCCGCGCCGGGCTGCGCTCCTACCTGGCCGTGCCGCTGATCGCCCGCGGCGAGGTGCTGGGCGCCCTCGACCTCAAACGCACCCGCAACCCACTGCCGTTCAACGACGACGACATCGTGCTCGCCGGCGAACTCGCCGCCCGCGCCGCCGTGTGCATCGACAACGCCCGCTGGTACCGCAACGCGCACCACACCGCCCTCGCCCTCCAGCACCACCTCCTGCCCCACCACCCGCCGCCCACACCCGGCCTGGAGGTGGCCTACCGCTACCGGCCGGCGGCGGCCAGCAGCGAGATCGGGGGCGACTGGTTCGACGCCATCGCCGGACCGGACGACACCACCGTCCTCGTGGTCGGGGACGTCATGGGCAGCGGCATCAACGCCGCCGCCAGCATGGGACAGCTGCGTACGGCCACCCGCACCCTCGCCGAACTCGCGCTCGACCCGCCCCAGGTGCTCCACCAGCTGGACCACACCACCGCCGCACTGGAGGAGACCATCGCCACGTGCGTGTACGTCGTCTACGACCCGCACGCCGCCGAGTGCCGGGTCGCCCTCGCCGGACACCTGCCCCCCGTCCTCATCCGCGCCGGCCGGCAGCCCAGGCTCCTGGACCTGCCCACCGGCGCCCCGCTCGGCGTGGGCGGCATCCCCTTCGAGTCCACGTCCATCGCCATGGACCCCGGGGACCAGCTCGTCCTCTACACCGACGGTCTGGTCGAGACCCGGGACCAGCCCATCGACGAACGCCTCGACCTGCTGCTGACCCTGCTCGCCGACACCGGACGCCCGCTGGAGGAGACCTGCGACCGTCTCCTGGACTCCCTGCGCCGCACCGACGACCACGACGACGTCGCCCTGGTCATCGCCCGCGCCCGGACCCTCCCGACCGGCTCCGCCTGAGCGCCACGGCCGGCGCCGGTACGGAGCCCTCCCGGCGGAGAACGTCGACCGGACCGGCCGACTGTTATCGTCCGAGGTATGCCCGAGCTCATATCCCCCAGCCCCCACCTGCACGCTTCCTGGCTAGCCGCGCAGCGGGAATGGGGCCCCGACGTCCACTTGGACGGCGGCGGGCTCGGCTCCGACGACGAGGTGGACTCCCCGGAGGGCTTCGCGGCCTGGGTGGAGCGACTGCGCCGCTGCTCGGACCGCACCCTGCCGGTCGACCACGGCCGGGTCCACGCGACGTACTGGTGGATCGTCGAGGGCGACACCTACCTGGGCGCGATCGACCTGCGGCACTACCTCAACGGCTTCCTCCTCGACGCGGGCGGCCACATCGGCTACAGCGTCAGGCCCTCGGCACGTCGCCGGGGCCTGGCCACCTGGGCCCTGGGGGCGGTCCTGCACGAGGCGCGCGTCCTGGGCATGGACCGGGTCCTGCTGACCTGCGACCCGGACAACGAGGCGTCGATCCGCACGATCGAGGGCAACGGCGGCCTGCTGGAGGACGTCCGCGACACCCTGATCGGCCCCAAGCGGCGCTACTGGATCGACCTCTAGGTCGTCTCTTTCGGATCTTGTCGGATGGGCCCGGGTCGTCCGGTGCGGTGCCTCGCAAGGCGGAGGGGCGCTCGTGTACCGGACGTACTCGTGTGCCCCGACAACCTGGGGGTCCCCCCGGACGGAGTCTGGGGGATGAGGTGCCGTGCCGGGCTTGCCGGGCCCGGCAAGATCCGAAAGAGACGACCTAGCGCATCGTCCACTCCTCGGCGTCACCCTGTTCGGTCCGCCGACGAGGTGACCCTCGGCCCGATCCGACGGGCGGGGCGATCCCGGGCGATGCCCTGGCGGTCATCCTCGGTGTTACTGTCGCGCCATGTCGTCCAAGGCCGAAATAGACGTGGTGACCGCCGAGTTTTTCGGCGCGTTCGACAACCGCGGTGGCAAGGCCGCCGATCTGGACCGGATCCGGCGCCTCGTCCTGCCGGGCGGGGTGATCACCATGACCGGACCGCAGTTCACGGTCTACACGGTGGACGAGTTCATCGAGCCGCGCCGCCGGCTGCTGGCCGCCGGCGGCCGCCTGGTCGATTTCTCCGAGTGGGAGACCTCCGAACGGACCGAGATCGTGGGCGACATCGCGTCGCGCTTCGGCGAGTACCGCAAGTCCGGGACCCTGGACGGCAAGCCCTTCGAGGGGGCCGGGACCAAGACCATCCAGTTCGTCCGCACCGAGGACGGCTGGCGGATCGCCGCCTTCGCCTGGTACGACCAGCCCTGATCACGTCCGGCGGGCCCTCCGGCGGGGCCTGCGAGGAGAGTTTGACGCACCACGACCTCACCCGCGGCGAACTGCTCGAACTCTCCGCCGCCGGACTGCGCCGGCTACGGACGGCCACCGCCGAAGCCTGACCGCTCAGGCCTGGACGCACGGCGCGAGCGCGGTGCGGAGTCGGGCGAGCCAGGCGGCGGCCGACCCGTCCACCCCCGGATGGGCCGCGCGGAAGCGCTGCCAGGTCCGCTCGTCCACCCGTACGCCGGCCAGGCGCGACGGCGCCGGGACGGACCGCTCCCGGCCCGCCTCGGCCGGCAGCACGGCGTCGTACAGGTCCTCGCACCGCGGACCGTCCTCGGCCGTGGCATCCTCCACCAGCCACCGCAACTTCCGGGCCAGTGACAGCCCGAGGCTCGCCGTCCGCACCACCGTGACCCCGCCGCCGCCACGCGGTACGGCCGTCCTGTCGTTCACGGCCATGCGGCGACTGCAGGCGTGACCACCGACAGGCCGGGCCGGTGGGCCGGGCCCCGGGGGCGACTCACTGGATCAGGTCGGTGTGCGGATGCTCCGGGGACTCCGGGCAGACGTAGAGCTGCAGGTGGTTGGTCCTGGAGATGTGGACGTCGGGCGGGTTGGACACGCCGCGGTCGTCGAGCGGGGTCAGGGATCGATCCTCGTACGGGATCCAACTCCGCTTGGTCCTGTCCCATTCACCGGAGCAGACGGTCAGCAGTGGGACCATACCGGCGCCGCAGGCGGCGCAGAACCGGGCGACGGGATCGGTGAGGCCCCAGGGCGGCCGGCCGCCGACCTTCCAGCCGGGGGCGAGCGACAGGTGGTGGTTGTAGAACGCCTCCGGGCGCGAAGCGTCGGAGCTGTCCGCACCGGGTCCGGCCGACGGCCACCTGCCCCGGTCCCGGAGCTGCTGTCGCAACTCCGGGCTCAGCTCCGTGGAGTGGGGATACTCGGTGATCTGCTCCGGAGCGAGCACGCACGGACGTGGCACGTAGCCGTCGTACTCCACGGCGAACGGCCCGGGCGGGGCCGCCAGGATGTCGGTCACCTCGGTGGAGGTCCGCCAGAACAGCGCGGTCGGAGGCTTGTAGTCGGGCTCGTGCTCGAACGGGCACCACAGCACCTGGAGCAGATCGGCATCGCCCGGCGGCCGCAGCAGGGGTATGTCACGTACGTACAACTGGGCCACGGGCACCATGGGGTTCGGACCCTCGTCCCAATCGTCGGGCGACCGGGCGAGCACCTCGTACGCCTCGTACAGATCACCCGCCTCGTCGTGCGACTCGTGACAGTACGGCCACGGCTCGTCGGCGGGCCACAGCAACGGCCCGCCGACCGAACTGTCGTGCGCCGAGGGGGAACCGGGGCGGGGGTGCAACCGGATCGCCGGGCGTGCCAGCGGCGCCAGCTGAGGGAGGACCGCGGTCACGTCGATCGGCCGTGGTGGCGTGGTACGGGTGACATTCATGGGATCGATGTTGCCGGCAGGCTCCGACAACCCCGGGCCGCATGGATCACGTGGCGACCCGGATGCCGAGAGAGTGACACCGGCGACGCCGCCCTCTTCATCTGGTCAGCGCGATGATCCGAAGGTGACGGCCTGGTCGTGCGGGGTGCAGCAGCCGTCGCGCAGCATCTGGTCCAGCACCGTTCGCCAGTCCCCGGACCCCGGGGCGGCCGAGGTGAAGGCCCTTTCCAGGGAAGGGCGTTCGCGGAGCGTCCCGCCGCGGACGGTGGACCGTACGCGCACCAGGTCGTCGAAGTCGGTGAAGGGGTCGCCCCCGATCAGGGTGAGGTCGGCGATCCGGCCGGGCTCGATCGTGCCGAGCCGGTCCGCGACGCCGAACATCCGCGCCGGGGTCAGCGTCACCGTCGTCAGAGCCTCCGCCGGTGACAGGCCGTACCGGTGCAAGGCCCGCAGCGCCAGGTGGAGATGGAGACCGACCGGGGTGAGCGGTGCGTCGGTGCCGAGCGCCAGACGCCCGCCGCCCGTCATGACGCTCCGGTAGACGCCGACCTCCCGCTCCAGGGCGAGGCTCTGCTCCGTACTCGGCGGCCTGGCCGCCGCGGCCCGCACGGCCGCCGCGTCCCACGGCGGCATCAGGGACGTCACCCGGACATCGTCGGCGAGCGCCGGGTCGGCGCCGATCAGCGGGAGCGCCGTGAAGGGGGTGGCGATCAGGTCGAAACCGCCGTGCGTGTAGACCTCCAGGGTGTCCTGGTAGGTGTGCCCCCGCGGGGTCGCGCCGTGCCCGTACTCGGCACGCTCGGTCGCCACCAGATGCGTGGTCAGGTCCTGGCCCGACCGGATGCCAGGAGCGCACAGATGGGAGCCGGCCAGGACACCGAGTCGCTCGTGCGCGAACCGCGCCGCCTCGGCCATGTACGGGTACGGCGCCCGTACGTACGTCTTGACGAAGTCCCAGTCCAGCGCCGCCGCCCGGGCCAGCGAGCGCGCGAACCCCGCACGCGTGCGATGGGCGCGCCCCATGCTGTAGGCGACGCGCGAGCCGTCGAGGAGCTCCCCGCCGGCCAGCAGGCGGGGGGAGGCGAGCCGTCCGGCCCGGATGTCCTCGCGGAGCCGGGCCTGTTCGTAGGCGGAACCGCCGAGCGAGACCACGGTGGTGACCCCGTAGGCGAGGTGCAGCGCGCCCTGCCGCGCCCCGTAGGTGTAGGGGTACGGATGGACGTGGGAGTCCCACAGGCCCGGCAGGACCGTGGCGTCGGAGGCGTCCACCGTGCGGGTCGCGCGGCGGCCCGGTCGGTGCGGTTCGACGGCGGTGATCCGGCCGCCGGCGATCAGGATGTCGACGTCGGCCCGGGGCGCGGAGCCGGTGGCGTCCCACAGCAGTCCCGCGCGCACGACGGTGTCGACGGGTGCGGGGCGCCGGTAGGTCAGGGAGAGCGGCACGGTCCGGGGTGCTCCGGCCGGTGCGCCGGCGGCGTCGAGGGACAGCAGGCGAAGCCGGGCGCAGGACTGGTAGAGCAGGGTGCGGGAATCGGCGGACCACGAAGGATGGTCGGCGGGTTCGTCGGTCAGGCGGCGGGCCGGTCCGGTCGGGGTGCCGTCGGGGGCGACGGGCAAGAGCCAGAGGGCCGACTCGGCGACGCAGGCCAGGAAGCGGCCGTCGGGTGACCAGACCGGGCCGGAGGCGTAGCGGTCCGAGAGCGAGGCGTGCGGGGCGAGCGCGTGGAGGCGGGCCGCCCCGGTGCCGGCGTCGACGATCCGGATGAGGTTGTAGCCCTCGCGGAAGCGCCGGCTGAGCCGGTTGCGGTCGCACAGGGCGAGGTGGCGGCCGTCGGGGGACCAGCTGGGCGGGCCGGGCAGACCGCCGCCTCCGAGGGACGTGACCAGCGGGGTCTCGGTCCCGGTCGCGAGGTCGCGGACGAGGAGCCTGCCTGCGAGGTCGAGGGTGGCGAGCTTCGTGCCGTCCGGCGACAACACGCCGTAGACGCGGCCGCCCGGAGCCAGGACGGCCTCCCTGCCGGTGTCGAGTTCCCGGCGACGCACGCCGTTCAGGCCGTCGCGGTCGTCGGTGTAGACCAGCGCGCGGCCGTCCGGGCTCCACACCGGACCCTGTACGTACGCCGTGACGGGGGCCTGGACGACCTTGCGGACCGCGCCGCCGCTGACGGGGGCGACCCACAGGGCGTTCAGCGCGGCGAAGGCGACACCGAGGCCGTCGGGGGAGAGCGCGGGCTGGTGGATGCCCCGGACCGGAAGGCTCCGATCGGCCTCCAGGACGTACTCCTTGACCCGGTATCGGGGCCGGGGCACTCCGAGGGTGGCGTCGAGGGGGATCTCGCGGCCGGCGGTGCCGTCCTCCCGGTGCGGGCGGATCACCCGGAACCGGCCGTCGAGGGTGATCAGCAGCCGGTCGTCGCCGATCCAGCGCGGGGGAGCGGGCGCCAGGTCGCCGTCGAGGGGGACCGGCCGGCCGTCGACGACGAGGGAGAGGTTCTCGGCCTTGCGGGGGCCGGGGGCCGCGGACAGCCAGGCGGTGCGTCCGGACGGGGACAGCGCGGGGGCCAGCAGCCGGCCGTCGGTGACGGTGTGCTCGACGCGGACCGGGTCCCCGACGGTGGGTTCGGCGGCGACGGAGGCGATGGTCCGGGCGGTCAGGGTTTCCCCGGTGGGTGTGCCGCGTACGAACAGCACGCGCGCGCCGTCCGGTGACCAGACCGGGTCGAAGTCCTCCCACTCGCCGTCCTGGCCGGGACCGTGCTGTCCGGGGAGTCCCGTCAGCCGGCGCGGGCGGCCCCCGGTGACGGGGACGGTCCAGATCCGGTACGGGCTCCCGGCCACCGGATCGCCGCCACGCTCGGAACAGAAGGCGAGGCTGCGGCCGTCGGGTGACCAGGCGGGCGCGCGGTGGTCGAACGGGCCGTCGGTGAGCGGGCGCAGGCCGGAGCCGTCCGCGTTCATCACCCAGATGTGGAAGGTGCCGCCGCGGTAGGCGCTCATCCCCACCTGGCGGCCGTCGGGGGAGAGCACCGGACGGCCGGGTTCGAGGTCGGGCGGGGTCAGCGGCGTCGCCGGGGCGCCGTTCGGGGGCAGTGACCAGAGAACGCCCTGCACCTCGGCGACGACCCGCTCCCCGGTGGCGGTGGCGGTGGCCGCGCCGTTGGTCGCCCGGGTGAACCGCAGCCGGACCAGGTTCTCCGTGGCGTCGCCCGGGGCGACCCCACCGGGCGTGGCCGACGCCTCGGGGACGCGGCCGAGCAGCGCCGTCAGGGCGCCGGTCGAAGCCGCCCGCAGCAGAGTCCTTCTCGTGACTCTCAACCCGACCACTCGCCCGTCCGTCGATGACCGCCCCGAATGTTCTGTCGGTCACGCAAACGATCACGACCCCGATCGGGCAACGGCGCCGCGCGGGCGCTCCGGCAAAAGGGTTTGACCTCGTGGGCGGTCGACGATCGGATGGCGGTCCATGAGCACTGCACAGATGCATCCGGGCGCGCACCCCGTCGACGAGGACCTCGTACGCCGGCTGATCGCCGGGCAGTTCCCCCGGTGGGCCGACCTGCCCGTGGAGCGGCTGCCGTCGCCCGGCACGGTCAACGTGATGTACCGGCTGGGTGACGACATGGTCATACGGCTGCCGATGCTGGCGGGTGGGGCCGAGGACGTGGCGATGGAGGGGGAGTGGCTGCCCCGCCTGGCACCCCGACTGCCCACGCCCGTCCCGGAAGTCCTCGGGACCGGGAAGTCCGCCGAGGGGTACCCGTGGTCGTGGTCGGTCCTGCGGTGGCTGCCGGGGGCGAACCCCGAGGCGGGGGCGCTGCGTGAGCCCGTGGCGTTGGCCCGCGACCTGGCCGGGTTCGTGGCGGCGATGCGGTGCGTCACCCTGCCGGGGGCGCCGAAGGCTTACCGCGGAGGGTCGCTCGCCCTGCTCGACGCGCCGACCCGGGCGGCGATCGAGCAACTGCGCCGGATCCCGGAGGAGGGCGTCGACTGCGATGCCGTGGCCGCCGTATGGGAGGACGCGGTGCGGGCTCCGGAGCCGGACGGGCCACCGGTGTGGCTGCACGCCGATCTGACGCCGGGGAACCTGCTGGTGGCCGGGGGCAGGTTGAGCGCGGTCATCGACTTCGGGTGCATGGGGGTGGGGGATCCGGCCTGCGATCTGTTCCCGGCGTGGAACCTGTTGCCGGCCGATGCCAGGGCGGTCTTCCGCGCGGAGCTCGGCGTGGACGACGTGACCTGGCGTCGCGGCCGGGGGAGGACGCTCTCGCAGGCGCTGAACGCGCTGCCCTACTACCGCAGGACGAACCCGGCGATGGCGGCCAACGCCAGGTACGTGATCGGGGAGGTGCTGGGGGAGGACGGACGGTGAGGCCCGGCCGGGCCCCGCGGGAGTGCGCCGGGCCCGGCCGGGCCGCTCGGTGGTCGTGCGGCGCTCAGGAGCCGGCCGCGGAGGTGCAGGCCGCGCCGCCGCCGCGGAAGGTGACGTCCCAGTGGTTGCTCTCGCGGGCGTACAACCACAGGGGCGCGGGTTCAGTACGCGTCACGGAGCCGGTCGCGCTGCACCTGGTGGGCGAGGGTACGGCGGACCGAGGGCGAGGCCGCCACCGGCGCGGTGGTGCCGGTCGTCGCCTTGGGCGGGACGTCGAGGCCGCGGCTGATCTCGTCGTACGCGGCCCGGAAGGCGGCGGGCAGTTCCGCTCGACGGCGTGTCAGGTCGTCTTCGAGGAGGCGCCGCAGCTCGTCGACGGTGCGGGGCGTGAAGCGCTTGCGGCCCCGGGCCAGGGCATCGACGCAGCGGGTGCAGCGCGCGGTGTCGAGGGTCTCGGCGACCGCCTCCGCGAGCCCCCACAGGCGCCCTTCGAGCCACGGGATGTCGTACTGGTCGAGGGCGAGCCCCATCGGCGCGGCGAGGTCCTCGATCCCGTACTTCGCCACCTGCTTGGAGACGGCGGGCTGACTCATGTCCGCGATCCGGGCGATCGTGTCCTGGGTCCAGCCGAAGCCGACGAACAGTTTGATCATCTCGGCGCGCAGCTTCCGCATCTCCTCACCGGCGCGGATGACCTCGTTCATCCCGGCGAGCATCCGCACGGCCTGTTCCTCGGTCAGCGTGCCGGGTGCGCCCTCGTCACTCTCTCGGTCTGCCACAAATCGGTTATACACCCGGGCACCCTTTCGTTCATAACCTGGTTGTACAACCAGGTTATGGCCGGCAGGATCCGCGACATGCCCACTTTCACCGCGCCCGACGGAACCCGGCTCGCCTACCGCGTCCACGGGAGCGGCGACCCGCTCGTCTGTCTCCCCGGCGGCCCGGCGGACTCCGCCTACCTCGGTGACCTCGGAGGTCTGTCCGCGCACCGCCGGCTGATCGCCCTGGACCTGCGCGGCACCGGCCGGTCCGCGGTTCCCGAGGACACCTCCTCCTACCGCTGCGACCGCCTCGTCGAGGACGTCGAGGCCCTGCGCGAGCACCTCGGTCTCGCCCGGATCGATCTGCTCGCCCACTCCGGCGGCGCGAACCTCGCCGCGCGGTACGTGGCCCGGTACCCGGACCGGGTCCGCAGGCTCGCCCTGATCACCCCCGGCACCCGGGCCGTCGGCGTGGAGATCACGGGAGAGAGCCGACGGGAACTCGCACGGCTACGGAAGGACGAGCCCTGGTTCCCCGAGGCGTTCGCGGCGCTGCGGGCGATCACCGAGGGCGCCGGCACCGCCGGCGACCGGGAGGCCATCAGCCCCTTCTTCCACGGACGTTGGGACGACGCGGCCCGGCGGCACCACGCGGCGGCCCGCCCGGACAACACGGAAGCCGTCACCCTCTTCGCGGCCGACGGCGCCTTCGACCCGCAGGCCACCCGGGCCGCGCTCGCCACCTGGCGGAACCCCGCGCTGCTGCTCGCGGGGGAGTTCGACGTGAACAGCCCCCCTCGGGCGGTGGCCGCGTTCGCCGAGCTGATCCCGGGCGCCACACTCGTCGTACAACCCGGCGCGGGCCACCACCCCTGGCTCGATGACGCGGACCGGTTCGTGGCGACCACGGCGGCG
This sequence comes from Streptomyces sp. CLCI03, assembly GCF_053615355.1. Taxonomy (NCBI): domain Bacteria; kingdom Bacillati; phylum Actinomycetota; class Actinomycetes; order Kitasatosporales; family Streptomycetaceae; genus Streptomyces; species Streptomyces sp. CLCI03. The sequence continues at coordinate 190,042 of NZ_CM132132.1, read as the reverse complement.
TTCCTGACGTAGGACAGGGCGATGGCCCCGGCCGGATTCCCCCCGGCCGAGGCCATCATCGAGCAGGCGCGTCGTCCCCCCGCGCCGACGCGATCTACCAGAGCACGGGCAGGCGCTCCGGGATGCGCTTCATGAAGCGGGTACGCCACACGAGCTGGTCCACCGGCACGGCGAGAGCGAGGTCGGGCATCTTCTCCAGGAGCACCTCGATGGCGATCTCGGTGTGCCGCTTGCCGAGAGCGGTGGCCGGGCAGTAGTGCTGTCCGCCTCCGAAGGAGAGGTGCGTGCCGGCGTTCGGCCGGTCGATGTCCGCGACGTGCGGGTCGGGGTACACGTCGGGGTCGGTGTTGGCGGCCTCGACCAGGACGAGCATGAGCTCGCCCTTCTTGACCTCGACGTCGCCCAGGGTGACGTCCTCCAGTGCGAGCCGGGGAAGGCCGTCGGCGATCGACAGGTTGATGCGCAGGAGTTCGTCCACCGCGGCCGGGATCTTCTCCGGCTCCTTGCGCAGCCGCTCCCACATCTCCGGGTTCTGGAGGAGGGAGACGATCGCCATGGTCAGGAAGCCCATGGTGGAGATGACCCCCGCACCGAACAGGGTGACGCCCACGGTGGCGAGCATCTCGTCCGTCAGGTGGTCGTAGTCGGGGTCGTTGCGCAGAGCGGCGAGCTCGGCGATCAGGCCGGTGGTGGTGGGGTCGTCGAGCCGCTCCACCATGTAGGCGATGTCGCGGTCCCAGTTGAGCTTGGCGCCGGTCACCGGGCAGGCCGAGTTCATGAACGCGATGTCGAGGCTGGCCGCGAGGCGCGGCGCGTCGGACTCGGGAACGCCGAGGATGCGGCAGTGCAGGTTCTCGGCGTACGGGTTGGTGAACTGGCCGCGCAGGTCGACCGGCGCCCCGTGGCTCAGGAGGCCGTCGACCAGGCTGGTGGCCTGGGCGCGCATCCAGTCGGTGAGCCCGTCGGTCTTGGGGTTGATCGCCTTGAGCACGGCCTTGCGCAGCCCCGCGCCGGTGATGTTGCCCATGTTGTTGACGACCTCGGGCGGGATCGTCAGCGCGTACTGGCGGGGCACGCCGGGGGCCGAGGTGTCCTTCAGGCTGAACCGGGGGTCTTCGAGGACCTGCTTGGCCAGCGGATAGGAGGAGACCAGCCAGGCTTCGTCGCCGGCTATCGTGCGTACCCGCTTCACCGGCTCGCTGCGCAGGTCCTCGATCTCGGGCGGGAGCTGATCGCCGCGCGCCGAGAAGGGGAAGTCGAGCAGGGTGTCAGTGGTCATCGGAGGCTCCTTCGGCGGGGGTGATGATGGCGTGACCCTGGTTGCGCGAGGCGCGCAGGCCCGAGCCGCGTGAGTAGAGCAGTTCCGCCATGGGCAGGAGCTGGTGGTAGCAATTGAGGGAGGACGGCACACCGAGAATGGCCGGCGTGTCGAGGAAGAGCGGCATTTCCGCGCAGACGTACTCCAGGCACACCTCACGCTGTCGCGTCGTGGCGGCCTTCCCGTTCAGCACCTTGGACGAGAGGAAGGCATCGACCAGCGAGTTGCTGGTCTTGCGGAACTCCGGGTCGGTGTCCAGCAGGTTGGTCAGGTGCCGGTGGAGCGCACGGTAGGCGGGGATGTCGGTGAGTGAGGACATCGGGCGGGCACGGAGGCGGGCGCCGGTGGGATCGGCCTCCGCGGCGGCGTTGTTGACCTTGGCGCGGACGCCGCGCAGGTTCTTCACCGCCTTCCGCCGTGCTTCGTCCTCGCCGTAGCCGAGAGCCTCGTACATCTCGGCCACGTGCATGTCGGTGTAGATGAGATCGACCTGCTCGAAGTTGCGCAGGCCCCAGTGGGCAAGGTCATTGACACGTTGGGCCGAGAAGTAACTGTTCCCCGGGGAAATGCCTATGACGGCATGATCGCCTTCGGTGCTGATCACCTGGCAATGCGGGGTGTACGGCCGGACTGTGAAGACTTCGGTTGCTGTCGTCAACAGGGGTCGGGTCCTTTGTGCCGCTAGTCCCATGGGGCCCTGTGCCCCGGGTGTGGCGGCGACGTGACAGAAAGCTACCCGAACTCTGTGCGACGTTCCATGTCTTCTGGGTAGTAACTCATCTGGCGGACAACACAGTTGACCCGGGCATCTTTTGAACGCGGCCGATCAGGGCCCTACCGGCGGCCGAGCGGCTGTGTTTTACCGGCTGTTTCCGGATTGTCCATCGGCGTGAAATCGGTCGGCCGACCGGAATTTCTCCCAGCCGATTCCGGCCGCGGGCCGACACTGAGGGACCATCAGCCTCCGCTTGCCGGCAGGGCTTTTCCGGTCGGCGCGTGCGACGGGCGGGACGGCCGGGAACCGCGGGAAGAGGGGAGACGGTCGGTGGTCGAGCACGGGTCGAGCGTGGCGTCAGTAGTCGAGCACGGCGAGGACCGCCGCGTGGTCGGAGGGGCTGTCGTGCGGTGCGGCCGGGTGCGCGCCGTCCACCGTGGGCAGCCGCTCGGGGCCGGTGAAGACCCGTTCCAGCCGCGGCAACAGGGCCCGGCTCACCAGGATGTGATCGATGAGTTCCTTCTGGCCCTCGAAGACGCGGGAGAAACCACCCTGGTCCAGGATGCTCGGCGCGAGGTTCCACAGGCGCCGCAGGTCGCCGAGGTCGGTGTCCTGGAAGCCACCGGTGCCGATCTGCGAGCCGGGCGGGCCGTACAGGATCTGCGTGGTGGCCGCCTTGAACTCGTCGTTGAGGTCGCCCATCACGATCACCTCGTGCGTACGACCGTCGCCGCGCAGCAGCTGGTCGGCCACGAAGCGCATGGTGACGGCCTCGGCGGCGCGGCGGTACAGGGCGTACGCGGCGTAGCGGGCCCGCAGTCGCTCGTCGTCCGTGCTGTGGCGGTTGCCCGGGAAGGTCAGCAGCTTCGACTTGAGGTGACAGACGGCCACCGACACGGTGTGGCCGGGCGCGGGACTCCACCGGACGACCAGGCCGCCGCGCCCCATCCTCCTGGTCATCGTTCCGTCGTCCTCGACCTGGACGGGTGGGAGATGGTCCGGGAAGGCGGTGCGGTCCTCGACCACGGTCAGCGGCCGGCGGCTGAGGAAGCCGGCCCGGATGCCGCGCCGGTCGGGATGGGTGGACAGGGCGACGTGCCAGTCGCCGTCGAGCCGGTCGACCAGATCGGTCAGCGCCTCGTGGCTGCCCACCTCCTGGACGCCGAGGAGATCGGGCGCGAGGTGGTCGATGGTGGCCGCGAGGCCCTCCAGCTTCGCCCGGTAGGTGGCCTCGTCCTTCGCGGCGCAGCGGTTCGAACGCGGGCTGCCCGGGGGCAGGGGGCGGCACAGGTTCTCCAGGTTCCACGTACCGATGACCACGCTCACGGCAGCCCCCGCCGTCAGCCCGCCTTGGGCGCGACCGGTTTGTGGCCGGGATACACGTGATCAGGAGTGACGATGCCGGTGACCGCCTCGCCGAAGAGCGTGCTGGGCTCCTGACCCTTGTACTGGCTGTCGGTGTTCAGGACGATGACCATCGTCGCCTGGGCGGACGGCAGGTAGACGGGCAGCACCTCGTACCCGGGGATCGAGCCGTTGTGGCCGATCCAGCCCTGGACGTCGAAGATGCCGAGGCCGTAGCCCGCGCCCGGGATGTCCATCGGGGTGGTCTTCAGGCGTTCGGCCTGCGTCGCCGGCTTCAACAGCGTGCCGGTGGCGAGGGTACGGGCCCAACTGCGCAGGTTCTGGACGTCGGAGACCATCTCTCCGGCGGCCCAGGCCCAGGACGGATTCCAGTGGGTCGAGTCCTCGACCCGGCCCGAGGCCGTCTGGTCGGTGTAGCCGTGCGCGTACGGCGCCGGCAGGGCGGGGCTCGTCGGGAAGACCGTGCTGCGCAGCCCGGCCGGTCCCAGGACGTCCTTGGTGATCACGTCGTGGAGCGGCCGGCCGGTGACCTTCTCCACGACCAGACCGAGCAGGATCAGGTTGGTGTTGCTGTAGTCGAACTCCGCGCCCGGCTCGAACAGCACGGGGTGCGCGAAGGCGACGTCGAGCAACTGCCGCGGTGTGAAGGACTGCTGCGGATCGGCCTCGAACTTCTTCACGAAGGCTTCGTCCAGGCTGTAGTTGAAGAGCCCGCTGCGCATGCCGGCCAGTTCCCGCAGGGTGATGCGGTCGCCGTTCGGAACGCCTGCGACGTACTTCCCGATGGTGTCGTCCAGACCCACCTTGCCCTGGTCCACGAGCTGGAGGAGGGCGGTGACGGTGAACGTCTTGGTCTCACTGCCGATGCGCACGTGGAGGTCGGGAGTCATCGGTGCGCCGGTCGCCTTGTCCGCCACGCCGAAGGACCGTAGGTAGCTCCCCTTGCCGGGGGCCCACAGCCCGACCGTCACACCCGGCACCCGCGCCTCGCGCATGACCCGGCGCACGGCGGCGTCGAGTTGCGCCGCGACGGCCGGTGTGAGCGCCGTGAAGCCCGTATCGGCGTCCGACGAAGGAGTGGGGGTGGGGGTCGGGGTGGGCGTGGGGGCCGCGGCCGCGGAGAAGGGGGCGGACCGTTCGGGAGCGGACGCCCCCGACGCGGAGCCCGCGGCCGCCGGGGCGATGAGCACTCCTGTGGCGGCGGCGGCCGCGCAGGCCCGGCGTAGCCGGAGGTGGGTTGGCTTCACGGCATGGTCTCCTGCCGTCCGAGGACCCGGGCAACACCATCAGCGTAGGTCCGCGTGACCCCGCTCGCTCGGCGAGCCTCGCGCCCCTCAGGAGGGCGGGAGCTCGCGCAGGTGTCCCTCCCCGACGAGTGCGACGCCGCCTCCGACGCGTACCGGGCCGATGGCGCGGCCGTGGCCGTCGGCGCTGACGGTCATCTTGCTGGGTCGCCCGGTGAAGCGGCCCTGGCGCAGCAGGGTGCGCTCCCCGGAGCCGATCCGGCCGTGGCCGCGCAGATAGGCGGCGGCGCAGCCCGCACCGCTCCCGGTGGCGACGTCCTCCAGGAGCCCGTCGTTGTTCCAGTGCCTGCCCTCCATGGCCGCGGCGTCCAGCAGGTAGGCGAACTCGGCGCCGGCGCGGGCCAAGGGCGCGTCGAGCGGCTGAGTGACACGGGCGCGGGCGAGCGCGTCGCCGCGTACGGGGAGCACCAGGTAGCGCAGGCCCGTGGAGACCACCTCCGGGGGCAGATCGGGGTCCAGATCGGCCGGTTCGAGGGCGAAGAGGCCGGCCAGGCCCTCGGGGTCGGGGCGACCGAGGAACGCCGCCGCGCCCTGGTCGAGGAGGCTCGCGTACCGACCAGGGCCCCGGCGTTCGGTGGTGACCTCCACCGGACGGCCGGGCAGGCGCAGGGTCCAGGCCTCGTGGTCCGCGGCGCCGTGCAGGGCGTGCAGCACCGCGGCGGCGCCGATGAGGGGGTGCCCGGCGAAGTCCAGCTCCCCCGCGAGGTCGAAGACGCGCGCCCGCCACGTGCGTGAGCGCCCGCGTGCGGTGTCGCGGACGAGGAAGACGGACTCGAAGTGCCGCAGTTCCTGCGTGATCGCCCGCATCTGGGCGCCGGTCAGCGGATCGGCTTCGGGAAACACCGCGAGGCTGTTGCCGCTGTAGGGGCGGTCGGTGAAGACGTCGACGTGGTGGTAGCGCATGGCGGCGACGCTACCGGGGGACGGGGGACGGGGGACGGGGGACGGGGGACGGGGGACGGGGCGTACGGAGGTCAGCGGCGGCGCGGGCCCGACTCGGCCGCAGGACGACTCCCGCCGGCCGCGCGGCGAAGCCCTGCTCGTCGCGAGAGGAGTCGTTTCCGGGAGCCGGTGCAGGCAGGCGCGTCGGTCGGCCGCCCGCCGCTTGGGCGGCTTGCCCGAGCAGCACCTGTCCGGCAGCCGCCGGGGTGACCCGGATCGTGACGGCGATCCGCCCCCCGGCCCCTCACCCGGCGCAACTCCTCACGAGCCGAACGGGGTTGTCCGACATCGTTCCCGACGAAGTCGCCGATCGCCGCGTCGAACGCGTCGTCGGCGAAGGGACGTTCCGGCAGACCGGTCGGCGCACGTCGGCCTCGGCCGCCGTCCCCGTACCGGTACGTGCAGAGCTCGCTGAAGCTGCCCGCACAGGCATCGGCCCACGCCGCCCACCCGCGACGCTCGGACGGTGCCGAAGGCCGCCACCGTCATCGGCCCCTTCCCGGAAGCTCCCGAAGACCCCCGGCATCGCGACGTGAACGTGACGACCATGGCGTCCCGGCTGCGGGCTCTCTCCTGGCGCGGCGACACAGCGCCGGTCGGGACCAGGGCGTGTCTTTCCGACCGGCCGAGGTGCTGAGGCTTTCGACACGGCGATTGTGGCGGCGGCGCGCCAGTTCCGCAAAGGGCAGTGACGCTGCCAGGAAGACGGCGAAACTCGCCCATAGGGGCAGCACTCTGTTGAGCAGGACCACACTCACGCCCGACAGGAACCCGCAGAGTATTTGGATCCACAACGAAACGTCGTCGTGGTGGAGAAATATCGGCAGAACATGCCGATCTCGGCAGTCGATTTTCGGGAGGCGCCAGGCGTAGATGGCACTGGCGAATGCCGCGATGGAGGCGGCGGTGATGATCGTCGTGATACGCATGAGTTTCTCCGGTTCTTTCCTCGCCATTCCCCCACCCAGGGAAAAGGGGAGGAAGGAACACGTCACGACCCGGAATCCCGTGGCTTGACAATCCGGCCTAAGGGCTGTCCCGTAATCCGCGGTGGGTCAGCGCGCGGCGTCAGATGCGGTGCATCGCAAGGCGGAGGGTCGTCCTCATACTGGGCGTATTTGGGCGATCCCGACAACGCGGCGAGGTGCCGTAGCTGGCGCCGCGCGCCCGCCGGGGATTACGGGACAGCCCTTAGGCTTCCGCCGTGACCAGCGCAGAAGTGACCAGACGGCGGCTGATGGGCCTGGGCCTCGGTGTCCTGGCGGGGGTGTCGGCCGGCTGCTCGGGGGATTCCGGACCGGTTCGGCGGCTACGGCTCGCCACGGGACCCGAGGGCGGGCCGTACAACGCGTTCGGGCAGGCCCTCGCGCAGGCCGTCGCGGCGAGCGGTCTCCGGATCGAGATCGTCCCGGTGAGCACCGCGGCCAGCGTGGACAACCTGCGCAAGCTGGACGACGGCTCGGTCGAGCTGGCCCTGGCCATGGCGGACGCCGCCGAGGACGCGGTGCTCGGGCGGGAGTCGTTCCCGAGGCCGACCGCCGCGACGGCCCTGGCCAGGGTGTACGTGAACTACACGCACCTGCTCGTCCCCGCGGCCGGGCCGGTGCGCTCGGTGGGGGATCTCGCCGGGCGCCCGGTCGCGTCAGGCGCTGCGGGCTCGGGGGTACAGGTGGTGGCGGAACGGGTCCTGCGGGCGGCCGGGCTCGACGGCGCCCCCGCGTCGGAGGCCGCCGCGGCGGACGAGCGGCAACTGGGTCTCGCACCGTCGGTGAGCGCCCTGCGCGAGGGCTCGGTCGACGCGCTGTTCTGGTCCGGAGGGGTGCCCACCCCGGCCCTGGCGGACCTGGCCCGCGAGCTGCCGCTGCGGTTCCTGCCGCTCGACGCCCACGTCGGCGCGCTCCGGGAGCGCTACGGCCCCGTCTACTCGGCGGTCACCCTGCCGGCCGGGGTGTACGGGCTGACGGAGCCGGTGGGAACCATCGGGGTCGGCAACTACCTCCTGGCACGGGCCGACGTACCGCCGGGCGCCGTACGTGACCTGCTCCAGGTGGTGTTCGACCGGTGGCGCGACCTGCTGCGCGAGGTGACGGCGGGGGCCCGGCTGGAGCCGCGGTTCGCCATCTCCACCGGTGAGGTGCCCCTGCATCCGGGCGCGGTCGGCCACTACCGGTCGGTGTACGGCTAGGGACGGCCTGGGCCTAGGCCGTTTCGTTTGGATCATCGGGCGGACCAGTGGAAGATGCCTGCAATGTGCAGTCCTGCCAGGTAGATGGTCGCCGTCTTCTCGTAGCGAGTGGCGATGCCCCGCCACTGCTTCGAGCGGTTGATGCATCGCTCGACCGTGTTGCGCTGCTTGTATGCCTCGCGGTCGAAGGCGGGTGGCCTGCCGCCCCGGCTGCCTCGCCGCAGCCGGTGGCCCTGCTGGTCCGCCGGAACGGGGATGACTGCCCGAATGCCGCGTTTGCGTAGGTGTTCGCGGATGGCGCGTGATGAGTACGCCTTGTCAGCCAGGACTACGTCTGGCCTGGTGCGGGGCCGTCCGCGTCGTCGGGGAACGCGCAAGCTGGCCATCACGTGCGCGAAGGCGGGTGCGTCACCGGCCTGTCCGGCAGTGAGAACGAAGGCGAGCGGCCGGCAACCGGCGTCGGCAGCGAGGTGAATCTAATAGCTCAGGAGTGAGCCCGAGCACGGAAGCGCAAGGGCCCGCTTGGCGAGGTGGAAGCCTGCCCCGTTCCGGAACTGTGATCCCTCGGGTCAGACCGGCTCCTTCTCACTACGCCGCCGGGTGGAGGCCCAAGGTGGATCCGGGGACGCGATCCCTTCAGCAAGACCGCGCCCCGCCCGGCGGTAGTCAGCCCGGTTTCATGTCCTCAGCCCGCCGACAGGGGCCGACCTCTCAGAAGTTCGCGAGCCCAGAGCTCTCCAGCAGACCGAGGTCCCTGCCGGTCGCTGGAGACACGAACGGCTCATGAGATGGCGTGCCCCGAGCACTTCTATCAGAGCGCCGCGTGCTCCGCACGGAGCCGACCAGCACAACGACGCAACGCGCAAGGAGAACGAGGTTGAGCAGGATCTTCTGCGGCATCGACTGGGCCGAGAACCACCACGACGTCGCGCTGGTGGACCAGGACGGCGCCCAACTGGCCAAGTTGAGGATCAGCGACGACAGCGCCGGCTTCAACGCCCTGCTGGAACTGCTGGCCCGCCACGGCGACAGCTCCGAAGAGCCCATACCGGTAGCGATCGAGACTCCGCGTGGCCTGCTGGTAGCCGGTCTGCGGGCCACCGGGCGGAAGGTCTACGCAATCAACCCGCTGGCCGCCGCGCGCTACCGCGACCGCAGCAGCGTCGCCCGGGCCAAGTCGGATGCCGCCGACGCCCGCGTGCTGGCCAACATCCTCCGCACAGACATGGCCGCCCACCGGCCGCTGCCCGCCGACAGCGAACTCGTCCAAGCCGTGGCGGTCCTGGCCCGAGCCCACCAGGACGCGATCTGGGACAAGACCCAGATGGTCAACAGACTCCGCTCCCACCTGCGCGAATACTTCCCCGCCGCCCTCCAGGCCTTCCACGGTGCCGGCACGCTGGGCCTCGACTCCAGCCACGCCCGGGCGGTCCTGGCCGCGGCACCCACCCCGGCTGCAGCCGCCCGGCTCACCCGCAGCCAGCTGCGTGCACTGCTCAACCGCGCCGGACGGCTCCGACGCGGGATCGACACCGAGGTCGAACGACTCCGGGAGATCTTCCGCAGGGACTGCCTGCACCACCTGCCGAAGGTCGAACAGGCTATGGGCAGGCAGGCCCAGGCGCTCATCCAGCAGCTCGACGCGACCTGCCGGAGCGTCGACGCCCTCGCAACGGCTGTCGAGGAAGCGTTCCTCACCCACCCGGACTCGGAGATCATCACCAGCTTCCCCGGACTGTCGGTGACGTCCGGAGCCCGGGTCCTTGCCGAGATCGGCGGCGACCGGGAGCGGTTCGCCGACGCCCGGGCGTTGAAGGCATACGCCGGCGCCGCCCCGGTGACCCGCGCCTCCGGCCGCAGCCGAGTCGTGGTCGCCAGGGCCGTCAAGAACCAACGCCTGGCCTCAGCTGGCTACATGTGGGCCTTCGGCGCCCTGCGCTCGCACGAACCCCGTGAGCACTACGACGGCCGACGCGCCAGCGGCGAACGGCACACCGCAGCCCTACGGAACCTGTTCAACAAGCTCCTCGGCTGCCTCTACCACTGCCTGAAGACCCGCACCCTCTACGACCCCGCACGGCCCTTCGCGCACTCCCTCAGGCTTGCCGCATGATCGTCTGCCCGCGCCGGAAGCGGCGTGTGGCTTCAGCCGACCCAGGGGCCCGGGAGCTCCTCGCGGACGGTCTCAAGATCGGAAATCGTGCGCCCACGCGCATGGATCCACGACTGGTCCTGAAGGCCGTCCCGGCGAACCAACCGGCCAGGAGCCGCGTACCAGCGGACCGGCGAGTCGTCCTCGCTCGCCCACATCGGATGGTCGGGCAGGCCGACCCGGGCATAGCGGGCGTGGAGATCCGTCATCAGAGTGTCGGGCAGCTCGCAGGCGTCATAGAGGTTGTCCGCCGCGAAGAGCGACTCGCCCAGCACCAGCTCCACCCACGCCAGGGACATCCGGTCGAGAAAGGGAATCCACCCCTGGCCCGATTCCACCACCACCGGGGGATCGTCCTGCTCGATCTGAGCCAGCGGGATTCCCCAGGAAGCGCAGTTTTGGTTCTCACGCCGGTAGACGAGGACGCCCCCCATGGCGTCATCGACGTAGAGGCCGGACGGCTCAACCAGAGGGTCCTGCTGCCGGGTCATGTCGTCCCGACGGCCGAAGAGCGCATACCCCTCACCCAAGGCGGCCGGCAGCTCGAATCCCAGATCAGCCTCCACGACCGCCAACTCTTCTGCGGTGAAGCCGTCTTCCGGTTCCACCGGACGGCCCATCCAGGCGTCGGCGAACCAGCGCACGAACTCCCACGCATCAGAGCGGGTACGCACCCCGCTTCGCAGAGCCACCGCCACATCAGGACCGTCCAGCATACCGAGGACGCTACCGCCTTCTGCAACCGCGCGGCGAGCCGGTGAAGGCTCAGCCCCACTCGCCGGCGACGCAACTTGACCCGCCAACGACATGAGATGTCTTGGTGGTCACTCCGGCGCGGGAGCGACCGATGGCATGGTCGTCCGGCTCGTCGGCCGGGGCCCCCTTTGCGGGCCCCGGCCGCGTGCTGGTGGGCGCGCACGATCGTGGAGTCCACCGAGACCGTCCAGCTCAGGTCCTCGTCGGCGTCGGCCTGGGCCACGAGCGCGGTGAACACGCGCTCCCAGGTGCCATCGACGGCCCACATACGAAGCCGGTTGTAGACGCCCCGCCAGTTGCCGTACTTCTCGGGCAGGTGAACCCACTGCGATCCGGTCTGGAACTTCCAGGCGATCGCGTCGATCACCTCGCGGTGGTCCCGCCACCGGCCACCCCGCTTTGGCGCCCGGTCTGGGAGCAACGGCTCGATCCGTGCCCACTGCACGTCAGTCAACGGCACAACTACACCAACGATCAGATGGTCTGAAGGAAGCGGGCCTACTATCCTCGCCATGGGCACCGTGATCATGACTGTCAGTCTGGCCTTCGTCGGATACCTGGCGACGTACCTCAATGGGCTGCGGCTCGCGCAGCGGCAGGCCCGGCTCGCCCGAGTGAGCCAGCAGTTGAGTGACTTCTACGGCCCGCTCTTCGCGCTCATGGAGGCCAACAGTCGTGCCTATGAGGCGTTCTGCGAGCGGTATGCCCGCCCCGATGGGGTCCACCCCTTCGACCACGACGTTCCCCCCACCGAGGAGGAGCTCGCCGAGTGGCGCATCTGGGCCACGACCGTCTTCCTGCCCAACATCCAGAAGATGCGCGATGTGGTCGTCACGAAGGCCGACCTCCTCATCGAGGAGGAGGTGCCGCCTGTCCTGCTCGTACTGTGCGCCCATGTCGCTGGCTACGAGATCACCGCGGCGCGCTGGGCATCTGGTGAGTTCGGCGAATACAAGTCCGTCATCCAGTTCCCGGGGCCCGAGCTGAAGGAGTACGCCACCACTCGCTTCGCGCGACTCAAGAAGCAGCAGGCTGCCCTTCTCGGTCGGCGGCGCTGAAGCCCGAGGAGGAGCGGGTGCTACATCCCAGAGCAGCGATCCGGTGATCCAAAAGAAACGGCCTAGCCCGAGGCCGGGAGCCGCAGCTCCACCATCAGGCCGTGCGGCTCGTGGCCGCCGACGTCGAGTCGGCCGCCGCTGATCCGTGCGATCTCGTCGGCGATGGCCAGTCCCAGGCCGCTGCCGGGGACGTTCTGGTGTTCCGGGGAGCGCGCGAAGCGGCGTAGCAGCAGCGGTAGGTGCTCCTCCGGTACGCCCGGACCGTCGTCCGTGACCCGTACGACGACGGAACCGGCGCGACCGGCCGGGCCGGCGGTACTCCCGTCGGCCTCCTGCCCGGCGCGCACCTCGACGCGGCCACCGCGCGGGACGAACTTGACGGCGTTGTCGAGCAGCGCGTCGAGGACCCGGCCCGCCGCGTCGGGCAGGGTGCGAGCCCGCAGGCCTTCGGCGAGGTCGGCGGCCACCAGGTCCACCCCCGCCGCGTGGAAGACCGGCGTCCAGGCCGCCACCCGCTCGCGTACCGCCCGCGACACGTCCTCCTCGGTCAGTTCCGCCGTCCCCGACTCGACCCGGGCCAGTGCCAGCAGGCCGTCGAGCAGCTCCTCCAGGCGCTCCGCCTCGTCCAGGGCGCGGCCGTGCTCGGCCAGGCCGGGGCCGGGCGCGATGTGCGGCTCGACGTTCTCCAGTTGCAGCACCAGCGTGGCCAGTGGATTGCGCAGCTGGTGCGAGGCATCGGCGACGAAGTCGCGTTGCCGGCCGATGGAGTCGGCCATCGCCTCCGCCATGGTGTTGAAGTGCTGACGCAGGTGGCGCAGTTCCGGCGGACCGGTGTCGGACACGGCCCGGGCCTGCAGGCTGCCGGCGGTCAGTCGCTCGACGGCCCGGTCCAGGTCCAGTACAGGCCGCATCAGCCAGCGCGTGATCCCGGCCGCGACCAGGGCGGCCGCCGCGAAGGCGGCGAACGCCCCGGCTGTGATGAGCGACCAGCGGACCGTCACGTCCCGGCGGGCGGCCTCGGTGGGTACGGCCATCAGGACCGCCCCGCTCACCCGCTCGTCCCGGCCCACCGGCTCGGCCAGCACGACGGTGCGTGGCCCCCAGGGGCGCAGGGTGGGCAGTCGGTCGGTGGAGCGACCGGTGAGGGCGCGGCGACGGGCGTCCGACCCGTCCGAGGTTCCGACGCGCGGGGAATCGTCGGTGGCCGCGTCCGTGGCGGCTTCCGCCGCCGGACCGGTCCCGGCCCGCGCCACCGTCGCCCCGGCGGAGTCGACCACGACCACCCCGGCTCCGTACAGCTGGGCGTAGCGGCCGATCTCGGCCGACAGCTCCGCCCGGTCGGCGGCGCTACGCATCCGGTCGGCGAGGTCGGCGAACCGTACGGCCTCGGAGCGCCGTTGCAGGAGCAGGTGCTCGGTGCGCCCCCGCGCGTAGGCATCGGCCAGGGGGACGCAGAGCAGCAGCGCCGCCGCCCCCATGAGCACCATCAACACCGCCAGCAGCCGGCGCCTCACCGCTCGTCGCCCCCCGCGTCCGGGGCGTCCCCCGCCTCCGGGACGGGGGTGTCGGCCGGAGCCGGGAAGCCGAGCTGGTAGCCGAAGCCCCGGACGGTACGGACCAGGCCCGAGCGGCCGGTCTTGGCGCGGATGCCCGCCACATGGACGTCCAGGGAGCGGGAGGCCGCGAGGAAGACGTCGCCCCAGATCCGGTCCAGGATCACCGCCCGCGCATGGACCTCGTCCGGTCGGGCGGCGAGAAAGGCGAGGACGTCGAACTCACGGCGGGTGAGCCGTACTTCGGCTCCCGCGACGGTGACGGTGCGACCGGCGAGGTCCACCTCGACATCGCCGGTGCGCACGGGCCGGGACCCGGTCGCGGCGGGTTCCGGGATGGCCGTACGGCCGGGGTGCGGGTCGGTCCGGCGCCGTACGGAGTCGATCCGGGCCATCAGCTCGGCCATCCGGAACGGCTTGACCACGTAGTCGTCGGCCCCCGCCCGCAGCCCCTGCACGATGTCGCGCTCCTCGCAGCGCGCCGTCACGACGATCAACGGCGCGTCGCAGACGGTCCGCAGCCGCCGCAGCAGCTCCAGCCCGTCGAGGTCGGGGAGGCCCAGGTCGAGCAGCACGAACTCGGCCTCGCGGACGTGCCGCAAGGCGTCCAGGGCGCGCCCGACCCGGCGGACGGTGTGCCCGCGCTGCGCGAGGGCCGTGCCGAGGGCTTGGGCCATGCGGTCGTCGTCCTCGACGAGCAGCGCGTGCATAGACAGTCCCTCACGACCTGTGACCGGAGCCCCGACCTACCGGAGCCGCTCCTACGGAGCCACCGGATCCCGACCCCCGTGGCCCGGCGCAGCAGCTTACGGGAGCCGCCGGACCGCGCCACGGGCCACCGACCACGGGCCGCCCGAGCCACGGGCCGCCGGACCACGGGGAGCGGAGGATCAGTGTGCCGCCTCGGCGGGAGCCGCCGCCGGCCGTTCCCGTGCGGCCTCGCCGTCGGCCTCGGCCTCGGCGCGGCTCAGGGCGGCGTTGCGGGTGTCCGGCATGAGCACGTACGTCACGAGGGAGATCAGCGCGCATCCGGAGACGTACCAGAAGAACATGGTCTCGTGCCCACTGTTCTTGAACCACAGCGCCACGTACTCCGCCGTGCCGCCGAAGAGCGCGTTGGCGATCGCGTACGGCAGCGCCACGCCCAGGGCGCGTACCCGGGTCGGGAAGAGCTCGGCCTTGACCGCCGCGTTGATGGACGTGTAGCCGGTCACGATGACCAGGGCCAGCAGGGACAGCCCGAGCGCGGACCAGTACGAGGACGCCGATCCGAGGGCGGTCATGATCGGGTACGTGCCGACGGTGCAGCCCACCGCGAAGGTGATCAGCAGCGGCCGGCGGCCGATCCGGTCGGACAGCATGCCGGCGAAGGGCTGCAGCACGGCGAAGAGGGCCAACGCGGTGAAGCTGACGAGCGTGGCCGTGGTCTTCTCCATGCCCGCGCTGCCGACCAGGTACTTGGTGAGGTAGGTGGTGTAGGTGTAGTAGGCGACGGTGCCGCCGAGGGTGAGCGCCATGACCAGCCCCGCCTGCCGCCGGTAGTGCCACAGGGCCTTCAGCGTGCCGCGCGTGCTGTCGTCGTGGGCGTCCTCGCCCTCCGCCGAAGCCGTTTCCTCCTTGAAGGCGTCGGTCTCCTGCAGCCGGCGCCGCAGCCAGAAGACGACCACCGCGAACAACGCCCCGACGAGGAACGGGATCCGCCAACCCCAGCTCTCCAACTGGGCGGTCGTCAGGGTGTGCTGAAGAGTGATCAGGATGCCCAGTCCGAGCAGCTGGCCGCAGGTCATCGACACGTACTGGAAGGACGAGCCCAGCCCGCGCCGGTTGCGGGCCGATGCTTCGGTCAGGTAGGTGGCGCTGGCCGCGTACTCCCCGCCGATGCTCATCCCCTGGAGCAGTCGTGCGAGCAGCAGGACCAGGGCGCCGAAGTATCCGGCCTGCCCGTAGGTCGGGGCGACGGCGATCAGCAGGGCGGCCACCGACATCATGGTGACGGTCAGGGTGAGCGCGCTCTTGCGCCCGTGCCGGTCGGCGGCGCGGCCCAGGATCCACCCGCCGACGGGACGCATCAGGAAGCCGACGGCGAAGATCCCGGCCGTGTTCATCAGCTGGGTGGTCGGGTTGTCGCCGGGGAAGAAGGAATCGGCGAAGTAGATCGCGAAACTGGCGTAGACGAACCAGTCGTACCACTCGACGAGATTGCCGAGGGAGCCGCCGACCAGGGCCAGGCGGCGCTTCCTGCGCTCGTCCCCGGGCGGCGACGCGGGCATGACGGCGGACGAGGACATGGCGGCTCCAGAGGGAAGTCCCTGATGGGGGACGGGAGGACTGCCCCGGCGATGGGGGAGTGCCCAGAGCATGCGGCGGCCGTCGTACCCGGACAAGGTCCGCCACGCAGATCTAACGTTCCGCTAAGAAAGCTCCGTGGAAGGCTCCGGGGCCGCCGGATTTCACCATTCGGTCATGCGCACGCCATGCCCGCTCCATGGGTGTCACCCGAACGTGGCCCACGGTGGGGGCGGCCCGTCGCGGGACGCCGGAGGACCCCGGCACACCACTCGGCCGGCCGCACCCCCCCCGTACACCCCACAGGAGGCAAGATGCGCGTGATCCCGAGCAGGCGGACCCCGGTCGTGGCCGCGGCGGCCATGGTGGCCCTGGGGGCGATCGCCGGACCGGCGCACGCCCACGCGGGCCACGGCGGCACGACACCGCCGCTGCCGCGGGTGACGGCCTCCGTCGAGACGCCCTCCCTCTTCGACGACGAGGCCGGCGGCAACGCGAACGCCGACGACCCGGCGATCTGGCGCAACGCCGCGAACCCCGACGCCAGCCTGGTCATCGCCACCGCCAAGGAGGGCGGCCTGCGCGTCTACGACCTGGACGGACGCCAGGTGCAGTCCCTACCCGCGCCCGCGCCGCCGAGGGAGGGGGACAAGCCCGGACGCTTCAACAACGTCGACCTGATCACCGGACTCCGCTTCCCGGACGGCCGGCACGACGTGGCCGTCGTCTCCGACCGTGGCCGCGACCAGCTGCGCGTCTACCGCATCGACCCGAAGCGGCCCACCGCCCCGCTGGTCGACGTCACCGACGAGACGGCCGCCCCGCTGGTCTTCTCCACCTCACAGGACGAGGTCGACGACCAGCGGACCGCCTACGGCCTCGCCGCCTACACCGACCGCCGCAGCGGCCGCTCGTACGCGGTCACCAGCCGGCGCCACGCCACCGACCTCGCGCTGGCCGAACTGCTGCCGAACGCCCGGGGCAAGGTCGGCTACCGCACCGTCCGCACCACCTCGCTGCCCGCCTCCTTCACCCTGCCGAACGGCACGACCTGGACGTCCTGCGGCGAACCGGGCGAGCGCCCCCAGGTCGAGGGCATGGTCGTCGACCCCGACACCGGTGACCTGTACGCGGGTCAGGAGGACGTCGGCATCTGGAAGCTCGACGCCGACCTGCGCTCGCCCGCCCGCCTCATCGAGAAGGTGCGCTCCTTCGGCGTCCCCGGCACCTGGAACCCGGGGACGGAGGAGTGCGACGCGGGCGCCGACCCCGGCTTCGGCGGCCGGCACGTCTCCGCCGACGTCGAGGGCCTGACCATCTGGCGCGACCCGAAGCAGCCCGGCCGCCGCGGCTACCTGCTCGCCTCCAGCCAGGGTGACGACACCTTCGCCGTCTTCGACCGCGAGCACGGCAACGCCTACGTCAGCGGCTTCCGCATCGGCGACGGTGCGAAGCCCGGCTCGCCGGACGGCTCGCAGGAGTGCGACGGAGCCGCCGTCACGACCGCACCGCTCGGCAAGAAGTTCCCGAACGGCCTGCTGGTCGTCCAGGACGGCCACAACACCCCGGCGACCACCGGAGCCGACGGTGAGGCCCGTACCGACACCGACTTCAAGTTCGTCGACCTCGGGCTCCTGAAGCGGGCCACCCGCCTCTGAGCCCGCCGCCGGGGACCGTGACCTGGGCGGCGACCCGTTCGCCCAGGTCGATAGGATCGCCACCGCATCCGACGGAAGGCGATCATGGCGGACAGTCCCCTCAGGCCCAGCTCGTTGATCAACACGGTCTACGGGGCGTTCCTGCGACGCCTCGGCGGCTGGATCTCGGTCGCCGACCTGATCACCCTGATGTCCGAACTGGACGTGGACGGCCCGGCGGCACGCTCGGCGATCTCCCGGCTCAAGAAGAAGGGCGTCCTCGAACCGGAACGCCGTGGCGCCACCGGCTACCGGCTCAGCCCGGGTGCGCAACCCGTCTTCGACGAGGGCGACCGGCGCATCTTCGGCAGCCTGGAACCGGCGAAGCTGAGCGACGGCTGGGCCATGGCCGTCTTCTCCGTACCGGAGTCCGAGCGCTCCTACCGCTACCAGCTGCGCACCCGGCTGACCTGGCTGGGCTTCGGGAACATCGCCCCGGGCGTGTGGCTGGCGCCCGGCCGCCTCCTCCCGGACGCCCGCGACATGCTCGTCCGGCTCGGACTCAGCGCGTACGTGCACCTGTTCGCCGCCGAGTACGCGGCCTTCAGCGACCTGCCCGGAACGGTCAGCTCCTGGTGGGACTTCCCGGCGATCGAGGAGCAGTACGCGGGCTTCACCGAGGCCTACGGACCCGTCGCCGCGAGCCTGGCCGAACAGCCCGCCATCGACGGCGCCGAGGCCTTCCGCCACTACGTCCCGATGCTCACCCAGTGGCGCCGCCTGCCCTACCTCGACCCCGGACTGCCCGCCGAGCTGCTTCCCGCGGACTGGAACGCGGTCGCCGCGCGGCAGATCTTCCAGCAGCTGAACGAGGTGCTCGCCCCGCCCAGCCTGCGCCACGTGCGGGAGGTCACGGGACTGGCCGAGGCCTGACGTCGCGCAAGCCCCTCACCACAGGTGGCCCGGGTCGTCAGCGGCTGATCACGCATGGGCCGCAGCGTGAGTTCGAGCCACGCGGCACGGCTGAGGGGTATCCCCGGACTCCCGGCCCGCCGGCCCGTCCGCCCGGGGTACGGCGGGATGGACGTACCGGCCGACACCGGCCCGGGTTGCCGCTCTGCTGGGCCGTCGGGCGCAAGGATGCGGTCATGGCCGACATCTTCGTTTCACGCACCATCGACGTGACGACCGGGGACCGGGAGACCGTCCATGACCTGACCGACGCCTGCGCTTCGTTCCTCGGTGAGGTGGCGCGGGGCCGCAGCGGACTGCTCAACGTCTTCACGCCGCACGCGACCGCCGGGCTCGCCGTCATCGAGACCGGCGCCGGTAGCGACGACGATCTCCTGAAGGCCCTGGCGTCCCTGCTGCCGGCCGACGACCGCTGGCGGCACCGCCATGGTTCCCCCGGCCACGGCCGCGACCACGTGCTGCCCGCGATCGTCCCACCCCACGCGACACTGCCCGTGATCGACGGACTCCTGGAGCTCGGAACCTGGCAGTCCGTCACCCTCGTGGACACCAACCGGGACAACCCCCGACGTCAGGTCCGCCTGTCGTTCCTCGGCTGCTGACCCGCTTCCTGGGGCGCAGGGGTGAACACGTATCAATCATGACAGGTCAGAGGCCGTTTTCGTAGGACCAACGGCACAGCGAATCGCCCTTGTTCGGACCGGTCTGCGGCTTTCAGAATCACCGTCATGACTTACTCAGCGCATGCCGGTCACGACGCGATACTCCGAGCCCGAGTTGCCCTCCTGGGATCACAGACCCTGCCCGCCCGTCAGGAGGTCGCCGCCTACCGTGTGCTCGTCCAGGTGAACGCACGGGCGTATCTGCCACTGCTGGCCGAGGCGTTGTACGAGTACAGCCGTCAGGACTTCGCCCATCTGCCCGACATCGCCCTGGCCCTGCGGGCCGAGGCCGTCGACGCCGCGCGCCGCATGTACGCCATGGAGCCGGCCAGGGACCTCCTGCTCGTCAAGGCCCTGCACCGCTACCAGGAGCAGCTCCTCCTCATGGACCGTCAGGAGGAAATCGCCGCGGTGGAGCGCGAGATGGCCCAGGTGGCCTCCGGCGCCGGCGGGTAGCCACCCGGCCGCCGAGGGGCCGCGACTCCCGGTCCGGCAATGCCGGGCCCGCGGCCCCTCGTGCCGGATGATCGGGCAGGGGCGCCGACGAGGGACCCGGAGAGCCGATGCGACACCGAATTCCGCTGCTGCCCGTCCTCCTGACGGCGGCGCTCGTGGCCGCCGTTCCCGGGTGCGTCGGTCCCTCGGCCCCGCGCGGCGCACCGCCCGCGCCCTCCTCCGTACCGGCGACCGGCGACTTCTCCGGCCAGGTCGACGTGGGCGCCGGCCGGAAGATCTATCTGAGCTGCGCAGGCAGCGGCAGCCCCACCGTGATCCTGGAGTCCGGGCTGCACGACTCCTCCGACACCTGGACCATCACCGACACCCGCCCGCCCGTACCGAAAGCCCCGGCGGTGTTCCCCGGCGTCGCGGCGTTCACCCGGGTCTGCCGCTACGACCGGCCCGGTACCGTCCGGTACGTCGATCCGCCCGCGCTCACCACCCGCAGCACGCCGGTCGACGGCATCCGCGCCCTCACCGCGATGGCCGACGATCTCGACGCGTTGCTGACATCCGCCCGCCTGCCGGGCCCCTACGTGCTGGTCGGCCACTCCTTCGGCGGGATGATCACCCGGCTCTACGCCCAACGGCACCCCCGCGAGACGGCGGGGCTGGTCTTCGTCGACGCCTTCGGTACGGACATCCGCGCCCTCTTCGGCACCCGCTGGGCCGCGTACCGCACGCTGCTCGACAGGCCCGGCACGCCCTTCGACGCGCGTCCCGACTTCGAAAGGGTGGACATCGACGGCGCGATCGACGCCGTCACCGCCGCGCCGCGGCTGCCGGCGGTCCCCATGGCCGTACTGAGCAAGACGGAACCGTTCGCCGCGCCGCCCGGAACCTCGAAGGACCTCCTGGACACCCTGGAGCGGGCCTGGCCCCAGGTGCAGCGGAAGTTGGTCGAGCTGGGGAACCAGACCCCGCAGTTCCTGGCCACCGGGAGCGACCACTACGTACAGGTGCACGATCCCGACCTGACGATCGGCGCGGTCCGGCTCGTCGTGGGCCGCGTCCACGCCGAGCCGTAGGCGTGGTGCGGGAGGTCCGGGCCGGCCGGTGGGGCCGGCCCGGACCTCATGATCAGGCGAGGTCGAACCGGTCCAGGTTCATCACCTTGTCCCACGCCGCGACGAAGTCCTTCACGAACTTCTCCTTCGCGTCGTCGCTCGCGTAGACCTCCGCGAGCGCGCGCAGCTCCGAGTTCGATCCGAAGACGAGGTCGGCACGGGTGCCCGTCCACCTGACCCGGCCGGTCGAGGCGTCGCGGCCCTCGAACGCGTTGGCGTCCTCGGACGTCGCCGACCACGTCGTACCCAGGTCGAGCAGGTTGACGAAGAAGTCGTTGGTGAGGGACCCGGGGGTCGCGGTGAAGACACCGTGCGGGGTCTGCTGGTGGTTCGCGCCCAGTACGCGCAGGCCACCGACCAGGACCGTCATCTCGGGGGCGCTGAGGGTCAGCAGGTTCGCCCGGTCGAGCAGCAGGTACTCGGCGGGCAACCGGTTGCCCTTCCCGAGGTAGTTGCGGAACCCGTCGGCGACCGGCTCCAGCGCGGCGAAGGACTCCACGTCCGTCTGCTCCTGCGTCGCGTCCGCGCGGCCCGGGGTGAAGGGAACCTGGACGGCGAACCCGCCGTCCTCGGCGGCCTGTTCGACGGCGGCCGCACCGGCCAGCACGATCAGGTCCGCGAGCGAGATCCGCTTGCCGCCGCTCTGGGCGGAGTTGAAGGACTCCTGGATGCCGGTCAGGGTACGCAGCACCGCGGCCAGCTGGTCCGGGTCGTTGACCTCCCACCCGCTCTGCGGCTGGAGGCGGATCCGGCCGCCGTTGGCGCCGCCGCGCTTGTCGCTGCCGCGGAAGGACGAGGCCGAGGCCCACGCGACGGATACGAGCTGGGACACCGTCAGGTCCGAGGCGAGGACCTGCCGCTTGAGCGCGGCGACATCGGCGGCGTCGACGAGCTCGTGGGTCACCGCGGGGAGCGGGTCCTGCCACAGCAGCGTCTCGGTCGGGACCTCCGGGCCGAGGTAGCGCACGATCGGGCCCATGTCGCGGTGGGTCAGCTTGAACCACGCGCGCGCGAACGCGTCGGCGAACTCGGCGGGGTTCGCGAGGAAGCGCCGGGAGATCTGCTCGTAGGCCGGGTCGAACCGCAGCGAGAGGTCCGTCGTCAGCATCGTCGGGGCGTGCGTCCTGGACGGGTCGTGGGCGTCGGGCACGGTACCCGCGCCGGCGCCGTCCTTCGGCCGCCACTGGTGGGCGCCGGCGGGGCTCTTGAACAGCTGCCACTCGTAGCCGAACAGGATCTCGAAGAAGGTGTTGTCCCAGGTGATCGGGGTGTTGGTCCAGATGCCCTCCAGACCACTGGTGATCGCGTCGCCCCCCTTGCCGGTGCCGAAGGAACTGCTCCAGCCCAGTCCCTGCGCCTCCATCGGGGCGGCCTCGGGGTCGGCGCCGACACTCTCGGCCGGGCCCGCGCCGTGGGTCTTGCCGAAGGTGTGGCCGCCCGCGATCAGGGCCACCGTCTCCTCGTCGTTCATCGCCATCCGGCGGAACGTCTCGCGGATGTCGCGCGCCGCGGCGATCGGGTCGGGGTTGCCGTTCGGGCCCTCGGGGTTGACGTAGATGAGGCCCATCTGGACCGCGCCGAGCGGGTTTTCCAGCTCGCGGTCGCCGGTGTAGCGCTCGTCGTCGAGCCAGGTGGTCTCGGGACCCCAGTAGACGTCCTCGTCGGGCTCCCACACGTCGGGACGGCCGCCGCCGAAGCCGAAGGTCTCGAAGCCCATCGACTCCAGGGCCACGTTGCCGGTGAGGATCATGAGGTCGGCCCACGAGAGGCTCTGACCGTACTTCTGCTTGACCGGCCACAGCAGACGGCGGGCCTTGTCGAGGTTGCCGTTGTCCGGCCAGCTGTTGAGGGGGGCGAAACGCTGCTGGCCGGCGCCGGCGCCGCCGCGGCCGTCGCTGATCCGGTAGGTGCCCGCGCTGTGCCAGGCCATACGGATCATGAACGGGCCGTAGTGGCCGAAGTCGGCGGGCCACCAGTCCTGGGAGGTGGTCAGCACGTCGGCGATGTCCCGCTTGACCGCGGGAAGATCGAGGGTCTTGAACGCCGCGGCGTAGTCGAACTCCTCGCCGAGCGGGTTCGCGACGGCGGGGTTCTTGGCGAGGATCTTCAGGTTGAGCCGTTCAGGCCACCACTGGCGGTTTCCGCCGCCCTGGGTCGGGTGCGGGGCTCGTCCATGGGCCACCGGACAGCCCTCCCCACCCTCCGACTTGGCGTCCGTGACGATTGCATCATGGTTCTCAGACATGGGAATCCTTCCGTACCAGGCGGATCACGGTGTTCAGGAACTGAATGCGACTGATTGCGACCGAATGCGATGGAACTGTCGGGGCGCAGGGCCCCAGGTGCAGGGGCTCGGCCTCGTCGATCGCCACGACGCCGAGGGGTCACCGTCCCGGACGGTTGCGAGAAGGGAACTCCGGCAGTCGGTGCGCGCGTACCGGCACCGGGCAGCTCCTCGGCGGTGATCCGTCACGTCTTTGTCACCTGCCGCTCTGGAGTCTTCCTGTCTCTTGGCTATCTACGAAACCGATCCTACGATGGACGCAATCCAAGTCAAGAAGGACACCAGGTCCACATTCGTTCGGATCCCGGATGTCCGCCGATAAACTTCGGGGCACCCCGTCGAACCTGAATAGGTGGGCCGATATGAGTGACCTGCTGGAGCGTTTGCGCGGGCGTGGTTGGCGGATGACGTCGCAGCGGCGCGTGGTCGCGGAGGTCCTCGACGGTGACCACGTGCACCTCACGGCGGACGAGGTGCACGCCCGCGCGGCGCGGCGGCTGCCGGAGATCTCCCGGGCGACCGTCTACAACGCCCTCGGCGAGCTGGTGGCCCTCGGCGAGGTCGTGGAGGTGACGACCGACGGCCGGGCCAAGCGCTACGACCCCAACGCGCACCACCCCCACCAGCACCTGGTGTGCTCCGCCTGCGGGCTCATCCGCGACGTCCACCCGACGGACGACCCGCTGGCCGGCCTCCCGGCGGACGAGCGCTTCGGCTTCGCGGTGTCCGGGGTCGAGGTCACCTACCGGGGCCTGTGCCCGGACTGCGCGTAGCGCCACCGCCGTGCCCGGCCGGCCCTCGCGCTACTCCTGGCCCACGGGCCGGGCGCGCAGCCACGCCGTCTCGAACTCGTCCTCGCCGATCTCCATGCCCACCAGTTCGGGGTCGAAGAGGTCGACGACGGGCGGGTTGAACGGCCAGTCGTCCGGGCCGCTGCGCACACCGGGGCCGTCCGGGCCCCACTCGACCTGGCGCAGCCTGCGGCCGTCGGACTCGACCTCCAGCAGGTACAGCGTCCGGCCTCCGCCGTCCTCGTCGTCCCAGGGCCGCCGCAGCCACACGATCTCCCGGTCGGCGAGCGCGCCGAAGCCGTCGAGGCCCCGCTGGGCCTCCCGCCGGGCCCGTAGGTCCGCCAACGCGCCGGGCATGCTCGTCCCGTCGATTCGGACCTCGTCCAGGTCCCAGCCCTCGGCCTGCTCGACGCTCGCGGCGGTGTCGACGACCTCCACCTCCGCGAACGTTTCGCGCACCTCTCGGGCCGACCGTGCGTGGACCCACCACCACAGGCCGCCCATGCCGTAGTCGTGGAGGACGAGAAACCGCCGCACGGGCGCAACACGATCGTTCATGACGGCCGACGATATGTGAGTCGCCGATCACGGTCCGTGCCGCCCCCGGAACGGTCCGACAGCCGGAATTCACCCACATGTCGCGACGCCAATACCGTCTCTTCCCAGCCACGCGCAAGCCTTCGACAAGAAAATCCTTGATGGCGCACTAGACTGGTGGGTTGTTCGGCGCTGGGCCGGAACAACCTGGGCAGACCCGGGCTCCGCCGGCGACCCGGACGGTGCCGGGAACGAGACGCGAGGGCCGATGGCAGTCACACCTGAGCACGGTGAACTCACGCTGCTCGACGACGGGGAGACGCTGGAGGAGACCGGCAAGTCGGCCCGCTTCACCGCAGGGCCCGCCGCCCCCACCCGCACCCTCGTCGACATCTTCGAGGCGACCGTACGGACCTACCCCGACGAGCTCGCCCTCGACGACGGAACCACCCGATTGACCTACCGGGCCCTGGCCGTCGAGGTCGAGCGCCGGCGCCGGGCCCTCGCCGCCGCCGGAGTAGGACTCGGCGACCGGGTCGGCGTCCGCGTGCCGTCCGGGACCAACGAGCTGTACGTGGCCGTCCTCGCCGTCCTCGCCGCCGGCGCCGCCTACGTACCCGTCGACGCCGAGGACCCCGACGAGCGCGCCGACCTGGTCTTCGGCGAGGCCGGGGTCCGCGCCGTCCTCGGCGGCGGACACCGCATCCACGCAGGCGGCGAGCCGGAGGCCGGCGCCCGCGCCGCCGCCTCCCGTCCCGGACCCGAACACGATGCGTGGATCATCTTCACCTCCGGCTCCACCGGCAAGCCCAAGGGCGTCGCCGTCAGCCACCGCAGCGCCGCGGCCTTCGTGGACGCCGAAGCCGCCCTGTTCCTCACCGAGGAGCCCATCGGCCCCGGCGACCGCGTCATGGCCGGACTCTCCGTCGCCTTCGACGCCTCCTGCGAGGAGATGTGGCTGGCCTGGCGCTACGGCGCCTGCCTCGTGCCCGTACCCCGCTCCCAGGTCCGCAGCGGCGCCGACCTCGGCCCCTGGCTCGTGGAGCAGGAGATCACCGTGGTCTCCACCGTGCCGACCCTGGCCGCGCTCTGGGAGCCCGAGGCGCTCAACGAGGTCCGGCTCCTGATCTTCGGCGGTGAGGCCTGCCCGCCCGAACTCACCCAGCGCCTGGTCACCGAAGGCCGCGAGGTCTGGAACACGTACGGCCCCACCGAAGCCACCGTCGTCGCCTGCGCCGCACTGCTGACCGGCGAGGAGCCGATCCGCATCGGCCTCCCGCTGAACGGCTGGGAACTGGCCGTCGTCGACGAGTCCGGCGAGCCGGTACCCATGGGCGGCAGCGGCCAGCTCGTGATCGGCGGCGTCGGCCTCGCCCGCTACCTCGACCCCGACAAGGACGCCGAGAAGTACGCCCCGCTCGAAACCCTCGGCTGGCAGCGCGCCTACCGCAGCGGCGACCTCGTACGCGCCGAACCGGAAGGCCTCGTCTTCCTCGGCCGCGCCGACGAGCAGATCAAGCTCGGCGGCCGCCGGATCGAACTCGGCGAGGTGGACGCCGCGCTCCAGGCCCTGCCCGGCGTCGCGGGCGCGGCCGCCGCCGTCCGCACCGCCCGCAGCGGCAACCAGCTGCTCGTCGGCTACCTCGTCACCCAGGACGGCTGGGACCACGCCGCCGCCGTGACCCGGCTGCGCGCCGAACTGCCCGCCGCCCTCGTGCCGCTGCTCGCACCCGTCGCCGAACTGCCCACCCGCACCTCCGGCAAGGTCGATCGCGCCGCCCTGCCCTGGCCGCTGCCCGAACTGGAGAGCTCCGGCCCCACCGAGCAGCTCTACGGCACCGAGGCCTGGCTCGCCGAGCAGTGGGGCGAAGCCCTCGGCGTCACCGTCACCAGCGCCGCCGACGACTTCTTCGCGATCGGCGGCGGCAGCCTCGCCGCCGCCCAGCTCACCACCCGGCTGCGCACCCGCTACCCGAGCGCCGCAGTCCTCGACATCTACCAGCAACCCACCCTGCGCAAGCTGGCCCGCCACCTGGAGAAGTCCGCCCAGGGCGACGGCGAGGCCCGCACCGTCGCACCGGTCCCGCTGCGCTCCCAGGTGGCCCAGACGCTGCTGCTGATCCCGCTGTTCACCCTGGTCGGCCTGCGCTGGACCGTCGCCCTGCTGGCCCTGGGCAACGTCCTGCACCACTTCGGGCCCTTCCCATGGGCGCCCACCGCCTCCTGGTGGCTCGTCGCCGCCGGAGCCCTGCTGCTCTTCAGCCCGCCCGGCCGGCTCGCGATCGCCGCCGGCGGCGCACGCCTCCTGCTGCGCGGCGTGCGCGCCGGACGCCACCCGCGCGGCGGCAGCGTCCACCTGCGGCTCTGGACGGCCGAACGGCTCGCCGAATGCGCCGGCGCCACCTCCCTCACCGGCTCGTGGCTGGAACGCTACGGCCGGGCCCTCGGCGCCAAGATCGGCCCAGAGGTGGACCTGCACTCCCTGCCCCCGGTCACGGGCATGCTCAAACTCGGCCGCGGCTGCGCCGTGGAGTCCGAGGTGGACCTCACCGGCCACTGGCTGGACGGGGACCACCTGGAGATCGGCGCGATCAAGGTCGGCGCGGGCGCGGTGGTCGGCACCCGCAGCATCCTCTTCCCCGGCGCGCGGGTCGGAAAGCGCGCCGAGGTGGCCCCCGGCTCCGCCGTCGTCGGACAGATCCCGACCGGCCAGCGCTGGGCCGGCGCACCCGCCGGGAAACTCGGAAAGGCCAAGCACAACTGGCCGGGGGAACGCCCGCCGCGCGGA
Organism: Streptomyces sp. CLCI03; assembly: GCF_053615355.1. Taxonomy (NCBI): domain Bacteria; kingdom Bacillati; phylum Actinomycetota; class Actinomycetes; order Kitasatosporales; family Streptomycetaceae; genus Streptomyces; species Streptomyces sp. CLCI03. The sequence continues at coordinate 163,172 of NZ_CM132132.1, read as the reverse complement.
CTCTTCTGGCGGGCCGCCTACGGAGCGGCCGGCTTCGGCCTCACCACCCTGCCCGTCCTCGCCGCCCTGCCCGCCCTGCTCGTCGTCAGCCGCTTCGTCCCAGCCGACGCCGGGCTCACCGAAGCACTGCGCGGAACGCTCGTCGCCGTGGTGCCCGCGGCCCTCGCCTACGGGGTCGCGTACGCGGCCCTGCTGCTGGTCTCCGTACGTCTGCTCAGCCTCGGCCTGCGGACCGGAACCCACCCGACGCACAGCAGGGTCGGCTGGCAGGCCTGGACGGTCACCCAACTGATGGACCTGTCCCGCGAGACGCTCTTCCCGCTGTACGCCGGGCTGATCACCCCGGTGTGGCTGCGGCTGCTCGGCATGAAGATCGGCCGGGGCGCCGAGGTGTCCACCGTGCTCGCCCTGCCCAGCCTCACCACCGTCGGCGAGGGCGCCTTCCTCGCCGACGACACGCTGACCGCCCCCTACGAGCTCGGCGGCGGCTGGATGCGCATCGGACACTCCGAGATCGGCCGCCGCGCCTTCCTCGGCAACTCCGGCATGACCGCCCCGGGCCGCAGCGTGCCGGACGACGGACTCGTCGGCGTCCTGTCCGCCACCCCGAAGAAGGCCAAGAAGGGCAGCTCCTACCTGGGACTCCCGCCGGTCCGACTGCCCCGGTCCACCGCCGACTCCGACCAGAGCCGCACCTACGAGCCCCCCGCGCGGCTGCTGTGGGCACGCGGCCTCGTCGAGCTGTGCCGGCTCGTCCCGGTGTTCTGCTCGGCCGCCCTGGCCGTGCTGACCGGAGCGGCTCTCTGCGCCCTGATCACGGGCGGCGGTCCGGGGATCTGGGGAGCCGCACTCCTGTCCGGAGCGGTCCTGCTCATCGCCGGTACGGCCGCCTGCGCGGTCGCCGTGACCGCCAAATGGCTGCTGGTCGGCCGGCACCGGACGGGGGAGCACCCGCTGTGGAGCGGCTTCGTATGGCGCAACGAACTGGCCGACACCTTCGTGGAGGTGCTGGCCGTGCCGTGGCTGGCCGGATCGGTTCCCGGCACACCGGTGCTGGCCCTGTGGCTGCGCGCGCTCGGCGGCCGGATCGGCCGGGGCGTGTGGTGCGAGAGCTACTGGCTGCCCGAGACGGACCTGGTGGTGCTCGGCGACGGAGTCAGCGTCAACCGCGGCTGTGTGTTGCAGACGCACCTCTTCCACGACCGGATCTTGAGGACGGATACTGTGGTGCTCCGCGAGGGCGCCACCCTGGGCCCGGGCGGAATCGTCCTGCCCGGGAGCACGGTAGGGGCCCGCAGCACCCTGGGCCCCGCATCCCTCGTGATGGCCGGGGAATCCGTCCCCGCCGACACCCGCTGGCTGGGCAATCCCATCGAGGCGTGGCGGTCCTGACCGGGCCCGCCCCGCCGCGGTAGGCAGCAGGGCGGCACCGGCACACCGGTACACCAGCACGTCGTACGAGCACAGCGCAGGGAGCGGAAGCGGCAGTGAGCGGCCACAGAACAGAGCCATCGGACCCGTACTTCCCGGCCAACGGCGACTCCCGTTACCGAGTGCACCGGTACGAACTCGCTCTGGAGTACCGTCCCGGGCCCAACCGGCTCGCGGGAACGGCCCGGCTCAGCGCGATCGCCGGGCGGGCGCCGCTCGCCGAGTTCCACCTGAACCTGGCCGATTTCAGAATAGGCCGGGTCCTGGTGAACGGCCGGGCGCCGCACTACTCCCACCGCGGCGGCAAACTGCGCATCCGCCCGGCCAAGCCGCTGCCCGCCGGCTCCGCGTTCACCGTCGAGGTGCACTGGGCGGGCAACCCCAAGCCGGTGCGCAGCCCTTGGGGCGGCCTCGGCTGGGAGGAACTGACCGACGGCGCGCTGGTGGCCAGCCAGCCCGTCGGCGCGCCCTCCTGGTACCCGTGCAACGACCGGCCCGCCGACAAGGCCTCGTACCACATCTCGGTCAACACGCCGTCCCCGTACACGGTCGTGGCCGGTGGCCGCCTCCTGACGCGCACGACGAAGGCCAGCACGACCACCTGGGTCTACGAGCAGTCCGCGCCGACCTCCAGCTACCTGGTCGGCCTGTCCATCGGCATGTACCAGACGGTGCTCCTCGGCGACCCCGGCCTCGGTGGCGTCCCGCAGAGCGCGCACGTGCCGGCGCACCTGCTGCCGCGCTTCTCCCGTGACTTCGCCCGGCAGCCCGCCATGATGGCCTTGTTCGAGGAACTCTTCGGGCCCTACCCCTTCGGCGAGTACGCGGTGGTCGTCGCCGACGAGGAACTGGACGTCCCCGTCGAGGCACAGGGCCTGTCCACCTTCGGCGCCAACCACGTGGACGGCGTCCGCGGCTCGGAACGCCTCATCGCCCACGAGCTCGCGCACCAGTGGTTCGGCAACAGCGTGACCATCGCCGACTGGCGGCACATCTGGCTCAACGAGGGCTTCGCGAAGTACGCCGAATGGCTCTGGTCGGAACGCTCCGGCGGGCGCACCGCGCACGAACTGGCCGCCGCCGCACACCGACTGCTGGCCTCGCAGCCGCAGGACCTGCGCCTGGGCGACCCCGGCCGCAAGCTGATGTTCGACGACCGCCTGTACCAGCGCGGCGGCCTCACCGTGCACGCGATCCGCTGCGCGGTGGGCGACAGCGCCTTCTTCCGCATGCTGCGCGACTGGGCCACGGTGCACCGCCACGGGGTGGTGTCCACCGCGGGTTTCACCCAGCACGTCGCCCGCTACACGGCCGAGCCGCTGGACGAGCTGTTCCACGCCTGGCTGCACGCGCCGGCCCTGCCGCCCCTGCCGGCACCACCCCGGCCCCCGATACCGGCGAGGCCCGGCTACCCGCCGACGAACGGCGGCTCCAAGGGCGGCCGGGGCAAGACCTCCGCCTAGGCCGAGCGAGGGGTGGTGAGCGGCATCCGGGCCCGGACCTGCCAGTCGCCCTCGGCGGTGGCTTCGGCCCGGAAGGTGCCGCCGGCCAGCGTGACGCGTTCGCCGAGGCCCTTGAGGTCGTAGCCCGAGAGGGAGGCCCGAGGCCCCGTCCCGTCGTTGGTGATCCGTACGGCTGCCTCGTGGGGACGGACGCGCACGTGGACGCTGACGTGGCGGCAGTGCCGTGCGTGCTCGCGGATGTTGGTGAGGGACTCCACCGTCACCCGGTGCAGGGTCGCGGCCACCTCGGGCGGCACGGTGTCCGTCGGCCCTTCCTCGGTGAGGTGTGCCGGTACGCCGTTCAGGGCGAACCCCCTCACCAGGGCCCGCAGGTCGTCCATACCGGCGGGCGCGGTCGGCGCCGCGTCGCTCTCGCCGGCCGCGAGGCCGGCGACCATCCGTCGCATGGACGCGAGGGTCTCGGCGCCCGTCTCCTCGATGCGCTGCAGCGCGGGCGGCACCAGGTCGGGCCGCCTGGCGGCGACCGCCCGGGCGCCCTGTGCCTGCACCACGATGCCGCTCACGTGGTGGGCGACGTAGTCGTGCAGATCCCTGGCCAGCTCGATCCGTTGTTCGAGGCGGGTGCGATGGGCGCGCTGCCGCCGGACCGCCACCACCAGCCGCGCGGTCGCACTCGCCCCCGCCACCAGGACGGTGGCCAGGGTGAGGCCGAGAGCCACGATCAGACTGTCCTCCCGCACGCCGGTGGACAGCGGACGCGCGACGACGGCCGCCGCCAGCAGCAGGGCGACCGGAGCGCCGGAGACCGCCGGGCCGCGCCGGGTGACGAAGGCCAGTACCACCAGCAGGGCGACCGGTTCGAACGCAGGGTGGGCGGACGGGGCGCCGGCGGCGTCGTGACCCAGCCACAGGGCCGCCGAGCAGACCAGCGAGGCCGCGGCGGCGGCGCCCCCGACGTAGACGAACGGCCGAGGTTCTTCGCACAGGGGCAGCGGGACGAGGGCGACGCCCACGAGGACGGCCGACAGCACGAGCAGGCCCGGAGACACCGATCCGGTGAACGCCCCGGCCCGTACATCCGCCCAGGCCGCGGCCAGGAGCACACAGGCTGCGAGGGACCGCAGCAGGACCGCCGCCTTGCCGGAAGCGGCGAGGAAGCGGAGGAGAGGAGACCACATAGCGCGCAGATTAGATCATCGGCAGCCCCGGTCCCTCCGCCAAAAGTCGTAGTCGTACGGACCGGGATCCTCGGTTCGCGCGCTACGCTTCCGGGCGCTCGCGGGGAGTGATCGAGGCCCGCCTCCGCCGCTTCCCGGACCCGCGGCCGCGACCGGCCGGCGCGGGACGCTCAGGGCGTCGCGGCGTGATCGGAATCGCCGCGCAGGACGCAGAATTCATTGCCTTCGGGGTCGGCGAGCACCGCCCAGCCCGAGCCGTCGGGCTGTCGGCGATCGACGACGAGGGTGGCTCCGAGCTGCACCAGCCGCTCGACCTCCTCCTCGCGGGAGGTCGCCGGGCGCAGGCACAGGTGGACCCGGTTCTTGACGGTCTTCGGTTCCGGCACCTGGTTGAAGTACAGCAGCGGGCCCTCCGCGAGCATCACCACGGTCTCGTGGTCGCCCGGTTCGGCCTGCGGATGCAGCGGGCGACCGGTCACCTCGCTCCAGAACCGAGCCAGTTCATACGCATCCGAACAGTCGATCGCCACGTTCTGCACCACTGAGACCATGCCGCACAGCCTGCCCGAGTTCCCGCACGACCGCCAAGATCCGAAAGGAACGGCTCGGACGTCCTGGTCCCGGCACTGAGCTGACGCCGCCCGAAACCCCCGTCCTCGGGCGGCGTCAGCTCAGTGCCGGGACCACGCGAGGTCTCCGTTCGTCGGCGGGGCTCCGGTTTCCCATCCCCTCACCGACCCTCCGGCGCCCACTCTGGCAAGCCCCGGAGCACCGCGCATTGGCCTGGCGTACACAGTGTCTTGACGGAGAGTCGCCTCGCCGCCCGCCCCCGGGGCTCCGGCTCTTGTTGCGCGGGCCGCCACGGCCGGTGTAAACCCGTGATCATGCTGCCCGAGACAACCTTCCGCAGCGCGGAACTAGCGCCCGCCGACCGTTTCGAGAGCTGGCGGGCCCTGATGTCGCAGACGCATGCGCCCATGGAGATGCACAGTGAGTACGCCGCCGACTTCTGGGTGAACCAGCGCGTCATCTCGCTCGGCGGGATCACGGTCTATCCGATGGAATGCCGTCCCCTGACCTTCCGGCGCACACCGAAGCTGATAGCGAGGTCGGACCCCGAGCACTTCCACCTCTCGCTGATCAAGCGCGGGGCGGGAGCGGTCACCCTGGGCAAGGACACCGTGGTGCACGGTGTGTTCGACATCCACACCAGTGACACGTCACGGCCGTTCGACATCAGTTCCGGCCCGCATCCCGTCGAGATCATCGGGGTCGAGGTACCCAAGGCGCTGCTGCCGCTGCCCCCGCAGACCGCCGGCCGGGTCATCGGCAAGCGCATCTCGGCCCGCGAGGGCATGGGGGCCCTGCTGGCCACCTTCCTCGACCAGGTGACCAAGGACAGCCGGTCCTACCGGCCGGCCGAGGGCCCGCGCCTGAGCGGCGTACTGGCCGATCTCATCGCCTCGCTCTTCGCCGGCGTCCTCGAAGCGGACCGGTCCCTGACGCCGGAGACGCATCGGCGTGCTCTGGCGCTCCGCGTGATGGCCTTCATCCGGGACAACGCCGACGATCCGCGGCTGGACGTCCCCGCGATCGCCGCCGCCCACCACATCTCCGTCAGCTATCTCCACCGGGTCTTCCAGCAGGAGGGGGACGGGGCGACGGTCGCGGCCTTCCTTCAGGGCCAGCGGCTCGCGCGGGCCCGCCAGGACCTGGCGGACCCGATGCACCAAGGGGTGCCCGTGCACGTCATCGGCGCCCGGCGGGGCTTCCTGCACGCCTCCGCGTTCAGCCGGGCGTTCCGCGAGGCCTACGGCCTGCCGCCCGCGGCCTTCCGCGGGCAGGCTCGGACGGAAGACCTGGCCGGGACGGTCTAGGGCCCGTCTTTCGGATCATGCCGGGCCCGATCCGAAAGACAGGCCCTAGCTCTGCCTCGTCCAGCGCTGCGACGCCTCCCCGCCGCACGTGTTGGTCACCAGGCCGCCGCTCATGCCCAGGTCGAGACAGCCGCCGCTGAAGTCGTTGCGGAGGCTGCCGCCCGAGCCCGTACGCCACAGCTGCGTCGTGCCGTTGGTGGAGCAGTCGCCGACGAAGACCGCCTGGCCGAGCATGTTGGCGTACAGGCAGCCGCCGCCCCGCTGGTTGACGAGCTTGAAGCTGCCGTCCGGCCTGCTCTGGACCGTCCACCGGGCGCTCGCGTCCGCGCAGTCGCCGTAGTCCGAGGCGCCGAAGACCTGCGTGATGCACTTGCTGTTGTTGCCGTTGCGGAAGCGGAAGGTGCCGGACGCGGGAGGCGCCGGGGGCGCCGCGGTGGTGGGCGCCGTGGACGTCCCGCCGTTGGAGGGGCGCGTACTGCCCGAACCACCCGCGTTCGCGGGGTTGCCGGCACTCCCGGAGTTCCCGGCGCCGCCCGAGCCGGGCTGCGCACCGCCGGAGCCGGAGCCGGAGCCGGGGACGGTGCCGGTCCCGGGCGCGGCGCCGCCCACGCCGCCCACGGCCCCGGCCGGGGGAGCAGCCGTACCGGCCTGTCCCGGGTCCTGGGCCGGTGGCTGGCTGGGGGCGGCCGTACCCGAGGGGTTGCCGCCCACCGTCGACGCCGGCGGGTCGGCCGGCGCCGTCACCGGGGCGGACGGGGAGTTCCCGGCCCCGGCCTGCGGCGCGGAGGTGTACGGCAGGTGCTGGACGGCGAGGGTCGTACCGCCCGCGACCACGACGACGGGCAGGACGGCGAGCAGGACGCGGGTCCGGCGGCGCCGCTCGGTCCGTTCCGGCCGGACCGTGGCCGGGGGCGCCGCGGCCGGCTCCTGCGCGGGCTCCGGCTCGGCCTCCGCCTTCTCCCCCGTGAGCGGGATCGTCGGCACGTCGGGCTCCCGCACGTGCGCGGCGAAGGCGGCCCGCTCGGCCAGACGCTCGGTGACGGCCTCCGGCCACAGCGGGTCGGTGAACGGGCCGTGCGCGCGGGCGCGTTCCAGGAGTTCGGCGGCGGTGGGACGGCCCTCGGGGTCCTTGTCGAGGCAGGCCGCGACGAGCTCGGCGAGGTCCGGCTCCAGCTCCCGCAACGGCTCCAGGTCGGGCTCCTCGTGGACGATGCGGTACAGCACCCCGTGTCCCGACTCGTCGCCGAACGGCGGCCGGCCACAGGCCGCGTACGCGAGTACGGAGCCCAGCGCGAAGACATCGGTGGCCCCGCTCAACCGCTTCCGACCCGAGGCCTGTTCGGGCGCCATGTAGGCGGGCGTCCCCACGACCATGCCGGTCAGGGTCAGTCGGCTCTGCTCGGCGGCCCGGGCCACACCGAAGTCGATGAGGGTGAGACCGTCGAGGGTCAGCATGACGTTGGACGGCTTGACGTCCCGGTGCACCATGTCCAGCGCGTGCACCGCGGCCAGCCCAGCCGCGGCCTCCCGCAGCAGCAGCCACAGCGCCCGCGCGGGCAGCGGGCCGCCGTGCAGGTCGACGGCCTCCCGCAGGGTGAGCCCGGGGATGTACGCGGTGGCGAACCACGGGGGAGTGGCGGTGCGATCGCTGTCGAGCAGCGGGGCGGTGGCGCCGGCGGGCAGCCGGGCGAGATTGTCCAACTCGTGCCCGAACCGGCGCAGGAAGTCCTGGTCCTCACCCACGACCGAGGCCAGCAGTTGTTTGACGGCGACGTACCGACCCTCGCGGACCCCGAGGTAGACACGCCCCATGCCGCCGGCCCCGAGCCGGCCCACGAGCGGTATCGACCCGATCCGTCGTGGGTCCTCCGACTCCAGCGGCTCGGCCCCGCTCCCCGTCAGCTCTGACACGTCAGCCCCGCTCGAATTGGAGAAGTTTCCAGGAATCTAACCCTGATGATCCGACGACGGCAACGCGGGTCCCCGAAAGCCGAGTTGATCCTGATTTCGCCGGGGAACGAGGGCCCGCCGGGCCCTGTCGACCCGCCCGGTCCGGCCCGCTCGCCCGGATCGGGCCACCCCCGGCCCCGCTGGCCGCACCCGCCGGCAGTGGGATAATCCAGTGGGGGAGACAGATGTGACGCACTCGGATCGAGAAGCTCGGGCGACTCGAAGGGAGGAGCGTGGTGAGCACCCCCGCCGCCGCTCGCATCGCTGACCTGCTGGAGGACGTACCGACGGCCTCGAACCCGCCCGCACGCTTTCCCGTCCCCGCCCCCGACCGGCCCCCGCGCACCGATGGTCCAACGCTCAACATCACGGTGATCTGGGGTGACATCGCCCGGATCGCCGCCGATCTGCACGTCACGGGGCACTACCAATCGGTCGTGCCCGCCGCCGCGGAACTCGCGCTCGACCGGGCCATCTCCGTCGACCCCCGCCGCGTCATCACGGAGCACACCAAGCTCGGCTGGATCGACGCCCAGTTGGGCGAAGTCACGTACTTCCCCTGCAAGGAAGGACCCGTGCGGTGCGCCGCCGTCGTCGGCATGGGACCGATGGGCACCCTGACCGAACGCCGCGCCGTCCAGATGTACGCCTCCCTGCTCGGCGAAGCGCTCGGGCTCGGGCACGTCTCGACCATGGCCACCGTGCTCGTCGGCTCCGGCACCGGCAACCTGACCGTCAAACAGGCGGCCCGCGCCCTCGTCCGGGGCTTCGCCGACACCCTGGCACCCCTCGGCCCGCCCGCACCGCCGCCCCGGCTCACCGACGTACTCGTCCTGGAGGTCGACCGGCTGCGCGCGGAGCAGCTCCACCTCGCCCTCACGGACTCCGCCGCGAAGCTCCCGCAGGTACGGATCGTCCCCGGACTGCGCGAGGAGAGCGGCGGCGAACTGTTCGGGCCCTCCGCCGCCGTGTACGCCCTGTCGGCGCTCACCGGCCTCGCCGCGCCGACGGCCGGGGAGGACGTCCTGCGGACCGTGCTGGCCGACTTCGACCCCGACATCCAGGGGATGATCCGCGAACAGCTCGCGGACCTGGCCTCGGTGGAACGCACCGAGCTGTCCCTGACGGTCCGCAGACCGGCGGAGGCCCAGGACGACGCGGTACCCGTCCGGATGTCCGTCCAGTCGGGGGTCGGCGGCCTGCGCTGGGCGGCGATGACCGGGCGGGCCACCGTACCGGAGCGGCTCGTGCCGGTGGACCTGGACCTGCTGCGGGAGCTCGTCGACCGGCTGACGGAACCGAGCGTCAAGGACGCGTGCGAACTGCCCGACCTGCTGTCCCGGTTCGTGGTGCCGCCGGACTTCCAACGGCTGCTCACCGACGACTCGACCGTACTGCTGGAACTGGACCGGGACACGGCCTCCGTCCCCTGGGAGTTCCTGGCCGAGATCCAGCAGGCCGGGATGGAGAAGCGGGCCCCCCTGGCGATCCGCACGCAGCTGTCCCGACAACTGCGCACCACCTACTCGCGGGTGATGACCGAGGGGCTGGCGGACGGACCGCTGCGCGCCCTGGTGATCGGCGACCCGGGAGACCCGGAGAAGGGCTTCCATCTGCCGGGAGCCCGCCAGGAGGCCCTCGCGGTGGCCTCCCGGCTGAAGGAACTCGGTGCCAGGGTCAGCCTCTTCGTCGGCGCGGCGAACTCGCTCCGCCAGCCGGGCGTCGACCCCGCCCGGCGCCTGGACGTCCTGCGGGTCCTGCTGTGCGGAGGCAACCACATCGTCCACTACTGCGGGCACAGCGACTTCGACCTCTCCGGTACGGGACGACGCTCGGGCTGGGTCTTCGCGGACGGCCTGCTGACCGCCCAGGAACTGGCCCTGCTCGAACGCCCGCCCCTGATCGTCGTCGCCAACGCCTGCTACACGGCCCGGCTCGGGGAGGCCGCCGGCCCCGGCACCCCGGCCGTGGAGCCCGGCCTCGCGGGCCGCAGTCCCTGGGGGAATCCGCAGGCGGCGCTCGTGCCGAGTCTCGCCGACGAGTTCCTGCGCATGGGGGTGGGGCACTACATCGGGGCGGCCTGGCGGATCCCCGACGACCAGGGGATCTCCTTCGCCGATCAGTTCTACACGCACCTGTTCAAGGGTGGCCCCGGCGAGGCGACCCCGACGGTGGGCGGCGCCGTCCGCGCGGCGCGCAGACGTCTCTACGGGCTGCGCGAGCAGGGCTCCGACGTTCCCGACGTTCCCGACGGTCCGGAAGGCCCCGCCGGCCCGGACGTCACGCCCAGCGGGCAACGCTGGAGCTCCTGGGCCGCCTACCAGCACTACGGGGACGCGGCCGATCCCTTCGTCCGACCAGGGGGTTCTCCCTAGGAGGTTCGCTCATGGCCAAGATCCCGATGGCCGATGTCGTCGTACTGCTTCCCGGAATCGGTGGCAGCGTGCTGACCAGGAACGGCAAGGACGTGTGGGCGCCCTCCGCCTCGGCGGTCCTCGGCGCGCTGTCGAGTCTGGGCGGCTCGCTGGAATCCCTCGAACTCGGGCAGGACGACTGGCTCGTGGACGATCTCGGCGACGGCGTCGCCGCCGATCGCCTCGTGCCTGATCTGCACACCCTGCCCGGCCTGTGGAAGATCGACGGTTACACGGCGATCGAGAAGTTCCTGCTGGCCCGGTTCGACCTGCAGAAGGGCCGGAACTACTTCCCGTTCCCCTACGACTGGCGCCGCGACAACCGGGTCGCCGCCCGCAGGCTCGCCGAGCAGAGCGCCACCTGGCTGCGGGACTGGCGCGGGACGAGCGGCAACCCGGCGGCCCAGCTCGTCCTGATCGGGCACTCGATGGGCGGGCTCGTCTCCCGCTACTTCGTCGAGGTGCTGGGCGGCTGGAAGGACACCCGGGCCATCGTGACCTTCGGGACCCCGTTCTACGGATCGCTCAACGCCGTCGAGTTCCTGTGCAACGGCTTCCACAAGCGGCTCGGCCCCTTCGAGAAGGACCTCACGCGCCTGCTGCGTTCCTTCACCGGCCTGCATCAGCTCGTACCCGTCTACAAGTGCGTGTTCGGGCCGGAGGGCGAGTCGGCCACCCCGGCCAAGGCCGGGCTGCCCGACTGGCAACCGCGGTGGAGCGACCACCTCACCGACTTCTTCTGCGAGATGGAGAAGGCGGCCACCTCCAACCGGCAGGAATCCGCCTGGGAGTCCAACCAGGTGGTCTACCACCCCATCGTCGGCATGGACCAGCCCACCCGGCAGTCGGCGCGGCTCACCGATCACAAGGTCGAGACCCTGATGCTCCGCGGGGACGCGGACGAGGGGGGCGACGGCACCGTGCCCAAGCTGTCCGCCGCCCTCTCCGGCACCGAGGACGCCCGGACCTTCGTCCCGCAGAAGCACGGGAGCCTGCAGAACCAGGACGCGATGCTCGACCACCTCGGCGGCATCCTCCGGTCCCTGCACGACGTACGCATCGACGATCTGCGCGCCGCAGTGACCTCGTGGTTCAGCTACCTCGGTGACGATCTCTACCTCGCCGACGAACCGGTCGTCTGCGAGGTCGGCGCCGTCAGCGCGCTCAGCGAGGAGGAACTGCCCGAGGTACCGGCGCGACTGTCGGTGACCGCCCGGACCACCGGTCGGCCGGTGGTCGCCCGCGACCTCACGGTCGCACGGAGCCGGCGGCAGGTGGAGATCGGCGTGCTGCCCGCGGGCACCTACGACCTGCTGATCAGCGCGGGAGCCGACACGGCACCGCTGTCCGATGTCTTCGTCGTCGCCGGCCCGGACGGCACCGACGGCACGGCAGAATCGTGACAACGATTACATTCGTCCCCAAATGGCTCATCCAGCAGGGATCATTATTTCCCGTAATTGTCGTATATGGCTGCCTTGCGGCCCGCGCCACCTGAGGAACCGGTGGGCGCCACGGGAGAGATATGGGACGCGTGCGCAGCTGGACTGTCAACCGACGGATCGCTCTGCCGGTGACGGTGGCGGGAGCCGTCGTACTCGGGCTGGGCGGCCTCTACGGAACCGCCCTCGCGGTCGGAGGCGACATCGACCAGGGCACACGGGTCCTCGGCGTGGACCTCGGCGGCATGAGCCGGGCAGAGGCGCGCCGGACACTCACCCGCGAGCTGGGACCCGCCGCCGCGGCCCCGATCACGATGAAGATCGGCGACCGGGTGGAGAAGGCCGATCCCGCCGCTCTGGGACTCTCCCTCGACACCGAGGCCACCGTCGACCGCGCCGTACGGGCCGGATCGAATCCGGTCGCCGTGGTCGGCAGCCTCTTCGCCTCGGGCACCCACGACGTGGCGCCCGTGATCACCATGAACGAGCAGACCGCCCGCGCCGCCGTGGACCGCCTCGGCAGGACCACCGAGCAGCGGGTCCGCGACGGCGTGATCGCCTTCGAGCACGGCACGGCGAAGTCCGTCGCCCCGCTCCCCGGCGTCTCCCTCGTCCAGGACCAGGCCATCGGCACCCTCCGCGACACCTACCTGAGCCCGGACAAGGGCCCCGTCGTCCTGCCGGTCACACGCACGCAGCCGCGCGTCGGCGCCGAGGAGACCGGACGGGCCATGCGGCAGTTCGCCGAGCCCGCGATGTCCGCGCCCGTCACGCTCACCGTCGCCGGCGAGCGGATGTCCATACCCCCCGCCGTCCTCGGCGAGCACCTGAAGATGCGGGCCGACGGACAGGGCCGCCTCGTGCCCGACCTGGACGCCAAGGGGCTGCTCGCGGACCCCGCCGTGGCACCCACGATCGACGCGGTCACCCACCCGCCCCGGAACGCCGCTCCCGGCCTCACCGCGGACGGCCGCGTGGTGATCGCCGACCAGGGCCGTACGGGACGCCAGGTCACCCAGGAGGCGCTCGGCCGGGCCGTGCTGCCGCTGCTCACCCGCTCGGGCGCCGCCCGTAGCGGCGAGGTCGCCACCGTCGCGGTGCAGCCGGACCTCACCGCCGACGAGGCGCGGCGGCTCGGCATCAAGGAGAAGGTCTCCTCCTTCACCGTGGAATTCCCGGCCGCCCCGTACCGCACCACCAACATCGGCCGCGCCGTCGAGCTCATCAACGGCTCCGTCGTCATGCCGGGCCAGGAGTGGAGCTTCAACCGCACGGTCGGCGAGCGCACCCCCGAGAACGGCTTCGTCGACGGCATCATGATCAACGACGGTCAGTACGTGAAATCGCCCGGCGGCGGTGTCTCGGCGGTCGCCACCACCATGTACAACGCCGCCTTCTTCGCGGGCGTCAAGCCCGTCGAGCACGGCGCGCACTCCTTCTACATCGAGCGCTACCCCGAGGGCCGCGAGGCCACCGTCGCCTGGGGCACCCTCGACCTGCGCTGGCTCAACGACACCGGCCACCCGCTCTACATCCGGGCCACGTCCACCGACACCTCGCTGACGATCTCCCTCCTCGGGACGAAGAAGTACGACGAGATACGGGCGACGAAGGGGCCTCGCACCAACATCACGCCGCCCGGGAAGCGGACCGGCAGTGGGGAGACCTGCGAGGTCCAGACCCCGCTGGAGGGCTTCGACGTCACGGTCGGCCGGACCTTCGTGCAGGGCGGCAGGGAAGTCAAGCACGAGGACTTCAAGACCCACTACACGCCGCGCGACGAGGTCACCTGCACCCCCGAAGGCACCGCGGAAGGCGCGCAGCCGGCCTCTCCGGGAGCCACCCCCGGCGCCACCCCGCAGCCCTCGCAGACCCCGTCCGGCGCGGCCGCCGACGGTGTCCGGACCGCGGCCCAGCGCCACGCCGACTGACACCATCGGGGGACCAGGCGTGACATTCCGGGCGCATACCGTGCATGCCGGGGGCCGCCGGCGCCCGGAAGTGCTACAACTGGGTTCGTGACCATTCCTCGCCACCCGTGCCGGGCACGTCGGTGCGGTCACCTCTAGGCAGCCGGAAGAAGAGCGTCGCCGGACAGGTATTCATCCTCCAGGTGGCGATCGTGGTGTTGCTCGCGGCCGGGGCCCTGCTGGCCCTGGTCCTGCAGTCGCGGCACGACACCGAACGTGAGGCACGCAACCGCTCGGTGTCCGTCGCCCAGACCTTCGCCCACTCCCTGGGCCTCCAGGACACCCTGAAGACGTCCGACCCGTCCGCGACGCTCCAACCCCTCGCCGAGACCACGCGCAAGGCCGCCGGCGTGGACTTCATCGTGGTGATGGACACCAACGGCATCCGGTACAGCCACCCCCAGCCGGACCGCATCGGGAAACGCTTCGTCGGCACCATCGAGCCCTCGCTCAAGGGCCAGGTCCACACCGAGAGCGTCGACGGGCCGCTCGGCAAGGAGATCCAGGCGGTGGTGCCCGTCACCGCGTCCGACGGCAAGGTCGTCGCCCTGGTCTCGGCGGGGCTCACCGTCAAGAACGTCACCGGCGTCGTGGACCGCCAGCTCCCCGTCATCCTCCTGGCCATCGCCACCGGCCTGGCCCTCGCCACCGTGGGTACCGCGCTCATCAGCAGACGCCTGCGCCGCCAGACCCACGGGCTCGGCACCCAGGAGATGACCCGCATGTACGAGCACCACGACGCGGTGCTCCACGCCGTCCGCGAAGGGGTGCTGATCACCGACGGCGAAGGCCGGCTCCTGCTGGCCAACGACGAGGCCAAGCGCCTGCTCGGGCTGCCCGAGGACGCCGACGGACGCGAGATCGCCGACGTACCGGGCCTGGACCGCCGGATGGCGGACCTGTTGCTCTCCGGCCGCGAGGCCACCGACGAGGTCCTGGAGAGCGGCGACCGGCTGCTCGTCGTCAACCAGCGGCCCACCCACCCCCGCGGCCGGCCGGAAGGCGCCGCCGTCACCATTCGCGACTCCACCGAGATGCAGGTCCTGACCACCCGGGCGGAAACGGCCCGCAGGCGCCTCAAGCTGCTCTACGACGCGGGCGGCGACATCGGCACCAGCCTCGACGTGGTGCGGACCGCCGAGGAACTCGCCGCCGTGGCCGTCCCCCGTTTCGCGGACTTCGTCACCGTCGACCTGGCGGACCAGGTCATCGACGGCGAAGAGCCCCGGGCAGGCTCCGACATGCGGCGCACCGCGGTCAGCGGCATCCGCTCCGACCATCCCCTCTACCCCGTCGGCCGGCTGATCGACTTCCTGCCGTCCACCCCTCAGGCGCGCGGCTACGGCACCGGCCGGGCCGAGCTGGTGCCCCACCTGGCCGACGCGCCGGGTTGGCAGGCCCAGGACCCGCCGCGCGCGCAGGCCATCGTGGACTACGGCATCCACTCGCTCATCGCGGCCCCGCTCATGGCCCGGGGCGTCGTCCTCGGCGTGGTCAACTTCTGGCGCTCGCAGAAACAGGAACCCTTCGACGAGGACGAGCTGTCCCTGGCCGAGGAACTCGTCGCCCGTGCGGCCGTCAGCATGGACAACGCCCGCCGCTACACCCGGGAACACGCCCTCGCCGTGACCCTCCAGCGCAGCCTGCTGCCACGCGCCCTGCCCGAGCAGAGCGCCATGGACGTGGCGCACTTCTACCTGCCCGCGCAGTCCGGGGTCGGCGGGGACTGGTTCGACGTGATCCCGCTGGCCGGCTGCCGCGTCGCACTGGTCGTCGGAGACGTCGTCGGCCACGGCCTGCACGCCGCCGCCACCATGGGGCGCCTGCGTACGGCCGTGCACAACTTCTCCTCCCTCGACCTGCCGCCCGACGAGATCCTGGCCCGCCTGGACGACCTCGTACAACGCATCGACCACGACGGGGAGGGCGACGACGCGAACGGCGGCGTGCTGGGCGCCACCTGCCTGTACGCCGTCTACGACCCGGTGTCCCAGCGCTGCACCATGGCACGCGCCGGCCACCTGCCACCCCTGGTGGTCGCCCCCGACGGCACGACGGAGATCGTGGAACTGCCGGCCGGACCCCCGCTGGGGCTGGGCGGCATGCCCTTCGAGACCGCGGAGCTGGACCTCGCGGAAGGCAGCCAGCTCGTGCTCTACACGGACGGGCTGATCGAGGAGCGGACCCGGGACATCAGCGAAGGGCTGGAACTGCTGCGGGCGGCGCTCAGCCACCCCGACCGGGACCCGCACGAGAGCTGCCGGGCCGTGCTCGACATGCTCCTGCCGCCCCGGCCCACCGACGACGTGGCCCTGCTCATCGCACGGACCCGGACCCTCGGGCCGGACCGGGTGGCCCAGTGGGACGTACCGTTCCAGCCGAGCGCCGTCGGAGCCACGCGCAACGCCGCGGCCAAGAAACTCGACGAGTGGGGCCTGGCCGACCTCGGCTTCGCCGCGGAACTGATCCTCAGCGAACTGATCACCAACGCCCTGCGGCACGGCAGCGGACCCGTACGGGTGCGCCTGCTCCACGACCACAACCTGACCTGCGAGGTGTGGGACGGCAGCAGCACCGCCCCCCACCTGCGCTACGCCGCCACGACGGACGAGGGCGGACGCGGCCTGTTCCTGGTCGCGCAGCTCAGCGAGCACTGGGGCACCCGCTACACGCCCGAGGGCAAGGTCATCTGGGCTGAACTGGCCCTGCCGGGCGCCGCCGGTGCCACGGAGGCCGCCCTCGCTGCCTTCCTGGACGTGGACCCCATCTGAACCCCGTCCGAGGAGGTGCGGGGGTCAGACGCCCGGCTGGACGGCCTTGAGCGCGGTCTCCAGCGCCTGCTGCGCCGGTACGGCGATGTCGGGAACGACTCCCACGCCCTCCCAGTTGCCGCCCGTGACGGTGTTGATCGACCGGGCCGTCGGCACCGTCACGAGCATGTGCTCGTCGACCGCGTGCCGGGCCGTCGGATGGGCGCCGCCGCGCGTCGTCTCACCCACCACCACGGCCCGCCCCCGCGCCTGCAGGGTGTACGCCACGTCCTCGCCCCCGGAGAAGGTGTCCCCGCTGGTGAGGATGTGGACCGGCCGGTCCAGGTAGCGGGGAGCGGGCAGGTGCGCGATCGTCCAGTACTGCCGGGTGCTGTCCGAGGACCGGTCGTAGATGTCGTTCAGGTGCACCTGGTCGTCGGCGAAGAAGTAGCTGCACCACATCGCGGCCCCTTCCGGCATACCGCCGCGGCAGCCCCGCAGGTCCAGTACGAGCGCGGAGCTGTGCGCGACCAGCTGCATCGCCGCGCCGATCGCGCTCGCGCCCTCGACGGCGCCCGCGATCAGCCGGATCTCTATGTACCCGATGTTCCCTTCCAGCTGCTCGACGCGCCGGATCCCCTGGTTCTCGGTCCGGAGCAGCGCCGAGAAGGCGGCCTGCCCGCCGTCCTCGTCCACCGGGTCCAGCGACTGCGGCTCGTCCGTCCACAGCAGACGCAGGTGCTTGTCCGGACACACCTCCTGGAGGTGAGCCGTCACCGCCTCGCAGAGCGCCGGCCCGTCGAGGCCCTCGTAGGCACCGGCCGCGAGCCGGCTCCGGATCCCGGCCGCGATGACCTGGGCCTTGTCCGGGAAGACGTAACCCGCGTCGATCCGGTGCAGGGCGCGTTCGATGATCTCTTCATTGGTAGACATGGTGCGGATGCTAGGTGCCGACTCCCGGTGATCAAAGGATTCACGGCCGGCCCGCTCACGGTCCGGGCGTCGTGCCCGCGACCTGGTCCGGTTCCGCCAGCATGTCGTCCACGATCTCCATCCGGATCTCCGGCAGACGCTCCGCGATCGCCTCCACCATCATCGCGACCCCCACAGGGTCGGGCGCCGCACAGCGTTCCCGTGACTCCTCGTCGGGCCAGCGGGCGTACGCCACCCAGCTACCGTCGTCCGCCCGGTGCAGCCGGGACCCGTAACTGCCGCACCGCGCGTGGACGGCCGCCGTCACCCGGTGCCAGCCCTCGGTGAACTGCCGCTCCATGCCCGGACGGAGCCGCCACCGGTAGATCACGGCGAACATGCCTGGATACCCCCGCATCAGGATGTGGATCTTTCCCGGTCACCCTACGGGGGTGTCTGGCCGGCGGGAAACAGAAGGGATCTTCACGGACGCGCTCGCTACGATCAACCGGTGCACCCCGAACCCCGCCCCTGGACCCCGTACCCGAAGATCCCCTCGAACGCCCGGCTGGGCGAGGCACGCGGGCGGAACTGGGTCGCCCACGAGAAGATCCACGGCGCCAACTTCGCCGTCGTGTGCGACGCGTCGGGCGCGCACCCCGCCAAGCGCCGCGAACTGCTCGCGGACGGCGGGCTGGACGACTTCTTCGGCGTCGGCAGGATCTGGCCCGCGCTGGCGGTGGCCGCGACCCGCTGTGCGCAGAGCCTGCGCGAGGACACCGGAGCGCCTGCCTCCGTGGTCGTCACCGTCTACGGAGAACTCGCCGGCGGCCGCTACCCCCACCCCGACGTACCCGCCACGCCCGGAGTCGATCCCGTACAGACCGGCGTCTGGTACGCGCCCGAACTCCTCTGGCTCCCCTTCGACGCCACCGTCACCCACGACGACGGCCCGCGCTGGGTCGGGGACCGGACGCTGCGCGCGGCGGCCGCCGAGGCCGGGCTGCTCTGCGTCCCGCTGCTCGCCGAAGGCCCGCTCGCCCGCCTCCAGGAGCTGCCGACGATCTTCCCCACCCGGCTGCCCGGACTGCTGGGCCTGCCCGCGCTGCCCGACAACCTCGCCGAGGGGCTCGTCGTCAAACCCGCCGACGGATCCCGTGAACCAGGGCGGCCCATGGCCAAGTTCAAGCAGCCCGCCTTCGCCGAGGACGAGCGGTTCGACGGCTCGCGCCCCTACCAGGCGCCGGCCGAAGGCGCCGCGGGAGTCCCCGGCTGGCTGCTCGCCCACGGCACCGGCCTGCTCACCCCGGCCCGGGCCGCATCGGCCGTGAGCAAGCTGGGACCCCGTACCCCGCCGGGCGAGCTGGCCGGCGAGATCGCCCGCGACGCCACCGAGGAGGTGGCGCAGGCACTGGGCGGCCTGGACCGGGCGACATTCCGCGCACTGGAGGAGTGCCTGCACGGCGGAGCCCTGGCCCTGGCCCGCTTCGACGCCGCCGACCGCCGCGCCTGACCCACCGGGCGCGGGGTGGCCCGCCGGGTTCCTGCCGGTTTCCTTCCGGTTCCTTGCGCGCCGACGGCCTTGGGCATACTGCTGCCATGAAGTCCCCGCTCGGCTCGCGCATCCACCTGATGATCACCTTCGTCCTGGTGACCTGCGGCACGGTCGCCGGAGCCTGCCTCGGCCTGCTCCTGTCCGGCCGGCTGATGGCCGTGGTCTTCGCGGCCGTGGCAGGCCTCGGCGCAGGGCTCGGATCGTACTTCTCCCGCCGGCAGGTCCTCGCGCTGTTCCAGCCCGACAGCGAGGACGCCCCGGCCGACGGCTACGCCGAAGGCCTCGCCGACGCCGCGCTCGTCTGCATCGCGACCTACCAGGCGGCCGTCTTCCCGCTCACCCCCGACGGGGTGAGCGAGGCCGAGCGCAAGGCCCGCCGCACCATGGCGTACCGCATCTCCGCCTACGAGGGCCTGCCGTACCCGGTCCAGAGCTCGGCGGCAGCCGCCCTCGAAGCCATCGACCACGGCGCGGACCCCAAGCGGGCGGAGAGCGCGATGAAGGAACTCTGCCTCACCATCTACGACAACCGCCGCGGCCGGTGATCCGGGCGCGCACCGGGCCCTCCGGTGCGCTCACCGCATTGTCCGATCGGCTGGTCGGCAACGGTTGGGCCTCGGTCCGGTCTCCGGCAGTGGCCTGATGCGGATCATGGCGTTGTCCGGTTATGGAATCTGACGGGATGCTGTTCGCTCGGGCGCCGCTCGACGGTGTCGTCTGGCTCGACACACTGGTCCACGATCCGGCCTGTGGGTCGTGTCCGCGCCGGCGGGAGCCGGAAGAGGAATCCGAGGAGGACGACGCCGACGCGGACGCCGACAGGATCGCGGTCCTGTCGGGGCGGGCACGGAACTGGATGGTGGCCGCGTCCGCGGTCACCGTCGTCTCGGCCGTCCTGACCGTCGTGGCGAACTGACGGCCTCCCGGCCGGCCCAAGGGCCGCCGGACCCGCCGGCACCCGACCCGCGCGAGTTCATCCGCCCGGCCGGAGGGTCACCGTCCAGGTCCGGTAGGTGTGTTCGCCGGGCCGGTCGGGGTGTCGTTCGGTGATGGTCACGGTGATCTCGTCACCGGAGCGGTGGAGCGCGCCGTGGTGACGCCAGGCGTCCTCGGGGTCGACGGGCAGCAGCTCGGCGAGGACCTCGTCCTCCAGCCGGCGCCCGACGGCGCGCAGCACCCCGGCGTCGAGCACCAGGATGGTGCCGTCCGCGAGGACGAGCGGCTCCGGGGCCTGCGGGTCGGTCAGAGCCGGTCCGCGTTCGACGGTGCCACCGGGCAGCAGCCGGACCACCCGGCTGCCGGTGGGGATGTTCCGGTCGGTCTCCACGACGCGGATGCCGGTCCCGACCACGTAGTGGCCGTAGCTGCGCCAGGAGTCGTACAGGGTGCCGTCGCGGTCGTAGGCCCAGGTGTCGAAGACGTCGTAGCCCTCCAGACCCAGGACGAACCGGCCGCCACCCAACGCCGCACCGCGCGCGCCGCGCAGTTCGGCGATCCGGCTGCCGTCCGCCAGGTCGAGGAGCAGGGCCGGGCCGAGGTTTCCCCAGGGCGTGTACGCGAGCGAGTCCGTGGTGACGAGGACCCGTCCACCGGAGATGTGGGCGGCGTTGGGAACCCCGGAACAGAGCGCGGTCCAGCGGGTACGGCCGAGGTCGTCCACGCAGCTGATCTTCCCGGGGGTGCCGTGGACGCGCAGGTCCTGCCGCCGGGCGAGCGGCCGGCCCGTGGGACGGGCCGCGCCGTCCGGTGGCAGACCGGCCGTGCGCCCGTGCGCCCGCACCGTGACCCGCCACGCGCCCGCTCGGCCGTTCTCCTCCGATGTCCCCATGGACCCAGATGCTAGGGCCTGCCTCGGTCGTCCCTCGCCGATCAGGCCGCGTTCGCAACCGTGGTCGATCCGACGACGCACCGTCACCAAGCTGTGAAGCTTCTACGGGACGCTGGTGCTCAGCCAGCCCGGCCCAGCCCGGCGCGTTCCACGCGCTTTCCCCAGGGGGGACCACCATCATGAGCACCGTACGCAAGGCAGCCATCGCTCTCGCCGCCGTATCCGCACTCGCGCTGACGGCCTGTGGCCCCACCGAGGACGATGCGGCGGGCGGGCCCGGGACACCGAGCGCGAGCCCGACCGCGAGCCCGAGCGGGAGCGCCACCGCCGCCCCGAGTGCGACTCCGTCGAAGTCCGGTGCGCCGAAGAAGACCGAGACCCCCACGAAGCCGCCGAAGTCGGGCGGGGCCGACCCCGACCACGACGTCTTCCCCTGCAGCACGTACGACGTGACGTTCACCGCGAGCCTGGCCGAGCCCACGACCAGCAGCTACCTACTGAAGATCACCAACAAGGGCACCAAGGCGTGCCGGGCGCTCGGACATCCGATCGTCACCTTCGGCGATCTGGACGGCCAGGCCACGGAGCGGGGCGCGGCCCCCGGCATCGAGGACGCGCTGCGGCTGGAGCCGGGCCAGTCGGCCTACGCCGGGCTCATGGGCGGCGCCGACGACGGCAAGGGCAAGACCGTCAACTCGATCGCGCTGACCATGAACACCGAGTCCGACCTGGCGCAGACACCGCTGAAGGCGTCCACCCCCGGCTTCTACGTCTCGCCCACCAAGAACTCGGTGACCGCCTGGATGAACAACGCGGAGGACGCCCTGAGCCTCTAGGGGTACCAGAGCGCGGGGTGACGGTCCCGGCGCGTGCGCGTTCATCCGGTCGGCCGAGCAACGGAGGACGGCCGCGCCCCACCGGGTCAGGCTGTGGAACAAGGACCGTCACCACCGCACAGACGAGGACCGAGCCCATGTCCCACAGCCGACGTATCAGCACCATCGTGGGCGTCGCAGCACTGCTGTTGACGGCCAGCGCCTGCTCGGGCCTGGGCCGCAGCACCGTCGGCATGCTGACCTTCCGCGGGCACGACTCGCCGGTCGAGTTGAGCTACTCCAACACGCTGGTCGTCGGCTGCCACAAGATCGGCATCCCGAAGGGTGCCACGCACGTCGAGAACAACACCCTCGTCGACGTCGTCCTGTACCGGACCGAGGACTGCCGGAAGACCGACAAGGCCGACGGGATCTACGTGGCCACCACCCTGTCCAACGTCACGGCACCGGTGAGTCTGCCCTGGCGCAGCTTCAGCGTCATCCACTGACACCGTCATCCACCGACAACCGCGCCCCGCAGCCCGCCGGCCCACCGCTTGCGGGCGGGCGGGGTCTGTCCCATAGTCCGAGGTATGGACGCGCGCGAGGCGGCGCTCCGACAGGCGCACGGGCATGCCGTCCGCTGGCTGGCCGCTCTGTCCGATCGCCCGGTTCCCGCCCGCGCCTCGGTCGACGAGATCGTGCGCGCGCTCGGAGCCGAGCTGCCCGACGCGCCGAGCACGCCCGCCGACGTCGTCGACCTGCTGGCCACGGCCTGCGAGCCGGGGCTCACCGCCTTTCCCAGCGGTCGCTTCTACGGGTTCGTGGTCGGCGGCACCGAGCCGGCCGCGCTCGCGGCGGACTGGCTCGTCAGTGCCTGGGACCAGAACTGTGTGATGCGGGCGGTCACGCCCGCGTACTCGGCGGTGGAGGAGATCGCCGGTGCCTGGCTGCTGGACCTGCTCGGCCTCCCGCCCGACAGCGCCGTCGGCTTCACCACCGGCGCCACCATGGCGAACTTCACCTGCCTCGCCGCCGGGCGCGACACGGTGCTGCGGCGCGCCGGATGGAGCGTGGCCCACGACGGACTCGTCGGTGGTCCGCCCGTGCGCGTCATCGCCGGCCAGGACCGCCATATGGCCATCGACCTTGCCCTGCGCTACCTGGGGCTCGGTCGGCCCGAACTCGTCGAGGCGGACGCGCAAGGACGCGTCGACGCCGAGGCCCTGCGCCACACCCTCGCGACCCCCGGCCCCGGTTCCGGTGCCGGCTCCGGCTCCGTTCCGACGCTCGTGATCCTGCAGGCCGGCGACATCCACTCCGGGGCCTTCGACCCCTTCCCCGAGGCGATCCGCGCCGCCCGCGAGGCCGACGCGTGGGTGCACGTGGACGGTGCCTTCGGCCTGTGGGCGGCCGCCTCCCCGACCTACGCCCACCTCACCGACGGCTGCGCCACGGCGGACTCCTGGGCCACGGACGCCCACAAGACCCTGAACGTCCCCTACGACTGTGGCCTCGCCCTCGTCGCCGACCCCGCCGCACTCCGGTCGGCCATGGGCCTGCAAGGCGACTACCTGATCCAGCACGAACACGGCGACCCCATCGACAAGGTCCCCGAACTCTCCCGCCGCGGGCGCGCCTTCACCGTATGGGCCGCCCTCCGCTCCCTCGGCCGCGCGGGCGTGGCCGACCTCGTCGACCGGCTGTGCCGACACGCCCACGCCTTCGCCACCGGCATCGACGCCATCGACGGCGCCACCGTCCTGAACGACGTGGTCTTCACCCAGGTCTGCGCCGAGTTCGGCGACGACGAACGCACCGACCGGGTGCTGGACCGCCTCCTCGACGAGGGGGAGGCCTGGAT
Organism: Streptomyces sp. CLCI03; assembly: GCF_053615355.1. NCBI lineage: Bacteria > Bacillati > Actinomycetota > Actinomycetes > Kitasatosporales > Streptomycetaceae > Streptomyces > Streptomyces sp. CLCI03. Next base: position 139,723 of record NZ_CM132132.1, on the reverse strand, counting down.
CAGCGGCTCCACCTGGCACGGCCGCCGCGTCATGCGCATCTCGGTGAGCAACTGGTCCACGACGGACGAGGACGTCTCACACACCCTGGCCGCGATCCGCCGCGCCTGTTCGAGCACGATCCGCCCGTGAGGTCAGCGGTCGCGGGGGCGGTGTGCGCATGGCCCGCAGCGGCGACAGGAAGCCGGGCAGCACGCTCAGCGTCATGCCGGCCGCCCCGATCCACAAGGCTCCCGCCGGTCCGTACACCGAGCCCGAGGCTCCGCCCAGGAGCCCGCCGAGCGGAATTCCGCCCCAGGACACGAACCGACTCGTCGCGCTCATCCGGCCCAATAGCCGATCCGGTGTGACGGCCTGCTGCACGCTCGACTGAGCCACGAAGCGGACGACCCCGCCCAGGGAGAGCGCCGCGAGCCCGATCGCGGCCACGTACACGCTCCAGCCCGGTCGCGCCATCGGCATCAGGACGGTCGACGGGCAGGTGACCAGCGACGCGAGCCAGATGACCGGACCGAGCCCGACCCGCTCCGAGAGCGTCCTCGCCAGCAGCGCGCCCACCAAGGCCCCACCACCCATCCCCGACAGGATCAGACCGATCCCGGAGGGCCGCAGTCCCACCTCTCGCTCCAGGAACACCGGCAGCATGCTCAGGTAGACGGCCAGCGAGAGGTTGAAGAGGGCGTCCCCGAGCGCGATGGCACGCAGGGCGGGGTGCCCCAGGGTGTAGGTCAGACCTTCCGCGATCTCCCGGCCCGGTCGAGGGCGATCACCGGACTCCGGTTTCCGTTCGCGCGTGCGGATGCCGAGCGCGACCAACCCCGACGCGGCCAGTCCGGCCGCACTCGCCAGCAGCGTCACAGGCGCTCCGACCAGACCTACGAGGGGTCCTGCCAGCGCCGGCCCACCGATGCTCGTCGCGGAGCGGACCGCCGACAGCTTCGCGTTGCCCTCCACCAGACGGCCGCGTCCCACCAGGTGCGGGAGAAGGCCGACGTACGCCACGTCGAAGAAGACGGTCAGCACCCCATGGATCAGGGCGATCGCGTAGAGCCCGAGGACGGTGAGACGGTCGGCCCACCAGAGCACCGGTACCGTCGCGAGAGCCGCCGCCCGGAGGAGATCCGCGGCGATCATCACCGAACGCTTGCGCACACGGTCCACCCACGCCCCCGCCGGCAGCCCGACGAGGAGCGAACCGACCGAGGTCGTCGCCGCCAGCAGGCCGACCTGGAACGCATCGGCACGCAGAGCCGTGACGGCGACCAACGGCAGTGCCAGGAACGTGATGCGATCGCCGAGTTGGCCGAGCGCGGTGGCGGCGAACAGGCGCCCGAAGTCCGGATCACGGAGCAGGCCGGGCAGGCAAGGTCGGGGCATGGCAGTGTCCTACGGTCGGGGTCGCGAGGGCGCCGCGACGGTCGGGCGGCTACGGACAGGCGACTACGGGCGGTCGACCCCGAACGCGTAGACCACCTCGCGGCGCGCGTCGGGGATCACCATGTCGGCCGTTTCCACCGGGCGTCCCCACGTGTCGTAGATGGTGCGTTCGATGGTGAGCACGAGGTCCCCCACACCGATCCCCAGCAGGTGCGCCTGCACCGGCGTGGCCCGGGCCGGGCGCGGCACCTCGACCACGGTCGAGACGACCACACCGATGGAGCGCATGCGCTCGACCACCCCTCGGCCCGCCAGGGGACCCGTCTCGGGCAGCACGACGGGCGTTCCGTCCGTGAGCGCCATCGGCTCCCAGGACGCGGAGAGTTGGACGGGCTGCCCGTCGGCGAGGAACTCGTAGCGCGTGTGCACGCACAGGTCTCCGGGGCCGATGTCCAGCCGGCGTGCGACGTCTTCCGGGGCGGGCACCCGCAGCAGGCTCTCGGAATCCCAGGCATCGGCCCGGCCCTTCTCCCGCGTGGCGGAACGGAGGGAGGGCCCCTCCCGGCGCTCACGATGCCGTGAGCGGACCAACCGCAGACGCTCGCGCGGCACCCGGACGTAGGTACCCGATCCGGCGCGCCCCTCGAGGAGACCGTCGATGATCAAACGGTCCATGGCCCGCTGCACCACGTTCCGGCCGACCCCGTACGCCTCGGCGAGCCGCACCCGGGACGGCAGGCGCTCGCCGACCTCCCACTCTCCGGCGAGGATCCGGCCGCGCAGCGCGGCGGCCACTTCGAGGTACGGCGCCTCTCGAGGCACAGGTGATCCTCCGATCGATCTGCTCGGCGCGCAGGCCGTGCGTTCAGGGGGTGCGGGCACGCTACCGCCCCCGGCGAAAGCTGCTGGAGTAGCCGTCGCCAGGGGCGAGCCGCCGGGGACGAGGGGTGCCCACCCCTCAGCGGGTGAGGGTGACCGGCGTCGGGCCGTCGGGGCGCACGGTGATGCTGTACGCCGCCCGGGTGGGCACGGATCGGAAGTACGGGACGTGGGCGGGCAGCAGGAGTTCGAGGAGGGCGACCGACTCCCGCAGGGCGAACTGCTGGCCGAGGCAGGCACGGGGGCCGATGCCGAACGGCAGGTAGGCGCCGGGCCGGGTGGGGCGGCCGCCGGCAACGGTGAAGCGTCGGGGGTCGAAGTGCTCCGGATCCGGCCACAGTTCGGGATCCCGATGGGTGAGGTAGGGGCAGACGAGCAGATCCGTGCCGGCCTCGACGTGGTAGCCCGCCAGGACCTCGGCCTCGGGGGCGTGCCGGGGCAGGATCCACGCGGACGGGTAGAGCCGGAGCGTCTCGCCGACCAGCGCCTGGATGGCTTCGCGCCGCTCCGGTGACCCCTCGCGACCGGCCGCGAGCGCCTCCTCACGGGCCGCCGGGTGACGGTCGAGGAGCAGATACAGCCAGGTCAGTGTGGTCGCGGTGGTCTCGTGGCCGGCGACCAGCAGGGTGACGAGCTCGTCCCGCACCAGCCGGTCGGTGTACTCGGGGCGCTCGGCCGAGGCGTCGACCAGCACCTGGAGCAGCCCCGGCCCGTCGGGGCCGGGGGAGCCGTCCCGGGCCGCGCCCACCGCCCGTCGGGCGACCTCGTCGATCCGGGCCAGGTCTTCGGCGACGGCGTCCCGGGCGTCCACCTGGTCGGCGGGCAGACTCGGCAGCGCGGCCACCACGGTGGCCACGGAGGTCAGTTCGTGCGCCGTGGTGTCGTCGAGCGGGTGCCCGGTGAGCGCCCGCCAGATGGTGTCGAGGGCGAAGCGGCGCATCTCCTCACCCAGGTCGAAGGTCCGCCCGGTGCGCGCGTGGTCGGCCCAGCGTGCGGCCGTGGTCCGGGCCGCCCCGATGATCCGCTCCTCGTAGCGACGCATCCCTCGTCCGGTGAACTGCGACTGCAGCAGCTTCCGTTGGGCCTTCCAGGCGTCGCCGGTCGCGGCGAGCACCCCGTCACCGATGAGCAGACGGGCGCGGTGGGAGCGCTTGACGTACCGGTCGGGGTGCAGGGCGAGGACGTGTTGCACGGCCTCGGGCGCGGTGACCAGCACGGTGGGGCGTGGCCCGATGCGGAACGCGGCGACCCCGCCGAGCCGTTCCCGTACCCGCGTCAACAGGTCGACCAGTTCGCCTTGGTGGGCGCGCCACCGCTCCACACAGTCGGCATCGGCCTCGGGGACCGGCCGCCCCGTCCCGGACCGCCGCGAGGTGGGTGGCTCGCTCCTGGCGTCGATGGCCACGACTCTTCTCCTGTCCGGCTGCCGGGACGGTGCCCGAGGGTCACTTCGACATCACGGACTGTACGGGGACGGACGTGCGCGGTGACAGCGCCGGAGGGCCGATGGCCCGAATCACACGGGTGGTGGGTGGTCGGGTGCGCCGATTCGGGCCGCGAGGAGGGCGATGTCGTCGTCGGCGGAGGCGGGCACCAGATGGGCGATGAGGGAGTCGCAGAGGTGGTCGAGCGATTGCTGGGGCGCGGCGAGCAGGCCGGTGAGCTCGGCCAGCCGTTCGTCGATGTCGCGCCTGCGCGCCTCGATGAGCCCGTCGGTGTACAGGATCAGGGTGCTGCCGGGCGGCACGTCGATGTCGGTGGTGGTGAAGGAGATGCCGCCGACGCCGAGCGGGACGCCCGGAGGGGTCTTGACGAGGTACACGGTGCCGTCGGGCTGCACCACGGCCGGGGGCGGATGCCCGGCGCGCGTGACCGAGCAGTGGCCGGTGGCGGGATCGCAGACCACGTAGAGGAACGTCGCGAGCATCGGGTCGGACAGGTCGGCGAGGGCGGCTTCGAGCTGGTGCAGCAGGGCGGTGGGAGGCATGTCGAGGCGGCCGAGCGCGCGGACGGTCGCGGAGAGCCGTCCCATCACGGCGGCGGCCGCGATGCCGTGGCCCATGACGTCGCCGATGAGGAGCGCGGCCCGGCCACCGCTGAGGGGCAGGACGTCGTACCAGTCACCGCCGACCTCGTTCACATCGCTGGCCGGCAGGTAGCGGTGGGCGATCTCGATCCCCGGCGGCGGGGTGACGTGCTGCGGGAGCATGCTGCGCTGCAGGACGACCGCGGTCTCGTGCTCGTGGTGGTAGAGCCGCGCGTTGTCGATGCTGATGGCGGCGCGGGCCGCCAGTTCGGTCGCGAGGGTGACGTCGTCCGACCCGAAGGGGCCGGTGTGTCCGGTGCGGTAGAAGGTGGCGACGCCGAGGACCATGTCGCGGGCGATGAGCGGGGTCATCATGAAGGAGTGCACGCCCAGCTCCAGGAGTTGGGCCGGTTTGGGGGAGTGCCGGGCCGCGGGGGCGACGGTCCGTTCGTCGAGGTGGGCGATCAGGAACGACTGACGGGCGGCCAGGGCCTGGGTGTAGGGGGCGGTCGAGGGGAAGATGAGGGTCCGCCCCAAGGGTGCCAAGGCCTGTGTGACGGCGGATCCGGTCAGCGGCGCCTTGCCGAGCCGCCGCAGGGCCACCCCGCCGGCCAGACCCGTGCCCGGCTCGATACCGCGGGCCAGGGAGTCCAGGACGTCGACCGTGACGGCGCTCGCCAGGTGCGGGACGGCGAGGTCGGCGAGCTCCTGCGCCGTGCGCTCCAGGTCGAGGCTGGCGCCGATCCGGGAGCTCGCCTCGCTGAGCAGGGCGAGACGGCGCCGGCCCGCCTCGGCCTCGGTGTGGTCCCGCTGCTGCGCGGTGATGTCGAGGAGCGAGGCGATCACGCCGATCGGCCGGCCGCCCGGATCCTCGACACGTACGTACGAGCACGACCACACATGGTCGTGGTCCGGGTCGGCCGGGGTCCGGCCGGTGCGACGCCGGTCGAGGACCGGCTCACCCGTGTCCAGGACCTGGCGCATCGCCTCCTCCATCTGGTCGGCGTTCACCTCGGGCAGCAACTCGGCCAGCCGCCGTCCGACATGGGCGGACTCGGCGAGCCCGTTCATCGCTTCGAGGGCCGGATTGACCTGGAGGAACCGCAGCTGCGTGTCGAGGACCCCGATGCCGACCGGCGAGCGGGCGAACAGCCCGTCCCAGACGGCCGAGGACCCGCGGATACGGCGGGCCGCGTGCGCGTCCGCGGCGAAGACCAGCACGGCCGAGGCGCCGTGGCGGCGGTCCGGGACCGGGCAGGCCCAGATCTCCAGCTCCAGCGGGTGACCCTTGCTGTGCCAGGCGGTGACCGTACCCATGACCCCGCGCCCCGTGGCGGCCGTCTCCCACAAGGACCGGCCCAGGCTGCGGTCGGCTCCCGGATGGAGGAGGTCGGAGATGTGCCGCCCCAGCACCTCGGGCGGGGCGTAGCCGAGGAGCTGCTGGGCGCCGTGGTTCCAGCGCACGATCATCCCGTCGTTGCTGGTGGCCACAAGTGCGACCGGCAGGGCGCCCAGCCAGCCTCCGGCGTCCTGGGCGGCGCTGCTGATCAGGTCGTCGAGCGGCATCTCCTCATGCATCGTGCACCCGCTCCTTGGGAACGGCCTCGTGACTGTGCGTGGTCCCCATCTCTCATCGTCGCCCGGATGGCTCCACGGCGCTCCCCGGCCGGGCGGCGCCGGCCGCGGCCGGCGCTTCGGCGCAGCGGAGGCGGTCGGCGGTCACGGGCGCGCCGTCGGCCACGTTGCGGTCGAAGGTGACGGCCTTGACCTGGACGGGCTGTGCGCCGACGGCGACCTCGACGACCGCGTCGAGCGTCGGGTCGGCCTGCAGCCGGGCGCCGGGCAGCGCGGCCGCGACGGTCGCCGCGTTCTCCTCCTGGCCGGTGGCGTGGCGGATGACCGGCGGGCCCGCCGGGCGCTGGGCGGGCGCGGTCGCCGAGGTGTCGGTGACGACGAACCCGCCCCCGCGCAGGGCGGCGGCGACATCGGCGTCGTCCACGCGGACGGCGAAGCGGGCCGGGTCGGTCGGGGCCGGATTCTCCGCGACGGGCTGGATCCGGGTGTCGCCCGTGATCGGGCGGTCCGCGCCGAGCGCGTCCCACAGGGCGGCGGAGCGGGCCTCGTCCCACACCAGGGTGGAGCCCACGCCCGGGACGCGGTGGTCGAAGAGTCGGATGGGCACGGTCGCGAACTCCGTCCGGTCCGCGCGCAGGTGACCGAGGGCCCAGCCGATGCGGACCAGGTCGTCCAGGCCGGTGCGCGCGTCGGTGCGCACGGTCTTCAGCAGGGTGCGTACGGTCCGCGCCGTGCTGATGGGGCCGCGGAGGGCGCCCTCCGCGGTGAGCCGGGCCAGCAGGTCGTTGACCACGCGCTGCTGGCGGCGGACCCGGCCGAGGTCGCCGGGCCGGAGGTTGACGTGCCGGGCCCGGACGTAGCGCAGTGCGCGGTCGCCGTCGGCGAGGTGGCGGCCGGCGCCGATGTCGAGCCCGGAGTTCTCGTCCTTGAGCGGCTTGTCGGTGCACACGGTGGCGCCGCCGAGGTTGTTCACGGTCTGCTCGAAGCCCGTGAAACCGGTCTCCACGTAGTGGTCGATGTGGAGTCCGGTGGCCTTCTCCACGGTGGCCACGGCCAGGGGGCCACCACCGACCGCGTAGGCACCGTTGATCTTGCCGCTGCGGGCCGGGGCGGTGGCGGTCGCGGTCGTGCTCGCGTACTCGACGTAGGAATCGCGGGGGATGGAGACGATGCTCGCGCGCCGCCGGTTCTGGGAGAGGTGGACGAGCATCATCACGTCGGTGCAGTTGCAGCCCTTGCCGCCCACGTGGAGCCGCCGCTTCTCGGCCGCGGAGAGCCCGGCGCGGCTGTCGATGCCGACGACCAGGATGTTGGTGCCCCGGCCGCCGCCACCGCCGCTGCCACCACCGGTGGACGCACTCGCGGCCGAGACGGCCTGCGATCCCACGAAGGAACCGCAGGAGAGGGCGGTCAGCAGGGTCAGGGCGACAGCGGTACGACGCAAGGCACATCCCCAAAGCAGAACGAACCGGATTCGGATTAACCGGATTAAATGGGGAATGTACTGGCCTTGTGGGCGAGCGCCCGGGCTGTACGCGCCGGGATTCCACCCCGCAGGGGGGCGGGCTTGGTACATCTGCCCGCCGGCGCGACGTACCCGGGCGCGCGCGGCGCCGTCCCGGTCAGCGCTCGGACAGCTCCGAGGGAGCCTCCTGGACGACCCAGCTGTTGCCGTCCGGGTCCACGAAGGTCATGAAGGAGTTCCAGGTCCCGCCCTTGCCCTCCTGCCAGCCCGACGCGCCGAGGTTCTGCACGGGCGACACGTCCACGCCCCGGGCCACCAGCTCCTCCCGGGCCGCATCGATGTCCGTGACGCACAGCTGAAGGCCGTGCAGGGTGCCGGGCGCCATGACCCGGCCCCCGGGCACCTCGGGCATGCCCTGGAGCATGGCGACGGAACACCGGGAACCGGGCGGGGTCATCTGGATGATGCGCACGCCGGGGGAGACCTCGTCGTCGAGGTCGACGCCGAAGCCGACCTGGTCGGCGTAGAAACTCTTCGCGCGATCCATGTCGGTGACAGGGACGGGGACGACTTCGAGCGTCCAGTTCATGGGTGTCTCCCTCGGTCGGGCATCGGCGGGGGCGCACAGCAAGGTCGCGCGGTGGGGCGGGTACACCGTTTCCCATGAAGGCCCCATGGCGCACGTCGAAACGCCCGGCGGGCGCCGACTTCCACGGGGAGGTCCGACCCGTGTCACCGGTCAGTCGTCGGGAAGGACGCGCCCGTCCTCGTCGAGCGCGAGATGGATACGGGTGGGCTCCTGGCTGTTCACGTCGGACGGCCGAGGGCCCTCCGGTCCGTCGGGCCCCCAGCGCAACAGGCGCCGGGTCCGGACGATCCGGTACACGACGTCCTGGAACTCCAGCCGGTTGACGCGGCCGACCCGGAGGGTATCGGCGGCCCCGGCGTACGCCGCCAGCTTCGCGGCCCGCACGTCGGCCGGCCCCCCGCCGCCCGCGGCCGTCCACGTACGGGCGTCCGTGCGCGGGTCGGCGTCCTCGGGGATGTGTCCCCGCATCCGGGGCCACATCCACGTCAGGGCGAAGTCGAGCGACCTGCGGGCGGCGTGCGGCGTCGCGTGCGGTCCGCTGACCGGCCGCCAGCCGTCCCGGGTCCGCTCCACGACGCCGAAGGTCGGCGGCATCACCAGCACGTCCGGGTGGGTGTCCAGGGCCCGCCGCGAGTCGGCGCGCACCTCCTCGGGGAACCGACCGCCCGTGTAGCACAGGTCGCGCAGCGCCAGCTGTTCGAACGCCTGGGTAGGGGTGACCGGCGCGTCGGGATCCATGACGAGCGCCTCGTCGATCCCGGGCTCCCGAGCGGCCCGGTCCCAGTCGGGCACCAACGGCTCAGGATCCGTCGGGCGCGGCGCCTCGATCCCGCCCGGACCCGAAGCGGCGTACTCCTCGGCGCGCACCACCCGGTACCGGGTCCCGGCGACGAGGAGCTCGTCGACGCGCTCGCTCTCCAGCCGGGCGACCGCCGCCAGCAGCTCGCGCCGCTCCGCCCGATCCCGCGCCTCGTCCTTCGCGTGGAACCACAGCCGCGAATTCAGCCCGTCCCGCGCCTGCTGCGGGCAGCCCGCCGTCACTTCGAGCACCACCCGCCAGCGCGGCCCGTCCCCGGGGGACCGAGCCGCCACTCCGAACAGCGGGCCGCGCACCACCACATCGCCGGTACGCGCCACGGCGTCGAGCGCGTCGGCCTCCCTCGCGGCTTCCACCGGTTCCACCGGCACCCGCACCACCACCGGCCGCGACCCGCGCGGTCCCATGTCCCCACGGTCCATGGCCCCATCCTGCCGACCGGTCCGGGACGCCGCCCCCGATTCACCGATTCCCCGGCCGCGGCGGACCCGGTGGCGGTACCGTCCGCGCACCCCTGGTGTGTTCCCGGCACATCCCTGACATTCGTCACTGTCCGCTCCGCCGGGCGCGCGCGAGCCTGGAGGCGGAACGAGGCAGGACGGCGACGGGCAGGGGGCGGTCATGACGGTGGTGGGCCCGACGACGGGGGGCGTGACGTTCCGGCCGGGCCGGGCCGGGATCGTACGGATATGGGCCCGCTCGCTGACGGCGACGGCACTGCGGCGTCCGTCGGTACCGGGGCCCCGGCACTCGGCCGGGACCCGGCAGGTGGTCCTGGTCCTGGCCGTGACGGAGATCGTGGTGGCCTTCCTGTTCTCCTCGATGCTGCCGCCCGCCGTCCGGCCGCTGCACGCGGCGCTGGAGCTCCTGATGATCCTCGGCGGGCTCGGCCTGGTGGCGGCGCTGGTCCGGCACCCGCACGAGGTGGGCGAGGAATACGTGATCCTGCGGACGGCCTTCCTCGGGGACGTGACCCTGCCGCGCTCGGCGGTCCGCTCCACGTCCCCGGTGGTTCGCACCGTTCCCGGCCGGGGCCCGAGGCCGGTACCCGGCGAACCGGGGGCGGCGGCCTGCTCGGTGGAGAGCGCCCTGAACGTGGCCGTGCACCTCGACCCGCCCGTACTCCTCGATCTCGGACCGGCCGGGCCGGTGGAGGCGTCGACGGTGTACGTCTCGGTGGACTCGCCGCCCGCCCTCACCGAGGCCCTCCGACGCGTGGTCCCGCCCCGGCCGGCCTAATCAGACAGGAGATGTCCGCCCGCCGGCACGTGGGTAGGGAGGTCCCTGCGGTGACCCCGAGAATGCGCGTGACGACCGTGGACGCGGGACGCTTCACCATGCCGAGGAGCGCCTTGCTGTACGGGGCGAGCGGTACGGTCACCGTGCCCTCGACGGTCGCCGTCATCGAGCACGCCCCACGGACCGATCCTCTTCGACACCGGCGTGAACCACCGCGTCGCGGACCCGGAGGGAGGGATGACCTACTTCCCGCACGCCGTGCACGTCGCCCAGCACGACGAACTGCGCCACGCCTGGTGGCCGGACCGCTGGACGGCCCGGGCCTACGCCTTCGGGGACTGCGCGGGCGGCCGGCACTACGACTTCCTCGAACTGAGCGGTGACACCGACCTGTTCCGGGACGGCACGCTCACCCTCGTGCGCACGGCCGGCCACACCCCCGGTCACCAGGGCGTCATCCTGGACCTCGACCACCACGGCCGGATCGCGCTCATGGGCGACGCCGCGCACCTCCAGCAGGGACTGGACCGCAACGTGCCCGTGCTCAGCGACTGGAACACCGAGGAGAAGATGCTGACCTACGGGCGCCTCCGCGCGCTGTCCCGGGCCGGCATCCGGGTCTTCCTCTCCCATGACCCCGACCACTTCGCCGCCCTGCCGCGCGACGGCGAGTTCTGGGACCGACCCGGTCGCAGGGGCCGCGCGCCACCCCACCGGTCGCTGTCCCCCGAGGGGGTCCGGTGGGGCGGGATCGTGCAGCGAGGCAGCCCGCCTCAACCCTTGAATGGGATGCCTCGCACTGTAGGGCGAGCCACTGACAATGCCCGCCAGGACCAGGTCGAACTCGACCGTCCATCCGGCGAAAGGCCTGGTCAGGCCGGCCCGGAATGCTGGACCCGGCCGTCCGGCGCACCCTGGGATGTGCGGGACCGTACCGAGACCGTCCCGCCCGGCGCCGCCCTCCGGCGGCCCCGACGCGTGGGGAGGTAGGACCGATGGCCAAGTCCGACGAACCGAAGGGCTGGGGGCCGCTCCCGGAGCCGCCCCCGGAAATGTTCTACGCACCCCCGGGCGAGCCCCTCGACGACGCGCGGCGCACCGCGATCCTCGACTGGACGGTGAACCAGTACGTCGTCCTCGGTTGGCGCGTCGAATCACGCTCCCCGACCCAGGCGGTGCTCGTACGCGGCGGGAACGTCAACCACCTCCTGCACGCGATCCTGACCATCTTCACCTGCCTGCTGTGGGGGGTCGTGTGGATCGTGTTGGCCATGGGGAACAGGACCGAGCGCGTCGCGCTCACCGTCGACGCGCTCGGCAACGTCCAGACCGTGCACGGACCGGGCTGAGCCGACCGAACACCCGAACAGGAAGGACGCGCGGAACGCGCCCGTCACACCTCCGGGAACCGCGGATCGATGCCCAGGGTGGGGGCGATGGCCCGCCAGATCGTCTCCCGGGCCGTCGCGAGATCCACCCGGGGGTCGTCGAGCATCAGCCGGATGCCGAGGCCGTCGCACAGGGCCAGCACCAGGGTGCCGAGCGCGGCGACGTCACACGCGGCGAACTCCCCCGAGCGGACACCGCGTTCCACGGCGCCGCCGACCCACGCGTGCAGCTGGTCGTACAGGTCGACGGCCAAGTGCCGGGCCGCCGCGTCGCGCTGGGCCCGCACCCACAACTCCTGCCAGAGCTTCCAGTCCTGGCGAAGCTCCGCGTCCGTCGGCAGCATGCTCCGCAGGATGCGGGCCAGGACCACCGAGGAGGACACCGAGTCGGGAACTCCCTCGGTGTCCGTACCGGTCTGGGCGAAGGAGTGCGTCATCGCCTCGGCGAAGAGCTTCTCCCGCGTGTCGAAGTGGTAGTGCAACAGGGCCTTCGACACACCGGCGTGCTCGGCGACCTTGCGCATGCTGACGTTCTCGAAGCCGATGTCGGCGATGACTTCGCACGCGGCGATGAGGATGCGCTCACGCGTCTCGAGTGCGCGCTCGGCCTTGGTCACGTTGGCTGCTCCCCGTGTCGGCGCCCGTGGACCGGGCGGGTGGGCCCGGTTGCCGTGGCCACCACACCACCATCCTCGCGCATCGCACCGCTTCCGCGGTCGCCGTACGTGTGGAAGCCCTGGCCCGACTTTCGGCCCAGCCGGCCCGCGTCGACCATCCGGGCCAGCAGCGGCGGCGGGGCGTAGAGCGGCTCCCGGTACTCCGCGTACATCGACCGCGCGATGGCCTGCACCGTGTCCAGGCCGATCAGATCGGCCAGGGCGAGCGGCCCCAGCGGGTGCGCGCAGCCCAAGGTCATGCCCCGGTCGATGTCCTCGGCCGACGCGGCGCCGTGCTCGGCCATGCGTACGGCGGCCAGCAGGTACGGCACGAGGAGCGCGTTCACGACGAACCCGGCCCGGTCGCGGGCACGGACGACCTCCTTGCCCAACACCTCGGAGGCGAAGGCGCCCGCCCGCCGGACGGTCTCCTCCGCGGTGAGCAGCGAGGGCACCAGCTCGACCAGCGCGAGGACCGGTACGGGGTTGAAGAAGTGCAGGCCGACGACCTGCTCCGGCCGCGACACGGACGCGGCCAGCCGGATGACGGGGATGGAGGAGGTGTTGGTCGCGAGGATCGCGTCCCGCCGCTCCACCACCCGGTCGAGCAGGGCGAAGACCTCCAGCTTCGCCCGCTCGTCCTCCGCCACCGCCTCGACGACGAGGTCCCGGTCCGCGAGGCGTGCCACGTCCGTGGTCACCGCGATCCGGCCGACGGCCGCGTCCCGTTCGGCGGCCGTCAGCTTCCCCGACGCCGCCGCCCGTTCCAGGGAGCGGGTGATCCGCTCCAGGCCGGCGGCCGCCGCCGTACGGGTCGTCTCCACCACCACGACCCCCCGCCCGGCCCGGGCACAGACCTCGGCGATACCGGATCCCATCAGTCCGCAGCCCACGATCCCGACCCGTTCGACATCGGTCATCGATCGGTCCTCCCTCCTCTGATGCTGACGCTCCTGGGTCCCTGCGCGTGGGGGGCGACCCGGACCACCGGCCCGGGTCGCCCCCCACCCGTGCGTCACTCCGCGGACGGCATCCGCAGTACTCCCGTACCGCGCTTGACCAGTTCGCCCGCGATGATCAGGCGCTGGATCTCGGAGGTGCCCTCCCAGATCCGGTCGACGCGCAGCTCGCGGTAGAGGCGCTCCACCGGGTACGAGCGGTCGTAGCCGCGCCCCCCGAAGATCTGCAGGCACCGGTCCACGACCCGGCCCGACGCCTCGCTCGCCGCCAGCTTGGCGATGGCCGCCTTCGCGTGCAGCGTCTTGCGGTCGAGGACGCCCTCGTCGACCTCCCAGGCCACCTGGTGGGTGTAGGCGCGGTTGACGGCGATGTCGACGGCGCTGTCGGCGAGCATGCCCTGGATGAGTTGGAAGTCGGCGATGGGGGAGCCGAACTGGCGTCGTTCGACCGCCCAGTCCCGGGCGAGTTCCAGGGCCCGCTCCGCCGCCCCGATCGTGCGGGCGGCGATCATCAGCCGCTCCTCGGTGAACCACGAGCGCGTGATGTCGTATCCCTGGCCCACCTCACCGAGCACAGCGTCCTCGGGGACGAACACCTCGGTGAAGGTGAACTCGGGGTGCTCGTAGACGAAGGTGTGCATCCACCTCGGCACGCGGGTCATCTCGATGCCCGTGGTGTCCTTGTCGACGAGGAAGAGGGTCGGTGCGCGCTCCTCCCCGGCGGCGGCCAGCACGATCATGAAGTCGGCGTGGTCGCCGACGGTCACGAACCACTTCTCGCCGTTCAGCACCCAGCCGCCGGAGGTCCGGGTCGCCGTGGTCCGCAGGTTCTGCGGGTCGGAGCCGGCCTCGGGCTCGGTCACCGCGTAGCAGTCGCGGCGCTGCCCCCGGATCACCGGGACGAGGTAGCGCTCGCGCTGCTCGGGCGTGCAGAAGGACAGGGCGTTGGCCGGACGCCACACCATGTCCCACAGGGCTCCGGTGAGCCGGCCGAGCTCCGCCTGGACCGTGACCTGCTCCAGGATGGTCAGGCCGGCGCCGCCCCACTCCTTCGGCATGTTGACGGCCTGCAACCCGCTGTCGAGGACGGCGTCGCGGATCTCGGTGTGGGCCTGCGGGGGCAGCCCGTTGTTCTCCTCGCAGTCGAGCTCGTACTTCTCGATGAAGTCGGTGAGCGCGCGCGCCGCGCTCCGCAGCTCTTCCTGACGGGCGGTGAGGCGGAAGTCCATGTCTGTCTGTCCTCTGGGTCGTGGTGGGGGAGCGGTCGTCAGGAGACGGGGTGGTCGGCGGGGGAGGGCGAGGGCAGCGCGAGGACCCGGGTGCCGCGCTTGATCAGCTCGTTGGCGATGATCAGGCGCTGGATCTCGGAGGTGCCCTCCCAGATCCGGTCGACGCGCAGTTCGCGGTACATGCGCTCGACGGGGTACGTACGGTCGTAGCCGCGCCCGCCGAAGATCTGCACGCACCGGTCGATGACCCGACCCGCCGCCTCGCTCGCCGCGAGCTTCGCCGTCGAGGCCTTCGCGTGCAGCGTCTTGGGGTCGGTCTCGGGCCGGTCGGCCTCCCAGGCCACCTGGTGGGTGTAGGCCCGGTTCACGGCGATGTCCACCGCGCAGTCCGCGAGCATGCCCTGGATGAGCTGGAAGTCGGCGATGGGGGAGCCGAACTGCCGGCGTTCGATCGCCCAGTCCCGGGCGAGTTCCAGGGCCCGCTCGGCGGCGCCGACCGTCCGGGCGGCGATCATCAGCCGTTCGTCCGTGAACCACTCCTTGGTCAGCTCGTAGCCGTTGCCGACCCCACCGAGCACGTCCTCGTCCGGGACGAACACATCGGTGAAGGTGAACTCGGGGTGCCCGTTGACCGCGGAGTGCATGAACCGCGGGACCCGCGTCATCTCGACCCCGGGCGCCTGCTTGTCCACGAAGAACAGCGTCGCCGCCCGCTCCGGTCCCGCGTCCGCCTGCACCAGCAGGTAGTCCGCGATGTCCCCGCAGGTCACGAACCACTTCTCGCCGTTCAGCAACCAGCCGCCGTCGGTACGGGTCGCGGTGCTCGTGCCCGAACCGGGATCGGAGCCGGCACCGGGCTCGGTCACCGCGAACGCGTCGAACCGCTCGCCCCGGATCACCGGCAGCAGGTACTTCTCCCGCTGCGCCTCGGTCCCGTACGCCAGGACGTTCGCGGGCCGCCACGGGATGTCCCACAGGCAGTTGGTGACCTTGCCGAACTCCTCCTCGACGATGACCTGGTCCAGCAGCGACAGCCCGGCGCCGCCCCATTCGGCGGGCATGTTGATCGCGTAGACACCGGCGTCGACGGCGGCGCGCGTCAGTTCGCGGACCGTTTCCACCGGCAGCGGGCCGCCGGCCTCCTCCGACCGGTCCTCGTAGGTCATCAGGAGCCGCGCGTAGGCGGCGGCGCGGGCCTTGAGGTCGGCCTGCTCGGATGTGTAGCGGAAGTCCATGTGAAGTCAGTCCTCCAGAGCACAGGGGGGTGGGGGTGGAGCGGTCAGCGCAGGACGGCCCGCGCGTCCAGGGCGAGCGCGCCGTCCGGGCGCACCAGCAGGGGGTTGACCTCCAGTTCGGCGATCTCCGGGTGCGCCGCGGCGACCGTGGTGATGCGCTCGACGACGGCCGCCGCGGCGGCGACGTCGACGGCCGGCCGGCCGCGTACGCCGTCCAGCAGCGCGGCGCTGCGCAGAGAGCGCAGCAGGGCCTCGGCCCGCCGGGCCGGTACGGGCGCGAGCGCGAAGGCGACGTCGCGGAGCGACTCGGTGAGGACGCCGCCGAGCCCGACCAGGGCGACCGGCCCGAACCGCGGGTCCTGGTTCACGCCCACGATCAGCTCGATGCCGTCCGTGAGGTCGGCCATCGCCTCCACCGAGTAGGCGGGCGCGCCGAGTCGGGCGTGCATCTCCCGGTACGCGGCCAGGAGCGCGTCCCGGTCGGTCAGGCGCAGCGCCACCCCGCCGGCGTCGGACTTGTGCAGCAGGTGCAGGGCCTTGAGCACGTACGGGCCGTCGAACTCCGCTGCTGCGGCGAGCAGTCCGGCCTCGTCGGTGATCTCGCGCGCCGCCGGGAACGGCACCCCGGCGGCATCGAGCAGCGCCCGCACGCCGTGATAGCCCGGGTCCGACAGCGGCGGGGCGGGGCGGGGCAGCGGGGTCACACCGGCGGTGTCCACCGGGCCGGGCCGTCCGGTCATCGCCGCGAGCGCGCGGGCGGCGTCCTCGGTGGCGGCGAACACCGGCACCCCGGCCTCGGCCAGCACCCGGCAGCTCGGCGACCCGGGGTACATCGACTGTACGACCAGCGGCTTCGCGGCGGCGGACGCCAGGTGCGCGACGATCTCCTTGGCGGCGCGGGTCTCGCCCTCCGCCAGTACGGAGCCCCCGGCCGGGCCGCCGCCCAGACCGCCCTCGGACGCGGCGTAACCGCCGAAGTAGCCGGTCATCAGGACGGCGTCGACCTCGTCGGCGTCGAGCAGTGCCCCGACCGTGTCGGCGTAGGAGAGGGGCCGCTGTTCGCCCATCCCCGCCAGGTCGACGGGGTTGGCGACCGAGGACTGCTCCCACAGCACGGTCCGCAACCGGTCCTGCGTCGGCCCGCCGAGCTCCGGTACCTGGAGCCCGGCGTCCTCGGCCGCGTCGGCGGCGATCGCACCGTGGCCGCCGCCGTCGGTGAAGACGGCGGTACGGCGGCCCCGCGTACGCACCCCCGCACCCGGTCCGGCGGGTCCGGCGGGTCCCGCCAGTCCGGCCAGGACGAGGGTCATCTCCCGCGGCGTACGGACGAGTTCGACGCCCGCGTCGCGGCAGGCGGCGGCGACCACGTCGGCCGAGGTGGTGAGCGCCCCGGTGTGCGACTGGGCGCTGCGGGCGGAGGCGGTGCCCCGGCCGGCCGTGAGCAGGACCACCGGCTTGCCCGCCGCGGCGGCGGCCGCCGCGAAGGCCCGGCCGTCGCCGAAGTCCTCGGCGTACACGGCGATGGCCGAGGTGGCCTCGTGGCGGGCACAGTCCTCGACGAGGTCGACGAGGGTGACGTCGGCCTGGTTGCCGAGCGAGACGAACCGGGAGAAGCCCAGGCCGTGCGGCTCGGCGCGGAGCTGGAGTTCGAGGGCGAGGTTGCCGCTCTGGCTGAGCAGGGCGATCCCGCCGGGGGCGAAGCGGTCCGAGGCGAGGTACAGCTCGGTGGTGTTGTCGGCGATGCCCAGGCAGTTGGGGCCGACGAGGACGGCTCCGGCGGCCCGTACCCGGGCTGCGACCGCCCGCTGCCGGGCCAGGCCCGCGGGGCCGGCCTCGGCGAAGCCCGCGGTGATGGCGACGAGGGCCTTCGCCCCGCAGGCCAGGGCCTCGTCGACGGCGGCCTCGAAGCCGGCGCCGGGTACGGAGATCACCACCAGGTCGACGGGTTCGCCGACGGCGGTCAGGGAGGGGGCGGCGGTGCGGCCCAGTACGGTGCCACCACGCCGGTTGACCAGGTGCACGGGCCGCCGGTCGGGGGCGCGCAGGGCCTGGGCGGCCACCGCGTGGCCGTACTTCGCCGGGTCGTCGCTGGCACCGACGACGGCGACCGAGCGGGGGTCGAAGAGGGCGGTCAGATCGCGTCCCATGTCATCCCTCCACACGCAGCGCGGAGTTGGGGCAGCTCTCGACACAGGCGCGGGCGGCGTCCTCGGTGCCGGCCGGGACGACGACGGCGATGACGTTCGCGTAACCCCATTCGTCGAGTTCGACCAGGTCGGGTGCGGGTTCCTGGCACAGCCCGTAGCCCTGGCAGCGGGTGGAGTCCAGCAGGAGTTTCATGGCGTTCCTTTCAGTGCGGGCACGGGGGTGCCGGGGAGGGCGGTGAGCGGGGAGGCGACCTGCGGCACCGCCACCGTGAGGCGGCGGCGGCCGGCCGCGGGCGTGGCGGCCGCGCACACCGGGCAGGGCGCGGCGAGATGGGAGCGGACGTGTGCGGGGAAGGCGCGGAGCAGGCTGCCCGCGATCCCCGCGGCGGCGTCCAGGAGTCCGCAGGCGCCGCGCCCGGTCAGCCCCTGCGACCAGCGGCGCAGATTGTCCTCGGTGTCCGGGCCGGCGGTCCCGGACGCGAGGCCGTACAGGGCCGTGCCGACGGCCGCGGTGCCGGACACGCAGACCCCGCACTGCCGGGCGCTCTCGGCCGCGAGGTGGGCGGCCGCGTCGGCGGCGGTGGTCACCGGGCAGCCGCCGGGAGCGAGGAAGTGGAGGGCCCCGCACCCCAGGGCGGTGCCGGCGGCGGTGAGCGCTCCGGGCTCCAGGGGGAGGTCCAGGGCGCGGGCGTCGACCAGACCGCCGAACAGCCCGCCCATCAGGGCTCCGGCCGCCTCCGGGGCCCCGTACCGCGCCGCGAGCGTGCGCAGCGGGATGCCGTAGGGGACCTCGGTGAGCATCGGCGTGGCCGGGCCGCCGGACAGGGTCACCAGGGTGCTCCGGGCGATGGCGCGCCGCAGGTCGGGCCGGGTGGCGGTGAGGGCGATCCGGGCGAGCGTCTCGACATTGGAGACGAGGGTCGGCGCACCGCCCACCCCGCGCTCGAACGGGCGGGGCGGCTTGGCGGTGGGCAGCGCCGGTCCGCCGTCGATCCGGCGGACCACCGCGCTCTCCTCGCCGGCGACGTAGGTGTGGCCGGTCTCGACCACCTCGACGGGCAGCGGCGGCGGGTGTTCGGCGAGGGCCCGGCGCACGCTCTCGCCCGCCGCCGGGTCCGAGAGGTACACGAAGCCACGTACGGCCCCGGTGACGGCCGCGGCACGGGCGAGGCCGTCCAGGACCAGGTGCGGCCGGGCCCGCAGCAGCCAGCGGTCCTTGACCGAACCCGGTTCGCCCTCCTCGCCGTTCGCCACGACGACGGGGGAGCCGCCGCGGCCGCGTACGGAGCGCAATTTGACGGCGGCCGGGAAGCCCGCCCCACCGCGCCCCCGCAACCCGGCGGCGTCGAGGTGGGCGAGCAGTTCCTCCGGGTCGGTGGCCGTGTCGTAGCCGCCGGTGGCGCGGTAGGCGTCGGCGCTCTCGGTGAGGTGCGGCGCCGCTCCGAGGACGGTGCCCGGCGGTGGCGCCGTCGGGAGGCGGATCGTGGTCATCGGCCGGCTCCTGTCGTGGTGTGGGTGCGCAGGGTCCGTACGGCGCTCTCCAGCGCGGTGCGGTCCTGGGCGGTACGGCCGTATCCGGGTCCCGGGAGGCCGATGAGCATGTGGTGGTGGTCGAGGACGACCTCGCCGGCGAGCAGCGCGGCGGTGGGGTCGCCGGGCCGGGACCCGGCGGCCACCCCGGTCACCAGGTCGGTGACCTCGGCGAGGTAGCGGAGCCAGCTGTGTCGGTTGCCGCGCAGGATCAGGCGCTCCACGCGGCGCCGTTCGACGGCCGCCAGGTCGTGCGGTGGGTGCCCCGCGGACGCTCCGTGCGAGGAGGCGCGCAGGGCGGCGACCGCGGTGGGGAGTTCGCGCTCCGGTTCGGGGGTGAGCCCGAGCCAGTCCAGACGCCGATGACCGCTCATGCGTGCCTCCGGGGAGATCGAGAGATCAGGAGATCGGGAGATCGGGAGATCGGGAGGGATCGGGGTGCGGGCCCGGGACGGAACGGGCCCGGCGGGCCGCACGGCCGGGGCCGCCCCTATGAGCAGGGAGAACGGGGAACGGGGCCGGTGCGGCGACAGGAAAGCACGTTTGCTGACCGATCGGTCAGGCAAGAATTACGCTAGCTGACCGATCGGTCAGTGAACAAGTCTTGACCCGGCGGAAATGAGCCAGCAATGTGGCTGTCCAATCGGTCAGCCGGTCCCGGCCTCCCGCCCCGACCTCCTGCCCGTCGCCGGGCCGCCCTGCCCTGCCCCCGCCCCACCCGCCTCGCCTCGCCATCGAACGCCGACACCGATCGCCGCACGCCGGCACGGAGGAGTCACCGATGCACTCAAGAGCTCCCGAATCACCGACGGGCCGAACCGGCCGGTACGAACGCACCGCCGGTACCGCCGGCGCCGCCCACACCACGGGTGCCACCGGCACCACCGGTTCGGCCCGCACCGACCCGACCGGCCCACCGGGCGCCACCGCGGCTCCCGCGCCGGCCGGCCGCGAGGCCCCTGCCACGGACATCCCCGGGCCGGCCCTCCCGGCCCGCTACTACACCGATCCCGAGACCGCGGCCGCCGAGAGCCGGCACGTCTTCGGCCGGTCCTGGCAGCTCGTCTGCCACGAGTCCGACCTGCCGAACCCCGGCGCGCGGCTCGCCGCCACCGTCGCCGACCGCGAGGTCCTGGTGGTCCGCACCGAGGACGGCGGCCTCGCCGCCCACCTCAATGTCTGCCGCCATCGCGGAACCCGACTGGTGACCGCCCCCGAACCGGACGGCAAGGCGATCCGCTGCCCCTACCACGGCTGGACGTACCGCCTCGACGGAAGCCTGGTCGGCGCCCCGGAGGCCCGCCAGATCCCCTGCCTCGACAAGCCGAAGCTCGGGCTCTTCCCGGCCCGCGTCGAGTCCTTCCTCGGCTTCGTCTTCGTCAACCTCGACCTCGACGCGGTACCGCTGGCCACGAGCTGCGCCGGCCTCGCCGAGGCCGTCGGCCACTACGCCGGGGCCGACCTCGTGCCCATCGGCCGCGCCCGTATCCACGACCTGGCCGCGGCCGAGGTGCAGCAGGCCAACTGGAAGGTGGCGGTCGACAACTACCTGGAGGGCTACCACGTCCCGGTCGCCCACCCCGGCCTGATGCGGCTGCTCGACTACCAGGGCTACACCTGCGACATCGAGGAGTCCTACGCGCTCTTCGCCTCGCCGCTGCGCGACAAGCCCTCCTCGAACTGGGCGGAGCGCCTCTACCAGCGCATCGCCGCGCCGATGCCGGGCCTCGGCGAGGCCGACCGGCGGATCTGGCGATACGCGGTCATCTACCCGAACACCCTGATCGACTTCTACCCCGACCACGTACTGGCCTGGACCGCGATTCCCACGGCGGTGGACCGCGTGGCCGTACCCGGCGCGTTCTACACCCGCCGCGGCACCAGCCTGCGCACCCGCCTCGCGCGGCGCCTGAACATCCACATCGGCTGGATCACCAACGACGAGGACGCCGAACTGGTCGCCCGCGTGCAGAAGGGCCTCTCCACTCCCGGGTTCGAGCCCGGACCGCTCTCACGCCGCGAGTCGGCGGTCGGCTGGTTCGCCGGCCGCATCCGGGCGGACCTGGACGGCGCCGCTTCGTAGACGTCGGCGACCGCGCCCGCCACCACCGCACCACCGCACGGCAGCACCACCGCACACCGCACGACCGCAGCGCGGCTCCCCCGCACCGCGTCCGCCGCACGACCGAGCCCCCACGTACCGCTCGTTCCCGCCGTCCCCCTGCGGCCCCTACGGAGAGGACCCCATGTCCCCCGAGGCACTCCCCCCGACCAGACGCTCCTTCCTCCGCGCCGGCACCGCCGCCGCCCTCGCCCTCACCACCGCCGGCTGCGGCTTCGCCGCCTCGGACGACCCGGCCGGCAAGGCGACCGCGGAAGCACCCATCGACGTCAAGGTCGACGGCGACCTCGTCTACTTCAACTGGGCGGACTTCGTCGACCCCAGCGTCTTCGAAGGCTTCCAGAAGGAGTACGGCGTCAAGGTCGTCCAGTCGAACTACGACTCGATGGAGGGCATGGCCGCCAAACTCAACGCCGGCAACCGCTACGACATCATCTTCCCCACCGCGAAATGGGCCGAGCGCCTCGCCACCGGCGGCCGGCTCCGTACGATCGACCACTCCCGGCTACGCGGCGCCGAAGCCGTGTTCGGCGGCTACGACTACTTCGCCGACCCCTGGTACGACCCCCGCTCCGCGCACACCGTCCCGTTCACCATGTACAAGACGGGCATCGGTTGGCGCCGGGACCGGCTCGGCGACCTGACCGGCTCGTGGGAAGACCTGTGGAACGAGAAGGCCAAGGGCAAGGTCTTCGTCCTCGACGACCGCGACGAGGTGCTCGGCCTGGGCGCGCTCAAACTCGGCCTCGGCCTCACCACCGGCGACCGGGCCGACCTCGACCGCGTCACGGACACCCTGCGCTCGCTCCGCCCCCGCCTGCGCGGCTTCTCCAGCGACAGCTACAACAACCTCCTCAACGGCAACGCCGACATGACCCAGGCGTGGAGCGGTGACATGGCCGCCATGCTCGCCCAGGCCGAGGACCCGTCGGTCTTCGGTTTCGAGGTCGCCCGCGAAGGCGCCCCCGTCAACTCCGACTGCTACGCCATACCCGCCAACGCGCAGCACCCCGGCACGGCGATGCTCTTCATCGACTACATGCTCCGCCCGGAGAACGTGAAGAAGAACATCGAGTACATCGGCTACCCGATGCCGGTCCGCGGCACCGAGGACACCTACGCCGCGCTCGTCGAGCCGTTCCCCCAGTGCCTGGTGACCGCCGACGACCTGGCGGCCGACCTCTTCTTCCGCAACGGCGACGCGGCCGGCGAACGGGCCCGCGACGCCGCCTGGACCGACGTGAAGGCCGGCTGACATGGCGACACGCAGCAACCACACCGGCACCGCGCTCCGGCCGCCCCAGGACCCGGACGCGTCGAAGACGCCCGCCCCGGACCGGAAACGGCCCGCGGACACGCCGGGCACCACCGCCCGGACACGGCAGCCACGCCTGTGGACCTGGCTCCTGCTCCCCGGCACCCTCTGGATGACCGGCTTCCTCGTCGCCTCCCTCCTGCTGGTCGCCACCCTGGCGCTCGGCACCACCGACCCCCTCGGCAATCCGCGCTTCGGACTCAACTTCGCCAACCTCACCGCCCTGGCCGACCCCGCCTACAGCACCGTCCTGCTGCGCTCCCTCGGCTACGCGCTGATCACCTGCCTCATCAGCCTGGCCGTGGCCTACCCGGTCGCCTACGCCATCGCGCTGCGCGGAGGCCGCTTCAAGAACCTGCTGATCGCCGCGATCGTCGTCCCGTTCTTCGCCAACTACCTGGTCCGGATGTACGGCTGGTCCGTCGTCCTCTCCGACGACGGCCCGCTGCTCAGGGCCCTGCGCGCGATCGGGCTCGCCGACGGCGACACCAAGATCCTGCAGACCGGGGTGGGGGTCGTCGCCGGACTCGTCTACGGCTTCGTGGTCTTCATGATCATCCCGCTGTACGCGGCGATGGAGCGCATGGACATCTCGCTCATCGAGGCCGGCCGCGACCTCTACGGCGGCCCCCTGCGCACCTTCCTCTTCGTCACCGTCCCCGCCACCCGGCAGGGAGCGGCCGCCGGATGCGTCCTCGTCTTCCTGCCCGCCATGGGCGACTTCGTCAGCGCCCAGCTCATGGGAGGCCCCGACCAGATCATGATCGGCAACCTGATCCAGGACAAGTTCTTCCAGGGCCAGAACTGGCCGCTGGGCTCCGCCCTCACCATGCTGCTGATGGCGGTCCTGTTCCTCGGGATGCTCGGCTACCTGCGACGCACCCGCAAGGACGAGGCGGAGGCCGCCCGATGAGCACCGACACCGACACCGGCACCCCCACGGCCACCGACAGCACCGGCACCCGTACCGACTCCGGTACCCCGCGGCGCCGCCGGCGTGGAGCCGAGCGCCGCCCCCGCTTCGCCATCGCCGTCACCGCCCTCTTCTTCGCCCTCCTCTACCTCCCCGTCGGCGTCGTCGTCCTCTTCTCCTTCAACTCCCAGAAGTCCCTGACCGTCCTCGACGGCGTCAGCCTCCGCTGGTACGAGGCCCTCCTGCACGACGAGGTGCTCCTCGACTCGCTCGGCATGAGCCTGCGGGTGTCCCTGGTCGCCATGGCCGGCTCGCTCGTCCTCGGCGTGGCCCTGGCCCTGGGCCTCGTACGCAGCCGCAGCCGCCTCGGCTCCTTCGCCGGCCTGATCATGCTCGTCCCGCTGATCACCCCGGAGATCGTCACCGGCGTCGCGGCGATGCTCCTCTTCAAGGGCCTCGGCATCACCCTCTCCACCACCACCGTGATGCTCGCCGAGATCACCTTCTCCATCTCCTACGTGACGGTCATCCTCCGCTCCCGCATCGCCGCCCTCAACCCGGAGGTGGAAGAGGCCGCCATGGACCTCGGCGCCACCCGCGGACAGGCATTGCGCCTGGTGACCCTGCCCGCGCTGCTGCCCAGCATCCTCGCGTCCGCGGTGCTGATCTTCGCCCTGGTCTTCGACGACTTCGTCCTCGCCTACTTCACCACCGGCGTCGACCCGCAACCGCTGTCCGTGCGCATCTACTCGGCGATCAGGTTCGGCGTACAGCCCACCATCAACGCCGTCGGCACCCTGATGCTGGTCGGCTCCATCGGCCTCATCGTCCTCGCCCTCGCCATCCCGCGCCTGTTCGGGCGCAAGGGCGGCCTCGACCTGCTCTCCGGGAAGTGACACCCATGCCCACCGCACCCGAGCCCCCGATCGCCCCCGCGCAGACCCCTTCGACCCGGCTGACCCCGACACCCATCCACCCGACCCCCGCCGTCCGGCTCGACCGCGTCAGCAAGCAGTACCCCGCGGCCGGCGGCACCTACGCCGTACGCGACGTCGAACTCGACATCGCCCCGGGCGAGTTCTTCTCCCTCCTCGGCCCCTCCGGCTGCGGCAAGACCACCCTCCTGCGGATGATCGGCGGCTTCTCCGACCCCAGCACGGGCAGCGTCCTCCTCGACGGCCAGGACGTCACCGGCCTGCCGCCCAACAAGCGCAACGTCAACACCGTCTTCCAGAGCTACGCCCTCTTCGACCACCTCTCGCTCGCCGACAACGTGGCCTTCGGCCTCAAGCGCAAGGGCGTCGGCCGCGCCGAGATCCGCGAACGGGTCTGCGGCATGCTCGACCTCGTCCAGCTCGGCCACCTTGCCGACCGCAAGCCGACCACCCTCTCCGGCGGCCAGAAACAACGCGTCGCCCTCGCCCGCGCCCTCGTCAACCGGCCCCAGGTGCTGCTCCTCGACGAACCGCTGGCCGCCCTCGACCTCAAACTCCGCCGCCACATGCAGGTCGAGCTCAAGCAGATCCAGCGCGAGGTCGGCATCACCTTCGTCTTCGTCACCCACGACCAGGACGAGGCACTGACCATGTCGGACCGCCTCGCCGTCATGAACGAGGGCCGCGTCGAGCAGTGCGGCACGCCCGAGGACGTCTACGAGCGCCCCACGAGCAGCTTCACCGCCTCCTTCATGGGCACGTCCAACCTCGTCCCCGGCACCTACCGCGCCGGCCGGGTCGTCCTCGACGACGGCCCCGAACTGCCCGTCGGCCACCGGCCCGCCGTCACCGAAGGCAGCAGGGTCAACCTCTCGATCCGCCCCGAGAAGATCTGGCTGTCCGACCTGGAGCCGGACATGGCCCGCGCCACCGGAGTCGTCCGAGAGACCGTCTACTGCGGCCCGACCACCACCTACCTCATCGAACTGGCCCCCGGCATCACGGTGTCCGTACTGGAGCAGAACACCGTCCGCTCCCGCAGGGAGGACCGCTGGAGCGGCGGCGAACGCGTGGAGATCGGCTGGAAGCCCGAACACTGCCTCGTCATGGACTGAAGCCGCAGGGCCCGCCCCGGCCCACCCCGGTTCCGAACCGATCGCGCCCTCACCGAAGGACACCCCCATGAACCACGACGTCATCGTGCTCGGCGCCGGCCTGGCCGGCCTCGCCGCCGCACGCGACCTAACCGCCGGCGGAGCCGACGTCCTCGTCGTCGAAGCCCGGGACCGGGTCGGCGGACGCGTCGAACAGACCGAACTCCCCGACGGACGGCTGGTCCAGCTCGGCGGAGAGGTCGTCGGCCGCGCCCACACCGCCTACCTGGGCCTCGCCGCGGAACTCGGCCTCACCCTGATCCCCAGCTACGTCGCCGAGCCCGGCGCCCTCACCCGCGCCACGCCCGAAGGGGTGAGCGCAGGCGATCCGCCCCACTGGTTCGGCCCCGGCGACGACGCCTGCCACGAGAAGGTCACCGCCGCCTTCCGCGCACTCGCCCATGCCGTCGACCCGGCCGACCCCTGGTCCCACCCCGACGCGACGGCCCTCGACGGCACCTCCGTCGCCGCATGGCTGCGCGCCCAGGGCGCGACCCCGGCCGTCGTCCGCCTCTGGGAGATAGGGCAACTCGCCCTCGCCGACGGCTCGTACGAGCGCACCTCACTGCTCGCCGCCCTGCGCAAGCACGCGGCCGTCCCCGGCCCCGGCACCTACGACTACGAGGCCTGGGAGGGCCTGCGGGTCGCCGAGGGATCCGCCACGGTGGCCCTGCGCATGGCCTCCGCCCTCGCCGGACGCATCCGTACCGGCGCACCCGTCGAGGCCGTCTGCATCCGCCGCCCCGGCCCGTGCACCGTCCGCCTGGCCGGCGGGGAGACCCTCACCGCCGGCGTCGTCGTCAGCGCCCTGCCCGTCGGCCCGCTCCGCCAGGTCACCGTCACCGGCGTGTCCGACGAGCGACTGGCCTCCCTGCACCGTCAACGCCAGGCCCTCGCCGCGAAGTTCGTCGCCGCGTACGACCGGCCGTTCTGGCGCGACCTCGGCCGCAGCGGCCTCTCCGAATGCGAAGGGGTTCTCGGCAGCACCTGGCCGCAGAACGACGGGATCCTCTCCGCCCTCGTCCCACCCGAGAGGCTCGGTGTCCTGCTCGGCGCGCCCGCCCCGCTGCGCACCCGTGAACTCCTCGACGACATGGCCCGCCTCTACGGCGACGCGGCGTACCGGCCGCTCGCCACCTACGTCCGGATGTGGGGCACCGACCCGTGGACCCAGGGGTACGTGACCCAGTGGACCCCCGGCGACGTCATGGCCGTCGGCCGCCACCACGGCACCCACGAACCACCCTTCTACGTCTGCGGATCCGACCAGTGGGTCGCCGGCTACATGGAAGGCGCCGTACGCACCGGACGCGCCGCCGCCGAGGAGGCGCTGCGCCGTGGCTGACACCGACCCCGTGCTCAACCACATCGCGGGCACGGACCGGCCCGCCGCCTCGGGGGAGACCATGGAACTGGTCGACCCCGCCACCGGCTCCCCGCACGGCCACGCCCCACGCTCCGGCAAGGCCGACACGGACGCCGCCTGCGCGGCGGCCGTGGCCGCCTCCGCGCACTGGTCCACGACCACCCCGGCCGTACGCCAACGCGCCCTGCTCGCCCTCGCCGACGCCATCGAGGAGCACGCCGAGGCCTTCGTGGCCGCCGAGACCGGCGACACCGGCAAACCGTCCCGCCAGTTCCGGACGGAGGAACTGCCCGCGATCGTCGACACCGTCCGCTTCTTCGCCGGGGCCGCACGCAATCTGCCGGGCCTCGCCGCGGCCGAGTACACCGAAGGCCGTACCTCCGTACTGCGCCGTGAACCGGTCGGGGTCTGCGCCCAGATCACCCCGTGGAACTACCCGCTGATGATGGCCGTGTGGAAGATCGCCCCCGCGATCGCCGCCGGAAACACGACCGTGCTCAAGCCCGCCGACACCACTCCCTCGTCGTCGGCGCTGCTGGCCCGTGTCGCGGCCGAGCACCTTCCGCCCGGCGTGCTCAACGTGGTCTGCGGCGACCGCGACACCGGCCGCACCCTCACCGCCCACCCCGACGTCGCCCTCATCGCGGTCACCGGCAGCGTGCGCGCCGGTCGGCAGATCGCCGCCGCCGCGGCCGCCGACCTCAAACGGGTCCACCTGGAGCTCGGCGGGAACGCCCCGGTCCTGATCCACGAGGACGTGGACGTCGAGGCGACCGCCGCCGCCCTCGCCGCCGTCGCCTTCTACAACGCGGGCCAGGACTGCACCGCGCCCACCCGGCTGCTGGTCCACCGGCGGGTGCACGACGCGTTCCTCGCGGCCTTCGCGGCCGAGGTGGGCACCCTGCGCACGGGCGGCCCGGGCGATCCGGACGCCGACTTCGGCCCGCTGAACAACGCGGCCCAGTTGGCGTCCGTACGGTCCCTGCTCGACCGGCTGCCGCGACGCGCCGAGATCGTCACGGGCGGCGCCCGCCTGGCGCGCCCCGGCTTCTTCCACGAACCCACCGTCGTCGCGGGTGTGCGCCAGGACGACGAGATCGTGCAGGAGGAGATCTTCGGCCCCGTCGTGACCGTGCAGCCCTTCGAGGACGAGGCGGAGGCCCTGTACCTGGCCGACGACGTCCGCCACGGCCTCGCCGCCAGTGTGTGGACGACGGACCACGACCGGGCGATGCGTGCGACCCGCGCCCTGCACACCGGCATCGTCTGGGTGAACACCCACGGCACCACCGTCTCCGAGATGCCTCACGGCGGGGTCAAGCACTCGGGCTACGGCAGCGACCTCTCGATGGCCGGCCTGCTGGACTACACCCAGGTCAAGCACGTCATGCTGTGAACCCGTCCCGGGCGTCCCGGGTGGTGCGGGCGTCCGGGTCCGGCGGGTCCGGGTGGGCGGCGGACACCTCCGCGAGCAGCTCGGGCAGCGAGCCCGGGTAGTGCCGGAGGTGGGCGCCGGTGGCGGCAGCCCGCGCCCGGGGCGGGCCGGCTGCCCGGTGCGGAGGACGACAGCCACCTCGGGCGGGCAGTCCGGACGCCGGACCAGTACGTCCGCGGCCGTGCGCGGCAGGCGGCGGCCGAGCCGGTAGGGCTCCGCCAGGACGCGCCCCGTCGCGCGCCGGGCCCGCCAGGGATCAGGAGCATTGCGGTGCGCGGCCCGGAGGGCTCGGAGCAGGGCGCCGGTGCCGAGCCGACGTTCGAGGGCCGTCTCCAGGAACGGCTCCGGATCCGCCTCGGCGCAGGCCAGGGCGATGTCGGCGTCGGTCGGGTCCTCGTGGTCGGGCTGCGCGGCGGCCACCTCACGTACCCGGGCCGTTCCGCCGTGGGCGCGTACGGTGTCCCAGGCGTGGGCGCGCGTGGTCGGCGGGTGTTCGCCCCGTGTGTCGACGAGGGCGGGGCGCTGGTGGTAGGGGATCAGGGCGGCCAGGCAGCCGAGGTGGAAGCGCACCGTCTGCCGCTCGCGCTGGGAAAGCCCGTCCGCCGCCCCTGTCACCGCTTTCCCCGTCCGCCGCCCCGCCGGCCCTCCCCGGCCCGCCCGGATCCGCACCCTGACAAGATCAGCCGTTCAGGGAGGCCATCAGCTCGGGCGCGTAGCGGTCGCCCGAGGCCACGCCGTGCGGTGCGACGGCGTCGATGGCCGCCAGCTCCTCGGGGGTGATCGTCACCGTGGTGGCGGCGATGTTCTCCTCCAGGTAGCGGCGGCGCTTGGTGCCCGGGATGGGGACCGCGCCCTGCTGGAGGGTCCAGGCCAGGGCGAGCTGCGAGGGGGTGACGCCCTTCTCCGCGGCGAGCCGGCGCACCTGGTCCACGACGGCCAGGTTGCGGTGGAAGTTCTCGCCCTGGAACCGCGGGTCGGTGCGGCGGAAGTCGTCGGCGGCGAAGTCGTCGGGGCTGGTGATGGCGCCGGAGAGGAAGCCGCGTCCGAGCGGGGAGTAGGCGACGAGTCCGATGCCGAGGTCCCGGAGGGTGTCGAGGACGCCGTCGTGTTCGATGCCGCGCTCGAAGAGGCTGTACTCGGTCTGTACGGCGGCCAGCGGGTGCACGGCGTGGGCGCGGGCGATCGTGGTGGGGGAGACCTCGCACAGACCGATGTGGCGGACCTTTCCGGCCTCGACCAGCTCGGCCAGGGCGCCGACGCTCTCCTCGATCGGCACGTTCGGGTCGACGCGGTGCAGGTAGTACAGGTCGATGTGGTCGACTCCCAGGTGGCGCAGGGAGCGGTCGGCCGAGCGGCGGATGTACTCGGGGCTCGCGTTGTGGCCGAGGAAGGCGCCCTCGTCGGAGAACTCGACACCGGTCTTCGTGGCGACCACGGCGGCCTCACGGCGGCCGACCAGGGCCTTGCCGAGCAGCTGCTCGTTGCGGAAGGGGCCGTAGCCCTCGGCGGTGTCGAGGAGGGTGACGCCCAGCTCCAGGGCGCGGTCGATGGTGGCGAGGGACTCGGTCTCGTCGGTGGCGCCGTAGTGGGCGCTCATGCCCATCAGGCCGAGGCCTTCGGCGCCGACCTTCAGGCCCTGACCGCCCAGTGCGCGGATCTCCATGGTGTGCTCCTCGTGCAGAAGTAACTAACTGGATAGTTCGAGTCTGCGACAGGCCGGTCTGGTTTGTCAATAACTGGATAGTTACTTGCTAGGCTGCGGCCATGGCACGGGACTCCAGCGCGACCAAGGCACGGCTGCTCGACGCGGCCTTCACCGAGTTCGCCACGTACGGCATCGCGGGTGCGCGCGTCGACCGCATCGCCGAGACGGCGCAGGCGAACAAGCGGCTCATCTACGTCTACTACGGCAACAAGGAGCAGCTCTTCGACGCCGTGCTCCAGCGGGCCCTCGCGACGGGCTCCGAATCCGTCGCCTTCGACGTGGAGGACCTGCCCGGCTACGCGGGGGCGGTCTTCGACCACCTCGTCGAGCGGCCCGAGCTGATGCGCCTCGTGCTGTGGAAGCAACTGGAGCGCCCGGGGTCCACGGACGCCGAGTCCTCCTCCTACGACGGCAAGATCGCGGCGGTGCGACGGGCGCAGGAAGCGGGTCGGATCGACGCCGGCGTGCCCGCGGCCGATGTGCTGACGCTGGTCATGGGCCTGTCACAGGCCTGGTTCGGAGCGATGGGCGGCCCGGCGGCGGGCGCGGCGGGCACCGGCTGGGCGGCCGAGCGGCTGGCCGAGCACCGCGCGGCGGTGGTGGAAGCCGTCCGCCGGATCACCACGCCCGCACCCCCGGCCGACGGGGCCTGACGGAGGCCGAGTCCGTCAGCGGTACGGCCCGGCGAACTCCGACAGGGTCCGCTCGTAGCGCCCGCCGAAGCCCACCCGGGTCACGTCCTCGAACGGGAACTTCGACAGCCCGGGGCGCCACCGCGCCTCGGTGTCGACCTCCCGCAGCCGCAGCGACTTCGGCCGCACCGCGGCCACTTCGCCGATCCAGCAGGCGTTCGGCGCCTCCCGTTCGACGTGCAGCGACACCAGCCCGAACGCCCGCGAGGCATCCCGCGCCAGGTCCGCCAACCCGCCCAGGGCGAGCGCCGGTTCGGGCGCCCGGGCCGGCCAGTGCCCACGCCGGCGAAGGGCCCGGACGGTCAGGCAGTCCGTACCCCCCCGCCGTCCGACCTTCGTGACGTCCGCGGTACGCACCGCCGCCCAGCCGTCGAGCCGCAGATCACCGCACAGGGCGATCAGCGTCCACGCCGCGCTCACGGCGACGACGAAACCGTCGAGTCGATCCGCGCCCCGGATCGCGGACCGGTGGACGCGGACCGGAGCACCCGACGACAGGGCATCGCCGAGCCGTGTCATGACCTTGTTGTCCATGGACCGATCCTGCACCGTCCCGGGGACGGGGGCACCCGCGTTTCGCCCGCCCCTTGACCTCAAGTGCGGTCGAGGAAACATGATCGTGTCCATGAACACGGCACAGACGCAGCAGACGGAACAGGTGGCACGGGCCGCTTCCCTTGAGGCGATCGCGCAGGTCGTCGCCACGGTCGAGCGGACGCAACGCGCCAAGGACGCCGAGGGATTCCTCGCGCTCTTCCATCCCGAGGCCCTGTGGACACCGGCCACGGCAAGGTCCTCATCGGCTTCGAGGCGATAGCGGAGTTCACGCGGGCGGTGCTGCCGAAGGCGAGTTGGGACGGGGAGGTCACCTACGAGGTGGTGCACACCCAGTTCCTGCGCCCGGACGTCGCGGCCGTGAAGGTACGCCGGCTCTACCGCTCGCCGGACGGCGACACCGAGGGAGCCCCGCTCTACGTGATGACGCGCGAGCCGGACGGCCGCTGGCTGCTGACGGCCTGCCAGAACACCCAGGTGGCGGCGGACCCGGCCTGAGGGCCCGCGCGGGCGAAGGTCCGGCCGGGGCGGTGGCGGTGTCCACACGTGAACCCTCCACGGGCGGCCGGACCTTCATCGGACGCACTCAGGACTCGGCGAGGAACGACTCCAGAGCCGTGCTGAGTTCGGTGGGCGCGTCCAGTGCGATGAGGTGGGCCGCGTCGGGGAACTCGACCAGCGTGGCCCCGTGGATCCGGGCGGCGTACCGGCGGGCGATCTCCTGGAAGTCCGGGACGTCGAGCAGGCCGATCCCCACCAGCGTGGGCACGGCGATCGAGGCGATGTCGCCCGCCGGGCCACCCTGCGAGTGCTCCCCGACGGCGTCCTGGTGGACCAACGACGTCCGCACCGGGATCCGGAGCCGTTCGGCCAGCCCCGGGGCGACGTCCTCCCAACCGCGGCCGGGCCCGCGCAGCCACATGTCCAGGTTCACGCGGACCGCGGCGTCCAGGTCACCCGCCGCCAGGGCCGCCGTCTCGGCCTCGTCGTAGGCCACCATGTCCGCGGACCAGTCATAGCCGGGCCACGGCGGGGCGAGGAGCGTCAGGGACCGCACCCGGCCCGGGTGGGCGAGCGCGAAGTTCACGGCCACCCGCCCGCCCCAGGACGCGCCGATGAGCCGGACGCTCTCGTGACCGAGGTGGTCCAGCAGACGGCACAGGTCATCGGTCTCCCTGAACGGCCCGGCCGGAGGAGCGGATTCGCCGAAGCCCCGCAGGTCGTAGCGGATGACGGTGTAACGCTCCGCGAGGGCGGGCACGACCGCGTCCCACATGGTGTGGTCGGCGACGCCGGCGTGGACGAGCACCACGGGTGAACCTTCGCCCGTGACGGTGTAGGAAAGATGGCCGAGATCGTCGGCAAGGATAAGCATCCGCAGATAGTCGCAGGTCAAGGCCGCGGGGACCAGAGAATTCCCGGAAGCGGACGGCGTCACAGGGGAGTCGTCGCGAGCAGCTCCCGCAGGAGCCCGACGACGAGCCGGGGCCGGCCCACGAAGGGCGAGTGGCCCGTCGACCACTCGCGCACGTCGGTGCACCGCGCGGCCATCCTGCGCTGCAGGCCCGGGTCGACGGCCCGGTCCTGGCCACAGACGACGTAGGTGGAAGGGGCGTTCCGCCAACTCTGCGACTCGGGGACTCCTCGCCCGCAGCCGGGGGCCTGGGCGCGCAGGAGGCCGACCGCCCGGGCGGCGAGCGGTGCGGGACAGTCGTTGTAGAGGGCGGCGGCGGCCCGGTCGGGGCACAGGCTGGTCGAGCCGTCGGGCTCGGACCGGATCGCGTCCCGGAGCCGCGCCGACGCCCCACCCGGCCCGGCCGCACTCTCACCGGCATCCGGCACGAAGGCCGCCAGGTACACCAGGTGTCCGGCTCCGCGCACCCCGGTGATCACCGAACCGCCGTAGGAATGGCCGAGCACGACCGCGGGCTCCCGCAGCGCGTCGACGGCGGCCTGGACCACGGCCGTATCGGCGAGCAGCGAACCCCGGTGCAGCTCGGGCACGGCAACCTCGGTCGCGACCGCCCGCAACCGCTCCGCCACGTCGGCGAAGTGCTCAGGACGGCGATACAGCCCATCTCTCTCCTTGCGTGGGTATCCCCGGCTTCAGCCGGGGAGGGAAACGCATCCTTACCCCGGAGGCGCGAAGCGCCGGAGTTCCCTGCGCCTCCGGGGTGACGGTCAGGTTGTCGGATGTGCCTGACCCTCGATGTACTGACGGATGATGCTGAGCGGCGCTCCGCCGCAGCTCCCCGCGAAGTACGAACGGGACCAGAACACCGACCCCATCCCGATCCGGTTGATCCGGCCGGTGTACTCGGCGCGCAGGTACCGCGAGCTGACGCCCTTGAGCGAATTGATGAGCTTGGACAGGGCCACCTTCGGCGGATAGTGCACCAGCAGATGCACGTGGTCGGACTCGCCGTTGAACTCGCGCAACTCGGTCTCGAAGTTGCCGCACACCTCTCGCATGATCTCTTCGCACCGGCCGAGCATGTCGTCATCGAAAACGCCCTTGCGGTACTTCGTGACGAACACCAAGTGTGCGTGCAGGTTGTAGGAGACGTGCCGACCGGTACGGATGTCGGGGTTTGGTTCCCAGCGTGGTGACATACGCCAAACATAGTAGGATCAACGAACCGACCAGGAAGGGGGTGGGTCGGGTGATCCGTGCGTACAAGTTCCTCATGCGGCCCACCGTGGGCCAGACGATCGCGCTCGGCGAGATGCTGCGCGACCACTGCGGCCTCTACAACGGCGCCCTCCAAGAACGCCGTGATGCCTACCGGCACACCTCGAAGACGAGCATCAAGTACGGGATGCAGTCCGGGCAGCTCAAGGAGATCCGCGCGTTCGACCCGGAGCGTCAGGGCCGCTGGTCGTTCTCCAGCCAGCAGGCCACCTTGCGCCGTCTGGACAAGGCGTTCGCCGCGTTCTTCCGCCGGATCAAGTCCGGGGAGACGCCCGGCCACCCGCGCTTCCGTGGGGTGAACTGGTTCGACACCGTTGACTTCCCCAAGGATGGCGACGGATGCCGCTGGGACAGCACGCCACACGATGCGCAGACCCGCGTCCGCTTCCAGGGTGTCGGTCACGTCAAGGTCAAGCAGCACCGGCCGGTGGCCGGGAAGGTCAAGACCGTTTCGGTCAAGCGTGAAGGCAAGCGCTGGTACGTGGTGCTGACCGCCGAGCAGGCACAGCCCGAGCCGCTGCCTGCGACCGGCAGCATCGTCGGCATCGACATGGGCATCGCCTCGTTCCTCACCACCTCCAAGGGCGAGCACATCATCAATCCCCGGCACGGCCGGAAAGCCGCCGCTGAGCTCGAAGCAGCACAGCAGGCCCTTGCCCGGTGCAAGCGCCGCAGCAACCGGCGTAAGAAGGCCGTGGCCAAGGTCGGCGACCTGCACCGCAAGGTCCGCCGCCAACGCCTCGATCACGCTCACAAGACCGCACTCACCCTGGTCCGTGAGCACGATTTCATCGCGCATGAAGACCTCAGGATCCGCAACATGAGCAAGGCCCCTGCACCGAAGCCGGACCCCGGGTCGCCGGGCAGCTTCCTGCCCAACGGGGCCGCCGCCAAGGCCGGGCTCAACCGCAGCATCGCCGACGCCGGATGGGGGGTGTTCCTCGCGATCCTGCACGCCAAGGCTGAGAGTGCCGGACGGGAAGTGATTGCCGTGGACCCCCGCAACACCTCCCGGACCTGCCCCGAATGCGGGCATGTCGCAAAGGAGAACCGGCCCACACAGGAGAAGTTCCACTGCGTTGGCTGCGGCCATCAAGCGCACGCCGACATCGTGGGGGCCTCCAACGTTCTGCGGGCTGGGCTGGCCCGTCGCAAAGCTCAACCGGCTTAGCGAGAAGCCCCCACCTTTAGGTGGGGGAGTAGTCACGGCCAGGTTCCACGGGGACTCCTCGTCGGCGAACGCTGTCGGGTCGAACCTCCCGACGATATCCCGGAAGCGGGCGGCGAGTTCCTCCGGGGACACCCCGTTGTCGTGATCGATCTCGACCTTGCGCAGCTCGATCAACGCGAACACGAGCGACTCGACGTCCCGATGCAGCGCGACGTGACCGAGTGCGCCCTCCGGGAACGCGTACACCCTGCCCGATACGGGATCCAGGGCGAGCAACGACGTGAACAGGTACCCGAGGGCCCACCACTGCCGACTCTCCTCGGGGCACCGGAGCCCGTAGTGCTCGAACCGGGTTCCGAGGGTGATCGCGTCGACCCCCGGACCGTACGGTCCTCGACGTCCGTGCGGGCGGCGAACACGACCGACTCGGGAAGTCGCACCGAAGCGAGGAAGGCGCCGGTACGGGCGTCGACACCCGTACTGCGCTGATGGGGGAACCAGGTGATGCCGTCGAGGCCGTACACCTTGATCAGCTCCGCCGACGTCACGGTGAATCGCATGGCCCGCCTCAACCGGTCTCCTCTCCAAGTGACTTCTCGCCACCACCCCACGGGCGGCCGGGACACCGCTCCGCCCCGCAAAAGACGTGGACACACCTGCCGATGATCAAGTATCGTCCGGGCTCGGACCACATCGCACGAG
The DNA here is from genome assembly GCF_053615355.1 of Streptomyces sp. CLCI03. Classification (NCBI taxonomy): domain Bacteria; kingdom Bacillati; phylum Actinomycetota; class Actinomycetes; order Kitasatosporales; family Streptomycetaceae; genus Streptomyces; species Streptomyces sp. CLCI03. Next base: position 103,857 of record NZ_CM132132.1, on the reverse strand, counting down.
CGAACGGAAGGAGGCGAGTGCCGTGCAGTGCTCAACCACCCAGCGCTCCCTCCCCGTTACCCCGGTGTGGCTCGTCTGATCCGAACCCGGGAGCGCTCCACGCAGTACACATCCCGGAGGAATCCATGACCGATCTGGTCATCCGCGCGCTCGACGAGAGCGACGCCCAGCTGTTCCACGCACACCCCGACCCGCTGAACGCCCGCGCCTCCCACGAGCGCACCACGCACCGCCCCGACTGGAAGCGGGTCGCCCTGCGCGACGGCACGGTCGTCGCCCGCGGCGCCTGGTGGGGCGGCACCGACGACAAGGAACCCGTCAACGTCAACTGGTTCGACGTCGCCGAGGGCGAGGTGGAGGCAGGGGCCGAACTCCTGCGCTCCGCCCCCTGGCAGGTCGAACTCGAGATCAACCTCCCCGGCGACTGGCGGGACCACCCGGACCTCGCCACCGCCGCCGAGACACGCTTCGCCGCCGCCCGAGCGGCGGGCTACGAGCTCCTGGTGGAGCGGTTCCTGTACCGCTGGACCCCGGAGCGCGGACTCCCCGAGCGGCCCGGCCGCCTCGTCTTCGCCCCGGAAGCCGACGACGCGGTCTTCTTCGACGCGCTGCGCCGCATCCACGCGGCCACACTCGACGCCCATTCGCTGAAGGCCATCGCGGAAGGCGGCCTGGACCAGGCGGCTCAGGAGGAGCTCGACTTCTTCCACTGGTGCCCGTCCCCGCGCGAGTGGTGGCAGGTCGCCCGCACACCCGAGGGCGACCTGGCCGGCATCCACATCCCCGCGCACAACCCCTCTGGACCGACCATCGGCTTCATCGGTGTCCTCCCGGAGCACCGCGGCCGCGGCTACGCCTACGACCTGCTCGCGGAGTGCACCCACTTCCTGGTGGAGCACGGCGCCGAGGCCGTCACCGGAGCCACCGACCGGGGCAACTTCCCCATGGCCGCCAACTTCGCCAAGGCCGGCTTCCCCGTGGTGCGCGAGCGCATCAACTTCCACCCCGCCGCCCCGACCGCGTAGCACCCGCGCCCTGACCTCGCCCCGCGGCGCCATGTTCCCGCCGCGGGGCGAGGTCGTCCGCGCGGACGGCCGCCGCGCGGACCGACGCGCGGCTGACGGCTGACTCCCCGACGCCGCCCTCCCTACACTGGCGGGCATGGCATGCCGCATCAGTGAACTGGTCATCGACGCCGCCGACCCCGACCGACTCGCCGCGTTCTGGAGCGAGGTCCTCGGCTACGTCGAACTCGGCCGGGAGGACGACGGAAGCATCGAGATCGGGCCGCCCGACGTCGGCTTCGGTGGACCGCAGCCCACCCTCGTCCTCAGCCCCAGCAGCGACCCGCGAACCGGGAAGCTCCCCCTGCACATCGACGTCAACCCCACCGACCGCGACCAGGACGCCGAGCTGGAACGCCTCCTCGCCCTCGGTGCCAGGCCCGCAGACGTGGGCCAGACCGGAACCGAAGGCTGGCACGTCCTCGCCGATCCGGAAGGCAACGAGTTCTGCCTCCTGCGCCGGCGGCTCCAACCCCTCTGACGCAGTACGTCCGACGGCGCCGGCCGCTCGCGCCGGCCGCCTCGGATCCCTCGGAGCGTCACCTCGGCGGTGGCCTGCCGTAGTTGCGAGGTCTGGGCCTGGATCAGGTGGAAGAGGGCCTCCCGGGTCAGCCGGCCCGCCGTGTTCCCGTACTGCACCGCACGCCCTCCCGTCGCCGCCACACAGGCGGTGGCGGCCCGCACCCCAGGTCCAAGGCCGCGGCCCGCACCTCGGTCCGGGCCGGTACCCCCTGCTCGGCGGCCGGCTCGTCCCGCATCGCGTACGCCTCACCGCGCAGCCGGGCCGCCTCCTCCGCCAGCCGATGGGCGAGGGTCTCGTACGTGGCCCCGGCCCGCGGCGCGACCGCCGGCAACAGATCGACGGCCGCACGCAGATGCCCGAAGACGGCCGGGTTGGCGTTCGCGTTCTCCAGATCGTAGGACCGGGCCCAGTCCGGCCTGGGCTCGACGGAGATCACGTCCTCCGGCGGAACGACGACATCCCGCAGCTCGACGGCCGCCGTGTGCGTCGCGCCCATCGCCCACAGCGGCGGCGACGCCACCACGGCCATGCCGGGGCCCGTGTCCACGCGTACGATCAGGGCCCGGTCATCGGCGGTGACGGCTCCGACGAGCGCCATCTCCGCGAGGCCCCAGCCGGTCATCCAGGGCACACGGCCACGAAGCCGCCACCCCCGCGCGCAGCGCTCCGCGGACACGGGCGGCCGCGGATGACGCAGATACGCGAAGCCGGCCGTCGCCCGCCGTGCGCCCGTGGCCAGGTCGGGCAGCCAGCGGTCCCGCTGAGCGGTGTCGGCGCTCTTCTTCAGCGCCTTCACCAGGGCGAAGTGCTGGGTGTGGACGAACCAGGTGGACGGATCGACGGCGGAGAGGACCTCGTGCACCTCACGGACCACCTGGTTCGCGGTGCAACCGCTTCCGGGCGTCGGCTCGTACCCGAGGATCCCGTAGGCACCGCACCGCGCCGGCGCGTCCAACCGGGCGCCGGAGACCCCTTCCACGGCGATGCGCTCCGCATCGGGCCGGAGCACGGCGGTCGCCGTGCGCGTCACCAACTCGATCAACGGGTCGGCCGCCAGATCCGGAGGCGTTCCCAAGGCCGTTCCCTCGCCGGGTGCCCCGCGCATCAGCGATCACCTCGTTCCGGACTCACCGTCCGTCCGTCGTCCGTCACAACGGTGTCGGCCGGTCGGGAAGGTGCCAGCGGTGCGGGGCGACGAGTGCGTCGATGCTGTCCGGCCCCCAGCTTCCGGGGGCGTACGGCTCCACGGGAGGCGGCGAGTCCAGCAGCGGGGCCGAGATCTCCCACAGGCGTTCGATGCCGTCGGACCGGGTGAAGAAGGACTGGTCGCCGAGCATGGCCTCCAGGAGGAGGTGCTCGTATCCCTCCAGGGAGTTGTCGGCGGTGAAGGAGCTCTGATAGCCGAAGACCATGTCGGCCTCCGCCAACCGCATGGTGGGGCCGGGTTCCTTGACGAGGAACCGTGCGGTGATGGAGCCGGGATCGGCGAAGTCGATGACGAGTTCGTTGCCCCGCCCGTCGACGGCGGCCCGCGCGTTGAGGGGGAACATGCCGAGGACGGGCTCGCGCAACCCCAGGGTCACGACGTGCCGGCCCTCGGCCAGCGCCTTGCCCGAGCGCAGCTGGAAGGGGACACCGGCCCAGCGCCAGTTGTCGATCTCGACGCGCAGGGCGGCGAAGGTCTCGGTGTCGGAGGCCGGATCGACCCCGGGCTCGGCGCGGTAGCCGGTGTACTGTCCGCGGACGACGTGGGCCGGGTCCAGCGGTCGCATGCTGCGGAAGACCTTGACCTGCTCGTCCCGGAGCGACTGCGGGTCGAGGACCACCGGCGGTTCCATGGCGACGAACCCGAGCAGCTGGAACAGATGAGTGACGATCATGTCGCGGAAGGTTCCGGTGCCCTCGAAGAAGTGCGCCCGGCCTTGGATGTCGATCTGCTCGGGTACGTCGATCTGCACATGGCTGATGTGCTCGCGGTTCCACAGGGGTTCGAAGAGACCGTTGGCGAACCGGAGGGCGAGGATGTTGTCGACCGCCTCCTTGCCGAGGAAATGGTCGATGCGGAACACCCGGGACTCGTCGAACACGGCATGGATGGCCCCGTTGAGCGCGCGGGCGGACGCGAGGTCGGTGCCGAAGGGCTTCTCCACGATGACCCGGGCGTCCTGGGCGAGCCCCGTCGCGCCGAGGAGTTCGACCATCGAGGTGAACGCTACGGGCGGAACGGCGAGGTGGAAGAGCCGTCGCGGAGTGCCACCGACGGCCTGCTCCGCCGCCCGGACAGCCGCCACCAGCGGCTCCGGGGCATTGGGGTCGGCCGAGCCGAAGGACAGGGAGGACTCGAACTCCTGCCATACGGGGCCTTCGGGGCGCGAACGGCCGAACTCGGTCACGGCCTGCCGCGCGTGGGCGCGGAAATCCTCGTCGCTCAGGGCCTCGGCCGCCGGCGCGGAGCCGACGATGCGGTAGCGCCGGGGCATCAGCCCCGCCTTGGCGAGGTGGAACAGGCCCGGCAGCAGCTTGCGGCGGGCCAGGTCTCCCGTGGCGCCGAAGAGGACGATGACGTGGTCGGGTGTGCTTGAGGCCATGCGCCGCACTTCCGTTCCGGTGCCGATCCGGTGCCGTTCCGGGCGGTCGTCTCGCCCTGACCACCCACTGTGCGTGTTCACCGAGGCTCCGGCACCCGGGATTCCACCACCCGGGTCATGGCACGCGTGGGGAGGGCTCGTTTCGCTGACGGGCGGGTGGAGCGCACGACCAGGTGAGACCCGTACACAGGGGCGGGGGGACGGCCGTCACCGACAGCGGGCCTGCGACCGACACGGTGCCCCAGTTCCTGTGCGGGCTCGGCCTCGGCAACGACCTTCTCCGGCTCGACGAGGACGACTCGCGCACGCGGCGCGTAGTGGGACGGGTGCCGGCCCGGAACCCGGATGCCGCTGGTCGAGGGGACCGTGAGCCGGTACCCGAGCGCCGCTTCGAGGTCCTCGCGCGTCACTCCGCCGGGCCGCAGGATGGTCGGGACCTCACCGGTGGCGTCGACGATGGTGGACTCGACTCCGACCTCGCAGGTGCCGCCGTCCAGCACGAAGTCGACGGAGTCACCGAGTTCGGCACGGACGTCGTCCGCGGTCGTCGGGCTGACCGCGCCGAAACGGTTGGCGGACGGGGCCGTGACACCGCCGCCGAAGGCCGACAGCAGCGCGAGCGCGACGGGGTGGTCGGGCACGCGCACGGCGACCGTCTCCAAGCCACCGGTCGTTTCGAGGGGCACGCGAGGACCGCGGCGCAGGACCAGCGTGAGCGGCCCCGGCCAGAAGCGTTCGGCCCGGCAGGCGCGCCGTCGCGGGCACCTCCTGGACCCAGTCGTCCAGTTGCTCCGCACCGCCGATGTGGACGATCAGCGGGTGGGGGACGCACCGGCACAGCCCCGAAGCGGTGGGGAGTCGGGACGGCCGTGTTCCTCTCCGGTGGCGAGCGGCGGAGCCGAGTCGCGCACGTGTGGTGTCCCTCAGGCTGTGGCACGGGCGGCGGGCTCCGTGTACAGACGAGAGACCGTTTCGATCGCTTCGCGCAGGCCTTTGGGCCGGGACATGCCCGCCCCGACCGCGGACGCGGGCCAGCCGGGGCCCAGGAGCAGGACTCGCGGAGCGTGGCGAGCGCCCTTGAGTCCGAATCCGGTCTGCGCGACCCGCCGGGCGAGGGCGGTGTCGGCGGTGGTGCGGGACTGCGACCACAGTGCCACGGCCACAGGCCCCAGGCGGCGTACCGCCTCGTCCAGGGCATCGGCCGGAACGGCTGCGCCGAACATTCTCATCGGCCGCCCGCGTTCGGCCAGTCCGGCGGCCAACGCCTCGAGAGGGAGCGTGTGCTGTTCGGCGGGCGTGCAGGCCAACAGGACGGGCGCGCCGTCCACGTCCTCCCGAGAAGCAGAGACGGATGCCTTGCGCAGTGCGGTCGACACATGCCAGGACAGCAGGTGCTCCACCTCCACGTACCGGTCCTCCGTCGTTCCCCATTTGCGGCCCACCGCGTGGAGGGTGGGTGCCATCACCTCGTCCCAGGCGGTGACGAGGTCGTGGTCGCGCATGACGTCATCGAGCATGGCTTCGATGGCCGGGCTGTCGAGGCGGACAGCAGCGCGCGCCAGTCCGCGGCACTCCGGCCGCACCGCACCGAGGGGCAGGCCACTGCCCGCGGTGGACGAGTGTGTCGATTGTGCTCTCGCGGCATGCGGGATCGTTTCGGCGGGCGATCGAGGGGCCTCGGGGGCTGTGGGTGCGCGATGGGCGATGGCCACCCGGGCTGCCTCGCCCGGCGGGACTCCGGTCGAGGTGAGTTTGCACATCTCGTCCAGCATGGCCACGTCCTCGGGCGTCCAGCGGCGATGCCTTCCTCCTTCGCGTGCCGCGGGCGCGATGCCATAGCGCTGTTCCCAGGAACGGACGGTGGTCGGCGAGACTCCCAGGTGGCGGGCCACCGCCCCGGTGGTGATCCCGAAGACGGGGTCGTACGTCCCGGTGCCGGCCGGAGGTCGGCCCTTCTCGGCCGGCTTCTCGCGTCGGGCAGCGCTCATCACCACCCCCAGATACGGGCGATGAAGAACGCGGCGACCATGAGCGCACCGATCACGATGAGGACCAAGAACGCGCCTGGGTGCTCCCAGGGCCCTCCGTCCGCACGTTCGATGTGGGCAGAACCTGTGGAACCTTCCGCCGGGGGCGTCTCTCCCGGCGGCACCTTGGATGTGGACATGACTCTCTCCAGGTGCAACTGATCGTGCTGTTCACTACGGGGCCGGCGGACCGGTTCTCCTTTGTTCGGGGGCGGCCACCGGTATCTGTCGGACAGGACGGAGGTGGCGGAGCAGCTGATCGACGAGTGCGGACACCTCCATCGCGGGGTCCGCGGCTCGCGCGAGCGACGGGGGATGCCCCGAGATGGCGCGACCGGCGAAACCCGTGGCCATGTGGGGCAGCCTCGCGTCGATGACGGCCACCTGCCGCTTGCGGACCTCGCGGGCCAGGACGCCGAGCCAGCAGGAAAGCGCCGACTTCGCCGCGGCGTAATCGGCGGTGCCTGTGAGGGGGGTGTCAACGATCGCGCCCGTCACGGCAGCAAGGAATCCTCCGTCGCCGACGGTTGACGCCGCGCCGCGAAGAACTGCCATGGGGCACAGGGCGTTCACGGTCATCAGGTGCTCGGCGACGGCATTGGGCGTGGTGGCCGCGGGCCCGAAGCCAGGCACGCCGACGGTGACGAGGACGCCGTCGAGTCCGCCGAGCGCGGCGGCCGCCCAAGGTGCGGCGGCTCCGCAGCCGTCGAGGTCGTAGGCATCGATACGGCGGGCCGGGCAGCGGGTGCGCTCGGCAAGTGCGGCCAGGCGGCCGGTGTCGCGGCCGCACAGTGCGGCCTGCGCGCCGCACCGAAGAAGAACATCGACCGCGAGTGTGCCCAACTCGCCCGTGGCTCCCACCACCAGTACCCGCGGGTCCTCACCGTCCATCGATCCGTCACCGCCCGGGCGGCAGCTGGGGCTTGGCCGCCGGGGCCGGGGCCGTGGGCGTGAACCGGGGCCGGTTCGTGGTGGTGGCACCGACGGCTTGAGCGGGGTGGCGCTGTTGCCAGTAGGGGTTGTCGTGGGGGAGACCACCGCTGACGCGGCCGTACATGCCGAAGGTCATGACGAGCAGTCCCATCAGGAAGCTGAAGATCACGTTCGTCATGCCGAAGTCGAGGATGTTCCCGGGCCGGCCGATCAGGAAAAGGTGGACGAACCCGCTCAGTACGAAAAGCACTCCGACGACGATGTTGACGGTCGAAGCGACGTTTCCTCCGAACAGGGCGGCAACGAACAGCAGCAACCCGAACACCACTGAGACGGAGCTGAGCAGTCCGTTGGTGGACAGGCCGGCGATCTGCTGACCGTCGGTGTCGAAGGCGGACAGGCTGCCCGCGAACCCGAGGCAGCCGAAGACGAGGAGCAGGAGTCCGCACAGTGCGGCGCCCACCCGGTAGACCCGATTGAGGGGGTGATCGACCGGCAGTTCGTCGCGCAGGGTCATCGTTGCTCCCGCAGATCGCTTGGTTCGGCCCGAGGAGATCAGAGTGACCGCACGTGGCGGCTGGGGAAAGTCGCATCGTTTCCGCAACGAAAGCGTCGCACTCGTGATCACGTCCGGGCGCGGCTCGGAGAGCCGGCTGGAGCTCCAGGGTTCACGCGAAGGTGGGCCGGACGTCACGTGAGCACCTGGACACTGCACAAACAATGCAAGTGGTTTCCCTTTCTGTTCCGCTCTAGGTTCGACTGCGGCAGATCCATGGCATGGAATGCATCCATGGCGAGCAGCGGAAGCGATCATGATTGTCAAGAAGTTGCATGAAGCGGGCGTGTGGAGGGAACACGCTTGTCTCGCCGCGGCGACATCCATCGGTCCTTCTTTCGCCACGTGGGCTGCTTCGAAAAGTCGCGAGGACGTCGAGCGAGCCGAAAGGTGGGGCGCTGAATTGCCGGTGCCTTCGACGGCGTCGAAAGAATGCAGATCAGAAGGCGTCAGGAGAGGAACATGTATCTGAGCGTCGATGCAACGCTGAGCGACATTGCATGGTTCTTGCTCGTCGGATCGGCCATCGTCGGCTTTTTGCTCGCCGGCTTCAAGCTGGGCCAAAGGGTTCGGGCGAACGAACCCCCACCGCCGGCTCCCGAGAGCCAGCCGCATCTGCCCGAGGAGGGCGCTGTCCATGAGGTGCGCGAGGAGCGGGACCCCGTCGAGTTCCCTCCCGACGGCCTGCAACCTCACGAGATGCGAGGGTACGGAAACTTCGGATCCATCACTTCCGCGCACCCTGACGAAGTGCGAAGGCAACGCGAGTCCGGGTACCAGCACGTCGATGGACCCCACCCGCACGTACAGCCCGGCGCTCCCCCCGGGCACGGACGCGGTGCGCATGCTTGAGGGGCCGCGCATCCCTTATGCACCTTTTCTGCGAACACCCCGAACGACGGTCCGGAATCTGCGGCCGTAACGAAGACGACGTCAGGGGTGTCGAAGAAGTGACGGCTGGAACGAGCCCGGGTGCGAGGGCGCGATCGGACACCGACGGGCAGGGGGGCGAGTCCGCGGTCGGCGACGAACTGCTGGCCGTAAGAGCGGCCGAAGGAGACCAGGAGGCGTTCGAGGTGCTCGTGCAACGTCATTCGGCCTCCATGCTCCAGCTCGCCGAACGCCTCATGGGCAGTAGCGCAGAGGCGGAGGACGCCGTGCAGGACGCTTTCATCAGTGCTTGGCGCAAGCTGCCCGAGTTCCGGGGTCATGCGGGTTTCGGTACCTGGCTGCACCGCATCGTCACCAACCGGTGCCTGAACCTGCTGCGTGCCCGCAAACCGTCCACCGGCCTCGACACCGTCCCGGAACCGACCGCACCGGACCACCGGTCCTCGCCCGCCCGGGCCGCCGAATCACAGGCCGCCGCCCGTGATCTGGGCCTGGCTCTGGCCTGCCTGTCCTCAGAGCAGCGGGTGTGCTGGGTACTGCGCGAAATCGAGGGCCGGCCCTATGGATCGATCTCCCAGGAGGTTCGTATCAGCCCGGAAGCGGTCCGGGCGCGCGTCTTCAGAGCCCGGCGCGTTCTGACGGAGGCGATGGCCGCATGGCGATGAACCACCCCGAGCCCCTCGGCTCATCCGATGAAGATCGTCCCGAGTTCCTCGCCCGCGGACGTGACCTGACATCTGTCCGGGAGGGTACGGAAGGCGCGGCATGTGATCCTCACGTGCGCCGGTGCGCCTACTGTCGGAAAGCTCTGGCAGACCTCGAACGGCGCCGGGCCACCGACGTCCCCCGGGCCGTACGGAGGGCGGTCGCCGGGGCCGCCGCCGCATCCCCCGTGACAGTGAAGGTCACCGTCACAGACATCGTGTGATCGCCCTCGGACGGGCCGTCATCCGCTACAGAGGGGGTGGGCAGCTGAGGATCACCCACAAGGCCAGGGACCACACGCAGGCTGCCGCGCCCAGAAGTCGGAGTCGGCGGAGCCGCTCCGGGGAAACCTGCTCTCCGCGGTCGGGGGCCACCGGCAGCGGCGGGGGCTCGGTGGCGCCGGTTCGGTGAGGCTGTGACGACCTTGCTTCGCGTGGTGGTGTCAGGGGCGGGCTGTCCGGGCCCTGCTGTGGCCGGCGGACGGCCGGCGCGGCGGGCCGCACGGGGACCGGATCCCGTTCCGGCTTCGTGGCGGGGTTGTTCGCTCCGGGCTGGGCCAAGCCCGCCAGGAAGAGCCGGTAAGCCTCTCGCCGGGGTCCCCGGGGGACCGTGCGCCCCGACTCCCAGGACCGCACGGTGGCCGGGGTCACCCCGAAGGCGACTGACAACTGCTGGGTCGTCAGACCCCATTGCTCGCGCAGACGACGCCGCTCGGCAGGCTCCGGCAGGCCTGAAGGGAGCCGGTGCGAGGCCTTCGTCGCGGAGCGGGAGGTCTGACGCGGAAGAACCTGATACATGGTCATACAGGTCTGACAATCTGCTTTGACGTTCGTGACGGGCCACCCGCGGTGTTCACCCCTATGGCCCTGGACCTCGGTGAGCAGGCCGGTGTTCAGGAACCGTGCGAACGGCGGAAGAAGGTCTCCACGAAGGTGGGTGGGACGCAGGGGTCGTTTCGCTGACGGGCGGGTACCGGCCTCAGCACTAGTCTCGCCTCGTGGGACAGTCTCTGGAAAGTGTCGAAGGCGCGGGACCGTTCATCACCCGACGCACGTGGCGGCGTCCCGAGGGCGACACGGTCGTCTGGGATTCACGGCCGGCGCGCAAGCGCGGCACGCTGTCGGTCCGGGGCCCGGGGGACACGGTCGACCGGGTCGCCACCGCCGATCCCGGCGCGCTGAGCAGCGTACGCAGGCTCAACGCCATCGCCTCCACCGCGTTCATCGTCGGCGGGGCGTTGTTCGCCGCCGGAGCCGCGGTCGCGCAGTTCGGTACGGGCGATCCGCTCGTCAGCGCGTGGGTGTACCTCGTAGGGGGCCTGTTCTTCAACACCGGGGGCTACGTCTCGGTGCTGCAGGTGCTGAACGGGCCTCGGCACGCCCCGGACGGCGGATTCCAGGCCCCGACAGGCTGGCGGTGGTGGGGGTACGAGCCGATGCGGCTGGACTGGCTGAGCATGTTCGTCCTGTTCACCGGGACGCTCGTGTTCGGCGTCAACCTGCTGGACTCCTTCCTGGAGGGCCTGAGCGTCAGTCAGGTCAACCGGCTGATCTGGACCCCCGACGTGATCGGGTGCGTGCTGTTCCTGATCTCCGGGCATCTGGGGTTCGCCGAGATCTGCCACCGGCCCTGGCCGTGCTTCCGCTCCCGAGGTCTCGGGTGGTGGGTGGTCGCGGTGAACCAGTTGGGCTCGATCCTGTTCATGATCTCCGCGCTGGCGGCCTTCACCCGACCCGCCACCGGAAGCCTGGTCAACGTCGACATCGCCAACTGGGGGACGCTGACCGGTGCGCTGTGCTTCTCGGTCGGCGGGGTGCTGCAGCTCTTCGAGCGACCGTAGACGGTCGTGCCCGAGCCGGTGCCCGTGCCCGTGCCCGTGTTCGTGCCGGTGTCCGTGTCGGGTGTGGCATCGCCGGCAGTGGGGCGGACGTGACAGGGGTGGCTCGGTGTCGACGTCCGCGTTACCGCTGGTGCCGTGCCGTCAGTGGAGGGTGAGCGTGTAGGTGAGGAGGACGAGGCTCACGACGGTGAGGAGCGTTCGCCACGTGTTGGCCCTGTTCCAGGGGGTTTCGAAGGTGGTGCGGGTGGTGTGGGCGGTGGTGGTGTCGGTGTGTTCGGGGGATCCGGCCTGTTCGAGGGCGTTGTTGAGCGGGATGTTGATGCGCCCGGTGATGACCATGGTGGCCACGTAGGCGGCGAGTGCGACCGCCAACGGGACGATGGCGTCGCGGGTGTCAGGGTCGGTGGCGTGGAGGACGAGGGTGACGGCGGTGAGGAGGGGCGCGCCGAGGTAGGCGAGTATGAACCAGCCGTTGAGGATGGCTTTGTTGGTGTTCTGCATGGTTTCGACGAGGGTCTTGTCGCCGCTGCGGGCGAGGCCGGGCATGACGGCCACGCTGAATGCGTAGAACAGGCCGCTGATGAGGCCGGAGGCGATCGTCGCGGCGATGAGGGTTGCGGTGCGTGCGGTTTCCACGTGGTTCCTCTCTCTGGTGTTCCGGTAGGCGCCCGCTGCCGGGCCGAGAGGCCGGGCAGGGCTGTTCGTGCCGGGTCGTGCCAGGGGTGGTGCCGTGCGGTGCCGAGATCGGTGCGCAGTGCCGGGCCGGGGGTGAGGCCGGGTCGCGCCGTGCGGTGCCGGGGCCGGACCGGCCGAGCAGTGCGGTGCCGGGCGGTCGGTGCCGGGGGTGTGGTGGGGTTCGGTTGATCATAAGGGTGGAGTGGTGCGTGTGGCCCTGTGGTTTCGTTGGTCGTGTCGTCCTGCTGCTGTTCGTGATGGTGTCGATTGGGGGGTGTTGTCATGCTGACTGCTCTGACCGGGGTGTTCGGCGACCGCGGGGACGCGGTGTCGGTCGCGGGGCGTGCCGCGTCGTACGAGGACGTGCTGGGTGCCGCCGGGGCGGTGGCCGCCGATCTCGCGGGGTGGGGGCCGGTTCCGGCGTTCGCGGTGACCGCGACGGCCTCGCTGGAGACGGTGGCGGCGGTGGTCGGTGGCCTGCTGGCGGGGGTGCCGTGCGTACCGGTGCCCCCCGACGCCGGGCCGATGGAGCGTGACCACATCCTGCGGGACTCGGGCGCCCGGCTCCTGGAGGTGGACTTCGCCCGCCGTGCGCCGGAGCCCGGCCCCGTACCGTCCGCGGCGGAGGATCCGGCATTGATCCTCTACACCTCGGGGACCACGGGTGTGCCCAAGGGCGTGGTGCTGAGCAGGGCGGCGATCATCGCGGACCTGGACGCGCTGGCGGGGGCCTGGGAGTGGGGTCCGGGGGACGTCCTGGTGCACGGGCTGCCGTTGTTCCACGTCCACGGGTTGGTGCTGGGCGTGCTGGGGGCTCTGCGGACAGGAAGTCGGCTGCTGCATACGGGCCGACCGACGCCGGAGGCGTACGCGGAGGCCGCGGCGGCGGGCGGGAGCCTGTTCTTCGGCGTGCCCACCGTGTGGTCGCGGATCGCGGCCGTGCCGGAAGCGGCCGCAGCCCTGTCAGGGGCCCGGTTGCTGGTGTCGGGAAGCGCGGCACTGCCGACCCCGGTCTTCCGCGACCTGGAGCACCTGACCGGACACCGGGTCGTGGAGCGGTACGGGATGACCGAGACGCTGATCACGGTCAGCGGGCGGGCGGGTGGTGACGTGGCCCCCGGTACGGTCGGCACCGCGCTGGAGGGCATCGCCACGCGGGTCGTGGCCGAGGCGGGCGCGGAGATCGGGGAGCTCCAGGTGAAGGGGCCGACGCTGTTCTCGGGCTACCTGGGCCGACCGGACGCGACGGCGGCCGCGTACTCGGATGACGGCTGGTTCCGTACGGGGGACATCGCGGCCGTCGACGAGGAGGGAGTGCACCGGATCGTCGGGCGTGCCTCCACCGACATGATCAAGTCCGGCGGGTACCGGATCGGGGCGGGCGAGGTGGAGAACGCGCTCCTGGACCATCCGCGGGTGCGGGAGGCGGCGGTCGTGGGTGTCCCGGATGCCGACCTCGGCGAGCGGATCGTCGCGTTCGTGGTGGCCGAGGGCGTCAGCGGCGGCGAACTCACCGACTTCGTCGCGGCACGCCTGTCCGCCCACAAGCGTCCGCGCGAGGTCCGTTTCATCGAGGCGGTGCCGCGCAACGCGATGGGCAAGCCGCAGAAGCGGCTCCTGCTGGAGGGCGAGGAACGACACCGGCCCTGAGGCGCGCCTCCTGACGACGACCACGCACCCCTCATCGCGGCCGAGGCCTCCCAGGGCCGACCAGGGGAACCCGAACCCGTGCCGGCCGAGGGGCCGCTGTCGGCCCGCACCGTACGGCCCGCGGGTCCCACTGCCCGGAGGGGAATCGTGTCAGAGGTCCGGGCTAGGTTTGGCCTGTGAACCACAGCAGCGCCCAGGCCGGGGCGCCCCGCGAGCCTGACGTGCCGCCCTACCAGGTGGTCCTGCAGGAGACCGATTGGAGTTCGCTCCAGACGGCTTTCGGGAACGGTGAATGCCTTCCCGAAGTCCTGGCACGGTTGCTGGAACCTGATCCCAAGGTGCAGGTCGCCGCACTGTCGGAACTGGGCGAGCTGGTCGGCCACCAGAACAGCATCTACGAAGCCACCGCCCCCGTCGTCATGTATGTCGCCGGGATCCTCGCCCACCCGGCGGCCATGACCCGCCGGCCGTATCGCAACGTCCCCATCCGCGCGACATTGTTGAGCTGGTTGGCTTCCACGGCCTACGACGCCTCCGACGAGATCGTCGACCGCACCGAGCAGTACTTCCCTGGCTTCCTCACCCCCGGCACCATGCCGGCGGCCTTCCGGGACCTGCGCCCGATGCTCTATCGAGCCGTCGCGCCCTTCCTGCAGGACAGTCACGAGGACGTGCGCGAAGCCGCCGGTCTCGCCGCGCTCGTCGTCGCCGAACACCCCGCGCTCGCCCGGCACCGCGATCACCTCGCCGTGCACGCGCGCCGCATCCTGGACACCAGCGGCGACGACTTCAACCGGCGCGTTGCATGGAAGGCCCTCGAAACATGGGGCCACGACGTCTCCGACATCGCACCTTTCCAGGAGGAGCCCTGGGACTGCGGGCCGCACAGCGATGGCCGCGGCGATCTCGAACCTCCCTTCTGACGGAGAGGCGAACGGCCCACCGGGCCAAGGACATGCGGTCGGTCGAGCACTTCGGCACCTTCGGAACGCGAAGCGGTCGCGCCGAGGATCTCCCTCGTACCGGGTGACGCCGACCGCGGGCACGGCTGTCGCCTCAGGAAAGCCGCAGCGCCGTCCAGGGCACATCTCCGATGCCGCTCAGGCTCCGGCAGGCCTTGGGTCAGTCGCCCGTCCGGCCGTCGACGGGGATGCTCAGCGCATCGCAGAGGGCGGTCAGGGTCGCCCCCAGGGGGAGCGCGACGCGGGTGGCGGCGTGCCGGTCGCCTCGCGTGGGGTCCCTGTTGACGATCAGGACGGGTTTTCCCGTCTGGGCAGCCTGGCGGACGAACCGCAGGCCGGACATCACCGTCAGCGAGGAACCGAGGACCAGGAGTGAGGTCGCGGCGTCGACCAGTTCGCGGCAGCGCTCGACCCGGCGCGGGGGAACGTTCTCGCCGAAGAACACCACGTCCGGCTTGAGGAGACCGCCGCACTCCGAGCAGGGCATGACGGTGAAGTCACCGACCTGTGCGTCGGTGAGGTCGGCGTCACCATCCGGATTCAGCCGGGCGGCCATGGGTTCGAAGCCCGCATTGGCTGCCTCCAGCCGGTGGGCGAGTTCCCGGCGCGTGCTGAAGGTGCCGCAGGAAAGGCAGACGACCCGGTTCAGACTTCCGTGGAGTTCCACCACGTCGTTGCTGCCGGCGGCCTGGTGCAGACCGTCGACGTTCTGGGTGATCACCGCCGAGAGCAGTCCGTGCTGCCCGAACGCGGTCACGGCTCGGTGCCCGGCGTTCGGTCGGGCACGGCCGAAGGTGCGCCAGCCCAGGTGGCTGCGTGCCCAGTATCGGCGCCGGGCGTGCGCGCTCGTGGTGAATTCCTGGAAGGTCATCGGGGTGTGCCGACGCAGGCTTCCGCCCTCGCCCCGGTAGTCGGGGATGCCCGACTCCGTGGAAAGGCCCGCTCCGCTGAGCACCAGCACGCCGCCGGCCCGCAGCGCGTCGGCGACCGGCCCCGGATCGGTGGTGCCCGGCCGCAGGTCCTCGCCGGGGGTCCAGCTCAGGGTGGGGCGCGTACGCATGGAGCCAGCGTACGGAACAAGTCCGACGAACGACGAGGGCCGGCCCCCATACCCCGGGCCCCGGGCCGGCGAGCCCGCGACCACGACCTTGGGCGCCACGCGGCGGACCGACCGCGAAGGTGCTTCGCCCGACCGGCGGCCGATGCCTGCCGGCTCCTGTCCCGGCCTCGGTCCCGGCCGCCGCGGATGCAGACGACGACATCGACTGGACCGTGTCGGTCGACTCCACCGTCGCCCGGGTCCACCAGCACGCCGCCGGAGCACTCAAAACGGGGCGGCGGGGCGCCGCGAACCCGCCGATCACCTCCTGGTCGTCTCCGCCCACCGGGAGCACGCGGCGCTGTCCCTGTCGACGCCGGCCACGCGCACCCCACCGGCCTATGACCTCGGCGGCGTCGGGGGCGGGCGGCGATGATCCGCACGCCGAACCCGTCCACCAGCACCCGAGCCCGTGGCCGAGCGACGGGACCGGGTCACCCACAAAACCGCGCGAGCGGCACCTCGACCTCGTACTCGCGATCCTGTGCGGGCCCGGCGGGCGAATCCGCATCACCCGTCCGGCCGTGGTCGGTCGCGTCCCGAACGGTCCCGACCGACCTCCCGCCCTAGATTCGACGACGTCCTTACCAGTGCGCGCGAGGCGGTCGACCGCCGTCCGACCTCCCCGTCGACGCGTGGCGGGCGAAGGGCACGACATGACCGGTCGCCCCGACATCCTGCTGATCGTCACCGACGAGGAGCGCGCTTCCCTGCCCCGCCCCGAGGGGTACTCCCTACCGGCCCGGGAACGGATCGCGGCCCGCGGCACGACCTTCGAACCGCGTTGCACGGTGCGACACCGTACGCCGAGGCATGGGACACCGTGGCAGGTCTCGGACTGGGCACCCCGACCGAGCGGATCCTGAAGGACCATGCCGTCTGCTACCCCGCGATGTTCGCGGATTCGGCCCTCGAACCCCTCTACCCGGACCGGCTCGCGGAGGACTTCCTGGCCCTCACCATCCCCGGGCGCGCCCTGTCCGCGCACCCGCCCGCGATCTGGGCACCGCGACTGGTCAGTGTTCTGTCCGGGGCCGCCGAAGGCCGGCCCGCCCCGCCCGCTTCCCGGATCGCCCGCTCGATGACCGTCCTCACCGCAGCCGCAGCCCCGGGCCGGTGGCCGCATGTCGGTGTCATCCTGGACCAGATCCTCACGACCTCACCGCACCTGGCCCGGACCGCGGGGAACGACGCACTCATGGCCCTCGCCCAGGTCGACCGGTCATGCACGGATACCCTCGCGGCGGTGGTCGCCACCTTGCCGGCGCCCGGCCACGACGGTGACCTGGGGGAGGGCGCTGCCGCGATGGTGCGGCGCCTCACTCTGCGGCTGATCAGGGAGAGCACCGACATCTCCGTCCGCGCGGCCGTCAGGGCCGAGCTCGTCGAGTATGTGATCGACGCGGGGCAGGACGTCATGGCGACCGAAGAGTCCCGCGGAGATCCTTGAAGCGTGCGATGTCGTCGTGGACCGACTCCTGTTCCTCGGGGGTGAGGTGAACTGCAGCGGCCTCATCGAGGGCGGTCGTCATGGTCTCGCTGTCGCCGAGGCGGCCGGCGGTATCCGCTCGCAGGACCAGGAGGCGGAACAGTTGCACCGGGGTGGGTCGTTCGTCCTTCATGCGGAGGGCGCGATCGATGATCCTCGCGGCGCCGCTCGGGTCGTCCTTCGAGTCCGCGAACAGGGACGCCATGTGAAGTGCACGGGCGAAGGTCTCGTCCGGTGCGGGTCGGTGGTGTGGGTCCCCGCCCGTCGGTCGCCCGACACGGATGCAGTTGCCTCCCGGATCGGTCATGAGGAATTGCCGCACGCCGTACGACATGTCCTTCAGCGGCCCGATGCGCGGCAGCCCACGCGTGGGGACCCTCCCGTACGCCGCCTTGAGGCCGGTCCGGAAGGCATCGTGCAGGCCGTCGACGTCGTCGGTCACCACGTAGCACGTGCTGATCGACCGGGTCGGCTCGTACTGCTTCAGGCCGAAGAAGTGAAGCTCGATACCTCCTCGCTCCACGACCGCGTAGGGGTTGGGGCTCCGTTGCTGAAAGGTCACTTCGAAGCCGAGCGCGACGTAGAAGTCGAGGACGGGCCGGAGGGTGAGGCACGGCAGGATCGGAATCGTTTTCGCGGTCATACGGCCACTCTAGTCAACTTTGACTAGAGCGGGGAGTGGGAATCCGACCGGTCACGGCGCCGAAGGCCGGTGAGGGACGGCGGCCCGTGGCGGAGGCCGGCCTTCCGAGCCCTTCACCTCATGGGCGAGACGGCTTGTCCGTGGCGCGGCAGTGAGCGTGCAGTTCGCCGGACGGGCCTTTCCACGGCGCTCAGTCACACGGGGTGGCCGCGTTCCCCCTTGGGAGCTGGGGCGCCTGTCGGAGCCTGACCGGGGGTGTCAGACGGTCAACCTTCGCTGAGACGGATCGCGGGGCTGTTCCTTGTGCGGTGGCCGGGGTCGGTCAGGGGCGTGGTCGGCATCGAGGACGAGGTTTGCGCGTGTCATCCCAATGGGGCGATGTGCTGCGCGGCGGATCAGGCAAGACTCTCGCCGAGCCCGACTTCGCCCCGGAGGTTCCATGTCGAAAAGCGTCGCGCCTCGCATCGACGTTCCGCGTGAGGCCCCGGGGCGGGCATCGCTCGTTCTGGCGTCCCTGATCATCGTTGCCGCGGTGGCCAACTTGAACCTGTCGGTGGCCAACGTGGCGCTGCCCGCGATCGGGAAGGCCTTCGACTCCTCCCAGACCATGCTGAACCTGATTGCCGTGGGGTACTCCCTCGGTCTGGCCGCATCGGTGCTCTATCTGGGTGCGGTCGGCGACCGTCACGGGCGCAAGCTGCTGCTGCTCCTCGGCATCGCTCTGTCCGTCCCCGCCTGCCTGCTCGCCGCGTACGCGCCGAACGACACCGTCCTCGTGCTGGCCCGAGTTCTCGGCGGGCTCTCGGCCGGCATGGCCTACCCGACCACCCTGGCGCTGATCACCGCCCTGTGGGCGGGGCCGGAACGGACGAAGTCGATCGCGCTGTGGTCGGCCCTGGGCGGCGGCATCTCCCTGCTCGGGCCGGTGATCGCGGGCGCGCTGCTCGAACGCTTCTATTGGGGGTCGGTGTTCCTGGTCACTCTGCCCCTCGCCGTGGTCGCGCTGGTCATGGCCCTGCTGTTCGTCCCCGCACACGCCAACGAGTCGGCCGAACCGGTGGACAACCTCGGCGGCATCCTGTCCGTCCTCCTGATCGCGGGACTGGTGCTGGCGATCAATTTCGCCGCCGTCCCCGGCCAGGGGGCACTGGTCGTCGGCCTCGTCGTGATCGCCCTGGCTGCCGGAGCGGCGTTCTTCTGGCGCCAACGCCGGGCCCCCAACCCGTTGTACGACCTCCATATCGCCGGCCGGCGTACGTTCTGGGTCGCCGCGTGCGCGGGAATCATCGTGTACGGCTCCATGATGGGGTCGGCGTTCATCAGCCAGCAGTACCTGCAGAACGTACTCGCGTACAACCCCGTCGAAGCCGGTGCCGCCATCCTCCCCCTCGTCGTGATGATCGTGCTCGTGGCACCACGGTCCGCGAAGCTGGTCGAGACACGCGGCGCCCGCACTACCCTGCTGATCGGTTACACGTTCCTCTTCCTCGCCTTTGCCTGGATGCTGCTGTTCTGGGGCGAGGACAGCAGCTACTGGCAGATCGGCCTCGCCTACGTGCTCATCGGAATCGGAGCCGGCTTCGCGGGGACGCCCGCATCCCACTCGCTGACCGGATCGGTGCCCGTGCGACGGGCCGGCATGGCATCAGGCACCGCCGACCTGCAACGGGACCTCGGCGGGGCCGTCATGCAGTCCGTCATGGGCGTACTCCTCACCGCCGGCTACGCCTCGGCCTTCAGCGCGGCGATCGCCGCTTCCCCCGAGAGCAAGGACGTGTCGGACCAGGTTCAGAGCGAGCTGACGAAGTCGTTCGCTTCCGCCGGGCAGGTCGCTCAGCAGCACCCCCAGTACGCCGACCAGATCGTCGCGGCGGCACGGCAGTCGTTCCTCCACGGCGACGACTGGGCGTACACCGTCGGCCTGGCCGCCGTTGCCCTGGGTGCGTTGCTGATCCTTTTCATGTTCCCGCACCGGGACGCCGAGCGGGAACTCCTCCGGCGCTACTACACGGAGGACTCCGTCCCCGCCGCCACCGAGCGGCCGAGCGGCCCGGGAGCCTGAGAGGTCGGCCGACACCGCTCCCGCGGTCGACGCGTTCACGGCTTCCGGGCGCTGCGAGACGGGGTTTGTGGACAAGGCCGAGCTGCGCGGCCGGCGCCGCGGGTGAGCCCGCACTCGTACGCGGGTCCGCCGCTCGACACCGGCCGCGAAGGTCCTCCCCGAACTCCCCGAACACCCCGAGCACGCCGAGGAGACGGTCCGGGACCTGCTCGACGCGGCCGCGGCCGACCCGAGGGGCCCGGTGGGGCCCGCAGATTCCGAAGGCGAAGACATCGGGATCACGTCCGCGGGCCGCCTGTTCGTGATCTACTTCGCCAACCGGCCGTCGCCGTTCACCGTGGCCGGACCGGGCCGGGCCGCACTGTGCCGGCATCGTCGTCCGCGGCCTCACGGCTGCGGACGACGATGCCCTGCCGGTCAGGCGTTCAGCCGGTGCGACGTGTCTTGACTCCGGAAGCCTCGAAGTCGTAGATGGTCCTGTTGATCCGTAGGCCGTCGACGGCGCCGATCCACATGTTGTCGCGGCCCTTGCCCACCGCGGCGGTGTAGATGGTCGGTTGTGCGCCGCCGTCGTTGAGCGCGGTCTTCAGCTGGGGGAAGGGGCACGGGGTCGCCAGGTTGCAGCCCGTCGCGGTGCCCGCGTTGCCCGTGAGGAACCAGGTACCGGTCGTGGTGGCGTCCAGGTAGCCGCTCCAGGCGTTCGTCACGGGGGAGGCCGGTGGCAGCCAGACCAGCGACGAGTAGGTGGTGGTTGTCGCGGTGAGGTTCGGATTGATCTCGAACGTGATGTTCGGCATGTTCGTCGGGCCGCCGTAGGAGATGTTCTCGCCGGTCTGGAATACGTGGAAACCGACCTGGTTCAGACCCTGGGTGCCGAGGATCGGCTTGCCGTAGAAGTCGACCTCGTTGCCGAAGCTGACCTTCTCACTGGACGGAGTGAGAGAGGTGGAGCGGTCCGCGACCTCGATTCCGAGGCTGCCTCGGCCGTAGGGCGGCCTCGCGGCGGTCCCCGTCACACCGAACGATCCGTACGGGCCGTCCCTCAGCGCGGCGACGGGGGAGCCGATGGTGTTGCGGGTGATGACGCCCCAGTGGTGCGAGCTTCCCAGATCTGCGCCGGTCAGGGCGGAGGCCGGGGCAGTCCCGGCGGCGATCGCGATCAGCGCCGTTAACCCAAGCACGACTCTCTGCTTCATGCCGAAGCGAGCGTTCACGCTCACCCCTTTCGTGGTCGGTACATGGACGGCAAGACGTGGGCGCCCGAGTCAAGCCTGCGTTGCGCACGCCACGGTAGGGCCCTCGGAGACGGAACCGGCCACGACGCGCATATGCGTCTGGCAATTGACTCCCCTGGGGGAGCGCATGATCGGCCGGGTCCGATCCGGCCAGACGCGGCAGTTGACGGATGCGGCACGGGGCCCTCCCCTCCCCGCGGAACTCACGGAGCTCCCTTCCAACCTCATCCGGCTCCTCGGCGGCTCTGTGGGGTTCCTCTTCGAGGCCGTCTTCTTGGAGGTCGTCTTCGCGGCGGCTGCGGCGCTGCCCTGGAGGCCGGTGTCCTCGGCCACTGGACGGACGGAGACCGTGACCGACCGGTTGCGGGCCAGGCCCGCAGCCTGCCGGAATCATCAGCGGCCGGTGACAGATACCCCGCAGCTCGTACCGGGCGCGATACAGCGCGCTCGCTGTTCGTTCTCTTGGCCCCTGATGGATGAACCGGAGGAGCCGCCCGTGCGCGCCGCACTGGACCCTCCGCCGACCCCGCACTTCTGCGGCTGCGGCGACTATGGCGGCTCGGGCGGCGAAGAACCCTGCCTCAACTCCTGGACCGACTTCACCGGCCCGGATTTCGGCACGGGATCGCCCACCAGGACCTGCGATCACACGGAATCCGAGCACGCCCAGATCTGACCGATCAGGAGGACGCAGATGTCCGTGTCGAAGAGGAACGACAGGACCGACGCGCAGTCGCAGATTCTGGCTGAGGCAGCCGCGCTGCTCATCGAAGCGCAGGACAAGGCCATGGAGATGATCCGCGAGTCGGGGTTGGAGCTGAGCCGCGCTGAGTGGAACTCGCTCGAATTCAAGTGTTCCGGAGAGCTGCCACCTCCGCCGACCCCGCACCGGTGCCGCTGCCGACGCTACAAGGGCTCGGGTGGCGACGACCCCTGCCGGACGGAGTTCCCCGACCACGGCGGTGTGGGCGGCGACCAGTGGGTGAGATGCGGGCATTTCAAGGAGACCCACGGCGTGCTCTGAGCCGTTCGTCCACCGGAACACCGCCGCAGACGGCTCCGAACGGCTTGGCCGCCTCTTCTTCGCGGCCGCCTTCTCGGCTTCGGCATCTCGTGCACCGTCGCCCCACCCCGCCCGCCGGGGTTGCGCCGCGGCGCTGGAGGCCTCCGCCACCGAGCGGCTGTCTGTAGCATCCGTGACCAGGTTGGTGACCCGTCCACCCGCAGTGGGGAGGGACCGGGCCATGAACGGGCTGCGAGGAGTGTGCGGGGATGGCGAACGGCACCAGGGCCGTCGGGACGGCGCCGGATTCCGACGATGAAGCCGCGCTGTTGCGGCCGTTGGCGTTCGCCGAAGGCGAGGGCCTGCCATTCGCCCTGTGGGTGGTCCTGGCACGTGCCCTGTCGGGTCACCCGTGGACGGCTCAGGACGTGAGCGTGTTCCGGGACCGGGCGGGCGAACTCCTGGTCGAGACACAGACACCGGAGGGCGTGGCCTACCGGCTGCGTGCCCGGGGTGCTCGGTCGGGCGAGCGGCAGACGCAACGGGCGATCACGAGCGCGTTGCTGGCCGAGGTGCCCCTCGACGGGGACAGTGGGCACCGCGACTGGCCGGCTGCCGCACCGTACATCGTCGACCATCTCGCCGCCCACGCCGCCGCGGCCGGTGCCCTGGACGAGATACTCGAGGACGCTGCCTACCTGGTGCACGCGGACCCGCGGGGACTGCTCCGCGCGCTCAACATCCCGGGCTCGTCCCGGGGCTCGGTGCGGCGGAGTATCTACCGGGCATCTGTCCACGTCCATGCCACCGCGAGCCTGCCCGAAAGGCGGGACATCCTCGCCGTCGACGCCGCGCGCCACGGCGAGACCGCCCTCGCCCGGGAGCTGTCTCGCGGCCGCCCGTGGCGGCCGCGTTGGGCGACCGGCACGATGGTTCATCCGGCGCTGCGCTTCACCAAGACAGGGCTGGGCGTGGACGCCGTCGCGTGCACCGTCATCGACGGGCGTCCCCATGCGGTGACCGGCTGCTACGACGCGAACGTCCGTGTGTGGGACCTGGTCGACGGAACCGAACGCCTTGTCATCACCGAGGACGACGGGGTCTACGCACTGGACTGCGTCGAGATCGACGGGCGCCCCCATGTCGTCACAGGAACCTGCTCCGGCAGCCTACGAGTGTGGGACCTGGACACCGGGGCCGAGCGGTTCGCCCTCGGAGGCCACAAGGGCTGGATACGCGCGGTGGGCTGCACGGTGATCGACGGCCGACCGCACGCCGTCACGGCGGGAGAGGACTGCCTGGTCCGGCTGTGGGACCTGGTCGACGGGTCGGAACGTGCGCGGATGCCCGGTCACACCGAGGAAGTACGAGCGGTGGCGTTCAGCGAGGTCGCAGGTCGACCCGTGGCCGTGACCGGGGGCTATGACAACACGGTGAGGCTGTGGGACCTGGAGGACGGCGTCGAGCGGGCCGTGCTCACCGGTCACACGTCGGCCGTCCACTCGGTGGCTTGCACGGTGATCGACGGCATCCCCCACGCCGTCACCGGGAGCGGCGGGGAGCACGCGGCACGGGTCTGGTGCCTGACCGACGGCTCGCAGCGCGCTGTGCTGGACGGGCACCCCTCCTGGATAGCCGCCGTGAGTTGCTTCGACCTCGAAGGACGCCCCCACGTGTTGACGGCCGGTGGTGACTGCACGGTGCACGTGTGGGATCTGACCGAGCACACGGAGCGCGCCGTCCTGACCGGGCACCACGGCTATGTGGACGCGCTGGCCACCACGGAGATCGAAGGGCGCCCGTACGCGGTGAGCGGTGGCCATTCCGCGCCCCCGCGCGTATGGGACCTGGGTGACGCCGAGTTGCCCGCGGGACGCAAGGGACACACCGGGACCGTGCAGGCCGTGGACGCCGTGGAGATCGACGGCCGTCCGCACGTCGTCACCGGAGGCGACACCACCATACGGGTCTGGGACCTGGCCGATGGGACGGAACGAGGCACCCTGCCCCACGGGCACCGTGTGCAGGCGCTGGCGTGCACAACGGTCCACGACAGCCCCTACGCTGCCGTCGGAGGCTGCTGCGGCGTCGCCCGGGTCTGGGACCTCGCCGCAGGGACCGGGCTTCGGGACTTTCCCGGACCCGACCGCCGAGTGGAGACCGTGGCGTGGGCGGATGTCAACGGTCGTCCCTGCGTGGTCACCTCGGACGAGGACCGGACCATCCGCGTGTGGGATCCGGACGAGGACGCGGAGCGTCCGCTCCAGAGTGACCGCACCCGGTCGGCGGTGCGGGCCATGGAGCCCGTCACGGTCGACGGCCGCCCCCACCTCCTCACGGGCAGCGATGACGCCGCACTGCGACTGTGGCGGCTCACGGAGAAGGGCCGACGTGTCACCGCCACCGTTCACACGGGGCACCACTGGATACGGGCACTCGCCGGCACCGTCCTGGAGGGTCGCCCCCACGCGCTGACCGTGGGCGGGAACGACGCCACGGTACAAGTCTGGGATCTGACGGACGGCACCCTACGGTCCACCCTCGCGGGACACCCGTCAGGAGTTCTCGCGGTGGCCTGCACCACGTGGGACGACCGTACGGACGCCATCACCTTGGACGGCAGCGGTACGGTCCACGTCTGGGATCTCGCGCCGGCCCGGCCCCGGGAGACGGTCGCGCTGCCGACGCGGGCCCAGTGCATGACCGCCGTCGGCCAAGGGCTCGTCATCGGCATGGGCGATGACGTGGTCGTACTTGACCGCAATCGCTGAGGCAGGAACCGGGCGGACGGTGACGCATCCCGAGGCCGCGAGCCGCGCGGTGAGGAGCAGAGGCAGGGACCAGGCCCGCTACGCCCCTCGGACGGATGGTGCGACGGGCAGCCTGTCCTCCCGGGGCGTCAGGACCGGCCCCGGGCCTGTGGTGACGCCCGGAGCCCGGTCGTCCGGCGGCCGCTCCCTCCGCCCGTTCGTGGCTGTCAGTGTGGAGCGGGGATCGCGTCCTGTGTTTCGTCGGTCCCGATGATCGGGGTGCGGTGGCCGAGGGGTTGTGGGGGTGTCTCGTCCGTGCAGACAGTGCCTCGTGGGGGCAGGGCGAGCGTGCTGAGGTAGGCGTCGACGAGGGTGCTGACGCAGGTGCTGCGGTTGTAGGCGGTGTGTCCTTCGGCGTCGAAGGTCAGCAGGCGTCCGCTGTCGAGTGTTCCGGCGAGGGTCACGGCGTCCTGGTAGGGGGTGTCGGGGTCTCCGGTCGTGCCGAGGACCAGGATCGGGGCCGAACCGGTAGCCCGGTAGGAGCCCTCGAAGCGGCTGGGGCGTTGCGCCGGCCATTGTGTGCAGGCGGGTGCGTGGTTGTGGTCATAGGTCGGTGGCCCCCACCCGATGGGCGGCCCGAGCAGGGGTGCGGATGCCGTCTCGACGGTCAAGAGCGCGCCCAGCAGCAGACGGTTGTCGGGGTAGCGGCGGTCGGCGCATTCCACGGCGGTGTTGACGGTGAGGAAGTCGAACGACGCGGGGGAGGGCGGTGACAGAAGGAACGAGGCCTGCCGTGCCTGGGCCGAGCGCAGGGCCTGTCCCAGGTACGGCCAGATCTCCTTGCCCGCGTTGATGTTGAACATCAGCCGGTAGGCCAGGGTGTAGCCGGTGGCCGGACGTCCGCTCGCGGTGATCACCGGGTTCGCGTCCAGGTCGCGTTTCAACGCCTCGAACGCCTGCCGTGGCCGGCCCTCACCGAACCCGCAGGCCGCCACCTCGCGCCCGCACCAGTCCAGGAACCGGCCGACGGCCGCGTCCAGGACGGTGAACTGCGCGGCGTCGTACGCGTACGGCACGTCCGCGTAGCGGTGCGGATCGTAGGCCCCGTCCAGGACCATGGCACGCACCCGCCGCGGGAACTGCGCGGCGTAGACCGTACCGACGTAGCTGCCGAAGGAACGGCCGTAGAAGGTGAGCGTCTCCTCGCCCAACGCCTGTCTCAGCAGGTCGAGGTCCTTGGCGTTCGACCCGGTACCGACGAACGGAACAAGGTCCCCGGAGCGTTCCTGGCAGGCGGCGGCGAAGTCGGCGGCCTGGCGCACCGCCTCCCTCAGGGCCCCTGACCCCGGCCCCGGCGCGCCGCGCGCTCCGTCGACCGCGGCCGCGTACTCCTGGTCGTCCCAGCACTCCACCTGCCCGCTGCGCGCCACGCCGCGCATGTCGTACCCGACGACGTCGAACGCGTCGCGCAGGGAGGCGGGCAGCGCCTCGTAGCTGTTGCGGGCGAAGTCGACCCCGGAGTTCCCGGGCCCGCCCGGGTGCAGCACCAGGACGCCGGTCCGGTGCGCGGGGTCGGCCGCCGGTCGGCGGGTGACCGCGAGCGCGAGGGTGGGCCCGGAGGGCCGGCGGTGGTCCAAGGGCACTCGGGCCGTCGCGCATTCGAAGCCGTCCTTCGCCCCGTCGCACGGCCCCCAGGACAGGACCGGGACGGACGTGGTCCCGACCTCCGCGGCGCTTGCCGTTCCGGAGGCGCCGGGCGCGCCCCCTCCGAGAAGTGCGGTGATCGCGATCAGGATCAGGGAGGTCCCCCATGCCACGCGCCTGCGGGGGTGGTGGGCCGAACGGGTCATGCGGCGCTCCTCCGTCACGGATGTTCGGGCGGCGACAACGTAACGGCCGCCCACCGCCCCTGTCGGCCCGCCGGAAGTTGATTCCCGGCTACCGCCAGGGTTGTACGTCCCGGCCCGACCTGCAGTCCGACCGTCGCTCCCGAGACCGTCGTCCGCACACGCGACGCACCACGCCCGCAGGCCTGTTCCGTCTCCGGGGTCCGGGCGATGGAGGGGGAGCGGTGGGATCCCGGGGCGGTCACCTCGCTGTAGGGCGGCCCTATCCCAGCGGACCAGCAGGGCCACGACCTGCGCCGAGGCGGCCGGGGACGCGGGCCCCCTGCCGCGGTCGGTCCGGGAATGGGTCCTGCGGTCGGTTCGGTGGGCCGTCGGTCGTCCGGGGCGCGGGGTGTAGGTGTCGTTCCCGGCTCACCGGACCGCGTAGATCATATTGTTGCCGTTCGGGCGACTTTCGTCCGAAGGTACGAGACGGAGAGTTCCACCATGCGCATCCACCGGAGCCGTGCTGCGGCCCTTGCCACCGCCGTCGGGTTCGCCCTGGCACTGACCGGCTGCGGGAGCGGCGGCAGCGGCGGCACGGACGGGAAGCTCAAGGCGTCGCCGACGGCGGGCACGGGCATGCCGTCGGCTTCCGGCACCCCGGCCGCTTCCGGCACGGCGACGGTGTCGGCGACTCCGACGGCGGCCGGCCCGAGTGGCACCGGCGATCCGGCGGGCGCCGCCGGCCCGACGCCGACGGACCCCGACGGCAAGGGGAAGGCGACGGGCGGCACCGACCCGACCACCGAGGACGCCTACGCCTACACCCACCCCTGTTCCGCCAGGAACCTCACCGTCAAGGTCACCTCGCCGCAGGGTTTCCCGGCGACCGTCCGGGTCGTCACGGTGACCAACAACGGTTCCACCACGTGCGGCCTCGACTTCCACCCCGCCATCGGCTTCAGCGCCAAGGGCTCCGCCCTCGGCATCCAGGCCACGCCGCCCGAGGGTCTGGGCGGGGCGCCGGCGCACCCGGTGCGGCCCGGGGCGACCACCTACGCGGCGGTGGACCTCAACCCCTCGGGAGGCGGCGGTCCCGTGGCCGACGAGATCAACATCCTGGCCGACCCGAGCCACATGCCGAACGCCGACGGCGTCAGCCTGCCACTCGCCACCACGGGTACCGTCGCCAAGCCGAGGGTCGGGCTGTACCACTTCACCGCGCGCGAGTCACTCGACACCCTCTGACCGGACTGACCTGCGCGGCTGCCCCCGCAGGTCAGTCCGGCGTTGCCGCGGCCAAGGAGTTCGTCCTCGTCGGTCGGCGGGTCGGCGGGTCGGTGGTTGTCCGGCCGGTGCGGTGGGGTGGCCCGGCGATTCGTCCGAAGGCGGTGCGCCGTTCGACCAGGGCCGGGGCGTGGCGGACGGCGGTGAGGGCGAGGAGCCGCTCCCGATCCGGCCTCGGCCGAGAGCGGCGGCGTCCGTGACCCGGCCGTCGCCCGTCACCGCAGCCGCCCGCCCACCGCGTCGCCGCTGCCGACGACCGGCTGCTCGCGTCCTGGCCTCCCGGCTCCGTACCGGCCGACGGCGGTAGCGCCTTCCCGGACGACGAGACACCCGGATGGTCCGCGGCAGCCGCCGGCTGACCCCGCTCCGGCCGACGCCGCGGTACCGGGCGAGACGTGCCGGCCATGCGCACGGGAGTGGCCGGTGACCCGTGGGCCGAGCCTGCCGGACGGATTCCGGAAGGCGTTGTCGCTATGGGCCGGTTCCTGGGGTGGCAGGGCGGGGAAGACGCTGGGTCCATTCGCCGGTTTCCTCCACCGCGATCTTTTCGATGCGCGCAGCAAGAACGCGTGGGGCGGAGGCCGGGTCGCTGTACTCATCCAAAGCTTGCTTGTAGCGGATGACTTCGGATTCGATCTGCACGTACACCCGGGCGAAGCTGATCCAGTCTCCCTGGGGGTCGAAGACATGGCGCATCCCTGTAAGCAGGGAGGTGAGGGACCCCAGAAGCGCAACAACCCAGTTGTCAGCCTTGACCGCGACGGCGAAGGGCACTCCCGCGGCTAGAACCAGGATCGCCAGATCCAGCAACTTCGCCCTCCAGCGGGCGCTGCGCATGTTCTGGTGGTACCACGTTGCGCGCGTGGTGACGCTTGACGGAACGTCGGGCCACTCGACCTTGGGAAGGTCCTCCCACCAGGTTTGTGAGCCCACCGGTATTGCCTCTCGCGCAGCACGTCGGGGCCGAAGCGCTCAGCCCGAGATTCAGCTTGAAATCACACCAGAGTGAAACCGTGGCGCCTGCTCAACACTCGGACGTATTCACTCTCGTGGCGCAACTCATCCATAGGGTGAAGGGCCACACCGCTGTATGCGAACGACCGGTGGGCGCGCTCGCTGGACACCACCCACCACGGCCGACCCCACGTCTCCCCGCGCCACCTGGACCAGGTACCCGCCCGCCCCGCCCCGCCCCGCCCCGCCCCGCGCTGACGGTGCGGCTGGCCTGCCCGCACGCCGACTCGACCAGAATCACGACACCGGGACGTGGAATCTCGCGGCCGCGGCCGGACCCGCCCTCCGACGGCTGCACGACGGCCGACCCGCCACGCTTGGCGAACCCGCACCGATGCCGCACGCACGAGAGAGGACGCCCTGATGGACGGATACGAAAAGAACGTTCCGGTGGCTGAACCGGCCGAGCGTCAGGCGGTACCCGTACGGGCGAAGGGCGCGGTCGATGTCACCCTCCATGGAGGCCCTCGTGCGGTGCAGCGGGTGTGGGCGGCGCTCGACGGCAACTTCATGGTCGAGGACATGGGCGCCGTATCGGGCGACCAGAAGTGAGAGGTCGCACTCCGCGTCCGCTCCTGAGGGATCGAGCGCGGCCCTCCGGCCACGCACGCCCCGTGTATGGGCACCGGCAGCGGGCACACGGGGTGCATGACCGTACCCAAGACAGCCGTTCTCGTCCTGGACAGCGCCGAGCCGGAGTCGCTGGCGCAGTTCTACGCCGAACTGCTTGGTGCCTCGGCAGGACCGGCACCGGGCGACGCGGAGCTCCTCCTCATCACCGGCGGCACCGGAGTAGTCCTCGGAGTGCGCCGGGACCCCGACCACGTACCGCCGAGCTGGCCTCTCCCGGAGGGCTCCCAACAAGCCCACGTGCGCATTCTCGTGGAGCAGCGGAGCCTCGACGAGGCCGAGCGAGAGGCCGTAGCCCTCGGAGCGCGCCCGGTGGCGGCGGAGGACGACGGAAGCCTGCCGGGCAGCCGGACCACCCTGCGGCGTTACGCCGACCCGGCCGGCCACGCGTTCACCCTGGCCGTCGTCGACGAGGACCCCACCGCCGTGGGCTAGCGCCGCCGGGCGGCTCGCGCCAGGGAACGCATCGCTCACGCCGCTCATAGCTTCGGGCTTCGACGCCGATGACCGGGGGCGGGCTCGACGGCGGCTACGGCGGCCCGCCCACGGCTCAGGGCAAGGGGAGCCGGATGGGCGTGGGCGGCAGCCGAGGGCGGTGTGCTGGGGTCCGGCCGGGGGCCATGTCAGCGCGCGGTGACTGAATACGCGGCGAGCGCGCGGTTGCCGCGCGGCTCGGCAACGGCCCGGAGGACGTCGGCCTGACTCAGGACGAGCTGTCGCACCGGTTCGGGCAGCGCGGCCAGATGCTCATCGCTTCCCACCAGTTCGAGGCAAGCTGCGATTTCCCAGTCGCCGTCCTGCAGTTCTTCGGTGTCGACCGGATCGCTGCCGTCGGCCGTCCAGCCGGCCTCGGGCAGGAGCCGCAGCAGGCTCTCACGGGAGAAGGGTGTGCGGACGTTGCCCTCGCCGTGCGATCCCGCGGCCTCGACCTGTCCTTGGACCAGCACGGCGAGCAGGTGCGCCAACTGGTCGTCGGAGGTAGGCGTCAGGTCCCATTCGGTGAAGCACAGTCGCCGCGCCCACGGCCGCACCCGGGCCAGCGTGTCTCGCAGTTGTCCCAGCGACGCGAAGTACCAGGAGCAATGTGCCAGCACCACATGGTCGAAGGTGCCTTCGGGGAAGTCGACCGACGGGTCGAGGACGTCGGTGCCGAAGCGGAAGTCGATGCGTGGCCCGAGAGGGCCCGCCGTGAGCCGGGCTGCCGATTCTCCGAGCGTGACCGGCGCCCCGTAGGAGGGTGAGGCCACGTCAACGGCCACCACGCGCCCTTCGGGACCGACCGCCTCTGCGAGGACGGCGGTCATGTCGCCCTGGCCGCAGCCCAGTTCGAGGACGGTGGAGCCGGGTGCGATGCGCCAGCCCGCCACGAGCGAGGCGCGGTGGCGAGTCTGGGACAGCTGGACGTCCGGGCTGTGAGTGGCGGCGGCCATGCCGGCTGCGAGCGAGGGGGCCTTGGCGAGGAGATCGGAGTGATTCACAGAGTCCTTGGTGATTTCGACGGGTCGGTTCGGGCCGAGGGTATGAGACGCACGGGCAGCGGCGCCTCCGACTTCTCCTGGGCATCACCGGTACGACGGCGGTCCACCCTGTGGGTCGGGCGACCTCCGTGCGCGCCGGACCACGGCCGGCGCCGATCGGGCGGGGCGGGACGGCCTGAGGTGATACGTGGCCCCGTCCGGGGTTCCCGACGCGGGGCGTGGTGTGGCTGAGCGGTGCCGGCCGTCCGCATAGCGGACGGAATGGATGGCTCCGCGGGGGCGCGGTCGGGGGTGGGTCTTTTCGGTCAGGATGGAATCCGTTACTCAGGGTAAGTGGCGCCGCTCGACGGCTCCTTGCGCCCCCGGTCCCCCTTGCCCCGTCCGCCTCGCGCCGCATACGCAACCGACAGGAATTAAGGCGGCCGTACCCCGGATGGCGCGAAAGATTTTCCGATCTGTGACCGTAGCGCAGCAAAACAAGTCCGAAAGTGACAGGTTTACTTTGACTGTTGAGCGATGGGTCCGTGAATGTCGTTCACATGTCCGACACATCCCGAGCCACCCCCGGTGGCCCTCTGCGCCTGCGCGACTTCCGACTGCTAATCGCGGGAGCCGCCACCGGACAGCTCGGTGCACAAGTGACCCTGGTGGCGTTGCCGCTGGTGGCCGTCCTCGAACTCGACGCTCCCGCCTTTCAGGTGGGCCTCCTGACCGCCGCGGAGACCGCCGCCTTCCTGCTCGTGGGCCTGCCCGCCGGAGCGCTCACCGACCGGATGCGCAAGCGTCCCCTGATGATCCGCGCGGACCTGCTACGCGCCGTGGCGATGGCCAGCATCCCCGCTGCCGCCCTCGTCGGCGCCCTGACCATGGCCCAGCTCTACGTGGTCGCGCTCGTGACCGGCGTGGCCACCGTGTTCTTCGACGTCGCGCACCAGAGCTACCTCCCGCAGATCCTGCCCCGTGACCAGCTCGTGGCCGGCAACGGCGCCCTGGAGACGGTCCGTTCCACCGCCCACGTGACCGGTCCCGGTATCGGCGGCGGACTCGTCCAACTCGTCGGGGCGCAGTTCGCGGTCATCGTCGACGCCGTCGGCTACCTGCTCTCCGCCCTCTTCCTCCAGCGCGTCCGGCGGACCGAGGAAGCACCCGAGCCCGCGGCTGCGGGAGCCTCCCTGCGCAAGGAGATCGGCGAGGGCGTCCGCTTCGTCTTCGGCCATCCGCTGCTCCGCGTCATCGCCCTGACGACCGGCCTCGCCAACTTCTGCACGGCCGTCCTCATGGCGACCCAGACCGTGCACCTCGTCCGTGTCGTCGGACTGCAGGCCGGCGGGCTCGGGCTGGTGCTGTCCGCGTCGGCCGTGGGAGGTCTCCTGGGCGCCGTGTGCGCCGGACGCCTCGCGGCCGGCCTGGGGCAGGCCCGGGTCATGCTCCTGTCCGTCCTCGTGACCGGCCCGTTCGCGCTGCTGTGGCCCCTGTCCGGGCACGGGCTGCTCGGAGCCGTCCTGTTCGCCGCCGGATCGGCGGTCGTCTCCTTCGGTGCGGTCGTGTACAACGTCGCCCAGGTCAGCTTCCGCCAGGGCATGTGCCCGCCGCGGCTGCTCGGCCGGATGAACGCCACCCTGCGCTTCCTCATGTGGGGCACCCTGCCGCTGGGCGCCCTCCTCGGCGGAGCCCTCGCCCAGTCCTACGGATCGCGCACGGCCCTCGCCTGGTGCGCCGTCGGCATCCTCGCCGTACCCCTGCCGCTGCTGCTCTCCCCGCTGCGCCGCATGCGGGACCTGCCCGGACCGCACGAGGACGCGGACGCCGGCGCCGAACCCGGGGCACCGCGCTTCACGGCCACCGCCACCGCCACCGCCACCGCCGCCGTCGACGGTGACGAACGGCCCACCCCCGCTCCCACCCGCTGACCGCCCCACCCCGGCCGCCGCCAGGCCCCCGCCCGCCGCCACCGACCACTCACCGCCCCGTCCGCAGGGGCCGCGCCACCCGCCCGCGCGACTGCGGCGACGACGAAGAGGACCACGTGCCCAGCATCACGAGTCAGTACCTCGCCCGCTACCGGCGCCTCACCGGCGACCGGTCCGACACCGTACTGCCGGTCACCGGAGCGCAGCGCCGCTTCCTGCTGGTGCGTTCGCTGGACCCCTCCGGCCGCCCCGACCTGGTGCCGATGTTCTTCGCGTTCCCGTACGGAACCGTCGACCCCGAACGCCTGCGGGCAGCGGCGTCCAGGCTCGCCGCACGGCACACGGCCCTGCGCTCACGGCCCGGCGTCGTCCGCGGGACCCCCGTCCTGCGCGTCGCCGACCCGGACGTCGACCTGGCGCGCCCGGCCCTCCTGCCGGGGGAGTCGGCCGCCGACGCGCTGCGCCGCGCGCTGGACTCCTGGGACGGCCAGGGTTCCCCCTTGAGGCTCTTCCTCGTACGCGACGAGGAACACGAGGAGGAGATCCTCGCCGTCGCCCTGGACCACGCCGTCTGCGACGGCCGTTCCCTGGCGCGGATCGTCGACGAACTCGGCGCCGCCTACAGCGAGGAGGCGATCGGTGCCCCCGTCGCACCGGGGGAGACGGACGCCGAACTCACGGCCTACCGCGACGTGGTCCTGAGCCAACTCGCCGCCGAGGAAAAGGCGGAGACGCCCGAGGCGGCCGCCTACTGGGCCGGCCGGCTGCGCGCGCTGCGGGCCCACGCCCCGGCGCCCGGTCCGGCCCGTGTCCCCGAGGGCGCGCGGCCCAGCGGCGCCGCGCAGGCCCGGCTGCCCGCGCACGACAGCGGCGTGTCCTTCCCCGCACTGCTCGACGCCTGCCGCTCCGCGGCCCGCGAACTGTACGGCCCCGGCCGCACCGTCCCGCTGGGCTACCCGTGGGGCGGCCGTCCGCCGGGCGCGGAGCCGGTCGTCGGCTGCTTCCTCAACACGCTCGTCTTCCCGGCCGACACCGGGCAGGCGGACGGACCCGGCAGCGGCACCGACCAGGAGGCGCTGGCCGACGCCTGGTGGGACGACCTCGACCGGGCCGACGTACCGTTCGACGCCGTCGTGGCCGCGGCTCGGGCCGCCGGCTCCGCCTGGACCGGAGGGCTCGACGGACTGCTCACCGTGGACGACGACAGCCGTCGTCCGCCCCTCGTACTGGCCGGTGTCGAGGGCCGGGAGGTCCATGTCGACGGCAGACCCGTCCGCGGCCCCTTCGCCGTCTCCGTCACCCAGGGGGCGGAGATCCGACTGCGGATGGTGTGGGACCGGGCGGTGCTCGACGACGAGCGCGCGCACCGCGCGTTCGACGCGCTCACCCACGCGCTGCGCCCCTCGGAGCGCACCGTGCAGTGACCGTGCCGCGCCGCCGCCCCGAGTCATTGCCGACCCGCGCACGCCGCGCCGCGGCGACCCGGCCACCGGCGGTACGGCCCGCACCACGCACACATCCCGGGAGACCGCCGACCGCACGCCCGCGTGCCCTGCAGGCACCCGATCCCGCCGCGGCGCCCCGGCGCGTCACGGACCCGTGACCGCCGCGCACCGGAGCCCACGCCCTCCCGGCCACCCGGCCTCCCGCGCCACCGCGTACCCCACGACTTCCCCCCATGGCATCCCCCCCCACGCAGAAAGCGGCACCGCGCGACCCGCGACGCCGTCCGCACGACCGCCGGACACGACCGTGACCCGGCACCGGAAACCGACCCACAACCTCAGGGATCGCCCATGCTTCCCCTCTCCTCCTCGCAGGAGATCGTCTGGCTGCACGAGCAGATGCAGCCCGGCAGTCGCGCCTACAACTTCACCGCCTCACTGGACCTGTGGGGCACGCTCGACACCGACGCGCTGCGCCTGGGTCTCGAAGCCACCCTCGCCCGCCACCCCGGCCTGCGGCTCGAACTCGTCGCCTCCGCCGGTTCCGTACCGGCGCAGCGGGTCGCCCGAGCGTGCGCGCCGAGGCTGCGCACGACCGACCTCAGCTCGGAGGCGGACCCCGAGGCGGCCTTCGCGCGCCTCCTGCGCACCGAGGCCGAGACACCGCTCGACACGTTCGAGGCACCGCTGATCCGCTGGACGCTCGTGCGCCTGGCCGAGCGCCACCACCGGCTCATCCACGTCGAGCACCACCTCATCCACGACGGGCACTCCTTCGCGATCCTGCTCGACGACGTCTTCCGCGTCTACCGCGCCCACGTCCTCGGCGAGACCCTCCAGCTCCCGCCCGCCTCCTCGTACGCGGACCACGTCCAGGAGCGCGCCGAGGCCGCGTACGCCCCCGAATCCCTCGACTTCTGGCGGGCCGAACTGCGCGATCAGCAGCACGACCTGCCGCTGCCCGGCCTGACCCGCCCCGGAGCCCGCCGCAAGCACCACGGCGGACAGCTGCGCCAGACGATCGGCGCCGATCTCGCCGAACGCCTGCGCGGGCACGCCCGTTCACGCGGTCTCACCCCCTTCTCCACGCTCCTGGGACTGTTCGCCGAGCTCCTGCGCCGGCACAGCGGCCGCTCCCGGATGGTCATCGGCACCGCCGTCGGCAACCGCCCCCTCGGCTACGAGGACGCCGTGGGCATGTTCGTCAACACCATCCCGCTGCCGCTCGTCCTGGACGGCGCGGCACCCGCCCAGGACACCATGGACGAGGTCACCGACACCCTCATCCGGGCGCTCCCGCACCAGGACGTACCGGTCCAGGAGCTGACCCGGGCACTGGGCATGCACACCTCCGGCGCCGACAACCCCCTCTTCTCCGTCATGTTCAGCGCCCACGACGCGCCGCTGCCCGAGATCGACGTACCCGGCCTCGACATCACCCTCTTCGAGGGCTTCAACACCGGCACCACCCGCTTCGACCTCGACGTGGTCCTGCTCCCGGACGACCGGCGCGGCGTCACCACGCGCCACGGCTCGCCCGGTATGACCCTGGTCTGGGACTACGACACGGACCTGTTCGGCGAGGACGTCGCCCGCCTGCTGTCCGGTCGCTTCCTGGACCTGCTCCGCGCCTACCTCGACAGCCCCGAGACCCCGCTGGCCGACCTGGACCCCACCGCCGTGGAGCCGGCCGCCGAGCCCGTGCCCGTCCCCGCCGACCGCGATCCGCTGGACCCCGTCGCCGGGCGGCACCCGTCGCAGCCGGCGCTGCTGTGCGGCGCCCGCCGGCTCACCTACGGCGAACTGGACGAGCGCGTCGGCTCCCTCGCCGAGCGGCTGCGCACCGCCGGCGTCACGCCCGGCCGTCCGGTGGCCGTCGTACTGCCCCGGGGCACCGACTCCCTCGTCGCCCTGCTCGCCTGCCTGCGGACCGGCGCCGTCTACTGCCCGCTCTCGCCGTCCGATCCGCCGGCCCGGCTCGGCCTGCTGCTGGAGCGGCTCGCCCCGGCGCTGGTCCTCACCGGTGACGGCACCCCGGCCCTGCCGGAAGGACTGCCGACCGCCCGGATCGACGCCCCGGTCCTGCCCCCGGCCCACGGCACCACCGAACTCCCCGGTACCGCGTACGTCATCCACACCTCCGGCTCCACCGGCACGCCCAAGCCGGTCGCCGTCGGCCACGCGGCGCTGGTGCACCACCTGACGGCGACCGCCGACCGCTTCGGCCTCACCACCTCGGACCGGGTGCTGATGTTCGCCCAGCCGTCCTTCGACGTCGCGCTCGAAGAGGTGCTGCCGGCCCTGTACGCCGGTGCGTGCCTGGTCCTGCCCGAGTACGAGGTGCCCACGGGCGCGGAGCTCGCCGAAGCGCTGGTGTCCGCCCGGGTCACCGTCGCCAACCTGCCCACCAGCTACTTCCTCGCCACCCGCGAGGACCTGCGCCCCGTACTGCGGGACGAGAGCTGGGCGCCCCGGCTCGTGGTCCTCGGCGGAGAGCGCCTCCCCGTCGAGGCACTGCGCGGCGTCCTCGCCGACACCGACGCCACCGTGCTCAACGTGTACGGCGTCACGGAGGCGGCCATCAGCTCGACCGTCCACGAGGTGTCCCGCGACGCCCTCGCCGAGGGCGCCGAGATCCCCCTGGGCACCGAGCTCCCGGGCGAGCGGATCCACGTCCTCGACGCCCACCACCGCCCGCTGCCGTCCGGCGCGGTCGGCGAACTCGCCGTCGCCGGCCCCGGTCTCGCCGAGGGCTACGCGGGCAACACGGAGGCGACGGCCGCCCGGTTCGTCACCCTCGACGCAGCCGGCGGACAGCGCGTCTACCTCACCGGTGACCTCGGATACCGCGGCCTCGACGGCCTGCTCTACTTCCTCGGGCGCCGCGACAACCAGATCAAGCTGCGCGGCCACCGCATCGAGCTGGAGGAGATCGAGGCGGCCGCGTCCGCGGTACTGGGGGGCCGCTCCTGCGCCGTCGTACTGGACCGGGAGAGCTCCGGCGGGCCCCGGCTCGTCGGCTTCCTCGAAGCCGGGGCCGACGACGCGGACTTCGACGAGAAGGCGCTGCACGCCGAGCTGAGCGGCCGCCTGCCCGGTCCCCTCGTGCCCGCCCGCTGGGCACGGCTGGACGTCATGCCGACCCTCGCCGGCGGCAAGCCCGACCGTACGGCCCTGTCCCGGCGTGCGGCGGCGCTCGACGCCGACACAGCCGCCGGGCCCGGCAACGGCACCGAAGGTGCCCCCGGTGCCCGGACCGACGCCGACCCCGAGCCCGCGGCCACCACCGGGTCCGACGACCCCATGACGGAGCTGCTCACCGAAGGCTGGCGCACGGTCCTCGGCCACAGCCGTTTCGACGCCCGCTCCCACTTCTTCCACAGCGGGGGCCACTCCCTGCTGGCCGCCGAGCTGGCCGCCTGGCTCGAGCCCCGGCTGGGCACCCGCCCGCCACTGCGGATCCTCTTCCGCAACCCCGTGCTCGCCGACCAGGCCGATGCCCTCGCCACCACCACCCCCTCCACGGAGTCGTGATGATCCAGTCCCCGGCCACGCCCGCCGCCCCCGCCCTGCCCCTCGACACCGCCCTCGCCACCGGCCCCGACTCCGCCCCCGCCGGCTCCGCGCCGAGCGTCGCCCACGGCCCCGGCGCCGAACCGACCCGGGTCCTCGCCCGCTTCGAGGGCTGGGCCCGGAACACCCCGCAGGCCCCGGCCGTGATCGACGGCCCGCGGATCTGGACCTACCAGGACCTCGACGCGGCGGCCGCACTGGTCGCCGCCGATCTGGCCGACCGGGTCCGGCCCGGCGACCTCGTCGGCGTCTGCCTCGACCGGTCCACCGCCCTGGTCGTGACCGCCGTCGCGCTCGCCCGGCTCGGCGCCGTCTACCTGCCCCTCGGCCCCCGGCCCGGCGAACGCCGCATCCAGGCCGTCACCGAGGACCTCGACGTCGCCTGCCTCATCGGCGACCCGGATCTCCTGCCCGAGGAGCACCGCGGCGGGCAGCACCTCCCGCTTCCGCTGCCCACCGAAGGAGTCAACGCCCCCGCCGTCGCCGTGGCGGCCGTCGCGGACTCCGTCCACGGCACCCGGCGCGCCCCCGAAGGCGCCCTGTACGCCGTCCTCACCTCCGGTTCCACCGGCCGCCCCAAGGCGGTCGCCGTGGCCGAGTCCTCGCTCTCCGTCGCCCTCGACTGGTACCGCTCCGAGACCGGCCTCGCCCCCGGCGACCGCCAGTCCCTGCTCATCGGCGTCGCGTTCGACCCGCACCTGCTGGAACTGTGGGCGGCCCTCACCTCCGGCGCCGCCCTCGTCCCGGCACCCGACGACACCCGCTGGGACAGCCGCGTCCTCACCGACTGGTGGCGCGACACCGCCCTCACGCACGCCGTGGCGGCCACCCCCACCGTCGAGCCGCTCCTGGACCGCCCGTGGCCGCAGGACCTGAAGCTGCGCCATCTCGTCGTCGGCGGCGACCGCATGCGCCGCCGCCCCGGCGCCGATGTCACCGCTACCGTCCACAACGCCTACGGCCCCGCGGAAGCCACCGTCGTCACCACCACCCACACCATGCGCGGCACCGACCCGGAGGCCGGGGACCCGACCCCGCCGCCCATCGGCACCGCGCTCCCGGGCGTCACCCTCGTCGTCACGGACGAAGAGGGCCGCCCCGTCGCCCGCGGGCAGGAGGGCGAACTGCGCGTCGGAGGCCACTGCCTGGCACTGGGGTACCTCGACCCCGAGCTCACCGCACGCCGGTTCACCGCGCCCGCGCCGGACGCGGAGCTGCCCGCCGTCGAGCGGCTCTACCGCACCGGCGACCGGGTACGGATGAACACCGACGGCAGCCTGGACTTCCTCGGCCGCCTCGACGACCAGGTGAAGATCAGCGGAGTCCGGATCGAACCGGCCGAGGTGGAGGCCGCCTTCGAGCAGGATCCCCGGGTACGCGCCGCTGTCGTCACCGTCCTGCGCGACAGCTCCGGCCACGGCCGCCTCGTCGCCCACGTACGGCCCACCGACGGCGCCGACCCGGCGCCCGGGGACCTCCTCGACGCGGTCCGGTCCTGGCTCCCCGAGCAGGCCGTTCCCGCCGCCGTCCGGATCGTCGAGGGCTTCCCGCTCGACGCCAACGGCAAGGTGGACCGCCCCGCCCTGGCGGCTCAGGCCCAGGCGCCGCAATCGCCCCTGGCCGCCGCTTCGGGCGATCCCGTCGAGGCCGCTGCCGGCACCGGCACGGACGCGGTCGCTGCCGTCACCGCCGCCGAACGGCTCGTGCTGACGACCGTGCGCGACCTCCTCGGCCGGCCCGACACCGGCCTCGGCGACCACTTCACCGACGCCGGCGGCACCTCCGTGGTCGCCGCACGGCTGCTGGCGACCGTCGAACGCGAGACGGGAGTGCGCCTGCGCGCGCCCGAGCTGCTGCGCAGCACGGACCTGCGCGCCTTCGCCGCCCTCCTCGACCAGCGCCTGACCGCGCGCCCGGAAGGAGCCTGACATGACCACCGTCACCCCGCTGCCCGCCGACCCGGCGCACGGCACCCCCGTACCGCCGCCGGACGCGGCCACCGCCGCGCCCGTCCGGCCGACGGCGCCGGCCACCGCCCTGCCCGCACTCGTCGCGCGGCACGCCGAACGCACCCCCGACGCCCTCGCCGTCGTCGACGGCGACACCACCCTCACCTACGGCCGTCTGCTCGGGGCCGGCCGCGCCCTCGCGGCGTACCTGCGCGAGCACGGGGTCGAGCGCGGCGACCGGGTGGCGCTCCTGACGGCGCGGTCCTCCCGCACCATCGTCGCGCAGCTCGGCCTGTGGCTGGCCGGTGCCGTATGCGTGCCGCTCGATCCCGCCCAACCCCGCCCGCGCACCGAGGCGATGATCGCCGACGCGGAGGTGACGCTCACCGTCGGCGACGCGAAGCTGCTGGACGCGGCCACCCTGCCCGGCCCCGTCCTCGCCCTGCCCGAGGCTCCGCTGACGACCGGTCGGCCGCTCGACGCGTCCGACCCCGACAGCCCGGCCTTCATCATGTTCACCTCCGGCTCCACCGGTCGCCCCAAGGGCGTCCTCGTGCCGCACGGGGCCATCGCCGAGCTGGTCACCGCACCGGACTACGTCACCGTCTCCGGCCGCGACCGCGTCCTGTTCCACTCCCCGATGACCTTCGACGCCTCGACGTTCGAAGTCTGGGTCGCGCTCGCCAACGGCGCGGCCGTCGTCGTATGCACCGAGCAGCGGCCCTCCCTGGAGGACCTGGCCCAGCACGTGGAGCGGCACGGCGTGACCGTGGCGTTCTTCACCACGGCCCTCTTCCACCAGCTCGCCGCCCGCCGCTCCCGCGTCTTCGCCCAGCTCCGTTCGGTCGTCGTGGGCGGCGAGGCGATGGCCGCCGCACAGGCCCGCGAGGTGCTCACCGCCTTTCCCTGGCTGGAACTCGTCAACGGCTACGGGCCCACCGAGACGACCACCTTCGCGACCGCCCACCGGGTCACCGCACGGGACTGCGAGGGGCCCGTCCCGATCGGCCGACCCATGGCCGGGGCCACGGCGCACGTCCTGGACCCCGATGGTCACCCGGTGGACGACGGCGACCGGGGCGAACTGTGGATCGGCGGCAGCCGGCTCGCCCACGGATACACGGGCCTGCCCGAACTCACCGCCGAGCGGTTCGTCGAGCGGGCCGCCACGGGGCGGCTCTACCGTACGGGCGACATCGTCTCCCTCCGGACCGACGGCATCCTCCAGTTCCACGGCCGCAACGACGACCAGGTCAAGGTGCGCGGCTTCCGCATCGAACCGGCCGAGGTCGAACACGCCCTCCGCGAGCAGCCGGACGTGGACGACGCCGCCGTCACCGTCGACGGCGCCGGCACCCCCGAGGCGCGCCTCGTCGCGTTCGTCGTCGCCGCGCCCGGCCCCGTCCCGCACGGCACGGCGCTGCGCGAGCGGCTCACCGCCGTCCTGCCGGGCCATCTCGTCCCCGACACGGTCACCGTGCTGGAGCGGCTGCCCCTCACCCCGGCCGGCAAGGTCGACCGGCGTGCCCTCTCCGGACGCGCGCACGCCACCGAGAGCCGGCCCGCCGACGTGCCGGCGGCCCGGATGACACCACTGGAACAGGCCGTCGCCGAGGTGTGGAGCCAGGCACTGGGCATCGAGGTCACCCGAGCCGACGACGAGTTCCTCCTCATCGGCGGCCACTCCCTCCTCGCCCTCGCCGTCACCGACGACCTCCGCGAGGAGCTCGGAGTGGAACTCTCCCTCGCCGACTTCTTCGCCGCCCCGACCGTCGCCGCGCAGGCCGCACTGGTCGAACGCGTCCTGCTGGCCGCGCACGAAGACCTCCACCCCGAGACCCCGGAGCACAGCGATGTCCACTGACACCGACTCCGCGGCCCGCAACCGCAAGGACCAGCTCCAGCAGGAGCTGCTGCGCAGGGCCCGCGCCGG
Organism: Streptomyces sp. CLCI03; assembly: GCF_053615355.1. Taxonomy (NCBI): domain Bacteria; kingdom Bacillati; phylum Actinomycetota; class Actinomycetes; order Kitasatosporales; family Streptomycetaceae; genus Streptomyces; species Streptomyces sp. CLCI03. Next base: position 62,114 of record NZ_CM132132.1, on the reverse strand, counting down.
GAAAAGCCGGCGGACGACGGACGGGCCCACCGCCGCCGCGGACGCCGTCGACGACGGTCGCGCACCGCAGGACACCGCCGAATCCGGAACCACCGCCCGGCCGGCCGCGGGCGTCGTCCCCCTGTCCCGCGCCCAGCGGCGCATGTGGCTGATGGAACGGCTCGGCGGAGCCGGCGACTCGTACCACGTACCGTTCGCCACCCGGGTGCGCGGCCCGTTCGACGTGGCCGCCCTCGCCACCGCCCTCACCCGGCTGGTGGCCCGGCACGCCATCCTGCGCACCCGCTACACGGAGCGCGCCGGCGAGCCCCACCAGGAGGTCCTCCCGACGCCACGGACGATCCCCGTACACGTCGTCGACACCGACCCGGCGAACGCCCCGGGGCTGCTGCGGCGCGAGACGGCCCGGCCGTTCGACCTCGCCGCGGGCGACGCCGTACGGGCGCTGGTCCTACGCCACGGCCCGCAGGACCACACCCTGCTGCTGACGTTCCACCACATCGCCGTGGACGGGGCCTCACTGGAGACCGTGGCCGACGAACTCGCCGTCCTCTACGCGGAAGCCACCGACGGGAACGGCCGCACCGCCCTGCCCGTACCGCCGCAGTACGCCGACCACGCGCGCCGCGAGCACGAGGACCTGCCCGGCTTCGCGGCGGAACTGGACCGCTGGAGCGACCTGCTGGCCGACGCCGTCCCGCCGCGCCTGCCCCGGCCCGCGGCGGCGCCGCAGGCATCCGTACGTCCCGGAGCCGCGCGCAGCGTGCCGCTGGAGCCCGCCGTGCCCGACGCCCTGCGGGCGCTGGGCGCACAGCGGCGGGCCACCCTCTTCGCGGTGTCGCTCACCGCGGCCTTCGCCGCACTGCACCGCCTCACCGGCGACGACGACCTCGTCATCGGCGTGGCGGGCACCCACCGCAGCGGAACCGCCATGCGTGGCCTGGTCGGCCTGTGCGTCAACACCCTGCCCGTACGGGTCGACGCCTCCGGCGACCCGACCTTCGCCCAGCTGCTGCGGCGCGTGAGCGACGCGCTCCTCGAAGCCCAGCGCCATCGGCACATCCCCTTCGACCTGGTCCTCGAACGCCTCGGCGCCGGAGCCCGCGGCGCGGACGGCACCGCGCTGGTCCGCGTCACCTCCGACGTCCTCGGCGAGCCGACCGTCCTGCGGCTGCCCGGTACGTCGGCCGAGTACGTCGACGTACCCTCCGACGGCGCGAAGTTCACCCTGTCCTACGGCCTGGCACCCGGCGACGGGGCCGTACGGCCCCGGGCACTGGTCCAGTACGACCCGAACGCGCTGGACGACACCGTGGCGGAGGCGGCCCTGCGGGACTACGCGGCCCTGCTCCACGCGGTCGCGGCCGACCCGGAACGCGCCCTGAGCACGCTCCCTCTTCCCGACCCGGACGACAGCGCCTCCGGTGCACGGGCCGGCGCGGACGGCGCCGCTGCGGAGGGTGAGGGTGCCGTACCGGAAGACCAGCGGCAAGGCACCGAAGCGGAAGGCGCCGGGGACGGAGCGGTTCCGGCAGACGCCCGGCAGGACACGCCGGAAGGCGACCGCCACCCCGCCGCGCAAGCCCTGCGTGCCCACCCGGGCGTCGCCGACGCCACCGTGGTCCAGCCCGATCAGGGACCGCCCCTGGCCTACGCCGTCCTCCACGACAGCGTCGGCACCTCCGGCCACGAACTGCTGGGTCTCCTGCGCCGCTCGCTCGCACCCGAGGCCGTGCCCGCCACGGTCACGCTCCTCGACGCGCTGCCCCGCACGACCGCCGGCCCGCTCGATCACACCCGGCTCCCCGGACTGCCCGAGGCGTCCGCGCCGGGCACCCCCTGCGGCCCCACGGCCGAAGCCGTCACGGAGGGCTTCACCGAGGTCCTCGGCCTCGCGCCGTCGCCGGACGACGACTTCTTCGCCCTCGGCGGCCATTCACTGAAGGCCGTTCAGCTCGCCGAGCGGCTGCGTACGGACCTCGGACTGCCGCTCACCGGTCTCGACGTGCTCCAGGCCCGCACACCGCGGGCCCTGACCGCACTCCTCGACGAACGGGCGGCGCAGCAGAGCGCCGCGAAGACCGCGAGCAGGCCGGCTCCGCGCTCCCGCGCCGTCCGCCCGGGAACGGTGCTGGTCACCGGCGCGACCGGTGGCGTGGGCGCGTTCGTCGTACGCGAACTCGTCGCGCAGGGGCGCCCCGTGCTCGCGCTGGCCCGGCCCGAGTCCGCCCATCTGATCGCCACCGAGGGCGTCGACGTCATCGAGGGCGACCTCTCCGACCTGGCCGGACTGCGGGACGCCGTGGCGCAGGCGGACGCGGTCGTCCACGCCGCCTGCACCTTCACCCGGCACGACATCGACAGGGCGGCGATGGAGACGATGGTCGACGCCTGGCGGCGCGGCCCCTTCGTCTTCGTCAGCAGCGTCGACGCCTACGGTCATCCCGCCACGGACCGGGTCGCCGAGGAGGCACCGTCCCACGAGCCCGTGAGCCCGTACGGGAGGACGAAGCTCGACTGCGAGGCCATGCTGCTGCGTGCCGCGGGCACCGAGGGGCGCGGTGGCGCGAGCGCCGTACGCTCACCGATCGTCTGGGGCGCGCACGACCGGCTGCGCGAACAGCTGCGCTGGGGTGCCATCGGCACGCTCTACCAGGCCGCCCGCCAGGGCCACCCGATCGACCTGCCGCGTCCCGGCACGGACGGCCACGACTGGTACGGAGCCGCCTGGGTGCACGCGGCCGCCCTGGCCCGTGCGGTGGTCGCATGCCTGGACCGGCCCGTGCACGGGGTCGCCAACGCGTGCAGCGGCCACGTGTCCTGGCAGGATCTGGCGCAGGACCTCACGGAACTGCTCGGCACCGGGGCGCAGTCCCGCGCCACCGAAGCGGTGGCCCAGGACCTCGATCACCGCTGGCACTACGACAGCGCACGCCTGGCCCGTCCGCTCCGCCCCCGCCCGGGGGAGGAGCGGCGGACCGTGCTGGCGGAGATGATCGGCGCCATGGCCCCCGAGCACGCCTGACCCGCCGGCTGCGTCCGGAGCACCTGCACGGTGCTCCGGGCGCAGCCGCGCAAGGGCGACTGCTTCGGCCCGTACACGCCCCACTGCACCGGCCCCTGGGAGTGACCCCTGGCCGAGGACCGGATCCGGGGTGCCTGGTTCGAACTCGCCTCCCGCCGGTCCCGATCCGCCCCCTGCACGGCAGGACCGCGGAACGGCGCGGAATTTTTGTCCAAGACAAGGGCCCGCGCCTTCAGCGAGCCTGGAGGCATGTCCAGAGACGACGTGGGGGACACGCCCCCGGAGCGCACCGCCGCTCACAACCGCTGGGAGGTCGCCCGCCCCCTGGGGGGAACCTCACTCGACGGCGTACGGATGGCCGGGTTCCGGGACCGTACGGGCAGCGGGTTGGACATGCGGGTCCTGCCGCAGCCCGCCGTCATCGTCGTCATCGGGCTCGGAGCAGGCCCGGTCACGGTGGAGAGCGACTCCGGGAACCGGCCGCTGAGCGGTCTCGTCGCCTCCCTCTCACCGGGTCCGGCCCGTATTCGCGGCGAGGGCGTCGAATGCGTCGAGGTGGCATTGTCACCCAGGGCCGCCTACGCCCTGCTGGGCGTTTCCCCGCTCGAACTGGACGGCTCCATCACCGGACTCGAGGACCTCTGGAGGCGGCACGCCCGGCTGCTGCGCGAGCAGTTGGCCGACACCGCATCCTGGCAGGAACGCCTCGCGCTCACGGACGGATTCCTCAGACGGAGGGCCGCCGGGGCCCCGCCCATGGCTGCCGAGGTCGCCGCCGTCTGGGACGCCATCGTGGCCGGCCGCGGGCAAGTACGGATCGGCGACCTGGCCACGTCCTGCGGATGGAGCCGCAAGCGGCTATGGGCCAGGTTCAGCGCCCAGGTCGGTCTGACCCCCAAACGCGCCGCCATGCTGGTCCGCTTCGACCACGCCGCTCGGGCGCTCCTCGCCGGCGCGAGAGCCGGCGACGTCGCCGCGGCGTGCGGATACGTCGACCAGCCCCATCTTCACCGCGATGTCCAGGCCCTCGCCGGGTGCACGCCCGGTGCACTGGCCGGCCTGACCACGTCCACCGAGACCTGACCACCCGTATCCGGACCGACCGGTGATCGGTCGACCCGAAGGAAGGAACCAAGGCCCGTGATGAACACCGAGGTACGAGCAGCACAGACGGCGGCAGGCCGGGAACTCGTCGTCCGGCTCGCGTTCGGGAGCATGGCCGCGCACACCCTGCGCGCGGCGGTCCGCCTGGAGATCGTGGAACTGATCGGCGACGCACCGCGCACAGCTGCCGACGTGGCCGCCGCGGCCGGGGCCGCGCACCAGCCCATGACACGCCTGCTGCGTGCCCTGACCGCCCTCGGCCTGCTCGCCGAAGACGCCCCCGACACGTTCTCGGTGACCCCGGCGGGCGCACTCCTCGGCCCCGGCCACCCCGACTCCCTCGCGTCGTTCGTCCGCATGTTCACCGATCCGGCGATCGTGCGCGCCTGGGAGCACCTGGAGAGCAGCGTCCGTACGGGAGAGATCGCGTTCGATGCCGTCTTCGGCACGGACTTCTTCAGCCATCTCGCCCGGCACCCCGAGCTCTCCGCGGACTTCAACACGGCAATGAGCCAGGCCACCTCGGAGACCGCCGCCGCCCTGCCACGAGCCTTCGACTTCGGCCGGTTCGCCTCGGTCACGGACGTCGGTGGAGGCAATGGCACCCTGCTGGCCGCCGTCCTCGAAGCACACCCGGTCCTCTCCGGCGTGGTCTTCGATACTGCCGACGGTCTGGCAGAGGCCGCGAAGACGTTGGCGCGGCACGGGCTGGAGGACCGCTGTTCCCTCGTCGCCGGGGACTTCTTCCAGTCGGTCCCGCAGGGATCGGACGTGTACCTCGTGAAGAGCATCCTGCACGACTGGACGGACGCCCAGGCGGTCACGATCCTGCGCCACTGCCGCCGGGCGCTGCCGCCTGGTGGTGTGGTGCTGATCGTGGAGCCCGTACTTCCCGAGGTCGTCGGCGCGCAGGACGACGGAACCTACCTGAGCGACCTCAACATGATGGTGAACGTCGGCGGCAGGGAACGTACCCGCGCGGACTTCGAGGAGGTGTGCCGCCAGGCGGCCCTGCGCGTCACGTCGGTCACCCCGCTCACGGACGCCGCCCCGTATTCCCTGATCGAGGCCGTGGCCGGCTGACCACAGCCTCCGCGCGAGCACGCTGCTGAAAGCGGCGCGCCTGGTGGAGCGGCCGAACCGCCACGGGCGAGAGCGGCGGTGGCACGGCTGCGGGGCGCGCCTGCGCAGTGGCGACGTCACACGTTCGTCCACCCGGGCCCACGCCGCGTCACCGCCCGTCTACATGGCCTCGACGAAAGGAACCCGCCACTCCGGGCCCGGGTCTGCGCCATGGGCCGTCCAGTACTCCCTTCCGCGGACGATCAGCCCGTCACGGACGGTCCAGAACGACGCCGCACGGAACACCCCGACACCCTCATGGGGAACCTCGACCTCGGAGACGACCTCGTCACCGTCGGCGACGATCCGCAGCACCCGGATCGCCCAGCCCTCCGGATACTCACGGTTCACCGCGACATAGTTCTCTCTGCCCACGATGCGTTCGGCGCTGACCGGCCACTCGACGACGGCATCCTCCGCGACCAGCCCGGCAACGCCATCCCAGTCCCGCGCCTGGATCCGGTCCCACAGCGACTGCACCACTTTCGACGACTCCATAGGACACACCCTGCCACGCACCCATGACAGCCGGGGCAGGCCGCCGCCCATGGAGTGGTGCCGCCATCAGGAACAGACGGTCAATGCCAGCGAGGCGACGGCGGTGGCGAAGTAGAAGCCGGGAAACGCGAGGTTGTGGAGCACGCGGGCGCGCAGATGGAAGGCGAGCGCGCCCAGGTAGAGCAGGACGAGGCCGCCGGCCGCGGCGGCGCCGAGGAGGTGCGGCGCTGCGTCGGAGAGGCTGAGGAGGAGGCCCGCCGCACCGGCCAGCTTGAGAGCGGCCAGCCGGGGCAGCCAGGACCGGGGGACTCCCACCTCCGCCGAGTTGGCCAGCACGCAGCGCGCCCCGGCGAGGTCGGCGGCCGCGATACCGACGTTGGCGGCGGCGGTGAGCAGGGTGACGACGAGGAGCGCGAGCGGGGTACCGGTCATGTCTCCAGGGTCCGCGGGCACTTCGGCACCGTCCAAGACCTGCTTCGATAACCTGGTGGCATGGACCTGGACACGCGCCTGCTCCGGTACTTCGCCGTGGTGGCGGAGGAGGGCAGCCTGACCGGTGCGGCGGAGAGGCTGTTCGTCTCGCAGCCTGCGCTGACCAAGCAGATCCGGCGACTGGAGGACGGTCTCGGAGTACGGCTCTTCACGCGTTCGCGGTCGGGGATGACGCTGACCGAGGCCGGTCGTGAGCTCGCCTCGCGGGTGCCCGCACTGTTGCACGACTGGGACGAGGCGGTACGAGCAACCGGTCGGGCGGCGCGGGTGCTGCGCCTGGGCTTCCTGGACGCGGGCGCGGTGGGTGCCGTTCCCGAGGCCATCGCCGAGTTCCGCCGGGCGCGACCGGAGTGGCGGGTGGAACTGCGGCAGTGCGACTGGTCGGACCCGAGCGCGGGCCTGACCCGGGGTGAGGTGGATGCGGCAGTGGTGCGTCTGCCGGATCCGGCTGCGCGACGGCCCCGGCGGCTACGGGCCCGTCGACGCGGACGGCTTCCGGGATCTGATCGTGGAGGCCGTCCGCGTGCTGGGCGGCAGGTGAACCGGCGGGCCGGCCCGCCGTAGCGATGTGGGCCCGCTGGGCTCAACCCAGGAGATCGGGCGCGCGCAGCATCTCGGGCGGGATGTCCCAGGCGTCGACCAGGTCGAGCGCGAGCGGCCGGACCTTGCGGCACAGGTCGTTCACCTCGCGGCTGATCGTCTTCGAGCGCTGCACGGTCAGTCGACCGTGCTCCATGAACCAGGCCCGGTCCGCCTCGATCGTCGAGAGGGCGAACAGATCGCACAGCAAGGCCAGTGCGACCTTCTCGTCGCCCTCGGGCATCGCGCGTACCTTCTCCACGAACGCCTCCGTCACCAGCCGCTCGACGTGGGCGCGGGCGAGCGCGACGACGTGGTCCTGCACCTGTGAGAAGACCGCACCCGGGTCGCGCTTCTGGTCGGTCCCGCTCTTGATCCGGCGGGCCAGGCCGGCCAGCATGTGCTCTTCCCGGAAGCGGACCATGGCGAGCTGGTAGTCGGAGTCGAGCAGTCCGGCTTCCCGGTCCCATTCGTCGCCGCCGGGCAGCAGATCGCGTACGCGTTCGAGCAGCTTGTGGACGGAGGTCCGCTCCAGGAGCGTTTCGACGGCGAGGCCGGTGACGAAGCGAACCATGCCCGCCTGGTCGAGGTCCTCGAACGCGCTCGCCTGATCGGTGAGCAGCCCCTTGGCGACGAGCTGCAGAAGGACGTGGTTGTCGCCTTCGAAGGTGGTGAAGACGTCGCTGTCGGCCTTGAGCGCGGCGAACCGGTTGACCGCGAGGTATCCGGCGCCGCCGCAGGCTTCGCGGCACTCCTGGACGACCCGGGTGGCGTGCCAGGTCGCGAGTGCCTTCAGCCCCGCGGCGCGGGATTCGAGGCGGCGCCGCTCCTCGGCGTCGTCCGTGATGCCGGAGAAGACGTCGTGCAGCTGTGAGCGGACCACGTCCTGGGCGAAGTGCAGCGCGTACGTCCGGGCGATCAGCGGCAGCAACCGCCGCTGGTGCAGTCCGTAGTCGAGCAACACCTGTTCCTCGGTGTCCGAGGCCGCCGAGAACTGCCGCCGCCGCTCGGCGTACCTGGTGGCGACCGACAGGGCTACCTTGGAGACGCTGATGCCGGCGCCGCCGACGCTGACCCGGCCCTGCACCAGCGTGCCGAGCATCGTGAAGAACCGCCGGTGGGGGTTGTCGATCGAGCTCTCGTAGACGCCCTCCGGGCTGACGTCGGCGAACCTGTTGAGGAGCGCCTCGCGCGGCACCCGCACGTCGTCGAACCGGATCCGGCCGTTGTCCACGCCGTTGAGCCCCATCTTGCGGCCGTCGTCCTCGATGAGGACGCCGGGCGCGGGCTCGCCGCCGACCCGGACGGGTACGACGAAGGCGTGCACGCCGTGGGACTCCCCGGCCACCTCCAGCTGCGCGAAGACGACGGCCAGCTCGGCGTGGCGGGCGGCATTGCCGATGTAGTCCTTGCGCGCCTCGTCACCGGGCGTGGTGATGACGAACTCCTGGCGTGCGGCGTCGTACCGGGCGACCGTGCCGAGCGCCTGGACGTTGGAGCCGTGCCCCGTCTCGGTCATCGCGAAGCAGCCCATCAGCTCGCCCGTGATCAGCCTGGGCAGATGGGCGTCGTGATGGCGCCGGGTGCCGAGGTGCAGGATCGCGCCGCCGAAGAGACCGAACTGCACGCCGACCTTCACCAGGACCGACAGATCGCCGAAGGCCAGTGTCTCGAACGCGGCGATCGAGGCACCGACGTCGTCGCCACCGCCGTAGGAGGCCGGGAAACCCATACCGGTCTGCCCTGTCGCGGCCATCTCGACCACGACCTCCCGCACCCGCTCGCGGAACGCGTCGAGGCCGAGCTCTTCGGCTTCTTCGAGAATGGAGGCGTGCCTGCACAGGTTGTTCCGTACGAGACGCCGGATCTCCGCGTACTCGCCGTCGAGCACGGCGGACAGTGCCTGGACGTCGATGTCGGGCTGTACATAACCGGTCGTGGTGGGGATGGAGGTGTTGTCGAGAGCCATGTGGCTTGGCTACCCCGCCGCGAAAGGATCAACCAGGGGTGACGGAGAGGCAGGCGATCAACGACGGTGCCCACTCCTTCCGCAACCCCGCCGACCACTTCGCCCGGCCGACCGCCCGCCTCGCCCAGCTCGCCACCGCACTCAGTGCCTGATCCACGTCCCCGCGGTGCTCCTCTGCCGACGCGGTCCGGGTCCATGTAGCGTCAGGGCCAGGGGGATCGGATGAATTTCGACGAGAACGAACCGCAGTCCGTTCGCGAGCAGCGCTTCGCCGCAGAACGGGCCGAAAGCAGAGCGGCACGCAAGGCTGCGTCACTCGATCTGTGGGGAGCCCACGTCGGCGCGGTGATCGTGACCATCGCTGTGGTCCTCCTCGGCTGGTACGGCAAGCTGGTCGCCCCGGGCATTGTCGGCGGAATCTTCATGCTCTGGTTCGCCGCAGCCCTCGCATGGGCCTACGCCGACGGGGACCATGGCCGGCACGCACTCCAGCACGCGTACAACATCACCTTCGGATGGGGCGACGGGGTCTGAGCGCTGCCCCGAGCAGGGCAGGACAGACGTGCTGGAGTGGAGTTGACGGTCCGCAGGTGTGGGTGAGAGGTATCGGCGGTACCCGGCTTCCCCACCCCGGCCGGCCCGAACGCTGGGCCGCACCTGCCAGGGCGTGCAGCCGGGGTCTTCCCAACTGGCTGATACCTGCCCACCGCCCGTGGTGAGAGGGGGCGCGAATGCTCGGAACGCCCTGACCGCTCCGCATCCGGGTGGAAGCGGAGGGCGCCGAGGCCGTCCGCCGCCGGGCCACGACCGATCGTTACCGAACTCGGGGGAGGGGCGCGGGGACAGCCGGGCCGCGAGCTGCGCGAGACTCCGGGGTGTCGGGGTGGGGCGACTTCGGGGGCCGTCCTGCGGTGTGTGGGTCCTCGCCTCTTGACCCGTCATGGCCCGCAGGCCCGGCGGGGCCGCGCCCCGGCGCCGGCCGGGGTTCCGCCCGGCCGGCGCTGGTGGGGGTGTGCGGTTGGTTGTCCGTCAGGGGCAGCTGATGCGGGTGTCGCCGCTGTCGGTGGTGCAGGTGTCGACGCCGGATCCGCCGTTGGCGGTGTCGTTGGCGCTCACGCCGTCGGTGGTGGTCAGGCGGTCGTTGCCGTAGTAGCCGGTGAGGACGTCGTTGCCGCGGTCGCCGTTCATGGTGTCGTCACCGAAGCCGCCGTCGAGGTTGTCGTTGCCCGGGCCGCCGTGGACGGTGTCGTTGCCGTAGCCCGCACGCACGGTGTCGTTGCCGGAGAGCGCGCAGATCACGTCGTTGCCGTAGCCACCGGTGAGGGTGTCGGTGCCGGACGTGCCGACGATCGTGCAGCCCCGGGCGTTGTTGACCGAGGTGGTGGCGGTGGCGCTGTTGTCGCCGGTGTTCGGGTCCTGCGGGGAGCCCGTCACGGACGCGGTGTCCCGCAGGGTGCCGGTCGTGCGCGGTTCGGCGGTCACGGTGACCGTGGCGCTCGCGCCGGGGGCCAGGCTGCCCAGGGCGCAGGTCGCGCCCGTCGCGGTGGTGGAGCAGGTGCCCTGGGAGGGCACGGCCGAGATCAGGGCGCCGCCGGCTCCCGAGAGGGCGTCGGTCAGGGAGACGCCCGTCGCGGTCGCCGTGGAGGAGGCCGCGTTGGTCACCCGGACCGTGTACGTCGCCTGGTCGCCGATGCTCACCGTCGCCGTACCGGACTTGGTCACGGACAGGTCCGCCGACGGCGGCGGGGGCGTGGTGCCGCCACCGCCGAGGTAGCGGGCCACGCCGCGGTCGGCGGCGAGGCTGTTGGCCTGACCGACGACCCCACCGGCGACGATCTTCCCGTCGGCCTGCAAGGCCACTTGGGAGGCCTGCTCGGAGGGACCGCCGAAGTCGGTCGTCAGCCGGCCGTCGCCGTCGAAGGAGGTGTCCGCGGCGCCGTTGGTGTTGTACCGGGCCAGCGCCCAGTCGCCCGCGTACCGGCCCGCGACGACGATCCGGCCGTCGGACTGCAGGGCGACGTCCGCGGCGTCGGCGATGTCCGGTCCGAAGCTGGTGGTGACCCGGCCGGCGCTGCCGAACGTCGGGTCCACGGCGCCTCCGGCGGTGAATCGCGCCAGCCCGAAGACATTGTCATCGCCGGTCGCGACGACGATCCGGCCGTCGGACTGCAGGGCCACGCCCCGGGCCCTGGCCCCGAAGCCGGGGGCCGCCCGGCCGTCGCCGTCGAAGGTGGGGTCGAGGCTGCCGTCGGTGTTGTAGCGGGCGAGCGTGACGCCGCCGGGACCGGCTCCGGCGACGACGACCCGGCCGTCGGGCTGGAGGGCCAGGTCGGCGGCCGACGCGAAGGTTCCGCCCGGGAAGGTGGTGACGGCCTTGCCGTCGCCGTCGAAGGTCGGGTCCAGGGAGCCGTTGGCGTTCCAGCGGACCACGACCCAGCTCGCGAGGCTCTGGCCCGCCGCCACGATGCGGCCGTCGGGCCGCACGGCCACGGTCATGGCGGTCTCGATCGCGTCCGGGTCGATGTCGGTGACCGCCCTGCCGCCGGTGCCGAAGGTCGGGTCGAGGCTACCGTCGGGGTTGTAGCGGGCGGCCACCCAGTCGCCGTAGCCGGCGATCGAGGTGGACCCGCCGACCGCGATGATCTTGCCGTCGGGTTGCAGGGCCAGGGCCCTGGCCTCGTCGTTGTTGAAGTCGAAGTCGGTGTTGACGATGCCGTCGCCGCCGAAGGTCGTGTCCAGGCTGCCGTCCGCGTTGTGGCGCACCAGCACGAAGTCGCCGCTGGTCTCGTCGAAGTAGCCGTCGCCCACCGTGATGATCTTGCCGTCGGGCTGGACGGCCATGCCCGAGACGTTCTCGTAGCCGGTCACATCCGTGACGACCTTGCCGTCGCCGCTGAAGGCGGAGTCCAGATCGCCGGGAGCGGCCGTGGCCGCCGTAGGCAGTCCGAGTACGAGTGCCAAGGCGGCGGCGCCGGCGGCACCGGCGCGCCCGGCCCGGCGCCGCGGGGAGTACTGGGGCATGCGCGAACCACTTCCGTCCGTCGGTTCCTTGGGCTCCCCAGCTTTCTGCGACACCGGGTCGGAACGGGGCCGCGGCGGGCCGGGGCTGCGCCCACTGGACCGCCGTGTTCCACCCTCAGGAGTGACGGACCGGTCATCCGAACGGGGCCCGGTACGGGCCGCCGTCAGCCGTAGCGGCCGGCGAACCAGGCGGCCGCGGCCCGCGTGTGCAACGGGAACGCCAAGGGGCCGGGGGAGAGCATGCGGATCAGGTCGTGGCCGCGGACCTCGCCAAGTGTCAGGGAACCGGCCACCCCCAGCATGTCGCCCCAGTGCGCGCGGATGCGGTCCAGGCGCACGGTGTGCCGGGAGATGTCCTGCGGCGGCCCGTAGTCCGCCCCAGGCGTGGGTGCGGCACAGGCGGGACTCGGATATCCGCATGCATCCCTACCGAGCTCGCCCCCCGTCCGGGACCGGCCGGAGGCACGCACCGGGCCGCTGACCGTGTGCGCCCAGACCTCTCCAGGCCCAGGACCGCATCGACCTCTACGCCGCGCTCGCCGGCCCCGTACGCGGCTATCCGCCGCAGCCGCAGCCGCGCCCGTCTTGGCGGATGCGGGAGCGCGACGGATCTGAGCTCACCCTGGACGACGCCGTCACTGCCTACGCGCGACTGGGTGCCCGGGGAGCCGCTGTCGGAAGCCGCCGGCACCACGGGGCCACCACCGGTGACAGCCGTCACGAAGACGAGGTCAACCGTTCGGTTAGATTCACCTGCATGAACGTCACTCCTATGAACTCATCGGCCAAGGCGTACGACACGGAGTTCCGAGTGCGGGGGCTACGCGAACAGGGCTGGGGCCGTGGCCTGATGGTCGTGGCCGTACTCATCTGGCTGTGGCTCGGGTACTTGCTCGTGTTCCCCTTCAGCGTCGACGGCCATCGCGGTGCTGTCGAGTGCAAGTCCCGCGCCTTCCACGAGACCGGATACCTCCGCGAGTCCTACCTCGTCGACGAAGGCGACACCTGCGACGGCGCGCGCGACTGGGGCCCGATCACCGCCGGCCTGCTGCTCTCTCTCCCCTTCGCCATCGGAGGTGCCGCCCTGTTCGTGTCGGGTACCGCGGCGGTCCGCACCGCCGCGTACGCCGCGGACATCGCCCGCCTGAACATCGACGAGTAGTCCGGGGGCCCCAGGGGTACCGAAAGAGGAACTCAGGGGTCCGGTCACCGATTGCCACCGGCCTCACCGACCCGGTGGAGGCGGTCGCCCGCGCCGTCCGGGCGCGCTGGCCAGGTCCTGCGCAACCATGCGGGCGACCCGGGGGAGCCCGAACAGCACCGAACTGGCCCTCACCCCTCTGGACGGGGCTTGCCCACGATGTGCAGAGGCGCGCCCAAACCAGTGAAGTACAGGCTTGCCCGAGGGGCATGGAGGCCGGCCCAGGCCGCAAGATGCCTCATCAGGAGGCTACGCGGCGAATGAACGGGAATCAGGTGGCGATCGGAGCTTCGTGCTCGGCATCCTTCGCCGACGCCCGTGCCCGTGGCAGGACGAGATAGGTCAAGGCCAGCCCGATCAGGCTCAGTACCGCTCCCGCCAGGCCGGTCCACCGCAGAGCATCGGCGGCGACGATCGCGCCGCCGATGACCGAGCCGGCTGCTGCACCGAGGTTGAAGGCGCCCACGTTGACGGAGACCGCCAGATTGGGGGCGGCGCCCGCGTGGTGCAGGATCAGTCCCTGCAGCGGGGCGATGGTCGCGGTGGCGAGCAGGCCGAGTACCAGGACTGCTGCCACGGCGGTGGGCTGCCATGCCACGGCGAACGGGACGAGCAGGAGCGTTCCGGCCAGCCCGCCGAAGACCCCGCGTACGGTGGCGCTCATCGACCTGTCGGTCAGCTTTCCGGCGGTGAGGTTGCCGAGGAAGCTACCCGCGCCGTAGGCGAGCAGCAGACCGGAGACCGCCGTGGCGGAGAAGCCGGAGACGCGGGTCAGCAGCGGGGCGATGTAGGTGAACACCGTGGCGACCCCGGAGAAGCCCACCGCGGTGGTGGCGATGGCGAGCATGACCGGTCGACGCGTCACCACGCGTATCTCGTCACGCAGTCGCGTGGAGGGTGCTTCCTGCCGGGGCAGTACGGCGGCCAGGAGCGCGGTGCCCACCAGGGACAGAACGGTCAGCGCGGCGAACGGAGTCCGCCATCCGGCGCCCTGACCGAGCAGTGCCCCCAGGGGCACTCCGAGGAGCGTGGCCACGGTGAAGCCGGAGGCCACGGTGGCGATGGCCGAGCCCGTCTTCTCAGCCGGTACCACCCGAGTGGCCGTCACCAGCGCCAGGGCCAGGAAAGCCGCGTGGCTGAGCGAGGACACCACGCGGCCCGCAAGGAGCAGGCCGAACGACGGCGCCACGGCGCTGATCGCGCTGCCCGCCGCGAACAGCAGCATCAGCCCGATGGCGAGGCCCTTGCGCGGCAGACGCGAGGTCAGCAGGGCCATGAGCGGCCCTCCGATCACGACTCCGAGCGCGTACGCGGTCACCGCTTGCCCGGCGGTTCCCACAGAGACATTGAGATCAGCGCCGACTTGGGGCAACAGCCCGGCGATCAGGTACTCCGAAGTACCCACGACAAAGACGCTCGCGCACAACGCGGCGAGCGTCGCGAAACCCTGGTTCACCTTCATGCCGCAGACGCTAAAGTCTCATATCGGTATGAGAGTCAAGTCGAACGGGCAAAGCCCACGCGACCATCAGGAGGTCCCTGTGCGCATCGGTGAGCTGTCCCGACGGACCGGCGTGGCCGTACACCTGCTGCGCTACTACGAGGAACAGGGTCTGCTCCACCCGCAGCGGCGCCCCAGCGGATACCGCGCATACGTCGAAGAGGACGTCGCCATCGTCCGCCGCATCCGCAGCCTGCTGGCCGCGGGCCTGGGCACCTCGACGATCACCACAGTCCTGCCGTGCCTGCGGGACACCGGCGACCGACTCGTCCCCACCTGCTCGGACCTGCTCGCCGACCTCCACCAGGAGCGCGACCGCATCGCTCAGGCCATCAGCGACCTTCAGACCTCCATGGACGCACTCAATGACGTCATCGCCGCGGCCCCGGCCGACGTCACGCGCAGGGCACTGGCTTCACTCGACGCGTAACGAATCGGCTCTCACGAACGACCCTTTACCGGAGCAGGGTCAAGAACGGTCGGCGGGGGCGGTCCGAAGCGCCGATTCGCTGTCGCAACTCGGTCATGACGAGCCCTCGAACAGCACCCGTGTCCGAAGGGGACGCCCGGCCGACTCCAGCAGTTGACCGTCACGCGGTGTCTACGCCGGCAGGCCAATGGTTCGCGGGCGCCGTCGCGGCCCTGCGGTTTTCCGCAGGGCCGCCGGGCGGGAACGCGCATACCGGCCGCGAGCTGCGGTTCCTAGGTTGGGGAGGGTCGTCCGGCGGGTCCGCCGGGGGACCTTCCCTGAGACCTGGAGGACTCATGACGCCGTTCTCGACCACTCTCGCCCAGGAGCCCGCCGGCGGCATCGCCGGCTGGGCGGCCGGGCTCGTCGACACGCTCGGCGGGCCGGGCGCGGGCCTCGCCATCGCCCTGGAGAATCTGTTCCCGCCGCTGCCGAGCGAGGTGATCCTGCCGCTGACCGGCTTCGCCGCCGGGCAGGGCGTACTGAGTCTCGCCTCCGCCCTGTTCTGGACGACGCTGGGTTCGGTGGTGGGCGCGCTGGCCCTGTACGGGATCGGGGCGCTCTTCGGCCGGGAGCGGATGCACGCGCTGTGGGCGCGGTTGCCGCTGGTGAAGGTCTCGGACCTGGAGCGGACCGAGGCGTGGTTCCGGCGGCACGGCGCGAAGGCGGTGCTCCTGGGTCGGATGGTGCCGATCTTCCGCAGCCTGATCTCGGTGCCGGCCGGGGTGGAGCGGATGCCACTCCCTCTCTTCCTCCTGCTCACCACCGTGGGCAGCCTGGCCTGGAACAGCGTGCTGGTCCTCGCCGGCTACGCCCTCGGAGACCGTTGGGAACTGGTCGAGTCGTACGTGGGCGTGGCCTCCAAGGCCGTCGTCGTCCTGGTCCTCGCGGCCGGCGCTACCTGGCTGACGGTACGACTCCGGGCCCGCGGGGCGGCCGCCCGCCACCGGCGTGCATAGGGTGGGGGCGTGAGCGGGGGCGAACGGGGCGGCGCGGGAACGCGGTTGGCGGTCCGGCGGACGGTGGGGGTGCTCGCCGGATGCCTGACGGCGCCGGTCGGCCTGCTGTACCTGCTGTTCGCCGGGGTGCCGCTCGGAGCCTTCCTGCTGTGGCCGCGCACGCGGCCGTACGCCCTCGGGGTCTTCGGCTCCGGCGCCCGGCGGCTCGTGGACGTGGAGCGCAGGCGGCGGACCTGCTTCTTCGGCGACCGGTTCCCTGAGACGTACGGGGGAGAGGGCGTGGTCCGGTATTTGGCGGTCCGGTCCTGGTCGGGGCTCATGTGCGGGGTCGTCCTGGCGCTGCTCGGCTTCGGCCTGGTGCTTGCGGGGATGCTGGCCGGCGGGGTGGTGCGCGGGACCATCGGGACCGCGGAGCTGCTGACGCAGCTGGTCCTCGGGGGCGTCCTGCTGTTCCTCGGTCTCCAGGGGCTGTTCGCGCTGACGGCGCTCGACGCCCGGCTGGCCAGGGAGTGCTTCGGGCCGTCGGAGCGGGAGCTGCTGCGGCGCCGGATCGACGAGCTCTCGGTCAGCCGGGCAGCCGTCGTACGGGCGGTGGATGTGGAGCGGCGGCGGATCGAGCGGGATCTCCACGACGGGGTGCAGCAGCGTCTCGTGGCGCTCGCGATGCTCATCGGGCGGGCACGCCGGGGCGGCGGGCGGGATCCGGAGCGCGCGGCGGAGCTGCTGGGCCAGGCGCACCGCGAGGCCCAGGAGGTCCTGGCCGAACTACGCGAGGTGGCTTGGCGGGTGTACCCGTCGGCGCTGGACAGCCTCGGCCTGGAGGAGGCGCTCGGCGGGGTGGCGCAGCGGTGCGGGCTGCCACTGCGGATCGCGTACGAGGTGGCGGGGCCGCTCCCACGCCCGGTGGTGACGGCCGCGTACTTCGTCGTCTCCGAGGCCGTCACCAACGCGGCCAAGCACTCCGCCGCCTCGGCCGTCTCGGTGCGGGTCGCGGGGCCGCCCGGCGGCCCGCTCACCGTGCGGATCGAGGACGACGGTCGGGGTGGCGCGGATCCGGCGGGCAGCGGCCTGACCGGGCTGCGCGGACGGGTCTCCGCGCTCGACGGCGTCCTGCGGATCGACAGCCCCCTCGGGGGACCTACCACCATTGTCGCGGAGCTGCCGTGCGTGTGATCCTGGCCGAGGACTCGACCCTGCTGCGGGAGGGCCTGGCCCGACTCCTCGTGGAGGAGGGGCACGAGGTCGTTGGGGCGTTCGGCGACGCGGTGACGCTGGTCGCCGAGACGGAGATGCTCCGCCCCGACGTGGCCGTCGTCGACATCCGGATGCCGCCGACCCACACCGACGAGGGGCTACGGGCGGCCGTCGAGATCCGTGAACGGCTGCCCGGTACCGGCGTCCTGGTCCTCTCCCAGCATGTCGAGCGGAGCTACGCGGCCCGGCTGCTCGCGGCCGGCGCGGAGCGGGTCGGCTATCTGCTGAAGGATCGGGTGGCGCAGGTCGAGGAGTTCCTCGACGCGCTGGAGCGGATCCACGCGGGTGGTGCGGCGATCGACCCGGAAGTCGTGCGGCAGTTGGTGGTGCGCAGCGCGCACGCCGATCCGCTGGCCCGGCTGACCCCGCGTGAGCGGGAGGTGCTCCAGGTGCTCGCGGAGGGGTGCACGAACACGGCCATCGCGCGGCGGCTGCACCTTTCGCTGAGCGCGGTGGAGAAGCATCTCAACTCGGTCTTCGACAAGCTGGAGCTGCGCGGGACCGAGGGTCACAGCCCCCGGATCCTCGCGGTGCTGCGGTATCTGGAGGCTTGAGGGCTGGTCCGGTGTCGGTCCGGGGCGGCGGCAGGACGGCGCGAGCGGGGCAGATCCTTCCCTCGGCGATCGGGCGCGCTCCGGGCGATCGGTCGAAAATTGCTGCGCGAGCCGGTCGCGTACCGGGTGCACCCACGCGAGACCTTCATGGCTCAGCGCGTCCTGACCCCCGCCGGCACCCGCGGTACCCGCGGAGGGGGGCAGGACGCGCAACGTCGCATGCAGAGCGGACAGGTTGAAGGCGTGGCGGAGCGCCGGTCCGGTGGCGAAGCCGATACGAGTGGGCCGGGGCGACACCGTGGACCGTGCCCGATGACCGCGGAGTGCCCTCACCAGCAGACCCACCACGAGGACGAGGAGGGCACACCCCCGCCCAGGCGATCGTCTTGGTTCTCCTCATCAGCGGCGTGCCCCCGTCTCGGGAGCAAGGCTGCGGTGCGCGACACGCACAGGCAGCGGGGTGATCGTCATGAGGTCCACGCCGCGAGACCGACCGGCCAGCCGCCCGCGCGGCATTGGCCCTGGGGCGTACGCCCACGGGCCGATCCGACCGCACGATTGCCTCCCTCAGCCCCATGTCCGGACGGCGTCCTCCCGGCAGTGTGGGTGCCGTGATCGAAGTCAACGAACTCACCAAGCGCTACGGCCGCAAGACGGCTGTCGACCATCTGTCCTTCACCGTGCGGCCGGGTCAGGTCACCGGATTCCTCGGCCCCAACGGAGCCGGCAAGTCCACCACCCTGCGGATGATCCTCGGCCTGGATACTCCCACCACCGGCTCCGCCACGGTCAGCGGCGTCCCGTTCCACGCCCACCCGCGCGGACTGCGGCACGTCGGCGCCCTCCTCGACGCCGGACAGGTCCACGGCGGACGCAGCGCCGCCGCCCACCTGTCCGCCCTGGCGCGCAGCAACGGCATCCCGCGGCGCCGGGTGGACGAAGTGCTCCAGGAAGTGGGGCTGGCCGAGGCGGCGAGCCGTCGCATCGGCGGATTCTCCCTCGGCATGAAGCAGCGGCTGGGGATCGCCACCGCCCTGCTCGGCGACCCGCCCGTGCTCATGTTCGACGAGCCGATCAACGGCATGGACCCGGAGGGCGTGCTCTGGGTACGCCGGCTCTTCCGCCGCCTGGCCGCCGAGGGACGTACCGTCTTCCTCTCCAGCCACCTGATGTCCGAGATGGAGAACACCGCCGATCAACTGGTGGTCATCGGCCGCGGCCGCCTCATCGCCGCCGAGTCGCTACGAGACTTCGCCGCCCGCGGCACCCGTCGAAGCGTCGTGGTCGGGACACCACAGGCCGCCGAGCTGGCAGCCGTGCTGACCGCGGCGGGCGCCACGGTCGAACCCGAAGGCTTGGCGGGCGCCGAGAAACTCGCCGTGACCGGGCTCCCGGCGGACCGAATCGGAGCGCTCGCCTTCGAGAACCGGATCCGCGTGGACGAGCTGACCACCCACACCGCCTCCCTGGAGGCGGCCTTCATGGCACTCACCGCCGACAGCGTCGAATACCAGGCAGGACAGCCCCGATGACCACACTCGCCCCCGTCCTCCCGACCGCCCCGGTCACCGGGCCACCCGCCCGTTTCCGCGACCTGCTCGCCTGCGAGTGGATCAAGATGCGGTCCCTGCGCTCCACAGCGTGGACGATCGCACTCACCGTCCTGTTCGTCATCGGGTCCTCCGCCGTGGCCACGTCCGCGGACCACACCGCCCGCTCCGGCCCCGCCGACTTCCTGCCCTACGCCGCCTATCCGCCGGCGGGCTACTGGACGCTGATACTCGTTGCAAGCGGCATGGGCGCCCTCACCGTCGTGAGCGAGTACAGCAGCGGCCTGATCCGTACCACCACCGTGGCCGTCCCCGCCCGCGGCTCGGTGGTGCTGGCCAAAGCCGCCGTGACCGCCGCGCTGTGGACCGCGGTCGGCACGCTCATCTCCACCGGTTCCTTCCTGATCTCCCAGGCCATCCTCAGCGGGCGGCACGCCGGGGTCCCGCTCACCCACCCCGGTGTGTTCCGGGCGCTGGTGGCATCCGCCCTGCTGGCCCCGGTCTGCGCGCTGATCGGCCTGGGCCTCGGCGTCCTGCTCCGACACAGCGCGGCGACCATGGTCACCACCATCTTCACGCTGCTCATGCTGCCGCCCATGTTCTCGGAGAGCGATCGCTGGTCGGCGGACATCAACCACGCGATGGTGTCGGCTGCGTGGAAGCGCCTGGTCCAGAGCTGGGAGCCCGATCCCGGATCCCTGGGATACACCGGCACGGTCACCGGCTCCTGGATCGTGTACGCGCTCTGGCCGCTGATCGCGATCGCACTCGCCGTGCTCGTCGTCAGGCGCCGCGACGTGTGAGCGTCCCTCCAGGACGCAGGCGTACAGGCACGGGCCTTCGAGGACGGTGGCGGGCATGCGGCCGGGTCCCGATCGGCCATCCACCGTCTCGACCGCGCGGTGACCGAGGCCGGGCTGGATGCCCAACTACGGGAGCCCCTGGACGGTGCCGCCCACTGACCGGGCATCGGCTGGAGTACCTACGGGAATTGGCTGGCAGGTGCATGACGTGTTTGTGGGTTGCGGGACTACCTTCTTAGAACTCCGGAGAGGCGGCTGTCCGAACTCGCGGGCCACAGGCGGTCGGTGGCGGCGTCTCCAGTGCCCCGGCTCCGCCGAGGAGCCGGGTCCCCCCACGCATGAAGGAAGACGACCATGTCTCTGGGCACCTGGCTGAAAGTCGGCACCTCCACCGCCGCGCTGGTCCTTGCGGCGGCAACCGCCGCGACCGCGGCACCCGCGACCGTACCGGATGCCACCGCAGCGGTAGTGACACTCCGCTATGACGACAGCAGGGCCGGAGGCTGGGAAGCGGCCATCGCGGCCGGGGTCGCCTCCTGGAACGCGAACGTCAGTAACGTACGGCTGGTCGAGGCCGCGCCCGGAGCCCGGGCCGAGATCGTCATCGTGGCCACCACCGGCTGGCCGCAAGCCACCCTCGGCCCGGTCCGTCCGGGGCGACAGGTCCGCGTCGAACTCGGCGCGCAGGCCGTGAGCCAGGGGTACGACAAGACGCGCATCGCCGCGCACGAGCTGGGCCACAGCCTGGGCCTCCCGGACACCAAGCCGGGGCCGTGCACCCAGCTGATGTCCGGGTCCAGCGCCGGGACGGCCTGCACCAACGCCGTGCCCAACGCGACGGAGCGGTCCCGCGTGCAGAACGCGTACGCGAACGGGCTCGCGGCAACGGTGCCGACCGACGGCCGGGTACTCATCGACGCCCCCTGACGGGCGGGTCGGCGGGTGGGCCGGTACGGAGCCTTGGCTGGGACGGGATTCCCGGAAGGCGGCCGTGCCGGTCCCCTGCCGCGGCCGCATCGGGAGGCGGGTGCTCTGGTCGGCTCACGCAGGTGGCTGCTGCCGGCCGCTCGCATGCAGCACCTCGGGAAGAGCGACAGCACCCACACCGTCGCCCGCGACCTGACCCGGCTGACGGCCGACTCCTCCGGGCGGCAGGCCACGGGCCCGGCCCTGGTCGTCCGTCCGGCGAATGCGGCCCTCGCCGCCCTGACCACCCCCGCTCGGCGCGGCGGGGACCTCCCGGCGCTGGATCTCCCCGGCCGAGGCCAGTTCCCGCTCGACCACCACCCCCGCCGCGACGTGGCCGGTAGCTCCCGGGGCCCGTGAGGCGCCTACGGCGGCCGACGGGAGGCCGGGTCGTTTCGCCGGCGCCGGCCGTTGGTCAGCACCGGCACGACCCGGCCGCCGGTGTGCTGGATCGGATCGCCGCCCAGTTGGGCCGGAGACCGCCTGCCCGCTGTGCGACGACGGCTTGTCCGCCGAAGCGGTGGCCACCGCGCTCGGGACGCTCCCAGCACCCGACGACCGCGATCATCGACGCGCAGACGATCAAGGCCGCAGGTCACAAGGGTCTGGGCGGTCCCCCGGTTGCCACGGCGAACTCGTGCCGTGGAGCCGCCGGACCCTCGGCCTCGACCTGGAGATTTCCGACCGCCCCAGCCGCCGCAAGATCCAGGGCCTCAAGGACATCCCCAAACGCCGGATTGTGGAACCACCCTGGCGTGGATCACCCGGCGCGGCCTCTGCCTCTACGACGCCCCGGCCATGGGGGCGGGGTAGACGGGCGGTCAGTGTTCGAGGTCGGCGCGCATGGCGGCGAAGAGGCGGGCGGCGTCGTCCGGGGTCGTCCGGGGGAAGAGCGCGACGGCGGCGGTGGTGGTGTCGGACCAGCCGCAGATGACGTCGGTGGCGTTGGCGGACTCGGGCAGGCTGAGGCACTCGAGGGATCCGCCGAATGGGCCGGGCTCGTACGGCTTCGCGGTGGTGGGGGTGCCGGTGGAACCGTTCTGCAGCGCGTAGTCGATCAGGCCGCGCCAAAGGTGCTCGCGGCGCTTGTTCGGGTCCTCGGGAACGTTGTCGACGCCGATGAAAAGGATGCGGCGTCCGGAGGTCTGCCCGGCACGGTTGTAGTCAGCGACCACCAGGTGCATGCCGTCACGCATCTCGCCCGGGTCGACCGGGACGTCGGAGACCGCGCCGGCACCGGTGGCCTTGGTGAGCCCGCCGGCGGTGGCGGCCTCGGCCAGCGTGCGCTTGCCCGAAGCGGCGGGCGAGGTGGAGGAGGCAGGCGCGGAGACAGTGGCGGAGGAGGCGGGAGAGGCGGGAGGTGCTTCGGCTTCGGCTGCGGGGTCGCAGGCGGTCAGCGTCAGCGTGGTGGCGAGGGCGATCGTGGCGAGGAGGGTGCGGGGACCACGGATGGGCATGGCGGAGGCTCCCGGGGTGTGGTGGTCGGCCGGGCTGCTGGGCCCGATGACCGCACGCTAGTGGCCGACTGGGCGGGTGCGTGCCCCGAGCCCAATTCCCTTACAGCACCGGGACATGGCGGTGACGCAAGAGCCTGGTGATGACGGGCACGGTGTTTCGAGTGGTGCGGGACACGGCCGGTGGGTATTGGTCGGATGACGGTCACACGGCGCTGTACCGGCGCCGTTGTGCCGGCGGGGACGCCGTCACCCAGGCCGCTGCCATGCCCTCGCGCCCGTGCCGGCCCCCGCGCCCGCACCCGCCGCACCCGGCGCTCCTGCTTCTGCGCCGCGGGTGCGGGAAGCCGTCGATCCGTCAGAACACGGCTGAGATCCAGGATCGGCTGAAGAATCCGCTGCCCAACCCCCGTCGAGAGCGTTCCAGGTGTCATCGGTACGGTTGGAAGGCGAAGGCCCACTGCAAGGAAACGCGGTGACAGGCCGGACCTCGGAGAAGGCGAGCGTCTCTTACCGGTCGTTGCAGAATGAGGTTCGGCGCTTGCCCAGGTTGTCGGGCAGCGGGCGAGGGCGCGTGGCCTCCGGTGCGCCCCCGCCCCGAGGCACCCAGCATGCCAGGGAAGATCGCCTCGACCGATGATCTGACGGCCGTCCAGGCAACTACGCACCCGATCGGCCACCGATCGCTACTCTTGGTACATGCTTGGGATCCGGAGCCTCAACGACATCGTTCATCGGCTCGAACAGGTCACGTTGTCCCCCTGGGGTCCCGACGGTGTCCGCTACGTCTGTGTCCTGTTATGGGACTACCAGGGCTACCGTCAGCTGAACAACCAGATCGACACGGCCTCATGGCTGCGATGGACCAATTCCAGCGGTCAGTTCTGGGACCTCTTCCTTGCCGGCTGCACTTACGGCGACCATAGAGATGATCAGGACAGTATATTGCCGTCTCGGGACAAGCCCTTGCCGCTTGGTCTCGAAGTGCAAGCCCAAGCCGCGCAACCCTCGGGATGGACGTACTGCTGGACCCAAGCGGCGTCAGACCGGATCGCTGATGAGATGGCCAGGAAGGCGCACGAAGTCGGCGCCCCACGGTGGGAATTTACCGGCCCCCTCGAACTGGTCGCTGTCGGTGCTCGACGTGACGCATCCCAGGTAGTCATCGATTGGGCCAGCCTTCGCTCCGCGAAGCTGTCTGCTGATGCCCTCGCCAAGGCCGTCAGTGATTACACGGAAGCACACGTCAGCTTGGACGGAGACCTCGTTCCTGGCACATTTCCGACACCAGGGAGCTTTCATGACAACCTGCTACCGGAACTCAAACGAGACCTTTTCAGAAGCCTCGGACTGCTGAGGTTCCTCCTTCCTCGTTGATTGGCTCTGGCGGAATTACCGATCCTTTCGGAATGACTTTCGAAGGCGCCGGAGGCAGATGATGCGCAAGCGAGGTCGAGTAGTCCCTGGTGGAGATCAGCCCGTCGCTCGTAGCGGATGCGAAGGCGCTTGAACTGGTGAAGCCAGGCGAAGGTACGCTCGACGCCCCAGCGCACCTTGCCGAGCCCGGAATTGTGGGGTACGCCGCGTCGGGCGATCTTCGGCTCGATACCGCGCCCCCATAGCAGGCCAGTTATGCAGGCGCCGTCCTTACGAGGCTGCTCACTACTCCAGCCGTAGATCGTGATCTTCATGGCTGGGCGGCTGCTTGCCGTCGGTAGTGGCAGTCGCGGGCGCGGGCCTGGTGTCGGCGTCGCCGGCGGAGTCGGTGCGCGAGGTCGTGGGCCCGGCTGGTCAGGGTGGTAAACAGGCGTTGGATCTCGTTGCAGGTCAAGGGGATCAGGTCGTCGGGGGCGGGGTGGTCGCGGCGTTCGGCGGCTGCGGTGACGGCGAGGAAGGCGTGGGCGAGCATCGCGAGGGCCTGGAAGGTCTCCTCCACCGTCCAGCGCCGTCCGGCCACCCGCACCAGGTCGGACAGCGGGACGGAGTGAGGTGAGAAGCAGCGGTAGAAGGCGAGTTCGCCGCTTCTCCGGTTGCGGCGGACCAGCAGTCACCAGTGCCCGGGCCGGTCGGCGGGGCCGTGGATGTCGGCCTGGGCCCAGTCGTAGTACCGCTCGCCCTTGGCGCCCGCTCCGGCCGAGCGCCGCTGCCAGGCCCGTTTCGGGATCTTCGCCACGATGGCCTTGGCCGGGAACTACCTGCCACCGTGGTGACTTGGTGGGTGCTGGAGACTGCCAGGACGTAGCCGGTCCGGCGGTCCTCCAGCGCGGCCCGCAGGTGCGGGTTGTCGCCGTAGACCTCGTCGCCGGCGACCCAGCGGGCGGGCGTTCCCGCATCCAGGGCCCGGGTGATCATCCGAGCCGCCAGTACCGGCTTGGTCGTGAAGGTGAGGTCTTCGGGGATGCCGGCGGTCCGGCAGCGGTCGAGGTCGTCGGTCCACGAGCGCGGGATGTACAGGGCCCGGTCGATCGCGGCATGCCCGCAGGCGGCGGAGTAGACGAGGTAGACGGCGACCTGGGAGTTCTCGATCCGGCCCGCCGTGCCGGTGTACTGGCGCTGGACGCCGACCGTGGCGGTGCCCTTCTTCAGGTCGCCGGTCTCGTCGACCACCAGCACGGCTTCGTCATCGGCCAGGTGCTCGACCACGTAGGCGCGTACGTCGTCGCGGACCGCGTCGGCGTCCCACTTCGCGCGGTGCAGCAGGTGCTGCATGCCGTCCGGGGTGGAGTCGCCCGCGTGCTCGGCCAGCGTCCAGCAGTTGTTCCTTGGCAGGTCCGCCAGCAGGCCCAGCACCAACGCCGTTGCGTGGCGGCGTGGTTCGACCCGCGCGAACCGGCCCGCGATACGGCCCGTCAGCTGGTCGAACATCGACCGCCACCGGGCAGGCACTACGCGGTGACCTGCGGCCACCGCCTGATCTTCGTTCGTCGACACAACTCACGATGATCAACGGTGGCCGCAGTCGTCTCCGCACCGGCCCCGACCAGCAAGATCACGACCTATGGCTGGAGTACTAGTCGGCCTGCAGGACGAAGAACAGGAAGCACAGGAAGCGCGGCTTGGCCGCGATGGCCTCGGGGAACATCTCACGGGCGGCGGGATCGGGCTCCGGCTCGCTGATGACCGTAATCCGGAATCCGGCCCCGATGAAAGCCTCGATCATCGCGTGCAGCGGCCTGTTCCACCTGCTCACCAGGGCGGTATGGCCGCCAATGGTCCACTCCACGGTCCATTTGGTGGTGTCGAAGTAGTTGTGCTCGGCCTCGCGACCGGCCTCGCGGTGTATGAGGTTGATGGCAAAGGGATGGTCGACAGATGCGATCAGCCGACCGCCGGGCCTGAGTACGCGTCGCAGCTCGGCCAGCGCCGGCCCCCAGTCCTCCAGATAGTGCAGCACCAGGGACGCCGTTACATCGTCGAATGTGTCATCAGCATAAGGAAGCGGGCTGCCCAGGTCCGCCACCTGCAGGTCCGCACCGTCGCCGAGCCGCCGCCGAGCCAGCTCCAGCATCCCGGCACTCGTGTCGAAGCCACTCACAACGGCGCCACGGTCGCGCAGCGCGGCAAACAGGGCCCCCGAGCCGCAGCCGGCGTCGAGAATCCGTCGGCCGGCCACGTCTCCAGCGAGGGCCAGCATCGCGGGCCGCTCGTAGTAGGCATTGACCAGGTTGGTTTCGTTTGCGGCCGCGTACGCCTCGGCGAAGCTGTTGTAGTCGTTGGTCTTCGACGGTTCCGCACTCGCTGCGGACGGCGAGACCAGTTTGGTGGAGATCGCGTGCTCTTGGCGCTCACTTGAGATCATGGTGCGGGAGACGTGTGCTGCACGAGTTCAGTTCCGGGCCGCTCCCGACGGCCCTCACATCCTTCGAGATCCAACGAGCCGTTCGTTCCCGAGTTCGTCCAGCACCGCCCGGTGCAGCCGACGCCACAGGCCGGCCTCGGTCCTTACCGACCTGCACCGAGATCCAACGCCTGTTCACCACCCTGACCAGCCGGGCCCACGACCTCGCGCACCGACTCCGCTGGTCACGCTGGCGACGCCGACACCAGGCCCGCGCCCGCGACTGCCACTACCGACGGCAAGCAGCCGCCCAGCCATGAAGATCACGATCTACGGCTGGAATATTACGCGTCGGGGTGCTCCGGCAGGGCGAGCCAGTCCGACCAGGAGATCTCACGGCCGAGGAAGCGCGGCTGCTCGAACGGCCAGTCGTCGGCTATCCACCGCGGCACCAGCTCGTCCAGGGCCTGCTCGACCTCGCTGTCCACCAGCTCGTCCACCACCCACCAGGAGATCTCGCCGTCCGCGCCAGCCCTCTCCGGCGGGTCGATGTAGACGCAGCCGAGCAGAGCTGTCTCCGCCGCATCGAACAGGGCGTAGTTGAAAGACTGGTGTGCGGCGATCTCCTTCTCGTGCCGCAACAGGTCGGCTTGGTCGGCCTCGTAGGTCATGGTGGCCGCCGGCCAGCCCCAGGCCGGGCCGAATATGGTCCACAGCCGCTCGCGCGAACCCATCACGGCCGGATAGTCGAGCGCGGTGTCCGCCTCCCGGATCGGCCGCAGGTGATGACCACTGCCCGGCAGCGGTACCAGGACGGGATGGACGAAGTCTTCGGGGAGCCAGCTCATAGCGCCCGACCGTAGCAGCGCGCGGCCGTCCGCTCCCCTGGATTTTCCCCGTATACCGCCAGGCCCGGCTCTCATGCCGGGCAGTGCCCGCGATCACCCGATCGAGACTCCCGATCGATCGGCAGACTCCATGACCGGTATGGCAACGGCTCCTTGGACGGTGTCCTGATTCGCGATCGATCGTTGCTTCGGCACGGACATCGTCGAGCGGCCGGTGACGGACGGCCTGGAGGCGCGATCTTTCAAAACGTGGCGCCGGAGTCGTCGGTACGCGCTCAAGGAGGAGGCCGGCGGCGGAGCGATGACCGCGCGCCCATGGCCGCGATCATCTTCATGGCGAACTCGGGCCGTACTTGACGGCAGTTACCGCCGGTGCCTCCTGCATGAGGGTGCACCGGCGCTTCACGGACCGGTCAACGGCGTAGGTGTCCACACTCGGGCGCTGACCTTCATGACAGTCAGGCGCTGATCCCACTGATGCGCGGCATCCCGCCGATCCGCTTCCGCTGTGGACCCCTGCGCCGTTGTGCTGGCGGGGATGCTGTCACCGTTGCCGCCGCCGAGCCCCAAGTCCCCGAGCCCGCGCCGGCCCCAGCACCGGTCGCTGCGCCCGCCCCAGAGGCGACCACCCGTGGCCGCGGCCGGCGCCGCGAGGGTTGCGCTGGCTGAACGGATGGGCGGTGCCGGTGACAAGTGGGCCGCGCTCGCCGCCGGGCTCCCGCTCCGGGGCCCGCTCAGGCCGCCCCGCCCGCACCCGGCGCTCCTGCTGCTGCGCCGGGCGCGGGACAGACACCGTCTATCCGTGGTCTGTGCCCGCGAGCACGAACGCGCAGCGCTCCTGGGGCCCCTGACCGAGGGCCAGGACGTCCCCCGCGACAGTGACCTCGACCTCGGCGACCGGGCCCGCGCCCTGGACCGGTTGAGGTGCACCCTGCCGGAGCGGGACGCGGGTCTGTCGGTCGGCCCAGGTCTGCGGTTCGTGCCGGCGGCCCGCATGCAGAACATCCGAGAGAGGAACAGGACACAGCATCGCCCGGTACCTGAACCGCCCGACGGCCGACGCTCTTTGGAAGCGGGCCACAGGCACGGCGTGGAGGGTCGCCTCGTGGACGCGACCTTCCACGCCCTGCCACACCGCTGACCGCACGGCCCACGCCCACGTCCTGGTTGCGGGTCTCCGGCGGCGGCCCGCTCCGGCTCGACCACCAACCCATCTGGCCCCCGGACAGAGGTCATCGCAGGGGTCGCGGCGTCGGTGCGGGCCGTGGGGTGTCAATGCCGGCAGGACGGCCGGACGCGGAGCAGTTCGGTCCGTAGTACGGGTGTGCCGTCGACCGGTGCCGGGTCCTCGGCGGTCGGCTCGATTCCTCCGGCGGCGGTTTTGTCGAGTGTGGCCAGGCCCTCGGGGCCGACCGTGCCGAACACCGTGTAGTTCGGGCGTAGTGCGGAGTCGCCGTAGACGACGAAGAACTGCGAGCCGTTCGTGTCCGGACCGGCGTTGGCCATCGCCAGCAGGCCTCGCCCGTACAGGCGGCGCGCCCCGGTCGGATCGGTCGGCGCGGGTGGCAGATCCACCGGCAGTTCGTCCTTGTACTTGTACCCGGGCCCTCCCTCACCGGTACCGGTCGGGTCGCCACATTGCAGGACCTTCAACGTCGGATACGCCGTCAGACGGTGGCACACCGTCCGGTCGTAGAACCCATGCCGCGCCAGATGCAGGAAACTCTGGACCGTGCACGGCGCCTTGGCCCGGTCCAGACGCAGCGGGAGCGGACCCTGGCTGGTCGGAACAGCCATGTCAACCGTGCCACGGCTGGGGGTGCGCCGCGGGTCGGGCGGCAGCGGAACATGACGCGCGGGCGGTTCGTCCGGGGTCTGTGTGTATTGGCAAGGGCCGTGCGTGGTGCGCGGCGGAGCGCCGTCGGAAGCGGTGGCGGCGCTTCCTCCGGACACGACTAACACCACGGCCGCGAATGCGCTGATCAGTGCTCGGTTCATCTTGTGCGCCCTCCTGATGATCGCCAGGTTTTGGAGCGGTCGCAGTCTAGGGCGTGCTGTGGTCGGCGGGAATGGTCCAAAGTACGCGGCCGGCGTGGGGCGTTGGTCCAGGACCGCGGCGGGTCGGATGTGGTGGCGGTCGCCAGGCAGTTCCTCCGGCCGCGGAGCCCTGGCGATGGCCTCGTCCGTGCCGACGTACAAGGGGTCGGGGTGGATTGTGGTCCTGGTCCCGTCCGGCTTGTGCACGCGGAAGTCTTCCCTGGTCTGGGCGGGAACCGCCCTGGCCGGCTCCTACGGTGACCACGGCCGTCGAGCGAGACCTCGACACCGTGCCGATACTGAGCGCGGCTGCTGATGCCGGAGCCAGATCGTTCCTTGTCGAGCAGCACCACGAGGGGCGTTGACGACGCAGGCCATGACGGGCTGCGGCCGGATGGCCGGATGGCCGCGTGGCTGGAAGGTGACGGTACGGCCGTGTGCGGCCGTGTCCAGGGGCGCCGCCCCGGAGAGCCGCTACGCCGGCCCTTTCCACCAGCGAGTTCGAGGGTGGCGAGGCTTCGTTCTCGAGCGTCGAGACCGTGCGCCGCCCCTCACAGTCTTCGGGGTCCGACTCCGTCCTCGGCGAGCGCGTCGCCCGGGTTCAGCAGAGCGCAGGCCTTCATCGAGAGGCATCCACAGCCGATGCAGCCGGTGAGCTCGGCCTCCAGGCGCTCGATGGTCTGCCGACGCTCCTCCAGTCGACGCTTCCAGCCGCGCGAGGCGAGCTGCCACTCCTGGTGACTCGGAGGGCGGTCGAGCGGCACATCGGCGAACGCCTCCCGGAGGTCCTGCAACGGGACGCCGATCCGTTTCGCCACCGAGATCAATGCGATACGGCGCAGCATGTGCCGCGGGTAGCGGCGCTGATTGCGGTTGTCGCGTTCGGACGCGATCAGACCGAGCTCTTCGTAGAACCGAAGTGCAGAGACAGCCGCTCCGGTCCGCGCGCTCACCTCACCGATGCTCAGCCAGTCGTCCGGCGTGGCCCGTTCGGCTCCGGAACGGTCGCTGCTCATACAGGGTGCCTCCTCTTGACCTCAAGTCTACTTGAGCCCCTACGGTCAGCCGCGTTGAGCCGGAACGGCGAGCAGGAACGGCGAGCAGGAACGATCGGGAGAGGACGGCAGTTCGATGACGTTTGTGATCGCTTTGCCCTGTGTGGACGTCAAGGACAAGGCATGCATCGATGAGTGCCCTGTGGACTGCATCTACGAGGGTGAGCGGATGCTCTACATCCACCCGGACGAGTGCATCGACTGCGGCGGATGCGAGCCGGTGTGCCCCGTTGAAGCGATCCTCTTCGAAGACGACACCCCGCAGGAATGGCAGCACTTCAATACCGTGAACGCCGAGTTCTTCTCCGACCTCGGTTCCCCCGGCAGCAGCGCCAAGCTCGGTCCGATCGGCAGGGACCATCCGATCGTGGCGGCGCTGCCGCCTCAAGAGGCCGATTGAGTCCGAGAGCTGTCACTTCAGCGACTCCGACCGGCACGTTCGAAGATGGCGAGGTTTCCTTGAACAGCCCGGCCGAAGTGTTGCCGGTCAGAACTGACCTGGCGGTTTATCGGGTGGCGTGACTGCCGCTTCGGGCTGGTCATGTTCCAGGATCTGGGCTTCGAGCCGGGAGATTCGCCGATCCGGGAAGCGTGTGCGGCGGCTCGTCCGCCGTGCGGTGGTGCGTCAAGGTGCCATTCGCGGCAGGGGTGTGCCGGGCGTTGGCTGACGGCGCACATCGGGCCGGCTGCCGCCTGCCGACCGTCCGCCCCCGCTCCAGGCCCTCTCCCACTCCTTGTTCCGGTTCTTGTTCCGGCGGGGGTGGGGTGTGTTCGGTGGGGTCGTGGTGGTGGGGTTGGGTTCAGGGTGTTTGGTCGGGGTCGCAGGTGGCGCGGCGTAGTCCGATGGTGCGGAGGGCTCGCATGAGGCCTTCTTCGTCGCCGGCGCGGACGTGGTGGACGGCTCCGTCCGTGGTGATGCCGGCGAGGTCGTCGGGGGGTGTGTCGGCTCTGGTGCGGAGTACGACTCCGCTGGGTGGGTCCAGGGCTCGTACTCCTTGGAAGACGTCGAGTGCGGTCGGGTCCTCGCGCAGGTTTCCGGGGAGTGTGAGGACGGTGATGTCGGGGAGCAGGACGCGGGCGTGGGCCAGGGCGATGTCGGGTGTGTGGGCGTGGGAGATGACCCGGAAGTGGGGGTTGCGTTGGATCCGCGACCGCAGCAGTTCCAGTTCCGCGCCTTCCGGTACGCCGACCAGCAGGACTGTCATCACAGTTCCTCATCCTCCATCGTCGTGGTGAGTGCGTCGAGCGGGGCGTGGCGCCGGCTCCGGTCCGGTGGAGCGGATCCTCACTCCGGGGTGCGGTCGTGGTGGGTGCACGGTCCGTCGCAGTCCGGCGTCGTGCCGCGCCTGTGTGTGGGCTGTGTCGTGTGCGGGCGGGGTCGTGTCGTCTCGGGGCGGGGTCGTGGTGTCGGTCTACGCTGCAGGTCCACGGTGCGGGAGGTGCGGGTCATGGCCGGTGCGGGTTTGTTGGATCTGGGCCCGCAGGCGCGGGTGGTGGCGGGCCTTGTGGCCGGTGTCCCGGACGCGCGGCTCGCCGATCGGACTCCTTGTCCGGCTTATACGGTCGGTGATCTGTTGGGTCACGTCGCGGGTTTGTGCGTCGCCTTCCGCGACGCGGCTCGTAAGGACCTGGGCGCGACGACGGACACGGATCCCGGTGGGGTGGTGCCGGTTCTGCCCGCTGGTTGGCGGGAGGTGTTGCCGGGGGTGCTGGACGAGTTGGCGGGGGCGTGGCGGGATCCGGCCGCCTGGACGGGTGCGACCCGTGCGGGTGGGGTGGATCTGCCCGGCGCGGTCGCCGGTGTCGTGGTCGTGGACGAGTTGGTGGTGCACGGGTGGGATCTGGCCCGGGCCACCGGTCAGGGCTATGCGCCTGATGCGGCGGCGTTGCGGGCCTCGTACGCCTTCCTGGCGGAGGCCGCGGCGGAGGGGGATCGTGGTGGGGGCATCTTCGGTCCCGTCGTGCCCGTGGCGGACAGCGCCTCGCTGTTGGACCGGGCGGTGGGTCTGAGCGGGCGTGATCCGCTCTGGACGCCGCAGGCCCCGTGACAGGGAGTGGCCGGGCTCCATGAGGTCCGGTACTGCCTCGGCGGCGTGGAGGCCGGCCGCTCCGGGCGTCCCGTCGGCCGGGCGTGCGCCCAGGTTCCCGGATGCGGTGCCCGGCATGTTTCCGGGCCCTGGCGGTGGTCCCGGCTCGGTTCCTCGGCTGTGCCCACGGCTCACGTGATCCCATCCCGGTTGCGCGGCTCCCGGCCTCGTTCCCGATCCCTGGATGCGGCGCCCGGCCCCGGTTTCCAGGTCCCTGCTGGTGGTCTCGACCCGGTTCTCCGGCCCTTCCGCCGTTCCCCGCACCCTCGCTCCGATTCCCCGGCTCCCGGTTGCGGCACTCGGCCTCCGCCTCGGGTCCGGCCCGGTGCCGGTTCCGCGGGCTCCGTCCTCGGTTGGATGCGGTGGTCGACCACTGTTCCCCGGCGCTTGGTCCGGTGTGGGGTGGTTTCGGTGGGGTACCGGTTGGTGGCGGTGGGTGAGGTTGGGGTGGGTGTGGGGTGAGGCGTCCCATAGGGCGTGGGTCACATACGAGGGTGGTTAGTGGTGATGGTGGGGTGGTGTGGGGGTGGATTGGTGTGGTTTTGACCTGCAGGGTTCGGGGTCGGGTGGGGGAGGGGTGCCCGGCAGCGGACTGCGAGGGTTGTTAGTAGGTGGCGCCGTTGCCGGGAGGGGCGGGGGGTCTGTAGTACTGGATGTGTCGCCAGGCGGTCCGGGTGTTTCACCCGCCGCCGACGAACCCCTCTCCACCGTGTGAGTGGCTCACGCACGTCCTGGACGTGTCTGCGACCGCCCCTGTTCCCTGTGGAAGGTTTTTTCCGTGTCCAACACCGTCATCCGCCGCATCGCCGCTTCCAAGAAGGCCCTCGCGGGCACCGTCGTCGCCCTCGGTGTCGCCGGCTCCATGCTCGCCACGGTTCCCGCCCAGGCGGCCCCGACGAGCGCCAAGGCGATCGCGCAGCAGATGATCAAGGACCCGGCCCAGTTCGCCGCCTTCGACAAGATCATCTCGCACGAGAGCGGCTGGAACCACACCGCGACGAACCCGTCCTCCGGCGCGTACGGCCTGGCCCAGGCCCTCCCGGCCTCGAAGATGGCCTCCGCCGGCGCGGACTGGAAGACCAACCCCGCCACCCAGATCAAGTGGGGCCTGGACTACATGAACGACCGCTACGGCAGCCCCGTCGGCGCCTGGAACTTCTGGTCCGCCAACCACTGGTACTGAGCAGCCGACCAGCCCCCCACGCATACGCACGCCCGCCCGGCCCGGATATCCGGGCCGGGCGTTCTTGCGTCTCCGGGCCCCTGGTGGGTGGGATCGGGACTGCACGGACGACCGCTGCGCCCGGTGTGTCGGTGGCTGGGACTTCCGCTCTTCGGTGCGTGATCCGCACGCTCTCTTGCCACCGGATCTGGCCCGGCGCGAGGTGATGCAGCAGCTCCACGTGTTCCTCGTCGAAGTCCGCACGCTGATCGCCGAGGCCCGCCGCGACCAGCGCTTGGCCGAAACCGAGCACCGGCCCGTGCCCGAGGTCGAGCGGCGGATCCAGTACGGCATCGGCGCGGAACGCCGGACCGTGATGGTGCACACCGGGAACTGCTCCATGGGCATGGCGCGCTCCCGCCCTGCCTCCCGCGAGCAGGCCGCCCAAGCGCTCACCCAAGGGGTGGAGGCGTGGGCGATTGCCGGGCCGCCTCGGGGCCGGGGATGCAGGAACCCTGAGCCGGCCGAGCAGAACCGGCTCGCCGCCATCGAACGCGAACGAGACGACGCAGCCTGACGCATGCCGACACTGCAGGCCGCCGCAGGCTCACGTTCACCTGGGCGGACGCTGCCTACGTGCGGCGGCCCAGCCGGCATTGCGAACCGTCGACGTACAGGTACGCCTCCCGCTAGCGGGGGCCCGACCCGCGGGCGCCCTTGCCGTTGACCGTGAACCGGCCCCACTGCCCGGCCTCCCAGTGCACGTCCGACAGCAACACCCCGCACAACTCCGCCGCCCGCACCCCTGAAATGTAGGCGATCTTGGTCATCACGTAGTCGCGGCATGCCACCAGGTACTTCAGCGCCGCAGCCAGGTTCTGCCGCCACCGCTTGAAGAACTCGCGCAGCGCCGCAGCTGACGGCGGAATCCACAGCCCGAAATCACCGCGGCGCTGGGGCCGGCTGAATGGATCGACCGGCGACTCCACCATCACCCCGAATCGCCGCCAGATCTCCGAAGCGAACCGTTGCTCCGTGCTCGGCCGGGTCGAGGACGACGTGCTGGTAGGACCGGTCGGCGCCGAGGGATCTGGCCCGTGTTGCCAGATGTCACGCTCAGTCACAAGCGGTAGTGCGGCCGGCCCCTCGGCGTCCGGTGCCGTGCAGGGCGGAGGGGAGGGGCGCCCGTGTACGGGAAGTACAGGGGCGCCCCGGTTACGCGGTCAGGTGCCGGTGCCGGACACCGCGGGCCCGGCCGTCACGACCATGAAGAGAAGGGCTAGCCGCTCGCGGGATGGGGCGCGACGACGCAGTTGGACTTCGCGGACTCCAGGGTCCCGTTGACGGCGGTGACGCAGAACTCATAGTTCCAGGTGCCGGGGAAGAGGTACGCGATGTCACGGTGCGTGGTATCGACGATGAACTCGTCGGCGGAGGACTGGCTTCCGTTGTTGATGTTGCGGACCCAGACGCGGTATCCGGCCGCCTGCGGGGAGCCCGACCAGGTGAGTTGCACCGTGGTGGCGTCGGTCGAGGTCACCTGGAGGCCGCCAGGCGCAGGTGGGCTACCCGCCCCGATGGTGACGGCACGCCCGGCGCCCGGCAGGCCGCCGCCCGCGGCGTTCCACGTCACGACGGACACGGCGTAGTGGTGACCGGGTGTAAGGCCGTCGATGTGGACGGACGTGCCGGTGACCGAGGTGCCGTCGATGAAGGCGCCCGGGGTGTCCTTGTCGTAGGTGATCACCTGGTAGCGGTCGATGGTGTCGGTGTACGGGCCGGTGGGTGCGCCCCACACGACATCGACGCCGGTCGCGGTGGCCGTGGTGACGATGCCCACGGGTGGTGGAGCGGTTTTGGGATGCGCGGTGGCCCTGACGGTCGGCGACCAGTCCGACTTCACCCTGCCGCCGTTGTCGGTGCGGACCTGGTACTCCCACTCCATTCCGTCCTCGGTCCAGGTGGTGTCGAAGCGGTTCATCGAGACGGGGAACTCGGTCCAAACGGTCACGCCGACCAGCCGGTAGCGGACTTGGTATCCGATGGCCCCGTAGACCGCGTCCCAGGTCACCTTGATGCCGGTGTCCTCCGAAGAGGCGACGACGTTGCCCGGCACGGGCGTCGGCCGGGCCGGCATGTTCTCCGGGATGGCCGGTACGGAGGTGCCCAGCTGGTAGCGGTCGTGCAGGGTCTTCTCGAAGGCACGGGCGGTGAGGCCGATCCATTCGGGGCGTTCCCAGGACGGCCAGCGGGTACGGGCGTTCTCGTCGACGGTGGCGGCCGTCTCGTCGGCGGTGGCGCCGCGCTTGCGTAGCCGCAGGGCCTCGTCG
Organism: Streptomyces sp. CLCI03; assembly: GCF_053615355.1. Lineage (NCBI taxonomy): Bacteria > Bacillati > Actinomycetota > Actinomycetes > Kitasatosporales > Streptomycetaceae > Streptomyces > Streptomyces sp. CLCI03. The sequence goes on along the minus strand of NZ_CM132132.1, from coordinate 26,296 downwards.
CGGACGTGGACGAGGTAGTGGCGGACGTCGTGGATGAGCGAGGCGTCGGTGACCTCGCCGTGGCCGGGAACGACGGTGTGCGGGGCGAGTTGGGCGAGCCGGTCGAGCGCGTCGATCCAGCCTTCGCCGTCCACATCGGTGTCGTGGGGCGGGAAGTATGGCGCGATCGGGAAGATGCGGGTCTCCAGCAGATCGCCGGCGAACAGCACCCGGCCGTCCACGAGGCCGATCTGGTCGGATCGGGTGTGCGCGGGACCGACCTCGCGCAGCAGCACGGTACGGCCGCCGAGGTCGATCTCGGCCTCGCCCTGGTAGATCAGATCGGGGTCGACCGGTTCGACTCCTTCGAGTTCGGCGGCGACCGCGGGGCTCAGCCCCTTGAACATGTCGAGGTAGCCGGCCCCCTGTGCCGAAGTTCGGACAAGAACTGGCGAGCCCTCGCCCGCCATCACGGACGACGCGAGAGCATGAGCGACACGATCCACGCCATCGCCAGCCTGCTCTCACACCAGCAGACCGCCACCCGAGGCGGCCGTCAGCAACAGTGACCACCAGGCCGACCGGCACCTTTGGACGCGTCACCGCCAACCATGCACGAGCTCGTTGGGCGATGCCGCCCCAGCGGTCCTGGAAGGCGGTTGCCCGGTCGTTCTCGGCAGCGGGGATTCCGTGCTCGATCCACACATCGCGGTGTCGCCGGATGTCGGGCTGGTGGACACGGAGGCCTCCACTGCGGCGAAACGGTGGGCCCGCTGGCTCAGGCCCGGGGGAGCGACCGGGACGGCGATACGTGGTCCCGTGGAGGACGGCAGCTCAGGGTGGCGGGCCCGGCAGTACGAGCAGGCAGACCCGAGATCGTCGGTCACAGCGACGGGGCCTGGTGACCGACTCCGGCGTTCACCTGGGGCGGGAGCCCCGTGCGTCACGTCGCGGGGCGTCAGGCTTGGCGGGCAGAGGTGGTGAGACGGTCGGCGAGGGCGATGACGAGGTCTCGGAGTTCGTCCGGTCGCTCGATGACGAACGGCCGGTCGAGCGAGGCGAGTACGGGCGGCAACCAGTCGAGCCGCTCTGCTCTCAATTCGACGTGGAGCCAACGCTCGGTGGGCGGATCTGTTCCTTCCGTGGGCGCGGGCTCCTCCACGCTCGCGACACTGGCGGGCAGTACGGTGCGGATCTGCTCAACCGTCCCATGGATCCGCAGGGTCACTTCGTGCCGATACGCGGCCTTGGCAAGCCCTGACAGGACGCGCTGTGCCGGATCGAGTCCAGCGGGTGGCTCGAACGAACCCGGAAGCGTCCTCGCGCCCGCGATGCGATCGAGCCGGAAAGTCCGGTCCTGGCCGATCTCGGGATCGGTGCCCGTGACGTACCACCGGCCCGTATGGGTGACGATCCCGTACGGGTGCAGCGTGCGTTCGCTTCGTCGGCCGTCTCGGGTGGTGTACCTGATCGAGATCGGGCGGTGATGCCGTACCGCATCGGCGATGGCGAGCAGCACCCCTGTCTCCGGGGTGGCCGACTCGCCGGGCGGAGCCGTGAAGGCGAGAGATTCCATGACGGCGTCGAGCCGACGGGCCAGACGCTCGGGCAGTGCCCGGCGGATCTTGGCCGCTGCCGTCTCGCCCGCGGTCTCGGTCGCTGTCAGCAACCCCGTCCTGCGGCCGGCGACGAGGCCGAGCAGCACGGCGAGTGCCTCGTCGTCGTTGAGCATGAGCGGAGGCAGGCGGTACCCGGGGGCGAGCCGGTACCCGCCGTAGCGGCCACGGACCGACTCAACGGGGATGTCGAGGTCGACCAGGTGGTCCACGTACCGCCGCACGGTGCGCCCGTCGACGCCGAGCCGGTCGGCGAGTTCGGCCACCGTTCTGATGCCGCCCGACTGAAGGAGTTCCAGGAGGGTGAGCACGCGGCTGGTAGGTCGGGCCATGACCACCAGCCTAGCGTTGATACCGGACCGATTCTGTCCACTATTTGCTCTAGCGTCCGAGGTGCAACGGCTTCACCAACCTGAGGAGAGCACCATGGACTTCGTCTCGATCCGGATCATCACCGGCGATGTCGCACGCCTCGTCGACTTCTACGAGCGGGCCACGGGAGTGCGGGCGAACTGGTCCACCGAGGATTTCGCCGAACTGCGGACCGCTGGCGCGACCCTGGCGATCGGCAGCACCCGCACCGTGGCACTGTTCGCGCCCGGCTCCGCCCGCCCGGCCGACAACAGCACTGTGATCATCGAATTCCTCGTCGCCGACGTGGACGGCGTGTACCGGAACCTGGCCGATTTCGTCGCCGACTTCGTGAGCGGGCCCACCACGATGCCCTGGGGCAACCGGTCGCTCCTGCTCCGTGACCCCGACGGCAACCTCGTCAACTTCTTCACCCCTGTCACGCCGGCGGCCATCGAGAGGTTCGCTCGCTGACGACAGCGCGGCCACCCGGGCTGAACGTTGACCGCCGCAGGTCAAGGGCAGATCCCCCCGGGCCAGGCCGGCGCTACGTGGCCAGCTGACGCGCTGTCGCCTACGGTTCCCGTCCTTGAGAAGGTACGGCTCGCTGCGGCCTTACGAACTCCTCTGCAAGGTCCTACCTTTGAGGACATGCCAACTCAGCAGCCCGGTCAGCCGGCGGAAGCTGTGGTACCCGTGACAGCGGGATGGCGGCTGCTGTTCGTGCCCAGCCGGGCCCGCGAGCTGGCTGCCGGGCTCGGCGCGAGCGTCATGGTCCCGCCGGTCATCGCAGCCCCACTTCTGCTGCCCGCCCTGGCGGTCGCCGCGATCACGGGGAGCTCACTCGTCTGGGGCGTTTTCTGGGTCCTACTGGCGCTCACGGTCGTCGCAGTGATCGTGCTCACCGTGGCCACGATGTACTTCACGGCCACCATGACGGTGCGGTGGGTCGAGCTCCGCCCCCTGGGATCTCCGGCCCAGGTCGTGATCGCCCGCTTTCTGCGTTCATCGACCATGGCGATGGCCGATCTGCAGCGAGTCGTCGTCATCGAGCGACTCAGTCTGGGGCAGCGACAGTCGATCAAGGTGGTGCTGCATACCCGCAGCGAGACGGTGGAGTGCGAACCGGCGACGTCCGCACCGCTCTCTCGGGTCGACGCACAGGCGCTGACCAGCTGGTTGACCGAGCAACTCGGCCGGGTCCACGTGGCGGTGGAGTGTCAGAGGGAAGTCAAGCGCGACTTCCTGCGTCCGGACGAGTGGTGGACCCAGTCCCACACCGCCGAGCTGTGGGGGGTATCCGTCGGCGAGGTCGACGGCATAGCCGCCCGGCGCGGCGTCGAAACCTACGGGTACACGCCCCGGGCCGCCGCGATGTACAGCCCTGGCACTTCGGTCACCGTCTACGACCCGGGCCGGGCCTACGAGGTCGCCGAGGAACTCCGCGCGGAACGAGCCTCAGGCCAGGCCGCTGACAGCACGGCAGCCCCCGGACCGTCCGAGGACGACGCAACGGATTCCCTCTGACTCGGTCGGGCCGGTCTTGACCTGGGTCGGAGACTGCACTCCATGAGCGGGCGGATGGCATCGCCTGCGTGGTGACGAAACCCGTCGGAGCCAACCCGAAATCCCCTCCGTGAGGCTGCAGCGGCTCGGCGACGGGGTCCGTACCGCCGTCGACGCGGCAACCACGCCGGCCGCACGGCTTGCGGATCTCCAGCTGATCAATGGTCACTGACCCCGTGTCCTCGGCACCGGTGTAGTGACCGCGCTCGTCATGGTGGGCGGGGTCGTACTTGGTGATCCGGTCGACGAACGGCGGCACGCTGCTCCCCGCGTGGCCTGACGGGGATCTCGGCGTCAACCTCACGCTCAGGGGCCAAGCAGCATGCTCAAGGGCCAACTGTCCCGCTCGGTCACAACAGGGGTGTGACTGATTCCCCATGATGGTTGTCAAGCAGCGGGACGTAGGCTGCGGCCCATGGAATCGTTGATCGCTGCCGTCCGTGAGCAGGAGGAAGCTGCCCGTTTTCTCGCTTGGCCGGGTGACTTCGACCTTGACCGAGGCGATCATGTCGAGGAAGTGCACCTCGCCTCGGGTGCCCTGCTTGAGGGGTTCGCCGGCGATGCTGCCGGCGGCACGTTCTTCTTCTGCGGTGAAGGCGGAGAGGAGCGTCCGATCCTCTACGCCGACTCCGAAGGAGGTGCGGCTCTGGTAGCCATCGGCCTGCACGAGCTGGTGCGGCTGCTGCTGGTCGTCCCGTGGTGGCAAGGCTGCCAGGCGTTCACGGACGAGGAGAGTCGCGAGCTCGAGGCTGAGTATCTGGAGGACATGCCGGACCTCGCGGCCAGGAGGGATCGTGCTGCCGCAGCCCTTGGCCTCGATCTTCCGGGTCAGACCGAGGTCCTGGCTCGGTTGAGGGAGGTGGCCACTCGACTGGGGGAAGACTTCGTTTTGATCTACACGCCGGAGGGACGCCCCTACGAGCCGCTCTTCACGGTCTGAGGCTCAGGCCGCGGCGAGACCCCGCTGGGGAGGCTCAGCCTCGAAGGTGCGCTGATCGCGTATGAGGGCCCACATGACGTCGAGGCGTCGCCGAGCGAGGGCGAGGATCGCCTGTTCATGACTCTTTCCCTCGGCCCGTTTGCGGTCGTAGAAGGTCTTCGAGGTCAGGCAGAAGCGGGCTGCGATCTGGGCGGACAGGTAGAAAACGCGCAGGAGGCGGTGGTAGCGGTGCGGCCGGCGCATGTTGCCGCTGATCCGGCCTGAGTCTCGTGGGACAGGTGCCAGACCAGCGACTCCGGCGAGTCTGCCCGCGGTCCCGAAGGCGTCCATGTCCCCGCCGGTGCAAGCGACGAACTCCGCGCCCAGCAACGGGCCCATGCCAGGCATGCTGAGGATCACCTCGGCATCCCGGTGCTCTCGGAAGCGTGCCGCGATCTTTGCATCCACGGCGGCGATCTCTTCGTCCAGAGCAAGGGCCGACCGGGCCGGCGTGTTCACCACGGCTGCTGCTGTGCTCTCCCCGGCCACGGCGGTGTGCTGGGCCTGGGCCGCGGCGACGGCTGCATCGGCCATGGCCTGGGCGCCACGGACTTTGCGGTTCTTGAGCCAGGTGTCGGCGTACAAGCCAACGTGCACAGGTGGGTACACCTGAACGTGCACCGCATTCGTGGCGTCGAGGGCCTTCGGTGGCCGCCTCTTCCTGGTCGGCTGCGGGGCAGCCGCGGGGCCGGGTGTGTGCTGCGAGGGGATCGGGCAGCTCACTGCGCGGGGTCAGAGTGAGCTGGTCGGCGGTCGAAGGGCCTGACGTGCGGCGTCGCAGACGTTGACGTCCTGATCCGTGGTGAGTCGTTCGAGTGCGGCACGTGCCTCGGAGGCCGGCCTTCGAGCCAGCGACCATGCGGCCTGGTACCGAACCTCGGGAGCGACGTCGTCAGCGCGGGCCACCAGAACGTCGGTGACCATATCGGCACGCTGCGAGTGGAGTGCTGCCACGGCTGCGCTCCTGACCTCAGGCGCAGCATCGTCCGTGCCGGCAATCAAAATGGCCAGGGCCCGTGAGGGGTTGCCCGTACCGAAGATGGTGCTGAGGGTGCTCATCACGTCAGCACGTACCTGCGGCTCCGGGTCAGAGGCTGCATCGGCGATCATCCCGAAGTACTTGGTCCCGCCGAAGTCGATGATGCTCAGGCCCCAGAGGCCGACCAGCCGTGTCCCTGGGTCGTCCGAAGCCACGCAGTCCAGGACCAGCCTGAGCGAGGTCTCGGGCCAGGCGTCAAAGAGGTCCATGACGTCGAGCTGCAATGTATCCCCGTCATCGTTACGATCCCTCACCAGTGCGCGCAGCAAGGCAGGTAGGGCCTCTTCGCCACAAGCACCTGCCAGGATGTGGGCCAATTGGTCGCGGGCAAAGGAATCGTCCGCGTCCACGTAACCAGCGAGTCGTAGCTCCAGCTCCGGCTGCAGGAACGCGGCTGCCGGTGTCCGCAGCTGTTCCACCAGGCGCTCAAACCGACGGCGCGCCCCGGGCCCGCGCTCGACATCCATGGCTAGCCGCGCATCCAACTCGCTCAACGCATGCCTCAGCGCAGCGCGCTCCGTCCCGTCCCCTGCCCTACCAGCCCCAGCCATGCTGCTCACCCTATGAAAGGTGTCACCGGCACCCTGACCCGGGAGCGACCGTCCGTCGGGTGGTCACGGCGGTGCGGGGTACAACGAACTGTGTACGTTCGGGCGTACCTGGCTGTGCAACCGAGCCCTGAAAAGGGATCTCGGCCGTCCAGCGTCAGAACCCGGGCGGAGCAAGCCGATAAGGGCTGCCCTCGGGAACGAACCAATGAGCGGTGTGCATCGTGAAGGTGCTGGTCACGGGTCTGGCGTGAGTTGTCTTCGGCGTACTCGTGCTGGTCGTGGGCGGCAGTCTGAGGTGTAGATCGTCTGGCAGGTGCGGGTTTTGCGGTTTCTCGCCCGCCGTCGCGGGTTGCGCTCGTACGCTCCGGCGCATGGTGGACCCCGAGCATGAGCGGATCACCGCGCGCCGCGCGGAGCTGGACGAACTCGAAGAGCAGCTGGTCAAGCAGCTGTCCGAGGTGCGAGCCGAACGGGACGAGCTCGCTGTGGCGGTGCGGGTGTGGCAGCGGATGAGCGAGCAGCTCGCTGACGAACGGGCAACGGCCGGATCGCCGGTGGTGCAGGTGGCGGGCCGTGCGGTGCGGCTGGTCCCGGACCGGGCGTCAGGGGGAGCCGAGTCCGCGCTGCCGGCGGACTACCAGCGCATCCTGGCCGCCGTGCGGCAGGCCGGCGGGCCGGTCGCCACCCGGGCCGTCGGTGAGGCGTTGGGTCTGGACACCGGGGTGCGGGGCAAGCTGGAGCCGCTGCGCGGGAAGTTGACCAAGCTGGCCGATCGCGGCTGGCCGGAGCGGACGGTTCGCAGACATGTACGCCTCCGTCGACGTCCAGCCATGGGAGCGCGCTGCGGCTGTTCTAGACGCGGCAGAGAAGCTGGCTGCCCTCGCCGCCCCAGACCGGGGCACCTCAGTGTCCGCGGGCCGCACGACGCCCACCGACTGCCCTTCGACGTCCCTGGTGAACAGATCCTCCCACCCGGCCGGATCCGCAACACTCACCGTCAATCCATGCTTCCCCTCGACCGTTGGACGACCGGCGCCCACCGCAGTGGCCCGGCACCACAACGGGCACCCACCCAGCCCACACCATGCCTGCAGGTGCTCCTCGGCCGAGGCGAGATCGCCGAGCCTGGCGTTGATCACGCCCGATCCGTGGGCCCATCGGGTGGGCGGCGGATCCGCCCGGGTGTCGGCACCGTGAACCGTGGCGGCCGTTAAGGTAGCCGACACCCTCAGACGTTCAGCCCCCGGTCGTCGGGGGCTCACTCACGGCTCGGTGGTGAGCACCAGGACGGAGTTGGCACCCACCGTCAGCGTCTGTCCGTTGGTGAAGTTCTTCGCCACCGTGCCGACCTTTGTGGGGAAGCCGTTGGCGTCGGTGCTCGGGGTGGCACCGTCGGTGTAGAGGTACTTGTTGAGGGTGATCCACCCAGTAGGCTCGGTCAGCCTCACCGTCTGTGCGACGGACGTGCGGTTGACGAGGACGAACGTCCAGCCTCCACTGGGCAGTTGTGCAGCCAGCACGCGCACGCCCGTCGGCTCGGCCGGCGCATGGATGGTGGACCCGTTCGGCAGGTACCGGGTCAGCAGACTCCAGGTGTAGAACCACGGCCGTAGCGCCGTGGAGTGGGCCGACACCTTGTCAGGGTCGTCGTCACCCCGTCCCCACATCCCGCAGAACGTGGTCGAGGCATAACCGTCGAGGCACCAGGCTGCCGCTCCGTCCACGCCGCTGCGGGCTTCCTGCACTGCCAGATCCGCCATGCGCAACGGCTGCGTCGTGTCGAGCGCGAAGCGGTAGTCCTTGGTGCCGTCCGGGTACTGAAGGGCCTTCATCCCTGTCTCACCCAGCAACACCGGACCGCCCGGCGCCGCCAGCCGGATCTGGGACACCGCCTCGTCCATCACGGGCTCGACGTACGCCGGGTCTGCGCCGTATAGCTCCTGGCCGTAGAAGTGGGCCTCGCTCGCTCCCAGCAGGCCGCTCTGTGCAGAGCGCAGCCACCAGGAGTTGTTGCCCTTCCAGGTGCCGGTGTTCATGTCGGCCTGTGTCAGTGTCAGACCGTCGAGTGAGTCCTCGACGGTCGTGCTGTTGTTGGCGATGTGCATCGACCCGATCGAGTGTTCAAGGGTCGAGGAGGCCACGGACAGGCGGAGGTACTTGCTGCCGGTGATGCCGGAGGCGGTGTACGTGTAGCTCCACATTCCGCCTCCGTTCCTGCCGGTGACCAGGGCGACGGGCGTGGGCGGCGCGACCGCCAGGTTCTTCCAGACCGTGCCGTCCAACGAGGTCTGGAAGGTGATCGCCGTGTCGGTGGCGCTGTCCGCGTAAACCTGTGCGGTGAACGTGTTGAGCGCGGCAAGCTTCCAGACCAGGGCCGAGTTGCACCCGGAATTGCACTCGGGTGCGGCCTGGCGGCCGAGGTCACCGCCATAGGAGCTGATACCGGCTTCGGCACTGTCGGCGCCTGAGATGACCGTTCTGGTGGTGTCCACCCCGGCGGCTGCGAAGGTGGACGCGAGGGCGGTGGTCGCTGTCTGCCAGTCGGCGTACGTATGGGACTTCGAATCGTTGGCGACGTTGGGCTCGTTGACACCAACCCAGTACGCCGGCGCGGCGCCGACGGCCTGCAGACGCTTGACCAGCGTCGTCTGGATGGCGGCCGTGTTCGGGGATGTGTAGGTCAGGTTGTCGATGCCGAACAGCCCGCTGACAACCGGTACGCCCTTGTCCACATAGTGCTTGATCACCTTCTCGGCGTTCAGATAGGCGGAACTGGTGAAGTCGTAGGTGCCGCCCGCGTCAGTGCCGCTCCAGAACCAGGGCAGGTTGAACATGACCCGGACCACGCCCGGTTTCATGTAATCGGTGCGGGACACCATCCGATTCCAGTCGGCGGTGTTCCAGCTCGTGCCGCTCGGCGGCTGGGGGTTCTGGTTGTAGCCCAGTCCGATCCAGTGGCTGCTGACCACATCGTCGGTGGTGGCGGCGACACTCGGGGCCGGGGCCGCAAGCCGAGTGCCGAGCGCTGCCGCAGTGGATATCAGCGTCACGCACAGCGCCCAGCAGACGGACCGGGCGGGCCGGAAACGTAAGAGTGATCGGGAGCGCATAGATTCCTTCCAGCGTTGTGTGTCGGGGGCGGGCCTGCGGTCGAGACCTGCTGTCCAGAGCAGGATGGGCACGGCTCGTAGTGCTCCGAAAGGGCTTTGGAGGAGATACGGCCGAAGGGCGCCCCCGCGGGGGCGCCCTTCGGCCGTATCTCCTCCAAAGCCCTACTCCACGCTTCGCCCCCGGCACGCGTGGGCGGCGGCCGACACGAGAGTCGCGGGGGAACCGGCAGTGTCGACCCCGCACCCGCGGGGATGGTCCGGAACAAGACCGCCCCACGCACGTCTCCTCGACATCGCGGCGGGCTGCGGCGGCACGGGCGTGGAGTTCACCCCCGCCCCGTAGGACACCCCGAAGACGAGGGCCGCCACCTCGATAGGTGGCGGCCCTCGTCGTGCTCCTCAGCTGCTTGTGACCGTAGTGTGGTCAGGCGGGTCCAACGCTCACGACGGAGTACCCGAGATTGCCGCCGGTCCCGGTGGCCACGCCCTGGAGGTCAAAGGAGCTGGAACAGCCGGTGTCCTCGGGCGTGGCCGTACGCCGAGATCACGACCAGGAGGAGCACGGTCCCGGTGGCGACGTTCACCACAGGATCGGGCAGATCCAGGGCACTGGCGACCACGGAAGCCGTGACGAAAGCCAGCGTGGCGACAGTCAGCCGAAGCCACTCCCAGCTCCGAGCCGGGGTGAGTCCTTCGAGGGTCTCGGCGGGGGAAGGCTAACGCCCGCGCGGCTCCCCCGGCGCGGCCGAGTCGGTGGCGCCGGAGGGCGCCGTCAGTTCCGGTGGATCACATCGACGATCGGCATGGGCTTCACGATCATTCTGTGGAATCAGCGACGTCAAGCCGTGTGCTTGTGCATCACGTCGAGGTTGTGGCGATTGCGGTGCGGAACGTGGTGGTCCCGGCCAGGCAGGCTGCAGCACCCCCAGCGGCCGGGTCAGGACCCGGTCCACCCCGAGCCCGGCACCCCCTCCCGCGGCCGGCGCCCGGAGGAGATGGAGCGGCGCCGCGACGAGCACGACGACCTGCGCGAGGACTTCTGACCCCAGCGGTACCCCACGCACGCAGAGCCCGGCCAGGCGCCCGTAGTCACCCCGGCCGGGCTCTGTCCATGCCACCGCCGGCCCGCCGGCCCCCACTACGAGGAAGCTCCTATAGATCGTCAAGCTGGTCGGCTGTCGTGGCTGGGTCGTACTGTGCCTGGATGCGCTACTTGGCTGAGCCCCTCATCATCGGGGCCTTGAGGCGGGGCCGTTCGGTCGAGCAGTTCCTCGGGTCGGTCGGCTCGCCCGAGCGCCCCGGTGTGAGGTATGCCGAGGTCCGGACGGCGAGGACGTCGTACGAGGTCTACGTCCATGCCGTCGAAGATGTCGGGCACGAGAGTTTTCTGGACCTGGACGTGTTCAGTTCCTGGGCACGACTGAGGACCCGCCGCACGCGCTGGTTCTTGCCGAGGAGTGCACGGGAGCTGTTCGCGGGCGATGGGTCAACCAGGGTGTCGTGCAGGACGAGTACCGCGACTTCGTCCGGGCCGGCCGCCCGTCCGGCATGTCGCCGGACGGGCATCCCTGGCCTGACCTGCGCACCGGGCCATGCTGATGTGATCGACTCGTTCAGGTGGCCGCTGCCGGGACCGGGATGCCGATGGCTTTGATGTGCCTGTAGACCTCGCGGGCGACGAACCTCTTCAGACCGGCGTCAAGAAGACCCCTCAGGCACTGGCCCTCCTCAACCAAATGGCCGGCCACTATGCCGGCAGCGGCTACTGACCGCAGGCGAGCCCGCCCTCGGTACCCGCCACCCGGCCGCCACAGCAGGTGCGGGAGGTCCTGCCGGAGCGGGGGCGGGCCTGCTGATCGGCTCACGCCGGTGGCCGTTGCTCGCCGCCCGTATACAGCAGCTCGGCGGGACCACGGCAGTCGCCCGCCGTCCGAACCGCCTGAGCATCGACACCTACCGCGGCCGTCGATCGCGGCCTGCGCGGCGTCCTCCGCCTGACGTTCGCTGCCGCTGGGGCGCTGTTCGACCGCGGGTGCGGGCCGTCGGAACGTGGCCGGGCCCCGACCCGGGGGATGGGGGTCGGGGCCCGGCATGGAGAACGGCAGTGCGTCCCACAGGTCTAGTGGCGGAAGCTGTCCTTGATGTCTTCCTCGGCCTGGCGGGCGTTGCCCTTGGCCTGGTCGGCGTGGCCTTCGGCGGTCATCCGCTCGTTGCCGGCCATGCGTCCCATGGCCTCCTTGGCCTTGCCCTTGGCCTGCTCGGCGTGTGCCTTGGTCTTCTCCGTGCCCGACATCGGGACCTCCTCGTGGTAGTACCGGGTTGGTCGTGACCACTCGTCTGCTCACGATCCCCGCCGGTAAACCCGGTCGTTCTGCCGGGGGCGGGCGGATCGGGGATGCCGCGCCGCCGCGCTGTATGGCCGGTGCGGACCCCGCAGGGTGGGGGAGTGGGCACGGGGGCTGCGTATCGGTGCTCCCGCGTCGGTGCGGGGCGTCGGCCGGAGGGAGAGGGGCTGTTCCTGCTGCCCACCTGCGTGGATAAGGAACCCGTAAAACCTGTCTGCATGGTGGGGGGTTGGCCGGGCACGCGGTGGGTCGGAGGTTGATGACTATGGTTCCCCTGCTTCTCGTTCTGCTGCTGGTCCTGCTCCTCGCCGGTGCCGGGTTCGTGGTGAAGATCCTCTGGTGGGTCGCGATCGCGGTGTTGATCCTGTGGCTGATCGGCTTCGTTGCCCGTCCGAAGGGCAGCAGCGGCCGCTGGTACCGCTGGTAGCCGTAGCGCGGCATCGCGCACCAGGCAACGGCGCGGGGCGCCCACCACATGGTGGGCGCCCGCGCCGTTCTGCCCCGTCCGGTGCTATCCCTGCCCGCCGCAGCCCCCGGAGCGGCGGTCGCGGGAGGGGATCCGTCGTTCTCCAACCGCTGGCACCCGTTTCCTGCTCCACTGGGATGCGCGCAATTTCCCGCGAGCTGAGCGATGCAGGAGGCTGTCATGGCACTACGGTTCATCGGTATCGACCGGGACTCCGACATCGGGCAGTGCCCGACGGCGTGGGTCGACGAGGACACGGCCGACTGACACTTGGCAGCCGGTGCAGGCGGGGGCGGGAGACGCTTCTCGGCCAGCGATGCCGCCGTGGGGAACACCGAGGCCACGCGGGCGGGCCTGACAGGACCCGGCCGAGGTGACTACAGGCCCGGCCGGGTCCTGCGTGCGTGGGCGTGACGGCTCTGACGGTGGTCAGAGTTCTTCGTCGCGCATCTCGTCGCGCTCGCGCTCGCGGAACATCTCCTCCTCGCGGCGCCGCTCGAGCTCCTCGGAGCTCAGGCCCCGCTCGCCTTCCCGGCCCGCGCCGGCGTGAGTCTGGCCCGGGCGCATGCGCTCCCGCTCCTCGCGGCCCTTGCCCGGTTCCTGACGCTTGTCCTGCATACCGCCCATGACGGCCACTCCTCTGAGATACGTGGAAGGACTCCTCCCGCTCACGCTGCCACCCAAAGTCACATCACGCACGATTTACGTCACCGATCGTGGTGGGTGACTGACGTCCTGCGCGGGCGAACCGTACGTCCTGCGGGTGACGGTGGCCGAACGGACGTTCCACCACGGCAGGTCAGGCTTAGCGAGTCGGGAAGGACCCTCTCCCACAGTTCGATTGCGTCTCTCAGGCGGCCGTGGCAGTACCCGTCGTCGGCGGAGAGGGTCACGTAGGTGACGCCTTCGGCTGTTGGCGTCCCAGGCGAACCGGGTCTCGGCTTCGCCCCGGAGGTAGCTGCGCACTACGGTCGCGCCGCCGCTGGCCCGGACGGCAGACGGCCGCGACCTGACCGAAGCCCAGCACGGCGAGGCTGCCGCCAATTTTGCGGACATACGGGCCCGCATCGGCTTCGAGCCGTTCGTCGACGGCGTGCACATCCTGGACTGCCACCTGCAACGGCCCCGCGACCTCCTGATGGAGCGGCAGCGCGAGTTTAAGGATCTGTGCCGGGCCTGGCGCGACCACCACCGTTCGTGAGGATGGCCGGCTTCGGCCGCGGGGGAGGGTGACCCGTTCGCATTCGTCGAGTCCCGGCCGAAGGCCGGGCCGTCGGGGCGAAGGACGAAAGGCGGTGGTGTGGCTGTATCGAGGCGCCCGCCCGACCGCCCCCATCGCTCCGACTCAGCTCTCGCCGAAGCCGTCGTCGGCCAGCGCGACGATCAGCGGATCCGACTCTTCCGACACGTACCCGATATCCGGGAGGTACTCGATGTGCAGGTGGGAATTGAACCCGGCCTCCACCGCGAACGTCTGCAGATTCGCCGCGAGCACGTCGAGGGACTCACGCCCCCCTCGCACTTCCAGGCATTCCGAATCGTCAGAGGCAAAGGCGACGACGAGACCGGAAGTCTCCTCGAATTCGATCTCCCCCAATGACGCATCGTAGGGGTGGGGTCGGGGGTTCCGGTCCAGCTCAAGCCGGCCGCTCGCCCCACGAAAGAGGACTGCAAGCCGCGAGAGCGCAGCCCGGGTCCCTTTGATCTCCATCTCTCCCGTGGCATCCCAGAGCCGAACCTGCAGTGTCATCTCTTCCTTCTACTCGGTTCGCACGGATGGCCGCCGGGCCGGATCGATTTGCGTGTGCGGGTCCTTGAGTGGACCAATCTCGACCGTCTGCTTGTTGATTCGGGTCTCCAGGTTCAGATGGGGACCCCACTGCTGGACGCGCGGCACATCGGGATTCACGTCGAACCTGGCGATCTTCGAAATCAGGTTACCGGCTTCATCAGTCGTGTGACTCATCAACTGAACCGCGAACGAGCCCGACCGGATCCCCCGCACGTCGCTGTCACCGACGGGTGCCACCGCACGATGGACGGCCTCTTCCATGGAGATGCTGTCGCAGTGGTGCACCAGCAGGGGCGCCGTCCCCGCGAGTACGTAGTACGCGTGGACCCCCTCGACCGTGAGGTCGTGCGTCCGCTGCATCTTCCGCAAGAAGCGCAGCCCCGTCAGTTCGACATGTGCACCGGTGGGCGTGCACAGCAGCATGAGGAGCTCGTCGGGGGTGAGGCGGGTGAAGTGCTGCCACGTCTTCGGCCAGGAGGGGTGAGGTGTGCGCACTTCGTAGTCAGGTCTGGCCGGTGAGCCGGGTGTGGCAGACTGATGCGCTGTAAATGATCAAGGTCGTCTGCGTCTGCAGGCGTACTGTGAGACCTGGGGGAACCGCAGTGATTGCGAAAACATCTGTCCGTGCGGCTTTTGCTTTTGCGGCGTCAGTTGTGATGTTGGGTACGGGGGTCACGTCTGCACAGGCCGCACCCAGCGCTGAAGTCTGCGTGGCGGCTCATGTTGCCGGCGTCGGTGACCAGGACGGGGTCTGCAACTCTTACGACATGGAACGCGTTGCGGGGACCACCGGGCAGAACAGGGCCATCGAGGGCATGTGGATCATGGCGCATGGCTTCAACGGGCAGCTCTGTGTCGAGGTCCATATCCGTAACAGGGGTTGGATCAAGGAGAAGTGCGCCAATCAGGGCTCGTACATGTTCGTGGGGACCACGGGGCAGAACGCTCCGTTGGAGGCCATCAGGGTCAGGATGACGAGTGGGCTCTCGGTCCAGGGCAACGCTCATGTCCAGGGGTTCGGCTGGCAGGGATGGGTCCGTGGTGACTACATCCAGATCGGTACCGAAGGCGAAGCCCGGAATCTGGAGGCTGTGAAGATCCGGCCGGCCTGAGACTGCCGCGACTGATTTGCGTGATCACTTGCCGGGATGCGCGGGGAGCCGAAGCGGGCACCCCAGCAAGCGGTCTGCGCCCCGTGAAACGGGTCACCTCCCGTGCTTCAGCACGGGAGGTGAGGACCGCGAAGCGGATCGTCCGAAACTGAAGGCCGGCCGTGGCTAACGAGCTCGTGCATGGTTGGCGGTGGGACGTCGCGGCCTCGCTGTCCTGGGTTTCAGCTCGTTGATTTCGGGCTGAGGTCTGCAGTCTGCTGGTGCGCGAGCAGGCTGGCGACGGCTTGGACGGTGTCGCTCATGAGGTGTGCGATCCCGTGCTCGACGCGGATACGGCGTGTGGAATGGGCTTTGCGCTGTCGCTCGTGGATCTCCTCGTACCGGTCCGGTGGGTTCTTCTTGAACTTGCGGTGCGGTGGCGTCACGACGCGGCCGCCTGTCCGGGCTCCCAGGCCTTGGTAGCCGGCGTCGGCGAGGATCTCCATGGCGGGAGCGTCGACGAGGTGCTTGACCAGGCCCAACTGTCGGGCCTGGGTGATGTCGGCGCAGCTTGCGGGCTCGGCCGGGCTGCAGAACAGCATCCGCCCTTTCGCGTCGGTGAGGACCATGGCTTCGACGGCGTTCTGCTTGTTCTTGCCGGAGATGTACTTGTCCCTGTCCTTGCGTCCGGCGTCCGGCCTGCGGACGCGGATCTCGGTGCCGTCGATGATTCCGGTCTGCCCGCCGGCGCCGAGGTGGTCGATGACCTCGGCGAGCGTCCGCAGGCGAAGGCCCTGGGAGATGGTGCAGCCTCGCTCGGCCGGTACGGGCCGCACCTCGCCGATTGCCCGGGTGATGGTGGACCGGTCAACGCCGAACCAGCAGGCCGGCACGTCGTGTGTGGCCCCGTGGCGGAGATGCACCGGCGTGGCCAGGAGCCGGTCGATGAAGACCAGCCGATGCTTTGCTCCGGCCCCGACAGCCCGCTTCCGCGGCCTGGCCACCAATCTCGCCTGGTGCCGGTCATGCCATAACGGGCCTACTTCGGCGACGAGTTCGGCGATCACGTCGGCTGACAAGCCCGTGATTCTCCGGTCGCCGATGATCGCTGCACGAGTAGCTGTCCCCACCACGAAGCCATGATCCGCGATCGCGAACCCGACGTCCCACCGCCAACCATGCACGAGCTCGTAAGGGCTGTCCCGTAATTGATTTCGTGTGCGCGCTGGACATTCCGGGCGGTGGGCCGGTCAGCCGGCTTGGCGGAGGTTGTGCAGGCGGGCGATGCCGAGCAGCGTGGCACGCGCCGACAACGAGTGCCGAACGAACGGCGCGGTTGATGGGTTTCCCGGAGGGGGAAGGGCTTGAGCTACTTGATGCCGAGTGAGACGGCTTCGAGGTTGAGAGCTCGGCCTTCGGTGCCGAGTATGAGATCTGCGTTGCCGTTTGCGGGGTTGTATTGCCAGCCGATGTTCTGCAACGTGTGACCATCCGTGCAGCCTGTCGCCCCATCGCCCTGGGAGCCTGCAACAGGCACTGCAACACCCAGGTGCAACAGAGCGGGCTGGCCCTGCCATCCGGGGGCGAACACCACGGCCGGTTCTGCCGGACGCGCTGTGCACGCGCCCACTCATGGCCGCAGGCCCGCCCGGCTTCCGTGCGTGGCGTTTCGGGTCCCGGGCGAGGAGGGCGAGGAGGCCGGCGATGTCGCGGCCAGCTTCGGCGGGGTGGCGGAACTTGGCTCTCCGGGGGGTGATGCGGTAATGGTACCCGGGTGAGGTATCCCTCCTGTTCCAGGTCCGCGACGATCGCCTGGACGGTTCGCTCGGTGAGCAGGCAAGGTCTCCGCGACCTCACGGAGGCGGACTTCGGGCGGCGGGCGGCCGTGCTCGTCCACGGCCGCCCCTCGATTGGGGAGCAGTTTCGGGCGCGGGTCCTGATTCTGGGCGGCAGGTGTTCGACGGGCCGGGAGTTCGGTACCGGCGTGGTGCGCGGTCGTTGTGGGGAGCGGGGCGCGCGCCGCTCCGGGAGGCTCCGTCTGCGTTCATAATGTCCGGTTTCAAAGACAGGAGCCCGGTGCCCGTGCAGACTGCGCTGCGTGGGCACTGGGCTCGTTGCTACGGCTCGCCGGGCTTGTCAGGAGCTTCTGCGGGCTTTGGCGTAGGCGATGCTCTGCCGTGCGGCCGCTAGCGTGAGGGCGAGGAAGAGCGCCTTCAGCAGCAGCGGAACGAGGGTGAATTCCTCGATGTCGTCGAGCGTGAGTACTGCTGCTATCGCCCAGATTCCGAGGATTTCGGTGGGCGGTTTGATTCTGGTGGTCATGCCAGCCGTTCCGTTGTGTGGTCAGTCTGGTGTAAGTATCGCCTCCGCCTTCGAGGGGGGTAGTAGGCGGTGGTGGACATGGAGTTCAGCAGTCGTCCGGCCATGACGCCAGCACCGACCGGGTGTCGGGCTGGGTCGTCGGCGAGACGGACGCCGACGCGCTGGCCGCCCTGGCGGCGGGCTCGGCCGGGGCCATGCTGACCCGGCTGAACGCAGCGGGTGCGGGCCCGCTCGCGGTGCTCGGTGGCGTCCGGGTCACCGACCGGTTCCGGTCCGGATCCGGCGGCCTGCGCTGCGCGCAGCTCGCGCAGGGAAGGACGGCGGGCGCGCAGGAGGCTGCCGACGTGGGTCCGTTCGCCGAAGGGGCGCACGTCGGTGCGGACCGCCCCCTGATGCAGGGCGCGCGGGCACTGGGCCGGTGGGGGGCCTACCCCCTTGGCGGCGGCCTCCGCCAGGTCCATCCGTTTGTCGGCCGGACGGTCCATCTGCATCCCCGGAGTTCCCGAAGGCGGCCCGTCGGGGAGGATCGGGGTGATCGTGGCCGGCGGAGAGGGATCGGACACGGACAGGGGCGGGCCGGCAGCTCTTGGCAACTGCAGTGAGGCGGAGCCCCGTGCTCCCGCTCCCCGAGTCGACTGCCGTGACGTGCAGGCGGGCTGGAACAGGTGCTGAGGTAGCCGGGACAGACCCCGTGCGCATGAGCGTTACTGCGAACTCCTCGGCATAGGGGCGACTCGCCCGGAACATCGCATCCCCGTACGCCTCGCTACACGGGAGTTTCTCGCGACGGTCACATTGTTCAACCCGGTACGGGCGCGTGTGCCCGGATACAGGAGTTGTGCAACTGGCTTTGTTCACGGGTTGTGGTTCTGGCTCAACTTCCGTGAAATAGCCACGCAGAGTTGCGGATTGGCTTGGCCTGGGCTCCAGGTACAGTCAGAGCGCCCCGTGAGATCGTGCTCGTACAGGAGTCCTCCTTGATCGAACCGGACCGCTTGGCCCTTCTCATAGTCAAGCCAGACGGAGTGGCCCAGCACTTCACTCGGCTCATCTCCTCCTGGACACGCGACCGCGGCTACAAGCTGCGCGGGTTCCGGGAGCTGATCCTGAGCCCGGAGCACCAGCTCATCCTTGACTCGGACACCCACGCTGGCGGCCGGATTGATCGGCAGCTGAGCGAGGTGTTTTACGGCTTGGGGCCGGCGCACGCCTTGCTCCTGGAGCGGGAGGACAGCCGGTCCTCGGACGACAGGTCGGCTGCAGCTGAACTCGCAGGCCGCTTCACAGGCGATGCCCTTCCTCACCGGGCCCGACCGGGCACTCTGCGTGGCGATTTCGGGGCCCTGAACCCCGTCTTCAACCTGGTTCACGCAACCAACAGCACCGATAACCTCGACCGGGACGCCCGGGCCCTCTTCGACCGCCCTCTCGATGAACTCCTGGGACTGAACGGTGCCAGACCGGGTGGAATAGCGCAGACCCCTCACCTACTGCGCCCGTTCAAGCTGTGGAGCATTGTGGCGGACGTCCTGGCCGCCTGGCTGGGACCGGAGGTTGTACGGCCCATCGATTGGCCTGCCGACTCCCACGGCCCGTCTCACCCAGCAGTCGGCGCCGCCCTGATGGCCTGCGCCCGCGCCGCACAGCGAGCCGGAGACGAGGATGGCGAAGTGCTGACGGGAGTGCTGGACGGAAACACTTCCTACATGCAGTTCGCCCGCCAGGTTCCGGCGGTGGACACGTGGCACGGATACCTCACATACACGACGCTGCGTCACTTGACACTGTGCGCCGACACCCCGTGAGCCTTGATCGCCGATGGCCTCGGCGTTCACGGTACAGCGACGCTCAGTCACGCTAATAGAGCGCGCTTGCGAAGGAGCTGGAAGCCTGCGCGGCCGAACATCTGGCGCTTGAGCATCTTGATCCGGTTGACATGGCCTTCGACGACGCCGGAGTTCCAGGGGAGGGTGAGTCCTGCGATGACGGCGTCCCGGTCGCGGTCGATGCCGGCGGCTAGGGTGTGCAGGCTGGGCAGGTCGTCTTGGCGGACCGCGTCGAGCCATTCCGGGAGCCGTTCGCCCTGGCGCTCGGTGAGCATGGCGGCGACCGAGCGGACGTGCCGGGTCAGGGCGTCCAGCTCCGAGCACCGGGCCAGGACAGTCTTGAGCTGGAGCTGTTCGGCGTCGGACAGTGCCGTGGGCCGCCGGAGAATCCAACGGGCGACGGTTCGGGGCGACGGCGGCTGCGCGGTCACCGGCTGCGGTGCGGTCCGCTTCTGCCGCATGTAGGCGCTGACGCACTGGTAGCTGCCCTTGTAAGCGAGCGGGACGATCTCCTCCCAGAGCTTCCAGGCGTTGGTGCACCCCTCGCTCCAGCGGTCGTCGAGGTAGGGCTTGTACTCGTCTAGGACGGACGGCCGGTTCTGCCACTGGCCCCGGAAGCTCCTCCGGGTCCGCGGCGTCGGCCAGGGCTTTGACCGTGCGGTAGGTCATGCCGAGCTGCCGTTGGACAGCGCGCTTGCTGTGGCCTGTGGCCAGCAGGGCGTGCACCGCCGCATGCCGGGTCCGGGTGCGGTCGGCGAACCTGAAGCCGGTCGGCCAGGGCTGGTCCGCGTCCTTCTCCTGGAGTGAGGGCTCAGCGGTAATTGACAGACTCGGCAAGGGAGTTGCCGCGCGGAGGCACTGTCGGTGGCGGGCGACGGCCCGCTCGGCCGCCTCGCTGAGGTTGTTGCCACAGGTGCCAACGGTCCGCGACCTGAACGGCTCGCGGCGCTCCGGCGGTGGCGCCCTCGGCGAAGAACGGCGCGCGGTCTCGGCAGACGACCTCGACGCCCGGCCGCTCGGCCAGCCAGGCCGCCAAGCTCGCTGCCTCCCGGTCGGCCAGCATGTCCACGGGCCGGCGGGTCTCCACGTCGACCAGCACCGTTCCTACACGCGGCCCTTGCGCATCGCATACTCGTCGACGCCCACCACGCGCGGAGCCGGTGGTTCCGGATCGGGGAGCTCCTCGACCATCCGCAGCACCGTGCTCCGGCTGACCGATACCCCGAACACCCCGGCCAGCCGGGCACCGGCCCGTCCGGCCATCGCCAGACCGACCGAGGCGAGCACCTCCCGCAGCCGTTCGGTCCAGCGGCCGTGGCGCCGGGTCAACCCCGCGATCTGCTCGACGAAGGTCCGCCGTCCGCACGACGAGTTGCCGCACAGGAAGCCCCGAACCTGCAGGCTCAGCCGGACCCGTCTCCCCCCGACCGGCCCATCGACGGGAAATCGCAGGTAGGAGCTGTGCACCCGGGTCGACCAGCCTCCGCACCCCGGGCAACTGTGCCCTGCGGCCGAGGACTTGGCTCTCACGGTCACCCACTCGATGTCCACCTCGATCGACAGCACCGCGACACCCGAGACCGACGGAAACAGCAGCCCCTCCAAGCGGGGCACCAGATCGTCCACGGTCCCGCACTGTCAGCCCGGCAGTCCGGTCGGTGGCGATTTTCAGGCAACTTCCCGGGACCAGCTCACCGCCACATCGTCACTCACCGTGCACAGGCCAGGGAAGTTGAGCCAGAACCCGAGTTTGGGAGGCACCCGGATCCACGGTCGGGTGATGTTCACGAGCTTTGAAGTCACCGGGGTTCTTGCCAGGGCAGCATCGAGGTGCTCCTGGTGAAAGGGCCTGGTCATGCCGCAGATGTCGAAGGTCGAGCTGTACGCGGCGATCCGTCGGGACCACCGCGGCGGCATGAAGATCCGGGAGATCGAGCGCAAGTACAACGTGTCCTAAGGGTTGTCCCGCAAATGATCTCCGAACGGGGGATCCGAGTCTTGCGACCATCAACGGCCGCTGCGATCGGCAGCTGGCTCCCCCGTATGGGGGATCGTGATCATCCGCACGGGCGACGCCCTGTCGTCAGAGGTTCGGCGACGTTGGATTCATGCCGATCAACCTTGCTCTGGGTGACACCGAGCGTCCGGTTCCGCGTTGGGCACTCCGGTTCGCGAAGGCCCTTCCGTTCGTCGTGCTGCCGCACTGCCTGTGGCGGCTGCCGTTCGCCTTCGACTTCTCGATGGGAACGGTAGATCCGTCGGCACCGCCCATGCCGTGGTGGGCCCCGGCCTACGTGTTCGGGTTGAGCGTGCTCACCGAGGCACTGGCACTGCTCTGTACCGGCCTGGTGAGCGGGTGGGGCGAGGTGGTGCCGCGCTGGGTGCCATTCATCGGCGGCCGGCGCGTGGCGCCGCTCGTAGCGGTGATCCCGGCGGTCCTGGGAGGCCTGGCGCTGGTGGCGATGTTCGGCCTCTTCCCGCTCGCCTGGGCGGGCGTCTTGCCCGAGGTGGGGTACAGCAATGGATGGTGGATGGCTCTGGCCCGGGTCTGCGTCACCCCAGCGATGCTGTGGGGGCCGATCGTGCTGGCCCTGGCCTGGGCCTACTACCGGCGTCGCCGACCTGCCTGATGGGCTCGTCGTTCCAGACCGGCCGAGCCCGGATGGCTCCGTGCAGACGAGCGAACGCAGGGCCGGACAGCATGATTCGCCGCAGCACAGTGGCCGCGATCGCCCGGCTCCGGGCAAAGGAGGATGAGATGATCTCGCGGTGTCTGGTGTGATCACGGCGTCGGAGCCGTCCTGGATAGCCCCGTTCACCGGGCTGAGCCCTCGCGCCTTCGGCAAGCTGGTGACGGTTCTGCGGCGCGAGGGTGCGGATGCGGTCAGCAAGGGTCGGCCGTGGAGTCTTCCGCTGGAGGACCGGGCCCTGCTCGTTGCGGCTTACTGGCGCACGAACCTGACCATGCGCCAGCCCGCCCCGCTGTTCGGGGTGTCCAAATCGGCGGCGGACCGCATCATCGATCACCTCGGGCCGATGCTCGCGCTGCAGCCTCGAGAGCGGTTCGCCAAGGACACTGTGCTCATCGTGGACGGCACCCTGGTCCCCACCCGCGATCACACCATCGCCGAGCGGTCGAAGAACTATCGTTACTCCACCAACCACCAGGTCGTCATCGACGCCGACACCCGCCTGGTCGTCGTGGTCGGCCGGCCGCTCGCCGGGAACCGCAACGACTGCAAGGCATGGGAGGAATCCGGCGCCAAAGCCTCAGTCGGCAAGACCCTCACGATCGCCGACGGCGGCTACCCAGGCACCGGACTTGTCATCCCGCACCGCCGTGAGCGTGGCCAGACCGAACTCCCGTACTGGAAAGGGGAACACAACAAGTCCCACAAGCAGGTCCGAGCCCGGGTCGAGCATGTCTTCGCCCGCATGAAGACCTGGAAGATCCTCCGCGACTGCCGCCTCAAAGGCGACGGCGTCCACCACGCCATGCTCGGCATCGCTCGAATGCATAATCTCGCCCTCGCCGGATAGGTCAGCGGGCCGCGCGGCGGCCAACCACTGACCGGGCGTCGGCCGGAGAGGGTTGCCGGGGGTGTCGAGGACGGCGCCGAAGGCGAGTTGCGGATGCCGGCTGACGCGCTTCCCTTCCAGGAGGTGTCCGGCGGGGCGCTGCCGGGAAGCAGCGATCACCAGGGTGGCGGAGTGCCCGAAGACGCCGTCGCTGGAGCCGCCGCAGTGATGCCGGCCCGCCGTGATCTCGACCGACGACAGGTCCTTCCAGTCCGGGTGGGGCTGGTGCCATGCGGGGAACGGGGTCGTGTCGACGCCGAGGTCGCCTCGCCAGCCGCGGAAGAGCCCGCGCTGGTGAGCGAGGCGGAGAGTGACCAGGACCAGCCGGTCACTGATCTCCTGCAGCACTCGCCGACGGCGGACCTGCTCGACTCCTGCCCCTTCCTCCCAGGCCGCGATCACGCGGTGGAGTCGGCTCTGCCGACGGCCTGGAAAGCAGTTGATCCAACTGCCCCGTGGACTCGGGGGCGACGGTCGGGGTTATTGAGACAACTTCAGGAACGGTTTCAGCTGTAAATCTCCATGGGCGGCCGATCGAGACGCTGCTCATCTATGCTGCGCGCGAAATTTCCCCGAGTTGCGGAATGGAAGTGTCCGGTTCGCGGTGCTCTTGCAACAGCCGGAAGCAAGTTCTATCGTCTCAACAGATTTTGGCCATGCCTCAGGGCTCAGAGGTTCCGCAGTAGCCCCGAGGAGCGTCCCTGTGTCAGTGGCGCCTAATCATTTCCGGGGGAATTCAATGAAACTCAGATCCATAATGCTGGCCATTCTGACGATAACCGGAATGGCCGTCCCTACCGCTGCCGCTGCCCCTGCAGTCGCACGCCCCGCGTCAGCCCCTGCGCCCAATGTGCTGCTTCAGCAGGTGGAAGGCGGCGTTGTCAACGATTCTCTGCGGTTGCGCAGGGAGCTTGGTTTCGAGGCCACGGAGAGCAAGCTGGCCGAAATCCTCCGGGGTCGGGAGGGCCTGACCCCTTCGGTAGGCATCCGTGAGGAGGGACTCGTCAACGAGTGGGGTTTCATTGGAACGGCTGCCGAGGCGTCGGAGATGAAGCGTCGTGACGCGCTTGTGTCCGCGGTTGAGCCCGTCGTGCGCGAATTCTCCCAGCAGGAGAAATTTGCCGGGCATTTCCTTGACAACCGCCGCGATGGACGCCTGGTCGTCCAGTTCGCCGGAGCCCTGCCGACACCGGATCGGCAGGACGCGCTCATGAAATCAGCTCTCAATTCGGGCAGCACGGTCTCCGACGTCGAATTCCGTGTCGTCGAGCACTCCACTGCCGAGCTCACCGGTGCCATGGAAGCCGTGTGGAAGTGGGCCGCCAACGCGGGTGGCACCGATATACCCGTCATCTCCGTCGAGGAAGACGTGACCACCAACGGGCTCAAGGTAGTCCTCCGTCCGGGAAGCGAGCAGGCCGGCGTACGAGATGTCCTGGCCCGGCTCGACATCCCCGCGATCATCACCGAGGGTGACGGGGCTGACGAGGCGTGTACGTCCCGCAACGCCTGTGACTCGCCCCGCCGCGGTGGTGTCGGCATCAGCAAGTCAAACTCGCTGTGCAGCATCGGCTGGGTCGTGAACCGGAGCGGTGTGCGCGGGGCGCTGACCGCCGGACACTGCTGGTGGGGCACAAACAGCGGCTCGGTCGCCTCGGGGAGTGCCACCTACGGCTCCCTGACCGGCACCAATGCCCTCACGAACGGCACCCACGCCGATATGCGCTTCATCTCGATCCCCAGCGGCGGCCAGCCGTGGTTGTATCAGAATGCCGCGAACAAGGCCCGGGTGGTGACGGGATCATCGCTGGGGTCTGTCGGCTCCACCGCCTGCCTGTTCGGTCGTAACTCGGAGAATGCGCGCTGCGGGACGATCTCGTCCACCAACGCGAGCCACACCAGCAGCACTTGCGGCTGTGTCGTATACGGGCAGTCCGCGGCCTCATACTCCAGCGCGGGTGGTGACAGCGGCGGTGCCGTTGCCAGTAGCTCCACGGGCAACGTCGCACGAGGTGTGCACTCCGGATCGTTCGGAGGAGCGAAACACTACAGTTGGATCGGGTACACCTCTACGTACAACATGGGAACGCTCGCCACCGGATGACTCCGGAGCCTGCGGGAACAGGACGCCCACCATGAAGGCACGATTCTTGCTGGTCCCACTTCTTCTCGGTGGCCTTATGGCCTGCTCCTCGGCCTCCGGTGCCGAAGGTGATGCATGCCCCGAGTGGCCCGTCTACTCCAATCCGCAGGAAGCCCTCAAGGATGCGGATTACGTCGTTACCGCAGACGTCACGGAGCGGGTGGGGAACGAGGCGGTCTTCGGTACCGAAGCGCACGCCTATTCGGTCAGTACCAAGGGGCTTCCTGTTCTGAAGGGAGATGACATCGGCTACAGCAACCTCAAAGTCATTTCCACACCTCAGAAGTGTTCGGGCGGCGACCCCTACCCGGACGGGGATCCGCTGCGCGAGGGCCGGCGAGTCATCCTCTTCCTGACACGGGAAGACCCGAAGGGCACCTGGCGGACAATCACACCTGACCACGGGGTACTCCCGGTTGGCAGTAGCAGTGACAGCCTTCCGAGCCGCTGGCCTTCGTAGCCGCCGACAGAACGAAGCGACATGAAGCCTGCCCTCACCTTTCGATCGGTGAGGGCAGGCTTCGCGCGCCCGTCGCCCAGCCGTCCTAGGTGCTGTCCGGAACGGGAAGCGATCACCCTTCACTTGGGAAGCGATCTTCAACGGGCCGGGACATCGGCTGGTCAGGCCCACTCGTGAACACCCCCCCTAGTCTCGGGTGATGGAGGACAGGGATGAACAGCAGGCCGCCTCGTACGTGCCCACGTCCTGGATCAAGGACACTGACGTGCGGTACTCCGACATGGCGGCCATCACCCTCAAGCCGGCCGACAACGGCGCGAGGATCCAGAACGTCGTCGGGGCGTACGGCTATGAGTTCCGCAGCAACTCGCCCGAGAACTCGTTCGTCTTCGCCATCGGCTACCCGGCCAACGGTTACAACCGGCCTGACTCGGACTTCGCCGACGACAAGATGCGGTACTGCACCGGCCCCACGGTCGACGCGTCCAACTTCAACCCGCTGGATCAACGCCTGCAGATGAACTGCGACATGGGTGGCGGAGCGTCCGGCGGCCCCATGGTGAAGAACTTCACGGGCAACGCTCAGATCGTCGGGGTGAACAGCCACCGCTACACGAACAGCAGCGGCGGCTGGCTGGACAACCGGATGTTCTCTTCGGAGCACGGATCGCAGGCTGTGGCCGTCTACAACGCCGTACGGTAGACAGACCGCCGCCCGAGGCCGCCCGAACGGCCCTGGCCGGGACCCGCCCGAATTCGGAGACCCTCATGGCATTGAGCAAGCGGACCCGCTTCCTGGCAACCGCCTTCGTCCTGGTCGCAGCAGGCGTCGCCGCCGCCACAGCGATGGCCGAGCCCCCCAGCCCCACCGTCGAGCGCCATGAGGCTCCCCCCGCCCCTGGAGACATGACGGCCCAAGAGCTGGAGACCGCCTTCCGCAACGGCGACCACGGGCAGCCCGGCGGCCCGATGCGCATCACACCCTAGCCGCACCGAAACGTCGGCGGCCCTCGCGCATCATCTGCGCGGGGCCGCCGTACCGGACGGCTGCCAGATATCCCGGCTGCGACCCCTCCGCCTT